>NZ_BNBM01000007.1 GCF_014655715.1 Streptomyces lanatus | reverse complement strand
TCCCGATCCGATTTCCTCGGTGCTTTCCAGGTTCCCGCTTCCGCGTTTCCCTTTCCGGCGGTTCCGACTTTATCAGAACTCTCGGGCCGGACTGACCAGCCACTCAATTCCGAAATCATCGGGAGGGGGCTTCTTGGGAATCGATGTTCCACTGAAGCAGACAGATACTCACTCTGCCCGGACGGGACTGGATCCACTTCCAGGCAACTGTTCGAATCTACCTCCCCACATGCTCCGTGTCAACGGCTCCTGTGGGGCGAAGAGGAGACTAGCAGCTCAGCAGGTGTGCTCGCACATCAGGCCGCTGTCGGAACGGCGGCGCTGCGTTCGGCCGCATCGAGGTCGCCGGTGTCTCCGGCGCGGGCGGCACGGCCGCCGAGGACGTAGACGTATGCGAGGAATGCCAGCTCGGCTATGACGCCGATGCTGATGCGCGCCCAGGTGGGCAGGCCCGATGGAGTGACGAAGCCTTCTATGGCGCCGGAGATGAACAGGACCAGGGCCAGGCCTATCGCCATGCCTATCGCGGCCCGGCCCTCTTCGGCGAGGGCTGAACGGCGGGTGCGCGGACCTGGGTCTATGAGGGTCCAGCCGAGGCGCAGGCCGGTGCCGGCGGCTACGAAGACCGCGGTCAGTTCGAGGAGACCGTGGGGCAGGACGAGGCCGAGGAAGGTGTCCAGGCGGCCCGCCGAGGACATGAGGCCGATGCCGACACCGAGGTTGAGCATGTTCTGGAAGAGGATCCAGAGGACAGGGAGGCCCAGGAAGACGCCGAGGATCAGGCACAGGGCCGCGGCCCACGCGTTGTTCGTCCAGACCTGGGCCGCGAAGGAGGCCGCGGGGTGGCTGGAGTAGTACGTCTCGTACTGGCCGCCGGGGCGGGTGAGCTCGCGCAGTTCGCTGGGGGCCGCGATGGTGGCCTGTACTTCGGGATGGGTGCCTATCCACCAGCCCAGGAGGGCTGCGACGAGGGTGGACAGGAGTGCTGTGGGTACCCACCAGTGGCGTGATCGGTAGACCGCGGCCGGGAAGCCGTAGGCGAGGAAACGCGTGACATCGCGCCAGGAGGCGCGTCGTGTGCCTGTCACGGCGCTACGCGCGCGTGCCACGAGTTGGCTGAGCCGGCCGGTCAGCTGGGGGTCGGGCGCGCTGGACTGGATCAGGGAGAGGTGGGTGGCGGTGCGCTGGTAGAGGGCGACGAGTTCGTCGGCCTCGGCGCCGGTGAGGCGGCGCTGGCGTCCGAGCAGTGCGTCGAGGCGGTCCCACTCGGCTCGGTGGGCGGTGACGAAGACGTCGAGGTCCATCTGGTTTTCTGCTCCTCGGCTGTTCGTCGGCGACTCGTCGTAGGTGTCAGCTTGTCGTACTGCGGCGCGATGCGCCCTCAGCTTGGCAGACTGGCCATTCCACAGGCAGGTCAGGGGAAGGACGGACAGCGTGAGTGAGCTGGTCACGGGCGAGGCTGTGGCGCTGGAGTTGCGCCCCGCAAAGCTGCCCAGCAGGGCGCTTGCCGTGCTGCTCGATCTGGTCGTGGCCTTCGTCGCCTACATGGTCGTGACCGTTGGCGTGGTGGCTGCCACCGCCTCGTTGGACGAGGCCGCCCAGACCGCGCTGTCGATCGCGTTGTTCGTTCTGCTGCTGGTCGGGGGGCCGATCGCGGTCGAGACGCTCAGCCATGGGCGGTCGCTCGGGAAGATGGCGTGCGGGTTGCGGGTGGTGCGCGACGACGGCGGGCCGATCCGGTTCCGGCACGCGCTGGTGCGTGGGCTCATCGGCGTGATCGAGATTCTGATGACGCTCGGTGTCGTCGCTGTCATCGCTTCGCTGGTGTCCGCGCGCGGGCGGCGGCTTGGTGATGTGTTCGCCGGGACTCTCGTCGTAAGAGAGCGGGTGCCGCTCGCGCGGACGGGATTCGTGCCTCCTCCCCCGCCGTGGTTGGCCGGGCGGTTCTCGGAGCTCGATCTGTCGGCGGTTCCCGATGGGCTGTGGCTGGCCGTTCGCCAGTACCTGACGCGGATGCAGCAGCTCGACCCGCAGGTCTCCTGGAGCATGGCGGAGCGGCTCTCGGCCGACGTCGCCGCCCGCACGGGCGCTCCGGCGCCGCAGGGTGTGCCGCCGGCCGCTTATCTGGCCGCGGTTCTGCAGGAACGGCGGGCGCGAGAGGCGCGGCGCGCCTTCGGCAACGGTGTCGCCGGGTCGGCGGATGGGCGGAGGGCTGCGGAGGGCCGTGCGGCGGGTGTGTACGGTCCGCCGGTCATGCCGCCCGCCGCGGCACCGACCCCGCCGGCTCCTGCCGCGTATGGCGGGGGTGCTGCTCAGACTGAGGGGCAGCACGGGGATCAGGTGGAAGGGGAGCGGTCCGCCACCGGTTTCGTGCCCCCGGCCTAGTTTCCTGCCGTTCTGCGGCTGCGCTCGGCAGTGATTCCGCCGGGCCGGGCCTCTCGGTCATGTGAACGTCGACGGCGGTGAGTCCAGGTCCTCCAGCTCGATGCCGGGGGCCGCCACGACCACGTCTCCCGCGATGTGTACGGCGTGCTGCTCGCCCGTGTCCAGGGCTGTGACCTGGTATTCGTCCACGGTCAGAGGGCCGTTGTCAGTGGCGTGTGTTTCGCTGTTCACCAAGGCCCAGGACTGGTCCACGGTGCGGGGGGCGAGGACCGGGTCCGTCAGGGCCACGAGGCGGACGGGGGTTGCGGAGGCGGAAGGGGTGAGGCGGAGGAGACGGGTGGTGGCGATGAGGAATGCGGGGGACGTGCCGGTGAAGGCGTGGGCGCGCACATTGCCTTCAGTGGCGTGGATCCCGGTGGGGTCGGTACGGACCCAGGTGACGCCGTCGAGGGCGGCACCACGTACCTGCCAGCCGCCGGCGTGGAGTTCGAGCCGGATGGGACGGCCGAGTTCGTCCAGGGTGAGGTCGACCGAGCCGCTGTGATCGCCGGCGGGGGTGGTCAGCTGGGCGACGTAGCGCCAGCCGGAAGGGCCGGGGGCGCAGTGGAAGTGCTCTTCTGCGAGGGGGGTGTGATCGTGCGGATCGTGGAGCGAATATCGGCCGCGGGGCATCGGGGTCCTGGGGCTTGACGGACGGGCGGGCTGGCTGGCCGCGGCCGCTCGGGCCGATGAGGCTGTGTGGCCGAGCATGTGGGCCAACGGGGCAGGCCCCCGGCACGGGGGTGCGGGGGCCTGCCTCGGAGGTACTGCCGCTGTACAGCGGGATCGGCACCGCGGTCCGCGCGGTGCCGATCCGGCTCAGTAGCGGTAGTGGTCCGACTTGTACGGGCCCTCGACCTCGACGCCGATGTACGCGGCCTGCTCCGGGCGGAGTGTCGTCAGCTTCACGCCGAGCGAGTCCAGGTGGAGGCGGGCGACCTTCTCGTCCAGGTGCTTGGGCAGGGTGTACACGCCGGTGGGGTAGGCGTCCGGCTTGGTGAACAGCTCGATCTGGGCCAGGGTCTGGTCCGCGAAGGAGTTGGACATCACGAAGGACGGGTGGCCGGTGGCGTTGCCCAGGTTCAGCAGGCGGCCCTCGGACAGGACGATGAGGACCTTGCCGTCGGGGAAGGTCCAGGTGTGGACCTGCGGCTTGACCTCGTCCTTGACGATGCCGGGGACCTTGGCGAGGCCGGCCATGTCGATCTCGTTGTCGAAGTGACCGATGTTGCCGACGATCGCCTGGTGCTTCATCTTGGCCATGTCCGAGGCCATGATGATGTCCTTGTTGCCGGTCGTGGTGATGAAGATGTCGGCCTTGTCGACGACCTCGTCGAGGGTCGTGACCTGGTAGCCGTCCATCGCCGCCTGGAGGGCGCAGATCGGGTCGATCTCGGTGATGATCACGCGGGCGCCCTGGCCGCGCAGGGACTCGGCGCAGCCCTTGCCGACGTCGCCGTAGCCGCAGACGACCGCGGTCTTGCCGCCGATCAGGACGTCGGTGGCGCGGTTGATGCCGTCGATGAGGGAGTGGCGGCAGCCGTACTTGTTGTCGAACTTCGACTTGGTGACGGCGTCGTTCACGTTGATGGCGGGGAAGAGGAGGTCGCCGTCGCGCTGCATCTCGTACAGGCGGTGGACGCCGGTGGTGGTCTCCTCGGTGACGCCGCGGATCTCGGACGCCAGCTGGGTCCACTTCTGCGAGCCGTCCGTGATGGTGCGGTGCAGGAGTTCGAGGATGACGCGGTGCTCGTCGGACTCGGCGGTGTCGACGGAGGGGACCTTGCCGGCCTTCTCGTACTCGACGCCCTTGTGGACGAGGAGGGTGGCGTCACCGCCGTCGTCCAGGATCATGTTCGGGCCGCCGGTGGGGGTGTTCGGCCAGGTCAGGGCCTGCTCCGTGCACCACCAGTACTCCTCCAGGGTCTCGCCCTTCCAAGCGAAGACCGGGATGCCCTGGGGGTTGTCGGGCGTGCCGTTCGGGCCGACGGCGATCGCGGCGGCGGCGTGGTCCTGTGTGGAGAAGATGTTGCAGGACGCCCAGCGGACCTCGGCGCCCAGGGCGACCAGGGTCTCGATGAGGACGGCGGTCTGCACGGTCATGTGCAGGGAGCCGGTGACGCGGGCGCCGGCCAGCGGCTGGGTCTCGGCGTACTCCTTGCGGATCGCCATCAGGCCGGGCATCTCGTGCTCGGCGAGGGTGATCTCCTTGCGGCCGAAAGCGGCCAGGGAGAGGTCGGCGACCTTGAAGTCCTGTCGGTTCTCGACAGTCGTCATTGCGAGCTGCTCCTCGGGGTTTGGGTCGAGGGTGGGTACGGCTGGTCTGCGCGGCGGCGGACACAGGGGTGTCCGAGGAGGACACAGGCATGCCCGCGTACGCGCAGCGCAGTCCGTCGGAGGCCCTCTCTCCCTCGGTCGGTCCGCATCGGGACCGCCCGACCGCCATCAGCAGCGACGTCTGGCTCTGTCCCAAGCTACACCGGGACACCCGGCCGTCCCCAGTCCGCCTCCGAACAGTTCTCGCCAAGGAGGGGGTCGTTCGGTCCGGGGTGGGCGGGTCGGGTGACGGTCGGGTGCGGGAGCGATAACAGGACACCAACGAACGGTTCACAGGTGGCGGCAGACCGGGATGTTCCGGGAACTCCGCCCCTTTGAGCTTGCGGGGAGGTGGGGCAGGATGCCCTGCAGATCGGAACATCTGATCGATCTTGCGGGCGTCCGGGACGGCGTATCCGCATGACAATGGCGTTAGGAGATCGACGTGATCAATCCGGCCGGCCCTCCCCCCACGGGCGGCGGTGGCGAGCAGCAGCGGTTGAGGCTGCTCGCGGTGACCGCGTGCCCGACCGGCATCGCCCACACATATATGGCGGCCGAGAAGCTCGCGCAGGCCGCCGAGAGTCGTGGCATCGACATGAAGGTGGAGACCCAGGGATCCATCGGGGCTGAAAACGTCCTTGATGACAACGATGTCAGCCACGCCGACGGCGTCATCATCGCCGCGGACAAGGACGTGGACCTGAGCCGTTTCGCGGGCAAGCGGGTGCTGAGCGTGGGGGTGGCCGAAGGTATTCGCCATCCCGAGCAGCTGATCGAGCGAGTGTTGTCGGCGCCGGTGCACGAGGTAGGAAGCGCCCCCACGGCTTCCGCGCCCGGTGGTGGCAAGGAGCGGAGCGTCGGGTACAAGGCGCTGATGAACGGGGTCAGTTACATGATCCCGTTCGTCGTGGTCGGCGGGCTGCTGATCGCGATCTCGCTGTCGCTCGGCGGGCACACCGACCCGTCGGGCGGTCTGGTCATCCCGAAGGACTCCTTCTGGATGGACGTGAACAACATCGGGGTCATCGGCTTCACGCTGATGGTGCCGATCCTGTCCGGTTACATCGCGTATGCGATAGGCGATCGGCCCGCGCTCGTGCCCGGCATGATCGGTGGCTGGATCGCCAACACCGGTGAGCTGTACGACTCCAAGGCCGGGGCCGGGTTCATCGGGGCGATCGTGACCGGGTTCCTCGCCGGGTATCTGGTGTTGTGGATCAAGAAGGTCAAGGTCCCCAAGTTCGCGCAGCCGATCATGCCGATCATCGTGATCCCGATCCTGGCGACGACGGTGCTCGGGATGTTCTTCATCTACGTGCTGGGCAAACCGATCTCCTGGGTGTTCGAGCATCTGACCAGCTGGCTGAGCGGGATGACCGGCACCAGCGCGATCCTGCTGGGGGCGATTCTCGGGCTGATGATCGCGTTCGACATGGGCGGGCCGGTCAACAAGACGGCGTTCCTGTTCGGCGCCGGGCTCATCGCGACCGGCAACCAGACGGTCATGGGCATGTGCGCGGCGGCGATCCCGGTCATGCCGCTCGGTCAGGGGCTGGCCACGCTGATCCGGAAGCGGCTGTACACCGAGCAGGAGCGGGAGACCGGGCTCGCCTCGCTGTTCATGGGCTGCTTCGGCATCTCCGAGGGCGCGATCCCGTTCGCGGCGGCGCGGCCCGCGCAGGTCATCCCCGCCAACATGCTGGGCGGTGCGGTCGCCGGTGCGATCGCCGGGGTCGCCGGTGTCGAGGACGCGGTGCCGCACGGTGGGCCGATCGTGGCCGTGCTGGGTGCGGTGAGCGGTGTGCCGATGTTCTTCGTGGCAGTGGTGATCGGGTCGGTCGTCACCGCGTTGACCACGGTCGCCCTCGTCGACCTGGGCGAGCGCAGGCGGCGTGGGGAAGCGGGCGTCGGTCTGGGCGTGGGTGCGCGGGAGGCTGTGCTGGTGGGGGCCGGCGTGGGGCAGGAGGGTGTGCCCCGGCAGGTCGGGCGGGCAGATGCCGCCGGCCCTGACGCTGTGGGCCCGGCCGGCTCTGTCGACGCGGCTGACCCGGTCGGCACTGCCGAAGTGGCCGGTGAGACCGGAGCCGACGGTGACTCGGGCGACGTGCTCTCCGGCTATCTCACCGAGCGGACCGTGAAGATTCGGCTCGGTGCCGGGGACAAGGAGGCCGCGATTCGTGAGATGGCGGAGCTGCTGGGTCGTACCGGCAAGGTCGTGGATCCGGACGAGTTGGTGGCGACGGCGCTCCGGCGGGAGGAGCAGGGCACGACCGGGCTCGGGGAGGAGATCGCGATTCCGCATGCCAAGACGGACGCGGTGAGCGCGCCGGTCGTCGGTTTCGCCCGGTCCGTGGAGGGCGTCGAGTGGGGCTCGCCGGACGGTACGAAGGCGAGGCTCGTGTTCATGATCGCCGTACCGGAGGCTGCGGCGGGCGATGAGCATCTGCGGATTCTGGCGTTGCTGTCGCGGAAGTTGATGGACGCGGAGTTCCGGGAGCGGCTGCTCGCGGCGCCGGACGAGTCGGCCGTGCTCGGGGTGCTGCGCGAGGTCGGTTAGCCGGATTGAGCGGGTCCGCGTCCACGGGGTGGGCGCGGGCCCGCACTGCCCCGTCACAGCGGCCGGGTACGCTCCGCCGGCGGAGAGGCCGTATGGGGAGGGATGCAATGTCCGGTACAGGACGAAGACTTGGGGTCGCAGCCGTCGTGGTGGGGCTGCTGGGGCTGGTGTTGGGGCTGGGCGGGCTTGCCTATGCGCGGCTCGAGCTCGGTGGGGCCGTCGTGTCGAGCGAGAGCATGACGCCGACGTATGGGCCGGGTGACCGGATCTTCTATGAGCGGACCGGCGGGGGTGAGGTGCGGCGCGGGGACGTCGTGCTGTTCTCGGCGCCTGAGCGGTACGGATTCGACGGGCTGGTGGTCAAGCGGGTCATCGGTGTGGGCGGTGATCGTGTGGCGTGCTGCACCGGGGCGGGAGCGGCCGCGCGCGTCACCGTGAACGGGAAGGCGATCGAGGAGCCGTATCTGAAAGGCGGGGAGGCCGGTGGTGGAGCCGGGGTGCCGGACTACGACGTGCGGGTTCCCGAGGGGCGGCTGTTCCTGCTGGGTGACAACCGTGCCAACGCCCGTGATTCACGGGCCTTTCCCGACGACCGGAACGGGACGTTCGCCGAGTCCGAGATCCGGGGTCGGGTGACCGACAGCTACGCCGTGCCTGCCGTCATCGGGACCGCGATCGTGCTGGGGGCCCTGCTGACGCTGACCGGGGTCGGGCTGGGGATCGCGGCGCGAGTCGTACGGAAGCGCGGACGCGCTCCGATCGCCCCGGAATGGCGGTTGCCGGGATGACGACGGGGCCCGCCGATCGGCTCGGCGGGCCCCGTCACCGTACGGGTCAGTGCTCGGCGTCGTGCTGTGCCGGTCCTCCCGGCGTCGCCTCGCGGTCGGCGCCCTTGGCCGCCTCGGCCTCGCTGTAGATGTCGGGCTCCAGGTAGATGACGCGGGCGATCGGGACCGCCTCGCGGATGCGGGCCTCGGCCGCGTCGATGGCGGAGGCGACCTCGGCGGCGGTGTCGTCGTGCTTCACCGCGATCTTGGCGGCGACCAGGAGCTCCTCAGGGCCGAGGTGGAGCGTGCGCATGTGGATGACGCGGGTGACGACATCGCCGTCGACGGCGGCGGCCTCGATCTTGCCGACCACCTCGACGTCCGCGGACTCGCCGAGCAGCAGCGACTTGGTCTCGATGGCCAGGACGACCGCGATCAGGACGAGCAGGATGCCGATGCAGACCGTGCCGATGCCGTCCCAGACGCCGTCGCCGGTGATCAGCGCCAGGCCGACGCCGCCGAGGGCGAGGACCAGGCCGACCAGCGCGCCGAGGTCCTCCAGGAGGACGACGGGCAGCTCGGGCGCCTTGGCGTGGCGGACGAACTCCTTCCAGGACTTCCTGCCCCGCAGGACGTTGGACTCCTTGATGGCCGTCCGGAAGGAGAAGGTCTCGGCGATGATCGCGAAGACGAGGACGCCGACCGGCCAGTACCAGTGCTCGACCTCGTGCGGGTGCTTGATCTTCTCGTAGCCCTCGTAGAGGGCGAACATGCCGCCGACCGAGAACAGGATGATCGAGACGAGGAAGGCGTAGATGTAGCGCTCGCGGCCGTAGCCGAAGGGGTGCTGCGGGGTCGCCTCGCGCTGGGCCTTCTTGCCGCCGACCAGCAGCAGGGCCTGGTTGCCCGAGTCGGCGAGCGAGTGCACACCCTCGGCGAGCATCGACGACGAACCGCTGAACGCGAACGCCACGAACTTCGATGCCGCGATCGCGAGGTTGGCGGCGAGTGCCGCCACGATCGCCTTGGTACCGCCTGACGCGCTCATGTGTCGCGTTGTCCCTTCACCATCGGAGCCTTCGGGGCATTCGGGCCTTCGGAGCCGCTGAGCCCGCGGGCTCGGCTTTGCCCGTCCTTTGCCGGTGGGCCATTGTTGCAGCCCGGTCCGACATTGGTGCGCCGGGTCGGCGGATGCCCTCGGTCAGGCGACGACCGTGGCCCGGAAGACCGTACCGGCACCGGACACTTCGGCCTTTTCGCCCGCCGGGACGAAGACGGAGCGGCCGGGGGTCAGCTCGTGCTCCCCGGCGCGGACGGTGCCCGCCGTGCAGAGCAGGATCTGCGGGGTGGCGCGGGTGAGGTCGTGGGCGGTGGTGCCCTCGGGGAGGACGTACCGGGACAGCCGGAACTCGTCGATCGGGGTCTCGTAGACCTCCTCGCCGTCCGGGGCGGCTTCCGGGCGCAGCACTCCCGCGTCGCCCGCCTCGAAGCGGACGATGCGCAGGAGTTCGGGGACGTCGACGTGCTTGGGGGTCAGGCCGCAGCGCAGGACGTTGTCGGAGTTGGCCATGATCTCGACGCCGAGGCCGTTCAGGTACGCGTGCGGGATGCCGGCGCCGAGGAAGAGGGCCTCGCCGGGCTGGAGGCGGACGTAGTTGAGGAGCATGGCGGCGATGACGCCGGGGTCGCCCGGGTAGTGGTGCGCGATGTCGGCGTACGCGGCGTAGTCGCCGCCGAGGCGGGAGCAGGCGGCCGCGGCCTCGGTGACGGTGTGGGCCATGTCGTCCGGGTCGGCGCTGAGGATCGCGGTGAGCACCTCGCGCAGGGCCGCGTCCTCGGGATGCGCGTGCAGCAGGTCGACGTACGGCTTGAGGGAGTCGACGCCGAGGCCGTCGAGGAGGTCGGCCGCCCGGAGCGGGTCGCGGAAGCCGCACAGGCCGTCGAACTCGGTGAGCGCGCAGATCAGTTCGGGCTTGTGGTTGGCGTCCTTGTAGTTACGGTGGCCGGCGTCGACCGGGATGCCGCGGCGCTCCTCATCCTCGTAACCCTCCTTCGCCTGCGCAAGGTTGGGGTGCACCTGGAGGGAGAGGGGGGCGCCGGCGGCGAGGATCTTGAGGAGGAAGGGGAGGCGGGGGCCGAACTTCGCGACCGCCGTCGCGCCCAGTTCGCGCTCCGGGTCGGCCTCGATCACCTCGACGAGCGTGCCGCGCCCGGTGCGCGAGGGTGCGCCCGGGTGTGCGCCCATCCACATCTCCGCCTGCGGTTCGCCGGTCGGCTCGATGCCGAGGAGCTTCGGGATCGCGGTGGTGGAACCCCAGGCGTAGGGGCGGATGGTGTTGTCGAGGCGGTCCATGCGGGTGTGTGCCTGCTCTCTGTCCGTGCGGCGCGGTCTCGTTGTGTCGGACGCGAGTTCGCCGTGCGTACGGCTGCCGGTTCCTTGCGGGTACGGCTGTCAGGGCGTCCTGGGATAGATCAGGCCCCCGAGGCGAGCGCCAGGTAAACGGCGGCGAAATCCGTGATGGCGATCAGTTCCGCGAGGGTTTCGAGCTCGTCGCCGGGCTCCGGCTCCAGCTCGCTGATCGGCGTGTCGTGGCTGAGGGCCAGGTCTCGGGCGGACGGCGCGGCGGTGAGGCCGCCGATCGGGCGGTCGCGCAGCAGCACCACGCGCGCGTGCAGAGCCGGTGTCTCCTCCACGCGGTCGCGGAAGAAGTCGTCCGGGTCGGCGCTCGCCGCGAGTCGGCCGGCCAGCAGGGCGCTGTGCGAGGCGAGGGCCTCGGGCAGTTCGGCGACCACGGCGGGATGGCCGGAGAGTTCGGCGAGCGCACCGGCGAAACGGCGGCCGGCCGGACCGGCGGAGACGCCCTCGGTCCAGATCAGCGGGAGGGCGTCGGCGAGTTCGGCGGCGAGGGTCTTGGCCGGGTTGCTGTACGTCGCGATGGCGGGGCCGCAGCGCTCGGCGATGTGGTCGAGGCGGTCGGCGACCTTCTCGACGGCGTCGGGCGGTGCGGTCAGCAGGCCGGTGCGGTCGAGGAGCGCGAGGAGCGGGGTGAGCAGCGCCCACAGGACGCCGGGGCCGGAGGCCGCGAGGGGTTCCAGGGGCTCGTCCTGCTCGTACGGGGCGGTCGCCATCGGCACGAACAGGCCGTGGTTGTCGCGCACGGCTTCGGTGAGCGGGGTGCGGGCGGGGGCCACGGCCACGACCGTGCAGCCGCGGCGGTACGCCTGTTCGGCGAGCAGGGACAGGCCCGGTTCGGTGCCGTCGGGGGTGGTGATCAGCAGCAGGTCCACGGAGCCCGCCCAGCCCGGCAGTTCCCAGCGCAGGGCGCCCGCCGCGGGGGCGACGCCTGCCGGGGCCAGTCGGGTGACGGGGCTGGTGGCGCCTGCCAGGGTGCCGAGGAGGTCGGCGACGCAGGTGGCCGCGGCGCCGGGGCCGGCGATGAGGATGGCTCGGGGACGGCCGTCCGGCTTGAGGTCGTTGACACCTGCCTCGGCGGCGAGGCGGGCGGCGGTGCGGACGCGGGCGCCGGCTTCTGCCGCGCCTCGGAGCAGGGCACGGCGGTCGGCCTCGGCGAGCGCGTCCGGCGTGTCCAGCAGCGATTCGTCGAGCATGGGCGGCAGCCTCCGATCGCCGGGTTGTCTTGTTGGCTTTTGTGAGCCGGGTGCGCCTTGGGCGGCTTGGCTTTTGTGTGCCGGGTGCGCCTTGGGCGGCGTGATGTCGTGCTACGCGGGGCGGCGGGCCTCGTCCACGAGCAGGACGGGGATGTCGTCGCGGACCGGGTAGGCCAGGCCGCAGTCCTGGCCGGTGCAGATCAGCTCGGTGTCCTGCTCCTTGAGGGGGGCGTGGCAGGCCGGGCAGGCGAGGATCTCCAGGAGGCCGGCTTCCAGCGGCATGGCGGGTCCCTTCGGGGGTGGGTGGTACGTGCGGGTGTGCGGATGTGCCTGGTCAGCGTACCGCCGGTGGGGGCGGGGTGCCGGGGTTGGGCGGGGCGGGGTTCGCCCCCGCCCCGCCCCTGCCTGTTCCGTCCTCCAGGCGCTGCTCCTGGGCTGCTCCTCAGCTGCTCGTGAGCTGCTCGTGAGCTGCTCCTGAGGGGTGCCCTCACCCTCTGATGATCGCCAACGCCTCGTCCCGGACCTTCGTCATCGTCGTCTCGTCACGGGCCTCCGCGTTCAGGCGCAGGAGGGGTTCCGTGTTGGAGGGGCGGACGTTGAACCACCAGTCGGCGGCGGTCACCGTGAGGCCGTCGAGTTCGTCGAGTTCGATGCCCTCCTGGCCCTGGTACGCGGCCTTGATCGCGGCGAGGCGGCCCGCCTGGTCGGCGACGGTGGAGTTGATCTCGCCGGAGCCGGCATAGCGGTCGTACTGGGCGACGAGGCCGGAGAGGGGGCCGTCCTGGCCGCCGAGGGCGGCGAGGACGTGGAGGGCGGCCAGCATGCCCGTGTCGGCGTTCCAGAAGTCCTTGAAGTAGTAGTGGGCGGAGTGCTCGCCGCCGAAGATCGCGCCGGACTTCGCCATCTCGGCCTTGATGAAGGAGTGGCCGACGCGGGTGCGCACAGGCGTGCCGCCGTTCTCCTTGACGACCTCCGGGACCGACCAGGACGTGATCAGGTTGTGGATGATCGTGCCCTTGCCGCCGTGCTTGGCGAGCTCGCGGGAGGCCACCAGGGCGGTGATCGCGGAGGGGGAGACCGGGGCGCCGTGCTCGTCGACGACGAAGCAGCGGTCGGCGTCGCCGTCGAAGGCGATGCCGAGGTCGGCGGATTCGTCCCGGACGCGCTGCTGGAGGTCCACGATGTTGGCCGGGTCGAGCGGGTTGGCCTCGTGGTTGGGGAACGTGCCGTCCAGCTCGAAGTACATGGGGACCACGTCGAGCGGGAGGCCGCCGAACACCGTCGGCACGGTGTGGCCGCCCATGCCGTTGCCCGCGTCCACCACGACCTTCAGGGGGCGGATGGAGGTCAGGTCGACGAGGGAGCGGAGATGGGCCGCGTAGTCCTCCAGCGTGTCGCGCTGGGTGATCGTGCCCGGCTGCGCCTTCGCGGCCGGGGCGCTCGACTCCGTCCAGTTCTCCACCAGTTCGCGGATCTCGGTCAGGCCCGTGTCCTGGCCGACCGGGGCCGCGCCCGCGCGGCACATCTTGATGCCGTTGTACTGGGCCGGGTTGTGCGAGGCCGTGAACATCGCGCCCGGCAGGTCCAGCGCGCCCGAGGCGTAGTAGAGCTGGTCCGTGGAGCACAGGCCGATCTCGGTGACGTCGACGCCCTGGGCGGCGGCTCCGCGGGCGAACGCGCGGGACAGGCCTGGGGACGACGGGCGCATGTCGTGACCGGTCACGATCGCGCTCGCTCCCGTCACCTGGACGAAGGCTGCCCCGAAGAGCTCGGCCAGCGACTCGTCCCACTGGTCCGGGACGACTCCGCGCACGTCGTACGCCTTCACGAGCTGTGACAGATCAGCAGCCACGGCCAACCCTCCTGAAAGTCCTGTCGGTCACCCCAAACTACCCGCCCGGACCGACAGTGCGCTGTGCGCCCACTGAGCGGACCCCGAGCCGTAACCTCAAGGTCAGCCTGGGCGTCAGGGCAGCATCCAGCCGAGCACCGGTGAACTCTGTCCGACCACGATCAGACACATCACCAGCAGCAGGCCCAGACTCCACGGCAGCACCCGCCGCAGCAGGTCCCCTTCCCGGCCCGCGAGCCCCACCGCCGCGCACGCGATGGTCAGGTTCTGCGGCGAGATCATCTTGCCGAGCACACCACCTGAACTGTTGGCGGCGGCCAGGAGTTCCGGCGACAGCCCCGACTCTCGGGCGGCGGTCACCTGCAACGCGCCGAACAGGGCGTTCGCGGAGGTGTCCGAGCCCGACACCGCCACCCCGAACCAGCCGAGGACCGGCGACAGGAAGGCGAGCCCGGCGCCGGCCGCCGCCACGAAGTAGCCGATGGTGGCGGCCTGCCCGGAGAGGTTCATGACGTAGGCGAGCGCCAGCACGGACGTCACGGTCAGGATGGCGAACCTCAGCTCGTGCACGGTGGCGGCCCATTCCTTGAGCGCCACGCGCGCGTGCACGCCGAGGACGACGGCCGTGCAGACCCCGGCGAGCAGCACGAGCGTGCCGCCGGTGGACACGATCGGCCAGCTGAAGACATTGCCACTGACCGGCTCGCCGTCCGGGTTCGCGACGTTCAGGAAGGGCCAGTCGAACGTCCGGGTCGCCTCGGCCAGCCAGTCCTTGACCACGGGGATCTGCGCGATGGAGAAGATCACGACGATCAGCGCGTACGGGGCGTAGGCCCGCACGACCTCCCGGCGCGGATCGTCCTCGTCCAGTTCCTCGCTGCGCGCTCCGGTCAGCACGGACGCGCGCACGGCCTCGGTGGCGGGCACACGCGCGTGCGGTACGGCGACCAGGGCGCCCGCACCGGCCAAGGCGGCGCCGATGTCGGCGAGTTGCGCGGAGACGTAGTTGGAGGCGGCGAACTGGGCGACGGCGAAGGCGAATCCGCAGACGACGGCGGGGACCCAGGTCTCCCGCAGTCCGCGCCTTCCGTCCACGAGCCCGACCAGCACGAGCGGCACCACGAGGGCCAGCAGGGGCGTCTGGCGCCCGACCACGGACGCCACGTCGTCCAGCGGCAGCCCGGTGACCTGGGCGAGCGTCACCACCGGTGTCCCCATGGCGCCGAAGGCGACGGGTGCCGTGTTGGCGACCAGCGCGACGACGGCGGCGCGGACCGGCTCAAAGCCGAGGGCCACCAGCATGACCGAGCAGATCGCGACGGGCGCCCCGAACCCGGCGAGGGCCTCAAGGAGGGCCCCGAAGCAGAAGGCGACGACGAGCGCCTGGATGCGCGGGTCGTCCGAGAGCCGCCCGAACGAGCGGCGGAGGATGTCGAAGTGCCGGGTCCGGACGGTCATCCGGTACACCCACAGGGCGTTGACGACGATCCACAGGATGGGGAAGAGCCCGAAGACGGCTCCCTGGGCGGCGCTGGAGAGCGTCTGCCCGAGCGGCATGCCGTACACGAGCCAGGCGACCAGTGCGGCCGCCAGAAGCCCTGTGAGCCCCGCGAGGTGGGCCTTCATCCGGACGCCGCCCAGCAGGACGAGCACGATCACCAGCGGCAGGGCCGCGACCAGGGCGGACAGCCCCAGCGAGCCGGCTACGGGCTCCAGTTCCTGGACGTACATGGGCGCCTCCCCGGATTCCGGCATGCGGAAATCGATTTCTCGTTCCGGCATACGGAATGGTCGTGTCCGCGACAACCCGACGTCAATGCTTGTGCATCACTCAACGAAATGAGCACACAGGAACCAACACGCAACAGGGGAGCGGGAACCGTCAGTTGTCGGGGGACCGCAGCACCCTCAGGTGCCCTCGCCGCGCGACCTCCATCGGGTCGGCCCCACGGCCACCGCCCCCGCCGGCCTCCGCCGCCCGCTCCTGCGGACGGGCCGCCTCGCGCACGGCGTTGGCCAGCGCTTCCAGGTCATCGCCGCTGGGGCGGGCCGGGGCCGAACCGTCCAGCAACCGCACGACCTCCCACCCGCGCGGGGCGGTGAGGCGCTCGGAGTGCTCGGCGCACAGGTCGTAGCAGTGGGGTTCGGCGTAGGTGGCGAGCGGGCCGAGGACCGCGGTCGAGTCGGCGTAGACGTACGTCAGCGTCGCGACGGCGGGGCGGCCGCAAGCGGTGCGCGAACAGCGACGTACAGGGCTCACGACGTTGGACGGTACCGCACTCTTGAGCGGGCCGCGACGACTCTCCCCCAGGTCACTCCACCGTGTCGTGCCGTGCGGCACCTCACACACCTCTCCCGCCCCACCCATCTGACCTGCGCAGAAGCCGCGTTCCGAGATCCCGAACACCTTCCGAAGCGATAACCACCCACCACAAACCCCATCAATTACCTCGACTTCGCCGGTCTCGGAGAGATACGGAATCGAGCCCAAGCTTGGCTGGAATGGTCATGTACCGACATGGCGTACGCACGGACGGACACAGATGAACATGGAAGGACACGGAAGAACAGCGTCCGCAGCACCCGGCCGCGATCGGACACGCACCGGCCGTGAGGACTACGCTTCGTCAGTGATGGACACCCCTGTACCGCCCCGCGCCGCCGGCCCCGGGCCCCGCCGCCGTGATCGCCACGGACGGGGCATGCGCGGCCCGATCGCACCGCCCCAGGTCCCGCTCGCCGCGAGCCGCGCCGACGCCTTCGCCGACCTGGTCCAGGACTCGGTGGAACGCCTCGAACGCCGCTGGCCCCAGCTGACCGACATCGATTTCCTGGTCCTGGAGGTCCCCCGCCTGGACGGGCGTACCTGGAACGACGAGGCGGTCCCCCTGGGCGGCACGATCGTCGCCCGCGAGGGGCGTCCCGCGCGGGTGGTCATCTACCGGCGCCCGGTGGAGATCCGCACCAAGAGCCGCGACGAACGGGCGGCCCTGGTCCACGAGGTGGTCGTGGAGCAGGTGGCCGAGCTGCTGGGCCTGACCCCGGAGACGGTCGACCCGCGCTACGGGGAGGACTGACGGGGGAGAGGGCCGGCTCAGCCCTCCCGCACTACTTCTGCAGCACGGACAGGTCCTCGTCCGCCTCCGGCACCGCCACCATCCCCCGGTCGTCCGGCAACGTCTGCACGGTGAAGCCGGACACCCCCTCCTCCGTCGCCGTCAGCGTCCGGGACGCGTACGCCGGGCCGCCCGACACCGTCTCCACCGTCAGCGCGTACGTACCCTTCAGGCCGCTCGGCACTGGTGCCTCGATCTCCTGGGTGGTACCGGACTTGATCGTGTACGTCTTCGACGCCGCCGTGCCTCCCTCGCTGCCCGCCGACGCCGTCACCCTGACCTTCGCCGTACCGGACGGCGCCGTCACGGAGAGCGTGGTGCCCTTCTCGCGGTTGTCCACCGCCGTGGCTCGCGCGCCGACGGGCCGTGTGGCCGGGATGAACGCCGTCTCCTGCTTGGCACCCTTGCCGCGAACCACCCGCAACGCCGCGACCACCGGCACGGAGCGATCCGTGGGCGTCAGCACCAGCGATCCCGCCTCGCCCCGCATCACGTCACCCAGATCCACCGCGCTCGTCATCCCGGCTCTGACATGCAATGTCTCGTTCCCGGCAGGTGTGATCGACCCGGACGGCGAAGCGAGCCGCACCTTCAGATCGGCGTCCGCCTCCCCCGGCGCGAACGCGACCAGCCGCACCGAGGTGGCGTCCTTCGGGATACCGGGCATCACCAGGCTCCCCGCCGGATCGACGGAGGCCGCCAGCCAGTCGCCGCCGAGCTTGTCGTCCAGCGCCTGCACCGAGGCGCCGACGCGACCGCTGCGCACACTCACATGCACGGTCATGTTGTCCTGCTTCTCGCTGGTGAGCGTGGACAGCAGGATCGGCTCGCCGGAGTGCGGCTGAACCGTGATCCCCTCCCCCACCGTGGTCTCCAGCGCGCCATCCTTGCCGTACAGCTCGATGTCGACGACGGCGGCGGAGTCGTCGGGGTTCGTCAGATGGACGTAGTCGGTCCGGTCCGCGGCCGTGCTCGCTCCCGGGAACCAGAACTCCGTGTCCGGCGCGGTGCAGTTGACGCCCTGCATCCCACGCCCGGTACCGGCCGCGACCTCCGTGGTCTCCTGCACGGTCCACCCGGGCGCGAACTTCCCGTCGGCGGTACCGATGAGCGCGGGCGAGTCGGCCCCGGAGACGTCCCCGGTGACCGGCGCCCCCGGCTCCTTGACCTGGAGAACGGGCTTGTCGGTCTTCCCCGGCTTCCCGGCCTTGCCACCCTTGCCCTTGCCCGGCAGCAGCTCCGCCTTGCCGTCGCTCCCCGTCCCCTTGGTGACGGGCGTGAACGAGGTGTACGTCGTCTCGGCGAGGTCCGAACTGCTCGGCGCGGGGCACACCAGACTCGTACGCTCCACCGGCAGCTCGGCGGCCGCCTTCGCGGTGTCCGCGCCCGAGACGTCCTGCGACGTCAGCGTCGCGATCCCGGTTATGACGGCGAGGGCGCCGGTGCCGGCGATCAGGGACAGGGTCGTGCGGTTCACTGCTGGCTCCCGTCGGAACGCTCACTGCCGTGCGGATGCTGCTGCGCCTGGTCGTAGGTGCCGTCGTAACCCTGCTGGTAGGTCTGGTCGTACGGGGCCGAGGGGTCGTACGTGCCCGGCTGGGGCTGACCGCCGTACGCGTACGGGTCGTACTGGCCGCCCTGGTACGGATCCGCCTGATACGCCTGGTCGTAGCCGTCGCCCGCCGGATATTGCTGGCCGCCCTGGTACTGCTCGCCGCCGTAACTGCCGTACTCGGCGCCCGCGTAGCTGGGGGTCTCCCACTCCCCGTAGGGGGTCTGCTGCGGGATTCCCGGGGCCTGGGCGGGCGGAGGTGGGAACTCCCCGCCCTGGCCGCTCTCCCCGGACTCGGAATCGGCCTCGGCCTCGGCCTGGGCGCGCAGCCGGCGGGCTCGTCGCCCCTCGCCCGCCATGGCCTCGGCCGGTACGGGCTCCTCCTCGGGCAGGTCGTCGTCGATGTCGCGCCGGCGTCCGGGCAGCGCCATCACGACGAGCACGAGGGCGAGGAAGCCCTGCGTCCACAGCCAGACGGTGTGGCCGATCGGGTCGTCGTGGGTGACGTCCAGTCTGCCGCCGTCTGCGGGCAGTTCGAAGCCCTGGGCCCAGCCGTCGACGGTGGTCGGGGTGAGCGGCTTGCCGTCGAGGGTGGCCGTCCAGCCGTCGTCGGCGCTGTCGGCGAGCCGCAGGACCCGCCCGTCGGAGCCGGCCGGGATCGTGGTGTGGATCTCCACGGGTCCGGCGGCGACCGGCGTGGGCTCGTCGGCCCCGGCGGTGGCCCCGGAATCGGCGCCGGTGACGATGGCCGCACGCGACACCTGCCGGTCGACCCGCCACAGCGCGCTGCCGTGCTGCTCGCTCAGCCGCGAGAGGCCGGGCGTGGCGTCCAGTACGCGCGTGACCTCGCGCGGAGCGCCCTTGTGGATGAGGACGTAGCGCACCGCGAACGCGCCCAGCTGGTCGGCCTGGTCGGCGCCGGAGCCGGCCACGAGGTTGGCGACGATCTTGTCGAGCCTGGTGTTCTCCCCGTCGGCCACGGCGAGTTCGGCGTCGCCGAGGCGGGCGCCGGAGCCGCGGACCAGCATGTAGCCGACGTGGGCCGCGGAGTCGCTGTCGAGGACGAGAGTGCGGGCCTGGTCGCGGGTGCCGCTCTCCTCGGCGACGAACGCGGGCACCTGCACCGGGTCGCGCCGCTCCAGCGGCCCGTCGGCGCCGCGGATCATCCAGCCGGCGGCGAGGAGCAGCGGGCCCGCGGCCGCGGCGAACGCGATCAGCGCGGCCACCGGCTGGCGCCAGCCGAAGCTCTGCTCGGCCACACGCGAGCGTGCCCCGTCGGCGCCGAGCACGGCGGCGGCCAGGAGGGCGATGCCGTAGACGAGGGTCGCGGGGCCGGCCCAGGTGGAGCTGTTGGACAGGACGGCGAAGACGAAGCCCAGCAGGGCGACCGCCCAGGCCGTCCGGACCGCCGCCTGGCGCTCGGAGCGCAGCAGGGCGGCGAGCGCGGCAAGCACGACGCCGATGAGCATCAGCCCGCTGACGGTGCCGGGGCCGCCGGGGCTGGCGCCGACCAGGTCCAGGGCGGACGCGGCCGAGGAGCCGTACTCCAGACCGGCCTCTTGGAAGAAGCCGAACGGCAGCAGCGACAGCGACCAGGGCGCGAGCACCAGCAGGGGCACGCCGAACTGGGCCAGGAAGCGCAGGCCGTACGCGGTGATGTCGGTGCGGCGCACCGCCAGCAGCCCGATGCCGAGGAGCAGCGCGATGGGCCAGATGATCGGCGCGAAGGCCGTGGCGACCGTCAGCAGTAGGGCGTAGGCCCAGGTGGCGCGCCAACTGCCACGCGTGCCCGCGCTGTTCGCCAGGCCGCTGGCCGCGATGCCCGCGCGGGCGATGAGCGGCAGCAGGATCGCGAGGACCGCGGTGCCGATGCGGCCGCCGGCGAGGGCGCCGGTGGCGGCGGGCAGGAAGGCGTAGACGACGGCCGCCCACGCGCGCAGGAGGCGCGACTCGACAAGGGGCCGGGAGGCGAAGTAGGCGGTGAATCCGGCCAGCGGTACCGAGCAGACCAGCAGGACGGTCACCGCGAGCCCGGTCGAGCCCAGCAGGGTGGAGGCGAGCATCGCCACGAGCGCGAGATACGGGGGCGCGGACGAGGTGCCGCCGGTGCCCACCGGATGCCAGGCGTCCAGGTAATGGGACCACAGCTCGCCGGACTCGGCCGGGGCGGGCAGCAGCGCGCCGCCCGCGAGGGCGCCGGTGTCGAGGAGCTCGCGGCAGGCGATCAGCGAGACGAACAGCAGCACCACGAAGAGCATCGGGCCGGGCTTGCGGGCGACGCGCTTGAGGCGCGCGAACTGTTCTATCTCCAGGAAGTCCGCGTCGTCGCCGCCGGGTCCGGACTCCACGGCGCTGCCGTGCCGTCCCGCGCCCGAGGTCACTTCGGGGTCGGAGCGGCCGACCATGCTGCTCGCGACCTGTTCGACGGTGGCCCGCACGGTCGCGCCGGGCGGCGGGAACAGGGCCCGCAGCTCGCCCTTGTCGATGACGGGCCGTCCGCGCCTGCGCCGCCCGGCGATGATCCGCTCGGGGCGCAGCAGGGTGCCCATGAGGCCGCGGATCTCGTCGAGGGCCTGTCCGGGGACCTTGCCGACGAGATAGGCGAGCGTGCGCAGCACGGTGCCGAGCACCAGGCGCAGCAGCACCCAGGGCAGCATGGCGGTACGGGTGTTGACGAGGAGGGTGTAGGCGGCGCCGGCCTTGTCGACCTTGTGCGGGGAGGCGGCCGTGCGGCCCACGCAGTCGACGGTGCGGCGCTCGCGGGAGGACGCCTCGGCGTGTCGTACGACGGCCTCGGGGGCGATGAGGACGCGGTACCCGGCGGCCGTGGCGCGCCAGCACAGGTCGACGTCGTCCCGCATGAGGGGCAGTCGCCGGTCGAACCCGCCGAGCTCGTCGAAGACATCGCGCCGGATCAGCATGCCTGCGGTGGACACGGACAGCACCGGGCGCACATGGTCGTGCTGGCCCTGGTCCTGTTCGCGGCGGTCCAGGCCGGTCCAGCGGCGGCCGGAGTGGGCGATGGTGACGCCGACCTCGAGGAGCTGGCGGCGGTCGTACCAGCCGCGCAGCTTCGGGCCAACGACGGCGACGTCGTCGCGCCCCAGCTCGTGCTCGTTCTCCACGACGCGCAGCAGCTGGGCCAGGGCGTCGGGTTCGGGGGCGCAGTCGTCGTGCAGCAGCCACAGCCACTGGACCGGCTCCCCGTGGGGGAGTTCGGGCATGTCGTAGGCGTCGTCGCGCCAGGTGCGCGTGACGGGGTCCCAGCCGCTGGGCCGCTTCAGATACGTCAGTTCGTCCGGGGTGAGGACGGGGGCCGTGCGGTTGGCCTCCTCGACGGCCTGGCCGAATCCGGTGCGCCGGGCGAGGTGCAGTACACAGTCGGCGCCGAGGGCGTCGGTGACCAGCTGCGCGGAGTGGTCCGCGCTGCCGGTGTCCGCGGCGACGGCGAACTGGGCGGGGCGCTCCTGGCCGAGCAGCCCGGCGAGCACGTCGGGCAGCCAGCGGGCGCCGTCGTGGGAGACGACGACCGCGGTGACCACATGACGTGGGAACTCGGGCGGGCGGGTCGGGTCAAACGCGGCTGCGGCAGCGGAGTCGTGCTGGGCTGCCGGGTGGCTGTGCACGGACATCGAGGTACGGGCCCCGGTTCGATGGACTGCGGTGGACGCCCGTGCCCCAAGGGGACAGCGGGGTGTCTCGGACGAGCGACCACACTATCGGCTGGGCATCACGGCGGCCCGCCGCCTGTGGATAACCCACCTGCGACGGGCCGTTCGAGACCTGTTCGAGACGTATGCGCGTGCGCGTGTACATGCGCCGGGGAAGGTGCGTGCGCGGGAGAAGCCGTCCGGTCAGACGGCCGCCTTCTTCAACCGGCGGCGCTCGCGCTCGGACAGACCGCCCCAGATTCCGAAGCGCTCGTCGTTGGCGAGGGCGTACTCGAGGCACTCGGAGCGGACCTCACAGGCGAGGCAGACCTTCTTGGCCTCGCGGGTGGAGCCGCCCTTCTCGGGGAAGAAGGACTCGGGGTCGGTCTGGGCGCACAGCGCGCGCTCCTGCCAGCCGAGTTCCTCGTCCGCGTCGTCGACCAGCAGTTGCTGCACCAGCTCGGTCATGTGCGCCCCTCGTCTGTCTTTCGCGTCCCCGTGATGTAGCCGTTACCGATTTCGGCTGAACGACACGAGTGAAATTACAAGTGTGCTGCTCCGGGCGAGTCAAGCCGAGATCTGCTATTGAGCCCCTTATTCACTCTGCGGAACCAAGGCCTAGCGGAAAGTGTTCAAATCGGCATAAACCTTGACAAGCGGACGAGACCCAGGTGGGCCTCCCGCCCCGCGCAGAGCCTGTACGGAAAAGGACGCCCAGAAGTTCGATCTCGTTGCACACACACGCGGAAGCGAAGCGGATCACAGTCGGATCACAGGATCACAACGACGCTCGTGCGCCCGGTTGTGCGCCATGTGTCCCGCCTGATCCATGAACAAACCTTTCGCCATACAGATGAACCGGATGAGGTGAAACCTGTCCCACAGAGCGGGCGCCGAGTTGACAGCCAAGGGTGCAAACCGATGTTCTTGTGGGCATGCTCGCGAACTCGGCACTCACCTCGACCCGCACCGCCGGGTCCCACGGTGCTGCCCGCGCGCGCTGTAGCTGTTGCTGTCCCAGCTGTTGAGCCCACCCGCTCCGGCTGGCGGCCGAGTCACCCGTCATCTCGGCCTCCGTTCCCTCTGACCTTCTTTCACTGAGGAACCACCGCAACCCATGAACAGCGACAGCGACCTCCAGATCGCCGGCGACATCCTCGAAGTCCCGCACCTCCTCCAGCCACCGCGCGAGCACCCGGCCACCGTCGCCGACTTCGTCGGCCTGGCCCGCTCCATCGCCGCCGACCGCTCCCAGTGGGAGCACCTCGTCCAGTACGACGCCACCTCCCGCTGGTACCACCGGCTGCGCACCGGCCCCGGCTACGAGGTGTGGCTGCTGTCCTGGGTCCCCGGACAGGGCAGCGGGCTGCACGACCACGGCCGCTCCTCCGGCGTACTGACCGTCCTGGACGGCACGCTGACCGAGCGCACGGAACGGGGCACGCGCGCGTTGGCGGCGGGAGCGCAGCGGGTGTTCGCGCCGGGGTACGCCCACGAAGTCGTCAACGACGCGCTGGAGCCGGCGGTGAGCCTGCACGTGTACTACCCGGGCCTGACCGAGATGCCGATGCACACGACCACGGCGTGCGAGGCGCGTCCGGTGACTGCCTGACCCGTTGTCGTACCCGCCTGCAAGACTTGGCCCCATGCGAATCGTGGTTCTGGCAGGCGGCATCGGCGGTGCCCGTTTTCTGCGCGGTCTGAAGAAGGCCGTGCCGGACGCGGACATCACGGTCATCGGCAACACCGGGGACGACATCCACCTCTTCGGCCTGAAGGTCTGCCCGGACCTCGACACGGTGATGTACACGCTGGGCGGCGGCATCAACGAGGAACAGGGCTGGGGCCGGGCCGACGAGACCTTCCACCTCAAGGAGGAGCTCGCGGCGTACGGCGTGGGACCGGAGTGGTTCGGGCTCGGCGACCGGGACTTCGCCACGCACATCGTGCGGACGCAGATGATCGGCGCCGGATATCCGCTCAGCGCGGTGACGGAGGCGCTGTGCGACCGCTGGAAGCCCGGCGTCCGGCTCATCCCCATGACCGACGACCGCGTCGAGACCCATGTCGCCGTCGTGGAGGAGGGCGAGCGCAAGGCCGTCCACTTCCAGGAGTACTGGGTACGGCTGCGGGCCTCGGTGCCGGCGGAGGCGATCGTGCCGGTCGGGGCGGAGCAGGCCAAGCCCGCGCCGGGCGTCCTGGAGGCGATCGCCGAGGCCGACGTCATCGTCTTCCCGCCGTCCAACCCGGTCGTCTCGGTCGGCACGATCCTCGCCGTGCCCGGCATCCGCGAGGCGATCGCCGACGCGGGCGTGCCGGTCGTCGGGCTCTCCCCGATCGTCGGGGACGCGCCCGTGCGCGGGATGGCGGACAAGGTGCTCGCGGCGGTCGGCGTGGAGTCGACGGCCGCGGCGGTCGCCGAGCACTACGGCTCGGGACTCCTCGACGGCTGGCTCGTGGACACCGTGGACGCGGGCACCGTGGAGCGCGTCGAGGCGGCCGGGATCCGGTGCCGGGCCGTACCGCTGATGATGACCGACCTCGACGCCACCGCGCGGATGGCCCGTGAGGCGCTGGCGCTGGCGGAGGAGGTGCGGGGGATTTGAGCGAGGTGTCTGCCGGCGGTTACCGGGTCTGGGCCGTCTCCGGGATTCCCGAGGTCCAGCAGGGCGACGACCTCGCCAAACTGATCGCCGCGGCCGAACCCGGCCTCGTCGACGGTGACGTACTCCTGGTCACCTCGAAGATCGTCTCCAAGGCGGAGGGGCGGATCGTCGAGGCGGCCGACCGGGAGTCCGCCATCGACGCGGAGACGGTCCGGGTCGTGGCGCGCCGCGGCATGCTGCGCATCGTCGAGAACCGGCAGGGCCTGGTGATGGCCGCCGCCGGCGTCGACGCCTCCAACACACCCGCCGGGACCGTGCTGCTGCTGCCCGAGGACCCGGACGCGTCCGCGCGGGCGATCCGCGACGGGCTGCGCGACGCCCTGGGCGTGGAGGTCGGCGTCGTGGTCACGGACACCTTCGGCCGACCGTGGCGCTCCGGACTCACCGATGTCGCGATCGGCGCCGCGGGCGTGCGTGTGCTGGACGATCTGCGTGGCGGCACGGACGCGTACGGCAATCCGCTCAGCGCCACCGTCGTGGCGACCGCCGACGAACTCGCCGCCGCCGGGGATCTGGTCAAGGGCAAGGCCGCCGGGCTGCCGGTCGCCGTCGTGCGTGGCCTCGCGCACACGGTGGCCGAGGACGACGGGGCGGGGGCGCGGGCCCTGGTGCGCGGCGCGCGGGACGACATGTTCCGGCTGGGCACCTCGGAGGCGGTACGGGAGGCGGTGACCCAGCGCCGTACGGTACGGGCGTTCACGGACGACGCCGTCGACCCCGGGGCCGTACGGCGAGCGGTCGCCGCGGCCGTCACGGCGCCGGCGCCGCATCACACGACGCCCTGGCGGTTCGTGCTGCTGGAGTCGGCGGAGTCCCGGACGCGGCTGCTCGACGCGATGCTGGACGCGTGGATCGCCGATCTGCGGCGGGACGGCAAGAGCGAGGAGTCCATCGCCAAGCGGGTACGGCGCGGCGATGTGCTGCGCGACGCGCCGTATCTGGTGGTGCCTTGTCTGGTCATGGACGGGGCGCATACGTACGGGGACGCGCGGCGGGATACCGCCGAGCGGGAGATGTTCGTCGTCGCCGCCGGAGCTGGGGTACAGAACTTCCTGGTCGCGCTGGCCGGGGAGCGGCTCGGGTCGGCCTGGGTGTCGTCGACGATGTTCTGCCGGGATGTGGTGCGGGGGGTGCTCGGGCTGCCGGAGGGCTGGGATCCGATGGGGGCGGTGGCGGTCGGGCATGCGGCGGAGGAGCCTCGGGCTCGGCCTGAGCGGGATGCGGGGGGATTCATCGAGGTGCGCTGATCCGCGCCTGCTCTCGTTCGACCGCGCCTACGCTCGTAGGGCGCCTCCCGTACCTCCGTACCTCCGTACCTCTTAGGACCTCATCCGTGGCAGGACGATTCGCTCCGCGGCCCACGCGTACGACCGTGCGTGGTGGGCATGTCGCCGTGCCCGGTGGGATGCCTCGGCAAGGGGGGCAGGGGGCTCCTGTTCCTGGCCCCGGGCGGGTGCGGAGGTGGGTGCCGGACGGGCCGCTCGATCTTGGGCTGGTGTTGGGGCCGTTGCGGCGGGGGCCCGGGGATCCTACGTTCCGGGCTATGCCGGACGGGTCCGTGTGGCGGGCCTGTCTTACGCCCGCCGGGCCCGGGACGCTGCGGGTCGGCGTGTGCGCGGGCGAGGTACGGGGTGAGGCGTGGGGGCCGGGGGCGGAGTGGCTGCTGGAGCGGTTGCCGGAGCTGCTCGGGGCCGCTGATGATCCGTCCGTGTTCGTGCCTCGGCATCGGGTGGTGGCCATGGCTCGGCATCGGCGGCCGGGGTTGCGGTTGACGCGGACCGGGCTGGTGCTGGAGTCGTTGATTCCGTCGGTGCTCGAACAGAAGGTCACCACCGATGAGGCGTATCGGGCGTGGCGGTTGCTGGTGCGGAAGTACGGGGAGCCGGCGCCGGGGCCCGTGCCCGGGCGGATGTGTGTGATGCCGGATGCGCGGACCTGGGCGTTGATTCCGTCCTGGGAGTGGCATCGGGCCGGGGTCGACAACAAGCGGGCGGCGACGATTCTGCGGGCCGTGCGGGTTGCTTCGCGGATGGAGGAGGCTGTGCGGATGCCTCCGGCTGAGGCGCAGGCTCGGTTGGAGGTTGTGCCGGGGATCGGGCCGTGGACGTCCGCGGAGGTTGTGCAGCGTAGTCATGGGGCGGCGGATGCGGTGACGGTGGGGGATCTGCATCTGCCGGGGATCGTGGGGTTTGCGCTTGTGGGGGATCGGGGGGCGGATGACTCCGTGATGCTGGAGTTGTTGGAGCCGTATGCGGGGCAGCGGCATCGGGCGGCTCGGTTGATTTTGTTGAGTGGGCGGGTGCCGGGGCGGCGGGCGCCGCGGATGCCTCGGGGGGATATTGGGGGGTTGTGAGGTTTTTTCCTCGCCCCCGCCGCCCCTACCCGTCCCATCCCCAGGGGCTCCGCCCCTTCGACCCCGGACGTGCTTCTGGGGGCTGCGCCCCCAGACCCCGCTGCCGGCCCTGAACGGGCCTTGTCCTCAAACGCCGGACGGGCTGAGAGATGCGGACCGGCGCTGAGGAGTGGCCGGTCGCTGCAAGTACCGCCCCCAACGGGCGGGTGGGGGTTAGGGATGGCGGGATCCCGTCCTCGAACACCGGACCGGCTGAGAACGCCGACCGGCGTTCGAGGAGTGGCCGGTCGCTGCAAGTACCGCCCCCAACGGGTGGGCGGGGGTCAGGGATGGCCCGGTCTTGTTCTCGAACGCCGGACGGGCCGAAGGATGCCGAACGGCGCTGATAAGCAGCCCCTCGCTGCAAGTACCGCCCCCAACGGGTGGGTGAGGGTTACGGATGGCGGGATCCCGTCCTCGAACGCCGGACAGGCCGAAGGGTGCCGACCGGCGCTGAGACGTGGCCCCTCGCTGCAAGTACCACCGCTCAGGAAACCGGTAGTGGCCCGTCCTCGGATGTCGGACGGGCCGGGGGATGTCAGCGTGTTGGTGGCTGCTCTACAGGTCCGGGGAGAAGCGGAGCGCTCCTGCTGGTATGCGGGCGTCGCACCAGACCCTTGCGCCCTCCATCAGCTCGTTGTCGGCGCCGATCACCGCGCCGTCGCCGATGACTGTGCCGGTGAGGACCGAGCGTTCGCCTACGCGGGCCCGGGTGCCGATGAGGGAGTCGGTGATGATGGCGCCGGGTTCGATGACGGCGCCCGGGAGGATGGTGCTGCCGGAGAGTCGGGCGCCCTCCGCCACGAAGGCGCCCTCGCCGACCACTGTGCCGCCTGTCAGTTTGGCGTCGGGGGCCACTCGGGCCGTCGGGAGGATCAGGCGGTCGCCGCAGCGGCCGGGGACCGCGGGGGACGGAGCGCGGCCGAGGACCAGGTCCGCGGAGCCGCGGACGAAGGCGGCGGGAGTGCCCAGGTCCAGCCAGTAGGTCGAGTCGACCATGCCCTGGAGGTGGGCTCCGGCCGACAGGAGGTCCGGGAAGGTCTCGCGTTCCACCGAGACCGGGCGGCCCGCCGGGATCGTGTCGATGACCGAGCGGCGGAAGACGTACGCGCCCGCGTTGATCTGGTCGGTGACGATCTCCTCGGGGGTCTGCGGCTTCTCCAGGAACGCCGTGACCCGGCCCGTGTCGTCGGTGGGGACCAGGCCGTACGCCCGTGGGTCCGTCACCTTCGTGAGGTGGAGGGAGACGTCGGCGCTCGTTGTTTCGTGCGTGTGGATCAGGGTCCTGATGTCCAGGCCCGTCAGGATGTCGCCGTTGAAGATCAGGACCGGGTCATCGGGGGCCGAGTGGAGACGGGAGGCCACGTTTCGGATCGCCCCGCCCGTGCCGAGGGGCTCGTCCTCCGTCACGTACTCCAAGTGCAGGCCCAGCGCCGAGCCGTCGCCGAAGTACGGCTCGAAGACCTCGGCCAGATACGACGTCGCCAGGACTATGTGGTCCACCCCGGCCGCTCTCGCTCTCGCCAGCTGATGCGTGAGGAACGGGACCCCTGCCGCCCTGACCATGGGCTTCGGTGTGTGCACGGTGAGCGGACGCAGCCGAGTGCCCTTGCCGCCGACCAGAAGGATCGCTTCTGTCACCTGTCGTCTCTGCTTCCTGCCGGGACCGGCCGAACTGTCTGTCGGCCGGCCAGTTTATGCAGACCGTTGTGCGGCGTCCGAGACGGCAATCAAGTCCCCCCGCTGGCCCCCGCTGGCCCTTTGCCGACCACCCGTATATCCCTGAAATGTGCTGTATGTCCAGCGCTTCAGCGACCCTGGTAGTGGGCCGCCGACGCGCGGGCCGAGCCGAGTCTGCGGTAGAGCTGCCAGCCGGGGCACTCGGTGGCGAAGCTGTCACGATGACCGGAGACGACATTGAGTCGTACGGTCTTTCCCTTTCTGTACAGATTGCCACTCCCGCCGCCGGACGTCAGGTACGTCTTTCCACGCGGGTTGGCCCCGTAGAGCCCCAACTTCCAGGCCGTGAGCCGGGCGATGGCCCGCAGCGTGGCGGCGGTCGGCTTCTTCGCGCCGTAGCTGCCGAGAACGGCGATCCCCATGCTGTTGGAGTTGAAACCGAGCGTGTGGGCGCCCAGGACCGGCTTCGCCACTCCCCCGGCGCGGCCCTCGTAGATGTTTCCGCACTTGTCGACGAGGAAGTTGTAGCCGATGTCGCGCCAGCGCATGCTCATGACGTGGTAGCGGTAGATACCGCGAATGAGCGAGGGTGCCTGCGTGCACCAGTAGTTGCCGGACGCCGTGTGATGCACGAAGGCGGCCTTCACCTTCTGCGTGTAGGCGAACTGCCGCTCCCGCCAGCTCTCGTCGGCACCCCAGCCGCGCCGTGTGACGATGCGCGGGCGCGGCCCGATGTACGGCTTGGCCCGCTGCTCCGCGGTCAGCTCACTGCCGCGCAGGGCGAGGAGTTCCCGCTCGGTGTCGGCGCGGTCCAGGGCGGGGATCTGGGCGGCGCCCAGGGGCGCGAGTTGGGCGTTGGCGGCGGAGGCGGCCAGGGCGTCGGCGGACATGGTGTTGCCGCCGGTTCCGGACGTACCGCTGGTTCCGGGGTTCAGCGAGCCCGGGCGGGCGGCTCCTGGCTCGCCCCGTACGGGGGCGGGGTCGCCGGGGTCGACGAGTTCGAGGTGCAGGCCTTCCGGGAGTTCTTGGGATGCGGACAGCGGAGTGATGGCCGAGGGGATCACCTTGGAGTCGTCGCCGCCGTACAGGCCCTCCTCGGGCTGGGGCTCGGCGTGCTCCGCGGCTTCGGCGGTGACCCGGACCTCCACGCCGTCCGACTCCCCGACCCACAGGGGTGCCGTGGCGCCGCGCACTCCGTCGTCGGCCGCCTGGGCGGCTTCGGCGGTGTCCGGGTCGGCCGCGTGCTCGGCGTTGTGCGTCTCGACGTCCCGCCAGCCGGACCAGGTGCCGCTGCCGACCGCGCGGGTGCGGACCTGGACACGGCCGTGCAGTTCGGTCTGAGGGTCGTCCCAGACGACACCGACGAGGGAGAAGTGATTCACGTCGCGGCGGGGCAGCCCCTGTTCGGCGGGGGCACCGGCGGCACGCTCACGGTCGAGGGGGGCGAGAGGCAGCGACTGGGTGCTGCCGGGGAGGTAGGACTCGACGTCCGCACGCCGCACCGCCGACCCGGCCACCGTCCCCCGGCTTGCGGCGGTTTCCGCTCCGAGCGACGGCCTGGCGGACGCCGCGACGGCGGGTGGGGTGAGCGGGAGGGCGAGGGCGACCGCGCACGTGACACCGATCGAAGAAGCAAGGAATCCACGCATGCTCTTGATGTTGGACAAAGTCATACAAACCTGTCCATCGGGGAACTGACGTCGCATCGGCTCGCGGCTCCGCCGAACCGGTGGCGCCCGGACCACCCGCAGGGGGGTGCGGGTGGGCGCCTGCGCGTAACCTTGCGCGGGTGAACGCCACCGATCGCACCCCTGCCGACCTGCTGCGTTCCGCGCTCGCCGCGGATGCCGGACGCCCCCTGGTGACCTTCTACGACGACGCCACCGGGGAACGCGTCGAATTGTCCGTGGCCACCCTCGCCAATTGGGTGGCCAAGACCGCGAATCTGCTCCAGGGCGATCTGGGGGCGGGGCCGGGCGACAGGGTCACGCTGCTGCTGCCCGCGCACTGGCAGACGGCGGTATGGCTGCTGGCGTGTTCGTCGGTGGGCACGATCGCGGACGTCGGCGGGGATCCGGCGTCGGCGGACGTGGTGGTCAGCGGGCCGGACGGGCTGGAGGCGGCGCGGGCGTGCCGGGGTGAGCGGGTGGCCTTGGCGCTACGGCCGCTGGGGGGACGTTTCCCACAGCCGCCGGCCGGCTTCGCCGACTACGCGGTCGAGGTCCCGAGCCAGGGTGACCGTTTCGCGCCCTATGCGCCGGTCGATCCCGAGGATCCGGCGCTGATCGTGGCCGGCCGGGAGTTCAGCGGCGCCGAACTCGTCGAGCGCGCCCGAGCGGAGGCCCCGACGCTCGGCCTCACGGGCCCCGGCTCACGGATCCTCTCCACCCTGCCGTACGACACCTGGGAGGGCCTCAACGCCGGCCTGTACGGCGCCCTCGCCACCGGCGGCTCCGTGGTGCTGTGCCGGAACGTCGACGCCCTGCCGGAGGACGCCCTGGCCAAGCGCGTCGAGACGGAACGGGTGACGACGACGGCACGCTAGCGCCGAGCGCCGACCAGGGGTGGGTCGCGCAGCCCGGCGCTAACGGGTTGCCGCCCGCGCCCACCCGTGCCGCCCCAGCGGCACGACTGCCCGCGGCTGGACGCATTGGCTGCGGGCACGTCGTGGCTGATCGCGCAGTTCCCCGCGCCCCTAGGGGGTTGCAGGCGCCCACGGCCGTAAGGGGACGCGTCGGGGGGTGTCCGCCCGCAGCGGCGGGCGTCAACGAACGCCCGCCTCCCTGCCGTAGGGCAACCGCCCGACCGAGGACGGATACCCCCCGGCGCGGCCCCGACCCACGACGAACCACAGGGCGCTACACGCACCCCCAATCAGACAAGCAGGCCGCCGCAGGCATCCCCCGCCCAACCGCCGGAGGCACCCGTCACCCATTCAGCCCACCACCACCCACCCCCCACCCCCCATCCAAGCCATGGTCGTAACAGCAGCCCACACCACACGCAGCACGCATTGAGGGGTGGACCCAGCCGTGACCGACACCGCACGTGCGCGCAGGGGGCTACGGCGTTGGATTCGGCGAGGGGGGCTGGGGGTCGGGGCTCTGTTGGTCGTCGCCGGTGGGATCGGCTGGGGCGTCTACGCGAAGCTCGACGCCAACATCACCCCCGACGAGGCCGCCGCCGCCGAACTCGCCCGGTACGAGAAGGAGCGCCCCACGTCACTGGTGCACGGCGCGCAGAACATCCTCGTCATCGGCTCGGACTCGCGCGCCGGCAGCGGTAACCGCCGCTACGGCCAGGACTCCGGAACCGAGCGCTCCGACACCGCCATCCTGCTGCACCTCTCGGCCGACCGCCGCAGCGCCACCGCCGTATCGATACCCCGCGACCTCATGGTCGACGTCCCCGACTGCCGCCGCCCGGACGGCACCCGCACCAAACCGATGTTCGCGATGTTCAACTACGCCTTCCAGATGGGCGGCTCGGCCTGCACCATCCGCACCGTGGAGCGGCTCACCGACATTCGCATGGACCACCACATGGTCGTCGACTTCCACGGCTTCAAGGAGATGGTCGACGCCCTCGACGGCGTCCAGATCTGCCTCGCGAAGCCGATCAGGGACAAGGCCGCCAAGCTCAGGCTCCCGGCCGGGAAAGTGACCCTCGACGGCGAGCAGGCCCTCGGCTACGTCCGCGCCCGCAAATCCCTCGGCAACGGCAGCGACACCGACCGTATGGACCGCCAGCAGCGCTTCCTCGCGGCGCTCGTGCACAAGGTGCAGAGCAATGACGTACTGCTCAATCCGGTCCGGCTGTATCCCGTCCTCGACGCCGCGACGTCGTCCCTGACCACGGACCCGGCTCTGGCCAGCTTGCGTGGTTTGTACGAACTCGTGCGCGGGGTGCGCGACATCCCCACCGAACGCGTGCAATTCCTCACGGTTCCCAGAGAGTCGTACATCTACAACTCCAATCGCGACCAGCTCGTGGAGCCCGAGGCGGAGCGGCTCTTCCAGCGGCTGCGTACCGACACTCCGGTGGAAGTCACTGATTCGTCCGGAATGCACCCGGGATCTCCGCGGCATCCCGCCCGCCCGGACGAGCCTTCCGACCCCACTCCCCCGGCACCCACCTTCCGCGGCAGCACGGCAGCCGAGAACCCCTGCGGGTAAAGCGCTCACCAAGTCGGCGAACCCCACTCCAAAGAAATGCGGCGGATTGCCCAGTTGTAGGGACGTGGAATTTGTCACCGTCGTCGCTCCACGCTGAACTGGGCGGATAGTGTGAGCGATCCGGTGCTCCCTGCCGTACTTAGGCTTGCGCACTGTTTGACCGAAAGAGACCCGAGCGCCTTGGAGGGGGTAGGCGCCGCGTGGCCCCGACGGAGGATTCAGACAACCGTGGACGCGCAAGGCCGTGGGCGGGCGGATGACATCGATCCCGCAGACCAGTGGGTGCTCAATCCGAACACCGGTGAATACGAACTGCGACTGAGTAATTCCGCACCGCAGTCATCGGTTCCCGGACCCCGCAGAGCCGCTTCCCGGACCGGCGCCGCATCCCGTGCGGCCGGTTCCACCGCTCAGGGCGCCGCGGGCGCCCAGGGAGCGGTGCGCAGTCGTACCGCCGCACCGGGACGCGAGACCCGTCAGACACCGGGCCGTGAGGTGCCGGCCCAGCGAAGGCGCAGGGGGGCGCCCGAGGAGCCACCGCCGGGGCGGCGCGGCCGGCGGCCGGTGAAGAAGAAGAGCAAGGCGAAGAAGGCCGTGCTCTGGACCGGCGGCATCATGGCGTTCGTGGTGGTCGCCGCCGCGGCGGGCGCGTATCTCTATATCGAGCACCTCAACGACAACATCCAGTCCGTGAACGACGACGGCGCGAGCACCGGTGGCTTCAGCAAGGACAAGGCCATCAACATCCTGCTGATCGGCACGGACAAGCGCACCGGCGCGGGCAACGACAAGTACGGCGACTCGGGCAGCGCGGGACACGCGGACACCACGATCCTGCTGCACGTCTCCAAGGACCGCTCGAACGCGACCGCGCTGAGCATCCCGCGTGACCTGATCGTGGACATCCCGGACTGCCCGACGACGCAGGAGGACGGCTCCCAGAAGGTCATCCCGGGCGAGACGGGCGTCCGCTTCAACACCAGCCTGGGCCAGGAGGAACGTACGCCCAGCTGCACCGCGCGGACGGTCACCGAGCTGACTGGGATCAAGCCGGACAACTTCATGGTGGCCGACTTCAACGCGGTGAAGACGCTGACGACGGCGGTCGGCGGTGTCGAGGTGTGTCTGGCCAAGGACATCAACGACCCCGACTCCAAGCTCGACCTCCCCAAGGGCGAGCACAAGATCGAGGGCGAGCAGGCGCTGGCCTTCGTCCGTACCCGGCATGCCGTCGGCACCGGCGGCGACCTGAGCCGGATCGCCTTGCAGCAGCAGTTCCTGAGCGCGCTGATGCGCAAGCTGAAGTCGAACGACACGCTCACCAGCCCGACCAAGATGATCAAGCTGGCGGAGGCGGGCACCAAGGCGCTGACCGTCGACTCCCAGCTGGACAGCATCGACAAGCTGAAGGATCTGGGTCTGGAGCTGGGCAAGCTCAACACCAAGAACCTGACCTTCACGACGGTTCCGGTGATCGACAACCCGACGGAGAAGGTCAGGGCGACGGTCGTGGTGAACCCGACCACGGCTCCCCAGGTCTTCCAGGCGATCCAGAACGACGTCTCCTTCACCGCGGTCAAGCAGCAGAAGCAGAAGGAGGCCGCCGCCGTGGCCGCCCGGCTCAAGGGCACCAAGGCCGACCCCTCCGAGGTGCGGGTGCAGGTCTTCAACGGCGGCGCCCCCGCGGGCAGCGCCCAGGAGACCCTGGCCTGGCTGCAGACCGAGGAGGGCGTGGAGAAGTCCGAGAACGCGGGCAACGCCCCGGCTGCGCTCGCGAAGACGACGCTGGAGTACGCGCCGGACCAGGCGGACCAGGCGCGTCGGCTCGCCGACATCATGGGCCTGTCGGGGTCCGCGATGAAGCCCGGCAAGAGCGTGACCAACTCCCAGGGCCTGCCCACGATGACGCTGACGCTGGGCAAGGACTTCAAGGGTGCGGGGGTCTCGCTCACCGCGCCGACGAAGGCGCCGGACGTGGAGAAGTCCACCGCCGACAAGGTCGAGTGCGCGAAGTAGCGGCTCAACGGGCCTGCCCTGCCGCCGACTTGCGGTCGGGCGGGCCCGTTCCACGCGGGGCCCGTACGGAGTCCGTACGGAAATCCGCGGCGTGCGGAACGCAACCGTGGCCGCCACTCGTTGGTCTGACACACGACACGCTTGTGTCAGCGAACGTTGGCCGGACACCCCACGCGGCCGTACCCGGTGTGATTTTGCCGACGCGTGGCCAACCTGGCTCGGGCCCATAGGGGTCTGACAGGTTGCGAACCGGTGTCGGACAGGCAGGTCTGGCAGGGTTCGCTCCGCATCGGACGGGGAGGTCCGGCGCGCGGCGCGGCCATGTCGGGCAAAGGGCGGGGAAGGGCGAAGAGTTGGCGCAGAGCAGTGTGCGTGGGGAGGCCGCCGCGGTGGACGACACCATGTCGCTCACCCCGCAGACCGACCAGGACACGCCGCCCGACCGGAGCGGCCGGCACGCCGGCGGGGGTTCCAGGGGCGGCCGCGGCCGCGGCGGCGGACGCCGTGGACGGCGCGCCCTGCGCTGGTCGGCGACGGTTCTGGCGGTGGTGATACTGGGCACCGGCGGCGCCGGATACCTGTACTACCAGCACCTGAACGGCAACATCGAGAAGGGCGAGCGCAGCAGCGGCGACTCGAAGGCGCAGAAGACCGCGGCCAACGCGGCCGGACAGACGCCGCTGAACATCCTGCTGATCGGCTCCGACAGCCGTAACTCCGACGAGAACGTGGCGCTGGGCGGCAGCAGGGACAACCGCGGCAACCCTCCGCTGGGCGATGTGCAGATGCTCATCCACCTGTCCGCCGACCGCAAGAGCGCCGCGGTGGTGAGCATCCCGCGCGACACCCGGGTCGACATCCCCAAGTGCACGGACCCGGAGACCGGCAAGACCTATCAGGCGACCAACAAGATCATCAACGAGTCGCTGGCCCGCGGCGGAGCCGGTTGCACCCTGGCCACCTGGCAGAACCTCACCGGGGTGTACATCGACCACTGGATGACCATCGACTTCGCGGGCGTCGTGAGCATGGCGGACGCCATCGGCGGGGTCGAGGTCTGTGTGAACCAGAACGTGTGGGACCGCGGGGGTTCCGGCCTGAAGATGAAGGCCGGCACGCGCAAGGTCGAGGGCGAGCAGGCACTCCAGTGGCTGCGCACGCGCCATGCCTGGGGCAGTGACCTCCTGCGGGCCAGGGCCCAGCACATGTACATGAACTCGATGATCCGCACGCTGAAGGACCAGAACGTCTTCACCGACACCGGCAGGCTGATGGGCCTGGCCGAGGCGGCCACGAAGTCACTGACGGTCTCCGAGGAGATCGGTACGGTCAAGAAGCTGTACGACCTGGGCATGCAGCTCAAGACGGTGCCGACGAACCGCCTCACCATGACGACGATGCCGAACGTGCAGGACCCGCAGGACGCCAACCATGTGGTGCCGGCCGGCGCCGACGCCGAGAAGGTGTGGGCGATGCTCCGCGACGACGTGCCGTTCGACGCCAACGGCACCGACTCGGACAAGAAGGCGAAGACCGAGGAGAAGGCCTCCAAGGACCCGGCGGCGGCCGACGACAAGATCGCCGTACAGGTGCAGAACGGCACGCGGACCAGCACGGAGGGACCGGTGTCCGGGCGGGCGCGCGCGATCGCCCAGGAGCTCGTCGGCAAGGGTTTCGCACAGGCGGTGGCTGATCCCTCGGCGGCGATCAGCGTGGACAAGACGGTCGTCCGCTACCCCAGCGCGGACCTGGAGGGCGACGCCCAGCGGGTCGCCAAGTCGCTGGGGATTCCCACCAGTTCGGTGAAGCGGACCACCGACGTCTCCGGGGTCACCCTCGTCGTGGGCGCCGACTGGCGTACGGGGACGGCCTACCCCAAGCAGTCGGCGCCGAAGGCCGGGGACATCCCCGACAACGCCGACGCCATCAACGGGTCGGACAGCAGCCCGTGCATGGATGTGTACGCGCCCTACCGCTGGTAGTCGTCCGGCTGTTCTCAGCTCTCGCTGAGGACAGCCGGCCGCCGCGACGCGATGACCTTCCGCGCCAGCGCACGCGGGCTGGTCAGAAAGCCGTAGCCCCACGACATGTGCATGGTCGCGAGGGCGACAGGGATCTGGAGGCGGGCCTTCAGCGGCAGCCCCTTGCCGGCGGGGACGGACCCCGCGACGATCGCCGCGAGGTAGCCGCCGGGGATCACCAGGGCCCAGGGGGTGACCAAGGCCCCGGCCACCAGACCGGCCGCGATGGCGCAGACCGCCGTGGGCGGGGCGAGGTAGCGCAGGTTGATGGAGCCGGAGTGGTAGCGGGCGACGACATGCCGCCAGCGGCCGTAGTCCTTGTACTGCTTGGCGAGGGCCTTCACGCTCGGCCTCGGGCGGTACGACACCTTCAGCTCGGGTGAGAACCAGATCAGCCCGCCCGCCTCGCGGATCCGGAAGTTGAGCTCCCAGTCCTGGGCGCGGATGAACTCCTCGTTGTACCCGCCCTGCTGCTCCAGCGCCTCGCGGCGGAACACCCCGAGGTACACGGTCTCGGCCTGCTGGGCGGCGCCGCCGGTGTGGAAGGCCGCGTTGCCGACGCCGATCTTCGAGGTCATCGCGGCGGCGACGGCGTGCTCCCAGTCGTTCTCGCCCTCGGCGTGCATGATGCCGCCGACGTTCTGCGCGCCGGTCTCCTCCAGGAGGCGTACGGCGGTGGCGATGTAGTTCGGGGAGAGGATGCCGTGGCCGTCGACGCGGACGACGATCGGATGGCGGGAGGCCTTGATCGCGGCGTTGAGGGCGGCGGGGGTGCGGCCGGTCGGGTTCGGGACCGTGACGACCCGGGAGTCCTCGGCGACGAGCTGAGCCGCGATCTCGTCCGTACGGTCCGTCGACGGACCGAGGGCGATCACGACCTCCATCTCGCCGGCGTACTCCTGCGCCAGGATCGCTCGGACGGCGCCGTGCAGATGCCGCTCCTCATTGAGGACGGGCATGATCACGGACACGGCGGAGGGCTGCACGTCGGGATTGGCGTTCATAGGGGCCTCACGTTACCGCGAACGGGGGACACCGGTGCGCCCCGCCGGGGCCGGTGCTCCGGGCAGCAGATCGTATGGCCCTACGGTGCTACCCGGATCCCACGTACGACCTAGGGCAAGCCCTCGCGGAGGTATCGCCTCATGCCCACGCCGCCCCGCCGCTCCCCGTCCCCCGCGCAGCGACGCCCGCAGCCGTCCCGCGTCGGCGAGCGGCCGGTCGCTCCAGCGCGGCGCAGGCGGCCACGCTGGGCCATGCGCGCGGTGACGACACTGTCCGTCGTGGTGCTCGCCTCCGCCGGCATCGGGCACGCGGTGGTCACCAGCCTGGACGCGAAGATCGAGCGCGTGGACCCGTTCAAGGACATGAAGAACCGGCCGCAGGCCGGGCACGGGATGAACGTCCTGCTCGTCGGCACGGACGGCCGCGACCGCATCAGCGACGAGGAGCGCCGCAAGTACAAGCTGGGCGGCGCCCCGTGCCACTGCACCGACACGATCATGATCGTGCACATCTCGGCGGACCGGGAGCGGGCGAGTGTGGTGAGCCTGCCGCGCGACTCGTACGCCGAGGTGCCAGAGGACGACAGTGGCGAGACCCACCCCATCAAGATCAACGCGGCGTACGCGGAGGGCGGTCCGAACCTCACCGTGCGCACCGTCGAGCACATGACGCACGTCAAGATCGACCACTATCTGGAGGTCGACTTCACCAGCTTCATGAAGACGGTGGACGTCCTCGGCGGCGTGCGGATCTGCACCGCCGAGGATCTGCAGGACTCGTACACCGGTCTCGACCTGCCGGCCGGCTCACACCGGCTGATGGGCGGTCAGGCGCTGCAGTTCGTGCGGGCGCGGCATGTCGACAGCGACTCGGACCTGGGGCGGGTGCAGCGGCAGCAGCGGTTCATGGCGGCGCTGATCGAGCGGGCCACGTCGTCCGGGATCCTGCTGAATCCCATGCGGTTCCGGGACGTGACGCGGGCGGTGCTCGGCTCGGTACGGGCCGACAAGGGGTTCGGTACGGGCGAGTTGCTCGACCTCGGGCGTGCGATGCGGAACTTCTCGCCGTCGTCGTCGGAGTTCACGACCGTGCCGATCGGCGATCTGGAGTACGACGTGAAGGGCGTCGGCTCCACCGTGAAGTGGGACACCGCACGGTCCGAACGGCTCTTCCGGGCCCTGCGCGAGGACAAACCGCTGGCCACGCACCGCCCGAAGCGTAGGACCGTCCCCGTCGAGGTCGACCCTGGGCAGATCCATGTCCAGGTGGAGAACGGCACCAAGGAGAACGGCCTCGGCAAGCGCGTGGACGCCGCGCTGGCGGCGACGGGCTTCGACACCACGGGAAGCCCGGTGTTCGCGGAGGACCGGGGCCTCAAGCGCACGGTCGTCGCCCATGACCCCGGCTGGGACCGCTCGGCGAGGTCCCTGGCGGCCGCGCTGCCCGGCAGCGAGCTGCGGGCCGTGAAGGGGCTGGGGCCGACGCTCAAGGTGATCGTCGGGGCCGACTTCCGGCAGGTACGGAAGGTACGCGCCGAGGATCCGGCCCAGGGGCACTCCACCGTGGTGCGCGGGGACGAGACGGGGTGCTCGTGAGTGGGACGGGGCTCGGCGCGGGGCGGGGCAGGGCTCGGCGCAGGGCTCGATGCGGGGCGGGGCGTATGTAACAGTCGGGGGCGTGTGCGGACAGCCCTCCGCGCCCCCTCCCCGCCCTCTCTCAGTCCTCGAACCCCTCCGCCGCCCGCTTCTCCCGCAGCTCCATGATGGCGCGGCGGCGCGCCAGCCGATGCGTCCGCCGGATCTGGGCCTCCTGGTACCGCCGCTTGTCGCGTTCGGTCTCCGGTATGACGTGCGGCACTCGGCGCGGCTTGCCGTCGGCGTCGACGGCCGCGAACACCAGGTAGGCCGAGCCGACCTGGGTGGGCGGCGCCGATTCGTTCCAGCGCTCGGCGAGGACGCGTACGCCGACCTCCATCGAGGTCCGGCCGGTCCAGTTGACCTGGGCCTTCACATGGACGAGGTCGCCGACACGGACCGGCTCGAGGAAGGCCATCTCGTCCATGGACGCGGTGACGGCGGGGCCGCCGGAGTGACGGCCGGCCACGGCGCCCGCCGCGTCGTCGACGAGTTTCATGATCACACCGCCGTGCACCGTCCCGAGAAGGTTGGTGTCGTTGTGGGTCATGATGTGGCTGAGAGTGGTGCGGGAGGCCGACGTCGGCTTGCCCGGGATATCCGGAGTGCCCGACTCCGCGTCGGTGACCTGGTCTGTCATGACCTCCACCTTATGCCGACCTGACATTCGCGGACTTTGTGTTGGCTTCGCAACAGCCGTGACCCTATTTTCCGCCGAACCTTGTAAGACACCTGGCCATGCCCTGCACACTGGGGCGCATGAATGACTGGCCCCAGGCATGGTCCGACGACAACCGCGGCAGCCGTTACGGACGCGGCAGCGGGAGCGCGCAGCCCGAGGGCGCGCGCGTGATGCGGCAGGTCCGTCGCGGCCAGGCGCCGCCGCCCGGCCAGGGCTATGGCGGGGTGCCGCGCCAGCAGTCGTATGTGAACGGCCAGGGCCACGGCGGCTACGGCGACGACACGTCCTACGACGACGGGTACGACAGCGGCTACAACACCGGCCAGGTCTACGGCGGCGGATCCGGGGGTGGCCGCGATGACACGGGGATGCGCGAGCCGCGGCCCGCGCCGAACTGGCGGCGCCGGTTCAAGGTGGCCTCGATCACGCTGGTGACGGTGCTGGTCGTGACGAGCGTCGCCACCTACTTCTGGGCCGACTCCAAGCTCAACCGCGATGTCGACCTGTCGAAGGTCATAGAGCGGCCGGAGGCCGGCGAGGGCACCAACTATCTGATCGTCGGTTCCGACAGCCGCGAGGGCATGACGGCCGAACAGAAGAAGGAACTGCACACCGGTTCCGCCGACGGCAAGCGCACCGACTCCATGATGCTGCTGCACGTCGGCAGCAACGGCGACACGCTGGTCTCCCTCCCCCGTGACTCGGACGTGGAGATCCCGACGTATGTGGGCTCGGAGTCCGGCAAGACCTTCAAGGGCACGGGCCGGCACACGAAGCTGAACGCGGCCTACGCCGAGGACGGGCCCACGCTCCTGGTGCGCACGGTCGAGTTCAACACCGGTCTGCACATCGACCACTACGTCGAGATCGGCTTCGCCGGCTTCGCGAACATCGTGGACGCGGTCGGCGGCGTCGAGATGGACATCCCGCAGGACATCAAGGACTCCAAGTCCGGCGCGGACTTCAAGAAGGGCAAGCAGACCCTGAACGGCGAGCAGTCGCTCGCGTTCGTCCGCACCCGGTACGCGCTGGCCGGCTCCGACCTGGACCGCACGAAGAACCAGCAGAAGTTCCTCAACGCGCTCGCCAGCCAGGTCGCCACCCCGAGCACGGTCCTCAACCCCTTCAAGCTCTACCCCACGATGAGCGCCGGCCTCGACTCGCTGATCGTCGACAAGGACATGGGCCTGTGGGACCTGGCCTCCATGTTCTGGGCGATGAAGAGCGTGAACGGCGGCGACGGCAAGTCCATGAACATGCCGGTCTCCGGCTCCTCCGGAGGCAACCTCGTCTGGGACAAGGCGAAGGTGAAGACGCTGGTCGAGCAGCTGAAGAACGACGAGACGGTGACCGTCTCGGACAAGTGAGAAGCCGTCTCCCACACCTCAAGGGCACCCCGTCGGGTGCCCTTGAGTGTTGTTCGGCCTACGGCTTCACATCGTGGCGCCCGCCATCGAGCGACAGGACTCGGCGCAGCGGCGACACGCCTCGGCGCAGCGCATCATCTGCGGGTCGTCCGGCATGGACATACACGCTTCGGCGCACATCTCGCAGGCCCTGGCGCACATCGCGCACATCTCGGCCGACATGGGCGAGCGGCGCATCATCATGTCCGCGCACATACGGGTCGTCTCGGCGCAGTCCATGAGCGCGCGCATGATCTGCATCTGGGCCTGACCGCCCATCTGCATGCAGGAGCTCATGGTCTCCTCGCACACGCTGTGGCAGTTCATGCACGCCTCGACGCAGTCCTGCATCTCCTTGCTCATCGTCGTCATTCCCTGCTGGGTCATGGCTCCTCCTGGTGGTGCGGGAGCCCGGGGCGGGCCCCGTGCCCTTCCGTCCTACGCCCACCCGCCGCCGCGCGCCATCGGGCGGACGTACACATTCCGCGGGGCGGGTCCACGGGGATCGGGGCGCCGGGTGCCGGGCTCCCGGCGGCGTACGGCTCAAGTCGCCTGATTCCAGGGAGGGTTGGCCGCCACCCGCTGATCACCTGATCGTCATCTCCGCGTTCCGCCCGCGGACGATCACTCCGGCTACGTTTCTTGGGTCGCAAGTGTGTGCGAACACTTTCCGCTGTCCTCGCGTAGAAGGATTCCGCCTTGAGATCTTCATGGTCACGGCGTGCCGCACTGAGCCCTCTGGCTGCGGCGCTGCTGTTCGCCGGCACATTGTTGAGCCCGTCCGACGCGTTCGCGGCACCCGACCCCCATGACATCCCCGTCGCCGGCGGCATCAGCGGCCGTTCGGCGACCGCGCTGTCCGACGAGCTCGGCGCGTCCCGCACCGGCGGCTTCTATGTCGACCGGGAGACCGACCGGCTCGTGGTCAACGTCACCGACGAGGCCGCCGCGGGCGAGGTGCGCGAGGCGGGCGGCATCGCCCGGCGCGTGACGCACAGCATGGCCGAACTGGACGCCGTCACCGACGCGTTCAACAAGTCGATCTCCATCCCCGGCACCACCTGGGGCACGGATGTGAAGGCGAACCGGGTCGACGTCCAGGCGGACGCGACCGTCTCCGCCGCCGACTACGCCCGTCTGCTGCGCACCGCCGAGCCCTTCGGCTCCACGGTGCGGGTGACGCGGGCGGACGGCAGGCTGGAGAAGACCATCTCCGGCGGCAACTTCATCGAGAGCTCCAACGGCCTGGTCGACTGCTCGCTGGGCTTCAACGTCCGCAAGAAGAGCGACCCGAACTCGCTGTGGTTCCTCACCGCGGGCCACTGCCTGTACAAAGCGGCCGGGGTCGCCGACTGGCGCAACGGCGCGGGCGTCTACCTCGGCTACGAGGCCGGCGGCTCCTACCCCGCCAACGACTACGGCCTGATACGGCACTACAACGCCGACATCGGCAAGCCGGGCAACGTCTATCTGCACAACGGCAGCTATCAGGACATCACGCACTCCCGTGACCCCGGCGCCGACGAATACCTGTGCAGCAGCGGCTGGAAGACGGGCTACATCTGCGGCTATGTGCTGCAGAAGAACGTCACCGCCAACTACGGCGACGGCAATGTGGGCGGCCTGTTCCGGTGGACCAACTGCATCGAAGGCGGCGACAGCGGCGGCCCGGTCTTCCACGGCGACGCGGCGCTCGGCCTGAACTCCGGCAAGATCACCTGGAACGACGGCTGCGACAGCCTCGGCCAGCAGGTCAACGAGGCGCTCGCCTGGAGCGGCACCGAGGTCTACTGACCCGGCCGGCGAGGGGGGGGCCACCCGTTCGGCCCGCGCCGTTTGCCCGGCCACCGGCCCGCGGCCACCGTGGATGCGGAGACGTCCCGAACCCGACCGCACCGTGAGAGGTGACCGCCGGTGACAGCAGTGAGGAAGGCCCGAGCCCGGGCAGGCGCCATGCTCGCCGGGGCGGCCCTCACCGCTGTCACCGGCTGCTCGTCCGGCTCCGGCGAGGCCACGACGAGCACGGAGGACACGGTGCGCCGGTTCAAGGCCGGCCCGGCGACCTCCCCGTCTGCGTCCGCCGACCGCGGCGATCTCGTGGTGTCGTACGAGAAGCCGGAGAAACCCGCGGACCGGCGGACCGAGGCATTCCTCAAGCGCACCAAGGCCCTTGAGGGCGTGTCGGACTACGCCGACGACCTCATCGCCCTGCCGTACGACGTGCCGCTGCGGGCGAAGAGCTGCGGACAGGCCAACGCCTTCTGGAACCCGCAGACGAAGGACATCACGTACTGCTACGAGTTCGTCGACACCCTCCGGCAGATCTACGAGGAGCAGGAGACCGAGGGCAGCGCCAAGGAGCGCGAGGCCGCCGTGGAGCAGGACCTCGTCGGCCTGACCAACGGCGTCCTGCTGCACGAGCTCGGCCACGGCCTCATCGCCATGTACGACCTGCCCGCCACCGGCGAGGAGGAGGACGCCGTCGACCAGCTCTCCGCCCTGCTGCTGGCCAGCGGCGACGACGAACACCAGCAGTACGCGATCGACACGATCAACGCCTGGTCCGGGCTCGCGGAGGCGGAGTCGGCCGGGAACATGCCCGCCGACGAGTACGCCGACGAACACTCGCTCAGCATCCAGCGGTTCTACAACTGGTCCTGCTGGCTCTACGGTTCGGACCCCGGCCGGTACAAGTGGATCGTGAAGCGCGAGGGCAACCCGGACGGTGTGCTCCCCGAGGAGCGGGCCGAGCGGTGTCCCGAGGAGTACGCGAAGATCGCCCGTGCGTGGAGCACCCTCCTCGAGCCCTACCTCAAGGATTGAGGGGCGGTCACAATCCCTCCGCCCGCTCGTGCAGTTGTCGCGCCGCCCCGCCCAGCACCTCACCGTCCATCCCCGTGCCGTTCTCCGGTGCGTCGCCGAAGCTGTTCACCGACACCAGCGTGCCCCGGCCCGTCCTCCGGTCGAATCCGGCCAGCCACGGGCCACCGCTGGACCCGCCCTCCATCGGACAGCGGACGCGCTGGGTGCCGTCGGGAGCCTTCGACGTCGTACCCGCGCAGTACATGAGGTGTTCGCCGCGCTGCTCCTGGCTGTCGGGGTATCCGAAGACGGTCACCGTGGCGCCCGGCTCACGGTCGAAGGCCACCGCCTGCTCACCGACCTCGTCCGTCAGCGACTCCCCGCCCGGCCGCTCGTCCACCACGACCGCCGCCACATCGTTCCGCGCGTCCTGAGCCCAACTGCGCGGCACCGCGATCGCCCGGACCACATACACGCCGTACGGGCGCTCGCCCTCGTTGTAGCCCGGTACGAAGACCATGTTGCTGTAGTGGTTCTCCGGCGACGCGGGCAGTTGTACGCAGTGCCCGGCCGTCATCACCGTGGAGCGGTTGCGGCTCCGGACCGCGGTGGCGGTGCAGTAGGTGTCCTGGCCCTTCTCGTTGGTGAGGAAGAGGCGTCCCACCGTCTTCATCGCGGGAGCCCGCCAGGGTCGGACGGACGCGGCGTCGTGGCCGAGTTCGGTGGACGCGCCCACCGCGCGCATCCGCTCCGGCGTCCAGTACGCCATCGTCTCGCGGCGTTCGGCCGCGGTGAACTTCACCGTGCTGATCGCCGTGTCAGTGGGGGGTACGGTCCCGGCGGCGACCGCCACGACAGAGGCGACCGCCAGCATGGGCGCGACGAGCCGATACATACCTCGCACCCTTCCGACGGTAGGCGAATCCCGGGTCAGCCGCGCGTCGAGGTCCGCCGTCCCGCAGGCCGCCGTACCCGGACCCGCAACCGCCGTGGCCGCACCGCGCCCCCACCGCCCCGCGCGGGCAACGGCCCCCCGTGATCGTGCTCGGTCACGATCCCGTAGAACACCAACAGCGTCAGGCTCAGCGCGATCAGGGCCTCGGCCCAGTAGAAGGCCGCGTAGTCCAGGACGCAGCCGTTGGGGGGACTGCCGGGTGCCGCGTTGCGGAGGCCGACCAGGGCGAAGAGGGTGCCCGCCATCCAGCCGAGGGCACCCCAGACCATGCCGCGGCGTTGGCGTACGACGAGATGGCACGCCAGCAGAACGGCCAGCGCAATGGCCCACATGGCGCCGATCATGAACCAGGCCATGATGAAGGTGCTGCGCGACCTCATCGCCCGCACCCGCACGGCCGCGAATTGCTCGTCGGCGACGACCGCGGCCCGGCGCAGGGTGAAGCGCGGATCCTCGTCGCGCAGCACCAGGCGGGTGGGGGTCAAGACACCGCCGATGGTGGTGGCGACGACGAGGCTGACGTCGTAGCGGTCGAAGGGATAGTCCGACGACGTGCCCGACTCCAGGGGAACCACCACGCTCTTGACCCCGCCGACGCCTTCCGCGGCGAACGTCACCTCGGGCTGGAGCGCCGAGTTGGTGTGGACCGTGACGTCCTTGGCCGGGGCATGCGTACCGTCCGGGTCGGCGTACTCACCGGTCGCCGCCACACTCAGCTGGACCGTGGCCGTGCGCTCGTCGGGGTCCGTCTTCTCCACGTCGGCCAGCACCTCGATCCGGCCGTGGCCGGTGGCGCCCGCGGTGAGGGGACGCTGTCGCGCGTCCCGTTCGCTGAAGTAGAGGCCGGTCCCCGCGCCCACGAGCGCCGCCAGCGCCAGGAAGCCCGCCGCACCCCACAGCCATGTGGACCGGCGGGTGCGGGACCTGGTGCGGTGAGCGGCCATGGTCAGATCCTCGGCAGGATCGCGGTGCGCCGCCACAGGAGCGGGACCGCGGTGCATGAGCCAGCCGTTTCGGCGCGGCGCCTTCCGGTTTCCCGGTCTTGCCCCTTCGGCCCGCCCGTGAGTCCCGCACCGCCCGTTCGAATCCCGGGGTGCGCCGCGCCGTCGCCGCGCCGGATGAGTGGCATGTGGGTGACGTGCGGTCAGCCGGTTCGTGCGGTGCCGTCCATGCGTTCGAGGGCCTACCGGACAGGCCCTGGCCTCGTGAAACGTCCGGTTCGCCGGGGTGTCGGACAACAGCCGGGTGCCTAGGGTCGGTTCAGGGGCGCCCTCTCCCGTGACGGACTCTCAAGGACGAGGAGCACTGACTTGACGGATCTCGTACTGCTCGCGGGTGGATCGGTGACGATGACCCACCACGTCACCGGCACCTACTTCATGTGCAACGACTGGCACGACGGTGTCGGCAACCACACCCAGACCTGGGCACAGGACCCATTCGCCAAGGACAACACCTCACATCGGTGGTTCCTGCCGGCGAACGCGAACGGCACGGTGCGGATCGAGTCGTACGCCAACCGGCGCTGTCTCACGGTGGGGGCCAACCCGCCCGACACCGTGACCCTCCGGGAGCGCACGGACAGCCTCAACCAGCACTGGCGGCTGGTCTCCCACGCGGACCGCGGCAATGACTTCTACCTGGTCTCCGTCGTGCACCCGCGCTACGCCCTGGCCATCGCCGACCACCTCCAGGGCAACGACCGGCTGGTGGGCCTGACCCGGATGTGGGGCGGCCCGAACCTCTCGCAACTGTGGCGGGTCTATCCGTCGTCGGAGGACGAGGGGTAGCCGACGCTCGCAGCAGAGGGGGNNNCCCCTCTGTCGCTCTCGCTTACGGCAGGTTGCGCGCCATGACGATGCGCTGGACCTGGTTGGTGCCCTCGTAGATCTGCGTGATCTTCGCGTCGCGCATCATGCGCTCGCACGGGTAGTCACGGGTGTAGCCGTAGCCGCCGAGGAGCTGCACCGCGTCCGTCGTGACCTCCATCGCCACGTCCGAGGCGAAGCACTTGGCGGCGGCGCCCAGGTAGGTGAGGTCGGCGTCGACGCGCTGGGAGGCGGCGGCGGCCTGGTAGGTCAGGGCGCGGGCGGCCGAGATCTTCATGGCCATGTCGGCGAGCATGAACTGGATGCCCTGGAAGTCGGCGATCGGCTTGCCGAACTGCTTGCGCTCCTGGACATAGCCCTTGGCGTAGTCGAGGGCGCCCTGGGCGATGCCGAGGGCCTGGGCGGCGATCGTGATGCGGGTGTGATCCAGCGTCTTCATCGCGGTGGCGAAGCCGGTGCCCTCCTCGCCGATCATGCGGTCCGCCGGGATGCGGACGTTGTCCAGGTAGACCTCGCGGGTCGGGGAGCCCTTGATGCCGAGCTTCTTCTCCGGGGCGCCGAAGGAGACGCCCTCGTCGGACTTCTCGACGACGAAGGCGGAGATTCCCTTGGAGCGCTTGGTGGGGTCGGTGACCGCCATCACCGTGTAGTACTCGGACTCGCCGGCGTTGGTGATCCAGCGCTTCACGCCGTTCAGGATCCAGTGGTCGCCGTCCCGGACCGCCTTGGTCTTCATGCCGGCCGCGTCGGAACCGGCGTCGGGCTCGGACAGGCAGTACGAGAACATGCCCTCGCCCTTGGCGAGCGGGGTCATGTACTTCTTCTTCAGCTCCTCGGAGCCGGAGAGTATGACCGGGAGCGAGCCCAGCTTGTTCACCGCGGGGATCAGGGAGGACGAGGCGCAGACCCGCGCGACCTCCTCGATCACGATCACCGTCGCCAGCGCGTCCGCGCCCGCGCCGCCGTACTCCTCGGGCACGTGCACCGCGTGCAGGTCATTGGCGACCAGAGCGTCCAGTGCCTCCCGCGGGAAGCGGGCCTCCTCGTCGACCGCGGCGGCGTGCGGTGCGATCTTCGCCTCGGCCAGTGAGCGGATGACGTCACGGAGCATGTCGTGCTCCTCGGACGGGCGGTACAGGTCGAAGTCAGCCGATCCGGCCAAGGTCTCTCACGCTCCAAGGACGCTGGGTGGCAAGTGTGATGCCGGTGCTAATTACCGTTAAGTAACTCAAATTTTAGGGGTCGGCTCACGGCAGTGATACGTGAGCTTGGCGACAGCGGGGAAGTTGCCCGTCAGACCCTCCGACTATGCTCGGGCCCGCACGCCGCCGTCCCCCTTATGGAGTCCCCCCATGGCCCTCAAGATCACCGTGATCGGTACCGGCTATCTCGGCGCCACCCACGCCGCGGCCATGGCCGAGCTCGGCTTCGAGGTACTGGGGCTCGATGTCGTGCCCGAGAAGATCGAGATGCTCGGCCGCGGCCAGGTCCCGATGTTCGAGCCGGGCCTTGAGGAGCTGCTGCGCAAGCACGTCGCCGGCATCGAGGGCTCGACCGGGCGGCTGCGCTTCACCATGGACTGGGCGGAGGTCGCCGAGTTCGGCGATGTGCACTTCGTCTGCGTGAACACCCCGCAGAAGCACGGCGAGTACGCCTGCGACATGAGCTACGTCGACTCCGCCGTCGAGTCCCTCGCCAAGCACCTGCGCGGCCCGAACCTGGTCGTCGGCAAGTCGACCGTGCCGGTGGGCAGCGCCGACCGGCTCGCGGCCCGCATCCTGGAGCTGGCGCCCGGCGGCGGCGAGGTGGAGCTGGCCTGGAACCCGGAGTTCCTGCGCGAGGGCTTCGCCGTCCAGGACACCCTGCACCCGGACCGGATCGTCGTCGGCGTGCGCAGCGAGCGCGCCGAGGAGCTGCTGCGCGAGGTGTACGCGACGCCGATCGCCGACGGCTCCCCCTTCGTCGTCACCGACTTCCCCACCGCCGAGCTGGTGAAGACGTCCGCCAACTCCTTCCTGGCCACCAAGATCTCCTTCATCAACGCGATGGCGGAGGTCTGCGAGGCCGCCGGCGGCGATGTCGCCAAGCTGGCCGAGGCCATCGGCCACGATGACCGGATCGGCAAGAAGTTCCTGCGGGCCGGGATCGGTTTCGGCGGCGGCTGTCTGCCCAAGGACATCCGCGCCTTCATGGCCCGCGCCGGTGAGCTGGGCGCCGACCAGGCGCTGACCTTCCTGCGCGAGATCGACTCGATCAACATGCGCCAGCGCGGGCAGATGGTGGAGCTCGCCCGGCAGGCGCTGGGCGGCGGGTCCTTCCTGGGCAAGCGGGTCGCGGTGCTCGGCGCCACCTTCAAGCCCGACTCGGACGACGTGCGGGACTCGCCCGCGCTGAACGTCGCCGGGCAGATCCACCTCCAGGGCGGCCAGGTCACCGTCTACGACCCCAAGGGCATGGCCAACGCCCGCCGTCTCTTCCCGACCCTCGGCTATGCCGACAGCGCGGTCGAGGCGGTGCGCGGCGCCGATGTCGTGCTGCATCTGACGGAGTGGCGCGAGTTCCGCGAGCTGGACCCGAGGGCTCTCGGCGAGGTCGCGGCGGCCCGGGTCATCCTGGACGGCCGCAACGCCCTCGACCCCGAGCTGTGGCGCGAAGCCGGGTGGAGCTACCGGGCGATGGGGCGCCCCACGGCCTAGATCCGCCTGGGCCCCGCACAGGCGACGCCGCTTCGGCCGAGGCTCAGTCGGCCGAAACGGCGTCCTTCGCATTCTGCCGCACCTGACGCCATCACGCCGAATGAATCTTCAACAACCTTTCAGAATGGCGTACTTGGCCCGCTCGGCCCACCTGGCTCCGGCTCACTTGGCCCGGTAGCGCCGCATCTTCGCGCGCGCCCCGCACACCTGCATCGAGCACCAGCGACCGCGTCCGGCCGGACTGCGGTCGTAGTACGCCCAGTGGCAGTCGACGGCCTCGCAGGCCTTCAGCCGGATCCAGGTGCCCTCGACCAGGGACCGGGCGATGGCCGCCGCCACCCTGGAGCGCAGCGGCCCCGCGTCGGCGGCGGCGAGGGTGGCCGACCCGTCGGCGGCGTCGACCGAGACGACCAGCGGGCTCGCCGTCAGCAGCTCGCCGAGCGGGGTCACCGCGCGGTGCGGCGCATGACCGGCGTGGGCGAGCAGGGCCACCCGCAGCGACTCCCGCAGCTCCCGCGCGCCCGGCAGGTCGGCCTCGGCCAGCCCGAACCGCGCCCGGCCCTCCGCCGTGTCCAGCGAGTCGGCACCCGACTCGATGTCCAGCGTGTTGACCAGGGACTGGATCAGCTCCAGGCCCCCGGGCGCGGGCGATCTCTCACTCATGGCTGCACGCTATCTCTCGCATCCCGCCAATCCCCTTGCGACGTTACCCCCAATGCGTCAGCATGAGGTAACAGCGTTACCCGTTGACGCATTCCATGGGTAACCACTCGGGTAACCATCCCTTCAAGGAGGAAGTCATGGCCATCGCCGAACTGGGCGTCGTCGTCCTGGACTGTCCCGACCCCCGCGCCCTCGCCGACTTCTACGCGCGCGTGCTCGACGGCACCGTGGAGGGCGACGGGGACTGGGTGGACCTCAAGGTGCCCGGCGGGCAGGCGCTGGCGTTCCAGGCCGCCCCGGGGTTCGTCGCGCCGGAGTGGCCCGCGCCCGATCACTCGCAGCAGTTCCACCTCGACCTGACGGTGCCGGACCTGGACACGGCCGAGGAAGCCGTCCTCGCCCTGGGCGCGAAGCCCCTGGACACCGACGACCGCTCGCGCACCTTCAGGGTGTACGCGGACCCGGCAGGACATCCGTTCTGCCTGTGCGCCTGCTGAGGCGTCAGCCGTCCAGTTGCTCGATGGTCGCGTTGGACGGCCCCCGCGTCGCCCGCAGGTCCCGGGCCACGTCCTCCGCCGCGCCCAGCACCCGTACCGCGTTCTGCCAGGTCAGCTTGGCCAGGTCGGCCCTGGACCAGCCGCGGTCCAGGAGTTCGGCGATGAGGTTGGGGTAGCCGGAGACGTCGTTCAGACCGTCCGGGGTGAAGGCGGTGCCGTCGTAGTCGCCGCCGATGCCGAGGTGGTCGACGCCGACGATCTCGCGCATGTGGTCGAGATGGTCGGCGACCGTGGAGACCGTGGCGATGGGGCGCGGGGTGGTCTCCTCGAAGGCGCGGTGCACCTTCATCGCCTCGGCTGTGGTGTCGAGGTGGTGGAAGCCGTGGGCGCGCATGTTCTCGTCGGCCGCGAGCGTCCAGTCGACCGCCGCCTGGAGCACGAACTTCGGCACGAACGTGACCATGGCGACGCCGCCGTTGCCGGGCAGACGCTCCAGGACGTCGTCCGGGATGTTGCGCGGGTGGTCGCAGACCGCGCGGGAGGAGGAGTGGGAGAAGATCACCGGGGCGGTGGAGGTGTCCAGCGCGTCCCGCATCGTCGTCGCCGCGACGTGCGAGAGGTCGACCAGCATGCCCTCGCGGTTCATCTCCCGCACGACCTCGCGGCCGAAGGCCGACAGACCGCCCACGCCGGGCTCGTCCGTCGCGGAGTCGGCCCACGCGATGTTGTCGTTGTGGGTGAGGGTCATATAGCGGACGCCGAGCGCGTACAGCCCGCGCAGCGTGGCCAGGGAGTCGGCGATGGAGTGGCCGCCCTCCGCACCCATCAGCGAGGCGATACGGCCCTCCGCGCGGGCCGCCTCCATGTCCGCCGCCGTCAGCGCCGGGCGCAGGTCGGCCGGATACCGCGCCAGCAACTGCCGTACGCAGTCGATCTGTTCCAGCGTCGCGCTGACCGCCTTGTCGCCGGCGTAGTCCGAGCGGACGAACACCGACCAGAACTGCGCGCCCACGCCGCCCTCGCGCAGGCGGGGGATGTCGGTGTGCAGATGGGCGCCCTGGTGGCCGGCGATGTCGCGGGCGTCGAGGTCGTAGCGGACCTGTGCGCGCAGCGCCCACGGGAGGTCGTTGTGGCCGTCGACGACCGGGAACTCGCGCAGGAGTTCCCGGGCCGCCTCCAACGAAGCGGAGGTCATCGCGTCACTTCCCCGAGCCGAAGCCGAAGGCGCCCGATCCCTCGACCTTGGCGCGCAGGCGCTTGCCCTTCTCGCTGGCCTGGTCGTTCAGGTCCTGCTGGAACTCGCCCATCCGCTGGAGCAGGTCCTCGTCATGGGCGGCGAGGATACGGGCGGCGAGCAGCCCGGCGTTGCGCGCACCGGCGACCGAGACCGTGGCGACCGGGACGCCGGCCGGCATCTGCACGATGGAGAGCAGGGAGTCCATGCCGTCGAGGTACTTCAGCGGGACGGGCACGCCGATCACCGGGAGCGGGGTGACGGAGGCGAGCATGCCGGGCAGGTGAGCGGCTCCCCCGGCCCCCGCGATGATCACCTTGAGCCCTCGCTCGGCCGCCTGCTCGCCGTACGTGACCATCTCGCGCGGCATGCGGTGCGCGGAGACGACGTCGACCTCGTACTCGATCTCGAACTCGTCGAGGGCCTGGGCGGCGGCCTCCATGACGGGCCAGTCGGAGTCCGACCCCATGACGATGCCAACAACAGGGCTCATTCGGTGATCGTGCCTCTCAGATAGCCGGCAGCGTGACGGGCGCGCTCCAGCACGTCGTCGAGGTCGTCGCCGTAGGTGTTGACGTGGCCGACCTTGCGGCCGGGCTTCACGTCCTTGCCGTACATGTGGATCTTCAACTGCGGGTCGCGGGCCATGCAGTGCAGATACGCGGAGTACATGTCGGGGTAGTCGCCGCCGAGGACGTTGACCATGACCGTCCACTTCGCGCGCGGGCGCGGGTCGCCGAGCGGCAGGTCGAGGACGGCGCGGACGTGGTTGGCGAACTGCGAGGTGATCGCGCCGTCCTGGGTCCAGTGGCCCGAGTTGTGGGGGCGCATCGCGAGCTCGTTGACGAGGATGCGGCCGTCGCGGGTCTGGAACAGCTCGACGGCGAGGTGGCCGACGACGTCCAGTTCCTTGGCGATCCGCAGCGCCATCTCCTCGGCCCGCAGGGCGAGGGCCTCGTCGAGGTCGGGGGCCGGCGCGATGACGGTGTCGCAGACGCCGTTCACCTGCTGGGACTCGACGACCGGGTAGGCGACGGCCTGGCCGTGCGGCGACCGTACGACGTTGGCGGCGAGCTCGCGTATGTAGTCGACCTTCTCCTCGGCGAGGACCGGGACGCCGGCGCGGAACGGGTCGGCGGCCTCCTCGGCGGAGTCGACGACCCAGACCCCCTTGCCGTCGTAGCCGCCGCGGACCGTCTTGAGGACGACCGGGAAGCCGTCGCCCTCCGCCGCGAAGGCCGCCACGTCACCGGGGTCCGTCACGATGCGATGCCTGGGGCACGGCACGCCGATCGCGTCGAGCCTCGCGCGCATCACGCCCTTGTCCTGGGCGTGCACGAGCGCGTCGGGGCCGGGGCGGACGGGGATACCGTCCGCCTCCAGGGCCCTGAGGTGCTCGGTGGGTACATGTTCGTGATCGAAGGTGATCACATCGCACCCGCGGGCGAACTCGCGCAGCGTGTCGAGGTCGCGGTAGTCGCCGATGACGACATCGCTGACGACCTGCGCCGCGGAATCCTGCGGGGTGTCACTGAGGAGCTTGAACCTGATGCCGAGCGGAATGCCTGACTCGTGTGTCATACGAGCGAGCTGGCCTCCGCCGACCATGCCGACTACCGGGAACGTCACGCCCCTAGGGTATCGGCCGCTCCGGGGCGACCCTCTTACCGGACTTTTCCGGGCCTCTTCCCGGCTGTATGACCTCACACACAGGCAATCGAGAAGGGGGGTGGTTAGCATGGCTGAGTTGACGAAACCGACCGACATATCGACCGACAGGAGCCTTCACGACCATGGGACGTGGTTCCTCGGGGCTTCAATCGTCGCCTCCGGTGTCCGGGAAATCCGTACGGCAGCGCCTTGACCGGCTGGTTCGTGAGGTCGCGAAGTTCGGTGCGGTGGGCGGAGCCGGGCTGCTCGTCAACCTCCTCGTGTTCAACCTGGTGCGGCATGTCACCGACCTCCAGGTGGTGCGGGCGAGCGTCATCGCCACCGTCGTCGCGATCATCTTCAACTACATCGGCTTCCGGTACTTCACCTACCGCGACCGCGACAAGAGCCGCCGCACCAAGGAACTGACCCTGTTCCTGCTGTTCAGCGCGGTCGGCCTGGTGATCGAGAACGGCGTGCTGTACGCGGCGACCTACGGCTTCGGCTGGGACAGCCCGCTGCAGAGCAACATCTTCAAGTTCCTCGGCATCGGCATCGCGACGCTGTTCCGGTTCTGGTCGTACCGCACCTGGGTGTTCCGCGCGCTCCCCGTGGAGGAGCCGGCGCCGACCGCCGAATCGTTCCTGGAGTCCCCGCGCGAGCCCGCGGCGCAGGAGCGCCGGGTCGGCCAGCGCGTGAGCTGAGCGGGCCGCTATCTGACCGTCGGCCCCGACTCCTGCGCCTTCTTCGGCGGCTGGGTCCGGGACAGGAACAGCGCGATGACCGGGGGCTTCGTCTGGAGCATCTCCAGCCGGCCGCCGTCCGCCTCCGCCAGATCGCGGGCCACCGCCAGACCGATGCCCGTGGAGTTACGGCCGCTGATCGCGCGCTCGAAGATACGGGCGCCCAGATCGGCCGGGATGCCGGGACCCTCGTCGGTGACCTCGATCACGGCCTGGTTGCCGGTGACCCGGGTGCGCAGGGCGACGGTGCCGCCGCCGTGCATCAGGGAGTTCTCGATCAGCGCCGCCAGGACCTGCGCCACCGCGCCCGGGGTGCCCACCGCCTGGAGGTGGCGCTTGCCCGAGCTCACGATCGCGCGGCCCGCGCTGCGGTACGCCGGGCGCCACTCCGCCAGCTGCTGCTGGATGACCTCGTCGAGGTCGAAGGTGACGGCGGAGCCGGTACGGGGGTCACGGGAGTTGGTCAGGAGGCGCTCGACGACGTCGGTGAGGCGTTCCACCTGGGTCAGCGCGATGGTCGCCTCTTCCTTCACCGTGTCGAGATCGTCGGTGAGGGTGATCTCCTCCAGGCGCATGGAGAGCGCGGTGAGCGGGGTGCGGAGCTGGTGGGAGGCGTCGGCGGCCAGCCGGCGCTCCGCCGTGAGCATGCGCCCGATGCGCTCCGCCGACGAGTCCAGCACATCCGCGACCCGGTCCAGCTCATGGACGCCGTACCGCTTGTGGCGGGGGCGGGGGTCGCCCGAGCCGAGGCGTTCCGCCGTCTCCGCGAGGTCGGTGAGCGGGGAGGCGAGACGGTTCGCCTGGCGTACCGCGAGCAGCACGGCCGCGATCACCGCGAGCAGGGCCACGGCCCCGATGATCAGCAGCGTACGGCCGACCTCGCGGGTCACCGAGGAGCGCGGCTCCTGCACGGTGACCGTCTCGCCCTCCTCGCCGGTCTCCGTGGCGCTGATGACATCGCCGGTCGGCTTGGTGCCGACCTCGATCACCGGCTTCTGCGGGATCCGGATCTCGGCGTAGCGGTCGCCCTGGATCTGATCCTGCAGCACCTTGGCGTCCACGGTCTCGTCGCCGAGCAGCCGGCTGTCCACGATGCTGGCGAGCCGGACCGCCTCGGTGTCCACCCGCTCCTGCGCGGTGCTGGTGATGGTCCGGGTCTCGACGATGACCAGCGACACACCGAAGACGGCGATCACGACGAGAACGACGGCGAGGGTGGACTGGATCAGTCGACGGCGCATGCCCTGCTACTTACCTGTACGGCTGGATTCCGGGACTCGGCCCGTCGGCTCAGCTCTTCTCGAAACGGAAGCCCACGCCGCGCACCGTCGCGATGTAGCGGGGGTTGGCCGCGTCGTCGCCGAGCTTCTTGCGCAGCCAGGAGATGTGCATGTCGAGCGTCTTGGTGGAGGACCACCAGGTCGTGTCCCAGACCTCGCGCATCAGCTGGTCCCGGGTCACCACCCGGCCGGCGTCGCGCACCAGCACCCGCAGCAGGTCGAACTCCTTGGCCGTGAGCTGGAGTTCCTCGTCGCCCATCCATGCCCGGTGCGACTCGACGTCGATCCGTACGCCATGGGTGGCCGGCGGCTGCTGGGGCTCGGCCGCGCCGCGCCGCAGCAGGGCCCGGACCCGGGCGAGCAGCTCGGCGAGCCGGAACGGCTTGGTGACGTAGTCGTCGGCACCGGCGTCCAGGCCCACGACGGTGTCCACCTCGTCGGCGCGCGCGGTCAGGATGAGGACCGGCACGGTGTGGCCCTCGGCACGCAGTCGCCGGGCCACCTCCAGACCGTCCATGCCGGGCAGGCCGAGGTCCAGTACGACCAGATCGATACCGCCCTGCATTCCAGCGTCGAGCGCGGTGGGGCCGTCCTCCCGCACCTCGACCTCGTACCCTTCCCGGCGCAGTGCGCGGGCCAGCGGCTCCGAAATGGACGCGTCGTCCTCGGCGAGCAGTACTCGGGTCATGGAGTGATGGTAGTCCGCCCATGACAAGAGCTGGAGGGTGATCGCCCGCCGGGATTCTCACCGTTTCCCGGCGTGTCTCTTACCTTCGACCCGCGTGGTACAGACCTATGCCTGCGAGGTGCGATCCTGGAAGGACCATGGAAAGGGCGTTCGCGGTTCCCTCGACACCTGTGATCCGTGTCTCAAGTCCTTCCATATCCGGCAGTGTCCTGACGTATGGTGAATCTACGCCTGTAGCACTGCAGGGACCTTCGGCGCACTTGACGCTGAGGGTCTCTTTTGTGTGCGGGACCGGTGCTCACCGGTCCCGACTGGAATGACCTGTGGCCGGGCCCCCGAAGGCGGGGGCGTGGATCCCGACGGTCGCCGTCATCCCCTCCGTGATCCGGAGCGGACTGCCCCTGGGCGTGGGGTGGACGGCCGTGTCCGCCGGTGCCGGCCGCCCCCCACCGGGCGCGTGCACGTTTCTACGTCGGTGCGCGTCCCGACCAGCAAGGATCGACCATGGCGTCCAGCCTGACGAAGGACTCGGCCCGCCCGGGCACCCCCGGCTCCGAGAAGACCTTCTTCGGCCACCCCCGCGGACTGGCCACTCTCTTCATGACCGAGATGTGGGAGCGTTTCTCCTACTACGGCATGAGGGCACTGCTCCCGCTGTACCTGGTCGCTCCGGGCGGCCTGCACCTCAACGTGGCGACGGCGACCGCGATCTACTCGGTCTACGTGTCGATGGTGTACCTGCTCGCCATGCCCGGCGGCTGGTTCGGCGACCGGGTCTGGGGCCCGCGCAAGACCGTCGCCGTGGCCGGCGGCGTCATCATGCTCGGCCACCTCACGCTGGCCCTGCCGTCCTCCGGCACGTTCTACGCCGGCCTCGGCCTGGTCGCGATCGGTTCGGGTCTGCTGAAGGCCAACATCTCCACGATGGTCGGCCACCTCTACGACGGCCCGTCCGACCCGCGCCGCGACGGTGGCTTCACCGTCTTCTACATGGGCATCAACCTCGGTGCCTTCGCCGCGCCGCTGATCATCGGCACCATCGGTGAGAACGTCAACTGGCACCTGGGCTTCGCGCTCGCCGCGCTCGGCATGGCGCTGGGTCTGGTCCAGTTCCTGATCGGCTCGCGCCACCTGGCGGAGCGCTCCAGCGTCGTCCCGACACCGCTGTCCGCCGAGGAGAAGTCCTCGACCCTGCGCAAGGCGGCGATCTGGGCCGGTATCGCGGTCGTCTTCTACGCGATCGTCGGCGTCTCCGGCAACTACACCCTGAACTGGGTCCTGGTCCCGCTGACCCTGCTCGGCGTGATCATCCCGACGATGGTCCTGGTCCGCATCAAGCGCGACAAGGACCTGGACCGCGGCGAGCAGTCGAAGATGTCCGCGTACATCTGGTTCTTCGTGGCCGCGGCCGTGTTCTGGATGATCTACGACCAGGGCGGCTCGACCCTGTCGATCTTCGCCGACGGCTCCGCCGAGAACAGCGTCCTCGGCTGGGAGTTCCCGGTCTCCTGGTACCAGTCGGTCAACCCGGTCCTGATCATGGCGCTGGCCCCGGTCTTCGCCTGGTTCTGGCTGGCGCTGAACCGGCGTGGCAAGGAGCCGAGCACGATCGTGAAGTTCGGCTCGGGTCTGGTCCTGGTCGGCGCGTCCTTCTTCCTCTTCCTGGCCCCGCTGTCGATCGCCGAGGGCGGTCACAAGGCGGCCGCGATGTGGCTGGTGGCGATCTACTTCGTCCAGACCGTGGGCGAGCTGCTGCTGTCCCCGGTGGGTCTGTCGGTGACGACGAAGATGGCGCCCGCGAAGTACGCCTCGCAGATGATGGGCGTCTGGTTCCTGGCCGTCACCGCCGGTGACGCCACGACCGGTCTGCTCTCCATCGCCGGTGTCGACCTGAACAAGACCAACATCGTGGCCCTGGAGGCGACGCTCGCCGTCGTCGCCGGTGTGGCGGTGTGGATGTACCGCAAGCGGGTCAAGGAGCTCATGGGCGACGTGCGCTAGCGCGCTGCTTGAGCCGTACGGGGCCGTCACACCTACGTAGGTGTGACGGCCCCGTTGGTTCTGCCGCCGTGCGCCCGCGCGGCGGAGCCGCACATCGATACGCCCCGCACCCCTGAGGGAATCAGCGCGTCCTGCGCCTCGGCATGAACGTGAACACCGCTCCCCCCAGCAGCAGGGCCGTCCCCGCCACCAGACCCAGCGCCTTCAGCGACCCGTGGTCCTCCGCGCCCGTCGCCGCCAGGCCGCCGTCCGTCGACGAGCCGCCGGCGGAGCCTCCCGCCGAACCGCCCGAACCGCCGGTCGAGCCGCCGCCGGAGGCTCCGCCGGGCTGCTCGCTCGTGTCCAGGGTGAGGGAGACCTCGGTCTTGGTCGGGGTGCAGGTCGTCGTCGTGCCCAGGGCCTTCACCGTGAGCACGCCCGGGGAGAGGGTCGACTCGCCGCTCGCGCCCGGCTTGTAGGTGCCGGTGAGGTCGGGGATCTCTATCGGGTCGCCCGACTTGATGTCCTCGGAGTTGGTCGGGCCCTCGACATGGACCGTGCCCTTGTCGGCGCCGCCCAGGACGACCTCCATCGACGGCTTGACGGAGTCCTTGGGGATGTCGGCGGGACTGTCCATCACCGACTTCTTGAACTGGACGGTCAGGTCGAAGCTCCCGCCGTTCTTCTTGGCGTCGATCTGGACCGGCGAGGTGGCGTCCTTGTCGCCGATGGGCGTCTTGCACTTGTAGGGGACCTGGACCTCCTTGCCGGTGAAGTCGGTCTGGCCGCCGCCGTCATCGCCACCGGTGCTGGTGCCGCCGCCCGTCTCGCTCTCAGTCGGCGTCGGGTCCGGTTCCGGCGATCCGGTCGGGTCATCGGTGGGATCGCCCGTCGGGTCATCCGTAGGGTCGTCCGTCGGCTGCCCTCCCCCCTCCGTCACCTTGATCGTCGCCGCCTTCTGCACCGTCTCCTTCGGCGCGCACTTCGTATCCGTGGAGATCGGCTTGTTGACGTTGATGTTGTACGCGTCCGGCGTCAGCGTCACCTCGCCCGGTGCCGTCAGCTTGAGCTTGCCCTTCATGTCGGACAGCTTCATGTCGGTGTTCTTGGGGATCGGCGGGTTCTCCCGGGGCCCCTGCATGGCGATGTCCGTCGTCTGCGCGCCGGCCGCCTTCAGGGTGCCGGTCGGCTGGACCGTGTTCGCCTCCAGGTCGAGGATGTCCGGGTTCTTGGACGCCCCCTGGACGAACTTCCAGACGATCTCCACCTCGTCGCCGACCTTCGCCTCGGCGGGCGCGGTGATCTCCACCTTCGTGGTGCCCTGGACCGGCGGCAGCCCGGAGATGGGCGGCGGGATGCACTCGGTCGCGTACGCCACCTCGGCCGCCTGGGCGGTACCGGCGGACACGCCGAGCAGAACGCCCGCGCCGCCCAGCATCAGGGCGACGCCCGCCGCACTCACTCTCCCGGGCCGGGCCGGTGTGACTCTCCTTCGCTTGCTCACGGGGGTCCCTTCCTGGTCGTAGGAGTCGTAGGACCAGTAGGGGTCGTACGACTCGTGGCGCTGTCGTCGTCGTGCGGTGCGGAGAGCCGACCGGCCGTGCCCGGGTCGTTGTCCGGGGTGAACCACGGCAGGGCCGAGGAGGGGGAAGCCGCGTGCCTCGCCTCCTCCCGGGGCCTGAGCCCCGGCAGGCGGAGGGCGACTTCGGGGAGGCGCAGGCCGCGTCGGCGGGCCGTCTGCCGTGGCCGTATCCGGTCCACCACCGCCATCCCGACCCGGAACACCGCCGCCGGTACGACCAGGCAGACCAGGATCCAGAACAGCGTCACGCCCCAGGGGCGGCCCACGCCCCAGGGCTGTTCGGCCATCACCTTGCCGCCGTACTTCAGGGAGACGGTGTAGTCGCCGTGCGCCCCGGCGGCGAGCTCCACGGGCAGCTCGATCCGTGCCTTGCGGCCGGGCTGGATGGTGCCGCGCCACTGCTGTTCCTCCCACTGCGGGGCGAACACGCCGTGGGAGGTGCCGACTTGGAAGACCGGGTTCTTCACGGGCGAGGTGCCCACATTGCCGACGGTGAAGACGAGCGTCCGCGCGGGCGGGGCGCCGAACCAGGTGAGCAGGGAGCCGGAGCCGTCGAGGCGAGTGTCCGTGAGGACCGACAGGCGTCCGCCCGCCGGTTCCGCGGGCAGCGGCTCGACCGCGTGCCCGGCGACCTGGAAGATCGCGTCGGCCTCGGCCTTCGCCCCGGTCACCGTCGCCACATGCACCACGCACGGACACGGCACGGGCGGCTCCGCCACCGGCAGCTTTCGGCTGAAGCGGCCCTCGGAGTCCGTCGTCACGGCCCTGCCGTCCGCGTTGGCACAGGAGTTGGTGCCCCCGGTCACTCCGGTGGACGGCACGGACTGGCCGCAGATGAGGATCATGAGCAGCGTGCGCGGTCGCCAGCCGCTGCCGGTGACGGTGATCGAACCGCCCGTCCCCGCCTGGGACTTGGACAGCTTCACGGTGGGCGGATCATCGGCCGCCGACGCGGACACCACGGGCGACAGCAGCGCCAGCACGGCCAGCAGCGCCGCGATCCGCATCCCGGCCCTCACGTCCCCACTCCCGTCAACTCGGCCCGCTCCACGGGCTGTTCAGCCACGGCCGACCCACCGTCGTCCGGCTCACGACGCCTCCGACGCCGTACGGCGAACAGCGCACCCATCGCCCCGACGACCCCCACTCCCCCCGCCACCGCGCCACCCCACGGCACGAACCGTGCCGACGCCCGCGCCGTGTCGCTCGCGCCGCCCGCCGCCGTCACCGTCAGGCGCACATCGACCGAGTCCAGGGCGGGCCGGTCGGACCAGGGCTCGGTGAGCTTGGTGCGGCTGCCCGGGGGCAGGTCGACCGGGAGGGTGCGCGGGGCGCGGTCGAGGAGGCGGCCGAAGACGCCGTCGGCGCGGACCGCGAGGGTCGGGGTGAGAGGGGTCGTACCCCGGTTGACCAGCTCGTATGTGATGCCGTCGGGGCCGACCGCCACTCGCTCGACGGTCAGCGCGGACAGCTCCGGGCCGGTGACGCGCAGCCGGAGCCCGACCGTCTCGACGCGGCCCTCCGTGTCGCGGGCGACGATCTCGCCGGAGCGGTCGCCGGGGGCCGTGCCGGTCGGGACGGTCACCGTGAACGGGACCTCGGCACGGGTGCGGCCCGGGATCCGCACCCGGCTCTCGGCGAGGGCGATGGGGACGCCGGTGCCGTGCAGGCGTACGGTGAGCGGCTTCTCGCCCCGGTTCGTCACGGACACCGTGTCCTGCTGGACCGTGCCGGGCTCGCCCTCGGTGTAGAAGGACGGGCGCCCGCCGCCCGAGGGCGCGACGGACCAGGTCGGGGCGGCGCCCGCCGCCAGCAGGAACGGAAGCAGCAGGGGCAGGCACAGGACGCGGGCGGCTGACGACATCGGCGGCTCCAGCAGCTCAGTACGTAACGGTCAGCGGCGGGCCGTCTGCCCCCTGCGCGTCAGCCACAGCGCGCCGGCCGCACCGGCGAGCAGGACCGTGCCGCCGAGGGTGCCGAGGGCGATCGCCGAGTCCTCGGGTCCGGTCTGCGGGAGTTCGGAACCGGAGTCGGAGCCGCCCTGGGTCCCGCTGTCGCCTCCGCCGCCGCCCGCCGCGGTCACGTCGAGGGAGAGCGACGGACCGGGGCTGTTGGTGGGCGTGCAAGTGGTCGTGGTGCCCAGGGCCTTGATGGTGAGGATGCCCGCGGTGAAGGTGACCTTGCCGGTCTTCTTCGGGGTGTAGGTGCCCGTCAAGTCATTGATCTTGATGGGGGTGTTGGCGGGAATGGCCTCTTGGTTGGCCGGCCCGGTCACGTTCATCGTGCCGCTGTCGGCGCCGCCCAGCTTGATGGTGGCGCTCGGGTTCATCGCGCCCTTGCCGAGTTCGACGGGGCTGGACGAGACGCCCTTCTGCCACGACATGGTGATCTTGTATCCGCTGCCGCTCTTGACGCCCTTGATGTCGATGGGCGAGACGGCGCTCTTGTCGCCGATCGGGGTCTTGCAGGAGTAGTTGACGTCGACGACTTCGGCCCGGGCCGCGGGGGCGGCCATCAGCACCGCCGAGCCGGCCAGGGCCGCGGCGGTCGCGAGCACGGCGGTTCGCTTCTGCTTCGACACGGTCCCCTCGTTCCTCACGGAATTCCTGACGCCGCACCTGACGGCATATCAGATCGGCCGTCAAGGTACGCCCGGGGCCCTGAGGAAGGAAGACACGGCGCACACCGGAGTTGTGGCGATCCGGCGTGCACGGAGTGGAGGGGGTGACCCCGGGTAACTCGGGGTCGGGCCGGGGGCGGCACTTCGGGCACGGCAGCCTCCCGTCCACAGCGCCCACTCCGGCCTCGCCGCAGTCGCTCAGTCCGAGTTCCTCGGCGACGGTCGATGAGCGCCCTGGCCTCGCCCGCAGATCAGCCGGGACCTCCGCCCGCCGCCCGTCCGCCACAGAGGCGTCCATACGCCGCTGCACGGCGGTCTCGGCCGGGCCCCTCCGCCGCCGGCGCGCCCGCTCGGCGCCCTGGCCTCGCGGAAGGCGGCATCCAAGGCGATGAAGCCGGGCGCCCCGAGCGCCACCGGTCACTGCCTCGTCCTCGTCATCATCCGCGGGCGAGCGGGTGCTCGCGACGCCGCCGGCCCCGCCTTCGTCGCGGTACGACGACTGCACGGTCGTACGGCGATCCCGTTCCGGCCCGGGTGCCCCCGATCAGCGGAAACGATTTACGCCGGGGCGCCGAGCTCCGCCCATACCGTCTTGCCCGCGACTCCCGGCGTCCGCAGGACGCCCCAGTCCAGGCAGAGCCGCTGCACGATGAACATGCCGTGGCCGCCGGGGCGCCCCGCGCGGTGCGGGGTGCGGGGGGCCGGCTGGCCGGTGCCCTTGTCGGCGACCTCGATACGGATGACCTTGTTGTCGCAGGCGACCCACATCTCGGCCGGGCCCTCGGCATGCAGACAGGCGTTGGTGACCAGCTCGGAGACCACGAGCAGCACATCCTCGGCCGCGGCCCGCTGGTCGGCCGTGGCGGCGGGCAGCCAGCCCCAGGCGTACAGCGCCTGCCGGGCGAAGTCGCGGGCGAGCGGGACGACCCCGCTCTGGCCCTCGAAGTCCAGCCGGCGGACCTGACGCCCCGCCGAGGCCTCGGCGGACGCCTCGGGCTCGCCGGGCCCCAGGGACGGCATGGCGCCCCCGTCGGACGGCCCCGCCACCGACGCGCCCCGCTCGGCGCCCCCGGTCCCTGGCACGCCCCCCTCGGACGCTCCGGAAGCGCCGCTGGGCTCAGGGCCGCGGTCGCCCGGCGAGAAAGGCCGGGTGGTGCTCATCAGCGCTTCACCTCACCGATTCACCAGTTCAACGTTCACACTATTCAAAGACGCGGTACGCAGAGTCAGTACGCCATTACATGTTCCTTGCCTGATACGTCGGTCACAGTCCCCCACCCCCGGTGGCCGACGTCACAGCCGACAGTTTCAGGATGTCTCCTGCCCGACCCGGCCGAGGGAACACCCCTGTATTCGGGCCGAATGATGTGACGTCTGATGCAGCGACCGACGCGAGGGGTCAGCCGGCGCCGTCGGACTCGTCCGCGAGGGCGGCGTCGAGGGAGTCATGGACCGTGAAGACGGCCTCGGCCCCCGTGATCTCGAACACTCGGGCGACCACGGGCAGCATGCCGGCGAGATGCACCCCGCCACCGGCGGCCTCCGCCTTCAGGCGCGCCCCCAGCAGCACGTTCAGCCCCGTGGAGTCACAGAACTCGAGCCGCGAGCAGTCGACGACCAGCCGGCTGAAGCCCTTGCCGAGGCAATCCTCCAGTGGCTCACGCAACAGATCGGCGGTGTGGTGATCCAACTCACCCGCCGGTGTCACGACGGCACTGGAGCCCTCTTCGCGCACCTCGACCAGTAGTCGGCCAGACTGTGCGCTGCCGACCGTCCCGCGGTCCATGCCGTGTCTCACTCCCGACGTCGTGGCTGCTGACTGACGCTCTCGAACACTACGCCTTCCCTACGCCCTCCAACACCCGAACATCCACACAGAATCGGACATTTCGGACCAGAGCGCACTTGCGGTGAGCTCGGGAAAGCGGGTAGGGCTAGTAGAGACACGTAACCGACTCGGCCGGCTTGGAGGCGCCGCACACCGCAGTGCACGACAGGCTTCGGCAGCCATATGCCGAGAACGATGGAGGACATCATGTCACCCCGGCTCGACGCATCGCATACCCAGAGCGCGACGTCGGCATCCCTACCGGAACAGCTGGATCCCATCGAGCGCAGCAGCGACGTAGGTTCCGAGCACGCCTTCGAGCATGACTTGGCACAGCAGGACGACGCACTCGCCGGGCTTCCGGAGATCCCGCCGTACGACGAGGTGGGCCCGGTGGACGCGCGGGCCCTGTCCAAGACCCTCTTCGAGCGGCTGGAGTCGCTGGAGGAAGGGACCCACGAATACTCGTACGTCCGCAACACGCTCGTCGAACTCAACCTCGCGCTGGTCAAGTTCGCCGCCTCCCGCTTCCGCTCGCGCAGCGAGCCGATGGAGGACATCATCCAGGTCGGCACCATCGGCCTGATCAAGGCGATCGACCGCTTCGAGCTCAGCCGCGGCGTGGAGTTCCCCACCTTCGCGATGCCGACGATCATCGGCGAGATCAAGCGCTTCTTCCGCGACACGTCGTGGTCGGTGCGGGTGCCGCGCCGTCTTCAGGAGCTCCGGCTCGACCTGGCCAAGGCCGGTGACGAGCTGGCCCAGAAGCTGGACCGCGCGCCCACGGTGGCGGAACTGGCCGAGCGCCTGGGCCTGAGCAACGACGAGGTCGTCGAGGGCATGGCCGCGTCGAACGCGTACACCGCCTCCTCGCTGGACGCCCAGCCCGAGGAAGACGACGCCGAGGGTGCCCTGGCCGACCGGATCGGCTACGAGGACCACGGCATCGAGGGCATCGAGTACGTGGAGTCGCTCAAGCCGCTCATCGCCGAACTCCCGCCCCGGGACCGGAAGATCCTCTCCCTGAGGTTCGTCGCCGGACTGACCCAGTCGGAGATCGGCGAGGAACTCGGCATCTCCCAGATGCATGTGTCGCGACTGCTGTCGCGGACATTGATCAGGCTCAGAAAGGGTCTGACCATCGAGGAATGACCGGTCGACCACCGACCGGGTAGCACTGTGCCCGGTGTCCTGCCGACGACTTCCGGCAGGGCACCGGGCACAGTGCTTTCGGATCTTTCACCCCGCTGACATGGAACGCTCATGGGTTACCCACAGAAACCCTTTCCCCACAGCCTCCCGTCCTCCACTATGAGCCGTCATACCCGCCGGTAGGTCATAGCTCCGGGCGGGTCGCACGGCTGCAAGGAGGCAGGCGGATGGCTCGGGCCGACGACGGTGGAGACCGCGGCAGTGGCATACACACGGGCGTGTCCGACGCACGGCTCACCGAACTGCTGCGCGCCGACACGGCCACCGCGTACCCGGCACTCCAGGAACTGCGCGCCCGCCACCACCCGCACGTCCTCGCCTACGCCCGCCAGTGCACCCCGAACGACTCCATGGCACGGCAGTTGGCCGCCCAGGCGTTCACGCTCGCGGCCCGTCAGACGGCACGCGGCATCGACCCCGGAGTCCCCTGGCGCCATCAACTCCTGCTGCTGACCGCCCGGCTGGCCGGGACCTGGGCGACGGACGAGCGCGCGGCCGGCCTCGACCCGGGTGTGCTGCTCATCCTGAACGCGGCCGGCCCCTCCGGCCCGATCCCGCCCATGCTCACCGCGTTCCAGTCGCTGCCGCCGCGCACCCAGGGCCTGATCTGGTACGGGACCGTGGATCAGGAGCCCCTGGAACGCACCGCCGCCCTCCTCGGCCTCACCCGCCAGGACGTCACCTACGGCACGGACCCGGCGCTCCAACTGCTGGCCCGCGCCTGTCTGCGCGCCCGCCTCGCCGCCTCCGACGACCCCGACTGCCCCGACTTCGGCCGCCTCATCGAGGAGTCCGTACGCCCGGACAGCCCCCGCGACAGCGCCGACCTGCACACCCACATGGCGCGCTGCCCGCACTGCACGACGGCGTACGAGGAACTGTCGGCCCTGCGGGACGCTCCGCGGGCGGCGCTGGCGGAGGGGTTGCTGCCGTGGGGCGGGACGGGTTACGTGGCAGGCGACAAGGCCCCCGTCCCGGGAGAGACGCAGAGTAGGGCGAACCGGTCCCGACCGCCGATGGGTTGGCCGTCGGACCGCCGCCGGGTCGTGCTGGTGTCGGCGGCGCTGGGAGTGGCGCTGCTGCCGCTGGTGGTGTTCCTGGTGGCGCAGGGCGGATCGTCGGCGCAGGATCCGGTCGGTTCGGCGAGCACTCCGGTGCGGGTGCCTCCGGTCGCGGTGACCGTGACGGCGACGGTGTCGCCGACCCCGTCTCCCTCCCCGTCCCCGTCGCGAACCTCCAAGTCCCCGTCCGCGTCCCCGACTCCGACTCGTACGAAGACTCCGCCCCCGACGAAGACGGCGAGCCCCAAGCCCACGCCCTCTCCCACACGCCCTCCGGGCGGCGCGTTCGCCCAGGTCGTGAACATCTCCTCGGGCCTCTGCCTGGACGTGGACGGCGACGACTTCTACAACGGGACGGACGTCATCACGGTCCGCTGCGACTCGTCCCGTTCCCAACGCTGGCGGGTCGACTCCGACCGCGGCGTCCTCCAGTCCGCCGCCGACCCCGACTACTGCCTGGACAGCCGCGGTTCGACGGACCGGGGCGTCGGCATCTGGACCTGCGACTCGGTAGAGGGCAGCAACGGGCGGAACCTGATGTTCATGGTGGACGGGGACGGCCTGATCCGCCCGGTCATCGCCCCTTGGGCGGCGGTGACGCCGAACGGCGGGGCGGGCGACGGGCTTTCGCTGGAGCCGGCGGGCGGGGGTTCGGGGCAGCGGTGGCGGGCGGGGGCCTCCTGATCAGACCTCGCGTACGCCGCGCCGCCACACCCCGCTGACCAGGGGCACGCCCGGCCGGTACGCCAGGTGCACATGGCTCGGGGCGTCGAGGAGCAGCAGGTCCGCGCGGGCGCCCGGGGTGAGGCGGCCGATGTCGTCGCGGCGCAGGGCCGCGGCGCCGCCCGCCGTCGCCGACCAGACCGCCTCGTCGGGGGTCATCCCCATGTCCCGTACCGCGAGGGCGACGCAGAAGGGGACGGAGGAGGTGAAGGACGAGCCCGGATTGCAGTCGGTGGAAAGGGCGACGGTGGCGCCCGCGTCCAGGAGGCGGCGGGCGTCCGGCCACTCGGCGCGGGTGGAGAACTCGGCGCCGGGGAGCAGTGTGGCGACCGTACGGCCGCTCGCCAGGGCGTCGACGTCCGCGTCCGTGAGGTGGGTGCAGTGGTCGGCGCTGGCGGCGTCGAGTTCGACGGCGAGCTGGACCCCGGGGCCGTAGGAGAGCTGGTTGGCGTGGACGCGCGGGTGCAGGCCCTTCGCCTTGCCCGCGGTGAGGATCGCGCGGGCCTGGTCGCCGTCGAAGGCGCCCTTCTCGCAGAAGACGTCGATCCAACGGGCGTACGGCGCACAGGCGTCGAGCATCTCGCCGGTGACGAGGGCGACATAGCTGGCCGGGTCGTCGGCGAAGTCCGGCGAGACGATGTGGGCGCCGAGGTAGGTGACCTCGTCGGTGTGGGCGGCGGCGATGCGCAGGGCGCGGGCCTCGTCCTCGACGGTCAGGCCGTAGCCGGACTTGGTCTCGAAGGTGGTGGTGCCCTGGCGGAGGGCCTCGTGGAGGTAACGGGTGAGGTTGGCCGCCAGTTCCCCGTCGCTCGCCGCCCGGGTGGCCGCGACGGTCGTACGGATACCGCCGGCGCTGTACGGCCGCCCCGACATCCGAGCGTTGAACTCCTGCGTGCGGTCGCCCGCGAAGACGAGGTGCGAGTGGGAGTCCACGAAGCCGGGGATGACGCCCCGGCCACCTGCGTCGACCCGATTGTCAGTGGCGGGTGCTTTGCTTTGATCACCGGTCCACACGACGCGGTCGCCCTCGATGGCGATCGCGGCGTCCTGGATCAGTCCGAGGGGGGAACCGTCACCGAGGGAGGGGTCGTTGGTGACCAGGCTGGCGATGTTGGTGATGAGCGTGCTTGCGGTGCTCGCGGAGTGGGCGGGGCTGACGGTCGTCGCGTTGCTCATGGCGTCCTTGGTTGCCTGGTCGGCGGTGTCGGGTGCGGGGGCGGAGACGGCGGGACCGGGCCGGCCCGGGGTCATGCGCGCAGGGCTTCGACGGCGTCCGCGAGGGCCTTCGGCACATCCGGTACGAGGGTGTGGGCCCCGTCCCGTACGACGTGCCGACCTGCCACGACCGTATGCGACACGTCTGCTGCCGACGCGGCGAATACGGCCGTCTCGGCCCCGAGCCGCGGAAGCGGCCCTGCCGTCCTGACCGAGTCGAGCGCGATCGTCGTGAAGTCGGCGAGCGCACCGGGTTCCAGGGTGCCCGCCTCGTCCCAGCCGAGGGCGGCGTGGCCGTCGGCGGAGGCTGCCCGCAGCAGGGCGGCGGCCGTCCAGTGACCCCGCGTGCGGGTGCGCAGCCGCTCGTTGAGCTCCATCGCCCGTGCCTCCTCCAGCAGGTCGATCACGGCGTGGCTGTCGGAGCCGAGGGAGAGCGGTGAGCCCTCGTTCTGCAGGGCGGCGGCCGGGCCGATGCCGTCGGCGAGGTCCCGTTCGGTGGTCGGGCACATACAGGTGCCGGTGCCGCTGCCGCCGATGAGGGAGATGTCCTCGGCGGTGAGGTGGGTGTTGTGGACGCCGGTGGTGCGCGGGCCGAGGACGCCGTGCAGGGCGAGGAGCTGGGTCGGGGTGCAGCCGTGGGCCTCCAGGCACGCCTCGTTCTCGGCGGTCTGCTCGGACAGGTGCACATGGAGCGGTGCCCGCCGCTCCTCGGCCCAGCGCGCCACGGTCTCCAACTGGTCGGCGGGCACGGCCCGTACGGAGTGGATCGCTGCCCCGATCCGTGCGTGATCCCGTTCCTTGAGAACTGAAGAGCGTTCGGCCCAGGCCTCGGCGTCGCCGTCGGAGAAGCGGAGCTGGTGGGTCGTGGGCGGCTGTCCGAAGCCGGAGGAGAGATAGGCGGTGTCGAGGAGGGTGATCCGGATACCGGCTTCGGCGGCGGCCGCGATCAGGGCCTCGCCCATCGCGTTGGGGTCGGCGTAGGGGATGCCGCCGGGTCCGTGATGCACGTAGTGGAACTCGCCGACCGAGGTGACACCCGCCAGCGCCATCTCGGCGTACACCGCGCGGGCGAGGGTGTGATAGGTCTCCGGCGTCAGGCGATCGGCGACCGAGTACATGACCTCACGCCAGGTCCAGAAGGTGCCTGACCCGACCTGGACGGTGCCGCGCAGGGCACGGTGGAAGGCGTGGCTGTGCGCGTTGGCGAGGCCGGGCAGGGTGAGACCGCGGAGGATCTCGGCGCCGGGGGGCGGGGTGGGGACGGCGGTGCGGACGGCGGCGATGCGACCGTCGTTCGTGTCCAGGGCGACGCCCGGCTCGACATGCGTATCGAGCCAGGCGTGCTCCAGCCAGTAGGTCTTGGTCGTCACCTGGAGGCCAGCCCTTCCAGTACGTCGGCGAGTGCGAGGACCCCGGCCACGCAGTCGTCCTCGGCGGCGGACTCGGCCGGGGAGTGCGAGACGCCGGTGGGGTTGCGTACGAACAGCATGGCGGTCGGAATCGTCCCGGAGAGGATTCCGGCGTCGTGTCCGGCACCGGTACCCAGGGCGGGCACCGTGAGGTCGGTGTCCTTGCCCAGGATGCGGCCCAGTTCGTCGCGCAGGGCGTGGTCGAACTCGACGACGGGCGTGAAGGACTCACGGACGACGTCGAGGTCGATGCCGTGGGACTCCGCGTAGCTCCGGGCGGCCTTCTCGATGCCGCCGACGACGGCGTCGAGGCTCGCCTGGTCCTCGGCGCGGGAGTCGAGCCAGCCGCGCACCAGGGACGGGATGGCGTTGACACCGTTCGGCTCGACGGCGATCTTGCCGAAGGTGGCGACCGCACCGGCGAGTTCGGCCTCGCGACGGGCGGCGAGCACGGTCTCGGCGTACGACAGCATGGGGTCGCGCCGGTCCACGAGCCGGGTGGTGCCGGCGTGGTTGGCCTCGCCCCGGAAGTCGAACCGCCACCGGCCGTGCGGCCAGATGGCGCTGGCGATGCCGACCCGGTCGCCGGACAGGTCAAGCGCCCGGCCCTGCTCGACATGCAGTTCGACGAAGGCACCGATACGGGCGAGCCGCTCGGGGTCGGCGCCGATGCCGTCGGGGTCGTACCCGGCGGCCTCCATGGCCCGGGGCAGGCTGACCCCGTCCCCGTCGGTCAGCCTGTGCGCGCCCTCGACGGTGAGCTGCCCGGCGGTGAGCCGCGACCCGACACAGGCGAGACCGAAGCGGGCGCCCTCCTCGTCGCCGAAGTTGACGATGGCGAGGGGCTTGGCGAACCGCACGCCCCTGCCGCGCAGTTCGTCGAGCGCGGCGAAGGAGGACACCACGCCGAGGGGCCCGTCGAAGGCGCCGCCGTCGGGCACGGAGTCGAGGTGCGAGCCGGTGACGACGGCGTCCCCGGCGGCGGGGTCTCCGAGCCAGGCCCACTGGTTGCCGTTCCGGTCGACCTCGTAGCCGAGCCCGCGCGCCTCGGCCTGCTCCTTGAACCAGGCCCGGCAGTCGAGATCGGCCCCGGTCCAGGCGAAGCGGCGGTAGCCGCCGGAGGCGGGGTTTCGGCCGATAGGGAGCAGGTCGCGCCACATGGTGTGGAAGGAACTGCCGCCCGAACCAGGCGGGGAACCCGCACCCGGCGACGATGCCTCCGCCCCCACCGGGGAGTCGCCGTGCCCACCCACATGCTGAGTCACGCGTCGTCACCCTCGCGCATAGGAACCCGGACGGCACGCTCGTCGGCGACCGACTCCGCGATGTCGTACCCGGCGTCCACGTGCCGGATGACGCCCATGCCGGGGTCGTTCGTCAGCACGCGGCGGATCTTCTCGCCGCCGAGCTTCGTGCCGTCGGCCACCGTCACCTGGCCGGCGTGGATGGAGCGGCCCATGCCGACGCCGCCACCGTGGTGGAGGGACACCCAGGAGGCGCCGGACGCGACGTTGACCATGGCGTTCAGCAGCGGCCAGTCGGCGATCGCGTCGGAGCCGTCGAGCATGGCCTCGGTCTCGCGGTAGGGAGAGGCCACCGAACCGCAGTCCAGGTGGTCGCGCCCGATGGCCAGCGGCGCCGCCAGCTCGCCGTTCGCCACCATGTCGTTGAAGCGCTCGCCGGCCTTGTCGCGCTCGCCGTAGCCGAGCCAGCAGATGCGGGCGGGCAGGCCCTGGAAGTGGACGCGCTCGCCGGCCATCTTGATCCAGCGGTGCAGGGACTCGTTCTCCGGGAAGAGCTCCAGGATGGCCTTGTCGGTCTTGGCGATGTCGGCGGGGTCGCCGGACAGGGCCGCCCAGCGGAAGGGGCCCTTGCCCTCGCAGAAGAGGGGGCGGATATAGGCCGGGACGAAGCCGGGGAACGCGAACGCCCGCTCGTAACCAGCGAGTTGGGCCTCGCCACGGATGGAGTTGCCGTAGTCGAAGACCTCGGCGCCGGCGTCCATGAAGCCGACCATGGCCTCGACGTGCTTCGCCATGGACTCGCGTGCGCGGGTGGTGAACCCGGCCGGGTCCTTGGCCGCGGCGTCGGCCATGTCCTCGAAGGCGAGACCGACGGGGAGGTAGGCCAGCGGGTCGTGGGCGGAGGTCTGGTCGGTCACGATGTCGATCGGGGCGCCCTCGGCGAGCATCTGCGGGAGCAGCTCGGCGGCGTTGCCCAGCAGGCCGATGGAGAGCGGGCGGCGGGCGTCGCGGGCCTCGGTGGCGAGCTGGAGGGCGTGCGCCAGGTTGTCCGCCTTGACGTCGAGGTAGCGGTGCTCGATACGGCGCTCGATGGCGCGCGGGTCGCAGTCGATGCAGATCGCGACGCCGTCGTTCATGGTGACGGCGAGCGGCTGGGCGCCGCCCATGCCGCCGAGGCCGGCGGTGAGGGTGATCGTGCCGGCGAGGGTGCCGCCGAACTTCTTCGCGGCGACGGCGGCGAAGGTCTCGTAGGTGCCCTGGAGGATGCCCTGGGTGCCGATGTAGATCCAGGAGCCGGCCGTCATCTGGCCGTACATGGTCAGGCCCAGCTGCTCCAGGCGGCGGAACTCCTCCCAGTTGGCCCAGTCGCCGACGAGGTTGGAGTTGGCGATGAGGACGCGCGGGGCCCACTCGTGGGTCTGCATGACGCCGACCGGGCGGCCGGACTGGACCAGCATGGTCTCGTCCTGCTTGAGGGTCCGCAGGGTGCGCACCATCGCGTCGAAGGAGCGCCAGTCGCGGGCGGCCTTGCCGGTGCCGCCGTAGACGACGAGCTTGTCGGGGTGCTCGGCGACCTCGGGGTCGAGGTTGTTCTGGAGCATCCGCAGGGCGGCTTCCTGCTGCCATCCCAGGGCACTCAGTTCCGTACCGCGCGGCGCTCGGACGGGGCGGGGTCCTGACATGGTCTGCCTCCCAGCGGACTGTGACTGCGAACAGTCGAGGTGGAACTGTTGAGGTTGATATTCACATCCTGGCTTCCTGAATAGAACTAGTCAATAGATCGGTGCCCCAGCAGCGGCGGCTCCGCGGTGTTTGGCTGGATGCATGGGCTCGTACAACGACATGACGGGGGATGTTGTGGGCAGCGGAATCGAGACAGTGACGAACCGGCGGGACGACGCGGTGCGTGCCGCCGTGGAGCAGGGGCTGCTCGGGCCCGGCTCCCCCATCGTCGGCCTGCTGGATGTCACCGGCATCCGGGAGTCGGCGGCGGCGCTGCGGGCGGCGTTCGAGGAGGTCACGGCGCCGGGGACACCCGTGCTGCACGCCTTCGCGGTGAAGGCGACCCCGCTGGTGCCGGTGCTGCGGCTGCTGCGCGAGGAGGGCATCGGCGCGGAGGTGGCGAGCCCGGGTGAGCTGGCCCTGGCACGGGCGGCGGGGCTGCGCCCGGAGGCGACGGTGCTGGACTCGCCCGCGAAGACGCCGGCCGAGCTGCGGGAGGCGCTGGCGCTGGGCATCGCCGTGAACGCCGACAATCCGCAGGAGCTGGACCGCATCGACGCCCTGATGAGCTCGGCCACGAGTCGCTCACCGCTCGGGATCAGGGTGAATCCGCAGGTCGGCGGGGGTTCGATCGAGGCGACGTCCACCGCGACGGCGACGTCGAAGTTCGGGGTGGCGCTGCGCGACGAGGGGGCGCGGGAGTGGGTGATCCAGGCGTACGCGGACCGTCCGTGGCTGACGCGGCTGCATGCGCACACCGGCTCGCAGGGCATCCCGCTGTCGCTCATGGCCCAGGGCGTCGCCGAGACGTTCGCGCTCGCCGAGGAGATCAACCGGCGGATCGGGCGGCGCCAGATCGATACCCTCGACATCGGCGGCGGACTGCCGGTGAACTTCGCGTCGGACGCGACGACGCCGACGTACGCGCAGTACGCGCGACTGCTGAGCGAGGCGGTGCCGGGGCTGTTCGACGGGCGCTACGGGCTGGTCACGGAGTTCGGGCGGTCGCTGCTGGCCAAGCACGGGACGGTCGTGGCGCGGGTGGAGTACGCCAAGAGCGCGGGCGGGCGGCCGGTGGCGGTGACGCACGCGGGGGTGCAGGTCGCCACGCGGACGGTGTACATGCCGGGGAGCTGGCCGCTGAGGATCGCCGCGTACGACGGCAAGGGCCGCCCGAAGGAGGGTCCGGCCGTGGTGCAGGACGTGGCGGGACCGGCCTGCTTCTCGGGCGATCTGCTGGCCGAGGGGGCCGCGCTGCCGTTGCTGGAGCAGGGTGACTTCGCGGCGGCGCTGGACACGGGGGCGTACTACTTCGCCCACCACTACGCGTACAACTCCCTTGCCCGGCCGGGGGTTTACGGCTTCGCGCCGGACGGAGCCGGGGGCGTCGCCTTCGCGACGGTGCGTGAGCCGCAGTCGGTCGAGGAGATCGTGGCCGAATCGGGTGGGGCGCACGCGGCCTCCCTCACCGCCCTGCCCATGCCGAAGCGCCGTTGACGCGGACCGACCGGGACCAGCACGCCGTACACGATCAAGTGACCCGAAAGCAGGGTCAGTTGACCCACGTTAGTCACCGCGGGCATGTTCCACTGGAAAATGCCCGAACGCTCACTCGCCGCACACACGTTGCGTAGCTTTGCCGTCACTCAGCCGGACCCCGAGGTGGGAGGGGAGCGACGGTGCCCGGAATCGACGAGTGCTTGCTGGAGACGATGCGGCTGCCAGGTGCGCGTGGCGCCGCACTGGTCGACTGGACGAGCGGGCTGGCCCTGGGCACCGTGGGCGACCCTCCGGGCGGCGACCACGAGACGGCGGCGGCCGAGGCGGCCGAGCTGGCGCGGCTGGCCGCCGAGCAACAGGCGTTCGGACCCGGCGACGGCACCGAGCCCGCGGATCCGCCCGTCGAGGACCTGATCCTCAGCAACCGGGACAGCTACCACGTGCTGCGGTTCGTGCCGACGTCGTTCGACAGCAGCGTGTTCCTGTATCTGTGGCTGGCCCGCGCGGACGGCAATCTCGCGCTGGCCCGCATCCGGCTCGGCGAGATGGCCGAACGGCTGGTGCTGGGATGACCGTGGTCGGAACCACGCCGCCGCCGCGGCTGCCGGTCCGGGACCGCACGGCCGCCCGGGAGCGATACGCGGGCGGCGTCTCGCCGATGCTGACCCGGCTCGCCGAGGAGCGGGCCACCGGGGTCCTGGACCGCGAGCACGGCACGCTCCATCTGGCCGAGGGCCGGGTCGTGCACGCCGAGAGCCCGCTCGCACCCAGCCTCGGCGTGCTCCTGACCGCCCATGGTGCCCTCGACGCCGAGACCTGGCGGGACGTCGAGGACAGCGCCGAGATGGAGCGGCTCGTGCGGTACGGCGTCACACCGGGCGCGCTGGAGCTGGCCCAGGTGAGCGCGCTGTACGACGCGGCGTACTTCGCCCTCGCACCCAGCAGCACGCCGGGCCGCTTCCGCTACGGCGGCGCGCACTGGCTGGCCTCGGTGCATCCCGTGCCGGTGGCCGGGCTGGAGCGCGAGACGCTGCGCCGCCGCGCCCTGCTGCGCCGTCTCTGGCCCGACCCGGCGACCGATGCCGCGCCGCTGATCCGGGCCGACCCGGTCGCGGCCCCCGTGGTGCCGTCCCGGCAGGCCGCCGTACTGGAACACGTGGACGGCGTGCGCAGGGCCGTGGACATCGCGCGGGCGCTGGGCAGACCGGCGTTCCACACGCTGGTGCACCTGCGCCGGCTGGCCGCCGCGGGCCTGGTCGCCGCCCAGCCGCCGCCCGCCCCCGATCCCCCGCCCGACACCGGCGCCGATCCCTATGTCGCGCTGCTGAAGAGGGTCAGGGATGCGCTGGAGGCCCTTTGACCGCAAGCCGTACGACGACCGCAAGCCGTACGTCGACCGTGACCCGCACGACGACCGTGAGCCGGCCGGGATGCCCGGTCCGCCGCGGCAGCGCCGGCGTCCCCACGCCGAAAGGAGAGACCTGATGGCGGCCGAGGCCCCGCTACTGGACGAGTTCCGTCGGCTCAGAGCCCGGGTGCCCCAACTCACCGGAGCGCTCGCGGCCGGCGTGGACGGCCTTGTCCTCGCCCATGACACCCCCGGCGTCGAACCGGACGGCCTGGCCGCGCTCACCGCCGCCGCGCTCGGCGTCGCGATGCGGACGGCGGACGCGACCGGCCGGGGCGACTTCCGCGAACTGCTCCTGCACGGGACGGACGGCTATGTCGCGACGTACGCGGCGGGCCGCACCGCCGTGCTGACGCTGCTCGCCACGGACGGCGTCAATGTCGGCCGGCTGCACCTGGAGGGCCGCCGCGCCGGGGCCCGCATCGGCGAGCTCGTCGACGCGGAGGCGACGCCGCCTCCGAAGCGCAGTCCGGCCAAGAGCCCCGCCAAGGAGGCCGCCCGCACCCGAACCGCACGAACCGCCCGTACCACCACCGAGAGTTGAGAGGAACACCCACCATGGCCAACACCGAGACCGCACTGAAGGAAGCCCTGGCCTCGATCGAGGGCGCGACCGGAGTCGCCCTGGTCGACTACACCAGCGGAATGGCGCTGGGCACGCTCGGCGGCAGCAAGAGCTTCGACCTCAATGTCGCCGCCGCCGGCAACACAGACGTCGTCCGCTCGAAGATGCGCACGATGGAGCACCTCGGCCTCAAGGGCGGCATCGAGGACATCCTGATCACGCTCACCGACCAGTACCACCTGATCCGGCTGATCAGCGGGCGCGGCGGGAACGGGCTCTTCCTGTATCTGGTGCTCGACGTCAAGCGCGCCAACCTGGCCATGGCCAGGCATCAGCTGAAGAAGATCGAGGAGGATCTGGAGGTCTGACCCCCCGGCTACACCAGCGCCGCGGTGCGGCGGCGGGCCCCGCCCGGGGCCGCGTCGCCCGCGGCGATGCCCGTGCCGCGGTAGGCCTTGACGGCCTTGCCCGCGGGGCGGCCGCCGCGGGCGTCGAGCCAGTCGACCCGCACCCACAGCAGGGCGCCGTCGGCCCGCTCCCGCCGCCCGAGCCACGCCGCCTTGAGCCACAGCCCCGCACCGCACCCCGCCAGCAGCATCCCGCCGGCGGCCGGCACCGCGAAGGCGCTGCCCAGCGCGGCGAGGAAGGCGAGCAGCAGCCACCACCGATGCCCCCGGCGCCAGTTGCGGACGGCCACGGCACGGTCCTGGAGCACATCGTGCTTGCCCGCGCGGGCGGCCGAGCGGATCAGGGCGTCGTACCGCTTGCGGCGGACGTACGCGACCACGGCCAGGGCGACGATGAACAGCGCGGCGCCCGCCATGACGCCGATCCTGCGGCCGGTGAGCCCCGGCACCAGTACGCCGATGCCGGCCGCGAACACCCCGAGCCACCACAGCGGCGCCGCCCCGGCCCGTACGACGACGGCCACCCGGGCCAGTCCCTGTCCTCCACCGCGTGCCACGTTCGACCTCCCGCCTCGGATCCGTCCAGCGCGCAGGTTAGCCAGCCAACGTGAGACGAACCTTAAGAAGCCGCCAGAAGCCTCCAGAAGCCCCCGGGACCTCAGAACGGCGTCACTCGACGAACAGCCCCCGCCCCGCCGCCCGCGCGTCGAACTCCTCCAGCCGGGCCTGCGCGTCCGGCAGGTCGTCGCACATCGCCTCCAGCAGGACCCGGCCCAGCAGCATCGGCGCGCAGGCCGTGTCGAAGGCGAGGCCGGTGCCGACGGCGGCGGGCAGCAGCAGGTCGGAGACCTTGGCGACCGGCGCGAACGCGGAGTCCGCGACGGTGACGACCGTCAGCCCGGCCTCCTTGGCATACGCGAGGGTGTCCACCACCTCGCGCGGATGCCGGGGCAGCGCGAAGCACAGCAGGGCCGAGGCGCCCGCGCGTACGGCGGCGTCGATACGGTCCTGGATCATCGTGCCGCCCTCGTGCAGCAGCCGTACGTCCGGATGGACCTTGGCGGCGAAGTACGAGAAGCCGTACGCCTGGGAGGCGGCGGCGCGCAGGCCGAGCACCGGCAGGGGGCGCGAGGCGGCGAGCAGGCGCCCCGCCTTCTGCACCGGGCGCGGGTCGGCCAGCACCTCCGCGAGATGCCGCAGGTTCTCGATCTCGGCCTCGACGGCCTGCTGGTACTCGTTGTACGAGCCGGTGTCCGGCGCCGGCTCGACGGGCGCGACCTCGCGCAGGTGCTTGCGCAGCGCCGGGTAGCCGTCGAAGCCGAGGGCGACGGCGAAGCGGGTCACGGACGGCTGGCTGACCCCGGCCAGTTCGGCGAGTTCGACGCTGGACAGGAAGGGCACGTCGGCGGCCCGCCGCACCATGCTGTGCGCGATGCGCCGCTGGGTCGGCGTGAGCCGGTGCCCCTCGAAGAGCGCCTGGAGTCGCGCGGCGGGGCTGTCCGTCCCGTTGGTGTGCCTGTCCGCGCTCATCCCGCGCTCCCTCTCCAGATGTCCGTGAACCGGTCCAGCAGTGCGGCCGCCGCCGTCACGTCGTCGGTGAGCGGGCGGTCGGCCGGGTCGTCGTCGAGCACCGACTCGGCGAGCTCCATCGCCCGCCCGATCGGAAGCTCAGGTTCGGGCCTGAGACCGCGCTGGCGCAACGCCCGTACGGCGGCGACGAGTTCACAGCCGACGACGAGACGGTACGCGCCGCACGCGCGCAGTGTCTGCCGCGCGGCGAGCGAGGCGAAGCTGGCCTGCTCCTCCACGCCCCGGGAGAGTACAGCGTGCCCGAGCGAGGCGGGAGCGGAGAAGGCGCGCAGGTCACCGAGGGCGGCAGCGGCGGCGTACTCCAGGATCATCACGCCGGACGAGGCGGGTGCCTGGTCGGCGAGGAAGGGCTTGAGGCGGGTGTAGGCGGGCTCGTTGAGGGTGGAGAGCCGGGAGGTCGACAGGCGGGCCACCTGGGTGAGGGCCAGCCTGAAATGGTCCAGGGACAGGGCGAGTTGGGCCTGGTAGAAGCCGCCGTGATGGTAGGCCGCCATGTCCTCGGGGGAGATCAGCGGGTTCTCCGCGGCGGCGTTGATCTCCACCGCGAGCACCTGCTCCAGGGCGTCGGCGGCGTCGTGCGCGGGGCCGTGGATCTGAGGGAGGCAGCGGAAGCCGTACGGGTCCTGGATCCGGCCGAGGGGCGGGGTCGGCCGGTCCTCGGCGCCGATCAACTCCCGCATTCGGCGGGCGACTTCGGTGCTCCCCCGGTGCGGCCGGGCGGTGTGCACGGGGGCGGCGTACGCCTCGTGGGAGCCGTCGACGGCGAGCAGGGACAGGGCGGCGACGACCTGGGTGGCGGCGACGAGTCCGCGCAGTTCGTGCAGGGCGAGGGCGGCCTGGCCGAGGGTGAGGGCGTTGCTGCTGATGAACGCGAGGGCGTCGTTGTTGTCCAGCGGCTGCGGCTCGGGCGCCCCGCAGCCGCGCCAGGGGTGCTCACCGGCCAGCGCGAGGCCGGTCTGCGCGAGGGCGGCGAGGTCGCCGGTGCCGACCGAGCCGAACTCGTTCACGACCGGGTGGGCGCCGCTCTCCAGCGCCTCGCACATGGCGGTGATGACGGTCGGGCGCAGCCCCGCACCCCCGGCCAGCAATTGATTCGCGCGTACGGCGAGCATGGCCCGGACCTCCCGGGCGGGCAGCTCCGCGCCGATGGCGCCGGCGTGGCTGCGCAGCAGGCGCAGGCCGTGTTCGGCGGCGGCCTCGGTGGGCACGTCCTCGTTCCGGTTGGCGCCGACGCCGGTGGAGCGGCCGTAGACGCGTCCGGTCGCGGCGATGAGACGGGCCGCGTCCCAGGACTCCTCGGCCCGCTTCATCGCGTCGGACGCGGGAACCGGCCGCGCGCTCCCGTCGGCGAGGCGGGCGACGTCCTCGACGCCGAGCCCGATCCCGTCGAGGACGACCAGTCCAGTGTGGACATCCCTCGACGCGTCCACGATCCGAGACGACATCAAGCCCAAACCTCCCTCAACTCGGACATCCGATCTCGCGCTTCAGTCATCCGTTACTCCGGATTTACACCAAACCGTTGACAAGTTATTCACCTACCGAGAACTCTGCATGACGTTATACAGCCGGGCAAGGGACATCTCATGATCCAGTTCGACGCGGTCCACAAGCGCTTCCCCAACGGCACGACGGCAGTCCACGATCTCTCCCTCCAGATGCCGGAGGGCGGCGTGACCGTCCTGGTCGGATCCTCCGGTTGCGGCAAGACCACCACGCTGCGGATGATCAACCGGATGGTGGAGCCGACCTCCGGCACCATCCAGGTCGGCGGCAAGGACGTCACCCGCCAGGACGCCGCCGAACTGCGCCGCTCCATCGGTTACGTCATCCAGCAGGCGGGCCTGTTCCCGCACCGCACGGTGCTCGACAACATCGCCACCGTGCCGCTGCTGCTGGGCTGGAGCCGCCGCAGAGCACGTACGAAGGCGGCCGAGCTCCTCGAAACCGTGGGCCTGCCCGCCGACACCGGCCGCCGCTACCCGCACCAGCTCTCCGGCGGCCAGCAGCAGCGCGTCGGCGTGGCCCGCGCACTCGCCGCCGACCCGCCGGTGCTGCTGATGGACGAGCCGTTCGGCGCGGTCGACCCGGTCGTGCGCACCCAGCTCCAGGACGAACTGCTCCGCCTCCAGAAGGAGTTGAGCAAGACCATCGTCTTCGTCACCCACGACGTCGACGAGGCGGTACGGCTCGGCGACCAGATCGCGATCTTCCGCACCGGCGGCCACCTCGTCCAGTGCGCCGCGCCCGCCGAACTCCTCGCCCGCCCCGCCGACGACTTCGTGGCCGACTTCCTCGGCGCCGAGCGCGGCCTGAAGCTGCTGTCGCTGAAGACCCTGGCGGAGGTCCCCCAGGGCCCGGCGCCGGAGGGCGGCCCCTGGAGCCTGGTCCTCGACGAGGCGAACAGGCCGGTCCACTGGGCGTCGAAGGACGCGGAGATCCCCGTACGCCCGCTGAGGGACGGCGATTCGCTCCTCGCCGCGCTCAACGAGTCCATCGCCTCCCCCACCGGCCTGATAGCCCGAGTCGATGCGACCGGAGTGCTCAGCGGCGTGACGTCGCGCGACGACATCCACCAGCACGCGGGCCAGGCGCACACGGAAGCGCGGGTGACCGCGTGACCATCGACTGGTCGTGGATAGGCGACCACACCGACGACCTCACCACCCTGACGCTCTCCCACCTCCAGGCCGCGCTGACCGCAGTCTTCCTCGGCGTCCTGATCTCCCTGCCCCTCGCGGTGGTCGCCCACCGCGTCCGCCCCCTGCGCGGCTTCCTGCTGGGCCTGTCGAACGTCCTGTTCACGATCCCGTCGATCGCGATCTTCGTGCTCCTGCTCCCGGTCTCCGGCCTCACCCGCACCACCACGGTCGTCGGCCTGACGGTCTACACGCTGGTGGTCCTCCTCCGGAACACCGTCGAGGGCCTGGACTCGGTCCCGGTGAAGGCGAAGGAGGCGGCGAAGGCGATGGGCACACGCCCGCTGCGCACGCTCCTCACCGTCGAGTTCCCGCTCGCCCTCCCCGTGATCATGGCCGGCGTCCGGATCGCGACCGTCATGTCCATCTCCCTGGTCTCGGTCGCGACCTACATCGGCGACGGCGGCCTCGGCCAGCTCTTCACCGACGGCTTCCAGCGCAACTTCCCGACCCCGGTGATCGTAGGAGTGGTCCTGACGCTGCTCCTCGCCGTGGTCGCGGACGCGCTGCTGGTCGCCCTGCAGTACGTCCTGACCCCGTGGCGGAGGCGGCAAGCCTGACATGTACGAACTCTTCAAGAACCTCGGCGCCTGGCTGGTCGGCAGCGAGCAGTGGACCGGCCCGGACGGCATCGCGCACCGCCTGGCCGAACACCTCCAGTACTCCCTGCTCGCCACGCTCATCGCGGCGGCGATCGGCCTCCCCCTCGGCCTGCTGATCGGCCACACCGGCAAGGGTGCCTTCGTCGCGATCAACCTCGCGTCCTTCGGCCGCGCCCTGCCCACCGTGGGCCTCGTCGTCCTGGTCTTCCTGGCCGGCGGGCTGTCCATGCTGCCGGTCTACGTCGCACTCGTCGCCCTCGCGGTCCCGGCGATCGTCACCAACACCTACGCCGGGATGACGGCCGTCGACCCGGACGTGAAGGACGCGGCACGCGGCCAGGGCATGCGCGGCCACCAGGTCCTCCTCCAGGTGGAGCTGCCCCTCGCCCTCCCGCTGATCATGACGGGCCTGCGCCTCGCGCTGATCCAGGTCGTGGCCACGGCGACGATCGCCGCGTACGTCTCCTTCGGGGGCCTCGGCCGCTACGTCTTCGACGGCCTGGCCCAGCGCGACCTGGTGCAGGTGCTCGGCGGCGCGGTGCTGGTCGCCGTGGTCGCCGTGATCCTCGACCTGGCCCTGTCCGGCCTCCAGCGCTTCCTCTTCCGCCACCGCACTGCCTAGGGATCTTTCCGATGAACCGTCGTACTCTCCTCGGCGCGCTCGCTGGAGCAGCCGTCACCGTCCCCGCACTGTCCGCCTGCTCCTCCGGCATCACCTCCCTCGAAGGCGACAGCTCCGCCGGATCCGGCGGCGGCTCCAGCAAGGGCGGCATCACCATCGGCACCGCCAACTTCACCGAGAACCAGGTGCTCGGCTACCTCTACGCCGCCGTCCTCGACGCGGCCGGCGTCAAGGTGAACGTCCGCCCCAACCTCGGCACCCGGGAGATCCTCATCCCCGCCCTCAAGGGCGGCGACATCGACCTGCTCCCCGAGTACCAGGGCGCCCTCCTGCACTACGTCGCCCCCAAGGCGACCGCGACGGAGGAGGGCGAGATGCAGAACGCGTTGGCGATCGCCCTCCCCGCCGGCCTCCAGGTGCTGCCGTACGGCATGGCCGAGGACTCGGACGCCTTCGTGGTCACCCGGGAGACGGCCGAGAAGTACGGCCTGACGTCCCTCGCCGACCTCAAGAAGCAGAACGGCAAGCTGGTGATCGGCGCGGCGCCCGAGGTGAAGAAGCGGGAGGTCGGGGCGGTGGGCCTGAAGGAGGTCTACGGGGTGGAATTCAAGGAATTCAAATCCCTCGACTCCTCCGGCCCCCTGGTCAAGGGCGCCCTGAAGAAGGGCGACGTGGACGTGGCGAACCTCTTCACCACCGACACCGACATCCAGGCCAACGACTGGGTGGTCCTGACCGACCCCAAGAACCTCATCCCCGGCCAGCACGTGGTCCCGCTGATCGCCGACCGCAAGGCCGACTCCACCGTCCGCAAAGCCCTCGCCCGCCTCGGCAACACCCTGTCCACGGCCCAGCTGACCGAACTGAACCGGCTGGTCGACAAGGACAAGAAGGACCCCGAGGACGTGGCGAACGCGTACGCGAAGGAGCACGGCCTCGTTGCGCAGTGACGGCTGGCCCCCTGCCGAATAGTGGGGCTAACCCCCGTGCGGTGGGGAGCCCCGCTCCCTACCGTGGACGTATGACCGGAATGGACGCGCGGGACACCGAGCTCAAGAAGGAACTGAACGCCACCTTGCAGGCACGCAGGGAATTGGGCGACGAGTACGAGTCCGCGCTGGTCGACTCGTTCATGGAGAAGGTCGACCAGCGCATCGACGGCGCTGTCGAGCGCCGGCTGCGGCGACAGCTCGCCGAGCAGCAGATGGTGGTGGCCCGGGGCTCGCGCTCACCGAAGCCGACGGACTCCGACTCCTTCGGCGAGCGCTTCGGCTTCGGCATCGTCACACTGATCGTCGCCGTCCCCCTGTCCGGAATCGGCGGCGGCGTGGCCGGCCTCTCCGGCCTGCTGGTCACCTGGGTCGGCATCGTGGGCGTGAACGTCGTCCAGGCGGTACGCACCAACCCCGGCCTGTTCCGGGGCTGGCGCCGCAGGCCGACGAAGGACGAGGACCGCTGGCAGGACTGAACCCTCCTGAGGCGGCGGAGAAGCCGGCGTTGTCCGGGAGTTGGGCCGAGGCCGAGGTGTGACGGTGTGACCGGCCGTCGGTGAGAAGAGTGTCGCGGGGACCGCCGCACCCCCGTTGCCGGGGGGCGGGACGACGGCGGTCCCCGCGAGGGACGCGGGCCGGGTCAGGGCCGGGCTTGCGCGTCCGTGGCGTCTGTGGAGGTCCGGGAGCCGCTCCGGAGGTCCGTGACGCCGTTTTGGTGCCGGCGGGGGCGGGGAGCCGCTCCCGCCCTGCCGACACCCACTAATGTGCCGGACCCGTGTTAAGCGGGTGCTGCGTGAACGTGACGCGCTCGTACCAGTTCCGCGTCGCTCCGAGCGGCCCCGGTCATCGCAAGTTCGCCGCGGACACGCCCCGTTCACCGCACGTTCGCCGCTACTTCCCGCCCTTGGCGAGGAACGCCAGCAGGTCCTGCCGGCTGATCACACCGGTCGGCTTGCCCTCGACCAGCACGATCGCCGCGTCCGCCGCGCCCAGCACCGACATCAGGTCGCCGACCGGTTCACCGGAGCCGACCTGCGGCAGCGGGGCCGACATGTGCTTCTCCAGCGGGTCGCCGAGGGAGGCGCGCTTGGTGAACAGGGCGTCCAGCAGCTCCCGTTCGACGACCGACCCCACGACCTCGGCGGCCATGACGTCCGGGTGACCGGCGCCGGGCTTCACGATCGGCATCTGCGAGACGCCGTACTCGCGCAGCACCTCGATGGCCTGACCGACCGTCTCGTCCGGGTGCATATGGACGAGGGAGGGGATGGCGCCGTGCTCCTTGTCGTTGAGGACGTCGGCGACGCGCGCGTTCGGGCCCTCGTCCTCAAGGAAGCCGTAGTCGGCCATCCACTCGTCGTTGAAGATCTTGCTGAGGTAGCCGCGCCCGCTGTCGGGGAGCAGGACCACCACGACATCGTCCGGACCGAGCCGCTCGGCGACCTCCAGCGCGGCGACGACGGCCATGCCGCAGGAACCGCCCACCAGCAGACCCTCCTCGCGGGCGAGGCGCCGGGTCATCTGGAAGGAGTCCTTGTCGGACACGGCGACGATCTCGTCGGCGACGGTCCGGTCGTACGCGGTCGGCCAGAAGTCCTCACCGACGCCCTCGACGAGATACGGCCGCCCCGAACCGCCCGAGTACACGGAGCCCTCGGGGTCGGCGCCGATGACCTTGACCTTGCCGTCGCTGGCGTCCTTCAGATAGCGGCCGGTGCCCGAGATGGTCCCGCCGGTGCCCACGCCCGCCACGAAATGGGTGATCCTCCCCTCCGTCTGCTCCCACAGCTCGGGGCCGGTCGAGTGGTAGTGGGAGAGCGGGTTGTTGGGGTTGGAGTACTGGTCTGGCTTCCAGGCGCCGGGCGTCTCGCGCACGAGGCGGTCGGAGACGTTGTAGTAGGAGTCCGGGTGCTCGGGGTCGACGGCGGTCGGGCAGACGACCACCTCGGCGCCGTACGCCCGCAGCACATTGATCTTGTCCGTGCTCACCTTGTCGGGGCACACGAAGATGCACTTGTACCCCTTCTGCTGGGCCACGATGGCGAGCCCGACCCCGGTGTTGCCGCTGGTCGGCTCGACGATGGTGCCGCCGGGCTTGAGCGCACCGCTCTCCTCCGCGGCCTCGATCATGCGCAGGGCGATGCGGTCCTTCACGGAGCCGCCCGGGTTGAAGTACTCGACCTTGGCCAGGACGGTGGCCTGGATGCCCGTGGTCACGTTGTTGAGTCTCACCAGCGGGGTGTTGCCGACGAGACTGATCATCGAGTCGTGGAAATGCACCGTTGTCTCCGGATGCTGAAAAAGGCGTGGTCGTAGTGGTTCCGCCAGCCTAAGGCCCGGTGGTCCGCGTGGGGCCGCCGAAAGTCGTTCACTCGCGGTTGGGATTGGGCCACGGTCCGTGCGGGGCAAGCAGTTGATGTACGGCTGTGACGGCCAGGAGGAGGTGGCGGCGACGCATGACGCGCATGTCGAGGGCGAGAGTGGCCCGGCGGATCGCTGCGGGCGCCGCGTACGGCGGGGGCGGCATCGGTCTCGCCGGTGCGGCGGCGGTGGGCCTGCTGCTCGCCGAGGTGCGGATGGCCAGGCGGCACGTGGGCAACGGCACCAGCAACCACGTCCCGAACGCCGACGGCCGCTACGGCCACCTCTACACGACCCCCGGTGACCCGCCGCTGCGCCTGACGCTGCTGGGCGACTCGACGGCCGCGGGACAGGGCGTGCACCGGGCGGGACAGACGCCGGGGGCGCTGCTGGCGTCGGGCCTCGCGGCGGTGGCCGAGCGCCCGGTGGTCCTGCGCAACGCGGCCCAGCCGGGAGCCCGCTCGGACGACCTGGACCGCCAGGTGGCCCTGGTCCTCGCCGACCCGGCCCTGACACCCGACGTCTGCGTGATCATGATCGGCGCGAACGACGTCACGAACCGGATGCCCCCGACCCGCTCGGTCCGCCACCTCTCGGCTGCCGTACGGCGGCTGCGCACGGCCGGCGCGGAGGTCGTGGTCGGCACCTGCCCCGACCTGGGCACGATCGAACCGGTCCAGCAGCCCCTGCGCTGGCTGGCCCGCCGCGCCTCCCGTCAGCTGGCGGCCGCGCAGACGATCGGCGCCATCGAGCAGGGCGGCCGCACGGTGTCGCTCGGCGACCTGCTGGGCCCGGAATTCGCGGCCAACCCGCGCGAGCTCTTCGGCCCCGACAACTACCACCCCTCCGCGGAGGGCTACGCCACGGCGGCGATGGCGGTCCTGCCGACCGTCTGCGCGGCCCTGGGCCTGTGGCCCGCGGAGGAGGAACGCCCCGACGTCACCCGCCGCGAGGGCTTCCTGCCGGTGGCCCGCGCCGCGGCCGAGGCTGCCTCCGAGGCGGGCACCGAGGTCACGGCCGCCATGCCGACGGGGCCGAAGGGGCCATGGGCCCTGCTGAAGCGCCGGCGGCGTCGGCGGGTACCCGAACCGGACCGGGCGCCGGTGACGCCGTCGTCGTAAACCGGGGAGGGGAGACAGGAGAAAAGCAAGCGCTTAGAAAATTGCGGCCAGGGTCACACCCTCACACCCGTGACCCTTCGCCTACGGACAGGTAACTTCCCTCACAGCCCTGCCCGACCCCCCGGTATGCACCTGGAGCCGTGATGCCCGAAGCCGTGATCGTCTCGACCGCCCGCTCCCCCATCGGCCGCGCCTTCAAGGGCTCCCTCAAGGACCTGCGCCCCGACGACATCACCGCCACCATCATCCAGGCCGCGCTCGCCAAGGTCCCCGAGCTGGACCCGCGCGACATCGACGACCTGATGCTCGGCTGCGGCCTCCCGGGCGGTGAGCAGGGCAACAACCTCGGTCGTATCGTCGCCGTGCAGATGGGCATGGACCACCTCCCGGGCTGCACCATCACCCGGTACTGCAGCTCCTCGCTCCAGACCTCCCGCATGGCGCTGCACGCCATCAAGGCCGGTGAGGGCGACGTCTTCATCTCTGCCGGTGTCGAGATGGTGTCGCGGTTCGCCAAGGGCAACTCCGACAGCCTCCCGGACACGCACAACCCGCTGTTCGCCGAGGCCGAGGCCCGTACCGCCGCGGTCGCCGAGCAGGAGGGCACGACCTGGCACGACCCGCGCGAGGACGGCCTGATCCCGGACGCCTACATCGCCATGGGCCAGACCGCCGAGAACCTCGCCCGGATGAAGGGCATCACCCGCCAGGAGCTGGACGAGTTCGGCGTCCGCTCGCAGAACCTCGCCGAGGAAGCCATCAAGAACGGCTTCTGGGAGCGCGAGATCACCCCGGTGACCCTCCCCGACGGCACCGTCGTCAGCAAGGACGACGGCCCTCGCGCCGGCGTCACCATGGAGGGCGTCCAGGGCCTCAAGCCGGTCTTCCGCCCCGACGGCCTCGTCACCGCCGGCAACTGCTGCCCGCTGAACGACGGCGCCGCCGCGGTCGTGATCATGTCCGACACCAAGGCCCGCGAGCTCGGCCTGACCCCGCTCGCCCGCATCGTGTCGACCGGCGTCTCCGGCCTGTCCCCGGAGATCATGGGCCTCGGCCCGGTCGAGGCCAGCAACCAGGCCCTGCGCCGCGCCGGCCTCACCATCGACGACATCGACCTGGTCGAGATCAACGAGGCGTTCGCCGCCCAGGTGATCCCCTCCTACCGCGACCTCGGCATCGACCTGGACAAGCTGAACGTCAACGGCGGCGCCATCGCCGTCGGCCACCCCTTCGGCATGACCGGCGCCCGCATCACCGGCACGCTCATCAACTCCCTCCAGTTCCACGACAAGCAGTTCGGTCTGGAGACCATGTGCGTCGGCGGCGGCCAGGGCATGGCGATGGTCATCGAACGCCTCAGCTGACGCCCGTATGTAGTCAACAGGCAACCCCGTGTGAGCCTTCGGCCCAGAACCCGCGAAAGTCCAAGGTTCTGGGCCGTTTTGTGATCCAATCTCCCCCAGGATGTGACCTATCTCCCTTCGCGAAGGGATTTACGCAGGTCAGAGCAGTTTCCGCACCAAACTCCGGGCCCAAAACCCTGCCCGTTTCGTGACGTTACGCACTGACAGCTGGATAGTCCGCCCTTCAAGCTGATGTAGGAAGTCGGGGGTCGACTTTGAACCGGGAGTACGTCAGTGAGCGCCATGCCGATCGCTTTGCTGCTCACCACGGCCGCCACCGGCGCCGTGGGCGTCGCCGTCCTGCGCACCCTCGTGGTGCTGCGCCGACAGGTCGCGGCCCTGCACACCGAGCTGGCACAGAACAACACCGCCACGGCCCGCGGGCTCGTCCCGCAGGCCCGCCACGCCGCCGACGCCGATGAGATACGCGCGGCCGTCGCCGATGCGCTCGCCGAGGAGCGGGAGCGGGAGCTGGCCGAGGCGCGCGCCTTCTGGGCCGCCCAGGAGGCCCGTGACGCCTCCGACGCGCCCACGCTGCTGGGCCTGTCCGACAGCGAGCTGTTCCTGCCCCGCCAGGCCGATTTCGCGGGCCTTGAACATCTGGAGCCGGTGACCGAGTCCACCGCGGACGCCGACGAGTTCGCCGGGGAGTCCCCCGAGCTGGCCGCGGCCCGCCGCCGTCACCCCTCCCACCCGGACTTCGTCCCGGCCTCGTCGCCGGTGGTGAACGACCATGAGCGCACGGTGGCCACCCTGGAGGACCTCGCCGCCTCCGCCACCGAACTGACCGACGTCCGCCCGGGCCCCCTGGGCACCCTCGACGTCTATGTCTTCGCCGACGGCACGACCCTGTGCATGACCCCCGGCCACCGGGAGACGGCGGAACGTCTCGCCGGGGCCCTGCGCGCCGGCGAGACCCCGGTCCTGCTCGGCGGTTCGGGAGTCTCGGGCGCGTACACCCTGACCTTCGCCTGCGGCGAGGAGAACGTCTACATCCTGGCGGACAGGGTTATAGCCAGCCTGTAATTCGCATTTTCCGGCGGGGGGAACAGGCGGCACTTCTAGGCGCCGGGGGCCTGCAGCGCCCTTAGGGGCGCGGGGAACTGCGCGACAAGCCCCCACGAACCGTCAGCCGCCGACGAAACATCAGACGCCCGCCCTCTTCTGCGCCTCCTCCACCAGCCGAACCGCTTCAGCGACCTGGTCGTCATTCTCAAGAACCACCGCCAAGTCATGTACGGCAACGGTGATTTGATCGGCCGCCGCAAACATCCCGGCATCAGGCATCTCCCGAGGCTCCACCCCGGGCGCCTCCACGGTCTGCGCCCACGAGGCCAACCGCCTGGCCAACCCCAAAGCCTCAGCGGCAGCGCTCCGCTGCAAGCGCGACTGCGGCGCCGCCCTCAAACGATCGGCGAAGTGATCCACGGCCCGGGTCAAACGCGTCGTATCAACCACGCCGTGAGCGTACGCGACTGTTGCCAACGGGCGAACGCTCAGGCACGGTGACCTGAAGGACCGGCTTACATCCCCTTTGCGTCCGGAGGCGCCGATGTCCCACGTCCTCTCCGAGGAGACCCACCGCAACATGCTCGCCCGCATCCCCCACTGCACCGGTCGTGAAGTCTCCGACTGGCTCCGCACCGTAGAAGAAGGCCCGGCTCTCGTTCGCTTCGAGGAGAAGGTCAGCTGGCTGCGCCACGAATACGACCTCGCGTACGGCCACGCGAAGGCGATCGTCCATGAGTACGACCTGAGGAGGGCGGCGCGCAAATTCCTCTAGGCGCGCACCGACGACGAAGGGCCCCGGGACGAACCCAGGGCCCTTCGCTTACGACGGTGCGGTTACGACCGCAGGTCAGTCGCTGCTGTTGAGGATCGAGATGAGCCTCAGGAACTCCATGTAGATCCACACCAGCGTCATGGTGAGACCGAAGGCCGCCAGCCAGGCCTCCTCGCGCGGCGCGCCGTAGGCGATACCGTCCTCGACCTGCTTGAAGTCCAGGGCGAGGAAGCAGGCGCCGAGCAGGATGCCGATGACACCGAAGAGGATGCCGAGCGGGCCGCTGCGGAAGCCGAGGCCGTCACCGCCGCCGAAGACCGCGAACAGCAGGTTGATCGCCATCAGGACGATGAAGCCGAGCGCGGCCGCCATCACGAAGCCGACGAAGCGGCGGTTGACGCGGATCCAGCCCGCCTTGTACGCCACGAGCACCGCGCAGAACACGGCGAGCGTGCCGAGCACGGCCTGCATGGCCGCGCCGCTGGCGATGCGGTTGTCGACGACGCTGGAGACCACGCCGAGGAACACGCCCTCGAGCGCGGCGTACGACAGGATCAGCGCGGGCGACGCCTTGCGCTTGAAGGACTGGACGAGCGCCAGGACCATGCCGATCAGACCGGCGCCGATGGCGATGCCGTAGGACCGGCTGATGTTGGCGTCGTCGACCGGCAGCAGCGCCCAGGCGAGCGCGGCCGTGACGACCAGGATGCCGAGCGTGGTGCCGGTGCGCATGAGGACGTCGTCCATCGTCATGCGGCCGGTGGTGGCCGGGGCCTGCGGCGGTGCGCCGTACGGGGCCTGCTGGGCGTAAGGGTTCTGCGCGTACGGGTTGCCGGCCTGCGGCTGGGCATACGGGTTGCCCTGCGTGCCGACAGCGGCGGCGGTCCCGGCCTGCGGCGCGGTGTTGAAGCCCGCGTAGCCGTTGTCGCGGCTGAACCCCCGTCGCGAGAAGACCGGGTTGCTGCTCCTCATTTCACTCCTCCATGGCCGCCGTGCGCGGCCTTGGCTCAAGAGTAATAGGTAGGCAAAGGATTGACCCTAGTGCTTGGGGAGGATCTTTCCCTCGTCGTGCTGGCCAACACGCTACGCGGCCGGGTGATTCCCAGCCACGACGGGGCCTATTCATGACCAACCTGCTACGTGGCCGGAACCTGTCGGAGATCACCCGAACGGAAATCCGGTGTACGCCTCCGCCAGGTCCGTCTCCGCCGCCACCGACCCCGCGATCCGATCGAGGCGCGCCAGCTGGAGCCGGTCCTCGAACGGCGTGGCCTCGGGGGCGCGGTGCAGCAGCGTCGTCATGTCGTAGGAGAACCGCTCGGCCTGCCAGACCCGGCGCAGACAGGTCGCGGAGTAGGCGTCGAGGAGTTCCGCCGATCCCGTCTCCCTCTGATACGTCAGCGCACGCGCGAAGGTGACGACGTCACCGATGGCCAGATTCAGCCCCTTGGCACCCGTCGGCGGCACGATGTGGGCCGCGTCACCGGCCAGGAAGAGCCGGCCGTGCCGCATGGGTTCATGGACGTACGACCGCATGGGTGTCACCGACTTCTGGGTGATGGGGCCGCGCTCCAGGCGCCAGTCGTCGGCCGTCTCGAAGCGGCGTTCCAGCTCGTCCCAGATCTCGTCGTCGCTCCAGTCCTCGGCATCCGTGCCGTCCGGCACCTGGAGGTAGAGGCGGGAGACGGAGGGGGAGCGCATGGACAGCAGGGCGAAGCCGCGGTCGTGGCGGGCGTAGACCAGTTCGTCGTGGGAGGGGGCGACGTCGGCGAGGATGCCGAGCCAGCCGAAGGGGTACGTCCGCTCGAAGACGCGGACCAGTTCCGCGGGGATGGCCTTGCGGGCGACGCCCCAGAAGCCGTCGCAGCCGACGACGTAGTCGCATTCGAGCACGTCCTCGGCGCCCTGGTGACGGAAGCGCACGCGCGGGCTGCCGGTGTCCGCGCCTTCCACGGCCAGCGCCTCCGCCTCGAACAGCAGGGGGCCGCCCTCCTTCAGTTGGAGGGCTATGAGGTCCTTGCAGACCTCGGTCTGGGCGTAGACCGTCACCGACCGGCCGCCGGTGAGTGCGGGGAAGTCGACGCGGTGGCGTTTGCGGGCGTAGCGCAGTTCGATGCCGTCGTGGCGCAGTCCCTCGCGGTCCATCCGCTCCCCGGCGCCGGCCGCGCGGAGCACGTCCACCGTGCCCTGCTCCAGGATTCCGGCGCGCTGACGGTGCTCGACGTAGGCGCGGTCGCGGCTCTCCAGGACGACCGAGTCGATGCCGGCGTTGTGGAGCAGCCGGGCGAGGAGGAGGCCGGCCGGGCCCGCTCCGATGATGCCGACGGTGGTGCGCATCGGTCGCTTCCCTTCACATGGACGCCGTTCGCCTGGTGAACTTCTATTCACCAATTTCCGATGTCGAGTCTCCGACCGCGCAGGCCCGCTGTCAACGGTTGCGCGGGAACTCTTGAATCGGGGTCAACTCTTGAAGGAGCAGAAGAGAGTCGGAAGTGCCCAGAGCCGGACTTGAACCGGCACGCCCGCGAAGGGGCAGCGAGGTTTAAGCTCGCCGTGTCTGCATTCCACCATCTGGGCAGGCCATGGGCTCCGCATCGAGGTTCCGAGCCTATCGGGATACATCCCCCGAACAGCGGACGGGCGGACCGATGTTGTCTTATTTTATTGATGTCTGAGGGTGCATCAGCCCACGGAACACGCCATCCGCACTTGCCAATAGCCTTACGCGCGGTGGTCGGCGCCGCATACGGAATGACGGAATTTCACCGCCCGAACAAGGACGCTCCACCTGTTCCCGATGCGAACGGGTGTCAGGGGCCGCCGTCATCCTCAGGTATGACACAGGCGCCCGTGGTCCATCCGCAGTCTGCCTTCGGGACCAGAACAGGGACGGACTACACGGCGGTTCGCGGCCGGGACGATGGATACGTCCTTCGAACACACCGCCGTCCCTTCAGGAGCGTTCTTCTCGTGACCACCGCACCCATCGCCGACCGGGCCACCACCGTGGCCGCACGGGCCACGGATCTGTCGAAGATCTACGGACAGGGCGAGACCCAGGTGGTCGCCCTGGACCGGGTCTCCGTCGACTTCCGGCAGGCCGAGTTCACCGCGATCATGGGCCCCTCCGGCTCCGGCAAGTCCACGCTGATGCACTGCGTGGCGGGTCTGGACACCTTCTCCTCAGGGTCGGTGCGCATCGGCGACACCGAGCTCGGCACCCTGAAGGACAAGCAGCTCACGAAGCTGCGCCGGGACAAGATCGGCTTCATCTTCCAGGCGTTCAACCTGCTGCCGACGCTGACCGCCATGGAGAACATCACCCTCCCGATGGACATCGCGGGCCGCAAGCCGGACCAGCAGTGGGTGGACTCGGTGATCCGCATGATCGGCCTCTCCGACCGGCTCAAGCACCGCCCCGCCCAGCTCTCCGGCGGCCAGCAGCAGCGCGTCGCCGTGGCCCGCGCCCTCGCCTCCCGCCCCGAGATCATCTTCGGCGACGAGCCCACCGGAAACCTCGACTCGCGCTCGGGCGCCGAGGTGCTGGGCTTCCTGCGCAACTCCGTACGGGAGTTGGGGCAGACCGTGGTGATGGTGACGCACGACCCGGTGGCCGCGGCGTACGCGGACCGCGTGGTGTTCCTCGCGGACGGCCGGATCGTCGACGAGATGTACCGGCCGACCGCGGACAACGTGCTCGACTTCATGAAGCAGTTCGACGCGAAGGGCCGCACCAGCTGATGTTCCGCACCGCCCTGCGCAACGTACTCGCGCACAAGGCCCGGCTGCTGATGACCGTGCTCGCCGTCATGCTCGGCGTCGCGTTCGTCTCCGGCACCCTGGTCTTCGCCGACACCCTCTCCAACGCCTTCCGCAACCAGAGCGCGAAGAGCTACGACGACGTCGCCGTCTCCGTCACCTCGTACGCCGACCCCGACGACACCAAGAAGGAGCCCGGCCTCTCCCGGAAGACCCTCGACAAGATCAGCGCCATCGACGGCGTCGCCGGGGCGTACGGCCGCGTCGAGGGCTTCGCCGGGGTCGCCGACCCCGACGGGAAGCTGATCGGCGTCGGCTGGTCCAACAAGGGCTCCAACTTCGCCCCCGGCAAGGACGGCAAGGACTCCGCCTACACCTTCACCGACGGCTCAGGACCGCTGAAGGACGATCAGATCGCCCTGGACAAGGAGTCCGCGACCAAGGGCGAGTACAAGGTCGGCGACCGGGTGCGCGTCGCGACCAACGGCCCGGTGAAGGAGTACACCCTCAGCGGTGTCTTCACCACCGAGGACGGCGCCGTGAACGCCGGCGGCAGCCTCGTCCTCTTCGACACCGCCGTCGCCCAGCAGCAGTACCTCAAGCCGGGCTACTTCGAGAGCGTCACCGTCACGGCCGCCCCCGGCGCCGACGATGCGAAGATCCTCGCCGCGGTCAAGCCGCTGCTGCCGGACACCGCCGAGGCCGAGACCGGCCAGGCGCTCGCGGACAAGCAGGCCGAGCAGATCGAGCAGGGTCTGGGCTCGCTCAAGCAGGTCCTGCTCGGCTTCGCGGGCATCGCGCTGTTCGTCGGGATCTTCCTGATCTCCAACACCTTCACCATGCTGGTCGCCCAGCGCACCAAGGAGATCGCCCTGATGCGCGCGGTCGGTGCGTCGCGCAAGCAGATCACCCGCTCGGTGCTCGCCGAAGCCGCGCTGGTGGGCCTGGTCGCCTCGGTGATCGGCTTCGGCCTCGGCATCGGCCTCGCGGTCGGACTGCGCTCCGGCATGGCCGCGTTCGACATGAAGATCCCCGACGGTCCGCTGATCCTGTCCGCCACGCCGGTGATCTCAGCGATCGCGGTCGGTGTGCTGATCACGATGTTCGCCGCCTGGCTGCCCGGCCGCCGGGCCGCGAAGATCCCGCCGGTCGCCGCCATGAACAGCCTCCACGCGGCGGCCACCACCAAGTCGCTGGTGGTCCGCAACTCCATCGGTACGGCCATCACCGGCCTCGGCGCGGCCGGGATCGTGCTGGGCGCCTCGACCGGCGGCGACGACGGCCGGATGTACATCGGGGCGGGCGCGTTCTTCGCGCTGATCGGCGTGATCATCCTGATCCCGCTGCTGTCCCGGCCCGTCATCGCGCTCGTCCGTCCGCTGCTCGTCGGCCCCTTCGGAGTGGCGGGCAAGCTGGCCGGCCTGAACGCGGTCCGCAACCCGCGCCGTACCGGAGCCACCGCCTCGGCGCTGGCGATCGGACTGACGCTGGTGACCGGCCTGTCGGTGCTCGGCATCACGGTCGGCACGGCCATCGACAAGATGACCACGGACAACATCAAGGCCGACTACATGGTCTCGATGGCCAACGGCGGCGACCTCGACCAGTCCGCGCTGACCGCGCTGGAGAAGGCCAAGGGCGTCTCCGCGGTCTCCCCGCAGCAGGACGCCTACCTCCAGGCCGGCGACGACTACGTGTCCGCCTCCGCGGTCACCCCGGGCGACATCCAGCGCGTCCTGAACGTCGACGTCGTCAGCGGTGACGTCGACTCGCTCGCCAAGGGCCAGATCGCGGTCGCCGAGAAGACGGCGAAGAGCAAGGGCTGGAAGCCGGGCGACAGCGTCCCCTTCACCTTCGCCGACGAGAAGAAGGCCACGCTGACGGTCGGCGCCGTCTACAAGGACAGCGAGTTCCTCTCCCCCGTCCTCATCGACACCAAGGTGGTGAACGAACACGAGACCAAGCCGTACATCCGGCAGATCTTCGTGAAGACGGACGGCGGCCAGACCTCGGCGAACGAGCAGGTCCTCATCGACGCGCTGGGCGACAACCCCGCGATCAAGGTCATGGACCGGCAGGACATCCGCAACGAGTTCGGCGGTGTCATCAACACCCTGCTGAACATCATGTACGGCCTGCTGGCGATGGCCCTGATCATCGCGGTGCTGGGTGTCGTCAACACCCTCGCGATGTCGGTCTTCGAGCGGCAGCAGGAGATCGGCATGCTGCGGGCGATCGGTCTCGACCGGCGCCGGGTGAAGCGGATGGTCCGGCTGGAGGCCGTGGTCATCTCGGTGTTCGGCGCGGTGGTCGGCATCGGTCTCGGCGCCTTCCTCGGCTGGGCGATCGGCGAGACCTTCGCCGACAAGATCCCGGGCTACGCGCTGGTCCTGCCCTGGGACCGGATCGGGATCTTCCTGGTCCTTGCCGGTCTGGTGGGCGTCCTGGCCGCCCTGTGGCCGGCCCGCAACGCCGCGAAGCTGAACATGCTGAACGCGATCAAGGCGGAATAGCCGTACGCGCGCGAGGGCCCCGTTCCCGGGAGGGAGCGGGGCCCTCGGCATGTCAGCCCCAGGTACGGGCCCGCAGCGGCATCGCCGAGTCGCCGGAATCGGGTGTGCGCACCGCCAGCACCTGATTGACGCCGATGCGATTGCGCTCGAAGGCCAGCGCGCAGGCCGCCATGTACAGCTGCCAGACACGGGCGCGCCCCGGGCCGGTGAGCTTCACCGCCCGCGCCCACCCGGCCTCCAGGTTGGCGACCCAGCGGCGCAGCGTCAGGGCGTAGTGCTCCCGGATCGACTCCACGTCGCGCACCTCGAACCCGGCGCGTTCGAGCTGGGTGACGGTGACGCCGAGGGGCTGGAGCTCACCGTCGGGGAAGACGTAGGCGTCGATGAACTCATCGACCTCGTACGTCGATTCATCGCGCTGCGGCCGCCGCCCGATCTGGTGGTTGAGCAGCCGCCCGCCGGGCTTGAGCAGCCGGTGCAGCACATCGGCGTACTCCAGATACCGCTCGGCGCCGACGTGTTCGGCCATGCCGATGGAGGAGATCGCGTCGTAGGGCCCGTCGCCGACGTCCCGGTAGTCCTGGACGCGGATCTCCACCCGGTCGGTGAGCCCCTCGTCGGCGACGCGCTTGCGGGCGTACGCCGCCTGCTCCTGGGAGAGGGTGATGCCGACGACGCTCACGCCGTACTCGCGGGCCGCGTGCACGGCCATCGAGCCCCAGCCGCAGCCGACGTCGAGCAGCCGCTGACCGGGTCTCAGGTCGAGCTTGCGGCAGACGAGGTCGAGCTTGTCGCGCTGGGCGGCCTCCAGGGTGCCGTCCGGGGGCGGGGCCGACCAGTAGGCGCAGGAGTACACCATGGACGGGCCGAGGACGATCTCGTAGAAGTCGTTGCCGACGTCGTAGTGGTGGCTGATGGCGCGCTTGTCGGTGCGCTTGGTGTGCAGATGGGCGCGGACCCGGCGGACCTCCTCGGGGGGCGGCGCGGGCGGCAGCGGCAGTCCGCCGAGCCTGATCAGACCGCGCAGCGCGGCGCGTACCTCGGGGTCCCGGAGCGCCTGAGCCGGGCTCCTGGCATCCTCCCCCCGCTCCCACACGATCCCCGCCAGCCGGTCGAGGGCGCCGTAGAGGTCCCCCTCGATGTCGATGTCCCCGGCCACCCAGGCCCGGGCCAGGCCCAGTTCGCCGGGCTTGAACAGCAGCCGCCGTACCGCACGGCGATTGCGTACGACGAGAGTCGGCGCGTCCGGCGGCCCCGCCTGCGAACCGTCCCAGGCGCGGATGCGCACCGGGAAGGGAACTCCCAGCAACTGTTCGAGAAGGCTCTTCAGCCGCACAGCGGCGTCGGCCATGGCGCACACCTCCGTGATCTGATCCCGGAATGTCCCAACACCACGTAAACACCTGGGAGCCCCCCGCGCAGTCCCCCACGCGCGTTACGGCTGGGCAAACAACCGGGACGGAGGCCCGGAACGCCGAAGGACCTCCCGCACCACGGATGGCGGGAGGTCCTTCGGTCGGTTCAGCGACCGGCTCGGGTCAGGAGGCCTTGGCCTTCTCACCCTTGTCGGCGGCGCTCGCGGCGGGGACCGGCGCGGGCTTGGCGGCCTCGTAGAACTCCTCGCGGGGAGTCTCCAGGGCGCCGAGGGCGACGACCTCGCGCTTGAGGAACATGCCGAGCGTCCAGTCCGCGAAGACGCGGATCTTGCGGTTGAAGGTCGGCATCGCCATGCCGTGGTAGCCACGGTGCATGTACCAGGCGAGACGGCCCTTGAGCTTGATCCTCATCTTGCCCATGACGATCATCGCGACGCCCTTGTGGAGGCCGAGGCCGGCCACCGCGCCCTTGTTGGCGTGCGAGTAGTCCTTCTGCGGGAAGCCCCGCATACCGGAGATCACGTTGTCGCCGAGGACCTTGGCCTGGCGCAGCGCGTGCTGGGCGTTGGGCGGGCACCAGGCGTTCTCGTTGCCCGCCTTGCGGCCGACGAGGTCCGGGACCTGGGCGTTGTCGCCGGCGGCCCAGATGTAGTCGGTGCCCTTGACCTGGAGGGTCGGCTCGCAGTCGACGTGACCGCGGGGGCCGAGGGGCAGGCCGAAGCGGGAGAGCGCCGGGTTCGGCTTGACGCCGGCCGTCCACACGATGGTGTTGGAGTCGACCTCAAGGCCGTTCTTCAGCACGACGTGGCCGTCGACGCAGGAGTCCATGGAGGTCGAGAGGTAGACCTCGACGCCACGGGCCTCCAGGTGCTCCTTGCCGTACTGGCCGAGCTTGGGGCCGACCTCGGGCAGGATCTTGTCGGCGGCGTCGACGAGGACGAAGCGCATGTCCTCGCGGGAGACGCTGGTGTAGTACTTGGCCGCGTCGCGGGCCATGTCCTCGACCTCACCGATGGTCTCGGCACCGGCGAAGCCGCCGCCGATGAACACGAAGGTGAGCGCCTTGCGGCGGATCTCCTCGTCGGTGGTGGAGTCGGCCTTGTCGAGCTGCTCGAGGACGTGGTTGCGCAGGCCGATGGCCTCCTCGATGCCCTTCATACCGATGCCCTGCTCGGCGAGGCCGGGGATCGGGAAGGTGCGGGAGACCGCGCCCATCGCGATGACCAGGTAGTCGAAGGGCAGCTCGTACGCCTCGCCGACCAGCGGGGCGATCGTGGCGACCTTGCGGTCCTGGTCGATGGTGGTGACCCGGCCGGTGAGGACCTCCGCCTTGGGCAGCACGCGTCGCAGCGGGACGACGACGTGGCGCGGGGAGATGCTGCCGGCGGCGGTTTCGGGGAGGAAGGGCTGGTAGGTCATGTACGACCGGGGGTCGACGACCGTGACGGTCGCCTCGCCATAGCGCATCTTCTTGAGAATGCGCCGAGCTGCGTACAGGCCTACGTACCCACCGCCTACTACGAGGATCCTGGGACGCTCCGTGGTGCTCATGCCATCGAGTATCCACCCGCCTCAGGGGGGTCGCTCGTGCGCCCCTTCACAAGCTCTTCCACGCCCTGTGCTACCATCCCCGGCCCGCGTGACCGAGGTCATGGTCACGATCAGGAACCGGCGGGTGGTTCGACCCGTTGTCAATGCCGCGTGAGCTGCCTCTCTGGCTCTCCCGACCCCCTGCGAGCGGAGCGGAAAGCCCTCCGCCGCAGGGCTCCCGAAGCTCCCTTACACCGGCCGTCTGAACATGTTCAAGGGCCTGTTCACCCCTCGGAAGGGTCAACCGGTACCGATCAGTGCTCCGACAGGGCCGATTTCCTTGTGAAGAACTTCACGAACATTCTTCGGCGGGTGGCCCGAAGGGCCCTTACGAGGCCTCCGAAAGGCGCTCATACGCTAACCGCACCGCTCAGCCGATGGCTACCAACCAGTAGGAAACGAGATGCGAGCCACCTCGCGTACGGGATCTGAGTCACCGTCACCCGGTAGCCACACTCCGCGCGAAAATGATCGGAAAGACACATAACGTGCAGCCATGATCACCTCACAGAAGGCCCCGCAGCGGGCCGCGAAGCGAATAGTCCCGGTCGGCGTTGCCCTCGGCATCGCCCTGGCATCGGGCGTGGCCACGGCCGCGTCCGCCACCGCAGCACCCGCCCATCCCGCCGCCAAGGCCACGGTCGCCCAAGTGAGTTCGGGCTATGGAGGCTACGGCGACGACGATGGGTGCAGCGGCCTCCTCGTCATCCTCTGCAACTGACGGACGGTTTCGCACGCCGACGGCAATATGGATGAGGCCCGCGAGACGGCCCCGGTTCCTCTGGTGAGGACCGGGGCCGTTCGACGCCGTAGGGCTTACTCGGCGGCGTCCTCCGCCACCTTGAAGGCGATGCCGTCGAGGATGTCGTGCTCGCTGACGACGACCTCCTCGGCGCCGATCCGCTCCATGATCGCGAGCAGCACCAGCGCACCGGCCGCGATGACATCGACCCGCCCCGGATGCATCGAAGGCACGGCCGCGCGCTCGGCGTGGGTGGAGTGCAGCAGCCGGTCGGTGATCTCGCGGACCCGGTCGAGGGTGACCCGGGAGTGGTGGATGCGCGCCGAGTCGTACTCGGGCAGGTCCTGGTCGATCGCCGACACCGTGGTGACCGAACCGGCCAGCCCCACCAGCGTCCTGGCCTCGCGCAGCGGCACCGTCTCCTCGGCGAGGTCGAGGGCCGCCTCGATGTCGGCCCGCATCACCGCGATCTGCTCCTCGGCCGGCGGATCCGAGACCGCACCGTCGCGCACGAGATGCCGCTCGGTCATCCGCACACAGCCGACGTCCACGGAGCGTGCCGCCCGGACGTGCTCCTCACCGACCACGAACTCGGTCGACCCGCCGCCGATGTCCACGACGAGGTAGGGCCGGTGCAGATCCGCACGCCCCGTCAGCTCCTTCGTGGCCCCGGTGAAGGAGAACTCGGCCTCCTGGTCCCCGGTGATCACCTCGGGCTCGACCCCCAGGATGTCCATCACCCCGCGCACGAACTCGTCCCGGTTCTCGGCGTCCCGCGAGGCGGAGGTGGCGACGAACCGCAGCCGCTCGGCGCCGTGCTCCTTGATGATCGCCGCATAGTCACGGCACGCGGCGAAGGTCCGCTCCAGCGCCTCCGGGGCGAGCCGCCCCGTACGGTCGACGCCCTGCCCGAGCCGCACGATGGTCATACGCCGGTCCAGATCGACGAGTTCACCGGTGGCGGGGTCGACGTCGGCGACGAGGAGCCGGATGGAGTTCGTACCGCAGTCGATGGCGGCGACGCGGGGCATAGGGGGCCTTTCGGAGGTACGGGGGCGTCTTTTGGTTTTTCAGCCCGTCCGGCGTTTGAGGACAAGGCCCGTTCAGGGCCGGCAGCGGGGGTCCGGGGGCGCAGCCCCCGGGGTTGGGACGGGAAGGGGCGGCGGGGGCGAGACTCACTCCCCCGCAACCACACACGGCCCCTTGCGCCACCACTCCGGCAGCATCGCGATCGCCTCGTCCCCGAGCGGATTCACCCCGGGCCCCGCGGCCAGCGAGTGCGCCACCAGCACATGCAGACACTTCACCCGGTCCGGCATACCCCCCGCGCTGGGGAACCCGGTCAGCTCCTCGATCTCGTCGCGCCGCCGGATGTAGTCCTCATGCGCGGAGCGATACGCCGCGGCCAGCTCAGGGTCCGTCTCCAGCCGGGCCGTCATGTCCTTCATGACGCCCTCGGCCTCCAGCGTCCCGATCGCCGACGCCGCACGCGGGCACGTCAGGTAGTACAAGGTCGGGAAGGGCGTGCCGTCGGGCAGCCGGGGCGCCGTCTCGACCACGTCCGGCTGTCCGCACGGGCACCGGTGCGCGATCGCGCGCAGCCCGCGCGGAGGACGGCCGAGCTGCTGCTTGAAGGCCTCGACGTCCGCGTCGGTGGGCTCGGTGCGCGGGGTGGGCGACGGGGGCGTTTCCATGCCTGTCTTTCTATCGGTTCGAATGCTCAGTGCTTGGCGGCGTCGGCCTTGTCGACCCCGTCCCAGAAGTTCGCGTACCAGGGACGGTCCGCCTCGCTCCGGTCGGTCCGCGACTTCTTCGCCGCGTCCGGGTCGACCACGATGAACCCGGTCTCCCCGGGCATCACCAGATGCAGCCGCTGCCGGATCTGCTGCTCGGCGTACGCGTCGTCCTGCCAGCGTGCCTTGGTGTCACGCAGCTCCTCGACGCGCCGGGCGGCCTCTTCCTTCTCCCGCTGCATGTCGGTGATCTCGGCACGCTGGGAGACGTACTGCCTTATCGGGTAGGCCAGCGCCACGACCAGCGAGCAGAGCACCAGCGCGAGCAGCGCGGCGCGTCCGGTGAGCCGGGAGCGCCGGGCCTGCCGCTTGGTCTGGGAGCGGTAGACACGGGCCGCCGTCTGCTCGCCGAGCAACCGGATCCTGGTCGCGGTGGAGAACCGGTCCCGGTCCTTCACGGCCATGTTCCCCGCCTCCCGTTCCACACGCATACGTCCCCGCACACGGTACGGGACCGAGTACGGGGACGTACGTACGACGCTGCCCTAAGGCCTGTGTCAGCCCTTGAAGCGCGGGAAGGCGCTACGACCGGCGTACACCGCGGCGTCGTCGAGGATCTCCTCGATGCGCAGCAGCTGGTTGTACTTGGCGACGCGCTCGGAGCGGGCCGGGGCGCCGGTCTTGATCTGGCCGCAGTTGGTGGCGACGGCCAGGTCGGCGATGGTGACGTCCTCGGTCTCGCCCGAGCGGTGGGACATCATGCACTTGAAGCCGCTGCGCTGGGCCAGCTCGACGGCGTCCAGGGTCTCGGTGAGCGAGCCGATCTGGTTGACCTTGACGAGCAGGGCGTTGGCGGCGCCGTCGTCGATGCCGCGGGCCAGGCGCTCGGGGTTGGTGACGAACAGGTCGTCGCCGACGAGCTGGACCTTGTCGCCGAGCTTGTCGGTGATGGTCTTCCAGCCGTCCCAGTCGTCCTCGAACAGCGGGTCCTCGATGGAGACCAGCGGGTACGCCTCGACGAGCTCGGCGTAGTACTCGGTCATCTCGGCGGCGGAGCGGGCCTTGCCCTCGAAGGTGTAGACGCCGTCCTTGTAGAACTCGGAGGCGGCGACGTCGAGGGCGAGGGCGATCTGCTCGCCGGGCGCGTAGCCGGCTTCCTTGATCGCTTCGAGGATGAGGTCGAGGGCCTCACGGTTGGAGCCGAGGTTCGGGGCGAAGCCGCCCTCGTCGCCGAGGCCGGTGGACAGGCCGCGGCCCTTCAGCACCTTCTTGAGGGTGTGGTAGACCTCGGTGCCCCAGCGCAGCGCCTCGGAGAAGGACTCCGCGCCGATCGGGGCGATCATGAACTCCTGGATGTCGACGTTGGAGTCCGCGTGGGATCCGCCGTTGAGGATGTTCATCATCGGGACGGGCAGCAGGTGCGCGTTCGGGCCACCGAGGTAGCGGAACAGCGGCAGGTCGGACGCCTCGGAGGCGGCGTGCGCGACGGCCAGGGAGACACCCAGGATGGCGTTGGCGCCGAGGGAGCCCTTGTTGTCGGTGGCGTCCAGGTCGAACATGGCCTGGTCGATCAGGCGCTGCTCGGTGGCGTCGTAGCCGACGAGCTCCGGGCCGATCTGCTCGATGACGGCGAGGACGGCCTTCTCGACACCCTTGCCCTGGTAACGGTTGGGGTCACCGTCGCGGAGCTCGATGGCCTCGAAGGCACCGGTCGAGGCGCCGGACGGGACGGCGGCACGACCCGTGCTGCCGTCGTCGAGGCCGACCTCGACCTCGACCGTGGGGTTGCCTCGGGAGTCCAGGATTTCCCGGGCTACGACGACGTCGATGGACGGCACGAGCATCTCCTTCTTCGGATGTGACGCGGGTACGCAGACCGCGGTGGGTACTGCGGGACGAGCCTAACCGGCTCAGGGCATCAGACCAGCGGTCGACCGCCCCGTGGACAGAACCGAGAGTAAATTGTTTCCGAACGGAACAAAGACCCGGCACAAATAACCCCGCCCCGGTGCGTACGGGGGAAGACGCACCGAGGCGGGGAGGCCGTGGGGGACGGGGGTGACCCTCACGACGCCTTCACTATGTGGTCCACGGATGTGAGGGCGCTGTGGTTCAGCTGTCGCGTGCGTATTACTTCAGGTGCAGCTGCTGACCGGGGTAGATCAGGTCGGCGTCCTCGACGATGTCCTTGTTCAGCTGGAACAGCTTCTCCCAGCCGCCCTTGACCTTCTTGTCCGCGGCGATCGAGCTGAGGGTGTCACCCTTGACGACCTTGTACTCGCCGTCGCCCTTCTTGACCTTCTTGCCGGTCGGGGTGGTGACGGTCTTGGTGCTCTTCTTCTCGGCGGCCGGGCGGTCGGCGGAGCGGGAGGCCGACTGCTTCTCGGTGGTGCGAGGCGCGGACTCGGTGCTCGCCGAGGAGCCGTTGTACGCGGCGCTGGACAGGCCGGTGCCGCAGTTCGGCCAGGCACCCTTGCCCTGGCCGGCGAGGACCTTCTCGCCTATCTCGATCTGCTGGGCCTTGGTGGCCTGGTCGGCGGTGGCGGCGTACGCGGTGCCGCCGTACGCGGCCCAGGTCGAGGCGGAGAACTGCAGACCGCCGTAGTAGCCGTTGCCGGTGTTGATCGACCAGTTGCCGCCGGCCTCGCACTGGGCGACGGCGTCCCACTCGGAGGCGGTGGCGGCCGAGGCGCTGCCGGCGGCCATCAGCGGGGCGGCTACGGCGGCGGCACCGGTGACGCCGACGACGGCGATGGCGCGGACGGCCTTGGACGGACGACGGTGCTTGCCCTTGCTGGAAAACAGCATGGAGAGATCCCCTCACCGACGCCTGCGAGGTGAGCTGTCGGGTTCGGGCCGGTTGAGTTGCCCGGCCGCGCACGCTCGCCTCTCGGCTCACGTTGCGCGGCTTCACCCCAAGCCGACTCCGGCCGTCCGGCCCCGAAGGGCCTCAACTGCCGGACCCGGCGCAAACCTTGGGTCCCCCGCTCCTGCCTACGGCGCTTTACGCGACGACTGTTCCCGTACGGCCGCCGGCAGGATTCGGCGTGACGGCTGTCGGGGCTCGCACTGGTGGCGAGCGATCACGACCGTAGACACTCGATTCCCGGAATGACAAAGACGATCAGGGCTTCTGAGATCTATCTCTCACTGCAATCAAAACGGACATATAGCAGCGAAACATGACGCGAACTGCCGCTGTTTTTCGCCCTGTTCGGGCGTTATTCGGCGGGGACGTCCAGGGTCTGACCGGGGAAGATGTGGTTGGCGTCGGCACCGATGGCGCTCTCGTTCGCCTTGTACAGCGCGCGCCACCCGCCGTCGAGGTCAAGGGAGTCGGCGATCGAGGCGAGCGTGTCACCGGAGCGGACACGGTACGAGGCATGGCGGCCGGAGGACTTGGCGGTCGCGTCGGTCGCCTCGCTCTCGTCGGCACTGTCACCGCGATGGCGCCCGGAACCGGCCTCCGAGGAGTCGATCGCCCCGGTGTCGACGAGGCTCCAGAAGCCCGCGTCCTGCTCGGCGTTGTCCCGATTGTCGCTCTTGGGCGTCTCCGTGGGGGAGCTGTCGGGCGACTGCGAGGGCTGAGAGTCGGTCGACTTTTCGGGCTTCGTGGACTTACCGCCCTCGCCGGGCGAAGAGGGAGAGGATGATGATTTCCCGGGCGATTCAGATGAATCGTCGGCTTCGGGTGAGCCGCTCGCCGAGTTCGAGGGGTCGTCGGAGGGGGTCGAGGAGTCGTCGGCGTCGGAGCCGGACTCGCTCGATGAACCGGACGAGTTCGATGAATCAGACGAGCCGGACGACTGGGATGAATCCAGCAATCCGGATGACCCGGACACCTCGGAGGGCGAGTCCTCCGCCACCCCGGTGTCGAGGTCGACCGCACCGGACGTCTTCGTGAGCCCGTTGAGCACCGCACAGGTGCCCCAGGGGGCGGTCCCCTGGTCCGCGAGGATCTTCTGGGCCACGGCTATCTGCTGGGAGCGGCTGGCCAGGTCGGGAGCGGAGGCGTAGTCCAGGCCGCCGTACTTCTCCCAGTCGTCCTGGGTCAACTGGAGCCCGCCGTACTGCCCGTTGCCGGTGTCGGCGCTCCAGGAGCCGCCGCTCTCGCACTCGGCCACCTTGTCCCACACGGTGCCATCGGCGGCGCTCGCGCCCGTGGCGCCGAGCAGCGGGATGGCGATGGCGGATCCGGTCACTCCGGCCGCGACGAGGAGAGCCGGAGCCTGACGGGGGCGACGGTGACGACCGTTCCCGGAGAGCATGCGGGGACCTTTCGCGAGGCAGCTGTGACCGAGCGGCGCGTGAAACCTGGCACCGTCGTTGATCCGTGAACGTATAGGCAGACGATCACTTGTCACAAGTTAATGCCGCGTAGATCACGTGAAGATCACAGACATGAGCGCGTGTCATGTTTGCCGGGGTGGACGCACTCACCCAAGTGGGGTGAACTCCACCGGAAGCGTACGCAGTCCGCGCATGATGAGTCCGCCCCGCCATCGCAACTCGGCCGGGTCCACCGCGAGTTGCAGATCGGGCAGCCGGGTCAGGAGCGTGGCGAGCGCGGTCTGGCCCTCCAGACGGGCGAGCGGGGCGCCGAGGCAGTAGTGGATGCCATGGCCGTAACCGAGGTGCTGGTTGTCGCGGCGGCCGAGGTCGAGGACGTCCGGGTCGGCGAATCGCTCCGGGTCACGGTCGGCGGCGGCCAGCACGACCAGGACGGGGTCGCCGGCCGCGATGTCCTGCCCCCCGATGGTGAGCGGCTCGGTGGCGAAGCGCCAGGTGGCGAGCTCGACGGGGCCGTCGTAGCGGAGGAGTTCCTCGACGCCGGTTTCGAGGAGGGCGGTGTCGCCCGCGTTGAGCGAGGACTGGAGGCGGGTGCGCTGCTCGGGGTGGGTGAGCAGGGCGTAGGTGCCGTTGCCGATGAGATTGACCGTGGTCTCGAAACCGGCGAACAGCAGGATGAAGGCCATCGCCGCCGCCTCGTTCTCGGTGAGGTGCTCACCGTGGTCGGAGGCGCGGATGAGCCCGGAGATGAGGTCCTCGCCGGGATCGGGGGTGGCCGGAAGTGCCTCGCGCTTGCGGTGGATGAGGTCGGCCAGATAGCCCCGCATCTTCTTCACGGAGCGCGCGACCCCGCCCCTCGGCCCGCCCTGGTGCCGGATCATCATGCCCGCCCAGTCCCGGAAGTCGTCCTGGTCCTCGCGCGGGACGCCGAGCAGGTCGCAGATGGCGTAGATGGGGAGGGGGAAGGCGAACTCATGGATCAGATCCGCGCTGCCCTCCGCCGCGAACCGGTCGATGAGCTGATCGGTGAGCTCCTGCACCCGTGGCGCGAACTCGGCCACCCTGCGGGGCGTGAAGGCCTTGGAGACCAGCCGGCGGAGCCTGGTGTGGTCCGGCGGATCGATATTGAGCAGATGCGTCATCAGCTCGGCCTTGCGCTCTCCCGGGATACCGGTCTTCCCCTTGGCGTGCGCCGGCTCGTCGTGGTGCGCCGGGTTCTTGGAGAGCCGGTTGTCGGCGAGGGTCTGCTTGGCATCGGCGTACCGCGTGACCAGCCAGGCCTCCACCCCGCTGGGGAGCCGCGTCCGGTGCACGGGGGCGTGCTCGCGGAGCCAGGCGTAGGCGGGGTAGGGGTCGGTGGCGAACTCCCAGGTGAACAGGTCGGGGGGTGTGGGGGTGCCGGGGGTCGGAGGGTGGGGCTGGAGGGTCACTCCTCGACCGTAGCCGACCCGCCGCTTCGGTCGGCGGCCCGCTCGGCCAGGCGTCTCTTCGCGTAGTGATCGCCGCAGTCGGCGGCCTTCCGGTACCACTCGTCTGCCGACTGCGATCTGCCGGTGGCCTCCAGCAGAACGCCCAGCTGGAACATGGCCTCTTCCCTGCCCTGAGCCGCAGCCGCGCGGAAGAGCTCCTCCGCCTCTTCGACGGCCCCCTTCGACGCCAGGAAGATCCCGAGGTTCACCTGGGCGATCTCCATGCCCGCGTCCTTGGCCCGGCGCAGCAGCGCCTCGACCTCTTCCTCATGGCCGCCCCTCTCTCTCAGCAGGAACGTCAGGTCGTGCATGGCCCCGCTGTCCCCCAGGGCGATGCCACGGCGGTACCAGTGCTCCGCGCCGTCCAGGTCCCCCCAGTTGTAGAGGAGGCCGGCGAGGCTGGTGGCGACCTGCTCGTAATCGGCGTCGGCCGCCCTGGTGAACCAGTGAAGCGCCGCGTCGTTGTCGACACCGCGCAGCAGCATGCCCAGCTGATGGGCCGCGGCGCCGTCCCCCGCTTCGGCGGCTCTGCGAAGCCATCGCTCCGCCAGGTCATGGTGCAGCCGTCCGGCCTCCCGGGCGGCCCAGACGCTTCCGCTCCTGGCCGCCGTCTCCAGACACCACAGCGCCGATTCCTCGTCCCCGGCGTCGAGCAGGTGGGACGCCAGCTCCTCCACCGCCCCCGTGTGTCCCGCGTCGGCGGCCCGGCGCAACATCGCCTCCCGCTCGTCGCCGTCGACCCGGCGGGCGAAGGCCACCATCAGCTCCGTGTCCCCCGCCTCGAACCGCGGGTGCAGTGCGGCACGGACCGCGTCGAGAACCGCGTCGCGTTCGAACGGAGCCTCGGACTCCGGCGCGTCCAGCAGCGTCCACCACACCTCGTCCGGAACCGGCTCCAGACCGCCCGACCTGAGCGCCTCCGCGACCAGCGCCCCGTACGCCCGCCAGGTGCCGTCCCGCTCCCCCGCCACCAGCAGGCCCGAGGCCCCGAACATCGGCGCCGAGGCCCAGGCGAGGGCATCCTCGAAGGACTCCTTCTCCTCCGCCCTGTACTGCGCCTGCACCTTCTTCAGCAGCTCTGCCGGGACGCCCACGGTGACCCCGCACCGCGCGAGATCGACCGCCGCCCGGACCAGCAACTGCCCGCGCGGATGGTCCAGTTGGGTCCCCACGCGGCCCCACTCGTCGAACAGCAGATGCCCCACGGCGAAGTAGGAGGCCGCCCCCTCCCGACCGCTCCACATGTACGCCGGATACGCCCGCGGGTCGTCCTCATGTGCCGCGAGCCGTGCCAGCTCGGCCTCGCTCCACTCACGCGGCAGCTCCACCGTGCGAGCCGCGGCGACGACCCGGTCGCCGGGGGTCGTGCCGGTGCGGCGCCGGTAGTACTCGTCGGGGCTCATCGTCCCCAGCACGACCGCGCCCAGGCCGGTGATCCGCCCCAGCAGCCGTGGATCCAGGCCTCTTTCGCCGAGATGGTCGGTCACCTCGTCCAACCACACGACATACCGTCCGCTGCGCCCCTTCATCGCGGCGAGCAGTCCCCGCAGATCCTCGCCGGGGTCCGGGACATACAGCCGGTGACCCTCCAGCGACCGCACGGCCTGCCACGCGGTGTACGACTTCCCCGCGTACGGCTCCCCGAGGATCAGCACCAGCCCTCTGTGCGCGAGCTTGGCCCATAAGTCCCCGTCGCAGTCGCGCGGAACGTACGGCGGCACATCGGGCAGCCCGGGCACATGCCGAGTGGGACGCACACCGAACTCCATGGGCTCCACCAGCCCGACCGGCTGCCACTCCGCCGGGGCGGGAACGCTGCCGTAGTGGTTGTGCTGTACGCCCACGACCCGGTCGTGGAAGGCTGACTCCCGGAAGTCGACATGGTCACCGGCGACTTGAGTGGCGTCGTCGCCGTTCACGACGCCTTGCTCGCTCACCAGGGCCTGGAGGGCGGAGAACTGATGCCGATCCCGTTCGCGCAGGATCTCCAGGAACTTGGTGTCCACCACCCCGGGGTTGCCCAGCACCATCATCAGGTCCGCGACCCACCTCGCCGTCTCCGGCGAGGTGCTCATCGCGCGCACCAGCGCGTCCCTCAGTTCCTCCAGCTCCGCTGCCACACCGGCCCCCACGCCTCGCACCCGCCCGTTGCCCCAACGGTACTAAGAGGACACCCCCTCAGCAGCCCGCACGGCATCCCGATAAGCCCGCGCGGCGACCCGCAACGCCGCCTCCGGATCCACCCCGGCGGCCTCCGCCTCGACCGCCATCGCCAGCAGCTCGTAGCCGATGCCCTCGCCCGTCGGCAGGGGCACCTCCAGGCCCGCCGTCCGGACCCGGGACGCCAGCTTCGCCGCGAGGGCCAGGCCCGGCTGGCCGAGGGGGATGCCCTCCGTCACCGACTCCCGCTGCTTCTCGACCGCCTTCGTGCGCAGCCAGTGCTCCTTGACCTCCTCGGGGGTCGTCGCCGTCTCCTCGCCGAAGACATGGGGATGGCGGTGGATGAGCTTGGTGACGATGCCGCCCGCGACGTCGTCGATGGAGAAGGGGGCCTCCGGGTCCTCCTCCGCTATACGGGAGTGGAAGACGACCTGGAGCAGGACATCGCCCAGTTCCTCACGGAGCTCGTCGCGGTCGCCGTCCTCGATCGCCTCTACGAGTTCGTATGCCTCCTCGATGCCGTACTTCGCCAGGCCCTTGTGGGTCTGCTGGGAGGACCAGGGGCACTCGGCACGGATGCGGTCCATGACCTGCACGAGGTCGAGGAGGCGGGCGCCGGGCAGGTCGTAGGAGGCGGGGAGCAGTTCCAGGTCCGGCATCGCGACGCGGCCGGTGCCGGCGAGGCGGGCGAGGCCGTCGGTGAGGGCGGGCTCGCCCTCACCCGTCGCCACGACCACGACCGTGCGGCCGCCGGCGCACGCGTCGATCAGCTCCTGGGCGGTCGGGGCGGCCTCGTCGACCGCGGTCCCGGCCTCCCGCAGATACGGCAACTGCGGATGCGCCCCGTCCGCGCACAGCACACGGTCGGCGGAGCGCAGCGCCTGCCAGGCGGGCCAGGAGAGCAGGCCGGGGGCGACCCGGTGGCTGGTGGTGAGCAGGACGATGCGGCCGGGGGTGGCGTCGGTGGCGCCGGCGGTTTCGGGACTGGTTGCGTTCACGATCCGAACGTAACCCAAGCGACCGACGACGCCCTGAGTTATCCACAGGGCGGGAGGGGGCTCCCGGGGTTACCCACAGCGCGGGAGACGGCTGCCAAGTTTTCCACAGGGGGCGGAGCCGGACCCTTCGGCCGTCACATCGGCTGCTGTGCCGCCGCTGCCGTCACCTCGCGCACCCACGGAGTCTTCGCGTCCGTCCGGCTGCTCTTCTGCACGTCCCAGCTGCCGTAGCGCGGGTTGAGGTCGATGTCGAGCTTCTTGGACGCCGCGGCCATGGCGTTCCAGAAGGCGGGCTTGCCGGTGTCGGTGCCGAGAGCGGTGGCGAGCTTCTGCGCCTCCAGCTGGACGCGGAGGTTCTCGTCGAGGCGCTGCGGCGGGACGCCGTACTGCTGGAGCCAGGCGGCCTCCAAGGCCTTGGCGCCGCCGACCTGGTCCTCCAGGCCACCGCGCATCGACTGGAGCTCCTTGCGGGTGACGGTCACGCCCTCGTCCCGGGCGGCCTGGTGCAGCACCTCGTCGAGGACCATGTTGTGCAGGACGTCGCGCGGGAGGCTGCCGGACTTGGCGATGACCTGCGCGTACGCGGCCTCGTCCGGCACGGCCGCGCGCTGGGCCTCGCGTACCTCGCTCACCCTGTTCTCCAGCTGCGAGACGGTGATCCGCTGGTCCCCGACGACGGCGGCGGCACCGGGGTGCGCGTCGTTTCCGCAGGCGGTGAGCAGGGGTGCTGCCGCGATCGCGGCGGAGAGGAGGAGCGCGGTGCGACGGCGGCGGTGCAAGGGGACCTCCCGTTGGAGAGCTTGTGCGGCAGTGCACAAAGTCTTGCGGTGATCGATGGTAGGCAGTGGGCAAGCTCTGGCCAACCCATTCGACCAACGATTCACCAGGACTTCGGGCACCGCGGCGCACCGCCATGCGGGGGTGACCCCGTGCAGGGCCTAGCCGCGCACCTGTCCCAGCCACTGCAGGGTGCGTCGCACCTCCGCCGCGACCGGGTGCCCGGGACCGTGCAGCCGCTCCACGTCGAGCAGCAGCCGGGCCAGGGTGTCGTGGGCGGAGCGGCGATCGCCTACGGCGAGCAGCAGGTGGCCGATGCGGCGGCGCACGTCGTGGGCGAGCTCCGGGTTGCCCGAGACGTACTGGTTCTCGTAGTACGGCAGCAGCGCGCGGTACTCGGTGAGCGCGGCCGCCGGCTGGCCGAGCTGTTCCAGGCACTGGGCGACGTCGTAGCGGAAGCGCAGCGCCTGCGGGTCGGCCTGGCCGGCCTCGGCGGCGCGCTCGTCGGCGAGGCGGCGCAGCTCGGGCAGCGCGCGCCGGTACTGGCCGTCGTCCATGAGCGTGGCCGCGTACTGCTTGCGCAGGCTGCGCACGACCGGGGAGTGCTCGCCGTGCTGCTCGGCCGCGGTGGGCAGGATCGAGCCGAGGATGTCGACGGCCTGGGTGATACGGCCCTCGCCGAGCAGCCGCTTGACCTCGTCGACGGCGCGCGCGACATCCGGCTTGTCGCTGTCGGGCGTGATGGGTGTGGCGGGTGCGGGCTGGGGCGCGGGGGTGCGGGCGCGGTCCGGCCAGGGGGCGTGCGGGCGCAGGAAGGGGCGGGTGGGGTCGAGGGGCGCTCCGGTGGGGGTGCCGCGCGCGGGCAGGAGCGTTTCCAGGCTCTCGTACACCTCCTGCGCGGAGGCGGGGCGGTGCTGCGGGTCCTTCGCCAGCAGGCGCAGGACCAGGGCTTCGAGTGCCTCGGGGACCTCGGGGCGGATCCGGCGCACGGGCTGCGGAGGCTCGTACAGATGCCGGTGCAGCACGCCCAGCGCGGTCGAGCCCGAGAACGGCACGTCTCCGCTGAGGAGTTCATGCAGCACGATGCCGAGCGCGTACAGGTCGGTGTACGGGCCGACCGCGCCGCCCATCGCCTGCTCGGGGGCCATGTAGGCGGGTGAGCCGATGGGCGTGCCGGTGTGGGTGAGGCGGGTGGTGTCGGCGTCCATGACGGAGGCGACGCCGAGGTCGAGGACGGTGACGGTGCCGTCCTGCTTCACCATGACATTGCGCGGCTTGAGGTCGCGGTGGACGATCGGCACGGCGTGCACGGCGCTCAGTACGGCGCACAGCTGCGCGGCGACTGCCACCGACCACTGCCAGGGGTACGGGTCGCGCTCGGCGAGATGGGCGGAGAGGTCGACTCCGTCGACGTACTGCATGACGAGGAAGAGTTCCTCGCCCTCGCTGCCCGCGTCGTGCACCGTGACGAGCCCGGGGTGGTCGACCTGTGCGGTCACCCGGCACTCGCGCTCGAACCGGCGGCGCAGCTCGTCCGCCTCCTGCCCGGCCACCTTGTCGGGGCGCAGCAGCTTCACCGCGACGCGTCGGTCGAGCCGTTGGTCGTACGCCGTCCAGACCTGTCCCATGCCGCCCTGTCCGATGAGCGTGGACAGTTCATAGCGGTCGGCGACGACACGTCCTGCCGCCACGGTCATCTTCGGCCCTCGTGGTTGCCGTCCTGCCGGCCGTCGTGCTGGCGCAGATAGTCACTGAGCTCGTCCAGCTCGGCACGCACCTGGTCGATGCGCGCGGGCGCCGGGCGCTGCGGGGGCGGCGGCACCGGTGTCCGGGGTATCGGCGTCTGGGTCTGGGACATCGGTGTCCCGGAGTCGGGCGCCCGGGGCATCGGCGTCGACTGCGGAACCGTCGTGGCGGTGTACGGCGACTGCGGCTGCGGGTAGCCGTAGGCCTGGGCCGGGGGCCGCTGCCCCGGGTAACCGGGGGAACGGGCCTGGTGGAAGTGGCGTATGTCCGCGGCGAGGTAGTACGCGATGAAGGCCACGAGGCCGCCCAGGATGAGGAGGAGGCCCATCCAGCCGCCCGCGGTGTGGATCTCGTCGCCGGACTCGGAGCCCAACAGATACAGCCCGAGGAACTCCACCACGATCGACGCCCCGAACAGGATCCAGTCGAGCGGCTTGCGCGTCACGATGGCCAGACGGAGCATCATCGTCCACGTCAACAGGCCGAAGCTCAGTACCGAGATCACGACGAAGACCACGCGCAGGAAGACGAGCCAACCGGTCGGCGTCGGCTGGTTCACCGGCTGCGGATAGCCGTGGCCTTGCATGGTTGCTCCTGATGCCTGAGGTGGGCGTACGGGCCGACCGACCCTGCCCGGTGCGGGGCAACCTCGGTCATGTGATTGTCGCTTCGAGCGTATAGGTCGACACCGACATACGGTCACCGGATGTACCGAACCGTTGTGGTGCTGAGCACTCCGATCGCCGCACGCTTCGGCGCAGGTCGTGCGGAGGCTCACCTTCCGCGTCGCTCAGAGCGGGTGCCGCATCCATACGTTGGGTTCGACGTACACCGCGTAGTCCCGCTCCGGCTCGCAGCGCACCGGCACCAGGGCGCCGGGCACCTCGATGTCGCCCCGGGTGTCGAAGGGCAGCCCGGTCCAGCGACGCCACTGCTCCAGCGAACCGGCGACGGTCATGGAGGCCGGGGCGATGGAGTCGATGGCGGCTCCGGCACGGGCGTGGACCCGCAGCCACGGGTCGTGGGGCAGTCCGTCGGGGCGTACGCGGTGGGCGTACTCCTCGATGGGGGTGCGGGGTTCGAGGTGCTTGGCGTTGGGCCGGACCGGGGCGACGACCTCGCGGAAGCCGTGGGCACGGGCGTTGTCCCGCATCGCGGAGAGCATCCGGGCGGACAGGCCGCCGCCCAGGGCGTGCGGGGCGATGACGACGGAGATGGCGCTGACCGTGTCGGGCCGGACGCCGGCGCGCAGGTCGGCGAACGCCCACACCAGCACCTCGTCCCAGCCCCTCGCGGGCAGCCGGCCGCGCCCTTCGGTGCCGAGGGCGAACGGCACGCTGAAGGCCTGGGCCACCACCTCGCCCCGCTCGTCCTCCGCGAACAGCGCGTACTCGGGGAACTCACGCGGGATCCGGCCGTAGTGGGCGTTGCCCACGGGGTCCTGGACCACGAACTCCGGCCAGGTGTCCGCCATGGCCAGCACCCGCTGGAGCATCTCCGGGCGGTCCGCGACGCTCGACACCTTCAGTTCCATGGCGGAAACCGTAGGCGCCCGCGCCCTTACCGGGAAGCCGTTTTCGCCCTCTGCCCCGGCCGACCGGACCGGCTCCCGCGCCGGTTCACCCGCCGCTCACCCTCCGCACTGGCCCAGCATCATCTCCTTGTCGGCTGTGGTCACGGGCAGTTCGTACTTCAGCGACACCTGCGCGAACCGCACCGCGTACGAGCAGCGGATCCCCTTGTCCGGGGGCAGCCAGGACGCGGGGCCGGAGTCACCCTTGGAACTGTTGGTGGGGCCGTCCACCGGTATGAGGTTGAGGGGGTCGTTGGCGATGTCCTGGCGCTTGCCCTTCGGCCAGCGGGAGGCGCCCATCTGCCAGTCGTAGGACAGCGGCATCACATGGTCGATCTGCACGGTCGTGGCACGGGACTTGGTCCACTCGATGGTCCGGCCCGTGTACGGGTCGTGCAGCGTCATGGAGGTCACGACGCAGTCGGAGCCGGACCGGAAGCGAACCGCCTCGCCGTCCCTCTTGAGCAGGTCGTTGCGGGTGTCGCAGCCGTTGCGGGCGAACGGGATGCCGCCCGGGGCCGAGTCCATCCAGGCGTAGCCGAACTCGTCCCGGTCGTAGCCCGTCTTGGGGCCACGGCCCTTTGTGGTCACCTTCGCTATCAGGGTCCGCGCCTCGGCCCGGTCGGAGTCCGAGGTGAGGGGCGCGAGCCCCGGTTTCGTGCCGTCGGGGTTGTCCAGTGGGCTCACCGCACGGCCCGATCCGTTGGCCGGGACGGAGCCTGAGGACTCGTCGTCCACGGACACATCGACGTTCTCACAGCCCGCCAGTACCAGCACCATGCCGAGCATCGCCGCGGCGCTCGCCGCCCCGCCCCTCAGACGCATCACGATGCGTCCCTCCCCTTTTGCCGCGCGTTCCGCCCCGCAGGGGCGGTCTTCCCTGGTACACCGTCGTGCACACGGTAGCGACCCGGCGCACGGCGGCACTCAAGAGGTCCAGACCACTACGGGACCAATCGCGCATACTTCACAACCCGGGCGTATCGTCGGTGGTGAATCACCTCCGGAAGGAGCTCTGGATGGGCATCTTCGACAGGTTCAAGAACCGCCAGGCGCAGGAGAAGGCAAAGGACATGTCCGACGCCGGGGAGCGGAAGGTCAACGAGAAGACGGGCAACAAGTACGAGAGCCAGGTCGACGAGGCGCAGCAGCGGATGGAGCGCGAACTCGGCATGGATCGCGACAAGCCCGAGCAGCCGTAGGGCCGGAGAGCCACGGAGGAGCACGTCCCAGCCGGGCTGCCATCGAACCTCCTTGAGAACAGAGGCCGTCCGCGGAGGCCCACCTCCTGCGGGCGGCTTCGTGCGGTCGGCGCCCTCCCCCCACGCGGATGCTCCGCCCTCAGCCAGCGCCCACCCCTCGCGGACGCTCCCCCCTTCCTGGCCTCTCAGACCTTCCCGATACCCAACGTCGTCTCCGCCGGCAGCAGCCCCGAGGAGAGCACCGCCACCCAGAACTCACCCAGCAGTTCCACGAGGCGGTCGACCTCGGCCGCGGTGAGCGATCGCCAGGGCGCGGCGGCGAGTTGGTCGGTCTGCTCCTCGACCGTGCGCCGTAGCTCACGACCCGCTTCCGTGGCGGCACCAGCGGCGTCGGCCTCAGCGTCGGCATCGACCAGACCACGGGCGGCCAACCGGCCCCGCGCGGACTCCCATTCCTCGGGGCTCCAGCCACGACTCTCGAAGCGCTCGACCGACGCGGCACCTATTGCGGCGAAGGACACCAGCGACTCGATGGGGTCGAGGCCGGCCGCCTGCAGCGCCGCTATATGGCCGTCGCCGCGGTGTTCGCGCAGGATCGTCGCCGCGTGCCAGAGCTGGAGATGCGGGGCCCGCGGCCAGTCCAGGGCGGCGTTGGCCGCGGCGAGCGGGCGGCCCGCGATGTCCGCCGCCTCGGCCGCGCGGCGGGCCAGGGCCGCGGCTTCCGCCAGCTCAGGACTGTCCACCCGGTCGCCGAATATCGCACGGTAGGCCCGGTCGATACCTCGCGTCCGCGCGCGCAGCAGATCCTCCGGGGCGGTGATCTTCCAGGCCGGGTCGATGTGTTCGGCGACCATGCGCGGACTGAAGCTGTAGAAGGCGGACGCCACCTGCCGCGCACCTACCGCCCCCAACGGCGCGGCCCGGTACGGGAAGTGGCTCGGCCAGCGCTCCTCGGTGCCGTATCCGAGTGCGGCGGCCTCCTCGAAGACCTCCGGCGCGTAGTACAACACCGCATGCAGCGGCTCCAACAGGTGCCAGAGCTGACGTACACGACCCGGCTCCAGACCGTCCTCGCGCTTCACCTTCACCACGACGCGACCCCCCTGCCACGAACTCCAACTTGACAACGACAAGATTGCCGCACCGCCACACAACTTGTCAATGACTAGATCGAAGAAATCGCCGGGCAACTTGTCGCCGACTAGATGGGGCGTACTCTGCTGCCCATGTCACCCGCACAACAGTCGTCCGCCCGCCGCCCCTACCACCACGGCGACCTGCGCCGGGCGATCCTCACCGCCGCGCTGGACGTCATCGCCGCCGACGGCCCGTCCGCGCTGAGCCTGCGTGACCTCGCCCGCCGCGCCGGTGTCTCGCACGCGGCGCCGGCCCATCACTTCAAGGACCGCACCGGGCTGCTCACGGCCATCGCCGCCGAGGGGTTCGGGCTGCTGGCGACCGCGGTCATCGAGGCCTCGGACCTGAGGGACGCGGGCGTGCGCTACGTCCGCTTCGCGCGCGAGCACCCAGCGCACTTCCAGGTGATGTTCACGCCCGAGCTGCTGCGCACCGGCGACCTGGAACTGACCACGGCCCGCGCCCTCGCCGGTGACGCCCTGAGCGGCGCCGTCGCCGCCCTGCGCCCCGAGGGACTCGGCATCGACACCCGTCTCGCCGGAGTCGCCGCCTGGTCCCTGGCCCACGGCTTCGCCACGCTGCTCCTCGGCCACAACCTGGACGGCCCGATCGGCGACAAGGATCCCGAGGAGGTGTTCCGGACGCTGGCGACGACGCTGTTCCGCGGCGAACCGACCTCACGGCCATAGCCGAGTCCATCCGTGCCGCGGGAGCCGCCCTCAGCCCTTCAACTCCTCAGCCCTTCAGCCCCTGAGGAGACTTCCGGCGCTTCGTACCCCGCGAGGCACAGCCTGAGCCCGCAATGGTCCTCGGCCTCCACGAGCACCTGCCGCCCCCAGTACGCGGAGAGGCGATGGGCCACGTCCACGAGCCGGCGGCGCTCCTCCGGTGTGTACGCCGGGTACCGCACCCAGCCCCGGTCGGCGATCTTGTTGCCGAGTTCGCTGAACAGCACAGCCCGGTAGCGCTGTTCCTCCTCGTCGGTCAGCGCCGGCGCGGTGTCCTCCACGGGCCGCAACCGGACGTTGTAGAGGTCTCGAATCACCGTACGGCTCCCCATCCGCTCAAAGATCCGCTCAAGATCCGCCCCAAGATCCGCTCACGACCCCAGAATCGACGCCAGAAACTCCCCGACCCACCCCAGCAACTCCCGCCCGACCAGCGGCTTCCCGCCCACCTTCGCGGTCTTCGGGCGCGGCACCAGCACCTGGTGCACCGCCGGCTTGATGACGCTGCCCGGGTACAGGCGCTTGACCCTCAGTTCCTGGGACTCGCGCAGTTCCACCGGCGCGAACCGGATGTTGTTGCCCTGTAGGACGATCTCGCCGACGCCGCACGCGCGGGCCAGCATGCGCAGACCCGCCACCAGCAGGAGGTTCTCCACCGGCTCGGGCAACTTGCCGTAGCGGTCGACGAGTTCCTCGCGTACGGCCTTGATGTCCTCCTCCGTGTTGGCGGAGGCGATGGCGCGGTACGCCTGGAGGCGGAGCCGCTCGCCGGGGGCGTAGTCGTGCGGGACGTGCGCGTCGACCGGGAGCTCGATCTTGACCTCCAGCGGCGGCTCCTCCTCGACACCGCCCTCCAGGGACGCGCGGTAGTCCGCGACCGCCTCGCCGACCATACGGACGTACAGGTCGAAGCCGACGCCCGCGATATGGCCGGACTGCTCGCCGCCGAGGAGGTTTCCGGCGCCTCGGATCTCCAGGTCCTTCATGGCCACGTACATGCCCGCGCCCATCTCGGTGTGCTGGGCGATGGTCGCGAGACGCTCGTGGGCCGTCTCGGTCAGCGGCTTCTCCGGGGGGTACAGGAAGTAGGCGTAGCCGCGCTCCCGTCCCCGGCCCACCCGGCCGCGCAGCTGGTGCAGCTGGGAGAGGCCGAAGTTGTCGCCGCGCTCGACGATCAGGGTGTTGGCGTTGGAGATGTCGATGCCGGACTCGACGATCGTGGTCGAGACGAGCACGTCGAACTTCTTCTCCCAGAAGTCGACGACGACCTGTTCAAGGGCCTGCTCCGACATCTGGCCGTGGGCCGTCGCGATGCGCGCCTCGGGGACGATCTCGCGCAGGCGGGCGGCCGCGCGGTCGATCGACTCGACGCGGTTGTGGATGTAGAAGACCTGGCCCTCGCGGAGCAGTTCGCGGCGGATCGCGGCGCCGATCTGCTTCTCCTCGTAGGGGCCGACGAAGGTCAGGACCGGGTGCCGCTCCTCCGGCGGGGTGGTGATGGTCGACATCTCGCGGATGCCGGTGACGGCCATCTCCAGGGTCCTCGGGATCGGGGTCGCGGACATCGTCAGTACGTCGACGTTGGCGCGCAGCTTCTTCAGCTGCTCTTTGTGCTCGACGCCGAAGCGCTGCTCCTCGTCGACGATGACCAGGCCGAGGTCCTTGAACTTGGTCTCCGACGAGAACAGCCGGTGTGTGCCGATGACGATGTCGACCGCGCCGTCCTTCAGTCCCTCCAGGACGGCCTTCGCCTCGGTGTCGCTCTGGAAGCGGGACAGGGCGCGGGTGTTCACCGGGAACTGCGAGTAGCGCTCGGAGAACGTCCCGAAGTGCTGCTGCACGAGCAGGGTCGTGGGCACCAGGACCGCGACCTGCTTGCCGTCCTGGACCGCCTTGAAGGCGGCCCGTACCGCGATCTCCGTCTTGCCGTAACCGACGTCGCCGCAGATCAGGCGGTCCATCGGGACCGACTTCTCCATGTCCTCCTTGACCTCGGCGATGGTCGTCAGCTGGTCCGGGGTCTCGGCGTACGGGAAGGCGTCCTCCAGTTCGCGCTGCCAGGGCGTGTCCGAGCCGAAGGCGTGTCCGGGCGCGGCCATGCGCGCGCTGTAGAGCTTGATCAGGTCGGCGGCGATCTCCTTGACGGCCTTCTTGGCGCGCGCCTTGGTCTTCGTCCAGTCGGCGCCACCCAGGCGGTGCAGTGTGGGCGCCTCGCCGCCGACGTACTTGGTGATCTGCTCCAGCTGGTCGGTGGGGATGTACAGCCGGTCGCCGGGCTGGCCGCGCTTGGCGGGGGCGTACTCGACGACGAGGTACTCGCGCGTGGCGCCCTGGACGGTGCGCTGCACCATCTCGATGTAGCGGCCGACGCCGTGCTGCTCGTGGACGATGTAGTCGCCCGTCTCCAGGGTGAGCGGGTCGATGGTCTTGCGGCGGCGGGCCGGCATCCGGGCGCCGTCCTTGCCGGCCGCCTTCTGCCCGGACAGGTCGGTCTCGGTCAGGACGGCCAGCCGCAGGACCGGGTCCACGAAGCCGTAGTCGATCGAGCCGCACGCCACGTGCACGACGGACGGGGAGATCTCCCCCAGGTCCGTCTCCAGGCGGGCCGCGACGCCCTCGCCGCCGAGCACCTCGACCGTGCGGGCCGCCGGGCCGTGGCCCTCGGTCACGAAGACGGTGCGCCACCCGTCGGCGAGCCAGCCCTTGGTGTCGGCGAGGGCCTTGGCGGTGTCGCCGCGGTAGGACTCGGGCGCGTGCATGCCGAGCTTGAGGGTGTCCGCGTCGAGCGTCTCATCGGCCGCGAAGGGCGACACCGACCACCACATCATGTCCAGCTCGCGCGCACGGTCACGTACGTCCGCGATGGACCACAGGGAGGCCGCGCCTACGTCGATGGGCGCCTCGCCGCCGCCTGCCGTGGCGGCCCAGGACGCCTGTAGGAACTCCTGGCTGGTCGCCACGAGATCGGCGGCACGCGTGCGTACCCGCTCCGGATCGCATACGACGGCCATGGCGCCCTTGGGCAGGACGTCGAGCAGCAGCTCCATGTCGTCGACGAGGACCGGCGCGAGGGACTCCATGCCCTCGACGGCGATGCCCTCGGCGATCTTGCCGAGCAGTTCGCCGAGCTCGGGGTGCTCCTCGGCGAGGGCACGTGCGCGTGCGCGTACGTCGTCGGTGAGGAGCAGCTCGCGGCAGGGCGGGGCCCACAGGCCGTGCTCGGCGACTTCGAGGGAGCGCTGGTCGGCGACCTTGAAGTAGCGGATCTCCTCGACGTCGTCGCCCCAGAACTCGACGCGCAGGGGGTGTTCCTCGGTGGGCGGGAAGACGTCCAGGATGCCGCCTCGTACGGCGAACTCGCCGCGCTTCTCGACGAGCTCCACGCGTGCGTAGGCGGCGGCCCCGAGGGCGTCCACGATGGCGTTGAGGTCGGCGCTCTGGCCGGTCCTCAGCGCCACCGGCTCCAGGTCGCCGAGGCCCTTGACCTGGGGCTGGAGGACCGAGCGGACGGGTGCCACGACGACCGAGACCGGGCCCGTCTCCGGGTCGTCCGTACGGGGGTGGGCGAGGCGGCGCAGCACCGCGAGACGGCGGCCGACTGTGTCGCTGCGAGGGCTGAGGCGCTCGTGCGGGAGGGTCTCCCAGGACGGGTACTCCACGACGCCCTCCGAGGGGAGGAGGGAGCGCAGGGCCGCCGCCAGGTCCTCGGCCTCCCGGCCCGTCGCCGTCACCGCGAGGAGCGGGCGGTCGGTCTCACGGGCGAGGGCGGCGATCGTGAACGGACGGGCCGCCGGGGGGCCGACCAGGTCGACGTGCATGCGGTTGCCGTCTGCGGCCGCCGTGATCGCTTCCGCGAGGGCGGTGTCCTTGACTACGGCGTCGAGCAGACCGTGCAGACTCATGGAGGGCGCTTTCCGTCCAGGGGTGGGCAACACGAAGGGCCCGACACCTGTGACGAGCCGGGTGTTCCAGCGTACGTCGCTGCGCGGGCGGGCGTCGGGGCCTGTGGATAACGTACGTTCTCCGTCACCGGCCGCGTGCCCCTGCCCGAGCGTCACCCTCCACCGAGTAAGGGCCAGGGATGTACACCGCGTAAGGTCCCCTCATGTCCACCCGCGCCACGTCCACGCCCGCGGACGCCTCCACGGACCCCCACATACCGGCCCCCGCGCAAGGCGCCTCCGGCCGTGTGGAGCCTGGTGGCGGCCGGTGGGATCCCTGGGTCCTCGCCGGTGTGCTGTCCGTCGGCTACGCGATCGTCTCCGTGGGCCGCTACCGGCATCTGGGCCAGCGCTCATGGGACCTCGGCATCTTCGAGCAGGTCATCCGGTCCTACGCGCATCTTCAGGCGCCTATCGCCGACCTCAAGGGACCCGGGTTCAACATCCTGGGCGATCACTTCAGCCCGGTGACGGTCCTCCTCGCGCCCGTCTACCGGGTCTTCCCCTCGTCCCTCACCCTGCTCGTCGCCCAGGCCGCGCTGTTCGCCCTCTCCGCCGTCCCGGTCACCCGCGCCGCGGCCCGGCTGCTGGGGCGGGGGCAGGGGCTGGCGATCGGCATCGCGTACGGGCTGTCGTGGGGGCTTCAGCAGGCCGTCGACTTCGACTTCCACGAGATCTGCTTCGCCGTACCGCTGATCGCGTTCAGCCTTGAGGCGCTCCTCGCGCGGCGCTGGCGGGCCGCCCTGCTGTGGGCGATGCCCCTGGTCCTCGTCAAGGAGGACCTGGGGTTCACCGTCACCGCCATCGCCCTGATCGTCGCCTGGCGGGCCCGCGAGACGTCCGCGCGCGCGTCCCGGTACGCGATCGGCGTCGCCGTCTTCGGCGTCGTGGCCCTGGCGGTCACCCTGCTGCTGGTCATCCCGAGCTTCAACTCCGGCGGTACCTACGACTACTGGAGCAAGGTCGACGAGTCCGGCGGCGGTGGGCCCTTCGACGGCCTCGACACCAAGCTCCGTACGCTCGGCTGGCTGCTCGTCCCGACCAGCGGGCTGCTCGCCCTGCGGTCGCCGATCCTGCTCGTCGCGCTGCCCACGATCGGCTGGCGGTTCGTCTCGTCCTATCCGCAGTACTGGGGCACCGACTGGCACTACAACGCCGTCCTGATGCCCATCGTCACCCTCGCCCTGGTCGACGCCCTCGGCATCGCGCGCGACAGCACGCGCGCGTGGCTGCGTTCGTACGTCCATCATCTGCCCGCAGCCGTCGCGGCGGCCTCGGTCGCCCTCACCACCTCGCTGCCGCTGGCCGCGCTGGCCGAGAGCGAGATCTACCGCAAGCCCGCGCGCGTGACGGCGATAGAGCGGCTCCTCGCCGAGGTGCCCGACAACGCCTCCGTCGAGGCGAACATCGCTCCCATAAGCCGCCTCACCTCACGCTGCCGGGTCTTCTGGATCAGCAACACGCAGGGCGTCGACCCCGACTTCATCGCCCTCGACAACTCCCGTAAGCGCTATGCCGACGTCGAGGCCTACGCGCGGCAGCTGCACCCGGACGCCCGGTACGCCGTCAAGGGCACCGCCTACGGGGTCGTACTCCTGGAGCGCAGGGCCGAGGGCTAGCGGCTCCCTGGACGCCGTGAGGCCCGGTCCGGGAGGTGGGATCACCTTCCGGACCGGGCCCGTCCCCCGCAACCCCCGTGTGCGGTGGCTATTCGGTCGCGATCGCGTTCAGCACGTTCATCCGGCCCGCCCTGAACGCCGGCACCAGTGCCGCGAACAGGCCCACGAAGGCCGAGCCGATGAAGACACCGATGATCGTCGGCCACGGGATGTCGAGGACGTTCAGGCCCTCCAGAGCCAGCAGCTTCTGGGCCGTGGCCCCCCACGCCATGCCCAGCCCCAGCCCCAGCAGGGCGCCGAACAGGGCGATCACCACCGACTCCATGCGGATCATCCGGCGCAGCTGGCGGCGGGAGAGGCCGATCGCGCGCATCAGGCCGATCTCACGGGTGCGCTCCACCACCGACAGGGCCAGGGTGTTCACCACGCCCAGGACCGCCACGATGATCGCCAGGGCGAGCAGACCGTAGACCATGTTCAGGAGCTGGCCCATCTGGTCCTTGAGCTCCTGCTTGTAGTCGGTCTGGTCGCGGACCGGGTACTGCGGATAGTCGTGCAGCGACTTCTTCAGGGCCGCGTACGCCGCCTCCTCCTGGCCGTCCTTCGCCTTGCCGAGCAGCATGTCGCTCTGCGGGATCCGGTCGGCGGGGAGGTACTTCTGCAGCGTCTCGATGTTGATGTAGCGCGCGCCCTGGTCGAAGGAGGTGTCGTCGTCCGTGATGGCCGCGACCTTCAGTTTCGCCGTCTCGCCGCCCTTGAAGGCGACGGAGATGGTGTCGCCGACATGCACGCCGTGCTCGGTGGCGTAGTCGGAGCCGACCGACATGGCGTCCTTGCCGTACGCGGCGGACAGGGTGCCCTCCGTCGTCTTGCGGCGCAGGTCCTCGGCGTACGTCGGGTCGGCGGCCGTGAGTCCCGTGTCGTCTGCCTTGCCGTCCGGCGAGGTCAGCGTGGCGTTGACGTCCTTGGAGCGGCTGACGTGCTCCAGGCCGGGCGTCTGCCGCATCGCCTTCTCGGCGTCCGGGACGATCCCCTGCTGGCCGCGCATGACGATGAAGTCCGCGCCGACCGACTTGTCGAGTTCGCTGGTGGCCGAGGCGACCATCGAGGAGCCGACCACCGACAGACAGGCCACCAGGGCGAGGCCGATCATCAGGGCGGCGCCCGTGGCACCGGTACGGCGCGGGTTGCGCAGGGCGTTGCGCTCGGCCAGGCGGCCCACGGGTCCGAAGGCCCGCAGCAGGACCGCGCTGATCACCCGGACCACACCGCCCGCGAGCAGCGGGCCGATGACCACGAAGCCGATCAGGGACAGCACCACACCGCCGCCCAGGGTCAGCGCGCCGTCGCTCGCCTTGTCGGCCGTCGCGGCCATGTAGAGGGCGAAGGCGCCCGCTCCGGTCAGCACCAGGCCGATCAGACCCCGCGTCCAGCCCGCCTTGCCGTCGGCCGGTGTGCCGGCGTCGCGCAGGGCGGCCATCGGGGAGACCTTGCCGGCCCTGCGGGCGGGCAGATAGGCGGCCAGGACGGTGACGACGACGCCGAGGATCAGGCCGACCACGGGGGTCGTCACCTTGACCGTCAGATCGTCGGTGGAGAGGTTCATGCCGGCCATCGACATGAGCTTCATCAGGCCGATCGCGATGCCGACACCGGCGCCCACGCCCAGCACGGAGCCGACGAAGCCGAGCAGCAGCGCCTCGACCAGCACGGACCGGTTGACCTGGCGGCGCGAGGAGCCGATCGCCCGCATCAGGCCGATCTCACGGGTGCGCTGGGCGACCAGCATCGAGAAGGTGTTGATGATCAGGAAGATGCCCACCAGGAACGCGATTCCGGCGAAGCCGAGCATCGCGTACTTGATGATGTCCATGAACTCGCCGACGTCCTTGCGGTTCTCGTCGGCGTTCTCCTTGGCCGTCTGGATCTTGTAGGAACCGTCCAGGGTCTTGGTGATGTCCTGCTTGAGCCGTGCGTCGCTCACGCCGTCCGCCGCCGTGACGGAGACCTGGGTGAAGCGGCCGGTGGCGCCGAGCAGGCCGCGCTGGGCGGTCTCGGTGTCGAAGTAGACGACGGCCGCGCCCGGGTTGGTCACCTTCCAGGAGGCGATGCCGACGATCCGCGCGCGGATGTCGCCGGTGGCGGCGATGGTGCGCAGTTCGTCGCCGACCTTGAGGTCGTGCTTGTCGGCGGTGTCGGCGTCGACCATGACCTCGGTCGGCCCGCGCGGGGCGTGCCCCGAGGTGATCTCCATGGACTTCTTGTCGTTCTCGGTCCAGTTGCCGGCGAAGGTGGGCGCGCCGGTGGAGGAACCCATGTTCTTGTTCTCGGAGTTGACGACGGTCACATTGGTCGAGGCGACCGCGCCCTCCGCCTTGCGCACGCCGTCCACGGCGGCGACCTGCTCGACGGTCGAGGCGGGCAGCGAGACCGGCCGGCCGGTGCCCGCGCCGTCGTCCTCGTCCTCGGCGTCCTTCGGGCTGACCGTGACGTCGGAGGTGGTGACGGCGAAGAGCTTGTCGAAGGTGGTGTTCATCGTGTCGGTGAACACGAGCGTGCCGCAGACGAAGGCCACCGACAGCAGCACGGCCACGGCCGACAGGGCCATCCGCCCCTTGTGCGCGAAGAAGTTGCGCATCGAGGTCTTCAGGACGGTCATGACGTACGCCCCCGGGCGTCGAAGTCCTTCATGCGGTCCAGGACGGCGTCGGCGGTCGGCTTGTACATCTCGTCGACGATGCGGCCGTCGGCGAGGTACAGCACCCGGTCCGCGTAGGAGGCGGCGACGGGGTCGTGCGTGACCATGACGATGGTCTGCCCGAGCTCGTCGACCGACCTGCGCAGGAAACCCAGTACCTCGGCGCCAGCGCGCGAGTCGAGGTTTCCGGTCGGCTCGTCGCCGAAGATGATCTCGGGGCGGGCGGCCAGGGCGCGGGCCACGGCGACGCGCTGCTGCTGGCCGCCGGAGAGCTGGGTGGGCCGGTGCTTGAGTCGGTCGGAAAGTCCAACTGTGTCGACCACGCGCGCGAGCCACTGCTTGTCGGGCTTGCGGCCCGCTATGTCCATGGGCAGCGTGATGTTCTCGATGGCGTTGAGCGTCGGCAGCAGGTTGAACGCCTGGAAGATGAAGCCGATCCGGTCACGGCGCAGCTGGGTGAGCTTCTTGTCCTTCAGGCCGGTGATCTCGGTCTCGTCGAGGTAGATCTGACCGCTGGTGACGGTGTCGAGCCCGGCGAGGCAGTGCATGAGGGTGGACTTGCCGGACCCCGAGGGGCCCATGATCGCGGTGAAGCCGCCACGCGCGATGTCCACGTCGACGTGGTCGAGGGCGACGACACGGGTCTCCCCCGACCCGTACGCCTTGACGACCTGCCGCGCCCGCGCGGCAACGGCCGTACGCCCTCCAGTGCCCCCGTGCCTGGGAATGGTCACAGCCGATGTCACGGTATGTCTCCTAAGTCGGTCATGGAAAAGTCAGCGATCAGCCAGCGATCAGTCGGCGATCGCTGGGCGGAGCATCTGTCGTTCGGTGAATCGCGAAGACTGGTACGACGTTCAGTCTCGTGGCGGGAGAGGGTCCGGCGCGCTGGCGCCAGGCCCCGTCTTGTGCGGGGGAAAACCCCACCCCCGGTGGTTCGGTAAGCCGCCCCCCAGCGGCGTAAAGCCAGGTTAAGGACGGCCACCCCGGCGTCTCGTCCTCCGCCGGTACCAACCCTCCCCGAGACGTAGTACGGAGGTCCCCCTAGGGGTCTCCACCCTTCGGCGGAGGGCACGTCGGGGTCGTCTCCCCCCTCGGACGCATCGAGCCTCCACCCTCCCGCCGCGTCAGGGTCAAGTGGGAAGCTGTCGGCGGCAGATAGGTGCAAGGGGAAAGCAACAGGAGAGGAACCCGGTGGGCAGTACGAGAGGCGCGATACGCGACACCGCACAGCGCACCGGGACCGACAGGCGCGGGGCGGTGGTCGCGGCCCTGATGCTCGCGATGGCGCTGGCCGCGCTCGACGCCACCATCGTCTCCACGGCCGTACCGCAGATCGTCGGCGACCTGGGCGGCTTCTCGGTCTTCTCCTGGCTGTTCTCCGGCTATCTGCTGGCCGTGACGGTGACCCTCCCGATCTACGGCAAGCTCTCCGACACCTTCGGCCGCAAACCGGTGCTGATCGCGGGCGCGGCGGTGTTCCTGCTGGGCTCGCTGCTGTGCGCGGTGGCCTGGAACATGGCGGCGCTGATCGCGTTCCGGATCGTGCAGGGCCTGGGCGGCGGCGCGCTGCAGGGCACGGTGCAGACGCTGGCCGCCGATCTGTACCCACTCAAGGAACGCCCCAGGATCCAGTCCAGGCTGTCGACGGTGTGGGCGCTGTCGGCGGTCGCCGGGCCGGGGTTGGGCGGCGTCCTGGCGGCGTACGCGGACTGGCGCTGGATCTTCCTGATCAACCTGCCGATAGGGGCCGTGGCCCTGTGGCTGATCGTGCGCCATCTGCACGAGCCGGCGCGCGCGACGACGGGCACGCGTGCGCGTGTCGACTGGGCGGGCGCGCTGGCCGTGTTCGCGTGCGGGGGCGTGCTGTTGACGGCGCTGGTGCAGGGCGGGGTGGCGTGGCCGTGGCTGTCGGGGCCTTCGATCGCCCTGTTCGGCACGGGACTGGCGCTGGTGGCGGTCGTGGTGTGGGTGGAGCGCCGGGCTGCCGAGCCGATCATCCCGGGGTGGGTGTGGCGGCGCCGGACGATCGCGGCGGTGAACCTGGCGCTGGGCGCGCTGGGGCTGCTGATGGTGGCGCCGACGGTGTTCCTGCCCACCTACGCTCAGGCGGTCCTCGGCCTGGCCCCCGTGGCGGCCGGATTCGTGCTGTCCGTCTGGACGTTGAGCTGGCCGGTGTCGGCGGCGCTCAGCCAACACGTGTACCGAAGGATCGGCTTCCGCAACACGGCGATGCTGGGGATCGGCACGGCTTCGCTGATCCTGCTGGCGTTCCTGTTCCTGCCGTATCCCGGGCAGGCGTGGCAGCCGACGCTGCTGATGCTGGTGCTCGGCGCGGCGCTGGGCCTGTTCCAGCTGCCGCTGATCATCGGCGTGCAGTCGACGGTCGGCTGGTCGGAGCGGGGCACCACGACGGCGTCGGTGCTGTTCTGCCGGCAGACGGGCCAGACGATCGGCGCGGCGCTGTTCGGCGCGGTGGCGAACGGCGTACTGGCGTCACGGCTCGGCGGCGCGAGCGACCTGGACTCGGTGACGCGGGCGCTGGATTCCGGCGGAAGGGCACCGGAGGCGACCAGGCGGGCCATCGCCGACGCGGTGCACGCCGTGTATCTGGGGGCGTCCTGCGCGGCGGCGCTGGCCTTTCTGGTGCTGTTGCTGCTGGCGCCGAGGCGGTTCCCCGTCCTCCAGGAGGCCGCCGGCGGGGACGCCGGTGAGGGCGCCGGTGAAGACACCGATGAGGGCGCCGACGATGTCGTCAGGGAAGACGGACGCTGACCTCGGGGTTGTCCGGCGACGGCCCGTCGAGCACCGGCTGAGGGATGCCCTTCAGGTGCAGGTCGAAGAACGCGGCGACGTACGCGCGCGTGAGGGCCTGTGAACGCCCGTAGGGCATCTGCGCGGTGTCCGGGATGCCGATCAGCTCCGCGAGGAGGGGCACGTCGGTGAAGGAGCCGTGGTCGGCACCGGCGAAGGTCAGCCAGCGCTTCCAGCCGTCCAGGTCGGCCCAGACCTGGTTCCAGTCCTCGTCGAGGGTCCTGTCACGCTGTCCGAGCATCAGGTAGGGACGACCGCCGAGGCCGGAGGCGGGGACCCGCACCTGGAACGTGCCGTCCATGTTCACGCCTGCCCGCACGCGTGCGTCGGCGGCCATCGTCGTGGCCGTCGCGGCGCCGCCGATGGAGTGCCCGGCCATGCCGATGTGCTTCGGGTCGATCACGCGCGCGTGCCGCCACGCGGGATGCCTGCCGGTCAGCCGGTCGACGACGAAGGAGAGATCCTTGGCACGGCTCTTGACCACGTCCGGGCCGACCTCGGGGAGTTCGTCGCAGATGGCGCAGGGCAGCGTCCGCCCGTCGGGCAGGGTCGTACCGGCGTTCTCGTAGGGATGGTCGACCAGTGCGACGACGTATCCGCGACTGGCCAGGTCCTCGGCGAGACCGGTGAGGGTGGCGCGCGGGAAGGTGAACCCGGGCGAGAGCACGACGAGCGGGAACCTGCCGCGCGCGGGGCGGGCGTCGGTGTGCGCCCAAGTGCGGACGCCGCTGATGGTCTCCGGCGGAACGGTGGCGTCCGGCACCCTCAACTCCAGTAGGAGCCGAGCCTCTTCACGAGTCATGTAGGGGGCCGTCGGCCCGCTCGTGCCGGGGCGGGCGGGGTAGTACATGGACACCATCAGCTGCCGAGGCCCGGCGGACGGCACCCAGGGGTCCGGGCGGTCGACGTCGACGAGGTGGAGGGTGCTTCGGCCGACTGTGTGAGGGCCGGTGGGGCGGGGCAGTTCGGCCGGGGCGGTGGCAGGGGCCGTGGAGGTCGCGGCGGGGGCCGGCTCAGCGCCGGCGGCCGGCAGGGTCAGGGCGGGTCCGAGGACGAGTGCGACGGACGCGGCCAGTGCTAAGAGACGTGATCTGTTCATGGGGCAGGACGCTAGGCCGCGGCCCCCTGTTCTCGCGTCGGGCCGGGGTCGTAGCGCGGGGGTGCCGGAGGGTGATGCCGACGTCGTACCCAGGTCGGACGACCCGCGGCACGTACGCGCATACGCTCTCCCCATGCTGACCTTGGAGCGCCTGCGCGCCGACCACGCGGACGCCCTGCTGGCCTTCGAGCGTGAGAACCGGGAGTACTTCGCCCGCACGGTGCCGGACCGCGGGGACGCCTATTTCGCCGACTTCACCGCCAGGCACACCGCGCTGCTGGCCGAACAGGACGCCGGGATCTGCCACTTCCACGTCGTACTGGACGACTCGGGTCAACTCGTTGGTCGGGTCAACCTGCTCGACGTCGAGGACGGCTGCGCCGAACTCGGCTACCGCATAGGGGAACGGGCGGCGGGCAAGGGCGTCGCCACGGCAGCCGTCGCGGAGATGTGCCGGGTGGCCGGGACGACGTACGCACTGACGTCCCTGATCGCGAGGACCACCCTGGACAACCTCGCCTCCCGGGCCGTCCTGGAGCGGAACGCCTTCACGGCAGTGGAGGACATCACCATCGGCGACCAGCCCGGCATCCGCTACCGGCGCTCGCCTCTCGGGGGTTGACCGTGTCACCGACGGCCGCCTGGCCGCGGACCCTAGGGCAGACCCCGTAACACCATCTCCGGGACGGTCCGTCCTCCCGTATGACGCCCTGTCATGGGTGTCGCACGTCTGCTGGAGTCATGGACCTCAACAGGCGTACGGCCATGGCGGCAGGGCTCAGCGCGGCGCTGGCGGTGACGGCCGGTACCGGATCCGGCAGCGCCCGCTCGGCCGAACCATCCGTGCTCACGATCCCCGGCGAGTCCCCGACCCGCACGAACATCCCCGTGGCCCGCGACCGCCGCGCCTCCGGCGGCCGCTATCTCGCCCTGCTGACGGCCGAGCTGCCACCGTCGGACACCGGCTGGTACGCCACCTACCGCATCCGTGTCCCGCGGGCGTATGTCTACGCGCTCACCGCCGTCGCCACCGCCCCGGTCGAGACCCCGCACACGGAAGCGGTCGGCTCCTATCTCCAGTTGTCCGTGAACGACGGGCCGTTCGACGAACTCGCCGGTTCGCAGCCCCGCTGGTACGCGGCCGCACCGGCCTGGGGAGATCTGTCCGTGATCGATCTCGGCTCGTGGGAACTCCGCGGTGGGGACAACACGTTCAGATTACGAGTCGTCGAGCCGACGATCCTTGACAACAACATCGTGTACGTCCTGTCCCTGGACCACCTCACCCTGCGCCCCCGCGCCCTTCCGGGCTCCGGTCTGCGCGAGGCCCATGTCCCCCGTCACCGCGCCGGCGGCCCCGCCCGCCTGCGCCTGACCCTCAACGGTCGCGCCACACACCCGCGCCCCGTCCACTACACCGTCGCCGACTACTTCGGCCACCAGGTCGCCGACGGCCGCACGGCCATCCCCGCGGGCCGGACCACCACCACCGTCGCCCTCCCGGCCGACCTCCCGCCCGGCCATTACCGCGTCCACACCGACGACGGCGTGACCAGCACCTTCGCCCGCCTCCCCGCGCGGCGGACCACCACGGTCACCGCCCCGGCCGACAACCGCTTCGGTGTCAACGTCTGGGCCTCCTCCCTCGTGCCGCCCTCCCGACTGCCCGAATTCGCCGCCGCCATACGGGACATGGGGGCGGGATGGATCCGCGACGGACAGTCCTGGCCGGCCGCCGAGCCCACACCCGGCGCCTACGACACCGCGCACCACGACCGGGTCACCCGCACCCTGCGTGCCCACGGCCTCGCCGTCCTGGACGTGCTCTCCCCCGCCCCCGAGTGGGCGATGACCGACGCCTCGCTGCCCCTGCCGGCGGACCTGCGCCACGCCTACCGCTACGCCCGCCGCCTCGCCCGCGCCGCCCCCGAGGCGCTCCAGCTGTCCAACGAGCCCGACGTCGACACCACCCGCAGCACCGGCGACGCCCACGCGGCCTTCGTGAAGGCGGCCGCGCTCGGCATCAGGGACTCCGGCGAGCAGCCGCCGCTCGTCGTCCTGCCCGGGATCGCACAGACGGGACCCTTCCAGGACCTGATGCTGGCGAACGACGTCGTCCGGTACGCCGACGTGTGGGCCTTCCACGGCTATCCGGATCCCGCACAGCAGGACGACCCCGAATTCCCGGGCGCCGCACAGGAGCAGCACACACTTGCCCGGCAGCAGGGGGCCGACGGGGTGCCGCTGTGGATGACGGAGTGCGGGGCCTTCCTGACGACACCGGGCGCATCGGGGACAGCAGGGGTGTCGGAGACCCCGGGGGCTTTGACGCGGGCGCAGGAGCGGGTGCAGGCGCGGTTCCTGGTGCGGTCCATGGTGGAAGGGCTGGCCGCGGGGAACGAGCGGCAGTTCTGGTTCGCGGGCCCGCCTCTGCACGACGACGGTGTCTACTTCGGCCTGCTCGACCAGGACTTCGGGCCGCTCCCGGCGTACAGCGCCTTCGCCGCGCTGACCTCGCTGCTGGGCGCCGCCCACTTCGTCGGGCCGGTGCGGCAGTTGCCCGCCGGCGTCCGTGGGTTCGTCTTCGACGACGGATGCGGGCGGCGGGTGACGGTCGTATGGGCCGAGCGGCACACACGCGTGACCGTGCCTGTGTCGGGGGTGGCGTACGACATCATGGGGCGCCGCATCCGGGCAAAAGGCTCGGCCGTGGTCGCCTCGCCGGATCCCGTCTACGTCGTCTCCCGTTCCGGGTCCGTCGCCGCCGAGAGGACGGACGCGGGGGTGCGCCACCGCCCGGGCCGGCTGTCCCCCGCCGAACACATCGTCCTCAGCCAGCGCTACGCCGCCCGCGATGCCGCGCCCGGCAAGGAGGACGGCGACGCGCCGCCGCCGTACGGCTACCGGCTCGGCCGTCGTACACGGATGACCCTCGACGTCTACAACTTCGGTGACTCGGGGCGCCATGTGACCGTCGCCGCGGAGCCGATGGGGGCGGGTTGGGCGGTTCGTCCCTGGGGCGCGAGTGGCACGCGTGTGTGGGTGCCGGCCGAAGGGCGGGTCGGGGTGGAGTTCGGGGTCGTGGCGGGGCGGGCGGTGCGTCGGCGGGTCGACCGCCGGCTGGTGTTCGGGGCACGGCTCGACGGTGGGGGCGAGGTGCCCGGAAGTGTGGCGCTGGTGCACCTGAAGTAGTGCGGTGGTCGCCCTCAGTCGCCGCACAGACGCATCAAAAGTCTGAGTTAACCGGGGTAACACCCCAGGTCAGACACGGTTCGGCATAGCAAGCGCATACCGACCGACCAGTTTGGTGAAACCCTCGCGTATGGCCGGTACTCCGCAGTAACGTGCGTGGCTCGCCCGCCCCCCACCTCCCTGCGGTCCGCCGCACCGGACCCGAGCCACGCAAGGAGCAACGGGATGTCCTCCCCGTACGACCCCTATTCGCCGTACTCGCCGCACTCCTCTCCCCCTGCCCCGTCCCCCTCGTACGCCACCTATCCCTGGCAACCACCCGTACCGCCGGAACCACCGGCACCCCCACGACACCGCACCCCGGACCACCCGCCCCTCGGGCACCACAGCGACCTCAGGATCCTGCGCGGCGCCTACCGCTGGCAGCGGCGAGTGGCGACGCTCACCGCGCTCGGGTACTTCACGCTGTTCCTGATCCTGTCGGCCTTCGCACCGGGGTTCATGACGGACCCGGTCGCCGACGGACTGCCCGCCGGGCTGCTGCTCGCGCTGCTGCAACTGCCGGTCACCTGGCTGGCGATCGGCCTGTACGAGCACACCGCGCGGCGCTACGTCGACCCGATCGCGGACCGCATCCGCAAGGAGGCCGCGCTGGACGCCAAGCGCGAGGCGGGGCAGTGGGGGGCCGGACGATGACGGACTTCAGCGGAGACGCGCAGGCGATGTCGCTGGTGGCGTTCTGCGCCGTGGCCACCGTCACGCTGCTGCTGTGCGTGATGACCGGCCCGGACGGGGACGACCTCGACGAGTTCTACACGGGCTACAGCTCGCTGTCCCCCATGCGCAACGGCCTGGCGATCGCCGGCGACTACATCAGCGCGGCGACCGTGCTCGGCACGACCGGTGTGGTCGCGCTGTGCGGCTACGACGGGATCGTGCTGGCGCTGAGCACGGCCCTGTCGCTGATGCTGCTGATGTTCCTGCTGGCCGAACCCCTGCGCAACGCGGGCCGGTTCACGATGGGCGACGCGCTGGCCCGCCGTATGCCGGGGCGCGGGGTACGGATCGCGGCGTGCGCGGTGACGCTGGCCGCGCTGCTGCCTCTGATGCTGGTGCAGCTGGCGGGGACCGGGCAGTTGCTGGCGTTCATCCTGGGCTTCTCCAGCGACTCCCTGAAGACGGGGTGTGTCATCGGGCTGGGCGTGCTGATGATCAGCTACGCGGCCATCGGCGGGATGAAGGGCACCGCGCTCATCCAGATCCTGAAGATGGTGATGCTGCTCGGGTCGGGTGCCGTGGTCGCCCTGCTCGTGCTGGACCGGTTCGACTGGGATCCGGGTGCGCTGTTCAACGCGGCGGCCGAACACAGCGGGGTGGGTTCGGCGTTCCTGGAGTCGGGCCTCCAGTTCGCGGGCGGTCCGCATCCCCGCCTCGACATGATCAGCTCCCAGCTGGCGGTCGTCCTGGGCGGCGCCGTGCTGCCCCACATCACCATGCGCATGTACACGGCGAGCGGGGCCCGTCAGGTGCGGCGTTCGATGTCCTGGGCTGTGTCGAGCGTGGCGCTGTTCGTGCTGGTGATCACCGTGGTCGGGTTCGGGGCGACGGCGCTGATCGGGCGGGAGGTGATCGCCGGGGCCGACCCGCAGGGCAACACGGCGTATCTGCTGGGGTCGCGGGCCGCGTTCGGCGCGGAGGTCTCGACGGTGGAGAGCCTGCTCTTCACGGCGGTCACCACGGCCATCTTCCTGACCGTGCTGGCGTCCGTGGCGAGCATGATCCTCTCCTGTGCGAACTCCCTCGCCCATGATGTCTTCGCCACCCGGGTACGGGAGCTGAGCGCCCGCCATGAGGTGACGCTCGCGCGGCTGTCGGCGCTGGCGGTGGGGATCCCGGCGATCGTGCTGGCGACACTGGTCCAGAACCGCAGCCTCCAGCCGCTGACCACCCTGTCCTTCACCCTGGGTGCCTCGGCCATCGCCCCGGCCCTCGTCTACAGCCTGTTCTGGCGCCGGTACACCCGGGCCGGCCTGATGTGGACCCTGATCGGCGGCTCGGCGGTCGTGCTGGCGCTGATGCCGTGGACCAACCTGGTCTCCGGCTCACCGATCGCGGCCTTCCCCGACGCCGACTTCAACTGGTTCCCGTTCACCACACCCGGGCTGGTGTCGATCCCGGCCGGATTCCTCTTCGGGTGGATCGGGACGGTCGTATCGGGACAGCGGGAGTCCGAGGAGCAGCGGCGGCAGTACGAGGCCGTGGAGGGGTGGATTCTGGCGGGGGCGGTGCGAAGGGGGACCGACCAGGGGTGACCCTGGGCCTGGGAGGAGGGGCGGCCCGTTCACTCCAGGGCCGCCGCCTGGCCGGTGAGTGCCGTGAGGCTGTTGCGCATCTGGCCGATGTGGGTCCGTACGTCGTCCCACATGTCGCCGTGTTCGCGCAGCACCCGCTCCGTCTCCCGGGCGATCTCCTCGGACTTCTCCCGGGCCTGCGTGAGCAGTTCCGCCGCGCGGGCCTCCGCCTCCTCCTGCGCCTGCCGGGACGAGACCTCCGCCTCCGCGAACGCCTGCTTCGCCTCGGCCAACGACGCCTCGGCCCGCATCTGCCGCTCCTCCTCCGCCGCCACCTGCACGGCCAGCCGCTCCTCGGCCTCCCGCTCCATCGCGGCCCACCGCTCGGCGTGCTCCGAGGCCTGCTCGGTGAGCATCCGGGTGGTGCGCTGCCGCAGCTCGCGCAGCGCGAGGAGTTCCAGGCCGCGCTCGTCGCGCACCGCGCGCCGGGCGGCGACCCGGATCTCGTCCGCCTCGTCGCGCGCCGGGAGCAGCAGCTGATCGACGTATGCGTCGGCCTCCGCGCCCAGGGTGTCGGCATGCGCCTGTGCCGCGTCCCGCAGGCCGTTCACCCACGCCTGCACGTCGTCCTGCAGACGCTGCGCGTCCGCCCGCGCCCGCTCCCGCACGGCCTCGGCCTCCTCCTGCACCATCTCGAAGAGCCGGCGCGCGCTCTCCCCGAGCGCCTCGTACGTCTGCGGGGCGAGCTGCGCCACCTCCTCCCGCAGCCGCTCCGCCTCGGCCTCCATCTCCTTGGCCAGCACGGTGAGCCGGGCGGCCCGTTCCCAGGCGGCGTCCCGATCGCGGAAGAGGGCGTCGATATAGGCGTCGACCTGTTCGGGACGGTAGCCACGCCCTCGTACGACGACGAAGTCGTGGAGCGAGACCGGTGCGCTGCTCATCCTGAGAACCCCTCTCCATCGAACGGCTGCGAAAAATGATGATTTAGCGCACATCTTGATGGATCGGGCGGAAGGGCTCATAACGCGACACTCCGGGCGCAGGGCGAGCCGCGGAAGGGGCGGAGGGACGCGGCAAGGGGCATACGAAGGGGCCGTGCGCCGCCGTCAGCGGCAGCCGCGCGAATTCACGACAAAACAGCCGAGTGGCGTCACAGCAACCCGTCCCACATCTGCTCCAACAGCACCGACCACCAGCTCTCCGGCGAGCCGAGCGCCGCCGGGTCGAGGGCGGCGAGCTGGGCCTGGAAGTCGACGGTCCAGCGGCCCGCCTGCTCCTGGTTGAGGCCGAAGCGAAGCCGCCACATCCGGCCGAGCAGCGCCAGGCAGCGCTGGAACTCGGGCAGACCGGTGTTCACGAACTGCGGCGGTACGGGCGCGCCGCCCGGGCCCGCCTCCACCGGCACGGCGACGATGTGCGCCGTCCCGTACTGCACGCACAGCGCCTTGCCGAAGTCACTGCCCATGACGAGATACGAGCCCGCGTCCGACGCCGGCTGCACCCCGCGCTCCTGCGCCAGCTCCGCCAGCGTCGGAACGGGCCGCCCCGGCTGGGCCTGCGCCCAGAAGAACGGGCCCATGTCCATCGGCAGCCCACCGACGACCAGACTGTGCGCCACGACCGGCGGCACGCCCTGCCGAGACACGGCGGCCTGCTCGAACCGGAAGAGCCCCGGCCCGAACGCCCCCGCCAGCTCCTGCGCCACACCCTCCGGCGGAATCGGCGGCGTCGGCGGCACCTGCGGCAGCGGGGCACGCACCGGGGCCGGGCGGGCGGGACCGTCGGCGACCTGGTGCAACTCACCCTGATGGGCGAGCAGTTGCTGCATGCCCTGCTGACGGCTCGCGTGATCCGTGCCGTACGGCGCGATGGAGGTGATGCGCGCCTGCGGCCACTGCTCCCGGATCATCCGCGCACAGTAAGCACCCGGCAGCTCGCACGACTCCAACTCGGTGTGCAGCTCCAGGACCTGATCCGACGGCACGTTCATACCGCGCAGCTCATGGAAGATCTGCCACTCCGGGTGCGGAGTACCCGGCGCCGAACGCCGAATCAGCTGCTGCTCCGAACCGTCCTGCGCGCGATAGCGGAGTACGGCCTGGTAGCCGGGGCCGACGGTGGGCTGACCGGTGGGTGGTTGGGGGTAGCCGTACGAGGGTTGGGGCGGGGCGGGGTGGGCCTGACCGGGGTGGCCGGGCTGGGGTGGGGTGGGGTGGGCCGGGCCGGGGTGACCTGGCTGGCCTGGCGGTGGCTGGACGGCGCCGGGGGGCATGGAGGGCTGGGGGGCGCCGGGCATGCCAAGGGCACCGGGAGCACCGGGAGCACCGGGAGGCGGCATGCCCGGGCCTGCCGGGGGCATGCCGGGAGCGCCGGGTGGCATGCCGGGGCCGCCCGGAGGCTGCGGGGCGCCGGGGGCCGGGAAGCCAGGAGCCTGCGGAGCACCAGGGGCCTGCGGGGCACCGGGCGTCTGCGGTGGCGGAGGTACGCCGGGGCCGCCCACCGGGGGCGCGGCCAGCACGGTCTCCGCGTGGTGCACGGCGCCTCCCGTACCACCCGAGGAGCCGGGGGTACCGGGCGCACCCGGGGCACCCGGCGGGTTCGGGGCGCCTGGAGGCGGAGGCATGCCAGGGGCGCCGGGCGGGTTCGGAGGGCCAGGCGGATTGGGCGCACCCGGGGCACCAGGGGCGCCCGGAGCACCGGGTGCACGAGGAGCAGGAGGCTGCGGCGCGCCGCCCATCCCGCTCGGGTCGGCAAATACGGTCGCGGCATGGTGGACCCCGCCGGGGGGCGTACCACCAGGCGTACCAGGCGGGTTGGGCGCACCCGGAGCACCGGGCGGCTGCGGCAGGCCAGGCGGGTTCGGCACACCGGGACCCTGCGGAGCCCCGGGCGGCCCTGCGGTGCCCTCCGGCCCATCGGGCCCGAGCGATGACACGAGTTGCGTAGGCACGTAACCACCACCGGACGCACCCGGCACACCCGGAGCCGACGGCGGCGGAGGCGGCGTAGCCCCACCCCGCGCCCGAGGAGGCTCCGCCTTGCTGGTCGCGGCATCGGCGATGTCCCCGGCGTTCGGCGCGACCGCCTGCCCGGGCACCCCCGGAGAACCCGGGGCACCAGCGGGCCCGCCCTGCGGATAGCCATAGGAGGGCGCGGGAGCACCAGGCGGCGGAGGAGGCGTGCCACCCGGCCCAACCGGCCCCTGCGGATACCCATAAGACGGCGCACCCGCCCCGTCCCCGTCCTCCACCGCCCGCGACACCGCAGTAGGCGGAAGCTGGCTGCCCCCCGACATCAGGGCCGTCTGGGCATCCGGCAGCCCACCGTCGTCACCACTCAACGGAGGCGCGAAAACCGTCTCGGGCAACGGCACGGAACGGTCCTCACCGGCATCCGCGTTGGTGTCCGTCCCGGCCCAGGGAGTAGCCCCGTCAGGCACCGCAGGCGATGGAGCGCCATCGGCACCCGCACCCGAGCCACCCCCAACAGGAACCCCACCCTGAGTCTCAGGAAGCCCCGCATCCCCGGACGCACCGGACGCACCGGAGCCAGAACCGGCACCCGAGTCCGAGCCCGCCCCCGAACCCGAACCCGCGCCCCCACCCCGCCGATCCGCCCCACCCAACTGATTGGCCGCCTCCTGCAACCACTCCGGCGGCGTCAGCAAGAACGACGTCTGGTTCAGATCCACCCGCGCCGGAGCCGCCGGCACGGCATCCGCCACCGCGTCCCCACGCCCGTACTCCTCCTCGTACCGGCGAATCACCTCACCCACCGGCAACGCGGGCCACAGCGTGGCCTCCCCGCTGTCCCGGGCGATCACCAGCCGCTGTGCGCCGCCGTCCGACCGCGGCCCGTCCTCGCGGTCCTCGGCCCACACCACGAACCCGCGCTCGAACTCCCGCACCCGCACCTCACGATGCTGATACGACGGCAGGTCCCCGTTGATCCACTCCTCGGCGCGCTCCTGCGCCTGTGCGAACGTCACCATCGCGAAGCTCACTCCCCCACAGCCGCGGCCGCGACGGGCACCGCACGCGCGAACCCACCGTCCACCATCAGATTCGCCACCGTCTCCAACTCCGGCGGAGAACCCGCCAGCCGGGACAGAAACGCGTCGAAGTCCTCACCGCACGGCATCAGCAGCCGCTCCACCCGCTCCGCCGGCGGCCACGAGGGATCCACGTCCCGCGCGTCGTCGTAGGCGCAGAACCACACCGAACCGATCCGCTCGCCCTTCACCTTCACGGCCAGCAGCCCGCCCTGGACGAAGCCGACGCCCAGATAGTCCTTGGTCAGATGGTCGCGCAGGCACTTGTTGACGTAGACCAGGTCATTGACCGCGGCCTCGTCCCGCACCGTGAACAGCGGCTGGTCGACCAGCAGTCCGAGCTCCGCGTCGAGCGCCGTCCCCACCGGCGCGCACCCGCCCGCCGCCTTCAGGAACGACCGATACGCACCCGGCAGCCGGTACCCGAGCTCCTCCTCGACCCCCAGCGCCTGGGTCTCCGTCACCGCCACACCCGACTTCGGCAGCCGGAAGTGCGCCGGGCGGGTCTCCTGCAACGGCCGGGTCCCGCGCTTGTCGTGGGCCACCGCCGACGTCGCGATACCTCCGTGATGCCGCAACAGCGCCTTGACCTCGACCGGAACCAACTCCAGCCGCCGCGTGCCCATCGCGTGATGCCACGTCCAGCCGTGCGGGGTCGCCACCGACGGGATCGTGTCCCACAGCTCGTGCCCCGTGGCCGCCAGCGCCGCGTTCGCCGACACATAGTCCGTCAGCCGCAACTCGTCGACGCCGAAACCCTCCGGCGGCTCCGCGATCTCCGCCGCCGCGCGCGCGTACGGCGAGAAGTCGGGGTAACCACGCTCGTCGACCCGTACTCCTCTCGGGTGACGGGACGCCCGTACCGGATCCGGGAAATGCACGACCTGCCCGGCGTAGGCCGCGTTCGGCGGCGCGGCTTGTCCCCCAGCCTGGCGGCCGGGAGGTGCCCCCAGCCCGAGCCGACCTGTCGTCATGGCGGTTGCCCCCTGCGGCGTTCTGATACGCGCCGCCACGACCACTCTCGGTCACAACGCCACGTATCGACTGTCTCGTCTGCGTCCACGCGTCACCGCATGGAAAGCGGTGCCGACAGCCTATGCGGTACGACGATCGCGGTCACCGGCGCCGGTCATGACCCCCTCCGCTTCCGTGACCAGCCGTCACCCCGCCGTGACAGCGTGCCCCAACCCGGGCGTGTCGCGTCGCCCCAGCTTCCGCACCCGCCACGGCATTTGGCACTCTGTGACGTCCGAGAGCATGCCCGGGGGATGCTCAGGAGGGGATGATGATCATGAACGCGACGCAAACAGGGCCGCACACCGCGAGGTCCGGCGACCCCCGCATCGGCTGGAGCGCCACCGAAACGCCGCACGCGCCCGCCCTCCACCACCGCCGCGACGGCATACTCCCCACCGTCGCCGCCGCCCTCTCCGTCCGCGGCGCCACGCTCACCGGCACCGCCGCCCGCGGCGACCAGCCCCCCGAGCTGCACCACCTCGTGCAGGACTTCCTCGACACCCTGACCAGCTCCGAACGCGACCGCTTCACCGGCCGCTGCGCCGAGACCATCCTCATCTCGCGCCATATCGCCGCCGCCGACGCCACCCGCAGCAAACGCGCCGCCCGCAAACCCATGACCAACGGCGAAGCCCGCAAAGCCCTCAAACAGGCCAAGCTCACGGCCCGCCGCATCCGCGAGGACGGCGACCCCCTGCACGGCAGCTTCGCGGCCCCCTGCCGCGCCTGCACCGCCCTCAGCGCCCACTTCGGCGTCCGCGTCGTGGACCCGACGGCAACCGAGAGCTGACCCCCGCACGTCCCTACCAACCGGACCAACCAGTACGGCCGCACCCCGCCGGGCCGGCCAGGCGCAGCCGCGACCCGGCGTACTCGACGATCGAAGGGCAGATGCACACCGACCGCACCTCAACCACCCGTTTCCCCGTCCCCGTCGACGCCGCCCTGCGCGCGGCCGGCTGGCAACCCGGACGCTGGGACATCAAGCAGGCCGAGGTCTGGGCCGACGCCCTGCGCGAGCACACCTCACCAGCGGGACACCGGCACGCCGTCTTCCCGGCCGCGGTGGAGGCCTGGGCCGAGTTCGGCGGCCTGCACATCGCGCCCACCGGCCCCGGCCGCCAGGTCGCCCCCGCCACCGTCCACTTCGACCCCCTGCACGGCCTCCACATGGCCCGCACCCTCGGCGACCTCGGCCGCGCCCTCGACACCGAGGTCTGTCCCCTCGGCACCGAGACCGACACCCACTCGCTGCTCGCCATCGACACCGAGGGCCGGATCTACGCCCTCGACCACACCGGCGACTGGTACCTCGGCCCCGACATCGACCAGGCCCTCGCCGGCCTCGTCGCCGGCATAGAACCGGTACGCCTCACAGCGGGCTGACAGCACCGCACACGGGCGCCGCCTACGCCGCCGGAATCACCGCCGACACCCGAAAACCCCCCGCGTCCGTCGGCCCGGACACAAACACCCCGCCCAGCGCCACGACCCGCTCCTTCATCCCCACCAGGCCATTGCCCCCGGACGGCAGCCCCGCCGCCGATGCCGACGACAACTCCGGCGGCGGCTCGTTCTCCACCTGCATCGCGATCTCGGACACGCGATGCGCGAGCCGCACATGGGTCTTCGCACCGGCCGCATGCTTGTGGACGTTCGTCAACGCCTCCTGCACGACCCGATACGCCGTCTGCTCGACCTCCGGCGCATACCCGCGCGTCTCCCCCTCCACGGACAGATCGACCACCATCCCGGCGGCCGCCGACTGCCCGACCAGCTCCTCCAACTCGGACAGACAGGGCCCCTCACCGGCCACCTCGTCCGCACCGGGCCGCCCCCGATCAGCGGCGGCAGCGGCGGCGACCCCGACAGCGGCGAGCGGTACGACAGCCCCCCGAGCCCGGTCCGCCTGCGCCGCGGCACTGCGCAGCACGCCCAGCATCTCCCGCAGCTCGGTCAAGGCCTGCCGGCCCATGTCCCCCACCAGCGCGGCGTTCTTCACGGCCTTCTCGGGATCCTTACGGGCCACCGCCTGAAGCGCGGCAGCGTGCACCACCATCAGGCTCACCCGATGCGCGACGACGTCATGCATCTCCCGCGCGATCCGGGTCCGTTCCTCGCCCCGCGCCCACTCGGCCCGTTCCTCCGCCCGCTCGGCGAGCAACTGAAGCTCCCGCTCAAGGCTGTCCGCCCGCTCACGAAGGCTCTCCATGAGCCGCCGCCTGGCCCCCACATACAGCCCGAGCAGCAGCGGCGGCGCGGTCACACCGAGCGCCGTGGTCACCGAGGCGAACGGCACCACCCAGTCACCGAAGCTCAGATCCCCCCGGTCCACGCCCTGCCGCATCCACACGAACATCACGATCAGCGTGCCGACGAACGACATCCCGGCCAGCGAGGCGATGATGCGCCTCGGCAGTTCGGAGGCGGCGAGCGTGTACAGCCCGACGATGCCCAGCAGCATCCCCATCTGTGCCGGCAGCACCGCGATGGAGACGAGAACGACGGCGATCGGCCACCGGCGCCGCAGCACCAGCACCGACCCGGCCAGCACTCCGAACACCACGCCCGCGGCCACCGGAATCCCGGCGTCCCGCGCGAACCGAACGCCCTCGATCCCACACTCCAGCGCGGACACGACCCCCAGACTCACGTCCAGCACCGCACTGCGCGTCCTGTCCCACCACCACGGCCCCACCCCCGGCGGCGGGACCTCGGCGCGCTCTTCCCCCGTCGTGGTCATGCCTCCAGCCTACGGGCGGGCGGCGGTGGTTTTCTGGCGAGTTTTGCGGACTGGCCTACACCACATTCGGTGACCGAGCGTGAGCGCTCCGGGGCACCGACTTGTATCGTCGCGTGGAGGGCGCCTGGTACGGCATAGTAGGAGGCGCCGCTCGGCGACCTGGCTAAATGTCCGGTTCCGTCGGCTTCTTTCCCCCGTGGTGTAATTGGCAGCACTGTGGCTTTTGGTGCCATCTGTCCGGGTTCGAGTCCTGGCGGGGGAGCAGCTGCCCGGTTCGGGCCCTGACTGTCGACAGCTCAGTCAGGGCCCGCTCTCATATCCCCCACGAAACGCCCCGGTATCCTGCGGATGTCACCCACCCCCGCCACATCCGAAGGGCAAACCGTGAGCGCCAATCGCCCGGCAGCCGTCGTCGTTCTCGCAGCGGGTGAGGGCACCCGTATGAAGTCGGCCACACCCAAGGTCCTCCATGAGATCTGTGGACGCAGCCTCGTGGGGCATGTGCTCGCCGCCGCACGTGAGTTGGACCCGGAGAATCTCGTCGTGGTGGTCGGCCACGCCCGGGAGAAGGTAACCGCGCATCTCGGCGAGATCGACCCCGGTGTACGCACCGCCGTACAGGCAGAGCAGAACGGCACCGGGCACGCGGTGCGGATGGCACTGGAGGAGCTCGGCGGGGCGGTCGACGGGACCGTGGTCGTCGTCTGCGGCGACACCCCTCTCCTCACCGGCGCGACCCTGACGCATCTCGCCGCCACGCACTCCGCCGACGGCAACGCGGTCACCGTCCTGACCGCCGAGGTCCCGGACGCGACCGGCTATGGGCGGATCGTGCGGGACGGTGCCTCGGGGGCCGTGACCGCGATCGTCGAGCACAAGGACGCGACCGAGTCGCAGCGGGCGATCCGGGAGATCAACTCTGGGGTGTTCGCGTTCGACGGGCAGCTGCTCGCGGACGCGCTCGGGAAGGTGCGGACCGACAACAGCCAGGGCGAGGAGTACCTCACCGACGTACTCGGGATTCTGCGCGAAGCCGGTCACCGCGTCGGTGCCTCCGTGGCCGGCGATCACCGTGAGATCGCCGGGATCAACAACCGGGTGCAGCTCTCGGAGGCCCGCCGGATCCTGAACGACCGGTTGCTGACCGATGCCATGCTCGCCGGTGTCACGGTCATCGACCCGGCGACGACCTGGGTCGATGTGACGGTCACCTTCGAGCAGGATGTGACGGTCCAGCCCGGTACGCAGCTGCGCGGCACCACGCATCTCGGTGCGGGCGCGGAGGTCGGCCCCAACAGCCGGCTGACGGACACCCGGGTCGGTGCCGGGGCGCGGGTCGACAACACCGTGGCCGACGGTGCGGTGGTCGGGACGGAGGCGAGTGTCGGGCCGTACGCCTATCTGCGGCCGGGGACCCGGCTCGGCGCGAAGGGCAAGATCGGCACCTACGTCGAGACGAAGAACGCCTCCATCGGGGAGGGAACGAAGGTTCCGCACCTCTCCTACGTCGGTGACGCGACGATCGGCGAGCAGACCAACATCGGTGCGGCGAGCGTGTTCGTCAACTACGACGGGCAGGACAAACACCACACCACCGTCGGGTCGCACTGCCGTACCGGTTCGGACAACATGTTTGTGGCTCCCGTCACGGTCGGGGACGGTGCGTACACCGCCGCCGGGTCCGTGATCACGAAGGACGTGCCGCCCGGTTCGCTGGCCGTGGCCCGTGGTCAGCAGCGGAATATCGAGGGTTGGGTGGCTCGAAAGCGTCCGGGCAGTGCTGCGGCGAAGGCGGCTGAGGCGGCTTCGCGGCAGGTCGAGAGCGAGGACTGACCGGAAACGGGCGCGTCAAACACGGCGTACCGTGATAAGTGCACACTCGCACACCCAGCTGAGACACCTCTGAGGAGACAGTGCTGTGACCGGGATCAAGACGACCGGCGAGAAGAAGTTGATGTTCTTCTCCGGCCGCGCCCACCCCGAGCTTGCCGAGGAGGTCGCCCAGCAGTTGGGGGTCGGGGTCGTTCCGACGAAGGCCTTCGACTTCGCGAACGGTGAGATCTACGTCCGTTACCAGGAGTCGGCGCGTGGCGCGGACTGCTTTGTGATCCAGAGCCACACGGCTCCGATCAACCAGTGGATCATGGAGCAGCTGATCATGATCGACGCGCTGAAGCGTGCGTCGGCCCGCTCCATCACGGTCATCGTGCCGTTCTACGGTTACGCCCGTCAGGACAAGAAGCACCGTGGACGTGAACCGATCTCGGCGCGTCTGATCGCGGACCTGATGAAGACGTCGGGCGCGGACCGGATCCTGACGGTCGATCTGCACACGGACCAGATCCAGGGCTTCTTCGACGGCCCCGTCGACCACCTCTTCGCCCTTCCGCTCCTCGCGGACTACGTGGGCCGCAAGGTGGACCGGGACAAGCTGACGGTGGTCTCTCCGGACGCCGGCCGGGTGCGGGTCGCCGACCGTTGGTGCGACCGGCTGGGCGCGCCGCTCGCCATCGTGCACAAGCGGCGTGACAAGGACGTGGCGAACCAGGTGACCGTCCACGAGGTCGTGGGCGAGGTCAAGGGCCGGGTGTGTGTGCTGGTCGACGACATGATCGACACCGGTGGCACCATCTGCGCGGCCGCCGACGCGCTGTTCGCGCACGGCGCCGAGGACGTCATCGTGACGGCGACGCACGGTGTGCTGTCGGGTCCGGCCGCGGACCGCCTCAAGAACTCCCGGGTGAGCGAGTTCGTGTTCACGAACACGCTGCCCACGCCGGGTGAGCTGAGCCGTGACCTGGACAAGCTGACGGTGCTATCGATCGCGCCGACGGTCGCGAACGCGGTGCGTGAGGTGTTCGAGGACGGTTCGGTGACGAGCCTGTTCGACGAGCAGTAACAGCGAGCGGCCAGAGATCCTTTTGGTACGGCCTCCCCCTCCGAGTAGACTGCTTCAGTTGCTCGGCGAGGGAGGCCGTACCTGTTCGTTCAGGTGTCGGCGCTCCGTTATCGACGCGCTCTTCGTAGCAGGCCGTTCGTGGCCGGGTGACCACGTCCGTATCTAGCTTCTACGAGGAGTGATCATGTCCGAGGTCAAGATCTCCGCCGAGACCCGCACCGAGTTCGGCAAGGGTGCCGCCCGCCGTATCCGTCGTGACTCCAAGGTCCCCGGCGTCCTGTACGGCCACGGCGCGGACCCGCTGCACCTGACCCTCCCGGGCCACGACCTGCTGCTCGCGCTGCGTACGCCGAACGTCCTGATCTCCCTGGACATCGACGGCAAGACCAACGAGCTGGCCATCCCGAAGGCCGTGCAGCGTGACGCCATCAAGGGCTTCCTGGAGCACGTCGACCTGCTGCTGGTCAAGCGTGGCGAGAAGGTCACCGTCGAGGTCCCGGTCCACGCCGAGGGCGAGCTGGCCGCGGGCGGCAACCTGCTGGAGCACGTCCTGAACGCGCTGCCGGTCGAGGCCGAGGCCACGCACATCCCCGAGTCCGTCACCGTGTCCGTCGAGGGCCTGGAGGCCGGTGCCTCCATCCTGGCGAAGGACATCACCCTGCCGAAGGGCACCACGCTGGCCGTCGAGGAGGACACCGTCGTCCTCCAGGTCCTGGCCGCGCAGGCCGAGGAGGCCCCGGAGGGCGAGGCCGCCGAGGGCGAGGAAGTCGCCGAGGCCTGATCCTCACCGGTCATCGTTTCGTCGGCCGCTGTTCCCACTGGGGGCAGCGGCTGGCGCGTATCAAGGAGACATGGACGTGACGACCGACCCGAGCGCCCCCTGGCTGATCGCCGGCCTCGGCAATCCGGGGCCCGAGTACGCCATGAACCGGCACAACGTCGGCTTCATGGTGGCGGATCTGCTGGCCGAACGGATCGGGGGGAAGTTCAAGCGGGCGGGGAAGGCTCAGGCTCAGGTCGTCGAGGGGCGGATCGGGCCGCCGGGGCCGTTGAGCCGGCGGGTGGTCCTGGCGAAGCCGATGTCGTACATGAATCTCTCCGGCGGTCCCCTGAACGCGTTGCGCGACTTCTACAAGGTGCCGGTCGGGAACATCGTCGCCGTGCATGACGAGTTGGACATCGACTACGGCACGCTGCGGCTGAAGCTCGGCGGTGGGGACAACGGGCACAACGGTCTGAAGTCGATGACGAAGGCGATGGGTGCGGACTATCACCGGGTGCGGTTCGGCATCGGGCGTCCTCCGGGCCGTATGCAGGTCGCGGACTTCGTGCTGAAGGACTTCTCCGCCGCGGAGCGCAAGGAGCTGGACTACTTCGTGGACCGTGCGACGGACGCGGTGGAGTGTCTGGTGATCGAGGGCCTGGAGCGGGCGCAAAGCACGTACAACTCGTGACTTGTCCGCCCGCCGTGGCGGACCGAGGTTGACCGGGTGCAGGGGCATGGCCAAGGATCGCGGCCATGCCTTCTGCCGTTGTCTCCAGTCAGGGCGCTGTCTCGGCGCTGCGGTTCGGGCGGTTCGCGGCGATGGGTACGGTCGCGGTGCTGATCCTGATCGCGGGGGTGTGGGCGTCGTGGGGCACCGCTCATCATGTGATGCTCACCAAGGGGCGGGAGAGCGGCACGATCGAGGTGACTCGGTGCGGCGCGGACACCTGCACCGGTCCCTTCACGCCGATCTCCGAGGGTTCGCGGGCGCGGAAGTCGGTCGTGATCGAGAAGAACGTGGCCGTGCGCAAGGGGGAGACGTACACGGTCGTCGTGAAGCCGGGCAGTGACGATGTCGTACGGTCCGGTCCTGCGGGCGTGCTGTACGCGTGGGTTCCGCTCGGCGGGGCGCTGTTGCTGGCGTCGGTGGTGGTCGCGGGCGGGTTGCGGCGGACGCGGCTGGCGTGGGTGATGGCGGGGTCGGGGATGGTGCTGCTCACTGCGGCTTTCGTGGTGGTCTGAGGTGCCGGGGTGCTGAGGTTCCGAGGTTCGTTCCCGGTTCGTGATTGACCTGGAGTCAGTCCCGGCTGGAAGCTGAGCCGCCCCCTCCACATCTTCCCGTTCCTTCTCGAAGATGGACTACTGCCCCATGCGTACCCTCAATCGCGTCGGCGCCCTGTCCGCCGTCGCCGCGGCAGCGTTGCTGTCCGCTCCGGCCGCCGCGCACGCCACCGCTCCCGGTGACAACGGCACCGTGAAGATCCATGACGCCACCACCGGCGAAGAACTGCGCAAGAACGAGCCGCATGTGTGCGAGTTCTATCTCGACGCGTTCGGTTTCGACAGCGTGCAGCAGGTTTCCTGGCATATCGAGGCCTGGGCGCCGACGGCCGCCGTCAAGGGCGAGACCGTGAAGTCCGGCGCGATCACGCTGGACGGCGAGGGTCATGGCCGTACGGCGGACATGACGCTGCCCGATGGGCACTACAAGCTGTTCTGGAACTTCGATGGCGAGAACGGGGCCGCGAAGCACAAGGTGTTCTGGACGGACTGCGAGGACGAGGAGGAACCGGGCGGCGGTACGACGGCCACTCCCACCGCCTCCCCCTCCGAGACCTCTCCCTCCGAGACCGAAACGCCGGCTGCCGTTCCGTCGTCGTCCCCGTCCCCGTCCGCGCAGGGCGGCGCCGAGGGCGATCTCGCCGAGACCGGAAACGGTGCCCCGGTGGAGCTGCTGTCCGCCGCCGCCCTGGCGCTGCTGGGCGCGGGCGGTTACCTGGCGTTCCGGCGCCGCAAGGCCTGACGGTCGACAACAAACAAAGAGTGCCCCCGTGCTCGTACGAAGCACGGGGGCACCCTTTTTCGCAGATCAACCGGTGTTGCGCAGGCCGGCCGCCACGCCGTTCACGGTGAGGAGCAGCGCGCGGGCCAGCAGCGGGTCGGGCTCGGCGCCAGATGCGGCGGCGTCGCGCTGGCGCTTGAGGAGCGTCACCTGGAGGTAGGAGATCGGGTCCAGGTAGGCGTCGCGGATGCCGAAGGTCTGCTTCAGCACCGGCTGTGCGTCGAGCAGTTCGTCCTCCCCGGTCACCCGCAGCACCTCGCGCACGGTCAACTCGTGCTCGGCCTTGATGGTGTCGAAGACATGCTTGAGCTCGTCCGGCACGAGGGTGTCGACGTAGTGCGTGGCGATCCGCAGGTCGGTCTTGGCGAGCGTCATCTCGACGTTGGAGATGAAGTTGCGGAAGAAGTGCCACTGTTCGTGCATCTCGTCGAGCACAGTGTCCAGGCCGGCTTCGCGCAGCGCCTTGAGGCCGGAGCCGACGCCGAACCAGCCGGGCACGATCTGGCGGGACTGGGTCCAGCCGAACACCCACGGGATGGCGCGCAGTCCGTCGAGCGAGACACCCGAGCCGGGGCGGCGGGAGGGCCGCGAGCCCAGGTGCAGGTCGGCGAGCTGGTCGACCGGCGTGGAGGCGAGGAAGTACGTCGGCAGGTCGGGGTCTTCGACGAGCTCGCGGTAGGCGGCGTGGGCGGCGTCGGAGACCACGTCCATCGCCGCGTCCCAGCGGGCGAGCGCCTCGACCGACTGGCGCGGGGCGGTGTGCAGCGCGGAGGCCTGCAGCGTCGCCGCGACGGTCAGCTCCAGGTTCTCCCTGGCGAGGGACGGCACGAGGTACTTGTCGGAGATGACCTCGCCCTGCTCGGTGACCTTGATCTCGCCTTCGAGGGTGCCCCAGGGCTGGGCGAGGATCGCGTCGTGCGAGGGGCCGCCGCCGCGGCCGACGGTGCCGCCCCGGCCGTGGAACAGCCGCAGCCGCACCCCGTACCGATGCGCCACGTCACGCAGGCGGCGCTGGGCGCGGTGGATCTCCCACTGGGAGGTGGTGATGCCGCCGAACTTCGAGGAGTCGGAGTAGCCGAGCATGACCTCCTGGACGTCCCCGCGCAGCGCCACGAGCCTGCGGTACGACGGGTCGGAGAGCATGTCCTCCAGGATCGTGTCGGCGGCCTTGAGCTCGTCCGTCGTCTCCAGGAGCGGCACGATGCCGATCCTCGCCCACCCGGCGTGCAGGTCGATGAGGCCGGCCTCGCGGGCCAGCACGGTCGCGGCGAAGACGTCGTCGGCGCCCTGGCACATGGAGATGATGTACGACTCGATGACCTCGGGCCCGAAGACCTCCAGGGCCCGCTTGACGGTCTGGAAGACGCCGAGGGTCTTCTCACCGGCCGCGTCCACGGGTGCCGGGGTGGGCGCGAGGGGGCGCCGCGACCTGAGTTCCTTCGCAAGCAGCTTGGCGCGGTACTCGCGGGGCATGTCGGCGTAGCGCCAGGATTCCTCGCCGAGGCGGTCGAAGAGCTGGCCGAGGGCGTGGTGGTGGGCGTCGGCGTGTTCGCGTACGTCCATGGTGGCGAGCTGGAGGCCGAACGCCGCGAGGGTGCGGATCGTACGGTTCATACGGCCTTCGGCGAAGAGGCCGCCGCGGTGTTCCCTGAGGGAGGTCTGGATCAGGGTGAGGTCGTGCAGCAGCTCGCCGGTGCCGAGATAGTCGCGGCCGGCCTCGTGCGGGATGCCCTTGGCGAGGCGCTGCTTGGTGTTCTCCAGCTTCTGCCGGATGCAGGTGGCCTTGAGCCGGTAGGGCTCCTCGGCGTTGAGGCGCTTGTAGCGGGGGCTGATCTCGGGGAGGGCGCCGAGGTCGGCCTGGAGGGAGTCGAGGAGCTCCTGGGTGGCGCCGGTGTAGCGGATGGAGTTCGACAGGAAGCCGCGCAGCTCGTCGATCAGCTCCAGGGCGTCGTTGATGCCGTGCTCATGCTGAAGGATGAGAACGTCCCAGGTCACCTGGGGGGTGACGTTGGGGTTGCCGTCGCGGTCGCCGCCGATCCAGGTGCCGAAGGTGAGGGGGCGGGTGGCGTCGGGGAGCTTGTGGCCGACGCGCTCCAGCTCGGCGGTGAGGTCCTCCAGGACGTCGCCGACGGCGCCGGCGTGGAGTTCGTCGAGGTAGTAGATGGCGTTGCGGGCCTCGTCGGCGGGCTCCGGGCGTACGACGCGCAGCTCGTCGGTCTGCCAGACGAGGTCGATGTTCTCGGCCAGTCGGGTGTCGTGCCGGCGGCGGTCGCCTTCGAGGACGGGGGTCTCCAGGAGCGCGGCGATGCGCCGGAGCTTGTTGAGGACGCTGCGGCGGGCGGCCTCGGTGGGGTGGGCCGTGAAGACGGGGCGGACGTTGAGGTGCTCCACCGTCTGGCGCAGGTGCTCGGGGTCGGCGTCCTTCAGCCGGTCGGCCGTACGGGCGAGGAGTCCGCCCTCGGCGGCGCGCCGGGCGCGCAGCTCGCGGCCCCGGTGGACCTGTTCGGTGACGTTGGCCAGGTGGAAGTAGGTGGAGAAGGCGCGGACCAGCTTGGCGGCGGTGTCCAGTTCCGTGCCGCGCAGCAGCTCGGCGGCGGCCTCGCCGTCCTCTCGGGTGAGGCGGCGGACCTTCTCGACGAGTTCGAGCAGCTCGGGGCCCTCCTGGCGGACGAGGGTCTCGCCCAGGAGATCACCCAGTCGGCGGATGTCGGCGCGCAACTCGGTACTGGTGGTCTCTTGGGAAACGGTCTGGTCGTCGGCACTGCTCACAGGTGCGGCTCCTTGCAGTGTTGAAGCTCGTCCGGGAGGGAACCCGGCGCAGGTGCCGCGCGCGGCGGGTACCGCATACGGCTCCTGACATCCGGGAAGAAATCAGAGCGGACCGCGCTGTCCGACCGGCTTCAAGGATAGGTGTCGACGCGGACGCGCAGTCTCTCGGGCTCTTGCCGCCGGGCGACGCACTGCCATACTTACGACGCCGTAGGTTACGGAACCGTAGGGAACGATGTAACGAAACCCGGGAATGGTTCCCGCGACCCCGGCACCTGCCAAAACCCTCGACCCCACAGGGGACGCCCCATGACCACGAGCTCCGATGTGATCGAAGACGCCCCGAAGGCGAACGACGACACCCCAGTTCCCTCAGCCACGCTCGGCGGCGAGAAGAAGGGGTCGCTCGAGCAGTTCGCGCTCCTTCTGTTCATCGTCGTCCCGTTCCTCGCGCTGGCCGCCGCGGTGCCGCTGGCCTGGGGCTGGGGCGTGAGCTGGGTGGACCTCGGTCTGCTGGTGTTCTTCTACTTCTTCGCCTGCCACGGCGTCACGATCGGCTACCACCGGTACTTCACCCACGGTTCCTTCAAGGCGAAGCGGCCGCTGCGCATCGCGCTCGCGATCGCCGGTTCGATGGCGGTGGAGGGCCCGCTGGTGCGGTGGGTCGCCGACCACCGCAAGCATCACAAGTTCTCCGACGCGGAGGGTGACCCGCACTCGCCGTGGCGTTACGGGGAGACCGTTCCGGCGCTGATGAAGGGCCTGTGGTGGGCGCACATCGGCTGGATGTTCGACGAGGAGCGGACCTCGCAGGAGAAGTACGCGCCGGATCTGATCAAGGACCGGGCGATCCGTACGATCTCGCGTCAGTTCATCTGGTGGACGGTGCTGTCCCTGGCCCTGCCGGCGCTGATCGGCGGTCTGGTGACGATGTCCTGGTGGGGTGCGTTCACGGGCTTCTTCTGGGGCTCTCTCGTGCGGGTGGCCCTGCTGCACCACGTCACCTGGTCGATCAACTCGATCTGCCACGCGGTGGGCAAGCGCCCCTTCAAGTCGCGTGACATGTCCGGCAACGTGTGGTGGCTGGCGATCCTGTCCTGCGGCGAGTCCTGGCACAACCTGCACCACGCCGACCCGACGTCGGCGCGGCACGGTGTGGAGCGCGGGCAGATCGATTCCTCGGCGCGGATCATCCGCTGGTGCGAGCAGCTCGGCTGGGCGTACGACGTGCGCTGGCCGTCACGCTCGCGTATCGATTCGCGCCGGAACACCGGGGAAGGCGGCTCCCGGCGCCGGAAGGAACCCGTAAAGGCGGCATGATTGACGCCGTGGCGACCGACTCCAGCAGCACCCCCGGCAATGAGAAGCAGCGGCGGGCCCGCCGTACCCGGATGACCGGTGCGGAGCGCCGCCAGCAGCTGCTGGAGATCGGTCGCACCCTGTTCGCCGCGAAGGGCTTCGAGGGCACGTCGGTGGAGGAGATCGCCGCGAAGGCGGGCGTCTCGAAGCCGGTGGTGTACGAGCACTTCGGTGGCAAGGAGGGGCTGTACGCGGTGGTCGTGGACCGCGAGATGCGCCGCCTGCTGGACATGGTGACCGGCTCCCTCACGGCCGGCCACCCCCGGGAACTCTGCGAGCAGGCGGCCTTCGCCCTCCTCGACTACATCGAGGAGTACACGGACGGCTTCCGCATCCTGGTCCGCGACTCCCCCATCCCCCAGTCGACGGGTTCCTTCGCCTCCCTCATCTCGGACATCGCCACCCAGGTGGAGGACATCCTGGGCCGCGAGTTCAAGAGCCGCGGCTTCGACCCCAAGCTGGCCCCCCTGTACGCCCAGGCCCTGGTCGGCATGGTCGCCCTGACCGGCCAGTGGTGGCTGGACGTCCGCCGCCCGAAGAAGGCGGAGGTGGCGGCCCATCTGGTGAATCTGGCGTGGCACGGGCTGGACGGGCTGGAGGCGAAGCCGCACCTGATAGGGCGACGGAAGAGCTGAACCGAGGGCCACGAAAGCAGCGCTGCATGATGGAAATCACGGTCAGCGAGGCCGGTTCCCAGCTTGGGGATCTCGTTCGGTACGTCGCCCACAACCGCGAGGCCATCGCCCTCACTGACGGAGGAGAAGCCGCCGCTCTCCTCGTATCGCCGCGGGTGATGGAGGATCTCGAAGACGCACTCGCCGAAACACCGCGTCCTGTACGTCATCGACGAAGCAGTGATCCACATCCTCGTCACTCACCTGGGCCGCACGTCCTGAGTTCCACCGGCTCCAGGAACTCCAGCCGGTTGCCCACGGGGTCGTACGAGTAGAACCGCCGGTGTCCCGGCAGGTCCTCGTCCCACTCCACGTGCGCCCCGTGGGCTGCCAGCCGGGCGCCGTACCGCTCGATCCCGGTGACCCGCAGCCCTGGATGCGCCTTCTTCGCCGGGCAGAAGTCCGCCTCGATGCCGAGGTGCAGCTGTACGCCGCCCGACCGGAACCAGCAGCCCCCGCGCGCGGCCAGTGCCGGTGGCTTGGGGATCTCCGTCATGCCGAGGGTGTCCACGTAGTACGTCCGCAGTCGGTCCTCCGAACCGGCCGGTGCCGCCAGCTGCACATGATCGACGGCTGTCAGCATCACGCCTCCTTGGCGGCCACCGCGAAGATCCGGCGGAACGGGAAGGGCGTGCCGTGCGCCCCGGCCGGATATGCCTCGCGCAGGGCCGACCGGTACTCGTCCAGGAATGCCTCCCGCCGCTCGGGGTCGTCGGCGAGGGCGGTCAGGACCGGACGTAGCCCCGTGCCCTTCACCCAGTCCAGCACCGGGTCCTCGCCGGTCAGGAGGTGGACGTACGTCGTCTCCCAGACGTCCGCGGCGCAGCCCAGGTCGGCCAGCCGGGCGAGGTAGGCCTGTGGGGCGAGTACGGCGTCGTCGTGGCGGAGGGTGTCGGCGAGGCCGTGGCGGGGGGCCAGGTCGCGCATCAGGCGGTGGCTGGGGGCGTCGAAATTGCCGGGGACCTGGAAGGCGAAGGTGCCGCCGGGCCGGAGGGCCGCGACCCAGTCCGCGAAACGGTCGGCGTGCCCCGGCACCCACTGGAGCGTGGCATTGCTGACGATCAGGTCGTACGGCTCCCGTGGCGTCCATGTCCGTACGTCGGCGTGGGCGAAGTCGATGCGGCCGCCGCCCGCCGTCGGCCCCTCGTGCTCGACGTGGGCCTTGTCGAGCATCTCGGTGGAGTTGTCGTGGCCGGTGATGTGCGCGGTGGGCCAGCGCTCGGCGAGCAGGACGGTGACATTGCCGGGTCCGCAGCCGAGGTCGGCGATGCGGGGCCGGTCGCCGGGGAGGTCGGGGACGCGGGCGAGGAGGTCGATGAAGGGGCGGGCGCGGTGGCCGGCATGGCGCAGGTACTGGGCGGGATCCCAGGTGGGGGTGGTGGCAGCGGACATGCTGGAGATCTCCTGTCTCTCGCTCGCTCTCCAGCCTGCCCTCCTCGATATCTTGACGTCAAGAGACTTCACGTCGACACAACCACTACACTGATCGCCATGGAGGACGAGGTCGATCGGCTGGTCGCAGCATGGCGCCGGGAGCGCCCGGACCTCGACGTGGAACCGCTCGAAGTGCTCAGCCGGGTCAGCAGACTGGCCCGGCATCTGGATCGCGCACGTCGGCTGGCCTTCTCCGAGCACGCCCTGGAGCCCTGGGAGTTCGATGTGCTGACCGCGCTCAGGCGCGCGGGAACGCCGTATCAGCTCTCCCCGGGACAGTTGCTGACGCAGACCCTGGTCACCTCCGGCACGATGACCAACCGCATCGACCGTCTGGCCAAGAAGGGCCTGGTGGAGCGCCTCCCCGACCCCAGCGACCGACGCGGTGTGCTGGTACGGCTGACCGACGAGGGCCGCGACCGCGCGGACCAGGCGCTCGCCGGTCTGCTGGACCAGGAGCGCGCGATCCTCGCCGAGCTGTCGCGTGCCCAGCGCGGTGAACTGGCGGGACTGCTACGCCAGCTGACCGCCCCGTTCGACAACATCCCCGGCTAGGTCGACGGGCCCGACCCCGGCCCGGCGCGCGAGGGCGACGGCGGCGAGGGTGGAGTGGACGCCCAGTTTGCCGAGGACGTTCTGCATATGGGTGCGGACGGTGTGCGGGGAGAGGAACAGGCGCTCGGCGACCGCCTTGCGCCCCAGTCCCGCCACCATGCAGCGTAGGACCTCCCGCTCGCGCGGCGTCAGCGACTCCACCAGCCGCTCGCTCTCGGTGCGGTGCTTACGGGCCGCCGTCAGCTCCCGCAGCACGCCCGTGAGCAGGGCGGGCGGCAGATGCGTCTCGTCACGCAGGACCCCCCGGATGACCGTGAGCAGCCGGGACAGCGAGCAGTCCTTGGCCACCCAGCCCGACGCCCCCGCCTGCAGGGCGAGCGCGGCCCGGCGCGGATCGTCCTTCTCGGCCAGGACCACGATCCGTACGGCGGGCTGCGCCGAGCGGACCCCGACGACCAGCGAGATACCGTCCACGAGCCCGTCCTCGCCCACCTCCTGCACGGGCACGGCCGGCCGGACCCCCGGCACACTGCCGCCCAGATCGGCGTCGACGAGCAGGACATCGAACCGCCGCCCCTCGGCGGCCGCGCGCTCCAGGCTGCGCAGAGCTGCCGGACCGCTGCCGGCGGCGGAGACGTCGACATCGGGCTCGGCGGCCAGGGCGGCGGCGAGCGACTCGGCGAAGATTCGATGGTCGTCGACGACCAGCACTCGGATGCGAACCACGAAACCCCCTTCCCCAGGCTCTCGAAGAGCAGGGGATACCCCATCGTCGTGAGGACGACACCGGGAGACGAAGACCGTCACGGGGACGACGCCCGAAACGCGAAGGATGCGCGCACGGCCGCCGCCGTGCAGGAACTGCTACCCCCCACATCGGGCGTCGAACCCGCGTGTCTCGCCCCCTGATCAGCACCGGCCCCCACCGGTGCTGTTCATCAGGGTACGGCCGGGGGGCAGGAGCGGAAGGTAATTTGCAGAACTGGTTGGCCGACGCGTTTATGGTGAGCCGCATGTTTCGTCTGGAGACAGAAGTCGACAAATCGCGCCAGGATCTGCTCCGCCGACGGCTGCTGGCCACCAACACGGCGGCCTCCCCGGTCCTGCGCGCCCTGCGCGGAACCCCAGGTGAACGCGAACTCCCGCTCCAGGTATGGGCGTTGGACGACTCCGGCGCACTGGCCGGCGGTCTCGTCGGCCACACCTGGACCACCTGGCTCCATGTCACCTACCTCTGGGTGGACGAGCGCCATCGCGGCTCCGGCCTCGGTTCACGACTGCTCGCCCACGCGGAGCGCGTGGCCCACGCCGAGCGCGGTTGCACCTCCGTGCGCCTGGAGACCTGGGACTTCCAGGCGCCGGACTTCTACAAGAAGCAGGGATACGAGGTGGTCTGCGTGATCCCGGACTATCCGCCGGGCATCACGGAGTACACGTTGACCAAACAGCTGGCGGCGAGCTGAGTCTCAGTGCTGTCTCAGACACGTCCCCTACCCTCCGCCCCATGAGCATGCTGCGGAAGCTGAACTCGAAGATCGGCGCGACGACCGGGTACCAAGTGCGCAAGGTGCCGCCGGTCCGGGAGCCGGCGCCGGGCAGTCTCAACGCCATACCGAAGCCGCGAGGTCCACGCCCCGAGCGCCCGGCGGCCGTACCCATGAGCCACGTGGACCCGGCCGTGGACCGGCTGCTCGAACAGCCCGTGTTCATCCTCACCTCCGTCCGCTCCGGCTCGACCCTGCTGCGCATGATGCTGGGCGCTCACTCCCGGCTGCACGCAGCGCACGAGCTGCATCTGACCGGCCTGGAGGTGTACTTCAAGACCCACAGCCCCACCGAGAAGTCGATGCGGGCGCTCGGCCTCGGGTACGAGGAGCTCGAAGCGCTGCTGTGGGACCGGACCCTGCACCGGGAACTGGTGAAGTCCGGCAAGTCGTTCATCGTGGAGAAGACCCCGGGCAACGCCTTCGCCTGGCGCCGCATCGCCGAGGCCTGGCCCGACGCCCGCTTCGTCTTCCTGCGCCGGCACCCGGCCGCGGTCGCCCGCTCCTGGCACGAAGCCGTCCCCGACCGCACCCGCGAGGACGCGGCCGAGCGGGTCCTGAAGTACATGGAGGCCATGGAGGAGGCCCATGCCGAGGTCGGCGGCCACATCCTGCGCTACGAGGACCTCACCACCGACCCCGCCACCGAACTCCGGGCCATCTGCCGTTTCCTGGACCTCGACTTCGAACCCGGCATGCTCGACTACGGCGGCAGCCTGGAGGGCGCCGTCCTGGGCGGTGGCTTCGGGGACTGGAACGACAAGATCCGCTCGGGCCGCGTCCAGCCGGACCGGCCGGCACCGACGCGGGACGAGATCGCGGAGGTGCTGCGGCCGATGTGCCGGGAGTGGGGATACGTCTAGGAGGGCGCCTGGTCAGCTCACCCGTCGCGCCCCCGCCGCAGGCACCGCCTCGAACACCCGCGGTGCCGTGAAGCCCGCGGTGTCGAAGGCCTGCTCGACGGCCTTGGTGATGGTCTCGACGTCGGCCGCCTCGGCCAGCACGATCGCCGAGCCGCCGAAGCCGCCGCCCGTCATACGGGCGCCCAGGGCGCCGGTCGCCAGGGCGGTGTCCACGACCAGGTCCAGCTCGGGGCAGGAGATGCGGAAGTCGTCGCGCAGGGAGGCGTGGCCGGCCACCAGGACCGGGCCGATGGCGCGGGGCTCGCCCGCCTCCAGCAGGGCCACCGTCTTCTCGACCCGCTCGTCCTCGGTGACGACGTGGCGGACCAGGCGGACCGCTTCCTCGTCGTCGCCGAGCCTTGCGAGCGCCGTGTCCAACTCGCCGTAGGGGATGTCGCGCAGCGCGTCGACGCCGAGCAGAGCCGCACCCCGCTCGCAGCCCGCGCGGCGCTTGCCGTACTCGCCCTCGCTGTGGGAGTGCTTGACCTGGGTGTCGACGACGAGGAGGCGCATGCCCTCGGCGGCGAGGTCGAAGGGGATCTGCTTCTGGGAGAGGTCGCGGGTGTCGAGGAACAGGGCGTGGCCGGCCTCGCAGCACGCGGACGCCGTCTGGTCCATGATCCCGACCGGGGCGCCGACGTAGACGTTCTCGGCGCGCTGGCACAGCCGGGCCAGCTGCCAGCCCTTGAGTCCGAACCCGTACAGCTCGTTGAGCGCGAGGGCGACCACGACCTCCAGTGCCGCCGACGACGACAGGCCCGCGCCCGCCGGGACCGTCGAGGCAAGGTGGATGTCAGCGCCGGTCAGCGCGTGCCCGGCCTGGCCGAGGGCCCAGACGACGCCCGCCGGGTATGCCGTCCAGGCCTTGTCCGACTCGGGCGCGAGGTCATCGAGCCGCAGCTCGACCACGCCGCCCTCGACGTCCTCCGAGTGCAGCCGCAGCACACCGTCATCCCGCCGCGAGACCGCCGCGACCGCGGTGTGCGGCAGTGCGAACGGCATCACGAAGCCGTCGTTGTAGTCGGTGTGCTCGCCGATCAGGTTGACCCGGCCCGGCGCGGCCCACACCCCCTCCGGCTCGGCCCCGTACAGCTCCCTGAACCGCTCGGCGACCGTGGCTGCCGTGTCGACGCTCATCCCCTGACCCTGACCTTTCCCTGCCTGCGTTCTAGTTGCCGCGCCGCTGCGCGAACTCCCATGCGTCCGCGACGATCCCCGCGAGGTCCGCGCGGGACGGGTTCCAGCCGAGCCGCTCGCGGGCGGTGTCGGCGGAGGCGACCAGGGCCGCCGGGTCGCCGCCCCGGCGCGGGGCCACGACCTCGGGGATCGGGTGCCCGGTGACCTGGCGGACGGTCTCGATGACCTGGCGCACGGAGAAGCCTTCGCCGTTGCCGAGGTTGCAGATGAGGTGCTCGCCCGGGGTGGCGGCCTGCACGGCGAGCAGGTGGGCCTCGGCGAGGTCGGCGACATGGATGTAGTCGCGTACGCAGGTGCCGTCCGGCGTCGGGTAGTCGTCGCCGAAGACGGAGATCGCGTCGCGCCTGCCCTGGGCGACCTGGAGGACGAGCGGGATGAGGTGCGACTCGGGGTCGTGGCGCTCGCCGCAGTCGCCGTAGGCGCCCGCGACGTTGAAGTACCGGAGCGACACGGCACCCAGGCCGTGGGCCGCCGCCTCGCCGGTGATCATGTGGTCGACGGCGAGCTTGGAGGCGCCGTACGGGTTGGTCGGCGAGGTGGGCGCGGATTCCACGATCGGCACCTCGGTCGGCTCGCCGTAGGTGGCGGCCGTGGAGGAGAAGACCAGCTTGCGCACGCCCGCGTCGCGCATGGCGCCGAGCAGGGCCATGGTGCCGCCGACGTTGTTGTCCCAGTACTTCTCGGGCTTCACGACCGACTCGCCGACCTGCGAGAACGCGGCGAAGTGCAGCACCGCGTCGAAGGAGGAGTCCAGCCACTTGGCGGCGTCGCGGATGTCGCCCTCGATGAAGGACGCCCCGGACGGCACACCCTCACGGAAGCCGGTGGAGAGGTTGTCGAGTACGACGACCTCGTGGCCCGCCTCCAGCAGATGCTGGGCGACCACGCTGCCGACGTAACCCGCCCCGCCCGTCACCAGGTACTTCATCAACTCGCTACCTCTCGCAGTCGCTGGGCCGCGCGCTCCGGCGGCACGTCGTTGATGAACACACTCATGCCGGATTCGGAACCCGCGAGGAACTTCAGCTTGCCGGAAGTGCGGCGGATGGTGAAAAGCTCAAGGTGAAGCGCGAAATCGTCCCGCACGACGCCCTCGAAGTCCTCCAGCGCACCGAACGGCGCCTGATGCCAGGCGGCGATGTACGGCGTCGGAGGCTCACCGTCACCGAAGATCCGGTCGAAGCGCCTCAAGAGTTCCAGATAAACCTTGGGGAACTCTGAGCGTGCCTCCTCGTCGAGCGCGAGCAGATCGGGCACCCGGCGCCTCGGGTACAGGTGGACCTCGTACGGCCAGTGCGCGGCGTACGGCACGAAGGCCACCCAGTGTTCACTCTCCAGGACGACTCGCTCGTCGGCGAGTTCACGCTCCAGGACGGCGTCGAAGAGGTTCTCCCCGCCGGTGGCGTCCTTGTGCGCGGCGGCCGACCGCAGCATCAGGGCCGTACGCGGGGTGGTGAAGGGGTAGGCGTAGATCTGCCCGTGCGGATGGCCGAGGGTGACACCGATCTCGGCGCCGCGGTTCTCGAAGCAGAACACCTGCTCGACGGAGGGCAGGGAGGACAGCTCGGAGGTCCGGTCCGTCCAGGCGTCCAGGACCAGCCGGGCCTGTTCCTCGGTCAGGTCGGCGAAAGAGGCGTTGTGGTCGGAGGTGAAGCAGACGACCTCGCAGCGCCCGGAGTCGCCGGCGAGGGAGGGAAACCGGTTCTCGAAGACGACGGCGTCGTACGACGAGTCCGGGATCTCGCTCAGCCGGTCGCCCTCGGAGGGGCAGAGCGGGCACTGGTCGGCCGGGGGGTGATAGGTGCGCCCCTGCCGGTGCGAGGCGATGGCGACGGAGTCCCCGAGCAGCACGTCATGCCGGACCTCGGACGACGTGACGGTCCGGTCCAGGGGGCGGCGATCGACCGCGTCCCGCACGGTGTCGTCGCGCAGGTCGTAGTAGATGAGCTCACGACCGTCGGCCAGTCGGGTCGAGGTCTTCTTCACGCCGGACTCCCATCAAACAGAACTAAACATAGAGAAACACAACTCACCACCGGGGGTCAACATCACAATCAAACAAAGAGCACCATCGGACGTGTTCAATTACTGAACGCAGGGGCGTAGGTTCCGCTCTGTATCGATTCGCGAGACGAAGCGAGTACGCATGCAAACCCCCACAATTTCCCCCACCGCCTCTCTCACCTCCCCCACCTACCTGGCAGCCGAGCTCCGGCTCCCCACGAACTGGCTCGACTACACGCTCCTCGGCATCTACTTCGTGGTGGTGCTGGGCATCGGCTTCGCGGCCCGCCGCTCGGTGAAGACCACCCTCGACTTCTTCCTCTCCGGGCGCTCCCTGCCCGCCTGGGTCACAGGTCTGGCGTTCATCTCGGCCAACCTCGCCGCCACCGAGATCCTCGGCATGGCCGCGAACAGCGCGCAGTACGGTGCCTACACCGTCCACTGGTACTGGATCGGCGCCATCCCGGCCATGGTCTTCCTGGGCCTGGTGATGATGCCCTTCTACTACGGCAGCAAGGTCCGCTCGGTCCCCGAGTTCCTACTCCTCCGCTTCGACCGATGGGCACACCTGCTCAGTTCGGTCCTGTTCGCCTTCGCGGCCATCCTGATCGCCGGTGTGAACCTGTACGCGCTGGCGATCGTGGTGGAGGCCCTGCTCGGCTGGCCCCAGTGGGTGGCCATCGTCGTCGCGGGCTTCTTCGTACTCGCCTACATCACCCTCGGCGGCCTGTCGTCCGCGATCTACAACGAGGTCCTGCAGTTCTTCGTGATCCTGGCGGCGCTCATCCCGATCACGATCCTGGCGCTGAAGAAGGTCGGCGGCTGGGACGGTCTCACCGACAAACTGACCCAGAGCCACGGCGACAACTTCGTCACCGCCTGGGGCGGCACCGGCATCGGCGAGGCGAACCCGCTGGGCGCGAACTGGCTGACGATCGTCCTCGGCCTCGGCTTCGTGCTCTCCTTCGGCTACTGGACGACGAACTTCGCCGAGGTCCAGCGCGCGCTCTCCGCGAAGAACCTCTCGGCGGCCCAGCGCACCCCGCTGATCGCGGCGTTCCCGAAGATCTTCATCGTGTTCCTGGTGATGATCCCGGGCCTGGCGGCCGCGGCCCTGGTCCCCGGCTTCGGCACCGAGAAATCGGGCTACCAGTACAACGACGCCATCCCGTACCTCATGGAGGGCCTGCTGCCCAACGGCGTACTGGGCATCGCGGTGACCGGCCTCCTCGCCGCCTTCATGGCGGGCATGGCGGCGAACGTCTCGTCCTTCAACACGGTGTTCACGACGGACATCTGGGCGAAGTACGTGGTCAAGGACCGGGAGGACTCCTACTACGTCCGCTTCGGCCGCCTCATCACGGCGATCGGCGTGATGGCGTCGATCGGCACCGCGTTCCTCGCGTCATCGTTCTCGAACATCATGAGCTACCTCCAGACGCTGTTCTCCTTCTTCAACGTGCCGATGTTCGTCGTCTTCATCGTCGGCATGTTCTGGAAGCGGGCATCGATGAAGTCCGGCTTCTGGGGTCTACTCGCAGGCACAACGGCAGCGATGCTGAACTACTTCGTCCTCTACAAGCAGGACATCATCTCGATCCCCTCCGACCAGGGCGCCAACTTCGTCTCCGCGATCGCGGGGTTCGTGGCAGGGGCGGTAGTCATGGTCGCCGTATCCCTCTTCACCTCCCCCAAACCGGCAGACGAGTTGCAGGGGTTGGTCTACGGCACCCGCTCCCCCGGAATGGCCGAGCCGCCGGCCGAGGGCGACGACGCGTGGTACCGCAGGCCGGCGTTGCTGGGGTGGGGCGCGGTGGTGCTGGCGGCCGCCTGCTACATCCCGTTCTCGTTCTCGTTCTGACGCAGGAGGCTTGACCGACCATGAGCGACAACTCCGAACACCCCACGCCCGCCGAGCACTCCGGCTACTCCGAGAAGGACGTCCAGCGGGAGGTCACCGAACTCCAGGAGAAGTCCACCACCGCCGCCCGCCTCTTCGACATCCGCCGCATCATCGGCGGCCTCTTCGTCCTCTACGGCGTCATCGTCACGATCGCCGGCCTCACGGACGACGACGCGGCGATCGACAAGGCGGAGGGCGTCAACATCAACCTCTGGACCGGGCTGGGGATGCTGCTCCTGGGCATCTTCTTCCTGGCGTGGCTGAAGCTTAGGCCTACGGCTCCGCCGCCGCCGGTCGTGGAGGCGGGGGAGGAGCAGCCGAAGGGCTGACGCCGGGTGGGGGCGGGCCGGGTGTGTTTCCTCGCCCCTCCGCCCCTACCCGTCCCATCCCGCGTTGAGCGCGCAGCCCCTCCTACAGCTGGCTGAACCAGGCGTCACGGCTCCTCATGCGTCTCCGCCTGCTGAACCGGCCCCGCCCGATCCAACAACCCCGTACGCGCCGCCAGCGCAGCCGCCTCCAGCCTCGAACCGACCCCCAGCTTCATCAGCACCCGCTGGACATGGGTACGGGCGGTGGACGGTGCGATGCCCATGCCCGCCGCGATCAGGCGGGTGTCCTCGCCGTCGGCCACGCGGACCAGGACCTCGACCTCGCGCGGGGTGAGCATCTGGAGCAGGCGTTGGCCCTCGTCGTCCGGTTGGGCGGCCGGGTTGAGGAGTTCGCTGAAGGCGCCCTGGAGGAGTTGGGGGGCCACTGCCGCCTCCCCGGCCCGGGCTTTCATGATCGCCCGTTCGACGCCCTCTATGCGCTCGTCGTGCCGGACATAGCCCGACGCACCCGCCGCGAACGCCGCCGCTATACCGCGCGGGCTCGGCACGGGGCCGAGGACCAGCACCGCCACCTGCGGACGCTCTCGCTTGATCTTCGCCACCGGGTCGAAGATGCCCGGTTCCGCCGGTGTCCCCGTCCCCAGCAGGCACACCTCCGGTGCCCGCGTGATCACCAGCTCCGCCGCCCCCGCGGCAGGCGCCGCCGCGGCCAGCACCCGGTGCCCCCTCAGTTTCAGTGCCGAGGCCAGCGCCTCGGCGAGCAATCGGTGGTCGTCGACCACCATGAGCCGCACTCCCATCGAGCAACCCCCCAGTCCCCCCAATGGATCCCCATCAATGCCCCACTATGGATGCCCACTGGTCCGCGCGGACAGAAGCCCCCACCCGGCTCCCCCGCCCTTCATGCCCCCGGAAGCTACACGCTTGTTCGACGTTGCGCTCCCCCTACCGGCGATAAGTGCCCCGGAACGGCGGATTTTCTGGCTTTCCGTGCATTCGGCGATGTTGAGGCAGTACGCGGGGCAGCACGGGAGGCGGTATGCGTACGGCCCCCTTCCCAGTTCGGAAAGGGGGCCGTACGCCCAGGCCTTCAGGTCCGTCAGCCGGTCGCGCCGAACGCGATGACGTGGGCCTTGCGGGTCTCGGAACTCCCCAGCTCGCTGGCGAACTTGGCGGACATGTACAGATGCCCCTGCGAATAGATGAGCTCGGAGTATTCCGGCGACATCCGCGTCTCCACGTCCCGCACCGACCGCGTGGCCGGGTTCTCCAGCAGCTTCGTCTCCTCGAAGGTGCCACCGTCGATGCTGACGATCTGCCCGCCCTTGTCGTACGGCGGACGCTTGTACGCGATGATGTTGCCGCCGTCCATGCGCAGCGGCGTGATCGTGTACCGGTCGCCCGCGTCCGCGCGCTGTCCGGTCTGCTTGCCGGTGGCCAGGTCGAAGGCGACGATCTCGTTGGTCTGGCCGTACTCGCCACCGCCCGCGTGCTGCGCGGTCTGCACATAGAGCCGGTCGTTGCCCACCACGATGCCGGTGCAGGTCTCGATGGTGGTGACGCCGGAGCAGCGGGCCTCGAACTTGTCGCCCTGCACGGAGATGCGGATGCGCAGCTTTCCGGTCTTGTTGTCGATCGAGAAGGCGTCCGTGATGCCGACGGCGTCCTGGGACTGACCGACCTCGGCCGCCACGACCAGCGGATCGGTGGAGATCACGCTGGCGTACTCCACGCCTGTGGTCATCTGGTACTCGGAGATCACCTTCCCGGTCGCCGGGTCGATGGTCTGGATGTTCAGCTGGGGCTGCTGATAGGTGCCGCACTTGCGGACCGCGACCATCTTCGGGCCGCCCGCGTACCCGAGGTCGTAGCAGCTGTCGTTGGCCTTCGGCACCCACAGCGACTTGCCGGAGTCGATGGCCCACGCGGCGCCGCCGCTGGTGCCGCCCGCCGCGATCGTGCCCCCGCTGAGGGTGACGTTGTCGAACCGGATCTGGCCGTTCTTGCCCTCGGCGCTCTTGGTCCACAGCTTCTTGCCGGCGTCGAGGTCGATCGCCGCGACCTGCGTGCAGCCGTGCGAGGGCTTGTCCTTGGTCGGCATCGCGGGCTCGAACGCGACCGCCGTCACGTCGTCCTCGGTGATGTGCTTGGTGGCCTGGCAGACCGGCCCGGGCAGCTTGACCGACCACAGCTTGCTGCCCTTGTCGCGGTCGTAGCCGACGATCTCCGCGACGCCGCTCTTGACGTACGCCTTGTCGGTCAGCCACGAGCCGGACACGACGATGCTGGAGTCGTCGTCGACATCGGGCGCCGGAACCTGGAAGAGGACCTGCGACGCGGGGTTCCCGGGCACCTTCTCCGTGCCGTCGGGGGCGTCGAAGCCACCGCCTCCCGCGTCGTCGCCCCCGCCACCACCGGTGCCGCCGCTGGAGCTGGCGGTGTCGTCCTTGCCGCCCTTGTCAGCGGAATTCGCGTACCAGACGCCACCCCCGATGATCAGCGCGATCACCACGACGGCCGCCGCCACGATGACGGCCAGCTGCGAGCTGGACCTGCCCCCGCCGCCCGCGGTCTGGCCGGGCTGGGCGTGCAGCGGCACGGTCTGCTGCGGGTAGCCGTAGCCGGGCTGCTGCTGGGTGTACGGGTTGTGGGGCTGGGACTGGGTGTACGGGTTCGGCGGCTGGCCGTAGGGAGCGGCGGACTGCTGGCCGGGGGCGGCCGGGTAGCCGTAACCGGGCGGGGTGGCCTGGGGCGGGCCTTGAGGTGCCTGGGGGTAGCCATAGCCGGGCTGCGACGGTCCGGCGGGCGGCTGCTGCGGGGGCTGGGGTGGCGTCTGGGGTGCACCGTAGGCACCGCCGCCTCCCTGCTGCTGGGGCGGCTGGTCCTGCGGTGGGCCGAACCCGCCCTGCGGGGGCTGGTTGGGCGGCGGAGGCGGCGGCTGGGTCATGGCGTGGGTACCTCAGGGGAGGGGGACGACGGGCGGCGCGGCGGACGCGACGGGAACGGCGAGGTGAGGGGCCGGCGCTTCCGTACCGGCCCGCGGGGCCTCACTTGCCGTAGGCGAGCAGCATCTTCTCCTTGGCGTCGTCGTTGCCGCTGAGCCGGGTGCTGGAGAGATAGAAGCGCCCGTCCTCCCAGGCGTACGCCTTGGAGAAGAAGCCGTTCTCGATGCTCGCGACGCTCGCCGGGTTCTGGAGCAGCTTCGTCGGCTCGTGGCTGCTGCCGGTGACCGGGATCGACACGACCTGGCCGCCCGCGTCGTACGAGGGCTGGACGTAGGCGATGAGCTTGCCGTCCTCGACCTTGATCGGCAGCATCGTCTCGTCCGCCGGGGACTTCACGCGCCACTTCTCCTTGCCGTCGCCGAGGCCGATGGCGACGATCTCGTTGGCGCTCCCGATCGCCTTGGTCGGCATGAAGAGCGTGTCCTCGTCGGCGACCACGCCGGAGCAGCCCGTGAGGTCACGCTGCAGGATGGCCCAGCCGCACTCGGCGCCGATCTCGAGTTTGACGCCGACCTGCGAGCGGAACTTGCCGGAGGAGTCGAACGTGGCGATGTTCCCGGTCTTCTTGTCCTTGTCGCTGCTGTAGACGATCAGCGGGTCGAGGGAGAAGACGCGCGCGATCTTCCAGCCGCTCTTGTAGGCGAAGGTCCACTTCACCTTGCCGGTCGCCGGGTCGAGCTCCTGCATCTCGTCGTGCTCGTTGGAACCGGAGGCGTCACAGGACGCGACGGCGATCAGCCGGTCGCCGCCCGCGAACGAGTCGGGGAAGCACTTGTCGCCGAACCGCTTCTTGTCCCACAGTTTCTTGCCGGTGGCGATGTCGTACCCGGTGCCGGACTGCGAGCGGGCCACCGTCAGCGTATTGCCGGTGATGGCCAGTTCGACGTCGAGCGTGCTGTCGAACAGCGCGCCGTCGGCGACATCGCCCTTCCAGCCCTTCTCACCGGTGTTGAGGTCGACCTGCTGCATCTGGTTGCACTTGGCGCGCTGGCTGCTGCCGTTCATGTACGCGACGACGATCTTGTCGTCGGCCGACTTCTGCGGGGTGACCGCGCAGATCTTCTCCGGGAAGGAGATCGGGTCCCAAGCGTCCGCGCCGTCGGCGACGTTGTAGGCGAAGAGCTGCTTGTACGCCGCCTTCACCGCGGTCTTGTCGGTGACCCACAGGCCGGCGGCGTCCGCGCCGGACTTGGGCGCGTCGGGTGCCGACTTGTACCAGAGCACCTTCGACTCGCCCGCCTGGCGACCGGAGTTGAGGTTCTCCGGGTCGTCGCCACCACTGGATTCGGACGGCGACTCGGAGCTCTTGGGCCCGTCGCTCTCCTGGGCCACCGGCTTGTCGTCCTTCTTGTCGTCACCGCCCGCCGTCACCGCGTACACGCCGCCGCCGATGACGAGCAGCGCCGCGACGGCGGCACCGATGATGAGCGCGGGCTTGCCCTTGAAGGGGTTGCCCGAACCACCGGGCGGGGTGCCGGGCGCGCCCGGATACTGCGGCTGGGGCGGGTAGCCGTAGCCCGGCGCGGGCTGCTGCGGATAGCCGTACGGCCCCGACTGGTACGGGCCCGGCTGAGCGGGCTGACCCGGCTGCTGCGGGTAGCCGTACCCCGGCTGCGGGGTGCCGACAGGCGGGCCCTGCGGGGGCGGCGGCATCTGCGGTGGACCCTGTGGCGGCGGGGGTGTCTGGGGGGCGCCCTGCGGCGGAGGCGGGGTCTGCGGAGCACCGAAACCGCCCTGCCGCGGATCCTGTGGTGCGCCGAAACCACCCTGCGGCGGCTGGTTGGGCGGCTGGCTCATGAGCGGTTCCCCCTTGAGACCGGTGTGGTGCCACGTTCTGTGTCGTCGCGTTCTGGCCACACCAGCGTTTCTCAGACTGTTCTCAGGCGGCCCTTTCTATCACCCGCCACCGACAGCCCACCGTCCCGCATCCGCCCCTGTTCCCAAGGGAGCACCGCCCTGTGATACGGCCGTTATCCACCTTCACAGCCTCCACACACGGCAGGTGGAGGCGCCCCCGTGAGCCCGGTAACCGCTACGCGTCCTCGGCCAGTTCCAGCCACCGCAGCTCCAGCTCGTCCCGCTGTCCCGCCAAGTCCCGCAGCTCCGCGTCCAGTTCGGCGACCTTCCCGAAGTCCGTGGCGTGCTTGGCGATCTGGGCGTGCAGCTTGGTCTCCCGCTCGGAGAGCTTGTCGAGCTGTCGCTCGATCTTCTGCAACTCCTTCTTGGCGGCGCGCTGATCGGCCGCGCTCCGCTCCGGTACGGCCTTGTCGGCGGCCGTAGTCGAGGCCGTGGCGGCGACCTGGGCCTCCATGCGGTGGCGGCGCTCCAGGTACTCGTCGATGCCGCGCGGCAGCATCCGCAGGGTGGCGTCACCGAGGAGGGCGAACACACGGTCGGTGGTGCGCTCGACGAAGAACCGGTCGTGGGAGATGACGATCATCGAGCCGGGCCAGCCGTCGAGGACGTCCTCCAGCTGGGTCAGGGTCTCGATGTCGAGGTCGTTGGTGGGCTCGTCGAGGAAGAGGACGTTGGGCTCGTCCATCAGCAGGCGCAGCAGTTGGAGGCGGCGGCGCTCACCGCCCGACAGGTCGCCGACCGGTGTCCACTGCTTCTCCTTGCCGAAGCCGAACGTCTCGCACAGCTGACCGGCGGTCATCTCGCGGCCCTTGCCCAGGTCCACGCGCTCGCGCACCCGCTGGACGGCTTCCAGCACCCGCCAGTCGGGGTCGAGTTCGGCGACCTCCTGGGACAGATAGGCCAGCTTGACGGTCTTGCCGACGGCGACCCGGCCACCCACCGGCTGCGTCTCGCCCTCGCTGTAGGCCGCCTCCGCCATGGCGCGCAGCAGTGAGGTCTTCCCTGCGCCGTTGACGCCGACGAGGCCGATCCGGTCGCCCGGGCCGAGCTGCCAGGTCACATGCTTGAGCAGGACCTTGGGGCCGGCCTGGATGGTCACGTCCTCCAGGTCGAAGACGGTCTTGCCGAGCCTGGACGACGCGAACTTCATCAGCTCGCTGCTGTCCCGGGGCTCCGGCACGTCCTTGATGAGCTCATTGGCGGCCTCGACGCGGAAGCGCGGCTTGGACGTACGCGCGGGGGCGCCGCGGCGCAGCCAGGCCAGTTCCTTGCGGACCAGGTTCTGCCGCTTGACCTCTTCGGTGGCGGCGATGCGCTCGCGCTCGGCACGGGCGAAGACGTAGTCGGAGTAGCCGCCCTCGTATTCGTAGACGTCGCCCTTCTGTACGTCCCACATGCGCGTGCAGACCTGGTCGAGGAACCAGCGGTCGTGGGTGACGCACACGAGCGCCGAGCGGCGTTCGCGCAGATGCTGGGCGAGCCAGGCGATGCCCTCGACGTCGAGGTGGTTGGTGGGCTCGTCGAGGACGATCATGTCCTGTTCCTCGATGAGCAGCTTGGCGAGCGCGATACGGCGCCGCTCGCCGCCGGAGAGCGGGGCGATGACGGTGTCGAGGCCCTGCGGGAAGCCGGGCAGGTCCAGGCCGCCGAAGAGCCCGGTCAGTACGTCCCGGATCTTGGCGTTGCCCGCCCACTCGTGGTCGGCCATGTCCCGGATGACCTCGTGCCGGACGGTGGCCTCGGGGTCCAGCGAGTCGTGCTGGGTGAGCACGCCGAGGCGCAGCCCGCCGGAGTGGGTGACCCGGCCGGTGTCGGGCTCCTCCAGCTTGGCCAGCATCCGGATCATCGTCGTCTTGCCGTCGCCGTTGCGCCCGACGACGCCGATGCGGTCGCCCTCGGAGACGCCGAGCGAGACACCGTCGAGCAGGGCACGGGTGCCGTACACCTTGCTGACGTTCTCGACATTGACCAGGTTGACGGCCATTTCTCTCCTGCCCAGGGGGACGATCGACCCTCCAGGGTAGTCGCGCCCACCGACAGCCCGGCACGCCCGTCCACGGACCGGCCCGGGAACCCCCCGTAGTCCCCGGGACGCGCCCGCGGACCCGGTGTCAGCGGCGGGCGGCCGCCTCGCGGACCTCGCCGAGGAGGTCGTACATGATCTGGCCGGGGCACTCGGTCTCGAAGTAGTCGCGGTGGCCGCCGACGGTGCGGGTGTCCTTCTTGGTGCCGTTGACCGGGTTGGTGTACGTCACCTCCGCCTGCGGGTCGAGGCCCTTGAACCGGGTTATGACCTTGATGAGGCGGATCAGGGAGGCCTTGGCGGCGTCCGTGGGGGCCTGGGTGTCGAGGTTGCCGATGAGGGCGATGCCGAGGGCGCCGGAGTTGTAGCCCACGGAGTGGAAGCCGGTGACGAGGTCGCCGTCCGGGTTGAAGGCGGGGATGCCGTCGTCGCCGGAGTAGCGGCCCTCGTAGACGGCGCCCGCCTCGTCGATGAGGAAGTGGTAGCCGATGTCGCCCCAGTCGTTGGTGATCGCGTGGTACTCGTAGATCGCGCGTACCGTCGCGGCCGGGTCGGGGTCGTTGTTCGGGGTCGCGGTGTGGTGGACCGTGATGATCTGCAGCGGGTAGTAGGTCTCGGGCGAGTTCACCGAGCCGTCCGGCTTGAACCGCTTGGACTCGTCGGCGCCCCAGGCGGCGCGCGAGAGGTAGCCGACGCCACGCACGCGTGTGGGCTCGCTCGGCACCTGGACGGTGCGATTGGGGCCGTCGGTGGTGTCGATCGCGAGGGAGTGCACGCCGTCGACGCCGGCGGCGGCCTTCACCTCGTACGCCTTGGAGTTGTCGGCGGCGACCAGGGCCGTGCCGCCGTCCTCGACGTGGGCGCAGCCGCTCGCCAGGTTCTGCCAGCCGCCGTCCGCGAGCCGGATGGCGGCGCCGTCCTTCGCGCCGGACCAGCGCACCCCGACGTAGGAGGCGGCGAAGGCGGTGGTGGCCTCGCCGGTGCCGGTGGCGGCCTCGGTCCGGGTGGCGGGGAACTTCTCCGGCGTCGTACCGGAATCGCCGGAGCCGGACGCGGAGTTGTCGCTCTCGCCGGAGTCGGTGGTGGCGAACACCACGGGGGTGAGCGCGGCTCCGGCGGCCACGGCACCGCCGGCGGCGATCATGCCGCGACGGGACAGGGAGCGCTTTCTACGGTGGGACGGCTCGGCGGGTGTGGGGGATTCGGACACGGGTGTGTCCCCTTCCAGAGGTGCATGTGGCGATGCGCGGGCAGACTCATGGCCCGACGCCATGACCCGACGCTTGAATCGTCAAGCGACCCTAATCGCCCCAACCGCCCCGCGTGTACTGCGATCGCAGTACATCCGTGTGGAGATCGAGCGAAGAACGCGTACTTGCGAGTACGGCGTCACGCTCCGGCCCGGTCCAGCACGGTGGCGCCCGGCGCGGGTCCCGACGCCGTGCGCACCGTGCGGCAGGTGCCGGAGGAGCGCAGGGTGTCGGCCACCTTCGCCGCCGACTCGGGGTCGCGGGCGAGGAACGCCGTGGTCGGGCCCGAGCCGGAGACCAGCGCGGTGAGGGCGCCCGCGGCGAGACCGGCGTCGAGGGTGCCGGCGAGCTCCGGGAAGAGGGAGAGCGCGGCGGGCTGGAGGTCGTTGGAGACGGCGGCGGCGAGGGCGTCCGGGTCGCCCTTGGCGAGCGCGTCGAGCAGTGACTGGGAGGCGACGGGCTCGGGGATGTCGCTGCCCTCGCCGAGCCGGTCGAACTCCCGGAAGACGGCCGGGGTCGACAGCCCGCGCCCGGCCATCGCGAACACCCAGTGGAAGGTCCCGCCGACATCGAGCACGCGCAGCTTCTCGCCCCGTCCGGTGCCGAGGGCCGCGCCGCCGACCAGGCTGAACGGCACGTCGCTGCCCAACTCGGCGCAGATGTCGAGGAGTTCCTCACGCGAGGCCTGGGTGCCCCACAGCGCGTCGCACGCCAGCAGCGCACCCGCGCCGTCCGCGCTGCCGCCCGCCATGCCGCCGGCGACCGGGATGTCCTTGGCGATGTGGAGGTGCACATCGGGCGTACGGCCGTACCGCGCGGCGAGCGCCTCGGCGGCGCGGGCGGCGAGGTTGGTGCGGTCGAGCGGGACCTGGTCGGCGTCGGGGCCGTCGCAGGTGACGCGGATCCCGTCGGGCGAGGGGGTCACGGTGACCTCGTCGTAGAGGCCGACGGCGAGGAAGACGTTGGCCAGGTCATGGAAGCCGTCGGGGCGGGCGGCACCGACCGCGAGCTGGACGTTGACCTTGGCGGGGACCCGTACGGTGACGCTCGCGCTCACTTACTCGGACTCCTTGGGCTGGGCGGCGGCTTCCTTGTTCTCCGCGATGCGTGCGAACTCCTCCACCGTCAGCGCCTCTCCACGCGCCTGCGGCGAGACACCGGCCGCGACGAGTGCCGCCTCGGCCGCCGCCGCGGAACCCGCCCAGCCGGCGAGGGCGGCGCGCAGCGTCTTGCGGCGCTGGGCGAAGGCGGCGTCGACGACGGCGAAGACCTCGTGCCTGGCGGCGGTGGTCCTGATCGGCTCGGTGCGGCGGGTCAGGGATACCAGGCCGCTGTCGACGTTCGGTGCGGGCCAGAAGACATTGCGGCCGATGGCGCCGGCCCGCTTGACCTCGGCGTACCAGTTGGCCTTCACGGACGGCACGCCGTACACCTTCGAGCCGGGTGCGGCGGCGAGGCGGTCGGCGACCTCCGACTGCACCATGACGAGGGTGCGTTCGATGCTCGGGAAGGTGGCGAGCATGTGGAGGAGGACCGGGACGGCCACGTTGTAGGGGAGGTTGGCGACCAGCGCGGTCGGCGGCGGGCCGGGGAGCTCGGTGACGTGCATGGCGTCGGTGTGCACCAGCGCGAAACGGTCGGCGCGCTCCGGCATGCGGGCCGCGACGGTGGCGGGGAGCGCGCCGGCCAGTACGTCGTCGATCTCGACGGCGGTGACGCGGTCGGCCACCTCCAGGAGGGCCAGTGTGAGGGAGCCGAGTCCCGGGCCGACCTCCACCACCACGTCGTCGGGGCGGACCTCCGCGGTGCGGACGATACGGCGGACCGTGTTGGCGTCGATGACGAAGTTCTGGCCGCGCTGTTTGGTGGGGCGTACGCCGAGGGCGGTCGCCAGTTCACGGACGTCGGCGGGGCCCAGCAGGGCGTCGGGGGTGGGGCTGCTCACCCGACAAGGGTACGGGGCGCCGCCGGCCCGGCCCGCGCCCGGCGCTCACCTGTGCAGGCGCCCCCCGCAGTGCGGCCAGGGACTCGCCCCCTGCCGTACGTACAGCTTCTTCGCGCGCATCGTCTGCTCCTCCGCCGGCGCGTCCTGCGGGCGTCCCTTCCCGCCGAGGTTCCGCCAGGTGTCCGTGTCGAACTGGTACAGGCCGCCGTAGTTCCCCGAGGAGTCCACCGCGTCCGCCTGTCCCCCGGACTCGCACGCCGCCAGGCCCTCCCAGTTCAGCTGGCCCGCGCCGCTCACGGACGTCGGCAGGGGCTTGGTGCCCACCTTCACCACCTGGGTCTGCGGCTCGCGCACCACCTCGGACCCGATCCGCCGCGGCTTCTGCTTGACGCCGTTGACCGTGCGCAGGGAGTAGGTGACCCGCTTCAGCCCGGCCTGTCCCGCCCGCTCGACGACCTCGGTGCCCTTGAACACCGAGGGGTCCTCGATGCGCTCCACCGCGAACGGGAGCGCCTCGTCGCGGATCTCCTTGTGGCCGGTGATCCTCAGCACGGTGACCGTCTGCCCGTCGCGCGGGAAGCTGTCCAGGGCGACGGAGGTGGTGTCCTGGCCGCGCAGGGTGACGCCCGCCTGCTCCACGACCTCGCTCACGCTCGCGGCGTTGGTGCGGATGGTGCGGGCGCGGCCGTCCGCCATGACCGTCACGGCCCGCTCGGTGCGCACATCCAGCGTGAGCCCCTCGCGCCCGATGCGCCGGGAGCGCGCCGCCGACAGATACGCGCCCTGCGCCCGCACTCCGAGCTGGGTGAGCGCCTCCTCCACGGTGTGCGCGGTGGTCCACACCTCGCGCTTCTGGCCGTCGATGGTGAGCCGCACGGGGCGCCCGTAACGTACGGCGACCTCGTCGCCGTTGGCGATACCGGTGTCCGGCGGGGGTGCGACCACGTCGTGCGCCCCGACCTCGACGCCCTCGTCGGTCAGCAGCTCGGAGACGTCGTCGGCGAAGGTGTGCAGGCTGCGCGGCTTGCCGTCGACGTTCAGCTCGATCCCCTTGTCCTTGGCGACGAAGGCGCTGGTGCCGCCCGCGAGGAACGCGACGACCAGCGCCTGCGGGACCAGCTTGCGCATGGTCCCGTCGCCCCGCTCGGCCGCCCGCGCCCTGCGCCGGTGCGCGGCCCGGCGGCCACTCCTGGGGCGCACGACGGGCGTGTGCGCCGTATCGGAGATCTCGTACGCGGGCCGGTACGTGTCCTCATAGGACTCATATGCCTCATAAGCCGCCCCATGAGCGGTGCCGGTTCCGTAACTGTCCGTACGCGGCTCATAGGGCCTCGGCACCCCGTACGCCAGCGTCTGAGCGCCGTACGGGTCGAAGCCGCCGTAAGCCGGTGGCTCCTGGGCCTGGCTCGGGCCGTACGTCTCGAACTGCGCGTTTCTCACGACGACACGCTCCAGCGAGGGGTCCGTTCGGGGTCCTTTTCAAAGCCCCCAGAACCTAGCGGAGGGGTCGGGACTCTCCAAAGCGACGCGACTACGCAGTGTTGCGGTCGGTCCGAGATGGACCCTTGTGAACCGTCGTGGGCGTTATCCGTCGGTTATCGGTCAGTAACCGAAGGCATGTGCCGTGTTCGAGCCGAGGGCCGCCGCCAGCGCGTCCTCGTCGATCCCCCGTACGGCCGCCATGGCACGCACCGTGATCGGAATGAGATACGGCGCGTTGGGCCGTCCGCGGTACGGCGCCGGCGTGAGGAAGGGCGCGTCCGTCTCCACGAGGAGCAGCTCGAGGGGGGCCACCGCCACCGCGTCCCGCAGATTCTGGGCGTTCTTGAAGGTGACGTTGCCCGCGAAGGACATGTAGTAGCCCGCGCGGGCGCACAACTCGGCCATCTCGGCGTCGCCGGAGTAGCAGTGGAAGACGGTGCGCTCGGGCGCGCCCTGTTCCTTGAGCACCCGCAGCACATCAGCGTGGGCCTCGCGGTCGTGGATGACCAGGGCCTTGCCGTGCCGCTTGGCGATCTCGATGTGGGCGCGGAAGGAGGCCTCCTGGGCCTCCTTGCCCTCGGGCCCGGTGCGGAAGTAGTCGAGGCCGGTCTCGCCGACGCCCTTCACCTGGGGGAGTGCGGCGAGGCGGTCGATCTCCGCGAGCGCCTCGTCGAGCGCCGGCGGGCCACCCGGCTCGCGCGCCCCCTGTCGCGACCAGCCGTCGGGGTCGCCGTGCACGATGCGCGGGGCCTCGTTCGGGTGCAGCGCGACGGTGGCGTGCACGGCGTCGTACGCCGCCGCCGTCTCGGCCGCCCACTGCGAGCCCCGTACGTCACAGCCGACCTGCACGACCGTGGTCACCCCGACCGACGCCGCCTTGGCCAGGGCCTCCTCCACCGTGCCGGACTGCATGTCCAGATGGGTGTGCGAGTCGGCCACCGGCACCCGGAGGGGTTCGGGGAGGGGAGGGGAGGCGTGCTTGTCGGCGACGTCGGCGGCTTTGGAAGGCATGCCCCGATCCTACGAAAGGGGCATGCCCCGCCGGCCGGGAGCCCGGCTCAGCTCGCCTTGCGGTGGAAGACGTGCAGCAGATCCGACAGATGCCAGTGGTGGTGCGGTTCTGCGGGAGCCGCCGACTCCGGTTCCGTCTGCCGGGGGACGGGGCTCGGGCGATGCAGGGAGTTCTGCACGGAGGACACCTGGCCGGCGCGCATGATCCGCACTATGTGCCCGTCGCAGTTCTGACAGGCGGGACGGCTCAGCGGGGACGGCACGACCTGGCCGTTCGCGACGTACATCACGAACTCATGGCCGTCGCCGTCGACGTGGTGCTCTATCTCGTACGACTGCTCCCAGCCATGCCCGCAGCGCATGCAGGCGAACGAATACGACTCGTGGACGACGGCGGTCGCGGCGCTGCGAAGGCCCGTGGTCTGCTGTGCGATCTCACTCATGCCAGCTCCTGTGGTCCGCTGGGTGGGACGGGTCGCGTCCCACAACCCAGTGGACTCCCCCGCAGGAGTGAACGCACGGGATCTGTCCAGTGTTGGCGCCGACTTGGACGTTCCTTGCCGAAAGGGCCGGGTCGCTTTACCCCGGCATGGGGCGCACGCTCATGCGATATACGCCCTGCTCACCCGGTGTTTCACGCCCCCGCGTTCTTGGCCGCCACCACGGCGTCGAAGACCTCGCGCTTGGGCACCCCGACCGCCGCGGCCACCGCCGCGATGGCCTCCTTGCGCCGCTCCCCCGCCTCTTCGCGGACGCGAACCCGGCGCACCAGCTCGGCCGCGTCGACCTCCTCGGCCCCCTTCTCGGGAGCCCCGTCGACGACGACGGTGATCTCCCCGCGCACCCCGTCCTCCGCCCACGCGGCCAGCTCCCCCAGCGTGCCGCGCCTGACCTCCTCGTAGGTCTTGGTCAGCTCCCGGCAGACGGCCGCGCGGCGGTCCGCGCCGAACGCCTCGGCCATCGCGGCGAGCGTGTCCTCGATCCGGTGGGTCGACTCGAAGTACACGAGCGTGCGCCGCTCCTCCGCGACCTCCTTCAGGCGCGAGATCCGCTCCCCCGCCTTGCGCGGCGGGAACCCCTCGAAGCAGAACCGGTCGACGGGCAGCCCGGACAGTGCGAGCGCGGTCAGCACGGCGGAAGGACCGGGCACCGCGGTGACCTTGATGTCCTTCTCGACGGCCGCCGCGACCAGCCGGTACCCGGGGTCGGACACCGACGGCATCCCCGCGTCGGTCACCAGCAGCACCCGCGAACCGTTGAGCAGCGCCTCGACCAGCTCGGGCGTCCGCGCCGACTCGTTGCCCTCGAAGTACGACACGACCCGCCCCGTCGGCTGCACGTCCAGCGCCTGGGTGAGGCGCTTGAGCCGGCGCGTGTCCTCGGCGGCGATCACATCCGCGCCGGCGAGTTCCTCGACCAGCCGCGGCGGGGCGTCCTTGACGTCGCCGATGGGGGTGCCTGCCAAAACAAGGGTTCCTGTCACGTTTCCATCCTCGCAGGGCGCATCCACGCGACTGTCACAGACGTGTTCCCTACGATGGCGCGGTGACCAGTACAGCGTCGTCCATGGACTCCACGGACACCCGGCAGGGCCAGGCACCCCACGACCAGCGGCCGTCGTGGCAGCAGCGGCTGCGCCGATTCGGCCACGTGGCGGCGCCGAGAAGCGACGTACGCGACCGGCTCGTGCCGCCGTACGTCGAGCCCAGCCCGCGGATGTGGCAGTTCCTCGGCGTCCCCGGGCCGCTCGCCGAGCGGATCGCGCGCTGGTCGGCCTGGGTCGGTCCGCTGCTGGTCACGCTGCTCGCCGGGGTGCTGCGGTTCTGGAACCTGGGCAGCCCCAAGGCGGTGATATTCGACGAGACGTACTACGCCAAGGACGCCTGGGCGCTGGTCCACCGCGGCTTCGAGGTCAGCTGGGACAAGAACGCCAACGACATGGTCCTGAAGCTCGGCGACCAGGTACAGATCCCGACGGACGCGGCGTACGTGGTGCATCCGCCGGTCGGCAAGTACGTCATCGGCCTGGGCGAGCTGATGTTCGGGTTCAACCCGTTCGGCTGGCGCTTCATGACGGCACTGCTGGGCACCCTGGCGGTCCTGCTCCTGTGCCGCATCGGCCGCCGTATCTTCCGCTCGACGTTCCTCGGCTGTCTCGCGGGCACGCTGATGGCGGTGGACGGGCTGGCCTTCGTGATGGCGCGCACCTCGCTGCTCGACGGGGTGCTGATGTTCTTCGTGCTGGCGGCGTTCGGCTGCCTCGTCCTCGACCGGGACCGGGCCCGTGCGAAACTCGCCGCCGCACTGCCGGCCGACCCGGACGGCCTGGTCCGCCCCAACGCCGAGATCGCCGAGACCCTCCGCCTCGGCTGGCGCCCCTACCGCTGGCTCGCCGGGCTGATGCTGGGCCTGGCCTTCGGCACCAAGTGGAACGGCCTGTACTTCCTGGTCGCCTTCGGCCTGATGACGGTGCTGTGGGACGTGGGCGCGCGCAGGGTGGCCGGCGCCCGCCACCCCTACACGGCGGTGCTCAGGCACGACCTCGGCCTGGCCTTCCTGGCCACGGTCCCGGTCGCGATCGTCACGTACATCGCGTCCTGGACCGGCTGGATCCTCTCCGCCACGGACGGCAGCGGCGGCTACTACCGCGACTGGGCGACCGCGAACGGCCGCAGCAGCAGCTGGTCCTGGCTGTTCCCCGACTGGTGGCTGAGCCTGTGGCACTACGAACACCAGGTGTACGAGTTCCACGTCGGCCTGTCGTCCCCGCACACGTACCAGTCCAACCCCTGGAGCTGGCTGGTCGTCGGCCGCCCGGTCTCGTACTTCTACGAGTCCCCCACCCCCGGCAAGGACGGCTGCCCCGCCGACGCGGGCGAGAAGTGCGCCCGTGAGGTCCTGGCCCTCGGCACCCCGCTCCTCTGGTGGGTGGCCGCCTTCGCCGTCCTCTACATCCTCTGGCGCTGGCTCTTCCGCCGCGACTGGCGCGCGGGCGCCATCGCCTGCGCCGTCGCCGCCGGCTACCTCCCCTGGTTCCTCTACCAGGAACGCACCATCTTCTTCTTCTACGCCGTCGTCTTCCTCCCCTTCCTCTGCCTGGCCGTCGCCATGCTCCTAGGCGCGATCATCGGCCCACCGGGCTCCGGCGACACCCGCCGGGTCGCGGGGGCCACGGGCGCGGGCGTACTGGTGCTGCTGATCGCCTGGAACTTCATCTACTTCTGGCCGATCCACACCGGCACGGCGATCCCGATCGATGACTGGCGGTCACGGATGTGGCTGGATACGTGGGTCTAGCGGGCGGGGATCAGTCCTGGACGAGGGTGTTCGGACTGGTCCCGCCGTCCAGCTGATCGGTACCCGGGCCGCCGTACAACTCGTCGGGGCCCGGGCCGCCCTGGAGGTTGTCGGTGCCGGGGCCGCCGTAGAGCTTGTCGTCGCGTTTCTTGCCGAGCTTCTCGCCCACCGACAGGTCTTCGTCCTCGCCCCAGATCGCGTCGTCACCGTCGTCGCCGTACAGGAGGTCATTGCCCTCGTTGCCGTACAGCCGGTCGTCGCCCAGGCCGCCGTGGATCGTGTCATCGCCCAGTTCGCCGAGGAGGATCTGGGTTCCCTCGTCCCCCTGGAGCACGTCGTTCCCGTGGCCGCCCACGGCTGTGACCTTGGGGCCGGCGTGGATCGTGTCGTCGCCGTCGTTGCCGTCGACAGAGCCCCCGTTCATCGCCGTGAGGGTGTCGTCACCGTCATTGCCCCAGATCGTCGTGACGTAGCGCGATGTGAGGGTGTCGTCGCCGGGGCCGCCGTAGACCGTCATGGCCTCTTCCGAGGTGCCGGTCCAGGTGTCGTTGCCGGAGCCGAGGCTGAACACGGAGTAGCCCAAGCCGGCTTCGCCGGTCCGGTGACCCTTGATGGTGTCCTCACCGTCGCCGAGTTCCACGAACAGTGTGCGGACCGGGTCCGTGGTCATCTCGTGGTACCGGGCGATGCAGGAGACCTTGGTGTGATCAGCGTCGCTGACGTAGGCACAGCCCTTCCCCGGGTCGATGGGAACCACGTCGTCGATCACATACCTGATGGCGTACCGACCGGCCGACGACTCGGTGACCGTCACCCTGTTGTTCTGGCCCGGGGCCGCCCGGTACCCGACGTTGTTCCCGCCACCGGCCGTGGCAGGTGGCCCCTCATACCCCCGCCCAGGGCTCAGCACCACCGCGAGCGCAAGAGCCGTGGCCAGCGCCAGGCCAACTGCGGACGCGACGCGAAACGTACGGCGTCCGGTGAACGGAGAGGACACGGCTGACCTCCGGAGGTGGTGTCCGACGACACATCCGACTCACGGCATCCACGCCGGGTTGCCCGCCCCACCCTGTCCGCATTTCCCGACCGTTCGGCCAAGAATCGGTCACACATTCGGACAACAAAAGAAAACAACTCCGCCAGGTTTCCCACCTGTCACTTACAGTGCGGGGGACTTAACGGGGAGGGGACCATGGCCAAGGGGGTCAGAGTCGCCGTCATAGGCGGCGTGTTCGCGGTGATGGTGGGTGGGGCCGGGTACGGCGCCTACAACATCGTCTCCGCTTTGAACGGGGGCGGCGTTACGGGGGCGGCGGGGCCCGCGCCCGCGAGGACCGGGCCGCCGGACGCGGACGAGGTCGAGGACACCACGAAGAAGTTCTTCGCGGCCTGGGAGAAGGGCGAGGCGGCACAGGCCTCGACGTTCACCAACAACGACGCGGCGGCCCAGGCCGTGCTGTCCTCCTACGGCCAGGACGCCCACATCACCGGCGTGAAGATCACGCCCGGCGCGGTGAAGGGCGCCACCGTGCCCTTCACCGTCAGCGCCAAGGTGTCGTACGAAGGGAAGTCCAAGCCGCTCACCTACAAGAGCGAGCTGAAGGTCGTCAGGGGGCGCACCACCGGGCGGGCCCTCGTCGACTGGCAGCCCACCGTGATCCATCCGCAGCTGAGGCGGAACGACACCCTCGTCACCGGCGAGGCGGCGAGCCCGCCCATCGAGGCCGTCGACCGTGACGGCACCGTGCTGACGAAGGAGAAGTACCCCTCGCTCGGCCCGATCCTGGACACGCTGCGCGAGCGGTACGGCGACAAGGCGGGCGGCGAGGCCGGCATCGAGCTGTCGATCCGGCATGCCGACGACTCACCGGACACCTCGCTGCTGACCCTGGCCAAGGGCAGGCCGGGCAAGCTGGAGACGACGCTGAGCGCGAGTGTGCAGGCGGCGGCCGAGAAGGCCGTGGGCAAATACGCCAACTCCTCCGTCGTGGCCCTCAAGACCGGCACCGGCGAGGTGCTGGCCGTGGCCAACCACCGCGAGGACGCCTTCAACGCGGCCTTCGAGGGACGCGTCGCCCCCGGCTCCACGATGAAGATCATCACCGCGGCGATGCTCATCGACAACGGCGTGACCACGATGAACGGCCCGGCGCCCTGTCCGCCGAGCGCCGTGTGGCGGAGCCAGACCTTCAAGAACCTCAAGGGCATGGAGCCCGACGAGAGCGCGAACGCCACCCTCGCGGCCGGCTTCATGCGCTCCTGCAACACGGCCTTCATCAAGCTCGTCGACGAGGATCCGCTCACGGACGCCTCGCTGACGGCGGAGGCCGAGGAGCGGTTCGGGCTCGGCCGCGGTGACTGGAAGACCGGCATCGTCTCGTTCGACGGCAGCGTCCCCGCCTCCGCGGGCCCGGATCGCGCGGCCAACGCCATCGGGCAGGGACAGGTCCAGATGAGCCCGCTGAACATGGCGTCGGTGACGGCCACCGCCATCACCGGCGACTTCCGCCAGCCGTATCTCGTCTCGCCCGACCTGGACGACCGCCAACTGGCCACCGCCAAGGGGCTCACGTCGAGCACCTCGGCCCAGCTCAAGCAGATGATGCGGCTGACCGCGACCTCGGCCCAGGGCACCGCCGTCGGGGTCATGTCCGGGCTGGGCGGCGACATCGGCGCCAAGACCGGTTCGGCGGAGGTCGACGGACAGGCCACCTCCGACAGCTGGTTCACGGGTTTCCGTGATGATGTGGCGGCGGCGGCCATGACCGAGAAGGGCGGCCACGGCGGCGACGCGGCCGGCCCGATTGTCGCAGCCGTGCTACGAGCGTCCGGCTGAACTTATCCCTCGCGGCACGGGACTCTAGGGTGGTCGTCGTCGTTGGTGTGGGTGAGGTCGGTGGGGTGGGCGGGGGCCCCGGAAATACGCGAGGGAACGGAAAGCAGTGGGTAACAGAAGGCGCGTCGCCGAGCGACGGAAGACCAACCCCGCCATGCTCGGCGGGATGATCGCCGTGGTCATCGGTGGCGCCGGGCTCGGCGTCTACGCCCTGCTCGGCAGCGGCGCGGCGGCGGAGAACGGCACGGGGTCGACGTCGTCCAGCAGTGACGACAAGGCCAAGGCCGTCAAGACCGGCCCGCTGTCCGCCAAGGAGGTCACCGGCGCGGCCGAGACGTTCCTCACCGCCTGGCAGCAGGGCAAGGTCACCGAGGCGGCCGCCGTCACCGACGACACGGCGGCCGCGAAGGCCCTGCTGACCGGCTACACCAAGGACGCCCACATCAAGGACGTCACCGTGACCGCCGGCACCCGCACCGGCGCCGAGGTCCCCTTCTCCGTGAAGGGCACGGTGTCGTACAAGGGCACCACCAAGCCGCTGGCGTACGACAGTTCGCTGACCGTCGTACGGCGCGCGGAGGACGGCAAGCCGCTGGTCCAGTGGCACTCGGCGGTCGTCCACCCCGACCTCAAGGACGGCGACACCCTGGTCACCGGCGAGTCCGGCACCCCGCCGGTCAAGGCCCTGGACCGGGACGGGGGCGAGCTGACGGAGAAGGAGTACCCGTCGCTGGGCTCGGTCCTGGACGGACTGCGGGAGAAGTACGGCGAGAAGGCCGGCGGCAAGGCGGGCGTCGAGCTCCAGGTGATCCGGGGCGAGGAGTCCAAGAAGGCCGAGCTGTCCGACAAGACCCTGCTGGAGCTGAGCAAGGGCACGCCGGGCACGGTGAAGACGACGCTCAGCCCGGCGATGCAGGCCGCCGCGGAGAAGCAGGTCGCCTCGAAGGAGAAGGCGTCCGTGGTCCTGCTGCGGCCCTCGACCGGTGAGATCCTCGCGGTCGCCAACTCCTCGCACGGCTTCAACACCGCCTTCCAGGGCTCCCTCGCGCCCGGCTCCACGATGAAGGTCATCACCTCCTCGCTGCTGCTGGAGAAGGGCCTGGCGTCGGCGGACAAGGAGCACCCCTGCCCGAAGTACTTCACCTACGGGCACTGGAAGTTCCAGAACGACGACAAGTTCGAGATCAAGAACGGCACCTTCAAGGCGAGCTTCGCCCGCTCCTGCAACACCGCCTTCATCAGCCAGGCGCCCGAGCTGGACGACGACAGCCTGACCAAGCAGGCCCAGCAGGTCTTCGGCCTCGCCCTGAACAACTGGTCCGTCGGCGTCCCCACCTTCGACGGCGCCGTCCCGGTCCAGTCGCAGGCCCAGATGGCGGCCTCGCTCATCGGCCAGGGCGCGGTCCGGATGAACCCGCTGAACATGGCGTCGGTGTCGGCGACCGTGCAGACGGGCACCTTCAAGCAGCCGTACCTGGTCTCCCCGGAGGTCGACGGACGGCAGCTGGCGACTGCCTCGCGCACCATGTCCGCGTCGGCGCTGTCCCAGCTGCGCGAGCTGATGGCCTACACGGCGGCCTACGGCACGGCGGCCGAGGCGATGTCCGGGGTCACCGGGAACGTCGGTGCCAAGACCGGCTCGGCGGAGGTCGACGGCCAGAAGAAGCCCAACGGCTGGTTCACCGCGTACCGGGGCGACCTGGCGGCGGCGGGCGTGGTCCAGGCGGGCGGCCACGGCGGCGACACGGCGGGGCCGATCGTGGCGGCGCTGCTGAAGATGGGCGGCTGAGCCTCAGCGGGCCACGGGTTGCGCGGCGGCCAGATAGGTCCGCCGCAGGAACCGCATCAACGCCTTCGTCTCGAACTGCACCACGGCAACGCCCTGTGCCGAGTGGAACTCCACGACGGCCTGCACCCGGCCACAGGGCCACACCCGGATCTCGCCGCTCTCGGCCGGCGCCCGCAGCCCCTGCTCCAGCAGGGATCGGGAGAACGTCCACTCATGCGTCTCATGCCCGGGCAACCGCACCCGCACCGCGCGCGGATCGGAGTCCGGGTCGTACCGCAGCACCACCGGTACCGCGTCCTGGTCCTGCGCGAGGCTGTCCGCGTCGGTGACGATATGGGCTCGCGCGTACTGCTCGACTACGGACATCGGTCGACCCCTTACGCTGCGCAACCTGTGCGAAAGCTGTGCTTCCGCTCCCCCTCCAATGTCGCATATTTCCCGGATACCGCCCCTTCGGGCACAAGAAGTCCGGACGCAGTTCCGAGCTCCTCGCTCTTGCAAGGGGTTCGCAACAAGCCACTATCATCGAACGGTGCACGTACCTGACGGATTCATAGACGCCCCCACCTCGGTCGCGACCGGCGTGGTCGCCGCTGCCGCCGTCGCCGTGAGCCTGCGCGGCGCGCGCCGTGAGCTCGACGAGCGGACGGCGCCGCTGGCGGGACTGGTGGCGGCGTTCATCTTCGCGGTGCAGATGCTGAACTTCCCCGTCGCGGCGGGGACGAGCGGCCATCTCCTGGGCGGCGCCCTCGCCGCCATCCTCGTCGGCCCCTACACAGGTGTCCTGTGCGTGTCGGTGGTCCTGCTGATGCAGGGCATCCTGTTCGCGGACGGCGGTCTGACCGCCCTCGGCGTGAACATCACCAACATGGCGATCGTCACGACCGTCGTCGCCTACGCCGTCTTCCGCGGCCTGGTGAAGATCCTCCCCCGCAGCCGTCGTTCGATCACCGTCGCCTCCTTCGTCGCCGCCCTGCTGTCCGTACCGGCGGCGGCGCTGGCCTTCACCCTCATGTACGCGGTCGGCGGCACCACCGACGTCTCCATCGGCAAGGTCGCCACCGCCATGGTCGGGGTGCACATCCTGATCGGCATCGGCGAGGCAGCGATCACCGCGCTGACCGTCGGCGCGGTCGTCGCCGTACGCCCGGACCTCGTGTACGGCGCCCGCGATCTGCGCCAGCGGCTCCAGCTGCGGGTGGGCGGCGAGCTGGTCGACGCGCCCGCCGCCGAGCCGGCCGTCCCGGTCGCCGCCCGCTCCTCCCGCAAGGTGTGGGCCGTGGGCCTCGTCACCTCGCTGGTGCTCGCCGGGTTCGTCAGCTTCTACGCCTCCGCGAGCCCCGACGGGCTGGAGAAGGTCGCCGCCGACCAGGGCATCGACAAGAAGACCGAGGACCACGCCAACGCCGACTCGCCGCTGGCCGACTACGGCGTGAAGGACATCACGGACGCCCGGCTGTCCGGCGGTCTCGCGGGGGTGATCGGTGTCGGCGTGACGGTGGTCGCGGGCACCGGCGTCTTCTGGGCGGTGCGCAGGCGCCGTACGGACGACGCGTCACCCACCGTCGTAGAGAACGTCTGACGGCATGGGGGCCGGGCACGCGCACAGGCTCTACCGGCACGGGCACTCGCCCGTGCACGGTCTGCCGCCGCACACCAAGCTGGCCGCGACGTTCGCCTTCGTGGTGGTCGTGGTGTCGACGCCGCGGGAGGCGATGTGGGCGTTCGGCCTGTACGCCGTGCTGCTCGCGCTCGTCGCGTACGCGGCCCGTGTGCCCGCCGGGTTTCTGCTGAAGCGGCTGCTGATCGAGGTGCCGTTCGTCGCGTTCGCCGTGCTGATGCCGTTCGTCGCGGAGGGCGAACGGGTCGAGGTGCTGGGGATGTCGCTGAGCGTCAGCGGACTGTGGGGCGCGTGGAACGTGCTGGCGAAGGGGACCCTGGGCGTCGCCGCGTCCGTGCTCCTCGCCTCCACGACGGAACTGCGGGAACTCCTGCTGGGGTTGCAGCGGCTGAAGCTGCCGCCGCTGCTCGTGCAGATCGCCTCCTTCATGATCCGCTACGGCGATGTCATCGCGGACGAGATGCGGCGGATGCGGATCGCGCGGGAGTCGCGCGGCTTCGAGGCGAAGGGCGTACGGCACTGGGGCGTGCTCGCGAAGTCGGCGGGCGCCCTGTTCATCCGGTCCTACGAGCGCGGCGAGCGGGTGCATCTGGCCATGGTCAGCCGGGGGTACGCCGGTTCGATGCCGGTGATCGACGAGGTGACCGCGTCCCGGGCGCAGTGGTCGTACGCCTTCGCGCTGCCGGTCGCCGCCCTTGTCGTCTGCGTGTTGGGATGGACCCTATGAGCACCGCTTCCCTTGAGGTCTCGGGCCTCGCCTTCGCCTACCCCGACGGTCATCAGGCCCTGTTCGGCGTGGACTTCACCATCGCGCGCGGTGAGCGGGTCGCGCTGCTCGGCCCGAACGGCGCCGGCAAGACGACGCTGGTGCTGCACCTCAACGGCATCCTGACCGGCGGCGCCGGGACGGTGACGGTCGCCGGGCTGCCCGTGGGCAAGCGGCACATGGCCGAGATCCGGCGCCGGGTCGGCATCGTGTTCCAGGACCCGGACGACCAGTTGTTCATGCCGACGGTCCGGGAGGACGTGGCCTTCGGTCCCGCGGCGGCCGGACTGAAGGGCCCGGAGCTGGAGCGGCGGGTCGAGGAGGCCCTCGCGCGGGTCGGCATGGCGGAGTTCAAGGACCGTCCGCCGCACCACCTCTCCTTCGGCCAGCGTCGCAGGGTGGCCGTGGCGACCGTACTGGCCATGGAGCCGGAGATCCTCGTCCTGGACGAGCCGTCCTCCAACCTCGACCCGGCCTCCCGCCGTGAACTGGCCGACATCCTGCGCTCGTTGGACGTGACCGTCCTGATGGTCACCCACGACCTGCCGTACGCCCTGGAGCTGTGCCCGCGCTCCCTGATCCTCAGCGAGGGCGTGATCGCGGCGGACGGCAGGACCGGCGAACTCCTCGCGGACGACGACCTGATGCGCGCCCATCGACTGGAGCTGCCGTTCGGCTTCGATCCGCGTTCCGTGATGGGGGTGCCCCCGCGCGAGCCGAGCGAAGCCGGTTCGAGCGTGGGGGAGGGCGCGTGACGCATCAAGAGGACGCGGGGTCGCTGTTCCTGGACGACCAGCTCTGCTTCGCTCTGTACGCCGCCCAGCGCGCGGTGACGGCGGCCTACCGCCCGCTTCTCGACGAACTCGGCCTCACCTACCCGCAGTACCTGGTGCTGCTGGTCCTCTGGGAGCGCGGCGAGACGACGGTGAAGGAGCTGGCGGGCGCGCTGAAGCTGGACTACGGCACCGTCTCGCCGCTGCTCAAGCGGCTGGAGTCGGCGGGGCTGGTGCGCCGGGAGCGGTCCGCGCACGACGAGCGGTCCGTGCTCGTGGCCGCGACCGGGCGCGGGGCGGAGCTGCGGGAGCGCGCGAAGTGCGTGCCGGGCTCGCTGCTCACCGCGACGGGGCTGGACGCCGCGGAGGTCGCGCGGCTGCGCGAGGAACTGTGGCGTCTCGCACATCAAGCGCATCCCGCCGCGGGCCACACCCCCTGAACTCGGGTTACCCACGGTTGCTACCCCCTGGTAACGGCGACCGACCTACCGCCCAGTACCTTGTGCACGATGTACTTGTGCGCACCTTTCCTGGGGGCGCACCGTTCCGGGGGGAGGGCCACCCATGACCGACGAGGGCGTCGTCGTCGACACCCGTCCGACGAAGATCATGTATGTCGCCGAGGCCACCGCGCACGGCGGTCGGGACGGCTATGTCACCAGTCAGGACGGCCAGATCGAGCTGAAGGTCGCGATGCCGCTGGAGCTGGGCGGCGACGGCAACGGCACCAATCCCGAGCAGTTGTTCGCCGCCGGGTACAGCTCCTGCTTCCACAACGCGCTGATCCTCGTCGGCAACCGCGAGGGCTACGACCTGACCGGATCGACGGTCGCCGCGAAGGTCGGCATCGGCCCCAACAAGCACCGCGGCTACGGCCTCGCGGTAGCCCTCAGCGTCTCCCTGCCGGTGCTGGACGCCGACCTCGCGGCCAAGCTGGTGGACGCCGCGCACGAGATCTGCCCGTACTCCAACGCGACCCGCGGGAACATCGACGTCACCATCCTGCTTGGGTAGAAGGGCACCCGCACGAGGCAGGACGAGGAGACGGACGTGGACGTGAACGGCGTGGTCGCCGAGGGCTTCGAGCCGGTCGGGGAAGCGTTCGCGAAGAACTTCGACGCGCTCGGCGAGCGGGGTGCCGCCGTCGCCGTGTACCTCGGCGGACGCAAGGTCGTCGACCTGTGGGCCGGCACCAAGGACGTCGACGGCACCGAGCCCTGGCAGCACGGCACCGCACAGGTCGTGCGCTCGGCGACCAAGGGCGTCGCCGCCGCCGTACCCCTGATCCTGCACCAGCGCGGGGAGCTGGACCTGGACGCACCGGTCGGCGAGTACTGGCCGGAGTTCAAGGCGCACGGCAAGGAGCGGCTGCTGGTGCGGCACGTGCTGAACCATCGCGCCGGGCTGCCGGTCCTGGACCGCCCGCTCACGCCCGAGGCCGCGCTGGACCCGCACCGCGGACCGGCGGCGGTCGCCGCGCAGACGCCTACGTGGGAGCCGGGCACCGACCACGGCTATCACGCGCTGACGTACGGCTGGCTCCTTGACGAGCTGGTGCGGCGGGTGACGGGACGCTGGGCCGGCGAGTGGCTCGCGGCGGAGGTCGCCGGACCGCTGGGCGCGGACCTGTGGCTGGGGCTGCCGGAGTCGGAGGTGCCCCGGGTGGGCCGGGCCGGCCGGGTCGACGGCCCCGAGCCCGCCGGCGGGCTGCGTGCGCGCCCGAAGCGCTCGGTCACCGAGGCCTACGAGGACCCGGACTCCCTCACCCGCCGCGCCTTCGCCGCGATCACCCCGTTCCCCGACCAGAACGACCCCGCCTACCGCGCCGCCGCCCTCCCCGCGACGAACGGCATCGCCACGGCCGACGGTCTGGCCCGTGTCTACGCGGCGCTGATCGGCGAGGTCGACGGCGTCCGGCTGTTCGACCCGGAGACGGTGGAGCTGGCGCGGACGCAGGAGTCGGCGGGACCGGACCGCGTCCTGGTCGTGAACACCCGCTTCGGCCTCGGCTACATGCTGCACGGCACCGCGTCCCCGCTGCTCGGCCCTGGCTCCTTCGGCCACCCCGGCCGCGGCGGCGCCCTCGGCTTCGCCGACCCGGAGACGGGAATCGCGTTCGGCTATGTGACGAACGGCTTCCGCAAGACGGTGACGGCGGATCCGAGGGCGCAGGCGCTGGTGCGGGCGGTGAGGGCGTCCCTCGCCGGTTAGGAGGGCCGGTTCACGTTCACACGTGGATCGGGTGGGACGTGCGTCCTGACGCCGCGTCGATCTCGCCGTGCGCCTTGGTGAGCATCTGCATCGCCAGCTCGTTCAGGGCGCGGGCAGCGGCTATCTCCTCCCCCACACGTGGCTGATTGGAGTCGGTGTGGTGGCGTGTGGCGTGTCCGTGGGCCCGTACCTCGGTGCCGTCGGGCAGCCGCACCATCGCGGCCGCCCGGGTGTGCTCGGCGTCCTCCAGGAACTCCAGCTCGACATGCCATCCCACTGCGGTCTGCATCATGACGATCACCTCCGGAACGACTGCTTCCAGGGTGCTCCCTCAGGGGCACCCGCGCCTAGTCGGGTACCCAGGTCGGGACGAACACCGCGACTCGGGATCAGGTGAGACTCGGCACACTCCCCGCGATGACCGCTTCCGCCCTGCTTCCATGGAGATGTCGCGCGCCGGCCCTGGCCCCGCCGCCACGGCCACGTCCCCCGTTAACCCCTCCGGGCCATGAGAAGGACATGCGCTGCTGCTTCTCCGCCCATCTCCCCGCTCTGGCGGCACTCTCGGCCTTCCCCGGCCCCTGCGAGGTGCTGCGCTCCGGTGCGCGCCTCGCCCCCGCCCTGCTGCGGTCGGCCTCGGCCGCCATGCGCCGGGCGGCCTCCGCGCACCCCGACGATCTGGCCGCCGTTGATCTGGAACTGGTCACGCTGACCGAGGACCGCGCCGTCATCACCTGGTTCACCGGCATCCCGGGCACTCACGACGGCCTCGGCCACCCCCTCCCCGCGCTCACCGAGGGCGAGATCGTCTACGGCACCCACCCCGCCCGCCTCAACCGCACCGCCTCCGAGGGCCGGCGCACCGCCCACCACCAGGTCGAACTGACCGACCTGGAGCCGGGGCAGACGTACTACTACCAGGCCCGTTCACGCGGCGTGGCCGCCTCGCCCACCCCCCTGCACCTGGTGCGCGGCAACGCGTTCGGCACCTCGGCCTTCGGGCTGGGCTCGGCCGGCGGACCGTACTCCTTCACCACCCCGCAGCCCCCGCCCGGCCGGCATCTGCTGTCCGTCGCGCTCTGCAACGACCTGCACCTGGGCGAGACCACCGCCGGTCTCGTGGGCGGCCTGCCCCTGCTGCGCGGTGTGGTCCAGCAGCCGGGCCGGGCGCCGTACCCGGAGCTGATGAGCCGCGCCCTGGTGGCGGAGGCCCGGCGCCGCGGGGCGGACCTGCTGCTGGCGGGCGGCGACATCTCGGCGGGCGGAGGCGCGCACGACCTGGGCGAGGCCCGGCGGATCCTGGACGGTTTCGGCACCCACGGACAGGACTACTTCGTCGTACGCGGCAACCACGACCGCTCACCGGACGGCTCCTTCCTGACGGCGTTCCCGAGTGGGCAGGGCCACTTCTCCCACGACCTCGGCGGCCTGCGCGTCATCGGCCTCGACACCTACGCCAAGTCCGGCAACGGCGCCGACGCGGGCGGGCTCGGCGACGAGCAACTCGCCTGGTTCCGGGGGAAGTTGAGAGAGGCGCCGGACCAGCCGACCGTCGTCTTCGGGCACCATCCGCTGACCGTGCGGGACTCGGTGTTCCCGGTGACGCGCGGCCAGCAGCTGGACCGCCGCCAGGCCCGCGCGATCGTCGACGCCTACGCCGCCGCGCCCGGTGTCTTCCTCCATCACGCCGGCCACACCCACCGCAACAAGCGCACCGTGCTGACGCGCGCCCCGCACGTCACCCATCAGGAGGTCGCCGCCGCCAAGGAGTACCCCGGCGGATTCACCCTGCTGCGCATCCACTCCGGCGGCTACGCCCTCAACCACTACAAGGCCGGCGACATGGCGGCGCGGCAGTGGAGCGAGCGCAGCCGGCGGGTCGCCGCGGGGCTGTGGCCGCATCACGCGCTGGGCCGCTCGGTCACGGACCGCAACAGCATGCGAGCACATGACCTGTCGGGTGTCACAGGCCGCGAATAGCGCGTCACCGTGCGTGCTCGTAGCCTCGAAGCATGGCCACCCTGTGGGACCTCATGCAGGACTGCATCCCCGACGACCACGCCCGGCAGGTCACCTCGCGCTACTACGTCGACGAGGTGATGGCCGCCCCGGGCGCGCCCGGCCTGGTCGTCGACCTGGGGTGCGGCCGCGGCACCTCGGCCGCGCTGTTCCGCAGGCACGCCCCCGAGGTGCGGTGGGTCGGCGTCGACATCCGTGACTCACCGGAGGCCGGCCAGCGCACCCCCGGCGGTGATCCGGTGGTGCACTACGACGGCGTGCACCTCCCGCTCGGCTCGGGCTCGACCCCGCTGGTCTACTCCCACCAGGTCTTCGAACATGTGGCCCGTCCGCGCGAACTCCTCGCGGAGATCGCCCGGGTGCTGGCACCCGGCGGCCATTTCATCGGATCTACATCCCAGTTCGAGCCGTACCACTCCTTCAGCCTGTGGAACTACACGCCGTACGGGTTCCGGGTGCTGGTCGAGGAGGCGGGACTGGCGCTGGAGGAGATCCGGCCCTCGCTGGACGGGGTGGCGCTGATCATGCGCAGTTATCTCGGCCGGCCACCGGAGTACAGCCGCTACTGGGACGAACAGTCCCCGCTCAACACCGAGATCGACCAGTGGGCGAGCGACGGCCGCCGCAGAACCGCCCTGGTGAACCTGCGGAAACTGACGTACTGCGGCCAGTTCGCGTTCCGCGTGCGCAAAACGGCACACGGCTAGGACAGTCCGGGTGTTCGGGCTGCCGCACACCATCATCCCGGTGCAGGATCACGAAACTCGGCGCGCCACGGGATTATTTGGAGCATTTCCTACTTAATCTCCCTTCGTCGCATCCACCCACTCCACCGGAGATGACATGCACAAGCTTCGCAAGGCGGCCGTCCTGGTCGCCGCTCTCGGCACCGTCGGACTCGTCGGCGCGGGCACCGCCCACGCCGACCAGGGCCCCGGGGGCAACAACTACAGCGTCACGCAGAGCACCCAGTGCAAGTCGCACGACCTGAACCTCGACATCCTCGGCGTCGTCGGCATCCTCAACGGCGTGCTCGGCAACGGCCTCAACGGCGAGGGCAACTCGGGCGCCCAGAGCAACCACCTCGGTTCGACGATGGGCTGCAGCAACACCGCGTTCTAGTAGCGGGCGACGGGCGGTCGGCGCATGGCCGGCCGCCCGTCGCGGTGTCAGCCGGCGTGCAGCATCAGCCCGATGCCCACCACCAGCAGCGCCGCCGCGGCGATCCGGCCCACGCCGAAGCGCTCCTTGAAGAACACCGCCCCGATCGCGGCCCCCACGATGATCGACGATTCCCGCAGCGCGGCGATCGGCGCCAGCTCCGCCTTCGTCTGGGCCCACAGCACCAGCGCGTACGCGGCCACGGACAGCGCGGCACCCAGCAGTCCCAGCCCGGCGAACGGCCGTAGCACGGTGAGCGTGTCGCCCCGCCAGCGCCGGATCGCGTACAGCGGGATGACGAGGCCCTCGATCACCATCAGCCAGGCGATGTACCCGAGGGACGACCCGGAGGCCCGGACGCCGAGCCCGTCCAGGACGGTGTACACCGCGATGCTCAGCCCCGTCGCCAACGCGGCGCCGATCGCCGCCCAGTTGGGCCGGCGCCCGCGCAGCCCCCACAGCGCTACGCCGGTGAGTCCCGCGCAGGACAGGGCGATACCGGCGGCCGCCCAGCCGTCCGGCACCTCGTGCGCGAACACGGCGGCGAGCAGCGCGACCACCAGCGGAGCGGTGCCGCGCGCGATGGGGTAGGCCTGGCCGAAGTCGCCCAGCCTGAACGACCTCATCAGCAGGGCGAAGTAGACGATGTGGACGAACCCGGAGGCCAGCAGATACGGCCATGCCTCCGCCGCCGGGAACGCCCCGAAGGGAATCAGCGCCAGCCCGATCAGCACCCCGCCGCCCGCGATGAGCGTGAACCCCACCAGTTTGTCGGTGATCTTGTGGGCGATCGCGTTCCAGCCGGCGTGGGTGACGGCCGCGAGCAGGACGGCCGCGGTGACCAGCGGGGTCACGGAGTCTGCTCGCGCACGTCCACGAGGGTGGCACCGGCGTACGCGACAAGAGCCTTCGGCTCCATGGGGAAGACGGCGTGCGGATTGCCGGCGGCGGCCCACACCACGTCGTGCTCCAGCAGCGAGCGGTCGGCGAGCACCCGCGTCCGTGTCAGATGCCCGAAGGGCGGAACTCCCCCGATGGCATAGCCCGTCGTCTCCCGTACGACGTCCGCCTTGGCCCGGGTGACCTTCTCGGCCCCGAGCTCCTGACGCACCCGCTCGACGTCGACCCGCGAGGCCCCGTCCATGAGCACCAGCACGGGCACCCCGTCGGCGGCGAAGATCAGCGACTTGCAGATCTGGCTCAGTTCGCAGCCGATCGCGGCGGCGGCCTCGACGGCGGTACGGGTCGCTTCCGGGAAGCCGCGGATCCGCGTGTGCAGTTCGCCGAGCCCCAGCTCTTCGAGGGCGGCGGCGAAACGGGGGTGGGCTGCTGCTGTCGTCATGCAGGGCACGCTAGCGGTGCGTGCATCGGCCATGCGACCGGAATATCCGGGAGTGGCACGCCCCGGACACGAGGAAGGCCGGTGAGGGCGCCCCGTCCCCACGGAGCCCTCACCGGCCGGTCACTTCAAGGAGGTCAGACGCGTACCAGCTCCCGGTCCCCGTCCTTGTCCTTGTCGGACTGCGTGCGCAGGCCCTCGCCCTCGACATCCACGTTCGGCAGGGCGCGGTCCAGCCACTTCGGGAGCCACCAGGCCTTCTTGCCGAGGAGCGCCAGGACGGCCGGGACGATCGCCATGCGGACGACGAACGCGTCGAAGAAGACCGCGATCGCAAGCCCGAAGCCGATCATCTTGACCATCGACTCGGACGAGCCGATGAAGCCCGCGAAGACCGCCATCATGATCACGGCCGCGGCGGTGACGACCCGCGCACCGTGCTTGAACCCGGTCACCACCGCCTGATTCGGCTTCTCGCCGTGGACGTACGCCTCGCGCATCCGCGTCACGAGGAACACCTCGTAGTCCATGGCCAGTCCGAAGACCACGCCGACCATGAAGATCGGCATCATCGACATGACCGGGCCGGTCTCCTCGACGCCCATGAGGCCCGCGAACCAGCCCCACTGGAAGACCGCGACCACCGCGCCGAGCGCCGCCATCACGCTCAGCAGGAAGCCGAGCGCCGCCTTCAGCGGGACCAGGATCGAGCGGAAGACCACGATCAGCAGCAGGAACGCCAGGCCCACGACCAGCGCCAGGTATGGGATCAGCGCGTCGTTGAGCTTCTCGGAGACGTCGATGTTCATCGCCGTCGAGCCCGTGACCAGCACGGTCGCGTCCGTGTCGGCCTTCACCTCCGCGCCCTTGTCGCGGATGGAGTGGACCAGGTCCTCGGTGGTCACCGACGACGGCTTCGACTTCGGGATCACGGTGATCGTCGCGGTGTCGCCCGCCTTGTTGGGGGCGGCCGGTGTCACCGTGACGACGTTCTTGATGTCCTTGATGTCGTCGCCGACCTGCTTGAAGGCGGCATCCGGGTCGGCGCTCCCCTTCGCGTCGACCACGACCATCAGCGGGCCGTTGAAGCCGGGCCCGAACCCGTCGGACAGGAGGTCGTACGCGCGTCGCTGGGTCGTGGACGTCGGCTGTGAACCGTCGTCGGGCAGGCCCAGTTCGAGGGAGCTCGCGGGGATGGCCGCGGCGCCGAGGCCGACGATGCCGAGGAGGAGAACGGCGACCGGGCGACGTACGACGAAGCTGGCCCAGCGGGTGCCCATGTTCGGCTTGCCGGACTCCGCCTTACGCTCGGCGCGCTTGCCGCCCATCCAGCGGCTCTTCTTGCCGGCGGGCTGCACCTTCTTGCCCGCGTACCCGAGCAGCGCCGGGATCATCGTCAGCGCGATCAGCACCGCGATCACGACCGTGCCGGCCGCGGCGATGCCCATCTTGGTCAGCATCGGGATGTTGACTACGGACAGCCCCACCAGCGCGATCACGACGGTCAGGCCCGCGAAGACCACCGCGGAGCCCGCGGTGCCGACCGCCCGGCCTGCGGCCTCCTCGCGTTCACGGCCCTCGGCGAGCTCGGCGCGATAGCGGGAGACGATGAACAGGGCGTAGTCGATGCCGACCGCGAGGCCGATCATCATCGCCAGGGTGGAGGTGGTGGAGCCCAGCTCCAGGGCGCTGGCGAGGGCGGTGATGGTGGAGATGCCGATGCCCACGCCGATCAGGGCGGTCAGCAGCGGCAGCCCCGCCGCGATCAGCGAGCCGAAGGTGATGACCAGGACGACCGCGGCCACGGCGATGCCGATGACCTCCGTCGCGCCGGTCTCCGGCGTGGTCTGGAGCGCGTCACCGCCGATCTCCACGGTCAGCCCGGAGTCCCGCGCGTCCTGCCCGGCGTCCTCAAGGGCCTCGCGCGAGGAGTCCTTGAGCTCCATGCCGGAGACCTCGTACTTCACCGAGGCGTAGGCGATGGTGCCGTCCTTGCTGACGGCGTTGGCCTTGTACGGGTCGGCGACGGAGGTCACCTCGGAGCCGTCGGCCAGCTCCTTGACGGTGTCCTCGACGGTCGCTTTGTTGCCGGCGTCGGTCATCTTCTCCCCGTGCGGCGCTTTGAAGACGACCCGGGCGGTGGCGCCGTCGGCACTCATGCCGGGGAAGCGCTGTTCCAGCAGGTCGAAGGCCTTCTGCGCCTCTGTGCCGGGGATCGAGAAGGACGTGGAGCCCGCGGCGGGCGCACTGGCCGCGCCGACCCCGGCGAGGGTGAGCAGCGCGACCCATATCAGGGCGACGAAGTGTCGTCGCCGGAAGGCGAGCCGGCCGAGTTTGTACAGGAACGTGGCCACGAGGGCGTCTCCCGGTCAGGTCGTGGGTTATTTCTGGGCAGGTGTGATCAGCCCGACGACGTGAGCGGATACGTCAGGTGGAGGGCTTGCTGGGGAGGGGCTCGTCAGCTGGCGGGATGTGTCAGTTGACGGGCACGCCGAGGGCGGGGAGGACCACGGCGTCGATGTACGACATCAGGAACGCTTGCGTCGGCGGCTGGTCGTCGATCAGCGTGCGCGTGGCGAACGCGCCGACGAGCATGTGCACGATGTAGCCGAGGGCGGGAGAGTCGGCGCGGACCTCACCGCGGTCGACGGCCCGCTGGACCACCCGGTTGAACTCCTCCATCTCCGGCTCGACCAGCAGTTCCTTGAACGCGGCGAGGAGTTCCGGATTGCCGTGCACCGCCATGAACAGACCCCGCATCAGCGCGGCGTTCTGCTGCATGGCGCAGTCGTCCTCACGCGAGGTGAGGGTGTGCAGGTCGCCCCGCAGGGACCCGGTGTCGATATCGGCGATGCTGCCCGGCTTGTTGTGCCGGATCGCCTTCGCCACCAGCTCCGGCTTGCCGCCCCACTGGCGGTAGAGCGTCGCCTTGCTGGACCGGGTGCGGGCCGCCACGGCGTCCATGGTGAGGGCGTCGTAGCCGACCTCCCGGAGCAGGTCGAGCACGGCCTCGTACAGCTCGGCCTCGCGCTCCGGGGTGATGCGGCTGCGACGTGCGGTTGCGACCTCGGCCACCGTTCTCACCTTCCCACTCCGAACGACACGGTTTCGTACACGACGAATGTAGCGCACCCGCCAGCGAAACGAAACGGTTTCGTTCGTGTCGTGAATCACGTCGGCCCTTATGTCATAAGTTGCTCAGGTCCGTCCCCGGGAAAAGCATGGGGAGGTGACCTATCTGCGCCTGCCGCACCTCCATGACGACCTGCTCTGCTTCGTGGCCGAGGACGACCTGTGGCTGGCCCCCCTCGACGGCCCGGCCCGCGCCTGGCGGCTCACCGTGGACCGCACCAAGACCGGCCACCCCCGCTTCTCCCCCGACGGCACGCACATCGCGTACACGAGCTGGCGCAGCCTGGTCCCCGAGATCCATCTGGTCCCGGTCGACGGCGGCCCCGGCCGGCAGCTCACCCACTGGGGCTCGGCGGACACCCAGGTGTGCGGCTGGACCCCGGAAGGGGTGATCCTCGCCGTCGCCTCGCACGGCGAGCCCTTCTCCCACCACACCTTCGCCTACAAGGTCCGCCCCGACGGCGACCCCGGCCGCAAGCTCCCCTGGGGACCCTGCTCCGACATCCAGGTCGCCGACCTCGACGGCGAACGCAAGACCCTGCTCCTGACCGGCACCCCGCCGCACGAACCGGTTTCCTGGAAGCGCTACCGGGGCGGTGCCATGGGCCGCCTGTGGCTGCACGGCGAGCGCCTGCTCGCGGACATCGGCGGCCATCTCGCCTCCCCCCTGTTCGTCGGCGGCCGTATCGCCTTCCTCTCCGACCACGAGGGCGTCGGCAACCTCTACTCCTGCGCCTACGACGGCTCCGACCTGCGTCGGCACACCGACCACGACGCCTTCTACGCCCGGCACGCGGCGAGCGACGGCACGCGGGTGGTGTACCAGTGCGCGGGCGACCTGTGGATCGTGGACGACCTCGCCGCCGGCTCCGAGCCGCGCAGGCTCGCGGTGCGGTTGAGCGGGCCGCGCGCGGGCCGCCGTACCTATCAGGTGCCCGCCGCCCAGCACGTCGACGGCGTCTCCGTCGACGAGACGGGCCGCGCGAGCGCCGTGGTCGTACGCGGCAGCCTGTACTGGCTGACCCACCGGGACGGCCCGGCCCGCACCATCACCGACACCCCGGGGGTACGGGTCCGGCTCCCGGAGATGCTCGGCTCGGTCGGCCAGGTCGCGTATGTGACGGACGCGGAGGGCGAGGACGCGATCGAGATCGCCTATCTGCCCCGGGCGACCGGCGACCGTGAGCCGCGCCGACTGGCCTCCGGCGAGGTGGGCCGGGTCCTGGAGATGGTCGCCGACCCCAAGGGCGAGCGCCTCGCCCTCGCCGCGCACGACGGACGGCTCCTCCTGCTCGACGCCACGGAGGACTCCAACGGCGAGGTGACCGAGCTGATCCGGTCGATCAACGGCCCGGTCCGCGACCTGGCATTCTCCCCGGACGGCACCTGGCTGACCTGGTCGCACCCCGGGATCGGCCGCTCGCTCCGCCAGATCAAGCTGGCCCGCATAAAGGACCGCCTGATCGTCGACGTCACCAACGGCCGCTTCGAGGACGAGAACCCGGTGTTCACCCGGGACGGCCGCTTCCTCGCCTTCCTGTCCTGGCGGGGCTTCGACCCGGTGTACGACGTCCACACCGGCGACCTGTCCTTCCCGCTCGGCTGCCGCCCCTACCTGGTCCCCCTGTCCTCGGCGACCCCCAGCCCCTTCGCCCTGAACCCCGAGGGCCGCCCGGCCGCCGGGGGCCTGGACCCGGTGGAGGACGACGAGGGCGACGGCGGCGGCGCGACGACCGTCGAGATCGAAGGGCTCGAAAGCCGGGTCACCCCCTTCCCGGTCGCCGCCTCCAAGTACTCGGCGCTATGCCCGGTCTCCGGCGGCGGGCTGGTCTGGCTGCGCTGGCCGATCTCGGGGGCGCTGGGCGAGACGTTCGCCAACCCGGCGGACATGACCGGTCGGCCGACCCTCGAACACTTCAACATCAGCAAGGCGAAGAAGTCCGAACTCGTCGACCACCTCGACTGGTTCACGGTCAGCGGCGACGGCACCCGCCTGGTCCTGCTCGACGAGGGCGACCTGCGCGCCGTCCCCGCCACCGAGTCCGGCGACAGCGACACGACGGTGTGGATCGACGCCCGCCGCATCCTGCACGAGGTCGATCCGGCGGCCGAGTGGCGCCAGTCCTACGAGGAGGCGGGCCGGCTGATCCGGGCGTACTTCTGGGAGCCGGGCATGTGCGGCATCGACTGGGACGCGGTCCTCGACCAGTACCGCCCGCTGGTCGACCGGGTCGCCTCCCCCGACGACTTCGCCGACCTCCTGCGCGAGGTGCTCGGCGAACTGGGCACCTCCCACGCCTATGTCACCGCCGCCCGCCGCAACGAGGGCCCACCGCACTACCAGCGCTGGCAGGGCCTGCTCGGCGCCAACTTCGTACGCCGCGACGAGGGCTGGACGGTCAAGCGCATCCTGCCCGGCGACTCCTCCGACTCCAAGGCCCGCTCCCCGCTGGCCGGCACCGGCATCCGCGAGGGCGCGGTCCTCACCCATGTCGACGGCCGCCCCGTGGACCCCGACACCGGCCCCTACCCGCTGCTCGCCGGCGCCGGCGGCACCACGGTGGAGCTGACGTTCACCCCGGCCGAGGGCGAGGCGGGCCGGGCACGCCGCGTGGCCGTCGTCCCCCTCATCGACGAACGCCCCCTGCGCTACCAGGACTGGGTCGCCAAACGCCGCGCCGTCGTACGGGACTTGAGCGGCGGCCGCTGCGGCTATCTGCACATCCCGGACATGGGCGGCTCGGGCTGGGCCCAGTTCAACCGGGATCTGCGGATGGAGATGTCCCGCCCCGCGCTGATCGTCGACGTGCGCGGCAACGCGGGCGGCCACATCAGCGAACTCGTCGTGGAGAAACTGACCCGCACCATCCTCGGCTGGGACCTGACGAGAAACGCCCAGCCCGTGTCGTACGCCTCCAACGCCCCGAGAGGCCCCGTGGTCGCCCTGGCCGACGAGGCGACCTCCTCGGACGGCGACATGATCACGGCAGCCTTCAAGCTGCTGAAGCTCGGCCCCGTCGTCGGCCAGCGCACCTGGGGCGGAGTCGTCGGCATGACCGGCCGCCACCGCCTCGGCGACGGCACGGTGATCACGGTCCCGATGAACGCGGCCTGGTTCGACGCGTACGGCTGGGGCGTGGAGAACAGAGGCGTGACCCCTGACGTCGAGGTCCTGCGCACGCCACTGGACTGGGCGGAGGGGAGACATGCGCAGCTGACGGATGCGGTGGAGCTGGCGTTGGAGCTGCTGGAGACCAATCCACCGGCGACGCCGCCGGATTACGCACACGTACCCGACCGATCGAGACCAAAGTTGCCGCCGCGCCATTGAGGAGCAGCAAAAATCGTGGGGCACCCCCAAAACCAGGGGGCACCCCACAATTCAGCGCACCGATGGACTACCGGTCGTAGTCCTGATCGAACCGCTCCTCGTCCTCACGCTGCCGCATCCGCTCGGACTCCTCGTCCCGCTGCGGACGCTGCGGTCGGCCCCGCTCCTGCTGGCCGTGCTGCCCGGGCTCGCGCCCCTGCTCACGCCCCGACTGGCGCCCCTGCTCGCGCTCACGCTGACGCAGCTGCTCGGACTTCTCCTTGAACTGGTCCTTCATGCCCATGTGGGTTCACTCCCGTACTGGGTGGGGGATTGGCCCCTCGCTGGGGCCTCGACCAGATTCACACGGGCGATAACCCCTCGCATGTCGATCAGTTACGCCGCGTAGCCCTCGCCTGCTCATCGGCGGAGCCCCCCGCTCCGACCAGCCCCGTCCGCATCCCCTCCAGCCGGTCCGCGAACCGCCGCATCTCCCGCTGGCCCACGGTCCCGATGACCGCCGGCAGATACCCGCGCACCCCCTGCGTCCCGCGCAGCCACCACTGCGCGTACACATGGCTCGACCGCCGCTCGATGCCGGCCACGATCCGGTCGACCGCCGGCCCCAGCGGATACGTCTTGTTGGACGGCCACGGCAGCCGTTGCCTCAACTCCCGCATGACATCGTCCTGATCGGCCCCGCGCACCATGTCGGTGTCGGTCCAGGACAGATAGCCGACGCCGACCCGCACGCCCTTGTGGCCGACCTCGGCGCGCAGGCTGTGCGCATACGCCTCGACGCCGGACTTGGACGCGCAGTACGCGGTCATCATCGGCGCCGGAGTGATCGCGGCGAGCGAGGCGATCTGCAGCAGATAGCCCCGGCTCTCCATCAGCACGGGCAGGAACGCCCGCCCCGTCACGGCCGAGCCGATGAGGTTGACCTCGATGACCCGCCGCCACGCGTCCGGATCGGAATCGACGAACGGACCGCCGCTCGCGACACCGGCGTTGGCGACGACGATGTCGACCTTCCCGAATCGTTCCTTCACCTCCTGCGCCACGCGGGCCATCGCCTCATGGTCCGTCACATCGGCGTACCAGTGGTCGCTGTCGCCGTGCAGCCGTGCGGAGACCGCCTTCAGGGCGTCCGGCTCAAGCCCGACGAGCGCCACGCTCGCCCCGCGCGCGGAGAGCTTGCGAGCCAGCAGCTCACCGACGCCGCGCGCCGCGCCCGTGACGACGGCGACCTGTCCTTCGAGGCTCACCTTGCTCATGCGCCCTCCTTCACCTGCGGGTAGGTCGTGACGAGTTGCCGTATCTTCGCGGTCACCAGCTCGGGCGCCTCGATCGGCGTCATATGGCCGAGGCCGGGCAGTTCGGTGACGCCGAGGCAGTGGGGCAGCGCGGCGGCCAGCGAGCGCGCGTGCACGGGCGGGGTCAGCCGGTCGGCCGTGCCGACGACGACCTCGGTGGGCACGGCCAACTCCCGTACTCCATGGTCGAGATCGAGCAGATCGAGCACCTGCGACCAGGCATACCGCACCTTGCGCGGGCAGGCGTGCACGATCCGCGCGCAGGCCTCGACCATCTGCGGGGCCGAACCGGGGCCCATAGTGCCGTACTTGAGAATGGCTCGGGCGATCGGTGTGACCGGCCCGAGCGGGGCCCGGGAGCCGAGGACGCGCTTGGTCAGCGCGGTGCGCAGCCGGCCGGCCCGGAGGGGTAGGACCGTCGACTCGGCGACCAGCCGCGAGGCGCCGGTGCTGCACAGCAGGACGGCGGCGGCGTGTTCGCGGAAGCCGGGCCGCGCGGCGGCGGCCATCACCGTCATGCCGCCCATGGAGTGCCCGGCGATCACCGCCTTCTCGCCGGGTGCGAGCGTCGCCTCCAGTACGGCTTCGAGGTCGTCGGCGAGGGCTTCGGTGCCGCAGGCCGGGCTCGCGGGGCTGCGTCCGTGGCCGCGCTGGTCGTAGGCGATGACCCGGTGGTCGACGGCGAGTTCGCGTATCTGCGCGGCCCAGAAGGCGGTCGAGCAGGTCCAGCCATGTGCGAGGACGACAGCGGGGGCGTCCGCCGGGCCGTGCACCTCGACATGCAGCCGGGCGCCGTCGGCGGAGACGGCCGTCAGTTCACGGGCGGGGACGGGTGGGGCGTACGGCCCGGAGGCGACGTTCATGATGCGGCTCACGCGGTCACCTCCGCGGTGGTCTTGACGGCGGCCCGGACGGCGGCGTACTCGGCGAGATCGACGCGCCGCGTGGCCCGCCGGAACTCGGTGGTCGTGCCCGGCCAGATGGTCGTGTTGCGCCCGGCGGCATCCAGGTACCAGCTGGTGCACCCGCCCGTGTTCCACACCGTCCGCTTCATCCGCTCCTGCACCCTCCGGTTCCAGGCGTGCACGGCACTGGGCCGCGCGTCGAGGGCGACGCGACCGCCGAGCACGTTCAACTGCCGTACGAAGTCGGCCATGTAGTTCAGCTGGGACTCGATCATCAGGATCATGGAGGAGTTCCCGAGGCCGGTGTTGGGCCCGATGATGGTCATCCAGTTCGGGAACCCGGCGGCGGAGGCGCCCCGCAGGGCTTCCATCCCGCCCTTCCAGGCCTCGGCGAGGGTCTTGCCCTCCGCCCCCACCACCCGGTCGGCGATGGGCATGTCGGTGACATGGAACCCGGTCCCGAAGATGATCGCGTCGACCTCGGCCGTGCTGCCGTCGGCGGCGACGACGGTCGAGCCCCTGATCTCGTCGAGCCCGCTCGCGACCACGTCCACATTGGGCCGGGCGAGCGCCGGGTAGTACTCGCTGCTCAGCAGGATCCGCTTGCAGCCGATGCGGTAGTCGGGGGTCAGCTTCGCCCGCAGCGCGGGATCCTTGATGGCCCGCCCCATGTTCCGCTTGGCCAGCTGCTCGACGAAGCCCAGCTCGTTCGGGTGCTTGGTGAACGCCTGCACCTGCAACTCCCGCATGCCCCACAGCAGCCCACGCCGCAGCCGGCTGGTGAAGGGCAGCGCCCGGTGCACGGAGCGTTCGGCGCCGCTGATGGCGCGGTCGACGCGGGGCATGACCCAGGGCGGGGTGCGCTGGAAGAGGGTGAGCCGCTCGACGTCGGGCTGGACGGCGGGCACGATCTGGATGGCGGAGGCCCCGGTCCCCACCATGGCGACGCGCTTGCCCCGCAGGTCGTAGTCGTGGTCCCAGCGGGCGGAGTGGAAGACCTTGCCGGGGAAGGAGTCGAGCCCCGGGATGTCCGGGATCTTCGGGTCGGAGAGCGGCCCGGTGGCGGAGACGACGAAGTCGGCCGACAGGCTCCCGCCGCTGGTCTCGATGTCCCAGCACAGCCGCTCACCGTTCCAGACCATCCGCTTCACCTCCGAGCCGAAGCGGATGTGCGGCCGCAGTCCGTAGACATCGGTGACGTGCTCCAGATAGGCGCGGATGTGCTCCTGCCCGGAGAAGGTGCGCGGCCAGTCGGGGTTGGGCGCGAAGGAGAACGAGTACAGATGGGACGGCACATCGCACGCACATCCCGGATAGCTGTTGTCCCGCCAGGTGCCGCCGACGCTGTCGGCCCGCTCCAGGACGACGAAGTCGGTGACGCCCTCGCGTCGCAGCCGTACGGCGGCCCCCAGCCCGCCGAATCCGGACCCGACCACCGCCACCCGCACATGCTTGTGTTCGGACATGCCACTGCCCTTCCCTGCACGACTCCGCCAGTGAACACTGGCGCAATGGGAGAGTAGAGCAGCACCGTACTGATGGGTAGAGAGCGAGACGAGGAAAGTTACCGGCGGTACAACATAGGGTTCGATCGTGACCGAGAAGCGTGAATACCGCATGGAGGAGCTCGCCCGCCTGGCCGGCATCACGGTGCGCACCCTGCGCTTCTACCGAGAACGCAAGCTGATCCCGCCCCCTCGCCGCGAGGGCCGTATCGCCTGGTACGACGACCACCACCTGGCCCGGCTGCGCACCATCGCGGCCCTCCTCGATCGCGGCCACACCCTCACCGGCATCGCGGAACTGGCCGAGGCCCTCGACCACGGCCGCGACGTCGCCGACGTCCTCGGCGTCACCCCGACCGAGGAGGAACCGGTCCGCCTCACCCCCGAGGAACTCGCCGCCCGCTTCGAGGGCCAGGTCACCACCGAGAACCTCGCCGCCGCCCTGGACCTCGGCTACCTCGGCACCGACGGCGACGAGATCGTCCACGTCAGCCGCCGCCTACTGGACGTCTCCTCGGCCCTGGTCCGCGAGGGCATCCCGCTCGCGGAGGTCCTGGCAGCCGGCAAGCGGGTCCGCGAACACGTCGACGAACTGGCCGACATGTTCGCCGACCTGGTCCTCCGCCACGCCGGCGAGGAGGACCTTCCCCGCCTGCGCCCGCTGGCGCGGAGCGTGGTGGAGGCGGAGCTTTCGCTGGCGCTGGACCGGCGGCTGCGCAAGCAGAACGACCAGGACTAACGCTCGTAGACCACCGTCACCGGCGCATGATCCGACCACCGCTCACCATGCGTGGCCGCCCGCTCGACATGCCCCTTGACCGCGCGTGCCGCGAGCCCCGGCGTCGACACGTGGTAGTCGATGCGCCAGCCGGTGTCGTTGTCGAAGGCCCGCCCCCGGTACGACCACCACGAGTACGGCCCCTCGACATCGGGATGCAGCGACCGCACGACGTCGACGTAACCGCCATCGGCCGGGTCGAGCACCTGGCCGAGCCAGTCCCGCTCCTCCGGCAGAAACCCGGAGTTCTTGGTGTTGCCGCGCCAGTTCTTCAGGTCGGCCTGCTGGTGGGCGATATTCCAGTCGCCGCAGACGAGGACCTCGCGGCCGTCGGCGGCGGCGCGCTCGCGGAGGTCCTTCAGATGGGCCAGGAACTCGCCCATGAAGCGCACCTTCTCGTCCTGCCGCTCGGTGCCGACCTCGCCGGAGGGGAGGTAGAGGGAGGCGACCGTCACACCGGGGAGGTCGGCCTCTACATAGCGTCCGCTGTCGTCGAACTCGCTCGATCCGAAGCCGACCTGGATGCGGTCGGGCTCGCGGCGGGTGTAGAGGGAGACGCCGGCGCGCCCCTTGGCGGCGGCGGGCGCGTGCACGACATGCCACCCGTCGGGCGTGCGCACATGCTCCGGCAGCTGCTGCGGCTCCGCGCGCACCTCCTGAAGGCACAGCACATCGGCATCGGTGCCGGCGAGCCACTCCACGAAACCCTTCTTCGCGGCGGCCCGCAGTCCATTTACATTCACGGAGGTCACAGTGAGCACTCAGGCACCCTACCGGGCACACTGGACCGAGTCCGATTCTGGAACCTCTTGATCTTGAATTGATATACGGTATCTAGCATGCATATACGCCGGGTCTCCTTCGACCACCCCGACGCCGTCAAGCTCAACGACCAGGTACAGGCCGAGTACGCCGTCCGCTACGGCGACGACGGCGACGCCACGCCCCTCGCCACGGCGGACTTCGAGCCCCCGAACGGCCTGTACCTCATCGCGTACGACGAGCTGGGCGTCCCCGTCGCCTCCGGCGGCTGGCGGGCCCAGGACGACAACGGTGAGGGCAACCAGGACGGCGACGCCGAGCTCAAGCGCATGTATGTCGTCGACGCGATGCGCGGGCGTGGCCTGGCGAGACGCGTCCTGGCCGCGCTGGAGGAGGACGCGCGGGCGGCGGGGCGCGTCCGCATGGTGCTGGAGACCGGCGCCAATCAGCCGGAGGCGGTGGCGCTGTATACGTCCAGCGGGTACGAGCCGTGCGGGAAGTTCGGCTACTACCGCTTCCACGAGCTGAGCCTGTGTTACGCCAAGGCGCTGTGAGGGTCAGTTCACCGTGACACCGGTGCGGCCGTCGACGCGGTTGTTGACGCGGTACACGTCCCGCACACAGAGGTTGAGGAGGACGGCGGCGACGACCAGGGCGGCGCACGCCACCAGCACCGTCCGGTCGCCCCATGTGCCGACCGCGAGTGCGGTGAGCAGATAGCCGAGCGGGATCGCCAGCCGCTCCCCGACGCTGTTGAAGGCGCTCATGCGCCCCAACTCCCCCTCCGGCACATGCTGCTGGAAGGCGGTCGTCCAGGTGACGATCGCCACGTCCAGCCCGACACCGGCGAGCACCGTGGCCAACAGCACCCAGGGCAGCGGCAGTCCCCACCCCAGAGCGAGCAGCGGCCCCGCGAGGGGCACACCGCCCACCACGGCCACCGTCAGCAGCCGGTACGGCCGCCACCGCAGGCACACCACCGTCCCGGCCAGCAGCCCCGCCGCGAACGCCCCCTGGATCAGCCCCCAGTCACGCGCCCCCGCGTACTCCCGCGCCGCGACGACGGGCCCCAGCAGCTGGAACCCGGCCAGCCACGCGGCGACGAGGACCGTCCCGGCGGCCGTGTAGGTCCACAGCCAGGTCCGCGACCAGAAGCCCGCCCAGCCCTCCCGCAGATCGCTCAGCGCACTGGTGACGGACACGGGCGCGTCCAAGCGCAGCCCGAGCAGCAGGGCGGCGGCGACGGCGAAGGTGAGCGCGTCCCAGGCCAGCGCCCAGGCCGGACCGCTGACCGCGACGACGACTCCGCCGACGGCGGGGCCGAGCACCTTCACGGCGTGGGTCGGCAGCCTGAGCAGGGCGTTGGCCTGCTGCAAGTGCTCCGTGGGCACGATCTGGGCGATGGCGCCCTGGGTGGCGGGCACGGTGAAGGCCACGGCCGTACCCGAGACGAAGCCGCAGACCGCGATGGTGACGGTCGTCGCATGACCGGTGGCGACGACGGCCGCGAGGGCCCCCTGGGCGACGGCCGCCAGCCCATTGCCGAGGAAGAGCAGCCGGCTGCGCGACATCCGGTCCGCGAGCACCCCGCCCACGAGGAGGAACACGACGGTCGGCACGGTGTTCGTGGCGAGCACCACACCCAGGGCGCCCGCTCCCCCGCCCTGTTCGATGACGGAATAGGCGAGCGCGAGAGGCGCCATCGCGGATCCGGTGGCGGAGATGAGGCTCGCGGCCAGGAACCGCCGGAAGGGCACGATCCGTAACACCGCAGACCGCGCTGACAACCGGCTCAACCCCCTGGGAACAACAGAAATCCCGCCCGATCAACCGATCGGACGGGATCTCGCCAACTTCCCAAGTTTCCTTGGGAGGTCGTTGCTGTGGACCTGAGGGGATTTGAACCCCTGGCCCCCTCGATGCGAACGAGGTGCGCTACCGGACTGCGCCACAGGCCCTTGCAACGAGTGAAACTTTAGCACCCCGATCGGGCTGCTCGGAAATCCGTTGCTGGTCGGCCACCTGCCCCGGCCGGCGCGGGCTACTCGTTGGCCGCGCGCGGCCGCTCGCCGTCCTCGTACTGGTCGAACAGCGGCGTACGGCCCCGCTCACGTGCCCGGCGGGCGGAGGCGGCGCGCCGGCGGGCGTCGCTGCGGCCGTCCTCGTCGGCCTTGTCCTCGCCCCTGTCGTCGCCGTGCGCCGCCCGGCCCGGTTCCGCGTCCCGGCCGCCGGCTTCCGCGCCCGTCTCCCGGTCCCGGCCGACGGTGCTCGACCGGGCCGAGCTCCAGGCGTCCGGCGCCCCGAGGTCGACGTCGCCGGAGGCACGCGGGGCGACCGGCGCGGTGACGTACGTCGGCAGCGGTACCGGGACCGGGTCCCAGCTGTCGCCGTGGCCGGGCCGCCGCTGCCGCTCGCGCTGCTGGTCGACCCACTCGGCGTGATCGGTCTGCTCGACGAGGGCGCGCCGGTCCGCGGCTAGGGCGGACAGTCCGGTGTCGGTGCCTGGTTCGGGCCTTTCGTCGGACTCGTCGGCGCCGGGTCCGGCGTCGGCGCCGCCGCGTCGACGGGACTGGCGGGCGTGCTCGCGCAGCCGCTGCGCGGCGGCCTCGGCGCGTCGCCGGTCCATCTGGTAGGCGAACCGACGGCGCTCCTGGGATCTCAGGTACGCGATGTACCCGCTGAGCAGCACGGCCGGGACGCCGGGCGCCCAGAGGAACGCGAGCCCGCCGACGGCGGCGACGATCGCGCCGCAGGTGAAGGCGAGGAAGAGGACGACGGTCGTACGCCTGCGGCGCGCGAGCACCTTCGTGCGCCGGGCCCGCGCTGCGGCCGCCTCGTCCACGGGGGCACGGCGGGCCGCCGGCACCCGCTTGCGCGGCTTGCCCGGCGCCTGGCCGGAACCCGGCTCGGCGCTCGGTCCACCGGTGCGCTCGGGGGCCGGCCTGGCCCCCGGTTCACGGGCGGATTCGCGCGCCGGCTCCGGGCGCCCGGATGTCTGCGCCTGGGCCGTCGCCTGGGTCTGTGGACGGGTCGGGGGTACGGCGAAGGCCCGGACGTCCACCGATTCGGTGACACCGCCCGGGTCATGGGCGCTGGGCTCCCCCTCCTCGGTGGAGCGCGCGCGCAGGTCCTTGGCGTACCGGCGCTCCATCCCCGCCCGTCCGGACAGCAACCGGATGGCTGTGCTGAAGCGTTCCGTCGGACGGGCCTCGTTCAGCTCGTCCTGCCTACGGAGCCACATCGGCACCAAGTAGGCGGCCCAGGCCCCGACAATGACTGCGTAGATGAGGCCGCTGCTGCTCACGCCTCACACGGTAGAGGGGTTTGCGTGAGGCCATCTGCCAATTGAGCCGGTGTGTCGCACGATCTGGCTGATATTTCGAACTTTTTTTGTGACCGATGCGATCAGCAGCCCACCGAGGGCGCGAATTTAATGCCCCGAGGCGGTCATCCGGCGATCAATTTCGAACACTTATTCAATTTCCTGGGCTATGCGGGATTCCCCTGCGTGTTCTGCGGCTTCGAGTGCGGCGTCTGCTGAGAGCGTGCCCGCTGCCACCGGCCCAGCAACCCTTCCGGGACCTCTTCCGCCGTGAGCGCGAAGACGAGATGGTCGCGCCAGGCTCCGTCGATGTGGAGATATCGCGGACGCAGCCCCTCCTCACGGAATCCGAGTTTCTCCACGACCCGTCGGCTCGGCCCGTTCTCGGGGCGAATGCAGACCTCGATGCGGTGCAGACCGACGGTCCGGAAACAGTGGTCCACGACGAGGGCCACGGCCGTCGGCATCACCCCGCGGCCCGCCACCGCCTCGTCCACCCAGTAACCGATATGCCCCGAGCACATCGAGCCCCAGGTGATCCCGGCCACGGTCAACTGCCCGACCAGCCGCCCCTGGTACTCGATGACGAACGGCAGCATCCGGCCCGCGTTCGCCTCGGAACGCAAGTGCCGGACCATCTGACGGTAGGTCGGCCGGTGCGCGATCGGCCCGCTCGGCGTGGGCGGCGGAATCGTCGCCTCCCACGGGCGCAGCCAGTCCCGGTTGCGCCGGTTGACCTCGCGCCAGGCCCGTTGGTCGCGCATCTTTATCGGCCGGAGGACGATGTCGCCGTCCCCCAGCACGACGGGCCAGGATGGGCTGTTCAGCTCGCACCCCCGCTGCTGGGTCTGGGGTGGTCGCCGCCGCGGATCTGGTCGACGGCGTGGATCAGCAGGGGTTCCAGGACGGCCAGACCGTCCTTCACTCCGCCGCTGGAACCGGGCAGGTTGATGATCAAGGTGCTCCCCGCCACTCCGGCCAGGCCCCGGGACAGCGCCGCGGTCGGCACCTTGTCCCGGCCGAACGCCCGGATGGCCTCCGCGATGCCCGGCACCTCGAAGTCGATCACCGCGCGGGTCGCCTCGGGGGTGCGGTCGGTGGGCGAGATGCCGGTGCCGCCGGTGGTGACGATGACGTCGTACCCGGCGTCGACACCGGCGCGCAGGGCGGCGGTGACCGGGTCGCCGTCGGGCACGATCTGCGGGCCCTCCACGTCGAAGCCGAAGCCCTTGAGGCCGTGCGCGACCAGCGGGCCGCCCTTGTCCTCGTAGACCCCGGCGGCGGCCCGGTTGGAGGCCGTGACCACGAGTGCGCGATACGTCATGCCCGGCTCCAGTCGCCCGACTTGCCGCCCGTCTTCTCCTCCACCCGTACGTCCGTGATGACCGCTCCCTTGTCGACCGCCTTCACCATGTCGATCACGGTGAGCGCGGCGACGGAGACCGCGGTGAGGGCCTCCATCTCGACGCCCGTGCGGTCCGTGGTCTTCACGGTGGCCAGGATCTCCACTGCGTCGTCCGCGACCGACAGGTCAAGTTTCACACCCGACACCGACAACGGGTGACAGAGCGGGATCAGGTCAGGGGTGCGCTTGGCGCCCATGATCCCGGCGATCCGCGCGGTGGCCAGCGCGTCGCCCTTGGGGACACCCTCGCCGCGCAGCAGCTCGACCACGCGGGGCGAGACGAGGACGCGGCCACTGGCACGGGCCGTGCGCGCGGTCACGTCCTTCTCCGACACATCGACCATGCGGGCCGCGCCCGCGTCGTCGATGTGCGTGAGGCGGTCCTGGGTGGGTGGGTCCTGCGTGCTCATGCTCTGTGGCGCTCCCGGTCCGGGCCCGTCGCGGTGCGGCGCACGGGCCTGCTGTGCGCGACACGGTACCGCCAACCTGGGCCTCTCAGCCGAGCAGGACCACCTCGACCTCGGCGCCGGGCTCGACGCTCTCGGTGTCCTCGGGGACGACGATCAGCGCGTCCGCGTGCGCGAGGGCGGCGATCAGATGGGATCCGGCGCCCCCGACCGGCCGGACCTCGCCGTCGGCGTACTTCCCGCGCAGGAACTGTCTGCGCCCCTTCGGGGAGGTCAGCGCCTCGTCCGCGGTCAGGGTCGCGGTCATACGGGGCCGGTGGACGTCCTCCAGGCCCATCAGCGTACGGATCGCGGGGCGCACGAAGATCTCGAAGGAGACGTACGACGACACCGGGTTGCCCGGCAGGGCGAGCAGCGGGGTGTGGTCGGGGCCGATGGAGCCGAAGCCCTGGGGCTTGCCGGGCTGCATGGCGAGCTTGCGGAAGTCGATGCCGCCACCCTCCTCGTCCTCGTCGCCGACGTGGGAGAGGGCTTCCTTGACGACGTCGTACGCCCCGACGCTGACGCCGCCCGTGGTGACCATGAGGTCGGCGCGCACCAGCTGGTCCTCGATGGTGGAGCGGAGCGTCTCGGCGTCGTCGGCGACGGCGCCCACGCGGTAGGCGATGGCGCCGGCGTCGCGGGCGGCCGCGGTGAGGGCGAAGCTGTTGGAGTCGTAGATCTGGCCCTCGGCCAGATCCTCGTCGGGCTGGACGAGTTCGCTGCCCGTGGACATCACGACCACGCGCGGGCGCGGGCGGACGCGTACCGTGCCGCGGCCGATGGCGGCGAGCAGGGCGATCTGGGACGGCCCGAGGACGGTGCCGGCTTCGAGCGCCTTGTCGCCCGCCTGGACGTCGCTGCCCTTCGCGCGGACATGCGCGCGTGCCTCGGCGGGCCGGTGGACATGCACCTGGCCCTGCGCGCCCTCGGGGGCGAGGCTGCGGGCGCGCATCCCGCTGACCGGGCCCTCGCCGAGGCCTCCGTCGGTCCATTCCACCGGGACGACGGTCTCGGCGCCGGGCGGCAGCGGGGCCCCAGTCATGATGCGGGCGGCCTGGCCGGGGCCCACCTGGGGGGCGTCGGCCTGGCCCGCCGCGACATCGCCGACGACTTCGAGCACCGCCGGGAACTCCTCGCTGGCGCCCGCGACATCCGCGACCCGTACCGCGTACCCGTCCATGGAGCTGTTGTCGAACGGCGGCAGGGAGACCTGCACCGTGACGTCGTCGACCAGGACGCAGCCCTGGGCGTCGAGGAGTTGCAGCTCGATGGGTTCGAGGGGGCGGACGGTCGTGAGGATGTCCTCCAGGTGTTCGTCCACCGACCAGAGGTGGTCCTGGCCGGTGTGGCGGGGCGCGGCGGTGCTCAATTCGCTACATCTCCTCGGCTACGTAACTGCGAAGCCAGGTCCGGAAGTCCGGGCCCAGGTCTTCACGTTCGCATGCGAGTCTGACAATGGCACGCAGGTAGTCGCCGCGGTCGCCGGTGTCATAGCGGCGGCCCTTGAAGACGACGCCATGCACCGGGCCGCCGACCTTCTCGTCCTGGGAGAGCTGCTGGAGGGCGTCGGTGAGCTGGATCTCGCCGCCGCGGCCCGGCTCGGTCTTGCGCAGTATGTCGAAGACGGCCGGGTCGAGGACATAGCGGCCGATGATGGCGTAGTTCGACGGGGCGTCGGCCGCGGCCGGCTTCTCGACGAGGTCGTGCACCTTGACCACGTCGCCGTCCTCGGTGGGGTCCACGGCCGCACAGCCGTAGAGGTGGATCTGCTCGGGCGCGACCTCCATGAGCGCGATGACGCTGCCGCCGCGCTGCTCCTGCACCTCGACCATCCGCTTGAGCAGCGGGTCGCGCGGGTCGATCAGGTCGTCGCCGAGGAGGACGGCGAAGGGCTCGTGGCCGACGTGCGGCGCGGCGCACAGGACGGCGTGGCCGAGGCCCTTGGGGTCGCCCTGGCGGACGTAGTGCATGGTGGCGAGGTCGCTGGACTCCTGCACCTTCGCGAGCCGGTCGGCGTCGCCCTTCTTCTGAAGGGCCGATTCCAGCTCGTAGTTGCGGTCGAAGTGGTCCTCGAGGGGGCGCTTGTTGCGGCCGGTGATCATGAGGACGTCGTCGAGGCCGGCGGAGACGGCCTCTTCGACCACGTACTGGATAGCCGGCTTGTCGACGACCGGCAGCATCTCCTTGGGAGTGGCTTTGGTGGCCGGCAGGAAGCGGGTGCCGAGACCCGCTGCGGGGATGACAGCCTTGCTGATCCGAGGGTGGGACTGAGTCATGCCCGCCACCTTATCCGGTGCCTTTGTAGGGAATCTGAGGCTCCGGTTATTTGGCTCTCTTATGAGCACAATTGGGAAGGGAACGGGAGCGACCATGGGTCACGCCGGACGTGCGGCCGAGCCTGACAAGCGAACGTTGCGGCGAGAGCTCCTGGCGGTGAGAGCCAGGTTGCCACAGGGTGACGTGCGGGCATCCGGGGCCGCGTTGGCCGAGCGGGCCCTTGAGCTGCCCGAACTGGCGGGGGCGCGCACGGTGGCCGCGTATGTCTCCGTGGGGAGTGAACCCGGCACGCTCGCGCTGCTGGACGCGCTGCGCGCGCGGGGCGTGCGGGTGCTGCTTCCGGCGCTCCTGCCCGACAACGACCTCGACTGGGGCGCGTACTCCGGTCCTGACTCCCTCGCCCGCGTCCAACACGGCGGAAAGATGGCCCTCTTCGAGCCCACCGGCGAGCGTCTCGGCCCGGACGCGGTGACCGGCGCCGACGTGGTGCTGCTGCCGGGTCTGGCGGTCGACGCGCGCGGGATGCGGCTGGGGCGCGGCGGGGGGTCGTACGACCGCGTCCTCGCCCGGCTGGAACGCGCGGGCGCCCATCCCTCACTGGTGGTGCTGCTGTACGACTCCGAGGTCGTCGAGCGCGTTCCCGGGGAGCCGCACGACCGGCCGGTGCACGCGGTGGTGACGCCGTCGGGGGTGCGGCGGTTCGGCTGACGCAGCGGTTCGGCTGACGCGCGAGAGGCCGCCACGCGTGCGTGGCGGCCTCTCGCATCAGGAGCCCGGGGTCAGGGCCTGAGCACCAGGGTGTCGCTGGTGCTGCCGTCGACCGCCTTGTCCGAGAAGGACCAGTCGAGCAGTTCGCCGTCGGCCCACTTGTCCGTCTGGTCGGTGTAGTGGGCGTTGTAGGCGTGCCCGGAGGCGCCGGTGAGGTTGATCCACTTCGACTTGTCGAGGTCGCCGAGGTTGACCACCATGCGCATCGACGGCACCCAGACGACGCCGTAGCCGCCGGCCGCGTTCCAGCCGCTGGCATTGACTGTCGCCTCGCCGCCGCTGAGCTTCCAGGGGCCGCGGTTGAGGGCGTACTGGAGGAAACCGGGGCCTTCGGTGCCGAGGGTCTGGTTCTTCAGGAACAGGCGGTGCAGCCGGCCCCAGCTCCAGGTGTCCATGTCCTTGCCGAGCTTGGCGGTCAGCTCCCAGCGGGCGTCGATCATGGCGCGCTTGAACAGCTCGTCGCGGTTGTTGGCCGCGGGGCGGGTGCCCGACCTCGGCGTCGTCCACCAGTCGCTGTCCTCGTCGTCCATGAGGGTGCGTACGACCTCGAACCACCGGTCGCCGCCGTCCGGCTGCGCCTGGTCCGCCTCGCGCTCACCGCACTCGCGGACCTTCTCCGTACGGTCCGCGGGGCCGGTGGTGTTGACGGGGTCGACCCACAGGCACTGGTCCTCGACCCGCAGCTCCTTGGGCAGCTTGTTGCCGAAAGCGAGCTTGAGGATGTTGCGCCAGACCGCGTTGAAGTAGGCGGCCGCCGCCGAGTCGGCGTCCTGGGTGTAGTCCCAGCCCTCCAGGAGCTCCTGTGCCTCCCGGATGGCCTCCGGGTGCCGGACGTCCTTGTTGTTGATGTCGATCTTCAGCAGCTTGGGCACCAGCAGCCTGGCGATCTCGCTGCTGTTGTCGAGCTGCATCTGGCGCATGTCCTCGGTGGAGATCTTGCCGCCGTCGTCGATCTTCGACTGGATCAGATCGGTGATGCGCTGGCTGCGGGCGCCGTAGCCCCAGTCCGTGGTGAGCGTGAAGGGATAGTCCGTCTTGGCTTTGTCGATCACGGCCTGGTTGGCGGTGACGATGTAGCCGCGCTTCGGGTTGTACTCGTACGGCAGCGCGTCGTCGGGGATGTAGCCGGTCCAGCGGGACCTGCTGTCCCAGCCCGGCGCCGGGACGGAGCCGTCGTAGCCCTGCGCGCGCGTGGGGATCTTTCCGGGCAGCGTGTAACCGATGTTGTCGTCGGTGTCGGCGTAGATCAGGTTCTGCGAGGGCACGTCGAACAGGGCGGCCGCGGCGCGGAAGCCGGTCCAGTCCTTCGCCTTGTCCATGGCGAAGACGGCGTCCATGGTGGTGCCCGCGTCGAGGCCGGTCCAGCGCAGCGCGATGCCGTAGCCGTCGCCGCGGTCGGGGGCGGCGCTGTCGACGGTGGCCTTCCTGCCGACCTTCACCAGTTCGCTGCTGCGGTCGGACAGCAGGGGGCCGTTCTCGGTCTCGCGGACGACGATCTTCTTGGAGGTGCCGCCGGCGACCTTGATGGTCTCCTCGCGCGTGGTGAAGGGCACCGTCTTGCCGTCGTACTGGTAGCCGTCGCCGGAGAGCTTCTCCAGGTAGAGGTCGGTGACGTCGACGCCGGAGTTGGTCATGCCCCAGGCGATGCTCTGGTTGTGGCCGATGACCACGCCGGGCATGCCCGCGAAGGTGTAGCCGCTGACGTCGTACTGGCACTTGCTGGAGACCGAGCGGCAGTGCAGGCCCATCTGGTACCAGACCGACGGCAGCGAGGCCGACAGGTGCGGGTCGTTGGCCAGGAGCGGCTTGCCGGTGATGGTGTACTGCCCGGAGACCACCCAGGAGTTGGAGCCGATGCCGTTGCCGTTCACGCCGACGGCCGCGGGCAGGTCGTCCAGGGCGTTCTGCAGGCCCGCCAGCTGGCTCTGCAGGCCGGAGGTGCCGGAAGCGGTGCCGGTGCCCGTACCGCCCGTGGAGGAGCCCGCGGAGGACGAGGAGGAGCCGGACTGCTCGAACGTCTTGGTGGTCGCGTCGTACTGGCCGGCCTGGACGATCGTCTTGTTCCGGCTGTACGGGTACTGCGGGTACAGGTCCTCGATCTGCTTGGGGCCGAGGCGGCTGGTCATCAGGGCGCGGTCGATCTCGTCCTGCATGTTGCCGCGCAGGTCCCAGGCCATCGCCTTCAGCCAGGCGACCGAGTCGACCGGGGTCCACTTCTGCGGCTTGTAGTCATTGGTGAAGCCGAGGGCGGCGTACTCCAGGGAGATGTCCTTGCCCTCCTTGCCGTCCAGATAGGCGTTGACGCCCTTGGCGTAGGCCTGGAGGTACTTCTTGGTGGAGGCGGACAGCGTCTTGTCGTACTCCTCCTTGGCGACCCGGTCCCAGCCGAGGGTGCGCAGGAACTCGTCGCTGTCGACCTGGCTCTTGCCGAACATCTCCGACAGCCGGCCGGAGGTCATGTGGCGGCGTACGTCCATCTCCCAGAACCGGTCCTGGGCCTGGACGTAGCCTTGCGCCATGAACAGGTCCTCGTCGGAGGAGGCGTAGATCTGCGGGATGCCGTAGCCGTCGCGCTTGACGTCGACGGGCCCGGACAGGCCCTTGAGCGTGAGCGAGCCCTTGGTCTGCGGGAACGAGGCACGGACGGTGCTGATGGACCAGTACGCCCCGCCGGCGACGCCCGCAACGACGGCCAGTACCAGCACGAGGACGAGCAGGCGGGCTCTGCGCCCCTTCTTCCTGCCGGACTTGCCGGGCTGTTGACCCGTGGAGGCGGTGGTATTGGGGGGCATCGCTGTCCTTGCTGTCCTAACGCGAGAGGCAGGCGGTCCTGGAGTGCTGGAGCAACCATAGGCGCAGGGCCCGAAGCAACTTGACGCGGAGTAGGGAACCAGCACGGACGGACGTTCGATCATGCACCCATGAGCGTCAAGAAATCGTCAAGAGTTAGGTAAGGTAACGAAGTAGTTGGGTGCGGAGAACCGCCACTTCGTGTCCTATGTACGTGAGCCCACGCGCGTGTGCGCGCGGGCCAGGGAAGGGAACGGCCGCTGACTGTCCACGACCTCAACCAGCTCCTGCTCGTCTGCTCGCTCGTCCTGCTCGTCGCCGTCGCAGCGGTCCGGATCTCCTCGCGCAGCGGGCTCCCCAGCCTGCTCGTGTACCTGGGCATCGGCGTGCTCATGGGCCAGGACGGCATCGGCGGCATCCGCTTCGACGACGCCGAGCTGACGCAGGTCATCGGCTATGCGGCGCTGGTCGTGATCCTGGCCGAGGGTGGTCTGGGCACGAAGTGGAAGGAGGTCAGGCCGGCCCTTCCGGCCGCCTCCGCGCTGGCACTGGCCGGGGTCACGGTGAGCGTCGGGGTCACGGCGACCGCGGCGCACTTCCTGGTCGGCCTGGAGTGGCGGCAGGCGCTGATCATCGGGGCGGTCGTCTCCTCCACGGACGCCGCGGCGGTGTTCTCGGTGCTGCGCAAGATCCCGCTCCCCTCACGCGTGACGGGCACCCTGGAGGCGGAGTCCGGCTTCAACGACGCCCCTGTGGTGATCCTGGTGGTCGCCTTCTCCGAGGCCGGTCCGGTCCCGCACTGGTATGTGCTGGCCGGCGAGATAGCGCAGGAGCTGGCCATCGGCGCCGCCATCGGCCTCGCGGTCGGCTGGCTGGGTGCCTGGGGCCTCAGACATGTGGCGCTGCCCGCCTCCGGCCTCTACCCGATCGCCGTCATGGCCATCGCCGTCACCGCCTACGCGGCCGGCGCCATGGCGCACGGCAGCGGCTTCCTCGCCGTGTATCTCGCCTCGATGGTGCTGGGCAACGCGAGGCTGCCGCACTGGCCCGCCACGCGCGGGTTCGCCGACGGGCTCGGCTGGATCGCCCAGATCGGCATGTTCGTCCTGCTCGGCCTGCTGGTCACCCCGCACGAGCTGGGCGACGACATCCTGCCCGCGCTCGTCATCGGCCTGGTGCTGACCATGGTGGCGCGGCCCCTGGGCGTCATCGCCTGCCTGGTGCCGTTCCGCGTGCCCTGGCGGGAGCAGGCCCTGATGTCCTGGGCCGGGCTGCGCGGCGCCGTGCCCATCATCCTGGCGACGATCCCCATGGTGAGCGGCGTCGAGGGCAGCGAGACCATCTTCAACATCGTCTTCGTCCTGGTCGTCGTCTACACCCTGATCCAGGGCCCGACCCTGCCGTGGCTCGCCCGCAAGCTGGACCTCGGCCAGGGGCAGCAGGCCGCCGACCTCGGCATCGAGTCGGCGCCCCTGGAGCGGCTGCGCGGGCATCTGCTGTCCTTCGCGATCCCCGAGGGCTCCAAGATGCACGGCGTCGAGATCAATGAGCTGCGGCTGCCCGCCGGGGCCGCCGTCACCCTTGTCGTCCGCGATGGAAAATCGTTCGTTCCGATGCCCACGACGGTGCTGCGACGCGGGGACGAACTGCTCGTCGTCGCCACGGACCCGGTGCGCGACGCCGCCGAGCACCGGCTGCGCGCGGTGGGCTCCGGGGGCAAGCTGGCCGGGTGGCTGGGGACGAACGGGGCCGCGAAGTGATCACAGGCAAAGTGATCGCAGGCGAAGTGCTCCGTGGTGCTCATTTTCACAAGGTCAATGGACCCTGCTCCCTGTACTATGCAGGCGTAACCCCAGATCGAACCAACTCTGCCTGACGCAGAGCTGGCGCGACCGTATGGCGGCCGGGACGTCCTTCCTCATGTGGGCGCCGGTATCTACCGCAGTTCCGCGCAAGAGGACAGCTCTCGGCGCCGCCCCCGACCCCATGGGGCCGCGCTACCAGGTGGCAGAAAGGCACGGGCCGTGGCATCCACGGTCACCCCCGAGCGCCCCGGATACGGACAGCTGCTGCGCACCCGCGGCGCCTGGACGTTCCTGCTCCCCGGCTTCGCGGCACGCCAGCCGTTCGCGATGCTGACCATCTCCATCGTGCTGCTGGTCCAGCACACCACCGGCTCCTACGGTGCGGCGGGCGCCGCCGCGGCCGTCACCGGCGTCTCCATGGCGCTGTTCGCGCCCTACAGCGGCCGTCTCGCCGACCGCTACGGGCAGCGCGCCGTCCTCGTCCCCGGCGTCCTGGTGCACGTCCTCTCCGGTCTGACCCTGACGGCTCTCGCGCTGGCGGGGGCTCCCCTGTGGGCACTGTTCGCGGCGGCCGTGCCGACCGGCGCCTCGGTCCCGCAGATCGGTCCCATGGTGCGGGCCCGCTGGGGCGTGAAGCTCCAGGACTCGCCCCTGATGCCGACGGCGGCCGCCTTCGAGTCGGTCACCGACGAGCTGACCTTCGTCGTCGGCCCGCTGCTCGCCACCGCCCTGTGCACCGCCGTCGACCCGGCCGCGGGCCTGGTGACGGAGGCCGCGCTGACGCTGCTCGGCGGTCTGCTGTTCGCCGCGCAGAAGAGCACCCAGCCCTCGGTCACGGCCGCCGGGCACGCACGCGTGGAGCACGCTTCGGCGCTGCGCGTCCCCGGGGTGCGCGTGCTGATCGTGACCTTCCTCGGCATCGGCTCCGTCTTCGGCGGCATGCAGGTCTCGCTGGCCGCGTTCACCGAGTCGATCGGCGAACCGGGGCTCAACGGCGTCCTCTACGGCACCTTCGCCGCGGGCAACATGCTCTCCGGCATCGTCTGCGGCGCGATCGCCTGGAAGGTGGCCCCGCAGCGCCGCCTCCTCGTCGGCTACGCCGCCCTCGCGCTGGCCGCGTCCGGACTGTGGGCCGCGCACTCGGTGCTCGTCCTGGCCGGCCTCGGCCTGCTCGTCGGCATGTGCATCGCGCCCGCGCTGATCACCGGCTACACGCTGGTCGAGGACCTGGTCCCGGCCGGTGCCCGCACCGAGGCCTTCACCTGGCTCACGGGTGCGGTCGCGCTCGGGCAGGCCGCGGCCGTGACGGTCGCGGGTCAGTTGGAGGACCGCCTGTGGGGCGGCGCCGGGTTCCTGGTGCCGATGGGCGGCACACTGCTCGCGCTCGCGACCCTGGTGGCACTGCGTTCCCGGCTCGCGACGCGGCCCCGTGGCCGTACGGTCGCACGTGGCGTGGGTCACCGAGTTCCGGTGGCAGTGGACTGAGCGGCTGGAATACGTCACTATGGACCGTCGTTAGCACTCATCGAGTGAGAGTGCCAGGAGGAAGACAGTGCCGACCTACCAGTACCAGTGCACCGAGTGCGGCGAGGGCCTCGAGGCGGTGCAGAAGTTCACCGACGACGCCCTGACCGAGTGCCCCAACTGCCAGGGCCGCCTCAAGAAGGTGTTCTCCGCGGTCGGCATCGTCTTCAAGGGCTCCGGCTTCTACCGCAACGACAGCCGCGGCTCCTCGTCGAGCAGCTCCCCGGCGTCGTCGAAGTCGTCGACCTCCTCCTCGTCCGACTCGTCGTCGACGTCGTCCTCGTCGTCCTCGTCCTCGGACTCGAAGGCGTCGAGCACCGGCACCTCCTCCAGCAGCTCCGCCGCGTAACGCACATCCATTACGGGACCCTGTCGTCGTACGGCGCCGGGGTCCTCGGCGTTTCCGGGTGCGGTTAGGGTGCGGACATGGCGAACAAGGCGAACGTCGAACTCGGCGTGATCGGCGGATCCGGCTTCTACTCGTTCCTCGACGATGTGACCGAGATACAGGTGGACACCCCTTACGGGCCGCCCAGCGACTCCCTCTTCCTCGGCGAGATCGCCGGCCGACGGGTCGCCTTCCTGCCCCGGCACGGCCGCGGCCACCATCTGCCGCCGCACCGGATCAACTACCGCGCCAACCTGTGGGCGCTGCGTTCGCTCGGGGCGCGCCAGGTCCTCGGGCCGTGCGCGGTGGGCGGTCTGCGGCCCGAGTACGGGCCGGGCACACTGCTGGTGCCGGACCAGCTCGTGGACCGCACCAAGTCCCGGGTGGGGACGTACTTCGACGGACTTCCGCTGCCCGACGGCACCGTGCCGAACGTCGTGCATGTCTCGCTGGCCGACCCCTACTGCCCCACCGGGCGCGCCGCCGCGCTGAAGGCCGCGCGTGGACGGGACTGGGATGCCGTGGACGGCGGCACGCTGGTCGTCGTCGAGGGACCCCGCTTCTCGACCCGTGCCGAATCGTTGTGGCACCAGGCGCAGGGCTGGTCGGTGGTGGGCATGACCGGCCATCCCGAGGCGGCGCTGGCCCGTGAACTGGAGCTCTGCTACACGTCGTTGACCCTGGTCACCGACCTGGACGCGGGCGCCGAGACCGGTGAGGGCGTCTCCCACGACGAGGTGCTGCGGGTGTTCGCGGCGAATGTGGACCGGCTGCGGGGGGTTCTCTTCGACGCGGTGGCGGCGTTGCCGGTGAATGAGGAGCGGGACTGTTTGTGCGCGGGGGCGCTGGGTGGGATGGATCCGGGGTTCGTGTTGCCGTAGGGCGTTGGGGGGGCTCGGGGCGGTGACCGGGCTGTGATGGGGCGGATGGCGGGGCCGGCGACGGTGGCTGTGACGGTGGCGGCGGTTGCGGCGGCGGTGGCGGTGGCGGAACTCATCGTTCGGGTGGGGGAGTTTTCCACAACCGGTCGGTAGTCCACGGGGTCCGGCGGGCGGCGGCGAGATGGGTGATCGTGGACCCGCAAGCCGTTCCGTCGTCCGTCGTCCGTCGTCGCAGGTGGTGGTCCCCGTGTCCGTTGCTCCTTCGCTCCCTTCCTCCTCTTCCCCTCGCCCTCCCCTGCCGCTGGGCACCGATGCCCCGGCCACCTGCGAGGTGCCGCACTTCGCCCCGGTACGGGTGCGCGGCGGGCGGTATCGAGGACGCCGGCTGGTACGGCACCGCAGGCGGGCCGTGGCGGCGGGGCTCGCCGTGACCGCGGCGGCCCTCGTGGCGGCGGGCCCTCGGGAGACCGACCGGGCGCGTGGCCGTCCGGTGGCGGAGCCGCTGCGCCAACACCGGGCCGTCGAGCGGGTGTCCGCGCCGGTGCGGATCGCCGACGGGGCGACCGTACGGCTGCTGCGGCCGGGCGACCGGGTCGATGTGATCGCCGCGGAGGACACCGCGACGGGCGGTGACGCCCAGGTGGTCGCGCGCGGGGCGCGGGTGTCGAAGGTGCCGGAGCCGCTGGACGCCCTGGGTGAGAGCGGGGCGCTGGTCGTGCTGTCGGTGCCGCGTTCCACGGCGGCGCGCTTGGCGGGCGCGAGCGCCACGGCACGGCTTGCGGTGACGCTGTGCTGAGCCCGGTCCTGCCCCGGCCGCTGTCAAGTCGCTCGATGGAGGGGTCCGATTGGACAGGATGGCCGAGCGCTGACGTAGGTTGCGGAGCGGTCTGTTCCACAAGCTGTGTGTGCGAGGGGTGGCTCCGAAGTGAGCGAGAAGAAGGATCCGAGCCTCTGGGAGGGCTTCAAGGCCTTCCTGATGCGCGGGAACGTCGTCGATCTGGCGGTCGCGGTGGTCATCGGTGCCGCCTTCACCAACATCGTCAACGCGGTGGTGAAGGGGATCATCAATCCGCTGGTCGGAGCGATCGGCACCAAGAACCTCGATCACTACAGCTCGTGCCTGAGCTCGACGTGCGAGGGCGACCAGGGCATCCAGATCCTGTGGGGCTCGGTGCTCGGCGCGGCCCTCAGCTTCGTGATCACGGCGGCCGTCGTGTACTTCCTGATGGTGCTGCCCATGGCGAAGTACCTGGCTCGCGTGGAGGCCCGCCGCAAGGCGAAGGAGAGCACGCACGAGGTCATCGAGGTGACCGAGCTGGAGGTGCTCAAGGAGATCCGCGACGCGCTGGTCGCCCAGCGCGGCTCGGGGCACAACCAGAGTTAGCGCGGCGAGCGCGACCAGGTCGGCTGCGGCTCCGGCTCGGCTGCCGCAGCCGGTCACATTTGGTTTCGATTGAAACCGTATCGGATGAGTTGACGGCGGTAGGGTGGGCCCATGACCGCCGACGCCTCCCGCAGATCCACCGCCTCCCGTGCGACCGGGCGCCCCGGGGACGCCTCGCCGTTCGCCCTCGGCCTGCTGCTGCGGCGGGCGCACTGGCACGCCGCGGCGGTGATGACGGAGGCCCTCCGCCCGCTCGGCATCGAGTTGCGGCACTTCGCGGTGCTGATCGTGCTGGTCGACCGGGGCCCCACGGTGCAGCGGGACCTGGCGGTGGCGACGGGGTCGGACAAGGCGGGGATCATGCGCGTCGTGGACGACCTGGAGCGCAAGGGGCTGGCCGTGCGCAAGGCCGTCCCCGGGGACCGGCGGGTGCGGGCCGTGGAGATCACACCGCAGGGGGTCGAGCTCTTCGACGCGGCCCATGTGGCGGCTCAGCCGCTGGCCGAGCGCCTGGCCGCCGGGCTGGGCCCTGGCGAGTCCGAGCAGCTGGCGGACCTGTTGACCCGGTTCGCGGATGCCGGGGCCGGCGAGGCGTAGGCGCGCCGACGCCTATACGGGGACCGGCGTCATGCCCTCACCCCCGACACCCCACCGCACCGCACCTCACCCCACCCCACCGCACCCAGGACCTCTCCGTCACGCGGCGAATCGCTGTGCGAGTTGCTTCGCCTTGGTGGTCGCGTCCTCCAGGGCGCGCTTGCGGGAGGCCTCGTAGAGGGGGATCAGGTCGGACATGGCCGGATTGCGGGGAGCCATGGTGAGTTCGGGGACGATGAAGTCGAGGTCCAGGGCGAGGGTGTCCCTGAGGACGGCCTCCAGATAGTTCCGGACGAACTCGAAGCCCTCGCGCGGGGTGCCCGGCGCATAGGAGCCGCCGCGGCTGGCCACGACGACCACCGGCGTGCCCTGGGCTGAGGGGTTCTCGCCCGCGGTGCGGCCGAGCAGGAGCACGTTGTCCAGCCAGGCCTTGAGGGTCGAGGGGATCGAGAAGTTGTGCATCGGGGCGCCGATCAGGACGGCGTCCGCCCGCTCCAGTTCCTCGATGAGCACGACGCGTTCGGCGAACGCGGCGGACTGCTGCGGGGTGCGGTCGGACGGGGCGGTGTAGCCGGCGGACCAGGCGGTGGCCGTGATGTGCGGCACGGGGGCGACGGCGAGGTCGCGGTGGATCACCGTGCCGTCCGGGTGCTGCTCCCCCCATGCCCTGCGGAAGGCGTCGGCGACCGAACGAGACGAGGACGCCCCGCCGGGGAGCACGGACGAGTCGATGTGCAGCAGCGTGGCCATGGGCTTTCTCCAGGGTGCGGCGCCCGAGGCAGGGACCTGGGGCGGGTGGCTTGTACTCGACCATAGTTAAACACGAGACAGTATTGATTGATACTATCGCGATCGCAACGGAGCATGGACTCGGGAAGCAGCAGGCGAAGGAGAGGCAGGCGACCTTGAACGTCTACGAAGCCGTCAGGAGCCGGCGGGCGGTACGGGGATTCACCGACCGGCAGGTCCCGGCACAGGCGCTGGCCCGCGTGATGTCCGCCGCGGCCTGGGCCCCGTCCGCGTCGAACCTCCAGCCGTGGCACGCCTATGTCCTGACCGGCGGACCGCTGGCGGAACTCAAGAAGCGGACCGGTGAACGCGTGAGCACCGGTGACGCCTGGGACGAGCCGGAGTACGAGCAGTACCCGCCCGATCTGGAGTCCCCGTACCGCGAACGCCGATTCGCCTTCGGCGAGCAGCGCTACGGCGCGCTCGGCATCGCGCGCGGGGATCTGGAGGCGCGCCAGCGGGCCGCTTCCGCGAACTGGGACTGTTTCGGGGCGCCCGCCGCCCTGTTCTGCTACATCGACCGCGGCATGGGGCCGGCCCAGTGGTCCGACGTCGGCATGTATCTGCAGACCGTGATGTTGCTGCTTCGCGAGGAAGGACTGCACAGTTGCGCGCAAATGGCGTGGGCGAAGTACCACCGGACCGTCGCCGAGGTCCTGTCACCCCCGAAGGAGCTCATGCTGTTCTGCGGCATGTCGATCGGATTCGAGGACGTCACCGTGACCGACGCCCGCATCGGACGGGCACCGCTGGACGAGACGGTCACGTTCATCGACGGTTAGGGCGAGGCGGTGGTGAGGCGCCCGCGTCGTCAGATGTGGTGGGGCGGCTTCTCGTCGAGGAAACGCTTGAGGTCGGCCGCGCTGTCGCCGGTCCCGCCCGGCCGCTCGCCCCACCCGCGGTCCGTGTCGTCCGAGGACTGCTGGTCCAGCGGGTCGTCGAAGATCAGCGCGGCCTTGGGCTCGCGCGGCTCGGGGGCGGGGGCGGTGCTCATGCGTCCAGGGTACGACCCCCGGAGGTACGGCCCCGAGCGGACGCTGCCCGTCCCTCGCGGACAGGTGATCCCTTACGGGAGAAATTCCCCGCGCCATCTGCTGTGCTTGACCCCATGACGTCCAGTTCCACTCCCGCGCCGGACTCGCCCAGCCCTCATGCACCCCGTCGCCCGCTGCGCAGGCTCACCGCGCGGGGCCGTGGTGAGTCGCATCGGGTCGCCACTCCGCTGGAGCTCTTCTTCGACCTGTGCTTCGTCGTGGCCATCGCCCAGGCGGGCATCCAGTTGGTGCACGCGGTCGCCGAGGGCCACGCGGGCGAGGGCATCCTCAACTACGCGATGGTCTTCTTCGCCATCTGGTGGGCCTGGATGAACTTCACCTGGTTCGCCTCCGCGTACGACAACGACGACGTGCTCTACCGGGTCGTCACCCTGATCCAGATCGCCGGTGTGCTGGTCCTGGCGGCCGGGATCTCCCGGGCGTTCGAGGAGCATGAGTACCTGGCGGTGCTGCTGGGCTATGTGATCATGCGGCTCGCCCTGGTGGGCCAGTGGCTGCGGGTCGCCGGATCGAGTCATGGGCCGGAACGAAGAATGGCCCTGCGGTACGCCGTCGGTGTGCTGCTGTGCCAGATCGGCTGGGTGGGCCTGGTGGTCCTGCCCGAGGACGCCAGAGCCTGGGTGTTCCTGGTGATGGCGATCCTGGAGATGTGCGTGCCGCCGTTCGCGGAGAAGGACCACCCCACGTCCTGGCACCCGCACCACATCGCCGAGCGGTACGGGCTGTTCACGATCATCGTGCTCGGCGAGACCATCGCGGCGGCCACGGTGGCCGTGAAGACGGGCATCGACGAGAACGACGCGCTGGGCGAGCTGCTGCCGATCGCCGCAGGCGGTTTGTTGATCATCTTCGCCGCCTGGTGGATCTACTTCGTGGTGCCGATCCACGGCCATCTGCGCAGCAACAAGCAGGCGTTCCTTTGGGGTTACGGCCACTACGTGGTGTTCGCCTCGGCGGCGGCGATCGGTGCGGGGCTGGAGGTGGCGGTCGAGCAGTCCGTGGGCAAGGCGCACATCTCGACACTCGCCGCGTCGGCCGCGGTGACCCTGCCGACGGCGCTCTATCTGCTCACGGTCTGGCTGCTGCACTCCCGGCACTTCAAGGTGGGCATCGCCCAGCAGCTGGTGCTGCCGACCACGGCCCTGCTGGTGATCTGCTGCACCTTCCTGGGCGACTGGGCGGTGCTCGCGGCCGGCCTCGTCTCGGCGCTGGCGGTGGCGACCGGGGAGACACTGACGGCACGCATGACGGCCCGGAACCGCGGCACGGCCACGAGAACACCGGCCGTCTGAGCGGCCGGTCCGCCGAGTCGTCCGGCGCATACGGCCGATGGCGTCATTACGGCCGATGGCGTCATTACGGCCGATGGCGTCATCCGGCGCGGCCCAGCCGGCCGAGACACCCGCCGAGCCCTCCCGGCCCACGCGCCTCGCACGATCCGCCCGGCCGAGCCATGCCCCTCCCCCTCTCTCCCGGCCCCTCCCCCACGCGGCCGGACAAACGCAACACAAGCTTCGTCGCAGCGAGGGCTGGACAAGACTGGCCCCATGACAGTTGACGCTCTGACAGATGTCGCCGGACTGCGGGTGGGGCACGAGACGCGCGACGGTGGCGGTTGGCTCACCGGCACCACGGTCGTTCTCGCGCCCGAGGGCGGGGCCGTGGCCGCCGTGGATGTGCGCGGGGGCGGGCCCGGTACCAAGGAGACGGACGCCCTCGATCCGCGCAACCTGGTGCAGAAGGTCGAGGCGATCGTGCTGACCGGGGGCAGTGCCTACGGGCTCGACGCGGCGTCCGGGGTGATGGCCTGGCTGGAGGAACAGCGACGCGGGGTGCGTGTGGGGGTGGACCCGGCGCATGTGGTGCCGGTGGTGCCCGCCGCCTGTGTCTTCGACCTCGGGCGGGGCGGCGACTTCCGGGCCCGGCCGGACGCCGCCACCGGACGGGCGGCGGTCGAGGCGGCCGCGGCGAGCGAACCCGGCGCTCCGGTGCCCCAGGGCTGTGTGGGCGCCGGGACGGGAGCGACCGTCGGGCCGGTCAAGGGCGGGATCGGCACCGCGAGCATCGTGCTCGACTCGGGGATCACGGTGGCCGCGCTGGTGGTGGCCAACGCGGCGGGGTCGGCCGTGGAACCGGAGACCGGGGCGTTGTACGGGGAGTTGTCGCAGGGGCGGGTGAGCCGCCCGGAGGAGGAGGTCCATCAGGCGGCGCGGCTGCGGCTCGCCGAGATCGCGGCGAAGAACGCGCCGCCGCCGCTGAACACCACGCTCGCGGTGGTCGCCACCGACGCGGACCTGTCGAAGGCGCAGGCGCAGAAGCTGGCGGGCACCGCGCACGACGGGATCGCGCGCGCCGTGCGGCCGGTGCATCTGCTCAACGACGGGGACACCGTGTTCACGCTGGCCACCGGGGAGCGGGTGCTGGACGCCGGGCATCCGCTCGCGCTGAACGAGCTGCTCGCGGCGGGCGCCGACATGGTGACGCGGGCGATCGTGCGGGCCGTGCGGGCGGCGGGGTCGGTGGACGGGCCGGGTGGGGCGTGGCCGTCGTACGGGGAGCTGTACGGGGATCTGTAGCGCACAGGCGTGGAGGGAGGAGACGTGCGGGAGGAGACGTAAAGGGAGGCGCGGCGGGCCAGTTGGCGTGGTCGTGTCCGCTCCGCTCGGCGATTGTCGCGGTTCTGTCACGTGATGGCATTCACCGCGAACGCTGGGAACCCGGTTCGACGGCGGGGGACTCTTCCCCCGTGGAACGGAACGGATCCCGCGGATCGCATGAAGATGGAGCAGATCTTGACAACGCCGGACATAGCAGCGCGGCGCGCACTGGGGGCCTGTGCCGCCCTGGTGATCGGCGCCCTGACGCTCACCGCGTGCGGTGGCAGCGCCAACGCCGACAGCGACGACAAGGGTGGCAAGGACTCCGCCAAGACGTCCGCCGCGAACATCGTGATCTCGGCGAAGGACGGCTCGACCGGGGCGTCGATCAACTCGACCGGTGTGAAGGTCAGCGACGGCAAGCTGACCGAGGTGAAGATGACGCTGGCGGACAGCGGGGAGGCCGTGCCCGGCGCCCTGTCCGCCGACGGGGGCAGCTGGAAGCCGAAGGAGCAGCTGGAGCGGGGGACGAAGTACGCCATAGCGGCCACGGCGAAGGACGGGGACGGGCGCACCACGGCCGCCGACTCGACGTTCACCACGGTCTCCTCGGCCAACAGCTTCATCGGGACGTACACGCCCGACGGTGGCTCCACGGTCGGCGTCGGGATGCCGGTGTCGTTCAACTTCGACAAGGCGATCGGCGACAAGAAGGCCGTGCAGTCGCACATCACGGTCACCTCCAGCAGCGGGCAGAAGGTGGTCGGGCACTGGTTCGGGGAGCAGCGGCTCGACTTCCGGCCCGAGGACTACTGGAAGGCCGGGTCCAAGGTCACGATGAAGATCGACCTGGACGGCGTGGAGGGCGCGAACGGCGTCTTCGGCGTGCAGAAGAAGACCGTCACCTTCACCATCGGGCGCTCGCAGGTCTCGACCGTCGACGTGAACACGCAGACGATGACCGTCGTGCGGGACGGCAAGACGGTCAAGTCGGTGCCGATCTCGGCGGGCAGCCCCGAGTTCACCACGTACAACGGGCAGATGGTGATCTCCGAGAAGTTCACGAAGCTGCGGATGGACAGCAGGACCGTCGGTCTCGCCAACGCCTACGACATCCCGGATGTGCCGCACGCGATGCGGCTGACCCAGTCGGGGACCTTCATCCACGGCAACTACTGGTACAACAAGGGCAATCCGCCCTTCGGCAGCCAGGGCACCAGCCATGGGTGCGTCGGCCTGCAGGATGTGCAGGGCGGAGGGGGAGACACGCCTTCCAAGTGGTTCTACGACAGCTCGATGGTCGGTGACGTGGTGATCGTCAAGAACTCCCCCGACAAGACCGTGACGCCGGACAACGGACTCAACGGCTGGAACCTGGGGTGGAGCGAGTGGGTCGCGGGCAGCGCCGCCTGACCCACCCATGAGGCACTGAAGTGCCCTCTCAACAGGGAATCTTGACAGTTCGTCGGGCCGCGCGGGAACTTCTCGCGCGGCCCGCGCGTTTTACCGGACGTACGTTTTCTCGGTTCCCGGACATGATGTCCGACCGAGGGGCTACGGTATGCACCCACAAGGTGACATGCAGCAACGCCGGGAGAAACCTTGAGCGTTCCGTACGAGACGGCAGCGTACGAACCACCCGAGTCGCCGGAGTCTCCGGAGGAGCACCTCGAGCGACTCCTCGGCCGCGCCCTGAACTCCTTCGAGTTGCCCGACGAGGCGATACGGCGACTCGACTGTGCGCTGGCTCATGACAGCTCGCTGCACTCCGCGCACCACAGCGCGGGGCTGCACCGCGAGACATATCGGCACACCTGGCTGCTCGCCGACGGCTCAGCGCTCACGCTGTGGGAGCTCGTCCACAACACCGCGCGGGGCCGCGAACCGCAGCACGAGGTGTACGCCGACGAGGAGGAGCTGCGGGCCGCGACCGCACGGCTGCCGCTGCCGCCGGACGCCCCGGACTTCGAACTGCCGGTGACGGTGCAGCTGTCGCCGATCCCGGCGCCCCGGCACGCGTATGTGCCGGACGACTCGCCGGACCATGCGCGCCGGCTGCTGCGCCGGGCGGAGAACAGCGACCGGCCGGGCGCGGACACGGCCGCGTTACTGACCACCGCGTGCGCGCACCAGATCACCCAGGCGTTCGGACGCCCGGGCCGTGCGGGCCGCGCCGGGCTGTGCTTCTCGCTCTACGAGCACGCGTTCCTGCTGGGTGACGGCAGGGAGGTGTCCCTGTGGGAGGTCGAGCACACGGCGACACCGGACGGACGGCACATGTGCGAGGTGTACGTCGACGAGGACGCGGCGCGTGACGCCATGGAGCGGCGGGCGGCGCAGGTGTCGTAACACCCGGCTTCGCCGCTCAGCGGCCGCCGTTGAGCCGGCGTACCAGTCCCGCGAAGGCGTCCCGTTCCGCCGGGGTGAGTTCGACGGCCTCCTGCTCGGGGGCGGTCTGTCGCTGGTGCGGGAGGCCGGTGAGCGTCGGGTCCGTGCGCTGTGCGGTCGCCCCGGGCCGGTTGCGGCGCAGGAGACGGGCCAGTCCGGTCACCCACAGCGCGGCCGCGAAGGCGAGTACGACTGGGCCCAGCAGCTGGAGGATCGAGACGTTTTCCGGCATACGCCCCAGTAGACACCACGGTCCGGGCCATGAGGCCCGGACCGTGACGTATCTCGCAGGTGCTGTGAAAGGTGTCGTGAACTGCCCACAGCGGCCCAAAGAGGCAAACAGGAGGCCTACGCGGCGACCGGCTGCTTCGCCTCCGCGGTCGCGGCCGCCGGGGACCCGGCGGCGGCCGTGCCCTCCGGTGCCGTCCGGCGCATGCCCTTCAGCACGATGACCAGGCCCGCCGTGACCGCCGTACCGGCCGCGATGGCCAGCAGGTAGAGGAACGGCTTGCCGATCAGGAAGGTGACCCAGATGCCGCCGTGCGGGGCGCGCAGGGTCGAGCCGAAGGCCATGGTCAGCGCGCCGGTGACCGCGCCGCCCGCCATGGAGGCGGGGATGACGCGCAGCGGGTCGGCCGCGGCGAACGGGATCGCGCCCTCGGAGATGAAGGAGGCACCCAGCACCCAGGCCGCCTTGCCGTTCTCGCGCTCGGCGGTGGTGAACAGCTTCTTGCGGACCACGGTGGCCAGGGCCATGCCCAGCGGCGGAACCATGCCCGCGGCCATCACGGCGGCCATGATCTTCATCGCGGAGTCGCTGGGCGCCGCGACCGAGATACCGGCCGTCGCGAAGGTATAGGCCACCTTGTTGACCGGGCCGCCGAGGTCGAAGCACATCATGAGGCCGAGCAGGACGCCGAGGAGGATGGCGTTGGTGCCGGAGAGGCCGTTCAGCCAGTCGGTCATGGCCTTCTGCGCCTCGGAGATCGGCTTGCCGATCACCACGAACATCAGGAAGCCGACCACCGCCGAGGAGATCAGCGGGATCACCACCACCGGCATGATGCCGCGCAGCACCGGTGGGATGTTGATCCGCTGGATGCCGAGGACCACACCACCGGCGATCAGACCGGCGACCAGACCGCCGAGGAACCCGGCGCCGATCGTGACCGAGATCGCGCCACCGACGAAGCCGGGCACGAGTCCTGGCCTGTCGGCCATGCCGTACGCGATGTATCCGGCGAGGACCGGGACGAGGAAGCCGAAGGCCGCGGCGCCGATCTGGAAGAGCAGCGCGCCCCAGCTGTCGACCTGGCCCCAGTCGAAGTGCTCGGTGACCGACTTGGCCTCGTTGATCTGGTAGCCGCCGATCGCGAAGCCGAGGGCGATCAGCAGACCGCCGGCCGCGACGAACGGGACCATGTAACTCACGCCGGACATCAGCCACTTGCGCAGCTTGCTGCCATAGCCCTCGCCGGGCTCGCCGGCCCGCTCGACCGGGGTCCCCGGCCGGGCCGCCGCCGTGGCCTCGCCGCGGGCCGCCTTCTCGCGGACCTCGGTGATGAGGGCGGCGGGGCGGTTGATGCCCGCCTTGACGCCGACGTCGACGGTGGGCTTCCCGGCGAAGCGGTCCTTCTCCCGTACGGCCACGTCGTGGGCGAAGATCACGCCGTCCGCCGCCTCGATGACGGCCGGGTCGAGGCGGGTGAAGCCGGCCGAGCCCTGGGTCTCGACGACGAGCTCGACGCCCGCCTCGCGGCCCGCGTTCTCCAGCGACTCGGCCGCCATGTAGGTGTGGGCGATGCCTGTGGGGCAGGAGGTGACGGCGACGATACGGAACGGGCGCTCGCCGGCGGTTTCGGCGGGAGCCTCGGAGGTGGTGCCCGTGGCGGCGTCGGCGGAGGCCGCCACCGACGACGCCACGGAGTTCGGGGAATCCTCAGAGGTCTCGGATGAGTCGTCAGAGGTCTCGGAAGTGGGCTCCTCGCCCCTGATCAGCGCCGCCGCCGACGCCGCGTCGCCCGCCGACCGCAGCGCGTCCGTGAACTCGGTGTTCATCAGCTGGCGAGCCAAGGAGGAAAGGATCGTCAGATGGGCGTCGTCCGCGCCCGCCGGAGCGGCGATCAGGAAGATCAGGTCGGCGGGGCCGTCCGTCGCGCCGAAGTCGATACCCGCGGCGCTGCGCCCGAAGGCGAGCGTCGGCTCGGTGACGTGCTCGCTGCGGCAGTGCGGGATGCCGATGCCGCCGTCGAGGCCGGTCGGCATCTGGGCCTCGCGGGCGGCCACGTCGGCGAGGAAGCCGTCCAGGTCGGTCACCCGGCCCAGGGCCACCATGCGCTCGGCGAGGGCACGGGCCGCCGCTTCCTTGGTATCGGCGGACAGGTCGAGATCGACCAGGTCCGCGGTGATCATGTCGCTCATCGCGGGCTCCTTCGCACGCGTATCGCCCGGGGAGTCTGGTGGGCGGGGAAGGGGACGGGGGTGCCATGGGGGGTGGCGGGACTGCGGTGGGGGGTGGAACAGGAGGTGGCGGGGGTGGGGAAGGCCCGCCTCCGGTCGGCGGCCTTGCGGACGCTGGTCCTCCGGACGTCGGCGGAGAGGCTCAGTAACGGTGAGCTTCGCCGCTCCTCGGCCGTATCGGCAAGAACTGTGACAACCGCGACATTCGTCATGACACCGGCTCCTTCAGCACCCGGTCCACCGGCACCTCCGCCGTGACCGTCACCGCCGCCAGGTCCAGATCGGCCGGCGAGGGCATCACACTGCCGGGGAGCTGTACGGCCGCCGCGCCATGGGCGACCGCGGAGGCGAGCGCCTCGGGCCCGCTCCCCCCGGCGATCAGGAAGCCGGCGAGGGAGGAGTCGCCGGCGCCGACATTGCTGCGTACGGCGTCCACGCGGGCGCTGCCGAACCACGCGCCCGAGCCGTCCACCAGCAGTTGCCCGTCGGCGCCCAGGCTCGCGAGGACGGCGTGCGCACCCATCGCGCGCAACTCCTCGGCCGCCTTCACCGCGTCGCCGACGGTGGCCAGGGGGCGCCCGACCGCCTCCGCGAGCTCCTCGGCGTTGGGCTTCACCACGTCGGGGCGGGCGCGCAGGGCTTCCAGGAGCGCCCGTCCGGAGGTGTCCAGCGCGATCCGCGCGCCGCCCGCGTGCGCCCGGGCCACGACATCGGCGTACCAGGAGGGGGCGAGTCCGCGCGGCAGGCTGCCGCAGCAGGCGATCCAGGCGGCGTCGTGCGACTGCTCGCGGACCGTCTCCAGGAGCAGTTCCTGCTCGGCCGCCGACAGTTCGGGGCCGGGTGCGTTGATCTTCGTCAGTACGCCGTCCGACTCGGCGAGCGCGATGTTGGAGCGGGTGGCTCCGGTGACCGGGACCGGGGCGACCTCGATGCCCTGGGCGTCGAGCAGGTCGGCGACGAGGGCGCCGGGCGCGCCGCCCAGGGGCAGGACCGCCACCGTGCGCTGTCCGGCCGCCGCGACCGCGCGCGAGACGTTCACGCCCTTGCCGCCCGGGTCCATGCGCTCGCCGGTGGCGCGTATGACCTCGCCGCGGTCGAGGGAGGGGACCTCGTAGGTGCGGTCCAGGGACGGGTTCGGGGTGACGGTGAGGATCATGCGCGCACTACTTCCGTGCCGCCGCGCTCTATCGCGGTGGCGTCTTCGGGGCTCAGCCCGCTGTCGGTGATCAGCAGGTCCACATCGCTCAGGTCACCGAAGCGGGCGAAGTGCTCCTGGCCGTGCTTGGAGGAGTCGGCGAGGAGCACGACCCGGCGGGCGGCGGCCACGGCAGCGCGCTTGACCGCGGCCTCGGCGAGGTCGGGGGTGGTCAGACCGTGCTCGGCGGAGAACCCGTTGGCCGCGACGAACAGCACGTCGGCGCGGATCTCGCCGTACGCCCGCAGCGCCCAGGCGTCCACGGCGGCGCGCGTACGGTGCCGTACGCGCCCCCCGATGAGGTGGAGCTGGATGCCGGGGTGGTCCGCGAGGCGGGCCGCGATGGGCAGGCTGTGGGTGACGACGGTGAGGGACGTCTCCAGCGGCAGTGCGCCGGCCATGCGGGCCACCGTCGTACCGGCGTCCAGGATCATCGTGCCCTCGGTCGGCAGCTCGGCGAGGGCCGCCTTGGCGATGCGGTCCTTCTCGTCGGCCGCCGTGCCCTCGCGCTCGGCGAGGTCCGGCTCGAAGTCCAGCCGCCCGGCCGGGATCGCACCACCGTGCACCCGGCGTACGAGCCCGGCGCGGTCGAGGGCCTTCAGGTCCCGGCGGATCGTCTCCGCCGTCACCTGGAACTCCTCGGCCAACGACAGGACGTCCACTCGGCCGCCGTCACGGGCGAGCCGGAGGATCTCCTGCTGCCGCTCCGGTGCGTACATGTCCGTTCGCCTCCGAACTGTGCCCGAACTTGTGGTTTCGAGACGGAGGCTACGCCCGGATTTCCGGAAAGTAAACAGGTTCGGGGGCAATCGGGCGTGAGTGGGTGTTGAACTGGGCATACTCGGGCTTGCTCCGAGTTTCTTACGGAGACACGGAGACGACGAAAAGCCCGGCAGTGAAGTGCCGGGCCACCGTCAACCGTCTGTTCCCCCTGCTGTCAGCCAGCCAGCGCGGGCTCCTTCTCCTTCTCCGACTCCGGCTCCGCCGACGGCGTCTCGGCAGCTCCCTCGACATGCTGCGCCGGACGCTTCGGCAGCGCGAACATCAGCAGGAAGATCACGCCCATCACCGCGGCCACCCAGCCCAGCGCGTGCTGGAAGCCGTCCGCGAAGGCCGCGCCCGCCGCGGAGGACTCCGTGACCTCGGCCAGCCGGTCGTCGATGACTCCGAAGAACACCACCGAGACCAGGCCCAGACCCAGCGCGTTGCCCATCTGCTGCACGGTGTTGATCAGACCCGACGCCGAACCGGAGTGCTCACGCGGCACCTCGGAGAGGATCGCGTCCGTCAGCGGCGCCACGATCAGGCCCATTCCGACGCCCATCACGACCAGGGGCAGAGCCATCTGCCAAGGGGCGATGGACAGGCCGTAGCGGCCCGCCTCCCAGATGTAGATCAGTACGCCGATCCCCATCACCAGCGCGCCCGACTGCAGCACCTTACGGCCGAAGCGCGGGACCAACTTCTGTACGGACATCCCGGCCGCCATCGAGACGGCGATCGAGAACGGCACCCCGGTCAGGCCGGCCTTCAGCGGGCTCCAGCCCAGGCCGAACTGCATGTACAGCGTCCAGACAAGGAAGAAGATGCCGAGCGCCACACCGAACACGGTCTGTACGGCGATGCCCGCCGCGAAGCTCTTCACCTTGAACAGGGAGAGCTCGATCAGCGGGGAGCCGTCGCGCGCCGCCTTGCGCCTCTCGTACGCCACCAGCGCCCCGAGGACGACGAGCGCGCCCGCCATCGCCACGTACCCCCACAGCGGCCAGCCCAGCTCACGGCCTCGGGTCAGCGGGTAGAGCAGCATCAGCAGGCCGAGGGTGACCAGTCCGACGCCGACCATGTCCAGCTTCAGTGCCTTCGGTGCCTTGGACTCCGTGATGTAGCGGCTGCCGAGGATCAGGCCCGCGATGCCGACGGGGAGGTTGATCAGGAAGATCGGGCGCCATTCGAGACCGAAGAGGTTCCACTCGGTGAGCAGTGCGCCGAGCAGCGGGCCGGTGACCGCGCCGAGGCCCACGACCGCGCCGAACAGGCCGAAGACCTTGCCTCGTTCGTGCGCCGGGAACGTGGCGTGCACGATCGACAGGACCTGCGGGACCATCAGCGCCGCCATCGCGCCCTGGAGGATGCGGGAGGCGACCAGCATCTCGGGGTTCGCGGCGAAGCCGCACAGCGCCGAGGCGAGCGTGAAGCCACCGATTCCGATCAGGAACAGTCGCTTGCGGCCATGTATGTCACCGAGGCGGCCACCCGTGATCAGGCCCGCCGCGAAGGCCAGCGCATAGCCCGCGGTGATCCACTGGATCTGGCTGAAGGTCGCGCCGGCCTCGCGCTGGATCGACGGGATGGCGATGTTGACGATCGTGACGTCCACGAGGTCCATGAACGCCGCGGTCATCACGATGGCCAGGGCGAACCAACGGCGGCGGTCGCCGGGGGGTGCGGTGGGGCTGGGTGCTGTCTCGGTTGAGGTCATGGCTCGAAGTTAGTCCGGCAGTAGGTCAGATCGTGTCCTAGTTCTACGGCATCCTCGGATTCATGACGACGGATACTCCGGCACGGCTGCTGACACTCCTCTCCCTGCTTCAGACACCCCGTGAATGGCCCGGCGGCGAACTCTCCGAACGGCTCGGGGTGTCCCGGCGTACGGTTCGGCGGGACATCGACCGGTTGCGGGAGCTGGGGTATCCCGTGCAGGCGACCAAGGGCTCCGACGGGGGGTATCGGCTCGTCGCCGGCAAGGCGATGCCGCCACTCGTGCTGGACGACGAGGAGGCCGTGGCGATCGCGGTCGGACTGCGGGCCGGGGCCGGGCACGCGGTCGAGGGAGTCGACGAGGCGTCGGTGCGGGCGCTGGCCAAGCTGGAGCAGGTGCTGCCGTCGCGGCTCAGGCATCGAGTGGCCACGCTGCAGGCCGCGACCACGCCGTTGACCAGCGGGGACGGGGCGAGTATCGCGCCCGAGACGCTGACGGTGATGGCGTCGACCATCGCCGGGCGGGAGCGGTTGCGGTTCGCGTACCGGGCGAAGGACGGGAACGAGTCGCGGCGCGTGACCGAGCCACATCGGCTGGTGTCGACCGGGCGGCGCTGGTACCTCGTGGCGTACGACCTCGATCGGGCGGACTGGCGGACGTTCCGGGTGGACCGGGTGAGCTCGCCTTTCGCGACCGGGGCGCGGTTCGCTCCGCGGGAGTTGCCGACGGGGAGTGCGGCGGAGTATCTGCGGCGGTCGATCCGGGGGCATGCGGAGTCGTACGAGTTCGAGGTCACGTTCGCCGAGTCGGCGGAGGTGGTGGGGGCTCGGTTGCCTCGGTGGTTGGGGGTGCCGGAGGAGTTGGGCGGGAGTGGGGGTGGGGGTGGGTGTCGGGTGCGGGCGAGTACGAGTGATCCGGTGGAGTGGCTGGCTGTGCGGTTGGCGATGGTGGGGGTCGAGTTCGTGGTGTCCGCGCCGGAGGAACTGGTGCGGTGTGTGGGGGAGTTGGGTGGGCGGTTGAGTCGGGCTGCGGGGTGATGCCTGCGGCGGCCTGCGCGGGATGGGTGGGGGTTCGCGTAGCGCCGACGGTTGTGGGGTGGGGCGGGGCCGCGTCGGGGGGTATCCGTCCTCGGTCGGGCGGTTGCCCTACGACAGAGAGGCTCGCGTTCGTTGACGCCCGCCGCTGCGGGCGGACACCCCCCGACGCGTCCCCTCACCGCCGTGGGCGACTGGCAACCCCCCAGGGGCGCGGGGCTGTATCGATATGCGGCTCCGCCGCGGGGCGCGACCAGCCACGACGTGCCCGCGGCCGACGTACTACTCGCGCACGCCGATATCCCCCCACGGAAAATTCCTCAGCGCCGCCAAGTTGGCCTGTGCCAATGCCGCCGGGCCCACCGGCCCATCCGCGGGGGACTCGCCGGCCGACCATGTTTCTACGGCTACGCGGACCGACGCGGCTGCCGCTGCGGCCGCGAAGTCGAGGCGGGGGCGGTCGGCAACGTTGTCGTGGCCGATTCTTGCCGCCAGTACCTCGGCGAGCTTCTTCTCGGACTCGTGGCACACCTCGGCCCATACCTTGCGCAGGGCCGGGCTCGATGTGGCCAGGCGGACCAAGGTGCGGGCCCACTCCCAGGAGGGCTGCGAGATGCCCTCGCCGGGGGTGAGGGTGTGCTGGAGGGCGTGTTCGAGGGCCTGTGGGACGGGGAGGTCGGTGGGGGCGTCGCGGACGGCCTCGGTCCAGCGGTCGGCGCCGGCCGCGTAGAGCGGGGCCACCGCCTCCTCCTTGGTGGCGAAGTAGCGGTAGAAGGTGCGCGGTGCGATGCCGGCGGCCTGGGCGATGTCCTCGGCGCGGGTGGCCCGCAGGCCCTGTCGCACGAAGAGGGCGGCCGCGGCGCGGGCGATCTCCATACGGGTCGCCGCCTTGCGTCGCTCCGTCAGGGAGGGGGACGTGGCGGCGGAGGGCTTCGCGGTGCGGCTGCTCACGTTCGGCAGGCTATGCCCATGTGGCACAATCTGCCATTCGGGTGGGTCACCCCGTGGTTCAGGTACGGGGTGACCCACCCGTTCGGGCTGTCCGGTACGTAGAGGAACCGGGCTCCGGCACCCAGGGGGGATAGGCGCCGAAGCCCGGCTCGGGGAAAGTCCCGGCGCCGGGGGGAGTGCGTCGGGACTTGGTTTGTGGGTCTCGCAGGTGTCGTAGAGCTTCGTTTGGGGGGCGGGAGGGCCGTCTCGGTGGCGAACTCCCTTGCCCGCAGGTCTTGTTCCCGGTGGGCGTGACTTGAAGCGGCGTTACATCGCCATGTTTGCGCTGTCTTTGGCCACCCGGCGTACGCCCGGCCCCTCCGGGCGGAGGGGCTACGCGGCCGCGTCGAAACCGGTGCTGCGCGCCAGCTTCTTCAGCTCCAGCAGGGCGTGCTTCTCGATCTGGCGGATGCGCTCGCGGGTCAGACCGTGCTCCTTGCCGACCTCGGTCAGGGTGCGCTCGCGGCCGTCCTCGATGCCGTACCGCATCTTGATGATGGACGCGGTGCGCTGGTCCAGGCGGCCGATCAGGTCGTCCAGTTCCTCGCTGCGGAGGAGCGTGAGGACGGACTGCTCGGGGGAGACCGCGGAGGTGTCCTCCAGGAGGTCGCCGAACTGGGTCTCGCCCTCGTCGTCCACCGACATGTTGAGGGAGACCGGGTCACGGGCCCAGTCCAGGACGTCCGCGACGCGCTCCGGCGTCGAGCCGAGCTCGGTGGCGATCTCGGTGTGCTCCGGGTCCCGGCCGTGCTCGCGGTTGAACTCGCGCTGGACGCGGCGGATACGGCCCAGCTCCTCGACCAGATGGACGGGGAGGCGGATCGTGCGGGACTGGTCGGCTATCGAGCGGGTGATGGCCTGACGAATCCACCAGGTGGCGTACGTGGAGAACTTGAAGCCCTTGCGGTAGTCGAACTTCTCCACCGCGCGCACCAGGCCGGCGTTGCCCTCCTGGATCAGGTCGAGGAGGGGCAGGCCGCTGCGCGGGTAGCGGCGGGCTACCGCGACGACCAGGCGGAGGTTGGAGCGGATGAAGATGTCCTTGGCGCGCTCGCCGTCCGCGACCAGGGCCTCGAGCTCATCACGACTGGCGTCCGCACGGGCCTCCTCGTAACCGTCGAGGACCTGCCTTGCGAACACACCCGCTTCGATGATCTGGGACAGCTCGACCTCTTTGGCGGCGTCGAGAAGCGGCGTGCGCGCGATCTCGTCGAGGTACATGCCGACCAGGTCGCGGTCCGCGATCTCGCCGCCATGGACGCGAACGCTGCTTGCCGCGTCGGTCCCGCCGGTGGCGGACTTACGACGGGCGACGGCACGGGTTGCCATGCGTGCTCCCTTGCGGTGGGGGTGGGCGGGTGGTTCGTGAACGCTTGGGACTCTTCTCGAGTGCCCGGCGTTCGATGGAAACAACGACTGGAATCAGGACAGAATTCCCAACCCGCCCCCCTATTTTTCTGATCTTGCAGTATCCTGCCCGGCCACAGAGGAGGGCCGATGTCGTCGGAACGTACAGAGGTGCAGGTCAGGCCGGGAGTCGAGAGTGACCTCGATGCCCTCACCGACATCTACAACCACTATGTACGCGAGACGCCCATCACATTCGATACCGCGGTCTTCTCGCCGGAAGAGCGACGCCCTTGGCTGCTCTCCCACCCTGAAGACGGCCCGCACCGCCTGATGGTTGCTGAGGAGCGGGACTCCGAAGGCACGTCACAGCGGACACAGCGGATTCTGGGCTACGCCACATCCAGTCCTCATCGGCCCAAGGCCGCCTACGCGACCTCCGTCGAGGTGACGATCTACCTCGCGCCGGACGCCGGAGGCCGCGGTGTCGGCACCCTCCTCTACAAGGCCCTGTTCGAGGCCCTGGCCGGGGAGGATCTGCATCGCGCCTACGCCGGTATCGCCCAGCCGAACGAGGCGTCGGTCCGGCTGCACGAGCGGTTCGGGTTCCGGTACGTCGGCACGTACCGGGAAGTGGGGCGCAAGTTCGGCCGGTACTGGGACGTGGCCTGGTACGAGAAGGAGCTGTGACCCAGGGGCGGGCTCAGCCGAACTGGACCGAGCGCTTCGCCAGCCCCATCCAGAACCCGTCGATCACGGACCGCTGCCCGTCCAGCTCACCCGCCGCCTCCGCCGCGCCCATCGTCACGAACAGCGGGGCGAAGTGCTCGGTGCGCGGATGGGCGTAGCGGCCGGCCGGAGCCTTGTGGAGGAAGTCGAGCATGGTATCCCAGTCGCGGTTCTCCAGCGTCCGGCGGCCCCAGTCGTCGAACTCGACCGACCAGCTGGGGATGCCTCCCTGCCGCAGGGCCGCGAGGTTGTGGGTGAAGAAGCCGGAGCCGACGATCAGTACGCCCTCGTCGCGCAGAGGCGCCAGCCTGCGGCCGATGTCCATGAGCCGCACGGGGTCGAGGGTCGGCATGGAGATCTGCAGGACGGGGATGTCGGCGCCGGGGTACATCTCGACGAGGGGGACGTAGGCGCCGTGGTCGAGGCCGCGGTCGGGGATGTCCTGCACTGGTGTGCCGGGGGCGCGCAGCAGCTTCCGTACGGACTCGGCGAGCTCGGGGGCGCCGGGGGCCGCGTACGTTACCTGGTAGTAGTGCTCGGGGAATCCCCAGAAGTCGTAGACGAGAGGCAGGGTCTCGGTGGCGCCGATGGCGAGCGGGGCCTCCTCCCAGTGGGCGGAGACCATGAGGATCGCCTTGGGGCGCGGCAGCTCCGCGGACCATGCCGCGAGCTCGCCGGGCCAGACCGGGTCGTCCGCGAGCGGCGGGGCGCCGTGACTGAGATAGAGGGCGGGCATGCGCTGCTGCGGTGCGGCGGACGCGGACATTACGGCGGCTCCCTCCAGAGACCTGAGATCCAGAGGCCTGAGATCGCGAGACCCGGGACTCCGGTTGCTTTAATTCTAAAGCATCCTGTTCGAAAAACCGTACGTCGGAGTAGTTAAAAATTCAAGGAGAGCTCTCGTACAGTGGAGTACATGAATACGGCATCGACCTCCGCGCCCCCCGCGTCCGAGCCCGCGCCCGCCCAGGAACCACGCTGGCTCACCGACGACCAGCAGCGCGTCTGGCGCACCTATCTGGACGCCGTCACCCTGCTCGAGGACCACCTGGACCGCCAGCTCCAGCGGGACGCGGGCATGCCGCACATCTACTACGGACTCCTCGTCAAGCTCGCCGAGTCCCCGCGCCGCCGGCTGCGGATGACCGAGCTGGCGATGCACGCGAAGATCACCCGCTCCCGTCTCTCGCACGCCATCGCCCGGCTGGAGAAGAACGGCTGGGTCAGACGCGAGGACTGCCCCGACGACAAGCGGGGTCAGTTCGCCGTGCTGACCGACGCCGGTCTCGCGGTGCTCAAGGAGACCGCGCCGGGTCATGTGGAGGCCGTGCGCCAGGCGATGTTCGACCGCCTCACCGGGGAACAGCAGAAGGCCCTCGGCGAGATCATGCGGATCGTCGCCGAGGGCCTGCAGCCGACGGAAGCGGGTGCGGACCTGCCCTGGCTCCGCTGAACCGCTCATTCAGCGAGGCCGGGGCAGGTCCTGAGGCGGTACGTACGGAGCGTCCCCATCCCCGTACGTACGCCTGGTCCCGAGGGGTACGACCCGGAGGTCGTGGTGCGTTACTAGTGCGCGACGACCGGCACCGGCATCTCGTCCTCGGCGCCCTCCTCGGAGGACACGACCGTCGTACCGTCCGGGCGGCCGGCGTTGACGAAGGTCACGACGATGACCGCGGCGAGCACCAGCATGCCGACGGCGAACCAGATCGCGTTGGTGTAGCCGTGCACCTGACCCTGCAGCGCCACCAACTGCTGCTGCGACTTGGAGGTCGCGGAGCCGATGTGGTCGGCGATGTAGGAGGTCGTGGCCGACGCGGCGATCGTGTTCAGCAGGGCCGTACCGATCGCGCCGCCCACCTGCTGCGAGGTGTTGACCATCGCGGAGGCGACACCGGCGTCCCGGGGCTCGACGCCCAGGGTGGCCAGGGACATGGCGGGCATGAACGCCGTACCCATACCGAGGCCGAGCAGCAGCATCGCCGGCAGGATGATCGAGGCGTACGACGAACCGATCTCCAGCTGCGTCATCAGGAGCATGCCGACCGCGGCGACCAGGAAGCCGGGACCCATCAGCACCCGCGCCGGGACGCGGGTCATCAGACGGGTGCCGATCTGGGTCGAGCCGACCATCATGCCCACGATCATCGGCAGGAAGGCGAAGCCGGTCTTGATCGGCGTGTAGCCCTTCACGATCTGCAGGTAGTAGGTCAGGAACAGGAACGTGCCGAACATCGCGATGATCGCGATACCGAGCGAGAGGTAGACGCCGCCACGGTTGCGGTCGGTGATCACGCGCAGGGGCAGCAGCGGGGCCTTGACCTTGGCCTCGGTGACGACGAAGGCGAGCAGCAGGACCGCGGAGGCGACGAACATGCCCACGGTCACGGAGTCGCCCCAGCCGTTGGACTCGGCGCGGGTGAAGCCGTAGACGAGCGCGACCAGGCCCAGGGTGGACAGCAGGACGCCGGGGATGTCGAGCGGGTTGCGGTTGCGGCCGCCCTCCGGCTCACGGATGACGAAGTACGCGCCGAGCGCGGCGACGATCGCGAACGGGATGTTGACGAAGAACGTCCAGCGCCAGTCCATGTACTCGGTCAGCACGCCGCCGAGGATGAAACCGACGGCGCCACCGCCACCGGCGATCGCACCATAGATGCCGAATGCCTTGGCACGCTCCTTGGCGTCCGTGAACATCACGGCGAGCAGGGAGAGCGCGGCGGGCGCGAGCAGAGCGCCGAAGACACCCTGCAGGGCGCGGGCGCCGAACATCATCGCCTCGTTGGTGGCGGCGCCACCGAGCGCGGAGGCACCGGCGAAGCCGATCAGGCCGACGACGAAGGCGTTCTTACGGCCCCACAGGTCGGCGATCCGGCCGCCGAACAGGAGCAGACCGCCGAAGGCCAGCGCGTAGGCCGTGACGACCCACTGGCGGTTGCCGTCCGATATGCCGAGGTCGACCTGGGCGGACGGCAGGGCGATGTTCACGATGGTCGCATCGAGGACGACCATCAGCTGGGCCAGCGCGATGAAGACGAGCGCCTTCCAGCGATTGGCGTCGCCGGACTTCTCCAGCACGCCGGGAGCCTTTGAGGCTGTTTCAGACATGGGGATACCCACTTCGGGACTTCGTGACGGAAAAAGGGAAAGAAAAGGGGACGGCTCGTCGGCTGTGACGGCCGGTGGGATTCGGTACTGGGATTCGGTCTTCTGACTGCGGTGGCGCTATGAACTAATCGGTCAGGCCTTGCGCAGGTCCTCCATGGTCAGCGCCGTGCCCGGCAGGACCGAGCGGGCCGGGGCCCGCAATCCGTCCAGGAACAGCTGAAGATGACGGTGGACGTAGCGGTCGGCGATGTCGCACCCGGTGCCCGCCGGGGGCCGGCTGAGCTGGGCCGCGGCGATCATGACGTCGCCGACGTCCACGTCGGAGCGGAGCTGGCCGGCCGCCTTGGCGCGGTCCATGATCGCCCCGACGAGGCCCTCGCACCGTTCGCGCGAGGCCTCCAGGTCCGGGTGGTTCTTGTCGAAGGTGGACTGGATCATCGGGCACAGAGCGCTGATCCGCTCGTCGGCGGCGGCGTGCACGAAGCGCTCCAGTGCCTCGAAGGCATCCCCGCTCTGCGCGAGCGCCAACTCGGCCGCCTCCGTCGTACGGTCCATGACGGAGCAGACGACCTCGCGGACCAGCGCGTCGCGGTCGGGGAAGTTGCGGTACACCGTGGCATTGCCGACGCCGGCCCGGCGGGCGATCTCGTCGAGCGGTACGTCCGGACCGAACTCGACGAACATCTCCCGGGCGGCGGTGACGATCCGCTCCCGGTTGCGCAGGGCGTCGGCGCGCGGCCGGGGCGCCTTGCGCGCTACGGGGGTGACGGTCTGCACGGCGTACTCCTGAGTGATTCCGATTGATATCGGATCCCGATCGGTATCGGGAGGCTGGGTGGCGATCCGGGGAAGCTGTCCCCGTTTCGCTCGGACACATGGCTAAACGGGGAGAGGGTCCCCGGTTATTTCCGGCCACGGAAGAGTTTTGATGTGGCCTACGTCACACCCTTCTCGCCGAAGAACCCACGTTCGGTCTCATCCAGCGCGCGTCCCCGCACCCCTCGACACAGGGTGATCGAGAGGGTGCAGCGCGCAGTCCGGCGGCTGCCATGGACTGAAGGGCCCATGCATGCAGCCGAATCGCCGGATACGCCCCCGCCGTGTGGCCGCCCTCGCCTCCGTGACCGTCCTGACCCTGGCGGTCAGCACCTCGGCAGGCACCGGACACCTCACGGCGGGCACCTCGACGGTGGTCGGAGCGGGCCCGGTCTCCCCCGAACACCCCTCGGCCCTGCGCCCCTGCATGATCAGCGGCCGTCCCACGGTCCAGATGTCGGAGGGCGTACCGACGATCCGCGGCTACGCCCGCTCCACCGGCACCGTCCGCGCCCTCACCCTGATGGTCGACTTCCCCGACACCCCCGGCCAGGGCCGCGCCCAGGACCGCTTCGCCGAGTTCTTCCCGCAGACCCAGGACTGGTACCGCACCAGCTCCTACGGCCGCCTCGACTACCACCCCGAGACCCCGATCCCCGGCTGGCTGCGCATGCCGAAGTCGTTCCGGGCGTACGGCATAGAGCGCGGCGCGCCCTTCGACCCCGGGTACCGCAAGCTGGTCCAGGACATCGTGGTCGCCGCCGACCCGAAGGTGGACTTCCGGTCGTACGACTTCCTGAACGTCCTGGTGACCCCGAACGCCGGCCCCTCCGCCCTGGACACGGTCCTGTCGGTGACCTTCGCCGGCAACACCGAGGCCCCGGTCGCCGACGGCGTCTCGGTGGCCAACGCGTCCTTCGTCTACTCCCGCCAGGACGACGGCTCCGGCACCTACCACCGCACCGGCTACCGGGTCCTCCCCCACGAGAACGGCCATGTCTTCGGCCTCCCCGACCTGTACACCGCCGAGGGCGGGGGCGCGGTCGGCCACTGGGACATCATGAGCGAGGACTGGGGCGCCAACAACGATCTGCTCGGCTGGCACAAGTGGAAGCTGGGCTGGCTGGACGACGCACAGGTGGCGTGCGCGGCGGGCGACGGAACGACCGAGTACGCCCTCACCCCGCTGGCCCGCGAGGGCGGCCCCAAGCTGGTCTTCGTCCCCCTGAGCCGCCGCACCGGCTACGCCCTCGAACTGCGCACCCGCGAGGGCAACGACGAGGCCGTGTGCCGCCCCGGCGTCCTGATCTACAAGGTCGACGCGGACGTCGACACCGGGATGGGCCCGATGAAGGTCCTCGACTCCCATGAGGACAGCGGGGGTTGCACGCGGAGCCCGAATGTCCACGCCGAGCTGTCGGACGCGACGTTCGGGCCCGGGGAGGAGTTCGTGGACGAGAAGCGGGGGGTGCGGGTGGTGGTGGCGGGGGTGGATCTGGCGGGGAGTTATCGGGTGCGGGTCAGTCGGGGGTAGGTCAGCCGGACGGGCTGGGGTGCCTCAGGGGCGGCGCGAGCGCGTGCGGCCTGCGGGCCGATTACCGTTAGAGCTGCCGCGAACGCCGTACGGAGAGCTGATGCCCGCGAAGACGACCACGCCCCTGGACGACGATCGTGCCGTGCCGGCGGAGGCGGTCGTGCCTCTGATCCGGGGCGTGGCGGTGCTACGGCGGCTCACGGAGGCCGACGGAACCCTGAGCGCCAGCGGGCTGGAGCGGAGCACCGGCCTGGCGCGTTCGACGGTGGACCGGATCGCGTCCACGCTCGCCCGCATGGGATACGTCCGCCTGGACGGCCGTGACGTGGTGCTGGCGCCCCGGGTGATGGAACTGGGCAACGCCTACCTGGCCGCCCTCGCCCTGCCCGCCCTGCTCTCCTCCCCCGCGGACGCGCTCGCCGACGAGCTGGACGAGTCGGTGTCGCTGGCGGTCGCCGACCGCGACGGCATCCGCTTCATCCACCAGGCGACCCGCCGCCGCGCGATGTCCCTCAGCTTCCGCATCGGCGACCTGCTCCCCGCCGAACGCACCGCCCCAGGCCCGCTGTTCGCCACGGAGTGGACGGACGCGCAGTGGCAGTCGTGGCGCGAACGCCGGGCGAAGGACCCGGAGGACCGGGGCTTCCCGGCCGTACCGTGGCGGACGGGGCATCCGTCCTCCGACGAGGACTTCGAACACCGGGTGACCCGGGCGCGGAAGGACGGCTGGGCGCTGGACGACCAGTTGATCGAGCCGGGGCTGGTCGCGGTGTCCGTACCGGTGCGGGATCCGCGGGCGGGCGGCTGTATCGCCTGCGTGGTGAGCGTGGTGAGCCACACCAGCCGCCACACCGCCGCGGACCTGCGCGACACGCTCCTCCCCCGCCTCCGCACAGCGGTCGCCGACATGGAACGCACCCTGCGCGAGGCCCCCGACCCCCACCCCGGCCCGGCCCCGGCGGGCCTGGCGACCTGGACGGGCGCCTCCAAGCAGGAACTGGGCCGGGAGTTCATCGAATCACTGGCGCGCGGGCTGACGGTACTGACCGCGTTCGGCGAGGCCCGCCAGGAGCTGACCCTGACCGACGTGTCCCGCGCGACGGGCCTGGCCCGCGCGACGGCCCGCAGAGCACTGATCACCTACGAACACCTGGGCCTGGTGACCCAGTCGGGCAGCCGAACCTTCACCCTCACCCCCCGGGTCCTCGCCCTCGGCTACCCACCCCTGTCCCGCACGACCCTCGCCCAGATCGCGACCCCACACCTCACCGAACTGGCGGACCGAGTCCACGAATCGACGTCCCTGGCGGTCCTGACCCCCTCCGGCGACGAGATCCAGTACCTCGCCCGAGCCGCCACCCGCCGCGTGATGAGCGTGAACATCACGGTGGGCACACGCCTACCGGCGTACGCGACCTCACTGGGCCGAGTCCTACTGGCGGACCTGGCCGAACGCCCGTCCTTCACCGACCTCCCCTCCCTCACCCCCCACACCATCACCGACCCGACAGCCCTCACGAAGGCCCTGTCCGACACCCGAACCCACGGATACGCCCTGGTCGACGAGGAGTTGGAGGCCGGCCTGCGCTCGGTGGCAGTACCGGTACGCGACCGAACCGGCCGAGCGGTCGCCGCCGTGAACGTGGCCATGCATGCGGCTCGACGGTCGGTGGAGGAGTGCGTACGGGATGTCCTGCCGGAGCTGGCGGAGACCGCGGCGCGGGTGGAGGGGGAGCTTCGGGTGGCGGGGCGGTTTGGGCGGGTGGGGGTGGGGTGAGGGCTTGGGGGGTGCAGGGTGGGTGCCGTTCATTCGCCGCGGTCCTGCGGTCCGCCCCGGGTCGGCTGAGTTCTTGGGGCGTGCGGGGTGGGTGCGGGTCAGCCTGGCGGCCCGCCTCAGGTGACCTGAGTTCTTGGGCACCCGGGGTAGGTCCTGTTCAGCCGTCGTAGGGCCTGGCGGTCCGCCCCTCGCGCAGGGTCAGCCCCCACCAGGCGAGCTGGTCCAGCAGCACGGCGGCGGCCTTGGCGGTGCCGTCCCGGTCGTGCGGGCGCCCTTCGTCGTCGAACTGCTCCCAGGCCATGTGGAAGCTGACGGTGTCGCGCAGGGTGACGGCATGCAGCTCGGCGAAGACCTGCCGAAGCTGCTCCACGGCCCGCTGCCCGCCGGCCATCCCGCCGTACGACACGAACCCGACCGGCTTGGCCCGCCACTCCCGGTAGACGTAGTCGATCGCCAGCTTGAGGGCGGCCGGGTAGCCATGGTTGTACTCGGGCGTCACGACCACGAACCCGTCGAGCCCACCGATGCGCTGAGCGAGCGTCGGCGCGTCGCCCGACCCGTCGGACTGCTCCAGGGTGAGCTTGAGCTCATCGGCAAGCGCCGGCTCGGACAGATCGATGACATGCGTCTCCATGTCATCGCGGTGCCCGATCTCGGCCAGGAACCACGCCGAGACCTTGTCGGCGAACCGCCCGGGGCGGACGCTGCCGATTAGGACGCCGATCTTGAGAGGGGAGTGGGGCGTGGAGGGCTGGGAGGACATAGGGGTACCTCGATTCCATGGAAAGGGGGTGCTGACGACATCCGCGATCCGGCCCTGAGTGGGCCCGCACAAGCAACGTAAAATCTCAAGTTAACTTGAGGTCAAGCCGGACCCCGCTTCAACGAATGGTCCATCTTTCTCGGCTTCATTTCTTTCCGGCTCAGCGTGGGCGTGCGTACCAGTTCCGACTGATGCTCAAGGCATGAGGACCGCATTCCGAAACAAGTCGCAACAAACAGTCCTGGCCGTGATCGACCGCGAAGATCGTGTACTGCTTTGCAGGGTTCATGGTGATTCCTCTTGGCGACCGGTCCCTTCTCGGGTAATCCGCATCTTGTCGTCACGACTCTCCGTAATTCACGTCTTGGACTCACTCTTCTCGCACTGGTTCCTTGCGCACCTCCAGTTGTCGGAAGCTACAGTCCGCTACCAGACCGGGACAGTCCAACCGAAGCGACGCGCATCTTTGTGGTCCGTCACGGCAAAATGAGATGGATCAGTCTTCGCGCCCGCACTCAAACCAACACGGACATCGATTACGTATGGCATCCGTTGCCGAATGTCGAGGACGAGGAATTCGATGTGCACCCACGCGAGCTCGGCCCATTTCTCCGTGGATATATCGAGGGATGGATTCCTGACGCGTCATCACTCTCGTTGAATGACCGCCCAGTTCCAACCAAGGAGCAGGCCCTGTGCCAAGTGCTCAGCATCGGCGCCAGCCTCCGAGTCGCGGCCCGTTGAGACTGGAGATCCGAACGCTTCTGGCGGCTGCCGGACTGCCCGAAGCAGACAGCGACGACCGCTACCGCGCCCACGGTGTCCTGGTGGCCGATCGCGGTGACTCAGTCGGCGTGGAGTGGTTCGTCTCCCGCAGTCTGCGCCGCGCCGCGGCCGACGAGCAGTTGCAGGGGTGGCCCATGGGCCCGGCGGATCGCGCGCAGGAAGCCGCCCGACGTCATCTTCACGCGGCTCTGTTCGGCATCCTGACGGAGGTGGGATACCTGGTGGAGGCTGATCCGCCCGACACTGCGGGCGCTGCGTCGGTTCCAGCCGGCAGGGTCTCGACACCCACGACGCTGACCGCGGACATCAAGCGGATCCTGGCAGACCTGCGCTGACTCAGACGACGGAAGCACGGTGACGTGCGCACCGAGCCTGCCTTGTCAGGGCTTCGGGTCAACGGTGTGGGTGCGCCGATAGTGGTCGTAGTCGCTGGTGTGCTCTTCGGCCCAGTTCTGCAGGTGTTGCAGTGCGGCGGTGGCGCCGCGGGCGAGGTCGGTCAGGTCGTACTGCACCGTCGGTGGGCGGCTGGTGTGCACGGTGCGGGTGATCAGCCCACCGGTTTCGAGGTCGCGCAGGGTCTGCGCGAGCATCTTGTCGCTGACGCCGCCGGCCCGCCGACGCAGCTCGGACCAGCGTTGCGGGCCGTCCATGAGGTCGACCAGGACCAGGGCGGCCCACCGGGCGGTGACCAGGTCGAACAGCTGCCTGCCGGGGCAGGCGGGATTACGGACGTTGCCCCGCGCGATTTCCTGCACGTGCTCACCTCACCTGAAGGTATGTACTTCCCAAGAGAAAGTAACTCGATGAGAGTGAGTGAGCCAACCCCTGATCGTCAAGGAGTACCCGTGGTAACCCACGATGCCGTGACCCGTGACGCGAACACCGTGGCGGTGCTCGGCGGCCCCACCGCGCTGATCCACCTGGCCGGCTGGACGCTGCTGACCGACCCGACCTTCGACGCCGCCGGCACCGAGTACCGGGACGGCCCGGTCATGGTGCGCAAGACCGCCGACCCGGCGCTGAAGCCTGCACAACTGCCCGCCCTCGACGCCGTCGTGGTCAGCCACACCGAGCACCAGGACAACCTCGACACCGCCGGGCGTACGGTGGCCTCCGGTGCCTCGGAGGTGTTCACCACCGTCGCCGGCGCCAAGGATCTCGGGGGTGCAGCCGTCGGCCTGGAGCCCTGGCAGACCCGGACCCTGTCGAAGCCGGGCCGCACGCCGCTGAACATCACCGCGGTCCCCGCCCGCCACGGTCCCGTCGGCACCGAGGACATCACCGGTCCGGTCACCGGCTTCCTCCTGCACACCGACGACGGCTCGGCACCGAGCGTGTACGTCTCCGGTGACACCGTCGACCTGGACGCGATGAGTGCCCTGGCCGACCGGTACCGCGTCGACGTGGCGCTGCTGCACCTGGGCGCGGCCGGCTTCGAGGAGCTCGGTGACATACGACTGTCGCTGACCGCGGTCCAGGCCGTCGAGGCCCGCCGCCTGCTCGGCGGCCCCCTCGTGGTGGCCGTGCACGCCGAGGGCTGGGCGCACTACACCGAAGACCGCAGCCACGTCCAGCAGACCTTCGACGCCGTCGGCGTCCCGCTGCACTGGCCCACCCCGGGCGAGCCCATCACCCTGCCCGACCCGCACACCCGCTGACACCTCACCCAGGGCCGCCGCCGGCGCACCGGCCCGCTCCTTCTACGCCGCAGGAGACGCGGGAGCGGCTGCGGTCACCGCACTGCACGAGGGCCTCGCCACCGTGCAGGACAACACCATCGGCGCGCACGACAGCGCCCACCAGCTTCTGGGGCTGACGCCGCGCACCACCGGTCAATGGCTCACGTAGATCGGCCTGTAGCCGACCCACCCGTCCGCAACGAAAGAAAAGAAGAGGAAAGAATATGAAACCGGAAGTCGTGCACGAGCGCTTCGCCCAGTACCTCAAGGACCGGGACCTCGACGGACTGGGTTCCCTGTTCGACGAAGACGCCATGTTCGTACCGGGACCGGGACAGAAGCCGGTCTACGGCAGGGAAGGCATCAAGGAAGCGCTGAAGCCCTACCTCGCCTTGCCCAGCACCATGGAGGTGGTGGCCGCGTCGGTCCATCAGAACGGCGACCTGGCGATGGTCCAGCCGTCCTGGCGGATCACGAGCGAGAGCGGCACCGTGGAAGGAAAGGCGGTCGAGGTGATGAGGAGGACGAGCGAGGGCGACTGGGTCTACATCATCGACAACCCCTACGGCGTCTGATTCTCGTCGTCCCGGCATCACCGTCGGGCGACGCAACCTCGTCACGGCAGCGGCGGCCGCATCGACTTTCTCGATGCGGCCGCCGCTTGCTGTCCGGCGTCGGTGACACGGTCATGATCCGGTGTGGTCCGGGCGCAGTTGGCCGGTGAGGGTGAGCAGGTCTTCGACGTGGCGTTGTGCGGTGAAGGCTCCGCTGCCGGCGGCGAACAGGTCGGTGCCGGCGAAGTCCACGCGGGCACCGGCTGCCGGGGCGCCGAGGAAGGCGGTGCCGATGAACCGCCAGTACAGCAGTGCTTCGTCGGTGCCGCCGGGGGTGAGTCGTTCTATGGTGTGCCGCCGTCGGGAAACGCCGTGGCCAGTGCGGTCAGCAGCATGACAAGGACGTCGCGTCCGTGGGCCCACCCCGAGGTTGTGAGCGTGTCCCGCTTGCGTGCTGTGCAAGAGGCCCCTGCCTCCGCGGGAGCGGCCTGTCATGCCAGGCACCCCGAGACAGCGGCAAGTAGCCCCACAAGCTGACACAGGGAGCAGAACGGTCCAACGGCCCTCGGTCCCGGCTCCCACAACGTCCACCAACCGCGCGATGCAAGCCCCAGGCACCGCAGGTCAGAGGCACTCCAGCTCGCCGCCCCGACCTCCTGCCCCCAGACAGAGGACCCTCACTGGCGCGCATCCGCTAAGCTACCCCTGGTCAGTCGTTGGTACGTGACGTTGTCTGCTCAGATGACCCAGCGGAGAGCGTTGCACCACGTCTGACCAGCGGGCTTGCGCTCCTCGTCGAAGATCCACACCCTGGGTTTTCAACAAGGTTTTCTACAAGCCCCCGCCTTCGTAGCTCAGGGGATAGAGCACCGCTCTCCTAAAGCGGGTGTCGCAGGTTCGAATCCTGCCGGGGGCACAGCGAGAAGGGTCGGCCAGGGGACGTTTCCTCCCAGGCCGGCCCTGCGTCGCGTTCGAGGTGTGGCGCGCCCCGGCCGATGCAGGCAGAGCATCTGCGCGTGCCTCCACGAAGGGTTGCCATGGTCAGCCCGTGGTCACGGTCAGTTCTTCCGGCGCTGCCAGCTTCACTGATCCATCCGCGGTCACGGTGACATCCAGCCGCTCCCCGTTGACTTGGAGTCCGGTGACGGCCAGCGGGCCGTAATCCCGGGCGAAAGTGGGGGCCACGGTGAGGGTGCCGCCCGGGACGTCCGCGTCCAGTCCCAAGGACACTCGGAGAACATGGACCGAGGACGCGGCCGCCCATGCCTGGGGTCGGCAGGACGCGGGGTAGGGGGCGGGCCCGGTGCCCGCCTCGGTGCCGTGGCCGGCGAAGAGTTCGGGCAGTCGGGCGTCGAATGCCGCCGACGCCGCGAGCAGACCGTCCGCCAGGGATGCGGCGGCGTCCGGGAAGCCTGCCTTGACCAGGCCGTGCACGGCGATTGCCGTGTCGTGCGGCCAGATCGAACCGACGTGGTAGCCCAAGGGGTTGTAGCCCACCGCGTCGCTGCTCAGAGTGCGCAGGCCATGTCCCGCGTCGAGGTCGGGGCCGGCGAGGCGGGCGGCCAGCAGTGCGCTCTCCTCCGCGTTGAGCAGGCCCGTGCCGAGGAGGTGGCCGAAGCCGGAGGTGACGGAGTCGACCGGCTTGCCGTCGCCGTCCAGCGCGACTGCGGGGAACGGGCCCTTCTCGTCTCTCACCCAGAAGTGCTCGCGGAAGCGGGTGGCGAGCTGGTCCGCCCAGTCCTCCCAGGCGTCCGCGCCGGGTCGTCCGAACGCCCGCAGCAGGGCGGCTCCGGCGTGGGCTGCCTCGTAGGCGTACGCCTGGACCTCGCACAGGGCGATCGGCGCGTGGGCGCGGCGGCCGTCGCTGTAGCGGATGGAGTCGTCGGAGTCCTTCCAGCCCTGGTTGGACAGGCCGCGGCCGGTCTGGTCGACGTACTTGAGGAAGCCGTCCGCGGATGCCGCCTCGCGCATCCAGGCGAGGGCCGCCTCGGCGTGCGGCAGGAGTTCCTCGACCTCGGCCGGGTCCATGCCCCAGCGCCAGGCGTCGTGGAGCAGGGTGATCCACAGCGGGGTGGCGTCGACCGTGCCGTAGTACACCGGCGGGAGAGAGAGCCGGTCCGCGATCTGGAGGGTGTCGCGGCGCACTTCGTGGAGGATCTTGCCCCGCTGCTCCTCCGTGGCCGGGTCGGTGACGGCGCCCTGGCGGCGGGCCAGCGTGCGCAGGGTTCCGGCGGCGAGATCGGTGCCGAGCGGGAGGAGCATGCGGGCTGCCCAGAGCGCGTCGCGGCCGAAGAGGGTGAGGAACCAAGGAGCACCGGCGGCCAGGAACTGGTCCGGCCGGTCCCGATGCGTCGAGCGCGGGTCGGTCAGGCGCAGGCGGTCCAGGTCAGCCAGGGACTGCTTCAGCCACCGGTCGAAGCCCCGGTCCGCGCTGCGCAAGACGGGGGTGCACCAGGGCAGTTGGTCCGCAGGCGGGGCCGGGAACTGGTCGCCGTCCGTGTACGCCGCCGTGCAGGTCAGCGTCACGCTCCACGACGTACCGGGCTTGAGATCGATGTCGTACGACAGCTCCCCCGTCGGCACCTGGAGCACATCCGGCTCGGGCTCGGCCGCCAGGCGTACGGCGAAGTCGTCCGTGGACCAGGCGAGCCCGATGGCATCGCAGTCCGCGACCTGCGGAGACGCCTCCTCGATCACATGCCCCGACTTGACCTGCTCCATGGTGGCGAGGTCCGAACCGGCGCTCACCGTCAGCCGGAAGCGCACGTGCTCGCCGCCCGCGTTGGTGACCTCGAAGATCTCCTCCAGTCGGCCGTTGGCTGTACTACGGCGGCGGTGCAGGGCGACGGCCGGGTCCGGTGTCACCTCGCCGAGTCCGCGCAGGATCGCCCGGAAGCCGGCGCGGTCCGCGCCTCGCGGCCCGCCTTGAACCGGGGCCAGGGCGATGCCCTCGGCGGTGACGGTCAGCCGGGACAGCGCCCTGCGGTCGCCGTGGTAGAAGCCGTCCGCACCCCCGCTGAGCTGCCCGTCTTCCCGCGAGATCACGAGGCTCGGCGCGTGCAGCGTGACGACCGCGTCATGCAGGAACGGCTGCAGGCCGCCGGTCGCGGAGGGGGAGGCCGCATCCGAGCCGTTGGTGTCCTGGGGCTTGACAGTCGTGTCCAAGGAAGTAGAACCTCTCAGCGTTGGATCGTTAAAACGACAGTAAGCCAGTCGTCAGAGCAAGCACAACGCCTATTGGAACGCTAAAACGAAGTCCTTGTCTCCTCGGCAAGTCGGAGAGCCGCATGCCCCGCTCCAGCAAGAATTCCTCGGCCAAGGGTGGCCCGGCGACCCTCGCGATGGTCGCCCGCCGGGCCGGGGTCTCCCCGCAGACCGTGTCGAACGCGATCAACTCGCCGGACATGCTGCGGCCCGAGACCCTGGAGCGAGTCCACCGCGCGATCAACGAGATGGGCTACCGCCCCAGCCGCGCCGCGCAGACACTCCGCACCCGCTCCAGCAAGCTGATCGGCTACGGCATCCAGCCCACCCCGGCCAGCTCCCCGGTCCTCGACCGGTTCCTGCACGCCCTGTCGCAGGCAGCCGACGACGCCGGTTACCGGATCCTGCTGTTCGCCTCCCCGCCCGGCGGTCCGACCCTGCAGGGGTACGAGGATCTGCTCGACCAGCACGAGGTCGACGGCTTCGTCCTCAGCGGCACCGAGCGCGGGGACCCGCGTCAGGCGTGGCTGGCCAAGCGCGGCGTGCCGTTCGTCGGCTTCGGTCGGATGTGGTCGGGACGACAGATCGGCGACTGGGTCGACGTCGACGGCGCCTCCGGCACGGACGCCGCCGTCGAGCACCTGGTCTCCCTGGGGCATCGCAGGATCGCTTTCCTGGGCTGGGAACGCGGCTCCTCCGGCGCTGGCGACGACCGTGCCGAGGGCTGGCAGCGGGCCATGCGCCGGCACGGGCTGCCGACGCGCGGGCGGCGCGCGCAGAGCGTGAACGACATCGACGCGGCCCGCACCGCTGTGAAACCGCTGCTGGACGCGGGGGCGACCGCCGTGATCGCGGCCAGCGACATGCTGGCACTCGGCTGCTACCAGACGCTGCGCGAGCGTGGTGCCGCCCCCGGCCGGGACGTCGCCGTCGTCGGCTTCGACGACTCGCCGACCGCCGAAATCCTTTCGCCTGCCCTGGCCTCCGTCGCCCAGCCGCTGGAAGAGGTCGGCCGACAGTGCGTACGACTGCTGCTGGCACGGATCGCCGCCCCCGACGCGGCGCCGGAGCGTCTGCTGCTGGAGCCGTCGCTGATCGTGCGCGACAGCGTCCGCGCGCCGGACAGCAGCGATGCGGCGGAGTCCGACTTAGCCAAGTAGCAGCTGCCGCAGCCCAGTTGTGACTGGTTCGGACCCGTGGCGGCTGCCGTAGCCAAGCAGCCGCCGATCCACCCCGACTCACCCTCTCTCCACCCCAGCCAAGCCGTGGCCGACGGGCTCCCCGTCTCACCGTCACCTCACCACGGCCTCGTCTTCCCCACGTTCCTTCCTCCTCCCCCACCCCGGCCCCGCGTCCCGCGCCGACCGGGTGGAGCCGCACGTCACACCCGTAACCCTCGGAGGATTTCCATGGTCAACCGAACGGCCGCCGCGGCCCTCGTCACCTGCGCGACGCTCATGGCCGCCACTGGCTGCTCGTCGGGCTTCGACAGCGGCACGAAGACAGAGCAGGACTCCAGTTCCAAGCAGCATCTGACCGTGCTGATCGCCAGCTCGGGCGACGCGGAGACCAAGGCCGTCAAGGACGCTGCGGCAGCGTACGCGAAGGAGTCCGGCAACACGGTGACCGTGGACGTCGCCAAGGACATCAACCAGCAGCTCGCCCAGTCCTTCGCCGGGCACAAGCCGCCGGACGCCTTCTACGTCAACTCCGACCAGTTCGCCAACTACGCCAAGGGCGGCTCCCTCTACCCCTACGGCGACCAGGTCAAGGACGCGGACGACTTCTCCGAGCAGCTGCGTACGTCCTTCACCTACGACGGGAAGCTGGTGTGTCTGCCCAAGGACACCTCCACCCTCTCCCTCGCGATCAACACCGCTCTGTGGAAGAAGGCCGGGCTCACCGACCAGGACTACCCGACCACCTGGGCCCAGCTGAAGACGGTCGCCGCCAAGCTGACCAAGGGCAAGGTGACCGGGCTCGTCACCAACGGCGAGTGGGCCCGGCTCGGCGTCTTCATGAAGGAGGCCGGCGGCTGGATCACCGACGCCGACCAGACGAAGATGACCGCCGACAGTACGCAGAACGCCGGCGCGCTCACGTACGTGCAGTCGCTGCTGAAGTCCGGCTCCCTGAAGTACGCCAACCAGGTCGACACCAACTGGGGCGGCGAGGCCCTCGGCAAGGGCAAGGCCGCGATGACCATCGAGGGCAACTGGCTCACCGGCGGCATGAAGGCCGACTACCCCGACGTGAAGTACACGGTTGTCCCGCTGCCCGAAGGGCCGTCCGGCCAGGGCACGCTCGCCTTCAGCCAGTGCTGGGGCGTGGCCCAGGACAGCGCCCACCAGGCGGCCGCCGTGGACCTGGTCAAGTACCTGACCTCCAGCGCGCAGCAGGTGAAGAACGCCGCCGCCTTCGGCGTGATGCCCTCCCGCACCAGCGCGCAGGCCGAGTACGCCAAGCAGAATCCTTCCGCCAAGGCGTGGGTCGACGCCAGCGCCTACGCGCAGGGCCCGGTGACCATCGCCGGTTTCGACAAGGTCCTCACCCAGTTCAACACCGACCTCGCGGGGCTGGCCACCGCCGACCCGAAGAAGATCCTCGCCGACCTCCAGCGCAACGGCGAACAGGCCCTCGCGAAGGGCGAATGAGCCGCCATGTCTCCCGTACCCCCCATATCTCCCATGCCTGCCGAGCCTGCCGGCGGCACCGCACCCGCGGTGACCGGCGGCGGCTCCACGACGGCCGGCTCGCCGAGCGAACCTGACGCGCCCGGCGGGCCCGGCCCGGCAGCGGCGCCCCACGCCAAGCCCGCCCCGCGTGTGGGGCGCCGCGCCGAAGGGGTCTGGGGCTGGCTGTTCGTCAGCCCCATGGTGATCGTCCTCGGCCTGTTCCTCGTCCTGCCGACGCTGATGGCACTCTGGGTGAGCCTGCTGGACTGGGACGGCCAGTCCAACCCCTTCAGCGGGCAGGCAGACTTCGTCGGGCTCGACAACTACCGGGACCTGCTCACCCAGGACGGCCTCGACCGCACCCTCTTCGCGACCTCGCTGCGCAACAACTTCTACTACGTGCTGCTGACCGTGCCGCTGCAGACCGTGCTCGCGCTGGGACTGGCTCTCATCGTCAACCAGCGGATGCTGCGTGGCCGGGGCGCCCTGCGCACCACGTTCTTCTTCCCCTCGGTGACCAGCTCGATCGCGGTCTCCACCATCTTCCTCTTCCTGTTCCAGGGCAGCGGAGCCGTCAACACCCTGCTGTCCTGGATCGGAGTGAAGGGTCCGAACTGGTTCACCGACCCACGTGGAGTCCTCTCCCTCCTGCTGGGCGGCCTGGGCATAGTCGACCCCAACCGCCCGGCCGGTGTTCTGGCTGACCACTCCTTCATGGGACTGTCCTGGTTCGAGTGGCTGTCCGGACCGTCCGTCGCGATGTGCACGATCATCGCGCTCTCCGTGTGGACGACCTCCGGCACCTTCATGCTGATCTTCCTCGCGGCGCTCCAGAACATCCCCCGCGAGCTGGAGGAGTCGGCCGCCATCGAGGGCGTGAACCGCTTCGAGATGCTGCGCCATGTGACGCTGCCCGCCTTGCGGCCCGTCCTCTTCCTCGTCCTCACCCTGGGGACGATCGGTACCTGGCAGGTCTTCGACCAGGTGTACGTCATGAGCCAGGGCGCCCCCGGCAACACCACACTCACACCTGCGTTCCTGTCCTACTCGGCCGCCTTCGGCGACGCCGACTTCGGCCAGGGCGCGGCCATCGCCTTCCTCCTGCTCGCACTGATCCTCACCATGACCGGCCTGCAGCGATACGCGCTCCGTGAGCGCACCGCCCGCCCCGGGAGGAAACGATGACCTCGAAGTCCGTACGCACGACGAACGCCGAGCCCGTACAAACGCTGACCGCCGAGTCCGAGCGAACGACGACCACCAGGCCCGTACGAACCAGGGCCGCCAAGTCCGGACGGTCGCAGGGACTTCCCGTGCTCGGCCGCTTCCCGGTGCCGCTGCGGATCCTCGGATACACGGCGGTGGCCGCGGTCGGACTGCTGTACCTCATGCCGTTCGCGATCCAGCTGGTGACCGGGTTCAAGACCGACCCCGACGCGGCCGCGCACCCCCTCGGCCTGATCCCGACCACCCCCACCACCGCGGCCTACCAGCGCCTGTTCGGGCTCAGCCAGGCCGGCGACGGTGTGCCCTTCCTGCGCTGGCTGGGCAACTCGGCGTTCATCGCCGTCGTCGTCACCACCGGACGGGTGTTGTTCGACGCGATGGCCGGCTACGCCCTGGCCCGGCTGCGCTTCCCCGGCCGCACCCTGCTGTTCGGTTTCATCATCGCCGTCATGGCGGTGCCCGGTATCGCCCTGCTGATCCCGCGGTTCCTGGTGCTCAACACCTTCGGGCTCTTCGACACCTACACCGGCATGATCCTGCCGCTGCTGGTCGACGCGGCGGGCATCTTCATCATGAAGCAGTTCTTCGAGTCGATCCCACGCGAGGTGGAGGAGGCCGCACGCGTCGACGGCGCCGGCGTCTTCCGCATCTTCTGGTCGGTGGTCCTGCCGATGGCCCGCCCCGCTCTGATCACCCTCACGATCCTCTCCTTCCAGGGCTCGTGGAACGAGTTCACCCACTTCCTGGTGGCCACCCAGTCCAGCCAGTACGAGACTCTCACCACCGGCCTCGCCCGGCTCGTCTCCGGCGGCCTCGGCGGCGGCACGCAGTACCCGCTGAAACTGGCGGCGGCCCTGCTGTCCACCCTGCCTGTCGCGGCCCTCTTCTTCTGCTTCCAGCGCTACTTCGTGCAGGACGCCAATGCCGGAGCCGTCAAGGAATAACGTCGTGAACGTGTTGAGCCCACTGGCAGGTCGGAACTTGGTCGTCGTCGGCGCCGGCATTGTCGGCGCATCGGTGGCCTATCACGCCGCCCGGGCGGGCGCCACTGTGACGTTGGTCGACGCCGGGCGGCCCGGCGCCGGCGTGACGGTGGACTCGTTCGCCTGGGTCGGAGCGTCTGGCCTGCGTAAAGGTCCGGCCGCCGGGCTGCGGGCCACCGCAACGGCGGAGTACCACCGACTCGGGGCCGAGTTGCCGGGGCTCCCGGTGACCTGATCCGGCTCGCTGAGCTGGACCAGGGAGGACAGTGCGCCGGACGCCGGGCCCGGGCAGACGATCGTGGACGCGGCCACCGTGGCGACGCTCGAGCCCACCCTTCGGCAGCCTCCAGAGTGGGCTGTCTGGGCGCCGGGTGACGGCGCTGTCGACTCGGTGGGCGTGACCGAGCGGCTGGTCGCGGGCGCTCGTACCTATGGAGCTCGGGTACATCTGGACACACCGGTTACCGCGGTCCGCCGGGATACAACGGGCCGGATTGCACGGCCGCCCGGTGGGATACCGGCCCGGCTCCGAGCGGCTGGTCGAGGAACGGCCGAAGGTCGTCGCCGAGCGCCGCCGCGACATCGGCTTCGTCTTCCAGCGCTTCAACCTCTTCCCGCACCTCACGGCCCTGGAGAACGTGGCCGTGGCCCCGGCGAAGGTCCTCGGCCTGTCGAAGGCTGAGGCGCGCGAACGGGCGCACGCCCTGCTGGCGAGGGTCGGCCTCGCCCACAAGGCGTCGGCGCGGCCGTCCGCCCTGTCCGGAGGTCAGCAGCAACGCGTCGCCATTGCTCGCGCCCTCGCCATGAAGCTGGCCCTGATGCTCTTCGACGAGCCGACCAGCGCCCTTGACCCGGAGATGGTCGGGGAGGTCATCGAGGTGATGAAGGAGTTGGCCGAGGACGGCACGACGATGATCGTCGTCACCCACGAGATGGGCTTCGCCCGCTCCGCTGCCGACCGCCTTGTCATGTTCGACCAGGGCGTCATCCTGGAGGAAGGCCCTCCGGAGAAACTCATGACCGACCCCGACCACGCGCGCACACGGGCGTTTCTGCGCCGGATCAACGAGCACGGCTGACAGCCGTTGTGCGTACGGGGGGGGCCGGAGAGGTGCCAGAGCGACGGCGGGCATCGTGTGCCCTCGGACTCAAACGCGCAGGCCAACGGCCTGAAATCGGGGGTCGGTCCCCGAGAGACGGCCGCCGGGCCTGGGAACCGTGACGAGGACCGCGATGGGGACCGTGATGGGGACTGCGATCACGGTCCCCGCCCGCCGGTGGGGACCGACGGTCCCGTGGCGGGGACCGCCCAGCAGGGGACCTGTCCCGTCGGCTCACGGGGTGCTGGACCAGTTGCGGGCGGCGATCGGCAAGTACGTGGTGCTGTCGAGTGAGGAGGCACTGACGGCGATCACGCTGTGGTGGCGGCCACGCACATCCAGACCGCTTTGCAGCACGCGCCGCGTCTGGCGGTGGTCGGGCCGACGAAGGGGTGCGGCAAGTCCCGGGTTCTGGACGTGCTCCACGAGACCGTCCACCAGCCGATGATGACGGTGAACACTTCCCCGGCGGTCGTCTTCCACGTCATCGGCAAGAACCCGCCCACCTGCTGGTGGACGAGGCCGACACCGTCTTCGGCCCAAGACGGGCGACAATGAGGACCTGCGCGGCCTGCTCAACGCCGGGCATCAGCGCAACCGGCCCGCCTGGCGCATCTCCGGTCCCGGGCACAAGCCCACCGCGTATCCCACCTTCGCGATGGCCGCGCCCGCGGGTATCGGTGACCTACCGGACACGATCATGGACTGGGCGGTCGTGCTGCGGATGCAGAAGCGCAAGCCGGGCGAGAAGGTCGCCCGGTTCCGCTCGCGCTTCTCGGTACCCGAACTCAACGCGCTGCGTGACCGGCTGGCCGCCTGGCTGTCACCGCTGCGCGGCACGGCCGGCCGCATGGTGCCGGCGATGCCGGTACAGGACCGGGCGGCGGACGCCTGGGAACCGCTGGTGATCACCGCCGGACCTGGCCGGCGGTCACTGGCCCGCGCGCGCCCGTGCGGCGATGACCCGCTACGAGGCCGTCCAGGACGAACAGACCAGCCTGAAGACGCGACTGCTGCGCGACATCCACCGCATCTTCGAGGCACGCGGCGACCCCGAGGGCCCTGTCCACCCTGGATCTGGTGCCCGCCCTGGTCCAGGACCCCGACGCCCCCTGAGCGGAGCATGGTGCCAGCGGGCTGAGCTCCTACCACCTGGGCACCATGCTGCGGGACTTCGGCATCGGCTCGGCCAACTACCGGTTCGACAAGGGCAGACAGGCCAAGACGCACATCACCGCAGCCCCACACAGCGCAGCAAGTTGTCAGGTAAGGAGTCATTACCCGGCCTCCGCCCAAGAGGAGGCGGAAGCATCCGACGCCGAGGGGGCGCTGGGGTCGGCCAGCCGGGGAGCCTACCGATACGGCGGCCACCAGACCGTCGCCGAGCACCGCGCAGACTCCTACGACGCGTCGTCGTCTGCGCCAGCCGCACCTGCGCGAATACCGCGTTCACCAGGAGGAACACATACGGCACATGTGAGGACGGGAACCCCGGCGAACAGCTGAGAACCACGGAGGGGGCATTTCCCAGGCGGGACAGGTTACTCTCGCCGTTTCCACAGGTCACAGCCCTGCCTGGAGAAATCTCCTAAAGCGGGTGTCGCAGGTTCGAATCCTGCCGGGGCGCGCAACGCGTTGGTCTCCCACCCACATCTGTGGCCCGCCGTGAACATCGAAGATCATTTCCCGCCGTACGCGGCGCAGGACATCGTAGGGATGGGCGCCGTCGCGAGACGAACTCGTCGACGCTGCACGGGAGTTTCGTCGGCGCCCTGCGTCAGTGGCGAAGAGCCTGGGCCGCCCCGCGCTCATGGCGCGGCCACACGGGTGGTTCTGCGCGGAGCGCCTACGTCCGCATTCGGCTTCGCGACGCCTTTGTCGTACAGGGAACTTGGGTCGGCCGTGGGGCCGACACCCTTGCTCGTCAGTCAGACGATCCGGCGTGCCGACGAGAGGATATCGGGCATTTGCGCATTAACCTCTCGTCATCTTATGACGTGGCGGATCGCGTAGACGTCCGCTTCAACGCTCGGAGAAGACATGCGCAAGCCTCGCAAGACCGCTGTCGTGGCCGTCCTCCTCAGCGCCATCGGCTTCCTCGGCACCGGCACCGCCTACGCCGACGGGGAGGGGCACGGACACGGGCAAAAGCAAGGACACAAGCAGGAGCAGAAGCAAGGACACAAACAAGGACACAAGCAAGGACACGGACACAAGCACCAAAGCAAGGAGAGCGAGACGAAAGAGAGCCAGACGCTCCTCATCAGCCAGAGCACGACATGCTCGACGACCGAAGCGAACATCGACGTACAGGGCCAGTCCGGGTTCCAGAACGGCCGGGAGGCCAACTCGCCCAACGGCGAGGGCTCGCCTGGCTCGCAGACCACCATCCTCGGCTCGACACAGGGCTGTAACAACACCGTCGTCCTCGGCAAGTAGCTCACAAGGGTCCCGGCTCGGCATTCTTCCGAACAGTGACGAATCCGCCCTGCGCCCAGGTCGCGATGCGGTGGCCGCCTCACAGGCTGCGCGGAACGGATTCAGCACACATGAGGCCGGGATTCCCCGGGAACACACGAGAATCGTGGAGAAGTGCTTCCCGGGGCAGACCCCCTACGACCGACATCTCCGCAGGTCACAGCCCCGCCCAGAGAAACCCCCTGAAGCGGGTGCCGCAGGTTCGAATCCTGCCGGGGGCACCATGCATTACGTCGCCGACCTGGGGTTCCTCCCCAGGTCGGCGTTCCACTCGGCCTCGGACTCCTCATCCGGGGCCGTTTGCGTGCACCGGGCCACGCTGCCCCTGGCCATGCGCACCTCTGGCATGTGGCGGAGACCTTCGAAACATTCGAAGAGATGAATCTGGAAATTTGATCTCGCAATCGCGGTCGGCGACGAACATCTCGATTCACTCCATCGATTATGCCTACAAGCAGGTAAAACGCCTCTACAAAATGCCATCTGGCCGAACGAATGTTTCGGGATCAATACCGAAACTATTGACAGTTGGCAGGGCCATACCAAAACTGTTCGCCGTTGGCAGATCTCAACCACGAGGACGAGGAGGAAGCACGCTCATGAACGACGGACCCGCACACCCGACGCGCCGCAGCGTCTGCAGCCTGCTGCTGGCCACCGGAGCCACGTTGGCCCTGCCCGGCACCGCCGAGGCGGCCACGGTCATCACCACGAACCAGACCGGAACCAACAACGGGTACTACTACTCGTTCTGGACGGACAGCCAGGGCACGGTCTCCATGACTCTGAACTCCGGCGGCAACTACAGCACCTCGTGGCGGAACACCGGGAACTTCGTCGCCGGCAAGGGCTGGAGCAACGGCTCACGCCGGACCGTGACCTACTCCGGCAGCTTCAACCCGTCCGGCAACGGCTACCTGACTCTCTACGGGTGGACGTCGAACCCGCTCGTCGAGTACTACATCGTCGACAGCTGGGGCACCTACCGGCCCACGGGAACGTACAAGGGCGCCGTCACCAGCGACGGCGGCACGTACGACATCTACCAGACCACGCGCTACAACGCCCCGTCGGTCGAAGGCATCCGCACGTTCAACCAGTACTGGAGCGTCCGGCAGTCGAAGCGGACCGGTGGCGCCATCACCACCGGCAACCACTTCGATGCCTGGGCCCGCGCCGGAATGCGCCTGGGGAGCTTCAACTACTACATGATCCTCGCCACCGAGGGATACCAGAGCAGCGGGAGCTCCAACATCACCGTGAGCTAGGCCAGTTCGGAGGGGGGCTGCGGAGCAGCGGTCGCGCGGCGACCGTGACGACGAACGTGCCGTCCGCCCGTGGGGACGCTCTGCACCTGGCTCCCTGCCCCCTCTCCATCCGGAACATCGGTGCCGGCTGTCCCAGTCCCCGGCACCTACCTCCGAATCCCCCAGGCTGGAGGACCGCTCCTCATGAAAGCCACACCACGTCTCTCGCTACTCGTCGTCGCCGCGCTCGCTGCCGCCGGCACCCTCACCGTCGACACCGCCGCCCCGGCACAGGCCGCCACCTGCAACGGATACGTCGGGCTCACCTTCGACGACGGCCCGTCCGGCAACACCCCGGCCCTGCTCAACGCGCTCACCCAGAACGGGCTGCGGGCCACGATGTTCAACCAGGGCCAGTACGCCGCCGCCTACCCGGCCCAAGTCAAGGCGCAGGTCAGTGCCGGCATGTGGGTAGGCAACCACAGTTACACCCACCCGCATCTGGCCCAGCAGAGTCAGGCGACGATCGACTCGGAGATCTCCCGGACCCAGCAGGCCATCGCGGCCGCGGGCGGCGGTACGCCGAAGCTGTTCCGGCCGCCGTACGGCGAGACCAGCTCGACGGTGAAGGCCGTCGCGACCAAGTACGGCCTGACCGAGATCATCTGGAACGTCGACTCGCAGGACTGGAACGGCGCGAGCACCGACGCGATCGTGGCAGCGGCCGGCCGGCTCACCAGCGGCCAGGTCATCCTCATGCACGACTGGGCCGCCAACTCCCGCACAGCCATTCCCCGCATCGCGCAGGGGCTGGCAAGCCGTAGCCTGTGCGCCGGCATGATCTCCCCGCAAACCGGCCGCGCCGTGGCTCCGACGGCAGCAGCGGCGGCGGGTGCCGCACGATGAACGTACAGTCCCCGCCGAAGGTCATCTGACCGCCAAGCCGAACGGCAACGGCAAGTGGACCTGGCCAACCGTCTCCTGCAGCACAGGCTGACCCCGAACCCCCAGAGAATCCGCCCAGTCAGCTCCTGCGGCGGGCGGAGGCCAACGGCACGGGAGCGACGCCCTCAACAACGGTGTTGCTGATGGTGCCGATGCCCTCGACCGTCATGGTGACGGTGTCGCCGGGCACAAGGGGCGGAGGTTCCAGGACGCCGCCCCGGCCCCAGAGTTCGGCCAGGCAGCCGCCGTTGCCGCAGGTTCCGGAGCCCAGGACGTCGCCGGGGCGGATCCAGGTGCCGCGGGAGGCGTAGGCGGCCATCTCCTCGAACGTCCAGGCCATGTTGGCCAGTCGGTCCTGTCCGATCGTCTCGCCGTTGACGGCGACGGTGAGGGCGAGGTCGAGGAAGCCGTCGGCGTCGCGGTGGGGTTCGAGTTCGTCGGCGGTGACGAGCCAGGGGCCGAGGGTGGTGGAGGTGTCCTTGCCCTTGGCCGGGCCGAGTTTGACTCTCATCTCGCGGCCCTGGAGGTCGCGGGCGGACCAGTCGTTGAGGATCGTGTAGCCGAGGATGTGGTCGCGGGCCTGCTCGGGGGGCAGGTCCCGGCCCACCTTGCCGATGACGGCCGCGACTTCCAGCTCGAAGTCGAAGCGCCCGCAGCCCGGCGGTACCGGCACATCGTCGTGGGCGCCGATCACCGCGTAGGGGTTGGTGAAGTAGAACGCCGGTGCGGCGTACCACTCCTCGGGGACGGTGTCGCCGTATCCCCGCGCGACTCCCTCGACGTGGCTCTCGAAGGTCATGTAGTCGCGAACGGTGGGCGGCTGGATCGGCGGCAGCAGGCGCGCGTCGGCCAGGGGCACGGGCAGGGAGGCGGTCAGAGCGCGTTCTCCCGCCCCGCGCAGGGCCTCCTCGCCCTCCACGATCAGGTCCAGCAGGTCGACGGGGTGTTCGAAGGGGTGGAGTTGGTCGTCGGCGACGACTCCCGACTGCCGTTTTCCGTCGTGGACGAAGCTCGCGAACTTCACGCCGTGCTCCCCTCCGCCTCGGCCGGCGCGGTGCCGCCGCGCCGGAAGCCGACGAACACGGCGGCGATCACGGCGGCGGTCACGCAGGCGGCGGCGGTGAGGATCAGTCCGTTGTTGTAGCCGCCGGCCAGGGCGTCCGTGGTGTAGGGAGCGAGCTTGGCGCTGAGCGGGCCCAGGTCGGCGCTGTGCAGGGCTATCGGGCCGCCCTCGTGCAGGATGGTGGAGGCGATGCCGTGCTCCTTCGGGGTCAGTCCGGCGTCCGCGAGGCTCCCGGTCAGTTGGTCGGCGGCCATGCCGAGGGCGACGGCGCCGACAACGGCCGGGCCGAGGGTCTGGCCGAGGTCGCGGACCAGGCTGGTGGTGGCGGCTGCCATGCCGGTCAGGTTCTGCGGTACGACGTTGACGGCGGCGGCGGTGATCGCGGCGACGACCAGGCCGAAGCCGATGCCGTTGAGGATCAACGGGCCCAGCATGGGCGGCAGAGCGGTGTCCTGGATCGGCAGCGCTCGCAGCCACAGCTGGCCCGCGGCCATCGCCAGGAAGCCGGTGACGAGCATGGGGCCGGGGCCGATGCGGTGCAGCAGGCGGACCAGCAGGGGCCAGATGAACGGCGTGCAGACCTGGATGATCATGACTGGTATCGCGGCCTGGAAGGGGCGCTGGTGCTGAATGACACCGAGGCGGATGCTCAGGTCGTACGCGCCGCCGAGGAAGCCCAGCATGCCGATCACCGCCATGGCGGCGGATGCGGCGAACGCCGGGATACGGAAGAGGCTCAGCCGCAGCATCGGGGCCGCGCTGCGGTTCTCCACCACGGTGAACACGCCGATGAAGATGGCGAAGGCAGCGAACGACGCGACGACGGGCGCCGAGCTCCAGCCGTCCGATGGGCCCTGAATGATGCCGTACAGCAGGGAGAGCAGGGCCACGGCGATGGTGATCTGCCCCGGCCAGTCCAGCGAGCGGCCCTCCGGAGCGCTGGACTCGGTGGCGAGCAGCCAGGCCGCCACGGCGGTGATCACGGCGAGCACGCCGGTGACACCGAACGCCCACTGGAAGGGCGCGTGTTCGACGATGCCGCCGGACATGAGTGGGGCGATGAAGGCGCCGAGCGACAGGGCTGTGGTCCATGAGGCCAGGCCCCTGGCACGTGCGGCCGGTGTGGTCGTGATCGCGGTGATCATCGTCAGGGAGGCGGGGAAGAGCGCGGCGGCTCCGATGCCGGAGATCGCCTGGCCGGTGATCAGCTGAGCCGGGGTGTCGGAGGTAGCGGACACCAGATAACCGACAGCGGCCAGCAGTGCCGCGCCGACGACGAGTCTCTTGCGGCCGTGGCGGTCGCCGAGGACGCCGAAGGTCAGGGCGAGGACGGCGGCGGGCACCAGGAAGGCATCGCTGATCCAGGTCAGTTCCGCGCCGGACGTCTGAAGGGTGCGCTGCATCTCGCCGTTGATCGCGGCGGGCAGCACCAGGCCGATCTGGGCGAGGCAAACGGCCAGACAGCCGGCGATGATCGTGCCGGTGTGCCGGGCCGGGGAGGCCGGAGCGGCGTCGGACGAGGTGGCGGGTGGGTCGTAGGCAGGGGTGGAGACCATGTCTCCTCCTTGGGGAGGGGTTGGCGGGTCGTACGGCCCGAGGGGACGGAGGGGAGAGCCGTTGGTGCGGGGAGCGGCGTCAGAGACTTCAGAGGCTGGGGCAGAGCTCGGCCATGCAGCCGAACAGGCCGGGACCGTCGAGCGGGGGCAGTGAGGAGTCGAGCTCCCGGTAGACGGTGTGCACGTTGACGGCGAGGCGTTCGCTCTCGTCCAGCTCGGCGAAGCGGCCGAGGCGGATGTCGCGTGCCGCTTCCATGGCGGGCATACCGGCCGTGAAGCGGGCGGTGGCCTGCTCGTGGACGTATTCCAGGTAGTCACGGATCTCGCGGACGGCCTGCTTGGTGGTGACGGGGCCGTGGCCGGGTACGACGATGTCGGCGTCGAGGCCCAGCAGCAGGTCGCAGGCGGAGAGCCAGCGGGCGAAGGGACCGTGCCAGACGACCGGCGCCGCTCCGGCGAAGACGATGTCGCCGGTGTAGACGGTCCGGGCCTGCGGCACGTGGACGATCGTGTCGCCGGCGCTGTGCGCGGGCCCCACGTCGATGAGGCGGACCTCCATTCCGCCGATGTCGAGGACGGTCTCGCCGTCGAAGACCCGGTTCGGGAGGACGGGTTCGATGCCGGTGTGGTCGAAGCGGCCGAAGATCCGGCGGGCGAAGTGTCCGGCCGGGCTGTCCATGCCGGTCAGCGCCCGCATCTCGGCGGGGCCCACCTGCCGCATGTCCGCCACGGATCCCCGTGCCGCGATGATCTCGGCGTGGGACACGAGCTGGTTGCCGAACCAGTGGTCGCCGTTGCCGTGGGTGTTGACCACGGTGGAGATCGGTGCCGGGGCGGTCAGTGGCGCCAGCGCGTCGAGCATGGTCTTGGTCAGCCGCAGGTCGTAGAGGGTGTCGACGAGCAGCGACGCGCCCCGGCCGGCGATCAGCCCGGCGTTGCTCATGCCCCATCCGGCATCGCCCGCGATCCAGGCGTAACAGCCGTGTCCGAGCTCGACACGGCCCGTTCGGGATGTCACGGAAGCCACGTTGCCTCCTTGTCGGCGTCCCGCGATCTGCATAGCGAGATTCGAATCCATTGATGGACTGGAGTCCAACAATGGAGAGGAATCTAGATAAGCGCCGGGGAGGGGTCAAGAGGCGTGCGGCCCTGTGTTGTACTGGGGGCCATGAAGATCCGGGACGCGGCAGCCGCCTCCGAGACCGGCGCGACCGTCGGACGCCAGGAGCGCAAGCGCCGGAAGCTGCACGACCAGCTGTACGAGACGGCGGTCGGCCTCTTCGTCGCCCAGGGGTACGAGGCGACCACCATGGAGCAGATCGCCGAGGCCGCCGATGTCGCCCGGGCCACCGTCTTCAACCACTTCGCACAGAAGGTCGGCTTCCTCGAGGAATGGGGAGTCCGCCGCCGTGCCCGCGTCGCTGAGATCCTCGGCGCGGAGCACGCCGAGGACCTGCCGGTCGGCGACCGGCTGCGCCGCTACCTGAAGGAGATGGCCGACCTCAACGTCGCCTCCCGGGCCGAGACCACCGTCCTGATGGACGCCTCAGCGCGGTACGGGCAACTTCTGCAGGACCCGTCCCTGGACATCGAACTCGCCAGGATCGTCGAGCAGGGGCGGCAACGCGGGGAGATCAGGGCGGGCGTCGACTGCGACCAGGCCGGCCAACTGCTGGCCGCCTGCTACTTCTCGACGATCCTGCGCTGGATCCGCGAGGAACCGGCCCCCTTCGACCTGCACGAGCGCCTCGCCGGGGCGCTCGACATCATCCTGCTGGGCCTTCTTGCCGACGAGTCACATGCCCGGGACCCGTGACGGTTCCCCTGACCGCCGCCTTGAGGCAGGACCCGGTGCCCCATATCAGCGGTTGACCAACAGCCGATGCCCCGTCGGACGGTGGCGGGCAGAACGGATCCAGCACACGTGAGGCCGGGAAACCGCGCGAACACGTGAGAACCATGGAGGGGTGTTATCCCAGTCCAGGCACCCTGCAGCCGACAATTCTGCAGGTCACAGCCTCGCCCAAGGAAAACTCCTAAAGCGGGTGTCGCAGGTTCGAATCCTGCCGGGGGCACAACGCGTTTCCGCTCTGACCTGGGGTTCCTCCCCCAGGGAGGGCTCCTACTCGGCCTCGGACTCCTCGTCCGGGGCCGTTTGCGTGAGCGGGCGGGAAGTTGATCTGCCGAGAATCACCCAGCAAATCAGCATCATCCGGCACGGATGCCCGGCCTGGCATCTCCGCGCTGTCGGGCTCTGGCTCCGCTTCGGGAACGGGCGCCCCACCGTGCATTCGCCGTCCTCCGGGACCGTTCCCGTTCTCCGCGTCCCTACGGCGTGAGCGTGACGGACGGCACCTCCGGCCGACCGTGCTGGTGCCGTTCTTCACCAGGCGCAGGCAGACGGTGGACTTCTCGGCCGGAGGCCGTTGCAGGACACCATCATGCTTGCGTGTCCCCATGCCCACCCGGTGGGAGGCAGGGCCCGGCTGTGACGGGGTGGTCGGGGCGGGAGCCGTCGCCGGGGAGCCAGATGTGCAGGGTGTACGGCCGGCTCGTAACGCCCTCTGGCACGTCAGCCTGGCCGCGAAGCCGTTGACGACGGTGTCGTACGTGTGGAGAGGCTTGACGCCCGGTACGGCGGAGAGCATGTCATCGCGTCTGCGTGGGCCTGGCGGCCTTCAGGCCGTCCGTGCCGCCGGTGTGGGTGGTGACGGGCGCACAGTGAGCTGGACGACGTGGGTCGCGGTGGAGTAAGTGGCCTCCCTTTACCCGGAGTCGGCCATGTGCTCGGCGTGCGCCGGAGCGAGGGCGGTCAGTGCGAGGCTTCACGGTCCGGAGCCTTTGACATTCACTTCTGACATCAACGCTGGTGATCACTGACTGTCAGGGATGTCCTGGGGAGTGGCCCACGCGTATCACACAGAGCTCTGCTGCTACTTGAGCTCGTCGGCAGTGAAGTAGTCGTCCACGACCAGAACATCGTAGTTGGTCTTGTCGACACTCGTCGGCTGCAGCAGGACGGCAGGCACGTCCTTGGCGCCGTTGTTGTAATCCCCAGTGTTGTCCACCCACGGCGTCCTGTCGTCGAGGATGTCGTCGGCCATTTCTGCGGCGGCGTCGGCGAGCCGGCGGACGTCCTTGTAGACGGTCTGCGACTGCTGACCCGCGATGATCGACTTCACCGAGGCCAGTTCGGCGTCCTGGCCCGTGATGACCGGGAGAGGCTTGCTGTCGGAGCCGTAGCCATCCGATTTCAGCGCAGACAGGACGCCCCTGGAGATGCCGTCGTACGGCGACAGGACCGCGTCGACCTTCTTACTGCCGTACCACTCGGTGAGGGTGCCGCTCATGCGCTTTTGCGCGGTGGGCCCGTCCCAGCGCGGCGTGGTGATCTGGTTGAGCGCGGTCTTGCCGGAGGGGACGACCAACTGCTTGCTGTCCAGGAACGGCTGCAGGAGCGCCATCGAACCTTCGAAGAAGTATCTGGTGTTGTTGTCGTCGGGGGAGCCTGCGAACAACTCGATGTTGAACGGGCCCTTGCCGTCATCCAGGCCGAGCTTCCTGACGATGTAGCCGGCCTGGAACCGGCCGACCATCTCGTTGTCGAAGGAGACGTAGTAGTCGACGTTCTTGGTACCGAGGATGAGCCGGTCGTAGGAGATCACCGGTATCTCCGCATCGGCGGCCTGTTGAAGCACGCCGTTCAGCGACTTGGCGTCGATGGCCGCGATGATCAGTACATCGACGCCCTGCTTGATCAGGTCCTCGATCTGTGAGACCTGGGCTTTCGGGTCGTCGTCGCCGTAGACCAGCTTGGTCTTGTGCCCCTTGCCCTTCAGGTCCTCGACGAGGCTCTTGCCTTCGATGAGCCAGCGCTCGGACGTCCGGGTCGGCATGGCAATGCCGACGGTACCGCCGTCGGAGCTGCCCTCGGAGCTGCCCTCGCTGTTCTGGCCGCATGCGGACAAGGTGAGGGCGAGGGAGGCAGCTCCGGCGAGGGCGGCGAGGGAGGCTCTTCGGTTGAACATGGTGATTGTTCCTTGTTCTTCTCGTCGTTGAGCGGGGTGACGGCGCATCAGGCGTGGATGGGGAAGCGGTGGAGCGGGCCGGGCAGTCGGCCGACAGGGCGAGAGCGAGTCGGACGCGCCGTACCCGCTCCCGGGCGGTGTCCAGGGCCAGGTCCGCAGAAGGTTGCCGTACGGGTAGACAGCCGGGTGCCCTGGACAGACCGAGCTTCAGACAGAGCGGTGCGCCGAACCGGATCAGCTCGGCGCTCTCGTGGGTACGCACGTAGCCGCCGAGATCGTCGGGTCTCTTGTGCACAGGTTTCAAGGCGAGTGAGCAACCGGCGGACTTCGCTCAATGGGCAAGGTCAGGTCGGCCGGCACGTTGCTCAAGACGGCGCTCAGGCACCTCGGTGTCCCGCAGGTCATCGATCAGGGCTTTGCTACGGCCCGGCATCCGGGGCTCGCCGACTCTCGTGATCCCTTCGGTGTGCACCTGTACGTGCGTCATGCTGCGCCGCGGCGTTCCAGCCACGTGCGTGCTGCTTCCGGGATGCACAGGACACTCGCCTTTCAGCGTTCGAAATGTCGCCACATGTTCGGAATGCTGGCGTGACAGTAAGGGCGGGTGTGCGGGGTGTCAACGGGGCGAACTGGAACGGTTACAGAAGGGTGTTGGAGATCGCTTTCGGTCTCCAACAGGGGAGCGGGGCGAGGCGCCTGGCGAGATAGTCATGGACATGCCGCTCCGGTTTCCCGTCGGGTGGTGTAGCCGATCAACGGACCGGAACTCGCAGGGCACGCTGGGTACTTCGGCCGGCTGGGGCACTCCCGGCGTCTGACCGGGCCGCTTCGTGTGCCGCGCCAACGGGGAGATCGTCGCGAGCCAGGCACAGGAGGGCGAAGCGCATGATTGCTTACACCACCTCGCGGGACTCGACCCCGAGGTGGATCCATCGGTTGTCGGGAGGCGGCTACGGCGCCAGCGATTCGTACCGTTGGGCTGGCGAAGTCCTTCGGTACCGCAGTCGCCCTTCGGCCGCTCGATCTGGAGGTGGCCGAGGGCGAAATCCTCGGTTGCCTGGGCCCCAACGGCGCCGGGAAAGCCACCACGATCCGCTGCCCGCTCAAGCTGATCCGCGCCGACGCCGGGCGGGCCGACATCTTCGGTGTCGACGCTCAGGCGGCCCGTCCGGTGCAGGCGCGTCAGTGCGTCGCCCACGTGCCCGGCGAGGCGAACCTCTGGCCGGGCTGACCGGCACAGACGCTGCACTAGCCGGGCCGGGTTCAGGGGTCCCGCGCAGACCCCCGTGCGTTCACGACCCTTGACCGGCTGCACCACTTGGCACAATGTCATGCCTTGAGTGGCTTCGTGCGTGCGCGATGCGTGAGCGGACTGCCCGGCACAGGGCGTCATGTGCGGGATCACGTACGCAGCGGCATGTCGCCCGGCTGCCGCAGCAGTCGGTTGCCTTCCGGCTTCACGTCGCCGAACAGCGGGTCGCGTTCGATCTCCGTCCGGATCGCCTGGCCCCGGTCCGCAACCGGGTGCCGGTGGTTGTTCTCGTCGGCGCCGTCGCCCAGGTGCACGACGAGCTCCCGGCCCTGCCTGGTGACAGCGAGAAGCACCGCCGCGCCGCTCACAGCAGCGGGCAGGAAGCAGGTCAGCAGCACGGTCCAGTCGTCCAGCAGCTCGTATGTCTTCGCCCAGAGGCGCTGGTCGTCGATGAGCGGTGCCGAGCAGCGGCTCAAACCGAACATCGCAGGTACGTACTCCAGCGTGAACACGCAGCGGGCATCTCCACTTGATCGTTACGCCGCGTCCCCTGCGGGATGCCGGACGGCCTTCTTCACGTCCGTCTCGACGCAGACCCGCCCCACGCAACGCGGGCGGTCGATCCCACGTCTGGCAGGGAGAACAGCCAGGAACCACCCCCTGAACGGAGTGCTCGGTGCTCATAGGACTCCTGACCGCCGTTGCGGCCTCGATTTGTTACGGCACGGGCTCCGTCCTCCAGGCCGTCGGCTCCCGCAAGTCGGCCCGCCGAGAGGCGGCCGCCGCCGGGCACACCACCGGACAGGTCACCGCGCATGGCGGCCCCAGTCTCTCCTCCACCGCCCAGGCCGCGATGACCTGGGAGTTCGTCGTCGGCACGGTCCTGGACTTCATCGGCTTCGGGCTCGGCGCGCTCGCCGCCCGTCTGCTGCCGCTGTTCCTCTCCCAGACGGTCATCAGCGCCAACCTCATCATCACGGCCGTCCTGAGCGTCAAGCTGCTCGGCATCCGGCTGACCCGGGCGGAGTGGACCTCGATCGCAGTCGTCTGCTCGGCGCTGGTGCTGCTCGCGAGCGCGGCGGGCCCCGAGGGCAGCGGGCACACGCCGATCACCACCCACTGGTGGCTCCTCGCGATCTCACTGCTGCTGATGGCGGGCGGCACGGTCCTGGTCCGGCTGCTCGGCGCCCGGGCCGCGATCCTGGCCGGTCTGCTCTCCGGTCTCGGCTTCGGCGCGCTCGGCGTGGGCGTGCGAGTGCTGAACGGGATCGATCCGTTCGACCTGGGCACGCTGCTCACCGACCCGGCCCTGTACGCCATTCTGGTCGCCGGAATCGGCGGCATGTACCTGCACACCGTCGCGCTGCAGATCGGCTCGGTGAACGGGGCGACGGCGGCACTGGTGGTCGGCGAGACCGTGCTGCCCGGCATGATCGGCGTCTGGTGGCTGGGGGACGCCTCACGCCCCGGCTTCGCCTGGCTGGCGGTGACCGGCTTCGTCCTGGCGGTCTCGGGCGCGGTCGCGGTCGCCTGGTTCGGCACGGCGGAGAACCCCGGGAAGAACGTCCCGGCCCCGACCGACACCCCCACCCAGAACCCGGCGCTTGCCCAAACCCGAGCCTAGGAGCGTCGGGGACCGGCGAGGTGGCGGCCGCTCCCGGTCCAGTCCCCGCATTTCCAAACCGTATGTACGGTTCTCCCGCATACGGCTTTCCAGCATCGTTCACCGGCTGGATGCCTGTCGCCCTGTGCACGGCGTTGTCACGTGGTTGGGTGTGTGATCGTCTGAGAGGACGCCAAGCCCCTTCCCTCTCGGTTCGTGATCACTCGTTCGTGGTACTGATCGTCGCGCGGGCCAGCTCCGGCTGGTCACCCTCGGGATCGGCGGCAACGACAGCGGCTTCGCCTCGCTGATCAGACGGAGCGTCATGATGGGAGTGGCGTATCAGGCCCTGGGCATCAGCAAGTACATCCCCGAGGACCGCCCCTGCGAGCGGCAGTACGTCAGCTACAGCGGCACCGACGAGGTGCAGCACAAGATCAAGCAGACCCGGCGAAAAGCTCTCCGCCGTGCTGGAGGAGGTTGAGCGCCGCGCGCCCGAGGCAGAGAGCTACGTCGTCGGCCACCCCGTGATCCTGCCCTCCGGCATCGACGAGTGCGGCCGCGAACTGCCCATCGCGCCCGGCGACATGACGTACTTTCGCGAGCAGGAGGACAGCTCAACGCGATTCTGAAGCAGCGCGCCGAAGCCGCTGGAGCCCACTACGTCGACACCTGCACGCCCTTCGAGGGTCACGATGCCTGCGCGGACGCGGGCACCCGCTGGATCGAACCCCTCTTCACCGACAGCGACGCGGCCGCCGTCCACCCAGGCGAGCGCGGCGAACGCGCCATGGCCGACGCCGTCCTGCACACGCTCACGGCATCGGGGTAGGCCGAAGGCCGAGAACGCGGCGCGGCGCGGCTCCCGTCGCGGATGCCGTGAGGCAAGGATGACGGGTCATGACGATCGTGTTCCGGGTCCCTGCCGGCGGTGCGGAGCGGGTGGGGTTCGCCTACTCGCCGACGATGGAAGCCGTACTGAGTCTCCATGTGCTGGTGGAGCCCAAGCACCACCCCGTCCAGCACGGCTGGGTGCGTGCGATGCGCAAGCTGTCCCCGGCGCTGAAGCGGGAGATCGAGGCATTCTCGTACGCGGTGCGCTCGTACTTCCCCGAGTTCCTCTTTCCGCAGCCGACCGGCGGACTGGCGGACTTCGCAGAAGAAATGGCCGGCTTGCGCGGGGCGGATCCGGAGCTGGTCCGCCTGGAGTTCGCCGTCCCCCTGCTCACACCCTGGCCGGGCGGTGGCGAGGGCAGGGATCCGCACGTGCTGGACGGACCGGAGGTACGCGGCCAGTTGCGGGAGCGAGTCGCACGGGAAAGCGACGAAGCGATGGCCGCGATGCTCCTCGACGACCCCCGCGCGCTGCTCGAACGGTTCCTGAGCATGCTGGAGCGCTACTGGCGGGAGGCATTCCAGGAGGAATGGGCACGGCTCGAACCCGAACTCGCCGCCGGCGTCAGCGAGGCCGGACACCAGATCGAGCAGCGCGGCCTGTACGGGATGCTCCGCGGCCTGTGGCCGGAGGTGCGCAGCGATCCGCAGGCCGAACGCTTCTGGCTGGAGCGACCGCACGACCACGAGGTCGCCATCGGCCCGGACGACACACTCGTCCTCGCCCCCAGCGCCTACGTGTGGCCGCACGTACGCGTCAACTGCGACGGTCCGTGGCCCCTCGGGCTCGTCTTCCCCGTCTCCTCGATCGTCCGGGAAGCCCGCCCGCGGATTCCGCCGACCAGGCTCGTCGGCACACTCCGCGCGCTCGCCGACGACACCCGGCTGCGCGCCCTGCGACTGCTCGCCGAACGCCCGCGCAGCACCCAGGAGTTGGCCCCGCTCGTCGGCGTCAGCGAGGCCGCCCTGTCCAAGCACCTGCGGGTGCTGGCGGACGCGGGCCTGCTGGAGCGCCGCCGCGAGGGCTACTACGTCCTGTACCGGCTCGCGCCCGGACAGGTGGCGGGCCTGACCCCCAGCCTGGAAAGCTTCCTGCACGGCGACGGCGAGGCGACTGATGTGACTGATTAGCCATCTGCCTAATAAGTGGATCAGGCCCCCGACGGAACCCGACAGTGGCCGCATGTCACTGCTGAAGGACCGCAACTTCCTGCTTCTCTTCGCCGGTCAGGGCATCTCACGCTTCGGCGACGGCCTGTACACCGCCGCGACCGCCTGGCTGGCCTGGTCACTGACGAAGGACCCCACGGCCGTCGCCCTGGTCAGCGTCTCCGCGTTCGCGCCCGCGTTCGTGGCCACCTTCGTCGTCGCCTCGTACGCCGACCGCCGCGACCGCCGGAAGCTGATGATCGCCACCGACCTGGCCCGGGTCGCCGTGGTGGCCGTGGCTTCGGTCCTGCTCGCCCTCGACCTGCTGAACCTGCCCCTGCTCGTGGCGACCACGGCGCTGCTGGCGCTGATCGGCGCCCCGTTCGCCCCGGCCCGCAACGCCATCGTCCCGCAGATCGTGCCGGACGAGCGCCTCCAGCAGGCCAACGGGCTGCTGCAAGTCGCCTTCCGGGCCGCCTTCTTCGTCGGCCCGCTCATGCTCGCGCCGCTGCTGGCCTTCGGCTCGCTGCAGTCGGTGCTGGTGGTGAACGGGCTGACCTTCCTGGGCTCGGCGGTCGCCGTGGCAGCCATCCGCGTGACCCGCCCCGCCCCGGCCGGCGGTCAGACCGGGCTGTGGTCCGATCTCAGCGCCGGGCTCAGGGCAGTGCGGGCCGCTCCCGATGTACTCGTGGTCATCGTGACCTTCGTGCTCGCCCTCGCCCTGACCAACGGTTTCCTGACCGTCGGGCTGGTCGCGGTCGTGGGGCAGGGTGGCCAATACGGCCTGCTGCTCGGCGTCGCCGGGGTCGCCGAAGTGGTGGGCGCCCTGCTCCTGGCCGGCCTGCGCATCCGCAGACTCGCACTGGCCGCGGTGCTGGCGTGGGCCCTGCTCGGGATCTTCCGGGCTCCGCTGGGAACGGTCACCTCCCCTGCTGTGGCGGCGGTTCTCCTGACCGCCACGGGGCTGGCGTCGGCCCTCACGGACATTCCCTTGATCGCACTGGTGCAGCAGCGCATACCGAGCCATCATCTGGCGAAGGCGCTCGGCCTGTGGGAGGCCGGGGTGGCGGGAGCCCTGGCGATCTCCCCCTTTGTGGCCTCGACCGCCATCACCCTCGCCGGAGTCGAAAACGCCTTCCTGCTCTCGGGAGCCGCCGTTGTCGTCCTGGCCGTGACCGCCACGCTCACCCTCGCATGCGTCGGCCCACGGCAGCCCGGTCAGGAACCCTTCGTCACGGCCGACGGCACGGCAAGCGTCGCGGCGCCGGGAGAGACAGCGGTGATCACGGCCAAACCGGAGTGATCGCGCGGATCATCGCGATGCGCAGGTCGGCTGAGGACACGGTCGCCGCAGGCTGACAACGAGCACGTTGGGGCCATCAGGCAGCTCAGAGCTTCAGTCGGATACCCGGTTCGGCCGTCGCTCCTCGCCGTTCAAAGCGTTGCTGATCTCCCGCAGGCGCCCCTCCGGCAGAGCGAAGGCGTTGTCCGGGTTTCGGTAGGAGTGCCCGCCGTCGTTGATCCAGACGGCGTCTGCCGGCCTCCAGTGGGCAGGCTCCCACTGACCCTGGTTCTCCAGGAGCATCCCCGCTACTTCGGCGGGCTCTTCAATCGAGGTGAGCGCGGCGAGCGCGGCAGTGAGGGGAGCAGCCGCGTCGTCGGGGATTCGCGCATCACCGAGGGTTGGGAAGAGCAGCAGCAGGCGAGCGTCGGCAGCGCCAACTCCCGTTGGCCCCTGCTGCCGAGCAACGGACAGCAGTTCCTGCCAGGCCGTGCCGGGCCCCATGAAGTGGCCGTCGTCCACTGCGAGGATTTCCGCCGCGGGCCACGCCGGGTGATGTATCAGGTAATCCACCCCTTGCTCCCCGTCGAAGTTGCGGTAGACGACATAGATGGTGTGGCCCGAACGCAGAGGCACGCTGAACACCGGCCACTCATGGTCGGCGGACAGTGCACGGTACAGCTCCATGGCCGCATCCCAGTCCGCACCGAACGCAGCCCGCTGAGCGTCTTCGCCACGCAAACAGGTACCCAGGTGCACCGGCCAGAACAAGGGGTCCTCCAGATAGGCGCTCCCCTCGATCAAAGGACCGCCTTCATATCCCGGGATCTGCAGCACCCGAGGATCATGACACGAGGCACGGACACCCCTGCCTCCACACCTTCAAAAGGGCGCACCACAAGCGCACCAGAACGAGCGGGGAACAGCGGGGAAGCACGGTGAAAGCAACCGAGCCCGACGAGGCGCATCACTACCGTTCGCCCAGATCAGCCCCCGAACCAGCCCCAAATACCCGCAGCTTCCCAAGCTGATGGCTCGGTGCCTGCCTTGACTCGATCTATGGGCGCTGATCGACTTGGCCCATGGCCGTGGACCCCAGCGAGTACGACAAGGCGATGCCGATCGTGGCAGCTCACCTCGCGAAGATCGAGCGGGCGGTCAGCCGGACCCGCGCCTCACATGCAGGGCAGCCGTACGCAGCGGTCCATCAGGCACTCGCCGAAGCACTGCGAGACGAGGGCGCTCAACGCGTCGTGCCCCAGGTCGTGGAGGAGTTGGCGCGACAGATCTCTGGGGCGGTTGCCGGGCCCTCTGGAGCTGCGGGGTGAGTTCGAATCCCGCCGGTGGCACGTCAGGGATGGCCGTCGGAGCAGGGTAAAGCGCCGCCAGGCAATCAGCCGTACAAGACCCCAAACGACGCCAGCAACACCGCCCCCGCCCCAGACAGCCCCAGAATCCTGTACCGGCTCCACGCCCCCAGAGCCAGCAACGATGCCCACGCCCCGCCCGTGATGATCGCGGCCCACCAGCCGGCGGTCGCCTCCGCGGCCGTGAGAGGGAATGGGGCCAGCAGGATCGTCGGGGGGATGACTGCGAGGCGTGGTCTGATGCCCAGTTGTTTGTAGATGACGATCAGAGTGATCAGTGCTGTCGTGAATATGAGGGGGATGGCGGTCAGGTCCCACCAGGTGAAGCAGAGGCCGTCTGTTGTCTCGCAGGCCTGGGTGTTCTGGTGCCCGACCCAGGAGAGGAAGCGGTCGGCGCCGAGGGTCAGTACCGCGCCGGTGGCAGCTGCTCCGGATATGCGGGGCGCCATGGGCGGCCGGGGTTCTGCGTAGGGCGTGGTCATGCATACAGAGTTCCTTGAACGGGGGTTGGGGGCCTGAGTAGGAATACTCAGGCCCCCCCAGCTACTACAGCCGCTAGTCGCGGATACCGGCCAGCTGCACCGTCCTGGCGCGCAGTGCCTTGATCACCGGCAGCACCGTTCCGATCAGGGCGAGCAGTGTGGATATGGCCGTGGTGGCGGTGATAGTCGCGATCACTGTGTGGGGCACCCTGCTGGGCGGCGTGCCGAACAGGTCGTGCAGTGCGGCCCACAGGGCGGTGAGGTTGAGTGCGGTCGCGATCGCTGCCAGGGTCACCCCGATCGCCGTCACCAGGAGCGATTCGGCGATGAAGAAGCGTATGACCTGGGTCGGGGTGGCTCCGGTCATGCGGAGGACCGCCACGTCGCGGCGTCGGTCGGTGGTCGACATCAGCAGGGTGTTCAGGATGGCGATGAAGCAGAACGTCACGACGATCACGGTGATGGAGCGCTGTCGCACCTCGGTCAGGTGGCGGGTGTGCGCGCTCTCCGAGGCGGCCAACTGGCCCTTGGTGATGAAGCGTGCTCCGGTTCCGGCGACCGCCTTGCGGATGGCCGTGGTCGCGGTGGCGGGGTCGGTGCCGGAGTCGAGTGAGATGTAGGCGCGTCTTGCGAGTCCGTCGCGGGCGTACGCGGCGGTCCCGGCGAAACGCTGGGGCAGATACGCGGCGTCCTCGCCGCGCACGGCGTGGTAAGTGGCCGCGATGCGCAGGCTGGTCTCTGTGCCGTCGGCCATCAGGGCCTTGAGCTTCGAGCCGGCGTGCTTGCCCCATACATCGGGCACGACCGTGCTGTTGTCGTCCATGGCGTCCAACGAACCCTCGACCACCTTCAGGTTCATCATCCGCTTCAGGGCGGCGTCGCCGTCCACGACGAGCCCGTCGTTCACCTCCAGCCGGCCTTCGTCCTGAATGTAGATCGTGGTGAGGATGGGGGCCGCGACCTGTACACCCTCGATACGGGAGACCTTCTCGACGACCTGCGGGCTGATGCCCGGCGTGCCGTCGGGGGCGAGTGCGTAGTCCGAACTCACCTGGTTCCGCAGTCCGTTGTCGCGTGCCGTGCCGAGTGCGGCGGTGGCGGACAGGAGGGAGAAGGTCAGGCCGACCGTGAGCAGGATGGGGGCTGCCGTGGCGGCGGTGCGTCGCCGGGAGGTCCGTACGCTCTCCCGTACGAGCATGGCGATGGGGCCCGAGACGTGGCGCAGCGGCCGCATCAGCAGCCGGGTGAACGGTCCGACAGCCAGCGGTGCGAGTACGGCGGCGGTCAGGACCGGAACCAGCAGCGCGAGGGCGTAGGCGCTGGGCGAGAGGACCAGGGCCGGGTTGCCGAGTGCGATCCAGGCGGTCAGCCCGGCGGCGCCGACCAGGCCCGTGACGCCGAGCAGGAGTCGGCCGGGGGTCATGCCGGAGTCGTCGACCGCCGCCTCGCGCAGCGCCTCGACGGGGCGGATACGGCCGGCTCGGCGTGCGGCGACGGTCACCCCGCAGAGGGCCACCAGGACGCCGGTGAGGAAGGCGGCGGCCAGCGGCGCCAGGACTGTCCAGTGCAGTGAGGGTTCGATGCGGAACCAAGGTGGGGAGATGTCCAGCCCGATCAGCATGTCGGCGAGCAACTGCGCGCCGAGCAGGCCGAGTACCGTCCCCACCGCCGACGCGGAACCGCTGACCAGCAGTGCCTCGTTCCGTATCATCCGGCGCACCTGTCGCGGGGTGGCGCCCACGGTGCGGAGCAGGGCGATCTCGCGGCGGCGCTGGATCACCGCGAAGGCGAAGGTGGAGGCCACCACGAACACCGCCGTCGTGCCCGCCACACTGGCCATCACCGGCACGAGGGTGATGGTGTTGTCCAGCGCCTCTCGGTCGCGGGCCTCGCTGGCGTCGGCCTTGTGACGGTTGTGCCCGGTGAGCACCTCGGCGTCCTTGCCGGCTGCCGTGCGGACTGCCTTGCGGACCTCTTCGATCGGGCCGAGTGCCACCAGAGCGTTGATCCGTGGGGCGAGGCGCGCGGCTTCGGGGTCGGTGAAGAAGACCGCGTTCTCCCAGCCGACCGGGGAGACGGTGCCGCTCACCGTGTACGTTCCGACGCCCGCGGCGGTCAGCACCGTCACCTTGTCGCCGGTCCGCGCCTGATCCGAGGGGACGACGATCTCTCTGTCGGAGGCGGGCGCACGGCCGTCCCGCAACGCGTACCCGCCGAACCCCGCCACCGGCCAGGGATGCCCGACCTGGTCCTTGGGGCCGCCTTCGAGCTGGGCGTGGAAGGCCCGGTCCACCACGGTGCCGCCGGTGCCGGAGACCTTGCGCAGCAGGTCCTGCGATACGCCCTTGGCCTGCGGCAATGAGCGTACGCCCAAGTCGTGGTGGGCGGGATTCCAGTTCGGGTCGTAGGGCATCACCACGGCCGGGGCGTCTGCGAATCGCTCCGCGGGCCGGTCCGGCAGATCGCGTACGGCCGTCAGCAGCAGGCCCATGGCCGCGACCTGGGCGACCCCGAGTACCAGCGCCACCACGGTGCCGAGGAACGACACCCAGCGGCCCCGCAGCGTCTGGAAAGCCACCGCTAGCACTTCGGCACCGCCGACTCGGTCATCCGCGCGGCGACCGCTTCGGAGGTGGGCGAGATCAGTTCGCCGGCCAGGCTGCCGTCGGCGAGGAACAGCACCCGGTCCGCTACGGCGGCGACGCTCGGATCGTGGGTGACCATCACCACCGTCGTACATCCGTCGTCCGTCGGTCTGTCGACCAATTTCCGTAGTACGTCGAGCAGTTCGCGTCCTGTGGTGAGGTCGAGGGCGCCGGTGGGTTCGTCGGCGAAGAGCACGGCCGGGCGGGTCACCAGCGCACGGGCGATGGCCACGCGCTGCTGCTGGCCGCCGGAGAGCTGACCGGGACGGCTCCCCGCCTTCCCCTCCAGCCCGACCTGGGCGAGTGCCTGCCGCACCGTCCACCGATCGGGCCTGCGCCCGGCCAGCCGCACCGGCAGGGCCACGTTCTGCTCGGCGGTCAGTGAGGGCAGCAGATTGAACGCCTGGAAGACGAAGCCGGTCGACTCCCGCCGGAATTCGGTGAGTCGGGTCTCACTGAGCGCCGCGATGTCCGTGCCGTCGATCAATACCCGTCCCGACGACGGCCGGTCCAGGGCGGCGGCACACTGCAGCAGCGTCGACTTTCCCGAGCCGGACGGCCCCATGACGGCGGTGAAGCTCCCCTTCGGGAAGGAGACCCGGATGTCGCGAAGCGCGGTCACCGCGTGGTCGCCCGATCCGTAGGTCTTGGTCAGCGACTCGAGCCGTACTGCATCGTCCATGGAATCCTCGATCGTCCTCGATCATCCTCGATCACTGCAGGTCCGAACACCTTGTGTACGATGTCCACATTGACGCGCCGCGAGGGCGCCATGATGTGGAGGCGGGCGCTTCGCAGGTTACACAGCTATGTGGACGCCGTCCACAAAAGGAGTGGTGATGACTTCCAGGGCCGGCGCGAGGAAGCGCGACACCTACCGGCACGGCGATCTGCGGAACGCGCTGATCCAGGCCGGGCTCGAACTGGTCCGTGACGGCGGGCCGAACGCGGTGGTCCTGCGCGAGGTCACCCGGCGGGTGGGCGTCGTCCCCAACGCCGCCTACCGCCACTTCGCCGACCGCAACGCCCTGCTGCGCGCCATCCGCCAGGCCGCGCTGGCCCAACTGGCCGCCGCCATGGAGACGGAGCTGGCCGCCCTGCCACCGGCCGACGACCCGGTCGAGTCCGCCCGCGACCGCATCCGCGCCCTCGCCGCTGGCTATCTGCGGTTCGCCCAGGCCGAACCGGGGCTGTTCCGCGCCGCGTTCTCCACCAGCGACATGACCGACACCGCCACCGGTACCACCACCGCCGAGAACGAATCCGCATACGGCCCCGGCGGCCTGAGCGCGTTCCAGCTTCTGGGCGCGGCCCTCGACGACCTCGTCGAGAGCGGCGCCCTGCCCGCCGAACGCCGCCCCGGTGCCGAGTACTTCGTCTGGTCCGCCGTGCACGGCCTGGCCGTACTCCTCATCGACGGTCCCCTGCGCGGCCTGCTTCCGGTACAGGTCGACGAGGCCGGACAACGCCTCATGGACTCGATCGAGCGCGGCATCTGATCCGGCCCCGCCCGCAGGACGGACACCGAATCCAGGTCTCGACGCTCCAACAGGCTGCATAGGATCACCGGTGTGACCAACGGCAGGCTGGGCGACCTGATCGCCACGGGTTTGACGGACCGCCTCGACGCGCGCGACAGGAAGCTGCTGGAGCGGCGAGCCTGCCTCAAGGCCAGTGACGATGAACCCTTCCCCCTGGATCCTCGCGGCTGGTGGTACGCGGTGCCCGGTGAGACGTACGAAGGTCTCTTCGGCGCGCTCGGCCTGCATGATCGGTTCCCCGTTTCGCTGGACGAGGGCTCCGAGGTCGAGGAGCTGCCGTGGCGTCGCGGGGCTCTGCCCACCTTCATCACGCCCGAACTGGACGGTTGGCGGCTGATCTTCGGCAATCTGGTCGATCTGGTCGGTATCGACTGGGACGACTGGATGGGCGCGGTGGAACGGCTGAGCGCCTCCTGCGGGGTCGCGCAGATGTTCTACGAGGATTCGGCGGGGGGCTCGGACATCTGGGTGGTCGCCGAGAAGGGCCGGATCCGTCGGCGTTACGCGGCGGAGAGCGATCCCGAGTGGACCGGCGAACCGCTTCCCTGGGAAGAACTCCGCATCAACGACAAGCACTTCGATCCGCGGTTCGACCATGCCGAGCCGAATGAAGGCACGGCGGGGGCCGCCGATGCGTGTGGTCGGTTGTCGGTCGATCCCGGCAAGATCGGCGCCTCCACCCGCATGAGCGGCTGCGGCTGGCTCGCCCTCAGCGCGCCCGGCGTCGGGCACGAGGGTCTCGACACTCTGGTGCGGCTCTAGGTACGGCGCGTGCCCGTACGCATGCTCCGCAGCAAGCCGGAAATCTGTCGAACCCGACCCGGCCGCCGCTCTACTCTTCCCGCATGGCCCATGGAAAGACCTCGTACGTTTGCCTGCCCTGCCGGGCCTCTTACAAGCAGCCCTACCCCGGCCACCACGACCACGACCGGGTCTGTCCACGCTGCGCCGCACCACTGATCCACGTCGGCTCCGCCTTCGCGGCGCCCAAGAGGCGGGACATCGCCGCCTGGCGCACCCTCTCCGTGCTGCTGCACGCCGGTGTGCGCTTCCACAAGAGCTGCTGCGGCGGCCCCGGCTACCGCCCACGCACCCTCAGCGAGGTGCGCGCGCGGATGGCCTACGCGCGGGCGACGGGAGAACCGTTCGCTCAGGCGTTGGTCCGCCGCGAGCTGCCGTAGCGGTTGCCGAAGTACGCCGGCGGCTCGCATGCCGGATCTGCTCACGAGGTGATTCCTCCGCAAGCCGCGGCGGGCCCGGATGGTGACCGTCGGCCAAGGCGGGAACGGTGTCTACCCGTTCGACCGCAACATGTGCGACGCGGTGACCGCGTTCCTGACCACCGGGCAGGGCCCCCGACGAACCTCGACAGCGCACCCGAGCCCAGCCAGGCACCGCATCAGACCCGTCCCGCGTTCAGCGAGTGATCCACCGGGGTAGCGAAGCCACGATGACCGGTTGTGACGACGCAACCGGCCCCGCCCGCCACTCTCCCCCTCCCCCCTCCGGTCAGGACGTGAAGCCATGCATCGCAGAACCACCTTGACCGCTCTCGCCCTCGCGCTCGTCACCGCCGTCGGCGGAACGGCCGCCTACGCCACGCAGGTCGACACCGTGTCCAGCCAGTCCGCCCCGGCCGGGCGGCAGCATTCCGGCACCCTCCTCGACAAGGTGCCCGAGCGCGGAGTGCTGCGGGTGTGTACCACCGGCGACTACCGGCCGTTCAGTCATCTGGACCCGGCCACCAAGTCGTACACCGGCATCGACATCGACATGGCGAAGAACCTGGCGGCCGGACTGGGGGTGAAGCCCCGGTTGGTGGCGACCACTTGGAGCGGGTTCATGGAGGACCTGACCGCGGGGAGGTGTGACATCGGCATGGGAGGTGTCTCCGTGACGCTGCCCCGGGCGCGGAAGGCGTACTTCAGTACGCCCTACCTCGTCGACGGCAAGGCCGCGATCGCCCGCTGTGAGGACAAGGGCAGGTACCAGTCCCTGGAGGGGATCGACCAGCCGGGGGTCCGGGTGATCGTCAATCCCGGTGGTACCAACGAGGCGTTCGCCAAGGCCAACATCCAGCGGGCCACCCTCATCACCCACCCCGACAACACCACGATCTTCGACGAGATCGTCGCGGGCCGCGCCGACGTGATGATGACGGACGGCAGCGAGACCGAGTACCAGGCCAAGCTGCACCCGGAGCTGTGCGCGATCAACCCCGACAAGCCCTTCACCTTCGGGGAGAAGGCGTATCTCCTGCCGCGTGGGGATGAGGAGTTCAAGGAGTACGTCGACCAGTGGGTCCATCTGGCCACCCACGACGGTACCTACGACGACTACGCCGCGGACTGGCTCGGCTGACCCGGCGTGTACGTCGGTCAGGCCAGGCCGAACCGCTCGGCGTGCACCTGGCGCGCGGGGACCTTCAGGTCCCGTAGGCCGGAGAGCGCGGCCGCGGTCATGGCGGGCGGGCCGCAGACGTACACGTCGCGTTCGGTGACGTCGGGGACCAGCCGGTGCAGGCTCTCCGGGCCGAACGGCGAGCTGCCGAACTCGGCGGTCCTGCCCGCGAGCAGGTGCAGCCGTCCGCCCCGCAGCGCGACCAGGTGGCGCACCTCGTCCAGCAGCACCGCGTCGGCCTCGCTGCGCACCCGGTACAGCACGACGACGTCACCGGCGGCGGCCTCCTCCAGCATGGCCCGCACGGGTGTGATCCCCACGCCGCCGGCGATCAGCAGGGTGCCGGGCCGGGACCGGTGCAGGGAGGTGAACGCCCCGTACGGTCCCTCGACGTAGGCGCGGCTGCCGACCGGGACGTTCCGCAGGCCGGCGCTGGCGCTGCCCACCGCCTTCGCGGTCAGGCGGAGACCCTGGGTGCCCGGCGCCGCCGAGAGGGAGAAGGGGTTGGCCAGCCACCAGTGGTGGTGTCCGGGGAACCGCCAGATGCAGAACTGGCCCGCGCGGGCGGGGAGTTTGTCGAGGTGGCGGCCGGTGACGTACACGGAGACCACGTCATCCGACTCCGGCACCACGGCCGTGACGGTGAAGCGGTGGTAGGCGTTGCGCCACAGCGGCATGACGATCCGGCCGGTCAGCAGGGCGCCGAAGGCGAACAGCCACAGGATCCACCAGTACGCGGTGGCGAACGCGGAGGACGTGAACGTAGTCGTCTCCTGCAACTGGTGGACGAACACCAGGCCCAGGGCGACGTACAGCAGCAGATGCAGCCCGTGCCAGACCTCGTACCGGAGCCTGCGCCGCACAGCGCGGGTGGAGATCGCGCCGATCACGACGATCACGGCCGCGGCGAGCATGCCCAGCAGGGAGGCCGGCACCCCGCTCAGCGCGACGAACGTCTTCCCCATGGAGGTGTCGTCGAGCGTCGCGTAGCCGAGCACCACCAGGGTGGCGTGGGTGAGGACGGTCCACAGCAGGGTGAAGCCGACCCAGCGGTGCCACACCGTCAGCCGGTCCATGCCGATACGGCGGTCCAGCCACGGCAGCCGGGCCACCAGCAGCAGTTGGAACAGCAGGAGCAGGGCCGCGTGCAGACCGAAGAACTTGGCGACCGTGAGCACGCCGTTCTTGCCCGAACCTGCGCTGATGAACAACGCCTCGACGATCACCACGTTCGCGATGACGAAGGTCCACATCGCCGAGCGTGCCGCGTCCACCGGAAGCATCGTGCCGCCGCCGCGCACCACCGTGTTGCTCACCATCTCCACCCCCAGGAAGATCGAGTGATTCGTCCGGATACGCCCTCGATCGGATAAGGATACGGAGCGCGGGTCCGATCCGTTCACGCCGAGTGATCGGAAAATCCCTTGATCGGAAACCGGCCACTTCTTACAGTTCCTTGTCGGTCCTCTTCGGTCGCGCCATGCGCAACTTCGACCACTTCCGAAGGGGTTCGATCCAGGATCAGGGCACCACGGGTGCCCCATGTGCAAGGGGGAACAAGACATGACATTTTCCAGGAAGCTGGCCGTCGCCTTCGCCGCGACGGCCGCGGTCTTCACTCTCGGCGCCGCCCCGGCTCAGGCCGCGGAGGGCGCCCCGGCCTCGACCCGGGCCCTGGAGTGCGACACCGGCCGCCTCTGCATGTTCGAGGACCAGGACTACACCGGCGACCAGTACAACTGGAAGCCGACCGGCGTCAACCAGAAGCACCAGATCGACGGTTGGAACGGCGACAACGAGATCTCGTCGGTGATCAACCGGACCCGCTACAACATCAAGCTCTACGACAACGACGACTACTCGGGCCGGTCGATCTGCCTTGTGCCAGGCAAGTACATCAACAACCTGAAGAACTGGTGGATCTTCAACGACAAGGCCGAGAGCGCCAAGACGGTCTCCAGCTGCTAGCAGCGCTCACTCCTCGTTCGCCGTGACGGCCTCCGCCGTCGACTCCGCCCGGCGGCGCGCCTCGCGGAGTCGGCGGTCGGCCGTGCGTGCGTGGTCGCGGGCCGTCCGTTCCGCTGAACGGGCTTGTTGTTGCTCGTCCTTGGCCCGCTGGAGTTCGGCGGTGAGGTCACCGACCCGTTGCTGAGCGTCGTTCCAGCGTTTCTTGGCCGCGAAGGCCTCGCGGGTCGCGGTCGCCGCCTCCTTCTCCCGGGTACGGAGTTCCCGCGCGGCTTCGTCGGCTTCCTTACGGGCCTGGGTGAGCCGTCGGCGGCGTTCCGCGGTGGCCTTCTTGGTGGTGTCGGGGGCGGCCGGGCGGCGCTTTGCCGCGAGGCCGGCTTCGGGGGCCGCCGGGAAGCCCGCGTCCGCCGTGAGGGGCTTGACCAATCTGCCGGTCGCCCATTCCCGCGCCGCCTCCGGGTCCGCGAGGACCGCGCGCAGGGTGCCCTCCACCTCTTGGCGAGCCGCCTCCGTGATGGGGTGGCCCGCCCGGGCCGCCAGCTGAGCGGCCTGCCGGGACAGCGTGCCGATCAGGGCCCGCTGCTGCCGGCTCAGCTCGCGCAGCTTCGCTCCGTCCAGATCGTGATGGGCCTGGCGGAGCCCCTCGCCCAGGCGGATCAGCGGTTCGACCTCTTCGTGCCGTTCATGGACCAGGAGATTTCCGGCCCAGGCCGACAGGCTCGGGCGGCGCAGTTCGGCGATCCGGTCCGCGAGGGCGCGGTCGCCCGCCGTACGGGCCGCGGCCACCCTGGCCGCGCGGGCGGCGGTGAATTCCTCCGGCCGCAGCCTGTACAGCTCGTCGGCGACGGTGTCCAGGTCCATCGGCGTCCCTCTCCATCGAGGTCGATACCGATTTTCCCACCCCTCACTTCCAGGCGCGGTCCAGGAAGTCGGCGATCAGCGCGGAGATCTCCCCCAGATGTGTCTCCAGGGCGAAGTGGCCCGTGTCGAGGAGGTGGAGTTCGGCGTCGGGCAGGTCGCGGAGGTAGGCGCCGGCGCCGGGGCCGGTGAAGAAGGGGTCGTTGCGGCCCCAGGTGATGAGGGTGGGCGGGGTGTGGCGGCGCAGCCAGGCCTGCCAGTCGCCGTAGCTCTCGATGTTGGTGTGGTAGTCGAAGATCAGCGCCTGCTGGGCCTCCTTGCGGCCGGGCAGGTCCAGGAAGTGCTGGTCGAGGGTCCAGCCGTCCGGGGCGATCAGGGCGGGGTCGGCGACACCGGTGTCGTACTGGCCGCGGGTGCCTTCGACGGTGAGCAGGGACTGGATGGCGTCCTGCGCGCCCGGGGTCTCGGGGGTCAGGCGGAGCAGGTCGCGGGCCGAGTCCGAGAGGCCCTCCTCGTAGGCGTTGCCGTTCTGCACGACCAGGCCGGCCACCCACTCGGGGTGCCGGGTCGCGACCCGGAAGCCGATGGGGGCGCCGAAGTCGAAGACGTACATCACGAACCGGTCCAGCTCCAGGGCCCGGATGAAGCCCTCGGTGATGTCGGCGAGCCTGTCGAAGGAGTACGTGAATCCGTCCGGGACCTGGGTGTGGCCGAAGCCGGCGTGGTCCGGGGCGATCAGCCGGTAGTGCGAGCCGAGCGCCTCGATCAGGGCCCGGAACTGGTGGGAGCCGGACGGGAAGCCGTGCAGGAGCAGCAGTACGGGGGCGTCGGCGCGGTCGGGGACGGACTCCCGGTAGAAGACGCGGACGCCGTCGACGTCCAGGTGGCGATGGACCGTGCGGGCGGCGGGCTGGGTGAGCATGACTGACCCTCTCTCCTCTAATGAGTTTCTCTAATGGATTGCAGGGCCTTCTATGCATTAGATGGTGCGGCCGGAGCGGCTAATGTGTCAAGTCTCGGCTGTACCATTAGCGGCATGAGCGACACCGCCCCGCTGACCGGCGAACCCCTGGCCCTGGACCTGGTCAACACCCACCCCTCGACCGGCGACCAGCTCGCGACCCCGCGCGACCTGCTGGCCTGGTGGACCCTGGAGGCCGACCGCCTCTCGGGCGAGGTGCCGCGGGAAGTCGATGACGAGGATCTGGCCGCCGTATTGGCCGTGCGGGAGCACATCGCCCGCGTCCTCGACCAGGTACGGCACGGAAAGCGGCCCCTGGCCGACGGGCTCGCGGCGCTCAATGAGGCGCAGCGTGCCGCGCCCGCCGTCAGCGAGCTGGCCTGGGACGGGTCGGCCCTGGCCGTCACCCGGCGCCGCGAGGGGTCACCCGGGGTGCGGCTGGCCGCCGAGCTCGCGGAGGCCGCCGCCGGGCTGCTGGCCGATCCGGCGGTCGGGAAGATCCGTAAGTGCGAGGCGGACGACTGCGTACTGCTCTTCCTGCCCACCAACCCGCGCCGCCGCTGGTGCTCGGCCAGCGGCTGCGGCAACCGGGCCCGTGTCGCCCGCCACTACCAGCGGCACAAGAGGGACTGAGCCATCCCTCAGGGCTTGCGCCCCACCCCGCAGTACGCGTCCACCGCCACCAGCGCCGGATCCGTGGGCCCCTGGACGTCGGGGCGCCACTCCGGGACCTGGACGATGCCCGGGTCCACCAGGTCCAGGCCGTCGAAGAACGCGGCGATCTCGCCGATGCTGCGGACGTAGTACGGCACGGCGCCGCTGGCGTTGTACGCCCTGGACGCGGCGATCATGCCCTCGCTGGTGGCCGTGCTGTCGCTGATCACGAGGTGGCTGCCCGAGGGGAGACCGGCCAGGAGACGGCGTACCAGGTCGCGGGCCTGGTCGTGGTCGACGACATGGCCGAGGGTGTTGAGGATGATCAGGGCGACCGGCCGGGAGAGGTCGAGGGTGCCGGCGGCGGCCTCCAGGACGGCCTCGGGACGGTGGAGGTCGGCGTCCAGGTACGTCGTCGCGCCCTCCGGGGTGCTGGTGAGCAGGGCCTTCGCGTGGGTCAGCACGGTCGGGTCGTTGTCGACGTAGACGATCCGGGCGTCCGGGGCGACGCGCTGGGCGACCTCGTGGGTGTTGTCGGCGGTGGGCAGGCCCGTGCCGATGTCGAGGAACTGCCGTATGCCCACCTCGCCCGCCAGATGGCGTACGGCGCGGCCCAGGAAATGGCGGCTGGTGACGGCCACGTCGACCAGGCCCGGGAAGATCTCCTTGATCTCGTCCCCGATCTGCCGGTCGACCTCGTAGTGGTCCTCGCCGCCGACGAAGTAGTTCCAGAAGCGGGCCGAGTGGGGCCTGGTCGGGTCGGACACGGGGGAGCCTCCTGCGGTGCCGGTGATCAAATCAGCAACCAACCTAGGTGAACTCCCCCTGAACCCCGGTCAGTTGGCGAAGAAACACCTCACCCGCAGTGACGTTTTGGCCATTCCCGCCGGGCGGCTGTCACTGGTCCAGATACGCCAGCACCGCCAGCACCCGCCGGTTGTCGCCGTCCGCCGGCAGCAGCCGCAGCTTGGTGAAGATGTTGCCGATGTGCTTGGCGACGGCCTTCTCCGAGATGAACAGGCCCTGCGCGATACCGGCGTTGGACCGCCCCTGCGCCACCCACTCCAGCACCTCCCGCTCGCGGGCCGAGAGGCTGCCCACCGCCTCGTCGCGCGCCTTGCGGGCCAGGAGCCCCGTGACCACCTCGGGGTCCATGACCGTGCCGCCCGCGGCCACCCGGCGGATGGAGTCCAGGAACTGGGTGCCGTTGGTGACGCGGTCCTTCAGCAGATATCCCACGCCCCCTCCGCCACCGGCGAGCAACTCGCGGGCGTAGAGCGGCTCGACGTACTGGGAGAGCAGCAGGACCGGCAGCTCCGGCAGCCGCTCACGGGCGGCCAGCGCCGCGCGCAGCCCCTCGTCGGTGAACGTCGGCGGCAGCCGGACGTCGACCACCGCGACGTCCGGCTCCTCGCCGATCAGCGCGTCCAGGAGCTCCGTACCGTTGTCCACGGCGGCCACGACCTCATGGCCATGGGCGCCGAGCAGGCGGATGAGGCCGTCCCTCAGGAGGAAGTGGTCTTCGGCGAGGGCAATACGCACGGAAGCTCCATCGTCACCGTCGTCGGTCCGTTCACGGGGCTGTGCACGGCCAGCACCCCGTCGAAGGTGGCCAGCCGGCGTTCGATGCCCCGCAGACCGCTGCCGCGCGAGGCGTCCGCGCCGCCGTGGCCGTCGTCCGTGACGGTGATGCGCAGCATCCCGTGAGCGTAATGGATGTCGATCAGCGCCCGGTCGGCGCCGGAGTGCTTGGCGACGTTGGTCAGGACCTCCGAGGTCGCGAAGTACGCGGCGGACTCGACCGGCATCTCAGGACGGCCCGGCAGATCGACCCTGACCTCGGTGCGCACCGGGCTGACCAGCGCCAACGCCCTTACCGCGTCGGCGAGTCCGCGGTCGGCGAGGACCGGCGGGTGGATGCCGCGCACCAGGTCGCGCAGCTCCTCCAGCGCCTTGGAGGACGACTCGCGCGCCTCGATCAGCAGGGCGCGCACCGCCTCCGGGTTGGTCTCCAGGAGGTGTTCGGCGGCGTCCAGGGCCATGCCCATCGCCACCAGGCGGGCCTGGGCGCCGTCATGCAGATCGCGTTCGATACGGCGCAGCTCGGCCATCTGCGTGTCGACGGCCTCGGAGCGGGTGGTGGCCAGGTGCTCGATCCGGGCGGCCATCAGCTCGCTCTCGCCCGGGGCGAGCATGGAGCGGGTGTACAGGGCGTGCCGGCGCACCGCACGCGGCGCCGCCCACAGGGCCAGCGGCAGTTGCAGGACGCCGAGGACGCCCGCGAGCACGGCGGTGGCCTGCCCCTCGATGGGGATGAACTGGTACCACAGGCCGTCCCACTCGACGGACAACGGAACCCCGAAGAAGGCGAGGAAGACGCCCCACACCCCGCTGAGCACCAGGGCGAGCGGCAGGAAGGCGAAGAACGCCCCGGCCAGCGGGTCGGCGAGCACCCAGACCCACTCCCGCCGGGTCTGCGGATCGTTCATGATCCACCGGTAGCGGGCGGCCACACCGGAGGCACCCTCGGGGGCGGGCGGCAGCGGGCCGGGCGGGCCCGGTATCTCCACCCCCGACCAGCGCAACGCCAGTTCACGCCGACGGGCGGCCAGCCCCCGCACCCCCTCCATGGCCCGCGGCACCATCCCGAGCCCGGGCCCCACCAGCCAGATCGCCCCGGAGACGGCGATGGATTGGCCGAGGGCGGCGAGGGACATCCAGCACAGGGTCACCGCCCGCCGCAGCGCCACCGTCCCGGCCGTGACCGAGAATCCCGTGATCTCGTCCGGCGGACGGTTCGGATGGTTCCCGTTCCCCCCGAGCCCCGTCGTGCGGTCCATACGACTTGCTCCCCTCGCTGCCGTGCGCTGTGCGTGGTGCTCATTCTGACGAGGGTCGAGAGGCCGGCGCGGTGGGAAAAACTCCCCTCTTGGGCCGGGCGTCCCGGCGGCCCGCCACCCCCAGCGTCGCCGTCACCGTCAGCGAGGCGGCCGCCATGACCGTCATCGCCGTTGCGGGGGACGTCAGTTGGGCCACCGAACCGGCCAGTGCGGCGCTCACGCCCTGCATGGTGAGCATGCCGGAGCCGTGCAGTCCGAGGGCGTGGCCGCTGAGTTCGGGGGGTGTCAGGTCCATGAGCCGCTCCTGCTGGACCAGGCTCGCGCCGAAGCCGGCCGAGGCCACGGTGACGGCGACGGCGGCGAGCGGGAGTGGCGGGGAGAGGACGAAGGTCAGGTACGGCGTCGCCAGCAGCACCAGCAGCGGTGTGGCGAGCCGTCGGCGCACCGCGGGCGGCACCAGCCGGCCCACGGTCACGTCCCCGACGAACATGCCCAGCGCCGCACAGGCCAGCAGGGTGCCCGCGGACTCGGGGGCGTAGGGGACGTAGAGGGATTCGCACCCGACGACGAGCCCGTTGGGCAGCCACAGGCCCAGCAGGACGTGGCGGCGGGGGCGGGAGGACCACAGCAGGGCGTTGGCGCGCCAGGTCGCGGCGACGGACGGGCGGCCCTCTGCGCGGGGCGGGCGCGGGGTCAGGCACAGGCGGACGACGGCCGCCGACACGACGTACAGCGCCGCCGCGAGCAGCAGGCACAGCCGTGGGGAGAGGGCCGTCAGCAGGATGCCGCCGGTGGCGAATCCGAGGATCTGGGCGAGCCCGGCCATCATGTTGAAGACCGAACGCCCCAGCATGAAGCCGTCCTTGGAGAGGATCTCGTTCACCAGCCCCCAGCGCACTCCCCCGCCGAGCGAGGCGACCAGTCCCTGGCCGAAGAGGACGACGAAGACGGCCCATACGGGCAGGGCGGGGAGCGCCAGTACGGCCGTGGTGGCGGCGAAGGCCAGGCCGATACCGGTGAGCGTGGACCGCGGCGGCAGCCGGTCGGCGCCGGACAGCAGGAACGTCGCCCCGAGCACCTGCGTCAGGGAGGGCCCGAACATGCTCACCGCCGCCAGCAGGGGGGAGTCCGTCGCCCGGAACACCAGGGTGCCCAGGGCCAGTCCGCCGATCGTCTGGGCCAGCACATTGGCCGAGGACGCGAGGAAGAGAGGGGTGAACTCCGGGGTGCGGAAGAGCTGTTGGTAGCTGCGCATGCCGTGGAGTCTGAAGAGGACCGGCGGTGGTCGTTATTGTTTCGCGCGGACGCGAAAGGTCGGGGAGGGGCGCTCATGGGCTGGTGGCAGATCAACGCCGACACCCTCGCCGCTAGCCGCTTCGTCGTCTCCCCGCTCGCCGAGACGTTCGCCGCGCTGAAGCTGCTGCACTCCGGCGCCGCCGCCCACCCCGGCGAACGGGCCTGGCTCGACGCCCACCGGCCCGGCTACCGGGCCCGTCTCGCCGCCGACCCGGTCACCGCACGGCTGGTGCGGGCGGGCCTCGGCCGGTCCTGGATCGCCGACTTCCTCACCCCGACCCCGAGGGACGGCGAGAACTTCGAGCGGGGCGTCGCCCGGGTCCGCGCGGCCGACCCCGACCGGGCCCGCGCCCACCTGACCGTCTCCCTGGCCGGCCCGCTGCCCGCCGTACTGGACCGGGACGACCTGCCCGAGCGGGCGGCGGCGCTTCTGGAGTACGTCTGGACCGAGGCCGTACGACCGGACTGGGACCGGCGCCGACGTGTGCTGGAGGCCGACGTCGTCGCACGGACCGCGCAGGTGAGCCGGGGCGGCTGGGCGGCCATACTGGACTCGCTGCGGCCCGGACGCACCCGCTGGCTCGGCGGCAACCGGCTCCAGGTGAATCTGCACGAGTACCCGCCCCGCGAGCTCTCCGGCGCCGAGCTGCTCTTCGTGCCGATCACCCCGAAGGGCGGCTGGGTGTCCTGGGAGGAACCCGACCGCCACGCCCTGGTCTACCCCTGCGCGGGCGCCCTCACCGACCCCGGCGCCAGGACGGTCCCGCCCGGCCTCGGAGTGCTGCTGGGCGCCGCCCGCGCCGAGGTTCTCGTCCTCCTCGACGCCCCGCTCAGCACGACCCAGCTGGTGGCGGTGACCGGACAGGGGCTGGGGTCGGTCGGGCGGCATCTGAAGGTTCTGTGGGACGCCGGGCTGGTGGAGCGGCGGCGGGCGGGGAGGTCGGTGCTGTATTCGCGGACGGCGGCGGGGGCGGTGCTCGTCGAGGCCTCACACCGGCCCGACACCGACCGGAGTTAGCATCCGCTTATGACGACCATTGACAGCGATTCCCCCCTCTCCGTCGACATCGACACCCTCACCGGCACCCCCGCCGACCTCCCCCAGTACGCGGGCAAGGCGGTCCTCGTCGTGAACGTCGCCTCCAAGTGCGGCCTCACCCCGCAGTACACCGGCCTGGAGAAGCTGCAGGAGCAGTACGCGGACCGCGGCTTCACCGTGCTCGGCGTGCCCTGCAACCAGTTCATGGGCCAGGAGCCCGGCAGCGCCGAGGAGATCGCCGAGTTCTGCTCGGCGACGTACGGCGTGACGTTCCCGATGACCGAGAAGGTCGAGGTGAACGGCGAGGGCCGGCACCCGCTGTACGAGCGCCTGGTCGGGTTCGCCGACGCCGAGGGCCACAGCGGCGACATCCGCTGGAACTTCGAGAAGTTCCTGATCGGCCGCGACGGCACCGTCGTCGCCCGCTTCTCGCCGCAGACCGAGCCGGAGGCCGCGGAGCTGGTGGCGGCCGTCGAGGGCCAGCTGGCGTAGCAGGCCGGTTGACCTTGCCCCTGGGGCAGGGCTGAACGTCCTTGTCGCCGGGCGGGACAGGCCGCCCGGCGACGGAGGATGAGGCCGTGGACGACGAACTGCTCACCATCGGCGTGTTCGCCGCGCGAGCCAGGCTCTCGGCCAAGGCGCTGCGGCTGTACGACCGCCTGGGGCTGCTGCGGCCCGCACAGGTCGACGAGGCCAGCGGCTACCGCTACTACCGCGCCGACCAGGTCGAGCGGGCCCGTCTGGTGGCGCTGCTGCGCCAGCTGGACATGCCGCTAGCGCGGGTCGCGGAGGTGGTGGAGGCCCCGGACGGGGCCATGGCCGCCGAGCGGCTCGCCGCGTACTGGGCGGATGTCGAGGCGCGGGTGGCGGGGCAGCGGACTCTCGCCGAGTACCTCCGTGAACGGCTGTCGGGGAGGAGCTCCGAGATGTACGGAAAGTTCGAGGTCGAGACGGTGGACGTGCCCGAGCGGGTGCTGATCACCGAGACACGGCATGTGCTGGCGGGTGAGCTGCCGGCGTGGATCGGCGCGTCCCTGGGCCGCCTGGAGGAGGGCGCTCGGGAGTGCGGCGGCATCACCGCGGCACCATTCGTCGTGTACCACTCCGATGTGTCGATGGAGAGCGACGGCCCCGCCGAGTCCTGTGTGCCGGTGGCCGACGAGGCCGCGGCGCGCGCCTGGGTCGAGCGGCAGGGCCGTGCGCGGGACACCAAGGTGCGGGTGGAACCGGCCCACCGGCTCGCCTACACCCGTATCGCCAAGGCCCAGGTGGCCCATCCGCAGATCCTGGCCGCCTTCGAGGCGGTGGAGGAGTGGATCCCGAAGCAGGGGCTGTGGCAGGCGGGCCCGTGCCGTGAGGTGTACTTCGCGGACTGGGACACGGCCGGGGCCGAGGACCCGGTGTGCGATGTGGCGTTCCCCGTGAGGTGACCGGGAGCCGGCCGCGTCAGGGGGCCGTCACCCCTGACGCAGCTCCTCCGGGCAGGGCGTGCCGCGCGGTACGCCGTACGGGGCCGCCAGGTGGTAGGTGCCGGCCCTCGGGGCCAGCAGCATCGTCCAGCGGTCGCCGAAGGCGTCCTCGTCGGTCTCCATCAGACAGCCGTTGACGTTGTCGTACGTCTTCGGCTCGCCCTCGAGACGGTTCTTGGAGGCGTCCGTCTCCTGGGGCGCGTCGAGCTTCTTGCCGTCGGCGTCGACGATGCTCAGCCAGGGCGAGTAGGGGACGCGGATGAGGATGCGGCCGGGCTTGCTCACCCGCATCGTCATCTCGCCCTGCTCGGCCCGGTCCACGACGGCGTTCGGCTCGGCGAGCGGCGCCGGGTTGGTCACCTTGAACAGCTGCCAGTTGGCGTCGCCCCACACCTGCTGCAGATACGGCATGCCGCGCTGCACCAGCTCCCGCTCCCGCTCCGCCGCCGAGGGGTCCGGCTCGTCCTTGGGCAGCACCACGAAGTGCACGGCCCAGCGCTTGAGCCACTCGTGGTAGTTCGCGGAGTTGAGGGTGTCGTCGTAGAAGAGCTGGTTGCGCTCCATGTCGGCCTGGCGGTTCCAGCCGCGGGCCAGGTTGAAGTACGGCGCGAGCGCGGAGGCCTCGCGGTGCGAGCGGGCGGGCACGACCTCGACCCGGCCCTTCTCCGCGCCGACCTCCTGGAGTTCATTGACCAGGGGCGCCAGTTCGCGCGCCCAGGAGGCGGCGGGGGCGGCGTGGATGATGTCGTCGACCGTCTTGAAGCCGATCCAGCCACCGAAGGTGAGCAGGGCCAGCACCCCCGCGTACCACTTGCGTGAGCGCGGCACCGTGAACGGCAGGGCCGCGACGAGGGCCACTCCGGCGAACAGCATCGGCAGGCGGGTGATGTTGGACCCGATCTGCGAGCTGACGACCCAGACGAGGACGACGGAGACGCCGTACACGGCGGCCACGAGCCGGACGGACTTCCACTCCTCCGGTACGAGGAAGTAGACGGCGACCGCCATCAGCAGCGGCAGGATCGTCGAGCCGATGCCCATCGGCTGGGTGCCCGAGAAGGGGAACAGCCACGCCGACACGGCGACCACGGCGGTCGGCGCGATCCCCAGCGCCCAGGCGCCCGGCCGCCGCTTCTGCAGGAACAGCGCCACCGCCACGAAGCCCACGAACAGCCCCGCGACCGGGGACGCCATGGTGGCGAGGGCGGCCAGCGGGGCGGCGCACAGGGCCTTCGCCCAGCGCTTGTAGCGCCAGCGGTACGGCCAGCAGTAGACGACGGCGACCGCGCCCAGCGCGAACATGGTGCCGAGGGCGAAGGTCACCCGCCCGGAGATCGCGTTGGCGATCAGTCCGAAGACACCGGCGAGCGCGGCCCACAGCGGGTTGCGCACCACCCGGCTGCGCAGCAGGACCAGCGTCAGCAGTCCCGCGGAGAGGGTCCCAGCGATCATCATCGTCGTACGGACGCCGAGCACGGACATCAGATACGGCGACACCACGCTGTACGACACCGGGTGCATACCGCCGTACCAGGCCAGGTTGTACGCCGAGTCCGGGTGCCGGCCGACGAACTCGGCCCAGGCGTCCTGGGCGGCGAGATCGCCGCCGCTGTTCGCGAAAGTGAAGAACCAGATGATGTGGAGCAGTCCGGCGAGGGCGGTCATCGACAGCACCGGATGCCGCAGAAGACGCTCGCGCAGGGCGCGGACGGCGGTGGTCAGCCGCGACGATCCGTTGTCCTGGGTGCGGTTCGGTCCGCCTCCGGAGCGCTGCGCGGGTACGCGTATTCGCGGACCGGCTCCCCGTTCCGGATCGGCGTCGTCGGCGCGTGTCGGCTCCGCAGTGGCCACTTGTGAGGCACTCCCCGTGCTGTCCCGTCTTCTGTTCGGGTGTTCCGGCCGCGTTCCGTTTCCCGCGTGTTGTCGGCCCGGACCCTGAAGGTTCTACGGTCCCGCCTTGTGAGCGGCGACCTGCCCGTTTCGTGACGCTAGCACGCAGCCCGCCGACGAGCGCCGTCGGCGGGCTGCGAGCCGGTCCCCGCGGTGACCGCCGGTCAGGCGATACGGGTCAGCTTGTCCGTGAAGCCCGGCTCGGTGAGCTCGCTCCGCAGCGCGACCGGAATCTTCACCGCGCCGCTGGTGCCGTCACCGACGGTCAGCGTGCCGACCTGGGTGCCGGCCTTGGCGGTGTGCGGTACGTCGTCGGGCGCGAAGGTGAGCTTCACCTTGAGCCCCGACCACCCGACGGCCTTGACGTCCTTGGTGGCGACCACCGGTGTACGCCCCCCGAGCCCATCATCCACATACCCCACCACGTCACCCTTCTTCAGGATCGTCGCGGCCTCCAGGGCGTCCTGAGCGGCGCGGATGAGCTTGTCGCCGCCATCGAGTGCAGCACTCAGGATGGTGTTCTCCGGACCGCCGGCGGGCTGGCGGACGACCGCTCCGATGATGGTGCGCGTCTCGCCGCCGATCTCCTTCTTCGCGGCGAACACGAGGTTGCCGAGGGCGGAGGTGGTGGTGCCGGTCTTGATGCCGACGACGTTGTTCTTGCCGACGAGCTGGTTCCAGTTGGAGTGGTTGACGCCCTTGTAGTCGTCGTACGACATCATCGCGGCGACCTCGCGGAAGGCGGGGAACTTCATCGCCGCCTTGGCGAGCTTCACCTGGTCCACGGCGGTGCTGACGGTGGTGTCGTTGAGCCCGGAGGGATCGGTGTACGTGGAGTCCGCCATCCCGAGATCCTTCGCGGCGGCGTTCATCTTCTCGACGAACGCCTTCTCCGACCCGGCGTCCCAACGGGCCAGCAGCCGGGCCACGTTGTTCGCGGATGCGATGAGAATGCTCTCCAGGGCCTCGCGTTGGGTGATCGAGTCGCCCTTGGTCACATCGACGGTCGACTCCTGACCGGCGTCGGACTGGTCCTGGGCGGCCTGGTCGATCTGGATCTTCGGCCCTTCGTCACCGCTCTGGAGGGGACGGTCACGGAGGATGAGATAAGCGGTCATGACCTTGGCGACACTGGCGATAGGAACGGGCTTTTGCTCCCCGGAGGACCCGAAGGTGCCGATGCCGTCCACATCCAGCGCGGCCTGACCGTCGGCCGGCCACGGGATGTCGATCTTGCCGCCCTCGAAGGTGTAGGTCTCCTGCGCGGTCAGATCGAGCGCGGGCGCCGGAACCGGCCGCACGGCCTGCACCACCGCGAACACGATCACCAGCAGCACGACCAACGGCGTCCAGATCTTCACCCGCCGGATGAGGGTCCGCACCGGGGTGTCCGGGGGCGGCGGGGTGTTCGTCAGCTCGGCGAGCAGGTCGAGCGGCGGCCTGGGCGGCAGCGGCTGCTGGGTGGTGCGCTCGGGGCCGATCTGGGGGACGGCGGTGGTGACGTCGGGTGCGGGGGCCTGCGGCGCCTTGGGGGCGGGGTTCTCGCGGATGTCCGGCTTGAGGGCGACGAACTTGCTGGTGCGCTCGGCGTCGGACGGGGGGTCGGCCTCGGGCCTGGGGGCCTTCAGCATGGTGGTGGGCTGGTCGACGGTGGGCTTGGCGGGGCGTACGGCCTTGAAGATGGCGGTCGGCTGATCGACCGCCTCGGCTGCGCCATCGCCCTTACCGGTGCGCCCACCCGCACCACCCGTGCCGCTTTCGTCGTCGGGTGCGGGTGGCCCTTGTGGGGCGTCCTCGCCGTCGGCGGGTGCGGGTGGGGTTTGGGGGGTGGCATCGGCGGGGGCGGACGATCCCTGGGGGGCGTCGTCGCCGGGGTTGCTGGACGCGGAGCCCGCGTCGCTCGGCGCGGGCGCGTCCTGCGGAGCGCCTTCGCCCTCTCTGGGGTCGGAAGAACCCTGCGCGGCATCCTCGCTGTCGCCGGGCGCGGAGGCGTCCGAGTCGGCGGGAGCGGTGTCCGCGTCCTCTGCCGTGGTGGCCTCGGCGTCGGTGTCAGAGGGCCCGTCGGGCGCGTCTATGCCGGTGCCGGCGTCCTCGGAGGCGTCGGCGGTGGTCTTACCGGCGCTGGAAGCCTCTGCGGCTGTCTCAGAGGGCTTGGGCGAGCTGTCCTCGGCCTCCGTGGACGGCTCGGCGGCGCCGGAAGCCGTCGTAACGCCCTCCTCGGCGTCCGCCTCGGCGACGTCGGCGCCCGCGGACTGCGAGGCACCCTCGTCGTCGGCACCCTTCGCGCCCTCAGCCGCCCCGTCCGCGTCCTGCGTCGCCTTCTCGTCCTCGGTGTCCGCGGAGGCCACCCAGGCCGCCACCGCCGCCTTCAGGCGGTCGTCACTCGAAGCGGCGCCATCGGCACCCTTGCCCGCACCGGCCCCCGCATCGTCGGACTCCGCGGCCTCGGCACCCTCACCCTCGGGGGCCTCGGCGTCCTCCGTCTCCGCCTCGGCGTCATCGGCCCGAGCCTTCACGCCCTCGACGTCACCGGCCTGAGCCTCCACGTCCTCCGCGTCACCAGCCTGAGCCTTCACGCCCTCGGCGACCTCGGCCCCCGCCTTCACGTCCTCCGCGTCACCGCCCTGAGCCCTCGCGCCTTCCGAAACGTCGGCCCGCGCCTCCGCGTCCTCCGCCGCAGACCCCCCCGCCTCGGACTCCCCGGCACCCCCCAACCGCGCCCGTACCGCCTCCAGCTCCCCCCGCGACAGCACCCGCGTCGCCGTGTCCACGCCGCCGGGTGAGGGCTTCGTGGTCTCTCGGGCCACTGCCAGGCGCGGGTCGCGCTTCGGCTTGCCCTCGGATTCGGGGCTGGGTTCTGGAACCGGAATCGCGCTCCCCGACGTCGGTTCTGCCGACGACTCGCGCTGCTTCGACCTGTCGGGGGACTCGCCCGCCACCGATGCCTCCTCCATGTGCCACCCGCACGCTCCGCGCGGCTGCCGAACCGTGAGCCGTCGCCCGGACACCGTGCCCGCACGACCCCCCGTGCCGCTGCCCGAACCATGTACCAGTGTCCTGTGCGCGGCCCCCCACTGACGCGGTAGACGAGAACGACATACCTACCGGTTCCCTCACAAACAGGTCACGCACCCTCGACAGATGAATGTGAGAGGGGTCACCCTGTCATTCATCCACGCGGGGAGGCATGGATGGGCAGGAGCCGCAGAACAATTCCGGAGGAGCTTCTGCTGCTGGCGCTGGACCCGACCACGGGTACCACCGCACAGCCGCAGTCGCTCGACCTCGGTCTGGCCGGAGCACAGCTAGTGGAGCTGGCGCTGGCCGGACGGATAGCCCCAGACGGGGATCGTATCGCCGTGGTCGTGCCACGGCCGACTGGAGATCCAACACTGGACTGCGCGTTGGAGTTGCTGCGAAGGCGTGGCGCTCCCGTGCGTGCCGTCCACTGGATCGGCGGGCCCCGGCTGGGGTTGCGCCAGACCTATCTCTCGCATCTGGAGAGGTGCGGCATGGTGCATGCCGTGGCGGGCCAGATGTGCGGGGTGTTGCCGACGACTCGCTATCAGGCGACGGACAACGCCATCAGCCGGGAGATCAGGGCCCGGCTGGATTCCGCGATCCGTACCGGCGTACCGCCGGACCCACGGACCGCGGCGCTCGCCGCCCTGGCACACGCGGTCGGCCTCGGCAAGCATCTGTATCCGGGCAATGAGGGCAGGTCCTCGAGGTCCCGGTTGCGGGATCTGATCAGGCACGACCCCATGGGCGGTCTCGTCGCGCACGCTGTGATGGACGTCCAGAACGGCGCGGCGGCACAGCCGCGTCGCAGCCCCGCCCCGGCCGGCCGCCAGGCCGCCCCCGGAGGCAGAGCGACGGAACCCGCACGCGGTGTTCCGGTGCAACCGCGCCGCGGATCCATGGCGCGCGTCGTGGCGCACTGAGCCGCAGTCCCACGACCCGCACACGCAGCACGCAGCACGCAGCACGCAGCACGCAGCACAGGCATGTCACGCACGCGCCGTCACCGAGACCGGTACGGGAGCCGCTGGCCCGCGCGGGGTGACGGGACCGGACGTCCGTGTATTCGGACGGGGACACCGGTTCCACCGCCCCGCGCGGCCGCATGTGTGGAAACAGTGGCCGAAGTGGTGTGTATCCAGCGCATATCCATCGTTTCCCAGCGGTAGTAAGCACCTTGGTGGCAGTCTGCTCAACAGCAGATACGCAAAGTGGCAATCGCAGGCAGGCAGCCGGAGGTGCACGTCCCGTGGCGTCCAATGTCAATCCCCCCGTCAGGCGACGCCGGCTGGGCCAGGAGCTGCGCCGGCTCCGCGAGCTCAAGGGCATGACGGCGGAGGAAGTGGCCGAGCGGCTGCTGGTGTCGCAGTCGAAGATCAGCCGGCTGGAGAACGGACGGCGCAGTATCAGCCAGCGTGACGTCCGCGACCTCTGCGGAGTCTATGAGGTGGAGGACCACCGCATCGTGGACTCGCTGATGCAGATGGCCAAGGACAGCCGCCAGCAGGGGTGGTGGCACTCCTTCGGCGACATTCCGTACAGCGTCTACATCGGGCTGGAGACGGACGCGGCGAGTCTGCGGGTGTACGACCCTCAGGTCGTTCCGGGGCTGCTGCAGACCAAGCAGTACGCCGAGGCGCTGATCGCCGGGGCGTTGCCGGAGACGGCGCAGGGGGAGATCGAGAAACGGGTCCAGGTGCGGATGCGCCGACAGGAACGAATCTCCACCGCCGAGAACCCGCTGCGCCTGTGGACCGTCATGGACGAGGCCGCCCTTCGCCGGGTCGTCGGCAACCGCTCCCTCATGCGTGACCAGCTGGAACAGCTCGTCGAGCAGTCGCAGTTGCCGCATGTCACCGTGCAGGTGATCCCCTTCGAGATGGGTGCGCACCCGGGGCTCAACGGCCAGTACGCGATCCTCGAATTCCCGGACGCGGCCGACTCCAGCGTCGTCTACATCGAGGGCGTCACCAGCGATCTGTATCTGGAGAAGGCCAACGACGTCCAGAAGTACAGCGTGATGTACGAGCACCTGCGGGCGCAGGCCCTGAACGTGGACCAGTCACGCCAGTTCATCGCGGACATCGCGAAGGAATACGCGCGCTGAGCGACACCGCGACGCCGCCCGCCCGGCGAGGAAATGCCGCACGGTACACCGTCTCCCGGGCGGAGTGGAAGTGTCCTCTGGAATATGCACCCACCCGAGTGAATAGTCGCTTCGTCAGCCGATGTTGGCGAGTAGCGTCGATCACGCCACCCAGCAACACAGGTTGGCGTGAATCGTCCTGCGGGATCCGGTCCGGATGCGCAGGACGGTGACAGCACTCAACATCTGGCAATTCGGAGCAAACATGGCAATTCGTCAGGGTTCCACGGACACGTGGACCAAGTCCTCGTACTCCACAGGAAACGGCGCGTGCGTCGAGGTCAAGTCACCGCTCACGGCGGCCATGGCGGTGCGGGACTCCAAGGTTCCCGCGGGCCCGATCCTGGCGTTCCCCGCGGAGGCGTGGAACACCTTCGTGGCGTCGGTCAAGGCGTAAGGGGCGGGTCTGTCTGATCCTCACCCGCGACCGACTTCGCGATCGACAACTGCACAAGCACCAACAGGTAGAGCCCTCTCGACCAGCCCGCCGTCCTTGCCGAGGGGGCTCGGCCATGCCCGCGCTCAGCGCAGCTCGGTCACATAACGGTCCGTGCCCGGCACCGTAGGAATGAACGGCGCCACCAGCTCCACCCTCCCCAGGCCCGACTCCTCCACCGCCGCGTCCAGGCCCGTGAAGTGGTCCTCCCAGCACTCCCTCGGGTCCGCCTCCAGGAACCACAGCAGGGTCAGGCGGGTGTCGACGCCCTCGACCTGCTTGACGTACGACATGCGGTCGAGCGGGAGGGGCGTGGGCCGGAAGACGGTGACCAGGGCGGCCGGGGAGCCCGCGAGGCGCTTCGGGAGGTGGCGGGTCCGCAGCCACTCCAGCAGCTCTGCCCGCCCCTCCGGGGACTCGGCGTCCACCACCTCGACGACCAGGCCCGCGTACGGGTGGTCCAGGGCGTGGAAGTCACGGGGGCCCGCCGCACCGTCGCGGTACACCGTCGTCTCGTGGTCCTGGAACGCCGTGAAGACGTGGGTGCGGTCCTGGTAGACGCGGGCGTCACGGTTGAGGCGCTTGTTGATGGCGACCGTCCAGCGCATGTGGTCGCCGTAGCGGCCGGCGGTGATCCAGTACGTGGAGATGTAGCAGCCCGCCGTGACCGGCTGGGCTATCGCCGACTTCTCCGGGTAGCGCAGGAGTTGGAGGTCCCTGGTCGCCACCCAGCGGCGGCCGGCGTACATCCAGGGCATCGCCATCGCGCCCGCGTAGTAGTGGTCGTCCTCGTACCAGCGGTTGTAGGCGTACTCATGGCCCGGGTGCGGTTCGACCATGGTGATCAGGGCGTGGCCGGGGCGGACTCCGTACGGGCCGACGGCGGCCAGTTCGGCGTATGTCCCGCTGCGGGTGTCCTCGTCGCTCATGACGTTCCCTTCGTTCCGCCTGCTTCCGTCCTCCCTCGGACGCCAATACTCTGACGCTCCGTCAGATAATGCGCCAGAGTCAGGGAGGTCTCGATGTCACTGCTCAACGGCAAGACCGTCGTCGTCTCGGGAGTCGGTGCCGGGCTCGGCCATCAGGTCGCGGCGGCGGTCGTACGGGACGGCGGGAACGCCGTGCTGGGGGCCAGGACGGAGGCGAACCTGGCGAAGAGCGCGGCCGAGCTCGATCCCGAGGGGGCGCGGACCGCGTACCGGGCGACCGACATCACCGACGAGGGGCAGTGCGAGGCGCTGGCCGCCCTGGCGAGGGAGCGGTTCGGGGGGATCGACGGGGTCGTCCATGTCGCCGCCTGGGACTCCTACTTCGGCGGACTGGAGGACGCCGACTTCGCCACCTGGCAGTCGGTCATCGACGTCAATCTGCTGGGCTCGCTGCGGATGACGCGGGCGTGCCTGCCGGCACTGAAGGAGGGCGGCGGGTCCGTGGTGTTCATCGGTACGCAGTCCGCCGTGGCCGCCCCGTCGCAGGTGCGGCAGGCCGCGTACGCCGCCTCGAAGGGGGCGCTGACGAGCGCGATGTACTCGCTGGCGCGGGAGTTGGGCCCGGCCCGGATACGGGTGAACACCGTGCTGCCGGGCTGGATGTGGGGGCCGCCGGTGCAGGCGTACGTCCAGTTCGCCGCGCAGACCGGGGGCGTGCCGGAGACGGACGTACTGAAGCGGCTCACCGAGCGGATGGCGCTGCCCGAGCTGGCCACGGACGGGGATGTGGCGGACGCGGCGGTGTTCCTGACGTCGGACAGGGCCAGGTCGATCACGGGACAGTCGTTGCTGGTCAACGCGGGGGAGCTGATGCGATGAGTTCAAGGATGTGAATCGAGGCCCTCATCACGAACACTTTTACCTCCCCTTGACCTTACGCTCACTTGTCGTGCTCACGCGACAGCACCCACGATGAGCGCCGGGCTGAACCCTGGGAGGGCGCACATGAACGGTCTCGACTGGGCCGTGCTCATCGGCTACTTCGGCGTGATGGTGGCGATCGGAGTCTGGTCGCACAAGCGGGTGGACAACGTCAGCGACTTCTTCACCGCGGGCGGCAAGATGCCCTGGTGGCTGTCGGGCATCTCGCATCACATGTCCGGATACAGCGCGGTGATGTTCACCGGGTACGCGGGCATCGCCTACACCTACGGCGTCACGTCCTTCGTCACCTGGTCCTTCCCCATCGCACTGGGTATCGCCATCGGGTCGAAGCTGTTCGCGCCGCGCATCAACCGGCTGCGCTCACGGCTCCATGTGGCCTCCCCGCTGGAGTATCTGAAGAACCGCTACGACCTGAAGACCCAGCAGGCGCTCGCCTGGTCCGGCATGCTGCTGAAGATCGTGGATGTGGGCGCCAAATGGGCTGCCATCGCGACGCTGCTGTCGGTGTTCACGGGCGTGTCCCTCAACCAGGGCATCCTCATCACCGGCGGCATCACCGCCATCTACTGCACCATCGGCGGGCTGTGGGCCGACGCGCTCACCGAACTCGGCCAGTTCGTCATCCAGTTGCTGGCCGGTGTCGCCATGTTCGTCGCCGTCATCCTGGAGCTGAACGACAAGGGCATCGGCTTCCTCGACGCCTGGGACCGGCCGGAGCTCCAGGGCCACGGTGAGCCGCTGGTCGGCCCGTACGGGACCGTCTTCCTCCTCGCCTTCCTCTTCATCAAGCTCTTCGAGTACAACGGCGGCATGCTCAACCAGGCCCAGCGGTACATGGCCACGGCCACCCCCCGGGAGGCCGAGCGTTCGGCACGGCTCTCGGCGATCCTCTGGCTGGTCTGGCCCGTGGTGCTGTTCTTCCCGATGTGGATGTCGCCGCTGCTGGTCGAGTCGCAGAAGCCGGACGGCTCGGACTCCTACGGCCTGATGACCGAACAGCTCCTGCCGCACGGCCTGTTGGGCCTCGTCATCGTCGGTTTCTTCTCGCACACGATGGCCATGTGCTCCTCCGACGCCAACGCGATCGCGGCCGTGTTCACCCGGGACGTGGCGCCGGTGCTGTCGAAGCAGGCGCGGTCCTGGGGCGAGCGGTCCGGGCTGATCGCGGCCCGGGTGACCACGGTCGTCTTCCTCGCCCTGTCGATGGCGGTCGCGACCCAGGTCAACTCCCCCACCTTCAAGGACATCATCACCGTCGTCATCAAGTGGGTCGCCGGACTCATGGGCCCGATCGCCATCCCGATGATGCTGGGCCTGCTGCGGACCTTCCGCCGCTCCGGCCCGACCGCCGCGCTCACCAGCTGGTCGATGGGTCTGCTCGCCTTCTGGCTGGTCAACTACCCGATCAGCTGGCAGATCGAGGGCGGCGTGCCGCTCCAGTACCAGGTCTCCATCCCGCTCGCGGTCTCGCTGGTCCTGTACATCCTCATCGGCTTCATCAAGCCGGAGGACACCCCGGAGCGGCTCGCGGTCGTCGAGAGCATCAACACCGACGACGACGGGTCCGCGGCGGCCGCGGTACCGGCGCCGGCCGGTGGGGTGGAGGACGCGGTGGGGGCTCCGGCCGCCAAGGACTGAGCCCGCGGCCGGTCGTCGTCTCGTCAGTCGACGGCGGCCTCGGGCGTCAGCCCCTCCTTCCAGAGCTCCTTGTCGTCCTTGTCATAGGCCGTCACCTCCAGGTCACGGAACCGGAAACTGCTGTCGGGGAACCGCACCAGGTATCCGGTTCCGGACTTCACCGCCTCGGTGGGACTGCCGTACGGCTCACCGGTCTTCTTCGCGAAGAAGTAGAAGACCTTCCCCGCCGTCGTACGGCAGAAGGCGTACCGGTCCTTCACGTTCTCCCTGCTGTACGCCGCGACCAGGCGGGAGCCCGACGCCGAGCCCTTCGGCAGCAGCGCGGCCAGCTCCTTCGGGCAGGGGCCGCTCGCGGAGACCATCGGGGAGGGCTTCGCGGAGCCCTTCGAGGAGTCGGAGCCCGTCAGGAACGACGTCACCGTCGACCAGTTGAGGATCAGCAGCACGACCAGGGTGACGACGACGGACGCGAGGAAGAGCAGGCATCCGCAGCCCGCGAGGATCTCGCCGCGGGTCGGTTCCCTGGGGGTCGGCTTCGGGAATTCCGGGGTGGACGGCCTGGGCGAGGTGGGCGCCGGGCGCGAAAGGCTCCCGGTCAGGGTCAGCGGCTTGCCGTGCACGGTCGTCGTGGCCTCGGGCGTCCAGCCCGTGTAACAGGTGTCGCAGGTGAAGGACCCGGCGACCCGGTCGCCGCAGTTGGGGCACACCCAGCCCATCCCCGACACGGTGTAGCGGGATCCGGTCAGGCCGGTGGGGGCGGGGGGTTTCCGGGCGGGGGCCGTCTTCTTGGCGGGGGCCGTCTTCCTGGCCGGGCTCGTCTTCTTGGCGGGCGGTGTCCTCGCGGTCGACCGCTTCGGGGGCGGCGGTGTCTTCCTGGGCGGCATGCTCCTCGGCGTCGGCCGCTTCGGTTCGGGCGCGGCCTCGGGGACCTTCTCGCGCCGCGGGGTGTCACAGACGTCGCAGACCCGCGCCGCGGCGTCGTTGAAGGTGTCGCAGTCCGAGCACTGCCACGTCCGCCCGCTCATGATGGCTCCCTCGGGTCACGTGTCCGCGACGGTCAGCCGGGCCATGACCGAGCGGAACAGCACACGGGTCGCCGGGGAGACGGGCGCGCTGAGCCAGTCCCGGTCGCCCTCCTCCCGTTCGGCGGCGGACGGTTCGACGTCCCACCAGGACGCGGAGAGGTCCTTCACGCCGTACTCGCGGGCGAACCACAGCGCGAACTGCCAGGCCCGCTCCGCCCGGTCCGGGCCCACGACGAAGTCCGCGGCGACATCGGCGCCGGCCCCGCCCGCGGGCCGGAACCGGAACGCCAGGCGCAGGCCGCCCTCATGCCCCTCGGGCCGGGCGCGGATCGAGACGCAGTGCTCGGGCGGCATGGCCAGCTGCCCCTGGGCACCCGCCCGGCCCCAGGTGAGGATCAGCCAGCCCTGGTCGTGGTCGAGCCGGACGCCGACGCCGTGCAGCTGGAACCTCACCGACTTGTCCCTCACAGGCTGTTCGCGATCGTCTCGATGATCTCGTCCATCTCGAACTCCTCCAGGCCCTCGCCCGCCCTGGACGGGAAGTGCAGGGTGAGGTCCCACTCCTCCCCGATGGCCTCCTTCCACGGCTCCTCCTCGGGTGCGAACAGCACCAGCCGCTTCGCCGACTGCTCCATCACCGCCGTCTGGCTGCGGGCGTATCCCCACTGCTCGAACAGGTCGTCCATGCTGCGCGGAATGTCACGCGGATAGGTCTGCGCGGAGGCGCCCACGGTGCCCAGCGGATGGGCGGGCGCGTCGGTGAACATGACGATGACATGGCGCCGCCGGTCGAGGCCGGTCTCCCAGGGGGCGTTGATCGCCAGGGCCAGTGCCTCCAGGCCGGACTCGGGGATGTCCCCGCCGCCGGTCGCCCGCAGTCCCCGTACGAACTTCTCGAACTCCCCCACCTGCTGCGGCAGCCGCAGGAAGTCCGTCTGCTCGATCGCGTCGGAGGGGTCGTCGCCGAAGTCGCGGAAGGCGATGACCTTCAGCCGCAGCTGGCTGATCTCCTTGCTCTTCCTCGCCATCACCTCGCCCAGCCGCTGATGGAACTGCAGCGAGCTGTTCTTCACGATGTCCAGTACGGGGTTCATGCTGCCCGTGGCGTCGATGCACATCACGATGTCGACGGCGTACTGGAGGTTGCCGTGGTACTTCTCCAGCTCGGTGGTCATGAGCGTTCCTTTCGGTGGCTGCCGAGGTTGATCCGGACCCGGGACCTGGGCGGTCCTTCGCCGCCCGGTTCCGGCGCCACGGTCCTCGGGTGGTCCGGTGGGTTGAACTGGACCCGGCTTCTGCGGGCCGGGCGTGGCTGGGCCGCGTCGTGGAGGGTGCAGGCCTCCGGGTCCTTGAGCGCGGTCAGGAAGTCGGCGACGGTGGGGCGGTCCTTGGGGGCGGCCGCGGTCAGGGCCGCGATCAGCGCCTGCATGGGGGTGCCGAGCCGGTCGTCGGCGGTCAGGGGCTCGGCCGCGTTGACGGCGTCCGCCGGGGATCCGAAGCGGGCGTCGTACGCGGGCAGCGAGCCGGTCAGATAGGTGTGGGTCATCAGGCCCAGCGCGAACATGTCCACGGCCGTGGTCAGATCCGCGCTCCCGACCGCCTCGTCGCCCTGCACATAGCGCCGCCACTCCGGGGCGCCGTACAGCGAGTCGCCCGCGATGTCCTCCCGCTCCGGTGGACGGCCGGAGAGATACGAGTCGTCGAAGTCGATGAGCTTGGCGGTGTGGAAGGCGGCGCCTTCCCGCTGCTGCACCAGCACGTTGGCCGGTTTCAGGTCGCCGTGCACGATCTCGATGTCGTGCAGCAGCCGCAGACTGCTCGCCAGCGTCCTCAGCAGCACCGACTTCTGCTTCGGCCCGAGCGACTCCGGTGTTTGGAGGCTGGCGGTGTCGATGCGTTCGGTCACCTTGTAGTAGGTGCTGCCCGAGTGGAAGAAGTCCGTGGCGAGGACCAGGTTGCCCGCCCCGCTGGCGTCGGGGCGCAGCAGCTTCATGATGCTCCGGTGCCGCTCCTCGAACTCCCGGCAGCTCTCCAGCCGGATACGCCGGCTGACGGCGCTGCCGCCGGAGCCCTCGCGGGGGCGCTTGGGTTCCAGGAACCGTTTGAGGAAGTACTCCCTGCCGTCCTTCTCGGCGAACGCCCAGACGCATTTCCCGCCGCCCGCGTTGGTCGGCTCGGTGACGACCCGGTATCCGCCGATGACATCGCCCAGCTTCACTCCCGCACCCCCGGCATGAATCGCTCGTATCCGTGTCGATAGGACTGCCACGTCCGGTCCTGCCAGCGGCGCACCGCGTCAGGGCCGTCCGCCGCCGACGGAACGTCGAGGTACTCACCGCCCACGACGCTGTCGTGCCGCCCGGCGAAGGCGGCGCGCAGCTGCGCGAAGTCGGCGAAGCCCAGCGCCACCAGGGACAGCGACGCGTCGTCGGCGGTGACCGGCTGGATCGCCCGGCGCAGTCGGTCGGCCCAGTCGCCGACGCTCTCGGACCGCGTGAGCGTGTCGAGCAGGACGCACTCGAACTGCGCGGGCGTATGCACATAGCCGAAGAAACCGTCGGTCGCGGCCAGCAGGACGCAGGGCTCGCGGAACTCCCCTTCGTGCACGGAGAGTTCGAAGGGCCGGTCGGCGCAGATCACATTCGTCATCGGCGGGTCCTGCCGCAGCAGCTCCAGCGTGTCGTCCTCGTGGGCGTCGTCCCGGGTGAGCGCGTGCAGACCGCTGCCGGGGAGGAGGGCGTACGAGCGTGAGTCGCCGGCCCAGACCGCCTGCCAGCGGACGCCCTCGTCACCGGTCCGGTAGCGGACGGCGGCCATGGTGGTGGGCAGCAGACGGCGCATGGAGCCGGTGACCTTGCTGCGTGCGCTGGTGGGCGCCGCGGCCAGCAGCGCCCGCAGGCAGTACGTCAACCGCTCGATCGTGTCCGGCTCCTTCGCAGCGACGACGCCCTGGAACCAGCACTCCGCGGCCAGCCGCGCGATCCGGGCGCCGACCCAGGCGCCGGTGTGCGTGGCACCGTCGGGCGCGTTCCAGGCGGGCGCCGCTCCCGAGCCGCCCGAGCCGTCGAACACGGCGAGCAGTCCGTTCTCGGTGGGCCGGTGATAGGCGGCGAGCGGTTCGGCGTCCTCACCGTGCCCGGGCCGGCGTTCCGTCCATACGGCGAGCGACTGAAGCCGCCCGTGGACGGCCGACCAGGTCAGATGGTCGGGCGGGGGCGGTGCGGAGTGGTCGGGCACGCGGGTGGGCTTCGGCGGGATGATCATGCTCCGGTCACCTGCCCTCCATCCTCGCGGGGGTGGTTGCCGGTTGTGCCGGTGCCTCGCACTCTGCTGGGGCGGGGTTTCGGGGACGGGGGCGGGCCCGAGGGCCGTGGCGGTGTGTGCGGGGGCAGTGGCTCCTCTTTACGGGCGACCACCTCGCCCAGCAGCACTTCGGGCCCATCTGGCCCCGTCCCCTCCTGGACCCGCTCCCGCCGGGCCCCCCGCACTCGGCTCCGCCCAGGCGCCTCAAAGGCGTCAGCCCGGTCGGACCCGTCAGGCCGCCCCCCGACGCTCAGTTCCGCCCTCCCGGCGTACAGCCGCACCGCCGCGTCCCCGGTGAAGTCCCGCAGCGCGGCGTTCAACGCATCGTCGGCCACCCGGAGTTGATCGACGCCGTACCGGCGTGCGACGTCACGCAGGCGCTCATACACGGGCCCCTGCCAGGTCGCGCTCATGTCGCGGATGCCCCGGGCCACCACCGCGGCGGGGTCGGTGACCTGGCACATCAGCTCCACCCGGCAGCGGAACGAGTCGGACGTGCCCCGCCCGGCCAGCCGTAGGTCGAGCACGAGCCGGTGTTCGGTGGTGTCCACCATGAACATCCCCTGGTAGACGCCGTACCGCGCGTCGGGCACCTGATCCCCCGGCCGTACCGTCAGCGCCGGCCCGGCGTCCGGCACCAGCACCAGCGCCCTCCCCGGGGGCGGTGTCCGCAGCGGGCTCAGCAGACGGACCCGTGGCAGCGGCTGGCCGTCGACCACGGGGTCGTACGTCAGCGAGTGCGTGACCATTCCCCGGTCCCCCGTTCCGTCTCGGCGCCAACAGCCGTATGCACATCACGTGTTGAGGGTTCATGAGTAACAGCGGGCCCTCGGGACCCCTCCCGGGCCGCGTTGCCGGTGTCAGCCGCCGAGCATGTCCAGGTCCGACCTGGCGATCGTCATGGTGATCAGCAGGTCGGTGATGAGGTTGTGGTTGAGGGTGTTGCCGACCGGCTGCGGGACCTCTTCCTCCAGCAGCCCGGCGACGCCGTACTCCGTGCTGAGGCGTTTGCGCACCTTGGCCACGATGTGGGCGGCGCGCTTCGCGCTCCACTGCCGCTCGGGCTGCAACTCGTCGAGGTCGAAGGCGACCTGGGCCCAGGCCAGGGGCTGTGGATAGGGCTCCAGCCGGAGATAGCGCTGGGCGAGGCAGACGAGCACCAGCTTCTCCTCCGGCGACAGGTACCGCGCCTCGTGACGGGTCGTGTCCTCGTCCGCCCGCCTTCCCTTGGCCGACCCGGCGGCCGGTGCCGGGGCGCTGATCCTGACCTCCAGGAGGTGCTCGTGCCGCGGCGAGACGACGAACAGCGGGGTGAACCCGGCCGACAGCCGCGCCCGGCCCCCGCCCAGCACCAGCCGCGACCCGGGGAAGCGGATGGGCAGACCGCCGGTGTTGTGCAGCACCCAGCGCGAGGACTCCCGCACGATCAGGCCCTGCTGCCGGCTGACGCGGGTGTCGCCGGTGCCGACGCACACATGGACCTCGGGTTCGTTGCGACCGAACAGCAGCGTGAAGTCGGCGTCCGGCGCCACGCTCATACCGCCGTTGGCGCCGAGGACATGGAGTGTGCCCGGCAGGCCCGGCGGCACGGTTCGGCTGAGGCTGCCGATGTCCCGCGGAAGCAGAGTGACTTTGCTCCCCGAACCTGCCATGACCTTCCCCCTCGTAGACGGTGGAGGGTGACCCTAGGCGCCAGCGCTCGGGAGGGGTCCCGAACCCGGGGGAGCCACGGCCATCGAACTGACCGTGTCCACGTTGTAGGGGTAGAGGATGTCGGCGGGGAGGCCACTCAACGCCTGCTCGGCCGGGTACGTCCCGTCCTGGAGCCTGTTCCCGTCCCGGAACACCTGGGCCCTGGTCCTGCCCGACGGCATGGTGTAGCGGAGCCGCAGATCGACGCTGCCCTGCTCGGGACGCACGGAGACGGTGCGGCGCCAGGGGAGAGAGGCGGTCCCCGGTGTGGTGGCCCTCCCGTTGACCCAGTAGGTGAGTTCGGACACCGGTCCGTCGCCGGTGATCACGAATTCGATCTCGACGGGCTCCTCGGAGGGGGAAGGCGCGGCGGAGGAGGCAGCAGGTGCGGCTTTCCGGGGCGCGCCGGACCCCTTCCCCTCCGGGGACGGTTCCTCGTCCCCGCTCGCGGCGAGCACGGCACCGACACCCCCGGCCACCGCCAGGACGGCGCTCACGCCCGCGACGAGGACCGTGCGCCGGCCGGGCCCTGTCTGCGGGGGCGCGGGCGGGTTGGCGGCGACGCTGAGCTGCCGGTCGATCGCGGCCAGCACGGGCGAGGGCAGCCAGGCGGGGCCGGAGGGCTCGGGGTGCGGGGTCAACTCGGCGAGCCGGAGGCCGAGTTCGGGGACGGTCGGCCGGGCGGCGGGATCGGCGCGCCGGCAGTCCGCGACCACGGCGTCCAGCGCCTCGTCCGTGCCTCGGGCGCCGCGGGCGTACTCCAGAGTGGCGCCCAGCGAGTAGACGTCGCTCGGCGGGCCGGCGTCACCCGCCATCTGTTCCGGGGACATGAAGCCCCGGGAGCCCGCCGGGCCGGTGGAGCGGGCATGGGCGGCGATGCCGAAGTCGAGGAGCCGTGGGCCGTCGGCGGTGAGGAGCACGTTGGCCGGTTTGACGTCGAGGTGGACGATCCCGGCACGGTGGATCGCGGTGAGCGCCTCCGCGAGCCCGGCCGCCAGCCGTCGTACCGAGGCCTCGGGCAGCGGGCCGTATCGCTCCACCGCGTCGCGCAGTGTCAGCGACGCCAGGAACTCGGTGGCCATCCAGGGTGCCGGGGCGTCGGGATCGGCGTCGAGGACGGGCGGGCTGTGGGTGCCGCCGGCCGCGGTGGCGGCGGCCACCTCGCGGCGGAAGCGGTCCCGGGACCCGGGCTCACGGACGTATTCGGTGTGCGGCACCTTGACCGCCACGGCCCGGCCGCCCGGGGAGCGCCCCAGGTAGACGGTGGCCATGCCGCCCGTGGCGATACGGGCCAGGATCCGATAGCGCCCGACCGTACGCGGGTCGCCCTGCTCAAGCCGCTCCACTGGTCTCCCCGTTCGCCTGCCCGTTCGTCTTCCCCGGCGGTCCGACGGCCTCGACGCGTCCCTCCACGGTGCCCAGCAGCACGAGCCCGCCGATGCCCAGCGCACCGGCGCCGAAGGCGGAGGTCGAGCCGGTGGTCGACTGGGCGGCGTAGGTCCACAGCTCACGCCCGTCGGCCGGGGCCAGCGCGCGCACCGTCGGGCCGGAGGCCTGGACCCACAGCGCGCTGTCGGACGCGCCGAGGGTCTCCGTCCCCGCGCCGTAGGGCCCCCGGGACCACACCTGCTTGCCCGTGCCCGCCCGGAACGCGCGGATCCGCCCGTCCGGCTCGCTCACGAAGAGCAGCCCGGCCCCCGCGTGCCGCATGGAGCTGCGGTAGTCGAACGACCTCCGCCAGGCCATCGTCCCGTCGTCGGCGCGGACCGCGTACACGGTCCCGGTGTTGTCCCGGCCGAAGACCATGCCGTCGCCGACGACGAGGTACACGGCCGACTGCGGCAGTTCACGCTTGAACCGGATACGTCCGCTGTCCGCCTCGATCCCGGTCAGGACGCCGTCGCCGCTCACGACCACGAGCCCCGCCGCGGCGGTGAAGACCGCGCTCGCGGACGCCGTCGCGGTCCAGCGCGGCCGGCCGTCGGCGGCGCCCAGCGCCCGCACCTGGTCGTCGGTGGCGAAACACACCACCGCTCCGGTGGCCGCCGTCCCCCACGGGAAGAACGGCACCCGGAAGCTCCAGCGCACGGCGCCGGAGACCGCGTCGACGGCACGCAGCATGGAGTCCGCGGGGCCGTCCCCCTTGGGGGCGTCGAAGAGGTAGGCCGCGTCCGTGCCGGGCGTGACGAAGGTGGCGCCGGAGGTGTCGGCGGCGCGGGACCAGCGGACCTTCCCGGTACGCGGGTCGAGGGCGCGTACCGTGCTCCGCCGGTGGTGCGCGGCGACGACCGTGTCACCGGCCCGGTAGAGGTCAGGGGCGCCGATGCCCTCGTCGGGGTCCGGGTCGATGACCTGCGTCGCCCACTGCCGGGTGGCCACCGAGGGACGGGGGCTGGAGGGGGACGCCTTGGGCGACGGACGCGGCGGCGCGGACCGTTCCTTGCCCGTCGTGGCCCGCAGCACGGCGATCGTCGCCCCGGCGGCCACGGGCAGCGCGGCGGCTGCGAGGAGCAGGTTACGGCGACTGCGCCCACGCCCGGCCGAGACGCCGGAGCCCTCGGCGGGACCGTCCGTCGCGGCCGTGGGATCGGCGGTCGGCTCCCCCTGAACCCCGGCCCCGACCCCGATCACCGCAGCCGCCGAAGCCACCCCACTGTCGGGGGACGTCGTCGGGCTCGGTGCGGTGCGGTCGATGGCCTCCGCCAGCGGCGCGGGCAGCCAACCGGTGCCCTGCACGGAGGCCGTGGGCTCCCCGAGCCGGTCCAGCAGGGCGGCGGCGGAGGGACGGCTCTCGGGCTCGGGACGCAGACAGGAGGCGATCAGCGAGCGCAGCCTGCGGTCGGGAATCCCCCCGAGTTCGGTCCGCCCCTGCCGTACCCGCTCCAGTACGGCCGCCCGGTCCGGGGCACTGAACGGCTCACGCCCCGTCGCCGCGTACGCCAGCACCGCCCCGAGCCCGAAGATGTCACCGGCCGGCCCGGCTAGGCCCCCGGACGCCTGCTCCGGCGACATGAAACCTGGCGTGCCGAGGACCGTGCCGGGGACGGTGAGCGCGAGCGCGTCCGCGGGCCGGGAGATCCCGAAGTCGATGACCCGGGGTCCGCGGGCGGTGAGCATGATGTTGCCCGGTTTCAGGTCCCGGTGCGCGAGGCCCGCCCGGTGGATGTCGGCGAGCGCCTCGGCCAGGGCACCGGCCAGCAGCCGCAAGGCGTCCGAGGGGAGCCCGCCGTACGCCTCGACGGCCTCCCGCAGCGACAACCCCGGCAGGTACTCCATCGCCAGCCAGGGCGCCTCCGCCTCCGGATCGGCGTCCAGCAGCGCGGCGGTGAAGGCGCCGGTGACGGTACGGGCGGCGGCCACCTCCCGCCGGAAACGCGCGCGGTACCGGTCATCACGCCCGGCACGCGCCCGCACCACCTTGACCGCGACCTCCCGGCCGCCGCGCGAGCGCCCGAGATAGACCGTGCCCATGCCGCCGGACCCGAGCCGGCCCAGCAGCCGGTGGTCGCCCACCCGGCGTGGGTCGTCCGGCGTCAGCGGCTGCACGAAGTCGCTCTCCCCCTCTGCCCGTTCCGGGCATTGTCCCGCACCGGCAGGGGGTGACTCTTGAGTAGCGATGGAGTTGAGGTGAAGAAAGCGGACGTCGGCCCGACGACAGCCGGTCAGTTCCCCGGCACCGCACCGGCCTTGTCGGCGATCCCGACGTCCAGCAGCGCCTCCTCGTCCGTGCCGAGGAACTTCAGGGACTTCCGGTCGAAGACCCAAGTGGCCTGCTCGTCACGGTCCTTGAAGGTGAGGCCGACGCCCTTGCGCCCGGCGATGTCCTCGGCGTTCCGGACCACCGAGACTCCGGGGATCTTCGCGGCGGCACGGTACAGGGCGGCGTTCAGCTCGGGCAGCGGCGTCGCCGACGGCAGCATCGCGCCGATCTCCTCCAAGGCGGCCTCCTCATGGGCCCCCTCACCCTCGGTGCCGTCCCAGATCTTCCGGTACAGCGCCTCCGGGTCGGTGGGCAGCGCTTCCAGCTCCCGGAAGTAAGTGACATTCGGGTCCCGCCCCAGCTTCATGTCGCCGTCGTGGAGATACGGGTTGTCCCTCCCGGAGAGGATCTTGATCCGGGCGAGCCCGGACCGCCCGCCGTCGACGGGCTGCCAGTCGTCCCGGCGGAGGGTGACGACGCCGTACTCGTCCACGTCGTCGGTGCTCTGGGTGGAGACGTAGACGTACTGGTCGTCGCGCACGGGCGTGGTGGGCCGGGCGGCGGCGACGTTGGCGATGCGGTTGAGCAGGTCGACGGCTTGTTGGTCCGGGGCGGGGGTGTCGGAGCCGCCGACGAGGAGGGTCGCGGTGACGGCGGCGGCGGTGGCGAGGGGGACGGCGAAGGCGGCAGCGCGGCGCCAAGTGCTTTTGCGGACAACGGTGTTGGGGTGCACGGCGATCTCACGCATCAGTTGCTCTCTCAGCAGGCTCTGACGGTCGCTCGACAGGACCGGTTCGCCCGGGCTCGGCAGCAGCCGGGCCAGTTCTTCACGCTCGGTGGGGTTCATCGGCACTTCTCCTGTTCCGACCGGACCGCTCGCTGCGGCCACCCGGTTCCTGTCCGGCGGCGGGAGGGCGTCCCGGGCTTTTCCTGAGCTCCGCCTCGGCCAGCCGTCGCAGTCGCTGCCGGGCGCGGGCGAGGCGGGAGCGCACGGTGCTGGCGGGGACGCCGAGGGCGTCGGCGGCGGCCGAGTAGCTCAGCCCGGACCAGACGCACAGGGCGAACACCTCGCGCTCGCCCCGCCGCAACCGCCGCAACGCGGTACGGGCGGCGGCAAGCCGCTCGGAGTCGGCGAGACGCCCCACGACCTCGTCGGCGAAGTCCGGCACGGTCTCAAGGTCCGTACGCCGGTCCGGGATCCGGGCGAGGGCGGCGCTGTGCCGCCGGGCGGCGCGACGATGGTTGCGCAGCACGTTGGTGGCGATGCCGTACAGCCAGGGCCGCAGCCCGTCGCCGTCGTACGGGTCGGGAGGCTCGGGTCTGAGCCGGTCCCGCAGCCGCCAGGCCTCCAGGAACGTCAGCGACACCGCGTCCTCGGCGGCGCCGCGATCGCCGGTCAGCCGGGCGGCGTGACCGTAGAGGGCCTGCGCGTGGGCCGAGAACAGCTCGGCGAAGGCCTCCGGGTCACCGGCCCGTATGCGGGCGCGTAGGGAAAGGTCCACACTCGGGCCCTGTCCGCGCACGTCATGCCGTCCCTGTGACGTCCATCACGCGAGGGCAGGAGTGGTGCTCAAGCCCGCGGATAGCGGGCCAGCCACCCCGGCGACGACCCCGCGGGCCCATGAAGTGCCGGCCCTTGGGTCATCTCCATGGCGAAGTCGTCGGCGAGTTCGAGGATCGTGGGGCGGCCCTCCAGTTCGGCCAGCCAGGCCGGGGGCAGGGCCGTCTCGCCGTGCAGGGCGCCGAGCAGCCCGCCGGTGAGGGCGGCAGCGGCGGCGGAGGGCCCGTCGTGGTTGACGGCGAGGCAGAGCCCGTGCCGGATGTCCTCGCCGACGAGGGCGCAGTACACGGCGGCGCCGAGCAGCCCGTCGGCCGAGCCGTCGGCGGCGAGTTCCTCGACCCGCGCCGGGGTGGGCATGCCCTGCCGTACGGCGCCCAGCGCATGCTGCAGCGCATCCGACACGGGCTCGTGCCCCGGCCGTACGGCGAGCAGCGCGAGGGCCCGCTGTACGGCGCCGTCGAGACTCTCCCCGCAGGCGAGCCCATGCACGATCACGGCGTAGGCGCCGGCCGAGAGATAGGCGATGGGATGCCCGTGGGTCTGCGTCGCGCACTCCACGGCGAGCTGGACGACCAGCTGCGGCTCCCATCCCACCAGCAGCCCGAAGGGCGCGGACCGGGCGACGGCCTCGGGCCCCAGCTCGGCCGAATTCTTGGGCGACTCAAGCGTGCCCATGACCTCGTCCCCGAGCCCGATGAGCAGCGCACGCGTCGGCTCCCGCCGGGCGTAGAGCCACTCCTCCCGAGCCAGCCACCCATCATCCTTACGGCGCTCGTCGGGCCCCCAGTCCCGCTGAGTGGCGGCCCACCGCAGATAGGCCCGATGCAGATCGGTGGGCGGATGCCACGCCCCCGTATCCCGCCTCACCTGGGCCCTTATCAACCCGTCCACGGAGAAGAGAGTGAGCTGCGTGAGATGACTGACGGCACCCCGCCGCCCGTACCCGAACCCCAGGTCGACGACGCCCTCGGCCCCGTACTGCTCCTGGATCTCCTCCAGCCCCAGCCCGTCGACGGGCGCCCCCAGGGCATCCCCCACCGCCACCCCGAGCAACGTCCCACGCACCCGGCTACGGAAGTCCTGCTGCTCGGTACGGCCCCAGACGGCGCCGGCTGTCGCACCCACCTAGACCTCCCCGCAGTGACCGCTCCGTACGACGATTCGTCACTGTAATCGAACGGGGACGGTCGGTTCAGGGGGCGGATCGGTATGCGGGATGTGACCGAAGTGAACCCAGTTGACCGTTTTCAGCCGCGAGGCGACGAAAACCCGGCCGCCGCCTCAGGCCGCTGCTGGTGCCTAGGGTGGGAGCACGGGACAAGGGAAGGGTCCGGAAGATGCACGGGGAAAGGACGCCGGCGGAGCAAGCTCTGGGGCGCTCGTACACCACCGTTGACCGAGTCGGGTTCAACATCACCCGACTGACCGTCGAGCACCATGCGGACCGCACGGCGACGTTGACGTTCGGCCTCACTGTGCAACGACCGGACCACCCGGACGAGACCTGGGTGGTCACCCTTCCATGGGACGACAAGTCCTTTGTGGACGTCCTCACCTCGCCCGCCCCCCACCCGGACCGGTTGCGGCAGCTGGTTCACATCGTCCACGCCCTGCTGGAGGAGTGGTGGGACACCAAGGGCCGCAACAGGAAGTCGGCCAAGATGGGGCGCCAGATCTCCTGAGGCGGTAGGTCTTGCGGTTGGCAGGAGTCACGACCCACCGCGTCCCGGACTTGCGCGACCTCAGCGGCGGCAGACCAGGATGCCGCCCCGGCAGGTGACCTCGAAGGCCCCGTGCTGGGCGATGTGGTCGGCGAGGATCGTGCGAGCCCGCTCGATCGTGGCGTCGAAGGGGACATCGTGCTGGTCCGCCCACGCCCGGTAGGAGGCCATGTGCGCGATGACCGGCTCGGGGTCGCGGACCGTGACGGTGCCGGGGAGTCCGATCGTCTCCACTCGGCCGAACTCCTCTCCCAGGAGGGGCGCGGCCTTCTCCAGGGTGAAACGGGCGCTGAGCGAGATGCGGGCCGGTCCTCGTCCGGTGCCGAGGACGTCGCCCGCGGCCCGCTGCCACAGGTCGTCGAGTTCGGCCTTGTCCCGACCGCTGTTGGTGGAGACGATCAGCAGACCGTCACGGGCCACCACGCGTGACAGCTCCCTGACGGCCCCCGCGATGTCCGGGACGTGGTACAGCATGTGCAGCGCCAGGGCGGCGCCGGTGCTCCCCGTGGCCAGCGGCAGGCGCGTGGCGTCCGCCACGGCGACCGGACCGGGGACGCCGGCGAGGATGCCGGGTGCGATGTCCAGGCCGAGCAGCGCCAGGTCGGGCCGGTCCTCGCGCAGCCGCTGGACGAACTTGCCATTACCGCAGCCGACATCGACCACGCGCCCACGCACACCGCTCAGCTGCTCGGTGACGATGCCGGGCAGGTCGTAACGGGGCGTCTGCCACCGGTAGAGCGATTGACGTGCGGCCAGGTCCCGTCCGCTGCGGTAGGCGCTCCCCGCGAGTCGCTCCCGGTCGGTGACGGCGGCCTCATGGGAGAAGAGACATGACCCCCACCCTGGAGTGGTTCAAGAGCAGCTACAGCGGCAACGAGGACGGTGACTGCATCGAGGTCGCCATATCCCCCGCCGCCCCCACCCACCCCACCGTCCACGTCCGCGACTCCAAGGACAGGGAAGGCGGCCGCCTCATCTTCACCACCGCCACCTGGACCGACTTCCTCGCACACACACGTCACTCCGCATAACGGGCCTGAATCGCATCCCGAGCCTCGGTGACCGCTGCCAGGCACCCGGCGAGGCCCGGCCGGTCCGCGTCGGGGCTCGCGAGGAGTTCGGTGAGCATGTCTGCGAGGAGGGCGAGGTCGTCCCATGCGGGATCCAGGGCCAGGAGTTCTGCCAGGCCCCGGTCGGCCTCGGCCCAGTCGAACAGGGCGCAGCCGAGGAAGCAGTGTGCCTGGGCGCGCATCGGCTCGGCCATGTCGTCGGCTTCCTCCACCGACCGGGCCAGCTCGCGCCAGAGGGGTTCGGCTGCCCGGGGCCCGTCTGACCGGTCGACGGTCATGGCCAGGTGGAAGGTACCGGCGTCCGGATCCCTCTCGCGCAACCGCTCGGCGATCCGGCGGGCCTCGGCCCACTGCCCGGCATGCCGGTGGATCTCGATGCGCGCCTCGTCCAGGTCCTCGTCGGGCTCCGCCCCCCGGTCCGCGTCGGCCACCCGAGCTGTCGCCTCTTCCCAACGGCCGCACCACACCAGCAGTTCGACCGCGGCCCCGCGCTCCCAGTCCATCTCCGGGTCCAGGGCGACGCAGCGGTCCAGATCGGCCAGCGCCGGCTCGATGCGCCCGATCGCCAGGCAGACGCGCGCCCGCTGGCCGTAGGCCCACGCATACTCCGAGTCGGCCGCCACGGCGCGGTCCAGATACCTCAGAGCCTCCTCGTAGGCCTTCTGGACTCGATGGATCGCTCCGAGACCCGCCAGGGCGATATCGAAGTCTGGACTTCGTTCCAGGATGCGACGGAAGACGGCGGCCGCCTCGTCGTAGCTGCCCGTGACCCGGTACGCCGTGCCCAGTTCGGCGCTGATCCAGTCGATGTCCGGTTCCGCCGCGACGGCCCGGCGCAGATCCTCGAACATGCCGTCCGGGTCGTCCAGGCGCCGCCTCACCCGGGAGCGCATCGCCAACGCCCACGCGTAGTCGGGGTCCAGTTCGACGGCTCGGTCGAGGTCGGCCAGCGCCTCCTCGTTCCGGTCCAGCTCGTACAGAGCCTGTCCGCGGCTCGCCAGGGCCGAGAGGTGGTCGGGCTGGAGGGAGACCGCTCGGCCCAGTTCCGCGACGGCTTCCTCGTACCGCTCGGCGAGCCGGTAGGCGTCCCCGCGTTCCGAGGCGACCCAGGACGCGTCGGGCGCGAGAGAGACCGCCCGGTCGAGATCGGCGAACTCCTTGTCCGGCTCCTCCCTGGCGCGGTGCAGGCGAGCCCTGCGCACCAGCGCCCAGACGTACTCCGGATCCATGCTCAGCGCACGGTTGAAGTCGGCGAGCGCCTCGTCGAGCCGCCCGAGACCATGCAGGCACACGGCCCGCTCGGCCAGGCAGGATTCGTCGGTCGGATCGAGGGCGAGGGCCCGGTCGCAGTCGGCGAGGGCCTCCTCGAAACGTGCCGCGAGCCGATGGGCCTCCGCACGTTCGGCGATGATCCACGCGGTATCGGGGGCCAGTTCGTCCGCCCGGTCGAGTGCGGCGAGCGCCGCCGGGAAGTCGCCCATCCACTGGAGGCAGACTCCACGGCCGAAGTGGGCCAGGACCAGCCCCGGATCGAGTTCGATCGCCCGGTCGTACTCGGCCAGAGATCGCCCGTACTCCCGAGCGTGCCGCAACTCCCTGCCCCGCAGAGCGTGCGCCATCGCCCGTCCCCGGCCATCCAGCCCGGGGTGGGACAGGAGCAGATCCATTGCCCTGGTCCTCCCGTCCGCTGCGTCCGTCAGCGCCTCGTGCAGACGTCGGCCCAGGTCACGCAGTGCGGAGTCGCCCGTGGCACCGCCCGCGTCCTCCAGCATCAGCGCCCAGCGGCGGCCGACCACCTGGTCCTCACGGCAGGCCGCGATCACGTCCCGCAGGGCTCCGGCGAGAGCCGCCGGCGGCCGGGCGCACAGCAGGTGGTAGGTCGCCTCCAACCGCAGGGCGCGCCACGGCTCGTGCTCCCACAGCTCGTCGGGGCGCAGATCGCCCGCCGCTTCCTCGCACCAGCGGGCGAAGACGCCTGCGAGCCGCTCGTGTCGCTCGGTCCAGTTGCGCGGCGAGCGATGCCGCTGCAACCGAAGCATCGGCTCACGTACCAGGTCGTGGTACTGCGCCCGGTCCCCGCGATCATCCACGAACGGCAGCCCGTGCAGCCAGCCGAACAACGCGGCGGCCTCCTCGTCCGGGCATTCCACGACCGTCCGGAAAACGTCCATGTCCAGACGTCGCGGCAGCGCGCACCCGAGTGCCACCGCTTGGCGCACCGGGTCCTGCTCCCACTTCAGAAAGCGTTCGACGGCGGTGGCACTGGGGTCACTTATGTCGTCCGGCTCGGTGGGACGTTGCTCAGCCAGCGTCGAAACCAGCAGGGGCAGTCCACCTGTCAGACGCAGCACCTCCTCCACGACACGTTCGGCCACGACGCCCCTGTCCGCCAGCAACCCGCGCGCTTCGGCTTCGGTGAAGGGCCCGAGCGCCACGTCCGTCATGAAGTCGGCGAAGGCGCCCCAGCGGGCGGTGTCGAACGCATGCTGGCCGGCGGTCACCACGACGACGGTGGCAGGAAGAGCGCCATGGCGGTCCGTCGTCATCACCTCGTGCAGCCACCCGTCGAGGAACGGCCCGGTTCGCTCGTACGTATCGAAGAACAGCACGATCCAGGGTGCCGCGGACGCCGCGTCGGACATTTCACTCAACAGCACCGGAGTGAGCACGCGCTCCGGGGACAGGACCAACTGCAGGTCCTCCTGGCTACGGAAGCGCGCACTGAGCCCTGACCGCAACCGGTCGGCGCCCTGTGCGAGTTGGCCTGGGTCGAGGGCACCGGCGAAGGCGCCCACCCCCGGCACCATCCCCAGCCCGACCAGCCCGGCACGCGCCACCGCCATGCTGCCCGCGGACGGCCCCTCAGGCTCCGGTGCGAGCGTGGCGACGGCGGCAGACTCGGCCTCGTGCCGCCGTTCCCGGTGCGCGGCCAGTAGTCGATCCAGTTCCTTGAACTTGTGTCCCTGGGCAGCGAATTGACGGCTGATCGCAGCCATCGCCTCCGGCACGCTGCCGACGCTCTCGTCGACGTACGCCGTCAACGCCCCCTTCCCTCGGGCGAGCTGCTCCAACTCCCGTACGAGGAAGGTCTTTCCGACCCCGGCGTTGCCGTGCACATGGAACAGGAACCGATGCCGCTCGTCCTCCGGCGGAACGTCGAAGTTCTCCCGGAACGCGGCCCGCTCATCGCTCCGCCCCACAAACCCGGCCCGCCTGCGCCGCCCGATGAGTTCCTGCATCGACGGACGCATCGGCCTCATCCACCCCACCCCCGTAGCCCGGTCTACCGGAAGTCTGGCAGAGGTTTGAGCAGCGCGAGAGACGGCGGACACCCGCGCGCTCTCAGACCTACCCTCAGACCGACCATCAGCCCGAGTTCGAGTTCGAGCGCACAGGGCCCGCCCGGCCCGGCGGCGTAGGAAGATGATCCGCATGACCACCACCCCCCGCACCCTCCATCTCGCCGCCACCCTCCTCACCGGAACCGTCGCCCTCTACATCGTCCTCGTCGCCTTCGGGAACATCACCGACTTCGGGACGAACCAGCAGTTCGTCCGGCATGTCCTGGCGATGGACACCACGTTCAAGGACGAGGACCTGATGTGGAGAGCCGTCACCAGCAAGGGACTTCAGGACGCGGCGTACGTCGCGATCATCGTCTGGGAGACCGTCGCCGCGCTCGTGCTCATATACGGCACGTGGCTGTGGTTCCGCCGCGACCTCGCCCGTGCCCGCCGTTTCTCCACGTACGGCCTGCTGATGCTGATGCTGCTCTTCGGCGCCGGGTTCATCGCCATCGGCGGTGAGTGGTTCGCCATGTGGCAGTCGGGCGACTGGAACGGGCTCGACGCCGCGACCAGGGCGTTCCTGTTCAGCGGCGTCGTGCTGATCGTCAACCACCTGGCCCCGAGCGACAGCTGACGATGCCTCAGTGCCGCAGGGCCCATTTCTGGATCGACTCCAGGGGCCCTGCGGAGAAGCGCCGCAGCCAGAGCGTGGAGCCGACCATCAGCACCGCGCAGACCACCGCCCACAGGCTGACCACCCACCACGGCCTCGCGTCGTCCAGCCGCTCCGCCAGGCCCAGGCCGATGCCGTACGAGACGAGTACGCACAGGGCGTTCTGCAGGACATAGCCGGAGAGTGCCGTACGGCCGACCGACGTCAGGCCCGTCATCAGCGGGCCCGGCCGCCGCACCCGGTCCACCACCGCGCCGATCAGGCCGATATAGCCGACGGCCAGCAGCGGGGCGGTGCCGTAGCGGGCCAGGAGGAAGAGGTCCTGGCCCGCGAGGGTCGCCGCGATGTTGAGCGGGAGGCCGAGGCCCAGGCCCCACGCCAGCAGGCGGGAACGCAGTCGGCGTCCCGTCTCGTCCGCGCCGAAGGCGCCCGCCCGGAACAGCCGTACGCCCAGGAGGAAGAGGAAGAGCAGCAGGAAGAAGGTCAGCACGGGTTCCATGCGGAGCGCTATCGCGTTCTGCAGGCGGAAGGTGATCTGGTCCAGGTAGCTGCCGTGGGCGTACAGGTCGACGACCGACTGGGAGACCCCTCCGCCGCCGCCGTCGCTGTCAGCAGCCGCCAGGGCCGCCGTCAGCAGGGCCATCAGCGTCAGATGGATGCCCGCCGCCCACCACATCACCCGTCGCTGCGCCCGTTCCGAGCGGGTCAGCAGCCAGGCGACGAGGAGTGCGGTGACGGCGTATCCCATCAGTACGTCCCAGGCGAAGACCAGTACGAAGTGCACCGTGCCCTCGGCGAACAGGAACAGCGCCCGCCACCGGTAGCGCCCGGGCCACGGCTGGCCGCGCCGCTCCGCCGAGGCGTACTGGATGGCGAGTCCGACGCCGAACAGGATCGTCAGCAGGGAGAGGAACTTGCCGTTGGCCAGCACACTGAAAACGCCGGCCACGACCCCCATGTCCGTCCCGGCCTCCAGAGCTCCCCACTCCGCACCCGGCCCCGTGAAGATCCATACGTTCGTCATGAGCGTGCCGAGGATGGCCGCTCCGCGCAGTACGTCGAGGAGGGGAAGCCGTCGTCCGGTGGGAACACCGTCGGCGGCCTGCGGTGTCCGGGTCACTCGCGCGTCCGTGTGCGTCATGCCTTCATCGTCACGGCCGTATCGGACGTAATCGTCATGAGCGAAGTCGAATCCGGTCTACATCGAAAGATGCAGCGGCCCGCTCGTACGAGTCCTACTTCCGAGTCCTACTTCACCACGACCACTGACGTGCCCGTCTCCCCGAACGTCCACAGCGCCGCCCCGTCCGCCGCGCGCATCCGGATCCCGCCGGTCTGCTTTCCCTCGGCGGGCGGGGGCGAGGAGCCGTCGACGGCGTTGGAGAAGGCGATGGAGATGCCCGACTTCGCGGCGAAGTAGATGATGTTCTCGATCTGCACACCGTCGGAGCCGGTGGTGGCCGTGTTGCGCGAGGACACCGTGTAGGTGCCGGGGTCCGGGCTCACCGTGCCCGCCCAGACGGCGAACGTACGGCGGGACTCCTCGCTCGCGTCGACCAGCCAGACGCGCTTCTGCCCGAGGGAGTAGACGACCCTGCGCCCGGTGCCGGAGCTCTTCGGTACGGCCGCCGGTGCCGTGGTCTTCGTCGGGGCGGGGCTCTTGCCCGGCGACGCCGACGCGCCCGGGCGGGCCTTGGCGGCCGTCGGGTGCGGCCCCTTCTCGGCCTGCACGGCAAGGGCGCCGACGGCGGCTATCGCTCCCACCGTCAGACCGGTCACCCAGACCTTGGGAGCAGGCACGGCACGCATCTCCTCAGGACTCCAGCCCTCGATACCGAGGGTCGGATCATCGTACCGACCCCCGGTGTCGAGATCTTCCTCAGTCCAGCACCGGCAGCAGCTCCGGCAGATGCCCGTCGGACGCGGTCGCCGCGCGCACGCGTTCCTCCGGGACCTCTCCGTACAGCGTCGTGCGGGGCCTGGCCGGGCGGCCGGCCGTCTCGGCCACCGCCACGAGGTCGCGTACCGACTTGTAGGAGCCGTACGACGAACCCGCCATGCGGGAGATCGTCTCCTCCATGAGCGTGCCGCCCAGGTCGTTGGCGCCGGAGCGGAGCATCTCGGCCGCGCCCTCCGTGCCCAGTTTGACCCAGCTGGTCTGGATGTTGGGGATGTGCGGGTGGAGGAGGAGGCGGGCCATGGCCGTGACCGCGCGGTTGTCCCGTACGGATGGGCCCGGCCTGGCGATGCCCGCCAGGTACACCGGCGCGTTCGTGTGGATGAAGGGGAGCGTCACGAACTCCGTGAAGCCGCCGGTCTGTTGCTGGATCCCGGCCAGGGTGCGCAGGTGGCCTAGCCAGTGGCGGGGCTGGTCGACATGGCCGTACATCATCGTGGACGAGGAGCGGATGCCGAGTTCGTGCGCCGTCGTGATCACTTCGATCCACGTCGCCGTGGGCAGCTTGCCCTTGGTCAGGACCCAGCGGACCTCGTCGTCCAGGATCTCGGCGGCGGTACCGGGGATGGAGTCCAGGCCCGCTTCCTTCGCGGCCGTCAGCCATTCGCGGATCGAGAGTCCGGTTCGGGTCGCGCCGTTCACGACCTCCATGGGTGAGAAGGCGTGGACGTGCATGCCCGGGACCCGCTCCTTCACCGCCTTCGCGATGTCGAAGTACGCCGTCCCCGGCAGGTCCGGGTGGATGCCGCCCTGCATGCAGACCTCGACCGCGCCCACGTCCCAGGCCTGCTGGGCGCGGTCGGCGACCTGGTCCAGGGAGAGGGTGTAGGCGTCGGCGTCGGTGCGGCGCTGCGCGAAGGCGCAGAAGCGGCAGCCGGTGTAGCAGACGTTGGTGAAGTTGATGTTGCGGGTGACGATGTACGTCACGTCGTCGCCGACGGCTGACTTGCGGACGTCGTCCGCGATCCGAGTCAGTGCGTCCAGCGCCGGTCCGTCCGCGTGCAGCAGGGCGAGGGCCTCGGCGTCGGTCAGCTTCGTCGGGTCGTCGGCCGCGGTCCGCAGCGCCTCGCGGACGTCGGTGTCGATGCGCTCCGGCTCCATCCCGGGGGCGGCCGCCTCGCGCAGGGCGCCCCAGTCGCCGTACACCTCGTCGAAGTCGTCGCGGCGGTCGGACGTACGGCCCTCGGTGTCGATGGTGGTGTGGAGGTCGGTGCGGCCGGAGGCGACGAAGGCCTCCTCGGGCTCCTGCCAGGGGTGGCCCTCGACCACCGCGTCGGGGCGGGCGAGGCCGGTCTCCGGGTCGGCGAGGGCGCGGACGTGCGGGAGCAGGCGGGGGTCGAGCCAGGGTTCGCCGCGCTGGATGAACTCCGGGTAGGTGCAGAGGCGTTCGCGCAGTTCGAAGCCGGCTGCCGCCGAGTGCTCTTTGAGTTCCTCGATCTGCGGCCAGGGGCGTTCAGGATTGACGTGGTCGATGGTGAGCGGGGAGACGCCGCCCCAGTCGTCGATGCCGGCCGCGATCAGGCGGGCGTACTCGCCCTCGACGAGGTTGGGCGGGGCCTGGATGTTGCCGGCCGGGCCCATGATGAGGCGGGCGACCGCGACGGCCGCGACCAGTTCGTCCAGTTCGGCGTCCGGCATGCCGCGCATCGCGGTGTCCGGCTTGGCGCGGAAGTTCTGGATGATCAGTTCCTGGATGCCGTGGTAGGCGCGGGAGATCTTCCGGAGCGCGAAGAGGGACTCCGCCCTCTCCTCGTACGTCTCGCCGATCCCGATCAGGATCCCGGACGTGAAGGGGGCGGAGGAGCGGCCCGCGTCCTCCAGGACGCGCAGGCGGACGGCGGGTTCCTTGTCGGGGGAGCCGTGGTGCGGGCCGCCGGGCTCGGACCACAGGCGGGTCGCGGTCGTCTCCAGCATCATGCCCATCGACGGGGCGACGGGCTTGAGGCGCTGGAAGTCGGTCCAGGTCATGACGCCCGGGTTGAGGTGGGGCAGCAGGCCCGTCTCCTCCAGGATGCGGATGGAGATGGCGCGGACGTAGGCGATGGTGTCGTCGTAGCCGTGCGCGTCGAGCCACTCCCGCGCCTCGGGCCAGCGGTCCTCCGGCTTGTCGCCGAGGGTGATGAGGGCTTCCTTGCAGCCGAGGGCCGCGCCCTTGCGGGCGATGTCGAGGACCTCGTCCGGGGACATGAACATCCCGTGCCCGGCGCGGCGCAGCTTGCCGGGGACGGTGACGAAGGTGCAGTAGTGGCACTTGTCCCGGCACAGCCGGGTGAGGGGGATGAAGACGCTCTTCGAGTACGTGATGACGCCGGGCCGGCCCGCGGCTTCGAGGCCGGCGTCGCGCACCCGGGCGGCGGACGCGGCGAGGTCGTCGAGTGCCTCGCCGCGGGCCTGGAGCAGGACGGCGGCCTCGGAGACGTCGAGGGCGACGCCGTCACGGGCGCGTTTGAGGGCGCGACGCATGGAGTTCTCGGTCGGGCCAGGCGTCGAGCCGGTTCCGGGGGTCGCGGGAGTGGTCATCCTTCGAGCATACGGTCGGTTTGATCAGGGCCGGGAGGTCAGTCGAGGAAGGCGGCGTAGTCGTCCAACGCCCCGAGTACTTCGGCCTCTCCCGCCGGTGGCAGTTGCACCACCACCTCCTCGATGCCCAACTCCGCGTAGTGCGCGAGCTTCCCGGGGTTGGGATACACGGCGTACGGCACGACCTGGAGGGCGGCGGGGTCGCGTCCCGCGTCCGTCCACACGGTTCGCAGCCGGGGGAGACTTTCGGACAGGCCCCGCCCCCCGATCGGCATCCAGCCGTCCGCGTACTCGCTGACGTGCGCGAACAGCTTCGGGCCTGCCGCGCCCCCGATGAACGTACGCGGGCCGTTGACCTTCGGGGCGCGCGGCTTCTGTGCGGGTTTGGGGTAGGCGAAACTTGCGCGTACCGACCCGAACTCCCCCTCGTGGGCGACCGGTTCGTCGGCCCAGAGGGCCCGCATCAGGGCCATCCGGTCGCGGACGAGTTCGCGGCGCGTACGCCATTCCACGCCGTGATCGGCGGCCTCCTCGACGTTCCAGCCGAAGCCGAGGCCGAGGGTGAAGCGGCCGCCGGAGAGATGGTCCAGGGTCGCGATCTGCTTGGCCAGGGCGATCGGGTCGTGCTGGGCGACCAGGGTGATGCCGGTGCCGAGGCCGAGCCGCTCGGTGACGGCGGCGGCCTGGCCGAGGGCGACGAAGGGGTCGAGGGTGCGGCCGTACTCGGGCGGCAGCTCGCCGCCGGCCGGGTACGGGGTGGTCCGCTCGACGGGGATGTGGGTGTGCTCGGGCAGATACAGCCCGGCGAATCCGCGCTGTTCCAGCTCGCGGGCGAGCCGGGTCGGCGTGATCGTCTCGTCGGTGAGGAAGATCGTGACGGAGAGGCGCATGACGGCATCTGTATCGCGCGCGGGCACAGATGTCGATACCGACCGGTCGGCCCAGCGCGCCCTCCGGTGACCGGCCCCGTCAGCTGAACGATCGGCTGGCGATTGGCTGCCGATTCCCTTCCCTTGCCCGGAAGTTCACGGCTGAATACGACAGTTGCACGCACCACCACACGGCACCACCGCACCGCACCACCCACGCCCTGTCACTCACGACGACCTGGGGAGCAGCAGCATGTGCGAGGACAACCACGCCGGCCTGGGCAGACGCGCCTTGTTCGTGACGGGCGCCGCGGCCGCGCTTACGTTGGGAAACGTGACCTTTGCGAGAGGGGCCGACGACATGCAGGACGCCGAGAGCCGTACCGTGCGCGGGACCCTTCCGCCCGGATCGCCCGACTTCGTCTACGTGCCCGTGGAAGTCCCGGACGGGGTCCGCGAGATCAAGGTCTCCTACACCTACGACCGGCCGTCCGTCCCGGCGGGCACCATGGGCAACGCCCTCGACATCGGCATGTTCGACGAGCGTGGCACCGACCTGGGCGGCAAGGGCTTCCGGGGCTGGTCGGGCGGTGCGCGCACGGAGTTCTTCATCCGGGCCGACGAGGCCACCCCCGGCTACATCCCGGGGCCGGTGCGCGAGGGCACCTGGTACGTCGCCCTCGGCCCGTACACGGTGGCTCCGCAGGGCCTGGACTACGAGCTGACGATCACGCTGACCTACGGCGAGCCGGGCGAGGCCGTCCGGCCGACGTATCCGCCGCAGCGGGCGAAGGGCAGGGGCCGGGCCTGGTACCGGGGCGACTGCCACCTGCACTCCTGGTACTCCGACGGCCGCCGCACCCCGGCCGAGATCGCCGCCCTCGCCCGTGAGGCCGGCCTGGACTTCATCAACAGCTCCGAGCACAACACGCACTCGGCGCACCCGCACTGGGCCGATGTCGCGGGCGACGACCTGCTGGTGATGCTGGGCGAGGAGATCACGACGCGCAACGGGCATGTGGTGGCGCTCGGGGTGGAGCCGGGGACGTTCATCGACTGGCGCTACCGGGCGCGCGACAACCGCTTCGGCAAGTTCGCCCGCCAGGTCCGGCGTGCGGGCGGCCTGGTCGTCCCGGCCCACCCGCACGCCACCTGCGTCGGCTGCAACTGGAAGTTCGGCTTCGGCGAGGCGGACGCGGTGGAGGTCTGGAACGGCCCCTGGACCCCGGACGACGAGGTCTCCCTCGCCGACTGGGACAGCACACTGGTCGCGTCCGTCCGCGACAACAGCCGTGACTGGATCCCGGCGATGGGCAACAGCGACGCCCACCGCAGCCCCGACCCGGTCGGCTCCCCGCAGACGGTGGTCCTCGCCGACGACCTCACCCGCGAGGCCATCCAGGAGGGCATCAGGGCGGGCCGCTCCTACATCGCCGAGTCCAAGAACGTCTCCCTCACCTTCACCGCGTCCGGCGGCCGGGGCCGGCAGGCGGGCATCGGCGGCCGCCTGGAGGTCGACCGGGACACCCCGGTCACGGTCCGCCTGGAGGCCTCGGGCGCCCCCCGCTGCACGATCCGCTTCGTGACGGACCAGGGCGTACTCCTCACCAGCGACCCCCTGCCGGTGTCCGGCTCGGGGGTGGTGGAGTGGCGGACCACTCCGTCGTACGCCGCCTATGTACGGGCCGAGTTGCGGCACGAGACGGCACTGGGCCCGCTGCCGGGCGCGTTGGCGGCGTTCACGAACCCGATCTTCCTGGGCCGTTCGTAGGGCTCACCGTCCGGCCCGGCCGTCGCCCGCGCCGCCGCAGCGCGTACACCGCGCCGGCGCCCACGGCGACGGCCGCGCCGACCGTGAGGGCCGCGCCGACCGTGAGGGCGAGCGGCATGGTGACGTCCTCGCCCTTCTCGGGGACCTTTCGGGGCGGGTGGATGGCGTACTTGTACTTGTCCCGGGAGTGCAGCCAGGTGCACTCGCCCTTCTCGTCCGGGCGCTTGGTGACCAGGACGAAGACGCCGACCCCGGTGTGATCGTTCGGATCGATCTTGCTCCACAGGGGCATGGACTTGTCGACGCGCAGGCGGAGCCGGTAGGTCAGCGTCTCGTGCGGGGCGATGCCGGTCCACGCGATCCGGCCGTACTCCTGCCCGAAGTCGAAGTCCTCCCAGGCCCGCGTCCTCGGATCCTGGAGCTGGGCGTCGACGTAGGGGCTGGTGTTCTCGGGGTCGTCGTCCATGCGGTCGTTGTAGATGGCGCTGGAGGCGGCGAACTTGTCGATCATGATGTCGAGATCCTCGAAGGCGCTGTCTGTGAGGTTCTCGACCCTGACGGTGAAACCGTGCCAGCCGCTGCCCGCCGTGACGCCCTCGGGCAGGCTGAGGGTGGCGCGCAGGCTCCGGTCCTCGTTGTCACCGTCGCACTCGTCCCAGCCGAACGACGGCGACGGCGTCGCCGATGGCGCGGGCGACCCGTCGGCGTACGCGGGCGCGCCGGTCAGCAGCACGACCGGCAGGAAAGCGGCGGTGGCCAAAAGGGCCTGACGGTGTCTCATGCGGGGAACCTCGGATACGGGGACGGGCCGATGACACCTGTGTGACCCCTGTGCTCCGCCGCCGGTTGTGGCGCACCACGGCCCCGTCACCGGATGTTTCCCCGGGCGTCACCGTCGTCGTGCGCGGTCAGGGTGCCGACCCGTCCCCCAGATCGGCCACCACCGCCGCATGGTCCGACGGCCAGACCCCGTCGACCGGGCCGTCCCCGGCGCGCCGTACCGCCCGTACATGCCCCAGTCCGCCCGTGCCGGGCGGGCCGACGTGGATGTAGTCGATGCGTACGCTCGGCTCCAGGCCCGTCGCGACATAGGGGTTGGCGCGGTCCCAGGTGGCGGAGGGGGCGTCGGGGGCGGCGTACTGCCAGGCGTCGAAGAAGACCTGGCCGGGGACGACCGGTGCGGTGCGGTAGCCGCCGAAGAGGCGGATCTCGTCGGAGTCGGGCCAGGCGTTGAAGTCGCCGGTGACGATGGTGGGGAAGGGCGTGTCGCCCCGGTTCTCGCCGACGAACTCGGCGAGGGCGGTGACCTGGCGGCAGCGTACGGCCGAGCCGTGCAGGGCGGAGGTGAGGTGGGTGGTGAAGAAGGGGATGTCGTAGGCGGGGGTGGTCAGGCGGGTGAAGAGGGCGAGGCGGCCGTCGTCGACGTCCGCGGGGGCGGGGAGGCGGAGGGTGCGCTGGGCGGTGACCGGCCAGCGGCTCAGTACGGCGTTCCCGATGTCGACGGTCGGGTCGCCGATCCGCCGGCGCCAGCGCTCGGGGGCGGGCGAAGGCGCCCAGGCCCAGTGCATGCCGAGTTCGGCGGCCAGCCACTCGGCCTGGTTCTCACCGTCGGCGGCCCACACCTCCTGAAGGCCCACGATGTCGGGGCGCAGATCACGCAGCTCGGAGAGGACAGCCTTCTGCCGGGCCTCCCAGGGCCCGAAGCGCCACCACAGATTCCAGGTCACAACCCGCATTCGGCAGCCACCCGCTCCCGCTTTCGTCATGCCGCGTCAGGAAGGGACCATTGAAGCAACAGTTCGACCCGCGTGCCCGACGCCTCGCAGAAGACAGGAGACCCACAGCCATGTCCCGCCTCACCGAGCTCAGGTTCCGCGCCGCCACCGGCTTCCAGCGCCATGTCGGCAACCCGGTGCTGCGCCGCCTCCCCCTCCAGACGCTCCTGGAGACCACGGGCCGCGTCTCCGGCCTGCCCCGGCGGACACCGGTGGGGGGACGCCGGGTCGGTGACTCCTTCTGGCTGGTGTCGGAGTTCGGGGAGCGGTCCCAGTACGTCCGCAACATCAAGGCCGATCCGAGGGTGCGGGTACGGGTGAAGGGCCGCTGGCACACCGGCACGGCCCACCTGCTCCCCGACGACGACCCGGTGGCCCGCCTGCGCCACCTGCCCCGCCTCAACAGCACGGGCGTCCGGGCGCTGGGGACGGACCTGCTGACGATCCGGGTGGATCTCGCCGACTGACCCGGACCGCGCCGGCCCGCCGCCTCCGCTCAGGCCGCCGCCCGCGCGCACAGCTCCGTCACCAGCCGCATGACCTCCTTCGGCGCCCGCAGCGTCGGAAAGTGGTCGCAGTCCGGCTGACGGACCAGCCGGCAGCCGGGGATACGGGCGGCCATCGCCTCGTTGCAGCGGATCACCTCGGGCTGGTCCTTCTCGCCGAGGAGCAGGGTGCAGGGGAGGTCGAGTTCGCCGAGCCGGTCGAAGGCGGGGGCGCCCTCGGTCTCATGGCCGTAGGTCGTGAACCAGGCCGGAATCGCCGCCCGCAGCATCCGCTCGGCCTCGGTGTCGGGGTCGGGGCCCGCCCCGCCCCAGAGCCGCAGCGCGAGGGCGACCAGGCCGTCCATGTCACCGGCCGTGGCCAGCCGGCCGATCTCCTCGGTGACCTCGGGCACCTCCAGGCCGTCGTATCCGGCGACGCCGGGCACCAGCAGGCCGAGGGCCGCCACCCGGCCGGGGTCGTCGAGCGCCAGGTCGATGGCCGTCCTGGCGCCCATGCTGGTGCCGATCAGGACGACGCGGGGCAGTTCGAAGTGGTCCAGGACGCTCCTGAGGTCCTCGGCCTGGGTGTAGGAGACGGTGGGCGCCGGTGAGCGTCCGAAGCCCCGGGCGTCGTAGGAGATCACCCGGTGCCCGCCGGACGTCAGCCCCGGCCGCACCGGTTCCCAGAGGCGGGAGTCGCCGACCCCAGAGTGCAGCAGCACCACGGGCGGCCCCGCCGCAGCCGCACCACCTGTGTCGTCCGCCCAGACCTCGCCGCCCTTGACCTGCACCATCTGTCCCATACGGGCCACTCTGCCCGCCCGGCCGCCCCCGGCGACAGCCACCGCCCGGTCAATCCGCGCGGCTCACCCCGGCCACACGATCGCCTGCACCTCGCTGTACGCGTGCAGCGCGTACGACCCGACGTCCCGCCCCACCCCGCTCCTCTTGAACCCCCCGAACGGCGCCTCCATGTTGCGCCCCACGGTGTTGACCCCGACTCCCCCGGCCCGCAGTCGCCGCGCCACGCGGAAGGCGCGGGCGATGTCGCCGGACCAGACGTAGTCGATGAGGCCGTAGTCGGTGTCGTTGGCGAGGGCGATGCCCTCTTCCTCCTCGTCGAAGGGGATGACGCAGACGACGGGGCCGAAGATCTCCTCCCGGGCGACCGTCATGTCGTTGGCGCAGTCCGCGAGGAGGGTCGGGGCGACGTAGAAACCCCGCTCCTGCGGCGGCCGTTCGCCTCCGGCCACCACCACGGCGCCTTCCTTCCGCCCGGTCTCGACGTACGACTCCACCCGGTCCCGGTGCGCGGCCGAGATCACCGGCCCGACGACCGTCGACGGCTCGCGCGGATCCCCGACCGTCAACCGCCCGGCGTACGCGGCGAGTTGCTCGACGAGCCGGTCGTACACACCGCGCTGGGCCAGCACCCGCGTCGGCGCGGTACAGATCTGCCCGCTGTAGAAGGAGAACGTCGTCCCGATCCCGGCCACCACCGACCCGACGTCGGCGTCGTCGAACACGACCGCCGCGCCCTTCCCGCCCAGCTCCATCAACTGGCGCTTCATGTCCCGCCCGCACACCTCGGCGATGCGCTGCCCGACGGCGGTGGACCCGGTGAAGCTCACCATGTCGACATCGGGGGACGACACGGCCGCCTCGCCGACCTCCACGGCCCGCCCGGACACGACATTGACCACACCCGCCGGCGCCCCCGCCGCCTCCAGCGCCTCCGCCATCCGGTAGACGGAGAGCGGATCCTGCGGCGCCGGCTTCACCACCACCGTGTTGCCCATGGCGAGCGCGGGGGCGATCTTGCCCGCCGGATTGGCCCACGGGTTGTTGTACGAGGTGACGCAGGTGACGACCCCGACGGGCTGCCGCACGGCGAGCGCCCCCATCACCCCCGCCCTGCCCATCGGCCCGGCCTCGTTGATCTGGGGCGGAATCGCCCACTCGGCGGGCTCCACGCGCGCGTACCGCCGGAAACGGGCCGCCCCGACCCCGACCTGCATACCCCGGGCGGTCCCCGTGGTCGCTCCGGTCTCGGCCTGGGCGAGTTCGGCGTACGGCAGGAAGCGCTGGCCGATGATCTCCGCCGTACGGGCCAGCACCGCCGCCCGCTCCTCCGGCGCGGTACGCGACCACGCCCCGAGGGCCTCGCGGGCCGCGGCGGCGGCGTCCCGCACCTGGTCCCGCGTGGCCTCGGGGGCCCAGCCGACGGTCTCCTCGGATGCCGGGTCGACGACGGCGTAGTACCCGCCGTCCGGCTCCACCCACTCGCCCCCGACGAACAGCCGCTGCCCGGCATCACCCGTAGCACTCACCTGGTGGCCACCGTCCTGGTGTCCCGCCCCGAACGCAGCACCCGCCCCGGCACGGCCCCGCTCACCACGTCGTCGCGGATCGCCTCGACTCCGTTGACCCACACGGCCCGCACTCCGATCGCCTTGGAGTCGAGACGCGGGCTGTCACCCGGCAGGTCGTGCACCAGGGTGGCCGTACCGGCGTCGATCCGCTCCGGATCGAAGAGGACGAGATCCGCATGGAAGCCCTCCTGGATCCGGCCGCGGTCCCTGAGTCCGAACAGCCGCGCGGGATCGTCGGTCAGCATCTTCACCGCCTGCTCCAGGCTCGCCAGCCGCCGCCCCCGCAGACAGTCCCCGATGAACCTCGTCGTGTACGGCGCCCCACACATCCGGTCCAGATGCGCCCCGGCGTCCGAGCCGCCCAGCAGGACGTCCTCGTGCTGCCAGGCCTCGGCGCGCATGGCCCAGGACGCGGGGTCGTTGTCGGTGGGCATGGGCCACAGGACGGTACGGAGATCGTCGTTGGCACAGATCTCGACCATGCACTGGAAGGGTTCAAGGCCCCGCTCGCGAGCGACGTCCTCGACCACCCGCCCGCTGAGCCCGCGGTTCGCCTCGCTGTAGGTGTCGCCGATGACGTAGCGCCCGAAGTTGGTGAGCCGGCGGAAGACGCCGGCTTCCTTGGACCCGGCATGCCGCAGCAACTCCGCCTGTACGTCCGGCTCGCGCAGCTTCGCGATCCGCTCCGGCACCGGCAGCGCCAGCACCGGTCCCCATCCGGGAATCAGGTTCAGTGCGCAGAAGGTGCCGAGCGACATGTTCATCGGCGTCAGGATGGGCATGGTCAGCGCGACGACCCGCCCGCCCGCCTTGCGCGCCAGCTCACTCGCCAGCAACTGCCGGGGCACACGCTCGGGCACGGCCGAGTCGATGGTCAGCACGTTCCAGTTCAGGGGGCGCCCGGCGGCGGCACTCATCTCCGCGAACAGCTCGATCTCGGCATCGCTGAACTGATCCAGACACCCGGCGACGATCGCCTCGATCTGCGTCCCCTCGTGCTCGCCGACGGCCTTCGACAGCGCGAGCAGCTCGGCCGGCTGAGCATGCCGCGAAGCCACCGGCTTGCCGTCCCCGTCGGAGTGCGTGGACGACTGGGTGGTGGAGAAACCCCAGGCACCGGCGTCCATGGCCGCGTGGAACAGCCGTAGCATCTCGGCGAGTTGCTCGTCCGTGGGCTGCCCACCGATCGCGTCCGGCCCCATGACGTAACGCCGCAGCGCACAATGCCCCACCATGAACCCCGCGTTGACGGCGATCCGCCCCTCGAGGGCGTCCAGATACTCCCCGAACCCATGCCAACTCCACGGCGCCCCCTCCTCCAACGCCACCAGCGACATGCCCTCGACCTTGGACATCATGCGGCGCGTGTAGTCGGCGTCCTCGGGACGGGAGGGGTTGAGGGGCGCGAGCGTGAAGCCGCAGTTCCCGGCGGCGACGGTGGTGACGCCGTGGTTGAGGGAGGGGGTGGCATAGGGGTCCCAGAAGAGCTGGGCGTCGTAGTGGGTGTGGGGGTCCACGAAGCCGGGGGCAAGGACGAGGCCGTGCGCGTCCTCGACGGACCGGGATTCCTCGGTGACGGTGCCGATGACGGCGATACGGCCGTCGCGGATACCGACATCGGCGGTGAAGGCGGCCGCGCCGGTCCCATCGACGACGGACGCGCCTTTGATGACGTGATCAAGCATGGGAGCACCTCCTGGATTTGCGGTGATCCGGCCTACCTAGGGGCGCGGGGCTGTATCAATTTGCGGCTCCGCCGCGTGGGCGCGACCAGCCACAACGCACCCGCACCCCGCAACGGCGATCAAGCCCCTACCCGGAACCGGGACGTCCGATGAACAGGATCCGTATCGATCTTCGGAATCACGTGCTCCCCGATCAACCGAATCGTCCGCAACGTCTCCTCCTTCGGCACGCCCACCGGCAACCCGAAGCTCAACTGATCCGCCCCGGCCTGCTCCCACCGCTTGCACTGCGTGAGCACCTCGTCCGGATCCCCGCAGATCAGCAGCTCCTCCTCGATGAGCAGCTCCACGAACTCCGGTGTGTACGGCGGCAGGGTCTCCGGCCACACCGGGAACCCCTCGGGCCGCGGGAAGGTGTCGTGGTACCGGAACACCAGCGAGGGCAGATAGTGCAGCCCCCCGTTCACCGCGGTCTCGATCGCCTCGGCGTGCGTCGGCGCGCAGATCGCCGTGGTCGTCACCATGACGTTGTCGTTGACGAAGTCGCCGACCGGCTCGGCGTTCACGACGGCCGTCTTGTACTGCTCCAGCACCCACTCCATATCGGACACCTTCTGGATGCTGAACCCGAGAACGCCCAGCCCCTTCCGCGCGGCCATCGAGTACGACGCGGGAGAGCCGGCCGCGTACCACATCGCGGGGTGCGACTTCCCGTACGGCTTGGGCAGCACCTTGCGCGGCGGGAGCTGCCAGTGCTTGCCCTGGAAGCCCACGTACTCGTCCTGGAGCCACATCTTGGGGAACTCGGCGATGGTCTCTTCCCAGATCTCCTTGGTGTAGTTCATATCGGTCACGCCCGGTATGAACCCCAGGATCTCGTGCGACCCGGCGCCGCGTCCGCTGCCGAACTCGAAGCGCCCCTCGGAGAGATGGTCGAGCATGGCGACCTTCTCGGCGACCTTGACGGGGTGGTTGACCTGCGCGAGGGGGTTGAAGATCCCGGAGCCCAGATGGATCCGCTCGGTCGCGTGAGCGAGATACCCCAGGAAGACGTCGTTCGCGGACAGATGCGAGTACTCCTCCAGGAAGTGATGCTCGGAGGCCCAGGCGTACTTGAAGCCGGACCGGTCCGCCTCGATGACGTACTCGGTCTCCTCCATCAGCGCCTTGTGCTCGGCGAGCGGGTCGGTCTCGGCGCGCTTGCCCACGTATCCCTGTACAAAGAGCCCGAATTCCAAGGAGGTTCACCGTCCCCGGTCACGAAGATTTCTGACGCACCGTCAGTTTCGATGACTGTGGCACCACCGGCAGGGAGGGTCAATACCTGATGGGCAGTCAGATGGCATGGACGGTCAGATGACGCTGACGCCCGCCAGCCAGCCCCCGTCGATCACGAACGGCTGCCCGGTGATGTACGAGGAGTCGTCCGAGGTCAGGAACAGCGCGAGCCGCGCCACCTCCGCCGGCTTCCCGATCCGCCCGAGCGGCACGAGCTTGCGGTAGAGCCCGTCGAGCGCCCGCGAGGTCTCCTCGGAATCGGCCTCCGGATCCAGTAGCGAGGGGTTGGACATCGCGGTGTCGATGGCGCCGGGGCACATGGCGTTGACCCGTATGCCGCGGGGCGCCAGCTCCAGGGCCGCGACCCGGGTGAGGCCGAGGATGGCGTGCTTGGTGGCGGAGTACGTGCCCACGGCCGCCATGCCCGTCACGGCCGTGTAGGAGGCGGTGTTGACGATCGTGCCGCCGTCCTCCATCTCCGGGGCCACGGTCTTGATCCCGAGGAAACAGCCGACCTGATTGACCCGCACGACCTGCATGAACTCATCGAGAGGCGTGTCGACGAGGGAGTTGAAGCGCAGGATGCCGGCGTTGTTGACCAGCCCGTCGATACGGCCGTAGGCGTCACGGGCGGCGGCGATCGCAGCCCGCCACGCATCCTCCTCGCCGACGTCGAGATGGACGTAGAGAGCGCCCAACTCCTCGGCGAGCGCGGCGCCCTGCTCATCCAGCACATCGGCTACGACGACCCGCGCCCCCTCGGCCACGAACAGCCGTGCCTCCTGCTCCCCTTGCCCCCGCGCCGCCCCGGTGACGATGACGACCCGTCCGTCGAGCTTGCCCATAGCGGCCCCTTCCAGGCGCTGCACACGGTGGACTTCGCATCGTAGCCGCATACCTGACGATGCGTCAGATGCAAGGGGATCGAAGAATCCCGGCCGTTGCTGAGGCGAATATCACGTGACCCACAAGTAGGGATGTTTGACCCTGTCGGCGTTCGTCAAGGGAATCCAAAATCTGCGCCATGTCCAAGCGGAGACTGAAGAGCAAGAACAAGAAGATCAGGATCGTCGCCGTCGGATCGGCACTCGCCACCGGTGGAGTGATCGTCGCGCTGCTGCCCTCGGCGGACGCGGCCGACGAGAAGACGCCCGAGCAGATCATGTCGATGTGCGAGAGGTCGTCGAAGATCAACGGAAAGCAGCGGTCGGTCAGCGACTTCGGTGGAAGCTTCGGGGACGGTTTCGCGGCCGACACTTGCGACTACTCCGAAACGAACTTCGAGACATTCGACGGCCCGACCGAGAAAGCCTCGATCGACTTCCCGAACTGCGAGCCGAACGCCACCACACCGGCGAAGGTGTCCATCACCTGGTCGGCGACCGTGGCCCAGGGCGAGGGAAAGTACACCGTCACCCAACAGGGCGGCGGCGGAGGGCTCTTCGGATTCCTGAGCGGCTCCTGGCTGAAGCACAAGGGAACGCTCGACATGACCATCGACTCGGCGACCGCCGGCGACACCGAGGAGCGGGAAGTTCCGGTCGGCAAGGTGCTCCACATGGAGTTCACGCCGAAGATCCAGCGCATGACCGGCGTCTGGAAGGTGCACTCCGACGCCCGCGAGCAGGGCACGGTCATCCCCGCATCCCCCGAGGTCAACCTCCAGGCCGAGGAGGTCGTCGAGGGCCCGGTGATGCTGCCGGGCGCGGCGGGCGCGCCGGGCGTGGTGGACGGCACGTCCAAGGCCGTACTGACCGACTGCTGACCGCCTTGCTGACCGACTGCTGACCGCCGTGCTGACCGCCCGATAGCTCACCCCCGTTCTTTCCTCAGGAGAAGTCATGACACGCACCGCCGACCGCCCGAGAAGCCACCGGAACCGGAAGAAGAAGCGCATCGCCCTCGCCCTGTCCCCGCTGCTGGCAGCCGCGGTGGCCGTGCCGTTGATGAACACGGCGGGTGCGGCCACCCCGTCCGAGGTGACGGCCGACTGCTCGGCGGACTCGGACAAGCTGGAGAACTGCCAGTTCGTGGATGTGCAGTCCAAGCGGGACAGCCTCGGCCCCAATCAACGGGTGTCCGCGGTGACCGACAACTGCGGATCGACGAGCACAGCCTCGAAGACCTTCAACGTGAGTACGTCCGTCACCCGGATCATCCAACTGGAGGACGGATTCACCGCGGCCGCCGACACGAAACTCGGCAATTCCTTCTTCGAGATCGGCCTGAAGTTCAACACGACGGAAATCAACATCACGCGTGACGACAAGACGACCACGCTCGCTTTCAGCCGGTCGGACACCGTGCAGGCGGACAGCATCGGCTTCTTCATGTGGTCCGCGAAGCGCACGGACGTGAGCGGATTCCTGCGCGCCACGTACAAGGAACCGCAGGACGGCCAGAAGGTGTTCTTCGCCCCGAGCGAGGGCGCCGCGACCGTGCACGTCTTCTATCCGCAGATCCTGAAGAACGGCACCCCCGACGGGCGTCTGTGGCTGCGCAATGTGAAATGCGGAACCCCGGAGGCCCAGGGCATCCAGAACTCCTCGAAATCCCTGCGGGCGGAACCGGGATTCGACGAGGCGGGCGGGAACGTGACGGACGTGGAGATCCCGCTGTCGGAGATACCGGCACCCTGACCGGTTCTCATATGCGAAGCACGGGCGCGGCTCCCAGCCACCTCAGGACCGCGTCCGTGCTGCCGCGCGCGTCGAGCTTGGCGTAGATGTTGCTGAGGTTGTTGCGGACGGTCTTCTCGCTCAGCCGTAATCGCAGCCCGATCTCCTGCGCCCCGAGCCCGGTCGACAGCAGCTCCATGATCTGCCGCTCGCGTGGCGAGAGCAGCCCACGCAGCCGCTCCAGTCCGGCATCGGCCGTGGACGCCTCACGCAGCGCCGCGCAGGCCGCCGGGGAGAGGTAGGTGTGCCCGATGGTGGCCCCGACGACGGCCGAGGACAGCATGCAGGTGCAGTAGTCCCCCTCGACCAGGTATCCCGCCCCGCTCCGGAACACCTCCAGCACAGTGCCGGTGTCCCGCCGCGGACTGACGACGATCACCGGCACCCCGGCCCCCGCGCATTCCCTCAGCGCCTCCGCCGGCTCGTCGCACCGCAGAACGAGAACATCCACCCCCTCCGGCACGACGTACGGCGGCCTCAGCCGCACCACCCGCTCCACGTACGGATCATCGGAAGCCGGCCACGCGGGGTGCGGCCAGGCGCCCTCGGGGCAGGCGAGGGCGACGGAGAGTCGTTCGGAGGATCGCACCACATGTGTCCTTCCACCGGAACCAGGACGTCCGTACGTCCGTACATACGCGGCCCGGCATGGACATGTTCAAATCTTCAAGAAGCTACTGTCGGGGAAGGGATGGAAGGAACATCTCCCCGTGCGTCACACGAAGCCCACGCCACCGCGTCCGGGGTCGACAGGACAGGGTCGATGTCATGCAGGGATCACAGCAGCGGCCCCACTTCCGCGCCGAACACCCCCATCTGATCGACCAGTTCACCCCTCCCCCGGTTCCTGAACCGCACCTGGATCTGATCCACCCCCATCGCGCGATACGCCCGCAGCGACTCGGCGATCACCTCCGGCGTCCCGGTCAGAGTCCGGCGACCCACATCCCACCCCGGCGTCCCGACGTACAGCGGCTCGGTGATCGCGCCGACGGTGTACGCCCCCTCGATCCCGGCCTCCTCCCGCAGCCGCCGTATCCGGGCGATCTGTTCCGGCAGCCGGTCACGCGGGTCGCCCTGGGGCAGCCAGCCGTCGCCCTTCAGCGCGGCCCTGCGTACGGCGGCCGGGGACGAGCCGCCGACCCAGAGCGGGACGTGGGACTGGGCGGGGCGGGGCAGCTGGCCGAGCCCCTCGAAGTCGTACAGCTTGCCGTGGTGTTCCGGGAACTCCTCCGGACCGAGCGCGGCGCGCAGGGCGTCGATCGTCTCGTCCAGTACGGGGCCGCGGCGCTCGAAGTCGACGCCGAGCACCTCGAACTCCTCGCGGACGTGTCCGGCACCGACGCCGAGGATCAGGCGGCCGGAGCTGAGGTGGTCGAGGGTGGCGTACTGCTTCGACGTCAGCAACGGGTGGCGTAGGCCTACGACCGCGACATGGCTGAGCAGTCGTACCCGCTGCGTCGCCGCCGCCAGGAACGCCAGCGTCGCGACCGGGTCGTACCAGACCGTGCTCATCGCCGAGGCCAGACGGCGCGGGATGGCTACGTGATCGCAGCAGGCGACGTAGTCGAAACCGGCCTGGTCGGCGGCGCGGGCGAGGGCCACGAGGTCGTCAGGGCCGGCGCTCGCCTCCCACGGCTCCGCGTAGATCGTGCTCTGGGACTGGACGGGAAGCTGGATGCCGTAGGCGAGTCGTCGCATGGCGCCCCCTTCGCTGGCGGTCCGGCATATCGATCGAGTGGCGCGGACTACATGCTCGTATCTGACGGGTCGTCAGACAAGACCCAGGGCGGTGGCGGGCCGGATTCGGGTCGGCGGCAGGCCGGATTCGAGGCGGTGACCGGTCCCTCACCCTCCGTGCGCGCCCGGCGCGTCCGGGCCCCCGGAGGCAACCGCGCCGCCTTTCCGGACATCTACCCCAGTGGACCCTCTGGCCGGTGATCGCCCCCGGAGGGTGTAAGCAGTGATGAATGGGGTGAATGTGGACGGGGATCAGCGGCCCGCCATGTCTGTCGTCGTGATCGTCTACAACGACGAGGCCAGGCTGCCCACGGCCGTGCGTTCGGTGCTGGAGCAGACCCTGCGCGGCGTCGAGGTCGTGATCGTCGACGACCACAGCACGGACGGCTCGTACGACGTGGCGCGTCGGCTCGCCGCCGAGCACCCGGGCCGGGTGCGGGCGTACCAGCTGGCCGAGAACAGCGGCGGCTGCGGCGCGCCCCGGAACCACGGCATCCGGCAGACCCGCGGTGAGTACGTCCTCTTCCTCGACAGCGACGACGTCCTTGAGCGCAACGCCTGCCGCAATTTCCTCGACGCGGCCGAGTCCACCGACGCCGATCTGGTCTCCGGCCTCACCGTGCGCGTCCACGTGGACTCGCGGCACCGCAAGGAGGTCAAGTGGTACCCGTGGCTGTACACCCGTACCCGCACCCTCGACTCCATCGCCGAGCTGCCTGACCTGCTGGTCTTCGACACTCTGTCGACCAACAAGTGCTATCGCCGGGAGTTCCTCGTCGACGGGGGCCTGGAGTTCCCCGTCGGCATCCACTACGAGGATCTCCTCTTCTCCGCGCAGGCCTACACCTCGGCCCGCCGTATCACCCTCATCCCCAACCGGGTCTACGACTGGAACGTCGTCGAGAAGGCCTCCGCCAAGTCGATCAGCAACCGTCGCGCCGAGATCGCCAACTTCGCGCATCGGATGGAGATCCACCGCCGCGTCGACGCGCTGCTCGCCGAGAAGGGCATGGCGGAGCTGAAGTTCCGCAAGGACGTCAAGTTCCTCAAGCACGACCTGGTGCTGCATCTGCGCGAGCTGCCGGCGCGGGACGCCTCCTACCGGCAGGAGTTCGCCGCCCTCGCCCTCCCCTATCTGGCCTCGCTCGACCCGGCCGCGTACGACGAGGTCGAGCCGATCCACGCGGTCTGCGCGTATCTGCTGCGGGAGAGCGACTGGGACAACCTGCTTCCGGCCGTGGACACGCTCACCAACCGTGACAAGGTCTCCGCCCCGCTCGCCGAGCGCGACGGGCGGGTCTACTGGTGTGCCGAGCACATCGACGACGATCCCTTCGCACGCCGGGTCCTCGATGTCACCGAGCTGGGCTATCACACCCGGCCGGTCGGGAAGCTGTTCCCGCGCAACGAGCTGACCGAGTACCGGCAGGAGGGCGGGGCCATAGCGCTCGCGGGGCGCGTCACCAATCCCCTCGGGGTCATCCCTTCCAGCGCCCGGCTCGCCGCCGAGCTGGAGTTCTCCGCCCGCCGCAAGGGGCTGCGCCTCCAGACCTTCCGTTTCCCGGTGGCGACGGTCCGGCACGAGGGGCCGTATGTGATCTGGGAGGCCTCGGCGGATCTCACGAAGGGCCTGCGCCCGCTCGGCATCGTGGACGCCGTGTGGGACGTACGGCTCCATCTGGATGTCGACGGGCAGCGTGCGACTACGCGGCTCACCGCCAACCGGCCCGGTCTCGCGACCGGCGAGGTGCCGGTGCGCCCGCGTCTGACCCGGCTGGTCGCCGATCGTGTCGAGCCGGAGATCTCCGCGCGCGGGCACCTCGCGTTCCGGCTGGTCCCCGGCAAGAAGGCGAACGACCTCGTCCTGCGCGGACTCCAGGGCACGCCGGGACAGCTCGCCAAGGCCGGGTATCGGAAGGCGAAGGCGCTGCGCAAGCGGGCCACCTCCGGCGAGACCAAGCTCCGCATCTATCACGATCTCTATCTGCGGATGCCCGTGCGGAAGCGGCTGGTGGTGTTCGAGAGCCATCTGGGGCGGCAGTACAGCGACAGCCCCCGGGCGATCTACGAGGAGATGCGCCGCCAGGGTCTCGACTTCGAGGCGGTGTGGTCGTACGCGGGCCGTCCGCAGGGCTTCCCCGCCGACGCCACGCTGGTGCGCCGCTGGTCGCTGCCCTACCTCAAGGCGCTGGCCCGCGCCGAGTTCTGGGTCGACAACCAGAGCTATCCGCTGAAGCTGACCAAGCGCCCCGGGACGACGTACATCCAGACCTGGCACGGTTCCGCGCTCAAGCGGATGGGCTTCGACGAGGCCGGCTGGAAGCTCAAGTCCCGCCCCGAGCAGGCGGAACAGCAGCGCACCCTGGACCGCTTCGACCACTTCCTGATCCGCTCGGAGCACGACGTCCGCACGCTCGCCAAGGCCTTCCGGCTGCGCGAGAAAACCCTGCTGCGGGTGGGCTACCCGCGCAACGACGAGCTGGTGGCGGCCCGGGGAGCGGTTCAACGCCCCGCGCTCGCCGATGAGTTGGGCATCCCGGCCGACAAGAAGGTGCTGCTGTACGCGCCCACCTTCCGGCAGCAGGGCGGGCGCCGTTTCACGCTGCCCTTCGACGTGGACCGCTTCGCGGAGGAGTTCGGCGACGAGTACGTCCTTCTCGTCCGCGCGCACTACCTCAACCATGTGGTGCTGCCGCCGTCCGTACGGGGTCGTGTCATCGACGTCTCCGACCACCACGACGGGACCCCGCTGCTCGCGCTCGCCGACGCACTGATCACGGACTACTCATCGGTGATGTTCGACTACGCCCTGCTCGACCGGCCGATGCTGTTCTTCCCGTACGACTACGAGGAGTACGTGCACGAGGGCCGCGGCACCTATTTCGACCTGCTGGAGCGCGCCCCGGGCCCGGTCGTGCGCACCGAGGACGAACTGCGCTCCGTGCTGCGGGAGCAGTCACTGGAGGAGCAGACCGTCAAGTACGCGTCGGCGCGGGAGCGGTTCGTGGCCGACTTCGGCGAGTACGACGAGGGCACGGCCGCGCAGCGCATCGTCGACGAGTTCTTCAGCGAGTGGAGGAAGGCATGACGGGGCGGGATGTCTTCCTGGTCTCCAACAGCGTGGACGAACTGGGCGGTGTGACCAGCTGGTCCCATCAGATGGCCCGGCTCCTCACCGAGCGCGGCCACCGCGTCCACGTCATCGGCATCACCACCCCCGAGGATCCGCACGACCTCGGCGAACTCCCCTACCCGACGACCCGGCTGTACGCCGGTCAGCCGCCCGCCCCCGGCCGGGCACGGGACGCGAGCATGCGCGAGAAGGCCGGCGTGCTGACGAACCTGTTCCGCGCCGCGCGCCCGGGCGGGGTCGTCATCGTGACCCAGGTGTGGGCGATGGAGTGGGTGAACCTCGCCGACACCGGCTCTCTGACCGTCATCGGGATGAGCCACGAGTCCTTCGAGACCTCGAAGCGGTCGTCTCGTTTCCGGCGGGTCCTCAAGCACTACGCCGACGTGGACCGGATGCTCGTCCTCACCCGCGAGGACGCCGACCTGTGGATAGGCGCGGGCCTCAACAACGCGTCGTATCTGCCGAACGTCGTGCCCTGGCTGCCGGACGATCCCTCGCCGCGCACCGAGAAGGCCGTCATCAGCATCGGCCGGCTCAGCGACGAGAAGGGCCTCGACATGCTCCTCGACACCTGGGCGGAGGTGGCTCCGCGCCACCCCGGCTGGGTGCTGAAGATCTACGGCTCCGGGGAGGACGAGGAGCTTCTGAGGAAGCAGTGCACCGCGCTCGGCCTTGACGACGCAGTGGAGTGGATGGGCCGTACCGGCGATGTGCAGGGCGCCCTGCGGGGCGGCTCGGTGTTCGCGCTGTCCTCCAGGGGCGAGGGCTTCCCGCTCGCGCTCATGGAGGCCATGGCCATGGGGGTGCCCTGCACCGCCTTCGACTGCGCCCCCGGCGTCCACGAGATCATCCAGGACGGCGAGGACGGCCTCCTCGCCCGGCCCGGCAACACCCGCGAACTCGCCCGCAAACTGGACCTGTTGATGTCCGACGCGGGGCTGCGGGACCGGATGGGTGACGCGGCGCGGGAGAGCATCCGCAGGTACGGGGCGGACGAGATCGCGGGGCGCTGGGAAGCGCTGTTCGGATTCCTGGAGCGGTAGGGCCCTCAGCCCACGGGGTGGTTCGCGGGGTGGTTCGCGGTCCAGCCCGCCCACGCCGACGAGATCATGTCGTCCACCCCGTAGCGCGCCTTCCAGCCCAGCTCGCCGGCAATACGGTCGGCCGAGGCGACGACCCTGGCGGGGTCGCCCGGCCGCCGGTCCACCACCTCGGGCGGCAGCGCGTGACCGGTGAGGGCGTTGATCCGGTCGATCATCTCGCGCACCGAGACGCCCTCACCACGCCCGATGTTGAGGGTGAGGTCCGTGCCCGGTGCCGCGCTCAGCCGCCGCGCGGTCGCCACATGGGCCTCCGCCAGGTCGACGACGTGGATGTAGTCGCGGACGCAGGTCCCGTCGGGGGTCGGGTAGTCGGCACCGAAGATGCGCGGCGGGGCGTTCTCCGTCAGCTTCTCGAACACCATGGGGACGAGGTTGAAGACACCGGTGTCGGCCAGTTCGGGGCTCGCCGCGCCGGCCACGTTGAAGTAGCGGAGCGAGGCCGTCGACAGCCCGGTGGCCCGGCCGGTGGCCCGGACCAGCCATTCACCGGCCAGCTTCGTCTCGCCGTACGGCGACATCGGCTCGCATGGCGTCTCCTCCGTCACCAGGTCGACATCCGGCATACCGTAGACAGCCGCCGAGGACGAGAACACGAACGACGCGACCCCGGCCTCGGTGACCGCGGCGAGCAGGGTGCGCAGGCCCTCGACGTTCTCCCGGTAGTAGTGCAGCGGCAGTGCCACGGACTCGCCGACCTGCTTCTTCGCCGCGAGGTGGACCACGCCGGTGATGCCGTGGTCCCGGATGACGCGCCCGAGCAGCTCACCGTCCAGCGTGGAGCCGACGACCAGCGGCACACCGTCGGGCACCCGCTCGGCGATCCCCGTGGACAAGTCGTCGTAGACGACGGCTCGTTCGCCCGCGTCGAGCATCGCGCGCACGACGTGCGCCCCGATGTAGCCGGCGCCACCGGTGATCAGCCAGGTCATGTACAGCCCTTCGTAGCAGCGAAAATGGGGTCAGGTATCAGCGGAAGAAGCGCTTGAGACGGCGGCGTACGACGTCCGCCACCCCGCTCAGACCGGGCGCCAGCCGCACCGCCAGCGCCCCCGAGTGGGTGGCGTACGGCTGCACCAGCAGCACGGCGTGCCGCAGGCTCGGCAGGGCGCGCCGGTTCAGCAGTCCGGCGCCGGCGGCCGCGTGGGCGGTGATCTCGCGGTGGGTGCCGTCCTTGAAGAGCAGCCGGAGTTTGAGGTCCCAGGTGCCGCGGCCGAGGGTCGCCAGGTCGAGCGGGATGGAGGCCGACCAGGTCTCGGAGTCCGGTTCGGCCGTGAGGGGCGCCGTAGCGGCGAATCCCACCCGCCCGTCGTCCCGCTCCACGAACTCGGCGTCGACGGCCTGCGGTCCCCCCTCCGCCATCCGCCCGTACATCTCGTGCAGGCGCAGCCGGAGCACCGTCCCACGCGCGCGTGGCCGCAGTTCGGCGTCGACGGCGGCGGGCAGCAGGTGCACGGGGCGGACCAGGAGGTGGTCCAGCTCGACCTGGGGCAGCTCGGCCGACCAGATCGGGGAGCCGTCGTCCGCGCGCGCGTACGGCGGGTTCAGCCGGGCCGGGCGGGCCGCGAACTCCTTGAGGCGGTCCAGGTCGCACGGTTCCTCGGAGGCGAGGACCACCCGGGCGACGATCCTGCCCGGCCCGGGTGCCGACGCGAAGTCGCCCTCGTCGAAGGAGGCGAGGTACGCGCGCGTGACGGTCCACCACTCGCGCCGGTACTCCGCGCTACGCAGATGCAGCTCGCGCGCGTACATCCGCAGTGAGTGGTCGAGGAAGCGGGCCCGCGTCGCCTGCGCCAGCCGCTTCTCCCCGGCGCCGAGCAGGACGTCGTAGGACAGCCGGTCGGCGTCGATCCGGGCGCGCCAGTTGGCGATGTTCGCGCGGTCGAGGGATATGGACAGCCGGGCCGCCGACCGGCGCACATGCCAGGTGTACACCGGTTCCGGGACCAGGGCGACGCTCGGCGCGGCGGCCAGCACGCGGGCGCTGAAGACGAAGTCCTCGTAGGGGAAGCGGCCCTCGGGGAAACGGACGCCGTGGCCGCGCAGGAAGGCGGTGCGGTAGAGCTTGTTGACACTGAGCGTGTCGCGCACCAGGCGCACCCGTCGGGTGGGGTGGGCGACGAGCATGTGCCGGGTGTACAGCTCGTGCTGCCAGGGCGTCTCCCGACCGGACGGCAGCTCCTTGCGCAGGCACAGTCCGGCCGTGACCGGCGCCTCGTGCCGTACGGCCGCTTCAAGGAGCGCGTCGACGGCGCCCGGCGGCAGCACGTCGTCGCTGTCCAGGAACATCACATAGGGCGAGGTCGCGGCGTTCAGCCCGTCGTTGCGCGGGGTGCCGCAGCCGCCGCTGTTGGTGGGGCGGCGGATCACCTTCAGGCGGGGTTCCTCGGCGGCCATGCCTTCCAGCAGCTGCGCGCTGCCGTCCGACGAGCAGTCGTCGACGGCGATCACCTCATGGACGGCCGGCCCCTGCGCGAGCGCCGAACGCACCGCGTCCGCGACATGGGCGACGTCGTCGTACCCGATGACGACGACGGTGACCTGCGCCTGCTGGAGAGCCATGACTGCCCCGACCCGTAGTGATTCGTACCTGATGTCAGGTACGAGACCCTTCGCACCTCGAAGGGGAGGATGGTGCCTACGGGGTCGGGGTTCCGTTCAGCCATGTTTGATTGCGGTTCGATTACCGTGGGCGGATCCGGTACGTGGATCCTTTACATGGATCTTTTACGAGGGGTTCACCGTGCCGCCGCCGTCCCAGCGGCCGTCCGGGGTCAGCCCCAGCAGGTCGATCGCGTTGCCGCGTACGATCCGCTCGACGACCTCGGGGTCCAGATGCCCCATCTGCGCCTCGCCGACCTCGCGGGACTTCGGCCAGGTCGAGTCGGAGTGGGGGTAGTCGGTCTCATAGAGGACGTTCCCTACGCCTATCGCGTCCAGGTTCCTGAGCCCGAAGGCGTCGTCGAAGAAGCAGCCGTATACATGATCGGCGAACAGCTCGGACGGCGGCCGGTGCACCTTGTCGGCGACGCCGCCCCACCCCCGGTTCTCCTCCCACACCACATCGGCGCGCTCCAGGATGTACGGGATCCAGCCGATCTGCCCTTCGGCGTACATGACCTTGAGGTTGGGGAAGCGCTCGAACTTGCCGCTCATCAGCCAGTCGACCATCGAGAAGCAGCAGTTGGCGAAGGTGATGGTGGAACCGACGGCGGGCGGTGCGTCGGCGGAGGTCGAAGGCATACGGCTGCTGGAGCCGATGTGCATGGCGACCACCGTGCCGGTCTCGTCGCAGGCGGCGAGGAAGGGGTCCCAGGCGTCGGTGTGGACGGAGGGGAGACCGAGGTGCGGGGGTATCTCGGAGAAGGCGACGGCGCGCACGCCGCGTGCGGCGTTGCGGCGGACCTCGGCGGCGGCCAGCTCGGCGTCCCAGAGGGGGATGAGGGTCAGCGGGATCAGCCGCCCTCGCGCGTCCGGGCCGCACCACTCCTCCACCATCCAGTCGTTGTAGGCCTGGACGCCCAGCAGCCCCAGCTCGTGGTCGGCGGCCTCGGTGAAGGTCTGGCCGCAGAAGCGCGGGAAGGTCGGGAAGCAGAGGGCCGACTGGACGTGGTTGACGTCCATGTCGGCGAGGCGCGCGGGGACGTCGTACGACCCCTTGCGCATCTGCTCGTAGGTGATGACCTCGAGCTTGATCTCGTCCCTGTCGTAGCCGACGGCGGTGTCGAGGCGGGTGAGGGGGCGTTGCAGATCCTCGTACACCCACCAGTCGCCGATCGGGCCGTCGTCGCCCTGGCGGCCCATGACGGGCTTGAACCGGCCGCCCAGGAAGGTCATCTCCTTCAGCGGCGCCCGGACTATGCGCGGACCGACGTCCAGGTACTTCTTCGGAAGCCGGTCCTGCCACACCGTCGGCGGCTCCACCGTGTGGTCGTCGACGGAGATGATCAGGGGAAACGTGGTCTCGGTGTCCATGTCCGCCACGGTAGCGCCGATCTGACGGTCCGTCAGCTACGCGGAGGTGACCGTAACTGTGCGGAGAGCACGTGAGGGCCTTGTGATATCCAGCGCGCCTGGCTGTGATCACCCCCTCCACAGCTGACGCATCTGCCATGAACAAGGCAAACTGGCGGGGATGTAAACAGGTCCTAGGGGGACTGCGATGGGCGGGGTACCGCAAGTGCCGGAGCAGAGGCGTCCCGGCTCCGGCTCCGAGACGGACGGGTCGGAGCAGGCGGCGGCGCTGCGATTCGGCGTGCTCGGTCCGGTACGCGCGTGGCGGGGCGAGGAGCAGCTCCCGACCGGCTCCCCCCAGCAACGCGCCCTGCTCGCCGCCCTGCTGCTGCGCGAGGGCCGTACGGCGACCGCGGCGGAGCTCATCGACGCCCTGTGGGGCGAGGAGCCGCCCTCGCAGGCGCTGGCGGCGCTGCGGACGTATGCCTCCCGGCTGCGCAAGGTACTGGATTCCGGCGCCCTGGTGAGCGAGTCCGGCGGCTACGCGGTGCGGGGCCTGGCCGAGGGCGCGCTGGACCTGGCGGCGGCACAGGAACTCGCCACGGAAGCGGAGAAGGCGCGAAGCGCCGGGGATCTGTGCCATGCGCGGGAGGTGCTGGCGCGGGCGCTGGCGCTGTGGGACGGGGAAGTGCTGGCAGGCGTCCCCGGGCCATACGCCGAGGCTCAGCGGGTCCGGCTGGAGGAATGGCGGCTCCAGCTCCTCGAATCCCGGCTCGACATGGACCTTGAGCAGGGCTGCCATGCGGAGGCGGTCTCGGAGCTGACGGCCCTGACGGCCGAGCATCCGCTGCGCGAGCGGCTGCGGGAGCTGCTGATGCTCGCCCTGTACCGCAGCGGCCGGCAGGCGGAGGCGCTGGCGGTCTACGCCGACACCCGGCGCCTCCTCGCCGACGAGCTCGGCGTGGACCCCCGCCCCGGCCTGAGCGAGCTCCAGCAGCGCATCCTCCAGGCCGACCCGGCCCTCGCGGAACCGTCCGCCCCGACCGCCGAGCCGACGGCGACCCCGGTGCGTCCCGCCCAACTCCCCGCCACCGTCCCCGACTTCACCGGCCGCGCCTCCTTCGTCTCGGAGCTCAGCGAGGTCCTCTCCTCGGCGGAGGGCCGGGTGATGGCGGTGTCGGCGCTGGCGGGTATCGGCGGCGTGGGCAAGACGACGCTCGCGGTGCATGTCGCCCACCAGGCGCGCTCGGTCTTCCCGGACGGCCAGCTCTACGTCGATCTCCAGGGCGCGGGCCCGCGCGCCGCCGAGCCGGAGACGGTGCTGGGCTCGTTCCTGCGCGCCCTCGGGACGGCGGACTCGGCGATCCCGGACTCGCTGGAGGAACGGGCCGCGCTCTACCGCTCGATCCTCGACGGTCGGCGGGTCCTGGTCCTCCTGGACAACGCCAAGGACGCGGCGCAGGTACGGCCGTTGCTGCCGGGCATGGAGGGCTGTGCGGCGCTGGTGACGTCCCGGGTGCGGATGGTGGATCTCGCCGGGGCCCATCTGGTGGACCTGGATGTGATGTCCCCCGACGAGGCGCTGTCGCTGTTCACGAAGATCGTGGGCGAGGAGCGGGTGGCGTCCGAGCGGGAGGCGGCCCTGGACGTGGTCGCGGCGTGCGGCTTCCTGCCGCTGGCCATCCGCATCGCCGCGTCCCGCCTCGCGGCCCGCCGCACCTGGACGGTGTCGGTACTGGCGGCGAAGCTCGCGGACGAGCGGCGCCGGCTGGACGAACTCCAGGCCGGGGACCTCGCCGTGAAGGCCACCTTCGAGTTGGGGTACGGCGCCATGGAGCCCGCCCAGGCACGGGCCTTCCGGCTCCTCGGCCTGGCCGACGGCCCCGACATCTCACTGGCCGCGGCCGCCGCGGTGCTGGACCTGCCGGTGGACGAGACGGAGGACCTGCTGGAGTCCCTCGTCGACACCTCGTTGCTTGAGTCGGCGGCGCCGGGGCGGTATCGGTACCACGATCTGGTGCGGCTCTACGCGCGTGCTTGTGCGGAGCGGGACGAACAGCCGCCGGGTGAGCGGGACGCGGCACTGTCGCGGTTGCTGGACTTCTATCTGGCCACGACCGCGCGGGTGTACACGATCGAGCACCCCGGGGACCGGCTGACCGACGACCTGGAGCCCACCCGCTATCCGGGACTGCGCTTCACCGAGGGCACGGCCGCCCTGGACTGGCTGTACACGGAGGCCGGGCAACTGCTGGCCGCCGTACGGCAGGCGGCCGGGAGCGAGCGGCTGCGGCGGGCCGTCGATCTGCTCTGGGCCGCGAAGGACCTGACCGAGTCCGGGGCCAACTCGCATCAGTACGAGATGACGGCGCGGGCCACCTGCGAGGCCACCCGGGCCGCCGGCCACGAACGGGCGGAGGGCAGGGCGCGCACGGTGCTCAGCGATGTGCTGCTGGTCTCCGGACGCATTCAGCCCGCCGAGCAGGAGGCCCAGGTCGCCTTGGACCTCGCGGGGAGCGTGCAGGACGCCACCGCCGTCAGCTGGGTGGCCAACAACCGGGGACTCGTCTGTCTGCACGAGGGCCGGTTCGCCGAGGGCAAGGTGTTCTTCGACCAGGCACTCGAAGGTCTGCGGGCGGCGGGGAACCGGCCCTTCGAGGCCACCGTCCTGGGCAATCTGTCCCGCGCGCACCTCGGCATGGGCAACCTCGCGAAGGCCGTGGAGATGGCGCAGCACGGTCTCGCCGTGCACACCGAGATCGGCCGGACGGTGCGCCTCGCCAACGGCCACTTCGCGCTGGGCGTCGCCCTGACCCGCGCGGGCCGGCACGCCGAGGCGCTGAGCCAGTTCTCCGACGCCCTCGGCATCTTCAACGACCATCGGCAGCGACTGTGGGAGGGCGTCACCCACTTCCGCATCGCCGAGGTGCACTCGGCCGACCGCCGCCCGGCGCAGGCCGCCCAGCATGCCGAACAAGCGCTCGCGCTGGGCTGCATCGGCGGGGACCGGATGCGGGGCAACGTCCTGACGCTGCTGGGGCGTTCGCTCGCGGCACTGGGTCAGGCGGACCGGGCGCGGGCATGCTGGCGCGAGGCGCTGAGCCTGTACGAGCAGCACGGCGCCGCGGAGGCAGCGGATGTGCGCGCGCTGCTCACCTCGGCCGCGGCGGCCCAGGACTCGCGCCTCTGACCTGGGGATCGTCGGCGTTCAGCGTTCGTTTATCTCCAACCGACAGTCTCGTATCCGTCGGACCGTCGCGTCGGGGGGCAGGCGGTCGGACCAGGAGCCCGAACGACTACTGTGCGGCTCCGAACGCCCGTCCGGGAGTGCTCGGGGGAGTTTCCGGACGGGCGTTCCTCATTCACAGACCCAGAAGAGGACACGAGCCCATGAGCGAGCAGAAGAAGGACCCGACCGTCTCCACGGACAACAACGCGATGCCCAGCGAGCCCGCCACCACGGACGAGCAGATCACCACGCTGAACAACGCGATGCCCAGCGGTCCGGCCAAAACGGCCACCGCGGACGAGAAGATCACCACGCTCAACAACGCCATGCCGGCCGGGCCCGCGAACCTGGACCTGAACGACAAGTAGGCCTCATCGCACGGGGATCGGCCGCGGCGGCCCGGAGGGGAGTCGCCGCGGCCGAGGCGTGTCCGGAGGGTTCACGGCGGTGTCCGTCCCACGGTGACGCCCTGTTCCCCCTCCCGACACCCACCCGTCGCACCCGGCCGCCACCCTCGGGTGTCATGGCATCCGACATGGCATCCGAGCAGAGCGCGGCGGCGGGCGCCGGACAGCCGTCGGCGCTCGTCAAGTTCGTGCAGTTCGTCCCGCTGGGCGCGGTGGCCGTCGTGCTGCTGGACTCGGCCACGGACTTCTTCCCGGACGACCCGCTCATCGGGATCGTCACGCCGACGCGGCTCGCGCTGCTCCTCGGGATCGTCGCCCTGGTCGTCCCGGTACGGGGCAGGCCCCGGGCGCGGCTGCGGGACTTCCGGACGCGGCTGGACCTGCCCGTCGCGCTGCTGACCGCCGCGTCGGCCGTGGCGACGTACCGCAGCGGACAACCCACGGCCCCGTTGCGCGGCCTGCTCACCGTCATCGCCTGCTACTACCTGGTCGTAGCCGTCCGCCGCACCCAGCCCGAGTCGTGGCGCGCGATCGGCGTCCTCGCCCTGACCGGCGTCGCGGCGGCCGCCACCAACGCCTTCTCGCAGGTCACCAACGAGACCCCGACCGGCTTCTGCCGCACCGGGCTGCTCACCGACATCGCCTGCGACGCGGGCGGCGACGGTGTCCTCATCCGCGCCACCGGCACCTTCTCCAACCCGAACCTGCTGGCCGCGTTCCTGGTGCTGCTCCTGCCGTTCGCACTGCTGGCCGCGGTGAGCGTGGACGAGCGTACGGGCCGTACCGCGGTCGTCACCCTCCTGGTGATCGGCTACGGCGCCCTGCTGACCACCTTCTCGCGCGCCGGGTACGTCGCCGGTGCCGCCGGTCTCCTCGTCCTCGCCGGCGCCTACTGGCTGGCGCCCCGGCTCGCCGACCGCGCGCGACGCCGGCTCTTCGCCGCCCTCGGCACCCTGGCCCTGCTCGCCGCGGCCGGCGCCATCTGGGCCGTGTCCCGCGCCGGGAACTCCCTGGGAGTGCGGGGCCAGGCCTGGGAGGCGGCGCTGTCGCTGGCCGCGGACAACCCCCTCGGCGTGGGCCTGGGCCGTTCCGGCGCCGTCATATCCGCGACCGCGCCCGGCGACCGTACCTTCGTCCACGCCCACAACCTGTGGCTCAACTGGCTGGTGGAGGCGGGCCCCCTGGGCCTCCTCGCCGTCACCGCGATCGCCGTGATCGCCCTGTACTCGGCGGCCCGGGCGGCCCGCGCCAAGTCGGTGATCGGCACGGTCGGCCTCGCCGCGCTGACCGGGTTCTTCCTGATGAGCATGATGGACCACCCGGCCAACCTGGACCGGATCGACATGCTGCTGTGGTGCTCGCTGGCGGTCGTCATGGCGGAGAACCCGACGAGGTCGCTCTCCCCGGCCACCGTCCCCACCCAGCTCAAGCGCCCCCGCCACGGCCAACAACGCGTCGGCGCACCGGTTTAGGGTGTGCGCGACCCGCGCCGCAGCTCCCCCTTCACCACCTTCCCGCTGGCGTTCCGCGGCAGCTCCGTCACGAACTCCACCGCCCGCGGCACCTTGTAGTTCGCCATCTCCCGCCGCGCCCAGGCGATCAGGTCGTCCCCGGTCAGCACGGCCCCCGGCCGCCGCACCACGAACGCCTTCCCGGCCTCCCCGAGCCGTGCGTCCGGTACGCCGATCACGGCGACGTCGGCGACGTCGGGATGCAGGCCCAGCAGCTGCTCGATCTCCGCCGGGTAGGCGTTGAAGCCGCCGACGATGAACATGTCCTTGATGCGGTCGGTGATGCGGAGATTGCCCGCGTCGTCCAGGACCCCCACGTCTCCCGTCCGCAGCCAGCCGTCCTCGGTCAGCACCTCGGCCGTGGCCGCCGGGTCCTCGTAGTAGCCGCGCATGACGTTGAAGCCGCGGACCAGGACCTCGCCGGGTTCGCCGGGCGGTGCCTCGACTCGGACCTCGGTGCCGGGTATCGCACGGCCCGACGTCGACGCGATGACCGTGGGATCGTCGCCGCGCCGGCACATCGTGACGATGCCGCTGGCCTCGGACAGGCCGTATGCCGTCAGGACCGTCTCCACGCCCAGCTCGCCGCGCAGCCGCTCCACCAGTCGCAGCGGTACCACCGCGGCGCCCGTCACCACCAGCCGCAGCGCGGACAGGTCGTGGGTGTCCCGCGCCGGGTGGTCGAGGAGGGACTGGTGCAGGGTCGGCGGGCCCGGCAGCACCGACACCCGTTCCGCCGCGATGTTCGCCAGCGCCGTGCCGACGTTGAACACCGGCTGCGGGATCATCGTCGCGCCCCGCATGAGGCAGGCGATCACCCCCGCCTTGTAGCCGAAGGTGTGGAAGAAGGGGTTCACGATGAGGTAGCGGTCGCCCTGGCGCAGGCCCGCCAGGTCGCTCCACACCTCGTACGCCCGCAAGGTCTGCGCGTGGGTGATCACCGCGCCCTTGGGGCGGCCCGTCGTCCCGGACGTGAAGACGATGTCCGAGGCCCAGGAGCCGGACACGGCCGCCGAGACCGCCCGTACCTCCGTCGCGTCCACCCCGTCGCCGCTGGCCAGGAAGTCCTTCCAGGTGCGGTAGTCCGCGGGGGCGTCGTCCGACAGCACCACCACCTGCTCCAGGTCCGGCAGGCCGGGCCCCTCCGCGACCGCCCGCCGCAGCGACGCCACATACGACGTCCCCAGGAACGTGCCCGTCACGAACAGCAGCCGCGCCCCGCTCCTGCGCAGCACATCGGCCGCCTCACCGCCCTTGAAGCGGGTGTTCAGCGGCACCAGCACCGCCCCGGCCGACACCGCGCCCAGTGCCGCCACGATCCAGTCCAGGGTGTTCGGGGCCCAGATCGCGACCCGGTCGCCCGGCGCGATGCCGTTGGCCACACAGGCCGCCGTCGAGCGCTCGACGCGGGCGCCCAGTTCGGCGTACGAGATCCGGGTGCGGCCGTCCACCACCGCCTCGGCGTCCGCGTACCGCTCGGCCGCGGACCGCACGAGTTCCGGAATGCTGCCCCACTCCAAGTCACCGCGCACAACAGCCTCCAGACCACTAGCTGACTGTCCGTCAGATTAGCTGTAGCCTGACGCCCTGTCAGCAGCCGCTTCAGCATGCGGAGGTGCGCACATGGCCGGACTCAAGGACGCCACCGCGATCGTCGGCATCGGACAGACCCCCTTCGCCAAGCACCTCCCCGAGGACGAGCGGACCCTCGCCTGCCGTGCCGTCCTCGCCGCCCTCGACGACGCCGGGATCGCCCCGGGCGAGGTCGACGCCCTGGCCAGCTACACCATGGAGGAGACCGACGAGGTCGAGCTGGCGAAGGCTGTCGGCCTCGGCGACCTCACCTTCTTCAGCAAGGTCGGCTACGGGGGCGGCGGTTCGTGTGCCACCGTCGCGCATCTGGCCGCCGCCATCGCCGCCGGGCAGGCGTCGGTCGGCGTCGCCTGGCGGTCGAGGAAGAGGGGGAGCGGGCCCCGCCCCTGGCGCAACACCACGGCCCAGCTCCCCACCCCGGCCCAGTGGACCAGGCCGTACGGCCTGCTGCGCCCCGTCGACGAGATCGCCATGCTCACCCGCCGCTATATGCACGAGTACGGCGCGACCCGCGACCACCTCTTCAACGTCGCCCTCGCCTGCCGCAACCGCGCCAACCAGAACCCGGCCGCGATCATGTACGAGCGTCCCCTGACCCGCGAGATGTACATGACCTCCCGCTGGATCAGCGAACCGCTCTGCCTCTTCGACAACTGCCTGGAGACGGACGGGGCGCTGGCGTGCGTGGTCGTGAGCCGGGAGCGGGCCCGCGACTGCCGATGGCGCCCCGTCTACGTCCACTCCGCCGCCCAGGGCCTGCCCGCCCAGCACCACGGCATGGTCAACTACTGGAACGACGACCCGCTCACCGGCCCGGCCTGGACCGCCGCCCGGCATCTGTGGAAGCACGCCGACCTCACCCCGCAGGACGTGGACGTCGCCCAGATCTACGACGCGTTCACCGCGCTCATACCGCTCTCCCTGGAGGGCTACGGCTTCTGCGGACGGGGCGAGGGCGGGGCGTTCACCGAGCAGGGCGCCCTGGAGATCGGCGGGCGGCTGCCGCTGAACACCGGCGGCGGCGGGCTCAGCGAGGCCTACGTCCACGGCTTCAACCTCATCAACGAAGGCGTACGGCAGCTGCGCGGCACCGGCACCGCCCAGGTCCCCGGCGCCGCGACCTGCCTCGTCACCGCCGGCGAAGGCGTCCCCACCTCCGCGCTGCTGCTGCGAAACTGAGGAGTTGATCCACGGATGCTCTCCCCCGTCACCGACCCCGACGGCGCCCCCTTCTGGCAGTACGCCGCGCAGGGCGAACTCCGCGTCCAGACCTGCGCCGACTGCGCCGAACCCCGCTTCCCGCCCCGCCCCTGCTGCCCGCACTGCCAGTCCTTCGCGAGCGAGTGGCGCAGGGTCTCCGGCCACGGCCGGATCTGGTCGTACGTCGTCCCGCATCCGCCCCTGCTGCCCGAGTACGCCGCGCAGGCCCCGTACAACGTCATCGTCGTCGAACTCGCCGACGCACCCCGCATCCGCCTGGTCGGCAACCTCGTCACCGGCCCCGGCGCGCCCCTGAACTCCCTGCCCCCGGACCGGATCCGCATCGGCGCCAAGGTCCAGGCCGTCTTCGGCGGCACCGGGCTCCCGCAGTGGGTCCTGGAGCGGCCATGAGCCTCACCGTCACCGCCGACAAGGACACCGGCGTCGCCGTCGTCACCCTCGACCGGCCCGAACGCCTCAACGCCATCGACCTCGCGATGCGGGACGAACTCATCGCCGCGTGGCGAGAGTTGAGGTTCGACGATGCCGTACGGGCCGTGGTGCTCACCGGTGCCGGGGAGCGGGCGTTCTGCACGGGGCTCGACCGGGAGGCCCTGGTCCCCCAGCCCAACTCGCCGTACATGCAGGACGATCCGCTGCTGCGGGTCGGGCCGAAGTCCAACGACCTGTGGAAGCCGGTCGTCGCCGCCGTGACGGGCATGGCCTGCGGCGGCGCCTTCTACCTCCTCGGCGAGGCGGACTTCCTCGTCGCCGACCCGACCGCCGCCTTCTTCGACCCGCACACCACCTACGGCATGGTCAGCGCCTACGAGTCGATGCTGATGGCGCTGCGGATGCCGTACGGGGAGGCCGCGCGGATGGCACTGATGGGAAGCGCGGAGCGGCTGTCGGCGCGGCGGGCGTACGAGATCGGGCTGGTCTCCGAAGTCACCGAGCCGGGGCGGGCGCTGGCCGCCGCCGTGGATTGCGCCGGCGTCCTCGCCGGGTATCCGGCGGAGGGGGTGGAGGGGACGGTACGGGCGCTGTGGGCGGCCAAGGAGGCCGCCCTGGACCGGGCTTTCGCGCAGGCGCCGCACCTGATCGCGCTCGGGAACCTGCCGGACGAGCGGCAGGAGGAACTCTTCCGGGCGCGGCGCCGCGATCACCGGCTGCGCTGAGCTACTGCGCCTCGCGGGTCACGTTCTCCAGGGTGCAGGTGACACCGCTGGTGTTCTCGCCCGAGTCGGCGACATAGGAGGCGGCCACGTCGAGGGTCTCGGTGGCGCCGGCATCGACATACGGGATGGCGGACGAACTGGTGCGCACGGGCGCGCCGTCGGGGTCCTCGAAGGCCACGCCGAACTCGTAGGTGTAGGTGGTGAAGGTGTTGCTGTTGGTGGCCTCGACCCGGGCGACGATGCCCCGGCTCGGGTCGTACACACAGCTGGTGATCCGCACGTCGGCGGTGGGTTCCGCGGACGCGGTCGAGGTCGAGCCGCCGCCCGACGTCGAGCCGGTGCCGTAGTCGTCATCGTCGTCGTAGTGATGCGTGCTGCCGCCCGAACTGCTCGACGAGCCGCTGGAGTTCGAGCTGTCGTCGCACCCGCCCCCGTGTGAGCGGCGGGCTCCGGTCAGGGCGATCACCACGCAGGCGAAAACGGCCACAGCGCGGACATGGCGAAGCTTCACGGTGTTTCATCCCCCGGTGTCGTGATCGTGAACACGTCACGCTAGCAGCGGTCACATGGCGGTAAGCGCTCACCCGGCGTAGCGTCTCGTGTAAGAGCGGTGAAGATGACCGTTCCCCTGGGACGGCCGCCGTCCGGATCCCTTCCGTGCACCGGCACGACGGCCGTCACACAGCTCCGGCTAGGCGGTCCGTGCCGTTCCCGTGCCCTTCTCCGCGTCCAGCGCGTAGACGCACCGGTCCTTGCTGCACGCGTACACCACCCCGTCCTTCACCACCGGGGAGCCGGTGATCTCGCCGCCCGTGGCGAGCTTCCATCTCAGTCGGCCGTCATCGGCCTTCAGGGTGTACAGCAGATGGTCGGTGGAGCCGAAGTGGATCCGGCCCTCGGCGACCGCCGGGGCGCCCACGACGTCGCCGCCCGCCTGGAAGCGCCACTTCGGCGTCCCGGTGACCGCGTCCAGCGTGTACAGGCCCTTGCCGCTGCCGACGTGCACATGGCCCCCGGCCACCAGCACCGGCTCGATCGAGGAACGGGACTCGGTGGCGATGCGCCAGCGGTCGCGGCCGTCGGTGGCGTCGAGGGCGTACACCGTGCCGAGGTAGTCGGCGAGGTACACACCGCCGCCGGTCACCGCGGGGCCCGGCACGAAGGTCGGCGGACACAGGAAGACCGCGGGGGCCTCGAAGTGCCAGCGGACGTGGCCGCTCATGACGTCGAGCGCGAGCACACGCGTGCCGGCCGAGACGTACACATAGCCGTCGTGGGCCTGCGCCACCCGCACCGGCACCCCGCCGCAGGACGCGGCGTCCCCGATCGGGTACGACCAGCGCTCGTCGCCGGTCCGGGCGTCCAGGGCCTTCAGACGGGCGTCCTGCCAGACGTACACGGTGCCGTCGTACAGCGCGGGGCCGGCTTCCGGGGACTCGAAGTCGGTCTGGGCGCCGGTGATCTCCCAGAGCTTCTGGCCGTTGGACGCCTCCCAGGCCTGGACGCCGCCGCCGCGGGTGCCGGTGACGACGGTGCCGCGCTCGGCCTTGAGGGAGTAGACCCAGGCGTCCGTCTGGAGCCGCCACAGATCGCCGCCCTCCCTGCATTCCAGGGCGAACAGGGTGGGGCCGTCGGAGGCGTGGATACGGCCGTCCGCGACCGCCATCGACCAGGCGACGTCCCGCGTCTTGAAGCGGCGGCGGCCGGTGGCCACGTCAAGGGCGTGCACCTCGAAGGAGGTGACGTAGACGAGGTCGCCGTCGACGGCCGGGGTGCCCCAGACGTCGTTCGACATGCGGAAACGCCAGGGCCGCCAGCCGGACGCGGTCTCCGGCGGCACGGGCGGCACGGCGGGGCTGACGGCGGGGTCGGCGCCGTTGACGCCGGGGCGGGGCTTGGACCAGGAGGCGACCAGGCCGGCCTCCGGCGGGGGCGCCTGCATGGCGGCCGCGCGGGCGTCGGCGACCCGGGGGCCGGGGCCGATCGGGACGGCGGCGCCCGCGAGGCGGACTGGGCCGGTGTCGGGGGCGCCGACCGGGACGGGCTGCGGGACCACCGGGTCGTGCGAGGGCGGGGGCGGCACGGGCCCGGGGCCGGGGGCGATACGGCCGCCCCCGCTGCGGCCCGACGAGGAGGGCTTGGTCGCGGGACGGCCGCCCCGGCGGGACTCGATCAGGCTCACCGCGCGCTCGGGCAGCCACGCGGACGCCGTACCGCTGTCGTCGGAGCCGGAGCCGAAGAGGTGCGGGGCCAGCTGGGCCTGGAGGTCGGCCGGGTTGGGGCGGCCGGTGGCCTCCATCTGCATCAGGGACTCGATCAGCGGACGCAGCTCGTCCGGGAGGCCTTCGAGGTCGGGGCCCTCGCGCAGCAGCATGAAGACCGTCTCGACCGGGTTGGCGCCATGGAACGGGGGGTGTCCGGTGGCGGCGAACACCAGCATGGAGCCCAGCGAGAAGACATCGCTCGCGCCGGTCACGCTGCGGGAGTCCTTCGCCTGCTCCGGCGACATATAGGCGGGGGTGCCGACGGCGACGTTGGTCATCGTCAAACGCGTGTTCGACACACCCGACGCGATACCGAAGTCGATGACGCGGGGACCGTCCTCGACCACGAGCACATTGGACGGCTTCAGGTCGCGGTGGACGAGCCCGGCGCCATGGATCGACTGGAGGGCCTCCGCCACACCCGCCGCCAGCCAGCGCACCGCCTGGGCCGGCATCGGCCCGCACTCGTTCACTATCTCTTCGAGGGAGGGCGCGGGGACATACGCGGTGGCCAGCCACGGCACGGCCGCACGCGGGTCGGCGTCGACGACGGCCGCCGTGTAGAAGCCGGAAACCGCCCGGGCCGCCTCCACCTCACGCGTGAAGCGGACACGGAACAGCTGGTCCTCGGCGAGCTCCGTACGCACGGTCTTGATCGCCACGCGCCGGCCCGAAGCCGAGCGCGCGAGATAGACCAGCCCCATGCCGCCGGCACCCAGTCGTCCGAGCACCTCGAACGGCCCGATCCTGCGCGGATCGTGCTGCGTCAGCTGATCCACCACTCTGCCTGCCACCTCCCCGTACGGGCCCCGTCCACCCACATATGTACGCGACCCCGTGCAGCGTCTCACCACCGCCACCGCCTTGGCGGCACACACCCCGATTCTTCCTGTCCGAGGGCGTGGTTGCGAACCCGAGGGCGGAACGGGGTGTCTTGGGACAAAAGCACACTCCGGCGGTCGCGGGAAGCGCCGGTTCGCATGGTGGGACGCCGAAGGTAAGAGTGCGGTCAGGGTTCCACGGGTTCCGCCCGGCGCTCCAGAACCGCGAAGGACGCCCCCTGATCGTCGCTGACCACGGCGACCGTGCCGTACGACGTTTCGAAGGGCGGCACCTGCACCCGGCCGCCGAGCCGGTTCACCGTGCCGAGGGCCTCCTCGCAGGACGCCACCCGGAAGTGGACCACGAAATGGGGCGGCATCATCTCGGAGAAGACCTCGGAGACGGCCGCACGGCCGAAGTCGGGCTTCGCGTCCGGACCGAACAGGGCGTCCTCGAAGAGCCCGCCGTAGAAGGCGTTGGCGGCCTCGGTGTCCCGGGCGTAGAGCTGCGCCCAGGCGAAGGTGCCGATCTCGTGCCGCCGGCCGAAGCCGGGGTGGCTGCCCGCCTGCCAGAGCGCGAAGACGGCGCCCTCGGGATCGGTGACCAGCGCGGCGTCGCCCAGCCCGGGCCCGATCGGCACCGGCGGGACGACGACCTGCCCGCCCGCCCCGCGGATCCGCTCCGCCAGCGCCCGGGCGTCCGGGGTGGCGAAGTACACCGTCCATACGGAGGGCAGCCGTCCGTCCGTCTTGCGGGCCAGCGCGGCGACCCGCTCGCCCTTCAGCCGGGCCCACACGGTGGAGTCGTAGGCCTCCTCGAAGTCCCACCCGAAGACCTCGCCGTAGAACCGCCTGCCCGCCGCCACGTCGGAAAGCTGGGCGTCGACCCAGCACGGGACGCCCTCCGTGTATCCCGTTCCGTTCGCGGATGCCCTGTTTTCGGCCATGCGGCAAAAGTAACGGCCTCTTCCGCACCCCGCAGACCAGGCACACCCGCCTCGCGCATCCCGTGCACCCCATTTGCAGTCGGCCGAATCGCGCCCCGATCACGCCTCGGTAAGCTGACGACATGACAGGACAAGTGCGTACCGTCGACGGCCGTGTGGCCGGTCGGCGTGGGCAGGCGACCCGGCAGAAGCTGCTCGACTGCCTCAGCGAGATGCTCAGCTCCTCCCCTTACCGGGACGTCAAAGTCATCGATGTCGCCCGGAAGGCGGGGACTTCACCCGCGACCTTCTACCAGTACTTCCCGGACGTCGAGGGCGCCGTCCTGGAGATCGCCGAGCAAATGGCCACCGAGGGAGCCGGTTTGACCGAGCTCGTCGAGGGCCGTAGCTGGGTGGGCAAGGCGGGCTGGCAGACCGCTCAGGAACTCGTGGACGGGTTCCTGGACTTCTGGCGCCGCAATGACGCGATCCTCAGGGTCGTCGATCTCGGCGCGTCCGAGGGCGACAAACGGTTCTACAAGATCCGTATGAAGATCCTGAACTCCGTGAACAACTCCCTGGCGGAGGCGGTCACTCAGCTGCAGGCCAAGGGCAAGGTCGACAAGGACGTGAACCCGGCCGCGGTCGCGGGTTCGATCGTCGCGATGCTCGCGGCGGTGGCCTCGCACCAGAAGGGTTTCCAGACGTGGGGCGTCAAGCAGGCTGAACTGAAGCCGAATCTGGCGCTGTTGGTGCACCTGGGAGTGACCGGCAAGAAGCCGACGAAGTAGCGCGCTTCCTCCTTACGCCCCAAGTCCTGTCTGGCAGGCGGTGGTTCACCCGGGTGGGCCACCGCCTGCGCACGTTCAGCCCTGGGCGGGCAGCGGCCGGTCCTGCACGACGTGCTTCATCACCAGCGTCGACGTCAGCCGCTGCACCCCCGGAAGGGTGGCCAGCCGGTCGTCGTACAGCCGCTGATAGGCGGCGAGGTCGGTGGCGACGACCCGCAGCAGATAGTCGGGCTCCCCGAAGAGCCGCTGCGCCTCCACCACATGCGGGATGCCGGCCAGCGCGCTCTCGAACTCGGCGACCGTGTCCCGGTCCTCCTGCCGCATGGAGACGAAGACCAGCGCCTCGAAGGTCAGCCCGACGGCACCCGGGTCCACGACGGCCCGGTACCCGCTGATCGCTCCGGCCCGCTCCAGCTCCCGCAGCCGCCGGTGGCACGGCGAGACGCTCAGCCGCACCCGCGCGGCCAGCTCGGTCACGGTCAGCCGGCCGTCCTGCTGAAGCTCGGCAAGAATCTGTCTGTCCACGTCGTCCATGGGACAGATTTTCCCTCACATCCAGCGATCATGAGCAAACTACGGGAACACTTTCGGGCCATTCACGCCTAATGTCCCCACCATGGACTCGGGCACCCTCATCTCCTTCCTCGCCGTCGACCTCCTCCTGGTCTGCGTACCGGGCGCCGACTGGGCGTACGCGATCTCCGCCGGGCTGCGCGGCGGCTCGGTCGCCGCGGCCGTCGGCGGCCTGGTCGGCGGCTACGCCCTGCACACCGTCCTGGCGGCGGCGGGCCTCGCCGTCCTGGTCGCCGGATCGCCCGCACTGCTCACGGCGCTGACGGTGGCCGGGGCGGCGTATCTGGTGTGGCTGGGCTGGAGTGTGCTGCGGCGGCCCGGCACACCGGGGGCCGGGGAGAGCGTCGCGGCGGGCAACGCCCGCGTCTTCCTCCGCGGCGCCACGATCAGCGGCATGAACCCCAAGGGCCTGCTGCTGTACCTGTCCGTCCTCCCCCAGTTCCTGCTGACGAAGGGCGACCATCTGCCGGTCCCCGCGCAGACCGCCGCCCTCGGCCTGCTCCACATGGCGTGCTGCGCCGCGGTCTACCTCACGGTGGGCCTCGGCGCCCGAGCCGTCCTCGGCGCCCGCCCGGCGGCGGCCCGCGCGGTCACCCGTACCTCGGGGGCGGCGATGCTGGGGATCGGCGCGTTTCTGCTGGTACAGCGGCTGGCGACGCTGTAGCGGCCGGGCGGCGACCCCGTCACCTGTATGGGGGACAAGGGGCGTGCGGCGACTCACTGGTGGGCAGGTCGGCGGCGACACAACAGCCCGTCAAGTCAGGGGAATTCAATGCGTCGTCTTGCCGTCGTCTTCCTGGGAGTTCTCACGTTCTTCGGCTTCGCTGCCGCGCCGGCGAGCGCGGTTGTGGATCCGGCCGCGCTCGTCACCTGCCTTGCTTCAGACGTCACCGGCCTGGTCGATCCCAGCGCGCCCGGCGTGCCCGCGGAAATTCCCGGCGTCGGCTGCCTCGCTCCGTAGCGAGCAGGGGAGCGGGAGATCACGCCTCAGTGCTCCACGCGCGTCAGCCGGAACACCCGGATCTCCCGCTCCACCCTCGCCTGATACGTCGCGTACGGCGGCCAGAACACCAGCAGCTTCTGCCATACGGCCGCCCGCTCATCGCCCTCCAGCAGGCGGGCCGTGACGGGGATGTCGCGGCCCTTCCAGCTGATCTCGGCGTCGGGCTGGGCGAGAAGGTTGTGGGTCCAGGCGGGGTGGCCGGTCCGGCCGAAGTTGGAGCCGATGAGGATCCAGCTCCGCCCGCCCTCCTCGGGCATACAGGCCAGCGGCGAACGCCGGGCCAGGCCGCTCTTCGCGCCGGTCGAGGTCAGGATCACGCCAGGCAGCATCTGCGCGCTGAGCAGGACCTTGCCCCGAGTGAGCCGGTGGACGGCCCGGTCGAGGGCCGGGATCACATGCGGGGCGACCTTGGCGAAGCCCCGCGTCGACGAAATCCGCTGTACCGCCCGCTCGCCGATCACACCGTCACCTCTTCCCCGGTGAAGAGCCGCGCCGCGTCGGCCGCGTACGCCCGCAGCCGGTGCACCGGCCCGAACAGCAGCTCGTCGCCGGCGGCCCGCTTGAAGTACAGATGCGCCTCGTGTTCCCAGGTGAAACCGATGCCGCCGTGCAGCTGGACGGCTTCGCCTGAGGCGATACGGAGCCCTTCGAGGGCCTGGGCGAGCGCGAGGCGCGATGCGGGCGGGGTCGTGCCGGACTGGGCCCACGCCGCGTAGTACGCCGCCGAGCGTGCCGCCTCCACCCCCACATACACATCCGCCAGCCGGTGCTTCACCGCCTGAAACGACCCGATCGCCCGCCCGAACTGCTCCCGCTGCCGGACGTACTCCACCGTCCGCTCCAGTACCCGGTCCGCCGCCCCTACCGCCTCACAGGCGAGGACGGCCGCGGCCAGATCCCCCGCCCGCGCGAGCGCGCCCAGCACATCAGTGTCCTCCTGCCCCAGCAACTCGGCCTCCACATCCCGGAGTTGGACCCGCCCCTGCGGCCGGGTGGCGTCGAGTGCGGTCTGCCGTACCCGTACGACCCCGGCGGCGTCCCCCGGCACCAGGAACAGCAGCGTCCGCGACCGTGCGAACCCCCCGGCGTGCGCGGCGACCACCAGCAGCCCGGCGCTGTGCCCGTCAAGGACCTGGTCGACCTGACCGTACAGCCGCCAGCCGCCCCCGGCCCGGCGTGCCTGCACGCCCCCGGCGCGTCCGCCGCCGGCCCAGTCGCCGTCGCCCGTGCCGGTGAGGGCGAGGGCGGCGGCGAGGGCGGTGCCGGGGACGGCGAGGGTGGCGGTGAGGGCGCCGGAGGCGAGGCGGGGCAGCAGTTCGGCGCGCTGGGTGTCGGTGCCGAGCGCGGTGATCAGCGGGGCGGCGAGGACGGCGGTGGCCAGCAGCGGGGTGGGGGCCAGCGCGCGGCCCGTCTCCTCGCAGGCCAGGGCGAGTTCGGTCGCCGAGCAGCCGACACCGCCGTACGCCTCGGGAAGGGCGAGCCCGGGCAGGCCGAGCTGTTCGGCGAGGGCGGTCCACAGGGCGGGGTCGTGTCCGGCGGGGGTGTCGACGGCCGCGCGCAGCTCACGGGGCCCGCAGCGGCTGTGCAGCAGCTCGCGCAGGGTGCGGCGGATCTCGTCCTGCTCGGGGGTGAAGCTGGCGTCCATGGGTCTGCCCTCCGGCTCTTCCCCTCTGATCTGACGGGCCGTCATATTAGGAGGGTCATAGCGAGATGCACAGGGGTTGGAGGCCTCTCATGACTGCCGGGAGCAGGAAAGTCGCCGTCGTCGGAGTGGCCCTCTCCGACTGCGGCCGGGTGGACGACGCGACACCGTACGCCCTGCACGCCCAGGCGGCCCGGCGTGCGCTGGCCGACTCGGGGCTCGGCCGTGAGGTGGTGGACGGCTTCGCGTCCGCCGGGCTCGGCACGCTCGCGCCGGTCGAGGTGGCCGAGTATCTGGGCCTGCGTCCGACCTGGGTCGACTCGACGTCGGTCGGCGGTTCGACCTGGGAGGTCATGGCGGCCCACGCGGCGGACGCGATAGCCGCGGGGCATGCGAAGGCGGTGCTGCTGGTCTACGGCTCCACGGCCAGGGCCGACATCAAGGCAGGACGCCGCACCGGCAACCTGTCCTTCGGCTCCCGGGGCCCCTTGCAGTTCGAGGTCCCCTACGGCCACACCCTGATCGCCAAGTACGCCATGGCGGCCCGCCGTCACATGCTCGAACACGGCACGACCATCGAGCAGTTGGCGGAGGTGGCGGTGCAGGCGCGGGCGAACGCCGCCCTGAACCCGGATGCCATGTTCCGCGATCCGATCACCGTGGACGACGTCCTGTCCGGCCCGATGATCGCCGATCCCTTCACCAAGCTGCACTGCTGCATCCGCTCCGACGGCGGCGCGGCGGTGCTGCTGGCCGGCGAGGAGTTCGTACGGGACTGCCGTACGGCACCCGTGTGGGTCCTCGGCACCGGGGAGCATGTCTCGCACGCGGCGATGTCCGAGTGGCCCGACTTCACGACCGGTCCGGCGGCGGTCAGCGGGCGGCTCGCCTTCGAGCGGGCCGGGGTGCGGCCCGAGGAGATCGACTTCGCGGAGATCTACGACGCGTTCACGTACATGACCCTGGTGACCCTTGAGGACCTCGGCTTCTGCGGGAAGGGCGAGGGCGGGGCGTTCGTGGAGAAGGGGCGGCTGCTGGTGCGGGGCGGTGAGCTGCCGGTGAACACGGACGGGGGCGGGCTCTCCGCCCAGCATCCCGGAATGCGAGGGCTGTTCCTGCTGGTGGAGGCGGTGCGGCAGCTGCGCGGGGAGGGCGGGGAGCGCCAGGTCCGGGAGCGGGGGGAGCTGCCGCGGCTCGGGGTGGCTTCGGCCACCGGGGGATGGTTCTGCTCGTCGGGGACGTTGGTACTGGGGAGGGACTGAGACACGATCATCGACCCGACCGGGAGGAACAGGCATGGCACTGACCCGCGAAGAGCGAGAAGAGTTCCTGGCCGAACCCCATATCGCCGCGCTGGCCGTCGACGCGGGCGCGGGGCGCGCACCGCTGACCGTGCCGATCTGGTACCAGTACGAACCCGGCGGCGACGTATGGATCATGACGGGACTGGACTCCCGCAAGAACCGGCTGATCCAGCCGGCGGGCCGCTTCTCCCTGATGGTCGACCGGCTCGAACCCACCATCCGGTACGTGTCGGTCGAGGGCCCGGTCGTCAGCACGACGCCCGCCACGATCGAACAGCTCCGGGAGGTCTCGGCCCGCTACCTCCCCGCCGACAAGGTCGACGGCTATGTCGACTTCGCCTGGAAGAACCACGGCGAGCAGGTGGTGGTCCATATGCGCCCCGAGCGGTGGGTGTCATCGGACCTCGGTCAGGTGTGAGCCGCCGCCGCACGTGACAATCGGGGCATGGGAACGGATCTTCATGACCTGCTGAGGTCGCTGCGCGTCTGGGACGTCGAGCTGCCCGCCTTCGACCCGTCGGCCGCCCCAGCCGACCCGCTGGCCCTCTTCACGGCCTGGTTCGCCGAGGCGGTGGCGGCCGGGCAGGTGGAGCCGCACACGATGTCACTGGCGACGGCGGACGAGGAGGGCCTGCCGGACGTGCGGACCGTGATGCTGCACGGCGCCGACACGTCCGGCTGGTCCTTCGCGACGCACGCGGGCAGCGCCAAGGGCCGCCAACTCGCCGCCCGCCCGTACGCCGCGCTGGGCTTCTACTGGCCGGCCCAGGGCCGACAGGTGCGGGTACGCGGTCCGGTCACGGCGGCCCCGTCCACCGAGTCCCAGGCCGACCTGCACGCCCGCTCGACGGGCGCCCTGGCGGCGGCCCTGACCGGACGCCAGAGCGAACTCCTCGGCTCCCTGGAGGAGTTGGCCCGAGCATCGCAGTCGGCCTGGGAACGGGCCCAGCGCGAACCGGAGGCCCCGGTCCCGTCCTGGACGCTGTACCGCCTGCGCCCGGAGGAGGTCGAGTTCTTCCAGGGAGACGCGGCGAGGCGTCACGTACGACTGGTGTATCGCCGTACGGAGACGGGGTGGAGGAAGGAACTGCTGTGGCCGTGAGGGGCCTGGCCTTCTCTCGACGCGCCCGCAGCCGGACTACGGCCTATCGCAGCGTCGGCAGCGGGAGCGGGTTGACCCGCTCACGCGCGGCCGGCGCCGCCTTGCAGGTGACATCCCGCACCGGCAGCTTCCCGGTCGTCAGATACGTCGTCGCCGTCTTGTCCGCACAGGACTTGGTGCCATAGATGCCGTGCCCGACACCCCCGACCACGGTGACCATCTTCGCGCCCTTCATGGCCCGCCGCATGCCCTGGCCGCTGGCGAACGGGGTCTGGGAGTCCCACTCGTTCTGGAGGATGAGCGCGCCGACCTTGTTGTTGACGGTGGTGGCGGGCTCGCTGCCCTTCTTCCAGAAGGCGCACGGCGTGATGTTGGAGCCGATGTCGCCGTACAGCGGGTACTTGGCCTTGTTGTTGATGGCGTCGCTGCGGTACTGCTCGATGTCGCGGGGCCAGTTGCGGGTGTCGGCGCAGACGACGGACCAGAAGCCGGCGGTGCCGTTGTCGTCGGGAACGGCAGCGGCGAACGACGGCGGTACGGGAGTGGGTGTGCTGTCCTTCCGCTCCCCCCGCTCCCCGGCCGTAGGCCTGCCCTCCGCCGCCTTCTTCAGCTCGACGATCGACTCGGCGGCGTCGCGCACGCTGAAGAACGTGGCGCGGCTGCCCGCGCGGATGGCCTCGCCGTTGAGCAGCGTGCCGTCGAGGTCGATCGGCTTCTTGTCGGCCTGGGCGACCAGGTCGTAGAAGGTCTTGCGGACCGCCTCGGGGGTCTTGCCCAGCTTGTACGTGGAGTTGCGCTCGGCGGTCCACTCGGTCCACCGCTTGAAGGCGGGCTCGGTGCCCTCGGCCCAGATCTGGATCATGCCGCGCCAGGCGCGGGCCGGGTCGACTGCGCTGTCGAGGATGATGCGGTCGGAGCGGCGGGGGAACATCTGGGTGTAGAGGGCGCCGAGGTAGGTGCCGTACGAGTACCCGAGGTAGGAGATCTTCTTCTCGCCGAGCACGGCCCGGATGACGTCCATGTCGCGGACCGTGTTGCGGCTGGTGATGTGGGGCAGCTTGGCGCCCTGCTTGGCGTCGCACTTCTCGGCGACGGTGCGGGCGCGCTTCACGTCCTCGGCGAACGTCTTGTCCGTGTAGCCCTGTTCCCACTGCTGGTCGTCGTCGGTGAGACCGCAGCCGACGGGGGATGACGTGCCGATGCCTCGCGGGTCGAAGCCGATGAGGTCGTACTTGGCCTTCACGCTCTTGGGCAGCTCGGTCGCCATCATGAGCGGCATGTCGAGTCCGGGCCCACCGGGGCCGCCGGGGTTGAGCAGCAGCACTCCGCGGCGCTCGCTCGTGCTGGTGGCCTTGATCCTCGATATCGCGAGGTCGAGCTTCTTGCCGTCGGGGCGGCGGTAGTCGAGGGGCACCTTGATGGTGGCGCACTGGAAGGACGCCGGCATCTCTCTGTCGCAGCGGTGCCAGGCGGGCTTCTGCTTCAGGTACTGGTCGAGAGGGTTCGCCGCGGCGGAGGCGGTGGCCGGTGCGAGCGCGGGGACCAGGGTGGCGACGACACTGGCCGCCAGGACAGTAGCTATTCGACTGCTTCGCACGTGGGGGGTCCTTGGGTGGTGGCCTATGGGACGCACCAACCCTGCCGTGCACGGGAGTTGAGTGAATCCATCAGGGAGACGGGATGTGCTCCATCCCTGGATGGACGGGGACATGGCGGATGGTCCCCAAGTCGCACAACCAGCAGCGCCTCCACACCGTCCTGCTAGAGAGGGCTACCGGCCCGTGGCCTTCGGCCCCCGGAAGTCGTACGCGGCGAAGTCCGCCACCGCCCGGTACCCGATCCTCTGGTAGAGGCTGTTGCTCGTCGGGTTGGCCAGATCGGTGAAGAGCAGCACCTCACGGATCCCGGAGGCGAGCACGCCCCGGCTGACCGCCGCCGTGACCGCACCTGCGTAGCCGCGGCCGCGCAGGTGGGCCGGGGTGTAGACGGGGGCGACGCGGACCTGCCCCGCGACCACGGGGGTCACGCCGGCCATGGCGACCGGGCTGCCGTCCTCGCCCTCCCAGAAGGTGACGCCTCCATAGGCGATACGCGAGTCGGCCCATGCGGCGGCGTCACGGGCGGCGTGATCGCCGACGGCCTCGATGAACTCGCCGTACCAGCGGATGAGTTGCTCCCGATCTCCCTTGCCCGCGACCCTCGCCCGCCCCGGCGGAACGGGCTGCGGGACGGTCAGATTGCCCAGCCGGTACAGCCGTTGACGCTGCCCGATCGTGCCTCGGACACCCGTTCGCCGGTACCACGCGGCGGCGAAGGCCTCGGCGGTCTCGCGGGCCGCGATGACACCGGGGAGCCGATGGCCGAGGGCGACGAGGTGGGCGGCGAGGGCATCGGCCTCGTCCGGGGTGAGCGGGGTGACGGTCAGCCGAAAGGGCGGAGTACGGAAATAGGCGGCCCGCACCTGCCCGCCCAGCTCCAACGCCCCGAACACGGGCGCCTCACCCCCGTACGCCCGCGTCCCATCCGTGCGCAGCGTCTCGGTCACCGTCAGAGCGACGGTATGCAGATCGGGGCGCGAGCGCAGAAAGCCACCGGCGTGGGAGAGGAAACCGGTGAGGTCCTGGGTGGAGTACCAGTCGTCCGGGCGCATGTCTCATGATCCCTCGAACGGGAGGGGGTTGGGGGCACCGGGGGGATGGGTTCGTGGGTTCGTGGACCTAGGGGTCGACGTCCGGATCGGTCGCCAGCCGCGCGTGCAGATGCGCGTCCCGGTACGCGTCATGCCGCTCCGCCTCCCACGTCGCACCCCGCAGGGTCCCCTCGTGGCGGAAGCCGCACCGCTCGGCGACACGGCAGGAGGCGTCGTGCCCGACGGGGTGGCCGAGTTCGAGGCGATGCAGGCCCAGGCCCTGTTCGGTGAGGGCCCAGCGGGCGACGATGCCTAGCGCACGGGTGGCGACCCGTTGGCCCCGGGCCTCGGGGAGCACCCAGTAGCCGACACGGCCGCACCTCATGACCGGGTTGGTCACATCGACGCCGATGTGCCCGAGGGGCGCGCCGGTCGAGGCGTCGGTGACGCAGTACGCCGCCGAGGCACCGCCCGCCGTTTTCCCGACCACGGCACGCAGGGAGTCGCGGGCGCTGTCGAGGTCGGTGGTGATCTTCAACGGGGTGTTCCAACGCCGGAACTCCGGGTCGGTACGCCCCCGGAACCACACCTCCAGGTCAGCCTCGGAACTCGCGTCCCAGGGCCGTAGGCGCAGGCCGTGACCGTGGAGGATGGGGGAGCCGGATTGATGGTGTCCGCCGACGATCGTCATCCACTCATTGAAACCCCGAACGATCACCTTGGCCCACCTAGAACTCCTAACGAGGTGGGATGTGGATGACGAGTTGTGGGCGGTGGCTGAGCCGCTGCTGCCCACGGTTGAACGGCGGGCTCGGCATCCAGGAAGGAAGCGGCATCCGGACCGGCCGGTGTTCCAGGGCATCCTGTTCGTGCTGCATACCGGGATTGCGTGGGAACACCTGCCGCAGGAGCTCGGCTTCGGTTCGGGCATGACCTGCTGGCGCCGCCTGGCCGACTGGACCGAGGCCGGAGCGTGGCCGCGGCTGCACCAGGTACTCCTGGCGAAGCTGCGCGGCGCGAACGTCCTGGACTTCTCTCGGGCGGTGGCCGACGGCTCCGGCAACCGCAACGACGTCACCCAGCTCATCCCGCTCCTCGAAGCCGTGCCGCCGGTGCGCGGCAGGCGTGGCCGGCGCCGGTGTCGCCCGGACATCGTGCTCGGTGACCGCGGCTACGGCCACGACAAGTGCCGCCGCCTCGTCTGGGCCCACGGCGTGAAGCCGGTGATCGCCCGCCGGGGCACCGAGCACGGCTCGGGACTGGGCACCCAACGCTGGGCCGTGGAGCGTGCGTTCGCCCACCTGCACTGGTGACCCTCGGATGCGCCCTCATCTGCCGGCGGCGACTTGTCTCCCTACCCTGACAGCATCGGAACCCAGTGATCCATCACCTGGCGCAGACGCTGGCGGTGGTCAGCAATCCAGTCGTCCGGCGGGACGAGCGGGACCCGCACGGTGACCATGGACCCGGACTCGTCCTCCACGACCACCTCCGGGCAGTCGCGCTCGCCGGTGAGCTGGATGAAGATGGACGGCCCGCTACTCAACTCCATCCAGGCCACGTCTTCGCCAGTGTCAAGACGGTCCAGTGCGTTGGCCCAGCTCTCCAACCTCGCAACGTACAACGCCAGGTCGATACGTCCGGACACGAAGGGCGTCTTGACGACGATCTCCGCGTCGAGCCCGGCGGTCCACCTGGGACTACGTCCCAGAACGTTGACCGAGACGCTGTTGCCCTCGTCATCAGCGAGCGAGATGAGCTCCCTCGGGGGACTGTCGCCCATAGCTGCCCTTTCGTCGGCGAGGACTGAGCGATCCTCGCCCGACCTGAGGGCATCCTTCATCTCATTTTGTCAGGAGTTCTCAGGCGCCGGTCCGCCCGTCGACGAGCTCACGCACGACATCGAGGTGGCCGTTGTGGCGGGACGTCTCCTCAATGAGGTGGAGGATCACCCACCGGAGGTCGACGTGGCGGCCGTCGCTGATGGAACGCTTGGCCGCTGAGTTCAGGTCGTGGTCTGACACCAGGCGACGGTAGCGGGCGCTCTGCTCCTGGTACTCGGCGAGAAGCTGGGGCAAAGGGATGTCGACTGCTGTGCGCATCTCAGGGTCGGGATCATCGTCGGTCGCCTCGGTGAGCGGCCCCGCGAGCTCCTCGCCCAGAAATATCACTTGGAACCAGTAGTACTCGACCCAACGCAGATGGCTGATCAGCCCGCACAACGTCATCAGCGGTGAACTCGGGAGCGGGGCCTTGCAAGCGCCTTCGGCGGACACACCCTCACACTTGGCTCGCGCGGTGTCCCGGGCGTAGTCCAGGAAGGTGACCAGCTGCGTACGCTCGTCCCACGTGGGAGGCGTGTCGGTTCGTTGAGTCATCGCGAGGAGTCTCCCGCGGGCCGGAACGGGTGTCGAACCAATTGATCGGAAGCACCGTCGGGGTAGGTGCGGGCGGCTAGCCAGATGGTGAGATCGCTTGCGATCCGGCCGATGTCGTGGGTCGTGTGCACTGTGTGTTCTCGGTGGGTGGTGTCACGGCGGACGATCTCGAAGCCGCCTTCTTCCAGGACCGCTACGGAGGCGAACCACGGGGGATCGTCTTCGTCAGGCTGGACCAGGATGAAGGTGTTGTCGGCGTCGTTCAGATCGCTGATCAGTTCAAACAGGCAGTCTTCGGAGGGGTCCTCATAGCCTTCGCCGTTCTCCGCCTCCACGCGACAGAAAGTCGCCCGCATCGTTGCCTCCTGCCTGCCGGGTGTCCTGGTCAGCCGGGGGCAGCATGGCATGGCGGAGTGACAATCCGGCTGGGTCATAGCTGTGACTCCTGGCCGTCACGCGGCGGGATCCACGTTCCATGCCGCGGGCAGATCGCCGCCGCGGAAGACGCAGACGAAGTCGTCCTCGCGGACGATGTTGCGCTCCTGGCAGTCCGGGCACCGCCGGAACACCACCTCGTGGGTGAAGCCGGAGGGCCGCCGGAGCTCTGCGGCGTCCGGGGCGCGGGCGACCTCCGACCAGGAGGTGACGTCCGGGCAGTACCCGGTGGACTGGTTGCTGACCTCGCTCACGGTCCACCGGTCCGCCTCACACATGAAGCTGATCTCTCCGGCACTCAGCACTACGTCTCCGCCGGCACAGGCCACGTGCTCGCTTCGTCGCGGCGCCAGCCGAAGCACACCGTCTATGCCGACCACGAAGGTGAACGGCTCGGCCAACTCCGCCACCGATTGCTTCATGGCCCAGTCACCGAAGCCGTCCGAGAAGCCACGCCCGCCGTGACGTTGGAGCTGCCCCTGGTAGAACTCCTCCGCCTTGACGCGAGGCATGCGCACCTGGGCGGAACCCTCCTCCAGCAGATAGCTCTCCTCGTCGACACGCACCTTCGGGCCGAGGTACAACTCGAACAGCGCCGCAGGCGGCGAGCAGCAGGCATCCATGATGAGCTGCAGGCCGAATTCGGGTCCCTAGGTGAAGCCGTAGTTGTCGGGATCGCGGTACTCGACGTTGCCGGTGAGGGTCGTGCCACTGCGTGCGTCGGTGAAGACATCGAAGATGTAGGTCATGGGCCCGGAGCCCAGTGATCAGGACTGACAACTGCCCTTCGCGGCTGGGGAGTTCAGATCAGCGGCTCGATCGCCTCGCGTCGCCCCCGCGTCGGGGCGAACCTACACGGACCGGAACACCGGCACCCCGTCCCGAAAGTCGACCTCCAGCTCCATCCCGGCCGACAGCCGCGCAGCGTCCCCGCACTCCACCACCTCGGTCATCATCCGCGGCCCCTCGGCGAGATCGACGACGGCCGCGACGTACGGCGTCCGCTGCCCGAAGGGCGGCAGGTCGTTGCGGTGGACGACGGACCAGGTGTAGAGGGTGGCCCGGCCGCTCGCGGTCTCCCAGTCGACGTCCTCGCTCCAGCAGTGGGGGCAGAACTCGCGTGGGTAGTGGTGAGCGCGCCCGCAGGCGCGGCAGCGGCGGATCAGCAGCCGTCGCCCCGCCGCCGCCTCCCAGTACGTACGGGTGAAGGCGTCGGCCTCCGGGACGTCGTACCGCCGCTCCCCCGCCGGACCCATCAGAACAGCCCCAGCGCACTGTCCACCGACCACGACTGCCAGGACATCCCGAACAACGCGACGACCGAGATCAGCGCCATCATCGAGTTCTGCCCCTGCTCGGCCCAGTCGTGGATCATCAGGGCGAAGTAGAGAAGGTTGAGCAGCAGTCCGCCGACGAGGGCGACGGGGGTCAGGAAGCCGAGGACGAGGCCGAGGCCGAGGGCCAGTTCCGCGTAGAGGACGACGTACGCCATGGTCCGCGGCCGGGGTGTGACGACGGCCTCGAAGCCGGACCGTACGGCGCTCCAGCGGTGCTTCGCCGCGATGTCCGCCGCCCATGCGATCCCCGCCCCCTCGGACCAGGTCTTCCTGTCCTTGTGCCGCCAGCTCTCCAGCCACCACAGCCCGAGGCCTATCCGGAGCACGGCCAGCCATTCCGCACCTGTGAGCCAGATCGCGTCCATGGATCTGACGGTACGTCAGATAAGGAAGGGCTGACAACAGCCTGTGCGTCCGCGATGAATCCGGCCGACTCCAACAGAATTGTTGGCGATTTCGTCGGCATGTCATTACGTTCGCTGACGCAAGGGACCGAGAAAGCCCGGGAAGCTCGGGAAGTCGCAGCAGCCGAGGAGAGACACGTCGTGAAGCACAGGGCAGCAGTCAGGCGCAGGAGCGTGGTCATCGGGATCGGGGCGGGCGCCGGGGTCGCGGCGGCGGGCGGCATCGCCCTGACGGCCCAGGCGTCCAGCGAGCCGGGCGGGAGCGGTGGGGCGAGCGCCTCGGGATCCTCGTCCTCGGACGCCCTGGTCTTCGACGCGGACGCGTACTCGACGCTGACGACGACGATCACCGACGCGGACGGCACCGACCACGAGGTCGAGTACCGCTTCTACAAGGCCGTCACCTACGTCGCCAAGCCGGTCGACGAGAAGTACCAGAGCCTGAACGTCAGCGTCCCGGTCAAGATCGACGGCACGGCCGTGGACGCGACGAACGCCCCGATCCTCTTCGCCAACTCGGTGGGCGGCTATATGCCGTCGTCGGTTGCGGACGCGACGGGGGTGGGCGGCGGCAGTACGACGGGGATGCCGGGCGGGGGAGCGCCGAGCGCGTCGGCGTCCGCGAGCGCCTCGGACTCCGGTTCCGGCTCCGGTTCCGGCTCCGGTTCCGGCTCCGGTGACGTGGCCTCCGGCGGCAACGGCATGGTGAACGCCCAGGGCGGGATGGTCAGTCTGCCGAAGCTGGCGCTGGCGGCCGGTTACGTGGTCGTCGAGCCCGGCGCGCGCGGCCGTACGCTGGTCGACTCCGACGGCACGTACTACGGCGTGGCCCCGGCGGCGATCGTCGACCTCAAGGCCGCCGTCCGCTACGTACGCTTCAACAAGGGCCGTATACCCGGCAACGTGGCCCGCATCGTCTCCTCCGGCACCAGCGCCGGCGGCGCACTGTCGTCCCTGCTCGGCGCGTCGGGCGACAGCCCGCTGTACGACACGCCGCTCCGCGCGATCGGTGCGGCGGAGGCGAGCGACGCGATCTTCGCGACCGGCGCGTGGTGCCCGATCACCGACCTGGAGCACGCGGACGGCGCCTATGAGTGGAACTGGGGCTCGAACCCGATGAGTTCCGGCTCCCAGGTGGACCAGACGGTGTCGAAGGGCCTCCGGTCGCAGTTCGCCGAGTACCAGGCGTCCCTGCGGCTGAAGGGCCTGGGCGGCTTCGGCACCCTCACCGCCCGCAACTACGACGAGTACCTGGTCAAGCAGTACATGGAGCCGTCGGCCACCCGCTACCTGACCGCCCTGTCGGACGCGGACCGCACCACGTATCTGACCGCGAACCCCTTCATCACCTGGTCCGGCGGCAAGGCGTCCTTCTCCTGGGCGGACTTCCTCACCCACATCGGCGCCCGCAAGAAGTCGACGCCCGCCTTCGACGCCTTCGACCTGTCGGCCGGGGAGAACAACCTCTTCGGCAAGGGCACCACCCAGGCCCGCCACTTCACCCTCTACAGCCTCCGCCACGCATCCGGCGGCAGCGCCCGCCTCGACAGCGACCTCCCCGAGACGCTGCGCCTGATGAACCCGATGACCTTCCTGACGGACAAGCCCAACCCGCAACGCACCAAGCACTGGTGGATCCGCCTCGGCACCAAGGACTCGGACACCTCCCACACGGTCTCCGCCAATCTCGCGGCCGCCGCGAACGGTCTCGGCGACGAGGTCGACCACCTCTACTACTGGGACGAGGGCCACGGCGCCAACACCGACCCCGGCGAATTCATCAAGTGGATCGCCAAGGTCAGCGGCCACAAGGGGAAGGGGGCGGGGTCGGGGAAGGCCAAGTAGCCGGGCGCCCGCCCGAGAGCGCGGTACCGGTCTCCCGTCATGACTCCGGCCCCCGCCCGCACGACGCCGAGTTCCCGCCACACACGCGGGACTCGGCGTCGTGCCATATCCGGCAGACGGGCCCCGGCCCTGCCCGACTGCGAGGGCACACGGTCCCGCCATGTCCGGACCCGCCCCAAGTCCACCTCACCCCCACAACCAGGAGACCTACGTCACAGACCCCACCCACCCCTCCTACAGCCGTGATCGATCCGCAACCAATTCCGGGCTTGACCGAGACCCATCAACCAGCTGCGTGATTACGCTCCCGACCATGGCCGACACCTCCCAGCCCCCGCACCAACCCACCGCGGACCGCCCCGTCTACGTCATAGGCGGCGGCCCCGGCGGACTCTCCGTCGCCTACGCCCTGCGCGCCCAGGGACTGCGTGCCGTCGTGCTGGAGAAGTCGGACCGCGTCGGGGCCTCCTGGCGGCGGCACTACGACCGGCTCCATCTGCACACCACCCGGCGGCTGTCGGGCCTGCCCGGACTGCCGATGCCCCGCCGCTTCGGACGCTGGGTGGCCCGTGCCGACGTCGTGCGGTACCTGGAGAAGTACGCCGAGGTCCACGACCTGGAGGTCGTCACCGGCGTCGAGGTGTCCCGGGTCGAGCCCGCGCCGGACGGCTCCGGCTGGCTGCTGCGCGCCACCGGCGGACGGGAGCTGACCGGCGCCGCGGTCGTCGTCGCCACCGGGCACAACCACACCCCGCGCATCCCGGACTGGCCCGGACGGGACACCTACACCGGCGAGTTCCTGCACGCCGGCGAGTACCGCACCCCCGCGCCCCACACCGGCCGCGACGTCCTCGTCGTCGGCATCGGCAACACCGGCGCCGAGATCGCCGTGGACCTCGTCGAGGGCGGGGCCTCCCGGGTACGGCTGTCCGTCCGCACCACCCCGCACATCGTGCGCCGCTCCACCGCCGGGTGGGCCGCCCAGTTCACCAGCATCCTGGTACGCCGGCTGCCGGTCCGGCTCGTCGACCGGCTCGCCAGACCCATGGCCAGGCTCAGCGTGCCGGACCTGTCGGAGCAGGGGCTGCCGCGCCCCGACACCGGGCTCTACAGCCGGGTCAAGGACGGCGCGATCCCGGTGCTCGACGTCGGCCTCATCGACGCCGTCCGCAAGGGGCGGATCGAGATCGTGGCCGCCGTCGAGGCCTTCGAGCAGGGCAAGGTCCGCCTCACCGACGGCACCCTCGTCTCACCCGACGTCGTCATAGCCGCCACCGGATACGTCCGCGCCCTGGAGGACCTCGTCGGCCACCTCGACGTCCTCGACGAGCACGGCAGACCGGTCGTCCAGGGTGCCCGCACCCCTGCTCAGGCCCCCGGCCTCTACTTCACCGGCTTCACCAACCCCATCAGCGGCAACCTGCGCGAGATGGCGATCGACGCCCGGAAGATAGCCAAGGCCATCACCGGCGACCGCACGCCCGGCCGCCAGGTCTCACGCCTGCCGGTGACGTAACCACCCTCAACTCCTTTCCACACCTCCCCTGTTACTTCCGAGTCAGTTGTGACGGGAGTGCTGTACTGCGCTGCCGTGCGGGGCCAGAATGTGAGCACTGTTCAACTTTCCCGCTCCACCCTCTCGCCCGACGGAGGACGCACGTGGCAAGTGAAAGACAGCACTCCCCCCAGCACTCCCTCCCTTCTCGTCTCTCCCGACGCTCTCTCATAGGCGGCACGGCCGCAGCCGTCGGTGCCGCGGCCCTCACCGCCACCAGCGCGGGCACCGCCTCGGCCGCGGCGAAACGCGACGTCGACGTAGCCATCGTCGGTGCCGGACTGGCCGGGCTCACCGCGGCGCGCGATCTGGTCGCCGCCGGGAAGTCGGTCGTCGTCCTGGAGGCCCGCGACCGCGTCGGCGGCCGGGTGATGGGGCTCAGCCTTCCGGGCGGCGGTGTCACCGAGGGCGGGGGCGAGTTCATCGGCCCCACCCAGGACCGCATCCGGGCCCTCGCCGACTCCCTCGGCGTGGCGACCTTCAGCACCTACAACTCCGGCAACAACCTTCTCTACAAGGACGGCAAGAAGACCCCCTACGCCACCGACGGCATCCTCGGCTCGGTCCCGCCGATCGACGCCGCCGGGCTCGCCAACGCCGCGATCGTGCAGGCCACCCTCGACGACCTGGCAAAGCAGATCCCGGTCGACGCGCCCTGGACCGCCCCCAAGGCCGATGAATGGGACCGGCAGACCTTCGAGAGCTGGCTGCGCGCCAACGCCGTCATCCCGTCCGCCAAGTTCCTCTTCGACGTGGCCTGTACGTCGATCTTCTCGGCCGAACCCCGCGAACTCTCCCTCCTGTTCGTCCTCTTCTACATCGCCGCCGCCGGCAACGCCGCCAACCCCGGCACCCTGGAGCGCCTCACCGAGACCGCGAACGGCGCCCAGGAACTGCGCTTCGTCGGCGGCTCCCAACTGGTGCCGATCAAGCTCGCGGCCACCCTCGGCGACCGGGTGGTGCTGAACGCCCCGGTGCATACGATCACCAGGTCCGGCGGCACCTACGCCGTCACGGCCGACGGCATCACCGTCAACGCCCGGCGGGTCGTCGTCGCCCTGCCCCCGCCCCTCGCGGCCCGTATCACCTACGACCCCCTCCTCCCGGCCGCCCGCGACCAGCTCACCCAGCGTCTGCCGATGGCCTCGGTCGGCAAGGCCATCGCCATCTACGACACCCCCTTCTGGCGTGCCGACGGACTCAACGGTCAGGTCGTCAGCGACACCGGCGTGATCAGCTCCACCTTCGACAACTCCCCGCCCGACGCCTCCTATGGCGCCCTGATGGGCTTCATCGAGGCCGACGAGGCCCGGAAGCTGGACGCAGCGAGCGAGGCGGAGGTGCGGGCGGCCGTGCTGAAGGACTACACGACCTACTTCGGCGCGAAAGCGGCCTCCCCCACCTCCTTCGTCCTGCAACGCTGGAACAACGAGGCCTACACCCGCGGCGGCCCCGTCTCCATCGCCGCACCCGGTGTCCTGACCCAGTACGGGCCCGCCCTGCGCGCGCCGGTCGGCGGTATCCACTGGGCCGGAACGGAGACCTCCACGTACTGGATGGGCTTCATGGACGGGGCGGTGCGGTCGGGTGAGCGGGTGGCGAAGGAGGTGCTGGCGGTGCTGTGAGCCGCGCCCGCCAGGCAGTAGGCCGACCCCGCTCCGCCAACTTTGCGTGCACGACCGTTCCTGACACAGCGTCAGTTCCTTTAATCTGACACTGCGTCAGTTAATCGCTGTCACACAGGAGCGGGCGGACCGATGCTTGGATCAACCCACGGCACCCTCACCACCGACTCCCGCCGGGCCCGGGTCATCGCCTGTGGCGAGCAACCCGGGCCCGCCGTCCACGGCCGGCCCGCCGAGGTCGACGATCTCGACGTCAGCGGCCGTGCCCTGTACTCCGACGTGCCCGATCTGGACCGCCTCTTCCGGCCGGAGTCGGTCGCGGTGATCGGCGCCTCGGACGCCGAGGGCCGCCCCAACACCGGGGTCACCCGCCAGCTGATCGCCTGGTCCGAACGGGTCGGCGCCCGGCTCCACCCGGTGCATCCGAGCCGTACGTCCGTCTTCGGCATCCCCTGCTCTCCCTCCGTCGCCGACCTGCCCGAGCAGGTCGATCTCGCCGTGCTGCTTGTCGCCGATCCCCTTCCAGTGATCGAGGAACTGGCCGAGACCAAGGTGAAGTTCGCCGTCGTCTTCGCCTCCGGGTTCGCCGAGACCGGCGAGGAGGGCGCCGCCGCACAGGACCGGCTCACCGCCGCCGTGGAACGCTCCGGCATGCGGCTGCTGGGCCCGAACACCAACCTCAATGCCTTCGAGCACTTCCGGGACGACCTCGACGGGCCCGCGATCGCGCTCATCACCCAGTCCGGCCACCAGGGCCGCCCCGTGTTCGCCCTCCAGGAGCTCGGCATCCGCCTCTCCCACTGGGCGCCGACCGGTAACGAGGCCGACCTGGAGACCGCCGACTTCATCTCCTACTTCGCCGAGCGGCCCGAGGTGGGCGCCATCGCCTGCTACGTCGAGGGCCTCAAGGACGGCCGGGCCTTCCTGCTCGCCGCCGACCGCGCGGCCCGCCGCGGTGTCCCGGTCGTCGCGGTCAAAGTGGGCCGCACCGAGACCGGCGCCCGCACGGCCGCCTCACACACCGGCAAGCTGACCGGCGCCGACGCGGTGGTGGACGCGGCGATGCGCCAGTACGGAGTGATCCGGGTGGACGGCCTGGACGAACTCCAGGACACCGCAGCCCTGTTGGCCCGCGCACGGCCGCCCCGCGCCGACGGTGTCGTCGTCTATTCGATCTCGGGCGGCACGGGCGCGCACTTCGCGGATCTGGCGACCGAGGCCGGACTGCGGCTGCCCGCGCTGTCGGAGGCCAGGCAGGCCGAGCTGCACCAGTGGATACCCGAGTACCTGAGCGTGGCGAACCCGGTCGACAACGGCGGTCATCCCGTGGGCGACTGGCGCGGCCGGAAGATCATCGACGCGATCCTCGACGATCCCGAGGTCGGGGTGCTCATCTGCCCGATCACCGGGCCATTCCCGCCCCTCAGCGACCGGCTGGTCCAGGACCTGGTGGACGCCGCCGAGCGCACGGACAAGCTGGTCTGTGTGGTGTGGGGTTCGCCGGTCGGCACCGAGCCGGCCTACCGCGAGGTCCTGCTCGGCTCCTCGCGCGTGGCCACCTTCCGCACGGTCGCGAACTGCATCACCGCCGTCCGCGCCTACCTCGACCACCACCGCTTCGTCGCCGGCTACCGCTCCCCCTTCGACGAGGCCCCGCGCACCCCTTCGCCCTCCTACCGCAAGGCGCAGGCGCTGATGCGCCCCGGCCAGCAGCTGAGCGAGCATGCGGCGAAGCAGCTGCTGCGGGCGTACGGCATCCGTGTCCCGCGCGAGCAGTTGGTGACCAGCGCTGCAGCGGCCGTACGGGCGGCGGGGCTGGTGGGCTACCCGGTGGTGATGAAGGCGTCCGGCGCCCGGATCGCGCACAAGACCGAGCTCGGCCTGGTCAAGATCGGGCTGACCTCGGCCAGCCAGGTCCGCGACGCCTACCGTGGGTTGACCGACATCGCCCGCTACGAGGATGTCTCCCTGGACGGTGTGCTGGTCTGCCAGATGGTCGAGCGGGGCGTCGAGATGGTGGTGGGCACCGCGCACGACGAGCTCTTCGGACCGACGGTGACGGTCGGGCTGGGCGGGGTGCTGGTGGAGGTGCTGAACGACACCGCCGTACGTGTGCCGCCCTTCGGTGAGGAGCAGGCCCGGGACATGTGTGCCGAACTGCGCGGGCGGGCCCTCTTCGACGGGGTCAGGGGGCGGCCCCCCGCGGACCTGGACGCGCTCGTGGAAGTCGTCCTGCGGGTGCAGCGCATGGTGCTGGAACTCGGGGGCGAGCTCGCGGAACTCGACATCAATCCGCTGATGGTGCTGCCCAGGGGGCAGGGCGCGGTGGCGCTGGACGCGCTGGCGGTGTGCCGCTGAGATGACCGCCAATGGTGAAGTGAACATGCCCGATTCCCCCCGTGTGCCGCCCGGAAGCGGCGTCGATCCCGTGGATTCATTGGTACAGCACGCCACTGACAATCAGGTCCGCCGCATCACCCTCAACCGCCCCGAAGCCCTCAACGCCATCACCCCTGACCAGCGAGAACGCATCATCCAACTCCTCGCCGAGGCCTCCGCGGACCCCGGCGTACGGGCCGTCGTACTGACCGGCACGGGCCGTGGCTTCTGCTCGGGCGCGGACCTGCGGGGGACGGCGTCCGGCGCCGACCGCGTCCCCGGCGACGTCGCCCGCACCATCCGCCTCGGCGCCCAGCGCCTCATCGCCTCCGTCCTCGACTGCGAGAAGCCGGTGATCGCCGCGGTGAACGGCACGGCGGCCGGGCTCGGCGCGCATCTGGCGTTCGCCTGCGATCTCGTACTGGCGGCGGAGTCGGCGAGGTTCATCGAGGTGTTCGTACGACGCGGCCTCGTCCCCGACGGCGGCGGCGCGTACCTCCTCCCCCGTCTCATCGGCCTCCAGCGGACGAAGGAGCTGATGTTCTTCGGCGACGCGCTGACGGCCTCGGACGCTGAGCGGATGGGGCTGGTCAACCGGGTGGTCCCGGACGGGGAGTTGGACAAGACGGCCCGTGCGTGGGCCGAGCGCCTCGCCACCGGGCCGACCCGCGCCCTGGCCCTCACCAAGCAGCTGGTGAACGCCTCCCTCGACTCCGACCGGACCACCGCCTTCGCGGCGGAGGCGGCCGCGCAGGAGATCAACATGACGACGCAGGACGCGCGGGAGGGCGTGACCAGCTTCGTGGAGCGGCGCAGCCCCGAATACCGGGGCCGCTGACCTTCCCATCTGACACTCCGTCAGCTTCAATGGGAAATGTGATGGGACACGCAGGGATGGCCGCCGCAGCCGTCCGTTATCTCAGGTCGACCGGGGCTCCGGCCCCCGTCGAAGCGCTGCCGCGCCCGGAGCTGCGGTGCGTCCGCGAGGACGAGCGCGCCCCCGTGGACCAGACCGAATTCCGCCGCGTCCTCGGCAACTTCGCGACCGGCGTCACGGTCATCACGGCACCCGCCACCACCTCCGAGAGCGGCCCCGCCGGCTTCGCCTGCCAGTCCTTCTCCTCCCTCTCCCTCGACCCACCCCTGATCGCCTTCATGGTCGGCCGTACGTCCACGACATGGCCCCGCATCGCCCGCGCGGGCGCCTTCTGCGTGAACGTCCTGAGCGCCGACCAGGGAGAGTTGTGCCGCGCCTTCGCCGTGAGCGGGGCGGACAAGTTCACGGACGTGCCGTACGACTCGGCTCCCGTGTCGGGATCACCCCGCCTCGCGGGCACGGTCGCGTGGATCGACTGCACGGTCCACGCGGTGCACACGGGCGGCGACCACCTCATCGTCGTCGGGCGGGTGGATGCCTTGGGGGCGGCGACGGACGGGGACTTGGCGCCGCTGCTGTTCCACAAGGGGCGATTTCTGAGGACGTCGTGAGTCAGGGAATCAGCACGCCGACCAGCACGGCGAGGGGCAGGAAGATCAAGGGGACCGACATCAGCCAGCCCGTCCGCTCGGACGTCCTCGACGCGATGAGCATGCAGAACGCCGCCATGAGCAGCGCGTAGAGGAAGAACAGCGGGATGAGGATGATGATGCCTGCACCCATGCCAATGCCCCCTAGCGGCGACCTCGCGTCCCGCTAATTGAACACGTTCAAATACGCCCCTGTCCACTCGTGCCCGCTAGGCGACGCGAACCCCCGCCGCCGTCCGGCGAAACGTGCGTCGATACGTCGTCGGCGTCACCCCCAGTACCGCCTGCAGGTGCTGCCGCATCGACTGTGCCGTACCGAAGCCCGCCTCCCTGGCCACCTGGTCGACCGAGAGGTCGGTGGACTCCAGGAGGTGGCGGGCGCGTTCGACGCGTTGCTGGGTGAGCCACTGGCCGGGGCTGATGCCGACCTCCTCACGGAAGCGGCGGGTGAAGGTGCGCACCGACATGGCCTCCTGGTCGGCCATGTCGCGCAGCTGGATGGGCTCCTGGAGGCGGCCCAGGGCCCAGGCGCGGGCGTTGGTCGTGGACGACTGCTGCGGGTCGGGGACGGGGCGATGGATGTACTGGGCCTGACCGCCGTCCCGGTGGGGCGGTACGACCGTGCGGCGGGCCACGTCGTTGGCGATCGCCGTGCCGTGGTCACGGCGCACCATGTGCAGGCACAGGTCGATACCGGCGGCCACCCCGGCCGAGGTCAGCACATCGCCGTCGTCGATGAACAGCACGTCCGCGTCGACCTTGATCCGCGGGAAGAGCCGCTGGAAGCGGTCGGCGTCGGCCCAGTGCGTGGTCGCCGGGCGCCCGTCCAGACGGCCGGCCGCGGCGAGGACGTAGACGCCGGTGCAGATGGAGGCGATGCGGGTGCCGGGGCGGAGGTGGGCGAGCGCGGCGGACAGCTCCTCGGTCAGCACGCCCTCCTCGAAGACCGGGCCGAGTTCGTACGACGCCGGGATGATCACGGTGTCGGCGGTGGCCAGCGCCTCTGGTCCATGGTCGACCTGGATGGCGAAGTCCGCGTCGGTCTGCACCGGGCCGGGCGGCCGGACCGAGCAGGTGACGACCTCGTACAGGTGCCGGCCGCGCGCGTCCTTCGGGCGGCCGAAGATGCGGTGCGGGATGCCCAGCTCGAAGGGGAGCAGACCGTCCAGCGCGAGGACGACCACGCGGTGCGGCCGGAAATCCGGGGAAGGCTGACGGGGCTCGGACTCACTGCTCATGGCCCGATCCTAACGAATGCTGTCCTTCGGGCCAATGGATCTGTCGCGGCGCAGGCCCGAAGCTCGTTGTCGTGACGCAGACAACCGAAGCCACAGCCGCAGCCGACGCCCGGCCCTTGCCGGAACGACGCCGTCCCCGCATCCACCGCGCCTGGTTCGTCGCCGCCGTCACCTTCGTGACGATCCTCGGTGCCGCTGCCTTCCGTTCCTTGCCGGGCCTTCTCATAGACCCGCTGAACGAGGACTTCGGCTGGTCGCGCGGCACGATCGGCGCCGCCGTCTCCGTCAACCTCGCCCTGTACGGCCTCACCGCCCCCTTCGCCGCCGCCCTGATGGACCGCTTCGGCATCCGGCGGGTCGTCGCGGTCGCGCTGACCGTGATCGCGCTCGGCTCGGGCCTGACGTACTGGATGACGGCCGCCTGGCAACTGCTGCTGTGCTGGGGCCTGCTGGTGGGACTCGGCACCGGTTCCATGGCGCTGGCGTTCGCGGCCACCGTCACCAACCGCTGGTTCACCGAGCGGCGCGGCCTGGTCACGGGCATCCTCACCGCCGCGTCGGCCTCCGGCCAGCTGATCTTCCTGCCGCTGCTGTCCTGGATGGTCGAGGAGCACAGCTGGCGCCCGGCGGCCGTCACGGTCGCGCTCACCGCCCTCGCGGTCGTCCCGTTCGTCTGGCTGCTGCTGCGCGACCACCCGGCCGACGTGGGCCTGAAGCCGTACGGCTCCGCGGAGTTCATACCCAAGCCGCCTCCCGCGCGGGGCGCCGCTCGCAGGGCGGTCACCGTGCTCTTCTCGGCGGCCCGAACCGGCCCCTTCTGGCTGCTGGCCGGCACCTTCGCGATCTGCGGCGCCTCCACCAACGGCCTCATCCAGACCCACTTCGTGCCCGCCGCCCACGACGAGCACATGCCCGTCACGGCCGCCGCCTCGCTGCTCGCGGTCATCGGCGTCTTCGACGTCGTAGGCACGATCGCCTCCGGCTGGCTCACCGACCGCTTCGAACCGCGCCGCCTGCTCGCCGTCTACTACGCCTTCCGCGGCATCTCGCTCCTCTTCCTTCCGATCCTCCTCGCCCCCACCGTCCATCCACCCATGCTGTTCTTCATCGTCTTCTACGGCCTCGACTGGGTCGCCACCGTCCCGCCCACCGTCGCCCTGTGCCGCGAGCAGTACGGCGACGACAGCGCGATCGTCTTCGGCTGGGTCCTCGCCTCCCACCAGGTCGGCGCCGCGCTTGTGGCCTTCCTCGGCGGAGTCGCACGGGACGCCTTCGGCTCGTACGACATGGTCTGGTACGCGGCGGGGGCGCTGTGCGCGGTGGCGGCGCTGATGGCGCTGGTGATCCGGCGGCGTACGACGGACGACCTGGCTGTGGCCTGAGCCGCGACCTGGAAGGCCTCACGGGACGTTCAGGGGGCTGTCGAGCCGACGCGATCCGCCAGCACCTGTTGGAAGTGGGCGCACTGAGTGACGTCGTCGTGGCCGCAGCCCAAGGCGCACTCCACGAGTTCGAGCGATGCCCGCGCGGCCGCGATACGGGAGCGAAGTGCCCGGGCCTCCTCGTCCAGGATGCCTTTGCGGCGGGCGGGATCGGTCGTCGCGGTCAGGGAGCGGATGGTGTCGAGGGAGAGGCCTGCCTCCTTGGCGCGCAGGATGACGGCCACGCGCGTGAGGTCGGCGTTCTGATAGCGGCGGCGGCCCGCGGCATCGCGGGCGGGCGTGAGCAGTCCCATCGCCTCCCAGTGGCGCAGGACGTGCGGGGCCAGGCCGAAGCGTTCGGCGAGGGCGCCGATGGTCATGGAACCGCGCTCGCTTGACTTCATGCCGACATTAAGTCGCAGCCTGGCTCGCATGAACAAGGAGACCGAACAGGCACCTCGGCCGACGGACGACCTCGTCGCGCGGCTCGACGCCGCGGACCGGCTGCCGGGTGCCGCTGAGCTGCGTTCGCTGTCGTACGACCTGCTCGGCGCCGGAAGGACCGTGGTGGACGTGGGCTGCGGCGCGGGACGGGCCGTGGCGGAACTGGCCCACCGGGGCACGAGAGCCGTCGGCGTGGACCCGAGCGAGCGGATGCTCGCCGTCGCCCGCGCCCGCTGGCCCCAGTCCGGCTTCCGCCTCGCGGGGGCGTACGAACTGCCGCTGGCCGCCTCCTCGATGGACGGCTACCGGGCCGACAAGGTGTTCCATGAACTGGCCGAGCCGGAGCGGGCGCTGGCGGAGGCACGCAGGGTTCTCGTGCCCGGCGGCCGGATCGTTCTGGTCGGACAGGACTGGGACACGTTCGTCATCGACTCCGACGATGCCGCACTCACGCGCAGGATCGTGCACGCCCGAGCCGACCTGATCGCCGGCCCGCGCACCGCCCGCCGTTACCGCAATCTGCTTCTGGACGCCGGCTTCGGCGAGGTGACGGTCGAGGTACACACCGCCGTGCTCACCGGACCGGCGACGCTGCCGCTGCTCAGCGGTCTCGCCGAGGGAGCCCGCTCCACCGGCGCCCTCACATCCGAGCAGACGGCGAGTTGGATCGCCGAGCAGCGTGAGCGGGCGGAGAGCGACCGGCTCTTCCTGGCACTGCCGATGTTCATGGCCGCGGCGACGGCAGTGGCGTAGGACGGCTGTCGCTGCTTACCACGTGAGCCAGCCTCCGCCCGCTACACCTAGAACGTCACCACCCCCCGCGCCACCTTCCCCGCCTCCGCATCCGCCACCGCCCGCTCGAAGTCCTCCACCGGATACGTCTGCGTCACCAGCTCATCGAGCAGCAGCCGCCCGTCCCGATACAGCTCGGCGTACAGCGCGATGTCCCGCTGCGGCCGCGACGACCCGTACCGGCAGCCCAGGATCGACTTGTCCAGGTACATCGAGGAGACCAGGAAGGACGCCTCGGCCGTGGCCGCCGGTACCCCGAGCAGGACCGCCTGTCCATGGCGGTCGAGGAGATCGACGGCCGCCCGGATCAGCTCGACCCGCCCCACGCACTCGAAGGTGTGGTCCGCCCCCGTCGGCAGCAGCTCCCGTACCCCCTCCACCGAGGTCAGGAAGTCCGTCGCCCCGAACTGCCGCGCCACCGCCTCCTTCGCCGGATTGGCGTCCACCGCCACGATCCGCAGCGCCCCCGCGATCCGGGCCCCCTGGATGACGTTGAGCCCGATCCCGCCGGCGCCGATCACGACCACCCGGTCGCCACGATCGACCCGCGCCCGGTTCAGTACGGCGCCCACACCTGTGAGCACCCCGCACCCGATCAGCGCGGCGGACGGCAGGGGGATGTCCTTCGGTATCCGCACCGCCTGCACGGCCTTGACCACGGTCCGTTCGGCGAAGGCGGAGTTGGACGCGAACTGGAACACCGCCTGCTCGCCCCGCCGGAACGGCCGCCCCGGCCGCCCTATGGCCTGCCGGCACATGGTCGGCCGCCCCCGGTCGCATTCGGCACACACACCGCAGTTGGCCAGCGTGGACAGGGCCACATGGTCTCCGGGCTCGACATGGGTGACGCCCACACCCACCGCTTCGACGACCCCCGCCCCCTCATGGCCCAGCACCACAGGAACAGGGAAAGGTATGGTCCCGTCCACCACCGACAGATCGCTGTGACACAACCCGGCCGCCGAGATGGCGACCAGCACCTCGCCCGGCCCCGGGTCCCGCACCTCCAGATCGTCCACGACCTCGACCCGCTTGCCGTCGTACATCACTGCGCGCATCAGACGACCCCCTTGGGCTCCCTGGGCAGACCGAGCACCCGCTCGGCGATGATCGTGCGCTGAACCTGGTCCGAGCCCCCGTAGATCGTGTCGGCGCGCGAGAAGAGGAACAGATGCTGTGCGTCGTCGAGTTCATACGGCGCTGACGGCGCCCACTCCTGCGGCCCCACGCTCGCCCCGGCGCCCCGTACCTGCATCGCCAGCTCCCCGAGCCGCTGATGCCAGCCGCCCCACAGCAGCTTCGCCACACTCGGTGCCCCCGGGCCCCCCGAACCCCCCAGCGTCCGCAGCGCGTTCCACCGCATCACCCGCAACTCGGCCCACTGCCGCACCAGCCGATCCCGCAGCACGGGATCCTCCACCGCACCGGACCGCACCGCCGCGCCCACGACCCGCGCCAGCTCCCCCGCGAAGCCGATCTGCTGGGCGAGCGTGGACACCCCCCGCTCGAACCCGAGCAGGCTCATCGCGACCTTCCACCCCGCGCCCTCACCCCCGACGACATGCTCCGCGTGCGCGCCGTCGAAGAAGACCTCGTTGAAGTCGCTGGTCCCGGTCATCTGCCGGATGGGCCGCACCTCGATACGCCCCGGCTGGTCCATCGGGACCAGCAGAAAGCTCAGGCCGTGATGCCGGCGCGACTCCGGCTCGGTGCGCGCCAGCACGAAGCACCAGTCCGCCTCATGGGCGAGGGAGGTCCAGATCTTCTGCCCGGTGACGCGGTACGTCCCGTCCGAGCCCCGCTCGGCCCTGGTCCGCACCCCGGCGAGGTCCGACCCCGCCCCGGGCTCGCTGTACCCCTGGCACCACAGCTCCTCCCCGAGCGCGATCGGCGGCAGAAAGCGCGCCTTCTGCTCCTCGCTCCCGTGCGCGAGCAACGTAGGCGCCAGCAGCTTCTCCCCGATGTGCCCGGAGCGCGGGGGCGCCCCCGACCGCGCGTATTCCTCCGCCCACACCACTTGCTGGGTGAGCGTCGCGGTCCGGTTCCCGTACCCACCCTCACCCCACCCGAGTCCGATCCAGCCGCCTTTGCCGAGTGTCCGCTCCCACACCCGTCGCTCCTGCCCGCCTTCGGCATGCTCGGCAAGCCAGACCCTGACCTCCGCACGAAACACGTCATCCTCGGCACTGAACCCAAAGTCCACTGACGTCTCCTCCAATCGCCGGTCAGATGCACCCCCTAGGGGCGCGGGGCTGTATCGATGTGCGGCTCCGCCGCGTGGGCGCGACCAGCCACAACCAACCCGCAGCCGCCGACCGGGGGAACAGGCCCGAGCTACTGGGCGTTCGGCCGATCACCCGCCCGCGCAGCCCTCTCCATCCCCTCCACCCGCTCCAACATCGGCATCGGATCCACCCCCACCGACCCCGGCAGCACCTCGGCGATCCGCTCAGCCGTCCAAGAACCGTCGGCATAGGCGGCGCGCAGCTCCCGCGGCTGCGCCCACACCGCGATCTTCGCCCCGGCAACGGTGTACACCTGCCCCGTCACCCCGTACTCCCGAGCCGAATCCGACAGCAGATACACCACCAGCGCCGCCACATCCTCCGGCTCCCCGATCTCCGAGAGCTCCATCGGCACATTGGCCGACATCCGAGTACGGGCAACAGGAGCCACCGCGTTCGCGGTCACCCCGTACTTGTGCAGCCCCAGCGCGGCGCTCCGCACGAGCGAGATGATCCCGCCCTTCGCCGCGCTGTAGTTGGCCTGCGAAACCGACCCTTGATGATTCCCACTGGTGAACCCGATCAAGGTCCCGGCCCGCTGCCGCCGCATCACAGCCGAAGCCGCCCGGAAAACCGTGAACGTCCCCTTCAGATGAGTGGCGACCACCGGATCCCACTCGTCCTCGGTCATGTTGAACAGCATCCGCTCACGCAGGATCCCGGCGACGCACACGACCCCGTCGAGCCGCCCGTACGACGACAGCGCGACGTCCACGATCCGCTGCCCACCCGCCATCGTGGACACGTCGTCGGCGACGGCGACCGCTTCGCCGCCCGCCGCCTCGATCTCCTTGACGACACCCGAGGCGACCTCACTGGTCGGCGAGCCCCCGTCCATGGCCACGCCGTAGTCGTTGACGACGACCCGCGCCCCTTCGGCGGCGGCCGCCAGTGCCACCGCCCGCCCGATGCCCCGTCCGGCGCCCGTGACGGCGACGACCTTGCCTGCCAAGAAGTTCCCCACGCCCCGGCCCCTTCCCGCAGTTTCTGACGGTCCGTTAGATTCGACTTGATTCTACGACCCGTCAGATACGCGGAGACAAGCCCCGGGGAGGGACTCATGTCACTGCCGGACGCGTTCCACGAGATCGCCAAGCGCGTGAACAACTGGGGGCGTTGGGGCGCCGACGACGAGATCGGCACCCTGAACCTCATCACCGACGAGGTCGTGCGCGAGGCGGCGGCCTGCGTCCGCACCGGCCGTCGCGTCCCGCTCGCCCTGCCCCTGCAACAGGACGGCGTGCAGACCGGGATGATCCCCGGGCGGATCAACCCCCTGCACGCGATGGTGCAGATCAATCAGGAGCTGTTCGGCCCCGGAACCGTCGCCTGCAGCGACGACATCGTGACCATGGGCCTGCAGGCGGCCACCCACTGGGACGCGCTCACCCATGTCTCGCACTCGGGCCGGCTCTACAACGGCCGCCCCGCCGACTCCATCACCGCGCACGGCGGCGCCGAGTTCAGCGGCATCGACAAGGCGCGGCACATCGTCTCGCGCGGGGTGCTGCTGGACGTGGCACGCGCGCGTGGCGTCGCCCGGCTCGACGGCGGGCACGCGGTCACCCCGGAGGACCTGGAGGCGGCCGAGGAACTGGCGGGCACGCGTGTGCGTGCCGGTGACATCGTGCTCGTACGGACGGGGCAGATCCAGGTCCTTCTCGCCGGGGACAAGCACGCGTACGGCTATCCGTCGCCCGGTCTGTCGATCCGTACGCCGGAGTGGTTCCACGCGCGCGATGTGGCGGCTGTCGCCAATGACACCCTCACATTCGAGATATTTCCGCCCGAGACAGAGGATTTGTGGCTGCCGGTGCATGCGCTGGACCTGGTGGAGATGGGGATGCTCCAGGGGCAGAACTGGAATCTCGAAGAGTTGTCCACAGCCTGTGGACAAGAAGGCCGCCATGAGTTCCTGCTGTCGGCGATGCCGGAGCCCTTCGTCGGCGGCACAGGGACGCCCGTGGCGCCCGTGGCGGTGCTCTGACGGCCGGTGAGATCGGTTGGCGGCGCGGCTCCCCCAGCCCTCGGCCGCGCCCGAACGGGGTGATGCCCCAACCACCCCGAGGACGACACCGCGCGCCGCCACCCGACTCCGGCGTACCCGCCCCGATCTCTCCTGGCCCGGGGAGAGGACCGACGCCGATTCACGACCCACGCTCGGCAAGGGCTTCCGTCACCGAAGTCCTCGTCGTCCCCTCACGGCGAATCGCTGACCACAAGCGTGATCAAACGGACACGCCGCGTCAACACCACGTCGGGGATTTGTTACTTACGCCCTATTTTCCGGAGCCGCGCACGGGAGCATGCCCAGGCGCACCGTCGCTCGTCGGCCCGAACGGGACAGCGCCTTCTGCAACCGTGCACCGAACCCGGCGCGATTGCCGCGCCATGCGCCCGTCACACCGCCTCGTACGCGAGCCCTTCATAGGCCGAGACCCCGCTGCCATAGGCGGCGTTCTGCGACTGCGTGCCGCGGTCCAGTTCGCACCAGATGCGCTTGCCGGCGCCCTCGGAGCACCAGCCCCAGCGGTCCGCGAGGCCATCGACGAGGGCGAGTCCGCGGCCGCCGGTCGCGTCGCCGTCGGCGCAGCGGGGCACGGGTGCGCGGCCGCTGCGGTCGGCCACCTCGAGGCGAACGGTGGCGGCGTCCTGAGCACCCCCCGGCAGGGACAGGCTCAGTACGGCCGGACAGCCGGTGTGCACGACGGCGTTGGTGACCAGTTCGGAGACGAGCAGGATCAGCGTCTCGGCGAGCGGCTCGTCGGCACCTATCCCGGACCCGGCGAGCCGCGAGCGGGCCCACCGCCGGGCTCGCCCCACCTCAGCGGGGTCGGGCCGGATCTCCAGCTGCACTTGAAGCACCTGCACCGCTCACACCATCCGAACCGGCGGACACATAGCCCCGCGCCTCACGAGGGCCACGATCCTAGCCATTTTTTTCATGGCCAGAACAATGGCCAAAGCCAGGGTCACAGAACGTGAATCCCTTAGCTGACAGCATGGTTGACGTACAGTCACCCCAACAAGCGCTTCGGGCATATTCCAGCGTGAAGGAGTACCCGTGCGGCATACTGTGCGACGCTTGTCGCGGGGAGTCGAACAGGCGAGGACAGAGCGCCCTCCCGCCTTGCGAGCAACGGCGCGCACCGCCGGATCCGGAGCCGCCTCAAGGGCAACTCCGGCATGGCTCGTGCTCGGAACCACTCGCATCTCACACAAGGTACCGGAGCGGACCGCCGACTCCAGGCCGTGACGAGTCACGCGTAGGACACAACCCGATATCAACGCTCCGTAATTCCGCTATGCCACAATCCGCGACATCCGCACGGGAGTCACCGGCGACATCGCAGACCAGGGACCTTCAGGCCGGCTCGACGAGAAGTTCGGCGGCCAACCGCTCCTCACTCTCCGTAGCATCACCCGTACGGTAAGTCCGCACCCATGTGCGTTTCAGATGCAGATGGACCTCGAACTCCCAGGTGAATCCCATGCCGCCGTGCACCTGGAGACAGTCGCGGGCGCCGCGTACGGCGGCATCGTCGGCGAGCAGCCGCGCGGTGTCGATGTCGGCCGGGTCGGCCGTGACGGCCGCCGCGTACACGGCGGCACGGGCCGTCTCCGCCCGCACCAGCATCTGCGCGCACAGATGCTTCACCGCCTGGAAGGCCCCGATCGGCTGCCCGAACTGCTCACGGGTCCGGGCGTGTTGCACGGCGAGCTCGCACGCGCGTGTGGCGCTGCCCAGTTGTTCGGCCGCGGTGAGGAGTACGGCGACGGGGTCGGCGGTGGCAGCGGCGGCGACGCGATGGAGGGGGGTCAGCGGATCGACCGACCTCAGCGGTACGGCACCTGCCGCGTCCCCCCGTACGACGTCCGCCGCCGCCAGCCACTCCACCAGGCCGCAGCCGCCGACGTCCGTCACGACCGTCTCCCCGGTGGCCGCGCCCGGCGCGTCCCCCGCCGCGAGGTGGGTGGCCACCAGCGGTCCCGGCAGCAGGGCCCGACCCGCCTCCTCGAAGGCCAACACCGCCTCGGGCAGCCCAAGTCCGACGCCGCCCTCCTCCTCCGGCAGCCGCAGCGCGAAGAACCCGGCGGCGCCCAGTTCCCGCCACAGCGCCCGGTCCAGCCGGCCGGGCTCCTCGACGGCGGCCCTGAGCTGCTGCGGGCCGAAGCGCCGCGTCAGCAGCTCCCGTACGCCGTCGCGCAACGCCCGCTGGTCGTCGGTGAGTTGGAAACGCATCCGTCATCGCCCCTTCGGCAGCCCGAGGATCCGCTCGGCCACGATGTTCCGCTGGATCTGCGAGGTGCCGGCCGCGATGGTGTACGACAGTGAGGACAGCCGGTCGAGGGTCCAGGGCCGGTCGAGGTCGAGGGAGGCGGGGCCCAGGACGTCGGCCGCGGTGTCGTAGAGCTCCTGGCGGGCGTGCGAATACCTCAGTTTGAAAACCGAACCCCCGACTCCGGGGACGCCGGACGTCCCTTCCGCCTCGCTCACGTTCCACTGCGTCAGCCGCCACAGCGCCCGGAACTCGGCGTTGAGCCGCCCCAGCCGCCGCCGGAGCGCGGGGTCGTCCCAGCGGCCGTTCGCGCGCGCCTCGGCGGCGAGTTCGCGCAGCACCCGCCGGCAGGCGACGACCTCGCCCACGAAGGCCGTGCCGCGCTCGAAGGACAGGGTCACCATGGTCACGCGCCAGCCGTCGTTCTCGGCGCCGACCCGGTTGGCGACCGGCACCCGCACCTCGTCGAGGAACACCTCGGCGAACTCGGCGGACCCGGCGAGGGTCTTGAGCGGCCGTACGGTGATGCCCGGCGCGTCCATGGGCATGGCCAGCCAGCTGATGCCGCGGTGCTTGGGCGCGTCGGGGTCGGTGCGCACCAACAGTTCGCACCAGTCGGCGACTTCGGCGTGCGAGGTCCAGATCTTGGACCCGCTCACCACATAGTGGTCGCCGTCCCTACGCGCGCGCGTGCGCAGCGCCGCGAGGTCGGATCCGGCGTCCGGTTCGCTGAAGCCCTGGCACCAGACCTCCTGGCCGCGCAGGATCGGCGGCAGCCAGCGCGCCCGCTGCTCGGGGGTGCCCTCGGCCGCGATGGTCGGCCCGGCGTGCAGCAGCCCGACGAAGCCGGCGCCCACATAGGGCGCGCCCGCCTTCTCGGTCTCCTCCAGATAGATCAGCCGTGTGGTCGGCGAGGCGCCCCAGTGGACGTCCCCGTACCCGGCGTCGTAGAGCATGCGCTGCCAGCCGAGGTCGTAGGCGCGGCGCCCCGGCCAGTCGTCGGGGGACGGCTTGGGAGGCAGCCCTTGGAGGGCCTTGCCCAGCCATTCCCGCAGCCGGGTGCGGAACTCCTCCTCCTCGGGCGTGTATGTGAGGTCCATCCACCACCTGCCTGACGATCCGTCAGATTCCCCCGCAGGCTAGCCCCGCACCCCTGGACCGACAAGGCGGCGAGCCCTACGCTCTCGGCACGATCTGACACACCGTCAGCAATAGGGGGTTGTCGTGAACGACACCGCACACGCACTGAGTTCCTCGCGCACCCTCTGGGACCTGCTCGCCCGTCGCGCCGAACTCACCCCCGACCGTCCCGTCCTCCTCCAGGACGAACGCTCCCTGTCCTTCGGCGCCCTACGCGCGCGTGCCGAGCGCGTCGCGGCCGGCCTGTACGACATGGGCGTACGCCCCGGCACCGTCGTCGCCTGGCAACTGCCCACCCGTATCGAGACGGCCCTGCTGTCCTTCGCGCTCGCCCGCCTCGGCGCCGTGCAGTCGCCGGTCATCCCCTTCTACCGGGACCGTGAAGTCGGCTTCGCGCTGCGGGAGTCGAAGGCGGAGTTCTTCGCGGTGCCGGGCACATGGCGGGGCTTCGACCACACCGGGATGGCACGCCGCCTCGGCGCGAAGGGGATCTTCGAGGCGTACGACACCCTCCCCGACGGAGATCCGGCCGTACTGCCCCCGCCGCCAGCCGAAGGCACCTCGGTGCGCTGGATCTACTGGACCTCGGGGACGACGTCCGACCCCAAGGGCGTCCTGCACACCGACCGTTCGCTGATCGCGGGCGGCTCCTGTCTGGGGCACGCCCTGCGGCCGACGTCGGACGATGTGGGGTCGATCGCCTTCCCTTACGCCCACATAGGCGGCCCCGACTACATGGTGATGGTGCTGCTGTACGGGTTCCCGGCCGTGCTGTTCGAGCAGTTCGCGCTGCCGGAGGCGCTGGAGGGGTATCGCCGGCACGGTGTGACGATCGCGGGCGGGTCGACGGCGTTCTACTCGATGTTCCTGGCGGAGCAGCGCAGGCAGGCGGGGGGCGGGAAGGTCGTACCCACTCTGCGACTGCTGGCGGGGGGCGGGGCGCCGAAGCCGCCGGAGGTGTATCACGCCGTGGTGCGGGAGATGGGCGTGCAGCTGACGCACGGGTACGGCATGACCGAGGTGCCGATGATCACGATGGGGGCGCCCGACGACACCGCGGAGAACCTGGCGACGACGGAGGGACGGCCGCCGCGGGGGATGGAGATCCGGATCGTGGCGGGCGAGGTGCGGCTACGCGGGGAAGCGGTGTGCCAGGGGTATCTGGACCCGGCGCAGACGGCGGCAGCCTTCGACGAGGAGGGCTTCCTGCGGACCGGCGACCTCGGCTATCTGACCGACAGCGGGCATCTGGTGCTCACCGGGCGCCTGAAGGACGTGATCATCCGCAAGGGCGAGAACATCTCGGCCAAGGAGATCGAGGATCTGCTGCACCGGCATCCGGCGGTGGGGGACGTCGCGGTGATCGGGCTGCCGGACGCCGAGCGCGGTGAGCGGGTCTGTGCGGTCGTGGAGCAGCCGGCCGGAGCTCAGGAGCTGACGCTCGCCGCGCTGACCTCCCACCTGCGCGAGGAAGGGCTGTCGCCGCACAAGCTGCCGGAGCAGCTGGAGCTGGTGGACGCCCTTCCGCGCAACGAGACCCTGCGCAAGATCCTCAAGTACAAGCTCAGGGAGCGCTACTCCGGCACTGTGAAGTAGCGGGCGAACGCCGTGACGATCTCGCCCTCCGTCACCTTGCCGTCGCCGTCCGTGTCGAGGGCGGTGGCGGCGGCCCGGGCGATGTCCTGCTGCACACCGAGGCAGACCAGGACGCGCGCGGTGTCGGTGACGGAGGCGGCTCCGTCACCGTCGGGGTCGGCCACGGCGAGGGCGGCGTGCAGGAAGGGACGGGCGATCTCGGCGAACCGGTCCGGGTTGTCGCGCAGCCGCTTGACCGCGCCGTTCACGAACTCGTCGCGGGTGATCCGCTGGTCGCCGTCACGGTCCGCGATCCCGGCCATGCCCTGCCAGAACGCCTCCGCGCCGATGTACAGGGCCTGGCCCTTGTCGGAGCGGGCGGTGGTGCCGAACTCCGTGAGGAGCGCCTTGGCCGCCGCGTTGAAGTCCGCGCGGTCGATGTAGCCGTTGCCGTCCTGGTCGAAGCCGGCGAACCGGGCCGCGATCCTGCGCTCGTACTCGCTGCTGACCATGTCTTTTCGGGCCGCCTTACGTCGTGGGGTGCTTCTGCCAGGGAGCGTACGACGCATGGGCCGGTCGGGGCGCGGGAAAGCGGCGGTTGTGCCAAGACCGGGGGAATTTTGGGACAACGGTGTGGCAGATCCGCGTCCGATATGCCCTGGCCGACGCTCAGGCCGACAGCGGGTCGGCCTCGTCCGCGACCGCCGACGCCAGGTCGGGGTGGACGTCGAACAGCCTGCGTACCCCCAGCGCGCCCAGGACCCGGTTGACGTGCGACCCCTCCGCCGCGCCCTGGGCCGGGAGTATCAGCCGCAGGCTGCCCTGGCAGGAGCGGATCAGCCGGCGGGCGGCGATCAGCACGCCGACCCCGCTGGAGTCGCAGAACATCACCTCGGAGAGGTCGAGGACGAGGCTGTGACGTCCCTCGGCCACCACGCCGTGGATGCGCTGGCGCAGTCCCGGCGAGGTCACCAGATCCAGCTCGCCCGACACCTGGAGCACGGCCCAGTCGCCGCGCTCGTCGCCGGTCACTTTGAACGTCACCACCATGCCCCTCGCTCGCTGAAACGGAAGCCACACCTACGCTTCCTTGCAGCGCGGCTGCCCAGCGGCTGTTCCCTGAAACGCCCTCCAGAAAACGGTCACCGATCAGAAAAGGCTTGTTTCCATCGCATTCGATCCTGTTCGATCAGGTCTGATCAGACGGGGACCGGGTAGCGGAGCGGATACGGCCCCCGACCCGCGACCGGCGGGGTGCCCTCTATCACGAGTGCGAGGTGTGTCACCAGCCATGGCTCCACAAGGGGCGCACATTGCGACAAAGGGGCGTGCGCTGTCGGACGTGCCGACTACATTCGGGGAGACGGCAGACGCACGCTGGGCAGGACGGACCGGGTGAGGGGGCCTGATGGCGAAGAAGGACGCACCACCCCGCTGGGACCGCAAGATGCAGCAGCGGCTCGCGCGCGGTGAGGCGGCCGCCCTCGGCGAGCTCTACGACCGGTTCGCCTCGCTGGTGCACGGCCTCGCCCACACCGTGCTCGGCGACGAGCGCGCCGCCGACCACATCACCCGCGATGTCTTCGCCCATGTCTGGGAACACCCCGACAGCTACGACCCCAAGCAGGGCCCGCTGCGCTCCTGGGTCGCCACCCTGACCCACCACCTCGCCGTGCAGCGGCTGCGCGCCACCGAGACCGCCGCCCTAGCCCGGGCCGGCCGGGGCTCCACCGAGGAACTGGAGCGCAAGGTGCGGCACGCCTCCGTCACCGCCCGCGCCGACTTCATCGTCCAGTCCATGCCGGTACCGCTGCGTGCCGCCCTGGAGCTGGCCTACTTCCAGCGCCGCGACTACCGCCAGACCGCCGCCGACCTCGGCGTCACCGAGGACGAGGCCCGCCGCCGGCTGCGCCTGGGCCTCCAGCTGCTGGCCACGGCCCATGACGCCGGAGCGCCCCCGGGGGTACCGCCGGGATACGGGGGTGCGGTGTGAACGAGGCGGGACGCTCCGAGCCGTATGACGACGACCGGCGGGACAAGGACGAGAAGGACGATGGGGAGTACGGCCGTGCGGCCGACGGCATGAACAGCGGCGACGGCGACGACCGCCACCCCACCCCGGAGCCCGCCCCGGACCGTCCGCCCCGCATACCCCTCCCCCGCGCCTCCGTCGAGGACACCGGGCACCCGCTGCCGGACCCGGTGCCGCGCCCCACCCCGCTCATCCTGGAGCACCGCGTCCTGAAGGCCCTGCTCGGCGCCTGGGCGCTGGCCGCCTGCTCGGCGGAGGAGACGGCGGCCGTGGAGGAGCACCTGGGCGTCTGCGGCGCCTGTGCCGACGAGGCGCGGCGGCTGCGCGAGGCCGTCGGCCTGCTGCACCCCGCCGAGAGCCTCGACCTCGACCCGTCCCTGCGCGCCCGCGTCCTCGCGGGCTGCCTGGAGCGCCGCCCGCCGCGCATCCCGGTGCCCGAGTGGGCGACGCCGTACGACGCCGAGACGGCCCGGCTCGACGCCCTGCTCCAGGACTTCGGGGACTCCGAGTGGCACGCGCCCGTGCGGCTGAAGTGGTTCCGGGGTGACGAGCCGACCAGCCGCCGTACGACCGTCGCCGGGGTCATCGCGCATCTGCTGACGGTCGACGGGCTGGTGGCGGTCGCCCTGGGCCTCGCGGACCCGATGGGCGACGTGGCCGCGGACCGGCCGACTCCGTCCGGGCGCACGGAGGCCTACTGGCGGGCCTCGCACTACCCGCCGACCCGCGCCGTACGCGCTCCCTGGCGCGAACAGACCCACGACCTGGTCCGCACGGTCTCCTTCACGGGCGGCGGCACCGGCGGACTCTCCGTCCCGTACGGCGACTTCGAGCTGCCGCTGCGCGACGCGATGCTGGACCGTGCCTTCGAGTGCTGGGTCCACGCGGAGGACATCGCCGAGGCCGTCGACTACCCGTACGAGCCGCCGTCCGGCCACGACCTGCACCAGATGGTCGACCTTGCGGCCCGCCTCCTCCCCACGGTGCTGGCGGCCCGCCGCCGGGCGGGATTCACGGCCCCGCGACCAGGCCGGCACCTCGTACCCGCCGGCGATCCCGGCCGCAGCCTCCGGCTGGAGATCGAGGGTTCGGGCGGCGGCGAGTGGCTCATCCCCCTGGACTCCCCGGCGGCGGTCGGCTCCGCCGAGCACGAGGTGGCCCATGTCGCCCTGGACGGCGCGGAGTTCTGCCGCCTCGCGGCCGGCCATGTGTCGCCGGAGGAGGCCGCGGCGGGGCAGGTGGGGGATCGTACGGCGATCAGGGATGTGCTGTTCGCGGCGGCGAGTTTGAGCCGGATGTAGGGGGCGGTTGCGGGTGGTTCGTGGTTGCTCGCGCAGTTCCCACGCACCCGCAGCCGCCCTACAAGATGTGGCCCCGAGCTACTAGGCGAAGACGACCGTCCGTCGACCGTTCAGCAGAATCCGACGCTCCGCATGCCACTTGACGGCCCGCGCCAGCGCCTGGCACTCCACGTCCCGCCCGATCGCCACCAGCTGGTCCGGAGTGACGCCGTGCCCCACCCGCTCGACCTCCTGCTCGATGATCGGCCCCTCATCGAGATCCGCCGTCACATAGTGCGCCGTCGCCCCGATCAGCTTCACGCCCCGCGCATGCGCCTGGTGATACGGCTTCGCGCCCTTGAAGCTCGGCAGGAACGAGTGGTGGATGTTGATGATCCGCCCGCTCAGCTGCTTGCACAGATCGTCGGAGAGCACCTGCATGTACCGGGCGAGAACGACCAGCTCGACCCCGCGCTCCCGCACGATCTCCAGCAGCCGCGCCTCCGCCTCGGACTTGTTGTCCTTCGTCACGGGAATGTGGTGGAAGGGGATGTCGTACGACCCCACGAGCTCGGCGAAGTCGGTGTGGTTCGACACCACGGCGGCGATCTCCACAGGAAGCGCCCCGATGCTGGCGCGGAACAACAGGTCGTTCAGGCAGTGCCCGAACCTGCTGACCATCAGCACGACCCGCATCTTCTCCTCGACCCGATGGATCTGCCATTCCATCTGGAAGGAGTCCCCGATCGCCGCGAAGCTCGCCCGCAGCTTGTCCACCGTCACCGGCGACTCCGCCGAGAAGTGGACGCGCATGAAGAACAGCCCGGTGTCGTGGTCGCCGAACTGCTGGCTGTCCTCGATGTTGCAGCCGGTCATGAAGAGGTAGCTCGACACGGCGTGCACGATGCCCTGCTTGTCGGGGCACGACAGGGTGAGGACGTACTGCTCGGCGGGGGCCGCGGCTCGGGAGGACTGCTCATTCATGCAGGACAGGGTCCCATATCCGAGGCCCCGCGCGGACGGCCGTTCCGTTGCGCGGACCGCTAGGCGGACCGCGTCATGATCCGCAGCACCTCGAGGGTGCGCGGCGGGGCGTCCGGGTCGTCGCCGTCGGCCATGGCCATCCGCACATGTGCGTCCCGAGCCGCCCGCACCGCCTCCGGCCACGCCTGGTGGTCGACGTACGCGGAGACCGGGGAGTCCGGGCCGACCTGGTGCATGATCCGCAGCACCCGCAGCACGGCGGTGTCCACGAGGGCCGCCTCCTGCGAGTCCCGGAATATGGTGCCGACGTATTTCTCGGCGGACCAGTTGTCCAGCCAGGTGTCCTCGACCAGGCGGTAGACGGCGTCGGTGACGTCGCCGTACCCGTCCACACCGGCGAGCCAGACGTCCCGCTGGAACCCCTGGTCGGAGAGCATGTGCAGCGCGGAGCGCACATTGCTGCGCCAGCGCCACCACGGCATGTCGTTGAGTGGCATGCCGCCCATGGTGGATGAGCGACGGCCGCGACGGGAAGAGCTATCCGTACCTTGCACGGTCATCGATCGTACGTTCCTGTTCATTCGGGCATCACTCGCCCCCGTAATTCACCTTCCGGTCACCTCTTCATAACCATGGGTCACGCGCAGGTTTGTTGTGTGGCGGAATCGTGCGTTGCCATGACCGGCAGGCCCCGCACGCGCAGCCCTCACCTCCCCGTGACCACCGACCGGCCCGCAAGAGCGACCGCTCGTGCGGCGGCTGCCCTGGTGGCGTGTGCGTCGCTCGCCGTCGGGTGTGGTGTCATCCCCGGTACCACGGGGGGTTCCGGGGACGACACGATCACCGTCATGACCTGGGCACCCCAGGACACCAAGGCGACCAACAAGCCCGGCATGCCGGCCTTCGCCCAGGCCTACGCCCGCTGGGTCAACGCCAAGGGCGGCATCGGCGGCCGCAAGCTGAAGGTCCTCACCTGCAACGACCGTAACGACAGCGTGGCCGCGGCCAGGTGCGCCGACCGCGCGGTCGAGGAGAACGTCGTCGCGGTCATCGGCTCCTACAGCCAGTACGGCGACACCTTCCTGCCCTCCCTGGAGGGCGCCGGCATCCCCTACATAGGCGGCTACGGCATCACCAACGCCGAGTTCACCAGCCCGCTGTCCTACCCCGTCAACGGCGGCCAGCCCACCCTCCTCGCGGGCCTCGGCAAGGAACTGGCCCGCGACTGCGGCCGGATCGCACTGATCCGGCCCGACACCATCGCGGGCGACGAACTGCCCCCGCTGCTGAACTCCGGGCTCAGGGCGGGCCGGCACCCCTCCGCTGCCGACCAGCTGGCCGACGAGGACGCCACCGAGTACGACGGCCAGGCCGTACGGGCGTTGAGCTCCTCCACCACCGGCACCTCGGACACGGGCTGTGTGGTGCCCGCCCTGGGCGATCGCACCAGCACCTTCATGGACTCCTTCCGGCGGGCCCGCGAGGAATACCCCGAGGTGCGCACCGCGACCGTCCTCGGCAGCGTCGACCAGACCGTGATCAACGCGACCGGCGGGGCGTCGACGTACGACGGGTCGTACATCACCGGCTGGTACCCCGTCGCGAGCGACCCGCGCTGGGACGCCATGAAGAAGGTGATCAGCGAGGAGGCCTTCGGCGACAACCGCATCGATCCCGCGGACGCCGGTGTGCAGACCACATGGATCGCCTACCGGGTGTTCCAGAAGGCCGTCGAGTCCCTCGGCGACGGCGAGGTGAGCGCCGAGTCCGTACGGGGCGCCCTGAACGGCGGCCTGAAGGTCTCCACGGGCGGGCTGACGCCGACGCTCCAGTGGAAGTTCCAGGACGTCCTGGCCGCCGTCGGCTACCCCCGTCTGGTCAACCGCGCGGTGACCCTCCAGGTCGTGCGGGACGGCCGGCTGGTGGCCGCCCGCAAGAACTTCATCGATGTGACGAAGACGCTCCAGAGCGCCGAGCTGAACTGATCACAGCGAACTGATCACAGCTGGGTGGGCTGGCGCTGCGTCAGGCCGTACTTCTTGGCGATCTCGTTCCACAGCTCCGCCGCCGTCTTCTTCTGCTGGCTCGCGGTGCCGCTGGCGCGGTTGCCTGCCTGGGTCTGGCCGGTGGCGCGGGCCTGGCCCTTCTTGCACAGCTTCTTGTCGCCGGCGACCTGGTCGGCCCACGCCGCGTAGTGGTTGTCGGCGGACGCCGACGCCTGCCACGCCTTGGTGAGCGCCGTGGTCAGCGCGGCGTGGTTCGGGAGCTGGTCGACGGACAGCTTGGACAGGTCGGTGACCAGCTGGGTGCGCTGCTTGGCCGCGCCGCGCAGGTCCTGGGCGGCCTGACCGAGGTTCCCGCAGGACTTCACGGACGCCACCGCGTTGATCACCGCGGTACGGCTGTCGCCGCTGTCGGCCAGCAGCTTGTCCAGGGCGATCGCCTGCTCCTCGGCGGGATCCGCGGACGGCGAGGACGAGCCCTCGGTCGCCGGGGCCGTGGCGGACACCGGCTGGTTCTTCTCGCCCTTGTCGTCGTCCCCGCCCCCACCGGCGAGCATCGCGCCCGCGCCGATGCCGAGCACGGCGATACCGACGCCGACGGCGGCGATGAGCGGAACCTTGGATCCGGTACGGCGGCCACGACGGCCCTCGTCGTCACCGTGCGGGTCGCCGGGTGGGAAGTACCCCTGCTGCTGGTGCGGGTACTGCTGCTGCGGCTGGGGCTGCTGGAAGCGGGGTATCTGCTGGGTGGCCGCGGCCGGGGGCTCGCCGCCCGGCTCGCTGCGGAAGAGGTTGTCGAAGTCGGACAGCGGCTGCCGCCCCGGCCCCGGCTGCCCGGGCACGGGCGGGATGTACTGCGTCGCGTCGGCGTCGCTCCCGGCGGCCTGCGGCATCGGTCCCGCACCGCCCTGCTGCCGGGCCCGGCCCAGCACCTGCGTGCTCTCGTTGGAGACCTCGGGCGGCAGCGCCCCCGGGCCGACGGGCGGTATGTACTGCGTCGCGCCTTCGTCAGCGGCGACGGGCGGTATGTAACGGGTGGCCTGCTCGTCCGTGGGGGCGTTGACGACCTGCGGTATGTACTGGGTGGCGCCTTCGTCGGCGGGCGGGAGGGGGGCTCCGAAGCCACCGGGGGCGGGGGTGGGGGCGGCGGGAGGCAGGGGCGCACCGGCGCCGGGAGCGCCGTAGGCATCCGCACCGGCGGCCGGCAGAGCACCGCCGTGGCTGTGCTGGCCGTACTGCCCCTCGGGCGGGAGCGCCCCGTACTGCCCCTGCCCGTACTGCATCCCCGCCCCGCCCTGCCCATACGTCGGCTGTGCCGGCGGCGGCGAGGAGTCGGCCGGGCCGCCATAGCCGTACGACGACGGGGACTGCGTACCGGAGGCATCCGGCCCCGTGCCCCACTGCCCCGCGGACGGCGTCTGGTACTGCTGCTCCGGCGCGCCCCACGCCTGCCCCGGTGCCGCGGCGGGCGTCGAGGGCGTGTTCTGGTCGGGCCCCCAGGGGTTGCCCCAGGCCTGGCCGCCCGGCGGTGCCGAGGGCGGGGGTGTGGTGGGCGGCGTGGCCGGCACCGGCTGGCCGGCGGCCGCGCCCGTCATGCCCGGCAGCAGCGGCTCACCGCCGTCGGAGGGCAGCACGATGCCTTCGCGCGCGGGTCGCGCCGAGGGCTCCTCGCCCCGTCCACTCTGCGTCACCGGGACTCCTACTAATGGGGGACCTTGTGAATCGTCGGCTCACGCTACCGGCTCCGCCGATCCGGGTGCTACGCAGCCCAGGACGTGACCTGCGTCCCTGTGACGCCGCTAACACCCCGGTCCCCCACCCCCTACATACGCCCTCCTCCCGCCATCACCACCTTCATTTCCCTGCCGTTCACGCCCCGGTACCCCGTGGTTTCACGCCGCTGCCTGAAGGTCCAGCCGGGCCCCGAACTCCCTGACCACCGGCTCGTCCCGGAACGGCTCAAGGCGCTGCTGGAAGTCCTCCAGATACTCGGCGCCCCGGTTGGACCGCAGGGTCTCCAGGAGCTCGACGGCCTTCAGCCCGGTGTGGCAGGCCTGTTCGACCTCGCGCTGCTGCACCTGCGCTGTGGCGAGCAACACATATCCGATCGCCCGGCGCCGTGCCTTCGTCTCCGGAAGCCCGGCCAGCGACTCCTCCGCGCGCCGCGCCGCCGCCTCGGCCTGGCCGAGATCGCGATGGCAGTGCGCCAACTCGTCGGCGAGATAGGCCTCGTCGAAGTGCCTGATCCACGCCGGGTCGTCCCCGGACTCCGCGTCCGCCGACTCCAGCGCGGTCACGGCCCGCGAGGACGCCAGTTGCGCGGCCCGCGCATCGCCCATCAGGGCATGCCCGCGCGCCTCGGCGGCATGGAACATGGACTCCGCGCGCGGGGTGACGCGCCCCCGCGCCCCCTCCTGCGCCGCCCTCGCCAACTGAGCGATCTCCCGCGGATTCCCGAGTTGCGCGGCGAGGTGACTCATGGAGGCGGCCAGCACATACCCGCCGTAGCCGCGGTCGCCCGCCGCCTGTGCGAGACGCAGCGCCTGGATGTAGTACCGCTGGGCGAGCCCCGGTTGCCCGGTGTCGATGGCCATGTACCCGGCGAGCTCGGTCAACCGCGCGACGGCGGCGAAGAGTTCCCGCCCGATGGCCTCCCGGTAGGAGCCGGCCAGCAGCCCGGAGACGACGCTGTTGAGGTAGTGCACGACGACGGGGCGCACATGCCCGCTGCCGTACTGATGATCAAGGTCTACGAGCGCCTGAGTCATCGCCCGCACGGCCTGCACGTCGGACTGCCCCACGCGAGGCCCGGCAGAGCGCGCCACCTGTGAGTCCGGCGACGAGATCAGCCAGTCACGGCTGGGCTCGACGAGCGCGGACGCGGCGACGGACGACCCGGACAGGAAGTCCCGCCGCCCCACGTCGCTGCGCCACAGCTCACACACCTGCTCGATGGCCCCCAGTACCGTCGGCGAGAACTGGAGACCGACGCCGGACGCGAGATTCTTGCCGTTGGCCATACCGATCTCGTCGATCGTGACCGTACGGCCGAGTTTGCGGCCGAGCGCCTCGGCGATGATCGCCGGTGCCCGTCCCCGCGGCTGCTGTCCACGCAGCCAGCGGGCCACGGACGTCTTGTCGTAACGCAGGTCGAGTCCGTGCTCGGCACCGCACATGTTGACCCGGCGGGCCAGTCCGGCGTTCGAGCAGCCCGCTTCCTGGATGAGTGCCTGCAGCCGTTCGTTCGGCTGTCGCGCGACGAGAGGCCTTGCGGCCATGGCGTACCCCCTGTGGCTGCGGTGCCTGCCCACGCACCGAGTTGACGTGTCTTTCACCGGCCGGGATCCGGCCCGCGGGGCACCGGCTGTGCACCGCAGGATTCCGGCCGTGAAGATCAATGCCCCGTCGGCATACCGAAAATGCGAGGCTTGCGAGGATTGCCGGGGTAAAGGCGGAAGCCGACCCCACAGTGGGCTACCCACCCCCGGCCATGGATCCTCCCGCGCGCCCCCGCACATGCACCCATGCGCCCCAGTTGAGGAATCAATGCTCCTCCCCCGCGCGCGTGACGCCCGTAACCAGGGTTGGGTGCGGGAGTTGTGTTGGGCGTGGAAGAGACGATCCCGGCCACCGAAGCCGCACAGATTCCGAAGCAGCGCGGGGAATCCCTGCTGGACACCGCCGTTCGCTATGCCGAGGAGCGTCACTGGGACGTGTTTCCCGGGACCTGGCTGGAAGCCGTCGAGGGCGTGCAGTACTGCTCCTGCGGTGACGCCGCGTGCCCCGCGCCGGGTGCGCACCCCGCGCGCCCGGACTGGGCGACGCAGGCGACCGGGAGCGCGACGGTCGCGCGACGGATGTGGCAGAAGCAGCCCACCGCGTCGATCCTGCTGCCGACGGGGCGCACCTTCGACGCGATCTCCGTCCCGGAGACGGCCGGGTTCCTCGCGCTCGCCCGTATGGAGCGGATGGAGCTGTCGCTGGGGCCGGTGACCCTGACGCCGGACCGCCGGATGCACTTCTTCGTGTTGCCGGGTGCGTCGGTGAAGGTTCCCGAGCTGGTGCGCAAGCTGGGGTGGTCGATCGGCTCGCTGGACCTGGTGGCGCTGGGGGAAGGGGCGTGGGTCGCGGGGCCGCCCACCCGGTTCGGGTCGCGGGGGGCTGTGCAGTGGGCGTGTCGGCCCACGCCGGCCAATCGGTGGCTGCCGGATGCGGAGGAGTTGATCTCGCCGCTCGCTTATGCGTGTGGGCGCGATAGGTAGTACGGCGGCTGCGGGTTGTTCTTGGCTTGTCGCGCCCACGCGGCGGAGCCGCATATTGGCTACAGTCCCGCGCCCCTTAGGGTTGGCCTCCATGACGTCGGCCGTAAGTGTGCGTGGGCTTTGGAAGCGTTTCGGGCAGCAAGTCGCCGTTGCCGGGATTGATCTCGATCTGCCGGCGGGGAAGTTCATTGGGCTCGTGGGCCCTAATGGCGCCGGGAAAACCACCACCCTCTCCATGATCACCGGGCTGCTACGGCCCGACAGCGGAACCGTCTCCGTCGTCGGCCACGACGTCTGGCAGGACCCCGTAGATGTGAAGGCCCGCATCGGCGTGCTGCCCGAAGGGCTTCGGCTCTTCGAGCGGCTCTCCGGGCGGGAACTGCTCGGGTACACCGGGCGGTTGCGCGGGCTGCCCGGCCCGGAGGTCGACAAGCGGGCGTCGCAGCTGCTCGACGTACTCGATCTGGCCGGGGCGCAGCACAAGCTGGTCGTCGACTACTCGACCGGGATGCGGAAGAAGATCGGGCTCGCGGCCGCCCTCCTCCACAATCCCGAAGTGCTGTTCCTGGACGAGCCGTTCGAGGGCGTCGACCCCGTCTCCGCGCAGACCATCCGCGGCGTCCTGGAGCGCTACACCGCCTCCGGCGCGACCGTCGTCTTCTCCTCCCATGTCATGGAGCTCGTCGAGTCGCTGTGCGACTGGGTCGCCGTCATGGCCGCCGGACGTATCAGGGCCCACGGGACCCTCGCGGAGGTGCGCGGTGAGGCGGCCTCGCTGCAGGAGGCGTTCCTCGAACTCGTCGGCGCGAACGGCCGCGCCGCCGGATCCGATCTCGACTGGCTGGGCGGCGGGGCGCGATGACGAACCCGACCCCCACGATCGTACGGCTGAAGCTGTCGCTGCTGAGGAACGGGCTGCGGCAGTCTGCGGGGCGCCGGGCCGCGTATGTCGCCTCGGCCGTCGTGGTCCTCCTCTTCGCCGTGCTCCAGCTCCTCGGGCTGATCCTGCTGCGCGGCGACGCGCACGCCGACTCGGTGGTCGTGATCCTGGTCGCGGTCCTGGCTCTCGGCTGGGCGGTGATGCCGCTGTTCTTCCCCGGCGGGGACGAGACCCTCGACCCGACGCGGCTCGTCATGCTGCCGCTGCGCCCCCGCCCGCTGGTGCGGGCGCTGCTCGCGGCCTCGCTCGTCGGTATCGGCCCGCTGTTCACGCTGTGCCTGGTGGCGGGGTCGGTGGTCGCGGTGGCGGACGGCGGGGTGGCCTACGTCGTCGGCGTCATCGCCGTCGTCCTGGCCCTGTTGGTGTGCGTGGCGCTCGCGCGGGCCGTCGCCGCCGCCAACATCCGGCTGCTGACCAGCCGTAAGGGCCGGGATCTGGCGGTGCTGAGCGGGCTGGTGATCGCGGTCGGGGCGCAGGTCGTGAACTTCGGTGCGCAGCGGCTGGGTTCATCGGGGCTGGCCCAGCTCGATCCGGCGGCGGATGTGCTGCGCTGGGTGCCGCCGGCGTCCGCGGTCGGGGCGGTGCGGTCGGTGAGCGAGGGGTCGTACGGGGTGGCGGTGCTTCAACTCGCCCTGAGCGTGGGCGCGTTGCTGGGGCTGATCGCCGTGTGGTCGCGTCATCTGACCCGGCTGATGACGTCCCCCGACGGTTCCACGCTCCAGGCGGTCAGCGAGGCCGCCGTACGGGAACGGACCCCGACCGGTCTCGCCCGTCTGCTGCCGGCCGGCCGCACCGGCACGGTGATGGAGCGCAGTCTGCGCTATGTCTGGCGCGACCCGAAGACCAAGGCGGCCTGGGTGACCTCGCTGGCCATCGGTCTGATCGTGCCGCTGTTCAACGCCCTGCAAGGGACCGGCTCGATCTACTTCGCCTGCTTCGCGGCCGGGATGCTCGGCATCCAGATGTACAACCAGTTCGGGCAGGACACCTCCGCGTTCTGGATGGTCGCACTGACCATCTCCTCGCCCCGGGACGCCTACGTCGAGCTGCGCGGCCGGGCCCTGGCCCTGCTGCTGATCACACTGCCGTACGCCGCGCTGGTGACCGTCCTGACGACGGCGCTCCTCGGTGACTGGCCGAAGCTCCCCGAGGTGCTGGGCCTGTCCTTCGCCCTGCTCGGCGCGATGCTCGCGACCGGCGCCTGGACCTCGGCCCGCTTCCCGTACTCCATCCCGCAGGAGGGCTACAAGAACGTCGCCCCCGGTCAGGCGGGCCTCGCCTGGATCTCGATCTTCGGCGGCATGATCGCGGCGGCCCTGCTGTGCGCCCCCGTCATCGCGGTGACGATCTGGTTGAACGTCAGCGAGGGCGGGGACGCCTGGACCTGGCTGCTGCTGCCGGCGGGCGCGGGCTACGGGGCGGCGATCACGCTGCTGGGGCTGCGGCTGGCGGCGCCGCGGACGGCGGCCCGGCTGCCGGAGATCCTGATGGCGGTGAGCAAGGGGTGACGGGGACGCCGTTCGCTTCGGTACCGAGCGCCTGACTCACAGGCGCCCGGCGCCCCCCGCCCGCACCGCGTCCAGGAACGGCTCGATCGCCGCACGCCACCCCTCGGGCTGGTCGTAGTGCACCAGATGCCCGGCATCGGGCACCTCCGCGTACTCCCCGCGAGGCAGCACCCGCACCATCTCCTGGGCCTCCGCCCGGCCGAGCTCGCCGTCGAGCCCGCGCACGACCAGCGCGGGGCACCGCACCTGGGCCAGGTCCTCCCAGTGCGCGTCGAACACCCATGTCTCGCGGGACCGCAGCATCTGGTCCGGCACGAACACCGGCCGCCAGCCGTCCTCGCACTCGTGCATGACCTCGGCGTAGAACTCACCGCGCGCGGGGTTCGGCCGCTCGACCCAGGGGTCGTCCTCCCCGAACCACTTCCGTACGTCGGCGAGGGTGGCGAAGGGAACGGGCCAGGCCTTGAACCAGTCCTCCCACTCCCGCTGCGAGGCCGCGCCCAGCGCGGAGGCCCGCATGTCGCAGATGATCACGCCGCGCACGAGGTCGGGGCGCCGCGCCGCGAGCTGCCACGCGGTCAGCGCGCCCATGGCGTGGCCGATGAGGACGGCCGGGGCGAGGCCGAGCTGTTCCAGGGCGGCCTCGGCGTCGTCGACGTAGGCCTCGCGTGTGAAGGCGGCCTGCGCGGGCTTGTCGCTGCGGCCGTGGCCGCGCTGGTCCAGGGCGACGGCGCGGTGCCGCTCGGAGAGCCAGCGGGCGGTGGAGGCCCAGTGCGAGGCGCGGCCCATCAGGCCGTGCAGTAACAGGACGCCGAGCGGGCCGTCGTGCTCGGTCGTGGGGTCGCTCTTCGGCGGGTCGGTCTTGGGAGGGTCGCCGAACTCCCAGGCCGCGAGCCGTACGCCGCCTGTCCCGGTCACGTCGATGCGCCGCGCCATAGGTCTGGCCCCCCTAGCTCCGCTCGGACCGCTCGAGTCGGCGGATCCCGTCGTCCGCTGCTTGCCGTGTCTGCTGTGCCTGCCGTATCTGCACGCGATGTGCATGCCTTGTGTGCCTGACGTGATCTTATGCGCACAATCCTGAAGCGCACGTTCCGCGTGACCCGTCACACGCAGACTATCGAACTCCTATTCGAAGAAGCGGGCTCCGCGAGCAACACCCCTCATTCGAGTGACCCCCTCCCAGGATTGATCGCCGGCGCCGAGGGGAGACCTTCACCGGGAGGCGGACCGATCGGGGAAACCGGTCCGAAGGGGATGACCCTGGGAGCTCGGGGCTCCGGGTCAGCACAGGGGAGGACAGGCCCCGGCGCCGTGCGGCGCCGGGGCCCTCTCCCTGTTCACGGCACATCCTCGCGCCCCCTCCCCGGCCGGACGCATCGCTGTCGATCACGGCCCAGAGCCCTCAGGTCATATGCCTCACGCGACAGCCTGGCACGCGGATCGGCCGGGCGCTGCGATTCCGCGCACTGAATCTTGGAACGAAGAGCAACGAAAGAGTTCGACGGGAACCCCCACAACTCCCGCTTCCCTACCGGGAGTTACCGAGGAGCGAACTCAAGATGGCCGAAGACCGACTCAGCGCTTGGCGACGAACACATGCGAGGCGACGTCCGCCTCCAGCTCGGCCGCCTCACCACCGCTGCCCACCAGCACACCGCCCGCGGACTCGGTCACGCTGACCACCGAGCCGGGCTGCACGCCCGCCCGACGCAGCGTGTACATCAACTGCGCGTCGGTCTGGATCGGCTCCCCGATCCGGCGTACGACGACCGTCTTGCCCTCGACGCCCGGGTCCAGGTCGGCCAGCGAGACCATGCCCTCATCCAGGAACGGGTCGGCGCCGTCCTTCTCGCCGAGCTCCTCCAGGCCGGGGATGGGGTTGCCGTACGGCGACTCGGTCGGGTGGCGCAGCAGCTCAAGCACCCGCCGCTCCACGGCCTCGCTCATCACATGCTCCCAGCGGCAGGCCTCGGCGTGCACCTGCTCCCACTCCAGCCCGATCACATCGACGAGCAGACACTCGGCGAGGCGGTGCTTGCGCATGACGCGGGTGGCCAGCCGCCGCCCCTCGTCCGTGAACTCCAGATGCCGGTCGGTCGCCACGGACACCAGTCCGTCACGCTCCATCCGCGCCACCGTCTGGCTCACGGTCGGCCCACTCTGGTCCAGCCGCTCGGCGATCCGGGCGCGCATGGGGACCACACCTTCCTCCTCCAGCTCGAGGATGGTGCGGAGATACATCTCCGTGGTGTCGATCAGTCCGGACATACGTGCCCCTCGATTAGCTCTGCGATTAGCTCAGCCGGAAGCGAGACAGCTCCACGGCGCGTGCGCTGGCCCTGCACTCAATTCTGCCGGATACCACAGACAACCGCGCCGAGCCGTTGAAACGAGCGGGTTGAAGGACCGCGGGCCGGGCCTCCGGCCGTATTGACACCGCACTGGTCCAGACCGCACGGTGATCCGCGACACACCCGAACCCACCCCCACCCGCGGAGGGCCCCGCATGAGCGACAGCACGCCGGCCGACCAGTTCTTCGACGCCGCGATCGGCCTGCTCCAGCGGGTCCGTGCCGAGGAGGCCGGGAGCATCGAGGCGGCCGGCACCCTGCTCGCCGACACGGTCGCCGCCGACGGCCGGCTCTTCGCCTTCGGCGCCGGGCACTCCTCGCTCGCCGCCCAGGACATCGTCTACCGCGCGGGCGGCCTCGCCCTGATGAACCTGCTGGCCGTGCCCGGCGTAGTAGGCGTCGATGTCATGCCGGCCACCCTCGGCTCCGCGCTCGAGCGCGTCGACGGCCTCGCCGGCGCGGTCCTGGACAGCTCGCCGCTGCGCGCGGGCGACGCCCTGGTGATCATCTCCCTCTCGGGCCGCAACGCCCTCCCCGTGGAGATGGCCGTCAACGCCCGCGCCCTCGGCGTCAAGGTCATCGGCGTGACCTCGGTGGCGTACGCGTCGGAGACGACGTCCCGCCATGTCTCCGGGACCTTCCTCAAGGACCACTGCGACATCGTCCTCGACTCGAAGATCGCGGTCGGCGACGCGGAACTCACCCTGGACACCATCCCGGCCCCCTTCGCGCCCGCGTCCTCGGTCGTCACCTCGGCCCTGCTCCAGGCCGTCATGGCGACGGCGGCCGCCTCCCTGGCCGACCGGGGCATCGAGCCCCCGCTGCTGCGCTCGGGCAACGTCGACGGCGGGCACGACTGGAACGCCGGGATCTTCGAGAAGTACGGCGACCGGATCTTCTACCGGCGCTGAGGCGACCGCACGCCCGCTACTCCGGGCCCAGGGCCCCGGCCAGGTCCAGCGCGGCGGCGATCCGTACCGCCACGTCCTCGGCGTACACCGCGTCGCTCCGCTCGAACGCGGTGCGTCCGGAGCCCCGCAGAAACGTCACGACCCCCACCGTGCGCCCGCGGCTGCGCAGCACGGCGCACAAGGCGTGCACCGCGTCCGCCGGCCACTGCCGCCGCAGCGCCCACTCACGGGCCCGCTCCGCCGGCATGTCGCCCGCGTCGGCCCGCACAGAGCCGGCCCGGGACACGCACTGCAGCGCCGGATGCCCCTAGCCGTAGCGCACGGGCAGCCCGGCCTCTCCGCCGAGCAGACTCGGCCCGTGCGCCCCGGAGGGGGTCCCGGCGACCCGGACGAGCCGTACGGGTGCGTCCGAGGTGTCCCCGTCGGCCACCGCGCCGCCCGCGATCCGGTCGATCAGGGCATGATCGGCGAACCCGGCCAGCGCGAAGTCCAGATGTACGGTCGCCGCCTCCGCGGGGTCCTCGCACTCGGCGGCGGCACGCGCGGCGCGATGCAGCTGGTTGACCCGGAACCGCAGCGTCGCCGCCTCCTGCTCCGCCTGCTTGGCCTCGGTGACGTCCTGGAACAGCCAGCCCACGCCCAGCGGCACCGGTTCCTCCGCGAGCGGCGACGCCAGCCGTACGAAGCCGCAGCGCCAGCAGCGACGCCGGTCGCCGTCCGGTGTGCGTACGCTCACCCAGATCTCGGCGGGCGCGGGCGGCGCACCTTCGGCCAGCACATGGGTGAGCGCGCTCTCCAGTTCCTCGACGCCCTGGGCGAGCAGTTCACCGAGCGGCCGCCCCAGCACGGACGTACGGCCGATGCCGAGCGCCCGGGCCGCGTGCGCGTTCACCACGGCGGGCCGCAGATCGGCGTCGACCAGCACGACACCCCACGACGCGTCCTCGAACAGCGCCTCGCTGAGCGCGATCGACCGCTCCAGATCGATCTGTGTGTGCACCTCGCTGAAGGCGCAGTAGACCCCGGCGGGCTTCCCGTCTGGACCGCGTACGGCCGCCGACTGCGTCCGTACGAGCACCCGCCCGCCGTCCTTGGTGAGCAGCGCGAACTCGTGCACCTGCCGTCCGGGGGCCTGCATGGCGGACATCAGCCGCCCCTCGACCTCCTCGGCGTCGGCCTCGCGCACCGCCCACCCGGCGAATCCGCGCCGTCCCACGGCCTCGGCCGCGCTCCAGCCCAGGATCCGCTCCGCCTCACGGTTCCAATGGGTGACGACCCCGTCCCCGTCGAAGGCGCACAGGGCCGCGTCCATACCGTCCAGCAGCGCGGCCAACAGATCCGAGCCGCCTGCCGAACCCTCCGAGCCGTCCCGCTCGGGTTCGTCCGGCCCCAGCTCGTCGGTGGTCCCACTACGCCGGGAAGCACTCACATGGACCCCCTGCCAAGCTACGTCCGCACGTACGACGCGTCGGTTCGCTCACTCGTCATCATCTAACTGGAACGTGACGCAGCACACATCGAGTTCCCCCAAGATTGAAGGAATCGTTGTACGGCGGAAATCGGCTGAAACCGACCACAGGCGCCACTAGCCGCCCCTACGCCACGCCTTGCTCGTAGCCGACCAGTCGCAAGGTCAGCCACACCTCATTCTCGTCCTCCGGGGCCACATAGCGCTCGACTTCCACGAAGCCGCGCCGCTCGGCGAACCGCAGCCCCTCCGCGTTGGCGGTCAGCACCACGGTGCGCACCTCCCGCGCACCGAGCACGCGCGCGTGCGCCAGCCCGTCGTCGTACAGGGCGGCCCCGAACCCCTGCCCCCGGTACTCGGGCAGCACGCGCGCGATGACGACGGCCGCGCCCTCGTCGCCCTGCGGCGGCCGGACGGTCGAGCAGCCCACGAGGACGTCCCCGAGATACGCGTTCCGCAGCTGATGCCGCCCGCTGCGCTCCCGTACCTCATCGAGGCTGAGCTCGTCCGGGGGCACGATCACGTTGTGGACATGGCGCCACTCCCTCAGCATGGCGTCGCCGTCCACCGGGGCAATCCGAAGATCAGACACGAGACCCACTTCCCCTGCGCGCGTACACCTCGATCTCGATCTTCATACGAGGATCCACGAGCTCGCACATCATCATCGTCGCCGCCGGCCGCACCTCCCCGAAGTAACGCCGCAGCACCGGCCAGCACGGCTCGAAGTCCTCCCGCGCGGGCAGCAGATACCGCACCCGCAGCACGTCGGCGAACGAACACCCCGCCTCCTCCAGCGCGGCCCCCACGTTCCGCAGACACTGCTCGGCCTGCTCCACCACGTCCTCGGAGATGGTCATCGTCGTGTAGTCGAACCCGGTCGTGCCCGAGACATGCACCCAGTCCCCGTCGACCACGGCACGCGCGTACCCGATCTGCTCCTCGAAGGTCGAACCGCTGAGAATGGCGCGCCTCGCCACCTGCTGCTTTGTCATGTTCGGAACGCTAGGCGAGCGGCGCGGACAGGTCCACGAAAAAAAGCGGTTGATCGGGGCCGGACGGCTTCCTAATGTGTGGTGCACACGAGAAGGGAGGTGGTTCGGCAGATGTATGCATACCGGACGCGTGAGGTGGCTGCGGGCTAGCGGCCCGTCACCCCACCCAGTGCGGTGCCGGACCAGCACGTGACAGACGCGTGCAGCCGGCCCAATCCCAGCAGTCACCCGACCCGCGAGTTCGCCGGTACGTCCGGCCGGCTCCCCCGCTTCGGCGGAGGGACCCGAGCTCGCGGGTCGTCTGCGTTCCGGGGCCCTGAGCCCGGCCCTCAGTCGTCCTCGCCGCCGTCGTCGTCATCGCCGTCGTCGCCCTGCTGGGCGGCGCGCTGCCGCTCCTGCTCGCGCTGCTTCTGCGCTCGCTTCTCCTCCTCCCGGCGCTCCTCGCGACCGGCCGTCGTCTCCGTCTCCGTCGCCAGGGTCGGTGTGGTGAGAGGTGAGGGGCTTGAGTCCAAGGGGGACGCGGAGGTGGTCGGGCTCGGCGGGGCGTCGGTCTTCGGGTGTTCCGCCGTGGTGGTGTCCGGTGAGAACCACAGCATGCCGAGGAGCATCGCGGCGATGAAGAGCGCCGCCGCGGCGACCGTGATCAGCGCGCGCCGGGTGCCGGAGCGGGCGCGGGGTCTGGAGCGGGAGTGTGCCCGGCCGGGTGCGCCGCGGCCCGGTGGGGACGCCTGGGCCGAGGGCAGCATGTAGGTCGTCGGGTTGCTGGTCTCGCCCACCCGGCTCCGACGACCCGCGGGGGCGGCCGGCGCGGACGCCTCGGGGAGCGGCTGGGGACGCCCCCGCCAGGCGCCGCCGGCGAACCAGTCGGCGGCCTGCTGGGCGGCGGGCCGGTCCTCGGGCTCCTTGGCCAGCAGGCTGAGGAGGTAGCTCTCGAAGGCGGGCGGCAGGCCGGCGACGCCGAGTTCGCGGGGCGGTACGGGGGCGGCGTCGAGATGCTGGTGGAGGATCGCGACGGCCGTGTCGGCGTTGAAGGGCGGGCGGCCGGTGAGCAGCTGGTAGAGCACGCAGCCCAGCGAGTAGACGTCGGAGGGCGGGCCCGCCGGCCGGCCGAGGGCGCGCTCGGGGGCGAGGTAGAGGCTGGTGCCGACGATCTGCCCGGTGGCGGTGAGCGCGGCGCCGGGGTCGTCCATGAAGCGCGCGATGCCGAAGTCACCGATCTTGAGGGTGCCGTCGGCGTCCAGCATCAGGTTGCCCGGTTTGATGTCGCGGTGGACGATGCCCTGCCGGTGGGCGGCGGCGAGCCCGGCGGCGGCGTGGGCCGCCATGAGGGCCACGCGCTCGGCGGGCTGTGCGCCGGAGTGGGCCAGCAGCCGGGCGAGGCTGTCGCCCTCGACGAGTTCCATGACCAGGTAGAGCTGGTTGTCGTGCTCGCCGAAGTCCCGTACGCCGACCACGTTCGGATGGTCGATCCGGGCGGCGGTCTGCGCCTCCAGGCGGAACCGGGAGGTGGCGGTGGGGTCGGTGTCCTGGGGCAGCAGGAGCTTGACGGCGACATGCCGGCCGAGCGTCTCGTCGTAGGCCCGCCAGACCTCCCCCATGCCACCGCGCCCGATCGACTCGCTCAGCCGGTAGCGGCCCGCTATCAGCACCTGTTCCCCATCCCCCATGCCGTCGGACGTCTCGATCGCCGCAGGCGTAACTCACCGCGTGGGAACGGGTGATGGAGGGAGTGCCGCAGCCGCAACAGCATACTGGCGGAGTGGATCAGTCACGTTCCGTGCGCCGTCGCCGCGTACCCCTCGCGCCGGCCAAGGGGTACGCGCGCGTGGCGCTCAGTGCGCGATGTCGGCGTAGCCCTCGACCTGGCGCGGGTCGCGCGGGCCCGGGCCGATGTAGCGGGCGGAGGGGCGCACGAGGCGGCCGGTGCGCTTCTGCTCCAGGATGTGCGCCGACCAGCCCGCCGTACGGGCACAGGTGAACATGGACGTGAACATGTGCGCCGGGACCTGCGCGAAGTCCAGGACGATGGCGGCCCAGAACTCCACGTTCGTGGCCAGGACACGGTCCGGGCGCCGGCTGTGGAGCTCTTCCAGGGCCGCCTTCTCCAGGGCCTCGGCGACCTCGAAGCGGGGTGCTCCGAGCTCTCGGGCGGTGCGGCGCAGGACGCGCGCGCGGGGGTCCTCGGCGCGGTAGACGCGGTGGCCGAAGCCCATGAGGCGCTCGCCCTTGTCGAGGGTCTGCTTCACATAGGCGCTCGCGTCGCCGGTGCGCTCGATCTCCTCGATCATGTGCAGCACACGGGAGGGCGCGCCGCCGTGCAGCGGGCCGGACATTGCTCCTACGGCTCCGGAGAGCGCCGCGGCCACATCGGCGCCGGTGGAGGCGATGACGCGGGCGGTGAAGGTGGAGGCGTTCATGCCGTGCTCGGCGGCGGACGTCCAGTAGGCGTCCACGGCGGCCACGTGCTTGGGGTCGGGCTCGCCGCGCCAGCGGATCATGAAGCGTTCGACGACGGACTGGGCCTTGTCGATCTCGCGCTGCGGCACCATGGGCAGGCCCTGGCCGCGCGCGGACTGGGCGACGTAGGAGAGAGCCATGACGGCGGCTCGGGCCAGGTCGGCCCGCGCCTGCTCCTCGTCGATGTCCAGCAGCGGCTTCAGGCCCCACACGGGGGCCAGCATGGCGAGCGCGGACTGCACGTCCACGCGGATGTCGCCGGAGTGCACGGGGATCGGGAACGGCTCGGCGGGCGGCAGTCCGGGCCGGAAGGCACCGTCGACGAGCAGCCCCCAGACATTGCCGAACGAGACATGGCCGACCAGGTCCTCGATGTCGACGCCCCGGTACCGAAGGGCGCCGCCCTCCTTGTCCGGTTCGGCGATCTCCGTCTCGAACGCGACGACTCCCTCGAGCCCGGGTACGAAATCGGACATCAGGCGGCTCCTCATGATGTGTGCGACGAATGGGGTTGTGGGTGGGACGACCACATGTCGAACGGCGGAGATCTGGGCATGCACCGGTGGATCCACGGTCACGGACTCGGATTCCGGACGTACGGGATTCCGGGCCTCGGCGGACTCGCAGTCCGGGGGCGTACCCCTGTGATGCCCCGTGCGGCTGGCGGTCACCCAACCGGAACGGCATCAGAACGATAACCCTCAGTGCCACTTTTTGGCAGCCCCTGCGGCACTGAGTGCCATGCGCGACGACGGCACCGTGCCGGACGACGCCCGTGCGGATACGGCAAGATGACCGCGTGACCGACCGAGACGCCGTCCCTTTCGATCCCGCAGAGCCCGCCCCCGACCCCGCCGCGATGCGCAAGCACTACCGGGCCGAGGGGCTCACCGAGACCGATCTGGCAGCCACGCCGGTGGCCCAGTTCGCGCGCTGGTTCAAGCAGGCCGCGTCGGAGGCGCACCTCTTCGAGCCGAACGCGATGATCGTCTCCACCGCGGACGCCGAGGGCCGGCCCAGCTCCCGCACGGTGCTGCTGAAGCAGTTCGACGAGCAGGGCTTCGTCTTCTACACCAACTACGACTCCCGCAAGGCCCACGACCTCGCCGAGAACCCGTACGTCTCCCTGCTCTTCCCCTGGCATCCGATGGCCCGCCAGGTCATCGTCACGGGCGTGGCCCGCCGCACCGGGCGCGACGAGACGGCCGCCTACTTCCGCACCCGCCCGCACGGCTCCCAGCTCGGCGCCTGGGCCAGCGCCCAGTCCTCGGTCGTCCTCTCCCGAGCGGACCTCGACGCCGCGTACGCCGAACTCGCCGCCCGCTACCCCGAGGGCGAGCAGGTCCCGGTGCCCCCGAACTGGGGCGGCTTCCGCGTGGCCCCGCAGACGGTGGAGTTCTGGCAGGGCCGGGAGAACCGGCTGCACGACCGGTTGCGGTACGTGGTGGAGCAGGACGGGGGATGGCGGGTGGAGCGGCTCAGTCCCTGAGGGTGCTCCAGGCGCTCAGCCGAGGGCGTCGTCCAGCAGTCCCGCCCACTGCGCCACCACTCGCTCCCGGCGCCCCGCGTCGTCCGTGAGGAGGTTGGCCAGGCCCAGGCCGCGGGCCATGTCGAGGAGGCCCTGGACCGTTTCCCGTACGCCCGGGCGGGACTCGTCCGCGCCGAGCAGGTCGACCGCGATGCGGTGGGTCTCGCGGCCCACGCGGGCCTCCAGCTCGGTGACGCGGGAGCGCAGCTGTTCCTCGTTCGACGCGGCGACCCACAGATGCAGGGCCGCCCGGAAGAGGGGGCCAGTGAAGAGGTCCACCAGGGCGGACACGACGGCGCGGCGGTCGGCCGCCGTGTCCTCGGCGAACAGGGCGCGCAGGGCCGTCGAGCGTTCCTCGGCGACGTACTCGACCGCCGCCGTGAAGAGGTCCTCGCGGGTCGGGAAGTGATGCTGGGCGGCGCCTCGGGAGACACCGGCGCGCTCGGCGACCACGGAGACCGTGGAGCCGGCCCAGCCGTGCTCGGCGAGGCAGGCCACGGCGGCCTCCAGGAGCCGTTGCCTGGTCGCGCGGCTGCGGTCCTGTTTGGGCACGCGGTCCACGCGGTCGCCGACTGTGCTCACACCACCCATTCCGGATCCCGTCTCTCCAGGAAGGCCGTCATCCCCTCGCGGGCCTGCGCGGAGGAGAACAGCCGGGCCGAGAGCGCGGTCAGGTCGGCCGCGTCCCGGTCGAAGGTTTCCAGCACCTTAGCCGTGAGCAGCGCCTTCGTCTCCGCCAGGGCCTCGGGGGCGGATCTGCGCAGGCCGTCCAGGATGGGGGCCAGCGCCTCGTCCACGTCGTCGGCGTGCGTCGTGAGCAGGCCGACGCGGGCGGCTTCCGGCGCGGTGAAGCGTTCGCCGGTGAGGTAGTAGCGGGCCAGGGCGCGCGGGTCGGTGCGGGGCAGGATCGGGAGGCTGATCACCGCGGGGGCCACGCCGATGCGGACCTCCGTGAAGGCGAAGGTGGCCTCGTGGGACGCGGCCGCGATGTCGCAGGCCGCCAGGAGACCGAGGCCGCCCGCGCGGACGTGGCCGGTGACGCGGGCGACGACCGGTCTGGGCAGTTCGACGATCTGACGGAGCAGCGCCACCAGCGCCTCCGGGGGCGGAGGGTCGCGCAGGTCCGCGCCCGCGCAGAAGGTGTTGCCGGTGTGGGTGAGGACGATCGCGCGTACGCCGGTGTCCTTGGCGCAGTCCTTCAGCGCGTCGGTCAGCTCGCCGACGAGTGCCGCCGAGAGTGCGTTGCGAGTGTCCGGGGAGTCCAGACTGAGGGATTCCACGCCGCGCGCGCGGGTACGACCGATCAACGTCATGCGCGCTCCCGGAGTTCCCGTCGCAGGATCTTGCCCGAGGCGGCCCTGGGCACCCCGTCGATGAAGGTGACCCGGCGGACGCGCTTGTAGGGGGCGACGCGTTCGGCGACGTACATCATGACCTCTCCTTCGGTGAGGTCGGTGGCGGAGGGTTGGCGGACCACATGTGCGTGCGGCACCTCGTTTCCCTCGTCGTTGTAGACGCCGATCACAGCCGCGTCGGCGATACCGGGATGGGTGAGCAGAAGTGCCTCCAGCTCGGCGGGGGCCACCTGGAACCCCTTGTACTTGATGAGCTCCTTGACGCGGTCCACGACGAACAGCCAGCCGCCGGCGTCGACATGACCCACGTCGCCGGTGTGCAGCCACCCGTCGGCGTCGATCATCGCGGCGGTGGCATCGGGGCGGCCGAGGTAGCCCTTCATGACCTGGGGCCCGCGGATGAGGATCTCGCCGGACTCGCCGACACCCAGGTCCTTGTCGGGGTCGTCCAGGGAGACGACCCGCATCTCGGTGCCGGCGATGAGCCGGCCGACGGTGCCGGCGGGCGCGTCCCGCATGGCGGCGAGCGGGACGACATGGGTGCCGGGCGACAGTTCCGTCATGCCGTACGCCTGCCCGACCGGCGGCAGGCCCAGGCGCTGCGAGCAGGCGGCGGCGAGATGAGCGTCCAGGGGTGCGGCGGCGCTGATGATGTACTTCAGGGACGACAGGTCGTACTGCGCCACCAGCGGGTGCTTGGCGAGGGCCAGGACGATCGGCGGGGCGACGTACAGGCCGGTGATGCGGTGGTTCTGGATGGCCGCGAGGAAGGTCTCCAGGTCGAAGCGGGGCAGGACGACGACCGTGGCGCCCACCCTGAGGGGCGCGTTCATCAGGGCCGTGAGGCCGTAGATGTGGAAGAAGGGCAGCACGGCGAGGATCCGGTCGCCGGGCCCGGCCGATATCGCGGGTTCGAGCTGGGCGAGGTTGGTGGCGATCTGGCGGTGGGTGAGCATCACGCCCTTGGGGATTCCCGTGGTGCCGGAGGAGTACGGCAGCGCCGCCACGTCCGCCACGGGGTCGATGTCGACCTGTGGTTCGGGGGCCGCGGACGCCAGCATGTCGATGAGCGAGCGGTGGCCCGGCGCACTGTCGCAGACGAAGATCTCCTGGACGCCGCCCGCGAGTTCGGCGGCCCGGCGTGCGCTCTCCAGCAGCGGCGACACGGTGACGATCCAGCGGGCCGCCGAGTCCTTGAGCTGCTTGGCGAACTCCTCGGGCGTGGCGAGCGGATGCACGGTGGTGACGGAGGCACCCGCGCGCGAGGCCGCGTAGAACGCCGTCGGGAAGGCGACCGTGTTCGGGCTGTGCAGGGCGAGCACATCGCCCTTGCGGACACCCGCCTCGGCCAGACCGGCGGCGACTCGCCGGTGGAACCGGTCGAGCTGCTCGTAGGTGAGGGTGATGCCGTCCGTGCCGTCGATGAGCGCGGGCACCTCACCGAACTCGGCGGCCCGGCCCAGTACGGCCTCGTGGATGGGGAGTTCTACGGCCGGGACGTCTGCGTATGCGCTTCGGAACACGGTTCCTCCAAGACGGCCTAGTACGACTTGGGCAGGCCCAGGGTCTGGTGGGAGACGTAGTTGAGAATCATCTCCCTGCTCACCGGAGCAATACGAGACACGCGCGCGGCGGTTATCAACGAGGCGAGCCCGAATTCACGGGTGAATCCATTGCCGCCGAGGGTGTGCACGGCCTGGTCGACGGCCTTCACGCAGGCCTCCCCGGCCGCGTACTTCGCCATGTTGGCGGCCTCACCTGCGCCGACGTCGTCCCCCGCGTCGTACAGGTAGGCCGCCTTCTGCATCATCAGGCGGGCCAGCTCCAGGTCGATGTGCGCCTGGGCGAGGGGGTGCGCGATGGCCTGGTGGGCGCCGATGGGGGCCTTCCAGACGGTGCGCTCGCGCGCGTACTCGACGGCACGCGCGAGGGCGTACCGTCCCATGCCGATCGCGAAGGCGGCCGTCATGACGCGCTCCGGGTTGAGCCCGGCGAAGAGCTGGAGCAGCCCCGCGTCCTCGTCCCCGACGAGCGCGTCGGCGGGCAGCCGTACGTCGTCGAGGGTCAGCTCGAACTGCTTCTCGGCGGCGGCGAGTTCCATGTCGATCTGGCGGCGGTGGAAGCCCTCCGCGTCACGCGGGACGATGAACAGGCAGGGCTTGAGGCTGCCGGTGCGGGCGTCCGCGGTGCGGCCGACGATGAGGGTGGCGTCGGCTATGTCGACGCCGGAGATGAAGACCTTGCGACCGGTGAGCAGCCAGTCCCCGGTGTCCGGGTCGCGGCGGGCCGTGGTGGTGATGCGGTGGCTGTTGGAGCCGGCGTCGGGCTCGGTGATGCCGAAGGCCATGGTGCGGGTGCCGTCGGCGAGGCCGGGCAGCCACTCGCGTTTCTGTTCCTCGGTGCCGAAGCGGGCGATCACCGTGCCGCAGATCGCCGGTGACACGACCATCATCAGCAACGGGCAGCCCGCGGCGCCGAGTTCTTCGAGGACGATGGAGAGTTCGGCTATGCCGCCGCCTCCGCCTCCGTACTCCTCGGGGAGATTGACGCCGAGGTAGCCGAGCTTGGCCGCCTCAGACCAGAGGGCTTCTCGGTCGTAGGTTCGGCCGTGGCGGGTGCCGAGGGCGGATACGGCTGCTCGGAGGGCCTTGTGTTCCTCGGATTCGAGAGTGGGTGGCATGGGGACCCCTTCCGGGTGCGGGTTCGTTGTGGCTGGTCGCGCGGTTCCCGGCGGACCTAGGCCTCTTGCACTACCGCCAGCAATGCGCCGACCGTCACCTGTTGGCCAGGGGCGGCGTGCAGAGCCGTCAGCGTGCCTGTGCCCGGCGCTGTGACCTTGTGCTCCATCTTCATCGCCTCCAGCCACAGCAGCGGCTCTCCGGCCCGCACAGCCGCTCCTACGGCCAGTCCCTCGGCGACCCGTACGACCGTCCCCGGCATCGGCGCGAGCAGGGACCCCGGGGCGTGCTGGGTCGTCGGGTCCGGGAAGCGGGGCAGTGCGGTCAGGCGGGTGGTGTTCACGTGGATCTCGTCGCCGTACCTCGCGACCTCGAAGTTCCTTCGTACGCCGTCCACTTCGAGTACGACACGACCCGCGTCGGCGTGCAGGACGCGCACCCCGTCGGCCTCCAGGCCTCCCGCGCGGGTGTACCGATAGCGGACCTCGGTCTCCTCGCCCGCCCTCGCGTACCGCTTGACCTGGGGCTGTGACGGCACGTTGCGCCAGCCGCCGAAGCGGGAGCGGCCGTGGGCGTCGGCGAGGGCCGCGGCCAGGGGGGCGTACGGGTCCGGTGCGGGTTCGGTCAGGTCGGTGAGGTGGCGGTCGTAGAAGCCCGTGTCCATGCGGGCGGCGGCGAACTCCTCGTGGCGCAGGGAGCGTACGAGGAGGTCCCGGTTGGTGGGCGGGCCGTGGAGCGTGGCCCGTTCCAGGGCGCCGGCGAGCTTGCGGATGGCGGCCGCGCGGGTGGGTGCGTGGGCGACGAGCTTGGCGAGCATCGGGTCGTAGTGGACGCCGATCTCGTCGCCGTCGGTGAAGCCGGTGTCGAGCCGGACGCCCTCGGGTACGGCGAACCGGTGCAGGGTGCCGGTCTGCGGGGCCCAGTCGTGGGCCGGGTCCTCGGCGTAGAGGCGGGCCTCGACGGCATGGCCACGCGCGTGTGGCGCCTCGTCGGCGAGGGCGTGGCCTTCGGCGACGCGGAGTTGTTCCGCGACCAGGTCGATGCCGAACACGGCTTCCGTCACGGGGTGTTCGACCTGGAGGCGGGTGTTCATCTCCAGGAAGTGCGCCTTGTCGCCGGCGACCAGGAACTCGACGGTGCCTGCGCCCACGTAGTCGACGGCTCGGGCGGCGCGTACGGCCAGCGTGTGGAGTTCGGCGGTGAGCCGCTCGGAGAGTCCGGGGGCCGGGGACTCCTCGATGACCTTCTGGTGGCGGCGTTGCAGGGAGCAGTCGCGGGTGCCGAGGGCCCGGACCGTGCCGTGGGTGTCGGCGAGGATCTGCACCTCGACATGGCGGCCGTTCTCGATGTACGGCTCGACGAACACCTCGCCGTCCCCGAAGGCACTGGCGGCTTCGGCGCGCGCGCTCTCCAGGGCGGCGTCCAGCTCGTCCATCCGGCGCACGATGCGCATCCCGCGCCCTCCGCCGCCCGCGGCCGCCTTGACCAGCACCGGGAGATCGGCCTCGGTGACCTCGCCCAGGGAGGCGAGACCCATCAGCTCCTTCGCGCGGGTCTTGGACGCCATCGCCTCGATGGCCTCCGGGGGCGGCCCGACCCAGACGAGCCCGGCGTCGAGGACGGCGCGCGCGAAGTCGGCGTTCTCCGAGAGGAAGCCGTAGCCGGGGTGCACGGCGTCCGCGCCGGCCGCCACCGCCGCCTTCACGATCAGCCCGGCGTCCAGGTAGGTGTCGGCGGGCGCCGCTCCAGGCAGCCGTACGGCGGCGTCGGCCACACGCGTGTGGAGGGCGTTCGCGTCGGCGTCCGAGTACACGGCGACCGTCCGGATTCCCAACTCACCGCAGGTGCGGAAGATCCGGCAGGCGATCTCGCCCCGGTTGGCGACCAGCAGAGTCGAAATCATCAGCCTCACATCCGGAAGACGCCGAAGCCACCGCGCGCACCCTCATAGGGCGCCGTGTGGATGGCGGACAGGCACATACCGAGGACCGTGCGGGTGTCGCGGGGATCTATGACGCCGTCGTCGTACAGCCGCCCGGACAGGAACATGGGCAGCGACTCCGACTCGATCTGCTGCTCCACCATGGCGCGCAGCGCCGCGTCCCCCTCCTCGTCGTACGGCTGTCCCTTCGCCGCCGCCGACTGCCGGGCCACGATCGACAGGACACCGGCGAGCTGCTGGGGGCCCATGACGGCCGACTTGGCGCTGGGCCAGGCGAACAGGAAGCGGGGGTCGTAGGCGCGGCCGCACATGCCGTAGTGGCCCGCGCCGTAGGACGCGCCCATGAGGACGGAGAGATGGGGCACGCGGCTGTTGCTGACCGCGTTGATCATCATCGCGCCGTGCTTGATGATGCCGCCCTGCTCGTACTGGCTGCCCACCATGTAGCCGGTGGTGTTGTGCAGGAACAGCAGAGGGATGTCGCGCTGGTTGGCCAGCTGGATGAACTGGGCCGCCTTCTGGGACTCCTCGCTGAACAGGACCCCCTGGGCGTTCGCCAGCACGCCCACCGGATAGCCGTGCAGCGCCGCCCAGCCCGTCACCAGGCTGGTCCCGTACATCGGCTTGAACTCGTCGAAGTCGGAGCCGTCGACGATCCGGGCGACGACCTCGCGCGGGTCGAAGGGGGTGCGCAGATCGCCCGGCACGATGCCGAGCAGCTCGTCGGCGTCGTACTTGGGCGGCTCGGCCGGGCCCGGGTCGCCGTACGCCTTGCGGTGGTTGAGGCGGGCGACCACGCGCCGCGCCTGCCGCAGGGCGTCCGGTTCGTCCACGGCGAAGTAGTCGGCGAGACCCGACACGCGCGCGTGCATCCCGGCGCCGCCCAGCGACTCGTCGTCGCTCTCCTCGCCGGTGGCCATCTTCACCAGGGGCGGGCCGCCGAGGAACACCTTGGCGCGCTCCTTGACCATGATCACGTGGTCGGACATGCCCGGGACGTACGCGCCACCGGCCGTCGAATTGCCGAAGACGACCGCGATGGTCGGGATGCCAGCCGCGGACAGCCGTGTCAGATCCCGGAAGATGGCGCCCCCGGGGATGAAGATCTCCTTCTGGGAGGGGAGATCGGCGCCGCCGGACTCGACGAGGTTGATACAGGGCAGCCGGTTGGCGAGCGCGATGTCGTTGGCGCGCAGGGCCTTCTTCAGCGACCAGGGATTGCTCGCCCCGCCGCGCACGGTCGGGTCGTTGGCCGTGATCAGGCACTCCACGCCCTCCACGACCCCGATCCCGGTGACCAGGGACGCGCCGACCGCGTAGTCGCTGCCCCAGGCGGCCAGCGGGGACAGCTCCAGGAACGGCGTGTCCGGGTCGAGGAGCAGCTCTACGCGCTCCCGGGCGAGCAGCTTGCCGCGCCCCCGATGCCGCTCGACGTACTTGGGGCCGCCCCCGGCGAGGGCCTTGGCGTGCTCGGCGTCGAGGTCGGCGAGCTTGCCGAGCATGGCCTCGCGATTGACCTCGTATTCGGGGCTCTTCGGGTCCAGGGCGGAGGCGAGGACGGTCACAGGAGGATCTCCGGGATGTCGAGGTGGCGGCTGCGCAGCCATTCGCCGAGGGCCTTGGCCTGCGGGTCGAAGCGGTGCTGAGCGGCGACGCCCTCGCCGAGGATGCCCTCGACGACGAAGTTGAGGGCACGGAGGCGGGGCAGGAGGTGCCGGGTGACCTTCAGTTCACGGCTCTCGGGGATCAGCTGCCGGAACCGCTCGGCGGTCAGCTCATGCGCGAGCCACCGCCAGGCGTCGTCCGTACGCACCCAGACACCGACATTGGCGTTCCCGCCCTTGTCCCCACTACGGGCACCGGCGACACGACCGAGGGGGGCACGCCGGGCGGGGCCTGCGGGCAACGGCTCCGGCAGCGGCGGCTCGGGGACCTCGTCGAGTACGGCGGTGATGTGGGCCGGGGACACGTGGGCCGGGGACGCAGGGGTCGGAGCCATATGGGCTGTGGGCACATGGGCCGGCGCCACATGGCCCGAGGACACATGGGCCGGAGGCACGGGGATCCGGCGTCCGTCATGGAGGACGGCCATATGGTCGACGGCGCCATGGGGGACGTACACATCCTCGAAGACCCCATAGGGCGAGCCCTTTCCGGGTGGCGCCAGCACATGGAAGCCGGGGTAACTGGCGAGCGCCAGCTCCACCGCGGCCCCGCCCAGGGCCCGCCCGACGGTCTCCTGGTCCTTGTCGCGCACGACCAGCCGCAGCAGCGCGCTCGCCGTCTCCTCGCTCGGCGCGTCGGGCCGGTCGGTGCGCACCAGGTCCCAACGCACCTCGGCGGGCGGTGACTTGGCGAGCGCGTCCGTCATCTGCTCCCGTACGAGGCCGGCCTTGGCCTCGATGTCGAGGCCGGTGAGCACGAAGGCGACCTCGCCCCGGAAGCCGCCGAGGCGGTTGACGCCGACCTTGAGGGTCGGGGGCGGGGCCTCTCCCCGTACGCCCTCGATCCGGACGCGGTCGGGGCCGTCCTGGGTGAGCCGTACGGTGTCCAGGCGGGCGGTGACGTCGGGTCCCGCGTACCGGGCGCCCGCCGTCTCGTACAGCAGCTGGGCCGTGACCGTGCCGACGTCGACAAAGCCGCCGGTGCCGGGGTGTTTGGTGATGACGCAGGTGCCGTCCTCGTGGAGCTCGGCGAGCGGGAAGCCGGGGCGGCGGAGTACGTCGAGGGAGCGGCCCTCCTCGTGGAAGAAGGCGTAGTTGCCGCCGGTCGCCTGTGCCCCGCACTCCAGCACATGTCCGGCGACCACAGCACCCGCGAGCCGGTCATGGTCGCCGGGCCCCCATCCGAAGTGGGCGGCGGCGGGCCCGGTGACCAGGGCAGCGTCCGTCACCCGCCCGGTGACGACGACATCGGCGCCCTCGCGCAGACAGGCCGCGATGCCGAACCCGCCGAGGTAGGCGTGGGCGGCGAGGCTGCCCGGGTGGGCGGCCGTGAGGTCGTCGCCCTCGACATGGGCGACCCGGACGGGGATGCCGAGCCGGTCGGCCAACGCCCGCACGGCGTCGGCCAGTCCGGCCGGGTTGAGGCCGCCCGCGTTGCTGACGATCCGCACGCCCCGCTCCTGGGCGAGCCCGAGGCATTCCTCCAGCTGGCGCAGGAAGGTGCGGGCGTATCCGGCGCCGGGGTCCTTCAGGCGGTCGCGGCCGAGGATCAGCATGGTGAGCTCGGCGAGGTAGTCGCCGGTGAGGACGTCCAGTTCACCGCCGGTGAGCATCTCGCGCATCGCGTCGAAGCGGTCGCCGTAGAAGCCGGAGGCGTTGCCGATCCGCAGCGTGCGGGGCGCGGGTTCCGGTGACGGCCGGGGTGTGGGCGTCACCGCGCCGCTGCCTTCGGCGCGCGGCCCTCGCCGGGTGGGCCCGCGAAGACCTGGGCGATGTCGAACCAGCGGTCGGCGTCGGGGCCCTCGGCGTGCAGCGCCAGGTCGGAGCGGTGGGCGCGCTGGGTGACCAGGAGGCAGAAGTCGAACGCCGGGCCGGTGACCCGCTGCGTCGCGTCCTCGGGGCCGTAGGTCCACAACTCTCCGGAAGGCGCTACGAGTTCCAGACGGAAGTCGTCGAGCGGTGCCGGGAGCCCATGTACCCCGAATGCGAAGTCCCGTGTCCGCACACCGATCCACACCACATGTCTGAGCCGGTCGGTGGGTGCGCGCACCACACCGAGTGCGTCAGCGACATCCAGACCGTGGGCCCAGGTCTCCATAAGTCGGGCCGTGGCCATGGAGGCGGTGGACATGGGCGGGCCGTACCAGGGGACCTTGGCTCCGGGCGGGGCCTCGCGCAACGCGGTGTCGAGAGCGGCCCTGCCCGCCCGCCAATCCGCCAGCAATTCGGCGGGCGGCCGCCGGGCCCCCTCCTCGGCCCCCACGTCGACGAAGGACCCCGGTGTCACCAGCGCCTTCTCCACCAGTGTGTGGAAGGCGTCCACGTCGGTCACCGCCAGCAGCGCCGAGTGGTCCGTCCAGGCGAGGTGCGCGATCTGGTGGGCGACGCTCCAGCCGGGCGCCGGGGTGGCGAGCGCCCACTGCTCGGGGCTCAACTCGGCCACCAGCCGGTCGAGTTCCTCGCTCTCCTCGCGCAGATCGTCGAACACGGGCGTCGGATCGGACACGGTGCGCTCCCCTCGGGGCACGGCGGTGTGCGGGCTGGTGCGGGGTGGTGCGGCTCGGGGAGGAGCATGGCACCGCGGGAAAAAACAAGCAAGCGTGCTTGCATTAATCGGGAACTGTTCACCGAGGAGCGCCGGGGGAAGGGTTCCGGAGTGGTGTGCGATCAATACACTCAGCCGTCGCGCCCTGCCGCATCGGCAACACGCATACGCACACGCACGCACGCGCACGCTCACTGCTCACACATCGGGGGACACAGGACGATGAGCAACTGGAACCCGGGCGGGCAACCGCCTTACGACCCGAACACCCGGCAGCCGTATCCGCCGCAGCCCGGACCGTACCCGCCCCAGCCCGCACCGCCGGGCGCTGGCCACCCGCCCCAGGTCCCGCACCCATACACACCCCAGCCGTACCCGCCGCAGCCCTACCCGCCGCAGCCGTATCCGCCCCACCCCCAGCCGCCGTACCCGATGCCGCAGCCGGATCCCGGGCCCCTCGCGCGGCTGTTGCGCCGCATCAGCCCCATCCACGTCGCGCGCAGGGTGTTCAAGCCGTCGAGGCCGGGCATCGTCGAGGACCCCGTGGTGGCCCGCACGCAGAAGATCCGCACCTGGGTGGGTGTGGCCGCGGCGGTGTGGATGTCGACCACATACAAGATCGCGAACTCGATCGGTGACGCCGCCCAGGCACGCGCCGACCAGTCCTGGATCAGTGTCCTGATGCTGTCCGTGACGTTCCCGGTCGCCGTGGGCGTCCTGCTCGCCCTGGTGCCGGACACGGCCCGGCGGGAGCTGCTGCGCCGGGCGGCCAAGTGTTTCGGCGCGATCGTGGCGCTGATCGCCTCGGTGGCCGTGTTCCCGCTGATCGTGCTCACCGGCTTCGCCGAGGGCCGTTTCGCGACCAACCCGGCGATGACCGTCGTCACGGCCCTCGTCTTCGTGATCATCTTCGTATGGCTGCTGCCGTTCATCGCCTGGGGCATCGGCCTGGCGCTCACGCATGTCTTCCGCACCGCCGACATCCACGAGACGATGCCGCCGCTGCTCGCCATGACGCTGGTGTGGGAGATGGCCCTGGTCGACCTGTTCACGGACGCCTACGCGGGCGTGCCGGTACCGGTCCGGCTCCTGCTCGTGCTCGGCGCCCCGGCCTCCGTGACCGCGGTGGGCCTGTGGGAACTGCGCCGTCTGCGCACCAGGCACGGGCTGGTCGTCCGGGATCTGCTGATGCGCTGAACCGGTCCCGCGAGTCGCGATGAGTTCTCCGGCGTCCGACGGTCTTACAGTCGACCCCCCGCACCGAGGAGGACTCCTGATGCGCAGCGTGACGTACTCGATGAGCGTCTCACTCGACGGCTATATCGTCGGACCGGACGGCGACTTCGGCTGGACGGTGCCCGACGCGGATGTGTTCCGCTTCTGGATCGACGACATTCGGGACGTCGACGTCCATCTGATGGGACGGCGGCTGTACGAGACGATGCTGTACTGGGAGACCGCCGACCAGGATCCGGCGCTCGGCAAGGCCGAACTCGAATGGACCGCGCTCTGGAAGCCGCTCCCGAAGGTGGTGTTCTCCACCACGCTGTCGGAGGTGCGGGGCAATGCCCGCCTGGCCTCCGGCGGCGTGGCGGAGGAGATCGAGCGGCTGCGGGCCGAGCCCGGGGAGGGCGAGATCGCGATCGGCGGTGCGACTCTCGCCGCCGAGGCGGCCGCAGCGGGGCTGATCGACGAGTACCGCACGATGGTCTACCCGGTGCTGGTCGGCGGCGGCATCCCGTACTTCCCGCGGCATGAGCGCCGGGTCGATCTCGAACTCGTCGAGACCCGCACCTTCAACTCGCGGGTCGTGTACCTCCGCCACCGCGTGGTGCGCCAGGCCGCGCCCCGGAGCGCTGCCCGCCTCAACCGGTGACGGCCTTCGCCCGCCCCCGCCCCACCTGGGTCCGCACCGCCCCCATGCTCGCCACGATGACCAGAGCGATGGCGAGGGCCTGCAGCGCGGAGAGCGCCTGGTCCAGGACGAGGAAACCGGCTGTAGCGGCGACCGCCGGTTCCAGGCTCATCAGGATGGCGAAGGTCGCCGCGGGCAGGCGGCGCAGGGCGAGGAGTTCAAGCGTGTAGGGGAGGACCGAGGAGAGGATCGCCACGGCCGCACCCAGGGCAATGGTCACGGGGTTGATGAGCTTCGTACCCGACTCGACGATGCCCAGGGGCAGGAACAGTACGGCCCCCACCGCCATGGCGAGCGCGAGCCCGTCGGCCTGGGGGAAGCGTCGGCCCGTACGGGCGCTGAAGACTATGTAGGCCGCCCACATGGCGCCGGCCGCCAGGGCAAAGGCGACACCTATGGGGTCGAGGCTGTCGAAGCCTCCGGCGCCGAGGAGGAAGACCCCCGCGAGCGCGAATCCGGCCCAGACGAAATTGATCGCGCGCCGGGACGACAGGACGGAGAGGGCGAGCGGGCCGAGGACCTCCAGGGTGACCGCGGGGCCCAGCGGGATGCGGGCGACCGACTGGTAGAAGAGGCCGTTCATCGCGGCCATGGTGACACCGAAGACGATCACCGTGCCCCAGTCGGTGCGGGAGTGGCCGCGCAGCCGGGGCCGGCAGACCACCAGCAGCACGACCGCGGCCACCAGCAGCCGCAGCGCCACCACTCCGAGGGCACCGGCCCGCGGCATCAGGCTCACGGCGAGGGCGCCGCCGAACTGCACCGAGATGCCTCCGGCGAGCACCAGGCCGACGGGACCGAGCGAGCCCCACCGGCCGCCCGGGGCGCCGACCGTCGAATCGGGCACGGCGTGGGTCTGTGAGGACGTGGTGGTCACGGGCGTTCCTGGGGTTCGGCGCGGGGTTCGTTCAGCGTGCTGCACTTTCGAGTCCAGAGTAGTGGACTACGTCAGGTGTGTGAACCCGTTATGCCACTGTCCCAGAGTGTGGACGGGGACGTATTCCTAGGACCTGTTCCTAAGGGAGGACTATCGGCGCGCCATGTACAGATCCAGCGCCTTGTGCAGCATCCGGTTCAGCGGGAAGTCCCACTCCCCCAGGTACTCGACGGCCTCACCGCCGGCGCCCACCTTGAACCGCAGCAGGCCCAGCAGGTGGTTGGACTCCTCGAGGGTGTCGGTGATGCCGCGGAAGTCGTAGACGGCGGCGCCCAGTGTGTGCGCGTCGCACATCATCCGCCACTGCATGGCGTTGTTGGGCTGCACCTCGCGCTTACGGCTGGTGGAGGCGCCATAGGAGTACCAGACATGTTCGCCCACGGTCAGCATGGTGGCGGCGGCCAGGGTGTCGCCGTCGTGGTGGGCGAGATAGAGCCGCATCCGGTCGGGGTGCTCGGCGGTGAGCGCGGTCCACATGCGCTGGAAGTACGGCAGCGGGCGCGGGATGAAGCGGTCGCGCTCGGCGGTCTCGGCGTAGAGGTCGTAGAAGACGGGCAGGTCGTCGTAACCGCCCTGCACGACCTTGACGCCCGCCTTCTCGGCCTTCTTGATGTTGCGCCGCCACTGCTGGTTGAGGCCGCGCTGGATGTCGTCCAGGGTCCGTCCGGCGAACGGCACCTGGCAGACGTAGCGCGGCTGTCCGGCCGCGAAGCCGTCCTCGCCGCCGGGCTCGGTCTGCCGCCAGCCGGAGCGCCGCAGCCGTTCGGCGATGTCCTGGGCGCCGGGTTCGTACGACGTGGGCTCCGCGTCCCGCAGCCGCCGGGCGGCCGGGTCGGCGATGGCCGCCTTCACCGCGTCCGGGCTCCAGCGGCGGGTGACCACGGGCGGGCCCATCTTCACGGAGAAGGCGCCCTTGGCCTTGAGGTGCGCGAGCATCGGCGCGAGCCAGCGTTCGGCGAGGTCGGGGGCGTGCCAGTCGATGACCGGCCCCTCCGGGAGATACGCCAGGTACCGCTTCAGCCTCGGCAGCGGACGGTAGAGCACGAGCGCCGCCCCCACCAACTGCCCCTCCCCGTCGAACCAGCCCAGGCTCTCCGCCGTCCAGTCCGGCTTCACCTCACCCCAGGAAGGGAGCTGCATATGGCTGGCGGACGGCCGGGCCGCGACGAAGGCGAGATGCTGCTCGCGGGTGAGGGACTGAAGACGCAGGGGCGGCTGGGTCACGGGCGGGACTCCTTGCGGGTGGCAGGTCCGGCCAGCCTACGAAGCCGCCACGCGGCCGAAGCGCACCGGGAGGCACCGGGGGTGGAGCCTCACCCCGGTGGCCGTGAGGCTGGCCAGGACCCCGGTCATTCGTCCGCCGACCCGAGCCCATCCTCCGCCCCAAGCCCACCCGCCAACACCTCCGCCAAATGCCACCCCCGCACCCCCGCCAACTGCTCCAGCTGCGTCCGGCAGGAGAAACCGTCCGCCAGCACCACCGCCCCCTCCCCCGCTCCCCGCACCGCCGGCAGCAACTGCTCCTCCGCGCAGGCCACCGACACCTCGAAGTGCCCCTTCTCGAAGCCGAAGTTGCCCGCGAGGCCGCAGCAGCCGCCGCTCAGGTCGCCGGACAGGCCCGCGGCCTCGCGCAGTCGGCGGTCGGCCGTGTCGCCCAGTACCGCGTGCTGATGACAGTGCGTCTGCCCGACCACCGGACGGTCCACGTGGGGCGGCGTCCAGTGCGGAGCGTGTCGTTCCAGTGCTTCGGCGAAGGTCAGGACGCGGTCGGCGAGGCGCTGGGCCCGGGGGTCGTCATGCAGCAGTTCCGGCAGGTCGGAGCGCAGGGCCGCCGCGCAGCTCGGTTCGAGCACGACGACCGGCGCGGCCGTCTCCAGCACCGGCTCCATGAGGTCGAGCGTGCGCCGTAGCACCGCGCGGGCGCGGTCGAGCTGGCCGGTGGAGACGTATGTCAGCCCGCAGCAGACGCGTTCCCGGCCGCGCAGGACGGACTTCGGATCCATGGCGACAGCCACTCCCTCGCCGCCCGCCGACCGGCGCATACGCAGCGTCGGCGGCAGCGCCACCCGCAGCCCGGCCGCCTCCAGCACGTGTACGGCCGCCCGCCCCACGGACGGCGAGAGGTGCTCGGTGAAGGTGTCCGGCCACAGGATGACCAGCTCACCGTCCCCGGCGACCGCCCTCTCCCGGCGCTCCCACCACCGGCTGAACGTCCGCGTAGCCAGCCGTGGGATGTCGCGCTCGGGGGCGATCCCGCCGAGCCGTTTCGCGACCCACGCAAGGGGCCGTACAGCGGCAAGGGCGTTGACCGACGACGCGGTACGCGTGCGTGCCACGAGCCGCAGCCACTCGGGCAGCCGGCCCATGCTGTGGTGCGCGGCCGGGCGGCGCCGTCCCTCGTAGTGGTGGTGCAGGAACTCCGCCTTGTACGTGGCCATGTCGACCTCGACCGGACAGTCGGACCGGCAGCCCTTGCAGGCGAGGCACAGGTCCAGCGCGTCACGCACCTCGGTCGAACGCCATCCGTCGGTCACCAGTTCCCCGGCGAGCATCTCGTGCAGCAGCCGGGCACGCCCGCGCGTGGAGTGCTCCTCCTCGCCGGTCGCCCGGAACGACGGGCACATGACGGCGGGGCCGGTCGTCGATGTCGTACGGCACTTGGCGACCCCGACACAGCGCCGTACGGCGGCCGAGAAGTCCCCGCCGTCGGCCGGGTAGCCGAAGGCGACGTCCACGGGCTGCCGGGGCAGGACCGAGAAGCGGAGGTTGGTGTCGAGCGGGGCCGGGCGTACCAGCATCCCCGGGTTGAGCAGGTCGTCCGGGTCCCACACCCCCTTGGCCCGCTCGAAGAGAGCGACCATCTCGTCCCCGTACATCTTCGGCAGCAGCTCGGTCCGCGCCTGCCCGTCCCCGTGCTCCCCGGACAGCGCCCCCCGTGCGCCACGACGACCTCGGCGAGCTCCTCCGAGAAGCGCCGGAAACGGGCGACGCCCGGCTCCGTCAGCAGGTCGAAGTCGATACGGACGTGGATGCAGCCGTCCCCGAAGTGCCCGTACGGCGTCCCGCGCAGCCCGTGCGCGGTCAGCAGCGCCCGGAAGTCCCGCAGATACGCCCCGAGCCGCTGCGGGGGCACCGCGCAGTCCTCCCAGCCGGGCCAGGCCTCGCTGCCGTCCGGCATCCGGGTCGCCGTACCGCTGGCGTCCTCCCGGATGCGCCACAGGGCCCGCTGCCCGCCCGGGTCGGTGACGACCATCGACCCGACGACGTCGTCGGCGGCGCCCCGCACGATCGCCTCCGCACGCGCGCGTGCCTCGCTCTCCGACTCCCCGCCCGTCTCCACGAACAGCCAGGCTCCGCCCCGGGGCAGCACGTCCGCCGAGGACACCAGGTCGGCCGCCATGCCCTCCACGGTCAGCGGCCCGTACGGCAGCAGCCCGGCAGCCGCCTCCGCGGCCGCGCTCTCGTCGCCGTACCCCAGCACGGCGAGCGCACGCGCGCGTGGCGCCTCGACGAGGCGTACGACCGCCTCGGTGAGGATGCCGAGGGTGCCCTCGCTGCCGCAGAAGGAACGGGCGACGTCGGCGCCCTTCTCCGGCAGCAGGGCGTCGAGGGCGTACCCGGAGATACGGCGCGGCAGCTCGGGGAATCCGGTCCGCAGCCGCGCCAGCTCCCCGTCGACCAGTTCCCGCAGCCCCTCCGGCGCACCGGCCCACCCCTGCCCGAGCCGCAGCCGCTCCCCGCGTCCGCTGATGACGTCCAGTTCCCGCACGCTGTCGGCGGTGGTCCCCCACGCCACCGAATGCGAGCCGCAGGAGTTGTTGCCGATCATTCCGCCGAGCGTGCAGCGGCTGTGGGTGGAGGGGTCGGGGCCGAAGCGGAGCCCGTGCGGGGCGGCGGCGTCCTGGAGGCGGTCCAGGACGAGGCCGGGCTGGACGACGGCGGTGCGGGTGTCCGGGTCCAGCGAGACGAGCCGGTTCATATGGCGGGTGAAGTCCAGGACGATGCCGGTACCGGTGGCCTGCCCGGCGATCGATGTGCCGCCGCCCCGTGCCACCACCGGCACCATATGGTCCCGACACACCTCCAGCACTGCGGCGATGTCGTCGGCACCATGTGGTGCGACCACACCCAGGGGGACGCGTCGATAGTTGGACGCGTCCATCGTCGTCAGCGCCCGAGAGGTGACGTCGAAAGCGACCTCGCCCCGGACGGCCTTGCGCAGCTCCGTCTCAAGTTCCGACATGCGTCCACTCAATCAGCCCGCCCGGGGCTGCCTCTTCTCGAAGGACAACTCCAAGGACAACTCGAAGGGCGACTCGAAGGGCGACTCGAAGGGCGACTCGAAAGGCAAAACGCCGTCTCATCCGACGGACGAGGTTTCACCCAGGTTTCCTCCACCGGCTAACCTCCCTGTCGTGGCTGAGATCCAGATTCCCGCTGACATCAAGCCCGCCGACGGACGTTTCGGCGCGGGCCCCTCCAAGGTGCGGACGGAAGCGCTGGACGCGCTGGCCGCCACCGGAACCTCCCTCCTCGGCACCTCCCACCGCCAGGCCCCGGTCAAGAACCTGGTCGGCCAGGTGCGCGAGGGCATCAGCGAGCTGTTCCAGCTCCCCGAGGGCTATGAGGTCGTCCTCGGCAACGGCGGCTCGACGGCGTTCTGGGACATCGCGACGCACGGCCTGATCGAGAACAGGTCGCAGCACCTCACCTTCGGCGAGTTCAGCTCGAAGTTCGCGAAGGCCGCGAAGCTGGCCCCCTGGCTGGCCGACCCGGACGTCATCTCCACCGACCCGGGCACGCACCCGGAGCCGGTCGCCGAGGCCGGCGTCGACGTGTACGCCTTCACCCACAACGAGACCTCGACCGGCGTGGCCATGCCGATCAAGCGCGTGCCGGGCGCCGACTCCGGATCGCTGGTCCTGGTCGACGCGACGTCGGGCGCCGGCGGCCTCCCGGTCGACGTCTCCGAGACCGACGTCTACTACTTCGCCCCGCAGAAGTCCTTCGCCTCCGACGGCGGCCTGTGGATCGGCGTCTTCTCCCCGGCGGCGATCGAGCGCGCCGAGCGCATCCACGCGTCCGGCCGCCACATCCCGGAGTTCTTCAGCCTCCCCACGGCGATCGACAACTCCCGCAAGAACCAGACGTACAACACCCCGGCCCTGTCCACCCTCTTCCTCCTGAACCAGCAGCTGGAGTGGATCAACGGCCAGGGCGGCCTGGACTGGGCGGTCCGCCGCACGGCCACCTCCGCGCGCACGCTCTACGGCTGGGCCGAGGACATCAAGTACGCCAACCCCTTCGTCACCGACCCCGCGAAGCGCTCGGCGGTCATCGGCACGATCGACTTCACGGACGAGGTCGACGCGGCCGCCGTCGCCAAGGTCCTGCGCGCCAACGGCATCGTCGACACCGAGCCCTACCGCAAGCTCGGCCGCAACCAGCTGCGCGTGGCGATGTTCCCGGCGATCGACCCGGCGGACATCGAGGCGCTGACGAAGTGCGTCGACTATGTGATCGAGAAGCTCTGACGCGGTAGGTCAGCAGAGGGCTGAAGGGGCGCCTCGTACGGCAGTTGTACGTTGCCGTACGGGGCGCCCCTTTTCGTGCGACGTGTGCCGTCAGCCATGTGCCGTCAGACCACTCAGCCGCCCGCACCCGCGTCCCGCAGCAGCCCGGCCACATCGGGGTGAGGACCGGCGAGCGCCCAGTCCATGGGCGAGTTCCCGGTTCCGTCGTCCTCCCGCAGGGCCGGATCGGCGCCGTGCTCCAGCAGCACCCGCACCGTCTCGGTGTGCCCCCAGCAGGCCGCCGCGCACAGCGGGGTGCCCTCGGTGCCGTATCCGCTCTCGATGTCGGGACCCGCGCCGGCCTCCAGCAGGAGACCCACGACATCGGCCGCACCGTGCACGGACGCGGCGTAAAGCGGCGTAGTGCCTTCCCTGTTGGCTGGAGTGACCTGCGCACCGGAGCGCAACAAGCCTCGTACCTCGGCGACTTCACCAAGGCTCGCGGCGAGCACCAGCCGCTGGGTGAGTTTCTTCTGCCGTCGTCGGTTCACGCCGTCAGCGTCGCAGCTCGGTGAGGAAGTCGACCAGCGCGGAGTTCACTTCGGCGGGCCGCTCCTGCTGGGTCCAGTGGCCGCAGCCGGGCAGGAGGATCGGCTCGCGGCGGAGGTCGGGCATCAACTGGGGGAGCTGGGCGATGAGTTCGGGTGTGCCGGGGAAGGCCGGGACCAGGTCGCGGTCGCCGTACATGTACAGGGCGGGCGGGCTGACGACCGCGCCGTGCCAGGGGGCGGTCAACTCCCAGTTGCGGTCGAGGTTGCGGTACCAGTTCAGGGCTCCGGTGAAGCCCTTGGCGTAGCTCCCGGTGAGCTCGTCGAGGTCCTCCTCGGTGAGCCAGTCCGGCAGCACGTCCGGGTCGGTCATGTCCGCGAGCCAGCCCCGCTCCGGGTCGGCCACCAGGGCCTGGTCGGGGCGTCCGGCGTCCGGGGCGTCACCGGAGGCGGAGTAGAACAGCTTGCGTAGGGCGGTGCGGGTGTCCAGGGCGAACTCGGCGTCGGCGACCCCGGGCCGGTCGAAGTAGTTCCAGTAGAACCGCCCCCCGAACCGCTCCTGCATGGCGACGAGCGGCGGCCGCTCCCCACGGAACGGCGGCGGCACGCTCAGCCCCACCACTCCGCGCACCACATCGGGCCGCAGCAGCGCGGTGTGCCAGGCCACGGGCGCGCCCCAGTCATGCCCGACGACGAACGCCTGCGTCTCGCCCAGGGCGTGAATGAGCCCGATCACGTCCCCGACGAGACGAAGGATGCTGTACGCGTCCACGCTCTCCGGATGATCACTACGGCCGTACCCCCGCTGATCCGGCGCAACCACCCGGAACCCGGCCTCCGCCAACGGGCCGAACTGATGACGCCAGGAGTGCCAGGACTCCGGGAAGCCGTGCAACAGCACGACGAGCGGACCCTCGCCCTCTTCCGCTATATGCAGCCGGATCCCGTTCACATCGATCATGCGGTGCTCGACCATGGGGCGAGGATACGCCTGTACGGTACACACGATCGCGGGCGCACGACGCTCTCAGCACTGGACACATCCGAGCGCCGCGCACCCTTCACGCCCTACTGCTCCCCGACGAACAACCCCTCAGCGTCCGTCACACTCAGGGACCGGTCGAGCCAGGTACCCAACACGCCGAGGTCCGTGCAGGACGTGACCCGCTCCCGGACGGAGTCGGAGACCTCGATTCCGCGTACACCGAGAATGCGCAGGATGTCTTCGGCCTTGCTCTCGGCGCGCCCCTTGTTCCACGACTCTTCGACGATCGTGTTGCTGCCCGGAAAGTTCGGGGAGTAAGTGGCCATCAGATGCCTCCAGTAGTCACGGGCGGCGCGCCAGCGCGGAGAAGACGGCGACGCCCAGGTCCTGGGCCGCTTCCTCCGGCTGGGTGATCACGGGTAGGACCCCAGGTCCCAGGACCAGCGGGAAGACGACCATGCTCGTGTGGAAGCCTCGGCCGATACGGATCGGTTCCGATGCCCACGACGCGGTTGCCTTGTCCTTGCACACCACCTAAGGAACGGCGGCAGCCGGTACTTGGCGTACATGTGGGCCAAGTAGTACGTCCAGCTGTTGTGCTTGTCCGGGTCCGGCTTGCCCTGCGACTCGACGGCGAGCAGGAAGCCGCCTTCCTCGCCGGCCGCGTGCACCCGGAACAGACTGTCCACCCGGCGCTCGAGTGGTCTGATCTCGGTGAGATCAGTGTCCAGGGGCTCGATCGCGGTGTGCTCGGGAAAGCCGATGCCCGCCCGCGGCAGAAGCCGGGCGAAAAGTCCGGGGTCCGCACGGAAGATCCGATGCAGCGCTTCATGGGGTGAACTGACCATGTGGCGCAACGTAATCGGGTGGCGAACACATTACGCGCAGGCGTTCGAGGCAGGCTCAGCCGTACGAGTGAACATTCCGCTGGCCTATGCCATGAGAAAGCGCCCGATGAACCCACCGGGCGCTCCCCTTCACATCGCCGCACAGGCCACCGCAGGCACACCCCCACCCCCAGGCGCACCCCCGAACCCAAAGCTCACCGAACCTCCCGCCCCGACCGCCCCGTTGTGCGTGGCGTTGGACGCGGTCACTGTCGTGCCGGTCTGGGTGTGGGACGCGTTCCACATGGAGGTGATCTGCTGGGGGCCGGGCCAGGTCCAGGTCGTCTTCCAGGAGTTGAGGGGGGTGGTGCCGGTGTTGGTCACCTTCACCTCGGCGTTGAAGCCGCCGCCCCAGTCGCTGGTGACGGTGTAGGTGGCGGTGCAGGTCGTCGGGTCTTCGCCGGGGTCGGGGTCCGGGTCGCCGCCGCCTCCGCCCGGGAAGCCCGGGGCCTTGATGCTGGACAGGTAGCCGTCCTTCACCGTGTCCACCGTCGTCCAGTCGTCCTTGAGGATGCCGCCGGTGTCACCGGAGTTGGGGTTCCAGGACCAGAACGTCCAGTGGAACGAGTCCGCGCCGTACGCAGACGTCGAGCGCAGATACGTCACCAGCGCCGACAGCCACTTCTGGTCCACCGTCGACTGGAGCGTCGTACCGAACTCGCCGATCCAGACGGGGGCGATGTTCTGCTTGAAGATGTAGCCCCAGTAGCGGTCCCAGACGCCGGGCATGTTGTCGGGGAAGGACGGGTCGGTGAACCAGGGCTGCTGGGCGACGCTGGTCGCGTAGTCGTGGGCCGAGTAGACCAGGCGGCCCGGGACGTCCAACTGGACCGGGTACTGGGCGACGCCCATGAGATTGCCGCCCCACCAGCCGCTCACACCGCCGTACGACTGGACGCCCTCGACCATGATCAGCAGCTGGGGGTTGACGGACAGAACCGCGTTCCCGGCCCGCTGGGCGGCCAGGCGCCAGTCGCGGGTCGTGTCGCCGCAGCCCCAACAGGCGGGGTCGTGCGGCTCGTTGTGCAGGTCGATGCCGATGACGGTCGGGTCGCCCGCGTAGCGTGCCGCCAGCGACTTGAGGTTGGCGATCCAGGTGGACTCCGGTACCGACGCCGTGTACCAGAGCGCCGACTGGCCGCCCGCGTCCGGCCGGTGCCGGTCGAGGACGATCTTCAGCCCGGCCTGGCCCGCGTACGCCACGATCCGGTCCAGCACCTGCAAGGACGTCAGCCCTTGCAGATCGGAGTTCTTGCCGTCGGCGAAGTTGATGCTGTCGGGCATGGTGCCGGGTTTGAGGATGTCGTCGCTGAAGGGGAGGCGGAGGGTGTTGTAGCCCAGCGAACGCATCTGGTCGAGCATGCTCTTGTAGTCGCGGGTCCACAGGCCGTGGACGACATGGTTGCCGGTCTCGAAGCCGAACCAGTTGATCCCGGCGATACGGACCGGCTGTCCGGCCTCGTCCAGGATCTGCCGGCCACTGGTGTGCCAGTACCCGGCGCCGGCTTCGGCTTCGGCCGCTTGTGCGGCGGAGGCCCCCAGCGGTAACAGCAGCGCCGCCACCACCGCACACAACCCTCTTCGCAAGCTGCGGAACATGTCCTGCTTCCTCCTCGGGAGGCGCGGGCCCGGAACCGAGTGGGAGCGCTCCCACCGCCCTCACCTCCCATGGAAGTCAGGTCACTTGGACACGTCAAGCCATCCGGCGTCACCGGCTCAGCTTCTGGAACCTCCGCACCGCCAGCGGCAGGAAGATCACCGTCAGGATCACCGGCCATACGAGCGCCATCAGCATCGCGTGCTGCTCCACCCAGGAGTCCCCGGCCACGGCCCCGGCGGGCACCCCGAACAGCTCGCGGGCCGCCGCGGCCGTGGAGGAGATCGGGTTCCAGGCGGCCACCCAGCCCAGCCAGTCCGGCATCAGCTGGGGCGCGACGAAGATGCTGGAGATCATCGTGAGCGGGAAGGCGACCGCGAACAGACCGCCCGCCGCCTCCGGGTTGGGCACAAGGAGGCCGAGCCACACCCCGATCCAGATCAGCGCGAACCGCAGCCACAGCAGGAGTCCGAAGGCGCCGAGGAAGCCGAGCCCGCCGTCGGGGCGCCAGCCCATCGCGAACGCCGTCAGCATCATGATCGCCAACTCGGCGCAGGCGGCGAGCAGATCGGTTATCCCACGCCCGGCCACGACCGCGGACGACGCCATCGGCATCGAGCGGAAGCGGTCGATGACGCCCTTCGTCGAGTCGTAGACGACGAGCGTCGCGGTGTTGATGAAGCCGAACGCCATCGTCATCACGAACATGCCCGGCATCAGGAAGTCCTTGTAGTCCCCGCCGCCGGGGACCTTCATGGCGCTGCCGAAGACATAGCCGTAGAGCAGGACGGAGAGGATCGGGAAGCCCAGCTGCCAGGCGATGTTGACCGGTTGGCGCTGGTAGTGGGTCAGGCCTCGGCGGACGACGTTCCAGACGTCGGCCAGGGCCCAGTACAGGCGGCCGCGCTCGGCCGGGACGGTCAGGTCTACGGCGGTCATGCGACGGCCTCCTTCTCGGCGGACTCGGTCTTCTCGGTGCGGTGTCCGGTCAGCCGGAGGAAGACGTCGTCGAGGCTGGGCCTGCGCAGCCCGATGTCCTCGACCTGGACGCCCTCGTCCTGGAGCGTGCGGGCCACCTCCGTCAGGGCGGACACCCGGTCGATGACGGGCGCGTGCACCCGGGACTCGCCCTCGTCCGTCTCGGGTTCGCCGTCCGAGACCCGGGCCACGACCTTCGCCACCTGCGGGAGGTCGGACCGCTCGGCGACCACGACCTCGATACGGTCGCCGCCGACGAGGTTCTTCAGTCCGTCCGGGGTGTCGTCGGCGATGGACCGGCCCTGGTCGATGACGGTGATGTGCGAGGCCAGCTTGTCGGCCTCCTCCAGATACTGCGTGGTCAGCAGTACGGTCGTGCCGCCCGCGACCAACTCCCTCACCGATTCCCAGACTTCGCCGCGGCTGCGCGGGTCGAGTCCCGTCGTCGGCTCGTCGAGGAAGAGGACGGCCGGGGCGAGGATCATCGACGCGGCCAGGTCGAGGCGGCGCCGCATACCACCGCTGTACTTGCCCACGCCCTTGTCGGCGGCGTCGGCCAGGTCGAACTGCTCCAGCAGCTCGATGGCGCGCAACTTCGCCCGCCTGCCGCCGAGGTGGAAGAGCCGGCCGAACATCTCCAGGTTCTGCCGGCCGGTGAGCACCTCGTCCACCGCGGCGTACTGCCCGGTGAGTCCGATCCGGGCGCGCACCTCGCGCCCCTGCCGGGCCACGTCCAGGCCCGCCACCGTCGCCCGGCCGCCGTCCAGCCTGATCAGCGTGGACAGGATGCGTACGGCGGTGGTCTTGCCCGCGCCGTTCGGCCCCAGGAGGCCGTGCACCGTGCCCTCGCGGACGGCCAGGTCGAAACCGTCGAGCGCGCGCTTCTCGCCGTAGCGCTTCTCCAGTCCCTCGGCCCGCACCGCGTATCCGTCTTCACCCATGGGTTGGGTCCCCCTCTCGTGAACTGAGTACAGCGTACCCGATTTCGAGTACGGCGTACCCAGTTTTTTCGCGAGGACTTAAGCTGAAACGCATGACGAGCGGCAAGGGCGGCACCAGCGGTACGGAGACCAGCGGCAGCGGCGATATCGTCCGCACGTTGGAGCTGCTGTGGGACACCGGCCGACGCCCGAGCCGCGGGCCCAAGCCGACGCTCACCCTGGACCAGATCGTGGAAGCGGCCGTCCGGGTCGCGGACGCCGAAGGGCTGGAGTCGGTCTCCATGCGCCGGGTCGCCGCCGAACTGGGCACCGGCACCATGTCGCTGTACCGCTATCTCCCCGGCAAGGCCGAGCTGCTCGACCTGATGCTGGACCGCGTCCAGCGCCCCTCCGAGAACCCGGCCGACCTCGGCGACGACGGCTGGCGTTCGGCGCTGGAGGCGATGGGCCGCGCGACCCTCGATCTCTACCGCCGCCACCCCTGGCTGCTCCAGGTCAACCAGTCCCGCCCGATCCTCGGCCCGAGCGCCCTGGACGGCATGGAGAAGGTGCTGTCGCGGATCCGCCCGATGGGGCTGCCCGATGTAGAGCTGGTCTCCGCGATCATCATGATCGACGGCTATGTGGTGGGCGCCGCGCGCACCCAGCTCTACCAGCGGGAGGCGGAGCGCCGCACCGGGCTGACGGACCTGGAGTTCTGGACGGCCCAGGCCCCGATGCTGGAGAAGATCATGCTTTCCGGCCGCTACCCCCTTCTCGCCTCCCTCGACGAGAACACCTGGGGCCCCGAATTCGACCACTTCGAGTACGGGTTGCAACGGATCCTGGACGGCCTGGAGGTCATCGTCGCGCGACGCGCGGAGGAGCAGTCGTAGCGCGCTTCGTCAGAGCGCGGAGGTGTCCGGATCTTCGGCACATAGCCGACCGCGCCGGACACCAGGTCCCTGGCGACGTACACACCGCTGTCGATGCCCTCAGGCCACGGATTGCGTCAAAGGCCGCGTCGTGGAACCGGGTTCACGCGCAGTGCCGATGACGGGGCGACCTGAATGGTTTCCGTCACTGCCTCCCCCGCGATCAGCCTCCGGCCGGCCGGTGCTGTCCGAGGCCGTTCACCCTAGTGGTCACCCCCGCCGCCGCAACCGCCCCACCCCGAACAGCAACACACACACCACGACCACCGCGACCGCACCGACCTTGAGCTCGCCCTCGGGAAGGCCGGAGCCGTCGTCCGAGGCGGAGGAACTGCCGTTGCCGGACGAGGAGTCGGAGGAGGAGGCGGCGCCGCCGGGGGCGTCCTTGGCGACCACCGCGCTGTTCGCGCCCTCGCTGCCGAGCAGGAGCTTGGTGCCGTCGGGGGTGTAGGTGGCGGACTCGCCCTGGGTGCCGAGGGGGACGCTGATGCGCTCCAGGCGTTTGAGCTTGCCGCCGTTCCAGTCGTAGGCGATGCCGCCCAGGTAGCCGCGGACGGCGAGGGTCTTGCCGTCGGGGGAGAACGCCGCGTCGGTGGCCCACAGGTCGACCGGGACCGTCGGCTTGAAGACGTTCGCAGACGAGGAGGAGAGCTCGGCCGGGCCCTCGTACAGGTGGCCGCCCTCCTCCTGCTTGTCGATGATGTAGACCCGGCCGGTCTTGGGGTGGACGATCATCGACTCGGCGTCGCGGGTGCCGTCGGAGTACTTGACCACGTACTGCGTGGCCCGGATCTTCTGGTCCTTGAGGGTCTTGGGCTCGGGGAGGCGGTAGAGCCAGACGTACGGCCACTGCACTCCGTCGTTGTCGCCGATGTCGCCGACCCAGAGTTCGTTGTTCGGGCCCATCGAAATCGCCTCTACGTCGCGCGGCGTGCCCACGCCGGTCAGGGTGATCGTCGCGACCGTCTCGCCGGTCCTGCTGTCCACGGCGTAGAGGTTGGCGCCCGCCTCGTCCTGGTCGTTGTGCGTCCAGTAGATGCCGGGGTGCTGGCGGGAGGCGGCGAGGCCGCTGGACTCCGTGATGCGCGGGTCCTTGATCGTGAAGCCCTCGTCGCCGTCGTCGGCGGCGGAGGCGGGCAGGGCGGACATGCCCATGAGCAGGATCCCGGCGAGTACAGCGAGCGGTCGGCGCATGGCCCAAGCCTGCCATCCGCCCCGACCGTTCGGGCGGGCGGGCGTGGTGCGCTTCACACCCCGGCCGGTCCTACCGATCGGTAGAGATCGTCCATCATGAGCGGATGCTCAGGTTCATGCCCGTCGGCGACTCCCAGACCATCGGCAGCGCCGGCGAACACACATGGCGCTACCGCCTGTGGCAGCACCTGCGCGAGACGTACGGCGGCCCCTTCGCCCTCGTCGGCCCGCGCGAGGCGCTGTACGACAAGGCCACCGACACGGCCACGTCGTACGAGTACGCCGACCCGGGCTTCCCCCGTGCGCATCTGGCCGGCTGGGGCGAGGGCTGGCTGCACATGGCGCCGCTGATCGGCGAGGCGGTGCGGTCGTGCCGGGCGGATGTGCTGCTGGTGTCGCTGGGCCTGATCGACCTGGGCTTCTACACGGACGCCGAGCAGACGGCGGACAACGCACGGGAGTTCGTCGCCGAGGCCCGGACCGCGAACCCGCGCGTCCGGATGGTCGTCCTGCCCGTCATCCCCAACGTGCGCGCCGAGTCGGACGCCCCCTTCGCCGCCGAGGTCGCCCGCTTCAACGAGCTGCTCGCGAAGACGGTCGCCGACCTGGACGAGCCCCGCTCGCCACTGCTGCTGGCGTCGCCGCCACCGTCGTACGACATCCATCTCGACACCTACGACGGCACCCACCCGAACGCGAGCGGTGAGCACAGGATCGCGGAGGCGTTCGCGGAGGCGATGCATCAGGCTTGGGATCTGGGCGAGCCGTACGACGAATGCGCCTACGCCTGACCCGCGCCCGGACGTGGCCGGGGCGGGCGGCCACGAGCCCCGCGATGGTCTCTGGCACCAGCAGGGCGAGCAGGACGGTGAGGGGCATCCGCCAGCCGTCGGTGGCGTCGTGCAGCATTCCCATGGCCAGCGGGCCCAGGCCGGCCAGGAGATAGCCGGTGGTCTGGGCCATGCCCGAGAGGTCGGCGGCGGTCCGGGGGCCGTCCGTGCGCAGTCCGAGGAGGGTGATGGCCAACGGGAAGGCGCTTCCCGTCGCCGCGCCCAGCAGGCACACCCACACCCAGCCGAGCTCGGGAGCCAGCAGCAGCCCGGCCAGGGAGAGCGACTTCGCCGCGATCACGGCCAGCACCAGGAGCCGTTGGCCGCGCATCCGGGCGGCGGCCAAGGGGACGAGGAAGGCGGGCGGGATGCCGATGGTCAGCATCACCGACATCATCAGACCGGCCTGGCCCGGGGTGCGGCCGTGCGCGCGCATGATCTCGGGCAGCCACGCCACCAGCACGTAGAACATCAGCGACACCAGTCCGAGGAACGCCGACACCCACCAGGCGAGCGGGCAGCGCAGCAGCGATCCGCCACCCGCCGGCTCCTTCGCCGCGGGCGGCGTCCCGCGGTGCCTGCCGTCCGCTCCCGGTGCGGCCAGCAGTCCCCACACCGCCGCGGCCAGCACGGCGGGCAGCGCCCACACCGCGAGCGCGAACTCGCGGCCGGTGACGGTGCTCAGCGGTACCGCGACCGCGGCGGCGACCGCGCCCGAGACGGCCATCAGGGTCATGGCGAGGCCGGTGAACAGGCCGATCCGCCCGCCGAAGTGGTCCTTGATGACGGCGGGCATCAGCACGTTCCCGACCGCGATCCCGGCGCCGGCGAGCACCGTTCCGGCGAAGAGCGCCGCCGGCCACGGCACCGCGCGCACGGCGGTGCCGAGGGCCACGGCCACGACGGCGACGCATACGGCGGCCTGGGTGCCGAACCGACGGGCCAGACGGGGTGCGAGCCAGGCGAAGCCGCCCAGGCACAGCACGGGTAACGTCGCGAGCACGCCGACCTGGGCGCCGTTCAGCGCGAGTGCCTCTTGTACGTCCCCGATGAGCGGCGGCATCCCGGTGATCGCCGCGCGCAGGTTGATGGCGAGCAGAATCAGGCCGACGACGAACCACAGCCTGGTGGTCACGTGTGTTCCCCCGTTGTTCCCGCAGCGCGTGACGCGGTCAGACGCTCACGCTGTGGTCGACCGGGCACTTGGCCCGGCCCGCGGTACGGAACGCGACCCCGGACGCGACGGGCGTGCCGAGTTGCTTGAGGATCTCGTCGGACAGCAGGTCCTCCTTGCCCTTGAGGGCGTCGGCGACCTTGGTGTCGGAGACGAAGACCAGCTCGGCGGCGATGTTGTCCTGGACGATCCGCGCCAGGTTGTCCAGGGCCACCCCGATCGGATCGGTCGGCAGCTGCGCGGTGGGGATGTCGATCAGATGGGTGTCGACCTTCTTCTGGTTCATCATCGGCCTGATGATGATCTCCGCCTGATTGAGCACCGACGTCGTCCAGATCGAAAGCACCACCGTGTACAGGTCGGCCCAGGCCGCCTCGCCGATCTGCGCCCGCCACTTCTTGCAGAGGCGCTGCACGCCGGAGATCTGCGCGTCGGCGGCGTACGTCATGTTCACCCGGATCGCCGGGTAGACGCGGGCCGCGAAGTCCTGGAACGAGGCGATGTCGAAGGCACGGGCGCGGATGGAGTCGGCGATGAAGGTCAGCGCCTCGTCGAGGATCTTCGCGCAGGCGTTCTGCAGGGCCTGCGGCAGTTTCGCCGCGGGGAGGTCGTTCTTCGCGGTGGTGAGCTTGTCGGCGAAGGCCTGCAACGGTGTCGTCCAGGCGTCGGTGCCGGGGCCCTTCATCGCCACCATGTCGAGGTCATGGGCGTCGATCCGGTCGCCGTTGGGGACGTTGGGGACCTTGTCCGAGAGGTACTCCGCGATCGTGGAGTAGATCCCCAGCGGCACATGGGCGATGGACTTCGCCAGCTCGAACTCCTCGGCCACCGGGTGCTCGACATACCGCTTGCCGTCGTGGACGAGGGTGAAGGTGCCGCCCTTCGCGTCGTTCTGCACGACGATGACGGGCCCGAGGTTGTTGATCAGGTCGGCTTTGAGCGCCGCGTAGTTGGTGCGCATGGCCGCGTTCACCGCGCGGATGGAGTCCCGGGCGGCGCTCTCGGTACTCACCGCCTCCGCGGCGGGCGCCGTGTTCAGGGGGTCGGCCGGGGCTACCGCATAGCCGAGGAAGGTCGCGGCGCCGATGCCCGCGCCGCCGATGAAGGTCCGCCGTGTTGCCATGACTTGCTCTCCGTAACGAATCGGTCGTCAGGTGTTCCCGCCGTGGGGAGCGGTGGCGTGGGGGGAACTGACCCGCCGGGAGCCACGAGGGGCCGGGACGCGGGGAGCAATGCGAGATGTGGAAGGTGAGCAGGTGTTTCCCGGGTTCCGCGTGTTTCCCTCTCCGGCGGCGTGGGGCCGGAGGCAGGCCGGAGAGGGAGAGGGCGGACGCGCGCTAGCTCAGCGCGGTGTGGGTGGGGACGACCACGCCGTACAGATCGGCGATCGTCGCCAGCGCGCCGTGGTGGATCTGCCGGGCGGACAGCCCGCCGCCGACCGACGGCAGCGGCCGGGTGGCGCAGGCGTCCGCGACCACGGTGGGCCGGTTCCCGCGCAGGAACGCGCCCTCGGCCGTGAACGTCACGCACATGTGCGTCATGAACCCGGCGATGACGAGGTCCTTGCGCCCCGCCCGGTCGACGAGCCCGCCCAGCTCGGTGTTCACGAAGGCGTTGGGGGCCTTCTTCACCACGGTCGGCTCGCCCTTGGCGGGCCTGACCCGGTCGTGGATCCGGCCGATCGGCCGACGGATGTCGTACGGGGTGTCCGCCCCGCCGTCGTTGACGATGTGGATGACGTTTCCGCCCGCCTCACGGGCCGCGTCCAGCAGCTCGGCCGCCGCCTCCAGGGCGGGCCGCCAGCCGTCGAGTTCCATCACCCCCCGGGTGTACGTGTTCTGGTAGTCGACCATGATCAGCGTGGCCGAGCCGAGTGAAGCCGGTTCGTCGGGCAGGCCGTTGAGCCCCCGCAGGGTGGTCGTGCCGGACGCGTCCGCCGCCCGCGCCGGGGTGTCACCGAGGCGGGTCGCCCCGAACACCGCGGCACCGCCGACGACGGCCGCGCCACCGGCCTTCAGGAACCCGCGCCGGGAACCCTGTTGGGCCACGTCAGGCCAGCTCACTGCCGGAGGCGACGACCACGCCGTACGCGTCGGCGATGGCGGCCAGCGCGCTGCGGTGCAGTTCGTCGGCGGAGACGTCCACGATCGAGCGGGTGGCGCAGGTGTCCGCCGGGACGGTGGGCTTGTTGCCGCGCAGGGCCGCGGAAGCCGTCGTATAGGCGATGCACATGTGGGTCATGAACCCGGCGACGATCACGGTCTCGTTCCCGGCCTCGTCGACGAGCTTGCCGAGGTCGGTGCCGTGGAAGGAGTCCGGGGCCTGCTTCACGACCACGGGCTCGCCCTCGGCCGGCGCCACGGAGGGGTGGATCGCGCCGATCTCGGCACGGATGTCGTAGGGCGAGCCCTCGCCGCCGTCGTGCTGGACGTGGATGACCGCGGCTCCGGCCGCGCGGGCGCGGGAGAGCAGGTCCGACGCGGCCGCGAGGGCGGGCTGCCAGCCGTCGAGTTCCATCGCACCGCGGGTGTAGGTGTTCTGGTAGTCGACGAGGACGAGCGTCGAGGACGCGAGGGCCGCGGGGGTGGTGTCGGCACCGCCGAGTTCGCGCAGCGTCTTGCTGGTCACAGATCTCCTCCAGGTTCCGGGAGTTGAATGGGTCGAGATGTGTTCAACGGCATGTTCAGCAGCTTGCCCAAAGGCCTTTTCAACGGCTCGTTCAACGGCTTGTTGAACACACATGCGACGCTATGGCCGGAACCGGTGCGTCGGCAATGACGCGCTATGCGCAGAAACCGACACCGATGTCGGCGCGCGAAACAGGGGGTTACGTGAACCGGCTCATCGTGATCGTGCTGTTCGAGGGCGTCGACCTCCTCGACGTCACCGGCCCGCCGGAGGTGTTCTCGCTCGTCCCGCGCGAGACGACGGAGCGGGTCGGCTACGAGGTCGTCCTGGCCGCCGGGACGACGGCACCGGTGACCACGGCGGCCGGGGTGCGGATCCTGCCCGACGCCACGTTCGAGGAGGTGCGCGAGCGTGCGATCGACACGCTGCTGGTGCCGGGCTCGGTCGAGGTGGACGCCGAGGACCGTATCCACCCCGTCACCGACCCCGCCACGGTGACCTGGGTGAAGTCGCTGGCCGCCCGCGCCCGGCGGGTGGCCTCGGTGTGCGTCGGCGCACACATCCTCGCCGCCGCGGGGCTCCTCGACGGCAAGCGCGCCACGACGCACTGGTCCACCGCGCGGCGACTGGCCGACGACCATCCGGCGGTGCGGGTCGACCCGGATCCGATCTTCATCCGCGAGGACGGCGAGGTGTGGACCGGCGCGGGGATCAGCGCATGCCTCGACCTCTCCCTCGCCCTGGTCGCGGACGACTTCGGGGAGCAGGTCGCACAGCGCGTCGCCCGCCAGCTGGTGATGTACCTCAAGCGGCCCGGCGGGCAGTCCCAGTTCAGCGTGCCGCTGGAGCGGGTGTCCACGACGCGGCGCAGCGACGACCTCCGGCTGTACATCCTGAACCACCTCGACGAGCGCCTCACGGTCGCGGACCTCGCCGCGTACGCGCATGTCAGCGACCGGCAGCTCACCCGCGTCTTCAAGACCGAGCTCGGCACGACACCGCACGCCTATATCGAGTCGGCGCGGGTGGAGCGGGCGGGCCATCTGCTGGAGACCACCGACGACACCCTGGAACGGATCGCCTCCGCGTGCGGCTTCGGCACGGTCGACACCCTGATCAGGGCGTTCCACCGCCGCGTGGGGACGACGCCGAGCGAGTACCGGGCGAGGGCGCGGGGGCTGAGGTGAACATCAACGCCGGGGCTGAGATGAACATCAAGATGCCTTGCTTGGAGCGCACTCCACCCGGCTAGCGTGCACTCCATGGAGTACACGCAGCTCGGACGCACGGGACTCAAGGTCAGCCGACTCGTCCTCGGCACCATGAACTTCGGTCCGCAGACGGACGAGGCGGACAGTCACGCGATCATGGACGCGGCGCTGGACGCCGGCATCAACTACTTCGACACGGCGAACGTGTACGGCTGGGGCGAGAACAAGGGCCGTACCGAGAGCATCATCGGCAACTGGTTCGCCAAGGGCGGCGAGCGGCGCGAGAAGGTCGTCCTCGCCACCAAGGTGTACGGCAACATGGCCGCCGACGGCGAGGCGTGGCCCAACCACGACAAGCTCTCGGCGGTGAACATCCGCCGGGCGGTGGACGCGTCGCTCAAGCGCCTCCAGACCGACCACATCGACATCTACCAGTTCCACCACATCGACCGCGCCACTCCCTTCGAGGAGATCTGGCAGGCCATCGACGTGCTGGTCCAGCAGGGCAAGATCCTCTACGTCGGGTCCTCCAACTTCCCCGGCTACAAGATCGCCCAGGCCAACGAGATCGCCGCCCGCCGCGCCGGCACCATCGGCCTGGTCAGCGAACAGTGCCTGTACAACCTCTACGAGCGCCGCGCCGAGATGGAGGTCATCCCCGCCGCGCAGGAGTACGGCCTCGGCGTCATCCCCTGGTCCCCGCTGCACGGCGGTCTCCTCGGCGGCGTCATCAAGAAGGAGGTCGAGGGCGGCCGCCGCAGCTCCGGCCGAGCCGCCGACTCGCTGGCCGACCCGGCCGTACGCACCAAGATCCAGGCCTACGAGGACCTCCTCGACAAGCACGGCCTGGAGCCCGGCGAGACAGCCCTGGCCTGGCTACTCACCCGCCCCGGCGTGACCGGCCCGATCGTCGGCCCGCGCACGACGGGGCAACTGGAGTCGGCCCTGCGGGCGGCCGAGCTGGAGCTGAGCGAGGAGCTGCTGGCGGGGCTGGACGAGATCTTCCCGGGTCCTGGGCCGTCGCCGGAGGCGTTCGCCTGGTAGGGGCGCGGGGCTTGTCTCGACATGCGGCTCCGCCGCGTGGGCGCGACAAGCCCCCACCGGCCCGCAGTTCCCCGCCCTGCGCAACCGCCTACCTACCGAGCGCAGCCGCCACCGCGACCAGCACAAACATCAACACAAGCGCACCGGCCATGATCCGGTTCCGGGTTTTCGGGTCCACGGAACCGAGCCTAACCGGCGCCCCCGAGCGCCCACCGCCCGACCGCCTCATAACGGGGCTGCTCCCCCGCCACCCCGGACACAGGCAGGTGGCTGCGCACCAGCACCAGCTCCCCCACCGTCCACGTACGGCTGCCGAACTCATCGAGCACCGCCACATACGGCCGCGCATCCACCGCGACCCGACTCCTGGCCACCGTCAGATGGGCCTTGTACCGCCGGTGCTCCCCCATCGCCACCCCGGCCTTCCGCGCCGCCGCCTCACTCCGGTCGGCGAGCAACCGCAGCGCCGCCAGATCCCCCTCGGCCCCCGCCCACAACGCCCGCCCGTGCCCGAACTGCCCGCCCCCGCGCAACGCCAGCGGGAAGGGGGCGGTACGCCGCGCGGCTCGCTCCAACCGCGCCGACAGATCCCCTACGACGTCCTCATCGACCTCCCCGTAGAAGGCGAGCGTGAAGTGCCACCCCGGGCGGCCGGTCCAGCGCAGCCCCTCCGCACCGGGCAGCTTCCTCAACTCGGCGACCTCGGTGGCCAGTTCGCGCGTCACATCCTCGGGCGGCAGCACGGCGGCGAAGAGTCTCATGGGTCCAGCGTGACACCATGAGCCGATGACGATCACGATCAGGGACGGCCGGCGCGACGACATCCCCGCGATACTCGGCATGCTCGACAGCTGCGTGGAGTGGCTGGTCGGGCAGGGGCGGACGGGGCAGTGGGGGACGGCGCCGCTGTCGCAGAGCCCCAGGACCGTGGAGTCGGTCACCCGCTGTATGGACGAGGGCGAGGTCTTCATCGCCGAGGCCGACGGCACCCCGGCCGCCACCCTCACCCTCACCGACGCCCCCGGCGCCTACCTCTCCCACCTCCCCCCGCCCGGCGAACCCGAGCGCTACATCCACTGGCTCGCCTCCGACCGCCGCTTCAAGGGCCACGGCACGGGCAGCGCCCTCCTGACCCACGCCGCCGACGTGACCCGGCGGGCCGGCGTCTCGCTGCTGCGGGTGGACTGTTACGCAGGCGGCGACGGCAAGCTGGTCCGCTACTACGAGGGCAACGGCTTCGTCCGGACCGAGACGTATGCGGGGAAGGACGGCTGGCCGGGGCAGGTGTTGGCACGGCGGGTGTAGCCGGCTCGCAGCTGCGGAGTGACCATGACCACACGTGACGCGTCACCGTGCGTATCGTTGTACTGCGCGGTTGCACTCGTCCGTGGGGCAGCCGGGGAGGAGCGCCACGATGACCGTCCTTGAAGACAGGATCGCGATGGCCCAGAGCGACGACACGTCCTGGCTCGACGAGATGTTCGAGCGGCTTGAGAAGCTGCCCGTCCCCGAGGGATACAAGGTCGAGATCGTCGAGGGGACCGTCTACATGTCGCCGCAGCGGAGCGTCCACTGGAAAACCATTAAAGCGATCATGTGGGCGATCGAGGACACCTTCGGCAGGGATGCGGAAGTGCTCTCCGACGTCCGCATCGACTTCCCCGGGCGCAAGAACGGACTCGCCCCAGACGTGGCGAAGCTACGCGACGGCGCCGAGATGGACGCCGAGGGCCACTGGCGTAACGAGGATGTCGAGTTCATCGCCGAGGTCATCTCCAAAGACACGGCCAAGAACGACTACGGCCCCAAGAAGGCCGCGTACGCCCTCGCCGAAGTCCCCGTCTACCTCATCGTCGACCCGTACACGGCCAAGTGCCACCTGTTCACCCAGCCCAAGGACGGCGATTACATGAGCGACGCGTCGATCACTTACGGCGCAGACGTCGACATGACTAACACCCTCCTCGGCCTCACCCTCAAGACCGACAGGTTCCCCCGCGACTGACTACGCAGCCGCAGCCAGCTCCTCCTCCCGCCCCTCCCGAGGAACGAACCGAGCCCGCGGACGCCCCTGGTTCCACCCCACGGACAGCCGCAGTCCGCCCACCCGGGCCAGCACCAGGGCGATGACGACAGCCGCGGTCGCAGTGATCGCACCGCCCACCGCCAACCCGGCCCGCACGCCGTACGCGTCCGTGACCCAGCCAGCGATCGGGGCACCCAGTGGGGCCCCGCCCATGAAGACCATCATGTACAGGGCCATGACCCGGCCCCGCATGCTCGGGTCGGTGGACATCTGGATGCTGCTGTTGGCGGTGACGTTGACCGTCATCCCGAACATGCCTATCGGCGCCATGAGCAGCGCGAACAGCCAGAGCGAGGGCGCGAACGCCGCCACGATCTCCATCGCCCCGAAGGCCAGCGCTCCCCCGATCAGCGCCCGCATCCGGGCCGTACCGCGCCGAGCGGCGAGCAGCGCACCCGCCAGCGAGCCGACCGCCATCAGGGTGTTGAAGAGGCTGTAGGACCCGGCGCCCGCGTGGAAGACGTCGTCGGCGAAGGCCGACAGATACACCGGGAAGTTGAAGCCGAAGGTGCTGACGAACCCGGCGAGGACGATGGTCCAGATCAGTTCGGGGCGCCCGGCGACATACCGCAACCCCTCCCGCATCTGCCCCTTCCCGCGCGGCGCCCGCTGCACGACATGCAGCTCACGCGAACGCATCAGCAGCAGTCCGGCCAGCGGAGCGACGAAGGACAGCCCGTTGGCGAGGAACGCCCACCCCGTGCCGACACCGGTGATCATCAGGCCGGCCACGGCGGGCCCGATCAGCCGGGCCGACTGGAAGTTCGCGGAGTTCAGGCTGACCGCGTTCTGCAACTGCTCCGGGCCGACCATCTCGGAGACGAAGGACTGCCGGGCCGGGTTGTCGACGACGGTCGCGAGGCCGACCGCGAAGGCGGCCAGGTAGACATGCCAGACCTGGACGTCACCGGTGAGCGTGAGGAAGGCCAGCGCGAGACCCGTGAGGGCCATCGCGGTCTGGGTGACGAGCAGCGTGCGGCGCTTGGGCAGGCGGTCGACGAGGACACCGCCGTAGAGACCGAAGAGCAGCATCGGCAGGAACTGCAGGGCCGTCGTGATGCCGACGGCGGTGGCGGAGCCGGTGAGGCTGAGCACCAGCCAGTCCTGGGCGATGCGCTGCATCCAGGTGCCGGTGTTGGAGACGACCTGGCCGAGGAAGAAGAGACGGTAGTTCCGGACCTTCAGCGAGCTGAACATCGAGGACTTGCCGGGTCCGGGAGTAGAAGGGGTTATCGGTGCGGGTGCGGAGGTTGCTCCGGGTCCCGTACTCAATGGGGGTTCGCCTCCTCGCGAAAATGGCTTACAGGTGTGCGAGCTTCTCCAGCACGGGGGCGGCGGCGCGGATCTTCGCCCACTCGTCCTCGTCGAGGCCCTCGACCAGGGTGGCCAGGAAGGCGTTGCGCTTACGGCGGCTCTCCTCGAGCATCGCCTCGGCCTGCTCGGTCTTCGTGACGACCTTCTGGCGCCGGTCCTCCGGATGCGGCTCCAGGCGGACCAGTCCCTTGGCCTCCAGCAGGGCGACGATGCGGGTCATCGACGGCGGCTGGACATGCTCCTTGCGGGCGAGCTCACCGGGAGTGGCCTTCCCGCAGAGGGAGAGGGTGCCCAGCACCGACATCTCGGTGGGGCTCAGCGACTCGTCGACCCGCTGGTGCTTGAGCCGGCGCGACAGTCGCATCACGGCGGAGCGCAGAGAGTTCACGGCGGCAGCGTCGTCGCCATGGGTAAGGTCCGACATGTTCTTTAGCGTAACTCATTACCCTGACTAAAGACCACCGGGTTCACCGTCCTTCGATGTCACTCATCCGGGTGATCTCGTGGCGGAACGTGACACACCGCACCCGCATGTGCCGCGACCCTCATGTGCATGGGGACCAGCGTGCTCAGCCTGCGGATAGACCACGAGCTGCTCGAACGACTCAAGGAGCATGCGGCGAAAAGAGGAATGAGCGTCCAGGACTATGTCGTCCGGACGCTCATCCGCGATGACTTCGACGAGCGGTTCCAGTCCGCGGTCGAGGAGACCGAGAAGTTCTACGGCCTTACGTGAGTCCCAGCGCCGGCATCAGGTAGTAGAAGCCGAAGACCGCCGCCACGACGTACATCGCCACCGGCACCTCCCGCCCCCGCCCGGCGGCCAGGCGCAGCACCGCGAAGGTGATGAAGCCCATGCCGATGCCGTTGGTGATGGAGTAGGTGAACGGCATCATCAGCATCGTCACGAACGCCGGGATCGCGACCGTGTAGTCGGCCCAGTCGATCTCCTTGACGGAGTTCGCCATGATCAGGAAGCCGACCGCGAGCAGCGCCGGGGTCGCCGCCTGCGACGGGACCATGGTGGCGACCGGGGTGAGGAACAGCGCGATGCCGAAGAGGCCGCCGGTGACGACATTCGCGAAACCCGTACGGGCGCCCTCGCCGACGCCCGCCGTGGACTCCACGAACGCCGTGGTCGCCGAGGAGGAGCTGGCGCCGCCCGTGGCGACCGCGAGGCCGTCCACGAACAGCACCTTGTTGATGCCCGGCATCTGCCCCTCACCGTCGGTCAGCTTCGCCTCGTCGCTGACGCCCATGATCGTGCCCATGGCGTCGAAGAAGCAGGAGAGCAGGACCGTGAAGACGAAGAGGGTGCCGGTCAGCGCGCCGACCTTGTCGAAGCCGCCGAACAGGCTGAACTCACCGATCAGACCGAAGTCCGGGCTGGCGACCGGGTTGCCGGGCCACTTCGGGGTCGTCAGTCCCCAGGACGGCACCTTCGTGACCGCCTCGATGACGAGCGCGAGCACGGTCATCGCGACGATCGAGATCAGGATCGCGCCGGAGACCTTGCGGACGATCAGGGCGAGGGTGAGCAGCGTGCCCAGGACGAAGACGAGCACCGGCCAGCCGTTGAGGTGACCGTCGCCGCCCAGTTGAAGGGGCACGGTCGTCTGGGCGACATCCGGGATACGGGAGACGAAGCCGGAGTCGACGAGTCCGATCAGCATGATGAACAGGCCGATACCGATGGAGATCGCCTTGCGCAGGCTGTACGGCACGGCGTTCATGACGCGCTCACGTAGCCCGGTGGCGACCAGGAGCATGACCACGAAGCCGGCGAGGACCACCATGCCCATCGCGTCCGGCCAGGACATCCGGGGCGCGAGCTGGAGCGCGACGACCGAGTTGACGCCGAGTCCGGCGGCGAGCGCGATCGGCACATTGCCGATGACGCCCATCAGCAGCGTGGTGAACGCCGCCGTCAGGGCCGTCGCGGTGACCAGCTGGCCGTTGTCCAGCTGGTGGCCGTACATGTCCTTCGCGCTGCCGAGGATGATCGGGTTCAGCACGATGATGTACGCCATCGCGAAGAAGGTGGCGAAACCGCCACGGATCTCACGGGGCAGGGTGCTGCCGCGTTCGGAGATCTTGAAGTAGCGGTCGAGGGCGCCGTATGCGGGCATGCGCTTGGTTGTTCCTACGAAGAGAAGTGGTCAGACATAAACCGTTTCAGTATGAACATATAGAGCCTCGAACAGCCATCTCCGCGCGTAGACCGAGCCGGATCCTCACACATCCGGTCTCCTCGTAAGCTGTCCCCCATGGCCGCATTCTTCACGGGACCCGTCAAGCACGAGGCGCCCGAGCCCCTGGAAGGGCCCGTGGTCCCGACCATCGTCGGCGGCACGGTCATCTGGTTCGTCCTCTTCCTCGTCCAGCTGCCGTTCTACGGCTGGTTCGACGACCACGGGCACACCTGGTGGGTGTGGACCTGTCTGGCCGGCGGCGGGCTCGGGCTGATCGGCATCTGGTACGTCCGTAAGCGCGACGCGGCGATCAAGCGCGCCGCCGCCCAAGCCGCCGCCGAATCCGCTGCCGAAGCCACCGCCGAATAGGCAGCCGTACGACCCCGGTACGACACCCCTCCTCCCCAAGTCGGAACTTCCGCCCACTCGGCGGGTGAAGGCGTAAATCCGCACGTACCGTCGATTGCATGACGCATGCCGACGCGGGCACGGAAACCGAGGTCGACAACAACACCCTGCATCCCCCGGTGGCGAAGGGCGGACTGACCGCCGCCGAGGTGGCCGAGCGGGTCGCGCTCGGGCAGGTCAATGACATTCCGGTGCGCAGCAGCCGGTCGATGGGCGAGATCGTCCGGGCCAATGTGTTCACCCGGTTCAACGCGATCATCGGCGTGCTCTGGCTGATCATGCTGTTCGTCGCGCCGATCCAGGACAGCCTGTTCGGCTTCGTGATCATCGCCAACACCGGGATCGGGATCGTCCAGGAGTGGCGGGCGAAGAAGACCCTCGACTCGCTCGCGGTGATCGGTGAGGCCCGGCCGACGGTACGGCGGGATGGAGTCGCCGGCGAGGTCGGCACGTCCGAGATCGTGCTGGACGACCTGATCGAGATCGGGCCGGGCGACAAGGTCGTCGTGGACGGGGCGTGCGTCGAGGCCGACGGGCTGGAGATCGACGAGTCGCTGCTCACCGGCGAAGCCGACCCGGTCGTCAAACGCCCCGGCGATCCCGTCCTCTCCGGCAGCTTCGTGGTCGCGGGCGGCGGCGCCTTCCAGGCCACCAAGGTCGGCCGTGAGGCCTACGCCGCCCAGCTCGCGGAGGAGGCGTCCCGCTTCACCCTCGTCCACTCCGAGCTGCGCTCCGGCATCTCCACCATCCTCAAGTACGTGACGTGGATGATGGTCCCGGCCGCGATCGGCCTGATCGTCACCCAGCTGTTCGTGAAGAACAAGGACCTCGACGACTCCATCGCCCGGACCGTCGGCGGCATCGTGCCGATGGTCCCCGAGGGCCTGGTCCTCCTCACCTCCGTCGCCTTCGCGATCGGCGTCATCCGGCTCGGCCGCCAGCAGTGCCTCGTCCAGGAACTCCCCGCGATCGAGGGCCTGGCCCGCGTCGACACCGTCTGCCTGGACAAGACCGGCACCCTCACCGAGGGCGGCATGGACGTCACCGAGCTACGGCCCCTGAACGGCGGCGACGAGGAGTACATACGCAAGGTCCTCGGCGCCCTCGGCGAGTCCGACCCCCGCCCGAACGCCTCCCTTCAGGCCATCATCGATTCCTACCCCGACGCCGAGGACTGGCGCTGCACCGAGTCGCTGCCCTTTTCCTCCGCCCGCAAATACAGCGGCGCCACCTTCAGCGAGGGCGACGGCGAGGCGAGCACCTGGCTGCTGGGCGCCCCCGATGTGCTGCTGGGCGCCGACGACCCGGCCCTGGCCGAAACCGATCGTCTCAACGAACAGGGACTGCGCGTCCTGCTCCTCGCCCGCGCCTCCCAGGACCTCGACGATCCCGACGTGGCCGAGGACGCCCGGCCCGCCGCCCTCGTCGTACTCGAACAACGCCTGCGGCCCGACGCCGCCGACACCCTGCGCTACTTCGCGGACCAGAACGTCCGGGCCAAGGTGATCTCCGGGGACAACGCGGTGTCGGTCGGCGCGGTGGCGACCAAGCTCGGTCTGACGGGTACGACGGTCGACGCGCGCCGGCTGCCCGCCGACAAGGACGGGATGGCGACCGCCCTCGACGACGGCACGGTGTTCGGGCGGGTCACCCCGCAGCAGAAGCGGGACATGGTGGGCGCGCTCCAGTCCCACGGGCACACCGTCGCGATGACCGGGGACGGGGTGAACGACGTCCTCGCGCTGAAGGACGCCGACATCGGAGTGGCGATGGGCTCGGGGTCGGAGGCGACGCGGGCGGTGGCGCAGATCGTGCTGCTGAACAACAGCTTCGCGACGCTGCCGTCGGTGGTGGCCGAGGGGCGGCGCGTCATCGGCAACATCACGCGCGTGGCGACGCTGTTCCTGGTCAAGACGGTCTACTCGGTACTGCTCGCCCTGATGGTGGTGTTCTGGCAGGTGGAGTACCCGTTCCTGCCGCGCCACCTGACGTTGCTCTCCACCCTCACCATCGGCGTCCCCGCCTTCTTCCTCGCCCTCGCGCCCAACAAGGAACGTGCGCGGCCGCATTTCGTGCGGCGGGTCATGCGGTACGCGATCCCGGGCGGTTTCATCGCCGCGGTGGCGACCTTCGGGACCTATCTGATCGCCCGGCACTACTACACGGGCGAGGGCTCCCTGGACGCCGAGACGAGCGTGGCCACCCTGACCCTGTTCCTGATCTCGATGTGGGTCCTGGCGATCATCGCCCGGCCGTACACCTGGTGGCGCGTGGCCCTGGTCGCCGCCATGGGCTTCGGCTTCCTGCTGGTGCTGGTGGTGCCGTGGCTGCAGGAGTTCTTCGCACTGCGGCTGGTCGGGGTGACGATGCCCTGGATCGCGGTGGGCATCTCGGCGGGGGCGGCGGTCGGCCTGGAGTTCGCGTGGAGGTGGGTCGACCGCCGGTTCCCGGCGTAGGCCTCGCCTTAACGGACGTCTACGAAGTCGCCCGCGGCCGTCGCCGCCGGAGTCGTCGTCGTGCCCGCGAACGTGAACCGGAAATAGCCGTCCTGCGCTGCCGTCACCGTCGTCTTCAGGTTGCCCGTCTCGTTCGTCTTGACGGTCTTGACCGTGGTGTAGGTGTTGCTGCCGTTCTTGCGGAACTGCAGGTTCACGGGCTGCTGGACATAGCCGTTGTAGGTGCCGCGGTCCCAGTTGGCGCGGGACAGCTTGCCAGTGATGGTGATCGGCTTGCCCTTCTTCACCGGTTCCGGTGTGGCGTCGACCGTGAGCTTCGAGGTGCGCTGCATCAGGGTGGTGCCGATGCCGCTCTTGGCGGCGTAGCCGACCTTGGTGATGTCGAAGACCTCGCCCGCGGGGTTCTGCCCGTTGAACGCGGTGGCCTCGGCGGCGGCCCGCCAGGTGCCGGCGTCCGTGTTGCGGAGCTCGTGCGCGCCCGGGTAGACGTCGATCGTGCCCTTGCAGTTGGCGGTGGTCGGCGAGGTCGCGGTGCACTTGGCGGGCTTGTCGCCCTGGAGCTTGTTGTCCCACCCCGGGTAGGAACCCCGGTAGATGAAGACCTCGGTGACGAAGTCGGCGGCAGCGATATTGACGTCCGCGCCATGGGTCAGCTTGTACGTCACCGTCGTGGCGACATGCTGCGTCGTCCCGACCTTCACCGTCTTGGCGATCTTGACGTCGGAGAAGGAGACGTTCAGGTCGTACGGCTTGCCCGGGGCCCTGGTGGAGTCGGCCGCGCGGACCTTGGCGACGGCCGCGCGGTAGGAGGCGGCGGAGTCGTCGGCCTGCGCGGCCGGGACGGCGACGGCGGAGACGGCCAGGGCGCCGGAGACGGCGGCCACGGTGGCTCTGATGCGCATGCGTTCCCCTGGGTACGGAAAGGGGGCCCCGTTGGTCATGTCGGGGCCCGGGTTATCTGATCGTGAAGCCTGATGGCTCAAGTGATCAGATATGAGGCGGGCGTTGCCGGTTGTGTGACCCCTGAGGAAATTGCGTGACCTTCGTCACGCCACCGCCCGCCGCCGCCCGCGACCGCTCAGTCGAACCAGCGGTCGCGTGCCAGTTCCGCGGTCCGTGACGGATCCTCCAGCAGCGCGGCGACCTCGAAGCGGCGCGGCCACTGCCCCGCCGCCCAGGCCAGGCCCGCGGCCACGCCTTCCAGGGTCGACGCGTGGAGCACCCCGTCGTCGGTCAGCCGCCAGTCGAGCTCGATGCCGTCGACGACGAGTTCCTCGTGCTCGACGTACGACCCGGGCGTCTGTGCCCCCAGCAGCACCCGTACCGACTCCGGTACGTCGTGCTCGGTGCCCTCGCTCGTCACCTCCCCGGTGACGGACTCGCTCAGCCGCCGCACCTGGAACAGTTCGGCCAGTTCGGCGGCCCGCGACGGCCGTACGGGAAGGAGCGGCACCCCCTCCGTGAACGGCAGCAGATCCGGCGAGTCCACGACCACCGCGTCCCCAGCGTCCACGACCTCCACCCGCCCGTCGACGACGGCCCGCAGCTCGTCCGGCAGGGTCACCTGCTCGGGGTCAAGGTCGGCCAACGCGCCGTAGAGGGCGTGGAGTTGGGCGGCGGTGACGTCCCGCTCCGGATCGGCGAGGCGGTCGAGCAGTTCCGCCGCGCCGCCCGGCTCGTCGAGCAGCGCGGCGACCGAGGTGCGCACGCCCAGCGCCCGCAGGACCTGTTCGTCGTCGAAGCCGGTGGCGTCGGCCTCGTCGTACAGGCCGCGGAGGAGCGGGTCGCCGCCGGCCGCGAGCAAGCCCGCCGGGCGGCGGCCGTCCAGCACCGGGTTGCCCCGCAGCCACCATGCCGTGTACGGCCGTACGACTTCATGGGTGCCGTCGGGCAGCAGGATCCGTACCTGCTGGGTGAGGGCGTCGCGCAGCGGCGGCTGGGCGAGCAGGGCGAGGGCCTGGGGCCACTTGTCGTCGTCGACCAGGTCCAGATCGCGTACGGCGATCAGCTCGGTGGCGACCGGCGGTACCGGCGTGTCCGGGAAGCGGTCGAGGATGTCCTCGCACCAGACGTCGACGGCGTCCAGCAGACCGGCGTCGTCGGGCTCGGCGAAGTCGCCCTCGCGGGGCTCCAGTTCGTCCGGGTCGAGGACGACGTCCGTGGCGCGGACGAGGGCGAAGTTGGCGAGGACGCCACAGGCGGCGAGGGGCTGCTCGCCCCACCTCTCGGCCAACTCGGCGTCCACGGTGGCGAGTTCGTCGTCCCGCATGACCTGTGCGAAGGGACTGCCGGGGAGGACCAGCTCACCGGCGGGGGCGGGCTCCCCGTCCTCGTCGGGCAGCGCGAGGGCCCCGAGCCACGGCTCGTCACCGGGCTCAAGGCCCGCGTCCCGCACGAGCGCGAGAACCGTCTCCGCCAGCTCCTCCGCATCCGGGGTGTCCTCCTCCCAGTTCACCCCGCCGTCGTCGTCCAGCGACGCGGCGACGGCGGCGCGCACCTGGGGCGTGGTGAGGACCGCGCGGGGTGTGGCCGGGAGGGCGCCGAGCTTCTCCAGGAGGGGGTGCGCGGCGTCCGGGTGGGCGACCTTGAGGCCGAGGCGGGCCAGGATCTCCGGGTCGATGCGGGCGGAGTCGGGGGCGGGGAGCAGGATCTGGCGGGGGCCGATGGTGGTGCGTCCGTCGGCCAGCGGCACGGGCAGCCCTGACAGCCGGTCCGGGTCGACCCCGGCGAGGCTGTCGTAGAGCCGCCGCCACCAGCCTGGCTCCTTCTCAAGGCCGGCGAGGCGGTCGACGGCGTCGGTGAGCGGGACCCGGGCGACGCCCAACGTCCGCAGCTCCACGCGCCGTTCGAGCCCTGCGGGCAGGAGGGTGGGCAGCACCTCGGCGAGCACGCGCACGGTGTCGGCACCGGCGCCCTCGACGACCTCGGCGTCACGGGGTCTGAGGGCCTCGGGGAGCTCCGGGTCGTGCTCGGCGGCGGGCGGCAGGAAGGAGGTGCGCGGCAGCCGCTCCAGGATGGCCTGCCGCAGGGCCCCGTCCAGCTCGCCCTTGCCGAGCGGCCCGGGTACCAGCCCGATGATGCCCTCGCCCACCGGGCGCCAGTCGGCGAGGAGTTCGGCGTAGGCGTCGGCCGCGCGCTGCACCAGGAAGTCGGTGAGCGGGCCGGGGGCGGCGTGGCGGCGGGTGGTGTCGAGGGGGAAGGAGGCGATGAGCAGGGCGGGGACGCCGAGGGCCTCGTCGCTGGGCGTGGGCGCGTGGACGACGGGGGCGGTGCGGGGGCGGGCGGGGGTGCTGTCGGCGGCGTCGACGGGCACGGCCCAGGTGAGCGACCAGTGGGGGCGCAGCCGCTCCTCGACCGGGCGGTCGGCGAGGAGTTCGGGGGTGAGGGGGCCGTGGGCGACGGACGTACGCCAGTGGGTGACGCCGTCGCGGGAGTCCTCGACGATGGTGAAGGGACCGTCGGTGCGGCGCCGCAGGGTGCGCGGCTCGCCCTCCCCGACCTCGATGACGACTTCTTCCAGGCCGGGCAGTGCCAGCAGCAGGGCGTCGTCGACGGCGTTCAGCAGGCGCTCGGCGAGATCGGCGGCGGCGGTGTCGCGGAGCGGGAGGATGACGGCGGTGTCGTACGGGTCGGGGGCGGAGCCCTCGGCGGCGAACGGCAGCCGCAGCAGGGGCACATGCCCGTCCCGGCGCCGGATCTCGTCGCCCAGCCCCGGGCTGTGCCGCGCGACCTCCTGGGCCAGCTCCCGGGCCTCGGCGAGCGCCCAGCGGACCCCGCCGTGCCGTCCGACGACGGCGGGCTCGTCGGTGACGGAGAGAACGGCGGCGAACCCGACGCCGAAACGCCCTACGGAGGCCGTGTCCCGCTTGGCGGAGGCCCGCAGCGTGGACAGCGACTCGACACCGGCGGCGTCGAGGGGAGCCCCGGTGTTGGCGGCGACGAGAACACCCTCACGGAGGGTGAGCCGAAGGCGTCCGGCGACCCCCGCCCGGGCGGCGGCGTCGGCGGCGTTCTGAGCGAGCTCGACGACGAGCCGGTCCCGGTAGCCGCCGAGGACGAGGTCCTCCTCGGCGTTGGCGTCCTCCCGGAACCGGGCCGGACTGGTCGCCCAGGCGTCCAGCACGCCGCGACGCAGACGGGCCGTACCGAACGGGTCGGCGCCCTCGGCCGCGGGCCGCACGAACTTGCTCACGATCACTCTCCTCGTCGGCGTGACGATGAAGGTACCGCGCGCGAGAGGAACCGTGACTCGGCGAGGGCCGCCGGGCGGCGAGTGTTCACCTCACCGCCCGGCGGCCCGGGCCTGGACTACGGATACCGGCGGCCGGTCACAGGACCGCCCGGGACTACCGCGCCGCCCGCCCGAAGGCCGTACCCGCGGCCGGGAGGCCGCCGGTGCCGGGCTGGTACGTCGTCACCGGGGCGACCGTGCCGCCCGCCGTCACGTTGGACAGCGGCAGGGCGTACAGGGTGCCGTACGTGGAGGGGCCGTCGGGCAGGCCCACGTACAGGTTGGTGCCGGTGAAGTGGACGCTGCTGCCGATCTGCTGGTTCGCGGCCGGGGTGCCGGGGATGCCGTCGCCGTCGCCCGCCTCGATCCAGCGGTCGTTCGCGCCGGGCGTGCCGAGGAGGGAGAAGGTGTGGACCGCGCCTGCCTTCGTGGCCGTACCGATGGCCTCACCGGGGACGCCGACCGCGAGCTTCATCGTGGCCGTGGTGCTCAGCGCGCGCGGGGCGGTGTTGACCGCGGTGACGGTCTCGCCCATGCGGTCGCCGGCCTCGGAGGTGCCGGAGACGTCGTCGGTGCCGTTGCCCTGGATGAGCTCGGGCAGTTCGGAACCGGTGCCCGCGGCGGTGACACGGAAGAGGACGACCCGGCCGGCGTCGGCCTTGGCGGCGCCGTCGATGGTGAGGTCCTCGCCGGGCGAGCCGATCGCGAGGATCGAGTCGGTGGCGGCGGTGGCACCCGACGGGCGGTACTCGGTGAGCGACAGCGACCTGCCGAACTCGTCGCCCGCCTCGGCGGCACCGGACACGGTGTCGAGGTCCTGGTCGAGGCCGAACAGCGGCTTGGGGTGACCGTCGGCGTGCAGGGTGTGCGAGAACACCGCGAGGTTGCCGGAGGCCGCGTCGCCGCCGATGTCCTCGTTGGGCGCGCCGATCGCGATGTGGTTGGCGTTGGCGGCGACGGACGTACCGAAGCCGTCGTTGGCCTCGGCGGTGCCGGGGACGTCGGTCTTGTCCTGGTGGACGGAGATGTTGGTGCTGCCGCGCAGATAGAAGGCCATGCCGGCCTTGGTGAGGGTGCCGAGTGCCTCGCCGGGGACGCCGATGACCAGGTACGGCTCGCCCGCGGCGGTGCGGCCTGCCGCGACCGCGTGGCCCATGCGGTCGCCGGCCTCGGCGGCGGACGCGCCGATGGCGCCCGAGCCGGTGCCCTGCTCGAAGTGGGTGCCCTTCTGGACCCCGGTGCCGAGGCCGCCGGCGGCGCCGTAGAGGACGTCGGCCATGCCCGCGTCGGCGGCGGTGCCGACGTCGTCGCCGGGGGTGCCGACGACGAGGTCGGTGTAGCCGTCCTCGTTGTAGTCGACGGTGTCGATGGTCGACCCGAACCCGTCGCTCGGCTCGGCGCCGCCGGGCACCCAGTCGAGGTCCTGGTTGATCTCGGCGGTGCCCTTGCCCCCGCCGTACACGATGCGGACCAGGCCCGCCTTGGCGTCGCCGCCCACGGTGGCCTCGGGGTCGGTGATCGCGATGTCCTGGACGCCGTCGCCGTTGAAGTCGGTGATGCCGGTGGCGCCGGTCTTGGAGTTCACCCAGGCGGCGAGGTCGTCGACCCGGGTGGTGATTCCGCCGGTGCGCGTCTCGGCGGCGTCGACGCCGAAGCAACCCCCTTGGAAGGAACGGCTGTTGATGGCGGCGAGGGTGGCCGTGCCGTTGGTCACGCGGACCACGGGGCCGCCGGAGTCGCCCATGCACGCGGCGACGCCGTCCTTGCCGGTGACGGTGGCCGTGGTCGCGGCGGCCGAGTCCACGGTGTAGGCGCCGGTGTGCAGCTTCAGGGGCGCCCACTCGTCCTTGGTACGGCCGTAGCCGGCGAAGGTCAGCTGTTCGCCGGCGGTGGGCGCGGAGGTGGCGAGGGCGATGGGCGCGACGGTGGTGACCGGGCGGTTGAGGCGGGCCAGGACCAGGTCGCGGTCGGTGCGCGGGACCAGCTCCACGACCGTGCGTTCCACGCCCTGCGTGCCGGTCAGGTCGGCGCGGCCGATGACGGCGGTGGTCTTCAGCTTCGGTGCCCCGGCGGGCACGTCGAGGCTCACGGCAGGGTCGTCGACGAAGCATCCGGCCGCGGTGAGCAGCCACTCGGCGTCCACGAGGGTGCCGGAGCAGCCACGGGTGCCGTCGCCGATGTCCAGGCGGGCGGTGTAGCCGTACGTGGTGTCGGTGGACTCGCCCCCGGTGACGGCGGTGGCGGGCGCGGCGCACAGGGCGATCGGGCCCGCGACCAGGGCCGCGGCGAGCGCGGCGAGGCGAAGGGGTCTGGTGTGACGCATGACCTTGGTTTCTGTGGTGAGGGAGCTGCACGGCCGGGAGTCGCCGGGGCGCAGCACGGCGGGTGAGGAGCGGCGGCCGGGCGCTACTTGGCGGACCTGATCTCCACGAGCATGAATTCACGGCCCTGTTCGTCCGCGCTCTCGCCGACCGCGGTCCAGGCGTTCTCGGCGACGTCGAAGCTCTTCTCCTCGGCGCCGACGGTCATGTCGACCTGGGTCGCGTAGTCGTTGCCCTTGACGCCGTAGACGGAGGGGATCTCCATCGTCAGGTAACCGCTGTCGCCGGTCACACGGAAGCAGATCTTGTCCTTGCTGCGGGCCCAGACCTCCAGGAGGCCGGTCTGGCTCGCGCAGTCGGCGAGGACGATGTGGCCGTCGCCGCGCTTGAGGGTGATGCCCTGCTCGGCGAGGATCTTGTCAGCCTGCGGGTAGTCGAAGTCCTCGACGGTGTAGCCCGGGGCCTCGCCGGCGACGGCCTCGCTGTTGGCGCCACCCTGGGCCGACGCGAGCCATGCCAGAGCGCCCACGGCCGTGGCGATCCCCAGATTGCGCACGAGCGCGCTACGTACCTTCATCACTGTCCTAGTTCGTAGATTCCTGTCCGGGGGATACAGGAAAAGCCGGGGCTCGAAATACCCCCGGAAGAATTTGCCGGAGAAACGCAGAAAGCGTCACCTGCGGCCGACATATGGAAGCTTAGATTCCACTCCCAGTCCATCGGATGAATGCCAAGAAATGGGACATACGTGCAGCTCAGGAGGTGATGTCCGCCATAGTCTGTGAAGGTTGTATGGGATTCTATTAAAGATCGGTTTACGAAAAGTTTAGAATTGATAACGCCCAACCCCCCGTCCAATTCACGTCCGCAACGTGTGTGATCCTGCTCCGGCGATTGAGGGTCGTACGGCCCTTTGAATTCCCTGGAGCCTCTTAGTAATGAACATGCTCAAACGGCGGCGAGGGCGCGGAAGATCCATATCCGCCCTGGCCCTGACCCTTTCTGCGGCCGTGGTGGGTACGGCCTGGGGCGAGTCCGCAGCGGCGGCCGAGATCGGTCTGCCCGACAACGCCCGCACCCAGGTCCTCGACGCCTGGCAGCTCGGCGGTCGCGCGGTGCGCGCCGAGGCGGAGACCGCGCTGGCCGGCACCGACGACGCCCTGCAGTCCTTCCTCGACACGGGGTTCGCCCGTGCCCGCGCCGAGGACGAACGCGCCGCAGCCCTCACCGTCCTCAACTACGCGGGACCCGGTGTGCGGGCCAAGGCCCAGGAGGCCCTCTCCGGCACCGACGCGGACGTCCACGCGTTCATCACCGAGGGGTACAAGGGCCCCCTCGCCGACGACCGCAGGACCGCGGTGCTGACCGTCCTCGGCACCGGCGGCACGGCCGTGGTCCGGGAGGCGAACAAGGCCCTCGACACCGGGACCCCCGAGGCCCTGCAGACCTTCCTCGACTCCGGCCAGTACACGGCCCGGCAGGAGGACGAGCGCGCCGAGGCCACCGCCATGCTCGTCGGCGCGGGCCCGAACCTCACCACGGCGATCAACCGCGCGCTCGACGGCACCCCGGCCGATGTGACCGTGTTCCTGGAGAAGGGCCAGCACCTGGCGCGGGCCCGCGACCAGGAGTCGCTGACGATCGACCAGCTCGTGCGGCAGGCAGAGAACGCGGGCAAGCGCGCCGCCACCGCCACCGTCGCCGCGAAGGAGGCATCCGACCGGGCCGAGGCGGCTTCGGCCGAGGCCAAGAAGGCCGCGCTGAAGGCGGCCGAGGAGTCCAAGGCCGCGCAGTCCGACGCGGTCAAGGCCTCGCGTGCCGCCGGTCGCGCGGCGGACGCCGCCGAGGGTGCCGCCGACGCCGCCCGTACGGCGGTCACCGCCTCGCGCACGGCGATCACCGCCGCCCGGACCGCCGCCGACGCCGCCCAGGCCGCCGCGGCCGCCGCGGCAGCTGCCTCCTCGGCCTCCGTGCGCGCCTGGAACGCCGCTTCCGCCGCGTCCAAGGACAGCGGGCAGGCGACCGCCGCCCGGGACGCCGCGAAGGCCGCCCTGGAAACGGCCGAGAAGGCCCGCAGTGCCGCGACCGCGGCCAAGTCGGCCGCCACCGCGAGCAGCAAGGCGCAGGAGTCCAGCGCCGCCGCCGCGCGGGCCGGCCAGAACGCGGCCGCCTCGGCCGACGCCGCCGCCGACGCCGCCGAGGCCTCGGGGGTCTCCCAGGCGCAGGCCCAGCGGGCCCGCGACGCGGCGAACCTCGCCCGGTCCGCCGCCGACACCGCGACGGCCGCCGCCAACCGGGCCGGCACGCTGGCCGGCAAGGCCGCCCAGGCCGCGAACGAGGCCCACACGGCAGCCAACAGCGCCGCCGACCACGCGAAGGCCGCGGGCGACGCCGCCAACGCCGCCGCCGACGCCGCGGGCGAGGCCGTGGACTGGGCCAACAAGGCCACCGCCAACGCGAACGCGGCCATCACCGCCGCGACGGACGCGAACAGCGCGCTCACGCAGGCCCAGACGGTCGCCCAGCTCGCCCGCGACACCGAGGCCGCGCAGGTGGCGGAGGACCGGGCACTGGCCATCGAGGTGGCCCAGTACGCCGAGACCGTCGAGGACCGCTCCCAGACGGACATGCGCAAGACCCAGGCGGTGCAGGCGGCGACCAGCCAGGAGACCAAGGACCTGCTCGCGCAGGCGGCCGCCGAGAGCGACACCGCCGCGGCGGCCGCGCTCGGCCGCAAGGCCGCGGTCAACCTGATGGACGACCACTCGATCTGGACCCGACAGGCCGCGCAGCAGGCGCTGACCGGCGGCAACCAGGACGTCGTCGACTGGGTGGAGACCGGGTACGCCGAGGCCGCCGGGCTCGACGACCGCGAGAAGGTCCTCACCCTGGCCCGCCTCAACCGGGTCGTCGTCTCGGAGGCGGCGCAGAAGGTGCTGGAGAGCACCGACCCGAAGGCTGTGAGCGACTTCCTGCTCAAGGACGCCAAGGACGTGCAGGCCGACGACTACCGCATGGCCGTATTCAAGACGATGAGCGGCGCGGGCAAGGCCGTCACCGCCGCCGCCAACGCGGCGCTGAACGACGGCAGTGTCGAGGCATTGCACAAGTACCTGATCTCCGGCTACTCCACCGCGAAGACCGAGGACGACCGGCAGACCACCGTCGCCGCCCTCGCCACCGCGGGCCCCAACGTCGAGGCCGCGGCCCAGGCCGCGCTGGAGGGCCCGGAGTGGATGCTCCACAAGTTCGTCAGCTACGCCCGTTACGAGGCGCAGCAGGCCGACCAGGACACGGCCACCCATGTGGCGTCCATCGACACGCAGATCGCCGCGGCGGGCCGTGTCGTTGCCACCGCGTACAAGAACGCGGCGGAGGCCGCCAAGGCCGCGGCCGAGGCCCGCCAGGACGCCGAGGACGCCGTGAAGTGGTCGAACGAGGCGCAGACGTCGGCGACGACCGCTCAGAACTGGTCCGACAAGGCGACAGCCTCCGCCACGGCCGCCGACAAGTCCGCCGCCGACGCCGAGGCCTCGGCCGCCACCGCCGCGAAGGCGGCCTCGGCCGCCCGCACCGCGAGCCGCCAGGCCAATTACAAGGCGAACCAGGCCGCCACCTCGGCCAAGTCCGCGGTGGACTCGGCCATGAGCGCACAGGCCGCCTCCGACCAGGCGTACGCCGACGCGATCGCCGCGGGCAAGTCCGCGGCGGAGGCGAAGCAGGCGGCGAACGACGCGAAGAAGGTCGTCGAGCGCAAGCGCCAGGAGGAGATCGCCGCCGAGGCCGCCAAGGCGGCGGCGGAGGCCCGCTACAACAAGGCCAACGGCATCGATCCGGCCAACAACGTCGGCAACGACATGGTCACCGTCGCCTACGAGGAGCCCGCGAACGACCAGAGCGCCGCGCAGACGGCCGATGCGCTGGGCACGATCTCCATGGCCCTCGGTCTGAGTGCCGCCGCTACGGCGTTCGTCCCGGGCCTCCAGCCCCTTTCGGCGGCGCTCGCCGGAGCATCATTGGTGTTCACGGCCGCCGGCCTCATCTACACGGGCAAGGCATACGGCTTCGGCAGCGACAAGTTCGTCCAGGAAGCCGCCGGCGCGGTGCTCGGCATGGGCCTCGGTTCCATCGGCGCCCTGGCCGCGTCCCAGGTCACCAGCCATTACGCCGCCGCGGCGCTCGGAGGCATCCACGCCGGTGTCTCCGGGATCATCGACTTCTTCGGCTGAGCCGCTCGGTGCCCAGGGCCGGACGGCGGGGTCCAGGACTCCCGCCGCCCGGCCCCACCCGGCACCACACCTACGATAGAAAGCCACAGAAAGGGCAAAGATGCCGGACAAAACCTCACCACTGTGGTGGCTCTTCGCAGCGCTCAGCGCGGCCGCCTTCATCGCCGCGATGGTCCCTGGCATGGTCAACCGGCGCCAGAAGATCTTCGTCTCCAGTGGCCCCGCGTTCACGTTCCTGGTCCTTCTGGGCTTCGCCGGCGTCTACGACAAGTCGGTCACCGAGTGGCTCCCCGTCTACAGCGCCGTTCTCATCGCCTGCGCCCTCTGCGTGGTGGGCCACTGGAAGGCCATGCGCACCTTCATGACCTGGCGCGCGGAGAACCCCGGCAAGCCGGACAACGAAGGCCCGGACACCCCCTGGGTTCTCCAGTTCATCGTCACCCTGCCGGTGTGCCTGATCCCGGCGATCCTGTACGTGCTCTAAAGGGTGTTGCACAAGGCTGTGTTCGGGCAGGTCAGGGCGTGTGATCGCGGTCTTCTGG
>NZ_BNBM01000006.1 GCF_014655715.1 Streptomyces lanatus | reverse complement strand
GAGAGCGGAACAGCCGGGCGGAATAAGCCCGGACCGTTCACAGCGTCCTCGCTGTGTTTTTCAAAGGAACCTCGCCCCAGCAAAGCTGGAGACGGGGTATCAACATATCTGGCGTTGACTTTTGGCACGCTGTTGAGTTCTCAAGGAACGGACGCTTCCTTCGTACTCACCCTTCCGGGCTTTCCTCCGGGCAGTTTCCCTTCGGTCTTGCGTTTCCGACTCTATCAGACCGTTTCCCGATCCGATTTCCTCGGTGCTTTCCAGGTTCCCGCTTCCGCGTTTCCCTTTCCGGCGGCTCCGACTTTATCAGATCCTTTCGGGCCTGACTCCCAGTCAGCAGGGCTTGTCTTCCCGGGCCCTTGGGCCGTTCCGACGTCTCAAACCTTAGCGGATCCGCTCGGCGATTCCCAATCGGGCCGCCGGGTCCCAATTCGAATTGAATTCGGGCATGCCGAAATCGACCCGGTTGGGAGATCGTGCTGGTGGTTTGGTTGCCGCTCTCGCGGCGGGAGGTGCTGTCGCAGAACCGTTACGGCTCAGCGGCAACCCGGAGAACATTACGGACCGGGCAGAGGGCTGTCAAGCATCCCCTGTCAAGATCTTTTATGGCGGTGTCCCGCCCCATCTCAGTCCAGGTCGCTGAGGCGGCCGCCGGCGTCCGGCTGGGCGTCTTCCACCCTGCGGAGGAGGCGGGTGAGGACGTCGCCGAGGCTGGTTCGCTCCTGTGCGGAGAGGTCCTGGAGGAGGTCCTCCTCGAAGACCGTCGCGAGGCGCATCGCCTCCAGCCACTTCTCGCGGCCCTCGGCGGTCAGCTCCACGATGACGCGGACGCGGTTGGACTCGTCGCGCTCCCGGGTGACCAGGCCCTCGGCGAGCATGCGGTCGATGCGGTGGGTCATGGCGGCCGGGGTGAGGCCGAGGCGCTTGGCGAGGTCGCTGGGGCCCAGGCGGTAGGGGGCGCCGGAGAGGACGAGGGCCTTGAGGACCTCCCACTCGGCGTTGCTGATGCCGAGGGCGGCGGTCTGGCGGCCGTAGGCGACGTTCATACGGCGGTTCAGCCGGGACAGTGCCGAGACGATCTGCTCGACCTGGGGGTCAAGGTCCTGGAACTCGCGCTGGTAGGCGGCGATCTGTTCTTCGAGTGTCGGTTCGCCGATGTCGGGGGTGTCGCCCATGGGCCGAGTATGGCATGGGCTTGCTTGGCGTTGAAGTTCTTCGAGGTGTACTGTTTAGCTTCGAAGTTTAGGTTTGAAGTCTTCAGGCTTGCATTGCGGGTCTGCATGGAGAGAGGTGAACGTGACCAGGGCGATGGGCGCAGCGATGCGCCGGATCCACGTGGGCAACGCACTCAGCGCGTTCGGGCTCGGTTTCACCGTCCCCTACCTGTACGTCTATGTGGCGCAGGTGCGGGGTCTCGGTGCCATGACGGCGGGGCTGGTCCTCGCCGTCTTCGCCGTGGCCGCGCTGGTCGTGCTGCCGTTCGCCGGGCGGGCGATCGTGCGGCGGGGTCCGTTGCCGGTGCTGATCGCCGCCTTGGTCGTGGCCGCGCTCGGGGCGCTGAGTCTGGGGCTCGCGGGGAGTGCGGTGGCCGTACTGCTGTCCGCTGCCGCGCTCGGGGCGGGGCAGGCCGTGATGCAGCCGGCGCTCGCGACGATGATCGTGGACTGCTCGGGGGCGGAGACTCGGTCGCGGGCGTTCGCGACGCAGTTCTTTCTGCAGAACCTCGGGCTGGGGGTCGGCGGGCTCATCGGTGGGCACCTTGTCGACACGTCGCGGGTCTCGTCGTTCACCCTGCTCTTCGCGATCGAGGCGGCGATGTTCCTGCTGCTCGCCGCGGTGATGTCGACCGTGCGGATGCCTCGTGCGCCGCGGGTGGACGGGGTGCCGGCGGGTGCTTCGGCGAAGGGGAGCTGGAAGCAGCTGCTCGGGAACCGGGCGATGGTGCAGCTGTGTGTGCTGGGGTTCGTGCTGTTCTTTGCCTGCTACGGGCAGTTCGAGTCGGGGCTGAGTGCGTACGGGGTCGAGGCGGCCGGGGTGTCCACGTCGGCGTTGGGGACCGCGTTGGCCGCCAACACCTTGATGATCGTGGTGGCGCAGTTCGCGGTGCTGAAGTTCGTCGAGCGGCGGCGTCGGTCGCGGGTGATCGCGGCGGTGGGGTTGATCTGGGCCGTGGCGTGGGTTGCGGCGGGGTATGCCGGGCTTGGGCACGGGAGTCAGGAGATGGCCACCGCGGTCTTCATCTCCACGTATGCGCTGTTCGGGCTGGGTGAGGCGATGTTGTCGCCGACTGTTGCTCCGCTGGTGGCGGATCTGGCGCCGCATGGGATGGCGGGGCAGTACAACTCTGCGTTCGCGCTGGTGAAGCAGTTGGCGTTGGCTGTGGGGCCGGCTGTGGGTGGGCCCATGGGGGCGGCGTTGCATGGGCCGTATGTGGTGACGTTTCTGCTGTTCTCGCTGGGGATTACCTATCTGGCGTTGCGGCTGGGGCGGGAGCTGAGTGCGGTGCAGGATCGGCCGTGGTTGGGGAAGAGTCGGGTTGTGGCGCAGGGGGCGGTTTCTGCTGTGGGGCAGTCGGAGGCTCGGGCCTGAGTTTTCTCGCCCCCGCCGCCCCTACCCGTCCCATACCTGAGGGCTGCGCCCCCAGGCCCCCGCTGCCGGCCCTGAACGGGCCTTGTCCTCAAACGCCGGACGGGCTGGAAGCGACCGGCCCCGAACCGTGTCAGCGGCCCGACCCCTTCGGTAGTGCGAACTCGCACCACACCGCCTTTCCTCCGCCGGGGGTTCTGCGGGAGCCCCAGGCCGAGGCGATGGTGGCGACGATGGCGATTCCTCTGCCTGATTCGTCGGCCGGTTCGGCTCGGCGGCGGCGGGGGAGGTGGTCGTCGCCGTCGGTGACCTCGATGATCAGGCGGCGGTCCGTGCGGCGTAGGCGTAGGCGCATGGGTGGGGTGCCGTGTTGGAGGGAGTTGGCCACCAGTTCGCTGGTGGCCAGGACGCCCAGGTCGTGGAGGTCCGGGGGGAAGCGCCAGCTCGTGAGGACTCCGGAGGCGAAGGCTCGGGCTCGGGGGGCCGCTTCCACGCCGCCCAGGAGTTCCAACGCCGCGTTGCGGAAGAGGTCGGCGTCGGGGCCCGTGCGGGCGGGGTGCTGGAGGACCAGGACCGCTACGTCGTCGTCGTGGTCGGCGGTGACGCCCGCGCTGCGGACCAGGCGGTCGCAGATGACCTGGGGGGTGCCGGTCGCGCCGGCGAGGGCTCGGGACAAGGCGGCGATGCCCTCGTCCAGGTCCTCGTTGCGGCGTTCCACCAGGCCGTCGGTGTAGAGGACGGCGGTTGAACCGGGGCTCAGGGGGATCGAGCCCGACGCGTGCATCCAGCCGCCGGTGCCGAGGGGTGGGCCGGTGGGTTCGTCGGCGCGGTGGACCTCGCCGTGCTCGTCGCGGACCAGGATCGGGAGGTGGCCGGCGGAGGCGTACACCAGGCGGCCCTCGTTCGGGTCGTGGATGGCGTAGACGCAGGTGGCGATCTGGTTGGCGTCGATCTCCGTCGCCAGGCCGTCGAGGAGTTGCAGCACTTCGTGCGGGGGGAGGTCCAGGCGGGCGTAGGCGCGGACCGCTGTACGGAGTTGGCCCATTACCGCCGCTGCTCGGACGCCTCTGCCCATTACGTCGCCGATGACCAGGGCCGTGCGGCCGCCGCCGAGCGTGATCACGTCGTACCAGTCGCCGCCGACCGCCGCCTCGGTGCCGCCGGGGTGGTACGTCGCGGCGATGCGCAGGTCGTCGGGTTCTTCGAGCTCCTGGGGGAGGAGGGAGCGCTGGAGGGTGACGGCTGTTTCGCGCTGGCGGCGTTCGCTGGCGCGCAGGCGCTCGGCGGCTTCCGCGTGGTCGGTGACGTCGGTGGCGAAGATGAGGACGCCGCCGTCACCGTCCGTCACAGGCGTGCAGGTGAAGGTGTAGGAGCGGCCGTCGGGGGCCTTGCGGGACTTCAGGGTGCGGGGCTTGCCGCTGCGCAGGACCTGGTCGAGGAGGGGGAGCAGGCCCAGTTCGGCCAGTTCGGGGAGGGCCTCTCGGGCCGGTTCGCCCGGGGGGCGTTCGCCGAAGGCCGTCGTATAGGCGTCGTTGGTGTACGCGATGCGGTGGTCGGTGCCGTGGAGCAGGGCGACCAGGGCGGGGACTCGGTCGAGGACCTCGCGGACCGGCAGGTCGTCCACCGCGGGGATGGGGACCGCCTCGTCGGTGAGGTGTTCCGCGCGGGCCGCGGGGACGGAGTTGGCGCTCTCGCCCCGGCGGTCCGGGGTGGCCGCCGCCGCGGTCTCGGTCCGCGCTGCGGCGCGGCGCTGCGTTCCGGGGAGCCGGGCGCTCCAGCGCGTGAAATTCACGAATCCTTGCCTCGTGTCGTCGTCTGCTGCCTGCTCCGGACCCGGCCGGGGGTCTGCGGGGCGGCGGTACCCCAGGGTCGCAGCACTGTGGGGAGAGCCTCGTGGGGTGGAGAGGGAGATGGGGGATCGGGGTCGGTCGGGGATCAGTCTGGCAGTGCGGTCGGGCTGGCCGACACCCGTCAGACGTCGGCCCCATCGGTGGAGTTCCTGGGTCCGGTCAGGACGACCCCTTCGTGTCGTCTCCCGGGTTGAGGTGATGCTTTCCACCGGCCGCGAGTTCGAACTCCGCTCGGGGATGTTCGAGTGAACCGAGGGAGACGATCTCCCGCTTGAAGAGCCCGGACAGGGTCCATTCGGCCAGGACGCGGGCCTTGCGGTTGAAGGTCGGCACCCTGCTGAGGTGGTAGACGCGGTGCATGAACCAGGCAGGGTAGCCCTTCAGCTTGCGTCCGTAGACCTGTGCGACGCCCTTGTGGAAGCCGAGGGAGGCGACCGAGCCCGCGTACTTGTGCGCGTACGTCTCCAGGGGCTCGCCGCGCAGGGTGTGCGCGATGTTGTCGCCGAGGACCTTCGCCTGGCGCAGGGCGTGCTGGGCGTTGGGGGCGCAGTCCGTGCCGGGTTCGGCCGCGGTGACGTCGGGGACGGCGGCGGCGTCTCCCGCGGCCCACGCGTGCGTGGTGCCCTCGATCGTCAGCTCGGGGGTGCCCTTCAGCCTGCCGCGCGCATTAAGTGGCAGGTCGGTCGCGGCGAGCACCGGGTGCGGCTTGACGCCGGCCGTCCAGACGACCGTACGGGTCGGGAAGCGGGCACCGTCGCTGAGTACGGCGACCCGGTCGGCGCAGGACTCCAGGCGGGTGTGCAGACGTACGTCGATGTTGCGGCGGCGCAGCTCGGTGACGGTGTAGCGGCCCATGTCCTCGCCGACCTCGGGAAGGATGCGGTCGGAGGCCTCGACCAGGATCCACTTCATGTCCTCGGGGCGGACGTTGTGGTAGTAGCGCGCGGCGTAGCGGGCCATGTCCTCGAGTTCGCCGAGGGCCTCCACGCCCGCGTAGCCGCCGCCGACGAAGACGAAGGTGAGGGCGGCGTCGCGGATCGCGGGGTCGCGGGTGGAGGAGGCGATGTCCATCTGCTCGATGACGTGGTTGCGCAGGCCGATGGCCTCCTCGACGGTCTTGAAGCCGATGGCGTGCTCGGCGAGGCCGGGGATGGGCAGGGTGCGCGCGATGGAGCCGGGGGCGAGGACGAGTTCGTCGTACGACAGCTGTTCGGTGCCCGTGCCCTCCTCCGCCGTGGCGAGGGTCGTGAGGGTCGCGGTGCGCTTGGCGTGGTCGATGGCGGTGGCCTCGCCGATGATGACGCGGCACCGGGACAGGACGCGGCGGAGGGGGACGACCACATGGCGGGGGGAGATCGAGCCGGCGGCGGCTTCGGGGAGGAATGGCTGATACGTCATGTACGGGTCGGGAGTGACGACGGTGATCTCGACCTCGCCCCGCCCCAGTTCCGGTTTCAGCCTCCGCTGGAGCCGCAGGGCCGTGTACATCCCGACGTAGCCGCCGCCGACAACGAGAATGCGCGCACGTTCCTTCACCATCCCATGACGCACCCGGCGCTTGCGTTTGTCCACAGGCTCGACCATTTGTGTGACCGGAGATCGTCCGCACCGCGATTTGGCCGAATTGCCGGAGTGCGCGGAATCCTCGCAGGTCAGCGGGGGTGCATGGGGGGATCGTAGGTGGCGCAATCGGGACGTAAACGACCCGTACTCCGATCGAGGGGCGCTCCGTGCGGAACCTGCCCCTTCTGAATTGACCCTCGCTCAACTATGTTCGTGTGTCGACGGGGTGTAGGGGGATGCGCTCTTCGGGTCCGGGAGTCACACAGAACGGACTCGTGGTCCGGGCTTGTTCCGCGACGCTCCGGCTTTGCAATGACGGGGAGTCTCCGGGGGGAGACGTCATTACCGGGGGATCGCTTATGCATGTTCAGGATTCTCGATGGTCTTCCACTTCCGCCATCACATCGGGCGGCGGCATGGTGGGCGGCACGATGAGCGCGGCTGCGGGCAACGGACGCGGTGACGCGTCGCGTTCGGCGCCGCTGCGCGTGGACGCACAGCGCAATCTGGAGCACGTGCTGCGTGCGGCGCGTGAGGTCTTCGGCGAGCTGGGATACGGCGCGCCTATGGAGGATGTGGCGCGACGCGCGCGGGTCGGTGTCGGCACGGTGTACCGGCGCTTCCCGAGCAAGGACGTCCTGGTGCGGCGGATAGCCGAGGAGGAGACCTCCCGGCTCACCGACCAGGCGCGTGCCGCGCTCGGCCAGGAGGACGAGCCGTGGTCGGCGCTGTCGCGCTTCCTGCGCACATCGGTGGCCTCGGGCGCGGGCCGGCTGCTGCCGCCGCAGGTGCTGCGGGTCGGGGTCGCCGAGGACGGTGCCGGGCCGGACGAGGCACGGGTGCCGCAGCAGCGGATCCAGCCGGGCACCGGTGAGCTGCGGATGCAGCCGGGCGCGGGTGAGCTGCGGCTGGTGCCCGAGCAGGCTCCGGCGGCTTCGGCCGACGCCTTGGACGACGCGGGGGCGGCGGCGCTGCTCGACGTGGTGGGCCAGCTCGTGGAGCGGGCGCGCGCGGCGGGTGAGCTGCGGGCCGACGTCTCGGTGTCGGACGTCCTGCTGGTGATCGCCACGGCGGCGCCCTCGCTGCCGGACGCGGCGCAGCAGGCGGCGGCCTCGGCGCGGTTGCTGGACATCCTGCTGGAGGGGTTGCGGTCGCGGCCTCAGGCGTGAGTCCAGGGGTGACCGGGAGGTGGGGTGCTGCGCCGCCCTTGCCTCACACACCGTCATGGAGCATTCCCGGCATTTCGGGTGGGTTGCTCAACCTCCGCCCGGCGAGGGCTGTTTGAGCCTTCCCCGTACGGGCGAGGCCTAGTACTGGCGTTGTCGGAAGTCCCCACGGACGGGTGGATGTCCGTACGGGTGGGTCCTGACCAAAAGCCAATGTGGCACCCTGACCCGGTGTCCAGGACTGGTCGAGCTGGCGGCGGGGGCTTTCCGCGATGAGCGTTGACGGGTGGGACGAGTCGCGCGGTGACGGTGACTCGTCGACTCCGCAGGTACCGAGCCAGGGCGGACGCGCGGACCTGCCACCGGGCGGCGATCCGGCCTCGGCCGCTCGCGCCGAGGGCGGCGTCCCGGCACAGCGCGACCGGCGCGAGGACAGCGTGCTGCCGCCCCCGCGCGAGCTGCCGCCGTCGGACGCCGACCTGATCGGCCGGATGCGCTCCGGCGACGACAGCGCCTACGAGGAGCTGTACCGGCGCCACTCGGGCGCCGTACGCCGCTACGCACGCACCTGTTCCCGCGACGCCCACACCGCGGACGACCTCACCGCCGAGGTCTTCGCCCGCATGCTCCAGGCGGTGCGCGGCGGTTCCGGCCCCGAGCACGCCGTACGCGCCTATTTGCTCACCTCGATCCGGCGGGCCGCCGCGGACTGGACGAAGTCGACCCGCCGTGAGCAGCTGGTCGACGACTTCGCGGTGTTCGCCGCGCAGTCCTCGCGGGTGGCCGAGGTGTCCGACGACGACACGCTCGACCTCGGCGCGGATGTACGGGCGATGCACGAGGCCGAGCAGTCCATGGCCATGCAGGCCTTCCGGTCGCTGCCGGAGCGCTGGCAGGCCGTGCTGTGGCACACCGAGGTCGAGGACGAGTCGCCCAGCGAGGTCGCCACGCTCTTCGGGCTCGACGCCAACGGCACGCGCGTGCTCGCCAGCCGCGCCCGTGAGGGCCTCAAGCAGGCCTATCTGCAGGCCCATGTCAGCGCCAGCCTCGCCAGCGACGAGGAGTGCTCCCGCTACGCCGACCGGCTCGGCGCCTACGCCCGCGGCAGCCTGCGCACGCGTGCCGAACGGGGGCTGCGCAAGCACCTGGAGGAGTGCGCCAAGTGCCGGCTGGCCGCGGGCCAGATCAAGGAAGTCGCCAGCGGTATCCCCGCCGTCGTGCCGGTCGCGGTCATCGGCTGGTTCGGTGCCGCCGGGTACGCCAAGGCGGCCGGGCTCATCGCCGGTGGTGTCGGGACGGCGGGTGCGGCCGGAGCCGCGGGTGCGGCAGCCGCGGCGAGCGGCGGTACGTCGAGCGGGGCCGGGGCGGGTGCCGGGGCCGGGGCCTCTGGTGGCGCAGGATCGTCCGGCGGGGGCGGTGCCGCTGCCTCCGAAGGGCTGGGCGGGCCGGTGAAGGCCGGTATCGCGGCCGGTGTGGTCGCCGTGGCCGTCGCCGCGGCGATCGCGCTCGCGCTGGCCGGCAACGACACGCCGGCCCCGCACACGGACGCCAAGCCGTCCCCCGTCCCCTCCCCCATCGTCGAGGAGACACCGACCCCCGAGCCGCCGAAGAAGGAGGAACCCACCCCGCGGCCGCCGGCGATCGTCCCGGCCGTGGAGCCCGCGCGGACCCCGACGCCGACACCGTCGCCCACTCCCACGCGCACTCCCAGTCCGACGCCCACGCCGACGCCCACGGCTCCGCCTGAGCCTTCGCCGACCCCCACACCCACCCCGCCGCCACCGCCGCCCGCGCCCGCCGACTACCAGTGGAGCGAGCTGTCGTACGACCTCACCGGCGACGGCACCGAGCCGGAGATGCGGCTGCACGAGAGCAGCTGGGTGTGGCAGCGGCATGGGGTGTCGATCGCCGGCGAGCAGTACGCGAACGGCGTCACCGTGAGCGGCCGGTCCTCCGTCACCATCGACCTCAACCGGGAGTGCAACGCCTACGAGGCGCTGGTCGGCGTCGACGACTCCAACCTGGGGCTCGGCCGGTTCCGCTTCTCCGTCTACGCCGACGGCGCCCGGCTGTGGCGGTCCGGGGTCGTCAAGGCCGGGGACACGGCGGTGCCAGTCCATGTGAACCTCACCGGGCGCGAGACGGTCCGGCTGGTCGTGGAGCCGCACGGCACCGTCGACAACCTGTTGCTGGCGGACTGGGCGGAGTCGAGGTTCAGCTGCCGGTAGGGCGGTCCGGGCTCGGGTCGGGGAGGTCGCGCACGGCCTCGGCGAGGTCGTCCAGGACTTCGTCGTGGGTGAAGGTGCTGCCCCGGGTGTACTCGGTCGTGAAGCGCTCGGCGCCCAGGGCGGCACGGGCGACGGCCTCGGTGCGCTCGGCGAGCGTGCGCTCCGGATCGGGGCGTGGGTAGCCGCGACGCCAGTGTTCCGCGGCGGCGAGGAGACGGGCCGCGCGGGCGGGGTCGTCGAGGCGGGTCAGCAGATCCGCCGCGGAGTCCGCGAGGGTCGCCGTGATCACGTCGGCACAGTGGTTCTCCACGGCCAGGCGCAGAGTGTCGGCCAGGCGGGGCAGGCCGTGCTCCGGGCCCGACTCCGCCGTCACCGTCTGGGCGTCGACCGAGTTCAGCATCACGAGGAACTGGGGCGGCAGCGTGGCGCGCTCGGTCTGTGCGCGGGCCGCCTCACACAGCTCACGCGCGCGTGCGGTGTCCTTGTCGTCCAACGCCATCTGGGCCCGCAGCAGCAGGACGAACGCCCGGGAGTCCGCCACGCCGTACCGCTCGGCCGTGGCGCCCGCCTCGTCCAGCGCGGCCATGGCCGCCTCACTGCCGCCCGAGCGGTACGCGATCTCGGCGAGCCGGGCGATGAGGAACGGCGTCTCGGCGTACGCGCCCACCTCACGGGCGAGGCGCAGCGCCTCCTCGAACTCGCCCTTCGCCTCCTCGAAGCGACCGCGCGCCATGGCCGCCTCCCCGGCCGCGCTGCACACCTGGGCCCCTATCCAGCGGTCACCGACCCTGCGGCTGAGGATCCGCAGTTCCGCGAGGTCGTCGTCCACGCCCGCGTGGCCGCCGGGTGAGTCGACGAGCATGTGCGTACGGAACATCAGGACGCAGCCGATCTCCCAGTCGCCGCCGTACACACGGCAGTTGGCCAGCACCGCGTCCATGGCCGCTCCGGTGTCCGTCGTGTCGCCCAGGATGTACCGGGCCAATGGCCAGACCATGCCCGGCATGCGGGCCGCGTCGGGGCCACCGCGCGCGAAGTGGGCCCGGACGTGCTCGATGTACCGGCGCAGCCGCTCGTCCTGCCAGTGCTCCACCGGCTCGAACTCGATGCAGAGGAACAGGTGCTCCATACGGAGGCTCATCCGGGCGGCGTGCCTTGGGTGGCGGGCCTGGCCCTCCGGGTCGGCGAGGAGGGCGTCGACCGGGTCGGTGGGGTGGGTCTGTGGGTTGGTGGGGTCGAGGGCCGGCGGGTTCGGGGGAATGCCGTCCGGCGGGTTCGTGGGGAGAGTGTCCGTGGGGCGGGGCGCGGTGGTGGTTTCGGGGCTCATGGGCGTCGTGGCCGTCGCGCGGGCGTCCAGGGTGGCGCACAGGCGTAGCGTCCTGTCGGTCCAAGCCGCGCCCTCGACGCGGTAGTTGCGCAGCCACCAGAACCAGCACATGGACAGGGAGATGGCCGTGGCGTCCGGCTCGTCGCCCGCTGTCAGGGCTCGGTCGAGGGCCGCGCGGATGTTGTCCAGCTCGGTCTCCAGGCGGGAGATCCAGGGGAGTTGGGCGGCGGAGCGCAGGAGGGGGTCGGCCTCCTCCACGAGTGCGCGCACCCACGCGCGGTGTCGGCGCTCGGCCGTGAGGCTCAGCTCCGGGGTCTCCGCGGCGCGCTCCACGGCGTACTCGTGGATGGTCTCCAGCATGCGGTACCGCATGCCCTCCGCGCCGTCCCGCTCGTACGGGGTGGCCACGATCAGGGACTTGTCTACGAGGGCGCCGAGGGTGCCGAGGACGTCCTCGGCCGGTCCCGTGCACACGGACTCCGCCGCCGCGAGGTCCCAGCCGCCCGCGAAGACGGACACCTCGCGCAGCACCGTGCGCTCCCGCACGTCCAGCAGGTCCCAGGACCAGTCGACGACGGCGCGCAGGGTCTGCTGGCGGGGCAGGACGGTGCGGCTTCCGGAGGTGAGGAGGCGGAAGCGGTCGTCGAGGCGGTCGGCGATCTGCCGGGGCGTGAGCAGCCGTAGCCGGGCCGCCGCCAGTTCGATGGCGAGCGGCAGGCCGTCGAGGCGGCGGCAGATCTCCGCGACGGCGTCCTGGTCGCGGGCGTCGCGCAGCGCGGTGGCGGCGTCGGGGCGGACGGCCGCCGCGCGGTCCGCGAAGAGGCGGTGCGCGTGGTCGGGGAGGAGGGGCTCGACCGGGCGTACCGACTCGCCGGGGATGCCCAGGGGTTCACGGCTGGTGGCGAGGATCGTGAGTCCTGGGCAGTGGGTGAGGAGGGTTTCGGCGAGGGTGGCTGCCGCGCCGATCACATGTTCGCAGTTGTCAAGGATCAGGAGCTCGCTGCGCGAGGCGCAGTGCTCGATCAGCAGGGCGAGCGGGTCGTCCTGCTGGGCCGTCAGCTCGTTGGTCATGAGCACGGTCTCGCGTAGACCGAGCGCGTTGACCACCGCGCCTGGCACCGCCTCCGGGCGGTCGAGCGCGGCGAGCTCGACGAGCCATGCCTGGGGGAGGCCGGTGGCTGCCTCCTCGGCGAGACGGGTCTTGCCGGAGCCGCCCGGTCCGGTGAGCGTGACCAGGCGGGCCCTGTGCAATTCGGAACGGATGGCGTCGAGTTCGAGTTCCCGGCCCACGAAAGAGGTAAGGCGGGGACGGAGGTTGCCGGTTCGTTCTGGGGGATGTGGGGGTGGGGGCGCAGGCGGGTTGGGGGGCGACCCGTGGGTCAGGAGGTCTGTGTGCAGGGCGCGGAGTTCCGGGCCGGGGTCGGTGCCGAGGCCTTCTGCCAGGGCTCGGCGCGCCGTTTCGTATGCGGCCAGGGCGTCGGCCGGGCGGGCCGTGTCGCGCAGGGCTCGGATGAGGAGGGCGTGCAGCGGTTCGTCGTACGGGTGGGTCGCGGTCAGTTCTTTGAGCTCGGGTACGGCGATGTGGGCGCGGCCCAGTCGTAGGTCCGCCTCGATGCGGGTCCTTGTCGCCTCCAGGCGCAGGGACTCCGGGCGGGTGGCGGTGGCGGTCCGGTCGGGGAGGTCGGACAGGGCCGGGCCGCGCCACAGGGCCAGAGCGGTGGTGAGGGTCTGGGCCGCCGTGGTCGGGTCGCCTCGGTCGAGGGCGGAGGTGCCTTCGTGTACGAGGCGTTCGAAGACGTAGAGGTCTACGTCCTGCTTCGTCGCTGTGAGGCGGTAGCCGCCGGGGGCGGAGGTGACGGTGTCCTTGCCGAGTGTGCGGCGCAGGCGGGCGATCAGGGCCTGGAGGGCGGCGGGGGCGTCGTGGGGTGGGGCGCCGGCCCAGACCTCGTCGATCAGGGTGGTGGGGGTGGTGAGGTGGCCGGGGCGTAGGGCCAGGGCTGTGAGCAGGGCGCGTAGGCGGGGGCCGGCGAGGGGGACGACGGTGCCCTGGTCGTCCTCTGCCTGGGTGACGCCCAGGATTCTGTACCGCACCTGGTCATTGTCGCGGGGGGTGGTTTCTTGGGCACGGGTTTTGTGGGGGTGGGGGTGGCGTGGGCGGGTGTGGGTGCGTGGTTGCTGGGGTCGTCCGGGTGCGGGCCGGAAGGGTTTCGCCCCCGCCGCCCCTACCCGTCCCGTCCTCCAGGGGCTTCGCCCCTTCGACCCCACTGGGGCTGCCGCCCCAGACCCCGCTCCGGCCCTGAAGGGGCCTTGTCCTCAAACGCCGGACGGGCTGAGAGATGCGGACCGGCGTTGGGAAGTGCCGCCCCTCCGGATGGGGTGTGCGCTCCTGCGGGTGGGTGGGGGTTAGGGATGGCGTGGCCCTGTGCTCGAACGCCGGACGGGCTGGAGGGAGCGGGCCGGCGTTGAGAAGTACCGCCCCACCGGGTAGGTGGGAGCTAGGGACGGCATGGCCCCGTGCCCGAACGCCGGACCAGCCGGAAGATGCAGGCCGGCGCTGAGAAGCGCCGCCCCACCGGATGGGTGAGGGCTAGGGACGGCATGGCCCCGTCCTCGAACACCGGACCAGCCGGAAGGCAGCGCGCCCCACGTGGGTGAGGGCCAGTTGCAGCCAGGCCCCGTCCCCAACACCGGACCAGCTGGACGATGCGCGCGGCCCCCCACCCAGGAAGACCCCACCCGGCGTCCCGAGCCGCACCCCTACCCCCGCCGACCCCCCGCCCCCGCCCCCAACGCCCCCCTCTGCGGCTTGATCCCCTCCGGTACCGCCCGTTGTCTCGCCGGGGTTCCTGTCCAGCAGGTGCCTCGGCGGGCCAGTAGGCGGTGTAGCCAGAGTTCGAGGGAGACGAGGTCTGCCAGGCCGTCCAGGGGGAGGGGTTCGCCCTCGGAGGCTGCTCGGAGGGCCTTGCGGACCACTCGGGCTTCGACCAGGCCTGCCTGGGCCAGGAGGGGGGTGCCGAAGAGGGACATGAGGGGGTCGACCGCGACGCGGAGGCCGGTGCGGGACGCCGCTGCCGCGGGGGCGTGGGTGGGGGCGCCCCAGCCGGGTGGGAGGTCGGTGACTCCGGCGCCCTCCAGGACCGTACGGAGGATCGCGGCGCGGGCGCCGGGCTGGACGCGCAGGGCCTCAGGGAGGGCTCGGCAGGCGCGGACGACCTGGTTGTCGAGGAAGGGGGTGTGCAGGCGTTGGGAGCGGATCTCGGCGGCCTGCTCCAGGATGCGGATGTCCGCGGCGTGGCGGGCGAGCGCGGCACGCGCGCGGTAGTCGCCTGGGCGCTGGCCGGGGCCCACGCCGTTGCGGCTCGTCGCCGTCTGGAGGCGAACCGATACTTCAGCCAGGGCCTCCCCGGTCAGCCAGCGTGCCGCCGGGCCCGGTCTGGCCCAGGTGAGGGCGGCGAGGGATGCTCCCACCGCACCTCCTGGTTCGTCGAAACGGCGGTCCATCAACCGGGAGGCCAGGGACTCCACGCCCGTGCGGTACGGCGTGCGGGCCAGCTTGCGTGCCGCGCCGTAAACGCGCGCGGGGACCAGCACCGAACCGTCCGCCTTCGCCAGCGCCGCGACCGGGCGCACCAGGTGGCGGCGTTTGCGGTCCATCAGGAGGTCGGCCAGGCGGGCGGGGTGCGCGTCCAGTACCTGGCGGGCGCCGTAGCCCGTGAAGTGGTCCGCGCTGCCGGAGGCGAGGCGGGCGCGGTGGCGGGCCGCCGTCACCAGGCTGGGGCCCGGCTCGTCCGTCAGCGGGCCGTCCAGGTCCGCGTACGGCAGTGTCTCCTCGCCGCCGGCCACGACCACGTGGTGCAGGCGTGGGTTGGCCGCCAGGGCTCCCGCCCGCTCCAGCTCCGCCTCCCTGCCGCCCACCGCCAGGTCGTTGAAGGTCACGGCCAGGAGGCGCTCCCCCGCGCCCGTGCCGTGGCCCAGCACCGTGCCCGGCATGCCCGGGAGGCCCGCGGCCAGCAGGGCCAGGGTGCCGGATGCCGGGCCGCCCGACAGATCCGCCCCTATGCCCGGTACCGGCATCCCGCGCGCGGCACGCCGTTCGGCCGGGCCCATCCCCGGGACCGGGCCGGGGTCGATGTCGGGGACGTGACGGGGCGCGGACAGGCGGGCGCGTACCGCGTCGACCAGGGCGTCGCGTACGGCGTCCACCGCGCTGTCCGGGTCGGCCGCCGGTGCCGCCACCGCGAGCGAGGCGACCGGCTCGTAGCCGGCGATCTCCCGGGCCCCGGCGCGCAGGATCAGTGCGTGCCCCGGCGGAATCCGGCGTACGCCGTCGTACGGCGTGGAGTCGTGCAGGGCCGCCGGTACGTCGGGGGCGGCGAGCAGGGCGGCGAGGTGCCCGAAGTCGAGGTTGGCCTCGATGAGGTCGGCGAGGGGGAGGGCGGCGGTGGAGTAGGCCGTGCCGCCCGCCCAGGGGGTGTAGAACACCGGCCTGGCGCCCGCCAGATCGCCGCAGACCGTGACCCTGCGGCCGACCTGGACGACGGCCGTGTAGCTGCCGGGCCAGTTGGTCAGATGGCGAAGTGCCCCTCCGCGCGCGGCGAACAGGCCCAGGCGGAGTTGTTCGTCGCTCGCCCCGCAGGTGCCCAGGACCGCGATCCTGTTCTGCGCGTCGGCCTTCACCACGCGCACCTCGTCGGGGCGCCAGTCGCCGACCGCCCACAGCGGATCGGGGTCGCCCCACAGGAGTTGGGACCCCACCGGGTGCACGGTCTCGCCGTCGCTTCCGGTGGCCCCCGCGGAGCCGATCTCGGCGGCCACCGCGGTGGTGCTGCTCCATCCCACCAACCACCGCATGGACGCCTCCACAGGCTGTGGACAAACAGTGCACCGTACGAACGGTTCACCATGCTGCCATGAAGGACGCGCCCCGGAGCGGCGGTGGAACAGCTCGGGACCGGGCAATCACGCCCGCGCGGGCCCCCGCGCGTCGGACGGTACGCGCCGTCAACGTCCGGAAGGGGCAAGGAGATCCACGCGTGCGTGACCGTCGGATCCGGCAGGTCGAGCGAGGGATCGAGCTGCGGCTGCGGCGCGAATGCGCCCCCTGAACGCTCCCCGAATACTCCCTGCGCGCCCTCAAGTCCTAAGGTAGGAGCCGTAATCACCCCGACGGGACGGGGTCGGTTTTCGGCCAAATCGGCGCCGTAGGGACAGGCTCGCGCACACTCCGTGCAAGCCCTCCGCACTACTCGCCGTACTCGCCGTGCGCGCAGTCCGGGGAACGGAGTGCGCCCCCCGGACCGTTCCGCCGCCCGCGGGGATGTAGGCGGCGGAATCCCCCAGCCCACTGGATCCAGTACAGCGGGCCGACCCACGCAGAAGCCATGGAACCGCTCCCCCGGTGGCCGGAGAAGAGCGCACGGACGGGCGCACAGCCACACAGCGGGAGCACATCACAACTGTGCGTAGGGGGTGCGCACTTGAGTGCGGACCACAATCCCGCCATCCGGAACAATGCCCCTTAACGCTTGGGATGCGGCGAACTACGCTGGGTTTACGAATGCCGCGTGGTTATGCCAGCGCGGCAGCCGTCTGTGTCGAGGGGTGGCGCATGTCCAGGGAGCAACGCGGGCCGAACGAAAAACTCGGCGCCGTTCTCGCCCTCGCGGGAATCAGCAACGCAGGACTCGCCCGACGCGTCAACGACCTTGGCGCTCAGCGGGGCCTGACTCTTCGCTACGACAAGACGTCGGTGGCGCGCTGGGTGTCGAAGGGCATGGTGCCGCAGGGCGCCGCCCCGCACCTCATCGCCGCCGCGATCGGCCAGAAGCTGGGCCGCCCGGTGCCGCTCCACGAGATCGGCCTGGCGGACGCGGACCCCGCACCCGAAGTGGGTCTCGCCTTCCCCCGGGACGTCGGACAAGCGGTGAAGTCGGCGACGGAGCTCTACCGTCTCGACCTCGCCGGCCGCCGCGCCGGATCAGGCGGCATCTGGCAGTCGCTGGCCGGATCATTCGCAGTAAGCGCATACGCAACGCCCGCCTCACGGTGGCTGATAACCCCGGCCGACACCTCGGTCGCGCGCGAGGTGGGCCCCTCCGAGGGGTCCGGCGCACCGCTCAAAGTCGGCCACAGTGATGTGCAGAAGCTGCGCGAGGCCGCCGAGGACGCCAGGCGCTGGGACTCCAAGTACGGAGGCGGCGACTGGCGTTCGTCCATGGTGCCCGAGTGCTTACGAGTGGAGGCGGCACCGCTGCTGCTCGGCTCGTACTCCGATGAAGTGGGCCGAGCCCTGTTCGGGGCGAGTGCCGAACTCACCCGTCTCGCCGGGTGGATGGCGTTCGACACCGGTCAACAGGAGGCCGCGCAGCGCTACTACATCCAGGCGCTGCGGCTCGCCCGCGCGGCGGCCGACGTACCCCTCGGCGGGTACGTGCTGGCGTCGATGTCGCTCCAGGCGACCTACCGGGGCTTCGGCGACGAGGGCGTCGACCTCGCCCAGGCCGCGCTGGAGCGCAACCGTGGGCTCGCCACGGCCCGCACCATGAGCTTCTTCCGCCTCGTCGAGGCACGCGCACACGCGCGCGCGAATGACGCGCAGGCGGCCGGCGCCGCCCTGAAGGCGGCGGAGGGCTGGCTGGAGCGGTCCAGGGAGGGCGACAACGACCCGTCGTGGCTCGGCTTCTACTCCTACGACCGCTTCGCCGCGGACGCCGCGGAGTGCTACCGGGACCTGAAGGCACCACGCCAGGTACGGCGGTTCACCGAGCAGGCGCTGTCGAAGCCGACAGAGGAGTTCGTGCGCTCGCACGGGCTGCGGCTCGTCGTCTCGGCGGTCGCCGAGCTGGAGTCGGGCAACCTCGACGCGGCATGCGAGCAGGGCGTGCGGGCGGTGGAGGTCGCGGGGCGGATATCGTCCGCGCGCACCACCGAGTACGTGAAGGACCTGCTGCACCGGCTGGAGCCGTACGGGGACGAACCGAGGGTGATCGAACTACGGGAACGTGCACGGCCGCTGCTGATGGCCCCGGCCTGAGCGTGCCCGCACGCGCGCGTGGCCTCCGCCCTGCCCGAACAGGCGGGCGGCGGCTACGACGCGCCCTCCGCGCGCCCGAAGCAGCGCTCCAGCTCGTCGAGGTCGTAGAAGGCGCTGTTCCTGGCGATGGGACGGCAGCCGGCCTTGAAGGCGGTCTCCTTCTCGTTGTAGAGCATCCGCACCAGGTAGGTGCCGCCCTTGCGGAAGACGTCCCACTGGACGTTCGAGCCGAGCGGCGCCACCGCCGCGCCCCGCCACGCGTTGTCGGCGTAGGTGTACGGCCGCTCCTGAGTGACGCCCTCGGTGCTGCCGGGCAGGCCCATCAGCGCGGCCAGCGGAATGATCTCCTCGGCATGCGTGAAGCGCAGCTCGGCGCCCAGGTCGCTGCTGCCGTCCCGCTTGGCCTCGACCTTGTCGAAGAAGTCGTCGAGCAGCACGTCCGCCATCTTGTACGTGATGTCGCTGCCGGCGAAGCCCGGACCCTTCTCGTAGAAGTCCTCGACATCGCTCAGGTACCCGAACCAGGCCGCGTCCCGCTTGCCGATGAACCGCTCCATGCCCCAGCCCCTGCCGTCGGGGCTCTCGTCGCTCATGGCGGGCGCGATGGCGTACAGGTTGTAGACGGCCGTGGCGGCCGCCACGCGGTCGGTGTCGGCGAGCTGGTCGACGAAGTCGCCCTTGAAGAGCTTCTTCAGTACGTCGCGGGCGGCACGGTGCGTGGTGGGCTGGTCGGTGATCGACTTCAGGGTGCTCGCGAGCCGCTGATCGTTCGCGAGGTAGTCACGGTAGGCCGCCCCGCCGGCCGCCTTGTGGAAGTACAGCAGGTCGACGTCCGTGCGGGTCGGGCCGATGAGCGGCTTCAGCGCGGGGTCGGCGCCGGCGAGCCCGGCGGCGTACAGGTTCGCGCTGTCGACGGCACGTCCCTGTCCCGAGCTGACGACGTCGATCTTCTCCTTGTCGCCGGCGATCTTCCGGAACAGCCCCGGCAGCCGTTTCGCCATCTGTACGGCCGTGTCGTGGACCTCCCGCTTGCCGCGGCCGCTGAGGTCGCCGTAGCCGACGGCGCTCATGGCGCTCTGCAGCGCCTGCACCTTGGGCCCGAGCTCCCTCCCCTTCGCGGTGAGGGCCCCCGCCGCCTCGGCCTTCTTCCACAGCGCGAGGACCAGGTCCGCGTCGTCGCCGTCGGTGGCGGCGCGGGAGCCGTGGCGGGAGACGTTCTCTGTGAAGACGGGCGTGAAGCCGGCGGGGGGCCGCTGGTAGGTACGGGGGTTCTGGCCGGGGGCGTAGGTCGCCTTGGTGCCGTAGCTGTCTCGCGTGCTGTGGCTGGGGGCGGCGTTGGCGTGGCTGGCGGCCAGGAGGACGGTGAGGCCGAGGGCCAAGGCCGGAGTGAGACGTCTCATGGGCGCATCGTCGGGCGGGTCCATGAACGTTCCGTGGCCGGATCACAGCAGACGGGTGGCTGGATGTCCCGCCCTTGTCCAAGGTTTCCCCTCGGACACGGTGGGTCCCCGGGTTTGACCGCGTTGTCAGTGGCGCAGTGCATTATCGAAACCGGGAGGTGGGGTAGGTGCGGACGCTCGCTTACGACTGTGACGTGCTCGTCATCGGCGGTGGGATCGTCGGGCTGTCCACGGCGTATGCGATCACACGCGCCGCGCCGGGGACGCGGGTGACCGTGCTGGAGAAGGAACCGGGCCCGGCCCGGCACCAGACGGGGCGCAACAGCGGGGTCATCCACAGCGGGATCTACTACCGGCCGGGATCCCTCAAGGCGCGGTACGCGGTGGGGGGCGCCGCCGAGATGGTCAAGTTCTGCGCGGAGTACGGCATCGCGCACGCCGTCACCGGCAAGCTGATCGTCGCGACGGAGCGGGCGGAGCTGCCGCGGCTGCACGCCCTGGTGCAGCGCGGGCGGGAGAACGGCATTCCGGTACGGGAGCTGGGGGCCGCGCAGATCTCGGAGTACGAGCCGGAGGTGCGCGGACTCGCCGCCATACACGTCGGGACGACGGGCGTGTGCGACTTCGTCGGGGTCGCCCGGCAGCTGGCGGAGGCGTCAGGGGCGGAGATCCGGTACGGGGCGCGGGTCGAGCGGATCGACCGGCGGGCCGCGCTGGGGGTGGCCGTACGGACGGCTGGTGGGGACGTGGTGCGGGGGCGGGTTCTTGTGAACTGTGCCGGGCTGTACTGCGACGAGGTGGCCCTGCTGACGGGGGACGAGCCCGGGGTGCGGATCGTGCCGTTCCGGGGGGAGTACTACTCGCTGGCGCGGGGTGAACTGGTGCGGGGGCTGGTGTATCCGGTGCCGGATCCGGCGTTTCCGTTTCTCGGGGTGCATCTCACGCGCGGGATCGACGGGGGTGTCCACATCGGGCCGAACGCGGTGCCGGCGCTTGCCCGGGAGGGGTACGGGTGGGGGGTCGTGCGGCCTCGGGAGGTCGGGGCGGTGGTGGCTTGGCCGGGGGCCTGGCGGATGGCTCGGCGGCACTGGCGGTATGGGGCGGGGGAGCTGCGGCGGTCGGTGTCCAAGGGGGCGTTCACGGAGGCGGTGCTGCGGTTGTTGCCTGCGGTGACGTCGGATGATCTGGTGCCGGCGGCTGCGGGGGTGCGGGCGCAGGCCGTGTTGCGGGACGGGGGGCTGGTGGATGACTTCTTGATTCGGGAGGGGGATCGGGCGGTGCATGTGCTGAATGCGCCGAGTCCTGCGGCTACCGCTTCGCTGCCGATCGGGCGGGAGGTCGCTCGTCGGGCGTTGGGGGTGTTGGAGGGGGTGTGATCAGAGGGCCGGAGGGTGTGGGCACCGATTTTTTTCGCCCCCGCCGCCCCTACCCGTCCCGTCCTCCAGGGGCTTCGCCCCTTCGACCCCACTGGGGCTGCCGCCCCAGACCCCGCTCCGGCCCTGAAGGGGCCTTGTCCTCAAACGCCGGACGGGCTGAAAAATGCCGGCCGGCGCTGGGTGGCGTGGTCCCGGCCTCGAACGCCGGACCGGCTGAAAGATCGCGGACCGGCGTTGAGAAGTGCCCCCAGAACCTACGGCCCCACCCCCTCCCCCCTCCCCGTAAAATCGACCCCACTGTGTCTGACTCCCTCAACGCCCCCGAAGCCCCCCGCCCCACCACCCCCGGTCAGTCCGAGCCGTGGGGGGAGAGTTCGTCGCATCATCCCGGTGTGTCCGTTCGGCATACCCGTGCCAAGGGTGAGCCCCGGTTCCCCGACGGGCCGAAGGCCGATCCCGCGGGGTCTCACTTCGAGCGGCGGATTCGGAGTTTTCAGCCGCGGCGGAGCAGGGTGACCGCGGGGCAGGCGGACGCGTTGCAGCGGCTGTGGCCGAAGTGGGGGCTGGATATCGACGGGCAGTGCGTCGTCGAGGTCGGCGAGCTGTTCGGGAACGACAATCCGGTCGTCCTGGAGATCGGGTTCGGGATGGGGGAGGCGACCGCGCAGATGGCCGCCGGTGACCCGGGCACCAACATCCTCGCCGTCGACGTGCACACCCCGGGGCAGGGCAATCTGCTCAATCTCGCCGAGCAGCACGGGCTCACCAACATCCGTGTGGCCAACGGCGACGCCATCATCCTGCTGCGCGAGATGCTCGCCCCGGACTCTCTCGACGGGCTGCGTGTCTACTTCCCCGACCCCTGGCCCAAGAAGCGGCACCACAAGCGGCGGCTGATCCAGCCCGAGTTCCTCAGCCTCGCCGCGACCCGGCTGAAGCCCGGCGCGCTGGTGCACTGTGCCACCGACTGGGAGCCGTATGCCGAGCAGATGCTCGAAGTGCTGACCGCCCATCCTGACTTCGAGAACACCGTCCCCGGCGGTGGATTCGCGCCACGTCCGGAGTTCCGGCCGCTGACCCGTTTCGAGGGTCAGGGACTGGACAAGGGTCATGTGGTGAACGACCTGCTCTTCCGTCGCGTACAGCGGGAAGAACGTTCCGGCTGAAACCACCGCACAGCAGCAACCTCGTTAGGGTCGATGCCGTGGCCACCTGCCCCCCGTACCCGACGCACCCCACCGGTCCCACCGGCGGCGCACTGCGGCACGCGCACTGGTGGCAGAAGCGATGGGTGCGTTACGGCGCGCTCAGCACCCTGCTCGCGCTCTCCGGACTGGTCATCCTCGCCCTGGTGCGCGAGCAGACCGGCACCGAGGGGTTCCTGGTCGGGCTCGGGCTCGCCGTGCTGCCCGTACCGCTGCTGGTCGCCGCGTTCCGGTGGCTGGACCGGGTCGAGCCAGGGCCCTGGCGCAATCTGCTGTTCTCCTTCGCCTGGGGCGCCTGCGCGGCGGCGCTGATAGCGATCGTCGCCAACAGCTTCGCGACCAAGTGGATAGCGACCGCCACGGCCGATCCGTCGCATGCCGACACCCTCGGCGCCACCGTCATAGCGCCCGTGGTGGAGGAGATGGCGAAGGCCGCGGCCGTGCTCCTCGTCTTTCTCTTCCGGCGCCGGGACTTCACCGGGATCGTCGACGGGGTCGTCATAGCCGGCGTCACCGCCACCGGTTTCGCCTTCACCGAGAACATCCTCTACCTCGGCACCGCCTTCGGTACCGATCAGCTGACCGGCGACCGCGGCATCGCCTCCGTCACGGCGGCTACCTTCTTCGTCCGCGTGATCATGTCGCCGTTCGCGCATCCGCTCTTCACCGTCCTGACCGGCATCGGCTTCGGCATCGCGGCCCTGGCCGGCGACCGCCAGCATGTGCGCCGCGCCCTGCTCCCCCTCCTCGGCCTGCTGCTCGGCATGGGCATGCACGCCCTGTGGAACGGCTCCTCGGCCTTCGGCGAGTACGGCTTCTTCGCCGTGTACGCGACCCTCATGGTGCCCGCGTTCGGACTGCTGACCTGGCTGGTGATCTGGACCCGGCAGCGTGAGCTGCGGACCGTGCGCGAGGAACTGCCCGCCTATGTCGCCGCCGGCTGGCTGTCGCCGAGCGAGCCGTACGCGCTGGGCTCGATGCGGGATCGCCGGGTGGCCCGGCAGTACGCGCGGCAGCACGGGGGACGGGCGGCCTCGCGGGCCGTGGCGCAGTACGAGGCCTACGCCACGTCGCTGGCGTTCCTACGGCACCGGGGGCGCCGCGGACGGGACCGCGCGGACTTCGTCGTACGGGAGAGGGAGCTGCTGCAAGAGCTGTGGGCGCGCCGGGAGTTCGCCCGCCCGGCACTGCAGCACGCGGCCGCCGCCGCGCAGGCGTGGACGGGGTACGGGTACGGATACGGGCACGGGTACGCGGCGCCGCCCGGGCCCGTGCAGTGGCAGGCGTACGGGCAGCAGGCGCCGTACCCGGTGTACAACCCCTACCGGTCGTAGCGCCCGCCCGGCGCACACACCGAAAACCGGCAGCCCTGGCGTCGGGGGGACGTCGCCAGGACCGCCGGGGGTCGGAGAGGAAGATGTTCTCTCAGATCTCTCAGAGGCCGGGGTTCAGGTGGTGCCTCAGGGCGTGAGGCCCTTGCCCTGGAGCCAGGCCATCGGGTCGATGCCGCTGGTGCTGCCGCCGGGGTGCACCTCGAGGTGCAGGTGGGCGCCGGTCACATTGCCCGTGGCGCCGACGCGGCCGATGACGTCGCCCGTGTTGACCTTCTGGCCCACGCTGACGCTGATCGAGGACTGGTGCGCGAACCAGAGCTCGGTGCCGTCGTCGAGGGTGATCTCGGTCTTGTAGCCGTACGAGCCGTCCCAGCCCGCGAAGGTGACCTCGCCGGAGTGGATCGCCTTGATCAGGGTGCCCGTGGGGGCGGCGAAGTCGAGGCCCGTGTGGTACCCGGAGGACCAGTAGGCGCCGGCCTGACCGAAGGTCGAGGTGATGGTGTACGAGGACGTCGGCAGCGTGTACTGCTTGGCCAGCTCGGCGAGGCGCTCGGCCTCGGCCTTCTTGCGGGCCTCCTCCTCGGCGGCGGCCTTCGCGGCGGCGGCCTTGGCCTTGGCCTCCTTCTCCGCCTTGGCGGCCGCGTCGGCGGCCTCCTTCTCGGCGGCGGCGACAGCGGCCGCGGCGGCCTTGTTGTCGATCTGGTCCTGCTGGAGCTCGGCCTGCGCGATGATCCGGCTGCGCAGCGCCTCACCGGCGTCGGAGGTGCCGCCCTGCGTGGTCCGCTCGGTGGCCTCGCCCATGGTGCTGAGCGCGGTGGCCGCGTTCTCGGGCTCGTCGGAGGAGTCGTCGGAGATCAGCGGCAGGTCGGGAATGGTGATGGCGACCGGCGGCTTGCCGCTGTTCGCGCTGGCCATGCCGCCCGCGCCGACGGCGGCTATGACACCGACGCCGAGAACCGTGGAGCTGCGGGCGAGTCCGCCGCCGCGCTGCTTGCCGACACGGTGCCTGCCACGGGTGGGACGAATGGACTCCGCGGTCGGATTCCACTCCTCGAAGGGGCCCTCGTCGGTGCGGTAGTTGTCGTAGCCGAAGGTGTCGGTACTGCGCTGACTCGGCACGAACGGGGCTTGCGTAGCAGGCCGGTTGGACGCCACGTGGGCGTACTCCTTTCCTTCCTTCTCGCCTACCGGGTTAGCTGACGGGTTCGGAGCAGGAAGGTCTCCTACGCGCGTATACCAACCGGGACTTCCCGGCGGTATTCACGCGATTCACCCCAGGGTGGTGGTTCCCCGGCTCCCTTGCGGGACTCGGCGCGTGCGCACGGAAGCCGCCTCTTGTGACGGCTGGGACGACCGCGCTGCGTTATCGAACGTTAATAGACGCGGGGTGCGGATTCCAAGCTGTTCCGCTTGATCATTAACGATTTTCGCCTGGACTTACGGGTCACGAGCGGCCTAAATCGGGCGAGTTGGCCAAGGCTCAGGGGCCACACAGGTATTGACGGTATGTCAGTTGTTATGCGGAGGGGGGTCATCCGATCACCCCTGGTGACGACGATCAAGGTCTGCGTACGGCCATGAGCGCCATGTCGTCCGCCATCCCTCCACCTGAGTGCCGTCGCACCTCCACCGAAAGCACACCAAGTAGTGCGGCCGGTTCCCGCAGCGCGTTGGCGCGCCCGGCGAGGCCCGCCTCGGGGTCGTAGAACCGCCCGCTGCCGTCCCGCGCCTCGGACAGGCCGTCGGTGTACAGCAGCAGCGTGGCCCCCGCCGGGAAGTCGGCCTCGTCGGCGCGGTCGGGCCAGGTGCCGAGCTCGCTCATGCCGAGCGGGAGCGCCGGTTCGGTGGCCGGCAGCAGGCGTACGGTGCCGTCGGCGTACAGCAGCAGGGGCGAGGGGTGCCCGCGGTTGACCAGGCGCACGATGCTGTCGCCGTGCGGCAGTTCGGCGAGGACGACGGTGGTGAACCCCTCGCGGGAGTCGATCCCTTCGCGCCGGGTCCGCTCACGCGCCAGCGCCCGCTCCAGCCGCTGCGCGACCGCCTCCAGGGTGGCCTCCTGCTCGGCGGCCTCCCGAAAGGCCCCGATCACGACGGCGACGGCACCCACCGCCCCCACCCCCTTCCCGCGCACGTCCCCCACGACGACCCGCACCCCGTGCGGGCTGTCCTGCACGGCGTACAGGTCACCGCCGATGGAGGCGCCCTCCTGCGCCGCCTCGTACCGCGCCGCGATCTGGAAACCGCCGATGCGCTCGGCGGGCTCCGGCAGGACGGCGCGCTGGGCGGCCTCGGCGATCTCACGGACGGAGGCGAGGCGCTCGTCGCTCCGGCGGACGAGGAGGTTGATGAGGACGGCGAGGACGGAGACGACCACGATGGTGACCAGCTCGGTCATCGACTCCGTCCGCGGGAGGCCACCGAGGGTGACGCGCAGCACCAGAAGTACGGCGACGGTCGCGACGCCGGTGAGCACGGTGCCTCGGCGCGTGTAGAGAGGGGCGGCGATCAAGGGCGCGGCGGTGAAGAAGGGGGCGCCGGTGAAGCCGGAGGGCGTGGCGTATTCGTAGACGCCACCGGCGACGATCAGCACGGCGGGGAGCAGCCGGACGAACCGGCGTGCGTATGAGATCCGCCGTTCCTCCACCTGACCAGGGTTGCGGACGCGGGGGCGGGGAGCGAGTGCTGGCGGCCGACCGGAGGAAGGGGGAAACACTCAGGGCCCGGAACCTTTGGTTCCGGGCCCTGAGCCTTCAGTAGCGGGGACAGGATTTGAACCTGCGACCTCTGGGTTATGAGCCCAGCGAGCTACCGAGCTGCTCCACCCCGCGTCGGTGACTCCATAGTACGCCATCCGCGGGACCCGAAGCACATCGGTTTCCCTGACCAGGACATTTCGGTCACCCGAGCAGGTGCGCGTTCGGCTCCATGGCCCGCCCCTCGTACTCCGGCAGGACCAGTACGTCCACGCCCTCCCCGGCCAGCAGCCCGCTGCCGTCGGCCCCCGCCACGAAGGTGTCCGGCTCCCGCCAGGCCGTCACCACCCGGCGCACCCCCGCCGCGAGGATCAGCCCCGCGCACGGCACGGGCCGCGAGGCACGCCGCGTGCACGGCTCCAGGCTGGTGTACACCGTCGCGGAGGCCAGCCTCGGATCATCCGGCGCGATCTTCGCCAGGGCCGCCTCCTCGGCGTGTACGACGGGGTCGTCGCCCTCTCGGGAGTACCCGCGCGCCAGCTCGGTCCCGTCGGCCGCGACCACGACCGCCCCGACGCTGAAGGCCGTCTCGGACGGCGGGCACTGCGCGGCCAGCTCGCAGGCCAGCGCCAGCCAGTGCCGGTCCGCGGCGGCGGGGAGGGTGCCGGTGCCGGGTGCCGTCGGCTCGTAGCGCATCAGCACGACGTCCTCGATGCGCCGCGTCTCCAGCAGCCGCAGCCGCCCGCCCTGGTAGGCGCCCGGCCCGAACAGCCGCGGCGCCTCGGGGTCCCCGACGAACAGGGGCGCAAGCACCAGCTGCACCTCGTCCGCGAGGCCCTGCCGCAGCAGTTGGGTGTGGATGGTGCCGCCGCCCTCGACCATCAGCCGCTCCACGCCCCGCACCTCGCGCAGATGCGCCAGCAGGGCGCGCCAGTCCAGCTCGGGGCCCAGGGCTACGACATCGGCCGCGACCGGCGTCCGCCGCAGCCGCTCGGCGCCCTTCTCCGTCGTATAGACGATCTTCTCGCCACCCGTGTGCCAGAAGTTCGCCGCGGGATCCAGCTCGCCGGACGCGCTGACCGTGACCTTCAGCGGATACTCCGGCTTCCCGGCCGCCACCCGGGCCGCGCGTCGCTCCGCCGAGTTCACCAGCAGCCGCGGGTTGTCCGCGCGGATCGTGCCGGCGCCGATCAGGATCGCGTCCACGGACGCCCGTACCTCGTCGACCCGGTCGAAGTCGGCCGGGCCGGACAGGAGCAGGCGCTCGGGGGTGGTGTCGTCGAGGTAGCCGTCCAGGGAGACGGCGGCGGAGAGCAGGACGTAGGGGTACGACGGCATGCGGCGCGCTCCCTTTCGGGGCCGGAGTGGGACCGGGACAAGACGGGGCTTGGTTCAAGTTTGAAACAAACCTACACTGGAGGCATGACGACTCGCTGGCTCACCCCCGAGGAGCAGCGCGCCTGGCGCGCGTACATCGGCGCCGCCCACCTCGTGGAGGACGCGCTGGACCGGCAGCTCCAGCAGGAGGCCGGCATGCCTCACATGTATTACTCCATCCTGTCCACCTTGTCCGAGGCCGACGAGCGCCGGCTTCGGATGACGGACCTCGCGGAACGGCTGAAGATCACGCGCAGCCGGCTGACATACGCCGTGAGCCGGCTGGAGAAGGACGGTCTGGTGGGGCGCGAGACCTGCCGCTGGGACAAGCGGGGCAGCATCGCGGCGCTCACCGACGAGGGCATGGCGGTGCTGGAGAGCGCGGCGCCGGGTCATGTCGAGACCGTGCGGGAGGTGCTGTTCGACCGGCTCAGCCCGGCGCAGGTCGAGCAGCTGGAGGAGATCTTCTCGACGGTCACCGAGGGCTTCCAGGGGGAGGAGGCGCACGGGACCGGGGACGACGTGCCGTGGCGACGGCGGTCGAGCAAACCCTGTTCGTCGGCGGCAGTTCCCACAGATATTCCCGGAGAATCCGGTTGATTCAAATTTAAAGCATGGGGTAGGGTTCGTGATCAGGTTCTGCTGCTTCAAATCTGAAGCAGCAGCTGTACCGATCGGAACCCGGAGAACCCGCATGCCCGACTTCACCGCCGCCGCCACCCAGCGCGCCCGCGTCCGGGTCCCGCTGCGCTTCCAGGACGGTTACAGCGCCGACGCCGAACTGGTCACCTTCCACGGCCTGGCCGACGGCCTCGAACATGTCGCCGTCGTCCTCGGCGACCCGGCCCCCGGCACCGCCCCGCTGGTCCGGCTGCACTCCGAGTGCCTGACCGGCGATGTCTTCGGCTCGGCCCGCTGCGACTGCGGCCCCCAGCTGCGCGAGGCCGTCGAGCGCATCGCCGAACGCGGCGGCGTCCTGCTGTACCTCCGCCAGGAGGGCCGCGGCATCGGCCTCTACAACAAGCTCGACGCGTACGCCCTCCAGGACCAGGGCCTCGACACCTACGCCGCGAACGCCGCGCTCGGCCTGCCCGAGGACGCCCGCGACTACACGGCCGCCGCCCAGATGCTCACCGCCCTCGGCATCGACGAGCTGGACCTGCTCTCCAACAACCCCGACAAGGCGGAGCAGTTGCGCACGCTGGGCATCGAGGTCCGCGACCGGGTGCCCACCGGCGTCTTCGCCACCCCGGACAACGTCCGCTACCTCCGGGCGAAGGTTCTCCAGACCCAGCACACGCTGCCGCTGGGCGACCTGGCGAACCTCAGCGCGGGCTGACGGCCGGGAGGCAAGCGGAAGGGGCGGGCGCCCGGCATCGGACGCCCGCCCCTTCGTCGTATCTACTGTGTGACCTTCTCGATCGTCACCCCGCCCACACCCGCGGTCGTGCCGCGCGTGTTCAGCAGCCGCACCTCACCGAAGAGCTGCCGGCCCTCGGGTACGGCCCGTGCCACGGTGACGTCGGCCGACACCTTCGCCGAGTCGCCGGTGCCGAGCTTCACCGGCGTGGACTCGTCGACCTTGACCGAGCCGAGCGCGGAGGAGAAGAACGCGTCCCGGTAGTCGTAGGCGGTCGAGCCGGACGGCACCTCGAAACCGGCCACCTCGACGGTGTAGGTACCGGCGGCCGGGTTGGCGATGGAGACGGACTCCTCGGCGTCGCCGTCGGCGGACTGGCCGACGAGCTTGCCCTGGGCGTCGTACACCGACAGGTCGAGGTCGGCGCCCTTGTCGGCGGTGTTGCCGATGGCGACGTCCAGCGAGGTCGTGCCCTCGGGCACCTCGACCTTGCTGGTGTGCGTCTCACCGCCGGCGATCGTCGGCCGCGCGGTCTTCGACGAGCCGAGCGCACCGCCCTTGAGTGTGCCCTCGACGGCCGCCAGCTTGTTGGTCACCGTCCAGGAGGCGGCGATCGGGCTGCCGACCTTGGCCTCCGGCACCTTCACGGCGGCCGGGTCGAAGGCGGCGCCGAACACGGTGGCGTCCAGCTTGTAGGGGTTGTCCAGCAGCGCCGACGTACGGCGCGCGTCGACCTCGATCTCCCAGACGCCGGGCTGCGGGTCCTGGTAGGCGGCGATGTCCGTCGTCTTCGGGTCGTTGTCCGCGGCCGGGACGCCGTACGGGCTGATCGCGCTGAAGGCGGTCTTGCTGCCGTCCTTCAGGCCGCCGAGCGTGACCTGGAGCGACTTGGTGCCCTCGGGGACGGTGACGAAGTAGGACTTGACGTTGTTGCGCTGCACCGAGCCGGAGGCGGTGAAGGTGTGCGCGATCGGCGTGGAGACCACGACGGTCGTCAGGATCTGCGCGTCGACGCCGACCGTGCGCGGGTCGTCCGCCTCGAGGATCGCGCTCTTGATGCCCGCGTGCTTGGGCGCGGCCTGCACCTTGACCGTCACCGGCTTGTTCAGCGGCAGGTCGACCACCTTCGGGCCCGCGATGGAGAAGGTGCGGGCCTTGTTGTTCGCCAGCCGCAGGGTGTGCGGGAGCGAACCGGCGGGGCCGGAGGTGCGGGTGACGGTGACGTCGTACGACTTCTTCTGCCCCGCCTTCAGACCGCCCTCGCGGTCGTAGAGGCCGGTGCCGAAGCCGGGTGTCTTAAGCGCCTGGTCGAGGGCGGTGTCGACGGGGGCCTTGACGGCGTACTCGTGGGAGTCGGCCCCCGCGCGGATCGCCTTCCAGGCGTCGACGACGTCGATGCGGCCGGAGCCCTCCTCGTACGCCTGGAGTCCCTCGATGTGATGGGCGGTCGAGGTCAGCGCGGTGCGGAGCTTGGCCGGGGTGAGGTCGATGCCCTTCTGCTTCGCGGCGGACAGGAGCAGCGCCGAAGCGCCCGCCGCCTGCGGGGAGGCCATCGAGGTGCCGTTGTACATGGCGTAGCCGGCCGGCAGCTTCCAGCCCGCCTCGGCGATCGGCGCGCCGGGCATCCAGGCCGGGATGGTGCTGACCGCGGAGCCGGGCGCGACGATGGTCGGGGTGAAGCCGCCGTCCTCACGAGGCCCGCGCGAGGAGAAGTTGAACAGCTGGTACTTGTTCTCCACACCGGTGCCGTAGTTGGCGGCGAAGGTCTCCTTGGAGACGCCCGCGCCGACGGAGATCACCTTGTCGGCGAGACCCGGGTCGCCGATGGTGTTGGCGCCGGGCCCGGAGTTGCCCGCCGAGATCACGAGCTGCACGCCGTACGTGTCGATGAGCCGTGTGTAGAGCTCGGCGCGCGCGTTGTTGCCGTCGTTCAGCGGGGGCAGGCCGCCGATGGACATGTTGACGATGTCGACGCCGTGGTTGACGACGAGGTCGATCATGCCCTCGGTGAGCGCGACGCTGGAGCAGCCGGGGCCGAAGATGCAGGCGCGGGACGACACGACGTTGGCGCCGGGGGCGGCGCCGTTCATGTTCTTGCCGCCGAACATGCCGTGGGCCGCGGTGATGCCGGCGACGTGGGTGCCGTGGGCTCCTGCGGTGAGGCCGATGTTGACGAAGTCGGCCTTCTTGCCGACCCAGTCGCCGCCCAGCGGGTCCATCGGGACGTCCTTGCGGACCTCCACCACGAAGTCCTGGCTCTCCGGGATGTCGGTGGCGGGGTTGTCGGTGCCGAAGTGGCCGACTTGGTGGCCGTCCTTGTACGGCTTCATGGGGCTGTCGTCGGTGAAGTCACCGTCGTCATCGACGTCGACGGTGACCGTGCCGGTGGCCGGGTCGTAGAGCACGCCCCAGTCGTCGGTGGTGTCGCCGTCGCGGTTGACGTCGCCGTCGGCGTCGCCGTCCGTGACCTTGCCCTGGGCGGTGACGGCCTCGCGGAAGGTGCTGATGAGGTGGTTGCCCGCGGGGGCCTTCCAGCTCTTGCCGCCGTAGGTGAAGGAGGGCCCGGTGACCGAGGTGGTCATCGCCCGCCAGGTGCCGTCCCCGTCCACGATCGGGTCGGTGGCGGTCACCCAGTCGGTGATCTTGCGCTCGCCGGTCGTGGTCTTCTGCAGCGCGGGGTTCGCGAGGTCGACGCCGGTGTCCAGGACACCGATGGTGACGCCGCGCCCGTCCGCCTTCGGGTTCTTCTTCACGAAATCGACGGCGCCCGTCTCGAAGGACGGGTTGTACGGGTTCTTCGCGGGGGTGTTCTTGTCGGGGCCGGGGTAAGTGACCGCGGCCGTCTTCGACTTGCCGCCGGTGCCGAGGCCCGGCTGCTCCAGGGGTATCTCCTCACGCAGGTCGATGGCCTGCACGGAGGAGAGCTTCGCGGCCTCGGCGATGGCCGAGTCGGCCCTGCCGGTCGGCACGGTGGCCCGTACATAGCCGAGCTTGTCGTAGGTACGGCCGACCGAGCCGCCCTTGACCGCGTCGAGCTCCTGGGCGACCTTCTCGGTCTGCCCCGGGAGGGTGGCGATCATCATCGTGACGGTCTTGGCGCGCTGCGCCTTGGCCTGGGACAGGAGGTCGGCGTCGTCCGAACCGAGCTTGTCGTGGGCGGACTTGACGCCGGGGTCGGCCGCGGGGGCGGTGGGACCGTCCGCGGCGAGGGCGAGGGGCAGGGGACCGGCCGCGGCGAGCGCGGCGACGAGTCCTGCGGCCACGGCGATACGGGCGGCGGTTCTCGCGCCCGATATCGCGGCCGGGTGGGGGGTGGTGGGCATGGTGATCCCTGGTTCTGAAGGAACGTGGGCGTCGGCGGCCGGATCCGGCCGGGAGAGCACCTTCGACCGCCGCGGTCCGGAATGCGATCCCGGATGATCGCCAGCTTTCCTCAAGGGACCGATTTCTGCGGATAGTTCGCGGCGGGGAGATCGACGAGTGGCGGGAACTCGCCATGTGCCATGGGGGACTTATCGGGGTGGGGTGTGACAATCCCGAGGGGTGAATGGCTCCGCTCGTCAGGTCCTCCGGGGAGGCTCGATCCCCAACTCGGCCAGCAGCGCCCGCACTCGCCGGGATACGCGTCCGAGCCGGGCCACGCCCCTTACCGGGACCGTGGAAGGGACGCCCTTCGAATCGACGCCCTCGCCCGCCCGGGCTGGCGCCGTACGTACGGCGGGCCGCGGCCGTACACGCCGCTGTGGCGACGGCTGCGTGAGGACGAATGGCCGCCGCTGGGTGAGGTGTTGCGGGGGCGCCGGGAGCAGGTGCGCCGCCCCGGCGTGGTGCTGGCGCTGTTCCTCCCGTGCCTGTGGCCGCTGACCGTGCCACTGCTGGTCGGCTACCAACTGGCCCGTACGGCCCGCCGTATGGCGCGCCGGGTCTTCCCCGTACACCCGGAAGGGCGCGTCGAGGATCCCGTGGTGCTCCGGGTCCAGCGGGTGCGGGCCTGGCTGGCCCTCGCCATGTCGGGGCTGTTGCTGGCCGTGTTCGGTGGCTGGGACGACCTGGCGGAGGCACCGGGGCAGTTCCTGCTACGGCTGTTGTACGCGCCCTGGTTGGCGCTGCTGACCGCGGCGGTGGTGGTGGCGCTGCTGTTCTGCGCGGCCGGGTCCGCGGCGCGGCGGGCCATGCGGGCGCGGCTGTGGCCTGCCGGCCGGTCGGCCCTGTGGTACTTCGGTGCCTGGACGCTGGTGCCGTTGCTGTTCACGGCGGCGGCCGAGGGGATGGGTCTGCTGCCCAACGGCGCCGACGTGCTGCTCTGGGCGTCCGTGATGTTCGTGTGCTGGGCGCCGTTCTGGTGGGTGATCTTCTTCCTCAGCTTCGCCTCCGGCCCGGCGCTGCGCCACGCCTTCAACCTGTCCGCCCTGCATACGGCGCTGCCCGCGCTGGTCACCTCGGTCCTGGTCTGGACGTTCGCCTTCCTCGGCCTGTCGACGGGCGGCCTCCCACCCGGCCCGGTGCCCCTCGCCCTCTGCGCGTTCCTGGGCGGCCCGGTGTCGGTGACGGCGGTGGCCTGGTGGGAGGTTCACCGGTTGCGGCGGCGGCACGGGGTGCGGTGGAGGAGTTAGAAGCAGCGCCCGACCCGACCGAAGCCGAATCAGGCGCTGCGTAGCAGGTCAGAAGGGGTTTCCCCTTCCCCGCACCGGTAGGCCCTGTGGGACTCGAACCCACAACCGATGCGCTCACGCAGGAAGGCCGACTGAACAGCACTGTCGACGTCGTCGTTCAGAGGTGCAGCAGGCGCTGGGTGATCTCCCGGTACTGCCTCAACGCCTGGTGGAGTTCGGCGGCCCGCGTTTCGGGGTCCTGGTCCTGCCAGCCCTCGCGGAGGGTACGTCGCTGTTCGGCGAGGACGTCCATGAGCTGGGCGGTGGCGTCGTCGAAGGCGCCCTCGGCTTCCTCCAGTGACTCACGCGGGGCGTCGGGGAACGTGTTGACGGCCCGCCCGAGGCGCCGGACGATCTTGGCCCTCGCGTCCGAAGGGATCAGCGGTGCCTGGCCGGGGGCACGGTGTCCCGTGACGTCGCGGGGCTGGTCCGCGGGCTGTTGGGCGCGTGTCTGGTCGTACATCGTCGAGTACCACTTTCCTTTGCGTCGTGCGGACATCGGCCTGTGTCAGTGCGATCAGCACGATGCCGCTTGCGAGCAGCCGCGGTTGTTGCACAGGCGGGAGTACGGTGAAGGAGACGAGGACCTTTCGTACGCCGAAACCCGGACCGGCTCAGGAACGCCCTCTCGTGTTCCGGTCCTCGTGTTCCGGTGAGTCCACCAGACCACGCTCCTTCCACCGCACGCCACCCGTCCTCAGGGACAGCCCGGGGCCCCGACCTGTGGCCGTCGGCATCCGCCTCCCACTCATCCGTGTACCTTTCGCCGGCAGGAGCCCCCATGGCCACCGCACTGCAACCGCCGCCTCCCTCTCATCCTCTCCTGCGCCTTCGACTGGCACCCCGCGGCAACCTGCCGAGGCCCATCGACGGAGCATGGTGGCCCCGGTCGTACGACCTGCTCGCCGAACTTCCCCGGCTGCTCGCCGGGTTGCCGCGTACGTGGGGCCACATCACCAGCGTCACCGTCAACGGGGCGACCTGGCCCGCCGGACCCGGCCGGATGCTCGTCGCCAACCAGGTCCTACGACTGCGCAGGAACCTCGCGCCATCCGCCCCTCACACCATCGTCCTACTCACTCCCGGCCAGGGGCGCTGGGATCTGGTGGTCGTGGCCCCCGACACGACCGAGGAGGCCGCGGGACCGCTCATGGCGGCCGCGGCCGACGGTGATGTGTGACGCGACCCGCCGCGTACCTCGCGGCCCTGGCGGTCGGTGAGTTCCGCGCGTTGTGCTTCGAACCGGAGAACCAGGCGGGTCGCGACGACCACCAGGATCAGCGGAGCGCTGACGGTCAGGGCGGCGAACACGGCGTTCACACCCCCACGGCGTGCTGCTGGTTCACGCCGGGCGACGAGAAAGCCCTGCCACTCCCGCTCTTTCCGGCCTCCGGGCCTGCACCACGGGCCCGTTCCGCCGTCATGAGCGTGGTCGCGGTCGTCGGCCGGCCGGTGTCCGCACTCGCGGCCGCCAGCAGCCGGGCGGCCGAGGGGGCACCGCTCTCCGGAGGGATCACCAGGAGGTTCCAGCGGCCCGCCGTGGAGGACTGCAGAAGGATCGCGTGCGGATCCAGCTCCGCCGTGAACCAACCGACCCTCACCACATGGCCGTTGACGACGACCCTGGACGGGAGGATCGGCCAGTGCCGGGTGCTGACGGCCACTCGGGTGATCCGTCCCCACAGCGGATCCAGCACGTCCGCCAGCGCGGAGAGTTCGGCCGGCAGGTCGCGTGAGCGGGGCCACCAGGCGCCGTCCAGGTCGGCGGGCCCACCGGAAGGGCTCTCGGACTTCAGCGCGAGGCGCGCGGTCGGGGCCCTGAAGGGAACGGCCCGCGGCGGAGGAAGAGGGATGGTCGCGCACATTACGCAAGACCCGTCTCCGGACCCTGCGTCAGCACAGCCGTCCGGTGTCGTCGCTCACCAGGAACGGCACCGGCATCGGAGCCGGTGTGCGGAGTGCTCCCGATGCCTTCACGCTACTCCCCGAAGGGGTCGGGTGGACCGTTCCCTGCCCCCGGCTCAGTTCCGCCGACGGGTGCTCTCTTCGGGCCGGCTGCTCTCCAGCCACGACCGTGCCGGTTCTGCCGGGCGGGAGGTGTCCACAGTGAGGTCGAGGCGCGTTCCCCCGTCGACACCGGCGGGATAGCTGCGCTGCTCGGTGGCGGCGAAGCAGCGTCGGAGAGCCTCCGCGACCCGACGTGCGGCCTCGGGCGAGTCGGCGACGATACGGACCTCGGCGTACCCGCCCCGGGGCGCTTCCATGGGCTGCATGGCGACCTCGGAACTCGATGGCCCGGCAGAGAGGGACCGGTTCTCTCACTCTACCCCGGTGTGTCCCACAGCCCTCGCGGATGCCCCTCGGGCTTCCCTTCCGCCGTCCGCCGGGGAGTACCGTGAAACGAGGAAGCCACGCCGTTCCTCCGTCCCCGGCAGGCAGGCGAGAGCGATGCCCGACTCCCACTCCCCGCAGGTGACCAGGCTCCTGCCGGACGCCGTCCACCAGGCTGTGCGGCCCGGCACGGCCGTCGTACGACTGGAGACGACACACGACCGCCAGGGAGTGCTGGACGGGGCGTGGTGGCCGCGCTCCCGTGACATCTCCGCCGAACTTCCCGCCCTGATCACCGCGCTCACCGGATACCTCGGGCCCATCACGCGCGTCGGCCTGGACGCCGACGCCTGGGAGGAACTACCGACGCGGATGACCGTCGACGGCCGTGTCGTCCACATCGATTCGTCTCCGGTCGGCGACGACACCGTCCTCATCACACGGAACGAGCGGGATCTCTTCTCCCTCCTCGTGGTCCCGCCGCACGCGACGCCCGACGCCGCCCGCGCCGCCATGGCCGAGGCGGTCCGCGCCGACAACGTCACGCAGGCCGCGCAGATCCTCGTCGATACCGGTAGCGGGACGTGAGAGGGGTCAGCCGCGGCGGTCCTCGGGCCGGTCCGGCGCCGGTGCGGGGATGTCCGTGGCCGTGGTGTCGAAGCCGCCCGGGATGATCCCTGTGGCGGGTCCGCCGGGCGCAGGTGGCGGGCGCGGGCGTACGACCGGAACGCGACGAAGGCGTTGTCGACGGAGGTGCTCCGCCGCTCCGCCGGACGCGCTGACCGGCGCCATCCTGAACAGGGCTCCCCGCGAGGGCCGGAACAGGAACATGCCCGGGTTCGGGCTGTTCCCGCAGTGGTCGTCGGAGTTGCGCCGCGCGGCCGTCCATCAGGCCACGGGGATGGTCAGTATCTGACTGGTCGTGTCCGTGGAGGTCGCCCTGCTGCGGCTGCGGGCTCGCGGACGGGCGCGGGGACCTGCGGATCATCGCCGCCTTGGACGAACACACCCGGTTGCTGGAGCTGTTCGCGCTCCATCCCGACCGGGGCCCGTGCGTGGAGTGCTACCGCACCGGCGCCGCGCGGACCGACATCGACCTGACGTGCCCGGACGCGACCGCGGGCCGGCCGCACTTCGCCGCGGGCCCGCGAGGCGGGTACGTGACACACGCCACCCCACAACGGCTGCGCCACCGCGTGGTCGGCGCGCTCGACCTGTTCCAGACCACGCCCCTCCGCCTCGGCGACGACATCGCACTCGCCCAGGCACCCGCCCTGGGACGTCCGGTGGTGATCAGCAACGTCGGCGCCCCGGTCTCGGCAGCCGGTTCGCCGACGGGACGTGAGTCCGTCCACGGCAGCCCAGTACTGCCCTCGGGCGTCACTCGCCGAGAACGGCTCCGTCACGCTGCCCGGGCGTCCGGCGTGGTCTCGGTGGCTCGGAGGCAACGCCGGGCACGGCGGTCCGAGGCCCGGGTAACCGGAGTTCGCTTTCCCGGGACAGGGTCAGCAGGCAGGGAGTGCCCCCACCCGGCAACCCGACCATGTCTCCTTGGTTCAGCCAGTCCCAGGACTCGTAAACGGCTTGTCCGGCATCGTCGGCCGGACGGAGCAGGGCGACTCCGAGTGCAACGTGCCGATCGGCCAGCAGGCGCTGTTGCAGGCGCCGGGCAATGTCGCGGTGCTGGGGGTGCTGAGGCGCCACGACCTGGGTGAGGAGCAGGAACCGGGCACAGCCGGTGATCCGTTGGACGCTCTCCTGCAAACTCTGCTCGGACCCAGCACCAGGGCCCACCGGAAAACCGAAGGAACAGCCCACCAGCACCGTCGTCTCGGCGACCAGCAACGCGAAGCCGGGCCGCCGGGCGCTGGCAGCCAGCCGCCACAGGAAGTCACCCCGCTCGTGGCACGCCTTCCCGGAAGAGCCCACACCTGACGTCACCACCAGGTCGGCGATCTCCTCGGTCATCCCCTCCGCCTGCTGACGAGTCAGCCGACGCAGGCGGATCCCGTCCTTGACGGCCGGCGCACGGGCCTGGTCGCCCGTCGTCCGCGTGCCGCCGGCCGCAGGACCCGCCGCAGCCACGTCCAGCAGTTCGCGCAGCACGGCGGGGGGCACGGGATGTGCCGGGTCTGCGAGGAGCCGGGACGCGGCTCCCGTGACGTCGAGGAGACGGCTGATCTGCACGCACGGGTGGTGCAGCCACAAAGAGGCATGCACCCGGTCGGCCCGCCTCGACGTCGTCAGGAAGACATCCAGGCCCTTGGCGTCGCAGGAGCCGACGGTGGTGAGGTCGACGTCGATGACGGTCACCCCGTCGCGCAGGCACTGCTCCAGTGCGGCCCGGAGCAGGGGCACCGTCCCCGGCCCGATCTCACCGGTGAGCGTGACGAGGGCCCGCTCCCCCCGGTCACGGCGGTGGATGTCCAGTCGCTGCACAGCCCTCACACCGCCCCCCGGCCGGGAAGCTCATCGCCCAGGGCGGACAGCGGACGTGCTCCGATCGCGGCGGACATGATGCCGGCCCGTCTCCGCACCGCCCGGTCGAGCGGTCCGGGGTTCGTCTCTCGCCGAGGACGACTCCGGCACGAGTACCGGAGTGCGTGATGCCCTCGGTCTCTTCACCGTACGTCGCCGGCCGCCCCGACCCACAGCGCCGAACGGGCTCACCCGAAACGAGCGCACCGCCTGCCGAGCGGCTCATGGAGACGACATCCGGGCAGACGGTCCACCCGAGGGGCACACTGCCGAACCCCACGCTCACCGGGTTTCCACCGACCGCTTCCGCAAGCTGCCGCGGCTCTATGTGTTTCCCGCTCGTGCCTTGCGCGGCTCGCGGTTCTCGAGTTCGCCGGTCCCATCGCGGGCGGTGAGGACGACGGTGAGGAGGTCTCCTCGCACAGCTCGCGCACTGCCATTTCCGTGATGGGCTCGCCGGGTTCGCTCTTGCCGACGGGAAGGTCCCACATGCCCTGGGCGAACCTGGCGTTCTTGCTGCGCTGGAGGAGGACGACGCGGTTGGTGGCCTGGTCGTGGACGATGATGGCGGCGACCAGCAGGGTCATGGAGTCAAGGGCGGGCGGCCAGGCCTTGGACCGGTCGTCGGGCGCAGCATGCGGGTGGTGGCTTCGTGGTCGTAGAGGAGTGGTATGGCCACGCCGGCTGTGGTGAAGAGGGCCACGGCGGCGAACCAGCACGGCGCTCGACATCAGCACGGCCCAGGTCGGCGGCGGCCAGAAGCGGATCGGGCTCCTCTGACACCGCGACTACGAATCAGCGCCCGAGCCGACTGAAGCCGACCCGGACGCTGCGTAGCAGGTCAGAGAGCATATCCCCCGCCTACCACCGGTAGGCCCTGTGGGACTCGAACCCACAACCAATGGATTAAAAGTCCACTGCTCTGCCAATTGAGCTAAGGGCCCAAGCGATGTTGCCTCCCCGAGCATAGCCGGACGTGGCCGAGTCTCCGATCGGGTATCGGGGTCACGGCCACGTCAGCGGTGGCGGTGGGGGCGGACAGGGGCGGAAAGGCCCGGCCCGCGCGCCGAGCCACCACTACGGATCCACAGGCTCAGCCGCCCCCGCCCCCGCCCGCGCCGCCTCCCGAGCCAGCGTCCGCTCATGCTCAGGATTGAGGAACCAATGCCGAGCCGAAGCCAGCCACCAGGTCCAGGCGAAGCCGAGGACGACCAGGACGGCGATGGGCGCGTAGTTGAAGGTCTCCCAGGTCACCGGGGAGACCTGCGGCAGCATGAACAGCACCGTGATCACGCCGACCCACGCCACGGCGACGACGCCCACCACCCCCGACCAGCGGCCCAGATGCCACGGCCCCCGCTCGAACGCGTCCCCCTTCCGCACCCGCAGCAGCGTCGGAATGACGTACGCGATGTACAGGCCGATGACGGCGATCGACGTCACCGCCGCGTACGCGGTGACGTTGATCAGGTAGGGCAGGCCGAGTACGAGCGCCCCGCCCGCCGCCAGCCACACCGCGGCGACCGGGGTGCGGGTGCGTGGGCTGACCGTGTGCCACACCCGTGAGAAGGGCAGGGCGCCGTCGCGTGAAAAGGCGTAGATCATGCGGCTGTTGGCCGTCACCGACGCCATCCCGCAGAACAGCTGCGCCCCGATGACGACCAGCAGGAGCAGCTTGCCCGCCGTCGCGCCCAGTGCGTCGAGGAGGATCTGGGCCGGCGGCGCGCCCGTCGGGGACGTCCGCGCACCCTCGTACGACTGGATGGCGAAGGTGAAGCCGAGGAGGAGCACGAAGCCCGCTATCCATGACGTCCAGATCGACCGCACGATGCCCTTCGGGCCCGCCGTCGACGCGTCGTGGGTCTCCTCCGTCATATGGGCCGAGGCGTCGTAGCCGGTGAAGGTGTACTGGGCCATCAGGAGCCCGATCAGGACGACGTACACCCCGCTGCCCCAGCCCGTGTTGTTCACGAACTCGCCGAAGACGAAGGACGCGGACTGATGGCGGTCCGGTACGAAGGCCAGCGCGCCGACGATCACGGCGACGCCCAGCACGTGCCACCACACGCTGATGCTGTTGAGCAGCGCGACGATGCGCACGCCGAAGGTGTTCAGCAGGCCGTGCAGCAGCAGGATGCCCGCGAAGAGCAGGATCGTCCGCCCCGGCGTCACCTCGAAGTCGAACTGCAGGTTCAGATACGCGCCCAGGAACGACGCGGCGCCGAAGTCGATGCCCGCCGTCACCGCCACCTGGCCCAGCACGTTGAACCAACCCGTGAACCACGCCCAGGCGGCGGCCGTACGGGGTGGCGCCAAGCGGTGGGCCCAGAAGTACAGGCCGGCGGAGGTCGGGTACGCCGAGCAGATCTCGGCCATGGAGAGCCCGACGAACAGGGTCATCAAACCCACCGCCACCCAGCCCCACATGATCACCGCCGGGCCGCCCGTGTTCATGCCGAACAGATAGAGCGTCAGACAGCCCGACAGGACCGAGATGATCGTGAAGGAGACCGCGTAGTTGGAGAACGCCGACATGCGGCGGGCGAGAACCTGCGTGTAGCCGAGCTGGGCCAGCCGTTGCTCATCAGACAGCCCACTCGCTATGGCGTCATCTGTCATGTCCCCAGCGATTCCCTCCCCGGGGACGTGACACACATCACAGCATGGCTAAAAATGCCCCTGCTGCAACCTGTTGGAACCTGCACGAAAAAGGGCCCGTACGACCGAGTCGTACGGGCCCTTCCGATTCAGCTCAGCAGACGTCAGCCGTTGCGCTTCCAGCGCGGCTTGTCGTCACGGCGACCGAAGGAGGACGAGCCGCCGGTGCCGCGGTGGTCGTCACGACGGCCGTACGGGCGGTCGTGGCCACCGGCGCGGAAGCCGGGACGGTCGTCACGGCGGTCGCGGTTGAAGGGACGGTCGCTGCCACGGTGACCGCCACGCTCGTCACGCCGCTCGAAGGAACGGCCCGCCGGACGGTCGTCACGACGGAAGCCGCCACGGTCGTTGTCGCGACGCTCGAAGGAACGGCCACCACGGTCATCACGACGCTCGTCACGACGGAAGCCGCCACGGTCGTTGTCGCGACGCTCGAACCCACGGTCGCCACCACGGTCACGGTTGAACCCACCGCGATCACGATCGAACGAACGCCCACCACGGTCATCACGACGCTCATCGCGACGGAAGCCACCACGGTCGTTGTCACGACGCTCGAACCCACGGTCGCCACCACGGTCACGGTTGAACCCACCGCGATCACGATCGAACGAACGCCCACCACGGTCATCACGACGCTCGTCACGACGGAAGCCACCACGGTCGTTGTCCCGACGCTCACGACGCTCGTACGACGCCGGAGCCTCGGCCCGGTCCACGTCCTGCGCCACCGGCTGCTCGGGCACGGCCACCTCGACGGCCTCGACCGCCGCGGCCTGCGCCTCGGCAACCGCCGCCTCCGGGTCATCGCCCCGCTCACGCGCCGCACGCGCGACGAGCCGGTCGGACTCCTCACGCAGCTCCACGGCACGCCGCTGCGCCCGCTCCAGCTGCTTGGTCAGCTGGGCGACCTCACGCTCGGCCTGCTGCGCGGCGTTGCCCGCCGACTCGGCCTGCACCTCGGTCATCGAACGGGCGCCGGTGATCTCGGCGACCTCCGGGTCGAAGGCGTTGCCGCCCTGGATGATGTGGCGCGAGGCGTCGACGCCCGCGTCCTCCATCAGCCGGAAGATCTGCCGGCGCTGATGCGGAAGCGACAGCGACACGACCGTGCCGGTGCGGCCCGCACGAGCCGTACGGCCCGCCCGGTGCAGGTAGTCCTTGTGGTCACCGGCCGGGTCCACGTTCAGGACGAGGTCGATGCCGTCGACGTGGATACCGCGCGCGGCGACATCGGTGGCGACGAGGACATTGACGTACCCGTCCTTGAAGTCCGCGAGGGTCCGGGTCCGGGCCCCCTGCGTCATACCGCCGTGCAGCGCGTCCGCCTTGGCACCGGCGTCACGCAGCTGCTCGGCGACACGGTCGGCGCCCAGCTGGGTGCGGACGAAGATGATGGTGCGGCCCTTGCGGGAGGCGATCGCGGCGGTGACCGGCGCCTTGTCCTTGGGCTTCACGATCAGGATGTGGTGCGACATGGTCGTCACGGCGCCCTGCGCGGCGTCGACCTCGTGCGAGACCGGGTCGACCAGGTAGCGCTTGACCAGCGTGGAGATCTCGTTCTCCATCGTGGCCGAGAAGAGCATCCGCTGACCGCCCGCCGGAACCTGGTCAAGCAGCTCGGTGACCTCGGGCAGGAAGCCCAGGTCGGACATCTGGTCGGCCTCGTCGAGCACGGCGACCTCGACGTCCTCCAGGGAGCAGGCGCCGCGGTTGATGATGTCGCGGAGCCGACCCGGGGTCGCCACCAGCACATCCACACCCCGCTCGAGGGCGTAGATCTGGTTCCCCATGGACGTACCGCCGCACACGACCTTCATCTTCAGGCCGAGCTGGTCGCCGTAGGGCTGGAGCGCGTCCGCGACCTGCATCGCGAGCTCACGGGTCGGGGTGAGGATGACGGCGCGCGGCTTGTGCTTCTCGGTACGGCCGCCGGACAGACGCGCCAGCGTCGGCAGACCGAACGACAGCGTCTTGCCGGAGCCGGTACGGCCACGGCCCAGGATGTCCTTGCCGGCCAGGGCGTCCGGGATGGTCGCGGCCTGGATCGGGAAGGGGGTCGTCACACCGTTCTGCGCGAGCTTGCGCACAACGCCTTCGGGGAGACCGAGATCGGCGAAGGTGATCTCGGGAGCGGTCTCTTCGGCACCCTCGTTCTCGGGCACGACGACCTGGTCAGGACTGGAAATGGACATGCGTAAGCGAAACCTTCCGGAGTCTCGTCGGCACGCGCCCGTCAACTCCGTGATTCGCAATACGACCGCCTCAATGCGGTCAGCCACGGCAAGGGAGAGAACGCGCCACACGGCGCGCTCTGCAGTGGCGCCGGGCAAATGGGATCAAACGATCTACCACCATACGCACCCCCGGCCCCCCAAGGCAAATCGACCGAAGCCGGTGTAGGCAACGTCACTCGCCCCTGGTCACGCCGGTGCCCCCGCGGCCGGCGCCGGCTCCCGCTGCCCCAGCTGCGGCCCCGTCTCCTCATGCGCGGACGACGACGGCTCGGCCTCCGTGGGCGTCGGCGTGGCGGACGACGGCGGCTCCTCGGTGAGCGTCGGCTCCGGCTCCACCGTACGCGTCGGAGTCGGCTCGGCCGTAGGAGTGGGCCCCGGCTTCCCCGTACTCCCCGGCTTCTGCGGCCGCCCACCCCCCGCCGGAGCGGACGCACTCACGTCCGAGGAAGCGGGAACCGAAGGAGACGCCGACCCCCCGCCCCCCTTCCCGTCCTTCTCCGCGCCCTTCCCCTTCGCCTTGCCCCGCCCACCGTCATCCGCGTGCGCCCCGTACCCGGAACCGCCACCCGACACCGCCGACCCTCCATCGGGCGCCTCACCACCCCGCTGCCCGGAGGAATGCGACGGCTTCACGCTCCCGTCACCACCGTCCTCACCCACGCTCATACAACCGGCGGCAGCGGCGACGGCCATGACCGTGGCGGCCAGACGGACGGGTACGTACAAGGGGCGCACGGTGGCCACCTCCAGTGGCGGGCGAAGAAGTCAACCTGCCCAACTCCCGCCGCCCACAAGAGGACACGCGCCCCATGACACAGCCCGGCCGCAGGCGCGTAACAGCCGTAACAGCGCCCGACTCACCCGTAACCGAGCGCGTGCAACCGCTCGTCATCGATCCCGAAGTGATGCGCGATCTCATGCACCACCGTCACCTCGGTCTCCTCGACGACCTCCTCCCGCGACTCGCACATCCGCAGCGTCGGCCCCCGGTAGATCGTGATCCGATCCGGCAGCACCCCCGCGTACCACTCACCGCGATCCGTCAGCGGAGTCCCCTCGTACAACCCGAGCAGCTCCGGATCGTCCGCCGGCGGCTCGTCCTCGACGAACACCGCGACGTTGTCCATCAACCGCGTCAACTCCTGCGGAATCCGGTCCAGCGCCTCGGCGACCAGTTCCTCGAACTCCTCGCGCGTCATCTCCAGCACAGCCCCATTGTCGGGTACGACACACCCCGCAAGGAGCCGCGAACAGCCCCGCATACCCACCGCCGCACTTGGGCATACGGGATCAATGACCCGCGTCCGCGCCGCAGTCATGAAGCTTCTGGGCCACCTGCCCAGGGCACCACGCGCCCTGGCCCGCCGCTACACCACCCGCCGCCCGCTCCCCACGCTGGAACTGGTCACCCAGCCCCACCCCTGGACACGCGCCCTCGGCCTGCTCACCGTCGTCCTCCTCGGCGCCTGGCTCGGCCTCCTCATCGTCGGCAACGTACGCGCCCCGGTCGGCCCCATGAACACCACCATGACCCTGCGCCCCTCCCTCACCGGCGGCACCAAGATCAACGTCTCCCCGCTGGGCGCCCTCACCCTGGACAGCCACATCGCGCCCGTCCGCCTGGACGTCAACGTCGACCAACTCGACCCCGCACGCGCCCAAGCCCTGGTCGACCACCCCGAACGCCTCTCCGGCCTCCAGGACGAAGTCGCCCACGACGTCGCCCACGGCACCCAGGACCTCGCCGTACGCAGCTGCGTCGCCGTCGTCACCGGCGCCGCGGCCCTCGGCCTCGCGATCTACCGCCGCCCCCGCCGCGCACTGGCCGCAGGCGGCCTGGCCCTGACCCTCCTGGCAGCGTCAGGCGGCACGGCATACGCCACCTGGAACCCGGAGTCGGTCCTGGAACCAAAGTTCTCCGGCCTGCTCTCCTCCGCCCCGTCCCTCGTCGGCAACGCCCGCAGCATCGTCACCGAATTCGACGTCTACCAAAAGGAGTTGGCCCGCCTCGTCACCAACGTGACCAAGCTCTACGACGCCACCTCCACACTCCCCGCCTACACACCCGACCCGTCGACGATCCGCGTCCTGCACGTCTCCGACATCCACCTCAACCCGGCGAGCTGGAAGATCATCGCCTCGCTCGTCGACCAGTACAAGGTCAACGTCATCGTCGACTCCGGCGACACGATGGACCACGGCACGGCGGCGGAGAACGGCTTCCTGGACCCGATCGAGGACCTGGGCGCGCCCTACGTCTGGGTCCGAGGCAACCACGACTCCAAACTCACCCAGCGCTACATGGAGGGCCTGAAGAACGTCCACGTCCTGGACAACGGCAAGGCGGCCACCATCGCCGGCCTCCGCTTCGCCGGCATCGGCGACCCCCAGTTCACCCCCGACCGCACGACGATCCCCGGCGGCGACGCGGCCAACGAACTCGCGGGCGCCCGCCTCGCCACCTCCCTGCGCGACCAGCACGCCGCCGACACCCCGGTCGACGTCGCCGTGGCCCACGAACCGGTAGCGGCCCGCCAGACGGACGGCGAAGTCCCCCTCGCCCTCGCCGGCCACATCCACCACCAGGAGATGGAAGTCATGCCCTACGGCACCAGGCTCCGCATCGAAGGCTCCACGGGCGGCAGCGGCCTACGCGCCGTAGAGGGCGAACACCCCGACCCCATCCAGACCTCGGTCCTCTACTTCGACCGAGCCACCCACCGCCTCCAGGCCTGGGACGAGATCGAACTCGGCGGCCTGGGCCTGACCACGGCAGAGGTACGCCGCCACCTGGTCGAGGAGAACCAGCCAGGCGCCACCGGCTCCCCGACTCCCCCACCCAGCCCCTCCCCGTAAACCGTTTTGGCGATACCTCCCGCCATCCCATATGCTTCTCACGTCCCCGACGCGCTGAGAGGCGCCCAGGCGGGCCGATAGCCCTCATCGTCTAGCGGCCTAGGACGCCGCCCTTTCAAGGCGGTAGCACGGGTTCGAATCCCGTTGGGGGCACGCAGTACGGTGTGCGACACTGTCGTACGCATCGCATGGTCCTGTGGAGCAGTTTGGAGTGCTCGCCACCCTGTCAAGGTGGAGGCCGCGGGTTCAAATCCCGTCAGGACCGCTGAGGCTTCGAGAGAAGCCTCGCGGCTGGGTAGCTCAGTTGGTACGAGCGATCGCCTGAAAAGCGATAGGTCGCCGGTTCGACCCCGGCCCCAGCCACAGGTGAACCCCCGTCGGGTGATCGACGGGGGTTCTCGTGTGTCCGGAGAGCCGGGCGCTGCAAAAGCGTTCGCCATGGATTTCGTCGGGATGAGATCCTGGGGTCCGTATGTCTACGCACTCCGCCCCCGCCCTCGGTCCTCTGGCCCCCCGTCTGAACGAGCTGTCGTTGCGTGATGCGCACCGGCTCGGTCGGCGGCTTGAGGGTGCTCGCAAGATCCGTAAGCCGGAGGCGCGGGCCGCTGTGCTCGCGGAGATCGAGGTGGAGGTCGCCAAGGGGGAGGAGCGGATCGCTGCCCGGCGTACGCGGCTTCCGGTCGTGTCGTATCCCGAGCAGTTGCCGGTCAGCCAGAAGAAGGACGAGATCGCGGCGGCCATCCGTGATCACCAGGTGGTGATCGTCGCTGGTGAGACGGGGTCCGGTAAGACCACGCAGATTCCGAAGATCTGTCTGGAGCTGGGGCGCGGGGTCCGGGGGATGATCGGGCATACGCAGCCTCGGCGTATCGCCGCGCGTACGGTCGCCGAGCGGGTGGCTGAGGAGTTGGATACGCCGCTCGGTGAGTCGGTGGGCTGGAAGGTGCGGTTCACCGACCAGGTGAATCCCGACGGCACCTTCATCAAGTTGATGACGGACGGCATCCTGCTGGCCGAGATCCAGACCGACCGTGAGCTGCGCGCCTACGACACGATCATCATCGACGAGGCGCATGAGCGGTCTCTCAACATCGACTTCCTGCTCGGGTATCTGGCGCAGTTGCTGCCGAAGCGGCCGGATCTGAAGGTGGTCATCACTTCGGCGACCATTGATCCCGAGCGTTTCTCGCGGCATTTCGGGGACGCGCCGATCGTCGAGGTCAGTGGGCGGACGTATCCGGTGGAGGTGCGGTATCGCCCGCTTCTGGAGGAGGACGGTGATGACGCCGACCGCGATCAGATCACCGCGATCTGTGATGCCGTCGAGGAGCTTCAGGGTGAGGGCAAGGGCGACATCCTTGTCTTTCTCTCCGGTGAGCGGGAGATCCGGGACACCGCTGACGCGCTGGTGAAGAGGAATTACCGGTTCACCGAGGTGCTGCCTCTTTACGCGCGTCTCTCCCATGCCGAGCAGCATCGCGTCTTCCAGCCCCACACCGGTCGCAGGATCGTTCTGGCGACCAATGTCGCCGAGACGTCCCTGACGGTCCCCGGTATCAAGTACGTCATCGACCCCGGCTTCGCCCGGATCAGCCGGTACAGCCATCGCACCAAGGTGCAGCGGCTCCCCATCGAGCCGGTCTCGCAGGCCAGTGCCAACCAGCGCAAGGGCCGCTGTGGCCGTACGAGTGACGGCATCTGTATTCGGCTTTACTCCGAGGACGACTTCGTCGGGCGGTCCGAGTTCACGGACGCCGAGATCCTTCGTACGAATCTCGCCTCCGTCATCCTCCAGATGACCGCGGCCGGGCTGGGCGACATCGAGAAGTTCCCGTTCATCGATCCGCCGGACCATCGCAATATCCGTGACGGTGTGCAGCTGCTGCAGGAGCTCGGTGCGCTGAACCCGGCCGAGAAGGACGTTCGCAAGCGGCTCACGGACACCGGCCGCAAGCTGGCCCAGCTGCCCGTCGACCCGCGGCTGGCGCGCATGGTGCTGGAGGCCGACAAGAACGGCTGTGTCCGTGAGGTCATGGTCATAGCGGCGGCGCTGTCGATCCAGGATCCGCGGGAGCGGCCGGCCGACAAGCAGGCGCAGGCGGATCAGCAGCACGCCCGGTTCAAGGACGAGACGAGTGACTTCCTCGCGTATCTGAACCTGTGGCGTTATGTCCGGGAGCAGCAGCGTGAGCGGGGGTCTTCTTCCTTCCGCCGGATGTGCAAGCAGGAGTATCTGAATTTCCTGCGCATTCGCGAATGGCAGGACATCTACACGCAGTTGCGTACGGTCGCCAAGCAGATGGGTATCCATCTCGGCGAGGACGATGCCCCCGCCGACCGTGTGCATGTGTCCCTCCTGGCGGGCCTGCTCTCCCACATCGGGATGAAGGATGTGAAGGACGGGGCGAAGAACGAGTATCTGGGCGCGCGGAACGCCAAGTTCGCGATCTTCCCGGGCTCGGCCCTCTTCAAGAAGCCCCCGCGGTTCGTGATGTCCGCGGAGCTCGTCGAGACCTCGCGTCTCTGGGCTCGCGTCAACGCGAAGATCGAACCCGAGTGGGTGGAACCCCTCGCCGGACACCTCCTGAAGCGGACGTACAGCGAACCGCACTGGGAGAAGGACCAGGCGGCGGTGATGGCGTACGAGAAGGTCACGCTGTACGGCGTTCCGATCGTCGCCCAGCGGAAGGTGAACTACGGGCGGATCGATGCCGAGGTCAGTCGCGAGCTGTTCATCCGTAACGCGCTGGTGGAGGGCGACTGGCGCACGCACCACAAGTTCTTCGCGGACAACCGCAAGCTGCTGAGCGAGGTGGAGGAGCTCGAACACCGGGCGCGGCGCCGGGACATCGTCGTCGACGACGAGACGCTGTTCGACTTCTACGACGCCCGGGTGCCGGAGCATGTCGTCTCCGGCGCGCACTTCGACTCGTGGTGGAAGCGCAAGCGGCACGAGGAGCCGGAGTTCCTGGACTTCGAGCGCGAGATGCTCATCCGGGAGTCGGCGGAGGCGGTGACGAAGGCCGACTATCCGGACTCGTGGCGGCAGGGGCAGCTCAAGTTCCGGGTGACGTACCAGTTCGAGCCGGGTGCGGATGCCGACGGGGTCACCGTCCACATCCCGCTCCAGGTTCTCAACCAGGTCACGGACGAGGGCTTCGACTGGCAGATCCCGGGTCTACGGGAGGAGTTGGTGACGGAGCTGATCCGTTCCCTCCCGAAGCCGATCCGCCGGCATTACGTGCCGGCGCCGAATTTCGCGAAGCGTTTCCTGGACACGGCGGTCCCTTTGCAGGAGCCGCTGACGGTGACGATGGCCCGTGAGCTGAAGCGCATGGTGGGCGTGCCGTTCGAGGCGGACGACTTCGAGTGGCCGAAGGTCCCCGACCATCTGCGGATCACGTTCCGTATCGTCGACGAGCGGCGCCGCAAGCTGGCCGAGGACAAGGATCTGGAGGCCCTGAAGCTCCAGCTGAAGCCGAAAGCGCGCAAGGCTCTCTCCCAGGCCGCGGCGGCCACCGCCTCCCGTGAGGGCGGGGAGTCCCTGGAGCGCAAGGGTCTGACCGACTGGACCATCGGTTCGCTCACCCGTGTCTTCGAGACCCGCCGGGCCGGTCAGCCGGTGAAGGCGTATCCGGCGCTGGTGGACGACGGCGACACGGTGTCCGTACGGCTCTTCGACACGGAGGCGGAGCAGGCGCAGGCGATGTGGAAGGGCACGCGTCGTCTCATCCTGCGCAACATCCCGGTCAACCCGGCGAAATTCGCGAGCGACCACCTGACGAACGCCCAGAAGCTCGCCCTGTCCGCCAACCCCCACGGTTCGATCCAGGGCCTGTTCGACGACTGCGCGATGGCGGCGGCGGACAAGCTGATCGGGGACTTCGGGGGGCCGGCGTGGGACGAGGAGTCGTATCGCAAGCTGTATGAGAAGGTGCGCGCCGAGATCGTCGACACGACGGTCCGTGCGGTGGGCCAGGTGCAGCAGGTGCTGTCCGCGTGGCAGGCCGCGGAGCGCCGTCTGAAGGGCGTACGCAGCGCTGTGCTGCTGGCGAACCTGGCGGATGTACGGGGGCAGCTGGACGGCCTTGTGAAGCCCGGTTTCGTGACGGAGGCGGGGCTGCGGCGGCTGCCCGATCTGATGCGGTACCTGATCGCGGTGGACCGTCGGCTGCAGCAGATGCCGACGAACGTCCAGCGGGACACGACGCGTATGGAGAAGGTCCACGAGATGCGGGACGAGTACGCCTGGCTGCTGGAGCAGATGCCGCAGGGGCGTCCGGTGCCGCAGCAGGTGCTGGACGTCCGCTGGATGCTGGAGGAGCTCCGCGTCAGCTATTTCGCCCACGCGCTCGGCACCGCGTACCCGATCTCCGACAAGCGGATCGTGAAGGCGATCGACGCGCTGGCGCCGTAACGGCCCCTGCACGCTGGGTGAGTTCGACCCCGGGGCTCACCCTCCTGTACAGTCTCTTCTCGCAGCGCAACGCACGAATAGCGCCGCGAAACCTGGTCCTGTGGAGCAGTTTGGAGTGCTCGCCACCCTGTCAAGGTGGAGGCCGCGGGTTCAAATCCCGTCAGGACCGCAGTGAAGGTTGGGGCTCGCATCCGAGAGGGTGCGGGCCCTTCTTCATGCCCGCGCTTCGCCCCACCCACCACCGCAGGCTCGCACCTCAAGGGATACGCGCCTTTTCACGCCCCGTCGCCCGCAGGCCGCCTTGACGGCGTCACATTCGCTCGGTACCCAGAAATCAGGGCACTTCTCCGTGTGACCCCTGGAGGTGGCGTATGGCGGCATCGGCTAGGCATGAGACGCGAGCTCTGCTTCGTGCGCATCTGTCGGCTGCCGCTCCCTACCGACATCTCACGCGGCACTGCCCGATATGCCACCGGCTGCTGAGGCTCGCGATGGACCCGGGCACGCGCAGCTACCGGCCTGTCCCGGACGAGGTCGTCGAGGACGAGGCGGCGTCGATCGCGTGAGCCATGTGGATCACGAGCGTGGGCTCGGCGCCAACTCCCGCCCCACCGTGGGCCAATGGATCACTCGCGGCTCATTAGCGTACATAGGCCAGAGGCAACAAGCACCCCGGCATGTGACGGGTGTCACCGTATAAGTTTCCGGCTGAGTAGCACTTACCCCTCTCCTACAACTGGTCAATTTAATATGTGCAATTGCACCACCTTCCGGGCGGGTTGCGGGCCCCATCCGGCACACTTCCGGCACACACCGGGCACGCACGCAGCTCACACGCATCGAACACACAGAGTGAGCCCACAGGAGATCCGACAGCCCTCCCCAGAGTCCGACAAGGGCGCTCACAGGTCCCCCGCCGGCGCACACTCCGCGCACAAAAAAGATCGCGCTGGACTCGGCGGAGTCCAGCGCGATCCACGACGCACCCTTGTTGCGTGCCTGAAGAGCTCTGTTCGGCTCGGGCGGGGGTTCCGTTGGGGCAGAACCCGCGTCGCTTGGAGCTAGGGTCCGGGCGCCACGGCGAGTTGGGGGAACTGCCGTTTTGCCCGGTTATGGAGTTGTTCAGGCTTCGCTGCGCTGCTGCGGGATGCCCGCGAGCAGAGCGCGGACCTCAGCCTCGCGGTAACGGCGATGACCGCCGAGCGTACGGATGGAAGTAAGCTTCCCGGCCTTCGCCCACCGCGTGACCGTCTTGGGGTCGACGCGGAACATCGTGGCGACCTCAGCCGGGGTCAGCAGCGGCTCGGCATCAGGGGTGCGAGCGGTCATGAGCGGCCTCCTCGGGAGAACCGAACCTTCTCGGTTCTTTCCTCTAAATTCTGCACCTTGACCCGCGTTGCCCGAAATGGTCGACGCGGGTCGAGTCGGTTATAGGACGAACGGCTTGTCCTCGGCACTACAACTACACCATCTGTCCAGCCGCGTCGGCCAAACCGATGGAATTGCCCTCCCAGGTGTCCATCAGCGACGGAAGCCGATGGACCATGCCATAGCGGACAGTCACGCCACTGTGACGATCAGTCACAGTGGCGTGCAGGAGTCTCAAGACCCCCCAAAGCGTGCAATGTCGAGATGGAGTCCTCCCCGGACTCCTTGTCCTATTTTGGCACGAGGGGGGGTTAGGGATGCAAGGGCCGCGTACGTGCATTCCGTCACGCTTGCGGTTGTTGACACACCCTTGATACTTACGCCCGGATCGGGTCCTACGTCCCATGTTGACGAGACATCAAGAACCCCAGAACGAGCACGAAACCCCAAAACGGGCGCCCCGTCAAACGCCAGTTCGCCCGGCGCGAACTCGGCTCGCTCAGTTCGCCGAACGCCGGTCCCGTACCGACCGCCACCGCTCCACGAGCCGCGCGTAGGCCTCCCCGGCCCCCACGCCGTCGCCCTGCCGCAGCGCCTCGATGCCGTCGGCCACATCGGCCGCCGAGTGGTCGTCCTCCAGCTCACCGGCCGGCAGGGTGTGCACGAGACCGCCGTAGTCCAGCTCGACCTGTGAGCGCGGGTGGAACTCCTCCAGCCAGCGCCCGACGTCCACCAGGCCGTCGATGAGGGGCCCTTCGTCGATGGCGTCCTTCAGCGTCCGCAGGGCCCGCGCCACCCGCCGCCGGGCCTGCACCATGGGCGTGCGGTAGCGCAGCGTCGGCGCGGCCTCGCCCGAGCCCTTGTCGAACCACCGCTCCTCGTCCGACACCAGCACGAACCAGTGCAGCGGCACCTGCCAGGTCGAGGTGCGGATCCACGGCCGGGCGTCCGGGTTGCGGGCCAGCCAGCGCTCGTAGTCCTGGGCCGCCTGGCGCCGTACGACCTCCGGCAGCACCGCCTCCAGGACCGGCCTCGGCAGCTCACCGGGCAGCTCCCCGAGCGCCTGCCAGCCGCGCAGCCGGGTGCGCCACGGGCACACGCACAGCACCCCGTCGATCTCCAGCACAAAGGCGTCGCCGCTCTCGTGTACCGGCACCGGGACAGGCGGGGTGGGCAGCAAGTCCGCCAGGGAACGGCGCAGTTCGTCCTGGTACGAGGGGCGGTCGGAGCGGCGGGCGTAACGGGCCCAGTGGCCCCGCTCCGGCTCCGGGAAGGCCGCCAGTGGTTCGTACACCCGCAGATAGGTCGCGTACGGGACGATCACCGAGGACACCTTGGGCACGCCTGCTCCCTCCCCCGCCGTCTGCCAGGGAAACCTGCGAAACCGGATGACAAACCGGCGGGAAAACTATGCAAATCGTCGCACGGACGTACCCCGGCGGTGGATGATCCTGAGCACTGCGGGTGGGACGGGCGCCCACGGGTCTAATCTCATCCCCAACAGCCCCCACCACCCGTATGGGAGCTCGCTCCAACCGCCGCACCGTACTCAGGAGTCACCACAGTGACCGACGTAACACACGGCGTCCTGCACACCCTGTTCCACTCGGACCAGGGGGGTCATGAGCAGGTCGTGCTCTGCCAGGACCGCGCCAGCGGCCTCAAGGCCGTCATCGCCATCCACTCCACCGCCCTGGGCCCCGCCCTCGGCGGCACGCGCTTCTATCCGTACGCCACCGAGGAAGAGGCCGTCGCCGACGCCCTGAACCTCGCGCGCGGGATGTCCTACAAGAACGCCATGGCCGGGCTCGACCACGGCGGCGGCAAGGCCGTGATCATCGGCGACCCGGAGAAGATCAAGAGCGAGGAGCTGCTGCTCGCCTACGGCCGCTTCGTGGCCTCGCTGGGCGGCCGCTACGTCACCGCCTGCGACGTCGGTACGTACGTCGCCGACATGGACGTCGTGGCCCGCGAGTGCCGCTGGACGACCGGGCGCTCCCCCGAGAACGGCGGCGCCGGCGACTCCTCCGTGCTCACCGCCTTCGGCGTCTACCAGGGCATGCGCGCCTCCGCCCAGCACCTGTGGGGCGACCCGTCGCTGCGCGGCCGCAAGGTCGGCATCGCGGGCGTCGGCAAGGTCGGCCACCACCTGGTGGAGCACCTGCGCGCGGAGGGCGCCGAGGTCGTCATCACGGACGTCCGCGAGGAGGCCGTCGGCCGCATCCTCGCCGCGCACCCGGACGGCGTCACGGCCGTCGCCGACACCGCGACCCTGATCCGCGTCGAGGGCCTCGACATCTACGCCCCCTGCGCGCTCGGCGGCGCCCTGAACGACGACACCGTGCCCGCGCTGACCGCGAAGATCGTCTGCGGCGCCGCCAACAACCAGCTGGAACACCCCGGCGTCGAGAAGGACCTCGCCGACCGCGGGATCCTCTACGCGCCCGACTACGTGGTGAACGCCGGCGGTGTCATCCAGGTCGCCGACGAACTGCACGGCTTCGACTTCGACCGGTGCAAGGCGAAGGCCGCGAAGATCTACGACACCACGCTCGCCATATTCGCACGTGCGAAGACGGATGGCATTCCGCCGGCCGCCGCGGCCGACCGGATCGCCGAGCAGCGGATGGCGGAGGCACGCGGAGGTCACTGACCCGGGTTTGGCAGGGACCCGTCGACGGGCTCTTAGAGAGAACTCTCACTCTCGTCGGCGGGTCGGCTGCCAAGAAGTGGTTAAAATCGCGGTTGACCAGCGAGGACAGGGCACCTCGAGGGTCTTGGGCAGACGCGCGTGCTGCGGGCGACGTACCGTATGGGCGCGGGCTCAGGTACCGTGGAAGCCCTACGGACCGGTCTCTCCGAGGAGAGCCCGTTCTAGATCATGAACGCGTGTCAAGACTCTGGGGCCGTCGAGCCCCGTCACCGAGGGGGTCGAGCCATGGGGCGCGGCCGGGCCAAGGCCAAGCAGACGAAGGTCGCCCGCCAGCTGAAGTACAACAGCGGCGGGACTGACCTGTCGCGTCTGGCCAACGAGCTGGGCGCTTCGACTTCGAGCCAGCCGCCGAACGGCGAGCCGTTCGAGGACGACGACGAAGAAGACGACCCGTACGCCCAGTACGCGGATCTCTATAACGACGATGACGAGGACGACGAGGACGACGAGTCCGGTCCCGCATCGCAACAACGCCGCGGCGCTTGACTACCCAGCAGTGCCTGACCCGGTCCTGAGCGGTTACCCCGCCGGACCGGGTTTTGCGCTGCTCTCGCGGTCTCAGCCTGCGTAATCCCCGACAAGGGCGGCACCAGTGGTGTGCTCGCCCCGGTCGGTGATCTCGCCGGCGACCCATGCGTCCACACCCCGGTCGGCCAGTGTCGCCAGGGCCGCGTCGGTGGACTCCTCCGGGACGATCGCGATCATGCCGACGCCCATGTTCAGGGTCTTCTCCAGCTCCAGGCGCTCGACCTGACCCGTCCTGCCGACGAGGTCGAAGATCGGGGCCGGGGTCCAGGTGGAGCGGTCGACGGTCGCGTGCAGGCCGTCCGGGATCACCCGGGCCAGGTTGGCGGCCAGACCGCCGCCGGTGATGTGCGAGAAGGCGTGCACATCGGTGGTGCGGGTGAGGGCCAGGCAGTCCAGGGAGTAGATCTTCGTCGGCTCCAGCAGCTCCTCGCCGAGGGTGCGGCCGAGTTCCTCGATCCGCGCGTCCAGGGCGAGTCCGGCCTGGTTGAGCAGCACGTGGCGGACCAGCGAGTACCCGTTCGAGTGAAGGCCGGATGCCGCCATGGCGATCACGGTGTCACCCGTACGGATGCGATCCGGGCCCAGCAGCCGGTCGGCCTCCACGACGCCCGTACCGGCGCCGGCGACGTCGAAGTCGTCCGCGCCCAGCAGGCCCGGGTGCTCGGCCGTCTCGCCGCCGACCAGAGCGCAGCCGGCGAGGACACAGCCCTCGGCGATGCCCTTGACGATGGCGGCGACCCGCTCGGGGTGGACCTTGCCGACGCAGATGTAGTCGGTCATGAACAGCGGCTCGGCGCCGCACACCACGATGTCGTCCATGACCATGGCGACCAGGTCGTGGCCGATGGTGTCGTACACGCCCAGCTGGCGGGCGACATCGACCTTGGTGCCGACACCGTCGGTGGCGGAGGCGAGGAGCGGACGCTCGTAGCGCTTGAGGGCGGAGGCGTCGAAGAGGCCGGCGAAACCGCCGAGGCCGCCGAGGACCTCGGGGCGCTGCGTCTTCTTCACCCACTCCTTCATCAGCTCGACCGCGCGGTCGCCCGCCTCGATGTCGACGCCGGCAGCCGCGTAGGAAGCACCTGTGGCAGGGGTGGTCTCAGACATTGCCTGGGATCTTTCGGGTTGGTTTCTACGGGGCTTACGGGCGACGGATCGCGTCGGCCGCGGCCGTGGCTGCCGGACCGGCGGCCAGCTCGGTCTCCAGGAGCTGCTTGCCGAGCAGCTCGGGGTCCGGGAGGTCCATCGGGTACTCGCCGTCGAAGCAGGCGCGGCAGAGGTTCGGCTTGGCGATGGTGGTCGCCTCGATCATGCCGTCGATGGAGATGTACGAGAGCGAGTCGGCGCCCAGCGAGGTGCCGATCTCCTCGATCGACATGCCGTTGGCGATGAGCTCGGCGCGGGTGGCGAAGTCGATGCCGAAGAAGCAGGGCCACTTCACGGGCGGCGAGGAGATCCGGATGTGGACCTCGGCGGCCCCGGCCTCGCGGAGCATCCGCACGAGCGCTCGCTGGGTGTTGCCGCGCACGATCGAGTCGTCGACGACGACCAGCCGCTTGCCCTTGATGACTTCCTTCAGCGGGTTCAGCTTCAGACGGATGCCGAGCTGGCGGATGGTCTGCGAGGGCTGGATGAACGTACGGCCGACATACGCGTTCTTCACCAGACCGGCACCGAAGGGGATGCCGGACGCCTCCGCGTAACCGATCGCGGCCGGAGTGCCGGATTCCGGGGTCGCTATGACCAGGTCGGCGTCGACCGGGGCTTCCTTGGCGAGCTTGCGGCCCATCTCCACGCGGGAGAGGTAGACGTTCCGGCCGGCGATGTCGGTGTCGGGGCGGGCCAGATACACGTACTCGAAGACACAGCCCTTGGGCTTCGCTTCCGCGAATCGGGAGGTGCGCAGGCCGTTCTCGTCGATGGCGACGAACTCGCCCGGCTCGACCTCGCGGACGAAGCTGGCGCCGCAGATGTCGAGGGCGGCGGACTCGGAGGCCACGACCCAGCCGCGCTCCAGGCGGCCGAGAACCAGCGGGCGGATGCCCTGCGGGTCACGGGCCGCGTAGAGGGTGTTCTCGTCCATGAAGACGAGGGAGAAGGCGCCCTTGACCTGCGGGAGGACCTGGTGGGCCGCGTCCTCGATGGTCAGCGGCTTGCCGTCCTCGTCGACCTGGGCCGCGAGCAGCGCGGTCAGCAGGTCGGTGTCGTTGGTGGCCGCGACGCGCGGGGTGCGGCCGCCCTCCTGCTTGGGCAGGTCGGCGACCATCTCGGCGAGCTGGGCGGTGTTGACCAGGTTGCCGTTGTGGCCGAGCGCGATGGAGCCGTGCGCGGTGGCACGGAACGTCGGCTGCGCGTTCTCCCAGACGGAGGCGCCGGTCGTCGAGTAGCGGGCGTGGCCCACCGCGATATGACCCTGGAGCGAACCGAGGGAGGTCTCGTCGAAGACCTGGGAGACGAGGCCCATGTCCTTGAAGACGAGGATCTGGGAGCCGTTGCTGACCGCGATACCCGCGGATTCCTGGCCCCGATGCTGGAGGGCGTAGAGCCCGAAGTACGTGAGCTTTGCGACCTCTTCACCCGGAGCCCAGACACCGAAGACGCCACACGCGTCCTGGGGGCCTTTCTCGGCGGGGAGCAGATCGTGATTGAGTCGACCGTCACCACGTGGCACGCCACCGAGTGTAGGCGAGATCGACCACTGGTCCGAATTGGGGATACGCGACCGTAAACGATCACTCCGTGGCGGTCGCGTTCACATGCTCGCCGTTTTCGCTGGTCAGAGTGATGTTGCGGTGATCGATCGTGTATTTCACCGTGCTGTCGAAGAGGCCCAGGAGGGTCTTCTCCGTCTTCATGAGTGAGGTGTCGCACATCATTCGCGTGGTGGACGCGGTGCCGAGGGTGATACTGCCGTCGCGGATCGTCGCATCGGCCTTCACCTTGTTGCAGCCGAGGCTGCCGCTGACGGCTCCGGTCTTCGCGTCGATGGTGAGGTGGGCCTTGCCGCCGGTGTCGGGGCTGGTGATGGTCCACTTCGTGCCCTTGAGCGGGGCGGCCTCCTGCTTGCTCAGCGCGATGCGGTCGCCGTCCGCGGTGGTGAGGGTGAGCTTGTCGCCGTCGACCTCGGCGGAGAGGTCGCCGTCGACGAGGGTGCGGGCGAGGGTCTGCTCGAAGCTGCCCGGGACGCCCTCGCAGGCCATCTCGGTCGACTGCATCTGATCGAAGGTGACGTGGCTGTCGGCGAAGGCGGCGTCGGCGCCGAAGTTGTTGCAGCCGAGGTTGCCCTTGACCTTGCCGCCGTCGGCGACGCGCAGATAGGCGCTGTCCGGGGCGGCGCTCTTCTTGCCGTCGACGGTGATGTCGTCCACGGTCCAGTAGGCGCCGGTGACGGAGGCCGCGGCCCCGGGACCGACCGATCCGCTTCCCGAGTCCTCGCTGCCGCAGGCGGCGGCGAGCGGGAGGAGGGTGAGCACGGCGAGGGCTGCCAGGCGCTTTGTGTCCATGCCGAGTGTGTCCATGCCGGTGGGACGGGAGGGGCGCGGGACCGGTTCCGCTTACGGGTGCTAACCGGTCGCTCGCTGCGTGTCAGCCCATGAGCGGCAGCAGTCCGCCCAGGTCCGCCCGCTCCCCGCTCGCGCTCACCCTGGCCTCGGCGAGGGCGTCCCGCCAGGTCACGCGCCCGGTCGCGAGCCGGATCCAGGTCAGCGGGTCGGTCTCGACGACATTGGGCGGGGTGCCCCGGGTGTGCCTCGGCCCCTCCACGCACTGCACGACGGCGTACGGCGGGATCCGCACCTCGGTCGAGCCGCCGGGTGCCTTCGCGGCGAGGGCGTCGGCGAGGAGGCGGGTGCAGGCGGCGAGGGCCTGGCGGTCGTACGGGATGTCTAGGCCGGGGACGGCGGCGTTCAGGTCGTCGGTGTGGACGACGAGTTCGACGGTACGGGTGACCAGGTAGTCGGCGAGGGGCATGGCGCCGGTGCGGGTGGCGAGGAGACGGTCGCCGGGTGCGTCCGCGAGGTATTGGGTGAAGCGATCCTCGGTGCGGGCGTACAGGGCGTCGAGATCGGGGTTGGCCGCTGCCAGGTCGCGGGTGCCGTCCGCGATGTCGGCGGCGCGGGCGGCGGTGGCGGACGGCCAGTCCAGGAGGGCGAGTTCGGGCTTGGCCGGCTCGTCGCGGTCGAGATTGCGGCTGACGGTCTCCACGGCCATGGTCAGGTGCGCCGCCAGCTCCCGTACGGTCCAGTCCCCGAGGCGGGTGGGCAGCGCGAGTTGCCCGGGGGTCAGGGTGCGTACGGCCTGTCGTACGTTCCCGAACTGGGCGAGGATCGCGGTGCGGATCTTGGCGGGGTCATAGGTGCGGGGGCGCTTCTTGGCCGGCGGCATAGGGGCAGCGTATGCGAGGTCGGTGATCGTACGGATTCCGCACTCACCGTGCTCAGGGGCGGGCCGTCGACAGGGCCACCAGCAGGGGTACGACCCGCCCCGGCGGCACCTCGTAGCGTCCCCGGCCGGTCGTGTGCAGCCAGCCCGCGCCGGTCAGTTGGCGCAGATGGTGGTAGATCTGGCCGGTCGTGCCGACCTCGTCCAGGTCGGCGAGTTCGGCCGCGGTGCGCCGGCCGCCGATGATCTCGCGGAGCAGCCGCATCCGGACCGGGTGCCCGAGCGCCGCGAACGACTCGGCGGACTCGGTCCAGTCGGCGTCCAGCAGGCCCTCGGCCAGCGCGCCGTGCTGCCACTCGTACCGTTCCCCGGTCGGCAGCCGCACCGCGCCGGTGAACAGCACCCCGCCGTCGGCCGCGCCCAGCTCGGCGAGCTGCTCCTTGAACCCTTGCAGGGCCCAGAAGTCCCCCTCACCCAGGCGGGGCGCGGTCTGCTGGACGCTCTCCAGCACTGCCAGCCGTCGCTCAAGGTCGGCGACACGTTGTTCGAGGCTCACGGGCCTGACTCTACGGTTCTGCGGATGTTCGGCGACGCACTCCATGCGGACGATCGAGGCGCGGGTCTGCGCCGCGTCCCGGACGAGGGCTCGGCCGTGGCGTGCTCGATCCGCACCTCCGTCGGCATGCGCAGCAAATACCCGGGAATCCGGAAACGAAGAACCCCGCTCACCCGGCGACTTCCGGATGAGCGGGGCCCCTGCTCGCGTCAGGCCAGCAGTGCCGGGATCGGTGCCTCGTGCAGTTCGCGCAGTTCCTCCAGGGGCAGTGCGAACTCGCCCTGCAGTTCCACCGAGTCGCCGTCGACGACGCCGATGCGGGTGGCCGGCAGGCCCCGGGCACCGCACATGTCGTTGAAACGGAGTTCCTCGGAGCGCGGGACGGCGACGACCGCGCGGCCCGCCGACTCGGAGAAGAGGAAGGTGAACGCGTCGAGCCCGTCCGGTACGACCAGACGCGCGCCCTTGCCGCCGAGCAGCGCCGACTCGACGACCGCCTGGACGAGGCCGCCGTCGGACAGGTCGTGCGCGGAGTCGATCATGCCGTCGCGGGAGGCGGAGATCAGGATCTCGGCGAGCAGGCGCTCACGCTCCAGGTCCACGGCCGGGGGCAGTCCGCCGAGGTGATCGTGGATCACCTGGGACCAGGCCGAGCCGCTGAACTCCTCACGCGTGTCGCCGAGGAGGTAGAGCAGCTGGCCCTCCTCCTGGAAGGCGACCGGCGTGCGGCGCGCGACGTCGTCGATGACGCCCAGCACTGCCACGACCGGCGTCGGGTGGATGGCCGCCTCGCCCGTCTGGTTGTAGAGGGAGACATTGCCGCCGGTCACCGGGGTGCCGAGCTGCTGGCAGGCGTCCGCGAGACCGCGTACCGCCTCCGCGAACTGCCACATCACCGCCGGGTCCTCGGGGGAGCCGAAGTTCAGGCAGTCGGAGACCGCGAGCGGCTTGGCGCCGGTCGTGGCGACATTGCGGTAGGCCTCGGCGAGGGCCAGCTGGGCGCCCGTGTACGGGTCCAGCTTGGCGTACCGGCCATTGCCGTCCGTCGCGATGGCGACGCCGAGGCCGGTCTCCTCGTCGATGCGGATCATGCCCGAGTCCTCGGGCTGGGCCAGCACCGTGTTGCCCTGCACGAAGTGGTCGTACTGGGACGTGATCCACTTCTTGGAGGCCTGGTTCGGGGAGCCGACCAGCTTGCGGACCTGGTCCTTGAGCTCGTCGGACGTCGCGGGGCGCGGCAGCTTGTTGCCGTCGTCCGCCTGGAGGGCGTCCTGCCATGCCGGGCGCGCGTACGGGCGCTCGTAGACCGGGCCCTCGTGCGCCACCGTGCGCGGGTCGACGTCGACGATCTTGCCGCCGTGCCAGTAGATCTCCAGGCGGTCGCCGTCGGTCACCTCACCGATGACGGTGGCGATGACGTCCCACTTCTCGCAGATCTCCAGGAACCGGCCGACCTTCTCCGGCTCGACGACCGCGCACATGCGCTCCTGCGACTCACTCATGAGGATTTCCTCGGGAGAGAGGGTCGAGTCGCGCAGCGGGACGTCGTCCAGGGTCACGCGCATGCCGCCGGAGCCGTTCGAGGCCAGCTCGGACGTGGCGCACGACAGGCCCGCCGCGCCCAGGTCCTGGATGCCGACGACCAGCTTCTCGGCGAACGCCTCCAGGGTGCACTCGATGAGCAGCTTCTCCTGGAAGGGGTCGCCGACCTGGACGGCGGGGCGCTTGGAGGGCTTGGCGTCGTCGAAGGTCTCGGAGGCGAGGATGGAGGCACCACCGATGCCGTCACCACCCGTACGGGCCCCGTACAGGATGACCTTGTTGCCCGCGCCGGACGCCTTCGCGAGGTGGATGTCCTCGTGCCGCATGACGCCGATGGCACCGGCGTTGACCAGCGGGTTGCCCTGGTAGCAGGCGTCGAAGACGACCTCGCCGCCGATGTTGGGCAGGCCCAGGCAGTTGCCGTAGCCGCCGATGCCGGCGACGACACCGGGGAGCACCCGCTTGGTGTCGGGGTGGTCGGCCGCGCCGAAGCGCAGCGGGTCCACGACGGCGACCGGCCTGGCCCCCATCGCGATGATGTCGCGCACGATGCCGCCGACGCCCGTGGCAGCGCCCTGGTAGGGCTCCACGTACGACGGGTGGTTGTGCGACTCGACCTTGAAGGTGACCGCGTAACCCTGGCCGACGTCCACCACACCGGCGTTCTCACCGATGCCCACGAGCAGCGCGTCGCTCTGCGGGGCCTTCTCGCCGAACTGGCGGAGGTGGACCTTCGAGGACTTGTACGAGCAGTGCTCGGACCACATGACCGAGTACATGGCGAGCTCAGCGCCGGTCGGGCGGCGGCCGAGGATCTCCACGACCCGCTCGTACTCGTCCTTCTTCAGGCCGAGTTCGGCCCAGGGCAGCTCGACGTCGGGGGTCGCGGCCGCGTGCTCGACCGTGTCCAGAGGCGTCCGGCTCATGCGTTGACCAGCTTCTTGAGGATCGAGGTGAAGAAGGGAAGGCCGTCGGTGCGGCCGGACCCGATGAGGGGCTCCACGGCGTGCTCCGGGTGCGGCATGAGGCCTACGACGTTCCCGGCCTCGTTGGTGATGCCGGCGATGTCGTTGAGCGAGCCGTTCGGATTGAAGTCGAGGTACCGGAACGCGACCCGGCCCTCTCCCTCCAGCTTGTCCAGCGTGTACTGGTCGGCCACATAGCGGCCGTCCATGTTCTTCAGCGGGATGTGGATCTCCTGGCCGGCCGTGTAGTCGGCGGTCCAGGCGGTGTCCGCGTTCTCCACCCGCAGCTTCTGGTCGCGGCAGATGAAGTGCAGGTGGTCATTGCCGAGCATCCCGCCCGGGAGGAGATGGGCCTCGGTGAGGACCTGGAAGCCATTGCAGATACCGAGGACGGGAAGGCCCGCCTTCGCCTGCTCGATGACCGTCTCCATCACCGGCGAGAAGCGGGAGATGGCGCCGGCCCGCAGATAGTCGCCGTAGGAGAAACCGCCGGGCAGCACCACGGCGTCGACCTGCTTGAGGTCCTTGTCCTTGTGCCACAGGGCGACCGGTTCGGCCCCCGCGAGGCGGATCGCGCGCTGGGTGTCCCGGTCATCGAGACTTCCCGGGAAAGTGACGACGCCAATACGAGCGGTCACTTCGCGGCCTCCGCGACTTCCTCGACCTTGACGGTGAAGTCCTCGATCACGGTGTTGGCGAGGAAGGATTCCGCAAGATCGTGGATGCGGGCGAGCGCGGCCTCGTCGACCGGCCCGTCAACTTCCAGTTCGAAACGCTTTCCCTGACGTACGTCGGAGATGCCTTCGAATCCCAGCCGCGGCAGTGCGCGCTGCACCGCCTGGCCCTGGGGGTCGAGGATCTCCGGCTTGAGCATGACGTCGACTACGACGCGTGCCACGTGCACTCCCGGTGGTGTGGTGCTGAGCAGGTTCCTGCAGCAGGTTCTCGCAGTGGTTTCAGACTACCTGCACAAAATTTCTACGCGCGTCGACTTGTAGGAATCTACGTGATGGCTGTCACGGGCGGACAGGAGGGTGTCTGTCGATGAAAAGTTCCGGAAAAGATCCCGGATCGACACCTGATACCTATTGCGCATCGGACACGCGGAAGGATTTAGTCGAGCTTCACATTACATTGCCCGGCACGGTACAAATGAATTGTCAGCGTGCCGTACGAAGGGACCGATATTCGTGGCGCAGAAGGTCGTGGTCACTCTCTTTGACGACATCGACGGCTCAGAAGCGGCGGAAACGATCGCCTTCGGACTCGACGGCAAGTCGTACGAGATCGACCTGAATGAAGCCAATGCCAAGAAACTGCGTAAGGCGCTCGCGCCCTACGTGGAAGCCGGCCGCAAGCGGTCGAAGTCAGGCAAGGCGTACAAGCAGACGGAGGTCGCCCCCGACCCGGCGGCCGTCCGCGCCTGGGCGCAGGCCAACAAGATGGAGGTGCCGGCCCGCGGCCGCATCCCCAAGAAGGTCTACGAGGCGTTCGCCTCGGCACAGTGAGGGGACCGGCATGGCCATGTCCTCAGGGGCCGTCAGCGGGCCCTGAGGGCGGCCGACTTGGGCCGGTGCGACAACCGACTTGCGCTACCCCCCTGCTGATCAGCTAATGTCTGGAGCACGCCGCCGGGCGGGGCAGAAAAGCCCAGCTCGCCGAGCATGCGGGTGTAGTTCAGTAGTAGAACATCCCCCTTCCAGGGGGAAGGCGCAGTGTGCAATTCCTGTCACCCGCTCTGCATCGCCGTCCGGACCACTCTTGTGGATCAGGTAGGCTGGTGCTCGCGCCGATCGGTGAGAGCCGGTCGGAGGCAATGCGGACGTAGCTCAGTTGGTAGAGCGCAACCTTGCCAAGGTTGAGGTCGCGAGTTCGAGCCTCGTCGTCCGCTCTTTGATGAAGACCCTGATCCTGATGGATCGGGGTCTTTTTCGTGCCCCCGGCGTGCGCTCGTCTGACATTTGTCATGGCGAGTGGTGACAGCGCGCACTGCTGCCGGGCCCGGGATGCCGGGACGCTGAAGGCATGGAAACAAACGGGCAGGAACACGTGATTGAGGTCACTGACCTGCGTCGGGTGTACGGCGGGGGATTCGAGGCCGTGTGCGGGATCGGCTTCTCCGTCCGGCGCGGCGAGATCTTCGCGCTGCTGGGCACCAACGGCGCGGGCAAGACATCGACCGTCGAATTGCTGGAGGGGCTCGCGCCGCCGACCTCCGGGCAGGTACGCATCCTCGGTCGTGATCCCTACGCCGAGCGGGCCGCCGTACGCCCCCGGACCGGCGTGATGCTCCAGGAAGGGGGCTTCCCCTCGGAGTTGACCGTCGGGGAGACCACCCGGATGTGGGCCGGCTGCGTCAGTGGTGCGCGGCCCGAGCAGGAGGCGCTGGCGCTCGTCGGGCTGACCGGGAAGGCCGGCGTACGGGTCAAGCAGCTCTCCGGCGGTGAGCGGCGGCGCCTGGACCTGGCGCTCGCGCTGCTCGGCAACCCCGAGGTGCTGTTCCTGGACGAGCCCACGACCGGACTGGACGCCGAAGGGCGCCGGGACACCTGGAACCTGGTGCGGGCGCTGCGCGACGGCGGTACGACGGTGCTGCTGACCACGCACTATCTGGAAGAGGCCGAGTCGCTGGCCGACCGGCTGGCCATCCTGCACGAGGGGCGCATCGCGGCCACCGGGACCCCGGCCGAGGTGACGGCCGCCCAGCCCTCCCGGATCTCCTTCGAGCTGCCCGAGGGCTACTTCCCGGGCGACCTGCCGCCGCTGGACCGGTTGGGCGTCAGCGGGCACGAGGTCGAGGGACGGCTCGTGAAGCTGCGCACCCGTGAGCTCCAGCGGGCGGCCACCGGGCTGCTGGTGTGGGCCGAGCGGGCCGGCGTGGAGCTGCGGCGGCTGGATGTGCGCTCGGCCTCGCTGGAAGAGGCGTTCCTGGGGATCGCGCGGGATGTGTCCGAGAAGGCGTCGGCTGTCGAGGAGCGTGTGGCATGAGCACTGCGATCACCACCCCCGCCGGGCGCATGGCAGCCCTGGCACGGGCCGAGTTGACGCTGTTCGGGCGGAGCAGGGGCACGCTGGTCGCGGCCCTGTTCGTACCGCTGACGCTGCCGTTCGCCATGCGGTCCGCCGTGGAGGAGATGGACGTCAAGGACGTCGGACTCAGCGTCGGACTGGTCATGCTGCCCGCGTCCATCGGGTTCTCGCTGCTGTTCGCGGTGTACTCCTCGCTGGTGGGCGTCTTCACCGCACGGCGTGAGGAACTCGTCCTCAAGCGGCTGCGCACCGGTGAGCTGCGGGACGCCGAGATCCTGGCCGGGGCTGCGCTGCCGGCCGTCGTCATGGGGCTCGTGCAGTGTGTGCTGCTGGCGGTGGGCTGTATGGCGCTGCTGGACGTCGGCGCGCCGTCGGCGCCCCATCTGGCCGTCATCGGGCTGCTGTTGGGGCTGGCCGCGTGTGTGTCCCTGGCGGCGCTCACCGCGAGCTTCACCCGGACCGTGGAGAGCGCCCAGGTCACCACGCTGCCGATGATGATGATCACGATGCTCGGCTCCGGCGTCATCGTGCCCCTGGAGCTGCTGCCCGACCGCCTCGCGTCGGTGTGCGAACTGCTGCCCCTCACCCCCGTGATCACCCTGGTCCGGGGCGGCTGGAGCGGCGATCTGTCGGCGTACGAGACTCTGGGCCCCCTCGTGACCGCGCTGGCCTGGATCGTCATCGGCGTGTTTGCTGTACGACGGTGGTTCCGCTGGGAACCCAGGCGCTGACGTAGGGGAGCACGGGGACATGCGCGGGCCGGGCACATGGTGGCGGGGCAAGAGCACACCGGCGAAGGTCGAGACGTACACGCGGGGGTCGTTCCACTTCTTCGCGGTGATCGAGGTCGGCGGGTCCGGGGTGTCGGTCGCCGGAGGGGCCGGGAGCGGGCTGGGGGCATGGCTGATGCTCCTGGTGTGCGCGCACGCGGCGATCGGCGCCCTGACCGTGTCGCGGGCGGTGGACTGGGTGTGCGGCCGGCGTGAGCAGCCCATACGGATGCTGTGGGCGCTCGGCGCCGCCACCGGGGTGGTCGCCGTCACGGCTCTCGGCGTCGTCGAGTACGGGCCGAAGGGCGACGGCGTCGACTCCGCGGCGGGCAGCGTCTTCAGCTTCGTCATGGTCTTCGGGGTGGGCATCATGGCCCTCGGTGTACACGGGCGCAGGCGCGTGTACGCCCTCGTCACGGGCTTCGCGACGGGTGCCGGGGCCGTCGTGCTCACGATCTCCGGGTCCGCTCTCGCCGCGCTGATCATTGCGGTGGCCATGCTGCTCAGCTGTGGATTCGTCGCCTTCACGGCCGTCTTCTCCGTCTGGCTGCTCAAATCCGTCTACGAACTCGACGAGGCCCGCGAGACCCGCGCCCGGCTCGCCGTCGCGGAGGAACGGCTGCGGTTCGGGCGGGACCTGCATGACGTGATGGGCCGGAACCTCGCGGTCATCGCCCTCAAGAGCGAACTCGCCGTACAGCTCGCCCGGCGCGGGCGGTCCGAGGCCGTGGAGCAGATGATCGAGGTCCAGCGGATCGCGCAGGAGTCGCAGCGGGAGGTACGGGATGTCGTACGGGGGTACCGGGAGGCCGATCTGGGGGTCGAACTCGCCGGTGCGCAGGGGGTGTTGACGGCGGCCGGGATCGACTGCGAGGTGACCGGGGAGGCGGCCGGGCTGCCGGTGGAGGTGCAGTCGGCACTGGCGTGGGTGGTGCGGGAGGCGACCACCAATGTGCTGCGACACGGGAATGCCGAGCGGTGTGCGGTGAGCGTGGGGGTGCGTGAGGGACGTGTGGTGCTGAAGGTGGAGAACGACGGGGCTGCCGGGGCCTCCGACGGGGGTGGGGGCTCCGGGCTCGCCGGGCTGCGGGAGCGGCTCGCCGCGGTGGACGGGACGCTGGAGGCCTGTCGTGTCGGTGAGGGGGTGTTCCGACTGGTGGTGGAGGTGCCGTTGGTGGGGGCGGGCGTGCGGGAGGGGGCCGTATGAGTAGGGCCGTGCGGCTACTGCTCGCCGATGACGAGCATCTGATCCGGGGGGCGCTCGCCACGCTGCTCTCGCTGGAGGACGACCTGCTGATCGTCGCCGAGGCGGCCAGCGGGCCCGAGGCGCTGGCGATGGCGCGGGCGCACGAGCCCGATGTCGCCGTGCTGGATCTTCAGATGCCGGGCGCCGATGGTGTGAAGGTGGCCACATCCCTGCGGGCGGAGCTGCCGGGCTGCCGGGTGTTGATCGTGACCAGTCACGGGCGGCCCGGGCATCTGAAGCGGGCCCTTGCGGCGGGTGTGCGGGGGTTCGTCCCGAAGACCGTGAGCGCTCAGCGGCTCGCCGAGATCATCCGTACCGTGCACGCCGGAAACCGTTACGTCGACCCCGAGTTGGCCGCCGACGCCATCGCCGCCGGGGACTCGCCGCTGACCGCGCGGGAGGCCGAGGTGCTGGAACTCGCCGCCGACGGGGCGCCCGTCGCGGAGATCGCGGAGCGGGCTGCGCTGTCGCAGGGGACCGTACGGAACTATCTGTCGTCCGCCGTCTCCAAGCTCGGGGCGGAGAACCGCCACGCGGCGGTGCGGCTCGCGCGGGAGCGAGGTTGGGTATAGTGGGTCTCGCGCTTCGGCGCATGCGAACGTAGCTCAGTTGGTAGAGCGCAACCTTGCCAAGGTTGAGGTCGCGAGTTCGAACCTCGTCGTTCGCTCCAGATCAAAGGCCCCGGTCATCGACCGGGGCCTTTTTCTTGGGTCAGCTCCAGCTCGTACCCGTCAGGCGCTCGTACGCCTCCACGTACTTCGCACGGGTCGCTTCCACGACCTCCTGCGGCAGCGGCGGCGGGGGCTGCTCGCTCTTGCGGTCCCAGCCGGAGGCCGGCGAGGTCAGCCAGTCGCGCACGAACTGCTTGTCGTACGACGGCTGCGCATGGCCCGGCTCCCATTCGTCGGCCGGCCAGAAGCGGGAGGAGTCCGGGGTGAGCACCTCGTCGGCGATGACCAGCGTCTCCCCGTCGAAGCCGAACTCGAACTTGGTGTCGGCGAGGATGATGCCGCGCTCACGGGCGATGTCCCGGCCCCGGGCGTACACGGCGAGGGTGGCCTGCCGCAGCTGCGCGGCGGTCTCGGCGCCGACCTGGCGGGCGACCTCCTCGTAGGAGACGTTCTCGTCGTGCTCGCCGACGGCGGCCTTGGTGGCCGGCGTGAAGATCGGGGCGGGCAGCTCGCTGCCGTCGACCAGGCCCTCGGGGAGGGCGAGGCCGCAGACGGTGCGGGAGTCGTTGTACTCGGCGAGACCCGAGCCGGTGAGATAGCCGCGGGCCACGGCCTCGACCGGGATCATCTTCAGCGACTTGCAGACCAGGGTGCGGCCCGCCCAGTCGGCGGGGGCGCCGGCCGGGACGTCGGTGCTGATGACGTGGTTGGGCACCAGGTCGACGAGCTGGTCGAACCACCACAGCGAGAGCTGGGTGAGGATGCGGCCCTTGTCGGGGATCTCGGTCGGCAGCACCCAGTCGTAGGCGGACATACGGTCACTGGCGACCATCACGAGGTCGCCCGCCTCGTTCTGGTACAGCTCGCGCACCTTGCCGGTGTGCAGATGCACCAAGCCCGGAACCTGGATCGGCTCGGGCTTTTCTACGAATCCGGACACGGTTCCTCCCCGTGGTTCTGTCCAACGGGTTGATTGTCCCGTATGAGGCTCTGACCTTGGACTTGGGGGTGTGCTGGGTGGGCTCAGTCACGTTTGCAGATGCGGTCCAGGAGGTTCGCGGTGGCGCGCTGGATGCGGGCGTCGACATGGCCCGGGCGGTCCAGCGCCGGGGACCAGGCGAAGGTGCCGGAGGCGAAGACCAGGGCGCCGGAGGGGGCGCGGTAGAGGGACGTCTCCTGGTGGCGGAGGGCGCCCTCCTTGTCGGTGTACGGGGAGTGGGCGAGCAGGATGCGCTCCTCGTGCTCGGGCAGCGGGGCGCGCGGGAAGTAGCGGTCGGCCTCGCCCGCGACCAGGCCGTCGATGCCGTCGCCCTCATGCGCGCCGGTGGCCTCCCACAGCCAGTGGTCGGCATTGCGGACGATCAGGGGCCGCGGCTCGGGGACCTGACCCGCGTACTGGATGCCGATCACCTCCTGCTCGGGCCGGTCGATCTCGCGCCACAGGACCGGGCGGCCGGGGCCCTTGCGCTTGCGGCAGGTGAGCAGGCGGTCGGGGACGCCGGACGGGGAGGGGGCCAACTCGACCTGCCAGTACATGGAGTTGGCGGAGAGGAAGACGAGCGAGGTGCCGTTCTCGCGGGCCAGCTCCACGGTGCGGCGCATATTGCTCGACCAGTACTCGTCGTGGCCGGGGAAGACCAGGCCGCGGTAACGGGTGGGGTCGATGTGGCCGCCGTGCAGGTCGCGGGCGTCGGCGTAGGCGATGTCGTAGCCGTAGCGCTCGGCCCAGCGGATGAAGTCGTAGGCGTGGCCCACGTGCAGGGGGAGGCCCGCGCCCGCGTACGGGCGGTCGAACGAGACGGTCGTGGCGGCGTCGGCCTCGCCGAGCAGCCGGCCGTCGTCGTCCCAGGCGTGGTAGAGGCTGGCGCCGGTGTGGCCGTCCTCGGGGTAGAGGTTGTAGGCCTGCCAGGTGACGTCGGGGAGGAGCAGGAGCAGATCCGCGGGGTGGTTGTCGCGGACGGTGAAGGGGATGTGGGAGCGGTAGCCGTCGGCGGTGGTGAGGACGGCGACATACGCCCCGATGCTCCAGAAGCTCGGGATCTGCAGGCGCCAGGACAGCCACCAGTGGTGGCAGGAGACGGTGCGGTCGGCCGTCAGCGGCGGGGGCTGCACGATGCCGGAGAGACGCGGGCTGGTGGTGATCTTGGCCGCGCCGTGGCCGCCGTAGTGGCCGATGCGGTAGATGTCGACGGCGAACTCCTGCGGCGGGTCCACGGTGATGTGGAAGTCGACCGCCTCGCCGGGGGCGACCGCGCCGGTGGAGATGAAGCCCTTGATCTGACGGTGGACGTCGTCGGCGGAACGCGGGCCCGCGCTGCGTGGGGCGGGGATGCTGTGGGTGCCGGGCGTCGGGGGGTGGGCCTGGCCGTCGACGTACCAGGGGACGACCTGGCCGGTGTCGTCGAAGTAGGTGACGTTGCCGCGCAGCCAGGGGACCGGGCCCTGGCCGAAGGGGTCCGTGACGGCGTGCGCGAGTGCTCCCGACTCCCAGCGGCGGATCTGCTCCGAGCCCATGGCCGTACCCCTCCCTCGTTCCCCCGTGGTGGTGCGCCGAGCGGTGTCCTTGATGCGGTGCGTGCGTCTGGCGCGGTGTGGCTGGTGCGGGCCTGGGCTTTTGTGTGTCTGTCGTATGTCGTAAGCCCTTGCCATATGCGCTATCGATCCCAGCACATCACATTGCGCACGCATCCTGTCACTATTCGTTGCGAATTGGCCGAAAGTGGAACCGGGGACTCCGGCTTCAGACCAGCCGTACCGGCTTCTCCGGGCGTATCCCCGACTCCACGAGCCAGGCCCGCAGAGGCACCGCGTCGCCCTCCTCGATGAGGCTCAGGACCCGGGGGGTCAGGTCGGCGGCCCGTACGCCGTCGATGAGGAGGGTGGGGCCGTCGAGCCAGTCCAGACCGGGGGCGGCGCCCGCGGTGTCCATCGCGGCGCAGCAGACCATCGCCGTCACATGGTCGGTGAGCAACTCCCGTGAGGTGCGCGGTGGTTGGAGCGGGAAGAGCGGGAGCGCGCCGATGTCCAGGAAGGTGGCGTCGACGGCCGGGGAGTCGCTGCGCTTCCCGGGGGTCGCGGCCTCCTCGCGGGCCAGCTCCGCGGTCAGACCGGCGGCGAGGGCGGAGCTGCGCTCGGTTTCCTGGTCGTCGGTGGGGTGGTCTTCCGCCATGGCGGCGTAGGGGAGTTTGGGGGCCTTGGAGGGTTTGGGTTCCCGGGCGGCGGGCGGCGGAGGCTGGGTGTCCGCCGTGGACGGGTTGGACGGGTCGGACGTGGCAATCGCTTGCTGGTCTCCGGCGGGGCGGTGGGCGGAGGTGGTGTCGACAGGCCCGTCGGCGGAGGCGGGGTCGGTGTCGGCAGGCCGGTCGGTCGAGGCGGGGTCGGTGGTGGTGCCCCGTGGGGTCGCCAGGTGGTCCAGGACGCGGGCCAGGGTCGGGCCGTCGGTCTCCGGGGAGGTGTCGGTGGTGCGGCGGACGCCGAGGGCGTCGAGGACACGGTGGAGGCGGGCCGCGTCGGTGCGCCACTTGCGGTCGACGACCTCCTCCGGATACGCCTGCCAGTCCACCGGGGACCAGTCCGGGCCGGACTCGGCCGGGCCGCCGTGGAAGAGCCGGGCGGCGAGGAGCGAGGTGGCCTCGTCGACCACGCCGGGCTCTTCGAGCAGATCGCAGGCGGGGCGCTCGCCGAGCCGGGAGGCGAAGCCCTCGGCCAGCCGGTCCCGGCGGGACAGCTCGGTGAGGGCGGCGACGACGCCCGCGTCCAGCCGGGAGGGCCAGCGGCCCATCCGCCAGGCCGGCAGCGCGACCCGCGTCAGCAGCCGGTCCCAGCCCGCGTACGCCAGCCCGACCTGTTCCTGGGCGACGATCCGCAGTCCGTAATCCACAGCCTGTGCACGCTCGGCGGCCGCGGCGGCCACGCCCCGCTCCATCTCGGTGGCGTGCTCCCGGCAGCTGCGCAGCAGCACCCGCGCGACCCAGCCGAGGCCCGCGCACACCGCGCGCGAACCCGGGCAGCGGCCGCGCGTGGAGCCGACGGCCACGGCGGCGTCCAGGCCCCGGACGAAGCGCCGGGCCAGGGCTATGTCCGGGTGCGCCGAAGGTCCCGTACCGGCGACGACCGGGGCGAGCACCGCGCGCAGCTCGCCGACGCGCATCCACCACAGGAACGGGGAGCCGATGACGAGGACCGGGGCGGCCGGCGTACGGCGATGGGCGCCGCGGGTGCTTCCGCCGTGCAGGCCGTTGCTCTGCCGGCCATTGCCCTGGCGGCCGTCGAGCCCGTGGTCGTCGCGGTGCTCGGCCGGGGGCGGGCCATGGGCCGGGTGGGTGCGGTCCTCCAGCCAGCTGTCGCAGTCCGGGGTGAGCGCTATCGCGGACGGGGCGGGGACGTCGAGGCGGTCGGCGAGGTCGCGCACCAGCCGGTACAGATCCGGGGCCTGCTCCTCGGCGATCGGGACCGTCGGAGTGACGGCGGGGCGGGCGCGGGCGACCACCAAGGCGATGACGGCGGCGGCGAGCAGGACGAGCACGGCGATCGGGGTGACGACCCAGCGCATGACATGCCAGCCGGGTCCCACGAGATGGCCGGTGGAGGCGCCGGTGAGCAGCACCACGGAGACCGCTGCGGGAAGCAGGGCGATGGCCAGCGCGCGGCTGCGGATGCGCAGCACCGCGAGGGCCCGGGCACGCGCGGCCTGCGCACCCATCTCCACACCCATACCGGTCACGGCCGGACCTCACCCCCTCCGCGCTGCCCTGGCTGTCCGAACTGTCCTGGCTTTGCTCACTCCCCCACTGTGGCACCCACCACTGACATCGCAATGCCGGTGGGCCAAGTGCCGGAACGCTTTGCGCCGCACCCTAGTTGGGGCGTCGACCCACGTCAGCCGGATGGGGCATCGGTCACTCGATGGAATGGCTTTGGGGAGAGGTGGATGACGTACAGCGAGGATCAGGCCCCTGATCCTGAACAAAGTCCAGTCGCCGAGCTCAGAGTGCGGGGCTTCGGGCTTCGGGCTTTGAAAAGGGTCAGGCCCCGACTCCTGAGACGGATTCGGGGCCTGTCCGGTTTATCGGGAGTGCGGGTTATTCGCCCGACGCCTTCGCCGCGATGTCCGTGCGGTGCTGGGAGCCGTCGAGCTTGATACGGGCCACCGCCCGGTAGGCGCGGTCGCGGGCCTGGGTGAGGTCCTTGCCGGTCGCCGTGACGGACAGGACGCGGCCGCCGGCGCTGACGATCGCGTCGCCGTCGCGCTTGGTGCCGGCGTGCAGGACATAGGCGTGCGGGGCGTCCTCGGCGGCCACCTCGTCGAGGCCGGTGATCGGGTCGCCGGTGCGCGGGGTGCCGGGGTAGTTGTGCGAGGCGACGACGACGGTGACCGCGGCGTCCTCGCTCCAGCGCAGGGGCTCCAGGTCGGCGAGGTCGCCCTTGGCGGCGGCCAGCAGGACACCGGCCAGCGGGGTCTTCAGGCGGGCCAGGACGACCTGTGTCTCGGGGTCGCCGAAGCGGGCGTTGAACTCGATGACCCGTACGCCCCGCGAGGTGATCGCGAGACCGGCGTACAGCAGCCCGGAGAACGGGGTGCCCCGGCGGCGCATCTCGTCGACGGTCGGCTGGAGGACGGTGTCGAGGACCTCCTGGACCAGCTTCGGGTCGGCCCACGGGAGCGGGGAGTACGCGCCCATGCCGCCGGTGTTGGGGCCCTCGTCGCCGTCGAGCGCGCGCTTGAAGTCCTGGGCGGGCTGGAGCGGGACGACCGTCTCGCCGTCGGTGATGGCGAAGAGGGAGACCTCGGGGCCGTCGAGATAGTCCTCGATGACGACGCGCTCGCAGGCGTTGGCGTGCGCCCTGGCCGCCTCGATGTCGGCGGTGACGACGACGCCCTTGCCGGCGGCGAGACCGTCGTCCTTGACCACGTACGGGGCGCCGAAGGCGTCGAGGGCCTCGTCGACCTCCTCGGGCGTGGTGCAGACGTAGGAGCGGGCGGTCGGGACACCGGCCCCGGCCATCACGTCCTTCGCGAACGCCTTGGAGCCCTCGATCTGCGCGGCCTCCCCGGACGGGCCGAACACCGGGATCCCCGCCTCGCGCACGGCGTCGGCGACCCCGGCGACGAGCGGCGCCTCCGGCCCCACGACCACGAGGTCGGCGCCGAGCCGTTCGGCGAGCGCGGTCACGGCCGCGCCGTCCAGGGCGTCGACCTGATGCAGTTCGGCGACGTCGGCGATGCCTGCGTTGCCAGGGGCGCAGTGCAGCGCGGTGACGTCGGGGTCGAGGGACAGGGAGTGGCACAGGGCGTGTTCGCGGGCGCCGCTACCGATGACGAGGACCTTCACGGGGGTCAGCCTAACGGGGTTCTTGTGCGAGGTGCCGAGGGGTCGGGGGTTGGTGACCTGTGCGTTCCTCCAAGTGACGGCCGGTACCGGCTGCGAGGGCTACTCGTTCGTGAACTCCTCCACCACCGTCGCCCCCAGCTCCCGCACGATCAGGTCGTACCCGGAGAGGGCCGACTCGTTGAGGTCCGGGTCGTCGTCCTCGGGGATGTCGTCCTCGGGGGCGACCGGGGCGTGGGACTCCGGGGCGGACGAGGTGGGGGGCTGGGGGGCCGGTGTGGGGCTGGTGGAGGGAGCCGACGGGACTGCCGGGGGTGGGGTGGGTGTCGCGGGCGTCGACTGGGGGGCGGACGGGCGTGGGGCGGCCGTACCGCCACCGCCGTGGCCGCCACCGCCTTGGCCCGCTTGGCCGCCGGTGCCTCCGCCGCCGTAGCCACCGCCTCCGCCGCCTCCACCGAAGCCGGAGGAGCCGCCGCCCGGCGGAGGAGCCGAGCCGCCGCCCGACGGGTCGATGATCGCCTCGATCTTCCATTGGACATTGAACTGCTCGGCCAGCGCCTGCTTCAGCACGTCCTCGCTGCCGCTGCTCGCGAAGTTGTCGCGCGCTCCGGCGTTGACGAAGCCGAGTTGGAGGGTGGTGCCGTCGAAGCCGGCCACCTGGGCGTTCTGGCTGAGCAGGATCCAGGTGAAGCGGCGGCGGTTCTTGACCGCCTCCAGGATGTTCGGCCAGAGCATGCGGGGGTCGAGGCCGCCGGTCGGGGGTGCGTAGGCGGGGGCTGCTCCGGGGGCGGGGGCGGCTCCCGTGGCGGGAGCGGGTGCCGCGGGCTGCGGGGGTGCGGGGGCGGGGGTGCCGCCGCCGGACCCGGCCGGGGCCGCGGTGGGCCAGCCGCCGGGGCGTCGGCCGCCACCCGTGGGCGCGGCGGTGGGCCAGGCGCCGGGGGCGGGGGCGGGGGCTGGGGCTGAGGGTTCCTGGGGGGACTGAGGCTGCTGGGGCTGTTGCGACGGCTGCTGGGGCTGGGGCTGCTGGGGCTGCTGCGGTGGCTGACCGCTCTCCGACGGAGCCGCCCCCGCCACCGGGGCGGCACCCGCCGGAGCACCCCCGCCCCGTACGGCGGCCCGAGCCGCGGCAGGCCCGCCACCCGGCGGAACGGGCGCGGCGGAGGCGCCCCCCTGGGCATCCGGAGTCGACGGATAGCCGTGCCCCTCGGGCCCGGGCACGTACCCCATCGCAGGCATGGCGGGCGCGGCAGGCATGCCGCCACCCGCACCACCCCCGCCGGAGAGATTGACGCCTCGCTCCAGGCGGTCCAGCCGGGCCATGACCGAGCGCTGGTCCCCGTACGCGGCCGGCAGCAGCACGCGGGCGCAGATCAGCTCGAGCTGGAGTCGGGGCGAGTTGGCGCCCCGCATCTCGGTCAGGCCCTCGTTGACGAGGTCGGCGGCGCGGCTGAGCTCGGCGGCGCCGAAGGTGCCTGCCTGGGCCTGCATGCGCTCCAGGACATCTGCGGGGGCGTCGATGAGCCCCTTCTCGGTGGCGTCCGGCACGGCGGCGAGGATGACGAGGTCCCGCAGCCGCTCGAGCAGGTCGGTGACGAAGCGACGCGGGTCGTTGCCGCCCTCGATGACACGGTCGACGACCTCGAAGGCGGCGGCCCCGTCCCCGGTGGCGAAGGCCTCGACGACGGAGTCGAGGAGGGACCCGTCGGTGTACCCGAGCAGCGAGGTGGCCATGGCATACGTCACGCCCTCGTCCTTCGCGCCGGCGAGGAGCTGGTCCATGACGGACATGGAGTCACGCACGGACCCGGCGCCGGCGCGCACGACGAGCGGGAGCACGCCTTCCTCGACGGCCATGTTCTCGCGGCCGCACACCTCGCCGAGGTAGTCCCGCAGTGTGCCGGGCGGCACGAGCCGGAAGGGGTAGTGATGGGTCCGCGACCGGATCGTCCCGATGACCTTCTCGGGCTCGGTGGTGGCGAAGATGAACTTCAGATGCTCGGGCGGCTCCTCGACGACCTTGAGCAGGGCGTTGAAACCGGCCGACGTGACCATGTGGGCCTCGTCGATGATGTAGATCTTGTACCGGCTGCTCGCGGGCCCGAAGAAGGCCTTCTCGCGCAGCTCACGAGCATCATCGACACCACCGTGCGAAGCGGCGTCGATCTCGATGACGTCGATGGAACCCGGCCCGTTCCTGGCCAGGTCCTGGCAGGACTGGCACTCCCCGCACGGGGTGGGCGTGGGACCTTGCTCACAGTTCAGACAGCGGGCCAGGATCCGCGCGCTGGTCGTCTTGCCGCATCCGCGCGGACCGCTGAACAGGTACGCGTGATTGACCCGGTTGTTCCGCAGCGCCTGCTGCAACGGGTCGGTGACATGCTCCTGCCCGATGACCTCGGCGAACGACTCCGGGCGATAGCGGCGGTACAGCGCGAGAGACGACACGCATACGAGGTTATAGGCGCCCACTGACAACCAGCCCCGCGCCTGAGCCACCCCGGCAACGCAGACGCCCCCCACGCACCCGCCAGAGCCGACCTACCCTTGCTGCCTTCCGGCCCTGGGGGAGTTCAGTCAGATAGCGCCGCGTGAGGGGCTGCGCAAAGAGTACCCGACGTCAGCGGGTAGGAACGAGTTCGCGAGCACTCCTCTCGGTCATGTAATGTTTCCGGCGGAGGATTCGCCTAGAGGCCTAGGGCGCACGCTTGGAAAGCGTGTTGGGGGCAACCCCTCACGAGTTCGAATCTCGTATCCTCCGCCAGTGCCTCACCGGGCACGATGTCGAAGGGCCCCACCGTTCGCGGTGGGGCCCTTCGACGTTTCTGGTTGCGGTTCACTGGCATGCCACGGTCAGCGGTGGCAGGTGGCTGAGAGGTGGACGCCTCTAGGCGGGCATGGTGCATGGTGCCGGTGCCTGTGCTGTGCCGGCCACGAGTCTGTATCTCGAAACCCCAGGTCAAGGAGCTGCTCGGTCGTCGGAGTCAGGTTCTGTGCCGATGGCCACAGCGGGCGGGGTCGGCGTGCGCTCATACTGAGCCATGACCAAGCCCGCGGTACCGAAGCGTCACCTGCCTACCAGCCCCTTCAAGGCGCCGGTCGCACCGGCCCCCAAGCACTTCGCCCTGGGTGATCAGGTCACCCATGACGTGTACGGCCTCGGCCGCGTGATCGGCGTCGAGGACGGAGTCGCGGCGCTCGTCGATTTCGGCTCCGCGCAGATGCGGATCCTGAGCCCGTACTCCAAGATGACCAAGCTGTAGAAAGAGAGACCTCTCATCGAACCGACTTCGCTGTTCTCCGCGCTGGAAGAACAGCCCCACCGCTCCGGCGCGGCATCGCCGCCCCCGGCCACGAACCCTTTCCAGGCCCCCGACTTCGGGCTGGATGAGACTTTGCCGCTCGATGGCGCACAGGAGCCCGTCACGGGCGTGCGTACCGCGCGGTCCGAGGCGGAGGCGGCTTAGCTCCACCGAGGAGTGGCGTGATGTCGAAGGGCCCCACCGTTCGCGGTGGGGCCCTTCGACTCGGGTGGAGATCTGACGGCTCACACCAATTCGGGTTGGGGTTCGGGCTGTTGGGCTGTCGTGGGTTTGGGGTCCCACTGGCCGGTAGTGCGTATATAGCCGTAGATCACCGAGACCATCGCCAGGATGAGGAGCGGGCCGGCGAGCCAGGCGTGCTGGGCCATCTGGAGGGGGAGGAAGCGGTACGACGCCAGCAGGGCCGCGAAGATCGTCGTGCCGTATGCCACCAGTTGGATTCCCGCGCGGTCCCAGCCGTGGGCCTGTGCGCGCAGGCCCGCCTCGATGGTGAGGGTGAAGACCACGCCGGCCACCAGGTCGACGCCGTAGTGGTAGCCGAAGCCCAGGGTCGCGCCGAGGGTGGCGAGGAGCCAGAACGTGCCTGCGTAGCGCAGGATGCGCGGGCCCTTGCGGGAGTGGATGAAGATCGCGGTGGCCCAGGCGGTATGAAGGCTGGGCATGCAGTTGCGCGGGGTGATCTCGTCGAACGGGATCGCGTGCGGGGCGAGGAGCGGGGGTGCCGTCTCCGGCCATATCGCGGCCGTGGCCCAGACGCCGCCGTCGGCGCCGTACGCAAAGATCGGGCCCACGACCGGGAAGATCATATAGATCCCCGGGCCCAGGAGGCCGATCGTCAGGAACGTGCGCACCAGGTGGTGGGCCGGGAAGCGGCGGTCCCTCGACACATGGCGCAGTTGGTAGAGGGCGAACACGACCGCCGCCACTGCCAGTTGTACGTAGACGTAGTCGAGGATGTGGGCGCCCACCGGGCCGGTCGCCCTGACCAGTCGGCCCACCAGCCAGGACGGGTTGCCCAGGGCGTGGTCGGCGGTCGCCACGTACGGGTCGAGGACCGTCGGGCGGCTCTTGGAGGTGATCAGCAGCCAGGTGTCGCCGGTCTTGCGGCCGGCCACCAGGAGCAGGGCCAGGCCGACGCCCTTCAGGAGCAGGACGCGTTCACGGCCGGTGCGGCGGGTGAGGGCGATGACCGCGCAGGCCAGGACCACGCACAGCGCGCCGTTGCCGAAGGGGTGGCCCTGGCTCTCGGTCACCCTGATGCCGGCCGCCCAGCGCACCAGCAGGACGACGACGTCGATGCCCAGCGCGGAGCCCAGCGCGATCAGGCGTTGCCGCCAGGTCAGCACCACCATCATCAGTGCCATGCCGGCGTACAGGAGGAACCCCGACTTCGGCGGGAACATCACCTCCCGCGCCTGGTTGGTGATCGGTCCGGGCACGCCGTAGCCGCGCGCGGCTATCTCCAGGGCTATGAGGAAGCCGAGGCCCACGGCGGCGGCCGCCGCCCAGAGCAGCGACCTGGGTCTTATTCGTCTTATTCGCGAAGACAATCCCGAATTTGTAGATATCAATGATTTTGGCCGATTTGTCAGATAGATTAGGATAATGATCGTGAATCAGTTCGATCATGCTATCTGAATGGCACAAGTGGTTGGCAGTGAATATTCAGGGTCCGTGCTGTGTGAGCTGGGCGGTGCGGCGCTCCGTGTCCTGCCATACCGGCATCGTCCAGTCGTTGAGCATGAAGACGTAGAGCGCGAAATGGTCTTTGTGGTTGCTGGCCGGAAACTCCCTCTTGAAATCACCGACAGCCGGTCCTGGCCGCGATCGTTCGGGCGCACTCCACGGACTCGGTGTGGGTCGTGTCCACCTCCAGGTCGTAGGTGACGCCCTCGTGCACCATGTCCGCCTGTGCCGCGGCCATCCCCCGGACCCGGTCGCCCCGTGCCATCTCACGCCCCGCCGCGACCGTGCGCTCGCATCTCACCCCGACCCACAGCACGGGCAGATCACCGAGCACCGTGAGCCAGCGTCGCCGGGATGCCGCGCCGCCCAGGAAGACGTCGTCCACGATGATCCTGGCGCCCGCGTGGGCCATCGCGGCGATGCCCCGGGTCCAGGCCCTGTCCAGAGCCGCGAACTCCGGTCCGACGCGCACCGTGCCGTCCGGCTCGAAGACGATCCCCGCGTCCGACTCCCGCATCCTCGCGGGCAGCGCCTCCACGAACGAGTCGACCCCGAACGCCAGCCACGGATCCGGCAGCACGGCTTGCAGGCACCGTACGATCCCGGACTTCCCCGAGCTGGAACCGCCGTTGAGGATGATCACGCGAGTCGCCATCGGGTCACAGTAGGGCGCCCACAGGTGCCGCACGCAGCGAATTTCAGCGACCGCGACGCGGCCGAGCGTCGTGAGCGGCGGAGCTGGTACGAGTCCACGCGGTGGCGGGTTCACTCGGTCGGGTGATGCGTGGTGAACGCGTGATGGACAGTCGTACACGCATGTAGATTTCGTGATCGTGAAGCTGGTGGTACAGGTCAGGCTGCTGCCGACGCCCGAGCAGGCGGCGGCACTTGAGGCGACCCTGCGTGCCTGCAACGAGGCCGCCACGTGGGCCAGCGAGATCGCCTTCGAGAAGGATGTGAAGAGGAACTTCGCGCTGCGCGAGCACACCTACTGCGAGATCAAGGCCCGCTGGGGGCTGGGGGCGCAGGCCGCCCAACACGTCGTGAAGAAGACGTGCGACGCGTACGCCACGCTCAAGGCCAACCTGAAGGCCGGGAACCTCGGCAGGCCCGGATCGAAGCGCTACCGCAGGGCGGTGGAGAAGCCGGTCGCCTTCCGTCCGGAGGGCGCGCAGCCCTACGACGACCGGATGCTGTCCTGGCAGATCGACCGGCGCCGGGTCTCGATCTGGACGACTGCCGGGCGGGTCAAGGACGTGGCCTTCACCGCCTCGCCGGAGCAGCTGGCCACTTTGGCCCTGTACCGGCGCGGCGAGTCCGATCTCGTGTGCCGGGACGGCATGTGGTTCCTGCTGGCCACGTGCGAGGTGCCCGAGGCGCCGCTGAACACGAATCCGGTGGACTTCCTCGGGATCGACCTGGGCATCGTGAACATCGCCACCACGTCCGACGGCGAGATCATGGCCGGGCGTGAGCTCAACCGGATCCGGGTGCGGGAGCGCACGCTCCGCACCAAGCTGCAGAAGAAGAACACTCCGTCGGCCAAGCGTCGTCTGAAGAAGCGCAGGCGCAAGGAGGCGCGGCGAGCCAAGGACATCAACCACAAGATCGCGAAACATGTGGTGGCCGAGGCTGAACGCACCGGTCGTGGGATCGCCCTGGAGGATCTGACGGGCATCCGCGAGCGGGTACGGCTTCGAAAGCCCCAACGGGCCACCCACTCCAGCTGGTCGTTCGCCCAGCTGGGGCAGTTCATCGCGTACAAGGCCCGCAAGGCGGGGGTGCCGGTGGTGCACGTCGATCCGGCGTACACCTCGCGCACCTGCGCCGAATGCGGGCACATCGACAAAGCGAACAGGGTCTCCCAGGCCTGGTTCGCATGCCGGAAGTGCGGATTCGTTGATCACGCAGACCGGAACAGCTCCCACAACATCCGCGCGAGAGCATGGGAGTTGTGGCGACGCGGGGCGCAGTCAACTGCCCCAGACCCACCTCCGGAACCGGGGCGTGGGACAGGACGCAAACGCAGCGCCACAGCCAGCGGCGCCCGTTGTGCAAGCCCGGGACTTTAGTCCCAGGTCGTTGACCGGCGCTTGAACTCCACCGTGCCCTGCCCTCAGCGCGGCTCCCGCACCACCGCCACATCCCCCGCCGGGACGCCCACCGACCCCACGACCGGCTTGCCCGTCAGCAGTTCCGTCGCGTCCGGCGCCACCGCGACCTCGGCGGGACGATCCGTGTGGTTGATCAGGAAGAGATAGTCGGCGTCGGCCCCGCGCCGCAGCACCGCCTCCACACCGGGCGCGGTCGAGCGCACCGACTCCACCCCGGCCTCCGTGCGGAGACGGTCCAGGAGTCCGGCCAAGCTCGTCGGATCGGGGAGGGTGGCCAGGTACCAACTCGTCCCGGAGCCGAGGCTGTTGCGCGTCACCGCCGGGCTCCCGCTCAACGGCCCAGTCGTGTACGACGACACCGCCTCGGCACCGGCCAACCGCACCCGCTCCGACCACAGCGTCCCCGTGCCGCCGCCGCTCAGGCCCACCGACTCGCCCGGCAGCAGCGGGAACAGCTCGTCCGTCCGCACCCCGAGCGCCTCCCGGAACGCGCCCGGGTAACCCCCCAGCCGCACATGGCAGTTCTCATCCACCGCACCGCTGTGGAAGCCGATGGCGATGACACCACCCCCCTCAGCGAACCGAGTCAGATTCGCCGCCCCCGCGTCATCCACCAGATACAGGCTCGGCGCCAACACCAGCCGATACCCCGACAGATCCGCGTCCGGCCGTACGAAGTCCACCGCCACGCCCGACCGCCACAGCGGCTCGTACCAGGCACGCACCAGGTCCTGGAAGCGCAGCGCCTCGCTCGGCTGGGACGGGAGCTCCATCGCCCAGCGGGAGTTCCAGTCCCAGACGATCGCGACCTCGGCCGTGCCGACGCTGCCCCGCACCTCCGCGAGCGCCTTCAGGTCGGCGCCGAGCCGGACCACGTCTCGCCAGATCTGGCTGTCCGTGCCCGCGTGCGGCAGCATCGCCGAGTGCCACTGCTCGGCGCCCGCCTTGGCCGCCCGCCACTGGAAGTAGGCGATGCCGTCGGCGCCGCGCGCCACATGGGCGAGGGCATTGCGCCGCAGCTCCCCCGGCCCCTTCGCCCGGTTCACCGGCTGCCAGTTCACCGCGCCCGTCGAGTGCTCCATCAGCAGCCAGGGGCCGCCCGCCAGCGAGCGCACCAGGTCGCCGCTGAGCGCGATGTCGATCTCGGACTCGGGGTCGGCGGACTGGAGGTAGTGGTCGTTGGAGACGACGTCCAGCTTCGGGGCCCAGCGCCAGTAGTCGAGGGCGTCGAAGTTGTACATCACCATGAAGTTGGTGGTGGCGGGGATCGCCGGGGCGGCTTCCCGCAGCACCTCGCGCTCCGCCTCGTACAGCGAGAGCAGTTCGTCGCTGCAGAAGCGGCGCCAGTCCAGCTGGTGGGTGGGGTTCGGGACGGCGCCGGTGGGGCGGGGCGGGAGGATCTCGTCCCAGTCGTAGTACCACTGGCTCCAGAAGCGGGTGCCCCAGGCGTCGTTGAGGGCGGTCAGGTCGTCGGCGTACCGCGCCCGCAGCCAGCGCCGGAAGGCAGCCGCGCTCTCGTCGCAGTAGCACTCGGCGTTGTGACAGCCGTACTCGTTGTGGACGTGCCACATCGCCAGCGCCGGGTGGTCGGCGTAACGCCCGGCGAGTGCCCGCGCCATCCGCAGCGCCGCCTCCCGGTACGCCGGGCTCGACGGGCAGAACGTCTGACGGCTGCCGTACGACAGTCCGCGGCCGTCCTTGTCGACCGGCAGCGCCTCGGGGTGGGCGCGGAAGAACCACGCCGGGGGTGCGGCCGTCGGGGTCGCGAGGTCGGCCGCGATGCCGTTGGCGTGCAGCAGGTCGAGGACGCGGTCCAGGAGGGTGAAGTCGTAGGCGCCCTCGCTGGGCTCCAGCAGGGCCCAGGAGAAGATGCCGACGCTGACCATGGTGACCCCGGCCTCGCGCATCAGGCGCATGTCCTCGGCCCAGACCTCCTCGGGCCACTGCTCGGGGTTGTAGTCACCGCCGTACGCGATGCCGTCGATCTTCAGCATCAGGCGGCTCCCCCGAGGAGGCGGCGGGTCGTCGCCACGCCCCACTCGTCGAGCGAGAGCAGGCGGTCACTGGACGCCATCAGGCCGCCGGTCGCCTCGACATGCGCGGCCCACTGTTCCCGCGTCTCCACGGCCGGGCGGGCCATCAGGCAGTCGGGGTCGTTGATCCAGAGGCGGCCGTGCTGCCACTGGCGGCCCGCGCCGGTGAACTCGGCCGGGTCCTGGCCGGGTTGGCTGTAGTCGTCGGCCTCGGGGCGGCGGTGCGGGGCCGTGTCGGGGCTGACGCGCATCGCGTCGAACAGGCCGAGGGAGGGCAGGATCGGGGCACCGCAGCCCAGCAGATAGGCGTCGTCGCCGATCGCCTCGCGGATCAGCCCGATCCCGGCGCGGTACGCCTGGAGAGCGTCCTTGGAAGCGTGTCGTACGCCTTCCAGCGCGCCCGCGTAGAGGAAGTCGACCTTGAAGTAGTCGTAACCCTCGGCGCGCAGGGTGCGGAAGACATCCGTCAGATAGGCCGCCGCCTCGGGGTGGGTGGTGTCCAGGACGCGCAGGTCGTGGCCCCAGTTGCGGCCGGCGTGGGTGAAGCCGCCGTCCTCGTCGCGGACCAGCCACTCCGGGTGTTCGGCGGCCAGGTCGCTGGCCGGGTCGACCAGGAAGGGGGCCGTCCAGATGCCCGCTCGGCGGCCCCGTGCGCGGATGGCGTCGGCGATTCCCTCGCGGGAGCGGAAGCGGCCGGAGAGGGTGAGCCAGTCGCCGAGGGCCTTCTGGTAGCCGTCGTCGATCTGGACGACGTCGATGGGCAGGTCAAGGGTGTCCATCGCACGGAGGTTCTCGTGGATGTCGTCCTCGGTGACGGCGGTGAAGTACTCGTACCAGGAGCACCAGACCGTGGGGGCCGGGCGAGGCGTGGGAAGTTGGAGGCTGTCGGCCCAGGCGGCCAGGGCTGAATGGATGGTGGTCCCCGTCCACTCCTTCACCAGGCCGTCGGTGCTGATCTCCGCGACATCGCCGTCCATCACGGTCAGGCGGATCGACGGGACCTCGGTGAAGGGGTCCACCGCCGCCCACAGGCGGACCGGTGATCCGTCGCCCGGGTCGAGCGCCAGCAGGCCCTCGCCCTGGAAGGTGCCCTCGGGGGCGGTGACGCCGGGGCGGTAGCAGACCGTCGCCCAGTTGTCGTTCGTCGGGCGGTACGGGCGGTCGGTGAGGGCGTAGGCGCCGCTGGGGCTCCAGGACTGCCAGCCCTCCTCGTGGACACGGGCGTGAGCCGGGTCCACGGGGACGGAGGCGACCGGGGTGAAGGGGTGAGGCACGGTGGTTCTCTTTCGAAGGGGGTGTGGATCAGCCCTTGTTGGCGCCCAGCGTGAGGCCGCTCACGAACTGGCGCTGGAGCACGAAGTACACGATCAGGGTGGGGATGGCGGTGAGGAGGGCGCCCGCGGCGACCAGGTTGGGGTCGGTGAAGTACGCGCCGGAGAGGTTGTTCAGCGCCGAGGTGATCGGCATGTTCTCGCCGGTGGAGATCAGGACCAGGGCCCAGAAGAAGTCGTTGTAGATCCAGATCGAGAGCAGGGTGGCCAGGGCCGCCATCGCCGGCTTGCACAGGGGCAGCACGATCTGCCAGTACTGCCGCCAGACGGAGGCGCCGTCGACCAGCGCGGCCTCGGTCAGCTCATGCGGCAGGGTGCGCATGTAGTTGCTGAGCACGAAGGCGCAGAAGCCCGACTGGAACGCGACATGGATCAACACCAGGCCCAGGGCCGAGTCGTACAGCTTGCCGGACATGGTGATGCCGGGCAGGTCGATCAGCAGGTACAGCCGGTACAGCGGGGTGATGATGACCTGCTGCGGGAGCAGGTTGCCTGCCGTGAAGACCAGCAGCAGCGCCAGGTTGAGGCGGAAGTCGAAGCGGCTGACGTAGAAGGCGACCATCGAGGACAGGAACAGCGTCAACAGCACCGCCGGGACGGCGATGATCATGGTGTTGACGAAGTAGTGGCTCATGTCCGACTGCGTGAACGCGTTCGTGAAGTTGTCGAAGCTCAGCGAGTCCGGCCAGGACACGTATCCCTTCTCGCTGGTCTCGCTGTACGGGCGTAGCGCCGCGTAGATGGCCCAGGCGAGCGGGGCGATCCAGGCGAGGGCCGCGCCGGCCAGGAAGAGGTGGAGGAGGATCCGGGCGGGGCGGATGGGGGCGCTCTTTTTGCCAAGGGTGGCGGTGGTCGTGCTCATGCGCGCCGCTCCTTCCGGAAGGTGGCCACCAGGTAAGGGATGATCACGACGAGGGAGATCAGCAGCAGCACGACCGCGATCGCGGAGCCGTATCCGATCCGACTGGACTCGCCGATGATGTTGTTGGTGACCAGGATCGAGAGCAGCTCGGTGCCCTGGGCGCCCTTGTTGAAGACGAAGACCAGGTCGAAGGCGCGCAGGGCCTCGATGATGGTGACGACCAGGACGACGGTGTTGGTGGGCCGCAGGGTCGGGAAGATGACGTTCTTGAACGTCTGCCACTCATTGGCCCCGTCGAGCGCGGAGGCCTCCCGCAGCGAGGGGTCGACGCCCTTCAGGCCGGCCAGGTACAGGATCATCATGTAGCCGGTGTGCCGCCAGGACGCGGCGACGAGGATCGCCCAGAGGTTGAGGTCCGGGTCACCGATCCAGTCGATGTACTTGCCGGGCTCGTTGGCCCCGATGAGGCTGTTGATCAGCCCGGTGTCGGGGTTGTAGATGAGCTGCCAGACGAACCCGATGACCGCCATGGACAGCACGACGGGCAGGAAGAACGCGGTCTGGTACACCCTGCTGAAGCGGATCTTCTTGTCCAGCTGCACGGCCAGGAACAGACCGAGCGGCGTCGGGATCACGATCAGCACGACGAACCAGATGACGTTGTGCTCGACGGCGGGCCAGAACTGCGGGTTGTCGTTGAAGAGTTGCTTGAAGTTGTCGAGTCCGACCCACTTGATGGAGTCGAAGCCGATGCCGTCCCAGGTGGTGAAGGCCAGCGCGACGGAGGCGAGGGCGGTCACCCAGACGAGGGCGATGTGCAGGAGGGTCGGCAGACCGGCCATGAAACCGAGGGTGATCCGGTCACGGCGGGTCAGCAGACGTCGGTGCCCGGAGGGCTTGTTGGTGCCGGCGGGGGCAGCGCCCGAAGGCGGCACGGCGGCCGCCTCCGGGGACTTCGTGGGGGTGTTGGTCGTCATCTGGATCAGCCGGACGCGAAGATCGTCTTCTTCTGGCGCTCGATCGAGGACAGCAGACTGTCGACGCCCTTGGGGTCCCGGATGAACTTCTGCAGCGCGGGCTGCATGACCGTGGAGGTGAAGTCGGGGCGGCTGTCACGGTCCATGAACTGGGTCAGGGACTTGGCCCCGGCGATCATGTCGTACGCCTTCTTCTGCAGGGCGGTGTACGAGGAGGTGTCGGCGCCGGTGGCGGCGTGCACGACGCTCGGGTCGGACTTGAGGTAGATGTCCTCGGCGTCGGTGGTGCCGAGGTACTTGAGCAGCTTGACGGCCTCGGTCTTGTTCTTCGGGCTCTTACTCATCATGAAGCCGTCGGTGGGCGCCTCGACCGTGTCCTGGCCGAACTGCGGGTCGATCTCCGGGAAGGCGAAGAAGTCGAGGTCGTCGAGGGCGGCCTTGTCGGTGAACTGCTGGGCGACGAAGGTGCCGAGCAGATACATGCCGGCCTTCTTGGAGGCCAGCGTCTGCGCCGCGTCCTGCCAGGTGCGGCCCATGGAGCCCTCCTGGTGGTACGGGAGGATCTCGGTCCACAGGTCGAAGACCTTGCGCACCTTGGCGTCGGTCCAGGAGGCCTTGCCCGCCATCAGCTCGACGTGGAAGTCGTAGCCGTTCTGGCGGAAGTTGATCTGGTCGAAGGTGCCGAGCGCGGGCCAGGCGTCCTTGTCGCCGAAGGCGATGGGGACCAGCTTGTCCTTCTGCATCTGCTTGCACAGCGCGACGAAGTCGTCCCAGGTGGTGGGGACTTCGTACCCGTTCTCCTTGAAGACGCTCTTCCGGTAGAAGATCGCCCACGGGTAGGTGTACAGCGGCACGAAGTAGTACTTGCCGTCCTCGCCCTTGCTGAGCTTGTGCATCGCCTCGGGGAAGTTCCCCCCGATGGTCTTCCACACGTCATCGATGGGCGTCGCGAGCCCCTTGGCCGCGAAGAACTGCATCCGGTAGCCGGCGAACCAGGTGAACACGTCGTCCGGCGTGCCCTGGAGGTAGGAGTTGATCTGCTCCTGGAACGTGTTCGAGTCCTTGGTGTTCACGTCGACCGTGATGCCGGACTTCTTCTTGTAGGCCGCGTAGATGTCCGCGAACGCCTTCTTCGGCACGGCGTCGGACGCCTTGGAGCCGAGGGTGACGGTCTTCGGGTCGCTCGCCGTACCGCTGCCGCCGCAGGCGCTCAGCAGCGGGATGCCCGCGCCGAGGACGGCGGCGCCGCCTATGCCGCGCAGCAGGGTGCGGCGGCTCGGGCTCGTGCCCGTGAACGTGCTCGGCGACGGCACTGAGAGACCGGAGGGGGAGAAGTGCTGCATCTACGGCTCCTGATGGCAGGGTTCGATCATGAGGGTGGACGTGTCGAAGTCCGTCGTAACCGATCAGAAATCAACTTGACCGAACACGGTGGCGCAATAACAGCCTTATGTCAGGTCATGCGTCAAGAGATGACGATCGCTGTTTCGGAAACGTGACCGACATCTCGAACCCGATCGAATGGGCGAGAGCTAGCGCACCAGCACGGATCGGGTCTCGCTCACCTGGTCCACGTCCGACGTCCGGACGGTCACCTTCATCTCCCACTCCCCGGCGATGGGCAGATTGAGGAAGCTGTTGCCCCAGTAGCCGCCCTTGTCGGCGAGCTCGGCGTCGATGGGGCCGATGTCCTTGGCCGGGAGCGTGAAGGAGACGCGCAGCTCCGGGACGATGGACACGCCGCCGTCGGGGCCGTAGACGAGGGCCTCGATGGAGTTGTCGCCGACCCGGGCCGGATCGATGGTGATCTGCACCTTGCCGTGACCGCCGGGGGTGCCGACGTCGAAGGGCACATTGGTGACGGAGGCCCCGACCACGGCGGGCGCACCGGCGGCCGCCTCGGCCTCCGCGCGCCCCGGGAGGCTGCTGGTGAGAAGGGTGGTGATCGCCAGCACCACGGCGCCCACGGCGACTTCGGCGAGGACGGAGCGGCGGAGGGCGTGCCGTTGCCGGTCGGTGGGAGGCGGTACGTCGTTCGGCGGCGGCTCGGGCAGGGAGGGCCCGCCGACGGCCTGCGGAACCTTCTCCCGCACACCCACCTCAGCGTCCACGTCGGCTGTCGCCAGCCGGGCCGTCCAGCGACGCGACACGGCCGCCGCACCGAGCAGCAGCACCACCGCGGCCAGCTTGAGGGTCAGGAGCCTGCCGTACGTCGTGCCGGTGATCGCGTCCCAGGAGCCCAGGCCGCGCCAGGACTGGTAGACGCCGGTGACGACCAGGACGGTCACGGATGCGAAGGCGAGGCGCGAGAAGCGGGTGACGGCGGCCGGGGTCAGGTGCGCGCGGTACAGCGTGACGAGCAGGGCGGTGAGGCCGCCCAGCCAGACCGCCGTGGCGAGCAGATGCAGCGCCGAGGAGGTCATCGCGACGGGCACCTGGATACCGGCGGAGGCATGCTCACCGGCGGCCCAGGTCAGGGCGAGGCCGACGGCGATGGCGGCACCGGCCCAGCGGTAGGGCTTGCGGCCCTTGGTCAGCCGTAGGAGATATCCGGCGGCCACCCCGAGGAGGACCAGCCGGGCGAGCATGACGAGCCCTGGTCGGCTGCTGAGCGTACGGGTGAGGGAGTCGGCGCTGAGAGCCCCGAGCGGCCCCTCGCCGGTCTCGTACGGGGCGCGCAGCACCAGCAGGGCGAGGGTGGCGGCGAGGAGGGCCCACCAGCTCGTCCTGAGCAGCCTGTGCAGGACGGGGGCGTCCGGTGGGCGGCAGACGGCGAGGAAGGCCGCCGTGCCGATGAGGAGGGCGACGGCGAGGTAGGCCAGATAGCGGGCGATGTTGTAGAGGCTCTTGGTCGCCGGGTCCTCGGTCGGACCGGTGTCGACGACGGCGGTCGTGACGGAGGGTTTGCCGACGGAGAACGTGAACGCGCCGGACACCGGATGGCTGTCGGCCGACACCACCCGCCAGGCGACGGTGTACGTCCCCTCGCCCAGCTTCCCCGGCAGACTCACGCGGGCCGTCTCACCGCTGCCCTTGGCGTGCTCCGGCTCACCCGTGCGCAGACGGCGCCCCTCGGGGTCCAGTACCCGGAAGGAGTCCTCCAGCAGACCGACGGACTCCGTGAAGGTCAGGGTGATGTCACGGGGGGCCGACTTGAGGACGGTTCCGTCCTCGGGGTCGCTGGCGCGGAGGGCCGCGTGCGCGGACGCCGGTCCCGTGCCGCCGAGGACGAACAGGACCAGCAGGGTGCCCAGCAGCACCAGCCGTTGAAGTCGCCGCCGGCCGCCAGATCGGCGCGGCGTTCGTCGTCGGTCATCGCACCCCACGTGTGTCACTTCTCCGTCGTCGGATTTGAGGCCTCGGGGGTAGGTACGGATGGGGAGGGGGCTGCGCTCAGCGGGTCAGCTCGAACCAGAGGGCTTCCCGACAGAGCATGCTCCCACCACCAGGACCCCAAGTGCCGCGGTGCAGCCGCCCAGCAGCATGACCAGCGACGGGGAGGTGAGGTCCAGTACGGCTCCTCCCGTGAGGGCGCCGAGGGAGATCGTTGCCTGGAAGGAGGCGGTGAAGAGGATCGATGCTGCTTCCGGGGTGCGGGGTGCCGCCTTGGAGAAGGTGGTCTGGGACGCGACGGGGACGGCGCCGTAGGCGATGCCCCATAGGAGCAGCAGGATCAGCGCGCCCGTCGGCCCGTGGCCCAGCGCCGGGAGGAGCAGGGTCGCCGTCGCGATGAGGCCGGCCGCGAGGGCGGAGACGGTGCGGGGGCGGCGGGGCGCCCAGGTGCCGGCCAGGAAGTTGCCGAGGATGCCGGCGGCGCCGTAGAGGAGCAGGAATGTCGTGATCAGGGTGTCGTCGGCTTGGGTGATCTGTTCCAGGAACGGTGTGACGTAGGTGTAGGTGCCGAAGTGGGCCAGCACGACGAGGAAGGTCAGCAGGAGGGCGAAGCGGGTGCCGGTGTTGCGGAGCATGCCCGTGAGGACGCTCAGGCGGGTGGCGCGGACCGGTGGTAGTGGGGGCAGGAACGCGAACAGCATGATCAGGACGGCGATCGTCAGAACTCCCATGACGGTGAAGGCCGTTCGCCATCCCGCGAGGTCTCCGACGAGGGTGCCCGCCGGCACGCCGAGGACGGAACCCAGCGGAACGGCCGAGAAGATCACGGCAGTTGCCCGGCCGGCCGAGGCGGGCGGCACCAGTCGCTCCGCCAGCCCCGCCCCGATCGACCAGAAGCCGCCGATCGTGATCCCGACCATGACCCGGGATATGAGTACGAGCCAGTAGTCGGGGGCCGCGGCGGCGAGGAAGTTCGCCAGCGCCAGCAGGAGCGTGAAGGCGCAGAGCATCAGGCGGCGGTCGAGGCGTGCCGTGGCCACGGTGACCAGGGGAGCGGCGATCGCCGCGAGGAAGCCGGGCATGGTCATCATCAGTCCGGCCATGCCGTCCGAGACCGTGAAGCTCGATCCGATCGAGGTCAGCAGACCGATGGGCAGGATCTCGGTGGTGACGATGGCGAAGATTCCCAGGGTTACCGAGACCACGGCCGTCCATCCCCGGAGAGGGGAGCGGGAGGGCAGGACTTGGCCGTCGGTCTCGACGACGGGGGTTGGCGGCATGGTGATCCGTCCTGGGGCGGGAGGCTGTGCGTTGCACGATCAGTGCAGCAGGGCTTGGTGAGGGGTGGCTGGCAGATCTGCGACCGGATCCTCGTCGGTCATGGGTGACGTCGCGTTCCTGCCGGGAAGCCATCGGAGTGAGTGCGGAGTGAGTCCTCACTCATTGACGGAGTGAGGACTCACTCCGTACTCTCGGGGTCATGACAGCACCCAAGGAGACCCAGGCGGCCGCCACCCGACGCCGCGCCCCCGCCATGTCGCCGGAGCGGCGTCGCGAAATGATCATCCAGACGGCGATCCCGCTGATCGCCGAGTACGGCGCCGCGGTGACGACCGCGAAGATCGCCCGTGCCGCCGGCATCGGCGAGGGCACGATCTTCCGGGTCTTCGCCGACAAGGACGAGTTGCTGCAGGCCTGTATGGCCGAGGCGCTCTCCCCCGAGCACGCGGTGCGTGAGCTCGACGCGATCGACGTGTCCCAGCCGCTGCCCGACCGGCTCGCGGAGGCGGCCGAGGCGCTGCAGGCGCACATGGACAGGATGGGCGCGGTCCTCGGCTCGCTGGGGCATCGCGGCGGCAAGCACCCCGGTACGGTGCGCGGCGCGGGCCGCAACGAGTCGATGACCCGTATCCGCGTGGCCCTCGCGGATCTGCTGGAGCCCGACAGGGCCGCCCTGCGCCGGCCGCCGGAGCAGATCGCGGCCCTCTTCTTCGGGCTGCTCTTCACCCAGCCGCGCACGGAGGACGAGCCCGACCTGACCCCGCGGGAGCTGGTGGAGGTCTTCCTGCACGGGGCGTTCTCGGGGGACGCCAAGTGAGCGTGCGGAGAAGGGGAAGGGAAAGGAGAAGGCGCCTGGGGGTCACCGGCCTGGCCGTCCTTGCTCCCGTCCTGGTGTGGCTGGTCGCGGACCCGCTGCTCGGGCACCGGCTGCGGATAGTCGACGGCGAGCAGACGCTCGACATCGGCGCCGTGCCCGTGGCGGTCGTCGCCCTGCTCTCGTCGCTCTCCGGCTGGGGACTGCTGGCCGCCCTGGAGCGGTTCGCGGCGCGGCGCGCCCGCGCCATCTGGACCGGGGTGGCAGGCGTCGTACTGGCCGTGTCCTTCCTGCCGTTCGTCGGAGACGGCATGGACGGCGGCACCCGGGCCTCGCTCGCCCTGATGCATCTGGCGGTGGCGGCTGTGCTGATCCCTGGGCTGGGGCTGGGGCCGGGCGGCAGGTCCCTTGGGGCGGGAGCCGGTGCCGTCGGCCGGTGACCGCCGGCACGGACCGCCCCGCGCGCTTCCCGACCGAGCCTCTCAGTCCGCGTCCGCCAACACGGAACGCAGCGCTCCCACGATCGCCGAGTCGTCCGCACCGAGCGCACGGGCCTCGTCCCTGAATCGCCGGGCCAGGGAGGCCAGTTCCTCCGGGGAGGGGCGCATGGCCGACGGCGGCGGGGGTGCCACCCGGGTCCCCGCGCCGCGTCGGGTGCGGATGAGCGCGGCGTTCTCCAGCTCACGGTAGGCACGGGCGACCGTGCCGGCGGCCAGCCCCAGGTCGGAGGCCAACTGCCGGATGGTCGGCAGGCGTTCGCCTTCCGGCAGTCGTCCGGAGGAGATCAGGGTCGCGAGCTGGGCGCGGATCTGCTCGTAGGGAGGGACCGGGCTGGCGGTGTCCACCCGTACGGTCGGGCCGGTCACCGCTGGAAGGCCTTCGGCGCCACGACCGTGAACAGGCACCAGATCGCGGTGCCCAGGGCGAGCAGACAGACGGGAAGGAGGATCCATACGGCCACGCTGCCGAGCGTGCCGTCGCAGCTCAGCCCGCGCAGCGACCCGGCGGCAGTCCAGGCGGCGCCGGCCAGGGGTGCGGAGGTCAGCAGGCCCCACGCGGCGGTGATCGCCAGCGCCCGGTTCCGGCGGTCCTGTTCCTGGCCGGGGCGGCGGGTGATGTGCCGTAGGGCATGGCCGCAGGCGGCGGTACTGCTGACCAGTGAGGCGAGGGCGGGGACCGCGTAGAAGGTACCGGGCCAGGGGCCATGGGACTCGGTCACGCCGGAGCAGGTCATCGTCAGGGCGCGCCCCGCCCGGCCCGTGTCGTCGGGGGAGCCGATCGCGATCGCGGTGACGAGGAGTGCGATGAGCAGGGACATCTCGATGAGCAGCAGTACCGTCAGCCGGGGCGGAACGTGGTCGCGGATCCGGCGGGGGGCGAGCCCGGCGGTGCGGACGGTGCCTCGGGGGCGGGCCGTGAGGTATTCGCCGAGCAGCACACCGGCGACGGCACCGAGGCCGAACACGGGTATGGCGGCCAGGATTCCGCTCCCGAGCCCGCCGGGGGCGTCGATCAAGTCGAGGGAGAGGAGGACTCCGGCGGCCAGACCTCCGAGACGTGCGTAGCGGTCGGCGCGGGTGTGGGATGCGGGTGGCGCGGTGCTGTCGAGCATGAAGAAACCCCCGGTGAGTGGCACTTGTATCAATTCATGGATACAAGCAGGCGGTACAAGATGACTCATCGCGAGACTTGTGTCAAATGCTCGGTACAAGAGGATCGGACCACGGCCGCCCGAGCGATCCGAGCACCCGCCCGCCCGTCACCACGTCGGACGCGCCGACACCCCGCCGTCCACCACCAGGTCGTGCCCCGTGACCCACGACGCGAGCCCCGACGCGAGGAACACGCACGCGTCGCCCACGTCCTCCGGGCGCCCCAGCCTCCCGGCCGGTACCGCCTGTTCCCAGCGCCGCACTCCCTCCGGCCAGGCTTCCTCCAGGCCGTCGCGGTGGATCAGGCCGGGGGAGACCGAGTTCACGCGGATGGCGAAGGGGCCGTATTCCAGGGCCGCGGAACGGGCGTGCATCACCACCGCCGCCTTGGAGGCGGAGTAGTGGGCGTGGAGGGGCGCCGGGCTGCTCGCCTCGATCGACGCGATGTGGGTCACCGAACCGCCCCCGCCCTGCTCCCGCATGATGTCGGCCGCGGCCTGCGTGCAGGCGAAGACGCTGGTCAGGTTGGTGTCCACGACCGCCCGCCACTCCGCCGCCGACATCCCGGGGAGGGCCCGTACCGGCTGCACCCCCGCGTTGTTCACCAGCGCCGTCAGCCGCCCGCCGCCCCACTCGGCGGCCTCCCCCACCACCCGCCGGCACGCGTCCTCATCGGTCAGGTCCGCACGCAGTACGACGGCCCGCCCGCCCGTCTCCCGGATACGGGACGCCACTTCGTCCGCCGCCTCCATCGCCGTACGGCAATGCAGCGCGACCGCCGCGCCCTCCTCGGCGAACCGTGTCGCGATTCCCCGTCCGATGCTGCCGCCCGCGCCCGTGACGAGGGCGACCTGGCCCTCCAGGAGTCCGCTCATGGGCGGCACAGTCCCGCGATCCGGGCGGCCTCGGCGGGATAGCGCGCCGTCAGTTCCGCCAAGTCGCCGTGCTCATAGCTCTCGTAGGTGAAACCGGGCGCCATCGTGCAGCCGAAGAAGGTCCAGGACCCGCCCGCCGCGACCCTCGCCCCCATCCAGGTTCCGGCCGGGACGGTGAACTGGATGTGCTGGCCGCGCGTTATGTCGGGGCCCAGCACGGTGGTGCGGGACGTGCCGTCCGGGGCGAGGAGCAGCATCTCCAGGGGGTCGCCGAGGTAGAAGTGCCACACCTCGTCGGACGGCAGGCGGTGCAGGGCCGAGTAGTCGTCGGAGGTGAGGAGGACGACTATCGCCGTGCCCTGCGGGCGGCCGTCGGAGCGCTCCGGCCCCGCCCAGGTCTGGCGGAACAGGCCGCCCTCCAACGGGATCGGCTCCAGCGAGTAGTGCGCTACGAGTTCCTCCGGGGTCACGCCTCGAAGGCTACCCCCGGCTCAGGAAGGCGAGTTGGGCCTTCTTCTCCGGGATGTACACATCCGGCAGGTCCACCTCCGGCAGCACGACCATCGGGCCGGCTGTGAAGCCCTGCTTGAGGAAGCGTGCGATGGCCTTCTCGTTGCGTATGTCCGGGTCGACGACCACGCGTCGGCGGTCCAGGGTCCCGAAGACGTACGACGCCACGACCGTCAGCAGCGCGGCCGTCCAGCCGGGCCGCCCTCCCCCGGGTCCGGCGGGCGCGAGGAGCAGGTGGACGCCGATGTCGCCGGGGAGGGGGTCATAGACCTCGCTCACACGGTCCGCCTCCGGCTCGTACGTCTGGAGGAGCGCGACCGGGTCCGTGTCCCGTACGACGACGAACGCGTGGTGGGTGTCCAGGGTGGCCATATGGGCATAGATCTCGGCCACCTGGTCCCTGGTCAGGCCGTTCATGCCCCAGAAGGAGGCCCGTTCCTCACCGACCCAGCCATGGACGACCTCGGCGTCGGCCCACGGGTCGAGGGGGCGGATGGTGATCGTGCCGAGGCCGGGGATGGTCTGGTGGTGAACGGGGGGTTCGTGGGCGGGGGTTCTGTGGGCGGGGGCCGGTGAGGCGGAGACCGGGACGGCGGACGCCGGTATCGGGGGCAGCTCAGGCATCGGATTCCTTCTCGAACTCGGTGAAGTCGGTGACGACCGGGGCCAGGTCTCCCCGCAGCCACAGGGGGAGTTGGTCGCGGTGGTGGGGTGAGCCGGGGATGCCGGAGGCGCCCAGCGGGACCACCCAGAGGCTGGCCTCGCGGTCGGCCAGGTCCCAGACGTAGCGGGCGGCGGGGCCGCGTGCGCTCAGGTCGGTGAGGCCGGGGACCGCCGAGGTGCACAGCACGCAGTCGTGGTCGCCGGAGAGGCGGGGCCCGGAGTACGCCGGGTCGGGCAACGCCCGCCAGGGGGCGAGGCGGTGGGTGTCGCCCCAGGTGCCGGGTCGGGCTCCCGAGGGCAGGGCCGCGACCTCCTCGACCGCCGCGCGGACTGCCTCGGCGCGGTCGATGCCGTACAACTCCTCGGCGCGCAGCAGATGTTCGAGCGCGAAGCCGATACGCGGGAGCAGGGCCAGCCAGGGGAGGAGGACCTCGGGGTAGGCGGGCGGGGCGGACAGTGCGGCGAAGGCGGGGTGCGCGGCGAGTCGCCGTACGACCGCCCCGCGCACCGTCGCGTACACGGCGGCGGCCTCGCTGTCCGCGTCCATCCGGCGGTCCCAGGACAGGAGGGTCCGGCGGATGCGGTCGGCCTCGGGGGTGAGGGAGTCGAGGGAGCGCAGGAGGTCCAGGAGGGGCTCTGCGGAGGCCAGTCGGGTGTCCATGTGGATCGCCGGCATGTCGGCGGCCGACCAGCGGGGCTTCTCCGCCAGCAGGGCCGTGATGCGATCGGCGCGATGCGGCGGGGCGAACTCGACGCCGAGCGGCGCGGCGACCCCGCGCTGGTTGGCCATGGCCGCGACGCCGTCGACGAGTCCGCCGCGGGGCGTCTCGTGCCAGCCGCGCCACTCGTGGCCGGGCTCCCAGGCGGGCACCAGCCGGACGCCGTTGGCCTCGGAGCGCATCGGCACCTTGCCGGCGACACGGTGCAGCAGGCCGCCCTCGGTGTCGGCCGCCTGGACGACGTTGACGGGCTCGGCCCAGAGGTCCACGGCACGGTCGACGTCGGCCACGCTGCGGGCGCGCAGGAGGGGTAGGAGGGCGCTGAAGCCGAGGTCGGCGGTGACGCGGGGCGGGTAGCGGAGGGCTATGGCGAGGGGCGGGGGCGGGGCATCGGAGGGGGACTCGATGGCGAAACCTTCCTGCAAGCCCGTTTGCACGCCCATCTGCAAGCCGTCCGGCAACCCCTCCGGCCCCCCGATGATCACCGGCCCCCGAGCCGTCTCGATCACCTCAACCTCGACCGGCTCCTCCCCCGCGACCTCCACGACCTCGGTGTGCCGGGCCGCCCGTCGCCAGACCCCGTCCGGGTCCAGGGCCTCCACCCCCGCCCCCGTACGCCGCAGCCGCTCCCGGTACAGGTCCTGATAGTCCGCCATGGCGTTGGTGATGGCCCAGGCGACCGTGCCGGTGTGGCCGAAGTGGGCGATGCCGGGGATGCCGGGGACGGCGAGGCCGATGACGTCGAACTCGGGGCAGGAGAGGTGGATCTGCTGATAGACACCGGGTTCCTCGATGAAGCGGTGCGGGTCCCCGGCGATGACCGCCCGACCCGTGACGGTCCGCTCCCCGCTCACAAGCCAGCCGTTGCTGCCGGAGGTGCCCGGCCCGTCGGTGGCGAACAGCCCGACCGCGTCGGCGCCGAGATGCCGGACGACCTGCTCGCGCCAGAGCTTGGCCGGGAAGCCCGCGAACAGGATGTGGATGCCGAGCCAGACGCCGAGCGGGGTCCAGGGCTCCCAGCGGCCGGGAGCGAGGCCGGTCCGCGCGAACTCCGGCGTACGTCGGGCGCCCTCGGCCAGGCCCTCGTTGACCCCGTCGACGTACGACCGCACCCACGCCGCCGTCTCCGCGTCCCGCGTCTCCAGCTCGGCGAAGCAGCGTCTGGCCGTGTCGTCGAGGCGGGTCCGTCTGATGAACCGGTCCCAGGGCAGGGCCTCGGCGCCGAGGAAGGACGCCGACGTCCCCTGGGCCCGGTGCCGCTCCACCTCCAGCTGCCAGGCCCGGTCGAGGGCGGTGACCCGGCCCTGTGCGCGGGCGAGTTCTCTCGCCCTGTCGGCGCGGAGATGCGGTATGCCCCAGGCATCGCGGAAGATCTCGCCGGTCACCTGTGCCCCTCCTTTTCTTTAGGTTAGCCTTCCCTAAGCAATCCGGGCAGGAATCGTACGCGAAAGGTGAAGAAGCCATGGGGCAGGGGCACGGCTGGGAGGGCGCGGTCCTGAAGCTGCTGCGCGCGAAGGACTTCGTGTTCACGGTGACGGGCGCCGAGGACGTCACCGAGCACTACCGCCGCGTCCACCTCACCGACGGCGGCATGCTCGCGGCGAACGGCGTCCATCCCACCATGTGGGTCCGGCTGTGGTTCGACAACGCGGGCAAGCCCCACCAGCGCGCCTACACCCTGGTCGACCCGGACCCGGAGGCCGGCACCTTCAGCCTGGAGTTCGCCCTGCACGAGGGGATCGCGAGCGACTGGGCCCGCACGGCCGAGCCCGGCGACACCATCGAGGCGACCATCCACGGCACCGGCTTCACCGACCCCGAGCCCGCTCCGTCCCACGTCTTCGCCATCGCCGACACGGCCTCACTCCCCGCCCTCAACTCCCTCCTCGGCGCCCTGGACTCCGCCCCGGCGACGGTGTGGTTCGAGGGCGAGCGGGACGGCCTGCCCTTCCGCACCGCCGACTCCCGCCACGACGTACGGACCCTGCCGAGGCGCGACGCCGGGGCGCACCTCGTCGCCCAGGTGAAGGACGCCCTGCCGGATCTGCTCAAGGGCACCCCCGACCCGTACGTCTGGATCGCCTGCGACACGGCGACGACCCGGGCCCTGATCTCGTACGTCCGCAAGGAACTGGGTGTGCCCAAGCAGCGGGTGAACGCGCTGGGGTACTGGCGCCCCTGACCCCGGCACGGGCGTACCCCCCTTGATACGCCCGTGCCGGCATCCCCCGCGCGCGTGCACACGGCCCGCGCGGCATCATCGGGGGCATGGACGTCACCCTGCATCTCGCCCAGGACCCCGAGGCCGACGCGCTCCTCGGCCGCAGCCCGCTCGCCGCGCTCGTCGGCATGCTGCTGGACCAGCAGGTTCCGATGGAATGGGCGTTCAAGGGGCCCCGTACGATCGCGGACCGGCTCGGCGCGGACGACCTGGACGCGCACGACATCGCCGCCCAGGACCCGGACGCCTTCGTGGCCCTGCTCTCGGAGAAGCCGGCCGTACACCGCTACCCCGGGTCCATGGCCAAGCGGATCCAGCAGCTGTGCCAGTACCTCGTCGAGCGCTACGACGGTGACGCCGAGCTCGTCTGGAAGGGCGTCGAGGACGGCCGCGAACTGCTCCGCCGTCTGGAGGACCTGCCCGGCTTCGGCAAGCAGAAGGCCCAGATCTTCCTCGCCCTGCTCGGCAAGCAGCTCGGCGTGGCCCCCGCGGGCTGGCGCGAGGCCGCGGGCGCCTACGGCGAGCAGGAGTCCTACCGCTCGGTCGCCGACATCACCGGCCCCGAGTCCCTGCTCAAGGTACGCGCCCACAAACAGGAGATGAAGGCAGCGGCGAAGGCGGCGAAGGCGTCCCGCAAGTAGCGGGGAGGGGTTACGGGTCGGGCCTGGCACAGACCAGAGACGGCCCCTACCTACCCGCCTCCACGCAAACGCCCCCCGCACCGGACGTCAGCCAACCGGCCCACCCCAAATGGCGGCTCGCCCGCGCCCGTTCCCAGCATGGAGCATGACCGAGGCGCCGAGCGGCTCACCGTGGGGCCGGGACTATGACGATCGGCGGGTCCACGCCGGGCACCCGCCCGGGCCGGGGCAGGGGGCGGCCCATGAACCCGAGCCGCCCCTCGAAGGCCCGCTGCACGCCCTCTCCCGTGCCGCCTGGCAGGCCGTGCTGGTCACCGGGGTCGCCTCGCTGGCGCTGGGTGTACTGGTCCTGGTCTGGCCCGGTGCCACGCTCCTCGCCTCCGGCGTTCTCTTCGGGCTTTATCTGCTGATCAGCGGCGTGTTCCAGCTGGTCGCCGCCTTCGGTACGCACCGGACGACCTCCCTGCGCGTACTGGCCTTCGTCAGCGGCACGCTGTCGGTCCTGCTCGGTCTGTTCTGCTTCCGCGCACCCATGCGGTCGGTCCTGCTGCTCGCCCTGTGGATCGGCATCGGCTGGCTCATCCGCGGCATCACCCACACCCTGGCCGCCGCCTCCGACGAGTCCATGCCGGCCCGCGGCTGGCAGATCCTCCTCGGCGTGGTCACCTGCGCCGGCGGCATCGTGCTGATCGTCTCCCCGGTCGAGTCGGTCACCGTCCTGATGCTGCTCGGCGGATGCTGGCTGGTCGCCGTCGGTGTCGTCGAGATCGTCACCGCCCTGCGCATCCGGAGGCGGGCCCGCCAGGTCCCGCACACGCTGTGATACGCGCCGGCCGTCCCTACGCCGTGCGGGCGGATCTCACGCCGTACCGGATGAACTCCGTACACCCGCCGGGGAGAAGCCCTTCCATGGGCACCGCACGATTCCGCGCGCGCAGCCGCACCTGGCTGCGGGTCCTCGTGCTGCTGCTCGCCCTGCTGGTCCCGGGCACACATGCCCACGCGCATGCCCTGCCCGTGGTGGCCGAGGCCGCCGAGCACGACGCCCTGGACACGGCCCTGCGGCCACCGGCCCGCACCGCCCGGCACACCGACGTACGGCCCGCTCCGGTCCCGCGGTCGAGGCCCGCGCCGCCCGGCACACCGGCGAGCCCGCCCCGCTGTGCGCCGCCCGGGCCGCCGTACGTCCCGCACATCCTGCGCACCGTCGTCCTGCGCTGCTGACAGACCCCGCGACGAGGTCCGTCAGTACGGCACAAGGACACGAGGAGCACAGTCATGCCCACCGACCCCTACGCGGTGCTGCGCGCCCTGCTGCGCGCGGAAGCCGTACGCAACACCCCGAAACCACAGGTGAAGAAGGACAAGCCGCGACACCCCCAGAAGGACGGGGACCGCGGCTGACGCGGCCGCGGCGGAGGCGGACTTTCTCCGGGTCACCGCCTCCGCCGCGCCCGCACCGACCGCGGCGCTATCGCCGACGCCGCGCCGTACCGAACACCGACCGCGTGATCTCCCGCCCGATCTGCGTACCGATCGACCGAGCCAGGGACTTGAACATGCCGCTCCCGACGACCTTCTCGACGACGGAGGGCTGTTCCGTCTGCGCGGCCCTGTGGTCCTCCCCGGCCTCGCGCATCTCGTCCGGCCCCTTCGCTCCACGCGGCGTCTCCGCACGCGCCCCCTGGAGCCTCTCGTACGCCGACTCCCTGTCCACAGCCTGTGCATACCGGCCGTACAGCGCGGACGACGTCACCGCCCGCTCCAGCGCGCCCGCCTCGATCGGCCCCATCAGGGACTCGGGTGCCCGCAGCCGGGTCGCGGCGACCGGCGTGGGGGCGCCCCGCTCGCTCAGGACGGTCACCACCGCCTCGCCCGTGCCGAGGCCCCTGAGGAGTTCCTCCAGGTCGTACGCCGAATTGGGGAACGTCTTCACCGTCGCCCCGAGCGCCTTCTGATCGTCCGGGGTGAAGGCGCGCAGCGCGTGCTGGATCCGGTTGCCGAGCTGGCCGAGCACCTCGGCGGGCACGTCCTTCGGCGTCTGCGTCACGAAGAAGACCCCGACCCCTTTCGAGCGAATGAGCCGCACGGTCTGGGTGATCGAGTCCAGGAACGCCTCGGACGCGTCGTCGAACAGCAGATGCGCCTCGTCGAAGAAGAACACCAGCTTCGGCCGGTCGACGTCACCGACCTCCGGCAGATCGTGGAAGAGATCCGCCAGCAGCCACATCAGGAACGTCGAGAACAGCCGCGGCCGGTCCTGTACGGCGGACAGTTCGAGGACCGACACCACGCCCCGCCCGTCGTCCGCCACAGAGGCCCGCAGCAGCTCGGCCGTGTCGAACTCCGGCTCCCCGAAGAAGTCCCCCATCCCCTGCCCCTCGAACGCGGTCAGCGACCGCAGGATCACCCCGGCCGTGGCGGTGGAGAGCCCGCCGATGTTCTTGAGCTCCGCCTTGCCCTCGTCGGAGGTCAGAAAGGCGACCACGGCCCGCAGATCCTTCAGGTCGACCAGTTCCAGGCCCTTGGTGTCGGCGTAGTGGAAGATCAGCCCGAGGGACTGCTCCTGGGTCCGGTTGAGCCCGAGGACCTTGGACAGCAGCACCGGGCCGAAACTGGTGATCGTGGCCCGTACGGGGATACCGGTGCCGATGCCGCCGAGGGCGTAGAACTCCGCGGGGAACCCGGTCGCCGCCCACTCCTGATGGACCTCGGCGGCCCGCGCACCGACCCGCTCACCCGGCTGCCCCGGGGCCGCGATCCCGGACAGATCCCCCTTCACATCCGCCAGGAACACCGGTACGCCCTGGGCCGACAACTGCTCGGCGATCAACTGGAGGGTCTTCGTCTTCCCGGTGCCGGTCGCCCCCGCGACCAGCCCGTGCCGGTTCAGCACGGTCAACGGCACCCGGATCTGCGCGTCCGGCAGGCACTGCCCGTCCCAGAGCAGGGCGCCCAGATCGAGGGCGGGCCCGGTGAAGGCGTAACCCGCGGCGATCTCCAGCGCCTCCCGCGGAAGGGCGGGAGCACCGCTCCGTCCGTCGGGCGCCACGGTCCCGGCCGTGCCGGACCTGCTCCTGCGCTCGCTCATGTCAGACCTCCGCACGCTCGTGCTCCGACGTGTGTCCGGCGAGATCCGGTCCGATCCGTGTTCGATTCGGCCGTCCGCCGTACACCTCGGCGTCCGTTCGGGCCCGTTCCGGCGTCCGTTCCTGATCCCGATCCGGCCGTCATTCCCGCGACGATCGCCGTTTCATCCAGGTTTGACACATCTTTTCCAGCGTCGCACTCCGCCGCCATGGCTGCGCCCGGAACGTCTCGACCGGTAGGCTTTCCGTGTGATCTTCAAGCGCATCGGAAACGGCCGGCCGTACCCCGACCACGGCCGGGAAAGCACCCGGCAGTGGGCGGACGTCGCGCCGCGCCCGGTCCGCCTCGATCAGCTCGTGACGACCAAGGGCCAGCTCGATCTGGAAACCCTGCTCGCCGAGGACTCGACGTTCTACGGCGACCTCTTCGCGCATGTCGTGAAGTGGCAGGGCGATCTGTATCTGGAGGACGGCCTGCACCGCGCGGTCCGCGCGGCACTCCAGCAGCGCCAGGTGCTGCACGCGCGAGTGCTGGAACTGGACTGACCCCGGGCAGCCCCGGCCGAAGTCGGGGCGTTGCGCCCGTTCGGAGCAGTCCGTTCACCCTCGATTGATCATCTAGTAGGCATTGCCGCCCAGGCGGACTACGCTGCGCCCATGAGCATGCTGACTCCCCAAGGCATGGGCGGCCAGTACCGCATCAAGGGGAACAAATACCCGCGCATGCGGCGCCGTCGGCGACGCGGCAGGTTCGCCGCGCTCGGAGTCGTGTCCCTCGTCGCCCTCGGCATGGCCGGCTGGGGCACGCTGCAGCTCATCGACGTCTTCACGGGCGGCGGCGGAGAGGCATCGGCGGTCGGCCCCAAGTCCGGCTGCGGGACCAGGGCGACGCCCTCTCCCACCTCGACCGCGCCCCTTCCCAAGCCCGCCGGCATCACCGTCAACGTCTTCAACGCGACGACCCGCAGCGGCCTCGCCAAGAAGACCGCGGACGAACTGAAGAAGCGCGGCTTCAAGATCGGCGAAGTGGGCAACGCGACCAAGGAGTACGACAAGAAGGTCAAGGGCACCGCCCTGCTGCTCGGCCCGACGGCGTCCCTGAACACCTCGCTCCCGGTCCTGGCCACCCAACTCACCACGGCCGAACGGCGCACCGAGACCACCCGCAAGGGCGCATCGGTGGACTTCATCATCGGCAACGCGTTCAAGGACCTGGCGAAGAAGCCGACAGCCGACAAGGCCTTGACCGCCCTGGCAAAGCCCAAGCCGACGGCTACTGACAAGAAGGGTTGCTGAGAAGCGCCCCCAAAGGGGCGCGGGGCTGTGTCAATATGCGGCTCCGCCGCGTGGGCGCGACAAGCCACGGCGAACCCGCACCCGCCACACAACCGCGCCCCTACGGCGAACAGGCGAAACCGACGCCTACTCAGCCGCCCCGTAGAGGCGATCTCCCGCGTCCCCAAGCCCCGGCACGATGTACCCGTGCTCATTGAGCCGCTCATCCACCGCCGCCGTAACGACCGTCACCGGCGTCCCCGCCAGCTCCCGCTCCATCAGCTCAACGCCTTCGGGCGCGGCGAGAAGCACCACGGCGGTGACATCGTCCGCACCCCGCTTGATGAGCTCCTGGATCGCCGCGACCAGCGTGCCGCCCGTCGCCAGCATCGGGTCCAGGACGTACACCTGCCGCCCGGAGAGGTCCTCGGGCATCCGCGAGGCGTACGTGGACGCCTGGAGCGTCTCCTCGTTGCGGATCATGCCCAGGAAGCCCACCTCGGCGGTCGGCAGCAGCCGGACCATGCCGTCCAGCATGCCGAGCCCGGCGCGCAGGATCGGCACCACCAGGGGGCGCGGGTGGGAGAGCTTGACGCCGGTGGTGGTGGTGACCGGGGTCGTGATGTCGACCGCTTCGGTGCGCACGTCCCGCGTGGCCTCGTAGGCGAGCAGGGTGACCAGTTCGTCGGCGAGCCGGCGGAAGGTCGCGGAGTCGGTGCGCTGGTCGCGCAGGGTGGTGAGCTTGTGGGCGACCAGAGGGTGGTCGACGACGTGGAGACGCATGTCCACAACAGTAACCGGGCCCGCAGCCCCCTGGCGCTGGCATCAAACCGCCCATCGGAGGGAAAGTGGGAGGGACGCACCGGGGGTGGTGAGCCATGCCGAGTACTGAGCCGTCGGCCGAGCCCACGCAGGAGCCGTCGGCCGGTCCCACGCGGGAGGAGACGGACGTCGCGCGTCGTCGGCGACGCGCCCAGTTCCTGCGGGAACTCGCCGAGGCCCGCGAACTGCGGGACCGCGTCCAGCCGCGCCGTGCGAAGGCGGCCCGCCTGCGGCACGCCATGCGCATGCGGACGTTCCGCTGGTAGGGCGAGCCTGCGGGGAAGATCCGCTCCCTTCGGCGGCGTTGGAGCGACGGGCGTGCGCGGACACCTGGAAAAGCCGCGTACGATCCGCACGTGGCGATCAGAACTGCCGGACACAGGGTGCCGAAGACGTCCCCTGAACGCCTTGTTTCTGCCACGATTCCGAGTGGGTGGGGCTCGGACACCGAGCGCCCCACCCCCAACCTCCGCCGGGGGGACCCCCAACCGGCACGCCTATGACCAGTGGGAGAGTCACGGTGTACTTCGCCGCACTGCTCGCGCGCACCGAAGACGGGTGGGAAGCGAGCGACACGGAGCTCGACGATGTGGAGACCTTGTCGGACCTGGCCGAGCTGGCCCGTGAAGCCTCGCCGGAGGACGACACGGTGCTCGTGCTCATCGAGCAGGAGGACGCCTGGTTCGGCGTCGTCCGGATCGACGGCGAGGACGACCCTCGTATCTATGTGTCGGACGCCGCCGCAGCCGCCCGCAGCAGTTACGGCGAGATCCTGCTCACCGACGAACTGCTCGGAAGGGAGCCCGGCGACGACGGCGCCGATCTGGACTCCCTGGACCTCGACGGCACGGAGGAGCCGGACGGCGACTCCGAGGACGACGAGGACGGATCCGCCGAGGCGGTCCCGCACAGCCCGGTGGGCGACAGCCAGATCCTCGACGACCTCGGTGTCGGCGAGAAGGAGCTGAAGGCCCTGGATGCCGAGGACGCGCTCAACGCGATCGCCGAGGCCCTGGGCGCCTCGGAGGTCCTGGAGACCGTCCGCTGACCTCGCCGGAGAAGCAGGGGTCGGCCGCCGACCCCGTACGTGACCGCTGGCGGGCCGCGATGCGGCTCGCCCTCGACGAGGCCGGGCTGGCCGTCGCGGGCGGGGACGTACCCGTCGGCGCCATCGTGCTGTCCCCGGACGGTACGACCGTGCTCGGCGCCGGTCACAACGAGCGTGAGGCGACCGGCGATCCGACCGCGCACGCCGAGGTCCTCGCGATCCGGCGTGCGGCCGCGGCACTCGGTGAGTGGCGGCTGACCGGCTGCACGCTCGTCGTCACGCTGGAACCCTGCACCATGTGCGCCGGCGCGCTCGTGCAGTCCCGGGTGGACCGGGTGGTGTACGGCGCGCGGGACGAGAAGGCGGGCGCGGCCGGCTCCCTCTGGGACGTCGTGCGCGACCGCAGGCTCAATCACCGGCCCGAGGTGATCGAGGGCGTGCTCGCCGAGGAGTGCGCGGGGCTGCTCACCGAGTTCTTCCGGAACCGATGAATACCGATTTCAGAGCTTGGCCGGGCGTGCTGTAAGGTCTCCCTCGGTAGCGTGTCCGAGCGGCCGAAGGAGCTCGCCTCGAAAGCGAGTGTGGCGCAAGTCACCGAGGGTTCAAATCCCTCCGCTACCGCTGAAGAAGGGCCCCGTCGAAAGACGGGGCCCTTCGTGCTGTTGATCTCCCGAGAGGCGCGAAGGTTACACTCACCGCCGATAACACGGGGCTCTTTCGGCTCTTTCGACTCATTCGGCTCAGCAGGCATGGCAGGCACACCAGCCACAGGGGAGGCCGCGATGGCGGTGAATTCGAAGAAGGTCGCCATCTATGTGCTCGCGGTCTTCGTGCTCTACGTGATCATCACCGACCCGGCCAAGGCGGCGGACTACGTCCAGGTAGGGTTCGAGGGCATTTCGGACGCCGCCAAGGCGATCGGCGACTTCATGACGTGGATCGCCAACGGAGGCGACAGCTAGGGAGTACGCATGATCCGCCACCTGGTCCTCTTCAAGCTCAACGAGGGAGTCGAGCGCGACGACCCGCGCGTCGTGGAGGGCGTCGAGGCCTTTCGCTCGCTGGAGGGCAAGATCCCCGAGCTGCGTCACTGGGAGCTGGGCTGGAACATCAGCGACCGCCCCATCGCCTACGACTTCGCCATCAACTCCGCGTTCGAGGACCCGGCCGCCCTGCGCACCTATGTGGAGCACCCCGAGCACCAGGCGGGCGTCGCCCTGTGGCGGGAGTTCGCCACCTGGGTGATCGCCGACTACGAATTCTGAGCCGCCCCACCCCCCGGTCGACCCGAATCCTCCCGGAGCCCTCCGCCGCAACGGCGGGGGGCTTTCGCGTGTCTTGCGCACCCTTCCATCCCCAACACGGGATTATGCGGTACTTGAACACAATGAACTGTCTTGTGATGCTATGACCGCTTTTGACGGATGAGTTGATGGATCACGAGGTGGAGTTGACCGTGCCGGCCAGTACTGCGCCTCAAGCCCCGACCCACTCACCCCAAGAGGACACCCCCGCGTCCCCGCCGCCCCGCAGCCGCGGCGCGGACACCCGGGCGCTCACCCAGGTCCTCTTCGGGGAGCTCAAGGAGTTGACGCCGGGCACGCCGGAGCACAACCGCGTACGCGGGGCGCTCATCGAGGCGAACCTCCCGCTCGTGCGCTACGCGGCCGCCCGATTCCGCTCCCGCAACGAGCCGATGGAGGACGTGATCCAGGTCGGCACGATCGGGCTGATCAACGCCATCGACCGGTTCGACCCGGACCGTGGCGTGCAGTTCCCGACCTTCGCCATGCCGACCGTCGTCGGCGAGATCAAGCGGTACTTCCGGGACAACGTCCGCACGGTCCACGTACCGCGCCGGCTGCATGAGCTGTGGGTCCAGGTGAACAGCGCGACCGAGGATCTGACGACGACCTTCGGACGCACCCCCACCACCGCCGAGATCGCCGAGCGGCTGCGCATCACCGAGGACGAGGTGCTGTCCTGCATCGAGGCCGGGCGGTCGTACCACGCCACCTCGCTGGAGGCCGCCCAGGAGGGCGACGGGCTCCCCGGACTGCTGGACCGGCTCGGCTACGAGGACCCCGCCCTGGACGGCGTGGAGCACCGGGACCTCGTACGGCATCTGTTGGTGCAACTCCCCGAACGGGAACAGAGAATCCTGCTCCTGCGCTACTACAGCAACCTCACCCAATCGCAAATCAGTGCGGAACTCGGGGTCTCCCAGATGCACGTTTCGAGGCTACTCGCGCGTAGCTTCCAGCGACTGCGTTCGGCGAACCGGATCGACGCGTAACCGGAAACAGGAGCGACCGGTCACCGTCGCGAGCGAATCGCTCACCAGGGCGGATCCCGACGGTTGTGGCCCGAAATACCGTCAGACCCCCTTTATCCAGGGCGGATTCGAGTCTCACATGTCGACATGTCACTACAGCGTGTTGCCGACATGTGACATTCTTCGGGAAGCGCGTTTGCCGTGGCCTCGGCTCCGGTATTCAGGTGAAGGCTGGCGTTCCTCGATCGGAGCGTTCGCCACGACCGTCCCGCGACCCAAAGGGGGTGGCATGTCCGCAGATCAGGGCAGCTCGAAGGTGCTCACGCTCACGAAGAGCGAGTCCGCGCCCGACGCCGCGCTCGACGATGCCCCGGCCCTGGAGGCCCTTCCGGCCCCGGCTCCGGAATCCATCGACACCCGCACCCTGTCCCGCTCCCTGTTCCTGCGGCTCGCCGCACTGGACGAGAACAGCCCCGAGCGTGCCTACGTCCGGGACACACTGATCGAGCTCAACCTCCCACTCGTGCGCTACGCGGCAGCCCGCTTCCGCTCGCGCAACGAACCGATGGAGGACATCGTCCAGGTCGGCACCATCGGCCTGATCAAGGCGATCGACCGCTTCGACTGCGAACGGGGCGTGGAGTTCCCGACGTTCGCGATGCCGACGGTCGTGGGCGAGATCAAGCGGTTCTTCCGCGACACGTCCTGGTCGGTGCGCGTCCCGCGCCGGCTCCAGGAGCTGCGTCTGGCCCTCACCAAGGCCAGCGACGAGCTCTCCCAGAAGCTCGACCGCTCCCCGACGGTCACCGAACTCGCCACCGTGCTCGGCGTGTCCGAGGAGGACGTCGTCGACGGCCTCGCGGTCGGCAACGCCTACACGGCCTCCTCGCTGGACTCCCCGGCCCCGGAGGACGACGGCGGCGAGGGCTCCCTGGCCGACCGGCTGGGCTACGAGGACACCGCCCTGGAGGGCGTCGAGTACCGGGAATCGCTGAAGCCCCTGCTCGCCAAACTCCCGCCCCGCGAGCGGCGGATCATCATGCTGCGCTTCTTCGCCAACATGACCCAGTCGCAGATCGGCGAGGAGGTCGGCATCTCCCAGATGCATGTCTCCCGACTGCTGACCCGGACGCTGGCGCAGCTGCGCGAGGGCCTCATCTCCGACTGACCCCTCCCGGCCCCTTCATAATTGACGGAGCGTCAGCCACCATGGCCCGATGCTTCGCTCGACATGGACGACCTCGACATCTGGCCGTCGGTGCGCCCTGCTGGGCGCGTCGGCGGCCGTCGTCTGCCTGGGCGGGCTGCTCGCCGCGTGCGGGGCCGGCGGGGATGGTGACGGATATGTCGCGACGGGGGCGGCCGGTGGTCCGCCGAGGGTCACCGGTACGGCTGCCGCGCCGACGGGCGAGGTGACGCTGGTGCCGCTCGACGGGGCGGAGGGCGGTCACGGCGGCAGCAGTGGCGGTGACAGGGGCGGTTCGAGCAACTCCCCTGCACGGGAGGGAAGTCAGGGCCAGGGAAGTCAGGGGCCTGGAGGTCAGGAGCCGTCCGCCGACCCGACAGCGACGGAACCCTCCACCCGTCCCCCGAGCGGAACCCCCGAACCCACGGCCCCGCCCAGCAGTTCACCCGCCGCCCCATCACCCCCGGCATCGCCCGCGACGACAACCCCGTCCCCCGCGAAACTCACCGTGAGCGAGCCCGAACGGGAGCCCACGGACCAGCGCTGGTGCGAGAAAGTGACGCTCGACTTCCGCAACTCGGGCGGCACCGCCGTGCGTTCGGGCACCGTGACCTTCGACACCCACATCATCGGCGCGCTCGGCGTCGACTGGGCGACGATCGAGTCGAAGGAGAAACTCCCGGCGCCGATCGGGGCGGGGGCGCACAAGGAGAAGACCTGGACGGTGTGCGTCGACGCCTGGCGCGTGCCGCTGGGCATGCACATCGAGACGCGGGACGTCACCGTCCGGTGGGAGCAGTAGCCGTATCGGCTACTTGAGCGCCAGCCAGGCCACCGCCGCCACGATCACGACCGCGGCGACGACGCCGATGATCATGCCGATGCGCGGACCGGAAGAAGCCTGCTGCTGCCGACGACCGCCCTGCGGGCCCTCGTCGACGAACGCGCGGAACATCTGGGTGCTGCCTGCGGGGTCGTGGTTGCCCTGGGGGCCCTGGGTGTTAGCCATGGCCTGAGACCCTAGCGAATCCGTCCGTTCGGCCCAAGTGGGGGCCCGGACCCTGCACAGGGGGTCATGGAACCTACCCCACCTGCACATTTACGGTCGCAATACTTGCCTTTGCCAAGTTTTTGCAGCGCCCCCCGCCTATTTGTTTGCCTGTAGCAACCAAACGTATTTATGGTTGCCCTAAGCAACAAACAAGCGGGAGGTGTGATGGCCGAGCAGGCGCAGTACGAGGAGCTGGTCCGCCAGTTCAGCGCCTTCGGCGCCGTGAAACGGGAGATGGGACGGACGCTGCCGTCCGACTGTCCCGCCGGATCCGCCGCCGTACTGACGTTGCTGACCGGTCATGGAGAGATGCGCATGAGCAAGCTCGCCGAGCTGCTCGCCGTGGACATGTCGGTCACCAGCCGCCATGTCGCCCACGTCGCCGAGCGCGGCTGGATCGAGCGCTCCCCCGATCCGGCGGACAAGCGAAGCCGCATCCTCCGCCTCACTCCGGCCGGCGAGGACCGCGTACGGGAGATGTCCCGGCGGACCACGCAGTTGCTGGCCGAGCGGCTGAGCGACTGGACCGACGACGAGGTCGAGGCGCTCACCCGGCTCATGGCCCGGCTGAGAGCCAGCTTCGACGACTGCCGTACACCCGCGATCACCCAGTAGGAAAAGGAACCCCATGGCAACGACCACACCAGCCGGTGTGCGGGCCCACGCCAAGCACGGGAGCGGAGCCGGGGACGGCACTCCCATGAACCACCGGCAGATCATGGAAGCGCTGACCGGGCTGCTGCTCGGCATGTTCGTCGCGATCCTGTCGTCGACGATCGTCTCCAACGCTCTGCCCGACATCATCAAGGACCTCGGCGGCGGCCAGAGCGCCTACACCTGGGTGGTCACCGCGTCGCTACTGGCGATGACGGCGTCCACCCCTCTGTGGGGCAAGCTCGCCGACCTCTTCTCCAAGAAGCTTCTGATACAGCTGGCCCTGGTCATCTTCGTGGCCGGGTCGGCGGCGGCCGGTCTCTCCCAGAACCCGGCCATGCTCATCACCTTCCGCGCCGTGCAGGGCATCGGCATGGGCGGTCTGTCGTCGCTGGCGCAGATCATCCTGGCCGCGATGATCTCCCCGCGCGAGCGCGGCCGCTACAACGGCTACCTCGGCGCCACCTTCGCCACCGCGATGGTCGGCGGCCCGCTGATCGGCGGTGTCATCACCGACACCGACTGGCTGGGCTGGCGCTGGTGCTTCTACGTCGGCGTGCCCTTCGCCGTGATCGCTCTGATCGTGCTGCAGCGCACCCTGCACCTGCCGGTCGTGAAGCGGAAGGTCAAGGTCGACTGGGCCGGCGCCTTCTTCATCACCGCCGCGGTCTGCCTGCTGCTGGTCTGGGTGACCTTCGCGGGCGACAAGTACGACTGGATGTCGTGGCAGACCGGCGCGATGACAGGCGGCGCACTCGCCCTCCTCCTGATCTTCATCCTCATCGAGACCAAGGCGAGCGAGCCGATCGTCCCGCTGCGCCTGTTCCGCAACCGCACCATCACCCTCGCCTCGCTGGCCTCGCTCTTCGTCGGCATCGCGATGTTCGCGGGCACGATCTTCTTCAGCCAGTACTTCCAACTGGCCCGCAACGAGTCGCCGACCATGTCCGGCGTGCTGACCATCCCGATGATCGTCGGCCTGTTCATCTCGTCGACCGTCTCCGGCCAGGTCATCACCCGCACCGGCCGCTGGAAGGCCTGGCTGCTGGCCGGCGGTGTCCTGGTGACTGCGGGCCTCGGACTCCTCGGCACGATCCGCTACGACACCGAGTACTGGCACGTGGCGATCTTCATGGCGCTGCTGGGCCTCGGCGTCGGCATGATGATGCAGAACCTGGTCCTCGCCACCCAGAACCAGGTGGACCCGAGCGACCTCGGCGCCGCCAGCTCGGTCGTGAACTTCTTCCGCTCCCTCGGCGGCGCCATGGGCGTCTCGGCCCTCGGCGCGGTCCTCAGCCACCGCATCACCCACTACGCCGAGGAGGGCCTGACCAGGCTCGGCGTCCAGGGCGGCTCCTCCGGCCACGGCGAGATCCCGGACCTCGACGCACTCCCGTCGCCCGTCCGCACCGTCATCGAGAGCGCGTACGGCCATGGCGTCGCCGACGTCTTCCTGTACGCCGCGCCGATCGCCTTCCTCGCCCTCCTGTTCGCCCTGTTCATCAAGGAGGTCCCGTTGAAGACGAAGGGGGCGCTGGCACAGGCGGCGGAGGCGGAGACGCCGGAGCCGGTGGAGGCCGCCGCGGAGGAGCGGGTGCCGAGCTGGGCGGTCACGTCCGCCGAGACGGAGATCGCCCCCGAGGGCACGCAGAAGCTGGCCGCCGTGGCTACGGTCGCCCGCCCCGAGGAATCCACCGGCGGTGGCGTCCCGGTCAGCGGATTCGTCCGCGGCGCGGAGAGCGCACCGGTGCCACAGGCCGCCGTCACCCTCATCTCGCTGGCCGGCCGCCAGCTGGGCCGCTCGGTCGCGCAGGCCGACGGTTCCTACGCGGTCGACGCGCCGGGCGCGGGATCGTACGTCCTGATCGCCTCCGCGGACGGCTTCCAGCCGCAGGCGTCGACGGTCGTGGTGAACGGCGACGGCCCGTTGTCGTACGACATCCTGCTCAGCGGCACCAGCGGCCTGAGCGGTGTGGTCCGTACGGCGCAGAGCGCGCTGCCGGTGAAGGACGCGATGGTGATCGTGACCGACGTCCGCGGCGATCTGCTGGCCACGGCGGCCACCGGTGAGCAGGGCGAGTTCAGCTTCGCCGAGCTGGTGCCGGGTGCCGTGACCGTCGCGGTGAACGCCGCCGGGTACCGGCCGCGCGCCCTGCCCGTCGAGATCGGCGGCACCGGGGTCACCCGGATCGAGGTCGACCTGGAGGCGGGCGCCCAGCTCCAGGGCGTCGTACGAGCACCGCACGGCCCCCTGGCCGACGCCCGCGTCACGCTGGTCGACGCGGCGGGCAACGTCGTGGGCACCGCCACCACCGGTCCGGACGGGGCGTACGCCTTCACCGACCTGGACGGCGGCGAGTACACGGTCATCGCGACGGGTTACCCGCCGGTGGCGACGGCCCTGACGCTGACCGGCCGCGGCAACGACGACCACGACATCGAGCTCGCCCACCCCGGCGAGTAGCAGGACCCCGGCCCGTGGCGGGCGGCGCGCGCTCTGAGCGGAGGTGTGCGCCCCGCCACGGGCCGGCTTTCTTTGTGACTTTCTGAGGAGTACGTGAGATGGGACTGACCGCGAGGATCCGCACCCGGGACGGATGGGCCGTGTCGCATGCGGTCGTGACAGTGACCGACATGGGCGGGGCGCAGGTGCTGCGGCTGGAGGCGGACGCGGAAGGGGCGGTGCGGGACGCGAATCCGCTGCCCGCCGGGCCGTACACCGTCATCGTCACCGCCGTCGGGTACGCCCCCGCCGCCGCGAGTGCGATCGTCACCGCGAGCGGTCGCGCCGAGGTCGGCACGGTGACACTGGCCAGGCAGGGCGGCACCGAACTGCCGCCGCCGGGGCCGTGGACCGTCGACCCGGCGCACTCCGGTGTGGCCGCCGTCGCCCAGCACCTGGGGATCTCCAGTGTGCGGGGGCGTTTCACCGACTTCACGGCCGGCATCGAGATCGCGCCGGACGACATCACCAAGTCCCGCGTGGAGGCGGTGATCCGGGCCGACTCCATCGACACGGGGAACGCCATGCGCGACGGGCATCTGAAGTCGCCGGACTTCCTGGACGTGGAGAAGTACCCCGAGATCACCTACCGCTCGACGGGGGTCACGGCCGCCACCGGCACCGACCGCTGGACCGTGCACGGCGAGCTGACCATGCACGGCGTCGCACGGCCCGTCGACCTGGACCTGGCCTACCTCGGCACGGGCGCGGACCCGTGGGGCGGCACACGGGCGGCGTTCCGGGCGACGACGGAACTCCACCGGGACGACTTCGCCATGAACTACAACCAGGTGGTGCAGGCGGGGATCGCGGCCATCGGGACGACGCTGAAGGTGGAGCTGGACATCCAGGCGGTGCAGGGGGAGACGCTGCCGCAAGGGTGAGCACGGCGGGGACAGGCGGGCGGGCCGGCCGGCGCCTACGCTGACCCCATGGCACCGAACATCGCGACCAACACCCGCGTCTCGCTCGACGAGTTGCTCGACTTCGTACGTCCCCGTCATCGCGCGATCCTGTTGACGCGACGGACCGACGGCAGCGCCCAGGCCTCGCCGCTGACCTGCGGCGTCGACGACTCGGGCCGGATCGTGGTCTCCACCTACCCCGAGCGGGCCAAGACCCGCAACGCCAAGCGCGACCAGCGGGTCAGCCTGGTCGTGCTGAGCGACGACTGGAACGGCCCGTGGGTCCAGGTCGACGGCACGGCCGAGGTGATCGACTCCCCCGAGTCCGTGGAGCCCCTCGTGGAGTACTACCGGAACATCGCCGGGGAGCATCCGGACTGGGACGAGTATCGGGCGGCGATGCTGAAGCAGGGGAAGTCGATCATTCGGGTCACTCCGGAGAAGTGGGGGCCGGTGGCCACCGGCGGCTTCCCGGCACGGCTGGTGTCCGAGGACTAGTCAGCGCCACTCAGCACCGCTCGACGGACGGAGTCCGGCGCAGCGCTCCGAAGCCTGCGAAGCAGTGCGAGGAGAGCAGAAGGAAGGGGGCCGGTGGCCACGGGTGGGTTCCCGGCGCGGCTCGCCGCGCAGGACTGACCACGGGCCGGGCCTCGACTCACCCCGCCCGCGCCACCATCGCCTCGATACCGGCGACCAGCAGATCCAGGGCGAACTCGAAGTCCCGCTCCCACATCTCCTCGACCGTGTCGCCGCCCCGGGCCTCCATGAGTTCCGCGGAGTCGTGGACGATGTCGGCGGCCTCCGGGGACTGGGTCACCGTGCTCATGGCGTGATGGAAGTAGTCGTCCGGGCTCATGCCGAACGCCGTGCTGCGGGCCACGAAATGGCCCTCCATCGTGCCGAAGCCGTACACGAACTGGAAGACCGCGGAGATGGCGGCGACCAGGCCGTGGGTGGGCAGTCCGGTCCTGCGGATGATCTGCTGGACCAGCCGGGAGAAGGCGAGGCTGTTCGGGCCGATGTTGACGTATGTGCCGATCAGCGGTGACAGCCATGGATGCCGGACCAGCAGCCCGCGGTACGCCCGGGCCAGCGTGCGCAGCGGGACCCGCCAGTCCTCGTCGGCGTCCGGGTCGGGCAGGGTCAGTTCGCCGAAGGCGGCGTCGAGGGCGAGTTCGAGGAGGTCGTCCTTGGTGTCGACGTACCAGTAGACGGACATCGCGGTGACGTTCAGCTCACCGGCGAGCCTCCGCATGGAGAACTTGGCCAGCCCCTCGGCGTCCAGCAGCCGTACGGTCGCGGCGGTGATGCGGTCCCGGTCGAGCCCGGAGGGCTGCCGCCCACCACGCCGCTCAGCTTTGCCGTCCAGCCAGACACTGGTCCGAGCGGACTGCTGGCCTGACCTGGCCATGGCGCACCTTCCTGACGATGTGAAATGCCGGTTGAGGGGAGAACTCTCAGGCGCCATCTCCCCGCTCGGCCCGCCGCAACAACGTCCCAGCGACCAATCCTCCCAGCAATACGGCCAACGCCCCCACCAGCAAACTGGTCTCAAGACCTGAGGAGAACGCGTCCAGCACCCGTGCCCGCTCCCCGGCCGACCCCGCCGCCGCCAACGCCGCCGGCAGGGACGCGGCCGCGAACCGCCAGTTGAGCAGAGCCCCCAGCACGGCGACCCCCAACCCCGTACCGAACTCCGCCACGGTCCCGTTGATCCCCCCGCCGACCCCCGCCTTCTCCCGCGGAATCGCACTCATGATCGCGTGTGACATCGCCGGACTGGCGATCGCCGCACCGGCCCCGATGAGCACCAGGCCCAGCAGCGTGCCGGTGTAACCGCCCGAGGCCACCAGGGCGATGGAGGCCAGACCGGCCGCCATGGCCGTCATGCCGAGCCCGATGGCGAGCGGGGTCCCGAGCCGGGTCGACAACTTCGCCGCCAGGCCGGTGAAGTTCAGCGCCACGATCATCAGGGCGAGCGGGGCGGTGCGCAGCCCGGCCTCCAGGGGCTCGTAACCGAGCACGAACTGCATGTGCTGGGTGAGCAGGAAGAGCGATCCGCCCATCCCGAAGGCGATCAGCACGGCACCCGAGACCGCGCCCATGAACTGCCGGTTCCGGAAGAAGTGCATATCGAGCATGGGGTACGGGATCCGGTTCTCCCAGTACGCGAAGGCGGCCAGCACGACGATCGCCACGGCCACCGTCACCAGGACCCGGGCCGACACCCAGCCGTGCTCCGGCCCGGAGATGATCGCGTACACCAGGGACGCCATGCCGATGGTCGAGAGCACGGCGCCCAGCAGGTCGGGGCGGTCGCCCTGCGGGTTCTTCGACTCGGGGACGAGCGCCAGGACGGCCACCAGGGCGAGCAGCGCGACCGGAATGTTGATCAGGAAGATCGCGCCCCACCAGAAGTGGTCGAGCATGACGCCGCCGAGGAGCGGTCCGGTGGCGAAGCCCAGCGAGTTCACGGCGGCCCAGATGCCGATCGCCTTCGGCTGCTCCTCCGGCGTGAAGATCTGGATCGCCACGGCGAGGACGGTGGTCATCAGCAGCGCGCCACCGATGCCCATCCCGGCTCGCGCCGCGATCAACTGCCCTGTGGACCCGGCGAGACCGGCCACCAGCGAGCCCACACCGAACAGCGCCAGCCCCGCGGCCAGCATCTTCTTGCGGCCGTAGCGGTCGGCGGCACTGCCCGCCGTGAGCAGCAGGCCCGACTGCACCAGCGAGTAGGCGTTGATCATCCACTGGATATCGGAGGTGGACGCGCCCAGTTCGCGGGTGAGCGAGGGGATGGCCACGTTCAGGACGGTGTTGTCGAGCACCACGGTGAGCACCGCGAGACAGAGGACACCGAGGATCAGCCAGCGCTGCGGGTGACCGCCCGGAGGTGAGAGCTGAGGCTGGGGCTGCGGCTGGGCCGAGGCCTGTTCCTGGGGGGATGTCGTCATGCCATACACCGTAGAGGAATTCCTATACGGTGTACAACGATGATACGGAGAAGGGGCGGCGGGCCCGGATAGCCAGGCCGCCGCCCCTTGATGCCCCTTGATCCTGCGGACCCTCAGCTGTCGCTCTTCGGCTGCGTCAGGTCGTAGAAGGTGCTGCCGTCCACGGTCACCGTCTCGAAGTTCTCCTGGACCCAGGAACTGATCTGCGAGGAGCTGCCGCTGCTGCTGCCGCCCATGCCGCCACCGCCGTTGCCGCCGTTGCCGCCGGCGATGAAGTAGTGGATCTTTCCTTCCTCCACGTACTTCTTGAACTCGGCCAGCGTCGGGGACGGATCGGTGCCGTTGAAGCCGCCGATCGCCATGACCGGGTCGCCGGTGGAGAGCTGGTAGCTCGCGGCGTTCTGGGCGCCGATGGCGGCGGCCACCCAGGTGTAACTGCTCGCGTTCTTCTCCAGCAGCGCCTTGGCCTCGTCGCTGACGCTGGCGCCGTTGAGCAGACCGCCGACGCCGCCACCACCGCCGCCCTCGCCCATGCCGCCGGGCATGCCGCCCTGCTGGTTCTGGGTGCTGCCGTTGCCGTTCCGCTGGCCCGGCATACCGCCGCCGCCCGGGAAGCCGTTGCCACCCTGCTGGTTCTGCTGGCCCTGCTGGTTCTGGCCGGGCATGCCGCCCCCGCCGGGACCACCGCCCATGCCGCCACCGCCGCCAGGTCCACCCCGGCCGCCCGCGACCGTGGGACCGGCGGTGACGATCGAGCCGGTGTGCCCCTCGTTCACCGTGCTGAGGGTGTACGCGGTCGGCCCGGCCAGCGCTGCCACGAGCCCCAACCCGACGATACCCAGGGTGAGTTGACGTCCGAGTCGGCCGGAGAAGACCAGACCCAGCGCGGCGGCCAGGCCGCCCACCAGCACGACCCACTTCAGCCACGGCAGATAGTCGGAGGAGCGATTGAGGAGCACGTACCCCCAGCCCGCCGTGGCCGTCATCGCACCGGCGAGCGTCAGGGACGCCCAGACCTTCTCCCGCTTCTCCCACAGCAGCGCCGCGCCCATGCCGATCAGCGGGGCGATGTAGGGGGCGAGGGCGACGGTGTAGTACTCGTGGAAGATGCCCTGCATATAGCTGAAGACCAGCATGGTCGTGACCAGCGCGCCGCCCCAGACCAGGAACGAACCGCGCGTCACCGACGTCCGGCGGGCCTTGCGCGTGGCGACCAGCCCCGCGACCAGCAGGATCAGCGCGGCCGGGATCAGCCAGGAGATCTGCCCGCCGATGCTGGAGCTGAACAGCCGGTCCCAGCCGGTCTCACCCCACATGCCGGTGCCGCCACCGCCACCGCCCCCGCCGACGCTGCCGGTCTCGTCGCCGTTGAGGCGGCCGAGACCGTTGTAGCCGAAGGTCAGTTCAAGGAAGGAGTTGTTCTGGGAGCCGCCGATGTAGGGCCGGGAGGAGGCGGGCCACAGCTCGACGATGGCGACCCACCAGCCGCCGGACACCACGATCGCCACCAGCCCCGCGACCAGTTGGCCGATGCGCTTCTTCACCGACACCGGCGCGCAGACCGCGTACACGATCGCGAGCGGCGGCAGGATCAGGAAGGCCTGGAGGGTCTTGGCGAGGAACGCGAAGCCGATCGCGACACCGGCCCAGACCAGCCACTTGGTACGGCCGTCCTCCAGACCCCGGATGACGAAGTAGCAGGCCACGGCCATCAGCAGGGCCAGCATCGCGTCCGGGTTGTTGAACCGGAACATCAGCGCCGCGACGGGGGTGAGCGCGAGCACCGCGCCCGAGATCAGACCGGCGGCGGGGCTGAAGCGACGCCGTACCGCCGCGTACACCACGGCCACCGTGCCGACGCCCATGAGGACCTCGGGGAGCAGGATCGCCCAGGAGTGGAGGCCGAAGAGGCGGACCGAGAGGGCCATCGGCCAGAGGGAGGCCGGGGGCTTGTCGACGGTGATGGCGTTGGCCGCGTCCAGGGAACCGAAGAAGAACGCCTTCCAGGACTGGCTGCCGGCCTGGACGGCCGCCGAGTAGAAGGAGTTGGCGTAGCCGGAGGCGCTGAGGTTGTAGAGGTAGAGGAGGAGAGTGGCGAGGAGGAGGCCGAGGAAGGCGGGGCGGGCCCAGCGGGGGTCCTCGGGGCGGCCGCGCCAGAGACGTCGTACGAAGGGCTGCTTGGGTTCGCCGGATTCGGGGGCCGGGGGTGGGGCCCAGGTGGCTGGGCTCGCCCCTCTGTCGTGGCTGGTGTCGGTCTGGTCGTAATGGATGGTCATCGGTAGTCCCTTGAGTCGGTGTCGTGCGGGCGCACCGGCTGCAGTTGCAGGGTGGCGTCCCGCCAGGTGCCGTCCGCGGCTTCACCGGCGCGGAACTGGGTGGTGTCGTAGGTGGGTTGCCGTAGGGAGTAGGTCGGCGAGGACGGGTTCGGCAGATGAGTGGCGACGACGGTCGATGCGGACTCGTCGCGCTGCTCGGGGAACACCCACGCCCGGAAGAGCAGGAAGCGCAGCACCGTCGCCGCGAGATTGGCGGCGATGAGGACCGCGAGTTCGGTGGAGTGGGCCGGGTCGCTGCTGGCCGCGTTCAGGGCGGCCAGTGAACCGCTGGTCAGGGCGAGTCCGATGCCGAAGACGACCAGGCCCTGCGCCTGATGCCGTACGGCTCCGCTGCGGCCGCGCACTCCGAAGGTGAGGCGCCGGTTGGCGGCCGTATTGGCGATGGCGGAGACCAGGAGGGCGAGCGCGTTGGCGATCTGCGAACCGGTGAAGACGCGGAAGCCGCTGTAGAGGAGCAGGTAGAAGAGGGTGGACAGGCCGCCTACGACGCAGAAGCCGACGAGTTGACGGGCGAGGCCGCGGGGGACGTCCTGGACGTCGCGGTCGCGGGGGTCGTCGCCGAAGGGGCGAGTCAGCCGGTCCAGCGGGAGCGCACCGGTGGCGAGGGCCTTGCCGACTCGCCACACGCCCTTGAGGTCATCGGTCGCCGTCTTCACGATGTGGACGGTGGAGTCGGGGTCGTCGACCCAGTCGACGGGAACCTCGTGGATACGGAGCCCGGCGCGCTCGGCGAGCACCAGCATCTCCGTGTCGAAGAACCAGCCCGTGTCCTCGACCAATGGCAGCAGCACCTGGGCGACATCGCGGCGGATCGCCTTGAACCCGCACTGGGCGTCCGAGAAACGGGCCTGGAGCGAGCCGCGGAGGATGAGGTTGTACGCGCGGCTGATGAACTCCCGCTTGGGGCCGCGCACCACGCGCGAACTACGGGCGAGCCGGGAGCCGATGGCGAGGTCCGAGTGGCCGGAGATCAGGGGCGCGACCAGGGGGAGGAGTGCGTTGAGGTCGGTGGACAGGTCCACGTCCATGTAGGCGAGGATCGGGGCGTCCGAGGCGGACCAGACGGTCCGCAGCGCCCTGCCGCGGCCCTTCTGCTCCAGCCGGAACGCCCTGACCTCCGGGAGCTCCGCCTCCAGCCGCTCGGACACCTGGGGGGTGGTGTCCGTCGACGCGTTGTCCGCGATCGTGATGCGGAACGCGTACGGGAAGGTGCGCTTGAGGTGATCATGCAGTCTCAGCACACACGGCTGGAGGTCCTTCTCCTCGTTGTAGACGGGGATCACTACGTCCAGAACAGGCGTACCGGCGTCGCCGGCCGGGAGGTGCTCCCGCGCCGGCAGGGTGCCGGGAGAAGAGTCGGTTCGCATGGAACCGACTTTCGTCAGGCGCCCTGTTCCACCCATGTGGTGACGCTGTGCTGTGCCTGTGAGTGCTGTTGCCAGCTCATTTCGGCACTCGGCGGCGCGGGGAGCGCCGGCAGATGCACCGTGAAGACGGTACGTCCGGGCAGGCTGTCGACGGTCACGGCACCGCCGTGCGCGGTGGCCACGGCCTGCACGATCGCCAGGCCGAGGCCGGTGGAGCCGGTGGCGCGGGAGCGGGCGGAGTCGCCGCGGGCGAAGCGTTCGAAGACATGCGGGAGGAGATCGGCCGGGATGCCCTGGCCGTTGTCCTCGACGTCGACGCAGAGCCACGGGCCCCGTTTTTGGACACGCGCAGTGACGGTGGTCCCCGGTGGGGTGTGATTACGGGCGTTGCCGAGCAGATTGACGAGCACCTGTTGCAGCCGTGCCGCGTCCGCCGACACGAGCGCGGGTTCGTCGGGCAGGTCGAGCCGCCAGTTGTGGTCCATGCCGGCGGCGCGGGCGTCGCTGATGGTGTCGACGACGAGGGGGATGAGGTCGGTCTGCTCGAACTGGAGCGGGCGGCCGGCGTCGAGGCGGGCGAGCAGCAGCAGATCCTCGACGAGGAGGGTCATGCGGCCGGCCTCGGACTCGATACGGCCCAGGGCGTGTTTGGTGTCCGGGCCGACGTCTTCTCTTCCGCGTCGGGTGAGTTCGGCGTATCCCCGGATGGAGGCGAGGGGGGTACGCAGCTCATGGCTGGCGTCGGCCACGAATTGGCGTACGCGCATCTCGCTCTGCTGGCGGGAGTGGAGGGCGCCGTGGACGTGGTCCAGCATGCGGTTGAGGGCGGCGCCTACCTGGCCGACCTCGGTGTGGGGGTCGGTCTCGGACTCGGGGACGCGTTCGCTGAGGTTGACCTCGCCGGTGTGGAGGGGGAGTTCGGAGACCCGGGTGGCGGTGGCGGCGACTCGGCGGAGGGGGCGGGTGGCGACACCGACGATCACGGTGCCGGCGATACCGGCGGCGACGAGGGCGGCGGCGGTGACGCTGGCCTCGATGAGCATGAGGGTGTTGAGGGTGTTGCCGACGGACTCAGTGGGCAGGGCAACGTAGTAATTGCCCTCGAGCCCGATGACGTACAGCACACGGTACGAGCCGAGGCCGGGGAGGTCCACGGTGTGCCATCCGGTGGTGGACACCTCGGCGAGCGCGGACTTGACGGCGTCGCTGAGCTCGGTGGCCTTGTTCTGGTTGAAGGCCGTGTTGGTGGACGACCGCTCGGCGATGACCGCCCTGCTGACGGTGCCGTCGGCCGCGACCTCGGCGGCGACGGTGTCGGCCTGGGTCGGTCCTCTGGTCACAAAACCTTCGAGCCGGTCCTCCGGCACGGCCGGGTCGTTCACATCACCGGGCTTCATCGGCCCCGACAAACGCTTGCCCGCGTCCTTGACCTGCCCGTCCAACTGCTCGTACAGGTGCGAACGCAACGCAAGCGTCGTCACCGTACCGATCACCGCACACACCACGGCGATCAACACCACCGACGCGACGACGAGCCGCGTCCGCAGGGTACGCGGCTGACCCGCCCGTCTCTTCTGCGTACGCGTCCGTCGTCGCCCGCTCATGACGCCGCGGGCTTGATCAGATAGCCGGCACCACGCCGGGTGTGAATCATGGGCTCGCGACCGGCGTCGATCTTCCGACGCAGATAGGAGATGTAGAGCTCGACGACATTGGCCTGTCCGCCGAAGTCGTAGGACCACACACGATCAAGAATCTGCGCCTTGCTGAGCACACGCCGAGGATTGCGCATGAGGAACCGCAGCAGCTCGAACTCGGTGGCGGTGAGGTGGATGTTGTCCCCGGCCCGAGACACCTCATGACTGTCCTCATCAAGCGTGAGGTCCCCGACGACGAGCACGGAGTCCGACCGCCGATCGGCCGCACCGGACCGCCGGATGAGCCCACGCAGCCGGGCCACGACCTCTTCGAGGCTGAACGGCTTGGTGACGTAGTCGTCGCCACCGGCGGTGAGCCCGGCGATACGGTCCTCGACGGCGTCCTTGGCGGTGAGGAAGAGCACCGGCACATCCGGCAGTTCACGCCGCAGCCGGCCGAGGACGGTCAGCCCGTCCATGTCCGGCAGCATCATGTCCAGGACGACGGCGTCGGGCCGGAAGTCACGCGCGGTCTGGATGGCGCCCGTGCCATCTCCCGCACTCCGGATCTGCCATCCCTCATAGCGAAGGGCCATGGACAGCAGCTCGGTGATCGACATCTCGTCGTCCACCACAAGCACTCGGACGGGGCTCCCGTCCGGCCTCAGCAGTTCGGTGCGCCCCTGGGGCGAGGTCGTGGTCATGCTGGAAACAATGTCGGGGCCCTCTTAGAACACGCTTTCCGCAACCTGTGAATCTCCTAAGAAACGCACAGGAAAGTCTCAGGGAGTGCCTGGGAAACCTACGGACGGGCCCTGGGTCAGCGCGCCGGAAAGAAGACGGTCAGGCGTCCCCATACGGCCAACATGATCACCGCACACGGAACGATCCACCACGGCCGCAGCCAGCGGCGAGTGACCGCCAGAATCACGACCGGGGCAGTGAGCAGGGCGAAGGTGAGCCCGAGCCGTCCGAAGAGGCGGATGTGGTCGAAGGCCTGGTGGTCCCAGGGGCCGAGGGGGTTCGACAGGTAGGCGATGGCGGTTGCGGCGCCGGCCAGCAGGTAGCCGATGACCAGCAGAACCCCGGACACCGCCCCCTTGAACCAGGAAGCCCGTGCCTCGCTCATGATCCGAGTGCTCGTTTCGCCTCGTCGACGTGGGCGGCGAATCCGCGACCGTAGGTCTGGGCGTGCTCGCTGCGGTAGTACGGCCCACCGTTGTAGCGCGTGGCGAGTTCCCGCATCTGCTCCCTGGTCATCCGCTCCGGCGGTACGTCGGCGAAATCGCTCTCCGCCTTGAGCTGGGCGAGGTACTCAGAGGCGATGTAGATGTTCTGGCCGGGGTCCTTGGACGCGTTGACGACCTCTTCGCGCTGTGCGTCGGTGAGGTTCTCCGGGTCGTAGCCGAGGACTTCGGCGGATCGGCGCACCTGGATGGCGATGGGGCCCATGGAGGTCTGGTCGGCCACCCCCGTGCCGGGGATGTGGCGACGTACGCCGTAGGCGGCGTCGTCGATCCAGGAGGGATCGCCCTCGACCTCCTGCCAGGCGATGCCCGCCAACATCTCAGGGGGCAGACCGGAGTTGGCCGCGGCGTCGTTGATCAGGGCCTTGTTCCCCGAGATGTATTTACGGCGGCCGGCGTCGTCGTCGGAGGGCAGATAGAGGTAGTGGTCCTGGGCGCCCGGCAGATGCGCGAGCCGGTCCCGTATGCGTCGCAGTGCGGGAGAGACGGTGGTGTCACTGTCACTGGTCACTCCGGGGAAGGAGTCGACCTTCATGCCGGTGCCGAGAAGCTGGGTGTTCGGGTTGCGGCTCGCGTCGCCGACTTCGTGCCGCAACGCGTCCACGGCCCCGACCAGCAGCGCAGGGTAACTGCCGTCCCCGCCCCGGAAATCCGGCAGCGACCGCAGGGCCGCCCGGATCTCGTGCACGCAGTCCTCCCGGGCCGCGGCCTCCACCCGCTGGGCGTCGCCGTAGTGGTCCTGGGTGGCGTTGTAATAGTTCTCGGCCTCTTCGCGGATCGCGTCCACGTCGGCGGTGAGTTCGGCGGCCCAGTCGAGGAAGCCGGTCGTCGCTCTCAGGTCCTCCCACTGGCGCAGGGGCTCCGCGGCCCGTGCCGTGGGTGTGATCGGGTCCGCCTCACGGGCCATCACCTCGACCAGACGGTCCTCCGTGGTCCGGCCGTTCTCGAAGTGCCCCTTGGCCCGCTCGACTGCCGTGGCGTAGTCGACCAACGCCTTACGTACGCGCTTGAACGCCGCCGAGAGATGCTCTGCCAGTTCGAGGGCTTCCTTCAGCCGCTTGGTGTAGCGCTCCCGGTGCCTGCTCTCCCACTCGACCTTGCCTGCCTTGCGGAAGTCGTCGTCGCACGAGGCGAGGAGGGTGTGGAGGCGGCCGTACTCGGCTGCGGTCCGTTCGATGAGCGGGGGGTTCGAGGCGTCGAGGAACGCGACGTCCGCACGGTAAGCCATGGCGCTCTCACCGATTCTCGGGCGCGACGTAACGCCCGTTGTCGAGCAGATCGTCCATGGCGCGCTGCGCGCCGGCGTCGGCCTGCACATAGGCGTTGCCCGTCGACCGCAGCTTCGTCGACAGGGCCGACAGCAAGCCGACCAGATCCCCGTACTGATCCTGCGCGAACCGAGCGAAGTCCTCGACGGTGTCGGCCACTTGCGGATGCGAGCGCGGCACCCGGCACTGCGTGGCGTTGTCCCCGTCCATGCGCCCGGCGTACAGCAGCCCTGCCAGTTCGTTCAAGAGATGTGAACTGCCGTCGACGGACTCGACTCGCGCGGAGAAGCCACCAGGTCCTGTAGTCATCGTTCCCCCGATGCAGACAATGATCGCGACCGTGAGCATGCCAGTTGCGGGTGCAACCTGTCATGTCATGCCGTCGTCCGAACGCGGTGGAGTCCGCCGGAGCCGCGCGATGACCGTTGGTCCTGCCGACTGCTACAACCGTGGCCGGAGGGGTCGAAGGATTCGTGTGGCGCGGGAGGGACACTCATGAAGATCAAGACCGGCAGAACAGGACTCATCGCCGTAGCGCTCGTTGCGCTGGTCGGATGTGGAGCCGGAGCATCCGCGGAATCGGAAGGCGCGACAGAGACCGAGCAGACATCGGCTCCTGCTTCTGCAGCGCAGTCGCCGACCCAAGTCCGCCTCTCTTCCGAGGTGTTGCAGAGCCGTTGGTGGACATGGGCATCGTCGGAGCCTGAAGGCACCAACCCGGTCGCTGACGAGGATGGAAGCGAGTGCGCGCGTAACCAACCGCAGGATGTGTGGTTCCTGGCGGGCACGTTCGGCACTCAGGCCAAGCGCACTTGCAGCGTCCCTGACGGGGTACCTGTCGCGTTCCCCCTCGTGAACCTGATCGGTAGCCCGGCAGACTGCACGGACTTCATGAGCGCGGCCAAGGGCTCCGCGGTCCTGGACGGCAAGCCGGTCGATTCGGAAACCGTCCGAGGAGAGACAATCACTGTGCGGGGCGTCGCCGACAATCCCCTCACAGGCACGGACGGGCGAGTCAGCGCTACAGGGTGCGGGCTATGGGTCCAGTTGTCTCCGCTGCGACCTGGAAAGCACACGCTGACAATTCGGGGGCAGTCCGAGGATTTCGCGGTGGGGGTGGAGTACTCGCTGACGGTTGGCGGCGCGTAGACATCGCGAACCGACTGCGAGAGACGCCGCTGCCCGGTCACAAGTACTGATCGAGTGGTTCGGCGTCGTCGTTCCGAGCAGTGTGTAGCGGCGGAACCTGTTCACGGAGCTCCGGGTGGATCGGAGGTCGCTGGTCCGGCGTGCGCCCCATGCTGCGCCGGCCAGGACGGCAGCGGCGCCCAGGCTTCCGAGGAACTCGGGCAGGGTCTCGTGCAGGAGGGTCATACTCCGGCCTCCTCGCGGTGCCCCCGCTCATCGAGCACAGGGTAGGCATCGGTCAGACGCAGGGTTCGCCGTGCGGCACGGGCGAGGGTGTGCACTACCGCCGGAGCGAGGCCGAGGTGGTCAGCGATCTCGCGGGTGGAGTATCCGCCGGCGAGCAGCACAATGACGTCCTGCTGCTTTGCGGGCAGGGCCCGGATGACCTGGAAGAGGTCGATGCTTTCCTCCAACTGCCCGATGGGGTCCGCCGGCTCGTGCAGGGCGATGGAGTCGAAGGCAGCAGTATCGGCTGGTACTTCACGTCGGCCGCGAGCCCTGGCCATGTCGATGGTTCGGTACTTCAGCACCTGCCAGGCATAGGCCGCCGGGCTCTCCTTTCCCAGCACTTCGGGCCAGACCATGAGCACCTGCTCAAAGGCCGAATCAACTGCTTCTTCGGCGTCGGCCGTGTGGTTCAGGTACGTCGTCGCCCAGGTCACAAAGGCTGCGCGGTGCATACGGTGGAATGCCTCGAAGTCCAGAGGCAGCTTGCTCATCTGCCCGAGGTTCGTTGGGTGATCCGGAACGCCGGGGAAGGCCGGCTTGTTACGGATCGCTTCGAGTGCGGCTTGGTAGCTCTCGCCGGTCCGGGCCTGACGCTGCTTGGTTTCGAGCTTGCGGCGGTGGTGCTTGACCACGTGGTCGTCCTGATTCCGGCGTGGCAGTCCCGTGATCCGGCACGCCTGCAGGGCGGCGAAGTCATCAGGATGCGAGGCACCTTCGGGCCGTCATCGCCATCACCGGTCACGGGCCGGTTGGCTGGGCCGCGGCCGCTGCTCGGCCAAAGGCAAGGTTAGTAGAAGATCACCGGAAATGTTACGGGTTCCGGGCGACGCATCATGCCGTCCCGAGGAGCCCTTCTCCTCAGAACAGCCCGTCCTGCACACTCACATCCCGCCGTTTGAACTCCCGCACCGGCACGCTCAGTTCCCCACCCTCCCCGCCCACCGGCACCAGCTCCCACCCCGTCATCAACCGCGTATCGACCACGACGACGCCGCCTTCGACGGCCAGGTGCAGATCCGGCCCCGCAGCCGCCACCAACCGCCCGCTCACCACCCCGCCCGCGACCAGGTCGCTCACCTCGCCGACCGCCGCAGGGAGGTCCGTGAGTCCGAACACCGCGGCGTGGTCGACCGGTTGGCAGGGCTCGCGGGTCAGGGACTCCGGCCAGGCCGGCAGCGCAACCGCGCGCGCGTGCAGGTCCTGCACCTCGGCCGCGCGTTCCGCCGCCGACGTCGGCAGCTCCGATCGGACCGCCCGCTTATCGGCGTACGGAATACGGTCCGGTACCCGCAGGGCCGCCCGTAGCAGTTCCTCCGTGCGTCGGGCCGCCATCAGTGGGCCGGTGCCCAGCCAGCTGAAGGAGATGGCTCCCTGTTCCAGCAGCCGGGCCGAGCCGCGTTCAAGGGCGGTGATGCCGACCTTGGTCATGCCGGGGCCGAACCAGGCCAGATATACGTGGTACGGGCGAGGATCGTCCGCGATCGTGTCCGCGGCCACCGAGTGCGCCCGGTCCAGCCGCGCGCACTCCTCGCACCGCGCCCCCGTGCTCCGCCCCGGCACGACCGCTCGCACCGGACACGCATGCCCCCGCGCTCCCACGCATGTCCGCACTCCCCCTTCCGCGACCCCGAACGCCACCCGTTTCCCCCAGGTCAGCGGCGAACGCCGCCCGCCGCCCCACGCCAGCTCGGGGCCGTCCGGGGACCACCGCAGCCCCTTGCATCTCCATGCCTGTGCCATCGCTCAAGAGCGTAGGGGCCGCCACTGACAACGGCCGTTCAGCGGCCGGCCTCCACAGCGATCGGCTCGGCCTCCCCCATCCCGGGCGCCACCACCGCCGTACTCCGGCCCCGCCCCGCCAACCGGCACCCCCAGCACTCCGCATGCCCGCCCCGCGCGGTCAGGTCCCGCGTCCCCATGCCCCATTCGCCTCGCGGCCGTATCCCCGGCGGCTTGCCCCAACCGGTGAGGTGCAGGACCCAGGTGACGAGGACGCTCGCCGCCAGGATGCCGATGCCGCCCCAGATCAGTACGGCCGAGACCACGCATATCCCGGCCCCCGCCACCGCGGAGCCCACCGTCGCGATCGCGGTTCCGGTCCACCCCGCGACCGTGTGCCCCTCGTCATACTGGCTCACGTGCCCACCTCCCGAGAATCTCTCACTTCGTAAGAAGTTTAGGCGCTAAATCTCTCACAAGCTAAGGTAATCAGGAAGATGCAAGCCAAGCCGCGCCCCTCCGCCTCCCCGGCCCAGGCCCTGATGGCGATGGACCACCTCATCGCGACCGCGATGGTCGGGCAGCAGGAGATCGCCGCGAAGGTCGGCCTCAACGTCACGGACCTGACCTGCTTCGGCTACGTCCTCGAAGCCGGCGAGAACCTGCTCACGGCCGGTGACCTGGCGGTGCGCGCCCACGTCACCACGGGCGCGGTGACCGGCATCCTCAACCGACTGGAGCGTGCGGGCTACGTCACCCGCCGTCCTGACCCGACGGACCGGCGCCGGGTGCGCGTGGCCGCGCGGCCGGACGCGGAGGGCCGTATCCGCGAAATCTACGAGCCGTACTACGCCAAGCTCGCGGAACTCTTCGGTGACTACTCCGCCGCGGAGATCGCCGTCCTGACCGACTGGTTCACCCGCGCGAGCACCCTCGCGGCCGCCCACCTGGACGACCTCCGCGGCGACAAGTAGCCCCCAGCCCCTCAGCCCCCCGGCTCAGCGCTCCCGCGCGTCGTACTCCACCCTCGCCCGTTCCACCTCGCCCAGACGCACCGACCACTCCGACAGCGCGGCGAACAACGGCGCCAGGCTGCGGCCCAGTTCGCTGATCTCGTACTCCACGCGCGGCGGGACCTCGGGGTGATACGTCCGTATGACCAGGCCGTCGCGCTCCAACTGCCGCAGCCGCTGCGTCAGCACTTTCGGCGTGATGGTGGCGATACGGCGCTCCAGCTCGACGAAGCGCTGACGGCCGTACTCGTGGAGGGACCACAGAATCGGGGTGGTCCAGCGGCTGAAGACGATGTCGACCACGGGGGCGATCGGACAGGCGGTCTCCGGGTCGGCGCCGCGCGGGACTGACATTCGTGTGTCCTCGGTCACAACTACCCCTGTCCGCCAATACTTTCCTCTAGGTACCTACTACCTCCACGACAGTAGCGTCGCCGTACGAGATCAGAACCTCAGATCCTCAGAACCACCCAATCCGAACTCGGGACGGAGAACCAAGATGATCGTGGTGACCGGAGCAACCGGCAATGTGGGACGGCCACTTGTGCGGGCCCTCGTGGCGGCGGGCGAGCGGGTGACGGCGGTCTCCCGCCGGATCTCCGCGTCGGACGTACCTGCGGGAGTCCTCCACCACCAGGCCGACCTCGCCGAACCCGACCCCGACCTCCTCAAGCCCGCGCTCGACGGGGCCGAGGCCCTCTTCCTGCTGACCTCCGGCGACTTCATGGCCGCGGGCGGCGACCTCGGCGCCGTCCTGGACGCCGTACGGGGAACGGGCGTCCGGCGCGTGGTCCTGCTGTCCTCCCAAGGTGTCGGCACAGGAGCCCACCCGTCGGTGCTGGAGGACGCCGTCAAGGCATCCGGCCTGGAGTGGACGATGCTCCGCGCGGGCGGCTTCCACTCCAACGCCCTCCAGTGGGCCGACATGATCCGTACGCGACGGGAGGTGGCGGCCCCCTTCGGTGACGTCGCCCTGCCCACCGTCGACCCCGCCGACCTCGCGGACGTCGCGGCGGCTGCCCTGCGCGGACCGGGCCACGCGGGCGAGACCTACGAACTGACCGGCCCGGCACCCGTCTCGCCCCGCGAGCAGACGGCGGCCATCGAGCACGCCCTCGGTGAGCCGGTCGGGTTCGTCGAACTCACCCGCGCCCAGGCCCGCGACCACATGCTGCGCACCATGCCCGAGCCGGTCGTCGACAGCACCCTCGACATGCTCGGCGCTCCGCCGGCCGCGCTGCGGAGGGTGAGCCCGGATGTGGAGGACGTCCTCGGGCGGCCGGGGCGTGCGTTCTGGGAGTGGGTGGGGCGGAGTCTCGCCGCCTTCAAATAGGCCGCGACTGGCTTTCCGTAGAGCTGATGGTGGAGCCTGCCCCACCCTCGGTCCGGGAGCCCACTCCATCGTCCGGCCACGCGGACAACGGCATCGTTGCTCTCGGTTGATCCCGGCTGAAGCCGGCCGTCGAAACCGGCTGAAGCCCGCCTGAGGCCCCGCTGAAGCCGCGCCGGGATGAGCTGAATCCCGTAGAGGATGCCGCCCGCCCGGAAGGAACCCGCCATGGAGTCGCAGCGCCCGACCTCACCGTCCCCCGCGGCGACCCCGACCCCGGGCCCCCTCTCCTCCTTCGCCCGCTTCATAGTGTGCGGAGGCGGCATAGGCCTCCTCTCCAGCGCGGCCGTGCCGATGCTCACCGCGGCGATGCCCTGGGCGGTCGCGAACGCCCTGGTCACCGTCGTCGGCACGCTTCTGTGCACCGAGTTGCACGCCCTGTTCACCTTCGGCACCGGACGACGCCCGGGCTTGCGGCAGCACCTGCAGTCCTCGGGTTCGGCCGTCGCCGCCTACCTCGCCACGACCGCCGCGATGCTCGTACTGCACGCCCTGCGGCCGACGCCCACCCTGGCCTGGGAGCAGGCCGTCTACCTCACGGCCTCGGGCCTGGCCGGCATCGGCCGCTTCCTGGTCCTGCGGCTGTTCGTGTTCGCCGGGCGGAACGAGGAGAAGAAGACGCCCTCGACTCAGGCCCCTGCCGCCCCTTTCAACACCCCTCCCCACCGCCCCACGTACTCCCCAATACTCCCGTCCGTCGCATAACCGCCGTCCCGCAGATACAGCCCAGGCGCCGGCGTGATCGCGCCCAGTTCCACCAGCACCGGCTTGAGCAGCAGGTCAGGAGCGAGGGCATGGGCCGGTCCCGCGCCCAGCATCAGGGGGACCGCCACCACGTCCCGCAGTCCCTCTCCCGTCTCGAACTGGTCCAGGAACAGCTTGAGCACACCGGAATACGTCGCCTTGAAGGTCGGGCTGGCCACGACCACCAGGTCCGTCGCCGCGACGGACCGCACCGCGTCGGACACCGCCTCGTCACCCCAGCCCAGCAGCCCCGCCCCCAGGGTGATCACGTCGAGCACCCGGTCCGGTGGCCCTCCGCCGAGTTCCGTCGCCAGTCGGGTCGCCGCGTCGAGGGTGCGTGAGGCGGGTTTCGGGTTCCCGGCTACGACCGCCGTCCTCATGAGCGTCCATCCATTCCGTATGAGGGTCCATCCATTCGGTATGAGCGTCCATCCATTCCGTCGAGGTACTCCATGACCCGCCCCATCGACCACACCTCGCCGATCTTGTGCCGTATGTCGAAGAGATTCGCCGCGTGCACCTCCGGGTCACGGTCGCCCACCGCCTCCGCCACCACTACCGGCACGAACCCGTGCTGCATCGCGTCCAGGGCGGTGGCGCGTACGCAACCGCTCGTGGTGAGGCCGCCGATGAGTAGCGTGTCGACTCCGTTCGCGGTGAGGTGGGCCGCCAGTGGCGTACCGAAGAAGGCGCTCGGGTACTGCTTCGTCACCGTCAACTCATCCGCCATGGGGGCCAGTCCGTCGATGAAGTCGCCGTACGGGCTGCCCTCGGCGAACGCCCGTAACGCCGGCACCTTGCGGAAGAACACCCCGCCGTCCGCCCCGTCGGGCCGGAACCGCACCCGGGTGAGCACCCGCCGGATCCCCGCCCCGCGCGCCGCCGCCAGCAGCGTCCGCATCACCGTGACGGCCGGTTCGACCCCGGCGTAGAGGGGGCAGGCACGGTCCACGTACGCGCGAGCCGGGTCAACCAGGAGCAGGGCCGGGGCGGACCCGGGGACCAGGTGGCCGTCGAGGCCGGCCCGCTCGTAGTCGTCCACCGTCATGCGCGCCGGCACTTCATCAGCGGCTGGATGCGCGTGCCGAAGTCCTCGATGCCCGCCAGGAAGTCGTCGAAGACCAGCATGATCCCCTTGGTGCCGTCGACCCCGGCGACCTCGTCGAGCATCCTCGCGACACTCTCGTACGACCCCACCAGCGTGCCCATGTTGAAGTTCACCGCGCCCTCGGGCAGCACGATGGTGCGGGCGGTGGAGGAGTCGTCGGCGGTGGTGTCGGAGGCCGATTCGCCCGCCATGTACGCCAGCGCCGCGCGGTCGGCGTTGTCGTGGTAGTCGCGCCACTTGGCCTGTGCGGCCTCGTCCGTCTCGTCGGCGATGACCATGAAGAGGGAGAGCGCCCCGACGTCCCGGCCGGTCTCGCGTGCCGCGTCCACCAGTGTGGCCGTGGTGTCGGCGAAGGCGAGCGGGGTGTTGACGCCGCTGCCGAGGATGAAGTTGTAGTCGGCGTGCTCGGCGGCGAACCGCATGCCGGTGTTGCTCTGGCCGGCGGCGACGATGTCTATGTGGCCGTTCGCCGGGCGCGGCGACAGCACGCAGTCGTCCATCTCGTAGAAGTCGCCCTTGAAGTCGCTGACGCCCTCGCGCCACAGCTCCTTCATCACGGTGACGTACTCGACGGCCCGGTCGTAGCGGTTGCCGAAGTGCTGGTCGCCGGGCCACAGGCCCATCTGGGAGTACTCGCCGGGGGCCCAGCCGGTGACGATGTTGATGCCGAAGCGGCCGGGGGCGATCGAGTCGACCGTCGTGGCCATGCGGGCGACGATCGCGGGGGGCAGGACGAGGATGGGGGTGGAGGCGTACAGCTTTATTCGTTCCGTGACCGCGGCCAGGCCCGCCATCAGGGTGAACGACTCCAGGCAGTGGTCCCAGAACTCGGTCTCGCCGCCGAAGCCTTTGAGCTTGATCATCGACAGCGCGAAGTCGAGCCCGTGCTCCTCGGCCTTGCGCACGATGGCCTTGTTCAGCTCGAAGGTGGGCATGTACTGGGGCGAACTCTTCGAAATGAGCCAGCCGTTGTTGCCGATGGGGATGAATACGCCGATGTCCATTCCGCTCCTCAGCGGTCGGGGGGTGCCGGGGTGATGCCGGGTGATACTCGGTCGTGGGCCCAGTCGACTCAACTCAACGGTAATTCTTGGCTGTTGAGGTTCCGGCGATCCGGCTGGGTGAGGGGCGTGAGGATCTTGCGAACCAAGGATTCGGCCGTGCGTGGACCGGTAAGGTCCGCAACATGAACGCTCGGCTGACGCTGCTCAGCACGGTGGCCCCAGGTGTCGCGGAAAGCGAGGTCTTCCGGCTGGCCCTGCAGCATGCGGTGGGCGAACTGGGCGCGCTGGGCGGCATGATCCATCTGCGGGGTCCGATGTCCGCGCTGCGTCTGGTGTCCGCGGCCGGGCTCCCCGACGCGCTCACCCGCTCCTGGGAGATCCTCGACCAGGACGCGCCGCTGGCCCCGGCCCGCGCGCTGGGCGAGGGCAATGGCGTCTGGGTCCCGCTGGGCCCGGCCGACGCCCTCGACGCCACCTGGCCGGGCACCGGCCTCGCCGCGTTACCGCTGCACAGCGGCAGCCACGCGGGCCGCGGCATCGGCGCCCTCACCGTCCTCATGGGCGACGGCGGCGAACCGACCCCCGAGCACTGGAAGTTCCTGCGCGCCGTCGTCGCGTGGACCGAGGACCGCATGGTCCAGGCACCCCCGCCCACCGGCCCCGTCCAGCCGGAGCCGAACGGCGAACGCCGGCGTCAGGCCCTGAAGGAGGTCAGCGTCGGCTCCTGGGACTGGAACATCCAGACCGGCGAACTGCTCTGGGACGAGGCGGCCCTGGAGCTGTACGGCACGCGGCCCGAGGACTACGTCGGCCAGGTCGAGAACTGGATGAGATGCGTCCACCCCGACGACCTCCCGCCGACCCTGGCCCTGGTGGACCGGGCGATCCGGGAGCACGGCGTCTTCGAGGCCGAGTACCGCGTCCGCAAACTGGACGGCACCTGGGGCTGGACCCAGGCCCGCGGCAGGCCGACGTACGACGGGAACGGCGAGCCGCACCGCATGATCGGCGTCGGCTGGGACAGCAACGAACCCAGGTCCGCCCGTGACGCGCTCGGCCGGGCCCTGCGGCACATGAGCGACGGCTTCCTCGCCATGGACGACGACTGGCGGATCACCTTCGCCAACCTGGAGGCGGAGCGCACCCTGGGCTTCTCCGAGGAGGAGCTCTTCGGCTGTCTGCTGTGGGACCTGCCGGCCGCCGAGCAGGTGCCGGGCCTGGAGATCCGCTGCCGGCAGGCCGCCGCCGCGGAGAAGTCGGTCAGCTTCGACGTACGGCTGCCCAATGGGCGGCTGTGCCATCTGCGGCTGGTGCCGGGTCCCGACGGGCGCACCATCTACTTCACCGATGTCACCGAGAAGCGGAGGCTGGAGGAGGAGCGCCGGAACGCCGAGCGGGCCGCCGCCGAACGGGCCGCCCGGATAGGGGAGTTGACGGCGGCGTTGGCCAAGGCGACGACCTCGGCGGACGTGGTGGACTCGGTCGCGCGCCGGGTGCTGCCGCCGTTCGAGGCGACCGGTCTGGTGGTGCAGACCGTGGAGGCCGACCGGCTGCACACCGTCGGCTCCGTCGGCTACCCCGACGACATCCTCACCCTCCTCGACGGCCGCGAGCGCACCGAACCCAGCCCGCTGTGGGACTCGATCCTGGCCGGCACCCCGCTGTTCCTGTCCTCCCCGCGGGAGTTCGCGGTCCGCTATCCCGAGCTGGCCGACCTGCCCTCGCGCGCCGGCAAGCGGGCCTGGGCGCTGCTCCCGCTGACCGCCTCGGGCCACACCTTCGGCATCTGCGCGATCACCTTCGACCACCCGCGCCGCCTCAACGACGAGGAGCGCACCCTGCTGACCGCGACCAGCGCCCTGGTCGCCCAGGCCCTGGAGCGGGCCCGTCTCTTCGACGCCGAGCACACCCGGTCCCGCGAACTCCAGCGCAGCCTGCTCCCGAGGGACCTGCCCGCCCTCCCCGCCTGCACGGCCGCCGCCCGCTATCTGCCGGCCGGCCAGGGCATGGACGTAGGCGGCGACTGGTACGACATCATCCCGCTGTCGGGCGGCCAGGTGGCCCTCGTCGTGGGCGACGTGATGGGCCACGGCCTGCCGGAGGCGGCCACGATGGGCCGGCTGCGCACGGCCGTGCACACCCTGGCCGACCTGGAACTGCCGCCCGACGAGATCATGTGCCACCTGAACGACATCGTCGTCGCGATGGGCGAGGAGTCGTATGTGACGTGTCTGTACGCGTTGTACGACTCCACGACCCGCGTCTGTTCCATAGCGAGGGCGGGCCACCCGCCACCGGCCCTGCTGCACCCCGACGGCACGGTCGTCTTCCCGCCCCTGTCCGCCGACCCGCCCCTGGGCGCGGCCGAGCCCCCCTTCGAGACGACGGAGATCCAGGTCCCCGAGGGCAGCGTGCTGGCGCTGTACACCGACGGCCTGGTCGAGTCGTCGAAGCGCGAGATGGACGAGGGCATGGCCGCCCTGGCCGACGTCCTGCGCACCGCGCACGCCGAGGGCACGGCGAGCGACCTGGAGCACCTCTGCGAACAGGTCACCTCGGCCCTGCTCCCCCCGCATTTCCAGGCGGCCGACGACGCGGCCTTCCTCCTGGCCCGTCTGCACGCACTGCCCGACTCCCGCATCGCCTCCTGGCCGCTGCCCAAGGACCCCCGGGCGGCCGGCCAGGCCCGCGCCCTGATCCGGGAGCAGCTGTCGGCCTGGGACCTGGCCGACCTCACCCCCACCACCGAACTCCTGGCCAGCGAACTCGTCGGCAATGTCATCCGGCACGCCAAGGGCCCGCTGCGGCTACGGCTGCTGCACGACGCCGCCCTGATCTGCGAGGTCTTCGACGGCAGCCTGACGATGCCGCGGATACGCCGGGCGACGGAGCACGACGAGGGCGGCCGGGGGCTGCAGCTGATCTCCGCGCTGTCGCAGCGCTGGGGCACCCGGTACACGCCGACCGGCAAGTGCATCTGGACGGAACAGGCACTCCAGACGGCACCGGACGCGGTCCGCGACACGAGGGGAGCCGATCCGGCGCCCGACCCGCTGGAAGCGATGTTCCTGAACCTGCCCGGACTGGGGGAGGACTTCGACGGGGACCTGGACGCGCTGGCGTTCGGGGATCAGGACTGAATCGGGTCCGGGACAGGACCCTCCCGTCGGCGCGGGGTACCGTGAAAGCGCCACATATGCGACGTTTCGATCGCCGCCTATGGCGCTCCGCAGGACCCGGGGTGTGATGCCATGGCCCGTCGCCGCACCGATTCGGCCGGTGCCACCAGAGAGCTGCTCCAGGAGCTCGGGGATCTCACCGGCCGGATCCTGGACCAGATCAAGCTGCACCAGGACCGCGTCGAACTGGCCGGGGCGCTCCAGCGCCAGGTCCTCGCCGCCGAGCTGCCTGCCCTGCCCGGTCTGCGGGTGGCCGGCCGGTACACGCCCGCACGGGTCGGTCTGGACATCGGCGGCGACTGGTACGACGGCTTCCCGATGCCGGACGGCTCGGTGGGGTTCGCCATCGGCGACGTCCAGGGCCACGACGTCGAGGCCGCGGCCCACATGGGGCAGGTGCGCACCTGTCTGCGCGCCGTCGCGACGGCCACCACCGACCCGGCGGAGGTGTTGCGGCGCACCAACGACCTGCTGGTCGCCATGGCCTCCGAACTGTTCGTGACCTGCTCCTTCCTGCGCTTCGACCCGGTCACCAAGGAGCTGTGCGACGCCCGCGCCGGGCATGTGCCGGCCGTGTGGGCGACGACCGACGGCCGCTGCGAGATCGTCCTGAGCGACGGCGGACTGCCGCTGGGCATCCACGCCGGCGAGCGCTACCCGTCCTCCCACCGTCTGCTGACCGGCGTGGGCGCGTTCGTGCTGCTCACCGACGGCGTCGTGGAAGGCCCGGAGTATCCCATCGACGACGGGCTGAAGAAGGTGGCCGACCTGGTCGGCGACTCCTGCGCCGCCGCCCCCGACGACCTGGCCGCCCGGGTCATCAAGGTCGCCGACCTCACCGGCCACAACGACGACGCCGCGGTGCTCGTCCTTCGCTACGGAGGCTGAGCCGGATGCACGCCCTGGTGGGCCCGCAGACCCCGCGCAAGACGGACGCCCGGCGCCTACGCCTGCGGCAGCAGGCCACCGACACCCTCCGCCTCGCCGTGGTGATCGCCGCCTACTACGGCAGCGCCAAGCTCGGCCTGGAACAGCAACTGGTACGGGGCCAGGTCACGCCGTTCTGGCCGCCGACCGGCATCGCCTTGGTCGCGCTGCTGCTGTGGGGGCTGCGGATGTGGCCGGGCATCGCGATCGGGGCGCTCATCGTGAACGTGCCGCTGGGGCCGTCGATCCTCCCCGTGCTCGCCATCGTGGCCGGCAACACCATCGCCCCGGTCTGCGCCTGTCTCCTCCTGCGGCGCGTCGGATTCCGCGTCGCCCTGGACCGGCTCCAGGACGCCCTCGCCCTGGTCTTCCTCGGGGCCCTGGCCGGCATGGTGATCAGCGCGACGATCGGCACCGGTGTGCTGGTGGCCTCCGAGGCGCTGACGGCCCACGACTTCTGGCCGACCTGGTCGGTGTGGTGGACGGGCGACGCGATGGGCGTCCTCGTCATCGCGCCCCTGCTGCTGGCCGCGCGCACCCTGCGCCGGCCACATGACGTGCCCGTGCTGCGCTGGGTCGAGGCGGCGGTCCTGCTGGCCGGCACGGCGGTCGCCTCCCTGATCGGCACCCGCAGCTCGCTCAGCCTGCTCTTCCTCGTCGTCCCCTTCCTGATCTGGGCGGCCTTCCGCTTCCAGCTCCCGGGCGCCGCGCCCTGCGCGCTGCTCACCTCGTTGGTCGCGATCTCCGCCGGCGCGGACGGCACGGGCCCGTTCTCCGGCCAGGACCTCCTCGCCAAGATGGTCACCCTCCAGGCCTTCAACGGCACCGTGGCGCTCACGGCCCTGCTGCTCTCGGCCGCGGTGACCGAACGCAACCAGACCCTCCGGGTACTGGAGGAGTCCTGCGAACGCCTGACGGAAGCCCTCTCCCGCCTTCTGCCGGACCACACCCTCGACCAGCGGCAGGTACGCCCCCGCCCCGATCGGGCCACCCCTCACCCGCCTGCCCGGTGAACCCACGCCTCCAGACGGCCCACTCGCCCGAGTCGAACAGTCGGAAAGAGTGATAAGCGTCCAATCCTGCGACGCGTGATCAAAAACCTCCTGGCCAAGAACCTCCTGGTCAAAGCCCTCACCCGCACCGTCCTCACGGCCGCCCTCGTCCTCCTCTCCCTCACCGCCCCCGCCCCGGCCCACGCGCAGGATCGTTCCGCCGCAGCCGCCTACACCCTCCCGATCACGGCCGCGGTCCCCCTGCTCCCGCTGGCCGCGGAGGTGCGCGACGGCTATGAGCGCACCAGCTTCAAGCACTGGAACGCCGGGCGGAATCCGAGCGACGGCTGCAACACCCGGGCCGAGGTGCTCCTCGCCGAGGCGGTCGACGCGCCCGCGATCCTCCCCGGCTGCAAGCTCTCCGGCGGGCGCTGGTGGTCGTACTACGACTCCAAGTGGCTGACCTCGGCCTCCGCGCTGGACGTCGACCACATGGTGCCCCTCGCCGAGGCCTGGGACTCGGGGGCGTCGCAGTGGACCGCCCAGCGCCGTGAGGCCTACGCCAACGACCTCGGCACCCCGACCTCCCTGGTCGCCGTCTCCGCGGCCTCGAACCGCAGCAAGGCCGACCAGGACCCCGCCGAGTGGCTGCCGTCGGTCGTCGAGGTCACCTGCCGCTACACCTCGGAGTGGATCGCGACCAAGCTCCGCTGGGGCCTGTCCGTCGACGCCACCGAGTCGGAGGCCCTCACCCAGATCGCCGAGGCCTGCCCTGCCACGACGGTCACCTACGAGCCGGCTCCCCTCTAGAATCCCAAAGGTTCGAAAATCTGACCGGAAATACCGGCAGAGTTGATCTATTCACGTTTCTAGAGACATACGCCCCCCATTCGGTACGCCTGGCCGGTCGCCGTACCGGGTGGGGGAGGCACGGGTGGCCACCGAGCGAGTCCTGTCGGAATTATTTCGCTACACAATTGAAGATCCCGGCCCGCTCCATTCGGGCGGCTGCGGCCATCTCTGGAAGGCGCACGACCGCCTGTTCGGCGAATCGGTCGCCATCAAGACGATCCGCAGCGATCTCACGGCACAGGCCCTGCGAAAAGTACAGGCCTCTTTCGCTACGGAAGCCATTGTCACCGCTCGATTGAGCCGTAAATGCCAGAACATTGTTCCCGTTCGCGACCTCGGACGCATCGACAGCGTTCTCTATCTGGTCATGGACTGGATCGAATCAGGTGACGGGACCAGCCCGGACGTATCGCATCTGATGGGCCGCGCATCCGTGGCGAGCGCGAAGAAGATCCTTCTGCAGGTGTGCGACGCGGTGAGTGCGGCCCATGCCGACGGGATCGTCCACAGTGCCATCGCACCCTGGAACATCGTGTACCGGAAATCGACCGACGCATATCTGCTCGCCGATTTCGGTCTCGTCCGGGTGGTGGAGTCCCATCTCATCTCCACACCGTCCAGGAGTCTGCTGCAGGGCGGGAGACTGGCCTTCCTCCCCGCCTATGCCCGTCGCGACATCGGCCGCGTCTCGTACGCGAGCGACGTCTTCGCACTGGCCGTGACCTTCTGGTCCCTGCTGGACCCTCAGGCCCTACGGCATGAGGACTGCGCGCCTCCGGTCATCCGCGTCATGCGCGACCAGGTCGACGCTCCACCCCAGGTCCGGGCAATGATCGCTCGATTCATTGACGGACACTCCAAGAACGACAGCGTCTCGGATTTCATGGATTACCTGTACCGCATTCCCGTCAGGTGATCCGGATCAGCAGTATCGAGCAAGGGGGCGGGACATGAACAACGAAACCAATGAGGGCACCCCGGGGGAAGAAATCAACCACGCCGAATCCAGCGAACGCAATATCCTCGACATCCCCTCCACGGTGATGCTGCAGGACTCGAACGTGAGCTACTGGGTCGACCGATACCGTCAGTACGCCCGCAGGTCCCCGTCGGAGATCTGCCTCCCGGCCATCGTGCGGTCGGGACCGGCCTTCGAGTCCGTGGTCCAGCCCCCACAGGCGTCCCTCGGCGGCAGCGACCCGCTGTCCCAGTGGGTCGCCGACGCACGGAACGAACTCGGCCCCGACGGAGTGGTCTGGGGGCGGGTGCTGCTGCACTTCGGTTTCACGGCCGCGGAGTATCTGTTCATCAGGGACCAGTACGACACCCCCGGCGACCAGATCTGCATCGCGAACCGGATCTCGCAGAAGGTCGTCGCCCAGATGGTCACCGAGGTACTGGACCGCGGCGTCGACGGCATCGTCCTGGACGCGGTGAACATCCTGCCGAGCGCCGGCTCGAACTATCTCGACGACAACGAGATATCCGTCTCCTGCTTCTGCGACCACTGTGTGAGCGGCCTCCGCGAGCGCGGGTTCCGCGTCAAGTGGAACGACTTCATGGGCCCCCGCAACAGGATGCGTATCGTCCTGCACAACACGGCGACCGGAACGGACCACATCGATCCCACCCACGAGACCCTCCAGACAAGGGATCACGACCGGCTCCTCTCCCTCGCCCGAGCCCGGCAGTTCCTGTCGGCGGAAGAGGACTGGAGGGACGAGGCGATCGCCCTGATCAAATATCTGGAGGCCCGCGGCCGACTCGTCTGGGAGAGCTTCCGAGCCCTCACCGAGCCCTGCAAAGGCAGGGCCCGCACCGCCGTGGTCCTCGGCTCCGTCGACTACGACCAGTCCCAGCACGTCACCGCCGAGATAATGATGAACTCCGGCGCCGTCGACGAGATCTGGGTCCCGGACGCAAGGGTCGGCATGACCGCCGAGAGCAGCTCCCTCGTCTGCTACCTCGCGTCCCGCTCCTCCTACTACGCCAACTCTCTGTTCGCCACGCTGGAACACGCGAATGAAATCATCGTGGCCTTCGGCCTTCTCCGGCGCGATGGCTCCGCAGTACAAGGGAAACGTAGGCATTCCCCTCTTCGAACAGGAACACCGAAAGCTCGTCGAGGACGCCACCCTGAGGGTCACCGGATCCGTCCTGCCCGAACAACTACTGGAACAGTTCCGCATCGCGGCGGGACCCGCGTCACTTGCTTAGCGAGAGACATGAGTTCACGACGAAGCCCCCTCGGGATGATCCCGAGGGGGCTTCGATCAAAGTGCACTCGGCAGGATTCGAACCTGCAACCTTCTGATCCGTAGTCAGATGCTCTATCCGTTAAGCTACGAGTGCGTGTTCTGTTCTGTTTTCCCGCCGCTCCCGGCCCTTCCGGCCCGCTCGCGGCGACAGGAAGAACATTACATGACTGCCGCCGCCATGTGAAATCCATTGGCCGCACCCCTTGTGACCTGCGAAAACGGCCTGATCGGCGATCTGTGTGGCCCGGCTCGGGAACGACGAAGCCCCGGTCCGGGGACCGGGGCTTCGTGATCGAGCGCGGAGGCGGAGGGATTTGAACCCTCGATGGGCTTTAAGGCCCAAACCGCATTAGCAGTGCGGCGCCATAGACCGGACTAGGCGACGCCTCCAGCACAGCCGCTCGCGCGAGCGCGAGTGGTGCGTGCAGATGATGACACAGTCGAGCGCGCTGTCACCAATCGACTCCCACGGTACTAGGCGGACACGTCGCAGGGCAAAGCCCTTACCGGCGTGCTCGAAGGGGCCGCAACGTACGGCGCCGTGCGACGTTAGTCAGGTCATGTTGCAGGTCAACCGTTCCGCACGGACCGGCCGCCTGCGCCGGGTCCTCCTCGGCGCCACCGGCTCCCTCGTCGCCGTCGGCCTCACCGCCGTCGCGCCCGCCTCCGCGTCCCCCCAGGCCGCACCCGCCCTCGCGGCCCCCTCCCTCCAGGGCCCGGACCGCGCCGGTGACCGCCTCACCGTCACCGTCCGCAAGGCCGGCGGCGACGCCGACGGGACGTACGAGCTGACCTGCCATCCGGCCGGCGGCGACCATCCCGACCCCGCCGGCGCCTGTGCCGTAGTGGACCGCGGCACCCGATGGGGCAAGGACGCCTTCGCTCCCGTACCGCAGGACACCCTCTGCACGATGCAGTACGGCGGCGCGGCCACCGCGCGGGTCACCGGGGCCTGGGCCGGGCGGCCCGTCGACGCCCGCTACGACCGCAGCAACGGCTGCGAGATCGAGCGCTGGGACCGGCTGGTGCCGCTCCTTCCCGACGTGCGGGCGCAAGGACGACGTTCGTAGGACCCGTACGACCGTCCGCGGCGAACACGCGCCGTCGCCCGTCGCACAGGCTTTCCATACCGGACGTACCGGGTCCGCAAAAGTCCCGCGAAGGTCTCGCGAAGCCTGAATGGACACGCGGCGGACGTGGGAAGGACGACGACGCAGGCGGTCATACGTTCTGGGTCACTTCGTCGTGCGACCTCGCTCTCATCCGGCGTCGCGAGCGCAACCCCAGCCCTTAGACTCCCTCGCGTGACACGCCGCGGGCCGGTTGGCAAGATGGCCCGAGCGGTCGGCAAGGTGCGGTAACAGGGAGGAAGCGTCTCGTGAGCAGCAGGCCATCCCGAGGCGCTGCTCGCCTCGCAGCCATACTCGACGCGCTTCCCGATGCGTTGGTGCTGGTCAACGCCAATGGGACCGTCGTCAACGCCAACACCATCGCCCTGGAGACCTTCGAGGCCCCGGGGACCGCGTTGGTCGGGCGCGGGCTGCTCGATCTGCTGCCCCAGTTCGACTCCAAGCTGATCCCCGGCTCCATGCGGCGGCCCGATCACATGGACCCGCAGGGGCGGACCAAGCCGACCCGGATGATGGCCCGGCGCACCGACGGCGGCGAGTTCCCGGTCGAGGTCACGTCCGCGAATCTCGAGAACGGCGGCCAGGCCTACGACGGCTACGGCTACACCGGCGACGAGCTGCTGATGCTGGTCGTGCGCGACCTCTCCGGGACCGTCGACACCGAGGCCGAGCTGGCGCGTTCGCAGCGGCAGACCGAGATGATCCTGCGGGCCGCGTCCGAGGGTGTCGTCGGCACCGACACCGAGGGCCGGATCGTCCTCGTCAATCCGGCCGCCGCCCAGATACTGGGTTATCGGGCCAGCGACCTGGGCGGACGCGAGCTGCACACCCTGATCCTGCACTCCCGCACCGACGGCTCCCCCTTCCCGTACGAGGAGTCCCCGCTCGCCGACACCCTGCGTTCCGGGCGCAAGCACCGGGTGCGCGGGCAGGTGCTGTGGTCCAAGGGCGGCGACAAGGTGTCCGTCGACCTGACGACCGCACCCGTGCGCGACGGCGACCAGCTCGTCGGCGCCGTGATGACCTTCACCGACCGGCGGCCCTACGACACACTGGCCGACGAGAAGGACGCCGCGCAGAAGCAGCACGACGACGCACTCGAACGGCTCGCCGAGGAGCACGCCTCCGAGCTGACCGCCCTGCGGCAGAAGCACGTCGCCGAGGTCGAGGAGCTCCAGGAGCGGCACGCCGAGGAACTCGCCGCCGACGAGGACCGCTACGCCGCTCTCGGCGAACGCGAGAAGGACCGGTACGAGGCGCTCTCCGGCCGGCACGAGCAGCTGCTGACGCTGCTCGCCGGGTCGCTGCGCGGCCCGCTGGACGAGCTGCGCCGCGAGCTGGCCGCGCTCGCCGCCGATGACGCGGGGCAGTTGTGGCCCGAGGCCAACCAGGTGCTGCATCACCTGTCCGCCGGTTACTCGCGGATCACGACCCTCATCGACAACGTCCTCGGATACCAGCAGCTGGACTCCGGCGGCGAGCAGGTCGTCCGTACGAAGGTGATGCTGGACGCCGTCGTCGCCGCGGGTGTCGACGGGGCCGTCGAACTCATCGGCCCGGGGCGGGTGCAGTTCGCCGTGCACGCGCCGCCCATCGAGGCCGAGGTCGACCCACAGCGCCTCGCGACCGCGCTCGCGCATCTCGTCGCGGATGTCGCCGGGGTCGACGCGACCGGCAACTCGCCGGTGTCGGCGGGCGGTTACATGGACAACACCGTCGTCGTGGCGGCGGCGCAGCGCGGTGAGGTCGTACGGATCGAGGTGCGCGGGCCGTATGCCGGGGGAGACCCGGTGCACCAGCCGATCGTGCGCGGGATCGTGCGGGCCCACGGTGGGGTGCTGCAGACGCACGACGTGCCCGGGATGAGCGGCAGCGCGTACGTCCTCGAAGTGCCCATCGGGGGCGGGGCGGGGGCCGTTGCCGCCACGCCCGAGGTCGCGGCGGATTCCTCCGCCGCCGCCTCCGACGACTCCGGTGCGCCCGAGGGTCCCGGCGGTGGGCGGCGGCGGGCGCGGAGGTCGTCCGTCGACGCCTTCCTGGAGAGCGATGCGCCGGGTGCGGAGGCCGAGGCCGCCGACGCGGAGGCCGCCGCGCCGACCGGGCGGCGACGCAGGCGTGCGGCTGCCCCGGCGGAGCTCGCGCCCGGTGCGGGCGACGGTGGCGGCGAGGCCTCCGGCGGTACCGGACGGCGCCGCGGACGGCCGGCCGAGGTGGGCGACGAGAACGGCGCCGCTGGTGGAGACGGCGTCTCCGAGGGTGCCGTCGTCATGGCCGGCGAGGCCGCGGCGGGGACCGCGGCCGCCGGGAACGGTCTCGGCGGGACCGTACCGCCGCAGGGCGTGCCCGCCCCCGGTGGACGCCGGGCCCGGCGGGACGGCGGGGAGCAGCACGCGCTGCCGCCCGCCCTGCCCGCTCCGGCCGCTTCCGAGTCCGGTACGGCCGCCTCGGACGACGCCCCTCAGCCGACCGGGCGGCGTCGGCGTGCCCTCGCCGCGGCGGCCGAGCGGAATGCCGCGCAGGCGCAGGAGGCCGGACCTCGCCAGGTGTTCGCGCTGCCGCCCGCCGAGGCGGACCGGGCGCCGGTGGAGTCGGCTCCCGCGGCTGCCGCTGCCGCCTCGGCCATGACACCGGCTCCTGCTCCGGCTCCGGCTTCGCCTGTGGCTCCGGTACCGGTTCCGGGTGCCGCGCAGGCCCAGCCCCAGGTGCCGGCTCAGGCTGCCCATGGCGATGTACGGGGTGCTGCCCACGGCGATGCACGGGGTGACGAGGGCCGGCACGATGCCGTGCCGCACGACCAGGCCGAGGACCACACCCCGCCGCAGCCCCATCCCACCAGCGCGCCGACCGGACGTCGCCGACGGGCCGTGGCCGCTCCGGCGGAGCTGTCCGCGGCGCCCGCGCCGGAGGTCGCCGCCGCTCAGGGTGCGCCGGTGCAGCAGGGGCAGGCTCCGTCCGCTCCGGCTCCCGTCGCTCCGGGCCGGGCCCTGCCCGCTGCCGAGGCGGCGCCCGCGCAGGGCACTCCGGAGGCAGGGACCGCCGTATCGACGGGTCCGAAGGCTCCGCAGCCCGCCCAGGGCACCCCGGCTCCGGGCACTCCGCTGCCTCCCGAGGCCGCCGCGGCAGCGGGTGCCGGGCAGCAGCGGGCGGCGCAGCCGCTTCCCGCGGAGGCCGCCGCGCCCGGCGCTCCCGTCGCGCCCACCGGTCCTGGCGCACCCGGTGCTCCGGGTGGTCCTGGTGCGCCCGTCGACCCCAACTCGACGCAGGGTCGGGCGATCAGTGTGCGGACCTTGGGGCAGGGCGTGCCGTTCACCCGGCAGGCGGCTCAGGTGCAGCAGCCCTCGCCGCCCGCGCAGTCGACGGCCACGCCTCCCCCGCATCAGACCAGCGGCGGGCGGCGCCGCAAGCTGGGTACGCCGCCCGATCCCGCCGCGCGACCCGGTGCCTCGGTGGAGCAGGCGGCGCGACCGCATCCGCCGGCCGAGCAGCCGGTGTCCGCCGCGTCCCAGCCGCAGCCGTCGATGGCCGGGCAGTCGCGGCTGGCGCCCGCTGCCGAGGCGGCCGGACGGTCGTACGCCATAGGCGCGCCGGACGAGAACGCCGCCGAGGGACCCGAACCCCTGGACGGGCCGGGCGGTGCCATCGAGGTCGCCGACACCCCGCGCCCGCAGCCGATGGACGACGAACTGCCGCCGGAGCCGCTCGACAACCCGCGGCGGCTGCTGGTGTGGCCGGCGCCGGATGTGACGACCCAGCAGGCGCTGAGCGACCGCGGCTACCGGCCGGTGATCGTGCACTCGCGCGAGGAGGTCGACGCGCAGATCGCGGCGTTCCCGGCCGCGCTGTTCGTGGACCCGCTGACCGGGCCGATCACCCGGACCGCGCTGCAGTCGCTGCGGCAGGCCGCCGTCGCGGCCGAGGTGCCGGTGATGGTGACGGCGGGGCTCGGGCAGGCCTCGCGGGAGGCGGCGTACGGCGCCGACCCGGCCGTACTGCTGAAGGCGCTGGCCCCCCGGGACAGCGAGCAGCACCCGCCGCGCGTCCTGCTGATCGAGGAGCACGCGGAGATCGCGCTGGCGCTGACCGCGACGCTGGAGCGGCGTGGGATGCAGGTGGCGCGGGCCGCGAGTGACACCGACGCGGTGATGCTGGCGGGCGACTTCCGGCCGAACCTGGTCGTGATGGACCTGATGCAGGTGCATCGCCGCCGGGCCGGGATCGTGGACTGGCTGCGCGCGAACGGGCAGCTCAACCGCACCCCGCTCGTCGTCTACACGGCCGCCGTCGACCAGGCGGATCTGCCGCGGCTGGCCTCCGGCGAGACGGTGCTGTTCCTGGCGGAGCGGTCGACGAGCGGTGAGGTGCAGGCGCGGATCGTGGACTTGCTGTCGAGGATCGGTACTAACTGACGGACGGGGCGGTCCGCGCCCCTAAAGGGGCGCGGGGAACTGCGCGAGCAACCACGAAATACCCGCAGCCGCCCGACAACAGTTCCCCGCAGCTCCTACGGCGCTCCCCTCAGAGCTGAGTGACGTCCAGCCCACCCTCGGCGTACTGCCTACGCAGCACCTTCTTGTCGAACTTGCCGACGCTGGTCTTGGGCACCGCCTCGATCACCGTCCAGCGCTCCGGAAGCTGCCACTTCGCGATCTTGCCCTCTTCGGCAAGGAAGGCGCGGAGCGTCTCGAAGTCGGCGGAGGCGCCCTCCTTCAAGACCACCGTGGCCAGCGGGCGCTCGCCCCACTTGTCGTCGGGGACGGCGACCACGGCCGCCTCGGCGACGTCCGGGTGGGACATCAGTGCGTTCTCCAGGTCGACCGAGGAGATCCACTCGCCGCCGGACTTGATGACGTCCTTGGCGCGGTCGGTGAGGGTGAGGAAGCCGTCGGGGGAGATGGTGCCGACGTCGCCGGTCTTGAGCCAGCCGTCCTCGCTGAACTTGTCGGCGGGGCGCAGCGGTTCGGCGTCCGGGCCGTTGTAGTAGGCGCCGGCGATCCAGGGGCCGCGCACCTCCAGTTCGCCCGCCTGCTCGCCGTCCCACGGGATGCGCTCGCCGCCGGGGCCGGTGAGGCGGGCCTCGACGCTCGCCGGGAAACGGCCCTGGGTGAGCCGGTACGCGAACTCCTCCTCCGTGCCCACCGCGTGTGCCGGCGGCCGGGCGACGGTGCCGAGCGGGGAGGTCTCCGTCATGCCCCAGGCGTGGCAGACCCGCATGCCCAGCTCGTCGAACGCCTTCATCAGCGAGGGCGGACAGGCCGAGCCGCCGATGGTGACCTGGCCGAGCGTGGAGACATCGCGGGGGTTGGCCTTGAGCTCGGCGAGCAGGCCCTGCCAGATCGTCGGCACGGCGGCCGCGTGGGTGGGCTTCTCGCGCTCGATCATCTCGGCCAGCGGCGCGGGCTGCAGGAAGCGGTCCGGCATCAGCATGTTGACGCCGGTCATGAAGGTGGCGTGCGGCAGGCCCCAGGCGTTGACATGGAACTGCGGGACCACCACGAGCGAGGTGTCCTGGTCCGTCAGCCCCATCGACTGGGTCATGTTGACCTGCATGGAGTGCAGGTAGATCGAACGGTGGGAGTAGATGACGCCCTTCGGGTCGCCCGTGGTGCCGGAGGTGTAGCACATGGCGGCGGCCTGGCGCTCGTCCAGCTCCGGCCAGTCGTACGTGGTCGGCTTGCCGGCGATCAGCTCCTCGTACTCGTGCACCTGGACGTCGGCGGCGGCCAGACCGGAGCGGTCACCCGGACCCGACACCACCACGTGCTCGACCGTCTTGAGATGCGGGAGCAGCGGGGCGAGCAGGGGGAGGAGCGAGCCGTTGGCGATGACGACGCGGTCGGCGGCGTGGTTGACGATCCAGGCCAGCTGCTCGGGCGGGAGGCGGAGGTTGAGGGTGTGCAGGACCGCGCCCATGGAGGGGATCGCGAAGTAGGCCTCGACGTGCTCGGCGTTGTTCCACATCAGGGTCGCGACCCGCTCGTCGCCGGCCACTCCCAGGTCCTCGCGCAGGGCGTGCGCCAGCTGGGCGGCACGGGCTCCGACCTCGGCGAAGGAACGGCGATGGGGCTCGGCCTCACCGGTCCAGCTCGTCACCTGCGATGTGCCGTGGATCGTAGACCCGTGGGCCAGGATCCTGGAGATCAGCAGCGGTACGTCCTGCATGGTGCTCAGCACGGCGTCCTCCCGGGGGCGACATTGCCTACGCGGTGGGTAAGGGATGCGCTGATTCTGCTCACATACCGCGTGGTATGTCACTAGGTGCCGCTGATCGATCAGGTCACGTTGACGAAAGCAGGGCACGGCGGGGGCGCCGACGACACCGCGTGCCTACGGCCCGGTTAACGCACCAGGCCCAGCTCAGGGTCCTCCCGCAGTTTGCCCAGCGCACGCGACACCGCCGACTTCACCGTGCCTACGGAGACCCCGAGCACCTCGGCCGTCTGGACCTCGCTGAGGTCCTCGTAGTACCTCAGGACGACCATCGCCCGCTGCCGCGCCGGCAGCCGCATGATCGCGCGCCACATCGCGTCGTGCAGCGCCTGCTGCTCGGCGGGGTCGGTGTCCTGGCCGGCCACGGGCTCCGGCTCGGGCAGCTCGTCGCAGGCGAACTCGTCGACCTTGCGCTTGCGCCACTGCGACGTCCGCGTGTTCAGCAGCGCCCTGCGCACATAGCCGTCCAGCGCACGGTGGTCCTCGATCCGCTCCCAGGCCACATACGTCTTGGTCAGCGCGGTCTGCAGCAGATCCTCCGCGTCGCTCGGGTTCGCGGTCAGCGAGCGGGCGGTACGCAGCAGCACCGGCTGGCGGGCCCGTACGTACGACGTGAAGGACGGATACGTCGCGCTCGAACGGGTCTGCCTCGCTGAAGTAGCGGCGTCGGAAGCGCTGGTGCAGACGGGTGTGGTCATGGCTCCACGCTATGAGCGACCCCTACTTCGGCGGATCGGCCGCAAGTGCCGAAGAAACGTCCGCCTCAGGTTGTAGGGGTGGGGCTGGCTCCACCTCCTGAAGGTGGACGAGCGAGGGATACCTACTGCGGGATTACCCCTGGGGGTCACCTCTCGGCAGTAAGGACCAGACCCGAGGTCGGCACACCGGTCCCGGCCGTCACCAGCACCCGCTCCGCCCCCGATATCTGGTTCACGGACGTCCCCCGCACCTGTCTCACTCCTTCCGCGATTCCGTTCATCCCGTGCAGATACGCCTCACCGAGCTGCCCCCCGTGTGTGTTGAGCGGCAGCCGCTCCTCGGCCACGAAGCCCGCCGCCTCCCCCTTTCCGCAGAACCCGAACTCCTCCAGCTGCATCAGCACGAAGGGGGTGAAGTGGTCGTACAGGATCCCCACATCGATCTCCCCCGGCCCGAGCCCCGCCGTCCGCCACAGCTGCCGCGCCACCACGCCCATCTCGGGCAGGCCGGTGAGATCGTCCCGGTAGTAGCTCGTCATCTGCTCCTGCCCTCGGCCCGCCCCCTGGGCCGCCGCCGCTATGACGGTCGGCGGGTGGGGCAGGTCGCGGGCCCGTTCGACGGACGTGACGACGATCGCCTGGCCGCCGTCCGTCTCCTGGCAGCAGTCCAGCAGCCGCAGCGGCTCGACGATCCAGCGCGAGGCCGCGTGGTCGGCGAGGGTGATGGGTCTGCCGTGGAAGTACGCGGCCGGGTTGGTCGCCGCGTACTTGCGGTCCACCACCGCCACCTGCCCGAACGCCTCCGGCGTCAGCCCGTAGGTGTGCAGATACCGCTGTGCCGCCATCGCCACCCAGGACGCCGGGGTGAGCAGCCCGAACGGCAGGGACCAGCCGAGCGCCACGCCCTCCGCCGATGGCTCCCGGTGCTGGACGCCCGAGCCGAATCTGCGGCCCGACCGCTCGTTGAACGCCCGGTAGCAGACCACGACCTCCGCGATCCCCGTCGCCACGGCGAGCGCCGCCTGCTGGACCGTGGCGCAGGCCGCGCCGCCGCCGTAGTGGACACGGGAGAAGAAGGACAGCTCCCCCATCCCGCACGCCTGGGCCACGGTGATCTCCGGGCTGGTGTCCATCGTGAACGTCACCATCCCGTCCACATCGGCCGGCGCCAGCCCCGCATCGTCCAGCGCGGCCCGCACCGCCTCCACCGCCAGTCGAAGCTCGCTGCGCCCCGAGTCCTTGGTGAACTCGGTGGCCCCCACACCGACGATCGCCGCCCGACCGCCGAGGGCGTCCCGCTCGTGCACACTCATGCGGCCTCCTCGGGTGCGCCGGGTGCCGCTCCCGCGGGGACGGTCACCGTCACCATGCCGGTCACATGCTTGCCGATGCCGTTGGCCCCGAGCACCCGGACCGTCGCCGTGTCGCCGTCGACCTCCTCGACTCTGCCGGTCAACACCATCGTGTCGCCCGGGTAGTTGGGGGCGCCGAGCCTTATGGCCACTCTGCGCAGTACGGCCGTGGGTCCGAAGTGGTCGGTGATGTAGCGGCCGACCAGGCCGTTTGTCGTCAGGATGTTCATGAAGATGTCGGGGGAGCCCTTCTGGCGGGCCAACTCCGCGTCGTGATGCACGTCCTGGTAGTCACGGGAGGCGATGGCCCCGGCGACGATCAGCGTCCGGGTGATCGGGATCTCCAGCGGGGGCAGTTCATCACCGGCGTTCATACGTCCCCTCCTGGGCGATCCGCCTCATGAGTGCGCCAGACCGGCAGCGTCAGCTTCTCGTCGTGCTCCTGGTCGTGCTCCTCGTCGTACTCCTGGAATTCCAGCCGCAGCGGCAGCCCGATGCGCACCTTGTCGTACGGCACCCCCACCACATTGCCGATCATCCGCACTCCCTCGGCCAGTTCGATCAGGGCGACCGCGTAGGGAGGGTCGTACGCCGGGAAGGGCGGGTGATGCATCACGACGTACGAATAGACCGTCCCCTCGCCGCTCGCCTCGACCGTGTCCCAGTCGAGCCCTCCGCAGGCGTTGCAGCCGGGCAGCCAAGGGTGGCGAAGGGTGCCGCAGCTCGTGCAGCGCTGGATGAGCAGCCGGTGCCGCCGGACGCCCTCCCAGAAGGCGGCGTTGTCCCGGTTGACGACGGGGCGGGAGCGGGCGGGCTTCGGTTGCCGGACCTGTGGCCCCCCTCCCCGACATATCGGCGTGTACTTGAGGATGCGGAAGCGGTGGGTGCCCGCGAGGTCGGGGCCGACGCGGAGGTCCGTGCGGGTCGTGACGAAGTGCCCTGTGCCGAGCTTCGTCGTCTTCTCTTCCGACACCGATTCGATGATCGAGTCGAAGGTGATCTCGTCCCCGGGCCGCAGGGGCCGTAGATACTCCTGCTCACAGTCCGTGGCGACCACGGAGGTGTAGCCCGCCTCGTCGAGCAGGCCGAGCAGTTCGTCGTAGGCCTGCGCGCGGCCCGTATGGCCCGAGAGGCCGCCCATGGTCCACACCTGGAGCATGGTGGGCGGTGCGACGGCGTCCTCTCCCTCATACGCCGGGTTGGTGTCGTCCATCGCCTCGCACCAGTGCCGGATCATGGGCGCGTTGACAGGGTCCTTGCCCATGCCCGCCACTGCGGCGGGCCGACCCTCGTATGCCTTCAGCCGCTTCTCGAACTCCTCGTCCACCGCCACCTCGTGGCTCATCGTCGCCCCCCTCGTCCGCATCGCGCTTCGCACTGACACTTCTGGTACACCGCGAACGCCGAATCGGTTCCCACGAGTTCTCCGAGTTCTCCGAGTTCTCTGATTTCTCGGAAGCATCCACGGACCGTACGAAGATTTCTGACTGTCCGTCAGATACAGAGGGCTGTCAAGGCCCGACCACCCCAAAAACGCCTGCGCGGCGGTACCGAAGTACCGCCGCGCAGACGCGTTTCACCCCACAGCACACCCACGGTTCCGAGAGGACCGGCGCCTGAGCACCGGAGCACCGGCCCTCTCAGCTCACCACCAGAGCGGGGTGAAGTTGACGGACGTGTTGTCGTTGCCCTGGTTGACCGACGTGAAGGCGGAGCCGTTGACCTGGGCGGTGTTGCTCTGGTTCGAGGCACCGGAGCCGGTCGCCTGCTGCTGGGTGGTGGACGAGTTGCCCCAGTTGTCGCCGCCGACCCCGCTGCCGATGAGGCCCTGAGCGGCCTCCGTCTCCGTGACAGACGCGCTGGATCCGTTGTCCGCGATGGCGCCGTTGTCCGCCGTCGCGACGCCGGAGAAGAGGGCGACCGCGAGCGGAAGGGCGGAGACGGCTGCGATGACGCGGGCAGTACGGATGCTTGCCATGTTGTTCCTCCAGAACAGGTGCGCCCAGGCTCCCCGCCGGGCGCATTGGTGATGCATGAAGTACGGCTGTTTCCAAGGCAGTTGGCCGACCGCCCCGGAGTCGTTCACGACGTCGCGAGATCAGAGTTGCCCACCGAATCCCCGGCGAACCACCCCGGAAGCCCCGATTCGCCCTCAAGCGTGATGACAAGTCGATAAACCCCTTTCGCCACTTCCAACCCCCAGGGCAGGGCAGTACGGGACAGCTCCGCCACAAGCGGCTCAAGCGGCACAAGGGGTGAAAGGTTCCGGCGCTGTTCCGGCCAATCTCCCCGCACCGGCGAGTCGCCGGCAGGTCGCGGCCAATCCCCCTTTCCTTTTTCGAACGTCTGTACGAACATGGACTCATGGCCACCACCGACCGGCAGGCCACGACGCTGGCCCTCGCACACGCCCTGTCAGCCGCCGAGCGCGGACTGGCCGTCATCCCCCTGTCCCGGACGAAACTCCCGGCCCTGCGCTCCCCCCACCGCGACGACCCCGACCCCGCCCCCTGCCACGGCGAGTGCGGCCGCCTCGGACACGGGGTCTACGACGCCTCCTCCGACCCCGCCCGCATCCGTGAACTCTTCGCCGCCGCCCCCTGGGCCACGGGCTACGGCATCGCCTGCGGCCTGCCCCCGCACCAGCTGATCGGCATCGACCTCGACACCAAATCCGGTACGGACTCCTCGGCGGCCCTGCGCGAACTGGCGCTGCGCCATCTGTTCACGATCCCGCCCACGGTGGTCGTCCTGACCCCGAGCGGCGGCCGCCACCTCTGGCTGACGGGCCCCGCCGATGTCGTCGTCCCCAACTCGGCGGGCCGTCTCGCGCCCGGCATCGACATCCGGGGTGCCGGCGGCTATCTCGTCGGCCCCGGCTCCCGCACCGATCACGGCGTCTACAGCACGGCGCCCGGCACATCCCACATCGGCCCCGCGCCCTGCCCGCGCGCCCTCCTGCGCCTTCTGCTCCCTCCACCTCGCGCGCACCACCCCGCGCCCCCGTCGACCGGCGGACACGGCCAAGGGCTGGTGCAGTTCGTGCTCGCCGCGCACGAGGGCCAGCGCAACACCCGCCTGTTCTGGGCGGCCTGCCGCGCCTACGAGGACGGCATCGGCCCCGCCCTGGTCGAACCGCTCGTCGAGGCGGCCCTCAACACCGGCCTGACCGAACGCGAGGCCCGCGCGACGATCGCGTCGGCGGCACGGATGACGGGACACCGGCCTTGACGGACGTACCCGAACCACCCGAACCACCCGAACCACCTTGATGAAGTCGGGCGACCGACCGGCCCGGAAACGCACGGGAGCTCGATGCACCACCGCACTGAAGAGCCGACCATGTCGCTGGCGCGCGTCATCCTCACCTCGGGCCGCTCGCTGGACCTCGCCGCGCTGCGGTTCTCCTCGACGTACGGCAACGGCGACGGCGGCATGCTGGACGGCTACCCCTGCAAGTCGGTCAACGACCTGAGGATCAGCAGCCTCGTCCGCGCCGCGGAGGGGGACCACCCGTCCGTGCCGGTGCACCTCGTGCCGCCGCCGCGCGAGTATCCGCACCTGTACGCGGGCGCGTGCGGCCCGGTCGAGGTGCTGCCGGCCGTGGCCTGCGTCGGCGCCTTCCGCTCCACGGCCCTCGGCCACGACCACAACCACGACCCGGTTCTGCGTCGCTCCGCCCTGACGATCGTGTGGTTCCAGCCCACCACGCGGGTGCCGCGCGGCTGTGACGCGGAGGACGCGTTGCGGGAGGTCGACTGGGAGGGGCTGGCGAGGGACCTGGAGGTGCGCGGGCCGTGGTGAGGTGAGGGCCGGGAAATCGTTTGCTGCGCTACGACGCCACGGGGCAAGGTCGGTCGGTGAGTGATTCGCGACATGAACTGTTGCGCCGACAGTTCGATCTGACCTGGGCGCTGTTCGAATACCACCTCGACCGGCTGCGCCCCGAGGACTTCCTCTGGGAACCGGGGCCACACTCCTGGACCGTCCACCGGGCCGCCGACGGCACCTGGGTGCCCGACTGGGCGGAGACCGAGCCGGATCCCGTGCCCGTGCCGACCATCGCCTGGCTCAGCTGGCACATCGGCTGGTGGTGGAGCGTGGCCACGGACCACCTGGTGGGCCGCCCGCTCCGGGAGCGGACCGACATCACCTGGCCCGGCGACGCGGAGACGACCGTCACCTGGCTGCGCGGCCTGCGCACGGACTGGCTGGCGGCCCTGGACGGGCTCGACGACGCCGGCCTGGACGCCACCGCCGCGTTTCCCCCGCTGGACGACCCGCAGTACACCGTCGCCCACATGATCGGCTGGGCGAACGCGGAGTTGATGAAGAACGTCGCGGAGATCGGCCAGCTCCGCCTGCTACGCGCCCAACAACCCGAAGACCCGGGACACGACACGAGCCCCTGACCGATCGTGCTGGTCAGAGGCTCTGCGTCACTGCGGTGGGTGTGGGATTTGAACCCACGGTGACATCGCTGCCACGACGGTTTTCAAGACCTTTCGGCGATCATGAGCGCGGGTTGCTCCGCCGCTGGTCAGACGGGTGCGAGGACCCCGGCGGAGCCAGCGTCATCGTCGTCGTGCCCGCTACGTGCCCCAGGCTCGTGATCGTCGTGGTCGTGCCCGTTGAGCCAGGAGTCCGACGCTTCGGCCACCTGGTCATCACCGCCGGGGACCGGCGGGCGTAGTGCCGGGTGGTAGACCCTCGCCATCGAGCGGGTAAGCGACAGTCAACTGGTTGCACCACCCAGGTCACGGACCCGGTCCACGCAGATGCTCGGCCTACTTCCGTAGCAGCTCATGGAGAAGGGTCACCATCGCGACGGCCACCCCAAGGGCCGCTCCTATGGACGGATGCTGCAAGACCAAGTAGACCGTGAAGACCCCGACGAGCGTAAGCAGAAGGGTGCGTGTACTGATGTGATCCATTTGCCTCTCCAGGTAGGTGCCTTGGATCAGCCTCAGCGGCAGTTGGCCTTGGATGACGGCCTCTGACAGCCTTTCGCGATTTCTTACAGTTTCTGACGGACCATGACGCTGGGTGACATCATAGGTAGGTCATATGGGGGAGACGGCTAGGGGGACTACACGTGCCGCAGTGGCTTAGGCCAAAGCTTCCTGAAGGACCCCTTCGGGTCTTCAACCGCGAACTCCACGCGTTGCATGGCAAGGCTGGATTTCCCTCAGCCCGGAAGCTCTACCTGGCAGTGGGGAAGGTGGTCAGCCATACGAACATCCACCACGCCTTCGTAAAACCCACTCTGCCGTCGTGGGGCGTGGTCGAAGTGGTTGTTGAGCAGCTAGCTCACCAAGCTCGGCCCCGCCTTGTAGCCGAGACTGAGGTCAACCGCTTCAAGGCTCTATGGGATAAGGCACATGCCTCAGGTTCTGTCTCCACGCCGGCATCTGGCGTTAGCACGCCACCGTCAGCGAACGAACACGCGTCGCCGTCAGGCAGGGTTCCTCCAACCTCCCTGCCCAGCGCTTTCATCAGCAGGAACGGTCTGATCCACCAGGCGATCATGGACCTCCACGAGGCAGGCAAGCCCGTGGGTGTTCCACAGGTTGCCGCAGAGCTTGAGCGGCGTGGTCAGCTCGAAATCTGCGGCGGCGAGGACTACTTGTTCGAGTGCGTGAAGGTCGCTATCAAGGGCGCGTACCAAGCGGGCATGAGCATGCCCGAGTTTGCTGTCCTAAGCGCTCGCAAGGTACGCGCCGCCGCAGATGCTCGGGAAGAACTAGTGGCCTCGGTGTTCGAGCCCGGCTCGGATGCCGAACGGGTACAGAGGGCATTCGACCGTGTCACCGAGCAACATCCGCACTTGGCACGCACGCACGCAAAGAATGCACCGTCATCTTGAGCTTCTCCCCCAGTTCTGGCCGCGATTGCGTGGCTTTCGAACCATGCGAGTGGGACCGGATGCTGCAGAACGGGTGCCTCCGGTAGAGACACCCGTTCTGCAGTGACATCCCTTGGCCTGCGGATGCGGGGACGTCCAACGAGCTTGTCAGGCGGGATGCTCCACCTCGGTTCAGACGGGTGCGAGTGCCCCGACTGAGCCGTCATCGTCATCGTCGTTCCCGCCCCGTCCCCCAAAGGCGGGCTCGTCTCCGCTGAGCCAGGAGTCCGACGCTTCGGCCACCTGGTCATCACGGCCAGCGACGGGCCGAGCGTAGTGCCGAGTCGTGACGCTCGCGTTCGAGTGGCCGAGTCGGTGAGCGGCGGTCATCACGCCGTACTTGTCGGCGACCCAAGTCCCGTGCGAGGCTCGGAGATCATGCGGGGTCACGTCGGTCAGCCCGGCCGCCGAGACCGCGGGGTCGAAGTACGCCTTGCGCCACTGGTTGTAGCGGAGCGGCTTGCCCGCAGGTGTGTTGAACAGGAGCGCGTCATCGCCGCCGGGCAACGTCTCCAGATACTTGCCGAGCCGCTTCGCAAGCGACGGGCCGACGCGAAGGAGCCGCTTCTGATGCGACTTCGGAGTGTCGAAGACCAAGGCACCGTTGGCTTCGGCCAGGTTCTCGTCGACCGTGACGAAGCCACGGGGTACGTCGATGTCCATACGGCGGAGGGCGAAGGCCTCGCCGACGCGCAGGCCCGCGTATGCGAGTAGCGCGATCAGTAGGTCATGCGGCTTGGCCGCACTCCGCACGATCCGGGAAGCTTCGAGCGGGGTGAGGATGTGCGGCTCCGTCTGCGGCATACGGGGCAGCTTGATCCCCCGGCACGGGGTCTGCGGGATCATGTCGTTGTCGACGGCAGACCGCATTACCTGGGACAGGACGCGGTACGCCTGCCGGATGCACAAAGCGCTGAGTCCCTTGGTCTTCATGCCGCCGACCCACTCAGCGATCGTGATCGGCCGGAGGCTCGACACCTCACGATCCCCGAGCGCCGGATTGATGAGCGAGTTGATCAGGGACCGGTACGACGCCTGAGTCTTATGCTTGAGTTGCGGCGACACAGCAGCGAGCCAGCGGGCCGCCCAGTCACGTACGGTCGTCTGCCCCTCAACAGGGTCGAGCCAGCGTCCCTCTTCGATCTCGATGCGCTTCCGCACGAGCCATCGATCGGCGTCCGTCGATGTGGCGAACGTCCGGTCCGCAGGCCGGAGCACACCGTCGGGCCCGGGGTACCGGGCTTGAAAGCGGCCGGAGGGCAGTTTACGGATCCGGCCGAAGGTCCGGCGGGACTTGCGCTTGCCGGCCATCAGGCAGCCCTCCTCAGGCCCGTCGGACGCAGGAGAATCGGTTCAACGGTGTTGGCGGTGACGTAGTCGTCTACGGCGCTCTCGGGGATGCGGACATGCCGGCCGACCTTCACGAAGGTGATGCGGCGTTCCTCGACGAGACGGCGCGGGAAGCGCACGCCGGTCCCCAGACGCTCGGCAACCTGGTGCACGGTGAGGAGCTGGTCCATGGTCACCACTCCCCCTCATCGGGCAGCGCGGCCAGTGCTTCGCGGGCGGTTTCGCGGTTGAGCTGGAGATCTCGGGCGATGCTCGCGGCGAGGGCGGATTCCCCAGGGGTGTGGCCTCGTCCGGCGTACTGCCAGTCGGCCAGGACCAGAGCAGTGTCCGGCTCGCGGTCGTCGAGGCTGAGGGCTTGGCGTTCTTGGGCGGCGCGGTAGTCGGCACGGGCCTGTCGGAGGGCACCGAGGGTGGTGGAGTAGCGGCGGGACTTGGAGGAGAAGTGGCCGCGGAAGCCGAGCATGTGGGCCCAGGCCCAGAGGCGGCGGTCCGGGTACAGGGGATCGAGTTCCTTGCAGGCCGTGATGAGCCGACGCGTGTGGTCGGGGACCTGGTGGCGGTCGAGTTCGGAGAGTTCGCCGATACGGCGATCGAGGGTGCCGGTCGTCTCGGCGGCCTTGGTGGCGTACTTGGCGACATAGGCGGCAACGGCCTGTTCGGTGATGTCGGAGCCGTCGCCGAACGCCTTGACCGGGCGGACGTCGAGCTGAGTGCCCCAGCGGAACGTCCGGGCGGGCTGGTCCTCAACGGCCGGCACCGAGACCGAGGTGTAGGAGTGCGTAGCGGCAGCACGGATGGAGTCGGTGAGGAGGTCGACAGTCGCCCAGGAAGGCGGCGGGGCGTCGGGCCCCTCGGTGCCGTCGATGCGAATCACGGCGTGAAAGTGCAGGGCGCCGCGCTTTTGGAACTCGGCGACCTTGCCGTACGAGACGCGTACATGGTCAGGGAGCTCGCGACGGGTGAGTCCGGCGCGGGCAGCGATCTCGCGGCGTAGGCGGGTGGTGAAGCGCTGCCACAGGTCGCCCGCGTGGTTGTTGAAGAGGACGGCGCCCGCGTAGTCATACGTCGTCGGGTCGAGGGCGGTACCGAGGGCGGGATCGTCGACCGGGTGGCGGGTGCCGCAACGGCAGGTGCCTCGTTCGGGACGATTGTGGACGGGACCGAAGGAGGGGGCGGTCAGGGTGGCGAAGACGCGGGGGTGGTCGCGGACGGTGGAGGGGATGTCGCGGCGGTCGTCTCCGGCCAGTCCCGCGCGGATGAGGTGGTAGGTGTCGCCCGCGTACGTCCAGGCGCAGGCCGGGCAGCGGGAGGCGCGACGGTTGCCGCAGGCGACGCGGAGACGTCCGCCCGGCTCGTTCTCGGTGGAGTAGTGATGCAGGGTCTCGCCGGTCGCCTTGTCCTTGGTGAGCGTCCAGCCGGTCAGGTGGATCGGCTCGGCGCAGCCACCGGTGCGGCGAATCTGGTCGTGCCAGCGGTCGAAGTCGTCGGCCGAGGCCACCCTCAGCAGGTCGCCGAGGGTGGTCGGGTCGAGCAGCGTGTCAGGCATGGGCACCCTCCCGCGTACGCGGCGGGCGGATGGCGCCCAGGCCGTTGCAGGCCGGGCAGTGGGCGGTGATGGTGCGCAGGTGTCCGTGCCGGTCGCGGCCGCCGAGGGTGATGGCTACGGAGGCGAAGCCGTCGCAACTGGAGCAGATGAGGGGCGGCGGGGCGCTTCGGTCGGTCATGCTGGGGGTTCCTTCCGGTTGCGAGATCGGAGCGGGGCACGGCTCCCGGGCGGCGGATGCTTGGCGGTATCAGGGCCGCCCGGGGGCCGGTCAGCGGTGCTTGCCCTCGGAGGCGATCAGGGAGCGGATCACCAGGGCGCAGATGGTGAGCGAGACGGCGGTGACGGCAACCGCGAGGAGCATCGAGACGAGGACGGCGCCGACGACCAGGACCACGGCCGTGCCGCCACCGACGACAGTGACCAAGGCACCGGGCGTGAGCTGGACTCTGGGCCGGGACGGAGCCGGGACCGCGGGGGCAGACGGCGGGGTCTGAGTGCTCGGGACGACGGCTGCCGACTGGACGACCGTGGACGGGGTGACGATGCCAGTCGGCATCGGGTTGGTCGGCACCTTGGGGCGGAACATCGTTGAGCTCCTTTCAGGACGGGCTACTTGACGAGGCTGTTGATGGCGGGGGCCAGGACGCTGTCGGCGAGGAGGAAGCCGCCGAGCAGAAGCACCGCGATGAGCCAGGCGGGTGGGCGGATGAGCTTGACGCCGAGGTAGCCGACGGCGAGCAGGGCGAACCAGAGCGGGACGTCCATGGACGGTGGCCTCCTAGCGGACCTTGCAACGGTGGGTGCGGGCGGCGAGCTGGGCGGCCGAAGAGCTGGAGAAGTCGGACGACCAGCCGCAGCGGTCAGCGGTGCAGACGGCGGCGTGCTTGGTTTGGCCGTTGCGGTCGCGGTGGGTGCCGATCTGCACGGGGCCGATCCGCATGACGGAGTGGAAGTGGTCGCGGGCGGGCATGGTGGGTGGTTCTCCTTCCTGGTCAGGCGAGTTGTGCGGCGATGGCATCGGCGAGGTGGGACGGGACGCCGAGGCGGGCGCGCAGGGTCTCGGTGTCGATCCGAGTCCCGGTGCGGGTGTGGTGGTCGTCGGCGACCTTGCGGGCGTGGTCGACCAGGGCGGCCGGGACCGCGACGGTGGGAGTCGGGGCGGGGGTCGGGGCCGGGGCGGAGACTGGGAGCGCCGGAGTTTCCTCGGGTGCGGTGGCCGAGGCGGGCTCAGAATTGGGAGCGGGCTCGGATACAGGGGTCGCGGGCGTTCGTTGGGTTGCGGGCGTTGCGGGTGCCGGCGGATCCGGCACCCGGTCTCCGGCTGAGTGGGCGAGGAGGGTGCCGCCGAGGAAGGCGAGGGCAGGCCACCCGGCGATACCGAAGCGCAGCCAGGCCGGAGGGTGTTTGAGGTCGAGAAATCCGGCAGTGGCGACGTTGGCGCCGAGCGAGGCGAACAGCGCGATCAGGAACCAGCACCAGGCCAGCCGGGACGGACCGTCCGAGCGCAGCCGTCGCCAGGCCGCGACGAGCAGGAGGTCGACGCTGATCGGGTAGGCCCATGCCTTCCAGCCGTCCTGTCCGGCAGCAGCGGCGAGGTCGTGAAGGTGGGCAAAGGACAGGGCGCCCGCGATAACGGCCTGAACGAGCACGGCGTCCACGCGGAGTCCGGTGCGGGCCATCAGGATCCCTGTCCGGGATGGTCGGGACCGTCGCTCGGGTCGTAGCCGGGCGGGAGGAGACCGGGCGGCGGCTCCGGCAGGGACGCGGCCAGAGACGCACTCACGGCGTCCACGAAGCCGAGGTCAGCCCCGGAGGTCTCGGCGTACAGGGCGAGATCACCGAGCATCACGAACGTACGGACGATGTCCTCGCAGCGGGGGCACATGGCGGGGTTCTCCCTTCTTCAGGCGTGGAGGGGGTAGGGACCTGGCGCGAAGGGGTCGCGCCAACCGTCGAGCAGGAGGGATCAGGCCGTCGCCGGAGCGGCCTTGGACAGCGGCGCCGAGCCCGCCGAGGTGCCCGTCAACACAGGCCGGAAGGGGGCCAGTTCAGGGAGTTCCGGAGTGCGGTGAGCGTGCCGGTTACAGATGTTGACCGCATGCCGCAGCGTCGTGTGCGGGGCACGGATGCGGGCCCAACCACCCGTCGAGTCACCGGTGATGGCGACGCCGCGCATATCGGCGGGGATCTGGATAACGGCCAGGACAGCGTCCGGGGCGATGTCGCCGAAGGCCATGTTGGCGGAGGTCTCGTCGTTGACGCGGTGGGCGGTACGGCCGGTGAGCTGGGCACGGAGCATGGTGATGCTCTTGCCGAGTTCGGAGCCGAAGCGCTGCCCGCAGATCTCCAGGTAGATCCCGGCGGCGCGGCCGAGCTGGGCGAGTCGGACCAGCGCGGTGACGATTCGGTCCCGGCGCTTCTCCTCTTCCCTGGTGGCGAACAGGGCAAGTTCGGCGACTTCGTCGACCAGGACCACGATGGGAGTCGGCCGTAGCTCGTCGGGCAGGTCCCAGATGCCAGCGGCGATCTCCGCATCCGGAACATCGGCGGTGATCCGCTGCTCGGCGCGAATGATCCGATAGACCCCTTCCATGCGCTTGACCAGCGCATCAAGGAGTTCGACGGCGGTGTCGGGGTTGTCGGCGAGCGCGGAGAACCGGCGAGCCAGCGGGAACAGCTCCACTCCCTGCTTGCAGTCGATCCCGACGAGCGCCACGTCCATCGGGGCGAGCCCGGCGACGAGGTTGCGTTGGTAGACGGACTTGCCGGATTCGGTGGCGCCGAGGGTCAGTGCATGGGGGACCTCTCGGTAGTCGCGGTAGTGGATGGAGCCGTCCTCACGCAGGGCGACCGGGACCCGCATCGGACGCGTGTCGGCCTTGGCAGGCATCTGCACCCGCTTGAGTACGTCGTAACCAGTCATCCGTAACTCGACGACGCCGGAGCGCAGTTCACGGGAGGTGACGCCGTACATCGAGAAGGAATGCCGAAGCCGATCGGAAGCCGCCGCGAGGTCGAACGCGTCTTGTCCGGGCCGGAGCTTGAGCCGTAGGACCAGGCCGGTCCGGGTCGGCCGCAGCCGCAGGATCCGAGGAGCCCGGGACTCCGGTACGGGCCGATTGGTGGCCCGGGCAAGTGCGAGACGCCAGCGCGAGGGCGGGACGGTCAACCCGCAGGCATCCATGACCGACGCGTAGCGGACCAGGACCCGCACCGTGGCGAAGGTGACGCCGAAGGTCAGCCAGTACCAGGCGGGGCGCCGCCACCGCAGGAGACCCGCAGTGGCGACGACCAGCACCAGCGCGACCGTGAAGCCGGTCATGATCAGGCCGCCTGGGGCTCTACGGCAGCAGCGGCGAGCGAAGTCACGGCGACCGCGCGGAACGCGATGCCATGCCGCTTCTGCCCGTTGAACTCGTTCTCCCACGGCCGGGCGATCAGACCGGTGAGCGCGACTGGCGTGCCCATGGTCAGCTCACCGGAGATGCCGGTCTCCGGGACGGTGATGGAAAGGATCTCCACCTCCTCGTTGGCCGCGAACATCACGTCCACGGTCATCAGCTTGGCGCCGGTCTCGGCGTCGGTCGCGATCTCGCCAGTACGGCGGTCCTTGATCTTGACCTGCGGGTTCTTGGCGACCATCACGGTCGCGGCGGAGGTGTCGACGGGAATCTGACGCACAGCAGTTCACTCCTCTATAGATGCTGAACTCCGTCACTCATGTATATGAGTTTCATGAAGAAGAGTGCCTGACTCCTATACATGAGTCAACCCGTCGCTACGAAGAACTCGCGACGGGTTGAAGAGAGTTGAGCGCGCGTCAGTCGGCGGCAGGGATCCGGTACTCGAAAACGAACTGGTCAGCGGCCATAAGGGTGTCGCAGACCTCCACGACACGACCCTCGATCGTCACGGCGTTTCGGACCAGATGAACCACCGGGGAGCCAGGACTGAGCGCCAGTTCCGACGCTTCCGCCTTGGAGGCCGGGCGCGCTTGCAGGGTCTCGACGTACTCGGCGAACTCGTGCCCGTGCTCTTCGAGTCGGGCGTAGATGCCACCGCCACCGGGGTTCTCGGCGAACAGTTCGGGGATGTCCTTGACGACGTCCCACGGCAGGTACGACGTCGCGGTCTCGACGGGCGTGCCGTTACGGAAGTACAGGCGACGCCGGGCGAGCACCTGAGTGCCGGCGGGAACGTCCAGCCGCGCAGCGATGTCCTCGGGCGCGTCCATCGGCCCGATGTAGAGGACGCTCACCTTGGCCATGGCGCCGGACTGTGCCGACTCTGCGAGGTAGGCGGCCTTGCCGCCCTGGCGGTGCGAGCGCCGGAAGCGATCGGATGACCGATGCCGAACCGGCGGCCGGTCCTTCACGATCGAGCCCTTGCCGTGCCGCGTCTCGACGAGCCCGCTCGCACGAACCTCGACCATGGCCTTACGAATCGTCCCACCCGAGACCTGATAGCGGTCGACGAGTTCAGACTCACTCGGCACCATCTCACCGGGCTTGAGGACGCCGGCCCTGATCTGCTGCACGATCTCGTCAGCGATCTGCACGTACCGAGGTACGGACCGCTCTCCTCCTACCGCGGTTCCCATGGTCCTTCTCTTCCTCCTATGCTCCTGTACATGAGTACATCACGGGAAGCGACCTCCACACCACCGCTGCACTCGGTGTCCGTGGCCGGCGTGGTGGTCCGCGAGGACGGCCGCCTCTTGGCTATCCGCCGTGCCGACAACGGCACTTGGGAGCTCCCCGGCGGCGTACTCGAACTCGACGAGGCCCCGGAGGCCGGCGTAGCTCGCGAGGTCCTAGAGGAGACGGGCATCCACGTCGAGGTGGACGAGCTCACCGGGGTCTACAAAAACATGACCCGAGGCATCGTGGCCCTGGTCTTCCGCTGCAAGCCGTCCGGCGGCACGGAGCGCACGTCGAGCGAATCGACGGCCGTCTCCTGGCTCACGCCTTCGGAAGTCACGGAGCGCATGTCCGAGGCATTCGCCATCCGCCTCCTGGACGCGTTGGACGGCAACGGCCCACACGTACGGAGCCACGACGGCAAGCACCTGGTCCCAGCGGGATAGGACTTTCCCTACGTTCATCAAGGCCCGCGCACGGCGCGGGCGCGCGCCGCCTCGACGGCGCGGCCTGCCTCCTGTCTGCGCCCCGGCTGGCCGCGCCCGGCGGCGCGCTGGCGAGCTACGGGCATGAAGTGGGAGACACCCTCTGTGGCTGGGGCGGTCGGCTCCACGGCTTTAGGCAGCCACTTTGGGGCGAGCCTCGAAGATCATGGCCCCAACGTCGTGCTTTAACGGGCAGGTCCACAGACTGCCCGACGCGCCGGAAGCTTACGGGGCCATGATCACTCGCCCCAAAGCAGCTCCAGCCCAAAGCCGCTCCACCGACCTATGCACACACCTGCGAGCTTGCTGCGCTGCACCCTTGCTTGTCTTCCCGCATCACCTATGGCAGAACGAGCGGTGCGTTCCAGCGTACTATTTCATGCCGCCCAGACGGCAACATCCCACTCGAAATTACCCAACCGTAAGGCACAGATCGCATATTACCAGGACTCTCCACCGAGCAGTCCCAAAACCTAACTGCCCACCCATCAAACCTTAGGAAAACAGTCTGCCCATTGAAGAGAACCCTATGGAAATTAATAGTCCGCCCACCCTGCGGAGCCGTAAATGTTACCTTCTGTTCAAACGCTACCCCCTTAAATGTGACACCTTTCCCCATCTCGGCGTCTCTATATGAGACATCACCCCTAAAAACCGTGTCGTAAATCGAGGCTCCCGAATTGAATCGACATTCCTTGAACGATACACCTCCGGCGAACTGTGAGTCGCGAAGACGCACGCGGCCTTCGAAATGCGCCGCTCCGAAAATCGCATCCTTATCGAACTTGGCGGCACCAAAAGTCACAGGACCACGAAATCTTGCCTGCAAGAACCGCGCCTGGTTCGCAAATACCACTCGAAAGAAACGAACGTCCGAGACAAAATCTACGCGAGTAAAGACGGCCGCTTCCAAAAATTCGGCACCATCAAACACGGTGACGTCATGAAAATTAGCCACCTTAAAGACTGCCTCTTTGTGAAATTTGACTCTGTCGAAGCGTGCACCTAGGTCAAAGTTTGCTTCACTGAATTCACAGGGCCTTGCAAAGCTTGCTTCATCAAACCGTACCTGGCCGGAAAAATGGCACTTTTCGAAATCCGCGAAACCGTGAAAATTGGCTCCCCGAAAACTTACACTGCGCCCAGATTTTAACTCAGCGAACCTTGTGGTGCCTACAAAACTGGCGTGATTGAACATGCCCTCATCGAACTCGCAGTTGGACAAATTGAAGGTAATAAGCGAAGCTCCGGTAAGATCCAGTCGAAGACCGGCCCAAAACTCTCCGTCACTCTTGGATGAATCCAACAAATGGCGCCGCAGCACGGTCTGAACTGTCAGCCGAACCTGCATCTCCTGTTTCTGCTCATCGTCTAATACTTCATTCTGCAGCGTGTACGGAGTCGCAGAGCTGAGATCGACAGAAGATGGGACGGGGAACGGCATGCGCAGATAGGCGCAAATTACTTCAGTAATCGTCTGCCTGTGTCCAGGATTCGCCTGCGCCAACCTCTCAAGGGCTAGAATACCGCCGATTCGCACTGCAGTCTTTTCGCTTCCAAGTTGATCCACCGCCTTTCCGTATAGATCAGTTATCCTCCTCTCCGTCGCGTCCATAATTTCATTCTCAGAAACCTCCTCTTGATGCAACTGAGAGCGTTCCCCAAGCCACTGTCGGCGGGCTGCTAGCAGCAGAGCCATTGCTCCCCCAGCGCCCGCTCCCACGCTTAGCCCTGTCCGGATCGCGCTAATCTTCACGGCGGCGATTTTCGCCTCGTCTGCGCTTCTAGAGTCCGCCTCTATAACTAGAATCCACGTCGTAACGGCAGTGATCGCGCACGCCGTTAGGAACGATGTAATGACAAGCCGCCAGGAGATTATCTTCAGTTGCGTTCGTTCTGCATTTCCCCGCTGAGCACCCGGCTTCTGCATGCGGCAAGTATGCCGTCTCAGAGGCCTGAGAGTCAGTTTTACTGATCAACCGTTACCTTAAGACGGGAGTGGCCGGATCAGCGGCGCGGTCGCTGCGCTTGGCCGCGGCCAAAGCAAAAGCGCCCTCCCGGGCCGTCCTCGGGCCGTGGAAGGGCGCTCAACGTTGACCAACGCCGACAACTAACGACAGCTCAGCAGCAGGTCAGGACGTTGATCGGCAAGACGGCCGCAGGTCACGGCCACCGATGATCAGTTGTGGCTGTGCAGCGCCCGCGTAACCACAGCTACCGATCTAAGCCTCGCCGCCTCAGACTGCTGGGCTTGCCGGCAGGAGTTGCTGGCACGGGATACTCCAGCATGCTGTCATGGCCCACTTCCAGCTTGCTGCTAGCGATTTCGGCGGCGCCGACCAGTGCGTGACAGGCTTCGCGGGTGAGGACGTCATGGCAGCCGCGGATCTACAGCGACAGGACGAATGGGTGTGCCATCGGGTTGAAGCCTTGATACACCGCAGGCCACAACTCCACAGGTTCAGAACCCATCAACTCAAAAGCCTGACCCGTGCTCCAGAAATGCAAAACTACGGACGACAAGTGATTCGCCGAAATGCCTTCCGGATTGTCGAGCATGAAATGGGCTAGAACCTCTTCAGCGACGAAACATCTGCCCATGGCATCCGGAGCTCCAGCCGAAATCAGGAGACGATCATTGGTGGGCTTGTCTTTCCGTTTGACGATCTTTCGCAGGTTAGCCCACTCAAGCGGTGCCACATGGTCCGACTGGAAAGCCAACCCCACGCTCACCCCGGTCATTGCGAACAACCCAGATGCGGGAGCACCTCCGAGTAGCGGAATGGACATGAAGTTGACATCGTCAGGTGTTCTTACTGGGTCAGCGCCAGTTACCTGCATAGGGGGCTGAGATCCTTGAACCGTGAATTGGTCTGGATCTGGACGATGCGTCACGAGGGCATCAATCAACCGCTCATAGGCACTCTGCTTATTGGCCTTGAAAGGCAGGCCGGCAGGATCATCAGCAGCACCGAACCACATGGAAATGTGGTAGCCAGTCAGATGGCCGATGCGATGCCTTTGCTGTGGTGCAAGTCGCTTGGAGACCTCAAAGAAGAGAGCCTGAGCGTACCTTCGGCTGGAATTGCTGAAAGCTGTCAGTTCCCAGCCGATCTTATTTCCGGCCACGTGTGTATAAATGTCAGGGGGATCTTCACCGGGGGCAACCGGGTCTATCGCCTCGTAGAGTTCGCCACCTGTGGAGCACCTATGATCAGTAGCGAGCCGTTGCAGGTGGAGGATTTCCAATTCCGCCTTGGGAATCGGCGCGCCGACACGGAGCCAACTGACCGGAGTCTCGTTGGCGATAGCAAGCCAGGGCTGTCTATCCTCATCCTTGCCCCTCATTGCCATAGCGAGGGGAGCACCCCACGGAGACGGCACGAAGTTGACACCTTCAACGGTGCGGTTCTCATGCAGCCTGATCGGGAGCAGGATCATGTGGCTCTGTTCAGGCGGGTTCCCCGGCTCGGCTTCCTGTGACACGTGCAGAAGGCTAGCAACGGTTGGCCATCTCATGCCCGCGCTTTGTCAGTTAGCGCTCAAGACCGTCCTCATGCAGTTCACGCATGCCAGACCCGTGCCAGATTGTGCGGGGAACCACGGGGCCCACCGGGGAACCAGCGGACCGGTCCCTAGGCGCCGCACCACTGCACCGCAGGTCAGCCCGGCAGCGAGCCCCAGATCACGTCAGCTTCCCAAGCTGAGGTCGGCACTGAGGAAAGAAGGGATCACCCGTCAGGGCTTCGCTCGCTGCCCGTCGGCGATCTCGGCACAGGATCGTTGGTCGGTGCCCCGACTGACATTGACTTCGTCGCGTGGTCGAGCGCCTGTGGGATAGCCGTGGGAAGAGAACCTCCAGAGATCGGCACCGGCGGAGAGCGTGTCAGCCTTGCTGCCGTACATGTCGATCACCGTTGTCGCGAGCATCTCGTGAGTCAGTCCATCGACATCGACGGCCGTCAGCGTATAGATGTTCCCGATGTGGCCGGGACCACCAACGTTGATCTGCTCCGCGTGCCAGCGTCCGCTACGCATGGTGGCCTCGCGGGCGAAGACGACGCGGTTGTCTCCCGCCTTGTTCGGGAACTCGACCGCGATCCAGAGGTGATGGCCCTTCGGGAGAGCTCCGCTACCTCGCAGGCTCTGCACACAGCGAGGAATCACCACGTCCTTGCTGTCGTCGTGTGAAGTGATGTGGATGTCGTCGCTGTGGGGCCAGAACAAGAACCCACCTCCTGCCGGAAGTGCCAGCACAGCGGCGACTGTTGCGACAACTCCACCACGGCGATTGCGGTACGCCTGCCTGATTGAGAGGGCAAGGCTGCGCCACGATTCCTTCTGGTAGGCCCAGAACCCAGCGGGACTCAGAGTACTTCCGGTCGGCTCGCTCATGATCCCCCCAAGGTCGCCTTGCAGATGGCAAGGAGCATGAAAGGAACCTAGCGATCTGGCAGTGTTAGGTCACTCACTGTCGCGAATCGGCAACGGAGTGACCAGTTATGCCCGCTATTACTCGTTTGATTCTTTTCGGTGATCGGCAGTTTCCTCACACCGTACTCAGAACTCTGCCGTCTCACTTTCCGTCTCATTCGAGAGACGTTCGAGCGAGGCCGCTGCATGCGCCCGCCTCGGCGACTCGCCGCCCGTGAGGGGAAGGGAACCCGGGTTTGTCCCGGACTCCCTTCCCCTCATTCAATGGAGGCCGGGGTCGGCACGTGCCGTTGTCAGCCGCTTTGCCAGATGCCGTGTTGTTCGTTCACTGTGAGAAGGTGACCGCGGCTGGTGGCGATGCGGAGTACGTCTCGCAAAGCCTCGGTCAGTTCCTTCGCCAGCCGTAGTACGTCCTCCGGGCCCGCGTCCTGGTCGTCGAGGGTTTCGGAGGCCCGCTCCAGCAGTTCGGCCGCCGCGCCGAGTTGGACGGCTTCGATGTTGTCCGCCAGTTGGGACATGTAGCCGTCCTGGTCGTCGGTGCTCAGGTAGCAGGGCTTGCCCTCCGGACCCGACCACGGGAGAAGCCGCAGTTCGTTCCGAGCCATCATGCTTGGATCTGCCTCTCGTCGGTCATGTGGTGGGTGGCGAGAACCGCGTCGACGCGGTCCCCCGGGAACACCAGGAGGGCGGCTTCGACGATTCGCCCGGTGACGTCGGTTGCGACGCGCGTGATCCCGAGGACTGGCGCAGCGTGACCGATCCGGAGTGTCGAGGCTTCGTCCGGTGTCGGTGGGCGGGCGCATGCCGTCTCCCGGACAGCGGCCGGCGGCGGGCCTAGGACCGCGAATCTCGTGGCCGCCTCCCAGCATGAGGAGGTGTCGTCGAGGTCTCCGACGGGTGCCAGGTCGCGCGGGATGTAGACGCGGGCCAGCCCGTGCGGTGACTCTCCCGCGTGGCTGACGCAGGAGAACTCGGCGAGAGGACTGCCCACGGGCACCTTCAGCAAGGTTGTGAGATGCCCGTGAGCCTGCACAGTGGTGCTGCGAACGGTGACACGCAGAGCCGGTTCGGCAGCGGTCCACGGGTCCAGCGTTCCCCATCCGCCGACGTACATGATCTTGCGGCGAGGACGGCGGACGAAGTTCCCCTTGCCGTGGATCTTTTCGACGAGCCCTTCGCCCTGGAGCACCGCGAGGGCTCTCCGCAGCGTCACGGTGCTGACCTTGTACCGGTCGGCCAAGTCGGCCTCGGACGGCAGACGCTCGCCGGGCTGGATACGGCCGGTCGTGATCTGGTTCCGGAGGTCATCGGCGATGTCCTGGTGGCGAGATGGCACGGCCCCGGTCACCGCCTTCTCAGCGTCCGCACGGCCACCAGCCGAGTACGCGTGTGTATGGTCAGCAGCTCGCCCGACTCGAAGACCAGTTGCTTGGCTCCCTGGGGCAGTTGGAAGAGATCGCCCACCCGGCAAGCCTGGCCGCCGAGTTGGATGATGTCGCCGCGCTGCACGGTCGCTGCCGTGACCTCGATGTTGGAGACCAGCGCGCCGCCGAGGGCTCGTTCGTTCACCGTGCCACCTCCGCTTGCGTGGGCTGGTCGCATGCCGAGTGACACGGACAGTCGCACGCTTCGTAGATCACCGGGAGGTCGACCGGCGCCGCTGCCGGGGAGGACTCCGCGCAGGCGGGGTGCGTGCCGATGCAGCAGGCGATCGAGCGGTAGGGGCCAGCCGAGGCGTCGGTGATGGGCAGCCGTTGTCGAGAAGGCATCAGTTGACCCCCGCGAGGGTCGACCAGGCATCGGCCGGCAGGTACGGAGCGATGACCACGGAGCGCGCCCGCACACGCCTCTCCCAGGCCAGCACATACGGACGGACGAGCGCGATGTCCTCGCCCCTGAGCGAGTGTCGATGGTCCGGTCCGATGAAGGCCCCTTCCACGACGACTGTTGACGCGTCAGCAGACGCAGGGGAGGCGGACGAGGCTGACAGCCAGGCGGGCGTTAAGGGGCGGCGGTGCCTGCCCTTGGGGAAGTAGCGCGCCCTGGTGAGGAAGACGGCGCGGCGGATACGGTTGAGCACGCTGCTCAGCTCCTATCGCTGATGGCTCGGTCCCCCGACATCGCCCGTCGTGGGGACCGCTTTGCGTACGACCGCCCAGAGGGTGCGGCCGCTCAGGCTGGTGGCGAGGAGCCCGAACTGATCCGCCTCGGCCACCACTTCTAAGGCCTCCCGCCACGTCTCGGCGGAGACCGATTCCGGCACCTCCGCCACGACCGACGTATGTCGGGGGTGTTCCTCCACTCGTGTGAGGAGCCCGAGGACGGACAGCCGGGCGGCGATGGCCGCCGCGCTAACTCCCGAAGCGGGCACAGGGCAGCCTCCGTCACCAGCGATCACTTTGAGTGAAGCTAGTTAACTAGATTAGAGCTAGTGGACTAGATTTTCCATATGCCTGAGTAGCCGCCCTATCTCCGCATCGCCGACGAACTACGGCGACGCATCGCGGAGCACGTGTGGGAGCCGGGGGACCGCCTCCCCTCCCGCGCCCAGATCGGCCAGGAGTGCGGCGTGGGCGAGAACGTGGTTCGGCGGGCTCAGGAGTTGCTGATCTCCCAGGGTGTGCTGGAAGGCCGCGCGGGTTCCGGTACCTACGTCGCCGAGCCCCGGCATCGGGTGCGGGTCGTGCGGTCGTCGGCGCGGGAGCAGCCCAACGGGTCACCGTTCCGGGCGGACATGAAGGCCGTGGGAAGGCAGGGCGACTGGGAGAGCCGGACGGACGCCAAGGTGCCGGCGCCTGATGACATCGCGGCGCGGCTCGGCATCGCCGAAGGTGAGCTGTGCGTCCGGACGACGTACGAGTTCCTGGCTGACGGCAGGCCTATCCAGTTGTCGACGAGTTGGGAGCCGTACGACCTCACCGCCGGCACGCTGGTGGTCCTCCCCGAGGGAGGCCCGCACGCCGGGGCCGGAGTCGTGAACCGGATGGCCGCGATCGGTGTCACGGTCAGCCATGCCGTGGAGCAGCCCGAGCCGAGGCAGGCGACCGCCGAGGAGGCGTCACTACTCGGCATTCAGAAGGCCGCACTCGTCACGCACATCCGCCGGACGTACTACAGCGACCAGGGTCGCCCGGTTGAGACGGCGGACATCGTCGTGCCCGCCGCTCACTGCGAGATCGTCTACGAGATCCCGATCAACCGTTAGCGGGCAGGCGGTTGCCCGCCTACTGGATCTTTGGAAACCGAGCCTCAGGCGTGCCCTCCGCGTGCCCCATCCGTGCCCGATAGAGCGGGAAACCAGGGGGAATGGCGGGGTCCGGCGGGCAGCGGGCAAGGCAACGGCCCCCGACCATATTGCCTGGTCAGAGGCCATTCACCTGCGGTGGGTGTGGGATTTGAACCCACGGTGACATCGCTGCCACGACGGTTTTCAAGACCGTTCCCTTAGGCCGCTCGGGCAACCCACCTCGCTCCGGCCCGCCGGGGGCGGAGCGGGTACAGCGTACCGGCACCGTGGGGTGTGCAGGGGGTCAGGTGCTGTCCTTGAGGCGGAGGCCGTTGAGCGCGGCGTCGAAGACCGGGCGGTACTTGTGCCAGTCGGCGTCCGGGGCGGACAGGTAGATCACGTACTGGGTGCCGTGGGTGTTCGCGAAGGCCAGCTCTGCGGCGCGGTACGCGCGTGCCCGGCCGTCGAAGGTGAACTCCCAGTATCCGGCGGGCCGTCCGCGGAAGGTCGTCTCGGCCATCCGCACCCGCTCGTAGTTGGCGTTGTCGCGGGCGGTCTGTTCCTCTTCCGTCTCCCGCCAGTGACGCAGCGGATCGGTGCCCGCGAACTCGATGACGTTGACCCTGAGGCCCACCAGTTCCGACGGGTCTATGTAGACGACTTCGCCGCCGGCCAGCGTCTTGGCCTTCCAGCCGTCCTGGACGGGCACGGAGAGGTCGTCGGTCGGCTTCTCGAAGTGGTAGCCGGCGGGCAGCGGCGGCACGCCGGCGCTGCGGCTCGTGCTCGGGACGGGGGTGGTCGCCTCGGAGGCGGACGCGTGCCCGGACGGCTTCTCGGACCTGCCGTCGAGCCACCACACCGCGCCGCCGACGAGACAGGCCACGAGCGTCACGGCCAGGGCCGAGAGCGCGACCGTACGGCCGCGACGAGCGCCACCTCTGTCCGCGGCCGGTGGTGGTGTGCGGTCCTGGCGCGTGGGCGGATCGAGGGGCGCGGTCGCCGTGCCGACCAGGTCAGCGAGGCGGCGTTCGACCTCGTGCACGTCCATGCGTTGTTCGGGGTCCTTGACCAGGAGACCGTCGATCACCGGGGTCAGTCCGGCGGCGCTGCGCGGGGGCTCGTACGGGTCGGTGGCGATGGCGTACGCCGTTTCGAGCGCGGTGTTCCGGCGGAACGGGCCCTGGCCCTCGACCGCCTGGTACAGGGTCGCCCCCAGCGCCCACAGGTCACTGGCGGGGCTGGTCTCGGGGCGGGCGCCCCGCAGCCGCTCGGGCGCCAGGTAGCCGATGGAGCCGATCAACTCGCCCGGCTTGGTCAGCGAGGACGTGCCCGACTCCATGGCGATCCCGAAGTCGGTGAGGACGATCCGCCCGTCGTCGCCGAGCAGCACGTTGCCGGGCTTGACGTCCCGGTGCAGGACGCCGGCGTCATGGGCGGCGCGCAGGGCGGAGGCCATGGCGCGGCCGATCGCGGCGGCTTCGGCGGGTGGCAGTGCGCCCCGCTGCTTGAGTACGTCGCTCAGGGTGAGCGAGGGTATGTACTCCATGACGATGCAGGGCAGGCCCTCGTCGTCGAGCACGTCGTGCACCACGATCACGTTGGGATGGGCGATCCGGGCGGCGCTGCGGGCCTCGCGGCGGGTGCGTTCGTAGAGGGTCCGGACCTCGTCGTCCTGGAGGTGCGGCGGGATGTGCAGCTTCTTCAGGGCCACATCACGGCCGAGGAGCCTGTCCTCGGCCCGCCACACGGTGCCCATGCCGCCACTGCCCACCCGCTCCACCAGCAGATACCGGTCGGCGACGAGCCGCCCAAGATCGGACACCGTGCGCCCGCCCCCCATCCAGCTCTTCCCTTCGCGCACTTGCTTCCCGTTCGCGAACAGTCCAGGTCGAGAAGGCACGATAGTCCATTCGGGTGTAGGGACTATCGGTGAACCTGGTGGACGTCGTGGACGTGGTGGACGTGGTTCCCAACGCCCCGGGGGTGCCCGGAGGTGACGGCTTCCGCGGGAGCGGGCGGCACGCGCGCGTGGGCGGCCCTCAAAGGGAATCCGCGGTACGCGCGCGTGGCCGTCGTCGGGTCAGCTGTCGCCCTTGCGGGAGGTCAGCGTGAGTTCGGTCGTGTGGGTCTTGCCGTCGCGTTCGTAAGTGATCGTGACCTTGTCGCCGGGCTGGTGCGTCCAGATCTCGCCGATCAGGGTCGGGCCGGAGTCGATCACCCGGTCGTCGAGCTTGATGATGACGTCGCCGGGCTTCAGGCCGGCCTTGTCGGCGGGGCCGCCCGACTCGATCGGGTCCGCGCTGCCGGTGCGCTGGTCGACGATCTTGGCGCCGTCGGTGGTGTCCTCCGTGGAGACGGAGGCGCCGATCTTCGCGTAGACCGGCTCACCGGTCTTGATCAGCTGCTGGGCGACGTACTTGGCCTGGTTGATCGGGATGGCGAAGCCGAGGCCGATCGAGCCGGACTGGCTGGTGCCGCCGAGGCCGTTGGCGGCGGACTGGATCGCGGAGTTGATGCCGATGACATTGCCCTGCGCGTCCAGCAGCGGGCCGCCGGAGTTGCCGGGGTTGATCGAGGCGTCCGTCTGCAGGGCGCTCATGTAGGAGGGGTTGCTGCCGGTGCCGTCGCTGGAGGCCACCGGGCGGTTCTTGGCGCTGATGATGCCCGTCGTGACGGTGTTGGAGAGGCCGAAGGGGGCGCCGATCGCGATCGTGGAGTCGCCGACCGCGACCTTGTCGGAATCGCCGAGCGTCAGGGGCTTCAGACCCGACGGGGCGTTCTTGAGCCTGATGACCGCCACGTCATAGCCCTGCGCGTGGCCGACGACCTCGGCGTCGTACTTCTTGCCGTTCGGGAACGTCGCGGTGAGCTTGCCGCCGTCGACCGCGTCGGCCACCACATGGTTGTTGGTGACGATGTGGCCCTCGGTGTCGAAGACGAAGCCGGTGCCGGTGCCGCCCTCGCCCGCGCTGCTCTCGGCCTGGATGGTGACGGTGCTCGGCAGCGCCTTGGCCGCGACGCCCGCGACGGTGCCCGGGTCGCGCTTGAGGGAGCCGCCGCTGTCGGAGGCCGCGACGGTCGTCGAGGAGGTGTTCTCGTCGTTCTTGGCCAGGGTGTAGCCGAGGCCGCCGCCCAGGCCGCCCGCGACCAGCGCGGCGATGAGGACCGCGGTGAGCAGCCCGCCTCGCCCGCGGCCGGACTTCGGCGCCGGCTGCTGGTAGGCGGCACCCCACCCGGGGCCCATACCTGCGCCACCGGCGCCGCCCGCGTCACCCGCACCGCCACCGGCACCACCCGCGACGGCACCCATCTCGGCGTACGACGGCGTGCCGGGCGGCGGCGGAGGCGGCCAGGAGGCGTCGGGGGCCGAGCCCTGGGAGAAGGCCGGCTGGGAGGCGGGCGGCTGAGCCCCGCCGGCGGCTCCGTCGGCGGCGTCGTGCGCGGCGTACGGCTGTGCGGCGTACGGCTGCGTCCCGTTCGAACTCGCCGGGGCGGCATCCGGCACCGGTGGAAGCTGAGTCGTCGGTGCGGCGTCGGGCTCGGGAGCCGGGCGCTCCTGGGATGCCGGAGCAGCAGGAGCATCCGCCGGCACGGGGGGTGCGGACGGGGCCGGTGGTACCGCGGCGCCCTCGTTCTCGGTGCTCACAGCTTCTCTCCTATTGATCCACGGCTGCTGATATCGGTCGCACTCGGTCACGCCCGTTCACGGTTGTTCATGGCCGGTGCGCTTCAGCTGTGCATGTCTTTTGTATGCCGTCAGCTTTTCCCACGGGCCGTCAGAGCACCATAAGCCGTTGCTGTGCGTCCACGGCCACTCCTTATATAGGTCATGTGAGACTAAACGGGCGCAATCCCAGCGCTCCCGCGACTGCTCCGGTCGCACGCCTACCCCGGGGCGGTGGCACCATGACGCGGTGACCCACGCACGGCAGCACCAGATCCAAGTCGTCGCCCACCGCGGAGCCTCCGAAGACGCTCCCGAGCACACCCTGGCCGCGTACAAGAAGGCGATCGAGGACGGTGCGGACGCCCTCGAGTGCGATGTACGCCTCACCGCGGACGGCCATCTCGTCTGTGTTCACGACCGTCGCGTCAACCGTACGTCCAACGGCCGCGGCGCGGTCTCGGCCCTGGAGCTCGCCGAACTCGCCGCCCTGGACTTCGGCTCACGGAAGAACCGTGACTCCTGGAAGAACCGGGCCGAGGAGCCCGACTGGGAATTCAGCCCGGAGGACCCCGAGGACACCTCCGTACTGACCCTGGAGCGGCTCCTCGAGCTCGTCGCCGACGCGGGGCGGCGCGTGGAGCTGGCGATCGAGACCAAGCACCCCACCCGATGGGCGGGACAGGTCGAGGAGCGGCTGCTGCTCCTGCTGAAGCGCTTCGGGCTCGACACGCCCGCGTCGGCCGCCGAGTCCCCGGTGCGCGTGATGAGCTTCTCGGCGCGCTCGCTGCATCGCGTGCGTGCCGCCTCGCCGACGCTGCCGACGGTCTATCTGATGCAGTTCGTCTCACCGAGGCTGCGGGACGGGCGGCTGCCCGCGGGCGTCCATATCGCGGGTCCCTCGATCAGGATCGTGCGCAGTCACCCGGCCTATGTGGAGCGCCTGAAGCGGGCCGGTCACCAGGTGCACGTCTGGACCGTGAACGAGCCCCAGGACGTCGACCTCTGCGTCGAGCTGGGCATCGACGCCATCATCACCAACCGCCCGCGCGCGGTGTTGCGCCAACTCGGCCGCCCACAGGGACACACCTCAAACCCCTGAACGTCTGAAACCCCATCAACCACTTCAATCACTGCAATCCCTGCGCAACCTCTTGACCCCACACCTCCTCCACCCTCATCCTCCACTCTCGGCCACACCGAAAATTTCCAGCCATCTCGATTACAGGGAGTGCACCGGCGCGTTCGGTCCGTATTCGGTCGTTGCGAATGCGTCACCGGACATTGATTGGCCGGTTTCCGGTACAGGCCAATGGGGCATCCACACCGTGGCGTGGGGCAAAGGAGGTCTCGGGGGTGGCGTTGGTGGTGGCACAGGAGGTGCCCACGTCGTCGAGCATGGCCGTACCCCATGGTCCTGCGGGCGTGGGGGAAGCGAGGCACCGTATGCGCTCGCAGTTGCGCAGGGGTGGCGTGGCGGAAACGGTCATCGACGATGCCGTATTGATTCTTTCCGAACTCTTGAGCAACGCGTGCAAACACGGCCGGCCGCTGGGTGACGCACTGTCAGGGGACGGCGACGTCCGGGCGGCATGGCGCGTGGACACGAGCGGCAGGCTCACCGTGGAGGTGACGGACGGAGGCGGACCCACCCGCCCTGCTCCGGCCACGCCCTCGGTCACCGCACACGGCGGCCGCGGGCTGAACATCATCACCGCACTCGCCGACGACTGGGGCGTACGGGACGACGCCCGGGGCGAGGTCACGGTCTGGGTCGTGGTCCACGACGACGTGCACGATCCTGACGCGGGGCACCGGCGGAACGACTTCGCTACGCGCGTCGCGGCACCCTCGGTGAGCGCGATGTCCGGCCTCGACTTCGCGGACGCCTTCGACGACCTCGACTGAGGGCGACCGGGGACGATCTGGGCCGAACCGGCGCTTCTCCCGGCACGACCCTGTGGGTTGTCCACAGGCTCCCGTCGGCCATGGCGTGAACGGCTAGGCTCGCGCCGTACCAGACGAGCCGTAACCGGGAGACACCCACGATGGCCAAGAAGCGAGTCCAGACCAAGGCCAAGCGCCCGCAGCTCAGCGATGCCGAAATCCCGGTAGTCGGCGCTCGCGAACCCTGCCCGTGCGGCAGCGGCCGGCGCTACAAGGCCTGTCACGGCCGGGCCGCCGCCCAGGCGGTGACCGAGCTGGTGCAGCGTCCGTTCGAGGGGCTGCCCGGCGAGTGCGACTGGGTGGCCCTGCGCGAGCTGGTGCCCGCCGCCACCGTCGAACTGCCCCTGAAGGGCGGCCTCCCCGAGGGCGTCCCGTCGGTCACGCTGGCCACCGTGCTGCCGATGGCCTGGCCGGCCCTGCGCCGCGACGACGGCTCGGTGCTGATCGGCCTGCAGAACGACACGGCGTCCGGCGACATCAGCCGCGACCTCGCCGACACCCTCCAGCAGGCCCTCGCCGCGCAGCCCGGCACCCCGGTCCAGGGCCGCCGTGCCCCGGCCGACGGTCCGCGGCTGCAGGATCTGCTGGACCCCGAAGGCGCGTTCGAGCCAGTTGTGCACCCGGGCTTCGAGTTCTGGGTCCCGGACGCGGAGAACGCCACTCCGGAAGTGACCGCGTCCCTGGAGCGTGCGAACGCCGCCGCCATCCCGACCGTGAAGCTGACCGGCGTCGACTCCGCCTACTGGTGCGAGACGCCGGACAAGAACCACCTGCGCTGGGTCATGCCGCACCCCGAGGAGCAGCTTCTGGACGCCCTCGCGCGGCTGCACGCGGCGGGCCGTTCGAGCCTCGGCGAGGGCACCCGCCTGGTGGGTTCCTTCCGCGCTCACGGCCTCATCGTGCCGGTGTGGGACCTGCCGAGCGGTGTCGGCGCCGAGGATGTGGAGAAGCCGGCGGCCGAATTCGCCGAGCGCCTCGCAGCGGCCCTGGCGACGGACGCCCCGCTGACGGCGGACGAGCGTCGCGCGCGGGGCGGCCTGACCAACCGGCAGGTCACGCTGAGCTGACACGGGCCGCGGAGATCGGGTTCGGCTGAACCGCCGTTCAGTCGAACCGACCGCCCGGGAGAGGTGAATCCGATCACAACTCCCATGCGGAGCAAGGGAATCCGTGACTTGAAAGCCCGGATCGAATTTGCGAACGGCCGATCTCTTGTTACCGTTCCATTAGCCCGGTTGCTGGTGCATCCCCCGTCGCCAGCAACCGGGTCTTTCCATGCGTGCGGTTCTTTACGGAATGACGTCGTACGTCAACCGCCCGTGGGCGCCTCGGAATTACCCGGCGCGGAGTTGCTCGCGGAACGCAGCAACAGCGCCCCGCCCCCGGCCCGCTCCGCGAACTCCGTGACGGCCGTGTAGGCGTCGAGTCCGGCGCGTGTGCGCTGCCGCGGCGTCTCACAGGTGCCCGGCTCGTCGTCCGCGCCCACCTCACAGCGCATCTGCACCGTGCGTCCCGCCGGCCCCATGAGGCTCAGTACGGAGTCCAGGGTGCCGCCGGTCGCATTGCGGAAGTAGGTGCGCGCCCAGGTGTCGGCGCCCTGCGTGAGGACACAGGTCTGCGCCTCGACGCCCTCGGGCGAGGTCAGCTCGGGACCGCAGCGCACGGCGGTGGACAGGCCCAGGTCGAGCAGGACCGGGGAGTCGGTGGGCGCGGCCGAGGGCGCCTTGGCGTCGCCGCGCGGGGACGGACGTACGGCACCGTCCTTCGGGGGAGACGCGGAGGGCCGTTCGGCGCGGCCCGCCTCGACGACCTGGCCGGCGGCCGCCCAGGCCAGTGGCAGGGCGATGGCGGCCGCCGCGACGGACGCGAGGGCGATCAAACGGACTCTTCGCTGGTTCGGCCCGCGGCGATGTGTCGACGGTGCCCTATTTCCCCTGGAATGACGCGGCATATCCGGAAGATAACGACCATGTGGGTGTGCACCGTTCCGCGCGCGCCGGAGACCCCTACAACTCGGGGGCGCTCACACCCGTACGAGTGAGGGCCTCGACCACGGCGTCGACGACTGCCTCGACATCGGGCACCCATGGGGAGGCCGAGCCGGGGAGCGGTGCGCGCTGCCAGCTGATCGGGCCCTGGCCCGTCTCGGACGGGGGCAGGGCGAGATAGCCGCCCTCGCCGTGGAAGCGCAGGGAGCCGGGGACGAAGTCCTTGGCGTACAGCAATTCGCCCAGTTGTTCCATGGAGTACGGCTTGACCAGGATCGCCCAGCGGGCGGGCGAGGCGACGACCGGCCCGAGGCGCATGCCCATGCGGTCGAGGGCGGTCAGTGCGTGAGCGGCCGGCAGGGCGGGGAGGCTCACCGCGCAGGGAGCCGTACCGCCGGTGGCGAGGATGATCGGGGCCGCGGGCCGGTTGCTCCACCACCAGCGCACCATGCGCTCATCGGTGGTGGCCGCGAGGAGCCCGGGGTCGAAGGGGTGGGCACCGGGAACCGTGCACTCCGGGTCGGGGCAGCCGCAGCGGGAGTGCCCCTGCGGGTGCGTCGTCACTCCCGGCAGTACGGGCCACTGCCATTCCGTCGCGAAGGTCAGGGCCGCGCTGATCAGCTCAGGCCTCCCGTCACCGCGCAGGAGCCTGCGTCGCCTTCCGAGGATCTCGCGCATGAGCGCTCGTCCTTTCCGTTGCACCGCTGGCAACACCGTGGACCACATCACACCATGTGTCGATCACTGCACTGTGCGTACCTAATGGCGCATCACACCCCTGCCTTGAGCAAGGGAAACCCCTATGGGTCGAGCGTTGGCTGCTTCCGCGGCAGCCTCGTCCATACTGCGTCTACCAAAAGCATGGGCGTGGCGCGGGGTGGCGAAGTCTGGCGTTTTGCCGTCGCGCGTATTTCTCTTCGCCTCCGCCACGGGAGGATGGGGCACGATCGTCGGTGGCTAAGACGCCCGGGTCCGTCACCAGGTTCCGGGCGGTTGTCAACCACCCCTGGCCTTCACCGAGTACGTACCCATCACGACCGCTGTGACGCTCTGTGGAGCGAAACCAGTCGACCGCAATACCCCGTTCCCTGAAGCAGTTTTAAGCCAACTTTGCCTTTGTGCAAGAGGTCTCCGCGGAGTGTTCAGGTTACCCACGGACACCAGGAATCCCAGCAGGACAATGCTGGACATCCCCTTACGAGTGCGTGTACATGTGGAGACACTGCTAGCGGCGCAGAATGACATGGGGGTTTGCGATGCTTTTGAGCAATACGCACCGGTCGGAAAGCCGGACGCCATGAACGCCCCTCACCCTCCGAAAGTGGCCGGAATCGATTCGACGGTTCCCTCGCCCGCACACACTGTCGCGCCCGCGCCCGCGGGCACCTCGGCGGTCACTCCGCCGAACGCACCCGGCGCGCTGCTCCAGGACCGTCTCGCCGGCTGGGTCTCGGACCTCACGACCCTCCATGAACTCACCGAACGCCTGGCCCGCACGGCCACGCTCGCCGAGGCCCTGGAGGAACTGCTGCGCGCCGGATCCGCCCTCGTCGGCGCCCGGCGCGGCCTTGTCGTCCTGGAACCGGCGGACGGACTCGGCCCCGACACCACCATCGGCCTCGGCCTCGCCCGCGCGGACCTCGGGCACATCGAGACCGTGCCGCGCAGCGCGATGTCGTACGGGAGGATCCTCGACGGACTGCCCGGCGGAGACGGCGAGATCGCCCAGCCCGACCTGCTCTCCGAGGACGGACTCGACCCGCGCCACCGCGAGGTCGCCGCCCGCCTCGGCTACGCCGCCAGCTACGCCCTCCCCCTGGCCACCGATGCCGCGGGCCGTCTCGGCGCCGCCGTGTGGCTGTACGACGAGCCCGCCGAACCGGCCGAGCGCCAGCGCCACCTCATCGGCCTGTACACGCGCTACGCCACCGAGCACCTGGCGCGGCTCCTGGAGGTCGAGCGCACGCGCGCGTGCATGCGGACGATGGCCGACGAACTCCTGCCCTCCCGGCTGCCCCGCATGGCGGGCGTGCAGCTGGCCGTCCGGCACAGCACCGGCCCGCGCGGGGGCGGCGACTGGTACGACGCGCTGCCGCTGCCGGATGCCGCGCTCGGCCTCGCGGTCGGCTCGGTGACCGGGTCCGGGCCCAGCGCGGTCGCCGCGATGGGACGGCTCAGGGCCAGCCTGCGCGCGTACGCCGTGATGGAGGGCGAGGACCCGGTCGCGGTCCTGTCCGACCTGGAGCTGCTGCTCAGACTCACCGAGCCGGCCCGCTCCGCCACCGCCCTGTTCGCCTACTGCGAGCCCGCCCTGCGCAAGATCACGCTCGCCGGTGCCGGGCACGCCCCGCCGCTGCTGATCGGCGACCGGCGCACCGAGTTCGTGGAGACCTCCGTCTCCGCCCCGCTGGGCATGCTGGCCTGCTGGGAGGCGCCGAGCGTGGAGCTGACCGCCGAAGCCGGAGAGACGGTTCTGCTGTACACCGACGGGCTGCTGCACCGCACCGGCGACGCCACCGACCGCGCCTTCGCCCGGCTGCACGCGGCGGCCGCCGGGGTGCCGAGGGCGCTCAGGCACGACCCGGACGCCGTCGTCGACCATGTCCTGCGGACCGTGCTGCCGGACGGGGTGGACCGGGCGGACAGCGACGAGGACGTCGTCCTGCTGGCCGCGCGCTTCGAATAGCGGGCCGTGGCCCATTCGAGTAGCGGCTCGTGGCCTCTCGGTCACTCCTCATAACAGGCATGTGGCCCGCGCCATAGCAGTGGCGGGCAACGGCCTCTTCGTCCCTGGGCTCCGTCCCGTACGACCGTACGATGGACGGGGTCCAGTGCCGTATCGAGGAGGATGACCGTGGCCGACGAGCTCACCCCGGAGACCCCGGAGACCGAGTCCGAGGAGCCGATCAAGCAGCGCAAGAACGGCCTGTACCCGGGCGTGTCCGACGAGCTCGCCGAGAACATGAAGTCCGGCTGGGCCGACACGGAGCTCCATGACCTGGAGCCGATCGCCCAGGCCGCCGAGACCGCCGCACGGCGCGCCGCGCTGTCGGCGCGGTTCCCGGGCGAGCGTCTCGTGATCCCCGCGGGCAACCTCAAGACGCGCTCGAACGACACCGAGTACGCCTTCCGGGCGTCGGTCGAGTACGCGTACCTCACCGGCAACCAGACCGAGGACGGCGTGCTCGTCCTGGAGCCCGTCGCGGACGGCCACCAGGCGACGATCTACCTCCTGCCGCGCTCCGACCGGGAGAACGGCGAGTTCTGGCTCTCCGGCCAGGGCGAGTTGTGGGTCGGCCGCCGGCACTCGCTGACCGAGGCGCAGACGCTGTACGGCATCCCCGCGTCCGATGTGCGCGAGCTCACGGACAAGCTCCGCGAGGCGACGGGTCCGGTGCGTGTCGTACGGGGCTACGACGCCGGCATCGAGGCCGCTCTCACCGACAAGGTCACCGCCGAGCGGGACGACGAGCTGCGGGTCTTCCTGTCCGAGGCGCGGCTGGTCAAGGACGACTTCGAGATCGGCGAGCTGCAGAAGGCCGTCGACTCGACCGTCCGCGGCTTCGAGGACGTCGTCAAGGTCCTCGACAAGGCCGAGGCGACCTCCGAGCGCTACATCGAGGGCACCTTCTTCCTCCGCGCGCGTGTCGAGGGCAACGACGTCGGCTACGGCTCCATCTGCGCCGCAGGTCCGCACGCCTGCACGCTGCACTGGGTGCGCAACGACGGACCCGTGCGCTCCGGTGAGCTGCTGCTGCTCGACGCGGGCGTCGAGACGCACACGTACTACACCGCCGACGTCACGCGCACGCTGCCCATCAACGGGCGGTACAGCGAGATCCAGCGGAAGATCTACGACGCCGTGTACGACGCCCAGGAGGCCGGGATCGCGGCCGTCAAGCCGGGGGCGAAGTACCGGGACTTCCACGACGCCTCGCAGCGGGTGCTCGCCGAGCGGCTCGTGGAGTGGGGGCTGGTCGAGGGGCCGGTGGAGCGGGTGCTGGAGCTGGGCCTCCAGCGGCGGTGGACGCTGCACGGCACCGGGCACATGCTCGGCATGGACGTCCATGACTGTGCCGCCGCGCGCGTGGAGTCGTATGTCGACGGCACGCTGGAGGCGGGGATGGTGCTGACCGTCGAGCCCGGGCTGTACTTCCAGGCCGATGATCTGACGGTGCCGGAGGAGTATCGGGGGATCGGGGTGCGGATCGAGGACGACATCCTGGTGACGGCGGAGGGGAACCGGAATCTGTCTGCTGGGCTTCCTCGGCGGTCGGATGAGGTGGAGAGCTGGATGGCCTCACTCAAGGGCTGATGTGTGATTGATGGCCGGGTACCGGAGGGGTGTCCGGCCATCGTTGCGGGCTGCGGGTGGATCGTGGCTGGTCGCGCAGTTCCCCGCGCCCCTGGGGGGTTGCCCCTAGGCGGCGTGGATCATTACCGGTATTGAGTCCAGGAACAGGGCTCCTGCCAGTAGGCCCGCGCTCCCCCGTGGGCTCCACGCGCGTGTGTGCAACTCGGTGTCGAGGGACGACAGGGCCTGTGCGCCTTCCTTTGTCGCCGTGCCGCCTGCCTCCAGGACTCCGCGGGCGCCTGCCTGGACCTGGCGTAGGCCCAGGGGGCCTGCCGTGTAGAGCAGTTCGGTGTCCTGGAGGGTGGACATCACCGTGAGCAGGGCGTCCAGGCGGGCCTGTTCCTCCGTGGCGCCGGCCAAGCGGGAGTTAATAAGGGCGTCAAGCGCTCGCCGTACGTGCGGGAATCCGGCCCGTGCCTCGCCGCGTGCCCCGGCGGCGCCGTACTTCGCGGATACCGAGGAGCCCCGGGAGGGTCTGCGCGGGGCGCGCTTGTCGGTGTGGGCGGCGATGCGCTTGGCGGTCGCCGCGACGTCCCGTGCTCCGGCCCGGGGGTCGAGTGCGGCGGCGGCGACCAGCAGGCCGAGGGCCCAGAGGGCGCCCCGGTGACCGCCGCCCGCGAGGCCCACGGAGTGCTCGGTGCATCTGCCGATCGCGCCGAGTTCCGTACGGAGCCCCGGGGTGGGCTCGCCCGTGCGGCGGGCGGCGGCGGCCATCGCCGCGAGGCCCGGGGCGAGCGACTTCGCCGACCAGCGCAGCATGCAGTGGTCCCGGCGGGTGACACAGGCACCGAGGTCGCGCGGGTCGGGCAGGCCCGGCTTGGGAGCCAGGGCCAGCTGCCCGGTCAGCGCGGTCACGGCGGCCTGGGCCAGCGCGTCGTCCTCGTGGCTGCTCATGGCCGTACTCCTAAGAGGAGGCGGAGGCCGACGGGGCGTCGCTCGGCGGGGTGCCACCCTCACCGCCACCGCCCCCGCCCGCGCCCGTGTTCTCCGCGTCGGGGTCGACGCCGATCGTGAGGGAGCCCTTGTAGCCCTTCGAGGGGTCCTTCTTGTGGACGGCCTTGAGGGTCAGCAGTCCGCTGGAGGCGCCGCCGCCGTCGTAGACCATGTCGTTGTCGAGGGTGGTGTAGCTGCCGGAGTGCTTCGAATACGGCTCCAGCGTGAGGATCTCCTGGGCGATCTCGTCGTCGAAGAACAGCTGGCCGGTGTAGTTGACCTTGCCGCCCTCGTAGGTGCCGTCCTCCTTCTGGCCGCCGGTGTGGACCTTGAGGTGGATGTGGCAGGTGCGCGGGGTGTACCAACCGGGGAAGATCGTCTCGAACTTGACGACCCCGTTGGCATTGGCGACCTGGTAACCCCGCAGATACGTCTTGTCGTCGGCGGTCGAGCCGTCCTCGCTCTCGGCGGGCGCGGAGCCGCCGGGGTTGGCCGTGGTGTAGCCGGAGTAGTAGCCCCAGGCGTCGCAGTGCCAGATCTCGACGGCGGCGCCCTCGACCGGGGTGCAGCCGTCGGTGGCGTCGACGACGGTGAGGCGCAGCGTCAGCGGGACACCGCTCTTGCCCTCGGTGATGTCCTTTCTCACCAGGGCGCCGTCGAGGTAATACGGGCCTTCGGTGACGCTGGACATCAGCGTCATGCAGGTGCCCGAACTCTCCGAGGCGCTCCCGGTGGTGGTCGCGGTCTCGGCGAAGGCGGCCTGGTAACCGGCGACAGCCAGCCCGCCCGACGCGACCGTGCCTCCGGTCACCGCGAGGGCGCGGCGCCGGGTGATCGTCTTGTCCCTGTGGATTCCCGTCATGAGCAGGAAGTTAGGGATGTCGCCCATCAGCGGGTTGAGGTGGCGCTGTGCTGTGGCTGTGAGTGCTGTGGAGGCTGAACGGCCCGTGGGGGTGCCTTGGGCGTGCTTGGGGGTGCTTGGGGGCTCGCCATAAGAGCTTGCTCTGTTATTACGTAATGACGTAAATTCTCGTAGTGGCGGTACCGACCCGACAGCGAGGAGCAGTTACATGAACCGACGGAAGTTCCTGGGCGCGACGGCGGCCGGGACCGGTGTCGCGCTGATACCGCGGGTCGCCACGGCGGCCGAGGGCGAGTTGGCCAAGCGGGTGCGGCGTCAGCTGGACGATGCGCTGGCCGCCGGCAGCCCGAGCGCGGTGTGCGGAGTCATCCGCGGCGGGCACCGGTATGTGGCGGGGGCGTCCCGGAAGGGCCGCGCGCCGGACGGCAGGACGGTGTTCCAGCTCGGTTCGATCGGCAAGACCCTGACCGCCACGGCGCTCGCACGCGCGGTGTGCGCGGGCCGAGTGCGCCTCGACGCACCGCTCACGCTGCCCCCGGGCTTCCCCGTCCCCCGCAAGGGCTCCCGGCGGATCACCCTGGCCGACCTGGCGACCCACACCTCCGGGCTGCCCTCACTGCCGCCGAATCTCCTTGCCGACGCGGACCCTTACGACCCGTACGCGCACTACACCACGGCCGACCTGGCCGCCGGTCTGGCCGAGACGACCCTGAGCACCGAGCCGGGCACCGCCTACCAGTACTCCAACCTCGGATTCGGACTGCTCGGTCAGGCGCTGGCCTTCGACGACGTGGACGCGATGCTGCGGCGCACCGTGACGGCACCGCTGCGGCTGTCCGACACCACGACGACCCTTCGGCCGGACATGGCCGCCCGCAAGGCGGTCGGACATCTCGAAGGGGAGCGCGTTCCGGACTGGCACGATCATGTGCTCAGCGCCGCCGGCAGCTCCATCTACAGCACCGCCGACGACATGCTCCGCTATCTCGACGCCCAACTGCGCCCGGCGCACTCGCCGTTGCGGGCCGCGATCGAACTGACCCAGCGCCCTCGTTTCACCGTGGACCAGGACCTGCGGATCGGGCTCGGCTGGCACATCAGCGCGCTGCCCGGCGGCCGGACCATGACCTGGCACAACGGCGGCACCGGCGGCTTCAGCACCTGCGCGGCGTTCGACCGGCGCACGGGGACCGCGGTGGTCATGATGGTCAACACCTTCAGCGAGCAGACCGACGGGAATCCCCGGCCGGTGGACGCGCTGGTCATGGGGCTGCTCGCGGACCTGGACGCAGCGTGAGCGTCGGCGCTACACCGCCATCAACGGCGCGTCCTTGCGCCACTTGAGGATCTTGTCGAAGCTCACCACGGCTCCGCCCCGTCCCGGCTTGTTGCCGATCTGGACGTGGTCGGCGAGCTCACTGATGAGGCACAGGCCGCGGCCGCCCTCGGCGTCGGAGGACGCCGGGCGCGGGGCGCGGTGCGGTGCGGTGAAACCCGGGCCCGAGTCGGTGACCTCGATATGGCACTTCTCGCCGTCCAGATAGGCCGTGACCCGGTACGCCTGCGGGGTGCCGTCAGGCGTGTCGCCGCCGTGTTCGACGGCGTTGGCGCAGGCCTCGCTGAGGGCGACGGAGAGGTCGTACGAGATGTCGGGGTCGACGCCCGCCGTCTCCATGGTGCCGAGCAGCAGGCGCCGGGCGAGGGGGACGCTCGCGGCTTCACGGCGCAGATGGAGTGACCACCAGATGCTCATGCTCCAGCCTCCTGGCCGCGGCTCGACATACCGTTACGTATTGCCGCGAGTGCCCAGCCGTAAGCACATCATTGACGTGATGCCGCCCATATGGTCGATGCGCCTACGAGGGAATCGGTGTATGTGGGGGCGGCCCACATCAGAACGTGATCTTCCGGTCCGTAAGTCGTCGTATGTCATCTTGCGGACCTGCCGTATGGCGGTCATAAGGCCAGTGCGATGATGAGCCCGCCATGACTGCCCCCCACCCGCGCACGGTGCGCTCCGGACGCGATCTCCGGATACTGCGGGCCGCGGTGTTCGCCGCGGTCTGCGTCGTGCTGGCCGGGTGCGGTCATGTGCTGGGCTCCTGCGCCACGGTTCCGCTGTGGACGCTGGGCGCGGGGTTCCTGGGGGTCCTCGCCGTCACCGTGCCGCTCGCGGGTCGTGAACGCTCGCTGCCCGGGATAGCGGCGCTGCTCGCGGTCGGACAGACCGTGCTGCACACGCTGTTCGGGCTGGGGCAGCACGGGACGACACTGCTCGGGGGGTCTACGTCGGCCGCCCCGTCCCCGGCCTCGTCCGACGCCGCGCTCGTCGAGCTGGCCGCGCGGCTCGTGTGCGGCAGCGCCGCGGCGGCCATCAGCCCCGCCCAGGCCCAACGGCTCCTCACCGAGGCGCGGATCGGGCCGGACACAGGGGCGGGCTCGGGGGCCGGGGCCCATGTCGCGCACCGGTCGGCGGACGCCATGTCCGTCGCCTCCGACTCCTCCGCCTCCCTGCTGCCGTCCCTGCCGATGCTGCTGGCCCATCTGCTCGCGGCCGTCGCCGCGGGGTGGTTGCTGCGCCGCGGGGACCTGGCCCTGCTGCGGATCGTCGAGATGTCCACGCTCTCGGCGCATTCGGTCGCCGAGGGGTCTCTCGTACGTTCCCTGCGCGGGGCGCTCGCGCTGGTGCGCGCCCTGCGTGCCGGACTGCCGGGGGCTCCCGAGGCGGGCCCGCGCTTCCTGCGCACCGAGTCATCGGCGCGCCCCGCACCCCGCACCGTCGCCCTCCAGCACACGGTGATCAGGCGCGGCCCGCCGGCCGGCGCGTTCGCCCTCGCCGCCTGACACGACGCGACCACCGCTCCACTGACGTGGGATGAGGGCCGCCGTCGTGCGGCACACACGCGTGCCCCGTTTCCGATCGGGATCCCAACGACGACGGCTCCTTCCCGCCGTTCCCCGCTGATCGGGCACCCCTTCGCACGCGTACTCCTCTTCACCACCGGAATCCGAATCTCACTCACAGTGGAGTGCTCCGAATGAAGGCCTCTCGTATCGCCGCCGCGGGCGCCCTGGCCGGCACCGCCGTGCTCGCCCTGTCCGTGCCCGCCTTCGCCCACGTCAGCGTGCAGCCGGAGGGCACCGCCGCCAAGGGCGGTTACGCGGTCGTCGACTTCAAGGTGCCCAACGAGCGCGACAACGCCTCGACGACCAAGCTCGAGGTCACCTTCCCGACCGACCACCCGCTGGCCTCCGTGATGCCGGAGGCCGTGCCCGGCTGGACGGCCAAGGTCACCAAGACCACGCTGGACAAGCCCCTGGAGATGCACGGCAAGAAGATCACGGAGGCCGTCTCCAAGGTCACTTGGACCGCCGACGGCAAGGGCGGCATCCAGCCCGGCTTCTTCCAGAAGTTCCCCGTCTCCGTGGGCACCCTGCCCGAGGACACCGACGAACTCGTCTTCAAGGCGATCCAGACGTACTCCAACAAGGAGGTCGTGCGCTGGATCGAGGTCCCGCAGAAGGGCCAGGAGGAGCCCGAGAACCCGGCGCCGGTGCTCGCGCTGTCCGCCGCCGAGGGCGACCACCACGGCTCCGCCGGAGCGGCCTCCGACTCCGACGACGCCGAGGCCGCCGCCGCGAAGACCGAGGCCGCGGAACCGGCCGACAGCAGTGACACCACCGCCCGCGTCCTGGGCGTGGTCGGCATCGTCGTGGGCGCGCTGGGCGTGGCGTACGGCGTGCTCGCCGGCCGTCGGCGCACGGACGCCTGACAGCACCACCGGTTCACGGCGCGCGCCGGAGCACACCCGGTGCGCGCCGGAGCTCTCACCCTTGGGACATTTTCTATGCGTAAGAAGACCTGTGATGCGTAAGAAGACCTTCGCCGCGGCCGCGCTGCTCGCCGCCGCGGCCCTGACCCTGTCCGCCTGCGGCAACGGTGACGACAGCGCCTCGCCCGTGACCGTGGTCTCCGAGGAGCCCGGCTCGGACAAGGCGGCCATCGTGCTCGACAAGCCGTTCGAGAAGCCGGACCTGGTCCTCACCGACACCAGCGGCAAGAAGTACGACTTCCGCAAGGAGACCCAGGGCAAGCCGACGCTGCTCTACTTCGGCTACACCAACTGCCCCGACGTCTGCCCGCTGACGATGAACAACATCGCCGTCGCCAAGAAGCAGCTGCCCAAGGCCGAGCAGGACCAGTTGCGCGTCGTGTTCGTCACCACCGACCCCGAGCGGGACACCGCCGCCGCGCTCGGCAAGTGGCTCAAGGGCATCGACCCCCAGGTCGTCGGCCTGACCGGCGACTTCGACACCATCCAGGCCGGGGCCCGCACCCTCGGCATCACCATCGAGCCGCCGCACAAGGACAAGAACGGCAAGATGGTCTCCACCCACGGCACCCAGGTCCTCGCGTTCTCGCCGAAGACCGACGCCGGGTACGTCCTCTACACCGAGAGGGCCCAGGTCGACGACTACACCGCGGACCTCCCCAAGCTCATCAAGGGGGAGAAGCCGTGAGGCGGTTCGCCCCGGTGGCCGTGGTGATGACCGGTTCCCTCGCCCTGGCGGGCTGCGGCTCCGAGGACTCCGGTGACTCCAAGGCCGAGGTGTCCGTCAGCGGTGCCTACATGCCCCAGCCCGTCTCGGACTCCATGGCGGCTGGCTTCCTGACGGTCACCAACAAAGGCGGAACGAAGGACGAGTTGACGTCCGTCACCAGCGACGTCGGCACGGTGACCGCGCACGAGACCGTCGACTCCTCGATGCAGGAGGTCAAGGACCTCCCCGTCCCCGCGCACGGTCAACTCGTGTTCAAAAGCGGCGGCAACCATCTGATGTTCGAGAAGCTGAAGCGGAAGCCGAAGCAGGGCGAGACGGTGACCGTGAAGCTCCACTTCACCGAGTCCGGCACGGTCACGGTCCAGATGCCGGTGAAGCCGGCGACGTACACCCCGACGACCGGACACTGAGGGAGAGATCGCCTTGACCCAGACCATCGCCCCCCGCGTCCGGACCCTGATGCCGCCGCGCGTCCGGACCCTGGTGCTGCTGCTCCTCGCCGCCACCGGGCTGCTGCTGGCCGGCGCCGGGCAGGCCTCCGCGCACGCCGCGCTGACCGGTAGCGACCCCCAGCAGGGGGCGGTGGTCGAGAAGGCCCCGACGCAGGTCTCGCTGACCTTCTCCGAGAAGGTCGCGCTGGCCGACGACTCCCTGCGGGTGCTCGACCCCAAGGGCAAGCGCGTCGACGCCGGCGACCCGGCCAACCCCAACGGCACCACGTACGCCGTGAAACTCCACAGCGGCCTGCCCGACGGCACGTACACCGTCACCTACCAGGTCGTGTCCGAGGACAGCCATCCCGTCGCCGGCGCCTACACCTTCTCCATCGGTGCCCCCTCCCAGACCAGCGTCTCCGTCTCCGACCAGACGGCGGGCGGCGGTGTCGTCGGCACGCTCTACGGCTTCGGGCGCTATGTGTCGTACGCCGGTTTCATCGTCATGGTCGGCGGCGCCGCCTTCGTGCTCGCCTGCTGGCAGCGCGGGGCGGGCGTACGGGCGCTGCAGCGGCTCACCGTCTCCGGATGGCTGGCCCTGACCGGCGCCACGCTCGGCCTGCTGCTCCTGCGCGGCTCCTACACCGGCACCGGCAAGGTCGGCGACATCTTCGACCTCGACCTGCTGGGCCAGGTGCTCCAGACCAAGACCGGCGCGGCACTGGTGTCCCGGCTGCTGCTGCTCGCCGCGGCGGCACTGTTCATCGCGGTGTTGTTCGGGGCGTACGAGAAGCGCGAGGACGAGGAGAAGCGGGACCTGACCTTCGGGCTCGCCGTCGGCGGGACCGTCGTCGCGGCGGGGCTCGCGGCGAGCTGGGCGATGTCCGAGCACGCCTCCACCGGGCTGCAGGCCGGGATCGCGATGCCCGTCGACGTCCTCCACCTGCTGGCCGTCGCGAGCTGGCTCGGCGGGCTCACCGCACTGCTCGTCGCCCTCTACCGGGCGCCCGCGGACACCCCGGTCGACGCGTCCGCCGTACGACGGTTCTCCCGCGTCGCGTTCGGCAGTGTGCTCGCGCTGGTCGCGACCGGGATCTACCAGTCGTGGCGGCAGCTCGGGTCCTGGTCGGCCTTCACCGACACGCGGTACGGGCAGTTGCTGCTGGTCAAGATCGGGCTCGTGGTGCTGCTGGTGGGGATCGCGTGGGTCTCACGGCGGTGGACGGCCCGGCTGACGGAGTCGGTCGGCGGGCGTTCGCGGGAGACCGAGGAAGAGGGCGAGAGCGAGGGTGAGAGCGAGAAGGAGCATGCCGCTGCTCGGGCTCGTTCCTCCGCCTCTGAGTCCGGCTCGGGTTCCGATTCCGGTTCAGCTTCCGGCTCTCGCTCCGGCTCCGACTCCGAGCGCGCCACACAGCTCGCCCGGCAGCAGGCCGCGAAGGACGCGGCGCGGCAGAAGCAGCGGCGGGACGCCGACCCGAACCGGTTCGGACTGCGCCGCTCGGTGCTGGCCGAGGCCGGTGTCGCGGTCGTCCTGCTCGCCGTCACCACCATGCTGACCTCGACCGAACCGGGACGTACGGAGGAACAGGCCAAGGCGGCCACGGCGGCATCGTCGGCCGACGCGGCCGCGGCCGGGGCGCTGACCCTGGACATGTCCTTCGACACCGGCGGCGAGGACGGCAAGGGCGTCGTACGAGTCGACCTCGACCCCGCGCGCGTGGGCGGCAACGAGATGCATGTGTATGTGCAGCGCCCCAACGGCCGCGCCTTCGACATCCCCGAGGTGAAGGTCGCCTTCACCCTCGAGTCCCAGGACATCGGGCCGCTGCCCGTCGTCCCCGACCACATCACCACCGGACACTGGTCGGCGGCCGGGGTGCAGATCCCCATGGCCGGCGAATGGAAGGTCGCCGTGACCGTTCGGACCTCCGACATCGACCAGACCACCGTCTCCAAGAACGCGCAGATCGGCTGACCCACCATGGCTGACCAGTCCACCCCGGAGGCCCGCACTCCCGAAAAGGCACTCAACGGCGAGACCGCACTTAATGACGGTCCTCCGGAGAGCGCCGACACCAAGGGGGGCATCTCGCGACGTCTGCTGCTCGGGACCGCCGGTGCCACCGGGCTGGTGCTCGGCGCGGCGGGCGGTGCCGTGGGGTACGCGGCACGGCCGGCCGAGGCGACACCGCTCGCCTCGCTGGGGGCCGATCAGGTGATGTTTCACGGGAAACATCAGCCCGGCATCCTTCAGGGCCTCCAGGCACGCGGCCATGTCGTCGCCTTCGACCTGGCGGCGGGCGCGGGCCGCAAGGAGGCGGCGGCCCTGCTGCGCCGCTGGTCGGAGACGGCACGGCGGCTGATGGCGGGCGAGGCGGCCCAGCAGGACGACACGGATGTCGCCCGCGACGCCGGGCCGTCCTCACTGACGATCACCTTCGGCTTCGGGCACAGCTTCTTCGCCCGGACCGGCCTGGAGAAACAGCGCCCGATCGCCCTGGACCCATTGCCCGACTTCTCCTCCGACCAGCTCGACAAGGCCCGCAGCAACGGCGATCTCTGGGTGCAGATCGGCGCGAATGACGCCCTGGTCGCCTTCCACGCCCTGCGCGCGATCCAGAAGGACGCGGGCAGGGCCGCCAAGGTGCGCTGGCAGATGAACGGCTTCAACCGGTCGCCGGGTGCCACCTCCCACCCCATGACGGCCCGCAACCTCATGGGCCAGATGGACGGCACCCGCAACCCGAAGCCGACGGAGGCCGACTTCGACCAGCGGATCTTCGTGCCCGAGTCCGCCGCGAAGGACCCGGCCGGCGCCAAGGACCCTGCCTGGATGGCCAACGGCTCCTACGCCGTCGTACGCCGCATCCGCATGCTCCTCGACGACTGGGAGCAGCTCTCGGTCAAGGCCCAGGAGGACGTCATCGGGCGCCGCAAGTCCGACGGGGCGCCGCTGTCGGGGGGCACCGAGACGACCGAGATGGACCTGGAGAAGACGGACAAGGCGGGGAATCTGGTCGTCCCCATCAACGCCCACGCCCGCATCACCAGGCCGGACCAGAACGGCGGTGCGGCGATGCTGCGGCGCCCCTTCTCCTACCACGACGGCATCGACGCGGACGGCGTGCCCGACGCGGGGCTCCTGTTCATCTGCTGGCAGGCCGACCCCCTGCGCGGCTTCGTCACGGTCCAGCGCAAGCTCGACCGGGGCGACGCACTGTCCAAGTACATCCGGCACGAGGCCAGCGGCCTGTTCGCGGTGCCGGGCGGGGCGGCGGAGGGCGAGTACGTGGGACAGCGGCTGCTGGAGGGGTGACACGGCCCAGAGGCGTGCCCCGGGTTTCGCCAGGGCCATTAGGGTGAGGTCATGCCAGCGAGCTATGCCTATCTCGGCCCCGAGGGCACCTTCACCGAGGCCGCCCTGCGCACGCTTCCCGAGGCCGCGACCCGGGAGCTGATCCCCTACGTGTCCGTGCAGTCCGCGCTGGACGCGGTGCGCGTCGGCGATGCCGAGGCCGCGTTCGTACCGATCGAGAACTCCGTCGAGGGCGGCATCACGACCACCCTCGACGAACTCGTCGCGGGCGCGCCGCTCATGATCTACCGCGAGGTGCTGCTGTCGATCACCTTCGCGCTGCTGGTCAGGCCGGGCACCGAGCTGTCCGACATCAAGACGGTCTCCGCACACCCGGCGGCCCAGCCCCAGGTGCGCAACTGGCTCAGGAACAACCTCCCCGACGCCCAGTGGGAGTCGGCGGCCTCGAACGCGGACGCCGCCCGGCTGGTCCAGGAGGGCCAGTACGACGCGGCCTTCGCCGGCGAGTTCGCCGCCGCGCTGTACGGCCTGGAGGCCCTGGAGACCGGGATCCACGACGCGGAGAACGCCCAGACCCGGTTCGTGCTGGTCGGCCGGCCCGCCCGGCCCGCCGCGCCGTCCGGCGCGGACAAGACGTCCGTCGTGCTGTGGCAGCGCGACGACCATCCCGGTGGGCTGCGTGACCTCCTGGGCGAGTTCGCCACCCGCGGCATCAACCTGATGCTGCTCCAGTCCCGGCCCACCGGCGCCGGCATCGGCAACTACTGCTTCTGCATCGACGCCGAGGGCCATATCTCCGACCGCCGGGTGTCCGAGGCGCTGATGGGGCTCAAGCGGATCTGCCTGGAGGTGCGCTTCCTGGGTTCGTATCCGCGTGCGGACATCAAGCCCGGGGACGCCGAGCAGCCGCACCTGGGGACATCGGACGAGGCGTTCGTGTCGGCGGCGGACTGGGTGGCGCGCTGCCAGGACGGCCGGTTCTGAGAGACCCCTCGGCGCTCGTTGCCGAGGGGCTTCCGTGCGGGTTTCCAGCCAGTACTACCAGCCGATTATCGTTATCCACAGGAGTTATCCACAGGTACTCATCTCGACCTGGGGACAAGTCGATATGCAGGGGTGAGTCTGTCGACAAATCGCTCCCCAAGCCGTCCCGGAGTCCACCGGCCCGCAAGTCACCCTTCGTCCACTCTTTTCCTTTGGGCAATCCTTTGGGGCGACCGTTTTACACTCGAAAGTGCGGGTGGGGAGGGTTTGTCCTGGGAATCCTCAAGTTGATCACCGCGTTACGGAGTGATCAATTCCGGCATCCACAGTCCATCCACACACCCTGTGGATAACTCTTCCGAGGCTGGGGATTCCTGTGGACAACCGAGCCCCAAGTCCCGTTCTCCACAAGGGAATCGAGTCAACCGGCCGCCTCGCGCCTTACCCTTCCAGGGAGTGAGACGCCTTTTATTGACACACTCGGCAATTCCCGCATAACGGTACGTAAGCCGCAGTTCGGAATAGTGAGTCGTGGGCTGTCACCCCACCCCGGTAGCCTGGGGCACGTGATTGACCTTCGCCTGCTTCGTGAGGACCCCGACCGAGTGCGCGCCTCGCAGCGTGCCCGTGGAGAGGACGTCGCGCTCGTCGACGCTCTCCTGTCTGCCGACGAGCGGCGCAGGTCGTCCGGCGTCCGCTTCGACGAGCTGCGCTCCGAGCAGAAGTCGCTCGGCAAGCTCATCCCCAAGGCCTCTCCCGAGGAGCGCGCGGAGCTCCTGCAGAAGGCGGAGCAGCTCAAGGCCGACGTCAAGGCCGCCGAGGCCGCGCAGAACGACGCGGACGAGGAGACCAAGCGTCTCGCGCTGCAGCTCGGCAACCTCGTCCACCCCGACGTGCCCGTCGGCGGCGAGGAGGACTTCGTCGTCCTGGAGACGCACGGCACCATCCGTGACTTCGGCGCCGAGGGCTTCGAGCCCAAGGACCATCTGGAGCTCGGCGAGGCGCTGGGCGCCATCGACGTCGAGCGCGGCGCCAAGGTGTCCGGCTCCCGCTTCTACTACCTCACCGGCGTCGGCGCCCTGCTGGAGCTGGCCCTGGTCAACGCGGCGATCGCCCAGGCCACCGAGGCCGGCTTCATCCCGATGCTGACCCCCGCGCTGGTCCGCCCGCGCGCGATGGAGGGCACCGGCTTCCTCGGCCAGGCCGCGGAGAACGTGTACCACCTGGAGAAGGACGACTACTACCTGGTCGGCACCTCCGAGGTCCCGCTCGCCGCGTACCACATGGACGAGATCCTCGACGCCGACAAGCTGCCGATGCGCTACGCGGGCTTCTCGCCGTGCTTCCGCCGCGAGGCCGGCACCTACGGCAAGGACACCCGCGGCATCTTCCGCGTGCACCAGTTCGACAAGGTCGAGATGTTCTCGTACGTCGCCCCCGAGGACGCGGAGAACGAGCACAAGCGGCTCCTGGAATGGGAGAAGCAGTGGCTCACCGGCCTGGAGCTGCCCTTCCAGGTCATCGACGTGGCCTCCGGCGACCTCGGCTCCTCCGCCTCCCGCAAGTACGACTGCGAGGCGTGGATCCCCACCCAGGGCAAGTACCGCGAGCTGACGTCGGCCTCCAACTGCGACGGCTTCCAGGCGCGCCGGCTGTCCGTCCGTATGCGGGACGGCAAGAAGGTGCAGCCGCTCGCGACGCTCAACGGCACGCTGTGCGCCGTACCGCGCACCATCGTGGCGATCCTGGAGAACCACCAGCAGGCCGACGGTTCGGTCCGGGTGCCCGAGGTGCTGCGGCCGTACCTGGGCGGCCGGGAGGTCCTGGAGCCGGTCGCGAAGTGACGTTCCCCTATCGGCTGATCGCGACCGACCTCGACGGAACGCTCCTGCGCTCCGACGAGTCGGTCTCGCCGCGCACCCGTGACGCCCTCGCCGCGGCCACGGAGGCCGGCGCCGCCCACATCGTCGTCACTGGCCGCGCCGTCCCCTGGACCCGGCACATCCTCGACGACCTCGGCTACCAGGGGCTCGCCGTCTGCGGGCAGGGCGCGCAGGTGTACCACGCCGGCGAGCACCGCCTGCTGACGTCGGTGACGCTGGACCGGCAGCTGGCGGGCGTGGCACTGGCCAAGATCGAGGCCGAGGTCGGCCCGCTGTATCTCGCGGCGAGCCGTGACGGCCTGGACGGCGAGGTCCTGGTCGGCCCCGGCTACGCGCTCACGGGGGCGCTCCCGTCGACGCCGTTCACGGACGCGTCGGATCTGTGGACCGCCCCGCTGAACAAGATCTACATACAGCATCCGGATCTGACGGACGACGAGCTGGCGGAGGCCGCGCGCCGCGCCGCGGGCGGCTTCGTCACGGTCGCGATGGCGGGCGAGGGCATCGTCGAACTGCTCCCGCTGGGCCTGTCGAAGGCGACGGGCCTCTCCCTCGCGGCCCGCCGCCTCGGCATGAAGGCAGCGGACACGATCGCCTTCGGCGACATGCCGAACGACCTCCCGATGTTCGCCTGGGCGGCGAGAGGCGTGGCCATGGCCAACGCCCACGAGGAGCTGAAGGCGGTGGCGGACGAGGTGACGGCCTCCAATGAGGAGGACGGGATCGCGGTGGTGCTGGAGCGGTTGCTCGGCTGAGGGGGGCTGGGCGGGCCCTGGGCGGGACTGAGCTGGGCTCGGCCGGGGCTGGCGGCTGGCTGGGGACGGCGTGGTGCCATCGGCACGTCTGCCGCCGAGGGCGGCGGCCGTATGGGCGGCCACGTTGCGGCTGAGGGCTGGCGGCCATGTGACGAGGGCTGGCGGCTGGCGGCTGGCGGCCGAGACTGCCGACGGGCTCGCGGCTGACTGCCGACGGCCTGCGGCTGGCCGCCGAGACGGAGGACGGCTGACGGCCCTATAACCGCGGGCAGTCGTGCCGCTGGGGCGGCACGGGTGGGCGCGGGCGGCACCCGCAAACGCCGGGCACCACAGCCAACCCCTCGGCCACAGCGCCGGGCCCCTACATAACGCGCCCCACCCCTGCACTCGGCCCAGCCCCAGTGGCAACGTCTCGCGGAGGATGCACGAATCGAACGTGCGCGGGCTCTAAGACCCGACCTTGGCTTAGCAAGCCAGTGCCTTACCACTCGGCCAATCCTCCGGGTGGGCGACCCACGCGAGAGCGACATCGCGTGCTCGAAGCGGCCGCCCCGGGCAGCTCCGTATGAGGAGCGGACTCGACGGTGGGGTAACTACACCGGAGACCGCCGCGGACTGCCCTGACGGGAGCTGGACGTACTGTCGTGCATGGACATCGTCCGGCTCCTCTCCCAGAACGTGGCGCCGGACTCACCGTCCGGCGATGTGGACATAACCACTGTGCCTGTGGGACGAGTTGGGCGCCACTGAATAAAAGGCCCCGTAAGGGCTCGACGTGCTCGGTGTGCTCGGTGTGCTCGGTGCGCCCCTACCGCCGACGCCACTTGCGTCGGCGCCCCTTGCTGAAGAACCACCCCGCGGGCGGCTCGTCCGAGCGCCACGGCTGCGGCTCGGGCTCCTCGCGGCGCCAGCGGGCGGCCAGCATCCGGGCCCTGGCGGACGGCTCGGACGTCTCGGCGGATCGGATGAAGTCCTCATCGAGGACGAGGTCGTCGTCCCAGTCGTCTGCCATCCCCGTTCCTCCCCATCCTCCCCGTCCACCGACCGAACGTCCCCCTTTGCCCAGTGTGCCCGGACAAAGGTGAAGCCTCCGTCAAGGGCGGGCCCCCTCAAGGGCCCGCCCCTTTACGCCTGTCCTGCTCACTCCTCGCCGGCGAGCGTCAGCGACCGCAGCTTCTGTCCCGCGTACCAGGTCGCGAGGACGGTGACGACCGCCAGCAGCACTGTCGCGGTGGGCAAGGCGACGTCGGACGTCACCATGTCCCCGCCGGAGACCTTCTGCGCCACCGCCAGCGCCCACTGCTGCACGCTCAGCGTGCGCGCACCGGACACCAGGGAGCCGAACAGGGCCTCCCAGACGAGCGCGTAGACGAGGCCGAAGACCACCGCGTGCCGGGACACTGTGCCCAGCAGCAGGAAGATCGCGGCGTAGGCGATGGAGGCGACCAGTGCGGCGACCGTGTAGGCGACGGCGATCTGCTGGCCGTTGCCGTTGAGGATGTAACCGGCGATGAGGGTGGGCAGCGCCGAGAACACCATGGTCACGGCGATCGCCACGATCAGTTTGGTGAAGATGATCGTCGGTCGCTTCACGGGCTTGGACAGCAGATACACCACCGAGCCGTCGTCGATCTCGGGCCCGATCGCGCCGGTCCCGGCGATGACGCCGATGATCGGCACCATGGTGGCCAGCGCCAGCCCGCCGAGCAGGTCCGAGGCGGTCTGGTCGTCGGCGCCGGCGAGCGCGCGCACCACGATCGAGATCGCGATGAGCAGCAGTGGCAGCGCGCCCAGGATGAGGGCCCGGCGACGGCCGAGCAGGGCTCGATAGGTGAGCCGGGCGACTGTGGGGTCGTACATCTTCGGCCTCCTACGCCGCGACCAGATACGAGAACACGGACTCGAGGGACTCGTCGGACGGCGAGACCGTGAGCAGGCGGATGCCCTGGTCTCGCGCCACCCTCGGGAGCAGCGTGGTGAAGCGGCCGAAGTCGACGGCCTGGATGTGCAGCGCGCCCTCGGTCAGGTCGACCTCGATGCCGGATGTCGACGGGTCGGCGATCAGCGCGGCCGCGAGGGCGCGGTCGTCGCTGGAGCGCACCAGGTAGCGGTGCGGCCGGTCGGTCATCAGGCGGCGGATCTTGCGGAAGTCACCGCTGGCCGCGTGCCGGCCTGCGACCACGACCTCGATGTGCCAGGCGAGTTGCTCGACCTCTTCGAGGATGTGGGAGGAGAAGAGGACCGTGCGGCCCTCGTCGCCCATCTTCCGCAGCAGGTCCATCAGTTGCATGCGCTGGCGCGGGTCCATGCCGTTGAAGGGCTCGTCGAGCAGCAGCAGCGAGGGGTTGTGGACGAGGGCGCTCGCCATCTTGACGCGCTGGCGCATGCCCTTGGAGTACGTCTGGATCTTGCGGTCCTGCGCGTACTCCATCTCGACCGTGGCGAGGGCCTTCTGGGCGGCCTTGGCGCCCAGGCCGTGCAACTCGGCGTTGGCGACGACGAATTCGCGGCCGGTGAGGAAGTCGTACATCGCCTCGCGCTCGGGGACGATGCCGATGTGCTTGTAGATCGACTCGTTGCGCCAGACCGGCTGTCCGTCGAGGGTGACGGTGCCGGTGGAGGGGGCCAGGAAGCCGCCCATCATGTTGATGAGGGTGGACTTTCCGGCGCCGTTGGGGCCGAGGAGGCCGGTGACGCCGGGGCCGATCGTCATGGTGATGTCGTTGACGGCGACCACGTTGCCGAACCAGCGGGAGACATGGTCGATCGAGAGCGTGGTCACAGTCCGACCTTTCGGTAGCGGCGCATCAGGAGGCCGTAGGAGGCGGCGATGAGGCCGAGGACGACGAGGACGTACACCGCGCCCTCCCCGTTGCTCGGGCCGACTCCACCGGGGAAGGCGGACGTGGCGCCCAGGAAGGCGGACTGCACACCGTCGATGAGGGTGACCGGTGAGAAGAGGCCGATCCAGGGGATGGCGCCGCTGCTGCCCCCGCCGTCGATGGCCTGTGCGTCGGCGATGGCCTGGAGCGTGGAGACGGCTCCGTAGGAGATGGTCATCACGGCGATCACGGCGGCGATGCCGAAGCCGCGGCGCGGGGTGACCGACGCGATGACCAGGCCGATGCCGGCGAACAGCAGCGAGAGCAGTGTCACGGACACGAGTCCCTGCGCGAATCCCTTGGTCTGGTCGGCGAAGTCGAGCTTGGCGAGCAGCGCGCCCACATAGAGCACCAGCAGCGGGGCCGCGGTGAGGATGAACAGCGCGGAGGCCAGCGCGGCGAACTTCGCACGGACGTAGTCGGCGGTCTCGATCGGCCGGGAGAAGTACAGCGGCACGGTCTTGAAGCGCAGGTCGCGGGAGACCGACTGGGGTGCCTGGGAGGCGACGTACAGGCTGATCACGGCCTGCATGATGATCGCGTAGCGCGTGTAGTCGACTGGCAGGTCGTTGGCCTTGGTGGCGACCGCGACGGCGACCATGATGGCCGCGGGCACGCACATCACCACGAACAGCAGCATCGGCAGCACCTTGGACTTCACCGAGCGGCCGAGGCCGTAGGCGCCGCGCAGGGACTGCGAGTACAGGGACCGGGTGGCGTAGGAACGGCCGAGCCGGGGGCCGTCGTAGGTGCGGTAGCCGATGTTGTGGATACGGGTCTGGTCGCCTGGGGGTGTCGCTACGGGGTGCTCAACTGCCATGGCCGACGGCCTCCTTCCGCTGTGCCTCGGTGTCCTCGGACTTCTCGTCGGTGAAGACCTCGGAGATGTGGTGCCGGCGCTGCTCCATGCGCACGAGGCCGAGGCCGAGGTCGGCGACCACGTCGCGCACCAGGTCGTAGGTGTCGTCGCTCTGCGCGGTGAGCAGCAGGATGTGTCCGGCGCCGGGGAGGCCGCCGCCGCTGTCGAGGACGTCCACCCCGCGCGCGTGGAGCGCGTCGCGCACCGCGCGGGTGCCGTCCGGGTGGTCGTCGGTGTCGGTGACCTCGATGGCGAGGGTCGTGGTGGTCTGGGTGAAGTCGGTGGTGGAGCTGGAGCGCAGAAGCTTGCCGCCGTCGATGACGACGACGTGGTCGCAGGTGCGCTCCAGTTCGCCCAGCAGGTGGGAGGTGACCAGGACCGAGATGCCGAAGTCGGTGTAGATGCGGCGGATGAGGCCGAGCATCTCGTCCCGGCCGACCGGGTCGAGGCCGTTGGTCGGCTCGTCCAGGAACACCAGCTGCGGGTCGTGGACCAGGGCCTGGGCCAGCTTCACGCGCTGCTTCATGCCGGTGGAGTAGCCGCCGATGGGGCGGTAGCGCTCCTCGTACAGACCGACATGGCGCAGGGTGTCCGCGGTGCGCTCGCGCGCGGCGGCCGGCGGGAGTCCGGACATGCGGGCCATGTGCACGACGAACTCGGTGGCCGAGACGTCGGGCGGCAGACAGTCGTGCTCCGGCATGTACCCGACGCGCTCACGGATGGCGCCGCCCTTGGTGGCGACGTCGAGTCCGAGCACTTCGGCACGGCCCTCGGTGGCGGGGGACAGACCCAGCAGGATCTTGATCATGGTGGACTTGCCGGCACCATTGGCTCCGACGAGTCCGGTCACCCCGGGCCCGATGTCCATGGTCAGCCGGTCAAGCGCGGTCACCCTCGGGAACCGCTTGCTCAGGCTTTCGGTCGCGATCACAGTCACGCTTCGAAGGTAGTGACGCGGACCACGCCGGTCGTCACCCCGCAGAGCTGTATTGGGGTCAGACTCCAGGACTACGGGGACCTAGGGGTCACCCTGAGGTCGAACAACGCGGACCCGATTCGCGGACTCGGTTCGCGGTCCCGGTTGGCGGCCCCGGTTCGCCACGGTTTCCACATGAGCGAGGTTTTCCACAGCCCTCGGTAGCCCTATTGACGCAGCCTCTAACAACTGTCACATTCACCGGTGTCAAGTTACGAACACGTACCGCAGTCGACGTGGACAAGGTGGGGCGGTGGCATGACTACGGCGGTGACACGCGAACTCTCCGAGGAACTGCGGGGGTTCAGGCAGGTCCAGCAGCTGGCGTACGAATGCGCGGAGGCCGTCGCGGCGCGGCTGGAGCCGGGCATCACCGAGCGTGAGGCGGCGCGCATGCAGCGCGAGTGGCTGCGTGAGCGCGGGGTGCGGGACTGGTTCCACCTCCCCTTCGCCTGGTTCGGCGACCGCACCGCGTTCGTGAACTTCCGCATCCCCCTGCAGTTCTTCCCTACGGGCCGTCGGCTGGAGCCCGGGATGCCGTTCATCCTGGACATGGCACCGGTGTACGACGGCTACACGGCCGACATCGGCTATTCGGGCTCGCTCGGCATCAACCCGGTGCAGGACAAGCTGATGGCCGACCTGGAGGCGCACCGCGAGCTGATCCTGCGCGAGGTGCGCGAGCGGCGGCCCCTGCGGGAGATCTACGAGGACGTGGACCGACTCATGGTCCGCCAGGGCTACGCCAACCGGCACCGGGCCTACCCCTTCGGCGTGATCGCGCACAAGGTCGACCGTGTGACGCAGCGCCGCTGGTCGGCGCATGTGTTCGGGTTCGGCACCCAGTCCCTGAAGGGTCTGGCGAGTGACGCGCTGCACGGCCACCGCGAGGGCTGGTCCCCGCTGTGGTCGCCGTACCGCTTCTCCGACCATCCGCCGCAGCCGGGCCTGTGGGCGGTCGAACCCCACCTCGGCTTCCGGGGTACGGGCGCGAAGTTCGAGGAGATCCTGGTCGTCACCGACTCCGGCGATCCCGCGGAGAGCGCCTTCTGGCTGGACGACGATCTGCCGCATGTGCGGCGCTGGGCGGAGGAGAGGTGACGGTGACCCTTCAGAGCGCGCGTGAGCGCCGGGTGCGGACCGGCGGGGTCGAGCTGTGCGTCGCCGAGCTGGGCGAGGTCGGCCAGCCGACGGTGATCCTGGTGCACGGCTATCCGGACAGCAAGGAGGTGTGGTCCGAGGTCGCGCCGCGGCTCGCCGACCGCTTCCATGTCGTGCTGTACGACGTCCGGGGCCACGGCCGGTCGACGGCGCCGAAGCCGCTGCGGGGCGGGTTCACCCTGGAGAAGCTGACGGACGACTTCCTCGCCGTCGCGGACGCGGTCAGTCCGGACCGGCCCGTGCATCTGGTGGGGCACGACTGGGGCTCGGTGCAGTCCTGGGAGTTCGCCACGGTCAAGCGGACCGAGGGCCGCATCGCGTCCTTCACCTCGATGTCCGGGCCGTCCCTGGACCACTTCGGCCATTGGATCAACGGCCGCCTGAAGCGCCCCACCCCGCGCCGCGTAGGCCAGCTCCTCGGCCAGGGCGCCAAGTCCTGGTACGTCTACGCACTGCACACGCCCGTGCTGCCCGAACTGGCCTGGCGCGGCCCCCTCGGCAAGCACTGGCCGCGCATCCTGGAGCGCGTCGAGAAGGTCCGCGCCGACGACTACCCGACCTCGTCCCTGCCGACGGACGCCGCGCACGGGGCATGGCTGTACCGGGACAACGTACGGGCCCGACTGCGCCGCCCGCGCGCGGACGCGTACGCACACACGCCCGTGCAGCTCATCACGCCCCTGGGGGACGCCTTCCTGTCGGAACGGCTCTACGACGAACTGGAGCTATGGGTTCCGCAGTTGACCCGGCGCACGCTTCCGGCGAAGCACTGGATCCCGCGCACGCGCCCCGACCAACTGGTGGGGTGGATCACGGAGTTCGTGACCTCGGTGGAGGGCGGACGCCCGGAAGGGGTGACGGCGAGCGGGAAGTACGCCGATCGCTTCGGCGGTCAGCTCGTCCTGGTCACAGGTGCCGGGAGCGGCATCGGACGGGCGACGGCGTACGCGTTCGCCGAGGCCGGCGCGCGCGTGGTGGCCGTGGACCGGGACGCGGAGTCCGCGGGCCGCACCGCCGAGATGTCCCGGCTGATCGGGGCGCCCGAGGCCTGGGCGGAGACGGTCGACGTCTCCGACGAGCAGGCCATGGAGAAGCTCGCCGCGCGCGTGGCCGCCGAGTACGGCGTGGTGGACGTCCTGGTGAACAACGCCGGCATCGGCCTGTCGGGGTCCTTCTTCGACACCACACCGGAGGATTGGAAGAAGGTCCTCGACGTCAATCTGTGGGGCGTCATCCACGGCTGCCGGCTCTTCGGCAAACAGATGGCCGAGCGCGGACAGGGCGGCCATATCGTCAACACCGCGTCGGCGGCGGCCTATCAGCCATCCAAGGCGCTGCCCGCCTACAGCACCTCCAAGGCGGCCGTACTGATGCTCAGCGAGTGCCTGCGCGCCGAGCTGACCGACCAGGGCATCGGCGTCAGTGCCGTATGCCCGGGCCTGGTCAACACCAACATCACCTCGACCGCGCACTTCGCCGGCGTCGACGCCGAGGAGGAGAAGCGGCGCCAGAAGAAGTCCGCGCGGTTGTACGGGCTGCGGAACTATCCGCCGGAGAAGGTCGCCGACGCGATCCTGCGGGCGGTGGTGCGCGGCGAGGCCGTCGTTCCGGTGACGCCGGAGGCGCGCGGGGCGTATCTGATGTCGAGGTTCACACCGAAGGCGCTGCGCAGGATCGCGCGGTTGGAGCCACCGTTGTGAGTGAGCCCAGCCCCTTGGCCCTCCAGCGCGGTGCCGTCGGCCACTCGCCCGTCGGCGCCACGTCCGGCGGCCCGGCCCCGTCCGCCTACCGGATCGAGGACCTCGCGCACCTCAGCGGCGCCACCGTCCGCACCATCCGCGCCTACCAGGACCGCGGCCTGCTCCCCCGCCCCGAGCGCCGGGGGCGTGCCAACGTCTACGCGGACGCCCATCTAGTCCGTCTGCGCCAGATCGCCGACCTCCTGGACCGCGGCTACACCTTGGCCTCCATCAAGGAACTCCTGGAGGCCTGGGACGCCGGTCGCGGCCTGGGCGGCGTGCTCGGCCTGGCCGCCGAGGTGGACGGGCCATGGACCGACGAGGAGTCGGTACGGATCTCCCGTGCCGAACTCGACGAGCGCTTCGGCGGCGTCCAGGACGACGCGGCGGTGGCCGAGGCCGTGGAGCTCGGCGTGCTGGAACCGGCCCCCGGCGCCCCGGACTCGTTCGTGGTGCCGAGCCCCCAAGAGCTAGCCGTGGCAGTGGAGTTGCACGCGGCCGGGGTGCCGCTGTCCGCGATCGCGGGCCACCTCAGGGAGTTGAGGGGCCAGGTCGAGCACATCGCCGCCCGTTTCCTGGAGTTCACCACCGAGCATGTCTTCGCCCGCTACCTCGACGGGCCGGACGACCGGACGGACGCCGACGCCGCCGAAGCGGCCGTCCTCGTACGACGACTGCGCCCGCTCGCCCAGCACACGGTGGACGCGGAACTCGCCCGCGCGATGCGCCTGTTGGCGGTGCGGCACCTGCGACAGCACCTGAGTGCGGACGAGGATACACATCTACGCAAAACCACGCGAAATGTATCGATCTCCTCGGAGACAATGCAGGCTGTGGAGGCCTTGGTTGGCCAGGAGCAGGCCGTGGAGTTCATCGCGATGGCCGCCGAAAGGGAGGTGCGGGCGCGGGCCTTGGACCGGCTCGCCGCAAATCACAGCTCATCAGCTGATCTTGACGAAACCCCTTGAAACGGCGGCTCGTTGTCCACAGAATCGCCAATCCCCCTGTGGATAACCGTACTTGGCTGTGGATCAAACATCGGCAGCCAAATCATTCGCGTGATTGTCGTCGCTCCCGTCAGGCTGGTGGCATGGACGAAAGACGCACCGTAAAGGTGTCGAAGTACCTCTCGAAGCATCTGCGGCACCAGCCCGAGCGCATCGGGCTGACCCTCGACGAGAGCGGCTGGGTCGAGATCGACCAGCTGATCGCCGCCGCGACCGCACACGGATTCCGGTTCACCCGGGAAGAGCTGGACCATGTGGTCGCCGCCAACGACAAGAAGCGCTTCGCGATCGAGGGCACCCGGATCCGGGCCAGCCAGGGCCACAGCATCGACGTCGACCTCGGGCTGCCCCCGGCGACGCCGCCGCCGTATCTGTACCACGGCACCGTGGCCCACAACCTGGACGCGATCCGCAGCGAGGGCCTCAGGCCCATGAACCGGCACGACGTGCACCTCTCGGCCGACCGCGAGACCGCGACCCGGGTCGGCGCCCGACGCGGCCGCCCGGTCGTCCTCTCCGTGGACACCGGCGCCATGCACCGCGACGGACACGTCTTCCACGTCAGTGCGAACGGGGTGTGGCTGACGAAGGCCGTACCGCCGGAGTATCTGCGCTTCCCCGAGGGGCACTGACCTCGACGGGTCGCCCTCACTGCGTGGCCGGGCAGCCGCACGCAGTGACTGTTTCACGTGAAACCCATTCGGCCGCATACGCTCGACGCATGAGTCTGCGCCTGAGCACCGTGATCCTCCCGTACCGCCGCTGGTCCGAGGGGGGTCGCCAGGCATGGACACACGCGGAGCAGCTCGGCTTCCACACGGCGTACACCTACGACCATCTGTCCTGGCGCACCTTCCGGGACGGCCCGTGGTTCGGTGCCGTGCCGACGCTGACGGCCGCTGCGACGGTCACCGACCAGCTGCGGCTGGGCACGCTGGTGACCTCGCCGAACTTCCGGCATCCGGTGACCCTCGCCAAGGAGCTGATCTCCCTCGACGACATCTCGGAGGGGCGGATCACGCTGGGCATCGGCGCCGGTGGCACCGGCTTCGACGCCACCGCGCTCGGCCGGGAGCCCTGGACGCCGCGTGAGCGTGCCGATCGGTTCGCCGAGTTCGTCGCGCTGCTGGACCGGCTGCTGACCGAGGACTCGGTGTCGTACGAGGGTGACTTCTACTCGGCGCACGAGGCGCGCAACATCCCGGGCTGTGTGCAGCGGCCCCGGCTGCCCTTCGCGGTCGCCGCGACCGGCCCGCGCGGGCTACGGCTGGCGGCGCAGTACGGGCAGGCCTGGGTGACCACGGGCGACCCCAAGCTGTATGAGAACGGCACCTCTGAGCAGTCGGTTCAAGCCATTCGCGGACAGGTCGGGAAGCTGTCCGACGCGTGCGCCGCGATCGGTCGGGATGTGGCCGAGCTCGACAAGATCCTGCTCACCGGGTTCACCCCGGACCGTGGCCGGCCGCTGGAGTCCCTCGACGCGTTCGTGGACTTCGCGGGGCGCCATCAGGAGCTCGGATTCACCGAGATCGTGGTCCACTGGCCGATCCCCGACTCGGACTTCGCGGCCGACGAGAAGGTCTTCGAGCAGATCGCCATGGAGGCGGGGGCACAGCTGCGGTGACGTCCGCTCGGCAGGTACGTCAGTGCTGGTGAGGAGGCTGTCGGCGGTGTTTCCAGGGACGTGATCTCCCCAGCTGCCGCCTCAGATGTGCGGACTGCCGCACGGGCGTGCAGGCATATGCGGGAGAATGACCGGGTGACCTCAGCGACTCGACAGCCCCAGAACCCGGCCGCCGCAGTGCGCCCCCGACTCATCGCCACCGACCTCGACGGCACTCTGCTGCGGGACGACAAGTCGGTCTCCCCCCGCACGGTGGCCGCGCTGGCCGCCGCCGAGGAGGCGGGCATCGAGGTGTTCTTCGTCACCGGCCGGCCCGCGCGCTGGATGGACGTCGTCAGCGATCACGTCCATGGTCACGGCCTCGCGATCTGCGGCAATGGCGCCGCGGTCGTCGACCTGCACGGCGGCCCCGGTGCCCACCGGTTCGTGAAGGTGCGGGAGCTGGCGCGGAAGAACGCGCTGGACGCCGTACGGCTGCTGCGGGACGCGGCGCCGGGCACGGTGTACGCGGTGGAGCAGACGTACGGCTTCTACCAGGAGCCGGACTATCCCAAGCTGCACATGGAGATACCGGACCAGCTCGCGCCGGCCGAGGACCTGCTGGCGGCGGACGCCCCCGGCGCCGATGAGCCGGTGCTCAAGATCCTCGCCCACCACCCCACGCTCGACCCCGACGCCTTCCTCACCCTCGCCCGCCTCGCCATCGGCGACCGCGCCAACGTCACCCGCTCCAGCCCCAGCGCCCTGCTGGAGATCAGCGGCCCCGGTGTCTCCAAGGCCAGCACCCTCGCGCTGTGCTGCGCCGAGCGCGGTATCTCGCACGAGGAGGTCGTGGCCTTCGGGGACATGCCCAACGACGTCGAGATGCTGACGTGGGCGGGCCGGTCGTATGCGATGGGCAACGCGCATCCGGATGTGATCGCGGCCGCGTCGGGGCGCACGGTCGCCAACAATGAGGACGGGGTCGCGGTCGTGATCGAGCAGATGCTGATGGAACAGCCGTAGTCGTCACCCGAGCGGCACTCCCCGCTCCGACAGCCACGGCACCGGATCCACCGCCGAGCCCAGCTCCGCGGTGATCCGCACCTCGAAGTGCAGATGCGGGCCGGTGGAGTTGCCGGTCGTGCCGGACTGGCCGATCCACTGCCCCGTGTCGACGCGTTCGCCCTGGTCGACGGTGACGGAGGCGAGGTGGGCGTACTGCGTGTAGTAGCCGTCCGTGTGCTGGACGACGACCTCCATGCCGAAGGCGCCCGCGCAGGACACCTTGACCACGCGCCCGTCCCCGGCCGCCCGCACCGGCGTGCCGATCGGCACCGCGAAGTCCTGCCCGGTGTGCCGGTTCGCCCACCGCGACCCACCGCTGCCGAACCCCGCGGACAGCTCGTACGACTCCACCGGCGTGACCCACGCGCTGGTGAACTCCTTCTGCTTCTGCTCGATCCGGACGGCACCGGGGCATGAGCCGGCGGCCACGGACGCGTCGGCCTCTCCCTGCAACTGCCACCGTGCCTCGTCGAGCTTCTGCTCGATGCCGCTCTTCAGCTCGGCGAGCTCGGCGTTGCGCCTCTCCAGTCGCCGCCAGGCCGCCGCGGCCTTGGCCTCGTCCTTGATGAGCTGGGTCTCGGCGCGACGGCTCTTCTCGATGGCGTTGCCGACGGCCAGGTTCGTCTGCGAGAACACATGCTGACCGCGCATGAGCTGCTCAGGGCTCGACGCGAGGATGAGCTGCGCGGTGAGCGGCATGCCCCCGCTGGTGCGGTACTGGGCCCGTGCGATCCGGCCCAGATCCTCCCGCAGCACGCCGATCTCCCGCCGCTCCCGGTCGAGCAGCCCCTCGATCCGCTGCGCCTGTGCCCGCTGCCCCTCGGCCTCCTGCCGCCCCCTCTCGTACCGCTCCGTCGCCCGCGCCGCGTCCTCGTAGAGCCGCACGACCCGCGCGCTCAGGCCCAGGTCGCCGGTGTCGTCGCCGTCGCCGATGGCTCCGGCGGGCCGGGCCACGAGCAGGGTGAGCGCGCACAGCAGCGCCGGAACGGCCATGAGGCGGCGGCAATGTGAGCGCATGCCAGCGATCCTGGCCTGTGGTGGGGCCAGGAGCCTGTTCAGGTCGTACGCCTGGGGGACGTTTTGCTGCGGACGGGTCAGTACGCCTATTAACGCGGGCAGGGCGAGAGCGGCTCAACGCCGGCTGGGGAGAGCCGCAGCGGGAACGGGCCGCCGGACCGATGCGTGGCCCCGGCCGCTACGGCGCCCCCACGAGCAGATCCGCCGCCGTCTCCCGCTCAACCATCCTCCGCAGCGGCCCGTCCACGGCGGCCAGCTCCGCGAACGCCCCCCGCTGCGCCACACGCCCCTCCGCCAGGACGACCACCTCGTCCACGGCTTCCAGCCCGGCCAGGCGGTGGGTGATGAGCAGTGTCGTACGGCCCTCGGTGGCGGCCAGCAGGTCGGCGGTGAGGGCGTCGGCGGTGGGCAGGTCGAGGTGCTCGGCGGGCTCGTCGAGGACGAGGACGGGGAAGTCGGCCAGCAGGGCGCGCGCGAGCGCGAGCCGCTGCCGCTGACCGCCCGACAGCCGTGCCCCGTGCTCGCCCACGAGCGTGTCGAGGCCGTCGGGCAGGCCGTCCGCCCAGTCGAGCAGCCGGGCGCGGTCGAGCGCGTCGCGCAGTTCGGCCTCGGTGGCGTCCTTCTTGGCGAGGAGCAGGTTCTCGCGCACGGAGCTGTCGAAGAGGTGCGCGTCCTGCGCGCACAGCCCGACGAGCCGCCGTACGTCGTCGCCGTCCAGCGCGTGGGCGTCCACGCCGCCCAGCGTGTACGAGCCCGCGTCCGCGTCCAGGAAGCGCAGCAGCACCTGCGCCAGCGTCGTCTTGCCGGACCCGGACGGCCCGACCACGGCGATCCGGCGGCCCTCCTGGAGGGTCAGGTCGAGACCGGCGAGCGCGTCCCGGTCCTGGCCGGCGTGACGGGCGGTCAGCCCCTTCAGAGCGACCGGGAACGGCGATGCGGGCGCCTGCCGGGGGTGCTCCGGCTCCCGTACGGGTTCGGGCGCGTCCAGCACCTCGTACACGCGCTCGGCGCTGCGGCCCACCCGCTGCCGGTACTGCACGGCGAGCGGCAGCCCCAGGACGGCCTCGAAGGCGGCCAGCGGGGTCAGGACGACGACGGCCATCGTCACGCCGCTCAGCCGCCCGTCGACGACTGCCTGGGCGCCCACGAGGGCGGTGGCGGCGACGGTGAGCCCGGAGATCAGGGCGGTGAGTCCGTCGCCGAGCGCGGTCGCGGTGGCGGCGCGCGAGGCGATCCGGGTGAGCGCACCGTCGGCCCGGCGTGCCTCGGCCGTACGGCTGGGCAGCGCGCCCGCGACGGTCAGCTCCGCGGTGCCGGTGAGCAGATCCGTCACGCGGGTCGCGAGGGCGCCACGGGCGGGGGCCAGCCTGCGCTCGGCGCGGCGGGCGACGGCGGCCGTGACGAGCGGGACTCCGACGCCGGCCGTGAGCAGTCCGGCCGCGAGCACGGCACCGGCCTCGGGCAGCAGCCAGGCGGTGAAGCCGACGGCCCCGGCGGAGACGACGGTCGCGGCGGCCGCGGGCAACAGCCAGCGCAGCCAGTAGTCCTGCAGCGCGTCCACGTCCGCGACGAGCCTCGACAGCAGGTCGCCCCGGCGTGTGCCACGCAGGCCCGCGGGCGCCAGCCGCTCAAGGCGCCGGTACACGGCGACCCGGGTGTCGGCCAGCATCCGCAGCACCGCGTCGTGCGACACCAGCCGCTCGGCGTACCGGAACACGGCGCGTCCGATGCCGAAGGCCCGCGTCGCGGTCACGGCCACCATCAGATAGAGCACGGGCGGCTGCTGCGAGGCCCGTGAGATGAGCCACCCGGACGTGGCCATGAGCCCGACGGCACTGCCGAGCGCGAGGCTGCCGAGCAGCAGCGCGAGGGCGAGACGGCCACGCCGGGGGCCGGACATGGCGCGGACTCGGGCGAGGACACCCCGCCCATCTGTCGCGAGCGGCACGGCCTCGGCGTCCTCCGAAGTGGCGGCTTCCCGCTCGATCGGACGGTCGACGGCGATCTTGGCCAGGGCCTCGGCACGCACGGGTTCCTCGGCCTCAGCGAGCCGCACCACCCGGTCCGCCACTCCCAGCAACGCCGGCCGGTGCACGACCAACAGCACCGTCCGCCCCACCGCCAGCCTGCGCACGGCCTCCACGACCTCGGCCTCGGTGGCCCCGTCGAGCGCGGCCGTCGGCTCGTCGAGCAGCAGTACGGGCCGGTCGGCGAGGAACGCCCGCGCCAGCGCCAGCCGCTGCCGCTGCCCCGCGGACAGCCCGGTCCCGTCCTCACCCAGGGCGGTGTCGACGCCCTCGGGCAGCGCGTCCACGAACTCCAGGGCTCCGGCGTCGGCCAGCGCCCGCCGTACAGCCACGTCGTCCGCGTCGGGGCGCGCCAGCCGTACGTTCTCAGCGATCGTCCCGGCGTAAAGATGGGGCCGCTGCGGGACCCAGGCGATCCGCGAGCGCCACTGCGCCAGGTCGAGCCCGGCGAGATCGGCTTCCCCGACCAGCACTCGCCCCTCGGTCGGCCGCACGAACCCCAACAGCACGTTCAGCAGCGTCGACTTGCCCGCGCCGCTCGGCCCGACCAGGGCGACCGTCTCCCCGGGCTCGACGGCGAAGGACACGTCCGACACGGCGTCGGCGGACCGACCCGGGTAGCGGACCGAGACGCCCTCGAACGTCATCGCCCCCGCCGGTACCGGCGCGTCCCCCGACTCCGGTGCCGGTGTCTCCAGGACCTCGAAGATCTCCTCGGCGGCGGCCAGCCCTTCGGCCGCCGCGTGGTACTGCGCGCCCACCTGCCGCAGCGGCAGATAGGCCTCGGGTGCCAGCACGAGGATGACCAGGCCGTCGTACAGGTCCATCTCGCCGTGGACGAGCCGCATGCCGATCGTGACGGCGACCAGGGCCACGGCCAGCGTCGAGAGCAGTTCCAGGGCGAAGGACGAGATGAACGCGATCCGTAGAGTCCGCATGGTCGCCCGGCGATACTCGCCGGTGATGCGCCGGATCGAGTCGGCCTGGGCCTTGGCTCGGCCGAACACCTTGAGCGTCGGTAGTCCGGCGACGACGTCCAGGAAGTGCCCGGAAAGCCGGGACAGCAGCCGCCATTGACGATCCATTCGGGACTGTGTGGCCCAGCCGATCAGCATCATGAAGATCGGGATGAGGGGGAGGGTGCCGACGATGATGGCCGCCGACACCCAGTCCTCGGTCACGATCCGCGCCAGCACCGCCACCGGCACGACCACCGCCAGCCCCAACTGCGGCAGATAGCGCGAGAAGTAGTCGTCGAGGGCGTCGACCCCCCGGGTGGCGAGTGCGACCAGCGATCCGGTCCGCTGCCCGCTCAGCCACCCGGGCCCCAGCTGGGCGGCACGCTCCAGCAACCGCCCCCGCAGCTCGGACTTCACCGCCGCGCTCGCGCGGTGGGCGGCGAGCTCGGTGAGCCAGGCCACCACCGCACGGCCGCCTGCGACGGCCACCAACAGCAGCAGGGGAGTGCGCAGTTCGGCGGCCGACATGCCGTGCTGGAACGCCCCCACCACCGCCTCGGCGATGAGCATCGCCTGGGCGATGACCAGTGCCGCACCGATGGCACCCAGGCCGACGACCGCGATCAGGAAGAGGCGGGTGGCGCGGGCGTATCGGAGGAGACGCGGGTCGATTGGTTTCACGTGAAACACACCTCAGTGCACGGTCTCAGCGATGTGCTGTGTACCGATCCGCTTGCGGAAGACCCAGTAGGTCCAGCCCTGGTAGAGCATCACGATCGGCGTGGCGATGACCGCGCACCAGGTCATGATCTTCAGGGTGTAGGGGCTCGACGATGCGTTGGTGACCGTGAGGCTCCAGTCCGCATTGAGCGAGGACGGCATGACGTTCGGGAAGAGCGTCAGGAAGAGCATGGCCACGGCGGCCACGATGGTGACGCCGGAGAAGGCGAACGACCATCCCTCACGCCCGGCCTGGTTCGCCGCCAGTGCCGCGAGCAGCGCCGCGACGGCCACGACGAGGGCGACGAGGCTCTGTCCGTCGCCGTTCTCGACCTGCGTCCAGAGCAGGAAGATGGCGGCCACCACGGCGGTCCCGAGACCGAGCCACAGCGCCAGCCTCCGCGCCCGCTCCCGGATCTCCCCCACGGTCTTCAGCGCGGTGAACACCGCACCGTGGAAGGTGAACAGCGACAGCGTCACCAGACCACCGAGGAGGGCGTACGGGTTGAGCAGATCGAGGACGGTGCCGACGTACTCATGGCTCGCGTCGATCTTCACGCCCCGCACGATGTTGGCGAAGGCCACGCCCCACAGGAACGCCGGAAGCAGTGAGCACCAGAAGATGGCCTGCTCCCAGTTGCGCTGCCAGTTCTCCTCGGGCCGCTTCGCCCGGTACTCGAAGGCGACGCCACGGACGATCAGGCAGACCAGGATGAACAGAAGCGGCAGATAGAAGCCGGAGAAGAGCGTGGCGTACCACTCGGGGAAGGCGGCGAACGTGGCGCCGCCCGCCGAGAGCAGCCACACCTCGTTGCCGTCCCAGACGGGGCCGATGGTGTTGATCAGCACCCGCCGCTCGGGCCGGTCGCGGGCGAGCAGCTTGGTGAGGACGCCGACCCCGAAGTCGAAGCCCTCCAGGAAGAAGTAGCCGATCCACAGGACGGCGATCAGGACGAACCAGACGTCGTGAAGTTCCATGACAGTGCAGCTCCCTCTGCCTAGTACGAGAAGGCCATCGGCTTGTCGGCGTCAGGGGAGTCGCCGCCGATCTTCTTGGGCGGGTTCAGGTCGGCTTCCGTCAGCTCGGGCGGGCCGGCCTTGACGTACTTCGCGAGGAGCTTGACCTCGACGACGGCGAGGATGGCGTAGAGCGTGGTGAAGACGATCATCGAGGTGAGGACCTCGCCCTGGGAGACACCGGGGGAGACCGCGTCACGGGTGCGCAGCACGCCATAGACGACCCACGGCTGGCGGCCCATCTCGGTGAAGATCCAGCCCCAGGAGTTGGCGATCAGCGGGAAGGCCAGGGTCCAGATCGCGATGCGCCAGTACCACTTGGTCAGCTTCGGGCCGAGCGCCTTCTTCGGGAGCAGCACCAGATGCGGCACCTCGTCGTCACCGACCCGCAGGTGCTGCGGCAGCAGGAACTTCTTGCGCGTCAGCCAGAGCCCGACCAGGCCGATGGTGAACGACGCCATGCCGAAGCCGATCATCCAGCGGAAGCCCCAGTAGGCGACCGGGATGTTGGGCCGGTAGTCGCCGGGGCCGAACTTCTCCTGCTCGGCCTTGTTGATGTCGTTGATGCCGGGGACGTACGAGGTGAAGTCGTCCTTGGCCAGGAAGGACAGCAGGCCGGGGATCTCTATGGCGACCTTGTTGTGGCCCTTGTCGACGTCACCGACGGCGAAGACCGAGAAGGGCGCCGGCTTCTCGCCGTCCCACAGGGCCTCGGCCGCCGCCATCTTCATCGGCTGCTGCTCGTACATGATCTTGCCGAGCGTGTCGCCGCTGACGGCGGTGAGCAGGCCGCTGATGGCGACGGTGACCAGGCCGAGCCTGAGCGAGGTCTTCATCTCGCGGATGTGCTTCTTGCGCAGCAGATGGAAGGCGGAGATGCCGACCATGAACGCGCCACCGGTGAGGAAGGCCGCCGACAGGGTGTGGAAGGCCTGCGCGAGCGCGGTGTTCTGGGTCAGAACCAGCCAGAAGTCGGTGAGCTCGGCCCGTCCCCTGGCCTCGTTGATCCGGTAGCCGACGGGGTGCTGCATCCAGGAGTTGGCCGCCAGGATGAAGTACGCCGACAGGATCGTGCCGATGGAGACCATCCACATACAGGCCAGATGGATCTTCTTCGGCAGCTTGTCCCAGCCGAAGATCCACAGGCCGATGAAGGTCGACTCGAAGAAGAAGGCGATCAGCGCCTCGAAGGCGAGCGGAGCACCGAAGACGTCACCGACGAAGCGGGAGTAGTCGGACCAGTTCATGCCGAACTGGAACTCCTGGACGATGCCGGTGACGACGCCCATCGCGATGTTGATCAGGAAGAGCTTGCCCCAGAACTTCGTCAGCCTGAGGTACTTCTCCTTCTCCGTGCGCACCCAGGCGGTCTGCAGCCCGGCCGTGAGGGCGGCCAGCGAGATCGTCAGAGGGACGAACAGGAAGTGGTAGACGGTGGTGATGCCGAACTGCCATCGCGCCAGGGTCTCCGGCGCCAGAGCCAGGTCCACGTCGCCGCTCCTTACACTACGCTTGTGAAAGCGTTCACATTCACAAGCAATTATGCAGCACAGGCATTCGGGGCCCTGAAGGGGGGTCCCCCGTTCGGACCAACCCCTTGGCGGGAACTTCAACATATTGTTGAATCGCCTGCATGCAGACGCAGACACCGTTTCAGATACGGATCTCCTGGCCCGCGGGACACGTCACCGCGACCCTGGACGCCACCCCAACCGCGCAGGCCCTCGGCAAGGCCCTCCCGCTCAGCTCCACCGCCCATACTTGGGGCGAGGAGGTGTACTTCGACACAGGAGTGTCCGTTTCACGTGAAACGGACGCCCGCCAGGTGGTCGAGCCGGGCACGGTCGCCTTCTGGACCGACGGCGACGCACTCGCTCTCCCCTACGGGCCCACACCGATCTCGCGAGGCTGGGGGTCCCCCCGAACGGAGTTTGGGGGAGAGTGCCGGCTCGCGAGTCCGTGCAATGTCCTGGGGCGGCTTGATGGGGACGTGCGGCTACTGGCGACGGTGCGGGACGGTGACCCGGTGCGGGTGGAGCTTGTGGACCCGACGGACGCCTAAAAGCACCCTTCGGGGCGCCTAAAGCTCCTTCCGGAACCCTTCCGCCACCTTCAGGAAGATGTCGTTCGCCTCGGCCTCCCCGACCGTGACCCGCACACCCTCGCCCGGGAACGGCCGGATCACCACGCCCGCCTGCTCACATGCCCCGGCGAAGGCGACCGTGCGCTCCCCCAGCCGCAGCCACACGAAGTTGGCCTGGGTCTCGGGCACCGTCCAGCCCTGGGCCCGCAGCCCGTCGACCACGCGGTTGCGCTCACACACCAACGACCCGACCCGGCCGAGCAGTTCGTCCTCGGCACGCAGCGAGGCGATGGCCGCGTCCTGCGCGAGCTGGCTCACCCCGAACGGCACGGCGGTCTTGCGCAGGGCCGCCGCGACCGGCTCCTGGGCGACCGCGAAGCCGACCCGGAGACCGGCGAGGCCGTACGCCTTGGAGAACGTCCGCAGGACACAGACGTTCGGCCGCTCGCGGTAGATCTGCACGCCGTCCGGCACCTCGGGATCCCGGATGAACTCGCGGTACGCCTCGTCCAGCACCACCAGGACATCGCCGGGCACCCGGTCGAGGAAGCGCTCCAGCTCGGCCCGCTTCACGACCGTGCCCGTCGGGTTGTTGGGGTTGCAGACGAAGATCAGCCTGGTGCAGTCGGTGATGGCGGCGGCCATCGCGTCCAGGTCATGCACCTCGCCCGCCGTCAGCGGCACCTTCACGGAGGTGGCTCCGCTGATCTGCGTGATGATCGGATACGCCTCGAAGGACCGCCAGGCGTAGATGACCTCGTCGCCGGGTCCGGCGGTGGCCTGGATTAGCTGCTGGGCGACGCCGACCGAGCCGGTGCCCGTGGCCAGGTGGGAGAGCGGGACGCCGAAGCGCTCGGACAGCTCGTTCATCAGCCCCGTGCACATCATGTCCGGGTAGCGGTTGAAGGACGAGGCGGTGGCCATCACCGTCTCCATCACGCCGGGCAGGGGCGGATAGGGGTTCTCGTTGGAGGACAGCTTGTAGGCCACCGGGCCACCGGCCGCGGCAGGCTTGCCCGGCTTGTAGGTGGGGATCCCCTCCAGCTCGGCGCGCAGCTTGGGGCTCGTCTCGCTCACCGCAGTCCTCCTCGCGACCACCGGCGGCCCATCACCACCGCCGGCTCCAATACTTCTCACCTTATGAGGATTCCGCGCCGATGCGTACAGGTGAGGAAGCGCCGATCCGTACGAGCGGGGCAGACCCGGCTGCCGACCCCACCTGTCACACCTGCATCAGGGGCATCCTCGTACGAAGGCGTACGAACCGGGGGGCGCGCCACACATATATCTACGCGCCGGTGGCTCACTCCGTAGCGCGCATCACCCGTGAAGGTGAGTTGAGACCTCTTCGAAACATCGGACACTTGGCAGGCCCATGCGCGCCGACAAGTCACGTCTTGCCATTGGATCGTTCAACTCCCTTGCTTTCAAAGGAATTTGACGACCAATGACCTTGCAGAAACGTGCCTGTCAACGATTGCATATGCGTCCGCACTACCCCACCGCATGAGCCCTACTATCGGCTCGCCATGACAGCAGCAGGGAAGCACCAGGTGAGCCGCGCGGAAACCTCACGTCGAGGCAGTCGGCCCAGTCGGGCGGGCATCAGAGACGTGGCGGCCGCCGCCGGAGTCTCCATCACGACCGTCTCCGACGCCCTCAATGGGAAGGGCCGGCTCCCCGACGCCACCCGACGCCATGTCCGCGAGGTCGCCGACCGGCTGGGCTACCGGCCCTCGGCCGCGGCCCGAACACTCCGTACCGGCAAGTCGGGACTCATCGGCCTGACCGTGACGACATATGGGGATGAACCTTTCACCTTCACCGAGTTCGCGTACTTCGCCGAGATGGCCCGCGCCGCCACCTCGGCCGCGCTCGCCCGCGGCTACGCCCTCGTGATCCTCCCCGCGACCTCGCGCCACGACGTCTGGTCCAACGTCGCCCTGGACGGCACGGTCGTCATCGACCCGTCCGACCAGGACCCGGTCGTCAGCGAGCTGGTCAGACAGGGTCTGCCGGTCGTCTCCGACGGCCGCCCCGCCGGCTCGCTCCCAGTCACCGCCTGGGTCGACAACGACCACGAGGCCGCCGTGATGGGCATCCTCGACCACCTGGCCGACGCGGGCGCCCGCCGGATCGGCCTGCTGACCGGCACCACGACGGACACGTACACCCATCTGTCGACCACCGCGTATCTGCGCTGGTGCGAACGCGTCGGCCAGGACCCGGTGTACGAGGCCTACCCGGCGCACGACCCATGCGCGGGCGCCGTCGCCGCCGACCGGCTGCTCGCCCGGCCCGACCGACCCGACGCGGTGTACGGACTGTTCGACCCGAACGGCACCGATCTGCTCGCCGCCGCCCGCCGCTACGGTCTGCGCGTACCGGACGACCTGCTTCTGGTGTGCTGCAGCGAGTCCACGGTGTACGCCAACACCGAGCCGCCCATCACCACGCTCTCCCTGAAGCCGCGCCGCATCGGCACGGCGGTCGTGCAGCTGCTCATCGACGCCATCGAGGGAGTCGATTCGGACCAGCCGGTCGAGCAGGTGATACCGACGGAGCTGATCGTGCGTACCTCGTCCCAGCGACGTCCGCCGCGCACGACGGTCAGCCCACCGCGGTCCCCCGAGGACCGGTAACAGCACGCCGAGGCAGGGCACGAGCAGTTCGGGGAGCGCGCCGAGTGTGGTCTTGAGCGCGGTCGTCGAGTGGTCGAAGCCCTGCCCAATCGGGGCGAAAGCCGCGGTGAACAGGAGTCCTGCTCCGATTCACCACCCCTGGGTCATCACATGGCGCGATCGGCATTCCTATGATGGGCCCACGACACTCGCGGGCCGCTGCGACCAGGCAGTCCGATGTGGTGCAGATGCGGCGCGATGGTGGAGGGGTCTGATGACTCAGGGGGCCGGTCAGGGACCCGAGGTGGAGCGCACGGCGACGTTGCGCGACTTCCGGGTGCCCGCTTACGTCCACGAGACCGGTCCGTACGTCCAGAGCACACACCCGGGCGAGGTCGCGCCACCCCCCGTCGCCCCGCCGTCCCCCGAGGAGACCTATCCCGAGGGGTACACGCCGACGCAGCGCGACCTGCCCGTCATCAACCGCGGTGACACGGTCCAGGTGACCGTCGACCCCGCCGCGGTGCCGGTCCCGCAGTCCACGGCCGGGCCGGGTCCGCTGTTCGTCGTCGGTGATGTGCACGGTTATCTCGACGAGCTGGTGGCCGCCCTCCAGGAGAAGGGCCTCATCGACTCGGCGGGGAACTGGTGCGCGGGCACCGCCCGGCTGTGGTTCCTCGGCGATTTCACCGACCGCGGCCCGGACGGCATCGGCGTCATCGACCTCGTGATGCGGCTGTCCGCCGAGGCCGCCGCGGCCGGCGGCTACTGCAAGGCCCTGATGGGCAATCACGAGCTGCTGCTGATCGGCGCCAAGCGGTTCGGCGACACCCCCGTCAACTCCGGCGCGGGCACCGCCACCTTCCAGGCGGCCTGGCTGCTCAACGGCGGCCAGAAGACCGACATGGACCGCCTCCAGGACCACCACCTGCAGTGGATGTCCCGCCTCGACGCCATGGAAGCGGTCGACGGCCATCTGCTCGTGCATTCGGACACCACCGCCTATCTCGACTACGGCGACTCGATCGAAGCGGTCAACGACACCGTCCGCGAGACGCTCACGCGCAACGACGCCGACGAATGCTGGGATCTCTTCCGCAAGTTCACCAAGCGCTTCTCCTTCCGCGACGAGGGCGGCGCCGACCATGTGCGCTCCCTGCTCGATACGTACGGCGGCACCCGCATCGTTCACGGTCACAGCCCCATTCCGTATCTGCTGGGTGAGGTCGGCTCCGAGGACGACGAGGACGACAGCGGACCCGTGGTCGACGGACCGCACGTCTACGCCGAGGGGCTCGCCATCGCGATGGACGGCGGCGTGACCATGGCCGGAAAGCTGCTGGTCCAGCAACTTCCCCTGGATATCTGAACGTTCACCGGGCAGGCGTCCCCCCACCACACAGGGACGGAGGACGGCGCAGGCCAGGGCCCAATTTTGGCAAACCCCCTGTCACCGTGTGCCGTCACCGCTCTACCATCGGCTTATCCGTAGCAGGCTCCCCTCCGTTTCTGCCCGACGGCTCGTTGGCATGCGAGCCCCAAGCCCTACGGAGCATCGGGGGATGCACATGAACAGCGTTCCGCAGCACCTGCACAGTGAGGACCGCCAAGAGTACGAGCGGATCCTCGATGAGGCGCTGCGCTCCGCACCACACCGCCCGGAACTGGCCGCTGTCGGACAGCGGCTGAACCCCGAACAGCTGCGCACCATGGCGCTGAACGCCACCGCACTCATTACGGCGGCCGCGGCGACCGAGTACCAGCACTACGTGAAGGTCCGCGAGGAACTGCGCCAGCCGGCGCCGTCCACCCCGTCGTCCGCCCGCCAGTCCGGCTCCAGCGAGTCGGGTACGGGTGCGATGGGGCTCGCCACCACCATGGGAGAGGTCGCCGAGACGGCCGGGCCCGGAGTCGTCGCCGTGCTCGCCGTCCTGGCACCCGTCCTCGCCGGCACCGCCGCGGCGATCTTCCTGCTCGTCGGCTACATCCTGAAGATGTTCGACCCCGAGCCGGCGTTCGCCCAGACGATGCTCACCACCGGATGGGTGTTCGGCGCCGTGGCGGCGGCAGCGATCCTTCTCGCCGCCGTCGGACTCCTGCTCACCGCCCTGCGCAACCGGCCGGCCTTCGCCGCCGGTCCGTACGGCGAACTGAGCGAGGAGGTGGCCCGGGCCAGGGAAGCCTGGCGCGAGGCCCTGCTGGAGCGCGGCGTCCTGCCTTTCCTACGGGAGGCACTCGCCGACCCCGGCACGGCGGTCGCCCTGCACCGCACGCCACCGACGACACCGGCGGGCCGGATGCCGAACCTCGGCTACGGCCGCCCGGGCTTCAGCAGCCCGGACGACGGATCCTCCACGGGCCCGCGCCCGAGCTACACCAGCCCGGACTACACCAGCCCGGACTTCGGAGGGCCGGAACACCAGCCGGAGTAGCCCCTCGACTTGCGCCCCCGCCGTGAGCGGGCCCCACCGGGGACCCTCCTCCGCGACGGAACCCCGGGGAAACCCCTCGGGGAGGCGCAAGTCGAACAGCACACCAGGCGACGGGCATCGTGCCCGGTGCCGGATCGTCGACGTCAGTCCGCGATCGGCAGATACACCCGGTTGCCCGCCGCCGCGAACTCCTTCGACTTCTGGGCCATGCCCTCCTCGATCTCCGACTTGCTGCCGCCGTGTTGGCGACGGATGTCCTGGGAGATCTTCATCGAGCAGAACTTCGGCCCGCACATGGAGCAGAAGTGAGCCGTCTTGGCGGGCTCGGCCGGAAGGGTCTCGTCGTGGAACTCCCGTGCCGTGTCCGGGTCCAGGGCGAGGTTGAACTGGTCCTCCCACCGGAACTCGAAGCGGGCGTCGGACAGCGCGTCATCCCATTCCTGCGCACCAGGGTGCCCCTTGGCGAGGTCGGCTGCGTGGGCGGCGATCTTGTAGGTGATGACGCCGGTCTTGACGTCGTCACGGTTGGGCAGGCCCAGGTGTTCCTTGGGCGTGACATAGCAGAGCATGGCCGTGCCCCACCAGGCGATCATCGCGGCACCGATGCCGGAGGTGATGTGGTCGTACGCCGGCGCGACGTCCGTCGTCAGCGGGCCGAGCGTATAGAACGGAGCTTCATCACAGATCTCCTGCTGAAGGTCGATGTTCTCCTTGATCTTGTGCATCGGGACATGTCCCGGGCCCTCGATCATGGTCTGAACATTGAAACGCTTCGCGATCTGGTTGAGTTCCCCGAGAGTCCGCAGTTCCGCGAACTGCGCCTCGTCGTTGGCGTCCGCGATCGAGCCCGGCCGCAGGCCGTCGCCCAGCGAGTACGTGACGTCGTACGCAGCGAGGATCTCGCAGAGTTCCTCGAAGTTCTCGTACAGGAAGCTCTCCCTGTGGTGCGCCAGGCACCACGCCGCCATGATCGAGCCGCCGCGCGAGACGATGCCGGTCTTGCGGTTGGCCGTGAGCGGGACGTACGGCAGGCGCACGCCCGCGTGGACCGTCATGTAGTCCACGCCCTGCTCGGCCTGCTCGATGACCGTGTCCTTGTAGATCTCCCAGGTCAGCTCCTCGGCGCGGCCGTCGACCTTCTCCAGCGCCTGGTAGAGCGGCACCGTGCCGATGGGCACGGGGGAGTTGCGCAGCACCCATTCGCGGGTGGTGTGGATGTTGCGGCCGGTCGACAGGTCCATGACCGTGTCGGCGCCCCAGCGGGTCGCCCAGGTCATCTTCTCGACCTCCTCCTCGATGGAGGAGGTGACCGCGGAGTTGCCGATGTTGGCGTTGACCTTCACCAGGAACCGCTTGCCGATGATCATCGGCTCGATCTCCGGGTGGTTGACGTTGGCGGGCAGCACCGCCCGGCCCGCGGCGATCTCCTCACGGACCACCTCGGGAGAGACGTTTTCCCGGATGGCCACGAACTCCATCTCGGGCGTGACCTCGCCCCGGCGGGCGTAGGCCAGCTGCGTGACCGCCTTGCCGTCACGGCTGCGACGCGGCTGGCGCGGACGTCCGGGGAAGACCGCGTCGAGGTTGCGCAGGCCGCCGCGCGGCGAGGTGTGCTTGATGCCGTCGTCCTCGGGACGGACCGGACGGCCCGCGTACTCCTCGGTGTCGCCGCGGGCGATGATCCAGTTCTCCCGCAGCGGGGTGAGCCCCCTGCGGACGTCGGTCTCGGTCAGGGGATCGGTGTACGGGCCGGACGTGTCGTACAGCGTGACCGACTGCCCGTTGGTGAGGTGCACCTGTCGGACCGGCACCCGCAGATCGGGGCGGGTGCCCTCGACATACGCCTTGTGCCAGCCGATGGACTTCCCGGCCTCCGGGGACGTTTCGCCCTGGATGGGCTGTTCGTCCTGGCTGGAGGCAGGCGTGCGCGCGTCCTTGATGGTCATGAGACCTACTCCCTACGCCGGCATTACCCGGTAACAGGTTCGGCGGTCGACGCAGCGGTATCCGTCTGCCGACGTTTCGTGTGAAACATCACTCGCGATGGGTGATGTTTCATGTGAAACATCGCTGGGACGGAGGTCAGCGCCCTCTCAGCCCGGTGCTCCGAGCTCCCGCGTGTACAAAGGTGGCTCCACGCTAGCGTCAATTCGGGCGCGGTGAACAGAGGGCCCCCGTCGTTCTTGCGATGATCGGTCGGTGACCTCGACCCATGAACCCCCGTACCCACCGTCCGAGCCGCCGCGCGGCTCGGGCTCCGGAAGCGGTCCCGGAAACGGCCCCGCGCGTGGCAACGGCCGGGCGGACGGCCGGGGTTCAGGGGGTCCCGGGGGCAGATACGACGAGGGATACGGTGGTGGATACGGCCGTGATGCCGGGGGCGGCCGTGACGGTCACGGAGGTGGGAGCGGCGGGTGGCGCGAGCACGGTCCTCGGGCTGGAGGCGTGCCGGAGCCGCGGGGCGGGGGTGGTGATTGGCGCGAGCCCGGTCCCGGTCGCGGCCCAAGTGGTCCGGATCGTCCAGGTGATCCCGATAGTTCCGGTAGTCCTGGTGGTCTGGGTAGTCCTGGTGGTCCGGATGGTCCGCGTGGTCATGGGTACGGTCATGGCCGCCCCGGCTCCGGCTTCTCTCCCGGTCAAGGGTCAGGCTCCGGCGATCACTCCGGTCACGACTCCGGCGGTGGCCATGGTCACGGTCCGGGATCCGGCGGCCGGCCCGGTGGCGGTGACGATGGCAGTGGCGGTGAGGGACACGGGCACGGGCACTCACACAGTCACGCGCACGGTCCTGCGGCTCCCGTCTCCCAGCATCTGCGCAAGGTCATCGCGGCGGTTCTGATCCCGTTCGCGGCGGCGGTGGTGGTCGGGCTCGTGGTGCTGTGGCCGGGCGGTGCCCCGGGGCACGAGCGCACCGGGGTCGGTTTCGACCGGCAGACGCAGCAGGCCACGGTCACCAAGGTGGTCGAGCTGAGCTGTAAGGACGTCAATGCCTCGGGAGTGCCGCCGACCGGCGACACCTCGACCGCCGAGGGGTCCTCTGCGGTGCAGCAGGAGAGCGGCACCTGCAAGAAGGCGACGATCCGCGTCGACACCGGCGACGACAAGGGCCGTACCTTCACGGAGGTCGTGCAGCCCGACCAGTCGCGGCAGTTGCACGAGGGCCAGGAGGTCGTGGTCGCCTACGAGCCTTCCGCGCCCAAGGACCTCCAGTACTCGGTCACCGACGTGAACCGGCGTGTTCCCCTGGCCGTGCTCGCCGGCATCTTCGCCATCGCCGTCGTGGTCGTCGGTCGTATGCGGGGCCTCATGGCGCTGATCTCGCTGGCGATCAGCTTCCTGCTGCTCAACTTCTTCATCCTGCCCGCGATCCTGCAAGGGTCGAACCCGCTGGTCGTGGCGGTGGTGGGATCGAGCGCGATCATGCTGATCGCCCTGTATCTCTGTCATGGGTTGTCGGCCCGGACATCGGTCGCGGTGCTCGGCACACTGATCTCGCTGTTGCTGATCGGCATCCTCGGCTCGGTGTTCATCGACTGGGCCGCGCTCACCGGCAACACCGACGACAACACGGGCCTCATCCATGGGCTGTATCCGTCGATCGACATGAGCGGTCTGCTGCTCGCCGGCGTCATCATCGGCTCGCTGGGTGTCCTCGACGACGTGACGGTCACCCAGACGTCCGCGGTCTGGGAGCTGCACGAGGCCAACCCGACGATGGGCTGGCGCGGGCTGTACCGGGCGGGTATCCGCATCGGCCGCGACCACATCGCCTCCGTCGTCAACACGCTCGTCCTCGCCTACGCGGGCGCGGCGCTGCCGTTGCTGCTGCTCTTCTCGATCGCGCAGAGCGGTGTCGGCACGGTCGCCAACAGCGAGTTGGTCGCGGAGGAGATCGTGCGCACGCTGGTCGGCTCCATCGGCCTGGTCGCCTCGGTGCCGGTCACCACGGCCCTCGCGGCCCTGGTGGTCTCGGCGGACCGACCGGGGAAGGGAGCGGGCGCGGCGGCGGGCGGCCCCAATCCGGTCCCAGCGGGGGCTCAGTCAGGCCCGGCAGGCGCTCAATCGGGTCCGGCGACCGCTCAGCCGGCTCCGGCGCGCGGAGGACGGGGACGACGCCGGAAGCGCTGACGCCGGGAAGCGACGGGGCGGAGTCGGCGCCGCTCGGAGGCCACGACGCAAGCAGGCGGGCGGGCCTGGAGCCCCCGGCGGATGCAGCAGGCCTCGGAAACCACGGCGGATGCGGCACGCCTCGGAAACCACGACAGAAGCAGCGGCCCTCGCAAGCTGCGACGGAATCGGCGCCCCGGAGAAGCGACGGCACAAACGGTGTCCCACGGAAGCAACAGCGAGAACGGCACCCCGAGAAGAACACCACTCCGCACCCCGGCGAGAACACCACCCCGGCCCCCCGGAAAACACCACCGCCGAAGGACCAACCACCGCCCCGCCACTGACGCCTGACCGCCCCTCCCACCCCGACCGACGCCGCCCATCCGGCGGAGCGCGAATCACACCCGGCGCAGAGGAAGCGCTCCCACGCGCCCCTCGCGCGCCGCTGAAGCGTTACGCCACCCCGATCGGTGACGGCCTTCACCCGGCGCTCTGCTCCTCCGCCAGGATGCGGTCCAGGGCCTCGTCGAGGTGGGCGTCGAAGTCGGCCAGCGCGCCCTCCTGCCCGAGCGGCACCAGCTTGTCGGTGCGGTCCAGGAAGGCCACGAGCGGCGCCACCGACGAGCGGAACAGTGCCTGGTCGGCGCCGACCTGAAGCCGGATCAGAACGTCGCCCAGCGTCTCGGAACCGGCCGGTGAGACCCGTACGTCACCCTCCCCGCATGGCCTGCCCACGCCGTCCACCAGCAGCTCCCGACCGAAGGCCCAGGTCACGGGGGCATCACCGGGCAGGTGGAAGGTCAGTCGTACCGCGTAGGGATCACAGGTCTCGTAGCGCAGCTCCACCGGGATGCGGAAGGAGAGCTCCTCGGAGACGAGAAAGCTCATCATGACCTCTGCCTGTACGGACTCGCGCATCGCCTACCCCGTCGGTTGCCTTCGACTGGCCGGGACCAAACCCCGAGCCTGGTGGAATCTTGCTGAACGTACACGAGAGATCACAAGGAGTGAGTTTTCAGATACTGATAGAGATCGCCAGTGACCCCAGGAGACGCCCCACCTCGTCCTGCAACTGCCGCGTGGCCGACAGCAGCCGGTCGGCCTGTTCGACGGGCAGGGAGATGGCCATCGTCGCGGCCGTGGTGCCCACCGTGATCGGGATCGCCGCGCACACCGTGCCCAGCGCGTACTCCTGGCGCTCGGTCACCGGCTCCATCCTGCGCATCCGTTCGAGACGGCGGAGCAGGGTGCGGCTGTCACGGACGGTGTACGGGGTGAGGGCCAGCACGGGATGGCGCTCGAGGTGATCGCGCCGGGCGTCCTCGTCGAGCTGGGACAGCAGGCACTGGCCGATAGCGTGCGCATGGCCGGTCCCGCGGAAGTCGGCCCATTCCTCGACCGCCGGATTGCCGGGGGTGTCGGAGACGCACACGACCTCGATCTCGCCGTCGCGGTACTGGGCGTAGTACACGGGCACCCCGATGGCGTCCCGGCACTGGGCGAGCGCGTCGGCGACCGTGCTGCGACGTTTCTGCTCGGCTCCGCTGCTGCTCAGCCGCACAGCCGCCTCACCGAGGAAGAACAGCCCTTTGTCGCGGCGCAGATAGCCCTCGTGCACCAGCGTGCGCAGGAGGTGGTATGCCGTGGGCAGTGCCAGGCCCGTCTCACGGGCGAGTTGCTTGGCGGGGGCGCCGTACGAGTGTCCGGCGACGCATTCCAGCAGGCGCATCGCGCGCTGGACGGAGCCGATGAGCGTCGAGGAGTTCGAAGGTTCGGAGGGTTCCGGGGAGGCCTGCCGCGGCACCTGGGGCACGGAGGAGCACGGCCGTCCGGGGGGTGAGTGGGGTTGTGAGGGTGCGGTGTCTACCGTGGCCAAGGGTCACTCCCGAAGCGCGAGGAGGGCAGCCCGTGCTGAGGAACACGGGAGGGGTGCACGCCGCTCGCGGGGTCATCCCGCGTCGATTTCCGGACTCTATTGGTCCGTCACCGCACACAGACGCCCTGTCCGGGAAACTTCCCTCGCCCGAGGGAACCGGTGATTCCTGTTACCGCCTCCCGGTTCCCACAGCCCTCACCAGTCGCTGCGTGACGAAGAGCTCGACATGAACTTCCGTACGACGTAGATCAGTCCACCGACCAGCGCGACAAAGACCAGCAGCTTGAAGAGCAGTCCGATCACAAAGCCGACGACGCTGGCTATCAGCCCGCCGAACACGACCAGGGCGATGACCGGCACCGCGATCCACTTCACCCACCACGGCAGTCCTGCGAAGATCTCACCCATCGCCCTCGTCCTTACCTCTCCGCCCGTCCTGTGCCGGGTCCTGATCCCGCGAATCCGCATTGCGCGAATCTGCTGATTACCTGCACTCGATGCTAGGACGGGCAGAGCCCCGGCGGGGGCCTCGCAGCCCTTGTCCTCCCCTGATCGATCCCCTAGGGAACCCCGAGGCCAGAGGTCAGCTCTCGGGCGGAGAGAACATCACGAGCACCCGGAGGTCCTCGCTGATGTGGTGGAACTTATGGGCGACCCCGGCCGGCACGTACACCACGCTGCCGCGCGCCACGTTGGTGGTCTCCATGCCGACGGTGATCTGGGCGCGGCCGCTCACAACGAAGTAGACCTCGTCCTGGTTGTGCGGGCTCTGTGGATCGTGCTCACCGGCGTTGAGCGCGTACAGACCGACCGACATGTTCCGCTCCCGCAGAAACTGCAGGTAGGCGCCCTCATTGGCGGCGCGCTCCGCCTCCAGTTCATCCAGCCGGAATGCCTTCATCGCTGTCGTCCGCCCTCATCCCCGTGCTCTTGGCCGATTTCGTCTGCCACGATCAGACACATGAAGAATTTCGTAGTCAAGACGATCGCCAACGCGGGCGCCCTGGCGGTCGCCGTCTGGCTGCTCGACAAGATCACCCTGACCGGTGACAGCACGGGCAAGAAGATCGGCACCCTGGTCCTCGTCGCACTGATCTTCGGCCTGGTGAACTTCCTGGTCAAGCCGATAGTCAAGCTCTTCAGTCTGCCTCTGCTCATTCTGACGCTCGGCCTGTTCACACTGGTCGTCAACGCGCTGATGCTGCTGCTGACCTCATGGCTCGCCGACAAGGTCGACCTGAGCTTCCATGTGGACGGCTTCTGGACGGCCGTGCTCGGCGGCCTGATCATCTCGATCGTCTCCTGGGCGCTCAACCTCGCCCTGCCCGACGGAGACTGAGCATCCGATGACCTACCGCGTCTGCTTCGTCTGCACCGGCAATATCTGCCGCTCGCCGATGGCCGAGTCCGTCTTCCGCTCCCGCGTCGAGGACGCCGGACTCGACGACCGGGTCGAGGTCGACAGCGCCGGTACCGGCGGCTGGCACGAGGGCGATCCGGCGGACCCGCGCACCGTCTCCGTCCTGGAGGAGCACGGCTACGGCAGCGGCCACGCGGCCCGGCAGTTCCAGCCGTCCTGGTTCGCCCGCCTCGACCTCGTCATCGCCCTCGACTCGGGCCACCTCAAGGCCCTGCGGCGCCTCGCTCCGTCGCCGGAGGACGCGGCGAAGGTACGGATGCTGCGCTCCTACGACCCCGCGGCCGGCGACGACCTCGATGTGCCGGACCCGTACTACGGCGGCAGGGACGGCTTCGAGGAGTGCCTGGAGATGGTGGAGGCGGCAAGCACGGGCCTCCTCGCGGAGGTTCGGGAACAAGTGGAGGGACAGGCGGCATGAGCGGTAGGGATCCCCAGGGACCGGCCACCGGCGACGGCACGCGCGCGGTGCGGGCCGGACTGCCCGAGCCGGTGAAGTACGAGCCGACCATGCCGGGTCCGGTGTTCGCCGCCCACTTCCACCTCCCGGGCGAGCCCACGGGGCCGTACACCTACGGCCGCGACGAGAACCCGACCTGGACCCATCTCGAGCGCGCCATCGGCGAGTTGGAGGCGCCGAGGGAGGACGGTGTCGAGACGCTGGTCTTCCCCTCGGGCATGGCCGCCACCTCGGCGGTGCTCTTCTCCCAGCTGCGGGCCGGGGACGTGGCCGTCCTGCCCAGCGACGGCTACCAGGCGCTGCCGCTGGCCCGCGCCCAGTTGGAGGCGTTCGGCATCGAGGTGCGCACCGCACCGACCGGGGGCGACGCCCAGCTCGGCGCCCTGGACGGAGCGAAGCTGCTGTGGATCGAGACCCCGTCGAACCCGGGCCTCGACGTGTGCGACATCCCACGGCTCGTCGAGGCGGCACACGCGCGTGGCGCCCGCGTCGCCGTCGACAACACCCTCGCGACACCGCTCGGCCAGCGGCCCCTGGAGCTCGGCGCCGACTTCTCGGTGGCCAGCGGCACCAAGCAGCTCACGGGGCATGGCGACGTACTGCTGGGATACGTCACCGGCCGCGACGCCGAGGCCATGGCGGCCGTACGGCGCTGGCGCAAGGTCGCCGGGGCGATCGCCGGTCCCATGGAAGCGTGGCTCGCGCACCGCTCCCTCGCCACGCTCCAGTTGCGCGTGGAGCGGCAGAACGCCAATGCCCTGGCGATCGCCGAGGCGCTGCGGGACCGGCCCGAGGAGCTCGGGGTGCGCTATCCGGGGCTGCCGGGCGACCCCTCGTACAAGATCGCCTCGCAGCAGATGCGGCGCTTCGGCTGTGTGGTGTCCTTCACGCTGCCCACGCGCGCGCGTGCCGAGCGATTCCTGGACGCCCTGCGGCTCGTCGACGACGCGACCAGCTTCGGCGGGGTCCGGTCCACGGCCGAGCGGCGCGGACGCTGGGGCGGCGACGCCGTACCGGAGGGCTTCATCCGTATGTCGGTCGGTGCCGAGGACCCCGAGGATCTGGTGGCGGATGTGCTGCGCGCCCTGGACGAATCGGCCGAGTGACCGGGCTTCCTCTCGCATCGGCCGAGTGACCGGCGCTTTCCCGCATCGGTCGGTGTCCCGATACGTAGAACGGGCGGTCCGAGCCTCCCCCCTCGTGGCTCGGACCGCCCTCGGTTCTGCGCGCGAAGAACCGCGCGAACAAGGCTAGTTGACTCTCTGTCAGTGTCCAATCACAGTAGCGACAGCGACCTATCGACTTATTTATAGTTGGGCCCTGCTCTGGGGATCAGGAGAAGGGCGGGGAAGGGGAGCGTCTGGTATGGATCTGGCCTTGTTGCGCACCTTTGTGACCGTGCACCGGGCCGGTTCCTTCACCCGCGCCGCCGCGCTGCTCGGGCTGTCGCAGCCGGCCGTGACCTCGCAGATCCGCACCTTGGAGCGGCAGTTGGGCCGCCCTCTGTTCCTACGGCAGGCCCGCGGGGTCACGCCGACGACCATCGGCGACGAACTCGCCCACAAGGCCGCGCCCCATCTCGACGCCCTGGTGGAGATCGCCGAGACGGGCCTCGACGACGAGTCCTCCTTACGATCGCTGCACCTCGCGGGCCCTCCCGAGTTCACCGCCGAGCGCGCGCTGCCCGCGCTCACCGAGCTGACCGGCGAGTACGGCCAGGGCTTCGCCTTGCGGGCGTCCTTCGGCAATGCCGAGGAAACCCTGGAAGGGCTTGCCGCCGGGCATCACGATCTGGCCATCAGTACGGCCCGTCCGCGCGGCGCTCTGCTCACGGCGACTGCGCTCTGCGACGAGGAGCACGTCCTTGTCGCCTCACCCCGCTGGGTCGACCGGATCGGCGCGGGGCAGCTTCACCACAAGGGAGCGCACGCGCTGGAGGACGTCCCGGTGGTGGAGGTGCATGAGTCCCTCCCGTTCGTCTCCCGTTACTGGGCTTCGGTCTACGACTCCCGTCCCGCCGCCCCGGGCACCGTGATCGTCCCCGATCTGCGCGCGGTGCTCGCCTGCGCGGTCGCGGGAGCGGGGCTGGCGGTACTGCCCCGGTATCTGTGCGGGGACGCCCTGGCCGGCGGCGAGGTCGTCGCCCTGCACGATCCGCCGGTGCCGCCGCTGCGGACGTACTTCCTTGTGGTCCGCACCGGCACACTGGCGATGCCGCATATCGCGCGGGCCCATGAGTGGCTGCAGCGGGCGGCTACCGACTGGGGCTGAGGGGCTGAGGGTCCGGGAATGCTCTCCAGCGGGACTCCAGCGGCTCCGAGGTTGACTCGAGCGGGCCTGAGCAGGGTTTTTGCGGTCGTCACGCCGTGAGCTCGACCGGTGACTTTTCGCGATGTTTCACGTGGAACCAGCCGGGCCACATTTCTCCCATGACCGTCCGACCCGTGGTCAAGCGCACCGCCCGTGCCGTTCTGCTGGATGGCGATGACCTGATCCTGATCAAGCGCACCAAGCCCGGCATGGACCCGTACTGGCTCACGCCCGGTGGCGGCGTCGAACCGACGGACTCGACCGTCGTCGATGCCCTGCATCGTGAGGTCTACGAGGAACTCGGCGCCAAGATCACCGATGTCGTCCCCTGCTTCGTCGACACCGTCGAGCACATCGGCGAGGACGGCGGTGCGACCGGTGTGAAGGTGCAGCACTTCTTCGTCTGCCGTCTGGGGTCCATGGACACGTCCTTGCGGCACGGGCCCGAAGTGGACGAACCCATCGGCGAGTACGAGATCGTGCGAGTGCCGTTCACCCGGGTCGGGATCGCCTCCGTCCATCTGGTGCCGCTGTCGCTGCGGCACTACCTCGACGGGAACATCGAGGGCGTCCGCGCCATGCACGCCCCCGACCTGGGCTGACCACCTACGGCGGCGTCGCCTCGGTTCACGGGTCAGTTCGCGGCGACAAGCTCCTCCACCGAGTCATGGCGTATGCGCTCGACCGGGATACCGATGTCCCTCAGTACGTCGACACCGCTGCGGATCATTCCGGGCGGGCCGGAGACATAGGCGTCGTACTCGGTCCAGGGTCCGTACTGCCGTATGGCTTCGGGAAGCTGGAGCAGTCCGTGCCGGTCCACGACCGGGCGGACCTCCAGCCAGGGGTGGGACTGCTTTAGCCGCAGCATCGTGTCGATGTCGTACAGGTCCTGGTCGCTGCGGGCGCCGTAGAAGACCTCGACCGACCGTCGCTCGCCGTGCTCGGCGACGTCCTCGACCAGTGCCTTGATGGGCGCTATACCGGTGCCTCCGCCCACACAGAGGAGGCCGCTGTCGGTGGTGTGGTCCACGGTCATGGAACCGGCCGGCGGGCCGAGCCGGATGATGTCGCCCGGCCGGGCGCGGTGCACCAACGCGTTGGAGACCCAGCCAGCCGGGACGGCCTTCACATGGAACGTCAGCAGGCCGTCGGAGCGGGGCGCGCAGGCGAAGGAGTAGTGCCGCCAGATCCTGGGCCACCAGGGCGTCTCCAGGCTTGTGTACTGCCCGGCGAGGAAGGGATAGGGCTGGTCGGGGCGGACGGTGACCACGGCGACGTCGGATGTTCTCAGCTCGTGCGACACGACCTCGGCGTACCACCAGGCGGGGGCGCGCAGTTCGTCCGCGGCCGCGGCGTCGATCATGACCTGCGAGATCGTCGTGTAGGTGCGGACCCAGGCGGCCTCCGTCTCGCCGTCCCAGACGCCGGCGGCGTACTTGCTGAGCGCGCCGATGAGGCACTCGCCAACGGCCGGGTAGTGCTCGGGCCGGGTGCCGTACTTGCGATGGCCGCGGCCGAGGTTCTGCAGATAGTCGACGAGGACAGGCTTGTTGTCGATGTGCTCGGCGGCGGTGAGCAGGGCCTTGAGCAGCCGGTCGCGCTGAGTGTCCATCGCGGCCGGGAACAGGGTCCGCAGGTCGGGGTGGCGTACGAAGAGCAGCGCGTAGAAGTACGACGTGACCTTGTCGGCCACGGGCCCGACCTCTGCCATCGTCCGGCGGATCAGAACGGCGTCCGGGGAGGCGGGTTGGGCCGGGGCGGAGCGCTGGGTCGGCACGTGCAGCTGAGGGGCGGGGTGTGCGACTGGGGTGGGTGGCGCGGGTGGGGTGTGGGGTGCCTGGCCCGGAGTGGGGGTGGCGGCGGGGGGCGTTGTGCGCGGCGCGAACGTTGAGGTGGCGGTAGCGGCAGACGGCGCTTGGCGGGGCGCGAAAGCGGGAGTGTCAGTGGGGGGCGCCTGGCGTGGTGCGAAGGCTGGAGTGTCGGCGGCCGGCGCCTGGCGCGGTGCGGAGGCTGGGGTGGTCACGGTCGTCGGGTGCGGGGGCGGTATGTGACCCGACAGGGGCCGCTCGGGCGTCGCTATCGCCGCCGGCGCCCCTCCGTACGGGGCCGTCGCTCCGTCGTGCGTGCGCTGCGCGTCATCGGAGTCGACGTGAGTGTCGGGGCCGCTGTCCTGGGACGACGGGGCCTTGTCGTCGTCCGTGGCCTGCCTGCCCACCGGGCGCAGCGCGGCCAGACGCCTGCCCTCGGCCGTCTCCTGTTCACTGCCCGGGGTCGTCGCCGGCTGCTTGCGCGGCGTGAACCAGCCGCTCCCGCCGCCGGAAGTGCCGTTGTCGGCCGACGCGGTGGTCGGAGCGTCCATGGTGTGCCTCGCCTCGAACATCTTTCGGTCGGTCTGCGCACTTCCTCATTCGGAAGGTGCCTGCTTCCCCGCGACGGCTTGCATTCCCCGTTCGTTGCCGCGATCCAATACGGCCACATTCAACCCGTATTCACACCCGGTACGGACAAGTAGGGCGAGAGTGTGACATTGGCCGCAGTACTCTCATCGCAGCCTCCCACCGCACATCGGCGCCCGGGCCTCATAACCGAGAATGCGGGTCTTCGATCTCTCCGTCCCATTAGGCTGCTTTGCCTTGTGCTCGACCCGCGCCGGAAACCTGCATCACAGCTCGGACACGAACCGGAGTCGACCATACCGGCCGTCGCCCCGATCACAAGTCCCCCCTTGCTCCCTCACGAAATGGGCGAGGGGACGAACGGCCATTTCCTTCGATTACCGGCCGCTGCGCACCAATTCATAGGCTTCCCACAGATCCATCCCCATGTAGGAGTGCGTCGCGAGTCCGGCCAGATGCCGGTCCGCGTTGACCGCGACGGATACCGGGACGGCGCCGAACAGCGCTTTGTCCGACTGTGAGTCGCCATAGGCGACGCACTCGTCCCGTGTCACTCCGAACTCCGCGCAGAGCCGATCGGCGATACGAACCTTCGCCTCGGCGTTGAGAACTCCCGCCGGATCCACGGGCTCGGTGAACGGCACAGCCGGAAAGCGGGAACCGTACGCCGCGTGCGCGCCCCAGCCCGTCAGCCGCTCCACGAAGAAGGAGGGCGAGAGCGAGACGACGGCGCAGTAGTCGCCCTGTCCCCTGATCTCCGCCCAGACCTCACGGATCCGGGCCAGCCAAGGAGCACCCTCGAACGCGGCCGATACATGGGCCTCGGTGAGCTCGGCCCACAGTGCGTGCACCCGCTGCGCGTACTCCGGAGGGCCGATCAGCCCTGCCGAGATCTCCCGGTCGAGCGCGACGGTCTCCGTCTCCAGCCCGAGCTGTCGTGAGATCTCCACGGGCGCGGATGTTCCATGCAGGAGCGTGCCGTCCAGATCGAAAAGGTGAAGTCTCGCCATGGGGAATGAGGCTACTGGCGTGTGCTCTCGGTCCTTGAGCCCTCGTTCCTTGCAGTCCCGAGAGCATTGTTGAAACGCTCTTGATGGATGCTCGCCGTTCGCCCATGTTTCACGTGAAACACCCAGCGTCTCCCCACCGGCTGTGCGGTCGACCACGACATGGCCAAAAGCTCGTACGTCTCCCCGGAAACAGGTGGACGACCAGGGCAGTCGTCAGACAGCCTGACCTGCGTGCCGACTCCTTCCCTCGCCGCTCTGCCCATCCGCCGTCTGACGCCTCGCGACCTCACCGCCTGCGCCGACTTGTCCGAGGACCGGGGTTGGCCCCGTGAGGAACACAAGTGGGGATTCCTCCTCACAGCCGGGAAGGGCTACGGGATCGACGACCCCGATGGCGGGCTCGTCAGCGCCTGCGTCATCACGGAGTACGGACCGCAGGAGCGCCCCGATCTGGGAGCCATCGGCATGGTGCTGGTCGCCGAACGGCATGCCCGCCAGGGCATCGGACGCCGGCTGATGCGTCACGTCGTCGACGCGATGGGCACGACGCCCCTGACGCTGCACTCGACTCCGTACGGCCGACCCCTCTACGAGGAACTCGGCTTCAAGGTCACCGGCCGTGCGGAGATGCTGCGCGGGCACTTCACGCCCGGTCCTTCGAAGTCCCCGGTCGCCACGCGTGCGGTCACCGCCGAGGATCTCAGCACCATCGTGCGGCTCGACGAGGAGGTGTTCGGCACCGATCGCACGCACATCATCACGCGGCTGCCCGCCTTCGCGGACCAGCTACGGGTCGCCGAGGAGAACGGGCGGATCATCGGGTACGTGGGCGCCTGGCCCAACATGGAGACGCAGGTCGTGGGTCCACTGATCGCCCGCGACACCGAGACCGCGAAGGCGCTCATCGCCTCCCTCGCCGCCCACACCGACCGACCGCTGCGCACCGACATCGACGTACGCCATGAGGAACTGCTGGCTTGGGCGAAGGAACGCGGCCTGGTCTCCGTCGCCTTCAACTCCGTCATGGCGTACGGCATCTCGGAACTGCCCGGCGACTGGACTCGCCGGTTCGCTCCGCTGACGGTCGCAGCGGGCTGAGGCGGTCCACCGCGGACGCGAGCAGGCATACGGAAACGCCGACCCCATCTGGGGCCGGCGTTTCCTCTTCGAGCCGGACGAGCCGTCAGGCGAGCGCCTCGGTGGCGGTCGTCGCGAACCGGTGGTCCTGCTCGGGCGCGCCACCACCGACACCGATCGCACCGATCAGCCGGCCGTCCCGGTGGATCGGCACTCCGCCGGCGATGAACAGCAGCGGTCGATCGAGAGCCGTGGGCAGCGTGTGGAAGAGCGCGCCGGGCTGTACGGCGTCGACGAGATCGGCGGTCGGGGCATCGAGCTGCACTGCCGTGTAGGCCTTGCGGGTGCTGGTCTCACCGGAGATCAGCACGGCTCGGTCGTCCCGCCGGAAGGCGAGCAGATGGCCTCCGGCGTCCAGGACCGTGACGCTCACGGTCACCCCGGCCTCCTCGGCGGCCCGGTGTGCGGCGGCGACGAGGAGGTCGGCGTCCTGGGTGGTCAGCGGGGTGACTGCGGTGGCGGTGCTCATGGGGGGTCTCCTTGCGGTGGTGCTGAGGTGGGGCGGAGCGGAGTGATGCTGCGCCGAGGGAGTCGGTCTGGTGCCGAGCTGTGAGGGACGGTGAGGAACGGTCTGGTGCTGGACAAGGGCTGTCACAGCGCCGGATGTGCGGGGGCGGCCCTGACCCCGCACACCGGTCGGCTCAGTGGTGTACGGCGGCTCGCTGCTCGGCGGGCGCGGCGCTCGTGACGACGGTGCTGGAGACGGCTCCGTCGCGGCGCTCCAGTGCGGCCGAGAGGACTGCCAGCAGCAGCGCGGCGGCGGCGAGGGCGGCGCCGACCCAGTTGGGGGACGTGTAGCCGAAGCCGGCCGAGATCACGATGCCGCCGAGCCAGGCGGAGAGCGCGTTGCCGAGGTTGAAGGCACCGATGTTCACGGCCGAGGCCAGCGTCGGGGCGCCGTGTGCCTGGTCCAGGACGCGCTTCTGCAGCGGCGGAACGGTGGCGAAGCCCAGTGCGCCGATCAGCGCGATGGTGACGGCCGCGAGGACCTTGTTCTGCGCCGTGAGCGTGAAGAGCGCGAGCACGACGGCGAGAGCGCCCAGGGAGATGTAGAGCATGGGCATCAGCGCGCGGTCGGCGTACTTGCCGCCGATCAGGTTGCCGCCGACCATGCCGAGCCCGAAGAGGACCAGCAGCCAGGTGACGGAGCCGTCGGCGAAGCCGGCGACATGGGTCATCATCGGCGCGATGTAGGTGATGGCCGCGAAGACGCCGCCGAAGCCGAGGACCGTCATCGCCATGGCGAGCAGGACCTGGGTGTTCTTGAAGGCGGCCAGCTCATGGCGCAGCCGTACGCCCTGGGGCTTGGGCATGTCGGGGACGAGCTTGGCGATGCCGAACAGGCCGACCACGCCGAGGGCCGCGACGATGCCGAAGGTGATGCGCCAGCCCGCGGACTGTCCGACGAACGTGCCGAGCGGAACACCGACGACATTGGCGACGGTCAGACCGGTGAACATCATCGCGATGGCTCCGGCCTTCTTGTCCGGGGCGACCAGATCGGCCGCGACGACCGAACCGATGCCGAAGAAGGCACCGTGGGCGAGCGAGGCGATCACACGGCCGATCAGCATCACGGCGAAGCCGGGGGCGACGGCGGACAGCAGGTTGCCGACGATGAAGAGCCCCATCAGCACCATCAGCATCCGCTTGCGGGAGACCTTGGTGCCGAGCACGGTCATCAGCGGAGCGCCGAGGACGACGCCGAGGGCGTAGCCGGTCACGAGGAAGCCGGCGGTGGGGATGGGGACTCCGAAGTCGCTCGCGACCTCGGGCAGCAAGCCCATGATCACGAACTCGGTCGTACCGATTCCGAAGGCCCCGATCGCGAGGGCCAGAAGCGCGAGAGGCATGGAGGGGTAGCACCTTCCGAAGATTGCAGGAGCGCTTTACGCTTGAAGACAATACTTGCAGACGCGGCATACTTGCAAGCGCAGGCTATTGCGATCCCGCTCTACGCTGGCTCCAGCCGCTCCGGGACGGAGAAAACGACATGACAGCGACGGATCCCGCGCTCACCGCACTCGCCCAGGGCTGGTGCGCCCTCTCCCTGCTGCACGGCAGGATCGAGACACATATCGAACGCGCCCTGCAGACCCGCCACGACCTCAGCGTGCGCGAGTACTCCCTCCTCGACGTCCTCAGCCGCCAGCACAACGGCGACGGCGGCCACCTCCAGATGAAACAGGTCGCCGACGCCGTCGTCCTCAGCCAGAGCGCCACCACCCGCCTCGTCACCCGCCTCGAAGACCGCGGCCTGCTCTCCCGCTACCTCTGCCCCACCGACCGCCGAGGCATCTACACCGACGTCACCGACACCGGCCTCCAACTCCTCCAAGAAGCCCGCCCCACCAACGACACCGCCCTACGCGAAGCCCTCGACCAAGCCGCCAAGAACCCCGAACTCGCCCCCCTGGTCCGAGTCGTGGAGTCACTTCCGGCACCCGCATAAGGTGCAGCCATGGGAGATCTTGAGATACGCCCCGCTGTCGTCGACGACGTCCCCGCGATCGTCGGCATGCTCGCGGACGACCCACTGGGCGCCCGGCGTGAGTCGCTCGACGACCTGACCCCCTACCTCCCCGCGTTCGAGCGGCTCAGCAGCGATCCAAACCAGCACCTGGTCGTCGCCGTCCGCGAGGGCCGCGTCGTCGGCACACTCCAGCTCACGGTCATCCCCGGCCTGTCCCGGCGCGGCTCCACCAGGTCGATCATCGAAGCCGTACGCATTCACAGCGACGAACGCGGCAGCGGCCTCGGCACACAGCTCATCGAGTGGGCGATCGACGAATCCCGGCGCCTCGACTGCCAGCTGGTGCAGCTGACCTCCGACAAGAGCCGTATGGATGCCCACCGCTTCTATGAGCGGCTCGGTTTCACGGCCTCGCACATGGGCTTCAAGCTGGAGCTATGAAACGCCGAAGCGCCTGTTTCACGTGAAACAGGCGCTTCGCCACCATGGATCAGGCCGGGCCGATCCCCCGCCACCCGTCGGGATCCACTCCACCCGGCACGGCAGCCCCCTCGTCGTACGGCTGGCGCGTGAAAACGAACGACCCGAGGTCCAGATGGTCGACGGTCCCGTCCGAGCGTCGTACGGCCTTCAGAAGCTCGCCGGCGTAATAGCCCTCCAGTCCCGTCCATGTGCCGTCACCATGGGGCCGGAACCGTGAGCGGCGGCCCTTGTCGGACAACGGCTCCAAGGAGACCAGTCCATCGGCCGACAACCGCAACGCGAAGGCGTGCGTCCCCCAGTACCACTGCCCCGCCAGCTCCAGCACCGCCGGATCGACTTCCGGCATCGGACGCCACGGCTCGGGAATCCGCGGCTCTGCCTCGGCGACGACACGGACGAGGTCGGCGGCGACGGAGAACAGCAGTGGCCCGGACGTGCAGTTGGCCAGGACGACAGCGGCGAGATCGTCCTCGACACTCACCGTGAGACAGGCCAGGAAGCCCGGCAGGGAGCCCGAGTGCCCGATGAGAGTCCTGCCGTCCTGGTGCCGGATCTCCAGACCCAGGCAGTAGGCGTAACCACTCGCCACGTCCGCCGCCTCCTGCGGGGCCGCCGGCGTCCTCATCTCCTCCAGCGACTCTGCGCTCAGCACCAGGTCGTCGCCCTTGATCAGGAAGGCCGCGAACTTCGCCAAGTCAGCCGTGGTCGACCAGAGTTGACCGGCGGATGCCATACGGCCGAGGTCCTCGGTCGGCTCGGGAAGCATCACATCGGCCCAGGGGTGCACAGCCCACCCTCCGGCATGCGGTGCCTGAGGTCGTGTACTCGTGCGGTCCAGGCCCAGGGGTTCGAGCACTTCACGCCGGAGTACGTCCTCCCACGGAGCTCCCCGCAGCTTCTCGACCAGCGCACCCAGCAACGTATAGCCGGGGTTCGAGTAGTGGAACCGGCGCCCTGACGGATGCAGGAAGGGCTGTTCACCGAGGACGTCGGACAGCTCCGGCCGCAAGGAACCCGGGGTCCGCTCCCACCATGGCGCGGGCGACTCGGCCGCCAACCCGCTGGTGTGCGCGAGCAGTTCGGCGATGGTGGCCTCCCCCGCGCCGGTACCCGGCAGATGCTTCTCCAGAGGGTCACCGAGGGCAAGCAGGCCCTCGTCGCGCAGTCGCAGGACGAGAACTGCGGTGAAGGTCTTGGTGATCGAGCCGATGCGGTACTGCACATCCTGGTCCGGCGCATGCCCGTCCACCGAGGTACGCGAACCGTGCCACACCGCCCGGCCGCCTCGCACGACCGCGGCCACCAATGAGGGCGCCCGCCCTTCGGACTGGGCGACGGCGATGCGGTGCAGCAGCGCGCGGCGGGTAGCGGGAAGCAACTCGTCCTGAGATGTCGTCATGCACCCCAGTCCACCCCGGCGGCCGCTCTTGAGTCGAGCGCATTACCGTCGCGCCCTCCGCCGGGGACACGGATCAGGTCTGCGCCATGTCCACGAACCGCGAGTAGTGGCCCTGGAAGGCGACCGTGATCGTCGCCGTCGGACCGTTACGGTGCTTGCCCACGATGATGTCCGCCTCGCCTGCGCGCGGCGACTCCTTCTCATAGGCGTCCTCGCGGTGCAGCAGGATCACCATGTCGGCGTCCTGCTCGATGGAGCCGGACTCACGCAGGTCGGACACCATCGGCTTCTTGTCCGTGCGCTGCTCGGGACCACGGTTGAGCTGCGAGAGCGCGATCACCGGGACCTCCAGCTCCTTCGCCAGGAGCTTGAGGTTACGGGACATGTCCGAGACCTCCTGCTGACGGCTCTCGGAACGCTTCGAACCACCGGACTGCATCAGCTGCAGATAGTCGATGATCACGAGCTTGATGTCATTGCGCTGCTTGAGCCGTCGGCACTTCGCGCGGATCTCCATCATCGACAGGTTCGGGGAGTCGTCGATGTAGAGCGGCGCCGCCGAGACCTCGGGCATCCGGCGCGCCAGCCGGGTCCAGTCCTCGTCCGTCATCGTCCCGGAACGCATGTGGTGCAGGGCCACTCGCGCCTCGGCCGACAGCAGACGCATCGCGATCTCGTTGCGCCCCATTTCCAGGGAGAAGATGACGCTCGCCAGGTTGTTCTTGATCGACGCCGCCCGCGCGAAGTCCAGCGCGAGTGTGGACTTACCCATGGCGGGGCGGGCCGCGATGACGATCATCTGGCCCGGGTGCAGCCCGTTGGTGAGTGAGTCGAGGTCGGTGAACCCGGTGGGTACACCGGTCATCTCACCGGTGCGCGAGCCGATCGCCTCGATCTCGTCGAGCGCGCCCTCCATGATGTCGCCGAGCGGGAGATAGTCCTCGCTGGTGCGCTGTTCGGTGACGGCGTAGATCTCGGCCTGGGCGCGGTTGACGATCTCGTCGACGTCGTCGTCGGCCGCGTATCCCATCTGTGTGATGCGGGTACCGGCCTCGACCAGACGGCGCAGCACCGCCCGCTCATGGACGATCTCCGCGTAGTACTCGGCGTTGGCCGCCGTCGGCACCGTCTGGACGAGGGTGTGCAGATACGAGGCGCCGCCGACCTTGTTGATCTCACCTCGCTTGGTGAGCTCGGCGGCGATGGTGATGGGGTCGGCCGGCTCACCCTTGGCATAGACGTCGAGGATCGCCTGGAAGATCGTCTCGTGCGCCGGCTTGTAGAAGTCGTGGCCCTTGATGACCTCGACCACATCGGCGATGGCGTCCTTGGACAGGAGCATGCCGCCGAGGACGGACTGCTCGGCGTCGAGGTCCTGCGGCGGGACCCGCTCGAAGGTCGAACCGCCACCCTCCCACTCGCCGTTGTCCCGGCCGCGGTCATGCTGCTCGTCGCGTCCTCGGCCACCGTCACCGCGTCGGCGGGAGGCGGGCAGACGATCACTGGGACCGCTGTCGGCCCACGGGTCGTCCAAGGGCTCGGAAATGCTCACCGAGCCACCTCCTCCCGTCCGCCGAGCGGACCTCGCCGTGCCTCTCTGTTCTACGGCACGCCACTGACAAATAAGAGGCCCAACTCCGGTTCTGGCACGTCGGTTTTGTGACGCTTTCACGGCCGAAAGACGGAGCGGGCGCCGGACCACGGTAGGCCCGCGGGCACCGTCAGCCAATCTGGTTATCCACAGGCCATGTGGACGACGGCCCGGATGCTGTGGAGAACTCCTCAAAACCTGTGCACGAGCCGGTGGACAGCCCTGTGAACAAGCTCGGACCGATTCCCAAGGGCCCCCTCTGACCTGCACATTTACCATCCACCGGCTGTGCAGAAGAAAAACTTCCCCAGTCGGACCAAGATCGCTTCGAACGGTGCGCGAAAGCACACGATGCGAGACGACAAGTAAGGGTCACTACCGGATTGCATCTCTTACCTGTGGACGATTAGATTGGTGGCCATGACACAGGCCCCCGCGACACCCAAGGCTGCCCGGCGACAGCACGATCGAGAGATCGTCGCGCTGGCCGTGCCGGCCTTCGGCGCACTCGTCGCCGAGCCCCTCTTCGTCATGGCCGACAGTGCCATCGTCGGCCATCTCGGCACAGCACAGCTCGCCGGGCTCGGGGTCGCTTCGGCCCTCCTCATGACGGCCGTCAGTGTCTTCGTCTTCCTCGCCTACGCCACCACAGCGGCGGTCGCCCGACGTGTCGGCGCCGGTGACCTCCAGGCGGCGATACGCCAGGGCATGGACGGCATCTGGCTGGCCATCCTCCTGGGTGTCGCCGTCATCGCGGTCGTCCTGCCCACAGCGCCGTTTCTCGTAGAACTCTTCGGCGCCTCGGACACCGCGGCCCCGTACGCGACGACCTACCTACGGATCTCGGCACTCGGCATACCGGCCATGCTCGTCGTCCTTGCCGCCACCGGCGTCCTGCGCGGCCTCCAGGACACCAAAACCCCGCTCTACGTCGCCGTGGCGGGCTTCATCGCCAACGCCGTCCTGAACGTGGGCCTCGTCTACGGCGCCGACCTCGGCATCGCAGGATCCGCCTGGGGCACGGTCATCGCCCAGTTCGGCATGGCCGCGATCTATCTCGTGGTGGTCGTTCGCGGTGCCCGCAAGCACGGCGCCTCCCTTCGTCCCGACTCGGCGGGCATCAGGGCCTCCGCGCAGGCCGGAGTACCTCTGCTGGTCCGCACGCTCTCGCTGAGGGCGATCCTCATGATCGCGACCGCCGTCGCGGCTCGACTCGGCGACGCAGACATCGCGGCGCACCAGATCATCCTCTCGCTCTGGAGCCTGCTCGCCTTCGCTCTGGATGCCATCGCCATCGCCGGGCAAGCCATCATCGGCAGATATCTGGGCGCCGGCGACGCCGAGGGCGCCCGAGCCGCCTGCCGTCGCATGGTGGAGTGGGGCATCGCAGCGGGCGTCGTCCTGGGCCTGCTCGTGGTGGTCTCCCGGCCGCTCTTCCTGCCGTTGTTCACCAGCGACTCGTTCGTCAAGGACGCTGCCCTGCCCGCCCTTCTCGTGGTGGCGCTCTCCCAGCCGATCTGCGGCGTCGTCTTCGTCCTGGACGGCGTCCTCATGGGAGCAGGAGACGGCCCCTACCTCGCCTGGGCCATGGTGCTCACCCTGGCCGTGTTCACACCGGTCGCGCTACTCGTCCCCGCGCTCGGCGGCGGGCTCACCGCGGTCTGGGCAGCCATGACGCTGATGATGACGGTGCGCATGCTGACGCTGTGGCTGCGCAGCCGTTCGGGCCGCTGGATCGTCACGGGCGCGACGCGCTGACTGTTTCACGTGAAACACGCTGTTTCACGTGAAACGGACGCGGCGCCCGTGAAGGCCGTCGCCCCTTGCCGAGCCGCACATCCGTCCGCCGCACAGCGAAGGGGCCGTACCCGATGGGGTACGGCCCCTTCATTCAGCTGTTCAAGCTGAGCGCAGCGATCAGGCCGCGACGACCTCGATGTTGACCTTGGCGGCAACCTCGGGGTGCAGACGCACGGACGTCTCGTGGGCGCCCAGGGTCTTGATCGGGGAGCCCAGCTCAATGCGGCGCTTGTCGACCTCGGGGCCACCGGCAGCCTTGATCGCGGAAGCGACGTCGGCCGGAGTGACGGAACCGAAGAGACGACCGGCGTCGCCGGAGCGGACGGCCAGACGGACCTTCACACCTTCGAGCTGGGCCTTGACAGCGTTGGCCTGCTCGATGGTCTGGATCTCGTGGATCTTGCGAGCGCGACGGATCTGCTCGACGTCCTTCTCGCCACCCTTGGTCCAGCGGATAGCGAACTTCCGCGGGATCAGGTAGTTGCGAGCGTAACCGTCCTTGACGTCGACGACGTCGCCCGCGGCGCCGAGGCCGGAGACCTCGTGGGTGAGGATGATCTTCATGTTTCGGTCACCCTTCCCTTATCGCGCGGTGGAGGTGTAGGGCAGCAGCGCCATCTCACGGCTGTTCTTGACGGCCGTGGCGACGTCACGCTGGTGCTGCGTGCAGTTGCCGGTCACGCGGCGGGCACGGATCTTGCCGCGGTCGGAAATGAACTTCCGCAGCATGTTCGTGTCCTTGTAGTCCACGTACGTGACCTTGTCCTTGCAGAATGCGCAGACCTTCTTCTTCGGCTTGCGCACAGGCGGCTTCGCCATGGTGTTTCTCCTGTGTGATCAAGAAGTTTGGGGTACGGCCCCGCCCCAGACCCGAGGGTCTAGAAGGGGGGCTCGTCCGAGTAGCCGCCGCCACCGCCGCCGCCCTGCTGGCCGCCGCCGGAGTTTCCACCCCAGCCGCCGCCACCGCCGCCGCCCTGGTTGCCACCGGCGGGAGCGCCGGTCGCCCACGGGTCGTCGGCGGGAGCACCGCCGCCGCCCTGCTGGCCGCCGCCGGAGTTTCCACCCCAGCCGCCGCCACCCTGGCCGCCACCGCCGCTGTAACCGCCCTGGCCACCGCGGCCGCCACCGGAGGTCTTGGTGACCTTCGCCGTGGCGTTCCGCAGGCTGGCGCCGACTTCCTCGACGTCCAGCTCGTAGACCGTGCGCTTGACGCCCTCACGGTCCTCGTAGGACCGCTGCTTCAGCCGGCCCTGCACGATGACGCGCATGCCTCGCTGGAGCGACTCCGCGACGTTCTCCGCCGCCTGACGCCAGACCGAGCAGGTCAGGAACAGGCTCTCGCCGTCCTTCCACTCATTGGTCTGACGGTCGAAGGTGCGGGGGGTGGACGCGACACGGAACTTCGCGACCGCCGCACCGGACGGGGTGAAGCGCAGCTCGGGGTCGTCGACAAGATTGCCGACGACCGTGATGACGGTCTCGCCTGCCATGGGGGAACCTCTCGGCGGGTTTGCTGGTCTGGCTGCTTGGTTGCTGCTACTCGAATCCCGAGATCAGCTGAGCGGAAGAGCTCAGTGGGTCTCGGGGCGGAGGACCTTGGTCCGGAGGACCGACTCGTTCAGGTTCATCTGGCGGTCGAGCTCCTTGACGACCGCAGGCTCGGCCTGCAGGTCGATGACCGAGTAGATGCCCTCGGGCTTCTTCTTGATCTCGTACGAGAGACGACGACGGCCCCAGGTGTCGACCTTCTCGACCTTGCCGTTGCCCTCACGGACGACGGAGAGGAAGTTCTCGATCAGGGGGGCGACAGCGCGCTCCTCCAGATCGGGGTCGAGGATGACCATCACCTCGTAGTGACGCATGTGGAACCCACCTCCTTTGGACTCAGCGGCCACGGTCGTTCCGTGGCAGGAGGGTTGTGATGCGTACGCAACGGTATCGGCCGGCACTGACAATCGGGGGTGACCTCGCGGTTCCCCCGGAGCTGGCCCGGGCAGACACCGGTGCAGACGGTACACAGTACCCGCACACCGGCGTCCGGTTGAAATCCGGCCGCCGTCGCCCACAATCTGTACACATCGGGTGTGTATGGCGCTACGATGCGCCGCCTTCCGCAGGAGGTGCCCTATGGCACAGGCATTGCGACCCAATACCGTCGGAGGCCTCTTCGCCACGGACGGAAAGTCCCATCCCATCCAGGACACCCTGCTTGTGGTGACCCTGGTGCTCGGCATCACGTCGTTCATCACGGCACAGTTCCACTTCTTGCACCTGCTCAGCTCCTGGACCGGCCTGGTGGGCATCCTCACGGGTGCGTACGGCCAGTGGATCTCGGAGACGACGCGTGAGCGCTTCGGCCTGATCGTGGGTCTCGGTGCCTCCGGAGTCGGCTTCTTCCTCGGCATGGCGCACGGCGGGCTCTTCGGCGGCTTCTGACGCCGGGGCACTGCCCTCCTCGCGCCCGCCACGGAGACCGACCTCCGAACACCGGTAGAACACCGCATAGAACACTCTCGAACGCCGCGGCGGCACGGAAGCCGGGGCGAAGCTTCCGTACGCCCAGTCGGGGCGCTCCCAAGGCGCAGTAGGCTTCCGCGAGAGCCGGAGCCCCTGTACCCATGGGGACACACCAGCCCGAGGAGCGCCCCGAATGAGCCTGACCCTGAGGACGATCAGTCGCGAGCAGCATCTGGCATACATCCAGAGCCTGCCGGCGGCGAGCCACATGCAGGTCCCGGCCTGGGCTGACGTCAAGGCGGAATGGCGCTCGGAGAGCCTCGGCTGGTTCGACCGGAGCGGCGAACTGGTCGGCGCGGGCCTCGTCCTCTACCGCCAGCTTCCCAAGATCAAGCGCTACCTCGCGTATCTGCCCGAGGGCCCGGTCATCAACTGGTTCGCGCCGAATCTGACCGAGTGGCTGGAACCGATGCTCGCGCACCTCAAGCAGCAGGGCGCCTTCTCCGTGAAGATGGGCCCGCCGGTGATCATCCGGCGCTGGGAGGCCACCTCCATCAAGGCCGGCATCCAGAACCCGGACGTGAAGCGGCTGCGTGACATCGAGGCCGACTTCATCGAGCCGCGCGCCTTCGAAGTCGCCGACAAGCTGCGTCGTATGGGCTGGCAGCAGGGCGAGGACGGCGGGGCCGGCTTCGGCGACGTCCAGCCCCGCTATGTCTACCAGGTGCCGCTGGCCAACCGGTCCCTGGAAGAGGTGCACAAGAACTTCAACCAGCTGTGGCGACGCAACATCAAGAAGGCCGAGAAGGCCGGCGTCGAGGTCGTCCAGGGCGGCTACCAGGACCTCGCGGAATGGCAGCGCCTGTACGAGATCACGGCGGTGCGCGACCACTTCCGGCCGCGCCCGCTGTCGTACTTCCAGCGCATGTGGACGGCTCTCAACAACGAGGACCCCAACCGCATGCGGCTGTACTTCGCCCGCCACGAGGGTGTGAACCTGTCGGCGGCGACGATGCTGATCGTCGGCGGCCATGTCTGGTACTCCTACGGCGCCTCCGACAACATCGGCCGTGAGGTCCGGCCCTCGAACGCGATGCAGTGGCGGATGCTGCGCGACGCCTACGCCCTCGGCGCCACCGTCTACGACCTGCGCGGCATCTCCGACTCGCTGGACGAGACCGACCACCTCTTCGGCCTGATCCAGTTCAAGGTGGGCACGGGCGGGCAGGCCGCCGAGTACCTCGGCGAGTGGGACTTCCCGCTCAACAAGCTGCTCCACAAGGCGCTCGACATCTACATGTCGCGTCGCTGACCTCGCGTTCTCTGCTTCGATACCGTCAACTGCTGCACCGTCGATAGCTTCCATATCTCTGATACACCGCAGCCACGAGAAAGGTTCCAGGTCCGGCCATGGCGCTCACGCTCTACGTCGACACCGCGCGCTGGCGGGCGCACCACAAGCACGTGCAGGAGCAGTTCCCGGGCCTCGTCCCGGTCTGCAAGGGCAACGGCTACGGCTTCGGACACGAGCGCCTCGCGGAGGAGGCCACACGGCTGGGCTCCGAGGTCCTTGCCGTGGGCACGACCTACGAGGCCGCGCGCATCAAGGACTGGTTCGGCGGCGATCTGCTGGTCCTGACGCCGTACCGGCGCGGCGAGGAGCCCGTACCGCTGCCCGACCGCGTCATCCGCTCGGTGTCGTCGGTGGACGGCGTGTACGGCCTCGTGGGCGCCCGTGTGGTCATCGAGGTGATGTCCTCGATGAAGCGGCACGGCATCAGCGAGCAGGACCTGCCGCAGCTGCACCAGGCCATCGAGAACGTCCGCCTGGAGGGCTTCGCCATCCATCTGCCGCTGGACCGCACCGACGGCTCGGACGCCGTCGAGGAGGTCATCGGCTGGATGGACCGGCTGCGCGCGGCCAGGCTGCCGCTGCACACGATGTTCGTCAGCCATCTCAAGGCCGAGGAACTCGCCCGTCTCCAGCAGCAGTTCCCGCAGACCCGCTTCCGCGCCCGCATCGGCACCCGGCTGTGGCTGGGGGACCACGACGCCACCGAGTACCGCGGCGCCGTCCTGGACGTCACCCGCGTCTCCAAGGGCGACCGCTTCGGCTACCGGCAGCAGAAGGCGGCCTCGGACGGCTTCCTGGTGGTCGTGGCGGGCGGTACGTCGCACGGAGTGGGCCTGGAGGCCCCGAAGGCCCTGCACGGCGTCATGCCGCGTGCCAAGGGCGTCGCACGGGCCGGCCTGGCCACGGTGAACCGGAACCTTTCTCCCTTCGTCTGGGGCGGCAAGCAGCGCTGGTTCGCGGAGCCGCCGCACATGCAGGTCTCGATCCTGTTCGTCCCCTCGGACGCCCCCGAGCCGAAGGTCGGCGACGAACTGGTCGCCCATCTGCGGCACACCACCACGCAGTTCGACCGCATCGTGGACCGCTGACCCACACCGCTCGGCGGCTGAACGGCCGCCGCCCGGTACCGCCGTAACGGCGAAGGCCGTACACGGACCCTTCCGTGTACGGCCTTTCGCGTACGCCCTCTACGCCCTGTTCGCTCAGAGCGAACTCCCGGTCGCCTCCCGGCTTCCCCACTCCACCTGCTGCCCGTCGAAGTGGGCCGCATGCCGGGGCGGATGGGCCGCGTGGCCGAACACGAAGACATCCTCGGCCTTGTCGAGAACACCGCCCGAGGGGTCGTCGTCACCGGCTCGGCGCACCGGATCGCGCTCCGGCATGAGGATGTCCCGTACGACGACGGCGCACATGTACAGCGTCCCCAGCAGGTGCACGCCGATGGCCCAGTGATAGCCGTCGGGCGGCAGTCCCTTGTGGGCGTCCCCGCTGGTCGTGTACGCGAGGTACAGCCAGATCCCGAGGAAGTACGCCACCTCGCACGCTTGCCAGATGAGGAAGTCCCGCCACCTCGGCCGGGCGAGCACGGCCAGGGGCACCAGCCACAGGACGTACTGCGGCGAGTAGACCTTGTTGGTGAGGATGAACGCCGCGACGATCAGGAAGGCCAGCTGGGCGAAGCGCGGCCGGCGCGGAGCGGTGAGCGTGAGCGCGGCGACACCGGCACAGCACAGCAGCATCAGCAGCGTGGCAAGCGTGTTGACGGTCTCGGTGCTCAGCGGGTCGGAGGAGTTCTGGGCCATGATCAGCCAGAACGAGCCGAAGTCGACGCCCCGCTCCTGACTGAACCGGTAGAACTGCGACCATCCGTCCCAGGCGAGCAGCATCACCGGAAGGTTCACCACCAGCCAGGCGACGACCGTGCCGCCCAGCGCCTTGCCGAAGTCCCGCCACTTGCCCGCGCGCCAGCACAGGACGAGCAGCGGGCCGAGCAGGAAGACGGGATAGAGCTTCGCGGCTGTGGCAAGGCCCAGCAAGATGCCGAAAGCGACCGGGCGGCTCCTCGACCACATCAGCATCGCGGCGGCCGTCAGGGCGACGGCCAGCAGGTCCCAGTTGATGGTCGCGGTCAGCGCGAAGGCGGGCGCCAGGGCGACCAGCAGACCGTCCCAGGGGCGCCGGGCATGCGTACGGGTCACACAGACGGCGATGACGGCCGCGCACACCATCAGCATCCCGGCATTGACCATCCAGTACCACTGCTCCTGGTGCTGGATGCTGCCGCTGCCCGTCGTGAGCCAGGAGGCGACCTCCATGAAGACACCGGTCAGCACCGGGTACTCGAGGTACTCCATGTCGCCGGGAAGCTTGTCGAAGTACGGCACCAGCCCATCGGCGAAGCCGCGCCCCTGGAAGAGGTGCGGGATGTCCGAGTAGCAGGCATGCGTGTACTGCGAGCTGGCACCGAAGAACCAGGCGCCGTTGTAGCAGGGCGCCTTCTGGACCAGCCCGAGTGCGAACATTCCGATCGCCACGAGCGCGATGATCCGCACGGGAGTCCACCAGGACGTCCCGAGCAGGGCGCGCCGTCCGATGGGGCCACCGATCAGCTCACTGCCGTTCGCGGCGACCTCGTCCTCCCTGGTCGGCCGCACCGGGTCCGGCTCGTGCACACTCGTGGGCGTCGTCTCTGCACTGGGCATGGGCCACATCCTGCCGTACGTGTCTGAGAACGGTGCGAGGACGGCGAGGGTGTGCGCGTTGAGTGTTTCACGTGAAACCGACGTTTCACGTGAAACAGGCCGCCGCCCGAGCCCTGGGTACAGCCACAAACGGCCGGTGGCCGGCACCCATGAGATGGGTGCCGGCCACCGGCCTAATCACATCGGCTTCTAGCCCGACGATCCGCCGAAGATGCCTCCGTTGCCGTTGGCATTACCTCCGCTGTTATCCGTCTCCGTCTCCGTTGGCGTCGGCGACGAGGTCGTACCGCCGTCCGTGCCGCCGTTCTGCCCGCCGTTGGAGTTGTCGCACTGCCAGTCGAACTCGCTGCAGGTCTCCGTCGGCGTGGGCGTCGGCGACACCTCCGTCTCCGAGGGGGTCGGCGACGGCGTCGGGCTCTCCTCGACGGTCTCGGTGGGAGTGGGTGTGGGCGTCGGGATCGGAACGTCGTTGATGACTTCCCCGATGGGCTTCGGCGTCGGGAACGTCTCCACCTCCTGGCCCTTGAGTGCCTGCTCCATGTAGTCGTGCCAGATCTCGGACGGGAACGAGGCACCGTGGATCTTCTTCTGACCACCAGTTCCGAACATCTTCAGGAACTCACGGTTCTGGTTCTTCTCGTTGTCGTCCATCCTGAACATCGCGATCGACGTCGACAGCTGCGGGGTGTAGCCCACGAACCAGGCAGACCGGTTGCCGTCGGTCGTACCGGTCTTACCGGCCACCGGGCGGCCGGTCAGCTGGGCGTTGGTACCCGTACCGTCCTCGACCACGGTCTTGAGGACATCTGTGACGTTGTCGGCCACCGCCTGGTTGAAGGCCTGCGTGGTCACGGCCTCGTGGGTGAAGACCTCGCCGTCCTTGTCCTTCACCTCCGTGACGGAGAAGGGGTCACGCTGCTCCCCGCTGGACGCGAAGGTCGCATAGGCGCCTGCCATGCGGATCGCGCTGGGCTGAGAGGTACCGATGGAGAAGGACGGGTATTCGGTGCCGGTCAGGCTGCTCTCCAGGATGCCCGCATCCTCTGCCGCCTCCTTCACCTTGTCCAGCCCCACGTCCATGCCGAGCTGCACGAACGCGGAGTTCACCGACTCCCTCATCGCCTCACGGAGGTCGATCTGGTAGTTCGGGGGAGAACCGTACGACTCATCGCCGTCGTTGACCTGGTTCCACTCCTCGCCCTTCTCGTTCTGCCAGACGTCGCCCTTGTAGTCCTTGATCTTGAGCTTGTTCTTGCCGCTGTACAGGCTCTTCGGGGAGACCTTGGTGCGCTCGTCCTGCGCCTGCTCCGCGCCGAGGTTCTCGTCCCGCACGCCCCACTTCATCGCGGCCGCGAGCACGAACGGCTTGAACGTCGAACCGACCTGGGCACCCGTGACGTCGGCGTTGTTCGTGAAGTGCTTCGTCGCGTCCGCGCCACCGTAGATGGCCTTGATCGCTCCGGTCTTCGGATCCACCGACGCCCCGCCGAACTGGACGTGGGTGTCGGTCTCCGGACGCTCCTTGGGCTTGATGTTGGCCTTGTAGACCTTCGTCACGGCCTTCTCGAGCTCGTTGACCTTCTTCTTGTCGAAGGTCGTTTTGATCGTGAGACCGCCTTCCCGTAGCCGCCGCTCGGTGATCCCGGTCTTGTCGCTGTTGTTGACCAGGTAGGCATTGGCGAGATCGACGAGGTAGCCGACCTGGCCGCTCAACGCGCCGTTGGCGCGCGGGTTCTGAACCGCGGGAAGCTTGGTGAACTTGGCCCGCGTCGCGGCGTCGAGATGTCCGTACTCGACCATCTTGTCGAGGGTGTCCTGCATCTGGATCAGAGCACGCTTGCTGTTGGCCTCGGGCGTGGCTGCCGGGTCGATGGACCTCGAACCCGCCGGATCGAAGTACGTGGCGCCCTTGAGCATGGCCGACAGGAAGGCGCACTCCCCTTCATTCAGGTCTTCGGCGTCCTTGTCGAAGTACGCGCGGGCCGCGGCCTGGATCCCGTACGCGTTGCGCCCGTAGTAGGCGGAGTTGAGGTAGCCGGCCATGATGTCGTCCTTCGACAGCTTGGCGCCCACCTTGATCGAGACGAAGATCTCCTGGAACTTACGCGAGAGGGTCTGCGACTGGTCGTCCAGCATCGCGTTCTTGACGTACTGCTGAGTGATCGTCGAGCCGCCCTGGGTCTCGCCGCCCCTGGCCATGTTCAGGACAGCGCGGGCGATGCCCTTCGGGTCGATGCCGCTGTCGCTGCGGAACGTCTTGTTCTCCTGCGAGATCACCGCGTTCTGCATGGCCTTGGGGATCCGCGCCAGGTTGACCTCCTGCCGGTTCACCTCACCGCCGGTGGAGACCATCACGTCGCCGTTGGACCATTGGTAGACGTTGTTCTGCGCCGTCGCGGTCTTGGCGACCACGGGGATGTCCACCATGGCGTACCCGATGCCCGCGACAGCCACGAGGCTGCCGAGGAAGCCGATGAACAGTCCGGCGATCAACCGCCACGACGGCACCCAGCGCGCCACGCCGTCCTTGCCCGCGCGGGGGTAGTCGATGAACCGCTTCCGGGCCGGCGGCGCCATGCGCCCTCTGCCGCGCCCGGGGCCGCCCGGCCCACCAGGGGAGGCGCGACGGCCACCCCTGCCCGGTTCGGCCGCTCTGCGGCGGCTGCCACCACCTCGTTGGGCCGCGCGTCGTGCTTCGGCGCGGCCTCCGTAGGGACGTTCCTCGCTCACCGAATCCGACCCGTACGAGTCGGAGGGAGACCCGGTGGCGCCTCGCGGTGCCGCTCGGCGGCCGGGGGACGAACCGGCCTGGCCGCGTCGGGCCGCGGCACGTCCGCCTCCCTGCGGCGGCGGCGGTTTGCGACGGTGCTCGCTCATCGAACGACTACTCCTCGGACAGGCGCACCCCAGGGCGCCTGGCAACGACGGCGGTTTTCCGGTCCCCCCGGAGTACGGATGTGGTCCGTTCCTCATTCACCCGTACTGCACCAAGGATGGCGACGCCCTCAGGCGTCACTCGGTTCCCGGTGTTATGCATGGCGCACAGACTACGCACCGTCAAAGTCTTCCTAGTCCCGAACTTCACCCCAAATCAGGCAACTCGCTCCACATGAATCGTTGATGTGATCCCGTTCACCGTTCCCCCACTTGTCGCGTGCGGAAGGCCGTTCTATCGTCTAGATGTATCGAGTCGATACATCAGCGCGACATAAGACGAGGAGGCGAGGGGTGAGCCGACGTTCCGGGATCCTCGAGTTCGCCGTACTCGGACTGCTGCGCGAGTCCCCGATGCACGGCTATGAGCTGCGCAAACGACTCAATACATCGCTCGGCGTGTTCCGTGCGTTCAGCTACGGCACGCTCTATCCCTGCCTCAAGACGCTGGTCGCCAACGGCTGGTTGATCGAGGAACCGGGGAACACCACCGAGGACGCGCTCGCCGCACCCCTCGCGGGCCGTCGCGCCAAGATCGTCTACCGATTGACGGCGGAAGGTAAGGAGCACTTCGAGGAGCTGCTCTCCCAGACCGGACCCGATGCGTACGAGGACGAGCATTTCGCTGCCCGATTCGCTTTCTTCGGACGCACACCCCAGGACGTGCGCATGCGCGTGCTGGAGGGCCGTCGCAGTCGGCTGGAGGAGCGCCTGGAAAAGATGAGCGCCTCTCTGGCGCGCACCCGGGAACGCCTCGACGACTACACGCTTGAGCTCCAGCGCCACGGGATGGAGTCCGTGGAGCGCGAAGTGCGCTGGCTGAACGAGCTCATCGAGAGCGAGCGGGCCGGACGGGACCTGAGGGGTTCCGCCTCCGGGGGGCCCGGCTCGCAGGACAACACACATGGAGCGCCGGGCGGCCTGCCCCGGCCGGGGGACGACCCCCGGCCGGATACGCCCGGCGACACCGCCACGTGAGATCCACTCAGGACCTCACTCGTACACACAGGGAGCAACCGGAATGGGTTCGGTGCGCGTAGCCATCGTCGGCGTGGGCAACTGTGCCGCGTCGCTGGTTCAGGGAGTCGAGTACTACAAGGACGCCGACCCGGCGTCGAAGGTCCCCGGCCTGATGCACGTGCAGTTCGGCGACTACCACGTCAAGGACGTCGAGTTCGTCGCCGCCTTCGATGTCGACGCCAAGAAGGTCGGCCTCGACCTCGCGGACGCCATCGGCGCGAGCGAGAACAACACGATCAAGATCTGCGACGTGCCCCGTTCCGGCGTGACCGTCCAGCGCGGCCACACCCTCGACGGTCTCGGCAAGTACTACCGCGAGACCATCGAGGAGTCCGCCGAGGCCCCGGTCGACATTGTCCAGGTCCTCAAGGACAAGCAGGTCGACGTCCTCGTCTGCTACCTGCCCGTCGGTTCCGAGGACGCGGCGAAGTTTTACGCCCAGTGCGCCATCGACGCGCGTGTCGCCTTCGTCAACGCCCTGCCGGTCTTCATCGCCGGTACGAAGGAATGGGCCGACAAGTTCACCGAGGCCGGCGTCCCGATCGTCGGCGACGACATCAAGTCCCAGGTCGGCGCCACCATCACGCACCGCGTCATGGCGAAGCTGTTCGAGGACCGCGGTGTCGTCCTGGACCGCACGATGCAGCTGAACGTCGGCGGCAACATGGACTTCAAGAACATGCTCGAGCGTGACCGCCTCGAGTCCAAGAAGATCTCCAAGACGCAGGCCGTCACCTCGCAGATCCCCGACCGGGAGCTCGGCGAGAAGAACGTCCACATCGGCCCGTCCGACTACGTCGCCTGGCTCGACGACCGCAAGTGGGCCTACGTCCGCCTCGAGGGCCGTGCCTTCGGTGACGTCCCGCTGAACCTGGAGTACAAGCTCGAGGTCTGGGACTCCCCGAACTCCGCCGGCGTCATCATCGACGCCCTGCGCGCCGCGAAGATCGCCAAGGACCGCGGCATCGGCGGCCCGATCCTGTCGGCGTCCAGCTACTTCATGAAGTCCCCGCCGGTCCAGTACTTCGACGACCAGGCCCGGGAAAACGTCGAGAAGTTCATCAAGGGCGAGGTCGAGCGCTAAGCGGACGGCGCAGCACCAGAACGCTCCTGCCAGGGCCGTGGAGGGTCCCCGGGTCATACCGCCCGGGGACCCTCCCGTATGTGAGGCTGTGCCCCATGTCCGTCGTACGCGACCTGCGAGTCCTGCTGCGTTTCCGGGACTTCCGGCGCCTGCTCGCAGTACGCCTGCTCTCCCAGGGCGCCGACGGCGTCTACCAGACCGCGCTCGCCACCTACGTCGTCTTCTCCCCGGAGAAACAGACCTCGGCCACAGCGATCGCCTCCGCCATGGCGGTACTGCTCCTGCCGTACTCCCTGGTGGGCCCCTTCTCCGGCGTTCTGCTGGACCGCTGGCGCCGCCGCCAAGTCCTGCTGTACGGCAGCCTGCTGCGCACCCTGCTTGCCTCGGCGACCGCCGCCCTGATCGTCACCGAGGTCCCGGACTGGCTCTTCTACGTCTCCGCCCTGTGCGTCACCGCCGTCAACCGCTTCGTCCTGTCCGGCCTCTCCGCCGCGCTGCCCCGCGTGGTCGACGAAGAGCGGCTCGTCATCGCCAACTCCCTTTCCCCGACCGCCGGCACACTCGCCGCGACCGCGGGAGCCGGCCTGGCCTTCGTCGTACGGCTCGTGGTGTGGGACTCCGATGCCGCCGTGGTGCTCCTCGGAGCCGCCCTGTATCTGTGCGCGGGCCTGGCCGCCCTGCGCATGGCGCCGGAACTGCTCGGACCCGACCGCGAGTTGATGCAGCCACGCCTCGTGGCCGCCCTCGCCGGCACCACACATGACCTGGCGGCGGCCGTACGCCATCTGTCCGCCCCACCGCGTCGCGAGGCCGCCTGGGCGCTCTTCACGATGACACTGATGCGCTTCTGCTACGGCGCCCTGCTCGTCATGCTGCTGATGCTGTGCCGGTACGCCTTCGCCTCCGATGCCGATGACGGACTCGCCCTGCTGGGGCTGGCGTTGGCCGTCTCCGGCGCCGGCTTCTTCGCGGCTGCCGTGGTGACCCCGTGGGCCGCCGCACGGCTCGGCCCGGGCCGCTGGATCGTCGTGTGCGCGGGCGCCGCCGCCCTCCTGGTGACCGGCCTCGGCCTGCCCTTCGCCACAACTCCCATGCTGGTGGCGGCATTCGTGCTGGGCCTGACGTCACAGGGCGCGAAGATCGCGACGGACACGATCGTCCAGTCCTCCGTCGAGGACGGCTTCCGTGGCCGGACCTTTTCGGTCTACGACGTGCTGTTCAACGTCGCCTTCGTCGGAGCCGCCGGAGTGGCCGCCCTGATGCTGCCGCCGGACGGCCGTTCGGCCCCGCTTGTTGTCACAGTCGCCGTTATCTACGCGGCAGTTGCTGTGGCTATGGCCCGCTTTGAGTATCGGTCTGTGTCACATCAATGACACGGAGACATTCCCGAGTACAGAGTTGTCAGTGGGGCCCGGTAGCTTACGTCCGTCTTACATCGCGCCATTGTTCGCGATCACGCACCCATGTTCTAGGGGGACCCCAAGTGACAACGCCGCCGCAGGGCAATCCATTCGCCCAGGGCCAGAACCCGTACGCCCAGGGCCAGCCGCCGCAGGGCCAGGCCCCGTACCCGCAGCAGCCGGGCCAGCCGGGGTTCCCGCAGCAGGGGGCACCGTACGCGCCGGTTCCGCCGCAGCAGCCCGGCAGCAAGTGGACTTTCAAGAAGGTCAAGAACATCGTCGTGGGAGTAGTCGTCGTCTGTGTGGTCGTGGGCGGCTTCATAGCCAGCCGGGACGACGCCAACACGGCAGAGGTCGGCGACTGCATGAGCATCGGCAACCCGAACAGCTCCACCGACCCCGACCTCGAGGTCGTGGACTGCGGCGACTCCAAGGCCGCGTACAAGGTCGCGGAGAAGCATGACGGCGGCAGCGCCACTTGCAACCGCACGAAGTACGCCCAGTACACGCAGAGTGGTGACGGAGACAACTTCACCCTGTGCCTCGAGGAGCTCGCGTCCTCCAAGTAGGTCCACCCGGATACGCCGAGGGGCGATGTTTCACGTGAAACATCGCCCCTCGGCGTATCCGGGTGGGCACGTTTCACGTGAAACATGCCCTGCCCCAGGGCTCAGCCCTGCTCGGCCCACCACTCCTTCAGCGCTGCCACCGCCGCATCGTGCCCCATCGGGCCGTTCTCCAGCCGAAGCTCCAGCATGTGCTTGTACGCGTTCCCGATCACCGGCCCCGGTCCGACGCCGAGGATCTCCATGATCTGGTTGCCATCGAGGTCGGGGCGGATGGAATCGAGTTCCTCCTGCTCCTGGAGTTGAGCGATCCGATCCTCCAGGCCGTCGTAGGCCCGGGAGAGCGCCGCCGCCTTGCGCTTGTTGCGCGTCGTGCAGTCCGAGCGGGTCAGCTTATGGAGGCGGCCGAGGAGGGGGCCGCCGTCTCGGACATAGCGGCGCACGGCGGAGTCCGTCCATTCCCCCGTGCCGTAGCCATGGAAGCGAAGGTGGAGTTCGACCAGACGTGAGACGTCCTTCACCAACTCGTTGGAGTACTTGAGCGCCGTCATGCGCTTCTTCGTCATCTTCGCGCCGACCACCTCGTGGTGGTGGAACGAGACCCGGCCGTCCTTCTCGAAGCGGCGTGTGCGCGGCTTGCCGATGTCGTGGAGCAGCGCGGCCAGCCGGAGGGTCAGGTCGGGACCGTTCTCCTCCAGCGCCATCGCCTGCTCCAGAACGATCAGCGAGTGCTCGTAGACGTCCTTGTGACGGTGATGCTCGTCGCTCTCCAGCCGCAGAGCCGGCAGCTCGGGCAGTACGTGTCCGGCGAGCCCGGTGTCGACCAGCAGGGTCAGCCCCTTGCGCGGGTGGGCGGAGAGGATCAGCTTGTTCAGCTCGTCCCGTACCCGCTCCGACGAGACGATCTCGATGCGCGCGGACATCTCCTTCATGGCGGTCACCACCTCGGGAGCCACCTCGAAGTCGAGCTGCGCCGCGAAGCGTGCCGCCCGCATCATGCGCAGCGGGTCGTCCGAGAAGGACGCCTCCGGCGTACCCGGGGTCCGCAGAACTCGCGCCGCGAGGTCCTCCAGCCCGCCGTGCGGGTCGACGAACTCCTTCTCCGGCAGCGCGACGGCCATCGCGTTGACCGTGAAGTCACGACGGACGAGATCCTCCTCGATCGAGTCGCCGTACGACACCTCGGGCTTGCGCGAGGTCCGGTCGTACGCCTCCGAGCGGTAGGTCGTCACCTCGATCTGGTAGCCGTCCTTCTGAGCACCGACGGTCCCGAAGGCGATCCCGACCTCCCACACCGCGTCCGCCCACGGCCGCACGATCTTCAGGACGTCCTCGGGCCGGGCGTCGGTCGTGAAGTCCAGGTCGTTGCCGAGCCGCCCGAGCAGCGCGTCCCGGACCGATCCGCCGACCAGGGCGAGGGAGAACCCGGCCTCCTGGAAACGGCGGGCGAGGTCGTCGGCGACAGGCGCGACCCGCAGCAGCTCGCTCACCGCGCGGTGCTGCACCTGGCTCAGGACACTGGACTTGTCTTCGTTGGCGTTCGGCACAACAGAAAAGGGTACGTGGCCGAAGGGACCGCGAGCGCCTCCATTAAACGTGCACACCACGGGCACAGCCGCCTCCGGCGAGGCAGGCCCAGGGGCTGTCCTTACGACTTGGTGACGGGCCCTGTTTTATACCCGTACATAGGGGACAGGCCGACGGCGTGGGCCGATCTTGTGAGGCACACCGCGGCACTTCCCCTCAGCGCGCATCGTTACCATGCGTGGACGCACATTCCGACGACCACTGACGACGACGAGGGACGGGCGAGCGCGTGGCCGAGGCGGCAGACTTCCAGGGGATGAGTCCCTCACCTGCCCGCCGCTGGCTGCGGCGCACCGGAGCGCTGCTCGCCGGGGCGCCTCTGCTGGCAGGCCTGCTCCAGCTGCCTGCCGCGGCCCCCTCGCACGCCGCCGGACAGGACTCCCTGAAGGCCGCTTCCGGCTCGAAGACGGTGGCGGTCGCTGTGGACTCGCTCACTCCCGCGGTGGTCGGCGAGGACGACACCGTGACCGTGTCCGGCACGGTCACCAACAACGGCAAGCAGACCGTCACCGACGCGCAGGTCGACCTGCGTCTCGGGAGCGCCTTGAGCACCCGCTCGGACATCGACACGGTCGCCGGGCGCACCGACTACCAGGAGGGTCTCGACGGATCCCCGGTGGGCGGCAAGTACGTCGAGGAGTTCGCCAAGCTCACTCCGGGGGTCTCCCGGAGCTTCAGCATCTCGGTGCCGGTCGACAAGCTGGACCTCGGTGGGACCGGGGTCTACCCGTTCGCCGTCTCCCTGTCCGGTGAGACGTCCGCGCGGCCCTGGAACCAGGTGCTGGGCATCCAGCGCACCTTCCTGCCGTGGCAGGCGGACGAGGCCGACACCAAGACCCGGACGACGGTGCTGTGGCCGCTGATCTCCACGCCTCACATGACGGCGCAGACGGGATCGGACGAGTCGCAGACGCCGGTGTTCCATGACGACGACCTCGCCGAGGAGATCTCCCCGGGCGGGCGCCTCCAGCAGCTCGTGTCCCTCGGCAAGGATCTCGACGTCACCTGGGTGATCGACCCCGATCTGCTGGCCTCCGTGGACGCGATGACGGAGAGCTACCGCGTCCAGGGCGAGGGCGACACGACCACGGCGGGCACCCACCAGGCGGTCGCCAACCAGTGGCTGGCCGAGCTCCAGGAGGCGGTGCAGGACAAGGAGGTCGTCGCCCTGCCCTTCGCCGACCCGGACCTGGCCTCCCTGGCGCACAACGGCACGAACGTCACCGGCTCCCTGAGCCACCTCAAGGAGGCCACCGACGTCGCCTCCGACACCGTCGAGTCGGTGCTCCACGTGGAACCGACCACCGACTTCGCCTGGCCCGTGAACGGCGCCGTCGACCCGTCCATCGTCAAGGTCGCCACCTCCGCCGGCGCCGACAAGGTGATCGCCCGCAGCGACAGCCTGATCGAGACGGGCGGCCTGCCCTACACGCCCTCCGCCGCCCGCCCCATCGGCGGCGGCACCACGGCGGTGGTCGCGGACGCCCGCATGTCGACCCTGTTCCAGGGCAACCTGACGCGAGCCTCCAGCTCGACGCTCGCCGTGCAGAGATTCCTCGCCCAGAGCCTGGCCCTGAACCTCCAGTCGGACAAACAGCGCAGCATCGTCGTCGCCCCGCAGCGGATGCCGACGGCGAGCCAGGCCCAGGCCATGGCCGCGGCGGTGACGGCGCTCCAGGGCGGCGCCTGGTCCGAGTCCCAGGAGCTCACGGCCGCCGCCACGGCCAAGCCCGACTCCGGCGCCACCACCAAGGTCCCCGCGGCCTCCAGGTACCCCTCGTCGCTGCGCAAGCAGGAGCTGCCGCGCTCGGCCTTCGAGCAGATCGCGACCACGCAGGACAAGCTCGACAACTTCAAGGTCATCCTCAGCAACGAGGACCGCGTGGTGACCCCCTTCGGGCGGGCCATGAACCGCGAGATGTCCACGTCGTGGCGGGGCCGCTCCGGGGAAGCCGCCGACTACCGCAATGACGTCGAGGCGTACATCGACTCCCTGGCCGGCCAGGTCACGCTGATCGACAAGTCCGAGACGAAGCTCTCCGGACGCAGCGCCACGATCCCCGTCACCGTGCAGAACAACCTGGTGCAGGGCGTCGAGCACCTGGTGCTGCGGCTCACCTCGACCAGCCCGAGGCGTCTGGAGATCGGCGGCGAGAGCTACTACGAGCAGGACGTCTCGGTCTCCGGCGGACACAGCCAGTCGGTGAAGTTCCCCACCTCGGCTCAGGCGAACGGCCAGGCCACGGTGATCGCCCAGCTGTACACCGAGGACGGCCAGAAGTACGGTGCGCCCGTCACCTTCGACGTGAAGGTCACCGAGTTCACGGCCACGGTGATGCTGGTCATCGGCGGCGGCTTCCTGCTGCTGGTCCTCGCCGGTTTCCGGATGTACACGCAGCGCAAGCGCGCGGCGGCACGTGACGGCGGGGAAGACGGTTCCCAGGAGACGAGCGAGGCCGACGGCGGTCCGGAGAACCCGGAAGGCCCCGAGGACCGTCTCTCCCCCGAGGACGTTCTCCAGGAGGAGTCCCGCGCCGGTACCCGGGCAGACGCCTCGGAGCAGCCGAGTGACCCGACACCGGACACCGCAGCGGAAAGCGCCGACCCGTCCGGCACGGGTGAGAGAGTGGACCGTTGAGCGATGTCGTGGCCGGTGGGCCCGGGACGATGAGGTGGGGTAACCATGAACGCGCCGTACGACGGTGACCGCGGCCAGGCCGCGGGCAGCTCGGGGCACCCCGAGGGCCCGCCGCCCGAGCCCGGCCAGGTGCCGCCGCAGCACCCCGCGGACATGTACCTCCAGGACGCCTACAACCAGGACCCCTACCGGGACCAGGAACTCACCGCCCAGGACCCGGTCGCCGAAGCGCTCTACGACCGCGCCGCGCACCCCCCGCCGCCACCGGGCACCTACCCGCCTCAGCACCCCCTCTACTCCCAGCCGCCCCAGTCCCCGTACGCCCCCGACCCGAACGTGTGGGCCCAGACCCCGGCGCCCGAGCCGGAGGGCCCGACCCAGTACCTGCCGTACGGCGACGACCCCCGCACGACGCAGTATGTGGGCGTCGACGACCTCGTCTCGCACTCCACCGAACAGAACCCCGAGCACGACGCCTTCGCGCATCTCTTCCGGGACCAGCAGCAGGGCGGCCATCCGCAGTACCAGGCACCGCCCACGGTCCCCGCGCCCTCTCCGGCGCCTGCTCCGGGCCCCACGCCGCCCGTGGCGGCCGAGGCACCGGCTCCCGCTCCTGCTGCGGCGCCCGCCGCGAAGAAGGGCGGACGGGCCGGGGGGCTGCTGAAGTCGAGCGCGGTGATGGCGGCGGGGACGATGGTCTCCCGCCTGACCGGGTTCGTACGGTCCGCGATGATCGTCTCGGCACTGGGCCTCGGCCTGCTCGGCGAATCGTTCCAGGTGGCCTACCAGCTCCCGACGATGATCTACATCCTGACCGTCGGCGGCGGGCTCAACTCCGTGTTCGTGCCCCAGCTCGTCCGCTCCATGAAGGAGGACGAGGACGGCGGTGAGGCATACGCCAACCGGCTGCTGACCCTCGTCATGGTGATCCTCGGTGTCCTCACCGCGCTCGCCATGTTCGCCGCCCCTCTCCTGGTCCGGGCCCTGTCGACCCCCCTGGCGAACAACCCCGCGGCCAACGAGACCGCTGTCACCTTCACCCGTTACTTCCTGCCCTCGATCTTCTTCATGGGCATCCACGTCGTGATGGGACAGATCCTCAACGCCCGCGGCCGGTTCGGCGCGATGATGTGGACCCCGGTCCTGAACAACATCGTCATCATCGTGACGCTCGGCGCCTTCCTGTGGGTCTACGGCACCGCCGAGCGCTCCGGCATGGAGGTCACCAGCATTCCGCCGGAGGGCATCCAACTGCTCGGCGTGGGCGTGCTCCTCGGCCTCGTCGTCCAGGCCCTCGCGATGATCCCGTACCTGCGCGAGACCGGCTTCAGGCTTCGGCTGCGCTTCGACTGGAGGGGCCACGGCCTCGGCAAGGCCGCGATGCTGGCCAAGTGGACGATCCTCTTCGTCCTCGCCAACCAGGCCGGTGCCCTCGTCGTGACCCAGCTCGCCACGGCGGCGATCACCGACTCCGGCGTCCCCGGCACCGGCTTCAGCGCCTACGCCAACGCACAGCTCATCTGGGGTCTCCCGCAGGCCATCATCACCGTCTCACTGATGGCCGCCCTGCTGCCCCGTATCTCCCGCTCCGCGGCCGAGGACGACGCCGGCGCGGTGCGCGACGACATCTCGCAGGGACTGCGCACCACGGCCGTGGCGATCGTGCCGCTCGCCTTCGGCTTCGTCGCGCTCGGCATCCCCATGTGCACCTTGATGTTCGGATCCTCGGGCACCAGCGAAGCCACCAACATGGGCTTCATGCTGATGGCGTTCGGCCTCGGGCTGATCCCGTACTCCGTGCAGTACGTCGTCCTGCGTGCCTTCTACGCCTACGAGGACACCCGCACCCCCTTCTACAACACCGTCATCGTCGCGGCCGGCAACGCCCTCGCGTCGGTCGTCTGCTACCTCGTTCTCCCGGCTCGCTGGGCCGTGGTCGGCATGGCGGCGTCGTACGGCCTGGCCTACACGATCGGCGTCAATGTCGCCTGGCGACGGCTGCGCAAGAAGCTCGGCGGCGACCTCGACGGCGCCCGGGTGATGCGGACGTACACCAGGCTCGGGCTCGCCTCGGTGCCCGCGGTACTGCTCAGCGGGGCGGCCTGCTACGGGATCAGCCGGACGCTCGGCCAGGGCGTCGTCGGTTCCTTCGCCGCTCTGGTGGCCGGCGGCGCCGTGCTGCTGGGGGTCTTCTTCATCGCCGCGCGCAGGATGCGTATCGATGAGCTGAACTCACTGGTCGGCATGGTGCGCGGGCGTCTGGGTCGCTGAGTCGGGGGTAAGCGCACAACCATCGTCCGCCATCGTGTGTCGTGCATAGCGGCGGACTGTGGGCACAATTGGTTTCGGCGTCGGACGGCGCGCTCGGGGTCCAACGGCGCGCAATGGATGGGGAGGCAGGAACGACGGTGGCGGAACGGAGCACGGCTGCCGTCGACGTGGCAGACAACAGCGGCGACGAGCCGCTGACCGCTCAGGCGGACCAGTCCACGGCCGACGGGGTGGCCAACAATCGGGAGCGGGACACGGACATCGACGAGGCACAGGGGAGTGGCGGGACCGAGGGTCCCGGGAAGGCCTCACCGCCCGAACTGCACAGCGGCCACAAACTCGCCAGACGCTACCGCCTCGAGGAGTGCGTCACCCGTCTGGACGGTTTCAGCAGTTGGCGTGCGGTCGACGAGAAACTCCGTCGCGCCGTCGGCGTGCACATCCTGCCCGCGGACCATGCGCGGGCCCGTTCCGTGCTGGCCGCGGCCCGCTCCTCCGCGCTGCTCGGCGATCCTCGGTTCGTCCAGGTGCTGGACGCCGTCGAGGAGAACGACCTCGTCTATGTCGTCCACGAATGGCTCCCCGACGCCACGGAGATGACCACGCTCCTGGCGTCCGGCCCGCTGGAGCCGTACGAGGCGTACCAGATGGTCACCCAGGTGTCCGCCGCCATGGCCGCCGCCCACCGTGAGGGCCTGGCGCATCTGCGGCTCAACCCGAACGCCGTACTGCGGACCTCGTCCGGCCAGTGGCGCATCCGCGGCCTCGCGGTGAACGCCGCGCTGCGCGGCATCAGCTCGGACACTCCGCAGCGCACCGACACGGAGGCGATCGGCGCGCTGCTGTACGCCGGGCTCACCCAGCGCTGGCCGTACGAGAGCGACGCCTACGGGCTGTCCGGGCTGCCCAAGGACGTCGGTCTGATCGCCCCGGACCAGGTGCGTGCCGGTGTCCACCGCGGGCTGTCCGAGCTCGCCATGCGCGCGCTGGCCAACGACGGCGCGACCGCCTCGCGCCATGAGTCGGCATGCACCACTCCGGAGGAGTTGGTGAAGGCGGTCGGCGAGATGCCCCGCATCCGCCCGCCGGAGCCCTCGTTCACGGCCCCGCCGGACTATCAGCGCACGACGTACCAGCAGGGCACATACGGCCGCCAGACGCACCCCGGTGCGAATCAGCCGGTGCAGTCTCCGCCGCCCCCGCTCCAGAGCCGCACCGGCAAGGCCCTGAAGTGGGCCGTCTCGGCGCTCCTGATCGCCGCCCTGGGTCTGGGCAGCTGGCAGCTCGCGGACGCGCTCATGGACCAGGGCGGCAACTCCGAGGACTCCAACCAGACGCAGACGACGGACGACGGCGACAAGGGCAGCGGCGGCACCAAGCCGGCCAAGCCGCTCAGCATCAAGGGCGCTCAGGAGTACGTGGCCGAGGGCGATGCCCAGCATCCTGGCGACGTGGACCAGACGTACGACGACAGCACGTCGACGGGATGGCGGACCAACAGCTACAAGGACGGTCCGGAGATAGTGATCAAGCCTGGCGTCGGCATCGTCTACGACCTCGGCTCCGATCAGGACGTGTCGACCGCGACGCTCTCCCTCCGGTACGGCGGCCCTCACACCACCGTCAAGCTGTACGCCACCGACTCACCGGATTCGTCCACACCGTTGAGCTCGATGAAGCAGCTGGGCACGGCAACGACGAACGGCACCTCTGCGAAGGTGACGGTCGACAAGCCGGAGAAGACCCGCTACGTGCTGGTGTGGCTGACCGCGATGCCCTACTCCGGCGTCGATTCCGCCAACTACAGTCAGCCTGGCTACAAGCAGGCCATCACCAACGTGAAGTTCACCAGCTGACCGACAACTGACCGCAGACGAGGGGAGGGGGTCCGATGACCGATGGCCACGCCTACGGCGACACAAGCGATCAGGACCTCCTCGCCCTGCACGTGGAAGGCGACCCCGACGCCTTCGGCGAGATCGTACGGCGGCACCGGGACCGGCTCTGGGCGGTGGCGCTGCGAACGCTCGGCGACCGCGAGGAAGCCGCTGACGCCGTCCAGGACGCCCTCGTGTCCGCCTACCGGGCCGCCCACACCTTCCGGGGCCAGTCGGCCGTCACGACGTGGCTGCACCGCATCACGGTGAACGCCTGCCTGGACCGCGCCCGCAAGGCTGCCTCCCGGAAGACCTCCCCGGTCGACGACACCGAGCGCCTGGAGCAGCTGCTGGAGCCGCACGAGTCCGCCTCGGCGCCGGCGGAGCGCAACGATCTGCATCGCCAGCTCCTCGAGGCTCTCGGCACGCTTCCGCCGGACCAACGGGCGGCCCTCGTCCTGGTGGACATGCAGGGCTACCCGGTCGCGGAGGCCGCCCGCGTCCTCGATGTGCCGACCGGCACCGTCAAGAGCCGATGTGCACGCGGCAGAGCCAGACTCCTGCCCCTCCTCACGCATCTACGGCCGGAAAGTACGCGTGACGGCAAGGATCCCGGCGAGAGGCGGAACCGGACGCAGGGGACATCCGTCCCACCGGCAGCGGGTCCACCTGCCGAGGGGCCACAAGCCACGGGTCCGCGCGATACCGGGTCGAGTGATTCAGCTGCTGTGAAGGGCGGAGGTGGGCGAGCGTGACATCCACGACAGACACGGCCGGGCACCCGGACGTCGCCGAGATCTCCGACCTCACCGAGGGCCTCCTCCCGCCGTCCAGGACCGCCGATCTACGTCGCCATCTCGACGAGTGCGAGCTGTGCGCGGACGTCCATGCTTCGCTGGAGGAGATCCGGGGACTGCTCGGCACGCTGCCTGGCGCCTCACGCATGCCCACCGACGTCGCCGAACGCATCGATGCCGCCCTTGCCGCAGAAGCTCTGCTGAGCGCGACGGCACCCGATGACGCGGACGCGCAGACGCATGGTGCAGGCGCCCACACGATGTCCAGCGCGGACGGCGGCGCGCATGTTTCACGTGAAACATCGACAGCCGCAGGCCGTCCGGCAGGTCACGCACGTTCCTCCACGACCGGCCCCGGCCGCAAGGACCGCAAGAAGACGGGACGCCGCAGGGTCGCCGTCCTCGGCGCCGCATTCACGGCCGCGGCCCTGGGGCTGGGTTCGGTACTGCTGACCTCTCTCATGGGTGGCGGAGGAGCCGGTCCTTCGGCCGACGGGGGACAGACCTCCTCCGATACCTTCTCCGCGGCAAAGCTGGAGAAGAAGGTCACCGACCTCCTCGCCACGAGCGAGAGCTCCGTGGGCAGCTCACAAAAGCCCGATCGCAGCCTGGGCATGCAAGGCGGGGCCGACACCGCGAGCCCGCGCATCTTCCGCGAGATCACGGTGCCCGACTGCATCCGCAAGGGCATCGGCCGCGATGACACAGCCCTTGCCGCCGAGGAAGGCCGCTACAAGGGCAAGGACGCTTTGCTCGTCGTGCTGCCCGATGCCTCCGATGTCAGCCGGGTCACCGCCTACGTCATGGACGCGTCCTGCGTGAAGCAGCCGTCGAACACCAAGGCAGACGTCCTCCTGACGGACTCCTACGCCCGCCACTGAGCGGCGGGCGGCTCACCTCACTCCGCAGCGGCAACCCCCACAATGTGACGTCACCGTGTGCCCGGACACAGTGGGAATGCGCGCCCCTTAGGATCCGTTGGGTGGGGTGAGAGTTCTGAAAGGGGCTCCCACCGGTCCGACGACGTATTCCAGAGACGAGGAATCAAGCCGTGAGCGACGTCCGAAACGTGATCATCATCGGCTCCGGGCCCGCCGGCTATACGGCGGCGCTCTACACCGCGCGCGCGTCGCTGAAGCCGCTGGTCTTCGAGGGCGCCGTCACCGCCGGCGGTGCGCTCATGAACACGACCGACGTGGAGAACTTCCCGGGCTTCCAGGACGGCATCATGGGCCCCGAGCTCATGGACAACATGCGCTCCCAGGCCGAGCGCTTCGGTGCCGAGCTCGTCCCGGACGACATCGTCAACGTCGACCTGACCGGTGAGATCAAGACCGTCACCGACACCGCGGGCACGGTCCACCGTGCGAAGGCCATCATCGTCGCCACCGGCTCGCAGCACCGCAAGCTCGGCCTGCCGAACGAGGACGCGCTCTCCGGTCGAGGCGTCTCATGGTGCGCCACCTGTGACGGCTTCTTCTTCAAGGACCAGGACATCGCCGTGATCGGCGGCGGCGACACCGCGATGGAGGAGGCCACCTTCCTCTCCCGCTTCGCCAAGTCCGTGACGATCGTCCACCGCCGCGACAGCCTGCGTGCCTCCAAGGCGATGCAGGACCGCGCCTTCGCCGACCCGAAGATCAAGTTCGTGTGGGACAGCGAGGTGGCCGAGGTCCAGGGCGACCAGAAGCTCTCCGGCCTGAAGCTGCGCAACGTCAAGACCGGCGAGCTCTCGGACCTGGCGGTCACCGGCCTGTTCATCGCGATCGGCCACGACCCGCGCACCGAGCTCTTCAAGGGCCAGCTGGAGCTGGACGAGGAGGGCTACCTCAAGGTCGAAGCCCCCTCGACCCGCACCAACCTCACTGGTGTCTTCGGCGCCGGCGACGTCGTCGACCACACCTACCGCCAGGCGATCACCGCGGCCGGCACCGGCTGTTCCTCCGCACTCGACGCCGAGCGCTTCCTCGCCGCCCTCGCGGACGAGGAGAAGGCCGAGCCCGAGAAGACCGCTGTCTGACCTCCCCCATCCGCCCCACGCACCAATCAGTTAAGGAGCCCGCCGTGGCCGGCACCCTGAAGAACGTGACCGACGACTCCTTCGAGCAGGACGTCCTCAAGAGCGACAAGCCCGTCCTGGTGGACTTCTGGGCCGCCTGGTGCGGTCCGTGCCGCCAGATCGCGCCGTCCCTCGAGGCGATCGCCGCCGAGCACGGCGACAAGATCGAGATCGTCAAGCTCAACATCGACGAGAACCCGGGTACGGCCGCCAAGTACGGCGTCATGTCCATCCCGACGCTGAACGTCTACCACAACGGTGAGGTCGCCAAGACCATCGTCGGCGCCAAGCCGAAGGCCGCGATCCTCCGCGACCTTGAGGACTTCATCGCCGAGTGATGTTTCACGTGAAACACGAATGGGCCAACCCCTCGGGGTTGGCCCATTCGCTTTAGAGAGGCCGCAGCGCCGGTTCCTTCTGGACCGCGCCGAGAAGGCGGTCGATCGCCATCTCCACGTCTTCCTTCCAGGACAACGTCGTCCGCAGTTCCAGCCGCAGCCGCGGGAAGTTGGGGTGCGGGCGCACCGTCTTGAAGCCCACGGCCAGGAGATGGTCGGCGGGCAGCACACACGCCGGCTCCTTCCAGCGCGCGTCTCCAAAGGCCTCGATCGCCTTGAAGCCCCGGCGCAGCAGATCCTTCGCGACCGTCTGGACCATCACCCGGCCCAGCCCCTGCCCCTGATAGCCCGGCATGATGAACGCCGTCATCAACTGCACCGCGTCCGGCGACACAGGGCTCGTGGGAAACGCGGTCGCGCGAGGAACATAAGCCGGGGGCGCGTACAGCACGAAGCCGACAGGCACCTCGTCGACGTAGACGACTCGACCGCATGATCCCCAGTCCAGCAGAACGGCGGAGATCCAGGCTTCCTTCTCCAGAGCGGGTGTGCCGGCCTTTACCGCGGCCTCACCGCTGACCGGGTCCAACTCCCAGAAGACACACGTGCGGCAGCGCTTGGGAAGGTCCGGAAGGTTGTCCAGCGTGAGCGGTACGAGCCGACGCCCCATGAAGGCTGTTCCTCGCTTCCTTCGCCCGCGGCATCACGAGCGGCTGTCAGGGCGCTTCGTTCCCTGAGCAGGCTGCCGACGAACCCGCCGACCGCGCCCAGCCCAAGACCCGCGCTCACCAGTCCGGTGCGGCTCACCGTTCGCATGAACCCCGCCTCCCCTAAGAGGTCTGCCAGGTGGATGCGCCTTACCCGATCGCATCGTATCCACGATGCGATTCCATCGATACCGCCAGAAAGCAAAGTGCGGGCCGTGTTCCGGTACACACCGGACACGGCCCGCATGAATGGTCAGGGAGCAGACCCGCCCCGGCCGAGCCTCAGTCCTCGGTCTCCTCCTCGTCCTCGGCCAGCAGGCTCTTCTGCAGGGCCAGCTTCTCGCCGGGAGCGAATGTGCTGAGGATGCGCTCAAGGTCCTCCGGGGAGGCGAACTCCACGGTGATCTTGCCCTTCTTCTGCCCCAGCTCGACCTTCACCCGCGTCTCGAAACGGTCCGAGAGCCGGGTCGCAAGGTCGGACAACGCCGGAGAGGGAACAGAGCCGGCCCGAGGTCCCCTGGAACGCGGCGTCTTCTGCGGCCGGGAACCCATGAGGGTCACGATCTCTTCGACGGACCGAACGGAGAGCCCCTCGGCCACGACCCGGTAGGCCAGCCGCTCCTGCTCCTCCGCGTCCTCGACGGAGAGCAGCGCCCGCGCATGCCCCGCGGAGAGAACTCCGGCAGCCACCCGGTTCTGCACCTTCGGCGAGAGCTTCAGCAGACGCAGCGTGTTGGAGACCTGCGGCCGGGACCGGCCGATACGGTCCGCCAACTGATCATGCGTGCAGTTGAAGTCCTTCAGCAGCTGATCGTAGGCAGCCGCCTCTTCGATCGGGTTCAGCTGAGCGCGGTGCAGGTTCTCCAGCAACGCGTCCAGGAGAAGCTTCTCGTCATCGGTGGCCCGCACGATCGCCGGGATCGCATCGAGGCCGGCCTCGCGGCAGGCCCGCCAGCGCCGCTCACCCATGATGAGCTCGTAGCGCGAAGGAGCGATCTGACGCACAACGATCGGCTGGAGGAGACCGACCTCCTGGATGGAGGTGACGAGCTCCTGCAGCGCATCCTCGTCGAAGACCTCACGCGGCTGCCGAGGGTTCGGCGTGATCTGGTCGAGGGGGATCTCCGCGAAGTGGGCGCCCATGGGAGCTGCGGGCGTCTCCACGGCGCTGCTCGGCGCCGAGTCCTCGGTTTCATGTGAAACAGGCGGCAACGTAGCCACCTTGGCCGCGGCCACCCCACGGTCAGTCAGCACCGGCAGACCGGCCGGCGACGCTGAGGCAGCGCCTCCCACCGCAGCCGGGGGCACCGTCTTCTCCGTCGGTGCAGCGGGGATCAGTGCGCCGAGACCACGACCCAAACCCCTCCGTCGCTCGCTCACTGGATCCCCTCCGCCATGCTTGGGTTCTGAGCGCCGAAGTGGGCGTTGGTCGGGTCGTAGTTGACACCGACGCCCTTCAGCGCGATTTCTCGTGCCGCCTCAAGGTAGGAGAGGGCACCGCTCGATCCGGGATCGTACGTCAGTACCGTCTGCCCATAGCTCGGCGCCTCGGAGATACGCACCGAGCGAGGAATACTCGTCCGCAGCACCTCGTCACCGAAGTGGTTGCGCACCTCGTCGGCGACCTGGGACGCGAGCCGCGTCCGGCCGTCGTACATGGTGAGCAGGATCGTCGAGACATGCAGGGCGGGGTTGAGGTGCCCCCGCACCAGGTCGACGTTGCGCAGCAGCTGGCCCAGGCCTTCCAGCGCGTAGTACTCGCACTGGATCGGGATCAGGACCTCCTGCCCCGCCACCAGCGCGTTGACCGTCAACAGGCCGAGCGAAGGCGGACAGTCGATGAGGACATAGTCCAGCGGCTGCTCGTACGCCTGGATCGCCCGCTGGAGTCGGCTCTCACGCGCCACCAGCGACACCAGCTCGATCTCCGCACCGGCGAGATCGATCGTGGCGGGGGCACAGAAGAGTCCCTCGACATCGGGCACCGGCTGAACGACTTCCGCGAGCGGCTTGCTCTCGACCAACACATCGTAGATCGATGGAACTTCGGCGTGATGGTCGATGCCCAGGGCGGTCGACGCATTGCCCTGCGGGTCGAGGTCGATGACCAGTACTCGGCCGCCATGCAGGGCAAGCGACGCGGCAAGATTGACCGTCGTTGTCGTCTTGCCCACGCCCCCCTTCTGGTTGGCGACCACCATGACACGGGTTTGCTCGGGCCGTGGCAGGCCCTCGCCGGCGCGGCCTAGAGCCTCCACCGCCAGTTGGGCAGCACGACCGATGGGAGTGTCGTCCATCGGGGGCGGTGTTTCACGTGAAACATCCTCCCCCATCGATTCGGTACGGGGACCGGGGACCGGATCGGTCATCGGTCCCGCGATGTTGGCGTCGGACCGCAAGGATTCACTCTCCTCGACTTCAGGCTCGCAATGAACAGAGCCTCCCATGTCTTCGGGGTCGCGAACCAGTGAGGCCTGTTGTTCTGTGGAGAAATCCACCTCTGTGGAAAACTCCGTGCCCCTCCAGAGGGACGGAGAGTCGTCGGAAGCACCCTCCCTGAGGGAACCGAGGGGCTTTCGGTCGCGAGGTTCGGCAGCGCGACCGCGGCTAATGATGCCGTGGAGCAGTGAGCGACGTTTCACGTGAAACACGATGCACAGCCGCCGAGGCCGAACTGTCGCGACACTCCGGCATGGGTAGGTTTGCCAGCTTGTGTGGAGTACGTCTCGTCGTCAGGACGGATCAGCGCCGTCGACGGGCCCGTCCCGTCCTGGCCGCCTTCGCCCGCTTCGCCGCGAAGCGAACACCGCCCGGGCTCTCCCCGACCTCGACGCGCACCACCGTGGACATCGGATCCACCACGCCCTCGCCCACATGGAGGATCGACGTCTCCACCGCACCCAGCTTGCTCAGAGCCGTTGCCGCGCTCTTCAGCTCCTCCTCCGCGGTGTCACCCTTGAGCGCCAGCATCTCGCCGTACGGGCGAAGCAGCGGGATGCCCCAGGTGGCCAGCCGGTCGAGCGGAGCCACGGCACGGGCGGTCACCACATGCACGGGCGGCAACGTCCCCATGACCTCCTCGGCACGACCACGGACAACCGTCACATGATCAAGCCCGAGCAGCTCCACGACCTCCGTCAGGAAGTTCGTCCGCCGCAGCAGAGGCTCCAGGAGAGTGATCTTCAGATCCTCCCGGACCAGCGCCAGAGGGATACCGGGCAGGCCGGCCCCCGAGCCGACATCGCACACCGTCACACCCTCGGGAACGACCTCCGAAAGCACCGCACAGTTCAGCAGATGGCGCTCCCACAGTCGGGGCACCTCTCGCGGGCCGATCAGACCACGCTGCACACCCGCCTCGGCGAGCAGCTCGGCGTAGCGGACCGCATCAGCGTAGCGATCGCCGAACACCTCATGTGCCTGTTCGGGCACAGGGGGAAGCTCCGCTGCCTCCGTCACGGGGGACCGTCCTTCCGTACCTCACCGACGCCCGGAGCGCCGACACCAGAACCACCAGAACTAACAGGCTGACAAAGTTCGGCCCCGCCTGCGCACAGACGGGGCCGGAGGAAACGTAAGGGCCGATCAGGCGGGAAGTACGACGACGAACCGCTGCGGCTCCTCGCCCTCGGACTCGCTGCGCAGGCCCGCCGACTTCACCGCGTCGTGCACGACCTTGCGCTCGAACGGCGTCATCGGCTTCATCTTCACGGGCTCGCCGGTGCTCTTGACCTCGGCGGCGGCCTTGGCACCCAGCTCGGAGAGCTCGGCACGCTTCTTGGCCCGGTAGCCCGCGATGTCCAGCATCAGCCGGCTGCGGTCCCCGGTCTCCCGGTGCACGGCCAGGCGCGTGAGCTCCTGAAGGGCCTCCAGCACCTCGCCGTCACGCCCGACCAGCTTCTGCAGGTCTCGGCTGCCCGCGTCGCTGATGATCGAGACAGCGGCGCGGTCGGCCTCGACGTCCATGTCGATGTCGCCATCGAGATCGGCGATATCGAGCAGACCCTCGAGGTAGTCCGCCGCGATCTCGCCCTCTTGCTCCAGGCGGCTCAGGGTGTCTGCACCCTCGACAGCGGCGGAGGTGGTGCCTTCCGTCACGGGATGGGCTCCTTCTTACTTCTTGGACGGGGACTTGGGGCGCTGCGGACCGCCCTTGCGCTGCCCGGACTGGGCCTTGCTGCGGCCGCTGCTGCCGGGCTTCGGCGCGTCCTTCTTGGGAGTGCCGGGCTTGGCGTCCTCGGGCTCATCGGACTTCTGCAGCGATGTCGGCTCGCCGGCCTGCTTCGGACCGCCGGACTGACGCTGAGACTTGCTCTGGCGCTTCGGCTGCTGACGCTTGGGCGTCGCCGTCGTGGTCGGCGTACCGTCCTCGGACACGGTGGCCACGGCGCCGTCGCCCTTCACCACATTGCCGTCGGCCTGGGCCGCGAGACCGGCCTTGCTGAGGCCGTTGATGAACTTGCGCTCGTACTCGTTACGGTCACGGCCCTTGGCCACGATGGCCTTGATGATGGCGCGCTCACCCCGGCGACGGGTCTTGCCGTGGTTCGTGACGTGCTTGGTCAGACGCTCCAGGTACGCGGCCTGCGCCTTGGAACCCGGGGTCGGGTTGTTGTGGATGACGTACATCTGCTGACCCATGGTCCACACGTTGGTGGTCAGCCAGTAGACGAGGACACCGACGGGGAAGTTGATGCCGAAGACGGCGAACATGACCGGGAAGACATACATCAGCATCTTCTGCTGCTGCATGAACGGCGTCTTCACCGTGGTGTCGACGTTCTTCGTCATCAGCTGACGCTGCGTGTAGAACTGCGACGCCGACATCAGGACGATCATGACCGCGGTGACGATGCGGACCGTGGTCAGCGAGGCGTCGAGCGCGGCGACGTCCGTAGAGCTGTCGGTGAACTTCGCGGCCAGCGGGGCCCCGAAGATGTGCGCCTTCTGCGCGCTCTCCAGCAGGCTCTGGTTGATGACACCGATGGTGTCGTTGTTCGCGATGCTGTTGAGCACGTGGTACAGGGCGAAGAAGAACGGCGACTGCGCCAGGATGGGAAGGCACGAGGAGAGCGGGTTGGTACCCGTCTCCTTGTACAGCTTCATCATCTCTTCGGACTGGCGCTGCTTGTCGTTCTTGTAGCGCTCCTGGATCTTCTTCATCTCGGGCTGCAGCGTCTGCATCGCCCGGGTCGCCTTGATCTGCTTCACGAAGAGCGGGATCAGGCAGATACGGATCAGAATCACCAGGGACACGATGGACAGGCCCCAGGCCCATCCGGTGTCAGGGCCGAAGATGGCGCCGTACACCGTGTGGAACTGGACGATGACCCAGGAAACGGGTGTCGTGATGAAGCTGAAGAGGCTGGCAATCGTGTCCACTAATCATGCTCCTTGGACATGGGACGGGGTCTCTGCGGCCGGGCTCGAAGGAACATCACCTTCGATGGCCGTTTCAGCGGCGGAGGGCCCGCCCTTCCGTGCACGCCACGCGTTGCGCAGCATCTCGTGCCACCGCGGACGCCTGCGTGGCGGGACATGATCCACACCACCCAGCGACCACGGGTTGCACCGCAGGATGCGCCAGGCGGTGAGCGCCGTGCCCTTGATCGCACCGTGCCGGTCGATGGCCGTGTACCCGTAGTGGGAGCACGACGGGTAGTACTTGCACACCGGCCCGAGCAGCGGACTGATCGTCCACTGGTACAGCTTGATCAGAGCCAGTAGTGGGTACTTCATCGCGCGCCCCCTCCCAGCAGCCGCTGCAGAGCGGCATCCAGGTCTCGGGCCAGCTGTGCATGGTCGGCGTCACCCGCACCGGGCAACGCTCGTACGACTACCAGGCTACCGGGGGGCAGCCGGTCGACTCGGTCGCGCATCAGATGGCGAAGCCTGCGCTTCACCTTGTTCCGCACGACCGCACCACCCACAGCCTTGCTCACGACGAAACCCGCACGCGTCGGGGGAGCGCTCTCCCCAGGCGCGTGCGGGTCCGTGGCACCGCTACGAAGGTGGACGACGAGTGTCGGGCGGCCTGCCCGGCGACCTCGTCGGACCGCGGTCGCGAAGTCCTCGCGCCGCCTCAGCCGGTTCTCGGTGGGCAGCACGACGTCATGACCTGATCAGGATCAGGCGGACAGGCTGGCGCGACCCTTGGCACGACGGTTCGCGAGAATCGCGCGGCCGGCGCGGGTGCGCATCCGCAGGCGGAAGCCGTGGGTCTTCGCGCGACGACGGTTGTTCGGCTGGAAGGTGCGCTTGCTCACTCGGGGGCTCCAGAGATAAATCGGTGTTTGGCGGGTGCCGTCCTGGCTGTCACCGTGCGCCCACGAGTAGCTCGCAGTTACGCCCGATTGCACCGCTTCCCGATCACCTGACGCGATCTGTGCCCATCGGAGGCAGGCGGCAGCAGCCATCGACAACTCGACCTGGTTACGGTACGCGCGGCTACGCCATCCGGTCAAACCAGAGGTCACTGGGAGACACTATCCACAGGCTGGGGACAACAACTTGAACCGCACCCGCCGCCCTGACTACCGTGGCTGGACTCCGATTCGTTCCCTTGTCCCCTTGATTCTGGCTCCACCCGATTGAATCCCGACCCGTCCCACAATCACACGTTCGTGGGACCTGTGAGAGAGCGTGCCCTGTGGCTGACGTACCTGCCGATCTTGCCGCAGTGTGGCCACGAGTACTTGAACAACTTCTCGGTGAGGGCCGCGGACAGGGTGTGGAGGGCAAGGACGAGCACTGGATCCGGCGCTGCCAGCCCCTCGCGCTGGTCGCCGACACCGCCCTGCTCGCCGTACCGAACGAATTTGCGAAAGGCGTACTGGAGGGCCGTCTCGCCCCGATCGTCAGCGACACCCTGAGCCGCGAATGCGGCCGCCCGATCCGCATCGCGATCACCGTCGACGACTCCGCCGGCGAGCCCCCCGCCCCGCCGGTGCCACCGTCCCCCAAGCGCCAGGCCCCCTACGACCAAGGCGGACACCCGTCACCCCAGCCCCGCTACGAGGAGCCCGAACTCCCCTCGTACGAGGGCTACGGCCGCCACCGCGCCGACGACCAGCCACCCACCGCCTCCCCCGACCCGCTGCCCACGGCACGCCCGGCCTACCCGAGCGAGTACCAGCGCCCCGAACCCACCCCCGGCAGCTGGCCCCGCCCGACACAGGACGACTACGGCTGGCAACAGCAGCGACTCGGCTTCCCCGAGCGGGACCCGTACGCATCGCCCCCACAGGACTCCTACGGCCCCCCGTCCCAGGACTACCGCCCGCAGCAGATGGACCGGCCGCCCTACGACGGGCACCGTCCCGACTACGAGCAGCAGCGCCCGGACTACGACCAACCGCGCGCCGACTACGACCAGGGCCCCCGCCGCGAGCTGCCCGAGCCGCCCGTCGGCTCCGGCCATGTGCACCGCGGCGGCCCCGTCGGCGCGAACCTCCCGGCCACCGGCGCCCCCGGCCCGCTGGCCGCGCAGCCCGCACCGGCACCCGGCCCCGGCGAACCCACCGCACGCCTGAACCCGAAGTACCTCTTCGACACGTTCGTCATCGGCGCCTCCAACCGCTTCGCCCACGCGGCCGCCGTCGCCGTCGCCGAGGCACCCGCGAAGGCCTACAACCCCCTCTTCATCTACGGGGAGTCGGGCCTCGGCAAGACCCACCTGCTGCACGCGATCGGGCACTACGCGCGCAGCCTCTACCCCGGCACGCGCGTGCGGTACGTGAGCTCGGAGGAGTTCACCAACGAGTTCATCAACTCCATCCGCGACGGCAAGGGCGACAGCTTCCGCAAGCGGTACCGCGAGATGGACATCCTGCTCGTCGACGACATCCAGTTCCTCGCGGACAAGGAGTCGACGCAGGAGGAGTTCTTCCACACCTTCAACACGCTCCACAACGCCAACAAGCAGATCGTGCTCTCCAGCGACCGGCCGCCCAAGCAGTTGGTCACCCTGGAGGACCGACTGCGGAACCGGTTCGAGTGGGGCCTGATCACCGATGTCCAGCCGCCCGAGCTGGAGACCCGTATCGCGATCCTGCGCAAGAAGGCGGTCCAGGAGCAGCTCAACGCCCCGCCGGAGGTACTGGAGTTCATCGCCTCCCGCATCTCGCGCAACATCCGCGAACTGGAGGGCGCCCTGATCCGGGTGACGGCGTTCGCGTCGCTCAACCGGCAGCCGGTGGACCTGGGCCTCACGGAGATCGTCCTCAAGGACCTGATCCCCGGCGGCGACGACGCCACACCGGAGATCACCTCCACGGCCATCATGAGCGCCACCGCCGACTACTTCGGCCTCACCGTCGAGGACCTCTGCGGCAGCTCACGCGGCCGCCAGCTCGTCACCGCCCGCCAGATCGCCATGTACCTCTGCCGCGAGCTGACAGACCTGTCACTGCCGAAGATCGGCGCCCTGTTCGGCGGCCGCGACCACACCACGGTCATGCACGCCGACCGCAAGATCCGCAATCTAATGGCCGAGCGGCGCTCCATCTACAACCAGGTCACCGAGCTCACCAACCGCATCAAGAACGGCTGAGAGCCAGCGCGACAGCGCCGCCGTACGTCGCTGAGGGCGCTCCGGGACGAGATCCCGGGGCGCCCTTCGTCATGTCGCGGTCGTGGGCTGTTCGAATACTTGCCGCGTTACGGCCACTCTCCACAGATTCGGTGAGTTTTTCCCGTCCACACCCTGGGGACTGGAAAGTTGTCCAGACTGTGTCCACAGGGGTCCCTGTTGAAAGACGATCAGACCAGGTCATCAGCATGTGGATTCGTGGACGAAGGATCTCCACAGCCTGTGGACAGTCAGAAGATCCACAGGCTGTGCATGAAGTTGTCCACCGACAACCCACAGGCTGAGGCCAGTTGTCCCCAGCGATCACCAGCTTCTCCACATCGCTGTCCACTGTTCGGCAACACGACGCGCCTCCTCACCGGGTCGAGTGAAAGGCGTCACACAAAGATGCCGGGTTGGCCTGTGGGAAAGATGGGCAAAGCTGGGGACGGCGCTGGGGAGAACTCGCCCCAGGCTGTGCATGGGGTGTGCAGAACTTTCCGTTCTCCACAGAAGTGCTCAGTTGTCCACCGCCGTCGCCCACAGGGTCCGTGGACAAAATCTCTGCTCTGAGCTGGGAAAACGTGGTTATCCACGGTATCCACAGGCCCTACTACTACTCCCAACTAGAGAGAGCTGGGAATTCGTTTCGAAGTGGGTCCTGTGCACAACTCGCTGTCCGGCTCCCGGCTGCCCCTCGTCACGACTTGACCCCGAGAGGCACCTACTGTCAGTGGGGTGCGTCAGACTGTTCCCGGTGTCCTTCCCCTCACTGGGGCCGACGACACCGACACAGACGACGAAGCCAGGCAGGCCGAGAAGCGCCGGCAACAGCAGGAGGCGGCAACAGTGAAGATCCGGGTGGAACGCGACGTACTCGCGGAGGCCGTGGCCTGGGCGGCGCGCAGCCTCCCGGCCCGTCCGCCGGCGCCTGTCCTCGCCGGCCTCCTGCTGAAGGCCGAGGACGGTCAGCTGAGCCTGTCGAGCTTCGACTACGAGGTCTCCGCTCGCGTCAGCGTCGAGGCCGAGGTCGAGGAGGAGGGCACGGTCCTCGTCTCCGGCCGGCTGCTCGCCGACATCTGCCGCGCTCTGCCCAACCGCCCGGTGGAGATCTCCACAGACGGTGTACGGGCGACCGTGGTCTGCGGCTCCTCGCGATTCACACTCCACACCCTGCCTGTGGAGGAGTACCCGGCCCTGCCGCAGATGCCGACCGCCACGGGCACCGTTCCCGGTGAGGTCTTCGCTTCCGCGGCCTCCCAGGTCGCCATCGCCGCCGGCCGTGACGACACGCTGCCCGTGCTGACCGGTGTGCGCATCGAGATCGAGGGCGACACCGTCACCCTGGCCTCCACCGACCGCTACCGCTTCGCGGTCCGCGAGTTCCTGTGGAAGCCGGAGAACCCGGAGGCCTCCGCGGTCGCCCTGGTCCCCGCCAAGACGCTCCTGGACACCGCCAAGGCGCTGACCAGCGGCGACAGCGTCACGCTTGCGCTTTCGGGCTCGGGTGCCGGCGAGGGTCTGATCGGTTTCGAGGGCGCCGGTCGCCGTACGACGACGCGCCTGCTGGAGGGCGACCTCCCGAAGTACCGCACGCTGTTCCCGACGGAGTTCAACTCGGTCGCCGTGATCGAGACCGCCCCCTTCGTGGAGGCCGTCAAGCGTGTGGCGCTGGTCGCCGAGCGGAACACCCCGGTGCGCCTCAGCTTCGAGCAGGGCGTGCTGATCCTGGAGGCCGGTTCCAGCGACGACGCACAGGCTGTGGAGCGGGTCGACGCGCAGCTGGACGGCGACGACATCTCGATCGCCTTCAACCCGACGTTCCTGCTGGACGGCCTGAGCGCCATCGACTCCCCGGTGGCCCAGCTGTCGTTCACGACGTCCACCAAGCCCGCGCTGCTGAGCGGCAAGCCGGCGCTGGACGCCGAGGCGGACGAGGCCTACAAGTACCTGATCATGCCGGTGCGTCTCAGCGGCTGAGCGGCCGACGGTTGTCCACAGGCCGTGGAGAAGTCGGTCCCGGTCTGTGGGGAAACCCCAGGTGAGGGCGTGCGTCTGAGCGCGTATGCCCACAGATGTGCGCGTGCGTCCGGGTTTAGGCTCGGACATGGGTACGAAGGTGCCTCTCACGCCACAGCAACCTAAGGAACACAACTGATGGAGCTCGGTCTCGTCGGCCTCGGCAAGATGGGCGGCAACATGCGCGAGCGGATCCGCCGCGCGGGCCACACCGTCGTCGGATACGACCGCAACGCGGACCTCGCGGATGTCCAGAGCCTGGAAGAGCTGGTGGGCAAGCTCCCGGGCCCGCGCGTGGTGTGGGTGATGGTCCCGGCCGGTGCCCCGACCCAGGCGACCATCGATGAGCTGGCGCAGCTCCTGGAGCCCGGTGATGTCGTGGTGGACGGTGGCAACTCCCGCTGGACGGACGACGAGAAGCACGCGGAGCAGCTGGCGGCCAAGGGCATAGGTTTCGTCGACTGCGGCGTCTCCGGAGGTGTCTGGGGCCTGGAGAACGGCTATGCGCTGATGTACGGCGGTGACGCGGAGCATGTCGCCAAGGTGCAGCCGTTCTTCGACGCCCTGAAGCCGGAGGGCGATCTCGGTGCGGTGCACGCCGGGAAGGTGGGCGCGGGGCACTTCGCGAAGATGGTCCACAACGGCATCGAGTACGCGATGATGCAGGCCTATGCCGAGGGCTGGGAGCTGCTGGAGAAGGTCGACTCCGTGACCGACGTCCGGGAGGTGTTCCGCTCCTGGCAGGAGGGCACGGTGATCCGCTCCTGGCTGCTGGACCTCGCGGTGAACGCCCTCGACGAGGACGAGCACCTGGACAGGCTCAAGGGTTTTGCACAGGACTCCGGTGAGGGACGCTGGACTGTGGAGGCCGCCATCGATCACGCGGTGCCGCTGCCGGCGATCACCGCGTCGCTGTTCGCGCGGTTCGCGTCCCGCCAGGACGACTCGCCGCAGATGAAGATGATCGCGGCGCTGCGGAACCAGTTCGGCGGCCACGCGGTCGAGAAGAAGTAGGCCAGGAGGAGCACGGAGAAGTTTCCACACCCTGGGGGATGCCGGCCTGGCACCCTCGGGGGGTGGCCCGGTTGTCCACAACTGGGGACGGTTCAACCACATGTTGGGGGAGGTCGGCGAACGACCATGCACGTCACGCATCTGTCGCTGGCCGACTTCCGCTCGTACGCCAGGGTCGAGGTCCCGCTCGATGCGGGCGTCACCGCTTTCGTCGGACCCAATGGCCAGGGCAAGACGAACCTCGTCGAGGCCGTCGGCTATCTCGCCACTCTCGGCAGCCACCGTGTCGCCTCCGATGCCCCGCTGGTGCGCATGGGCGCCGACCGGGCGGTCATCAGGGCGCAGGTGCGTCAGGGCGACCGGCAGCAGCTGGTTGAGCTGGAGCTGAACCCGGGCAAGTCGAACCGGGCCAGGATCAACAGGTCCTCGCAGGTCAGACCCCGTGATGTGCTCGGCATCGTCCGGACCGTGCTGTTCGCGCCGGAGGATCTCGCGCTGGTCAAGGGCGATCCCGGTGAGCGGCGCCGTTTCCTCGACGAGCTGATCACCGCCCGCTCCCCGCGCATGGCGGGCGTGCGCTCCGACTACGAGCGTGTCCTCAAGCAGCGCAACACCTTGCTGAAGTCGGCCGCGCTGGCCCGTAGGCATGGCGGGCGCTCGATGGATCTGTCCACACTCGATGTCTGGGACCAGCATCTCGCCCGTGTGGGCGCCGAGTTGCTCGCTCAGCGCCTCGATCTGATCGCGACGATCCAGCCGCTGGCCGACAAGGCGTACGAGCAGCTGGCGCCCGGCGGTGGTCCCGTCGCGCTGGACTACAAGCCGTCGGCTCCGGGTGAGGCGCACACGCGTGAGGATCTCTTCGAGCAGTTGATGGCGGCGCTCGCCGAGGCGCGTAAGCAGGAGATCGAGCGGGGTGTCACGCTCGTAGGGCCCCATAGGGACGATTTGCTTCTCAAACTCGGTCAGTTGCCCGCCAAGGGCTATGCCTCGCACGGCGAGTCCTGGTCGTACGCGCTGGCGCTGCGCCTGGCGTCGTACGACCTGCTGCGGGCCGAGGGCAATGAGCCGGTGCTGGTCCTCGACGATGTGTTCGCCGAGCTGGACACCAGGCGGCGTGAGCGGCTGGCCGAGCTGGTTGCGCCGGGCGAGCAGGTCCTGGTGACGGCCGCGGTCGACGACGACGTGCCCCATGTGCTGGCGGGGGCGCGGTATGCGGTGTCCGAGGGGACGGTGGAGCGCGTATGAGCGAGGAACCGTCCGGGAACGTCCCCGAGGCCCCCAAGAAGGCTCAGGAGCCCTCTGGCGTCGATCTCGCGCGCGTGGCGCTCAGGGCGGCCAAGGAGCAGGCACGCGCGCGTGGCGACGCGGCGTGGCAGAAGAAGCAGGCGCGGCGCGGGGGCGGTCTGCGCTCCGGCGCACGGGCCGACGGGCGTGACCCCCTGGCGCTGGGCGCTGCCATCAACCGCTTGATCACGGAGCGGGGCTGGGAGACTCCGGCCGCGGTGGGCGGTGTGATGGGCCGCTGGCCGCAGATCGTCGGTGAGGATGTCGCCAAGCACTGTGTGCCGGAGAAGTACGACGAGGACGAGCGGGTCCTGGTGGTGCGCTGTGACTCGACGGCCTGGGCGACGAACCTGCGGCTGCTCGCGCCGACGCTGGTCGCCCGGCTCAACGAGGACCTCGGGCATGGTGCGGTGAAGCAGATCAAGGTGCACGGTCCCGGTGGTCCGGCGCGCCGCTACGGCCCGTTGCGCGCTCCTGGCAGCACGGGCCCCGGTGACACCTACGGGTAGGCAGGCCCTTGAGCGGTCGTCACAGCGGTCTCCACAGCCCCGTCGGCCCCAGGTGACCGACATCACATCAGCAGTCGTCGGCGGTCACGAAACGCGGCCGGCGGCCACCGCGACGTACCCCCACGCGCGGGCGCGCGTCACGACCTGACTCCGAAGTAGCCAAGGGTTGACGGCCGGAAGCGCTGAGTGGCTCTGTGAGCCTCTTTGAGCCCCCATCCGCATATCGGGAGTCGGCGGAGGCGGGTTCAGGGCGGCACATGCGGACTCAGGTACCGGCAAACCCCCATCACTGTCGGCGCTACCGGTAGACTGGAGGCTAATCCCGCCCCAATCGTGGGGACCGCCGGGAAACGCTGAGCAACGCTGATCAAGGCTTACCAACGCAACATGCCGCAGCCGCTCCGGCAACCTGCCGACGAGCCCGGCTCGTGCTGTGCCAGAAAGGGCGCTTCGTGGCCGATTCCGGCAACCCCAACGAGAACATCCCGTCCACCGAGGCCACGGCCGGAGTCGCCGAGGCCTCAGTCACGGCGTCCTACGACGCGAGTGCCATCACCGTCCTCGAGGGTCTGGACGCGGTTCGCAAGCGACCCGGTATGTACATCGGTTCGACCGGCGAGCGCGGACTGCACCACCTCGTGTACGAGGTGGTGGACAACTCCGTCGACGAGGCGCTGGCCGGTCACGCGGACACCATCGAGGTCACGATCCTCGCCGACGGCGGCGTGCGCGTCGTCGACAACGGCCGTGGCATCCCGGTGGGCATCGTCCCCTCCGAGAACAAGCCGGCGCTCGAGGTCGTGCTGACCGTGCTGCACGCGGGCGGCAAGTTCGGCGGCGGCGGCTACGCGGTCTCCGGTGGTCTGCACGGCGTGGGTGTGTCCGTCGTGAACGCGCTGTCCTCGAAGGTCGCCGTCGAGGTCAGGACCGACGGCCACCGCTGGACGCAGGACTACAAGATGGGCGTCCCCACGGCCCCGCTGGCTCAGCACGAGGCCACCGAGGAGACGGGTACGTCGGTCACCTTCTGGGCCGACAGCGACATCTTCGAGACCACCGACTACTCCTTCGAGACGCTCTCGCGGCGCTTCCAGGAGATGGCGTTCCTCAACAAGGGTTTGACGATCAAACTCACTGATGAGCGCGAGTCGGCGAAGGCCACGTCCGGCGCGGACGAGGCCGGCGCGGACGAGACCGCCGAGGTCAAGACGGTCACGTACCACTACGAAGGCGGCATCGTCGACTTCGTGAAGTACCTCAACTCCCGCAAGGGCGATGTGGTGCACCCGTCGGTGATCGACCTCGAGGCCGAGGACAAGGACAAGGCCCTCTCCCTCGAAGTCGCCATGCAGTGGAACAGCGGTTACAGCGAGGGCGTGTACTCCTTCGCCAACATCATCCACACGCATGAGGGCGGCACGCACGAGGAGGGCTTCCGCGCGGCGCTCACCAACCTGATCAACAAGTACGCGCGCGACAAGAAGCTGCTGCGCGAGAAGGACGACAACCTCACGGGTGACGACATCCGCGAGGGTCTGACGGCGATCATCTCGGTGAAGCTGAGCGAGCCGCAGTTCGAGGGCCAGACGAAGACCAAGCTGGGCAACACGGAGGCCAAGACCTTTGTGCAGAAGGCGGTCTACGAGCACCTCAACGACTGGCTGGACCGCAACCCGGTCGAGGCCGCGGACATCGTCCGCAAGGGCATCCAGGCGGCCACCGCGCGCGTGGCGGCCCGCAAGGCCCGCGACCTGACCCGCCGCAAGGGCCTGCTGGAGTCGGCGTCCCTGCCGGGCAAGCTCTCCGACTGCCAGTCGAACGACCCCACCAAGTGCGAGATCTTCATCGTCGAGGGTGACTCCGCCGGCGGCTCGGCCAAGTCCGGCCGCAACCCGCAGTACCAGGCGATCCTCCCGATCCGAGGAAAGATCCTCAACGTCGAGAAGGCGCGGATCGACAAGATCCTGCAGAACCAGGAGATCCAGGCGCTGATCTCGGCCTTCGGCACGGGCGTGCACGAGGACTTCGACATCGAGAAGCTCCGCTATCACAAGATCATCCTGATGGCGGACGCCGACGTCGACGGCCAGCACATCAACACCCTGCTGCTGACCTTCCTGTTCCGCTTCATGCGGCCGCTGGTCGAGGCCGGGCACGTGTTCCTGTCGCGTCCCCCGCTGTACAAGATCAAGTGGGGTCGGGACGAGGTCGAGTACGCCTACTCCGACCGTGAGCGCGACGCCCTCCTGGAGATGGGCCGCCAGCGCGGCAAGCGGGTCCGCGAGGACTCGATCCAGCGCTTCAAGGGTCTCGGCGAGATGAACGCCGAGGAGCTGCGCATCACGACCATGGACCAGGAGCACCGCGTCCTCGGCCAGGTCACCCTCGACGACGCCGCCCAGGCCGACGACCTGTTCTCGGTCCTCATGGGTGAGGACGTCGAGGCCCGCCGCCAGTTCATCCAGCGCAACGCCAAGGACGTCCGCTTCCTCGACATCTGAGTCGGTCTCAGCTGACCGCACCAGGAAGGACTTTCACCAGCAATGACCGACGAGAACACTCCCGTCACGCCTGACGAGGGACAGATCCTGCGTGTCGAGCCCGTCGGGCTCGAGACCGAGATGCAGCGCTCGTACCTGGACTACGCGATGTCCGTCATCGTGTCCCGCGCGCTGCCGGACGTCCGCGACGGCCTCAAGCCCGTCCACCGCCGCGTCCTGTACGCCATGTACGACGGCGGCTACCGCCCCGAGCGCGGCTTCTACAAGTGCGCGCGCGTGGTCGGCGACGTCATGGGCAACTACCACCCCCACGGCGACTCCTCGATCTACGACGCCCTGGTCCGTCTCGCCCAGCCGTGGTCGATGCGCATGCCGCTCGTCGACTCCAACGGCAACTTCGGCTCGCCGGGCAACGACCCGGCGGCGGCCATGCGCTACACCGAGTGCAAGATGGCGCCGCTGTCGATGGAGATGGTCCGTGACATCGACGAGGACACCGTCGACTTCACGGACAACTACGACGGCCGCTCCCAGGAGCCGACCGTCCTGCCGGCCCGCTTCCCGAACCTGCTGATCAACGGCTCCGCCGGGATCGCGGTCGGCATGGCGACCAACATCCCGCCGCACAACCTGCGTGAGGTCGCGGCCGGCGCCCAGTGGTGCCTGGAGAACCCGGAGGCCTCGCACGAGGAGCTCCTGGACGCCCTCATCGAGCGCATCAAGGGCCCCGACTTCCCGACGGGCGCCCTTGTGGTGGGCCGTAAGGGCATCGAGGAGGCGTACCGCACCGGCCGCGGCTCCATCACCATGCGCGCCGTCGTCGAGGTCGAGGAGATCCAGAACCGCCAGTGCCTGGTGGTCACGGAGCTGCCCTACCAGGTCAACCCGGACAACCTCGCGCAGAAGATCGCCGACCTGGTGAAGGACGGCAAGATCGGCGGCATCGCGGACGTCCGCGACGAGACGTCGTCCCGCACCGGCCAGCGCCTGGTCATCGTCCTCAAGCGGGACGCGGTCGCCAAGGTCGTACTGAACAACCTCTACAAGCACACGGACCTGCAGACGAACTTCGGCGCCAACATGCTGGCGCTCGTCGACGGCGTCCCGCGCACGCTCTCCCTGGACGCGTTCATCCGCCACTGGGTGACGCACCAGATCGAGGTCATCGTCCGCCGTACGCGCTTCCGGCTGCGCAAGGCCGAGGAGCGCGCGCACATCCTGCGCGGCCTGCTGAAGGCCCTGGACGCCATCGACGAGGTCATCGCCCTGATCCGGGCCAGCGACACCGTCGAGATCGCGCGTACGGGCCTGATGGAGCTCCTGGAGATCGACGAGATCCAGGCCAACGCCATCCTCGAGATGCAGCTGCGCCGACTGGCCGCCCTCGAGCGCCAGAAGATCATCCAAGAGCACGACGAGCTCCAGGCGAAGATCACCGAGTACAACCAGATCCTCGCCTCGCCGGTCCGCCAGCGCGGCATCGTCAGCGAGGAGCTGGCGGCGATCGTCGAGAAGTACGGCGACGACCGCAAGACCATGCTGGTGCCCTACGACGGCGACATGTCCATCGAGGACCTGATCGCCGAGGAGGACATCGTCGTCACCGTCTCGCGCGGCGGCTATGTCAAGCGCACCAAGACGGACGACTACCGGGCGCAGAAGCGCGGCGGCAAGGGCGTACGCGGCACGAAGCTGAAGGAAGACGACATCGTCGACCACTTCTTCGTCTCGACCACCCACCACTGGCTGCTGTTCTTCACCAACAAGGGCCGGGTGTACCGGGCGAAGGCGTACGAGCTTCCGGACGCCGGCCGTGACGCGCGCGGGCAGCATGTCGCCAACCTGCTGGCCTTCCAGCCGGACGAGGCGATCGCCGAGATTCTCGCGATCCGCGACTACGAGGCGGCTCCCTACCTCGTGCTCGCCACCAAGGCCGGTCTGGTGAAGAAGACGCCTCTGAAGGATTACGATTCGCCGCGTTCCGGCGGTGTCATCGCGATCAACCTCCGTGAGATGGAGGACGGTTCCGATGACGAACTGATCGGCGCCGAGCTCGTTTCGTCCGACGACGATCTGCTTCTGATCAGCAAGAAGGCGCAGTCGATCAGGTTCACCGCGACGGACGAGTCGCTGCGCCCCATGGGCCGCGCCACCTCGGGTGTCAAGGGCATGAGCTTCCGTGAGGGAGACGAGCTGCTCTCGATGAATGTTGTTCGAACCGGTACGTTCGTGTTCACTGCCACCGACGGTGGGTACGCGAAGCGGACCGCCGTCGACGAGTACCGCGTCCAGGGTCGCGGCGGCCTCGGTATCAAGGCCGCCAAGATCGTCGAGGACCGTGGCTCCCTCGTCGGCGCGCTGGTGGTCGAGGAGACCGACGAGATCCTCGCCATCACGTTGGGCGGCGGTGTGATTCGTACGCGAGTCAACGAGATCAGGGAGACGGGCCGTGACACGATGGGCGTCCAACTGATCAACCTGGGCAAGCGCGATGCCGTCGTGGGTATCGCACGCAACGCCGAGGCGGGACGCGAGGCGGAGGAAGTCGACGGCGACGTGGTCGTCGACGAGACCGCCGAGGGGGCCGCCACGACCATCGGCACGGACGAGGACGCACCCTCGGCCGAGTAGCACGAGGAGAGAGTCATCGTGAGCGGAGCCACGGGCGCCGGATCGTCCGGTACCTCGACCGGTTCTACGGCCGGTTCGCAGACGGACGGCGGTGGCCGTGGCTCCGCCACGCCCGCGACGGATCCGCACACCACCCAGCTGAAAGCGATCAAGTCGCCGGCGAAGGGCACTTCCTCGCCCGACGCACCCGGATCCCAGGGGGGAACCGTGACCCAGCAGTACGCGGCCGGCGCGGGCGCTCAGCCGCAGCCCCAGCCCGCGGGCACCCCGGCGGCGCCGGCCTCCCCGCTGCCCGGGGAGCGCCAGCAGCAGGCCGCCGGGCCCTACCACCCGCCGCAGGCCTACCAGACGCCCGCTCCGGGCAGCGCGGTACGCCGGCCCCGCACAGGGGCGCGTACGACCCCGCGCACCCGCAAGGCGCGGCTGCGCGTGGCCAAGGCCGATCCGTGGTCGGTGATGAAGGTCAGCTTCCTGCTCTCCATCGCGCTGGGCATCTGCACGATCGTCGCGTCGGCTGTGCTGTGGATGGTCATGGACGCGATGGGTGTCTTCTCGACGGTCGGCGGCACCATCTCCGAGGCGACCGGCTCGAACGAGTCGAACGGCTTTGACCTGCAGTCGTTCCTGTCGCTGCCGCATGTGCTGATGTTCACATCGATCATCGCGGTCATCGACGTCGTCCTCGCGACGGCGCTGGCGACACTCGGCGCGTTCATCTACAACCTCTCCGCCGGTTTCGTGGGCGGCGTCGAGCTGACGCTCGCGGAGGACGAGTGACCTGCCGCTAAACCGCGGCTGACGGTCCTCCGACAACCGATTTTGGGACTGCCCCGGTCGTGCGCTAATCTTCAGGAGTCAGCGCGCGGGACACATACCGCAGAGCGCGGCGGGGCTATAGCTCAGTTGGTTAGAGCGCATCCCTGATAAGGATGAGGCCACAGGTTCAAATCCTGTTAGCCCCACCAGCGAAAAGACCCCCAGTCCACAGGGCTGGGGGTCTTTCACATGTCCGGCTGTCAGTGCCGGATGAGAGCCTGACGGCATGATCGTCGAACGGGCATACGCGCATGCCACCGAGGGAGAGCGCGCGGAAGGCGGCCAGTGGCCGTGGTCGGTGCCGTGTGTGCGGCAGCTGCTGGACGACGGCCTGAGATTCACCGCGCCGGTCACATTCCTGGTGGGGGAGAACGGCTCGGGCAAGTCGACCCTGGTCGAGGCGCTGGCGGAGGGCTTCGGCCTGGACTCCTGGGGCGGCTCCGCGGGCTACAAGTACGGGACTTGGCGGGAGCCGTCGGCCCTGGGCGGGCGCATACGGTTCGAGGCGACGGCAGCCGGCCGCCGCATGCTGCGCGGGCCTCGGACGCGCCGCAGAGGATTCTTCCTGCGGGCGGAGACGGCGCTGGACGCGCTGGGCCGGGAGCAGAAGACGGGAAGGCTGTCCGGGGCCGCGGAGGAGATGAGCCACGGCGAGGGCTTTCTGATGGCCTTCCGGGAGCGGTTTCAGGAGCCTGGGCTGTACGTGCTGGACGAGCCCGAGGCCGCGCTGTCCTTCGCTTCCTGTCTTCAACTGGTGGGGCTGCTGCATGAACTGGGGCGCTCTGGCGCACAGATCGTCTGCGCGACGCACTCACCTGTGCTGACGGCGCTGCCGGGCGCCGAGATCATCGAGGTGGGTGACCACGGAATGCGTCCCGCCGACTGGCGGGATCTGGAACTCGTCGATCATTGGCGGCGGTACCTCAACGACCCGTGGGCCTATCTCCGGCACATCGTCGAGCCGGGATGAGGCGGGGGTGGCGTCGGGGCGGAGCACGCCGTACTGCTGAAGGGGCTGTCGTCATGAGCGGTGCCGTGTACGCAAGCTCGCTGTGACGGCGGGTGGAACAGAAGGGCTACAGCCGGGGGCGGGCCCGGGTTCAGCGTTGATGCGGGACGAGTGGCCGGTCCGGAGCGTCTTCCTCGGCGCATTCGCGGGTGGTCGACGCGGACGCTGCGGCTTCCGTCTCCGTGAGCGGCCGGTGTCTGCAGCTGGGGGTCTTTCCGTGCGCCTCGGCGCGGATGCGCTGCTTCATCGTGGGGGGCAGGGCTCTGGCGTAGGACCAGGCCCAGTGGGGCATCGCCGGCACCGGCAGCTCGGCGCTGCGGTTGTTGTCGTCGCCGTCGGTCCTGCGGCTCGTCTCGGTGTGCGCTACGGCCGCGGCGGCGGTGTTGGTGACGAACCCGAGCGCCGTGCACAGCGCGAGGAATGCGGTGACGATGGCGGTCCACAGGTTCATGACCTTGTTCCTGGTCATGGCCCCTCACTTTCAGGTTGGGCGATTTGCGTACTTTCCTCATGATGTGTATAGGGGCTGCGAAGTCATGGACCGACGCCCGTGGCGCGTCGATCTTCAGATGAACTGCACTCGAATGGGTGCAGGAAGCTTGGTAAGTGAGGAAAGCCGAGAAAAGGGGCGAATGGTCACCGTCTGTCGGGGTGTGATCACCCTCCGATCGGAGCGGTGGCGTCCGGTTCTACTGGGTTGCGCCGGACGGCAGTTGAGCACCCGACGCAGGTCACCGATTGATATCGACCGGTGTGTATAGTCGGGCGCCAGAGGTCCCCTACGTCAAGGAAAGACGAGGTCGCGCGGTGAAGAAGCTTCTCCTGGTCGCACTGGCCGCCATCGGCGGGCTCCTCGTGTACCGCCAGATCCAGGCGGATCGCGCCGAGCAGGATCTGTGGACGGAGGCGACTGACTCCGTGCCCACGGGTTCGTGAGCCACGACATCGGATTGCACACAGACCCCGGCCGCCCGAGCGGCCGGGGTTTTGTGTACCCCTCCGCCCACGGAACGACGCCCCTTCGAGTTGCGGAAGCCGTGCGCAGACCTTAGAACGCAGACCTCGGAGCCGGGCGTTTCGGACGGCCGTACGGAATGCGAGGGTGACGCACGGCCGCGCTGGGCAGGATGGGCGACGGCCCATGGTCCGACGGCGACGAGGAGTGGCGCGTGATGAGGCGGCGGCGTACGGCGCGATGGCGTCCCGCGAGGACGCGACGCGGCCCTTGGAGCCCCCACTCCCCGGCACGCCTGCGCGTGGCCGTCGCAGCGGCGCTGCTGCTGTGCACGACGGCTGCCCTGCCGGACGTTCCCGCGCTCGCCGCCGGAAAACCCGCCCCCTACGCCTTCGCCCCCGACGCCCGGCCCGTCACGGGCGCGCCCAGTGCCGCGGCCGCCGAACCCCTCACACCGGGCGCGACATACAAAAGCTCCCTGCCCGGCGAAGGAGAGGTCCACTACCGCCTGGACCTCGACGACGCCTCCGACGCCTACGTCTCCGTGACCGCCGTCCCGCCACCCGACAGCACCGTCCAGGCGCGCGACGGCATCGACGTGTCCGTACGGGACGCCACTGGCCGCCCCTGCTCCCAGGACAACGAGATCTTCGGCGCCGGCCACAGCCCGCGCCCGATCGGGGCATGGGGAGCGCGCGAGATCTCTCCGGACCAGTCCCGCTGCAGGAGCGCCGGCGCCTACGACGTGATCGTCGAGCGGGTCACCACGGCGGACTCCACACCGGACACCTGGGTCCTGGAACTCTTCGTCACCTCCGAACCGCCCCGGAGGCAGACCGGCGCCACCAGCGCCCCCGAGACCTGGGACTCCGCCTCCCCCACACTCCCCTCCGGCGAAAGCCAGCGGCGTCAAGGCGGCTCCGGATTCGCCTCCGCCGCACCTGTCGGAGAGGGCGTGTGGACCACCGACGTCCAGCCCGGGCGCACACTCTTCTACAAGGTGCCGCTCGACTGGGGCCGCCAGCTGTACGCCACCGCCGAGCTCGGCACCTCGAGCGGCGCGGGCGGCTCCGCAGCGGGCGCCCTCAACCTCGCCCTCTACAACCCCGCACGAGCCCTCGTCGACGACGCGAGCGCCAACTACAACGGCACCCGGAAGCCCGCCGCACTGGACCCCCTGCCACCCGTCGCCTACGAGAACCGCTACGCCGCGCTCGACCGGCTCAGCGCGATGCGGTTCGCCGGCTCCTACTACCTCGTGGTGCACCTCTCGGCCGCAGTCGCCGAGAGCTACGGGAACGGGCCGTTCGAACTGACGCTGCGCGTGCGCGTGGGCGGCACCGCGCAGGCCGGTCCCGCGTATGCGGGGGAGTCCGAGCCGGCGGGCGTGTTCGAGGTCGACGCGGGGGACCGGGAGGCCGCTGCGGTGGGGGGAGCCGGAGGCGGCGGTGACGGCGGGGACGCTGCGATGACCCTGCTCGCGGTGGGGGGCATCGGGGCGGGGACGCTGGTACTGGTGGTGCTGGGGGTGTGGATGGTGGTGGCCCGGCGGAGGGTTGGCGTCGGGTAGGGCCCGGGTCTGGGGGCGGGCTCCGGTTTGGGCCGACGATCGGAACCGGGCCGGAGGACGGACCCTGCCGACGGCAATCCGACCGTCTCGGCGCTCAGATCTGCGCCAGCGCCCAGAAGCCCACCGCGTAGCAGACCAGCGCCAGCAGCAGGAGCGGCACCGCGACCTTGGCCGGAGGGCCGGGGCGGCGCGCGACGCTGCGAGCCGCACGTCGGGTGGCCCGGTGGCCCCCGCGGCGGCGTGACTGCGGAATTGGGGGCGCCGAAGGCGGAACCTGCGGGCTCTGAGCGGTGTACGAAGCAGTAGAGGTGTCGACGTGCTGGTGCTGCGCCGGCGTCGTCGGAGGCTGAGTCGGGTACTGCGGTGCGGGTGATTGGGGGGAGGACAGGACATGCGTGGCGTCGTAGGGAGAGGCCTGGGGCTGTGGCCGAGGAGTGTGAGCCAGCGGGGAGGAGCCCGTGTGCTGGGACAGCGGCAGGTGGAAGCTGCCGGTGTCCGACATGGGGAACTGGCCGTTGCTGTCGCCGGGCCGCGGGGTGCCCGTCTGCGGGGCGGCGGGTGGCGTGTACTCGGACGACGGGCTGGGGCCTGGAGCCGGAGTCGGCTCCGCCATGCCCTGACGTGGATCGTTGGATACGGCGCCCGACGGCACGGACCCGGTATCGCTCCGCGCAGGACGGTCGCCGACCGACGCCGAGCCGGTGCCTGCCAGGGCGGAACCGGCACCCGCAGCAGCGGAGCCCCTGCCCGCCTCGACAGAGTCCCTGCCTCCCTCGACGGAGCCCATGCCCGCCGATACGGAGCCTGTACCGGCCGATACCGACCCGGTCCCTGCAATCCCCCCGTCAACCCCCGGCGCCCGCTTGAGCGGCCCGCTCGCCGCGAACCCCGCTGGAAGCGGACCGAGTTGGTCGAAGATCTCGATCAGCTCGTCGTCCAGGCCCGGTTCCGGCAGAAGCTCCGCGGCCGAGGCAAGAGCCTTGCGCGCCCCCGTCGCCGTGCGGAACCGCCCATGCGGATCCGGCTGCAACAGCGAGGCCACGACCTGCCACAGCGGTTCCGGCATGCCCTTGGGCGCACCGGGAGTTCCATGCTCGGTGAAGTACTGGACGAGCGCCTTGGTGTCAGGCTTGGCCCCCTCCAGCAGATACAGCGCGACCAGCCCCACGGCGAACAGATCGGCCGGGAAGTCCGGTTCCGCACCCATGAGTTGCTCGGGTGCGAGATAACCCGGCGTTCCCACCACGAGGTTGGTCTCGGTCAGACGGGGCTCACCGAGCCGCATCGCGATGCCGAAGTCGGACAGCCGCAGCCGCGGCCGGCCCGTGCCGGTGGCTTCGAGGAGCAGGTTGGCGGGCTTGATGTCCCGATGGACGACGCCCTCCGCGTGCACCGCGGCCAACCCCGCGAGGAGCTGATCGAGAAGGGTGCAGACGAACGAGGGCGGCAGAGGGCCGTAATCCCCGATGAGATGGACCAGCGAACCGCCGGCGACCAGATCCATGGTGAACAGGACCTTGTCATCGTCGGCGGCCCAGCTGGCCGGCGCGAGCACATGCGGGTGATCGATCCGCAGGGCCTGCTCGCGGACGAACCGCAGCAGCGAATGGGCGTCACTCTGCTGCAGCACCTTGGCCGCCACATACCGACGACGCCGATGATCCCAGGCACGCCAGACCGCGCCGACGCCTCCACGCCCGATCGGATCGACCAGTTCGTACCGCCCGGCGAAGACCTCACCCATGGTTGTGCGCCGCTCCTCCCCCTCCGCTTACCCCCCTTGCTTCCCCCACGACGAGCGATACGACTCCCCCTCGCTGACCGTCCTTCGAGGACTCCCCCGGCACGACCCCTCGTGCCCGCCCAGGACGTGAACCGTCGGCCCGGCTGCCGAACCCCCTCGACCACCGGGCCTCGGCGTCAGTTCTGGTGGGACTGGTAATGCGCGACCGCGTCCGAGGTGCGGCCGGCGCCGTACACCCGGAGGAACTCTGCCAGTTCGGGATGGCTGGGGGCGAGAGTGTCCGCGGCATCGATGATGTCGCCCGCGGCCGCCACCGAGCGCAGCAGCGACTGGATCTCACGGACCACCCGCTTGACCGTCGGCGCACCCGAACTGTTCGTCGTATGCGTGGTGTTGCTCAGCACCGAACCCCCTTGCGACTTCTTGATCTCCTCCATGCGCTCGGTGGCCTCGGCCGCACTCACGCTGCCGTCCGCGACCTGCCCCGCCAAGTCCTGCAGCAACTGCACCCGCTGGACCACGGCAGGATTGCCGATCTTCGCCCGCTGCCCGCTCATCAGCTGCGACAGCATCGGTGCGGACAATCCCAGTACCCCCGCGAGACGAGCCTGGTTGAGACCAAGATCGTCGATGAGCTTACGGAAGAGCGTCCCCAGCGGCTCCCCGTACCAGTTCCGCTGCAGATCCCGCGCTCTTGCGGTGGCTTCCTGCTGTGCGGCGTCCATTGCGTCTCCCCATCGCTTCCCCAGAACCGCGGTTCGCTGTAGCGAACCACGCCGAGCATCTTACGGAGAGTGGTCGTTTACCGGGACCCCCAATCCTTTTGCGGGATCCGGGGGGCGACCGGGTACTCTGGTCTGGGCGCCCGCCGGGGTGGGGTTTCACTTCCGGTCGGACGTTCCGTTTCAGGGGCCTTAGCTCAGTTGGTAGAGCGCTGTCTTTGCATGGCAGATGTCAGGGGTTCGACTCCCCTAGGCTCCACCCCAGGTCAGACGCCCTCCGGGACTCATTCCCGGAGGGCGCTTCCATGATCAGCCTCAGTTTTCGCAGCGGCCCACCCACCGCTGTTCCACGTGAAACATCGCTGTGGGGCGGAAGACCTCAAGTCTTCCGCCCCACAGCACAGTTCGACCTCCCGGACGGCGCGGGCCTCACATCACTGACCCTCGTCGCGCCGCGCGGCCTCCTCCTCCGCCTCTTTCGCCTGGACCTCAGGATCCAGGTCCGACTTGCCACTGCCGTCGACCGAAGTCAGACGACCCGACTCGGGCACCTCCGTCGCAGCCGGCGGCTCCACCAGCCAGTCCGGATTGGCCTGCTTGTCCCACCACTTCCACGCGGCGAAAGCACCCCCCGCCAGGACACCGAACACCGCCAGCACCTTCACGACACGACCAGCCCTGGCGCGACGCTCATGCTTACGGACCAGCCTCTCGATCTCCCTGGGCGAGACCTGCCCACGCAGCGCCGCCAGCGCAGCCACACCACGTGCCGTGGCCTCGTCCCTCATGGGCCCGGCCGCGGCCACCGCCTGCTCGATCCTCGGCCGGGAATAGTCAGCGGCCTGACGAGCCGCCTTGCGCGTACGGACCGCGGCCTCCTGAGCGGCCAGGTCGACCTTTGGCGGCACATGCGAACGTGCCTGCTCCAGATACGGCGCCACATGCGCCCCATACTGAAGACGGGCCTGGGCACGGGCCTGCTCGGTGGCCTGCGACACCACCGGCGCCAGCCGTACGCGTGCCTCATGCGCATACTGCGCGGCCCTGTCCTTGGCGGTGTCGGCGTAGGGCGCCACCACTTCCGCGGCGTGCAGCACGCTGTCCTTCGCCGAGCCGGTCGCGGCGCGCACGCTGTCAATGCGGGTCACGGGATCCTCCTCCTCGGTGGCGTACGGTAATTCGACTTTCCACCCTTTTACGGATCATGCCTGCCGCAGCGCTCCGCGGCATGTGTGGGCGGGCATATGGGTGCCGAATAACTTGATCAAACCCAATAGCGGACCAATGCGGTTCAACGGTGGCTTGTCGTCGACAATGCCACGGTTCGCCGCCACGCGCCCCCGCCACGGACCCACTCACCCACTTTTCTGGCAGAGAAGCGCCCGGTTGCATGCCGGTGAACGAGTGCCGGGCGACGGAACCCGCCGTCCATGCGAGGATCGGGGGGTCACAGGAAGACAACGGAAGGCAGATCGTGGCTGAGCAGCTTTACGCCACCCTGAAGACCAACCACGGCGACATCGAGGTCCGGCTCCTCCCGAACCACGCGCCGATCACGGTCAAGAACTTCGTCGAGCTCGCACAGGGCGAGCGTGAGTGGACGAACCCCGCCACCGGAGAGAAGTCCACGGCCAAGCTCTACGACGGCACGGTCTTCCACCGGGTCATCAGCGGCTTCATGATCCAGGGCGGAGACCCGCTGGGCAACGGCACCGGTGGCCCCGGCTACCAGTTCGCAGACGAGTTCCACCCGGACCTCGCCTTCGACAAGCCGTACCTGCTGGCCATGGCCAACGCCGGCCCCGGCACCAACGGCTCGCAGTTCTTCATCACGGTCGCCCCCACGACCTGGCTGAACCGCAAGCACACCATCTTCGGCGAGGTCACCGACGCGGCCAGCCAGAAGGTCATCGACGGCATCGCGACCGCGCAGACCAACCCGCGCACCGACCGCCCCGTCAACGACGTAGTCATCGAGTCGGTCGTCGTCGAGACCCGCGAAGGCTGAGTCCGACACCTCCCCCAGGGAACCAATCGCCCCGCTCGTCCGTAAGGATGAGCGGGGCGATGTATGAGGACGTGCATCGCGCAAAACGACCTAGGGGAACCCCATGGACCAGCCGGCAGGCAGCCCGCAGGACGCCCAGAGCCTGCCCAGCTGCTACCGCCACCCGGACCGCGAGACCGGCATCCGCTGCACCCGCTGCGAGCGACCCATCTGCCCCGAATGCATGGTCAGCGCCTCCGTCGGCTTCCAATGCCCCGACTGCGTCCGCGGCGGCACCATCACCGCCGACCCCCGCCTGCTCACCAAGATCCTCATCGGGATCAACCTCGCCGTCTTCATCGCCGTAAAGACCAGCACCTCACTGCTGAACGACCTGGTCCTCCTCGGCAGCTGGCCCCCCGCCCCCTTCAACCCCACCGAAGGCGTCGCCGAAGGCGAATATTGGCGACTGATCACCTCGATGTTCACCCACGAGGCCATCTTCCACATCGCCTTCAACATGCTCAGCCTCTGGTGGCTCGGCGGCCCCCTCGAAGCCGCCCTCGGCCGCGCCCGCTACCTCGCGCTCTACTTCTGCTCAGGCCTCGCCGGCAGCGCCCTCACCTACCTGCTCGCCGCCCCCAACACAGCCTCCCTCGGAGCCTCCGGCGCCATCTTCGGCCTCTTCGGCGCCACCGCGGTCCTCATGCGCCGACTCCAGTACGACATGCGGCCGATCATCGCCCTGCTGGTGATCAACCTCATCCTCACCTTCGGCTGGAGCAACATCGCCTGGCAGGCACACATCGGCGGCCTGGTCGCCGGCGTCATCATCGGCTACGCCATGGTCCACGCCCCACGGGAACGCCGGACGCTGGTGCAGTACGGCACATGCGCCCTGGTGCTGGCCGTGGTCGTCCTGATCACCGTGCTGAGGACGGTCCAGCTCACCTGAGCAGGCCCTTCATCCACCTGAGCCCCCCTGTTGTCCACAGCGTGTGGCGGATCTTGTGCGCGCTGTGCAGAAACAACTGTGCCCCCTGTCATCGACCAGCGTTTCTGCAGGTCAGACAGGGGGCGAACAGGTTTTCGATCGCTTGCTTCGGACCGGTAGTTCCGTCACACCGGCGTCAACACTCGATGGGTTATCCACAGATCGTCGTTCTTTTTCCCCACTGTGGAAAACGGCTGTGGATAACTCAGCGGATAGCCCTGGGCAGAGCTACGTTCACCGTGAGGTGGCCGCTACTTCCACTGGGTCGAGACGCCGAACCCGGCCGCGATGAAGCCGAAGCCCACCACGATGTTCCAGTTGCCCAGCGCGTCGATGGGCAGCGAACCATCGGTCACATAGAAGACGACGATCCAGGCCAAGCCGATGATGAACATGGCCAGCATCACGGGCGCGACCCAGGCGCGGCTGGTCAGCTTGATGGCGGTCGCCTGCTTCGACGACGGCGGCGTGTAGTCGGCCTTCTTGCGGATACGTGACTTCGGCACGAGGGTCTCTCCTGTCGATGCGCTGCGTGGCCGCGCAGGGAACTGTGGCTGGCTCCGGAGCAGCGTACAAGGGGACTCCGATTGCTCCCCCGGGCGTCCGTTAGCGTAGTGCTTCCGCGGCGCCGAAGGAGATAAGGGTACGTTGAGCAATTCTGCCGACTCTCCCCGCACGGGATCCAGTCCTGTCCGCGGCCGATTCCGCCCGGTGCGGGTGCTGACCGCGGCTGTGTTCGCGCTGGCGGGGCTGATTTTCTTCACGAGCTTCAATACGGCCAAGGGCACCGATATCCGTACGGATGCCTCGTTGCTGAAGCTTTCGGACCTGATCCATGAGCGCAGTCGTGAGAACGGTGGGCTCAATGAGTCCAACGCGGCCCTGCGAGACGATGTGGAGGCGCTCGCCGAGCGGGACGACGGCAGTACGAAGGCCGAGGACGACAAGCTGGCAGCGCTGGAGGAGAGGGCGGGGACGCAGAAGCTGACGGGTGAGGCGATCACTGTCACGTTGAATGACGCTCCGCCGGACGCGACTGCCAAGCTGCCGGGTTATCCCGAGCCGCAGCCGGACTACCTGGTGATCCACCAGCAGGATCTTCAGGCTGTGGTCAATGCGCTGTGGCAGAGCGGTGCCAAGGGCATCAAGGTGATGGATCAGCGGTTGATCTCGACCAGTGCCGTGCGCTGCGTGGGCAACACGTTGATTCTTCAGGGCCGGGTGTACTCGCCGCCGTACAAGATCACGGCTGTGGGTGATCCGGGGAAGATGCAGCAGGCTCTCGCGGCTTCGTCGGCGATTCAGAACTACATGGTGTACGTCAATGTGTACGGGCTCGGCTGGAAAGTGACCGAGGACGGGACGGTGACTCTGCCGGGTTACTCGGGCACAGTGGATCTGCGGTACGCCAAGCCCGTGGAGTGAGTCCCAGCCTCTCTGGAGCTGCCGGTGCGTGTGGTCGTCAGGTCCGTCAGTGAACTGTGTATCACCGTGGGCACCGTGATCGTGCTGTTTGTCGTCTATGTGCTGTTCTGGACCGGTGTGAAGGCCGACAGTGTCATGAGCGACCAGATCGATCGGTTGCAGGAGCAGTGGGCGCATGGGGCGGTGCGGCCCACGGGAGAGGCTGCCGGTCCGGCGGAGTCGGCGCCGACGCCGGGGCCGTATGAGACGGACAAGCCCTTCGCGATCATGTACATCCCGCGGCTTGGTTTCACGTGGAACAAGCCGGTGCTCGAGGGCACCGCGACCAAGACCTTGAAGAAGGGGCTGGGTCACTACGCGGCCACCGCTCAGCTCGGGCAGAAGGGCAACTTCTCGGTCGCCGGTCATCGGCGTACGTACGGTGATCCGTTCAAGGATTTTCCCAGGTTGCGGCCGGGTGACGCGGTGGTGCTGACCGATGGGACGACCTGGTTCACGTATCGGATCGACAAAGGGCCTTACAAAACACTGCCCACGGACATTGAGGTGATCGACGCTGTGCCCCGTAAGTCGGGGTACACGCGTGAGGGCCGTTATCTGACGCTGACCACGTGCGATCCGGAGTGGGGGCACAGTCATCGGCTGATCGTGTGGGCTCATCTGGACTCCACTCAGCCTGTGGAGGCCGGGAAACCGGAGGCGTTGCGCCGTTAGTCTGTTGGCTGTACGGCGTGAGTCTGATGCCGTGGTGCGACGAAAGGGACGGCATGTACGGCTGGATCTGGCGGCATCTGCCGGGGAACGCGTGGGTGAAGGCGCTGCTCTCGCTCCTGCTGGTCATGGCCGTGGTCTACGTCCTGTTCAACTACGTCTTCCCGTGGGCCGAACCGCTGCTGCCCTTCAACGATGTGACGGTGGACAACCAGTGAGCGCACGCATTCTGGTCGTGGACAACTACGACAGCTTCGTCTTCAACCTGGTCCAGTACCTGTATCAGCTGGGCGCCGAGTGTGAGGTGCTGCGCAACGACGAGGTGTCGACGGCGCATGCGCAGGACGGCTTCGACGGTGTGCTGCTGTCGCCGGGTCCGGGGACGCCTGAGCAGGCGGGTGTCTGTGTGGACATGGTCCGGCACTGCGCCTCGACCGGGGTGCCGGTCTTCGGGGTGTGCCTCGGCATGCAGTCGATGCAGGTGGCGTACGGCGGTGTCGTGGACCGTGCGCCGGAGCTGCTGCATGGCAAGACGTCGCTGGTCGAGCATGAGGGCAAGGGTGTCTTCGCGGGGCTGCCGTCGCCGTTCACGGCGACGCGCTACCACTCGTTGGCGGCGGAGCCGGAGACGGTGCCGGCCGACCTGGAGGTCACGGCGCGGACTCATGACGGCATCATCATGGGGCTGCGGCACCGTGAACTCCCGGTGGAGGGTGTGCAGTTCCATCCCGAGTCGGTGCTGACCGAGCATGGGCACCGGATGCTGGCCAACTGGCTGGTGGAGTGCGGCTACCAGGACGCGGTGGCGAGGTCGGCGGGGCTCGCCCCGGTGGTGGGCAGGGCCACGGCGTGACCGCACTGCGCCCTGAGCGCGAGTCCGGCGCCGTGTACGGGGAGTCGTTCACCGACTCCTACGGCGACGCCGGCGACCAGGGGTCCTCGTACGGGCAGCAGCCGTACGAGGGTTCCGGTGCGCTCGGGGAGTGGTCGGGCGGGGAGAATTACGTCACGCAGGAGTACGGCGACGAGGTGCCGTACGCGTACCAAGAGCCGTACGCGGAGTCGTACATACCTCCGCCGGACGACGAGACGGTGGCCTTGCGGATCCCGGATCCGCCGCGCTCCGGTGAGTCCATCGACTCGATCGACTCCATATCGCCTTCTGCGGCCTCTTCCGTCACTTCTGCCCCTGGACCCCCGGCGGGTGGCCGTGCGGCCCGTAGAAAGGCAGCGAAGGGGCGTCATGGGCGTCACGGGGGCGGCGCGCGTCAGGCGTCGGAGGCGGGCGCGGAGGAGAGTGGCTCCGGTGCTCCTCTCTCCCGTATGGAGGCCCGTAGACAGGCCCGGGCGCGCAGGCCCAGTCCGGGCACCGTGGCCAGCCGGGCGATCGGTGAGGTGTTCATCACCACCGGCGTGCTGATGCTGCTGTTCGTGAGTTACCAGCTGTGGTGGACCAATGTCCGGGCGCATGCGCAGGCGGACAAGGAGGCCAGCAGCCTCCAGGACGACTGGGCGAGCGGCAAACGCGCTCCGGGGTCCTTCGAGCCGGGGCAGGGCTTCGCCATCCTGCACATCCCGCGGCTGGACGTCGTCGTCCCGATCGCGGAGGGCATCAGCAACAAGAAGGTGCTCGACCGGGGCATGGTCGGCCATTACGGCGAGGGCAAGCTGAAGACGGCGATGCCGGGCGACAAGAGCGGCAACTTCGGGCTGGCGGGGCATCGCAATACGCACGGCGAACCGTTCCGCTACATCAACCGGCTGGCTCAGGGCGACGCGATCGTCGTGGAGACGCAGGACAAGTACTACGTGTACAAAATGGCGTCGATCCTTCCGGTGACGTCGCCGAGCAATGTGAGTGTGCTGGATCCGGTTCCGCCGGGGTCGGGTTTCACCGGGCCGGGCCGCTACATCACACTCACCACATGCACGCCGGAGTTCACCAGTAAGTACCGGTTGATCGTCTGGGGCAAGATGGTCGAGGAACGGCCGCGCAGCAAGGGCAAGCCGGATGCGCTCGTCAGTTAAGGCAGATGAATAGTGGCAGCGACCACCGAGGGCACCGAAGATCACACGGCCGCTCCCGCGTCACGGCGTCGCCCGGCTCGCCGCCGTGGCACGGGCCGGATCGCGGCGGCCGTCAGCGTCTTCGGCGAACTCCTCATCACGGCGGGACTGGTTCTGGGCCTGTTCGTCGTCTATTCCCTGTGGTGGACGAACGTCATCGCCGACCGCGCGGCGGACAAACAGGCCGACAAGGTCCGTGACATCTGGGCCCACCAGGACGAGGACTCCGGGCGCCCGGCCGTGTACGACGCCAAGAACGGCATCGGCTTCCTCCACGTCCCCGCGATGAGCTCGAGCGAGATCCTCGTCGAGAAGGGGACGACGTCGAAGATCCTCAACGACGGCGTGGCCGGCTACTACACCGACCCCGTCAAGGCGACCCTGCCGACCGCGGACAAGAAGGGGAACTTCTCCCTCGCGGCGCACCGTGACGGTCATGGCGCGAAGTTCCACAACATCCACAAGCTCGAGAAGGGCGACCCGATCGTCTTCGAGACGAAGGACAAGTGGTACGTCTACAAGGTCTACGCCGTCCTTCCCGAGACGTCGAAGTACAACGTCAAGGTCCTCTCCGGGGTCCCCAAGGAGTCGGGGAAGACGAAGGCGGGGCACTACATCACGCTGACGACTTGTACGCCGGTGTATACGAGCCGGTACCGGTATGTGGTGTGGGGGGAGCTGGAGCGGGTGGAGAAGGTGGACGAGGAACGGACACCGCCGGTGGAGCTTCGCGGCTGACAGAGATACTTTCGGCAACTCTGTCCTCTAACATGACGGAGGCCCGAAGCCGCAACTACTCTTTGCGACTTCGGGCCTCTGTGCGTCAGGTCGCGATTACTCCAGGATCTTCGCCGGCCCGATGAACTTCTGGACCTCGGGGCTGGTGATGTTCAGGTAGGGGGCAAGCCTCTTGCATTGGGCGACGCGGCGCCGTCCGTCGGCCGTGAGCGCGATGATGTCGACGCCCCGGTCTCCGCGACCGCCCTGCACGACGACGTTGGTGCATCCTCGCGGCGCAGGAGTTTGGCGATGTGGTGCTCGAACGTGCGGCCGTGCATGGCGTCCATGACTCCGACGGCCGGGCGGTCGTCGCGTACCCCTTCGAGCCTCTGCAGCCGTGCGTGGTGCTGGTGGAGCCGTCGCTCGATGCGTTGGACGCCTGCGCGGAGCGCGACCAGTTCCGCGCGGTACTCGCCCGACGTTTCGATCAGGGCGTTGAACATGGGGACGACGGTCCTGCCGAGGATGTGGGTGATGCGCTGGTCGATGCGGTCGTCGAAGGAGCCGACCTCAGTGGGAGCCGGGTTATCCACAGGCTGTGTGCGGGCCAGGTACTCCATGTCGAGGAGGTAGACACGTACCTGACGTGCGACTTTGCTGTCGCGGAGGAGCATGGCGATGTTGAGGACGGCTCGGCGGGAGAAGATCGCGAGCGCCTTGGAGCGTGACCGGGACCTGGTAGCCGTTGGCCACATGCATCCCGTCCGGCAGCAGTGACAGCGCCTTCGCCCGGTCGAGGACATCGGTTCGTTGCAGCACGCTGTCGCGCAGGCTCTTGGATTCCAGCGGTGTGGGGGGGTGATGGAAACAACAGGCCCCGGCACCCTTGAAGGGTGCCGGGGCCCGTGATGATCCCGGAGGGGACGGCTTCGTCAGCCGAAGATGCCTCCGTTGTCGCCTCCGCCGTTGTTTCCTCCGTTGTTGCCGAAGCCCACGGTGGTCAGCGTGATCTGGGTGCCCGCCGGGTCGTCGACCTGTTGGTTGCCCTTGGGGTCCTGGTCGGTGACGAGGGCTGTGTCGCTCTGGTCGCTGCCGTTGTTGAACTGGATGTTGGTGAAGCCGGCTGCCGCCAGGGTCTGCTTGGCCTGGCCCACCGTCTGACCCACGACGCTCGGTACCTGGGTCTTCTGCTTGGCCTGCTTGCCGATCTGGATGGTCACCGTGGAGTTCTTGTCGGCCTCGCTGCCGGCCTGCGGTGAGGTCGCGATGACCTTGCCGACCTGGTTCGGGTCCTGGGTGTCCACCTCGGTGCAGGTGCCGACGAGTTCGTTGGCCGTCATCTGTGCCTTCGCCTCGTCGCAGGTCCTGCCGAGGACGTCGGGCACGGTGGCCTTCGCCTGGGCCTTGGCGACCTCGAGGGTGACCGTCGAGCCCTTTTCCTTCTCGGTACCGGGGTCGGGGTCCTGGCTCAGGACGGTGCCCTCGGTCTGGGAGGACTCCGTCAGCTCGGTCTCGACCTCGAAGCCCTTGTCCTTCAGCTGTTCGGTGGCCTCGTCGATGTTCTTGTTGATCACGTTGGGTACGGCGACCTTCGGCGCTCCGGTCGACACCACGACGTTGATCTTGGAGCCCTTGTCGACGTTGGTCTTGGCAGCGGGGTCCTGGTCGCAGATCTGGCCCTTGGGCTTGTCCTCGCACTCCTTCGGCGTGATCTGCCCCAACTCGAGGTCGACGTTGCCGAGCAGATTCCTCGCGCTGTTCTCGGTCTCACCGATGAGGTTGGGAACCGGCACCTGGCTGTTGCTCGCGGTGTCCCCGTCGAACACCCACTTGCCGATGAGGACCGCGCCGACGAGGACCAGGATGGCCGCGACGGCGAGCAGGATCGTGGAGGTGTTGGACTTCTTCTGGCGGCGTCGGTCGACGCGGTCGTCGTATCCGTAGCCGCCGTCGTCGGGGTTCATCGGCGGCAGCATCGACGTGGCGCCGGCGTCCTGGGCGCGCAGGGCCGTGGTCGGCTGGTCGTCGGGGTAGCCGCCGTAGCCCACGGAGCCCATCGCGGCGGTGGCGGCGACGGGCTGGCCGTCGAGGCAGGCCTCGATGTCGGCGCGCATCTCGTCGGCCGACTGGTAGCGGTAGTTGGGGTCCTTGGTGAGGGCCTTCAGTACGATCGCGTCCATTTCGGGCGTGATCTCGGGGTCGAAGACCGACGGGGCCTGGGCTTCCTCGCGGACGTGCTGGTAGGCCACGGCCACCGGGGAGTCGCCGATGAAGGGGGGCCGTACCGTCAGGAGCTCGTAGAGCAGACAGCCCGTGGAGTAGAGGTCCGAGCGGGCGTCCACCTGCTCGCCCTTCGCCTGTTCCGGCGAGAGGTACTGGGCGGTGCCGATGACGGCCGCGGTCTGGGTCATCGTCATGCCGGAGTCGCCCATGGCGCGGGCGATGCCGAAGTCCATGACCTTGACCTGGCCGTTGCGCGTCAGCATGACGTTCGCGGGCTTGATGTCGCGGTGGACGATGCCGCTGCGGTGGGCGTACTCCAGGCCCTGGAGGATGCCGATGGTCATTTCCATCGCGCGCTCGGGCAGGAGCTTGCGGCCGGAGTGCAGCAGCTCGCGCAGCGTCGAGCCGTCCACGTACTCCATGACGATGTACGGGATCGAGACGTTGTCGATGTAGTCCTCGCCCGTGTCGTAGACCGCCACGATCGCGGGATGGTTGAGCGAGGCGGCCGACTGGGCCTCCCGGCGGAAGCGGGCCTGGAAGGACGGGTCGCGCGCGAGGTCCGCGCGCAGCGTCTTCACCGCCACGGTGCGGCCGAGCCGGGTGTCATGCGCGAGGTAGACCTCCGCCATGCCACCACGGCCGAGCACCTGGCCCAGCTCGTACCGGCCGCCGAGGCGACGCGGCTCTTCCATAAGCTACCTACCAGCCCTCTCCGTCGGTCCCGACCTCACCCTTGTGGGTGGGGCGGTGTGCCGTCCGGGCATACCGTACCCGGCTCATCTTGTGTGACCTGGCCAAGCCCGTAACCCGATACAGGACCGGTATCGCAACGTGCACCGATGTGAAGGGGACGTGAGCAGGTTCACTTCTTGCTGTTGATGACCGCCTCCATGACGCTCTTGGCGATGGGTGCCGCGAGGCCGCCGCCGGAGATGTCGTCGCGGACGGCGTTGTCGTCCTCGATCACGACGGCGACGGCGACGGGTGAGCCGTTGTCGGTCTTGGCGTAGGAGATGAACCACGCGTACGGGTTCTCGCTGTTGTCGACGCCGTGCTGGGCGGTGCCGGTCTTGCCGCCGACCTTCACGCCGTCGATCTGGGCGTTCTTGCCGGTGCCGTCTCCGACGACCGTCTCCATCATGGACTGCAGGATCTGGGCGTTCTCCGCGGACAGCGGCTTGCTCATCTCCTCGGGGGTGGTCCGCTCGAGGGCGTCGAGGTTGTTGGTCTGGAGCTCGTCGACCATGTACGGCTTCATCAGGGTGCCGTTGTTGGCGACGGCGGAGGCGACCATGGCCATCTGCAGCGGGGTGGCGGCGGTGTTGAACTGGCCGATGGAGGACAGCGCGGTCTCCGACGGGTTCATGTCGTCGGAGAAGACCGAGGCGCTGGTACGGGTCGGGGTGTACAGCTCCTCGGTGAAGCCGAACTTCTTGGCTTCCTCCAGCATCTTGTCGTTGCCGAGGTCGGAGCCGATCTTGCCGAAGACGGTGTTGCAGGAGTACTGGAGGGCGACCCGCAGTGTCGCGTTCTTGCAGGGGATGTTGCCCTCGTTCTTCAGCACGGTCGTGGTGCCCGGCATGGTCCACGGCAGCGGCGTCTTGGTCTTTCCGTCGGCGTCCGTGTACAGGCCGTTCTCCAGCGCGGCGGCTGCGGTGACCACCTTGAAGGTGGAGCCGGGCGGGTAGACCTCGCGCAGTGCCCGGTTGAGCATCGGGTCGTCGGGGTTGACCTTCTTCTGGAGCTTCTGCCACGCGTCGGTGTCGGTCGTCGTGGAGTTGCCGGCGAAGGACGAGGGGTCGTACGACGGGTAGGACGCCAGGGCCAGGATCTTGCCGGTGGACGGCTCGATGGCGGCGACGGCACCCTTGCCGCCCTGTGCCTTCAGTCCCTCGAACGCGGCCTTCTGCGCGGCGGCGTTGAGGGTGGTGACGACGTTTCCGCCTTCCTTCTCCTTGCCCGTGAGCATGTCGAGGGTGTTGCGGAAGAACAGCCGGTCGTCGTTGCCGGTGAGGATGCCGTCCTCGATGGACTCCAGCTGGTTGGCGCCGAAGGCCTGGGAGGCGTACCCGGTGACGGGTGCCCACATCGGGCCGTTGGTGTAGGTGCGCTTGAACTTGAAGTCGGTGCCGGAGGTTTCCTTCGAGCCGGTGATGGCCTTGCCGTCGACGATGATGTTGCCGCGGGGGGTGCCGTAGCGCTCGATGGTGACGCGGCGGTTGTTCTTGTCGCTCCTGAGCTCGTCGGCCTGGACGTACTGGATCCAGTTGTCGCGGACGAGCAGCGCCAGGACGAGGAGGCCGCAGAAGATCGCGATCCGGCGTAGGGGCTTGTTCACGGACGGACCACCTGGGTCATCTCGGCGTCGGGGTTGGGCGCGGGGGCGGGCGCGGGTCGGCGTGCGGTGTCGCTGATGCGCAGCAGGATGCCGATGAGGGCCCAGTTGGCGATGACGGAGGAGCCGCCGTATGCCACGAAGGGCAGCGTCATGCCGGTCAGCGGGATGAGGCCCATGACGCCGCCGGCCACGACGAAGACCTGGAGGGCGAAGGCGCCGGACAGGCCGACGGCGAGGAGCTTGCCGAAGGGGTCGCGGGCGGCGAGGGCGGTGCGGACGCCGCGTTCGACGATCAGCCCGTAGAGCAGGAGGATCGCCATGACGCCGGCCAGGCCGAGTTCCTCGCCGAAGGTGGCGAGGATGAAGTCGGAGTTGGCGGCGAAGCCGATGAGGTCGGAGTTGCCCTGGCCGAGGCCGGTGCCGAGGGTGCCGCCGGAGCCGAAGGCCCACAGGGCCTGCATGGCCTGCTCGGAGTGGACGAGGCCGTCGCCGTTGGGGGTGCGGCTGAGCGTGTACTCGCGCATCGGGTCGAGCCAGGCCGACACACGCGTCTGGATGTGCGACTCGAAGCTCGCCACACCGACGGCGCCGACCGCGGACATCAGCAGACCGAACACGATCCAGCTCGTCCGCTCGGTGGCGACGTACAGCATGATGACGAACATCCCGAAGAACAGCAGGGATGTTCCGAGGTCGGTCTCGAAGACCAGGATGAGGATCGACATCACCCAGACGACGAGGATCGGACCGAGGTCGCGGCCGCGTGGCAGGTACAGGCCCATGAAGCGGCGGCTGGCGAGTGCCAGGGCGTCTCGCTTGACCATGAGGTAGCCGGCGAAGAAGACCGCGAGGGCGATCTTCGCGAACTCACCGGGCTGGAGTGTGCCGAGGCCGGGGATCTTGATCCAGATCTTGGCGCCGTAGGTGGGGGCGCTGAGGCCGGGGATCAGCGGCATCACGAGCAGGAACAGCGCGGCGGCCATGGAGATGTAGGTGTAGCGCTGCAGGACGCGGTGGTCCTTGAGGAAGATCAGCACCGCGACCAGCAGGGCGACGCCCATGGCGGAGTACAGCAGCTGGCGTGGGGCCGCCTCGACGAAGGTCTTGCTCGCCTGCAGTTTCTCCGACTGGTCCAGGCGCCAGATCACGACCAGGCCGAGGCCGTTGAGCAGGGTGGCCAGCGGCAGCATCAGCGGGTCGGCGTAGGGCGCGAACTTGCGTACGGCGAGGTGGCCGATGCCGGCCAGGAGGCCGAGGCCGATTCCGTAGCCCAGCAGGCCGGCCGGGACCTGGTCGTTGATCGCCAGGCCGACGTTGGCGTAGGCGAAGACCGGGATGACGACCGCGAACAGGAGCAGCGCGAGTTCGGTGTTGCGCCTGCTCGGTGCGCCGATCGCGCCGATCGTGGACGTGTGGTGCGTCGGCGAGTTCGTTGTACTGCTCATGATGTGACGGGGCCTCTCACGGCTTGCCTACTGCGCACCGCAGTACGAGACGACCTTCTGCTCTTCCTCCGAGAGTGTGGGGCCGGGCTTGGGCGTCGCAGTCGGTGTCGGGGAGGTGGAGGAGGACGGGGGCGGGGACTTGGTGGACGCCGAGGGATTCGGTGTCGGTGTCGCCTTGGACGTGAGGGAGGTACGGGTGGTTCCCGTGGTGCCTCCGGCCTCGCCCTCGCCGGTCTTGGAGTTCTGCTCGCTCTGCGCGGCCTGCTGCTCGGCGCGCTTCTTGCACGCGGTGGCCTGGAGCTGGAGTTCGTCGATCTTCGCCTGGGCGTCCTTCAGGCCGCCTTCGGCGATGGTGGCCTCGACGAGCTTCTTCTGGTACGGCGGCAGGTACTTGAGTTCGATCTCAGGGTGATCCTTCTCGACCTTCGACAGCGAGACCCAGGCCAGGTCCTGGCTGATGCCGCGGTACAGGGCGACATGCTCCTCGTTGGCGCCGACGTAGTACTGGGTCTGCGTCCAGCGCCAGCCGCCGTAGAGGCCGCCGCCGATCAGTGCGAGGGCGAGGGCCGAGTAGAGGGATCTCTTCAGCCACTTGCGGCCGCCGCGGGGCTTGATGAAGTCGTCGTCGGTGTAGTCGCCGAAGCTGCCCGAGGGGGCGTAGCCGGTGGTGTCGCCGGAGCCGGGCGGGCCGAACTCGCCGCCTCCGCCGCCCTGTCCGGGGACCTGGCGGCCGAGGCCGGAGGCGCGTCCGGCGGGGGTCTGCATGATGCCGTTGTCGTGCAGGTGGTGCTGCTGGTTCTCGGCGACGGCGCCGACCACGACGGGGGTGTCGGAGAGCTGTCCGGCGAGGGTGTCGCCGGTGTCCAGGTCGAGGACGTCGGCCACGATCACGGTGATGTTGTCGGGGCCGCCGCCGCGCAGGGCGAGCTGGATGAGTTCCTGGACGGTCTCCTGGGGGCCCTGGTAGCTGGCGAGGGTGTCCTCCAGGGTCTGGTGGGACACGACGCCGGAGAGGCCGTCGGAGCAGATCAGGTAGCGGTCGCCGGCGCGGACCTCACGGATGGAGAGGTCGGGTTCGACGTGTTCGCCGCTGCCCAACGCCCGCATCAGCAGGGAGCGTTGGGGGTGGGTGGTGGCTTCTTCCTCGGTGATGCGGCCCTCGTCGACGAGGCGCTGCACCCAGGTGTGGTCCTGGGTGATCTGGGTGAGGACGCCGTCGCGCAGCAGGTAGGCGCGTGAGTCGCCGACGTGGACGAGGCCGAGGCGCTGTCCGGTCCACAGCAGGGCGGTGAGCGTGGTGCCCATGCCCTCCAGCTGGGGGTCCTCCTCGACCATGGCGCGCAGTTGGTCGTTGGCGCGCTGCACGGCGGTGCCGAGGGAGGTGAGGATGTCCGAGCCGGGGATGTCGTCGTCGAGGGCGACGATGGTGGAGATGGCCTCGGAGGAGGCGACCTCGCCCGCGGCCGCGCCGCCCATGCCGTCGGCGATGGCGAGCAGGCGGGGTCCGGCGTATCCGGAGTCCTCGTTGCCCTCCCGGATCATGCCTTTGTGCGATCCGGCGGCGAAGCGCAGTGACAGACTCATGCGCACCTCGCCCGTCGGCTCCGGGTACATCCGCACGGTGCCCACCCTCCGGTCGGGAGCGCGCCGGGGCCCGTGGTGTGGGCCACCGCTGCGTGCTCGCTCCGCTCGCTCATTTTCGTACTACTTCCGCAGCTCGATGACGGTCTTGCCGATGCGGATCGGCGCGCCCAGCGGAATAGGTGTGGGGGTCGTCAGCCGCGTTCGGTCGAGGTACGTGCCGTTGGTGGAGCCAAGGTCCTCGACGATCCACTGGCCGTCGCGGTCCGGGTAGATCCTGGCATGCCTGCTGGAGGCGTAGTCGTCGTCCAGCACGATCGTGCTGTCGTGCGCCCTGCCCAGGGTGATGGTCTGGCCCTGGAGCGCGACGGTGGTGCCGGTGAGGGTGCCCTCGGACACGACCAGCTTGGAGGGAGCGTTACGGCGCTGGCGGCCGCCGCCCTGCTGGCCGCGCTGCTGCGGCGGCGCGGCTGCCTGCCGGGCGGCCTGCTGCTGCCGTCCGGCTTCCCGCCTGGACCCGCGCTGGGTGACACGCGTACCGAACAGGTCGCTGCGGATGACCTGCACGGCCACGATCACGAACAGCCACAGTACGGCCAGGAAACCCAGCCGCATGACCGTGAGGGTCAGCTCTGACATTGCCCCCGCTTCACCCTTCGGCTTGCCGGTAAATGATGGTGGTGCTGCCCACGACGATCCGCGAGCCGTCGCGGAGCGTAGCGCGGGTGGTGTGCTGCCCGTCCACCACGATGCCGTTGGTGGACCCGAGATCCTGGATCGTCGAGGGCGTTCCGGTCCGGATCTCGCAGTGCCGGCGGGAGACGCCGGGGTCGTCGATCCGCACGTCGGCGTCGGTGCTGCGGCCCAGCACGAGCGTGGCGCGGGAGATCTGATGGCGGGTGCCGTTGATCTCGATCCAGTAGCGGGTGCGGCCGCCTGCCGCGGGTGCGGCGGGAGGTCGCCGGCCGCCCGCGGGCTGCGGGTAGCCGTAGCCGCCGGGGCGTGAGCCGGGCGGCGGTGACGGTGGCATGGGCGGGGCGCCGGCGGGCGCGGCGGCCGGCGGGTAGCCGTAGCCGCCCTGGCCCTGGGGGGCGCCGGGCCGCCCGGCCGGGGCGGCGGGTGCGGGGGCCTGCTGGCCGCCGCCCTGCTGATCGGTGGAGCCGGCGAGGGTGCGGCTGCGTACGCGGTACAGGCCGGTGTCGAGATCGTCGGCCTTCTCCAGGTGGACCTTGATCGGGCCCATGAAGGTGTAGCGCTGCTGCTTGGCGTAGTCGCGGACCATGCCGGCGAGCTCGTCACCGAGCTGCCCGGAGTAGGGGCTGAGCCGCTCGTAGTCCGGTGTGCTCAGCTCCACGATGAAGTCATTGGGTACGACGGTCCGGTCGCGGTTCCAGATCGTCGCGTTGTTGTCGCACTCGCGCTGGAGCGCTCCGGCGATCTCCACCGGCTGGACCTCGGACTTGAACACCTTGGCGAAGGTGCCGTTGACCAGACCTTCGAGACGCTGCTCGAACTTCTTCAGGACTCCCATGGGGCACCTCCTTCGTCGTTGCCTTCGTCCTGCATCCCGCCGGGCGGGCACTGCCTTACCTGGTACTGCTTACTGATCGTATCCACGCGCCGGTAAATCGGCTGGTTCCCCCTGTCGGCCCGGTCGACGGGTGTCGACGCCCTCGAAGTTCCCTTCGGAGCTCCGCTTCGAACTCCTTCGGCACACAGTCTTGCCATGGATCGTAGAGGCGGCCGCAAACCAGTGTCCCGCACCTGACTGTGGACCCTGACCGGCTCCTGGGGAGATGCCTGGTACCGGTACGAGGTTGATACGTGAACAGGTCGTCGTTGATACGGAGCGCGGGGCGCCGCGGATCGGTCGCCGCGGGGTGGCGTTCGCCGACCGTGCTGGTGGGGAGCTGCCTGGGGATAAGGGATGTGAACCGGCCCTGGCCGGCGTGCTAATGTTCTGCGTGTCGGAAGGCGCCGGACCGCGAGGGAAGGGCCCGAGGACACACCCAATGCGCGGGTGGCGGAATAGGCAGACGCGCTGGATTCAGGTTCCAGTGCCCGCAAGGGCGTGGGGGTTCAACTCCCCCCTCGCGCACCGTGAGATACGGGCCTCTGCAGGTGACGGAAGTCACCGCAGGGGCCCGTTTCCTTTTCCATGATCGTTGTGAGGCATCACACAGCCTGGCCAGGCCGGATGTGAGGCCGGAGTGCGTGAGCTATCTCACCAGGGGATCCGGCCTGTCTGCCCTGTCCGCTTCTTGAGGCTGTGGCCCGTGTCAGCCCGCCGCGACGACCGCCGCGAGGGTCACGGCCGCCGGCAGGGCCTGGGCGAAGAGGATGCGGCGGTTGGCGGTGGCCGCGCCGTAGACGCCGGCGACGACGATGCAGGACAGGAAGAAGATCTGCGCCCGGTAGCCGGTCGGATCGTCGGCGATCAGACCCCAGACCAGGCCCGCGGCCAGAAAGCCGTTGTAGAGGCCCTGGTTGGCGGCCAGCGGCGCGGTGGTGCGGGCCAGTTCGGCGTCGAACCCGTGGAAACGGCGGCCCGGACCGCGCTGCCACAGGAACATCTCCAGGACCAGGATGTAGACGTGCAGCAGCGCCATGAGGGCGACGAGGACGACGGAGAGCGTATGCATGGCGTGATTGTGCCCGTGGGGGTGTGAGGGGGGAGAGCGAGGGGTGGGGGATCGGGAGGTAGGGGACCGAGGGGTGGGGGATCCAGGGGTTGGGGCCGCTCGGACTTTCGGCTGAGCCGTCTGTACCGGGGGCCTTCAGGCGTGGCCGTTCGGCCGAGGTGGGTGAGGCGGGCCCGGCGCGAGATTGGAGCTCCCCTGCCCCAGGAGCCCACCGATGCCACCCGAGTCCCTCGCCTTCGTCGCCGGAGTCCGGCCCGGCGGACCTGTCCTCGCCCCCGTTGCTCCACTTGTCCCGCCGGCCCCCGCGCGGTCCCGCCGGGCGCTCCGAGTGCGCCGGGACGTGCTGTTCTGGCTCGGCTGCGCGGTCTTCGCGCTGGCGCTGGCCCTGGTCACGAACCTCACCCCGCACCGGATCTGGGGCGCCTGCGCCGCCGTCGGATACGCCGTCGCCGCGGAGCTCGCCCGCCGGTCGCCGCGCCCCTGGAGCCGGCACAGCGCGCTCGCGGCGCTCCTCGGGGCCGTGGTGGTCCCGCTGACGCTGATGGTCCTCGCGGGGACCGCGCAGTCCGAGGTGCACGTCGTCGAGCACTCGGGCGCGCTGCTGCTGGACTCCGGCAGCCCTTACGTGCCGCATCCGGTCGGCGTCGACGACTACAACCCCTATCTGCCCGGCATGGCCCTGTTCGGGATACCGCACGCGCTGTTCGGGGGGACGCCGCTCGCGGATGCGCGGGTGTGGTTCTGCGCCGTGTTCCTGGTGAGCATGTTGATCGCCGCGCGGGGAGCGGGGCGTGGCCGCGGCACCCTCGCCTCGGTCGCCTCGGTCTCATCGGTCGGGGAGTCGGACGCGCGCGCCGCGCTGCTGCTCGCCGCGTTCCCGGCGGTGGCGTTGCCGCTGGCGGTCGGTGGGGTGGATCTGCCGGTGATCGGGCTGATGTGCCTGGGGCTGGCGCTGGCGGGCCGGGGCGGTTCCGGTGTGGCGGCCGGGCTGGCGATGGGGGCTGCGGCCGCGCTGAAGTGGACGGCCTGGCCGCTGCTGCCGGTGGGGCTGGTGCTGCTGCCGGTGACGGCGGGGCGGCGGACTGCCGTACGGGCCGGAGTCGTCGCCGTGCTGGTGGCCTCGGCGGCGGTGGTGCCGGTGGCCCTCGCCGATCCGCACGCCTTCGTGGAGCACGTCGTCCTCTTCCCGTTGGGTGAGGGCGGGGTGCATTCACCGGCGGCCAGCCCGCTGCCCGGGTATCTGCTGGCGACGTACGTCCCCGGCGGTTCCGTCCTCGCGATGGGCGCCCTGGTGGCCGCGGCGGGTGGAGTGGCGGTGTCGCTGGCGGTACGGCCGCCCCGCACCGTCGTCGCGGCGGCGGACCGGCTGGCGCTGGGGTTGGGCCTGGCGATGTGCCTGATACCGGCGACGCGGTTCGGGTATCTGGTGTATCCGCTGGTGCTGGCCGCGTGGTTCCGGCGGGGGGAACTGGGGGCGGCTGTTCGCCGGGTCGGGAGCCTGGTGGGCGCCGGTGGCCGGGTGCCGGAGGGGAGCGCGGACCGTGGCTGAGCGACTGCACGCGCATCTGGTGCTGGTCACCGTGCTCGCGGTGGTAGGGCTGGTCGTGGCGCTGTGTCTGCCTTCGGCGGGGGGACGTCCGGTGGGGGAACGTCCGGTGGGGCGGGTGCCGGCGGGCTCGGCGGCGACGGGAGCGACGGTGCAGGGAGTCGGCGGCGGCCCCGGGGCCGGGAGCGGGTGAGGCTGTCCGTCACGCGCGCGTGGGCCCTCTCGCCGTTCGACGAGGACCCACGCGCGCGTGGCGTCTCCGAGGCCGTTACGCCGCGAGCCGCTGGGTCAGCTGCTTCGCCTTCGTGGTGGCCTCGTCGAGGGCGCGCTCGCGGGAGGCCTCGAAGAGGGGGACCAGGTCGGTCATCTCCGGGTTGGCGGGGGCCATGGTCAGCTCCGGGACGATGAAGTCGAGGTCGGCGCCGAGGAAGTCGGTCAGGATCGCCGACAGGTAGTTCTGCACGTACTCGTAGCCCTCACGCGGCGTGCCCGGGCCGTACGCGCCGCCACGGCTGGCGACGACGGTGACCGGGGTGCCCTTGACGGACTGGGTGGCGCCCGCGGTGCGGCCCATCAGGACCACGTTGTCCAGCCACGCCTTCAGCGTCGACGGGATCGTCAGGTTGTACATCGGGGCGCCGATCAGCACCGCGTCCGCGCTCTCCAGCTCCTCGATCAGCTTCACGCGCTCCGCGAAGGCGGCGGCCTGCTCGGGGGAGTGCGTGGCCGGATCGGAGAAGCCGGCGGTGTGGGCGTGGGCGGTGATGTGCGGCACCGGGTGCGCGGCGAGATCGCGGTGGATCACCGTGCCCTCGGGGTGCTGCTCCTGCCAGGTGCGACGGAAGGCGTCGGTGACGGCACGCGAGGAGGAGGCGTCGGCCGGGAAGACCGAGGAGTCGATGTGCAGCAGCGTTGCCATGGGGATCTCCGAAAGGGAAGGGACTGAAAGTTCGTGCATGACTATGGATAACACAGTCACTTACTTTTTTTCATCCCCGTACGGCAGGGCAGTACCCTGAGAGGCATGGCGGGTGAGCAGAGTCACGACGTATCGGCGTGCAAGCGGGTCGACGCCGGCATCAGCCGCGTCTTCCAGCTGCTCGGAAAGCGCTGGACCGGCCCGATCGTGTCCGTCCTGACCGCGGGCCCCGCCTACTTCGTCGCCCTGCGCCGGGCGGTCCCCGGCATCAGCGAGCGGATGCTCTCCGACCGGCTCACCGAACTGGCCGCCGCGGGGCTCGTCGTGCGTGAGGTGTACGAGGGGCCGCCGCTGCGGGTCGTGTACCGGCTGACGGAGGCGGGCGCCGCGCTCGAACCCGCGCTCACGGAACTCGGCGGGTGGGCGGAGAAGTATCTGCCGGAGGCGGAGCGGGCCGAGGGCTGCTGAGGGGGAGCGGGCCAAGGGCTGGTGAGGCGGCGGGTCGGCCGGTACTCCGTGCGGGTTTTCCACAGTCGTGGAGTTGTCCACAGGGTCTGACGCGTTTCGGCCGCCGGTTGTAACGTCGGCACGAGTTGATGTTCGTGTCGGTGTTCATGGGTGTGCGGGGGAGGCGGTCGGTATGACCGAGGTCGGTGCGGGGGCTACGGCGGAGGCGGCCGCGGTGACTGCGGAATCGGGGTCGACGTCGGCGGGGGCCGTGCGGCGCCGGCTGCCCCGGGTGCGCGGCTTCGCCGAGTGGCCCGGTGGCGGGGCGCCGAAGGAGGAGGGCAAGGCACTGCGCAGGCGGGTGCCGCGCGCCGACCACTCGGTGCTCGATCTCGACGCCGGCCGGCCCGACGCGGTGGCCGCCGTCGAGGAGTCCAACCTCGGCCGGCTTCCCGAGCTCACCCCGATAAGGGTCGGCCGGATGGCGGCGACGCCCTTCGCGTTCCTGCGGGGCTCGGCGGGACTCATGGCGTACGACCTCGCCCGCACCCCCATGACCGGGATCCGCGCCCAGATCTGCGGCGACGCGCACGCGGCGAACTTCGGGCTGTACGCCGACGCGCGCGGCGGCCTGGTCATCGATCTGAACGACTTCGACGAGACGCTGTACGGCCCCTGGGAGTGGGACCTCAAGCGGCTCGCCACCTCGCTGGTGCTCGCGGGCCGGGAGGCGGGCGCGGACGAGGACAAGTGCCGCAAGGCGGCGAACGACACCGTCGGTGCCTACCGGCGCACCATGCGGCTGCTGGCCAGGCTCCCGGTGCTGGATGCGTGGAACGCGATCGCGGACGAGGAACTGGTCTCCCACACCGACGCCCATGATCTGCTCGGCACGCTGGAGCGGGTCGCGGAGAAGGCCCGGGCCAACACCAGCGGGCGCTTCGCGGCGAAGTCGACGGCGGTGACGGAGGACGGCGGCCGTACGTTCGTGGACGCGCCGCCGGTGCTGCGCCGGGTCCCGGACGAGGAGGCCGCGGCGGTGGCGGCGTCGCTGGAGGCCTACGTCACGACGCTCTCCGAGGACCGCCACCCCCTGCTCTCCCGTCACGCGGTGCACGACGTGGCGTTCCGGGTGGTCGGCACGGGCAGTGTGGGCACCCGCTCCTATGTGGTCCTGCTGCTGGACCACCGCGGCGAACCGCTGGTCCTGCAGGTGAAGGAGGCCCGCCCCTCGGTCCTGGTCCCGCACCTGGTGACGGCCGGCTTCGAGGCGCCGGATGCGGACCACGAGGGGCGGCGCGTGGTCCTCGGCCAGAAGCGCATGCAGGTCGTCAGCGACATCCTGCTTGGCTGGACGACGGTCGACGGGCTCCCCTTCCAGGTACGCCAGTTCCGCAACCGCAAGGGCAGCGTCGACCCGGCCGCGCTGGCCGCCGACCAGATAGACGACTACGCCCGCATGACCGGCGCCCTCCTGGCCCGCGCCCACTCCCACAGCGCCGACCCCCGCCTGATCTCCGGCTACTGCGGCAAGAACGAGGAACTGGACGAGGCCATCGCGGACTTCGCCCTTACCTACGCCGACCGCACGGAGGCGGACCACGCCGCACTGGTGGCGGCGGTGCGGGCGGGGCGGATTCCGGCGGAGATGGGGGTGTGACCGGGGCGTCCGCAGCACCGGTGGACTGGCGTCCGCTGGATTGCGGCGGAGGCGGTGGGGTGTAGCGCGGTCGGCGGAGTAGCGGAGTATCGGCAGCGGCGTCGGCCTGGCGTCTGCCGGGGCGGGGCGGAGTCGGGGCGCACTGTGGGCCGCGGTCGAGTGGGCGCCGGCAAGACCACGGGCGCTGCGGCGGCCCTGGGCCCGTTGGATCGCGGAGAGGAGACGGGGCGCCCGTCGACGCAGCGCCCGTGGTGTTCTCGGCGCGGCGAACCTGGCGTCCGCCATGGCACGGTCGGCCCGGCGAGCCCGGCATCCGCCGGATCACGGCCGGGATGGCTAGGGATCACGCGGGCTGCTGCCGAGGTAGCCCCCGGTGCTGTCGGCCCCGGCGCCCCCGGATCCTCCGTGTTCGAAGTGCCCGGCACGTCGTGGCCTACGCTGGGCGGGTGATGACGCCGGAAGCTGAGCAGTCCCAGGCCGAGCCCGCTGGTGCGGGGGCGCCGGGCGGTGCCGAGGTGCCCGTCGGTGGAGCTGAGCAGGGTGGTGAGGCGAAGGTGACGGCCGAGGACGCGGGCGAGCGGCCCGAGGCGCGGTTGGAGCGGGCCGTGCGGGCCGCCGAGCAGGCGTTGATCGAGTACGAGATCGCCGTGGAGACCTTCCGCGTCGAGGTGGACAACTTCTCCCGGCTGCACCACCAGAAGCTCGGCCCGATGTACGCCCGCCTCGACGAGCTGGACGCCCGGATCGCCGAGGCCGTGGCCGCGCGTACCGGCGACCCCGAGGACATCCGCAAGGCCGACGAGGCTCGCGCCCGGGTGCTGCCGATGCCCGGCGTCGAGGAGCTGTTCCACGGCTGGATGGACGGCGAGGGACTGTTCCCGGAGGCCGCGGCGATGCTCACGGAGCAGCCCGTGCGGCCCCCGGAGCGGGTGCGCCCCAGCGACGAGGCCCGCAAGCTCTACCGCGAGCTTGCCCGCAAGGCCCACCCCGACCTCGCCCAGGAGGACGCCGAGCGGGCCCGGCGTGAGGAGTTCATCACCCGCGTCAACGCCGCCTACGCCCGGGGCGACGAGGCGCTGCTGCGGGAGCTGGCCGAGGAATGGGCCAAGGGACCCGTGCTGAAGGAGCAGGGCCCGACCCCCAGCGAGGAGCTGTACGCCCGCCTCGAATGGCTCGCCCAGCGCAAGGAGCTGCTCACCCTCGTCGCGAAGGACCTGGAGGAGAGCGCGATCGGCGCGATGCTCCGCCTGGCCCCCGACGACCCCGACCGTCTCCTGGACGAGATCGCCGAGCAGCTGCTGGCCCAGGTGTCGGAGCGGGAAGCGGAACTGGCGGCATTGCAAAGCCAAGGCCCCTGAGGGGGCGCGGAGCCGTGTCGAGACCTGTCGGGTAGCGTCGACGACATGCATCCCGGATCAGGCGTACCCACCGTCGAGGTCACCGACCTCAAGGCCGACGACTTCCTCCTCGACGTCCGTGAGGACGACGAATGGCAGGCGGGCCACGCCGAAGGCGCCCTGCACATTCCCATCAGCGAGTTCGTGGCCCGCTATGGCGAGCTGACCGAGGCCGCCCCGCAGGACGGCCGGGTCAACGTGATCTGCCGCTCCGGCGGCCGTTCGGCGCAGGTCGCGATGTACCTGGTCCAGCAGGGCATCGACGCGGTGAACGTCGACGGCGGCATGCAGGTGTGGGCGGCGGCCGGACGACCCGTGGTGACCGACGAGGGTCAGCCCGGTTTCGTGCTGTAGCGCACCCGGGCCCGCAGGTCAGGCCAGGGGATGTGCCGCGAGCAGATCCCCCAGCGCCTCCTCGTGCGCCGCCGCCGGGCCGAGCGCCAGTTCCAGGTGTTTGGCCCAGGCGTGGTACCGGTGCAGCGGATAGTCGACGTCGGCGCCGAAGCCGCCGTGCAGATGCTGTGCCGTCTGCACGATCCGCCGTACGCCGTCCGAGGCCCAGATCTTGGCCACGGCCACGTCACCGGAGGCGGGCAGCGCTCCCGGTGCTCCTGAGGCGATCCGCCACGCGGCCTGCCACAGCGTGGCCTCCATGGCGCGCAGGTCGACGAACCGGTCGGCGGACTGCACGGCGACGGCCTGGAACGTGGCGATGGGATGCCCGAACTGCTCCCGCTTGCTCGCGTACTCGGACGTCATCCCCAGCACCCGCTCCCCCAGCCCGAGCGCCAGCGCACATGTCCCCGTGGCCAGCAGCTCCCGCAGCCACTCCCACGCCCCCTCGGCGTCGATGACATCGCGCGCAGCGACCCGCACCGACTCAAGCCGCACCTCCCCCAGCCGCTCCCCGCTGGTCGAGAACTGTTCGGCGAGCGTGACGCCCTTGGCGTCCGGCGCCACCAGCGCCATCACAGTGCGGTCGGCGGCGGTACGGGCCGGCACGACGATGAGATCGGCGTCGTACACCCAAGGAACCGCGGTCTGGACGCCGTCCAGCACCCACCCGGAGGGCGCCTCCCGTGCCGTCACCGCGAGTTCGGCACCGTCGTGGCCGGTGCGGCCGTGCGCGGCGACGGTCAGCACGGCCTCGCCGCGTCCGGCCCGCGCCAGCAGCGCGGCCTTCAGCTCAGGGCCGCCGTACGCCTGGACGGCGGCTGCCGCGGCGCTGCTCTCCAGGAGCGGCACCCGGGCCAGTACCTTCGCCGACTCGCGCAGTACCAGGCACAGCGCGACGGCGTCGAGGCCCGCGCCGCCGTACTCCTCCGCGAGGAGCAGGCTCAGCAGGTCCGCGTCGGCGAGCCGGCCCCAGAGCGGGCGGTCGAAGGTGTCGGCGACGGCGCCCGGGGTGAGCGCGGGAGAGGGCACGGCGTCCGGCGCGACCCCGGCGAACACTCCGCGCGCCGCCTCGGCCGCCGCCTGCTGCTCCTCGGTGAAGGTGAAGTCCACGATCCCTGCCCTTCCGCACACGCATGGCGAGCTGACGGTGCGTCAAGATAGAACAGGTTCTAGAAGAAGGGAATGGCGTGTGTGCGGGTCCCGTGAGGTCCCGATCACGTGCCAGCGAGGTCCGGCGGGACACCCGTAGGGTGTGGGCAACGTCGGCCCGTCAGGGGCTGTGCCCGGCGGGTGGGCCTGAGTACCGTTCCCGTGCGAGCGCTGAGGCAGGACGGACCGGAATCGGGGAACGGGACAGGATGGACGCGTACGACGCAGGCTCGGCCGCGCGACACGGACCGGCCGAGCAGCCGCATCCGCCCGTGCCGCGCCCCGCCCCGCCCGCCGACGCGCCCCGGTCCGCCGAAGCCCCGCTGATCGCCGAAGCGCCCCCCGAACCGGAACCCCGCACCGGAGTCGCCGCCCTCTCCCTGCGCTACCAGATCGGTGCCGCGCTCGCCCTCGCGGTGGTGGCCATCGCCGTCTGTGTCCACGTCGGCATGGTGTTTCTGCACGTCGCCCCGCCGAACACGGTCACCAAGCAGCACGGCGGGGCGATCGACGACTGGATATACCCGGAGTTCGAGCAGAACTGGAAGCTGTTCGCGCCCAACCCGCTCCAGCAGAACATCGCCGTGCAGGTCCGCGCCGAGATCGACACCGCCGACGGCGGCACCCGCACCACCGGCTGGTACGACCTGTCCGCCCAGGACGGCCGGGCCATCGACGGCAATCTGCTGCCCAGCCACACCCAGCAGAACGAGCTGCGCCGCGCCTGGGACTTCTTCGTCGCCACGCACGACGCGGACAACCGCCCCGTGGGCCTGCGCGGCGCCCTGTCGGAGACCTATCTGCGGCACATAGTGCAACTGCGCCTCGACCGAGAGAACGCGGCCGGTGAGGACGGCGTCGTCGCCCGCGTCCAGGTCCGCTCCCGCACCACCAACGTGCCGCAGCCGGAGTGGAGCGACGAGGAGCTCTCCGACAAGCCGACCTACCGGGTGCTGCCCTGGTGGTCGATCCCGGCCGACGAGACGGCGGAGGCCGCCCGGTGAACCGCTTCGCCCTCGCGATCTCCGCCGCCATCGCCCGGGTCACCGAGTCCGCCCACGGCCCGTACCAGACGGCCGTGATCCGCATCGGCTTCACCGCGACCTGGCTGCTGTTCCTGCTGCGCGAGTTCCCCCACCGACATGAGATGTACGGCCCCGCCGGCCCGTGGGACTTCGACCTCGCCCAGCAGTTGATCGGGACGAACGGCTCCTTCACCGCCCTGATCTGGTCAAGCAGCGGGTTCTGGTTCGAGAGTGTCTACGTCTTCGCCGTGCTGACCAGCGTTCTGCTGCTGCTCGGCTGGCGCACCCGCACGATGTCCGTGCTGTTCATGGTCGGCGTGCTCTCGCTGCAGAACCGCTCCATCTTCATGGGCGACGGCGGCGACAACGTGCTGCACCTGATGTGCGTCTACCTCGTCTTCACGCGCTGCGGCCGGGTCTGGTCGCTGGACGAGCGCCGGGCCCGGCGCCAGAACGCGGCACGCGCGCGTGGCGAGCGCATCGCGCCGGACCGGGTGGGTCCGGTCCTGTGGGGGGTGTCCGGGTTCGCGCTGGTGGCGGCGACCACGGCGGGCCGCCTGGATGGCGACCTGACCGTACCGGTGATCCTGTGGATCATGTGGCCGGCGATGGCCGTGTGGTGGATCGTGGGCCGCCGCGCGCGCACCGCTCAGCCCCGCATCCTCCTCGACGTCATCGGCAACATCGTGCACAACGGCGCCCTGCTGGTGATCATGGCCGAGGCGTGTCTGATCTACGCGACCGCCGGCTGGTACAAGATCCAGGGCACCAGATGGCAGGACGGCACGGCCGTCTACTACCCACTGCACCTCGACTACTTCTCCCCCTGGCCCGCCCTCGCCGATCTGCTCTCCTCCAGCGGCACCATGGTGATGCTCATCACCTACGGCACGGTCCTCGTGCAGGTCGCCTTCCCGTTCACGCTGTTCAACCGGCGGGTCAAGAACGTCCTGCTCACCGCGATGATCACCGAGCACGCCGTGATCGCGGTCGTCCTCGGCCTGCCGTTCTTCTCCCTCGCCATGATCGCGGCGGACGCGGTCTTCCTGCCGACGACCTTCCTGCGCCGCCTCGGCGGCTGGACGGCACACGCGCGTGGACGGCTCTCGCGTCTCGTACGGCGCGGCGAGGACCGTACGGAACTCCCCGGACCGCGCACCCCGGAGAACCCCGAGCACGCGCACGTAGGCTTCACGGCATGACCGTGACCACCTGGAACCGGCTCGCAGGGACCTCCGTACTGCTCGACGGCTTCCACGCCCTGAAGCACGCCGTGCGCTTCGGAGCCGACGTCCCGGTCGCGGTCACCGTCGACCGGGAGGCGACGCTGGCCCTCGCGGACGAACTGGCGCCGGATGTACGGGAGCCGCTGGCCGCGCTCCTGACGGAGGTCCCGGAGTCGACGTACTCGTCCCTGGTGGCGCGCCCGCATCCGACGGCCGTGGCCGCCCTCGCGCTACGACCGCCCCGCGCGGCCAACCTCGAAAAGCTGGCCCACACCCCCCGCACCGCCCCGGTCGTCGTCCTCGACAACCCCCGCAACCTCGGCAACGCCGGCGCCGTGATCCGCCTGGCCGCCGGTTTCGGGGCGACCGGTGTGGTCACCACCGGCACCCTCGACCCCTGGCATCCCACGGTCGTACGCGGCGGCGCGGGCCTGCACTTCGCGACGGCCGTGGAGCGACTGGACGTGGCCGAGCTGCCACCGGGCCCCCTCTTCGCGCTCGACCCGGAGGGCGACGACATCCGGGGCGTGAAGCTCCCGGACGACGCCGTCCTCGCCTTCGGGTCGGAGCGAAGCGGCCTGTCGGCCGAACTGCGCGCGCGTACCGACCACTTGCTGTCCCTGCCGATGCGCCCGCAGGTCTCCAGCTACAACCTCGCCACCAGTGTGGCTATGACGCTGTACCACTGGAGCCTCGGCGCCGTTTAGGCCTCCCGACGCACCTCGACGACCCGGAACCGGTTCGCGACGAACGCCCCGTCGGTGAGCGCCGAGTTGGCCGCCGGGTTGCCGCCCGAACCGTGGAAGTCGGAGAACGCGGCCGTCTGGTTGACGTACACCCCGCCCGTGAGGTTCAGCGACAGCTGGGCGGCCTCCTCCAGGCACGCCTCCTGTACGGCCTGTTCGACCTCGTCGTCCGTCGTATACGCCCCGACCGTCATCGCGCCCTTCTCCCGCACCGTGCGCCGCAGCAACTCCACGGCGTCCGAGGCCGAGTCGACGGCGACGGCGAACGACACCGGCCCGAAGCACTCGCTCATGTACGCGGCCTCGTCGTCCGGCTTGGCACCGTCCAGCTTCACGATCACCGGCGTACGGACGACCGCGTCCGGGAACTCGGGGTTCGTGATCTCCCGGGAGGCGAGGGCGACTTCGCCGAGCCCGGCGGCGGCCTCCAGGCGGGCCTTCACATCCGGGTTCACGATCGCGCCGAGCAGCGCGTTCGCGCGGGCGTCGTCGCCGAGGAGGCCGTCGACGGAGCGGGCGAGGTCGGCGGTGACCTCGTCGAAGGTCTTGGGGCCCTCGTCGGTGCGGATGCCGTCGCGGGGGACGAGCAGGTTCTGCGGGGTGGTGCACATCTGGCCGCTGTACAGGGACAGCGAGAAGGCCAGGTTGGACAGCATGCCCTTGTAGTTGTCGGTGGAGTCGACGAGCACCGTGTTGACGCCGGCCTTCTCCGTGTAGACCTGCGCCTGGCGGGCGTTGGCCTCCAGCCAGTCGCCGAACGCGGTCGAGCCGGTGTAGTCGATGATCCGGATCTCGGGGCGGGTGGCGAGGGTCTTGGCGATGCCCTCGCCGGGGCGTTCGGCGGCCAGCGCGACGAGGTTCGGGTCGAAGCCCGCCTCGGTGAGGACCTGCCGTGCGACCTGCACGGTGAGCGCGAGCGGCAGCACCGCGCGCGGGTGGGGCTTGACCAGGACCGGATTGCCGGTGGCGAGGGAGGCGAACAGGCCCGGATAGCCGTTCCAGGTCGGGAAGGTGTTGCAGCCGATGAGCAGGGCGACCCCGCGCGGGACCGGCGTGAACTGCTTGTTCAGCGCCAGCGGGTCGCGCTTGCCCTGCGGCTTGGTCCACTCCGCGGTGTCGGGGGTGCGGACCTGCTCGACATAGGCGTACGCCACCGCCTCCAGGCCGCGGTCCTGCGCGTGCGGGCCGCCCGCCTGGAACGCCATCATGAAGGCCTGGCCGGATGTGTGCATGACCGCGTGCGCGAACTCGTGCGTCCGGTCGCTGATCCGCTTGAGGATCTCCACGCACACCACCGCGCGCATCTCCGCGCCCGCGTCCCGCCACGCGCGCATGCCGGACCGCATGGCCGGCAGCAGCTCGTCGATGTTCGCGTGCGGGTACTCGACGCCCAGCTCGATGCCGTACGGGGACGTCTCGGCGCCCACCCAGCCGTCGGTGCCGGGCTGGCCGAGGTCGAGGCGACCGCCCAGGAGGGCGTCGAAGGCCGCCTTGCCCGCCGCCGCGTCCAGGCTGCCGTTCTCGCCGTAGGCCTTGGGGTGCTCGGGGTGCGGTGACCAGTACGCGCGCGTGCGGATCGCTTCCAGCGCCTGGTCGAGGGTGGGCCGGTGCTTGGCGATCAGCTCGTGGGCGGTCAGTTCGGCGGCCATGCGGGACCAACTCCTCGTTTCCAGAGCTCTCCGTCGAGCTCATGATCTGGACGCAGACATGGGCAGGAACAGCCAGACAGAGTTAGAGTAACCGAACGATCGGTCGGTTCAAGGGGGTCCGCCGCATCTGTGGAAAACCCCGTGCGGGAGGATCGCGCACATGACAGCACTCGACCTCAGCAGCCCCGTGGCCGTCGTCGGCACCGGCACCATGGGCCAGGGCATCGCCCAGGTCGCGTTGGTCGCCGGCCACCCCGTGCGGCTCTACGACGCCGCTCCCGGGCGCGCACAGGCGGCGGCGGACGCGATCGGCGCCCGCCTGGACCGGCTCGTCGCCAAGGACCGGCTCACCGCCGCCGACCGTGACGCCGCCCGCGCGCGGCTGCTGCCCGCCGAGTCCCTCGCCGAGCTCGCGGACTGCGCCCTGGTCGTCGAGGCCGTACTGGAGCGCCTCGACGTCAAACAGGAGCTGCTGCGCGAGCTGGAGGGCATCGTCGACGAGGACTGCCTGCTCGCCACCAACACCTCGTCGCTGTCGGTCACGGCCATCGGCGGCGCCCTGAGCGACCCCGGGCGGTTCGTCGGCCTGCACTTCTTCAACCCCGCGCCGCTGCTGCCGCTGGTCGAGGTCGTCTCCGGGTTCGCCACCGACGTCACGTACGCCACGCGCGCGTACGAGACGGCACGCGCCTGGGGCAAGACGCCGGTGGCCTGCGCCGACACCCCCGGCTTCATCGTCAACCGCATCGCCCGGCCCTTCTACGCCGAGGCCTTCGCCGTCCACGAGGCGCAAGGAGCCGACCCGGCCACCATCGACGCCGTGCTGCGCGAGTGCGGCGGCTTCAAGATGGGCGCCTTCGAGCTCACCGACCTCATCGGGCAGGACGTCAACGAATCCGTCACGCACTCCGTGTGGCAGGCCTTCTTCAACGACGTGCGCTTCACGCCCTCGCTCGCCCAGCGCCGCCTGGTCGAGTCCGGCCGGCTCGGCCGCAAGAGCGGGCACGGCTGGTACGACTACGCGGAGGACGCCGAGCGCGACGAGCCGCACACCGCGGAGAGGCAGCAGCAGCCCGCCTACGTCGTCGCCGAGGGCGACCTGGGCCCCGCATCCGAGCTTCTGCCGCTGATCCGCGAGGCGGGCATCCCGGTGCGCGAGGAGGAAGAGGACCACGGCACGCGTCTGGTGCTGCCGGGCGGCGGCCAGCTGGCGCTCGCCGACGGCCAGACCTCGGTGGAGTTCCGCGACGTCGTCTACTTCGACCTCGCCGTCGACTACCGCCGCGCCACCCGGATCGCCGTGTCCGCCTCCCAGGACACCTCGCCGGGGACCCTCACCGAGGCCATCGGCCTCTTCCAGGCGATCGGCAAGGACGTCAGCGTCATCGGCGACGTCCCCGGCATGATCGTCGCCCGCACGGTCGCCCGGATCGTCGACCTGGCGCACGACGCCGTCGCCAAGGGCGTTGCCACCGTGGAGGACATCGACACCGCGATGCGGCTCGGCGTCAACTACCCCATGGGGCCCTTCGAATGGAGCCGCAGGCTCGGCCGCGGCTGGGCCTACGACCTCCTGGACGAACTGCACGTACGCGAGCCCTCCGGCCGCTACGCGCCGTCCCTCGCGCTGTACCGCCACGCGTACGCCTCCGACAAGCGGGAGGGCAGCACCTCATGACCACCGCCAAGCGCGACACGTACACCCCGGAGACACTGCTCTCCGTCGCCGTGCAGGTCTTCAACGAGCGCGGCTACGACGGCACCTCCATGGAGCACCTCTCCAAGGCGGCCGGCATCTCCAAGTCGTCGATCTACCACCACGTCACGGGCAAGGAGGAACTGCTGCGCCGCGCGGTCAGCCGCGCCCTGGACGGGCTCTTCGGGATCCTCGACGAGGAGCACGCACGCGTGGGGCACGCCGCCGACCGCCTGGAGTACGTCGTGCGGCGCATGGTCGAGGTGCTCATAGCCGAGCTGCCGTACGTCACGCTGCTGCTGCGGGTGCGCGGCAACACCGACACCGAGCGCTGGGCCCTGGAGCGCCGCCGCGACTTCGACCACCAGGTCGCCGCCCTGCTCAAGGCGGCCGCCGCCGAGGGCGAGGTCCGCGCGGACGTGGAGGTGCGCCTGGCGACCCGGCTCGTCTTCGGCATGGTCAACTCGATCGTGGAGTGGTACCGCCCGGACGGCCGCGGGATGAACGAACGCGAGGTCGCGGAGACGGTGGCGCGGCTGGTCTTCGGGGGGCTGCGCAAGGCCGCCTGAAGCGGCGTTCAGCCCTGCGGCTCCAGATCCTCCTCCTCGAACACCAGCAGGGTGCGCGAGCTGAGCACCTCCGGGATCGCCTGGAGCCGGGTGAGGACCAGCTCACGCAGGGCGCGGTTGTCCGAGGTGTGCACCAGGAGCAGCACATCGAAGTCGCCGCCCACCAGGGCGATGTGGGAGGCGCCGGGCAGCTGGCGGAGCTGTTCGCGGACCGTGCGCCAGGTGTTCTGGACGATCTTCAGGGTGATGTACGCGGAGGTGCCCTGGCCCGCGCGTTCATGGTTGACGCGGGCACCGAAACCGCGGATGACACCGTCCTCGATGAGGCGGTTGATACGGGCGTAGGCGTTGGCGCGCGAGACATGGACCCGCTCGGCGACCGACCGTATCGACGCGCGGCCGTCCGCCTGGAGCATCTGAAGGATGTCCTGATCGATGGCGTCGAGCGGACGGGCCGGCGGCAGGGGCACACCGTCGTCCGGGCTCTCGGCCATTTGTTCAGGCGCCATGTCCCCCTGCCTTCCCTCCATGGACGTAATGCGTTCATTGGAGGCTGTGGAGAACCGTTTGTCCACAGCCTCGGGCCGCCTGTAGCCAAAATGTGCCGACGACCGAACAATCGGTAGGTGAGACGCCTCACAGCCGACGCGTCTCCCGTAGCCGCTCCCACGAGGAGGTGCCGTCATGACGGTCATGGAGCAGCGAGGCGGGTACCGGCCATCGCCGCCGCCCGCCTGGCAGCCCCGGATGGACCCCGCGCCGCTGCTGCCCGACGCCGAGCCCTACCGCGTCCTCGGGACGGCGGCGGCAGCGAAGGCCGACCCGGACCTGCTGCGCCGGCTCTACGCCGAGCTGGTGCGGGGCCGCAGGTACAACGCGCAGGCGACCGCGCTCACCAAGCAGGGCCGCCTCGCCGTCTACCCGTCCAGCACCGGCCAGGAGGCCTGCGAGGTCGCCGCCGCGCTCGCCCTTCAGGAGCGTGACTGGCTCTTCCCGAGCTACCGCGACACCCTCGCGGCCGTCGCACGCGGCGTGGACCCCGTTGAGGCCCTGACGCTGCTGCGCGGCGACTGGCACACCGGCTACGACCCGTACGAGCACCGCGTGGCCCCCCTGTGCACGCCGCTCGCCACCCAGCTCCCGCACGCCGTCGGCCTCGCGCACGCCGCCCGCCTCAAGGGCGACGACGTGGTCGCGCTCGCCATGGTCGGCGACGGCGGCACCAGCGAGGGCGACTTCCACGAGGCGCTGAACTTCGCCGCCGTATGGCAGGCGCCGGTCGTCTTCCTCGTCCAGAACAACGGCTTCGCGATCTCCGTCCCGCTCGCCAAGCAGACCGCGGCCCCGTCGCTGGCCCACAAGGCCGTCGGCTACGGCATGCCCGGCCGGCTGGTCGACGGCAATGACGCGGTCGCCGTGCACGAGGTGCTCGCCGACGCCGTACGGCACGCCCGCGCGGGTGGCGGTCCGACGCTGATCGAGGCGATCACGTACCGCATCGACGCCCACACCAACGCCGACGACGCGACCCGCTACCGCGGCGACACCGAGGTCGAGACCTGGCGCGGGCACGACCCGATCGCCCTCCTGGAGCACGAGCTGACCGAGCGCGGCCTGCTCGACGAGGCCGGGAAGCAGACCGAGCGGGACGCCGCCGAGGCCATGGCCGCCGACCTGCGTGAACGCATGAACCAGGACCCGGCGCTCGACCCGATGGACCTGTTCACGCATGTGTACGCCGAGCCCACCCCGCAACTGCGCGAACAGCGGGACCAGTTGCAGGCGGAGCTGCACGCCGAGTCCGAAGGGTCGCACCGATGACCACCGTCGCCGTCAAGCCGGCCACCATGGCGCAGGCCCTCACGCGCGCGATGCGCGACGCCATGGCCGCCGACCCGTCCGTGCACGTCATGGGCGAGGACGTCGGCACCCTCGGTGGCGTCTTCCGCGTCACCGACGGCCTCGCCAAGGAGTTCGGCGAGGACCGCTGCACCGACACCCCGCTCGCCGAAGCGGGCATCCTCGGCACCGCCGTCGGCATGGCCATGTACGGGCTGCGGCCGGTCGTGGAGATGCAGTTCGACGCGTTCGCCTACCCGGCGTTCGAGCAGCTCATCTCGCACGTCGCGCGCATGCGCAACCGCACCCGCGGCCGGATGCCGCTCCCGATCACCATCCGCGTGCCCTACGGCGGCGGCATCGGCGGCGTCGAGCACCACAGCGACTCCTCCGAGGCGTACTACATGGCGACTCCGGGGCTCCATGTCGTCACGCCCGCGACCGTCGCCGACGCCTACGGGCTGCTGCGCGCCTCCATCGCCTCCGACGACCCCGTGGTCTTCCTGGAGCCCAAGCGGCTGTACTGGTCGAAGGACACCTGGAACCCGGAAGAGCCGACGGACGTTGAACCGATTGGCCGCGCGGTGGTGCGGCGCTCGGGGCGGAGCGCCACGCTCATCACGTACGGACCGTCCGTGCCCGTCTGCCTCGAAGCCGCCGAGGCGGCCCGGGAGGAAGGGTGGGACCTGGAAGTCGTCGACCTGCGCTCGCTGGTGCCGTTCGACGACGAGACGGTCGCCGCCTCGGTACGGCGGACCGGACGGGCGGTCGTCGTACACGAGTCGGGCGGGTTCGGCGGACCGGGAGGGGAGATCGCGGCCCGGGTCACGGAGCGCTGCTTCCACCACCTGGAGGCGCCGGTGCTGCGCGTGGCCGGGTTCGACCTTCCCTATCCACCGCCGATGCTGGAGCGTCACCACCTGCCCGGCGTGGACCGGATCCTGGACGCCGTGGGGCGTCTGCAGTGGGAGGCGGAGAGCTGATGGCGCAGGTGCTGGAGTTCAGGCTGCCGGATCTCGGCGAGGGCCTGACCGAGGCGGAGATCGTCCGCTGGCTGGTGGAGGTCGGTGACGTCGTCGCCGTCGACCAGCCGGTCGTCGAGGTCGAGACGGCCAAGGCGATGGTCGACATCCCCTGCCCCTACGCCGGTGTGGTCACGGCCCGCTTCGGCGAGGAGGGCACGGAGCTGCCCGTCGGGGCGCCGCTGGTGACCGTGGCGGTCGGCGCGTCGGCCTCCGGCGGCGAGACCGAGGGCTCCGGGAACGTGCTGGTGGGATACGGCACCTCGGAGGCACCGGCGCGGCGGCGGAGGGTGCGGCCTGCTGCACCTGCTGCTCAGACGGCGAACGGGGCCGCCGCGCGTGAGGTGACGCCGCCTGCCGAGAGCGTGGCGCGGCCTGTCGGCACCGGGGCAGGACACGGCCACGGTCATGACACGGCACCGGCCGACGAGGAGACCCGTAGCGACGGGCCCGTGCCCGTGATCTCCCCGCTCGTGCGCCGCCTCGCCCGCGAGAACGGCCTCGATCTGCGGGAGCTGCACGGTTCCGGGCCGGACGGGCTCATCCTGCGGGCCGACGTCGAGTACGCGCTGCGGGCCGCCGAGGTGCACGGACGCAGCGCGGCACAGCCGACGGTCGAGCCGCACACACCCGTGGCCGCCACCCGCTCCTCCGCACCCCCCGCCGGCATCCGCGTCCCCCTCAAGGGCGTCCGCGGAGCCGTCGCCGACAAGCTCTCCCGCAGCCGGCGCGAGATCCCCGACGCCACCTGCTGGGTGGACGCCGACGCGACGGAGCTGATGCGGGCGCGCGCCGCGATGAACGCCGCCGGGGGACCGAAGATCGCCCTGCTCGCCCTGCTGGCCCGCATCTGCACCGCCGCCCTGGCCCGGTTCCCCGAGCTGAACTCCACGGTCGACATGGAGGCCCGCGAGGTCGTCCAGCTCGACCAGGTGCACCTCGGATTCGCCGCGCAGACCGAGCGGGGACTCGTCGTCCCGGTCGTCCGGGACGCGCACGCGCGGGACGCGGAGTCGCTGACCGCGGAGTTCGCCCGGCTCACCGAGGCGGCCCGCACGGGCACCCTCACCCCGGCGGAACTCACCGGCGGCACCTTCACGTTGAACAATTACGGCGTGTTCGGCGTCGACGGCTCCACACCGATCATCAACCACCCCGAGGCCGCGATGCTCGGTGTCGGCCGCATCATCCCCAAGCCGTGGGTGCACGAGGGCGAACTGGCCATACGCCAGCTCGTCGAGCTGTCGCTCACCTTCGACCACCGGGTCTGCGACGGCGGCACGGCGGGTGGCTTCCTGCGATATGTGGCGGACTGCGTGGAACAGCCGGCGGTGCTGCTGCGCACCCTGTGACACACCGGCCGGGCCGGCCGCTTCCCCTGCGTTCCCTGTGATCGCCGAGGCACGCATACTCGGGGGATGACCGCGTACGAACCGACGGACGCACAGGGCGTCGCCTACGACGCCGTCGTGCTCGCCGGTGGCGCCGCGCGGCGGCTCGGCGGTGTGGACAAGCCCGGCGTGCGCGTCGGCGGGCGCCCGCTGCTCGACCGGGTGCTCGCCGCCTGCGCCGACGCGCGCACCAGCGTCGTCGTCGCCGAGCCCCGCGCCACCGCACGCCCGGTGACCTGGGCGCGCGAGGACCCGCCCGGCGGCGGCCCCCTGGCCGCCCTCGGCGCCGGGCTGCGGCACACCACGGCCGAGTCGGTCGTCGTCCTCTCGGCCGACCTGCCCTTCCTCGACGAGGGCACGGTCCAGCGGCTGCTGGCCGCCCTGCGCACCGGCGACGCCGACGGCGCGCTGCTCACCGACGCCGAAGGCCGCGACCAGCCCCTCGTCGCCGCGTACCGCGCGTCCGCGCTGCGCCATGGACTCGACGCGCTCGCCCACGAGCACGACGGCCTCACCGGTCTCCCCCTGCGCCGGCTGACCGGCGCGCTCGATCTCACCCGCGTCCCCGACCCCGTCGCGTCCTTCGACTGCGACACCTGGGACGACATCGCCACCGCCAGGGCACGCATCAGGGAGCATGGGCACGTGTTGGATGAATGGATTTCCGCAGTCAAGGACGAACTGGGCATCGACCTCGACGTCGACACCAAGCTGCTGCTGGACCTGGCCCGCGACGCCGCTCACGGCGTGGCGCGTCCGGCGGCCCCGCTGACCACCTTCCTCGTCGGATACGCGGCGGCGCAGGCCGCGCAGGCCGCACAGGCGCAGGGGGGCCAGTCAGGCCCCGAAGCCGTCGCCGAGGCGTCCCGCAAGGCCGCCGCGCTCGCCCTGCGCTGGGCGGAGGAGGCCGCTGCCGCCAAGTCCGAGGCGGCTCCGGACGCCACCCCCGACGCCCGTCCGGACGCCGGATGACCGCCCGCGGCATCCGGACCGACGGGGACGCCGAGGACCTCGATGTCGAGGAAGTGCTCGCCCTCGTGAACGACAACAACGCGCACCGCAGCCCTAGCGACCCCCTGCCCGCGCCCGTCCCGCAGCGCCCCGAGACTCCTCGCGAGCCCGACCCCGGCAACCCCGACCGCCACCACAGGGCCACCCCCTGGCCCGACGCCCGCGAGACCGCCGCCCGCGCCGCCCGGAGCGCCACCCGGTCCGCCCGCCGCGCTCCCGTCTCCGTCCCGCTCGACGTCGCCCTGGGCCTCACCCTGGCCGAGCCCCTCACCGCCCTCACCGACCTGCCCTCCTTCGACACCTCGGCGATGGACGGCTGGGCGGTCGCGGGCCCCGGCCCCTGGGCCGTACGGGAAGAGGGCGTCCTGGCCGGGCACGCCGAGCCCGAGCCGCTCACCGACGGCGAGGCCGTCCGCATCGCGACCGGTGCTCGCATCCCCCTGGACACCACCGCCGTTCTGCGCAGCGAGCACGGCCGCACGGACGCCAAGGGCCAGCTGCACGCCGGCCGGGAGATCCAGCACGGCCAGGACATCCGCCCACGCGGCCAGGAGTGCCGTAACGGCGATCAACTGCTCGCCGTCGGCACCCTCGTGACCCCCGCCGTGCTGGGCCTCGCCTCGGCCGCCGGATACGACACCCTCACCGCAGTGCCCCGCCCCCGCGTCGAAGTCCTCGTTCTCGGCGATGAGTTGCTCACCGAAGGGCTGCCGCACGACGGGCTCATCCGGGACGCCCTCGGCCCGATGCTGCCGCCCTGGCTGCGCGCACTCGGCGCCGAGGTCACCGCCGTGCGCCGGCTCGGCGATGACGCCAAGGCCCTGCACAAGGCCCTCACCAAGTCCGAGGCCGACCTCATCGTCACCACCGGCGGCACCGCGGCCGGCCCTGTCGACCACGTCCACCCCACGCTGAAGCGCATCGGCGCCGAACTCCTGGTGGACGGCGTCAAGGTGCGGCCCGGCCACCCCATGCTGCTGGCCCGCACCAAGGAGCACCAGCACCTCGTCGGCCTGCCCGGCAACCCCCTGGCCGCCGTCTCCGGCCTGCTCACCCTGGCCGAACCCATGCTGCGCACCCTCGCCGCACGCCCCGCCCCCGAGGCGTACACGATGCCCCTGAAGGAGGCGGCGCACGGGCATCCGTACGACACCCGGCTCATCCCCGTGGTGCTGCGCGGCGACCATGCCGTGCCGCTGCACTACCAGGGGCCGGCGATGCTGCGGGGCATGGCGGCGGCCGATGCGGTCGCCGTCGTACCGCCGGGCGGTGCGCGGGCGGGTCAGGAGGCCGAGCTGCTCGATCTGCCCTGGGCCAGTGCCGGCATCGAGGTGTGTTTCACGTGAAACTTCCGGGCCAGGACGCCATAGCGCGGCAGGCGGACGAGCGGGTCGAGACCTATCGGGTGAAGCTCCCGAAGAAGATCGTGGAGCATCCCTTCCGGCAGGTGGCCAAGCGGGTCGCGCTGGCGCTGTCCCTGCTGGTGCTGACCGCACTGATCGTCTACGCCGACCACGACGGCTACAACGACAGCTCCGACGGTTCCGTCGATCTCCTCGACGCGTTCTACTACGCGACCGTGAGCCTCTCCACCACCGGATACGGCGACATCACCCCGGTCAGTGATGCCGCCCGGCTCACCAATATCTTCGTCATCACGCCCATGCGCGTGCTGTTCCTGATCATCCTGGTCGGCACCACCCTTGAGGTCCTCACCGAACGGACCCGGGAGGAATGGCGGCTGAACCGCTGGAGGTCCACCTTGCGTGACCACACCGTCGTCGTCGGCTTCGGCACGAAGGGGCGTTCGGCGATCCAGACCGTCTGCGCGACCGGGCTGAGGAAGGACCAGGTCGTCGTGGTCGACCCGAGTTCCAAGGTGATCGAGGCGGCCGTCGCGGAGGGATACGCCGGGGTCACGGGTGACGCGACCCGCAGCGAGGTCCTGAAAAGGGCCGAGGTGCACAAGGCCCGGAAGATCATCATCGCGACCCAGCGGGACGACACGGCCGTGTTGGTGACGCTGACGGCCCGGCAGCTCAACCCCGGCGCGAAGATCGTGGCCGCGGTCCGCGAGGAGGAGAACGCCCCGCTGCTCAAGCAGTCCGGCGCCGACGCGGTCATCACCAGCGCCAGCGCCGCCGGGCGGCTGCTCGGTCTGTCCGTGCTCAGCCCCGCCGCCGGCATGGTCCTGGAGGACCTGATCCACCAGGGCAGCGGGCTCGACCTCGTCGAACGGCCGGTCATAAAGGCCGAGGTGGGCAAGACACCGCGACAGACCGATGACCTGGTGGTCAGCGTCATCCGCGGGCATCGGGTGCTCGGATACGACGATTCGGCCGTCGGCACACTGGAGCTGACGGACCGGCTCATCACCATCGTGCGGGCGACGCCGGGCACTCAGGTCACACCCGATGACCGGCGTCTGCCCCCAGGGATGAAGCGCATCTGACGCCGGGCCCTACCTGCGGTTGTACAGCCGCATCGTGATCGGCCCGAAGACCAGCACGAACAGGCCCGCCCAGCCCACCGACCAGGCGACCTCGGCCGCCGGCCAGTCGCCCGCCATCAACCCGCGCACGGCTGAGGCGAGATGGGTGATCGGGCTGTTGTTCACGAACGCCTGGAGCCAGCCCGGCATGGTCTTCGGGTCGACGAAGACGTTGGACAGGAAGGTCAGCGGGAAGATCACCATCATGCTGACGCCCATCACCGACTTCTCCGAGCGCAGCATCAGCCCGAACATCGTCCAGATCCATGAGAACGCGAACGAGAACGCGACCAGCAGCGCGATCCCGGCGAGCACTCCGGCCACGCCTCCGTCCGGGCGGTAGCCCAGGATGACGCCGACGGTGAGCATCACGACGGAGGCGATGGTGTAGCGCAGGGCGTCGCCCAGCAGATAGCCGACCATCGTCGACGGCCGCCAGATCGGCAGCGAGCGGAAGCGGTCGAAGACGCCCTTCTCGATGTCGGTGTTCACCGAGACACCCGTGTACATGGTGATCATCACGACCGACATCACCAGGATGCCCGGCAGCAGGAACTGGATGTACTCCTTCGGGGACCCGGCCAGGGCACCCCCGAACAGATACGTGTACATCAGCACCATCATGATCGGGAACGCGGTGACGTCGAAGAGCTGCTCCGGCACATGCTTGATCTTCAGGATCGCCCGCCAGCCGAAGGTCATGGAGGCCGAGAAGGCACTGGGCCGCGGCGGTCGCTCCTTGCTGACGAGCAGCGCGGCGAGCGACTCGGTGCTGACGGGGGCGAGGTCCTTGCTCTCGGTCTGCGTCACGGTGCTCATGCCGTCACCTCGTCCTTGTCGGCGGCCGTCTTGTGGGTGTCGTGTCCGGTGAGGGCGAGGAAGACCTCGTCCAGGCTGGGCTGACCCAGCGAGAAGTTGTCGACGATGACTCCGGTGCGGGCCAGTTCGGCGAGCGCCCGGCCGGCCTGCTCGGCCGCCCCCTGCCCGTTGGCGGCACCGGATCCGACCCGCGCGGTCAGCGCCACGGGGTCGGGCTCCAGCTGCACCTCCGCGTCCAGGGTCAGCCGCAGCACCCGCTCGGCCTCCGGCCGCTGTTCGGCGTCCCGCAGCCGCAGATGGACGGACCCGGCACCCACGGACGCCTTCAGCTCGCCCTTGGTCCCCTCGGCGATCACCTTGCCGCGGTCGATGACGGCGATCCGGGACGCCAGCTGGTCGGCCTCGTCCAGATACTGCGTCGTCAGCATCACGGTGGTGCCCTGGGCGACGACCGCACGCACGATGTCCCACACCTGGTTGCGACTGCGCGGGTCGAGCCCGGTCGTCGGCTCGTCCAGGAACAGCAGATCAGGCGTGTTGAGAATGGAGGCGGCGATGTCGATACGGCGCCGCATGCCACCGGAGTAGTTCTTGACCTGCTTGCCCGCCGCGTCCGTCAGCCCGAAGGCCTCCAGCAGCTGCGCGGCGCGCTCCCGAGCGGCCTGCTTGCCGTGCCCGAGGAGGCGGCCCAGCAGGACGAGGTTCTCGGTGCCGGTGAGGTCCTCGTCCACGGAGGCGTACTGCCCGGTGAGGCTCACCCGGCCACGCACCGCGTCGGCCTCGCGGACGACGTCGTGCCCGAAGACATGGGCCTCGCCGCCGTCGGGTCGCAGCAGGGTGGCGAGCATCTTCACGGTGGTGGTCTTGCCTGCGCCGTTCGGGCCGAGGACGCCGTAGACCGTGCCGGCCGGGACCGCCAGGTCCACGCCGTCGACGGCCCGTGTCTCGCCGAATGTCTTGACCAGGCCGGCGGTCTCGATCGCGAGACCGGACATCGTCTGCGTGCTCATGCTGTCGGGGTCCTTCCGAGTGGTCCTTCCGCGTCCTCGCGCTACGTATAGGGAGGCTTTTTGGGCTACGCATGGGGAGACCTTTACGGTCGCGCAAACTCATCGGTGCCGCACAGGGATTTGCGACAGAACCCGTCCAACGACCGAGGGACGGGAGGGACAAGGTCCTAGGGAGGTCCTAGGAAGACGGGGGACAAGGTCCTAGGGACAGGGGCCCGGGGCCGAGGAGTAGCGTCCGTCCCATGCATGCGATCACGATTCCCGAACCTGGTGGGCCCGAGGCGCTGGTGTGGGACGAGGTCCCCGATCCGGTCGCCGGTGAGGGCGAGGTGCTGGTCGAGGTGGTGGCCGGCGCCGTCAACCGTGCCGACATCCTGCAACGGCAGGGCTTCTACAACCCGCCGCCCGGCAGCTCCCCCTACCCCGGCCTGGAGTGCTCCGGCCGGATCGCCGAGATCGGCCCGGGTGTCTCCGGCTGGGCCGTCGGCGACGAGGTGTGCGCGCTGCTCGCGGGCGGCGGCTACGCCGAGAAGGTCGCCGTACCGGCCGGTCAGCTGCTGCCCGTGCCCCAGGGCGTGAGCCTGACGCGGGCCGCCGCGCTGCCCGAGGTGGTCTGCACGGTGTGGTCCAACGTCTTCATGGTCGCCCACCTCCGCCCCGGCGAGACGCTGCTCGTGCACGGCGGCTCCAGCGGCATCGGCACCATGGCCATCCAGCTCGCCAAGGCCGTCGGCGCCAAGGTCGCCGTCACCGCGGGCAGCAAGGAGAAACTGGACCGGTGCGCCGAACTGGGCGCCGACATCCTGGTCCACTACCGGGAACAGGACTTCGTCGAGGAGGTCAGGAAGGCCACCGACGGGGCCGGGGCCGACGTCATCCTCGACAACATGGGCGCCAAGTACCTCGATCGCAACGTCCAGACCCTCGCGGTCAACGGCCGTCTCGCCATCATCGGCATGCAGGGCGGCGTCAAGGGCGAGCTCAACATCGGCGCACTGCTCGCCAAGCGCGCCGCCATCAGCGCGACCTCGCTGCGCGCCCGCCCGATCGCCGAGAAGGCGGCCATCGTGGCGGCCGTACGCGAACACGTCTGGCCCCTCCTGGACGCCGGCCACATCCGCCCGGTCGTCGACCGCGAACTCCCGATGAGCGACGCCGCCGAGGCACACCGGGTGCTTGAGGAGAGCGGACATGTGGGGAAGGTGCTCCTCGTCGCGCCGTAGGGATGCCGGGCTCCCGCCGTATGGGGCCGCCCCCCGAGTGACACCCGCTAACCGCGCCGCAGCCGCAGCCCCACGAACGCGAGACCCAGGCCGAGGCCGATCAGCACCAGGCCGGTGCCGAGGGGGAGCAGTTCGAGGACGGGCCCGGTGGGGCCGTCGGCGTGGGGGGCGGGGTGGTGTGCAGGGGCGGCCGGTGGGGTGGCCGGCGACGGGGCCCGGGTGGGGGTGGCGTCCGTGTCCTCGGACATGCCGCCCCCGTCCTCCTCACCCGCACCCTCCCCCTCCGATGCCCCCGAGTCCCGCCCCGCGGCGAGACCGTCGTCGTGGTCCCTCCCCTGGTCCCTCTCGTGGTCCCTCCCCCTCTCGCGCTTCGCCTCCTCGTGCTCCAGCGGCCCCCTCTCCCGCCCGGGCCGCTCCCGCCCCTCACCCGCCCGGCTCCCGGCCCGCGACGGCTTGCCGGAGGGGGTGGGAGAGGACGCGGTGGGCCCATGGGCACTGGGCGTGACCGAGGGCCGGGGCTTCGCCGTCGCCGAGTCCGACTCGTCGCGCGGCCCCTCACCGGACGACCCCTGGCCGGACTCATCGCCTGAGTCCTCACCTGCCCCTTGCTCCGACTCCTCGCCGGATGCGGCCCCCGAGTGCTCGCTCGACCCGTGGCCCGACCCCTGGCCCGACTCCTCGGACCCGTCGGCCGACGGCTCCGCTGGATCCGACGAAGGACGGGCGTCGTCGTCCTCGCCCGTGGAGCCGGACGACTCCGCGGCGGCCGACGTGGGGGAACCCGCCGGTTCGGAGGGGGACAGGGCCGACCGGGACGCACCCACGGAGCCGGAGGACACACGCGCCGGACCCGCCGCCCCACGCGGACCGTCCACGCCGTACGACACCCCGGCCCCCCACAGCCCTATGATCAGCCCCGCCGCCACCACGACCAGCCGCCCCGCGGGCCACGACGGGCCGCGCGACCCACTCGAAGCGGCTCGCCCGCGCCCCCGCACCACCCCCGGCCAAGAAGTCATGACACAACTTTCACCGCATCCGCCGGACCCGGCATTCCGGACTCCGCCACCCGACCCAATCCGGCGCACAATCCGGTTATGTCGATACGCCACGGACTGCTGGCGCTGCTGGAACCCGGCCCCCGCTACGGTTCCCGGCTGCGCACCGAGTTCCAGGCGCGTACGGGCGGGACCTGGCCGCTGAACATCGGGCAGGTCTACACGACCCTCGGCCGGCTGGAACGGGACGGCATGGTCGTCCAGGACGGCGCGGACGAGGCGGGCAGGGCGCTGTACGCGCTGACCGAGGCGGGCCGCGCCGAGCTGCGGGCCTGGTTCGCCCGGCCCGTGGAACGGGTCAGCCCGCCCCGGGACGAGCTGGCCATCAAGCTGGTCATGGCGGCGGGGGCGCCCGGCGTCGACGTACGAGAGGTCGTGCGGGCGCAGCGCAGGCATGTCGCCGAGGCCCTGGACGCCTGTGTACGGCAGCGGGCCGAGGCCCTGGCGCGGGCGCATGAGCACCCCGACGAGATGGCCCGCCTCCTCCTGCTGGAACAGCGCGTCTTCCACGCCGAGGCGGAGAGCCGCTGGCTCGACATCTGCGAGGCCCGTCTCACCCGCCTGGCCCGGGGCGGCGGCCCCTGACGGAAACCGTCCGGGCGTAAACGGTGGATCACCCCACACCGGGGGCACCAGGATGATGAGCTGTACGGGTGCGAGAGAATGGCGGCATGGAGATGCCGAGGAACGAAAGGTCGCCCGAGAACCCCCAGATCCTGGTCGTGGGCCAGGACGGGATGGCGCTCAGCGGCGGCACCGGAGACGAGGACTCCCGCGAGATCCCGGTGACGGAGCAGGTCGAGCAGCCGGCGAAGGTCATGCGCATCGGCAGCATGATCAAGCAGCTGCTCGAAGAGGTACGCGCTGCTCCTCTGGACGAGGCGAGCCGGGTCCGGCTGAAGGAGATCCATGCCAGTTCGGTGAAGGAGCTGGAGGACGGTCTGGCCCCGGAGCTCGTGGAGGAGCTGGAGCGGCTCTCCCTGCCCTTCACGGACGAAGGGACGCCGTCCGACGCGGAACTGCGCATCGCGCAGGCCCAGTTGGTCGGCTGGCTGGAGGGCCTCTTCCACGGCATCCAGACCACGCTCTTCGCCCAGCAGATGGCCGCGCGGGCCCAGCTGGAGCAGATGCGCCGCGCGCTCCCGCCCGGCGTCGGCGGTCAGGAGGACGGCGAACAGCACATGGGCGGCCGCGCGGGCGGACCGTATCTGTAACCGATCACCGATCACCGCTCACTGATCCGCGAAATCCGCGAAGGGCCCGGCAGCACACGCCACCGGGCCCTTTCTCATGTCGCGGAAGCCGCTTTCGCGGATGTCACTGCGGATTGCCCGTCGACACCGTGAACGTCATCTTCGGCGGACTGTCCGGATCGAAGTCCTCACGCGCCACCGGCGACTGCCGCATGATCGTGCCCTGTCCGTACGTGTTCTCGTTGACGTCGATCTTCTCGTAGTCCCAGCCCGCCTCGTCGAGGCACTCGACGACCGACGGCCAGTACTTGAACGTGAAGTCCGGCATCGTCACCTTGTCGGGGTCCGTGTACGACTCCGCCGGCTCGGTGCAGTCGGTCGTCTCGACGGTCTTGGAGTCGTCCCCTTCGCGGTAGCCCGCCTTCTTCGTCACCGAGGGCGTGGCGGTCGTCCCGCCGCCGCCCCCGCCGCCGTCGTCCTCGGCGCCGCCGCCGTTCAGCGCCAGCGCCACGATCAGGCCGACGACCGCGACGAGGGACACGACGATCGAGCCGAGGACGACCGGCCGGTTGCTCCTGCCGCCGCCCGGAGCGGGCCGCTGCCCGGGCTGGACGGTGTAGGGCGGCGGTGTCGTGTGACCCGGCTGCGGGGAGTACGCGGCGGGCGCGGGCGTCTGGAAGCCCGGCTGCTGCTGCGGATAGCCGTACGCCGGGGAGGGCGGGGCCGGCGGCGGGGTGTTGCTGTACGGATTCGGCGCCGGGGTCGGCTGCTGGTACGGCGTCTGGACGTGGCCCCCGGGCGGCGGCGTCTGGCCGACCGGCGGGAACACCGAGGCGCCGACGCCCTGTCCGCTCTGGGTGTGCGCGCCCGGCACGATGCTCGGCGGGGTCGCCTGGAAGGACGCGGCGACCCGCAGGCACTCGTCCCGCATGGCCTCGGCGCTGGGGAAACGCTCGTTCGGGTTCTTCTTCAGGGCGCGGGCGACCAGCGCGTCCACAGCCGGGGGCAGCGCGCGGTTGATGGAGGACGGGGCGACCGGCTCCTCCTGTACATGCGCGTACGCGATCGCCAGCGGGGAGTCCGCGTCGAACGGCAGCCGCCCGGTGACGAGTTGGAACAGCATGATGCCGACCGAGTAGAGGTCGGAACGGGCGTCCACGGCACGGCCGAGCGCCTGCTCGGGCGAGAGGTACTGCGGGGTGCCGACGACCATGCCGGTCTGTGTCATCGACGTCACACCGGACTGCATGGCGCGCGCGATGCCGAAGTCCATCACCTTGACCACGCCACGCTTGTTCAGCATCACGTTGCCCGGCTTGATGTCCCGGTGGACCAGCCCCATCTCATGGCTGATCTCCAGCGCCGCCAGCACATCCGCGGTGATCTTCAGCGCCTTGTCGGCGGGCACCGCGCCCAACTGCCGTACGTCCTCGTCGAAGACGGAGCTGAGCGGGCGGCCCTCGATGTACTCCATGACGATGTACGGCGTCGTCATGCCGTCGACGCTGTCCTCGCCCGTGTCGAAGACCGAGACGATATTGGTGTGCGTGAGCTTGGCCACTGCCTGGGCCTCGCGGCGGAAGCGCTCGCGGAAGGCCTGCTCGCGGCCGAGCTCGGTGTGCAGGGTCTTGATCGCGACCTGCCGGTCGAGCACGGAGTCGTAGGCGAGATGCACGGAGGCCATGCCGCCCTGGCCGAGCAGGTCGCGCAGCTGATAGCGGCCGCCGGCCAGCGAACGCCCCGCGTTCGCGCCCTGTGCGCCGTCCTGGCTCATGTTGTGCGTCCCCCGTAGCCTCTCGGGCGCCTGCGATTGCCGCGGATCCGTGATCCCGAGTGATCCAATGTGCTATTCCCGGCCAAGTCTGCCCCAAGGCACTGACAGGTCAAGCGCGGTGCCCGTTCCGTGACCGTACGAGAAGGGAGCGTCGCGGAAGCGTTACAAGGGCCGTACGGTCGGTGCACAGAATTTGCACGAGTGGAGGGGGTGCGGGTTTCATGGCCCGTCCTTCTCCGTCGGGCCCGGGCGACCGTCTCGGACCGGAGGCTTGCGCAGAGGCTGTAGCGTGGCCGACGGAGACCGTAACAACACCGCGCGCACCGCGGGCAGAAACGACGGCGAGGACCGATGGCACAGCAGCAGCGCGCTCAGGGCCCGTCCGACCCCGAGGCGGCTGGCGGCGGTATGTCAGACGCGCCGGAAATGTGGGGTAATGGCGGGCTTGTCGGGGACGGCCGTTACAGGCTGACCCGCAGACTCGGCCGGGGCGGCATGGCCGAGGTGTTCGCGGCCGAGGACGTGCGCCTCGGACGCACCGTGGCGGTCAAGCTGCTGCGCTCCGACCTCGCCGAGGACCCGGTGTCCAAGGCCCGCTTCACGCGCGAGGCCCAGTCGGTGGCCGGCCTCAACCACCATGCGATCGTCGCCGTGTACGACTCCGGCGAGGACTTCGTGAACGGCCAGAGCGTGCCGTACATCGTCATGGAGATCGTCGAGGGGCGCACCATCCGCGACCTCCTGATCAACGCCGAGGCGCCCGGCCCCGAGCAGGCGCTGATCATCGTCTCCGGTGTACTTGAGGCCCTCGCCTACTCGCACCAGCACGGCATCGTGCACCGCGACATCAAGCCCGCCAACGTCATCATCACCAACAACGGCGCCGTGAAGGTGATGGACTTCGGCATCGCGCGTGCCCTGCACGGCGCGCAGTCGACGATGACGCAGACCGGCATGGTCATGGGCACCCCGCAGTACCTCTCCCCGGAGCAGGCGCTCGGCAAGGCGGTCGACCACCGCTCCGACCTGTACGCGACGGGCTGCCTCCTCTACGAACTCCTCGCGCTGCGGCCCCCGTTCACCGGAGAGACCCCGCTGTCGGTGGTCTACCAGCACGTCCAGGACATCCCGACGCCGCCGTCGGAGGTCTCCGACGCCACGCCGCCCGAGCTCGACGGCCTTGTCATGCGCTCGCTCGCCAAGGAGCCCGACGACCGGTTCCAGACGGCCGAGGAGATGCGCGGCCTCGTCCAGTACGGCCTGCAGATGCTGTACGACCAGGGCGGCCACACCGGCACCTGGAACACCGGCCCGGTGACGACGCACGACGGCCGGCACACCCCGTCCGCGGGCTTCGCCAACACGACCGTCATGGGGCACCCCGGCACCCCGGCCTCCGGCACGACGCAGATCCCGCAGCCGATCCTGCCCAACCGGTACGGGGGCGGCGACGACGGCGGCTTCGAGGGGAACGGCAACCGGAGTGGCGGCGGCCGCGGCAAGCTGTGGATCCTGGCCGTGCTCGCGGTGATCGCCATCGCGGCGGGTGTCGCGCTGGCGCTGAACAGGGGCGACGGCACCGGTGGCGGTGGTGGCGACACCACGCAGACGCCGACGACGTCGCAGACCACCGAGGACAAGACGACCGACGAGCCCACGGACGAGGCGACCGAGGAGCCGACGGACGAGGTCACCGACGACGGCAGCGGCACGGGCACCGACCCGACCTACGAGCCGACCGAGGACCCCACGTACGAGCCCACCGAGGAGCCGACGACCGAGCCGACCGAGGACCCGACCACGGCCGAGCCGACGGAGGAGCCGACCGAGGAGCCCACCGAGGAGCCGACGGAGGAGCCCACCGAGGAGCCCACCGGGGAGCCGACGCTCCCCACCGGCGGCACCGGCTGACACCCCGCCGCCGACCGGCGAGAGACATCCACGCGCGCGTGCGGCCCGGAGACGGGCTCCAAGCGCGCGTGGCGTTTCCGGACCCGCCGAGAGGCCCCCGCGTGAGACCGGCGTCACACGACTTCGGTGACTACGCTCTCGGCGACTCTTCCCGTGACCTGGGTCACCGATATAACGTGCCGTTGTTCCGGCCCCCTGCAAGGCTGTGACCAGGAGTTGTTCCCGCCTTTCGCGATTTACTTGGATATCCAAGCAAAATCGCAGGTCAGGAGGGGTTTCACAGAAATGTGGAGCACTGGGTAACGTGCCTTTTGCAGGGCGCTCGCCGGGGCACCTGTCACGCCTGTCCCCAACGAGCCGCACCCACCCTGTGCGTCCGTAGGGCTGCAGGTGAGCCGCACTGGCACCCGGCGAACCCGGGATGCCGGACCGACGGAGGAGCACACGTGACCGTGGAGAGCACTGCCGCGCGGAAGTCGCGACGCAGCGCCGGTACCAAGAGCACGGCCGGCAAGACCACAACCGCAAGGAAGACGCCGAGCAGCACGGACCCCGAGCTGGTGCAGCTGCTGACGCCCGAGGGCAAGCGCGTCAAGAACGCCGAGTACGACAAGTACGTCGCCGGCATCACCCCCGACGAGCTCCGCGGCCTCTACCGCGACATGGTGCTCACCCGACGCTTCGACGCCGAGGCCACCTCCCTGCAGCGCCAGGGCGAGCTGGGCCTGTGGGCGTCACTGCTCGGCCAGGAGGCCGCCCAGATCGGCTCCGGCCGCGCCACCCGCGAGGACGACTACGTCTTCCCGACCTACCGTGAGCACGGCGTGGCCTGGTGCCGCGGCGTCGACCCCACCAACCTGCTGGGCATGTTCCGCGGCGTGAACAACGGCGGCTGGGACCCCAACAGCAACAACTTCCAGCTCTACACGATCGTCATCGGCTCCCAGACGCTGCACGCCACCGGCTACGCCATGGGCATCGCCAAGGACGGCGCCGACAGCGCGGTCATCGCCTACTTCGGCGACGGCGCGAGCAGCCAGGGCGACGTGGCCGAGTCCTTCACCTTCTCCGCGGTCTACAACGCGCCCGTGGTGTTCTTCTGCCAGAACAACCAGTGGGCGATCTCCGAGCCGACCGAGAAGCAGACCCGCGTGCCGCTCTACCAGCGCGCACAGGGCTACGGCTTCCCCGGCGTCCGCGTCGACGGCAACGACGTCCTGGCCTGTCTGGCCGTGACGAAGTGGGCGCTGGAGCGCGCCCGCGCCGGCGAGGGCCCGACGCTGGTCGAGGCGTACACGTACCGCATGGGCGCCCACACCACCTCCGACGACCCGACGAAGTACCGCGCCGACGAGGAGCGCGAGGCCTGGGAGGCGAAGGACCCGATCCTGCGCGTTCGCCGGTACCTGGAGGCTTCAAACCACGCGGACGAGGGATTTTTCGCGGAACTGGAGGCCGAGAGCGAGGCGTTGGGCAAACGAGTGCGCGAAGCGGTCCGCGCCATGCCTGACCCGGACCACTTCGCCATCTTCGAGAACGTGTACGCGGACGGGCATGCGCTCGTCGACGAGGAGCGCGCCCAGTTCGCCGCCTACCAGGCGTCGTTCGCGGACGTAGAGGGGGGTCACTGAGATGGCGGAGAAGATGGCTCTCGCCAAGGCGATCAACGAGTCGCTGCGCCGCGCCCTGGACTCGGACCCCAAGGTCCTCATCATGGGCGAGGACGTCGGCAAGCTCGGCGGCGTCTTCCGGGTGACGGACGGCCTGCAGAAGGACTTCGGCGACAGCCGCGTCATCGACACCCCGCTCGCCGAGTCCGGCATCGTCGGCACCGCGATCGGCCTGGCCCTGCGCGGCTACCGCCCGGTCGTGGAGATCCAGTTCGACGGCTTCGTCTTCCCGGCCTACGACCAGATCGTCACCCAGCTCGCGAAGATGCACGCCCGCTCCCTGGGCAAGGTCAAGCTGCCGGTCGTCGTGCGTATCCCCTACGGCGGCGGCATCGGCGCGGTCGAGCACCACTCGGAGTCCCCCGAGGCGCTCTTCGCGCATGTGGCGGGCCTGAAGATCGTGTCGCCGTCCAACGCCTCCGACGCGTACTGGATGATGCAGCAGGCCATCCAGAGCGACGACCCGGTGATCTTCTTCGAGCCCAAGCGGCGCTACTGGGACAAGGGCGAGGTCAACACCGAAGCGATCCCCGGTCCGCTGCACAAGGCGCGCGTCGTCCGCGAGGGCACCGACCTCACGCTGGCCGCGTACGGCCCGATGGTGAAGCTCTGCCAGGAGGTCGCCGCCGCGGCCGCCGAGGAGGGCCGGAACCTGGAGGTCCTGGACCTGCGCTCGGTCTCCCCCCTCGACTTCGACTCCATCCAGGCGTCGGTCGAGAAGACCCGCCGTCTGGTCGTGGTCCATGAGGCGCCGGTGTTCTTCGGTTCGGGCGCGGAGATCGCCGCCCGGATCACGGAGCGCTGCTTCTACCATCTGGAGGCCCCGGTGCTGCGGGTGGGCGGATACCACGCCCCGTATCCGCCGGCGCGTCTGGAGGAGGAGTACCTGCCGGGCCTGGACCGGGTGCTCGACGCCGTCGACCGTGCCCTGGCGTACTGAGGAGAGGGACGTGACGACGATGACTGAAGCGTCCTTGCGCGAGTTCAAGATGCCCGATGTGGGCGAGGGACTCACCGAGGCGGAGATCCTCAAGTGGTACGTCCAGCCGGGCGACACGGTCACCGACGGCCAGGTGGTGTGCGAGGTCGAGACGGCCAAGGCGGCCGTGGAACTGCCCATCCCCTACGACGGGGTGGTCCGTGAGCTGCACTTCCCCGAGGGCACGACGGTGGACGTCGGTACGGCGATCATCGCGGTGGACGTGGCGGGCGGGGCGGCCCCGGTCGCCCCGGAGCCTTCGGTAGAGGCCCCGGCCGAGGAGCCCAAGGCCGAGGGCACGGGCCGCCAGCCCGTGCTGGTCGGCTACGGCGTGGCCCAGACCTCGACCAAGCGCCGCCCGCGCAAGGGGGCCGACGTTCCGCGCCAGGAGCCCGCGGCCCAGGCCGTCCAGGCCGAGCTGAACGGCCACGCTCCCTCGGAAGCGGTGACGCCGCCCCGGCCGCTGGCCAAGCCGCCGGTCCGCAAGCTGGCGAAGGACCTGGGCGTCGACCTGACGACGGTCACTCCCACCGGCCCGGACGGCATCATCACCCGCGAGGACGTCCACGCGGCGGTGGCCCCGCCGGCCGCCGAGCCGGTGCCCCAGGCCGCCCCGGTCGCCGTGCCCACGGCCGCCCCCGCGCCGGTGGCCGCCTACGACACGGCGCGTGAGACCCGTATCCCGGTCAAGGGCGTCCGCAAGGCGACGGCCGCGGCGATGGTCGGCTCGGCGTTCACGGCACCGCATGTCACGGAGTTCGTGACGGTGGACGTGACGCGCACGATGAAGCTGGTCGAGGAGCTCAAGGAGGACAAGGAGTTCGCGGGCCTGCGCGTGAACCCCTTGCTGCTCATCGCCAAGGCCCTGCTGGTCGCGATCCGGCGCAACCCTGACGTCAACGCGTCCTGGGACGAGGCCAACCAGGAGATCGTGCGGAAGCACTACGTCAACCTGGGCATCGCCGCGGCGACCCCGCGCGGCCTGATCGTCCCGAACATCAAGGACGCCCAGGCCAAGACGCTTCCGCAACTGTCCGAGGCGCTCGGCGAGTTGGTGTCGACGGCTCGGGAGGGGAAGACCACCCCGGCGGCGATGCAGGGGGGCACGGTCACCATCACCAACGTCGGCGTCTTCGGCGTCGACACCGGCACCCCGATCCTCAACCCCGGCGAGTCCGCGATCCTCGCGGTCGGCGCGATCAAGCTCCAGCCGTGGGTCCACAAGGGCAAGGTCAAGCCGCGTCAGGTCACCACCCTGGCGCTGAGCTTCGACCACCGCCTGGTCGACGGTGAGCTGGGCTCCAAGGTCCTCGCCGATGTGGCGGCGATCCTGGAGCAGCCGAAGCGGCTGATCACCTGGGCGTAAGCACAGCGAAAGGGCGGCCACTCCGACGAGTGGCCGCCCCTTTGCGTAGGTCGTGACGAGGGTCAGCTGATGCGGGCGTACCCGTAGTTGATCAGCTTCTTCACATCGGCCGTGCGGTTGGCCTCGGAGGAGGCGGTGAGGACCGCGCCCATCACCGACTCGCCGTTGACCGTGGCGGCGAAGACCAGGCAGTACTTGGCCTCCGTGCCGGAGCCGGTCTTGATGCCGAGCGTGCCGTTCCAGCCGAGCAGGGCGTTGGTGTTCTTCCAGGCCGCCATGGTGCGGGTGGCGCCGGTCTTGGTGATCGTCTTGGCCGTGTACGACTTCGTCTTCACGACGGACTTGAACGTGGCGCTCTTCATCGTGCTCCGCGCGAGCTTGGTGAGGTCGCGGGGCGTCGAGTAGTTGGCGCCATTGCTTATGCCGTCGAACGAATCGAAGTGCGTGTTGGTCATGCCCAGGCTCCTGGCCATGGTGTTCATCTTGCCGATGAAGTTGGCCGTGCGAGCCTTGACCGTCGTACCGGAGCCGAACTTGTCGGCGAGCGCCATCGCGGCGTCACAGCCCGACGGAAGCATCATCCCGTAGAGCAGCTGGCGGACGGTGACCTTGTCGCCGACGATGAGCCGGGCCGACGAGGCGCCCTTGGAGACGATGTAGTCGCTGACCTCCTTCCGGATCGTCACCTTGGTGTCCAGGTTCAGGTTCGTCTGCGAGAGCACGACCTTGGCGGTCATGATCTTCGTGGTGGAGGCGGTGAGCCTCTTGGTGTCCGCGGCCTTGGTGAACAGGGTCGCGCCGGTCGAGCCGTTCATCACATACCCGCCCTTGGCGGTGATGGTGGGCGTCGTCACGGCCTGCGCGGGCGCCGCGGTGAGGGCTCCGGTGGCGAGCACGGCGCCGGTCGTCATGGCGACGGCTGCGGCTCTGCGGATACGGAAGCCCTTGGTGGCGGTTATCAACTGAAATACCCCGATTGCTTCGAAATGCCCCGACAGTGCGGCCAAGTTGGAAAGGGGAAGAACAGTGGGGCCGCACGTGTGTGACACGTAAGTAGCACAGAAGGTTGTGCAACTGCTGGGTCGAATGTCGCTTCTTCGCGCGAGGATTCCTAAAGATTCAACAAAGCGCCGGGGCGGTCCGGATGGTGGACGGATCCCCGGCTTGCGTACGTGTTGTATCTATGATGTGCGCATGCCTTCCGCGCCACCCGCACCTGTCAAGCAGCCCCCCGCCGCCGACCGCGTCTACACCCACGTCAAACAGGGTGTCCTGGACCGCCGTTACGAAGGCGGCACGCTGCTCACCGAGGGCGAGCTGGCCGAGGCCGTAGGGGTCTCGCGCACCCCGGTGCGGGAGGCGCTGCTGCGCCTGGAGGTCGAGGGGCTGATCAAGCTCTACCCGAAGAAGGGCGCCCTGGTCCTGCCGGTCTCCGCGCAGGAGATCAAGGACGTCGTGGAGACGCGGCTGCTCGTCGAGGAGCATGCGGCGCGCAAGGCCGTCCCCGCGCCCCCCGGACTCATCGAGCGCCTCCAGGAACTTCTCACCCGACAGAAGGAACAGGCAGCGGCCGGCGATCTCGCCGCGGCCGCCGTCACCGACCGCTGCTTCCACGCCGAGATCGTCCGCAGCGGCGGCAACGAGATCCTGTCCCGGCTCTACGACCAACTCCGCGACCGGCAGCTGCGCATGGGCGTCGCCGTCATGTACTCCCACCCCGACCGCATCGCCAAGACCCTCACCGAGCACGAGGAGATCCTCCGGGCCCTGCGCTCCGGCGACGCCGAGGCGGCCGTCGGCATGGTCCACCGGCACATCGACTGGTTCTCGCACCTCGCACGGGGTGAGGAGCGATGAGGTCCGCCGCGCTCCCCGGCGACCCGCCGGGCGGCCGCCGCGCCGTCGCCGTCTGGGGCATAGGCGTCTCGGTCTACTTCGTCGCCGTCATCTTCCGTACGTCACTGGGGGTCGCGGGACTCGACGCCGCGGACCGCTTCCACGTGGGCGCCTCCGCCCTGTCGACGTTCTCGATCCTCCAACTCCTCGTCTACGCGGGCATGCAGATACCCGTCGGCCTGCTCGTCGACCGGCTCGGCACCAAGAAGGTGCTGGCCATCGGCACGGTGCTGTTCACCGTGGGCCAACTCGGCTTCGCCTTCTCCCCGTCGTACGGCACCGCCCTCGCCTCCCGCGCCCTGCTGGGCTGCGGCGACGCGATGACGTTCATCAGCGTGCTGCGGCTCGGCGGGCGCTGGTTCCCGGCCCGCCGGGGCCCGCTGATAGCCCAGCTCGCGGGCCTGGCGGGCATGGCCGGCAACCTCGTCTCCACCCTGGTGCTGGCCCGGCTGCTGCACGGCGTGGGCTGGACGACGGCGTTCGCCGGCAGCGCGGGCGCGGGGGCGGTCGTACTCGTCCTGCTGCTCCTGTTCCTGAAGGACCACCCCGAGGGACACGAACCGGAACCCCTCCCGCACCAGGGCGCGGCATACGTACGACGCCAGATAGCCGCGTCCTGGCGGGAGCCCGGCACGCGGTTGGGGCTTTGGGTCCACTTCACGACGCAGTTCCCGGCGATGGTGTTCTTGCTGCTGTGGGGACTGCCGTTCCTGGTCGAGGCGCAGGGGCTGTCCCGGGCGGCGGCCGGTGAACTCCTCACTCTCGTCGTCCTGTCCAACATGGTCGTGGGTCTCGTCTACGGCCAGGTCGTCGCCCGGCACCACGAGGCGCGGCTGCCGCTGGCGCTCGGGACCGTGTCGGCGACCGCCGTGGTGTGGGCGACGACGCTGGTCTGGCCCGGCGACACCGCGCCGATGTGGCTGCTGATCGTGCTGTGCACGGTGCTCGGGGCGTGCGGGCCGGCCTCCATGCTCGGCTTCGACTTCGCGCGCCCGGCGAATCCGCCGGAGCGTCAGGGGACGGCGTCCGGGATCACCAACATGGGTGGTTTCGTGGCCTCGATGACCACGTTGTTCGCGGTCGGTGTGCTGCTGGACGCCACGGGTGGCGACTATGCCGTGGCCTTCTCGGTGGTGTTCGTCCTCCAGGCCCTCGGCGTCAGCCAGATTCTGCGGCTGCGGAAGCGGGCGGCGCGCAGGGAGCGGGAACGGCTGGTGGCCAGCAGGGTGGAGACGGTGCACGTCCCCGTGTGACGGCTCCTCAGCGGGTGACCGGGACGAGGGTGAGATACGCCAGTCCCAGCACTCCTCGATAGCTCATCCACTGGGCGCGGTGGCGGTCGAGGCGGTCGCGGGTCTCGGCGGCGAGGGGGTGGTCCGGGTGCTGGGCCAGCCATACCTCGACGTCCGCCTGGTACGCCGACTCGAACTCCTCCCATTCGTCCAAGCTCGCCGTCTCCGTCCACTCCGGGCGGAAGCCCGCGGCGACGGTGAGGTCGAGAAGGGTGGCGAGGTCGTGGTGGTCGGTCGCCGCGGCGTTCGGCCACATGCCGGAGAGTTCGGTGGGGGTCGGGGGGCGTTGCCAGAAGCCTTCACCGAGCAGGACGCGGCCGTCGTCGGTGACCAGGCGGCGTAGTTCGGTCAGGGCCTCGGTGGTGTGGTGGGGCGGGGTGGCTGTGCTGAGGGCCTGGCTTGCTCCTACGCAGAGGACCAGGTCGGCGGGGCCGCGGGTGGATTTGATGGCCGACTCGTTGACGAATTCGGCTCGTTGCTGGAGTCCTCTGGATTCGGCGTTCTGGCGGGCGCGGGTGAGGTCGTCGGAGTTGATGTCTATGCCGATGCCTGTGGCTTCGGGGGCTGCGGTGAGGATGCGCAGCATCAACTCGGACCAGCCGCAGCCGATGTCGAGGATGGTGGTGGGGGTGGTGGGGGTGGTTCGGGTGAGGCGGTGGACGAGGTTTTGTGCGCGGGCCTCGGAGAGGGGGCTGTGGAAGGTGAGGCGGGTCAGGCGGGGTGGGGTGTTGGTCACGGATGGACGGTAGTGGTGGGTGGGTGGCGGGCGACAGCGATTTCTCGCCCCCGCCGCCCCTACCCGTCCCGTCCTCCAGGGGCTCCGCCCCTTCGACCCCACTGGGGCTGCCGCCCCAGACCCCGCTCCGGCCCTGAAGGGGCCTTGTCCTCAAACGCCGGACGGGCTGAGATTGCCTGGACCGGCGTTGAGAGGTGCAGGTCGCTCTGAAAGTGACCGCCCGCCTCCGCCCGTGTCGCTACTGCGTCACCGTGAAGTGGCGCAGGATCGCCGTGGTCAGGGCTGTGTCGCCCTCTGCCTTCACCCGGTCCGCCGCCGCTTCCGGCGTGACGCGGCCGCAGGCCAGGCGGAAGTAGGTTTCCCAGTCGAGGGTGAGGGTGGCGGCGGGGCCGAGGGCGGGGGCTGTTTCGAGGGTGCCGCGGCCCTGGATGTCGATGCGGATCGTGCGGAGGAACTCGATCGGGCCGTGGACGTCGAAGACGATCGCCGAGCTGCGGGGGGCGTCGGCCTTGGCGGCGACGATCTCGGGCAGCTGGGCGAGGAGGTGGTCACGGGCGATGTGCGCGCCGGGGGAGTCGAGGTTGCCGGGGCGGCCGAGGGCGGTGCGCAGGTCCTGCTCGTGCACCCAGACGTCGAAGGCGTGGCCCCGCATGGACTCTTCGAGGGTGATCTCCGTGCCGAGCGCGCCGCGTACCTTGGTGCCGGGGTCGCGGGACTCGTTCCGCAGCTGGCGGTTGCGGCGGATGATCGTGTACTCCAGCTCGGACGTCATCTCCGGCGCCGTGTGATGACGGCGGACGTCGACCTGCATCTCCATATAGCGCTGGTGGTCATTGGTGACGTGGAAGAGGTCGCGCGGGAGGGTGTGGATCGGGCGCGGGTCGCCGAGCATCTCGCAGTCCAGGCCGATGACATGGGAGACGATGTCACGGACCGACCAGCCGGGGCATGGGGTGCGCCGATTCCACTCGCCCTCCACCAGCGGCGTCACCAGCTCGGATATCGCTTCGATGGAGTGGGTCCAGGCGTCGGCGTAGGGCTGGAGGGTGGGATGCAGACTCACGGAACGGGACCCCTCGGCGGTTGGTACGTCGGTACGCGGGCAGGTTGTGGCGTCGTTGCCAGTGGGAGGTGGCGGCTGTCGGCGGGTGTCTTGAAACGCTAAGTTACGCTGCTGTGCGGCACCCCGGCAGTGCTTTCGTGTGACGATCGTAGGCCCGTATGGACGGCTCGAATGCCAGGACGGTGGTAGTGTGCGCGCCTCTCTGCTCCAGATCGACGTCAACGAGGGCGAATCGGTCGAATCGCGCCGGGGGCGCGTGGCCTCGCTCGTGAAAGAACAGGCTGGGGCCGCCGACCTCGTCGTCCTGCCGGAGCTGTGGACCACCGGCGCCTTCGCCTACGAGGCGTTCGCCGATGAGGCCGAGCCGCTCGAAGGGCCTACCTGTGAAGTGATGGGGAAGGCCGCGAGCGACGCGGGGGTGTGGCTGCACGCGGGCTCCATTCCCGAGCGGGACCCTGACGGGCCGCTCTACAACACCTCGCTCGTCTTCTCCCCCTCCGGTGAGCTGGCCGCCGCCTACCGCAAGATCCATCGGTTCGGCTTCGACAAGGGCGAGGCCGTGCTGATGAGCGCGGGGGAGGAGTTGGTGACGGTCCGTCTTCCGGAGACCGTCCTGGGCCTGGGCACCTGCTACGACCTCCGTTTCCCCGAACTCTTCCGCGGTCTCGTCGACGCCGGCGCCGAGACCCTCGTCGTCCCGGCGGGCTGGCCGGAGCGCCGCCGGGCGCACTGGACGCTGCTGGCTCAGGCGCGGGCGGTGGAGAACCAGGCGTTCGTGCTCGCCTGTGGAACGGCCGGGACGCACGCCGGAGTTCCGCAGGCCGGTCACTCGATCGTGGTCGATCCGTGGGGCGAGGTGCTGGCGCAGGCGGGTGCGGGGGAGCAGGTCCTCACCGTGGAGTTCGACCCGGGGAAGGTAGCGGTGACACGGGATCAGTTCCCCGCGCTGAAGGACCGGGTGCTGGGCCTGGCGCCACCGCGTCACTGACGCACGGGCCTCAGTCGTCCTTCCGTTCCTTCTCCGCCAGGTGGATCACACACACCGCCACCGCGATCAGCAGCGCCGGATCCGCGTCGTCCCGGACGACGTCCACGCCGTAGGTCTCCCGGACGTGCAGCCAGCGCCGGGAGACGACGGCCAGCAGTTCGCCGTCGTACTCGATGGCGAACTCCCGGTCGAGGATCTTGCCGCTGACGTCGAGTTCGGTGCTGCCGTCGGCCAGGGCCACCCGGTAGTGGTTGCGCAGCAGGGACAGGCGTTTGCGGCGGATCGTGGCGAGCGGCGCGCCGCCCCGCTCGATCACCATCGTGTCGCGCAGGGCGAGCATCTTCTGGTGGATGTCGATGACGACATGCCCCTGGGTGTCCTTCAGCTCGAAGGTGTCCCGCAGCCGCATCGCCTTGCCGTCGACGAGGAACACCTTGTTGCCCCGGTCGTCCTCGATCCAGTAGTCGTCACCGAAGCCGAGGAGCCGGTCGCGTACGAGGAATCTCATGCACGAGGGGTTCCCCGCCGCCCGGTCCGAAACGCCGTCTGTAGGCCGACGGACTGAGCCCGCCCCTCAGGCCCCGTAACCGTCGCTGTACCCGTCCCGCCGATGACGGTGCTCGTCCTCGACGACCGGCGTCGCGGGCGGTACCACCACGCGCCTGCGCCGGGCGATGCTGCTGAACGTCGTGACGCCGATCAGTCCGACGATCATCAGGATGACGCCGACCAGGTCGAGATTGACTCCCTCCATGTCCCAGTCGGTCGCGAACGTGAGGATGGCTCCTACGGCGATGAGGATGATGCACCCGCCGAGGCCCATGAGTTGTCGCCTCCCTGTCCGGTCCGATTCCGGTCGGGGGCGGGTACCCCGGGCGTTCGGAACTACCCCTCCAGGAACGCCACCAGCGCGTTCGCCAGCAGCCACGGGTCGTCCACGCCGCACAGTTCGCGGGCGCTGTGCATCGACAGGATGGCCACGCCGATGTCGACCGTCTTGATGCCGTGCCGGGCGGCGGTGATCGGGCCGATGGTGGTGCCGCAGGGCATGGAGTTGTTGGAGACGAAGGACTGGAAGGGGACGTCCGCCCGCTCGCAGGCCGCCGCCCAGACCGCGCGGCCCGAACCGTCGGTCGCGTAGCGGTTGTTGACGTTGACCTTGAGGATCGGTCCGCCGTTGACGCGGGGGTGATGCGTCGGGTCGTGGCGCTCGGCGTAGTTGGGGTGGACGGCGTGGCCGGTGTCGGAGGAGAGACAGACGGTGCCCGCGAAGGCACGGGCCCGGTCCTCGTACGACCCTCCGCGCGCGAACACCGAACGCTCCAGGACGCTGCCGAGCAGCGGCCCGTCCGCGCCGGTGTCGCTCTGCGAGCCGTTCTCCTCGTGGTCGAAGGCGGCGAGGACGGGGATGTACGGCAGTCCGCCGCCCGTGGCGGACACCGCGGCGAGGGCCGCCGTGCCCGCGTGGACCGACAGCAGGTTGTCCATGCGCGGACCGGCGAGGAGCTCCTTGTCCCGGCCCAGGTACGCGGGCGGTTCGACGGAGTGGACCATCAGGTCCCAGCCCGTCACCTCGCCCGCCGCGAGACCGGCCGTCTCCTCCACGAAGGCGATCAGGTCGCCGTCGCGCACATCGCCGCCCAGGCCCCACACGGGCTGCAGATGCCGCTGCTTGTCGAGCTTGAGTCCCTCCGCGGAGACCGAGCGGTCCAGGTGGATGGCGAGCTGGGGGACGCGCAGCAGCGGGCGGTCCACGTTCACCAGGCGCGTCGAGCCGTCCCGCAGCGTCACCCGGCCCGCGAGGCCCAGGTCGCGGTCGAGCCAGGAGTTGAGCAGCGGTCCGCCATAGATCTCCACGGCCACCTGGCGCCAGCCGTGCGCCCCGGTGTCGGGCAGGGGCTTCACCCGCAGATTGGGCGAGTCCGTGTGCGCGCCGACGATCCGGAACGGCGTGTGGGGCGCCGCGTCCTCGGGGACGTACCAGGCCACGATCGCGCCACCGCGCAGCACGTACTTGCCCCCGCTCGTCCCGTCCCAGGCGTCCGTCTCCGAGACCTGCCTGAATCCGGCCTTCTCCAGCCGCTCGGCGGCGTTCGCCACGGCGTGGTACGGCGACGGGCTCGCCGCCAGGAAGGACATGAGGTCGTCGGTGTGGCCGCGATCGAAGCGGGGGGGTTCGCTCATGGGGTTCACCTTAACGACGTACGAGGGCCCGCTCCCGGAGAAGGGGAGCGGGCCCTCGTAAGGGCGATGCGGATTGTCCGTGAGTGGGTGGAACGACTGGCCGGAAAGGGGCTGTGATCTCCCCGGCCGTCCGGCTAGAAGGCCGCTTCGTCCAGCTCCATCAGGTCCAGCTCGACACCCTCGGCGAGCTTGCGCGCACCGGTGACGCCCGGCAGGACATTGGCCGCGAAGAACTTCGCCGCCGCGATCTTGCCCTGGTAGAAGGCCTTGTCCTTGGAGGAGGCCGACCCCAGCTTCTCGGCGGCGACCGCGGCGCCCTTGAGGAGCAGGTAGCCGACGACGACGTCACCGGAGGCCAGCAGCAGGCGGGTGGTGTTGAGGCCCACCTTGTAGATGTTCTTGACGTCCTGCTCGGTGGCCGCGAGGTCGGTCAGCATCAGGCCGACGATCGCCTCCAGCTCGACGGCCGCCTTGGCGAGCTGCTCACGGGCCGCGCCCAGCTGCTCGCCGCCCTCGCCGAGCGCCAGGAACTTCTTGATGTCCTCGGCGAGGGAGTTCAGGGCCGCGCCCTGGTTGCGGACGATCTTCCGGAAGAAGAAGTCCTGGCCCTGGATCGCGGTCGTGCCCTCGTACAGGGTGTCGATCTTGGCGTCGCGGATGTACTGCTCGATCGGGTACTCCTGGAGGAACCCGGAGCCGCCGAAGGTCTGCAGCGACTGGGCGAGCTGCTCGTAGCCCTTCTCGGAGCCGTAGCCCTTGACGATCGGCAGGAGCAGGTCGTTGAGCGCGTGCTCGGTCTTGGCGTCCTCGCCGGCCGCCTCCTTCACCGCGATCGCGTCCTGGACGGAGGCGGTGTAGAGGACCAGAGCGCGCATGCCCTCCGCGTACGCCTTCTGCGTCATCAGCGAGCGGCGCACATCGGGGTGGTGGGTGATGGTGACCTTGGGTGCGGCCTTGTCCATGAACTGCGCGAGGTCGGGACCCTGGACGCGCTCCTTGGCGTACTCGAGGGCGTTCAGGTAGCCCGTCGACAGCGTGGAGATCGCCTTCGTGCCGACCATCATGCGGGCGAACTCGATGATGCGGAACATCTGGCGGATGCCCTCGTGCTTGTCGCCGATCAGCCAGCCCTTGGCGGGGTGCTGGTCGCCGAAGGTCATCTCGCAGGTGTTGGAGGCCTTCAGGCCCATCTTGTGCTCGACGTTGGTGGCGTAGACGCCGTTGCGCTCGCCCAGCTCGCCGGTCTCGAAGTCGAAGAGGTACTTCGGGACGAGGAAGAGGGACAGGCCCTTGGTGCCCGGACCGGCACCCTCCGGCCGCGCGAGCACGTAGTGGAGGATGTTCTCCTCCATGTCGTGCTCACCCGAGGTGATGAACCGCTTCACGCCCTCGATGTGCCAGGAGCCGTCCTCCTGCTGGACCGCCTTGGTGCGCCCGGCGCCCACGTCCGAACCGGCGTCCGGCTCGGTCAGCACCATGGTGGAGCCCCAGGTCCGCTCGACCGCGATCTGGGCGATCTTCTTCTGGACGTCATTGCCCTCGTCGTAGAGGATGCCGGCGAACGCCGGGCCGGAGGAGTACATCCACACGGCCGGGTTCGAGCCGAGGATCAGCTCCGCGTACGACCAGATCAGCGACGGCGGGGCGGTGGTGCCGCCGATCGCCTCGGGCAGACCCAGACGCCAGTACTCGGAGTCCATGAACGCCTTGTAGCTCTTCTTGAAGGACGCGGGGACCGGCGCGGTGTTCGTCTCGGGGTCGAAGACCGGCGGGTTGCGGTCGGCGTCCGTGAAGGACTCCGCCAGCTCGTTCTCGGCGAGGCGGGTCAGCTCCTCGAGGATGCTTTTCGCGGTCTCGACGTCCATCTCCTCGAAGGGACCCGTGCCATACAGCTTGTCGCGTCCGAGTACTTCGAAGAGGTTGAACTCGATGTCGCGGAGGTTCGACTTGTAGTGCCCCATGGCGATGACTCCGTAGAGGGATCGGCGAGGCACTTGATCCTCGCGCTAGTTCACGTACCAACAAGTAGCTACGATGATGCTACCCGTCAGTAATAAGACGCAACCCCGATCCGGTCATCTGTGACAGGTCACACCGGAACCGTCAGGGTCGCGGTGTATCCCTCCTCGACGCCGCCCGACATCGTCGCCAGCTGCTGCGTGTAACCGTCGCTGAAGATGCCGTCCGTCTCCAGGGAGAGACGGCTGAGATTCGTCACACTCTGGGTGTAGCCGTCCGTGGCGTACACGGTGTCGCAGGTGTCCTTGGGGAAGGCGAGCTGCGAGGTGCTGGTGATCGACTTCGCCGCCGTGGCGTCGGCCAGGCTGCCGTAGACCTCGAAGTGGATGTGCGGCCAGCGGCCGGTGTAGCAGCCGGGGAAGACGCTCGTGAAGGTGACCTGGCCCTTGTCGTCCGTCTCCTGGACGCCGCGCAGGTAGTTCTCGTCCTTGACGCCGTCCGAGTACAGGGAGTAGTTGCCCTCCCGGTCGCAGTGCCAGAGGTAGACGGCGGCGCCCTTCTTCGGCGTCCCGCAGCCGGAGGCGGCGTCCACGACCGTGAGCGTGACGGTCAGGGGCACGCCCTCGGCGGTGCCGCCCGCGGAGTCGCCGAAGCTGGTGGTGATGTCGCTGCGGACCACGCCGCTCTCCTTGAGGACGTTCACGCCGTTCGAGCCGTCGCCCGGGAAGGGCCCCGCGGTCTCGTCGGGGATGGTCGCGCACTCGGCGGAGGGTGAGGTGCCCTCGGGCGTGCCCTTGGAGGAGGCCGCTTCGGACGTCTTGTCCTCGGAGGTGCAGCCCACCAGCGGGACCAGACCCGCCCCCGCCATCAGCCGGATCATGCGGCGGCGGGCGAGGACGGGAAGGTCGTGGGAGAGCCCCCGGTCGTGCTCGTGGACTTCTTCGGCGTGGTCTCGGCGCATGGACCGACGCTAGGAGGGGCGGCGCCGGGAACCCAGGGGCACACGCTGTCAAGTCGCTGTCGGTTTGCCGGAGCCCCCGTACCGGTCCGCGGCCGGGCCGCTCTCGGTACGCTTGCGCCCATGTACGGCTACGACCAGAACGTCGGTGCACAGCAGGGGTACGCCCAGCCGCAGCAGCCCATGGCAGGTGGCGTCGGCGGCTACGGCCAGCAGCCGCCGCTCTACCCCGAGCCGTCCCCGCCCTCGCTCGCGGACGCGGTGCGCGCCTTCACCACCGGGCAGATGTCCGCCGAGGACTTCCAGCAGGTCTTCGCGACGTCGAAGGTCTACTGCCCGCGCGGCGACAACCCGGGCTTCCTCGCCCTGCACAACACCCAGCAGCCGGTGATCCCGATGTTCACCTCGCTGAAGGAGCTGCGCAGGTACGCGGGCAAGGAGTCCAAGTACTTCGTGATCACCGGCGCCGAGGTGATCGACCTGCTGCCGACCGGCTACGGCTTCGTCCTGGACATGGAGGGCGAGCACCGCATGGTCTTCGACGCGAAGGCCGTGGAGCAGATGGTCGAGTTCGCGATGCGGCGCATGTACGGCGGCTGATCCCGCCTCAGCGGTCCAGCCGTAGCGCCAGGCCGTCCAGGACGACCTCCAGGCCGTACGCGAACTTCTCGTCCCGTACGGCCACCGGGTCTGTCGTGGCCGTCATGACCTCCGCGTAGCCGTCCGCCAGGTGCTCATGCAGCGCCGCCGCCTGCTGGGCGGCCGGCATCAGGCGGGCGATGAAGTCCGCCTCGGTCTCGCCGGAGCGGGCGACCGCGGTGAGCCAGGCGGCCTCCGTGGTGCTCATGCCGATCACGTACGACAGGAGCGTGTCGATCGGGCTGGACGGCTTCGCGAAACCGGCGTCCGCGAACAGCGTCGCCAGCCGCTCGGAGAACGCCATGAGGTTCGGGCCCAGATAGGCGAGGCCCGCCTGTCCGAGCACCGACGACAGCCACGGGTGCCGCAGGGCGGTCGTACGGAACGCCCCGGCCGCCTCGGTGGCGCCCGCGCGCCAGTCGGTGCTGTCCACCGGCGGTACGTGGATCTCGGCGGCGACCTCGTCGACGGCCAGCTCCATCAGCTCGTCCTTGGTGGCGACGTGCCGATAGAGGGAGGCCGCGCCGGCGTTCAGCCTGGTGGCGAGCTTGCGCATGCTCAGTGCCTCGACGCCCTCCGCGTCCAGCATGACGATCGCCTCGCGCACGATCGTGGTGCGGCTGAGCGTGGGTTGGTCGGGCTCGCGCCGGGGGCGGGCCCAGACGGAGGGGATGGGGCTCGGCTTGGTGCTCCTGGCGGCCATCGGCGCTCCTTCACATCCCTGCGTACGACGTTCGCATCGAGCGTACAGGAATGAGGGTTGCGAACGCCGTTCCGCGATGCATACAGTGTTCGCATCGAAGGAACGGTGTTCGCGCATCGCGCACCGGGACCCGGGAGGGGATGTCATGGACGTCAAAGGAACCCGTGATCCACGCCGCTGGTGGATCCTCATCGTGCTCTGCCTGAGCACACTCGTACTGGTCGTCGACAGCATGGCGCTGACCGTCGCGGTGCCCGTGATGACCGGGGAGATCGGGGCGAGCGCGCAGCAGACCCAGTGGATCCTGGACTCCTACATCCTGGTCTTCGCCGGTCTGCTGCTCACCTCCGGCAGCCTGGGCGACCGGTTCGGGCGCCGGAAGGTGATGCTGATCGGGCTGCTGCTCTTCGGGGCGGCCTCGCTGGCCGCGACCTGGTGCACCAACCCTGGTGAGGTCATCGCCGTGCGTGTCGCCATGGGGGTGGGCGGGGCGCTGATCATGCCGTCGACCCTGTCCATCCTCATCACCGTCTTCGACGAGGAGGAGCGCGGCAAGGCGATGGCGGCCTGGAGCTCGGTGTCCATGCTCGGCCTGGTCGGCAGCCCGGTGCTGGGCGGGGTTCTGATCGAGCACTTCTCCTGGCAGTCGATCTTCTTCATCAATGTGCCGATCGTGGCGCTCGCGGTCGTCGCCGGTCTGACGCTGATGCCGGAGTCCAGGGCGCCCTGGCAGAAGGCGGATCCGCTGGGTGCGGTGCTGTCGGCGGTCGGGATGACGGCCCTGGTGTGGTGGATCATCGAGCTTCCGCAGCACGGGGTGTGGACCGTCGCCCTGCCGGTGGCCCTCGTGTCCCTGGCCGGCTTCGTGATCTGGGAGAACGTCACCAAGTCCCCGATGGTCCCGCTGGTGCTGTTCAAGCACCGTGATTTCAGCGGTGGTTCGCTGTCCCTGGCGCTCGTCCAGATCGGCAACGGCGGTCTGCTGCTGGTGCTGACGCAGTATCTGCAGTTCGTGCTGGGCTACTCGCCGATCAAGGCGGGGCTCGCCTTCCTGCCGCTGGCGATCACCGCCCTCATCGGCAACGGCGTGGGCGTCAAGCTCGCCGCCAAGTACGGCAACCGGTGGGTGATCCTCGCGGGGATGCTGGTGATGGTGGCCTGCTTCGCCCTGCTGGCCACGGTCTCGGCGGACTCCGGCTTCACGGTCCCGGCGGTGGCGCTCGGGCTGCTCGGACTCGGCGCTGGTCTGGCGATGCCGGCCGCGGTCGCCGCGCTGATGGGCACGATCCCCGAGGACAAGGCGGGCGTCGGCTCGGCCCTGAACGACACCATCCAGCAGGCCGGCACCGCCCTCGGCATCGCGATCCTGGGTTCGCTGCTCTCCAGCGGCTTCGCGGACCGGATGCCTAAGGGGACGCCGGAAGAGGCCAGGCACTCGATCGCCGGCGCGGTCGCCGGCGGGGACGCCGGGATCGTCGCCGCCGCCCGCGAGGCCTTCACCGCCTCGATGTCGACCACCTTCACGGTCAGCGCGATCGGTGTCGCGGCGGCGGCCGTGCTGGCGACGCTGGTCATGCGGGACGACCGGCGGAAGGACGTCCACACCCCCGAGGAGCAGCACGAACTCGCCGTCTGACCCCATCGGATGGGCTCTTGCTGACACACTGAGCCGCCGCCGAAGCACCGGGTCCTCGTGACGAAGGCCGGCGCCCGCCCCCGGGTGTCGGCCTTCGGCGTGCCCGGTGGGAATGGGTGCCGCGCTTTTCCCGTTAGGGGTGGCAAGAAGTTCAATGCTCAACTAAACTGGACGCACAAGGAGGTACATCGACGGGATCTTCGACCACCAGGACTCCAACGGCGGCGGTGGCACCATCACCAACGGCGACACCCAGTGGATGACGGCGGGCTCGGGCCTGCTGCACATCGAGGCGCCGCCGGAGTCGCTGGTCATGTCCGGCGGTCTCTTCCACGGCCTCCAGCTGTGGGTGAACCTCCCGGCCAAGGACAAGATGATGGCGCCGCGCTACCAGGACATCCGCGGCGGCCATGTCCAGCTGCTCACCTCCCCCGACGGCGGCGCGCTGCTGCGTGTCATCGCCGGTGAGCTGGACGGACACGCCGGTCCCGGTGTCACGCACACGCCGATCACGATGATCCACGCGACCCTCGCGCCGGGCGCGGAGATCACCCTGCCGTGGCGCGAGGACTTCAACGGCCTCGCGTACGTCCTCGCCGGCCGCGGCAGCGTGGGCGCCGAGCGCCGGCCGGTGCACATGGGGCAGACGGCGGTCTTCGGGGACGGCGGTTCGCTGACCGTCCGCGCGGACGAGCAGCAGGACTCGCACACCCCGGACCTGGAGGTCGTCCTCCTCGGCGGGCAGCCGATCCGTGAGCCGATGGCCCACTACGGCCCGTTCGTCATGAACACCAAGGACGAACTGATGCAGGCCTTCGAGGACTTCCAGAAGGGCCGCCTCGGCACCGTCCCGGCGGTGCACGGAATGAGCGAGGGCGGGCCGACGGAGGCCTGATCCCTCCGCGGTGCGACGAGGCCCGGGGCTACACCCGGGCCTCGCCCGTCCCGTCACCCACCCGGTCCGCCCGCGCACGACAGCCCCGCCCCGCGCATGATCCGCTGGAGGCGTGCAGGCCCCCACCCCGCTGCTCCCCGACCCCGTACGGCGCCTCGCCGCCTGGTGCGCCGTCGTGCTGCTCGTCGCCGGGGTCGTCTACGTCGGGATCCGGCTGGCCGTGGAGTTCCGTACGGCCGTGGTGCCCGTGCTGCTCGCCCTGCTGGGCACGGCGCTGCTCGGGCCGCTGCACCGGCGGCTGGTGAAGGCCAAGGTCAACCGATCGGTCGCGGCCGGACTCACCTGCGTCGCCGTGGTGGCCGTCGTCGGCGGGGCCGTGTACATCGTGGTCGCCGCGATCGTGGACAGCGGCGACGAGATCGTCGCGTCGCTCAAACAGGCGGGGCAGGATCTCGCGGACCACTTCGGGGCCGCCGGGACCTCGCTGGAGGACATCGCCTCCAACGCCCGGGAGCTGCTCACCAAGTTCGGCGGGACGGCCGCCTCCGGGGTGCTCAGCGGAGTGAGCGTCGTGGGCGAGACCATCGCCATCGCGGTGCTCGCGCTGCTGCTGGTCTTCTTCTTCCTGCGGGACTCCGACCGGGCCGCGGGCGCCCTGCGGTCCGTCGTTCCGCAGGGGAGCGCGGACGTCGTGGAGGCCATGGCCCGGCGCGCCTTCCGGGCCGTCGAGGGGTTCATGCGGGGCACCACCCTCATCGCCCTCATCGACGCGGTGTGCATCACGGTCGGGCTGCTGATCCTCGACGTGCCCGGCGCGGTCGGGCTCGGCGCGCTCGTCTTCGTCGGCGCCTACATCCCCTACCTCGGCGCGTTCGTCTCCGGAGCCGTCGCCGTGCTGGTCGCGCTCGCCGACCGGGGCTTCGTCGTCGCGCTGTGGGTGCTGGGCGTGGTGCTCGCCGTGCAGGTGCTGGAGGGACATGTGCTGCAGCCCGCGATCCAGAGCCGCACGGTGCAGATGCACCCGGCCCTCGTCATGCTGACGATCACCGCGGGAGCCTCGGTGGCCGGCATCCTCGGCATGCTGCTCGCCGTACCCCTCACCGCCGCCGCCACCGGTGTCGTGCTCGAACTGAGGGAGCTCTACGGCAGCTCCGCGGCACCCGAGCCGACGGCGCCCTCGGACTCGTAGAGCTCGAACCAGATGCTCTTGCCCTCGCCGCGAGGGTCGACGCCCCACGCCTGGGCCAGCAGCTCGATCAGCATCAGACCGCGCCCGGACGACGCCAGTTCGCCGGGGCTGCGCCGGTGCGGCAGATCATCGCTGTTGTCCGTGACCTCCACACGCATCCGGCGATGCCCGGGCTCGCCGCTCACCTCGGCAAGGAGCAGGGCGTCGGCGTCCGTGTGCACCAGGACGTTGGTCAGCGTCTCCGACAGCAGCAGCACCGCCGAGTCGACCTGGTCCTCGCAGGCCCAGTCGTGCAGCAGCTCCCGCAGCTGCTGCCGGGCCACCCCGACCCGCTCCGGCTCGGCCTGCGCGACCGACATCACGGTGCGCCGGACCGCCGGCTGTACGGCCACCGTGTCGTCGCGGCCGCGGCCGTCGTCCTGCCGGGTCAGCAGCAGCACCGCTATGTCGTCCTCGCGCCGGTCGGCGAGCGGGCCGGTGGTGTGGTGGGAGGACGGGCCGTGGACCGCCTGGACGAGGGCGTCGGCCAGCTCCTCCAGATCGCCGTCGTGCTCCTCCAGGATGGTGCGGATGCGTTTCCAGCCGGTGTCCAGGTCATGGCCGCCGGTCTCGATCAGGCCGTCCGTGCAGATCAGCATGGTCTCGCCGGGTTCCAGGGTGATCCTGGTCGTCGGATAGTCGGCGTCCGGGTCGATGCCCAGCGGCAGCCCGCCGGCCGTCGGACGGGCCAGCACCGTGCCGTCGGTCATCCGGATCGCCGGGTCGGGGTGCCCGGCGCGGGCGATGTCCAGCAGCCCGGTCGTGGGGTCGACCTCGACATACAGGCAGGTCGCGAAGCGCAGGTCGGACGGGTCCTCGTCGAGGGCGCCGAACGTCATCCCGTGCAGGAAGCGGGAAGCGCGGGAGAGCACGGCGTCGGGTCGGTGGCCCTCGGAGGCGTAGGCGCGCAGCGCGATGCGCAGCTGGCCCATCAGGCCCGCCGCCCGCACGTCATGGCCCTGGACGTCCCCGATGACCAGCGCGAAGCGCCCGCTGGGCAGCGGGATCATGTCGTACCAGTCGCCGCCGACCTGCAGTCCCCCGCCGGTCGGCACATAGCGCGCGGCGACGCTCATGCCCGGTATCTCGGGGCCCAGCTGGGGCAGCATCGAGCGCTGGAGGCCGTCCGTCAGCTCCCGTGCCGACTCGGTGGCCTCGGCGCGGGAGAGGGCCTGGGCGAGCATGCGGGCCACCGTCGTCAGCACGGACCGTTCATCCGGGGTGAAGGCGACCGGATAGGTGAACGCCGCCATCCAGGCGCCCATCGTGCGGCCCGCCACGGTCAGCGGCAGGAACGCCCAGGACTGCCGGTTGAAGTGCGCGGCGAGCGGCCAGGTCAGCGGGTAGCGGTCCTTGTACTTCTCCGGCGAGGAGAGATAGACGGCCCGGCCGGTGCGGACCACCTCGGCGGCGGGATAGTCCGTCTCCAGGGCCATGTGTGTGAAGGGACCCTCGTCACCGGGCTGATGACCGTGGTGGCCGATGATCGTCAGGCGATCGCCCGTCACCCCGAACACCGCGAGCCCGTCCGGTGAGAAGCCCGGCATCGACAGCCCGGCCGCGACCCGCAGCACCTCCGCCGTCGACCGTGCCTCGGCCAGCGCCCGGCCCGCGTCCAGCAGGAACGCCTCGCGCGAGCGCCGCCAGTCGCCGGTGACCGCCGTACGCCCGGCGGAGGTGCCCGGCACCGGCTCGGTGACCTCCTGGAGGGAGCCCGTCACCTCGTACGACCGTTTCCGCTGGTCGAAGGAGGCGTGGAAGCGGCTGCGGCCGACCCGGACGACCCGGCCCCGCTCGTCCATGATCCGCACCCGTACCTCGCCGAGCGTGCCCTCGGCGACGGCCAGCTGGATCACTCCGCTGATCTCGTTCCAGTCCACCGGATGCAGCCGGGAGCGCACCTGGGCCTGGCTGAGCGTGGCCTGGTCGGCGGGCAGCCCGAGCAGCCGTGCCGCCTCCGCGTCGACCGTGACCAGTCCCGTGGCGGTGTTCCAGTGCCACAGCCCGGTCGCGAGGGCGGCGAGGACCTCCCCCACGGCGGGCAGGGGCTCACCAGTGCGCATGCGCCCACTTTAGGAAGAGGTGATCGCACCCTGCCACCGAAGCTGTACGGGGCACCTGGTCAGTAAAGGTGGGGAGGCGATCTTGGGCTCCCCGGTAGGCTTGGGGAAGTTTCACGTGAAACACGCCCCCCGATCCGCGAAGACTGGATGAACGACGATGCATCGGTACAGGTCCCACACCTGCGGCGAGCTCCGCTCCTCTGACGTCGGCACCGACGTCCGGCTGAGTGGCTGGCTGCACAATCGGCGCGACCTGGGCGGCATCCTCTTCATCGATCTGCGCGATCACTACGGCATCACGCAGCTCGTGGCCCGTCCCGGCACCCCGGCGTACGAGGCCCTGGACAAGCTGTCCAAGGAGTCCACGGTCCGCATCGACGGCAAGGTCGTCTCCCGCGGCACCGAGAACATCAACTCCGAGCTGCCCACCGGCGAGATCGAGGTCGAGGTCGGCGAGGTCGAGCTGCTCGGCGCCGCCGCCCCGCTGCCGTTCACGATCAACACCGAGGACGGGGTGAACGAGGAGCGGCGTCTGGAGTACCGCTTCCTGGACCTGCGCCGCGAGCGCATGCACAAGAACATCCTGCTGCGTACGTCGGTGATCAGCGCCATCCGTCACAAGATGACGGCGCTCGGATTCAACGAGATGGCCACGCCGATCCTGTCGGCCACTTCCCCCGAGGGCGCCCGCGACTTCGTCGTGCCGTCCCGCCTGAACCCGGGCAAGTTCTACGCCCTCCCCCAGGCCCCGCAGCAGTTCAAGCAGCTGCTGATGATCTCCGGCTTCGACCGCTACTTCCAGATCGCGCCCTGCTTCCGCGACGAGGACGCGCGCGCGGACCGCTCGCCGGGCGAGTTCTACCAGCTCGACGTCGAGATGAGCTTCGTCGAGCAGGAGGACGTCTTCCAGCCGATCGAGCAGCTCATGACGGAGCTGTTCGAGGAGTTCGGCAACGGTCGCCATGTCACCTCGCCGTTCCCCCGCATCCCGTTCCGCGAGGCGATGCTCAAGTACGGCTCCGACAAGCCGGACCTGCGCGCCCAGCTGGAGCTCGTCGACATCACCGACATCTTCGAGGGCTCGGAGTTCAAGGCCTTCGCGGGCAAGCACGTGCGCGCCCTGGCGGTGCCCGATGTCTCCGCGCAGCCCCGGAAGTTCTTCGACCAGCTCGGTGACTACGCCGTCTCGCAGGGCGCCAAGGGCCTGGCCTGGGTGCGTGTGGCCGAGGACGGCTCGCTGTCCGGCCCGATCGCCAAGTTCCTCACCGAGGAGAACGTCGCCGAGCTGACCAAGCGTCTGTCGCTGGCCGCCGGTCACGCCGTGTTCTTCGGCGCGGGCGAGTTCGACGAGGTCTCGAAGATCATGGGCGCGGTGCGGGTCGAGGCCGCCAAGCGCGCCGGGCACTTCGAGGAGGGCGTCTTCCGGTTCTGCTGGATCGTCGACTTCCCGATGTACGAGAAGGACGAGGACACCGGCACGATCGACTTCTCGCACAACCCCTTCTCCATGCCGCAGGGCGGCCTCGAGGCCCTGGAGACCCAGGACCCGCTGGACATCCTGGGCTGGCAGTACGACATCGTCTGCAACGGCGTCGAGCTGTCCTCCGGCGCGATCCGGAACCACGAGCCCGAGATCATGCTGAAGGCCTTCGAGATCGCGGGCTACGACCGTGAGACCGTCGAGGAGAAGTTCGCCGGCATGCTCCGCGCCTTCCGCTTCGGCGCCCCGCCGCACGGCGGCATCGCCCCCGGCGTCGACCGCATCGTCATGCTCCTCGCGGACGAGCCCAACATCCGCGAGACCATCGCCTTCCCGCTCAACGGCAACGCCCAGGACCTGATGATGGGCGCGCCGACGGAGCTGGAGGAGGTCCGGCTGAAGGAGCTGCACCTGTCGGTGCGCAAGCCGCAGCCGAAGTAGGCGGTACGTCGAGAAGTGGCCCGGAACCCGCGTCGGTTCCGGGCCGCTTCTCTTTATGCGGCACATGCAGGGCTCTTGCCCAGCCCTTACCCAAGTTCCTGACAGGCGCCGTCCCTAACTTCCCTGCACATGACGGGAAACCACACGGCCGAAGGGCCGAAACACAAGCGGGACCTCACGCGTCGCAAGGTCGTGATCGCCGGTGCGGGAGCCGCCGCGGCGGTGGGCGTCGGCGGGACGCTCGCGTCGGGCGCGTTCGCGGACGAGACCACCGGGACCGCGTCCGCCGGCGCCAGTGCCTCCAGCGGCGAGGTCTGTTACAAGCTGACCTCCGAGACCACCGAGGGCCCCTACTACATCGATGCGGACAAGCTCCGCAAGGACGTGACCGAGGACGAGGAGGGCATCCCGCTCACCCTCCGCCTCAAGGTGATCGACTCCGAGACCTGCAAGCCGATCAGGAACGCGGCGGTCGACATCTGGCACTGCAACGCGCTCGGCGTGTACTCGGGATACGAGTCCATGGGCAGCGGCGGTGGCGGCGGGGGCGGCACCCCGCCCTCCGGCGAGCCGACGGGCGAGCCCCCGTCCGGGGAGCCCTCGGGTGAGCCGGGTGGCGGAGGCGGCGTCCATGAGGAGCCGACGGACGACGAGCGCTATCTGCGCGGCACCTGGCGGACGGACCGCGACGGCGTGGTGGAGTTCAGGACGGTCTTCCCCGGCTGGTACCAGGGCCGGTGCGTCCACATCCACACCAAGGTGCATGTGAGCGGCACCTGGACGGACGCCGGGTACGAGGGCGGCACCACCTGCCACACCGGTCAGCTCTTCTTCGACGAGGCGAGCGTGCTGGCCACCGCCGAGGTGGCGCCGTACTCCACCAACACCACCACCCGCACCACGCTCGACGAGGACACCATCTACCCCGACAACGGGACCGAGGGCGGCCTGCTGAAGCTGAAGTACAAGAAGAACGCCATCGCGAAGGGCGTCGTCGCGACGCTCACGATGGGCGTCGACCCGGAGGCCACCAACACCGGCACCTGATCGACGAACGGACGACGCGGGGCGGATGACGCGGGGCGGACGTGTGCGCTGGATATGTGCGTACACATCCGCCCCGTATTCACATGTATGGACATCCATTCAACCTGTTGACCTTGCCGACCCGCCTCCGTTACGTTCTCCGGGTCCGCGTACGTGATTTCAGTTCACGTATATGCACAACCGAGGGGAGACGACGATGTCGGAACCGGTCCTGGCGTCGGTGATACCCGAAGCCGAACGCCGCGCCGTCGGCAAGTTCCTGCGCCGGATGCTGCCGATCCTCGTGCTGATGTTGCTGGTCAACCAGATGGACCGGACGAACGTCGGCTTCGTCCAGGACGAGCTGCGCGCCGACGTCGGAGTGAGCGCCACCGCCTACGGGCTCGGCGCCGGCCTGTTCTTCATCGGGTACGCCCTGTTCGAAGTGCCCAGCAATATGCTCCTGGAGCGCTTCGGTGCCCGTGTCTGGCTGACCCGCATCATGATCACCTGGGGTGCGGTGATCGTGGCGATGTGCTTCATCCACAACGTGTGGATGTTCTACGGCCTGCGCTTCCTGCTCGGTGTCGCCGAAGCCGGGTTCTTCCCCGGTGTGCTGCTCTACTTCACCCAGTGGCTGCCCGACTCCAGCCGCGGCCGGGCCAGCGCCATCTTCCTGGGCGGCTCCGCGACGGCGTACATCGTGACCGGCCCGATCACCGGCGCCCTCCTCGAACTGCACGGCGTCGGCGGATTCGCGGGCTGGCGCTGGATGTTCGCGCTCGAAGGGCTGCTGTCGATCGTCGTCGGCGTCGTCGCCGGATTCTTCCTCGTCTCCCGGATCGAGGACGCCCCCTGGCTCACACGCGAGGAGAAGGACGCACTCGGCGCGGCCGTCGCCCGTGACGAGGAGGCCCGCAGCCGGGCCCCGAAGGTGTCCCGGCTCAGGCTCCTCTTCCACAAGCAGGTCGCCCTGCTGACGATGGTCTTCTTCGCGATGGCGCTCACCGGCTACGCCATCACCTTCTGGCTGCCGAGCCTGGTAGAGGAGATAGGCGGACTGTCGTCCTTCCAGGTCGGCCTGCTCTCGGCGATCCCCTGGATCTGCGCCGTGATCGCGATGTACACGGTCAGCCACTTCACCGACGGCACCCCCGACCGCCGCCCCTACCTCGCCCTCGCCCTGGTCCTGTCCGCCCTCGGCACCTTCCTGGCCACGCTGGGCTCCCCCTGGTTCGGCCTCGCCGCGATCACCCTGGCCGCGGTCGGCGGCAAGTGCGCGGCGACGCTGTTCTGGCCGATGGCCCAGTCCGGGCTCGACCTCAAGGTCGCCGCACCCGGACTGGCGGTCGTCAACTCCATAGGAAACCTGGGCGGTTTCGTCTCCCCCACCCTCTTCGGCTACCTGAAGGACACCACCGGCACGACCAACGGCGGCCTCTACACCCTTTCCGCCGCCTCACTCCTCGCGGTGATCGGCGTCGCCCTCATCCGCCGCACGGGCACGACGAGGGCGACAGCGGACGTCACATCGGAGGCGACCGGCGTCAAATGACCCGGAGCGGCCCATCGCCGCCGAGCAGTGTCATTCCTCCGCCGGCGGCCGGAGTGCCTCCTCCTCCAGCAGCCGCTCCGCGATGTCGTCCGCCCACGCCCGCACCCAGCGGCGCAGCGCCGGCACCGACTCCGCGTCCAGGCCCCGCACGGTGAACTCCCGGTCGTCGAGGAGTTCCGTCGCCTCCAGACGGGACTGGAGGTCGGCCGGGTCGAACTCGTCCCAGGCATGGCGGCGGCCCCGCTCCTCCAGATCGGGGAAGCTCCAGTGGGCCGCGGCAGCGTAGACGTCGGTCAGATCGCGCGCCGTGCCGCGGTCGGTGAGGGCGCGCACCTTGGTGCCGATGAGGTCGTCGAGCGAGAGCGCCGGGCCGAGGCCGGTCATCACCGACGGATGCCAGAGGGCCTCCTTGACGAGGTCGACCGGCTGGTCCCGCGCGCCCTCCACCCCGGTGACCAGGAGACGCGCGGAGAGCGGATCGGTCTCCAAGGGCCGTACCCGCCAGCCGAGTCCGGTCAGACCCTCCCGCAGCACGTCCGCGATCCGGTCCATCGGCTCGGGCGACTCGGTCGCCAGCTCCAGCGGCCCCCGCGACGGATCCCTCGGCCTCAGACCGTGCGCCCGCACCGCGTACTCGCCCGCCAGGACGAGCGGGTAACGGGCACCGATCGCGAGGACGTCGGTCAGCAGATGGCGGCGCAACGGGATCATGGTGCGCCGATTATGACGGCCCCGCCGGGACGGCCGGCCCCGGCAGGGCCGTACGCGGGCGCTACCTCGCCACGAACTGCGTAAGGATCGCCTGCACCTCGTAGATGTCGACGCCCTTGGTGAACGTCTTCTCGATCGGCGTCGACGTCCCCGAGACCCAGATCTTCAGCTCGGCGTCCAGATCGAAGGTGCCGGCGGTCTCGACCGCGAAGTGCGTGATGCTGCGGTAAGGGATGGAGTGGTACTCCACCTTCTTGCCGGTGATGCCCTGCTTGTCGACCAGGATCAGCCGGCGGTCGGTGAACAGGATGGTGTCGCGTATCAGCAGATACGCGGCGTGCACCTGCTCACCGTGCCCCAGCAGACGCGCGTAGTCCTGCTGCGCCTGCCCCTGGTCGATGGTGTGCGCGTTACCGAAGAGCGCCATGGACGAATCCCCCCATGTGATGACCGTTTTGCGGCCAGCATAGGGGCTGAGGGGCGCAAAACGATCAGGTGTCGTACGAACCGTCCCAGGGCGCCCCGAACCCCAGATGGTCCGGGTACAGCTCGGCCCACGGCTCGCCCTCGTCCTCCCCGATGACCATGCCGAACAGCACACCGTCCACGGTGAGCTGGAAGGGCCGTACCGCGATGTCCGTGTACGTCCGCCGGGGCAGGCGGCGCAGCAGGGTCGCGAGGTGGGCGCGGGCACGGGACAGGGGCGCGTCGGGGCCCTGCGCCGCCCGCTGCTGCTCGGCCCAGGTGCCGGCACACCAGATCTCCGAGTCGCGGTAGCGGCCCTCGGGGTCGAAGGTGTGCAGCACGGCATAGAGCCGTTTGTGCTCTTCCCAGCCGGAGTCGAGTTCGAAGCCCTTGGGGAAGGCGTAGGTCACCGACCCCATGAACTGCCCGTCCTCGTAAAAGCCGATCGCCTCGGTACGGCCATGCGGCTCGTACGCGATCGGAATGACCTCAGGGACTGCCATGGCGGAAACCATACGGTCGTGCGGGGGGACATGGTGGCCCCGGGGTGTGATCGATGCCAACCGGATGGGCAACATCCGCGTGATGTCCCCGAGTTGGGCACGGATCGGTCAAGAAATTCACGGCAGCCTCTCCGATCTTCGCGACCACCGGAGGTTGGGCCCTACGCCGGGTCTCCGCCGAAGCGCTCCTTGTACGCCTCCAGGTCGTCGTCCGTGAGCTTGGCGAAGAGGACCGGGGGGACGGTGAAGGGGGTGCCGGTGGGGACGGTGGTGAGGGACTTCGCCTCGGTGGGGGTCACCCAGGTCGCCGTGTCGTCGGGGAGGGCGAAGGCCTGGCGCATGGCGGCCGAGGTGGTGGGGATGAAGGGCTCCGAGACCACCGCGTAGAGGTGGATCAGGTTCATCGCCGTGCGCAGGGTGAGGGCCGCGGCGTCCTTGTCGGTCTTGATCTCCAGCCAGGGGGCCTTCTCCTCCAGGTAGGAGTTGCCGGCCGACCACAGGGCGCGCAGGGCCGCCGCCGCCTTGCGGAACTGGAGGGCCCCCATCTGCGACTCGTACTCGACGAGGAGTTCGGCGATCTGCTCGCCGAGCTTGGCCTCAGCCTCGCCGGGCTCGCCGCCCGCCGGGACCTCCTCGCCGAAGCGCTTCTTGGAGAAGGACAGGACGCGGTTGACGAAGTTGCCGAGGGTGTCGGCCAGGTCCTTGTTCACCGTGGCCGTGAAGTGCTCCCAGGTGAAGGACGAGTCGTCCGACTCGGGGGCGTTGGCGATGAGGAAGTAGCGCCAGTAGTCGGCGGGGAGGATCTCCAGGGCCTGGTCGGTGAAGACACCGCGCTTCTGGGACGTGGAGAACTTTCCGCCGTAGTACGTCAGCCAGTTGAAGGCCTTGACGAAGTCGACCTTCTTCCACGGCTCGCGGATGCCCAGCTCGGTGGCCGGGAACATCACGGTGTGGAAGGGGACGTTGTCCTTCGCCATGAACTCGGTGTAGCGGACGGTGTCGTCGGCCTCGTACCACCACGACTTCCAGTCCCGGTTCTCCGGGTCCTGGTCCGACCACTCCTTCGTCGCGCCGATGTACTCGATCGGGGCGTCGAACCAGACGTAGAACACCTTGCCCTCGGCCGCCAGCTCCGGCCAGGTGTCCGCCGGGACGGGCACGCCCCAGTCCAGGTCACGGGTGATCGCACGGTCGTGCAGGCCCTCGGTCAGCCACTTGTGGGCGATGGAGGACGCCAGGTGCGGCCAGACGCCGTCATGGCGGGTGACCCACTCCTCGACCTCCTTCTGCAGCTTGGACTGCAGGAGGAAGAGGTGCTTGGTCTCGCGGACCTCCAGGTCGGTGGAGCCCGAGATCGCCGAGCGCGGGTTGATCAGGTCGGTGGGGTCGAGTACGCGGGTGCAGTTCTCGCACTGGTCGCCGCGGGCCTTGTCGTAGCCGCAGTGGGGGCAGGTGCCCTCGACATAGCGGTCCGGGAGGAAGCGGCCGTCCGCCGGGCTGTACACCTGCCGGATCGCCCGCTCCTCGATGAAGCCGTTCTCATGCAGCTTGCGGGCGAAGTGCTGGGTGATCTCGACGTTCTGCGGGGAGGAACTCCGGCCGAAGTAGTCGAAGGCCAGCGCGAAGCCGTCGTAGACGGCCTTCTGCGCGTCGTGTGCCTGGGCGCAGAACTCCGCGACCGGGAGGCCCTGCTCCTTCGCCGCCAGCTCGGCCGGGGTGCCGTGTTCGTCCGTCGCGCAGATGTACAGGACGTCATGGCCGCGCTGGCGGAGATACCGGGCGTACACGTCCGCCGGGAGCATGGACCCCACCATGTTGCCCAGGTGCTTGATTCCGTTGATGTACGGAAGGGCGCTGGTGATGAGGTGTCGAGCCATCGGGGGCTGCTCCCAGGTCGGAATTCGGGGTTCTTGGTTCTTTGCGAACCTTGAAATCGTAGCCGACATGGGTGGGCCGCCCGCTTCCCGTTTTATGGGGTGGGAAGGGGCGGCCCGGGATCCTCGGTGGTGATCTACGGGGGCTACGGGCGCCAGTCGATCAGTACGCCGTCGTAGAGCTCCGCGTCCGTGAGCTCCAGGGGGGTCGGGCCCGCGTGGAAGAAGGCCGTGTTGTCGGTCTTCAGCTTGCGGAGGTAGTCGAACGCCTTGTTGTCGTGGTCGCCGAACGCGACGAACGAGAAGAAGACGGTGGGGTGGGTCTTCGCGGCTTCGGTGAGGGCGTGGGTGGCCGGGGTCTTGGCGTCGGGGGCGCCGTCGGTCTGGAAGACGACGAGGGCGGGGGTGCCGGGGGTCGACGTCGCCGTCTTGTCGTAGTGGGCGAGGACGGCTTCCACGGCGGCGTGGTAGCTGGTACGGCCCATGCGGCCGAGGCCGGCGTGAGCGTCGTCGATGGCGGTCTCGGAGGAGGCCGGGGTGAGGTCGGTGGTGCCGTCCACCTCGGTGGAGAAGAAGACGACGTGGAGGGAGTGGTTCGGGGCGTCCGGGTCCAGGTGCTCGGCGAGGGCGAGGGTCTGGTCGGCGAGGGCCTGGGCTGAGCCGTCCTTGTAGTACGGGCGCATGCTCGCGGAGCGGTCGAGGACGAGGTAGACCTTGGCGCGGGCGGTTTGGAGGCCAGCCTTTGCGAGGGCGGTGCCGGCGGGGGTGGCGGGGGTGTTCGTGGTGGCCTCGGCTTCGCCTTCGGCCTGGTTGTTCCCACCCGCACCACCCGTGCGGCTCTCGTCGTCGGCTGCGAGTGGCCCCTGTGGGGCGTCCTCGACGTCGGCGGCTGCGGGTTCGGGCTCCGGGGCCTCGGGCTCCGCCTCCTCGGCAGCGGGCTCGGGCTCCGGCGTGACCTCTGCGGCGACCGGCTCTTCGGCCGGGGTCTCCTCGGCTACGGGCTCCGCCTCGGCCGGCTCCTCGACGACGGGCGTCTCCGTGACCGGCTCCTCAGCCGCCGGCTCTTCAGCGACCGGCTCTTCGGCAGCAGCCTTCTCGGCGGCTGGCTCTTCCACCGCCACCGGCTCTTCGACCGCAGGCTCCTCGGCGACCGGCTCCTCAGCCGCGGCCTCCTCGGCGACCGGCTCCTCAGCCGCCACCGGCTCCTCGACCGACGCCTCCTCGGCAACCGGCGCCTCGGCGACCGGCTCCTCCACCGCCACCGGCTCCTCCACCCCCGTCGACTCCCCCGACTCCGTCGGCTTCGGGACCGTCACGTTGTCGAAGGCGGCCGAGACCAGCTCGTGCTCGTCGTCGTCCTGAGTGTCCGGAACGTCCGTAACATCCTGGGTCGGCTTCGTCGGCTCCGGGGTCGGGCGGTTTGCCGTTCGGGGTTCCGGGACCTGGGCCGTGGGGGTCGGCTGGGGTTCGGGGGAGGGGGAGGGGACTGTCGGCTGGGGGGCCGGCGAAGGCGTCGTCGCACCCTCTGCTTCGGCGGTGCGTCCCTTGCGTGACCGGCCGAACGCGTTCCGCAGGAGAGTGAGAATGCCCATGTGCGCAACCCTTCGCGTGAGTTGATGCCCGTAGATCCCTGGCCAGGACGGACACGTAAGGTTAGCGGCCCCAGATGGCGATCTTGGGGAGGGGCTGGCACAGGACCCCCGTCACGTCAAGGGCGCCATCGCGTCGACTCCGGTCGCGGCGGGCAACTCCATTACGGATACGCCCAGTTCACCTTGCGTTCACTCAACAGCCCCACTGCCGCACAAACGTGCCCCTACCGTCCCCCACGCTGCATTCAAGGGGAAGCAAGGGGAGTACCAAGAGCCATGCGTATTCAGTTGCCGATAGTCAGCGTCAACAACGACTCGCATCATGGTGGCAGAGCAGCTCTGACCTGCCGTTTCCGGTGTGGTGACGCCTGTTTCCACGAGGTGCCCAACACCACCACCAACCCGTACGTCGGTGATGTCATCGCCGACGCCCTCAGCCGCCGTACCGTGATGCGCGCCGCTGCCGTCGTCACCGCGGCCACCGCCGTGGGGGCCTCCGCCACCGTCGCCGCGCCGGAGGCGACCGCCGCCACCCCGGCCGCCGCCGCCAACAGCACCCGCCACGCCTCCCGCGGCGCGCGCGGCCTGCGCTTCAGCCCCGTCGCGCCGAACACCGCCGACACCGTGACCATCCCGGACGGCTACGCGCAGAACATCGTCATCCGCTGGGGCGAGCCCATCCTGCGCGGTGCCCCGGCCTTCGACCCGGAGAAGCAGACCGCCGAGTCGCAGTCCAAGCAGTTCGGGTACAACAACGACTTCCTTGCCCTGCTTCCGCTGCCGGGTGAGCATGGGCGGCAGATTCTCGTCGCCAACCACGAGTACACCGATGAAGTGCTCATGTTCCGTGGCTACGACGCCGCCAACCCGACCAAGCAGCAGGTCGAGGTCGCCTGGGCGGCCCACGGCCTCTCCGCCGTCGTCGTGGAGGGGGACCGCAGGAGCGGGAAGCTCACGCCCGTTTCGCGGCATCCGCTCAACCGGCGCGTCACCGCCACCAGTGAGTTCAAGGTCACCGGCCCGGCCGCCGGGTCCGATCTGCTCAAGACCTCCGTCGACCCCACCGGCACCAAGGTCCTCGGCACGCTCAACAACTGCTCCGGCGGTGTCACCCCGTGGGGCACCACGCTGCACGGCGAGGAGAACTTCAACCAGTACTTCGCCAACGCCACCCGCGCCACCGACAAGCGGTACGGGCTCGGGACCGGTGCGAGCGAGCGTAAGTGGGAGAGGTTCGACAAGCGGTTCGACGTCGCCCAGGAGCCCAACGAGCCGCACCGGTTCGGGTACGTCGTCGAGCTCGACCCCTACGACCCCACCTCCAAGCCGCGCAAGCACACCGCGCTCGGTCGTTTCAAGCACGAGGGCGCCACGGTCCGGCTGACCGAGGACGGGCGGCCCGTCGTCTACAGCGGTGACGACGAGCGGTTCGACTACTTCTACAAGTTCGTCGGCAGCAAGCGGATGAAGAAGGGGTCGGGTCGGGCCGTGCGGGAGCACAACCTCTCGCTGCTCGACGAAGGGACGCTGTACGTCGCCAAGCTCACCGGTGACTCCCCCGCCATCGAGATCGACGGGACCGGCAAGCTGCCGGCCGACGGTGAGTTCGACGGCAGCGGTGAGTGGATTCCGCTGGCCACCGCCACCTGCGACGGTGCCGTCTCGCACGTCGAGGGGATGTCGGCGGAGGAGGTCTTCGTCTTCACCCGCCTCGCCGGTGACAAGGTCGGCGCCACCAAGATGGACCGGCCCGAGGACATCGAGCCCAACCCGCGCACCGGCAAGGTGTACGTCGCCCTCACCAACAACACCAACCGCGGTGTCGGCTCCAACGCCAAGGCCGACGAGGCCAACCCGCGCAACGCCAACAAGCACGGCCAGATCCTGGAGCTCACCGAGCGCTGGAACCGTGCCGACAGTAAGAAGTTCGCCTGGTCGCTGTTCCTCGTGGCCGGTGACCCGAACGACCCGGCCACCTACTTCGCCGGGTTCCCGAAGGACGACGTCTCCCCGATCTCCTGCCCGGACAACGTCGCCTTCGACTCGCACGGCAACCTGTGGATCTCCACCGACGGCAACGCCCTCGGCAACCACGACGGCCTCTTCGGCGTCGCCACCCGCGGTGACCGGCGCGGTGAGCTCAAGCAGTTCCTGACCATGCCGAACGGCGCCGAGACCTGCGGCCCGCTCGTCCAGGACCGCCGGGTGCTCGTCGCCGTGCAGCACCCGGGCGAGATCGACGGCGCGACCGCCGAGAAGCCGCTGAGCGCCTGGCCCGACGGGGCCGGGAAGATCAACCGTCCCGCCGTCGTGGCGGTCTGGCGCGAGGACGGCTGCGACATCGGCGTCTGAGCCGCGTAGCAAAAGGGCCTTTCAAGGTCCTACGGGAGTGCTGGGACCGGCGGCTGCCGCTCACCGTCGTGTTCCAGCCACTCCCGGTACGCCGGCGCCTGTCGCGCCGCCTCCCAGTACGCCTCCTCCAGCGCGGGATACACCCCGTCGAGATCCGTCTCCGTACGGGCCGCGAGGAAGAGGCGTACGCCGAGCGGGTCGCCGTGCAGGCGCCGTACCGCCATCGTGGGGCTGTCGGCGTGGGTGGGCTGGCAGACCGCGACCACCTCGCCGGTGGCGACCAGGGCGTCGGCCGTGTAGTAGTCGCCGTGCAGGACATGGGGGTTGACGCCGGCCGCGCGGAACATCCGCTGCACCGCGTCCCACTCGCCGTCGACGGTCGGGTCGACCATCCAGCGGTCGTCGGCCAGGTCGAGCAGGGTGACCTCGGACTTCTTCGCCCCCGGATGGTCGGTCGGGAGCGAGACGAACTGCGGCTCGCGTTCCATCAGCACGCGCAGGCTGAGCTCGGGCGGTATCCGCAGGGGGCAGCCCTCCACCTCGTGCACGAAGGCGACGTCCAGCTGGCCGTCGGCGACCATGCGGAGCAGGGCGTTCGGGGAGACGTTCATGTGCAGCGTCGGGTCCTGGCCGTGGCCGCGCAGCCGGCGCAGCCAGCCCGCCAGTGCCTTGCTCGCCGTCGAGCCGACCCTCAGTTCCGCGCCGCCCACCGCGGCCGCCCTCGCGTCGGCGACGAGGGCGCGCATATCGGCCACCAGCGGACGGGCCCGGCTGAGCACCAGCCGGCCCAGCGGGGTGGGGCGGCAGCCGGTTCTCGCGCGCACGAACAGCGCGCCGCCCAGCTCCTGCTCGATCCGCCGCAGTTGGGTGCTGAGGGATGGCTGGGCGACGCCCAGCTGGCGCGCGGCCCGGTGCAGACTGCCGGTGTCGGCTATGGCGCACAGCGCGCGCAGATGTCTGACCTCGAGCTCCATGCAAGGGGAGATTAAAACGGAAGCAACGGTTTCACCAGCCGCATAAATCCCCCCTGATGCCTGCGAATTGGGGCCCCGATAGGGCCGGGCTATCACTGATTGCCATCATCACAGCGGCCACATGGGCGTCGACACTCGCCTTGACGACTCACCCCCCACCTAGGAGTCATCGATGCGCATGTCCTTTTCCCTGTCCGCCCGTTCGCTGACGGCGGTCGGTCTCGGTGTCGCGGCCCTCGGCTTCGGCACGGTCGCCCCGGCGACGGCCGCCCCGGCGCACATCCAGTCCGGATACGTCGCCAGTTCGGCCGACTCCGACTCCAGCCGTGCCTTCTTCGAGGCGGTGCTGAAGTCGGTCGCCGAGAAGCGTGCGGCGAACCCGGGCCTCGCGGCCGTCACCGTCACCTACGACGCGTCGTCCGCGCCGACGTTCAGCGCGCAGATAGCCCGCAGTACCCAGATCTGGAACAGCTCGGTCTCCAACGTGAAGCTCCAGGAGGGCTCGAACGCCGACTTCACCTACCGCGAGGGCAACGACCCTCGCGGCTCGTACGCCTCGACCGACGGTCACGGCAGTGGGTACATCTTCCTCGACTACCAGCAGAACCAGGAGTACGACTCGACTCGCGTCACCGCGCACGAGACGGGGCATGTGCTGGGGCTGCCGGACCACTACGAGGGGCCCTGCAGTGAGCTGATGTCGGGTGGCGGGCCCGGTCCGTCCTGCACGAACTCGCAGCCCGACTCCAATGAGCGGGCCAAGGTCGATCAGCTGTGGGCCAACGGGTTCGCCGCCGCGATGGACAAGGCTCTGCACAAGGCCGGCCACTAGTACCGCGAGACCCACCCCCCACCTGGCGCGGTCGCCCTCCTGCACGGGGCGGCCGCGCCGGCTTGCGCGGTGCCAGAAGGCATCTAGTGCGGGGACGCGATGGCGCGTGCCGCCGCTACCTCCTGGCGTAGGGGCTCCAGGACGCTGCCTGCCGGGCCCGTCAGATCCGTACGGACCGCGTACAGGGTCTCGGCCTTGCGTACGCCCTCCGCCAACTCCCGTAGCTGAAGCGCCACCTGGGTCACCTCGGCGGTCGACGGCGCGGGCGCCCCATGTCGCACCCTCACCCTCGCCGCCGTCGTCGCGTCCACGATGCGTTCCACCGCCACCACCAAGGGCCACCACGCGGCCGCCCGGCGTCCCGTGGGCGGGGGTTCGGTCAGGGCGCGTTGGAATTCGGTGCGGATGGTGGAGAGGTCGCGGTAGAGGCGGCGGCGCATGCGGGCGCGGGCCGGGGGGTCGACGGGCGTCGGGCCGAACGCGGCCTCCAGATAGCTCGCCGTGTCGTCCACGGCTCCGGCGAGGCGGTCGCCGACGCGGGTGTGCCAGCTCTCCGGCCACAGCAGATACCCGGCGACCAGGGCGATGGCGCAGCCCATGAGGGAGTCGACCAGGCGGGGCAGGAGCAGGGCGGTGCCCTGGCGGTTGAGGACGTCGGAGAGGAGCAGGATCACCGGGGTGATGGCGGCCGTCTGGTAGCCGTATCCGCGAGGGGTGAGCGCCGGGACGAGCGGGGCGAGCAGGAGCAGTGCCAGTACGTCCCACCAGCCGCGCGGCACCTCGGCCAGGACCGCCGCCGCGATCACCAGGCCGGCGACGGTGCCGAGGGCGCGCAGCAGGGCGCGGGAGAAGACGGAGCCGAAGTCGGGCTTGAGGACGAAGGTGATGGTCAGGGCGACCCAGTAGGAGCGGGGGACGTCGATGATCGACACCAGTACCTGGGCCAGGCCGATGCACAGGGCGAGGCGCAGGCCGTAGCGCCAGGAGGCGGCGGAGAGCGTGACGCCGCGCAGGGCGCGGGCGGCGCGGATGCTCAGGGCCGCGGGGCGGCCGAGGCGGTCGTCGATGCCGCGGGGGTCGACGTCGGGGGTGGCGACGACGTCGGCGGCGTGGCGCAGGGCGTGGTCGACGGCGCGGGTCGTTTCCGTGGTGGCGGGCTTGAGGCCTATCGGGCCCGTGTAGCCGGTCTCGACGGCCGAGGCGAGATGGCGTACCGCCTCGGGGACCTCGGGCGGGAGCGGGGTGCCGGCCAGGTGGGCGGCGGGGGCGGCCTCGACGACCGGGGTGATGGCGTTCAACTGGGCCAGCAGACGGGCGAGTTCGGGGCTGCGGCCGTGGTGGCGGGCGCGGTGGGCGAGGACGATGTCGTAGGACTGGTTCAGGGACTGGGTGACTGCGTGGCGGGCGTCGTCGTAGGCCTGGGTGGAGCCGCCGACGGCGGTGAGGAGGTCGGCGACGGTGCGGTAGGTGTTCGCGACGGCGGCACGCTCTGGCACCCCCGACCTGAGCGGCCAGGCGAGCAGGGCGAGGACGAGCACCAGCAGCCCGCCGCCCGACATCAGCAGCGGCGCCAGCCACCACGCGCCCGGCATCGGAAGGCCCGCGCCGACCACGCAGGTCAGCAGCAGCACCAGGCCCGACGCGGAGGCGACCGCGCCGATCGTCGAGATCATCCCGGAGACCAGCGCGACACCGGTGACGGCGGCGACCGCGACCCAGCCGTGGCCGTACACCAGGGCACCCAGGGTGATGCCGACGGCGCCGAAGAGCTGGGGGATGGCGATGGTGGGGATACGGACGCGGTAGGCGGCGGCGGTGTCGCTGATGACGCCGTTGAGGGCGCCCATGGAGGCGATGGCGCCGTAGAAGGGGCGGTCGACGGCGAGGCCGATGGCGAGGGGGAGGGCCATCGCGATGGCGGCGCGGATCACGGCCGGCCGGTTGACGGGGGCCGGCTGGGCCCGCAGGTTCCGCACCAGCCAGTCGGGGGGCGTGAGGCCGATGGGGAGTTCGCGGGGCATGCGGCCCATTATGGGCACCGGTGTTCAGCTCATCGTCGCTGGTGGAGCGTGAGGTCGGCGACAAGGGCGCGATGATCGGTGCCTGCCAGGTCCAGGAAGCGGACGGCGCTCACCGAGAGGTCGGCGGAGACCAGGACATGGTCGATCTGCGCGCCGAAGGTGGGGGTGGTGCGGGCCGGCCAGCTCGGGGTGCGGTCGTGGCCGTCGAGGCGGGCGGCGTCCTGTAGACCGGTGTCCAGGATGCGGCGGAAGGCGGCGTGGTCCTGTGAGGCGTTGAAGTCCCCGGCGACGACGAGGGGCGTGCCGTGGTCCTCGGCGGCGAAGTCCCGCAGCTCGCCGAGCTCCCGGCGCCACAGGTTGGTCCGGCCGGGCAGCGGCGGCATGGGGTGCGCGAGCTGGAGCCGTACGGCGTGTCCGCGGACGTCGGCGACGGCGCCGGGCATGGCCATGGTGCCGGTGACGGCGTCGGCCGGGTCGAGCGGGAAGCGGCTGAGGACGACCGAGCCCTTCGAACCTTCGGCCACCTGCGCCGCCCGGTGCGGATAGCCGGCGCCGAGGTCCTTCCTGAGCAGGGCGTCGCAGGTGTACTCGCATTCCTGCACGAACACGATGTCCGGCTTCTCGCGGCGGACGGCGGCGACGAGGGCGTCTGTGGCCTGCCCGAACTCGACGTTCGAGGTCAGCACCCGGAAGGCGGCGAGCGGGGGCCCGTCCGGCTGGGTGCTCTTGCCGTACGGCTCGATGAACCAGGCCAGCAGTCCGAGCAGCGCGAGTGCCCACACGACGCCGAACCACCAGCGGGCCAGCACGGCCAGCAGCAGCCCGAGGCCGGCGGGCGCGAGCAGCCACGGCAGGAACGCGAGGAGCTGCGGGACGGGCGTGATGCCGTCGGTGTCGGCGACCCGGCAGCCGACGACCACGCTGACGGCGAGGAACAGCAGCCCGGCCACCCAGGCACCGAACCGGCGCCCCGGCCTGCCGCCCTCGGACGCCGCAGTCTCCAAGTCGGGGCCTTCCGCTCGCGGGTGGTGTCGGGTGTCATCGGATGCCCGAATCCTCCCTCAAAGACGAGAGCCGTGGGGAGAAGGTTGCGCGATGGTCCGGCGGCGGGAGGGGTCCCGCGTGTGCGCGCCCATGATGGGGCGACGGCGGGAGACGTCAGGAGGTCGCGGGGCAGTGATCACTCGAAGTGGGCTCGTCTGTTTCTGGATCGGAACGCTGCTGATCCCGAGCTGTACGACGGTGTCGCTGTGGGTGTCCGGGACGCGGCTCGGCCGGTACCCGACCTGGCAGGTGGCCCTCGGCTTCGGCGTCGGCTCGTTCGTGCTGTGCCTGGTCCTGCTGGCGAACAGGTACCGGGGCCAGCGGCAACTCATGGCGGGACTGTGGCGCACGATATCGCTCATCGATGTGTGCGTCATGATCGCCCTGTTTGCCAACTGGTTGTTCATCGGCCGGGAACTGGGCGCGGACGAAACCTTGGACTGGAACGTGGTGCCGATCGGCCTGTGCTTCGCCGGGATCGCGCTCATCTACATGCTGGGCGACTACCCGTCCGACGACTGAGCGTCCCTCAGCCGTCCACCGACGCCAGGAACCGCCCCAGCGCCGCGTTGAACTCCCCCGGCCGCTCCAGGTTCGGCAGATGCGCCGACCCCTCGATCACCCGGAGCGTCGAGTCGGGGAGCGCCGTGTGCATCGCCTCGGCGTCGGAGACGGGGGTGTAGGTGTCGTCGGCGCCCACGACGACCAGGGCGGGGACCGTGACGCGGGTCAGCAGGGCGCGGTAGTCGGGGCGTTCGGCGCGACCGCGCAGGGCCGCCGCGGCGCCCTCGGGGGCGGTCGCCGTCATCATGCCGTGGACATGGGCCTTGACCTGGTCGTCCGCGTACGGCGCGACCATCTTCTCCAGCACCTCGTCGGCGTATCCGCGCATGCCCTCGCGCAGCAGCCGGTCGGCCATCGCGCCGCGACTTTGCTTGCCCTCGGCGGTCTCCGCCGCCGGGAAGGTGTCGGCGAGGACGAGGCCGCGGATGCGCTCGGGGAAGCGGGCGTAGCACTCCATGACGATCTGGCCGCCCATGGACAGACCCGCGAGGACGAAGGTGTCCAGCCCCAGGTCGTCCAGCAGGGCCTCGATGTCCTCGGCGAAGACGGAGAGCGGAGTGATGCCGGGGACGACCGGGGAAGCGCCGTAGCCGCGCAGGTCGGGGGCGACGACGCGGCGGGTGGCGGAGAACTCCTCGATCTGCGGGGCCCACATGGTGCGGTCGAAGGGATGGCCGTGGACGAGGACAAGGGGGACCGAAGAACTATCGGCGCCTTTGTCCTCGTATGCGAGGAAGGGGGTCATGTGGACGACCCTAGATCGCCCCAACTCCTCGGTGCAATAAGATCTTTGCCCTCGGTGCAATGTGGGAGGGCGGGCTCATGGACGACTACCGGCGGATCGCCGACCGCATCGCCGACGAGATCGCGGCCGTGCGGCTCAAGCCCGGCGAACGACTGCCCCCGCAGCGGGTGTTCGCGCGGCGGCGCCGGATCGCCGGGTCGACGGCGGGGCGGGTGTACGCCGAACTCGTACGGCGGGGACTGGTCGTCGGCGAGGTCGGCCGCGGCACCTTCGTGCGGGCGGCCCCGGCGGGCACCGGCGGCAGGGCGCTGGTCGAGGACGCGACCGCCGCGACGCCGGTCAACCTGGAGCTCAACTACCCCTCCGCTCCGGGCCAGTCGGAACTCCTCGCACCCGCCCTCGCACCGCTCCTGCGCCCCGACGTCCTCACCGAGGCCCTCCGCCCCGCCCCCGCCACCGGCACCCCCGAGGCCCGGCAGGCGGCGGCCGCCCTGCTCGCCACCCCGGGCCGGCCGCCCGCCCCCGACCGGCTGCTGTTCACCGGCAACGCCCGCCAGGCCGTCGCCGCCACCCTCGCCTCCCTGGTCCGCCCCGGCGGCCGGGTCGGCGTCGAGGCGCTGACGTACCCCGTGGTCAAGGAGATCGCCGCCCGGCTCGGCATCACCCTGGTGCCGCTCGCCACGGACGACGAGGGCCCGCTCCCGCAGAGCGTGGCAGCCGCCCACCGCACCGCCCCACTGTCCGCGCTGTACCTCCAGCCGACCCTGCACAACCCGACCTCGGTCACGACGAGCCCCGAACGCCGGCACGCGCTCGCCGACACCGTGCGCGCACTCGGCCTCCCCGTCATCGAGGACCGCATCTGGTCCTTCCTCACCGACGACGACCCCTTCGCGGTCCTCGCCCCCGACCTCGTCCATGTCGTCGACGGCCTCTCCAAGCGGGTCGCGCCCGGCCTGACCGTCGGCTTCGCCGTCGTGCCCGAGGACCGGGTCGGGGCGGTGGCGGCGGCCGTGCGGTCCGGTGGGTGGAGCGCGGGGAGGTTCGCGCTGGAGGCGGCCGTGCGGTGGATCACGGACGGGACGGTGCAGCGGCTGGTCGCGGCGAAGCGCGCGGACGCGGAACACCGCCAGCGGCTGCTCGCCGAGGAACTGCGAGGCTTCGCCGTACGATCCGACCCGCACGCCTATTTCGCCTGGTGGGAGCTGCCCGCGCCCTGGCGGGCCGACACCTTCACGGCCGCCGCGGCAGCGCACGGCATCGCGGTGACCCCGGGCCCCACCTTCGCCGTCGACCCGCACCGCACGCCGGACGCCGTCAGACTCGGGCTCGCGTCTGCTCCCGGGCCGGATCTGCGGTGGGCGTTGCGGGTACTTGCCGGAGTCGCGCGTGGCACTCCGTGATCCAGCGGACGAGGAGGATGAACAGCGGCTCGGACGCCGTCAGACTCGGGCTCGCGTCTGTTCCCGGGCCGGATCTGGGGCGGGTGCTGTGGACACTCGGCGCAGTCGCGCGTAGTACTCCGTGATCCGGCAGACCAGGGCCACCGCCATGCCGACGACGAACAGCAGCCAGGACACCGTGCGCAGGGTCGCCGTCAGGGCGTCGTAGATCGCGCCCGCGGCCGGGCGATGGGCCGCCTCGGGCAGGTCGGCCAGGGTGAGCCGGCGGCCGATCACCACCGCCAGGGCCAGGAGCGCGCCCCCGAGTGCCGTGCCCAGGGCCGTCGCCATGACCGCGCGGCGGCGGCACGCGGCGACGGCGATACCGGTGACGGCGAGGACGGCGCCCGCGAGGGGCAGCCAGAATCCGGCGACTTCGAGCACGTGGTAACCCTTTCTGAACCGGTCCAGTTCGGCGGCCGGGAGCACGTCGACCGCCGTGTGCTCGACCGGGATGCGGCGCGCGAGGGGGACGTGGTCGGCGGTGAGCCGGTGCTTGACCTGGGCGGTGATCGGGGCCAGGTCGACCGTCACCGCGCGCTCGCGCTCGTCGCGCAGGGCCCGCAGCACCGCGTCGTGGACCGCCCTGTTGCCCGCGTCCAACGCCGCGCGGAAGGCCTCGGTACGGGTGAACGAGCGCACCGCGTCGCCGACGAAGGGGCGCGCCTCCGGTGAGGTGGCCCGGCGGTCGCCGACCTCACGCATGATCCCGTCCTCCACGGCGTCCGCGACCGCGCCGCGCACCGCCGGATCGGCGGCGAGCGGTGCCATCGTCGCGACATACGTCCCGGTGTCGGCCAGCCCGTACACCACCCAGGCCGCGAGCGCGCCGAAGGGCAGCAGGAGGCACGACAGGGCGATCAGCGCTGCCGACAGGGCGTTCCGCAGACGGGTGGGCACCCTCTCAGGCAAGGGGGGCGGAGGCGGGGGCGCCAGCGGGGTGCCTGCATCTGGCGGTGCGGTCTCAGCCGATGCGGTGGCCCTCGGCGTCCTCGTGCGTGTAGTAGCGGTAGAACATCACCACGAAGCAGACCGCGCCGATCGTCAGCCCCATGAGACAGGACCTGATGATGCTCGCGCCGGTCTGGCTGTACAGGAACCCGAACGTACCGCCCGTGAAGCTCGCCCACACGACGGCGTGCAGCTCGCGGCTCATGTGCGGGGCGAGGGCGCGGACGCCGACGTACAGGATCATGAACGCCGCCGCGGTGACGAAGCCGAAGAGCAGGTTCCAGCCGGTGATCTCGCCACCGGAGCGGCGGTTCGCCGCGGCCCAGTAGCCATAGATCAACCCGAGGACGACCGGCACGGCGACGCTCGCGACGCGGTGCGTGCGCTCGCCGAACACATCGGGCAGGGTGGCGGTCCCGGTGCCGCCCGTCCCTGCGGGTGCCGCGTGAGCCATGAGAGGACTCCTTCCTCCTCGCCCCCGCAATCCAGGGCACACCTGGGGCGGGCTGCTGGCAAGTCGGCGGGGCGATTCCTTGTATTTCAGCCCGTCCGGCGTTTGAGGACGAGGCCGTTCAGGCCGAAGCGGGGGTCTGGGGGGCGGCAGCCCCCAGGGACGGGGCCCCGAACCCCGGGTACCCGGATGCGGCGCGACCCACGGCGTGCTTCGCTGAGGCGCATGAGGGCCGTGAGCGACGGTTCGGCCGGCCCGCAGGGCACCCCGCGTCGGTCGGGGCTGTTGCGGGTGCGGGGCCGGAGCGTCGCATGGGCGCCGCCGCTGCTGCTGCTCATCGGCATCGTGCTGGTCGACTTCTACACCAGCAGCGACTTCCGGATCCTGTCCTGGATCGTGCTGGTACCCGGTATCGCCGCCGCGATCTGCGGGGTGTGGGGCACGGCCGTCTTCGCGGTGCTGGCCCCGGCCACCTACCTCGCCGCCGACGCCGTCCTGCCGCACGAGTACGAGGCCGGCCTCCCCGACCTCGTCCTCGCCGGCATCGGTGGCGTCCTCGCCACGGCGGCCTGTGTGGTCCGGGTGCGCGGCGAGCGGCGCATGCTGCACATGCAGGACGTCGCCGCCACGATCCGCCGTACCGTGCTGCGCCCCCTGCCACCGGTCTGGGGCGGTCTGGAGCACGCGGCGGTCTATCTCGCCGCCGACAGCGAGGCCCGGGTCGGCGGCGACTTCTACGACATCCAGACCGGCCTGCACGGCACCCGCGTCATCCTCGGCGACGTCCAGGGCAAGGGGCTGGGCGCGGTGGAGGCGGCGGCCGCGCTGCTCGGCACGTTCCGTGAGGCCGGGTACCACGAACCGGACCTCGCGGCGGTCGCCGTACGGCTGGAGGTGCGCATGCAGCGGCACATCCGGATGCGGATGGCCCTCGGGCGGGAGGACGGGGACCGGTTCGCGACCGCCGTGCTGATCTCGTTCCCCGAGGGGGACGGGGACGCGGTGGACGCGGTGATCCTCGGCCACGACTGCCCGCTGGTCGTCGGCCCCGCAGGCGTACGGTCCCTGCCGTCCGGCCGCCGAGGGCTGCCGCTCGGCATGGGGGAACTCGACCCCGTGGACGGCCCGCCGTCCGTGCTCCGGGTGCCGCTCGGGCCCGACGAGACACTGCTGATGACCACGGACGGGGTGACGGAGGCTCGGGACGGCGACGGGGAGTTCTACCCGCTCGCCGCCGATGTCACCGAGGCCGTCGCCGCCGACCCGGGTGTGGCGCGGCCGACGCGGCTGGTCGCCCTCGTGCGGGAGCGCACGCTGCGGCACTGCGGCGGGCGGCTGGCCGATGACACGACGGTGTTCGCGGTACGGCGGAGAAGTGGCGTGGGGAATGCGGGGAATGGGGACGGAAACGGACGTTTGCAGGCCTGAGATCCCCCCTTTGCACCCGCAGCGGTTACGGTGCTGCCGTAAGTGATCGACGGGGGATGGGGAGGGACCGATGCCCGGAACCGTGCTGTTGCTCGCCGCCTCACCGGTGGGCAAGGCCTGTCTGGTGGACGCCGCCTCCGTGCTTCCCATACTCGCCGCGGTGCCGCCCGCGGTGCTGTCCGGCACCGACACCGCGAACGTCGTCGAACTCGCCGACCCCTTGGAACCGCAGGCCGTCCTCACCCGCCTGCGCGCCGCCGCGACGGCCCCGGGCCCGCTCACGGTCTTCGTGGCCGGCCAGATCCAACTGGACCGCCGCCAACACCTCCCCCACCTCGCCCTGGCCCGCTCCACCCCGGCCACGGTCCGCTACACCGGCTTCCCCTGGCACTGGTTCCGCGAGGAACTGCGCCTGCGCGCCCCCGGCTCGACGTCCCTCATCGTCGATCTCCACGCCGACGCCGAGACCTGGGAGTGGCTGTGCGCCAACCCCCTCGACTCCGGGCGCCAGAGCGCGGTGTACGGCCGTATCGCGCCACCGCCGAGCCGTCGTACGGTGGCGGGCCCGACGTACATGAAGGCCATCGCCACCCTCCTCCGCAGCGGCCACCGCCCACCCCTGGACCAACTCCACCACCACGCCCTCTCCCGCATCGCCCCGGAGGGCGGCACGGGCAAGGACATCGTGCTGACGGCGGGCCATGTACAGGGCTCGATGGCTTCGCCCCCGCGCTATACACCGGGCCCGCCACCGGCGATGACACCTCCGGCGCCGACCCCGACACCGGTGATGACACCTCCGGCGCCGGGCACACCACCGGGTCCGATGCCGGCGCCTGCGGCCGCTGGTCCGCAGGGTCCCGCACCGGCGTCCGCGCCAAGGCTTGCACCCACCTCCTCACCGCTCCCGGCACAGTCCTCTGCCCCGGCGGCAGCGGCGAGCGCCCTGTCGAGCCGCGCCCCGGCCCTGGTGCCGAGCAACCCGCCGACCCTTGTACTGGCCCCGCTGCCCGGTCCTGCGCCGACACCCGCGCCGAGCCCGGCGTCGAGTCCCACGCCGAACCCGGCGTCCAGCAGCACGCAAAGTCCCACGCCCGCCCCGCCCCTGAGCCTCCCACCCGCCCCCGCCGAATTCCTCACCCTCAACGAGCCCGAGCCCGAGCCCCCCACCGACCCCCACGACGCCATCACCTCCGCCGTCCAATCCGGTCGGCACAAAGACGCCGATGAGCTTGCCGCCATGGAGGAGCACGGGGCCGTGCAGGTGTACGGGGCCGGTTCGGTGCAGGCTTTGCACTGGAGTGAGGTGCGGGCCGATCTGGCGATGCTCGCGGGGGATCCGGTGCGTAGTTGCCGTACGTGGTTGATGATCGCGTCGGCGAGGCTGACCGCGGGGCAGGCGCCGGACGCGGCTGTGGTGGAGGACGCGGTCGACCGCGCCCACCACCAGTGGGGGGAGATCCGCGATGCGGAGTTCGCGCGCGAACTGGGGTCCACCCTCGCCGAGTTGAGGGGGAAGGTGCCGGGGCGTCGCCCTGGTGCCCTGGAGAATGTGCGGCAGCGGCTGGAGCAGTTGCAGCTCAGCGGGTGAAGGTGAAGCACCTCCACCACCGTACGTAGTGATCGAAGGCCGGGCCACGGCACCGACAGCCCGAGACGGGTGAGAACGAAGGGAGGCCCCCGGCGGGACAGGGGGGAGTGTCCCCGCCGGGGGCGGCTCAGGTGCGGCGGTCGGGCGGCGTCAGAACGCCGGGACCTCCGCCGGGCGGGCCTTGTTGATGTTGCTGACGAGGTTGTTGGTCAGAGGGAAGTTGGCCCTGCCCCACTGGGAGTTCCACAGGGCGTCGCGCGGCGTCTTGTCCATCTGCTCCATGGTGACCAGGGCCGGGGTGTCCCACTTGTTGCCCGGACCCCAGGCCTCCGTGTCCTCGCCCCACTTGGCGAAGCGGAAGGCGTGCGTGCTCGCGCCGTCCTTGTGGTAGACGATCTTGACGTGGTTGCCGTCCATCGGCACCTCGTTGATCGGGTGGGTGCTGTAGCCGCCGTGCCGGGAGGCGGCCAGGTACCGGGGGCGCTCCTCGCCCTGCTTCTGGAAGACCACGACGGACTCCCAGTCGTGGCGGTGCCCGAAGGCGTCGGCGCCGTTGAGCGTCTGGTCCTTCTCGAAGTAGAGCCCATAGACGTAGGCGCACCAACCGTTCCGGCACAGGGACTGCGAGTACGTGTTGGCTCTGCCGAGGTGGCCGTCCCGGCAGTCGCCGGTGATCGGGCCGCTGGGGTTGAGGCCGCCGTTGAGGTGTCCGCCCGCGTCCACCGCCGCCGCGGGGAAGCAGCCGTCCCCGTCGTAGTCGAACAGCGGCATGTACTTGTTCTGGAAGGTGCTCGCGTTCCACGGCAGCGGGTTCAGGACGCCGGCGCTGGCACTGCCCGTCAAGCCGACGGTCAGGGCGGCGGCACTGCCCAGGACGAGGGCGGCCTTGGCTTTCTGCAGCATGTGGGTTCTCCAGTGGTTCGTTCTGCCGGGATTCCGGCGGGGCGAGACCGAGACTGGAGTGCGGGGAATTGATTGGCAGCATGTTCTGACCAAGGCGATTAATCGTCCTCGGCGTTTCGGGGGTTTGTTCCTCGTGGCGTCAACACCCGTTCCATTCGGTTCGTTCGCCGTTCACCTCACGTTGTCCCGCGACCTTGGCGTCACACTCGAACCAGACGGTCTTGCCGGGCCGGTCGGTCAGCGGAACCCACCCCCACCGGTCCGTCACGGCATCGACGATCCCCACTCCGCGCCCGCCCTCGGCGAGTTCGTCCACAGCTGTGGACAACGGCGGGCACGAGCTCGGGTCGGTGACTTCGACACGCAGTCCCCGCCCCTCCGGCAGTCGCAGGATCAGCACCGCGGCACGCCGGTCGGGGCAGTGGCGTACGACGTTGGCGATCAGCTCGGTGAGGGCGAGGGAGGCCGGGTCGTACAGGTCGTCCATCGCCCAGGCGGTGAGGTAGAGGCGGAGGATGCGGCGCAGGTGCCGGGCGGAGTGCTCGCCGAGGGCGGGGAAGGTGGCGCCGTACCGGGCGCCAAGTCCTTCCCCCGGCTGGGCAGTTACATGATTCATGCCATCAGCGTGGAGTCGTGTGGTTACGCTCGGCTACAGAACGAAACGAACGCCTCGGCGCGTTCTGATCTGGGGGTGACCGCCCATGGCCCGCATCCGCACACTCGACCCCACCGCCTCGCCGCTGGACTACTTCGGCTCAGAGCTCCGCCGGTATCGGGAGTCTGCGGGGATGTCCCAGCAGGAGCTGGGGGACTGCATCTTCTGTACCGGGTCCCTTGTGGGCCAGATCGAGACCGCCCACAAGGTGCCGACGAGAGAGTTCGCCGAGCGAGCGGATGCCGCGCTGCTGACGGATGGGTGCTTCTCGCGGCTCGTCGGACTGGTGCTGCGCAGCCAACTGCCGACGTGGTTCCAGCCGTACGCCGACATGGAGGCGAAGGCTACGTACATCTCCGCATATCAGAGCCAGCTCGTGTACGGGCTGTTGCAGACGGAGGAGTACGCCCGTGCCGTGCTGGCCACGGGGCGGCGGGACAAGCTGGAGGAACTGGTCGCCGCCCGTATGGAACGCCAGCGCATTCTGAAGCGGGAGCAACCGCCCCTGTCGTTGGTGGTGCTGGACGAGGCGGTGCTGCACCGACCGATCGGCGGCCCGGAGGTCATGCGCAACCAACTTCACCACCTGTTGGACCTCCAGGACGAGCACTGGATCCGCCTCCAAGTGCTGCCCTTCGGGGTGGGTGCACACACGAGTCTCGCGGGGTCGTTCAATCTGCTCCGCTTCGACGACGACCCGGACATCGTCTACACCGAGGACCTGATCTCGGGGCACATGACCGCCAACCCGGACACCATCCGTGAGGGCGCCCTTCGTTACGCTGACTTGCAGGGGGCCGCCCTCTCCGTAGAGGATTCGGCGGAACTGATCAAGGGCGTACTGGAGGAGCGTTATGGGCAGCACACCGGATCTGGCCAACGTCCCTTGGCGTAAGTCCACTTACAGCGGCAACACCGGCGGCGACTGCGTCGAAGTCGCCCCCCTAACCCCCCACATCGCCGTCCGCGACTCCAAGAACCCCGAGGTCGGCACCCTCACCCTCTCGCCGGAGGCGTACGTCGCCTTCGTGAGCCACGTCGGGCGCTGACGGCCACGCCAGAAGCCGCCGGCGGACGGGGGGAGTCCACCGGCGGCTGTGTGCCCCTCGGGGGGATGAGCGGCACGGATTCAAGACTGGCAGCCGGAGAGTTGATCGGCAGCCCGTCCGATCAGGGCAATCAATTCCAGCAGCAGCCGGAGTCCCCGGACGCACCAGTGTCGTCGGTCAGAGCTCGTCGTGGGGCGGGCTGCCGAACGCCTTGTTGAAGAGTGCCACCAGCAGGACTGCCGCGGCCGCGGCGGGCGTGTCGATCGTGCCCCAGTACCTGGTGGTGACCGCGGGCGGCGGCGACGAAGACGTCGAAGCGCCGGTCAGGACGTTGCTGATGTCGGACCACTTGCGCATCAGTTCCACGTTGGGCTCACCGAGGGTCATGGTGCTGTGGCTCTGGAGCATGCCCGTCATGCTCCCCGCGAGCCGCCTGCTGCGGATGCCCTCACTGACAGTGACGATGAACTGGAGCAGGCCGCGGGCGATGACACCCTGGTTGTTGTTTCGGAGATTGTCACGGTCGCTCAGGGCGTACAGGGACTGCTGCAGGCTTGCCGGGCTTATCTGGAGGTCGGCCAGGTTGGTGCCGGCGAGGCCGGCGAGATCGTTGTAGTTCTCTCTCCCGATCATGTTGCCGTATCTCACAAAACCGTTGGTGCCGGGTTGGAGAATCGCCTGCGGCAGGTTCGTCGGGCTGTCGTCGGCGAGGGGGACGTAGACGTTGGAGCCTCCGGCGCCGGGCGCACCGGGCTCGTAGAAGAAGTAGCCGATGACGTACAGGTCGCTGAGGCGAATGATCAGGTGGGTTCTCCGGCCGCCGCCCTGCACCTGGAGGTCGAGGAACTCGTGGTGGGCGTTCGGGGAGGTGACGTCGACGGCGGCGTTCCTGCCGCTGACGGTAGCCACGTTCTGACGCTGGCCGCCCGTGGCGGTGACCAGTGACCGCACCTGGCCGATCAGTGTCTGGTACCCCTGATCGCCTGCGTCGAGGTCCCAGACCAGCTGGTGCCATGTGTCCGAACTGGCGGCCAGTTCCGTGTGGGCGGGATCGAGATGGCTCGTGACCGCCGTGGCGCCGGCCGAGCTCTGCGCCGAGTGGGCGGCCGGAAGCCCGTGAGCGGCGACGGCGCCTACGACGATTGCGGGTACGGCCAGCGACGCGCCAAGGCGCCGGAGAAGACGAAATGACATTCGGTTTCCTTCGCTTGTCCGTGTGTCTGCCGACGGCGCGATCTGCGGGGACCGGCCCGACGGCACACCCAACGCTGGCAACCGGAACGTTGATTGGCATGTCCCATTTGTCAGGTCAATCAATTGCGGTGCCCCCGGAATTGATTGACCTGATGAAAGGGACGTGCCGGTCAACTGTTCCGTCGCCAGGCTCGGTCGGGCCAAGCCGGATCCCGGCACGCCAAGGACCTGGAGAACAGAGCGATGCCCTACCCAGACGTCATGGCAGTCCCCGAACGGGGAGCCGCCGAACAGCCGCCGCCCGCACCGGCCCGTGGAACGGGTCTGCCCCGCCGCCGCAGGCGCACGGTCGCGTCGGTTGTGTCCACGCTCATGCTGGCGGTGCTCGCCACCCTGCTCGGCCCGCTCGGCGCACTGTCGAGCGCCGTCGCCGCCGACGGCCCCTGCCCGGGAGGCTCCGCCTCGGGGTCGGGCGGGGAGTCGTGTCCGTCTCTGCACAATGCGGACATCGATCCGCAGAGTGCGTTCCCGCGCGACCTGTACCGCGGGGACTCCCGTGCGCCGGACGAGATCTTCAGAGACGGTTTCACGGCCCGGGGATGGAACAACGACCTCGTCCGCCATGTCCACGGCGGAGAAGGCTCCATGGAGAGCAACTACATCTCGACGACCGGGACCCTGTCCGTGGCGGAGACTTTCGCGCGGAGCCAAGGAATCGTCGCCTTGACCGGCGTGGCGCGGGACCCGGGTTGCTCGACGGGCCGGCTGGCGGCCTACGCCATGATTCCGGTGTTCGGTCCCTACCTGATGTCACGCTGCCAGGCAGGGGAAATCACCACACACTCCTACGTCTATGTGATCGATCCGACCTGGGCAAGGAACGCGCTGAAAGTCGTCGACCAGCTTCAGCGGGAACGTCCGGATATGGCCGACCGCTATCGGGGCCAGGACGAATGGGCCTACGTCCGCCGCATTCCGAATTACGCGATCGTCGGCGTGCGGACCTATCGAGTGACGCAGGCCACAACTGATGGCCGTATCAACCCTCTTCACCCGCCTACGTTCAGTTACGAGAGCTTCATCCCCAATCCCAACCACATCAGGGCCCAGATCGAGTACGACCCGGCCCAGGACCCGAATGCCCACTGGGGCTTCGACACGGACCTGATCGTGTCGACCGAGGCGAACCCGTACACCCGGGGGTGCAGCGCCATCACTCAGTGCCGCGGCGGCTCAGACGGAGGCTGACCTCGGTCACGGCGACACAGTGATCAACTGGCTGTGGCCAGGAGCTCTGCAAAACGCTCGGCTGGGAACCCCCAGCCGAGCGTTTTGCGTGGGCGGCTGTTGAGCTCTGCGCCGGATGCCGGCCGAGGCCCGCAACCGGAACGTTGATGGCCACGTCCCCTTTGTCAGGTCAATCAAGCTCGTGGGCGGAGGGGGATTGATGCACATCACATGCCGCATCGCCTCAACGTCACCTGCGGTCTACCTGGCCGTTACCTGGCGGCTTGTACGTTCGTCGCGCTCGATGCCGCTTTCATCAGCTAAATCGCCAGTTATCCGCCGGCCACAGGGAGGTGCGCATGGGGCGCCCGGAAAGACCGCTGGACCCGACGGCCGGTCCCGTGCCGCGCCTCGCGCACGAGCTGCGGGAGCTGCGCAAGGCCGCGGGGAGCCCCTCGTACCGGAGGATGGCCGAGACGGCGTGCTTCTCCGCGACAACGCTGTCGCAGGCCGCGGCCGGTGAACGGCTGCCGTCGCTCGCCGTCGTCCAGGGCTATGTGCGGGCCTGCGGCGGCGACCCGGACGAGTGGGAGCCGCGGTGGAGGGACGCCGAGGCGGAGGTGGCGGGCGAGGTCCGCGAGGAGGACGAGGACGCGGCGCCGCCGTATCGGGGCCTGTCCCGGTTCGAGCCGGCCGACCAGGGGTTGTTCTTCGGCCGGGACCGCCTGACGGAGGACCTGCTGGAGCTGGTGTGCGGGCACCGGTTCGCCGCGGTGTTCGGTGCCTCAGGGAGTGGAAAGTCCTCTCTGCTGCGGGCCGGACTGATACCCCGGCTCCAGGAGGAGATCGCCGACCGGGGCCGTCCGGCGGTGCTGCGGGTGCTCACGCCGGGCGACCGGCCTGCCGCCAGGTACGGCCATCTGCTGACCCCGGCGGAGGACGAGCCGGAGAGCTGGGTCGTGGTGGACCAGTTCGAGGAGGTCTTCACCCTGTGCCGGGACCGGGCGGAGCGCGCCCGGTTCATCGACCTGCTGCTCGCCGCCCGGGACCCCGGCAGCCGGCTGCGGGTGCTCATCGCCGTACGGGCCGACTTCTACCCCCGCTGCGGCGAGCACCGCGGCCTCGCGGACACGCTGTGCGGCGCCGGACTGCTGGTCGGCCCGATGACCGCGGACGAGCTGCGCGAGGCGGTCGTCAAGCCGGCGCAGGAGGCCGGGCTTCTGGTGGAGCGGGAGCTGACCGCGCGGATCGTGGACGAAGTCCTCGACGAGCCCGGCGGGCTGCCGATGCTCTCGCACGCACTGCTGGAGACCTGGCGGCGGCGCAAGAGCCGGGTGCTCACCCTGGCCGCGTACCAGGCGGCCGGCGGGGTGCGCGGCGCCATCGCGGCGAGCGCCGAGGAGGCGTACGGGCAGCTGACCGCGGAGCAGGCGGATGCCGCCCGGCGGCTGCTGCTGCGGATGGTCGAGCCCGGCCAGGGCACCCCCGACACCCGGCGCCCGCTGAACCGTGCCGAGCGGGAGGAGTGGGCGTGTCCCTACGTGCCGGTGGTCGTGGAGCGGCTGGCCCGCGCCCGGCTGCTGACCGTCGACGAGGACGCCGTCCAGCTCGCCCACGAGGCGCTGATCACCAGCTGGCCGCGGTTGCGCGGCTGGATCGAGGAGGACCGGGAGCGGCTGCGTCACCACCGGCGGCTGACCGAGGCCGCCCGGGTCTGGCTGGAGCACGAGCGCGACCCCGGCGCCCTGTACCGGGGCACCCGCCTGGACCGTGTGGCGGAGCTGATCCCCGATCACGAGGCCGACCGCTCCCTGACCGTGCCGGAACGCGAGTTCCTCACCGCCGCGCTGGCCGCCCGTGAGGCGGAACGCCGGGCCGCCGCCCGCACGACGCGCCGGACACGGGCGGGGATGGGCGCACTGGCGGCGGTCCTCGTGGTGGCGCTGGTCGCCGGTCTCGCCGCCTGGACGCAGGGCCGGGACAACGAGCGCCGCCGTATCGACGACGAGGCCCGCCGTATCGCCGCCGTCGCGGACGGCCTGCGCACGACCGACCCGCGCACCGCACAGCTGCTGGGCGTCGCCGCCTGGCGGGTGGCCGAGCTGCCGGAGACCCGGCGGGCGCTGCTGGGTTCGCTCGGCCAGCAGGAACTGGACACCTTCAGCGACCGGGCACCGGGCGACAGCCCCTTCCGCCGTCTGACGGACTCCGGTCGCACCCTGCTCAGCGTCGAGGGGCGCACCTGGCGGACCTGGGACGTGACACGGCACCGGCGGATCGCCGAGGGGCGGCTGCCGGAGAGCGGTACCGCGATCGGGGCGAGCCCGGACGGGCGGCTGCTGGCGATCCACGGGGATGGCCGGGGCGACGGGGTGCGGCTGTGGGACACGGTCGCCGGGCGATGGGCCGGTGACCGGCTGCCGGAGTCGGCCGTCGTGGACTTCGGCAGGAGCACGTACTCCGTGCGCGGTGCGGGCGAGTTCCGGGCGAGGGTGCACTCGGCCGCGGACGGGAGGCTGTTGTTCGAGGCGGAGGACACCACGGCGCCGAGCGAGGACGGCCGGCTGATCGCGGTCTGCCCCCTCGGGGAAGGCGGCGCGCCGCAGGTGCGGGACCTCACGGACCGGCGCACGGTGCACGGGCGCTGGGAACGCGCGGGCGACATCTGCGGCCAGGAGCGCCTGCAGCTGGTGCTCGGCGGTGGTGGCGAGCGGAGCGAGATGGGGGTCCCCCCGGCCGAAGGCTGGGGGAGGCTCGCCGCGGTGATGCCGAGCGGCGTGCGGGTCTGGGACGTCCGGTCGGGGGAACAGCTGCACGACCTCCCCCACACCGGAGTGAGGTACGCCGCCTTCAGCAAGGACGGGAACTTCCTGGCGACCGCCGACGGGGAGGAGATCAGGGTGTGGCGGATGGGCGTCGACGCCCCGGTGTTCCGGCACTCCCTCAACAACCAGCACCTCGGCGATCTGGCCTGGGACCCCACCCGCCCGGTACTGCGCTATCTGGATGCCGGCACGGTCCACACCCTGGACGTCGGGACGGCCGTGACCTCCGCCTGGCAGGACCGGCCGGCGGACAAGGTGCAGATCAGCCCGGACGGCCGCACTCTCGCCACCGCGCGACGCACCGGCGACACCTACCGCTTCGAGCTGCGCGACACACGCGACGGACGACTGCTCAGGACACTGCCGCCCACGCCGCCGCGCGACCCCTCCCGGCCGGAGCTCCCGGAGTACACCCTCCCCCATCTGGCCTTCACCCCCGACGGCAAGGTGCTCGCGTACGGCGTCACGGCGCCCTGGCACGAGGCGTCCCCGCAGCGGCTCACGATCTGGGACGTCACCCGGGGCCGGGCCCGCGCGGCACTGGACCTGGCGGAGAAGACCTCGGCCGGGGCGGTGATCACGATCGCCCTCGGCCCTGACGCCCGCACGCTCCACCTCACCCGCACATCGGTTACCGGCGAGCTGACCGACGAGACCTGGGACATCGCCCGCCACCGCCGGACGGCCGTCCTCACCGGTCTGTCCAGCAGTCACCTGGCCGTCCGCCCCGACGGCGGGCTTCTGGCCGGCGACAACCGGACGGCGAGTCTGCCGGGCGGCAAGGTCACCGGACGCGACCTGGTCCAGGGCGACGAGATCGGCGCCCTCGCCTTCGCCCCGGACGGTTCGCGGCTCGCGGCGGGGGACCGGGCGGGGCGGGTGGCGCTGTGGGACGCGGCGGTCCGGCAGCGGGAGGGCACCATGCCGAACGTCTTCCCTGCGCTCCCGGAGGAACCGACCGACCGACCGGACGACGGCTCCTACCCGGTCAGCGACGACACCTCCGAGGCCGTCAGCGCCCTCGCCATCAGCCCCGACGGCCGCACGCTGGCGGTGGGCGGCGAGGCGGGAAGCCTCCAGCTGTGGGACATCGCCACCCACCAGCCGCTCGGCGGCCTCCTGACCACACCCGGCGACGCGATCGACACGGTGGCGTTCGGCGCGGACAGCGGCACGGTGTACGCGGGAAGCGCGCACGTGCCCCTCCAGCGCTACACGATCGACCCGACCCGGGCGGTCGAATCGGTGTGCGCGCGGGCGGGAGAGCGCGAGCTGACGAGGGCGCAGTGGCGGACGTACGTGCGTGAAGTGCCGTACCGAAAGGTGTGCGGTTGAGCGGACGCAATTGATCAGCCCTTGAAATGGGCTGCCGATCAACTCTCCGCCTGTCAGCCTCATTCGATCCGTGGCGCGGCAACCTCCAGCTGTAAGAGCACTGCACGCCGCAGCCCGCCTCGGCGTCACACGCCGGATCGCCCCGCAGCCTCCCGAAGGGATCCGTGCCTTCGAAGCCACCGACACCGACGACGCCTCCCTCGGCAAGCTGCGGATCCGAGCAACGACTACCGGGCAAGGACATGATGCTCCCCCCCCCCGAAGCCGACGGCGGCTGACCGCCCCCGTCACCCGGACGGCCCGGCGGCGCTGGTGGGCTTCCTGTCGGGGTGGTGCCTTAAGAGGACGTACCCGATCTTGGGCGCGTCCTCGACCCTGGCTCAGGAGGCTTTGTGATGCCCCGTCATCCGGCCCGTGCCGTCACCATCGCGGTGCTCTCGGCAGGTGCCCTGCTGTCCGCGCCCGCGTGCTCCGTCTCCGGACTGGGCCGGCCGGTCCACGCGGTCCGCGCCCCGGCCTCCTCCTCGGCGGCCCCCGGCACCGCCTCGCGCACCCCAGTCGCCGCGCCGACGCTGACCGAGGCCCAGGCGCGGGCCGCGCTGGTCAGCGAGACCGATCTCGGTGAACCCTGGGTGCCCACCGACGGGTTCGCGACCTGGCGGGAGTCCATGCTCAAGGCCAGCACCGAGTCGGGCGAATGCGCGCGGCTGCTCGACGTCCTCTACACGGAGGACATCCTCGGGCCGGACGCCCGTACCCGCGCCTCGATCGGGCTGGACGACGCCTGGGACGGGGCCCAGCTGCGCTACCAGGTCGTCGCCCATCACCCCGAGGACATCGACGACACGCTGCAGTGGCTCGGCGGCATGCCGGACGAGTGCGGCCGGTTCACGGCGACGGCCGGCGGCGGGCAGCTCGGCGTGGAGGTCAGGGGCGCCGAGATGCCGCACGTCGGGGACGCGGGGCAGGCGCTGCGGATCGTGCTCAGCGGGATCTCCGAGTACGAGGATGCCCCGACCCTCACCCTCGACGTCGCCGTCGTCCGGGTGGGCGACGACGCGATCATCGTCACCAACGGCGGCCTCGGCGAGGTGTCGGCCGACGCCACATGGACGACCGTCGAACTCGGCGCCCACCGACTGGCGGAGGTCAGGAGGCAGAGCAGACGGTCCGTCTGACGACCGGGTCAGGCCATGCGCTCGACGGCCTCCTTGGCCTCCAGCAGGTCCGCCCCGGTGATCTCCCGGTACCGCTTGATCGCCTTGATCTGGTCCCCGTCCCGCACATGCGCCATGACCTCGGCCATCCGCGGATCGTCGTCGACGAGACCCAAGTGCTCCAGCACCAGGTCGAGTTTGCGCTCGACCCGGGCAACCCGCCGGTCGACACGGGAGAGCCGCCCCTGAAGGCCGGCGACGACCATGAGCGCGGCGAACGCGATGATGAAACCCGCTATGTCCATGGCCGACGATCCTAGGGGGACCGTCGGCCGCGACCGGGCCGGGACTCAGGTCCCGTCGAACCGCAACCGGTGCGCCACCACGTCCCGAGCCACGTCCAGCGCCGTACGCCCCAGGGCGAACGCGTGCGCCCGCAGCCGGGCCAGCGCCTCGTCGGTGCCGACGCCCAGCTGGGCCATGATCATGCCGGTGGCCTGATAGACCTGGTCATGGTCGGTGGCGAGGCCGCTCAGCCACCGGTCGTCGCCCGGCCCGTCCGCCTCCTCCATGCGCGGCAGCGCCATCAGCGCCACCGTCATCATCCCGGCCATGACCCGTGCCGTCCGCAGGTCCCGGTCGTCGAGGTCGCCGGGGGAGTCGCGGTAGAGGTCGAGCGTCCCGACGCACACCGTGTCGTTGCCGAGCGGCATCGAGTACACCGCCCGCACCCCGGCGGCCGTGGCCTGCTGGGCGAAGACCGGCCAGCGCAGCACGTCCTGCCCGGCCGTCAGATCACGCGCCAGCACCGGCGCCCCGCTCTCCGCGGCGGACTGGCAGGGACCGTCGCCCAGGGTGGCCTGGATCTCGGTGACATACGCGGCCTGCGCGCTGCTCGCGCCCAGCTGGACCGGCATGCCGTCGCTGTGCAGTGACACGCTCGCCCCGGTCACGGGCAGCAACTCCACGGCGACATCGCACAGACGCCCCGGGATCTCGCCGGGTCCGGCCCCGCGTACCCGGTCCGCGATGGCGTCCGCGGGCCTCGCCGGTTCCCTTCCCTGCTCACTCTGCTCGTCTCTGGGCCGCACGGCAGCCTCCTCGTCCCGAGCGCGGCCTGCTGGCTCCGGGATCCCGACGGCCCCTGTACCGCCCACCCCGGACGACGCCCGACTACCCGCAACCCGCACGGCAAAACCCCGGTGACACCGCCTGTACGACCGGTCGTGGAGGCCGGCTACCGCTTCTCGTACGGATTCGCCGGCTGCGCGATCCGCCGCACCGACCCGGCGTCCAGCACCGGCGGCCACGCCGCGTCCGTGCCGAGCCTGCCCTTGGGGTGCCAGGTGCCGGTGACGGTGATCCAGGTGTCGGCCGGTGGGGTGTCCTGGCCGCGGATCTCGACCTTGCTGGTGGTGGCGTCGGCGGCGCAGCAGGCGACGAGGAGGCGGGTGACGTACCAGGTGCCGTCGTCGTCGCGGGTGACGAAGCCGGTCAGCCGGACCGTGCGGCCCGCGAGTGAGCGTCCGCTGTCGTAGACCGCCCGGGAACTGAACTCCGCGAGTGTCAGCTCCACCGGGTTCCCGGCAGGCAGTGCCGGGAAGTGGCCGACGCCCTGTGCCGCGCGCTGTGCCGCCTCGCGTTCGGCGCTGTAGGAGCCGAGGGCGGGCGGAGGGAAGAGGAGGAGGGCGAGGGCGGGGAGGGTGAGGAGCCAGGCGACGCGGGGGCTATGGTGGCCGCCGTGCTGATCGTGGGTGTGGGAATCGTCGCCGTGGTCGTCGTGCTCGCCGTGTTCGCGTTCCTGATCGCGGCCGGTGTGTTCGCCGTGCTCTCCGTGCTGGCCCTGCTCGGCGTGCGGTTCCTGTTCCGCTCGCCCGGCGACCGCCGCGGCCACCGCCAGGAGCATGAGCAGGAATCCCGACACGACCAGGTACGGCCGTAGTCCCGCCTGCACATACCGCAGATACAGCTCGCCGAACAGCGAGATCCGCAGGATCGCCGCGCCCGTCAGGAGCAGCAGTACCGCCGGTCCGTACCGCCTCACAGCAGCCACCACCCCACGAGCACGCTGCTCAGCACGGCCACCACCCAGGTCACGGACGAGAACCGCAGCGCGAAGGACCGCCCGAAGGTGCCCGCCTGGAGGGCGATCAGCTTCAGGTCCACCATCGGACCGACCACCATGAACGCCAGCCGCGCGGTGGGCGAGAAGCCGCTGAGGGAGGCGGCGACGAACGCGTCCGCCTCGCTGCACACGCACAGCACGACCGCGAGCAGCGCGAGCAGCAGCACCGACATCCATACCGACCCGGTGAAGAGCTCCAGGACGGATCTCGGCACCGCGATGTTGAAGGTCGCCGCGGCCGCCGCGCCGAGCACGAGGAAGCCGCCGGCGTGCAGGAAGTCGTGCTGCAGCCCGTCGGTGAAGGCGCGCAGGCCGATCGCGGCGGGGTCGGCGTGCCGCTTGGGGAGCCGTATCCACTCCTCGCGGCCGAACCGGGCCCACAGCCAGCCCATCACCACGGCCGTGGCGAGCGAGGCGACGAGGCGGGCGAGGACCATCTTCGGCTGCCCGGGGAAGGCCACGGACGTGGCGACCAGCACGATCGGATTGATGGCGGGGGCGGAGAGCAGGAAGGCGAGGGCGGCGGCGGGAGCCACTCCGCGTCGCATCAGGCTCCCCGCCACCGGCACGGACGCGCACTCGCACCCGGGCAGCACGACACCGGCCGCCCCCGCGACCGGCACCGCGAGGGCCTGGTTCTGCGGCAGCAGCCGGCTGAAGACCTTCTCCGGTACGAAGGCCCCGATCGCCGCCGACACGACGGTGCCGAGCAGCAGGAAGGGCACGCCCTGTACGGCGATCGCCGTGAAGACGGTCCACCAGGCGGCGACCGGCGGGGTGTAGAGGTCGAGGGCGAGCATGGGCCCGAGGACCGAGACGACGGTGGCGATGGCGAGGAGCGCGGCGCCGCCGACGACGGCGTACACGAGTGCCCGTACGACGAGCCGCACCCCGTCGACCAGGGTCCGCCGATCTTCCACGCGCCTGTCCGTCCCCAGATGTTCGAATAGCCCTGCGAAGGCTAACCGGTCGGAGCTGTGCGCAGCCTGGGGTTGTTCACAGCGGAGGCTGTGCGGGCGCCGGGCCGAGTGTCGTGGTACCCGGGGCCGTACGGTGCCCGAGCCCCGTCCGGTACGCGTCCAGCGCCGCCTCCACCCGGCCGGTACGGCGCAGCAGATCACCCAGCAGCCGGCACAGGTCGGCCAGGTCACCGGCCGCGCCCGCGCGTTCGAGCAGGCTCAGGGCGCGGACGTAGTGCTCCTCGGCGGTCTCGGTGTCCCGGGCGTCCTCGGCGATGATGCCGAGCAGCCGGTGGGCGGCGGCGGAGTGCAGGGCGCCGCGCTCGGGGCTGAGGTCGCTGAGCACCCCGTGCAGAAGAGCGGCGGCCTCCTCGGACTTGCCGCGCCGGTGCAGTACGTCGGCGAGTTCGACGGCGACCTGGCTGGTGTACAGCGCGGCACGCTTGGCGGTGAGCATGGTCTGCGCCTCGCGCAGCTCGGCCTCGGCGCGCTCCAGGTCGCCGTGCTGGGCGTAGACGTAGCCGCGCATCCAGTGGCAGTTGGCGAGTTCGGTACGGATCTGGAGCCGGCGGTACAGCTCGGCGGCCTTGGCGAGGGAGGCGTCGGCCTCGGTGACCCGGCCCTCGGCGAGGAGGGTGCGGGCGACGGAGCGGTGCATCCGGGCGACCAGGGCGGGGTCACCGGCCTGCGGGGCCAGGGCGAGGGCGTACTCCGCGGCCTGGGCGGCACGCGCGTGTGCCCCCATGTCCATATAGGGGCCGATGACGCTGGCGTAGAGCAGCAGCAGGGCGTCGGGGTCGTGCAGTCCGCCGCGGTTGAGCTCGTCGAGGGTGGATTCGAGGAGGTAGACGGCATAGCGCAGCTCACCGGCGAGGTAGTGCGACACGGCCCGGCCGCGCAGGGCGGGGACACGGGCGGGAAGGGGCGCGTCGATCTCGCTCAGTACCTGCTCGGCCCGCTCGAAGTGGCGCCGGGCGGCGGTGAGTTCACCGGAGTCGATCCCGCACTCGCCGAGCCCGAGCAGCGCCGCCGCCCGCTCCTCGGCGAACCCGTTCCCCTCCGCCTCCGTGAGCAGCTCGGTGTACTGCTCGGCGGCGGTCTCGGTGTCACCGGTGGCGAGGACCCGCTGGGCCTCGGTCAGCCGTAGCCGCAGATCCGTCACGAGATGCGCGGGCCGCCCGGTCGCGAGCTCCTCGAAGGCGACGCCCAGCCGCTCGGCGATATGCCGCAGCGCGTCGTCGGAGGCCCGGACGCGGCCGGCCTCCAGGGTGGAGATGTAGGCGGGGGTGTAGGCGGGCTCGGCCAACTGCCTCTGCGTCAGCCCGCGATCGGCCCGCAGCCGCTGGACTCTTCGCCCGATGGTCCCTGGATCGTCACGCTCCGACATCGCTCAACGCCCCCAACTCCCCCTGCGCCCCTTGCCGTTAGAGTCCGACGACCCTAGGTTAAACCGAGGATTAAGCGTGTTTAACCCATCGCTGTTGCGAGGTCGCCGTGCAGGAACGCACCAGCACCACCGAGCGATATACCCGAGGCGTGGCCGCCGCGGTGGTCGCGGTCGCGATGCTGATCCTGGCGGCGAACGCGGGACCGGCGCGGGCGTCGGGGGTTCCGGGCCGGGACGCGGAGTGGGCTCAGAACCTCGATGTGTCCAGCTCGAACCCGAAGGGGGCGGGCAGAGAGACGGCGAGTCCGATCTTGCACTTTGGGGCCTGGGCATACTCGTCGCCGGAGGGCTCGGAGTAGACGGTGATCTCCGCTTCCTCGCGGTCGATCAGCAGGTAGACGGGAATGCCGGCTCGGGCATAACCGCGGATCTTCTTTTCACGATCACGATCAGCGGTGCCGGGGGAAGTTACTTCGGCGACAAGCAGGACGGTCAGAGTGTCGTGCCACTGCTTCTCGTCATCGAAGGCGCCGTCGGGTGCGACGACGAGGTCGGGGACCACGTGACCAGTCTTGGATGCCCCGGGAACGTCGAGACCGATGCCCGTGTAGGTGAACAGGAAGTCGTCGGGGTCCTTCCGGATGATCTGGCGGTTGAGCCTCGACACAATCCCCTCGTGCTCCCCGTTGGTCGGCGGTGTCACGTAGATCTCCCCTTCGATCAACTCCACGCGCCAACCCCTGGGGGCCGCCGCACTGAAGAGCTCGAAGACCTGCTCCACGCTCGCGCCCTCATAGCTGGGCACGCCGCTGTCCGCGTCACTGTCGCCGTCAGGGTCGTCGTACGGCCCATGAATGGCCTCGCCCTGATACCCCGGCATGATGATCGGCTCCGCCACCGCCATGACAGACCTCCTTCGCTCGACGCGACGCTCTCAGGGTAGACGTCGCGAGCGTACAAGGAATCGATAGGCATTCACTCGAACGAGTGTGCTGTTACGTTTCTCCGGCAAAGCCGCTGATGCCGGGTCCCGGAAAATCGCCGCGACATCCCGCCCACCTCTTGCTACGGTCCCCCCATGCAGCGCGCCAACCCGTCTCTCACGACGACGCCGGACCCCGTCCCGGCGCGCTGACAGCTGAGCGAATTCGAAGCCCCGGGGCGAGTGCCCCGGGGCTTCGGCGTGTGGGTGCTCGTCTCTTCATCTGGTGACATCCGGAGGAGTAGCCATGCATGACCACCGTCGCCTCGGCCGCGAACTGGACCTCTTCGACACCGACCCTCTGATCGGCGCCGGTCTGCCGTACTGGCTGCCGGACGGTGCGATCGTCCGGCATGAGCTGGAGGAGTACATCCGCGGGGCGGAACGCGAGGCCGGGTACCGGCACGTCTACTCGCCCGTGCTCGGCAAGCGCGAGCTGTACGAGATCTCCGGGCACTGGGACCACTACAGCGACGACATGTTCCCGCCCATGGACCTCGGCGACGACCTCATGGCCGCCGACCAGGTCGTCCTGCGCCCCAGCCTCTGCCCCCACCACGCCCTCATCTACCGCTCCCGCGCCCACAGCTACCGCGAACTACCCCTCCGCATGGCCGAGTTGGGCGGCATGTACCGCTCCGAGCTGTCGGGGGTCCTCGGCGGCCTCACCCGGGTCCGGGCGATCCACCTCAACGACGCCCACGTCTTCTGCACCCTCGACCAGGCGGTGGACGAGGCCCGCGCCGCCCTGAAACTCATCGACCGGGCTTACGCTGATCTGGGGATCAGGGCCGTACGACACCGTCTCTCGCTCCCCGGCGAGGGCGGGAAATACGTCGCCGACCCGGAGCTGTGGCAGCGCGCCACCGCCCTGCTCCGCGAGGTCCTCGACGGTTCCGGCATCCCGTACGAGGCCGTCGAGGGCGAGGCCGCGTTCTACGGCCCCAAGATCGACGTCCAGATCGCCGACCTGGTGGGCCGCGAGGCGACCCTGTCCACCGTCCAGATCGACTTCCACCAGCCCGAACGCTTCGACCTGCACTACATCGGCCCCGATGGCGCCAAGCACCGCCCGGTCATGGTGCACCGCAGCATCATCGGCAGTGTGGAGCGGGCCGTCGCCCATCTCATCGAGCAGCATGGGGGCGCGTTCCCGGTCTGGCTCGCGCCCGTGCAGCTGCGGATCCTCCCGGTGGCGGAGGCGCAGTACGGAGCGGCCGAGAAATTGCTGGACCGAGCCCGCCGAATGGGTCTGCGCGCCGAGATCTCCGGCCCCGAGCACGGCACCCTCGGCGCCCGCGTCCGCGCGGCACGCCTGGTGCCGTACCAGGCGGTCATCGGGGAGCGGGAGGCGGCGGCGGACGGGGAGCCGGTGGCCGTACGGCTGCGGGACGGGCGTAGGCCGGGCGCCGTACCGGGGAGCGAGCTGGTCGCCCGGATCGCGGCGCGGGTCGCGGCGCGCGGGACCGAGCTGTGGGACGCCCCAGCCCTGTGACGGCCCCGTGACCTGGGGCAGAAGCGGATAACCGCCGTATGGCGCCGCACGCGCAGAACCGCACGGCGGCGCCATACGACGACGCACTCCACCTACAGCACACCGTAAGGTCGCTCTCGCAGAGCCCGCCACCGCACCCGTGACGAGGGGAGCCCCGCCGTGACGCTCGACGGCCGTCCGATACCGGTGATCATCGACTGCGACACCGGTGTCGACGACGCCCTGGCGTTGTTGTTCGCCGTACGCCATCCGGGGCTCGACCTGCGCGCCATCACCTGTGTCGCCGGGAACACGGACGTGGACGGCGTCGTACGCAACACCCTGACCGTGCTGGAGCAGGCCGGTGCCCCCGAGATACCCGTCGCCCGGGGTGCCGGCCGGCCGCTGATCGAGCCCTCGCGTTCGGCACGGCATGTGCACGGCGACGACGGCATGGGCGACCTGGGCCTGCCCGCCCCGCGCCGCACCCCGGCCGATGTGGACGCGGTGACGCTGCTGCGCCGCGAGATCCTCGCCTCCCCCCGCCCGGTCACCCTCATCCCCACCGCGCCCCTCACCAACATCGCCCTGCTGCTGCGCACCCACCCCGAGGTCACCGGCAACATCGAGCGGATCGTCTTCATGGGCGGCGCGGTGGCCTGCGGAAACGCCACGCCGGTCGCGGAGTTCAACGTCTGGCACGACCCGGAGGCCGCCGCGATCCTGCTCACCGCGGGGGTGCCGATCACCATGTACGGCCTCGATGTCTTCCAGCGTGTGGTGGTGCCGGGCGCGGATGTACGGCGGCTGCGCGCGAGCGCGGAACCCGGTGCCCGGCTCGCCGGTGAACTGCTTGCCCACCGCCCGGCAGCGCCCGACGTCACCACCGACCCCGAGGCCGGCGGCATCGGCGACGCGGGCGCGGTCTGCGCGGTCGTGGACCCGGCGGGCATCACCACCCGCCTTCTCCCCGTCGAGGTCTCCCTCGCCCCCGGCCCGACCCGCGGCCAGACGATCGTCGACCGCCGCCCGCGCCCCGGCGAGGCCGAACTCCACAGCGGCGCCCGCGATCCGCACCTGGTGGACGTGGCCCTCGACGTCGACGTGGCACGCTTCACCGAGCTGTACCTGACTACAGTGGACCGTGCCTGACCAGCACGAACGAGGGAACAAGCACACCCATGACCAGCACGCCCGAAGCCCCCGCCCGCGATGCGGTGAAGACCCTGTGGGCCTCGCCCTTCTGCTTCATCACGGCGGCGTTCGTCGCGTTCAACGTGTTCGACCACAAGGGCGCGGGCTGGTCCCTGATGGCGGCGAGCCTCCTCGGCCCGCTCGCCGCCCTCGCCCTGGGCGCGGTGCGGCGCGAGCGCCCCGACTCGTTCGTGATCGTCCCGCTGGGCGGGATGGCCCTGTTCACCGTGCTGTTCGGGATCAATGAGGGCTTTCCCTGGGCCTGATGATCCGTCAGGCCCAGGGTTCGGCATCCTCGTTGTCAGTGTTGGCTGACAGGATGATGACCATGAGCCGGATCATCTCCTACAACACCGTTGAAAAAGCTGACGTGCTGGCCTTCCTCGGCGCCGGTGACAGCCTCACGCCCGACCAGCAGCGCGTCCTGGGCTCGATACGCGGGATGGCCGAGCGGAGCCAGCGTTCACTCGACCATCAGGGCATCGACTGGGGCCTGTCCGTCCCGGACGCGCTGGATCATCTGCTGGCCGGTCACGCGAGGTCGGAGGCCGAGTACGCGGCGGGCGCCTACTACCGCGCCCTCCAGCACATCATCGACTGCAACGGCTCCGACTCCGCCGAGCTGGGCGTCTACTCCAAGCCCTCGACCTTCTTCGGCGCGGTCGACGAGGAGCTGCTCCGCCTGGGCGTGAGCCGCGAACTGCTCCTGCACGACCACGTGTTCTCCGGGCCGCCGGACGAGATCCCCTTCGCCATCCCCTATCCCGTGGACGGCCCGCACATCGGCATGTTCCCGCTGGCCAGGGCCAAGCCCGCGGCCGACGCGTACCGGGCCGTGCTCGACGAGATGGAGCACAGCCTTCGCTACGACGTCCAGCAGATCATCGGGAAGCTGGACGACGAGCACCGCGAATGGGAGTGGGCCACGAAGAACCTCGACTGGTACCACCAGGACACGATCTTCTTCTCCATCACGGGCTGACGGGCTGACGGGCCGGAAGCGACGAGGCCCGGGGATCACCCCGGGCCCCGTCACCTTCGGTTCGTCAGGAGCGGGCCGAGCGGCGGCGCTTCGACGCCACCACGAACGCCGCGCCGCCCGCCACCAGCACGACCGCGCCGATCGCGATCGGGCCGGTCGCGCTGCTGCCGCCGGTCTGGGCGAGGTCGCCGCCGCCGTTGGGGGAGGGCGCCGGGGCCGACGTCGACCCGGAGGGCTCCGGGGTCGGGGTCTCCGAGGCCGGCGGGGTCGTCTCCTCGGCCGGGGTCGACGGCTCGTCGGTCGCGGGCTCGGAGGGCTCGGCCGGCGGAGTGGTCGGCGGCTCCTCGGTGGCCGGCGGTTCGGTCGCCGGGGGCTCGGTCGTGCAGTCCTTGGTGCCGCCGTTCCAGGCCGCGATCAGCTTGTCCTTGATGACCGGGCGGTCGGGGCCCTTGGGCAGGTCACCGTGGACGAAGCCGTCGTTCGCGTCGGCCTTGCCGTCGAACTTCACCGCGCCCCGGTACAGGTCGATCTGCCCGAAGCAGCCCGCGTCCGGCACCGCGATGTCGAGGGTGCCGGTGCCGCCCGGCTTGACCGTGACCGTGTCGAAGTCGACGAAGACCTGCTCGCCGGAGGTCGCGAAGGTCGCCCCGTGGGCGAGGTAGGAGGCGAGCGAGGCGGTGCAGGTCGTGGCGTCGGCGGCGGCGCGGACCGTGAGGTGGACCTTGCCGTCGTCGGTGACCTTGAGGTTCTGGTCGTCGACCTTGACCGAGTCGTAGAAGTTCGTGCCGTCGAGCGAGAACTGGCAGCGGTCGGTGGCCGTTTCGGTGCCCGCGCCGGTGCCGGGCTTGTAGGTGCCGCCGGACTTCCAGCCGTCGCCGCCGGGAGTGCCGTGGGCGAAGGCGCCGGAGGCGGAGGCCACGGTCGCCGCGCAGAGGGCGAGCGACGCGGCGCCCGTCCCCAGCAGGCGCCGCGCGATGACACGTCTCGCTATGGACATGCGTATCCCATCAATGGGGTGAGTGGTCGAAGAAGAAACACTGGGCTCATTGGTCACACGCGCCACAGCGTGAGCACATCGTCGGGCTGCCGGAGAACGCTGTCAACCTGCGACAACGCAATGGAAGTTCAAGAAGCAATCACAATTTCGTCACGCCAGGAATGATCTCCTCCGCTGGGTATGGGGTTCGCTTTTCCGGCCTAGTGGACAGAGTTCTCACTGTCGCCCGTACCGAGCCATGAGGAGCCCGTGTGTCCGACCTCTCCTCCACCCGCCCCGACTGGTGGCGCCAGGCCGTCATCTACCAGGTCTACCCCCGCAGTTTCGCCGACGGCGACGGTGACGGCCTCGGTGACCTCAAGGGCGTCACCCAGCGCCTGAACCATCTGGCCGCCCTGGGCGTGGACGCCCTGTGGCTCAGCCCCTTCTACCCCTCCGAACTGGCCGATGGCGGCTACGACGTCGCCGACTACCGCGATGTCGACCCGCGCCTGGGCACCCTCGACGACTTCGACGCCATGGTCGGCGAAGCCCACCGCCTCGGCCTGAAGGTGATCGTCGACCTGGTCCCCAACCACACCTCCCACCAGCACGTCTGGTTCCAGGAGGCACTGCGCGCCGGGCCCGGCTCCGCCGCCCGCGAGCGCTATGTCTTCCGGGACGGCCGCGGCCCGCACGGCGAACTCCCGCCCTCCGACTGGCAGTCCGTCTTCGGCGGCAGCGCCTGGCGCCGGGTCCCCGACGGCCAGTGGTACCTCCACCTCTTCACCCCGCAGCAGCCCGACCTCAACTGGGCGCACGACGAGGTCCGCGCCGACTTCCGCACCACCCTGCGCTTCTGGTCCGACCGCGGCGTCGACGGCTTCCGCGTCGACGTCGCCCACGCCCTCGCCAAGGACCTCGACGAGCCGCTGCGCGACCTCGGCGCCCCGGAACTCAGCGGCGAGGACTCCCTCCCCCGCTTCCCGCCCGGCACCCACCCCTTCTATGACCGTGACGAGGTCCACGAGATCTACCGCGACTGGCGCAAGATCCTCGACTCCTATCGCCCGCCCCGCATGGCCGTCGCCGAGGCCTGGGTCAATCCATCAGCCCGGCGTGCCCTCTACGCCCGCCCCGACGAACTCGGCCAGGCCTTCAACTTCGAGTATTTGCAGGGCAGTTGGGACGCCGACGAGCTGAAGCAGATCATCACCGACTCCCTCGCCACGGCCCGCGCGGCGGGCGCCTCCGCCACCTGGGTCCTGTCCAACCACGACGTCGTACGGCACACCTCCCGCCTGATGCTCCCGCCCGGCACCGACGACAACGCCTGGCTGCTGTCCGGCGGCCACGCCCCGGCCGTCGACGAGGCGGCCGGCCTGCGCCGCGCCCGTGCCGCGACCCTCCTGATGCTGGCGCTGCCCGGTTCGGCGTACGTCTACCAGGGCGAGGAACTCGGTCTGCCCGAGGTCGCCGACCTGCCCTTCGAGGTGCTCCAGGACCCGATCTGGGAACAGACGGGGCGCGTCCGCAAGGGCCGCGACGGCTGCCGGGTGCCGCTGCCGTGGACGACGACCGGGCCCTCGTACGGCTTCGGCGCGGGTGGCTCCTGGCTGCCGCAGCCGCCGGGCTTCGCGGCGTACGCGGTCCAGGCCCAGGACGGTGTCGAGGGCTCGACCCTGGAGCTGTACCGGCGGGCCCTGCGGCTGCGCCGCAAGCTGCTGGAGGGGGAGGAGTTGGAGTGGGTGCCGGACACCCCGCCCGGTGTGCTGCACTTCGCCCGCTCGGACGGCTGGCGGTGCGTGGCCAATCTCTCCGGTACGGCGGTGGAGTTGCCGCCGGGTGAGGTGCTGATCGCCAGCGGGCCGCTGGAGGGAGGCCGGCTGGGCCCGGACACGACGGTCTGGCTGGCGTAGGTCATTTCAGTACCACTTGCGGTTCGCCCGACGCCGGTGGAGGCGGGGTCAGGTCCTGGGCGGGGAGCGTGGGAGGCGAGGTCTCCTGCGTCAGGACCTGGCCGAAGTCGACCAGACCGGTCTTCTCCATGACGGTGATGTGGTCCAGGACGGTGTCGTTGGCATGGTCGGCCAACCGCCGGACCAGGGTGTTCCTGGTCGTGGCCCGGATCGTCGCGATGGTGGTGAAGATCTGGCCGTGCGTGACGCGCAGGATGTTGGCCATGTCGGTGTCGAACCGTCGGCCGCTGTCCGAGTCGAGCGTCGCGACGAAGCCCTGCTGCTGAGGGCTGGGCCGGTTGGGCAGGGTGATGCCGAGCCGTGCCGCGATCCCGCGGCAGTCGGCGTCCAGCGAGGCATGTCCGTCGACCAGGTGCTGCCCGGCGGTCCGGACCGCGTCCGTCGTGCCCTTCCGTAACGCCATCTTCCCCACCGGGAACTCCCACAGCCCGGCCGCCCGCACCTTGACCACGAAGTCCCGGTCGGCCTCGGTCAGCGGCCCGGCCGACGTCTGAGCGACGACCCGCTCGGGCGCGGTGTCGGCCTTCTGGACGCCGAGCGCGGTGGGGTAGAGGAGGGCGCCGAGGGTGAGGATGAGGGCGCCACCCACGAAGAGAGTTCCCGCCGTTCGCCGTGAAACGAGCACTGTGTCTCCTGTCCGGTCCCGGTGCCTGTAGGTAGGGGAAACCCCGCACGTACCGGAGTACGAATGCCGGTTCGGCCGGAACCTTTAGGGCTCGTCTCGGGTTCGCAAAGCCGTGCTCAGCGCTCCGCGCCCTTGCGGAAGGCCGAGCGGGCCCACAGATAGCCGACCAGGGCGAGGCCGACGCACCAGGCCAGGGAGATCCAGGCGGAGTTGCCGATGCCGGTGCCCAGCAGGAGGCCGCGCAGGGTCTCGTTGATCGGGGTGAAGGGCTGGTACTCGGCGAACCAGCGCAGGCCGGTCGGCATCGACTCGGGGGTGACGATCGTGTTGCCGAGGAAGGGCAGATACGTCAGCGGCATCGGGGCGTTGCTCGCGGACTCGACGGTCTTGGCGCGCAGGCCCATGGCGGCCGACAGCCAGCTCAGTCCGAAGGCGAGCAGCAGCAGGAGCCCCATGGCGGCGGCCCACTCGACGGCGGTGGCGTTGGGACGGAAGCCGATGGCGTAGGCGACGCCGGTGACCAGGGCGAGGATGCAGACGATCTGCACCATGTTGCCGAGGACATGGCCGGTCAGCACCGAGCTGCGGGAGATGGCCATCGTCCGGAACCGGTTGATGATGCCCTCGGTCATGTCGCTGCAGACGGAGACCGCGATCGGGATGGTGCCGTACGTCACGGCCATCACGATGATCCCGGGGACGAGGAAGTTGACGTAGTCGCCGCGGTCCCCGGCGCCGATGCCCTCGCCGATCGCGCCGCCGAAGACATAGACGAAGAGAAGGAGGAGCAGGACCGGGAGCGTGACGATCTGGACGGTCATCGAGGGGTAGCGGCGCATACGGGTGAGGTTGCGCCGCAGCATGGTCATCGAGTCGCGGAACGCGTAGGAGCGGGCGGGGGCTGGGGCGGTGGCGGTGGCCATCGGGGTCGTCTCCTGTCGGGTGGTGGGGCTCAGAGGGCGGGGACCGGCTGCTGCGGTTTCTCGGTGAGCGCGAGGAACACGTCGTCCAGGTCGGGTGTGTGCACGGTGAGCGACTCGGCCTCCAGCCGCGCCGCGTCGAGCAGGTCGAGGACCGCGCGCACGGTGCCGGGCGTGCCGTCGCCGGGGATGTTCAGGGCGAGGTTCTCGGGGTCGCGCTGGGCGACGTCGAACACCCGGGCGGCGGCGTCGAGTTGATCCTCGCCACCGAACCTCAGCCGGATGTGACTGCCGGGGATCCGGCGCTTGAGCTCCTCCGAGGTCCCCTCGGCGACTATCCGGCCGCCGTTCAGCACGGCGATGCGGTCGGCGAGCTGGTCGGCCTCGTCCAGATACTGCGTGGTGAGGAAGATCGTGATGCCGCGGTCCTCGACCAGGCCGCGGATCAGCTCCCACAGCATGCGGCGGCTGCGCGGGTCAAGGCCGGTGGTCGGCTCGTCGAGGAAGATGACGCGCGGCTCGCCGACCAGCGTCATCGCGAGGTCGAGCTTGCGGCGCATACCGCCGGAGAAGGAGGAGACGGTCTTCTTCGCGTCCGGAGTCAGGTCGAAGCGCTCCAGCAGATCGGCCGCCCGCCGCTTGCCCTCGCGGCGGGGCAGATGGTGCAGGTCCGCCATCAGCAGGAGGTTCTCCTCGGCGGTCAGCAGCCCGTCCACGGCGGCGAACTGCCCGGTCACCCCGATCGACCGGCGTACGTCGTCGGCCTGGCGCACGACGTCGTACCCGGCGACCCGGGCCTCGCCGCCGTCCGCGCCGATCAGCGTGGACAGGATCTGGACGGCGGTGGTCTTGCCGGCGCCGTTCGGACCGAGCAGGGCGAAGACGGACGCCTCGGGGATGCGCAGGCCGATTCCGTCGAGGACGAGCTTCTCGCCGTAGGACTTGCGCAGGCCCTCAGCGTGGATGGCGTGCATGGCGGACATGGGGTCTCCTTGAATGACTTGCATGGTGTTCAACTCTGGCGACTTGAACACCGTAAAACTCCACTTGCACGGTGTGCAAGTCCTTTCGGTCGGAAAGTTTTACGGCGTGCAAGTGGCGGTTACGCTGGCCTCATGGCGCGGGAGACCTTGAACCGGGAACAGATCGTCGGCGCGGCGATCGAACTGCTCGACGCGGAGGGCATCGACGGCCTGAGCATGCGCAAGCTCGGCCAGAAGCTGGGCTCGGCGGCCACGGCGATGTACTGGCACGTCGGCAACAAGGAGAACCTCCTGGTCCTCGCCGCCGACGAGGTGTGGGGCGAGGTCACGCTGCCGGACGTCCCGGCCGTGGGGTGGCGGGCGGCGGCCCGCGAGCTGATGTACGCCGCGCACGAGCTGACCGGCCGGCACCGCTGGCTGGTGCGGGTGATCACCACGTACGTCGCCTACAGCGAGGGCATGGCCCGCTTCCAGGAGTGCGCCTACGAGACCTTCGAGGCGGCCGGGTTCCGGGACGCCGACCTCGACTGGGCCGTGAGCACGCCCTTCATGTTCGTGACGGGCATGGCGTTCATGACCACGACCGACGCCGCCGAGGTCAAGCAGCGGGCCTCGTCGGGGGACGCCGCGCAGCCCGAGGACGAGGCCGCGGTCGTCGCACAGGTCGCCGCCCTCGCGGCGAAGTACCCCCGGCTGAGCGCCAGCATGCAGGCGCAGGGACAGCGCGGGCTGACCTTCGGCGAGGAGGTCGAGAAGGTCTTCGCCTTCGGCGTGGAGACGATCCTCGACGGCATGGCGGCCCGACTGGCGGCCGGCCGCGACGCCGACTGAGCCCGACCGGGTGAGCCCACTGGCGCGCCGCCCCCGGTGACCCGCCCCCGCTCCCCGAGGATCCGGACGCGTGGCAAGCACCTTCGACGAACTCGTCACCATGCAACGGGCGGCGGACCGGGCACACGGCAGGGTGGAGGAGCTCCGGGACGCCTACGGACCGCCCACCGGCACCCCCTGGACCCCGCTCCAGACCGACGCGTACGACACGGCCTGGCGTGAGTGGCGCGACCTCGCCCAGACGGTCCAGGCGGCGATCACCGCGTACGCGAAGGACCAGGGCGCCGCACGGAGCCAGACCGAGGCGGACGTGAAGGCGGCGGCGCGGCATGCGGAGGAGGGGTGAGCTGCTCGGGGGCTGTCACCAGGGCGCCCGGACGGGTGGTGCCTGTCGTCCTCTCGGCCCGTCCGGACGAGCGGTGCGGGTCATCGGGGGGTGCGGGCGTGAGAATCGCAGGTGAGGGTGGGTGCCGCCGAGGTGTGTGAGGAGCTCCGCCGACGATGAGCAGGTCCCGCGGGTGTTGGAGGGCAACGGTGCTCGCTGCGGCGGGCGCGCTGATCGTGCTGGTCGGGCCGGGCGCCGTGGCGTTCGGTGTCGACGACGGTCTCTGGGCGTTCGCGACGATCGAGCCGGGCCGGGAGGGGGTCGTCCAGGTCGGCGGGTACGACGGGGAGCCGCTGGGCGCGGGTTCGGTGCTGACGCTGACGGCGCCGGCGAGGACGAAGGTGACGGCGGCGCCCTTCGCCGGGCCCGGGTACCGGGGGGCGGTGGCCGAGGGCGGGGCCAGCGCGACGTACACCTTCGACGGACCGGCCGTGTCGAAGGGTGAGGCGCCGGCCGTGTGGAAGGGCCGTACCTTCCCCTTCGTCGTGTCGGTCCCCCCGGACGCCGAACCCGGCACCCGGCTCCCCGACTGCACCCTGGCCCTGCGTGACGCGAACGGCACCGTGCACCGGCGCGGCACCTGCACCGTGACGGTCGGCCTGCCCGCGCCGACCCTGTCCCGCCCCGCGTCCGGCGTACCGCTGGGCGCGCTCCCGGAGATGTCCGGTACGGCCTTCCCCGCCGCCCAGATCACGGTCCGCGACGCGCTGGAGGAGGAGGTCTGCTCGACGACGGCCGCCCCCGACGGCACCTGGTCCTGCGTCCCCGGACTCGCCCTGCCCTCCGGCATGGGCCGCCTCCAGGCGACGGCGACCCTGAACGGCGTCAGCGCGACGAGCGAGCAGATCGACATCACGGTGCACGGGTCCGGCCCGCACGGCGCCCCGGCGGGTCAGTAGCGGACCGCCCTCGCCACCTCCGCCTTCACCTCCCCGCTCAGGTCACGTGTGCTGCGGGCGGTGCCCTTGCCCGTGCCGCCCGCCGCCACGTCCGAGACGGTCACCACGGTCGCGTCGAGCAGGTTGCCGTCCTCGTCCTTGAAGTTGACCTGGACGCCGAAGGACCGGGTCGAGTCGGTCGTGTTCTCGGCGGTGACCTCGACCGTCGCGCGGCCGTCGGAGTCGGTCGTGGGGTCGCCGAGGCTCACCGAGCTCTTGGCGTCGATGCCGCCCTTGATGTCGTCCAGCTGACGGCCCGCCTCCGCCGTCGCCGAGGCGAAGGCCGACGCCGCCTTGCTGGCCGTCGAGGAGACGGTGTCGTCGTCGGAGCAGGAGGTCAGGGCGGGCACGGCCAGGGCGGTGGCCGTCAGGAGGAGGGCGGCGGTTCTCCGGCGGGGGCGATGACCGGGCATACGGGGCTCCAAGGGGTGCGGTTCGGTCCCTTCAGTGAAGATCCGCACGGCCGTCCCCGCACTCCGGACGTCACCCGATCGGCATCTCCCCCGTGGTGGGCGCCCCCGGGCCGCCCCATCGTCGTACCGACCGCACAACCCGACCGCGTTCACGCGAGAAGTGGGGTACGGCAGCCATGACCCAGCCGCAGTCGCACGCGAGCGATGCCGCCCACAGCCCCGCAGACGGTGCGTGGCCTCCGCGCGAGGCGGGGACCGGCACCGGCCGTGACGCCGCCCCCACCTCGGAGTGGATCACCGGAGGACTTCTCTTCGCCGGTGTGCTGATGCTGGTGAACGGGGTGCTGGCCATCCTCCAGGGCATCTCCGCCCTCGCCGACGACGACGTCTACACCCGCGTCGGGGACTACGTCTTCGAGGCCAACCTCACGGCATGGGGCTGGATCCTGCTCGCCCTGGGCGTCCTGGCCACCGGTGTCGGTCTCGGCATTCTCAGGGGGGAGTGGTGGGCGCGGATCACCGGCATCTTCCTGGCGTCCCTGAGCATGGTCGCCCACTTCCTGTTCCTGCCGTACACACCGGTCTGGTCGGTGATCATGGTGGGGATCGACTTCTTCGTGATCCTCGCCCTCGCCCTGGCCCCGGACCCCGGCTCGGACAGGCTCTGAGACCTGTCCGAGCCGATCAGTGCCTCCTAGGCGTGGCCGATCCCGCCCCCGCCGAAGGAGCCGCTCTTGCCGGGGATCCAGCGCTTGCGGTGCTGGTCGTCGCTGCGTCTGCTGCCCGCGTGGTGCAGTTCGTGCGGCAGGAGGCGTTCTCGGCCCTGCGAGTGCGGCACTTCGTCGGGCTCCCGCAGCTCGCGTTCCTCGTGGACCGGTCCGGTGTCCGGGAGGTGCGGCTGCTCGTCGGCCGTGGGCCGCGGCAGTTCCCGGTCACGGACCCGCATGCCGAACTGCACCGCCCAGACCAGTGCGCCGGCGACGATCATTCCCCCTACGAAGGCGGCGATCACGTTGAGTACGTCGCTCGACGTGGCCGCTAGTACAAACGTCGCGGTACTCATGCTCCCAATTATCACCGAAACGGATGAATAAGCTCCCGCAGGAACGGAGGGTTCCGGCGCGCCAAGGGTCTACGCGCGTCCTTCCGGCCCGACGCCGTCACCCAGCTCCGTGAACAGCGTCAGCTGCAACGCGCCGGGCGCTTCGAGGCGGGCGTTGAGGGAGTTCCACGGAGTGCGGGTCGGCTCCGCCAGGACCTCGGCGCCGGCCGCCGCCAGCCGGGCCGTCGTGGCCGTCGAGTCGTCCACCTGGAACGCGACCCTGATGTGACCGGCCACCCGTCGGCCGACCTCCACCTCGTCGATGAACTCCGCGTGCCCGGGATCGGTCAGCTCCAGGGTCGCCCGGCCCGCCTCCAGGATGGTGACCCGGCCGTCGGGGGAGGAGAACGCGGCGCGCTCGGGGAGGCCCAGCACATCCCGGTAGAAGCGCAGCGCCTCGTCGTAGTCGTCGGCCGTGACCACCAGGCGGAGTTCGTGGACCGGGGCGGGGGTGTCGGACATGTGGGGCTCCTCTTCGACGGTCGTGACGGGTGAACCCGGGCGACTGGTACGCGATTCCCGAACGGGGCCGTACCTCACGGCGGCCCGCCCATATACCCGAGACCTAGGACCGGCTGAGGTCAGGGCCGTACGCCACGCACCGCCCAGGCCCGTGCCGTGAGCCGGATGGAGCCGTCCGGGGCGACGGGGACGGAGGCGTGCAGGGTGTCGCGGAGGCGGGTGCGGGCGGGTGGGGTGAGGGAGGCGACGTAGCCCGGGGCGGGGCCCTGGCCGGCGAGGAAGGGATCCCACAGGTCGGTGAAGTCCGCGAAGACCGTGGGGACTTCGATCGGCGTCACCGACACCTCGGCGAGCCCGGCGTCCGTCCACAGGGTGTGGAGGGGCTCCGGGCGGCAGTCGGGGAAGCGGCGGCGCTCGTCCAGAGCCGCTGAGGCGACCGGGTCCGTGGCGGTGGCGGCGCTCCAGAAGTGGTGCAGGAGGCCCATGCCCTCGCCGTAGTCCCAGACGTACGCCGCCACCAGGCCGCCGGGGCGAACAGCGCGGGCCAACTCCCTTACGGCGATGGGTGGTTCGGGCAGGAAGTTCAGGGCCAGGCCGCTGACTGCGACGTCGAAGGCGCCGGTCCGCAGGGGCAGTGCCAGGGCGTCGGCGACGACGAAGTGCCGTGCTGTGGGCGGTGCCATGGCTCGTGCGGCGGACACGAACCCCTCCGAGCGGTCGCACCCCACCACGTCCCGGGGCCGGTACCGCTTCGCCACCTCCACCGCCAGCACACCCGTACCGCACCCCACGTCCAGCCACCGCAGTCCGTCCGCGCGGCCGAGCCAGGCGAGGAACTCCCGTGCGACGACCCGGCTCCAACGGCCCATGTACCGCTCGTAGGCCGCGCCGGACGCCCACACGTCGAATCGCTGCTGTTCTGCCATGCCCGTAACGATCCTCTGGTCGGCCCCCGAAAACCTCCGTATACCGGCGCGTGCCGACGCGCCGACCAAAGAAGCACCACGACCGACCATCGGCCGACGCGCCCGGACTCGCCCCCGCTCGACCATGGACGCATCCGGCGGACGGGAGGAGCGGGACATGGTGGACCTGCGGGTCGGGGCGGTCGTGTCGGCGATGGTGGTGGTGCTGGGCGGTGGGGTGTCGGGGGTGGCGGGGGCCGCGCCGGGGGACGGCGCGGAGCAGTTGTATGTGGCGCCGTGGGGGGACGACCGGTGGTCCGGCAGCTTCGAGCGGCCGTTCGCCACTCCCGCTCGGGCTCAGCGGGCCGTGCGGGACAGGACGGGTGGGATGACCTCGGATGTCGTGGTCAACCTGCGCGGTGGGACGTATCGGATGAGTGCGCCGTTGCGGATGTCCGAGGCCGCCGGGGACTCCGGGCGGGGCGGGCATCAGGTGGTGTACCAGGCGTACGGCCAGGGCACGGACCGGCAGGAGCCGGTGACCCTCAGTGGGGGCCGGGACATCGGGGGATGGCGGCCCGACCCCGTGCGGCGGGGCGTGTGGCGGGCGGACGTCGGCGGACTCGAGACGCGTCAGCTGTACGTCGGGGGGAAGCGGGCCGCGCGGGCCGCTCTCGGCGACGGCATTCCCGGCAAGCTCAAGGTGACCGGCACCGGGCTCACCACCACCAGTGCCGTCCCTCGGAGCTGGCGGGCGCCGCGTGACATGGAGCTGCGGTTCCGGTTCGACTATCTGGAGGGGCGCTGCGGTATCGCGGACATCACCCCCGGTCCGGGCGGCGGGTCGACGCTCACCATGGACCAGCCGTGCTGGCGGATGGCCCGTGACCTGTACGGTGCGGAGCTGCTCGCCCTTCCGTCCGACGTCGAGAACTCCCCCGGCTTCCTCGACCGGCGCGGGAGCTGGTATCTCGACCGTTCCCGGCCCGGACATCACGAGCTGCTGTACCGGCCCAGGGCGGGCGAGGACATGCGGCGGGTGAAGGCCACCGCGCCCGTGCTGCAGACGCTGGTCGGCGGGACCGGTGTGCACGACATCGCGTTCAAGGGGCTGACGTTCGCGCACGGCGGGTGGACGGCGCCGAGCGGGCCGGGCGGTTTCGCGGCGGCGTGGAGCATGTATCTGCGGCCGGGGAAGGGGGACGAGCTCAAGCTGCTCACCGTGCCCGGGAACGTCGCCTTCCGCTCCGCCGAGCGCATCACCTTCCAGGGCAACCGGTTCGTCCATCTCGGCGCCCAGGGGCTGGTGTTCTCCGGGGACAGCTCGCACAACACCGTGGACGGCAATGTCTTCACCGATGTCTCCGACGGTGGTGTGTCGCTGGGGGTCCTGCCGCCGGACACGAAGGGCACGAGCCGCGGCAACCGCGTCAGCAACAACTGGATCCACCGCACCGGCGCCGAGTACAGCGCCTCCTCCGGCATCTGGGACGGCGGCAGCCGCGGCACCACCATCGCCCACAACCAGGTCGACCACGTGCCCTACAGCGGCATCCTCTCCGGCCCCGCCGACGACCCGGGCGGCCTGATGAGCGGCAACCGCATCACCGGCAACCGGGTCTTCGCCACCAACCGTCTCCTCGCCGACGGCGGCGGCATCTATCTGCGCGGCGAGCACGGCACGTCGTACGCCGACGGCGCGGTCGTCAGCGGCAACGCGGTCAGCGACAGCGCCTACGGCATCTGGAACGTCGGCATCTACACCGACGACAGCAGCAGGTGGATCACCGTGCGCGACAACGCCGTGCACGACTACCGCGCCTCCATCGGCGGATGCAGCGAGGACTGGGGCGACAGGCCCGTCCGGGACGTCCGCTTCCACGGCAACTTCTGGGACGACACCGTCCCCGACTGGCTGCCCCGCCGGGACTACCCCGGCGGCTGGCCGCCCGCCCCGGACTGCGGCGACCCGAAGAACCTGGAGTTCAAGGACAACACCCTGCTGCGGCCCGCCGACCCCGCCATGGACTGCGCGGCGCGGGTGGCGTGCGCGGCGATCGTGGACCGGGCGGGGCCGGGGGAGTCGTACCGGCGGGGGCTGGGGCTGAAGTGAGGGGCGGGTGGCGGCCCGTGGGGGCGGGCCGCCACCCGTCTGTACGTCAGCCGCCGGTCTTGCCGAGCAGCTTGTTCATCTCCTCGATCTCGGCGGTCTGGCCGGTGACGACGGCGTCGGCGAGCTTGGTCGCCGGAGCGTACGCGCCCTTCGCCTTCTCGGTGCCGGCCATCTCCACCGCGCCCTCGTGGTGCTCGACCATGAGGGTGAGGAAGAGGGTGTCGAAGGCCTTGCCGGAGGCGTCGGACAGCTTGTCCATGTCCTTCTGGTCCATCATCCCGGCCATGCCGGAGCCACCTGAGTGACCGGAGTGGTCCATGCCGGGCATCGCCGACGGGACGTCCTCACCCCACTCCTTCAGCCAGCCCGACATGGTCCGGATCTCCGGGTCCTGGGCCTTGCGGATGCGCGCGGCGAGGTCCTTGACCTCGGCGGAGGAGGCGCGGTCGGCCGCCATCTCCGCCATCTCCAGGGCCTGCTGGTGGTGCGGGATCATGCCCTGCGCGAAGGAGACGTCCTGGTCGTTGTGCGCGCCGGCAGCGGCGTCGGCGCCGGCGGAGGACGAGGACGAGGGGGACGTGTCGGAGGCGTCGTCCCCGCCACCGCCGCCGCACGCGGCGAGGACGAGGGCGGCGGCGGTGGCCGTCGAGGCCAGGGCGGCGCGGCGCGCCAGGGTACGGATGCTGGTCATGCTGAGAACTCCTGCGGTGAAAGTGAGCTGGACATGGCTGAGTGCCGTACGCCCGCAGCGAGGTGACGGGGACGGACGGCTCGGCCTTGTCCTAGGTCCGCAGGATCTGCAGTTCGGCGAGTGAGGGAGGCGCGCGCCCGCCGTCCGGCGCGAGGGCCGGGTTACGGCGGTCGAGGTCGCCGGGGACGGCGCTTCCCGCCGGGTCGGGCGCCAGGGCGGGCAGCACGGGGCCGCCGCCGACGGCGCCGGAGGCACAGGTGGCGTCGGCATGCTGGACATGGCCGTCGTCGGTGCCGTCGCCGTGGCAGACGGATTCGTCGCTCGGGGCCGGCGTATGGGCCGCGTCCATGCCCCGCGCATGGGAGTGCGGGGAGTGGTGGGAGCCGCCGGCGACCGCGTTCGCGGGCCCGAGGGCGTGCATCCCGAACAGTCCGGCGAGCAGCCCGAGCAGCAGAAGCGTGCGCCACGGTCCCGGGACGGGGAGCCGTAGCGCACGGCGGTGCTGTGCACGGGCTGTCACGCCCTCATCGTACGTATCCGGGGCCGGGCCGACTCATCGGCCATGCGTCAAGGCGTCCTGCGCGGCGAGGGACTCCGACGACTTTGCCATCTCTTTACAACCCGCCCCACCGCCCCCTCGTCTCTCCGCTCGACCCGTCACCCACCCGCCGCGTACGGCAGTACCGGCGGACCGACGAAAGAGAGCGTGTCCATGCGCCGCACCACTCTCAGCGCCCTGGCACTGACCTGCACCGCCCTCCTGGCGAGCGTCACCCCGGCCTTCGCCGACTCGGCCACCCCGTCCCCGGTCCCCAGCCCGACCGAGGTTCCCTCGGCCACGGCCGCCCCGACGCCGTCCGCCGAACCGACCGAGCCCCCCTCCAGCACGGCCCCGTCGGCCGCGCCGACCCGCGCGCCGCAGGACGGCCAGGTCTCCGTCGTCCCGTCCGGCGCCCCCGACACCGGGGAGACGACACCGGCCGCGAACTCCAGTACCGAGCGGGGCGGTCTCGTCGGCGGAGGTGCCGCGGCGCTGCTGGTAGCCGGGGGCGCGACGGCGTTCGTCGTACGGCGTCGGCGGGCGAACGGCGCGTGACGGCACTCACCAGGCGCGCGTTCGCCGCGGGGGCGATGGCGTCGCTGCTGGTGGGCTGCGGCGGCCAGGAGACGGAGCCGACCGCGGACGCGCAATCCCGCAGGTCGAGGGACCGGGAGGCGTCGGCGGGAGAGCGGTCCCCCTCCCCCAACTCGGCGCGCGCTCTGGGCCGTTCGACCCCGGTCCGGCTCCGGATCCCGGCGATCGCCGTGGACACCCCGCTCATCCTGCTCGGCCTCGCCGCCGACGGCACCGCGCAGGTGCCGCCCATCACCGCCGACGACCGGGCGGGCTGGTACCGGCACTCGCCGACGCCGGGCCAGGTCGGCCCGTCGGTGATCCTCGGCCATGTCACGGTGGGCGAATACGGGGACGGTGTCTTCCGCCGCCTCGGTGAGCTGCGCAGGGGCGACCGGATCGTGGCGCGCCGGGAGGACGGCACGTCGGCTCAGTTCGCGGTGAGCGCCGTACGGACGGTGGCCAAGGCGGACTTCCCGGCCGACGAGGTCTACGGGGACGTGAACCGCCCGGAGTTGCGGCTGATCACCTGCGGGGGCCCGCGCGAGGGCGAGGAGTACCGGGACAACGTGATCGTGTTCGCGGAACTGGACTCGGCCACGCCCGCCCCCTGAGCGCCGTGCAGAATTCCTCACGACCCGACCACCATGGAGAGCGTTGAAACGGTCCCGCGACACGGCAGCGTCCGAACTGTTCGCCGCCCTGTACCCACGCCTGGCCGGCTGGTGCCGCCGTCTCGTCGACGACGACGAGACGGCGCACGAGATCGCGTCGGAGGCCTTCACCAGGCTGTGGGCGCGCTGGAGCCGGGTCGAGGAGCCGCGCGGATTCCTCTACGTCACGGCGGCGAACCTCGTCCGCGACCACTGGCGCAAGCTGGAACGCGAACGCAAGGCGATGCGCAGGGCGAGGACGGAGGCGGCGGTGACCCCCCACACGGAGCAGGCGGACCCCTCGGTCCGCCTGCTGGTCCAGTCCCTCCCCGAACGCCTCCGTACCCCGATCCTCCTCCACTACTACGCCGACATGCCGATCCGGGAGGTGTCCGTGCTGACCGGACGCAAGGAAGGGACCGTCAAGGCCGACCTGCACGCGGCCCGAGAACTGCTCCGCGTCCATCTGAGGAGAAGCCTTGACCACACGCTTTGACGAAGACGACCTCGACGGCCCGGAGTTCTCCCCCGACGACCCCCTCGCGGTCATCCTCCGCCCACCCACGGACCGCCTCGCCCCGCCTTCCGGCCACTACGAGACACTCCGCCGCAGGGCGTCGCGCCGCCGACTCGTGCGTACGGCGGCAGGGGTGGGCGTGACCTGCGCGGTCGCGGCGGCCCTGCTGATCGCGCTCCCTCTGGGCCGCTCGGACACCCCGACGACGCCGGCACCCCCACTGGCACCGCCCCCCGCGAGCGACGTGACGACACCTCCGGCCCAGACCTCACCGACGCCGTCCCCTTCGGCGTCCCCGACCCGGACGACACCACCGGCACCGTCGAGAACACCGGGGCCGGGCGCTACGGCGATTCCCACCGCGGTTCCCACGACGGCCCGTACCCCGGTCCCTACGGAGCCACCGCCGGCACGCTGAGCGCTAGGGCCCTTCTGATGGATCATGCCGGCGTCGCGGGCTCTGGCACGCGCTCCCGACCCCCATCGCGTCGCCGCCCTCCTCCGCCTTGCAGCTGCACGCTCCCCCACGCTCGAACCGGCTTCGCCCGGCTCGCGCCGGGGCACCCCCATCGACCCCGGCTCGGCTTGGCCGGTCTGAACTGCTTCTTTCAGCCGGCCTGATCCGCCGGACAGGCCCTAGTGGGCCGCGAACTGAAGCCCGGTCGGCTGCAGGGCGTCCGGCCGGACGGCGAGGCCCTCCACCGTCAGCGTCTCCCCGTAGATGTCCGTGAGCCTGATCGCCGTACCGCAGCCCTCGCCCTGTTCGGAGAGGAAGTAGTTGTACTCGGTGCGGGCGAGCCGACGCCAGGTGTTGTCCGGGCTCCGTACCTCCAGGCGGGCCAGGGGGTTTCGGTGGCCGACCGCCTGGAGGGCGCACCAGTAGCGGCTGGAACCCGTCTTGTAGCGGATCGAGATCTTGTCCGTCGTCGCCGGGCTCAGCAGGGTCCAGGTGACGGGGATCTGGCCGGCCGAGGGGGCGGCCAGTTTCGCGAAGGCCTGGGGGCTCAGGTCGAGTTGGCCGGGGGCGCAGGGCAGGGGGCACTCGTTGGTGATGCGGACGGTCACCGAGGCGCCGTTCGCCGCGCTGACCCGGACGTATGCGCCGCACGCCTTCGAGGTCTCGTAGTCCGTGTGGTTCATCGCGGCCGTCATGACGTCGGTCGTCGGGCCGTACAGACAGGCTCCGTTGCCGTCGCCGGTGTCGTAGAAGGTGGCGGTTCCCTCGTAGGTGACCTCGGGGCGGATTCTTCCGGCCAGCGAGGCCGAGACGGCTTGGGAGGCTGGGCTCGGCGGCTTCGCCTTCGGCTTCGGCTTCGGTGTTGGTGTTGGTTTCGGCGTGGGTGTGGGGCGCGGCGGCGCTGGTTCGGGCTCTGCGCTCGTAGGTGTCGCTGGGGTGTGGGCCGCCGGGCTCGTCGGCGTCTCGGCTGCTGTCGGCTTCGTCCCGCCGTCGGGGCGGAACGCTATGAGCAGGGATACGGCCACTGCCACGGCCGCCACCATCGCCGCGGGGGCGATGAGGGTGCGGCGCTTTCTGGGGGATGCCATATGTGGCAGTCGTCGCGGCGGGGTGAAAGGTTGCCGCGCCCTCCGCGGAAAATCGTTCGCGGGTGGGCGTCGGGCGAGGTTACGCTCGGCGCGATGACGACTCTCTCTGTTGACAGAATGGGGGTCCCGTCCGCGCAAGGTGAGTGCTGATGGGCACTCCGATCGCGAACGGGGAATCCCGGCTTTCGTTTTGGCCGCGCGTGCGTAAGTTCGCCGTGCCGGTCTCCATGATCGAGATCGCGACCGCTCGTCGGCTCGCCGGGGACTGGGCGGGGGCTTGTGCCGCCGCCGGGGTCGATGTCGATCTCGATCTGCGGTCCCTGGCGCGGGAGTTCGGGCGGGACGTCGCCGGTCGGGTGCGTGACGACCTACGGTTCCTCGCGCCCGATCTGCTGCGCTGGCACATGCCTCGTATCGCTCCCGACGGGCTGCTGCGTCCCGGACTGACGCTCGCCTTGGCCAGGTACGGCGGACTCGGGCGTGGGCGGCCGTTGTATCTGGTGGCGCGGACCCCTCCGGCCTGGGCGGACGCGGGGCAGCGGATCAGCCTCGCGCTGTGGGGCGGTGCGGCCTCTTCCCTGCCGTTTCGGCATCCGCATCCTCGGCCCAACCGGCGGTTCCGGCTCGATCTGCACCGGCATCTGTGGGACGCGCGAAGGGCCGGTGAGCTGCGGATACGGGCCGGGGGCGGTACCGCGGACGACGGCCCGCCGCCGTACGGGCCTCGCTGTGCCGCCGACCGGTGGGGCGACGAGGCGTCGCTGCTGCTGCGTGCCGAAGGGCGCTCCTCCGGTGCCGTGGTCGTGCGGTTGGAGGGCGGGCGCAGGCTTCTCCTCGACGTGGACAGCGGGGACGTCGAGCCCGTCGACCGGCGGCTCTCCGAGCTGCCCCTGCTCCCCGACGCCGCCACCTGGATACTGCCCGATCTGGAGTTGCTGCGGGCCGGTGCGATCGAGGCCGGCCGGCTGCATCCGCTGGTCGCCGCCGCGCTGGTGCCGGAGGGGCCCGGGGCGGCACAGCCCGCGTCCGCGACTGCGGCCGGCGCCCCTCGGGTCGTCGAATGCCGGGGCGCCCGGCATCGGATCGGGCTGGTCGGTGGCGTACTGGTGCCGCTCGACCACTCACCCGACGAGATCCGGCGCGAGGAACTCCTCGTCGCGCTGACCGGCACCCCACTGCCCTGCCTCCAGGCCATCGACGACGCCCACCGGCATCCCGAGTGCCTGCCCGATGTGCGCGAACGCCTCTCGCACGGTGACTTCGCCGGTGCGCTGGCCGTGGTCGAAGGGCTGCTCGGGCCGGACGCGGTGCTGCGGAACGGGGCGTTGCGGGACGAGCTGGAGACGGTCGCGCGGCGGCGTATCAGGTACGGGCTCTTCCGGGCCGGGCTGATCGGTTCCGGACCGGGGAGCGTCGTCCGCCACGACGGCCGCCGGACCCGTGGTGGCGGCAGCCGCCGTTCCCTCGATCACCGCGCGCGCCCGAGGCACGCGTCACGTCCCTGACCCGCGCCCGTCCTCACCCACCTCCACACCATCCAAAGGTGATCACCCATGCCCATGCCCGTTTCCACGCCCATGTCCGCCCACCCCACCTCCCAACTCGACGTGGCCACCGACCTGTTGACCCTCCTCCGCCGCACCACCACCGAACCCCGCCCCGACCCCCAACTGGAGGCCCTCACCCTCGCCGTCGCCGCCGATCTGCCCGTGCTGCTCTGGGGGGAGCCGGGGATCGGCAAGACCGCCTCGCTCACTCAGCTCGCCGCCGCGCTCGATCTGCCGTTGACCACGGTGATCGCCAGCGTCCATGAACCGTCCGACTTCTCGGGGCTGCCCGTCGTGGGCGACGACCCCGCCGGGCAGGGGGTGCCGATGGCGCCGCCGGACTGGGCGGTGCGGTTGGTGAAGGCCGGGCGGGGGCTGTTGTTCCTGGACGAGTTGTCGACCGCGCCGCCCGCCGTGCAGGCCGCGTTGCTGCGGGTGGTGCTGGAGCGGCGGATCGGGGCGTTGCGGCTGCCGCCGGGGGTGCGGATCGTGGCCGCCGCCAATCCGCGGTCCTCGGCGGCCGACGGCTGGGAGCTGAGCGCGCCGCTGGCCAACCGGTTCGTGCATCTGCAATGGGCCCACGACCACGAAGTCGTCGTACGGGGACTGGGCGGGACCTGGCCGCGGGCCACCCTGCCCCGGCTCGACCCTGAGAAGCTGCCGGAGGCCGTGGAGTTCGCGCGGCGTGCGGTGGGCGGGCTGCTGTCCGGGCGGCCCGGGCTGGTGCATCGGCTGCCGAGCGGGGAGACACGGCGGGGCGGGGCGTGGCCGTCGCCGCGGAGCTGGGAGATGACGCAGTGCCTGGTCGCCTTCGCCGTTGCCGCCGGGTCCTCGCGGGAGGTGCTGTCCCTGCTGGTGCGGGGGACGGTCGGTGACGGGCCGGGCCTGGAGCTGCTGGCGTGCGTGGACCGGATGGACCTGCCGGACCCCGAGGTGCTGCTCGCCGATCCGGCGGCGGCCGAACTGCCCGAGCGGGGCGATCTGCGGCAGGCCGCGCTGGACGGTGTGGTGGAGGCGGTACGGGCACGTCCCGACAAGGCGCGCTGGGATGCCGCCTGGGCGCTGCTGATACGGGCGTTGGAGACCGGCGCGCCCGATCTGGTGGTCGTCCCCGCGAGCACGCTGGCCTCGCTGCGGGAGGAGGACTGGGACGTCCCGGCGTCGATCGAACGGCTCGCCGGGGTCGTGTCCCTGTCGCGGCGCGCGGACCGGGCGGCCGCCACGGCGAAGGCGGGGGTGGGCGGCCGATGATCCCGTTGGACCGCGACAAGCTGTACTCCGCCCGTCTGCACGCCGCCCGCGTCCGCCCCTATCTGGCCACGGCCCTCTTCGCGCTGCATGTCGTGGAGTCGCGTCGCGTTCCGACGATGGCCGTCGACCGGCACTGGCGGTGCTATGTGTCACCGGCGTTCGTGGAGCGGACCCCGGTGGAGGAGCTGGCCGGGGTGTGGGTGCACGAGGTGTCGCATCTGCTGCGTGAGCATCATGAGCGCAGCGACCGGGTGGCACGGGAACGTGAGCTGACCGGGCCGGGGGAGCGGCTGCGGATGAACATCGCCGCGGACTGCGAGATCAACGACGACGTGTACGGGGACGGCCTGACCCGGCCCGAGGGGGCCGTCGTACCGGCGACCCTGATGCTCCACGACGGCCAGCTCATGGAGGACTATCTGCGGCAGTTCCGGCTGGGGCCGCGGATGCAGGAGCTGGCCTGGCTGGACTGCGGCAGCGGGGCCGACGGGCTGGAGCGCGAGTGGGATCTCGGGCCGGGCGGGGCGCACGGGCTGAGCGCGCAGGAACGGGACGCCGTCCGGTTCCGGGTCGCGCAGGGCATCACCGGGCGGCCGGGGGACGCCCCGGACGGGTGGCGGCGCTGGGCGGAGGAGGTGTTCCATCCGCCGCAGCCGTGGCGGGAGTTGCTGGGTGCGGCCGTGCGCTCGGCGGTGTCCGGTCCCGGTGTCGGCGAGGACTACACATACGCCCGCCTGTCGCGCCGCTCGGCCTCCGTGCCGGGCGCCGTCCTGCCGAGCCTGCGACGCCGGCCGCCCCGCGTCTGTGTCGTCATCGACACCTCCGGCTCGGTCAGCGACGCCGAATTGGGCAGCGCGCTGCTGGAGGTCGCCGCTATCTCCCGCGCCGTGGGCGGGCGCCGTGACCTGGTGAGCGCGGTGTCCTGCGACGCGGCGGCCGGGGAGGCGCACCGCGTGTGCGGCACCGAGGGCATTCCGCTGGTCGGGGGCGGCGGCACGGACCTGCGCGAGGGCTTCCGACAGGCCCTGCGCACCCGCCCGCGCCCCGACGTCGTGGTCGCCCTGACGGACGGCCAGACACCCTGGCCGAGCTCCCGTCCGCCGTGCCGGGTGGTGGTGGGGCTGTTTCCCCGCTTCCCCCGCACGACCCGGGCACGCGGCCGCTCCTGGGGCGAGGACGGCACGGAGTATGTGCCGGAGGGGCCGCCGGACTGGGCTCGGGTGGTGGAGATCGGGACGGGGGGCGGGGGGCGTTGAGGTCGCCGCCGACCGTGGGGGCGGGGGCCGGTCGCCAGCGACCTCTCCTGTCATCCGGGCGGAGTAGGCGGCGGGTCCGACACTCACCTCCAGCAGTGCTTCGGCCTCCAGTCCTCTAGTCCTCGCGGCTGACCCCCACCCGATCCGTACTACGTTCTCAGTACCCGCGATTGTCGGCAGCCGCACGACGACACGACACCCCTCTCCCCGGGAGCCTGGGCACACGTCCGAGCAGCAGATTTCCCGGATCCATCCCGGACCCGGCCCGGATCCATCCCAGACGTGTCCCAGATGTGGAGACCCCCTGTCGTGGCAACTTTCCTGTATCGAGTGGGCCGTCTGGCCTTCCGGCGGCGCTGGTACGTCGCCCTGGTCTGGGCGGCCGTGCTGGCCGCCGTCGGGCTGGGTGCCCTCAAGGCGCCGGGAGCCTCCGACGAGGAGTTCTCCATGCCGGGCATCGAGTCGCAGCAGGCGTTCGACCTGATGGAGCAGCGCTTCCCCGGGGCGACGGCGGACGGGGCCACCGCCCGGGTCGTGTTCGTCGCGCCGGACGGTCAGAAGGTGACCGCCGTCGAGAACAAGGAGGCGATCGAGGCGGCCGTGGCCGAGCTCGGCGACGGCTCGCAGGTGGGGTCAGTCGTCGATCCGTTCCAGGCGAAGGCGGTGAGCAAGGACGGTACGACGGCGTACGCCACCGTCACCTACAAGGTGTCGGCCAATGACCTCACCGACGCCGGCCGCAGCCATCTCGACAAGGCCGTCGACGAGGCACGGGACTCCGGGCTGACCGTCGAGGTCGGCGGCAGCGCGATGGAGGACGGGGGCGGCGCGGGCGGTATGGCCGAGGCCATCGGCATCGCGATCGCCGCCGTCGTACTCCTCGTCACCTTCGGGTCCCTCGCCGCCGCCGGACTGCCGCTGCTGACCGCCGTCATCGGCGTCGGCGTCAGCATGGCCACGATCCTCGCCCTGGCCGACGCCCTCGGTCTGTCCACCACCACCGGCACCCTGGCGATGATGCTGGGGCTCGCGGTCGGCATCGACTACGCCCTGTTCGTCGTCTCGCGCTATCGCGAGGAGCGCGGGAAGGGCCGTACGCCCGAGGAGGCGATCGGGATGGCCGTCGGTACGGCCGGGTCGGCGGTCGTGTTCGCCGGGCTCACCGTCGTCATCGCGCTCGCCGGGCTGGCGGTCGTCGGCATCCCGATGCTCACCAAGATGGGCCTGGCCGCGGCGGGCGCGGTCGTCGTCGCCGTGTTCATCGCGCTGACGCTGGTCCCCGCCTTCCTCGGCTTCTGGCCCAACGCCGTGCTGTCGAGGAAGGCCCGCAAGAAGGGCCGTATCGAGGAGACCGCGGGCGACAACGGCGGCACCCGCTGGGCGCGGTTCGTGCTGCGGCGGCCCCTGCCGGTGCTGCTCCTCGGTGTCGTCGGGCTCGGGGCGCTCGCCGTGCCGATGACCCAGTTGCAGCTGGGCATGCCCGGGGACGAGGCCAAGTCGACGTCGACGACCGAGCGGCGGGCCTACGACGCGCTCGCCGAGGGCTTCGGGCCGGGCTTCAACGGGCCGCTCACCGTGGTCGTGGACGCCGAGAAGGGCAAGGATCCCAAGGACGCCGTCAGCGCGATATCCGAGGAGATCGGCGGCACCAAGGGCGTCGTGTCCGTCTCTCCGGCACGCTTCAACGAGGCCGGTGACACCGCCGTCTTCTCCGTGGTGCCGTCCACCGCGCCGACCGACGAGAAGACCAAGGACCTGGTGACCGTCATCCGGGGCGAGCGTCCCGGGGTCGAGGCCGAGACCGGGGCGACCTTCGAGGTCACCGGCACCACCGCGCTGAACATCGACATCTCGGACAAGGTGCAGGCCGCGCTGGTGCCGTATCTCGTCGTCGTGGTCGGCCTGGCGATCGTGCTGCTGCTGGTGGTGTTCCGCTCGCTGCTCGTCCCGCTGAAGGCGGCGCTCGGCTTCCTCCTCTCGGTGCTGGCCTCGCTCGGCGCGGTCGTCGTGGTCTTCCAGCAGGGCCACGGCGCCGAACTGCTGGGCGTGGAGCAGACCGGGCCGATCATGAGCCTGATGCCGATCTTCCTGGTGGGCATCGTGTTCGGGCTCGCCATGGACTACGAGGTGTTCCTCGTGTCGCGGATGCGGGAGGCGTACGTCCACGGGGAGTCGCCGCGTCAGGCGGTGACCTCCGGCTTCCGGCACAGTGCCCGCGTGGTCGTGGCCGCCGCGCTGATCATGATCGCGGTGTTCGCCGGGTTCATCGGGGAGAGCGACTCGATGATCAAGATGATCGGGTTCGGGCTCGCCTCCGCGGTACTGCTCGACGCGTTCGTCGTACGGATGGCGATCGTGCCGGCGGTGCTGGCCCTGCTCGGCCACCGCGCCTGGTGGCTGCCGAAGTGGCTGGACCGGATCCTGCCGCGCGTCGATGTGGAGGGCGAGGCGCTGAGCCGGCGGCCCGGGACACCGGAGCCCGTCCCGGCCGGGGTGGAACCGGCGGAACCCGCGCGCACCTGAACCGCCGCCCCCCCTCCCCAGGGACCGCCCGTGACGAAGGACACGGGCGGTCCCGTCGGCCGTCCGCACCCTCGGGCGGCGACCATGGACCCAGCCCACCGACCGGAGAGCACCATGATCACCAGCCCGGAGCGGCGCTACGCGGACCGCCTCGAGGAGTTCTCGGACCGCCGCCCCTTCGCCGTCGACCTGGTCCTGGCCGCGGCGCTGATGGGCTGCGCGACCCTCGGGGGCATGCTCACCCTGCCCGGCGCCGACCCGCCGGACCAGGACAGCACCGCCTCCGTCCTGATGGGCGTGGCCTGTCTCGCCCTGCTGAAGCACCGCAGTCACCCGCGCGCCGCCGTCGTGGTGAGCGGGCTCTGCACGGCGACCGTGATCGTGCTGGGGTATCTGCTCACCCCGCTGCTGCTGGCCCCCGTCATGGCGGCGCTCTACTGGCTGGCCGCGCTCACCGACCACGTGGCCACCCGGGCCTACGGCATCACCACCGTGATGGCGGTGGTCATCGCATCCGGGATCTCCGACTCCATGGACCATCTGTCGCTGCTGCTCCGGACGATCGGCCCGTTCTTCTGGCTGCTGCTGCCGCTGGCCGCCGGCCGGATGACCCGGCTGCGGCACGCCTATCTGAAGGCCGTGCAGGCCCGTGCCGAGCACGCCGAACGCACCCGCGAGGAGGAGGCACGGCTCCGGGTCACCGAGGAACGCATGCGCATCGCCCGCGAGCTGCACGACGTCGTCGCCCACCACCTGGCCCTGGCCAACGCCCAGGCGGGTACGGCCGCCCACCTGGCGCTGACCAGCCCGGAGCAGACCCAGAAGATCCTCACCGACCTCAACGGCACGACCTCCGCCGCGCTGCGCGAGCTGAAGGCCACGCTGGGACTGATGCGCAGGAACGGCGACCCGGACTCCGCGCCCCTGGAACCCTCGCCGGGACTCGCCCGGCTGCCCGAACTGGTCTCGTCGTGCGCGTCCGCCGGCGTCACCGTCACGGTCAGCACACAGGGCGAGCCGCAGCCGCTGTCCCCCGGCGTGGACCTGACCGCGTTCCGCATCGTGCAGGAGGCGCTCACCAACGTCACCAAGCACGCCACCACGGAGGCCGCGTCCGTACGGCTCGTCTACTCCGGTTCCCGCCTGCTCATCACGGTCAGCAACGACGGCCCCGCCGCCCGTGCCGGGTCGAGCGGCGGCTTCGGCGTCATGGGCATGCGCGAACGGGCCCAGTCGATCGGCGGCGAACTGAGCGCGGGGCCGCGGCCGGAGGGGGGTTTCGAGGTGATGACCGCGCTGCCCCTGCGACCGCACGACGCCGCGGGCGGTGAGCCGTGGGGGCCTCGGCCCTCCGTGCGAGAATGCGGGTGATCCCCCGGCCGTGATCCGCTCTTCGCGGACCGAACCGTCGACCATCGAGGTTTCCGTGACCAAGCCCGTCTCCCGCGAGCCGTTGCGGCGCAATTCGCGGGCCAACCGGGCGCGCATCCTGGCCACGGCCCGTCAGGAACTCGGCCGCAACCCGGACATCACGCTGGAGGAGCTGGCGCGCGCCGCCGGTGTCGTACGACGCACCCTGTTCGGCCACTTCCCGGGCCGCGAGGCGCTGCTTGAGGCCCTCGCCGAGGAGGCATCCGAGGCGCTGCGCAGCGCGCTGGAGGCCGGTGCGCGGCTGGTGAAGGACGAACCGGCCGAGCGGGCACTCGCCGGGTTCGTGCTCTCGATGTGGCCCGTCGGCGACCGCTACCGGCTGCTGCTGTCGCTGGCCAAGCGGGATCTGGGCGCGGCGCGCGTGGCGGAGGTCCTGGCGCCTGCCCGCGATACCGCCACGGGTGTGCTGGAGCGGGGGCAGCGGGAGGGCGTCTTCCACAGCCATCTGCCGGCCGCCGCGATGAGTGCGGGGCTAGAGGGGATGACCGTCGCGCTGCTGGAGTCGATCAACGACGGGCTGCTGGAGGACGACGGGACGCGCGTGGCCGTCGCCAACCTCATCGCCACGGGGGTGGCGGAGGAGCGGGCGCGGGAGGTTGTGGAGGCGGTTGCGCCGGTGGTGTCGGCGGTGACCGCCGGGGCGGATGCCGGGGACGGCTGAGTCGTCGTATCCGTACGGCGATGAGGCGCGCGGTCTGCAGAGCCGTACAGCCGCACGGCGCGTGCCCCCTCGACATGGGAGGACGGCGCCGGGCGTCCCCTCCCGGCACCGTCCTGGGCCGTGCGCCGCTCATGGCACGGCCCGCTCTGCGGGGGCTGCCGCTCAGGCGGTGCCCGAGTGTGCCTCCTGGGTCTCGGTCTTCTCTGCCTTCTCTGACTCCCGCGGCTGCTCGGACTCATCGGTCGTGATCGTGGCGGTGCCGGACCCGGCCTTCCGCGTCGCCCGTCGGCCCGGCAGGACCGCGAGGACGATCATCGTTCCGGCGGCCATGATGATCCCGCCGACCAGGCTGGTCTGGGCGATGCTGTGGGCGAAGGCCTCGTGGACGGCGTCGATCAGGGCCTGGGCCTGCTGGGCGCCGCCGGCGGGGTTCTTCGCGACCTCCTCGGCGACGGCCAACCCGGCGCCCACGGAGTCCTTCGCCGTGTCCAGTGCCGTCGCCGGGAGGTGGCCGCCGACGAGGTCGGTCAGCTCGTTGCGGTAGGACGTGCCGAGCAGGGAGCCCAGCAGGGCGATGCCGAGGGAGCCGCCGAGTTCCATGGAGGTGTCGTTGGCGCCGCCGCCGACGCCCAGTTCGGACTCGGGAAAGGTGCCCATCACGGTGTCGGTGGCCGGGGAGACGCTCAGCCCGATCGCGAAGCCCAGCATCATCATCGGGGCCAGGAAGTCGGTGTACGCCGAGCCCTGGTCGACCAGGGTGAGCAGCAGGACACCGGCGGTGCCGATGACCATGCCGGTGACCACCATCGCCTTCACGCCGAGCTTCGGGGTGAGCCGGCCGGTCACCGCGGCGCCCACGAACACCGCTCCGGCCAGCGGCAGCAGCCGTACGCCGGTCTCCAGGGCGTCGTAGCCGAGGATGAACTGGAGGTACTGGGTGGAGTAGTAGATCGCGCCGAAGGTGCCGAAGAAGAAGAACAGCACGGCGATCATCGAGCCGGTGAAGGGGCGCAGCGCGAACTTGCGGACGTCCAGCATCGGGCTCGGGTGGCGCAGCTCCCAGGCCACGAAGGCGACGAGACCGACACCGGCGACGACGGCCGCGGTGATCGGGCCGGTGCCCCAGCCGAAGTGCGGGCCCTCGATGGTCGCGTAGACCAGGGAGCCTATGGAGACGATCGACAGCAGGCCGCCGACGTAGTCGATCCGGCCCATGCCCGTCGCCCTGGACGGCGGCACCAGGACCAGCGCGCCCACGACGGCGACGAGCGCGATCGGGACGTTGATCAGGAACGTCGAGCCCCAGGCGTGGTCCTCCAGCAACCACCCGGCGACCAGCGGGCCGACCGCGATGGCGAGGCCGGAGGTGGCGCTCCAGGCGGTGATGGCCTTGCCGCGCTCGGCCTTCGGGAACGTCGCGACCAGCAGTGACAGCGTGGCCGGCATGACGACGGCGGCACCGACGCCCATGACCGCGCGGGCGGTGATGACGAGCCCCGTCTGGTCGACGAGGCTGCCCATCACGGCGCCGCCCGCGAAGATCAGCAGGCCGGTGACGAGGGCACCGCGACGGCTGTACTTGTCGCCGATCGCGCCCAGCACGAGCATCAGCGCGGCGTACGGGACGGTGTAGCCGTCGATGACCCACTGGAGGTCGCTGCTGCTCAGGTCCAGATCGCGGGTCATGTCCGGGGCGGCCACGATCAGCGACGTGTTCGCCATGACGACGATCAGCAGGCTCAGGCAGAGCACGAGCAGTGCCCACCAGCGCCGTGCGTACAGCCCGGTCATCTTCTCTACGGGTGTGTCGGCAACGAGGGGCACGGGGGACTCCCAGGGGGCTGCGGCAGCGGGGTGAGGGACGGCTGCGAGTTAATTGCACATTGATGAGCAGACTAGTTTCTTGCTCACCGATGTGCAAATATCGCTGATGTGAGCAGCCGCACGACACGCGCCACGCGCGCCCGCATCCTGGACGCCGCCCTGCGGGAACTGGGCCGCGACCCCGACAGCAGCCTCCGTGACATCGCCGAGGCCGCCGGGGTGGCGCGGCGCACCCTGTACACGCACTTCGCGGGGCGGGCGGCGCTGGTGAAGGGCCTCGCCGAGGACGCGGTCGCGGCGATACGCCGAGCCGTGGCCGACGCGAGCGCACCCGCGTCCGGCGCCGACACCGACCCCGCGAGCGCCCTGGCCCGCTTCGTGCTCACCCTGTGGCCGGTCGCCGACTGCTACCGCACCCTGATCGGCCTCGCCCGCCATGACCTCGGCCCGGATCGGGTGAGCGAACTCCTCGCCCCCGCCCGCGAGACGGTCACCGGCATCCTCGCCGAGGGCCAGCGCCGGGGCGTCTTCCACTCGACCGTCCCGCCCGGCCCGCTCAGCGCCGCCATCGAGGCCCATCTCCTCGCCCTGCTCGGCTCGGTCAACTCAGGGACCTGGCGGGACGACGGCACCGGCGCCACCACGGCCGCGCTGATCGCCGCCGGCGTCGACAGCGGCACCGCGGCGGCCACGGTCCACCGGCTGCACGGCACCACCACCCCCTGAAACCCGAGGAGTAGAGCACCGGATGAGCAGGATGTCTCGATCACGGACCGCCGTCACGGCCGCCCTCGTCACGCTGGCCGTCGTCCCTGTAGCCGTCGACCGGGCGGTCGCCGTACGCATCGAGTCACGTACGGCGAAGGCGTTCCAGCAGGGCATGGACACACCGCTGCCCCCGCGGGTCGACGTCCGCGGTTTCCCGGTACTGACCCAGGCGGCCTCCGGCACCCTGAGCCACGTCGACATCACCGCCCACGACATACCGGCCCACGGCACCACCCGCCCCCTCCCGGTCTCCGAACTCTCCCTCCGCCTGGACGGATTGACGAAGTCGGACGACGACCGCGAGGCCCGAGCCCGCAGCGCGCGGGCCACCGCCTCCCTCTCCTACGAGGACGTCTCGAACGCCCTCGGGCTGGAGATCGCCCAGGGCGGGCGCCCGGGCCGGGTGAGCGCGGCCGTGCTGCTGCCCCTCGGCCAGGAGATCACCGTGGAGACCACCGTCTCGGCCGCCTCCGGCAACCGCATCGCCTTCAAGGACTTCCAGGTCACGGGCGGTTCCCTGCCTGCCATCGGCAGCGCCGCCCTCGACAGGGTCTTCGCGCGCCCGATCCAGCTGCACAACATCCCCGACGGCCTGCACCTGCGCTCACTCACCACCACGGCCGACGGCCTCGACGCCCACTTCTCCGGCGACTCGGTGACGTTCCGGCCCGACGACGACGGGGCGGAGAGCACGGTCCAGGACACGTGAGCGAAGGCGGGCTCACCGCTCCACGAAGAACGCGAGATGCTCCGGCGCCGGACACAGCAGACCGTCGCGGACCGCGAGGGCGGTGGCCTCGGCGCGGGAGGCCGCACCGGTCTTGCGGAGCAGGTGCTCGATGTGGGTGTGCACGGTGCGCGGCGACACGAACAGCGCCTCGGCGATGGCCCGGTTCGTCCACCCCATGGCCGCGAGGGTCAGCACCTCCAGCTCACGCGGACTGAGCCCGTACGGGGGCAGGGTGGGCGACTCGTGGATCAGTACGGCGTCCGGCGCGATGCCCGGAGTGGGCCGGGGCCGTCGCAGCGCGACGCGGTACCAGGTGCCGCCGCTGCCCGGCCACAACAGCCGCACCCGGAGTCCCGACGCCCCGGCGAAGACGCCGACCAGGTGCCGTAGTTTCGCCTCCCGCAGCACCTCGGGCCGGGTGCGGCCGGGCAGTTCGAGCACCGCGTCCGGTGTGACGAGGGCCGCCCCGGCGTCCGTGGGGAGCTGCCCGGCGACGGAGGCCGCGGGGTCGGCGAGCGCGGCGAACGCCGGCATCACCGAGGCAAGCAGCCGGCGCGCGTCGGTGTCGTAGGCGTCGGGGCGCCGCGTGTACAGGTGCACCATGCCGACCAGGCGGTCCCGGTGCCGTAGCGCTCCGGTCATGCCGTCGCGGAACCCGGCCGGGCGGACTCGCTCGGCGTAGAACCAGCCCTCGCGGAAACGCGGCCCGTACTCCGGCAGGTCCTCGGCGTCCGCGGAGATGGACGGCGGCAGGTCCCTCGTCATGACATTGCGGTACCAGGGCGTCGTCACGAACTCGACGGCGAGTGCCTCGGACGCCTGGGCCGTCGAACCGATACCGGCCAGCTGGAGGTGGGCGCCGGTCAGCGGGTCGCGGGTGAGGAGCGTCGCCATGTCCAGGGGCAGCGCCAGGGCGAGTTCGCGCAGAGCCTCGGCGCAGGCGGCGGCGGTGTCGTGCTCGCGGGTGAGCATGCCGATGCGGGTGGCCGCCGCGAGTTGGTGATGGCTGGGCATACGGGCCTCCGGGGGAGCGCCCCACGATAAGACGCGAGTGGGCGGGCCCGCCCGGACAACATCGGTCGCCGGGTCGGTATTTGTACGGATGGTGGCGCGGGCGGTGCGGGTCTTTGCTGGTCGGCACAGCCACAGCCGCCCTGTTCCGGAAGGAACCCGCATGAACGCCACATCCCCCACCCTCGTCCTCACCGGCGGCCAGGTCCTCACCGTCGACCGGGACTTCCGGGTGGCCGAGGGAGTCGCCGTGCGCGGGCGGGACATCGTCGCCGTCGGCACCGACGCGGAGATGCGCGCGCTCGTCGGCCCCGGCACCCGTGTCGTCGAACTCGCCGGCCGGACCGTCCTGCCCGGCATCAACGACTCCCATCTGCACGGTGCCGCGTACGGCATGTCGAAGCCGCCGTTCGCCCTGGCCGTGGGGCATCCGGCGGTGCGCTCGATCGCCGACATCGCAGCGACCGTACGGCAGGCGGCGGAGCACGCCCGGCCCGGCGAGTGGATCGTCGGCCTCGGCTGGGACCCCGGCTATCTCGATGAGTGCCTGGCCGATCCGCGCCGCTTCCCGCACCGCCGCGACCTGGACGCCGTGGCGCCGGATCACCCCGTCTGTCTGACCGACTTCTCCTCGCACATGGTGTGGGCCAACTCCGAGGCCCTGCGCCGCTGCGGCATCCACGCCGATACGGCGGCACCTGCCGGAGGCGTCATCGACGTCGACCCCGACGGCTCACCCACCGGCATCCTGCGCGAGGCCGCCCAACGCATGGTCCAAGCCGCCCTGCCCGACCCCACCCCCGCCCAGCGCCGCCGGGCCATCCAGGCCGTCGTCCGCGAACTCCACGCCCGCGGCATCACCAGCTACACCGAGCCCGGCCTCGGCCCCGGCGGCACCGGCACCCTGTTCGGCGGCCTGAGCACCGACAACTGGACCGCGTACGCCGAACTCGTCGCCGCCGGTGAACTCCACGCCCGCGTCAGCGTGCTGCTGCTGCCCGCGCCGATGGGCGGCTCGGCGGACGACCTGCGCAAGGGCCTCGCCGAGCTGCGCCGACCGCGGTCGCCGGACCCCCGGCTGCTCAACACCATCGGTGTGAAGATCTTCGCCGACGGAGTGCCGCCGAACCGCACCGCCTGGATGAACGAGCCCTACCCGGACGGCGGCCACGGCGCGCTCTGCGTGCACGGCGACACCCCCGCCCTCCAGGTCGACGAACTGCGGGAGATGATCCGCGTCGCGCACGAGGCCGGTTTCCAGCTCGGTGTGCATGTCACCGGGGACCGGGCCATCGACACGGTCGTCGACGCCTTCACCGCCGCGCAGGCCTGCGCACCCCGCCCGGACGCCCGGCACTACGTCATCCACGGTGACTTCATCGGGCCCGGCAGCCTGGCCGAACTGGCCGCGCACGGCTACGGGGTCAATATGAACCCCGCCATCAAGTGGACCATCTCTGACCTGATGGACGAGATCGTGGGGCCGCGGCGGTCCGCCGTCCAGTGGCCGGTGCGCTCCGCGATCGAGGCCGGTGTGCGGGTGTGCGCGAGTTCGGACGCGCCGATAACCGAACCGGACTGGCGGCAGGGCGTCGTCTCGATGATGCTGCGCGAGTCCAAGGCGACGGGACGGCCCAGCGGGCCCGAGCAGCGCGTGCCGCTCGCCGCCGCCCTGCGCGCCTACACCGCCACCCCGGCCTGGCAGGACTTCGCCGACGGGTGGAAGGGGACGGTCGAGCCGGGGAAGGCGGCCGATCTGTGCGTACTGGACCGGCCGTTGACGGACGGTGACCCGCATGGGATCGCGGAGGTGGAGGTCGACCTCACGGTGTTCGACGGGCGGGTGGTGTACGAGCGGTGAGAGGGCGCGGGGCGTGCTTGACCGGGCGATGGACGGTCGGCACTGTGGGAGCGCTCCCGCCATCGCCTCGCCGTCGCCCTGTCGCCCTTCGCCCGAAAGCGTGCCCTCATGCAGAGCCGGACCAAGCGCCACCTGTCTCCCGAGGACCTCGACGCCCTGCTCCGTGACTCCGTCGGCGTCGGATGCCGGATGGAGAGCGAGCTGACCGACGGCTGGTTCAACACGGCCTACCGTGTGCTCCTGGACGACGGCCGCCCCGCCGTCGTAAAACTCGCCCCGCCGCCCGACGCCGAGGTTCTGCGCTACGAGCGCGGCATCCTCGCGACCGAGGCCATGGTCTACCGGCGGATCGAGAAGCTGCCGCAGGGAGATGTCCCGACGCCCGAACTGCTCCACGTCGGCGAGGAGTTCCTCGCGGTCTCCGTCCTGGAGGGCGTCCCGTGGGACAAGGCGGCCGACCGTCTGCCCCCGGCGACCGGGCGGGAACTGCGCCGCCAACTGGGCGCCGTCGTCGCCCGTCTGCACACCCTGTCCCCGGAGGACGGCCGGTTCGGCTACCCGGCCGCCGAGTCCGCACTGTCCGCCCCCGACTGGCGGACGGCGTTCACCGCCATGGTCGACTCGCTCCTTGACGACGCCGCCCGCTGGCGGTCCCCGCTGGACGCGACGCCCGCCGACATCCGGACCCTCGTCGCCGAGGGTGCGGACGCGCTCGACGAGATCACCGAGCCCCGGCTGGTCCACTACGACCTGTGGCCCGGCAACATCTTCATCAGCGGCCCCGGAGACCGAGGGCACCCCCGCGTCACCGGCCTCATCGACCACGAGCGCGCGTTCTGGGGCGACCCCGCCGCCGAACTGGTCTCCCTCGCCCTCGGCGGCGACGCGGGCCCCGACAGCGATCTGGTCGCCGGTTACACCGAGGCCGGCGGCACCCTGAACCTCGACAGTCCCGCCTTCCGGCACCGCCTCGCCCTCTACCACCTCTACCTGGGCCTCCTCCTCGTCGTGGAGTGCGGCCCGCGCGGCTACGGCGGCGACCACCTGGCCTACTGCCGCCGCACGCTGGCCGGTCATCTCGCCGGGGTGAGGGCGCTGGGGTAGGCGTACAGGGCCGACTTTTTCCCGGGGTACCGTGCGGCGGAGACACAGGCGACAGCCACAGTCACAGCCCCGCCACCGTCACCGCCGTACGGAAGGAACCGGAACTGAACGCCCCGCTCGCGGAGACCCTGTCCGCGGCCATGCTCGTGCTCGTGCTGGTCTGCGCCGTCGTCCGCCCCTTCAACTGGCCGGAGGCCGTGGTCGCCGTCCCGGCCGCGGCGCTGGTGGTGGCCACCGGGGCGATCTCGGTGGGTGACGCGCTGGACGAGGCGGAACAGCTCGGCCCGGTGATCGGCTTCCTGGCCGCCGTACTGGTTCTCGCCCAACTCTGCGACGACGAGGGCTTGTTCCAGTGGTGCGGCGCATGGATGGCACGTACGGCGGCGGGTCGGCCACGACGCCTGCTCGCCCAGGTGTTCCTGGCCGCGTCGGCGATCACGGCCGTACTGAGTCTCGACGCGACGGTCGTACTGCTCACACCCGTGGTGTTCGCGACGGCGGCCCGGCTCGGCGCCCGCCCCAAGCCGCACGTCTACGCCTGCACGCACCTCTCCAACACGGCGTCCCTCCTCCTCCCGGTGTCCAATCTGACCAACTTGCTGGCGTTCGCGGCCAGCGGGCTGAGCTTCACCCGGTTCGCCGCGCTGATGGCGCTGCCGTGGCTGGCCGCGATCGCCGTCGAATACCTCGTCTTCCGGCGCTTCTTCGCCACCGACCTGGACGCCGGCGCGCAGGCCCCGTCCGGCGGCGACGCCCCCGAACTGCCCCTGTTCGCGCTGCTCACGGTGGCGGGCACGCTGGCCGGGTTCGTGCTGACCTCGGCCGTCGGCATCGACCCGGCCTGGGCCGCCCTGGCCGGGGCCGCGGTCCTCGCCGTGCGGGCCCTGCTGCGGCGCCGTACGACACCGAGGGCGCTGGTGAGTTCGGCCTCGCTGCCGTTCCTGGCCTTCGTGCTGGCGCTCGGGATCGTGGTGCGGGCGGTCGTGGACAACGGCCTCGACACGGCGCTCGGCCGGCTGATTCCCGACGGCACCGGGCTCGCGGCCCTGTTCGGGATCGCCCTGCTGGCCGCCGTACTGGCGAACGTCATCAACAATCTGCCGGCGGTGCTGGTGCTGCTGCCGCTCGCGTCCGGTTCCGGTCCCGGCGCAGTCCTCGCCGTGCTGCTCGGCGTCAACATCGGCCCCAACCTCACCTACGCCGGATCGCTGGCGACGCTGCTGTGGCGGCGTATCGTCCACGCCCATGACACGGAGGTTCAGCTGCGGGAGTTCACGCGGCTCGGCCTGTACGCCGTACCCGCGAGCCTGTGCGCCGCTGTACTGGCACTGTGGGCGTCGCTGGCGGTGATCGGAGGAGGCTGATCGTATGGCGGTGGTGGTCGTCTGGGTCGTCGAGGGCACCTGGCCCGCGTGTGTGGACGCCGCGCGGGCGCATGCTCCCGAGGGCGCCGAGATCGTCCTGCTGCACGTCACCGGGCACGATGTCGCCGACGCCGCGCACGGCGCGTTCGCCGGGCTGCTTGGCCGAGGGCATCCGGAACGCGACCCCGGCACCCGCGTCGAACACCTCGCCGCCGCCTCCGCCGAGAGCCTGCTGCGAGCGGCCGCCGAACGCCTCGCCCGCCCCTGCACCCGCAGCGAGCGCACCGGGCGCGTCGAGCGCGAGGTGGTCGCCGCGACCGACGGCGCCGACCTGCTCGTCCTGGCCCGCGACGGCGACCGCTCCCGCCTCGGCCCGCACAGCCTGGGCCCGGCAAGCCGCTTCGTCGTCGACCACGCCGCCTGCCCACTGCTGCTGGTGTGGCCGGAGTCGGCGCCTGACCTGGGGACGATGCCGCCCCCGCCCCCGCCGCCGCATCACGGGTGACGGCGGTGGAGGCGGGGCGGTGTGTCAGCCGGTCTTGGCCGGGGTCTGCTGCATCTCCGATGCATCTCCGATCTGCTGGTCCTGGCCCGAGCCGGCCCCCGACCTGGCGACGATGCCGCCCCCGCCGCCGCATCGGGGCTGACGGCGCGGGCGTGGGGCGTCAGCCGTTCCGCGTCGGTGTCTGCTTCATCTCGTCGACGACGGCCCGCTTCATGATCGCGCTGGTGAAGGTGACCGTACCGGGTGTGATCAGGGCGTCCGTGCCGGTGCCCTTGCGGACCTGGACGGTGCGTTCGCCGAGGAACACATGGGTCTTCCGGTCGAAGATCCACTCCTCGCGCTGCCCGCTGGTCTCGTCGAGCCGGGCCACCGCGATCCCGTGCCGTCCGGCCGCGTCCACCGCGTCGTCGACCACGACGACACCGGGGATCTTCGCGGCGGCCTTGAACAGCGCCGGGTACAGCTCCGCCGGAGGGTAGCTCTCGCCGAGCAGGTCACCGATGGTGGTGAACGCCTGCTGGTCGGGGGTGTTGCCCATCCCCTCGGTCTCCTTGTAGATCTTCGCGAGGAGTTCGTCGGGGTCGGTGGTGAGCTTGGCGAGGTAGTCGTAGGAGGGGGCGTTCAGCGTCGCCTCGGGGGTGTTGCCCTGCTCGTCGGGCAGGCTCAGGGTCTCGCCCTCGGGGCTGTCATTGACCGAGGGGTCGATGAGCCAGCCCTCGGTGCCGTCGGCGGACTCCCACACCTGCCGGGTGTGCAGCGCGTGACTGGCCAGGCTCGACTTGTCGCCGACGGTCTTGATGAAGCTGTCGGCGGACTTGGACTCGATGTAGATGAACTGCCCCGGCCTGACGTCCGGATGGGAGGTGTCGGCCGCCGCCAGCGAGATCCGGTCGATCAGCTGAGGCATGCCCTTGGTGGTCGCCGCACCGATCTTCGTCGTCAGCGCCGGCCCGGTGGCGACCCCGCTGTCCCTGACCCCGGCGCCCCCGCCGCTCTGCCACACCCCGGCGACGACCGCCGCCGCCACGGCGACCGCGGTGAGGGGCAGGGTGATCGCCGGGCGCGGGAGGCGCAGACGGCGCTGCTGCCGGGGCGCTGACGTCTCGGTGCGCTCGTCGCGCCGTATGTCGTGGATCTGGGCCATCAGTCGCTCCTTGTGGAACTCGTGGCGGCCCGACGGCAGGTCACGCGCCGTACCCGAGAGCAGCTCGGAGATGCTCCGGTCCTGGTCGGCCGGGTGCGGCCGGGGCGTGTTCGCGTTCATCGGTTTCCCTCCTGTGCGGGCCGGATCACGCTGGTGTGATCACCTCTTGTCTGTCGTGCGGGCCGGCCGCCTTCCCGATTTCCGGGAACTTTCTCGTACGGCGTCCCTACAGCGGCGTCCTCCGCATGCGCCCGCAGCTTCCTGCGAGCCCGGGACAGCCGGGAGGCCACCGTGCCGACGGGCACCCCGAGCGCCACCGCCGCGGCCTCGTAGTCCAGGCCCTCGACCAGGCAGAGCGTGACGACCTCGCGTTCCGGTGCGCGCAGCCTGGCCAGGGCGGTGAGGGCGGTCGCGACCCGGCGCCGGTCGTCGACCCGGTCGGCGACCTCGTCCGCGTGGTCGGGCACCGACAGCTCGGCCGCGGCGGCGGCGTTGGCGGCGGCGCGGTAACGCCGGTTGCTGCGGTACTGGTTGCGGGCCGTGTTGGTGGCGATGCCCAGCAGCCAGGGCCTGAGCGAGCCGCCTTCGGGATCCACCCGGTCGCGCAGCCGCCATGCCTCCAGGAAGGTCGCGGCCATCACGTCCTCGGCCACCGACCAGTCGGCGGTCAGCCGGAAGGCATGGTTGTAGACCGCGCGGGCGTAGCTGTCGAAGAGCTCGGCGAACGCGCTCGATTCCCCGGCCCGTACCCGGGTTCGCATATGAGTGCTCACATCAATGAGCTGTCCGGCACCCCGGACCGGCTTCCCGTGATCTGTGCCACATGCCGGGGTCTCAGGCCCTTCGCGCAGCGCCGTCAGGCCACACGACGTCCACGGGGAGACCGGCGTCGCGCGCCGCCAGGACGGTGTCCGTGGTGCCGCCGCCCTTGCCGCTCGGCGGTTCGCCGTTCCAGACCGCGACCAGTCGCTCGGCCCTCTTCAGCAGCGTGCGATTGGCGTCTTCGTACGCCGAGCGGTTCGCGGTCTCGTGGTCCAGGACCACGACTTCGGCCGCGGCCTCCACGAGCCGGTCGAACGTCTCCTCGTGATCGGGCTCGACCTTGTTCCGCCGGTAGTCCTGCGAGGGAATGACTGCGATCAGGCGTCCGCCGAGTTCCAGCACGACTTCGGCGAATACGGAGTCCGAGCCCTGGGCGATGCACGAGACGCCGGTCAGATCGAAGGCATACGGCGCGAGCGCCTCCCGCAGGGCGTCTCGGACGAGGGAGACGCTGGGCGCGGTCAGGTCCATGTGCCCGGTGACGGCGATGGTGGTCATCTCGCTCCTTCAGCGCCGCCATGGCGCCGTCCGACGGCCAGCAGGTGGGAGCTTGCCGCGAGCAGTTCCGGATACGGCTCCGCCATGCGCGCCGCGGTGAGCGCCGATTCGAAGAGGGCGGAGTCACGGAAGTCGCTGCCGGTGTTTCGCTCGGCCGCGGCGAGCATGGACCAGGCCGGGCCCTCGACGCCGAACACCTCGGCGGCTTCGAAGCCCGCCGCGGTCACCTCGTCGCGCAGTTGCTCGCCGCTGTGGAAATAGGCCGCGGTGAACGCCTTCCTCCCGTCGTGGACTTGCGAGGCGAGGATGCCGCCGATGCTCCTGCGCATCGTCTCCTTGTGCAGGTGCGCGAAGGCGGCGTGCTCGAACAGGCTGGAGTACCGGTTGATGCCAGCGGCTGCCAGAAGGCCGCCCGGTCTCAGCACCCGGTGGGCCTCCGCGAGCGCTTGGTCGCGGTCGGCGCGCTTGGGCAGGTGGTAGAGCGGGCCGAGCAGGAGCACCACGTCGTAGGAGCCGTCTTCGGCGGTGAGCCGGCGGGCGTCGCCCAACTCGACCGTGGCGCCGGTTTGTTCGGCTTGCTTGACATGACGGGGGATCGGGTCGACGAGGTGCAGGGCGTAACCGTCCTCGACGAGCCAACGGGCATGCGCCCCGGGCCCACCGCCGACGTCGAGGATCCGGGCGGGCGGTGGGGGCAGATAGCGGCGCAGCAGTTCCCGCGTGCGTACCATCTCAAGCCGACCGTCAGCCGTCGTACTCAGCCGCTGGGCCTCATCGATGGTCTCGGCGTAGAACCTCACGATCTCCGGCGCTACCTCGGGGCTCGTCATGGGGGCATTCTGAGGGCTGACCGGTGGACCAGTCCAGTGATCGGAAGTGTGTGCGTCCATGTCATTGCTGAAGTACGAGCAGATTGCCGAGGATCTGCGGACCAGGATCGCGGGCGGCGAATTCGGTCCCCGGTGAACTGCTGCCGTCCGGCCGTGATCTGGCAGAGCAGTGGAATGTCTCCAGGGCGACGGTGGTCAAGGCGTACGACGTGCTCCGTAATGACGGCCTGGTCATCGCGCGCCAAGGTGCGGGGTTCACAGTGGTGGAGACGCCGGTCGCGCGGCCTGCCGGTGGGCGCCGAGCGGGCTCCACCCGGCTGTCGGGTGGTGCGCCTTTTCGGCGGCTGGGTGTGCCTGACCGGATTGTGCCGCCGGAGCATGTGAGGGACCTCCTTGGACTGAGGGGAGGGGAGACCGCGTTGCGCCGGGCGCGGCTGGTCCTGCTGGATGACGGGGCTCCGGGCACGCTGGTCACCGCGTGGTTTCCGCCGGACATCGCGGACGCTGCCCCTCGGCTCGCTCTGGCGGGCCCGATCGCAGAGGGAACGACCCATTACGTGCGGCGCGAAACAGGTCGGGTGCCCTTTGAAGGCGTTGACGTCAAGACGGTCCGTCTGGCCACCGGGGAGGAGGCTCGCCTGCTTGAGGTGGACCGGCCCGTTGCCGTCGCTGTAGTGGTGCACATGGCGTATGACCGGGATCGACGCCCCTTGGTGTGCGAAGAGGGCGTCACTGCCTCGCATGTGTTCGAGGAGACCGACAGGTACCCGATGGGGTAGCGCTTCTTCAGATCCGCTTGACTGGACCGGTCCACCGGTCCAATCTCTGGTTGTGCCGTGCTCGTCGGCCGCGTCCGCGGTCGCGCTGTGCCCGGCTACCGAAATGGGAACCCCGGCGACCGCTGACACGGCCCCGGGGAGCGGCCAACCTGAGAGAGCAGGTCGACATGACGAACGCTACAGCTCCCCGAGATCCCGGGGTCAAGATGACGCTGCGGGTGTACACCGTGGACCGCTACGGCGCGGTGACCGAGGAGCGCGGCACCGTGGGCATCCTGCGCGACACGGAGCCGCAGCCACTGCCGCAGATGTCCCCGAACCCGCCCTGCGCGTGTGCGTGCTGCCGGGCCGAACGGCCGGCGGTTCTCCAGTGAGCGCCGCCCAAGAGGAGACGGGCACCCAGGCACCCACCCCCGCCACAATGCGCGCCGCCGCGTCCTGGTTTCTCGATCAGCCGACGCTGCCGCGACACGAGAACCTGAAGCTCTGGCACGCGGACCTCGGCGGCTTCCTTGAGCGGCTGATCCCAGTCGTCGAGGAACTCGCGGCGGGTCTGCCTACGGGCGACGTGCCCGCGCAAGTCGCCTTGGTCGGCGTCGGTGAGGCGGAACGGCGGCTGCGTGAGCCGGAGGCGGCAGGGCTGCACGGCGAGACCCAGCGCGCGATGCGGCTCGCCCGCTCCGTCCTGGCCCTGTGCGATCACCACGCCGCGCTCACCGGGGCGCCCATGTGCCTGGCCTGCGACAAGCCGATCGAGGACGGTCAGGTGTCGATGCCGTACGCCCGAGTCAGTCTCTCCTGTGACGCGGTCGGCGCGGGCCGCGTCCACGTCATCTGCGTCAGCACCCCGCACCGCTGACGCCCGCATGCACCGACAACCGGCCCCGCTCCTCTGCTTCCCCCGTGGCAGGAGGGCGGGGCCTCGGCCGCAAGGACGTCACATAGGTGCGGCGCCCCCTGCCCACCGCTCGCTCACAGCCCGAACTCCTGCGCGGACAGCCCCAGTACCGAGCAAGCCTCCCGCAGCACCTGCTCCTCGGCCGGCGCGATGTACCCGTCCGCGCCCGCCACCACGAAACCCGTCTGTACGACCGCCCGGGCCTCCGTGGGCTTCTTCGCGGCCTTGGCGATCTCCTGGAGGGCCTCGGTCTTGCCCTGCTGGAAGTTGTACGACAGTTGGTCGACATGCTTGTTGAAGCGCTGCCGCAGCTGCTCGGACGGGAAGTTCTGCAGGACGTCGTTGTTGAGGATCAGGGACTCCACATGCTGCCGCTCGGCGGGGTCGACATTCCCGTCGGCGGCGGCGACCAGGGCGCACATGGCCATGCTGGCGTCCCGGTAGGCGCCGCTCTTCAGCTCCGTCTTGAGCGAGGTGAGCTGTGACTTCAGCGCGCTGACCAACTGGGCCTTGGAACCCGAGCCGGACCGGCCGCGTCCGCCGGACCCCGTCCCCGGCTGCCCGTGCCCGCCCGCGCCCCGTGCGCCCTGGGCCTGCTGCTGCAGTCCCTTGGCCTGGTCCTTGATCCGATCCCACATCGCCATCCGTGCCACCTCGGCTTCAGCCCGTGTCGTTCCGGTCGTCCTCTTGCGCTTCGCGTCTCATCCAGCCAACGTCCGCGCCCCCACCCGAGTTCCCCCTCACACATCCCTCACAGCATCCTCAAGGAAACCGGGCGCCACACATCAGCCGTTCAGCCGTACAGCGCCACCCGGGGTGCCACCGTCGCCTTGACCTGCGGGTCGGCGACCGTGACCCGGTAGACCTGGGTGAGGGTCTCGCCCGGATGCAGGGTGCGCCGGGCCTTCGCGAGGTCGGTGAACAGGGTGCCGGTCTGCGTACCGACCTCCACGGCCTCCCAACAGCCGTGCGCCGTACGCCGCTCCACCTCGACGTCCGCCGGATCGAGGAACGGCCCTCCGTCCGGCGACACCACCAGAAGCTGCGGGGCGACGGTCCGGTCCGTGGGGCCGTCGTTGCGGTAGCCGACCGTGAACGCGTGCCGCTCGCCGTCGGCCGGGAGGGGACCGGCGGGGAGGTCGACGAAGCCCGAGGGTGCGAAGGACGTCTGTTCCCGCGCCCCCGCCTCCGTCGCGGCCGTCGCCGGACCTGTGGCAGTGGCTGTGGCCAGACCGCACAGGGCCACGACGAGGGCGGCGGAAGCGAGCCTGAGACGACTGTTCTTCAACGACACGTGCGCTGGTCCTTCGTATTCGCTCGGGTGAACCGGCCTGACCGGCAAGCCTGTCGGTCACGCATGTACTCAAGGTTACGGCCACGTGCGAACGCGAAGACCACGCCTTGTTCAGCCGCCCTGCGCCCCCGGCGCGCGGAACGCGACCTGTCTGCGGGCCGCCTCGTCGATCTCGTCCACGGTGAGCAGGGGCGTGGCCCGGGTGTCGAGGGCGCCGCTGGCCTTCACGGCGAGGCTGGCGGCGGCCATGGAGACGGGGTCGGGGAAGTCGATGATGAGGATGAGGTCGTCCCGGCCGAAGGCGAAGTACATGGCCTCGACCTTGCCGCCGAGACCGGAGACGACCTGCTCGACGGCGGCCCGGCGCCCGCTCGCGCCCTCCCTGAGCAGCCCTTTGGTGCCCTCGGACGTATAGCTCGCCTGGATGAGGAACTTCGGCATCGGGACGCTCCTGCCCATCGCTCGTCCGGTACCCCGGAACTCCGTACGGGCAAGGGCCTTCCCGCCGCCAGGGCGGCCGCCATCCGCCGCGGCGCCGGATTCACCCGTTGGCAGTCGCCCCGCTGTCACCGGTTGCTCCCCCGGCGCCCGTGTAACGCTTTTCGCGCCCCGGCCCAAGAACAGATGAAGTGTTCGTATGCGGGAGCCGTGTGCGGGAGCCGTGCGAAGGAGTCGCCAGTGGACGGAGCGCAACAGTTACCGGTCGGGCCCGCCGCGGCGGTGCGTGACCCGAGGCTCTTCGAGGAGTTCTACCGGCGCCATGTCGAGGCGGTGATGCGTTTCGTGGCCCGGCGGGTGGACGACCCGCACACCGCGGCCGACCTCGCCGCCGAGATCTTCCTCGCCGTCCTCGACTCGGCCCACACCTACCGGCCCCGCCTCGGCAGCGAGACGGCCTGGCTGTACGGCATCGCCCGCAATGTCGTCTCCTCGGAACGGCGCCGGATCGCCAGGGAGGCCGAACGCGATCTGCGCCTGTCCGGGCGGCGGTTGCTGGAGGCCGACGACATCGCCCGGATCGAGGACCGGCTCGACGCGGAGAGCCCGGGGCGGCGGGTGCTGGCCGCGCTCGTGCGGCTCCCCGAGAGCGAACGGGCCGTCATGGAACTGGTCGCGGTGGACCAGCTCACCGTCACGGAGGCGGCGGCCGCGCTGGGCATCCGCCAGGTCACCGCCCGGGTCCGGCTGCACCGGGCACGCAAGACGCTGCGCGGGGAGGCGGACCCGCCGGCCGTACCGACCGATCCGTCGCCTGCGTACGTCCTAGGGGGAGAAGCATGAGCACGACGAAGTCGACCTTCGAGGACCGGCTGCTGGCCGAGCTGACGAGCGAGATCGAGCGGCGCCGCGAGGACGTCCCGGACGGGGGCGGCAGCCGTTCGAAGGCCCGCATGCGCCGCCTCGCCGTCGTCGCGGCCGCATGTGCCGCGGCCTGGGTCGCCGCCGTGGTGGTGCCCGGCTCACCGGCCGGGGCGAAGGCGTACGCGGTCGAGCCGCACGGCGACGGCAGCGTCACGCTCAGGGTCAAGGACCAGGAGCTCGACATCGGCGCCCAGCATGAACTCGCTCGCGAGGTACGTCCGTTGGGCATCCAGGTCACCGTGGAGGTGATCGCCGAGGGTTATGTCTGCGAGCGGGACCGGGATCGCTTCGAACGACCCGGCATCTGGGCGATCGCCAAGGACGGAAGCCTCGTCCCCATCCGTGGACTGGACGCCCGCTCGACGATCACCCTGCACCGAGGTGACCTGCTGGTCTTCGAGAACACCAAGGGCTACACCCGGCCGAACTCCGTCAAAGCCTATGCGGACAAGGCCGATTACCAGCCCTGCGTCCCGGTGAAGCCGAAGAGGAAGAGTGGCCGGAATCAGTAGCAGCGGTCCCGATTCACACCGCTACGGCTGGCTCGACGCCCTCCGCGGCATCGCCGCACTCGTCGTCGTCCTCGACCACTCCTCGTACTCCTACCTCCCGGAGTTCCGCCGCGAACTGATGCCCCACTTCAACACCAGCCGCTACGGCATCATGGTGTTCTTCCTGGTGAGCGGCTACATCATCCCGGCATCGCTGGAGCGCCGCCGCTGTGTCCGGACCTTCTGGACCGGACGCCTGCTGCGCATCTACCCCCTGTACGCGGCCGTCATCACCCTCGCCCTCGCCTTCGACCTGACGCGCATCGCGGAGATCGGCCCGGACCTCGACGGACAGAGCCCGGCCTCCGTGGCCGTAGCCCATATCACCCTCCTCCAGGAGCTGTTGGGAACCCCGAACCTCCTCCTGGTCCTGTGGACGCTCTCCTACGAAATGGCCTTCTACCTGCTGGTCGTCTGTCTGTTCACGGTCCGGCTCCACCGCCACTCGGCGGCCGTCTCCGCCACTCTCGCGGTTCTCGCCGCCGCGAGCGCGATGGCCGGGATCGCCCTGCCGACGTCCGCTCTCTCCGGCGCGGTCGGCACCGGCCCGCTGATCGTGTGGGCGTCGCTCACCATGGCGGTGGCCATCGGCTGCGCGAGCGCCGAGGCGTATGCGCTGCGTGTGTTCGGGGGCGTGCTGGGCGCGGTTCCGGCGCTCGTCCTGGTCGCCCTCAACGCCACGGTCCCGCTGTGGGAGAGCCTGGTGATCCTCGCAGTGATGTTCCTCGGCACCGCCGTCCACCGGGCAGAGCGCGGCCAGATCACTTGGGCGCGCGCGGGCTGCACGACCGCGGTGGTGCTGGTCTGCGCGGTGGCGAGCGCCAACTGGTACGGCGACGGGCGCCAGTTCACGGCCGGCGGCTGGACCCTGGCGTTCGCAGCGGCCGTGCTCACCTTCGCCACCGGACTGGCCCTACGGCACCACCGAACCCCCCGCCCACTCACCGCCCTCGGCATCATCAGCTACTCGGTCTACCTGGTGCACCCGCTGCTCCTGGCGGTGAGCGACGGCACGCTGGGGCGATCACGGCAGGACGATCCCGTACGCGAAGTCCTGTTCGTCGCCGTGCTGTTGCCGCTGTCGGCGCTGACGTACCGCTTCGTGGAGGTACCCGGCCGGAATCCGCGGAGATCACGGGATGGCCTCGATGCGCTCCATGTGCTCCTCGCCCCACTCGCCGAGCGGCGCCATCGCCGTATTGAGTGAGTGGCCGAATTCGGTCAGCGAATACTCCACCTTCGGCGGGACCTGGTAGTGGACCTCGCGATGCACCAGGCCGCTTTTCTCCATCTCTCGCAGCTGAAGCGTCAGCATCCGTTCGCTGATCCCGGGAAGGGTCCGCCGCAACTCACCGAAGCGTAACCGCCCTTCACCCAGCGAGAACAGGATCAGGCCCTTCCACTTCCCTCCCATGACGGCGATCGCGGCGTCGAGACCACAGATATAGGTCCGCTCCTTCATGTTCCTCGGCCCTCCCACTAACAATTCTTTCAGTACCCCACAAAATTGTAGGTACTTGAGGGAATGTGCGTGAACAACCAGCATGGGCCGTGCGCGATTTCGATATTTCCGTGAGCGGACGTGAATGGAGTCGAAGCATGGCTGAGAGCGATCGCACACCCGTGACCGTCATCGGGCTGGGTTCGATGGGCCGGGCACTGGCCGGGGCGTTCATCGACGCCGGACATCCGACGACGGTGTGGAACCGCACACCGGGCAGGGCCGCGGCCCTCGTGGAGAGGGGAGCGGTGCGGGCGGCGACGGTGGCGGCCGCCGTGACGGCGAGCCCGCTGGTCGTCACGTGTCTGACCACCTTCGAGGACACCCGATCCGCCCTGGAGCCGGCCGCGACGGCGTTACCCGGACGGGCCGTCGTCACCCTGAACAGCGGCGCGCCCGCCGGCGCCCGGGCCATGGCCGCCTGGGTGACGGGGCATGGCGCCCGCTTCCTGGCCGGGGCGGTCAAGAACGTGCCGTCGGCCGTGGGAGAGGCGGACACGCTGCTCTACTACGGCGGTGACCGAACGGTCTTCGACGAGTACGAGACGGCGCTCAGGACACTCGGCGGCGACACCGTCCACCTCGGGGACGAGCCCGACCTCGCCGCCCTCTACGAAATGGCCGTCGGCGCCACGCTGCTGCCTGCCCTCGTCGGCTTCTTCCAGGGGGCGGCGGTCCTCCAGTCGCGTGGGCTGGAGGTGAGCAGCATGGTGCGGTACGCCGAGAAGTGGCTGGACATGATCAAGTCGCTGCTTCCGGTGTACGCGAAGGAGATCGACAGCGGCGACTACACCGACGCCGCGTCCTCGGTGAACCTCTTCCTCGCGGGCTCGGCCCACGACGCGGACCTGACCGAGGAGACGAACGTCGACACCGCCTGGCTCACCCCCCTGCACGACCTGGTCCGACGCGCGGCCGAGGCGGGACACGGCGAGCACAGCATCTCGGCGCTGACAGAGGTGCTCAGGAAGCCGGAGAGGGCGGCCTAGCGTGGGACGGCGGGATGTATCGGTCATCGGCCTCGGCCCGATGGGGCGGGCCATGGCGAGGGCGTTCCTCGGGCGGGGGCACCGGGTCACCGTCTGGAACCGGAGCACGGGCAGCGCGGACGAGTTGGCCGCCGAGGGGGCCCGGCGGGCCGCCACCGCTCGTGACGCGGTGGCCGCGAGCGAGCTGATCGTCCTCAGCCTGACGGACCAGCACGCGATGTACGCGGTCCTCGGGCCGGCCACCGACGAGCTGTCCGGGCGCGTCCTGGTCAATCTCGGTTCGCAGACCCCGCAGAGTGCCCGGGACGCCTCGCGGTGGGCGTCGGGCCACGGTGCCGCGTACCTCACCGGTGGCGTACTGGCCTCGCCCCCGGGCATCGGGCAGCCCGGTTTCTCCACTTTCTACAGTGGGCCGAAGGACGTCTTCGACACACACCGGGAGACCTTGGAGGTGCTCACCGGCACCGACTTCCGCGGCGAGGACCCGGGGCTTGCGGCGCTGTACTACCAGGCCGGGATGGATCTGTTCTGGACGACGGTGCTGGGCTGGCTGCACGCCCTCGCGATGGCGGACGCCCAGGGCGTCGGCGCCGAGGAGCTGCTGCCGTCGATGTCGTCCGTGCTGTCCGGCATGCCGGACTTCCTGGCCCACTACACACCGCGCATCGCTGCCGGTGAGCATCCGGGCGACATCGACAGACTCGCCATGGGCGCGGCGAGCGCCGAACACGTCCTGCGCACCGCCCAGGACACCGGCGTCGACCCCTCACTGCCGAACGCGGTCCTGGAGATCTTCCGGCGGGGCACGGCGGCCGGGCATGCCGACGACAGCGTGACCAGCCTGATCGAGGTCCTGAAAGCGCCCACCGGGGTCGGCGGCGACTGACGCCGAAGGCGGCACTGAAGCAGGTCACGGCCGATTCCACCGGCGGTGTCGAATGCGCCGCCCGCCGATCGACGTGAGAGTGAAGGCACACCCCCGTCACCCACCCAGGAGCCCCCCTCATGACCGTGACCGCCGACCTCGCCATCTCCCTCGACGGATATATCGCCGGCCCCGACGTCACCCTCGACAACCCGGGCGGCACCGGTGCCGAACCGCTCTTCGAGTGGATCCACAACCTGGCGAGCTGGCGGGAGCGGCAGGGCATGAGCGGTGGTGAGGAGAACCGTGACTCCGAGCTGATGCGGGAGTGGTTCGATGCGACCGGCGCGGTGGTGATGGGGCGCACGATGTACGACACGGGCGAGGAGTTCTGGGGCGACAACCCGCCCTTCCGCACCCTGGTCTTCGTCCTCACCCACCGCCCCCGCCCCACCCTGGTCAAGGAGGGCGGCACCACTTTTACCTTCGTCACCGACGGCATCCACCACGCCCTCGACCGGGCGAGGGCCGCGGCCGGCGACCGGAACGTCGACATCGCGGGCGGCGCGAGCACCGTACGGCAGTACCTGGGCGCGGGACTCATCGACGAGCTGCAGCTGCATGTGGTGCCTGCACTGCTCGGCGCGGGTCTGCGGCTCTTCGAGGGGCCGGGGGCCGTGCGCCGGGACGTGGAGCCGGTGCGGGTTGAGGCCACGGCGCTGGCTACTCACCTGAAGTATCGCCTCAGTCAGTGAGCCATGATCCCCGTCGCCACCCCCTCCGCGAACTCCACCGGCGGTGGCTCGTTCGGTAGTTGGGCCGGGGTCGTCGTGTTCTTCTTGGGGCCGGGGCGGTCGGCGAACAGGGCGACTGTGAGGGTGAGGTCGGGGTCGTAGGCGGTGGTCCATACCGTGCGGCGGGTGGTGCCGCCGCCCGCGCCGCCTGTGAGGAGGGGCTTCGTCACGCTCGGGGTGGCGGCGGTGGCCGGGGACGGGCGGGTGCCCATCATCAGCGCGGCTTTCTCGTCGAGGACGCGTCGTACCTCGGGGTGGGCCCGGTAGACGGTGCGGCCCTCGCGGGTGATGCGGGTGACGGTGTACGGGGTGGCGTGCTCGCCGCCGGCCGCGAGGGTCGCGTACGCGGAGGTGAGGGCGAGTGGGGTCGGTGCCGTGGTGCGGAGTACGGCGCGCAGGGGCTCGCCCGCCAGGCGGTCCATCTTGACGAAGGGGTCCAGGGCCGTGCCCGCCTCCACCGCCCCGCTCACCGCGTCGTTGAAGGGCTGGCGTGCGTAGTCCGAGCCGCCGTACAGCAGGCGTACGGCTCCGTCGCCGGGCACCAGGCCCACGACCGCCGTGTGTACACGTACGCCGTCCTTGCCGCCGGGATGGTCCTGGACCAGCTGGGTGGCGCGGTCCTGGAGGGCCAGGTCGAAGGTGGTCGTCACGCTGTAGCCGCCGCTCGCGAGCTGGTCCTCGGTGATGCCGAGCCGGTCGGCGGCCTCCTTCGCGGCGACGTCGATCAGATACTGGCGCTGGCCCTCCGTCTCGCCCGGCGGGTAGAAGCGGAAGGCCGGGAAGCGGGCCTCGGTGCGCTGCCGTGCCGTGATCGTGCCGCTCGCCGCCATCGCGTCCAGCACCCACTCCCAGCGGTCCGCCAGCTTCGCGGTGACCTTCGCGTCCGAGCCCGCCTTCTCGTAGTACGACGGGATGTTGACGATGGACGCCAACGCCGCGCCCTGCGCGATCGTCAAGTTCTTCGCGTCCACTCCGAAGTAGTTGCGCGATGCCGACTGGATGCCTGCCGCTCCCCGGCCGAAGTAGACCGTGTTGAGGTAGCCCTCCAGGATCTCGTCCTTGCTGCGGGTGCGGTCCAGTTTGATCGCGACGATCGCCTCGCGGGCCTTGCGGGTCAGTGAACGTTCCGGGCTGAGCAGCGCGTTCTTCACATACTGCTGGGTGATGGTCGAGCCGCCCTGCGGTTCGCCGCCGGTCAGGGCCGCGAGGGTGGCCCTCCCTATAGCTCTCGGCGAGATGCCGTTGTCCGTGCGGAACGAGCGGTTCTCCGCGGCTATCACCGCCTCCTGTACATGGCGGGGGATGGACGAGAGGGGTACGTCCTGGCGGTCGACCGGGCCGCGGCGGCCGAGGTAGGCGCCGCCCTTGTCGAGGAACACCGTGCTCTGGGTGACCGTCTCGGGGTGCGGCTTCGGGATCGGGGTGAGCTGGTACGCCACGACCGCGGCCGTGCACAGCGTCGCGAGCAGGGCCAGGAAGGCGTACAGGAGGCGGCGGAGCCTGCGGCCCCGGGTGCGGCGGAAGCGGATGCGCAGGGGGGTGTGGACGCGGGTGTGGCGTGGGGTGCGTTCGCGGTGGGGTTCCGTCATGCCCGCCACCACTCGCGGTCCGAGCGGGCGGCCACCTTGCCCGAGGCGTCGTAGACGGTCACGATCCGTTCGTCCCCGTCCCCGTCCAGTAGCGCCTTCATCTGCTTCTCGGGCACGGGCGCTCCCGCGTACCAGACGCCCCAGCCCGGGCTGCCCGCCAGGACGAGGATCTTCGCCGTGGTCGTGTCGCCGTCGTCGCCGGTGCGTACCTCCACCCGGCTCGGTTCGCCGCGCAGGCCGTGGAAGAGGCCCGACAGGAGGTAGCCGCCCTTGACGGTGTCCACCCGCAGGGTGACCCCCGGTTCGTCGAGCGGGCGGTCGCCGTCGTCGCCCGCGATGGTCACCGGAGCCGACCAGTGCCCGCCGTCCGCGGTCAGCCACACCCGTACCCCGGGCCCCGCGGTGACCCGCTCGCCCGGCGTCACGACCCGGACGGGACTCGGTGCCGTACGGGGGCCGCCGGTCGCCAACTCCTGTGCGCCGCCCGCCCCCACCCGGCCGACGGCGAGCAGCGCGACCGGCGTGAGGAGCGCCGCGCAGGCCGCCGCGGCCACCGCGACCCGGCGCCGGCGCAGTTCGCGGCCCCGTCCCTGGATGCCGGGCAGCGGCACCTCGGACGGGACGACCTCCCCGGCCGTCCGGGCGTACACCTCGCGCAGCTGCTCCGGGCCGGCGCCGGCCGCGTGCAGGCCGTGCCGGATCCGGGCCCGTACCGCGCCCGTCGAGCAGCCCAGCACCTGGGCGATCTCCGTGTCGGTCAGTCCCTCCCAGAACCGCAGGACCAGCACGGCCCGGCGGCGTGCGGCCCGCCGTCCGCGCGGCCCGCGCAGGTGCATCCGCACCAGACAGCGCCGTACATGGAAGTCCACGTCGTCGCGCGGCACGCGCCGCCACCGTGCGCACATCCGCGCCAGCGTTCTGCGCGCCAACTCCTCCGCCGCGCCGTCGTCGTCGGTGAGCAGCCGCGCCGTCACGACCAGCCGGGGCCAGTGGGCGCGGGCGTAGGCGGCGAAGTCGTGGGGCGCGTGGTGGGGTGCCGGCACGTGGGGGTCCTTCGGCTCGGGGACACGTTCGTGGCCGGGCGCGCGGGCGTCCGGTCCGCGACCGCCGTGAGGAAAAGCACCGTCCGGGAAGTGGGAGCCGGGGACGCGTGTGCTGCGTCTTCCTGGTGGGGGCCGCGGGACTTGTACGCACGGCGGAGGTGGCCGGGTTGCACGGAAAGGGCACCGATTCCGGTGGAGGCATGACCGACGCATGACCGAGGACGAGTTCGACGCTTTCTACGCCGCCGCGTTCCCCCGGCTGACCGGGCAGCTCTACGCCTTCACCGGGGACCACGGCGAGGCCCAGGACGTCGTGCAGGAGGCGTTCGTGCGGGCCTGGGACCGGCGGGAGCGGTTCCTGGCGGACAGCGCGCCCGAGGCGTGGATCCGTACGGTGGCCATGCGGCTGGCGGTGAGCCGCTGGCGGCGGGCGAAACGCTGGCTGGAACTGGTACGGCGCAACCCGCCGCCGGAGCACACCCCGGGCCCGGGGCCCGAGTACACCGCGCTCGTCGCCGCCCTGCGCGAACTGCCCGAGGCACAGCGGATGGCGATCGTCCTGCACCATTTGTGCGACCTCAGTGTCGAACAGGTAGCCTCCGACACCGGTGCGCCCGTGGGGACCGTCAAGGCGCGGCTGTCCCGGGGGCGGGCGGCGCTGGCGAAGCACCTCGCGGCGGACGACGCCGATGTGCCGGTCCGGAAGGAGAGCGGCCGTGTCCGATGAACTCTCCGCCGCGCTGCGCGAGTTGGCCGCGGACCAAGGGACCCCGCCGACCGTCGACGGCGCCGCGATCCGCGCCCGCGCGACGCGCCGCAGGCGTCGCCGCCGGGTCACGGTCACCCTCGGCGCGGGCACCCTGGCCCTCGTCGTCCTCGGCCTCGCGCTGAACCTGAACTCCGGCGGGGCCCGGGAACACCCACCCGGCAGCCGCGTCCCGGCCACCACGTACTCCGCCCCGACGCCCACCCCCACACCCACGCCCACGCCTGAGCCCGTCGCCGGCACGCTCGACCTGCGCGGGGGCACCCTCACCGTCGACGGCCGGGCGCTGCCGGTCGTGTCGCGGAACGCCGCGCCGACGGAGTTCACCGGCCCGCTGACGGTGGTCGCCAAGCAGAACCCGCGACAGCTGACCTTCGAGGTGCCGTCCAAGGGGCCCGCCTATGTCAGCGTCCCGTACGTGGTCGAACTGCGCGACAGCGAGGGCCGGTCGCACTACATCGGCCAATACGTCCCCCAGCTGAAGGTGTTGAGTGACTACGAGGCCCAGGGCGGGCTGATCGCCCTCGACATCAAGGACGCCGAGTGGTTCCACGGCCGTATCCGCATCGGCGACACGATCTCGGTGACGGCCGGGGCGCGGCAGGGCACAAGGGCCGCGGAACCCACGGACGGTGCCAGGTCCGCCGAGGGTGCCCGGACGGCCGATCCCACGGCGTCCGTGTCCGTGCCACCCGCGCCCGGCTAGGATCCCGACCATGGCCCTGACCATGAGCGACGTGGATCGGTTCGAGGCGTCCAGGCCCCGTCTGGGGGCCATCGCCTACCGCCTTCTCGGCTCCGCGAGCGAGGCCGAGGACGCCGTGCAGGAGACGTTCCTGCGCTGGCAGGCAGCCGACGTGGACCGGATCGAGGTGCCCGAGGCCTGGCTGACGAAGGCGCTCACCAACCTGTGCCTCAACCAGCTCACCTCCGCCCGGGCGCGGCGCGAGACCTACGTCGGCCAGTGGCTGCCGGAACCGCTGCTCGCCGGTGACCCGATGCTCGGCCCTGCCGACACCGCCGAGCAGCGCGAGTCGGTGTCGTACGCGGTCCTCGCCCTGCTGGAGCGGCTCACGCCGAACGAGCGGGCGGTGTATGTGCTGCGGGAGGCCTTCGACTACCGGCACGGGGAGATCGCCGAGATCCTCGACATCACCGAGGCCGCCAGCCAGCAGATCTTCCACCGCGCCAAGGGCCATGTCGCGGCCGGCAAGGCCCGTACCGAGATCGACGAGGCCGCCGCGCGGCGGATCATCGACGAGTTCCTCGCGGCGGCGACCAGCGGTGACACCGACCCCCTGGTGCGGCTGCTCACCCAGGACGCCGTCTCGATCGGCGACGGCGGCGGGAAGGTCCCGGCCCGTGCCAAGGCGTTCGAGGGCGCGCTCGCGGTGGCGAAGTTCCTGCGGGGTCTGTTCAAGCCCGGCGAGGCCAAGCGCGCGCTGGTCGGCGGCTCGCCCGAGGTGTACGCCACGACCGCCAACGGCGGCCCCGCCCTCGTGGTGGTCCTCGACGGCAAGGTCATCGGCGTCATGTGCCTGGAGATCACCGCCGACGGCATCGCCGGCGTCCGCAACCAGGTCAACCCCGACAAGCTGGAGCGGGCGACCGAGCGGTGGGCGGCGACGGAACACGGCGACCCGCGGCTGACCATGTTCTGACCCCTTGTCCGACACCTTTTATCTGACCCCTTCCCGATGTGACGTGCTTCACATCGGGAAGCTGTCAGGAAACGGCGAGCTGCCCGGTTCAAGAGGCGAATCCGACAGAGATCCGCTTCCCGACAGGAGCAGCACCATGCAGTCGACGCAGCCCACTCCGCACCGCATCGTCGTCCTCGGAGCCGGATACACCGGCGCCATCGCCGCCGGGCGTCTCGCCAAGCGGCTGCACCGCGAGGACGTCGCCATCACCCTCGTCAACGCCGAGCCCGACTTCGTCGAACGCGTCCGGATGCACCAGCTCGCCGTGGGCCATGACCTCAGGCCCCGGCCGTTCACCGAGATGTTCGCGGGCACCGGCGTCGAAGTGCGGCTGGCGCGGGTCACCGGCGTCGACGTCGAGCGCCGGGCCGTCGCCGTCGAGTCCGCCGACGGGGCCGGGGAGCTGTCGTACGACACCCTCGTCTACGCCCTCGGCAGCAGCTGGAACGACCACGGTGTGCCGGGTGCCGCCGAGCACGCGTACGAGATCGCGAGCCGTCCGGGCGCGCTCCGGCTGCGCGAGCGCCTCGCCGCACTGGGCGCCGGGGAACGCGTGGTCGTCGTGGGCGGTGGCCTCACCGGTCTGGAGGCCGCGACCGAGATCGCCGAGGCCCGCCCGGACCTCGATGTCTCCCTCGCCGCCCGGGGCGGACTGGGTGACTGGCTCTCGCCCAAGGGTCGCCGGCATCTGCGCAAGGTCTTCGACGGGCTCGGCATCACGGCGTACGAGCACGCCGCCGTCACCGCCGTGGCGGCCGACCGCCTCACCACCGCCGACGGGGGTTCGATCCCGGCCGCGGTCACCGTGTGGACGACCGGCTTCGCCGTTCACCCGATCGCGGCGGCCACCACCCTGGACGTCGCCCCCGACACGGGCCAGATCGTGGTCGACGGGACGATGCGCTCGGTGTCGCACCCCGACGTGTACGCGATCGGCGACGCGGCCCTGGCGATGGGCCGCGGCGACAAGCCGCTGCGCATGTCCTGCGCCTCGGGCACGCCGATGGCCTGGCAGGCCGCCGACACCATCGCGGCCCGCCTGACCGGCGGCAAGCTCCCGAACGCACCCCTGCGCTACTTCAACCAGTGCATCTCCCTGGGCCGCAAGGAGGGCCTCATCCAGTACGTCACCGCCGACGACCGCGCCGTCAGCGCCGCCCTCACCGGCCGTCTCGCCGCCACGTACAAGGAACTGGTCTGCAAGGGCGCGGTCTGGGGCGTCGCCAACCCGACGATGGGTTTCCCGACCCGCCGCCGCCGGGTCGTACACCGCCCGGTCGAGGCGACGGCCGCGGCCTGAACGACCCACCCGAGCGGGCGCCTTCGACTCCGAGGGCGCCCGTTCGTGGACGACCGCGCAGGTCAGGGCGACGAGGGCACGGTCACGCGCAGGGCGTGCGAGGCGATCGGTACGCCGTCCAGGTCCGGCCTCCTGGCGCCGTCATGGTGCTCCATGTCGGCCCACCAGTCGGCCCCGTCCTCCAGATGGCGCAGGAGGATGCCTTCGCGCAGGGCCCACGGGCAGATCGTCAGGGTCTTCACATCGCTCAGTTTCATCGCGGCGTGCCCGATCAGCGCCCCGGCCAGGCTCTGTCCGGCCCGGGGTGTGGAGATGCCGGGCAGCGCGGCCCGCTCGCCGGCGGGCAGCGCGGCCAGCCGGTCTACGGCCCGGCGCAGATCGCGGCGGTGCAGGACCCGTTCGACGAAGGGCCCGCGGCGCCCCGGCGCGGCGCCGCACAGCCGCGCCAGTTGCTGGAAGGTCCGCGAGGTCGCGACGGCCGTCTGCGGATGTTCCCAGCGGATACGGGCGGAGACGTCACGCAGCTGATGGCGCACCTTGCGGCGCAGGGCGGTCACCTCGGACGGCTGGGGCGGGTCGTCCGAGTCGAAGAACTCACGGGTGAGCCGGTTCGCGCCGAGCGGCAGCGACGCCACGAACTCCGGTGTCCTGCCCCGCCCGAAGGCCACTTCGAGGGAACCGCCGCCGATGTCGAAGAGAGCCAGCGGACCCGAGCGCCAGCCCATCCAGCGCCGGGCGCCCAGGAACGTCAGGTCGCGAACGCCAGGGGTTCCGGCGCGTCCCACTGCCGGGCCATCTCTACGGCCGCCCGTAACGCCTTGACGAGCCGTTCCGTGGCCTCCTCCCCGAGCCGGCCGTCGCTGCCGATGTGTTCGGACAGACGTAGCTTCCACTTCGCGGTGTGCACCGGGAGGGGCACCCCGTCCCCGACGTCGCACACGGCCAGTCGGACCGTGTTGGAGCCGGTGTCCAGCACGCTTACTCTCATGGACTCGGCGTACCCCTCGCGGAACACGTGAAGCGTCGGTGACGTCGGCTACTTCCGCCAGGCCCAGTGCAGCCGGTCCAGCCCGCTGCGGTTGTTGAGCTTCAGGGAGAGGTGGGTGCCCGTGCCCTGGAGGGTGGTGAGGGAGTAGGTGTCGCCGTTGCGCAGGCCGGGCCAGTAGACCGAACCCAGGCCCAGCTCACGGACGGTGTCGGTGGCGGCCTGGATGTAGGCGACCTCGTGGGAGCCGTCGACGGGCCCGTTGTAGTCCAGTCCGGACGTCATGGTGGCGCCGAACTCGTCCAGGACGGTGCGCGAGGCACAGTCGCCGATGCGCTCCTTGAAGTCCTGCTTCCACTGGTCGTAGCTGGTCCAGTCGGTGTGCCAGAAGCCGTAGTTGTGCAGGGCAAGCCGGGTCCCGTCGAGCCGGCCGTCGGCGCACACCGGCTTGACGTCCTCGCTGTACTTGACGCCTCCGATGAGGATCCGGTCGCGGGGCACGGAGCGATGGTCGGTGACCCACTTCGCGGCGACGTCGCGCCACTCCTGGGAGGTGTAGCCGAACGGCTCGTTCATCGGCTCGAAGTACACCTTCGCATCGCGCGCGTAGGCACCGGTGATCCGCGCCCACATCCGGTCCCACGCGGCCGGGTCGTCGACCTTGCCGTCCTTGGCGTTGTCGCCCTCCCAGTAACCCAGGATGACCTTGAACCCCTTGTCGGTGGCGGCGTCGATCGCTCCCCGGTACGACTTCCAGAAGGGGCCGTTGACCGAGGACGGATTCACCGGTAGCCGGACGGTGTTGGCCCCCAGCTTGGCGAACCCGCCGATGATCGCCCGGGACTTGGCGTACGTGGTGGCGTAGCCGTCCGACGTGGACAGCCCCGACGGCACGACCTCGTCGTCGGCGTAGTTGTCGCGCGGGTCGGCCCAGTTGACCCCGTGGAAGTCACTGACGGGCGGCACCGAGGGGCGCGCGGACGCGGGGGAGGCGAGGGAGCCTCCGAATGCCGTGACGCAGGCCAGCAGCGCGCCGAGGCAGGCTGTCCGGCGATGGCGGTTCTCTCGTGGCACGGCATCCCCTTCTGAGCAGCTGTGTGCGATTCCCGCAAACTAGAAGCTGATCCCAACAGAGGTCAACACATCAGAACATAAAGTTACGGTGCTTTGCGCAGTCCGGCGACGAGCAGTCCGACCAGGCGCCGGGCGTCGTAGCGGGGGTCGGTGTCCGCGCCGACGCAGAGGTTGCCGACGCCGCGCATCAGCTCGTAGGCCTCGATGCCGGAGCGGATCTCGTCGGCGGCGGCCGCGGCTTCGAGGAGCTGGGCGCACACCGGCACGAGGCGGTCGAGGAAGTAGGTGTGCAGCGCGTCGAAGCCGGCGCTGTCGGACCGCATGACCGCCGCCAGCCCGTGCTTGGTGACGAGGAAGTCGACGAAGAGGTCGATCCACTGCCCCAGCGCGGCGTACGCGCTCGCACCCGTCGTCAGCAGGACCGGGCCGGCCTCGGCGCAGGCGTCGACCTGGTGCCGGTAGACGGCGATGATGAGGTCCGCCCGGGTCGGGAAGTGCCGGTAGATCGTGCCCAGTCCGACACCGGCCTCGGCCGCGATGTCGCGCACCGGTGCGTCCACGCCCTTCGCGACGAAGACCGCGGCGGCCGCGTCGAGCAGCGTCTCCTTGTTGCGCCGGGCGTCCTTCCGCCCGGGCGGTGCCCCCTCGTCGTCCTTCACCGACCCGCTCACTCCCTGCGCCGTCGCGCCCGCGTCCACGCTGCGTCCTCACCGTACGCCACCCGCTTGCCAAACCGGAACACCGTTCCGTATCGTCGAAACGGAACACTGTTCCGGATTGATCGTGAGGAGACAACCGCATGCAGTACCGCACCCTGGGCCGCACCGGCATCCAGATCAGCTCGCTCGCGCTCGGCGCGATGAACTTCGGCCGGATCGGGCGCACCACGCAGAGCGAGGCCACCGCCCTCGTCGACGCCGCTCTGGACGCCGGGATCAACGTCATCGACACCGCCGACATGTACAGCGCGGGCGAGTCGGAGGAGATGGTCGGCAAGGCCGTCGCGGGCCGCCGGGACGACATCGTGCTGGCGACGAAGGCGGCCCTGCCGATGGGCGACGAGCGCAACCACCGGGGCGCCTCGCGCCGCTGGCTGGTCACCGCACTGGAGGACAGCCTGCGCCGCCTCGGCGTCGACGACGTCGACCTCTACCAGATCCACCGCTGGGACCCGAGCACGAGCGACGAGGAGACCCTGTCCGCCCTCACCGACCTCCAACGCGCCGGAAAGATCCGCCACTTCGGCTCCTCGACCTACCCCGCGCACCGCATCGTGCAGGCCCAGTGGGCCGCCCGCGAGCACGGCCTGAGCCGCTACGTCACCGAGCAGCCCGGCTACTCGATCCTCCAGCGCGGCGTCGAGACCCATGTCCTGCCGGTGACCGAGGAGTACGGGCTCGGGGTGCTGGTGTGGAGCCCGCTCGCCTCGGGCTGGCTGTCGGGCGCGGTCCGCGAGGGCAGGGACATCACCACGAACCGCTCCGCCTTCATGCCGGACCGCTTCGACCTCACCCTGCCCGTCAACCGGGCCCGCCTCGACGCCGTCGAACGGCTGGCGAAGGTCGCCGACGAGGCCGGCCTGACCATGATCCAGCTCGCCCTCGGCTTCGTCACCGCGCACCCCGCCGTGACCGCCGCCCTCATCGGCCCCCGCACGACGGACCACCTCCACGCGCAGCTCGCCGCCGCGGACACGGTGCTCTCCGCCGATGTACTCGACGCCGTCGACGCGATCGTCGCCCCCGGTACCGACCTGGCGGCACACGAGAAGTTCGACACCCCGCCGTCGCTGCTCGAGGCATCGCTGCGCCGTCGCTGATTGACTCTCAGATCCCTTGATTCACAAGGGGGTTGAGGCGATTCTGTGGTCCATCTGTGAACTTCTGATTCATGGAGGGACACCCATGTCGCCCAACCCCCCACCGACCTCACTGATCCCGCGCGCGAAACTGGCCGTAGGAGCCCTGATCGCCACGCTGTTCGGCCAGTTACTCACCGGGACGGCCGCAGCCGCCCCCGAAAACACCTCGCGCTTAGCCTGGCAACCCTGCGAATCCCCCTCCAGCCAGGGCACGTTCGAGTGCGCCACCGTCAAGGTGCCCGTGGACTGGAAGCGACCGCACGGCGACACCATCGACCTGGCCCTCGCCCGTCACCTCGCCACCGACCCCGACAAGCGGATCGGCTCGCTGCTGGTCAACCCGGGCGGTCCGGGCGGCTCCGGCGTATCCTTCGCGCTCGCCGCGCCCGACGTCTTCTCGCCCGAACTGCTGGCCCGTTTCGACATCGTGGGTTTCGATCCGCGCGGCGTCGCCCGCAGCAACCCGCTCAAGTGCGACGAGGACCTGATCAACGCCCAGGGCGAACTGCTCTTCCCGGACAGCGCCGCCTCCTTCACCGCCCTGCGCGCCGCGAACCGCGCGCTCGGCGCGAGCTGCCGCGAACTCACGGGACCGCTCGCCGACCACATGGACACCGGCAGCGTCGTCCGCGACATGGACGCGATCCGCGCCGGCCTCGGCGAGCAGCGGATCAGCTACTACGGCGTCTCCTACGGCACCGCGATCGGCCAGCAGTACGCCGAGCGCTACCCGCACCGCATCCGCGCGATGACCCTCGACTCGAACATGGACCACAGCCTGGGCAACCGGGACTTCCAGCGCACCGAGACCGACGCGGTGGAGTCGTCGTACGGCCAGTTCGCCGACTGGTGCGCCCGTACGACGTCCTGCGCGCTCCACGACCGGGACGCCCGCGCCCTGTTCGACTCGCTCCACAAGCGCGCGGAAGCCGGCGACATCGTCCTGCCGGGCGACCCGCCCCAGCCGGTCACGCCCCAGGACCTCCAGGGCCTCGCCCTCAGCCATATGTACGAGCCGGCCTCCTGGTTCGACTTCGCCCAGCTGCTCTCCGACATCGACGCGGCCGACCCGGCGGCAGCGGGGGCCGTCCGCAAGTACGGCGAGCCGACGCCGTACCCGTTCCTCTCGGTGATGTGCCAGGACTACGACCTGAACGTCCCCTCCTACTCGTCCCTCGCCCGCATCGAACGCGAACTCGCCCGCCGCGCCCCCGTCACCCGCTTCAGCACCCTCGGCTGGACCGTCCAGACCGGCTGCCAGGACTGGCCGGCCGAGGTCACCAACCCCCAGCGCCGCCTCCACGTCGACGGCACGCCGCCGATCCTCATGACCAACAGCCGCTTCGACCCGGCCACCCCGTACTCCTGGGGCTCCAACGCGGCCCGCCAGATCGGCCGCGAGGCGGTGCTCCTGACGTACGACGGTGTGGGCCACGGCGACTACTGGCTGAGCCCGTGCACACGCGACGCCATCGACACGTACCTCACCACCCTCAAAACCCCACGCAAGGGCACCCATTGCCCCGCGGTGTGGCCGACCGACCCCTCCGCGCAACGCCGGTCCCCGAACGGCGAACTCATCAACCCGCTCCCGGACTTGGTGGGTACGGGGACCTACCGCTGAGTCACTCCCTACAGACGGCTCTGTAAGATCCACCGCGACCATTGCAAGCCCTGTCTGGGGGAACACTCATGACCAAGCGCCTCTCCGCCCTGGCCGTCTCCGCGGCCATCGTCGGCGGTCTCTTCATCACGTCCGCGCCCGCTCAGGCCGCCACCTCGGCCGACCAGAGCGCGGTCTCGGTCAAGGCCGCCGTCACCTGCAACAAGGCCAAGATGCGCCAGCAGATCGCCGACCTCAAGACCAAGGCGGCCAAGCTGAAGCAGCTGGGCGAGACCGCGGCGGCCAAGAAGGCGCTCAACGACGCCGCCGCCATCCAGAAGAAGCTCGACGCGTGCATCAAGGCCGAGGACGACGCGAGCAAGCCGTTCCCCGGCTGACGATTCACCGTCAGCCAGCGTGCGTGTGGCGCTGCTCGTCCTGTTACACGGACGGGCGGCGCCACACGTGTTTCAGGAGGCGGAGCAGGCGGGTTCGGCGCGGTACGCGGGCCCGGACCGTCGTCTCGACGGCGGCGCAGTCCGCCCACGCGGCGTCGGCGGTCGCGGGGTCGGGGCTGCGGTCCGCGTACGCCACCTCGTTGACCAGGGTGGCCAGGGCCGGCAGGCGTTGGTCCGCGGTGCCGCCCATGTGCTCCACGCCGAAGGCGGCGACCTCCTGCGCCGTGTGCGCTCCCGTGTCGGGAAGCCCGATCTCCGTGAGACGTTCGGTGATCTGCTGCCAGGCGCCGAGGACCCTGCGCCGCGCGTCCGGGGCGTTGCGGCGTCGGCGGCGTCGGCGGTACGGCAGCCACAGGGCGTACAGCACGTAGGCCGTGGCGAGCAGGAGCAGGGCGAGCGGTGCGGTGAGCCATACCGGGAGCGGGCGGGAGCCTGATGCGCCCCCGGTCGCCTCGTCCCGCGTGTGCGACGGCGTCGACGGTCGCGTCGGTGCCGTGCTCTCCCGCTCCTTCGCCCGCTGCCGCTCCTCCGGCTTCGCCGGCGAAACGGCGGCGGAGGCACCCCGCGCGCTCTCGCCCGGCGTCGGCTGGAACGGCACCCAGCCCACACCGGCGAACCTCACCTCCGGCCAGGCCAGCACGTCCCGCCCCCGCACCTGCCAGGCACCGGACCCGGTCCGCGTACCCGGCCCGAACCCCACGGCCACCCGGGTGGGCAGACCCAGCGTGCGCGCCAGCACCGCGAACGAGGCGGCGAACTGCTCGGACGTACCGCCCCCGCCGCCCGCCAGGAAGAACTCCAGGCTCCGATAGGTGTGCCCGGGCAGCGCGGCGGGGTCGAGGCGGTAGCTCGCGCGCAGCCAGTCGGCCAGGCGCACGGCCCGCTCGTACGGCTGGGTGCTGCCCCGTGTCACCCGCTCGGCGATCTTCCTGAACGACCGTACGGAGGCGATCGGTTGCCCGGCAGCGTCGACGGCGGGGAGCGCCAGCCGCGCCGGGTCGTGGGCGGCGGACGCGTACCGGAGCCGCTCGGCGTCGTAGGAGGGGAGTCGGGAGGTCGCGGTGTAGGTGAATCCGGCGGGGAGCGCCGCGCCCGTGGAGAGCACCCCGCTGTCCGGATCGACGGACAGGGAGGTGCCCTCGGGCGCGCCGACGGACGAGGGCCGGTCGGCGGCGGGGAGCCAGATGCCGGGCAACGACTGTACGGTGACGTGTTGTTGGAGGGTCTTGGCGCCGCGACGCTCCTCCGGATCCTCCGGTACCCGGCCTCCCGTACGGGTCAGCCCGGCACCGCTGCTCCAGGTCGTGCCGTCGTAGCGGTCGAGGACCGCCAGCCGGTAGTTCCCGGGGGTCGCGCCCGAGGTCCGTACGGTGAACAGCTTCTCGTCGCCGTTGCGCATCCAGGCCGCGAGGAGGTCCAACGGGCTGACGGACTGCGGGCGTCGGTCGGCTCGCGTCGCCGTCTCGTGCAGGTCGTAGGGGGTGCCGAGGCCGGGCAAGTGCGGGCCCAGCAGTGCCGCGACCAGGCCGAGCGCGCCCACCGCCGGCAGCCGTAGCGCCGTCGCGCGCAGCGGAAGGCGGGCCCGGGAGCGCAGCAGCACCAGCAGCGCGGTGGCCGCGGCGAGCGCGCCCGCGGCCGGGTACGCGGTTCCCGGGCCGTCGGCGCCCAGGACCAGGGCGACGCCGAAGACGAAGACCGCCGGGAGGGCCGGGAGCAGCGGGGCGCGGGTGCGCAGGGCGAGTTCGGCGGAGACGGCGGTGGCCGCCCACACCAGCGCATGCGGCAGCACCAGCAGCTCGGGCTCGCCCGGCGCGGGCAGGATCGTGGAGAGCAGCCCGTGCGGGGCGTCGAGCAACGCGGACCACGCGGCACGCAGCGCGGGCCCGCCGGGCAGCCCGCCGCTCACCTCGCGGAACAGCGTCGCGCTGACGACCACGGCCCATACGACGACGGTCAGCAGCGCGGACGGCCAGAGGGGGAGGGGGGTCCGGCCTTCCCGGAGACGGAGACGCCCCGACAGCACGGCCGAGAGGACGAGCGGGGCGAATGCGGCCACCGCCAGCACGGGCAGCAGATCGGATGGCGGGAAGACCCGGGCGAACCCGTACCCGGCGGAGACGGACAGGGCCGCCACGGCGAGCAGGGAGGTGAGGGTGCGGGTGCGGGTCGTGCTCATCGCACGGCCTCCCGGCGCCAACCGGCCGCCAGCTCGTCCAGGGACGTGACCCGCAACTGCCGTACATCCGAGGCGGTCCCGGGTCCATCGGTGTCGGCGTCGCCGACCAGCACCACGGTCACCCGCCCGAAGCCGCGCCGCACCCGGTCGACGACGCCGAGCCCCCGGGCATCACCCGTGACGACGACCAGCGCCCCGTCACCGCGGCCGCGCTCCAGCCCCTCGAAGGCGGCGGTCACGGAGGCCAGTTCCTCGCCCCGCACGACGGCGAGCGCGTCCAGCAGTGCGTCGCCGTCGTCGCCGGTGCCGTCGGTGCGCAGGATCGGTCCCGTCGCGCCGACCAGGTGCACGGGGAAGTGGGAACGGGCGGCGGCGCAGGCGATGGAGGCGGCGCAGTCCACGGCGAGTTCGAAGTCGTCGCCGGAGGCGTAGGCCGGGCGCCGGGTGTCGAGGACGAGCGTGGTGTGCGGGAGCGAGACGTCGATCATCTGCCGGACCATCAGCGTCCCGGTGCGGGCGGTCGAACGCCAGTGGACCCGGCGCAGATCGTCCCCGAGGACGTACTCGCGCAGCGCGTGGAAGGTCAGCGACCCGTCGTCGGCGGTGTCGGAGGCCGGCCCCTCGACATGGTGCGCCTGCCCGGACGGCAGCACGGGCAGCGGGCAGGTCCGGGGCCGTACCAGCACCGTGTCCGGTTCGCCGTACGGCCGCATACGGCGCACCAGCCCGAGCGGATCGGTCCGCTCAAGACGCAGCGGCCCCACGGGGACACGGCCACGGCGGGCGGTGGGGAGCGGGTAGCGGAGTTCGTGGGTGGCGCCGGGGTTCAGTGCCGGCACTTCCACGGTGATGTCCTGGCCACCGCAACGGTCCACGGCACGCAGACCCCGCCGGGCCCGGCTGCCGGTGTTGGTCAGGACGACGACACCCTCGGCGGGATCACCCCGGCTCACCCTGCTCGGCACGATCCGCCGCTCGGCGCCGAGCACGGGCGCGGGCAGCGCCCACAGGACGGCGAAAGCGACGGCGAGCAGACAAGTCACGCCGAGCGCGGCGGCCTCGCCGTAGCCCAGCGCATAGCCGGTGGTGGTCAGCACGGCACCGCCCGCCAGCGTGCCCCACCCGGTGCCCGACAGCATCAGACGCGTGCCCCACGGTCCAGCGGCACGGTGGCCAGCACCTCGTCGATGACTTCCGTTCCGGTACGGCCGCTCAACTCGGCCTCGGGGGTCAGGATCAGCCGGTGCGCGAGTACGGGCCCCGCCAGCGCCTTGACGTCCTCCGGGAAGGCGTACGGCCGTGACTGCGAGGCCGCCCGCACCCGCACCGCCCGCAACAGGGCGACGGAGCCGCGCGTGGAGGCGCCGAGGCGTACGTCGGGGAGGGCGCGGGTGGCTGCCACTACCCGCACGATGTAGTCGTACAGCGCGTCGGCGACCTGTACCTCGGTGGCGGCCAGCGCGATGAGCTCCGCGATCTCCTTGGCGGTCGTGACGGGGGTGAGGGACTCGGGGTCGGCGTTCCTCTCCTTGAGATCCTTGAGCACCGCGACCTCGGAGGCGTGGTCCGGGTAACCGACGGTGATCCGCATCAGGAAACGGTCGAGCTGCGCCTCGGGCAGCGGATAAGTGCCGCCCATGTCCACCGAGTTCTGCGTGGCGACCACCATGAACGGGCGGGGCACCGGGTGCGTGGTGCCGTCCGCCGTGACCCGGCGCTCCTCCATCACCTCCAGCAGCGCGGACTGCGTCTTCGGCGAGGCCCGGTTGATCTCGTCGCCGAGCACGATGTTCGCGAACACGGGGCCCGGGAGGAACTCGAACACCCCGGTGTTCTGCCGGTAGACGGTGACGCCGGTGATGTCGGACGGGAGTAGATCCGGGGTGAACTGAACCCGCGCGAACTCGGCCTCGATGGACGCGGCGAGGCAACGGGCGAGGGTGGTCTTGCCGGTGCCCGGGACGTCCTCGATGAGGAGGTGGCCTTCGGAGAGGAGGCAGGTGAGGGCGAGTTCTATGGTGTCCCGTTTGCCCTTGAGGACGCGTTCGATGTTGTCGGCGAGGGTGTGGAAGGTGTCGGCTATGCGGGTGGGGGGTTGGGTCATTCGCAGTCCCAGATGTTTGGGTTTGAGCGGGAGTTCACGTAGATGTCGGAGGTGTAGCCGGTGTGGTCCCTGTCGGTTTCCGGGCTGTGGAAGGTGTGGAGGGCCCAGACATCCGTCTTCTCACCGGTGCCCTCGTAGGTCTGTTCCTCGCCCTTCACCTTGCAGCGGACGGTGGTGACCTGGACTACCGGGTCGGTCTTGTTGCCGGGGATTCTGCCCACCCGGTAGCCACTCTGAGTGGTGGGCTCCGAGCGGATTCCGACGGAGTCGTCGGTGTCGCTGTTGTTCACGATGGTCATCTGCTGAGGGGGCGGGGTCAGGTCGATCCATCCGGACGCCGCCCCGCCCGACCCGGCGGCGTTGCTCGCCATCACCGACACCCCGTCCTTGCTGCGGTTCTTCAGATTTCGGTATGTGTAACCGGGCTCGGTGGTCTCCGCCGTCCCGCCGGGCCCGTTGATCACGTACTTCACCGAGCCACTGGCATCCTGCGGCGGCTGCCAGGTCACCCTGCCACCGTGCCCGCCCTGGGCCGGAGTGAAGGTGACCTCCCGCGGCGCCCCCGGCGCAACACACGGCCGCGCCAGCGCCGACGGCGCGGACTCCTTGTCCGGCTTCCCCCCGCCGTACTCCGCGACCACCGTGAAGCCGTACTGCTCCTCGCACGACCCGCCCCTGACCTCGAAGACGAACGGCCCCTCGGGACCGACCTCCTCCGGGGTGACGGTCTGTTCCGCTGCCGCGCCCTTGAGCATGTACCGCTGCGGGGTCGCGCCCACCACCGGGGCGAAGGTGATGCGGATGGCGCCCGGCCGGGACTCCGCCTGCGGTGAGCCGGGGGCGCCGGGCTCGGGGTCCTGGGACGTGGGCGGCCCAGGTGTCCCGCCGGGCGTTCCACCGGAAGGGGCACCCGGCCCCGGTGCCGGAGCCGTCGTCCCACCGGGGGCGCCCGCCCCGGGCGGAACCGGCGCGCCGGGCACCCCGGTCGGTACCCGGTCCTCGACCGGCCCGTCCCCCGGCTGCCGCGCGGACGGCGCATCCGTCCCGTACTTCCCGATCCGCCTGACCTCGCCCTCCGCGTCGATCACCGCGGCGGCGGCCCCGTCCTGGTCGTTGACCCACAACAGGCCGTCGCGCACGAAGAGTTCGAGCTCACCGGCCCCACCGGTGACCCGTACCGGATCGGCGGGAGCGGAGAGGGAGGTGTCGTACACCAGCAGCCCGCCGTTGGACTCGTCGGGAATGTAGACCCGCTTGCCGAGGAGTTGGGGCGCTCCCAGCGCATGCCCCTGCGTGGGCACGCGGACCCGAGTGGTCTGCCGACTGCGGACGTCGACCACGACCAGATCCCCGCTGCCGGCGGCCAGCACCGGCACCGCGGAACCATCGGTGCCGCCCGGCACCAGGACCTCGCCCGGGTCCGCCCCATCGATGGCGTCGCCGAGTTCGAAGGAGCCCTGCACGCCATCGACGCCCAGCACCTTCATCACACCGGTGTCCAGGTCGGTCACCACGGGCCGCCCCCCGGCCAGGGTCAGCGCCAACTCATGCCCCGCGCCCGCGACTTCGACCGCAGCGCCCTTCCGCCCCTTCACGAACGGCACCACAGTCCCGGAGTCCGGCAGCGGCACCCACAGCGTGCCCGCCCCGTCGGCCACGGCGGCTCCCGCCCGCCCACCCAGTTCTACGGGCGGGTTCTCGGCGGTGGTCATCGCGGGGTCGATCCGCTGCACGGAACCCTTGGCCGGGTCGACGACATAGGCGTACGCACCCCCGGAGACGAGCTGCAGCCCCGCCGCACCGTAGTCCGCGGACTGCTCGGCGGTCAGCTGCGCGGCGTCGATCCGTACGACCCGCCCGGTCCGCTCGTCGAGCACCAGCGTGGTGTCGCCGTCCTGCGCGACCGAGACCGGGTGCCCCGCCATCCCGCCCGGCAGCACGGCCTTGCCGTCCACCTCGCCGGTCAGCCCGTGCGCGTGCGCGACCTCGCCCTTCGCACTGCTGGCCAGCCAGGCACCGACATCGGCGAGGCTGGGCCGCGTACCGGACGCACCGGCTCCGACGACGAGCGAGGTGGCGACGAGGGTGCCGACCGCGCAGACGGCCAGATAGCCGGTGACGTGGTTGCCGGTCGGGCGCATGCTTGCTCCCCCATGCCGATATCCAACTCTGCGTAGCCGAAGGGTAGTTGACGGGACACAGAGGTGTCAGCGACAACACGCGCCACTCACAGGCACTCGTCCGCCGCTTCGTGGGAGGCGACGGACGAGTGGATCACTGCGTGTGACTCAGCGGGTGTGGCTCAGCAGTTGGCGACCCACTTGTGGGAGGCGATGTTGTCGTTCAGGGACTCGCCGCCACCGGCCCCGTTGTGCGGGAAGTAGTGGTGGACGATGTTCTCCAGGTACACGCCCTTGTTGAGGCAGAAGTGGGCGCCGGTCTGGTTGGGGCCGTAGTACAGCCATACGTCATGCGTGCGGCCGTTGTTGAAGACGGAACTCGCCTCGTTGCGCATGCCGTTGCAGCTGTCCCAGTTGTCCACTTCGTTGGGCCACGCGCAGTGCTTGCCGCCCTTCTTCTGGTGCTCCCAGGCATGGAGGTTGCCGTCCGCCGCCTGGATCTGCGAGGCCGGCGAGACGTACCACTCGGGGTTCGCCTGCGCGGTGCCTGGCAGGGCGGTCAACGCCACGGCGATGAACCCTGTGGTCGCCAGCGCGGTAATGAGCTTGTTCCTCATCACTGTCTCCTTGGTCATGTCGTCGGCTGTCGGGGCCTGTCGCCCGAGCCACGCCGACGCTGGCAGCGCGCTGGAACGCCTGGCAACGAATCCCCGTCCGATGGGATGCTGGGACGCCGAAACGCGTGTGACCTCGTGGTTCAGTCGGCCTGTTGGGACGCCGGTGGGACAGGGGGACGGCGCGCGGTACGACGACGGTGGGTGCCGAAGGGGAAGACCGATGGGATCGCAGCCCGAGGAGTTCGAGGAGTTCGCGGCCTGCCTGCGGGCGCTCAGAGGACGGGCCCGCCTCAGCTACGGCGAGCTGGCCGGGAAGACCGGAATCGGCAGGTCCAGCCTGCACCGCTACTGCTCCGGCTCGTACATCCCGAAGGACTACGGCCCGGCCCACCGCTTCGCCACGGCCTGCGGGGCGTCCTCGGAGGAACTGCGCCGATTACACCGGCTCTGGTCGCTGGCGGACGCGGCGCGGGAGCCGGATCGGGGAGAGGGCGAGGACGCGAACGCGGACACGGAAGCGGACACGGACGCGGCTTCCGGGGCGACCCCGGACGAGCCCCCGGTCGCTGAACCCCCCACTCCCCACCCCCCATCCCCCTGGTACCGCAGAAGCCCCACCACCCTCCTCGCCGTCGCTCTCGTCCTGGCGCTCGGCGCCACAGCCTTGGCGATGATGACCACCTCCGGCGACGAGGAGGAGGGCCTGCTCTTCTCCCCGAAATGCGCCGAGCCCGTGGGCATGGGCCGAAAGGACGCCTGCGCACGGGAGGTGCAGCGGCTCCTGGAGCGGGCCGGTGCCGAGTTGGAGGTGGACGGTGAGTTCGGCCCGGAGACCCTGCGTCGAGTGACCGCCTTCCAGGTGCTCTCCGGCATTGACGCCAATGGAGTGGTCGGCGAGGAGACGAAGAAGGCCCTCTACGAGCCGCCGATCCGGATGGACACCTGGCCGGCCGGCAAGGTGCGCGAGCGGGTCCGCAAGGTGTTCCGCGAGGCACCCGACCGCGCGGTGGCCATCGCCGACTGCCAGTCCTTCCTCGACCCGCTGCACATGGTGCCGAACCCCAACGGCACACGGAACTGGGGCGTCTTCCAGATCTCCGACACGACGCTACGGAAACTCGGCGGCACCCCGCGCGACGCGATGGACCCGGAGTGGAACATCCAGGCCGCCCACCGCCTGTGGAACCGGTCGAAGAACTTCGCCGACTGGCCGCACTGCGACGAGGCGACCTCACCCGAGGCCGTAGGACCGGCCCTGGTGCGGGTGGTCGGCGACCGCCCGGCACGACCGCCGAAGTCTCCGAAGCCCTCGGCGTCCCCCACCGGCGCCTGCCCGGCGTCGGGGCAGCGTTTCAAGACGCCCACCGACGACCGCGTCTACCTGGTCGGCCCGGGCGGGATCCTCTACTACATCCCCGACGCGGCGGTCTACTTCAGCCTCTGGAACGACTGGAGCGGCGTCGCCGTCCTCAGCACCGGCGTCTTCGCGGACTGCGGATGGGACAAGGCCCGCGAGCTGGCCAACGGGATTCTGGCCAGGACGCGGGGCAGCTCACAGCCGTATATCTGGGACGCGTGGTACGGCTACCGCGCGATCACGAACCGGACGGCCTTCGACAAGTACGGCTTCTCGGAGACGAAGATCCAGACGCGCCCGTCGCTGTCCCCCGTCAGCGATGCCACCGGATGGCAATGACGACCCGGCAGGTCAGCGCACGGGGAAGCCGAAGGAGTACCCCTGCTGCTTCAGCCATGGCAGTACTTCGCGCAGGGCGGCCACGGTCTGGGAACGATCGCCGCCGGCGTCATGGAAGAGCAGAGTGGGCCCGTTGGAGATCTCGTTCTTGACGGTGGCGACCATGGTGGCCGTGCCGGGGAGTTCGAAGTCCTTGGAGTCGATGTTCCAGCCGAGCGGCCGCATGCCATGGGAGGCGGCGAGGTGGCGGCTGTAAGGGGTGAAGGCGCCGCCGGGCGCACGGTAGTACATGGGCCGTACCCCCCCGGACGCTTCCGTGATCATCCGCTCGGCGTCGAGTATCTGCTGCGACTGGAAGGCCTCGGACTTGCGGTCCATGGTGACGTCGTGGGACACGGTGTGGTCGCAGAGCCGATGCCCCGCCGCGACGACCTTCCTCACCAGCTCAGGGTGGGCCTGCGCCTGGGTCCCCACCATGCAGAAGGTGGCCTTGACCCCGTACTCCCGCAGCACGTCAAGCACTTGAGGGGTCCATACGGGGTCGGGCCCGTCGTCGATGGTGATGTTGACGCCACGCGCTCCCGCGTCCGAAGCGTGCACGATCTCCGCGGAGACGGACGGCGGCTTCTCCTTGCCCTTGCCCTGCGGCTGGGCGGGCGGTGCGGAGACGCCCGGCCGGGCGGGCTGTTCGTCGGCCGGACCCAGTTTCGCGTCCCAGAACGAGGTCATCGCGGCCACCGCGGTCACGCCGAGCGCCGCCGCGAGCACCTTGCCGTACCATCCCCGTCCGCCGCCACGCACCATGTCCTGTGTTCCTTGCCGTCGCTGTGAGCCTGTGCATCCGGCAAGAGGGGGAAAAACGGTCGGGGGATCCGTCTGTTACCGATCACGGACAATTCCACAAACTACGAGGTCGGCGACTGCTCCTCCGGAAGGGCGGGCGCCACTTTCAGCCCGTGATGGTCGAGATGGACGGTGAGGAGCTGGACCATCACGGCGGCCGCGTCATCGGTGCTGAGCAGACGATCGGCCTCCGCGTCCCCGGCGGGGAACGGGGCATGCCCCGGCAGAGTGATGGCCCGGGTGAAGAAGTCGCACAGGACGTCGGAGAACTCGTCGTCCGAGTGCTCGGGATGGGTCTTGCCCAGCGCCGAAAGCCCTGCCTCCACGATGATGTTGAGGTAGCGCCGCCGGGCGTTCCGGTCGTGCCGGGCCTCGCTGGTGGCGCTCTCCTCGGTCGCCTCCACGACCCGGAACCTGCCGGGGTCGCTCCCCGAACCGCCACTGGGCCAATGCTCGGCATCCCGGACCTTGACCAGGGCCTCCTCCATCGAACCCGCGCGGACCTCCAGCACCCGCCGGATCCCCTCCGCGGGGCTCTCCAGCTCGACCCGGAAGCACGGCAGGTCGCCCTGCCGCACCTCGGGGGAATGCGATGGCGTCATCGGCCCTCCTCGGTCGGTGGTCCTCCGAGAACTCTAGGAGGGTGGGGTGGGGGTCAGCTGAAGGGAACGGCGTCCGTCGCCACGGTGTGCCAGTTGGTGACGACCGGCTTGTCGACGGTGATGGTGCCGACCGGCAGGGAGACCGGGTTCGGGTCGTTGTCACCGACGCCGACGATGATGCTGTCCAGTTCCTTGCCCCCGTCGCTGTTGCTGGACTTCGGGTTCACACCGGCGTACGCGACGGTGCTCCCGCTCAGCTTGATCTGCTCCCCGACGGACTGCTCGGCGGGCCCCGCCTGGGTGCCGTCGGACCCGAAGGCGACGGTCGGCAGCGCGGCGGGCAGGTAGCAGCTGATCCCCGACTTCGCCTTGGCCATGAGCAGGATGTACCCGCCGGCCTGGCTCTCGGACCGGGTGCTCCAGGAGATGTCGTTGGCACCGCAGCTCTGCTCGACCGGCACGCGCTCGCCGTTGCCGTTGTCGACACCGGACCCGTCGGACCCGCTGCCGGAGGAGCCCTTGCCGGTGCCCGTGCCGGTGTCCTTACCGGAGCCCTTGCCGCTGCCCCCGGTCGAGGAGCCGGAAGGGGAGGAGGACGAGGAACCACCCTGCGAGGCGGTGGCGGCGGTGTTCGACGCGGCCGCGTCCTTCTCCGAGTCCTGACACGCCGTCATCAGCAGGGCACCGCCCACGACGGCTGCGGAGACGAGGAGGGCCTTGCGACGGTTGCCGAACATGAAATCCCCTTGGTGGTCGATTGGTTGAGGCCGAGGCGTCTCGGTTGCTCGGTGTGTCTCTCGATCATTAGGAGGACGCGGTGAGCGGAAGGGATCCCGGTGCCATCGTTCCCTGACGGCGCTGTCACAGACCGGTGACATGATCACGATCAGGCGTGCCGCTCTGGCGGCCGGGGCGGACGGTCGGCAAGGATGCCCCGGTGAACGACCACATAGCACCCCCCACACCTGCCCTGCGCCCCGTCCGAGGCGCAGCCCGAGTCGCGACCGCCGGCCTCGCCCTCTCCGGCGCGGTCTGGGCCGCACGGGCCATCTGGGAGATCAGACTCGCGACGACCGGCGAACCCGCCTCCGGACCGCCGGACCAGGGCGAGGGCGTACACCGCCCGCTGACCTCCCTGGAGGACCAGTACCACCTCGTCACCTCGGTGGGCGGCGCCGCGGTACTGATCTGCGCGATCGCCTTCCTACTGTGGCTCGACAACGTACGCGACAACGCCCGCACCCTCTCCGGCCGCAAGCCGCGCTACTCCGGCCTCTGGTTCTACGCGGGCTGGGTGATCCCCATCGCCAACCTGTGGATCCCACGCGGCATCGTCGCGGACGCCCACCAGGACAGCGCCCCCGGCGAGCGGCTCCCGGCCGTCGTGAACATCTGGTGGGGCCTGTGGCTGGTCGGCCTTCTCAGCGGCGTGGGCCTGATGTACGGCGACGACACGGACCAGCTCATCGCCCGCGCCTACTCGGACGTATGGATGCTGCTCGCGTCTGACGCGGCGGTCATCGGGGCGGCGGTGGCCGGGATCTTCGTGGTCCGGGCCGTGACGGCGGTGCAGATGCGGCACTTGGACGCCGATTCACCGGTCCGCGCGGACTAGGTGTATTGACCCGCAGGGTTGTTCACGCGGCTGATCGGTGGGTGGCCGCCGAGTGCG
>NZ_BNBM01000005.1 GCF_014655715.1 Streptomyces lanatus | reverse complement strand
CGCGGGCTCATCCTTCACCGCCGGAGCTTTCCACCACCAAGGGATGCCCCTGATGGTCGTACCCGGTATTAGACCCCGTTTCCAGGGCTTGTCCCAGAGTGAAGGGCAGATTGCCCACGTGTTACTCACCCGTTCGCCACTAATCCCCACCGAAGTGGTTCATCGTTCGACTTGCATGTGTTAAGCACGCCGCCAGCGTTCGTCCTGAGCCAGGATCAAACTCTCCGTGAATGTGTACCCGTGATCGGGTCGACACCACGAGAGCGGAACAGCCGGGCGGAATAAGCCCGGACCGTTCACAGCGTCCTCGCTGTGTTTTTTCAAAGGAACCTCGCCCCGGCAGAATCTGCCGGAGACGGGGTATCAACATATCTGGCGTTGACTTTTGGCACGCTGTTGAGTTCTCAAGGAACGGACGCTTCCTTCGTACTCACCCTTCCGGGCTTTCCTCCGGGCAGTTTCCCTTCGGTCTTGCGTTTCCGACTCTATCAGATCCTTTTCCGATCCGATTCCCTGTCGGGGGGATTGCCTTGGGCTCTGGGCTTTCGCCCGTCGGCCTTTCGACATTCACTACGTTAACCGATTCCCTCGCCGATCCATAATCGGGGTTCCGCGGATTCGAATTCTGGCATGCGGGCACGCCAGAATTGACCCCGCTGAGGGGTTCTCGTAGGTAGTGGGTTGGCCGCTCCGGCTGCTGACTTACGCAGTACCCGGTTCAGCGGCTCGGGCTACGTTACGCGCCCTGCCAAGGTGCGTCAACTTGAGCGGCGCCTCGGGGCATGGGCCCGATAGGGGCTCACCGTAGGGTCGTTGGCGATCCAGAAGCGCCAGGGGTGGATGTCGCCGTTGCCTCCGTCACCTGCCACGCCGGTTCGTGGGCCGTTGAGTACCTGGTCGGAGGTGATGGGCGTCCCGGTGAGGATCTTCAGGGGGGTCTCGTCGGAGGCGCAGGCGTCCGTGCCGTTGAGGGCCCGGTCGACGCCGAGGGCGGTGGCCAGGCGGGCCGGGCCTTTGGCCAGTTCCTTGTCGTTACGGGCCGAGAGTCGACGTTTGCGGGCGAGTTCGGCACCCTCCACGATCTCGCCGGCGCGCAGCAGGACCGCGCAGGCCTGGCCGTCGGGGCCGCACACCAGGTTCATGCAGTGCCACATGCCGTAGGTGAAGTAGACGTAGATGTGTCCGGGGGGACCGAACATCACGTCGTTGCGGGGTGTGCGGCCGCGATAGGCGTGGGAGCCGGGGTCGTTCGGGCCGTCGTAGGCCTCGACCTCTGTGAGGCGGAGGGTGATCGGACCGTCCGGGGTGGTGCGTACGAGGAACCGGCCCAGGAGGTCGGGGGCTACTTCGAGGACGGGGCGGTCGAAGAAGTCCCGGGGCAGGGGCGTACGGTCGGGGGTCGCGATCATGCCGTCCGAGGGTAGTGCAGACGGGTGGGCGTGACGGGGTGGTCAGGGGGCCTGTGGCTTGCCAGGGTGGGAGCGCGGAACCGGCCACGGCCGGATCGCGTTTGTAGGGATCAGGGATCCACTCTGAGAAGAGGAGAGTCATGGCGTTCAAGAAGCTGCTCGCGAGCCTGGGGGCCGGCGGTGCTTCGGTCGAGACGGTGCTGACCGAGGTCAACGTCGTTCCGGGCGGTGTCGTCCAGGGTGAGGTGCGGATTCAGGGCGGGTCCGTGAGCCAGAACATCGAGGGCCTGTCCGTGGGCCTGCAGGCGCGGGTCGAGGTCGAGAGCCAGGACTCGGAGTACAAGCAGGACATCGAGTTCACGAAGATGCAGCTCGGTGGTGCCTTCGAGCTGCAGCCGGGTGCGGTGCACGCGGTGCCGTTCGGGCTGGAGATCCCGTGGGAGACGCCGGTCACGACGATCGACGGTCAGACGCTGCGTGGCATGAACATCGGTGTGACGACGGAGCTGGCGATCGCGCGGGCCGTGGACTCCACCGACCTGGACCCGATCAACGTGCACCCGCTGCCCGCGCAGAAGGCGATCCTCGATGCCTTCATCCAGCTGGGCTTCCGCTTCAAGAACGCGGACATGGAGCGCGGTCACATCCGCGGTACGCGGCAGAAGCTGCCGTTCTACCAGGAGATCGAGTTCTTCCCGCCGCAGCAGTACCGCGGGATCAACCAGGTCGAGCTGAGCTTCGTCGCGGACGAGCACACGATGGACGTCGTTCTGGAGATGGACAAGAAGCCGGGGCTGTTCAGTGAGGGCAGTGACACCTTCCGGTCGTTCCAGGTGGGCCTGAACGACTTCCACGGGACCGACTGGGCGGCGTATCTCAACCAGTGGCTGTCCGAGGTCGGCAGCAAGCGCAACTGGTTCTAGGCTCGGAACCACTGAACTCGCGATTCCGCTGTTCCTTCAGGAGGTATCGACGTGACCGAGCCCAAGCGGCGGCCGCTGCCGCACGACTTCCATCCGCCCGTGCCGTCCTTCACGGTCACGAGTGAGGACGTCGAGCAGGGCGGAACCCTCAAGGACGCTCAGGTCCACGCGGCCGGCAACACCTCGCCGCAGCTGCGCTGGGAGGGTTTCCCGGCCGGGACCAAGAGCTTCGCCGTGACCTGCTACGACCCGGACGCCCCTACGGGGAGCGGGTTCTGGCACTGGGTCGTCTTCGACATCCCGGCCTCGGTGACCGAGCTGCCGGCGGGGGCGGGCAGCGGCAAGTTCGAGGGGCTGCCGGAGGGTGCCGTACAGGCGCGGAACGACTATGGGTCGAAGGACTTCGGTGGGGCCGCGCCGCCGCCCGGGGACGGGCCGCATCGCTATGTGTTCACGGTGTACGCCGTGGATCAGGAGAAGCTCGGTCCGGACTCGGATGCCAGCCCGGCTGTCGTCGGGTTCAATCTGCGGTTCCACGCGCTTGCTCGTGCGCATGTGATCGGTGAGTACGAGGCGACCGCCGAAGCCTGACGTTCATGGAACGTTTGCCCGCCCCTGGTCATGGAAGTGATCGGGGGCGGGCATTTTTTATTTCGTTGTCCATCTCGGCGTGCCCGGCCAGAGTTGATCCCAGTCCGCCAGGGGGTGGGCAGGTGCGCACGGGAGGTGGGCTGCAATGCGGGACACGCTGGTACTGAACGCGAGCTTCGAGCCGCTGTCGACGGTGACGTTGAATCGAGCCGTCGTTCTGGTGCTTCAGGACAAGGCCGTCGTCGAGCAGGCCCACCCCGAACTGCGTATGCGGGGAGCCGAGGTGGACATACCCGCGCCCCGGGTGATCAGGCTGTGCAGGTACGTACGGGTGCCGTTCCGAAGACAAGCGCCGTGGTCGAGGCGGGGTGTGCTGGTCAGGGACCGGCACCGGTGCGCGTACTGCGGGCGCAGGGCCACGACGGTGGACCATGTGGTGCCGAAGTCGCGGGGTGGGCAGGACACGTGGCTCAATACGGTGGCCTCGTGCGCGGAGGACAATCATCGGAAGGCCGACCGGACGCCTGAGCAGGCGGGGATGCCGTTGCTTCGGCAGCCGTTCGAGCCGACGCCGGCTGATGCGATGTTGCTGGCGCTTGGGGCCGATGAGTTTGCCGCGCTGCCGGATTGGTTGGCGATGGATGCGGCGTAGGTAATCGCCGTCGGGGCCCGGCTTCCTCGAGAAGCCGGGCCCCGCTGTCGTACCGCAGAAACCTCGTCAGTCGATCGACGGCTTCTCTCGGCGTTCCGTGGCCGTGCCGCCGTTGGAGCCTGAACCGCCGCCCAGGCCGCCCAAGTTGCCCATGGCGCCGGAGAGGCCCTTGAGGGCGTCGCCGATTTCGCTGGGGACGATCCAGAGCTTGTTGGCGTCGCCCTCTGCGATCTTCGGGAGCATCTGGAGGTACTGGTAGGAGAGGAGCTTCTGGTCGGGGTCGCCGGCGTGGATGGCCTCGAAGACCGTGCGGACCGCCTGGGCCTCGCCTTCCGCGCGCAGGGCCGCTGCCTTGGCCTCGCCCTCCGCGCGGAGGATCTGGGACTGCTTCTCGCCCTCCGCGGTGAGGATGGCGGCCTGGCGGGTACCTTCGGCGGTGAGGATCGCGGCGCGCTTGTCACGGTCGGCGCGCATCTGCTTCTCCATCGAGTCCTGGATGGAGGTGGGGGGTTCGATCGCCTTGAGCTCGACTCGGTTGACGCGGATTCCCCACTTGCCCGTCGCCTCGTCGAGGACGCCGCGCAGGGCCGCGTTGATCTCCTCGCGGGAGGTCAGGGTGCGCTCCAGGTCCATGCCGCCGATGATGTTGCGGAGCGTGGTGACCGTGAGCTGCTCGATCGCCTGGATGTAGCTGGCGACTTCGTAGGTGGCGGCGCGGGCGTCGGTCACCTGGTAGTAGATGACGGTGTCGATGTTCACGACCAGGTTGTCCTGGGTGATCACCGGCTGGGGCGGGAACGGCACGACCTGTTCGCGCAGGTCGATGCGGTTGCGGATGGTGTCGATGAACGGGACCACGATGTTGAGGCCCGCGTTGAGTGTCCGCGTGTAGCGGCCGAAGCGCTCGACGATGGCCGCGCTCGCCTGCGGGATGACCTGGATCGTCTTGATCAGGGCGATGAAGACCAACACCACCAGAATGATCAGGACGATGATGACCGGTTCCATCGTCGTTTCCCCGTACCCCTTCTCCGCTGCGGCAACTTCGGCAGATCTTATGGTTGTTGAAGATCTTGCTGGTCGAGTCTGACAGACCGTCGCATGGCCTGTCGCGCGTTCGCGCCAGTTACGTCGTGCGAGGTCACATGACGATCGCCGTGGCCCCCTCGATGTCCACGACGTCCACTTCCTGGCCTGGTTCGAAGGCGCGGCCGGTGTCGAGGGCGCGTGCCGACCAGATCTCTCCGGCGAGCTTGATCCGGCCGCCGGAGGCGTCGACGCGCTCCAGGACGACGGCCTGTTTGCCCTTCAATGCCTCGATGCCGGTGGCGAGTTGGGGCCGCTGTGCGCGATGGCGGTTCGCGATGGGCCGTACGACGGCGATCAGCGCGGTCGAGATGACGACGAAGGCCACGACCTGGACGACGGCATCACCGCCGAAGACGCCGGCGACCAAGGCGGCCGCGACGGCGCCCACGGCCAGCATGCCGAGTTCGGGCATCGCGGTGATCACGAGCCCGATGCCGAGCGCTGCCGCGCCGATCAACCACCAAATCCACGCGTCGATTTCCACATGGTCATGGTAGGACCGCGGGCCCTGTCGCCGACAGGGCGCCGATCGTTTGAAAGGCCCTTCTTACCGCGGCTTCTCACCAGGTTCGCGCGGTGAAGGGGTGGGTCAGGAGAGCGGGAGGCCCTGTGCCGTCCAGCGGTCGCCGACCTGCTCGACTACGAGGGGGAGGCCGAAGCAGAGGGAGAGGTTGCGGGAGGTGAGTTCGAGCTCCATGGGGCCGGCGGCGAGGACCTTGCCCTGGCGGATCATCAGGACGTGGGTGAAGCCCGGGGGGATCTCCTCGACATGGTGGGTGACCATGAGCATCGAGGGGGCGATCGGGTCGCGGGCGAGGCGGCCGAGGCGGCGGACGAGGTCCTCGCGGCCGCCGAGGTCGAGGCCGGCGGCGGGCTCGTCGAGGAGGAGCAGCTCGGGGTCGGCCATGAGTGCGCGGGAGATCAGGGTGCGCTTGCGCTCGCCCTCGGAGAGGGTGCCGAACTTCCGGTCGAGGTAGTCGCTCATGCCGAGGCGGTCGAGGAAGGCGCGGGCGCGCTGCTCGTCGACGTCCTCGTAGTCCTCGTTCCAGGTGGCGGTCATGCCGTACGCGGCGGTCAGCACAGTCTGCAGGACGGTCTGGCGCTTGGGGAGCTTCTCGGCGAGGGCGATGCCGGCCACGCCGATGCGGGGGCGCAGCTCGAAGACGTCGGTGCCGGGCTTGCCGAGGGTCTCGCCGAGGATGGTGGCGGTGCCCGTGCTGGGGTAGAGGTAGCTGGAGGCGACGTTGAGGAGGGTGGTCTTGCCCGCCCCGTTGGGGCCGAGGATGACCCAGCGCTCGCCCTCCTTGACCGACCAGGAGACCTGGTCCACCAGAGCCCGGCCCTCACGGACCACGGATACGTCCTGAAGCTCCAGAACATCGCTCATGAGCGCGTTGTCTCCCCTTGCAGTGTGACCGGTGTCGGCGTCTCGGCGTCTCGGTGGTCGCGTGCGCCTGTGGGCGCAGCCCTCAAGGAAATCTACGCCACCGGTCCCGCACTTCATTCCATCGGTCCGGTCCTTAGGGTGGGGGCATGCTCTCGGAACCACGTTCAGGACGTCTCGCCTCTTGGGGAAATGCCCTTTTGGCCGGACTTGTCTCACCGGATGACGCTGCGCTGGAGATCGTCGGGGACGACGCCGTGCACCGCGTGGAGGGGCTGCCGGGCGAGTCGGCGCCCGTCGGGCTCACGCTGGCCCTGGGGCGGCTGCGGACGCTCGGGGTGAGCGGGCTGCGGATCGCGCTGCCCGCGCCCGGGCATCCGCTGGGGCTGAGCGGCCCGCCGGAGTTCAATGCGCGGGCGATGGAGGCCGAGGAGGCGGTGATCTGCCACGGTGCCGCGTTCGGGCTGGTGCCGGAGGTGTACGAGGCCGGGCCCGACGGTGATGTGCATGTCGAGGTGGTGTGGCAGGTGCTGCCGGTGCGGGAGGCGCCGCCCGCGGATGTGCCGTCGCTGGGTGAGGCCGAGCGGGAGCTGGCGGAGGGGCTGAGGGACGCCACCGCGGTGTTGTCGCAGCTGGATGTCGCCGGGTCGGGGCCGGTGGCGGAGGCGGCGATCGATGCGTATCGGGCGCGGGCCGAGCGGGGGCGGGAGGTGTTGGCGCCGGGGTATCCGTCGCGGGCGGTGCGGGTGCTGGAGCTGGCGCAGCGGGTGGGGTTGCTGGTGTCGCTGGCCCGTGAGAACGGGCACGGGGGTGCGGTGAGCTCCGCGGAGATGGGGGCGCGGGCGGAGGCGTTGCGGCCGGTGGAGCGGGTGGCTCGGCGGGCGCAGGTCGCCGCGTACAACTCCGTTGTGGAGGAGCGGGAGCGGGGGGTTCGGTGACGGTCGGTTTCTTGGTGATCGGCATTGCTGTGACTGTGCCTGGGGGCTTCGCCCCCAGACCCCCGTGTCGGCCCTGAACGGGCCTTGTCCTCAAACGCCGGACGGGCTGACGCAGACCGGCCCCCCGGGATACCCGGGAGGCCGGAGGTCACTGCATGCTTCGGGGGGTCGTCAGTCGTTGACGGCCAGGTTGCCGAAGGCCGGGTTCATGATGCCGACGACGTTCACGCTGTTGCCCGAGATGTTGACCGGGACGTGGACCGGGGCCTGGACGAGGTTGCCCGAGGCGATGCCCGGGGAGCCCACGGCCTTGCCCTCGGCGTGGGCGTCGGTGGCGGAGGCCATTCCGGCGCCGGCGGCCAGGAGGCCACCCGCCACCATCGTCACAGCCGCTGCCTTCTTCAGGTTCTTCACTTCTAAAGCCCTCCTTGCGATTGCCGCGGCAGTCGCCGCAGCACGCACTGGAGAACGGTGGAGATCCACGAAGGATGCGCCATCTGGGGGACATTCCCACGACGGTATGAATCTCAGCCCGGAGCGGAACCCTCCGATTTGCCGATAGTCATGTCCTGCGGAGAGCGTTTCAGCCGGTCACGCCATGGCGTACGGCCCACAGCGCGGCCTGGGTGCGATCCGCGAGGTCGAGTTTCATCAGGATGTTCGAGACGTGGGTCTTGACGGTCTTCTCGGAGAGGACCAGGGCTCTGGCTATCTCGCGGTTCGAGCGGCCGTCCGCGATCAGGCCGAGGACCTCGCGTTCACGTTCCGTCAGGGACCCGGCTCTCCCCTGCCCGGAGTTGGCCTCCTCCTGGGACAGCAGGGCGCCCGCGACCTCGGGCTGGAGCAGGATGTGGCCGGCGTGGACCGAGCGGATGGCTCCGGCGAGCGCGTCCGGGTCGACGTCCTTGTAGACGTACCCGGCGGCGCCCGCGCGCAGGGCCGGGATCACCGTGCGCTGTTCGGTGAAGCTGGTGACGATGAGCACGCGCGCGGGGTTGGCCAGTTCGCGGAGCTTGCGCAGGGCGTCGACGCCGTCCATGCCCGGCATCTTGACGTCCATGAGGACGACGTCCGGCTTCAGTTCCTCCGCGCGGGCCACTCCCTCGGCGCCGTCGGCGGCCTCGCCCACGACCTCGATGTCGTCCTGTACTTCGAGGAAGGTGCGCAGACCCCGGCGGACCACCTGGTGGTCGTCGACGAGCAGCACCTTGATTGCGTCAGCCACCGGGGACCTCCATCTCGATCACGGTGCCCTTGCCGGGCGCCGATTCCACGGTCAGCGTGCCGCCGACCCCGCTCGCCCGGTCCCGCATGGAGACCAGGCCGAGGTGGCGTCCGGCGCGGCGGATCGCCTTCGGGTCGAAGCCGTCGCCGTCGTCGGTGACGCGCAGGACGGCTCCGCTGCCGCGCCGGTCCAGCGTCACGTCGACATGCTCGCCCCCGGAGTGCCGCAGCGCGTTGTGCAGGGCCTCCTGGGCGACGCGCAGCACGGCCTCCTCCTGGGCGGAGGGCAGGGCCTTCACACCGCGGCCCGCGAAGGTGACGCGGGCGGTGTGGGCGCGGTCGAGGACCTGGATCTGGGTGCGCAGGGTGGCGACGAGGCCGTCCTCGTCGAGGGCGGCGGGGCGCAGCTCGACGACCGCGGCGCGCAGTTCGTCGGCGGCCTCCGCGGCGAGCGCGGCCACCTGGTGCAGCTCGCCCTTGGCGCGGGCCGGGTCGCGGTCGACCAGGGCGGTGGCGGCCTGGGCGGTCAGGCGCAGGGAGAACAGCTTCTGGCTGACCGCGTCATGCAGTTCGTGGGCCAGGCGTGAGCGTTCCTCGGCGATCGTCAGTTCGCGGCTGCGCTCGTAGAGGCGGGCGTTGGTGAGGGCGATCGCGGCGTGCTGGGCGAGGATCGAGAGCAGTTCCTCGTCCTCCTGCGTGAAGCCGCAACTGCCGTCGGGCTTGGGGCAGTTCTTGTTGGCGAGGAACAGGGCGCCGATGACCTCGTCGCCGTCGCGGATCGGCAGGCCCAGGAAGTCCGACATGTCGGGGTGTGCCGACGGCCAGCCCTCGAAGCGGGGGTCCTTGCGGACATCGGCGAGGCGCTCGACCTTGGCCTCCTGGAGCATCGCGGCGAGGATGCCGTGCTGGCGGGGCAGTGGGCCGATGGCCTTCCACTGCCGGTCGCTGACGCCGTCGACCACGAACTGGGCGAAGCCGCCGTGGTCGTCGGGGACGCCGAGCGCGGCGTACTGCGCGTCGAGCAGCTCGCGGGCCGAGGCGACGATCGTCTTGAGGACGTCGCGCACCTCGAGATGCCTGCTCATGGCCAGCAACGCGGAGCTCACCGCGGCGAGGCCGGACCTGGGGCCTTGACTCATGCCCTCACGGTACCGGCGGGGTCCGACAGCCGGATCGGACCTGTGACGGCGGCCGACTAGGGCGGCGGTCCTAGTCCTCCGGTCCCCCGATCAGCGGCGTAGGGCGAATGGCCCGGGTGCGCGGCTTAGGTCGAAGGGCCCCGCGATGTTGCGGCCCGCGTCCGAGGCGGGGCGGGCGGCCCCGTTCCTACGTTGAGGGCACCGCCGATCGGAGGCGGGCTGGACGAGGGGACGGTTGTCATGTCGGTAGCGATCATCACGGGGGCCTCGAAGGGGCTGGGGCGGGCGCTCGCCGAGGCGCTGGCCGCGCGCGGGTGGGATCTGGTGCTGGACGCCAGGACGCCGGAGGTCCTGGAAGAGGCGGCGTCGGGGATCCGGGAGCTGCACGGCACGCGCGTGACGGCCGTGCCGGGGGATGTCACGGACCCGGGGCACCGGGCCGGGCTGGTGGCGGCCGCCTGGCGGCTGGGCGGCGTCGATCTGCTGGTGAGCAACGCCAGCGCGCTGGGCGCGGAGCCACTCGTGCGGCTGGACGCGCTGGCGCCGGAGGGGCTGCGGCGGGCGCTGGAGGTGAACGTGGTCGCCGCGCTGGCCCTCGTCCAGGAGGCGCTGCCGCTGCTGCGGGCGTCCGGGGCGGGCACCGTGATCACGGTTAGCTCGGACGCGGCCGCCGAGGCGTACGAGACGTGGGGCGGGTACGGGGCGTCGAAGGCGGCGCTCGACCATCTCGCGGCGGTGCTCGGCGAGGAGGAGCCCGGGCTGCGGGTCTGGGCGGTCGACCCCGGGGACATGGCCACGGACCTGTATGCGGCGGCCGTACCGGACGACGAGGATCCGCGGCCGGCGCCGTCCAGTGTGGTGCCCGCTTTTCTGTGGCTGCTGGACGAGCGTCCGGCGAGCGGCCGCTATGGGGCTCCCGCTCTGCTGGAGGGGCGGCGATGACGCTGGCGGTGAGGGTGCCGGAGGAGTTGTCGGCGCGGGTGCCGGCCGAGCAGCGGGGGCCGGGGCTGGGGCGGGATGCCGTACGGCTGCTGGTGTCGCGGGGCTGTGAGGTGTCGCACCATGCGTTCGCCGAGTTGCCCCGGCTGCTGCGGGCAGGGGATCTGCTGGTCGTCAATACGTCGCAGACGCTGGCGGCGGCCGTGGACGGGCGGATCGGGCACGCGCGCGTGGTGGTGCACTTCTCCACGCGTGGGGACGACGGGCGGTGGGCGGTGGAGCTGCGGGATCCCGATGAGCGGGGCACCACGCGCGCGCGTACGGGCGGGCCCGCGGGGAGTGAGGTGCGGCTGCCGGGTGGGACGGGGCTGGTGCTGGAGGAGCCGCTGGCGCCGGGGTGCGAGCGGCTGTGGTGGGCGCGGGTCACGGGGCCCGATGGTGCACGGGGAACGGGGCCCGCGAAGCCGGAGCCGCGGAGTACGGACCCCGAGGCCACCAGGATCCTCGGGCTGATGCGTGAGCACGGTCGGCCCATTCGCTACTCCTATACGGAGCGGGACCAGCCGTTGTCCGTGTACCAGACGGTGTTCGCGCTGCCGTCGGCCGACGGTGCGGGCAGTGCGGAGATGCCGAGCGCCGCGCGGCCGTTCACGGTCGGGATGGTGACGGAGCTGGTCAGCCGGGGTGTGCAGGTGGCGCCGATCAGCCTGCACACCGGGGTGGCCTCGGCGGAGGCGCATGAGCCGCCGTATCCGGAGCGGTTCGCGGTGCCGGAGGCGTCCGCGCGGCTGATCAACGCGGTGAGGGCCGGGGACGGCCGGGTCGTCGCCGTGGGGACGACGGCTGTGCGGGCCGTGGAGTCGGCGGTGGACGCCGACGGCGTCGTACGCGCGTGTGAGGGGTGGACGGACCTGGTGGTCACCCCGGAGCGCGGGGTGCGGGCGGTGGACGGGCTGCTGACCGGGCTGCACGAGCCGGAGGCCTCGCATCTGCTGATGCTGGAGGCCGTCGCGGGACGGGCCGCGATCGACCACAGCTACGAGGCGGCGCTGCGTGGGCTCTATCTGTGGCACGAGTTCGGCGACGTGCACCTCATCCTCCCGGAGGAGGGCCCTCACTCAGAGCATTGCTCAAGCAACTGCCGGTGAGACCGAGGCCCGCCCGGTGTGAGCCCGCGCATAGGGTGCGCGTCACGTACGAAAGTCCGTAGTAGGCGGGAGCGTCCCTTTTGAGCGGCACAGACGGTCCTGTCTGTCCTATTTTGCCCTTCCCGGCTCCACTATCGAGGATCGTACGTCACACCTTTGCCACGCAATTTTGCGGCCGCTAAGAATGGCTCTCGTCGCTCAGCGCCGCGGGTTCCCCCCGCGGCGTTTGTGCCGGAAGCACCCGTGTCCCCCGCCGGACAGCGAGCGACCTCCGCGCTATTCGAAGAGGTCCATCTGCCATGCTCAAGAACACCAAGAACCGTGGTCTCGGTCGTGCCATTACCAAGCGTCAGAAGATCGCGATCGCCGGTGTCACCACTCTCGGTGCCGCCGCCCTGGCCATCTCCGCCGTACCCGGTAACGCCCAGACGACCACGGCCGAAGCCCCCGCGGGCAAGGTGGCCTACAGCAACGAGCAGATCAAGGACGTCAAGGGCAAGGTCACCGACCAGCTCGCGTCCGCCGACGTGAAGGCCCAGGACGCCTCCGCCAAGCACAAGGCCGCCGTCGCCGCCGCCAAGCACCGTGCCGCCGTGGCCCACGACAAGCACGTGGCCGCCGAGGCCAACGCCAAGAAGAAGGCCGCCGCCAAGAAGAAGGCCGCGGCCGAGCGCAAGGCCAAGGCGGCCGCCAGCCGGTCCGCCGAGCGCGTCGCGGTCAAGCCGGTCGCCGCCAAGACCTACGCCAACAACCTCGACGGCTGGATCCGTGAGGCCCTGGACATCATGAAGAAGCACGACATCCCGGGCACCTACCACGGCCTGCACAAGAACATCATCCGTGAGTCCTCGGGCAACCCGAACGCGATCAACAACTGGGACATCAACGCCCAGAACGGCGTCCCGTCGATCGGTCTGCTCCAGGTCATCAAGCCGACCTTCGACGCGTACCACGTCCCGGGCACCGCCTGGAGCCAGTACGACCCGGTCGCCAACCTCACCGCCGCCGCCAACTACGCGGCCGACCGGTACGGCTCGATCGACAACGTCAACAGCGCGTACTGAGCGAGGTAGGCGCGGGCCTCAGATTCCGTACGCCGAAGGGCGGCACCCTCCTGACGGGGTGCCGCCCTTCGGGCGTCGTACGGCGCTGACTACTTGCGCATGACCTCGGGCTCGTGGCGACGCAGGAAGCGGGCCACGAAGAAGCCGCAGATCACGCCGAGGATGATCAGGGCGATCATGTCCATGGACCAGGCGCCGACCGTGTGCTCCCACAGCGGGTCGTTGCTCTCGCCCTTGCCGGGCGGGCTGATCCGGTTGAAGTCGAGCGTGGCACCCGCGGCGGCGACCGCCCAGCGCGACGGCATCAGGTACGACAGCTCATTGACACCGACCGAGCCGCTCAGGGGGAACAGACAGCCGGTGAAGACGACCTGGACGATCGCGAACATCACCAGCAGCGGCATGGTCTTCTCGGCGGTCTTCACCAGGGCCGAGATGATCAGGCCGAACATCATCGCGGTGAAGCCCAGTGCCATGATCGGAATGCACAGCTCCACCAGGATCTGGCTCTTGAAGATCAGGCCCTCGTCCGGGATGGTACGGCTGGAGAAGCCGATCACACCGACCATCAGGCCCTGGATCATGGTGATCAGGCCGAGCACGAACACCTTGGACATCAGATACGCGGACCGGGACAGGCCGGTCGCGCGCTCCCGCTCGTAGATCACCCGTTCCTTGATCAGCTCACGCACGGAGTTGGCGGCGCCGGCGAAGCAGGCGCCCACCGCGAGAATCAGCAGGACGGTGAGGGCCGTGCCGTTGGCTACGGGCTTGCCGGTGTTCGGATTGATCTCCGTGTTGACCAGGAGGTCCTTGCCGGAGTCGATGAGCAGGCTCACCGAGCCCAGTACGAGCGGCAGGATGATCGACAGGGCCAGGAAGCCCTTGTCGGAGGCGATCACCGACACATAGCGGCGCACCAGCGTGAGGAACTGCGACATCCAGCCCTGCGGCTTCGGCGGCCGCATCGCCTGCATCGGCGGCATCTGTACGGACTGCGGAGCAATCGCGTCGATGTCCGCGGCGTACATCTGGTAGTGCTGCGAGCCCTTCCAGCGTCCCGCCCAGTCGTAGTCGCGGTAGTTCTCGAAGGCGGAGAAGACATCGGCCCAGGTGTCGTAGCCGAAGAAGTTCAGCGCCTCCTCGGGCGGGCCGAAGTAGGCGACCGCGCCGCCCGGCGCCATCACCAGGAGCTTGTCGCACAGCGCCAGCTCGGCCACCGAGTGGGTGACGACGAGGACCGTACGGCCATCGTCGGCGAGGCCGCGCAGCAGCTGCATGACATCGCGGTCCATGCCCGGGTCGAGGCCCGAGGTGGGCTCGTCCAGGAAGATCAGCGACGGCTTGGTGAGCAGCTCCAGGGCCACGGAGACGCGCTTGCGCTGGCCGCCGGAGAGGGAGGTGACCTTCTTGTCCTTGTGGATGTCCAGCTTCAGCTCACGCAGCACCTCGTCGATACGGGCGTCGCGCTCGGCGCCCGTGGTGTCGGCGGGGAAGCGGAGCTTGGCCGCGTACTTGAGGGCCTTCTTGACGGTCAGTTCCTTGTGCAGGATGTCGTCCTGCGGGACCAGACCGATGCGCTGGCGCAGTTCGGCGAACTGCTTGTAGAGGTTCCGGTTGTCGTAGAGGACGTCGCCCTGGTTGGCGGGGCGGTAGCCGGTGAGTGCCTTGAGCAGGGTGGACTTGCCGGATCCCGACGGGCCGATGACCGCGATGACGGACTTCTCCGGGACGCCGAAGGAGACGTCCTTGAGGATCTGCTTGCCGCCGTCGACCGTGACGGTGAGGTGGCGGGCGGAGAAGGAGACCTCACCGGTGTCGACGAACTCTTCCAGGCGGTCGCCGACGATACGGAACGTGGAGTGACCGACGCCGACGATGTCGGCGGGGCCGAGCATCTGCGAGCCGCCCTTGGCGATCGGCTGGCCGTTGACGTACGTGCCGTTGTGGGAGCCGAGGTCGCGGATCTCCATGCGGCCGTCGGGCGTCGAGTGGAACTCGGCGTGGTGGCGGGAGACCTGGAGGTCGGAGACGACCAGTTCGTTCTCCAGGGCACGGCCGATGCGCATCACGCGGCCGATGGAGAACTGGTGGAACGTGGTGGGGCTGCGGTCGCCGTAGACCGGCGGCGCCCCCGCGCCACCGCCGGGCCCCTGCTGCTGCGGGATGTGCGCGGCCTGCTGCGGCTGCTGCGGTTGTTGCCAACCGGCCTGCTGCTGCGGTGCCTGCTGGGCCGGGGCCTGCTGCGCCCAGCCCGCCTGGGCACCCTGCGCGGCGTACGGCTGCTGCTGCGGCTGGGCCTGCGGCGTGGCGACGGGAGCCGCGGTGCCGGAGAGGTTCAGGCACGGTCCGTCGGTCGCGTTGCCCAGATGCACGGCCGTGCCCGGGCCGATCTCCAGGTGATGGATCCGCTGGCCCTGCACGAAGGTGCCGTTGGTGCTGCCGTGGTCCTCGATGACCCAACTGCGGCCGCTCCAGCTGATCGTGGCATGCCGCCAGGACACCCTGGCGTCGTCGAGCACGATGTCACCCTGCGGATCGCGTCCGAGGGCGTAGGGCCTGGACGGATCGAGCGTCCAGGTCCTTCCATTCAATTCCAGTACGAGTTCCGGCACTCCATGCCCCACTGAGTAGTCCCCCGAGTTACCCCCAACACAGGGAGTCTAGGGATGTCGAACATCGTCGGGAACTATTTCAGGCTCCGCCCCCTGACCGAAAGCCGGGCCTTGTGTGGAGCACGCCCACGCGCTTCGAATGGTTCCGTTGACGGGGTTGAAACCAGCCCGGAGAGTGGTAATCCACGCGAGGGGGACATGCGCGGCGAACAGCCGCACCGCGGATCGGGGGGTCTGCCATGAGCGCGTCCACGTACGTCGAGTCCTCGAAAGACGCGAGGCTGCCCTGGGGAGACATCCTGCTCTCCGCGATCACCGCCGTGAGCTGGGCGTTGATCGGGATGGCGGGCACCGCCGCGCTGGGCCTGCATCTGCTGGAGGCGGACTCGGCGAGCTCGCTGGGTCCGATGACCGCGGCTGTGGTGGCCCTTGGGGCGGGTGGTTCCGTCACCCCGTCCGGGGATGTGTCCGCTTTCGGCTTGACCGGCGCCGAGGCGGCGACCGCCATCGAGATCACGCCACTCGGGGTGAGCCTCGTCGGCGCGGTCCTGCTGTCGTGGTTCTTCTTACGGTCCTTGCGGGGCGCGGGAGTTGTGATCGCACCGGCCGAACTCCTCGCGCGCGCGAGCGCGGTGGTCGCGCTGTTCGTCGCGACGCTGGGCGGCCTCGCGTGGGCCGGGCACGACGTCATCACGATCGACGGGAGTGCGCTGGGCCTCGACGACCTGCCGGGCGGGGGTGGCGGTGGCGGCGGTCTGGAGATCCCCGGCGTCGGTGACATCGGCGGGCTGCTGCCCGACCAGATCGGCGACCTGATCGACGCCAAGGCGGCCGTCGGCTTCACCGTGGACACCGCGCCGACGCTGCTCGGCGGCCTCGGCTGGTCCGCCGGCATCCTGCTGATCGCCCTGCTGGCCTCGCGCCGCACGCCGCTTCCCCGCGCCTGGGACGCCGTGCACCGCGTCGTACGGCCCGCCGTGTCCGCCCTCGTCACGGTGCTGCTGGTGGCGGTGGCGGCCGGGTTCGCGGCGGCGGCGTACGCGGCGATCGGCGACGACCACCCCAAGCGGATCGCGGGCGCCGCGCTGCTGGGCGCCCCGAACGGCGTATGGCTCGGCATCCCCATCGGCCTGTTCGTCCCGTTCGACGGCCGGGCGACGGGCGTCCTGGTGAGCGTGCTCCCGGACCCCCTGGACGACCTCCTGAACAGCGGCGCCGACCAGTCCGTGACACTGGGCCGACTGGCCGACCTGGACGGGCGAGTGTGGCTGCTGGGGGTCGCGGTGGCGATGATGACGCTGCTCGCGGGGGTGCTCACGGCTGTGCGGACCCCGGTGGCCCCGGGGGTGACGGGGGGTGATCAGGGAGACGTACGGGATCCGGGCGCCCTCCGTTTCGCCGGGCGGTGTGCGCTGCGGCTCGGGGTCGTCATGGCGTTGGCGGTGCCGTTGCTGGCCTGGCTGACGGAAGTGTCCGTGGACGCGTCGCTGTCGGTGCTCGGGTTCGACGCGTTCGGTGCCGGGGTGCGGTTGCAGGGGAACCTCGGCATGGCCCTGGTCCTCGGGGCGGCCTGGGGGGCGGGGGCGGGTGCCGTGGGGGCGTTGCTGGCCCGCGCGACCGGGGCCGCGGGGGTGCGGGCGGCGCCGTTGGCTCGGGGTACAGGAGGCGGGGCGACCGGGGCTGCCGGAGCCTCGTCGTACGCGAGCCGGTCCGGGCCGTACGCGCCGGGCACGCCGTATCGGCCGCCGAACCCGGCGACGAACCCGTATCTGCGGGTGCCGGAAGAACTGAGCGAGCCGGAGGACGCCCGTCCGCCGTACGGTGACCCGCCCACGGATCGGGAGGACGTGTACGGCGCCCCCACCGTCGTACGGCCGATCGAGCCGCCCGCGAGGTCGCCCCGGCCTCCCCGACGGCGCGGGAACCAGGGGTCGTCCGGCACGGGTGAGGGGCCACCGCCACCGCCGCCGCCCCCTCCTCCCCCACCGCCGGGGAAGCCGAAAGGGCGCCCGTGAGATCTGAGCCGGTCCCATCGGTGTGCGGCATCCGGTGCAGGTGGCCGGGCCGTGTCTCCACAGGTGTCGCCGAGGTGGTTCACAGTCTCTGGTGCGGTGGTGGCCGTGATGTAAAGCCGTCGCCATCCGGCCGACACCCAGTGTTCCGTGTCCGCTAGACGGACCTCAGGGGCGGCAGGCACTGGGTGCCGGATACGGTGGAAGCACCATGAGCGCTTCGCAGACCTCTGATATCCCCGCTGATGTCCCCACTCTTCTCGTCAAGATCTTCGGGAAGGACAGGCCGGGCATCACGGCCGGCCTCTTCGACACGCTGGCCGCCTACTCCGTCGACGTGGTCGACATCGAGCAGGTCGTCACCCGTGGCCGGATCACGCTGTGCGCACTCGTGACGCAGCCGCCGGCCGGTAGGGAGGGGGATCTGCGGGCGACCGTCCACAGCTGGGCGGAGTCGATGAAGATGCAGGCGGAGATCATCTCCGGCCGGGGCGACAACCGCCCGCGCGGCCTCGGACGGTCGCTGGTGACCGTGCTCGGGCACCCGCTCACCGCGGAGGCGACCGCCGCCGTCGCCGCCGAGATCACCAGGTCCGGCGCCAATATCGACCGTATCTTCCGGCTCGCCAAGTACCCCGTGACGGCGGTGGAGTTCGCGGTGTCCGGCGCGGAGACCGAGCCGCTGCGCACCGCCCTGGTGACGGAGGCGGCGGCACTGGGTGTCGACATCGCCGTCGTCGCCGCCGGACTGCATCGGCGCGCCCAGCGGCTCGTCGTCATGGACGTGGACTCCACGCTCATCCAGGACGAGGTGATCGAGCTCTTCGCGGCGCACGCCGGCTGTGAGGACGAGGTGGCCGAGGTGACGGCGGCCGCGATGCGTGGTGAGCTGGACTTCGAGCAGTCGCTGCACGCGCGCGTGGCGCTCCTGGCGGGGCTGGACGCCTCCGTGGTGGAGAAGGTGCGCAGCGAGGTGCGGCTGACGCCGGGCGCGCGCACCCTGATCCGTACGCTGAAGCGGCTCGGCTATCAAGTGGGGGTCGTCTCGGGTGGGTTCACTCAGGTCACCGATGATCTGAAGGAGCGGCTCGGGCTGGACTTCGCCCAGGCGAACACGCTGGAGATCGCCGACGGAAAGCTCACCGGCAAGGTGACCGGCGAGATCGTGGACCGGGCGGGCAAGGCGCGGCTGCTGCGCCGGTTCGCCGCCGAGGCCGGTGTGCCGCTGTCGCAGACGGTGGCGATCGGTGACGGTGCCAATGACCTGGACATGCTGAACGCGGCCGGTCTGGGCGTCGCCTTCAATGCCAAGCCGATGGTGCGGGAGGCCGCGCACACGGCGGTCAATGTGCCGTTCCTGGACACGGTCCTGTATCTGCTCGGTGTCACCCGCGAAGAGGTCGAGTCGGCGGACATGCACGAAGAGGACTGACCTACCCGCACGCACAGGGGCCCGGCACCGCGACGGTGCCGGGCCCCTTCGTGCGGGTAGGTCACTCGGATGGCGCCCAGTAGTCGAGCAGAGTGGCCGCGCCGGGCTCCAGCGCCTTCCAGGTGCCGCTGAAGGAGAGCACGGCGAAGGCGGCGGCCGGGAAGCCCCGGCGGCTCATCCGCTCGCGGGCATCGCCGTCGGCGGAGCCGGAAAGGATCTCGGCGAGGCCCTGGACGCCGGGGTTGTGGCCGATCAGCAGGACGCTCTGCGTGTCGTCGGGCGTTTCGTTGAGCACGGCGATCAGCTCGCCGGGCGAGGCCTCGTAGACCCGCTCTTCGTAGATGGTTTTCGGCCGGTGCGGGAACTCATGGACTGCGAGCTTCCAGGTCTCCCGGGTCCGGGTCGCGGTGGAGCACAGGGCCAGATCGAAGGGGATGGCGGTGTCGGCCAGCCTGCGTCCGGCCTCTGCCGCGTCCAGTCGGCCCCGGTCGGCGAGCGGCCGCTCATGGTCGGTCACCTGTGGCCAGTCGGCTTTCGCATGCCGGAAGAGGACAATCCTGCGGGGTTCTGCGACGCTCATGAGATCCAGCTTCGCATGAAACAGGCCATGGGGCGCAGGGAGTTGACGGGCGGCTTTCGCGGTGCTCAGCGCGTGATCAACTGCTGTATGTGCGCGAAGAGCTGGGTGATCGCGGGCTCGGCGGTGGCGGCGTGCGCGTCCGACGGGTTCAGGATCAGCGTCAGCAGGGTGACGAAGGCGAGCGTCGGCAGGGCGAGGGCCCACCAGGGCAGCCGGATGTCGGCGCGGCCCGTGGACGCCGGGTGGGTCGGGGTGTGCGTACGGGCCGACATGATGCCTCCGTGGGTCTTCGAGTGCCGGTGTTCGCCTGTCGCGGTCACACTTCGAAGTTACGGATTCCCGGGCCCTCAACCCATCCGGTGATCCACCCAGTTGACCCTGACACTCACCCCCTAGGGGATGGTGGTGCTAGCCCCACCATCGGCGTGCCGAGGGGTGACGGGGGTGGCCGTCGGGAGGCCCGGGTCAGGGAGAGGCGATCGTCGCGATGACGGCGATGATCACGAAGATGGCGAAGAACGTGCCGAAGACGAGCAGCATCTTCTTCTGGCCGTTCTGGGGGTTCGGGTCGAGCACTGGCATGGGGCAAGTCTCGCACCCACCGCCCACGGCCGGTCCGCCGGGGGTGAGGTCAGCGGACCGTCTCGTCCTCCACGGTGCGGTTGCGTCCCGCGAGGACGCCCACCGCCATCTGGGGGATCATCAGGCCGGCCATGAGGGCGATCGGCAGGCCCCAGCCGCCGCTGTGCTGGTAGAGCACGCCGACCAGGAGGGGGCCGGGGATGGAGATCAGATAGCCGGTGCTCTGCGCGAAGCCCGACAGCTGGGCCACGCCCGCGCTGCTCCGGGCCCGCATGCCGACCATGGTCAGGGCCAGCGGGAACGAGCAGTTGGAGACGCCGAGCAGCACGGCCCAGACCCAGGCACCACCGACCGGCGCGAGATACAGCCCGGCGTAGCCGACGAGGCCGCAGGCGCCCAGGGCTAGCACGATCGGCCCCTGGTGGGGCAGTCGGGTGGCCAGGCGCGGGATGACGAAGGCCAGCGGCACGCCCATCACCATGGTCACGGCGAGCAGCAGCCCGGCCGTACTCGCATGTACCCCCGAGTCCCGGAAGATCTGGGCCATCCAGCCCATCGTGATGTAGGCGCCGGTGGCCTGGAGGCCGAAGTAGACGGCGAGGGCCCAGGCGGTGCGGCTTCGGGTGATGCGCACCGGGGGCGTGTCCACGCGCGCGTGGTCCTCCCTCGCGGACGGCGCGGGAGCGGGCTTCCGGTCCCGTACGAAGGGGATCCACGGCAGCACGGCCGTCACCCCGAGCGCGCCCCAGACGGCGAGCCCGGTCTGCCAACTCCCGCCGAGCATCTCGGTCATGGGCACCGTCACGGCCGCCGCGGAGGCGGTGCCGAGGGCGAGGGCCATCGAGTACAGGCCGGTCATGGAGCCGACGCGGTCCGGGAACCAGCGCTTGACGATGACCGGCATCAGGACGTTGCTGACGGCGATGCCCATGAGGGCGAGCGCGGTGGCGGCCAGGAAGCCGGGTGTGCTGCCCACGTACGGCCGTATGAGCAGGCCCGTGGTGATGGCGGCCATGCCGGCGCAGACCACGGCGCCGGGGCCGAAGCGGCGGGCCAGGCGCGGGGCGGTGACGCCGAAGACGGCGAAGCACAGCGGGGGCACCGAGGTGAGGAGTCCGGCGACGCTGCCGCTCATGCCGAGCGCGTCGCGGACCTCTTCCAGAAGGGCGCCGAGACTGGTGATGGCGGGGCGGAGGTTCAGGGCGGTCAGCACGATGGCGAGCATGACCAGCCGGATCGTCCACGCGCGCGTGGCGGGCTCTGTGCCGGTGTGTGCCTCGGGGGTGGGTATGCGCATGGACGTCACCGTCCGGGTTTCCTCGCTTGCCATGAGACCCATCATAGAATCATGGGATGATTGGTTGTCCACCCCGGGGCCACTCCGTCCCGGTCCTGATCAGCGAAGGTGTGCCATGCCTCTGAGCCACCCCCGGCGCTCGGCGCTGTCCGAGCAGGTCATCGCGGCTTTGCGGAACCAGATCGCCTCGGGCGAATGGCCCGTCGGCTCCCGTATCCCGACCGAGCCCGAGCTGGTCGAGCAGCTCGGTGTGGCCCGCAACACGGTCCGCGAGGCGGTCCGCGCCCTCGCGCACAACGGCCTGCTGGACATCCGCCAGGGCTCCGGCACCTATGTGGTGGCGACCAGCGAGCTGGCGGGCGTGATGCACCGCCGCTTCACCGACGCCGACCCCCGGCACATCGCGGAGCTGCGTTCCACGCTGGAGTCGGGTGCCGCGAAGCTGGCCGCCGAGCGGCGCACGGAGAAGGACCTCAAGCAGCTCGACACGCTGCTGGCGCGGCGCGAGGAGGCCTGGGAGTCGGGTGACACGGAGGCGTTCGTCGCGGCGGACGCGACCTTCCACCTGGCCGTGGTCGCGGCCTCCCACAACGATGTGATGACCGCGATGTACGCGGACCTGGGCGAGGTCCTGGTGGACTGGCTGCGCGACGACGTCGGCACCGAACTGACACCGGAGACCTATCTGGACCACACGCGGCTGGTGGACGCGATCCGCGCGGGCGACGCCTCGGCGGCCACGGACGAGGCGGCGGGCTATCCCTTCCACTGCCGTCCGGGACGCGTCAGCCCTCCCGCCGGTGACTGACCCACGCCGAGTCGATCTCCTTCCAGCAGCGGGCGGTCAGCCGCACGGTCTGCGCGGGCTCGGCGTCCACCGCTGAGCCGTCGCTGTCGAGGTCCCACCAGCGGGCGCACTCCACATGCAGGGTCACGCTGTCGGTCTCCGGATAGGGGTTGTGGCAGTACGCGGTCACCCGGGAGCCGGTGACGCTGATCCGGCACGCGGCGCCGAACGGCTCCCCGGGCTCGGTCTCGGCGACCGCTTCGGCGGAGTGCACACGCGCGTGGGCGATCGCCGCGCAGGACACGGGCAGGACGAGTGCGACGGCGACGGTCGCTGAGGCCAAGCGGCGGGACAAGCGCACAACGGGACCTCCTCGGCCGTACGGGAGAGGGGTTCACGCGACGGAACGCGTACTCCAACAGTGCGCGGTCACCCACCTGGCCCGCCTCGACTGATGGGCCGAACGGGTGACGCCCCGCTCCCCCGCGCGGGCGGGAGAACGGGGCGTCGACGCAGGTGGGATCAGGCGCCGATGGCGTGCAGGCCGCCGTCCACGTGGATGATCTCGCCGGTGGTCTTCGGGAACCAGTCGCTCAGCAGCGCGACGATGCCGCGGCCGGCCGGCTCGGGGTCCTGGAGGTCCCACTCCAGTGGGGAGCGGCTGTCCCACACGGAGGCCAGGTCGCTGAAGCCCGGGATGGACTTGGCGGCCATGGAGCCGATCGGGCCGGCCGAGACCAGGTTGCAGCGGATGTTCTGCTTGCCCAGGTCACGGGCCATGTAGCGGCTGGTGGCCTCCAGGGCGGCCTTGGCCGGGCCCATCCAGTCGTACTGCGGCCAGGCGTACTGCGCGTCGAAGGTGAGACCGACGACCGAGCCGCCGTTCTGCATCAGCGGCAGACAGGCCATGGTCAGCGACTTCAGGGAGTACGCCGAGACATGCATGGCGGTGGCGACCGACTCGAACGGCGTGTTCAGGAAGTTGCCGCCGAGCGCGTCCTGCGGGGCGAAGCCGATGGAGTGCACGACGCCGTCGAGGCCGCCGAGCTCCTCGCCGACGATGTCGGCCAGGCGGGCGAGGTGCTCGTCGTTGGTGACGTCGAGCTCGATGACCTTGGTGGGCTTCGGGAGCTTCTTGGCGATGCGCTCGGTCAGCGTGGGCCGCGGGAAGGCGGTCAGGATGACCTCGGCGCCCTGCTCCTGGGCCAGCTTGGCGGCGTGGAAGGCGATGGAGGCCTCCGTCAGCACACCGGTGATCAGGATGCGCTTGCCCTCGAGAATTCCGCTCATGGTGATCAGTGACCCATTCCCAGTCCGCCGTCAACGGGGATGACGGCTCCAGTGATGTACGAGGCGTCGTCCGAGGCGAGGAACCGCACCGTCGCGGCGATCTCCTCCGGCTGCGCGTAACGGCCGAGCGGGACCTGCGACACGATGTTCGCGCGCTGCTCGTCGGTGAGCACCTTGGTCATGTCGGTGTCGACGAAGCCGGGCGCGACGACGTTGAAGGTGATGTTGCGCGAGCCCAGCTCACGGGCGAGGGAGCGCGAGAAGCCGACCAGGGCGGCCTTGGAGGCGGCGTAGTTCGCCTGGCCGGGACCGCCGTAGAGCCCGACGACCGACGAGATGAGCACGACGCGGCCCTTCTTGGCGCGCAGCATGCCGCGGTTGGCGCGCTTGACGACCCGGAAGGTGCCGGTGAGGTTGGTGTCGACGACCGAGGTGAAGTCCTCCTCGGACATCCGCATCAGGAGCTGGTCCTTGGTGATGCCGGCGTTGGCGATCAGCACCTCGACCGGGCCGTGCTCGGCCTCGATCTCCTTGTAGGCCTGCTCCACCTGCTCGGTGTCGGTGATGTCGCACTTGACGGCCAGGAAGCCGGCCGGCGGCTCACCCGAGCGGTATGTGATCGCGACCTTGTCGCCGGCGTCGGCGAAAGCGCGGGCGATGGCGAGGCCGATGCCCCGGTTGCCTCCGGTGACGAGAACCGAGCGGCTCAACGGATCACCCTTTCGATAGGGGTCTGACACACCCGCCCGAACAGCGTGATGACAGGCGGCTTCTCCGAAAACCTATCGGGCCGGTCGCGGCGGGGGACATTCGGGCACCGACAGTGGCTAACGGGAGTCACTGTCGGGTCTCTACAGAAACAGGCCGACTCCAGCCGGAAACATGTGGTCCGCTGCCCCGCCCGCGCGAAATGATCGGGCCGACAGGCCACGACAGCAGGGAGACCTCCGTGCCTCATACGATCGATGAAGCCTTCACGGCGCTTCCGCTACGCGCCCTGGCCGACGCGGCGCTGGCACGCGCGCGTGCGCTGGGTGCCGAGCACGCGGACTTCCGGTTCGAGCGGGTGCGCAGCGCGTCATGGCGGCTGCGGGACGCCAGGCTCGCCGGGTCCTCGGACACCACCGACCTGGGCTATGCGGTGCGGGTGGTGCACGGCGGGACCTGGGGGTTCGCGTCCGGGGTGGATCTGACGCTGGACGCCGCCGCCAAGGTCGCCTCGCAGGCGGTGGCGATGGCGAAGCTGTCCGCCCAGGTGATCAAGGCGGCCGGTTCCGACGAGCGGGTGGAGCTCGCCGACGAGCCCGTGCACAGGGACCGGACCTGGATCTCGTCGTACGAGATCGACCCCTTCACGGTGCCCGACGAGGAGAAGTCGGGGCTGCTGGCGGACTGGAGCGCGCGGCTGCTGGCGGCGGACGGCGTCAATCATGTGGACGCCTCGCTGCTCACCGTCCATGAGAACAAGTTCTATGCCGACACCGCCGGGACGGTGACGACCCAGCAGCGGGTCCGGCTGCACCCGCAGCTGACCGCCGTGTCGGTGGACGAGTCGAGCGGCGAGTTCGACTCCATGCGCACCATCGCGCCGCCGGTCGGACGCGGCTGGGAGTACCTGACGGGAACCGGCTGGGACTGGGAGGGCGAGCTGGAGCGGATCCCGGAGCTGCTCGCCGAGAAGATGCGGGCGCCGAGCGTCGAGGCGGGGCCGTACGACCTCGTCGTGGACCCCTCCAACCTGTGGCTGACCGTCCACGAGTCCATCGGCCACGCCACCGAACTGGACCGCGCCCTCGGCTACGAGGCCGCCTACGCAGGCACCTCCTTCGCCACCTTCGACCAGCTCGGCAAGCTGCGGTACGGCTCGGACCTGATGAACGTCACCGGTGACCGAACCGCCGAGCACGGCCTCGCGACCATCGGCTACGACGACGAAGGCGTCGCGGGCCAGTCCTGGGACCTGGTGAAGGACGGCACCCTGGTCGGCTACCAGCTCGACCGGCGCATCGCGAAGCTGACCGGGTTCGAGCGGTCCAACGGGTGCGCATACGCCGACTCCCCGGGGCACGTGCCGGTGCAGCGCATGGCCAATGTCTCGCTGCAGCCGGATCCGGCCGGGATGTCGACCGAGGATCTGATCGGCAGCGTCGACCGCGGGATCTATGTCGTCGGCGACCGGTCCTGGTCGATCGACATGCAGCGCTACAACTTCCAGTTCACCGGACAGCGGTTCTTCAAGATCGAGAACGGGCGGATCACCGGTCAGCTGCGGGACGTGGCCTACCAGGCGACGACCACCGACTTCTGGGGCTCGATGGCGGCGGTGGGCGGTCCGCAGACCTATGTCCTGGGCGGCGCCTTCAACTGCGGCAAGGCCCAGCCGGGGCAGGTCGCGGCCGTCTCGCACGGCTGCCCGTCGGCCCTCTTCAAGGGCGTCAACATTCTGAACACCACCCAGGAGGCCGGTCGATGAGCCCGCGCACCAACAAGCCGCACGAGATCGTCGAGCGGGCCCTGGAGCTGTCCCGGGCCGACGGGTGCGTCGTCATCGCCGACGAGCAGTCGACCGCCAATCTGCGCTGGGCGGGCAACGCGCTCACCACGAACGGCGTCACGCGCGGGCGCACGCTCACCGTCGTCGCGACCGTCGACGGCAAGGAGGGCACGGCCTCCGGCGTCGTGTCCCGGTCCGCCGTGATCATGGACGAGCTGGAGCCGCTGGTGCGGGCCGCCGAGGCCGCCGCGCGCGGTGCCGGGCCCGCCGAGGACGCACAGCCGCTGGTGACGGACGTACCCGCGTCCCAGGACTTCACCGACGCCCCGGCCGAGACGTCGTCCGCCGTGTTCGCCGACTTCGCGCCGGCGCTCGGCGAGGCGTTCGCACGCGCGCGTGCGGGCGGACGGGAGCTGTACGGCTTCGCCAACCATGAGCTGGTGTCGACGTACGTGGGTACGTCGACGGGGCTGCGGCTGCGGCACGACCAGCCCAACGGGACGCTGGAGGTGAACGCCAAGTCGCCGGACCGTACGCGCTCGGCGTGGGCAGGGCGCTCCACACGGGACTTCAAGGACGTGGACCCGACCGCGCTGGACGCCGAGCTGGCCGTACGCCTCGGCTGGGCCGAGCGGCGTCTGGAGCTGCCGGCGGGACGGTACGAGACGGTGCTGCCGCCGACCGCCGTGGCCGACCTGCTGATCTACCAGATGTGGTCGGCGTCGGGGCGGGACGCGGTCGAGGGCCGGACCGTGTTCTCCAAGCCCGGCGGCAAGACACGCGTCGGCGAGAAGCTGAGCGAGCTGCCGCTGACGCTGCGCAGCGACCCGAACGAGCCGGGCCTGGAGTCCGCGCCCTTCGTGATCGCGCACTCCTCCGGCGGCGACCAGTCGGTGTTCGACAACGGGCTGCCGCTCGCGGCCACCGAGTGGATGAGCCGGGGCGAGCTGAAGCACCTGATGACCACCCGGCACAGCGCGGGGCTGACCGGGCTGTCCGTGGCGCCCGGCATCGACAATCTGATCCTGGAGGGCGGCGAGGACCGCTCGCTCGAGGAGATGGTCGCCGCCACCGAGCGCGGGCTGCTGCTGACCTGCCTGTGGTACATCCGCGAGGTCGACCCGGCGACGCTGCTGCTCACCGGCCTGACCCGGGACGGTGTCTACCTCGTCGAGAACGGCGAGGTGACCGGCGAGGTCAACAACTTCCGGTTCAACGAGTCGCCGGTGGACCTGATCGGGCGGGCCACGGAGGCGGGTCGCACCGAGAAGACGCTGCCCAGGGAGTGGAGCGACTGGTTCACCAGGGCGGCCATGCCGGCGCTGCGCGTCCCCGATTTCAACATGAGCTCTGTCAGTCAGGGCGTATAACCTCGTAGTCGGCTGTCACCCGACTGCCCGAGATCATCAAGGAGACACGAGAACCGTGACGGACATCGTCGACGAGCTGAAGTGGCGTGGCGTGATCGCCCTGTCCACTGACGAGGACGCATTGCGCAAGGCGCTCGCGGACGGTCCCGTCACGTTCTATTGCGGTTTCGACCCGACCGCGGCCAGCCTGCACGTCGGCCACCTGGTCCAGGTCCTCACCATGCGCCGCCTCCAGCAGGCGGGCCTGCGCCCGCTGGCGCTGGTCGGCGGCGCCACGGGCCAGATCGGCGACCCGCGCCCCACGGCCGAGCGCACGCTGAACGACCCGGAGACGGTCGCGAACTGGGTGACCCGGCTGCGCGGGCAGATCGAGCCCTTCCTCTCCTTCGAGGGCGACAACGCCGCGGTGATGGTGAACAACCTGGACTGGACGGCCGGTCTGTCGGCCATCGAGTTCCTGCGGGACATCGGCAAGCACTTCCGCGTCAACAAGATGCTCACCAAGGACTCCGTGGCCCGCCGGCTCCAGTCCGAAGAGGGCATCAGCTACACCGAGTTCAGCTACCAGCTGCTCCAGGGCATGGACTTCCTGGAGCTGTACCGGCGGCATGGCTGCACGCTCCAGCAGGGCGGCAGCGACCAGTGGGGCAACCTCACGGCCGGTCTGGACCTGATCCACCGGCTGGAGCCGCACGCGGCGGTGCACGCGCTGGCGACGCCGCTGATGACCAAGGCGGACGGCACCAAGTTCGGCAAGACCGAGGGCGGCGCCATCTGGCTCGACCCGGAGATGACGACGCCGTACGCGTTCTACCAGTTCTGGCTGAACGCGGACGACCGGGACGTCTCTACGTACATGCGCATCCTGTCCTTCAAGTCCCGTGCGGAGCTGGAGGGGCTGGAGAAGCAGACGGAGGAGCGTCCGCAGGCGCGGGCCGCGCAGCGGGCTCTCGCCGAGGAGCTGACGACGCTGGTGCATGGCGCCGAGCAGACGGCCGCAGTCATTGCCGCGTCTCGCGCCCTCTTCGGTCAGGGTGAGTTGGCCGAGCTGGATGCGGCGACGTTGGCTGCGGCGCTGTCCGAGGTGCCGCATGTTCGGGTTGCCGAGCTTGGCGCGGTGGTTGATCTTTTCGCCGAGGTCGGGCTGGTGGCCAGCAAGTCGGCTGCGCGGCGGACCGTGAAGGAGGGCGGGGCATACGTGAACAACGTCAAGGTCGCCGGGGAGGATGCCGTGCCTGCGAAGGAGGACCTTCTGCATGGGCGGTGGCTGGTGCTGCGGCGAGGGAAGAAGAACCTGGCGGCCGTAGAGGTTACGGGCGTCTAGCGGGTTCGCCGCAGGGGTGCGGTGATCTGCGGGCTGCGGCTTCGTCGTGGTTGATCGCGCCCATGCGGCGGAGCCGCAAATTGACACAGCCCCGCGCCCCTTCGGGGCGCCTCAGGTCTGTTGCTTCCTCTTCCCCAGCGTCGCCATGTACAGCATGTCCCCCACGTACACGATGATCACCGCCGCCACGATCTGGAAGATGTGCCGGCTCCAGTCGATGCCGCGGGTGGACTCGACGCCGAATGCTCGGGCGATGGAGTTGCCGACGATGGCGCCCAGCATGCCGAAGATGGTGGTCAGCCAGAGAGGGCTGTGCTGTTTGCCCGGGATGAGCAGCTTTGCGAGCAGGCCCAGCACGAATCCCACGATGATCGCCCACAACCAGCCCATGGCTGCCTCCTCGTACGGCTCGGGGTGAGCAGTACGCCCAGTCTTGGCGCGCCCCTCGTACGCCGCATGCGGGGTACGGCCGTACGCGTTACGGCCCACCGCGTTCCCCCAGGTGACAGGGGCCCCGGTCTCGTAGACGGCGCAGACGGGGCGTAACGTGGGAGACGAGACGGACCGGGGGCGAGTCCGATGCGGGCGGATGGTGGAATGTGATGCGGAAGCTGCACGCGAGCGGCAACACCGAGGTGTTCCGGATCACCGGAGCCCGCGCGGGTCTCCAGGACGATGTGCGCGGCCGGCAGCGCCGGTACATCATCTCGATGTCGATCCGCACGCTGTCGGTGATCCTCGCGGCCACGCTGTGGAACGTCGAACGGCACGTGGCGATCGTGGCGTTGGTGCTCGGCGCGATCCTGCCGTACATCGCGGTCGTGATCGCCAACGCGGGGCGGGAAAACGCGCCGGGTCTGCCGTCGACGTTCGTCACCGCGCATGTACGGCCGATGATCGCGCCGCCGCGGACGAATGACGGTTTCGCGGAATCCGTCCCGGAAGATGTGTCGGGCGATTCGGAGCCCGGCGCACAAAACAAACCGCGTGACGGGGTGTGATTCCGCGGACCGCTTCCTTCCGGAAGGCGACTCTCCGCCAAGCTCAGGAAAAGCTCAGATCAATAGTGTTGTTCCGGTGCCGGGCGACGGGTTACCCGTGACATACTTCGTAGGCGCTCCGCATCCCCCGTCGGAGCGACGGACCGACGCCGGGCAGCTCCCCCCGTGGCTGCTCGGCGTCGCCTTTTTGTCCGCGACTTGTGAGACGTATCTGTGAGTGACACGCCTATCTGTTCCGCCAAGGGTTGCCGAGCCGATGCCATCTGGGTGCTGGCGTGGAACAACCCGAAGATTCATACGCCGGAGCGGCGAAAGACATGGCTCGCCTGTGAAGAGCATCGCGAGCATCTGTCGCAGTTTCTCGGGGTGCGGGGCTTTTTGAAGGACGTCGTCCTGCTGGCGGAGTGGGAAGAGGCCCCTTCAGCCACCGATGGCTGACATGGGCCTGTCGGGCTGGACGAACGACGGGTCGTCGAGGCCCGCGCCCGCCTTCTTGCCCCACATCGCCAGCCGCCAGATGCGGGCGATCTCCTCGTCGGGGGCGCCGGAGCGCAGGGCTGCGCGGAGGTCGGTCTCCTCGCGGGCGAACAGGCAGGTGCGGACCTGGCCGTCGGCCGTGAGGCGGGTGCGGTCGCAGGCCGCACAGAACGGACGGGTGACCGAGGCGATCACGCCGACCACATGCGGGCCGCCGTCCACCAGCCAGCGCTCCGCCGGGGCCGAGCCGCGCTTCTCCTCGCCCTCGGGGGTCAGCTCGAAGCGGGTGCGCAGGGAGGTCAGGATGTCACCGGCGGTGATCATGCCGTCGCGCTTCCAGCCGTGCTGGGCGTCCAGGGGCATCTGCTCGATGAAGCGCAGTTCGTAGTCGTGCTCGACCGCCCAGGCCAGCAGGTCGGGAGCCTCGTCGCCGTTCAGGCCCGGCATCAGGACCGAGTTGACCTTGACCGGAGTCAGGCCGGCGTCGCGGGCGGCATCGAGGCCCTCGATGACGTCCTTGTGGCGGTCGCGGCGGGTGAGAGTTTTGAAGACCTCGGGGCGGAGGGTGTCCAGGGAGACATTGACCCGGTCCAGGCCCGCCGCCTTGAGGGCGGACGCGGTGCGCCTGAGGCCGATGCCGTTGGTCGTCAGGGACATCTGGGGGCGGGGGGCCAGGGCCGCCACGCGCTCGACTATGCCGACCAGGCCTGGGCGCAGCAGGGGCTCGCCGCCGGTGAAGCGGACCTCCTCGATACCTAGGGAGGTCACGGCGATGTCGATCAGACGGACGATCTCGTCGTCCGTGAGCAGGTCGGGCTTGGCCAGCCACTGCAGGCCCTCCTCGGGCATGCAGTACGTACACCGCAGATTGCAGCGGTCGGTCAGCGAAACCCTCAGGTCGGTGGCCACTCGGCCGTAGGTGTCGATGAGCACGTGGGCCCCCTCCCTCGTCACAGCCGGATTCAACTTCCGTCACCTGTGAGCCTACGTGACCGCACTGACAGCGACACCGGCCCGATCCCACGACGTACGACACGGCCGCGTCGTAGGGATCTACGACGCGGCCGCTCGGGATGCCTGCCTAGTGGGCGCCGGTGCCGGTCAGGGACCGGACCTCCAGCTCCGCGTACTTGCCGGCGTCGGGCTCCTCCTTGGACAGGACCGTGCCGAGCCAGCCCATGAAGAAGCCGAACGGGATGGAGATGATGCCCGGGTTCTTCAGCGGGAACCAGGCGAAGTCGACGTCCGGGAACATCGCCTTCGGGTCGCCGGAGACGACCGGCGAGAACAGCACCAGGCCGACGGCGACGATCAGACCGCCGTAGATCGACCACAGCGCGCCCTGGGTGGTGAACTTCTTCCAGAACAGGCTGTAGAGGATCGTCGGCAGGTTGGCCGAGGCCGCGACCGCGAAGGCCAGGGCGACCAGGCCGGCGACGTTCAGGTCGCGGGCGAGGGCGCCGAGGAGGATGGAGACGGCGCCGATGCCGATGGTGGCGAGGCGGGCCGCCCGGATCTCCTCCTTCTCGGTGGCCTGCCCCTTCTTGATGACGTTCGCGTAGATGTCGTGGGCGAACGACGAGGACGAGGCCAGGGTCAGACCGGCGACGACCGCGAGGATCGTCGCGAAGGCCACCGCCGAGATGGTGGCGAGCAGGATCGCGCCCCACGCCGAATCGACGCCGCCGATGTGCAGGGCGAGCAGGGGTGCCGCCGTATTGCCTGACGGGTTGGACGCGATGATCTCGTCCTGGGAGATGAGCGCCGCCGCGCCGAAGCCGAGGGCGATGGTCATCAGGTAGAAGCCGCCGATGATGCCGATGGCCCAGTTCACGGACTTACGGGCGGCCTTGGCGTTGGGCACCGTGTAGAAGCGGATCAGGATGTGCGGAAGGCCGGCGGTGCCCAGGACCAGGGCGATGCCGAGGGAGATGAAGTCCAGCTTGGAGGTGCTGTTCAAGCCGTACTGGAGGCCGGGCTCCAGGAAGGCGGCGCCCTTGCCGCTGTTCTCGGCGGCCTTGCCCAGCAGATCCGAGATGTTGAAGTTGAACTTCAGCAGCACGAGGAACGTAATGAGGATCGTGCCGCCGATGAGCAGGACGGCCTTGACCATCTGGACCCAGGTGGTGCCCTTCATGCCGCCGATGGAGACGTACACGATCATCAGGACGCCGACGAGGGCGACGATGAGGATCTTGCCCGCGTCGGAGGTGATGCCGAGCAGCAGGGAGACCAGGACGCCCGCGCCCGCCATCTGGGCGAGCAGATAGAAGATCGACACGACGATCGTGGAGGTGCCGGCCGCGGTGCGCACGGGGCGCTGGCGCATGCGGTACGCGAGCACGTCGCCCATCGTGTAGCGGCCGGAGTTCCTGAGCGGCTCGGCCACCAGGAGCAGGGCGACCAGCCAGGCGACCAGGAACCCGATGGAGTACAGGAAACCGTCGTATCCGAAGAGGGCGATGGCGCCCGCGATACCGAGGAACGACGCGGCGGACATGTAGTCGCCGGAGACGGCGAGGCCGTTCTGGAAGGCGCTGAAGGAGCGGCCGCCGGCGTAGAAGTCGGCGGCGTCCTTGGTCTGGCGGCCCGCCCAGACGGTGATGAACAGGGTCGCGACCACGAAGAGCGCGAACAGGGTGATGATCAGCGGCCGGTGCTCGCTGGCCTCATTTGCGGCAAGGGTCATCGCGGGGCTCATGCGCCGCCCTCCATACGGGTCTTGATGGCCTCGGCCTTGGGGTCGAGCTTGGTACCGGCGTGGCGCGAGTACCACCAGGCGATGAGGAACGTGGTGACGAACTGGGCGATACCGAGAACGAACGCGACATTGATGTTGCCGAACAGCTTGGTGCCCATGAAGTCGCCCGCGTAGTTGGAGAGCAGGACGTACAGCAGGTACCAGGCGATGAAGGCGACGGTCAGCGGGAAGGCGAAGGAGCGGTAGGAGCGGCGCAGTTCACTGAACTCCGCACTCTGCTGCACCTCGGCGAACTCCTCGGTGGAGGGGAGTTTGTGTTCCTCTTTCGAGGGGGGCGGTGCGTCGGTGGCCACGGAGTCTCCTCGCGTTGCGGGCGCTGTTGCGACGGTGGACGGGGACGGTTGGGGGGTTGGGGACGGATCAGGAGTCGGGGACGGGTCGGGTACGGGCATGGCGGCTCTGTTCTTCGCAGTGACATGGATCACTTGAGCCGGCTCGCGATGGTAGGGCCCCGGCGCGTGATCCAACAGGGGGCTCGATCGTGCTCGCGCCTCCTGTCCAAGGTCACGGCGCCACGCGAGAACCGGTTCAACTCCTCGGGCTTCTTTCCTGAGTCGCCTCGGCCGGATTGCTGGCCAGCGGGTTCGGGGATAGCTTCGGCGCAGCACCACTCGTCATGTACCTGCCCGAGCGCGATCCGCCGCTCGGGCGGTTCCGGTTCCGGATGATGTGGAGATCCCATGGCTCATCTGCGGTCCAGACGCCGACTCGCCCTCGCCGTCCCGCTCGCCCTCTCGCTGACCGCCTCGCTCGGCTTCCTCCCGACGGCGGCCTCGGCGGCACCGCTCTCGGAGCCCGTCGCACAGGCCACGGAGGCGCCCAACCTGGCCTATGTCGTCAATACCAGCCCGGACCGTCGCACGATCGAGTCGGTGAAGAAGGCCATCGAGGCGGCGGGCGGCACCGTCGTGATCACGTACGAGCGAATCGGTGTGATCGTCGTCCATTCGGCGTATCCCGACTTCGCCAAGGCGATACGCGGGGTGCGCGGCGTCCAGTCGGCGGGCGCGACCCGTACGGCGCCCCTGACCGCGGCCGGGACCACGGACGAGGGTCCCGTCCAGCCCCTGACGGAGCAGCAGGCCCGGAGGACCATCGGCGCCGCGGGCCAGGGGGAGCCGCTGGAGGCCGACCAGTGGAACCTGCGCGCGATCGGCGCCGACCGGGCCGCGCGGATCAACCCCGGCAGCCCCAGGGTGACCGTCGCCGTGATCGACAACGGCGTCGACGACACCCACCCGGACCTGGCGCCGAACTTCTCCGCCGCCCAGTCCGCGAACTGCGTCGGCGGCAAGGCGGACACCGGCGCGGGCGCCTGGCGGCCGGACACCGCCGAGGACTCCCACGGCACCCATGTGGCCGGTGAGATCGCCGCGCCCCGCAACGGGATCGGTATCGCGGGGGTCGCGCCCGGCGTGAAGGTCTCCGCCATCAAGGTGAGCGACCCCGTCAACGGCCTCTACTACCCCGAAAGCGTCGTCTGCGCCTTCGTGTTCGCCGCCGATCACGGCGTGGAGATCACGAACAACAGCTACTACGTCGACCCGTGGCTCTACAACTGCATGGACGACCCGGACCAGCGGGCGATCGTCGACGCCGTCAACAGGGCCCAGCTGTACGCCCAGAAGAAGGGCACCCTCAACTTCGCGTCGGCCGGCAACTCCAACCACGACCTGGACTCCGACGCCCTCGTCGACGACAGCAGCCCCGACGACTCGACCGCGGTCAAGCGCACCGTCGACCCGCACAAGTGCTTCGACGTGCCGACCCAGCTGCCCGGTGTCGTCACGGTCAGCGCGACGGGCGTGAAGAACCTCAAGTCGTACTACTCCTCGTACGGTTACGGCGTCGTCGACATCGCGGCCCCGGGTGGCGACGGGCGCTACCAGACCCCGGACACCCCGTCGAAGAACGGCCGCATCCTGGCCACCCTCCCGAACAACCAGTACGGCTATCTCCAGGGCACGTCGATGGCCTCCCCGCACGCCGCGGGCGTCGCCGCGCTGCTGAAGTCCCGCTACCCGAAGGCGACTCCGGCCCAGTTGCACGCGCTGCTCAGAGCGCAGGCGGACAACCCGGGCTGCCCGGAGTCGTACGACCAGAACGGCGACGGCACGCCGGACGCGGTGTGTGTGGGCGGCAAGCGGTTCAACGGCTTCTACGGGTTCGGGATCGTGAACGCCCTGGACGCCGTCGACTGAGGTCATCGGCCCCGAAAGGGCTCCGTTGGCTGAGTCAGATACCGCATAGTGCAGTCATGACTGCACTTGATCACACCTGGTCCGAAGTGGGCGGCGACCCCGCCCTTCTCCCCCGGGTGACGACCGTGGTGCGGGAGGGCGCGCTCGAAGCGCGTCTTCCCGTACGGGAGTTGGCGCGCGCGTGCGTGGGCGCGTGCGCGCTGGCCGCCGCCGAGCTGGGGGCGCGGCGGGCGGGGCTCGCCGAGGTACCGCGGGTCCGGCTGGACGACGGGGCGATCGCCACGGCGTTCGTGAGCGAACGGCACCTGCTGGTCGACGGACGCGCACCGGTCAACTTCGCGCCGCTGTCCCGGTTCTGGCGGACGGCGGACGGCTGGGTGCGCACGCACGCCAACTATCCGCATCACCGGGCCAGGCTGCTGGCCGCGCTCAAGGTGGCCGATCCGGACGCCTTGGAGGCCGCGCTGGCCGAGCGGTCCTCGCGCGACGTGGAGGACGCCGTGTACGCGGCCGGCGGGCTGGCCGTCGCGCTGCGTACGCCGAAGGAGTGGGCGGCGCACGAGCAGGCGGTGGCGGTGGCCGGGCGGCCGCTCGTCGAGCACGAACGGCTGACCGCGGCACGTGCGCGTGCGCTCCCGCCGCTCGACGGCACTCCCCTGCTGCCCGCCGCCGGGGTACGCGTCCTGGACCTGACGCGGGTCATAGCGGGACCGGTCGCCACCCGCACGCTCGCACTGCTCGGCGCGGACGTCCTGCGCCTGGACGCGCCGCAGTTGCCCGAACTGGCCGACCAGCACGCCGACACGGGCTTCGGGAAGCGCTCGGCGAGGCTGGACCTGGCGGCCGACCGGCGCACCTTCGAGGAACTGCTCGCGGCGGCGGACGTCGTCGTCACCGGCTATCGGCCGGGCGCCCTGGACCGGTTCGGGCTGTCGGCACAGGCACTGGCCGAGCGGCGGCCCGGGCTGATCGTGGCGCAGTTGTCGGCGTGGGGCGCGTACGGGCCCTGGCGCGAGCGGCGCGGCTTCGACAGCCTCGTGCAGGTCGCCACCGGGATCGCGGCGACCGAGGGATCGGCCGAGCGGCCCGGTGCGCTGCCCGCGCAGGCCCTCGACCACGGCACGGGGTATCTGCTGGCGGCGGCCGTGCTGCGGGCGCTGACCGAGCGGGAGGAACAGGGGGACGGGCGCTGTGTGCGGTTCGCGCTGGCGCGGACGTCGGACTGGCTGGTGAACGGGATCCGGCCGGGCGCTCGGGGGGATGCCGGATACGACCGGCCCGATGCCTGGCTCGCCGAGCGGGAGAGCGCACTCGGGCGGCTGCGGTACGCCCGATCGCCGGTGTCGTTCGAGGGCGGTCCCGTCGACTGGACGCGGCCGCCCGGGGTCTGGGGTGCGGATCCGGCGCGTTGGGAGTGAGCGGCCCCGCCGTCCGGGCCGTACCCCCGTACGGAATGCGGCACCCCACTTGCTTTCCGATACTTGCCCGACTCTGTGATGCTTTGTGAAGATCTTGAGGTGACATTGGCAAGATCCTCCCCTGGCGCGACCGACGGGAGTGTGCCGGGACCGCGCCCCGGCATCGCCCGGACGGTGGCCGTGCTCGCCCTGCTCGGGCTGGCGGCACTGATCCCGCTGCTCGGGCCGTCGGCAGCGCTGCACGACACGGGGGAGGCCGCGGCGCCCGGCAGTGGCGGTATCGCGCTGCTGCGTGCGGCGCTGTTCGCGGCGCTGTGCGTCCCGCTGGGGGAGCTGTTCGTGCACCGGCTGGCCCGGGCCGTGCCCGGCGCTCCCCCGGCCGGGCCCCGCAGTTGGGCACCGTATGCGGCCGCCGTCGGTTTCGGCGCCGCCCTCGGGCTCGCCTCCGTCGTCTCCACGGGCAACCTCGTGCCGCACAGCCCCTCCGACCTCGACATCGGCGGCCTGTACTCCTCGCGCGACGGCAAGCTCGCCCTGCTGGAGGTCAACGCCTTCGCCGTGGCCGGGCTGTGCGCCCTGTCGCGCCGTCCGGCCACCCAGGTCTGGCCGCTGACCGCGATCGTGATCGCCGAGGCGCTGCGCGCGCATCCCGCACCCGAGCACAGCCCGCTGCTGGGTTCCGGACTGACGCTGGTGCATCTGATCTGCGCGTCGCTGTGGGTCGGCGGGCTGCTCCATGCCCTGCGGACCCTGCGCGTCTGGCGCGTCCAGGAGGCGGGCGCCGCCCTGCTGGGGCTCTACGCGCGCGTGGCTGCCGTACTGCTGGCCGCCATCACGGCGACCGGGGTGTGGAGTTCGCTGCGCCGGATGCCCTCGGACACGATCCTGGACCAGCTGACCGGGACCGCGTACGGGCGTGCCCTGCTGGCCAAGGTGATCCTGGTGGTGGCCGTCGCCGCGCTGGCGCTGTGGGCGCGGATCCGGCTGCGCCGCGCGGACGACCCGCTGTCCGCCGCCTCGCCCGCGCGGGCCGAGGTCGTCGTCCTGGGTCTGGTGATCGCGCTGTCGGGGCTGCTGACGGCGCTGCCGGTGCCGATCCGCTGGTGAAGCGTCGAGCGGCCTCAGTTGGTGACGAGGACCTTGAGCGCGGTGCGCTCGTCCATCGCCTTGTAGCCGGCGGGGACGTCCTCCAGACCGACGGTCAGGTCGAAGACCGGGGACGGGTCGATGGTGCCGTCCAGGACGTCGGGCAGCAGCTCGGGGATATAGGTGCGCACGGGTGCGACGCCGCCTCGCAGCGCGATGTTCCCGTCGAACATGACGCCGAGGTCGAGCCCGGTGCCGCTGCCGTGCGGCACTCCGACGAAGCCGATGGCGCCGCCGTCGCGGGTGATGCCGACCGCCGTACGCATGGACTGCTCGGTGCCGACGGCCTCGACCACGGCGTGCGCGCCCTGCCCGCGCGTGAGTTCGCGTACGGCCGCCACGGCGTCGTCCCCGCGCTCGGCGACGACGTCGGTGGCGCCGAAGCCGCGGGCGATGTCGGTGCGGACCTGATGGCGTCCGAGCGCGATGATCCGCTCGGCCCCGAGCCGCTTGGCGGCGAGCACCGCGCACAGTCCGACCGCCCCGTCCCCGACCACGGCGACCGTGACGCCCGGGCGGGCCCCGGCGCCGAGGGCGGCGTGGTGCCCGGTGCCGAGGACGTCGGACAGAGTCAGCAGAGCGGACAGCAGATGATCGTCGGAAGCGGCGTCCTTGGGCAGCCGGACGAGGGTGGCGTCGGCGAAGGGGACGCGCACGGCCTCACCCTGGCCGCCGTCCGAGCCGACCGAGCCCCAGAAGCCGCCGTGCTCGCAGGACGTCGTCAGGCCCTCACGGCAGTAGTCGCAGACACCGTCGGACCACATGAAGGGCGCCACGACGAGGTCGCCCCGCCGGATGCCGGTCACCTCGGAGCCGGTCTCCTCCACGATGCCGAGGAACTCATGCCCGATGCGCTGGCCCGGCTGCCGCGCCGACTCCCCCCGGTACGCCCACAGGTCGCTGCCGCAGATACAGGCCCGCAACACCCTGACCACGGCGTCGGCGGGCTCGCGCACCACGGCGTCGGGCACGTCCTGGACCCGCATGTCGAAGGGGGCGTGGATGGTGGTGGCGCGCATGGCGGGGTCCTTCTCTCCTCTGGTCCGGCGTGGTCGAACGCCGGTACTCACGGTACGTCGCGGTGGCAGCCCGGCGCGCTTCGAGGAACGACGGGGCACCTCCGTGGCCAGGCCCTACGCCCCCGCCACGTCCAGCAGTGACCCCGCCACATAGGTGACTCCCATGGCGAGCGCGCCGCCCGCCGCGTTGCGCAGTACCGCTCGGGTCGGGGCCGCCGCGCCGAGGCGGGCGCTGCTCCAGCCGGTGAGGGTGAGGGCGGTCAGGACGGAGAGGACGGTGACCGGGAGGCGCCAGTCCGACGGGGGGAGCACCATCGCCAGGAGCGGCAGGAGTGCCCCGGCGGTGAACGCCAGGAAGCTCGCCCAGGCCGCGTGCCAGGGGTTGGTCAGCCGGTCGGGGTCGATGCCGAGCTCCACGCGTGCGTGTGCCCGCAGTGCGTCACGTTCCGTCAGCTGGACCGCCGCCTCCGAGGCCACGTCCCGGGACAGGCCCCGGCGTTCCAGAAGGTCCGTCAGCTCCTCCAGCTCGGCCTCCGGCCGTTCCCGCAACTCCCGCTTCTCCTGGGCCAGCGCGGCCTTCTCCGAGTCGCGCTGCGTGGACACCGAGACGTACTCCCCGGCCGCCATCGACATCGAACCGGCGAGCAGCCCGGCGAGCCCGGCGGTGAGGAGGGCGTCGCGGTCGTCCGTCGCGCCGGCCACACCGACGACGAGGCCCGCGGTCGACACGATGCCGTCGTTGGCCCCGAGAACGGCCGCCCGCAGCCAGTTCAGCCGTTCCCCCAGCGCACCGCCGTGAGCCTCGTCCTGTGTCGTCGGTTCGGTCATATGCGGAGGATCGCACCGCGCGGGGCATCACGGACGTACCAACGCTCCGCAACACCGTGCCCGCACCGCCCGGTTGGCGTTCCCCTGTTCCCCGCGCTCGAACAGGCGGACGGGGTAAGGCACCTGACGGCGAGGGCTGTCAGTGGCGGCCCGTATCCTCAGTGACCATGCTCGAAGACCGTACGACCGCAGCGTCCTCCCCCACTGCGTGGCCGGCCGCGTATCCCCAGGGGTACGCGGTCGTTGACGTGGAGACCACCGGCCTGGCCCGGGACGACCGGATAATCTCCGCGGCCGTCTACCGTCTGGACGCGCGCGGCGAGGTCGAGGACCACTGGTACACGCTGGTCAACCCGGAGCGCGACCCGGGCCCGGTCTGGATCCACGGTCTGACGACCGATGTGCTGGAGTCGGCGCCCCTCTTCCAGGACATCGCGGGGGAGTTCTCGGCCCGGCTCGACGGCCGCGTCCTCGTCGCGCACAACGCCGTCTTCGACTGGCAGATGATCGCGCGGGAGTACGCGCGCGCGGAGCGCGAGGCCCCGGTGCGGCAGCGGCTGTGCACCATCGCGCTGTCCAAGGAGCTGGCGCTGCCCCTGCCCAACCACAAGCTGGAGTCCCTCGCCGCCCACTTCGGCGTCGTCCAGCAGCGCGCGCACCACGCGCTGGACGACGCGCGCGTGCTGGCGGAGGCGTTCCGGCCGAGCCTGCGGGCCGCGGCGGCGAGCAGTGTGCGGCTGCCGCTCCAGGAGTGCCGGCCGCTGACGGAGTGGCGGGACACGGCCTCCACAGCGGTCATCGGACAGCAGGCGAACGGATACGGCGGCTACGGCGGCGGCTATCGGCCGACCAGTTGGCGTCCGTCCCGTAAGAGGCCCGCCTGCCCCCATCCCAACCCGGGGCGCTACGAGGACGGCAAAAGACTCAAACAGGGCATGCGGGTGGCGTTCTCCGGGGACACGTCGATCGAGCGCGATCTGCTGGAGGACCGCGCCATCGAGGCCGGGCTGCATGTGTCGACGAGCCTGTCCCGGCTGACCAGCCTGCTCGTCACGAACGACCCGGACGCGAGTACCTCGAAGGTGGTCAAGGCCCGGCAGTACGGCACGCCGGTGGTGGACGAGGCGGCGTTCGGACAGCTCCTGCGGGATGTGGAGCCGGCGTCGGAGCGGTGACCGTACGGACGGGTGATTGCCGGGCGACTCGCCCGGAGCCGTCCCGCCCCGCACCGCGCCGACCGCTCACCCTGTGGCGCATGGCGACATGTGAAGTCTGCGGAAACGACTACGGCATGACCTTCGAGGTGCACGCGCAGGGCGCGGTGCATGTCTTCGACTGCTTCTCCTGTGCGATCCACCGCATGGCACCCATCTGCGAGCACTGCCGGGTGCAGGTCATCGGGCAGGGCGTCGAGGTCGACGGTCACTGGTTCTGCGGCGCCCATTGCGCCCGCGCCGAGGGAAAGGTGGGCATCGTCGACAAGGTATGACCAGGTACCCGGCTGAAGACGCCCCACGACCGAGTTGTACGGTCGTGGGGTGTACCGCTTCCTGTTGTCCCGGCAGTGGGTGATCCTCACGCTGGTCGCCCTGATCCTCATCCCGACGATGATCAGGCTGGGCTTCTGGCAGATGCACCGTTACGAGGAGCGCAGCGCCCGTAACCAGCTGGTCGCCGACGCGCTGGACGCCAAGCCGATGCCCGTGGAGAAGCTGACGTCCCCGGGGCACACGGTCACCACCAAGGAGCGGTACCGCACGGTGACCGCGCGGGGCCGGTTCGACTCCGAGCGGGAGATCGTGGTCCGGCGGCGCGTCAACGCGGACGAAGAGGTCGGCTTCCATGTCCTGACGCCCCTCGTGCTGACGGACGGCAAGGTACTGCTGGTGAACCGCGGCTGGATCCCCGCCGACGGTCCCAGCCAGACGGCCTTCCCCAAGGTCCCGGCCGCGCCGAGCGGCACCGTCACGGTCACCGGGCGGCTGATGCCGGACGAGACGACCGAGGCGAGCGGCATCAAGAACCTCAAGGGCCTCCCCGACCGTCAGGTCATGCTGATCAACAGCGAGCAGGAGGCCGCGCGGCTCGACGCCCGGGTGCTCGGCGGGTACGTCGTGCTGACAGCGCCCGAGCCGAAGGGTGACACACCGGAGCTGATCGGGAAGCCCGGCAACGAGAACGCTCCGCTGAATTACGCGTATGCCTTGCAGTGGTGGTTGTTCGCGGCGGGGGTGCCCGTCGGGTGGTGGATTCTGGCTCGGCGGGAGGCCCGGGACCGCGGCGTCGGCTCGGCCGTGGTGGAAGAGTCGACGCCGGCTGGGGTGTAGCGGTTTCGCCGTAGGGGTTCTGGCGTCGGGCGGCTGCGGGTGGTTCGTGGTTGCTCGCGCCCGCGCGGCGGAGCCGCATATCGACACGGCCCCGCGCCCCTGAGGGACGTGCAGCGGACGTCCCTCAAAGCCGCAGCCGCATCAGCAACAACGGCCCTCCGGCCTGCCCTCCCGATGCCGCAGGCTCAGCACGGCCATCAGCTCACGCACGTACCACCGCACCCAGCGCATCACCCTCACGACCCTCATGACCCCACCCCCGCCATCGGCCGCGACTCGACATACGGCGCCTCGGTCGTCGGCAGTGGCTCAGGGGCCCGCACGGCCCGCACGCAGACCACCGCGCAGTTGACCAGGACCGTGAGGACCAGCAGCAGGAAGACCGCCATGAGGACGCCGTCGACGGTGTTGTTGAGGACGATGGTGTGCATGTCGTCCATGCCCGTGGCGCCCGGCAGGAGCTGACCGTCCTCGATGGCCTGCGCGTATTTGTCGCGCAGGGCGAAGAAGCCGATCGCCGGGTCGTCCGAGAAGATCTTCTGCCAGCCGGCGGTGAAGGTGACGGCCACGTCCCAGGCGAGCGGGATGCCGGTGACCCAGGCCCAGCGCAGCTTGCCGGACTTGATCAGGACGGTGGTGGTGACGGCCAGGGCGACGGCGGCAAGGAGCTGGTTGGCGATGCCGAACAACGGGAACAGCTGCTTGATGCCGCCGAGCGGGTCGGTGACACCGGCGTAGAGGAAGTAGCCCCACGCGCCGACGACGAGGGCGCTGGTGATCCAGATGCCGGGCTTCCAGGTGACCCGGCCGATCGGCTTCCATACGTTGCCGAGCATGTCCTGGAGCATGAAGCGGCCGACACGGGTGCCGGCGTCCACCGTGGTGAGGATGAACAGTGCCTCGAACATGATCGCGAAGTGGTACCAGAAGGCCTTCATCCCGGCACCGCCGAACACCCCGGAGAAGATCTCGGACATGCCGACGGCGAGGGTGGGGGCGCCCCCTGAGCGGCCGACCAACGTCTCCTCCTCGACCGCCTTGGCCGCGGCCGTCAGCTGGTCCGGGGTGATGGTGAAGCCGAGGTTCTTCACCGCCTCGGCGGCGCTGTCCACGGTCGGGCCGAGCAGCGCGGCCGGGGAGTTCATGGCGTAGAACAGGCCCGGTTCGAGGACGCAGGCGGCGATCAGCGCCATGACGGCGACGAAGGACTCGGTGAGCATGGCGCCGTAGCCGATCAGACGGACCTGGGACTCCTTCTGGATCAGCTTGGGGGTGGTGCCGGAGGAGACCAGGGCGTGGAAGCCGGACAGGGCGCCGCAGGCGATGGTGATGAAGAGGAAGGGGAACAGCGACCCGGCGAAGACCGGTCCGGCGCCGGTCGAGGCGAAGTCCGTCACCGGCTCGGTCCTGAGGTTCGGGGCGGCGATCACCACACCGACGGCCATCAGGGCGATGGTGCCGACCTTCATGAAGGTCGAGAGGTAGTCGCGGGGCGCCAGCAGCATCCACACCGGCAGCACGGAGGCGACGAAGCCGTAGCCGACCAGGCAGAAGACCAGGGTCTCGGGGCTCCAGACGAAGTACTCGGCGAGTGCGGAGTCCTGGATCCAGCCGCCGCCGAGGATGGCGAGCAGCAGCAGGGCCACACCGATGAAGCTGGTCTCCACGACCCGGCCGGGCCGCAGATAGCGCAGGTAGAAGCCCATGAAGAGGGCGATCGGGATGGTCATGGAGACCGAGAAGGTGCCCCATGCCGACTCCGCCAGGGCGTTGACGACGACCATCGCGAGGACGGCGAGCAGGATGATCATGATGGCGAAGACGCCGATCAGCGCGGCGGCGCCGCCGACCCGGCCGATCTCGTCCCGGGCCATCTGGCCGAGGCTCTTGCCGTCCCGGCGCATGGACAGGAACAGCACGATCATGTCCTGCACCGCCCCGGCGAAGATCACGCCGGCGATGATCCAGACCGTGCCGGGCAGATAGCCCATCTGCGCGGCCAGCACCGGGCCGACCAGCGGTCCCGCGCCGGCGATCGCCGCGAAGTGGTGGCCGAACAGCACCCGCTTGTCGGTGGGGTGGTAGTCGACGCCGTCCTCCAGGCGTTCGGCGGGGGTGGCGCGGGTGTCGTCGACCTGGAGGACCCGGCGGGCGATGAAGCGGGAGTAGAAGCGGTAGGCGATCGCGTACGAGCCGAGGGCCGCGACGACCAGCCAGACGGCCGAGATCTCCTCGCCCCGGGACAGGGCGAGCACGGCCCAGCCGAGGGCGCCGACCATGGCTACGGCGGTCCAGATCGCCACGGACTTCGGCGACATTCGGGGCTTTTCCGGCGCCGAGCGACCGGATTCGGGCATGGCTGATACGGGCATGGCGGCTCCTGACCTGAACAGGCGGGAAGAGGATCTACGGCTCAGCGCTATGGATGTCGATCTCGGTCCGTCAGCGCGTACGCGGCGAACAGGCAGAGGCCGCACCCCGGCACCCAGACGAGCTGGTACCAGTAGAAGAACGGCGTCCCGGCCAGCCGCGGCTCGGCACCGGCGTACCAGGGGACCCACAGCAGACCCGCGGCGGGCGCGAGGAGCAGTACGGCGATCGCGACGCGCCGTAGCCGGTGATGACCGGTCCGTGCCATGACCTGCGCTCCTCTCCCGCTCGCTGTGGGTCTGTGCAAGAGTTGCCCACCCCCCGAGACCGGTTGACAGCGAACATCCGGGAAATTTGCCGCCGGTTCCGTGTCCTCCGTTCGGGCCGCCCGCGCAACTCTCGCGCGAGGGCACAGGCACACCAAGGACGGTGACCCATGGCCGATGGCGCCATGACCGCGACGTTTCTCGCCGTGATCGGCGGGGCGTCGCTGCTCGCCGTCACCGCGCGCCGTCTGCGCCCGAGCGGGAAGCTCCCGTCCCTGGAGGGCTGGGCGCTGGCCGATCGCAGCCTCGGCCCGGTGTGGACGTGGCTGCTGCTGGGCGGCACGATCTTCACCGCGTACACCTTCGCCGCGATACCGGGCCTGGCCTACGGCAACGGCGCGCCCGCCTTCTTCGCCGTGCCGTACACGGTGATCGTCTGCCCGCTGGCCTTCGTGCTGCTGAGCCGGCTGTGGAGCGTGGCCCGTCGGCACGGCTATGTCACCGCCGCCGACTTCGTGCGCGGTCGTTACGGCTCGCCGCCGCTGGCGCTGGTGGTCGCGCTGACCGGGATCCTCGCGACGATGCCGTATCTCGCGCTGCAACTGCTCGGGATCCGGGCGGTGCTCGCGGCCGGGGGTCTGTATCCGCGGGGCGCGGCCGGGGATCTGGTGATGGTGGCGCTGTTCGCGGGGCTGGCCGTCGCGACCTACCGGCACGGGCTGCGCGCCCCCACCGTGATCTCCGCGCTGAAGGCCGTCGCCGTCTTCGTGTCGCTGACCGCGGTGACCTGGCTGGTCCTCGAACGGCTCGGCGGCCCGGGTGCCGTCTTCGACGGCGCGGCCGAACGCCTCGGCGGCCCGGCGCTGCTCCTCACCCCCGAGCAGCAGCCCGCCTACGCCACCCTCGCCCTCGGCTCGGCGCTCGCCCTGCTGATGTACCCGCACGTCCTGACCGCCGGTTTCGCCGCCGACGGTCCGCGCACCCTGCGCAAGGTGGCCGTGGCCCTGCCCGCCTGGACGGGGCTGCTCGCCCTGTTCGGGTTCCTCGGTATCGCGGCGCTCGCGACCGGCGTACGTGCCCCGGAGGGCGGTGCCGAGGCGGCCGTACCGATGCTGGTCGACCGGCTGATGCCGGCGCCGCTGGCCGGGCTGGTGTTCGGCGCGATCACCGTGGGGGCGCTGGTCCCGGCGGCGGTGATGTCGATCGCGGCCGCCACCAGCTTCGTACGCAACGTGTATGTCGAGTACGTCCATCCGACGGCCACCCCGAAGCGGCAGGTCCGCATCGCCAAGGCGGTGTCGCTGACCGCGAAGGTGGGCGCGGTGGCCTTCGTGTTCGGGCTGCGCGACCAGGACGCCATCAACCTCCAACTGCTCGGCGGGGTCTGGATCCTGCAGATCTTCCCGGCCGTCGCGGTAGGGCTGTACACCGCGCGGCTGCATCCGCGGGCGCTGCTCGCCGGGTGGGGCGTGGGCATGGTCGGCGGGACCTTCATGGTCGTACGGGAGGGCTTCTCGTCGATCGTGGCGCTGGGCCCGGGGCCGGAGATCTACGCCGGGCTCGCCGCGCTGTTCCTCAATCTGACCGTCGCCGTGGCGGGGACCGCGGTGCTCGAACGCCTGGGCGTCCCGCGCGGCGCCGATCTGACCGACCTGCCGTCGCGCCCAGGCGTCGGCAGGCGCCCCGAGACGGGAGCGAACAACCCGTGAGACAGCACCTGAGACCGGAAGCGGCGATCGCCCTCACCCCGGCGGTGAGCGACCCGGCGGACGTGGAACGCGAGGCCGGTCTGGCCCGGCTGTTCGAGCTGCACTACTCCTCGATGCTGCGTCTCGCGGTCCTGCTCGGGGCCGACGACCCGGAGAACGTGGTCGCCGAGGCCTACTACCAGATCTACCGGAAGTGGCGGCGCCTGCGGGACACCGAGGCGGCGGAGGCGTATCTGCGCTCCACCGTGTGCAATCTGACGCGGATGCGGATACGGCATCTCCAGGTCGCCCGCAAGCATGTCGAGAAGCCGACACCGGACGAGGTCGTCGCCTCCGCCGAGAGCACCGCGCTGCTCCGCGACGACCAGCGCGTCCTGATCGGCGCGCTCCAGCAACTGCCCGCCCGGCAGCGCGAGGCGCTGGTGCTGCGGCACTGGCTCGGGCTGAAGGAGAGCGAGATCGCCGCGGCGATGGGGATCTCCTGCGGCTCCGTCAAAACCCATACGGCACGCGGCCTCGCCGCCCTGACCCAGGCGATGGAGGCCCGGCGATGACGCATCGAGATGCGACTCCGTCGCGTGGCACCAGCCCGGACCGTACCGAGCAGGAACTGCGCGAGGCGCTCGCGGCGCTGGCCGACGGGGTGCAGCCCCCTCCGGACGCCTATCGCACCGCGCGCGGCGAATGGCTGCGCCGGGAGCGCCGGCGCCGGCTGGTCCTCGCCGTCCTCATCACCGTCGTATTCGCGCTGGCCACGCTGATCGGGCTGTGGGTGCTGAACCAGACCCCGTCCGACCCCGGCGTCATCTTCTCCGGCACCGGGTCCCCGGCGAGCGCGTCACTCCCCCGGCCCCAGCCCTGATTGGCCCACCGGCCCTCGGGGAACCCGCACTTCGTGCAGCAGCGCATCGAGGACTACGCCCTGATCAGTGACGAGCAGACGGCCGCCCTCATCGGCAGGGACGGTTCCGTCGACTGGCTGTGTCTGCCCCGGTTCGACTCGGCGGCCTGCTTCGCCAAACTCCTCGGCGACAAGGACAACGGCCACTGGCGCATCGCCCCCAAGCACGCCAAGGGCCCCTGCACGCGCCGCGCCTACCGCCCGGACACGCTGGTCCTCGACACCGAGTGGGAGACCGACGACGGCGCGATCCGCGTCACCGATCTGATGCCCCAACGCGACGTCGCCCCCGACCTTGTGCGCATCGTGGAGGGACTCCACGGCCATGTCACCGTGCGCAGCACCCTGCGGATCCGCTTCGACTACGGCTCGATCGTGCCCTGGGTGCGCCAGTCGCACGGCCATCGGGTGGCCGTCGCAGGACCGGACTCGGTCTGGCTGCGCAGCGAGCCCGAGGTGCGCACCTGGGGCGAGGACTTCGGTACGCACGCGGAGTTCACCGTGAAGAAGGGCGAGAAGGTCGCCTTCGTCCTCACCTGGCACCCCTCGCACGAGCCGCGCCCGCCGCTCATCGACCCGTACAAGGCGCTGCACGGCAGCGTCCGGGACTGGCGCAAGTGGGTGGGGCACTGCCCCTACGACGGCCCGTACCGCGACACCGTCATCCGCTCCCTGATCACCCTGAAGGCCCTCACCTACCGGCCGACCGGCGGCATCGTCGCCGCCCCCACCACCTCGCTCCCCGAGGAGCTGGGCGGCGTCCGCAACTGGGACTACCGCTACTGCTGGCTGCGCGACTCCACCCTCACCCTGAACGTCGGTCTGTCGGCGGGCTATCGCAAGGAGGCCGAGGCCTGGCGGGACTGGCTGGTGCGCGCGGTCGCCGGTGACCCGGCCGATCTGCAGATCATGTACGGCCTGGCGGGCGAGCGGCGGCTGCCCGAGTTCGAGGTGCCGTGGCTGTCCGGCTACGACGGCTCCGCACCGGTACGCATCGGCAACCTGGCCGTGCAGCAGCTCCAGTTGGACGTGTACGGCGAGGTCATGGACACCCTCGCGCTGGCCCGGGACGCGGGCCTGCCCACCAAGCCCCACATGTGGGCGATCCAGGTCGCCCTCATCGAGTGGCTGCGCTCGGCGTGGCGGCAGCCCGACGAGGGGCTGTGGGAGGTGCGCGGCGGGCGCCGGCACTTCGTGCACTCGAAGGTCATGGTGTGGGTGGCCGCGGACCGGGCCGTGCGCGCCCTGGAGCGGTACCCGCAGCTGAAGGGCGACCTCGAAGGCTGGCGGGAGATGCGTGACGAGGTGCACCGCGAGGTGTGCGAGAAGGGCTACGACGCCGAGCGGGGCACCTTCACCCAGTCCTACGGCTCCCGTGAACTCGACGCCGCGCTGCTGCTGATCCCGCGCGTCGGCTTCCTGCCGCCGGACGACCCGCGCGTCATCGGCACCATCGACGCGATCCGCGCCGAGCTCAGCCATGAGGGCTTCCTGCGCCGCTACAGCACCGAGGGCACGGCCGTCGACGGGCTGCCGGGCGACGAGGGCACCTTTCTGGCCTGCTCGTTCTGGCTCGCGGAGGCCCTGCACATGACGGGCCGTACGCGGGAGGCCCGGGAGTTGTTCGACCGGCTGGTCGGGCTCACCAACGACGTGGGCCTGCTGTCGGAGGAGTACGACCCCGTCTCCGGCCGTCACCTCGGCAACTTCCCGCAGGCCTTCAGCCACATCGGTCTCGTCAACACCGCCCTCGCCCTGTACGGGCGGCACGGGGCAGGATAGGGGCCATGGATCTTGGACTGAAGGACCGGGTGTACGTCGTCACGGGGGCCACCCGTGGCCTGGGCAAGGCGGCGGCGCGTGAGCTGGTGGCCGACGGGGCGAAGGTCGTGGTGACCGGCCGGGACGAGAAGCGGGTGGCCGCCGCCGCGGCCGAACTGGGGCCGAACGCCGTCGGGGTGGCCGTCGACAACGCCGAGCCGGACGCCCCGGCCCGGCTCGTCGCCGCCGCCCGCGAGGCCTTCGGCGGCTTCGACGGCATTCTGGTGAGCGTGGGCGGGCCGCCCGCAGGGTTCGCCGCGGACAACACGGACGAGCAGTGGCAGTCCGCGTTCGAGTCGGTGTTCCTGGGCGCGGTACGGCTGGCGCGGGCTGCGGCGGCCGAGCTCGACGAGGGCGGGGTCATCGCCTTCGTCCTGTCGGCGTCGGTGCACGAGCCGATTCCAGGCCTGACCATTTCGAACGGGCTGCGGCCCGGGCTCGCCGGGTTCGCGAAGTCCCTCGCGGACGAGCTGGGCCCGCGGGGCATCCGGGTCGTCGGGCTGCTGCCGGCCCGGATCGACACGGATCGGGTACGGGAGCTGGACGGGATGTCGGCGGACCCGGAGGCGACGCGGGCGGCGCACGAGGCGCGGATTCCGCTACGGCGTTACGGCAGGCCGGAGGAGTTCGGGCGCGCGGCGGCGTTCTTTCTGTCTCCCGCGGCTTCCTATCTCACGGGGGTCATGCTGCCTGTGGACGGCGGCTCCCGGCACGGGTTCTGAGAGTCAACTGACCCTTTCCGCCCCGTGTTTGACGCCCTTGAGGCGGACCTCGGCCGGCAATGACGCCAGCCCCGCCGAAGTGCGGGCGTGGGCCAGGGCCTGGTCGGTGAGGTCGTTCAACGCCGTCCCCGGGTCCACGTGCGGTCGCAGCAGGAGCCGTACCCGGCTCTGCGGGGTGCTGCGCCTGCCGGTCAGATGGACGTGGGCGCGTTCGACGCCGTCCAGGCCTGCCGCCTCGCCCGCCAGGACGCCCTCCAGGGCCCGGCCCCGCAGCAGGGCGCCCTCGCCGTCGCCGGTGTCGACCAGGACCTCGGCGAGGCGGCGCCGGCGCAGATTCGCGGTCAGCCACCACAGGGCGAGCAGCAGCAGGACGGCGAGGACCGCGATGACCGTCGGCCACCACCAGCCATCGTCCCGCCAGCGGGTGCGCTCGGCGTCGCTGAGCAGGACGTCGTGCCGGTCGTCGTGGATCCACCAGGACGGGGCCGGGGCGCCCAGGCCCACGGCGAGCACCGAGCCGCCGATCACCAGCAGCACCAGTCCGAGGAGCCCGATCAGCACCCGGTTGACGACCCTGAGCACGGCCCTCACCCCTTCCGTCCGATCCGGCGTACATGCACCGACAGCGCGGGCGGGCGGGCCAGGCCCAGTCCCCTGATCGCGTCGGCGAGGGTGGCGTCCAGGTCGGCGCGTACGTCGTCCAGGTCGCGGAAGTGGGAGACCGCGCGGACATCGGCCTTGGCCCGGCCCATCCGGACCCGGACCGACTGGACGCCGGAGATCTCCATGGCCCGGTCACGCAGGACCAGGGCGGCCAGGTCTCGGTGGAGTCCGGCGCGTACATCGGTGTGGGTGCGCCGCATCGGCAGGACCTGGCGCAGTCCGGGGGTGACGGCCAGGACGAGCAGCCACAGGCCCAGGGCGGCGGCGACGCCCGCGCCGATCAGCACCCAGATGTCGTCGAGGGGGCGCTCGGCGAGCTGGTGCGCCAGTTCCCGGCGCCAGGCCATCGGGGGTCGGTCGGCGCGCACCGAGGCGATGTCGTACAGGAAGACGCCCGCGAGGAACATCAGCACCAGCGCCGTGATCGAGGCCGGGATGCGGCGCGCCGACCAGAAGCGGCCCTCGCGGCCGCCCTCGCCGTCGAGTGCGGGCGGCGGATCGAAGTCCGCCGCCGAGGCCGACTGGTCGAGGGGGTCGGCGGGGCCGGTCTCCTTCTCCAGGACCGTGAGTCGTTGAGTGGTGCCCTCCGACCCCTCGGACTCGCTCATTGCGTCCTCCCGCCCTCTGCGGGTGCCGGGTGCAGCCGCTCCACCTGCACGGCGACCTCCGGCACCTCCATGCCCACCAACGCGCCTACCCGTTCCACGACCCGCCGACGCACGGCGGCGCATCGGGAACCGATGTCGGTGGGGTAGTCGAGCTCGACATGGACGCGGACCCGGGCGGCGTCGACGGTGGTGCCCTCGACGGACTGGGGGCGGACCACGACATGGGCGTAGGGCCGCGCGGCGTCCTTGGGCAGCCGGCCCACCGCCTCGCGGGCCGCCTGTGAGGCGATCTTGGTGACGACCCGGTCGGCGATCCGGGTGGCCCCGCGCTCTCCGGGCGGGACGACGGCGGGCGCTGTGCCGGGTTCCGCGGCCTCCGCGCTCACGGATGTCACCGCCGGTCGCGTCGGCCGTCACGCCGGCGGAAGAAGTCGCCGAGCTCGTAGTCGCCCTCCAGGAACCGGCCGACGCCGAACCCGACGGCGCCCAGCACCGCGACCAGCAGGAAGGCGCCGAACCCGCCGAAGTACCCGGCGAAGCCCAACGCCATGCCGACGATCATGCCGATCACGGCCATGCCCATGGTGCCCTCCGTTCAGGTTGCCGGTGCCGTCACTGGATCCGGGGCTGCTCCGGCTCTTCTTCCTCTTCCTCGGGCAGCTTCACATCACTCACCGCGATGTTGACCTCGACGACCTCCAGGCCCGTCATCCGCTCGACGCCGGCGATCACGTTCTCCCGTACGGCCCGGGCCACATCGGCGATGGACACGCCGTAGTCGACGACGATCTCCAGGTCGAGCGCGGTCTGCACCTCGCCGACCTCGGCCTTGACGCCTCGGGTCACGGATTTCGACGTGCCGGGCACCCGTTCCCGTACGGCGCCGAAGGTGCGGCTGATCCCGCTGCCCATCGCGTGCACACCGACCACGTCGCGTGCCGCGAGTCCGGCGATCTTCTCCACGACGCCGTCGGCGATGGTGGTACGTCCACGGCTCGCCGGATCGCCGCCGCCGCGCTTGGTGGTCCTGCGTGACGGCGCCACCGTCTCCTCAGGGTTCTGCGTCCGGTTCTGCTCCGTTTCGGTCATCGCCGTACGTCCCTTCGGTTTGTCGTTCCTTCGACCACCGTAAGTGCGGTTGCCCCGCGGCGCCCCGGGGATGGGGCAGGCTGGAGGAATGACTACGGCGGACCGGTGGACTGGACAAGGGGGGCGGCGCGCAGCGCCTTCGAATAGGGCGGCGGTGGGTGACGGGCGGGCGATCCGGAACCAGGTGGGGCTCGGCAGGCTGCTGCCGCTGGGCGGCGCGCGGGACGGTGCGTGGATCTCCGAGGGGGCGGCCGAGGCGGTGCTGCGGCGTGCGGCCGGGGGCATGCGCGGGGTACGTCTGGACGCGCTGCGGATCGCGCTCACCGATCCGGAGGACGCCCACGAGGCGGCCGTACCGCCGCCGCCCAGCGCCCTGCCGCCGGGCCCGCTGCGGGTGTCGGCCGACTTCGCGGCGACGGCGGCCGAGCCGCTGCCGACGACGGCCGACCGGCTGCGCGCGCTGCTGACCACGGCGGCGACGGAACGTCTCGGCCTGACGGTGACCGAGGTGGACCTACGGGTGACGGCCCTGCTCGATGAGGACGCCGAGCCGGATTCCGTACGGCCGCCGGAGCCGGCGCGTGCCGCCGAGCCCGCGCACGCCGACGAGGAGCGTGTCGCCGCCGCGGCCCTGGCGGTGCCCGGGGTGGAGCGACTGACCGCCGCTCTGGGCGGGTTGGGGCAGGCGGTGCACATCGAGAAGCGGCAGGGCACGGCCGCCTTGCCGCACCGGCATGTGCGGGTGGAGATCGCGGTGCGCGCGGACCACCGGGCGCTGGATGTGGCCCGGGAGGTCCGTAAGAGGGTGCGCGCGGCCATGCCGGATCATCCGACGGTGGCGGTCCTGGTGACGGCCGTCGGCTGAGGCGGCGCCTACGTCACTCTCCGAGGCCGGCCAGGTCCCGCAGCCGACGCGCCTGCGCGGCCCGCTCGGCACCGCGCTGCTCGTCGTAGGTGCGGTCCACGGCACCACGAATCAGCGCCTTGGTCTCGATGACCGCGTCGCGCGGCGCGGCGACGATCGCCCCCGCCAGGTCCCGTACGGCGTCGTCGAGCTGGTCGGCGGGCACCGCGAGGTTGGCGAGGCCGCTGCTCACGGCCTCCTCGGCCAGCACGGAGCGGCCCGTGACGCAGATCTCCAGCGCACGGCCGTAGCCGACCAGGCCGACGAGCGGATGCGTGCCCGTCAGGTCGGGCACAAGCCCGAGGCTGGTCTCGCGCATGGCGAACTGCACGTCGTCGGCGACGACGCGCACGTCACAGGCGAGCGCGAGCTGGAAGCCCGCCCCGATGGCATGGCCCTGTACGGCGGCGATCGACACGAGGTCGTTGCGCCGCCACCAGGTGAAGCCGTCCTGGAACTCGGCGATGGCAGCGTCGAGTTCACCGTCGCTGCTGCGCGCGAGGTCGATGAAGGACGGCTCGCCCTCGATTCCCTCAGGCGTGAACATCTGCCGGTCGAGGCCGGCGGAGAAGGATTTCCCCTCACCGCGCAGCACGACGACCCGCACATTGCCCGGCAGAACCCGCCCGGCCTCCGCGAGCGTCCGCCACATGGCGGGGCTCTGCGCATTGCGCTTGGCCGGGTTGTTCAGCGTCACCGTGGCGATCGCGCCGTCGACGGTGAGCCGTACGCCGTTCTTGTCGAGCAGGGGAGCGAGGTCCTGGTCGGGCGAAGCCATGGGGTGCCTCCGATGCGTGCGGTCATCCTGGGGATGCCGGAGAGGCATCCTCTAAGTGACTGCACAGTAACCACCCGGTCGATCAGACGACCGACCGGGTGGCCACCATCGAAGCCGATGGGCCGCCCGGGCTCAGGACGAAGCGGCCTTCTTGCCCCGCGTCGCCCCGCCACGCCCACGAAGCGTGACGCCCGATTCGCTGAGCATCCGGTGTACGAAGCCATACGAGCGGCCGGTCTCTTCGGCCAGCGCCCGAATGCTCGCACCGGAGTCGTACTTCTTCTTCAGGTCTGCCGCGAGCTTGTCGCGCGCGGCGCCGGTTACCCGGCTGCCCTTCTTCAGAGTCTCGGCCACCCGTGCCTCCTCATGGGAAGTGCGCTCTGGTCTCCTCATGATCACCCCTCCGGGCCTTCATGGCCACCCATTCGGCAAGGTCCGTGAGACATGGTTTTGACGACAGGAGCACATCCCCACAAGCGGAATTGCAAATTCCACCATCTGCTGTCCGTACGGCCGAACGGGTTCTTTTACGAACCCCCAGGTCAGAGCAGCACGACGGCCGAGCCCTTGTCGATAAAGGACTCGGCCGCGAATTCGATGTAGCACACACCTCGGTACGAGGAGATCTCACACAGATGATGGATCACCGATGGGCCGAATGATCCATAGCCTGTTGATCACGCATTCGATCAAGCGAGGGCGACGAGATCCGCGTAATCGGCGCCCCACAGATCCTCGACACCGTCCGGAAGCAGAATGATCCGCTCCGGCTGGAGCGCCTCGACGGCGCCCTCGTCGTGGGTGACGAGGACGACGGCGCCCTTGTAGGTGCGCAGCGCGCCGAGGATCTCCTCGCGGCTGGCCGGGTCGAGGTTGTTGGTGGGCTCGTCGAGGAGGAGGACGTTCGCCGACGACACCACCAGGGTGGCGAGGGCGAGACGGGTCTTCTCGCCGCCGGAGAGGACACCGGCGGGCTTGTCGACGTCGTCGCCGGAGAACAGGAACGAACCGAGCACCTTGCGGACCTCGACGAGGTCCAGGTCGGGGGCGGACGAGCGCATGTTCTCCAGGACCGAGCGCTCCGGGTCGAGGGTCTCGTGCTCCTGGGCGTAGTAGCCGAGCTTGAGGCCGTGGCCCTCGATGACCTCGCCGGTGTCGGGCTTCTCTACGCCGCCGAGGAGGCGGAGCAGGGTGGTCTTGCCGGCGCCGTTCAGGCCGAGGATGACGACTCTGGAGCCCTTGTCGATGGCCAGGTCGACGTCGGTGAAGATCTCCAGGGAGCCGTACGACTTCGACAGGCCCTCGGCGGTGAGTGGGGTCTTGCCGCACGGCGCGGGCTCGGGGAAGCGCAGCTTGGCGACCTTGTCGGAGGCGCGTACGGCCTCCAGGCCGGCGAGCAGCCGGTCGGCGCGCTTGGCCATGTTCTGCGCGGCGACCGTCTTGGTGGCCTTGGCGCGCATCTTGTCGGCCTGGGCGTTGAGCGCGGCGGCCTTCTTCTCGGCGTTCTGCCGCTCGCGCTTGCGGCGCTTCTCGTCGGCCTCGCGCTGCTGCTGGTAGAGCTTCCAGCCCATGTTGTAGATGTCGATCTGGGCGCGGTTGGCGTCCAGGTAGAACACCTTGTTGACGACCGTGTCGACGAGTTCGACATCGTGGGAGATCACGATGAAGCCGCCGCGGTAGGTCTTCAGGTAGTCCCGCAGCCAGACGATCGAGTCGGCGTCGAGGTGGTTCGTGGGCTCGTCGAGCAGCAGGGTGTCCGCGTCGGAGAACAGGATGCGGGCGAGCTCGATACGGCGGCGCTGACCGCCGGAGAGGGTGTGCAGCGGCTGGCCGAGCACCCGGTCGGGCAGGTTGAGCGCGGCGGCGATGGTGGCGGCCTCGGCCTCGGCGGAGTACCCGCCCTTGGTGAGGAACTCCGTCTCCTGGCGCTCGTACTGCTTGAGGGCCTTCTCGCGGGTGGCGCCCTGGCCGTTGGCGATGCGCTGTTCGTTCTCCCGCATCTTGCGGATCAGTACGTCGAGGCCGCGCGCGGACAGGACACGGTCGCGGGCGAGGACGTCGAGGTCGCCGGTGCGGGGGTCCTGCGGGAGGTAGCCGACCTCGCCGGAGCGGGTGATGGTGCCGCCGGCGGGGATGCCCTCGCCGGCGAGGCACTTGGTGAGGGTCGTCTTGCCGGCGCCGTTACGACCGACCAGGCCGATGCGGTCGCCCTTGGTGATGCGGAAGGACGCGGATTCGATGAGGACGCGCGCACCGGCGCGCAGCTCGATACCGGATGCGGAGATCACGGACAGACTCCAGGGCGGGGAAGGTGGCGGGTGGGCGGCTGAGGACGTTCCCGCTGTCTAATGCGCGAGGAGAATGGCCATGGGGCCAGTCTAACGGGGCCGTGCAACCACTTTTCCTGGGATCGGGTGTTCGGTTCGTCTCGTCCGCGCGTTGTCAGTGGCGGGTGCCAGACTGAGATTTCCGGCAATCCGGCCACGAGGGAGTGATCGGCATGGCAGGCACGAATCAGGGGCGTCCGAGCATCTACCCGACGCTGCTGTACGCGGACGCGAAGGCGGCGATCAGGCAGCTCACGGAGGCCTTCGGCTTCACGGAGCTGGCGGTCTACGAGACCGACGACGGCAAGGTGGGGCACGCCGAGCTGGCGCAGGGCAACGGCGCGGTGATGCTCGGCTCGAAGGGCACCGGCAGCGCCTTCGACAAGGTGATGAAGGACTCGGGCACGACCGGGGTGTACGTCGTCGTGGCGGACGTCGACGCACACCACCGGCGGGCCGTGGAGCAGGGCGCGGAGATCCTGATGCCCCCGACGGACCAGGACTACGGCTCACGGGACTACATGGCCCGCGACCTGGAGGGCAATGTGTGGAGCTTCGGCACGTACGCCCCCGAGATCAGAGGCTGAGCGCCGCTCCGGTTCAGCTCCCCCCGGTGTGCACCTGGAAGGCGGCGCGGCGGACGGCCTTCGCGAGGGCGGGGTCGGGGTGCGCGGCGGCGAGGGCGACCAGGACCTGAACGGTGCGCGGGTGTCCGACGGCGCGCACCTCGTCGAGGAGCGCGGGGACGGTCGGCTGGAGCGCGGATTCCAGGTGCCGTACGAGCATCGGGGCCTCGCCGTGGTCGGTGACGGCGGCGGCGGTGTCGACCCACAGCCAGGTGGCCTCGTCCCGGGTGAGCACCTCGTGGGCGTCCTCGGGGTCGACGCCGTCGTGCTCGGCGAGCCACAGCAGGGCGTACGGCCGCAGCGTCGGCTCGTCGACGACGGCACGTACGTCGGGCTCGGCGGGGGCGCCGACGACGCGCAGCGCCTCGAAGGCGAGGCCGCGCAGGAGGGCGTCGTCACCGCGGGCGGCGACCAGGAGTTCGGTGACGGCGCTGCCTACGGGGCGGGCGGCGAGCCAGGCGCGGTACTCGTCGCGGGCGGCGTTCGGGCGCAGCTGGGCGCAGCCGCGGAGCATGTCCTCGGCGGCCTGCTCGATGTTCCCGGCGGGGCTCTGGGCGGCGACGCAGATCTGCTCCAGCTTGACCCACACCGCCCAGCTGCCGAGCGGGGTCAGGGTGGCCTGTCCGTCGCCGCAGGTGAGGGCACCGACGGAGGCCAGGGCGTGCAGGGCCCAGTCGAGGAGCGGGGCGAGGGAGGGGTCCTCGGCGGCCGCGGGGACGGTGACCGGCTCGGGCCGGGGCCCGTAGGGGATCTCGCATCTCTCGGTGCGCAGCTCGGTGACCCGCTGCTCCAGCAGGTCCAGGAGCTGCTCCACGGGGACGGGCCCGGCGGACAGCTGGAGGAAGGACAGCACCTGGGGCAGCGCCGAGACGACGTCCGCCACGGCGCCGTGCCCGTGCTCCTCGGGCTCCGGATGGGCCAGCGACCAGGCGTCGAACAGGGCGACCCAGCCGCGCAGCACGGCGCTGTCGTCGCGGTCCCAGGCGCGCAGCCGCCAGCCGGGCCGGGCGGTGCCGCCGTGCACCTCGACGAGTCCGGCGAGCCGGGCGGTGTCCCAGTCGGCGCGCACCTGAGCCACGGTCAGGCCGAGGTCGCTCGCCGCCCGTTCGGCGGTCGCGTCGGAGAGGGTGCCCTTGCCGTCGGCGTTCGAGGCGTCACGGCCGGGGCGCAGGGCGGCGTCGGCCCAGTGGGCGACACGGGCCGCGGCGGCCAGACCGGAGCGAGCCATTCTGGCCAGCTCGGACCGGGCCGGTGTGCCTTCCGGGGGGCGGGGCGCGGGGCGGCGTGGGCGCCGCTGGTTCACAGCTCGGGGGGCGGCGGCCAGGGGTCGCGGGCGGACGAGTCGAAGCCTGGAGTCGCGCGGGATACGGGACGTCACGGGTGCAGTCTTCCGGTTGACGGTCCGAAAACCCAAACGGAATGTCACGAGGGGCGACGGGGATGGCCAACGCACGGGGTCCCGCGAGCGGCTGAGGGCCGAGAACAGGCCAGTGGTACGGGCTTAAACGGAATCTGTGGGACCGGTGCGGAAGGGGGTGTCGGCGGGCCGGCGGCCGAGGCGGTCGGCGAAGGTCACATCAGCGGGGTCATGAAGCGCCGCAGGGATTCCTCGTAGGCCTCGGGGTCGGCGTTCCACATGCCCGCGTGCGGGGCCCGGTCGACCGGCTGGAGGGTCACCAGGTTGGGGTGGGCGTCGGCCAGGCGGCGGGAGAGGGCCCAGGGGGCGACCCGGTCGTCGGGCCCGTGGAAGATCAGGGTCGGCACCGTGAGGTCGTCCAGGGCGTCGGCGGTGCGGTCGGGGCTCATGCCGGTGCGGCCCTGTGCCGCGCGGACCGCGAGCGGCAGCAGCGCGCTCGGCGTGTGGCGGGCCGAGGCGAGGGCGCGGAGCGTGGTCTCCCAGCTGAGGACCGGGGAGTCCAGGACGAGGCCGGAGACCCGGTCGCGCAGCCCCGAGTGCTGGGCGGCCCGTAGCGCCATGGTCGCGCCGGTGGACCAGCCGAGCAGGACGAGTTGCTCGGCGCCGTACCGCACGGCGTAGCGCATCGCCGCGTCCAGGTCGCGCCACTCGGTCTCGCCGAGGTGGTTCAGGCCGTCCGGCGGGCGGGGCGCGCCGAGGTCGCCGCGGTAGGCGAGGGCGAGGACCGGGAAGTGACGGCGGTTGAGGAACCCCATGACGTTCATGGCCTGTTCGCGGGTGGTGCCGAGCCCGTGCACCGCGATGACCCAGGTGTCGCGCGCTCCGGGGACGAACCAGGCGGGCAGGGAACCGAGTTCGCCGGGGATGTCGATGTCGGCGTGGTCGAGGCCGAGGGCGGCGCTCGGGTTCCCGACGTACACGTTCGGGGTGAGCCAGACGCTGTCACCGGGCTGGAGTGTGCCGTGGGTGACGCGTTCGAGCCGTCGTACGACGGTGTCGGCGGAGTGGTTCGCCGTGGTGAGGACGGGCCCGATGACCGCGTGCGAGCCGTCGCCGGCGAGACCGTAGGTGCCGGGTCGCAGGGTGGCGAGGGCGCGGGTGAGCGCGATCTGGCCGGCGGCCGTGGCGTGCACGGTCAGCCGGGGCTCCGTGGGCAGGGGCCGGCCCGGGGGCGCCGTCAGCGCGGCGCCACTGGCGAACCGTCCGGCGGCGACGCCGACGGCGCCTGCGGCCAGGGCCACGGTGACGGCTGCGGCCGTCGCTTTGACAGTGCGCACGCATCCAGTGTCCGGGCGGATGGGGGGCGGGGCCAGTGGGAGGCCGCCATCGCCGCGAGGCCGGGCCGCCTTTCCCCGCCCCCTGCCCGACACTCACCCCTGCTGCCCGTACCCCCGCAGCCGCTCTCCCACCTCCGCCACCTGCCCCTCCGACAGCAGCGTCGGCGCGAGTCCCGGGACCGAGGACGCCGTGAGCCAGACCCGGCACATCCACTCCAGCTGGGCCGTACGGTCGTAGGCCTGGTCCAGCGTCGAGCCGTACGCGATCGTGCCGTGGTTGCGCAGGAGGCAGGCGGTGCGTTCGGTGAGAGCGCGGAGCATGTTCTCGGCCAACTCCTCGGTGCCGTACGTCGCATAGGGGGCGACCCGCACCGTTCCCCCCATCGCCGCGGCCATGTAATGGATCAGCGGAAGCTCCGGGACCAGGGTCGAAACGGCCGTCGCATGGACCGCGTGGGTGTGGACGACAGCGCCGGCGTCCGTCGCCCGGTAGATCGCCAGATGCATCGGCAGCTCACTGGTCGGCGTCAGCGCGCCGAGCACCCGCCGCCCGTCCAGGTCGACGCCCGTCACATCCTCCGCGGACAGCCGGTCGTACGGCACGCCCGACGGCGTGACCAGCACCGTCTCCCCCACCCGCACCGACACATTGCCCGATGTGCCGACGACCAGCCCCTCGGCCACCGTCCGCCGGGCCGTCGCCACCAGGGACTCCCAGGCCTCCGCCTCCTCGGGACGCGCACTTCTGCCCCACGGCTCCCCCACTTCCTGTGAGGCCTCCCGCGCATCCCGCTGATCCCGCCGCTCCTCAGCCATGGGCCGATCCTGCCAGCCGGACCCCGAACACAGCGTCAAGTCGCTGCCAGGCGCCCGCACTTTAGGGCGGAAGGCCGACGTCCGGAAGAGTGCAGAAGTGGAGATATCACCCACCTCCTGCCATTGGCCTGAGAACGATCGGCATTCAACGATCTTCCAGTAATCTCTGGGGGATTTGTCGTGCACGTCGCCATTCCGGGGGGAAATATGGCCCGTGATCACAAACCGACCCGAAACCGCTCACGTCACCGCTCCCGACTCATAGCCATATCCGTGGCGGCCCTCACCCTCAGCGGAACCGCTCTCGCCGAGATCCCGGCCGCCGCCGCGAGCAAGCCCAAGGGCCACGATGTCTCTTCCCACCAGAAGAACGTCAACTGGCAGAGCTCGAAGTCGAAGGGCGCCAAGTTCGTCTACGTCAAGGCGACCGAGTCCCACACCTACCGCAACCCGTACTTCGGCCAGCAGTACAACGGCGCCCGCAACGCCGGGCTGGTCCGCGGCGCGTACCACTTCGCCGTACCGAACAAGTCGTCGGGCACGACCCAGGCCGCGTACTTCGTGCGCAACGGCGGTGCCTGGCGGTCGGACGGCTGGACCCTGCCGCCCGCTCTCGACATCGAGTACAACCCGTACAGCAAGCACAAGTGCTACGGGCTGAGCAAGGCGAAGATGGTCAATTGGATCCAGTCCTTCAGCAACGAGGTGAAGCGACTGACCGGCCGCCGTCCGGTGATCTACACGACCACGCACTGGTGGAACAACTGCACCGGCGCCAGCCGCGCCTTCGCCTCCAGCCACGCGCTGTGGATAGCCCGCTACAACTCCTCGACGGCGGGTTCGATGCCGGCCGGGTGGCAGTTCTGGACCTTCTGGCAGTACGACAACGGCGGCAGTCTGCCGGGTGATCAAAATCTCTTCAACGGCTCGATGACCCAGCTGAGGAAGTTCGCCCGAGGCTACTAGCCGGGCCACGCCTGGGCCGTGCGGCGAGCGGTGGACCGAAGGTCTCTCCTTCCGGCGCTTCCGGACACCGTGCGGCCCCCCTCAGTTCACCTTTAGTTCACTCAGGTTACCTACGTTCGACCGGCCAATGACCTCGAACGATTGCCTGGGTAAATGGAAAACTTCTCGCTGATCCTCGCGATTGTGGTCGTAACCGCACTCGCGTTCGATTTCACGAACGGTTTCCACGACACCGCCAACGCGATGGCCACCACCATCTCGACCGGTGCGCTCAAGCCCAAGGTCGCGGTGGCCATGTCCGCCGTGCTGAACCTTGTAGGCGCCTTTCTCTCCGTGGAGGTCGCCAACACGATCTCCAAGGGTCTCGTCGACGAGACCGGCATCCGTCCCGAGGTCATCTTCGCCGCGCTGGTCGGCGCGATCCTCTGGAACCTGCTCACCTGGCTGGTGGGCCTGCCCTCCAGTTCCTCGCACGCCCTGATGGGCGGTCTGATCGGCGCCACCATCGCCTCGGCCGGCATCGGCGCCGTCCACGGCGACGCACTCGTCACCAAGGTGCTGATCCCGGCGATCGCCGCCCCGCTGGTCGCGGGCATCGCCGCGATGTTCGCCACGCGCCTGACCTACACGCTCGGCAAGAAGGCCGACGGCAAGGCCGCCGCCAAGGGCTACCGCACCGGTCAGATCGCCTCCGCCGGCCTGGTCTCGCTCGCCCACGGCACGAACGACGCGCAGAAGACGATGGGCATCATCACCCTCGCCCTGGTCGCCGGCGGCGCCGTCGCCCCCGACTCCGACCCGCCCATGTGGGTCATCCTCTCCGCGGGCCTGGCCATCGCGCTCGGCACCTACCTCGGCGGCTGGCGCATCATCCGCACCATGGGCAAGGGCCTGACCGACCTCCAGCCGCAGCAGGGCTTCGCCGCCCAGACCAGCGCCGCTACGGTCATCCTGGCCTCGTCCCACCTCGGCTTCTCCCTCTCCACCACCCACTCCGTCTCCGGTTCGGTGATGGGTGCCGGGCTCGGCCGCAAGGGCGGAGTCGTCCGCTGGTCGACGGCCACCCGGATGTTCGTCGCCTGGGGCCTCACCCTCCCGGCCGCCGCCCTGGTCGGCGCGCTCGCGGAGTATGTGACGGGCCTCGGCTCCTGGGGCACGGCCCTGGTCGCCGTCTTCCTGATCGCCTCCAGCGCCGCGATCTGGAAGCTCTCCCGCCGCGAGGTCGTCGACCACACCAACGTCAACGAGTCCGACGAGCCGGCCGGCGTGGTCACCACGGCCATCGCCGCCGTCACCCCGCCCCCGGCGGGCACGGCGACCGAGGAGCTGGCCGCGACGATCCCGGCCCCGCCGTCCACCGAGCCGGCACCCTCTCAGGCCACGGTCTGACCCCCTCCCAGTTCCCCCCTTCACTCACGAAAGAAGAACCATGAAGATCGACTGGGCAGCCCTCGGCTCCGTCTTCGGCGTCAGCCTCGTGGTCACCGTGGCCCTGGTGGGCCTCTTCACCCTCGGCATCACCGGCCTGTCCCGCCAGGAGAAGGCCTCGGCCCAGGGCGGGTCGGCCGGGCTCGCGGTCACCGGGGCGTATGCGTGCTTCGCGGCGTGTGCGGCGGCGGTGGCGTACGGGATCTATCTGATCGTGGCCTGACGCGGCTCTCGCCGACCGCTCACCGCCCTGCTCCTCCGTCTCGTGACGGTGGGGAGCAGGGCGGTTCGCTGTTCGCGTGCTCGGGAAATCCTCGGCTCAGCTGCACATAGCGGTCCCGCACCGTCCGGCACAGTCCGCTGACGAGTTCGAAGCCGCTGCCCTTCTGTGACATCAGTTGTCGGCCCCTTGCTGTTCTTTCGCCGGAAGCAGCAGAAATGACGCTTCATCGCACGCGGGCCACAGCGTGGCCGCAATGCTCTTCACGGCGGTTCACCGGAGAGACTGACCCAGCGGGAAACGGCTCTGCGGAAGATCCCTCAAGTGCTGGGGGCAGCAGCCCGGTGTGGGGTTCTCCACACTCCCCCACCGCAGGTCAACGGCAAGTTGACGCCCCTTCCAACCCCATGGTGGACTTCCGGGGCCAAGTACGGCGGCAGAAGAGGAAGCCGGTGTGAATCCGGCGCGGTCCCGCCACTGTCACCGGGGTAGTAAGCCCCGGGAGCCAGGAACTCTCGCCGCCGGTCTCGTCGAACCAGGGCGTGGACACCCTGAGTGAGGACATGACGCGATGCTCGCCTGCCGTTCGAGATGCACTGTCGGACCTGCGGCTGAACCCACGGTCGGCTGACGCCGATGCGAGCCGATCGCGTCTTCGCGTACGGCGCCGCCGCCGGGCTTCTCGGTGATCTGCTGCTCGGTGATCCGCGCCGGGGGCATCCGGTCGCCGCGTTCGGGCGGGTCGCCGGGGCCGTGGAGAGGGTGTTGTGGCGTGACGACCGCGCGCGAGGTGCGGTGCACACCGTCGTGTGCGCCGGTGGCGCCGTGGTGGTGGGGGCGCTCGCGGCACGTGCCGTACGGTCCTCTCCCCTCACGTCCGTCGCGCTGACCGGCGTCGCCACCTGGGCCGTCGTCGGCGGGACCTCGCTCGCGCGCGAGGCCCGGGCCATCGGACGGGCCCTGGAGGCGGGGGACGTCGAAACAGCGAGAGCACGGCTGCCGCATCTGTGCGGGCGGGATCCGCAGGCGCTGGACGCGGACGGGATCGCACGGGCCGTCGTCGAGTCCGTCGCCGAGAACACCTCGGATGCGGTGGTGGGGGCGCTCGTGTGGGGGGCCGTCGGCGGGGTGCCGGGGCTTCTCGGGTTCCGGGCCGTGAACACGCTCGACGCCATGGTCGGGCACCGATCGCCCAAGTACCGGCGCTATGGGTGGGCTTCCGCGCGGCTCGACGACGTGGCCGGGTGGCCGGGGGCGCGGCTGACCGCCGTACTGGCCACCGTCGCCGGACACGATCCCCGGGGAGCAGTACGGGCCTGGCGCGACGACGCCGGCAAGCACCCGAGCCCCAACGCCGGGCCCGTCGAGGCCTCGTTCGCGGGCGCCCTCGGGGTGCGGCTCGGCGGGACCCTCTCCTACGGCGGGCGGGTCGAGCACCGGCCCGTGCTCAATCAGAGAGGGCGGGCCGTCGTCGTCCACGACATCGACCGGGCCGTACGGCTGTCGAAGCGTGTCGGCTGGCTCGCGCTCGGCGTCTGTGTCGCCGCGCGCCTTATCGCGAAGGGGCGTACCTCATGACGGGCGGTGGCCTTCTTGTCGCCGGCACCACCTCCGACGCCGGCAAGAGCGTCGTCACCGCCGGGATCTGCCGGTGGCTGGTGCGGCAGGGGGTGAAGGTCGCGCCGTTCAAGGCGCAGAACATGTCCCTCAATTCGTTCGTCACGCGCGAGGGTGCCGAGATCGGGCGGGCGCAGGCCATGCAGGCGCAGGCCTGTCGCGTCGAGCCGACCGCGCTGATGAATCCCGTGCTGCTCAAGCCCGGTGGCGAGCAGAGCAGCCAGGTCGTGCTCATGGGGAAGCCCGTCGGTGAGCTGAGTGCGCGCGGGTACCACGGGGGACGGCAGCAGCAGCTTCTCGGGACCGTGCTCGACTGTCTCGCCGACTTGCGGGGCACTTATGACGCGGTGATCTGTGAGGGGGCCGGCTCTCCGGCCGAGATCAATCTGCGGCAGACCGACATCGTCAACATGGGGATCGCCCGGAATGCCGGGCTGCCCGTGCTGGTCGTCGGCGACATCGACCGGGGCGGCGTCTTCGCCTCCTTCTTCGGGACCGTCGCGCTGTTGTCGCGGGAGGATCAGGCGCTGGTCGCCGGGTTCCTCGTCAACAAGTTCCGCGGCGACGTCTCGCTCCTCGAACCCGGCCTCGACATGCTCCACGGGCTCACCGGACGGCGCACGTACGGCGTTCTTCCCTTCCAACACGGGCTCGGTATCGACGAGGAGGACGGGCTGCGGGTGTCGCTGCGCGGGGCCGTCCGGGAGTCCCAGGTCTCCTCCCCCGTCGGCGAGGACGTGCTCCGGGTCGCCGTCTGTGCCATCCCTCTCATGTCCAACTTCACGGACGTGGACGCGCTGGCCGCCGAACCGGGTGTCGTGGTGCGGTTCGTGGACCGGCCGGAGGAGCTGGCCGACGCCGACCTGGTGGTGGTCCCCGGCACCCGGGGAACCGTCCGCGCCCTGGAGTGGCTGCGGGAGCGCGGCCTGGCCGACGCCCTTGTCCGCAGGGCCGCCGAGCAGCGGCCGATCCTCGGGATCTGCGGCGGCTTCCAGGTGCTCGGCGAGCACATCGAGGACGAGGTCGAGAGCCGGCGAGGGCTGGTCATCGGCCTCGGAATCCTCCCCGTCCGGGTGCGGTTCGCCCGGGAGAAGACCCTCACCCGGCCGACGGGGGAAGCCCTCGGCGAGCAGGTCGACGGCTACGAGATCCATCACGGGGTCGCCGAAGTGACAGGGGGCGAACCCTTCCTCGACGGCTGCCGGGTCGGCCAGACCTGGGGCACCCACTGGCACGGCTCGCTGGAGTCGGACGGCTTCCGGCGGGCCTTCCTGCGCGAGGTGGCCGCCGCCGCGGGGCGCCGCTTCGTGCCGGCCCCCGACACCTCGTTCGCCGCGCTGCGCGAGGAGCAGCTCGACCGGCTCGGCGATCTCATCGAACAGCACGCGGACACGGACGCGCTCTGGCGGCTCATCGAGTCGGGCGCGCCGCAAGGACTGCCTTTCATTCCACCGGGAGCGCCCGCATGAGCACAGTGTTGTTGTTGTCGACCGCCGACACGGATCTGCTGGCGGCCCGCGCCGCCTCCGGTGCCGACTACCGGATCGGCAACCCGACCCGCGTGGACGTCGAGACCGAGCTGCCCGCGCTGCTCGACGGCGCCGACCTCGCCGTCGTACGGCTGCTGGGCGGCAAGCGGGCCTGGGAGGACGGGCTCGCCAAGCTGAAGGCGTCGGGCGTGCCGACCGTGCTGCTGGGCGGCGAGGCCGTGCCGGACGCCGAGCTGATGGCCGAGTCGTCCGTCCCGGCCGGTGTGGTGGCCGAGGCGCTGAAGTACCTGGTCGAGGGCGGGCCCGCCAACCTCACCGAACTCGCCCGCTTCCTCTCCGACACCGTGCTGCTGACGGGCGAGGGGTTCGTGGAGCCGCAGAAGATGCCGGAGTACGGCGTCCATGGCGAGCGTCCGCTCATCGAAGGGCGGCCGACCGTCGGCGTGCTCTTCTACCGGGCCCATGAGCTCAGCGGCAACACCGCCTTCGTGGACACCCTGTGCGACGCCATCGAGGCGCGGGGCGCCAACGCCCTTCCCGTGTACTGCGGTTCACTGCGCGGCGCGGACCCGGAGCTGTACGAGATCCTCGGCCGGGCCGACGCCCTGGTCGCCACCGTCCTCGCCGCCGGCGGCACGCACGCCTCGCAGGCCTCCGCGGGCGGCGACGAGGAGGCATGGGACATCGGCAGGCTCGCCGAGCTCAATGTGCCGGTCCTCCAGGGCCTGTGTCTGACGTCGTCCAAGCAGGCCTGGGACGAGTCCGATGCCGCCCTCTCCCCCATGGACGCGGCCATGCAGGTCGCGATCCCGGAGTTCGACGGCCGCCTCATCACCGTCCCGTTCTCCTTCAAGGAGCAGGGCCCGGACGACGTTCCCGTGTATGTCGCCGACCCCGAGCGGTCCGGGCGCGTCGCCGGGATCGCCGTACGGCACGCACGGCTGAGGCACAAGCCGAACGAGGACAAGAAGCTCGCGCTCGTCTTCACCGCCTACCCGACCAAGCACTCGCGCGTCGGCAACGCGGTCGGCCTCGACACGCCCGCTTCGGCGGTGCGTGTCCTGGACGCGCTCAAGGCGGCCGGGTACGGCGTCACCGAATATCCCGACAACGGCGACGAGTTGATCCACCGGCTGATCGAGGCGGGCGGCCATGACGTCGAGTGGCTGACCGAGGACCAGCTGGCATCGGCGCCCGCGCGCGTGCCGCTCGCCGACTATCAGGCGTGGTTCGACAAGCTCGACCAGGAGCTGCGGGACGCGATGACCGAGGCGTGGGGCGAGCCGCCGGGTTCGCTGTACGTCGACGGGGACGACATCGTGCTGGCCTCCCTCCAGTTCGGGAACGTCGTCGTGATGATCCAGCCGCCGCGCGGCTTCGGCGAGAACCCGATCGCGATCTACCACGACCCGGACATGCCGCCGTCGCACCACTACATGGCGGCCTACCGCTGGCTCGAAAACTCCTTCGGCGCCGACGCCGTCGTGCACATGGGCAAGCACGGCACGATGGAGTGGCTGCCGGGCAAGGGGCTGGGGCTCAGCGGGGGCTGCGCTCCGGACGCCGTCCTCGGTGACCTGCCGCTGATCTACCCGTTCATCGTCAACGACCCGGGCGAGGGCACCCAGGCCAAACGCCGCGGTCACGCCACCGTCGTCGACCACCTCGTGCCGCCGATGGCCCGCGCCGACACCTACGGCGATCTGGCCAAGCTGGAGCAGCTCCTCGACGAGTACGCGCTGGTCTCGGACCTGGACCCGACGAAAGCGCCGGCGGTCAGGGCCCAGATCTGGACGCTGGTCAAGGCGGCCGAACTGCACCACGACCTCCACGTGGACGAGCAGCCGGACGACGGCGACTTCGACGAGTTCGTCATGCACATCGACGGCTATCTGTGCGAGATCAAGGACGTGCAGATCCGCGACGGGCTGCACATCCTCGGCGGCGGACCGGTCGGTGAGCCGCGCGTGAATCTCGTCCTCGCTGTGCTGCGCGCCTCGCAGGTGTGGGGCGGGCAGGCCAATGCGCTGCCGGGGCTGAGGGCCTCGATCGCCGCCTATTTCGGGCTCGTGGAGAAGGAGTTGCTGGCCGAGCCCGGTGCGCCGGTGAAGGTCCCGGTCGAGCTGAGCGATCTCGTCGAGGGCCCGTCCCGTACGGCCGCCGACGCCATCGATCTGCTGGAGCAGCTGTGCCGGCGGATCGCGGAGGGGATGGAGGCGCGCGGCTGGGCGGTCGCCGAGAGCCGATCACTCGTCCGTGACGTCCTCGGCACCGAACTCCCCGACGCCGTCGACGTGTTGGAGTTCGCCTGCAACGAGGTCGTGCCGCGTCTCGCCCGTACGACGGACGAGATCGGCCACATCCTCAAGGCGCTGGACGGCGGTTATGTCCCGGCGGGGCCGTCCGGTTCCCCGACGCGCGGACTGGTCAATGTCCTCCCGACCGGGCGGAACTTCTACTCCGTCGACCCCAAGGCCATCCCGTCCCGGCTGAGTTGGGAGGTCGGACAGTCGCTCGCCGACTCCCTCGTCCAGCGGTACCTCCAGGACACGGGCGACTACCCGAAGTCCGTCGGCCTGACGGTCTGGGGCACCTCGGCCATGCGCACCCAGGGCGACGACATCGCCGAGATCCTCGCGCTGCTGGGCTGCCGCCCGGTGTGGGACGACGCCTCGCGGCGGGTGACCGGGTTCGAGATCATCGGCCTCGGCGAGCTGGGGCGGCCCCGCATCGACGTCACCGTCCGTATCTCCGGGTTCTTCCGTGACGCGTTCCCGCACGTCGTCGGGCTGATCGACGACGCCGTGCGCAAGGTCGCCGAGTTGGACGAGCCCGCGGACCAGAACTTCGTCAAGGCGCACGCCGACGAGGACACCGCAGAGCACGGTGACCGGCGCCGGGCCACGGCCCGTATCTTCGGGTCGAAGCCGGGGGCGTACGGCGCCGGTCTGCTGCCGCTGATCGACGCCCGCAACTGGCGGAGCGACGCCGACCTCGCCGAGGTGTACGCCGTCTGGGGCGGCTACGCCTACGGGCGCGGGCTCGACGGGCGGGCGGCGCGCGGGGACATGGAGACGGCGTTCAAGCGGATCAACGTGGCCGCGAAGAACGTCGACACCCGTGAGCACGATCTCGTCGACGCCGACGACTACTTCCAGTACCACGGCGGCATGGTCGCCATGGTGCGGCATCTGACGGGCGCCAGCCCCGAGGCGTACGTGGGCGACAGCGCCACCCCTGACCAGGTGAAGACCCGCACCCTCGGCGAGGAGACCCACCGTGTCTTCCGCGCCCGCGTGGTCAACCCCCGCTGGATGGCGGCCATGCGCCGGCACGGCTACAAGGGCGCCTTCGAGATGGCGGCGACCGTGGACTATCTGTTCGGCTACGACGCCACGGCGGGCGTGGTCGACGACTGGATGTACGAGAAGCTCAGCGCGGAGTACGTCTTCGACGCCGAGAACCGTGACTTCATGAAGAAGTCCAACCCGTGGGCGCTGCGCGGCATCACCGAGCGGCTCCTTGAGGCCGCCGACCGCGGGCTGTGGGCCGAGCCGGACGCCGACACGCTGGAGCGGCTGCGCGCCACGTATCTGGAGCTGGAAGGCGACCTGGAGGGCGACGAGAAGTGACAACCCCCTTCCCATTCACTGCTGTTGTCGGCCAGGACGACCTGCGGCTCGCGCTGCTGCTGAACGCCGTGTCACCGGCGGTCGGCGGTGTGCTGGTGCGCGGCGAGAAGGGCACCGCCAAGTCGACGGCCGTACGCGCGCTGTCGGCACTGATGCCCGAGGTCCCGGTCGTCCCAGGTTGCCGTTTCTCCTGCGACCCGGGCTCCCCCGACCCCGCGTGCCCGGACGGCCCGCACGAGGCGGGGGCCTTCCAGGCGAGGCCCGCCCGGATGGTCGAACTGCCCGTCGGCGCCTCCGAGGACCGGCTGGTCGGCGCGCTGGACATCGAGCGCGCGCTCGCCGAGGGCGTGAAGGCCTTCGAGCCGGGCCTCCTCGCCGACGCCCACCGCGGCATCCTGTACGTCGACGAGGTCAACCTCCTCCACGACCACCTGGTCGACCTGCTCCTTGACGCGGCGGCGATGGGTGCGTCGTACGTCGAGCGGGAGGGTGTGTCGGTCCGGCACGCCGCCCGTTTCCTGCTCGTCGGCACCATGAACCCCGAAGAGGGCGAGCTGCGGCCGCAGTTGCTCGACCGGTTCGGGCTGACCGTCGAGGTCGCGGCATCGCGGGAGCCGGACCAGCGGGTGGAGGTCGTTCGGCGGCGGCTCGCGTACGACGACGATCCGGGCGCCTTCGCGGCGCGCTGGGCCGACGAGGAGTCCTCCGTACGTCAACGCATCGTCGCTGCACGGGAGTTGCTGCCGTCGGTGCGGCTGGGCGACGGGGCGCTGCGGCAGATCGCGGCGACCTGTGCCGCGTTCGAGGTGGACGGGATGCGGGCCGACATCGTGATGGCGCGGACGGCGACCGCGCTCGCCGCGTGGGCCGGGCGGACCGATGTGCTGGCGGAGGACGTCCGGCAGGCGGCGCTGCTCGCGCTGCCGCACCGCAGGCGCCGTAATCCCTTTGACGCGCCGGGACTCGACGAGGACAAGCTCGACGAGACCCTGGAGGAGTTCTCCGGGGAGGACGACGAGGATCCTGATCCCGATGGGCCCGGTGGGGGTGGGGGTGGGCAGCCGCCCCGATCCGACGGTGACCCTCAGGGCGGGGACACGGCCGCGCCTCCCGAGGCCGGTGACGACGGGCAGCCGCAGGCCTCCGGGGCCGGGGAGCAGACTCCCGTACGGGCCTCGGAGCCGTTCCGGACGAAGGCGCTGAGTGTGCCGGGGGTCGGTGAGGGCGGTGCCGCCGGGCGGCGTTCGCGGGCGCGGACCGAGCACGGGCGGACCACGGGCGCCCGGCGGCCCCGGGGGGCGCTGACCAAGCTGCATCTGGCGGCCACCGTGCAGGCGGCGGCACCGCATCAGCGGGCCCGGGGACGGTCGGGGCGCGGCCTCGTGGTGCGCCGGGACGATCTGCGGCAGGCCGTGCGGGAGGGGCGCGAGGGCAATCTCGTGCTGTTCGTCGTCGACGCCTCCGGGTCGATGGCGGCCCGGCAGCGGATGGGCGCGGTGAAGGGTGCCGTGCTGTCGCTGCTGCTGGACGCCTATCAGCGGCGGGACAAGGTGGGGCTGGTGACGTTCCGGGGGTCGGCCGCCGATGTGGCGCTGCCGCCTACGTCTTCGGTGGATGCGGCGGCGGCTCGGCTGGAGTCGTTGCCCACTGGCGGGCGTACGCCGCTTGCTGCGGGGCTGTTGAAGGCTCATGAGGTGCTGCGGGTCGAGCGGCTGCGGGATCCGGCGCGGCGGGCGCTGGTGGTCCTGGTCACGGATGGGCGGGCCACGGGTGGGCCCGAGCCGGTGGTGCTTGCGGGGCGGGCTGCTCGGTTGTTCGCCGCGGAAGGTGTCGCGTCTGTGGTCGTCGACTGTGAGTCGGGGCCCGTGCGGCTGGGGCTCGCGGGGCAGCTCGCGGGTGAACTGGGCGGTACGGCGGTGACGCTGGACGAGTTGCGGGCTGACTCGATCGCCGGGCTGGTGAAGGACGTGCAGAGGAGGGCCGCGTAATGCCGCAGGGACAGCCGAGTGTCGTGCCGGACGATGGTCTGACTACTCGTCAGCGTCGTAATCGGCCGTTGGTGGTGGTGCACACGGGGGTGGGCAAGGGGAAGTCGACCGCTGCTTTCGGGCTCGCCCTGCGGGCCTGGAATCAGGGGTGGCCCATCGGGGTGTTCCAGTTCGTGAAGTCGGCCAAGTGGAAGGTCGGGGAGGAGCGGGCGCTGCGGGTGCTCGGGGACTCCGGTGAGGGCGGGTCCGTCGACTGGCACAAGATGGGCGAGGGCTGGTCCTGGGTTCAGCGGGACTCGCAGATGGACAACGAGGAGAAGGCCCGCGAAGGCTGGGAGCAGGTCAAGCGGGACCTCGCCGCCGAGACGTATCAGCTGTACGTGCTGGACGAGTTCGCCTATCCGATGCACTGGGGGTGGATCGATGTCGATGAGGTCGTGGACGTGCTGCGGAATCGGCCCGGGACCCAGCATGTCGTGATCACCGGGCGGAACGCGCCCGAGAAGCTGGTCGACTTCGCGGATCTTGTTACTGACATGTCCAAGGTCAAGCACCCTATGGACGTGGGGCAGAAGGGGCAGAGGGGCATCGAGTGGTGAACTCTTCCGTCCCTCGGCTGGTCATCGCCGCGCCTTCCTCCGGGAGCGGCAAGACCACCGTTGCCACGGGGCTGATGGCCGCGTTCGCCTCGCGGGGGCTCGCCGTGTCTCCGCACAAGGTCGGGCCGGACTACATCGACCCCGGGTATCACGCGCTCGCGAGCGGGCGGGTGGGGCGGAATCTCGACGCGTATCTGTGTGGGGCGGAGCGGGTTGGGCCGTTGTTTCTGCATGGGGCGCGTGGATGTGATGTCGCTGTCGTCGAGGGCGTCATGGGGCTTTACGACGGGGCCGCGGGGGAGGGTGAGCTGGCGTCCACCGCGCAGGTCGCGAAGCTGTTGCGGGCGCCGGTTGTGCTTGTTGTGGACGCGTCGTCGCAGTCGCGGTCCGTGGCGGCGTTGGTGCATGGGTTTGTGTCCTGGGATCCGGAGGTTCGGGTTGGGGGTGTGATCCTCAACAAGGTCGCTTCGGATCGGCATGAGGAGTTGTTGCGGGAGGCGTTGGAGTCGGTCGGGGTGCCCGTGTTGGGGGTGCTGCGGCGGGTGGCTCAGGTGGATACGCCTTCTCGGCATCTGGGGTTGGTGCCGGTTGCCGAGCGGCGGGCTGCCGCTGTGGAGGCGGTGGCTGCGATGGCCGAGCAGGTGCGTGCCGGGTGTGATCTGGAGGGGTTGCTGGGGCTGGCACGGAGTGCGGGGGCGTTGGGTTGTGCGGCTTGGGATGCGGGGGAGGTCTTGGCTTCTTCGCCCCCGCCGCCCCTTCCCGTCCCGAACCTGGGGGCTGCGCCCCCAGACCCCCGCTTTCGGCCCGAAGGGCCTCGTCCTCAAACGCCGGACGGGCTGAAAGATGCCTACCCGGGCTCAACAGTGAGAGTCGCCCTCGCCGGCGGGCCCGCCTTCACCTTCTCCTACGCCGAGCACTCCGAACTCCTCACCGCCGCCGGGGCCGAAGTCGTCCCCTTCGATCCCCTCCGGGACGAGCAACTCCCCGATGGCACGCGCGGGTTGGTCATCGGTGGCGGGTTTCCCGAGGTGTACGCCGCTGAGCTGTCCGCCAATGAACCGCTGCGGAAGGCTGTCGCCGGCCTCGACGCGCCCATCGCCGCCGAGTGTGCCGGACTGCTCTATCTCTGCCGTGAGCTCGACGGGCAGCCCATGTGCGGGGTGCTGGACGCGAGCGCTCGGATGACCGGACGGCTCACGCTCGGGTATCGGGACGCCGTCGCCGTCAGTGACAGTTCGCTCGCCGCCGCCGGGACCCGTATGCGGGGGCACGAGTTCCACCGGACGGTCGTGGAGCCCGGGGCTGGGGCCGCTCCCGCATGGGGCATGCGCTCCCCCTCCCCGCGGGTCGAAGGTTTCGTACAACAAGGTGTGCACGCGAGTTATCTGCACACGCACTGGGCGTCGCAGCCCGGTGTCGCCCGTCGGTTCGTGGAGAGGTGCCGGACGTCATGAGCAGCAGCAGGTTGGTCGGAGTCGGGGTGGGTCCCGGTGATCCGGAGCTGGTGACCGTCAAGGGCGTCAACGCTCTGCGCGGCGCCGATGTCGTCGTCGTACCCGTGATGGACACGGGGGAGCGGGGGCGTGCCGAGGCGACCGTGTTGCACTACGTGCCCGTGGAGAAGGTCGTGCGGGTCGTGTTCGCGCTCAACGAGCGGACCGACCAGGGGCGCCGCGAGGCCGCCTGGGACGCGGCCGGTGCGCGGGTCGCCGAGCTGCTCGGCGAGCACCGCACCGTCGCCTTCGCCACCATCGGCGACCCCAACGTCTACTCCACCTTCACCTACCTGGCCCAGACCATCGGCGAGCTGGCGCCCGGCACCGTCATCGAGACCGTGCCCGGCATCACCGCCATGCAGGACCTCGCCGCGCGGTCCGGTGCCGTGCTCACCGAGGGGACCGAGCCGCTCACCCTCGTGCCCGTCACGGCGGGGGCGACAGTGCTCAAAGAGGCGCTCAGCGGCCCCGGAACCGTCGTCGCCTACAAGTTCGGACGTCAGGCCGCCGAGGTTGCCGAGGCGCTGCGGGAGACCGGGCGGATCGGTGACGCCGTGTGGGGGTCGGCGCTGGGGCTGGTGGGGGAATCCATCCGCTCGGCCGACGAGCTCGACGACACGCCCCTCCCCTATCTCTCGACCCTCATCGCCCCCGCCCCGCGCGACGGCGGGCGCGGCGGCAAGCTCTGACGCCTCGCCCCCTCAATCACGAACCCTCTAGGAGACTTCCCCATGGCCGATGCCCCCACCGGCAAAGTGACCTTCGTCGGTGCCGGCCCCGGCGCCGCCGATCTGCTGACGTTCCGTGCCGCGCGAGCCATCGCCGAGGCAGACATCGTGATCTGGGCGGCCAGCCTGGTCCAGGCGGAGGTCCTCCAGCACGCCCGTGAGGACGCCGAGATCCTCGACTCGGCCACCATGTCCCTCGAAGACGTCGTCGCCGTGTATGAGCGGGCCCGGGACGAAGGGCTGCATGTCGCCCGCATTCACTCCGGTGACCCCGCCCTCTGGGGCGGTACCCAGGAGCAGCTCGACCGGTGTGCCGCGCTCGGTGTCGCCACCGAGATCGTTCCCGGTGTCTCCGCCTTCTCCGCCGTCGCCGCGCTCGCCCAGCGCGAGCTGACCATCCCCGAGGTCGCGCAGTCCGTCGTACTCACCCGGCTGGGGGGAGGGAAGACGCCGATGCCTCCCGGGGAGGAGGTCCGGGAGTTCGCCAAGCACGGCACCACCATGGCGATCTTCCTGTCGGCCGCCCGTAGCGGGCAGCTCGTGCGGGAGCTGCTGGAGGGCGGGTATCCCACGTCCACGCCGGTCGTCGTCGCCTATCAGGCGACCTGGCCGGAGGAACTCATCGTGCGGTGCACCATCGGGACGCTGGAGGAGACCGTCAAGGAGCACAAGCTGTGGAAGCACACCTTGTTCCTGGTCGGGCCTGCCCTCGACGCCCACGGCACGCGGTCGCATCTCTACCACCCCGGTCACTTCCACGGGTACCGCAAGGCCGACCCGGAGGCCCGTCGGGCGCTGCGTGAGCGGGGGGCCAGTACGTGATCACCGTGGTCGGTACGGGGACGGGGGCGCCGCTTCCCGAGGACGTGCTCGCCGGGGCCGAGCTGGTCGTCGGCGGGCGGCGGCATCTGGATGCCGTACGGCTGCCTGATGGTGTCGAGCGTGTCGTGCTCGGGGCGTTGGCTCCCGCCCTCGACACCATCGCCGAGTACGTCGAGAAGGATCGGCGCGTGGTCGTGCTGGCCTCCGGTGACCCGGGGTTCTTCGGGATCGTGCGGGTGCTCGCCGAGCGGTTCGGGGCGGAGCGGCTGGAGGTGCGGCCGGGGGTGTCGTCCGTCGCCTCCGCCTTCGCGCGGGTCGGGCTGCCGTGGGACGACGCTGTCGTCGTCAGCGCGCATGGGCGGGATCTACGGACGGCTGTGAATGTGTGCCGGGCGCGTCCGAAGGTGGCCGTACTGACCGGGCCCGGCGCCGGGCCCGCCGAACTGGGGGCCGCGCTCGGCCGCAAGACCGAGCCGAGGGTGCTCGTCGTCGCCTCCGCGCTGGGCTCCGCGGACGAGCGGATCGAGCGGGTGACGCCGGCCGAGGCCGCCGCCCGTGACTGGGGTACGTCGGTGAGCGTCGTGCTGTGTCTCGACCCCGAGCGGGCTCTCGGCGGCGTGCGGACCATCGCCGGGCCCGGCTCCGGTCCCGCCTCCTGGGCGCTGGACGAGGGCGAGTTCGCCCACCGGGACTCGATGATCACCAAGTTCGAGGTACGGGCGCTCGCGCTGGCCCGCCTCGGGCCCCGGCTCGGCGAACTGGTCTGGGACGTCGGCGCGGGTTCCGGGTCCATGGCCGTGGAGTGCGCGCGGCTCGGTGCCGCCGTCACCGCGGTGGAGAAGACCCTGGACGGGGTCGAGCGGATCCGTGCCAACGCAGTCGCGCACGGCGTCGACGTCCATGTCGTGCACGGCGCGGCGCCCACCGTCCTGTCCGACCTGGACGATCCGGACGCCGTGTTCATCGGCGGCGGGGGACGTGAACTGCCGGCCATCGTCACCGCGTGCGCGCGGCGCGCCCGGCGTGCGGTCGTGGTCGCCATGGCGGCCCTGGACCGGGTGCCGACCGCGCGCGAGGCGCTGACCGGTGCCGGGTTCGACTGCGACGGGGTGCTGTTGCAGTCGTCCCGGCTCGCGCCGCTGCCGGGCGATGTGACCCGGCTGGCGGCCACCAATCCGGTTTTCCTGTTGTGGGGTGTCCGAAAGCCCCTGGATCGAGAGGGAGTTGCCCAGTGATCGGCCTCATTTCCGCCACCGCGGCGGGGGCGGCGGCACACGACCGGCTGGCCGCGGCGTGGCCGGACCGCGTGCGCAGCTACGACGACGTGCCCGTCGGGGACGCCGTCCGGCGCGCGTTCGTGGAGTGCGAGCAGCTCGTCTGCTTTCTGGCGACCGGCGCGGTCGTCCGGCTGATCGCCCCGCTGCTGGGCGACAAGGCGACCGACCCGGGTGTCGTATGCGTCGACGAGGGCGGGCGGTTCGCCGTGTCGCTGGTCGGCGGACACGGCGGCGGCGCCAATGAACTCGCCCGGGAGGTCGGGGAGTTGCTGGGCGTCGAGCCGGTGGTGACTACGGCGACCGATGCCGTGGACATACCCGGTCTGGACACCCTCGGCTTCCCGGTGGAGGGCGATGTCTCCGGGGTCTCGCGGGCACTGCTGGACGGGGAGGCAGTGGCGTTGAGGGCAGATGTCGAGTGGCCCCTGCCGCCGCTGAAAGTCGGCACCGAGGGGACGTACACCATCCGGCTGACGGACCGGCTGGTCGAGCCCGGCGACGGCGAGGTCGTGCTGCGTCCGCCGACCCTCGTCGTCGGCGTGGGGGCCTCCAAGGGGGCGCCGGTGGACGAGGTACTGACCCTCATCACCGACACTCTCCGTGACGCCGGCCTCTCCCCCGCCTCCCTCGCCGAACTCGCCACCGTCGACGCCAAGGCCGACGAACCCGGCATCGTCGAGGCGGCGGCCCACCTGGGCGTCCCCCTCGTCACCCACCCCGCCGACGCACTGGCCGCGATCGACGTCCCCAACCCCTCCGACGCACCGCTCGCCGCCGTAGGAACCCCCTCCGTCGCCGAGGCCGCGGCCCTGCTCGGCGGCGGTGAACTCCTCGTCCCCAAGCGCAAGTCCACGGCGTCCCCCGCCATGGCGACCTGTGCCGTCGTACGGCGTCCTGGGCGCGGGCGGCTCGCGGTCGTCGGGCTCGGGCCCGGCGCCCGGGACCTGCTGACTCCGCGCGCGAAGGGGGAGCTGCGGCGGGCGTCGGTGCTGGTCGGCCTCGACCAGTACGTCGACCAGATCCGCGATCTGCTGCGCCCCGGCACCCGGATCCTGGAGTCGGGGCTGGGCGCCGAGGAGGAGCGGGCGCGTACGGCGGTGGCCGAGGCCCGGCGTGGACAGGCCGTCGCGCTGATCGGCAGCGGGGACGCGGGCGTGTACGCCATGGCCTCCCCCGCGCTGGCCGAGGCGTCCGACGACATCGACGTCGTAGGCGTTCCGGGCGTGACCGCCGCCCTCGCCGCCGCCGCGATCCTCGGCGCCCCGCTGGGCCACGACCATGTGTCGATCAGCCTCTCCGACCTGCACACACCGTGGGAGGTCATCGAGCGGCGGGTGCGGGCGGCGGCCGAGGCGGACATCGTGGTCACCTTCTACAACCCGCGTTCACGCGGCCGCGACTGGCAGCTCCCGAAGGCCCTCGCGATCCTCGCCGAGCACCGCGAGCCGACGACGCCGGTCGGTGTCGTACGGCAGGCGTCGCGGCCGGACGAGTCCAGTCGGCTGACGACCCTGGGGTCCCTGGACCCGGCGACGGTCGACATGATGACGGTCGTGACCGTCGGCAACACGGCGACCCGGGACATCGCGGGCCGCATGGTGACACCGCGCGGCTACCGCTGGCAGACGGGGCGGGAGGGCGCCGAGTGAACCGCGTCGTGCATCCGATCGAGGTGGAGTCGTACCGGCGGCTGCGTGCCCGCCTGGACACCTCGCACTTCCCGCCGCTGACCAGGTCGGTCGTGGAGCGGGTCATCCACTCGGCCGCCGACCTCGACTACGCGACGGATCTCGTCATGGACGAGGGCGAGCTGGAGAAGGCGCATGCCGCGCTGCACTCCGGGGCGCCGGTCGTCGTGGACGTCGAGATGGTGGCGGCCGGGATCACCCGCCGCGACACCGTGTGCCGGCTGAAGGACGCCGTGGCCGGCCCGGACCTGACCCGCTCGGCGCACGCCATCCGGCTGGCCTACGAGCAGGTCGGGCCCGGCGCGCTCTGGGTGATCGGCAACGCGCCCACCGCCCTGGAGGAGCTGCTCACCCTCGACGCCTCCCCCGCCCTCGTCATCGGGCTGCCCGTCGGCTTCGTCGGCGCGGTCGAGTCCAAGGCCGCGTTGCGCGAGAGCGGGCTGCCCGCCGTGAGCAACGTGTCCGAGAAGGGCGGTTCGGCGGTGGCCTCCGCCGCACTCAACGCCCTCCTTTACCACCACCCCGTCACCCATCCCGAGGAGAAATCGTGACCACCCCGCCCGCCCTGCTCATCGCCGGTCACGGCACCCGGGACGACGCCGGGGCCGAAGCGTTCCGCGACTTCGTACGGGAGTTGGGCCGCCGCCACCCCGAACTGCCCGTCGCGGGCGGCTTCATCGAGCTCTCCCCGCCGCCGCTGGGCGACGCCGTCACCGAGCTGGTCGAGCAGGGCGTGCGGCGGTTCGCCGCCGTGCCGCTCATGCTGGTCTCCGCCGGGCACGCCAAGGGCGACATCCCGGCCGCGCTGGCCCGCGAGAAGGAGCGGCACCCCGGGATCTCGTACACCTACGGCCGTCCGCTGGGCCCGCACCCGTCGCTGCTGTCGGTGCTGGAGCGGCGGCTCGACGAGGCCCTCGGCGGGCGTGACCTGCAGAGCCGGGGGGATGTGACCGTGCTGCTGGTCGGGCGCGGCTCGACCGACCCGGACGCCAACGCCGAGGTGCACAAGGCGGCGCGGCTGCTGTGGGAGGGGCGCGGTTACGCGGGCGTGGAGACGGCGTTCGTGTCGCTCGCGGCACCGGACGTACCGAGCGGCTTGGACCGGTGCGTGAAGCTGGGGGCGTCGAAGATCGTAGTCCTCCCCTACTTCCTCTTCACCGGCATCCTGCCGGACCGGGTCCGGCAGCAGACCGAGGGCTGGGCGGAGGCGCACCCCGAGGTGGAGGTGCGCTCGGCGGACGTCATCGGTCCTGAGCCCGAGCTTCTCGACCTCGTGATGGAGCGGTACGAGGAGGCCGTGAAGGGCGATCTGCGGATGAACTGCGACTCCTGCGTGTACCGCATCGCGCTGCCCGGCTTCGAGGACAAGGTCGGCATGCCCCAGCAGCCGCACTTCCACCCCGACGACGACGGTCACCACGACCACGGCCACCACCATCACGGCGCGCACTCCCATGCCCACTGAGGACCCTCACGACCTGCGGCACCACGGGGACTCCGAGGTCCGTGACGACGGCTCGGCGCTGGTCGACCTCGCCGTGAACGTCCGCGCGGACACCCCGCCCGCGTGGCTGCGCGAGCGCATCGCCGAGTCACTGGGCTCGCTCGCGGCCTACCCGGACGGGCGGGCCGCGCGGGCGGCGGTGGCGGCGCGGCACGGGCTGCCGGTGGAGCGGGTGCTGCTGACGGCGGGGGCGGCGGAGGCGTTCGTGCTGCTGGCGCGGGCGCTGAAGGTGCGTCGGCCGGTGGTCGTGCACCCCCAGTTCACGGAACCGGAGGCCGCCCTGCGGGACGCCGGGCACACCGTCGACCGGGTGCTGCTGCGGGCGGAGGACGGCTTCCGGCTCGACCCGGCGGCCGTCCCCGAGGACGCCGACCTGGTGGTGATCGGCAACCCGACCAACCCGACGTCGGTACTGCACCCGGCCGCCTCCATCACCCAACTCGCCCGCCCCGGGCGGACGTTGGTGGTGGACGAGGCGTTCATGGACGCGGTACCGGACGAACGGGAGGCGCTGGCGGCACGGACGGACGTGCCGGGGCTCGTGGTACTCCGCAGTCTGACCAAGACCTGGGGCCTGGCAGGCCTGCGCATCGGCTACATCCTCGCCGCCCCGGAGACCATCACCGACCTGGAGCGCGCCCAGCCGCTCTGGCCGGTCTCCACGCCCGCGCTCACCGCCGCCGAAGCCTGTGTGTCGCCCCGGGCACTGGCGGAGGCGGCCCACGCGGCGCACCGTATCGCCGCCGACCGGGCCCATCTCGTCGCGGGGCTCGGCGAGTTCGCGGCGGCCGGACTCCGGGTGGTCGAACCGGCCGAGGGTCCCTTCGTCCTCGTACGACTGCCGGAGGCGGCCACCGTACGCCGGCGCCTGCGCGACCTCGGGTACGCGGTCCGACGCGGTGACACCTTCCCCGGCCTCGGCGAGGAGTGGCTACGGCTCGCGGTACGGGACCGGGCCACGGTCAGCGGGTTTCTGCGGGCGCTGAGGTCGGCGTTGGGCTGAGCGCCAGGGTGCCGTCGGGGAAGCGGACCTCGACGTTGCCGTCGGCGGTGACGGTCGCATCGGCTCCGGTGAGTGACAGGTGAGGGTCGGCGCTCAGTACGACGAGGGTGACCAACAGTGGGGGCGCGTACGGCAGTTGGAACACCGGGGTCGCCGAGTGGCGGCCCACGGCATTGGTGTCGACGCCCCGCACGACGGTCGCCTCCGCACCGTCCCAGCCGTAGAGTCCGACGAGCGCGCTGGTCAGCCCGTCCGCTCGGCGGGCCACGGCTCGGGCCGGACCGATGTGGATGTCGGGAGGTGAGCCGTCATCGGCCACAGCCCAACCCCCCTCCCTCACGGGCATATCTCTCGGCCCGCCGATGCGATGCACCCGCACCTCCCAAGCCCCGCGCACCAGACTGACGGTCTCGATCCCCCCGTCCTGCGCGGACGCCGCCCGCCGCCCCTGGACGCCGAGGGGCCGGATGCGCCCGCGCGGTGACGGGGTGCCGTCCTTGGCCAGCAGGGCGATGTGGTTGTCGGGCCCGGGAGTCTCGGGCGCGGTCGCGCTGGAGTAGGCGAACCGGGCGTAGTGGGGACTGTCGTCGCCGGTCGCCGGAGGGGGCGGGAGCCGGTCGCTGCCGTGGTTGACGAGCCGTACGATCCCGTCGGCGGCGGTGGAGTGCAGCAGCCAGCCCGGGGCGGGCAGGGCGAGGCAGTGGTCCTCGGTGTCGACGGGCGCGGGCTCCTCGGGTGCCGTCCAGACCGGGTGGTCCGCAGGCAGCAACAGCCCCAGGAAGGCCTTGCTCGCCCAGTACGGGGAGGCGGGGCCCGAGTAGCGCTGGGTGACGGGACCGAAGGGCCGGTACCAGCCGAGCGTGAGCAGGCCCCGCTCATCGGGCACGCCCCGTTCCACGAAGTGCTTCAGCGCGCCGGAGGCGAGACGCCGGGTGCGGCCGGGCGGGAGCGGGTTGGCGTCGGCGAGGGAACCGGCCCAGAGCGGGGCGGTGGTGGCGAAACGGTAGGTGAGGGAACGGCCTTGGTGGACCGGGGCGCCGTCGCCCCCGAAGAAGTACTGGTGGACGTTGAGGAATTCCCGCAGCCGCTCCCGATGCCGGGCCACGATCGCCGGGTCCGCCCTCGGCCCCGCGATCCGCTCCCACAGCACCGGATACAGCTGCAGCGCCCAGGCGTTGTAGTAGTCGAACTTCCGCCCCTCACCATCGGTGTACCACCCCCCACCCCGATACCAGTCCTCGAGCCGCGCAAGCCCCGCATCGATCTCGTCCCGACGGTGCGGCGCCCCCACGGAGGCCAGGAACTCCTCCGCGATGACCTGGAACAACCGCCAGTTGGAGTCATTGACGTCGGCCCCGAGAAACCCCCCGAGCCACTCGCACACCCGCTGCCGCACTCCGTCATCGAGGTGATCCCACAGCCAACGCCGCGACTCATGCAGCGCTACGGCGATGGAGGCCGCCTCGACCATCGGCTGGGCGCGATCGGTGATGGGCGGCCAGTGCTCGGGGTGGTGCGGATCGGTACCGGCGGCGAGGCCGGTGGCGTAACGCTCGATGAGCGCGGGTCCGACACGGCCGTCCAAGCCGGCGATACGGAAGGCGGCGAGGAGAAAGGACCGAGCGAATCCTTCCAGCCCGTCGGACCAGGGACCCGAGTGGCTGGCCGGCCCGGGAAGGCGGTACTGAGCGAAGCCGGGCGTCGCATACGGGACGAGCCCATCCAGAAGCCGATCGGCGACGGCTTCCCATTGGGCACGGGTCCAGCCGGTGAGGTGAGCCGACAGACGGCTGTGCGTCGCGGTCATACGAGGTTCGGTCCTCCATGAGCCAGGGGCGCCCGGGGGGCTTTTAGGGGCGCGGGGCTGTATCGATATGCGGCTCCGCCGCGTGGGCGCGACCAGCCACAACCAGCCCGCACCCGCCTACGACCCCCCAGGCGCCGCGACGCTACCGCGGACCACAATGTGCGTACCGAGCAAATGACGCCCCCCGCCACCCCCCTCCGCATCCCGCAGAGCGATCCGCACCGCAGCCCGCCCCAACTCCTCCGCAGGAGTCCGCACAGTCGTCAACGGCGGATTGAAGTCCTCGGCAAGCGGAATGTCGTTGTACCCCACGACCGACACATCCTCCGGCACCCGCAACCCGGCCTCGGCGATCGCCCTCAACGCCCCCGCCGCGACCATGTCGTCCCCGGCGACAACGGCAGTGAACTCCCGCGTCTCTTTCAGGAGTTCACCCATGGCCCGCAACCCGGCCCCCCGCCCCAGCCCGCAATCGACGACCCGCGCATCCCCCGCCGGCACCCCATGCTCCGCGAGCGCCGCCCGATACCCCGCGACCCGCGCGTCCAGAGCCGTGTTCCCGGGCAACCCCCCGAGAAAGACGATCCGCCGATGCCCGGCCGACAGCAGATGCCCGGTAACAGCCCGAGACCCCGCCTCATTGTCGAACTCCACGACCAGCGCGGGGATTTCGGGATCCGGCGCCGGCCGACCGCAGAGCACCAGCCGCGCCCCCGACGCGTCCAGCGCCTGCGCGTAATGCGCGACACGCGAGCGATACGCGTCGTCCTCGACGACCCCGCCCACCAGGATCACCAGCCGCGCCCCTTCCTCCCGCATCAGCTGCACGAACTCCATCTCGCGCTGCGGATCCCCACCGGTCGCGCCGACGACGCACAGCCAGCCCCGGTCGGCGGCCTCCGCCTCCACGCCCTCGGCGACCTGGGCGTAGAAGGGGCTGGTGACCTGGCGGACGACGACGGCGACCATCTTGCGCCCGGCGCCCACGAGGGCCCTCGCATGGGCGTTGGCGACGTAGTCGAGCTCACGGGCGGCGCGCAGGACGCGGGAGCGGGTCGCCACCGGCACCGGATGGTTGCCGCTGAGCGCCCGCGACGCCGTGGCGATCGAGACGCCCGCCCGTTCGGCGACCTCGCGGATCGTGACCCTTCCCTTGCCCGTCATGCCGTTCTCCATCCCCCGCGTCACGTATTGGCCGCATGGTCCTTGGCGAATTCCTCGGCCATTCTGTCGCCACCCTGGGCACGCCACTTCTTCACCACCGCGTCCCATTCCGACAGCGGCAGCCGTCCGGCGACGATCCCGGTGACGGTGTCGTCGAGGAGGGCCTTGAGGGTGGTGCCCTGGGAGTTCTTGGTGCGGGACTGAAGGCCGTAGGAGGCGTTGCGGATGGCGTACGGCACGGTCTTCTCCTGCCAGGCGTGCAGGGCCCGTACGGCATCCGGCTTGCCCGGCACGAACAGCACCTGGGGGCCTTCGGCGAGGTACTTCAGCGGCAGGTTGGTGTTGTTCTCGACCTCGCCCAGCTTGGTGGGCTCGGGTGAGCCGTCGGCGGCCCGGGTGAAGTGGGTGCCCTCGATGCCGTAGTGGACGAGTTCCCACTCCTGGCTGCCGAAGGGGGCGGCGAGGTAGTCGAGGACGCGGAGGAGGAGCTGGATGCGTTCCTTCTTGGCCTTCTTCAGGACGGTGTATCCGAAGGAGCGGCGGGCGGCGACGATCCCGCCGGGCTTGCCGTCGACGCTGTACGGCAGAGCGGCGGCCGGGGTCAGACCGTCGGGTGCCTCCAGGTACTTGGGCAGGTAGGCGCCGAAGCCGTCCTGCATGGAGCCGACGGTGCCGTTGTAGAAGAGGGTGGTCAGGTCGATCTGGGAGACGGAGGTCGAGTCGGGGTAGTAGGAGCCGCTTCCCCGCAGCTTGGCCTGGAAGGCGATCGCCGCCTTGTAGCGTTCGTCGGCGCAGCAGTGCTGGAAGGTGCCGTCCTTGGTGACGGCCCATTCGCTGGGCGCGTTGTGGGCGGCGGCGTGGACGGCGTTGCCGAACAGGGAGCCCTGGGCGGCCCCGAGGGCGAACCTACGACCGCTGGTGGCCTTCTTGGCGACGGCCGCGAAGTCCTCGGCGGTCCAGCCCTCCTCCATGCCCGCGTCGGCGAACATGCCCTGGTTGATCCAGAGCGTGGAGCCGGGCAGTGGGCGCTCCAGCGGGATGCCGTAGATACGGCCGCCGATGCGGCCCATGTCGCGCCAGGCGTGGGTGGGGATGTTGGCGAGGTTGGGGTGGTCGGCGATCGCGTCGCCGGAGAGGTACGGCGTCAGATCCTCGGCCCGCCGTTGTACGAACTCGGCCTCGCGGGGCAGGACGAAGCCGGAGAAGACGTTGATGATGTCCGGCAGGGTGTCGGGGTCGCCGGCCATGACCGTGGCCATCTTCTTCTGGTAGTCGGCCTGGGAGACGATCGTGTACTCGATCTTGACGCCGAGCGCGTTCTCCACGGCAGCCCAGAACCGGTTGGCGGAGGCGGGCTTGGGCGGGGTGCCGAAGGACACCGACATGGCCTTGACGGTGGAGCCGTCGCCAGGGGTGCGGGCGACGGAGCGGACCAGGTCGGTGGGGTAGGAGGTGTAGCCGGCCTGGACCCCGGCGTTGGTGGGGGCGAGGTCGGGCTTGGGGCCCTTCGCGGGCCGGTACGCCGGCCAAGGGGCCAGCTTCTTGCCGGCGTTGGAGATGTCGCTGTCGCCGGAGCCGGTGGAGCAGGCGGTCAGCGCGCCGGGGACGGAGGCAACCGCCAGGGAACCGAGCAGGGTACGTCGGGATATGCGTGCCATGGATGGAATCACCTCGTTGTCGGCTGGGGTCAGCTCTTGATGGCGCCGGTGAGCACGCCCTTGGTGAAGTACTTCTGCAGGAAGGGATAGACGATCAGGATCGGCACGGTGGCGATCACCAGGACCGCCATCTGCACGGTCTGCGGCGCGGTGACGGTGCCCTCGCCGGTGGTGGCGTCGGTGAGTCCGGAGCCCGCGATGACGTAGGTGCGCAGGACCTGCTGGAGGGGCCAGTGGTCGCTCTCCAGGTAGAGGGAGGCGTAGAACCAGGAGTTCCAGTACGCCACCGCGTAGAAGAGCCCCACGACGGCGAGCGCGGCCTTCGACAGCGGAAGCACGACCGACCACAGCACCCGCCAGTCCCCCGCCCCGTCCAGGCGTGCCGCCTCGTACAGCTCCTCGGGGATGCCCTGGAAGAAGCCGCGCAGGACGACCAGGTTGAAGACGTTGACGAGGACGGGCAGCACCAGCGAGGCGTAACTGTCCAGCAGGCCCAGCTCCTTGACGAGGAGGAAGCTCGGGATCATGCCGGGCGGGAAGAGGAACGTGAACAGCACTAGCAGGAGGACGGGGCGGCCGCCGAAGACGCCGGGGCGGGACAGGGCGTAGGCAAGAGTCACCGTGCAGGCAAGGCTGAGCAGGGTGCCGGCGAGGGTGACGCCCGCGCTGACGCCGAGGGCGTGGGTGACGATGCCGCCGTCGAGGATGTCGCGGTAGGCGTCGAGGGTGGGTTCGGTGGGCCACAGCACCCAGCCGCCGTTCGCGACGACCTCGTCGGTGGAGGCCAGCGAGGTCGAGACGATGACGAGGAACGGGACGCAGACCAGGAGCACGACGGCGACGAGGGCCACCGCCTTCGCGGCCTGGGTGACCGGCTTGGGCTTCTCCATCCACCCGGGACGGACCTGGGTGCTCACTTGTAGACCCCCTGTTCGCCGAGGCGGTGGGCGACCTTGTTGGCGGCGTAGACGAGGAGCGCGCCGATGACGCCCTTGAACAGGCCCGCGGCGGCGGCGAATCCGTAGTCGCCGCCGACGATGCCCTGGTAGTAGACGAAGGTGTCGATGATCTCGGCGGCCTGCGGGCCGACCGCGTCGCGCTGGAGCAGCATCTGCTCGAAGCCGACGGAGAGGATCTCGCCGAGCCGCATGATCAGCAGCAGCACGATCACCGGGCGGATGGCGGGCAGCGTGACATGCCAGAAGCGACGCCAGGGTCCCGCGCCGTCGATCGCGGCGGCCTCGTACTGCTGCTCGTCGACCTGGGAGAGCGCGGCGAGGAAGATGATCGTGCCCCAGCCGGCGTCCTTCCAGATGACCTGGGCGACGACGAGCGGGCGGAAGGCGTCGGGGTCGCCGATGATGTCGACGGTGTGCAGTCCGGCGCCGCTCAGGGCGTTGTTGAGCAGTCCGGTGTCGCCGAGGACCTGCTGGAACAGGGCGACGACGATCACCCACGAGATGAAGTGCGGCAGATACGCCACCGACTGCACGAACCGGCGGACCGTGCTCCAGGTCAGGCTGTGCAGCAGCAGGGCGAGGGCGAGGGGCACCGGGAAGTAGAAGACGAGCTGGAGGACGGCGATCCACAGCGTGTTCAGGACCGCGTCCCAGAACGCCGCGTCCTGGAACATCCGTTGGAAGTTGCCCAGGCCCACCCAGGGGCTGCCCCAGAGGCCGTCGAAGGGGACGTACTCCTTGAAGGCGATGAGGTTGCCGGCCAGGGCGCCGTAGTGGAAGAGCAGGAAGTAGACGAGGCCGGGGAGCATGAGCAGGAGGAGCGCACGGGATTGAAAGCGTTTACGCTCCACGGGTCCCCTCACCTCTCGAAGACGAAGTGAGGGGAAGTTAAAACGTTTTCAGTCGGCAGTCAACAGCCCTGACAGAGAAGGGCTGTTGACCGTACGGCTCCGGCGGCCGCTCAGTTCCTGCCGCGCCGGGCCAGCACCACCGCTCCCCCGCCCGCGACCAGCAGTGCGACCGCGCCGCCCGCGATGTACGGCGTCATGGAGCTGCCGCCGGTCTCGGCGAGGCCCTCGTCGGCGGCCTCACCCTGGGGCTTCACGTCGCCGGCCGGGTCGGTCCCCGGGTCGGTCTGCGCGGCGGGCTCGGCCGGGGTCTCGCAGGTGGCCTTCGCCAGGGTCAGGGTGCCCTGGACGTCGGCGACGTTCAGCTTCAACGGGTTGACGGAGACCTTGAGTTCGAGGGCCGTGGCGGCGGCCGTACGGGACGTCTGCTCCGTCTTGGAGTAGTCGAGCCGCACCTCGCCCACGCCCGGCACCTCGACCTTGGTGGTGCCGCCGGCGGTGAGCGTGACCTTCTTGCCCAGTACGGTGACGTCGCCCAGGAGGTTGGACGACGCGGTCGGCTCCTTCCCGGCCTCACAGGTGGCCTTGGAGGTGACCTCGCCGACCTCGATGAGCGAGAGCAGCGGCAGACCGGGGACATGGACCTTGGCGTGGGCGAGGTTGGTGTAGCCCTCGGCCTTGCCGTCCTCGACCGTGGCCTTCGACTTGGCGACCTCGGCGTCCAGGACACTGAAGCGCTGGCCGCCGTCGACGCCGTTCAGCTTGGCCGTCAGCGTCGTCTTCTCGGCGCTCTGCGGCGCCTGGACCTCGTTCAGGGAGACCGCGAGCGGGACGTTCACGGTCTTGTTGAGCAGGGATACGTCGAGCCCGGTGCGCAGCACCACGGCGCTCGCACGGCCCTCGTCACCGGTCGCGTGCGCGGTGCCCGCGGCGGCCAGGACCGCGGGACCGGCGGTCAGGGCGGTGGCCGTCGCGACGGTGGCGAGACGGCGTACGGGGAAGCGGAAATTCTTGCCGTTCAAGGTGGGGACCCCCAGTGGAGACTTGCTCGGGACCCGGCAAGAATTGCGCACTGAGAGTGAACAGTCAGCATTCCGCTGCCAGTTCACTCCAACGTGACTTCCCCGTGAAGATTTTCGATTCTCCAGGCACGGGTGTTCCCCGAAGTCACCTCTGTATCCCCGTGTGTGCGAGCGCGCGCGTTGACGGTGGGCGCGGGGGCGGGAGTGCGCAACGATATGGAGCGACGACTGGTTACGCTGAGTCAACAGACTGTCCGGCGCGAAGGGAAGCATGATGGCTGACGAAACCGAGGACCGGGACTACACGACCGCGCTCCGGACGGCCGAGCGATTGCTCGGCATGCCGTTGGAACGGTTCCTTGAGCCCGGCGCGGGAGAGCCCGCCAACGCGGCGGACTTCAAGCGCCTCGCCACGGTGCACACCTTCGGCGACGCATGGCCCCGGACCGACATCCTCGACACCCGCACCCGCGCCCTGCTGTCGGTGACGATCGCCGCGACCCTGGGCACGCTCGAACCACTGCGCGGGCAACTGCGCATCGCGCTCAACAACGGGGTCACGCCGGAGGAGATCGTGGAGGCGTTCATCCATATCGAGGCGTATGCGGGGGCGGCAAGGGCGTTCGAGAGTTATGGGGTCGCGCGGGAGGTGTTCGCGGAGGCGGCGGCTTCTTGAGTCGCGGTTCGGCCACGCCCTTCAGGGGCGCGGGGCCGTATCGATTTGCGGCTCCGCCACGTGGGCGCGACCAGCCCCCACCGGCCCCGCAGACAAACGACGACCTGACTCAGCCCAGCACCCGCCCGTTCAACACCACCCGCCGAGGCGCCCCCAACACCCGCACATCAGCCCGCGGATCACTCTCATACACCACGAGATCGGCCGCAGCCCCCTCCTCAAGCCCCGGTCGCCCCAGCCAAGCCCGAGCCCCCCACGTCGTAGCCGCAAGCGCCTCCACCGCAGGAATCCCAGCAGTGACCAGCTCCTCCACCTCCGCCGCCACCAACCCGTGCGGCAGCGTGCCACCGGCGTCGGTGCCGACGAACACAGGGATCCCGGCGTCGTAGGCGGAGCGCACCGTGTCGTAACGGCGTTCGTACAGCCGGCGCATATGGGCCGACCAGCGCGGGTACCTCGACTCGCCCCCGTCGGCCAGCTTCGGGAAGGTCGCGATATTGACGAGCGTGGGGACGATGGCGACTCCCCGCTCGGCGAACAACGGGATCAGTTCCTCCGTCAGCCCCGTCGCGTGCTCGATGCAGTCGATGCCCGCCTCGACCAGATCGCGCAGCGAGCTCTCGGCGAAACAGTGCGCGGTGACCCGGGCGCCCAGCCGGTGGGCCTCGGCTATGCCCGCCTCGACCGCCGCACGGGGCCAGGTGGGGGCCAGATCCCCCAGGTCGCGGTCGATCCAGTCGCCGACCAGCTTGACCCAGCCGTCGCCGCGCCGGGCCTCCTGGGCGACATAGGCGACCAGGTCCTCCGGTTCGATCTCATGGGCGTAGCCGCGGATGTAGCGGCGGGTGCGGGCGATGTGCCGGCCCGCCCTGATGATCTTCGGCAGGTCCTCGCGGTCGTCGACCCAGCGGGTGTCGGAGGGCGAGCCGGCGTCGCGGATCAGCAGGGCGCCCGCGTCGCGGTCGGTGAGGGCCTGCTTCTCCGCCACGTCGTCGTCGACCGGTCCGTGCGCGCCGAGCCCGACATGGCAGTGCGCGTCGACGAGGCCGGGCAGGGCCCAGCCCTCGACGGTACGGATGTCCCGGGCGTCGACGGGACGGTCGTAGGAGATCCGCCCGTCGACGACCCACAGCTCGTCCCGGACGTCGTCCGGACCGACGAGGATCCGGCCCTTCACGTGCAGCACCGCGCGTTCGCTCATGTACCGCACACTAATGACCCGCTACTCGGTCTTGCCCACCTGGTCGGAGGTCTCTTCCTCGACCTCGGCCATCGCCGGGTCCAGCAGCCGGGAGAGGAAGTGGCGGGTCCGCTCGTGGGTCGGGTTGCCGATGACCTGGGCCGGGGTGCCGTCCTCCACGATCACTCCGCCGTCCATGAAGACGACCCGGTCGGCGACCTCGCGGGCGAAGGTCATCTCATGGGTGACGACCATCATCGTCATGCCCTCGTTGGCGAGCATGCGCATGACGGCGAGGACGTCCCCCACCAGCTCGGGGTCGAGCGCGGACGTCGGCTCGTCGAAGAGCATCACCTCGGGGCCCATGGCGAGCGCGCGGGCGATGGCGACGCGCTGCTGCTGGCCGCCGGAGAGGGACGCCGGGTAGGCGGTCGCCTTCTCGGAGAGACCGACCCGCTCCAGGTTCTCGGCGGCGATCCTCGCGGCGGTCGCCTTGTCGCGCCCAAGGACCCGGCGCTGCGGCAGGCTGAGGTTCTCGGTCACCGTGAGGTGCGGGAACAGGTTGAACTGCTGGAAGACCATGCCGATACGGCGGCGTACGGCGTCGATGTCGACGTCCGGGTCGGTGAGCTCGGTGCCGCCGACGAAGACCTGCCCCTTGCTGGGCTCCTCCAGCAGGTTGACGCAGCGCAGCAGCGTCGACTTGCCCGAGCCGGACGGGCCGATGACGCACACGACTTCGCCCTGCCCGATCTCCAGGTCGATACCGCGCAGCACCTCGTTGTCGCCGAAGGACTTGTGCAGGCCGCGGACTTCGATCTCTGCCCTGGTACTCACTTGACGGCCTCCTGGGCCTTGGCCTCCATACGGCGTACGACGAAGCCGAGCGGGATCGTGACCAGCAGATAGCACAGGCCCGCGACCAGGATCGGCGTGGAGTTGGCGGTCTGGCTGGCCAGATCACGGCCGAACTTCGACAGCTCGCGCTCCTCCAGCGTGACACCGAGGAACAGCACCAGCGAGGAGTCCTTGAACAGCAGGACGAGTTCGTTGGTGAGCGGCGGCAGGATGATCCGGAACGCCTGCGGGATGATGATCGAGATCATGGCGCGGGCCGGCGAGAAGCCGAGCGAGCGCGCCGCCTCCATCTGCCCCTTGGGCACCGCCTGGATGCCCGCGCGGATGGTCTCCGCCATGTAGGCGGCGGCGACCAGGCCGAGCGCGAGGGCGACCTTGCCGTAGGTCCCGCCCGGGATCTCGGTCCCCGGGAAGGCGAGCGGTACGGCGACCCCGATGAAGATGAAGATCAGCAGGGCGGGCAGGCCGCGGAAGATCTCGATGTAGATACCGGCGAGCCAGCGGTACGGCCCCACGGACGACAGCCGCATCAGCGCGATCACCATGCCGAGGACCAGTCCGACGGCGAAGCCGGACACGGTGTACAGCACGGTGTTCTTCAGCGCGAGGGTGATGACGTCCGGGAACATCTCCCGGGCGATGGACCCTTGCGCGAACTGGTTCTTCAGCCGCCCCCAGTCGGCCGCGACCGCGAAGGCGACCACGGCCGCGACGAAGACGACGTACTGGACGCCGCGCGACAGACTGCGCTTCTGGCGCCGGGTGAGGCCCTTCTTCCTGGGCTGGAGCGGTACGTCCGCGCCGGTCATGAGGCGGACGGAGAAGCGGACGCGGCGGCCTGGTCGTACGGCCCGATCCACTGCTCGTACAGCTTCTTGTACGTACCGTCGGCCTTCGCGTCCGTGAGGGCCTTGTTGATGGCCGCGAGGAGCTTGGTGTTGCCCTTCTTCACCGTGAAGCCGTACTGCTCGCCGGTGTTGACCTGCTCGGCGACCTTGAAGGCGTCGGCGTTGGCCTTGTCCTTCAGCCAGCCCTGGACGACCGGGTAGTCGATGACGACGGCCTCGACCTGGCCGGAGCGCAGGCCGTTGATGACGGCGTCGGAGGACTCGAAGGACACCGGGTCCAGGCCCTTGCTCTTGGCGTAGTCCTCACCGGTGGTCTGCGCCTGGGCGCCGACCTTCTTGCCCTTGAGACCGGCGAAGGACGTGATGCCGCTCTTCTTGTCGACCAGGACGGCCTGGGTGGCGTCGAAGTACGGGTCGGAGAAGTCGACGTTCTTCTTGCGCTCCTCGGTGATGGTCATGCCGGCGGCGGCGAGGTCGCAGCTGCCGGCGTTGAGAGAGCCGCCGGTCTTGAAGTTCTCGAAGGGCTGGTCGACGATGACCTGCTTCACTCCCAGGTCGTCCGCGACCAGGTCGATCAGCGAGACGTCGAAGCCCTGCACCTTGCCGTCGATCTCCGACTGGAAGGGCGGGTAGGGCAGGTGGGTGCAGGTGGTGAGCTGGCCCGCCTTGACGAGCTCGACACCGCCGGCGGCCGTCTTCGTGCCACCGCCACCGCTGTCGTCGGAGGAGCAGCCGGCCACGAGCACCAGCCCGGCCGTCGCGGTGGTGGCGGCCAGAACGCGGGTCCGGCGCCCGAGGGTCGTCTTCACGGGGAGCCTCCTGTCAGGGAACTGTGGGTTCCGATTATAAGGAAGGGTTTGAGTACCTCAAACCAAACCGATGGCTGTGGAGCCGTTCTACCTAAGATCGGCGGAGTAGACCTCCACCGCCCAGAACTTCTACGAAGAATGCGAGCGCTCTCCATGACCCACCCGTTCCTCGATCTGCCTCCGCTGACCGCCGCGCGCTTCGCCTCGATCGAGGACCGGGTGGCGCGGCTGCTGGACACCCGGCAGGACGTCGTGATCATGCAGGGTGAGGCGCTGCTGCCGCTGGAGGGGGCGATCCGGGGGACGGCCGGGCCCGGTACGACCGCGCTGAACGTGATCACCGGTCCTTACGGGCAGACCTTCGGGAACTGGCTGCGGGACTGCGGCGCGACGGTGATCGATCTGGCGGTGCCCTTCCATACGGCGGTGACGGCGGACCAGATCCGTGCCGCCTTCGCCGAGCACCCGGAGATCGACTTCGTCTCGCTGGTGCACGCGGAGGCGGCGACCGGCAACACCAATCCCGTCGCGGAGATCGGCGAGGTCGTGCGGGCGCACGGGGCGCTGTTCTACCTGGACGCGGTGGCGTCGATCGGCGCCGAGCCGGTGCTGCCGGACGCGTGGGGTGTGGACCTGTGTGTGATCGGGGCGCAGAAGGCGATGGGCGGGCCTGCCGGGGTGTCGGCGGTGTCCGTGAGCGAGCGGGCGTGGGCGCGGATGGCGGCGAACCCCTCGGCGCCGCGGAGGTCGTATCTGTCCTTGCTGGACTGGAAGGAGCGGTGGATCGACGGCGGGCGCACGGCGCTGCCGCATGCGCCCGCGCAGCTGGAGATGCTGGCGCTGGAGGCGTGCGTGGAGCGGATCGAGGGGGACGGGCTGGAGGCGGTGATGGCCCGCCATCGTGCGGCGGCCTCGTCGACGCGGGCCGGGGTGGTGGCGCTGGGCGGGGGTCTTGAGCCGTACGTCCACGATGCCCGCGAGGCGGCTCCGGTCGCTACGACGCTGCGGGTGCCGGCGGGGGTGGTGGCGTCGGAGGTGGTGGCGCGGGTGTTGGCTGCCGAGCCGGGGTTGCCGCTGGCTGCCGGGGGTGGGGGGTTGGCCAGGGAGATGATCCGGGTCAATCACTATGGGGTGGATGCGGGGGTGGGGGTCGTGCGGGGGTGTGTGGCGGCGTTGGGGGCCGTGTTGGGGGAACTGGGGATGGGTGTGGATGTGGGGGCGGCGGTGGGGGTGGTGGAGGCGGGTTGGCGGTAGCGGGGTTTTTTCGCCCCCGCCGCCCCTACCCGTCCCGTCCCCGGGGGCTGCCGCCCCCGGACCCCCGCTTCGGCCCTGAACGGGCCTCGTCCTCAAACGCCGGACGGGCTGAAAAACCCAGCCCCTCCGGCGGTCGCTGAAACTCAGCCCCTCCGGCGTTTGAGGAGCGGGGTCTGGGGCGGAGCCCCAGGATGGGACGGGTAGGGGCGGCGGGGCGAGAAAAGGCCCCTCCACCAAGAACCACCTCGCCCACAACCCCCCGCCCTGCCATGCTCCCCACATGCCCACCGACACCACCCTCACCCTCCCCGACGGCCGCCCCATCCCCCGCCTCACCGGCCCCGAGCGCCCCATGCTCGAAAGCTGGCTGGACTTCCACCGCGCCACCCTGGAGCTGAAGTGCGCGGGCCTGGACGACACACAGGTGCGCCAAGAATCCGCCGAGCCGTCGGAGCTGACCCTGCTCGGCCTGGTGCAGCACCTCGCGGAGTGTGAGCGGAACTGGTTCCAGCGGGTGGCGGGCGGGCTCGACGTGCCGCCGGTGTACGAGGAGGAGACCGGATACGCGCTCAACCCCGAGCGCGGCATCGACGAGGCGCTCACGACCTGGCGGCGGGAGATCGAGCGAGGGCGCCAGGTGTGCGCGGGCCGGACGCTGGAGAGTGTGGGTCGGATCACGGACGGACCGATGGCCGGGGTCGAGGTCGGTCTGCGCTGGGTGTTCATTCATATGATCGAGGAGTACGCCCGGCACAACGGCCACGCCGACATTCTGCGAGAGCGTATCGACGGTGTTACCGGAGCCTGAATTCAGGGTTATTCCAGAAATTCTTTTCGAGGGCAGCTTCCCATCGTCTTCTGCCCGCTTTCCCGGAACCTAAACGCAAAAATTCCGCGAACACCTATCGGACTGATTCGGACAGGTTCCAGGAGAGTTACAACCCTGTGATGCGTTCCACATCCCGTCCGATTTGCGTGAAATTACCGGGGCGAAAGGTGCATACCACCAGGTCACCGCAGTGCTCCTCACGCCCGCGTGATAACACATCGCGCCACCACGCGTAACCCCGTACGGCCATGCAATTTCAATTTTCCCTCGGTAAATTCAATTCGCATGACTGCCGCACAAGCAGACCTGCAAATCGACCGTCCGGCGGTGGCCGACGGGGCCGCGCTGTGGCGGATAGCCAGAGACTCCGAAGCCCTCGACCTCAACTCGTCGTACAGCTATCTGCTGTGGTGCCGCGACTTCGCCGGCACGTCGGCCGTCGCTCGTGACGAGCGCGGGGAGCCGGTCGGCTTCATCACCGGGTACGTACGCCCGGACCGCCCGCACACCCTGCTCGTCTGGCAGGTCGCCGTCGACGACGCCCAGCGCGGCCGCGGCATCGCCGCCGCACTGCTCGACGGGCTCGCCGCGCGGGTCTGCGGCGAGTACGGCGTCACCGGCATCGAGACCACCATCACGCCCGGCAACACCGCCTCCGAGCGCCTGTTCGGCTCCTTCGCGGAGCGGCACGGCGCCGCCCTGGAGCGCGAGGTGCTGTTCCCCACCAGCCTGTTCCCGGACGGCCCGCACGACCCCGAAGTCCTGTACCGCATCGGTCCCCTCTCCCTCTGACCTCCCCCCACGCAACGAGGAGCGATTCGTCGTGACCATCACCCAGCCCGACCTCAGCGTCTTCGAGACCCTGGAGTCCGAGGTGCGCAGCTACTGCCGCGGCTGGCCCACCGTCTTCGACCGTGCTCGGGGCAGCCGTATGTACGACGAGGACGGCCACGAGTACCTGGACTTCTTCGCCGGCGCGGGCTCGCTGAACTACGGGCACAACAACCCGGTCCTGAAACGGGCGTTGATCGACTACCTGGAGCGTGACGGCGTCACGCACGGGCTCGACATGTCGACCAGCGCCAAGCGGGCCTTCCTGCAGACCTTCCAGGACCTGGTGCTGCGGCCGCGCGACCTGCCGTACAAGGTCATGTTCCCGGGCCCGACGGGCACCAACGCCGTCGAGTCGGCGCTCAAGCTGGCCCGGAAGGTGAAGGGGCGCGAGGCCATCGTGTCGTTCACCAACGCCTTCCACGGGATGTCGCTGGGCTCGCTCGCCGTCACCGGCAACGCCTTCAAGCGGGCCGGCGCCGGCATCCCGCTGGTGCACGGCACGCCGATGCCGTTCGACAACTACTTCGACGGCACCGTCCCGGACTTCCTGTGGTTCGAGCGGCTCCTGGAGGACCAGGGGTCCGGGCTCAACAAGCCGGCCGCCGTGATCGTGGAGACCGTGCAGGGCGAGGGCGGCATCAACGTCGCGCGTCCCGCGTGGCTGCGTGCGCTCGCCGAGCTGTGCGAGCGGCAGGACATGCTGCTCATCGTGGACGACATCCAGATGGGGTGCGGGCGGACAGGGGCCTTCTTCTCCTTCGAGGAGTCGGGCATCACCCCGGACATCGTCACCGTCTCCAAGTCCATCAGCGGCTACGGACTGCCCATGTCGCTGTGCCTGTTCAAGCCCGAGCTGGACATCTGGGAGCCGGGCGAGCACAACGGCACCTTCCGCGGCAACAACCCCGCCTTCGTCACCGCCACCGCCGCCCTGGAGTCGTACTGGGCCGACGGCTCGGCGATGGAGAAGCAGACCCGGGCGCGCGGCGAGCAGGTCGAGCAGGGGCTGATCGCCATCTGCGAGGAGAACCCCGCCGACGTCAAGGAGTACCGGGGCCGCGGCCTGGTGTGGGGCATGGAGTTCCACGACAAGGAGCGGGCCGGGCGCGCCGCGCAGCGCGCCTTCGAGCTCGGGCTCCTGGTGGAGACGTCCGGCCCGGAGAGCGAGGTCCTCAAGCTGCTCCCCGCCCTGACCATCACCCCCGACGAGCTGGACGAAGGGCTCCGCGTCCTCGCCCGGGCCGTCACCGAGACCGCCTGAGCGCGGTCGCGTACCGAGAAAACCCCACCTAGGAGGCATCGCAGCACCGTGATCGTCCGTTCGTTCAAGGACATCGAAGGCACCGACCGCCATGTGAAATCGGCGTCCGGCACCTGGGAGAGCAAGCGCATCGTCCTCGCCAAGGAGAAGGTCGGCTTCTCCCTGCACGAGACGATCCTGTACGCGGGTACGGAGACGTCGATGTGGTACGCGAACCACATCGAGGCCGTCGTCTGCGTCGAGGGCGAGGCCGAGCTGACCGACCACGAGACCGGGCGGACGCATGTGATCACGTCCGGGACCATGTACCTCCTGGACGGGCACGAGAGGCACACGCTGCGGGTCAAGAAGGACTTCCGCTGCATCTGTGTCTTCAACCCGCCCGTGACCGGCCGGGAGGACCACGACGAGAACGGCGTGTACCCGCTGCTCACCGAGCCCGAGGAGGTGTGAGAACCCCATGACGACAACGTCTCCCGTCACCGATCTCTACCCCAGCCGCGGCGCCACCGAGGTGTCGACCCCGCGCCAGGACCCCGTCGTCTGGGGCTCCCCCGGCACACCGGGCCCGATCGCGGCCGGTGAACTGTCGTCCTTCGAGCGTGACGGCTTCCTCGCCATCGACCAGCTGATCGGCGCCGACGAGGTCGCGGTCTACCACCAGGAGCTGGAGCGCCTCGTCAACGACCCGGCGATCCGTATGGACGAACGCTCCATCGTCGAGCCGAAGTCCAAGGAGATCCGCTCCGTCTTCGAGGTGCACCGCATCAGCGAGGTGTTCGCGAAGCTCGTGCGCGACGAGCGGGTCGTCGGCCGGGCCCGGCAGATCCTCGGCTCGGACGTGTACGTCCACCAGTCGCGGATCAACGTCAAGCCGGGCTTCGGGGCGAGCGGCTTCTACTGGCACTCGGACTTCGAGACCTGGCACGCCGAGGACGGTCTGCCGAACATGCGGACGGTGTCCGTCTCGATCGCGCTGACCGAGAACTACGACACCAACGGCGGGCTGATGATCATGCCCGGCTCGCACCGCACCTTCCTCGGGTGCGCGGGAGCCACGCCGAAGGACAACTACAAGAAGTCCCTGCAGATGCAGGACGCGGGCACGCCGTCCGACGAGGCGCTGACGCGGATGGCCTCCGAGTACGGCATCAAGCTCTTCACGGGCAAGGCCGGTTCGGCGACCTGGTTCGACTGCAACTGCATGCACGGCTCCGGCGACAACATCACGCCGTTCCCGCGCAGCAATGTGTTCATCGTGTTCAACAGCGTGGAGAACACGGCCGTGGAGCCCTTCTCGGCTCCGGTACGGCGGCCGGAGTTCATCGGCGCCCGGGACTTCACCCCGGTGAGGTAACGAGGTAACCGGTCAGAGCCAGGACAGCGACGCGGCCCGCTCCAGTACGTTCCGTACGGCGGCCGCGTCGCCGTTCTGTCCCCTGGGCACCGTCTCCGGGGCGTACCGTCCGCCGACCAGCAGGCAGAAGTCGTACGGATCAAGGGTGAGTTCGGCCTGTACGGGCTCGTCCGCGGAGCCCAGCACCCATTCCTCGTCCCCGGTGACCGAGAACAGCACCGGGGGCGCGGTGGGTCCGAGGGCCAGTCCGAGGACGCGCACGGCGAGGCGGACCAGCCGCTCCAGGTGCTCCGGCGGTGGCGGCGGGACGGCGAGGCCCAGGGCGCGGCCGAGGTCGTCGGTGTGGATCCAGGTCTCGAAGCCGCGCACCAGGAAGTGGTCGGCGACGGGCAGCCGCATCCCCATCAGCGTCACGGCCCGCGCGGCGAGTTCCGGATCGTGGGCCTGAGCGGTGGCGAGCAGCGCGTCGGCCTGCGCGGCCCAGTCGGCCACGGTCTCCTCGGGAGTACGGCCGTGCTCATGGGCGATGACATCGGCGCTGCGGCGGTTCCAGGCGTCCTCCCAGTGCGTGCCCTCCTCGATCCGCGAGGGCGGCACACGCGCGTCGACGCCGAGCTCGCCAGCCAGGTGCTCGTCGGCGGCGAGGAGGTGGGCGACGGTGGCGTGCGCGTCCCAGTCGTGCACGACCGGCGTGGTCCAGCGGCCTTCCAGCTCGGGCAGCAGTGCCTTGAGCCCGGCGACCGCGGCGGCGTAGGGGGCGGCGTGCGCGGCGACGCGAGGGCCGGTGGGGCGGGCGCGCAGGGCGAGGGAGAGCGCGCCGTTGTTCCGCCCGGCGGGAGCGCTCGGCTCCGGCCCGTCCAGCAGGCGTACCGTCTCCCGCAGCCGTGCCGCCTGGGCCGCGCAGCTCTCGCACTCGGCCAGGTGCGGGGCCAGGGTCTCCTCCTCGGCCGGGTCGAGGGCGCCGAAGGCCCACGCGGCCAGCAGGTCACGTACGGCTTCGTGCTCGTCGTCGGTCATCGCGCGCCTCCTCTCCGTGCCCGTTCCCTACGGGTACCCCTCTCGCCATCATGCGCCCCTTTCGAGCGCCGGGTCCGGCGGGTCGGCCAAAGTTTCCGCCAAGGAGCGCAGGGCGCTGCGCAGCCGGGTCTTGGCGGTGCCCTCCGGTATGCCCAGTTCCACTGCGGCCTGCCGGTAGGTGCGGCCGGCGAAGTAGGCGAGGTGCACGACCTCGCGCTGTGGCTGCGGGAGTTCGGCGAGGGCGGAGTGCAGGAGGAGGGAGCGTTCGCGGTCCACGACCGTCTCGTCGGGGCCGGGGCCGGCGTCGGGGATGGCCTGGAGCGCCGAGTCGTCGGCGCCGGCGTCCTTGCGGTGCCTGGCCTCGCTGCGCACCCAGTCCACGGCCCGCCGGTGGGCGAGCACGGACAGCCAGGTGCGCAGCGAGCCGCGGCGCGCGTCGAAGGTGTACGGCCGGCTCCACAGGTGGGCGAAGACCTCCTGCGCCACGTCCTCGGCGGCGACCGGGGAGCGGGTGACACGCACGGCGACCCGCCGCACCAGCCCGCCGTACGCCGTGTACACCTCGGCCAGCGCGGACTCGTCGCCGTACACCAGCCGCCGGTGCACCTCCGCGTCGGCAGGCGGCGGTGCGGAGGTGACACCCGTGGACTCCACGTGCCCTTCCTAGCGTCCCGGCTGGTCCCGCGCCAGTGGTTCGGGTCGGTTCGGGTCGGTTCAGGCGGAGAGGACGTCGAGGAGGCGGTCGACGTCGGCGGGCGTGTTGTAGAGGTGGAAGGCCGCGCGGAGGTTGCCCGCGCGGTCGGAGACCTCGACTCCGGCGCTGCTCAGCCCGGCCTGGCGGTGGCCGAGTCCGGGCACGGAGACGATCGGCGAGCCGGGCGACGGGACGGGCTCGTGGCCGAGGGAGGCGAGGCCCGCGCGGAAGCGGTCGGCGAGGGCGAGGTCATGGGCGCGTACGGCGTCCACGCCCAGTTCCTCCAGCAGTTCGAGGGAGCGGCGGGCGCCGGCGTAGGAGAAGAGGGCGGGGCTCTCGTCGAACCGCCGTGCGGAGTCGGCGAGTTCGTCGATGGGGCCGTAGCAGGCGTCCCAGGGGTGTTCCCCCGCGACCCAGCCGGCGAAGAGCGGGGTGAGTCCGCCGAGGTCCTCCGGGACGACCAGGAAGGCCACGCCCCGTGGGCAGACGAGCCACTTGAAGGCGACGGAGGCGGAGTAGTCGTAGGCGTCCGCGTCGAAGTCCAGCCATCCGGTGGCCTGGGACGCGTCGATGTACGTACGTGTGCCGTGTTCGCGGGCCGCCTCACGGATCGCGGGCAGGTCGGCGACCCGGCCGTCGGCGGACTGCGCGGCGCTGACCGCGACCAGGGCGGTGCCGGGCCGCACCGACTCGGCGACCCGCTCCAGCGGCACGGTGCGCACCTTGAGGTCGGAGCGGACGTGGAAGGGGTTCACGACGGAGCTGAAGTCGCCCTCGGCGGTGAGGACTTCGGCGCCCGACGGGAGGGAGGCGGCGATCAGGCCGCTGTAGACGGCGACGGAGGCCCCGGCCGCCACCCGGTGCCCGGGCACGCCGACGAGCCGCGCGAAGGAGGCGCGGCTCGCCTCTACGTCGGCGAACATGTCGGTCGGCCGTCCGACGGCCGCGGCCTCCACGGCGGTCCGCATGGCGGCGACGGTGCGGGCCGGTACCAGGCCGGTACTGGCCGTGTTCAGGTAGGTGTTCTTCGGCGCGAACTCGGTACGGACGAGGCTCTCGAAGGTCTCCATGGCTCCACTCTGGGCCCGGGAGAACTGATAGTCCATTGACTATTTCTGCGTGGTTTCGCCAAGCAGTCCTTATAGATCCGCCGTCACCTGCGCTTTTAGTTCTGCGGCACCGCGCACCCGTCGGGGCCGCACGCGTCCGCGTCACCCTGGTCGATGAGCTGAAGCGGCGACCGCTCGCCCCAGGCCTGTGTCAGGGCCTGCTCGAAGACCTCTGCGGGCTGGGCGCCGGAGACGCCGTACTTGCGGTCGAGGACGAAGAAGGGCACGCCGTTGGCCCCGAGCTGGGCGGCCTCACGCTCGTCGGCTCGGACGTCGTCGGCGTAGGCGTCGGGGTCGGCGAGGACCTTGCGGGCGTCGTCGGCGTCGAGCCCGGCGGCCACGGCCAGCTCCACGAGCCGCTCGTCGCCCTCGGAGAACAGGGACCGCTCCTCGGCGAAGTTCGCCTTGTACAGGGCCTGGATCAGCGCGTCCTGCCGGCCCTGCTCCTTGGCGAGGTGCAGCAGCCGGTGCATGTCGAAGGTGTTGCCGTGGTCGCGGCCCTGGGTGCGGTACGCGAGCCCCTCCGCGGCGGCCTGCGCGCCGAGGTTCTCCTCACCGGCCTGGGCCTGCGCGGCGCTCATGCCGTACTTCTTCGTGAGCATGGTGATCACGGGCTGGATGTCACCCTTGGCGCGCCCGGGGTCCAGTTCGAAGGAACGGTGCACCACCTCGACCTGGTCGCGGTGCGGGAAGGCCTCCAGCGCCTTCTCGAAGCGGGCCTTGCCCACATAGCACCAGGGGCAGGCGATGTCGCTCCAGATCTCGACGCGCATGTCTTCGGCTCTCTCCAGCTCGAACGGATACGGAGACACCCTCCGCCGAGTGGGTGAACGTTCAAGCAGCGGGCTTCATTCCCCGGTCACGGAGAACCTCAGATACAGATGGTGATCGCCCTCGGCGGGCGGGTTCTCGGGGTCGGGCAGCCATCCCCGGCCGGCGTAGAAGGCCTGGGCGCGCCGGTTGTCCACATGCACGTCGAGCACGGCGGTGCGCTTGCCGTCGGCCCGCCACTCCTCCAGACAGGCCGCGTGCAGCGCCGTACCGACACCGCGGCGCCAGTGCTCGGGGTCGACATGGAACTGGAACAGCTTGACCGTGTCGACGGCGGCACCCTCGGGCGTACGGAAGGACGCCAGCCCGACGATCCGCCCCTCCTCCACCACGCACAGCACATGCCCGTCCGGCCGGGCGATGGCCTCCTGCCAGGCGGCGGTCCAGTCGGTGCCGTCCTGCGGCAGCCCGTCGGGGTAGTACGTCGCCCGGGCCCGCGCGTGCAGAGCGGCGATGTCCTCGGCCTCGGCGGGCAGCACGGTGCGGATCACACGACTCGTGGTCGCTCGGTCACTGATCATGCAACGGAGGACGTGACCTCGGACGCCCCGGTTCCGAGCCGGCTGAACTGCGCCCGGTAGGCGCTCGGCGTCAACCCCGTACGGCGGACCAGATGCCCGCGCAGCGAATCGGCCGTGCCCAGGCCGCAGGCGCGGGCCAGCTGGTCCATGGGCAGGGCGGTGGTCTCCAGCAGTTCCTTGGCCCGCTCGATGCGCTGGTGGAGCAGCCACTGCAGCGGGCTCACCCCGCTCTCGGCGTGGAACCGGCGGGTCAGGGTGCGGACGCTGACGCCGGCGTGGCGGGCCAGGTCGGTGAGGGTGAGCGGCTTGTCGAGGTTGCGCATGGCCCAGCCGCGGGTGTCGGCGCAGGCGGTGCCGCGCTCGGGCGGCAGCGGGGTCTGGGTGAACTGGGTCTGGCCGCCGGGCCGTACGGGTGCGACGAGGGCACCGCGGGCGACCTCGTTGGCGACGGCGGCGCCATAGTCGGTGCGGATGATGTGCAGGCACAGGTCGATGCCGGCGGCGTAGCCGGACGCGGTCAGATACGGGCCGTCCTGCACGTAGAGCACGTCTCCGCGCAGGTCGATCTGCGGGTACCGCCTGCGCAGTTCCGCGGCGTGCGCCCAGTAGGTGGTGGCCCGGCGCCCCTGGAGCAGGCCCGCCTCGGCCAGTTGGAAGGCGCCGGTGCACAGCGACGCGATGCGCTTGCCGGCGGCCGCCGCCTCCCGGACGGCGGCCACGATCCGCGCCTCCGGCTCGTACGGCGCCCCGGTGCCCGCCACGATCACCGTGTCGGCGTCCCGCACGGCGTCGAGGCCGTGCCGTACATACAGGTCGAGGCCGCCGGAGGTGGGCACGGGCCCCGGCTCGGCCGCGCAGACGACCACCTCGTACCCCGGCAGCCCGTCCCTGACGACCTTGCCGAAGAGCATCTCCGGGATGGCGAGGTTGAACATCGACACGGGCGAGGGTGCGATGACGGCGATGCGGTGCGGCACGCTCGACTGGGACATGGCCAGAACCTCCGGGTACATGGCATTGCGGCCACTACTCTACGGCTGCGGAGATCCGCAGCATGGAGCCATGTCGACGAACCCGCCCCTGGAGAAGCCCGAACTCGCCGCGCCTGTCCGCGAGTTGGGCCCCACCAGGCCCTCCCCCGCGCTCACCGTGACCGCCGCCCTCCTCGGCTTCGCGCTGATCTGCCTCGACGCCTCCGTGGTGAACGTGGCGCTGCCCGCGATCGGCTCCACGCTGGACAGCGGTATGTCCGGCATCCAGTGGGTGGTGGACGCGTACACCCTGGCCTTCGCCGCGCTGATGCTGTCGACCGGGGCGTTCGCGGACCGGGCGGGCGCGAGCCGGGCCTACGCGCTCGGCACCGTCGTGTTCACGCTCGCCTCGGTGGCCTGCGGTCTGGCGCCGAATCTGCCGACGCTGATCGGTGCGCGGGTGGTGCAGGGCGTGGCGGCGGCCGCCGTGCTCCCGGCGTCGCTCGCCCTGGTGCGGCAGGCGTACGACGATCCGGCCCGACGGGCCCGCGCGGTGGCGCTGTGGGCGGCGGGCGGTTCGGTCGCGGTGGCGCTCGGTCCGGTGGCGGGCGGCGCGCTGACCACGGCCTGGGACTGGCGGGGGATCTTCTTCGTCAATGTGCCGGTGGGCATCATGATCCTGCTGCTCCTGATCCGGACCCCGCGCTCACCGCGCCGTCCGGCACCGCTCGATCTGCCGGGCCAGCTGACCGCGGTGGTGGCGCTCACGGCCCTGGCCTTCGCGGTGATCGAGGGCGGGACGGCGGGCTGGGCGGCGCTGGCGGTGGCCGTGGTGGCGGCCGTGGCGTTCTTCCGGATCGAGGCACGCGGACCGCATCCGGTCGTCCCCCTCGACCTCTTCCGCGACCGGACAGTGACGGCGACGGTCGCGGCGGGAGCCGCGGTCAGCGTCGCCTTCTACAGCCTGGTGTTCGTCTTCTCGCTCTTCTTCCAGCAGGTGCAGGACCGTTCCCCGCTGTACGCCGGGCTGCTGTTCCTGCCGATGACCGGGCTGATCGCGGTGACGAACGTCGTGGCGGGCAAGCTCGCCGGCCGGTACGGTCCCCGGCTGCCCATGCTGGTGGGACAGGCCCTGGCCGTCGCGGGGCTGCTCCTGCTCCTGTACGTCGACGCCGGCACACCCTCGTCGCTGGTGGCCGTGCTCCTCGTCCCCATGGCCCTGGGCTGCGCGCTGACGGTGCCGCCGCTCACCGCGGCGATGATGGACGCCGTACCGGCCGAGCGGGCGGGCCTGGCGGCCGGTGTGCTCAACGCGGCACGCCAGGTGTCCGGCGGTCTGGGCATCGCCGTCTTCGGGGCGCTGGTCTCCGACGGGTTCGTCGGGGGCATGCGGCTGAGCCTGCTCATCAGCGCGGCCCTGCTCACGCTGACGTTCGCACTCAGCTTCCGTCTCGCAGGTCCTTCGGCCAGTCGGGCCTGAACTCCAGGTGGTCGTACGTCACGACACACCCCTCCCCCATCGGCGACTGCGTCATGAAGCCGACCAGGGCGGCGTCGGTCTCCTTCTCGTCCCCCAGCGTGAACAGCCGGACGAAGGTCCAGCGCTCACCGTCCCGGGAGGCGTGGAAGGCGAAGGCCCGCCCGGTCCTGCTCACCCGCAGCCAGACCGAACTGCCCTCCACCGAGAAGGAGTTGGCGTCATCGGAGTGCCCACGGGTGACCACCGTGCACACGGTCGGCACATCCGGCGAGTACTCCAGACACAGCTTCGCCCAGGCCCGCTCCCCGACATGGACGTAGAGCACCCCCGCGTCGAAGGCGGCGGCGAACCCGACGGTGACCCGCGCGATCAGCTGGAAGTCGCCCTCGGGCGCTCCCAGCAGTCGCGGCGCGTCGGAGGCGGGGTCGAGCCCCTCGCCGGTCGGCGGCACGAAACGATCCTGCCGGGACCCGGCCCAGCCGGAGAGGATGCCGTCCTCGTAGAGCCAGTGCCCGTCGGGGCCGTAGGTACGGAGGGGGAAGGGCAGTTCGGGAAGTTGCACGTCCATCGCCACAGTGTCTCAGTAGAACAAGCGCGCCCATCCTCTGGGCGCCGGGATCTGCAACGCCCCAAGGGGCGCGGGGAACTGCGCGACAAGCCACGATGAACCCGCGGCCGGCAATCCCCCGCAACCCCTACGGCGCTATCGCTCCAGCCGCCCGTTGAACCGACGCGGCAGCCCCAGCACGTTCTCATCCCGCAGCTCAACCGGCAGCAACGCCTCCGGCGCCCCCTGATAGGCAACCGGCCGCATCCACCGCTCAATCGCCGTCCCGCCCACCGACGTGGACGTCGAGGTCGTAGCCGGGTAGGGCCCACCGTGATGCTGGGCCGGCGCCACAGCAACCCCCGTAGGCCACCCATTGACCAGCACACGACCGGCCAGCGGCGTCAGCTCCGCGAGGATCTCCGCGCCACGCCCCTCACCGGCGGCCTCCGAAGCCGACAGGTGAACCGTCGCCGTGAGATTCCCCGGCAGCCGGGACAGCACGGCCCGCGCCTGGTCGTCGTCGTCATAGCGCACCACCACCGTCACCGGCCCGAAGCACTCCTCCAGGAGCAGGTCGTACGCCCCCTCGCTCGCCAGCTTCTCGGCGCCGACCGTGAGGAACCCGGCGCTCACGGTGTGCTCACCGCCCGCTCCCGGTGTCACCGGGGACTCCACGTCCGCCAGCTCGCCGCGCTCGGCGACCCCGGCGATGAAGTTGTCCCGCATGCGGTGGTCCAGCAGAACGCCCGAGTCGGTGTCGCTGACGGCGTCCGTCAAGGACTTGACCAGGCCGTCACCGGCGGCACCGGACGGCACCAGGACAAGCCCCGGCTTCACACAGAACTGGCCGACGCCCAGCGTCATGGAGCCCGCGAGCCCGGTGCCGATGGCCTCGGCCCGCTCGGCAGCCGCGGCCTCGGTGATCACGACGGGGTTCAGGGAGCCCAGTTCGCCGTGGAAGGGGATCGGGACCGGGCGGGCGGCGGCCGCGTCGAAGAGGGCGCGGCCCCCTCGTACCGAACCGGTGAAGCCCGCAGCCGTGACCAGCGGGTGCTTGATCAGTTCGATGCCGGCCTCGAAGCCGTGCACCAGGCCGACGACACCGGCCGGGATGCCGTGCTCGGCGGCGGCCGTACGCAGCACCTTGGCGACCAGTTCCGACAGGGCCGGGTGGTCGGGGTGGGCCTTGACGACGACGGGGCAGCCCGCGGCGAGCGCGCTCGCGGTGTCGCCGCCGGCGACGGAGAAGGCGAAGGGGAAGTTGGACGCCGAGTAGACGGCGACGACGCCGAGCGGCACCTTGTAGCGGCGCAGGTCCGGGATCGGCGGGGTCGCGGTGTCGTCGGGGTGGTTGATGACGACGTCCAGGAAGGCGCCCTCGTCGACGATGTCCGCGAACGCCCTCAGCTGGTAGCAGGTGCGGGCGAGCTCGCCGGTGAGGCGGACCGGGCCGAGCGCGGTCTCGGCGTCGGCGGCCTCCACAAGGTGGTCCTTGGCGCCCTGGAGCCGGTCGGCGGCGGTGCGCAGGAAGGCCGCGCGGACGGTACGGTCGGCCAGCGACGGGCGCGCCTCGTGCGCGGCGCGGACGGCTTCGTCCACCTCCTGGGCTGTGGCCTCCACCGCAACCTGTTCACGCTGCTTCCCGGTTCGGGGGTCGACACTCCAGACTGGTGCTGCTGCCACCGCGGGTCCCTCCACACATGTTTTGCGCAGTACTGGGTCATCCACCAGGTGTGTTCGATATGCTGAACACTGTCTCTGATGATGAATACGCTGTCGGAGACTATTTCCCGTCGAACGAAGGGGTCAAGGGCGATGTCGGCAGGCGAGACGGGCGGCGGAGCGCAGGTCAAGTCCGCGGTACGGACGGTTGAACTGCTCGAATACTTCGCCGGGCGCCCCGGCATGCACTCCCTCGCGGCGGTCCAGGAGGCCGTCGGATATCCGAAGTCCAGCCTCTATATGTTGCTGCGCACTCTGGTCGAGCTGGGCTGGGTGGAGACCGACGCGACGGGCACGCGGTACGGCATCGGCGTACGGGCGCTCCTCGTCGGCACGTCGTACATCGACGGCGACGAGGTGGTCGCGGCGGCCCGGCCGACCCTGGACCGGCTGTCCGACGACACCACGGAGACCATCCACCTGGCGCGTCTCGACGGCACGAACGTCGTCTACCTCGCCACCCGCCAGTCCCAGCACTATCTGCGCCCCTTCACCCGGGTCGGCCGCCGCCTGCCCGCGCACTCGACGTCGCTGGGCAAGGCGCTGCTGAGCACGTACTCGGACGAACAGGTCCGCAAGATGCTCCCGGAGACGCTGCCCGCGCTGACCGAGAACACGATCACCGACCGGGAGAAGCTCATCGAGGAGCTCCACCAGGTCCGTGAGCAGGGCTTCGCCGTGGACCGCGAGGAGAACACCCTGGGCCTGCGCTGCTTCGGTGTGGCGATCCCGTACCGCACTCCGGCCCGCGACGCGATCAGCTGCTCGGTGCCGGTGGCCCGGCTGACGCCGGCGCACGAACAGATGGTGAAGGACGCACTGTTCGACGCGCGTGACCGGCTGACACTGGCCACCCGTAGGCTCTGACTCCATGGATGACGCCAGAGAAATGCATGTGGAACTGCGCGCGGTTCACGCCAGCGATCTCCCGGCCTTCTACCGGCAGATGAACGACCCCGTGGCCCTGCGCATGGCGGCTTTCACCCCCAAGGACCCGGCCGACCGGGACGCCTTCGACGCGCACTGGAAGCGGATCCTGGCCTCGTCGGCCGTCCATCGCACGATCCTCGCCGACGGTGACGTGGTGGGCAGTGCGGCGGTGTACGGGGAGCCGGGCGAGCGCGAGGTCACCTACTGGGTCGACCGCGCCTACTGGGGCCGCGGTGTCGCCACCGCCGCCCTGCGGGGACTGCTCGCCGAGGTGCCCGAACGCCCGCTGTACGCACGGGCGGCGGCGGACAACGAGGGCTCGCTGCGGGTGCTGCGCAAGTGCGGCTTCCGGGTGACCGCGCAGGCGCGTGGCTTCGCGAACGCGCGCGGCGAGGAGATCGACGAGCTGGTCCTGGCCCTGGAGGGCTGAGCGGGCCTCCCCCGCGCGGCGGAGACGGATCACCGTCGCGCAGGAGGTGCGCCCCGGCCGCCGCGCGGGAGCGTGGACGCATGACGCAGACACTCTCCGGCCCTGTCCTGCTGAGCCACCCGCGTCGGGTGCTGCGGGCCGTCGCGATCGTCTCCTGTGTGCCGTATCTCGGGCTCAAGGCCGCCTGGATCGCCGGGAGTCACCTCGGGATCCCGGACGGCAGCTCGCTGCTGGAGCACCGGGCGACCATGGCGGTGGCCAACGGTCTGTCCGTGCTGCTGGACAGCGCGGTCATCGTGCTCGCGCTGGTGCTGACCCGGCCGTGGGGGCTGCGGGTGCCGGCGTGGCTGCTGGTCCTCCCGGCCTGGGTGGCGACCGGGCTGCTCGCGCCGATCATGGCCGGGTTCCCGCTCCAGCTCGTGGTGCGGGCGTTCGGCGGGGGCGGCCACCGCGGCCCGGCGGGTGAGCCGTTCCTGGACGAGTGGGTGTTCGGCGTCGTGTACAGCGGGTTCATCGTGCAGGGGCTCGCCCTGGGGGCGCTGTTCGCGCTGTACGCCCGGGACCGGTGGGCGCAGCTGTGGCGGGGGCGGGTGTGGGAGTTGCCGGTCGGTGTCCTCGGCCCGGCGCAGCGGGCGACCGCGGTCGCAGCCGGGGTCCTCGCGCTGTTTCCGCTCACCGTGCACCTGCTGTGGGCCTGCGGCGGCACGGCAGGGCTCACCGAGGACCCGGGCGCCGACTTCCGGGTCCTGGAGGCCATGTACGTCGTCTTCCTCGCCGCCACCGTCATGGGTGCCTGGCAGCTCGCCTTCCGTCGCGGGCGCGCCCTGCCCGTCCTGGTGCCGCTCGCCCTCGCCTGGGTCGGCTCGGCCGCCGTCGCCTGCTGGGGCGGCTGGCTGTCGCTGGCCTCGCTCGGCGTGGACGACGTCGCCGACCGTCCGACACCGCTGATGAACCTCGCCTACGCTGACCAGATGATCGTCGGCATCCTCGTCGCCGGCCTCGGCGTCCACTTCCTCGCGGAGCGCTCGGCGAGGGCGAAGTGTCGTACGGCGTGAACGACTTCGTCCGTCCGTTGTTCGGCCGGCGGGCGCGGCTGCGCTGGATCCATCTGATCCTCGGCGGCGCGCTCGCCATGCCGTACGTCTTCGTGGGCCAGCTGGTGGTGGGCCCCGCCATGGACTCCCGGTACGTCTTCAACGACCTGCCCCTGCAACTCCTCTCCTTCGCCGTGGGGTTGCCGCTGGCCGCCGTCACCGCTGCCGTGTTCCCGCTGACCCGGCCGCTGGAGTCGGGGGCCGTGCGGGCGCTGTGCGGCGTCGAGGCGGAGCGGCTGGCGCACGGCCCCGCTCGGACGTGGGCGGCGAAGGGGCGGGCGGCGGCCTGGTTCACGCTGCATCTCGGGTTCGGCGGGATCATCTCCGGGATGTCGCTGGCGGTGCCGCCGTTCGCCGGGTTCCTGACCTCGCTGCCGCTGCTGGTGTGGCTGGGCGGGGCCGAGCTGCCCGAAGCGCTCGACCACACCTGGGTGGTGGCGCTGGCGCCGATCGCGGGCGTGGCGACGATGCTGGGGCTCGCCGTGTGCGCGGCCGTCTCGGGGACGCTGCTCGCCCGCTGGGCGCCCGCGTTGCTCGGGCCGACGCCGGAGGACCGGCTCGCGGCGGCCGAGGCGCGGGCCGCGGACCTCGCCGTGCGCAACCGGCTGGCGCGCGAGCTGCACGACTCCGTGGGCCATGCCCTCAGCGCCGTCACCCTCCAGGCGAGCGCGGCCCGCCGGGTCCTCGACAGCGACCCGGAGTTCGTCCGCGAGGCGCTCGCCGCGATCGAGGACACGACGCGCCGCACGGTCGGTGAACTCGACGCCGTACTGGGCGTGTTGAGGGACGGCGACGCACCCGGTACGGCCCCGGCGCCCACCCTCGCCGCCGACCTCGCCGGGCTGCTGCGGCGCACACGCGCGTGCGGGCTCCGGGTGACGGCCGAGGTCGGCATCGACCCGGAGGCGCTGCCGCCCGTGCTGTCCCGGGAGGCCTACCGCATCGTTCAGGAGGGGCTCAGCAATGCCCTCAAGCACGCCGGTGAGCGGACGGCCGTGTCCCTGCGGGTCGAGCTCGCCGTGGACCATCTGGAGATCACCGTCGAGAACCCCCTGGAGCGGGCCCCCGCCTGCCGCCCCGGTGGCGGTCATGGCCTGCGCGGCATCGCCGACAGGGCCCGGCTGCTGGGCGGCACGACCGAGGCCGGGCCCGCGCGGGGGACGTGGCGGCTGCACGTACGACTGCCCATGAAGGGACCCGCATGACGACCAGCCCGACCGTCCGGATCGTCCTCGCCGACGACGAGCGCATGGTGCGCACCGCCCTGCGCGCGATCCTCTCCGTCGAGCCGGACCTTGAGGTGGTCGGCGAGGCCTCGACGGGGGCCGAGGCGGTGTCGGTGGTGCGGGAGCGGCGGCCCGACGTCGTCCTCATGGACGTCCGGATGCCGGAGATCGACGGCATCCGGGCCACCGAGCAGATCCTCGCCACGCTCACCGACCCGCCCCGGATCGTGGTCGTCACCACCTTCGAGAACGACTCCTATGTGTACGACGCCCTGCGCGCCGGAGCCGCCGGGTTCCTGCTGAAGCGGGCGGAGGCCGACGCGCTCGTGCAGGCGGTACGGCTGGTGTCGCGCACCGACACCCTGCTGTTCCCGTCGGCCGTACGGGCCCTCGCGGCCGAGCACGCGCGCGCGTACCTCACGCCGCCGCCCTGGGTGGCGCGGCTCACGGCCAGGGAGAGCGATGTGCTGCGGCTGATGGCGCGGGGCCTGACGAACGCGGAGATCGCCCGGCGGATGGATGTCGGTCCGGCCACCGTGAAGTCGCATGTGGCGGCCGTCCTGGCGAAGACCGGGACCCGGGACCGCACCCAGGCGGTGATCGCCGCGTACGAGGCGGGCTTCATGAACGCGCGATGAGAAATCGGGCCGCAAGGGAACGATTGCGCCCATCCCGATCGTCCTGACGGGTGGGATGAACAAGACGATCAGGCGGGCGTCCGTCTTCACGCTGCTGCTGGTGTTCGCTCTGCTGGTCAGGGCGACCTGGGTGCAGTTCTACGACGGTCAGGCACTCGCGGACGACAAGGACAACCGGCGGAACACGATCGCGCTGTACAGCGAGCCGCTCGGCAACATCGTCGTGGGCGGCGACTCGGTCACCGGCTCGGCGCGGACCAAGAGCGGGGACCTGGCGTACAAGCGCACCTACACGGACGGCTCGCTGTACGCGGCCGTGACGGGGTACAGCTCACAGGCGTTCGGGGCGACCCAGCTGGAGGGCGTGTACCGGGATCTGCTGGACGGGACGGACAACCGCCTCAAGAGCGTGATGGACACGGTCACCAACAAGCGCGCCGATCCGGGCAATGTGATCACCACGATCGACCCGAAGGTGCAGAAGGCGGCCTATGACGCGCTCGGCGACAAGAAGGGTGCCGCCGTCGCGATCGACCCCACCACCGGGAGGATCCTCGCGACGGTCTCGACCCCGTCGTACGACCCGTCGAGGATCACCACCGGTGACTCGGCCGCCTGGTCCGAGCTGACGAAGGACTCCGACAAGCCGATGACGAACCGCGCGCTGCGCCAGCCGCTGCCGCCGGGGTCGACGTTCAAGCTGGTCGTGGCGGCGGCCGCGCTGGAGGACGGGCTGTACTCGTCGGTGGACGCGAAGACGGAGAGCCCGGACCCGTATGAGCTGCCGGACTCCAGCAGCGAGCTGACGAACGAGAACCCGTCCGCGCCGTGCGAGAACGCCTCGATCCGGGTCGCGCTCCAGTACTCCTGCAACAACGTCTTCGGGAAGATGGCCGTCGACCTGGGCCAGGACAAGGTCCGTGCGATGGCAGAGAAGTTCGGCTTCAACGACAAGGCCCAGGACGTGCCGGTGCGGGCGTACACCAGCGTGTACCCCTCCGACATGGACAAGCCGCAGACCGCCCTGTCCGGCATCGGCCAGTTCGATGTCACCGCGACCCCGCTGCAGATCGCCATGGTGTCCGCCGCCATAGCCAACGGCGGCAAGCTGGTCTCGCCGCACATGGTGTCCCAGATCACCAACAGCGGTGGTGATGTGTTGGAGAACTACGACGACACCGCCGACACCACGGAGATCATCAGCTCCGACACCGCCGAGCAGCTCCAGTCGGCGATGCAGACGGTCGTGGAGAAGGGCACGGGCACGAACGCGCAGATCTCCGGCGCGACGGTGGGCGGCAAGACGGGCACCGCCCAGCACGGCGAGAACAACAGCAAGACCCCGTACGCCTGGTTCACGTCCTACGCCAAGGCCGACGGCAAGGAGGTGGCGGTGGCGGTCCTCGTCGAACAGTCGGACGCGGCGAGGTCGGAGGTCAGCGGCAACGGCCTGGCGGCCCCGGTGGCCAAGGCCGTGATGCAGGCGGCGCTGCGCTAGCGCCGCTCACTTCACGCCGAGGATCTGCTCGATCGGGTCGATGGCGAAGTACACGAGGAACAGCACCGAGGTGCCCCACATCAGCCAGTGGATGTCCTTCGCCTTCCCGAGCACCAGCTTGATGACGACGTAGGCGACGAACCCGGCCCCGATGCCATTGGTTATCGAGTACGTGAACGGCATGACGGCGATGGTCAGGAACGCCGGGATGGCGATCTCGTACTTCTCCCAGTCGATGTGCTTGACCTGCGTCATCATCAGGAAGCCCACGGCGACCAGGGCGGGCGCGGCGGCCTGGAGCGGGACGATGGTGAGCAGCGGGGTCAGGAACAGGGCGAGTCCGAACAGACCGCCGGTGATCAGGTTGGAGAAGCCGGTGCGTGCCCCTTCGCCGACACCGGCCGCCGACTCGATGTAGGACGTGGCCGAGGAGGCCGAGGCCGCACCGCCGGCCGCCGCGGCGGCACCGTCGATCAGCAGCACCCGGCCGAGGCCCGGCACCTTGCCCTGCTCGTCCAGCAGGCCGGCCTCCGCGCTGATGCCGACGACCGTGCCCATGGTGTCGAAGAAGTCGGACAGCACCAGGGTGAAGATCAGCAGGACGACGGTGAGGGCGGTGGTCTCGCCGAAGGCGCCGAACAGGCTGAAGTCGCCGATGAGTCCGAAGTCCGGGGTGTCGACGACCTTGTCGGGCCACGCCGGCGTGGTCAGGCCCCAGGCCTTGATGTCGGCGATCGAGTTGATGATCATCGCGACTGCGGTCATGGTCACGATGCTGATCAGGATGGCGCCCTTCACCTTGCGGGCGAGCAGCGCGATGGTCAGCAGGACTCCGAGGCAGAACACGAGCATCGGCCACCCGGCGAGCTGCCCGGTGCCGCCCATCTGAACCGGCACGGTGGTGTTCGCGGCGTCCGGGATCCGGCTCACGAACCCGGCGTCCACGAAGCCGATGAAGGCGATGAACAGGCCGATGCCGACGCTGATCGCCTGCTTGAGCGGTTGCGGGATGGCGTGCATGACGGCCTCGCGCAGCCCGGTCACCACCAGCACACAGATCAGCAGGCCTTCGAGGACGATCAGGCCCATCGCGTCGTCCCACGCCATGAGCGGGGCGATCTGGAAGGCGACGACGGCGTTCAGGCCGAGGCCCGCGGCGAGCGCGAGCGGGAGGTTGCCGCCGACGCCCATGATGATCGTCATGACCGCGGCCACCAGGGCGGTGGCGGTGGTGAGTTGGACGGCGTCCAGCTGGTCGCCGAACTTGTCCTTGGCGCTGCCGAGGATGATGGGATTCAGGACAAGGATGTAGGCCATCGTGAAGAACGTGGCGAAACCGCCCCGTATCTCACGCGCGAAGGTGGATCCCCGTTCGGAGATCTTGAAGTACCGGTCCACGCTGTTCAGGCCCGGCGGTGGGGCACTTGACCGGTCGGTCACCTTCTGGGATTCGGACATGGCGCTGGCTCCTCGTTGCCTGATGACGGCTCGTTGATCGATCTGCGGATGCTGGCTGGATTGTGCCCACGTTGAACGCATTTCAGGTTTTCCCCGTGTTACGGAATCAGCGCAGTTCACGTACGACGGACCACACGGTGTTCGAAGTCCCGTACGAACCGGATTGTCGATCACTGCTACAGTTCCGGATCTCGACCGGATGATCGCAAATTGATCGCCGGACGACCACATTTGCCAACCACACGCCCGTCTCAGGCAGGAGGGGTCGCCCGTGGGCACGGTCGTCGACGACGCCGACTCCGTGGAGTTCCATGCCTTCTTCGAGCGGCACTACGCCGAACTCTCCCGCCTGGCCCATCTGTTGACGGGCGAGGCGGACGCCGCCGACGATCTGGCGGCGGACGCGCTGCTGGCGCTGTGGCACCGCTGGGACCGGGTGCGCGCGGCCGACCATCCGGTGGCGTACGCCCGTGGGGTGGTGGCCAATCTGGCCCGCACCAGGATCCGCAGCGCGGTGCGGGAGCGGCGGCGCATCGCCCTGTTCTGGTCGCAGCGCGAGGAGAAGGCGGAGAACCCGGATGTGCCGGGCGTCGTCGACGTCCAGGGGGCGTTGCGTAGACTTCCGTTCCGCAAACGCGCCTGTGTGGTGCTGCGGCACGCCTTCGACCTGTCGGAGAAGGACACCGCGCTCGCCCTGGGCATCTCGGTCGGTACGGTGAAGAGCCAGACCTCGAAGGGGATGGCCGAGTTGCAACGGCTGCTCGGCACGCAGCAGGCCCCGCTGAGGGTGCATGCGGCGGCGATGGCTCGCACCGGGGACGCCGCGGGAAGGAACCGATGATGCGGCGGGACGTGCACGACGAACTGCGCGCCCGGCTGCACGAGGCGGCCGAGACGCACGAGCCCGACCGCGCGCGGATCCTGGCCCGCGTCGAGCGGGGCATGGCGGATCCCGCCGGGCGGGCCCGCTCCGATCACCGGGCGACCCGTCCGCCGGTGTACGGCTGGTTCCGGGTGGTGACCGCCACAGCTGCGGTCGCCGGTGTCCTCGCGGTCGGCGGTTACGCGGTGGCGTCCGCCGTGAAGGACGACACCCCCCGGCAGACGGTGGCCACCTCACCGACGCCCACCCCGTCCCCGGACGCGACGAGCCGCGCCCCGGCCCCACCGCCGAAGCCGACCTCCCAGCCCCCGCAGCCAACGAAGCCGCCGACGCCGAAGCCGACCGCGACACCCGCCCCGCCCGCCGCCAAGGGCGAGGAGGACGGCCCGCTGTGGTCGGACGGCTCGGTGGACCCGCACAGCAACGACTTCTGGGCACAGAGCAATCTGACGCTCCGGACGAGCGAGCGACTCACCGCGCTCACCGTGCGGTTGAGGATCGCGCAGACCGGCGGGGTCACCTCGACGGGCGCCTGGCGCTCGCTGCCGGAGGACGACTTCGCCCTCACGGTCGAGGAGAAGGACGGCTTCGTCGTCTACACCTGGGTCCTCAAGGACGGCCGTACGGTCCGCGAGGGCGAGTGGGTGTTCGCCGGGCAGTACGACCATGAACGCGGCGGGCGGGACGCGAAGGACGACCGCTACGCGATGACGGCCACGGCGGGCGGCGAGCAGCTGTCCGTGGCGGGCGGCTTCGCGAGCCACGACGACAACTCCGCCACGGACGCGGGGGATTCGTAAGAAATTCCGGAAGGCACGGCAACCCTTCCTTCACCCGGGGGCGACCAGGAGTCGCAAGGATCCCCCAGGCAAGGAATCGGGTAATGACAGCACGAGCCGAACAGCGCGTCAGCCACCGCCGCAAGGTCACCAGGCGCCGGGCGCTGATCGCCGGAGCCTCCGCCCTCGGTGTCACCGGCGCTGCGATCGTCACCACGACGCTGATGTCCACCGCGGGCGCCGCGGCGTCCTGGCCGACGGAGAACGGCAGCAAGCCGGTGTCGAAGACGATCCCGGTGTCCGGCACGTACGACGGCAGGATGACGAAGTTCTACGGCACCGGCGACCTGGGCGGCAGCGGCCAGGAGGAGGGCCAGGACCCGATCTTCGAGCTCGCCGACGGCGCCGTACTGAAGAACGTCATCATCGGCACCCCGGCCGCGGACGGCGTCCACTGCAAGGGCTCCTGCACGCTGCAGAACGTGTGGTGGCTGGACGTCGGCGAGGACGCGGCCACCTTCAAGGGCAAGTCGTCGTCGGCCGTGTACACGGTGTACGGCGGCGGCGCGAAGAACGCCGACGACAAGGTGCTCCAGTTCAACGGGGCCGGAAAGCTGGTCGTCACCAAGTTCCAGGTGCAGAACTTCGGCAAGCTGGTGCGCAGTTGCGGCAACTGCTCCACGCAGTACAAGCGCACGATCATCATCAACGACGTGGATGTCACCGCACCGGGCAAGTCGATCGTCGGCGTCAACTCCAACTACGGTGACACGGCCGCGCTGCGCAAGATCCGCATCCACGGCGACAGCGGCAAGAAGGTCAAGACCTGCACCCGCTTCGAGGGCAACACCAACGGCAAGGAACCGAAGGAACTCGGCACGGGTCCCGACGGAACCGCGTGCAGGTTCTCGTCATCTGACATCACGTACCAGTGAGCACACTGGTGACGGACCTGCCGGTCTGAGCCCCCCTCGTCCGGCAGTACGGAACGCCCCACCGGTGACGGCCGGCGGGGCGTTTCTTCATGTACCAGGGGCTAGTTCATGGTCGAGCCGATGGTCGTGGAGCCGGTGGTGAGGAAGGTCGTCGCGGGGAGCGAGCCGTCCGCCTTGCGGGCTCCGTACGCGGTGGCGGCGTCGGTCGACCGGAAGGCCGGTGCCGTCACCCCGGCGTCCCAGCCGTTGGCCATGGACACGGTCGACGCCCCCGGCTTCGAGGGCCCCTTCTTGTTGCTCACCGCGAGATTGCGGCCCAGCCGGGCCTTGCCGGTGGCGAAGTAGAACCCGGTCTCGGCGTTGGCGTACGCCGTGTTCCGGTTGAGGGCGATCGCGCCGGTGTTGGAGTTCTCGGTGAAGCCGTGCAGCGTGTTGTCCCACGCGGCGTTGTTGTTGACGACATGGGCCACCGACGCTCCCCCGCCCCGAGCTTGAACCCGTTGCCGTTGCCTTCGAAAGCCCCGTCGCCCCACCGGTTCTTCCCGTTTCCGAAGGCCCAGGTGTGCTCGATGGTGACCGGCGAGGAGAACTGCCAGAGGTCGAGGCCGTCGTCGGAGTTGTTGAACAGGCGCGCCCCGGTGATCCGGTTCCCCGTCCCGGAGCCGAACTTCACGGCGATCCCGTCGGCGTTCTGCCCGTGCCCGGCGGGGTCGTAGTTGCCGTGACTGTCCAGGTTCTGCACGAGGTTGTCCGAGGTGCCGTCGCCGCGGAGCGTGAACCCGGAGTCGCCGTTGTCGGCGGTGACGAGGTTCTTGAAGACGCCGCCCACGGACGAGGTGGCGACGAAGCCCTGGGCCGGGGAGTTGACGAAGGTGAGGTCCTGGACGGTCCAGTAGTCGCCGTAGATCCCGGCCAGCCAGGAGCCGTAGGGCAGCTTCGACCCGTCGATCCGCACCTTCTCGCCGCCGTACGCCTTGAGTGTGATCCGGGCCGAACCGGTGCCGTTCGCCGTGGACTTGAGGGTCTTCGACGGGGTGTACGTGCCGCCGCGGACCAGGATCGTCGTACCGGCCCTCGCGCCCGCCACCGCAGACTCCAGCTGGGCGGTGCCGGTCACGGTGACCGTCGCCGGGGCGGCCTCGGCACCGCCTTCGGAGAGGCCGAGGTAGACGCCGCCCGCCCCGGAGGCGACGGCGATCGCGGCGGCGATGGAGAGGGTGCGGGTCCGGCGGTGGCGTCCGGTGCTGTGACGCACGGGGCGTTCCTTTCCTTGGGGACGTGACGCCGGGGAGTCGTCGCCGTGGCGGGACGAGGTTGCCGCGCCCCCGCGAAAACAAACGAAACTTTCGCTTCCCGTGAGCGCTCACTCACCGATTGACGTGCCGTTTCCCACTGGTGACACTCCGATGGCGCGCTCACCACCCAACATAAACCCCCACACTCACACAGGAGCGGCATGCGCCCAAGAATCCTCCTCGTCGCCTGTCTCTCACTCTTGCTCGCCCTGGTCACCGCCCCGCCCGGTTCCGCCCGTTCAGGAGCACCACCCGTGAAGCAGCCCAAGTACGCCGGCTATCTCTTCGCCTACTTCACCGGCGAGGGCACCGCCGACGGCGAGCAGATCCGCTACGCCCTCAGCCGCGGCAACGACCCGCTGCACTGGCGGGAGCTGAACCAGGGCAAGCCCGTGCTCACCTCCACGACCGGCGAGAAGGGGCTGCGCGATCCCTTCGTGATCCGCTCCCCGAAGGGCGACAAGTTCTATCTGATCGCGACCGATCTGCGCATGTACCAGAACAGCAGCGGTAGTTGGGACGAGGTCCAGCGGCACGGCAGCAAATCGATCATGATCTGGGAGTCCACCGACCTGGTCCACTGGACCGACCAGCGCCTGGTGAAGGTCGCCCCCGACAACGCGGGCAACACCTGGGCGCCGGAGGCCTACTGGGACGACGAGCGCGGCGAGTACGTCGTCTTCTGGGCGTCGAAGCTGTACGCCGCCGACGATCCCGGCCACACCGGATCGACGTACAACAAGATGCTGTACGCGACGACGAAGGACTTCCGTACCTTCAGCGAGCCGAAGGTCTGGGACGATCCCGGCTACTCGGTCATCGACTCGACGGTCGTGAAGCACGAGGACACCTACTACCGCTACACCAAGGACGAACGGGACCCGAGCTCCTCCAGCCCCTGCTCGAAGTTCATCACCGCGGAGAAGTCGACGAGCCTGACCGACACCTCGTACGACTTCGTCGCGGACTGCGTCGGCAGCGGGGCGATGGAGCGCGGTGAAGGTCCGACGGTCTTCAAGTCCAACACCGAGGACAAGTGGTACCTGTTCATCGACGAGTACGGCGGCCGCGGTTACGTCCCCTTCGAGACGACCGACCTCGACTCGGGCAAGTGGACCCCGTCCACGAACTACCAGCTGCCCGCCAGCCCCCGGCACGGCACGGTGCTTCCGGTGACGCAGCGGGAGTACGACCGGCTGCTCGCCGCGTATCCCGCGAGCCCGGCGTCGCTGGTGGACGCGACGGCGAAGGACCAGAACGGGTACGCCATCGTCACCGAGAGCGCCTCCAAGGTCGTGCTCCCGATGGAGCCGGACGCCGACCTCGCACGGCTGGCCCCGAAGCTCTGGGCCGGTGAGGGCGCCACGGTCAGACCGCGCTCCGGCACCCGCCGCGACTTCCGCAAGCCGCAGAAGTACACGGTGACGGCGGCGGACGGGACGAGACGCACCTGGACGGTCGAGGCCGCCCGCAACCGCAGCCCGCTCCTGCCCGGCCTCAACGCCGACCCCGATGTGCACTACCTCGACGGGGAGTACTGGATCTACCCGACGACGGACGGCTTCCAGGGCTGGAGCGGGACGCGGTTCAAGGCGTACTCGTCCAAGGACCTGGTCCACTGGAAGGACCACGGAGTCATCCTCGATCTCGGGCCGGACGTGTCGTGGGCGGACAAGTACGCCTGGGCTCCGGCTATCGCCGAGCGCGACGGCAAGTACTACTTCTACTTCTGCGCCGAGCAGCAGATCGGCGTGGCGGTGGCCGACTCCCCGGCCGGGCCGTTCAAGGACGCGCTGGGCAAGCCGCTGGTGGCGAAGGGCGGTTCGCTCCAGGGCCAGATGATCGACCCCGCGGTGTTCACGGACGACGACGGGCAGGCGTATCTGTACTGGGGCAACGGGCACGGGTATGTCGTCCCGCTGAACGACGACATGGTGTCGTTCGACGCGTCGAAGGTGAAGGACATCACCCCGGACAACTTCCGCGAGGGCTCCTTCGTGATCAAGCGGAAGGGCACGTACTACTTCATGTGGTCGGAGGACGACACCCGCAGCGAGAACTACCACGTCGCCTATGCCACGGGCCCGTCCCCGCTCGGCCCCTGGACCAAGAAGGGCACGATCCTGTCCAAGCGCCCCGAGTACGGGATCCTCGGCACGGGCCACCACTCGGTGGTGAACACGCCCGGAACCGACGACTGGTACATCGTCTACCACCGCTTCGCCCTGAACGGCCCCGGGCGGCCGGGTGGTGACGGCATGCACCGGGAGACGACCGTCGACCGCATGGAGTTCGCGGCCGACGGCACGATCGAGCCGGTGGTGCCGACGCTGGAGGGCATCAGGCCCGTGCGGCGCTAGTTCATCGTCGCCCCGATGGTGGTGCTGCCCGTGGTCAGGAAGGTGGTCGCGGGCAGCGTGCCGCTGGAGCTGCGCGCGTTGTACGTGCTGGAGGCGTCCGTCGACCGGAAGGCGGGCGTGGCGATCCCGGAGTCCCAGTTGTTGCCGGCCGACACCACCGCGGAGCCCTTGTTCACCTGGCCGCCGCCGTTGCCGACGGCGAGGTTCTTGCCGAGGCGGGCGGCGCCGGTGGCGAAGTAGTAGCCCCACTTGGCGTTGGCGTAGGCGGTGGTGCGGTTGATGACGATGGCGCCCTTGTTGCTGTTCTCGGTGAAGCCGTTGCCGGCGTTGTCCCAGGCGGCGGAGTTGTTGATGACATGCGCGACGACCTCGCCGTCGCCGCCCAGCTTGTAGCCGTTGCCGTCGCCCGCGAAGGCCGAGTCCGACCAGCGGTTCTTGCCGTTGCCCATGGCCCAGGTGTGCTCGACGGTGACCGGCGAGGAGAAGGACCAGAAGTCCAGCCCGTCGTCCGAGTTGTTGTAGAGGCGGGCGCCGGTGATCAGGTTCCCGGTGCCGGAGCCGAACTTGACCGCGATGCCGTCGGCGTTCTCCCCGTGGGTGACGGCGTCGTAGTGGCCGTAGGAGTCGATGTTGCGGACCGTGTTGTTGACGGTGCCGTCTCCGGTGAGGGTGAAGCCGGAGTCGCCGCCGTTGATGGTCTTGATGTTGTTCCAGTTGGTGCCGGTGCAGGACTGGCAGACGACCGCGCTGTCCGGGGAGTTCTGGAAGGTGATGTTGGAGACGTTCCAGTAGTCGGCGGTCAGCTTGAAGATCCAGGAGCCGGACGGCAGTGAGGACCCGTCGATCTTCACGGTCTCCGAGCCGTACGCGGTGAGCGTGACCGGCGACGACGAGGTGCCGTTGGCCGTGGACTGCAGGGTGGCCGTCGGGTAGTAGGTGCCGCCGCGGACCTGGATGACGGTGCCGGCGGTGGCGTTCTTGATGGCGTTGGACAGGTCGGTCGAGTTGCTGACGACCACGGTCGCGGCCTGCGCCTGGGTGGGGAGCACGGCGAGGCCGGTGCCCAGGGTGAGGGCGGCCACTGCGGTGAGAGCGGTACGACGAGACATGGAGTGCGGTCCTTTCGTCGTGCGGTGGGGGGAATGCACATAGGGACGGTCACAGGACTGAGTCGAGCCACATGAAGACGTCGTCCTGCATGGGTGCGGTGAACACATGGCCGAGGTCCGGCCAGGTCGTCAGCCGCAGCCGCTCCTCGGCGTGGCGGGAACGCCAGACGGCGCGCAGCTTGTCGTACGCCACGCGGACTCCGTCGGCGGGGAACAGCGGGTCGAGCCCGCCGCCCACGAACAGCATCGGCCTGGGTGCGGCGATGCTCGCCACGTCGGGGAAGTCGAGACGCCGGGCGAGCCCGGGGTGGAGCATGTAGTACGCCGACTGGCCGCGCAGGGCGTTGTTGCCGGGCACCATCATTTCCTTCAGGCCGGTCATCCAGCCGACGGAGGCGGCGGCGGTGACGGTGTCGGTCAGCGCGGCGGTCTGCCAGGCGCGGTAGGCGCCCATGGAGAAGCCGAGGGCCCCGATCCGGCCGGGGTCCACGCGGTCGAGTCCCGCGAGGAAGTCGGCGGCACGGGCGTCCTCGCGGGCCATCAGACCGGCGAGGGAGGAGCCGAGGTGGTAGAGGTTGCTCGCCAGGGCCTGCTGGGCGTCGTACGTCATCGGCCCCCGGTCGCCGAAGCCGAGGGCGTCCAGGGCGAGGACGACATAGCCGCGCCGGGCCAGCTCGTCGCCGACGAACCTGCCGCTGAAGTGGGCGTCGGCCCACACCTGGGCAGAGGCGAGGCGGCTGTCGTCGTACCAGGGCCGGACGCACTTCTCCTTCCCTATGTCGAAGGTCGCCCCGTGATCATGGAGGAGCAGGACGGCGGGGAACGGGCCGGGGCCGTGCGGGGTGAGCAGGGCGCCTCGGACGCGCTCGTGGCGGGTGAGGGAGAGGGTCACCAGTTCCCGCGTGCAGCCGGGACCCTCGGCCGACTCGCCGAATTCGGGTGCGTACGGCGTCCCGTCCTGCCGCTCCACGACGAGGTGCGCCTCGACCTCGGCACGGGCCGCCTCACGCCACGCCCGGAAATCGCGGATCGGTGAACTTCCCCAGGCCAGCGGGAAGTCGAGCTCCTTCTTCAGCGCCGCGTGGAGGTCAGGGATGTCCATGTGCTCTCCCCGTACCGGCGTGCCGCAGGACGTACGCCTCGACCGCGGCCGCGGACCTGAGGGGCCGGTAGCCGTAGACGTCGGCGGGGTCCCAGCCGGCGTCGGGCGTGAGGCCGAGGTCGGTCGCCAGCTCGTTCAGCCGGGCGGGGTGGCCGTCGAACCACGATCCGGTGTCCTGGAAGCGGTCGCCGCCGTAGTCCGCGAGGGCCTGCCGGTGCCGGAACACATTGCGCTCGGAGAAGATCGCGGACTCCACCCCCACGCCGAGGGCGTAGAGAGGGTCGGCGGCCCGTCCCCGGTACACGTTGTTTAGGACGTGCACCTGCCCGAAGCGGACGCGCGGTGCGCGCTGCACGATGTCGTCGAACAGGTTCCGGACGAAGGTCACCTTCAGATGCCCCCGGTCCCGGTCACCGCGCCCGTCCCCGGACCCGATCAGGACCGCCTTGTCATGGTCGTCGAAACGGCTGTCGGAGACGGTGATGAAGTCGGAGCCGTCCTCGATGTCGAGCAGCCCGTCGTGCCGCTGGACGCGCTCGCCGTGGAATCCGAGGGGTGCGGAACGGTCTGGGAAGCGGCCGTCGGTGAAGGCGCAGTGGTCGATCCAGATGTTCCTGCCGGTGATCACGGTCAGCGCGTCGAAGCGGGCGTTCCAGCCGTCATCAGGGGCCCAGGTCGTGAAGTGGTCGACCGGCGCTTCGAGTCGAAGGTTCCTGATCACGATGTTCGTGCCGGTGTTGACGGTCAGGAAGACACCGAGGAGCCGCGCGTCGGCGCCGACCCCCACCAGCGTGGTGTTGCTCGGCACGGTCAGCTGGATCTGCGCCTTCTCGTTGTTCGACCCCGTCTGACGCAGCTGCCGCTGCCGCTTGCAGTACTCGTACCGGGTGTCCGACCACTCGGCCCCGTCCTCCCCGAAACAGGACATGTACTGGGCGAGGTCGTACCCGGGCGCGTAGTCCTGCTCCCCGAGCAGCGAACCGTCCGCCGCCTCATGCCCGTCGATGTCACCGACGACCCGGATCACCTTGCGCGCGGCCGGGTCGCCGTCGTTCGCGAGGGCCTCCTTGAGCTCGGCACGGGTGCGCACAGTCCAGGTCGCGCCACCCGCACCGCCCGTGGTGCCAGTCCCCCAGCCGACGGGCTCCTGGTCGGTGGCGGCCGAGGCCTGGACGGGCCAGAGGAAGGACAGGCAGACGAGGAGGGCGGCCACCCTACGCATACGGCCGCCACCCACCGAGATAGGCCCGCACGGTATACAACTCGGCTTCCGCTAGGGCGAGTTGAGGCCGGTTCTCCGGAACCGTCACGACCGCGCCCGGACCGCTGTTGCGATACTCCCGGAACCGCATGCTCTGCCACGGATACTGCTCACGCATGTTCGTGTACGGCGCCGCCGCGTCGATCCCCGGCCCGATCCGGGTGTCCCGCACGACGAGAGACGGCCAGGCGGTGGTCTCGTACGTCGGCACCCAGGGCCGCGCCAGCTTGTACGCCCCGTCCTCGGCGCCGGAGGTGATGCGGGAGCGGACCGCCAGGATGCCGTGCGGGTTGGCGCGGGCGGTGGACGGGGCGAAGACCATGCCCTTGGGGGTGAAGTCCACATCGCGCCGGAGCGTGCGGAAGTGGCAGTCCTCGAAGACGGCCGTGGCCCGCCCGAAGACGAAGTCGACGTCGCCTTCGATGTAGCAGTGGTGGAAGTACTGCCGGTCGAAAGCGTCCAGCGCGGTCGTGTCGACGAAGAGGGTGTCCTGGTGGGCGAGGAGACGGACGTTCTCGAAGTGGGTCCGGTCGCCGGTGACGTACGCGGCGACGGCCTGCGTCCCCGTGATGTCCGGGTGGTCGGCGCGCAGCCAGTCGTTGGCCAGGGTCAGATCGCGGACGGTGAGCCCGGGCGCCGCCGAGCTGAAGGTGGCGGAACCGGCGGTGCCGTAGGTGCCGGAGCCGTCGGGCTTCGGGGTGCCGTTGGCGTTGTCGTACACGATGACGACATCGCGCGGGTCGCGGGTGGCACCGCGCAAGGTCAACTCGCGTGTACTTATTGGTACTTGAATGACCTCGCGATACGTCCCCGGGTGCACGACGATCGTCCAGCCGGGCCCGGTGACGCGGTCCACGGCCGCCTGCACGGAGTCGCCGGGGCGGACGTGCAGGACGCGGTGACCGATAGCGAACGCCGGGGTGGCGGCACCGGTCAGTGCTCCGGCGACACCGGCAGCGAGAAGGGCTCGCCTGCGCATGTCAGCAGCCCTCCCGCCAGGGCGCCCAGTCGCCGAGGTACGTCTCGCGGGTCGCCGACTCGGCCTGTACGGCGGTGAGTTGAGGCCGGTTCTCCGGGACGGTGACGCGGGCTCCCGGCCCGGTGTTGCGGTACTCGGCGAAACGCTGCTCCTGCCAAGGGAAGCTGTCCGACATGTTGGCGTAGGGCGCGACCACGTCGATGCCGGGGCCGAGGTGGGTGTCGCGGACGGTGAGCGACGGGTGGGCGGTGGTGTCGGAGCTGGGGACCCAGGGGCGGGCGAGTTTGTAGTAGGCGTCCGGGGCTTCGCTGGTGACACGGCTGTCCGTCACCAGATAGCCGCGCGGGTTGGCGCCCGCCGTCGCGGGCGCGAGTACGAAGCCGTACGGGGCCGAGGTGAGGTCGGTCCGGGTCAGGGTCCGGAAGTGGCAGTGCTCGTACACGGCCGTGGCCCGGCCGAAGACGAAGTCGACGTCACCCTCCACATAGCAGTGCGCGAAGTACTGGCGGGCGAAGGCGGTCAGGGCCATCGAGTCGGCGTACAGGGTGTCCTGGTGGCCGAGGAAGCGGCAGCGGTGGAACGCGGACCGGTCGCCCTGCACCTTGATGGCGACGGCCTGGGTGCCGCTGACGCCGGGGTGGTCGGCGCGCAGCCAGTCGTTGGCGAAGGTGATGCGGTGGGCGGTGAAACCGGGCGCCTGGACGAGAGTGGTGGCGGAGCCGGTGGTGCCGTAGGTGCCGCCGCCGGGCTTGGGGGTGCCGGCGGCGTTGTCGTAGACGATGACGACATCACGCGGGTCGTCTCCGGCGCCGAGCCAGGTCATCTCCGTACGGCCGGGGTCGACGGCGACCGTCTCCCGGTAGGTGCCCGGTGCGATGACGAGCGTCCAGCCGCTGCCGGTCGCGGCGGTGACGGCGGCCTGGACGGAGGTGAAGTCGCCGTGTCCTGAGGCGTCGACGTACAGGGTCTGCGGGGTGAGGCGCGCGGCCGGGGCGCCGTAGCGGCCGAACGGGCGCGGTCGGGTGGCGGCTCGCGCGGGGGCGGAGGCCAGCGCGAGGGCGGCTCCGATGGCGGCGCTCGCGGTGAGGAACCGCCGTCTGGGCAGGGGGAGTCGAAGGTGGGGCGAGGGCATGCGGGTGCTCCTTCGCAGTGGGCCGGGGCTGCGCGCCCCGGCCCGGCGGGGGTGGGTCAGTGCAGGCGGCCGGCGCCCGCGCAGCGGTTGACGATCCCCGGCAGCGCCTTGGGGCTGTCGACCTTCGTCCGCAGGGTCGGCTTCCAGCCGGCGCCGGCCTGGAGGGTCTCCTCCGGGATCTCGGCGTTGTGGACGGCGATGAGGTCCGTCAGCTTGCCGTTGACGTAGTTGTTCTCGGCGGTCAGCGGCGACTCGTTCCACTTCTTCAGGACCTTGCCGACGCTCGCGCCGGCCGGCAGCGAGACGGCGTTGTCGGTGGCGTGGAGCTGCGAGGAGATACCGACGCCGAAGATGTAGTAGTCGTCCTTCTGTTCCTCGGTCACCACGTAGTGGTTGTTGTAGACGTCGACCTGGCCGAACCGCACGCGCGGGGAGCGCTGGAGGATGCCCTCGAAGCGGTTGTGGTGCATGGTGACCTTGAGCTTGCCGCCGTCGGTGGTGGCGAGGCCGTCGCCGTTGCCGATCAGCATGTTCTTGTCGTGGTCCTGGTAGCGGTTCCAGGACACGGTCACGTAGTTGGAGCCGCGCACGATGTCCGTCAGTCCGTCGTGCTGCTGGAACCTCTTGCCGAAGTAGACCGGCCGCTCGCTGTCGGGGTAGCGCCCGTCGGTGAACGTGTTGTGGTCGAGCCACACATGGTCGGTGCCGTAGACGACCACGGCGTCGTACTCGGAGTTCCAGTTCCCGGTCTTGTTGTCGTCGGTGGGATCCCACTTGGGGAAGCAGTCGAGCGGGGCCTCGATGGTGAGGTTGCGCATGATGACGTTCGAGACGCCCTTGATCTGGAGGCTGCCGCCGAGGATGCCGGAGTCCTTGCCGACGCCGACGATGGTGGTGTTGCTGGGGACGTTGGCCTTGATCGCCGAGTCCTGGTTGGCCATGGATGCGACCCGTGCGTCCTCCTGCGGACCCTTGGCGACCTCGTCGTTGCCGTAGACGGCCGGGTCGTAGTCCTTGAGGTACTGCTGGAAGTCGTAACCGCCGGTGACGAAGGCCTCGCAGCCCTCGGAGACGGCGTCGATCATGCCCTTGACCTTGATGATCTTCGGCGCGTCACCGCCGTCCTTCAGCGCGGCCTTGAACTCGGCCCAGGTGGTGACGGTGTAGACATGCTCGGCGTCGGCGGCCGACCCACCGGTCGTCCCGGCGCCCTCCGACCCCCAGCCGTCGTTCGCGCCCAGGACCTGCCGGCCGAGATCGCGGGGCCCGGCCTGGGCGGTGGTGCCGGTGAGACCGAGAAGGAGCGCGGTGCAGCCGACCAGCACAGTGGCCGTGGTTTTGCCATGCCCATGCCATACGGATGTGTTCATGGTGCGGTTCCTTTTCCTGCGATCGGGGTGGTCAGGCGGTGATGGCCTGCGGCCAGGTGATCCAGCTCTCCGGGATCTCGTCGTCCAGCCGGCACACGTCCCGCGCGGCCAGCACACGCGTGCGCACCAGCTCCCGCGCGACGAGCCGCGCCACGGCGATGGCGCCCGGCGGATTGAAGTGCGTGTTGTCCTGTTCGGTGGCGGTCCAGTTGAAGTACGTCTTCGTCCCCTCGACCCCGAGCTCCTGCCACAGCGCGAGCGACAGCGCCTGAAGGTCGAGCAGCGAGACCCGCTCCTCCTGCGCGAGCGCGCGCATCGCCGCCGGATAGTCGCCGTGGGTCGGCACGGCGTTGCCGCCCGCGTCGAACCTGCGGCGTTCGACGGCCGTCGCCAGGACTGGCCGGGCCCCACGCGCCCGCGCGCCCTCGACGTACAGCCGTAGATAGTCCTGATACGTCGACCAGGGCTCGGTGTACCGGGTGGGGTCGTCCTTCTTCTCGTCGTTGTGCGCGAACTGGATGAGGAGGAGATCGCCGGGCTGGATGGCGGCAAGAATGACGTCCAGCCGCCCTTCATCTACGAAGCTCTTGGAACTACGTCCGTTCACCGCGTGATTGGAGACGGGAAGGTCCCGGTGAAGGAAGAAGGGGAGTGCCATGCCCCACCCGGTTTCGGGGGCGGCATCGGCGTATTTCTGGGCGGCGGTGGAATCACCGGCGATGTAGAGGGTGCGGCGGCGCTGGCTGGCCTGGGCGGTTCCGATGCCCGAAAGGGCGAGAGGAACGGCGGCGATCATGGCCGCAGTAACCTGTCTACGGGTAAGTGACAAGACCGTGCACCTTTCTAACCTCTAGGGGCGCGGGGAACTGCGCGACCAGCCACAAAAGACCCGCAGCCGGCCACGCAGCAAAGCAACCGATCTCTCAACCGTTACGCGACTTCCACTCAGCCTGAGCCTCATTCAACTGCCCAGCCATCGTGTCGAGGAATTCCTTCGCCTTCATGTCCCCGTTGAGCACCTTCTGGAAGTTGGGCTCGTTGTCGGCCTTGGAGATCGTGTTCCAGTCCGGCAGGTAGTAAGGCAACTGCACAATCGACGTGGACCCATCGGTCAACGCGGCAGCAGCCAGCTTCGTGGGCTCGGCCTTCGAGATCCACGCATCCTTCGCGGCCTCGTTGTTCGAAGGAACCTGCCCCGCGGCCTCATTGAACTTCGAGTTCTCCTCGTGCGAGGTGGCGAACTCGATGAACTTCCACGCGGCGTCCTTGTTCTTGGAACTCTTGAACAGCCCCATCCCGTCAACGGGGTTGGACACCTGAACCCGCTTGCCACCGGAACCGACCGGCTGCGGAATCCCCCGGAACTTCTCCGTCCCCAACGCCTTCACATGGTCCTGGTACGACCCCAGGTTGTGGTTCAGCATCCCGATCGTGCCGGAATCCCACTGGGCGACCATCTTGGTGAAGTCGTTGTTGAGGTCGGCGGCCGGAGTGACCTTCTTGTACAGCCCGGCGTACTTCTCCAGCGCGGCCACGTTCTTGGGGTCGTTGACGGTCGTCTTCTCACCACTGGAGTCCCAGAAGGAGGTGATTCCCGACTGCCCGTACATGGCATCCAACGCCTGCGCGATCGACCCGGACCCACCACGAATGGTGTAACCGAACTCGTTCTTACCGGAGTTGGTGAGCTTCTCCGCCGCCGCGTAGAAGTTGTCCCATGTCGTCGGCTCCGCAAGACCGGCCTTCTTGAACAGATCGGTGCGGTAGTACAGCACCCCGTTGTTCGCGGAGGTCGGAATCGAGTACAGCTTGCCGTCCCCGCCGCCGGCGGCCGTCAGCGAGGTGACCATGTCCTTGTTGAGCTTGCCGTTGAGGGAGGACTTGGCGAGCCGGTCGTCCAGCGGCTCCAGCGCGTTCTGCGCCGCGAACCCGGCGAGCATCGCCGCGCCGACTCCGCCGACGTCGGGCAGGCCGCCGCCCTGGATGGCGGTGTCGACCTTGGACTGGTAGTCGGTGGACGGGATCCCGACGTACTCGACCTTGATGTCGGGGTTGGCCTTCTCGAAGTCGGCGATGACCTCCTTCCAGATGTCGGTGCGGACACCGCCGTTGTTGTCCCAGAAGACGATCTTCCCGGTGCCACTGCCCTCGGCGCCCTTGTCGCCGCCCGCGCTGCTGCCGTCGTCGCCACAGGCGGTGGCGGTCAGGGCGAGGACGGACCCGAGGGCGACGGCCATGGCGGCACGCCTGCTTCTGCGGATGCTGATCTTCATTGGTCGGCTCTCTTCTTCTGGATCCAGCGGAGCTATGGAGTTGTGGGGGTCAAAGGGAGATCAAAGGGGCGCTTAATGGCGGGCATACGGCGCCCAGCCGTCCGCACCCCGGAGGTACTCGGCGACGGTGTGCTCCCGCGCCTGGTCCGCACTCATCTGCGGCCGGTCCCCGGTCACGGCGGCACCGGGCCCGAAGTTCCGGTACTCGGTGAACCGCGCGTCCTTCCACGAGAACCCGCTCATGTCGGTCCACGGCGAGGACTTGATCGCGGCCGGCAACTCGGTGTTCCGGATCAGCACCTGCGCGACCGCCGCGGGCTCACCGCCCGGATGCCAGGGCCGCCCCAGATGGAACGTCCCGGCGGGCGCGTCGCTCACGATCTTCGAGTCGGTGATCAGAAACCCGTACAGGTTGCCCGTCCAGGTCGACGCGGCGGTGATGTAGCCGTTGTTGCTGTACGAGCCCCGGCTCAGCGCCCGGATCACGGACCGCTCGATGACGGTGGTCGCCCGGCCGTAGATGAAATCGACGTCGCCCTCGATATAGGAGTCGCGGACGTACACCCGACTGATCACATCCAGCTTCGGACTGTCGGTCATCAACGTGTCCTGATTACCCAGAAACGCGACGTCCTCGAAGACGATCCGGTCCCCCGTCGTCTTCATCGCCAGCGCCTGCTCACCGTTCAGCTCGTGCGCGGCCTCGTCGAAGTCGTTGCTGAAGGTGAGATTGCGCGCGGTGACGTCGTTCGCGGCAATCCGTACGGTCGCGCTCCCCGTCGAACCCCCGTACGCGGCGGGCGTGTCGAAGACGACGACGGTGTCGGAGCGGTCCCGTCCGGTCCCCTGGAGCGCGATGTGCGGCTTGTTCGCGGGGATGAACACCTTCTCGCGGTACGTCCCCGGCGCCACCGCGATCGTCACCGGCACGGCGTTCCCGTCGGGCACGGCGTCCACCGCCGACTGCACGGTCGGATAGTCGCCCGGGACGTGCAGGGTCACGCCGATGTTCTTCTGCGGCCCGGAGAACCGGGTGACCAGGGCGGGCACGGCGGCGGCCGGGTCCAGCCGGTAGTCGTAGAAGTCCCGCGGTTCGAAGGCGGCGCCCCACTCGTCGTGCCTGCCCGTCGTGTTCTTCAGGATCGACCCGCGCTGCACCAACTCCGCGGTGGTGTCGGCCTGATAGGGATGCTGGACGTCGCGGTAGTAGCTGTTCTCGATGACCATCTTCGTCCGGCCGCGCGACCAGTTGCCGTACGTCCACACCGGGTCGCCCGGGTCCGTCTGCGCGGTCAGGTAGTTGTTGTAGAGGTGCGCGTAGGCGGCGTTGTCGATCGAGGGGTTGCGCTGCTTGGTGTGGGCGAAGAGGTTGTGGTCGACCGTGATCTGGGTCCTGACGTTGGTCGTCCAGCCCAGGCCGAAGGTCTTGTTGTTGTTCTCGAACCGGTTGTAGGAGACGGTCACGTACTCACTGTCCTTGCGGACGTCGAGCTGGCCGTCGCAGATGTTCGAGAACCTGTTGTGGTCGACCCACACATGGTGGACGGAGTCCATCTGGATACCGTCGAAGTCGGTGTCCTTGCAGTCCCAGTTGCCCTCGATCGCCGAGTCGCGGATCGTCATGTTGCGGATGACCACGTTGTGCGTGCCGGGTTCGAGATGGAACTCGCCCTGCACCAGCTCCCCGCCCGTGCCGACCCCGACGATCGTCTTGTCCGAGGCGACGGTGATGTTCGCGCCGAAGGGCTGGGCGGTGATCGCGCCCTGGACCCGGATGACGTACGGCTCGGGCGCGGCCGCGTACTTGGCGAGGGCGGCCTGGTCGGTGACGGTGACGACCTTGCCGCCCGCCCCGCCGGTCGTGCCGCCGGCGAGGGAGGCGAAGCCGTGCGCCCGGTCGCTCCAGCGGCCGACGGAATCCGAAGGGGCATCGGCCTTCGCCTCGCCGATCGCGCCCAGCCCCAGGGCGGCGACGAGCCCCAGGACTGCGGCGGCGGTTCTGCCGGCGAATCTCGGCAAGCGCTTGCTACGGAGGTGCGTCATTGCGGCTCCCAACAGGCTCGACAGGCCTACGAATGCGATGCGGTGCCTTACAGGGCGCTGATCCTGAACTGCGTGAAGGTCGCCGCACCGGCATGTCCCGGACCGGCGGGAGCGAGGGCGAACAGGCCCAGCAGGGCGCCGACCCAGCGCCACGGCGTGGCGGCGAACACCGGTCCCGAGGCACGCGGGCCGTCACCGACGTCGTAGAAGAACCGGCACCGCGCCCCGGCCCCGATCTCGATCCGCAGCCGCACCCGTCCCTCGGGCGCGAGGCGTGCGTGATCGGCGTCCCGTTCCTTCTCCGCGACGGCCTCCGCGAACCGGTGCACGACATGCACCGCCCCGTCCGTGCCGCGCTGGAGCCCGATCCAGCCGAACGCGTCCCCGAGCACCGCGAGCCCCGCCCGCGCCCCCGGCTCCTCGCCGTCCAGCCGCAGCTCGACCTCCACCGCGGATGGCGTGCCCGGCAGTCGCTGGGTGAGGATGCTCGGCAGTCGGCGCAGGTCGTGGGCGTCGGCATGGCGCACGCAGGCCAGTTTCAGACCGTCGCCGGAGTGCTGGGTGGCCCAGCCGTCCTGCGGGTTGGCGGTCCAGGACCACTGTCGTCCGAAGCGTCCGCCGGGGAAGTCGTCGTCGGTGGCCGGCGCGGCGGGCGGCTGCGGCGGCAGGCCGGGGGTGCGGTGTACGGCGACGGGAGCGCCGTCGTCGCCGAGCACCGGCCAGCCGTCGGCGCCCCAGCGCATCGGCTGGAGGTGGACGACACGGCCGTACGCGCCCTTCTGCTGGAAGTGCAGGAACCAGTCCTCACCGGACGGGGTGCGCACCCAGCCGCCCTGGTGCGGTCCGTTGACGTCGGTGTCCTTCTGTTCGAGGACGATCCTCTCGTCGTACGGCCCGAAGAACCCGCGCGAGCGGAAGGCGCCCTGCCAGCCGGTCTCCACTCCCCCGGCGGGCGCGAGGATCCAGAACCAGCCGTCGTGCCGATACAGCTTGGGCCCTTCGAGGGTGAACCAGCCGGGGATCCGGTCCCCGTCGACGATGACCTTGCCGTCGTCGAGGAGTTCGGTGCCGTCGGGGTGCATCCGGTGGCCGGTGAGCCGGTTCTTGACGCCGGAGCGGGACTTGGCCCAGGCGTGTACGAGGTACGCCTCGCCGGTCTCGTCGTCCCAGAGGGGGCAGGGGTCGATCAGGCCCTTGCCGGCCTTCACCAGACGGGGCTTGGTCCAGGGGCCGCGGATCTCGGGGGCGTTGACCTGGAAGATGCCCTGGTCGGGGTCGCCCCAGAAGATCCAGAAGCGGTCGTGGTGGTGCCGGAGGGACGGCGCCCAGACTCCGCAGTCGTGGCGCGGCGAGGTGAACTCGCCCTCCGGCTCCAGGCGTTGCAGGGCATGGCCGACCAGCGTCCAGTTCACCAGGTCGCGGGAGTGCAGCAGAGGCAGGCCCGGGGCGCGGCCGAAGCTGGAGGCGGTGAGGTAGAAGTCGTCGCCGACGCGGACGACGTCGGGGTCGGACCAGTCGGCGTCGAGGACGGGGTTCGTGTATGTCTCGCCGGTCACGGGCTCACCGCCTTGCGGACCAGGGACGCCGCTTCCAGCCTGCTGATACGGCCGTCGGCGACCACGGTGACGATGCGGCGTACGGCGGTCTCGCCGGGCGGGATCGGCAGCCGCGCGTCGACGGCGAGGGAGGAGCCGACGCCGGGGTACTCGGTGGCGCGCACGAACCACGGGTCGCGGCGGGTCTGTTCGGTGGCCCCGGCGAAGATCAGGGTCCAGGTGGAGCCGGTGAGCGCCACCCAGGGGGCGACGGTGCCGTGGATCGCATCCTCACCTTCCCTGTCGACGGTGAACACCTCCGGCGCCGACGCCTCCTTGCGGGCCCGCCAGAAGAAGCCGCCGTATGCCGCGCCGGGGCGGCCGTTGGTGGCGGGGCTGCCGATGGAGAGGGGGCCGGAGGTGACGTTGGTGAGGGAGAAGGTGAAGTCCAGTGCCCAGGCGAACCGGGTGAGTTCGGTGGCGGCGACGGTGCGGCGCTCGCGCAGCAGCTCGGCGCCGGACGCCACCCAGCGCAGTTCCTCGACGAAGCCGTCGGGGTCGCGCAGTTGGAAGGTGGTGTGCCGCTGGGCGCCGTGGTTGTCGAGCTCGGTCGGGCCCTGGTCGCGGACATAGGTGCGTCCGCCCCAGAAGTTGGACCCCTCGACGTCGGGAACGGCGACACCGACGCCGAGGTGGTGTATGTGGTCGGCAGGGCTGAGTTCGGTGACCGCCGTGCCGGCCAGGGTGGTGACCGGGTGCAGATACGGGCGCGGGGCGAGCCGGGGAGGCAGTTCGGGCCGGGTGACGTACCGGCCGACCGGTCGGCCCGCGACGCGCAGCACCGCGGTGTCGGGGGGAGTCATCAGGTGCTCACCTCTTTCGTTCGTGCCGGGTCGGCCCAGGGGGCGCCCAGCTCGGAGTAGAGGGCGAGGGTGTCGGCGGCGGCGGCGACCAGGCCGTCGATGCCGGGGACGACGCGGCGCCGCTCATCGGGAAGCGGGCGCCAGGCGGCTGGGGGCAGCGGGGCCGGGTCGGGGGCCAGTCGAATCGCTTCAACGACCCTCATGAAAGCGCCGGTCATATCGGGCGTGACCAGCAGGTCGGTGCCGTCGGTGAGGTGCTCGACCAGGTTCTCCAGCAGGTCCGTACGGCCGTACTCGAACTCCTCGGGCCCCCGCCCCGCGCGCTGGAGCAGGACGCGGTCCTGCTTGTACCAGAAGGTGATCCGGCCCTGTTCGCCGTGCACGACGACATACGGTTCGTCGGGGTCCTCGGCGCACAGCGTCGCGGCGACGACGACTGGGCGGTCGGCCTGGGCCGTGGTGACGCGGACGCAGGAGGTGTCGTCGGACTCGATGTCGTTGGCGCGGAAGAGTTCGGTCTCGATGCCGGTGACGTCGTCGGCGTGGGTGGTGCCGCCGAGGGCGAGCGCGGTGGCGACGGCGTGTGCGAGGGGGTTGGTGAGGGCCCCGTCGATGACGTCGACGCCGTTGAGCCTGCGCTTGCCGGCCCATGGCGCGCGCCGGTAATAGGCCTCGGGTCGCGCCCACGCACCGGCCCCGCCGATACCGACGATCTCACCGATCGCGCCCTCCGCCATCAGCGTCCGGATCGCGGGCACGGCGTGCGATCCGAGCGACTGGAAGCCGATCTGACAGGCGACCCGGGCCTCGGCGACCCCGTCGGCCATCCGCCGGAACTCGGCGTACGACGGGGCGGGCGGCTTCTCCAGGAGCAGGTGCACGCCCTTGCGCGCGGCCGTCAGGGCGAGGTCGGTGTGGGTCGGGATCGGGGTGCAGATCACCGCGATCCGGGCGCCGGTGGAGTCGAGGAGGGCGCCGAAGTCGGCGGACTGCTCCGGCGTCCCGAGGCCCTCGGGGATCTCCTGTTCCGTCAGCGGGGTCAGCTCGCAGATCCCCGCAAGACGGACGATCCCCTTGTCCTGGAGCCGGCGGATGTTGTCGAGATGCCAGTGGCCATGGCCGCGCGCTCCGGCCAGCACGATGGGTACGGCGGTGTTCATGGGTACGGCAGTGCTCATGGGATCCTCCCTGCGCCCGCGCCCCGGTCCACCGCTCGGTCGGCGGCCTCGGCGCTGTCGATCTTTGTGTGCAGGGTAGGTGTCCAGCCGACGTCGGCCGTGAGGTCGCGCTCGCTGCCGGAGTTGTAGGCGTTGTAGATGGCGAGCAGGTCCACCGGATAGCCGTTGAAGAGGGTGCCGGACTGATGGAGCGCGGTGCCGTTCCAGCTCTTGACCAGGTCGGCGACCTCGATGTGGCCGGGGGTGTGGAAGGCGTTGTTCTCGGCGTAGATCGCGGACTCGGTCGACACGCCGAGGGAGTAGCGATAGTCGTGGGCGTCGGCCGGGACGACGTACCGGTTGTTGTAGAGGTGCACCTGCCCGAAGCGCACGCGCGGTGCCCGCTGGACGACGGACTCGAACTCGTTGTGGTGCAGGGTGACCCGGAGCTTGCCGCGATCACCGGTGGCCGTGTCGCCGTTGCCGATCAGCATCGCCTTGTCGTGGTCGGCGAACCGGCTCCAGGAGACGGTGACCAGGTCGGAGGCGTTGGTGATGTCGAGCAGACCGTCGTGGCGGAGGTAGTTGCGGCCGAAGTAGGTGGGCTCCCCATGGTCCGGGTGCCCCTTGTCACTCAGGCTCACATGGTCGATCCACACATGTGTGGCGCCGCGCAGCCATATGTTGTCGTACGCCGTCTTCCAGTCGCCGAGGCCGCCTGTGTTGGGCTGCCACACAGGGAAGCAGTCGTAGGCGTCGCGGAGTTCGAGGTTGCGGACGATGACGTTGTCCGCGCCCCTGAGCTGGAGGCTGGCGCCCTTCAGTACGGCCTTGTCGCCGAGTCCCACGATGGTGGTGTTGGACCCGACGGCCAACTCGATCCGCTCGGCCTGCCGGGCGGCCGAGGCCTGACGGGCCTCTTCCTGCGGACCGCTGGGCTTGGCTGAGCCCCAGGTGCGGGGGTCGTAGGCGGCCAGGTACTTGGGGGTGCTGTAGCCGTCGGTGGCGTAGTCGGCGCAGTCCAGGTGGTCGCCGGCGTCGTCGGTGTTGGCGTCGATGGTGCCGGTGACCTTGATGATCTTCGGCGTGGCGCTGCCACCGTCGAGGGCCCGGACGAGCTCATTGCGATTTCGTACGGTGAAGACATGGGCGTCGTCTGCGGTGGAACCCCCCGTGGTACCACCGTCGGCGGATGCCCAGCCGTCGTTGAGGGAAAGGGTCTCGCGACTGATATCGCCGAGAGGGGCATCGCCCTTAAGGGGCGCGGGACTGTATCCATATGCGGCTCCGCCGCGGGGCGCGACCAGCCCCGACGGCGCAGCAGACGACCGACCACCCATCGCGCCACTTCCAACGAAGAGCACCGGCAACAACACAGTGACCAGGCCGATCTGACGGACCCTCATCCCTTCACCGCCCCGGCGCTGAACCCCGTGATCAGCCACTTCTGAATGAACGCGAACACGATCACAACCGGCACGGCCGCGATGATCCCGCCCGCTGCCAACGCCCCCAGATCCACACTGTCCGCGCCCATCAAGGTGTTGAGCCCGACCGGGATGGTCTGCTTCTCCTGGTTGTTGAGGAACATCAGGGCGAACAGGAAGTGGTTCCAGGAGTGCACGAAGGCGAAGGAGCCGACGGCGATCAGACCGGGCCGCAGCAGCGGCAGGACGATGATCCGGAAGGCCGTGAACCGGTTGCAGCCGTCGACCCAGGCCGCCTCCTCCAGGGAGTACGGCACGTTCTTGATGAAGTTGCTGATCAGGATCATCGACAACGGCAACTGGAACACCGTCTCCGCGATGATGACGCTGCCCAGCGAGTTGATCATCTGCAGCTCGGCGAAGATCTCGAACAACGGCACCAGCAGCAGCGCGCCCGGCACGAACTGCGAGCAGAGCAGGGCGAGCATGAACGCCCGCTTGACCTTGAAGTTGAAGCGCGCGAGGGCGTAGCCACCGGCCAGGGCGACCAGGGTCGTCATCAGCAAGGTGACGACGCCGACCAGCACACTGTTCTGGAAGTACGTCCCGAAGGCCCGCTCCGTCCAGACCTTCTCGAAGTGGTCGAAGGTCATCGGCCACGGCACGAGCGAGGTCGACCCGGCCGGACGCAGCGAGAACAGCAGGATCCAGTAGAAGGGGATGAGGGTGAAGACGAGGTAGATCGACAGCGGGAGATAGATCTGCCAGCGCGGCACCTCGTCCCAGGAACGCCTCCGCTTCCTCGCGCCCGGCGATTCAAAAGCGGCGGCACGCATAGGCGCCGGCTCAACCTTCGTCGCTTCCTTCACGCTCACTTGTCCTCACCTCCGAACTTGCTCAGCCGCAGATAGACCATCGAGCAGAAGAGCAGAATCACGAACGCGACCGTGGTCAGGGCAGACGCGTAGCCGAAGTTGTGGGCGTCGACGCTGGTGTTGGCGATGTACAGCGGCAGGGTCGTGGTGACTCCCGCCGGGCCGCCGCCGGTCAGGGTGTAGAGCAGGTCGACGTTGTTGAACTCCCACACAGCGCGCAGCAGCGTGGACAGCACGATCGCGTCCTTGAGGTGGGGCAGTGTGATGTGCCAGAACTGCTTGATCCGGCTGGCCCCGTCGACCTCGGCCGCCTCGTACAGGTCCTTGGAGACGGACTGGAGGTCGGCGAGGATGAGGATCGCGAAGAAGGGCACGCCGCGCCAGAGGTCGGCGACGATCGCCGCCGGGAAGACGGTGGAGGTGTCCGACAGCCAGCTGGTGCCGTAGGAGCCGATGCCGGCGTCGGCGAGGTAACGGGTGATGCCCGTCTGGGAGTTGTAGAGCAGCACCCAGATCGCCGAGGTCAGCACCCCGGACACCGCCCACGGGGAGAACACGAGCGCCCGGCCCAGCGCCCGCCCCGCGAACGTCTGGTTGACGATCAGCGCCAGCGCGAGCCCGAGCAGCAGTTGGAGGCCGACCTCGACGAACACCCACTTGGCGCTGAAGACCAGGGTGTCCCAGAACAGCGGGTCGTCGGTGAAGGCGTGGACGAAGTTGTCGAAGCCGGCGAAGCCGTTCCGCCAGGGCTTGGTGGGGTTGTACTCCTGCAGGCTGTAGTAGAAGACGCTGATGACCGGGTAGGCGATGAAGCCCAGCATGAGCAGGGCCGCCGGGGCGATCAGCAGATACGGGAGCCTGCGCGGGGTCGCGGAGGCACGGCGCCGCCGGGGTGGCGCGGGCGGTTTCGCCACGGCTGCGGCTTGGGCCATGACTGTTCTCCGTTCTCGGTGAAGCCGTTCTCGGTGAAGCCGTTCTCGGTGAAGCCGTTCTCGGTGGAACCGTTCTCGGTGAAGCGCTTTCCGATCATCGTTCGGGATCTCGACCAAAGGGGAGGCTTGGGCCGAGGCTTGGTTCAACCGGCGTACGGGTCCTGCACCTTGCCGGGCCGTGCGAGGAACTCGAAGTCGCAGCCGGTGTCGGCCTGGGTGATCTGTTCGTTGTAGAGCGCGCCGTAGCCCCGCTCGTACCGTGCGGGCGGCGGCGCCCACTCGGCCCTGCGCCGCTCCAACTCCTCGTCGTCCACGTCGAGTTGAAGGGTGCGTGCCGCGACGTCCAGGGTGATCAGGTCCCCGGTGCGCACGAGGGCGAGCGGTCCGCCGATGTACGACTCGGGCGCCACGTGCAGCACACACGTGCCGTAACTCGTGCCGCTCATCCTGGCGTCGGAGATCCGCACCATGTCCCGCACCCCCTGCTTCAGCAGATGGTCGGGCAGCGGCAGCATGCCGTACTCGGGCATGCCCGGACCGCCCTTGGGTCCGGCGTTGCGCAGCACCAGCACACTGTCGGCGGTGATGTTCAGCGACGGGTCGTTGATGGTGCGCTGCATGGTCTTGTAGTCGTCGAAGACGACCGCGCGGCCGGTGTGCTTGAGCAGGTGCCGCTCGGCGGAGATGTGCTTGATGACGGCGCCGTCCGGGCAGAGGTTGCCGCGCAGCACGGCGACCCCGCCCTCGTCGGCGACCGGGTTCTCGCGGGTGCGGATGACGTCGTCGTTGTGGACGACGGCACCTTCGAGCTGCTCCCCCAGCGTGCCGTTCACGGTCGGCCGGTCCAGGTGGAGCAGGTCGGTGATCCGGGAGAGGAAGGCGGGCAGGCCGCCGGCGAAGTAGAAGTCCTCCATGAGGTACGTCTGTCCGCCGGGCCGGACGTTGGCCAGCACCGGCACGGTACGGGCGATCCGGTCGAAGTCGTCGAGGGTGAGCTTGATGCCCGCGCGTCCCGCCATCGCGATCAGATGGATGACCGCGTTGGTGGAGCCGCCGAGCCCGAGCACCGTGGTGACGGCGTCCTCGAAGGCGTCGCGGGTGAGGATCTCGGACGGCTTCAGCCCCGTCCAGGCCAGCTCCACGGCACGCCGCCCGGACGCCGCCGCCATCCGCTCGTGCCCGGAGTCGACGGCCGGGATCGCGGAGGCGCCCGGCAGGGTCATGCCGAGGGCCTCGGCCGCCGCGGTCATCGTGGAGGCGGTGCCCATGGTCATGCAGTGGCCGGGCGAACGGGCCAACCCGCCCTGGAGTTCCCGGAGTTCACAGTCGGTCAGATTGCCGGCGCGGTGCTCGTCCCAGTACTTCCACATGTCGGTGCCGGACCCGAGGGTCTCGCCGCGCCAGTGCCCCGGCAGCATCGGCCCCGCGGGCACGAAGATCGACGGAACGTCGGCCGAGGAGGCGCCCATCAGCAGCGCAGGGGTGGACTTGTCACAGCCGCCGAGCAGCACCGCCGCGTCTATCGGATACGACCGCAGCAACTCCTCCGTCTCCATGGCGAGGAGGTTGCGGTAGAGCATCGGGGTCGGCTTCTGGTACGTCTCCGAGAGCGTGGCGACCGGGAATTCGAGCGGGAAACCCCCGGCCTGCCACACCCCCCGCTTGACCGCCTCGGCCCGCTCCCGCAGATGGACGTGGCAGGGGTTGATGTCGGACCAGGTGTTGAGGACGGCGATCACCGGACGGCCCCGGTACTCCTCGGCCTCGTAACCGAGTTGCCGCATACGGGCGTTGTGCGACCAGGTGCGCAGCTGCCCCTCGGTGCCGTACCACTGATGGCTCCGAAGCTCCTCGGGACGCTTTCTGTCGGTCATATCGACCACCCGGCGGCGATGGCGGCGACCTCGGCACGCTCGTCCTCGGGGAGTTCCCGACTGGGCGGGCGTACGTCGCGGCGGCACAGGCCCAGTGAGGCGAGGGCCTCCTTGACGACGGTGACGTTGTTGGCGGAGCCGTTGGCGGCGCGCAGCTCTTCGAAGCGGCGGATCTGCTCCCAGACCTTCATCGCGGCCGGGTAGTCGCCGGATCGAAGCGCTTCGATCATGTTCAGCGAAACGGACGGTGCGACGTTCACGAGCCCCGAGGTGAAGCCGGTGGCGCCGGCCGAGAAGTAGGAGGGCGCGTACGGCTCGGCGAGCCCGGCGACCCAGACGAAGCGCTCCAGGCCCGCGTCCCGCGCGAAGGCGGCGAACTTGGCGGCGTCCGGGACGGCGTACTTCACGCCGATGACGTTCGGGCAGTCGTCGGCGAGTTCGGCCAGCCGCGTGCCGCTGAGCTGGGCGTTGCGGATGTACGGCACGACGCCGAGGTCGGGCACGGCGGCGGCGATGGCGCGGTGGTAGTCGACCCAGCCGCTCTGGGAGACGTAGGGGTGGACGGGCTGATGGACCATCACCATCCGGACGCCGAGCTCACGGGCGTGCAGCGCGGACGCGACGGCGGTGGGCACGTCGTGGCCGACGCCGACGAGGATGGCGGCGCGGTCGCCGACCTCGTCGACGGTCAACTCGGTGACGAGGCGGCGTTCTTGGGGAGTGAGGGTGTAGAACTCGCCGGTGTTGCCGTTGGGGGTGAGCGTGGTGACGCCCCCGTCGAGCAGCCGACGCAGCAGAGCACGGTGGGCGTCCTGGTCCACGCGTCCGTCCTCGGCGAACGGTGTCACCGGGATCGCCACCACGTCGGCCAGGGCCGTCCGCTCGGTCTCGAACGTCATGCCGCTCATTCCTGACCTTCCTGGTCCGCTGCCTCGGGGAACGCTCGCTCGACGAAGGACGCGATATGGGCATGCAGGGCGCGGGCCGCGCTGTCGGCGTCCCCTTCGAGCGCCAGCCGCAGGATCTCCCGGTGCTCGCCGGCCTCGCGGTCCCAGGAGGGGGAGGCGGCCCAGGCGACGGCGGAGACGAGGGCCGCCTGGTCGCGGACCTCGTCGAGCATCCGGCCGAGCAGCGGGTTGCCGCACGGCAGATACAGGGCGCGGTGGAACTCCCGGTTGGCGAGGGAGCGTTCGGCGGTGTCGGTGGCGGCGTCGGCGCGGGTCAGCGCGTCACGGGCGGCGGCCAGGGAGGCACCGCGTCGCACCGCCCGCCGGAGCGCCTCGGGTTCGAGGAGCAACCGCACGTCGTAGATCTCGCGCGCCATGTCCGCGTCCACCATGCGCACCGTGACGCCCTTGTACTGGCTCATCACGACCAGCCCGGTCCCGGCGAGCGTCTTGAGCGCCTCGCGCACCGGGGTCTTCGACACCCCGAACTGCGCGGCGAGATCGGTCTCGACCAGGGCCTGACCAGGCGTCAACTGCCCGGTGAGGATGCGGCGTTTGATCTCCTCCAGCACGAACTGCGTGCGCGAGGGGATCGGCGTGGGCACAGAGGTCATGCGCGCCTCTCGGATATCGCGTCTCATATATGACGTACGAAGTACGACGCGATGAAGGTAGGAGGGGCCCTGTGTTTCGTCAATGCTTCTGACAAAAGGAAGTTGAGGTTCCTGGTGGGAACGTCAGACGGGCAGCGCCTGACCTTCGCGCGCGGTGCCGGTGGGTCCGCCGAAGGCCGCGGCGGCACGGAGGGTCGCCGTCTCCGGGGTGAGCGTGGGCCCGACATGCGTGACGACGAGCTGCCGTACGCCGGCTCGCCGGGCCGTGATTCCGGCGTCCTCGGGCGTCAGATGCACCTGTTCGCCATCGCGATGTGCGTCGATGTCGGCCTCGCACAGGAACAGGTCGGCGTCACGGGCGAGTTCGGTGAGCTCGGGACAGGGACCGCTGTCCCCCGAGTACGCGAGCACCCGTCCACCGCTCTCGATCCGCACCCCGTACGCCTCGACGTCGTGCACCACGGCACGTGAGGTGAGCAGCAGGTCACCGTGCTGGACGCGATGCCCGTCACACAGCGGCTGGAAGAGGAAGACGTCACTCAGAAACCCGGCGTCGGGCCGCCCGAAGAACCCCGCGAGACGCTCGGCGCAGCCTTGCGGGGCGTACACCGGGACGGGTGCGACGGGAGTGAGCCCTCCGTACGCCAATCCATAGAACGCCGCCAGGAGATCGGCGCAGTGGTCGGCGTGCAGATGCGAGATCCAGATCGCGTCGATCCGCGCGGGATCGGTGTGCCGCTGCAACTCCGCGAAGCTCCCGGTCCCCGCGTCCACCCACACCTCGGCGCCGCCACCGCGCACCAGATACCCGGAACAGGGGCGATCGGGCCGCGGGTGCGGGGAGGCGGTGCCGAGGACGGTGAGGGTGAGGGGCAGGGAGGGCATGGGTGTGGCGGGCATGGACGGCAGCGTATGCAGGCCGTGCGCCGGCTCGCACCCGCGTTCTACGGCTGCCGCCACCCCGGATCCCGGCCGCTCAGGCCCACCGCGCGGTCGAGCAGGGGTGCCTCGTCCGGTACCGGGACGACCGGGCCGAAGATGCCGCCGCCCCGGTCGCCGGCGTCGGCGGCGGCGCGCAGGAAGTCGTACGACGCCTGGAGGGCGGCCGGGTCCGGGCTGTACCGCTGTCCCGTGGCCACGGCCAGGTCCCAGGCGTGGATCACCAGCTCGTCCGCGGCCACGGCGGCCGCCACCGCACCGGGCAGGTCGACACCGCCCGCGCGGGTCATTCCGGTCCAGGCGTCCGGGGCACGCCAGGCCTCGGCCAGTTCGTCGAGCACCTTGGGCAGCTCCTCGCGCCAGCCGGGGGCGATGTCCGGTACGGCGGCCTCCGGGCTGGTGTCGGTCGTGGCACCCAGATCCTTGCGACCGGCGTCACGGAAGGCGACGGACAGGCCGAGCAGATGGCCCAGCAGATTGCGCACCGCCAGGTCGGGGCAGGGCGTCGGCGCCGAGAGCTGCTCGTCGGCGACGGCTGCGGCGAGGCGGGCGACGACCTGGGTCTGCGGCCCGAGGTCGAGGGTCGTGTCGGTCATGGGCGGGAGCCTCCTCAGGGATCTCTTCCTGGAGGGTGGACCGGGTGTGGGGGTGAAACTCATCGGTGGTGCGGGGCGGATCTCGGATGGATCTCGCTCTCCCTCGGTATTCCCCACTCCACCAGTTCCCTCGGCGTCTTCCCGCCCGCGAAGCACCACAGCGCGATCACCGGGTCGCAGATCGCGCAGCCCAGGGAGGACGTGTGGAGGAAGGGGATGATCGGGTTGCCCTTGATGTGGTGGACGATGTCCCACGCGGTGTGCAGTAGCCAGGCGATGCCGATGAAGGTCCATGACTCCAGGCCGCGGTAGGCGACATAGGTGGCCACCACGGTGAACGCGAACTCCCAGCCGCCCAGACCACCGCCGCTGAGATAGGCGGCACCCGCCCCGGCGACCATGATCGCGTTGAAGCGCCGCCGGTGCGGCTCTCGGATCAGGGACATCAGGAAGGCGTAGAGGAGACCGACGCCGATCGGCGCGACGTATTGCATGGGAAGTGCCTTTTCCGATGGGCTGCTTGGTCGGCTCACCACGCTATGGCCGGGCCCTCGCGCACCCCAGTGGCTGAATCGACAGCTTCCAACGGATTCCCGCCGAGCCTCACCGCCCCCTCAGAGGCAGGCGAACAGCTCGTCGAGCGGGGCGGGTACGCGGTCCGGGTCGAGGGCCTCGACGAGAATGCGGCCGTAGTGGATCTTGCGCCCTGCCCTTGTGCCGAGGAAGCGGCGCAATTGCTGTTGCGAAGTGCGGCCCTGTTGCGCGGGCTGGCGCTGAAAGGTCTGGAGGCCGCGCAGTTCGCCCTCGGCCCGGACCAGTTCCGCCACTCGTGTCACACCCAGCGCGCGGATCAGCTCGTCCTCCAGATCGGCCGCGCAGACGAAGAACTCCTGCTCCGCACCGGCCCGCTCCAGGCCACGGGCGTAAAAGGGACGCTCCCTCTCGTCGCACAGCCCCGTCAGCCGCAGGCCCAGGCCGGACGGCCCCAGCATGCCGGCGAACCGCCCGACGCTCATGGCGCCGCCCATCGGCAGCACACAGACCCCCTCGGCCGCGAGATTCCGGCCCCGGCGCGCGGCCAGCGCATCGACCGCCGCGACATCGCTCGGCCCTTCGAGCAGAACGACCGTCCGCACAGGCAGCCGCTCGGCCAACTCCCGTGCCAGGTCATCCGAGCCCCCGGCCGCCCACTCGACGACCGCTTCCCGAAACGCCCCCATGTCCGCCACAGATCGAGTCTCCGCCCGCTTCCGGCCACCACGCCAGGCAATTTCTTCCGGTGTCCGATGTCCGATGCAGGTGCAGCCCATATAGGTCCACGCCACATGGGTCTACGCCACATAGGTCCAGGCCACACGGGCGCAGCTCACACACCCGCACCCCACATAGCCGCACCCCACACAGGCCACCTTCTAAGGCATCTAAGGCACATACCCGATCCCCGACCCCCCTCCTTAGCCGCACAGTGACCAGGCATGACGACGACCACCACCACCTGGGCACTCCCCCGCGTCCTCCGCAATCGCAACGCCGGCCTCTACCTCGCCGGAGTCGTGGTCTCCGGCTTCGGTACCTCCGCGTTGTGGCTGGCCTCCGGCGTATGGGTGAAGGACCTCACCGGCTCCGACGGCCTGGCCGCGCTGTGCATGCTCGCCATGTGGGCGCCCACCCTGGCCGGCCCGCTCCTCGGCACGCTGGCCGACCGCGTCCGCCGCAAGCCCCTGCTGATCGGCATGAATCTGCTTCTGGCCGCGCTGCTGCCAACCCTGTTCGTCGTCGACTCCGCGGACCGGGTGTGGCTGCTGTTCGCGGTCCTGTTCGTGTACGGCGCCGCGGGGGTCGTGCATGACGCCGCCGAGTCGGCGCTCGTCGCGGGCGCCGTCCCCGCTTCCTTGCTCGGCGACTTCAACGGGCTGCGCATGACCGCCAACGAGGGCATGAAGCTCCTCGCCCCGCTGGCCGGCGCGGGCATCTACGCGGCGTACGGCGGCGGGCATGTCGCCCTGCTCGACGCCGTCACGTTCGTGCTGGCGACCGGCCTGTACGCGGCCCTGCGGGTGCGCGAGAGCCGGCCCGAGCCGCCGGCCGGCGGCTGGCGGGAGCAGACCGCCGAGGGCGCCCGCTATCTGTGGCGACACCCCCGGCTGCGACCGCTCGTCCTGGCCGGCGGCACCACCATGCTGTGCGCCGGGCTCAGCGGTGCGCTGAGCTACGCCGTCATCGACCGCCTCGGGCGCGCCCCGGCGTACGCCGGTGTGCTGTACGCCGTGCAGGGCGCCGGTTCGGTGGCGATCGGGCTGCTCTCCGGCCCGGCGCTGCGCCGCCTCGGTGAGCGCCGTTTCGCCGCGTACGGCATCGCCGTGACGGCCGTCGCCGCGGGGCTGCGCGCGATTCCGTCCGACCCGGTGGCCCTGGTGTGCAGCGCGGCGATCGGCGCGGGGCTGCCCTGCGTCCTGATCGCCGCGCTCACGGCCGTACAGCGTGAGACCCCGGACGCGCTGCTGGGCCGTACCGCCGCCACGGCCAACACGCTCGTGTTCACGCCCAACGTCGTCGGCCTCGCGGCGGGTGCGGCGCTGGTCGAACTGGTCGACGTACGGCTTCTGCTGGCCGTGCTGGGCCTGGTGTGGCTGCTGACCGCCGTACCGCTGCTTCAGAGCGCGGCGAGTCCCTCCCGTACCGCCACCAGGTCGCCGTCCGACGCCAACCCCGCGTGATAGAGCCGGATCTCGGTGGCGCCGAGCTCACGCGCGCGTGCCGCGTCCGACGCCAGGGTGCCGGGACTGCCGCCCATCCCGGAGACCGCGCCGAGGTTGGCGGCGATGACCGCCCCCGAACGCTCCTGTTCGGCGAAGGGTGTGAGCAGGCCGGGGCCGCCCGCGCAGGGCACGACCACGCCGTCCGCGACGGACAGGATGTGCGCGGGGTCGACTCCGGGGTTCGCGCCGACGTGGTGGGTCACCGGGTCGGCGTGCAGCAGGACCTGGAAGCCGTCGGGTGCGGCTGCCCGGACCGAGGTGATGGCCGCCTCCTGGAGGGTGCGGGCGGTTTCGTCGCGCCACGCGCGCGTGGCGGCCGCCGTCCGCTCACCGAGCAGCTTCTCGACCCCGGCCCAGCCCTCGTCGTCCTGCGTCTGCCGCCACAGCGGCTCCAGGGCGGCGCGTACGGCGGCGGCCAGTTCGTCGGGGTCCAGGCCCTGGGCGCCGTAGCCCTCCTTGCAGGTCGGGCAGAAGCAGAGCGCCATCAGGTAGTGCCCGGCGTCCCCGAGCGGCACCCCGGCGGTCTTGTCGTGGGCGTGCAGATGCTGGAGTCCGTACCAGCCGAGGGACTCCAGCTCGGTACCGTGCGCTCCGGGCCGTACGGCTGCCTCGGCGGCGAGTTCGACGAGGTACGCGCGCGTGGCGGGCTGGGCGATGCAGGGGGCCCAGGGGTAGCGGTCGCCGTAGGCGTTGACGACCGAGGTGTCGGGGTGCTCGGCGCCGAGGCGGGAGTTGTGCGCGAGGACCACCCAGGTGTGCACCTCCAGACCGGCGTCGGTCAGCGCGGCGGCGGCCTCGCCGTAGGCGTCGCCGGGTGCCCAGTCGCCGGCGGGGTAGGGGCGCAGCTCGCGGCCCTTCCAGCGGTCGTCCGGCGGGTACAGCACGGCCGCGTGCTCGGCGGTGACGATGCGGTGGCGCGGGTGGCGGGGGGTGAGGGCGCGGGTGGAGTGGTAGGCGGCGGCGAGCGTCACCTGTCGCACTCCGAGGGCGGCGATCCTGCCGGGTGCCTCCGGGTCCCCGTTGACGTCCCAGGGATAGACGAAAGTCGACGCCTTCACTTGGTGTCCTCCCGGCTCCCCTTGGCGGCCTCCGGCTCCGGCTCCTTCTCCAGCAGCTCATAGCCGCGTTCGATCACCTGCGCGAGCTGCTTGACATGATCCTCGCTCGGCTCGTGCAGCGGCGGCCGGACCTCCCCGACGTCCAGTCCGCGCAGCCGTACGCCCGCCTTGACGAGGGCCACGGCGTACCCGCGGCCCTGGGCGCGCAGTTCGACGAAGGGGCGGTAGAAGCCGTCCAGGAGGCGGCCCGCGGTCGTGTCGTCGCCGCTCTCCAGCGCCCGGTAGAAGGCGAGGGCGATGTCCGGGACGAAGCAGAACACGGCGGAGGAGTAGAGCGTGACGCCGATGGCGCGGTAGGCGAGCTGGGTCTGCTCGGCGGTGGGCAGGCCGTTGAAGTAGAGGAAGTCGCCCGGTACCTCGGTGCGTACGGCGCTGATGATCCGCTGCATCAGGTCCAGATCGCCGAGACCGTCCTTGAGGCCGATGATCCCGTCCGTGCGGGCCAGCTCGACGACGGTGTCCGGGGTGAAGACGGCGTTGTCGCGCTGGTAGACGATCACGGGCAGCCCGGTGGCGGCGGCGACCTCCCGGTAGTGCCGCAGCAGCCCCTCCTGGCCGGCGACGACGAGATACGGCGGCATGGCGAGCAGCCCGTCCGCGCCGGCGCCCTCGGCGAGCCTCGCGTACCGCACGGCGAGGGCGGTGCCGTATCCGGCGCCCGCGACGACCGGCACGCGCCCGTCGGTGGCCTCTACGGCGGCCCGTACGCACGCCTCGTACTCCTCGGGCGTGAGGGCGTGGAACTCGCCCGTGCCGCAGCACGCGAACACGGCCGCGGCCCCGGCCTCGACGCCGCGGCGCACATGGGTGCGGTAGGTGTCGAGGTCGACCGAGCCGTCGGGGCCGTAGGCGGTGACGGGGAAGAACAGCGGCCCGCCGGGGATGCTGAGGCGTGCGGCGAGAGGGGCTGGCGTCACGGGCTCTCCCTAGAACGAGGACGACCACATACAGGATCCTGATCAGAGTTTATATTTATGAACATGGGCTGCACCACCCTTGACGAGCAAGGTCGTTGATCCTTAGCTTGTCCATGAATGTGAATACCGTGCGTGCATGCATACGGTCCTGGACTCAAGGAGAACCGAGGATGCCAGCCCCCCGCACCGTTCTGCTCACCGGCGCCGCCGGCGGGCTCGGCACCCTGATGCGGGACCTGCTCCCGGCGTACGGCTATGAGCTGCGGCTGCTCGATCTGCGCCCGATCGAGGGCGAGCCGGACACGATCGTCGCCGACCTCGCCGACCGGGAGGCGCTGCGCGAGGCCGTGCGGGGTGTCTACGCGATCATCCACCTGGCGGGCATCTCCCTGGAAGCCCCCTTCGAGAAGATCCTCAAGGCCAACATCGAGGGCACCTACAACCTGTACGAGGCCGCCCGCGAGGAGGGCGTGGGGCGTGTCGTCTTCGCCTCCTCCAACCACGCGGTGGGCTTCACACCCCGGCCGCAGGGGGACGACCCGCTCATCCCCATCGACACACCGCGCCGCCCGGACACCTTCTACGGCCTGTCCAAGTCCTTCGGTGAGGACCTCGCGCAGTTCTACTGGGACAAGTACGGCCTGGAGACGGTGTCCGTGCGCATCGGCTCCTGCTTCCCCGAGCCGACGAGCGTGCGCATGCTCTCGGTGTGGATGAGCCCCGCCGACGGCGCCCGCCTCTTCCACGCGTGCCTGACCGCCGAGAACGTCGGGCACACGGTCGTCCACGGCTCCTCCGCGAACACCCGCCTGTGGTGGGACCTCGATTCCGCCCGCGCCCTCGGCTACGACCCGCGGGACGACTCCGAGCCGTACGCCGAGAAGCTGATCGCCGAGCAGGGAGAGCTCGATCCGGACAACATCGCGCACGCCTATCTGGGCGGCCACTTCGTGAGCGACCCACCGATCTGGCCGTACTGACCGAATCGAGCGGTCGCGAAAGGGCGGGCGGGCACCGAACGGGCCCGCCCGCCGCGTATTCGGGCACCGATCGCGCCCGATCTCACCTTCCCCGGCACAATCGCGCAGGTCCGAGACGGGCACGGTGCGTGGCGAACGGGCACAGGCGGGCAGCATCGAACCGGCAACAGAGCTGGTCACTGCCGGACCCCCGCTGTAGAACTTCCCCCAAGGGCTCCACCGGGCCCGAACGGGCAGTGAAGCGGAAGGGCGAGGTCGGTATGAGCACGAGGACGGCGGAGGAACGCCAACGCGAGATCGTGCTGGCCGCACGCCGTGACGGCTCCGTCGACGTCACCGCGCTCGCCACCGAGCTGGGCGTCGCCAAGGAGACCGTACGCCGGGATCTGCGGGTCCTGGAGGACCACGGGCTGCTCCGCCGTACCCACGGCGGCGCCTACCCCGTGGAGAGCGCCGGCTTCGAGACGACGCTCGCCTTCCGCGCCACCAGCCATGTCCCCGAGAAGCGCAGGATCGCGTCCGCCGCGGCGGAGCTCCTCGGCGACGCCGAGACGGTCTTCGTCGACGAGGGCTTCACCCCGCAGCTCATCGCCGAGGCCCTGCCCATGGACCGGCCGCTGACCGTGGTCACCGCGTCCCTGCCGGTCGCGGGCGCGCTCGCCGAGACGGAGCACATCTCCGTGCTGCTGCTCGGCGGCCGGGTACGGTCGGGCACGCTGGCCACCGTCGACCACTGGACGACGAAGATGCTGGCCGGCTTCGTCATCGACCTGGCGTTCATCGGCGCCAACGGCATCTCCCGCGAACACGGCCTGACCACCCCCGACCCCGCCGTCAGCGAGGTCAAGGCGCAGGCCATCCGGGCCGCGCGCCGCACGGTTTTCGCGGGCGTGCACACCAAGTTCGGGGCGGTCAGCTTCTGCCGGTTCGCCGACATCGGCGCACTGGAGACGATCGTCACGAGCACCCTGCTCCCGGCCGCCGAGGCACACCGGTACTCGCTGCTGGGCCCCCAAGTCATCCGCGTCTGAAAGTCCAAAGTCATCCGCGTCTGAAAGTCCAAAAATCAAATCCACTCCCCCGAGGGGCACACCCATACCCTCGCATACCCCTTATCTCCCCATACGTCTCATCTCCCCTCACGTCCAGGAGCGATCCATGCGAACCCAGAGCCGACGGCGGCCACCGCGAGCCACGCTCGCCATGGCCGCCGCAGGGACGCTGCTCGCCCCGCTGCTCTCCGGCTGCTGGGTCGGCGCCGGCGGGACCGGGTCGGGCGGCGACTCGGTCAACGTCCTCATGGTCAACAACCCCCAGATGACCGAGCTGCAGAAGCTCGCCCCCCGCTTCACCGAAGAGACCGGCATCAAGGTCAACTTCACCGTCCTGCCCGAGAACGACGTCCGCGACAAGATCAGCCAGGACTTCGCCAACCAGGCGGGCCAGTACGACGTGGCGACGCTCTCCAACTACGAGATCCCGATCTACGCCCGCAACGGCTGGCTGAAGGAGATGAACTCCTACGTCGCCAAGGACCCGTCCTACGACGAGCAGGACGTCCTCAAGCCGATGCGCCAGTCCCTGACCGGCGACGACGGCAAGCTCTACGGCCAGCCCTTCTACGGCGAGTCGTCCTTCCTGATGTACCGCAAGGACGTGTTCGCCGAGAAGGGCCTGACGATGCCCGCGCACCCCACCTGGCAGCAGGTGGCGGACCTCGCCGAGAAGGCGGACGGCGCCGAGCCGGGCATGAAGGGCATATGTCTGCGCGGTCTGCCCGGCTGGGGCGAGGTGATGGCCCCGCTCACCACCGTCGTCAACACCTTCGGCGGCACCTGGTTCGACAAGGACTGGACGGCCCGCCTGAACTCGCCCGAGTGGCAGCAGGCGACGAAGTTCTATGTCGACCTGGTGCGCGAGCACGGTGAGTCGGGAGCTGCCCAGTCCGGCTTCGCCGAGTGCCTGAACAACATGACCCAGGGCAAGGTCGCCATGTGGTACGACGCCACTTCCGCGGCCGGTTCCCTGGAGGCGGCGAACAGCCCGGTCAAGGGCAAGGTGGGCTACGCGCCCGCCCCCGTCGAGAAGACGGAGTCCTCGGGCTGGCTCTACACCTGGGCCTGGGGCATCCAGAACGCCTCCCGGAACCCGGACAACGCCTGGAAGTTCGTGTCCTGGGCGTCGAGCAAGCAGTACGAGCAGCTGGTCGGCGACGAGATCGGCTGGTCCAACGTCCCGGCGGGCAAGCGGGCCTCCACCTACGCCAACCCGGCGTACCGCCAGGAGGCCGCCGCCTTCCAGGAGATGACGAAGGAAGCCATCGAGGGCGCCCGCCCCGACGACCCCGGCGTACAGCCGCGCCCCGCGCCCGGCATCCAGTTCGTCGGCATCCCCGAGTTCACCGACCTCGGCACCAAGGTCTCCCAGGAGATCAGCGCGGCCATCGCCGGACGCCAGTCCGTCGAGTCGGCCCTGAAGAAGTCCCAGCAACTCGCCGACGAGATCTCCGAGGAGTACGAGGGGCGATGACAGCGACTACAACGGCCCCCGTGGCCGCTACTCCCGTGCGAACGACACGTCCGCCCTCCGCCCGGCTGCGCGCCTGGGCGACCCGGGCACCCCTGCTGCCCGCACTGATCTTCATGATCGTGGTGACCCAGCTGCCGTTCGTGGCCACGCTGGTGATCTCGTTCTTCGACTGGAACGCGCTCTACCCGGACGCCCGAAAGTTCGCCGGCCTGGGCAACTACCAGGAGGTCCTCACCGACGCCGATCTGCGCCACTCGGTGTGGACGACCGTGCTCCTGACGGTCGCGGTGGTGCTGGCCAGCCTGATCCTGGGCCTGGTGCTGGCGCTGCTCCTGGACCGTAAGTTCAAGGGCCGCGGAGTGGTCCGCACCTTGCTGATCGCCCCGTTCCTGGTCGTTCCCGTGGCGGCGGCCCTGCTCTGGAAGCATGTGCTCTACAACCCTGAATACGGCCTGTTCAATGGGTTGTTGCACTATGTGGGCGGCCCACAGCCCGACTGGATCTCCAACACCCCGCTCCTCGCGGTGGAGGCCTCCCTGGTCTGGCAATGGACGCCGTTCATGATGCTGATCCTGCTGGCAGGACTGCAGAGCCGTGACCACGAGCAGATCGAGGCGGCCCGCGTCGACGGCGCGAGCGACTGGCAGATCTTCCGCCACCTCACCCTCCCCCACCTGCGCCGCTACCTCGAACTCGGCGCCCTGCTCGGCTCGATCTACATCGTCCAGAACTTCGACGCGGTCTTCACGATCACGTCCGGGGGCCTCGGCACCGCCAACCTCCCCTACACCGTCTACCAGAGCTTCTACCAGGCCCATGAGAACGGCCTCGCCTCGGCCGCGGGCGTCCTGGTGGTCATCGGCTCGATCATCATCGCGACCTTCGCGCTGCGCGTGGTGTCGTCCCTGTTCCGCGAGGAGGTGTCGCGCGCATGAGCAGCATGGCCGTACGACTTCGCAGCCGCCGCAAGGGAGCGGGCCTGGGCCTGGTGGCCTGGCTGCTGGGAATCGCGTTCTTCCTCCCCATCGCCTGGATGGCGCTGACGTCCTTCCACTCCGAGGCGGACGCGGCGACCAACCCACCGTCCTTCGCCGCGTCGTTGACGCTGGACGGCTACCGCGAGTTCTTCGGCGCGGGCGGTGGCGCGAGCCCCTGGCCCGCGCTGATCAACTCGGCGGTGGCGTCGATAGCATCGACCCTGTTCGTCCTGGTCCTGGCCCTGCCGGCCGCCTACGCCCTGTCGATCCGCCCGGTGAAGAAGTGGACCGACGTCCTGTTCTTCTTCCTCTCCACGAAGATGCTGCCGGCCGTGGCGGGCCTGTTGCCGCTGTACCTGTTCGCGAAGAACACGGACATGCTCGACAACATCTGGCTGCTGGTCATCCTCTACACCTCCATGAACCTGCCGATCGCGGTGTGGATGATGCACTCCTTCCTCGCCGAGATCCCGGTGGCGATCATCGAGGCGGCGAGGGTGGACGGCGCGAAGCTGCCGACGATCCTGACCAGGGTCGTGGCCCCCATCGCCCTCCCCGGCATCGCCGCCACTTCCCTCATCTGCTTCATCTTCAGCTGGAACGAGCTGCTGTTCGCCCGTGTGCTGACCGGCGTGGTGGCGGAGACCGCGCCCGTCTTCCTGACCGGCTTCATCACCAGCCAGGGCCTGTTCCTGGCGAAGGTGTGCGCCGCGTCGCTCGTCATCTCCCTGCCGGTGCTCGCCGCGGGGTTCGCCGCCCAGGACAAGCTGGTCCAGGGCCTGTCGTTGGGAGCCGTGAAATGAAGGCCGCCGTCATCGAGTCCGTGGGCCGCGCCGTCGTCGCAGAGGTCCCGGACCCGACACCGGGACCGCGCGAGGTCGTCGTGGAAGTGGCGGCCTGCGGCCTCTGCGGCACCGATCTGCACATCCTCCAGGGCGAGTTCGCGCCGAAGCTGCCGATCGTGCCCGGGCACGAGTTCGCGGGCGAGGTGGTCGGGGTCGGCACCCAGGTCACGGAGGTCGCGGTCGGCGACCGAGTGGCGGTGGACCCGTCCCTGTACTGCTACGAGTGCCGTTACTGCCGTACCGGCCACAACAACCTCTGCGAACGCTGGGCGGCGATCGGTGTGACGACGGCGGGCGGAGCGGCGCAGTACGCCGTCGCCCCCGTGGCCAACTGCGTGAAGCTCCCCGAGCACGTCCGCACCCAGGACGCGGCCCTGGTGGAGCCCCTGTCCTGCGCGGTGCGCGGCTACGACGTCCTCCAGTCCCGGCTCGGCGCCCATGTCCTGATCTACGGCTCCGGCACGATGGGCCTGATGATGCTGGAGCTCGCCAAGCGGACGGGAGCGGCCAGCGTGGACATGGTGGACGTGAATCCGTCCCGTCTGGAGACCGCCCGGAGGCTCGGCGTCTCGGCCTCCGCCGCCAACCCCGACGAGCTGGACCGGCCTCAGGGCTGGGACCTCGTCGTCGACGCCACGGGCAACGCGGCGGCGATCCAGGACGGCCTGGACCGGGTGGCGAAGGCCGGCACGTTTCTGCAGTTCGGGGTGGCGGACTACGCGACCCGCGTGACGATCGACCCGTACCGCATCTACAACCAGGAGATCACCATCACGGGCTCGATGGCGGTGCTCCACAGCTTCGAGCGCGCGGCGGAACTGTTCGCGAACGGTGTCCTCGACCCCGAGATCTTCATCAGCGACCGCATCGCGCTGGAGCGGTATCCGGAGGCGCTGGAGCAGTTCGCGTCGGGGGTGGGGCGGAAGATCGTCGTGGTGCCGTAGGCACGCTCCCCGAAGGCCGGAGGGGCTGAGTTCATCAGCTCCTCCGGCGTTCGAGGACGCGAGAAAAAACCCGGCCCCCACCGATTGGCCCCGGGTAAGGGAACGGTAAAACGGCCTCGCTCGTTCACGGGGCATGACAGCTATGACCCCCGGCTCGAACATCCCTCTCTCCGCCGCGCGCGTGACGGTGGACGTCGCCGCCCCGGTGCGGCTCGACGTATCGGGCCTGCTGCTCACCGCCGACGGCAAGGTGCGCTCCGACGACGACTTCATCTTCTACAACCAGCCCAACGGCCCGGGCGTGACGTACCGCTCGGGCGGCGGCACCAGCCCCGACGCGATCATCGTCGACACCTCGGCCGTCCCCGCCGGCATCGAGAAGATCGTCGTCACCGCCAGCCCGGACGCCGCCGGCCAGACCTTCCAGGGCATCGAACCGACGGCCACCATCCGCGACGCCAACGACAACAGCGTCCTGGCCACCTTCACTCCCCCACAGCTCGGCACCGAGACCGCGCTGGTGATCGTGGAGGTCTATCTGCGCAACGGCGCCTGGAAGGCCCGAGCGGTGGGCCAGGGCTACGCCAACGGCCTGGCCGGCATCGCCACCGACTTCGGCGTCACGGTCGAGGAACCCGCCCCGGCCGCCACCCCCGTGGCCCCGCCGCAGCCCACCGCGGCGCCCCCGGTCACCCCGCAGGCCCCGCCCATGACCACCCCTGCCGCTCCCCCGGCACCTCCGGCGCCCCCCGCCCCGCCCGCGCCCGGCACCGGGAAGATCAACCTCGACAAGGGCCGCGTCAGCCTCCAGAAGAACCAGACCGTGTCCCTGATGAAGGGCGGCCAGCCCCTCCTCTCCCAGGTCAAGATGGGCCTCGGCTGGGAGCCGGCGTACCGCGGCAAGGACATCGACCTGGACGCCTCGGTCATCGCCTACGGCCCGCAGCGCAACCACATCGACAGCTGCTACTTCGGCAAGCTCCAGATCGTGCAGGGCGCCATCCGCCACTCCGGCGACAACCTCACCGGTGAGGGCGGCGGGGACGACGAGGTCATCACCGTGGACCTCGGGCGTCTGCCCCAGGACGTCACCGGCCTGGTCTTCACCGTCAACTCGTTCTCCGGCCAGAAGTTCACCGAGGTCGCCAAGGCCTACTGCCGGCTGATCGACGGCCTCACCGGCGAGGAACTCGTCCGCTTCGACCTCACCAGCGCCGAGCCCCAGACGGGCGTGCTGATGGCGAAGTTGATCAGGCAGTTCACCGGTGAGTGGGAGATGACGGCCATGGGCGACTTCGTGAAGTCGCGCACGGTGCGGGGGATGGTGAAGCCGGCGGCGCAGGCGCTCTAGGCGTACAGCCGGCCTGTGGCCGCGGAGCCGCTCCGTGACCACAGGCCGGCTGTTAGGATTTTCGGTGTTCGTGCCGATCCGCAACGAGGACTACGAAGAGGTGAGTCGATGACCGCGCTCAAGGCCACTGCCCCGCGCAGCGCCCGGATCATCCTCACGTCGCGGGCGACGGCCTGACCTCGTCCGGCCCCTCCTCGTCGAGAGCGTGAGCTCACGAGGCGACAGCGTCATCCACACGAACACCACCATGGAACGGACCTGAATCCCGCCATGACCACACCCATGTCCACGCCCAGCGGCTGGATCACCCGCCCCGAGACCGACGCCGACCGGTCCACTGTCCGCGAGATCGAACTGGCGGCCTTCGAGACCCCGCTGGAGGCCGATCTCGTCGACGCCCTGCGCACCGACGCCGCCTGGATCGACGGCCTGTCCATCGTCACCGCCGACCAGGACGGCCGGCTCGTCGGACACGCCCTGCTGACCCGCTGCCACATCGACGACACCCCGGCCCTGTGCCTGGGCCCCGTCGCCGTGCTTCCCGAGTACCAGCGGACCGGCGCCGGCTCCGCGGCGATCCGTGCCGCGCTGCGGGCGGCCAAGGTCCAGGGCGAACGCTTCGTCACCGTGCTCGGGCACCCCGCGTACTACCCACGGTTCGGCTTCGCTCGCGCCTCCACCTGGGGCATCGGCGTCACGCTCGACGTCCCGGACGAGGCCCTGATGGCCCTCACCCTCGACCCCGCCCACCGGCCGCCCGGCGGCACCATCCGCTACGCGGCCCCGTTCGGCGTCTGAACCGTCACATCTTCGTCGCCCCCGCCGCCAGGTCCCGCAGGAAGTGCCGCGCCCCGAGCAGGAACACGATGATCAGCGGTACGACGCTCATCAGGGCGCCGGCCATCACGAGCGCGTAGTCCGAGTTGTACAGGACGTTGAGGTTCGCGAGGGCGACCTGGAGGGTGACCTTGTCCGGGTTGATCATGACGACCAGGGGCCAGATGTAGTCGTTCCAGAGGCCGATGAAGGTGAAGATGCCGAGGAACGCGAGAGCGGGGCGGAACAGGGGCAGGGCGACCGTCCAGTACAGGCGGAAGAACCCGGCGCCGTCGATGCGGCCGGCGTCAAGGAGTTCGTCCGGGAGTGAGTTCTGGGCGTACTGACGCATCCAGAAGATGCCGAACGCGTTGGCGGCGCTGGGAATGATCAGCGCCTTCAGCGAACCGGCCCAGCCGAACTCGGCCATGGTGACGAACTGCGGCACCAGGGAGAGCTGCGCGGGGATCATGTAGGTGACCAGGAGCATGCCGAACAGGAACTTCTTGCCCGGGAACTCGTACTTGGCGAAGGCGAACGCGGCCAGCGAGTCGAAGAACAGCACCAGCACGGTCCCCGCCACGGCGACGACGATCGTGTTCCACAGCGAGCCGAAGAAGTCGACGGTGTCGAGCACCCGGCCCATGTTGTCCAGCAGATGCGGGCCCGGCACGAGCTTGGGCGGGTAGCTGTAGATGTCCTCGGTGGTGCCGGAGGCCATCACCACCAGCCAGTAGAAGGGGAACAAGGACACCAGCACGCCGAGCAGCAGCACCGCCCGGACACCGATCCGGGTGAGCCGGCTGCCGGAGCCGATGGCGAGCCCCGCGCTGCCGGTCGCCCTGCCGGTCGTCCTGTCGTGGTCAGCGGCCATTGCGGGCCCCCTTGCGCCGCAGCATCCCGGCGAGACCGGGCCGACCGTGACGGTCGTCGTCCCGATCGGATCCGGACACCAACCGCCAGTTGATGATCGTAAAGATGGCGATGATCGCGAACAGCAGCCAGCCCATCGCGGCCCCGTACCCGAACTGGTGCTCCTTGAAGGCCTTCTGCCACAGATAGAGCACGATGGTCATCCCCTCCTGACCGGGACCACCCGTGGTACCGACATCCGTCGACTGGAAGAGCACCTGCGACTCGGTGAAGATCTGCAGGCCGTTGATGGTGGAGGTGACGGCGGCGAAGAGGACGACCGGGCGCAACTGCGGGAGCACGACCCGGAAGAGGGTCTGCCAGCTGTTCGCGCCGTCGACGCGGGCGGCCTCGAAGTGCTCGGTGGGGATGGCCTGGAGGCCCGCGAGGAAGATCAGCGCGTTGTACCCGACCCACCGCCAGATGATCATCAGCGAGACGGACGACTTGATGCCCCACTCGGAGGAAAGCCAGCCGATCCCGTCCAGCCCGACCGCCCGCAGCACCGCGTTGGCGAGCCCCGCCTGGGCGAACACCGAGCCGAACACGACCGTCATGGCGACCATCGACGTGACATTGGGGATGAAGTACGCCACCCGCAACGCGCCGGTGAACCTGACCTGCGAGTGCAGCAGGAACGCGAGCACCAGCGCGAGGAACAGCATCGGCACCGTGGACAGGAACCAGATCTCGAACGTGTTGAGCACCGAGTGCCAGAACACCGGGTCCCGCAGCAGCCAGCCGTACTGCTGAAGGCCGACGAAACGCATCGAGCCGATGCCGTCCCAGTCCTGGAAGGACAGATAGAGGGAGTAGACCACCGGGAAGGTGCCGAAGACAGCGAACAGCACATAGAACGGGGAGATGGCGAGCAGGGGCGGGATGTGTCGTCTGCGTCCGCCGGGGGTGGTGGATCGCTTACGGCGGACAGGGATCCGTTCCTCCGTCGGCGGGTCCAGGACTGTCGCCATGGTCAGCTCACCCCCACCCGGGACAGCGTGGTCTCGGCGGTGTTCACCGCGTCCCGCCACGCCCTGTCGGGGTCCTTGCCGAGCATCTCCACGTTGGTCAGCTCCTGGAAGAACGGCGTGTTGGCGGTCTCCTCGTACGGGCTGAAGTAGTTGACCGGGGCCTTCTGGGCGGCCGGGCCGAAGACATCGATGGGCTGCTGACCGCCGAAGAAGGGGTCGGGCCGGTGCATCGCGGGATCGGCGTAGGCGGCCGGAGTGGTGGGGAACAGGGCCATCTCCTGGTAGCTCTCGAGCTGGTTCGCCGGGCTGAGCAGCCAGGTCAGGAAGGCGAACGCCGCCTCCGGGTCCCGGCAGTAACGCGTCAGGGTCACGTACGAGCCGCCGTAGTTGGCCGGGCCGTCCGGCATGGTGGTCAGCCGCCAGCGCCCCGAGGTCCTGGGCGCGGAGTCCTTCAGGCCGTTGATGGCCCACACCGCCGTGGTCATGGTGGCGACCCGGCCCCTGCTCATGGCCGCGTTGAAGTCCGGTGTCCCGTCCGTGATCCCGGCGCTGAGCCGCTGACGGAGCAGTTCCACGGAGAGGTCCCAGGCGCGCCGCACATGTCGCTGGTCGCCGATGAAGCGGTTGTCCTCGTCCACGAACTGCCTGGGGCTCTGCAGCAGGACCTGCTGGAAGACATTGCCGATGTTGCTGACCAGATACGGCTTCCCCGGCCCCTTCGCCCGCAGTGTCCTCCCCGCGGCGATGAACCTCTCCCAGCTCGGTATCTCCTCGGCGACGTCCCGCGGTTCGTGGGCGAGCCCGGCCTCCTGGAAGAGGTCCCTGCGGTAGTAGAGGGCGGTGGGTCCGGCGTCGAGCGGGAAGCCGATCATCCGGCCCGACGGGGTGAAGCAGCTCTTCCACTTCCAGTCCAGATAGCGCTCGCGGACCGACTCCGCGCCGAGCGACCGCAGGTCCAGGAACTCGTCCTCGTCCGGGAAGAACGTGGCGAGGTTGTCGGAGTTCGCGACCGTGATGTCCGGTACGTAGGCACGGGCGGCGAGGCTGGTGCGCACCTTCGAGTCGATGTCGCCGTCGGGGATCTGCGAGCCCCGCACCTTCAGCCCCGCCACCCCGGGGACGCCCCGCTCGGCGGTGGCGAGCAGCTTGTCGCTGAGCGCGCCCTTCCAGTACCAGAGACTGAGGTGATCGGAGCCCGCCGAGGCCGAACCACTCGGTGCACCACATCCCGCCAGACCCAGCAGGGTGACACCCGCGCCGCCCAGCGAGGCCCCCAGGAAACGTCTGCGGGACATCGTTCGGTGTTCCATGGGCGGCGCACTCGCTTTCCGGACGTGCGGATGACAACGATGTCGGCCAGCTCGTTCCTGATGGACTCGGCATCGTGACGTGGGGAGATCGGGGGTCCGTGAACGTTCACGTGAGCGTTTCCGTCGAGTATCGAGGCGGCCGAAAACCAGTGTCAAGGGACATGCACGGCCTATGTGTTGGCGGCCTATGTGTGGACGATCCATGTGCGGACGATCCATGTGCCGCCAGCACATGTGTCGGCGATCCACCTCAGGCGGACGACCGCACCACCAACTCGGGCACCACCCACGCATCGGCCCCGCTCATCGGCTCCTCCCCCGCCCGCAGCCGCGCCACCTGCTCCACGGCCAGCCGCCCCAGCTGCCGCTTGTCGATGTGCAGGGTGGTGAGGCCGGGCTCCACCAGCTCGCCCAGCGACAGCCCGTCGAAGCCCAGTACGGCCAGGTCACCCGGCACCGTCCGCCCCCGGCGCCGGGCCGCGCGCATCGCGCCGACCGCGATCAGGTCGTTGAAGCCGAACACCGCGGTGATCTCGGGCCGTGTGTCCAGCAGCCGCTCCATGCCCTCCTCGCCGCCCGCCACACTGTGCTCGGGGCACATGGCGATCCACCCCTCGTCCACGGGCAGCCCATGGCGCCGGACCTCCGCCAGGAAGGCTTGTCTCCTGGGGGCGGGGCCGTGCACACCGTCCAGCATGCCGATACGGCGGTGCCCCGCATGGACCAGATGGGCCAGGCCCGCCGCCAGACCGGCCGCGGCGTCGATGCCCACGGCCGCGAACCGGGTCTGCTGCGGGCCGCGTTCCAGCAGCACCAGCGGTACGCCACCGAGGTGCCGGGCCAGCACGTCGTCCGGGTTCTTGAAGTAGCCCACGACCGCGTCCGCCTGGTGCGACAGCACGTCGAGTGCCTCGCGCTCCCGCGCCTCGTCGGTGCGCGAGTCCCACACGACCACCTGCCAGCCGCGCCGCTCGGCGGCCTCCAGCACCCCGGCGGCGACCTCCGGGAAGAAGGGGTTCATCAGGTCCGGGATCACGAGTCCCGCCGTCACGGTCCCCTTGCGCACCAGGCCGCGGGCGAACCGGCTGGGCCGGTAGTCCAGCAGCCGCGCCGCCTCGAGGACGCGCTCCTTGGTCCCCGGGTCGATCTCGCCCTTGTCGTTCACCGCACGGGACACCGTCTGACGCGACACTCCGGCCAGTTTGGCGACGTCGTGGATCGTGGCCCGGCGCCGGGGGGCTCCGCCGGCCGGGTCGTTGCTCGGTTGCTGCTGATCGTCCGCCAACACGGGTGCACTGTATCCGGCGACTACGGAGTACCACACTGTGCGGTTTGTCGGCTGCGGCGCCCTGGTGGCGGCCCTACCGAACCGGCGCCCCTAGAAAAGCGCGCTGTACGCGTTCAGCGCCGGCTGCCCGCCCAGATGCGCGTACAGCACCGTCGAGTCGCCCCCGATCTCTCCCCGCCCGACGAGGTCGATCATCCCCGCCATCGACTTGCCCTCGTACACCGGGTCCGTGACCATCCCCTCCGTGCGTGCCGCGAGCCGCATCGCCTCCAGGGTCGTCTCGTCCGGGATGCCGTAGACGCCCGCGTGGTAACGCTCGTCGAGCTCAACGTCGGACTCGTTCAACTCGCGCTTGACCCCGATGAGTTGACCGGTGTTCTGGGCGATCCGGGCGATCTGCGCACGGGTGGTGGCGGGCTCGGCGGAGGCGTCGATACCGAGCACCCGGCGCGGACGTCCACCCGCCTCCTCCAGGGCGGCGAAGCCCGCGATCATGCCCGCCTGGGTGGAGCCGGTCACCGAGCAGACGACCACCGTGTCGAAGAAGACGCCCAGCTCCCGCTCCTGCTCGGCGACTTCGTACGCCCACCCGGCGAAGCCGAGTCCGCCCAGCGGATGGTCGGAGGCGCCGGCCGGGATGGCGTACGGCTTGCCGCCCGACTCCTCGACCTCCCGCAGGGCCTGCTCCCAGCTCTCCTTGAAGCCGATGCCGAATCCGGCCCGCACCAGGCGGACGTCGGCTCCGGCGAGGCGGCTGAGGAGGATGTTGCCGACCTTGTCGTAGACGGAGTCGGGCCAGTCGACCCAGCTCTCCTGGATCAGCACGCACTTGAGACCGGCGCGGGCGGCGACGGCCGCGACCTGGCGGGTGTGGTTGGACTGCACGCCGCCGATCGAGACGAGCGTGTCGCAGCCCTGCGCGAGCGCGTCGGCGACGAGGTACTCCAGCTTGCGGGCCTTGTTGCCGCCGTAGGCGACGCCGGAGTTGCAGTCCTCGCGCTTGGCCCAGAGGGAGGCGCCGCCGAGGTGGGCGGTGAGGCGCTCCAGCGGGTGGACCGGTGACGGGCCGAAGAGCAGGGGGTAACGGTCGTACGAGGAAAGGGACATGGGTCCTCCGGGGATCAGTCGTCGTCGGCCAGGTCGGCGAGGCTGTGCCAGATCTCCGCGGTGACACGGACCGCGGCCTCCGTGTTCCCGGACGCGCAGGCCTCGATGAGCCGCTCGTGCAGTCCGGCCGAACGGCAGTTGCCGCCCTCCCCGAAGCGGCGTCGCTCCAGGCGGCGGATGAGCGGGGTGTAGCGGGCGACGGTGGCGGCGGCGGCGCGGTTGCCGCTCACCCGGACCAGTACGTCGTGCAGCTCGTCGTCGGCCCGCAGCGCGAGGTCCACCTCGCCGGCCGCGACGGCGGTGGCGAAGCGCTCGTTGGCGGTGCGCATGATCTCCAGGTCGGCGGCCATGAGCCGGGGCACGGCGACGCGTGTGGCCAGCTCGTGCATGGCGCCGACCACGGCGGCCGCGTCCCGTACGTCGGCGGTCACGACCGGTGTGACGCGGGTGTAGCTCTGCGGCTTGCTCTCCAGGAGCCCCTCGTCCACGAGCCGTGAGAACGCCTCGCGCACCGGTGCCCGGGACAGCCCCAGCCGTTCGGCGAGGTCGGCGTCCCGCACCACCGCGCCGGGCTCGATCTCCCCGGCCACGATGGCGTCCCGGATCGCTTCGTACGCCCGGTCCCTGAGCAGGGTCCGGCCGACGGGTCGTATCGCCTCCATGAACTGAAATGTTAGATGTCAGTTCGCCGCAGAAACAAGAGTCGGACAAGAGCCACGTACAAGAGCCGCGTACGAACCAGGTCCGGACATGAGAGTGGCCCGCGCTCCCCACGTGGTGCGGGCCACTCCCGGCTCATGCGGTCCAGGGCCAGTCGGCGTCCCGGGCGGCCTCCAGCAGCGGCACCATCCGGAAGGCCGCGTCGGACAGGCCGCCGAAGGTGTGCCGGTTCCCCGTGCCCGACGGGCCGTGGCCCGCCCGGTACCCGGCGAGGTTCCAGGTGTAGACCGGCACGTTCGCCGGGACCTGCTCGGTCGGGTCGCCGTGGTGGCTGGGGGCGTACTGCTCGTCGGTGACGATCAGCACCCGGTCGTGCTTGCGGTAGTGCTTGCGCACGGCCTCGGTGGTGTTCGTGCCGCCGAGGTCGCCGAAGCGGTCCAGGACCTTCAGCACCGACTCGCCGCCGCGGAACCTCACCTCCGCGCTGGTGGAGCCGAACTGCACCAGGTCCGCCTTCTTCGCCCGCAGCGCGAGCGCCGTGCCGAAGATCGCCGCCGCGTCGGCCCGGTTGAGCTCCGAGCGGTCGGACAGCCGGGACCAGAACATCGAGCCCGAGCGGTCGACGAGCACCAGCGTGCGGCCCGGCAGCCTCGGCACGTGGGCCAGCGAGTGGCCGAGCGCCTGCTCCAGCGGGTACGCCCAGCGCAGCGAGGGCGCGTGCTGGTACGCGGCGAGGTACCGGAAGGGGAACTGCCGCGAGCGCGCGACCTCCGCCGGGTCGCTGATCCGTGCCGCGACCTGGGCCGCGACCTCGTCGGAGACACCGGCCTCGTCGAAGTTCCGCAGGTTCCGTACGAGCGCCATGGCACCCATCGACGGAATCACGGCCTCCCAGGCGTCCTTGTCCATCGGCCCCTGGAGCCAGCCCGCCAGCGCCTCCCACGTCATACCGGCCGCCGCCAGCCGCTCGGCACCACCCTCCGACGTGACGACGGCTCGCCGCTGCTCGACGGGCAGCGCCATCAGCTCGCGGTGGGCGACGAGGACGCGGCTCGACTCGGGCGGGACCGCGGTGTCCGGGTTGTGCCGGCGGTCGAGGGCGTACCGGAACAGCTCGCCCTGCCACGGCTTGTCCGGGTCCGGGCTCGCGTGCACCAGGTTGAGGATGTCGCCGAAGCGGTAGCCCTTGGACGCGGTGTCGTACTTCAGCAGGGACTTGCCGTGGTACAGCCGCCGTACGGCGTCGGCGATACCGCGCTTGACGGGCTTGGGGACGTTACGGCCGTACAGCGCCGTCCAGTACGCGAGCAGCTCGCCGGGCTCGTCCGGGCGCTGCAGCACGGAGGCGATGACCTGCCGGTTCGACGGGCCGTCGGTGGCGCCGGCGTCCAGGCGTGCCTTGACGTACTCGGCGGCGCCCACGATCGAGGCCGTACGGAGGTTGCCCTCGCCGCGCAGCCAGCCGAGCAGGCCGGCCGTCCACTCGGCGTCGGTGACGGCGAGCTCGCGCACGAGCCGCGCGAAACGGTCGTCGCGGTCGGCGCCGGTCTCGTAGAAGGTCTGCTGGGAGACGAAGTTGGAGATGGCCAGCAGGAAGAGCTCGGAGCGCGCGTCACGCTCACGGCCGCGGCCGCCCTCGTAGGTGCGCAGTACGCGTCCCGTCGATGTCACCCGCGAAGTGGGCTGCGGCTTGGCGGCCCGGGTGTTGAATCGTGCCATGGTGAATTCCCCCCGAATTCATTCGTGTTTCGGAGGGAGGCGCAGCAAAAGGAGGGTGCCCGAGGTCGAAGTCGGTTGCGGTGCTTATAAACTGGCGCGTCTGCCGTTCCGCCACATCGACCCTGAGTCGATGACGGGATTTGAACCCGCACGAGGGTAGTCCCCCACCAGTTCCCGAAGTATCCGCCGCCTGCGCACCGGGCACCCACCATGAGCTGCTGCCTCCCGAGATCAAGTGGGCCGCGGCGGGGATTCTTTGGAAGAGAAGTAGCCGCTGCCCTCGCACCGGAAGGTGCAGGAAGTTCATGAAGTTATGGTGTCCAGAGATCGAAGTCGGCGGAACCGACGTAGGTGCTCTAACCCCTGAGCTACACCGGCGCGTTGTACCGATGGCGGGACTCGAACCCGCGGCCGCCCCATTATGAGTGGAAGTAGGTCCTGCCTTCGCACCTGGACGTTCATTACTTTAGGAGCGTGCCGCGGGGACGGTCGAACGAATTAATCAGCGGCGCTGGCGCTTCCACGGTCCGGTGATCGCCAGCATGATGCCGGGCGTCTGGATGTTGGCGTAGAGGGTGCGCCCGTCGCAGGAGAAGGTCACGCCGGCGAATTCGCTGTACTCCGGCTCCTCCGGGGTGCCGATGTTCAGTTCGTTGCGGGCGATGGGGTAGGTGCGGCCGCTGTCGGTGGCGCCGAACAGGTGCTGGATGCCCTCGCCGTCCTCGGCGATGACGAGGCCGCCGTAGGGCGAGACGGTGATGTTGTCGGGGCCGTCGAAGGCGCCGTCCTTGGACGGGTCGGGGTTGACGCCGATCAGGACCTTCAGGGTGAGGGTGCGGCGCTTGGGGTCGTAGAACCAGACCGACCCGTCGTGCGGCTGGCCGGGGCTCTCCGCGCGGGCGTAGGAGGAGACGATGTACACGCCGCCGTCGCCCCACCACATGCCTTCGAGCTTGCGGGCGCGGGTGACCTGCCCTGCGGTGAACTGCTTGCGCACGGACGTGGTCCTGGCGTCACGGTCGGGCACGTCGATCCAGTCGACGCCGTACACCGTGCCGATCTTCGTGGCGCGGGAGAGGTCGTCGACGAACTTGCCGCCGGAGTCGAAGCACTTGAACGCCTGGAGCGTGCCCGCGTCGTCGGCGAGCGTGCGCAGCTTGCCGCGGCCGTGGTGGAAGTGCTCGGGCGGGGTCCAGCGGAAGAGCAGGCCGTTGGGGTTGGAGGCGTCCTCGGTGAGGAAGGCGTGGCCGCGCTTGGGGTCGATGACGACGGCCTCATGGGCGTAGCGGCCGAACGCCTTGATGGGCTTGGGGTTCTTGTTGGCGCGGTGGTCGGCGGGGTCGACCTCGAAGACGTAGCCGTGGTCCTTGGTCATGCCGTTGGCGCCGGCCTTGTCCTCGGTCTCCTCGCAGGTGAGCCAGGTGTCCCAGGGGGTGCTGCCGCCCGCGCAGTTGGTGGCGGTGCCGGCGATGCCGACCCACTCGGCGACGCGGCCGTCGGGGCGCACCTCGACGACGGTGCAGCCGCCGGACGCGGCCGGGTCGTAGACGAGGCCCTCGGTCAGCGGAACCGGGTACGGCCACCGGGCGCGGGGGCCGCCGAGCTCATGGTTGTTGACCAGGAGGGTGGTGCCGCGCGGCCCGTCGAAGGCGGCCGTGCCATCGTGGTTGGAGGGGGTGAACTCGCCCGACTCCAGCTTGGTCCGGCCGCTGTAGGTGATGACGCGGTACTTGAACCCGGCGGGCAGCGCGAGCAGTCCCTCGGGGTCCGCGATGAGCGGCCCGTACCCGACACCGCCGCCATGGCGGGCGTCCGCGGACTCCTCGCTCGCGATCTCGGACTCGGTGGAGGCGAGCGCGTTGGGCGCGGTGGCGAGCACGCCGGCGCTACCGGCCAGCGCGACCCCGGTCACGGCGCTGGTTCTGGCGAAGTCCCTGCGGGTGAGCGACATGGTGTCTCCTGTCACAGAGGATTGCCGTGGAGGGTGGCGGGCTGCGAGACGGCGCCACAATTCCGCTCACGCCTTAACGCCGGTTGAACAACGCCCAAAGGGGCGCGGGACTGTGTCCATATGCGGCTCCGCCGCGTGGGCGCGACCAGCCGAACTCACCCGGCACCCGCGCGACCGGCTCAACCCCCCTGTTGCGACCGCGCCTTGAACGCAGCCTTACGCGCCTCCTTCGCCACCTTCTTGTCCGGATGCAACCGCCCCATCGCCTCCAGCACATCCGCCGTGGCCGGATGATCCACCCGCCAGGCCGCCGCGAAGAACCCGCTGTGCTGAGCGGCAAGCCCCTGCACCAGCGCCCTCAGCTCGTCGGAGTTCCCTTCGGCAGCCAGCTGCGCGGCAACGGTGTCGACGGTCAGCCAGAACACCAGGTCCTGGGACGGCGCGGGCACGTCCGGGAACCCGGCCTCGCTCAGCCACACCCGAGCCAGACCACCCAGTTCCGGATCATCGAGAACCTCCCGAAGCGCCGGTTCCGCCTCGGCGCCCACCAGCGACAGCGCCTGCTGACAGCGCAGCCGCCGAAGGGGCGCCCCCGCGTCCGCGCCCCGCGCCGCCGCGAGCAACTCCCGTGCCGCGGCGAGGGGTTCCCGCCGGGTCAGCCACTGCTCGGTCTCGGTCTGCGCCGCGGCCTGCGGAAACGTGGCCGTGCCGGCGAGCAGCGCGTCGGCGCCCTTGTCGGCGAGCTCCCCGACCGCGGGTGCCTCGAACCCGGCCTCCAGCAGCCGCGCCCGCATCCCGTACAGCCCGAGCGGGGTCAGCCGCACCATGCCGTAGCGCGAGACGTCGGTGTCGTCGATGACGGCCGCCGGGTCCTCGGCGCTCTCGGCGTCCGCCATCAGCGCCTCGTCGACCGGCTGGTACTCCACCAGGCCGACCGGGTCAAGGAGCCGGAACTGGTCGTCCAGGCGCATCATCGCGTCGGAGACCTGTTCCAGTACGTCATTCGTGGGCTCGCCCATGTCGCTGGGCACGATCATCGACGCCGCGAGGGCCGGCAGCGGTACGGGCCCGTCGCCTGGTCCGTCGTCGCTGACCGTCAGCAGATAGAGGTTGCCGAGGACGCCGTCGAGGAACTCCGCCTCGGCCTCCGGGTTCCAGTCCAGCTGGGAGAAGTCGACCTCGCCGCCCTCGTCCATGGCGTCGACCAGGTCCTCCAGGTCGGGCACGCTGGCGTCCGCGAGCACCGTCTCCAGGGCGCCCAGCCACACCGCGAGCACGTCGTGCGGTGAGCCCTCGGTCAGCAGCGGCAGGTCCTCGCCCGGCGCGACGGTGCCCGCCTCCTCGTCGACGATCTCGACCAGTCCGGTGTCGACGGCCACCCGCCAGGCCTCACCGGCGTGGGCGGCGGCGTCGTCCCCGGTCAGCGCGAGGACCTCGGCGGCGGCTGGAAGCTGCTCGTCGACGAGTTCGCCTCCGGCGTCGACCCGGGTGTCGGGTCCGGCCCAGCGGGCCAGCCGCGCGGCACGGGAGAGCAACGGCGTGGACAGCGCGTCCCGCGCCAGCTCCGCTTCGGGGTGCAGCCGTACCGGTGGCAGGGAGGAGCTGTCTGACATCGGATGGTTCTCCTAGGGCGCTTCGCACGGCCGTATGCATCCGTATGCAGCACGGCTCAGCCGCTCAGCCTAGACGGATTTCCACCCATGCCGCCCGGTTCATCTCCCCGACAGGGGGTGTACATGGCTGGAACCTTGACAACTGGCGTGATCAGGCACGAGATTACGCGCGTAGAAAGTTGGCGGACATCTGTTCACTGTATTTTCTACGCGCGTTGCCGCCGCCCCACCGGTCGCGACTGACCCGTTCCACGCTCCACCCTCGTCCCGGCACCCACGCATGTCCCCGGAGGGATCCCGTTGCCGAGCAAGAAGTCCGCGCGTCTCGCCGCGCTCACCGTCGCCGCGGTCTGTTCCGCGGCGTCCACCGTCGTCCTGACCGCGCCGGCGCACGCCGACTCCATGCGCATCCATGACGTCCAGGGCAGTACCCGAATATCCCCGTACGCCGGCAAGCAGGTCACGGACGTGGCCGGAATCGTCACCGGCGTACGCGGCTACGGGTCCTCCAGAGGCTTCTGGATCCAGGATCCGACGCCGGACGACAATCCGGCCACCAGCGAGGGCGTCTTCGTCTTCACCAGCTCCAACCCGAAGGTCGCCGTCGGCGACTCGGTCCTGGTCTCGGGCACGGTCTCCGAGTACGTTCCTGGCGGCGCCTCCTCCGGCAACCAGTCGCTGACCGAGATCACCAAGCCGGTGATCACCGTCGTCTCCAGCGGCAACGCCGTCCCGGCCGCCAAGGTGATCGACGCGAAGTCGGTGCCTGCCACCTACAGCCCCGAGGGCGACACCGCCGCGGGCGGCTCCGTCAACGGCCTGGCGCTCCAGCCGAAGAAGTACGCCCTGGACTACTACGAGTCCCTGGAGGGCGAGAACGTCCAGGTCGCCGACACTCGCGTGGTCGGCGCCACCGACCCGTACACCGAGCTGTGGGTCACGGTGAAGCCCTGGGAGAACCGCAACCGCCGCGGCGGCACGGTCTATGGCACCTACGACTCCCAGAACACCGGCCGGCTCCAGATCCAGTCCCTGGGCAAGCCCGCCGACTTCCCGGTGGCGAACGTCGGTGACGTGCTCCAGGGCGCCACGGCCGGCCCTCTCGACTACAACCAGTTCGGCGGCTACACCCTGGTCGCGGGTCAGCTCGGCACGCTGAAGAGCGCCGGTCTGCAGAAGGAGGCCACGCGGAAGCAGTCGCGCGGCGAGCTGGCGGTCGCCACGTACAACGTGGAGAACCTGGACCCGTCCGACGGCACGTTCGCCGAGCACGCGTCCGCGATCGTGAACCACCTCCAGTCGCCCGACATCGTGTCCCTGGAGGAGATCCAGGACAACAACGGCGCGACGAACGACGGCACGGTCGCCGCCGACCAGACGATGCAGAAGCTGATCGACGCGATCGTCACCGCGGGTGGCCCGAAGTACGACTGGCGCTCGATCGACCCGGTGAACAACGCCGACGGCGGTGAGCCGGGAGGCAACATCCGTCAGGTGTTCCTGTTCAACCCGGAGCGGGTGTCCTTCACCGACCGTGCGGGCGGCGACGCCACGACCGCCGCCGGTGTGACGAAGGTGCGCGGCAAGGCCGCCCTCACGGTCTCCCCCGGCCGGATCGACCCGGCGAACGCGGCCTTCGGCAACAGCCGCAAGCCGCTGGTCGGCGAGTTCGTCTTCCGCGGCAAGACCGTGTTCGTGATCGCCAACCACCTCAACTCCAAGGGTGGCGACCAGGGTCTGACCGCGCAGTACCAGCCGCCGAGCCGCAGCTCCGAGGTCCAGCGCCACGCGCAGGCCACGGCGATCCACGGCTTCGTCAAGGACGTCCTCGACACCCAGAAGAACGCGGACGTCATCGCCCTCGGCGACATCAACGACTTCGAGTTCTCCGACACCGTGAAGATCCTCGAAGGTGACGGCGCGCTGTGGTCGGCGATCAAGTCGCTGCCCAAGAGCGAGCGTTACTCCTACGTCTACCAGGGCAACGCCCAGACGCTGGACCAGATCCTGATCAGCCCGTCGATCCGGCGCGGCTGCGACTTCGAGTACGACAGCGTGCACATCAACTCGGAGTTCAACGACCAGATCAGCGACCACGACCCGCAGGTGCTGCGGTTCCGCCCGTAGTTCCCGGCGGACCTCAGGGCTGGCTGAACACCCCGTTCAGCCAGCCCTGCCATGCCGTCTCGCACTCCTTGATGTCGGCACCGGGCGTGAAGTCGTGCAGGGAGATGCCGACCGGGTGGCCCCAGTGGTTGCGCCCGAAGATCCGGGTGAGGCCCCGGTCCGTGCGCAGGCCGATGAAGTACGGGTTGCGGAAGTCCACCACGGCGTCGAACTCGTCGGGCCCGTGGACCGTCACCCGCGTCCCCTCGGCCACGTCCTCCCCGACGCCGAGGGCCCGCCCCACGACGGCGAGGGCGTCGGCCGCCTTCGAGGCGTCGGGTCCGTCGAACGTGGCGAAGGCCGCCGGCCGGGGCGCGAAGTGGACCAGGTACTCGCGCAGGGTGTGCAGATAGAAGTCGGTGTGCTTGGCGGCGCCGTCGTACTGGTTGTCCCAGTCGTCGACGAAGATTCCGCTGTGCACGTACCGCACCCAGGCGCGCCGGCCCTCGTCGCGCGGCTCGATGGTGTAGTCGAGCTGGTTCATCGTCTGCTCGGCGATGCCGTCGACGTCCTCGACGCGGTTGGTGTAGCGGTGCGGCGGGTCCCAGGCGGTGACCGTCGACCCGAAGGGCCCCCGGCCGCCGGTCCGGGGCTCCGGCGGTTCCATCGGCCAGAGATAGCCTCCGGTCCCGGTGGTGATCGCCTCCCAGACCTCCTGAGGCGTGGCGTCGACCTCGAACTCGCGGGCGATCTCGAATTCCTTGGACATGGTGGGCTCCTGGTACTACTGGTTCAGTTCGGGTGTGGGCTGCTGGTCCTTGACCGTGGGATGTACGGCGACGACGATCCGGTGATCTCGGCCGCCCTCGGCGCCGGGCGCGTCGTACTTGCGGATCAGCGCGCTCACTCCGGCCGTCAACTCCTCGATGAACGCCGCCCGTTCGGCGGCCGAGGCGAAGCGGACCTCGCCGTCCAGCGCATAGGTCGCCAGTCGCTTGCGGGCCTTGGTCGCGCCGGTGATCAGCGAGCCGACGTCCCGCACGAGGCGGGCGCCGAGGGCGAGCAGCCAGCGGGCCGAGAGCTGGTCGCGGAAGCGGTCCGGGTCCGGCTGCACCGAGGCGAGCGCGAGCGGTGAGATCACGTACGACGCGGCGGTCGCCCGCATCAGCCGCTCGGTGACGTTGCCCTTGCGGCGCTCACCGGCCAGCTCGACCAGGCCGTGCCGCTCCAGGGCCTTGAGGTGGTAGTTCACCTTCTGCCTGGGCAGTCCGACCTTGCCGGCCAGCATGGCGGCCGACGCGGGTCCGGCCGCCAGCTCGGCGAGCAGCCGGGCCCTTATGGGGTCCAGGGAGACGGCTGCGGCCTCGGGGTCCTCGATCACGGTGACGTCCAGCATGCGTCCACCGTCTCACCGAAAACTTTTTTTGTCCAGGAGGTTCGAGTTTTCGGTGAGTGGGTTCAGCCGGGAACCAGCCCCAGGGCGTACGCGTACCGGCTCACCGTGCTGCTCTTCAGCCCCGGCCAGGTCTGCACCCGCTCCCACAGCTCGGTCGCCGAGCCGATTCCGTCGCCCGGCGCGGCCAGCGCGTCGATATGCGCCTGGGCGCTCTCCCACTCGGCGTAGTTGAGGACCCTCGTCCCGTCGGTGCTCAGATGGAAGTGGGCGGAGATACCGCCGGGATGGGGCGTGAAGTCGGCCCCCAGCGCCTCGACCACGGCGTCCACCCAGGCGCGCTGACGGTCCGAGTCGGGGCCCTCGAACTCGATGTCGACGATCACGACGCAGCCCGCGACCCGGCTGTCGTCCGGCCTGCGCACACTGCGGTAGTGGCGGTAGCGGCCGAGTCCGAGCCGCTCGATGCCCGGCACCGCGGCGTCGATCTCGTCGACGCGCTCCTGCCGGTGCCCCTGCGGCGAAGCCGCTGTCGGAGGCGACGCGAAGGCCTCGTAGGCCTGCTCGCTGCGCCACTGCGAGTAGTGCAGGAGGGTGGAGGCGTCGTGGCCGGTGTAGACGTGGTAGCCGAGCAGGTCGTCGGAGGGCCAGGGGCGGCGTTCCCAGGCGGCGCCGATCGCCTCGACGGTCCGCTGCTGCCGTAAGGGGGTGCCCACGCGCCAGACGCTGAAGAAGGGGGCGCCGATCTCGGGGCGGGCGGGGTCGGGGTGGGTCTGGACGCGGGCGGGCATGGGGGCCTCCGGGGGTCGGTGCTGACCGGGGTCGGTGATGACCCGTGCATCTACCACCTTTTGACCTCAAGCGGACTTGAGGTCAAGTGGGCCGTCGAGGAGGGCTGCCGCACACCGGCCCGCGATCTCCGTGCCGCCCGGCGTCTCAGCTGTGCCGTTCGCCCCGCCGCCGCAGCATCCCGGCCGCGATCAGCGCGCCCAGCGCCGCGCCGACCACCAGTACCGGCCTCGGGTGCCGCAGCCCGGCCTGGACGACGGTGCGGACGGGGCGCGGCATGCGGTGCTCCACCGCGTGGCCCGTGTACGTCGCCTTGTCGTGGACGGTGTGCCCCGCATGGGTGGCCCGGTCCTGTACGGCATGCCCGGCCTGGGCGGCGCTGCTGCGCAGCTGTACGGTCATCGCGCCGGCCTTGTCCCGGAGGTCGGCGGCGCGGGTCATGGCCCGGCCCTTCATATCGGCCCTGCCCATCAACTCGGCCATGGTGCCCATGAGTTGGCTGCGCGTCCGGTCGATCTGGTCACGCAGCTCCGTCGGCCCCTTGGCGGCAGTGCCGCGCACATCTCCGGCTGTCCTGTCCGTCATCGACGCACCTTCCCTTGATCTGCTCGATGTCCGTCCTGGAACACCCGGGTACCCGGACCGGCCCCCGCTATCCCCCTATCCCGTCCCGCCGCCGTCCGGCCCCCGCTCCCCCAGCCGGGCCAACTGGGCCTGGAACCAGTCGAGGCGGGCCTGCAACAGCGCCGCCTCGGCCGTGAGTTCGGGCACGCCCAGCCCCTCGGCCGGTCCGAGGCCGCCCTTCCCGGCCACCACCCTCAGCCCCTCCCCCGCGAGCCGGGCGAACCCGGCGAGCGAGACGGACGTACGGCCGCGCAGGCAGCCCGCGCAGGAAGAGGCGAGCGCCCGCCAGCCCGGGCGGCCCCAGCCGGCGTCGGCCAGGGCGGCGGCGACCGTGCCGCAGGAGCACGGGCCGACCGTGGCGGTGCGCACGCGCTGACGGGCGTACCGGAAGCCGCGCTCGAAGCGGATGTAGCGGCCGAGCACGGTGACTTCGAGCAGTACGGCCGCCCGGTGCTCGGCCGTGCACAGCAGTGCCTCGGCCGTGGTGCGGTCGTGCACACAGTGGAAGCCGCAGTCGCAGCGGCGGCTCGGTGCCCGGTGCCGCAGACCGTAGACGCAGGACGCGTCGGCCAGGACCCCGTACGGCAGCGCGCCGCCCAGCGACACACCGGTGAAGCCGGCCCCGGTGCCGTCGTGGGACAGCATCGGGTGGGCGATCTTGTATCCGGTCGGCGGCTCCGTCGGAGGTTCCTCCGGAAGCCGCAGCCTCATCGTGCGGCCGGAACCTCTTCGGGCGCGGGCACCTCGATGTCCTTCAGTTCCTGGGTGAGTTCGCGTTCCTCGTCGTGGTCCTGCGGCCGCTCTTCCGCGACTCCGGTGGCGAGTGCCTTGCCGAGCTTCATGACGCCTCCCATGACCAGGGGTCGTTGACCGTCCCGGCCATGGTGACCCATGATGCCCGGCTTTGGACATAGGGCCTGGTGAGGGCCGAGGCCCTCAACCCCACAGCAAGTCTTAGCAATACCTCGTAGAAGAATTAAGTGGAGCTACGCGATGCCCCTGCCGACACTGATTCCATGACGACTGCCGCCCCCGCCTCCCCCGCCGCCCCGCCCTTCGGTCGCGCCCTGTGCGCCATGATCACGCCCTTCACCGGATCGGGGGCGCTCGATCTCGACGGCGCGCAGCGGCTCGCCGACCGGCTGGTGGGCGAGGGCTGTGACGGTCTGGTCCTCTCCGGCACGACGGGCGAGTCGCCGACCACGTCGGACGCCGAGAAGTCGGAGCTGATCAGGGCCGTGCGGGAGGCGGTGGGCGAGCGGGCGTCGATCGTCGCGGGCGTGGGCACCTTCGACACCCGGCACACCGTGGAGCTGGCCCTGGCGGCCGAGAAGGCGGGCGCCGACGCTCTGCTGGTGGTCGCCCCGTACTACAGCAAGCCCCCTCAGGACGCCGTCGAGGCGCACTTCCGCGAGGTCGCCGACGCGGCAGGACTGCCCCTCGCGCTGTACGACATCCCGGGCCGCACCGGCACCCGCATCGAGCCCGAGACAGTGATCCGGCTCGCCGAGCACCCCCGGATCGTGGCGGTGAAGGACTGTTCCTACGACTTCCTCGGCGCCCAGAAGGTCCTCTCCCGCACGGAGTTGGCGTACTACGCGGGCTGCGACGAGCACAATCTGGCGCTGTACGCGGTGGGAGGCACCGGCTACATCAGTACGGTCGCCAATGTGGTCCCCTCCCAACTCCGGGCGGTACTGGACGCGTTCGAGGCGGGCGACACCCCCGTGTCCGCCCGCCTCCAACAACGTGCCACGCCGCTCATCGAGTTGATGATGGCGGCGGGGCTGCCCGGCGCGGTCACCGCCAAGGCCGTGCTCAATGAACTCGGCCTGCCCGCGGGTCCCGTCCGTACGCCGCTGCGGCCCGCCGGCCGCGAGGCGGTCGCCGGGCTGCTGGCGGCGTACGAGGAGCTCGTCACAGGCTGACCCGGCACCGGCTGTGCCGGTCAGCGCTCGGCGAAGACGGGCTCCCAGCGGCCCGCGGCCCCGTCGTTCCCCTTCAGGAAGCCGCTGAGAGGGACGATCTTGTCGCTGCCGATGGTGACCTTCACCAGCCGCTGACGGAACTCGTCCTTGCTGTCCGCCGCGATGTCCCAGGCGATCAGCGACTGGTCGCCGACCCAGGCGAGCAGTTGCTGCCCGTGCACCTCGGTCTTCTCGCCTGTGCGGGCGTCGAGGACCCAGGAGGACGTCTTCCACTTCTCGCCCGCGAACTGCCCGGCGACGAGCCTTCCGCTGGGCGACTGCCACGCGTCGACGTACCACTCCAGGTACTTCTGGTTCGCCGGTATGGCGACCTCGGCGCCCGTGAGGTCGTAGAACTGCTTGCCGACGTCGCCCATGGGGTTCCCGGCCCAGACATGTCTGCCGTCGGGGCTCATGGAGAAGTCCTGCCGGGCGTTGAGGAAGCCGCCGCCCATGGGGTCGTCCGTGTCGCTGTCGACCTTCACCTCGCTCCAGGAGCCCTTCCCGGACACGGCGTCCAGGACGTAGAAGCCGGTTCGGCTCGACGGCTGCTTCTGGTCCCAGCTCTCCGACCCCTGCATCTTGACCAGCTGGTCGGGGTTCTCGTCGTAGGTCGTCGCGACCAGTTTCAGTCCGTCACGCGAGAACGCGAGCCCGGCGACCTCGTGGTCGACCTGGATCCACGTCCGGATCTTGCCGGTGTCCAGGTCGAGCAGGCCGATCCGGGAGACGGGCAGGTCCCGCTCCAGTACGGCGGCGGTCTTCAGGCCGGGCGCGATGGCGACGTAGGACCACTTGGTGGCCTTCTCGTATGTCTCGGTCTTCGGGTCGAGCAGCCAGTAGTCGCGGACGCGTTCGGCCCGTTGCGCGGAGTGCTCGACGGTCCTGGGGATGTAGTACGCGGCCAGCACCGTGTCTCCGACCGACACGAGTTCACGCGGCGGCGACTGGTCCGTGTGCGCGTTGATCTCGTCGCGCTGTACGACGTCCGCGGGGCGTACATCGTCCTTCCCGAAGTCCAGCAGTGGTACCGCCACAGCGACGCCCACCACGGCGGCGGTGGCCGCGGCGGCGCAGGCGAGCCCTCGGACCCGTCGGCGCCGGCGGGCCGCCAGGACCCGGTCGGCGAACCCCGGCCCCGCCGACGCCTGTTCGGCGGCCTGCTCCCGCAGGGCGTCACGCACGATGTCCTCTACGTTCACGGTCGCACCTCCACGGGCGAGAAATCACGGGACGGCTGCGACTCGCCGGCCGCGGGGCCGAGGGCCCCCAGCTCGGGCGCGATCGCGCGCAGCCGGGCGAGCGAGCGGTGGGTGGTGGACCGTACGGTGCCGACGCTGCAGCCGAGGATCCGGGCCACGTCGGCCTCGGGCAGGTCCTCGAAGTAGCGCAGCACCAGGACGGTGCGCTGGCGCGCGGTCAGCCGGGTGAGCGCGCCGCGCGTCAGCAGCCGCAGGTCGGCGGCGGCCACACCGTCCGATCCGGCGGCGGCCTCGGGCAGCTCGGCGACGCTCAGCTCACGCCGTCGCCACTTCAGCCGCCAGCGGCTGATCTGCTGCCGGTACAGGATCTGCCGTACGTATGCCTCCGGCTCATCGATGCGTTGCCAGCGGTTCAGCGCCTTGACCAGAGCGTTCTGCAGCAGGTCCTCCGCGGCGTGCCGGTCGCCGCCGGTCAGCAGTACGGCGGTCTTCAGCAAGGATGACGACCGGTTCTCCACGAACTCCCGAAACCTGTCCTGCGCTTCGGCATCCATCGTCACCTTCTCTTCCCCCGGGCGGGCCCGGTTGCCCGCTTCTCTACTCCTTGTGACGCGTGCGAGGTGCCGTGGCTATGCCAGTCGAGGAAAGAAAAATCTTCGGCCCCCGCAGCCACCGGACATGCGAAGAGGCCGGGTCCGATACGGACCCGGCCCTCCACTTCCACCGCTACGCGCTCAGCCCCACTTGTACCCGTCGCCGAAGAGCAGGAAGTGCTCCAGCACATCCTCCATCGGATCGTCCACCTGCCCCACGTTGACGAGTCCGATCCGCGGACCGTTGTGCGAGGCGGTGTTGGTCTCGTCGGCCCAGGCGTTCCCGGCCGGCAACCAGCACACGGCACCCACGCCCAGCGCACCGACCACCAGGCGCAGTGCCACCCGGCCCCGCCCACTCATCTTCACTCGACCCGTCATCAGCTCTCGGCCCTCATCTCGTCGGTTCGGCGTGTGATCGGAAACTGCTTCCACCCGTTCATCTGCCTGGACCGCGCCGAGGTCACGGTGAGTAACCCGTAAGTGAGCGTGCCGCGTTGATCAGCGACAGCCGAATCAGTTGTGGCTGTGCAGGATCTCGTTCAGTCCGCCCCACACCGCGTTGTTCGGGCGGGCCTCGACCGTGCCGGTGACCGAGTTGCGGCGGAAGAGGATGTTGGAGGCGCCGGACAGCTCGCGGGCCTTGACGATCTGGCCGTCGGGCATCGTCACGCGGGTGCCCGCCGTGACGTACAGGCCCGCCTCGACCACGCACTCGTCGCCGAGCGCGATACCGACGCCCGCCTCGGCGCCGATCAGGCAGCGCTCGCCGACGGAGATGATCACATTGCCGCCGCCGGACAGGGTGCCCATCGTGGAGGCACCGCCACCGATGTCGGAGCCGTCGCCGATCACGACGCCCGCGGAGATACGGCCCTCGACCATGGAGGTGCCGAGCGTGCCGGCGTTGAAGTTGACGAAGCCCTCGTGCATGACGGTGGTGCCCTCGGCGAGGTGCGCGCCGAGCCGCACACGGTCGGCGTCGGCGATCCGGACGCCCTTCGGCGCCACGTAGTCCGTCATGCGCGGGAACTTGTCGACCGAGGTCACCTGGAGGTGCAGTCCCTCGGCGCGGGCGTTCAGCCGGACCTTCTCCACGTCGTCCACGGCGACCGGGCCGAGCGAGGTCCAGGCGACGTTGGCGAGGAAGCCGAACTGGCCCTCCAGGCTCAGGCCGTGCGGCTTGACCAGGCGGTGCGAGAGCAGGTGCAGACGCAGGTAGACGTCGTGCGCGTCGATCGGCTTCTCGTCGATCGAGGCGATGACCGTACGGACCGCGATGACCTCGACGCCGCGCCGGTCGTCCGGCCCGATCGCCTTGGCGGCACCTTCACCGAGCAGCTCGACGGCCCGCTCGGCCGACAGCCGCTCACTGCCGGAGGGGCCGGGCTCGGCGACGAGCTCGGGCGCGGGGAACCAGGTGTCGAGAACAGTGCCGTCAGCGGCGATGGTGGCGAGCCCGGCGGCCACGGCGCCGGTGGTGCGAGGAGCAGTCGTATCGGTCATAAGGGCAACCTAACGTGACGCCGCCCGCTCGGGCGAACCGGCGCCCGGCCGTCTCATGTGCCGGTCAGCGGCGGGGCGCCTTCTCTTGCTCACCCGTGCGAGGAGTGCTTCCAAGCGCCGGGATCTGCATCCCCCTCAGGGGCGCGGGGCTGTATCAATATGCGGCTCCGCCGCGCGGGCGCGACCAGCAGCCCCCACACGACCCGCACCCGACATCGGACCCGCCCCGCCCGCACTCAAGAAATCACCCGCCCCAAAACCTCCCGCGCATACCCCTCGTCATACGGCACCTCCGTCAGCAACACCTGCAGACAGATCCCGTCCAGCACCGCCACCAACGCCCGCGCCGTCACCGGATCCGTCCGGCCACTAAGACAGTCGGCCAGGTCGCTGGCCCACTCCGCGGCGACCGGACGCAGCGCCGGCCGACGCAGCGCCGCGAGGTAGAGCTCGTACTCCAGCTCGACCCCCGTGCGGTCGCCCGCGAGCCACTCGCCCATCCAGGCCGCGAGCTCGGTGGCCAGGTCGGTGTGCGGGTCCTCCAGGCCGCCGCGCGAGGCGATGACCTTGGCGAAACCCTCGTTGGCCTGGCGCAGCGCGGCGACCAGCAGGTCGTCGAGGGTCTTGAAGTGGTACGTCGTCGAGCCGAGCGGCACATCCGCCTCGGCGGCGACGGTGCGGTGGCTCAGCCCGGCGATGCCCTTCTCCCCGACGACCCGGATCGCGGCGTCGATGATCCGCTGGCGCCGCTCGGGGTCGTAGCGCCGGGCCATCAGTGCGCACCGCCCAGGTTCAGCACGACCACCCCGACGATGATCAGCGCGATACCGGCGGCCTTGGTGGCCGTCAGGCCCTCCCCCATGAACAGGATCCCGATGGTGGCGATGGCGGCGGTGCCCACGCCGGCCCAGATCGCGTAGGCCGTGCCCACGGACACCGTCTTCAGGGTCTGGGCGAGCAGCGCGAAGGAGATGAGGTAGCCGAGGGCGGTCAGCGTCGACGGCAGCGCCTTGCTGAAGCCGTCGCTGTACTTCATGGCCGTCGTGGCGGCGACCTCGGCCGCTATGGCTCCGGCGAGCAGCAGGTATCCCATATGTACAAGCGTACACAACGTTGCGTACACCCGTACACAAACACCTGAGCCACATGGTCACCAAAAGGTTCCCCAGTCACGGAAAAGTGCGTTCTTCCATGTCAGCGTTCACTCTCCTACGGTTTTCGAGTAACCACTGGAGAGCACGAGCAGCGCACGAGTGAGGACGGACGGCATGGCCATCACCCTGGTGAACCCGAGCGGACTGGCGAAGATCGACGCCTACCGGCAGGTGTCGATCGCGAGCGGATCGAAGCTGGTCTTCGTCGCCGGACAGGTCGCCTGGGACGCGGAGGGCGTCGACGTCGGGCCGGGCGACCTCGCCGCCCAGGTCGAGCAGTGCTACGTCAATGTCGCCACCGCCCTCGCCGCGGCCGGCGGCTCCTTCGACGACGTGGCGAAGCTGAACGTCCACGTCGTCGACTGGACCCCCGACAAGATGCCCCTGCTCATGGAGGGCATCACCCGCGCCGCCGCCAGGCTGGGGGTCACCCCGGTACCACCGGCCACACTGCTGGGTGTCGCCGCCCTGGACGTGCCCGAGCATCTGGTCGAGGTCGAGGCCACCGCGGTCCTGGACTGAGCGGGCCCTCTTCGGGCACGCCGGATCAGCAGGTACGGCGGAGGTATCCGGTCTCCCCCTCCGGTACGACGTCCAGGTCACGCAGCACCACCGACAGCCTGTCCCCCCACTCGGCGCAGGCCGCGGTGAGGCCGTCCGGGCGGTACTCGATGACGAGGACCCGGTCGTCGTAGGCGTCCGCGTAGGCGCCGCACTCGTCGTACTGTCCGCACTCCTCGGCGACCGCGAAGTCGAAGCCGAGGGCGTGCCCCTGCCGTGCCAGGCCGGCGGCGTTCTTCTGCCCTATCGCAAGCCCTGCGGCATGGGCGCGGGCGGCGAGGAGCTTGCCGAAGGCCACGTTGTCCGCCGCGGTCAGCTGCCCGTCGGACCGCTCGTTGGAATCGAGGTTGTCGGCCTCGACCGCCTGGAATCCGGACGCCGCGCAGCCGTCGATCCACTTCCCCACGATCCCGGCGAGCCGTTCACGCTTGGCGGCCGTCGAGATGTCCAGCAGGGCCTCGTCCCAGTCCTGGTCGACGACGAGTCCGCCGTCGTCGTCCTGGAGCAGCAGATCGGGGTGGTGGGCCCGCCACCAGCCCTCGGAGTCCGGCTGGGCCTGGAAGGCGTTGACGTAGCAGATGCTGTAGACGCCGGGCGCCGGTTTCGCGGTGCGGTCCCGGGAGACCACGCGCACGCCGGCCGGGGGCGGGTAGGCGCCGCCGATCTGGTAGTCGAAGGCGGCACCCGACTCGGGCGGCACGACCTTGCCCGAAGTCGGGGGCGTGGAGGGGCCGTTGGTGGGCCCGCCGCCGTCACCGTCCCCGCCGCCGGACGCCGTACAGCCGCCGACGGCCAGGACGAGCGCACCGCACAGTGCGACGGCGGAGGGGACGCGGTGGACCATGATCCGGAGGCTCCTGTCAGTGCGCGATCCAGGGTGCTGCCCGGCCATGATGCCCTGCTCAGCGCTCCCTGCTCGCTCGACTCCGGATCCACACCCGGAGCCGCTCCCGATCCACACTCGGAGCCGCTGCCGATCCCCCCTCGGTCCGCTCCCGGCCGCCCCGACATCGATGTGGATACGGCTCGTTCCAAACAGGTGCTCCAACACCACTGGGTCCACTAGTGTTTCACCGTTCACATACCGGTCCTTCGCAGCCGCGGCCGTCGTCTCATGACGCCGCTGGAGGAACACCGCATGCCTCTAAACAAGTCCCGGTCGCCTCGGGATCAACCCTGGGAGAACGGCTGGGCCCCGGACACCTCGCGGGCACCGGGGACACGCCGGCTGTGGCTGGCGGGCGGGATGGCGGTGGCGACGATCGTCGCCTGCGCCACGGCGATCGCCGTATCGGAAAGGCATTCTGACGACGCGTCAGCGACGGCCGCGCCGTCCGCCGAGGACACGTCGGTCCCGGGTCTGATCTCCTTCGCCACACCGTCGGCGACTCCCCGGAAGGACAAGAGCGGCCTGCCGACCGAGCGGCCGACGACCAAGGCGCCCGAGCGGCACGACTCCGCCTCGCCCAAGCCCTCGTCGAAGCCGCCTGCCCACGAGACCGGTTCACCGACGAAGGCACCCAAGCCCCCGGCCGCCACCACGACTTGGCGTTCCGTACGTGCGGTCAACTACCCCGACCGCTACTGGCATGTGAGCGACGGCCTCGTCGCACTCGACCCTGTCCGTGGCTCGGAATCCCGTGAGGACTCCACCTTCAAGCAGGTCAAGGGGCTCGCCAACAGCTCCTGTCTCTCCTTCGCCACGCACGACGGCAAGTATCTGCGCCACCGCAACTTCGTCCTGCGCGCCGAACGCAACGACGGCTCCGCCCTGTTCGCCCAGGACGCCACCTTCTGCGCCCGCGGCTCCGGCTACTCCGGCGGGACCATGCTGGAGTCGGTCAACTACCCGGGCTACTTCCTCCGGCACAAGAACTTCGTCGTCCGCCTCGAACGCTACGACCACAGCTCCCTGTACCGGGCGGACTCGTCGTTCCGGCTCGTATCCGGGCTGACCTGAGCCCGGCCCGGGTACCGGAAAGCGGCGGCACCCGGCAGGTGCCGCCGCTTCCGTGTGAAATGGGAAGTCTCAGACGTTGAACCCCAGCGCCCGAAGCTGCTCGCGGCCGTCGTCCGTGATCTTGTCCGGGCCCCACGGCGGCATCCAGACCCAGTTGATGCGCAGCTCGCTGACGAGGCCGTCCGTGGCGGACTTGGCCTGGTCCTCGATGACATCCGTCAGCGGACAGGCCGCCGAGGTCAGGGTCATGTCGAGGGTCGCGATGTTCGCCTCGTCGATGTGGATGCCGTAGATCAGTCCGAGGTTGACGACGTCGATGCCCAGTTCGGGGTCGACGACGTCGTACAGCGCCTCGCGGACCTCTTCCTCCGAGGCCGGCTTCATCTCAACGGTCTCGCTCATGCCGTCTTCCTTTCGGCGTCGGCTCCGCCCAGGGCCTGGGCCGTCGCGTCCTTCCACGCCATCCAGCTGAGGAGGGCGCACTTGACCCGGGCCGGGTACTTGGAGACGCCGGCGAACGCCACCGCGTCCTCCAGGACATCCTCCATCGCGTCGTCGGGCTCGATCCTCCCCTTGGACTGCATCAGCTCCAGGAAGGTCTCCTGGATCTTCTGCGCGTCGGAGAGGTCCTTGCCGACGAGGAGTTCGTTCAGTACGGACGCGCTCGCCTGGCTGATGGAACAGCCCTGGCCCTCGTACGAGACGTCCTCGATCTTCGTGCCGTCGTACTTCACACGCAGGGTGATCTCATCGCCGCACGTCGGGTTCACGTGGTGCACCTCGGCGTCGCCATCCCTCAGACCACGCCCGTGGGGGTTCTTGTAGTGGTCCAGGATGACTTCCTGGTACATCGAATCCAGCTTCATGCGTCGCTCGTCCCGTCCCGTCAGCCGAAGAAGTTCCGTACGTGCTCCAGGCCGTCCACCAGAGCGTCGATCTCGGCCGGCGTGGAGTACAGATAGAACGACGCTCGCGTGGTCGCAGGAATTCCATAGCGCAGGCAGACGGGGCGGGCGCAGTGGTGGCCGACCCGGACCGCGATGCCCTGCTCGTCGAGAACCTGCCCCACGTCGTGCGGGTGGATGTCGCCGAGGGTGAAGGAGATCGCGGCGCCGCGGTCCTCGGCCGTGGTCGGGCCGATAATCCGCAGGTCGGGGATCTCCGCCAGCCGCTTCACCGCGTACTCGGTGAGGGCGTGCTCATGGGCGAGGATCTTGTCCATGCCGATCGAGTTGAGATAGTCGATCGCCGCGCCGAGACCGATCGCCTGGGAGACCGGGGGGGTGCCCGCCTCGAACTTGTGCGGCGCCGGGGCGTAGGTGGACGAGTGCATCGACACCGTCTCGATCATCTCGCCGCCGCCGAGGAACGGGGGCAGGTCCTCAAGCAGCTCCTGGCGGCCCCAGAGCACACCGATGCCGGTCGGACCGCACATCTTGTGGCCGGTGAAGGCCACGAAGTCGGCCTGGAGGGACTGCACGTCCAGCGGCATGTGCGGCGCGGCCTGCGAGGCGTCGATGCAGACCAGCGCACCGACCTCCTGCGCACGGCGCACTATCGCCTCGACCGGGTTGAGCGTGCCCAGGATGTTCGACACCAGCACGAAGGAGACGATCTTCGTCTTCTCCGTGATGACCTCGTCGATGTTGGACAGGTCGAGACGGCCGTCGTCGGTGAGGCCGAACCACTTCAGCTTCGCGCCGGTGCGCTGCGCGAGCAGCTGCCAGGGCACGATGTTGGAGTGGTGCTCCATCTCCGTGATGACGATCTCGGTCTCATGGTCCACCCGGTAGGGCTCGTCGGCCCAGCCCAGCATGTTGGCCACGAGGTTCAGCGACTCGGAGGCGTTCTTGGTGAAGATCACCTCGTCGCGCGAGGGCGCGTTGATGAACTCCGCGACCTTGTCGCGTGCGCCCTCGTACAGCGCCGTGGCCTCCTCGGCGAGGACGTGCACGCCACGGTGGACGTTGGCGTTGTGCTGCTCGTAGTACTCGGAGAGCACGTCGAGGACCTGGCGCGGCGTCTGCGAGGTCGCCGCGTTGTCCAGGTACACGAGCTTCTTGCCGTCGTGGACGACGCGGTCCAGGATCGGGAAGTCCTTGCGGAGCGCCTCGGTGTCGAGGAGGCCCGGCAGCTGTGTCACGCGGATGCGCCACCCTTCGTGTATGCCTCGTAGCCCTCGGCCTCCAGCTTGTCGGCGAGCTCGGGGCCGCCGGACTCGGCGATGCGGCCGGCCGCGAATACGTGGACGTGGTCGGGCTTGATGTAGCGCAGGATGCGCGTGTAGTGGGTGATCAGCAGGGTGCCGACCTCGCCGGTCTCACGGACCCGGTTCACGCCCTCGGAGACGACGCGCAGGGCGTCGACGTCCAGACCGGAGTCGGTCTCGTCGAGGATCGCGACCTTCGGCTTGAGCAGCTCCAGCTGAAGGATCTCGTGGCGCTTCTTCTCACCGCCGGAGAAGCCCTCGTTGACATTGCGCTCGGCGAAGGCGGGGTCCATGTTGAGGCGGGCCATCGCCTCCTTGACCTCCTTCACCCAGGTGCGCAGCTTGGGGGCCTCGCCGCGGATGGCGGTGGCGGAGGTGCGCAGGAAGTTGGAGACCGAGACGCCGGGGACCTCGACCGGGTACTGCATCGCGAGGAACAGGCCGGCGCGGGCGCGCTCGTCGACGGACATCTCCAGGACGTCCTCGCCGTCGAGGGTGACGGAGCCGGAGGTGATCGTGTACTTCGGGTGACCCGCGAGCGAGTAGGCGAGGGTCGACTTGCCGGAGCCGTTGGGGCCCATGATGGCGTGCGTCTCGCCCTGCTTCACGGTGAGGTCGACGCCCTTGAGGATCTCCTTCGTGGCGTTGTCGGCCTCGACGGTGACGTGCAGGTCGCGGATTTCAAGCGTTGCCATGGGTGCCTCAGGACTCCTGGTTGAGGGAGGCGCGGACGTCGACAAGGACGCTGCCCCCTTCGATCTTTACGGGGTATACGGGGACGGGGCGCGTCGCGGGAAGGCCGGACGGCTTACCGGTGCGCAGGTCGAAGCTGGAGCCGTGCAGCCAGCACTCGATCTGGCAGTCCTCCACCTCGCCCTCGGAGAGCGACACGTTCGCGTGGGAGCAGATGTCGTAGATCGCGAACACCTCGCCCTCGGTCTGCACGACCGAGACCGGCGTGCCGTCGAGTTCCACCCGCTTCGGGGTGTCCTCCTCCAGCTCGCTCAGCCCACAGGCGCGTACGTACGTCATGCGACGGACGCCTCCAGCTCCTCTTCGATCTTCGCGATGAGGCGCTCCTCGATGTCCGGGACACCGATCTGCTGGACCAGCTCGGCGAAGAAGCCACGGACGACGAGGCGGCGGGCCTCGTGCTCCGGGATGCCGCGGGCCATCAGGTAGAAGAGCTGCTCGTCGTCGAAGCGGCCGGTGGCGGAGGCGTGGCCGGCGCCGACGATCTCGCCGGTCTCGATCTCCAGGTTCGGCACGGAGTCGACACGGGCGCCGTCGGTCAGAACCAGGTTGCGGTTCATCTCGTAGGTGTCGGTGCCCTCGGCCTTGGCCTCGATCAGCACGTCACCGATCCACACCGCGTGCGCGTCTTCGCCCTGGAGCGCGCCCTTGTAGGCGACGTTCGACTTGCAGTGCGGGGTGTTGTGGTCGACCAGCAGGCGGTGCTCCTGGTGCTGGCCGGCGTCCGTGAAGTACAGGCCGTAAAGCTCGGCCTCGCCGCCGGTGCCGGCGTAGGAGACGCGCGGGTGCAGCCGTACGAGGTCGCCGCCGAAGGTGACGACGACGGACTTGAAGGAGGCGTCGCGGCCGACGAGGGCGTTGTGCTGGGCCACGTGCACGGCCTTGTCGTCCCAGTCCTGGACGGAGACGACGGTCAGCTTGGCTCCGTCACCGAGGATGTAGTCGACGTTGGCGGCGAGCACCGCGTCACCGGTGTGGTCGATGACGACGACGGCCTCAGCGAAGGCTCCGAGCTCGACGACCTGGTGGCCGTAGCGGACCCCGCCCTCGCCGTGCACGGCGATGCGGATCGGCTCGGTGAGGACCGTCTCCTTGGGGACGGTGACCACGCCGGCCTTCTCGAACGCGGAGTACGCCTGGGCGGCGATGCGGTCCACCGGGGTGCCCGCCCTGCCGAGCCGGGCGTCGTCACGGCCGACGGTCTCGACGGTGACGCCCTCGGGGGCCTGGACGTCGACCTTCACGCCGTCACCGGTCGCGGCGGCGGTGCCGTCGTGCAGCCCGCGCAGGCGCTCAAGCGGGGTGAACCGCCACTCCTCCTCGCGGCCGTGCGGTACCGGGAAGTCGGCCACGTCGAAGGACGGGGGCGCACTCATGCGCGTGGCGACGGTCGACTCGGCGGCCACCGCGATCGAGCCGGCGGTGGTGCTGCCCACCGGGATGTTCTGAGCCTCAGCCATGGCTGTCGGTCTGCTCTCTTTCCTGCGTTTGCGATCTTCGGCCCGCCCCGGGGAGGCGGGCCGCCTGCTGCTTCGGGTGGTGGCGGCCTTAGCCGACCGCGCCTTCCATCTGCAGCTCGATCAGCCGGTTGAGCTCGAGGGCGTACTCCATCGGCAGCTCCTTGGCGATCGGCTCGACGAAGCCGCGCACGATCATCGCCATCGCCTCGTCCTCGGAGAGACCGCGGCTCATCAGGTAGAAGAGCTGGTCCTCGGAGACCTTGGAGACGGTCGCCTCGTGGCCCATGGAGACGTCGTCCTCGCGGACGTCGACGTACGGGTAGGTGTCCGAGCGGGAGATGGTGTCGACGAGCAGAGCGTCACAGAGCACGTTGGACTTCGCACCCGGGGCGCCCTCGCCGATCTCGATCAGACCGCGGTAGGAGGTACGGCCACCGCCACGCGCCACGGACTTCGAGACGATGTTGGACGAGGTGTTCGGGGCCATGTGGACCATCTTGGCGCCGGCGTCCTGGTGCTGGCCCTCGCCCGCGAAGGCGATGGACAGGGTCTCGCCCTTGGCGTGCTCGCCCATCAGGTAAACGGCCGGGTACTTCATCGTCACCTTGGAGCCGATGTTGCCGTCGACCCACTCCATGGTGGCGCCCTCATAGGCGACGGCGCGCTTGGTGACCAGGTTGTAGACGTTGTTCGACCAGTTCTGGATGGTCGTGTAGCGGCAGCGGGCGCCCTTCTTCACGATGATCTCGACGACCGCGGAGTGCAGGGAGTCCGACTTGTAGATCGGGGCCGTGCAGCCCTCGACGTAGTGGACGTAAGCGTCCTCGTCGACGATGATCAGCGTCCGCTCGAACTGGCCCATGTTCTCGGTGTTGATCCGGAAGTAGGCCTGGAGCGGGATCTCCACGTGCACGCCCTTCGGCACGTAGATGAAGGAGCCGCCCGACCACACGGCGGTGTTCAGCGACGCGAACTTGTTGTCACCGACCGGGATGACGGTCCCGAAGTACTCCTTGAAGAGCTCCGGGTGCTCCTTCAGGGCGGTGTCGGTGTCCAGGAAGATGACGCCCTGCTCCTCCAGGTCCTCGCGGATCTGGTGGTAGACGACCTCGGACTCGTACTGGGCCGCGACACCGGCGACGAGGCGCTGCTTCTCCGCCTCGGGGATGCCGAGCTTGTCGTACGTGTTCTTGATGTCCTCGGGCAGGTCCTCCCAGGACTCCGCCTGCTTCTCCGTGGAGCGTACGAAGTACTTGATGTTGTCGAAGTCGATACCGGAAAGGTCCGAGCCCCAGTTCGGCATGGGCTTCTTGTCGAACAGGCGCAGGCCCTTGAGACGAAGCTTGGTCATCCACTCCGGCTCGGACTTCTTCGCGGAGATGTCCTTGACGACATCCTCGCTCAGACCGCGCTTCGCAGAGGCGCCGGCTTCGTCGGAGTCGGCCCAGCCGTATTCGTACTTACCCAGGCCCTCGAGCTCAGGGTGGGCAGTCTCCTCGATGGGGAGAGTCATGCGGGGTTCCTCCCGGCCGTGCTTGCGGATGCGTTATCGGTGTGGTGGGAAATCTTCGGGATGAACGTCGTGCAGACGCCGTCGCCGTGCGCGATCGTGGCCAGTCTCTGGACGTGCGTTCCGAGCAGCTCGGCGAAGATCTCCGTCTCCGCCTCGCACAGCTGGGGGAACTGCTCCGCGACATGGGCGACCGGGCAGTGGTGCTGGCAGAGCTGCTCGCCTTTTTGAGGGAGGGGTGCGCTGCGCGCCGTAGCAGCGTACCCGTCGACGCTCAAGGCCTTGGCCAGGGCTTCGGTCCGCTCATCGGGGCTGACGGACTCGATCGCCTTGCGGTAGGCGCTCGCCTGGGCGGCGATCCGGGCGCGGGCGAAGGCGGCGACCGCCTCGCTCCCGCCCTCGCGCTCGGCGATCCACTTGAGGGCGTCGGCGGCGAGCTTGTCGTACGACTGGTCGAAGGCGTCGCGGCCGCAGTCGGTGAGCGCGAAGACCTTGGCGGGACGGCCACGCGTGCGCGTGCCGTACACCCGCTGTTCCCGGGCCTCCACGACGTCGTCCGCGACCAGCGCGTCCAGATGCCTGCGTACGGCGGCCTGGGTGAGCCCCAGCCGGCCGGCCAGCTCGGCGACGGTCGACGGGCCGTGGTCCAGGATGGACCGCGCGACCCGGTTGCGCGTGGAACGCTCCCCGGTCGCGAGCTCCTCCTGAGGGGTCCCCGTGGGGGTCACCCGAGCCTCGCCGACGTTTTTCACAACGCCATTGTTGCGTAATTCCTCAGGACCGGGCAAGCCGCGCCCGCATCCCTCGACGGTGCCCTACGTCACTTAGGCATACCTAATCTGACCTGCGGAAACGATCATTGATCGATCAATTCGGTGGCGTCCCGGGATACCTTCCGGAACACTCCCGAACCATGCCCACACCCCCTCCGACCGGCCCTCTTGTCACTCGGGACACCCTCGCCGCAGAACTGCGCGAGCTCGGCGTCCAAACCGGTGAGACGCTCCTGGTGCACTCCTCGCTCAGCTCGCTCGGCTGGGTCTGTGGAGGTCCCGTCGCGGTGGTCCAGGGACTGCTCGACGTCCTCGGCCCCGAGGGCACGCTGGTGGTCCCCACCCAGACCGGCGACCTCTCGGATCCGGCGGTGTGGAGCAACCCACCCGTTCCCGAGGAGTGGTGGGGGACCGTTCGGGCGACCATGCCCGCGTACGACCCGGCCGTCACGCCCACGCGCGGGGTCGGCGTGATCCCGGAGACCGTACGGACCTGGCCGGGCGCCCTGCGCAGCGCGCACCCCCAGACGTCCTTCGCCGCCGTCGGCCCCCGCGCGGGCGAGATCGTCGCAGGCCACGCCCTCGACTGCCGGCTCGGCGAGCGCAGCCCGCTGGCCCGCCTGGAGGCACTCCACGCGCGCGTGCTGCTGCTCGGCGCCGGCTACGACGCCTGCACCGGCTTCCATCTGGCCGAGTACCGGATCCCGTCACCGCTGGTGAAAGTGGGGCGACCGGGGCCCGCGGGGTGGGAGGTGGTGACCGAGGTGTCGATCACCTCCGAGCGGTTCGACGAGCTCGGTCATGACTTCGAGCGGGACCGTCCCGTCGTACGGGGAAAGGTGGGCGCGGCCCGCGTGCGGCTGTTTCCGGTGGTGGACGCGGTGGCGTACGCGGTGCGATGGCTGGAGACGCACCGGCCCCGCGCGGAGGAGATATGAGGGCGGCCGTATGGGGAGATGTGAACCCGGCCGTATGGGGGACGGATCGCGTACCTAGACTCTGGAGCCATGCGAACTGAGCCCGTGCTCCAGGTCCAGGCCCTGGTGAAGCGGTACGGCGGCAAAACCGCGGTGGACGGCCTCGACCTGGTGGCCCGGGCCGGTGTCACCGCCGTACTCGGACCCAATGGCGCGGGCAAGACGACGACGGTCGAGACCTGCGAGGGATACCGGAAGCCGGACGCCGGCACGGTGCGTGTCCTGGGCCTCGACCCGATACGGCAGTCCGGCGCGCTGCGGCCCCGGATCGGCGTGATGCTCCAGTCCGGCGGCGTCTACTCGGGCGCGCGGGCGGACGAGATGCTGCGCCATGTCGCGAAGCTGCACGCGCATCCGCTGGACGTCGACGCCCTCATCGAGCGGCTCGGGCTCGGCGGCTGCGGCCGGACCAGTTACCGCCGCCTCTCCGGCGGCCAGCAGCAGCGGCTCGCGCTCGCCATGGCCGTGGTCGGGCGCCCGGAGCTGGTGTTCCTGGACGAGCCGACCGCGGGTCTTGACCCGCAGGCCCGCCGGGCCACCTGGGACCTGATCCGCGACCTGCGCGCCGACGGCGTCTCCGTGATCCTCACGACCCACTACATGGACGAGGCCGAGCAGCTCGCCGATGACGTCGCGATCATCGACGCCGGCCGTGTCATCGCCCAGGGCTCCCCCGAGGACCTGTGCCGCGGCGGCGCCGAGAACACCCTCCGCTTCACCGGCCGCCCCGGCCTCGACGTGGGGTCCCTGCTCAAGGCCCTGCCCGCCGACTGCTCGGCCGCGGAGCTGACGCCGGGCTCGTATCGCGTCGTCGGCAAGGTCGACCCACAGCTGCTCGCGACCGTGACGTCGTGGTGTGCGCAGCACGGGGTGATGCCGGACCGGATCTCGGTCGAGCGGCACACCCTCGAAGACGTCTTCCTGGAGCTGACCGGCAAGGAGCTGCGCTCGTGACCACCGCTGGGACCTACGCACCCGAGCCGGGCGCCGCCCCTCTCCCCCGCATGATCGGGGCACAGGCGGCCCTGGAGACGAAGATGCTGCTGCGCAACGGCGAGCAGCTGCTCCTGACCGTCGTGATCCCCACCCTGCTGCTGGTCCTCTTCAGCGCGGTGGACATCGTCGACACCGGCGCCGGCAAGGCCGTCGACTTCCTCGCCCCCGGCATCCTCGCGCTCGCCGTGATGTCGACGGCGTTCACGGGGCAGGCCATCGCCACGGGCTTCGAGCGCCGGTACGGCGTGCTGAAGCGGCTGGCCTCCTCGCCGCTGCCGCGCTGGGGCCTGATGACGGCGAAGACGGTGTCGGTGCTGGTCACCGAGGTGCTGCAGATCGTCCTGCTGACGGTGATCGCGTTCGCGCTGGGCTGGTCGCCGCACGGCAACCCGCTCGCCGTCCTGCTCCTGCTGATCCTCGGCACCGCCGCCTTCTCCGGGCTCGGCCTGCTGATGGCCGGCACGCTCAAGGCCGAGGCGACGCTGGCCGCCGCCAACCTGGTGTTCCTGCTGCTGCTCGTCGGCGGCGGGGTGATCGTCCCGCTGGACAAGTTCCCGGACGCCGCCCAGGACGTGCTCGGTCTGCTGCCCATCTCCGCGCTCTCCGACGGTCTGCGGGACGTCCTCCAGCACGGGGCCGGGATGCCGTGGGGCGACCTGGGGATCCTGGCCGTGTGGGCGGTCGTCGGGCTGGCGGCGGCCGGCAGGTTCTTCCGCTGGGAGTAGGGCTCCATGGGGCCAGTGCGGACCCTCGTGAAAGCGTGCACAAGCGGCCGCCTACGATAGTGCGCGTGCCAAACGTGACCCGCGCCGACGCCGTAGCGGCCGTGCGCAACCCGCTCGCCTTCATCGCCGCACGCTGGACCCCCACTCCGAGGACGGTCCGACGGGCGGCGCTCGCCGCGCTCGTGATGTCGGTGCTCATCGTGGTCACCGGCGGCGCGGTCCGCCTGACCGGGTCCGGGCTCGGCTGCCCGACCTGGCCCAAGTGCACCGACGACTCGCTCACCGCCACCAGCGAGATGGGCCTGCACGGCGCCATCGAGTTCGGCAACCGCATGCTGACGTACGTGCTGTGCGCCGCCGTCGGCTGGGCGATCATCGCCGCGCGGGCCACGAAGCCGTACCGGCGTGACGTCACCCGCCTGGGCTGGGCCCAGTTCTGGATCGTGATGAGCAACGCCGTGCTCGGCGGCATCGTCGTCCTGGTCGGCCTCAACCCGTACACGGTCGCGGCCCACTTCGTGGCGACGTCCGCGCTCATCGCCGTCGCCACGGTGATGTGGCAGCGCACCCGGGAGGGCGACGATGCGCCGCGGCCCCTGGTGGGCAAGGCGGTGCAGCAACTGGTGTGGGTCCTGGTCGCGGCCTCGGCGCTGCTGATCCTGGTCGGCACCGTGGTCACCGGCGCGGGCCCGCACGCGGGCGACTCCAGCGAGGTCGAGCGGATGCCGGTCGACTGGGAGAACGTCACCAAGCTGCACGCCGTGCTGGCGTGGATCGTGGTCACCCTGGCCTTCGCGCTCTGGTTCGTCCTCAAGGCGGTCGACGCCCCGAAGGGCCCCCTGAACCGCACCCGCGACCTCTTCCTGATCCTGCTCGGGCAGGGCGTCATCGGGTACGTCCAGTACTTCACGGACCTGCCGGAACTTCTCGTCGGCCTGCACATGTTCGGCTCGGCCCTGGTCTGGATCGCCACGCTCCGCGTACTGCTGGCGCTGCGGGAACGGCCGCATGTCGAGATCGAGGTGCCGGTTCAGTCGTACGACGCCACGAGCGCGTCGATCGCCGGCCCCAGGTAGTCCCGCGTCAGCCCGGCCCTGCGCGCCGTCCACTCCTTAGTGGGCGGCGCGGCCCCGTCGTAGCGGCGCCGGCGGATGTCCTCGACGACGTCCACGGGCGCCCCGAAACCGGGCAGCAGGTCCAGCGCCTCGCGTTTGGAAATCAGCCGTCCCTCGCGCACGGTGACGCTCGCCCGCGCGAAGGTGATCAGACCCAGGTCGACCCACACGTCCCGCGTCCACAGCGGGGCGTTGTCGACGGCCGACCGCCAGAAGTCCCGCTGGTCGCGCACGACGAAGTCGCCGAGTTCCCGGTCCGTCACCGGCGGCAGCAGCGCGTCGGGGGCGCTTCCATGCAGCACCCGCCCGAAGGCGTGCAGTTCGCTCCGGGTCACCGGGGTGACCGGCCGTTTGAACAGCTGCTCGTGCGCCCAGGTGAGGTGGCGCCGGGCGGGATCGTCCACGGCGTCCGGTGTCAGGTAGGTGCAGTGCAACAACCCGGCCAACGGTTCGGCCCGCAACCGGGCGTGCAGCGTGGCCAGCCGCCAGAGGGTGCGGGGCGTGAGCGGCCCTTGCAGTACGGCGATCAGGTCCAGGTCGCTGCGGCCCTCCTGGTAGTCGCCGCCGGCGAGCGAGCCGTGCGCCCAGACGGCCAGCGGCGCGATCGGTTCCAGCTCGGACAGGAAACGGTCGAGTAAGGCGTCGGTTCGGCTCATACGCCCAGTCTGTACAGCTCAGTCGAGCCCGTACACCCGCCGCGCGTTCCCCGCCGCCACCATCCCCGCCACCCGCTGCGCGTCCGCCAGCGACCACGCCCCCTCCGCGACCCAGCCGCCGAGCACCCTGGCGAGGGCCTCGCGGAAGAGGCGGGCGCCCACGACGTGCAGTTCGGGCAGACCGTGGGCGCCGCTGGAGAAGAGGATCTTGCCGAAGGGGGCGAGTTCCAGGATCTCGGCGAGGATCGTGGCCGCGCGGGCGCCGGTGCGGACGAGGGCGGCGCCGGAGTCGGCGTAGACGTGCGGGAAGACACCGGCCAGATGGGCGGCGTGCCGGTGGTACGGGTAGCCGTGCAGCAGGATCAGGTCGGTGCCCAGGCCTGCCGTGGCGCGGACGAAGTCCGTGAGCAGCACCGGATCGGTACGGTCGATGCGCAGACCCGGCGCCCCCAGTCCCGCGTGCAGTTGCAGCGGCAGCCCCGACGCCACCGCGATCCACAGCAGATGCCGTAGCAGCACGGGGTCGCTCAGCTCGCCGCCGACCCTGCGCGCCGCCAGCCAGCGCCCCGCCGCGCCCCGCACTTCACCCGGCCCCGGCGGCTCGGGCGCCAGTGCGAGACCGTGCCGTACGCCCGCGACCGAGGTGAAGGCCACCGCGTTCACGGCGGCGCCGTGCACCGACTCGGCGAGGTTGGCAAGGAAGGACTCGACGGTGCCCGAGGTGTCGGCGACCTGTTCGGCGAGAAGCTCCAGGCGCACGATCTCATGGGCCCGGGCGGAGGCGGTGGACGCCATCTCCGGGGGGCCGGTGAGGTCGCCGGGCAGGCCCGTGTCGATCAGATACGTAGTGATGCCGCTGCCCCGCAGCAGACGCCGGGCCGCCTCCAGTACGCCGAGTTCACGACGCCGGGCCAGATAGCGGGCGGGCGCGCAGTGCGGTTCCAGGCCCAGCAGAGGGGGGCACCAGCGACGTACGGCGAAACCCGTCTGGGTGTCGAAGAGGGTGGTGCCGGGCGCGGGCGGGCCCTCGGTTCGGGCCAGCTGGGCCTCGAAGGTGCCGAGGCCCAGCTCGGTGCGCAGTACGCCGTGGCAGTACTGGTCCACCAGGGACGGCGTGTCGATCATCCGGCTCTCCCCGTGAGTGGACGTGTCCTACACGTCCTAACGGGTGAACCGGGGACTTGGTGTTGCGAAAAGGGGACCGATCAGCCGCCGATTTGGATGCCGGCCATGCGCTTCCATTCGTAGGGCCCGGTCTCCACCTTCGCGGCGAACTCGCCGTCGAAGGATTCGTGGCGGGTGATCCCGGCCTTCTCCACCGCCTGCTCGGCGAGCTCGTACGACGGTGCGACCAGGTCGCCCCAGCCGCCGTCCTCGCCCACGAGCACGATGCGGGCGCCGCGCTGTCCGATGTACGCGACCTGGGCCTCGGCGCCGCCGTGGGACTTCGCGAAGGAGTTGATCTGCTTGGCCAGCTTGGCCACCTTGTCTGCCATAGCCAGGATGCTACCGACGAGTAGCCAAAACGGCCAGCACAGGAACGACTAGCGCAGGAAGGGGTCCACCGCGACGGCGACGAACAGCAGCGACACGTAAGTGATCGACCAGTGGAACAGGCGCATCTCCTTGAGCTTGCCGCCCGTCGCCTCCGCCTTCGCGCGGTTCTGCAGCGCGTGCGCCTCCCACAGCCACCAGCCGCCCGCGCCCAGCGCGACCGCGGTGTAGAACCAGCCCGTGTAGCCGAGCGGCGTCAACAGCAGCGACACCGCGACCATCACCCAGCTGTAGATGACGATCTGCTTGGCGACGACCTTGTTCGAGGCGATGACCGGGAGCATGGGCACGCCCACGCGCGCGTAGTCGTCCTTCACCTTCATGGACAGCGGCCAGTAGTGCGGCGGCGTCCAGAAGAAGATGACCAGGAAGAGGATGAGCGGGGCCCAGGAGAGGGAGTTCGTGACCGCGGACCAGCCGATCAGCACCGGCATACAGCCCGCGATGCCGCCCCACACGATGTTCTGCGAGGTACGGCGCTTGAGGATCATCGTGTAGACGACGACATAGAAGAGGAGCGCGCCGAGGGAGAGCCAGGCCGACAGCCAGTTGACCGTGAGGCCGAACAGCAGGGTGGAGACGACCGCCAGGGTGATGCCGAAGGCGAGGCACTCGCGGGGGCTGACCATCCCGGTGACCAGCGGGCGCTGCGAGGTGCGGTCCATGAGCGCGTCGATGTCACGGTCGATGTACATGTTCAGCGCGTTGGCGCCACCGGCGGAGAGGTAGCCGCCGACGCAGGTGAGGAGCACCAGACCGAGGTCGGGCACGCCCTGCTCGGCCAGGAACATCACCGGAACGGTGGTGATGAGCAGCAGCTCGATGATCCGCGGCTTGGTAAGCGCCACGAACCCCATGACCCGGGCCCTGATCGGCCGCCGGCTCGGGCTCTGGCTCGTCCCGATAATCCCCGCTGGACGGGATTCAACGGCCGTCACGCACACCCCTGACAGAGACATCCCAGCAAGCCTCCCCGTGTGAAGTCCCGGTAAAGGCTCGCGCGTACCACGCCACTGTAGACGTTGCCCAGACCCGGACATTCGCGGGGGTGGGGTCGTGTTGGAGGGGGTGGTCCGGGGGGTCGTCCGACGGGCGCGCGGAAGCTCGATTGAGCACCCGGATGAGCGGCTCCGTATTCACGTGTCGAATGTGGAACGACCCAGTCGGGAGGCACATCCCGGCGACTCCCGGCAGTCTGGGATGAGTCGAAAAAACGCACGTACTTCCGGGGGTAGGCTCGACAACGGCCGGCCGACGCCGAGTACGCCGGCAGCCGGTGGGCGTATGTGCCCGTGACACCGGCAACCGACATGTGGAGAGGAGCCCTGACCCAGGGTGAGCACCAAGCCGACCACCACAGACCTCGAGTGGACCGAGCTGGACCAGCGGGCCGTCGACACCGCCCGCGTCCTGGCCGCCGACGCCGTACAGAAGGTCGGAAACGGCCATCCGGGTACGGCGATGAGCCTGGCCCCCGCCGCCTACACCCTCTTCCAGAAGGTGATGCGGCACGACCCCGCCGACGCCGAGTGGGTCGGTCGCGACCGCTTCGTGCTGTCCGCGGGCCACTCGTCCCTGACCCTCTACACCCAGCTGTACCTGGCCGGCTTCGGTCTGGAGCTGGACGATCTGAAGGCCTTCAGGACGTGGGGTTCCAAGACCCCGGGCCACCCGGAGTACGGCCACACCACGGGCGTCGAGACGACGACCGGCCCGCTGGGCCAGGGTGTCGCCAACGCGGTCGGCATGGCGATGGCCGCCCGCTACGAGCGCGGGCTGTTCGACCCGGAGGCCGCCGAGGGCACCTCCCCCTTCGACCACTTCGTCTTCGCCATCGCCGGTGACGGCTGCCTCCAGGAGGGCATCTCCGCGGAGGCGTCCTCGCTGGCCGGCCACCAGCGGCTCGGCAACCTGGTCCTGCTGTGGGACGACAACCACATCTCGATCGAGGGCGACACCGAGACGGCCGTCTCCGAGGACGTCTGCAAGCGGTACGAGGCGTACGGCTGGCATGTGCAGCGGATCGCCCCGAAGCCGGACGGCGACCTCGACCCGCACGCCATCTACAACGCGATCGAGGCCGCGAAGCAGGTGACGGACAAGCCGTCCTTCATCGCGATGCGCTCGATCATCGCCTGGCCCGCCCCGAACGCGCAGAACACCGAGGCCGCCCACGGCTCGGCGCTCGGCGACGACGAGGTGGCGGCCACCAAGCGCGTCCTCGGCTTCGACCCGGAGCAGTCCTTCGAGGTGGCCGACGAGGTCATCGCCCACACCCGGGCGGCCCTTGAGCGGGGCGCCCAGGCGAAGGCCGAATGGGAGAAGTCCTTCCAGCTGTGGCGGGACAACAACCCCGAGCGCGCCGCCGAGTTCGACCGCATCAGCAAGGGCGAGCTGCCCACCGGCTGGGAGGAGAAGCTCCCGGTCTTCGAGCCCGGCAAGGGCGTCGCCACCCGCGCCGCGTCCGGCAAGGTGCTCCAGGCGCTCGGCGCGGTGATCCCGGAGCTGTGGGGCGGCTCGGCCGACCTGGCCGGCTCCAACAACACGACGATCGACAAGACGTCGTCGTTCCTGCCCGCGGACAACCCGCTGCCGGAGGCGGACCCGTACGGCCGCACGATCCACTTCGGTATCCGCGAGCACTCCATGGCCGCGGAGATGAACGGCATCACCCTGCACGGCAACACGCGTGTCTACGGCGGCACGTTCCTGGTGTTCTCCGACTACATGCGCAACGCCGTCCGCCTGTCGGCGCTGATGCACCTGCCGGTGACGTACGTCTGGACGCACGACTCCATCGGTCTGGGTGAGGACGGCCCCACCCACCAGCCGATCGAGCACCTGGCGTCGCTGCGCGCCATCCCCGGTCTCAACGTGGTCCGTCCGGCGGACGCCAACGAGACCGCGATCGCCTGGCGCGAGATCCTCAAGCGCTACACGAAGGAGTTCGGCAAGGGCGCCCCGCACGGGCTCGCGCTGACCCGTCAGGGCGTGCCGACGTACGAGGCCAACGAGGACACCGTCCGCGGTGGTTACGTGATGTTCGAGGCGGAGGGCGGCGAGCCGCAGGTCGTGCTCATCGCGACCGGCTCCGAGGTGCACATCGCCGTCGAGGCGCGCGAGCAGCTCCAGGCGTCCGGCGTGCCGACGCGGGTCGTGTCCATGCCCTCGGTGGAGTGGTTCGAGGAGCAGGACCAGGGGTACCGGGACAGCGTTCTGCCGCCGGCCGTCAAGGCGCGGGTGGCGGTCGAGGCCGGGATCGGTCTGACCTGGCACAAGTACGTCGGGGACGCGGGTCGCATCGTTTCCCTGGAGCACTTCGGTGCTTCGGCGGACGGCAAGGTCCTTTTCCGGGAGTACGGCTTCACTGCCGAGAACGTGGCGGCCGTCGCGCGGGAATCCCTCGCCGCGGCCCAGCGCTGACGCTCATATACGAGACGTAGGAGTTTGATTTTCCATGACAGACGCATTGAAGCGCCTCTCCGAGGAGGGCGTCGCGATCTGGCTGGACGACCTGTCGCGCCAGCGCATCACGTCCGGCAACCTCGCCGAGCTGATCGACCAGCAGCATGTCGTCGGTGTCACCACCAACCCGACGATCTTCCAGAAGGCGATCAGCGAGGGTCACGGTTACGACCAGCAGGTCGCCGACCTCGCCGCCCGCAAGGTGACGGTCGAAGAGGCGATCCGCATGATCACCACGGCGGACGTCCGTGACGCCGCCGACATCCTGCGCCCGGTCTTCGACGCCACCGGCGGTCAGGACGGCCGGGTCTCCATCGAGGTCGACCCGCGGCTCGCGCACGACACGCGTGCGACCGTCGCCGAGGCCAAGCAGTTGGCCTGGCTGGTCGACCGTCCGAACACCCTGATCAAGATCCCGGCCACGCGGGCCGGCCTCCCGGCGATCACCGAGGTCATCGGCCTCGGCATCAGCGTCAATGTCACGCTGATCTTCTCGCTGGAGCGCTACCGCGAGGTCATGGACGCCTACCTGGCCGGTCTGGAGAAGGCCAAGGAGCGCGGCCTGGACCTCTCCCTCATCCGCTCCGTCGCGTCCTTCTTCGTGTCCCGCGTGGACACCGAGATCGACAAGCGGCTCGACGCCCTCGGCACCGACGAGGCCAAGGCCGCCCGCGGCAAGGCCGCCGTCGCCAACGCGCGCCTCGCCTACGAGGCGTACGAGGAGGTCTTCTCCTCGGACCGCTGGAGCGCGCTGGAGAACGCGGGCGCCAACAAGCAGCGTCCGCTGTGGGCGTCGACCGGCGTGAAGGACCCGGCCTACAAGCCGACCCTCTACGTCGACGACCTGGTCGCCCCGAACACCGTCAACACCATGCCCGAGGCCACCCTCCACGCCACGGAGGAGAAGGGCGAGATCACCGGTAACTCCGTCGCCGGCACCTACGCGCAGGCCCGCGCCGACCTCGACGCGGTCGAGAAGCTCGGGATCTCCTACGACGACGTGGTGCAGCTGCTGGAGGACGAGGGCGTCGAGAAGTTCGAGGCGTCCTGGAACGACCTGCTCAAGTCGACCGAGGCGGAGCTGGAGCGCCTCGCCCCCTCGGAGGGCTGATCCCTTGCCACCCTTCAACGTCACTGAAGCGAACCCGCTTCGTGACGCCGCCGACCGACGGCTCCCGCGTATCGCGGGGCCGTCGGGCCTGGTGATCTTCGGCGTTACGGGCGATTTGTCACGTAAAAAGCTGATGCCCGCCGTGTACGACCTCGCCAACCGGGGTCTGCTGCCGCCGGGCTTCTCGCTGGTCGGGTTCGCCCGCCGCGAGTGGGCGAACGAGGACTTCGCACAGGAGGTCCACGACGCGGTCAAGGCACATGCCCGCACGCCCTTCCGCGAGGAGGTCTGGCAGCAGCTCATCCAGGGGATGCGCTTCGTGCAGGGCACCTTCGACGACGACGATGCCTTCGAGCGGCTGCGCTCGACCATCGAGGAGCTGGACAAGGCCCAGGGCACGGGCGGCAACTTCGCCTTCTACCTCTCGGTGCCCCCGCGCTCCTTCCCGGTGGTCATCCAGCAGCTGAAGAAGCACGGCCTCGCCGACCAGACGCCGAGTTCCTGGCGCCGCGCGGTCATCGAGAAGCCGTTCGGCCACGACCTGAAGTCGGCCGAGGAGCTCAACAAGGTCGTGCACGAGGTCTTCGCCCCGGACCAGGTCTTCCGTATCGACCACTACCTGGGCAAGGAGACCGTCCAGAACATTCTGGCGCTGCGCTTCGCCAACACGATGTTCGAGCCGATCTGGAACCGGTCCTTCGTGGACCATGTGCAGATCACCATGGCCGAGGACATCGGCATCGGCGGCCGGGCCGGCTACTACGACGGCATCGGCGCCGCCCGTGACGTCATCCAGAACCACCTCCTCCAGCTGATGGCCCTGACCGCCATGGAGGAGCCCGCCTCCTTCGACGCGGACGCGCTGGCGGCGGAGAAGACCAAGGTGCTCGGGGCGGTCAGGCTGCCCAAGGACCTGGGCCGCGACACGGTGTTCGGGCAGTACGCGGCCGGCTGGCAGGGCGGTGAGAAGGCGGTCGGCTACCTCCAGGAGGAGGGCATCGACCCCAAGTCGAAGACCGACACCTACGCCGCGGTCAAGCTGTCGGTCGACAACCGCCGCTGGGCGGGTGTCCCCTTCTATCTGCGCACCGGCAAGCGCCTCGGCCGCCGCGTGACGGAGATCGCGGTCGTGTTCCAGCGCGCTCCCCACTCCCCCTTCGACACCACGGCCACAGAGGAGCTGGGCCAGAACGCGATCGTGATCCGCGTCCAGCCCGACGAGGGCGTCACGGTCCGCTTCGGCTCCAAGGTGCCGGGCACCTCGATGGAGATCCGGGACGTGTCGATGGACTTCGCCTACGGCGAGTCCTTCACCGAGTCCAGCCCCGAGGCGTACGAGCGCCTGATCCTCGACGTCCTGCTCGGCGACTCCAACCTCTTCCCGCGCACCGAGGAGGTCGAGCTGTCCTGGAAGATCCTCGACCCGATCGAGGAGTACTGGGACACGCACGGCAAGCCCGCCCAGTACCCGTCCGGTACCTGGGGGCCCGTCGAGGCGGACGAAATGCTCGCACGAGAGGGACGGAGCTGGCGCCGGCCATGAAGATAGACCTCACGGACACCACGGCCAGCAAGATCAACAAGGCGCTGGTGCAGGGGCGACGGGCCATCGGCACACCGGCCGTCGGCATGGTGCTCACACTGGTCATCGTCACGGACGAGGAGAACGCGTACGACGCGCTCAAGGCCGCAGGCGACGCCTCGCGCGAGCACCCCTCGCGCACCCTGGTGGTCATCAAGCGGGTCTCGCGCTCGCCCCGCGACCGTACGACGTCCCGGCTGGACGCCGAGGTGCGGGTGGGCGCGGACGCGGGCACCGGCGAGACGGTGGTGCTACGGCTGTACGGCGAGGTGTCCGACCACGCGCAGTCGGTGGTGCTGCCGCTGCTGCTCCCGGACGCCCCGGTGGTGGTCTGGTGGCCGGTGAACGCGCCGCTCGACCCGGCGAACGATCCGCTGGGCGCGCTGGCCCAGCGCCGGGTGACCGACACCTATGCCTCGGAGCAGCCGGTGCGGGAGCTGTCGTCCCGCGCCGACGCCTACACCCCGGGCGACACCGACCTGTCCTGGACCCGGATCACACCGTGGCGCTCGATGCTCGCGGCGGCTCTGGACCAGGTGGTCTGCGAGGTGAAGGCCGTCGAGGTGGAGGGCGAGGAGTTCAACCCGAGCTGTGAGCTGCTGGCGATGTGGCTCGCGGACCGGCTGGACGTCCCCGTGAAGCGGTCGCTGTCGTCGGGCCCCGGTCTGACGGCGGTCCGTATGGACACCGACTCCGGCCCCATCACACTGGACCGCGCGGACGGCTCCCTGGCGACCCTCTCCATCCAGGGCCAGCCGGACCGCGCGGTCGCGCTGAAGCGGCGCGAGACGGCCGAGCTGATCGCGGAGGAACTGCGCCGGCTCGACCCGGACGACACCTACGCGTCGGCGCTGCGGTTCGGCGTGGAGCGGCTGAGCTCGGTGCCGGCCGCGGCGGTGCGGGGTGCGGGAGCGGCGCAGGCCGCGGAGGCCGCCGTGGCGAAGGCCGTACAGGCCGTGGCGCTGGCGGAGGCCGCGGTGGCGAAGGCCGAGGAGACGCCGGCATCGGAGGCCTCCCCGGAATCTTCGACACCCTCGGATTCTCCGGCCAAAGGAGAATCGGCCGGGGCTTCCGGACAGTCCGAGGCCTCCGGAAAGTCAGAGCCTGCCGGGAAATCCGAGGCTTCCGGCGAAGCCGATGAGAAAGAAGAAGCGGCGGCGCAGGAACCGTTGAAGAAGGCGGCGGCGAAGTGAGTACCCCGCAGCTCGTCGTGCACCACGACAAGGAGCTGATGGCACAGGCCGCGGCGGCCCGGCTGATCACGAAGATCGTGGACGCGCAGGCCTCCCGGGGCTCGGCGTCCGTGGTCCTCACCGGCGGGCGCAACGGCAACGGCCTGCTGGCCGCGCTGGCTGCCGCGCCCGCGCGGGACGCGATCGACTGGGGCCGTCTCGACCTGTGGTGGGGCGACGAGCGGTTCCTGCCCGAGGGCGATCCCGACCGCAATGTCACGCAGGCCCGCGAGGCCCTGCTGGACTCGGTGCCGCTGGATCCGAAGCGGGTGCATCCCATGCCCGCGTCGGACGGGCCGTACGGCACGGACGTGGAGGCGGCCGCCGCCGCGTACGCGGAGGAGCTGGCCCGGGCCGCCGGTCCGGAGAACCACGGCTCGGTCCCCACCTTCGACGTCCTGATGCTGGGCGTGGGTCCCGACACCCACGTCGCCTCCCTGTTCCCGGAACTGCCCGCGGTACGGGAGACCCAGCGCACGGTCGTCGGAGTGCACGGCGCCCCCAAGCCTCCGCCGACCCGGGTCACTCTCACGCTCCCCGCGATCCGGGCGGCGCGTGAGGTGTGGCTGCTGGCGGCGGGCGAGGACAAGGCCCAGGCCGCGGCGATCGCCCTGTCGGGCGCGGGCGAGATCCAGGCGCCGGCGGCGGGGGCCCGCGGTCGTTCCAGGACCCTGTGGCTCCTGGACTCGGCGGCGGCTTCGCAGTTGCCGCGGTCGTTGTATCCGCCCGCGTCCCCTTGACGCAACGGCATGAGAACGCCGGGCCCCCTCAACGGGGCCCGGCGTTCTCATGCTTCACGCTGTCTTGGGGAACTCGTACTCCTGCCAGTCATCGGGCTCTTCCTGAATCCGCTTCAGAAGGTCCGCGAAGACCTCGCCCTCGAAGAGCAGTCCGTTGTAGTCGACCGGGATACGCACGTCATTGATGACCGCGGTGGGCGTGCCCGGCCCCTCGGGCTCCTCCTTGCCTCCCGCGCGTTCGTAGGCCTTCTCGGAGGCCGTGACGAAGGCGCGGTACTTCATGGTCTTGACGGCGGAGTCGAACGCCGGACCGCGCAGCCCGTCGACCTGGCCGGCCAGTTCGAGCAGGTAGGCGTCGGTGAACCCGTCGACGGCCTCCTCGGGCTGGTTGTCGTACAGCACCCGGTGGTACTCCGCGAACTTGCCCTCTTCCAGCGCGGCCCGCAGGGCGTTGACCGCCTTCTTGGAGCCACTGCCGCCGACCCGGTCGTCGAGGAACGAGGCCAGCGTGTACTGGGCGTATACCTTCCGCCGCACCACCGCCTCCCGCAACTCCGGCGCGGCGCCGGTGGTCTCGAACTCCTCGCAGACGGGGCAGCGCGGATCCTCGTAGAGATGCACGGCGACGGCGGCCGACGGATCCCCCACCACGATGGTCGTACCGTCCGCCGCCAGCTTCTCCGACACCTCGTCCAGGCCCTCGTAGGGCACCCTGCGTTCACCGCAACCCGCGAGCGACATTCCCAACATGATCACCGTGGCCGCCACAGCGGTCGCCCGATGTCTCATCCCCACCCCTGACCTCCCCTTGAGTCAGCGAGAGGATAAGGCAGCCCGTGCGGAAATCGGACAGCAGGGCCTACTTCACCGAACCCGCCATCACCCCCTGCACAAAGTGCCGCTGGAACGCGAAGAACACCACGACCGGCACCACCAGCGACACGAACGCCCCCGGCGCCAGCACATCGATGTTGCTGCCGAACTGCCGTATCTGTGACTGGAGTTCAACGGTCAACGGCTGCGAAGCGCTGTCGGCGAACAGCAGTGCCACCAGCATGTCGTTCCACACCCACAGGAACTGGAAGATGGCGAGCGAGGCGATGGCCGGGCGCCCCACCGGAAGCACCAGCCGCGTGAAGATCCGCCACTCACTCCCCCCGTCCATCCGCGCCGCCTCCAGCATCTCCTTCGGCATCTCGGCGAAGTAGTTCCGCAGCAGGAACACCGCGAACGGCAGCCCGTACGCCACATGGAAGAGGACGACGCCGGGAATCGTGCCGAACAGCCCGAGCTGGCCGAAGAGTTTGGCGACCGGGAGCAGCCCGATCTGCACCGGCACCACGAGCAGCGCCACGACCAGCAGGAAGAGCGCCTCGCGGCCGGGGAAGTCCAGCCAGGCGAAGGCGTATCCGGCGAGCGCCGCGAGGACGACCACCAGCAGGGTCGTCGGCACCGAGATCAGCACGGTGTTCCAGAAGGCCTGGCTGATCCCGGCATTGACCAGCAGCGCCGAGTAGTTGTCGAAGGACAGCTGGCCGGGGCTGGTGAACACGGTCCACCAGCCGCCGCTCGCCGTCTCCTCGGCGGACCGCAGGGAGGAGAGGAACAACCCGGCCAGCGGGGTCAGCCACACCAGCCCGATCACCACGAGGAACGCCTGGACCAATCCATTGCCCAGGCCCCGCCTGACCGCGTTCATCGCTGACTCCTTCGGAAACGGCGGACGTTGAAGACCATCGCCGGAATGACCAGCAGCAGAAGCAGGACACCCAGCGCGCTGCCGAGCCCCTGGTTGTTGCCACCGCCGAACGACACCAGCCACATCTGCGTCGCGAGCACGGTCGCGTCCTCCTGCACGGGACCGGGCGCGATGATGTAGACGAGGTCGAAGACCTTCATGACGTTGATGACGAGGGTGACGAAGACGACCGTCAGCACCGGTGCCAGCAACGGCACCGTGATCTTCCGGAAGATCTGCCACTCGTTCGCCCCGTCCATCCGCGCCGCCTCCAGCGCGTCCCGGGGCAGGGCCGCGAGGCCCGCGCCGATCAGGACCATCGCGAAGCCGGTCCAGATCCACAGATACGCCCCGATGATCGCCGGCGTGACGAGCGTGGGCCCGAGCCAGGAGATGCCCTCGTAGGGGGCGGCGAAGTTGGAGGCCGGCAGCTTCACCGTGTACGAACCGTCGTCCAGCCCGTCGAAGCGGAAGGAGCCGTCGGACGCGGTGGTCGTCGAAGCGACCGTCTGCCCGGCGCGCGACGCCTCGACCGTCATCTCCGGCAGCCCGTTCTCGCGCTGGTCGACCTTGCCCTGCTCCCCTCCCCCGCCGGGCGTGAAGTCGAGGTACACGACACCGCGCAGCTCACCGGGGCCGGCCTTCTGCCCCGCCGCCTGGTACGCCGGTTCGGTGCCGTCGGGCAGGTCGTCGGGGAGGACACCGACCAGGCCGAGGGTGAGCGCGTCACCCGGGGACACGCTCGCGCTGGTGCGGTACGAGCCGTCCGGGTCCTTCGTCAGTCCCTGTCCGTCGCGTGCCCGGGCCGTCGGATAGGTCGACGTGCCCTGGAAGGCGTCGTGCACGGAGACGACGGCGGCGTTCAGCACGCCCTTGTCGGGGTCCTCGTCGTAGGCGAGGCGGAAGATGATGCCGGCAGCGAGGAAGGACACGGCCATCGGCATGAACAGCAGCAGTTTGAAGGCCGTCGCCCAGCGGACCTTCTCCACCAGCACGGCCAGGATCAGCCCGAGTCCGGTGAGCAGGGCGGGGGCCACGACGACCCAGATCGTGGTGTTGCGGATGGCCTTGAGGGTGGCGGGGTCGCGGAACATCTCCGCGTAGTTCTCCCCGCCCACGAACCGGCTGCCGGACGCGTCGAAGAAGCTGCGTCCGACCGAGAACAGCACCGGATACACGACCAGCGCGCCCAGCAGGAGCAGCGCGGGGAAGACGAAGAGGAGCGCGATGATCCGGGCGCGCCGCCGCGAGCGCCGGGCACGTTCCCTGCCCGGGCTCACGGCGGCCCCCCGGCTCGCCTCATTCACGAGAGTGGCGGTCATATCGAATCAGCCCTGGTACGCCTTGGCCGCCGCGGCCTCCAGCTTCGCCGCGGTCCCCTTCGGGTCGGACGGGTCGCGCAGGAAGTCCTGGAGGAGCTTCCACTCGCCCGCGCCCTTGGTGCCGCCGAACGCCGCCGGGGCCTGGTCGGACATGTCGAAGCGGACCGAGTCGCCCGCGGAGACGAGGGACTTGGCGGTCGCGCGGGTGACGTCGTCGCCGTAGGAGGCGAGGTCGACGTTCTTGTTCGGGGAGAGGAAGCCGCCGGCCTCCGCCCACACCGCCGCGGCCTCCGGCGTCGCCAGGTACTCCAGGAGCGCCATGCCGGCCTTCTGGTTCTTGCCGTCCTTCAGGACGACGGCCGCGTCACCGCCGCTGACCACGGGCGCCTTGCCGCCGCCGACCGCCGGGAAGGGGAAGAAGTTCGCGTCCTCGCCGATCTTCTTGCCGAACTGGTCCTTGGCGACGCCCGCGACGAAGTCGCCTTCGTAGACCATGCCGGCCTCGGGCTTCGGCCCGAACACCTTCTCCACCGAGCCCGGGAAGTCGGTGTTCAGGGCGCCCTTCTGGCCGCCCGCGATCAGCTGCTTGTCCTTGAACAGCTTGCCGAGGGTGGTGAGCGCCTCGACGACGGACGCGTCGGTCCACTTCAGCTGGTGCGCGGCGAGCGCGTCGTACTTCTCGGGTCCTGCCTGGGAGAGGTAGACGTTCTCGAACCAGTCGGTGAGGGTCCAGCCGTCCTGTCCGGCGACCGAGAACGCGGCGAGTCCGGAGTCGGAGACGGTGCCGCCGGCCTTCAGCATGTCGTCGTATGTCTTCGGCGCCTCGACGCCGGCCTGGGCGAGGGCGTCGGGGCTGTACCAGACGGTCGACTTGTGGGCGGCCTTGAAGTAGAGGCCGTAGAGGGTGTCGTCGACGCTGCCGTAGGTCTTCCACACGGGGGCGAAGTTGGCGTCCACGGACTTCTGGGCGGCACCGGACAGCGGCTTGAGCCAGCCGCTCTCCGCGAACTGCTTCAGCACGCCGACCTGCGGGACCATCACCACGTCGGGGGCGTTGCCGCCCTCGATCTTGCTGCCCACGACCGTGGAGACATTGTCGCCGGTGGAGGTGAACTGGGTCTTGGCGCCGGTCTTCTCGGTGAAGGCGTCCAGCACCTTCTGGAAGTTCTTCTGCTCACTGCCGGACCAGACACCGGCCACGTTGACCGTCTGGCCGCTGAGCGCCTTGTCGCCACCGCCGGCGGAGACGGGCCCGCCGCCGCAGGCGGTCGCGCCGAGTGCCAGGACGAGTCCGGTGCAGCCGGTGAGCAGGGTGGTACGTCGTCGCATCATCGTTGATGACCCTTCGGGATGGGGAACTTGCGGAGGTCGGGAAAGTCAGCGGTCGTTGATCCACCAGGCGGCGGTGGAGCCGGGCAGGACCCCGGCCGGGCAGGGACCGCTGGACAGCAGGGGGGTGCCGGAGACCGGCGCGGGCATGGGCGCCGTACCGAAGTTGACGGCGCAGACCACGCCGTCGCCGCGCTCGAAGGCCAGGACGCCGGGTGGACTGTCCAGCCAGCGCAGCGAGCCCTCGCCCAACTGCGGCAGTCCGGCGCGCAGTTGGAGGCCGTCGCGGTACAGGTGCCAGAAGGAGCGGGTGTCGGCGAGGGCGCGGTCGGTGGCGTACTCGGCGAAGTACTCGGGCTGCGGCAGCCACGGCTTGGCGCTCTCCGCGCCGGAGGTGAAGCCGAAGGGGGACGCCTGTCCCGACCAGGGCAGCGGCACCCGGCAGCCGTCGCGGATCCGGGCCCGGCTGCCGGTGCGGCGGAAGATCGGGTCGGTGAGCACGTCGTCGGGCAGGTCGACGACCTCGGGCAGACCCAGTTCCTCGCCCTGGTAGATGTACGCGCCTCCGGGCAGCGCCAGCATCAGCAGCGCGGCGGCGCGGGCGCGGGCGGCGCCGAGGCCGCTGCCCTCGGTGGCGGGCTCGCCGTAGCGGGTGACGGTGCGGACCTGGTCGTGGTTGTTGAGGACCCAGGTGACCGTGGAGCCGGTGCCGGCGATGTCCTGCATGGCCTCGGAGATGACCTTGCGGAAGGCGTCGGCCTCCCAGGGGGCGCTGAGCAGGTCGAAGAAGAACGCCTGGTGGAGTTCGTCGGAGCGGACGTACAGGGCGTGTTCGCGGGCGGTGGGGACGGAGACCTCGCCGACGAGGAGGCGCTCATGCCCGTCGCGGGCGGTGTACTCCTCGCATATGGAGCGCCACTTGCGCCACACCGCGTGCACCTCGGGCTGGTTCCAGGCGAGCGGATTGACCGAGTCGCGGGTGCGGGCGTCGGCCTCCGGGTCGTCGGAGTCGGGCAGTTCCGGGTGCTTGTAGAGGCCGGCGGCGACGTCGATGCGGAAGCCGTCGATGCCCCGGTCGAGCCAGAAGCGCAGGATCCGGTCGAACTCGGCGCCGATCTCCGGATTGCGCCAGTTCCAGTCGGGCTGCTCGGGCGCGAACATGTGCAGGTACCACTGGCCGGCCTGTCCGTCCGCCTCGGTCACCCGGCTCCAGGCGGGGCCGCCGAACATGGAGTGCCAGTTGTTGGGCGGTTCCTCGCCGGCGATCCCCCGGCCGTCGGCGAAGTGGAAGCGGGCGCGGGCCGCGCTGCCGGGCTCGGCGGACAGGGCCTCCTCGAACCACGGGTGCTCGCTGGAGCAGTGGTTGGGGACGATGTCGAGCAGCACCTTGATCCCGAGCCGCCGGGCGGCCGCGACGAGCAGATCGAACTCGGCGAGGTCGCCGAAGAGCGGGTCGACGTCGCAGTAGTCGGCCACGTCGTAGCCGTGGTCGTGCTGCGGGGAGGGATAGAAGGGGCTCAGCCAGATCCCGTCCACCCCGAGCTTCTTGAGATACGGCAGCCCGGCCCGGACCCCGGCGAGATCGCCGACACCGTCGCCGGTGCTGTCGAGGAAGCTGCGGACGTAGACCTGGTAGATCACCGCGTCACGCCACCAGTGGTACTTACTCAGCATGCATGCATGTTAAGTAGCGGTTTCAGGAGGGTGTCAATGAACTGGACGCAAGCTACTGCCGGGTTGACGCGTCAAAAACGGGCATAGTTAGACGAAATCCACGAAGATGAGACGTCGCCGTTACTTAACAAGTAACTAGTCAGCGTTCGAGCTGCTTCAGCGCGCGACGGCGTCCAGCTCCCGCGCCAGCCTCCGCACCGCCGCCTCGGGCGTCTCGTGCCCGGTCATCGCGTCACGCACGACCGCCTGCACCACCAGGCTGACCTGGTCGTAGCGCGGGCTCTTGGGGCGCGGCGCGGCCGTGCGCACGCTCTCGCGCAGGGTCGGCAGATACGGGAACTCCCGCACCAGCGCCGGATCCTCGTACAGGTCGGCCCGCACGGGCGGCAGGGCACCACGCGTGAGGACCTGCCGCTGGACCCGCTCACTGGTCAGATACGCCAGCAGCCGCGCGGCCGAGTCGGGGTGTCTGGCGTGGCTGCTGACGGCGAGATTGGAACCGCCCAGCACACTCGTCCCGGGCCCGTCAGGACCCGGCAGCGGTACGGCGCCGATCTTCCCGGCGACCGGCGTCCCCTTGGCCGACGCGCCGACATACGCGTAGGGCCAGTTGCGGAGGAACAGCAGGCCCCCGTCCTGGAAGGCCTGCTTGGACTCCTCCTCCTTGTAGGTGAGCGCCCGCTTCGGGATCCAGCCCTCGCGCACACCCCGGGCGAGGAAGTCGATGCCGTCGCGGGCCGCCATGGAGTTGACGGTGACCCGCTCGCCCTCGTCGCCGAGGATCGAGCCGCCCGCCGAGTAGACGGCCTCGGCGGCGTTGACGGTGAGGCCCTCGTACGGCAGGAACTGGCCCGCGTAGCCGTCGAGGCCGTACTTGGGCGCGACGGTCTTCGCCTGTTTCTCCAGCTCGGCCCAGGTGCGCGGCGGGTCGAGGCCCTCCTTGGCGAGGATGTCCTTGCGGTACAGGAGCAGGCCGGCGTTGGTGACGTACGGGACCGCGTACAGCTGTCCGTCATAGGTCGCCGTGTCCACGACCGGCGGCAGGAAGGTGTCCAGCGGGAAGCGGTCGCGCGCGAGCGGACGGATCCAGCCCTGCGCCGCGAACTCCGAGGTCCAGTTGACGTCGATGTTGAGGATGTCGAACCGGCTGCGGTCGCCGCCGCGCAGATCGGTCGTCATCTGCGCATGGGTCTCGTCGGCGGAGTCGGGCAGCTCGACGAGGCTGACCCGCTCGTCGGGGTGGGTACGGTTCCAGCCCTCCAGGACGGAGCTGAGATAACCGGTGAGATCCCCGGCGGTGGCGAGGGTCAAGGGCCCCCTGCCGCCCGCGGGACCCTCGTGGGCACGGGCCCCGGAGGCCGCGTAGCCGGTCAGGATCACGACGAGGACGAGAAGGCCCCTACCGGCGGCGTGGATCCACCGCATAGGTTCCTCCCTGTACAACTGGCACCTGGCATCTTTGCCGGGGGTCAGAGGCCATGTATACCTGTTAGGTATGCGGGATACTAGGCCCTGCGGCACATTAGCTCGGGATGTGGGAGGAGAGCACGAGTGCGGCTGTCTCTCCTGGCCCTGCTGGCGCGTGGCCCGGCCCACGGGTATGAGCTGAAGCAGGACCTTGAGCAGATGCTGGGCTCCGCGTACCCTCAGCCGAACGTCGGCCAGATCTATGTGACCCTCGGCCGCCTCGAGAAATCGGGGCTGATAGAGGGCGAGGACGTAGAGCAGTCGAGCCGGCCCAACAAGAAGGTCTACCACCTCACGGACGCCGGGCGTGAGGCGCTGCGCGTCTGGTTCGAGGAGACCGAGGACGAGCCGCGGGTGCGGGACGAGTTCTTCATGAAGCTGGCCGTCGCCTCGCAGACCGGTCTCGCCGACCAGATCACCCTGATCAACAAGCAGCGGCGTCAGTATCTGAACACCATGCGTCAACTGTCGAAGCTGGCCGCCGCCGAGGACCGGGACAACCGCATCGCCCATCTGCTGATCGAGGGCGCGATGCTGCACCTTCAGGCCGATCTCGACTGGCTGGAGCGGTGCCAGGAAGAGCTGGAGGAGCTGGAGTGAGCGACGATTCCGCTCCTGGGCCGGGCGCCGACGGGCGTCCTGCGGTGACCGCCGAGAGCCTTGCGCTGCGCGCCGAGGGCCTGGTCAAGACGCATTACGGCGAGGGCGCCCCGGCGCATGCCGTGCGGGGTGTGGACCTTTCCGTCCGGCGGGGCGAGTTCGTGGCCGTCACCGGTCCGTCCGGTGCCGGTAAGTCGACTCTGCTGCATCTGCTGGGCGGGTTGCAGCGCCCGGACAGCGGCGGCATCTGGCTGGACGGCGAGTGCGCCGACGCGTGGAGCGAGGCCCGCTGGGCTGTGGAGCGCAGGAAACGCATCGGGATCGTCTTCCAGTTCTTCAACCTGGTCTCCAACCTGTCCGTCGCCGACAATGTCGAGCTGCCCGCGCTGCTGGCCGGCGTCCCGCCGAAGCGGGCCCGAGTCGAGCGCACGGAGCTGCTCGCCGAGCTGGGGCTCAAGGGCAAGGAGCGCAGCATGCCGGGCGAGCTGTCCGGCGGTGAGCAGCAGCGGGTCGCGCTGGCCCGGGCCCTGGTGAACCGGCCTCCGCTGCTGCTGGCCGACGAACCCGCCGGCAGCCTGGACAGCAAGGGCACCCGCGAGGTGATGCGGCTGCTGTCCCGCTTCCATCAGCGCGGCCAGACGATCGTGCTGGTCACCCATGACGCCCGGCTCGCGAGCGCCGCGGACCGGGTGATCAGCTTCTTCGACGGCCGTATCGCCGACGACGCCGAACTCGACGGCGGCACGCCACCGCGCCGGGCCGGGACCTCGGGCGTGCTGGAGCTGAGGGACTCTCCGGTGTCCGGGCCGAGGGGCTGAGGTCCGTGCGAGCCACCTTGCGCTGGGCGCACTCCGATCTGCGCACGCACCGCGGCGAGGCGCTGTTCCTGGTGCTGGCCACGGCCGGGATCGTCGTCTCGCTGCTGCTGGCCACGGCCCTCTTCGGCTACGCCACCAACCCCTGGCAGCGCGTCTTCACCCAGGCGCGCGGCGCGCACGTATGGCTGCACACCGGCGCCTCGGCGGACACCGGGAAACTGGCCGGACTCGACGAGGTCGTCGAGTCCGTCTCGGGCCCCTACCCCACCGCGTCCACCACCCTCGCCGCCCGGGGCACCCGCGCCTCCGTCGAACTGCGCGGCACCTCCGAGCGCCCCGCCGTCGGCCGCCCGCTGGTGACCGCCGGCCACTGGCTCGACCCCGCCGACCCCGACGGCGTGGTCCTGGAGACCCGCCTGGCCCGGGCCCTGCTGGCCGCTCCCGGCGACACCGTCACCCTGCCCGGCACCACCCGGACCCTGACCGTCCTCGGCATCGCCGACAGCGCCGAGCCGCGCTACCGGGCGGGCGAGCAGGCGGGCCTCGTCTGGGCGCAGCCGTCCGCCGTACGCAACCCGGGCGGCCAGGTCATCGGGCTGCGCCTGACCGACCCCGACGACACGGACTACGCCGTCCAGCGCGCCGTCACCGTGCTGGGTGCCGGCGCGGTCACCGAGGTCTCCACCTGGAAGCAGGCCCGCGCCGAGGCGCAGGGCGACAACCGGCTGCTCGGGCAGGTCCTCGGGCTGTTCGGTCTTGGCGCGCTGGTCGCCGCCGGGCTCGCCGTGCACGGGGCGATCGGCACCCGGATCCGCGGTCATCTGCGGGACATCTCGGTGCTGAAGGCGATCGGCTTCACGCCGGGCCAGGTGGTCCGCGTCTTCCTGCTCCAGCATCTCGCGTACGCCCTGCTGGGCGCCGTGGCCGCCGCGGCCGTCATCCAGGGCCTGGGCAGCTGGATCCCTGGCCGGCTCGGGGATGCGGTCGGGGTGTGGCAGGGGCTGCCCGGGCACACCTTGGTGCTGTTCGTGGTGCCGGTCGGAGCGGTGCTGTTCATCGGCGCGACCACCGGGCTCGCGGCGTGGCGGGCGGGGCGGGTGCCCCCGGTGCCCGTGCCGCGGCGCGCGGCTCCGCTGGGCGGACGGCTCTCGGCCGCGGCCCGGCAGGCGCTCGGGCTACGGCTGCCGCCCGCGCTGGTCCTGGGCTGGCACCGGGCGTTCAACCGGCGGCCGCGGTCGCTGGCCACGGTCGCCCGGCTCGCGCTGCCGCTGCTGCTGATCGTGGTGGCGATGAGCGCCTGGACCACCATCGACCGCTTCGAGAACCGACCCGAACAGATCGGCCTCCCGACCACGCTCACGGCCCACGCTTCCGGCCTCGCCGACGACGACGCCCGCACCCTGCTGGAACGCGATCCGCAGGTCGCCGCCGCCTACCCGGGCGTCGAGGTGGCCGCCCTGGTCCCCGGCCAGACCGCCACGATCGCGCTGCGCGGCGTCGGCACCCACCAGGACCCCTACCCGTACGCCCTCGCCGAGGGCCGCGCCGCCCAGGGCCGCGACGAGGCGGTGGCTGGGCAGGGGCTGCTGGAACTGCTGGACGTGAAGGTCGGAGACTGGGTCCGGATGACCGTCGGCGACCAGCCGCAGATCCTGCACATCGTCGGCCGCAGCCTAGAACCGGAGAACGCCGGCCGGGTCATCTCCACCTCCCTGGACACCCTCCGCGAGAACGACCCCGGCCTCGGCCCCACCCTCTACGAACTCCGGCTGCCCCCCGGCGCCGACCCGGCCGACGTCGCCGACCGCCTCACCGACACCGGTCAGGGACGCCTCGACATCCACGCCGTACCGAACCCCGCCGACGGGCTCTCGCCCCTGCGCGGAGTCGTCGTCGGTCTGATCGCCGTGCTCGCCCTGATCGGGCTCATCGAACTGCTCACCGCGATCGGCGGCACGGTCCGCGAGGGCGAGCGCGACCTGCTGGCCCTCAAGGCCATCGGCCTCTCCCCACGCCAGATCACCGCGATCACCGTCGCCTCCACCGCCTGCACCGCCTTGGCCGCCGTCGTTCTCGGCACCGCCCTGGGCACCCCCCTCGCGCACTGGCTCATCGACACCCAGGGCAGTTCGAGCGGCATCGGCTCGGGCATCGCCCAGGGCCCGTCCGTCGCCCTTCTGCTGCTGTTCGGAGCGGCGGCGGTGCTGGGCGCGGCCACCCTCGCCGCGGTCCCGGCGTCACGCGCGGCACGCCGACGACTCGCGGACACCTTGAGCGCGGTGGCCTGAGCGAGGTCAGCCGTTGGTAGGGATTCCTGCGGGTCGTGTACAGGTTGCCCCGCGGCGGTACGAAGCCGTTCGGCGCGTTCGGCGATGACGGCGGGGCCGGCACCGGGCCGGGCAGACGGCCACGGTCACTGCCGTCCGCGCAGCTCCCGGTACTTGGCGACGAGCGCCCGCGTCGACGCGTCCAGCCCCGGCACCTCGGCCCCTTCGGTCAGCGCAGGCTCGACCCGCTTGGCGAGGACCTTGCCGAGCTCCACGCCCCACTGGTCGAAGGAGTCGATGTTCCACACCGCGCCCTGCACGAACACCTTGTGCTCGTACAGCGCGATCAACTGCCCCAGCACGGACGGCGTCAGCTCACGCGCGAGGATCGTGGTCGTCGGATGGTCGCCCTTGAACGTCTTGTGGGTCACCAGTTCCTCCGGCACCCCCTCGGCCCGCACCTCCTCCGGCGTCTTGCCGAACGCCAGCGCCTGTGTCTGGGCGAAGAAGTTCGCCATCAACAGGTCGTGCTGCGCCTTGAGTTCCTCGCTCATCTCGGCGACCGGCTCGGCGAAGCCGATGAAGTCCGCCGGGATCAGCTTGGTGCCCTGGTGGATCAACTGGTAGTACGCGTGCTGCCCGTTGGTGCCGGGCGTGCCCCACACCACCGGCCCGGTCTGCCAGTCGACCTCCCGCCCGTCCCGGCCGACGTACTTGCCGTTGGACTCCATGTCCAACTGCTGGAGATACGCGGTGAACTTCGACAGGTAGTGGCTGTACGGCAGCACCGCATGCGACTGGGCGTCATGGAAGTTGCCGTACCAGATGCCCAACAGGCCCAGTAGCAGCGGCACATTGGCCTCGGCGGGCGCGGTGCGGAAGTGCTGGTCGACGGTGTGGAAACCGTCGAGCATCTCCCGGAAGCGGTCCGGGCCGATGGCGATCATCAGCGACAGCCCGATCGCCGAGTCGAACGAGTAGCGCCCGCCGACCCAGTCCCAGAACTCGAACATGTTGACCGTGTCGATGCCGAAGTCGGCGACCTTCTCGGCGTTCGTCGACAAAGCGACGAAGTGCTTGGCGACGGCCTCCGGTCCGGCCTTCAGCTCGCCCAGCAGCCAGTTCCGCGCGGACGTGGCGTTGGTGATCGTCTCGATCGTGGTGAACGTCTTGGACGCGATGATGAACAGCGTCTCGGCCGCGTCCAGGTCGCGGGTGGCCTCGTGCAGGTCGGCGCCGTCGACGTTGGACACGAAGCGGACCGTGAGGTCGCGGTCGGTGAAGCCGCGCAGCACCTCGTAGGCCATCGCCGGGCCGAGGTCGGAGCCGCCGATGCCGACGTTGACGATGTTCTTGATCCGCTTGCCGGTGTGGCCGGTCCAGGCGCCGGAGCGGACCCGCTCGGCGAAGCCGGCCATCTTGTCGAGGACGGCGTGCACACCGGGGACGACGTTCTCCCCGTCGACCTCGACGACCGCCTCGCGCGGGGCGCGCAGCGCCGTGTGCAGCACCGCCCGGTCCTCGGTGGTGTTGATCTTCTCGCCGCGGAACATGGCGTCCCGCAGCCCGAACACGTCCGTCGCGGCGGCCAGCCCGCGCAGCAGCCGCAGCGTCTCGTCGGTGACCAGATGCTTGGAGTAGTCGATGTGCAGGTCACCGACCTGCAGCGTGTACCCGGCTCCGCGGCCCGGGTCGGCTGCGAACAGCTCCCGCAGCCGCACTTCGCCGAGCTCCTCGCGGTGCTTGGCCAGCGCGGTCCACTCGGGCGTCTGGTTGAGCCTGGTACGGCCGTCTGCGTTCATGTCCGACTTCAGCCTTCTTTCGTGCCTGTCCCAGCTGTTCCAACCTAATTGATCAGCGCGGGACGTGAGCTGTCCTGGCGTCGTCGCCCCGGTCAACAACAGGTACGTCCCGCTTGCCCGCGGGTATCAGCGCGGCGAGGGCCAGTACGAAGAAGGCCGCCGTGAGCAGGGGCGGGGTGTTCGGGCCCCAGGCGGTGGCGACGGCACCGCCCAGCAGGGCGCCGAGCGGTACCCCGGCGAACGCCAGCGTCCGGAAGGCCGAGGACACCCGGCCGAGCAGCTCGACGGGGCTGCGCTGCTGCATGAGTGTCGTCGTGTTGACGTTCCACACCATGCCCATGAACCCGAAGACGGTCAGCGCCGCCACCAGCACGGCCAGGCTGCGCACGGTGCCCATGACGATCAGGGCCCCGGTCTGCACGGCGCCCGCGATCAGCACGGCCCGCACCCCGCCCAGCCGCCTCACGATCCAGCCGTTCGCCACTCCCCCGGCCAGACCGCCGATGGTGAACGCCGCACCCGCCGCCGCGAAGCCCGCGGCACCGGCGTCCAGCCACCCGGTGACCAGGACGACCAGGGTGGCGATCTGGGCACCCATGCCGATGTTGCACAGGGCGGTGGCGGCGCACAGCCCTCTCAGCGCCCGGTCGCGCCACAGCGTGCGCAGCCCCTCCCCGATCTCCCGGCGCAGGGTGCTGCCCGCGGGGGCCGGCGTCCGCTCGGGCCCCCCGGTCCGCAGCGAGGCCACGAGCGCGGCCGCGATCAGGAAGGTGGCGGCGTCGGCGGCGAAGGGGACGGCGGCCCCCGCGACCAGCAACAACGGCACGGCCGGCCCGCCCACCAGTCCGCCCGCGATGCGCTGCCCGGTCATCAGCCGGGCGTTCGCGCTGCCGAGCGCGTCACGGTGCACCAGGGCGGGGAGCAGGGCCGTGGAGGCGTTGTCGAACAGGGTCTGGAGCGCCGTCAGGGTGAAGGCCAGCGCGAGGAGCAGGCCGATCGAGGCGTGCCCGAGGGCCACGAGCACGGCGAACGCGGCGACCAGCAGTCCCCGTAACGCGTCCACCGTCCACATCGCGCGTCGCTGGTCCACCCGGTCGGCGATGGCGCCGCCGAGCAGTCCGAAGACGATCCAGGGCAGATAGCCGCAGGCGGTGACCGCGGCGATCAGCAGCGGCCGGTCCGTCAGTGTGACGGCGAGGAGCGGCAGGGCGGCCGTACGCAGGGAGTCTCCGAAGCTGGAGAGTATGGCGGCGCTCCACAGCCGTCCGAATCCACCGCGCCACGCCGGAGCGCGCACACCCACCGTCTCAGCCGTCGCCACAGCTCCCCCTCACGGTCCGTCCGTCCATCGATCCGTTCGCGAATGATCGATACACAAACCGTAGAGGGCGCCACTGACAATCGGTCCCCGAGCGGGGTCCGGGCAGTGCGTCAGACAGGTCCGGCCAGGCACCCATGGGTACCTGGCCGGTCCTCAATTCCTAGATCTCGCCCCGCAGTTTGGCGAGCGCCTCGGCGAGGATCGCCTCGCCGTCCGCGTCGCTGCGTCGTTCCCGTACATACGCGAGGTGCGTCTTGTAGGGCTCGGTGCGCGGCGGGTCCGGCGGGTTGTCCCGGTCCTGCCCGGCGGGGAAGCCGCAGCGCGGGCAGTCCCAGGTGTCGGGAACCTGCGCGTCGCTGGCGAAGCTGGGCTGGGTCTCATGCCCGTTGGAGCACCAGAAGGAGATGCGCAGCCGGGGCGCGGACTCGCCCCGCTCGGCCTCGCCCATCGGCCCCGCCCCGACCCGGCTTCCTCGGATCGCGTTGCCACTTGCCACGGTCGTAACTCCCTGCGTGATGGTGCCGCAAAGCGAGTCGGCGTTTCGCTTCGCTGCGAGCGCCTCAGTCTACGTAAGGCCCAACGCGCGTCCAGTGATTGTGGTTACAGAGCCCCTACACCAAGACGCAAGCCCCATGATAGGCGGCGCTCAGCTGCGCGTACCGAACATGGGGCCTTACGTATGGATTGTGCGTGCGGTCAGTTGTTGACCTTCATCATGATGCCGAGTACGACAATGCACGCGAACCAGAGCAGACCGACCACCACGGTGATCCGGTCGAGGTTGCGCTCGGCGACCGAGGAGCCGCCGACGGACGACTGCATGCCGCCACCGAACATGTCGGAGAGGCCGCCGCCCTTGCCCTTGTGCATCAGCACCAGCAGCATCAGCAGCCCGCTGAAGACCATCAGGGCGATCGAGAACCCCATAACCACGGCTGGACCAACTTCCTCGGATCTGGATGGACGACAGGGGCACAGCCTCCAGGCTGTGCCCCCGCAAGGGTACGACGGATCGCCGCTACCGCATACTCACTGGTCGCGGAAGCGCACGATCTTGACGAACTCGTCGGCGTCCAGCGAGGCACCGCCCACCAAGGCACCGTCGATGTCGGCCTTCGCCATGATCTCGGCGACATTGCCCGACTTCACGGAGCCGCCGTACTGGATGCGGACCTGGTCGGCCAGCTCCTGCGTGTACAGCTCGGCGAGCTTGGCGCGGATGGCGGCGCAGACCTCCTGCGCGTCGTCGGCGCCGCAGACCTTGCCGGTGCCGATGGCCCACACGGGCTCGTAGGCGATCACGACGGACTCGGCCTGCTCGGCCGGGAGGTCCTTCAGACCGCCCTCGACCTGGGCGAGGGTGTGGGAGACGTGGTTGCCCGCCTCGCGGACCTCCAGCTCCTCGCCGACGCACAGGATCGGGGTCAGACCGTGCTTGTAGGCGGCCTTGACCTTGGCGTTGACGATCTCGTCGGTCTCCGCGTGGTACTGGCGGCGCTCGGAGTGGCCGATCGCCACGTACGTGCACTTCAGCTTGGCCAGCATCGGACCGGAGATCTCGCCGGTGTAGGCACCGGAGTCGTGCGCCGAGATGTCCTGGGCGCCGTACTTGATCTTCAGCTTGTCGCCGTCGACCAGGGTCTGCACGGAGCGCAGGTCGGTGAAGGGCGGCAGGACGGCGACCTCGACCGCGTCGTAGTCCTTGTCGGCCAGGGCGAAGGCGAGCTTCTGGACGTGCGCGATGGCCTCGAGGTGGTTGAGGTTCATCTTCCAGTTGCCCGCCATCAGCGGCATGCGCCCAGGGGAATTAGATGCAGCCATAAGGGGTCAGTCCTCCAGTGCGGCGAGGCCGGGGAGCGTCTTGCCCTCGAGGTATTCGAGGGAGGCGCCGCCACCGGTCGAGATGTGGCCGAATGCCGTCTCGTCGAAGCCCAGGGTGCGGACGGCCGCGGCGGAGTCGCCACCGCCGACCACGGTGAAGCCCGGGGAGTCGAGGAGGGCCTGGGCGACCGCCTTGGTGCCCTCGGCGTAGTCGGGGTGCTCGAAGACGCCCATGGGGCCGTTCCAGAAGACGGTGCCGGCGTCGGCGAGCTTCGAGGCGTACAGCTTGCGGGTCTCCGGACCGATGTCCAGGCCCTCCTGGTCGGCGGGGATGGCGTCCGCGGCGACGGTCGTGGGGTTGGCCGGGGCCTTGGTCTTCAGGTCCGGGAACTCGCCGGCGACCAGGACGTCAACCGGCAGGACGATCTCGACGCCGCTCTTCTCGGCGCGCTCCAGGTACTCGGTGACGGCCGGGATCTGGTCCTCCTGGAGGAGGGAGATGCCGACCTCGTGGCCCTTGGCCTTGAGGAAGGTGTACGCCATGCCGCCGCCGATGAGCAGCCGGTCCGCCTTGGCGAGCAGCTGGTCGATGACGGCGAGCTTGTCGGACACCTTGGCGCCGCCGAGCGCGACGACGTAGGGCCGCTTGACGTCCTCGGTGAGCTTCTTGAGGACGGCGACCTCGTTCGCGATGAGGTAGCCGGCGTAGTGCGGCAGGCGGGCCGGAAGGTCGTACACCGACGCGTGCTTACGGTGCACCGCGCCGAAGCCGTCACCGACGTAGACGTCGGCGAGGGCGGCGAGCTGCTCGGCGAAGGCGGCGCGCTCGGCGTCGTCCTTGCTGGTCTCGCCGGCGTTGAAGCGCAGGTTCTCGACGACGGCGACCTGGCCGTCGGCCAGCCCGGCGACGACCGCCTGGGCGGACTCGCCGACCGTGTCGGTCGCGAAGGCCACGTCGGCGCCGAGGAGTTCACCGAGGCGGGCGGCGGCGGGGGCGAGGGAGAACGCGGGGTCCGGGGCGCCCTTGGGGCGGCCCAGGTGCGAGGCGACGACCACGCGTGCGCCCGCCTCGGCCAGGGCCTTGACGGTGGGCAGCACGGCGCGGATGCGGCCGTCGTCGGTGATGGTGGTGCCGTCCAGCGGCACGTTCAGGTCGGCGCGGACGAAGACCCGCCGGCCCGCGACTGACTCGGCGAGGAGTTCGTCGATCGTCTTCATGGAAGGGGACTCCCGAGGAGGGTTCGTATGCTCGGATCGCCAGTGATCCTAAAAGGCCTGGTCTGCACGTGAGTCAGGGCCCGGGCGACGCGTCCCTGCGCCGCACGGGCCCTGCCCTCACATCAAGGTGCCGCTCTGCCGATCAGAGCTGGTTGCCGACGAAGACCGTCAGGTCGACGAGGCGGTTGGAGTAGCCCCACTCGTTGTCGTACCAGCCGAGGATCTTCACCGACGTGCCCTCCTGGACCATGGTCAGGGAGGAGTCGAAGGTGCAGGACGACGGGTCGCTGACGATGTCCGAGGAGACGATCTCGTCCTCGGTGTAGGTCAGGAAGCCCTGGAGCTCGCCCTCGGAGGCCTTCTTGAAGGCGGCGTTGACCTCGTCCTTGGTGACCTCGCGGGACAGCTCCACGACGAGGTCGGTGGCCGAGCCGGTCGGGACCGGGACGCGCATGGCGATGCCGTCCAGCTTGCCCTTGAGCTGCGGCAGGACCAGCGCGGTGGCCTTCGCGGCACCCGTGGTGGTCGGGATGATGTTCTCGGCGGCGGCACGGGCGCGGCGCAGGTCCTTGTGCGGGAAGTCCAGGATGCGCTGGTCGTTGGTGTACGCGTGCACCGTGGTCATCAGACCCTTGACGATGCCGAAGTTCTCGTCGAGGACCTTCGCCATCGGCGCCACACAGTTGGTGGTGCAGGAGGCGTTGGAGATGACGTGGTGGTTCGCCGGGTCGTACTTGTCCTGGTTGACGCCCATGACGATGGTGATGTCCTCGTCCTTGGCCGGAGCCGAGATGAGGACCTTCTTCGCGCCACCGGCGAGGTGCTTGGCGGCGTCTTCCTTCTTGGTGAAGATGCCGGTCGACTCGATGACGATGTCGACGCCCAGCTGACCCCACGGGATGTCGGCGGGGTTGCGCTCGGACAGAACCTTGATGGTCTTGCCGTCGACGGTGATCGTGTCGGCGGTGTGCGACACCTCGGCCTTGAGGCGGCCCAGGATGGTGTCGTACTTGAGCAAGTGGGCGGTGGTCGCGGTGTCACCCAGGTCGTTGACAGCCACGATCTCGATGTCTGCACCCTGCTCCAGCAGCGCGCGGAAGTAGTTGCGACCGATACGACCGAAGCCGTTGATGCCTACGCGGATCGTCACGAACCGATCTCCTCGTTGGTACGCCGGCCATGCGGTGCCGGCGAGCTCTGTTTGGGATGTCCCCGACCGCCTACGACCCTACCTCCCTGCGGCCTCGGTGGTGACATCCAGATACCTCATAGACGGCACGGCGGTCCGTACCCGCCAGTAGGGGTACGGACCGCCCCGCCGGGAAGCCCGGATCACTCGATTTGGTCACCGTGCGTGGTGCGCGGTTGACCTCGGCGTGTCAGTTCTCAAGTGATGCAAGGGCCTTTCCGATGAGCGCCGTACGGTCGGCCGCCGCGGTGACGTGTTCCAGGCCGAAGCCGAGGAGCACCGTGTCGTCCGTGGTGATCGCGCCGTACGTCTGGAACAGCGCTCCGGTGCGCGCCCAGTCCTTGAGCACGGCCGGGCTGCCCGCGGGCGGTCCGGTCACGCTCCAGGCGCCGAGCGACGTCTCGAAGCCCTCGGTCTCGGTGGCCGTGCCGCCGACGACGAGTGCGGCCTGGTCGGCGAGGACGCCGCGCCCGCCGAAGCCCGGGTCGGAGACATAGCTGATGGAGATCTCCACCGACTTGCCGGCGTACGCGCTCAGGTCGAACTCGACTTGCTTCCAGCCCGCGGAGGCACCGGTGAGAGCGTTCCACTGGCCGCTGGTGCCGGTAGCGGTGCAACCCGCGGTGGAGTGCGTCAGGTAGTGCTTGAGCCAGGGGTGCTCGGCCATGTAGAAGCCGGCCTCGCACTCCGCCGGGACGGCCGTGCCGGTGGCGCCGCTCTTCTCGGGGAGTGTCGTCCAGTCGTCGGCCCCGGTGGTGTGGGCCTCGATCAGGACGTTGTCGTAGCCGGGCTCGACGTCCCACTGCAACTGGGTGCGCAGGGTCGGCTGCTGTGCCGCCGTCACACCGCTGAGGTCGACGGTCCTGGTGAGCCGCTTGTAGGCGTCGTCGGTGTGCACGGCGGCCGCCATGTACGAACCGGCGTAGGGCCCGTACGGGTTGACGGTCCCGGCGAACTGGCCCGCGCCCGCGCTGGCGAACTGCGGGTACGTGTCGACGGCCAGCTCGTCCGAGGTGACGCTGTAGCTGCCGGCCTTGTCGAGCGGGTTGCCGGTGGCCTCGCCGAGCGCCCCGGTGAAGCCGCCGAGCCTGCCGGAACCGTTGAAGCCGGTGGCACCGGGGAGCGAGGTACGGGAGTAGGCGCCCAGGTAGTACTGGCTGAAGTCGTTCGACAGGGTGCCATCGCCCAGGTCGACGTTGCCGCCGGCCTGCTCGCCCGCCTCCATCAGCTTGCCGCCCTCGTTGAGGTAGGCGCGCAGCTGGAGTTGGGTGGCGTTGCCCGGGACGTTCGCGCCGGTGTAGTGGACGACGGTGTCGAAGTGGCCCAGCACGCCGAGTGCGTCGGGTGCGCCCTGCGCGGCGACGTCCCAGACGATCGCCCGGTGACCGTTGGCCTTGAGCGCGTCGACGTACTGCTGCGCGTGTGCGGCGCCGGCGCCCTCCTCGGCGACCACGAGGACGTCCGCGCGCGGCCGTTCGGCGACCGTGTACGTGAAGTGCTCGCTGGAGGTGGGCCTTCCGCTCCTGGTCTCGCCGGTGAACCACACCTCGACCTTGTCACCGGGGTCACCGTCGGCGACCTTGGCGCTGTACTGGTCGAAGTAGAGGTTGTCCTCCCCGCCGTAGGTCTCGCCGCCCTTCCATGGCCTGAGCGCCATGTCCTCGGTACGGCCGCCGTTGACGCGGTACTTGAGCTCCTTGTCGCGCACGGACTTGCGTACGACGACGGAGACCTCCTGGTCGGCGCCGCGGGAGTACGACGTGGTGAACGGCGCCGGGGTGAAGTCCGCGGCCTTCAGGCCGAGCGAGGAGACCGGCTGGTCGGGACGCGCGGCGCTCTCTGCGACGGACAGCGCGAACGGCACGTTCTTGGCGAACTCCTGCTGGATCAGCTTCTCGTCGTCCGGGAAGTTGAAGACCGACTGGCAGTCCCGCGCGTTCCACTGGTCGTTCGGGTCGATGTTCGACACGGTCTGGCAGGTCGACATCTCGGGTGTGTACATCGCCAGGCCGTTGACGTTCGACGCGTGGCCGTCCGCCTCGCCGTTGGTGGTGTACAGCTCCGAGGAGACCTGAGGACGGTAGCCGGGTATCGCGGAGTTGTCCGGGGTGCCGGCGAGCGCCTTGTAGAGGACGTCGTCCGGGGTATCGGTGGCCACCTGCCAGCCGACTCCGTAGAGGAGGAGTTCGGCGGCGGAGTGGTAGTTGATGCCGTAGGTGAAGCCGATGCGCTTCTGGAAGGCGTCGATCGCCTTGGTCTCGGGCTCGGAGGCCGGTGCCGTGCCACGGTAGGTCTCACTGGTGGGGTTGGGGGACGAACCCTCGTCGTCGTAGCCCCACTTGTAGGAGAAGTTGCGGTTGAGGTCGACGCCGTCGCCGGTGCTTATGACACCGTCGGCGTTGATGTCCCGCAGGTTCTTGCGCCACAGGCGGGTGGTGGAGTCCTGGAACGTGTAGTCGTAGCCGTCGGGATTGGCCGAGAGGACGAACCACAGCTCGGTCGAGTCGACGATCTTCTTGATGCGCTTGTCCGTCTTGTAGTTGTCCAGGTAGTGGTGCATCAGGCGCCGGGTCATCTCCGGCGTGATCCACTCGCGCGCGTGCTGGTTGGACATGTAGAGGACGGAGGGCTTGGCACCGTCCTTCGTCCTCTTCGCGTTCTTGGTGAGCTTGAGCGCGAGGATGTCCTGGCCCTTGACCGTCTTGCCGATGGAGACGACCTTGGTGAGGCCGGGGTTCTCCTGTCCGGCCCGGACGATCTCCTCCTTGAGCCCCCCGCTTCCGCTGTACGGGCGGAACACGCCCTCTGCGGCCTTCTCCGTGCGGGCCTCCGCCGTGGCGGACAGGTCGTGCTCGGCGAGCTCGACGCCCTGCTTCCGAAGCTTCTTGGCCTGGTCGTCGGTGAGATACACCTCGACGGTGGCCGTGCCCTTCTCGGGCGCCTGCTCACTGAGTTCGTGGCCGTCCTGACCGGCCGCCAGCAGCAGGGGTATCTGCTTCTTGGTGACCTCGGCCCGGAAGACCTTCACTTCACTCGGATCGGAATCCTGTGAACTGCCCGGTTGTGCCTGGGCTATGGGTGCGATACTCGCTCCACCTATGAGGAGAGCGCCGACAGCGAGGATCGATCTCGCTCTGGGTCTCATGTACCCCCCTAGCAGTGTTTCGCCACAGTGACGAATGACTGCCAGGCTCATGCCACTTCATGTTCCAGTCAAGAGCGCCGCAAAGACTGACAAATGCCGGTGCCGACGCCCCAAGTGGACGTCGGCAAGAAGGCGTTGACGATCTGTCACGTCACCCCGCGAGGTTGTCCGCCAGCTCCTCGGAGAGGTTGGCCTCGGTGCCCGGGATACCGAGGTCCTGGGCCCGCTTGTCGGCCATGGCCAGCAGTCGGCGGATACGGCCGGCCACGGCGTCCTTGGTCAGCGGCGGGTCGGCGAGCGCGCCCAACTCCTCCAGGGAGGCCTGCTTGTGCTCCATGCGCAGGCGTCCGGCGGCGGCGAGGTGCTCGGGGACCTCCTCGCCGAGGATCTCCAAGGCGCGCTGGACACGGGCACCGGCGGCGACTGCCGCGCGAGCGGAGCGGCGGAGGTTGGCGTCGTCGAAGTTGGCGAGCCGGTTCGCGGTGGCGCGGACCTCGCGGCGCATCCGGCGCTCCTCCCAGGCCAGCACGGACTCGTGCGCGCCGAGGCGGGTGAGCAGGGCGCCGATGGCGTCACCGTCACGGACGACCACGCGGTCAACGCCGCGCACCTCGCGGGCCTTCGCGGCGATCGACAGTCTGCGGGCGGCGCCGACCAGGGCGAGCGCGGCCTCGGGGCCCGGGCAGGTCACCTCCAGGGAGGAGGAGCGGCCGGGCTCGGTGAGCGAACCGTGCGCCAGGAACGCGCCACGCCAGGCGGCCTCGGCGTCACAAGTTGCCCCGGACACGACCTGCGGGGGCAGGCCTCGGATCGGGCGGCCCCGACCGTCTACCAGGCCGGTCTGCCGGGCCAGCTGGTCACCGCCCGCGACCACCCGTACGACGTAACGCGAGCCGCGGCGCAGCCCGCCCGGGGCCATCACGATCAGTTCGGAACTGTGGCCGAAGATCTCCAGGATGTCCCGCTTGAGGCGACGGGCCGCCATGGCGGTGTCCAGCTCCGCCTCGATCACGATGCGCCCGCTGACCAGGTGGAGGCCGCCGGCGAACCGCAGAATGGCGGAGACCTCCGCCTTCCTGCAGCAGGTCCGGGTGACGGGGAGCCGGGAGATCTCGTCCTTCACCGCTGCCGTCATCGCCATGGGCCGATCCTTCCATGCATCCGAAAAATACGGTCGTACGCGGCGGCGAGGAGCTCCGGGTCGTGCCGGGGCGTCCCGTCCGTCCGGGCCACCGGGGCCAGCTCGACCGCGGCGCCGAGCCGCTTGGCGGCCTCGGTCAGCACTTCGCGGTCGGGCACGGCGGCCTCGTCGGCCAGCACCACGTCCAGGGCGAGTTTAGGGGCGTGTCGTCCCAAAACCTCCAAATGACGCTGCGGGGAGAAGCCCTCGGTTTCTCCGGGCTGCGGGGCGAGGTTCAGGGAGAGTACCCGGCGCGCCTTCGTCTCGGTGAGCGCGTCGAGCAGTTCCGGCACGAGCAGGTGCGGGATGACCGAGGAGAACCAGGACCCGGGGCCGAGCACCACCCAGTCGGCGTCCCGGACGGCGGCGACGGCCTCCGGGACGGCCGGCGGGTCGTGCGGCACGACATGCACCGACTGCACCTCACCGGGGGTGAGGGCGACGGTGGCCTGCCCGCGGACGGTGTCGACGTCCTCGGGCCGGTCCGGGTCGTGGCCCTTGACCAGGGCCTGGAGCTCCAGCGGTACGGCGGACATGGGCAGCACGCGCCCGTGCGCGCCGAGCAGCTTGCCGACCAGGTCGAGGGCCTGGACGTGGTCGCCGAGCTGCTCCCACAGGGCGACGATCAGCAGATTGCCGACCGCGTGGTCGTGCAGGTCGCCCTGGGAGTGGAAGCGGTGCTGGATGACACGGGCCCAGGTCTGGCCCCAGTCGTCGTCGCCGCACAGCGCGGCCAGCGCCTTGCGCAGATCGCCGGGCGGCAGCACCCCCAGCTCGTCACGCAGGCGCCCGCTGGAGCCGCCGTCGTCGGCCACGGTGACGACGGCGGTGAGGTCGCCGGTGATCCGGCGCAGCGCGGCGAGCGAGGCGGACAGGCCCATGCCGCCGCCGAGGGCGACGACCTTGGGCTGGGTGCCCCGGCGGCGAGGCTTCGCGCCACGGGCCTCGGCGGGCCGGCCCGCGCGCGACTCGGGCACCGCGCGGCGCAGCCTGCTCAGCCGCGGAGTACGTCCCGTCATTCCCGTCCCATGTCCCGGTGTACGACCACCGTCTCCACGCCCTGGGAGGCCAGGCGCGCCGCGAGCTTCTCGGATGTGGCGACCGAGCGGTGCTTGCCGCCGGTGCAGCCGACCGCGATGGTCACATACCGCTTGCCCTCACGACGGTATCCGGCCGCGATCAGCTGGAGCAGCTCGGAGTAGCGGTCGATGAACTCCTTCGCGCCGGGCTGGTTGAAGACGTACGCCGACACCTCCTCGTTGAGTCCGGTGAAGGGGCGCAGCTCCGGGACCCAGTGCGGGTTGGGCAGGAAGCGCATGTCCACGACCAGGTCGGCGTCGACCGGGAGGCCGTACTTGAAACCGAAGGACATGACCGTGGCCCGCAGCTCGGGCTCCTCCTCGCCGGCGAACTGGGCGTCCATCTTGGCCCGCAGCTCGTGCACATTGAGGCTGGAGGTGTCGATCACCAGGTCGGCGTCACCGCGCAGCTCGCGCAGCAGCTCCCGCTCGGCGGCGATGCCGTCGACGATCCGGCCGTCGCCCTGGAGGGGGTGCGGGCGCCGCACCGACTCGAAGCGGCGCACCAGGGCGTCGTCGGACGACTCCAGGAAGACGATGCGGCGGGTCACTCCCCGGGTGTCGAGGTCGGAGAGGGACTCGCGGAGGTTGTCGAAGAAGCGCCGGCCTCGGACGTCGACGACCACCGCGATCCGCGCCACATTGCCCTGGGAGCGGGCACCGAGCTCCACCATGGTGGGGATCAGCGCGGGCGGAAGGTTGTCGACGACGAACCAGCCGAGGTCCTCCAGACACTTTGCCGCCGTGGAGCGGCCGGCTCCGGACATACCGGAGATGATCACCAGCTCGGGGATGGCCGTATCCGGCACCCCGGGCGTGTCGATACCCGTACTCACCTGTTCTCCGTCTTGTGGGAGTGCGTCCTGCTGGGTGAGATCGTCGCCGGTCTTCTTGTGAGTTTCCTGGGCCTGCTGATCTCGCTCGGCCTCTGGCCGTGTGTGGTGCTCGCTCATCTCTCCTGCCCCCGTCGTTCGTCCGGGGTGCCCGCGGACACGGGCTCCCCCGAGGTCTCCGCCGTCGTTTCGGATTCCTCGTCTTCCATGATCTCTCCAGTCGCCGTGTTGACGGCGGGTGCGGGCGGGGCCGCCTGGGCGAAGGCCGCGGCGATCGTCTCGGCCGTCTTGCGACCTATGCCGGGCACCTCGCAGATCTGGTCGATGGTCGCCGACCGCAGCTTCTTCACCGACCCGAAGTGCTTGATCAACGCCTGCTTGCGAGTCTCGCCCAGTCCGGGGACGTCGTCCAACGGGCTCGACCGGAAACGCTTGGCGCGCTTGGTGCGCTGGTAGGTGATCGCGAAGCGATGGGCCTCGTCACGGACGCGCTGGAGCAGATAGAGGCCCTCGCTGGTGCGGGGCAGCACCACCGGGTCGTCGTCGCCGGGCAGCCAGACCTCCTCCAGGCGCTTGGCGAGGCCGCACACGGCGATGTCGTCGATCCCGAGCTCGTCCAGGGCGCGCTGGGCGGCCGCCACCTGCGGCTGGCCACCGTCGACGACGACGAGCTGGGGCGGGTAGGCGAAGCGCTTGGGCCGGCCTTCGTCATCCTTGAGGCCGTTGGTGAGGGCGTCGGGGGACGTCGTCGTGAGCGGCTCGGCCGAGGTGTCGGCGAGCGCGGTGTCGCCGTCGGCCCACTCGCCCGTCCTCTCCTTCTCGGCGAGGTAGCGCTTGAAGCGGCGGGTGATCACCTCATGCATGGAGCGGACATCGTCCTGGCCCTCGAAGCCCTTGATCTGGAAGCGGCGGTACTCGCTCTTGCGGGCCAGGCCGTCCTCGAAGACGACCATGGAGGCCACCACGTCGTCGCCCTGGAGATGCGAGATGTCGTAGCACTCGATCCTGAGCGGGGCGCTGTCCAGGTCGAGGGCGTCGGCGATCTCCTCCAGCGCGCGCGAGCGGGTGGTCAGGTCGGAGGCGCGCTTGGTCTTGTGCAGGACGAGGGCCTGCTGGGCATTGCGCTCGACGGTCTCCATGAGGGCGCGCTTGTCGCCGCGCTGGGGGATGCGCAGCGAGACGTTGGAACCGCGCCGGCCCGTCAGCCACTCCTGCACGGGCTCCAGCGGGTCGGGCAGTGCCGGGACGAGTACCTCCTTGGGCACCGCGTCCCCGGTCTCCTCGCCGTAGAGCTGCTGCAGGGCGTGCTCGACGAGGGCGCCGGTGGTGATCTCCTCGACCTTGTCGGTGACCCAGCCGCGCTGGCCGCGCACGCGTCCGCCGCGGACGTGGAAGATCTGCACGGCCGCCTCCAGCTCGTCCTCGGCGACGGCGATGAGGTCGGCGTCGGTCGCGTCGGCGAGCACGACCGCGTTCTTCTCCATGGCCTTCTTCAGGGCCTCGATGTCGTCGCGCAGACGGGCGGCCCGCTCGTACTCCATCTCATCGGCCGCCTCCATCATCTGCTTCTCCAGGCGGCGCAGATAGGTGCCGGTGCGGCCGGTCATGAAGTCGCAGAACTCCTCCGCGAGTTCACGATGGTCCTGGGCGGAGACGCGGTCCACGCAGGGGGCGGAGCACTTGCCGATATAGCCGAGGAGGCAGGGGCGGCCGGTGCGGGAGGCGTTCTTGAACACGCCGGCCGAGCAGGTGCGGACCGGGAAGACCCGCAGCAGGAGGTCGACGGTGTCGCGGATCGCCCACGCGTGCGCGTACGGGCCGAAATACCTGACGCCCTTCTTCTTGTGACCGCGCATCACCTGCACACGCGGGAACTCCTCGTTCATCGTCACCGCGAGGTACGGGTAGCTCTTGTCGTCGCGGTACTTCACATTGAACCGGGGGTCGTACTCCTTGATCCAGGAGTACTCCAGCTGCAGGGCCTCGACCTCCGTGGACACCACCGTCCACTCCACGGACGCGGCCGTGGTGACCATGGTGCGGGTGCGGGGGTGCAGGCCCGCCAGGTCCTGGAAGTAGTTCGCCAGGCGCTGGCGCAGGCTCTTCGCCTTCCCGACGTAGATCACCCGGCGGTGCTCGTCACGGAACCTGTACACCCCGGGAGAGTCCGGAATCTGTCCCGGCTTGGGGCGGTAGCTGGAGGGATCGGCCATGTCTCACACCCTACTGGCGCCCGGTGACAGTCCGGCGAGGCTGTGGATAACCCCCGCCACGGTCAGCGGGACGCCGGGAAGGTGAGAACGGCGGGCCCGGGGCGGTGATCGTCGCTGTCCGGCGGAGGGCTGAGCTTGCCCGGAATGCCGTGGATGCCTTCCTCTGCGGTGCCCTCGGGCGCCGAGGTCATGGGCCGGCCCGGAATCATGCCCCCGTCACGGCCCGACGGGCGGCAGCCTCACCTTCAGCGTCGCGCCTTCTGGGCGGCGTGATCGGTCGGTCGGTGGCGGCGAGCACCGTCCTGTCCCTCCACTCACGCTCCCCAGGGCCTCCAGGAGCTGGTCGCCGCCGGCCCGGCCTGCGGCTTCCCGCGCGGGTCGACCCTGTCCACGCAAGCCATCACGGAGACGCCGGCCAACACCGGGGCGGACATGTCGGCTTGATGGGGACGCGTCGTGACTCGGCCGGGAGTGCGCGGCTGTTGGGCTTCAGGTGTTGTCGGGACTTGGTCAACACGCTTCAATGCGTGGGAACTCGGGGACCTGAACGGCGGCGTACGGATGTGAAGCTCCCATCCGCCGCACCGACGGGGCGTCCCCGATCACCTGCGCGACCGGTCTGACCAGCCGTTGTGAACACCACAGAAAGGCCCCTGCATGCCGCACGCCACACCGCACGCGGACATCGCCGCCGTCGCCTCCGCGGAACTGGACACTGCCCTGCTAGGCGGCCCCTTCCACGTCGCTCTGCGCGCCGCGATAGCCGCCCGGGGACTGCCGCTGCAGCGTGTGCAGCACCATCTGTCCCGTCGCGGTGTGAAGGTCGGCGTCACCAGCCTGAGCTACTGGCAGCAGGGGGCCCGGCGACCGCAGCGGCCCGAGTCGCTGCGTGCGGTGCGGGCACTGGAGGAGATCCTCCAGCTGCCGGAGGAGTCCCTGATCCGGCTCCTGTCCGAGGCCGACGACCACTCCGCGCTCCAGCAGCCCGCCTCCCGCTCCTACCGCTCCCTGGTCGAGGCCTCCGGCGTACTGGAGCGGCTGCTGACCGAACTGGGCTGTCCGGTCGACGGCGGCCTGCACACCCTCGCCCATCACGAGCAGGTGCGGATCGGGGCGCGCCGTGAGCTGGCGGGGCGCGAGTCGCACCACATAGTGCGCGCCCACAGGGACGGCGTGGACCGATTCGTGGCCGTCCACCACGGCGACCCGGGATGCATGCCGGAGCGGATGACGGTGCGGGCCCTGGAGAACTGCCGCACGGGACGGGTCCGTTGGCACCATGACACCGGCGTCCTCGTCGCCGAGCTGCTCTTCGGCACACGACTGCGGGCGGGCGACACCTACCTCTTCCGCTACGGCGTCGAGGACGGCACGGCCGACGTGTCCCGCGAGTACGCGCGTGGCTTCCCTCTCGCGGGCGGCCAGTACGCCCTCCAGGTCCGCTTCGCCGAGAACGCCCTCCCGGCCCGCTGCCACCGTTTCGCCCAGCACTCCGCCGCGGCGCCCCGCAGCGGCCGGCAAGGGCTGCTGCTCAGCGGGCCGCATCACTCCGTTCACCTCGTCGAGCCACGGGTACGGACGGGCATCGTCGGCATCGGCTGGGAGTGGGAGTGAGCCCCGAGCCGGCTGTCCTCGGCTCGCCGCGCTGACCGACGCCCTGGGCGCCCCTGTGGGCCCTGACTCTTCCCTCGGTGGGTTCCGCTCGGGACGTAAACGATTGCGCAAGCGTTTACGTCTGGCTTGGGAATGAGATACCTTCCCGGCCAGAGAAACCGCGACGGCCCACGAAGAGGCGCTGCGCAGGGAAGGGATCGAGATGGCAACCATGGCCGACGTCGCCCGGAGCGCCGGCGTGTCCGTGGCGACCGTCTCGCATGTGCTGAACGGGACCCGGCCCGTGCTGCCCCACACCCGTCAGGCGGTGCTGGACGCCATGGAGGAGCTCGGCTACACGCCCAACACCCTCGCCCGCTCCCTGGTGACCTCCCGCACGCGGTCCATCGGGCTCGCGGTGTCGGCGATCAGCAATCCGTACTTCACGGAGATCCTCCAGGGCGTCGAGGCCGCGGCTCTGGAACACGGCTACAGCCTGCTCATCGCCGACCCGCACGACGACCCGGAGCATGAGCGCAAGGTCGCCCAGCTGCTGCACGAGCGCCGCGTGGACGGCATGATCGTCGCGCCCTCCGCCGATCCGGGCGAACTCCTCTCCTACCTCGGGCGCCACAAGGTGCCGACCGTCCTCCTCGACCGTGTCGTCGACGCCCCTGCCGACGGCTCGACGCGGTTCGACCAGGTCTGCGCCGACAGTGCCGAGCCCATGGCCGAGCTGGTCACCCACCTCGCGGGCCTCGGGCACCGGCGGATCGGCCTGGTCGCCGGGCTGCCCGGACTCAGCACCACCGCCGAACGGCTTGCCGGATACCGGCACGGCCTGGCCGGGGCGGGGCTCGCCCACGACGAACGTCTCGTCGTGCACGGCGACTCGGAGTCGGCCGGAGCCGAGCAGGCCACCGCCGCCCTGCTGTCGCTGGCCTCGCCGCCCACGGCGCTGGTCACCGCCAACAATGCGATGACCATGGGCGCACTGCGCGCTCTGCGTGACCACGGCCTGTCCGTGCCCGACGACATCGCGCTGTGCTGCTTCGACGACTTCGCCTGGGCCGATCTGTTCTCCCCCAGGCTCACCGCGATCGCCCAGCCCAGCCGGGACATCGGCGCACAGGCCGTCCGGGTGCTCCTGGACCGCCTCGACTCGCCGGAGCGGCCGGCCCGGACCGTGCGTCTCCCCTGCGCCTTCGTGCATCGCACCTCGTGCGGCTGCCCGGAACAGCCGAACCGGCCGGGAAGATCCGCGAGGCGCACGGTGCCCGCACGGCCCGTGCGATCCGAGGGCGCCATCGAGTCACCGCCTGCCGACAGCCCCGAACAGCCCCTGCCGTCTGTGAAAGGAACCGTCTCGTGATCGTCGTCGCCGGTGAGGCTCTGATCGACCTGGTACCGCAGGGCACGGGCGCCCTCGCGAGTCTGACGCCGGCGCTCGGCGGCGGGCCCTACAACACCGCCGTGGCCCTCGGCCGCCTCGGCTCCCCCACCGCCTTCTGCTCCCGCACGTCCTCTGACGCGTTCGGCGAGGCCCTGCTCGACGGGCTGCGGGAGGCGGGGGTGGATGTGTCGGGCGTGCAGCGCGGTCTGGAGCCGACCACTCTCGCCGTCGCCACGATCGACGCGCACGGCTCGGCCGCCTACTCCTTCTATGTCGAGGGCACCGCCGACCGGCTCTTCGAGGCACCTGCGGAGCTGCCCGCGCGGGCGCGCGCGGTCTCGTTCGGCACTTGTTCGCTCGTCCTGGAGCCCGGGGCGAGCGCCTATGAGGAGCTGATGCGGAGCGCGGCCGGGCAAGGGGTGTTCACCGCGCTCGACCCGAACATCAGGGCAGGGCTGATCCCCGACCCGGACGGCTACCGGGCCCGGTTCAAGAGCTGGCTGCCCTCGGTGTCGCTCCTCAAGCTCTCCGAGGAGGACGCGCTGTGGCTGGGCGGCACGCCGCGTGAGTGGCTGGCCGCGGGACCTGCGGCCGTGGTGATCACTCAGGGCGGTGACGGGCTGACCGCCTTCACCCGGGGCGGTGCGGTGTACTCCGTAGCGGGTGAGGTGGTCGACGTCGTGGACACGATCGGTGCGGGCGACACCGTGAACGCGGCCCTGTTGCACGGGCTGGCCGCCCAGGACGCCCTGTCCGCCGAGGCGCTCGCGGGACTCGGCGCCGATGGCTGGACAAGGCTGTTGCGGTTCGCGGCGCGGGCTGCCGCGATCACCTGTTCCCGGGCGGGAGCCGAGCCACCGTACGCCTCCGAACTGGGGGACTTCTAGGAGGCGTTCTCTCTTCCATTCCACTGTTGAGGAGTCAAGGTCCGTCACGGCCGCCTGGATCGGGCCGCTGATGATCCAACGTGCGGCGCCCCGCGGGGAGTTCCCGCGGGGCGCCGCACGTCTCAGCATTTTCAGGATTTGTTCGGACTCGCTGCCCGTCGCTGATCGCTCGCCGTACTCAGGCCTTGCTGGCCCTCGTCGTCTTCTTCGCGGGCGTCGCCTTCTTCGTGGCGGCGGTCTTCTTCGCGGCGGCCGTCTTCTTCGTGGCCCCGGTCGCCTTGTCGGTGACCTTGTTGTTGACCGCCTTCGTGGTCTTGGCCGTCGCCGTCCTCTTCGCCGTCGATCCCGCCGCGACCGTCTTCCTGGCCGCCGTCTTGCGCGGGGCCTTCACCGAGGCCGCGTCGCTGATGCGGTCGGCGCCGAGGATCTCGCGCAGGAACTTGCCGGTGTGGCTGGCGGGTACCGCGGCGATCGCCTCGGGGGTGCCCTCGGCGAGGACGAGGCCACCGCCGGCGCCGCCCTCGGGGCCCATGTCCACGACCCAGTCGGCGGTCTTGATCACGTCGAGGTTGTGCTCGATGACGATGACCGTGTTGCCCTTGTCGACCAGACCGGAGAGGACCTTCAGCAGCTTGCTGATGTCCTCGAAGTGCAGACCGGTGGTCGGCTCGTCCAGGACGTAGACAGTGCGGCCGGTGGAGCGCTTCTGCAGCTCGCTGGCGAGCTTCACCCGCTGGGCCTCACCGCCGGACAGGGTGGTCGCGGACTGGCCGAGCCGGACGTAGCCGAGACCGACGTCGTTCAGCGTCCTGAGGTGGCGGTTGATCGCCGGGACGGCCTCGAAGAAGTCCATGGCTTCCTCGATCGGCATGTTCAGGACCTCGGAGATGGACTTGCCCTTGTAGTGGACCTCCAGGGTCTCCCGGTTGTACCGGGCGCCGTGGCAGACCTCGCACGGGACATAGACGTCCGGGAGGAAGTTCATCTCGATCTTGATGGTGCCGTCGCCCGCGCAGTTCTCGCAGCGGCCGCCCTTGACGTTGAAGGAGAAGCGACCCGGCATGTAGCCGCGGACCTTCGCCTCGGTGGTCTCGGCGAACAGCTTGCGGACGTGGTCGAAGACTCCGGTGTACGTCGCCGGGTTCGAGCGCGGGGTGCGGCCGATGGGCGACTGGTCGACATGTACGACCTTGTCGACGAGGTCGTCGCCGTCCACGCGCGTGTGCCGCCCGGGAACGCTGCGCGCGCCGTTGAGCTCACGCGCCAGGTGCGTGTACAGGATGTCGTTGACCAGCGTCGACTTGCCGGAGCCGGACACACCGGTGACCGCGGTGAACACGCCCAGCGGGAACGAGACGTCGATGTCCTGGAGGTTGTTCTCGCGGGCGCCGTGCACCGTGAGCAGCCGGGACGGGTCGTGCGGGCGCCGGATGTCGGGCAGCGGGATCGACTTCTTGCCGGCCAGGTACTGACCGGTCTGCGACTCGTCGTTGGCGAGCAGCTCCTTCAGGGAGCCGGTGTGCACCACCTTGCCGCCGTGCTCACCGGCGCCGGGGCCGATGTCGACGATCCAGTCGGCGGTCTTGATGGTGTCCTCGTCGTGCTCGACCACGATGAGTGTGTTGCCCATGTCGCGCAGTCGGACGAGGGTCTCGATCAGCCGGTGGTTGTCGCGCTGGTGCAGACCGATGGACGGCTCGTCGAGGACGTACAGCACGCCGACGAGTCCGGAGCCGATCTGGGTGGCCAGGCGGATGCGCTGAGCCTCGCCGCCGGAGAGTGTGCCGGCCGCGCGGTTGAGCGAGAGGTAGTCCAGGCCGACGTCGACCAGGAACCGCAGCCGCTCGTTGACCTCCTTCAGCACGCGCTCGGCGATCTTCTTGTCGCGGGCGTTGAGCTTCAGCTCGCCCAGGAACTCCGCGCAGTCGCTGATCGACATCGCGGAGACCTCGGCGATCGACTTCTCCATGATCGTGACCGCGAGGACGATCGGCTTCAGACGCGTGCCCTCACAGGTGGGGCAGGGCACCTCGCGCATATAGCCCTCGAAGCGCTCACGGCTGGCGTCGCTCTCGGCCTCGCTGTGCCGGCGCTTGACGAAGGGGACGGCTCCTTCGAAGGGCGTCGTGTAGACACGCTCGCGGCCGTATCTGTTGCGGTACCGGACCTCGATCTGCGTCTTGTGGCCGTGGAGCAGGGCCTTCTTGGCGCGCTGCGGCAGGCCCGCGAAGGGGATGTCGGTCCGGAAGCCCAGCGCGTCCGCGAGGGCGCCGATCAGGCGGCCGAAGTAGTCCTTGGTGTGGCCGTGCGACCAGGGGTGGATGGCGCCCTCGTCGAGGGACTTGTCCTCGTCCGGGACGATCAGCTCGGGGTCGACCTCCATGCGCGTGCCGATGCCGGTGCACTCGGGGCAGGCGCCGAACGGCGAGTTGAAGGAGAAGGAACGCGGCTCCAGCTCCTCGAAGGAGAGGTCGTCGTACGCGCAGTACAGGTGCTCCGAGTACATGCGCTCGCGCTCGGGGTCGTCCGCGGGGAGGTCGACGAAGTCGAGCACGACCATGCCGCCGGACAGCCCGAGGGCGGTCTCCACGGAGTCGGTGAGGCGGCGCTTGGCGGTGTCCTTCACCGTGAGGCGGTCGACGACCACCTCGATGGTGTGCTTCTCCTGCTTCTTCAGCGTGGGCGGGCTGGACAGCTGGATGGTCTCGCCGTCCACGCGCGCGCGGGAGTAGCCCTTGGTCTGAAGGTCGGCGAAGAGGTCGACGAACTCGCCCTTGCGCTCGCGCACCAGCGGCGACAGCACCTGGAAGCGGCTCCCCTCCGGCAGCTCCAGGACCTTGTCGACGATGGCCTGCGGTGACTGGCGGGTGATCGGGCGACCGCACTCGGGGCAGTGCGGCTTGCCGATGCGCGCGAAGAGCAGACGCAGATAGTCGTAGACCTCGGTGATGGTGCCGACCGTGGAGCGCGGGTTGCGCGAGGTCGACTTCTGGTCGATGGAGACGGCCGGGGACAGACCCTCGATGAAGTCGACGTCCGGCTTGTCCATCTGGCCGAGGAACTGCCGGGCGTACGACGACAGCGACTCCACGTAGCGCCGCTGCCCCTCGGCGAAGATGGTGTCGAAGGCCAGCGAGGACTTGCCCGACCCCGACAGGCCCGTGAAGACGATGAGCGAGTCGCGCGGCAGGTCGAGCGAGACATTCTTCAGATTGTGCTCGCGCGCGCCACGGACGATGAGACGGTCGGCCACGCCGGTCCGCACCTTTCTTGAGAGAAGTGACAGGGGGCGAGGCCCCCGTGTGTTCTCGGCTTCGAGGCCCCCGTGCTTCCTCAGAGTAGGGGGAGCCACTGACAACGCCGGTCGGATTCCCGGATGCGACAACAATCCCGGGGCTTCCAGCATGCCCGACGTCACGACCGACCTTATAGCACGCGCATTCGATTTACGGCACTCGTTCACCACCTTCACCCAAAGGTGTGGCGGGACTAGTGTCAGCACCATGATTGATCACGCTCGTGACCTGGTGTCTGTACGTGAAGCGACCGACCGGCTGCTCACCGCAGCGGCCAAGCTGGACAACGCGTCGGTGGCCGAGCCGTCACGGCTCCCCGGCTGGAGCCGCGGCCATGTTCTCGCACACATCGCGCGCAACGCGGACGCGCTCGTGAACGTCCTGGAAGGCCGTCCCATGTACGTGTCCGGCACCGCCCGGGACGCCGACATCGACCGGGACGCCCCGCGCCCCCTCGACATCCAGCTCACCGACGTGCGCGAGAGCGCCGTCCGCTTCCAGGAGGCCGGGGCCGTGCCCGCGGACTGGTCGCGCACCGTCGAGCTGCGCAACGGCGTCACCGATGCGGCGGCCCGGGTGCCGTTCCGACGGTGGGTCGAGGTGGAGCTGCACCATGTGGATCTCGGGATCGGGTACGAGCTGGAGGACCTGCCGGCCGAGTTCACCGAGCGGGAGATCGAGTTCCTCGCGGACCGGTTCGGCGGGCACGCCGATGTGCCGCCGACCCGCCTCACGGACGGCACGCGCGTGTGGAGCACCGGGCGGGACGCGGAGGCTCCCGACATCACCGTCCACGGTTCCGCCCCCGACCTGCTGGGCTGGCTCGCCGGGCGTCGCGACGGGGCAGGGCTGACCGTGGCGGGCGGCGCTCTGCCGTCGCTTCCTCCGCTGTAGCGCCGGGGGGCCGTCGAGCGTTCCCCCGCTATAGGCTGCCGCCATGACGTACAGCGGACAGGTGACGGTCGGTGGCCCCGCCGATGTGCACGAGCTCAAGGACCTGATGATCACCAAGATCGCGGTCGGCCCGATGAACAACAACGCCTATCTGCTGCGCTGCCGGGCCACGGACGAGCAACTCCTGATCGACGCCGCGAACGAAGCGGAATCCCTGCTCGGCATGATCGGTGACGACGGCATCGCGTCCGTCGTCACCACGCACCAGCACGGCGACCACTGGCAGGCACTCGCCGCGGTGGTCGAGGCCACTGGCGCGCGTACGTACGCCGGCCGGGACGACGCAGACGGCATCCCGGTGCCGACCGATGTCCTGGTCGACGACCGTGACACGATCCGGGTGGGGCGCGTGGAGCTCACCGCGCGCCATCTGGTCGGGCACACGCCGGGTTCGATCGCCCTCGTCTACGACGACCCGCACGGGCATCCCCATGTGTTCACCGGGGACTGCCTGTTCCCGGGCGGTGTGGGCAACACCCGTAAGGATCCGAAGGCGTTCGCGAGCCTGATCCATGACGTGGAGACGAAGATCTTCGACGTGCTGCCGGACGAGACATGGGTCTACCCGGGGCACGGCGACGACACGACGCTGGGCACCGAGCGGCCGCAGCTTCCGGAGTGGCGCGCTCGGGGCTGGTGAGCGCACGGAACCGGCGCTCACGCCCCGTGTGAACCGTTCACACGCGCTGGTGCCATGCGCGCGCTCCCGGCGCGCGTTGTTGCGCAGTCAACTGGAAGCAGCCCCGCACAGGATGACGGCTCCTGAGCGGAGGGGCCGCCGGTCTCTCAACCCCGCCCTCGACCGGCGGCCCCGGCGCGCTCACGTGGAGATGTCGAGTCGCGGGACATTGTTCACGGGAACGCAACACCCGTTCCCAATATGCGGACATTCACCGTCGTGACCTCGACAAAGACGACGATGTACTGTCAATCTCGCGCCATGCACCCTGCCCCCCGCGCCCTGCGCCGCGCTGTCGCCGTCGCAACGACCGCCCTGCTCGCCACCGCTCTCGGCTGCGCTCCGCAGCCGGAGGAGAAGGCCGCCGACGCGCCGTCGGGTTCGGCCGGGAACACCTGCGCCCAGGGCAAGTTGGCCACCGAGACGTCCGGCAAGCTGACCATCGCCACCGATGAGCCGGCCTACGAACCCTGGTTCAAGGACGACAAGCCCGCCAATGGTGAGGGCTTCGAATCGGCGGTCGCGTACGCCGTGGCGAAGCGGCTCGGCTACGACAAGGGCGCCGTCGTCTGGCAGAGCGTCCCGTTCAACAAGGCTTTCGCGCCCGGTGAGAAGACCTTCGACTTCGACATCAACCAGGTGTCGATCAAGGACGAACGCAAGAAGGCCGTGGACTTCTCCTCCGGCTACTACGACGTCCGCCAGGCCGTCATCGCTCTGAAGGACTCCAAGGCGGCCAAGGCGAAGAGCATCGCCGACCTGAAGGGCCTCAAGCTGGGCGCGCAGGTCGGCACCACCAGCCTCGACTACATCGACGACGTGGTGAAGCCGACCCAGGAGGCCGCCGCGTACGCCAAGAACGACCAGGCCAAGTCCGCGCTGAAGAACGGCCAGGTCGACGCCATCGTGGTCGATCTGCCGACCGCCTTCTACATCACCGCGGCCGAGGTGCAGAACGCGACGATCGTCGGCCAGTTCGAGAACCAGGGCGGCACGCCTGAGCAGTTCGGGCTCGTGCTCGACAAGGGCAGCGCGCTCACCCCGTGCGTGACGGAGGCCGTGGACGCCCTGCGCAAGGACGGCACCCTGGGCAAGCTGGAGCAGCAGTGGCTGTCCGACGCCGTCGACGCCCCGGTGCTCAAGTGACCGTCACGAAGGAGGAGTCCGGCCAGGAGGGCGCGGACGGCGACGGCGGCATGCCCGGCGAGGGCGACGGCTACGTGCCCTCGCAGCGGCGGCTCGACCGCGAGCGTTACAAGCGCGCCCGCGCCCGCCGCGCCACGGCCATCGGCGCCCTCTCCACCCTGGTCACGGGTGTCGTGCTCTACCTGGTCGTGGTCAACGCGCCGGGCTGGCCGCGCACCAAGGAGACGTTCTTCGACTGGGAGTACGCGCGCGAGGCGTTCCCCAAGGTCCTCGAAGGGCTGTGGCTCAACGTCCGGCTGCTGCTGATCTGCGGCGCCTGCGTACTCGTCCTCGGGATGCTCATCGCCGTCGCCCGCACGCTTCGCGGCCCGGTGTTCTTCCCGCTGCGCGTGCTGGCGGCCGCCTACACGGACTTCTTCCGGGGCCTTCCGCTCATCATTAACCTCATGATCGTCGTCCTCGGCGTCCCCGCGCTGCGGCTCCAGGGCGTGACCGTCGATCCGGTGCTGCTGGGCGGTACGGCGCTGACATTGACGTATTCGGCGTACGTGGCCGAGGTGTTCCGCGCGGGCATCGAGTCGGTGCACCCCTCGCAGCGCGCCGCGGCACGCTCGCTCGGTCTCACCAACCGGCAGGCACTGCGGCATGTCGTCCTGCCGCAGGCGGTACGCCGTCAGGTGCCGCCGCTGCTGAACGACCTGGTGTCGCTGCAGAAGGACACCGGGCTGGTGTCGATCGGCGGCGCCGTGGACGCCGTGCGGGCCGCGGACATCATCGTGGGCCGCAGTCTCAACTACACGCCGTACATCGTCGCGGGCCTGATCTTCGTGGCACTGACCATCCCGATGACCCGCTTCACGGACTGGGTGACGGCACGGATGGACCGCCGGCGCGCCCAAGGAGGAGCCCTGTGAGCGCCACACCGGCGAGCGACGCACCCGTGCTGCGCATGGAGTCCGTGCGCAAGACCTTCGGCGGCTCGGTCGTGCTGCGTGACGTCGGCCTGGAGGTCGCCCCGCACACGGTGACCGCGCTGATCGGGGCCTCCGGCTCCGGCAAGTCCACGCTGCTGCGGTGCGCGAACCTGCTGGAGGAGATCGATGACGGCGCGATCTGGCTGGACGGAGAGGAGATCACCGATCCGCGCGTCGACCAGGACGCCGTACGCCGCCGTATCGGCGTGGTGTTCCAGGCGTACAACCTCTTCCCGCACATGACGGTCCTGGAGAACATCACGCTCGCCCCGCGCCGGGTGCACGGGCAGTCCCGTGCCGAGGCCGAGGCACACGCGCGTGAGCTGCTGGAGCGGCTCGGGCTGGCCGGCAAGGCGGGCGAGTACCCGGACCGGCTCAGCGGCGGCCAGCAGCAGCGCGTCGCGATCGTCCGCGCCCTGGCCGTACGTCCCCGGCTGCTGCTGCTCGACGAGATCACCGCCGCCCTCGACCCCGAGCTGGTGGGCGAAGTCCTCGCCGTCGTCCGTGACTTGAAAGCGGACGGAATGACGATGGTGCTGGCCACCCACGAGATGGGGTTCGCCCGCGAGGTCGCCGACCAGGTTTGTTTTCTGGACGGAGGCGTGGTGCTGGAGCGCGGCCCGGCCGAACAGATCTTCGGCGACCCGCAGGAGGAACGTACGCGGCGCTTCCTGCGGCGGATCGTGGAGGCGGGGCGGTTGTAAGGACCGCTCGCTATGGACGGCGGTCCTTACAACCGCCCGCCTGCCGAGGTCACGTGTCCGCCTGGCCCGCCCCCACGAGTGCCGCGACCCGCTCCACGCCGAACACATACCCCTGCACACCGCACCCCGCGATGACCCCGTCGGCACGCAGCGAGACGTAGGAGTGGTGCCGGAAGGACTCGCGCTTGTGGATGTTGGAGATGTGGACCTCCAACACGGGAAGGCCGTCACAGGTGTTGAGCGCATCCAGGATCGCCACAGAGGTGTGCGAGTAGGCACCGGGGTTGATCACGATCCCGCAGTGATTGAGCCGTGCCTCGTGGATCCAGTCGACCAGCTCGCCCTCATGGTTGGACTGCCGGAAGTCGATGGTGCCGCCGTGTGCGGCCACCGCCTTGGCGCACAGGGCCCTGACATCGTCGAGAGTCTCGGAGCCGTAGATCTCGGGCTGGCGCTGGCCGAGCAGATTCAGATTGGGGCCGTTGAGGATCATGATCGGGGCGTTGGCCAGGGTGCGGGGCACGGTTCCTCCGGTCCGTCGGGGTGCGGCGGTGCGTCGATGACCGCTGCTCAGACCCCGGTTTATCACGGTGCATGGACCACGCGGTTCCCCATAGCCTCCGGGTATGACCACTGCTTCGTACCCTCCCAAGCCCTCCCCCGGCGACCGCGTCGCCGTCATCTCGCCCGGCGCGGGCCTGCCCGGTATCCTGCCGCGCCCCTTTGAACTGGGCCTGGAGCGGCTGCGTAAGGAGTACGGGCTCGAACCGGTCGAGTATCCGGCGACCCGCAAGATGGGCTCGACGCCGCAGGAGCGGGCCGACGACATCCACGCCGCCTTCGCCGACCCGGACATCAAGGCGGTCATCGCGTCCATCGGCGGCGACGACCAGATCACGGTGCTGCCGCTGCTGGACCGGGAGTTGATCCGGGCGAACCCGAAGCCGTTCTTCGGGATGAGCGACAACACGAACCTGTTGATGTTCCTGCGCAACACCGGAATCGTCGGCTTCCACGGCGCGACCGTGATGTGCGAGCTGGGCCGTCCCGGCGCCATGAACCCGCAGACCGCCAACTCACTGCGGGCCGCGCTGTTCACGTCCGGCGAGTACGAACTCGGGCCCGCCGAGCGTTGGAACGACATCAACCGTGACTGGGCCGACCCCGCGACATTCGACGCGGAGCCCGAGACGAGGCCCGGCGACGGATGGACCTGGGTGAACGCCGACCGCGTGGTGGAGGGCCGCACCTGGGGCGGCTGTCTGGAGATCGTCGGCTGGCTGCTGATGGCCGACCGGGAGATCGCGCCTGACCTCTCCGAGTACGACGGCGGAGTGCTGTTGCTGGAGACGTCGGAGGAGATGCCGAGCGCGAGCGAGGTCTTCTGGACGCTTCGCAACATGGGCGAACGTGGGCTGCTCCAGCGCTTCTCCGCGCTCCTGATGGGCCGGGCGAAGACCTGGTCCTTCCAGCGCCCCAACGGCCCCGAGGAGGCCGCTCGTTATGCCGCCGAGCAGCGCGAAGCCGTGCTGCGGGCCATGCGTGTATATGCCCCCAACACTCCGATCGTCTTCGACGTGGACTTCGGCCACACCGATCCGCAACTCGTGATCCCCTACGGCGGTATCGTCCGCGTCGACGGCCCGGCCCGGCGCATCACCGTCACGTACTGACGGGGGCCGAGCGCGCCCGCACGCCCCCGTAACCCGCGATCACTGTGGGTAGTTGACGCAGCATGCACGATGTACGCACCGTAAAGGGCTCCCCGTCCATGCTGCGGCTCGCGGCCGCCTCACTCGCCGGGACGGCCATCGAGTTCTACGACTTCTTCGTCTACGGGACCGCGGCGGCGCTGGTCCTGGGGCCGCTGTTCTTCCCGACCTTCTCCCCGGTGGCGGGGACGCTGGCCGCCTTCGCCACGTTCGGGGTGGGGTTCGTGGCGCGCCCCTTGGGGTCGGTGCTGTTCGGGCACATCGGGGATCGGCACGGACGGCGCCCGGTCCTCGTCGGCTCACTGCTGCTGACCGGCGCCTCCACGGTCGCGGTCGGCTGTGTACCGACGTACGGGACGATCGGTGTGACCGCTCCCCTGCTGCTGCTCGTGCTGCGCTTCCTTCAAGGGCTCGGGCTCGGCGGCGAGTGGGGCGGAGCCGTGCTGCTGACCGTGGAGCACGCGCCCGCCGGGCGGCGCGGTCTGTGGTCGAGCTTTCCGCAGGTCGGGCCCGCGCTGGGGTTTCTGCTCGCCAATGGTGTGGTGCTGGCGCTGTCGGCGACGCTGACCGACGCGCAGTTCGCCGCGTGGGGCTGGCGGGTGCCGTTCTGGGCGGCGGGCGTGCTGGCGATGGTGGGGCTGTGGCTGCGGTCGTCGCTCACCGAGAGCCCCCGGTTCCTGGAACTCGACGACCACGCGCGCGTGCCGCTCGCCGAGGTCGTCCGTGAACACTGGCGGCTCGTGCTGCTGACGGCGGGGGCGCTGTCGATCGGGTACGCGATCTTCTACACCGTGACGACCTGGTCCCTGGCCTACGCCACGGAACGGCTCGGGGTGAACCGCGGCGTCATGCTGACCTGCATCATGGGCGCGGTGGTCGTGAAGGGTTCGCTCACCCCGCTGGTGGCGATGCTCGGCGACCGGTACGGGCGGCGTCCGCTGTGCCTGCTCGGGTGCACCGCCTGCGCCCTGTGGATGTTCCCGATGATCGCGCTCCTCGCCACGGCGCAGCCGCTGCTGATGTTCCTGGGCTTCCTCGGGGCGATGATCGCGTTCATCACGATGTTCGCGGTGATCGCCGCGTATCTGCCGGAGTTGTACGAACCCCGGGTGCGCTGCACGGGCGCCGCGGTGGGCTACAACCTCGGCGGAGTCCTCGGGGGCGCGCTCACGCCGATCGTGGCGACGGCGCTCGTCGAGCAGGGTGGTCGGGTGCCCTGGGGGGTGGCGGCGTATCTGACGGGGGTCGCGCTGCTCAGTCTGGGGTGCTTCGCGCTGCTGCCCGAGACGCGTCCGGTGCCGGTGACGGCGGTGGAGCCCGCCACCGGGTGACGGGCTACGGAACAGCCTTGGCTACGGGTTGATGGCGAGCTCCAGATACGCCGCGAACAGCACCAGGTGAACGCCGCCCTGGAGCGGCGTCGCCCGCCCCGGTACGACCGTCAGCGAGCTCACCACCACCGTCAGGGCGAGCAGCACCATGTGCGTGGGGCCGAGGCCGAGGACGAGTGGGCCGGAGAGCCAGATGGAGGCCAGGGCGACCGCGGGGATGGTCAGGCCGATGCTGGCCATCGCCGAGCCGAGCGCGAGATTCAGGCTGGTCTGTACGCGGTCCCGGCGGGCGGCGCGCAGGGCGGCGATCGTCTCCGGGAGCAGCACCAGCAGGGCGATGACCACACCGACGACGGCATGGTGGAGGCCGGCTGCCTCCACTCCGTTCTCGATGGTGGGTGACACGCCCTTGGCCAGGCCGACCACGCCGATCAGGGCGAGGCCCAGCAGGCCGAGGCTGATCAGCGCGGAGCGCTTGGAGGGCGCGTCGGCGTGGTCGTCCGAGGTGATCACCTCGCCGAGCCGGGTGATGGGGAGGAAGTAGTCGCGGTGCCGTACGGTCTGGGTCGTCACGAACAGGCCGTACAGGATCAGCGAGGACAGTGCGGCGAACGTCAGCTGGACACTGGAGAACTCCGGGCCGGGCTTGCTGGTGGTGAACGTCGGCAGCACCAGACTGAGCGTGGCGAGGGTGGCCACCGTGGCGAGGGCGGCGCCGGTGCCTTCGGGGTTGAAGACCGCCGTACGGTGACGCAGCGAGGCGACCAGCAGACACAGGCCGACGATGCCGTTGCAGGTGATCATCACGGCCGCGAAGACGGTGTCCCGGGCGAGGGTGGAGCTCTTGTCACCGCCGTCGGCCATCAGGGTCACGATCAGGGCGACCTCGATGATCGTGACGGCCACGGCGAGGACGAGGGAGCCGAAGGGTTCGCCGACCCGGTGCGCGACCACTTCGGCGTGGTGCACGGCGGCCAGGACGGCACCGGCCAGGATCAGCGTCACCAGCGCGACGACCGCGCCGGGCAGATCCCGTCCCCAGGTGAAGATCAGCAGGACGAACGCGAGCACCGGCACGTAGGACGTCCACCGTGTCGCGAACGGCCGGAGCCGAGCGATCATGGAGCGATCGTCGCAGAGGCCCTGAGGGTTCGCATTCCGGTCGGTGTGAGGGGCGGAAGGGCGGTCGGAGTGGTTGCCAGGCGGCCCCGCGCCCTCCGGATGCGGGGCCCCTGTGTCGCGTATGTCGCTATGCGAAATCGGTCGTCTCCTGTACGTCGCAGTCCGTGAAGGACGGCGGCCGGGTGCACAGCGCGGCCATCTGCTCCGCGAACTTGGTGGTCTCGGGGTCGTCACTGTTGCGCATGGCGTCCTCGTGGGAGTCGAACTCGATCACTACGAGGTAGCGGCCCGCCTGCCCCCTGTCCTTGAGGACGAGCCGGCGTGTGGGGCCGCCGCTGCGGCCCGCCAGGCGCTGTTCGGTCTCTTGGGCCAGCTCCCGCATCTCTTCGATGCGGTCCGTCTCGAAGTCGATGATCTGTACGAACTTCATGGGTGCGTCCACAGGTGCCTCCACCCCCGGCCGTGGTGTCCCCGGCCGGGGACACCCGGCACCCAACGAAGCACCGGGAGCGGTGCTCGGCAATTCGCTGGGCACCACCCCCGGTGTTGGTTCTTGCTACGTCCGACGTGGTCAGACGTCGATGCTGTCCTTCGGAGCGCCTTCGCTCCCTTCCTGCGCCGCCTCGGCCGCCGCCTGCTTCTTGGAGGCCCGCAGGCTGGTGATCGTGGTGATGATCAGGACCGCGCAGATCACGCCGAGAGAGACCGGGATGCTGATCTCGGGGACATGGACCCCGGACTCGTGCAGCGCGTGCAGCACCAGCTTCACGCCGATGAAGCCGAGGATGATCGACAGGCCGTAGCTGAGGTGGACCAGCTTCTTCAGCAGACCGCCGATGAGGAAGTACAGCTGCCTCAGGCCCATCAGCGCGAACGCGTTGGCCGTGAACACGATGTACGGGTCCTGGGTCAGGCCGAAGATGGCGGGGATGGAGTCCAGGGCGAACAGGACGTCCGTGGTGCCGATCGCGAGCATCACGACCAGCATCGGGGTCATGACCCGCTTGCCGTTCTCCTGGATCCACAGCTTGGTGCCGTGGTAGCGGTCGGCCACGCCGAATCGCTTCTCGGCCGCCTTGAGCAGCTTGTTCTCCTCGAACTCCTCCTCCTCGTCGCCGGCCCGGGCCTCCTGGATGAGCTTCCAGGCGGTCCAGATCAGGAAGGCGCCGAAGAGGTAGAACACCCACGCGAAGCTGGCGAGGATCGCGGCGCCGGCGGCGATGAAGATGGCCCGCAGCACAAGAGCGATGAGAACACCGACCAGCAGTACTCGCTGCTGGTACTGGGACGGCACGGCGAACTTCGCCATGATCAGGACGAAGACGAAGAGATTGTCGACGCTCAGCGACTTCTCGGTGATGAAGCCGGCGAAGAACTCGCCGCCGGCCTGTCCGCTGCCGAAGATCAGCAGGCCGAGCCCGAACAGGCCGGCCAGGGCGATCCAGACGACCGTCCAGATTCCGGCTTCCTTGATCGATACGTCGTGCGGCTTACGGCCGATGAAGAAATCGACCGCGATGAGAGCGGCAAGGCCCACGATGGTCAGGACCCATAGGGTCGTCGAGACTTCCACTGCGCCTCCGGCAGTCGTAACGGCAAATGTCAGCGTCGTCGCGCGCCGGAGGTCTCTTCCACCCAGGATGGGCCGACGCCCCGGGATCTGGCCTGATCCGTATTGACGGGTACGCCGCAGCAGACAGGGAGTACTCCCCTCCGTGCAAAGAAGAGTACCCAATCACCAAGGAAAGGTAAAGCGATTGGCAAAAGGAGTGCCAAATGCGCAGGTCAGAGGCTGTTTACCGGTAATGGGTGCGGGCCGCCGCGACCTGTGACAGGACCTGCTGGAGGACCTGGCTGCCGGGCGGGACGAGCGAGGGCTCATAGGTCCAGGCATGCCCCACCCAGGGGTCGGCGAGGTGATCGTCCGGCACCGGCGTCAGACGCATCAACGCACGCCACAGCGGGTCGAGCAGCGGGCCGTAGCCGGCCGCCTCCTCGCGGTCCGCGACCATCATCAGATGGACGCCGACCGCCGGGCCCTCGTCCGCCAGATAGCGCAGCTGGTTCACGGCACGGTCGTCGAAGCCGTGCGGGAAGTCGTTGACGATCAGCAGCTGCTGGGAGGTGTCGAAGCCCGGTGGCAGGGAGTCCGGCGCACCGCCGCGCAGAGCCATCTGCACCAGGTCGACGCGCTGAGTGAGCCGCCCGAGGACATCCGCGACTCCAGCCGCGCCCACGGCGGGCGGGGCCGCGAGCACACCGGTCTGCACCAGCGGTGCGAGCGCCTGAGCGCCCGAACCCGCCGGGTCGATGACGTGCACGGTGAACTCACCGGCCGGATAGACCGCGAGCAGCCGGGCCGCGTTCGCCACGGCCGTCTCCATCGCGAGGCGCCGCAGATCGTGGGAGTCGGTGAACGAGCCGTCGAGTGAACTGCCGCGCCCGCTGTCGATCCACAGGCCCCGCTCCAACGGCAGCCGGACCAGCATCGGGATGCGCAACCGGTCGCTCTCGGGGAGATGGAGGTCGCCCAGGCGCAGTGCCATGGGAATCTCCATCGGTACGCGATAGCCGTGCCACACGGGGTTGTCCCAGCGCGCGTACGCGGGCGGCAGTGCGGGCTCGACGACCTCGGCCTCCGCCGTGAGCTGGGCGAGGTCCCGGTCGAGGGCCTCCCTGGCCTGGTTGACCAGCTCCGTGTGCTTGGCCTGGGCGGCCTCGCGTGCGGCGTCGCCCTGTCCACCGATCCGGCTGCGCGGGTCCGACAGGACCTGGTCGAGCTCCTTGTCCATGCGCGACTCGGCGAAGTCGACCGCGCTGCGGTATGCGGCGGTAGTGCGGGCCAGGTCCTCGAACATGCCCCAGACCTGGTTGTAGAGCCGCTCGTCCATGGACCAGCCGGTGGCGTCGCCCGCGACGGGCTGCGCGGGCTGTCCCGGCTGGGCCGGGGGCGCGGTCGGCGGGGGCGGTGGCGGAGCCGCGTTCTGCCGGCGCGGATGGCTGTAGTTGATGGGACCGCCGGACGTGCCCGTCTGGCCGGGGTCGGTGGCGCCGGCTCCGCCCTGGTACGGCGGCTGCGACGCGGGCTGCCCCTGCGCCGGCGTGCCGTACGGGGAGTTCGGCTGCGGTGTCGGCTGGCCGGGCCCGTCGGGTGTCTGTGCGCCGTACGGCGATGTCTGTGGTGGTACGGGACCGGTGGCGCCCTGCGATGCCTGGCCGCCCTGGTCCGGGCCGAGTGCCGGTGCGGCGGTCTGCCGGGAACGGTCGCCGTCCGTGCGCGGCGGGGGCGCCGGGATCGAGCGGGCCATGCCCTGCGCCACCGCTTCGTTGATGCTTCCGGCCAGTTGCTGCGCCTGGGGCAGGCCCTGGTCGGTGAAGAGCCCGGCGAGACCGTCGGCGTAGCCCTGGCCGATGGCGCGCACCTTCCAGGCGCCCTGGCGGCGGTAGAGCTCCAGGGCGACCACGGCCGACTCGGCCTCCAGGCCGGTGACGGTGTAGCTGGCGACCTCGGCGCCGTCGAGGCCGGTGACCGCGACGAACGGGGTGGGGACGGCGCCGAAGCGGGTCGGGCCGCCGACCCCCATCGGCAGGGCGAGCAGCACACTGACACGGTGGACGGCCTCCGGCATGGCGTCCAGATCCACCGCGAGGCGATGGTCGGCGGCCGCCTGCTTGGAGACCTCCAGGCCGGGCAGGGTGGGGGCGCCGGGGTGTGCCACCCATTCGACGCCGTGGATCTTCCCCTGCTCGTCGCCGAGCGTGGCGGCGGCCACCATCGGCGTGCCGGCCGAGACCCGGATCTCCAGACGGGCCTGGGAGAGCGGGTGGTTCTGCCCCCGCACCAGCTCGGCCGTCATGCCTTCGTCCCCCTGTGTCGCTGTGTCTTGTGTCGTGTGCCGCCCGCCGGGCCGCCTCGGGTGTCCTACAGGTGCGGCAGGATCGACGGCATCAGGTCCTGGAACGTGCGGCCGTTGGCCGGCGTGCCGAGGGCCGTCATCGACCAGCCCGGGCCCGAGCGGTGCACCTTCGCCATGATCTGAGCGGTGTAGGCGCCACCACCGGCGAGCGTGTACCGGGCGAGTTCCTGGCCGTTGGTCTCGTCGACCAGACGGCAGAAGGCGTTCTGCACCTCCTGGAAGGTCTGGCCCGTGAAGGAGTTCACGGTGAAGACGATCTGGTCGATGTGGACCGGGATGCGCGCGAGGTCGACGAGGATGGCCTCGTCGTCGCCGCCCTGGCCGACACCGCCGACGAGGTTGTCACCGGTGTGACGGACCGAGCCGTCGTCGCTCACCAGGTGACGGAAGAAGACGACGTCGACCGGCTGCTTGTCCGCGAACAGGACGGCCGAGGCGTCGAGGTCGACCTCCCGCGTGCGCGAGCCGAACAGGCCGCGCCGGGGAGCCGCCTGCCAGCCGAGACCCATGCGCACCGCGGTCAGGCTGCCGCCGTCGTTCTTCTGCAGACTGATGGCCTGACCCTTGGTCATGTTGACGGTCACGTGCTGAATCCCCTCTCGAGCTGTCCCCTGTTGGCCGCGGAGTCCGCGGATGACCAGAACCCTACGCAGGGGCACTGACAGTGACGTACCCCGGTCCCCACTTTGTGTCGGTCTTGCAACACAGCGCGTGCGTGTCAGGCCAGGCCTGCCTCTTTCATCTGTCGCAGTTCCTTCTTCATCTCGGACACCTCGTCACGCAACCGGGCCGCGATCTCGAACTGCAGATCGGCCGCGGCGGCGCGCATACGCTCCGTCAGCTCCTCGATCTGCTCGGCGAGATCGGCCGCCGGACGGTCCGTCGGCACCGTCTCCTTCGCTTTGCCCCTGGCGGACTTGGCGGCCTTCGCCCCCTTGGCCGCCTTGTCGCCGAGGGAGGGCACGGGGGCCTTGGTGCCCCGGCCGTCCTTCTTCGCGCGGTAGCCGGTGCCGAGCAACTGCTCGGTGTCGACGTCCTCGCGGGCGATCTGCGCGACGATGTCGTTGATCTTCTTGCGCAGCGGCTGGGGGTCGATGCCGTTCGCCTTGTTGTACGCGACCTGCTTCTCCCGGCGGCGGTTGGTCTCGTCGATGGCCTTCTCCATCGCCGGGGTGATCTTGTCGGCGTACATGTGGACCTGGCCGGAGACGTTACGCGCGGCGCGGCCGATGGTCTGGATGAGGGACGTACCGGAGCGCAGGAAGCCCTCCTTGTCGGCGTCGAGGATCGCCACCAGGGACACCTCGGGCAGGTCGAGGCCCTCGCGCAGCAGGTTGATGCCGACGAGGACGTCGAACTCGCCCGCGCGCAGCTCTCTCAGCAGCTCGACACGGCGCAGGGTGTCGACATCGCTGTGCAGATAGCGGACCTGGATGCCGAGCTCCAGGAAGTAGGCCGTGAGGTCCTCGGCCATCTTCTTGGTGAGGGTGGTGACCAGGACCCGCTCGTCCTTCTCGACGCGCTCCCGGATCTCGTGGACCAGGTCGTCGATCTGGCCCTCGGTGGGCTTGACGACGACCTCCGGGTCGACGAGGCCGGTGGGGCGGATGATCTGCTCGACCTGGCCGTCGCCGCGGGAGAGCTCGTAATTGCCCGGGGTCGCCGACAGATAGACGGTCTGCCCGATGCGCCCCTGGAACTCCTCCCACTTGAGGGGACGGTTGTCGAGGGCGGAGGGCAGGCGGAAGCCGTGGTCGACCAGGGTGCGCTTGCGGGAGGCGTCGCCCTCGTACATGGCGCCGATCTGCGGCACCGTCACATGCGACTCGTCGATGACGAGGAGGAAGTCCTCCGGGAAGTAGTCCAGCAGGGTGTTCGGCGCGGAGCCCGGCTCGCGGCCGTCGAAGTGCATCGAGTAGTTCTCGACACCGGAGCAGCTGCCGATCTGACGGAGCATCTCCAGGTCGTAAGTCGTCCGCATCCGCAGCCGCTGGGCCTCCAGGAGCTTGCCCTGCTTCTCCAGCTCGGCGAGGCGCTCGCCCAGCTCCTTCTCGATGTCGTTGACGGCCCGCTCCATGCGCTCGGGGCCCGCGACGTAGTGGGAGGCCGGGAAGACGTACAGCTGCTCGTCGTCGCTGATGATCTCGCCGGTCAGCGGGTGCAGCGTGGACAGGGCCTCGATCTCGTCGCCGAACATCTCGATGCGGACGGCGAGCTCCTCGTAGACCGGGAAGATCTCGATGGTGTCGCCGCGGACGCGGAAGGTGCCGCGGGTGAAGGCCAGGTCGTTGCGTGTGTACTGGATGTCCACGAAACGGCGCAGCAGCTGGTCCCGGTCGATCTCCTCGCCGACCTTGAGGGGGACCATGCGGTCCACGTACTCCTGGGGTGTACCGAGGCCGTAGATGCAGGAGACCGAGGCGACCACGATGACGTCGCGGCGGGTGAGCAGCGAGTTGGTCGCGGAGTGGCGCAGTCGCTCGACCTCCTCGTTGATCGAGGAGTCCTTCTCGATGTAGGTGTCCGACTGCGGGACGTACGCCTCGGGCTGGTAGTAGTCGTAGTACGAGACGAAGTATTCGACGGCGTTGTTCGGCAGGAGTTCGCGGAATTCGTTCGCCAGCTGGGCGGCCAGCGTCTTGTTCGGTGCCATCACCAAGGTGGGACGCTGGAGCTTCTCGATCATCCACGCGGTGGTCGCGGACTTGCCGGTGCCGGTCGCGCCGAGCAGGACGACGTCCTTCTCACCGGCTTCGATGCGCCGGGCGAGCTCGGCGATGGCCTGCGGCTGGTCACCGCTGGGCTGGTAGGGGCTGACGACCTCGAAGGGCGCCACCGTGCGTTCGATACTGGAAACGGGCCGCATGGATCCACCGTACGACCCCCCACTGACAACGCGGTCCGGTCAGTGGTTCTGCGGGGTCCTGGAGCTCCGGGTTCCGGCGGTGCGGCGGGGCCGCAGCGGCGCGCGGCGGGCCGGGTGCGGGACGGTGGGGTGGGCGGGGACGCCCGGTTTGTGCTCGACGGGGGCCTCGGTGGGCCGCCCCATGACCATCTTCGGGTCGAACAGGACGACGGCGCCGGCGAGGAGCAGGAAGGCGAGTGGGCCGACGAGCATCGGCGCCAGAAGGCTGGCCGGCGAGTCGCCGGTGGCGGGGGCTTCGGTGCCGTGGAGGTGGACGCTGAGGGCGGCCATGCCGGTGTAGTGCATGCCGCTGACGGCGAGGCCCATGACCAGGCTCGCGCCCACGCTCCACAGGAGCCCTCTGACCTGTCCGGCGGCCCACAGGGCGGCGGTGGCGGCGGCCATGGCTATGGCGACGGAGGCCGCCACGGTCAGCGTGTTGTACTCCAGCTTGCCGTTGACCTGCATTCCGGCCATGCCCAGGTAGTGCATCGACGCTATACCCAGGCCGGTGATGGTGCCTCCGGTGAACAGGGCCGCGCCGCTGGCGCCTTTGTAGCCGACTATGAAGATCCCGACGCCCACCATGACTATGGCGACCGCCAGGCTCGCGAATGTCATCGCCTTGTCGTAGTGGACCGGCGTCTCCTTGACGGTGAACCCCATCATCGCGACGAAGTGCATCGTCCATATGCCGGATCCGATGGCCGCCGAGCCCAGCGCGAGCCAGCCCGGGCGCCAGGACTGCGAGACGAGCATCGATCTGGTGGTGCAGCGCAGGCCGAGCGCACCGCCGAGGCAGGCCGTGAGATAGGCCACCAGCGGTGTGACGAGTCCGTAGCTGAATCCGTCGATCGTGCCCTGCATACGCAGCTGCCCTTCCCGCCCTTTTACGTCCCGGAACCCCGTGAAATGCGCCCCTTCCCAGTACCGCCCGAGCGGTCAGGGTTGAGGCTGAGGGTAACCCCCACCGGAATGGTCGAACGATTTTCCGGCAAAGAAACACGGCCTTGCCCCAGTTGTGCCGCACGGGTGAGCGGGCACAGGCAACTCCATTCAATCTGTGGCCATTCTGTACTCCCCCGCCGTTGACCCTCTGCTGTCACAGTTGAGCTGTTCGTGATCGTCCGACGCGAGGAGTACGCATGCACGCGCGCGCTGTGGCCGCCACGACGACCGCACTGCTGGGAGCCTCCGCTCTGCTCATTCCCGCACCCGATGCCCTGGCCGGCTCCGGGCGGCCCACGGTGATCGCCCATCGGGGGGCCTCGGCCCATGCCCCCGAGAACACGCTGGACGCCGTCGACAAGGCCGCCGAGCTGGGCATCGACTGGGTCGAGAACGACGTCCAGCGCACCAAGGACGGCGAACTGGTCGTCCTGCACGACGACAACCTCAAGCGCACGACGGACGCCGAGGAGGTCTTCCCCGACCGCTCGCCCTGGAAGGTGAAGGACTTCACCGCCGCCGAGATCGCCCGCCTGGACGCGGGCAGCTGGTTCGGCCCCGCGTACGCGGGCGCGCGCGTGCCGACGCTCGACCAGTACATGGACCGTGTGGAGCTGCACCACCAGAAGCTGCTTCTGGAGATCAAGAACCCCGAGCTGTACCCGGGCATCGAGCAGGAGACCCTGAAGCTCCTGGACAATGAGGGGTGGCTCGACCGGCCCCATCTGGAGAGCCGGCTGATCGTGCAGAGTTTCAGTGCCGACAGTGTGCGGACCGTCCATGAGCTGAAGCCCGCTGTGAAGACCGGGTTCCTCGGGACGCCGCCGGTGGCCGACCTGGCCCGCTACGCGACGTTCGTCGACCAGATCAACCCGTCGTACAGCTCAGCGTCGACGGGCTACGTCGCCTCCGTGCACGCGGTCGAGGGACCGCACGGCAGGCCGCTCGAGGTGTTCGTCTGGACCGTGGACGACGCGAACACGGCTCGGCTGGTCGCGGGGTACGGCGTCGACGGCATCATCTCGAACGCCCCCGACGTGGTCCGGGACGCCCTGCCCGCGCAGTGAGGTCCCGGCTGCCGCGCCCGCTGCGGAGGTGTTGTCAGTGGCCGGTCGTACGGTGGGCGCATGGACAGCCATGGGCAGTACGAACAGCAGGTCGTGTGGACCGTCGTGGGCAGCGACATCGGCCCGCTGATGCTGGCCGCGACCCGCGACGGCCTGGTCAGTGTCGTATTCCACGCCACTGACCAGGTGCGCGAGAAGGCGCTGGAGCGCCTTGCGTCCCGGCTGGGTACCGAGCCGGTCGAGGCGCCCGACTCGCCGCTGCTGGCCGAGGCGATACGTCAGGTGCGGGAGTACTTCGCGGGCACGCGGCACGACTTCGAGCTGCCGCTGGACTGGTCGCTGATCTCCGGCTTCAACCGGCAGGTGCTGCGCGAGCTGTCGTCCGGCGTCCCGTACGGCACGGTCGTCGGGTACGGCGATCTGGCGGGACGGGTCGGGCAGCCGGGTGCGGCCCAGGCAGTGGGCATGGCGATGGGGGCCAATCCGCTGCCGGTCGTCGTGCCCTGTCATCGGGTCGTGGAGAGCGACGGCGGCATCGGCGGGTTCGGGGGCGGCCTGGAGACCAAGCGGAAGCTGCTCGCGCTGGAAGGCGTACTGCCGGAGCCGCTGTTCTGACGGCTTCCCGGCCATCTTCCCGGTCATCGCCGGGATGGGCAGGCGGGGCAAGAGGGGGAGACTGCGCCTGTGACGACACCTTTCACCCATGTGTACGCGGCAGCCGGTCCTGTGCGCTGTCCCCGGTCGGCCGACCGGAGGCGCTGTTCCACCGGGTGCGCGTCGTGACGGCCGTCGAGCGGCAGCCCGTCGTGTCCGTCCCGCCCGAGCGGCTGCCCGCCCTGCGGCGGCGTATCACGGCCGTGCTGGTCACCACGCAGATCCTGGGCGGGCTGGGTGTCGCCACCGGCATCGCGCTCGCGGCGGTGCTGGCCAAGGAGGTCAGCGGCACCGAGTCGCTGTCCGGGCTCGCGCCCACCGCCACCGTCGCCGGTACGGCGGTGCTGTCGATGCCGCTGGCCGCGTTGATGACCGCGCGGGGGCGTCGTCCCGGGCTCGTCCTGGCGTATCTCATCGGTGCCGTGGGCGCCGGTGTCACGGTGATCGCGGCCCGCGTCGGGAGCTTTCCGCTGCTGCTGTGCGGGATGGCGGCGTTCGGGGCGGCCTCGTCGGCGAATCTCCAGGCGCGGTTCGCGGCGGCGGACCTGGCCGAGCCGGAGCGGCGGGCCCGGGCCATCTCGCTCGTCGTGTGGGCGACCACCATCGGCGCGGTCATCGGCCCGAACATAGCCGCGCCCGCCGGCCGCAGCGTCACGGGCCTCGGGATACCGGCGACGGCGGGTCCGTTCCTGTGGGCGGCCGGGATCTTCCTGATATCCGCGGTCGTGGTGGCCGTGCTGCTGCGGCCGGACCCGCTGCTGACGGCGCGTGCGCTGGCGCCGGCCGAGGAGCAGTCCCCCGCGGCGCGGTCGCTGCGCGCCGGGATGGCCGCCGTGGCCGCCTCGCCGCGGGCCAGGCTCGCGGTGGTGACGGTCGCCGTGGCGCACACCGCGATGGTCTCGGTGATGTCGATGACCCCGGTCGACCTCGCGCACCACGGCGCGGGCATCGATCTGATCGGGCTGGTCATCAGCGGTCACATCGCGGGCATGTACGCGTTCGCGCCGCTGATGGGGCGGCTGACGGACCGGCTCGGGCGGTTGTCCGGGATCGGGCTGGCCGTGGGGCTGCTGGCGTGCGCGGTGCTCTTCGCCGGCACGGCGGGCGACAGCCATGGGCAGACGGCCCTGGGGCTCTTCGTGCTGGGGCTGGGCTGGTCTGCGGGGCTGGTCTCGGGTTCCGCGCTGCTCACGGACTCCGTGCCGCAACCCGCGCGGGCCGCCGCCCAGGGGCTGTCGGACCTCATCATGAACGCGTCCGCGGGCATCGGCGGCGCGGCCGCGGGACTCGTGGTCGCCCGGGCGAGCTACGGCTGGCTGAATCTCGCCGCCGCGTGTCTGCTGCTCCCGCTGGCCGCGCTGGCGCTCCTCACACGGAGCGGACGGCCGCAGGAGGTTCCGGCGGGCGACTGACGTTACGCGCCGCTCCACCGGGGAAGCCGGAGGCCGTGTTCTCCGGTCGCCACGCGAAGGCTGGCCGGACCGGGGCGCCGGTAGCAGACTCCACCGTGCGCACAGCCGCTGGCATCCGACTGGCATCCGGAAGACACGGATCCGAAGGGACGGCGATCACGCATGAGCGGAAACAGGGCAGTGGCGTATCTCAAGCCGGGCACGGTCGAGGTCAGGACCATCGACTTCCCCACGCTCGAGCTTCAGGACGGACCGGGAGTCGCCTCCGCGAACATCGGCCGCAAGTGTCGGCACGGGGTGATCCTCAAGGTCCTCGCGACCAACATCTGCGGCAGTGACCAGCACATGGTGCGCGGGCGCACGACCGCGCCGGAAGGGCTGGTCCTCGGGCACGAGATCACCGGAGAGGTCGTCGAACGGGGGCCGGACGTCGAGACCATCGACGTCGGCGACATCGTCTCCGTACCGTTCAACATCGCCTGCGGGCGGTGCCGTAACTGCAAGGAACGCAAGACGGGCATCTGCCTGAACGTGAACCCGGCCAGGCCGGGTGCGGCGTACGGCTATGTCGACATGGGCGGCTGGGTCGGCGGGCAGGCCGAGTTCGTCATGATCCCGTACGCGGACTTCAATCTGCTGAAGTTCCCCGACCGGGACCAGGCGCGCGCGAAGCTGCTCGATCTGACGATGCTGTCGGACATCTTCCCGACCGGCTTCCACGGTGTGGTCAGCTCCGGTGCGGGTGTCGGCTCGACGGTGTATGTCGCCGGGGCGGGCCCGGTCGGGCTCGCGGCGGCCGCCTCGGCGCATCTGCTGGGGGCCGCGGTGGTCATCGTGGGCGATCTGAACGCCGAGCGCCTCGCTCAGGCGCGGAGCTTCGGCTGCGAGACCGTCGATGTCTCCCAGGGCAGCGTGGAGGATCAGATCGCGCAGATCCTCGGGGAGCCCGAGGTGGATGCAGCGGTGGACGCGGTCGGTTTCGAGGCGCGAGGGCATGGCCCGGACGCCCAGGAGGCACCCGCGACGGTCCTGAACTCGCTGATGGGTGTCACACGCGCGGGCGGTGCGCTCGGCATCCCCGGGTTGTATGTCACGGACGACCCCGGCGGGATCGACAAGGACGCGCAGTCCGGGACGCTGAAGGTGCGGCTCGGCCTCGGCTGGGCGAAGAGCCACCGCTTCACGACCGGACAGTGCCCGGTGATGCAGTACCACCGGGGCCTGATGATGGCGATCCTGCATGAGCGGGTGCATATCGCCAAGGCGGTGAACGCCACCGTGATCGGGATCGAGGACGCACCGCGCGGCTACGCCGAGTTCGACCAGGGCGCCAGCCGCAAGTACGTGCTGAATCCGCATGGGGCACTGGACGGCGCACAGGCGGTCTGACTCCTTGAGCCGTGTGGGGGCCACGCACGCGTGGCCCCCTCTTGAAGAACTCGGCCGACGCCTCCGGGGCGCACACCCACAGGACGACATGGGCGAGTCGTGCGGTGCTGTCCGTCATGCCGCCGAGGCTGGTGTCGTCCGCCACAGCCCGTAAGGGGTTTGATCGGGCTCGGCGCCCGCCAGAGATGAGGGGGAACCGACTGACAGGAGGCAGGCGCGTGGTGCTGGTGGTGTCGGATGAAGTGCGGGCGGCGATCGACGCGCGTCGACCCGTCGTGGCCCTGGAGTCCACGATCATCGCGCACGGGCTGCCGCGCCCGCGCAACCTCCAGGTGGCCCTGGAGCTGGAGGACGTCGTACGGCAGGAGGGTGCCGTTCCGGCGACGATCGCCGTGCTGGACGGGCGGCCCCATGTCGGGCTGGACAAAGAGCAGTTGGAGCGGATCGCGAACGAGGACGGGATCCGCAAGCTGGGTCACCGGGACCTGCCGCTCGCGGTGGCCGCCGGGGCGAGCGGGGCGACCACGGTGTCGGCGACGGCCCTGCTGGCGGCACGCGCGGGCGTGCGGGTGTTCGCGACGGGCGGCCTGGGCGGTGTGCACCGGGAGTGGACGGTGACGCAGGACGAGTCGGCCGATCTGGGGCTGCTCGCGCGTACGCGGATCACGGTGGTGTGCGCCGGGGTGAAGTCGATCCTGGATGTCCCGGCGACCCTGCAACGGCTGGAGACGCTGGGCGTCGCGGTGGCCGGCTATCGCACGGAGCGCTTTCCCGGCTTCTACCTCTCCGACTCGGGGCACCCCGTGGACTGGGCCCTGAAGTCGCCGGACGAGGTGGCCGAGGTGATGCGGGCCCAGGAAGCCCTCGACGGGCCCGAGTCGGCGTTGATCGTCGCCAATCCGGTGCCGGAGGCGGAGCAGTTGGGCCCCGAGCTGCACGCGCGTGTGCTCGCCGACGCGCTGCACGCGTGCGAGGAGCAGGGTGTCACCGGTCAGGCCGTCACGCCGTTCCTGCTGGACTACCTCGTACGGCACACGGACGGCGCCTCGTTGAGCGCCAATCTCGCGGCGGTGCGCGGCAATGTACGGCTGGCGGGGCGCATCGCGGCGGCCTGGGCCGGGGCGTGAGCGGCACGGTGTCCGGCCGCTCGGGCAGCGGAGGGGCGGACTGGCCCGCCCTGGGCGTCCGCGACGGCGCGCTGCTGGTCGTCGGGGATGTCGTGACGGACGTCATCGCCCGGCACCGGGGACCTCTCGCCGCGGGGACGGACACGGCCGCCGCCATCCGTACGGTGCCGGGTGGCGCGGGCGCCAATGCGGCCTGCTGGGCCGCGCATCGGGGCCGTGCCGAGGTGCGGCTGCTGGGGCGGGTGGGCGCGGACGCCGTCGCGTGGCACGAACAGGAGCTGATCGCGAGCGGGGTCACGCCCTGTCTCGTGGTCGATCCCGAGGCGCCGACCGGGACGGTGATCTGCCTGGTCGACACGGGTGCCGCCGCGGAGCGGACGTTCCTCACCGACAGTGGCGCGTCGCTGCTGCTGGAGCCGGGCGACTGGTCGGACGCGTTTCTCGACGGTGTCGCATGGCTGCATCTGTCGGGCTATCTGTTGTTCTCCGAGCCGAGCCGCGCCCTGGTGCGCGTGGCTCTGGCGTCCGCACGCGCGCGTGGAGTGCCGGTGAGTCTGGATCCGGCGTCGGCGGGGTTCTTGACGGAGCTGGGCGTCGACCGCTTCCTGGCGCTGGTCGAGGGCGTGGACGTACTGCTGCCGAGCCGTGACGAGGCGTGCCTGCTCACGGGGTTGCCGGACGTGGAGGACGCGGCGGCCAAATTGAGCCGCCATGTCCCGCTGGTGGTCGCCAAACAGGGCTCGGCCGGCGCGCTGGTGGCCCGGGCGGGCGCGGTGAGCACCCATGTCCCCGCCGTACCGGCCACGCTGAGGGACACGACCGGGGCGGGCGATGCCTTCACGGGCGCTTTCCTCGCGGCGCTGCTCTACGGCGCCGGGCCGGAGGAGGCGGCTCGGGCGGGATGCCGGGCGGGCGCGTCGGCGGTGGAACGGGTGGGGGGAAGGCCGCCGGTGTCGGGGTGACGGTCGCGCGCGCCTGGGTGGGGCGAGGACGGTCGGTCGTGGACCGAGCGGACGTCACCGCGAGCAGGCGGCAACCCCCGTCTCCTGTACGAGCCTTGCGGCCGGCCCGCTACGCCTTGCGCCCCCACGCCGAGATCAGCGGGGCCGTGGCCAGGTCCATGGTGCCGGTGGCCACGTTCGCGAGGTGGCGGTCGATGTCCTGGTCCGTGGCGAGGCCCTCCGTGACGAGTTGGTCGCGGATCTGCCGGATGGTGGCGGACTCCAGGGCGGTGCAGGCGGGCGAGGCGATCGGGAAGTACGCGTCCGCTCTCACCTGGCGCAGACCCGCCTCGCGGAGCAGCCGGGGGACCCTGCGGCCGTAGGAGAGGTCGGCCCCGCGGTCGGCGAGGAGCTCGCGGAAGCCGTGCCGCAGCCGGTTGGCCAGTTGCTGCTCGGGGCCGTGTTCGTCGGGGCAGATCAGGGGCTGGAGAGCGGGGTCGGCGTCCTCGACCAGGAGCCATCCGCCGGGGCGCAGGGACTCGATCATCGAGCGCAACGCCCGCTCCCTGTCGGGCACATGGACGAGGACGAGCCGGGCGTGCACCAGGTCGAACCCCTCCCCCGGCGGTTCGTCGGCGCTCACGTCATGGACGCGGACCTGGACCGGCGGCCGTGCCGCAGAGGCGAGTTGCGAGGTGTCGATGTCGGTCGCGATCACCTTTCCGGTCGGGCCGACCTTCTTGGCCATCCAGGCCACGACGGACGGGCCGCCCGCGCCCACTTCCCAGCAGCGCCAGCCGGGTCCGATGCCGGATGCTTCGAGGTGCCGGAAGGTGGTGGGGTCGAAGAGGGTGGCGAAGGCTTCGAAACGCTCGCCCGCCTCGGTCTGCCGGTTGTCGAGGAGATATCCGTCGTTTCGCGTCATAGCGCGATCATCCCAGTGCCCCGGTCGTCTCAAACGGGCCACACGGCGCCTACGACGAGATGGCGGACTCCCCACGGCCCGGTGAGGAGATTGCATCCAGCCCGGCTGGGGATGCGTCCTACCTGGGTGGGTCGGTTGTCCACAGGCGGGAACAAAGCGGAATCCTCTGTACCCACAGGCTTACCCGGCGCTCACCCACGACTGGCAAACTGGCTGGCCAAGGCGCAGAGATGCGGCGCGAGGGATCCACGCAAGGAGATCCAGATGTCCATGGCAGGGAATCTGCGAAAGGTCACGGGCCTAGACAAGGTCGGTGGCCTCCGCAAGGTGGCGCGGCTGGCTCGACGACGCCCCCGCGTCGACCTGAGCCACCCCGCCAGGTCCCCGCTGGGCTCCTCGGTGGTGAACTGCGTCACCTATCGAGAGGGCGTGCGGGTTCCCGAGATCGGCGATCTGGTCGATGTGGTGCAGCGCGTGCGCAAGCGCGGCGGTGGTTTCGTCTGGCTGGGGCTCCATGAGCCGACGAACCAGGAGTTCGCGGGCATCGCCGAGTTGTTCGACCTGCATCCGCTGGCGGTGGAGGACGCGGTCGAGGCGCATCAGCGGCCGAAGCTGGAGCGGTACGACGAGACGCTGTTCGCGGTGTTCAAGACCGTCTGCTACGTCGAGCACGAGCAGCTCACGGCGACGAGCGAGGTGGTGAACACCGGCGAGATCATGGTGTTCGTCGGCAAGGACTTCGTGATCACGGTCCGCCATGGCAGGCACGGCTCACTGGGCCCGCTGCGCGAGGAGCTGGAGTCGAACCCCGAGCAGCTCTCCAAGGGGCCGGCGGCGGTGCTGCACGCCATCGCGGACCACGTGGTCGACGACTATCTGAGCGTCACCGATTCGGTACAGGAGGACATCGACGAGGTCGAGACGGACGTGTTCGCGGAGAACGGGGCACGGGCCGACCCCGGGCGGATCTACCAGCTCAAGCGGGAGCTGCTGGAGCTGAAGCGGGCGGTGGTTCCGCTGAGTCGGCCGCTGGAGGAGCTGGCCACCGGCCCCATCCGGGCGGTCGAGCCGGAGATACAGGCCTACTTCCGTGATGTCTCCGACCATCTGCTGCGGGCCAAGGAGCAGATATTCGCCTTCGACGAGTTGCTCAACTCGATCCTCCAGGCGCACCTCGCCCAGGTCACCGTCGCGCAGAACGAGGACATGCGGAAGATCACGGCCTGGGCCGCGATCATCGCCATCCCGACGATGGTGTGCGGTGTCTACGGCATGAACTTCGACTACATGCCGGAACTGCGCTGGACGTTCGGCTATCCCCTGGTCATAGGCGTGATATCCGTCGCGTGCGTGGTGCTGTACCGCGGCTTCCGGCGCAACGGGTGGCTCTGAGGCCGACCGGGCTGCCCTGAGGCTCCGGTTCGACGGGGTTCCCGCGGCGTACGTCGGAGGCGTCCCCGCCCGGCACGGCCGGCCGGACGAGGACGACGACGTCGACATGAATCAGGTCGTCGACGTCGGGTTCAGCGCATCCTCGGCGCCCCGCTCATCGCGTAGACGCTCTCGGCCCAGTGGCCGATCTCGCCCTCCGAAAGGCTCCGGGCGAGATCAGCCTCGCTGATCATGCCGACCAGGCGTTTGTTCTCGATGACGGGAAGCCGACGGATCTGGTGCTCCTTCATCTCGCGGAGCACCTCGCTGACGTCGGCGTGCGAGTCGATCCAGCGCGGGGTGCCCTGAGCCATCTCGCCGGCGGTGACCTTGCTCGGGTCGCGGCCCATGGCCACACAGCCGATCACGATGTCGCGATCGGTGAGAATGCCGCAGAGCCGTTCGTTCTGGTCGCTGATGGGGAGGGCTCCGACGCCCAGTTCACGCATCAGCTGGGCGGCGCGGTCCAGGGTCTCGTGGGCCGGGATCCACTGGGCGCCTCGGTGCATGATGTCTCCGGCAGTGGTCATGGACTACCTCCCGATGCCGGACGGCCGGCGCGGCGCAGGACGCACCGCTAGTCCCGGCGCCCTTCATTGTCTCCGTGGCACCGGGCCGATGCACCCGGAACCGAGCGGTAACGGCCATCGGCGGGCGGGCGGCGATCAGGCGGAGAAGCGCACGATCTTCTGTGGCACGACACGGATGATCACGCGGGTCTCGTCGTCCTTCTCGGCCGGCGGGTCGATGCCGAGGTACTTGTGCGAGAGCTCGAACGGGAGCCGCTTGGCCTCGTCCGGGACGATCTCGGCGGAGCCACGGATCTCGACGGAGGAGTAGGGGTTCGCGAGGTCGTAGACCGAGACGCTGATGCGGGGGTCGCGGCGGAGGTTGCGCACCTTCTGGCGGGCGTCGACGGAGGAGAAGAGCACGGTGTCGCCCTCGCGTTTGATCCAGACCACCGAGTTCTGCGGAGCGCCGTCGGGACCGAGGGTGGCCACGGCGGCGAAGTTCTTGCCGTCCAGCAGGGAACGGACGGAGTCGTCGAAGGAGACCGGATCACTCGTGGAGGTCGTCATGAGCGCAAGGATATTTAAATGCACACGCATATAAAAGTGGTTTGGCGGATCTCTTCTCAACCGCTCCACGCAGGGTGCCGCGGGTCATCGGCACGCACCAGGACATCGGCGGCGTGGGCCGGGTCGGTCTCCTGGTCGTAGCGCTCGAAGGCGGGGAGGGTCCAGTGCTCGGCCTCGGGGGTGCGGCGGCGCAGGGCGCCGGGCGAGAGGAGGACATGGACGGTCAGATCGAAGGGGAACCAGTGGCGCAGAAGGAGGGGACCGTGCAGCAACAGGAAGCCACCGGGCGGGAGTTGGACATAGGGACTGCGGGTGGCTCGGTCGGTGACCGGGTCCCACAGGTCGGGCAGGACGCGGCCGTCTCCGCCGGGTTCGAGGGGACCGAAGACCTCGCGCCACAGGGCGCCGGTGTCGAACCAGCCGTCGTAGTAGGCCTCCACGTCCTGGTGGCCGTACTCCAGGCGGACCGATGCGGGGCGCAGGAAACCATCCGCACCGACGGTGAGGGAGGGACGGCCGCGTATGCGCAGCGCCTCCCCGACCAGCTGGGCGAGGTCTCCGGGGCGGGCCGCCGGGGCTCCGTCGAAGGCGATACGGGGCCAGGGGCCGCCGTCGTCCGGTTTGAGGTCGAGCAGCCGTTCGGCCAGCAGGTCGCCGAGCCGGTCCCAGGTGATCGCTTCCAGTCGCACACGGCCCATGATGCGACAGGGGGAGGGCGGGATGCGTGGTGCGGGGCGGGACGAGGTGAGAGGGGTGGGAGCGGTGAGAGGTTTCGCGGTGGGGTTGGGACGATGCGGTGGGCCTCCGGGAGCCGATCGGATGGCCGATCGAGAGGCCGGCCAGGTGGCTTTCCGACGCGGATCGGCGAGTTCTCCGGTCCCATCCGGAGGGGAATGAACCCCGTATGGCACACCCGGCAACTCCCCTGCCCCGTAACGGTCTTCTCGTCTTCCAACGCCTCAAGCGGCGGCATTGCGCGGAGTGTCGTACCGGGCCGTTGCAGATGCTCGTACTGGAGGACGGTGCGCCGCGGTGTCTCGACTGTGCCGACCTCGGGCATCTGGTGTTCCTGCCGCGGGGCGACACCGCGCTGACGCGTAGGGCGCGGGAGGAGAGTGCGCTGTCGGCGGTGGTCGTGCGGTTCAACCGGCGCAAGAGCCGCTACGAGAGGCAGGGCGTTCTCGTCGAGGAGGCTGGGCTGGCGAGGGCCGAGGAGCGGTGCCTGGCGGACGCGGAGGCCCGGCGGCGGCGTCGGATGCGGGACGCGCGTCGGCGGGCGCAGGAGGACGTGCGCTTCGTGGAGGCGTTCGCGGCGGAGATACGGCGACTGTTCCCGGGGTGTCCGGCGGACCGGGCGCGGGAGATCGCGATGCATGCGTCGGTTCGGGGCAGCGGACGGGTGGGGCGCAGTGCTGCGGGGCGGGCGTTGTCCGAGGTGGCGGTGACGTCGGCGATCATGGCGTCCGTGCGGCATGTGGAGACGCCGTACGACCAGTTGCTGATGAGCGGGGTGCCGCGGCACGAGGCTCGGCGGCGGATCACGGCGGCGGTGGAGACGACGTTGCGGGGGTGGCGGACGGGGGTGTCGGAGGTCGGGTGACGAGGGGCGGGGAAGGGGATGGGGATGGGGTGGGAGGGGCGGGGGGCGGGGGGCGCCCCCCTCGTGGACGCTCACGCATGTGCTCGCGCCACTCAGCCATGGTCACGGTTCTCGTACAGGATTTCACTTGAGGTGACGGACGGGCCGGGAGGATCCCGGCGGGATGCGGGAGTTGATGTTGGCATGATCGATGGGCCGTACTTCGTACTGATCGTGATCGGTGTGGTCGGGACCGGCCTGGTGGCCGGGGTGTTCTGCGCCTTCTCGACCTTTGTGATGCGCGGGCTCGCCGCGCTGCCGCCGGCGCAGGGTGTCGCCGCGATGAAGGCGATCAATGTGACCGCGCTGATGCCGGCGTTCATGCTGGTGTTCCTCGGGTCGGCGGTGCTGTGCGCGGTGATCGCCGTGGTGACGTTCGTACTGTGGCCGGACGAGGGGACGGTGGAGTTGCTACTGGGCAGTGCGCTGTATCTGTTCGGTTCGTTCGGGGTGACGATGATGGCGAACGTGCCGCGCAACGAGGCCCTGATGAAGCTGGACGCGGGCACGCAGGAGGCGGCCGACTACTGGGCGAGGTATGTGCGGGAGTGGACGGCGTGGAACCACGTCCGGACGGTCGCCTCGGCCGCCGCGACGGTGTCGTACGTGCTGGCCATCGCCTGACACCCCCGAGAACCCAGGAACCCGAGGACCCGGAAACCCGAAGACCCAGGAACCCGAGAAAGCGCTGTCCCCCCACTCTGCGCCCGTGACCCGTGGGACGTATCGTTGCGGGAAGAGTGCCGGCACGCGCACGCGAGGAAGACGGCCATGGCCGATCCCAAGGGTTTCATGACCACCCCCCGCCAGGACTGGCCGCGTCGGCCTGTCGAGGAGCGGGTCGGGGACTGGGACGAGGTGTATGTCCCGGGGGCGTTGCTGCCCATCATCAGCAAGCAGGCCGACCGGTGCATGGACTGCGGCGTCCCCTTCTGCCACGACGCCTGTCCGCTGGGCAATCTGATCCCCGAGTGGAACGACCTGGTGTCGAGGGAGGACTGGCGGGCGGCGGCGGACCGGCTGCACGCGACGAACAACTTCCCGGAGTTCACGGGGCGGTTGTGTCCGGCGCCGTGCGAGGCGGGGTGTGTGCTGGCGATCAATCAGCCGGCGGTCACGATCAAGAACGTGGAGTGTGCGATCGCCGATCGGGCGTGGGAGGACGGGTTCGCCCCGCCTCGGCCGCCGGACCGGCTGTCGGGGCGGACGGTCGCGGTCATCGGCTCGGGGCCCACGGGGCTCGCGGCGGCGCAGCAGTTGACGCGGGCGGGGCACACGGTCGCCGTGTATGAGAAGGACGACCGGATCGGCGGGCTGATGCGGTACGGCATCCCCGAGTTCAAGATGGAGAAGCATCATCTGGAGCGGCGGATCGAGCAGATGCGGGCGGAGGGGACGAAGTTCCGTACGTCGGCGGCGGTCGGGCGGGACATCGGGGCGGCGGAGCTGCGCTCGCGCTATGACGCCGTGGTGGTCGCCACCGGGGCCACCGCCTGGCGTGAACTTCCCGTACCGGGGCGGGAGTTGACCGGCATAGAGCAGGCGATGGCATATCTGCCGCTGTCCAATCGGGTGCGCGAGGGCGATCTGGAGCGGTCGCCCATGTCGGCCGCCGGGAAGCATGTCGTGATCGTCGGCGGCGGGGACACGGGTGCGGACTGTCTGGGTACGGCCGTGCGCGAGGGTGCCGCGTCGGTGACGCAGCTGGACATCTACGCCCAGCCCGGCGCGGAGCGGGACGAGGATGCCGAGCCCTGGCCGACGTACCCGAAGATCTACCGTCTCTCGGCCGCGCACGAGGAGGCACGCGATCTGGAGACGGCGCCCGCGGCGGATGCGGACGCCCGGCTGTTCGCGGCGTCCACGCTCCGCTTCACGGGCGACGCGGATGGGCATGTGCGGTCGCTGCACCTGGTCGAGGTGGACGCGCGGCGCCGCCCGCTGCCGGGTTCCGAGCGCACGCTGCCCGCGGATCTGGTGCTGCTCGCGCTCGGCTTCTCCGGGCCCGACCGGACGGACGGGCTGATCGAGCAGTTGGGGCTGGCGATGGAGCCGCGCGGCACGATCAGGCGGGACGCCGGGTTCGCGACGAATGTGCCGGGTGTGTTCGCGGCCGGGGATGCCGCCCGGGGGCAGTCGCTGATCGTGTGGGCGATCGCGGAGGGGCGGGCGGTGGCGGCGGCCGTCGACCGTCATCTGACGGGGAGTTCGAGGCTGCCGGCACCGATATCGCCGTACGACCGGCCGATGGCGGTGTGACGCGGCGGGCTCGGCCGAAGCGAACCGCCCGGCGCCGGCCTCCTAGCGTCGCTCGTCCGTCCCCGCCACCTTGCCCGTGGCCAGCGCCACCCTGTTCCAAGTGTTGATCGTCATGATCAGGGCGAGGACGTGGGCCAGTTCGGCGTCGTCGAAGTGGGCCGTGGCCTGGGCGTAGACCTCGTCCGGGATGCCTCCGTCGGCCACGAGGGTCACCGCCTCGGTGAGGGCCAGGGCCGCCTGTTCCTTCGCCGTGAAGAAGTGGCGGGCCTCGCGCCAGACGGCGACCAGGTGCAGGCGGTCCTCGCTCTCGCCGGCCTTGCGAGCGTCGTTGGTGTGCATGTGGAGGCAGTAGGCGCAGTGGTTGAGGTGCGAGGCGCGGATCTGGATCAGTTCGACCAGGGCGGGGCCGAGGCCCTCGCGGGCGGCGGCGTCGAAGCCGACGATGGCGCGGAAGACCTTCGGGGCGGACTTGGCGAAGTCGAGGCGGGTGCGGGCGGCTTCGGCCTCGGTGATGCCTTCGGTGATGGCCTCGGCGAGGTCGATGTCGGCAGTGGCGTTGATCGTGTTCGTCGTCGTCATGTGCATCAACCTACAGGTCGTAAAGACCTGCCGTAGGGTGCATTTCCATGGCTGAATCGTGGGTCAATTATGCGGAGCGGATCGGTGCCGACCTGCACCTGGACCTCGCCGCGGCGCCGGGTCCGGGCGGGCGGCGGGCCGCCCTCATCCGCGCCCTGCGCGAGGCCGTATGCAGCGGGCGGCTCGCGCCCGGCACCCGGCTGCCGCCGTACCGTTCGCTCGCCGCCGACCTCGGGATCGCCCGCAACACGGTGGCCGACGCGTACGCCGAGCTGGTCGCCGAGGGCTGGCTCACCGCCCGGCAGGGCTCGGGGACGAGGGTCGCCGAGCGAGCCGAGCCCTTGAAGCGCGCCCAGCCAGTGATCCGCCGGGCACCCCCACGCGCGCGTGGGCCTCGGCATGATCTGCGGCAGGGCACGCCGGACGCGTCGGCGTTCCCGCGTGCGGCCTGGCTGGCGTCCTATCGGCGGGCACTCCAGCAGGCGCCGAATGAGGTCTTCGGGCCGGGCGATCCCGCCGGGCGGCTCGAACTGCGGGAGGCGCTCACGGAGTATCTGGCACGCGCGCGTGGTGTGCGTACCGAGCCGGGCCGGATCGTGATCTGCTCGGGCTTCGCGCACGCCCTGCGGCTGCTCTTCGGAGACGGGGTGCTGCGCGGCCCGCTGGCGGTGGAGGCGTACGGGCTGGGCTTCCACCGGGAGCTGCTCACGGCGGCGGGCGTACGGACCGTACCGCTGCCCCTCGACGAGGACGGCGCCCGCGTCGACCTGCTCGCGCGCGAGCGTGCCGTGCTGCTCACGCCGGCGCATCAGTTCCCGACCGGCGGGCCGCTGCACGCCGAGCGCCGCTCCGCCGTGATCGACTGGGCACGCGCGCGTGGCGGCGTGGTGCTGGAGGACGACTACGACGGGGAGTTCCGCTACGACCGCAAGCCCGTCGGCGCCGTCCAGGGCCTGGATCCCGAGCGGGTCGTCTTCATCGGCTCGGTCAGCAAGAGCCTGTCGCCGGCGCTGCGGCTGGGCTGGATGGTGCTGCCGGAGCGGTACGTCGGCGACGTGCTCGCGGCGAAGGGCGAGCGCGAGGCATGGGCGAGCGTCCTCGACCAGCTGAGCCTCGCCGACTTCATCGTCTCCGGGGCGTACGACCGTCATGTACGGCGCATGCGGCAGCGGTACCGGAGCCGCCGCGACCGCCTGGTGGCCGCGCTCGCCGAGCACGCGCCGCACATCGAGGTCACGGGTGTGGCCGCAGGGCTCCACGCGGTGCTGCGGCTGCCGCCAGGCACCGAGCGGTCCACGGTCAAGGCGGCCACCTGGCAGGGTGTCGCCCTGGACGGTCTCGCCGAGTTTCGGCACCCGGAGGCCACGGAAGCGGACATGCCGGTCCGCGACGGCATCGTCGTCGGCTACGCCACGCCCTCGGAGCATGCGTACGGGGCGGCGCTGGAGGCGCTGTGCGGTGCGCTGCCGCCGGGTGAGGAGCCGGAGGGCGGGTGAGCGGCGGCCTGCGCCAAGGGATCCCCGTCGATCCTGCCTGCGAAGGAGCCGCCCGCGCCGCGTCCTGCGCGCGGACGAAATGAAGGAGCCGGAGGCTGCTGCCGCAGGACGAGTTGTGCCGACCCGGCATACTGCTGCATTCCGATTTGTTCTCCTATCTGTCCGAAAAGTGGCTTTCGGGTTACATGCAGTCGAACAGGAGTGGGATCATCGGAGCAGGAGGCGTGTCGTAGTCGCACCCGCCCGGGCCGGTAGCGACCCGCCCCCATCCTTCGTTCCGTCGTCAGGCGCAGGGCCACCCCTACGCGTCCCCCCTGTTGGCGGTCGGTCCTGGAGGGTGTTCGATGACGACGCTCGATGAACGTCATGGAGAAGGTGCCCGCGAGGGGGAAGAGCACCGGGGCGACAACGCCTTGAGCCAGGTCGAGGCATACGGCCCGGCCGTGGTCCCGCTCGACCGGCAGCCCGGCAGCCCGCTCCCCCACCTCATGGGTTCCAAGGCCGCGAACCTCGCCCGCGCGGCCCGGGCGGGGCTGCCCGTACTGCCCGGGTTCGTGATCCCGCACCGGGGGAACGGCGACATGGTCGCCCTGCGACGCGCCTGGGACGAGCTCTCACGCGGCGGCACCCGCCCGCTCGTCGTACGGTCCTCCTCGCCCCAGGAGGACACCGAGGAGTCGTCGCTGGCGGGTCAGTTCGACTCGGTGCTCGATGTGCGGGGCTGGCGGGACTTCCTCACGGCCGTCGAGACCGTTCTCGACTCGGCGCACCGGCCCGACGGGTCCACGGCGCCGATGGCGGTGCTGGTGCAGCCCATGCTCGTCGCGCGGGTCGGCGGGGTGATGTTCGGTGCCGACCCGGTGGCGGGGCGGGCCGACCGGATGCTGGTCAGCGCGGTGCGCGGCGGTCCTGACAGCCTGGTCAGCGGCGCGCGGACCGGCACCAGCTACTGGTTGAGCGAACGTGGCCGGCTGCTGCGGATCGAGGCGGCCGAGGAGGGGTCCCTGGTCGAGGCGGTCGAGGCCGGCCCATTGCTGACCCGTGCCGAGCTGTTCCGGCTGGCCCGGCTCGGCCGGCGGGTCCGGAAGGTCTTCGGTGGGCCGCAGGACGTCGAGTTCGGGTTCGATGCGGACGGGCGGCTGTGGCTGTTCCAGAGCAGGCCGATCACCGCGATGGCGTCCCGGCCGGAGCGCGGAGCGCGGTTGCTCGGCCCTGGCCCGGTGGCGGAGACCCTGCCCGAGCAGTTGGCGCCGCTGGAGGAGGACCTGTGGGTGACGCCGATGGCCCGGGGGCTCGCCGCCGCGCTAGACATCGGGGGCACCGCGCCGCGCCGGCTGCTCAGGTCGGTGCCGGTGGTCACGACGGTCGGCGGACGCGCCGCCGCCGACCTGCGCCTCCTCGGCACGGTGCCGCCACGGCACCGCTGGCTGGCCCTGCTCAACCCGGCCCCCGGAGCACGCCGACTCGGCGCGGCCTGGCGGGTCGGCCGCCTCGCGTCCTCCCTGCCCGGTCTCGCGACCGACCTCGTCGCTGACGTCGACCGCCGCCTCGCCGAGATCCCGTCGCCCACCGCGCTCTCCGGCACCGCGCTGGCCGCGGAGCTGCGCTGGACGCGCCGGGTGCTGGTCTCGCTGCACGCCCAGGAGGCCCTCGCCGGCGCCCTCCTCCACGAGCCGCCCAAGAGCCGCACGGCGGCCGGCACGGCCCTCATGGCCCTGGCGGACGCCCGCGCGCGGGGCATGTCCGACGACCAGGTCGTCGCCATGGACCCGGTCGTCCTGGCCCTCACCGCCCCGAGCCTGCACGGCCGGGGACGACTGCCGGACACCACGGTCGGACACGGGGAGCCCGGCCACGCGGCCCTCACCTTCCATGCCGCACCCGCCACCCCCACCACGGGAACCACCGAGACCGACCCCACCCAGCCCCCTCCGGACGCACAGGACACACGGGACGCACGGGACACACGGAACGCACTCGACACACTGGCCCCCCTGACCACAGATCCAACCCCCCTCCCCGCCATCCCCACCCCACAAGCACCCCCCACCCCCACCACCACTCCCATCACCACCACCCGCACCACCACGCCCACCACGCCCACCACCACCCTCACCGCAGTCACCCCCCACCCCCTCATCACCGCCCTCCCACCCCGCGAAGCCCTCCGTCTCCGGGTCCGCTGGGTGCAGGAGCTCCAGGTGCGGATGATCCGTGAGGTGGCGCGGCGGCTGGGGACGGGGGTCGAGCGCGTCGGGCTCCTGCGCTGGCCGGAACTGACCGCCGTACTCAACGGCGCCCGGCTCCCCGACGACCTCCACGAGCGCGTGCCGCGCCCCGCGTCGCCCCCGCTGCCGGACGAGTTCCGGCTCGCGGACGGCCAGGTCGTCGCCGTGGAGCGGGATGCCCGCCGGGGCGACGGGACGCGGGGCGTGTCCGCGGGGCGGGCCGTCGGGACGGTGTGGGACGGGACGGGTCCGCGGCCGGTGGACGCCGTGCTCGTCGTACGGTCCCTCGACCCCGCGCTGGCACCGCTGCTGCCGGGCCTGACCGGACTGGTCGCGCAGACCGGCAGCCCGCTGTCGCATCTGGCGGTCCTGGCGCGGGAGTTCGGGCTCCCCGCGGTCGTCGGCGCCGAGGACGCCGTGCGCCGCTTCCCGCCCGGCGCGCGGCTCACGGTCGACGGGACCGCCGGTGACGTACGGCTGGTCGAGGGGACGGCGGGTGACGTACGGCTGGGGGACGTGTCATGAGGAAGATCGCGTACGCATTCGGAGCGCTGGCAGCGGCCGGCGCGGGCACCTACCTGATCGTCTATCTGTACCGCTGGCAGTGGCAACGCGCGCTGATCTGCGGAGTGTTGCTGCTGATCATCGAGGTGATGCTGTTCGGCCTGGTGACGCTGGGGCGGCTGAGCCGGATCGAGGAGCGGCTGCGTGACACCGATCGGCGGCAGCGGGAGCTGGACGCCCGTCAGGAGGATGTGCTGACGCGGCTGCGTGAGCCGGGCGCCGTCGAGGAGGAGAAGCGGTTCCGGTGGCTGGAGGACCCGGCGGACCGGTCGTACGTCTTCGTGCCGGTCCTGATGGTCGCCGGTGTGGTGCTGTCCGGGCTGGCCTGGGTGGTGCAGAAGGTCGCGTCGGCCACGGCCCGCCCCGCCGAGCGGCGTCTGGCCGGCCGGCTGGCGGTCCTGTCCGCACCCGACCCGGCCGCGCCCGGCGACCTGGAGGACCAGCCCGTTCCAGGTACCGGGTTCCGTCGCCGTACCGTGCGCGTGACCGCGGTCTCGGTCTTCTCCGTCGCGCTGATCGCGGCGCTGGTGGTGGGGCTCGCCAACCTCACCCAGACCCGGGACGAGGAGGCCAACGAGCACCAGGCGACCTCGGTGCTCGTCCAGATCGATCTGCGGGGCGCGGACCTGTCGGCGTACCGGAAGGGGCTGGCCGCGCGGCAGATCTGGGAGAGCTGCCGGGATTCCACGGCCGCACCGCTGCGGCACGCGCCGCTCGGGGACCTGGGGGACGGCCTGTTCGCCGGGGTCGTACGTCCCGCGCTCACCGATCACGACCTGCTGCGGCTGCGCGGTTGCCTGGAGGACGCGACCCTGGAGCACGCCCACCTGACGGTGGTCGCCGTCAATGACGTGGAGTCGGGCGACGACTCACGGTAGCCGCGCGCCACCCCATGAGACGTATCGCACAAAAACGGACGTACCACCCATTGATCACCGCCCCGGGGGTACTCTTCCAAGGCGCCCACCGTCCCCTAGTCCCCCGGGTCGCCCATGGCTGTCCTCTCTGCCACCCTGCCCCGCCCTGCCCTCAGCAAGCGCCCGCTGTCCCGGCGTCTCCTGCGGGTCGCCCTCGGCATCCTGATCGGTTACCTCGCCCTGTGGGCAGCGGGTGCCGGCGGCATCCTGGGGCTGTCGCTCCTGGCCCGTGCGGAGACCCCCGCGCCCGCCGGAACGCGCGCCGTCCAGGGCGTGAACCACTTCCAGCCCGTGGACTCCGACGGCCACCTGTGGCGCGGCTCCGCGCCCTCCCCGGCCGGTTACCGGGCTCTGGAGGGCATGGGCGTCACCACCGTCGTCGACCTGCGCGCCGAGCGCATGAGCGCGGCCGAGCTCGCCGAACCGGGCGATGCGGGGTTGAACGTCGTACGCCTGCCGATCCGTGACGGTCAGACGCCATCGCCGAAGCAGGTGCAGCGCTTCCTCGACGTCGTCTCCACGGCCTCCGGCCCGGTGTTCGTGCACTGTGGCGCCGGTGTGGGCCGTACGGGCGCGATGGCCGCCGCGTATCTGGTGAACACCGGTGAGGAGTCGCCGTCGACCGCGGTCCGGCGCAACCTCGCGGTCGGACCGCCGTCGATCGAGCAGATCTACTACGGGCTGAACCTCAGCCCGGCCGAGGCGGAGCAGCCGCCACTCCCGGTGGTGATCGTCAGCCGCCTGGTGGACGCGCCGCGGCGCATCATGTCGTACTTCTGAGCACGCTGACCGCTCAGGGCCTACGGCTTGCGCCCCACCGCCCCGTACCCGGGAATGACCCCATCGTCCTGCCCGGGCACGGGGTCTCCCAGGTCGGGGTGCCACTGGTGCGGCACCTGGACGCCCGGCGGTACCAGTTCGAGGCCGTCGAAGAAGCGGACGAAGTCCTCGCGGGAGCGCAGGGCCAGCGTGACCCCGGCCGCCTTGAGCTTCTCCGTCGCCGCCTTCGACTCCTCGGGCGTGAAGTCGGCGGTCGCGTGGGTGACCACCAGGTGGCTGCCGGAGGGGAGTTCGGACATCAGCCGGCGGACCAGTTCGTGCGCGCCGTCCTCGTCGGGGACGAAGTGCAGCAGCGCGACGAGGGAGAGGGCCACCGGGCGGGTGAGGTCCAGGACCTTCCTGGCTCCTTCGACGATGGCGTCGGGGTCGCGCACATCGGCCTGCAGATAGTCGGTGGCGCCCTCCTCCGTGCCGCGCAGCAGGGCCGCCGCGTGGGCCAGCACGATGGGGTCGTTGTCGCAGTAGACGACGCGCGCGTCGGGGGCGATGCGCTGGGCGACCTGGTGGAGGTTCGGCTCGGTCGGGATACCGGTGCCGACGTCCAGGAACTGACGGATGCCCTGCTGGGCGAGCCAGCGGGTGGCACGCTGCATGAAGGCGCGGTTGACCCGCGCCATCACCGGGACACGCGGGTCCAGGGCGAGCATCTGCTTGCCCATGGCCTCGTCGACGGGGTAGTTGTCCTTCCCGCCGAGATACCAGTCGTACATCCGCGCGGGATGCGGCTTGCTGGTGTCGATCTCGGTCATAAGGCACTCCGTAAGACGCAATGGATTATCAAGGGACTCAAAGGGCTCAATTGGATCAAGGGGATCAAGGGGCTCAATCGGTCGAGGGGGTTCGAGGGGCTCAAGGGGCTCAAGTGGCTCATGAAAGGAGGAAGTCCGCCTCCCCCGCCTTGGCGCCCTCGATGAACGCCGTCATCTCGTCCGTGGTGTAGATCAGCGCCGGCCCGTCCGGGTCGGTGGACTGACGGACGGCGATCCGGCCGTCGGCGAGTTTCATCGCCTCCAGGCAGTTGCCGCCGTTGCCGCCGCTCCACGGCTTGAGCCAGCCCTCGCTGCCCAAGTCCCGCGCGGGCATGCCGTTGTAGACCGGTATGCGCGGCTTGATGCGATCCATTCACAGCTCCTTGCGGAGATCCCGCAGGATCTCCTTCGTGCGATGTGCCGTAGCGGCCTGCGCCGCCATGCGGTCCATGACCTCGAGATGAGTCGCCACCTCTGCGCGCGCGTCGAGATAGACGGCGCCGGTCAGGTACTCGCTGTAGACCATGTCCGGCAGTTCTGACATGGCAAATCGGAACAGCACGAAGGGCCCGTACGTGCCGGGGTGCGGCCCGTTCGCGAACGGGGCCACCTGCAACGTCACATTGGGCAGCTTCGTGGCTTCCAGCAGCCTGTCGATCTGGGCACGCATCACCTCCGGGCCGCCCACCTGGCGGCGCAGCACGGTCTCGTCCATCACGACCCACAGCCGGGGCGCGTCCTCACGGGTGAGCAGTTGCTGGCGTTGCATGCGCAGGGCGACATGGCCCTCGATCTCATCGGGGCTGGTCTGGCCGATGGCGCCGGACCGCAGCACTCCGCGCGCGTAGTCCTCGGTCTGGAGCAGACCGGGCACGAAGTGGGGTTCGTACGAGCGGATGAGGGCGGCGGCGCCCTCCAGGCTGACGTACATGGAGAACCAGCCGGGCAGGATGTCGTGGAACCGCTGCCACCAGCCGGGCTTGTTGGCGTCCTCGGCCAGCAGGACGAAGGCTTCGGCCTCCTCGTCGGAGATGCCGTAGGCCTTCAGGAGCAGCTGGAGGTACGGGATCTTGAGCGCGACCTCGGCCATCTCCATACGACGGACCGTGGCAGGGGCCACGCGGAGGACGCGCGCGGCCTCCTCGCGCTTGAGCCCTGCGCGTTCCCGCAGGTCGAGCAGGCGCCGACCCAGGACGACCTGGCCGACCGTCGGCGCGGACCGTGGCTCGCTCACGCTCCACCTCCACGAAATGAATCCTTGTGAATCCCTATACGTCCCTGCACATCTCTGCACGCTTCCGCGGATCTCTACATCCCCGCAGACCGACTGAATCCTGACAGATGGACCCAATCCCGGCAGACCAACCGAACGCCGACAGGCGGACGGCGCCATTCGAAGACCTATTCGAAGATCGCGGTGGATCTCCGATGATCCCAACTGGCGCCGTTCGACATGCTGTTGCGAGCAGTGTGCCACGGCCTTCCAGAGAGTCACACAGCACTCTGCATTTTTCAGAGTGACACTTGCCAAGTGTTCACGGCGGGGCGATAGTGGCAAGCGTGATTCCGTCCCCGCCCTTAGGAACAGACGCCACTGTGGTCCCCCACGACCTCGGTGCCACCTCGGGAGCAGGCCCCCAGCGGGGCATGGCTGCCGAGCGCCGGTTCCGGTTCGAGCTGGCCGCGCATCCGGGTTCTCCCGCGCAGGCCAGACGTCTGACCCGGGCGCGACTGAACGGTTGGTCGGTGTGCGAGGACACCTGTGACACGGCGGCTCTGGTCGTGTCCGAGCTGGTCACCAACGCCATCGTGCACACCGCCAGCGAGCACATAGTGTGCGAATTGCACGACGGCACCGATCTGGTGCGCATAGCCGTGCGCGACGAGGGCTGCGCCCCGGGTGAGCCCCACCCGGCCGCCGCGCGCCCCGAGGACGAGCACGGCAGGGGACTGCTCCTCATAGACGCCCTGTGTCATGCGTGGGGGGCCCAGGAGCACGGCTCCGGGCTGGTGATCTGGGCCGATCTACAGCGACGGGCCACTCTCGGCGGCGACGCCGGGCCGTACAACGACCTCGGCTGGGGCTCACGCCCGAAGCCGGGTCCGCCCGGGGTCCCGGGCGACGAGGACGAAGCGCAGGCCGGACACGACAGGGGAGCGGGATCCGCATGGCTGTGAGCGGCGCGTCCGGCGGCGGTCAGGCACTCAGCCTGGACACGCTGGTCCGCTTCCGCCGAGCCATGCCCACAGCCGCCGCCCCGCGTCGCCTGCCCGTTCCGGAGGGGATGACAGCTCCCCTGGGCTGCGACGCGGTGGCGGTCCCCGCCCGCTTCGGTCCACTGGTCCTGCCCCGGCTGCCGCGCGTGGGGTGCGTGTACGCCGACGAGGCGCACTGGTGGTGGATCGTCCCGTCCGACTCCGACTACGCGCTGCGGTGGCCGGAGTCGGTGCGCTATCTGACGGGGGCCGTGGTGCTGGACGCCCCGCGGCTGATACACCGGCCGGACGGGACGGTGCCGTACACGCCGCCGATTCCGCTGTATCTGGCGTTGTGCAGGGTCACGGGGACCACGCCGACCTGGACCGACCAGCTGAGCGCGTAGGGGGCGGCGCCGGTTCAGGGCGTACGACTCCGTAGCGGCCCGCCCTCCCACACCCCACCCCCCGCTCCCCCTCCAGGGCGTACGCCCGCGCGCACCCCCCACCCCCACCTACGCTCTCCCCCGGACGCCCCCGCCCCGCCATAGTGGCCCTCCGTCGAGACGGCCGGTCGGGGGAGGGTGCGTGGTGGGGAAGAAGCAGGGCGCCGGGGAAGCGCGGGTGTCGGAGTCGGAGCGGCTGCTCTTCGGGGGTCCCCTGCGCTACGACATGGGGTGGAACCAGCACCGGGACGCCTTTCTGGAGCTGAGCCTGCGGGCCATGGTGCGCCGGCTGCCGTCCCTGCTGGCGTCGAGCTTCCGGCTCGCCTGGCAGGCCGACCGGAGGGCCGCGCGGACCGTGCTGGCGGCCGAGGTGGGCCGAGGGCTCGCGCAGGCGGTCGGGCTGCTCGCCGTGAACAGCGTGCTCGGGCGGCTGATCGAGGGCGGGGAACTGGAGGGGCGGTTACGGGGTGCCGCACCCGCGCTCGTCGCCATGGCCGCCGTCATGGTCGTATCCACACTGCTGCGGGCCGCGTCGACGTACGCCACCGGGCGCCTTGAGCCCAAGGTGGAGCGCGTGGCGACCGAGCTGTATCTGGAGCGGGCCGCCGCCGTGGAGCTGGCCGCGATCGAGGACCACGCCTTCCACAAGCTGCTGGACACCGCGCAGTACGGCGCCGCCTCCGCCCGCCGCATGATCTCCTACAGCGCCCGTGTCGTGAACGCCGCCATCTCCCTGATCGCCGCGGCCGGTGTGCTCACGGTGCTGCACCCCGCCCTGCTGCCCCTCCTCGCCACCATGACGCTGCCCAGCGCCTGGAGCGCCCTGACCAACGCCCGGCGCCGCTACGAGTCCTTCCACACCTGGGTGCAGCACGCCCGCGCCGGCCATCTGATCAGCGGCCTGCTGACCGAGCCCGCCGCCGCGCCCGAGATCCGGGTGCATGGTGTGGGGCCGTTCCTGCTGCGGCACTACCGGGCGATGTCGGAGACGGCGGAGGCGGAGCAGGCCCGGCTGGCCCGGCTCGCGGCCCGTACCGGGCTCATCGCGGCGGCGTGGACGGGGCTCGCGACCGTCGCGACGTACGCCACGCTCGGCGGACTGCTGCTCGCCGAGGCGATGGCCCTCTCCGTCGCCGGTACGGCCGTCATCGCCATCCGCACCGGATCCGCCAGCCTCGACACCCTCGTCCTGGAGGTCAACGCGCTCCATGAGGAGGCCCTCTTCGTGGGCGATCTGCAGCGGCTCTACGTCGAGGCCGCCGAACGGGCGATCCCGGTCGGCGGCGCCGCCCTCCCGGACGACCCCCGGGAGATCCGCTTCGAGAACGTCAGCTTCTCCTACCCCGGCGAGTCCGCCCGCCCCGCCCTCGACGACGTCACCCTCTCCCTCCCGCTCGGCCGGATCGTCGCGCTGGTCGGCGAGAACGGCTCCGGCAAGACCACCCTGGTCAAGCTGCTCGCCGGGCTCTACACCCCGGACCGCGGCCGCATCCTCTGGGACGACGTCGACGCGGCGACCGCCGACCGGCATCAACTCGCCGAGCGCATCGCGATGGTGGCGCAGGACTTCAAGCGCTGGCCGTTCACCGCGCGGGTCAATGTGGCCGTGGGCCGTTCCTCCGCGCCCCTCACCGAGGAACGTCTGGCGACGTCGGTCGCCGAGGCCGGGGCGGAGGAGGTGGTGGCGGATCTGCCGCGCGGCCTGGACACCCTGCTGGCCCGCCAGTTCAACGGGGGGCACGAGCTGTCCGGCGGTCAGTGGCAGCGGCTCGGGATAGCGCGGGCCGCCTACCGGCGGGGCCGCATCCTCATCGTGGACGAGCCGACGGCGGCCCTGGACGCACGGGCCGAGCTGGAGGTCTTCGAGAAGATCCGCGCCCTGGCCTCCACCGGCCAGACGGTCGTCCTGATCACGCACCGGCTGGCGTCCGTCCGCCATGCCGATCTGGTGGACGTCCTCGACCAGGGCAGGCTCGTGGAGTCCGGCACACCCGAGGAACTCCTCGCCACCGGCGGCGTCTACGCCGAGCTGTACTCGCTGCAGGCCGAGCAGTTCACCGCGCCGAGGGCGAGCTGACCGACGCTCACGCGGCGGCGTCGGCCGCGCCGTCGCCGCGCACGATCACCAGGAACGCGTCCGTCGCGAGGTCCATGACGACCTCGGCGGGCAGCCCTTCCATGCGCCGCGCGGCCGCGAACTCCTCCGCCGGCCACGATCCCCGCGGCCCACCCGCGGGAAAGCGTTCGAGCACTGTTCGCCCGTTCACCATCCTGACCTCCGATAAGCGTCGTACTTGTAGGAGTTAACGCCTGCCGGAGGTGAATCGCCTCGCTCGGTGACGGGACTGAGACGTAGTTGACACGGATTCAACGCGGTGAGTGAGCACCCACTCACCCTCGATGATCAGCCATGACCCTCCGTGTCACTCCTCGTACTCGTCGTGATACCGCACCCGCTCACTGCCCGCAGGCGCCCCAAGGGCCGACGCGCGCCCCTTGGGTTCCTCCCACTCCTCCTGCCGGCCCAGCGCGGTGAGATCCAGGAACCCGGTGGTGGAGCCCAGCCCGTCCAGGCCGCGCTCATAGGTCGAGTAGGTGTGGAAGACCCGGTCCCGGTCCCGCAGGAAGCAGCTGACGCCGGGCCGCTCCACCGGCTCGCCCTCGTGCTCCAGGGTCACCTCGAAGTCCCGGTTGAAGTCGGTGCCGTACGACGAGTACCAGGGCAGCGTCCACCCCATCCGCGCCTTGAACGGCAGGATCTTCGTGAACGGCGCCCGGGACACAGCCACGAGCGTCGTCCCGCGTGCCTTCAGATGCGCCAGGTGCCCGATCTGATCCAGGAACCCGGAGCAGCTGCGGCACCCGGCGTCCCACTCCGGCGCGAACATGAAGTGATAGACGACGAGTTGCTGCCGCCCCTCGAAGAGGTCGAGCAGCGTGGCCTTGCCGTCGCCGCCCTCGAAGATGTACTCCTCCTCGACCTCGACCATGGGCAGCCCGCGCCGCTCGGCATTGAGGGCGTCACGCGCGCGTGTGGCCGCCTTCTCCTTGACCAGCAGTTCCTCACGCGCCGCGCGCCACCGCGCACGCGAGACGATCTCCGGAAGCGACATGGGCGCCCCTCCTGATACGACGGTCCGTTCCGGGTGGTGACCGGCGGGAGGGGCGGAACTCATCGCCGGGCCGGAAGAAAACTCAGGAGTTTTTCTCGGCGTACGACAACGGCAGGCTGAGCAGACCACGGGCGCGCAGCGAGCGACGCCACCGGAGGTCCTCGTCCGCGAGGGCGAGATACGGGAACCGTTCCAGCAGCGCGGCCAGGGCGATCTCGGTCTCCGCGCGGGCCAGCGGGGCGCCGAGGCAGTAGTGGATGCCATGGCCGAGGGCGAGATGTCCGGAGGCGTCCCGGGAGAGGTCGAGGCGGTCGGGCTCGGGGAAGCGGGCGGGGTCGCGGTTGGCGGCGGCCAGGGAGAGCAGGACGGTCTCGCCCGCCGGGACGGTGACGCCGCCGAGGGTCACGTCCTCGGTGGGAAAGCGGCGGATGGCGAGCAGCGCGGGCCCTTCGAAGCGGGCGAACTCCTCCACGGCGGCCGGAAGCCGCGCGGGGTCCGCACGCAGGGCGGCGAGCTGCTCGGGGTGCTGGAGCAGCGCCGCCACGGCGTTCCCGATGAGCTGCACGGTGTTCTCGTACCCGGCGAAGAGGATGAGGAAGGCGAGGGACATCAACTCGTCCTCACTCAGCCGGTCGCCCTCGTCGCGGACGGCGATGAGGTCGGAGAGCAGGTCGTCGGCGGGTTCCTGGCGTTTGTCGGCGAGGAGTTCGCCGAAGAAGCCGAGCATGGCGGCGACCGCCGCCTTCGCGTCCTGCGGACGGGCCGGGTCGGGTGCGACGAGGGTGTCGGTCCAGACCCGGAAGTCACGCCGGTGCCGGTCCGGGATACCGAGCAGGTCGCAGATGACGGTGATGGGCAGGGGCGCCGCGTAGGAGGCGATCAGGTCGGTGGTGCCGTGCGGGCCGAGGGCGTCGAGCAGCCGGTCGGCGGTCTCGCGGATGGGGGCGCGCAGTTGCTCCACGCGGCGCGCGGTGAACGCCCGCACGACCAGTCGGCGGACGCGGGTGTGGTCGGGCGCCTCCATGTTGAGGAGGTTGGCGTCCAGCGCGGGCGGCAGCGACAGGCCCTGGTAATTGCCCTCCTTCGCGTGCCGCTTGTCCACGGACAGCCGCGGGTCGGTCAGTGCCTCGCGCACGTCCTGGTACCGGGTGACGACCCAGGCCGGGTTGCCGTCGGTGCCGGCGATGCGGTGCACCGGCGCGGTGTCGCGAAGGCGCCGGTACGCGTCGTGGGGGTGGTCGATGAGGCCGTCGGCGGGATCCATGGGGATCAGCCTAGGGGCGGTCTCAGGTGTCGTAGTCCTGGATCCGCCGGCCGTGACCGCGGTCCAGGAGTGCCGGCATCCGCTCCCCCAACTCCCGTACGACTCCCGGCACATCGATCGTCAACAGCTCCCGGTCCCGCATCAGCACCCGCCCGTCCACGATCGTCGTCCGTACGTCGGAGGAGCGGGCGCTGTGCACGAGGGTCGCGGCGAGGTCGTGCACGGGCTGGGTGTGCGGGCCGGTGAGGTCGATCAGGATGATGTCGGCGCGTCGGCCGGGTGCGAGGGTGCCGAGGCTGTCGCCGAGGCCGATCGCGCGGGCGCTCTGGAGTGTGGCGTGGTGCAGGGCTTGACGGGACGTCAGCCAGCGGGGGTCGCCGGTGGTCGACTTCTGGATGAGGGCGGTGAGGGTCATCGACTCCCAGACGTCGAGGGTGTTGTTGGAGGCGGCTCCGTCGGTGGCGAGGCCGACGGGGATGCCGATGTCGTGCAGGGCGCGTACGGGTGTCGTGGTGGGCCAGGCGAACTTGAGGTAGCCGCGGGGGGCGGTGGCGACGGCGACGCGGCCGGAGGCGTCCCGCAGAATCGGCAGGTCGCGGTCGAGGATGCCGGTGCCGTGCGCGATGAGGACGTCGGTGTCGAGGATGCCGGTGCGCCGCAGGACCTCGATGGGGGTGACGCCGTGCCGGGCGAGGCTGGTCTCGGCCTGGTCGCGGTTCTCGGCGGCGTGCAGATGGACGGGCAGGCCGTGCTCGCGGGCGAGGTCTGCGGTGGCGGCGAGGTCGGCGTCGTCGACGGTGTAGGGGGCGTGCGGGGCGAGGGCGGTGGTGATACGGCCGCCGGCGCCACCGCGATGCCGTAGCGCGAACTCCAGTGACCGCTCACGCCCTTGAGCCCCCTGGGAGGAGAAGAATGCCTCGCCCAGATGCGCCCGCATCCCGCACTCCTCGACCACGGCGGCCACGGCGTCCATGGAGAAGTAGTGGTCGGCGAAGCAGGTCACGCCGCCACGGATCATCTCGGCGCAGGCCAGCCGTGCCCCCAACTCCACGTCCCGCTCCGTGAGGTTGGACTCGATCGGCCACACGACGTCGTTGAACCACTCCTCGATGGGCAGGTCCTCGGCGACACCGCGCAGGGTGACCATCGGGGCGTGGGTATGGCAGTTGACGAGCCCGGGAAGCGCGACCTGCCCGCCGGCGTCGATCCGCTCGACGGCGGCCCGCCCGCGCACCGCGCCGGCGGCCGTGACGGACTCGATGACCCCGCCGTGCACGACGATCGCGGCGTTCTCCTCGAACCCGATCCCCTCTTGATCGTCGTGCACGAGGACGGTGCATCCGGTGATGATGAGGTCGGCGGCAGCTTCTGCGGGAGAAGGCGTCATCACGCCAACGTACGACGTGGTCGTCGGGTCGCGTGAGGTGAACCGCGCATCCGGTCGGGGGTCTGTCGCACGGGCCCGGCGCGCGGGCAGGCTGGCCACGTCACGGCCCCCGGCTTCTGGAAGGAGCCCGGCATGATCCTCGGCACCTGGAACCTGGAGAACCTCTACCGGCCCGGCGGCGAGTTCGGCCCCAAGGACAAGGCGACGTACGAGACGAAGCTCGCGGCGCTGGCGGCGGTCGTCACCGGTCTCGACCCGGCGCTGCTCGGCGTGCAGGAGGTCGGGGACCCGGAGGCCCTGCGGGATCTGGTCGGACTGCTGCCCGGCGACTGGCACGTCGCGCTCTCCGAACACCCGGACGGCCGGGGCATACGCGTCGGCTTCCTCAGCCGCACGCCGCTGCGTGTCCTGCACGACACATCCGCCTTCCCGGAGAAGCTGATCCCGGTGCAGACGGACGACACGGGTGGCACGGTGACACAGTCGGGCCGTGGCTTCCTGGCGGTGGAGACGGGGACGGAACCGCTGCGCGTGGCGGTCGCCCATCTCAAGTCGAAACTGCTGTCCTACCCCGGCAACCGCTTCAACCCGCGCGACGAGGGCGAACGCGCCCGCTACGGCGCCTACGCCCTCTACCGGCGGGCGGCCGAGGCGACGGCGCTGCGCGCGCTGGCGGACGTGCTGCTGGCGGGTGACGGACGCGAGCGGGACGTGGCGGTCGTCGGCGATCTGAACGACGAGGTGCAGGCGGCGACCACCCAGATCCTGCTGGGCCCGCCCGGCTCGGAGATCGGCACGCCCGGCTTCGAGGTGCGGGACAAGGGCGACGCGCACCGCCTGTGGAACGTGGCACCGCTGATCCCGGCCGAGCAGCGCTTCTCACGCGTCAACTCCGGCCGCCGTGAGCTGATCGACCACATACTGTGCAGCCACCGCCTGGTCCACCGGGTGACAGCGGCGGGGACGGGGGCGGCCGATGCGCCGGAACTGCCGTCGATAGGCCCGGATCCGCAGCGACGACGAGGCGAGGCGGGCTCGGACCACGCGCCGGTCTGGGTGCGGGTCGAGGCCTAGGAGGCCCGTGCAGCCATACGGCTCCGGCATCACCCGGCGAGTGGCACCTCAGGAGCCTCCGGGATCCGCAGCCCGACCCGGTCGCGCTCCTCGGCGAGTTCATCGAGGAGCTCGTTGAGCTCGGCGAGGTGCCAGGGCGTGAGCCGCCCCGAGTCGTCCAGGTGGACGGCGCACGCGGTCGTCGTGTCGACGAGCCGTTCGAGGGTGGCGACGACATCGTCCGCGCCCTCCGTGTGCCGGGCGAGCGCGGGCAGTTCGGCGGCGGCGAGGGCGATGGCGGTACGGGCCTCGGCGAGCGCCCGGTAGGCCTCACGGCGGAGGGTCCAGCGCAGGGCACGGGCATCGGCCCCGCCGTGCGCGACCCCGTCGGACTCACGAAGGACATGGTCGAGATAGCCGTACGCGGCCCGCCCCGCCGCACCGAGCCGCGCCCGCACACCCCCGCCCCGCTGCCCCGGCATCGGCAGATGCCCGACGACGAGCACGATCGCGCACGCGAGCAGCGTCTCCCCGATCCGGCTCACGGAGGCCTGCGGCTCGCCGCCCACCATCACCAGGGCGAGCACCAGGACGGTCACGACGGCGGTCTGCGCGGCGAAGTGCCGCGTGGCGACGGGAATCAGAGCCCCGCTGAGCGCGACCAGCGCGATGAGCCCTTCCGGCCGGGGCAGCACGGCCGCGAACCCGGCGAACAGCAGCGCCCCCAGCACGGTGCCGGCGGCCCGGCACAGCACCCTGGACACCAGTGGCCCGAGGTCGGGCTTGACGAGGAAGACGGCGGTGGCCGGGAGCCAGTACCAGTGCTCGTGCTGCCCGTACCACTGGGCGTGGTGCAGGGCCTGGGCGATCCCGGCGCTGGCCCCGAAGCAGAGGCCGACCCGCAGCCCGTACTCCCTGCCACCGGCCCCGAACACGGCCCGGACAAGATCTTTCACGCTACGGCGCCGAGTGTGCAGGTCCCTGTTCTCCCTCCCCCGGTCGAAGGCCTCGGCGGCATGCAGCAGGGCGTCGTCGAGGGCGCGCAGGGCGGGCGCGGAGCGGGACGGCGCGGGCAGGGGCCCGGTGTGGGTGTTGCCGCGCACGGCGGCGGCGAGGCGCCGGGGCCCTTCGGAGGCGCGTCCCGGCACCGCCTCGCCGGCCCAGGCGAGCGCGGTGGCGGCCTCGCCGAGCGGCAGGGCCGCGGCGTACTGCGCGTGCAGCCGCCGCTCGGCGGACGAGGAGGCGAACCGCCGCAGCCGGGGCCCGGTGAGGGCGTCCTGGGCGTGATCGAGGGCGGCGGTGAGGGCGACGCGGCGGGCGTTGGCGTGCGGTGTGGCGACGGCGTCGAGCAGCTCGGCGACGGCGTCGTACACCCCCGCCACGGCGTCCCGCTCCCCGTCGAACCGGAAGTCCCCGACGAGCGCCCCGGGCGTGGGAGGCACGAGCCGCAGCGCCACCAGCCACGCCGCCCCGCCGAGATAGGCGACCGCCCGCATCCACCCGCTCTCGGGCAACGGCATCCCGGCCCCGATCGCAGCGGCGACGAGAATCTGCGTACCGGCCCCGGAGGCCACGGCCCCGACGGCACTGATGCCACCGGCGACCAGCCCGAGGCAGGTCAGCACCAGCGTGAGCGGTACGGCCCCGAGGTGTTCCCCGGCATACGTCCCGACGAACAGCCCGGCCGCACCCGCCATCGCGGGCACCCCGAGCCGCCTGACGGACGCTCGGCGGCTGCCGGGACGGTCATTGACACCGGCGAGCATGGCGGCGATGGCGGCGACGACACCGAGGGAGGTGCGGTCGGCTAGCACGGCGACGAGAAGCAGCGGCCCGGCGGCCAACGCCCCACGCGTGACGGCACTCCAGGGAACCGGACCACGCTGGGTGCGCAGAGTGTGGGCGAGCCAGGGCGGAAGGGAGAGGACCGGGCGTGCGGGGCGGGACACGGGGCTCCTGTCGGGGCGAGGGCGGGGGTGGGTGCCTTCGGGCGACGGTGGCCGGGCTGTGGTGTCCACGGTAGGGGGAGGTGGGGGCGGAAACGGGGCTGCTGTATTTCCGCGATGTGACGGTTGGTGCGAGAGGCGAGTTCTTTATGAACGCAATCGCTTCCGGCCACCCCGCGACCGTGCGCCGCCCATGCCCCGATGCGCCCTGGACGACACTCCCTCCCCGCGTCGATCATGCTCACCTCTCGTGGCGGTCAGGTGAGCGGAGACGATGAATGGCGCGCTGGCTGGAGGAGATGTCGGAGGCCGTCCGACGACTCTGCGTCGACACCGCCGGGACGTCGTCCCGCACCGCCAAGCCAAAACCCAAGTACTACGGCGACGTCCGCCGGCTCGGCGACGGCTGGTACGCGCTGTCCACCTACAAACGGTCGGTCAACCCGGACGACCTCACGGAGATGCGGCTGGCCGCGCCCACGGAGCTCCCAGGCACGGACAGCGCGGGGTACCGGGTGATCTCGTACGCCGTGGAACCGGAGCGGATACGACTCCAGGTCGGCGCCCACGCGCCCGCCGCCGGCCTCGGCCTGTGGGCGATCGGCCGCCCCGCGGACTTCCTGGAGCGGTCCCTGCGCGACGCGCTGACGTCGCTGGAGGAGCCGGGCCTCGCGGAACAACTCGTCACCGGGCGCCTCTCCGCCGTCGCCCGGCCCACGAGCACGGCCGCCGGCGGAGTGCTCCAGGGGGCGCAGGCACAGGCGTACCTGGCCTGCACGACTCCCGGCATACGGCTGGTCTGGGGACCGCCGGGCACGGGCAAGACGACCGTCCTCAAACGCGCGCTGGACGACCTGATGACCCGGGGCAAGCGGGTCCTGCTGGTCTCCGGCACCAACATCGCTGTGGACAACGCCCTCGAAGGCGCCATCCGGACGAGGATCGGCCTGAAGCCGGGTGAGATGGTCCGGGTCGGCACGCCCCACCTGGCCTCCGTGGCCAAGGACGACCGGGTCTCGCTGCCGCTGCTGGTGCGGGCGCGGCTGGAGGAGAAGGAGAACGAACGGGCCGAGGCGGAGGCCGAACTGATCGCGCTCCGGGCATCACCCGAGCTGAGCCGCCTCCGCGACCTCGACCAGCTCCTCTCCGGCTACGACCCCGAGGCCTACGCCGATGCCCGGCGACGGATCAGGAACGGTGCGTTGCTGGACGACCTCGCCCGGCAGGCGGAGGAACGGCAGGTGCCCGTGGCCGCCGCCACCGAGGCGTACGAGCAGGCCGCAGCCGTAACGCGCGAGCGGACCGCGGCGTTGGAGGCCCTGGCCCCGCAGCGGGCCCAACTTGCCGAGGCCGCGCGGCTGCAGGGCGTCCTCGACGGCATGGAGAGCGAGACGCTCCAGGCCCAGTCCGCCGCCCGGCGCGCCGAGGGCGAACTGTGGGAGGCACGGCGCGAACTCGACGCCCTGGAAAGGGAGAAGGGGGTGTTCGCCCGGCGCCGCACCAAGCCACGCCGGACCGAACTCGGCCACCACGTCGCCGGGCTCGACACGACATGGCGGCGCGCAGCCGCATCGGCCCTGGACGCCGTACGGCAGTACGAGCGGCAGTGCGGCATCCTCCGGCCGCAGATCCGGGCGGCGCGCGCGGCCGCGCACCCGGTCGACGAGGCCGAGCTCGACCGCCGAGCCGACGCCGTGTCAGCCGCCCGCGAAGAAGAGGCCGCCGCCCTCGTCCACCGTTCGGCCGCACAGTCCGAGCTGACCCAGGCCGTCGCAGAGCTCGCCGACGCCGAGGAGCGCCATCCCCGACCGCTCCCCGAGGACCAGCCCTTCATCGACGCGGCACGCCGGGCGGGCCTCCCGAAACTCGACAACGAGCGGGGTGCACTGCGCAAGGAGACCAAGCCGCTCATCGAGGAGATCGAGCACCTGGAGCGCAGGCACGAGCAACTGCTCAAAGATCTCGCCCGGTTGCGCGCCCAGGCGGAGCCCGAGATCGTCCGCGACGCGCAGGTCGTGGCGACCACGCTGGCCCGGACCCGTATCAACAGGGCAGTGGCGGAGGGGCCGTACGACGTGGTCCTGGTGGACGAGGCCGCGGCGGCGCTCGTCCCGGAGATCGTCGTGGCGGTCGCGAAGGCCCAGGAGACGGCCGTACTGCTGGGAGATTTCTGCCAGTTGGGCGCCGTGAAGCACGAGAAGACCCCCACTGAGCCGAACCTCGCCCGCTGGCTGATACGCGACTGCTTCGAACTCGTCGGCATCCGCAGCCCCGACGAGGCCCTGGCCCACGAGGGCTGCGCGGCACTCCTGACCACACACCGGTTCGGCCCGGACGTGGCGGAACTGGTCAACCGCATCGCATACGGCAGCGACCGCGCCGACGGCCCACGGCTGGTGTCCGGGGTGGCCGCCCGGGAACGCGACAGGGACCCCGAGATCGTACTGATCACCACCGACCAGCTCGATGACGGCGGCCTCGGCCTCGCCCGCACCCCCAGCAAGGGCAAGGGCCGCTGGTGGACGGCGGGCAGCGTCATCTCCCAGGCGCTCGCCGAACGCCACCGGGACCAGGGCGAGTCGGTCGGCATCGTCACCCCGTACAACGCACAGGCCGACATCACCCACGACTGGCTGGCCGACCAGGACAGCCTGCACCGCTCCCCGGCGGTGGAGGTGGGCACGGCGCACCGCTTCCAGGGCCGCGAGTTCGACGTGGTGGTCCTCGACCTGGTGGAGGACGGCCGCCGCCTCGGCTGGACCGGCCGGGGCAGCATGCAGGACCCGTGGGACTACGCCCGCAACGGCGCCCGTCTCTTCAACGTCGGTGCCACGAGGGCGAGAAGACGCGTCTACGTCGTCGCCGCCTGGGCGGCCATATCGCAGGCGAAGGAGGGCACAGTCCTCGCTCACGTCCGCGATCTCGCCACCCCCGGCCCGAACCGCCGCATCCTCGGCGTACGGGCATCCCAACTCCTCGGCCTCGACGAGTCGGACATCCCGCAGGAATTCACCCCCGTCCACCACGAGATCTGGCAGGCCTTCGACGGCCACGTCCGCTGGGACGCGATTTACGACGAGCAGAGCTATTTCCCGGCCGCCCTCGAAGCCATCGACAACGCCCGCCAGAGCGTGTGGCTATGGGCGCCCTGGTACTACAAACGCCTGTGGGAAGTCCTCCCCCACCTCTACGCGGCGCGCCAACGCGGCGTACGTGTCGTGGCGTTCGTGGTGGAGGACGCCGACAAGGGTCTGCAACACCAGCTGCACGATCCGAGAACGGCCGAGGACGCGGCCCACCGCCTCCCCGAACTGACCGCAGCGGTAAGCCAGTTGGTCCGCATCAGAACAATGCACCAGAAGATCCTCGTAGTGGACGACCGCACGACGTTCCTCGGCAGCCTCAACACCCTCTCCACCCCGACAGGAGGCGGCGCCCGCCGAGAAATCATGGTCCGCTTCCGCGGCACCCGCTTCGCCCGCTCCCTCCTGGAGCACGAGCATGCGGAGGCGTTCTCACACCCGGAGCAGTGCCCCAGGTGCCATGTCGACATGGAGGTCAGAAAGTACAGGGCAGACGCCAAGAACAAAGGCAAGTCCCACTACTGGGCCTGGGCCTGCCCGCAGCGCCAACCCGCCCCATGCGGGGCGATGCGCGAGGTGTACGGGGAGGACGCGCGACTGGTGCCGAAGGCACGGCGGGTCTGACCCTACGCCACCCCGAACATCGTCTCGGCATCGGCGATCGCCTCCAGCAAGGCCTCCGCATCCGGCCGCAGACCCCCGAGGATCCGGTCCACCCCCCGCAACCCGGCCCGCTCCAGCAACCGCTTCTCGTTGGTCACCCACTCCCCACGCGCCGCCAACACACCGTGCCCGTTCTGCACGGCCGCCGTGGCGAGGGCGCCCGCGACCTCGGTGAGGCGGCCGGCCGGGGCGTGGTTGGCCTTGGCGTAGGCGAGGGTGGCCCGGGCGGTGCCGTGCCAGCGTTCGCTCGCGGTCCGGCGCAGCTTCTCCGGGTAGCGGTCGGGCCTCGGCAGCGAGCCGCGCAGCACCTGATTGATCGCCAGTTCCGCGACCACCAGATAGCTGGGAATCCCCGCGAGATGGAACAGCAACGGCTCCACCCGGAACCGCCCCTCCTCCGCCTCCGCCAGCTCCCGCTCCACCACATCGAGATCGCGATAGTGGACATCCACCCGCCGCCCCTCGATCGTCAGCCACGCTCCCCCGTTGAAGACACCCCCACCCCAGCCACCGACCTCGGACACCTCGCCCGCCCAGCCGAGGGCGCGCAGGTCGGCCGGGTCGAAGGAGCCGCGATAGTAGACGGCGAGGTCCCAGTCACTGTCGGGCCGATGCGTGCCCTGGGCCCGCGAGCCGCCGAGGGCGACGGCCTGGATGGTGGGGAGTTCGGCGAGGCGGTCGGCGGTGTGGTTGAGGAAGGCGGGGTCTTCGGGGGTGGGCATGGGGGCAGCGTACGGAGGGGTGGGGGACGTCTCTACGCAATTACGGGCGGCTGACGGGGAGCCTCATCCTGTGGCCGCTACGCCGAAGTCCGCTCCGGAGATGGCGCCCAGCCCTTGCACGATCCGCACCAACGGGGCGCGCAGCACCGTCAGTTCGGCCCGCATCGTGTCAGCCTCCTGCCAGGCAGCCTCGTGGTCCAGGGGAGACACATCCGCCGGACAGCGAGCCTCGTAAGCGGCGAGGCGCGGATGCCACACGCTGGTGAAGGGGCGAATCGCCTCGTTGATCAGGGCATAGGCGAGGTTCTGGACCGTCGACGCGCCGCTCTCCGAGCTGCCCTCCAGGCTCACGCTGTACGTGTGCAGCGTCGCACGCGTGATGTCGATCAGGGCCTTCAGGGATTCCAGCGCTTCGCGCAGGCTCCCCGTGCCCGGTTCAAGCTCCTGGACCCCGATCCGGGTGACCAGCTCTACCTGGATGTCGTAGGCGGCCATCCGTTCCGGCTCACTGGGCGCTGCCATGGGTGCCTCCCTCCGGGTGCCCGGGAAGGCCAGCGTAGCCGGGGCGCGGGAATCGCGGCGGTCGGCCAGGGTGCGCAGAGCAGCATGACGCAGGGCTTCCGCGCGGGCAGGGGCCGGGTCATGGTGGTGCCAGGCGTGCTGGGTCACCGGGTGCAGGGACCAGCGTTCGTCGGCTGCGGCGGCCAGCAGGCTACGGGCGTGTAGCTGCGCGACACCGTTGGCAGCACGCCGGTCGGCCACGACCTGGGGGACTCGATCGGCGGCGGCCAGGATGCATGCCGCGTCCCTGGTGGTGAACGGTAGTGGATGGAGGGCGGCCGCGCAGCGGAGTACGTCGGCGGCCTCCACAGTGTCGGCGTCCCGGATGAGAGAGGCCGTCACATCCTCGTCCGCGAGCGTGTCGAGGAGAGAGCCGGCACGGGCGTACAGCCCGTCGTGAAGAGTGCGGGGATGGTGGCCGGCGCTGACGGCTCGCCCCAGCAGACCCAGAACGAGGGGATGGCCGCCGACCGCTTCGGCCAACGCTTCGTCTCCGCCGACCAGCACGCGCGCGTGGGATACGTCGAGCGGCCCCAGGTCTACTGAGGTACCGAGAGCGTCATAGGCACGGCTGCGGAGGGTGTAGAGGCTGTGGCCGAGGGGATGTGGTGCTGCCATCGCCAGGATCTCTCGCACAGTGAACCGGCCGACGGGTACGGCGTCGACGATCCAGAGGAAGGGCTCGCCCTTGGCTTCGAAGTACCCGAACAGATCATTGGAGCCAAGAGCACGCACCGAATCGTCGTACGACGAGCCATTCACCCAGAAGATCCCACCTGGATACGCCGCAGCGAAGCGGAGTGCATATTCCTGAGCGAGCAGAGTCTTTCCGATGCCCGCCATGCCCCGGATCTGAACAGCATGCGCCGCAGCGCGGCCGGTGATGAGCGGCGCGGCATGGGCATGCAGGGCGGAGTGCACCTGCCAGAGCTCAGAGAGCCGTCCCAAGAACTCAGGGCGCGACTGGGGTGTGCCCAACAGCCAGCGTCGCACGCCCTGTTCCCTGATGCTTATGTGCCCGTCGAGTCGGGCAGTGTGGTCGCATACGTCGGCGACAAGGGTGTCGAGGTCGGTGTCCGAAGCATGGCGGGCGTCACGAAGTTCGACAGGGTGAATGTGGTCCGTGTGTGGTTCCGGGTTCACGACCATGACACGGAGCCGCGGATCGCCTTCCGCGAGTCCCGCCAGATAGGCGGTGGTCAGCTCCCACTGGCAGGCCTCTCGCTCGGGGTAGCCGGTGGAGTAGTACGCGAGGAGGGCCTTTGATCGGGTCAGTTCGCGCCGGATGGTGTCGCTGATGCCGGTGAACGACGCGACTCCAGCCTCATCCGTGAACACCTTGAGCCCGCCGTCGCGCAGCGCTCGCGCCAGCGGACGAACCCGCTCCACATCGCCGCGGCTATAGCTGAGGAAGACGTCCCACACAGAAACGCAGCCTACTGCGGGTGCGGGGAGGGCGATCATGAGACGCAAGCGGCGTAGCCGTGGCGGCCCGTCGCAGATCAACGCCAAGCTGACGATTCCGTTGGTCGGCGAGATCTCCGGCACATGGGAGCCGGCCGACACGGAGCGCAGGGCGGCCTGGGAGCTCTATGTCGAGCTGGTCACGCGCGTGCCGATCGAGGAGCTCGGCGCGGACGAGGGCGTTTTACGCGAAACCCTGTCCTCTCTCCACACCTTCTTCAACACCACACGAGAGATCCTCCGCCGCTACGGCCCCGAAGTGGCTCCCCCGATGGCCCCGGGGCATTTCAGCTTCGGCATCATCGCCCTGACCGTCCTCAACCGAGTCCTGCGACCGCTGCTCACGTCGTGGCATCCCCGCCTCAAGTCCTATGAGTCCCAGCGACCGCACGGCCAGGATCCCGTGACGCATGAGCGAGCCTGGCAGCACGCGGACGAGCTGCGACGTGAGATCACTGGGGCGCGGCTGACGCTGCTCTCGCTGGCGCGGACCCTCCAAGAGGTAGCCGGGGTGTGCGACCTGATCGACCTGCCGGCACCGCGCCCTCCTCGTCCCCCGGGCCCAGGGCGCGCTCCAGACGAGCCAGGGGGAGCTGGCGGTCCGGGGAGTTGAGCGCGTCGGCGAGCGACGGCTGATCGGGCCCGTTGTCAGTGCCACGCGTTATCAATGGAGTCGTCACTCAGCGTAATGACGACGGGGGAACCATCGATGACGACGAAGGCTACGACGGACGAGAACAGTCCCGAGGGGCAGCGTAAGCATCTCTCCGCAGCCGGGCTGCGGGCCCGAGGGTGGACACCCGCGATGGTGCGGCAACTGCTCGGTGAACCCGATCTGTTGCGCTCCCATCCGCACTTCCACTCCGCCCCGCAGACCCGCCTCTACAGCATCGAGCGTGTCGAGGCCGCCGAGCAGAGCGAGGAGTTCCGGGCCGCCTCGGCGGTCGCCGCGCGCCGGTCCGCCGCCGCGCGGGCCGCGGCTCTGCGCAGGCGGCGGGAGGTGCTGACGCGGATCGCGGCGTTGCCCCTCCAGGTGCCGCGACTGGCTCCGGGGACCCTGGCCGCACAGGCGGTCCGGCACCGCAACCGGCGGGAGGAGGAGCGAAGGTCCTGGCGGGGAAGCCATGGCGGACGCCCCGCCGCGGTCACGGGTGCCGCTACGGTCGAGGGAGCCGCCGCGGACGTCCTCGACCGCTGGAAGGTCGACTATCTGCGCCATCGGGTGACCCGCGACGAAGGGAGCCTCGATGAGAACGCGTTGCACGGCCGTATCGGCCGCGCGGCAGCCGAGGAACTGCTGCGCCGACGCGTCTACGCGGCGATCGCGAAGGCGTACCCGGAGCTGGCGCGGGAATGCGAGCGCCGACTGCGGGAGTGAGGGGGAAATTCGGATGCGTGCCCTTGTGCGGGCGCGGATGATCGGCGGGTCGTAGGCCGCCCCACACGTCAGGAGCCCCCATGATCCGACGCGTCACCTCCCCCGCCCTCTTCCCACCCCCCACTTACTCCCACGCCTCCATCGTCGAAGCCGGCACCAGGCTCGCCTTCCTCGCCGGTTCCGTGCCGCTCGACACCGGCGGGAACCTCGTCGGGGAGGGCGACCCGGTGCGGCAGGCCGAGCAGGTGATCGCCAATCTCCGGGAACAACTCCGCGCGATCGGCAGCGACTTGGGCCATGTCCTGTCGACCGACGTGTACGTCGTGAGCGGTGACACCGCCGTACTGTCCGCCGTGTGGGAGGTCGTCGAGGCGTCCGGGCTGAGCAGCGGGCCTCATTCTTCGACGCTTCTCGGGGTGGCCTGCCTCGGGTACTCGGGGCAGTTGGTGGAGATCACGGCCACCGCCGTGGTTCCCGACCAACCCGCGGAGGGGACGCCGTCATGACCGCCGTCGCCCTGCGCCGCGCCCTGCCCACCGATGCCGGTGCCGCCGCCGACGTGTGGCTGCGGTCGTTCGCCGCCGCGCTGCCGACCGTCGTACGGCCGCGCTCCGACGACGAGGTGCGGACGTATTTCCGGGAGGTGGTGGTGCTGTTGCGGGAGACGTGGGTGGCCGAGGCCGCCGATCGGGTCGTCGGGGTCATGGTCCTCGACGGCGATCTGCTCTCGCAGCTCTATCTCGATCCCGAGTGGTGTGGGCGCGGCATCGGGGGCCGGTTCGTCGCGCTCGCCAAGCAGCGGCGCCCGGACGGGCTGAGCCTGTGGACCTTCCAGGTCAACAGGCCCGCCCAACGGTTCTACGAGCGCCATGGCTTCGTCGCCGTCGAGTACACGGACGGGGGTGGGAACGAGGAGCGGGAGCCGGACGTGCGGTACGTCTGGCGTCCGGGGCACGCTCACCCGGCCTGAGTGCCCCACGCCCGCCGCTTCGGCAACGGCCTCGCATACCCCCCGACCCGGCTGGTCCCCAGCCCCAGTCCCACCAGCGACTCGGCGAGTTTGACGGCCGCCCCGACCCCGTCGACGACCGGAAGCCCCAGCTTCTCCGACACGGTCTGCTGCAATCCGGTCATCCCGGCGCAGCCCAGCACGAGCACCTCGGCGCCGGCGTCCCGTGCCCGCTCGGCGGCCGTCAGGAAGGCGGCCTCCGTGCGTTCGGTGTCCTCCAGCTCCAGCACGCCGAGCCCGGTGCCGATCACGGCGGCGCAGTTCCGCCCGACCCCGGCCAGCTCCAGGCTGTCCTCGATCTGTCCGCAGGACCGCTCCAGCGTGGTCACCACGCCGTAGCGCCGGCCGAGGAGGCAGGCCAGATGGGCGGCGGCCTCGGTGATGTCGACGACGGGTACGTCGACCAGCTCCCGGACGCCCTCCCGCCCGTGCTCGCCGAAGCCGGCCATGACGACCGCGTCGTAGGCGGGGCCCTCGTACGTGCGCAGAGCGTCCATGACGGCCGCGGCCGAGAGGTAGCTGTCGAGCCAGCCCTCCGCCGACTCCGGGCCCCACGCGGGGGTCAGCCCGAGCACGGTGGTGCCCGGGCCTGCGGCGGCCCGGGCACCTCGTACGATCTCCTCGGTCATCTCCTGCGTGGTGTTGCAGTTGGTGACGACGATCCGCACGTCCTTCAGACCTCCCGCGCCGAGGACACGGCCGCGCGCTCATCGCGGCACAGCACCAGATACACACCCGCCGCCATCGCGGTCCCGATGAACCAGGAGTACGGCGCCACCTCGCCGAACGTCTTCACCAGCGCCAGCACCCCCGCGACCCCCGCCGCCGGCAGGAACGCCCACAGCGCCTTGGGGTTGACGCCCTTGCGGTAGTAGTAGCGCGAACCGGGCTCGGCGGAGAAGAGTTCGTTCACGTCGATCCGGCCGTGCTTGACCAGGTAGTAGTCGACCATGATGACGCCGAACAGCGGGCCCAGGAAGGCGCCGAGGCCACCCAGGAAGTAGTTGACGACCGTTGGGTTCGAGAAGAGGTTCCACGGGGTCACCACCAGCGCCGCGACCGTGCTGATCATGCCGCCGACCTTGAAGGTGATCTTCTGCGGCCAGACGTTGGCCAGGTCGTACGCCGGTGAGACGAAGTTGGCGACGATGTTGACGCCCATGGTGGCGATGGCGAAGGTCAGCGCCGCCAGGACCAGGACCCAGGTGTTGCCGACCTTGGCCACCAGTTCGGCCGGGTCCGTGATGGCCTCGCCGAACACCTCGAGCGAACCGGCTGTGACGATCACCGAGACGACGACGAACGCCGTGGAGTTGATGGGCAGACCCCAGAAGTTGCCCTTGCGGACCGTCCGGTAGTCGGGGGCGAAGCGCGAGAAGTCGCAGAAGTTGAGCATCAGCGTGCCGTACGTGGCGAGGATCAGGCCGATCGCGCCGAACCACTGTCGCCACTGCTCCCCCACGGACACCGGGTGCGGGGTGGACGTGAGCGAGATCGTCCAGCCGGCCTTGGCGAGGACCCAGACCGCCAGCGCGATCATCACGACCCAGATCGCCGGGCCGCAGAAGTCCTGGAACTTCCGCACCGACTCCATGCCCTGGCTGATGATCAGCGCCTGGATGAGCCAGAGGGAGAGGAAGGAGACCCAGCCGAGCGCGTGCAGGCCGAGGAAGGAGCTGTGCGTCCAGGACTCCAGCCCTGGCCAGGCGGCCAGCAGCATCACGTTCACCGCGACCGAGGCCAGATAGGTCTGGATGCCGTACCACATGATGGCGATCACGGCCCTGATCAGCGCCGGGATGTTGGCGCCCCAGACACCGAAGCTGATGCGGCTGACGACGGGGAAGGGGACGCCGTGGCGCTGGCCGATCTTCCCCATCCAGTTCATGCCGACGTAGATCAGCACGAAGCCGACGAGCAGGGAGGTGAAGACCTGCCACACGTTCATGCCGAGGACCAGCAGGCCGGCCGCGAAGGTGTAGTTGCCGAGGTTGTGGACGTCGGACATCCACAGGGCGAAGAGGTCGAAGACCTTCCACTTGCGCTTGTCCGCGGGCGCGAGGTCTTCGTTGGTGAGCCGGGGATCGGGGACGAATGTCGCTGTGCCGGTGACTTCGGCACGGTCGGCGAGGGACACGGGGCCTCCAGGAGCCAGGGACGGAGGACTGCTGGGTGATGCTTGTGGAGGGCGTTTGGTATACCAAACTGCGGACATGGTCCTCCCGTCAACAGTTCTGACCGATGTCGCTCCTGTTAACGCTCCGTAAATCACACCCCGAGTCGGCGAAGATGGCTCCATGAGCAGCTCCACGACGAAGGTCGAACCCATCGGCGCGGTACGGGAACGCGTCCTGGCGACCCTGCGGCAGGACATCATCGCCGGCCGGCTCCGCCCAGGTGACCGGCTTGTCGAGCGCGAGCTCGCCGAGCGCCTCGGGGTCTCGCGCGTACCGGTCCGCGAGGCGATCCGGGCCCTGGTGGTGGAGGGCTTCGTCCAGTTCGAGTCGGCCCGCCGTACGGTCGTCCGCCGGCTCACCCCGGCCGATGTCAACGAGCTCTTCGAGCTGCGCGAGGCCCTGGAGGTGTACGCGGCCGGACTCGCCGCGTCCCGCGCCACGCCACAGGACCTGGCCGAGGTGGAGCAGCTGCTCGACCAGGCGGCCGCCGCGACCGAGGCCGGGGACGCGGAAGTGATCACGGACGTCAACAGCCGGCTGCACGACCGCATCGTGGCCATGGCGGGCAACACCCTGCTGATTGAGGCCCTGGAGCCGGTCGCCGGCCGGCTGCGCTGGATGACCCGGCGCAATGAGGAATGGCCCCAACTCCTCGTGGAACACCGTGAGTTGTACGAGGCGATCGCCTCCGGCGACCCGCACCGCGCCCGCGAGCACGCCCTCGCCCATGTACGGACCAACCACCGCTCGACGGTACGGCAGCTGTTCGGCGAGGCGGCGACGCATGAGCTCTCCTAGCGGCCCGGCAGACCCGCCGCCCGCGCCGCCGTACCGAGAACCTCGCGCAGCATCGCGGGCGTGAGCCGGCCGGTGAAGGTATTGCGCTGGCTGACGTGAAAGCACCCGAAGAGCTCCAGCCGCCCCGCCCCGTCGAGCCCGACCCGCGCCCCATGCGCGAACCCCGGCCGCGGCCGGGGCACGCTCCAGCCCGCCTCCGTCAGCGCGGGCAGCGCCGCCTGCCAGCCGAAGGCGCCCAGGGCGACGACCGCCCGCAGCGTCGGCCGCAGCAGCCTCAGCTCCTGGACCAGCCAGGGGCGGCAGGTCTCGCGCTCACCCGGGGTGGGTTTGTTGGCGGGCGGGGCGCAGTGCACCGGCGCCGTGACGCGGACGCCGTACAGCTCCAGGCCGTCGTCGGCGGCGACCGAGGTGGGCTGCGAGGCGAGGCCCACGTCGTACAGCGCCTGGTACAGCACGTCGCCGGAGCGGTCCCCGGTGAACATCCGCCCGGTGCGATTGCCACCGTGGGCCGCCGGGGCGAGCCCGATGATCAGCAGCCGGGCGTCCGGCGGGCCGAAGCCGGGCACCGGGCGGCCCCAGTACGTCTGGTCGGCGAAGGCGGCGCGCCTGGTGCGGGCCACCTCCTCACGCCAGTCGACCAGCCGCGGGCAGGCCCGGCACCCCGCGATCCGCAGGTCCAGGTCGGCGAGGGCGTCCACGCCTCCACCGTAAGGCCGCCCCGGCGGGAAAGCCGAGGCCAAGGTCTGTCCGCGAGGACTAAGGTCGGGGCATGGCTTCCGAGGATGACGAGGAGAAGAGCGGCAGCACGGCCGGCGGTGAGCAGGCCGTCGATCCGAAGATCGCCGCCGCCGTGGCCGCGGCCGAGGCCGCCGGTCCGCAGAACGGCGAGTCGGTGCGTGTCGACAGCTGGATCTGGGCCGTTCGCCTGGTGAAGACCCGCTCCATGGGCGCCACCGCCTGCAAGGGCGGGCATGTGCGGGTGAACGGCCAGAACGTGAAGCCGTCCCACTCCCTGCGCATCGGCGACGAGGTACGGCTGCGGCAGGAGAACCGGGAGCGGATCGTCATCGTCAAGCGGCTCATCCGCAAGCGGGTCGGCGCCCCGGTGGCGATCCAGTGCTACGTCGACAACTCCCCTCCCCCGCCGCCGCGCGAGGCCGTCGCCCCGGCCGGTATCCGCGACCGCGGCACGGGCCGGCCGACCAAGCGGGACCGGCGCGAGCTGGAACGCCTGCGCGGCCTGATGGGCGGCGGCGCGGGCCGGCCACCCGGACACTGACGCGCGGCGAAGGCGTCCGGCGAGCCCAGAGGCCCGGTCCGGACGCCATCGCCGCGCGGCATCATCCGTATCCGCATAACCCTGCGGCGCTCACGCGCGTCGTCGCACCAGCCGCAGCAGATCCGCGTTGGAGCCGCGCCGCGCCCAGGCGATCAGGGCGAGCGGCACGATCAGGATGATCGGCGTCGCCGCGTTCTCCCCGCCGAAGGCGGTGATCGTCACGACGAACGCGCCCACCATCAGCGCGCTCAGCGCCATCGCCGCCACCGACTGCAGCACCGGGATCAACAGCGCTATGGCACCGGCCAGTTCGAGCGCGCCGATCGTGTACATCCCCGCGCTGCCCCAGCCCAGCTCGTCGAAGCCCTCGGCGGCCGACGGGTGCGCGATCAGCTTCGGCAGCGCGCTGGCGATCCCGTAGAAGAGGGCGAGCACGATCTGCAGCCCGCGCAGGGCGATCCGGGCGCGGCGGCCGCGCGGGGTCGCGGACTCGGCGACGACGGTGCGGGAGGGGACGGAGGTGGCGGTGGTCTCGGACATCGGGGTCTCCTGTGTTCAGCGGTCCGTGGTGCTGTCAGAGAGGTAGACCGGCGCCCGCTCCCGAACTCATCGCTCAACTCATCGCCGTACGACGGAAATTTCAGCCGCTCCCCTCGAACGGCAGCCACCCGTGCCCGATGTACCAGTGCCGGCCGGCCCGCAGATGGTCCCCGACGGCCCGCTCCACGGTCGTGCCGCGCGGCAGGCTCTCGATCGGCAACTCCGGGTCGCCGAAGACGAATTGGACCGGCTCGGTGTCGGCCGGCTCCCGGTCCTCCCGGGCGAGCCGGAAACGCTCCTGGAACCGGACGATGTTGGAGTCGCCGGGCAGATACTCCTTGAGCTGCGCGTCCAGCAGCCAGGAGTGGCAGGTCACCACCCGGTGGCGCTCCAGCGGGAAGTGGAGCGGGAAGAACTCCCGGGCCATCGCCAGGGACCGGTCGACGACGGCCGGGGAGATCGGCCCCAGGAAGTCGGGTATGTGGAGATTGAGGCAGAGCGCGTCCGGCCCCAGGTCGAGTCCCGTCGCCGCGAGCCTGGTGCCCGTGCGCTGCCCGAGCCGCGCCCGCTCGAACTGCAACCGCCCCAGCTGGTACAGCTCGCCGCGGAAGTGATGCACCAGCCACCACGGCGCCTGCACCCCCGCGCGGCCGTACCGTCTGCGGTGCACGGCCATGTTCCGCCCGAGGTCGGCGAGGGTGCGCCGGCAGATATCGGCCGGGATGCCGCGTTCGCGGTGATAGGCGCGGGTGTACGGCAGCGCCGCCACGAACACGTACACGGGGAAGCAGCGCTGCAGCGGGCCCGAGGCCCAGTCGAGGTCGGGCAGGTCGACCGCGCCGCCGGCCTCGCCCATCCCCCGGACGAGCTCGTCGACGGACCGCTCCAGGAACTGTCGCAGCTCCGGGTCGTCCGTCACCCGCCGCCCCATCCGCACGAGGTCATTGATGTCCTCATGGGGTACGGAGAGGTCGAGCAGCACTTCGGCCAGTTCATCGGTGTCCGGCAGCAAGAGGCCCCCTGCGACGAGAACGAGGAGTACGTTTCAAGAAGGGAGTGGTGTCCCGATGCGTACAGGCAGTGAGCCTACGACGGCGCGCAGTGCACTGCGGGCCCGGTTCTGGTTGTGCGTGTGGGGGCTGCTGTGGTCGATGCTCGGCACCGCCGCGTTCGCAGTGGTGGGCCGTCCCGGCTGGGCGGCGGCCTGCGGGGTGCTGTGGCTGGTGATCACGATCGACATGACCATGGTCCTCAGACACATCCACCAGGGCCCGCACTACCAGCCGGGCCGCGACATACCGCCGTATCTCCCGCCCGAGAACCGCACCTGATCATCCCTGCCGCCGCTCACGCGTCGAACCGTGCCGCCTTCAGATACTGCGGGTTCGGGTCCAGCGCGGCGGCCAGCCGGAAGTGGCGCTTGGCCTGATCGGGCCGGCCCTGGCGCTCGTAGGTCCGGGCGAGCGCGAAGTGCGCGAACGCGTTGTCCGGCTCGCGCTCCAGGACGATGGTGAACTCCAGCTCGGCGGGCCGCAGTTGGGCGGCGGCGAAGAAGGCACGCGCGCGCAGCAGCCGGGCGGCGGTGTTCTCCGGGTGCATGGCGATGACCCCGTCGAGCAGCTTCACCGCGCCCCGCGGATCGCGCGCGTCGAGCAGTTGCTCGGCGGCACGGAAGTCGATGACATGCGTCTCCGGAGTACGTCCGGTCGAACCGCTGGTCTCGGGCACGGCAGAGTCCTTCCCTCACTGGGAGGCTTAAACGCGCGAACGGAACACGGCTATTCCTGGGACACCCGGGACCCCTACCCCCCGTGGGCCCTGCCCACCAGTTCGTCCCATACGTCCTTCACGCGCCGCTGAAGCTCTTCCAGTGGTACGTCGTTGTCGATGACGATGTCCGCGATCTCCAGGCGGGCCTCGCGCGTCGCCTGCGCGGCCATACGCGCGCGTGCGTCCTCCTCGGTCATGCCGCGCAGCCGCACCAGACGGTCGAGCTGGGTCTCGGCACTGGCATCGACGACGACCACGATGTCGTACAGCGGTGCGAGGCCGTTCTCCGTGAGGAGCGGGACGTCATGGATGACGACGGCGTCCTCGGCGGCGGCCTCCTCCAGCTCGCGGGAGCGGGCGCCTACGAGAGGATGCAGGATCGAGTTCAGCACGGCGAGCCGGTCGGGGTCGGCGAAGACGATCGACCCCAGCCTGGGCCGGTCGAGACTGCCGTCGTCCGCGAGCACGCCCTCGCCGAACGCCTCGACGACGGCGGCGAGCCCCGGCGTGCCGGGTGCGACGACCTCCCGGGCGATCCGGTCCGCGTCGATCAGCACGGCCCCGTGCTCCACGAGCAGCCGCGACACCTCGCTCTTACCGGCTCCGATGCCCCCGGTCAGGCCCACCTTCAGCATGACCGACAGCTTAGGTCCTGCCACTGACAGCACACGGGGCAGGACGGCCCCTGCCCTCAGCCGTCGCCTTCGCGCTCCGCCAGGAACCGCTCGAACTCCCGGCCGATCTCGTCCGCCGACGGAATGTCCACCGGCTCGGCGAGCATGTTGCCGCGGCTCTCGGCGCCGGCGATGGCGTCGTACTGGTGCTCAAGGCCCTCGACGAGGTTGGTGAGCTCCTCGTCGCCCTCGCGAATCTGGCGGTCGATCTCGTTCTGTGTGCGGTGGGCCTCGGTGCGCAGGGAGTGCGCGACGGCGGGCAGGACGAGGCCGGTCGCCGCCGTGACGGCCTCCAGGACGGTCAGGGCCGCGTCCGGGTACGGGGACCGGGCGATGTAGTGCGGCACGTGCGCGGCGACGCCCAGCACGTCGTGCCCGGCCTCCATCAGCCGGTACTCGATGAGGGACTCGGCGCTGCCGGGCACCTGCGCCTCGTCGAAGGGGCTGCTGTGGCCCGGGACGAGGTCGGTGCGGTTGCCGTGCGGGGTGAGGCCGACCGGGCGGGTGTGCGGGACGCCCATGGGAATGCCGTGGAAGTTCACGGACAGGCGTACGCCGAGCCGCTCCACGATCTCCTTCACGGCCCCGGCGAAGCGCTCCCACTCCACATCCGGCTCGGGCCCGGACAGCAGCAGGAAGGGCGCCCCGGTGGCGTCCTGTACGAGCCGCACCTCGATGGCGGGCACCTCGTACCCGTCCCAGCGGTCGCGCTTGAACGTCAGCAGCGGCCGGCGGGCGCGATAGTCCACCAGCCGGTCGTGGTCGAAGCGGGCGACGACCTGGTGGGGCAGCGAGTCCAGGAGCCCGTCGACGATCTGGTCGCCGGTCTCACCGGCGTCGATGTATCCGTCGAAGTGGTAGAGCATGACAAGACCGGCCGACTCCTGGGCGAGCGCCATGTCCACCACGGCGAGGCCCTTCGGCTCCCATGCGTACAAACCCTGCGGATCATGCACTGTGACCGCTCCTCCTCGTGTCCATCCGTGACAACGCCCTTACGGGCGGCGGCATTCCCGAGGAGGAAGCCCAAGATCACAAGAAATGGCTGAGGGGCCGCACCTCGAAAGGTGCGGCCCCTCAGATCAGAACCTACGGCTCAGTGAGCGTCAGCTCTGGCCGCCCGCGAGCTTCTCGCGAAGCGCGGCGAGCGCCTCGTCCGAGGCCAGCGCACCGCTGTTGTCGGCGCCCTCGGAGGAGTACGAACCGCCGGACGCGGCCGGAGCCGCACCCGCGGCGTCGCCACCCTCGGCGGCAGCGGCAGCGTCGGCCTCGCGGCTCTTGATGACCTGCTGCTGGTGCTGCTCGAAGCGGTTCTGCGCCTCGGCGTACTGGGTCTCCCACGCCTCGCGCTGGGTCTCGTAGCCCTCGAGCCAGTCGTTGGTCTCGGGGTCGAAGCCCTCGGGGTAGATGTAGTTGCCCTGGTCGTCGTAGGACGCGGCCATGCCGTACAGGGTCGGGTCGAACTCGACCGAGGCCGGGTCGGCACCGAAGGACTCGTTGGCCTGCTTCAGCGAGAGGCTGATGCGACGGCGCTCGAGGTCGATGTCGATGACCTTGACGAAGATCTCGTCGTTGACCTGGACGACCTGCTCCGGGATCTCCACGTGGCGCTCGGCCAGCTCGGAGATGTGGACCAGACCCTCGATGCCCTCGTCCACGCGGACGAACGCACCGAACGGAACCAGCTTCGTGACCTTGCCGGGCACGACCTGGCCGATCTGGTGGGTGCGGGCGAACTGCTGCCACGGGTCTTCCTGGGTCGCCTTCAGCGACAGGGAGACACGCTCGCGGTCCATGTCGACGTCGAGGACCTCGACGGTGACTTCCTGGCCGACCTCGACAACCTCGGACGGGTGGTCGATGTGCTTCCAGGAGAGCTCGGAGACGTGGACCAGACCGTCGACGCCACCCAGGTCCACGAAGGCACCGAAGTTGACGATCGAGGAGACGACGCCGGAACGGACCTGACCCTTCTGGAGGGTGGTGAGGAACGTCTGGCGGACCTCGGACTGGGTCTGCTCCAGCCAGGCACGGCGGGACAGGACCACGTTGTTGCGGTTCTTGTCCAGCTCGATGATCTTGGCCTCGAGCTCCTTGCCGACGTACGGCTGGAGGTCGCGAACACGGCGCATCTCGACCAGGGAGGCCGGGAGGAAGCCGCGGAGGCCGATGTCGAGGATGAGACCACCCTTGACGACCTCGATGACGGTACCGGTGACGATGCCGTCCTCTTCCTTGATCTTCTCGATGGTGCCCCAGGCGCGCTCGTACTGGGCACGCTTCTTCGAGAGGATCAGGCGGCCTTCCTTGTCCTCCTTCTGGAGAACAAGGGCTTCGATCTCGTCACCGACGGCGACGACCTCGTTCGGGTCGACGTCGTGCTTGATCGAGAGCTCACGGCTCGGGATGACACCTTCGGTCTTGTAACCGATGTCGAGGAGAACCTCGTCCCGGTCAACCTTGACGATGACGCCGTCGACGATGTCGCCATCGTTGAAGTACTTGATCGTCTCGTCGATAGCGGCGAGGAAGGCTTCCTCGTTACCGATGTCGTTGACCGCAACCTGCGGGGTGGTGGCGGTGGTCTCGGTGCTGCTCGTCATGTGGGAAAGGGCTCCGGTACGGACATTGAAGTCGTAGGTACTGCTTACGCCGGGAGCCCGTTTCGCTCTGATGAAGGCCGGACAGCCAAGGAAGCGCCACACAAATTCGTGGGGCGCCTCGAAAACCGAGGGGACATACAACAGATGCGAGCGCAGCCTGCTACGTCTGAGGTGCGCAGGCCCGCAGCGCAACTTGTAGCATACGGGGGCAGCCGGACAGGGTCAATGCGCGAAGCCGCACACCCGGGGCGGATCGCCGCATACCCGGCACAAAACCTGTCTCCTGAGGCCACGCGGGCCTTGGACAGCCCCTCACGTGACACTGCCGGGAGGGGCCGCGCCATTCAGGTGACGTGAAGAGTACGACGAGGGAGCCGATCATCCAAGAGCCCGTATCGCCCGAGATCGAGTCCGACGAGCCGGAGGCGACGCGGCGTCAGGCCGACGCCGCCGAGAGTTCCCGCGCCAACCGTGGCTGGTGGGATCGCAACGCGGACGAGTACCAGATCGAGCACGGCACCTTCCTCGGCGACGACCGCTTCGTGTGGGGTCCCGAGGGCCTGGACGAGGTGGAGGCCGAGCTGCTCGGCCCGCCGGAGGACCTCAAGGGCAAGGAGGTCCTGGAGATCGGCGCCGGCGCCGCCCAGTGCTCGCGCTGGCTGGCCGCGCAGGGTGCCCGCCCGGTCGCCCTGGACCTCTCCCACCGCCAGCTCCAGCACGCGTTGCGCATCGGGGGCGCGTTCCCGCTGGTGTGCGCCGACGCGGGCGCCCTGCCCTTCGCCGACGCCTCCTTCGACCTGGCGTGCTCGGCGTACGGCGCGCTGCCGTTCGTCGCCGACCCGGTACTGGTCCTGAAGGAGATCCGCCGCGTGCTGCGTCCGGGCGGCCGCTTCGTCTTCTCGGTCACCCACCCCATCCGCTGGGCGTTCCCCGACGAGCCGGGCCCGGAGGGTCTGTCCGTCGCCGCCTCCTACTTCGACCGCACGCCGTACGTCGAGCAGGACGACGACGGCCGCGCGGTCTACGTGGAGCATCACCGCACGGTCGGTGACCGGGTGCGGGACGTCGTGGCGGCGGGGTTCCGGCTGGTGGATCTGGTCGAGCCGGAGTGGCCGGCCTGGAACACCGCGGAGTGGGGCGGCTGGTCGCCGCTGCGCGGGAACCTGATTCCGGGGACGGCGATCTTCGTCTGCGTACGAGACTGAGCGAGTGATCCGTTACGACGCCCTGGACGCGCTGCCCGTACGCGCTGCACTGCCCGGTCTGACCGACGCCCTGGACGGGCACGGCACGGCGGTGCTGGTCGCGCCGCCCGGCACCGGCAAGACGACGCTGGTGCCGCTCGCCCTGGCGGGGCTGCTCGGCGAGGGACCCGCGCGGCGGGTCGTCGTCGCCGAGCCCCGGCGGATCGCGGCGCGGGCGGCGGCGCGGCGGATGGCGTGGCTGCTGGGCGAGAAGGTCGGCGCGAGCGTCGGCTACACGGTGCGCGGGGAGCGGGTCGTCGGGCGGCACGCACGCGTGGAGGTCGTCACGACCGGTGTGCTGCTCCAGCGCCTCCAGCGCGACCAGGAGCTCGCGGGTGTCGATGTCGTGATCCTCGACGAGTGCCACGAGCGGCATCTGGACGCCGACACCGTGGCGGCGTTCCTCTGGGACGTACGGCAGGCGCTGCGGCCGGAGCTGCGGCTGGTGGCCGCGTCGGCGACGACGGACGCGCAGGGGTGGGCGCGGCTGCTGGGTGACGCGCCGGTCGTCGAGGCCGAGGGCGCCTCGTACGCCGTGGATGTGGTCTGGGCGCCGCCGACGCGTCCCGTACGGCCGCCGCACGGTATGCGGGTCGATCCGGCGTTGCTGGCGCATGTGGCGTCGGTGGTGCGGCGGGCGCTGGCCGAGCGGGCCGGGGACGTTCTCTGCTTCCTGCCGGGTGTGGGCGAGATCGCGCGGGTGGCCGGGCAGCTGGGGGGTCTCGGGGACGTCGAGGTGCTCCAGGTGCACGGGCGGGCGCCGGCGGCCGTGCAGGACGCGGTGCTGGCGGGCGGGGAGCGGCGCCGGGTGGTGCTGGCGACGTCCGTGGCGGAGTCGTCGCTGACGGTTCCCGGGGTGCGGGTGGTCGTCGACTCCGGGCTGGCGCGGGAGCCCCGCGTCGACCACGCGCGCGGGCTGAGCGCGCTGACGACGGTACGGGCCTCGCAGGCCGCCGGACGGCAGCGGGCGGGACGGGCCGGACGTGAGGCGCCGGGCGCGGTGTACCGCTGCTGGGCGGCGGCCGAGGACACGCGTCTGCCGCGCTTCCCGTCGCCGGAGATCAAGGTGGCCGACCTGACGGCGTTCGCGCTGCAGGCGGCCTGCTGGGGCGATCCGGAGGCCACCGGGCTCGCGCTGCTGGATCCGCCGCCGGCCGGGGCGATGGCGGCGGCACGGGCCGTACTGACGGCGGTCGGGGCGGTGGACCACGACGGCCGGGCCACGGCACGGGGCGCCGCGCTGGCGCGGCTGGGGCTGCATCCCCGGTTGGGGCGGGCGCTGCTGGACACCTCGGGCGGGGGCGCCGAAGTGGTGGCCCTGCTGTCCGAGGAACCGCCTCGGGAGTACGGGGACGACCTGGGTACCGCTTTGCGGGCCGCTCGGCGTGGTGGGGACGCCTATGCCGCGCGGTGGCGGGCGGAGGTGCGGCGGCTGCGGGCCGTGGCCACGGAGTTCGCCGACCCGCCCGCCGGTGGCGACGCCGGGCCCGGCGAGCACCGTCTTGTCGGACGCGTCGCGGCCCTCGCCTTCCCCGAACGCGTCGCCAAGGCCGACGGCGGCTCCTACCTCATGGCCTCGGGCACCCGTGCCGAACTCCCGGACGGCTCCCCGCTGCGCGGAGCACCGTGGATCGCCGTCGCCGTGGCGGACCGGCCCGTCGGCAAGGGGCACGCGCGCGTACAGCTCGCCGCCGCCCTGGACGAGGACATGGCCCTGTCGGCCGCGCCGTCGCTGCACTCCGAGTCCCAGGAGGTCCACTGGGCCGACGGGGACGTCGTCGCGCGGCGCGTCGAGCGGCTGGGGGCGATCGAGCTGGCGGTGCGTCCGCTCAAGGACGCCGACCCGGCCCTCGTACGGAATGCGCTGCTCGAAGGTCTGCGGCAGGACGGGCTCGGTCTGTTGCGCTGGTCGCCCGACGCGGGCGTACTGCGGCAGCGGCTGGCGTTTCTTCGGCTGCACCTCGGGGATCCCTGGCCCGATGTGTCCGACGACGCGCTGCACGCGCGCGTGGACGAATGGCTGGAGCCCGAGTTGAGCCGGGCCCGGCGGCGGGCCGACCTGGGGCGGATCGATGCAGGGGCGGCGCTGGGGCGGTTGCTGCCGTGGGCCTCCGGGGAGGCCGGGCGGCTGGACGAGCTCGCCCCGGAGCGGATCACCGTACCGAGCGGGTCCAGGATCCGGATCGACTACGGCGACCCCGAACAGCCCGTTCTCGCCGTGAAGTTGCAGGAGATGTTCGGCCTGCACGAGTCACCGAGGGTGGCCGGGGTGCCGCTGCTCGTCCATCTCCTCTCCCCCGCCGGGCGGCCCGCGGCCGTCACCGCCGACCTCGCCTCCTTCTGGAAGGACGGCTACAACGGCGTACGGGCGGAGTTGCGCGGCCGCTATCCGAAGCATCCGTGGCCCGAGGATCCCGCCGGTGCCGAGCCGACCCGGCACACCAACGCCCGGCTCAGGCGGTGACCGGTTCGGGCTCGGCGTCCTTCGTCGGTTCCGCGTCGCCCGGACGTCGGCCGCGGGCCTCCAGGTAGAGGGAGAGGGCGAGGAGGAGGACGCCCAGGGTGAGGAAGCCCCAGGGCAGGTATGACGTCAGCAGCAGGACCAGGGTGCGGTTGGAGTTGACGAGGTCGACCGTGTGGTCGATGTAGTCCTCGCGCATCTTCACGTGGCCCGCGAAGGCCGTCACCTTGTCGCGGTCGCCGAGGAGGGTGCCGCCGCGCAGTTCCTCCTTGTGGATCTCCTCGCCGTAGACGGGGGCTCCGGTGAGGGGTTCGACCCAGAACTTGCGGACGGTGGTGTACCAGCGGGTCGTGCCGGTCTTGGCGACCGACTCCGGGGTGATGCCCTCGACCGGCATGGTCTTGGGGAACCTCACCTTGGTCCACGGGATGGTCTGCTCGAAGTAGTAGACGTCGATGCCGCGGAACTTCTGGGTGCCCTTGTAGTGGATGGGGGCCGTGACGCGCGCCTGGGCGTCGAAGTACTCGTAGTCCCGTTTCTCCGTCAGGAAGGGCCACTTGAACTCGATGCCGCTGCGTTTCACCGGGTCGCCGTCGACCATTTCGCCGGTGGCGTGGACGGGTTCCTGGCTGTGGGCGTCGAAGATGTAGCGCTCGGGGATCTTGGAGACCATCTTGCCGTCGGGGCCGACGACATAGGACAGGCCGTCCCAGACCACCACGTCCTTGCCCGCCGTCTTCTCGATCTTCTCCGACTCCTCGACGTTGCCCTTGAGCGTCTGCACGATGGTGACCTTGGGGACCTTGCGGGCCTGCATCGTGCCGTAGTCGAGGAGGGTGGCGTCCTTCGCCTCCAGGACCATGTCCTGGTACTGGCCGGCCGGGATCTTGGCCAGGCGCGGGAAGGCGTACCAGCGCAGCAGCGGGGACAGGGCCGCGAAGAACACGGCGAGGGCGAGCAGGATCAGACTGGCCTTGCGGCGCATCTCGGCCTCCGTCCCGGGCGGGCGGTCACGGGTGTGCGGGCACCGTCGTCAGCAGCGGCTTCGGGGAGGTCTCGCCCGCCGGTGAGCCCATCGCGGTGACCGCGAGGACCAGGGCGAGCGCGGCGGCGAGACCGGTCGCGGCGGCGATCAGGGCGCGCATGCCTGCCTCCCTGCCAACGGGAACTGATACAGCGTCAGGTTCCGGCACCGTAGCAATGGGCGGGCGAGATGAGAACACGTTGCGCACATGGATGAAGGGGCGCCCGGTGGGCGCCCCTTCATGGATCGTGCGGAGAAGGTCAGGCGGACGGGCTCGCCGACTCCGACGGGGTGGTCGGCTCAGGCTCAGGTGAGGTCTCGGCGGCCTTCGCCACCTTCAGCTCCACGGTGAGCGTCGCGCCGCCGGTCGTGGCGATGCGGAGCAGGAAGGTGCCCTCGGTGTCGTCGGAGTACAGCTTGGGCAGCTTGAGCAGGCCCTTGGCGTCCGTCGTCAGACCGGTCAGGGTGCGCACGGTCTTGCCGTCGGCGTCCTTGAAGTAGGGGCCCTTGTCGTTCTCGGCCGGGTCGTCCGCCGACTTGATGAGGGTGGCGGTGGCGGCGACCTTGTCCGCCACGGCGCCCTTGTAGGTCGCCTTGACCTCGACCTGGTCGGCGAACTCGCCGCCCGGCGTGCAGGTCAGCGCGGTGTCGCTGGTGCGGGCCAGGGCGTCCGCGGCGCGCTCGGTGACGGTGGCCGTGTAGTCGAGGCCGGTGATGAGGCGGCCGACGACGGTGGCGCGCACCACGAACTCGCCCGTGTTCTCACCGGCCCGGAGCATGGGCGCCATCGCCGCGCCGGAGCTGTCGGTGAGGGTCGTGGCGTACTTCTCGCCGTTGCTGAAGGTGGCGTCGGTGGCACCGATGATCGCGAAGCGGACACGGACCTTGGCGACGCCCTTGCCGGCCTTGGTCTCGGCGCGGGTGCCGATCCGCTCGGTGAAGGCGTCGCCGGCCATCGCGGTGAGCTTGGCGGTGTCCGCGTCCTCCAGGTGGTGGACCGTGTCGGTGGGGGTGGGGGTGGGAGTGGGCGTCGGGGTGGGGGTGCCCGGCTTCGGCGGCTTGGGGGTGGGGCTCGTGGAGCCGCCGTTGCCGCCGGGCTTGGGACTGCCGGACGTGGCCGGTGTCCTGGGCTCCGTGGGCGAAGGAGTCGGGCTCGCGCCCACCGTGGCGTCGCTGCGGTCGGACGGGAGGGTGCCCGTGCCGTCCGGGATCTCGTGGGTGCCCTTGCGGTAGTACTCCAGCCACCTCAGGACCAGGTTCAGATAGTCCTGCGAGTTGTTGTAGCTGAGGATCGCGCGGTCGAGGTCGCCCTGTGTGGACAGGTCCCAGCCGTAGCGGCACAGGTAGTGGGCGGCGGCGAGCGCGGCGTCGTAGACGTTGTTGGGGTTCTTCTGGCCGTCGCCGTTGCCGTCGCGGCCGGCCCACGCCCAGGTGGACGGGATGAACTGCATGGGGCCGACGGCGCGGTCGTAGGAGCTGTCCCCGTCGTAGGCGCCGCCGTCGGTGTCGCTGATGCTGGCGAAGCCGTTGCCGTTGAGCTGGGGGCCGAGGATGGGGTTGATGGTGTTGCCGCTCGCGTCGACACGGCCGCCGCGGGCCTGGCCGGACTCGACCTTGCCGATGGCGGCGAGGAGCTGCCAGGGAAGGTTGCAGCCGGGCTTGGCCTCGCGCAGCGCGGTCTCGGCCTTCTTGTAGGCGTCGAGGACGGTCGCGGGGATGCCCGCCTCGCTGTCGCCGGTGGCGACGGGGGTGTTGCCGGCGCTGGGCGAGGGGTTGGGGCTGTTGAGCGGCGGCAGGTCCGTGTAGTACGGCGAGTTGCCGGTCGCGCTGTCCGTGGCGGGTGTGTCCGGGGAGGGCTGGGTCCCGGTGGTGACTCTTCTGCCGGCGTCGTCGGTGGTCACTCCCGGAGCCTGGGACGCGGCCAGTGCCGCGACCACTACCGCGGCGACCGTGGTGTTCACCGCGCCCTTGCGGAGCCTGCCGAATTCCGCCGCCATGAAATGGACCCCTCCCGTGGACGCCCGAGCGCCCGCCTCTGTCTGTCGGGCTCGCCGTGTCGTGCTCGCCCCTGTAGTGACGATCGACCCACCGCGACAGTTGCCCTCGCGGCGCTCATTAAGTCTCTGTTCACTTTCTCGGCCGCGTTCCCCCGGCACGGTGACCCAGGCGACCCTACGACAACTTCCTTTGCAGGGGCACCCGTTCGTGCCCGATTTTTACCGGTTGGCCACATGCGGGCCGCCCCTCGGATGTCCCTCATACTGGCTGCCCACCCACCCCCTCTTCCAGGGAGCCCTGTTGCCGTTCACGCTCAGCCACGCGGCGGCCGTACTGCCCGCCGTACGCACCGACGGAACCGGCCGGGGCATGCTCGTACCCGCGGTACTGCTCGCGGGTTCCTTCGCTCCCGACATGACCTATTACGCGGCGAGTGTCCTGCCCGGGGCGATGGAGTTCGGCGATGTCACGCACTCGTTCGCGGGCGTGTTCACAGTCGATGTCGTCATCACCTGGACGCTGGTCGGCCTGTGGCTGCTGCTGCGTGAACCGCTGGTGGCACTGCTGCCGGTGCGGCGGCAGGCACGGGTGGCGACGCTGCTGCGCTGCGGAGCGCCACGCGCGCGTGTACGGCCGTCAGTCGCGGCACGCTGGTACGCCTCGGCCGTGCTGGGCGGGCTGACGCATGTCGTGTGGGACGCGTTCACCCATCTCGACCGCTGGGGGATGCGGTTGTTCCCGGTCCTCGGCGAGGAGATCGCGGGGTCGCCGCTGTACTGGTATCTGCAGTACGGCGGTTCGGCGGTGGCCGCGGTCGTCATCATCGCGTTCGCCGCCGTGGCGCTACGGCGGTCCCCGGCGGCCGCGGTGGTGGGGGTGCCGGTGCTCTCCGTACGGGACCGGTGGCTGGCCGGTGCGGTGATCGGCGGGTTGGCCGTGGTGGCGGCGGTGCAGCGGGCGTTGCGCTGGTGGGCTTACTGGGGATCCACCGCGAAGTACTGGGAGCTGATTCCGACGCTGTGCTTCGGGGCCGGCGCGGGACTCGTGCTGGGGCTGGTGCTGTACGCCGTGGGGGTCAGGGTGTGGCGTCCGGTTGCGGGGCCTGGCAGTACGGGTGCGGGTGGGGGCGGTGGGGAGCGGGAGGCACGGCGGTCCGCGGCTCGGTGAGAGGTGCCGTCCTGCGCCGTAGGGGGGCGATCGGGTGGGGCGGGATGCGGGGAGTGCCGGCGTCCTTGGCGAAGGGTGGGACCGAGGGGGGTGCCGCGGTGGGGGTGTCCTCTGTGGTCGCCTTCGGCGGGGCCGATGCCGTCCGGCGGTTTAGCGTGCGTATGCCCATGGCGGCATCTTTATGGTGGGGGAAGCGGGCGGCGTCCTGACGAGGGCCACGCGAGTGACGGCCTGCGGGGTGCCGGGTTCCTGAGCGTCTGCCTGGTTGTTGTGCGTTTGAGGCTGCGGGTTGTCTGTGGCTGGTCGCGCGGGCGCGGCGGAGCCACATATCAACACAGCCCCGAGCCCCTTGGGGGCGCTGATGCCGGGCCTCGTGAAAAGAGACCCGGCATCGCTTACGGCTCTGCCGCCGGAGGCTAGTGCGCTGCCGACTCCCAGTCCGGGCCCGCGCCCACCGAGACACCCAGGGGGACCCTGAGGTCGACGGCGTTGGACATCTGCTCACGGACCAAGGCCTCCGCGGCCTCGCGTTCGCCGGGGGCGATCTCCAGGACGATTTCGTCGTGGACCTGGAGGAGCATGCGCGAGGAGAGATTGGCCTCGCGCAGGGCCCGGTCCACGTTGAGCATGGCGATCTTGACGATGTCGGCCGCCGTGCCCTGGATGGGGGCGTTGAGGGCCATGCGCTCGGCGGCCTCGCGGCGCTGGCGGTTGTCGCTGTTGAGGTCGGGGAGATAGCGGCGGCGACCGAAGAGCGTCGCCGTGTAGCCCGTCGCCCTCGCCTCGTCGACCGCGCGGCGGAGATAGTCCCGTACGCCGCCGAACCGCTCGAAGTAGGCGTCCATCAGAGCGCGGGCCTCCCCCGCGTCGATGTTCAGCTGCTGGGAGAGGCCGAAGGCCGACAGGCCGTACGCGAGGCCGTACGACATGGCCTTGATCTTGCGGCGCATCTCCGCGTCCACCGCCGTGGGCTCCACGGCGAAGACCTGTGAGGCGGCCGTGGTGTGCAGGTCCTCGCCCGAGGTGAACGCCTGGATCAGGCCCTCGTCCTCCGACAGGTGGGCCATCACGCGCAGCTCGATCTGGCTGTAGTCCGCGGTCATCAGGGACTCGAAGCCCTCGCCGACCACGAAGCCCCGGCGGATCGCGCGGCCCTCGTCGGTGCGGACCGGGACGTTCTGCAGGTTCGGGTCCGTGGAGGACAGGCGGCCCGTCGCGGCGACCGTCTGGCTGAAGGTGGTGTGGATCCGGTCATCCGTCGCGATGGTCTTGATCAGGCCCTCGACGGTGACGCGGAGCTTCGCCTGCTCGCGGTGGCGGAGCATGATGACCGGCAGTTCGTTGTCGGTCTGGCCGGCGAGCCAGGCCAGGGCGTCGGCGTCCGTGGTGTAGCCGGTCTTGGTCTTCTTCGTCTTGGGCAGGGCGAGCTCGCCGAAGAGGACCTCCTGGAGCTGCTTGGGCGAGCCCAGGTTGAACTCGTGCCCGGCCGCCGCGTGCGCCTCCTTCACGGCCTGCTGCACGGCGCCCGCGAACATCTGCTCCATGGCCTCCAGGTGGGCCCTGTCGGCCGCGATGCCGTGGCGCTCCATGCGGGCCAGCAGGGCGGACGTCGGCAGCTCCATGTCCCGCAGCAGGTCGGCGGCGCCGACCTCCTCCAGACGGCTCCCGAAGGCCTCGCCCAGGTCGAGGACCGCGCGGGCCTGGATCATCAGCGCCTCGGCCTCGGCGCCGTCGTCCGCGCCGAAGGCCAGCTGCCCGTCGGCCGCGGCGGCCGGGGCCAGCTCGCGGTGGAGGTACTCCAGGGACAGCGCGTCCAGGTCGAAGGAGCGACGGCCCGGCTTGACCAGGTAGGCGGCGAGAGCGGTGTCCATACGGACGCCCTCGATGCTCCAGCCGTGCTCGGCGAAGACGCGCATCGCGCCCTTGGCGTTGTGGAAGACCTTGGGCTTGGCCGCGTCGGCGAGCCAGGCGGCGAACGCCTTCTCGTCGGCCTCGTCCAGCTGCGACGGGTCGAACCAGCCGGCCGCGCCGTCGGCTGCCGCGAGCGCGATCTCGGCGACCGAGCCGGTGCCCAGCGCCCAGGTGTCGACGGTGGCGACGCCGAGGACGTCGCCCGCGTGCTCCGCCAGCCAGGGGGCCAGCTCGCCGGTGCCGAGCACCGCGCCGTCGATCTCCACGCCGTCGGTGGCGATCGGGGTGGCCTCGGCCTCCTCGGAGCCGGGGTCGACGCCGAAGAGCCGCTCGCGCAGGGACGGGTTCCTGATCTCCAGGGTGTCCAGGACCATGGACACGGCCTTGCGGTCGTACGGCTCGCGCACGAGGTCGGTGACGGTCTTGGGCAGCTCGACCTGGCGCTCCAGCTCGGTGAGGCGGCGGTTGAGCTTGACGCTCTCCAGGTGGTCGCGCAGATTCTGCCCGGCCTTGCCCTTGACCTCCTCCACGCGCTCGACCAGCTCCGCGAACGAACCGAACTGATTGATCCACTTCGCCGCTGTCTTCTCGCCGACGCCCGGGATGCCCGGGAGGTTGTCGGACGGGTCGCCTCGCAGGGCCGCGAAGTCGGGGTACTGGGCGGGCGTCAATCCGTACTTCTCGACGACCTTCTCCGGGGTGAACCGGGTCAGCTCGGAGACGCCCTTCGTCGGGTACAGCACGGTCGTGTGCTCGCTGACCAACTGGAACGAGTCCCGGTCACCGGTGACGATCAGCACCTCGAAGCCCTCGGCCTCGGCCTGGGTGGCGAGCGTGGCGATCACGTCGTCGGCCTCGAAGCCGTCGACCGCGAACCGCGAGACATGCATCGCGTCGAGCAGCTCACCGATCAGCTCGACCTGGCCCTTGAACTCGTCCGGGGTCTTGGAGCGGTTCGCCTTGTACTCGGTGAACTCCGCGGAGCGCCACGTCTTGCGGGACACGTCGAAGGCCACCGCGAAGTGCGTGGGCGCCTCGTCGCGCAGCGTGTTCGCCAGCATCGACGCGAAGCCGTAGATCGCGTTCGTCGGCTGGCCCGTCGCCGTCGTGAAGTTCTCCGCGGGCAGCGCGAAGAAGGCGCGATACGCCAGCGAATGCCCATCCATGAGCATCAGGCGGGGCCGCCCGCCGCCGGAGGTGTTTTCGGTCTGCTTCGATCCTGTCTCTGCCACGCCCCCGATCCTGCCACGCCCCACTGACAGTCGGTCCCCATCGGGGGGTGCGGGGGCCTCCGGAGGGGAACCGCGGTGGGCGAAAGCTGGGCGGGGGCTGCGGTGGGGGGACGGATGCGGCGGGCACCTGGCGGGACGGAGTCTGGGAAGCGACCTACGGCGGAGCGGAGTCCGGGAGCGGATCGGCGACAGGGCGGCACTCAAGTGCGGTCCCGCAAGGGGACGGAACCCAGGACGCGGGCCCACACCCAGGCGGCACCGGGACACGCCCCCACCCCCAGGCCCCCACCCCCGAAGCAACCCCCGACCCCAGGCCCCCCACCCCCCTGTCACCCCCGCATGCGAGGATCGGAGATACAGCTCACACGTGTACGTGAAGAGGAGTGCGCGATGGCCAGCAAGCCGCCCAAGGGTGATCCGGTACAGGACGCGCCGCAGGTCGTCGAGCCGAAGCATGCGGCCGCGGGGCTGCCTGCGATCGGGCATACCCTGCGTATCGCGCAGCAGCAGATGGGCGTGAAGCGGACCATGCTGACGCTGCTCAGCGTGAATCAGAAGGATGGGTTCGACTGCCCGGGGTGTGCCTGGCCCGAGCCCGATCACCGGCACAAGGCGGAGTTCTGCGAGAACGGCGCCAAGGCGGTGGCCGAGGAGGCCACCCTCCGCCGGGTCACCCCGGAGTTCTTCGCCGCGCACTCCGTCGCCGACCTCGCGACCCGCAGCGGGTACTGGCTGGGGCAGCAGGGGCGGCTCACCCACCCCATGTATCTCCCCGAAGGCGGCACGCACTACGAGCCGGTCTCCTGGGAGCGCGCCTTCGACATCGTCGCCGAGGAGATCGCCGCCCTCGGCTCCCCCGACGAGGCTCTCTTCTACACCTCCGGCCGCACCAGCAACGAGGCCGCGTTCCTCTACCAGCTCTTCGCTCGTGAGCTCGGCACCAACAACCTGCCGGACTGCTCCAACATGTGCCACGAGTCCTCCGGCTCCGCCCTGTCCGAGACCATCGGCGTCGGCAAGGGCAGCGTCCTGCTGGAGGACCTCTACAAGGCCGACCTGATCATCGTCGCCGGTCAGAACCCGGGCACGAACCACCCGCGCATGCTCTCCGCCCTGGAGAAGGCCAAGGAGGGCGGCGCGAAGATCATCAGCGTCAATCCGCTGCCCGAGGCCGGCCTGGAACGCTTCAAGAACCCGCAGACCCCGCAGGGGATGCTGAAGGGTGCCTCGCTCACCGACCTGTTCCTCCAGATCCGCATCGGCGGCGACCAGGCCCTCTTCCGTCTCCTCAACAAGCTGATCCTGGAGACCGACGGCGCCGTAGATCAACAGTTCATTCGCGAACACACCCACGGCTACGAGGAGTTCGCCGACGCCGCCCGCGCCGCCGACTGGGACGAGACCCTCACCGCGACGGGCCTCACGCGCGCGGACATCGACCAGGCCATGGAGATGATCCTCGCCTCGCAGCGCACCATCGTGTGCTGGGCGATGGGCCTGACCCAGCACAAGCACTCCGTGCCGACCATCCGCGAGGTCGTCAACTTCCTTCTGCTGCGCGGCAACATCGGCCGTCCGGGCGCGGGCGTATGCCCGGTGCGCGGTCACTCGAACGTGCAGGGCGACCGCACGATGGGCATCTTCGAGCGGCCCGCCCCGGCCTTCCTGGACGCCCTGGAGAAGGAGTTCGGCTTCGCACCCCCGCGTGAGCACGGCTATGACGTCGTACGGGCCATCCGCGCGATGCGTGACGGCGAGGCGAAGGTCTTCTTCGCGATGGGCGGCAACTTCGTGGCCGCGACGCCTGACACGGACGTCACCGAGGCGGCGATGCGGCGCGCCCGGCTCACCGTGCATGTGTCGACGAAGCTCAACCGCAGCCATGCCGTCACCGGCGCCCGCGCGCTGATCATGCCGACCCTCGGCCGCACCGAGCGCGACCTCCAGGGCAGCGGCGAGCAGTTCGTGACCGTCGAGGACTCCATGGGCATGGTGCACGCCTCCCGGGGCCGCCTGGAGCCCGCGAGCACGCAGCTGCTGTCGGAGCCGGCGATCGTGTGCCGGCTGGCGCGGCGGGTGCTGGGCGAGGACAGCGCGACGCCCTGGGAGGAGTTCGAGAAGGACTACGCCACCGTCCGCGACCGCATCGCGCGCGTGATCCCCGGCTTCGAGGACTTCAACGCGCGCGTGGCCCACCCGGGCGGCTTCACGCTCCCGCACGGCCCGCGCGACGAGCGCCGCTTCCCGACGGCGACCGGCAAGGCCAATTTCACCGCCGCCCCCGTCGAGTACCCGGAGGTGCCGGAGGGCCGCCTGCTGCTGCAGACGCTCCGCTCGCACGACCAGTACAACACCACGATCTACGGCCTGGACGACCGTTACCGGGGGATCAAGAACGGCCGCCGGGTCGTGATGATCAACCCGGAGGACGCGCGGCGGCTGGACATCGCCGACGGGGCGTACGTCGACCTGGTGAGCGAGTGGAAGGACGGTGTCGAGCGGCGGGCGCCCGGCTTCCGGGTGGTGCACTATCCGACGGCCCGCGGCTGCGCGGCGGCGTACTACCCGGAGACCAACGTCCTGGTCCCGCTGGATGCCACCGCGGACACCAGCAACACCCCGGCCAGCAAGTCCGTCGTCGTACGTCTGGAACAATCGGCGACCGACTGAGCGTTTGCTCAGTCGAATGTCACCGACTGGTCCTACCGACTGAGCACGACGAACGGAGCCGGCTCCATGGGCGAGCAGCAGCACGTGCAGTTCCCGCAAGAGGTCATCGACGAGTACGCCGCGCTCGGTGTCGACCTGCCGGCCCTGTTCTCCGCCGGGCACCTCGGGACGCGTATGGGTGTCCAGATAGTGGAAGCCTCCGCCGAGCGGGTCGTCGGGACCATGCCGGTGGAGGGGAACACCCAGCCGTACGGGCTGCTGCACGGCGGCGCGTCCGCGGTGCTCGCCGAGACGCTCGGGTCCGTGGGGTCGATGCTGCACGCCGGCAGCTCCAAGATCGCGGTCGGCGTCGACCTCAACTGCACCCACCACCGGGGCGTGCGCTCCGGCCTGGTGACCGGGGTGGCCACGCCGCTGCACCAGGGCCGCTCGACGGCGACGTACGAGATCGTGATCAGTGACGAGGAGGGGCGGCGGGTGTGCAGCGCGCGGCTGACCTGTCTGCTGAGGGACGTGAAGCCGAGCGACGGGGAGCACCTGCGGACGGCGAACTGACGCCTACGCCCCGGCGACGGCATCGTGACCATCAACCCCTTTGCGTTTCCCCGCCGTTGAAACACCGGTGCCCGGCCGCATAACGTCGGGGCATGACGACGGGATGGCCCCGCCGCAGGAGGGCCGCGCTCGGACTGGCGCTGCTGGCCGCCGTATCGGTGGCCGGCTGCGGCGATTCGGGCGCGCGGGGCGAGGCACCCCGGCCCCGTACGAGCGCCAACTCGCCCTCCCCGTCGGCGACTCCGCCCGCACTGCTGTGCACACAGATCATCGGGTACTGGGCGCGCCGGTCACTGAACGGCGACACCTACGGCGACTATCAGTCGATGGGGCTGTCAGACGGCCAGTACGAGATCCTGCGTGAGGTCGTGGACGCCGGCCGCGCGGAGCGGGACCGTGCGGACCGGAAGGCGGCCGAGCGGCTGATCGACAGCAGGGCGGGCGAGTTGTGCGAGAAGCGGTATCGGAACGGCGAGCCGAGCGGAGGTCCATGGGGCTGAATCGACGGTGCCGAATTCCGATGTCGCTGCTTTCACATTCGTAACTCTGCGTAATACGGCTGCAATAACGGCCACCGGCTCCGCAATCGTGATCACCTTTCGCTCAAGTCGCCGGATACCCCTCGGCAGCCGCCGGCAACATGCCGGGTAATCACCAAAACGCATGAACACTCGTGAAGAAGCTACGCGCGAACGCTGCGAGTTCTCACAATGTGGACAGGGCGAATCGGCCGGAAATCCACTCTTCCCCCCACGGAGTACCGCTCTGTGTTACCCCGTGTCATAACAAGAGCGTCACAGCCTTGGTCAGAGCCTCCTCCATGTTCCCCGCACGCGCTTAGAGTCACCGCCAGTCACCGAGCCACAGGATTCGAAGCCACTTCGACCCAGCGCTCGACTCGGCGCGTTCCACGGGGAGCCGCCGTGCCAGGGAAAGGACCTGATTCGTGCGTCAACGTTCGATCATCGCCATAACCGCCGCGCTCGCGGCGGGATCGCTGACACTCACGGCTTGTGGGTCGCGTGACGACGACGGCGGCAGCAGCAACGGCGACAAGACCACTGTGGTGATCGGTGTCGACGCTCCGCTGACCGGCGACCTGTCGGCCCTCGGCCTCGGCATCAAGAACTCCGCCGACCTCGCCGCCAAGACGGCCAACAAGCAGGAGTTCGTCAAGGGCGTCGAGTTCAAGATCGAGCCCCTCGACGACCAGGCGCAGCCCTCCGTGGGCCAGCAGAACGCCCAGAAGTTCATCAGCGACAAGAACGTCCTCGGCGTCGTCGGCCCGCTGAACTCCAGCGTGTCGCAGCAGATGCAGAAGCCGTTCAACGACGCCGGTCTGACCCAGGTCTCCCCGGCCAACACCGGTACGGAGCTGACCCAGGGCGACGGCTGGAAGACCGGCAACTCGGTCCGCCAGTTCAAGACCTTCTTCCGTACGGCCACCACGGACGAGATCCAGGGCGCCTTCGCGGCCGACTACCTGTACAACCAGGCGAAGCTGAAGAAGGTCTACCTGATCGACGACCAGAAGACCTACGGCGCCGGCCTCGCCGCGTCCTTCAAGGCGAACTTCACGAAGGCCGGCGGCCAGATCGTGGGCACGGACCACATCAACCCCGACGACCGTGACTTCAACGCCGTGGTCGCCAAGATCAAGAAGACCGGCGCCCAGGCCCTGTACTACGGCGGCGAGTACCCGGCCGCCGGCCCGCTGAGCCAGCAGCTCAAGGACAGCGGCCAGAACATCCCGCTCATGGGCGGCGACGGCATCTACTCCGGCGAGTTCCCGAAGCTGAACAAGAAGGCCGAGGGCGACCTCGCGACCTCCGTCGGCGAGCCCGTCGAGAAGCTCGACTCCGCCCAGACGTTCATCAAGAACTACAAGGCCGGCGGCTACGAGGACGACTACGAGGCCTACGGCGGCCTCACCTACGACGCCACCTGGGCCATCATCGAGGCCGTCAAGCTGGCGGTCGAGGGCAACGACGGCAAGCTCCCGGACGACGGCCGCAAGGCGGTCCTGGACGCCATGGCGAAGGTCAAGTTCGACGGCGTCACCGGCGCCATCTCCTTCGACGAGTTCGGCGACACCACGAACCACACGATGACCGCGTACAAGGTCAAGAGCAACGCCTGGGTGCCCGAGTTCAGCGGCGAACCCAAGCTGGGCTAGCAGAGGACGAGTAGAGAACCCTCCCCCATCACACATTGATCCAGGCCGCGCGGGAGCACCCATCAGCGCTCCCGCGCGGCGCCATATCCGAACCACTCCACGGAGGCCCTGCGGTGAACGAACTGCCGCAACAGCTGGCCAATGGACTCATCCTCGGCGCGATGTACGGACTCATCGCGATCGGCTACACGATGGTCTACGGCATCGTCCAGCTCATCAACTTCGCCCACGGCGAGATCTTCATGGTCGGGGGCTTCGGGGCCCTCACCGTCTGGTTGGTACTTCCCGAAGGCTTCGGCCTCGCCGCCGCCGTCCCACTCATGATCATCGGCGGCATCCTCGTCTCGGTCGCCGTCGGCGCCGCGGCGGAACGCTTCGCCTACCGGCCGCTGCGCACCGCGCCACGGCTGGCACCCCTCATCACCGCCATCGGCCTGTCCATCGTCCTGCAGCAGGCCGTGTGGATGTGGTACCCGGACGCGAAGAAGGACCACCCCTTCCCGCGGTTCGAAGGCGGCCCCGTCGACATACTCGGCGCCAACGTCCAGCGCGGTGACCTCTTCGTCCTCATAGCCGCCCCGCTGTGCATGCTGGCCCTCGGCCTGTTCGTCTCCAAGACGCGCTCCGGCCGCGGCATGCAGGCCACCGCCCAGGACCCGGACACGGCCAAGCTGATGGGCATCAACACCGACCGCATCATCGTCATGGCGTTCGCCATCGGTGCCGCGTTCGCCGCCATCGCCGCCGTCGCCTACGGCCTCAAGAACGGCCAGGTCGGCTTCCGCATGGGCTTCCTGATGGGCCTCAAGGCCTTCACGGCCGCCGTGCTCGGCGGTATCGGCAACATCTACGGCGCCATGCTCGGCGGTGTGGTCCTCGGCGTCGCCGAGTCCCTCGCCACCGGCTACATCGGCGACATCCCCGGCATGGAACTCTTCGGCGGCGGCGCCTGGAAGGACGTATGGGCGTTCGCCCTGCTCATCCTGGTCCTGCTGTTCAGGCCACAAGGCCTGCTCGGCGAACGCGTCGCGGATCGGGCGTGATGCACATGACCACCGAAACCCCCATGGACAAGACCACCGGCACCACCAAGGTGTCCACGGCCGAGGCCACCCCGATCATCCCGCTGCCGCACCCCGTGGCCCGCGCGCTGGTCGTCGCCGGCTCCGCCGTCGCCCTCATAGGCACCTTCCTCGCCTGGACCTGGACCGAGGAGTTCCCGGGCAACCTGACCGTCACCGGCTACCCGGGCGGCCTTCAGGTCCTCACCCTCTTCGGCTCCGTGCTGACCCTGCTGTTCGCCCTCTCCGGCTACGGCATCAAGGGCCTCGGCTGGCTCACCCCCGGCGGCAAGAACAGCCCCGTCCTGCTCGCCGCCCTCGGCGTGTTCGGCACCACGGGCTACGCCATGGGCGCCATCAGCCAGGAACTCGGCGGCCTCGTCAACCTGGAGCCCGGCGCCTGGGTCTCCGGCATCGGCGCGCTCATCGCCGTGCTCGGCGCCCTCGGCCTCCCGGTCGACCAGCCCTACGGCGCCGGCGACCCCGACCCGAACCTCTGGGGCCGGATCCGCCACTCGCTCACCGCGCCCGACCCGGGCCGCGCCAAGGAACTGCCCTCCTGGGTCGAGATCCTGATCATCGCCGCCGGCTTCGGCGTCGGCCTGTACGTCTTCTCGTACGGCATCGGCACCGAGTACTCCGAGCTGTTCATCGGCTTCCTGATCATCGCGGCGTTCGGCTTCACCGCCGTCACCCGCGCCGGTCTGCTCAAGCGCCTGTCGGCTCTGACCGCCAAGCACCGCAACGTCACCCTCGGGGCGGCGTTCGCCGCGGCGATCTGCTTCCCCTTCACCCAGTCCAACGACCAGTTCGCCCTCATCGGCGCGAACATCCTGATCTTCGCCACGGTCGCCCTGGGCCTCAACGTCGTCGTCGGCCTCGCCGGCCTCCTCGACCTCGGTTACGTCGCCTTCCTCGGCGTCGGCGCCTACGCCGCCGCCCTGGTCTCCGGCTCCCCGGCGTCGACCATCGGCGTGCAGTTCCCCTTCTGGGCCGCCGTTCTCACCGGTGCCGCCGCCTCGCTGATCTTCGGCGTGGTGATCGGTGCCCCGACCCTGCGGCTGCGCGGCGACTACCTCGCCATCGTGACGCTCGGCTTCGGTGAGATCTTCCGCATCACCATGAACAACCTGAACGGCAACAGCGGCCCCGACGTCACCAACGGCTCCAACGGCATCCCGCAGATCCCCGACCTGGAGATCTTCGGATTCAACCTCGGAGTCCCGCACGACGTCATCGGCCACGAGCTGACCCGTTCGGCCAACTACTACCTGCTGATGCTGGTGTTCACGGCGATCGTCGTGATGGTCTTCCGCCGCTCGGCGGAGTCCCGCATCGGCCGCGCCTGGGTCGCCATCCGTGAGGACGAGACCGCGGCGACCGCGATGGGCATCAACGGCTTCCGCCTCAAGCTCCTCGCCTTCGCCCTCGGCGCCTCCCTCGCCGGCCTCGCCGGCACCGTCCAGGCGCATGTGTCCTACAGCGTCACCCCCGAGCAGTACCAGTTCGCCGGCCCTGTGCCGCCGAACTCGGCCTTCCTGCTCGCCGCCGTCATCCTCGGCGGCATGGGCACCATCAGCGGCCCGCTGATCGGCGCCGCGCTGCTCTACCTGATCCCGGCCAAGCTCCAGTTCATGGCGGAGTACCAGCTGCTGCTCTTCGGCATCGCCCTGATGCTGCTGATGCGCTTCCGCCCCGAGGGCCTGGTCGCCGACCGCAGGAAGCAGCTCGAATTCCACGAGACCGGACAGCTCGACGTACCGGAGGACAAGCCATTGCCCGAAGGCGCGACCGGCGTCGCGAAGGCAGGGGCGTGACCGCCATGACCACCACCACAAGCGCACCCGCCACCACGACGGTGCTCGACGCGAGCGGTGTCACCATGCGCTTCGGCGGCCTCACCGCCGTACGCGACGTGAACCTCACCGTGAACACCGGCGAGATCGTCGGACTCATCGGCCCCAACGGCGCGGGCAAGACGACCTTCTTCAACTGCCTCACCGGCCTGTATGTGCCGACCGAGGGCAGGGTCGCCTACAAGGGCACCGTCCTGCCGCCCAAGCCGCACCTGGTCACCCAGGCCGGCATCGCCCGTACGTTCCAGAACATCCGGCTCTTCGCCAACATGACCGTTCTGGAGAACGTGCTGGTCGGACGGCACACCCGCACCAAGGAGGGCCTCTGGTCGGCGCTCCTGCGCCTGCCCGGCTTCAGGAAGGCCGAGGAGGAATCGCGGGCCCGGGCCATGGAGCTCCTGGAGTTCACCGGTCTCGCCGCCAAGGCCGACCACCTCGCCCGCAACCTGCCCTACGGCGAGCAGCGCAAGCTGGAGATCGCCCGGGCCCTTGCGAGCGAGCCCGGCCTGCTCCTCCTCGACGAGCCCACCGCCGGCATGAACCCGCAGGAGACCCGGGCGGCCGAGGAGCTCATCTTCGCCATCCGGGACCAGGGCATCGCCGTCCTCGTCATCGAGCACGACATCCGGTTCATCATGAACCTCTGCGACCGGGTCGCCGTGCTGGTCCAGGGCGAGAAGATCGTCGAGGGCCCCGCCGAGGTCGTCCAGGCCGACGAGCGCGTCATCGCCGCCTACCTGGGCACGCCCTTCGAGGGCGCGCCCGGCGATGCGGAGGCCGCCGAGGTCGAGGCTGCGGAGGCCGACGCGCAGAGCACCACGGAAGGGGACGACAAGTGACCGCATTGCTCGAGGTCGAGGACCTCAGGGTCGCTTACGGCAAGATCGAGGCCGTCAAGGGCATCTCGTTCAAGGTGAACGCGGGCGAGGTCGTCACCCTCATCGGCACCAACGGCGCCGGCAAGACGACCACGCTGCGGACCCTGTCCGGCCTGTTGCAGCCGCTGTCGGGCCACATCACCTTCGAGGGCAAGTCCCTGAAGAAGGTCCCCGCCCACAAGGTCGTCGCGCTGGGGCTCGCCCACTCCCCCGAGGGGCGGCACATCTTCCCCCGTATGACGATCGAGGACAACCTCCGCCTCGGCGCGTTCCTGCGCACCGACAAGGAGGGCATCGAGAAGGACATCCAGCGCGCCTACGACCTGTTCCCCATCCTCGGGGAGCGGCGCAAGCAGGCCGCGGGCACCCTGTCCGGCGGTGAGCAGCAGATGCTCGCCATGGGACGGGCGCTGATGTCCCGGCCGAAGCTGCTCATGCTCGACGAGCCCAGCATGGGTCTCTCCCCGATCATGATGCAGAAGATCATGTCCACCATCCAGGAGCTCAAGTCCCAGGGCACCACCATTCTGCTCATCGAGCAGAACGCCCAGGCCGCGCTCTCCCTGGCCGACCACGGCCATGTGATGGAGGTCGGCAAGATCGTCCTGTCCGGTTCCGGTCAGGACCTGCTGCACGACGAGTCGGTGCGGAAGGCCTATCTCGGCGAGGACTGATCACCCACGTGAAGAGGCCCGCGTCCCCTTGCCGGGGACGCGGGCCTCTCTCATGCGCTTGGCCGGGTCAGCCCTTGGCGGCCTTCTTCTCGTCGGCGTCCTGGATGACGGCCTCGGCGACCTGCTGCATCGACATCCGGCGGTCCATGGAGGTCTTCTGGATCCACCGGAACGCGGCGGGCTCGGTCAGCCCGTACTCGGTCTGGAGGATGGACTTCGCACGGTCCACCAGCTTGCGCGTCTCCAGGCGGAGCGTGAGGTCGGCGACCTCCTTCTCCAGTTCCTTCAGCTCGGTGAACCGCGAGACGGCCATCTCGATCGCCGGCACGACATCGCTCTTGCTGAACGGCTTGACCAGATAGGCCATGGCCCCGGCGTCCCGGGCCCGCTCGACGAGGTCGCGCTGCGAGAACGCGGTCAGCATCAGCACCGGCGCGATGCTCTCCTCGGCGATCTTCTCGGCCGCCGAGATACCGTCCAGCTTCGGCATCTTCACATCGAGGATGACGAGGTCGGGCCGGTGCTCCCGGGCCAGCTCCACGGCCTGCTCTCCGTCACCGGCCTCGCCGACGACGGTGTACCCCTCTTCCTCGAGCATCTCTTTGAGATCGAGCCGGATCAGCGCCTCGTCCTCGGCGATGACGACACGGGTCGTCAGCGGAGGCACGTGCGACTTGTCGTCGTCGGGCGCGTCTACGGGCTGGGGCGACTCGGGGGCGGTCACGAAGGCTCCTCGTTCAGGGGCAGGGGTGCTGCTCCCAAGAGCCTACCTAGCTACGGTATGGTGGACGCGCGGAGGGTCGGGGAAAACCTTGGATTCTTCGAGCCCCGGTAGCCCAATTGGCAGCAGGCAACGGATTCAAAACCCGTACAGTGTCGGTTCGAGTCCGACCCGGGGCACTTTTCCTTCGATTTCAAGGTCGCGACTTTGGGGCCCTCCAGCTGGAGGGCCCCAAAGTTTTTCCGCCGTATTGCTACTTGTTTCTTACTTGGGACTGTCGTCCTCACCGATGTGATGGACACGGACCATGTTCGTCGAACCGGAAACCCCGGGCGGTGAACCGGCGGTGATGACGACGATGTCGCCCTTCTTGCAGCGGCCGTATTTCAGGAGCAGTTCGTCGACCTGATCGACCATCGCGTCCGTGGAGTCGACATGCGGGCCCAGGAATGTCTCCACGCCCCAGCTCAGATTCAGCTGCGACCGGGTGGCCGGTTCCGGGGTGAAGGCGAGCAGGGGGATGGGCGAGCGGTAGCGGGACAGCCGGCGGGCCGTGTCGCCGGACTGGGTGAAGGCGACCAGGAACCTCGCGCCCAGGAAGTCGCCGATCTCGGCCGCCGCGCGGGCCATCGCGCCGCCCTGGGTGCGGGGCTTGTTGCGCTCGGTCAGCGGCGGCAGGCCCTTGGCGAGGATGTCCTCCTCGGCCGCCTCGACGATCTTCGCCATCGTCCGCACCGTCTCGATGGGGTACTTGCCGACGCTGGTCTCGCCGGACAGCATCACCGCGTCCGTGCCGTCGATGACGGCGTTGGCGACGTCCGAGGCCTCCGCGCGCGTCGGGCGGGAGTTGTCGATCATCGAGTCGAGCATCTGCGTCGCCACGATCACCGGCTTGGCGTTCCGCTTCGCCAGCTTGATCGCGCGCTTCTGGACGATCGGGACCTGCTCGAGGGGCATCTCCACGCCCAGGTCGCCGCGGGCGACCATGATGCCGTCGAAGGCGGCCACGATGTCGTCGATCGCTTCGACCGCCTGCGGCTTCTCCACCTTGGCGATCACGGGGAGGCGGCGGCCCTCCTCGTCCATGATCCGGTGCACGTCCTCGATGTCGCGGCCGCTGCGCACGAACGACAGCGCGATCACGTCGAAGCCGGTGCGCAGCGCCCAGCGCAGGTCGGCCTCGTCCTTCTCGGAGAGGGCGGGCACCGACACCGCGACGCCGGGGAGGTTCAGGCCCTTGTGGTCGGAGACCATGCCGCCTTCGACGACGGTGGTGTGGACGCGGGGGCCGTCGACGGAGGTGACCTCCAGGCAGACCTTGCCGTCGTCGACGAGGATGCGCTCACCCGGGGTGACATCGGCGGCGAGGCCGGAGTAGGTGGTTCCGCAGATCTGCCCGTCGCCCTCGACGCCGTCTTCGACGCTGATGGTGAAGGTGTCTCCGCGTTCAAGGAGTACAGGTCCTTCGGTGAAGCGGCCGAGGCGAATCTTCGGGCCTTGAAGGTCGGCGAGGAGGCCGACGCTGTGGCCGGTCTCGTCGGAGGCCTTGCGTACGCGCTGGTAGCGCTCCTCGTGATCGGCGTGGCCGCCGTGGCTGAGGTTGAATCGGGCGACGTCCATTCCGGCGTCGACCAGTGCCTTTATCTGGTCGTACGAGTCGGTGGCGGGGCCCAGGGTGCAGACGATTTTCGCTCGGCGCATGTTTCGACCCTATGACTTACCGGCGGGTAGAGAATTGGTCCAGCGTGACTACTCAACAACCTTTGCGTGAAGGGCTATTGACAAGTGTTGAATTGTGCGGCGGGGCGCTCCGATGAGCGTTCGAAACACCCCGCCCAGGGGGCTCACAATTGCGGCGGCGTCATCGTGAAGCGCGCGTTGACCTGGGCGTAGACGCGCTGACGCTGGGGTTCCAGGTCGAGGGGGGCCGCGGCGGCGTCCTCGGCGGCGCCGTACGCCGCGGAGCGCATACGGCTGCCGGGCGCCTGGGGGTAGGGCGGCGTGGCGTTCTCCGCGCCGATGTCGGCGAGTTCCACCAGCGCGGCCAGGGACGCCCCCAGCGCCTCCGCGTACTCCCGCGCACGCTGCACGGCCTCCCGTACCGCCTGCTGCCTCGCCTCCCGGTGGGCCGGGGAGTCGGGGCGCAGCGCCCACCAGGGGCCGTCCACGCGCGTGAGGTCCAAGTCGGCGAGACGCGTGGTGAGTTCGCCGAGGGCGGTGAAGTCGGTGAGTACGGCGGTGATGTGGACGCGGCCGTGGTAGGCGTGGACGCGTTCGCCGCGGCCCTTGTCCTTGAGTTCCGGGCTGATGGAGAAGGCGCCGGTCTCCAGGCGCTCGACGGCGTCGCCGTAGGTCTTGATGAGGTCGAGCACGGCGGCGTTGCGGCGGGTGAGGTCGTCGAGGGCGGCCCGGCGGTCCTTGCCGCGGGAGGCGACGCTGACGCCGATACGGGCGATCTCGGGGTCGACCTCCAGGCTGGCCTCACCGCGGACGGCGATGCGTGGGGCGTCGGGGGTGCCGTAGGGGACGGCCGGCTGAAGTTCCTCTGATGGCGCGGATGATGGCACGGTCATACGTCCCACTCTGTCATCGCTTGCTGGGTTACGGGCCCGGTCGGTCATCAGATCGAAACCTTCGAGGACTGTTGCCGCTCGCCATGGCCAGGTCAGAATCTACGCGCGTTATCAGCGCCTTGTCGGCGTCATCTACGCGCGTTGTTGACCATTCGCCCGGGAGAGCACCCATGCCGTTGAACCGCCGGAAGTTCCTGAAGCAGTCCGCCGTGACCGGGGCGGGGGTGGCGATCGCCGGTGCGGCGACCTCGACGGCGCAGGCGGCCGAGACGACTCAGGCCACGGCGGCGGCGAAGAAGTGCGAGAAGCGCTACTCGCTGACGGTGATGGGCACGACCGACCTGCACGGTCACGTCTTCAACTGGGACTACTTCAAGGACGCCGAGTACACCGACGCCAAGGGCAACGCGCAGGGCCTCGCGCGCGTGTCGACGCTGGTGAACCAGATCCGGGCGGAGCGCGGCCGGCGCAACACGTTGCTGATCGACGCGGGCGACACGATCCAGGGCACCCCGCTGACGTACTACTACGCCAAGGTCGACCCGATCACCGCCAAGGGCGGCCCGGTGCACCCGATGGCGCAGGCGATGAACGCCATCGGCTTCGACGCGGTGGCGCTCGGCAACCACGAGTTCAACTACGGCATCGAGACGCTGCGCAAGTTCGAGGAGCAGTGCCGCTTCCCGCTGCTCGGTGCGAACGCGCTGGACGCGAAGACGCTGAAGCCCGCCTTCCCGCCGTACTTCATCAAGAAGTTCCGTGTGCACGGCGCCCCGCCCGTGAAGGTCGCCGTCCTCGGCCTCACCAACCCCGGCATCGCGATCTGGGACAAGGCCTATGTGCAGGGCAAGCTGACCTTCCCGGGCCTGGAGGAGCAGGCCGCGAAGTGGGTGCCGAAGCTGAAGGCGATGGGCGCGGATGTCGTCATCGTCTCGGCACACTCCGGGTCCTCGGGCACCTCGTCCTACGGTGACCAGCTGCCGTACATCGAGAACTCGGCGGCGCTGGTGGCGCAGCAGGTGCCGGACATCGACGCGATCCTGGTCGGCCACGCGCACGTGGAGATCCCCGAGCTGAGGGTCACCAACGCCAAGACCGGCAAGGACGTCGTGCTGTCGGAGCCGCTGTGCTTCGCCGAGCGTCTCTCGCTGTTCGACATCGAGCTGACCTTCGCCAAGGGCCGCTGGTCGGTCGAGAAGGTCGCGGCCTCGGTGCTGAACTCCAACACCGTCGCCGACGACCCGAAGATCACCAAGCTGCTGTCGGACGAGCACGAGAAGGTCGTCGCGTACGTCAACCAGGTCGTCGGCACCGCGACCGCGGCCCTCACCACGGTCGAGGCCCGCTACAAGGACGCCCCGATCATCGACCTGATCACCAAGGTCCAGGAGGACGTCGTCAAGGCGGCCCTGGCGGGCACGGAGTACGCCTCGCTGCCCGTCATCGCACAGGCGTCGCCGTTCTCGCGGACCTCGGAGATCCCGGCCGGCGAGGTGACGATCCGGGATCTGTCGAGCCTGTACGTGTACGACAACACGCTGGTCGCGAAGCTGATGACGGGCGCGCAGCTCAAGGCGTACCTGGAGTATTCGGCGGAGTACTTCGCGCAGACCGCGCCCGACGCGGCCGTAGACGTCGAGAAGCTGACGAACGCGGGCAACCGCCCCGACTACAACTACGACTACGTCTCCGGGCTGTCGTACGAGATCGACATCGCGCAGGCGGCCGGTTCACGGATCAAGAACGTGACCTACAACGGTGCCGCTCTCGACGACGCCCAGAAGTTCGTGTTCGCGGTGAACAACTACCGCGCCAACGGTGGTGGCGCGTTCCCGCATGTCGCGTCGGCCCAGGAGCTGTGGGCCGAGTCGACGGAGATCCGTACCCGGATCGCGGAGTGGGTGACCGCGAAGGGTGTGCTAGACCCGAAGGACTTCGCGTCGGTGGACTGGAAGCTGACGCGGAACGGTACGCCGGTGTTCTAGCGGCTTTTACGGCGTCTCAGATCCCCTCCATGAGCGGTGTCAGTGTCTTCGGGCGCCGCGCGGAGGGGATCTTCGCGTCCTGCGGCTGAAGGCCGAAGGTGGTAAAGGCGGTGCGCCGAGGCAGGGGGTAGGTCTCCTTGCCGGTGAGGGAGTTGAGGATGCCGGCGCTGCGCCAGGCGGCGAGGCCCAGGTCGGGGGCGCCGACGCCGTGGGTGTGGCGCTCGGCGTTCTGGACGTAGATGTCGCAGCCAGCGCTGGAGACGGCCGGGTCCAGGACCAGGCGGTACTGCTCGTCGATACGGGGGCGCTCCCGGCTGTCGCGGCGCATATAGGGGTCGAGGCCGGCCAGGATGCGGTCGAGGGAGCGCTCGCGGTAGCCGGTGGCCAGGACGACCGCGTCGGTGGTCATGCGGGAGCGCGTGTTCTGGTGGATGTGCTCCAGGTGGAGTTCCACCTTGGTGGTGGCGATTCGGCCGGCGGTGCGGACCCGCACGCCCGGGCTGAGGACGGCATCGGGCCAGCCGCCGTGCAAGGTGCGACGGTAGAGCTCGTCGTGGATGGCGGCGAGGGTGGCGGCGTCGATGCCCTTGTGGAGCTGCCACTGGGAGGCGACGAGCTGGTCGCGGACGGGTTCGGTCAGCGCCTGGAAGTAACGGGTGTAGTCCGGGGTGAAGTGCTCCAGGCCGAGCTTGGAGTACTCCATGGGCGCGAAGGCGGCGGTACGGCCGAGCCAGTGCAGCTTCTCGCGCCCGGCGGGGCGGTGCCGGAGGAGGTCCAGGAAGATCTCGGCGCCCGACTGACCCGAGCCGATGACGGTGACGTGCTCGGCGGCGAGCAGGGTCTCGCGGTGGTCGAGGTAGTCGGCGGCGTGGATGACGGGGACGGCCGACGCGTCGACGAGGGGCCGCAGCGGGTCGGGGACGTGGGGTTCGGTGCCGATGCCGAGAACGATGTTCTTCGTGTACGTACGTCCCAGCGCCTCGGCCTCCCCGTCGGGGGCGATGCGGGTGAAGTCGACCTCGAAGACGTCGTGTTCGGGGTTGAAACGCACCGCGTCGACCTGGTGGCCGAAGCGCAGCGCACTGAGGTTCTCGCTGACCCAGCGGCAGTAGGCGTCGTACTCCGCGCGCTGAATGTGGAACCGCTCGGCGAAGTAGAAGGGGAACAGCCGGTCACGTGCCCTGAGGTAGCTGAGGAACGACCAGGGGCTGGCGGGGTCGGCGAGCGTCACCAGGTCGGCGAGGAAGGGAACTTGGACACGTGAGCCGTCGATGAGCAGCCCCGGGTGCCAGGAGAACGCGGAGCGCTGTTCGTAGAAGACGGCGTCGAGTTCGGCGAGGGGGTGGGCGAGCGCGGCGAGGGAGAGATTGAAGGGGCCGATGCCGATGCCCACGAGGTCTCGGGGGGTTTCGGGGGCTTGGCCTCGGGGGGTGGGGGGCTGGTCCTGGGAGTGGCGGTCCAGGTCATCGGGGGCCTGGTCCTGGCAGTGGCGGTCCAGGTCATGGGGGTGTGAGGCCTGGCCTCGGGAGGTGGGGGGCGTGGCTGGGGTTCGGGGTGGGTGGGGGGTCACGTCGGGGCCTGGGTGGGGGGTCGTCTGCGGGCTCATCCGGGGGTGTTTCCTTCCACCAGTTTCAGGAGGGCGGCCAGGTCGTCCGGGCGCGTGTGGGGGTTGAGGAGGGTGGCCTTCAGCCACAGGCGGCCGTCTATGCGGGCCCGGCCCAGGACGGCGCGGCCGTCGGTGAGGAGCCTTCGGCGTACGGCGGCGACGGCGTCGTCGGTGGCGTGTGCGGGCCGGAACAGGACCGTGCTGAGGGTGGGCCGGTCGTAGAGCTCGAAGCCGGGGTGCTCGTGGACGAGGGCGGCGAACTCGTGGGCGCTGTCGCAGACCTGCTCGACCAGTCGGCCGAGGCCGCTGCGGCCCAGGGTCTTGAGGGTGACGGCGATCTTGAGGACGTCGGGCCGGCGGCTGGTGCGCAGGGAGCGGCCCAGCAGATCGGGCAGGCCCGCCTCGGTGTCGTCGTCGGCGTTGAGGTACTCGGCGTGGTGGTGCAGTACGGCCAGGTCGGCGGGGTCACGGACGGCTAGGAGGCCCGCGGCGACCGGCTGCCAGCCGAACTTGTGCAGGTCCAGGGTGACGGTGTCGGCGGCGGCGAGACCGGTCAGCCGGTCGCGGTACCGGCCGCTGAAGAGCAGGCCCCCGCCGTAGGCGGCGTCCACGTGGAGCCGGGCGCCGTGGGCCGCGCAGAGGGCGGCGATCTCGGGGAGGGGGTCGATGATCCCGGCGTCGGTGGTGCCGACGGTGGCGACGACGAGGTGGGGGCCGGTCAGCTCCGTGAGGGCCTCGTCCAGTGCGGCGGGGTCCAGGGCGCCGGCCGGGGCGGGCACCACCACGGGCTCGGCCAACCCGAGCAGCCAGGCGGCACGGGGCAGCGAGTGGTGCGCGTTGGCGCCGTGCACGAGCCGGACGCCTGCGCCGTGTGCTTCTCGGGCGAGGAGGAGGGCGAGTTGATTGGATTCGGTGCCGCCGGTGGTGATCAGGGCGGAGGGGGGTCGGGGGCGGATGCGCCTTCTGGGGGCCCGCAGACCCGTCTCGCCGGACGGCTCGTTGGCGGCAACGGCCGTCCTGTCAGCTGGCCTGTCAGCGGAAGCTGCCGCCCCCTCGGCTGTCTCATTGGCGGAGGCTGCCGTCTTGTCGGCCGACGCCGCCCGCCCTGGCGCCACGGCCTCGCCGGACACCTCCCGCGCGGACGCGCCGCCCCTGTCGGCCACCTCCCGTACGGCTCCCGCCTCGGCCCCCTCCCGCGAGGACACCTCCCCGCCGAACACCTCCCGCATGGCTGCTTCCCGCGCGGACGCCTCTCCACCGAACACCCCCCGCACGGCCACCCCCCGCCCGAACACCTCCCGCGCCAACGCCCCCGTCACCAGCGCCTCCAGCTCCGACGCGCCCGGTGCCTGGTCCCAGGAGTCCAGTGACGGGTTGAGGGCGGAGACCGCCAGGTCGGCGGCGGTGGCGACGGCGAGGGGTGGGCAGTGGAGGTGGGCGGTGCAGAAGGGGTCCGCGGGGTCGGCGGCGGCTTCGGCGAGTGCTCGGACGACGGTGTGGAGGGCGTTCGGGTCGCCCTGGTCGGGCAGTACGTCCCCGACCGCGGCCCGCACGCGCGCGGCCACCGCGTCCGGGCCGCCCGAGGGCAGTGGGCCCCCACGGGCCCGCGCGCCCGCGTCCAGCGCGTCGAGGACGGTGTCGAGCAAGGGCCGCAGGGCGTGGGGACCATCAGGGCCTGACGCGAGCGACGGCGTGCTCATCGTGTCCTCCCGGGCGCTGGGCAAGAGGGACTTCCAGCTTGTACCCGGATGCACGATGGCGCCCGAAAAGCCCAATGATCGGAACCCGAAAGTGGGTACTTTCGTGCGGGGAAAGCGTGTCGGATGCCGTGTGCCGCGTTCGGCGGAGTAGGGGGCGACCGGAACGTCCGGTGCCCCCTACTCCGGAAGTACTAGCCCTGCCGACCCTCCCGCACCTTCAACGCCCGTGCCAGGTCGTCGAGTTGGTCGGCCAGCCTGCGCCGCAGGGCCGGGATCGGCTCGTCGTCGCGCAGGCACTCCTCGCCCAGGCGCAGTGCGTCGGCGTCGACGGCGGACGCGGGGAAGGCGTAGCGGCCGGCGGCGTCGCCGATGGCGGGGCCGCGGCGGGCGGCCAGGGCGACGGCGCCCTTGTAGTAGCGCGGCACGTACTGCCGTACGAGATCAGCCTGTTCGGGCTGCCAGAAGCCCTGGGCGGTGGCGGTGAACAGGTAGTTGGACAGGTCGGCGCTGTCGTCGGTGGTGAACATGGCCTCCCAGGCCCGCGCCTTGGCGCCCTCGTCGGGCAGCGCGGCCCGGCAGCGGGCGGCGCCCTCCTGGCCGGTGGCGCTGGGGTCGCGCTCCAACTCGGCGGCGATGGCGGCCTCGTCGACGGCGCCGAGCACGGCGAGCCGGCCCAGCACGCGCCAGCGCAGCTCGGGGTCGAGCTCGGGCCCGCCGGGCACGGTGCCGTCGGAAAGCCAGGCGGCGATGGTGTCGGGGTGGGCGGCGACATCGATGAAGTGGCGTACGGCGATCAGGCGCAGGCCGGGGTTGTCGCCGTCCTCGGTGCGGCGGATGAGGTCGCGGCACAGGGAGGAGAGGGTGGCCAGGGCGGCGGGGCGCTCCTCGGCGGGGAGGTAGCGGTCGGCGACCTGGGCGGCGGCGAAGGCGAGGACGCCCTGCACGACGGCGAGGTCGGTCTCGCGCGGGAGGTGGGCGCGGGCGGCCTCCAGATAGGCGGTGGCGGCCAGTTCGCCGTCCCGGACGGCGTCCCGCAGGGCGTTCCAGACGACCGCGCGGGTGAGCGGGTCGGGCAGTCCGTCGAGGCTCTTGCGGACGGTCTCGAAGGAGCCGGCGTCGAAACGGACCTTGGCGTACGTCAGGTCGCCGTCGTTGAGCAGCAGCAGGGCCGGGCGCTTGCCGATGGGCTGCGGGTCGGTCTGCGGGACGTCGAGGTCGATGCGCTCGCGCAGGGTGAGGTGGCCCTCGTCGTCGCCGAGGTCCTGGTCGTACAGGCCGACGGCGATGCGGTGCGGGCGGCCGCCGGACCGGTCGACGGAGAGGGTGTACGTGCCGTTGTCGCCGGGTGCGACGGACGGGGTGAGGGTGTCGACGCCGGTGGTGCGCAGCCAGCTGTCGGCCCAGGCGTGGACGTCGCGTTCGGTGGCGGAGGCGAGGGAGTCGATGAAGTCGGCGAGCGTGGCGTTGGCGAACTTGTGGCGGGCGAAGTGGGTGTTGATGCCGGCGAGGAAGTCCTTCTCGCCGAGCCAGGTCACGAGTTGGCGCAGCGCGGAGGCGCCCTTGGCGTAGGAGATGCCGTCGAAGTTGAGCATCGCGGAGGCCGTGTCCTCGACGCCCTCGGGGGCCACCGGGTGGGTGGAGGGGCGCTGGTCGGCGTCGTAGCCCCAGGCCTTGCGGGCGATGCCGAAGTCGACCCAGGTGTCGGTGAAGCGGGTGGCCTCGGCGCAGATCTGGTAGCCCATGTACTCGGCGAAGGACTCGTTCAGCCAGATGTCGTCCCACCAGCGCAGGGTGACGAGGTCGCCGAACCACATGTGGGCCATCTCGTGGGCGATGACCATGGCGCGGGTCTGCCGCTCGGTGTCGGTGACGGCGGAGCGGTAGACGAACTCGTCGCGGAAGGTGACCAGGCCGGGGTTCTCCATGGCGCCGGCGTTGAACTCGGGGACGAACGCCTGGTCGTAGGAGTCGAAGGGGTAGGGCTCGTCGAACTTCTCGTGGAAGCGGTCGAAGCACTGCCGGGTGACCTGGAACAGTTCGTCGGCGTCCGCGTCCAGGTGGGGGGCCAGGGAGCGGCGGCAGTGGAGGCCGAAGGGCAGTCCGCGGTGTTCGGTGCGCACCGAGTGCCAGGGGCCGGCGGCGACGGCGACGAGGTAGGTGGAGATCAGCGGGGTGGTCGCGGCCCGCCAGCGGCCTTCGCCGAGGTGCTCGGTGACGCCGTTGGCGAGGACGGTCCAGCCTTCGGGGGCGGTGACGGAGAGGTCGAAGACGGCCTTGAGGTCGGGCTGGTCGAAGGCGGGGAAGACCTGCTTGCAGTCGTCCATGGCCAGCTGGGTGTAGAGGTACGTCTCGCCGTCGGTGGGGTCGGTGAAGCGGTGCATGCCCTCGCCGGTGCGGGAGTAGCGCATGGCCGCGTCGACGCGCAGTTCGTGCTCGCCCGCGGTGAGGTTCTTCAGGGGCAGCCTGGTGCCGTCCAGGGTCTCCGGGTCCAGGGGTTGTCCGTCCAGCGTGACGGAGCGCAGCTCGGCCGGCTTGACCTCGACGAAGGTGTCCGCGTCGGTGTGCGCGGTGAACTCGATGACGGTACGGGAGTCGAAGGTCTCGTCCCCGGTCGTCAGATCGAGTTCGATCGTGTAGCGACGGATGTCGAGGAGTCGGGCACGGGTCTGCGCTTCGTCGCGCGTGAGTACGGACATGCAGGACATGCTGCCTGATGGCACTGACAAGGCACAGAGGCGGATCACTACGCGTACTATGTCCGGTTCTTTGCGGGCGTCATGTCCGGTTCGCGACCGCTGTCGTGCCGGGTGTCGGAGGGTGTCACGTCCGGTCGTTGGCCGAGGTCGCGGCCGGGCTGTCGCGCTGCGGCGGAACGCGGGCGTCCGGGTGGGGCAGGGCCGGGCGTGGGTGGGGTTCGTGTGCCTCGGCCGGGCCCTTGACCAGGGCGCGCAGCTCGCGGACCTCCTCCTCCAGGGCGCGGTGGCGCTGGTAGGCGTCGTACAGGTAGCGGACCTTGGTGCGCAGTGCCCAGGGGTCGGTGGGCTTCATGACCAGGTCGGCGACGCCGAGTCCGAAGGCGGTGGCGGTCAGTTCGTGGTCAGCGCCGAATCCGGTGAGCAGGATGACCGGTATGTTCTGGGTCTGCTCCACGCGCCTCATGTACCGCACCACGTCCAGCCCGCTGACGCCGGGCATCCGGACGTCCAGGAGCAGAAGGCCGACCTGTCCGCGCAGCACCTGCTTGAGCGCCTCGTCACCGCTGGTGGCGCGGGCCAGCCGGTAGCCCAGCGGGGCCAGGGCGCTCTCCAGGGCGTACAGCGTTTCCTCGTGGTCGTCGACGATGAGGATCTTGGCATCCGACGGCATGGCCCGACGTCCCTCCCGCATGGACATTCAGGATATGTCCGGGCGCTGACGGGGAGTGCATGTCTGTTGGCATGGAGTGCACAGCGCAGCATGCCCCGCGCGGGGCGTGGTGTCACTCCCTCGGGAGGGCCAGTAGGCGTCAGTTCGCCGTGGGCGCAGAGCCGTTGACGGCGTCCTCGGCGATGGACTCGTGGTGCCGGATCACCTCGGCGATGATGAAGTTCAGGAACTTCTCGGCGAACGCCGGGTCGAGTTTGGCGTTCTCGGCGAGGCTGCGCAGCCGGGCGATCTGGCGGGCCTCGCGGGCCTGGTCGGCGGGCGGGAGCTGGTGCCGGGCCTTGAGGTGGCCTACCTGCTGGGTGCACTTGAAGCGTTCGGCGAGCATGTGGACGACGGCCGCGTCGATGTTGTCGATGCTGTCGCGCAGCCGGGCGAGCTCCTCGCGGACGGCGGGGTCGACGTCGCCTGGGGACGTGTTGCTGGTCATGGGGGTTCAGCCTACGGGGCCGCCTCAGGTGATCGTCCGTTCGATCACGGGTGGGTCGCCGGGATCGGGGACCTGGTTGCTCCAGCCGCCGGGCACGCTGCGGCCCTGCTGGGCGCGGAAGCGGACCGGTGCCATGCCGACGCGGCGGGTGAACAGGCGGGAGAAGTAGGCGGGGTCGTCGTAGCCCACACGGCGGGCGACGGCGCCGACGGGCAGGTCGGTGGCGGCGAGCAGCTCCTTGGCGCGGCCCAGGCGGATGCCGAGCAGATAGTCCTTGGGGCTGCATCCGGCGCCTCTGCGGACGGCCGTGCGCAGTTCGGCGGGGGTCATGCCGTGCCGGGCGGCGTGGTCGGCGACGCTCAGCGGCAGACAGGCGTCGCGGGCGAGGGCCTTGAGGACGAGGTCGCCGTCCGGTGCGAGGTCGGCACGCGCGCGTCGCAGGGCGACGAGGAGTTCGTGGACGGCGGCGCCGGTCTCGACCTCCAGGAGAGGGTTGTCGCGGCGCGCGGCGCGGGCCATGCGCCCGATGACGGCACGCGGGGTGGCGGCGTCGGAGAGGGGCACGACGGGGCGGTCCGGCTCGATGTAGCCGAGTTCGGTGTACGAGGCGGTGGCGGGCCCGGCGAAGTCGACGAAGCCCTCGTCCCAGCCGGTGCCGGGGTCGGGCGCGTAGTGGTGCGGGACGCCGGGGGTGAGCCACAGCAGCGCGGGCGCGGTGACGGGCGTACGGCGCCCGTCGGGGTCGGCGTACCAGCCGCTGCCGGTGCTGATCACGACGGCGACATGGTGGTCCAGGACGCGGGGTCCGACGGTGGGCAGGGCGCCGTACTGGAGGCCGACGCCGAGGCAGACGAGGCCGAGGCGGTGGTGGGCGGGGCCGGGCGTGAAGAACCGCATCCAGGTGTGGTACACGGCCGCGCCTCCCGTCCGCCGCTTCGGTCCAAGCAGCGCCGATCTTTGTCCATGGACCCTGACCTGCGCCAGAGGCGAGGGTGGGCGCATGAGCGAGTTCGCGGTGGGGGACGAAGACTTTCTGCTGGACGGGCGGCCGGTGCGGCTGCTGTCCGGCGCGCTGCACTACTTCCGGGTGCACGAGGCGCAGTGGGGGCACCGGCTGGGGATGCTGCGGGCGATGGGCCTCAACTGCGTGGAGACGTATGTGCCGTGGAACCTGCACGAGCCGGAGCCGGGGCGGTTCCGGGACGTGGCCGCGCTCGGCCGGTTCCTGGACGCGGCCCGGGAGGCGGGGCTGTGGGCGATCGTGCGCCCGGGGCCGTACATCTGCGCCGAGTGGGAGAACGGCGGGCTGCCCTACTGGCTGACGGCCGAGGCGGGCGCACGCGCGCGTACCCGTGACGAGCGCTATATGGAGCGCGTCTCGAACTGGTTCGGGCAGCTGCTGCCCGAGATCGTGCCCCGCCAGATCGACTGCGGCGGTCCGGTGATCATGGTGCAGGTCGAGAACGAGTACGGCAGCTACGGCTCGGACGCGGAGTATCTGCACCGCTTGACCGGCCTGATGCGTAAACTCGGCGTCACGGTCCCGCTGTTCACCTCGGACGGCCCCGAGGACCACATGCTTACCGGCGGCTCCGTCCCGGGCGTCCTGGCGACGGTGAACTTCGGCTCGCACGCGCGCGTGGCGTTCGCGACGCTGCGCCGGCACCGCCCGCAGGGCCCGTTGATGTGCATGGAGTTCTGGTGCGGCTGGTTCGACCACTGGGGCGGCGAGCACGCCGTACGGGAGGCCGGGGACGCGGCGGAGGCCCTGCGGGAGATCCTGGAGTGCGGGGCCTCGGTCAACCTGTACATGGCGCACGGCGGCACGAGCTTCGCCGGCTGGGCGGGCGCCAACCGGGGCGGCGGCGCGCTGCACGACGGGCCCCTGGAGCCCGATGTGACGTCGTACGACTACGACGCCCCGATCGACGAGTACGGCCGCCCCACGGCGAAGTTCATGGCCTTCCGCGAGGTCCTCGCCGAGTACGCCGAAGGGCCCCTGCCCGAAATCCCCTCCCCGCCCGCCGCGTTGGGCGCCACGGCCGGAGTGGAGCTGACCGCCTGGGCGCCCCTGGACGCCGTACTGGAGGCGCTGGGCGGGCCGGAGACGTCCGGTCCCGTCCCGCCCACCTTCGAGGAGCTGGGCGTCGAGCGTGGCCTGGTGCGCTACGCGGTGACGGTGCCGGGGCCTCGGCAGCCGTATCCGCTGACGGTACGCGGGCTGCGGGACCTCGCCGTGGTGTACGTCGACGGCGAGCGGGCCGGGGTGCTCGGCGAGGACGAGGACTGCCTCAAGGAGCCCGTCGCCGGGTACGCGCGTGTGGAGCTGTGGGTGGAGTCCCTGGGGAGGGTCAACTACGGGCCTCGCCTGGGCGAGCCCAAGGGGATCACCGGGGGCCTGCTGCACGAGCGGCAGTTCCTGCACGACGTACGCGCGCGTGGGCTGCGGCTGGAGGCGCTGGACGACGTCGGGAGGGTGCGCGAGGTGGCGTCGCGGGAGTTGCCCGAGGAGGGGGTACCGGGGCTGTACCGGGGCACCGTCGTGGTGCGGGGAGCCGGTGACGCCCGGCTGGAGCTGCCTGGCTGGACCCGGGGGTTCGTGTGGGTCAACGGCTTCGCTCTCGGCCGCTACTGGTCGGCCGGACCGCAGCGCTCGCTGTACGTCCCCGGGCCCGTGCTGCGCGAGGGCGGCAACGAGGTGTGGGTGCTGGAGCTGGAGGGGACGGCCCGGCGGGGATCCGACGAGGCGGATGCCCCGGTGCTCCGGGCCGTCTGACGCACCTGGTGCGCCGGTCGCCTACAGCGCGGACGCCGCTCGGGCGATGTCCTTCGCGAAGTGGCTGACCTCGGTGTAGATGCCGGGCACACCCGCGCGGGCGCAGCCGTCGCCCCAGCTGACGATGCCGACCTGGATCCACTTGCCCGCGTCGTCCTTGCGGAACATGGGGCCGCCGGAGTCGCCCTGGCAGGTGTCGATGCCGCCGCTCTGCTGGCCGGCGCACAGTTCCTCCTTCGACACCAGCCGGTTGCCGTAGTGGCGCTTGCAGACGCGGTCGGCGACGAAGGGAACGGTGGCCTTGCGGAGCTTGGTCGTGCCCGTGCCGGCCCCCTCCTCAGTGTCGCCCCAGCCCGCGATCGTGAAGATGCCGCGGTTGTACTGGTCCGTGGTGGCGATCTTCAGCGTCGGCTTGTCGATGGGCCGGGCGAGCTTGATCAGCGCCCAGTCCTTGCCGTTGCCGTCGTAGCCCGGCGCCACCTTGACCTTCCTCGACTTCACCTTGATCGCGGCCGAGGAGTTGAGGTCGTTGACACCCGCGGTGACGGTGATGCTGGTGTTGTTGCCGGAGCCCTGCATGCAGTGGGCCGCGGTCAGCACGACGTCCTTCTTGTAGAGCGCCCCGCCGCAGCCCATCGAGAGATGGACCATGAAGGGGAACTCGTTCTGCGCGGCGGTCGTTCCACCCACGATACGGGTGGACGCGGCCTGCGCACTGATCGGCTGGAGGGAGGCGACCGCGAGTGCCACAGCACCGACAGCCGCGGCTCTCTTCGCCACGGAGAGACCGCTTCTCCGGGATATGTGATGGCTCAAGTTTCGTCCTTTCGTGGGGGGTTGAGCGACCCGGAGTATGAAGATCGAGGGGGGTTCATGACAAGGACGGATCTCACGTCCCGGGCATGGAACCTCACCAGGGAAAATCCCCTCACATCCCCGTAGAGTGGAATCGGGTTCCAGGCGTCTTGGGGGTACGGGCGTGGCGAACGGCGGACCGGTCCAGCACGGCTTCCCACACCTGGAGACGGTGCGGGCCTCGATCAACGCGCTCTACAAGCGGCTGTCGTACGACACCGTCCACACCTTCGCGACCAGCGTGGCGCCGGCCGACGTGGCGTTCTGCGACACCGACGATCTCCATCTGGGGGCGCAGCGGGTGGCCCGCGAGCTGGTGCGGCACTACCACCTGCCGGATGCCCGGATGGTCGTCGGCTTCCGGGAGATGAGCCATGCGGCGAGCGTCGAACTCGCCGCCGGACCGGAGTACTTCGTCGAGCTGAACGACCGCTTCCGGACCCATCGCCGGGATATCGGCGCGGCCCTCGCCCACGAGGTGATGCATGTGTATCTGCACCGCCTCGACCTGTCCTTCCCGGGCACCCGCGACAACGAGATCCTCACGGACACGGCGACGACGTATCTGGGCGCGGGCTGGCTGCTGCTCGACGCGTACCGGGAGGACTCGGCGTCCTCGCAGAAGCTGGGGTATCTGACGCCGGAGGAGTTCGGCTACGTACTGGCCAAGCGGGCGCTGGTCTTCGCCGAGGACCCGTCGGTGTGGTTCACCAGCCCTCAGGCCTACACGGCGTACGAGAAGGGCATGGCCGAGGCCCGCCGCGACGAGCAGCAGCCTCCGCTGACGGCGGCGGGGTGGGCGGGGCGGCGGCGCTATGCCCGCGACCGGCGGCACGCACAGGACAATGGCGCCGGTTCCCGGCCGGGGGTCCCGGGGGTGCCGTATGCGTTCACGCCGGACGGTCGGGGGCCGCTGCGGGTGTCGTTTCCGTGCCCTACGTGTCAGCAGCGGATTCGGGTGCCGGTGAGGGGGCGGGTCCGGGCGCGGTGCGGGTTGTGCCGGACGGTTTTGGAGTGCGATACGTGACGCCCAGCGGGGTGAGGGTTGGCTGTCACGCCCCGTATACCGCTCCCGGCGCCTCCGCCTCCCCCAGCAGCTTCAGCGCCGTCTCCCCCGCCTCCTCCGGGGTCCACCGCGCCCCCTTGTCGGCCGTCGGCCCGGCCCGCCACCCCTCCATCACGGTGATCCGGCCGCCCTCCGCTTCGAAGATCCGGCCCGTGACACCCTCACTCGCTGCCGAGCCCAGCCAGACGACCAGCGGGGAGACGTTCTCCGGGGCCATGGAGTCGAAGCCGGCACCAGGGGCTGCCATGGTCTCCGCGAAGGTGTGCTCCGTCATGCGCGTGCGGGCCGCCGGGGCGATCGCGTTGACCTGGATGCCGTAGCGGGTCAGTTCGGCCGCCGCGACCAGGGTGAGGGCGACGATTCCGGCCTTCGCGGCGCTGTAGTTCGCCTGCCCGAGCGAGCCCAGGAGCCCCGCCCCACTGCTGGTGTTGACGACCCTGGCGACCGGAGTACGCCCGGCCTTCGCCTCCGCCCGCCAGTGCGCCGCCGCGTGCTTCAGGGGGAGGAAGTGGCCCTTGAGGTGGACGCGTACGACCGCGTCCCAGTCGTCCTCGTCCAGGTTGACGAGCATCCGGTCGCGCAGGAACCCGGCGTTGTTGACGAGCGTGTCGAGTCGGCCGTACGTCTCCAGCGCGGCCGCGATCAGGGAGGCCGCCCCGGCGCCGGTGGCCACGTCGCCGCCGTGCGCGATGGCCTCACCGCCCGCCGCGCGGATCTCGGCGACGATCTGGTGGGCGGAGCCTTCGGTGCCGATGGTGCCGTCGAGGCCCACGTCGAGGTCGTTGACGACGACGTTCGCCCCCGCGGCGGCGAACGCGAGGGCGTGGGCTCGTCCGAGCCCACGCCCCGCACCGGTGACGATCACGGTCCGGCCTTCACTCATCCGGCTCATGTCATGCCTCCTTGTTGACGGTCGCGGCATCCAGGAACGCGGGCCGCTCGCCCCCGCCGTGCACCAGCAGGCTCGCCCCGCTGATGTATGCGGCGGCGTCGGAGGCGAGGAAGACGGCGGCAGCCCCGATGTCGGCGGGCTCGGCGAGACGGCCGAGCGGGACGGTGCGGGAGACACCGGCGATGCCGTCGTCGCCTCCGTAGTGGAGGTGGGTCAGTTCGGTGCGGACCATGCCGACGACGAGTGTGTTGACGCGTATCTCCGGCGCCCATTCGACCGCCATCGAGCGGGCCAGATTGTCGAGGCCGGCCTTGGCCGCCCCGTAGGCCGCCGATCCGGGCGAGGGACGGCCGCCGCTGACGCTGCCGATCATCACGATCGATCCCCGCGCCCGCTTCAGATGCTCGTACGCGGCCAGGGACGCCGTGAGCGGGGCGACGAGGTTCAGCTCGATGACGCGCGCATGCCGCTCCGCGTCCGCGTCCGTGAGCCGTCGGTACGGGGTGCCGCCCGCGTTGTTGACGAGGACGTCCAGGCCGGGCAGGTCGGCGAAGAAGTCCCGTACGGCTTGCGGGTCGCGCAGGTCGACGGGCATGAACTCAGTCCCCTTGACCGGCACTTCGGGCGGTCGGCGCGCACAGGTCACGACATCGGCGCCGGCCTCGATGAAGGCCTGCGCGATCCCGGCCCCGACGCCCCGCGTGCCGCCCGTGACGACGACGGTCCTGCCGGTCAGTCGCGGCTGGTGCGAGTTATCCACAGGCTCTCCCGCTCGTCTGCGTCGACTGCTAGCTTCGAAGCCACACACCTAACAAATGTTTGGTGGAAAGCGGCTGAGTGTGAAGGTAGCTGATGCGTCCATGGGTGTCTCCACCTCGTCCCCGGAAAAGGGGTCCGAGAGGTCCGATAGCTCCCAGAACGAGGGGATCGCGGTCGTCACCGTCGACTACCCGCCGGTGAACGCCCTGCCGGTGGACGGCTGGTTCGCCCTGGCCGACGCGGTGCGGACGGCGGGCCGCGACCCGGAGATCCGGTGCGTCGTGATCGCCGCCGAGGGGCGCGGATTCAACGCGGGCGTGGACATCAAGGAGATACAGCGGGAGGGCCAGAGCGCGCTGATCGGCGTCAACCACGCCTGCGCGGACGCCTTCGCGGCGGTCTACGACTGCGAGGTCCCCGTCGTCGCGGCCGTGCACGGCTTCTGTCTGGGCGGCGGCATCGGCCTGGTGGGCAACGCGGACGCGATCGTGGCGAGCGAGGACGCCACCTTCGGGCTGCCCGAGCTGGACCGGGGTGCGTTGGGTGCGGCCACGCATCTGGCCCGGCTGGTCCCCCAGCATCTGATGCGCGCCCTGTACTACACCTCGCGCACGGCGACGGCGGCCGAGCTGCACGCGCACGGCTCGGTGTGGCGGGTCGTGCCGCGCGCGGAACTGCGTGCCGCCGCCCTGGAGTTGGCGCGAGAGATCGCCGCGAAGGACGGGCAGCTGCTGCGCCTGGCCAAGGCCGCGATCAACGGCATCGACCCGGTCGACGTCCGCCGCAGCTACCGCTTCGAGCAGGGCTTCACCTTCGAGGCAAATCTCAGCGGGGTGGCCGACCGGGTCCGGGACGGGTTCGGGACGAGTCCGGAAAGGAAGGTGGCCGAGTGAGCGACAAGACGACGACCGCGGACGAGGTCGTGTCCCGGCTGCGCGACGGCATGACCCTGGGCATCGGCGGCTGGGGCTCGCGGCGCAAACCGATGGCCCTGGTGCGCGCCCTGCTCCGCTCCGACATCACCGATCTCACGGTCGTCTCGTACGGCGGCCCCGACGTCGGCATGCTGGCCGCCGCCGGACGCATCCGCAAACTGGTCACCCCCTTCGTCACCCTGGACTCGATCCCGCTGGAACCGCACTACCGCGCGGCCCGTGAGCGCGGCGCCCTCGAACTCATGGAGATCGACGAGGCGATGTTCATGTGGGGACTGCACGCCGCGGCGAACCGGCTGCCGTTCCTGCCGGTGCGGGCCGGGATCGGTTCGGACGTCATGCGCGTCAACCCGGGCCTGCGGACGGTGACTTCGCCGTACGACGACGGGGAGACGTTCGTGGCCATGCCGGCGCTGCGCCTGGACGCCGCCCTGGTGCATGTGAACCGCGCGGACCGGCTGGGCAACGGGCAGTATCTCGGCCCCGACCCGTACTTCGACGACCTGTTCTGCGAGGCGGCGGACACGGCTTACGTCTCGTGCGAACGGATCGTCGACACGGCCGAGTTGACGAAGGAGGCGCCCCCGCAGTCACTGCTGATCAAACGGCACACGGTGACTGGGGTCGTCGAGGCCCCGAACGGCGCGCACTTCACCTCGTGCGCACCCGACTACGGCCGGGACGAGGCGTTCCAGAAGGCGTACGCGAGCACGGCATGGGCGGAGTTCGCGGCGCGGTTCCTCGACGGGGACGAGCAGGCGTATCAGTCGGCGGTCAGGGAGGGGACATGGAAGCCATGACGTCCGCGGAGGTCACCCGTGCCGAGTACTGCGTGATCGCCTGCGCCGAGGCCTGGCGGGGCAATGGTGAGGTGCTGGCGAGCCCGATGGGCCTGATCCCGTCCATCGGCGCCCGGCTCGCCCGGCTCACCTTCTCGCCGGACCTGCTGCTGACCGACGGCGAAGCGACTCTGGTCCGGCCGGACGGGACGGCCGAGGGCTGGTTGCCGTACCGGCAGCATCTCGCCCTGGTCACCGGCGGTCGGCGGCACGTGATGATGGGCGCGAGCCAGATCGACCGCTACGGCAACCAGAACATCTCCTGCATCGGCGACTGGGAGCGGCCGAAGCGCCAGCTGCTCGGGGTGCGCGGGGCGCCGGTCAACACCCTCAACAATCCGACCAGTTACTGGATACCGCGGCACTCGCGACGCGCATTCGTGGAGAAGGTCGACATGGTGTGCGGCGTCGGCTACGACCATGTGGGAGCCGCCGCCCGGTACCACCGCATCCCCCGTGTCGTCTCCGACCTGGGCGTGTTCGACTTCGACACCCCTGACCACTCGATGCGCCCGGTCTCGCTCCACCCGGGCGTCACCCCGGATCACGTCAGGGAGGCGACGGCGTTCGAGCTGACCGTCCCCGACGACGTACCTCAGTCCCGACCACCCACCGCCGAGGAACTGCGGCTCATCCGCGAGGTGATCGACCCGGGAAACACCCGCGCCAGGGAGGTCGCCGTCTGATGGAGACACCGCTGACCCGGCTGGTCGGGGTCCGCCACCCGATCGTGCAGACGGGGATGGGCTGGGTGGCGGGCCCCCGGCTGGTCTCGGCGACGGCGAACGCGGGGGCGCTGGGCATCCTGGCCTCGGCGACGATGACGCTCGACCGGCTGCGCGAGGCGATACGGGAGGTCAAGTCGCGTACGGACGCGCCGTTCGGGGTGAATCTGCGGGCGGATGCCTCGGACGCCGGCGACCGGGTGAGCGTGATGATCGACGAGGGGGTACGGGTCGCGTCCTTCGCGCTCGCGCCCTCCCGTGAGCTGATGGCCGCGCTCAAGGAGGCGGGCGTGGTCGTCATCCCCTCGATCGGGGCGCGGCGGCATGCGGAGAAGGTGGCCGCCTGGGGTGCGGACGCGGTGATCGTGCAGGGCGGGGAGGGCGGCGGGCACACCGGTGAGGTGGCGACGACCGTGCTGCTGCCCCAGGTCGTCGACGCCGTGGAGATACCCGTCGTGGCGGCGGGCGGTTTCTTCGACGGCAGGGGGCTGGTCGCGGCGCTGGCCTACGGGGCGGCGGGCATCGCCATGGGCACACGGTTCCTGCTGACCTCGGACTCGACGGTGCCGGAAGCGGTGAAGGCGCGGTATCTGGCGGCGACGGTACGGGATGTCACGGTCACCACGGCCGTGGACGGCCTGCCCCACCGCATGCTGCGCACGGAGCTGGTCGAGGCCCTGGAGCACTCCGGCCGGGCGCGGGCCCTGCTCCAGGCGGTGCGTAGAGCGGCCGACTACCGGAAGCTTTCCGGCACGACTTGGCGCCGGATGCTCCGGGACGGCCGCGCCCTGCGGCACGGCAAGGACCTGACCTGGAGCCAGGTCCTGCTCGCCGCGAACACGCCGATGCTGCTCAAGGCGTCCATGGTGGACGGCCGTACGGATCTGGGGGTGATGGCGTCCGGGCAGGTCGCCGGGGTGATCGACGACCTGCCGTCGTGCGGGGAGCTGGTGGAGCGGATCATGAAGGAGGCGGAGGAAACCTGTCGGCGTCTCACAGCCTCTCGATGATCGTCACATTGGCCTGTCCCCCGCCCTCGCACATCGTCTGGAGTCCGAACCGTCCACCGGTGCGCTCCAGTTCGTGCAGCAGGGTCGTCATCAGCTTGACCCCTGTCGCCCCCAGCGGATGCCCCAGGGCGATCGCACCACCGTTGACATTGACCTTGTCGGGATCCGCGCCGGTCTCCTTGAGCCAGGCCAGGACGACGGGCGCGAAGGCCTCGTTGATCTCGACGAGATCGATCTCGTCGATGGACAGGCCGGTCTTCTTCAGGGCGTGGGCGGTGGCGGGTATCGGCGCGGTGAGCATGCGGATGGGATCCTCACCGCGCACCGAGAGGTGGTGCACCCGGGCCCGGGGCGTGAGCCCATGCTCGCGCACCGCCCGCTCCGAGGCCAGCAGCATCGCCGCCGCGCCGTCGGAGACCTGCGAGGAACAGGCCGCGGTGATGGTGCCGCCGTCGATAACGGGCTTCAGTCCCGCCATCTTCTCCAGCGAGGTGTCCCGCCGGGGCCCCTCGTCCACGGCGACCTGCCCGTACGGCACCAGTTCGCGCTCGAAGCGGCCCTCGTCGATCGCCCGCAGCGCACGCCGGTGCGAGCGCAGGGCGAACTCCTCCTGGTCCTGCCGGGTGATCCCCCACTTGGCGGCGATCATCTCGGCGCCGGCGAACTGGTTGACGGGTTTCTGCCCGTACCGTGCCCGCCAGCCCTCGCTGCCCGCGAAGGGGCCCGCGGTCAGCCCGAGCGGCTCGGCGGCCTGCCGGGTGGCGAAGGCGATGGGGATCATCGACATGTTCTGCACACCGCCCGCGACCACCAGGTCCTGGGTGCCGGACAGCACGCCCTGGGCCGCGAAGTGCACGGCCTGCTGCGAGGACCCGCACTGCCGGTCGACGGTGACGCCCGGCACCTCCTCGGGCAGCCCGGCCGCCAGCCAGCAGGTCCGGGCGATGTCGCCGGCCTGGGGGCCGACGGCGTCCAAACAGCCGAAGACGACGTCCTCGACGGCCACCGGGTCCATGCCCGCGCGCTCCACGAGCGCCTTGAGCACATGCGCGCCCAGGTCGGCCGGATGGACCTCGCTGAGCCCTCCTCCGCGCCGCCCGACGGGCGTACGGACCGCTTCGACGATGTAGGCCTCGGCCATGGCAACTCCCCATGCTCATCAGTGAGTTACGTGCGTAGGGCGATCCCGTCCAGCACCATCGACAGGTACTGCCGGGCGATCTCCTCGGGGCTGTGCTGTCCGCCGGGCCGGTACCAGGACGCGGCGACCCACACCGTGTCGCGGACGAACCGGTAGGTGAGCCGGACATCGAGGTCGGCCCGGAACACCCCGGCCGCGACCCCGCGCTCCAGCGTGGACAGCCACGCCTTCTCGAACTTGCGCTGCGACTCGGCGAGGAACGAGAACCGCTCCTGCGCGACGAGCTGCCGGTTCTCCTTCTGGTAGATCGCGACGGCGGCCCGGTGCCGGTCGATCTCCCGGAACGACTCGGTGACCAGGGCCTCCAGCGTCTCGCGCGGGCCCTTCTCGGCCTCCAGGACGGTGTCGTAGCCGCTCCACAGCTCGTCGAGGAAGGTCCGCAGGATCTCTTCGAGCATCGACTCCTTGGAGTCGAAGTGGTAGTAGAGGCTGCCCGCGAGCATGCCCGCGTGGTCGGCGATCTTGCGTACGGTGGTGGCGTTGTAGCCCTGCTCGGCGAACACCTCGGCGGCGGTTTCGAGGAGTTCACGGCGCCGGGCGGCAGCGGCGGTCACCTGGGGCTTCTTCTTGGTCGGCACGGTTCCATTGTGGTCCTAGGCGTGCTGGCTGCTGACGGAGACGATCTCTCCGGTCATGTACGAGGAGTAGTCCGACGCGAGGAAGACGATCACGTTGGCCACCTCCCAGGGCTCGGCGTGGCGCCCGAAGGCCTCGCGTGCGGTCAGTTCCTCCAGCAGTTCGGGGGTGGTCACCTTCGCCAGGTGCGGGTGCATGGCGAGGCTCGGCGACACCGCGTTGACCCGCACCCCGTACTCGGCCGCCTCGATCGCCGCGCACCTGGTCAGCGCCATCACGCCCGCCTTGGCGGCCGCGTAGTGCGCCTGTCCGGCCTGGGCTCGCCAGCCGACGACGGAGGCGTTGTTCACGATCACGCCACCGCCGGTGTCGCGCATGAGGCGCAGGGCGGCCCGGGTGCACCGGAACGTGCCGTTCAGCGTCACGTCCAGGACCTTCGACCACTGCTCGTCGGTCATGTCGACGAGGGGTGAAGTCCCGCCGAGGCCCGCGTTGTTGACGACGACATCGAGTCGGCCGTGCTCCCGTACGGCGGTGTCGAACAGCGTCCGCACCTGGGCCTCGTCGGTGACATCGCAGACCGCCGATGTCACCGCGCCCTCGAACTCCCGGGCCAGCTCCGCCTCGTGCTCCTTCAGCCGCCGCGCGTGCGCGTCGCTGATCAGCACCCGCGCGCCCTCCTCAAGGAAGCGACGCGCGGTCGCCCCGCCGATGCCGGCACCGGCCGCCGCGGTGATGACGGCGGTTCGTCCGCGGAGCAGCCCGTGCCCGGGAACGTACGGCAGCACCTCGACGTTTGTCATAGCAGCACGCTAACCTACCAAACACTTGTTAGGGAAGGATGGTGACGGTGGACCTCACGCACACTGCGGCCGACGAGGCGTTCCGCGCCGAGGCCCGCGCCTGGCTCCAGGCACATGTGCCGCCCGATCCGCTCCCCTCCCTGGAGACCGAGGAGGGCTTCGCGGCCCACCGGGCGTGGGAGGCCGAGCTGGCCGCGGACCGCTGGTCGGTGGTGAACTGGCCGACGGCTTACGGCGGTCGGGACGCCTCCCTCATGCGGTGGCTGCTGTTCGAGGAGGAGTACTACGCGGCGGGCGCACCGGGCCGTGTCGGTCAGAACGGCGTCAGCCTCCTGGCCGCGACCCTCTTCGACCACGGCACCGAGGAGCAGCGCGCACGCGTGCTGCCGTCCATGTCGACCGGCGAGGTGGTCTGGGCGCAGGCGTGGTCGGAGCCGGAGGCGGGTTCGGACCTGGCCTCGCTCAGGTCGAGGGCGGTGCGCACGGACGAGGGCTGGCTGCTGTCCGGCCAGAAGACCTGGTCCTCGCGCGCCGCGTTCGCCGACCGCGCGTTCGGCCTGTTCCGCACCGACCCGGATGCCCCGAAGCCCCATCAGGGCCTGACCTACCTGATGTTCGACCTGCGCGCGCCCGGGGTCACGGTCCGTCCCATCGCCCGCCTCGACGGCAAGCCCGCCTTCGCCGAGCTCTTCCTGGACGAGGTGTTCGTGCCGGACGAGGACGTGATCGGTGAGCCGGGGCAGGGCTGGCGGATCGCGATGTCGACGGCGGGCAATGAGCGGGGGCTGATGCTGCGCTCACCGGGCCGCTTCCTGGCGAGCGCCGACCGGCTGCACAGCCTCTGGCAGTCGCAGGGCAGTCCGCCGAGCACGCGCGATCGCGTCGCCGACGCCCTGATCGGCGCCCGTGCCTACCAGCTGTTCACCTTCGCCGCCGCCTCCCGCTTCCTCGACGGCGAGTCGATCGGCCCGGAGTCCAGCCTCAACAAGGTCTTCTGGTCGGACTACGACATCGCGCTGCATGAGACGGCCCTCGATCTGCTGGGCGCCGACGGCGAGCTGGCCGACACCGACTGGTCCGAGCGGTATGTCTTCGCGCTGGCCGGTCCCATCTACGCGGGGACGAACGAGATCCAGCGGGACATCATCGCCGAGCGGCTGCTCGGCCTGCCGAAGGGGCGGCGCTCATGAGGTTCCTCCTCGACGCCGAGCAGCGGGCCTTCGCCGACTCCCTGGACGCGATGCTGACGGCGGCGGACACACCGGCGGCCGTGCGGGAGTGGAGCCGGGGCGAGCATGCGAGGGGCCGGGCGCTGTGGGCCCGTATCGCGGAGGCGGGGGTGTTCTCGCTGGCGGTGCCCGAGGCATACGAAGGGCTGGGCAGCCGGCCCGTCGAACTCGCCGTTGCCTTCCTGGAGTTGGGCCGCCATGCCGTTCCGGGCCCACTGGTGGAGACGGTCACGGCGGCGGCGCTGCTCGCCGGTCTCCCCGACCCCGGCCCGGCCAAGCGGCTCCTGCCGGCGCTGGCGACCGGCGAGACCATGACGACGCTGGCGTGGACGGCGACGCCCTCGACACCGGCGGCGCCGCACGCGCCGGACCATAACCCGACGGCCCCGCACACGCCGGACGACAACCCGACGGCCCCATACGCGCTGGACGGCGACGCGGCCACCACCCGCCTCGCGCTCACCCCCCACGGCCTGTACCTCTCCCCCGGCCATGGCCCCGTACGCCCGTCCCTGGACCCGGCCCGCCGCCTCACCCCCCTCGCTCCCGGTGGCGAACTCCTCGACTCCGCCCCGCCCACCGCCCACGCCCCTGCCCTCGCCCTGGCCCGTCTCACCACCGCCGCCCAGGCCCTCGGCGTCGGACTCGCCCTCCTCGACAGGACCGTCGCCTACGTCAGACAGCGCACCCAGTTCGGCGTGCCCATAGGTTCCTTCCAGACCGTCAAGCATCGTCTGGCCGATGCGAAGATCGCCCTGGAGTTCGCCCGGCCCCTGGTGTTCGGCGCCGCGCTCACCATGGCGCCGGCCGATGTCGCCGCCGCCAAGGTCGCCGCCTGCGAGGCCGCGTACGCCACCGCCCGTAGCGCACTCCAGTTGCACGGCGCGATCGGATACACGGCGGAGTACGACCTGTCGCTGTGGCTGACCAAGGCCCGCGCGCTGCGCACCGCCTGGGGCAGTCCGGACGTATGCCGTGGGGCGGTGCTCAGTGGTGGTGATCGCCGCTGGTGACCTCGCGGTACTCCTCGACGGTCGGCTTGGGGATCCGCGACCGGGGCCCGAACATCGCCTGCGCCAGCCGGGCCCGTACCCGCTGGGAGGCGGTGACCCGGCGCCGTACGCCATTGGTGTCGACGAGGTCGCCGATCTCGTACGGCGGATGCTCCTCGTGCTGGGTGAGGGTGAACAGCGCGTCCTGGCTGAGGGGCTCGTGGACCTCGATGTACTCGCCGTGCGGCAGGCGCTTGATGGTGCCGGTCTCCCTGCCGTGCAGCACCTTCGCCCGGTCCCGGCGTTGCAGCCCGAGACAGATGCGTTTGGTCACGAAGTAGGTGAGGACCGGCGCGACGAAGAACGCGATACGCACGAACCAGGTGATCGAGTTGATGGACAGATGCAGATGGGTGGCCACGATGTCGTTGCCGCCGCCGATCAGCAGCACCGCGTACAGACTCAGCCAGGCCGCGCCGAGCCCGGTGCGCACCGGCATGTTGCGCGGCCGGTCCAGGATGTGGTGCTCGCGTTTGTCGCCGGTGACCCATGCCTCCAGGAAGGGGTACAGGCCGATCGCGAGCAGGATCAGCGGGAAGAGCATGAAGGGGATGAAGACACCCGGTTCCAGGGTGTGGCCCCAGAAGTTGATCTCCCATCCCGGCATCACCCGGATCAGTCCCTCGGAGAAGCCCAGGTACCAGTCGGGCTGGGCACCCGTCGTCACCAGGTCGGGGCGGTAGGGCCCGAACGCCCACACCGGGTTGATGCTGGCGACGCCGCCCATGAACGCCAGCACTCCGAAGACCAGGAAGAAGAAGCCGCCCGCCTTGGCCATGTACACCGGCAGGAAGGGCATGCCGACGACCGTCTTCTGGTCCCGGCCGGGGCCGGGGTACTGGGTGTGCTTGTGGTAGAAGACCAGGATCAGATGGGCGACCACCAGACCGAGCATGATCCCGGGCAGCAGCAGGATGTGGACCGGGTACAGCCGGGCGATGAAGTCCTCCCCGGGGAACTCCCCGCCGAAGAGGAAGAACGCCACATAGGTGCCCACGATCGGGATGGACAGGATCGCGCCGTACGCGAACCGCAGGCCGGTGCCGGACAGCAGATCGTCGGGGAGGGAGTAGCCGGTCAGGCCGGTGATGATGCCGAGCATCAGCAGGGTCCAGCCGAACACCCAGTTCAGCTCGCGCGGCTTGCGGAAGGCGCCGGTGAAGAACACCCGCATCATGTGCACGAGCATGCCGGTGACGAAGACCAGCGCCGCCCAGTGGTGGATCTGCCGGATGAGCAGCCCGCCGCGCACATCGAAGCTGATGTCGAGGGTGGACTCGTAGGCCCTGGTCATCAGTACGCCGTTGAGGGGCTCGTAGGTGCCGTTGTAGACGACCTCGTTGGTGCTGGGGTCGAAGAACAGGGTGAGGTAGACGCCGGTCAGGATCAGCACGAGGAAGCTGTAGAGGCAGACCTCGCCCAGCATGAAGGACCAGTGGTCCGGGAAGACCTTGCGCATGTTGGCCTTGGCCAGGGCGTAGATGCCGAGGCGTCCGTCGGCCCAGTCGGCGACCCGCTCGCCCTTGCCGGGCGGGGCAGGCCGCCTCGCGTTCGTCCCGTCGTGCCCCGATCGTGCGCCGTCCATACGTCGCCTCCCCGTCGGATCAACCACAGGGTGACACGGCCTCATGGGCCGCGCCAACGGGGCGAACAGCCCGGCTCGCCGATCAGTGCGGCCGTACGATCCCCTGGGCCCGCGCCGCCACCAGCCACTTCGGGAACTCCTCGACGAGACGGTCGTAGAGCTCGGCGTCGGAGACCTTGCCCGGGTTCGAACCGGCGTGGAAGAACCCGGCGTTGTCGATCACCCGTTTGTCCGGTACCGCCAGCTCGTCGAGCTTGCGCAGGAAGTCGAACTGCTTGCTGGCCGGGTCGCCGAACCCGATGAACTGCCAGAACAGCGGGAGCGGGGCCGCCTTGCACAGGTAGCGTTCCGCGGCGAGCTTGTTGATCGGACCGCCGTCGGTCTGGAACACCACCAGGGCCGGGTCCCGTGAGCCGCTGTCCAGATAGTGGTCGATGACAGCGTCCATCGCCAGGTGGTAGCTGGTCTTGCCCATGTGCCCGAGCCCGGCCGCGATCCGCTCGATCCGCCCCCGGTGGTCGGCCAGCGCGATTTCGGTGACGGCGTCGACATCGGTGGAGAAGAAGACGACCGGCACGGTCCCGTCGTCGTCGAAGTGGGCCGACATCCCGAGGACCCGGTCGGCGAGCGCCTGCACGCTGCCGTCCTTGTAGTACGGCTTCATCGAGCCGGAGTAGTCGACCACCAGATAGACCGCGGCCCGCACCCCGTCCAGCCCATTGCGGTGCAGCGACGCACCGGCGCTCTTGTACAGGCTGACCAGCGCGGGCGCGGTCTCCTCCACCTTGCTCAGACTGATCGCCGCCATATGCTTCTCCCCCTCGCGCGTCACACTGGCTGCCGAGATTACGACACCGTGGGCCCCGCCTCTCCCTCCGCCCACAGGTGTTCGATATTTTGTTCGCCGCCGTCCCCACCGGCTCACCGTTCGTCCAGTCCCCCGAGGAGCCGGCAGTGGAGCCCGAGTCCACCAGGTCCGAGTCCGTCCAGTCCGAGTCCGTCCAGCCAGACGTCACGACCTGCTACCGCCACCCCAAGGTCGAGTCGCACGTCCGCTGCACCCGCTGCGACCGGTACATCTGCCCGGACTGCATGCGGGAGGCGTCCGTCGGCCACCAGTGCGTGGAGTGCGTGAAGGAGGGCGCGCGTTCGGTGCGGCAGGCACGGACCGTCGTCGGCGGGCGGATCGCCGCGACACCGCTGGTGACATCGGTACTCATCGGGCTCAACGTGCTGGCCTATGTGGCCGAGGTGGTGCGCCCGGAGATCCTGGACCGGTTCGCGATGCTCAGCGCCCGGCTGGTCGGGCCGGACGGCGGCTATTACGTCTACCAGTCCGGGTACCCGTCCGACTTCCATGCCGAGGGCCTCGTCGCCGGGCAGTGGGAGCGGTTGCTCACCGGCGGTTTCCTGCATCTGCCGCCGACGGAGGGCACCTTCGGGCTGCTGCACATCGTGATGAACATGCTGTCGCTGTGGCAGCTCGGCCGGGTCGTGGAGCCCATGCTGGGCCGGCTCCGGTACATCGCCCTCTATCTGCTGGCGACCCTGGGCGGCTCGGTGTTCGAGCTGCTGCTCAGCGATGTGAATGTGGAGTCGGTCGGCGCGTCGGGCGCGATCTTCGGCCTGGGCGCCGCGTACTACGTGCTGGCCCGCCGGGTCGGCGCGGACATGCGGTCCGTCAACCGGTTCATGGTGTTCCTGCTCCTCTGGCTGCTGCTGTCCGCGGGCCTCACCTCCTGGCAGGGCCACCTCGGCGGACTGCTGACCGGTGCGGCGGTGACGTTCGCCTACGCGTACGCCCCGCGCGGCCCGCGCCAGACCCTGATCCAGGCGGCCGCCTGCGTGGGTGTGCTGGTGCTGCTGGCGGCGGTCGCGTTCGCCAGGGTCTCGGATCTGACGGGCGGAGGACTGGCGCAGTGAAACGCAAAGGCATCCTGCTCTTCGCGGCCGTCCCCGTCGTCATCACCGCGGCCGCCTACTTCCTCGCCCCGACCGACCCCGGCGACAACCCGGCCGATCCCCCGGCTTCCGTCATGGAGGAGGCCTCCCGCCTGGACGCCAAGCAGCGCGCCGAGCAGGAGCGGTCGGCGGACGACGAGCTGATCGCGAGCCTGCCGCCCGGCCTCGCGGCCCCGGCGCAGCGGGAACTGGCCCAGCAGCTGGTGTCCAGCGCCGAGAACTCGACCCTGAAGTGGCGCGACACCTTCGCCTACGTCGAGGACATAGGCGACGGCCAGGGCTACACCGCCGGCATCATCGGCTTCTGCACCGGCACCCACGATCTGCTCACCCTGGTCGAGCGCTACACCGCCGACCACCCGGGCAACGGGCTCGCGAAGTATCTGCCCGCCCTGCGCAAGGTCGACGGCACAGACTCCCACGAGGGCCTCGACCCCGGTTTCACGGCCGCCTGGAAGGCGGAGGCCGAGCGGCCGGCGTTCCAGGAGGCCCAGCTCGCCGAGCGGGACCGCGCCTACTTCGAACCGGCGGTCCGCCTCGCCAAGCTCGACGGCCTCGGCACACTGGGCCAGTTCATCTACTTCGACGCGATGGTCTTCCACGGCCCCGGCACCGACGACGACGGCTTCTACGTCCTGCGCGAGCGCGCGCTGAGCGAGGCCGACTCCCCTTCCCAGGGCGGCTCGGAGAAGGCGTACCTGGACATCTTCCTCGACATTCGCCGGGGGGCCATGCGGGAGAAGAGGCCGGACATCGACACCACCCGCATCGACACCGCCCAGCGGCAGTTCCTGTACGACGGCAACCTGCAGCTGAAGACACCGCTGCGGTGGAAGGTGTACGGGGAGACGTACACGTTGCCCTGAAAAGGGCGACGGCGCCTGCCCGTGTCCGGTCGGGGACGTGGGCAGGCGCCGTCAGTGTTCCGTACGCCTTTGTACGGGACGTCTGTCGATCCAGTGGATCAGACCATCAGCGAACGGTCCGTCGGCCGGATCGGTGCCGGCAGCTCGCTCGCGCCGGTCAGGAAGCGGTCGCAGCCGCGGGCGGCCGAGCGGCCCTCCGCGATGGCCCACACGATCAGCGACTGACCGCGGCCCGCGTCACCGGCGACGAACACGCCCGGGACGTTGGTCTGGAAGTCGGCATCGCGGGCGACGTTTCCGCGCTCGTCGAGGTCCAGGCCGAACTGCTCGACCACGCCGTTCTCCCGGTCGGTGCCGGTGAAGCCCATGGCGAGGGTGACCAGCTGGGCCGGGATCTTGCGCTCGGTGCCCGGCTTCTGGGTCAGCTTGCCGTCGATGAACTCGACCTCGGCCATGTGCAGCCACTGGACGTTGCCGTCCTCGTCGCCCTCGAAGTGGGTGGTGGAGACGGAGTAGACCCGCTCGCCGCCCTCCTCGTGCGCGGAGGTGACCTTGTACAGCATCGGGAAGGTCGGCCACGGCTGGTGCGGCGCCCGGTCCTCGCCCGGCTTGGGCATGATCTCCAGCTGGGTGACGGAGGCCGCGCCCTGGCGGTGGGCGGTGCCCACGCAGTCGGCGCCGGTGTCGCCACCGCCGATGACGACGACGTGCTTGCCCTCGGCCGAGATCGGGGAGGTGACGTAGTCGCCCTCCTGGACCTTGTTGGCCAGCGGCAGGTATTCCATCGCCTGGTAGACGCCCTTGAGCTCGCGGCCGGGGACCGGCAGATCGCGGGCGGTCGTGGCACCGGCGGCGATGACGACCGCGTCGTACCGCTTCTTCAGGTCGGTCGCCTTGAGGTCACGGCCGATCTCGATACCCGTACGGAAGCGGGTGCCCTCCGCGCGCATCTGCTCGATACGGCGGTTGATGTGCCGCTTCTCCATCTTGAACTCGGGGATGCCGTACCGGAGAAGGCCTCCGATGCGGTCCGCGCGCTCGTAGACGGCGACGGTGTGACCGGCCCGGGTGAGCTGCTGGGCGGCGGCCAGGCCCGCGGGGCCCGAGCCGATGACGGCGACGGTCTTGCCGGACAGGCGCTCCGGGATCTGCGGCGCGACGTCACCGCTGTCCCACGCCTTGTCGATGATCGAGACCTCGACGTTCTTGATGGTGACGGCCGGCTGGTTGATGCCGAGCACACACGCCGACTCGCACGGGGCCGGGCACAGGCGGCCCGTGAACTCCGGGAAGTTGTTCGTGGCGTGCAGGCGCTCGGACGCAGCCGACCAGTCCTCGCGGTAGGCGTAGTCGTTCCACTCGGGGATGAGGTTCCCGAGCGGACAGCCGTTGTGGCAGAAGGGGATGCCGCAGTCCATGCAGCGGCTGGCCTGCTTGCTGATGATCGGCAGCAGGGAGCCGGGGACGTAGACCTCGTTCCAGTCCTTCAGACGCACGTCGACCGGGCGGGACTTGGCGACCTCGCGGCCGTGGTTCAGAAAGCCCTTCGGGTCAGCCATTGATCGCCGCCTCCATCATCTTCTCGGTGATCTCGGTCTCGGAAAGACCGGCTCGCTCGGCGGCGTCCTTGGCGGCGAGCACTGCCTTGTAGGTGCTGGGGATGATCTTGCTGAAGCGCTCGACGGCGGTGTCCCACTCGGCCAGGAGCTTCTCGGCGACCGTGGACCCGGTCTCCTCCTGGTGGCGGCGGACCACGTCGTGCAGCCACTGCTTGTCGGTGTCGTCGAGAGCCTCCACGGCGCCGACGTTTCCGACGTTGACGTTGTCGCGGTCGAGGTCGATGACGTACGCGATGCCGCCGGACATGCCGGCCGCGAAGTTACGTCCCGTCTCGCCCAGGACCACCGCGTGGCCACCGGTCATGTACTCGCAGCCGTGGTCGCCCACGCCCTCGGAGATGACCGTCGCGCCGGAGTTGCGGACACAGAACCGCTCACCGGTACGACCGCGCAGGAACAGCTCGCCGCCGGTCGCGCCGTAGGCGATGGTGTTGCCCGCGATCGTCGAGAACTCGGCGAGGTGGTCGGCGGCCCGGTCCGGGCGGACGATCACTCGGCCGCCGGAGAGGCCCTTGCCGACGTAGTCGTTCGCGTCGCCCTCCAGGCGCAGCGTGACACCGCGCGGGAGGAAGGCACCGAAGGACTGGCCGGCGGAACCGGTGAAGGTGATGTCGATGGTGTCGTCGGGCAGACCGGCACCGCCGAACTTCTTCGTCACCTCGTGGCCGAGCATGGTGCCGACCGTGCGGTTGATGTTGCGGACCTTGACCTGCGCCCGCACCGGCTGGGCGTCGGTCGCGGAGTCCGCGGCGAGCGCGTCGGCGGCGAGCTTGATCAGCTCGTTGTCGAGCGCCTTCTCCAGGCCGTGGTCCTGCTCGATCAGCTGGTGGCGCACCGCGCCGTCAGGCAGCTCGGGCACATGGAACAGCGGCTCCAGGTCCAGGCCCTGCGCCTTCCAGTGGTCGACGGCACGCGTGACGTCCAGCGTCTCGGCGTGGCCGACGGCCTCCTCGATGGTGCGGAAGCCCAGCTCGGCGAGGATCTCGCGGACCTCCTCGGCGATGAACTGGAAGAAGTTCACGACGTACTCGGCCTTGCCGGTGAACCGGTCGCGCAGCGTCGGGTTCTGGGTGGCGATGCCGACCGGGCAGGTGTCCAGGTGGCAGACGCGCATCATGACGCAGCCGGAGACGACGAGCGGCGCGGTCGCGAAACCGAACTCCTCGGCGCCGAGCAGCGCGGCGATGACGACGTCGCGGCCGGTCTTCAGCTGGCCGTCGGTCTGTACGACGATGCGGTCGCGCAGGCCGTTGAGCAGCAGGGTCTGCTGGGTCTCGGCGAGACCGAGCTCCCAGGGGCCGCCCGCGTGCTTCAGAGAAGTCAGCGGGGAGGCACCCGTACCACCGTCGTGACCGGAGATCAGGACGACGTCCGCGTGCGCCTTGGACACACCCGCGGCGACCGTGCCGACACCGACCTCCGACACCAGCTTGACGTGAATCCGCGCCTGCGGGTTCGCGTTCTTGAGGTCGTGGATCAGCTGTGCCAGGTCCTCGATGGAGTAGATGTCGTGGTGCGGCGGCGGGGAGATCAGACCGACACCCGGCGTCGAGTGACGCGTCTTGGCGACCCACGGGTAGACCTTGTGGCCGGGCAGCTGGCCGCCCTCGCCGGGCTTGGCGCCCTGGGCCATCTTGATCTGGATGTCGTCGGCGTTGACGAGGTATTCGCTGGTCACACCGAAGCGGCCGGAGGCGACCTGCTTGATGCTGGACCGGCGGGCCGGGTCGTACAGACGGTCCGGGTCCTCGCCGCCCTCACCGGTGTTGGACTTGCCGCCCAGCTGGTTCATGGCGATGGCGAGGGTCTCGTGCGCCTCCTTGGAGATGGAGCCGTACGACATGGCGCCGGTGGAGAAGCGCTTGACGATCTCGGACGCCGGCTCGACCTCGTCGATGGAGATCGACGGACGGCCGGACTTGAAGCCGAAGAGCCCGCGGAGCGTCATCAGGCGCTCGGACTGCTCGTTCACCCGGTCCGTGTACTTCTTGAAGATGTCGTAGCGGTTGGCACGCGTCGAGTGCTGGAGGCGGAAGACCGTCTCCGGGTCGAACAAGTGCGGCTCGCCCTCACGGCGCCACTGGTACTCGCCGCCGATTTCGAGGGCGCGGTGGGCCGGCGCGATGCCTGAGGCGGGGTACGCCTTGGCGTGCCGGGCGGCGACCTCCTTGGCGATGACGTCGATGCCGACGCCGCCGATCTTGGTGGCGGTGCCGTTGAAGTACTTCTCCACGAAGGCGTCGTCGAGACCGACGGCCTCGAAGACCTGCGCGCCGCGGTAGGAGGCGACGGTGGAGATGCCCATCTTGGACATGACCTTCAGGACGCCCTTGCCGAGGGCGTAGATCAGGTTGCGGATGGCCTGCTCGGCCTCGATGTCCGAGAGGAAGGTGCCCGCGCGGACGAGGTCCTCGACGGACTCCATCGCCAGGTACGGGTTCACAGCGGCGGCGCCGAAGCCGATGAGCAGGGCGACGTGGTGGACCTCGCGGACGTCGCCGGCCTCGACCAGCAGGCCCACGTGGGTGCGCTGCTTGGTGCGGATGAGGTGGTGATGAACGGCCGCGGTGAGCAGCAGCGACGGGATCGGCGCGTGCTCGGCGTCGGAGTGGCGGTCGGAGAGGACGATCAGCCGGGCGCCGTTGTCGATGGCGGCGTCGGCCTCGGCGCAGATCTCCTCTATGCGCGCGGCCAGCGCGTCACCGCCGCCGTGCACCCGGTACAGACCGGACAGGGTCGCGGCCTTGAAGCCGGGCATGTCGCCGTCGGCGTTGATGTGGATGAGCTTGGCCAGCTCGTCGTTGTCGATCACCGGGAAGGGCAGGGTGACCGAGCGGCAGGAGGCGGCCGTCGGCTCCAGCAGGTTGCCCTGCGGGCCCAGCGAGGAGTTCAGCGAGGTGACGAGCTCCTCGCGGATGGCGTCCAGCGGCGGGTTGGTGACCTGCGCGAACAGCTGGGTGAAGTAGTCGAAGAGCAGCCGCGGGCGGTCGCTCAGCGCGGCGATCGGCGAGTCGGTGCCCATCGAACCGATCGGCTCGGCACCGGCCTTGGCCATCGGCGCGAGGATGACGCGCAGCTCCTCCTCGGTGTAACCGAAGGTCTGCTGGCGGCGGGTGACCGAGGCGTGGGTGTGCACGATGTGCTCACGCTCGGGCAGGTCGGAGAGCTCGATCTCGCCGGCCTCCAGCCACTCCGCGTAGGGCTGCTCGGCGGCGAGCTGGGCCTTGATCTCGTCGTCCTCGATGATGCGGTGCTCGGCGGTGTCCACGAGGAACATGCGGCCGGGCTGCAGGCGGCCCTTGCGGACGACCTTCGCGGGGTCGATGTCGAGGACGCCGACCTCGGAGCCGAGGACGACGAGGCCGTCGTCGGTGACCCAGTAGCGGCCGGGGCGCAGGCCGTTGCGGTCGAGCACGGCGCCGACCTGGGTGCCGTCGGTGAAGGTGACACAGGCCGGGCCGTCCCAGGGCTCCATCATCGTGGAGTGGAACTGGTAGAAGGCGCGCCGGGCCGGGTCCATGGAGTCGTGGTTCTCCCACGCCTCCGGGATCATCATCAGCACGGAGTGCGGCAGCGAGCGGCCGCCGAGGTGGAGCAGCTCCAGCACCTCGTCGAAGGACGCGGAGTCGGAGGCGTCCGGGGTGCAGACGGGGAAGACGCGGTCCAGCTTCTCGGTGCCGAAGAGGTCGGACACCAGCTGCGACTCACGCGCCCGCATCCAGTTGCGGTTGCCCTTGACGGTGTTGATCTCACCGTTGTGCGCGACGAAGCGGTACGGGTGCGCGAGCGGCCACGACGGGAAGGTGTTCGTGGAGAAGCGGGAGTGGACGAGGGCGACGGCCGAGGCGAAGCGGCGGTCGGACAGGTCCGGGAAGAAGGGCTCCAGCTGGCCGGTGGTCAGCATGCCCTTGTAGACGATGGTGCGGGCCGACAGCGACGGGAAGTAGACACCGGCCTCGCGCTCGGCGCGCTTGCGCAGCACGAAGGCCTTGCGGTCGAGGGCGATGCCCTCCGACCGGCCGTCGGTGACGAAGATCTGCCGGAAGGCCGGCATGGTCGACCGGGCGGTGGCACCGAGCAGTTCGGGGGCGACGGGGACGTCGCGCCAGCCGAGAACGGTGAGCTCCTCCTCGGACGCGATCGTCTCGATCTTCGAGATGGCGTCCTGGGCCCCGTCCTCCGGCAGGAAGGCGATACCGACGGCGTAGGCACCGGCCTCGGGCAGCTCGAACCCGGCCACCTCGCGCAGGAAGGCGTCGGGCACCTGGGAGAGGATGCCCGCGCCGTCACCCGAGTCGGGCTCGGAGCCGGTGGCGCCACGGTGTTCGAGGTTGCGCAGAACGGTCAGCGCCTGCTCGACCAGCGCATGGCTCGCCTCGCCTGTGAGGGTGGCCACGAAGCCGACGCCACAGGCGTCGCGCTCGTTGCGGGGGTCGTACATACCCTGCGCAGCAGGGCGAGCATCCATGAACGACCAGTTCTGGCCATTCGCGGAGTGCTGGGACGGCTGGCGCGGCGTACGCATCGGCTCTCCCGTCGTCGTCATTTGGCTGGGGGTACCTCCCAGGCCCTTAAGGCTCTGGGGGAGCAAATTGCCGAGGGACGACGTTGGCCCTCTGCGTGATCGCAAAATTTCGTGCAGGTTACATGATGGGGCGGTTCTCGGGAAGCGGGATAATCCGTTCCATCATGCGGACACCACGGGCTGCGGCAGGGTTCCGCGCACGTGGCTCAAAGTATGTGGGGACCGAGCAGGACAGGTCCATGTCCGACGATCCAAGGGGGCGGAGGAGGCGTCGTCGCCGACCCCGCGAGTGCGCCCCAGGCGTCATTGCCCTCAGCGCTTACGGCTCATGCCCGGTGGTCACGCATCTGAAACCAGCGAGTAACGGCTACTTATACGGCCCAACGCATAAGTTCCAGTCGCACTATCCTACGGCCGTTCCGAACAAGCTGCCCAGGGCGTACGTCACACCGGCCGCGGCACCACCGAGCGCGAGCTGCCGCAGCCCGCTGTACCACCAGCTCCGCGCGGTCACCTTGGCCACGACGGCACCGCACAGGAACAGCCCGAGAAGCGCCAGCAGCAGGGCGGGCCACAGGGTGGTCGCCCCGAGCAGATACGGCAGTACGGGCAGCAGGGCGCCCAGCGCGAACGACCCGAACGACGAGACGGCCGCGACGAGCGGCGACGGCAGATCGCCGGGGTCGATGCCGAGCTCCTCCCGGGCGTGTATCTCCAGAGCCAGCTCGGGATCACGGGAGAGCTGAGCGGCGACGGCCTTCGCCAGCTGCGGCTCGACCCCGCGCGCCTCATAAAGGGCGGCCAGCTCGGCCTCCTCATCCTCCGGATGCTTCCTCAGCTCGCGCCGCTCGACGTCCAGCTCGGCCTCGACGAGCTCGCGCTGCGAGGCGACGGAGGTGTACTCACCGGCGGCCATGGAGAAGGCGCCGGCGGCGAGCCCGGCCAGCCCGCTCAGCACGATGGTCTGATGACCGACGGCACCTCCGGCGACACCCGTCATCAGGGCCAGGTTGGAGACCAGCCCGTCCATCGCACCGAACACCGCGGGCCGCAGCCAGCCGCCGTTCACATCGCGGTGGGTGTGGTTGTCACGGTGCGCCTCGTGCAGTGGCGCCTCGGTGTCGATGATGGCCATGAAGGTCCCCCAGGTACTCAGGTAAGGCTGTCTTTAGACAAGTTCTATTCTTCGACAACGCCAAATCTACGCCTGGAAATTCCCGCCCGCCAGCAAGGAAAGGCTGGGCTAACCTGCACGTTTCCCTTAGAACGCTCATTCGTGTATGAGCCTGCACAGATGTCGACCGGGTGACACTGACCCCTCCGAGGCTCAGGTCAACCGCCGACGGTGGGACACATCCGCAAAGGGCTCCGCGCCCTGGGCGGAACCCGACGGAGGAGAGGCCGCGTATGGCATCGATCGCCTGCATCCCCTCGGTTCCGGCGCCCGACGACGCCACCGCACTGCGCGGACGGGCACGCGGCGCGCTGCTGGGCCTGGCGGTCGGCGACGCGCTGGGCGCCCCCGCGGAGAACATGAAGCCCTCCGAGATCCGCGCCCGTTGGGGCCGGGTCACGGGCTTCGTCACCGACAACCCCTCCGGCACGGACGACACCGAGTACGCGATCTTCTCGGGCCTCCTCCTCGCCCGCCATGGCTCGGCCCTCACCCCGGCCCATGTGGAGGCGGCCTGGCACGAGTGGATCGCGGACCGGGCGGAGGGCCCCTTCCGGGGCGCCGGCTTCAGCGAACGCGGCACCCTGGAGAACCTGCGCCGGGGCCTCGCCGCCCCCATCTCCGCCCAGCACCGGCACGCCTGGAGCGACGGCCTCGCCATGCGGGCGGCCCCCTTCGGCGTCTTCGCGGCGGGCCGCCCGTCCGAGGCCGCCCGCCTGGTGGCGATCGACGGTTCGGTGAGCCATGACGGCGAGGGCATCTACGGCGGCCAGGCGGTGGCGGCGGGCGTCGCCGCGGCGATGGCCGGGGCACCGACGATCGCCGTGGTCGCCTCGGCCCTCGCGGTGATCCCGGACGACTCCTGGACGGCCCGCTCCCTGCGCCGTGCGGTGGCGGTGGCCCACCGCGGCGAACGCGCGGTCCGCTCCGCCGTCGTGATCGGCGGCTACCCCTGGACCGACCTGGCCCCCGAGGCGGTCGCGCTGGCCTTCGGCGCGTACGCGGCGGCGGACGGCGACTTCGTCCAGGCGGTACTGACGGCGGTCAACATGGGCAGAGACGCGGACACCACGGCAGCGGTGGCGGGAGCCCTGTCCGGCGCGACCCAGGGCGAGCCGGCCATCCCCCCGGAGTGGGCGGCGGCGATCGGACCGGCACGGGGGAGCTGTCTGCCGTCCATGGCCGGCCATCACGTACTGGACGTGGCGGAGTTGCTGACGCCGGGGGAGGGCGGGAAATGGGGTACGGGGCGATTGGCAGCGGGTGAGTCGGCGGTACGGGGTGGAGGTCCCGGACTTGAGGCGCTCGCGGTGACCGGCGACGCCGCGACGGAGGCCCGACCGTGACGCCGCCGGTTCCCTGGGACGAGGGGGCGACAGGGAACGGCTCGCCCGACCCCACGGCGACGACGGAGCCGACCGAATCGGGAGCTGCCGACGGCGAGGGCACCGGGCAGGGCCGACTGACGGGCGCCGACGAGGAGGACACCGCGCAGAGCCGACTCACAGGCACCGACGACGAGGACACCGCACAGAGCCGACTCACAGGCACCGACGACGAGGACACCGCACAGAGCCGACTCACAGGCACCGACGACGAGGGCGTACCTCAGAGTCCACCCGTTCCCGCCGACGACGCGTACACCCCGCATGCCCCACACCCTCCCGCCGACAGCGGGGCCGCCCTACACCCCCCACCCGCACCCGACAACGGCGGGCACACCCCACACCCCCCACCCGCACCCGCCAACGGCGCCCCCGCCCCACAAGGGCCACCCGCACCCGACAACGAAACCCGCACGGGCGGTGCGGTTGGGAACACTCAGCCCGAAGGCGAAGGCGAAGCCGAGGCCGAGGCCGGTCAAAAAGTCCTCGGCCTCCTCCTCGGCCTAGCCGCAGGCGACGCCGCCGGATGGCCCGCCGCCCGCCACAGAGCCGCCCGCATGCCGGAGTGGACCCGCCGCCTGACCCGCGAACTCGACACCTTCGCCGAACACAACGCGACCACCACCCTCCCCGTCCCCATCGCCCTCAACCAACCCCCGGAGCCCCTCCGCCTGGGCCCCTCCGACGACACGGAATGGGCGGCCTTCACCGCGGAGGCAGTACTACGAGCCGGCGACGACACAGCCCTCGGCGACCTCAGCCGAGAACGCCGCACCAGAGCCGCGATCGACCTCACCTGGAGCGCCCTCGCAGACGAGATCGCCGCGGCAGCGGACCGCGCCCCAGAGATCGAGTCCGCCATCCTCCCCCTCCGCGCCCGCATCTCCGTCCGCGCCGGACTGGGCAACCTCGCCACCGGCCTACGCCCACCCGCCACCGGCCATGACAACCCGCACTACTTCGACGACGCCGCCTGCATCCGCGCCTGCGTCCTCGCCGTCGCCCACCCCGGCGACCCCCACGGCGCCGCCGATCTCGCCGAGTTCGACGCCCGCTACACCCAGGACGGCGACGGCGTACACGGAGCGAGAGCGATGGCAGCGGCGGTGGCACTGGCCCTGACCGGCGCGAAACCCAGCGAATGCGTGGCCGCGGCCCTAGCCGAACTCCCCGAGGAAACAGAGATCGGCAGAAACGCCCGCCACGCCCTGCACCTGGCGCGCTCCACGAACAACGCCTTCGCCCTGATCCCCCTCCTCGAACACCAGATCGTCGACCACGTCTACAGCTACGGCATCGCCGCCGCCGAAACCGTCCCGGTCGCCCTCGCCCTCACGGTCGCCGCGGACGGCCGTATCGCCGACGCGGTCCCCGCCGCGGCGTGCCTCTCCCGCGTCGCGGACTCGGCACCGGCCCTGGCAGGCGCGCTGACCGGCGCGTTGGGCGGCGGCGCATCGATCCCCACCACCTGGCGCGACACCTGCCGCACCCTCTCCGGCTGTGTACTCCCCCGCCTCACCGGCACCGACCTGGTGGAACTCGCCGAACTCCTGGAAGCCGCACAACCGGCCCGACCAGGAGGATGATTCGGGGCATGACGCCCAAAGCACAACAGAGCGGTGGTCCGCGTCTCGATGAGCGGATCACCGGCGCCCTGGTCGGAGCGGCGGTCGGCGACGCCCTCGGCGGCCCGGTGGAGGGCTACTCCCCCGACCAGATCCTGCAGCGCCACGGCGGCCGTATCCACGGCATCGTCGGCCCCTGGAACGGCGACGCCTGGCGTACGGCCCGCCCCATCGCGCCGTACCACAAGGGCGACGGGCACGTCACCGACGACACGTTGCTGACGCATGCGCTGATCCGCGTCTACGCCCAGGTCCGCGACCACCTGGACGCGTACGCGATCGCCGACCACCTGGTCCCGGACCTGATGACGAACCCGCGCTGGATCCCGGAACTGGAGGCGGAGGCCCTCCCCCTGCACCGCGTCTTCCTCGCGGAGAAATGGCTGGTGGCCCGCCTCCACTACGGCCACGTCGACCCACGGGAGGCCGGCGTCGGCAACATCGTCAACTGCGGTGCGGCGATGTACATGGCCCCGGTCGGCCTGGTCAACGCGGCCGATCCATCCACCGCCTACGCCGAGGCGCTGGACATCGCGGGCGCGCATCAGTCGTCGTACGGCCGTGAGGCGGCGGGTGTCTTCGCGGCGGCCGTGGCGGCGGCCTGCGCCCCGGGCGCCACACCGGACTCGGTCGTCGCGGCCTGTCTGTCCCTGGCGAGGGACGGGACGAGGGAGGCGATCGAGAAGACCTGCGAAGTGGCGGGCGCCCACACGGACTTCGAGTCGGCCCTCGCCCCACTGCGGGCGGCGATCGCCCCGTACGACACCGTGGGCCCCGACTACCGCCGCCCCTCCCTCGGTGCCCGCCGCCCCTCCCGGCTGCACGCCATCGAGGAACTCCCCGTCGCCCTGGCCATGCTGCTGATCGCGGACGGCGACTTCCGCCGGGCGGTCCTGGGCGCGGTGAACTACGGCCGCGACTGCGACTCCATCGCGACGATGGCCGGCGCCCTGGCCGGCGCCCTCGGCTCACCGGTGCCCGAGGACTGGTCGAAGACGGTCGCGGAGGCCAGCCGGCTGGACCTGTGGGCACCGTCCCGCACACTGACCGAGGTCACCAGGGAGATCCACGCCCGGGACGTACGCCGACGCCGGGCGCACGAGGCGGCGTTCGCCGCACTGGGGGGCCGAGAATGCTCCGACTGACCTGGGTCCAGCCGGAGGACCTGATCGGCCATGAGCTACGGCAGGCGGCCCTGGACGGACGTGAGCCGTCGGCGATCGCGGCGCGTTGGAGCGCGGCGGGCGGCGGTCAGGCACCGCTGCGCGCGGGGGCGTCCCCCGAACCGGCGTCGAGGTATCTGCGCACCCTGGCCGAGGACCTTCTGGACGAACTGGCGGACCTGCCGAGCAGGCTGTCGGACCTCGAACCCACCGATCTCACGAGGATCAGGGCCAACTGCCCCTCCTGGCCCGCCCCGACCGCGGCAGGCGCCCCGGCCACGGCAGGCGTCGCGACCCTGGCCCGCTACGAGGCCGCCTGGCTGGGCCGGGCCGTCGGCTGCCTGCTCGGCAAACCGGTGGAGAAGCTCCCCCTGGAAGCCATCCGCCAACTGGCCAGATCCACCGGCAACTGGCCCCTGAGCACCTACTTCACCGCCCGCGGGGTCCCCCCGGAGCTCCTCGCGGCCCACCCCTGGAACCGCCGCTCGGCGCACACCTCCCTCGCCGAGAACATCGACGGCATGCCCGAGGACGACGACCTCAACTACCCCCTCCTCAACCTCCTCCTGCTCAGCCGCCACGGCAGCGACTTCACCACCGCCGACGTGGCCCGCCTCTGGCTGGACGAACTCCCGGCCGGCCGCACCTTCACCGCCGAGCGCGTCGCGTACCGCAACCTCCTCACCGGCATCGAACCCCCGCACACGGCCCGCCACCGCAACCCCTTCCGCGAATGGATCGGCGCCCTGATCCGCGCGGACGTCCACGGCTGGACCAACCCCGGCGACCCGGCCGCCGCGGCCGAGCAGGCCCACCGCGACGCCACCCTCACCCACACCGCGAACGGCGTCTACGCGGCGATGTTCACGGCCGCCACCATCGCCACCGCGGCGACCGGCACCCACGACATCCACACCTGCCTCCGCACCGGCCTCACGGTGATTCCCCCCGGCGCCCGACTCGCCCAGGCCGTACGCCACGCCATCCAACTGGCCGAATCCACCCCGGACTTCGACAAGGTCGTCGACGAACTCCACGCCACCCACGCGCCCACCCACCACTGGGTCCACGCCATCCCCAACACCGCTCTGATCGCCGCCGCCCTCACCCACGCGAACGGCGACTTCACCGGCTCCGTCCGCCGTGCCGTGTCGGGCGGCTGGGACACCGACTCCAACGGCGCGACCGCGGGCAGCGTCGCCGCCCTCCTCGCCGGCTCCCCCTCCGCGATCCCCGACCACTGGACGGCCCCCCTCAAGAACCGCCTCGCCACCTCCGTCGCCGACTTCGACGGCACCGGCTTCGACGCCCTGGCCCACCTCACCCACCGGCTCACCCCCTCGGAGGCCCGCCACCCATGACCGGCATCGTCGTGCTCGGCAGCACGAACATGGATCTAGTCACCTATGTCGAGAAGGCCCCGCAGCGCGGCGAGACCGTGACGGGCCGGGAGTTCCGTACGATCCCCGGCGGCAAGGGCGCCAACCAGGCCATCGCGGCGGCCCGCGCGGGCGGCGACGTCCTGATGATCGGCGCCGTCGGCAACGACGCCTACGGCACCCACCTCCGCTCCACCCTCGAACACTCCGGCGTCGACACCGACGACCTCCGCACGGTCGAGGGCCCCTCCGGCACCGCGCACATCGTCGTGGACGACGAGGGCGGCAACGCGATCGTCGTGATCCCCGGCGCGAACGGCACCCTGGACCACCTCAGCCCCGGCGACGAGGGCGTCATCGCCGACGCCGACACCCTGCTGCTCCAGCTGGAGATCCCGCTCGCCGCGGTCCTCGCCGGCGCCCTGGCCGCCCGCCGCCACGACGTCCGTACGATCCTCACCCCGTCCCCCGCCCGACCGCTGCCGGACGAACTCCTCGCCGCCATCGACCTGTTGGTCCCCAACGAGCACGAGGCCACCACCCTCACCGGCCGCACCGACCCCCGCGAGGCGGCCACCGCACTGCTCGACCGGGTGCCCGAGGTGGTCGTCACCCTGGGCGCCTCGGGCAGCCTGTACGTCACCCGCGGCGCCGAACCCCTGACCGTCCCCGCCCCGAAGGTCACCGCCATCGACTCCACCGGAGCCGGTGACACCTTCGTCGGCGCCCTCGCGGTGGCGCTCGGCGAGGGCCGCCCGATGCCGGACGCGCTGGCCTGGGCGGCCGCGGCGGCCGCGCTGTCGGTCCAGCGAGAGGGCGCGACGATCGCGATGCCGTACCGCCCCGAGATCGAGGAACGGTACGCGAAATGACCGAACAGGCACCCCTGACCGGCCTGCGCGTCCTCGACCTGGCCACCCTCTTCGCCGGTCCGCTGGCCGCGACGATGCTCGGCGACTTCGGCGCGGAGGTCATCAAGGTCGAGCACCCCACGAAACCCGACCCCTCCCGCGGCCACGGCCCCTCGAAGGACGGCGTGGGCCTGTGGTGGAAGGTGCTCGGCCGCAACAAGCGCACGATCACCCTGAACCTCTCCAAGCCGGGCGGCCGCGCCACCCTGCTGCGCCTGGCCGCGACCGCGGACGTCGTCATCGAGAACTTCCGCCCCGGCACCCTGGAGAAATGGGATCTCGGCTGGCCCGAACTCTCCGCCGCCAACCCCCGCCTGGTCCTCACCCGCGTCACCGGCTTCGGCCAGTTCGGCCCCTACGCCCACCGCCCCGGCTTCGGCACCCTCGCCGAGGCGATGAGCGGCTTCGCGGCGATCACCGGCGAACCGGACGCGCCCCCGACGCTCCCGCCGTTCGGCCTGGCCGACTCGATCGCGGCCCTGGCGACGTCGTACGCGGTGATGACGGCCCTCGCCGCCCGCGAGCGCACCGGCGAGGGGCAGGTCGTCGACATGGCCCTCATCGAACCGATGCTGCTGGCCCTCGGCCCCCAGCCCACCTGGTACGACCAGCTCGGCTACGTCCAGCAGCGCACCGGCAACCGCTCCGCCAACAACGCCCCGCGCAACACCTACCGCACCGCGGACGGCACCTGGGTCGCCGTCTCCACCTCCGCCCAGTCCATCGCCGAGCGGGTGATGCACCTGGTGGGACGCCCGGAAGTGATCGACGAACCATGGTTCGCGACCGGCGCCGACCGGGCCCGCCACGCCGACGTCCTCGACCGGGCGGTCGGCGACTGGATCGCCCGCCACACCCGCGCCGACGTCCTCGCCGCCTTCGAGAAGGCGGAGGCGGCGGTGGCCCCCATCCAGGACGTACGGGATGTGATGACCGACCCCCAGTACGCGGCCCTCGACACCATCACCACCGTCGACGACCCGGAACTCGGCCCGGTCCGTATGCAGAACGTCCTCTTCCGCCTCTCGGCCACCCCCGGCACGATCCGCTGGACGGGCCGCCCGCACGGCGCGGACACCGACGAGATCCTCACCGGCCTGGGCCTGACCCCCGCCGAGCTGACGGCCCTGCGCGAGGAAGGGACCCTGTGACCGCCCCATACCCTCTGACCTGGCTGTACGCCCCCGGTGACCGCCCGCGTGTGGTGGCCAAGGCGCTGGTCTCGGGCGCCGACATCGTCATCGTCGACCTCGAGGACGCGGTGGCCCCCGACCGCAAGGACTACGCCAGGGCGGCCACGGCCGACCTGCTCTCCGATGCCGAGCACCCCGTCCCCGTCCAGGTCCGGGTGAACGCCCCGGGCACCCCAGATGCGGCCAAGGACCTCGCGACCCTCGCCGCACTCCCCGGCCTGTCCGGCCTCCGTCTGCCGAAGGTGACATCCGCCGAGCAGATCATCCACCTCGCCCAGACCACCCCGGCCACCGCACCGGGCACGACCCCGTTGCACGCCCTGCTGGAATCGGCCCTGGGCATCGAGCACGCCCACGCGATCGCCACCGCCCACCCCGCACTCCACGGCATCTCCCTCGGCGAAGCGGACCTGCGGACCGACCTGGGCGTACGGGGCGACGCGGGCCTCGACTGGTCCCGCTCCCGTGTCGTCGTGGCCGCACGGGCGGCGGGTCTGCCCCCGCCGTCCCAGTCGATCCACCCCGACATCCGCGACCTTGAGGGCCTGGCGGCCTCCTGCGCCCACGGCCGCACCCTGGGCTTCCTGGGCCGGGCCGCCATCCACCCCCGCCAGCTCCCGGTGATCGAACGGGCCTACCTCCCCACGGAGGAGGAACTGGAACAGGCGGAGACGGTCATCAAGGCGGCCACCACTGACCAGGGCGCCCAGGCCCTCCAGGACGGCACCTTCATCGACGCGGCGGTGGTGACGGCGGCCCACCGGACCCTGGCGCTGGCCCGGCGACGCTGACCGGTGCACAGAACGAGGGCGCCCGGAGAATTCCGAGCGCCCTCATCGCCGTACTACGCAGCCTCAGCTCTTTTTCGCCGACTCGGCCTCGTCGCTCGCTTCTTTCTTGCTCTCCTCGTCGGAGTCGGAGGAGTCCACCTCAGCCGCCTCGGCCTTCTCGCCGTCGGCCTCACCGCCGGAGGCACTCGCATCCGCGCCGGGCTCCACGACGGCTTCCCGTCCGGGCCGCTTCTTCGCCGACACCACGATGTAGATCACCGCGAGCAGGAAGACGATCAGCGCCGTCCAGTTGTTCAGCCGCAGACCGAGGATGTGGTGGGCGTCGTCGACGCGCATGTACTCGACCCAGAACCGGCCGACGCAGTACGCGGCGACGTACAGCGCGAACGCCCGCCCGTGCCCGAGCTTGAAGCGGCGGTCGGCCCAGATCACCAGCACCGCGACACCGATGCACCACAGCGACTCGTACAGGAACGTCGGGTGGTAGGTGCCCGGGACGCGTCCGTCCGCGGAGGACGTGATCTTCAGGGCCCACGGGAGATCGGTCGCCCGGCCGTACAGCTCCTGGTTGAACCAGTTGCCCCAGCGGCCGATCGCCTGCGCGAGGGCGATTCCGGGAGCGATGGCGTCGGCGTAGGCCGGCAGCGGGATGCCACGGCGGCGGCAGCCGATCCAGGCACCCACGGCGCCCAGCGCGATCGCGCCCCAGATGCCGAGGCCGCCCTCCCAGATCTTGAAGGCGTCCACCCAGTCACGGCCCTCGCTGAAGTACAGCTCGTAGTCCGTGATCACGTGGTAGAGGCGCCCGCCGACCAGTCCGAACGGGACGGCCCAGACCGCGATGTCGGCCACCGTGCCGGACCGTCCGCCCCGGGCGATCCAGCGTTTGTTGCCGAGCCAGACGGCTACGAAGACACCGATGATGATGCAGAAGGCGTAGCCGCGCAGCGGAATCGGTCCGAGGTTGATGACCCCGCGCGACGGGCTGGGAATGTAGGCAAGTTCCATGGCAAGGTCGACGCTACCCTGCCGGGCGGCACCGATGTCGGGCGGCCCGGCTACGGGTCCATAACAGGCGGCGCCTCACGCCTTGGCGTTCTCCTCGACCATCTGCTTCAGCTTGGCCGGGGTCATCGTCTGGTCCTGGTAGATGTTCTTGCCGTTCAGCAGGACCGTGGGTGTACCGCTGAAGCCGCCCGCCTTGAAAGCGTCGTTGGACTTCTCCACCCAGCTGTTGTGCGTGCCGTTCTCGACGCACTTGCGGAAGGCGGGGGTGTCCAGGCCCTTGACCTTGGCCGCGAGCTCGAAGAGCTTGCTGTTCTTGGCGAAGGCGTCGTCGACCTCCTGCGGCTGGTTCTGGTACAGCACGTCGTGGTACTGCGGGAACTTCCCGGCGTCCTGGGCGCAGGCCGCGGCATTGGCCGCGTTGCGCGAGCCGGTGCCGCCCATGTTGCCGTCGATGATCGTGGCCAGGTGGTACTCGACCTTGAGCTTGCCGGAGTCCGTCAGCTCATGGATCGTCGGGCGGTAGGCGTCCTCGAAGGATTTGCAGGCCGGGCAGCGGAAGTCCTCCCAGACGGTGAGCGTCGACTTGGCGCCCTGCTCGCCCACCGGAATCGCGAGACCGTCCTTGCCCTGCGCCCCCGAGGGCCCGACGACCGGCCCGGCGTCGCTGCTGTCGTCCTTGCCGGCGTTGGCCGCGACGACTCCGACCACCGCCGCGAGTCCGAGGACGCAGACGACGCTCGCGCCCACGATCAGCGCGCGGCGCCGCTTGTCGGCGGCCTTCTGCTTCTCCCGCTCGACCGCCAGCCGCTCACGGGCGGTCCGCTTTCCGTCACGATTCTTTTCGCTCACACCCCGCAGAACGAACCGGGGAGGCGCAGCGCGCCTCCCCGGCCCCAGGTCCACCCTTAAGAGGGACCTGTATGAAATCCCGCCTGGTTACGCCTGTCCGCGGACGCCCTTCGCCAGCTCACCGGCGAGCGCGCGCACGGCCTCGACGCCGGCCGCGTCGTCCGGCGCGTCCAGCATCCGCTTGACGAAGGCCGAGCCGACGATCACGCCGTCGGCGAAGCCGGCCACCTCGGCGGCCTGGTCGGCGTTGGAGACACCGAGGCCGACACAGACGGGCAGGTCGGTGCCGGTGGCCCGGGTGCGCTCCACCAGGTCCTGCGCCTGCGCGCCCACGGACGCGCGGGTGCCGGTGACGCCCATCAGCGAGGCTGCGTAGACGAAGCCGCTGCCGGCCGCGGTGATCTTCCCGAGCCGCTCGTCCTTGCTGCTCGGCGCCACGACGAAGACCGTCGCGAGGCCGTGCTTCTCGGCGTGCTCCCTCCACAGCGCCGACTCCTGGACGGGCAGGTCGGGCAGGATGCAGCCCGCGCCGCCCGCCTCCGCCAGCTCGGCGGTGAAGCGCTCGACGCCGTAGCGGTCGATGGGGTTCCAGTACGTCATGACGAGGATCGGCTTGCCGGTGGCCTCGTGGGCCTCCTTGACCGTGCGCATCACGTCCGCGATCTTGACGCCGCCGCGCAGGGCGATGTCGTCGGCGGTCTGGATGACCGGGCCGTCGAGGACGGGGTCACTGTGCGGCAGCCCGACCTCCACGACGTCCGCGCCGCCGTCGAGCGCGGCCTTGATCGCCTCGATACCGCCGTCCACGGTCGGGAACCCGGCCGGGAGGTAGGCGATGAGCGCGGAACGCCCCTCGGCCTTGGCGGCGGCGAGGGTATTGGACAGCAGCTGAATGTTCCCGCTCACTTGGCGTCCCCCTCGATCTCGGCGATGTCGGCGGCGTTGGCCGCGACCTCGGCGTCGGTGTCGTACAGCCCGAAGTACCGGGCCGCCGTGTCCATGTCCTTGTCACCGCGCCCGGACAGGTTGACGACGATCAGGCCGTCCTTGCCGAGTTCCCGGCCGACCTCCAGGGCTCCGGCCAGCGCGTGGGCGCTCTCGATCGCCGGGATGATGCCCTCGGTGCGCGACAGCAGACGCAGGGCCTGCATCGCCGCGTCGTCGGTGACCGCGCGGTACTCGCCGCGACCGGAGTCCTTGAGGTAGGAGTGCTCCGGGCCGATGCCGGGGTAGTCCAGACCGGCCGAGATCGAGTACGGCTCGGTGATCTGGCCCTCGTCGTCCTGGAGGACGTAGGAACGGGAGCCGTGCAGGATGCCGGGCTCGCCGGCGGTCAGCGTCGCCGCGTGCTCGCCGGTCTCGACGCCGTGCCCCGCCGGTTCGCAGCCGATGAGGCGTACGTCCGTGTCGGGGATGAAGGCGTGGAAGAGGCCGATGGCGTTGGAGCCGCCGCCGACACAGGCGATCGCGGCGTCGGGAAGGCGTCCCGCGCGCTCCAGGAGCTGGCGGCGGGTCTCGACGCCGATCACGCGGTGGAAGTCGCGGACCATGGCGGGGAAGGGGTGCGGTCCCGCGACCGTACCGAAGAGGTAGTGGGTGTGGTCGACGTTGGCGACCCAGTCGCGGAACGCCTCGTTGATGGCGTCCTTCAGGGTGCGGCTGCCCGACTTCACGGCGATGACCTCGGCGCCCAGCATGCGCATCCGGGCCACGTTGAGGGCCTGGCGCTGGGTGTCGATCTCGCCCATGTAGATCGTGCAGTCGAGGCCGAACAGGGCGCAGGCGGTGGCCGTCGCGACGCCGTGCTGACCGGCGCCGGTCTCGGCGATCACCCGGGTCTTGCCCATGCGCTTGGTGAGCAGGGCCTGGCCGAGCACGTTGTTGATCTTGTGCGAGCCGGTGTGGTTGAGGTCCTCGCGCTTGAGGAACATCCGGGCGCCACCGGCGTGTTCGGCGAAACGGGGGACCTCGGTGAGGGAGCTGGGGCGGCCGGTGTAGTTGACCAGGAGGTCGTCCAGTTCCTTGGCGAACTCGGGGTCGTGCTTGGCCTTGTCGTACTCGACGGCCACCTCGTCCACGGCGGCGACGAGGGCCTCCGGGATGAACTTGCCGCCGAACGCGCCGAAGTAGCCTTCGGGGGTGGGGACTTGACCCTGCGGGTCGGGGATGAAGAAGTCGCTGGGCATGCGTGTACCTCACGGTGAGTGCGTGCGAAGAATGACACTAATCGCCGTGGGGGCGGGGTTGTCTGTTGGCTGCAGGCCGTCAGTGGCTGATCGCGCCCGCGCGGCGGTAGCCGCAAATCAAATACAGCCCCGCGCCCCTAAAGGGCGCGCTGCCATCGGCGGCCGTTTACCTGCCCAGGCTCGTCACCGATGACGTAACGAACCCGGCGGCCGTGCACCCTGCGTGCGGGCGCGCGGCAGCCACGGGGGCGGCAGCCGCGCGCGAGGCGGGCGTACCTGTCCGTGGTCGTCACCGTGAGAGTCATCGTTGGTCAGCCTAGCGGGTGATCAGCCTCGGCCGTGCCGAAGAGCCGGGTGTTCGCCCGCTGCCACCAGGTCGGAGACCGCGGACTTGGGGTCCTTCCCCGTCACCAGGGACTCGCCCACCAGGACCGCGTCGGCGCCCGCGTTGGCGTAGGCGATGAGGTCGTGGGGGCCGCGGACGCCGGACTCGGCGACCTTGACGATGCTGTCGGGGATCTCGGGGGCGACGCGCTCGAAGGTGCCGCGGTCGACCTCGAGGGTCTTGAGGTTGCGGGCGTTGATGCCGATGACCTTGGCTCCGGCGTCGACCGCGCGCTCGACCTCGTCCTCGTCGTGGACCTCCACGAGGGGGGTCAGGCCGATGGACACCGCGCGCTCGATCAGCGACTCCAGGGCGGGCTGGTCCAGCGCCGCCACGATCAGCAGGGCCAGGTCGGCGCCGTACGCGCGGGCCTCCCAGAGCTGGTACGAGGTGACGATGAAGTCCTTGCGCAGGACCGGGATGTCCACGCGGGCGCGGACGGCCTCCAGGTCGGCGAGGGAGCCGCCGAAGCGGCGCTGTTCGGTGAGGACGGAGATGACGGCCGCGCCGCCCGCCTCGTAGTCCGCGGCGAGCCCCGCCGGGTCGGCGATCGCGGCCAGCGCGCCCTTGGAGGGGCTGGAGCGCTTGACCTCACAGATGACCTTGACGCCGTCGCCCCGGAGGGCGGCCACGCCGTCCTTGGCCGCGGGAGCCTTCGCCGCGCGCTCCTTGAGCTCGTCGAGGCTGACGCGCGCCTGCCGCTCCGCGAGGTCGGCACGGACTCCGTCGATGATCTCGTCGAGCACACTCACGCGAGCGGCCCCCTTCCAGACGGTGGGCTGTGAAAGCGGTACGAAACCGGTGGTCACTGCGATGGTATCCGGAGGTGGGCGTAAGCCCCGCATCCGGTTGACGCCGGTCCCTCCCCCACCCTCGAACCAGCTTCGCATGGCTCGGGCGGGAGGTGCCCCCATACTGGACGTACACAAGTTGATCAAGGATGGAGCCAGCCACCGAACGGCAGGTTCCGGACAACCGTGAAGACCAGCAGCAACGTGACGCCGGACCACAGCTGCACCGGACCCGGTTCGATCCTCAGCGGGCGTCCGCGCAGCGTGCGGACCACCCAGACGGTCCACACCACGGCGAAGAGTACATAGCCGGCGACGGCGAGCGCGTTGTCCTGGAGGGCGGCCGCGAAGTCGCCGTGGACGACGGCGTGCGCGCTGCGCAGGCCCCCGCAGCCGGGGCAGTAGATGCCGGTGTACTGCAGGAGCGGGCAGGCGGGGTAGTGGCCGGGTTCGTTCGGGTCCACCGTGCCGACGTAGGCGAAGGCGCCCGCCACGGCCGCCAGCAGGCCCGCCGGGACGGCCAGCCGCCCCCACACGGTGCCGGTGCGTGTCACCCTCTGGCTCTCGGCGTTCACGTCATGCATTGTGCCCCGCACACGCGTGAGGGGCGCCCCCTGGCACCCATCGGTGCCGGGTCGCCCCTCAGCGAAGTCGTACGGCTGTCAGCCCTCGACGCTCGCGGTCTCGCGCTCCTGGGTCGTGAGCAGCGCCTTGTGGGCGTCCTTGGGCTGGCCCATGCCCATCTGGCTCATGATCCAGCCGATGATGCCGCCGAGGACCACGACGCCCAGGCCGGCCCAGAAGCCCGCGGGCTGGGCCATCACCATGAAGGCGCCCGAGACGCAGAAACCGATGAAGGCGATCATGACACCGGTCCAGGCGGCCGGGGTGTGACCGTGGCTGCTGCCCGCCATTGCTTGCTCCTCGTTGCTGTGTACGTGTCGTACGTGGGTGAGCCGGTCGCTCGCTGTCATTGTCCCGCACGCGTGCGCGTGCGGTGATCGGGGGTCACGGCGTGGCCCCGGCTCAGGCTCCCGTGGGGTCCTCGCCCCGGTCGAGGGCCTTCCAGAGTTCCTCGGGCCGGTCGGGGTCGGTGGGCCGGGCCTGGCGGCGCGGGCGGGGTGCGCCGCCGCGCTCGTAGCGGCCGGACATGCCGGGCCACTGGCGGCCGTAGCGCAGCGCCAGGAGTCCCGCGAGCAGGATCAGGGCGCCGCCGGCGACCGCGACATACGGCCAGGCGGTGTGGGTAAGGGCGTCGACGGTGGCCGCGGTGTCGCCGGAGGCCTGGGCGGCCTTCTCGTCGAGCGCGGCGCTGTCGGAGGCGCCGAGGAGGGCGGCGGCGACGGTGCCGGCGCCGGAGAGCGCGAGCAGGCCGGCGACCATGAAGCGGCCCGCGCGGCGGACGGCGAAGACGGCGACGAGCGCGGCGAGTCCCACTATGGCCAGGGCGGCGGGGACGCCGGTGACGTCGCTGCCCTTGGCGGTCAGGGGGAACGGGCCGCCCGCCACCGTCACGGTGCCCTCCGACCAGCGCTGCCGGGTCGCGAGCAGCGCCACGGCCGCGCCGAGGGCCCCGCACAGCAGGGCGAGGGCGAGACTCATACGGCCGGCCCGGGCGGAACCGGGGGCCTCGGAACGGGGGTGCGGTACAGCAGTCACGTACTCCACTATCACCCGAACCCCGGACGATCGGTCACCCGGGGTTCGGATGGAGGGGTCGGCCGGGTCGCATACGGCCGTGTCCCCGGCTCAGTTGAGCCGGTTCGCCGTGTGTACCGCCCGCAGGACCGCCGCCGCCTTGTTCCGGCATTCGGTGTCCTCGGCGACCGGGTCCGAGTCGGCGACGATGCCGGCGCCGGCCTGGACGTAAGCCGTGCCGCCCCGCAGCAGGGCGGTACGGATGGCGATGGCCGTGTCGGAGTCGCCCGCGAAGTCGAGGTAGCCGACGCAGCCGCCGTAGAGCCCGCGCCTGGACGGTTCGAGTTCGTCGATGATCTGCATCGCGCGGGGCTTCGGGGCGCCGGAGAGGGTGCCGGCCGGGAAGCAGGCCGTCAGGACGTCGAAGGCGGTGCGGCCGGGTGCCACGCGTCCGGTGACCGTCGAGACGATGTGCATCACATGGGAGTAGCGCTCGACGGACATGAAGTCGACGACCTCGACGGAGCCCGGTTCGCAGACCCTGCCCAGGTCGTTGCGCCCCAGGTCGACCAGCATCAGATGCTCGGCGCGCTCCTTGGGGTCGGCGAGCAGCTCGTCGGCGAGGGCCTGGTCCTCCTGCGGGGTGGCCCCGCGCCACCGGGTGCCGGCGATGGGGTGGACCATGGCCCGGCCGTCCTCGACCTTCACCAGGGCCTCGGGGGACGAGCCGACCACGTCGAAGCCGTCGAAGCGGAACAGATACATGTACGGGGACGGGTTGGTGGCCCGCAGCACCCGGTACACGTCCAACGCGCTTGCCGTGCACGGCGTTTCGAAGCGCTGGGAAGGCACGACCTGGAAGGCTTCCCCGGCCCGGATGCGCTCCTTGATGTCCTCGACGGCCTCCTGGAAGTCCTCGCCGCCCCACAGGGCGGTGTACTCGGGGAGCTCCGAGGGCGGCAGCACGGCCGGGGGCTGGGCGACCGCGCGGGAGAGGTCGGCCTCCATGGCGTCGAGGCGGGCCACCGCGTCGGCGTAGGCCTCGTCAATGCCGGTGTCGAGGTCATTGTGGTTGATCGCGTTGGCGATCAGCAGGACCGAGCCCTCCCAGTGGTCCATGACGGCGAGGTCGCTGGTGAGCAGCATGGTCAGCTCGGGCACGCTTGTCGGATTACTGCCGTCCCGCTCGCCGGGGCCGATCTTCTCCAGGCGGCGCACGATGTCGTAGCCGAGGTAGCCGACCATGCCGCCGGTGAAGGGCGGCAGGCCCTCCTGGTGGGGCGTGTGCAGGGCCTCGATGGTGGCACGCAGGGCGGCGAGCGGGTCGCCGTCGACGGGGACGCCGACGGGCGGGGCGCCGAGCCAGTGGGCCTGTCCGTCGCGCTCGGTGAGTGTCCCGGCGGACCGGACACCCACGAAGGAGTAGCGGGACCAGGAGCGGCCGTTCTCCGCCGATTCCAGCAGGAACGTCCCGGGGCGCTCGGCGGCGAGCTTGCGGTAGAGGGCGACCGGGGTGTCACCGTCGGCGAGGAGCTTGCGAGTGACCGGGATGACGCGGCGGTCGGTGGCCAGCTTGCGGAACGTCTCGAGATCCATGGCGGCCGACCCTACTGATCCGAGCCGGGTACGCAGGCATCGACGGCGTCCTTGAGCAGCACATCGGCGTCGAAACAGGTCCGCGCGCCGGTGTGGCAGGCGGCGGCCACCTGGTCGACCTTGACGAGCAGGGTGTCGGCGTCGCAGTCCAAGGCGACCGACTTCACCCACTGGAAGTGACCGGAGGTGTCGCCCTTGACCCAGTACTCCCGGCGGCTGCGCGACCAGTAGGTGCAGCGGCCGGTGGTGAGGGTGCGGTGCAGCGCCTCGTCGTCCATCCAGCCGAGCATCAGCACCTCTCCGGTGTCGTACTGCTGGGCGATGGCGGGCAGGAGCCCGTCCGCGCCGCGCTTGAGGCGCGCGGCGATCTCGGGGTCCAGCTCGCTGGGCTGACGGGGCGTACTCGTGGTCATGCCTGCCATTGTGCCGCCTGCCACTGACAACCCTCCGTGACCGTCCACTGGGCGGACCTGACGGGCGGTCGTACGCTGGCTGCATGTCGACCTTCGCCAAGCGTGAACGACTTCTTCTGGCCGACCTCTTGGAGGCCGAGGGCCCCGAGGCCCCCACCCTCTGCGAGGGCTGGACGACCCGTGATCTGGCCGCGCACGTGGTGGTGCGCGAGCGCCGCCCGGACGCCGCGGCCGGCATCCTGATCAAGCAGCTGGGGCCGCGTCTGGACAAGGCGATGGAGGAGTTCGCGGCGAAGCCGTACGAGGAGCTGATCCAGCTCATCCGCACCGGCCCGCCGCGTTTCTCGCCCTTCCAGCTCAAGCAGATCGACGAGGCGTCGAACACGATCGAGTTCTACGTCCACACCGAGGACGTCCGCCGCGCCCAGCCGGACTGGACGCCCCGCGAACTCGACCCGGTGTTCCAGGACGCCCTGTGGTCCCGCCTGGAGCGCTCCGCCCGGCTGATGGGCCGCAGCGCCCCCACGGGCCTGGTGCTGCGCCGCCCCGACGGCCAGACGGCGGTGGCCCACAAGGGCACACCGGTCGTCACGGCGACGGGCGAGCCGTCGGAGCTGCTGCTGTTCGCCTACGGCCGGCAGAGCGCCGCCAAGGTCGAGCTGGACGGCGACGAGGACGCCATCGCCAAGCTGCACGAGGGCAAGCAGCTGGGGATCTGAGGGTCACTCGGGGAGTTCGGCGCGGCGCAGGTCCCGTACCCACAGGACGACGACCCCGCCGAGCCCGCACACGGTCGCGCTGGCGACGAAGACCGGTCCTGTGCCCCAGATGCCGATGGCCGCGGCGGACAGCGGCATGCTCAGCGGTGCGAAGCCGAGGCTGACCAGCGAGGAGACGGCGGTGACGCGGCCCAGGTACGCGGGGTCGGCCTGGGTCTGGAGCAGGGCGCCGCACATCGCGCCGCTGAGCCCGGCGAGCAGTCCGATGAGCAGGGCCACGGCGACGGCCGCGACGACACTCGGGACGAAGGCGAGGGCACCGATCGCGACCGAGCCCGCGAGGATGGCGTACGCCGCGACCTGCCCGGCGTGCGGCAGCCGCCCGCGCACGGTGAGCAGCAGGGAGGCGGCACCCGCGCCGACACCGAACCCGGCGAGCACCGAGCCCATCCCGGCGGCGCCCCAGCCGCGTTCGTCGGCGAGGAGGGTGAGCCCGACGTTGAGCGGGCCGACGAAGCCTAGGTCACCGAGGGCGATGGCCAGCATCAGCGGGGCGAGGACGCGGTGGCGGCGGATGTAGCCGAGCCCGGCGGTCAGGTCGCTCCAGGCGGTGCCGGCCCGGGCGGTGGGCCTGTCGTCGGCGGGCAACTCCCGAACCCGTACGAAGACCAGCAGCGGCACCGACACGGCGATCAGCAGCCCTGACAGGGTGAACGCGGCCGATGCGCCCCCGACCGCCACGGCGAGCCCGCCGAGGGGGCCGCCGAGCACACTCGCGAAGCGAATGCCGAGGCCACGCATGCCCTGTACGCGCGCGAGCTGTCCGCGGCTCGTCACGCGCGCGGGCAGCGCCCCCACGGCCGGCATGAACACGGCGTCGACCGTGCCGAAGACGAGGGCGAGCAGGGCCAGCGGCCACAGTCCGGGAGTGGTGACGAACAGGAGCGCCGCCACCGCGAGCACGGCCGCGCAGCGGACCGCGTCGCTGCCTATCACGACCCTGCGCGGCCCCAGCCGGTCGGCGATCACTCCCCCGACGAGCATCAGCAGGGCTCGGGGCAGCGCGCTCACCGCCATGACCACTCCGGCCTGCGAGGGCGATCCGGCCTGGACGGCCGCCCAGGACAGGGCGATGTAGTAGACGCTGTCGCCCATCATCGAGGCGGTGTAGGCGGCGAGCCAGCGCAGCACGTTGGGGTCGCGGTGGGCGGGGCGTTCGACGACATCGGCCGGTGCCATGAGCGTGGCGGTCACAGGTGTGGGTCCTCTCAGGCGCGGAACGGGAAGGTGTACGTGTGCACCGCGACGTTCTCGCGGCCCTCGCTGTCACCGGCGGCGTCGGCGGCCCTGCCGCGCTCGTCGTAGCTCCGCAGCAGGGCGAGCATGTCCTTGTTCAGCTCGGCCAGTTCGTCCGCCGTGAGCCGCAGGCTGGACTCGGAGGAGGTGGCGGCCCGGTTCCACTCGGGGCCCCAGTGGGTGCGTTCGTCGAGCCAGCGCCGGTAGGCGTCGGTCCGCTGCTGTGCGAAGAGCCTGCTGGCCGCCGTGTGGGCGGCGGCCTTCTCGGGGGCGTCGCGGAAGTCCTCGTCGCGGATGCTCACCCCGTCCGAGGCGGGCTGCCACCAGCGCTCCCGGCCGTCGGCGCTCTGTGGCTCGGCCTCCTCGACGAGTCCGTGCTCGGCGAGTTTGCGCAGGTGGTAGCTGACCAGTGAGACCGCTTCGTCGACTTGTTCGGCGAGCTGGGAGGCCGTGGCGACGCGGGCGATGGTCAGTGCTCTGAGCAGGTTCATCCGCAGGGGGTGGGCGAGCGCCTTGAGCGTGCCCAGGTCGGTGATCCTGCGGTCCCTCTCCTTGTCCGTCATGCCCTCAGCGTAGATACGAAAGAAAAATTGCACAATAGATTTTGCGCAACTTCTCTTTCGCATCTCTCCATGAGGAAGCCCCGGCCACTGGAACCGAAGTCCCGGCCGGGGCTCACACAGATGTCACCGGACGGGGTGTCCCGCCCCCCGCAGCGCGTCCTTCACCTCGCCGATCCGCAGATCCCCGAAGTGGAACACCGAGGCCGCGAGCACCGCGTCCGCGCCCGCCTCCACGGCCGGGGCGAAGTCGGCGAGCCGCCCGGCGCCGCCGGAGGCGATCACCGGGACCGTCACATGCTTGCGTACGGCCTGGATCATCTCCAGGTCGTAGCCGTCCTTGGTGCCGTCCGCGTCCATCGAGTTGAGCAGGATCTCGCCCGCGCCCAGCTCGGCCGCGCGGTGCGCCCACTCGACGGCGTCGATGCCGGTGCCCTTGCGGCCACCGTGGGTGGTGACCTCGAAGGTGCCCTCGGGCGTGCGGCGGGCGTCGACCGACAGCACCAGTACCTGCCGCCCGAACCGCTCGGCGATCTCCCGGATCAGGTCCGGGCGGGCGATGGCGGCCGTATTGACCCCCACCTTGTCGGCGCCCGCGCGCAGCAGCTTGTCCACGTCCTCGGCCGTGCGGACGCCGCCGCCGACGGTCAGCGGGATGAAGACCTGCTCGGCGGTGCGGCGCACCACGTCGTACGTCGTCTCGCGGTTGCCCGACGAGGCGGTGATGTCCAGGAACGTCAGCTCGTCGGCGCCCTCGGCGTCGTACACCTTGGCCATCTCGACGGGGTCGCCCGCGTCGCGCAGGTTCTGGAAGTTGACGCCCTTGACGACCCGGCCGTTGTCCACGTCCAGGCAGGGGATGACTCGGACCGCCAGGGTCATGAATCCACGGCTCCTCTGTATGCCTCTAGCTCTACTTCGACCAGGATGCGCGGGTCGACGAAGCCCTCGACGACCAGCAGGGTCGCGGCGGGGCGTACGGCGTCGAAGAGCTCCTTGTGGGCCCGGGCCACCTCGTCGACGTCCCGCTGATGGCTCAGGTACATCCGGGTCCGTATCACCGACTCGGGGCCGAGCCCGAACTCGGCGATCGCCTCAAGGGCGCCGGTGAAGGCCACCTTGGCCTGCTCGTACGGGTCGCCCTCGCCGTACAGCACCCGCCCCTTGAAGGACGTGGTGCCCGCCACCAGGACGCGGTCGCCCGCCGCGACGGCGCGTGCGAAACCGAAGGACTCTTCCCAGGGACTTCCGCTCTGCACACGCCGTACGGCATCGGACCTCATGACGACACAGCCTCCAAGGCCTCTTCCAGGGTGAACGCCTTCGCGTACAGGGCCTTCCCGACGATGGAGCCCTCGACACCGAGGGGTACCAGCTCGGCGATGGCGCGGAGGTCGTCCAGGGACGAGACGCCACCGGAGGCCACGACCGGGCGGTCGGTCGCCGCGCAGACGTTCTTCAGGAGCTCCAGGTTGGGGCCCTGGAGGGTGCCGTCCTTGGCGATGTCGGTGACGACGTAACGGGCGCAGCCCTCGCTGTTGAGGCGCTCCAGCGTCTCGTAGAGGTCGCCGCCGTCGCGGGTCCAGCCGCGGCCGCGCAGCGTGGTGCCCCGTACGTCCAGGCCCACCGCGATCTTGTCGCCGTGCTCGGCGATGACCTTGGCGACCCAGTCGGGGGTCTCCAGGGCGGCCGTGCCGAGGTTCACGCGCGTGCAGCCGGTCGCGAGCGCGGCGGCGAGGGAGGCATCGTCGCGGATGCCGCCGGACAGCTCGACCTTGATGTCCATGGCCTTCGCGACCTCGGCGATCAGCTCACGGTTGTCGCCGGTGCCGAACGCGGCGTCCAGGTCGACGAGGTGCAGCCACTCGGCGCCGGAGCGCTGCCAGGCCAGGGCGGCCTCCAGCGGGGAGCCGTAGGAGGTCTCGGTGCCGGACTCGCCGTGCACGAGGCGCACGGCCTGGCCGTCGCGGACGTCGACGGCGGGGAGGAGTTCGAGCTTGGCCATGTCTCTACAGGGTTCCGATCCAGTTGGTGAGGAGCTGCGCTCCGGCGTCGCCGGACTTCTCGGGGTGGAACTGGGTGGCCCACAGGGCGCCGTTCTCCACGGCGGCCACGAAGGGCTTGCCGTGCGTCGAGAAGGTGACCCTGGGCGCGGTCATCGTCGGGTTGTGGATCTCCAGCGTCCAGTCGTGGACGGCGTAGGAGTGCACGAAGTAGTAGCGCGCGTCGGCGTCCAGGCCGGCGAACAGCTCGGAGTCGCCCGGTGCCTCCACCGTGTTCCAGCCCATGTGGGGCACGACCTCGGCCTGCAACGGCTCCACCGAACCCGGCCACTCGCCGAGGCCCTCGGTCTCGACGCCGTGCTCGATGCCGCGCGCGAACAGGATCTGCATGCCGACGCAGATGCCCATCACGGGGCGTCCGCCGGACAGCCGGCGGTCGATGATCCAGTCGCCGCGGGCCTCGGTGAGCCCCTTCATGCAGGCCGCGAAGGCACCGACGCCCGGCACCAGCAGGCCGTCGGCGTTCATGGCCTTGTCGAAGTCACGGGTGATCTCGACATTCGCGCCCGCGCGCGCGAGAGCCCGTTCGGCCGACCTCACATTGCCGAAGCCGTAGTCGAAGACCACGACGCTCTTGGTCGTCAATTCCACACCTCCAGCCTCAGGACGCCCGCGACGAGACACATCGCGGCGCCTATGGAGAGCAACGTGATGAGGCTCTTCGGCATCCCCTGCTTGGCGAAGGAGATGATGCCGCCGACCAGGAAGAGGCCGACGACGATCAGGACGGTGGACAGCCCGTTCACAGCGCGCCCTTCGTGGAAGGCAGGATGCCGGCGGCGCGCGGGTCCTTCTCGCTCGCGTACCGCAGGGCCCGCGCCAGCGCCTTGAACTGGCACTCCACGATGTGGTGGGCGTTGCGCCCGTACGGCACGTGCACGTGCAGCGCGATCTGGGCCTGGGCGACGAAGGACTCCAGGATGTGCCGGGTCATCGTGGTGTCGTACTCGCCGATCATCGGCGCCATCTTCTCGGGCTCGGTGTGCACGAGGTACGGGCGGCCGGACAGGTCGACGGTGACCTGGGCGAGGGACTCGTCCAGCGGGACCGTGCAGTTGCCGAAGCGGTAGATCCCCACCTTGTCGCCGAGGGCCTGCTTGAAGGCGGCGCCCAGCGCGAGGGCGGTGTCCTCGATGGTGTGGTGGGAGTCGATGTGCAGATCGCCCTCGGTCTTCACGGTCAGGTCGAACAGACCGTGCCGGCCGAGCTGGTCGAGCATGTGGTCGTAGAAGCCGACGCCGGTCGCCACATCGACCTGGCCCGTGCCGTCGAGGTTGATCTCGACGAGGACCGAGGTCTCCTTCGTCACTCGCTCCACGCGTCCTACGCGGTTCATGCGCTCTGCTCCTTCTTGATTTCACGTACCGCGTCGAGGAACGCGTCGTTCTCTTCGGGAGTTCCTGCGGACACCCGCAGCCAGCCCGGAATGCCGTTGTCCCGGACCAGGACACCCCGGTCGAGGATCTGCTGCCAGGTCGTGTGCGAGTCCTCGAACCGCCCGAACTGCACGAAGTTCGCGTCCGACTCCACGACGTCGTACCCGGCCGCCCGCAGTTCGGCGACCAGCCGGTCCCGCTCGGACTTCAGCTGCTCGACGTACTTCAGCAGCGTGTCGGTGTGCTCCAGGGCGGCCAGGGCGGTCGCCTGGGTGACGGCCGACAGGTGGTACGGCAGCCGTACGAGCTGGACGGCGTCGACCACGGCGGGGTGCGCCGCGAGATAGCCGAGCCTCAGCCCCGCCGCCCCGAAGGCCTTCGACATCGTCCGGGAGACGACGAGATTCGGCCGGCCTTCGAGCAGCGGCAGCAGCGAGTCGCCGTGGCTGAACTCGATGTACGCCTCGTCGACGACGACCATCGACGGCTTGGCGGCCTGCGCGGCCTCGTACAGCGCGAGGACGGTCTCGCGCGGGACGGCGTTGCCGGTGGGGTTGTTGGGGGTGGTGATGAACACGACGTCGGGGCGGTGCTCGGCGATCGCCTTCGTGGCGGCTTCGACGTCGATCGTGAAGTCGTCGTTGCGCGGGCCGGAGATCCAGCCCGTGCCGGTGCCCCGGGAGATCAGCCCGTGCATCGAGTACGACGGCTCGAAGCCGATCGCCGTACGGCCGGGTCCGCCGAAGGTCTGCAGCAGCTGCTGGATGACCTCGTTGGAGCCGTTCGCGGCCCACACATTGGCGAGCCCGACCTGGTGACCGGACGTGTCCGTCAGGTACTTCGCGAGCTGGGTGCGCAGCTCCACCGCGTCCCGGTCCGGGTAGCGGTTGAGGTCGCGGGCCGCCTCGCGGACGCGCTCGGCGATCCGCTCGACCAGCGGCTCGGGCAGCGGGTAGGGGTTCTCGTTGGTGTTCAGCCGTACGGGGACGTCCAACTGGGGCGCGCCGTAGGGGGACTTGCCGCGCAGCTCGTCCCGTACGGGGAGATCGTCGATGCCAGTCACTTGCTTCCGGGTACCTTCCAGCCGAACCTCGCCTTGACCGCCGCGCCGTGCGCGGGCAGGTCCTCCGCCTCCGCCAGCGTCACCACGTGATGCGCGACCTCGGCCAGCGCGTCCTTCGTGTAGTCGACGATGTGGATGCCGCGCAGGAAGGACTGGACGGACAGGCCCGAGGAGTGGCAGGCGCAGCCGCCGGTGGGCAGCACGTGGTTGGACCCGGCGGCGTAGTCGCCGAGGGAGACCGGCGCCCAGGGCCCGATGAAGATCGCTCCGGCGTTGCGCACCCGGTCGGCCACGGCGGCCGCGTCGGCCGTCTGGATCTCCAGGTGCTCGGCGCCGTACGCGTCCACGACCTTCAGGCCCTCGCCGACGCCGTCGACCAGGACGATCGCGGACTGCCTGCCCTTGAGGGCGGGCACGATCCGGTCGTCGATGTGCTTGGTGGCCGCGACCTGCGGCTCCAGCTCCCTCTCCACCGCGTCCGCGAGCTCCACGGAGTCGGTGACCAGGACGGCGGCCGCGAGCGGGTCGTGCTCGGCCTGGCTGATCAGGTCGGAGGCGACATGCACCGGGTCGGCGGTGGCGTCGGCCAGGATCGCGATCTCGGTCGGGCCCGCCTCGGCGTCGATGCCGATCTTGCCGGTGAAGTAGCGCTTGGCGGCGGCGACCCAGATGTTGCCGGGGCCGGTGACCATGTTGGCGGGCGGGCAGGACTCGGTGCCGTACGCGAACATCGCGACGGCGGTCGCACCACCGGCCGCGTAGACCTCGTCCACGCCGAGCAGCGCGCACGCGGCGAGGATCGTCGGGTGCGGCAGGCCATCGAACTCGGCCTGGGCGGGCGAGGCGAGCGCGATGGACTCGACGCCGGCCTCCTGGGCCGGGACGACGTTCATGATCACGGACGACGGGTAGACGGAACGGCCACCGGGCGCGTACAGCCCGACGCGGTCGACCGGCACCCACTTCTCGGTGACCGAGCCGCCCGGCACGACCTGGGTCGTGTGGTTTGTACGGCGCTGCTCGCGGTGGACGAGACGGGCGCGGCGGATGGACTCCTCCAGGGCCGCGCGCACGGCAGGGTCGAGCTCTTCGAGGGCCTTGGTGAGCGCCTCGGCGGGCACCCGCACCTGCTCCAGCCGCACCCCGTCGAACTTCTCCGCGAAGTCGATCAACGCCGCGTCGCCCCGATGATGCACGGCCTCGCAGATCGGACGCACCTTCTCCAGGGCGGCCGAGACGTCGAAGTCGGCTCGGGGCAGCAGGTCGCGCAGGGCGGGGCCCTCGGGGAGGGCGTCGCCGCGCAGATCGATTCGGGAGATCACGTACGCAATTCTCTCAGACCCGGGTTCGGCGTCGTTCGCGCGTATCACTGGGTGGAACACGAACCCCTCGGGAACCTGGAAGATCACCTTCACGTCTAGCGTTCAGAGCGTCACTCAACGGGCATGAACGGTTGTACTAAACCCGCGAGTAGATGAGAGGGACGGAAGCACCGTGACCGAGGGGGCCGGCATCCGCGACGGAGATCCGCCGGACGATCTGACCGCCGCCGAGATAGGCATGTGGCAGGCCTTCCGCAACGGCAGCGTGTACGACCTGAGCAGCGGCGACACCGCCGTCGACGACCCGCACGGCGGGCATCCCTGGGGCGAGGAGCGGACCATACGCGCGCGTATCGTCTGCTGGCTGCTCCTGGACGGGCCGCCCGCCCTCGCCGGCCGGGTGTCCTCGCTGAAGCTGGCCGGCGTGCGGATCATCGGCACGATGGACCTCGCGGGCGGCACCGTGCAGCCGTACGTCGAGATGCGCGGCTGCCGCTTCGACCGTGAGGTCCTGCTGCCGGAGGCCCGCTTCACGACCATACGGCTGGTGGACTGCGCGGTGCCCCGCCTGGAGGCGGCCCGGGTGCACACCGAGGGCGATCTGCATCTGCCGCGCTGCCGGTTCCACAACGGCGTACGGCTCACCGACGCCCACATCGGCACCGATCTGCTGCTGAACCAGGCGACCGTCTACCGGGACCGCAGCGGGCGCTCGATCGCCGCGGACGGCATCAGCGTCGGCCAGGACCTCCAGGCCGAGATGCTGGAGTCGCACGGCGAGCTGAGCCTGCGCGGGGCCAGCATCGGCGTGTCGCTGAGCCTGCGCGGCGCCCGGCTGGTCAACCCGTACACCCGGCTCGCGCTGAACGCCCCGCAGCTGACCGTCGGGCGCACGCTCTACATGACCCCGGCGGGCGTCGGCAGCCCCCTGCTGAGCGGCCGCACTCCCGCGCGCGGGACGCGCATCCAGCGGTTCGAGTGCCAGGGCGGGGTGCGCCTCGACGACGGGCGGTTCGGGGACGCCGTCGACCTGGAGCGGGCCCGGTTCACCTTCACCGACGAGCAGGAGCTGTCGCTGCGCCGCATCCAGACGCCCGAGCTGCGCTTCCTCGGGGAGCGGCCGGAGCGCGGCGGAGTGGTGCTGTCGGGGGCGCGGACCGTCAATCTGATGGACCGCGCGGACGCCTGGCCGGAGCCCGGGCTGCTGCACATGAGCGGCTTCACCTACGAGAACCTCGTGCCGCGCGGCCCGTTCCCGCTGGCGCGGCGGCTGGCGTGGGTGGCCGCGGCGACCGCCGAGTACAACCCGGAGCCGTACGAGCGGCTGGCCGCCGTACTGCGCAACAGCGGTGAGGACGAGGACGCGCGCGAGGTGCTGCTCGCCAAGCAGCGCCGCCGCCGCGAGACACTGCCGCCGGCGGCCAAGACGTGGGGGTACCTCCAGGACTGGATGGTCGCCTACGGCTATCGGCCCGGCCGGGCGGCCGTGTGGATGGCGCTGCTGTGGGCGGCGAGCTCGGTGGCCTTCAACTACGCCGACCCTCCGCCGCTCAAGGGCGGTGAGCATCCGACGTGGAGTCCTCCCCTGTTCGCCCTGGACCTGCTGCTTCCGGTGATCGACCTCGGCCAGGTCGGGTTCTGGCAGCTGACCGGCGCCTGGCAGTGGCTGGCCGCGTCGATGATCCTGCTGGGCTGGGTCCTGGCGACGACGGTGGCGACGGGGGCGACGCGGCTGCTGCGCCGAAGCTGACCCCTGCCGGAAAGCTGTCGAGCCGGACAGTTGTCGAAAGGTACCCCTTTACCGGTTCTTGACCGACGGGCGTACAACTTTCCACGGGTTGGCCGTTCCCTCTGGCGCGGCGTGACCAGCGGTCTTTCAATGGTCAACACCATGGCTTCGATGCTTCCGTTCGGCCGTGCGTCCCGGACGACCGTCAAGCACCCCGTCGCAGGGCTCCCCGCCGACGACGAGGTGCTCCTCGACGCACCCGACGACCGCCTCGGCCCGGCGCTGGTCGCGGCCGGACAGGGCGACCACGAACCCGCCGCCGCGCTGCTCGCCGGCACGCGCCGGCACGGGCAGTGGGAGTACCGCGACCGCTACACGCTGCACCTGGCCGCCTTCGCCCGCTCACGCCCGGAGTGGCTGGAGTCCTGGTACGCCGCCGCCCCGCAGGACCCCGACGCGCTGCTGATCAGGGCGCAGGTCGCGGTGGACCACGCCTGGCGGTCACCGGCCCGGGCCGAGGTCCTGCGCGGGGTGAGCCCGCTGATCACCGCCGCCGCCCGTGCCGACGACGGCGACCCGGTGCCGTGGCGGATCGCCCTGGACCATGCGCGCGGCTCACGCGCCGGGCACACCTACTTCGGGGAACTGTGGGAGGCGGCGCTGCGCCGCGCCCCGCGCCACTACGGCTGCCATGTGGCCGCCCTGCGCTATCTGGCCTCCTCCTGGCACGGCTCCCACAGGGAGTGCCTGGACTTCGCCGACCGGGCCGCTCAGGACGCCCCGTCCGACTCCCTCGTCCAGGCGCTGCCCACCCGGGCGGTCCTCGCCTACCTCAACGACGACTGCGGCCCGGGCGTGCCGCGCGAGCGGCTGGACCAGGCGGCGGACCGGGCGGTCGCCCTCTCCGCCCGTTTCCCGGCGGCCGACCTGTGGCCCGCCGTGATCCGCAACAAGCTGACGTACGTCCTGGTACGCCTCGGCCGCTGGGAGGACGCCCTGGAGCAGCTGCGCCTGATCGGGCCGTACGCCACCTCCTTCCCGTGGAGCCGGCTCTCCGACGATCCGCTGGGCCGGTTCCTGGAGGTGCGCGACGAGGTGGGGCTGCGGGTCGCGGCGTCCGGTGCCGCCCGGGGCGGGCATCCACACAGTGGGCGGGCCGGACGCGTTCACTCCGGCGACCACTAGGCTTTGGCGCCGTGACCGTCCGCCTTCCGCTCTTCCCCCTGAACTCGGTGTTGTTCCCGGGACTCGTGCTGCCGCTCAACGTCTTCGAGGAGCGGTATCGCGCCATGATGCGCGAGCTGCTGAAGACCCCCGAGGAGGAACCCCGCCGTTTCGCCGTCCTCGCCATCCGTGACGGCCACGAGGTGGCCCCGAGCGCGCCCGGCATGCCGGACCCGACGGCGCAGCCCGACCGGGGGCCGGCGGCGGGGTTCGGCCCCGACCCGGCGAAGTCCTTCCACGGGGTGGGCTGTGTGGCGGACGCGGCGACGATCCGGGAGCGGGCCGACGGCACGTTCGAGGTGCTGGCCACGGGTACGACGCGGGTGCGGCTGGTGTCGGTGGACACGACGGGCCCGTTCCTCACCGCCGAGCTGGAGGAACTCCCGGAGGAGCCGGGCGACGAGGCGGGAGCGCTGGCGGAAGGGGTCCTGCGTGCCTTCCGCCAGTACCAGAAGCGCCTGGCGGGTGCCCGTGAGCGCTCCCTGTCATCGACGGCCGACCTGCCCGACCAGCCCGCGGTGGTCTCCTACCTGGTCGCGGCGGCGATGATGCTGGACACACCGACCAAGCAGCGGCTGCTCCAGGCCCCCGACACCGCGTCCCGGCTGCGCGACGAGCTGAAACTCCTTCGCGCCGAGACCTCGATCATCCGTACCCTGCCGTCGCTGCCGGCGTCGGACCTGACGCGCGGCCCGACGAGCCTGAACTGACGTCTGAGGATCCGGCACGATGGCGAAGAAGTCGAAGAAGAACCAGCAGGGCGGCACCCCCGCGACGGTGGCCCTGACTGCTGCGGGCACCCCGTACACCCTCCACTCCTACGACCACGACCCCTCCCACCCCTCCTACGGCGAGGAGGCGGCGGAGGCGATGGGCGTCTCCCCGGACCGGGTCTTCAAGACCCTCGTGGCGGACGTGGACGGCACCCTCACGGTGGCCGTGGTCCCGGTGGCGGGCCAGCTGGACCTCAAGGCCCTGGCCTCGGCGGTCGGCGGCAAACGCGCGGTGATGGCCGACCCGACCCTCGCCGAACGCACCACGGGCTACGTCCGGGGCGGCATCTCCCCCCTGGGCCAGCGCAAGAGACTCCCCACGGTCCTGGACACCTCGGCCTCGGCCCACCCCACGATCTGCGTCTCGGCGGGCCGCCGCGGCCTGGAGGTCGAACTCTCCCCCGAGGACCTCACCCACCTCACGAACGCCACCCTCGCCCCCATCGGACGTGCGTGACCCCTCGACGGCGGCGGTCTTCTCGGTTAACTACGAAAGACATGTCGAAAAAAACCCGCAAACGAAAGTGGCGCACCAAGAAGGGCCGCTCAAACCACGGCCACCGCCCTGCGTGACCATCCGGAAGGGGCGGCACCTCTCAACGCTGGCCCGCCCCTTCCAGCCCGTCCGGCGTCTGAGGACAAGGCCCCTTCAGGGCCGGAGCGGGGTCTGGGGCGGCAGCCCCAGTGGGGTCGAAGGGGCGAAGCCCCTGGAGGACGGGACGGGTAGGGGCGGCGGGGGCGAAAAGGAAGCCGGCGCGACCACGACCCACCGAACCCCTACGCCGGCGGCACCCCATACGGCCCCTGCGGCTGCTGAGCGCCCTGGGCCTCCCCATACGGATCCGCGTCCCGGGGCCCGAACAACGCCGTCAGCCCGAGGTGGACCACCAGCGCGGCCAACGGCCAGGCCAGCAACGCCCCCTTCGCCCCCAGCTCCGCCGGCGCCGAGAACGCAACCCCCTTGCCCACTTCCTTCGCATGGGCGATCACATCATCCGTAGGCCCGAGCCACACCCCGACCCGCCACGCCAGCAACGCCCCGAGCAGCCCCCCGACCGCCAGCGCCACCACCAACGGCACACCCCCACGCCGCCGCCACAGAAACACGGCAAACGCACTGACCAGCCCAAACGCAAGCGCAAGCAGAGTGAACGTTCCGTCCACCCCGATCGCCTGCTCCCCCTCGGAATCCTTGAAGTAGACGACCCAGCTGCCGTCGACGACATCCCCCACCAGCGGCACACCCGGCGCCAGCCGCCACCACAGCACCCCGAGCAGCGCCCCGAAGAGCGCCACCACGACCACGACGACGGCGGCCTCTCGCAGCTCGGTCTTCATGCCGGGACCGTCCTGTTCGTACGAGCCATATATGCCGTACGGATGGTGAGCGCCGTGCGGACCCGATACCCCGCCAGGGGCACCGGATATGACGTCATGCGGCACGGAAGCCGCGGACCCGGCAGCGGGCGGCTGCCACCCCCCGTTGGGGGACGGTTCACGCGGCGGCGGTGGAGGAGTCAGCGGAGCGGTCACTCTGCCATCGTGCCAGGCCGACCTGTGCGGCGCGTCACCGGACGGCCGCCCGGCGGTACGCCCAGGTGGCGACGGCAAGCGAGACGACGCCGACAACCCCGCACACAGCCAGGTCACCGAGCACGAACGCCCAGTCCGGCCGCTCCCCGAAGGTCCGCGCGAACGCTTCCACGCCGTACGTCGACGGCAGCAGATCCCGGGCGAGACGCACCACCTCGGGCATCCGGTCGGCGGGCAGCACGCCCAGCAGCAGCGCGGCCGACATGCCCAGCTGCCCGAGCAGTGTGGCCAGTTCGGGCCGCGGCGCGAGCAGCCCGAGCGCCGCCCCGAGCCCGGCGAGCGCGGCCCCGGCCAGCGGGATCACCGCGACGAGCACCCATAGATGCGCCATCGGCAGCCCGAACAGCACACAGCCGAAGACGGCGGTCACCACGGTCCCCGGCACGGTGAAGGAGGCGTACGCCCCCGCCGCCCCCAGCACCACCGCGGCGGGCGGCACCGGCAGCGTGGCGTAGTGGTCGAGCCCGCCGCTGGCCCGCAGCTGCCCGAAGTACTGGGCGAGCAGGTTCAGCGCGACGAAGGCGACCACGAGCACCGCCGATCCGGCGACGACGGCCTGCGCCTCGGCCCCGCCGTCGACGACCCCGCGCATCAGGATCATGATCCCGATCGACTGGAAGGTCGCCACGAACAGCAGCGGAATGCGCGCGACCCGGGCCCGGGACAGCTGCGCCCGGTACACGGCACCCAGCGCCGGCCACAGCCGCGCCCGCGGCCCGAGCTCGGCGGCGGCCGGGGAGGCCGTCTCGTCCACGGGCAGGGCGCTGCCCGGCAGAACCTCGGCGGGTACGACACTCACGTGGCGCTGCTCCCTTTCGTATGGGCGATCACTGGGGAGGTGGCCCTGACCCGTACAGAATCCGATACGTACACGACGGCCCGCGCGCTCACGCTTTCACCAACCCCTGCTCCGCGTCCCCGCCCAGCGCCAGATACACGTCCTCCAGGCTGGGCGTGGCGAGCGTGAAGTCGTCCAGTGCCGCGAAGGCGGCGCCGCCGGTGACGGTGGCGACGACCGCGCGGGCCTCCTCGGGGGCGAGCCGCAGCGTCCAGCGGCGGCCGGACTCCACGACCCGGTCCTGGAGCGCGGCGACCTCGGGCACGTCCAGGGGCGCCCGCTCCCGCCACAGCAGCTCGACCCGGACCTCTCCGGCGACCCGCTCTTTCAGCCCCGACGGTGTGTCACAGGCGATGACCCGCCCCCGGTCGAGCACGGCGACCCGGTCGAGCACGGTCTCGGCCTCGATGACGTTGTGGGTGACGAGCAGCACGGTCGTGCCGCGCTCGGCCCGGCGCCGGTCCACGGCCGACCACACGGCCCGCCGCGCCACCGGGTCCATGGCGGTGGTCGGCTCGTCGAGCACGAGCAGCGGCCGCTCGCCCACCAGCGCGGCGGCGAAGCAGGCGAGCCTGCGCTGTCCGCCGGACAGCTTCTTGATCGGCCGCCCGGCGAGCGGCTGGAGGCCCAGCTCGTCGAGTACGGCGTCCCGCTCGTCCCGCGCCTGGCGCACATCCAGGCCGCGCAGCCGCCCGGTCGTCTCGGCGGCGAGGGACACGGTCAGATCGTCGAGGGCGGTCGACTCCTGCCCGAGGTAGGCGAGGATGCGCGCGGCCCGCTCGGGGTGGCGCACGATGTCGTGGCCGAGGATCTCGACGCGGCCGGCGTCGGGCCGCATCAGTCCGGTGAGCTGTCGTACGAGAGTGGTCTTGCCGGCGCCGTTCGGCCCGAGGAGCCCGAAGATCTCGCCGCGCCGGATGTCCAGCCGTACGTCGTCGGTGGCCCGTACCTCGGGCGTCGCCGGCACGCCGCGCCGTCCCCGTACCGCGGGATAGGTCTTGGTCAGCCCGCGCACGGCACACACGACATCATCACTGTGCCGAAGTGCCTGTCCCACGCGCGTACTCACAAGGGACGAGACTACGGGGTCCGGGCCCCGCTTCCGTCCTCGGGGCGGCCACTCGGTACAAAACCGCTCATCACGGCGCGGCCCGGGTCACTCCCCCGCGGGAGCGTGCTCCGCGGCCGTCCGTACGTCGATCTCCCGCCAGAACCCGGCCCGGATCGCGTACCGGTCGTGTTCGTCGATCTGGTCGTCCTTGTGCGCGAGCAGCCCGAACCGGGCCGCGTAGCGCAGCAGCTCGCCGTCGATCCGGTGCGGGATGCGCGGATACATCCCGGACAGCCGTTGCAGATGGCCCTGGTCGCCGAGGCGTGCCATCCACCGGCGTGCGAAGACCTGCCCCACCTCGTAGGGGTCGCCGCCGACCGTGGTGATGTCCTCCTCGCGGTCGGCCCATCGCTGCTCGGCCGTGGTCAGCTGGGCGAGCGTCGGCATGGAGGAGGCCTCGGCGGGCTCGGCGGCGACGCCGGGCCGGTCGACCCAGCCCTTGTCGGAGGACCAGCGCAGCGTCGCGCTCGCCGGGTGCTGGGCCGGCTGGACGCCGGGGGCGCGCAGGGCGGCGAGGTCCTTCGGTGTGGGCACGCCCTTGGGTGTGGGGATCCGCTCCTGTGTGCCGTTCTCCGAGGCGGCGGCCGGTGGGCGCTCGCCGTCCTCGGGGGGCCGCTCGGCCGCCGCGCCGAGCGCGGAGTCGGGCAGCGGCGCGGACAGGATCGCGGCGATCTCGGGCCGCGGCGCGGGCGGTGGCGCGCACACCCCGGTGAGCTCCTTGGCGCGTACGGCCTTGGTGATCCAGGTACGGTCCAGGACTCGCCGTTCGTCCGCCTCGGCGACCAGGTCCTCGGACTGGTTGTAGTCACCGTCGGCGGCCTGCACGGCCCACAGGTGTACGGCGACGCCGTGCTCCTTGGCGGCCATCATGCCCGGCAGCAGATCGCCGTCGCCGGTCACCAGCACGATGTCGGAGCAGGCGCGGTTGCGGGCCAGCTCGGTCAGCTCGGCGTGCATCGCGGCGTCCACGCCCTTCTGCGCCCAGCGGCCGTCGCTGCGGGTGAGGGCGCCGAGCCGGACGGTGACCCGGGGCATGACGCGCAGCCTGCGGTGCTCGGGCTGGGGGACTCGGTCGGGGGCGCCGTCGAACCAGTAGATGCGCAGCAGGGGCCGTTCCGTGTCGGACTCGGCGCGTTCGCGCAGCCCCTGGATGAGGGCGGTGTGATCGACGGTGATCCGGGACCGGGAGGGTTCGCCGGCGAGCAGGCTGGCGGCGGCCCCCAGCAGATACCCGGCGTCCACCAGGACGATGCAGCGGTCCACGCGACTCACCCTCTTCCCGGGAGGTTTGCTTCGGGCTTCCTTCGAGTCTGCCCGACCGCGCGGGGGTTAACGGGGCGAACTCGATCTTCGGCGTGGCGTTTCGAGGTATCGGCTATGAGGCGCGCCATGCCTCACGCCCCGACAACCGCTGTTACACAGGGTAATTATCCGAAATGCGTTCTTTATCAGCCTATGTGAATCTGGTCCCGGCCCTGGCCCCTAGATCCCCCACAGGAGGCAGCACCATGGCCAAGAACAAGAAGCAGGACCGGAAGCAGCCGCAGTCCGAGCGTGGTCAGCAGCAGGCCCAGCAGTCCTCGATGGAGACGCAGGCCGAGCAGCGCGCCACGCAGGTGACCCCGGGCGACATGGCCCGCAAGGGTCGGCAGAAGCGCTTCGGTCATAACTGACATCTGCATAACGGGTTGTTGAGACCCAGGCACAGGAGAGGGGCGCACCCGCGCGGGTGCGCCCCTCTCGCGCTGTGTGCGCCGCGGGTCAGCCGGCCAGGCAGGACGGGCCGAGCAGCACCTTCAAGTCGCCGAAGAGCGCCGGGTCGGGCTTCACCCGGTGCCGGTCGAGGCGCAGCACCGTCGTCTTCGTCGGCCCCTGGAGCTTGATGCGGACCTCGCTCTCGCCCTTGTGATGGCTGAGGATCTCGCCGAGGCGGCTGACCATCGGCGGGGTGACCCTGGTGGCCGGGATGGTGAGGATCACGGGCGCGTTGGTGCCCGCGTTGGACAGGTCGGGGACCTGGAGTTCCATCGCGACCAGACGCGGCACGTCCTCGCGCTTGTCGAGGCGGCCCTTGACGAACACGACGGCGTCCTCGACAAGTTGGGTCGACACCAGCTGGTACGTCGCCGGGAAGAACATGCACTCGATGGAGCCGGCGAGGTCCTCGACGGTGGCGATCGCCCAGGCGTTGCCCTGCTTGGTCATCTTGCGCTGGAGGCCCGAGATGATGCCGCCGATGGTCACCACGGCGCCGTCGGCGTGCTCGCCGCCCGTCAGCTGGGCGATGCCCGCGTCGGCCTTGTCGGACAGCACGTGCTCCAGGCCGAAGAGCGGGTGGTCGGAGACATACAGACCGAGCATCTCCCGCTCCTGGGCGAGCAGATAGGTCTTCTCCCACTCGTCCGTGGTGAATTCCACGTCGAGTCCGAAGCCCGGCTCGTTGTTCTCCTCCTCGCCCATGCCGCCGAAGAGGTCGAACTGGCCCTCGGCCTCCTTGCGCTTGACCGCGACCACATTGTCGATCATCGGCTCGAAGTGCGCGGTGAGGCCCTTGCGGGTGTGCCCCAGGCTGTCGAACGCGCCCGCCTTGATCAGTGATTCGGTGGTGCGCTTGTTGCACGCGGTGGCGTCGACCTTGTCGAGGTAGTCGGGGAAGGAGCCGTACTTGCCCTTCGCCTTACGGCTCTTGATGATCGACTCGACGACGTTGGTGCCGACGTTGCGCACCGCCTCCAGGCCGAAGAGGATCACGTCGTCGCCCTGGGCGGCGAAGTTGTGCACCGACTCGTTGACGTTCGGCGGGAGCACCTTGATGCCCATGCGCCGGCATTCGTTCAGGTAGACCGCCGACTTGTCCTTGTCGTCCTTGACGGAGGTCAGCAGAGCGGCCATGTACTCGGCGGGGTGGTTCGCCTTGAGGTAGGCCGTCCAGTACGACACCAGGCCGTACGCGGCGGAGTGCGCCTTGTTGAACGCGTAGCCGGCGAACGGGACCAGCACGTCCCACAGGGCCTGGATGGCCTCGTCGCTGTAGCCCTTGTCGCGGGCGCCCTTCTGGAAGAGGACGAAGTTCTTCGCCAGTTCGTCGGGCTTCTTCTTGCCCATCACGCGGCGCAGGATGTCGGCCTCGCCGAGCGAGTACCCGGCGATGATCTGGGCGGCCTTCTGCACCTGCTCCTGGTAGACGATCAGGCCGTAGGTGACGGCCAGGACCTCTTCGAGGGGCTCCTCCAGCTCCTTGTGGATCGGGGTGATCTCCTGGAGCTTGTTCTTGCGCAGGGCGTAGTTGGTGTGCGAGTCCATGCCCATCGGGCCGGGACGGTACAGCGCGGAGACGGCGGAGATGTCTTCGAAGTTGTCGGGCTTCATCAGCCGCAGCAGCGAACGCATCGGTCCGCCGTCGAACTGGAAGACGCCCAGGGTGTCGCCGCGCTGGAGGAGTTCGAAGGTCTTCGGGTCGTCGAGCGGCAGGGACAGCAGGTCGAGATCGATGCCCTTGTTGGACTTCACCATCTTGTTGGCGTCGTCCATGATCGTCAGGTTGCGCAGGCCGAGGAAGTCCATCTTCAGCAGGCCGAGCGACTCGCACTGCGGGTAGTCCCACTGCGTGATGGTGACGCCGTCGGTGTGCCGCACCCAGATCGGGGCGTGGTCGACGATGGGCTCGCTGGACATGATCACGCCGGCCGCGTGCACGCCCATCTGCCGGACCAGGCCCTCGACGCCCTTCGCGGTGTCGATGACCTTCTTGACGTCCGGTTCGTTCTCGTACATTCCCCGGATCTCGCCCGCCTCGCTGTAGCGCGGGTGCGAGGGGTTGGTGATGCCGTCGAGGTCGATGCCCTTGCCGAGGACGTCGGCGGGCATCGCCTTGGTGAGGCGGTCGCCCATCGCGTACGGGTAGCCCAGCACGCGCGCGGAGTCCTTGATGGCGTTCTTCGCCTTGATCTTGCCGTAGGTGCCGATCATGGCGACCTTGTCGGCGCCGTACTTCTCCGTCACGTACCTGATCACCTCGACGCGCCTGCGCTCGTCGAAGTCGATGTCGACATCGGGCATGGAGACGCGCTCGGGGTTGAGGAACCGCTCGAAGATCAGGCCGTGCGGGATCGGGTCGAGGTCGGTGATGCCCATGGCGTAGGCGACGATCGAGCCGGCCGCGGAGCCTCGGCCGGGGCCGACCGCGATGCCGTTGTTCTTGGCCCACATGATGAAGTCGGCGACGACGAGGAAGTAGCCCGGGAACCCCATCTGGATGATGACGTCCATCTCGTACTCGGCCTGCTTCTGCCGGTCCTCGGGGACACCGCCCGGGAAGCGGCGCTCCATGCCGACCCGGACCTCCTCCTTGAACCAGGTGACCTCGGTGTAGCCGTCGGGGATGTCGAACTTCGGCATGAGGTTCTTCGCCTCGAACATGCCGTCGGTGTCGACCATCTCGGCGACGAGGAGCGTGTTGGCGCAGCCCTCCTGCCAGGCGTCCGAGGAGTCGACGGCGTACATCTCGTCCGTGGACTTCAGGTAGTAGCCGGTGCCGTCGAACTTGAAGCGGTCCGGGTCGGAGAGGTTCTTGCCGGTCTGGATGCACAGCAGGGCGTCATGGGCGGTCGCCTCGTGCGCGTACGTGTAGTGCGAGTCGTTGGTGACCAGCGGGGGGATGCCGAGCTTCTTGCCGATCTCCAGGAGGCCCTTGCGGACCCGGTGCTCGATCTTGATGCCGTGGTCCATCAGCTCCAGGAAGTAGCGGTCCTTGCCGAAGATGTCCTGGTAGTCGGCCGCCGCCTTGAGGGCTTCCTCCTCCTGCCCCAGCCGCAGCCGGGTCTGGACCTCGCCGGAGGGGCAGCCGGTGGAGGCGACGATCCCCTCGGACCACTGGGAGATGGTCTCCTTGTCCATCCGGGGCCACTTCTGCAGCCAGCCCTCGGCGTACGCGTCCGAGGACAGCCGGAAGAGGTTGTGCAGGCCCGTCTTGTTCACGGCCCACATCGTCTTGTGGGTGTAACCACCGGAACCGGACACGTCGTCACGCTTCTGGTGCGGCTGGCCCCACTGGATCTTGCGCTTGTTGCGCCGGGACTCGGGGGCGACATACGCCTCGATCCCGATGATCGGGGTGACCCCGGCCTTCTTCGCGGAGTGGAAGAAGTCGTACGCCCCGTGGAGGTTGCCGTGGTCGGACATGGCGATGTGCGTCATGCCCATCTCATTGCACGCGTTGAACATGTCCTTGAGCCGCGCGGCACCGTCCAGCAGCGAGTACTGGGTGTGGACGTGCAGGTGCGTGAACGGCGGCTTTGACACGGCTTGGCCTCCATGGAAAACGCTCGGTGACAGGCGGACGGACACTTCTGGGGACAGCGTCGAAGTCTATGCCTCGGCACTGACACTCACGGGGCTGCCCCGCGTACCTTCACACCGAGGGCTTCGGGCACTTTCCGGTCGGCCCGCCCGTTGGAGACGACAGAAACGCTGTCGTACACATGCACCAGGAGGCACCCAGCGATGTCGGTCCCCCAGCTCAACGGCGAGCAGCGCGGCGACGAGATCCTCGCCGTCTTCGACACCGCCTTCGGCGAGCTCCTGGCCGCCGATCCGGCCGCGTTCCGCGTGAAGTTCCGGAAGATGGCGGCCTCGGCGTTCGCGTTCTACCGCGGCACGGCGTGCCTCTTCTACCACGACCTCGACGCCGAGAAGCGCGGCGGACCGTACCTGGACGAGCGCACCTCGCGCGTGTGGATCCACGGCGACCTGCACGCGGAGAACTTCGGCACGTACATGGACGCCAACGGGCGGCTGATCTTCAACGTCAACGACTTCGACGAGGCCTACGTCGGCCCCTTCACCTGGGACCTCAAGCGCTTCGCCGCCTCGATCGCCCTCATCGGGTACGCCAAGGCGTTCGCCGACGACCAGATCAGCGAGCTGGTGCGGATCTACGCGGGCGCCTACCGCCAGCGGGTGCACGCCCTGGCCACCGGCGCCAAGAGCGACGAGGTGCCGCCGTTCACCCTGGACACCGCCCAGGGCCCCCTCCTGGACGCGCTGCGCGACGCCCGCGCGCTGACCCGCTTCGGGCTGCTGGAGTCCATGACGGAGATCCGCGACTTCGAGCGCCGCTTCGCCCCGGGCGGCGGCTCCATCGAGCTGGACGCCGCCACGCGCTACAAGGTCCTCGCCGCCTTCGACGGCTACCTGGAGACGCTGCCGGACGCGTCCCTGGACCGCCCGGACTCCTACCGGGTCAAGGACGTCGTGGGCAGGCGCGGCATCGGCATCGGCTCGGCCGGGCTGCCGTCGTACAACATCCTGCTGGAGGGCCACACCGACGCCCTTGAGAACGACGTCGTGATCTACATCAAGCAGGCCCAGACCCCGGCCGTCTCCCGGCACATCACGGACCAGGCGCTGCGGGAGTACTTCCAGCACGAGGGCCACCGCACGGTGATCTCCCAGCGCGCCCTCCAGGCGCACGCCGACCCGTGGCTGGGCTGGACCGAGCTGGACGGCGCGGGCCAGCTGGTCGCCGAGGTCTCGCCGTACGCGGTGGACCTGGACTGGAGCGACATCGACGACCAGGAGGAGATCGCGTCGGTGGTCGCCGACCTCGGCCGGGCCACGGCCACCATGCACGCGGCGGCGGACGACACCTCGGGCGAGTCCCTGGTGCCGTTCTCCACGGAGCGCGCCATCGACGCGGCCATCGCGGCCGACGAGGAGGGCTTCGCGGAGCTTCTGGTCGACTTCGCGCACGGCTACGGCGCACGCGCGCGTGCCGACCACCAAGTCTTCGTGGACCTGTTCCGCAACGGCCGGATCCCGGGTCTGTGACGGAAAGGACACCAATCGGCGCTCCTGGGCCGTTCACAGGCGGCCTTTAGGGGTCTCTTACAGGAGCTCGTGACAGACTCTCCACGCCATGGACATATCCGGGACCCAGCTTCGAGCCGTACGCGCGGCGCTCTTCACGGCACTCGTCGTGACCCTGAGCACCGCGTCGCACGTGCTGCTGTCCCGCGCACCCCTGCCGCTGAACACGGTGGCCCTGCTGACGGCCGCCGTGTTCGTCCTCGCCTACGCCCTGGCCGGCCGTGAGCGGACCTTCGGCCGGATCGCCGCGCTGCTGGTGCCGCTGGAGCTGGCCGCCGACACGGTCCTCACCACCGGCCAGCACGTCTGCTACGGCAGGGCGGGCGGCCCGGTGGCCGGCCCCTTGGCATCGGTCGGCTGGGACGTGCTGTGCGGCGAGGGCACCCAGGTCGGGGCCCCGCTGGCCCAGGTCACCGGCACCGACCCCGGCCGGCTGGGCGGCCTGCTCGCCCATGTCGACCCGGTCACCGCCTGGCTGCTGCTCGGCGCCCACATCGGCGTCGGCCTCCTGGCCGCGGCCTGGCTGCGCCGCGGTGAGCGGGCGCTGGCCCAGCTGCTGAGCGCGGTCGCGGCGACCACGTTCCGGCCGCTGCTCATGGCGGTCGCCGCGGTGACGGTCCCGCCGACCGCCGCGGCCCGCCGTCTGCCGCGCCCCACCGGCCTTACGGCCGCCGCCCGCAGCCTCCTTCTCGCGCACTCCCTGGGACGGCGTGGCCCGCCGTGCTCGCCCGCCTTCGCGTGACCCGCGTGAACGGCATCTGAGCGGCACAGCCCACCCCTACGTATTCCGCACACGACGTGTGCGCGTCCCCATGGAGATCACGAAGATGAGCAAGCGAAACAGCCAGGCGGCGAAGACGGCGGCCCGGGAGCGGCTGCGCGCCGAGCGCGAGCGCGAGGCGAAGCGGGCCAAGGCCAGGCGGCAGATCATCGTCGCCGCCTCGATCGTCGGCGTCCTGGCGGCGGCCGGCGGCATCGGCTACGCCGTCGTCCAGGCCAACAAGCCCAGCCACTGGGAGGCCGTGAAGGACTCGAAGAAGAAGGTCGTCGCCCCGGCCAACACCAGCGGCACGAACGGCACGACCGTCATCATCGGCAAGGACAGCGCCAAGAAGACCCTGAAGGTCTACGAGGACCCGCGCTGCCCCGTCTGCGCCAACTTCGAGCAGACGGTCGGCTCGACCGTGGACAAGGACATCGAGGCCGGCAAGTACAAGATCCAGTTCATCGGTGCCACCTTCCTCGACGGCGACTCGCTGGAGAAGGGCAAGATCGGTGCCGGCGGCGAGGGGTCCAAGAACGCGATGAGCGCCCTGGGCGCCGCGCTGAACGTGAGCCCCGAGGCGTTCCTGGAGTACAAGACGGCGCTCTACTCGGCGAAGTACCACCCGCTGGAGTCGGACGACAAGTTCAAGGACGACAGCTACCTGATCGAGATCGCCGACACCGTCCCGGCCCTGAAGAACAACGCCAAGTTCCAGAACGCCGTGGAGAAGGGCACCTACGACGCCTGGGCGCTGGCCATGTCGAAGACCTTCGACACCAACAAGGAAGGCGTGACGGGCACTCCGGGCTTCGTCATGGACGGCAAGCAGCTGACCACCTCCCAGCCCAACAAGCCTTGGTCGGTGGAGGAGTTCAACAACGCGGTGGACGCGGCCCTCAAGGGCTGAACCGTCCTCCAGGAGAAGAGCGGGCGAACTTTTTCGAGTTCGCCCGCTCTTGTTCATACCGCTCAGTAACCTGATCGGCTGTGACGAGTCGATACAGATCATCCGAGCAGCTCAATTCCCTTACCCCGCGCCGCCGTACGGTCGTCAAGGCCGCGGCGGCGACGGCTGTCCTGGCCGGTCCGCTGGCCGCGGCCCTGCCCGCGGGGGCCGCCGTACAGGGGCCCGCCTTCCTGCACGGCGTCGCCTCCGGTGACCCGCTGCCCGACGGTGTCCTGCTGTGGACCCGGGTGACGCCGACCGCCGACGCCACGCCCGGATCCGGGCGCGGTCCTGCCACCGAGGTCAGCTGGGTCGTCGCCCGGGACAAGGCGCTGACGAACATCGTCGCCAAAGGCTCGACCACCGCGACCGCCGCCTCCGACCACACCGTGAAGGCGGACATCCGGGGTCTGGAGCCGGCCACCGACTACTGGTTCCGCTTCTCGGCCGGCGGCACGGACTCCCCGGTGGCGCGCACCCGGACCGCGCCCGCGGCGAACGCCTCCGTGACCGGCCTGCGCTTCGGCGTGGTCTCCTGCGCCAACTGGGAGGCCGGCTACTTCGCCTCGTACCGCCATCTCGCGGCCCGTGGCGACCTGGACGCCTGGCTGCACCTCGGCGACTACGTCTACGAGTACGGCACCGGCCAGTACGGCACGCGCGGCACCGTCGTGCGGCAGACGGAGCCCGCCAACGAGATCCTGACGCTGGCCGACTATCGCGGGCGGCACGGCAAGTACAAGACGGACGCCGATCTCCAGGCCCTGCACGCGAAGGCGCCGGTCATCGCGATCTGGGACGACCACGAGATGGCCAACGACGCCTGGTCCGGCGGCGCCGAGAACCACACCGAGGGCGCCGAGGGCGCGTGGGCGGCGCGTCAGGCCGCCGCCAAGCAGGCGTACTTCGAGTGGATGCCGGTGCGTCCGGCGATCGCGGGCACCACCTATCGGCGGCTGCGCTTCGGCAAGCTCGCCGATCTGTCCCTGCTGGACCTGCGTTCCTTCCGCTCCGAGCAGGTCAAGGTCGGCAACGGCGAGGTCGACGACCCGGACCGCACGCTCACCGGCCGCGCCCAACTGGACTGGCTGAAGGCGGGCCTGAAGTCCTCCGACACCACCTGGCGGCTGGTCGGCAACTCGGTGATGATCTCGCCGTTCGCGATCGGCGCCCTCCCCGCGGACCTGCTCAAGCCGCTGGTCAAGCTGCTGGGCCTGCCGCAGGAGGGCCTCGCCCTCAACACCGACCAGTGGGACGGCTACACGGACGACCGCCGCGAGCTGCTCGCCCATCTGCGCTCGAACGCGATCCGCAACACCGTGTTCCTGACCGGCGACATCCACATGGCGTGGGCCAACGACGTGCCGGTGAACGCCGGTACCTACCCGCTGTCCGCCTCAGCGGCCACGGAGTTCGTCGTCACGTCGGTCACCTCCGACAACCTCGACGACATAGTGAAGGTCCCCGAGGGCACCGTCTCCGCGATCGCCTCGCCGATCATCCGCGCCGCCAACCGGCACGTCCACTGGGTCGACACCGACCGTCACGGCTACGGCATCCTGGACATCACCGCCGACCGCGCGCAGATGGACTTCTACGTCCTGGCCGACAAGACCGAGCAGGACTCGGGCGCGTCCTGGGCACGTTCGTACCGCACCCGCAGCGGCACGCAGAAGGTCGAGCGCACCTACGACCCCGTGTGACGCGGCCGCTAGAGGGTTTCGAGGAAGCCGAGCGCCACCCGCCAGGTGGCCTCGGCGGCCTCCTCGTCGTAGTCCGGCAGGTCGGGATCGGTGTAGAGGTGGCCCGCCCCGGCGTATCGGTACACCTCCACGTCGGCGCCCGCTCTGCCCATCTGGAGATACCAGGCGCTCAGCCAGTCGTCCGTCTCGAACGGGTCCGGCTCGGCGACATGCAGTTGCACCGGCAGCTCGTCCACCGAGGCGTTCGCCGCGATGTCCGACGTGCCGTGCAGTAGCAGCAGCCCGCGTGCCTTCTCGTCGCCGAGCGCGAGGGTCTGGGCGATGGAGGCGCCGAGCGAGAACCCGGCGTAGACCAGCCCCCGGTCCGAGTAGGGGGCGGCGGCGAGCACGGCCCGCTTGAGCAGCTCGTCCTTGCCGATTCCCTCGTTGAACTCCATGCCCTCCTCGACCGTCTCGAACGTACGCCCCTCGAAGAGGTCCGGCGTCCACACCTCGTGTCCGGCGGCGCGCAGCCGGTCGGCGGCCCGGCGCACCGCGGGCCTGAGGCCGAAGGTCGAGTGAAACAGGATGATGTTCATGAGGCCATGGTGCCAGCCGGGTACGACAGTGCCGTGACCACCGCCTCACCGGCCCGGATGTTCATGACCCCCCTCGGCTGGTTACGTTCGGGGGCATGGAGAACATACTCCGACCGCTGATCGTGATCGGTGGCTCGGTGCTGCTCACCCTGATCATCGGGTGGGCCACCGACCGCCTGATGCGCAAGGCCGACGAACGGCACAGTGAGACCCCGCTGTGGGGTCTGCTGCGCGAGGCCCGCGTCCCCTACCAGCTCGTGCTGTGCACGGCCCTGCTCAGAGGGTCCTACGACGAGGCCGAGCTCTTCCAGGAGAACCGGGTCGCGATCGGCCGGGTGCTGACGCTGGTGCTGATCGGGGCGGCGGCCTGGCTGGCGATCCGTATCGCGGCGGCCGTCGTGGAGACGACGTACAGCCGTTACGCCCGCGCCCAGAGCGACCCGGCCCGGGTGCGGCGGGTGCGCACCCAGGTGACGTTGATCATGCGGGTGGTGTCGGCCGTCGTCGGCGTGGTCGCGGTGGCGTCGATGCTGCTGACGTTCCCGGCGATGCGCGCGGCCGGTGCCTCGCTGCTGGCCTCGGCCGGCATCCTCGGCATCGTCGCCGGTGTCGCGGCACAGTCCACGCTGAGCAATATGTTCGCCGGGCTGCAGATCGCCTTCGGCGACATGGTGCGCATCGGGGACACCGTCGTGGTGGACGGCGAGTGGGGCACCGTCGAGGAGATCACCCTGACGTTCCTGACCGTGCGGACATGGGACGAGCGCCGGATCACGATGCCCGTGTCGTACTTCACCTCGAAGGCGTTCGAGAACTGGTCGCGCGGCGGCGCGCAGATGACCGGCACCGTCTTCCTGCATGTCGACCACTCGGCGCCGCTGGAGGCGATGCGCGAGCGGCTCCGCGACATCCTGCGGGAATGCCCGGCGTGGGACGGCCGCGACTACGGCCTGGTCGTCACCGACTCCACGCCGAGCACCATGGAGGTGCGGGCCCTGATGACGGCGAAGGACTCGGACGACCTGTGGAAGGTCCGGGTCACGGTACGCGAGCAGCTGATCCGCTGGCTCACCGATGAGCACCCGTACGCACTGCCCCGCGTCAACGCGGCGGACGCGGCCCTGCCACCCGGGTTCCCGGTCTCCGGCCGCGGCTCGGCCCGCCGCACCCACCAGCCCGACCACCAGCCGACGGCGCGGCCGGAGCGTCCCTGACGGCTCAGTGGCCCCGCTCGGCCCCGCCGTTCACCTGGATGATCTGTGAGGTGATGTGCCCGGCGCCGTGGGACGCCAACCAGTGCAGGGTCGCGGCGACGTCCCCCGGCGCGCCGGCCCGCCCGGTCGAGGTCTCCGCGATCCGCAGGGCGCGCCGCTCCTCGTCCATCCCGTCGCCGAAGAACTCGGTGTCCTCGATGTACCCGGGCGCGACCACGTTCACGGTGATCCCGCGCGGCCCCAACTGCCGGGCCAGATCATGGGCGTACGGATGCAGCGCGGCCTTGGACGCCGCGTACGCCACGTTGCCGGACCCGCGGAAGGCGGCGATGGAGCCGAGGAACAGCACCCGCCCGCCGGGGTCGGCTAGCCGGTCCTTGAGGGCCTCGGTGAGCAGGGCAGCGGTCAGGGTGTTGAGGCCGAAGTTGAGGGTCCAGTTGTGCAGGACGACGTCAAGGGGCTCGTCGCTGTCCACCTTGGGCTCCAGATGCCCGGAGCCGCCGGCGCTGTGGATCAGTACGTCCACGGTGCCGAGCTCCGCCGCCACGAACCGCTCCACCCCGCGCACACCGCGTGGCCTGCTCAGATCCGCCGCGTAGGTGAGGGCCCCGGGCACCTGGGCCCGCTCCAGCACCTCGGCGCGTCTGCCGAGCAGCAGCACCCGGTCCCCGTCCGCCGCGAACAGCTGCGCCGCCGCGAGCCCGATTCCCGTACCGCCCCCACTGATGACAACGTTGCGAGCCATGATCAGATCGTACGAAGCAGTGGGCGCCCTCGGCGAGGTCACCGCAGGCTGCGCACGTCCAAATGCCGCAGCACCCGGTCCACCACCTCGGGGTCGGCCCCCGGCTCGCTGCGCGCCGCCAGCACCTCGTGCCGCGCCGCGCTCAGCAGCTCACCCTGGATCCGCCGCACCCGCTTCAACCGCCGCACGCGCTGCTGATGCGCCTCCCTGCGCTCGTCCTCGCCCATGTCGGGGCTGATCCGCACCCCGATCTCGAACGCCCGCCGAAGCATCTGCTCGGACAGCTCCTCAGGCAGGTCCTCGACGGCCTCGATCTCCTTCAGCCGCCGTTTCGCCGCCTTGGCCGCGCGCACCGCCAGCTGCTTCTCGAACTCCTTCTCCCGCTCGCTGTCGGCCCGCACCCCGAGCCGTTTCACCAGCCAGGGCAGGGTCAGCCCCTGCACCACCAGCGTCGCCATGATCACCCCGAACGCGATGAACACGATCTCGTTGCGGTCGGGGAAGGGATCGCCCGCGTCGGTCTCCAGCGGGATGGCCAGGGCCAGGGCGACGGACGCCACGCCGCGCATCCCCGACCACCACATCACCACGGTCTCGCGCCAGCTCACCGGGATCTCCTCGTCGACGTCCCGCTTGGCGTGCATCCGTTTGGTGAGCCAGGTGGCCGGCAGCAGCCACAGCAGCCGCACCACCACGACGACGCCGACCACCAGGGCCGCCCAGCCGAGCATCTCCTGCCAGCGCCCGGACGCCGTGCGCACCGCGATGTGCAGTTCGAGCCCGATCAGCCCGAACGCGACGCCGGTGACCAGCGTGTCGACGATGTCCCAGAAGGTGTGCCCGGCGAGCCGCGTCATCACGTCGTCGGCATCGGTGGCGTACTCGGCGAGGAACATGGCGGTGACGAGCACGGCGAGCACACCGGAGCCGTGCAGTTCCTCGGCCAGCACGTAGGAGGCGTACGGCACGAGCAGCGAGAGCCCGATCTGGAGGGTCGCGTCGCCCAGCAGGTCCATCAGCTTGTACGCGCCCCACCCGAGGGCGAGCCCGATGGCCAGCGCGACGACGGCGGAGAGCACGAGGTCGAGTCCCGCCTCCCACGCGGTGAAGTGACCGCTCACGGCGGCGGCGATCGCCACGTGGTACAGCACGATGGCGGTCACGTCGTTGAAGAGCCCCTCGCCCTCCAGGATGGACACCAGGCGCCTCGGCAGCCCGAGTTGCCCGGCGACAGCGGTCGCGGCGACCGGGTCGGGCGGTGCGACGAGCGCGCCCAGCGCGACGGCGGCGGCCAGTGGCAGCCCCGGCACGATCGCGTGGGCGACCGCGGCCACGCAGATCGTGGTGACGAAGACCAGCGCCACGGCCAGCAGGAGGATGGGCCGCACATTCGCCGCAAACTGCCGCCATGAGGTCCGCCGTACGGCCGCATACAGCAGGGGCGGCAACAGCAGCGGAAGGATCAGGTCCGGGGGTACGTCGATATTCGGCACGAACTCGAGCAGCGCGAGCACGATCCCGAGGAGCGTCATCAGCACGGGCGCCGGCAGCCCGTACCGGTCCCCCACCGGGACACTCACCACGGCCCCGAGCAACAGCACGAACAACAGGGCCAACTGATCCACGGTCAGCGCTCCGGTGATCTCGGCTTCCACACGGCAGGCCTCAAGCCTGCCACGCCGCCCTTCTCACCAGCGTCTCCGTGCCCCTCGGCTACAGAGCGCGCCGCATCGCGCGGTGCGGTATCCCCGCGTCGGGGAACTCCGGGCCGTACGCCACGTACCCCAGCCGTTCGTAGAACCCCAGGGCCTGCGTCTGTGCGTGCAGGTCCACCGAAGCGAGGCCACGCGTGTGTGCCGCCGCCTCGATGGCGCGCACCAGGGCCGCGCCCACGCCGAGGCCGCGGGCCGCCGGGGTCACGGCGAGGCGCCCCAGCGAGCCCACCGAGGGATCGCCGCCGACCTTGGCCGCGGCCGCGTCGCCGTACAGCAGCCGCCCGGTGCCGAGCGGTACGCCGTCCTCGCGGATCGCCAGCACATGCACGGCATCGGCGTCGTAGGCGTCGTACTCGATCTCCTGCGGTACGCCCTGCTCGACGACGAAGACCTCCTTGCGCACCGCGAAGCACGCCTCACGGTCGGCGGGGTCCTCGGCGACGCGCACGGTGTACGACGGCGAACTCACTGCCATGTCTCCTCACGGACCTGGTCGAGGGCCTTCTGGAGGTCGGCCGGGTAGTCGCTGGTGAACTCGACCCACTGCCCGTCCCCCGGGTGCTCGAAGCCGAGCCGCACCGCGTGCAGCCACTGCCGGGTCAGCCGGAGGCGCTTGGCGAGCGTCGGGTCGGCGCCGTACGTCAGGTCGCCGACGCAGGGGTGCCGGTGGGCGGCCATGTGGACGCGGATCTGGTGGGTGCGGCCGGTCTCCAGCTTCACATCGAGCAGGGAGGCCGCGCGGAACGCCTCGATGAGGTCGTAGTGCGTGATCGACGGCTTGCCGTCGGCCGTGACCGCCCACTTGTAGTCGTGGTTGGGGTGGCGGCCGATCGGGGCGTCGATGGTGCCGCTGGTCGGGTCGGGGTGGCCCTGGACCAGGGTGTGGTACCGCTTGTCGACCGTGCGCTCCTTGAACTGGCGCTTGAGCGACGTGTACGCGTACTCGGACTTGGCGACGGCCATCAGGCCCGAGGTGCCCACGTCGAGCCGGTGGACGATGCCCTGGCGCTCGGCGGCCCCGGATGTGGAGATCCGGTACCCGGCGGCGGCCAGCCCGCCGATGACGGTCGGCCCGGACCAGCCGGGGCTCGGGTGCGCGGCGACGCCGACGGGCTTGACGATGACCACCACGTCATCGTCGTCGTGCACGATCTCCATGCCCTCGACGGGCTCGGCGACGATCTGCACCGGCGCGGGGGCGCCCGGCATCTCGACCTCCAGCCAGGCCCCGCCGTGCACGCGCTCGGACTTGCCGACCACCGTGCCGTCGACCAGCACCTTGCCCGCCGCGGCGAGCTCGGCCGCCTTGGTCCTGGAGAAGCCGAACATGCGGGAGATGGCGGCGTCGACGCGCTCGCCCTCCAGGCCGTCCGGCACGGGCAGGGTACGGATCTCGGGAATCGTGCTCACCCGACGAGTATGCCGGACCGGACCGACAGCCCCGTACGGGCCTGTGGACAACTCTCCCGCGCGCTCAGTCCTTGTGCACGGTGCCGTCGGGGTCCAGCCCCTTGAAGGACAGCAGCACGATCAGGATGCCGCCGCACACGATCGCCGAGTCGGCGAGATTGAACACGGCGAAGTGCTTGGGCGCGATGAAGTCCACGACCGCGCCCTCGAAGACGCCGGGCGAGCGGAAGATCCGGTCGGTGAGATTGCCGAGCGCACCGCCGAGCAGCATGCCGAGCGCGATGGCCCAGGGCAGGCTGTACAGCTTGCGGGCGAGACGGGCGATGACGACGATCACAGCGGCCGCGATCACTGTGAAAATGATCGTGAAGGCCTCGCCGAAGCCGAAGGCCGCGCCCGCGTTGCGGATCGCCTCGAACTTCAGCCAGTCCCCGATGATCTCGATCGGGGGGTGGTGCTCCAGCTTGGCGACCACGATCATCTTGCTGATCAGGTCGAGTGCGTACGCGAACACGGCGACCCCGAACAGGACGGCGATCCGCCGCTTGCCCCGGGGCCGCTCGGACCCGGCGTCCGTCGTCTGCCCCTCGGACTGCTCCGGCGCGGCTCCCGCCGGCTCTGGGGTATCCGGCGTACCGATGATGCGCTCCGCCTCTGCCACGTGAGTCCCTCGACCTAGGTACCTGACTGAGGACGAGAGTACGACAAGACTCCCGGCGCCCGGGTCACCGGTCAGTACCTCCGTTCCTGCTTCTGCTTGCACTCCACACACAGGGTCGCGCGCGGAAATGCCTGCATACGAGCCTTACCGATCGGATTGCCGCAGTTCTCGCAGAGGCCGTACGTGCCGGCGTCGAGCCGTTCCAGGGCGCGCTCCGTCTGCTCGAGCATCTCGCGCGCGTTGGCGGCGAGCGCCAGCTCGTGCTCACGCGTGATGTTCTTGGCGCCGGTGTCGGCCTGGTCGTCGCCCGCGCCGTCCCCGGAGTCCCGCATCAGGCCGACGAGGGACTGCTCGGAGGACTCGAGCTCGGTGCGCAGCCGCATGTCCTCGGCCATCAGCTCGGCCCGCGCCTCCGCCACCTCCTCCGGGGTCCAGGGGTCCTCACCGGGGCGTACCGCGAGCTCGCCGGGCTCCACCGCCGCGGCGATGCGCGCCTTGGGAACGGCGGTCTTGGCCGCCGTGGCCGTGCCAGGGGTCTTCTTCGCAACCACCGTCGTGGCTCCCGTCTGCTCCGCGGCCTGCGCCGCGCCGACCTTCTTGACCCTGCTCTCGGCGACCGCACGCTTCCCGGCCGCGCTCTTCTTGGCGGTGCTCTTACTGGTGGCGCTCTTCTTGGGGGTGCTCTTGGATGTGCTCTTGGCGGCGCTCTTCGTAGTGGCCTTTTCGGCTGGAGCCCTCTTGGCCGCGCCCTTCTCCGCCTCGCCCTTCTCTGTCGCGCTCTCCTTGGCGTCGGCCACCTTGGCCGCTCGTCCCTTAGCCGCCTTCCCCTTGGAGGCGGTTTTGCCGGCCGCCGCCTCCTTGGTGGGCTCCCCCGCGGCCGCCTTCTTGGCGACGGTCTTCTTGCTCGCCGCCTTCTTGGCGGCCACCTTCTTGCCGACCTCTTTCTTCCCCGCGGCCTTCGGAGCCACCGTCCGCGCTGCCGCCGCCTTCTCGGCCGCCGGCTCGCCGTCCCCCCGCTCCCCCTGCACCGCCTTGACCGACTTCCCGCTCCCGGCCCCCGAGACGCTCCCCTGGGCCGCCTTCTTCCCGCTCACATCCTTGGCCGCACCGCCGGAGGCACCGGCACGCGCATGTGTGGATCTGCTCGACGCCGACTGCTGTACGGCGGTCTTCTTCGCCACCATGCCGCGGCCCCTTCACATATTGTGATCTTGCTCGCGAATCGTGCTGGGACGATAAATCGACTTGAGTCCCGCGGCAACGGGGCACACCGCCCGATTCGCCCGCCTCGCGCATGCCGCGCGCCAGACATGCATGCGTTGTGCCCAGCTCCCCGCGGGGTATGCAGACGAGCCGGACGTCCCAGATTCCGAACACGCGTACCGCACCATTCGGGTCATCGCCGCCCGGACACCAGCTCCGCCCGCCCACCCCGGAAAACCGGTCGGCCGCTGTCCGCGCGGCGCCGTACACTGGGCGGAGCGAAAAGCATGGATGGGGACGAGTAGCGGCGTACGCAGCCCAGAGCGACCCGGGGACGGTGGAAGCCCGGGGGCGAGCGCGACGTGAAGATCACCCCGGAGCCGCCGGAAGAAGACCCTCCCAGGGTTGGTAGACCCGGTATCGCGACCCCAATGAGGGGGCTCGCCGACGCACACCCCGCGTCGGAGGGCCAAGGAGGGTGGTACCGCGGGAGCGCGCCGAAACCGGCGTAAGGAAGACTCGGCTCTCGTCCCTCCGGACGGAAGGCAGCAAGTCCGCCGGAGGAAGCTCGCTGATGACAACGCCGACGTACCGCCAGGTACCCGCCCAGGTCGACCTGCCCGCGCTCGAGCACGCGGTGCTCGACTTCTGGCGCGAGCAGAAGATCTTCGCCAAGAGCCTGGAGCAGTCCGAGGGCCGCCCCGAGTGGGTGTTCTACGAGGGCCCGCCCACCGCCAACGGCATGCCCGGCGCCCACCACATCGAGGCCCGCGTCTTCAAGGACGTCTTCCCCCGCTTCCGCACCATGCGCGGCTACCACGTCGCCCGCAAGGCCGGCTGGGACTGCCACGGCCTCCCGGTCGAGCTGACCGTGGAGAAGGAGCTCGGCTTCAGCGGCAAGAAGGACATCGAGGACTACGGCATCGCCGAGTTCAACGCCAAGTGCCGCGAGTCCGTGCTCCGCCACACCGACGCCTTCGAAGAGCTCACGACCCGCATGGGCTACTGGGTCGACCTGGGCGACGCCTACGTCACGATGGAACCCGAGTACATCGAGTCCGTCTGGTGGTCGCTGAAGGAGATCTTCAACAAGGGCCTGCTGGTCCAGGACCACCGCGTCGCCCCCTGGTGCCCGCGCTGCGGCACCGGCCTCTCGGACCACGAGCTGGCGCAGGGCTACGAGACGGTCGTCGACCCCTCCGTGTACGTCCGTTTCCCGCTCACCTCCGGTCCGCTCGCCGGCGAGGCCGCGCTCCTGGTGTGGACGACCACGCCCTGGACCCTGGTCTCCAACACCGCCGTCGCCGCGCACCCCGAGGTCACCTACGTCGTCGCGACCAACGGCGAGGAGAAGCTCGTCGTCGCCGAGCCGCTGGTCGCCAAGGCCCTCGGCGAGGGCTGGGAGACCACCGGCCAGTCCTTCACCGGCGCCGAGATGGAGCGCTGGACGTATCAACGACCGTTCGAGCTGGTGGAGTTCCCGGAGAACGAGGGCGGCACCCACTACGTGGTCAACGCCGAGTACGTCACCACCGAGGACGGCACGGGTCTGGTCCACCAGTCCCCCGCCTTCGGTGAGGACGACCTCAAGGTCTGCCGCGCCTACGGCCTGCCAGTGGTGAACCCGGTCCGCCCGGACGGCACCTTCGAGGAGGACGTCCCCCTGGTCGGCGGCGTCTTCTTCAAGAAGGCGGACGAAAAGCTCACCGAGGACCTCCAGCAGCGCGGTCTGCTCTTCAGGCACATCCCGTACGAGCACAGCTACCCGCACTGCTGGCGCTGCCACACCGCGCTGCTCTACTACGCGCAGCCGTCCTGGTACATCCGCACGACCGCCATCAAGGACCGTCTCCTCCAGGAGAACGAGGACACCAACTGGTTCCCGGAGACGGTCAAGCACGGCCGGTACGGCGACTGGCTGAACAACAACATCGACTGGGCGCTGTCCCGCAACCGCTACTGGGGCACCCCGCTGCCGATCTGGCGCTGCGAGGAAGACCACCTCACGGTCGTCGGCTCCCGCGCGGAGCTCACCGAGCTGACCGGCACCGACCAGTCGGGCCTGGACCCGCACCGCCCCTTCATCGACGACGTCACCTTCGACTGCCCGGAGTGCGCCAAGACGGCCACGCGCGTGCCGGAGGTCATCGACGCCTGGTACGACTCGGGCTCGATGCCGTTCGCGCAGTGGGGCTACCCGTACAAGAACAAGGAGCTGTTCGAGGCCCGCTACCCGGCCCAGTTCATCTGCGAGGCCATCGACCAGACCCGCGGCTGGTTCTACACGCTGATGGCGATCGGCACGCTGGTCTTCGACAAGTCGTCGTACGAGAACGTCGTCTGCCTCGGCCACATCCTCGCCGAGGACGGCCGCAAGATGTCCAAGCACCTGGGCAACATCCTGCAGCCGATCCCGCTGATGGATCAGCACGGCGCGGACGCGGTGCGCTGGTTCATGGCGGCCGGCGGCTCCCCGTGGGCGGCACGCCGCGTGGGCCACGGCACGATCCAGGAGGTGGTGCGCAAGACGCTCCTCACCTACTGGAACACGGTCGCCTTCCAGGCCCTGTACGCCCGTACGTCGAACTGGGCGCCCTCCGCGGCCGACCCGGCCCCGGCCGACCGCCCGGTCCTGGACCGCTGGCTGCTGTCCGAACTGCACGCGCTGGTCGACCAGATGACCCAGTCCCTGGACGCCTACGACACCCAGCGCGCCGGCAAGCTGCTCTCGGCGTTCGTCGACGACCTGTCCAACTGGTACGTCCGCCGCTCGCGTCGCCGCTTCTGGCAGGGCGACAAGGCGGCGCTGCGCACCCTGCACGAGGTCGTGGAGACGGTCACCAAGCTGATGGCCCCGCTGACCCCGTTCATCACCGAGCGGGTCTGGCAGGACCTGATCGTGCCGGTGACGCCGGGCGCCCCGGAGTCGGTCCATCTGTCCTCCTGGCCGGAGGCGGACCTGTCGGCGATCGACCCGGACCTGTCGAAGCAGATGGTGCTGGTGCGCCGGCTGGTCGAGCTGGGCCGCGCCACGCGCGCGGAGTCGGGCGTGAAGACCCGCCAGCCGCTGTCCCGGGCGCTCATCGCCGCGACGGGCTTCGACGCCCTCGACCGTGAACTGCACGCGCAGATCACGGAGGAGCTGAATGTGAGCTCGCTCGCATCGCTCTCCGAGGTCGGCGGCAGCCTGGTGGACACCACCGCCAAGGCCAACTTCCGCGCCCTGGGCAAGCGGTTCGGCAAGCGCGTCCAGGAGGTGGCGAAGGCCGTCGCGAACGCGGACGCGGCTGCGCTGTCCCTGGCGCTGCGCGAGGGCACGGCCTCCGTGGAGGTCGACGGCGAGACGATCACGCTCGCGCCGGACGAGGTGATCATCACCGAGACCCCGCGCGAGGGCTGGTCGGTGGCGTCCGACTCGGGTGCCACGGTCGCCCTGGACCTGGAGATCACGGAGGAGCTGCGCCGCGCGGGCCTGGCCCGTGACGCGATCCGCCTGATCCAGGAGGCCCGCAAGAACAGCGGCCTCGATGTGGCCGACCGGATCGCCCTGCGCTGGACGGCGACGGACCCGGCGACGGTCGCGGCCCTCGGCGACCACGCCACGCTGATCGCCGACGAGGTCCTGGCGACGGACTTCGCCCAGGGCGAGGCGGACGACACCTATGGCTCCGCCTTCACGGACGAGGGCCTGACCCTGACGTTCCGCCTCCGCAAGCAGTAGCGGGACACGGCCGCACGACCGAAGGCCCGGGTCCACCAAAGAATCTTGGTGGGCCCGGGCCTTCGGCGTTGTGTCCGTAGGACACCCCACCCACCCCCGAACAAACACCGCAAACCCCGTGAACACGCGTAGCAAAAGGGCGGGGCCCCGGATCAAAATCCGGGGCCCCGCCCTGAACGCTGCCGACGCCTACGGCGTACTACCAACCGTCAGTTGTCATCCTCGTCGATGAGGAACCCGCGCATCGGCGACGGGGCCTGGCCCATGGGGCCCGGACCCTGCGGACGCACCGGCGCCATCGGCTGGGTCATCGCCGGGGACATCTGCTGCTGACCGCCGTAGGACGGGGCAGCCGGGGACGGCGCGCCGCCCATCGTCTGGTTGCCGCCGTACGACGGGGCACTCGCGCCGGCCGGTGCCATGGAGGGCGCCGGGGACGGCGGGAGGGACGCGGTGGCCGGGGTGCGCGGCGGGGCGAGCGAGTCGTCCGCCTGGGTCTCCAGCTGGCGCAGCTGGGACTCCAGGTAGGACTTCAGCCGCGTGCGGTACTCGCGCTCGAAGCCGCGCAGGTCCTCGACCTTGCGCTCCAGCGTGGCGCGGGCGGACTCCAGGGAGCCCATCGCGACGCGGTGCTTCTCCTGCGCGTCCCGCTCCAGGGCGTCCGCCTTGGCACGGGCGTCACGCTCAAGACCCTCGGCACGCGAACGCGCCTCGCCGACGATCTTGTTGGCCTCGGAACGGGCCTCGGCGATCGCCTGGTCGGCGGTCTGCTGGGCGAGCGACAGAACGCGGGCCGCGCTGTCGCCGCCGGGGCCGCCCTGACCGGGGCCGCCCATCGGGCCGGGACCACCCATGGGACCGCCCATCGGGCCGCCCATCTGCTGCATGGGGGGCTGGCCCATCGGCCCCGGACCCTGGCCCATCGGACCGGGACCCTGAGGGCCACCCTGACCGCCGGGACCGGCGGGCAGCTGCGGAGCACCGCTGGGCAGCTGGGGCGGACCACCCATGGGGCCACCCATCTGCTGCTGCGGCGGGCCCGATATGCCGGCGGGGACGGGAGCCCCGGGACCGCGCATGCCCTGCTGGGGCATACCGCCCTGCGGCATGCCTCCCTGCTGCTGGTCCTGCGGCCCGCCAGGTCCCTCCGGCGGCTTGCGCATGTTCTGCTGGTTCTGGGCAGCAGCACGCGTGGCGGCGGCCAGCTTGGCGCGCAGGTCCTCGTTCTCGCGAAGGAGGCGGGTCAGTTCGGCTTCGACCTCATCGAGGAAGGCATCGACCTCGTCCTCGTCATAGCCTTCTCGGAGGCGGACGGTCGTGAACTGCTTGTTCCGCACGTCCTCGGGGGTCAACGGCATCTCTTCACCTCAACGTAGTCGTCGGCAGTCGGCAAGACCGTATCTGTCACATCGTTCACATCGCGCTCCGTACAACGGTGATCAGGATGTAGACGATGATCATCAGTACGAAGAAGGACAGGTCGAGCGCCACGCCCCCGAGACGCAGCGGCGGGATGAACCGCCGCAGAAGCTTCAGCGGTGGATCAGTGACAGTGTAGGTGGCCTCCAGAACGACCACCATCGCCTTGCCGGGTTGCCATGAGCGGGCGAACTGGAAGACGTAGTCCATGACCAACCGGAAGATGAGCACGATGAGGAACACCATCAGCGCGATGTAAAGAACCTGCATGACCACGCTCATGACTGGTGTTTCCCTCTCCCCTGTTTCAAGTTCCGTGCTGTTCTTCCGGTGGTGCGTCTCAGCTCTGGTTGAAGAACCCGCCCTCTGCGATGCGGGCCTTGTCCTCCGCCGTGACATCGACGTTAGCAGGAGACAACAGGAACACCTTCTGGGTCACCCGCTCGATGCTGCCGTGAAGACCAAACACCAAACCGGCCGCAAAGTCGACAAGTCGCTTTGCGTCTGTGTCATCCATCTCAGTCAGATTCATGATCACCGGGGTGCCCTCACGGAAGTGTTCCCCGATGGTACGGGCCTCGTTGTAGGTCCGGGGGTGAAGTGTGGTGATCCGGTACGGCTCTCGTTCCGACACGACCTTGGGCATGATCACCGGTGCGTTCTTCTCCAGGCTTGCGCGTTCTTGTGTGATGGACGCCACGGGCGCGATGCGCGCCGGGCGGCCGGATTCCGCGGGTAGCGAAGTCGCACGTGCCACCGGTTCACGAGGCGCGGGCGGTTGGACGATTCGCACCTCTTCGTCCCTTTGGGACTGATGTGCACTGTGCGACTGATGTGACGGCTCATGCCGTCGATGGTCCCGCTCGGGCTCCGGGTCCAGTTCGGGCTCGAAGTCGTCATCGGGATCGAACCCCCGGCCGTCGTACCCATCGTCCTCCACGAGGCCGAGGTAGACCGCCATCTTGCGCATCGCGCCGGCCATTCTCTGAGTCCTCCGCTCTGTGGTGGATCGGCGACTGCCAAGTGCCTGTGATCCACACGGTCGTTACGCCCGCCTTTCGGCGACATTGACCATATTTTCTGCTGTGGTCCGACTTCTTGGCGACGTTACCCGAGCCTGGGGCGGACTCCGAGTACCGCAGTGCCGACGCGCACATGTGTCGCACCCGCCGCCACCGCCTCTTCGAGATCCGCACTCATCCCTGCCGACACCATGTTCGCAGCCGGATGGGCTCGGCGCAGGTCGGTCGACAAATCCATCAACCGCCCGAACGCCGCCTGTTGGCGCCCCGCGTACTCCCCGGTGAGCGGAGCGACGGTCATGAGCCCGGCCAGCCGCAGCCCCGGAGACTTCGCCACGAGGTCGGCCAACTCTTCGATCCCGCCGGGCGCCACACCACCCCGCTCACCCCTCTGGCTCTCTCCCGCGTCCAGCGCCACCTGGATCAGGCAGCCGACCTCGCGCTCCTGCCGTACGGCCTCCTTCGACAGGGCCGTCACCAGCCTGGAACGGTCGACGGACTGCACGAGATCCGCGTAACCGACCACGGATCGCACCTTGTTGGTCTGCAACTGGCCGACAAAATGCCACACAAGGGGCAGATCCGAGCATTCGGCGGCCTTGGGGGCCGCGTCCTGATCGCGGTTCTCGGCGACATGGCGCACACCGAGTTCCGACAGGACCCGCACATCGCTCGCGGGGTAGGTCTTGGTGACCACGATCAGGGTCACCTCCTCGCGGGGGCGCCCGGCGGCCGCGCAGGCGGCGGCGATCCGGTCCTCCACTTTCGCCAGGTTCGCGGCGAGTTCGTCCTTACGGTCCGTCATGTCCATTCAGTCCAGCCAGACATAGCTCGCGAGCCGCCCTGTGGTGCGGTCGCGGCGGTACGAGAAGTGGTCGCCGGACTCCAGCGTGCACACCGGCGACTGCGCCCGCTCGTGCACGCCGAGCCGCGCGAGCTGGGCATGTACTCCGGCGGCCACATCCACCGCCGGTGTGCCCCAACTCGTCTCGGCGTACGCCGCCGGCTCGTCGGCCGCCACCTCGGCGCGCATCGCCTCCGGCACCTCGTAGCACCGGCCGCACACGGCCGGTCCGGTGCGGGCGACGATCCGGGCGGGGTCGGCGCCCAGTTCGGTCATCGCGCGTAGCGTGGCCGGGACGACCCCGGCGGCCATGCCCGGCCGGCCCGCGTGCGCCGCGGCGGCGATGCCGGCGACCGGGTCGGCCAGCAGGACCGGCACACAGTCGGCCGTGAGGACGGCGAGGGCGAGACCCCGCCGCGCGGTGACGATCGCGTCGACCTCGGGCACCGGACGATCACCCCACGGTGCGTCGATCACGGCGACATCCGTCCCGTGCACCTGGTTCATCCAGACGACGTCACCCGGGGCGAGCCCGAGCGACTTGGCGGCGAGCTCGCGATTGGCCAGTACGGCGCCGGTGTCGTCACCGACCGCCCCGCCGAGGTTGAGCTGCTCATACGGAGCGGCGCTCACCCCGCCCCACCGGTCGGTGAAGGCGAAGTGCGCGCCGCTCACGATGTCGCGCTGTCCTATCACGTCTGAAGGATCACTTAAGGAAGTCCGGGACGTCCAGCTCCTCCGCGGCGCTGTCGGCGTAGGTCCGCGACGGCGGTACCGGCGGGGCGACCGGGATGTCGGCCACCGGCTCCGGCGTGGGCTCCGGCTCCTCCTTCGGCGTGACGCTGCCGAGCGAGCCGAAGGACGGGCGGGACTCGGGCTGCCGTACCGGAGTGGGCTCCTCGCGGCGGGGCGCGGAGGAGGTCGAGCCGAGGACGTTGTCCCGGCGGGCCGGCGGCTGGCCGCCGTCGAAGCCGGCCGCGATCACGGTGACGCGGACCTCGTCGCCGAGGGCGTCGTCGATGACCGCGCCGAAGATGATGTTGGCCTCGGGGTGGGCGGCCTCGCTGACCAGCTGGGCCGCTTCGTTGATCTCGAAGAGGCCGAGGTCGGAGCCGCCGGAGATGGAGAGCAGCACGCCCCGGGCGCCGTCGATGGACGCCTCCAGGAGCGGCGAGGAGATCGCCATCTCGGCCGCGGCCACCGCGCGGTCGTCGCCGCGGGCCGAGCCGATGCCCATGAGTGCCGAACCGGCCTCGGACATGACCGACTTCACGTCGGCGAAGTCGAGGTTGATGAGGCCCGGGGTGGTGATGAGGTCAGTGATGCCCTGGACACCGGAGAGCAGGACCTGGTCGGCCGACTTGAAGGCGTCGAGCACCGAGACCTGGCGGTCCGAGATGGACAGCAGCCGGTCGTTCGGGATCACGATGAGGGTGTCGACCTCTTCGCGCAGCTCGGCGATGCCGTCCTCGGCCTGGTTGGCCCGGCGCCGTCCCTCGAAGGTGAACGGCCGTGTGACCACACCGATGGTGAGGGCGCCCAGGTTGCGTGCGATGTTGGCCACGACCGGCGCGCCGCCGGTGCCGGTGCCGCCGCCCTCACCGGCCGTCACGAAGACCATGTCGGCCCCCTTGAGGACCTCCTCGATCTCCTCGCGGTGGTCCTCGGCGGCCTTGCGGCCCACGGCCGGGTTGGCTCCGGCGCCGAGTCCGCGGGTGAGTTCACGGCCGACGTCGAGCTTGACGTCGGCGTCGCTCATCAACAGCGCCTGTGCGTCAGTGTTGATAGCGATGAACTCGACGCCCTTGAGACCGACCTCGATCATCCGGTTGATGGCATTGACACCACCGCCGCCGACACCGATGACTTTGATGACTGCGAGGTAGTTCTGCGGTGCTGCCACGTCGAAGGCCTCTCGCCTCGAGTTACGGGTCGTCGGAACGCGGGGAGCGATGTGCTTCGCGAACCGGCGACTGATGCCGAATGGGACGGTCCGTAGCGCCGACCCGAACCCTAACCCTGAAGTTTAGGGTTACCAGTGTGTCTGTTCCTTGAAGTCTTCTGAACAGGACACTAAGTCGACAAGTGGCGCACGTTCAACGAACACGCCGAACCTCCCGTTTTTCTTTTCACCCTATGTGATCAGCCATGTCGCTGCCCAACCAGGGTGCTGGCCTGCGCGGATGTGCGTCAACTTCCCGATGACGCGGGGGCCGTGGGAACGCTGACGTCGAAGTGCCGCGCATCCGGCGAGGCTTTCATGAGAGCGGTAAGTGTGCGAGCCTTCGCCGCCCCCTTCTCGCCACTCCCCCAGGCGACGGTCGCGCCTCCGCTCAACACCAGCGAGATGTCGTCGTAGGAACGGACCTTGACGACCTGGGTGCTGTGCGCGACAGCGGCCGGAAGGGCGTCGGCGACCCGCACCGCTTCCCGCGTCAGACGGGCCTCGCCGAAACGGCGCAGACTCGCGGCGGCGGAGCTGGACCGGGTCAACGACAATTCCAGTGTGGGAACGCCTTTCGGGGCATCAGAAACCGTGGCGAAACGGACACCTTCATCGTCCACTTCGATGAACTTTCCGCCCTTTTGAACAACCAGAACCGGAGTACGCTCCGCCACTTTCAGGTCGATTCCATGGGGCCACGAGCGGACCACGTCAACCTCGTCAATTCGGGGCAATTTCCGGCGCAGTCGCGCCTCAATCGCTCCGGTGTCGACGGAAATCAGCGGTGCCCCGACGGGGGCGTCGGCCGCGTCGAGGACCTGTCCGGGCGTCAGAACCCGGGTCCCGGCGACCGATACCCGCTCGACGCGCAGCCACTTGGAGCCGTACAGCGCCCAGACGGAGCCGCCGCCGAGGAGCGCGAGGAAGACAACAAGAATGATCATCGTACGAAGTCTTGGCAGCCTCAACCGCCGCCGGGCGAGGGGCGGGTCGGACGACTCCTGCTGGCGTTCACCGCGCTCGGCGGTCGTCGGTCCGGCCACGCTCCCTGCCCTCCGTCATACGGTCGCTAACGGCGCTGCGAGGCGATCGCCTCGTACACCATGCCGACGAGCAGGTCGTCGGCGTCCCGGCGGCCGAACTCGCTTGCGGCGCGGGACATCTCGTACAGCCGGTGCGGGTCGGCCAGCACGGGCAGGACGTTCTGCTGCACCCACTCGGGCGTGAGTTCCGCGTCGTCGACCAGCAGCCCGCCGCCGGCCTTGACCACCGGCTGGGCGTTCAGCCGCTGTTCGCCGTTGCCGATGGGCAGCGGGACATAGGCGGCCGGGAGTCCGACGGCGGAGAGTTCGGCGACGGTCATCGCGCCCGCGCGGCAGAGCATCATGTCGGCCGCGGCGTACGCGAGGTCCATCCGGTCCACGTACGGTACCGGGATGTACGGGGGCATCCCCGGCATCTGATGCACCTGCGGCAGTTCGTTCTTCGGGCCGACCGCGTGCAGGACCTGGATTCCGGCCTGCTGGAGCCAGGGCGCGACCTGCTGGACGACCTCGTTGAGCCGGCGCGCGCCCTGCGAGCCGCCGGAGACCAGCAGCGTGGGCAGGTTCGGGTCGAGGCCGAACGCGGCGCGGGCCTCGGGGCGGACGGCGGCCCGGTCGAGGGTGGCGATGGTCCGGCGCAGCGGGATGCCGATGTAGCGCGAGTTGCGGAGCTTGCTGTCCGGGGTGGAGACGGCGACCTGGGCGGCGTACCGCGAGCCGATCTTGTTGGCGAGGCCCGGACGGGCGTTGGCCTCGTGGATGATGATCGGCACACCGAGGCGCTTGGCGGCGAGGTAGCCGGGCAGGGCGACATAGCCGCCGAAGCCGACGACGGCGTCCGCCTTGGTGCGCTCCAGGATCTGCTCGGTCGCCTTGATCGTGCCGCGCAGCCGGCCCGGGACGGTGATCAGCTCGGGGGTGGGCTTGCGCGGCAGCGGTACGGCTGGGATCAGCGCGAGTTCATAGCCGCGCTGCGGCACCAGCTTGGTCTCCAGGCCGCGCTCCGTGCCCAGGGCCGTGATCCCCACGGTCGGGTCCTGCCTGCGCAGGGCGTCCGCGAGGGCGAGCGCGGGCTCGATGTGGCCGGCGGTCCCCCCACCGGCGAGTACGACATGCACCGAAATTCACCGCTCTCCGGACGGACGCGCCGCATTGGCACGCCGTCGCATCGTGTTCCATCTCCGAGGCCCCCGGTCACGCACGGCGCCTCCCGCACGCTTTCTACCAAAGCGGGGTTGCCGCACGGAAAGCGCTGCCCGCGCAGCGGGCTCGTCGCGTGCGAAGGCGATGAGCAGCCCGATGGCGAACATGGTCGGCAACAGGGCGGACCCTCCGTACGAGAACAGCGGCAGGGGGACGCCGGCGATCGGCAGCAGGCCGAGCACCGCACCGATGTTGATCACGGCTTGCGCGGTGATCCAGGTGGTCACGCCTCCCGCGGCGTACCTCACGAAGGGGTCCTCCGTGCGTCCGGCCACGCGGATACCCGCATAGCCTAGAGCCGCGAAGAGGGCGAGCACCGACAGCGTCCCTGACAGGCCCAGTTCCTCACCGGTGACGGCGAAGATGAAGTCGGTGTGGGCTTCGGGGAGTTGGCCCCATTTCTCCACACTCGCACCCAGTCCGGAGCCGAAGATCCCGCCGGACGCGAGCGCGTAGATGCCGTGCACGGCCTGCCAGCAGTCGACGGAGCCGCCGCGCGGCTCGGTGGCGCCGAGACAGGCGAGACGGGCCATACGGTTCTCGCTGGTCTTGATCAGGGCCAGTCCGATGAGCCCGGCGACCGACAGGACCCCCACGAACAGCCTGGTCGGGGCCCCCGCCAGCCAGAGCAGGCCGAACAGGATCGCCGACAGGATGATCGCCGTACCCATGTCGCCGCCGAGCATGATCAGCCCGAGCAGCATGAAGGCGACCGGGACGAGCGGCACCAGCATGTGCTTCCACTGGTTCAGCAGCTTCTTGTCCTGCTTGCGGGCGATCAGGTCGGCGCCCCACAGCACCAGCGCCAGCTTGCCGAACTCACTGGGCTGGATCTGGAAGGAGCCGCCGAGGGCGATCCAGTTCTGGTTGCCGTTGACCGCGACTCCTATCCCGGGCACCTGCACCAGCGCCATCAGGAAGACGGCGCCCGCGAGGATCGGATAGGCCAGCGCCCGGTGCAGCTTGATCGGCATACGGGAGGCGGCGAGCAGCAGCCCGGTGCCGATCGCGGCGGCGAGCAGCTGCTTGCGGAAGAAGTACGACCCCGGCAGCGACATCTGCAACGCGGTGATCTGGGAGGCCGAGTAGACCATCACCAGACCGAGCACGGTGATCAGCAGGCTGCCGCCGAGGATGAGGTAGTACGCGGTCAGCGGCCGGTCCCACGCCTTCTGCACGCGCGCGTGGAGCCGCCGTACCGGGTTGTCGTGCGGCGGCCGCGGAGTGACGGGGCGCCGCACGGCCCGCTGCACGGGGGGTCCTCCCGTACGGCTACCGGGCATGGGCGCTCACCGCTTCGCCGTGGGCGTACCTACCGTCCGGCCACATCCGAGTCACGCGTCCCTCCAAGGGTCCCGAAGCACCCGCTGTGGCCGAGACCCGCCGTCAGGCGCCCGCGCCGAGTTCGCGGACCGCCTCCGCGAACGCGTCACCGCGCTGGTTATAGTTGGCGAACATGTCCATCGAGGCACAAGCAGGTGCCAAGAGCACCGTGTCTCCGGCAACGGCGAGTCGCCGGGCCTCCTGGACTGCCGCGAGCATCGCCCCAGTGTCGGTCCGGTCGAGGTCGACGACGGGTACTTCCGGCGCGTGTCGCGCCAGGGCTTCACGGATCAGGCCACGATCGGCGCCGATGAGCACGGCCGCGCGCAGCCGCTTCGCGGACTTCGCGACCAGCTCCTCGAAGACGGCGCCCTTGGCGAGCCCGCCCGCGATCCAGACGATGGAGTCGTACGCCGCCAACGACGCCTCGGCCGCGTGGGTGTTGGTGGCCTTGGAGTCGTCGACGTAAGCGACCCCGTCCACGTCCGCCACATGCGCGATGCGATGGGCGTCCGGGGTGAAGGCCCGAAGCCCGTCCCGTACGGCCGCGGGAGGCACCCCGTAGGCCCGGGCGAGGGCCGCCGCCGCGAGGGCGTTGGCGATGTTGTGCGGGGCCGGCGGATTGACGTCGGCGACCTCGGCGAGCTCCTGGGCGTTCTTCTGCCGGTTCTCGACGAAGGCGCGGTCGACGAGGATGCCGTCGACGACGCCGAGTTGGGACGGGGCCGGGCTGCCCAGCGTGAAGCCGATGGCCCGGCAGCCCTCCTCGACGTCCGCCTCGCGCACCAGGTCCTCGGTGGCCTTGTCGGCGACGTTGTAGACACAGGCGACGCGATTGCCCTCGTAGATACGGCCCTTGTCGGCGGCGTACGCCTCCATGGAGCCGTGCCAGTCGAGGTGGTCGGGCGCGATGTTCAGCACGACGGCCGAGTGCGCCCTGAGCGAGGGCGCCCAGTGCAGCTGGTAGCTGGAGAGCTCCACGGCGAGGACGTCGTACGGCTCGTCGCCGAGCACCGCGTCCAGCAGCGAGACTCCGATGTTGCCGACGGCGGCGGTGCGCAGTCCGGCCGCCTTGAGAATGGAGGCCAGCATCTGGACGGTCGTGGTCTTGCCGTTGGTGCCGGTGACGGCGAGCCAGGGCGCGGCGTCGGGGCCGCGCAGCCGCCAGGCGAGTTCGACGTCGCCCCAGATCTCCAGACCGGCTTCACGGGCCGCCGCGAACAGCGGCTTGTCCGGCTTCCAGCCGGGCGCGGTGACGATGAGCTCGGTGCCTTCGGGCAGGGTCGCTCCGTCGCCGAGGCGGACCGTGATGCCGAGCGCCTCCAGCTCCTCGGCCTGGGCACGCGCGCGTGCGTCGTCGCCGTCGTTGACGACCGTGACGTTCGCCCCGCGCGCGTGCAAGACCTTGGCCGCCGGGATCCCGGAGACGCCGAGTCCGGCGACGGTGACGTTCTTCCCCTGCCAGTCGGTCACCGTTCCGCTGCCCATCCCGCGTAGAAGAGGCCGAGGCCGACGATCACACAGATGCCCTGAATGATCCAGAAGCGGACCACGACCAGGACTTCGGACCAGCCTTTGAGTTCGAAGTGGTGCTGGAGCGGCGCCATGCGGAAGACGCGCTTGCCGGTGAGCCGGAAGGAGCCGACCTGGATGACGACCGACATGGTGATGAGCACGAACAGGCCGCCGAGGATGGCGAGCAGCAGCTCGGTGCGCGAGCAGATGGCGAGACCGGCGAGCGCGCCGCCGAGGGCCAGCGAACCGGTGTCACCCATGAAGATCTTGGCCGGTGACGTGTTCCACCACAGGAAGCCGAGGCAGGCGCCCATCAGCGCGGAGGAGACTACGGCGAGATCCAGCGGATCGCGTACTTCGTAGCAGGCGTTGGGGCTGGGCAGGATCTGCGCGTTGGCGCAGGACTCCTGGAACTGCCAGACGCCGATGAAGGTGTAGGCGCCGAAGACGAGCACGGACGCGCCGGTGGCGAGGCCGTCCAGACCGTCCGTCAGGTTCACGCCGTTCGACATGGCGAGAATCATGAACAGTGCCCAGACGACGAACAGCACCGGGCCGATGGACCAGCCGAAGTCCTGCACGAAGGAGAGCTTCGTGGACGCCGGGGTGTTGCCGCGGTTGTCCGCGAACTGCAGCGAGAGCACCGCGAAGGCGATACCGCCGAACAGCTGGCCGGCCATCTTGGCCTTGGCCCGCAGACCCAGCGAACGCCGCTTGACGATCTTGATGTAGTCGTCCAGGAAGCCGACCAGACCCATGCCGGCCATCAGACCGATCACCAGGATGCCGGAGAACGTCGGCGGCTTGCCGGTGATCAGCTTGGACAGGAAGTACGCCGCGATCGTCGCCAGGATGAAGGCGATACCGCCCATGGTCGGCGTACCGCGCTTGGCGTGGTGCTCGCGCGGGCCGTCGTCACGGATGTACTGGCCGTAGCCCTTGCGGGCCAGCAGCTTGATCAGCAGCGGGGTGCCGACCAGGGTGAGGAAAAGACCAATGACTCCTGAGAACAGGATCTGATTCATCATCGGGCGGCAACCTCACCCTGGGTACCGCCCGCGAGCAGCGCCTCGGCGATGCTCTCCAGACCGACCGAACGGGACGCCTTCACGAGTACGACGTCCCCCGGGCGCAACTCGCTGCGCAACAGGTCGACCGCCGCCTGTGCGTCGGACACGTGCACCGACTCCTCACCCCACGAACCCTCGTTATATGCGCCCAGTTGCAGCCAGGACGCTTCCCTGCCCCCGACCGCGACGAGCTTGCTGACGTTGAGCCGGACGGCGAGCCGTCCGACCGCGTCGTGCTCGGCGAGCGCCTCGTCCCCGAGCTCGGCCATCTTGCCGAGCACCGCCCACGTACGACGCCCCTTGCCCATGGCCGCCAGCGCCCTGAGGGCGGCCCGCATGGACTCGGGGTTCGCGTTGTAGGCGTCGTTGACGATGGTCACGCCGTCCGGGCGCTCGGTGACCTCCATACGCCAGCGGGAGAGGGAGCCCGCCTCGGAGAGCGCGATGGCGATCTCAGCTACGGACATGCCCAGCTCATGGGCGACGGCGGCCGCGGCGAGCGCGTTCGACACGTGGTGCTCACCGTACAGGCGCATGGTCACATCGCTGCACCCGGAGGGTGTGTGAAGCATGAAGGAGGGCTGTCCGCTGTCCGTGAGTCGCACGTTCTCGGCGCGAACGTCCGCTTCGCCGGACTCTCCGAAAAGGATCACCTTCGCCTTCGTACGGGATGCCATGGCCCGTACGAGGGGATCGTCGGCGTTGAGGATCGCCGCACCGTCGGCCGGAAGCCCTTCGATGATCTCCCCCTTGGCCTCGGCGATCTGCTCGCGACCGCCGAACTCGCCGATGTGGGCGGTGCCGACGTTGAGCACGAGGCCGATCCGAGGGGGCGTCAGACCGGTGAGGTAGCGGATGTGGCCGGCGCCGCGGGCGCCCATCTCCAGGACGAGGAACCTGGTGTCCTCGGTGGCGCTGAGGGCGGTGAGCGGCAGCCCGATCTCGTTGTTGAACGAGCCCGGCGTCCACACCGTCGGCGCCTTGTGCTGGAGCACCTGCGCGATGAGGTCCTTGGTGCTGGTCTTGCCCGCCGAGCCGGTCAGGGCCACCAGGGTCGCGCCGAGCCGGCGTACGACATGGCGGGCGAGGGCGCCGAGGGCCCTCTGGACGTCCGGTACGACGATCGCGGGGACACCCACGGGCCGTGAGCCGAGGACGGCGGCCGCGCCGCCCGCCACGACGGCCTCGGCGAAATCATGGCCGTCCACGCGCTCGCCGACGAAGGCGACGAAGAGGCTGCCGGGCTCCACTTCACGGGAGTCCCGGACGACGGATCCGGTGACCTGGACCGACGGATCCGGTATGTCGTGCGTCTGCCCGCCGACGACTTCTGCGATCTCGGCGAGAGAGAGGGCGATCACAAGTTCATCCCTGGGTCTTCTGGATAGCTTCGCGAAGCACCTGGCGGTCGTCGAAGGGACGGACCACTCCGGCGATGTCCTGGCCCTGCTCATGGCCCTTGCCCGCGACCAGCACCGTGTCACCGGGCTGGGCGCGCGCGACGGCCGCGGCGATCGCGGCGGCCCGGTCCTCGAAGACCTGGACCTCGCCACGCTCGTGTACCGGCACGGACGCCGCGCCCTGGAGCATGGTTGCGAGGATCGCGAGGGGGTCTTCGGAGCGGGGGTTGTCGGAGGTCAGTACGGCGGTGTCGGCGAGCCGGGCCGCGGCGGCGCCCATCGGCTCCCGCTTGGTCCTGTCCCGGTCCCCGCCGCAGCCGAGCACGATGTGCAGCTTGCCTTCGGTGACATGCCGCAGGGCGCGCAGTACCGATTCGACGGCGTCGGTCTTGTGGGCGTAGTCCACGACCGCGAGATACGGCTGTCCGGCGTCCACGCGCTCCAGGCGGCCCGGCACTCCGGGCACCGCGGCGATGCCGTCGGCGGCGGTCTGCGGGTCGAGGCCGGCGGCGGCCAGGGCGACGATGGCGGCGAGGGTGTTCGCCACGTTGAAGGGGCCCGGCAGCGGGGACTTGGCGCCGATCCGCTCGCCCTCCGGGCCGATCACGGTGAACGTCGAGTCCAGTTGGCCGACCTCGACGTCCTCGGCGCGCCAGTCGGCGTCGGGGTGGCCCTCGGCGGAGTAGGTGACGACCGGGACGGCGGCCTCCTTGGCGAGCCTGCGGCCGTACTCGTCGTCGAGGTTGACCACGCCGAGCCTGCTGCGTTTGGGGGTGAACAGCTGCGCCTTGGCCCCGAAGTAGTCCTCCATGTCGGAGTGGAACTCCATGTGTTCCGGGCTGAGGTTGGTGAACACGGCGATGTCGAAGACGCAGCCGTCGACCCGGCCGAGGACCAGGGCGTGGCTGGAGACCTCCATGGCGACCGCCTCGACGCCTCGTTCGCGCATGACGGCGAACAGGGCCTGGAGGTCGGTGGCCTCGGGGGTGGTGCGCTCGGACTTGATGCGCTCGTCGCCGATGCGCATCTCGACCGTGCCGATGAGTCCCACCCGTCGCCCGCCACCGCCCTCAACCGACAGCGCTTCGCGCCGACCCCCCTCGTCGGTCGAGCGGAGCGTCTTCAGTCCGCCCTCGACGAGATAGGCGGTGGTGGTCTTGCCGGAGGTGCCGGTGATGCCGATCTGGAGCAGATCGCGGCCGGGGTGGCCGTAGATCGTGGCCGCCAGTTCGCCCATCTGCCCGCGCGGGTCGTCGACGACCAGGACCGGCAGGCCGGTCGCCGCGGCGCGCTCGGCGCCGGTCGGGTCGGTCAGCACGGCGGCCGCACCGAGTCCCGCGGCCTGGGTGACGAAGTCGGCGCCGTGCAGACGGGCACCGGGGAGGGCGGCGTACAGGTCGCCGGGGCGGACGGCGCGCGAGTCATGGGTGATGCCCGTGATCTCGGCGGGGCCGCCTTCCGGCGTGGCGGCACCCAGCTGACCGGCGAGTTCCGCGAGGGGTGTGGCGGAGACCTGCGTCGGCCTGGGCGGTCCTGGAAAGGTCACAGGATGCCCCTTCTGGGTGGTTTGGGACTGATCAGCGTGTGGCACGGCGGTGAGCGTACCGGGCGCACCGGCATGAGAGCGAAGTGAGGGGCGGGCGCCGCCCTGGTTCCCGGGGTCCGGGGTGATCGTTGTCACGAGGTGGTTCCTGTGGCTGCTCGGTGCTGATCGGGGTGGTCAGTTGAAGGCGACCGGGAGCTTGGCGGGCTTGGCGCCGGTCGGCGGTACCTGGAGGGTCTTCAGCGCGAACTCCATCACCTGCTTGTAGATGGGGCCGCAGATCTGGCCGCCGAAGTAGTTGCCCTGGGTGGCGTTCTGAATGGCGCAGTAGACCGTGATCCGGGGGTTGTCCGCGGGTGCGAAGCCGGCGAACGACGATGTGTAGCCGCGGTACTTCCCGGTGGCCGGATCCACTCGGTTCGCCGTACCCGTCTTGCCCGCGACCCGGTAGCCGGGGATGCGCGCCTTGGTGCCGGTGCCCTCCCGGTCGTCCACGACCGACTCCAGCATCTGGGCGAGGGTCTTCGCCGTCTTGGCGCTGACGACCCGGGTCTTCTTGGGCTTGGGCGCCTCGGTGAACTTCCCGTCGGGCCCCTCGGTGCCGCGCACCAGCGTCGGTTCGACGCGTACGCCGCCGTTGGCGATCGTCGAGTAGATCGAGGCCGCCTGCATCGCGTTGAGGGACAGGCCCTGGCCGAAAGGAATCGTGTACTGCTGCGACGTCGACCACTTGTCCGGGGCGGCGAGGATGCCCCGTGTCTCGCCGGGGAAGCCGAGCCCGGTGTAGCTGCCGAGGCCGAACTTGCGCAGATAGTCGTAGAGGACCTTGTTGGCCGCCGACTGGGTCTTGCCGAGCTGGCCGGTGGCGAGGATGGTGCCGATGTTGCTGGACTTGGCGAGCACACCGTTGAGCGTGAGGAACCAGGTGTCGTGGTCGATGTCGTCCTTGAAGAGCCGGTCGCCGCGGTGCAGCCGGTTGGGCACGATGACATGGGTGCCGGGCGTGGCCACGCCCTCCTCCAGTACGGCGGCCATCGACATGACCTTCGCGGTGGAGCCGGGCTCGTAGGCGTCCTGGAGGGCCGCGTTGCCCATGTTGGCGCTGGAGGCCTCGGAGAGGTCGTTCGGGTCGAAGCCGGGCGAGTTGGCCATGGCGAGGATCTCGCCGGTGCGGGTGTCCTGGACGATCACATAGCCGCGGTCCGCGCGGGACTCCTGCACCTGCTTGGTGATCGCGTTCTGCGCGGCCCACTGGATGTCGCGGTCGATGGTGAGCTCGACGTCGCTGCCGGGCACGGCGGGCGTCTCGGTGGAGCCCACGGTGGGGACCTGGCGGCCGCCTGACTGGGCGTAGCGGATCTCGCCGTCCTTACCGGACAGCTCCTTGTTCAGCTGCTGCTCGACACCGCCGCCGCCCTTGCCGTCGGAGTTGACCCAGCCCAGTATCCCGGCGGCGAGATCGCCGTTCGGGTACACGCGCTTGCTGCTGGCGACCGAGAGGACACCGGCGAGGACATTGACTGTGCTCTTGTCGGTCTCGGCCTTGGTGGCCAGGGCGCTCTTGAGGTCCTTGATCTGCTTCCAGACCTGCGGGGTCTGGCGGCTGGCCAGCAGGGTGTAGCGCAGGTTCTTGTTGGCGGGCCGGAGCTTGTTGACGATCTTCTGCTGGTCCTGGCCGAGGATCGGGGCGAGCAGGGCGGCCGCCTGCTCCGGGCCGTCGTCGATCTTCAGCTGCTCACGGGAGAACAGCGTGGGGTCGGCGGTGATGTCGTACGCGTCCACGCTGGTCGCGAGTGCCACGCCGTTGCGGTCGGTGATGCCGCCGCGCTCGGCGGCCAGGGTGTAGCCGACGTACCGGTTCTTCTCGGCCTTGGCCGCGTAGGTGCCCGCGTCGACGCCCTGCACCTGGAGCAGCCTTATGACGAACGCGATCAGGACGAGAGTCAGGGCCAGGCTCACCATGCGCAGCCGGGGGCGCGGGCTGCCGAGCCGGATCGCGGCGGAGGCCCCGGGGCGCGGCCGTCCCGGGCGGCGGGCCGGACGGGCTCCGGGGCCCGGACGCCGCTGGGCGCTGCCCGAGCGGGCGGGCTTCGCGGGGCCTGGCACGCGGCGTCGCGGCGGTTGCCCTGCTGACTTGTCGGCCACTTCCGTCACCTGCCGGGGGTCGGATACGCGGAGGACTGGGTGGACGGGGCGGGCTGCGGATCGGGGGGTGGCGCGTACTGGGGCGCGGTCTGGCCGGGAGTGGCCGACTGGGGCGTCGGGCTCGGTGCCGGGAGCGGCACGGGCGCGCCGGGGATGGCCTCGGGGGCGAGGACGACGGGGGTACGGCCGCCGAGCTGCCCGGCGGGGGCGGCGCTGGGGACGCCCTTCACGGTGCCGTCGGGGTCGAGGAAGGCGGGGTCGCCGCCGGGGACCATGCCGAGTTCGCGGGCGCGGCGCTGGAGGGCGTCGGGGGCGGAGTAGGCGTCGATGTCCCGCTGGAGTGACTGCTCCTCGTCGGTGAGGGCCTTCGTCTCCTTCTGGATGTCGTCGAGCTTGAACGCGCCCTCGCTGAGGGCGGAGTTCAGCATGAGGAGCCCGATGAGGCCGCCGCCGAGGAGGACGACGACAAGGAGGACGAAGGGGGCGCGGGCGGCCTGTCCCGCGCCCGGGGGGAAGAGTCGTGCGAGCCGGGCGGCCCGACCCCTCAGTTCGGGTTTCCTACTCGCTCCGGTCATTCGATGGACTCCCTGATGCGCTCGGCTCCGCGCAGCCGCGCGGGTGCCGCCCGCCGGTTCTCGGCGACCTCTTCCTCGGTGGGAAGTTCGGCACCGCGCGTCAGCAGCTTGAGCCGCGGCTGGTACTGCTCGGGGACGACGGGCAGCCCCGGCGGGGCCGTATTGGCGGCGCCGGCCGCGAACACCTGCTTGACCAGCCGGTCCTCCAGTGAGTGATACGACAGCACCGCGATCCGCCCACCCACGGCGAGGGCCTCCACCGCGGCCGGGATCGCCCGCTCCAGGACGGACAGCTCGCCGTTGACCTCGATGCGCAGCGCCTGGAAGGTGCGCTTGGCCGGGTTGCCGCCGGTGCGCTTGGCGGCCTGCGGCAGCGCGTCGCGGATCAGCTCCACCAGCCGGGCGCTGTTGCTGAACGGCTCCTTGTCGCGCTCACGCACGATGGCGGACACGATCCGCTTGGCCTGCTTCTCCTCGCCGTAGGCGCGCAGGATCCGGACGAGCTCGCCGGGCGGGTAGGTGTTGAGGACCTCGGCGGCGCTGATGCCGGCCGTCTGGTCCATGCGCATGTCGAGGGGGGCGTCCTGGGCGTAGGCGAAGCCCCGGTCGGCCTCGTCGAGCTGCATGGAGGAGACGCCGAGGTCGAACAGGACGCCCTGCACGCGCGGGATGCCGAGCCTGGCGAGGACGTCCGGGAGCTCGTCGTACACGGCGTGCACGAGGCTCGCGCGATCGCCGTACGGGGCGAGCCGCTCGCCGGACAGGCGCAGGGCCTCCTTGTCGCGGTCGAGGGCGACGAGCCGGGCCTCGGGGAACCGCGTCAGCAGGGCCTCGCTGTGGCCGCCGAGCCCCAGGGTGCAGTCGACGACCACCGCTCCGGGTTCCCGCAGGGCGGGGGCCAACAGGTCCAGGCACCGCTGGAGCATCACCGGGACATGTCGACTGTGACTCAAGGGGCCCTCTCAGATCCGGCAGGGCCGTACGCACCGCCGGGTCCCCGCCCGCTCGTGAAGGGGAGGCCTGCCGGCGCCAGGAGCGTCAGCCGACCGGGAGCGGGAGGAGGCCGAGCCGTACGTACGCGCCGCGCACGCGGGGAGACCCTTCGGAGGAAATCGCCGGGGTCTCCGGGGAAAACAGTCCAGCAGGGGGCCTCGCCTCCCGCTTCGCGTCACTTTAGTCCACCCTGTCTTCCGGTCAATCAACCGACCTGCGCGTCGCGAACCCCCTGTGCGTTAGGTCACATGCTGAACGTGATGACGCTCTTTTTCCTTCTCACGACAGGACCGGAGGACGGGTGACCAGTACCGTCATGAATATGACGACTTCCGCATCTGTTCCCACCGAGCCCGAAGGCGCCATACGCGGCGGCACGGTGACCGACCGCCTCGTCGATGCGAACGAGCGGTACGCCGCCGCGTTCGCCGATCCCGGGATGGACGCCCGTCCCGTCCTGCATGTCGCCGTCGTGGCCTGCATGGACGCCCGTCTCGACCTGCACGCCGCGCTGGGCCTGGAGCTCGGCGACTGCCACACCATCCGCAACGCGGGCGGCGTCGTCACCGACGACGTGATCCGCTCCCTGACCATCAGCCAGCGCGCGCTGGGCACCCGCAGCGTCGTCCTGATCCACCACACCGGCTGCGGCCTGGAGAGCCTCACCGAGGACTTCCGGCACGAGCTGGAGGACGAGGTCGGCCAGCGGCCCTCCTGGGCGGTGGAGGCGTTCCGGGACGTCGACCAGGACGTACGGCAGTCGATGCAGCGGGTGCGCACCTCGCCGTTCCTGCTGCACACCGACGACGTGCGGGGCTTCGTCTTCGATGTGAAGACGGGTCTGCTGCGCGAGATCGACGTCGCCGCGTAGCCGCCGCGGACGCCGCGTGACCATCCGCCGTAGCTGTCGTTCTGCTGTCAATTTGCGCTCGGGCGTGCCCAAAAGGCCGTAAGACCCGACATAACGCAGGCAGTTGTCCACAGGCGAGTGACACGAATCGGTAACGGCAGCAAGAATGCGGGTGTGGCAACACGCGGAACTTTCCACGCGTGGTGCCCGAGTTCCAGGGGTGGGCCGGTCCGCGCATGGCGTCGGCCCGGAAAGAACGGGCCGAGGAGGGCCGGGTGACGACCTATGACGATCGAGCGAGCCTCACTGATCTGACCGCCACTGTGGAGCGAGTCCGCGACGCGGTGGAGGGAGTGATCGAGGGCAAGCCCGAGGTCGTACGGCTTTCGCTGACCGTACTGCTCGCCGAGGGACATCTTCTGATCGAGGATGTCCCAGGCGTGGGCAAGACGATGCTGGCCAAGACGCTGGCGCGGTCCATCGACTGTTCGGTACGACGTATCCAGTTCACGCCGGACCTGCTGCCGTCCGACATCACGGGCGTGTCCATCTGGGACCAGCAGCGCAAGGACTTCGAGTTCAAACCGGGTGCGATCTTCGCCCAGATCGTGATCGGCGACGAGATCAACCGCGCCTCGCCGAAGACGCAGTCCGCGCTCCTGGAGTCCATGGAGGAGCGCCAGGTCACGATCGACGGCCAGACCTATGAGCTGCCGAGCCCCTTCATGGTGGTGGCCACGCAGAACCCGGTCGAGATGGAGGGCACCTACCCGCTGCCCGAGGCCCAGCGCGACCGCTTCATGGCCCGTGTCTCCGTCGGCTATCCCAGCGTGGAGGCCGAGCTGCAGATGCTGGATGTGCACGGCGGCGTGTCCCCGCTGGAGGACATGCAGCCGGTGGCGCACGCGCACGACATCGTGAAGCTGATCGACGCGGTGCGCGGCGTGCATGTCGCCGATCCGGTCCGCCGGTACGCGGTGGACCTGGTCTCGGCCACCCGCACGCACCCCGACCTCAGACTCGGCGCCTCCCCGCGCGCGACGCTGCATCTGCTGCGCGCGGCGAAGGCGGCGGCGGCCCTCAGCGGCCGGGAGTACGCGCTGCCGGACGATGTACAGGCCCTCGCCGTGGCCGTGCTGGCCCACCGGCTGCTGCCCACCGCGCAGGCCCAGCTCAACCGGCGCACCTCCGAGCAGGTCGTCCAGGAGATCCTCCAGCGCACCCCCGTGCCCGCCGCACAGCAGCGGCAGCACGACTTCGGTGGCCTTGGCCGCGGCACCCAGCCGTACGGCCAGCAGCCGCCGCGGAGGCTGTGATGTCCTCCGGCAGTACGGGCGAGGCCGAGCCGGACCGCGGCGAGCAGAGCGGCATCCGCACCGCGCTGGCCGGTCTGACCACCCGCGGCCGTTCGTTCCTGGCCGCCGGTGTCGCGGCCGCCGTCTGCGCGTACGTCCTCGGCCAGAGCGACCTGCTGCGCGTGGGGCTGCTGCTCGCGGTGCTCCCGCTGGTCTGCGCGACGGTCCTGTACCGCACCCGCTACCGGGTCGCGGGCAGCCGACGGCTCTCCCCCGCGCGCGTGCCCGCCGGCAGTGAGGCCCGGGTGCACCTGCGGATGGACAACGTCACCCGGCTGCCCACGGGCCTGCTGATGCTCCAGGACCGGGTGCCCTACGTCCTCGGCCCGCGCCCCCGCTTCGTGCTGGACCGGGTCGAGCCGGGCGGCCGCCGCGAGGTGTCCTACCGGGTCCGCTCGGACCTGCGCGGCCGCTATCCGCTGGGCCCGTTGCAGCTGCGCCTGAGCGACCCGTTCGGCATGTGCGAGCTGACCCGCTCCTTCTCGACGTACGACACCCTCACCGTCATCCCGCGCGTGGAGCCACTGCCGCCGGTGCGCTTCAGCGGGGAGGCCAAGGGGTACGGCGACGGCCGGCAGCGCTCGCTGGCGCTGGCCGGCGAGGACGATGTGATCCCGCGCGGCTACCGCTACGGCGACGATCTGCGCCGTGTCCACTGGCGCTCCACCGCCCGCTACGGCGAGCTGATGGTGCGCCGCGAGGAGCAGCCGCAGCGCGCCCGCTGCACGGTACTGCTCGACACCCGGGGCGCGGCGTTCCAGGGCGCCGGTCCGGACTCGGCCTTCGAGTGGGCCGTGTCGGGCACCGCGTCCGTGCTGGTGCACATGCTGGAGCGGGGCTTCTCCGTCCGGCTGCTGACCGACACCGGCAGCTCGGTGCCCGGCGAGGGCGCCGACGGGTTCGCGGGCGCGAGCCAGGAGTCGGCGGACGCGGCCGGGCTGATGATGGACACCCTCGCGGTGATCGACCACTCCGACGGCACAGGCCTGTCGCGGGCCTACGACCTGCTGCGCGGCGGCAACGAGGGGCTGCTGGTCGCCTTCTTCGGCGACCTCGACGAGGAGCAGGCCGCGGTGGCCGCCAAGATGCGCCAGCGCAGCGGGGGCGCGGTGGCCTTCGTGCTGGACAGCGGGGCCTGGGTGCGGGAACCGACCGATGTGCCCGGGGCGTTGGACAGGAGCGAGGAGCGGCTGCGGATGCTGCGGGAGGCGGGCTGGACGGTCGTGAGCGTGCCGCGGGGCGCTTCGCTGAACGACCTGTGGCGCCAGGCGGACCGGGAGCGCAACGGGCTTGCCGCAACCGGTAGTGGGGAGGGTCCGGCATGAGCGGGCGGACACGGATGGCGCTGTGCGCCGCGGCTGCCACGCTGATGGCGTCGTGCGCGCTGCTGCCGCTGGTCTCGCCGGTCACCTGGCTGATGCAGGCGATCTTCCTGCTCGCGATCCAGACGGGCGTGGGCATGGCGACCCGGCGGGTGCCGCTGGCCCGGCCCCTGACGGTGGCGGCGCAGGCCCTGGCCGGGCTGATGCTGCTGACCCTGACCTTCGCCAACCAGCAGGCGATCATCGGGGTGATCCCCGGTCCGGAGGCCTTCCGTCACTTCGCCGATCTGCTGCAGGCCGGCGGGGACGACGTCAGCCGGTACTCGATCCCGGCGCCGCTGTCGGACGGCATCCGGCTGATGCTGATCGGCGGCGTCCTGATCATCGGCCTGGCGGTGGACACCCTCGCGGTGACGTTCCGCAGCGCCGCGCCGGCCGGGCTGCCGCTGCTGGCGCTGTACTCGGTGGCGGCGGGGCTGTCCGACGGGGGCGCGGACTGGCTGTGGTTCCTGGTCGCCGCCATGGGCTATCTGATGCTGCTCCTGGCGGAGGGCCGTGACCGGCTCTCGCAGTGGGGCCGGGTCTTCGGCGGGGCGCCCCGGACGCCCGGCGGGGAGCCGACCGGCGCGGTGGCGCCGGTCCGCACCGGGCGGCGCATCGGCGTGGTCGCGCTCGGCATCGCCCTGGTGGTGCCGCTCGCCCTGCCCGCCATGAACGGCGGACTGCTGGACGCGGCGGGCGCGGGTGTGGGCTCGGGCAGCGGACGCGGGGGCACGGTCGCCGCGGTGAACCCGCTGGTGTCGCTGCGCGACAGTCTGAACGTGGACGAGGACCGCGAGGTCCTGTCCCTGAAGACCAACACCGCGGACCTGTCGAACCTGTACCTGCGGATCGTGTCCCTGGACGACTTCGACGGCACCACCTGGGAGCCGGCCAAGCGCAGCATCGAGGCCATTCCCGGCCGGTTCCCCACCCCCATCGGCCTCGGCCCCGACGTCCGGCGCGCGGAGGTCGAGACGACCATCTCGGCGGCGGACTGGTACGCCCAGAACTGGCTGCCGATGCCGTACCCGCCGAGCGGCGTGGAGATCGACGGCAGATGGCGCTATGAACCGCTGGGCATGACGGTCGTCGGCGACCGCCGCCAGACCACACGCGGGGCGACGTACACCGTGCGCAGCCTCGATGTGCAGCCGACGGCGGAGCAGCTCGCCGACGCGCCGGAGCCGCCGGCCGCCCTGAAGCGCGAGTTCACCAAGCTGCCCGACTCGATGCCCTCGGTGGTCGGCAAGACCGCGCGCGAGGTCACCGAGGGCGCGACCAGCCACTACGAGCAGGCGGTCAAGCTCCAGGAGTACTTCGCCGTCACGGGCGGCTTCCAGTACGACACCGACGTCAAGGTCGGCAGCGGCCGTACGGCGATCGCCCGCTTCCTGCGGGACAAGCAGGGCTTCTGCGTCCACTTCTCCTTCGCGATGGCGGCGATGGCCCGCTCGCTGGACATACCGGCCCGGGTCGCGGTGGGCTTCGCGCCCGGCACTCCGCAGGGCGACAGCTCCGTCTCGGTGGGTCTGAGGGACGCGCACGCCTGGCCCGAGCTGTACTTCGAGGGCGTGGGCTGGACGCGTTTCGAGCCGACGCCGACCCGTGGCTCGGTCCCGTCGTACACCCAGTCGGACACGCCGGGCTCCACGCTCCCGGACGTGGCGCGGCCCTCGCAGTCGACGAGCACCGGACTCTCCGCCACTCCCTCGGCCAGCGAGAGCTGCGCGGGGCAGAACCCGCAGCTGTGCGCGAGCGAGTCCCCGGAGGCCGCGGTGGCCCCCGGCGGCGACGGCCCGAAGTGGTACGTGCTGCTGGCCTGGGTGCTCGGTGGCGCCGCGGCACTGCTGATCCCGTCGGCGCCGATGCTGTGGCGGCTGCGGATGAGAGCGGTACGGCTCGGGGCGCATGGGCGCTCGGAGGCGGACATCCCGCTGCACACCTTGGCGGTCTGGCAGGAACTGACGGACACCGCCTGGGACTTCGGCATCCCGCCGGACGACTCCCAGACGCCGCGCAGAACCGCCGCCCGTATCGTCCGTCTGGGTCATCTCGACCCGCCGGCGGCGGCCTCGGTGCACCGGGTCGCCGACGCGGTGGAACAGGTCCTGTACGCCCCCGTGCCGCGTCCTACGGCCGGGCTCGCGGAGGATGTCCGCCGCGTCCGGTCCGATCTGCGGTCCAAGGCCGGCTGGCGGACGAGCATGCGCGCGCTGCTGGCGCCGCGGTCCACGGTGCGAGTGGTCTGGGCGCTGTCGGACCGGTGGCTGGACGTCAAGCGGCGTGCGGCGGCGGCCCGGCCGACGCTGCGCAGGCCGTCGACGCCGGGGCAGCGGGGGTGACGGTGGGCCGGGGCCGATTCCCCGGCCCCGGGCCGCGCATACGCGGGCATACGTCAGGGGGTGACCACCGGTCGGTGGTCACCCCCTGCGTCTGTTCAGGAGCTGCTCGTCGAGCTGGCCGGACTAATGGCCGCCCTGTTCGTCCCGACGGCGCTGCCAGCGCTGTTCGATGCGGTCCATGAAGGATCGCTTCTGTCGTGGCTGGTGGCGGGCCTGTGGGCCGCCGGAGGCCTGTTCACCCGGCTTGGGGGCCTTGCGCCAGCCGGTCACGGCGAGTACCGCACAGCCCAGCATGACGAGGAAGCCCACCACGCTGAGCCACACCTGCTTGGCGACCATTCCAGCCATGAGGAGCGCGATACCTACGAGGAAGCCCGCGACCGCCTGGTAGACCCGTCGCCGGGTGTACGTACGCAGCCCGCTTCCCTCAAGCGCTGTCGCGAACTTGGGATCTTCGGCGTACAGCGCTCGCTCCATTTGCTCGAGCATTCGCTGCTCGTGCTCCGAGAGCGGCACGGAGTCCTCCTCATCGTGCAGTCGCCGGGGCGACCCGGGGGGTCCCTTCAGGATAGGCAGGGAATCGCCCCCGTGAAACCCGCCCCTCTACGCCAATTGGCCAACCGGGCTCCGGCATGGGCGTCCCGGCTCGCTGAGATCTTCATTCCCCAGCGGCCGACCCGTCATGCCGGAACGGTCTCCCTCGATCATACGGCGCCGGGCGTCCGATCGGGGGGCCTGTGGCGTACTCCATGTGCAGCCAAGTCCCTGATCAAGGCGCACCCTGGCGGTCTGCGCACGGTGGGCGGCTCAGGCCCCGGCGGCCTCCCGCGTCTCGCCGAGCACATGGAGCTGAGTGGCCACCGAGTGGAAGGCGGACAGCTCGGCCGCCGCCTCCTCCAGCTTCAGCAGCGCTTCCAGCGCCCCGGGCTCGGTGTCCACCAGCACGCCGGGGACCAGGTCGGCGAAGACCCGCACCCCGTGCACGGCGCCGACCGTGAGCCCGGCCCGCTCGACGAGGTCGGTGAGCTGTTCGGCGGTGAAACGGCGGGGCATGGGGTCGCCCTCGCCCCAGCGGCCGTCCGGGTCCTGGAGGGCCTGCTTGGCCTCCTTGAAGTGACCGGCGAGGGCCCGCGCCAGCACGGCACCGCCGAGACCGGCGGCGAGCAGGCTGAGGACGCCCTCGGAGCGCAGGGCGGCCACCGCGTTGCGCACACCCTCGGCGGGGTCGTCGACGTACTCCAGGACGCCGTGGCACAGCACGACGTCGTACCCGCCGCGCTCGGCCACGTCGAACAGGCCGTGGGCGTCTCCCTGCACGCCCTTCACCCGGTCGGCGACCTCGGCCTCGGCGGCGCGCCGCTCCAGGGCGAAGAGCGCGTTCGGGCTGGGGTCGACGACCGTGACGCGGTGGCCGAGGCGGGCCAGGGGCACGGCGAAGTTGCCGCTGCCGCCGCCGGTGTCGAGGATGTCCAGGCTCTGACGGCCCGTGGCCTTGACCCGGCGGTCCAGGGCGTCCTGGAGGACCTCCCAGACCACGGCGGTACGGAGGGAGGCGCGGGGGCGCATCGGGTCAGACACGGCGATTTGGCTCCTCGGCGCGGCACCGCCGTCTGCACAGCGGGGCGAACGGGCTGCCTCCCCGCCCGGGTCACGGGGTGGAAGGCTTCAGGCGCCCTCCACCCTAATGGGACCGGGCGGGCGGTAGGCCATCGCTGCCCCGGGAGAGCCCCGGGGGGCGCCCCGTCAGCCCGCGTCCGGCATGTCCTCGCGCCGGTGCCCCGGTCCCCCCGCCTCCTCCCCGTCCACGTCCTGCCGTGGCTGTGGCAGGACCGGCTGGAGCACCAGCATCCGCTCGACGAGGCGCAGGAACATCGCCACGTCACGTATCAGGTCGTCCGCGTCCCGGCGGCCGGCCGCGCCCTGGATGCCCGCCTCGGCCCGGGCGCGGCGCCGGGCGCCCGAGGCGAACAGGGCGCTCCACTCGGTGAGTTCGGGCGCTATCTCGGGGAGCACTTCCCAGGCGCTCCGGATGCGGGCCCGGCGCTTGGCGTTGGGCTCCGGGCGACCCCGCGCGGCGAGCACGGCGGCGGCGGTGCGCAGGGCGGCGAGGTGGGCCGTGGCGTATCGCTCGTTGGGTGTTTCCAGAGTGGTGGCCTCGTCGAGTCCGGCACGGGCCTGGGCGAGCAGGTCGAGGGCGGCGGGCGGGGCCGTGGTCCGGCGGAGCACGGGGTGCACATCGCTCGCCGGGCCGGTCAGTGAGGGGGCAGGGCCGGTGGCGCGACGCCGGCGTGCGGCGGCTGCGTGGTAGCTGGCCATGACGAACCTCCTGTCGTCTGGGTGACGGCATGCCCGATACGGGATGCCGTATGTGCCCATCGTGAGGTATGGCACTGACAATCCGATCTGACCTGGGGTTTTGCTTCGATCGAGAGTTCGGACTAACTTTTGCACTGACCAGTCAGTTCAAAAGAGGGGGCAGGGATGGGGGGAACCGTGGCCGGAGCCGGCGTCGCGGCCCTGGGGCTCGGGCTCAAGGGGCCGCGCGGATGGGCGTTCCGAGAGGTCTCGTTCGAGGCGGAGCCCGGCTCGCTGATCACGATCGAGGGACCTTCCGGCACCGGCCGTACGTGCCTGCTGCTGGCGCTCACCGGACGGATGAAGCCCACCGAGGGGACCGCGACGGTGGGCGGGTCGGCGCTGCCCAAGCGCATGGCGGCGGTACGGCGGGCCAGTGCCGTGGCGCACGTGCCGGGGGTGACCGACCTGGACCCGGCCCTGACCGTGGCCGAGCACCTCCATGAACGGGCGCTGCTCCAGCGGCGGTTCGGCGACTCCCTGCGCGGCCTTCTGCGCCCGCGTGCCGAGCGGCGGTCCGAGGAGCGGCTGCGGATCGACGCCGCGCTGACGGCGGCCGGTCTTGACCTCGCGTCGCTGCCCAAGGGTGCGCGTACGGCCGTACGGGATCTGGAGCGTGTGGAGGCGCTGCGGCTGTCCCTCGCGCTGGCCCTGATCGGGCGTCCGCGGCTGCTCGGCGTCGACGACACCGACCTCAAGCTCTCGGACGCCGAACGGGCGGACATCTGGGCGCTGTTGAAGTCCGTCGCCGAGGCCGGGACCACGGTTGTGGCGGTGTGCAGTGAGGCGCCGGACGGCACGGTCAAGGTGCCCACCAGGGTGACCGACGAGATCGAGGGAAAGGAAACCGCCGATGCGCTCGCCTAGGCTGGCCGCGCTCGAGCTGAGGCGCTTCGGCCGGGGGAAGCTGCCGCGGGCCGCGCTGGTCGCGCTGCTGGTGCTGCCCCTGCTGTACGGCGCGCTGTACCTGTGGTCGTTCTGGGACCCGTACGGCAGGCTCGACAAGATCCCCGTGGCGCTCGTGAACGACGACAAGGGGGCGGCCGTCGGGGAGAAGAAGCTCACGGCGGGCGACGACATCACCAAGGGGCTGCGCGAGAGCGACGTCTTCGACTGGCGCGAGGTGAGTGCCGCCGACGCCGAGAAGGGCGTCGAGGACGGCACCTACTACCTGTCGCTGACCATGCCGTCCGACTTCAGTGAGCGGATCGCCTCCAGTGCGGGCGACTCGCCGGAGACGGGCGCCCTCCAGGTGCGTACGAACGACGCGAACAACTACATCGTCGGGCAGATCTCGCGCACGGTCTTCAGCGAGGTCCGCGAGGCGGCGTCCACCAAGGCGTCGCGGTCGTTCCTGGACCGGATCTTCGTGTCGTTCTCCGACATCCACGGGGCGACGGTCAAGGCCGCGAACGGCGCCGACCGGCTCGAAGGCGGCATCGGGAAGGCGGAGAAGGGCTCCAAGGACCTCGCCGACGGGCTGAAGGACGCCAAGGACGGCAGCGGCAAGCTGTCCACGGGCCTGAAGAAGCTCAACAAGGGCGCGGGCGACCTGGAGGACGGCTCACGGCGGGTCGCGGAGGGCACGCAGACGCTGGCCGCCAGGGTCAACGGGATCGACGACAAGATCGGCCCGTTCCTCAAGGACAACGAGAAGACCATCGGGGACACCGCCCAGCTGGTCGCGGACGCCTCGGGGGCGATCCGCAACAACCTCGACGACCTGGTGGAGCGCGCTCCGGCCGCCGCCAAGGGCGCCCACGCGGCATCCGACATCCTGAACGTCATCTACAAGACGCGCTGCGAGGACCCCGTACTGCCCGACCCGGCCTGCTCCGACCTGAAGAAGGCCAAGCAGTCCGCCGCCGACGTGGCGACGATCGCCGACGACCTCAACACGCTGATCGCCGACCAGGACGGCGACCTGAAGAAGCTCGACAAGCACCTCGCCGCCCTCCAGAAGCAGGCCCAGGGTCTCGCCGACCGCGCTCCCCGCCTCTCCGAGGACCTCGACGACGCCGTCTCCCGGATCAACGAGCTGAACCAGGGAGCCGCGAAGGTCGCCGCGGGCGCCAAGAAGCTGCACTCGGGGCTGGGCGACGCCAAGAGCGGCGCGACGGACCTGGACAGCGGGGTGGGCCGGCTCAAGACGGGCGCGTACGACCTCAACGGCGGCATCTACAAGCTCGTCGACGGCTCCGGGAAGCTCTCGGACGGCCTGCACGACGGTGCGGGGCAGATCCCCGACTACGACAAGAAGGACCGCGACGCCCGTACGGAGGTCATGGCCGACCCGGTCCAGCTGCTGTCCAGGGACCTGCACAAGGCGCCCAACTACGGCACCGGGTTCGCCCCGTACTTCATCCCGCTGTCCCTGTGGGTGGGCGCGATGGTGGCGTACATGCTGATCGCGCCGATGAACCGGCGCGCGCTCGCAGCGGGCGCCCCGGCCTGGCGGATCGCGCTGGCCGGATGGCTGCCCGTGGTGGCGATCGGGGTGCTCCAGACGATCGCCCTGATGTCGGTGCTGCACTGGGCGATCGGGCTCCAGATGGCGCGCGCGGCGGGCACGGTGGGCTTCCTGTTCCTGGTGACGGCGTGCTTCGCGGCGATCGTGCAGTGGCTGAACGCCCGCTTCGGGGCGGCCGGGCGGATCCTCGTCCTGGCCCTGCTGATGCTCCAGTTGACGTCCGCGGGCGGCACCTACCCCGTACAGACCAGTCCGGGCTTCTTCAACGCGCTGCACCCCTTCCTGCCGATGAGCTACGTCGTGGAGGCCCTCAGGAGGCTCATCACGGGCGGCGGTCTGACTCCGGTGTGGCACGCGTGCGTGGTGCTCGTCGCCTTCACCGCGGGCGCCCTCGCGCTGACCGCGCTGTCGGCCCGGCGCCGCCAGGTGTGGACGCTCGACCGGCTGCACCCGGAGCTGACCCTGTGACCGCGCGCGGGACAATCAGGCGCATGGAAAGCAGCAGCGCCGCGTCGGGCGGCAGCACGCGCCGTGAGGCCACCCGGCAGAAGCTCTACGAAGCGGCCGTCACGCTCATCGCCGAGCAGGGCTTCTCCGCCACCACGGTCGACGAGATCGCCGAGCGGGCCGGGGTGGCGAAGGGCACGGTCTACTACAACTTCGCGAGCAAGTCGGTCCTCTTCGAGGAACTGCTCCGGCACGGAGTGGGCCTCCTGACCGCCTCGCTCCGGGAGGCCGCCGAGCGGACCGCGCGCGACGGCGGCGGCAAGGTGGACGCCCTGGACGCGATGGTCCGCGCGGGCCTGGTCTTCATCGACCGCTACCCGTCCTTCACCCAGCTCTACGTGGCCGAGCTGTGGCGGACCAACCGGGCCTGGCAGTCCACGCTCATGGTGGTCCGTCAGCAGGCCGTGGCGGTCGTCGAGGGCGTGCTGCGCGAGGGCGTGGAGAGCGGCGAGTTCAGCGACGAGATCGATGTCCCACTGACCGCGGCGGCCCTGGTCGGCATGGTCCTGGTGGCCGCCCTCGACTGGAAGTCCTTCCAGCCGGAGCGCTCCCTGGACGATGTGCACGCGGCGCTGTCACGGCTGTTGCAGGGGCGGGTGAGCGGACGCCACTGAGGCGTTCGGCGCGAGCGTCAAGTGCAGCGCACGCATCAAGTGCGAGCTCGCACACGAAAGCGCCGGTCCGAACAGTGCCCGCGTCCCCCGTGGCCACTGTCGAACCGGCGCCTTCTCGTGCTCCCCCGTACTTCCCCCCGAACTTCCCCCGTGTGGACCCCCGTTCGGTCGTTCCCCCGGGTCCCCCGGTCTCACTCCCGCCGACACCAGGCCGGCGGAAGGAGCGGATCCGGGGATGCTCCGTTCCGGCGCCCCGTGTCGCCGGTGCGGAGCCGATCCCCTTCTCCGTGCCTCCACTCTCTCGTTCACGCAGGTCGCGACCCATCCGCGCGCGTACTCATCTCCTCGGCTAGGTACGCGTACTCAGCTCTGCGCACTCATCCCCAGGACCCGGTGTTGCCCACTGGTTACGATCGCCCCCGTGTCTGTACTCCCTTTGGTGTTCACAAGCGGCTGGGCCAGCGGCATCAACGCCTACGCCGTCGTGCTGCTGCTCGGCATATTCGGCGCGACGGGCCTGAGCGACGAGGTGCCCGAGGCGCTGCAGCGGCCGGATGTCCTGATAGCGGCCGGCGTGCTGTTCCTCATCGAGGCCGTCGCCGACAAGATCCCGTATGTCGACTCGGCATGGGACGCCGTGCACACCGTGATCCGGCCGGTGTCGGGCGCGGTCGTCGCGGCGCTGCTCGCCGGGCAGAGCGGGTCGGTGCCGGAGCTGGCCGCGGGCGCGGTCGGCGGTTCCACGGCGTTGGTCAGCCATCTGGTCAAAGCCGGGACGCGGATGGCGGTCAACAGCTCGCCCGAGCCGTTCAGCAACGTCATCGTGAGCCTCGCCGAGGATCTCGGGGTCGCCGCGATCATCACCTTCGCGATCTTCCACCCCGTGGCGGCGGCGTCCATCGCGGGCGCTCTGCTGCTCGCCGGCATCCTGACGGTCTACTTCCTGGTCTCGCGGATCCGTCGCTTCTGGCGCCGCAGGACCGAGCGGCGGGCGGAGAAACGGCTCGGGCAGGCGGTGGCACAGCGGGGCGGCTGAGCACGTCCTGCGAGGTCAGTGCGCTGTTGTCAGTGCCGGCCGATAAAGTCCCACGCATGGCAAGGATTGCGGTGATCGGCGCCGGGGTGGGCGCCATGGCGGCCGCTGCCCGGCTGGCCGTCGCGGGCCACCGGGTGGCGGTGTACGAGCGTACGGAGACGTACGGCGGAGCGGTGCGCCGCTTCGAGCGCGACGGCTTCGGCTTCGACACGGGGCCCGGGCTGCTCCCGCTCCCCGCCGTGTACCGCGATCTGTTCATCAAGACCGGCAAGGAGCCGCTGGAGTCCTGCGTCGAGCTGGTCCAGGTCGACCCGTCCGCGCGGCACTTGTTCGCGGACGGCACCGAGGCACCCCTGCCGAACGCCTCGCGCGCGGGCGTCGTGGCCGCCCTGGACGAGGCGCTGGGCGCGGGGGCGGGCGGCCGCTGGGGCGACTTCCTGGTCCGCGCCCGCGAGGCCTGGGACCGGACGCGCAGACCGCTCCTGGAAGAGCCCCTGTGGCCCAACTGGCAGGTACTGGCCGAGCGCGAGCCCTACCCTTCGGTCCCCCACAAGCGACTCCTGCGCACCCGCCGGGCCGGCACGCTCGCCGAGATCGGCGCCTGGGAGCTGCGCGACCCCCGGCTGGTGGCCCTGCTGGAGAGCCACGCGCTGGCATACGGCCTGGATCCCCGGGAGGCCCCGGCGAGCGCGGCGGTGCTGCCGTATCTGGAGCATGCCTTCGGGACCTGGTATGTGCGGGGCGGCATACGGGAGTTGGCGCGGGCCGTGTACGAGCGGTGCCTGGCCCGGAGAGTCGAGTTCCACTTCGGTGCGGAGGTCACCGGGGTCGTGGAGAAGGACGGCCGGGCGGCCGGAGTGGAGTTGGCCGACGGCACAGTGGCGGAGGCCGACCTCGTGGTCTGCGGGGTCGCTCCGGGCGTGCTGGACCGCCCGGCGCCCCGAGCCGAGGGCGAGGTCGTACCCCAGCGTGGGGCGGCGAGCCGGCTCACGGTGCTGCTGGCGCTGCGCGGCGGTCGGCCGCGGGGCACGGCGCACCGCACGGTGGTGCACGCGGAGGACCGCGAGGCCGAGCTGGACGCGCTGTTCGGCGTGGCCACGGCGATGGCCTCACGTCCCACGGTGACGGTCCTGCGGCCCGATGACCCGGCGCTGGTTCCGGACACCGGCCATGAGGCGATCACCCTCACCGCGACGGTGCCGTCGGGATCGGACACCGACGCCCGGCACGCGGAAGACCTGATCACCGTCGCCGAGCGTGCCGTTCCGGAGCTGCGCGACCGTCTCCTCTGGCACGAGGTGCGCACCCCGGCCGACATCGCGGAGGTGACCGGCGCGGCGGGCGGAGCGGTTCCGGCACCGGCGCTGGCCGCGGCCGAGGGGAGACTGCTGCACCCGTCCAACAGCACGGCGCTGCCCGGACTGTTCATGGCGGGCGGCTGGTCCCACCCCGGCGGCGGACTGCCGCATGCCGGTATGTCGGGCGCGCTGGTGGCGGGACTGATCGTGGAGGGCCCGGAGTTCCGGGGCTCGCAGTGAACCGCGCCTGAGCGGTGCGGCGCGCGGGACCGTCAGAAACGGTACTGCTCGTCGTACCCCTGACCCTGCCCCTGCTGCTGGCCGTTCCCCTGGTACGGGTACTGCTGCTCGGGCGGGAGTTCACCGCCGTACGCCTCGTCGGTGCGCTGCTGCGGGACCCAGACGCCGCCGGGCGGGGTGCCCTCGCCGTAGGTGCCGGTGGCGTACTGGTCCTGGCCGTAGCCCTGCTGGCCGTACTGCTGCTGGCCGTAGGCGTCGTAGGCGGCGCCGTCGTAGGTCTGGGTGCCGATGTAGGGGTCGGAGTAGGCGGCGTACTGCTGCTGGCCGCTCTGGTCGTAGCCGTACTGCTGCTGGTCGTACCCGGTGTAGCCGTCGTAGCCGTAGCCCTGGTCGGCCGTCGCGTACTGGTCCTGGGGCTGGCCGGCGGCCGCGTAGTTCGGGTCGGCGGCAGCGGCGTAGGCGGCGTCGCTGTATATGCCGTACGAGCCGGTGTCCTCCGGCATGGGCTGCGGTTCGTAGACGGCGTTCGCCTCCGCGGGCATGGGCTGTCCACCGCGGGTGGGTGTGAAGACGTCGTCGCGGTCGTAGTCGTCGCCGTAGCCGACGCCGTCCTGGCCGTAGTCGGGGGTGTTGCCGCCGTAGCCGCTCTCGCCCGCCTCCAGGTCGGAGACCTCAAGGGTCGGCTCCTGGCGCTCCGGCTCGCCGCGGCGGCGCTTGGCGCCCAGCGGGCCCAGGGCAGGAGCGGAGACCGCCCAGCCCGCCGAGAAGCCGCGGCGGAACGACAGCGTGACGTAGGTCTGGCCGACCGCGAACGCCGCCGCGCCCAGACCGATGACGACGACGGACGGGATCAGTACCCCGACCACGACACCGAGGAAGCCGACGAAGGCCAGCAGGCGCCAGCGCAGCCGCGCCTTGTACTGCAGCAGCACCTCGCCCAGCAGCCACAGCGCGACGATGCCGAACGCGATGTAGAGGACCGTCCAGCCCATGTACGCCCCTCTCCCAGTGGCCGCCTACGCAGTGTGACGTATATCAGGACGACCGGTCTAGGCCTGCGGTGGGTGGTGCAGGCCCAGGTTCTCGTAGATTTCCAGGGTCGCCGTGGAGTTGTTGAGCGTGATGAAGTGCAGTCCGGGCACTCCCTCGGCCAGTAGCCGCGCGCAGAACTCCGTGGCGAACTCGATGCCAATGGAGCGTACAGCCGCCGGATCGTCCTTTGCTGTGAGGATCCGCTCTTTCAGGGCGGCCGGGAAGGAGGCGTTGGTGAGGGACGGGATCCGCTCCAGCGTCCTTGTGCTGGCGATGGGCATGATCTCCGGGATGATCGGGGTGTCGCAGCCCGCGGCCGAGACACGGTCGCGCAACCGCAGGTAGTCCTCGGGTTCGAAGAACATTTGCGTGATCGCATAGTCCGCACCCGCTCGGCACTTGTCGACGAAGTGACTGACGTCGATGTCCCAGTCGTCGGAGCGCGGATGCATCGCCGGGAAGGCCGCGACGCCCACACAGAAATCTCCGGACGCCTTGATCAGCTCGACGAGCTCGGCGGCGTAGGCCAGGCCCTGCGGATGCCGCACCCAGTCACCCAGCGGGTCACCGGGCGGGTCGCCGCGCAGTGCCAGCATGTTGCGGATCCCGGCGTCGGCGTACTGGCCGATGATGTTGCGCAGGTCGGCCACCGAGTGGTCGACGGCGGTGAGGTGGGCGATCGGAGTGAGTGTGGTGTCCGAGGCGATGGCCTCGGTCGCCTTGACCGTGCCCGCACGGGTGGAACCGCCCGCTCCGTAGGTCACGGAGACGAAGTCGGGGCCGACTGCCTCGACCCGGCGCAGCGCGTTCCACAGGTTCCGCTCGCCCTTCGGGGTCTTGGGCGCGTAGAACTCGAAGGAATACGTCGTCTTGCCGGTCGCGAGCATCTCGCGCACGGTGCGCGCGTGGTCCGACCTGATGGATGCGGTGCCGAGGGCCATACTCGCAGGTTAGCCAGGGGCCCCCGGTCCCCCAACCGGACACCGGACATTTGCCCGAATTGTCCGGCTACTGTCCACGCCTTGGACAAACGGGGGCCGAATTGGGCGCCAAGCCCGTAGGAACACGGTCACGCTGCCCAATGGATGAGACGGGACAACGGGTCCGGTCCCCTACGCCTGCCGCAGCCGCTTGGCGAACTCCGCCGCCGCGGCGCCGGGATCGGCGGCCTCGGTGATCGCCCGTACGACGACGACACGGCGGGCGCCCGCCTCCAGCACCTGGTCGAGATTGCCGAGGTCGATGCCGCCGATGGCGAACCAGGGGCGGTCGGTGGCGAGGGCGGCGGTGTGGCGGACCAGGTCGAGGCCGGGGGCGTGGCGGCCGGGCTTGGTGGGGGTCGGCCAGCAGGGGCCGGTGCAGAAGTAGTCCACGCTGTCCTGGACGGCGGCCGCGTCGGCCTCGACGTCGGCGTGCGTGGAGCGGCCGATCAGGACGTCGTCCCCGAGGATCGCGCGGGCGGCCGGGACCGGGAGGTCGCCCTGGCCCAGGTGCAGGACATCGGCACCGGCGGCGTGGGCCACGTCGGCCCGGTCGTTGACCGCGAGGAGCTTGCCGTGCCGGGCGCAGGCGTCGGCGAAGACCTTGAGGTGCTCCAGCTCCTCGGCCGCCTCCATCCCCTTGTCCCGCAGCTGCACTATGTCGACGCCACCGGCGAGGGCGGCGTCCAGGAACTCCGCGAGGTCGCCCTGTCGCTTGCGGGCGTCGGTGCAGAGGTAGAGCCGGGCGTCGGCGAGCTGCGCGCGGGCGGTGCCTGCGGTGACGGTGTCGGACATGCGGTGCCCCCAGGGGTCGGGTTGCCGGGCGGGTGAGGTCGGGCGGGTGCCGGACGGAGGCACGGTAATCGGAGCGCCGCGCGCGGGTGGCGTCTGTGGGCCACCCGCGGCGGTGCTGTTGTTCGGGGGCGTACGGGCACGTATGGGCGCATATGGGGCAACTCATGATCACGAGACTTCATGGTCATGCGGCCGTGCTCGACCGCGGCCGTGGCCCGCGGGTTGCCCCGGCCCGTACGCCGGACGGTGTTCGGATCCCGGTGTTCGGCTCAGACGGCGAGCGCCTGGGCGCGGCGCTTCACCTCCGTGCCGCGGTTCTCACTGAGGGCCTGCGCGGGGGTGCCCGGCAGGCTCTCGTCCGGGGTGAAGAGCCACTCCAGCATCTCTTCGTCCGTGAAGCCGTCGTCCCGCAGCAGCGTCAGGGTCCCGGACAGGCCCTTGACGACCTTGTCCCCGTCGATGAAGGCGGCAGGGACGTGCAGCGCGCGGTTCTCACCACGGCGTACGGCGATCAGCTGGCCCTCCTTGACCAGCTGCCGGACGCGCGTCACCTCGACGCCGAGCTGTTCGGCGATGTCGGGCAGGGTGAGCCAGGCGGGGACGAGAGCATCGATCTTTGCGTCAATCTCGGTCACGGGAACAAGCCTGCCATCTGCCACTGACAGTCGGAAGTCAGGCCGGTCCGCCCGGGAGGAGCCGTCGCCCCGACGCGCTACGCCGTCGCCGCCTTCAGCGGCCTCGCCGGGTCCGCCAGCAGCTCCGGGTCCATCGGCGTGCCCGACTCGATCAGCCGCCGCCCCTGCGCCAGATCCCTCGGCCGGCCCACCGCCAACAGGGCGACGAGGCGGTCGTCCCGCAGCCAGCAGACCGACCAGGCCGGGCCCGAGGGGTCGCCGCGCCACAGGGTCGTGTCGGCGGCGGTGTGGTGGCCGGCGTACTGGACGAAGCGGCCGAACTGCTCGGACCAGAAGTAGGGCACGGGGTCGTAGACCACGCCGGTCTCGCCGAGGATGTTCGCGGCGACCGTGCGCGGGCCCTGGAGGGCGTTGTCCCAGTGGTGGACCAGCAGCCGCTCGCCGTAGCGGCCCGAGGGGAAGGACGCGCAGTCGCCGACCGCGTAGACGTCCGGCACCGATGTGTGCAGCCGTTCGTCGGCCACGACCTCGCGGTGCGCGCCGAGCTCGATGCCCGAGCCGGCCAGCCAGGCCGTGGCGGGCCGGGCCCCGATGCCGACCACGACGGCGCCCGCGGCCACCCGCGAGCCGTCGTCGAGGACCACCGCGCCGGGTTCGACGCGCGCCACGCGCGTGTGCGTGCGCAGCACCGCCCCGCTGTCCTCGTACCAGGCGCTCATCGGCGCGGCCACCTCCGCGGGCAGTGCCCCCGCGAGCGGCCGGTCGGCGGCCTCCACGACCGTCACCGCGCAGCCCGCCTCGCGCGCGGCCGTGGCGAACTCCGCGCCGATCCAGCCCGCGCCGACGACCACGATGTCGTGCTGCCGGGCGAGCACCGGCCGCAGCCGCTCGGCGTCGTCCAGCGTGCGCAGCAGATGCACACCGGGCACGCCCTCCGCGCCGGGCAGCCTGATCGGTTCGGCGCCGGTGGCGAGCACCAGGACGTCGTACGGGACGGGCCCGGCCTCGGTGTCCAGTTCGCGGTCGGCGGTGCGCACGCCGAGCACCTCGCGGCCCAGGTGGAGCTCGATGCCGAGCGCCTCGAAGTCGACGTCGAAGGCGGAGCCCTCGGCCTTGCCGAGCAGTACGGCCTTGGACAGGGGCGGCCGGTCGTACGGCTGGTGGGGTTCGGCGCCGATCAGGGTGACGGTTCCGGTGAAGCCCCGTTCGCGCAGGGCGACCGCCGTCTGCACACCGGCCATGCCGGCGCCGGCGACGACCACTTTCCGCTGCGACTGCGTCGTCTGCTCGCTCACCTGATCACCATAGACAACTGACAATTTGTCAGTCATGAGTCGTGCTCAGTGACCTGCTCCACAACGCTGGTGCCGCGGCCCGGCTGCGACTCCCACTCCCAGGTCTCCTCCAGCCGCACGCGCCCGTCGGACAGCTCGACCACCGTCGACACACAGTGGCCGGACGACGTCGTCCCGTCCCGCTTCAGCTGCACATACCGGAAGTCCAGCCGGTCGCCGTCCCGGGTGCCCACGAGATGCCCGCGTACGACGTCCCCGCCGGTGTACTCGGCCCAGATCTCGCCGTCCTTCTCGTGGTACGTGAACCGGGTGCGGGTACCCACCTGACCTGGGGCTTGGTCGGCGACGGGGGCCAGGACGAGTCCGTCGAGCGAGCGGGCCATGAGGTACGGCTCCCTACTGAGACCTACGGCGGCGGGCTAGGGTGGCCAACGTAGAGCACTCGCGGGAGCCCGGACGCACCGGGCTGAGAGGGAGGCTGGCGGCCTCCGACCGTACGAACCTGATCCGGGTCATGCCGGCGAAGGGAGGGGCTGGACGCCCATGTCGCGTACGCGAACGTCAGACGTCCTCGTCATCGGGGGCGGAATCATCGGCCTGGTCACGGCGTGGCGGGCCGCGCAACGCGGGTTCACGACGGCCGTCGTGGATCCCGAGCCGGGTGGCGGCGCCGCCCAGGTGGCCGCCGGAATGCTGGCCGCCGTCACGGAACTGCACTACGGCGAGCAGACCCTGCTGGGCCTGAACCTGGAGTCGGCACGGCGTTACCCGGACTTCGCCGCCGAGCTGTCCGACCTCACCGGCCACGACCTCGGCTACCGCCAGTGCGGAACGCTCGCCGTCGCCCTGGACGCCGACGACCGCGCCCATCTCCGCGAACTGCACACCCTGCAACGCCAGTCGGGGCTGGACTCCGAATGGCTGTCGGGGCGTGAGTGCCGGCGCCTGGAGCCGATGCTCGCGCCGGGCGTGCGCGGGGGGCTGCGGGTGGACGGGGACCACCAGATCGACCCTCGACGGCTGGCTGCGGCCCTGGTGGTCGCGTGCGAGCGGGCCGGTGTGGTCTTCCACCGCACCTGGGCCGAGCGCCTCGATGTCGCCGGGGACCGGGTCGCCGGAGTCACCACGACCGACGGCACGGAACTGGGCGCGGGCCAGGTGGTCCTCGCGGCCGGGAGCCTCAGCGGGCGGCTCTCCGGGGTCCCGGACGACGTACTGCCGCCCGTGCGTCCCGTGAAGGGGCAGGTGCTGCGGCTGACCGTGCCGCGGCGGTACGCGCCGTTCCTGAGCCGTACCGTGCGGGCCGTGGTGCGCGGCAGCCAGGTGTATCTGGTGCCGCGCGAGAGCGGGGAGCTGGTCGTCGGGGCGACGAGCGAGGAGCTGGGCTGGGACACCGCGGTGACCGCCGGCGGGGTGTACGAGCTGCTGCGCGACGCCCATGAGCTGGTGCCGGGCATCACCGAACTGCCGCTCACCGAGACGCGGGCCGGTCTGCGCCCCGGCTCCCCCGACAACGCTCCGCTGCTCGGCCCGACCGAGCTGGCCGGGCTGTCGCTGGCCACCGGGCACTACCGCAACGGCGTGCTGCTCACGCCGGTCACCGGGGACGCCATGGCGCATGTCCTGGCCACCGGTGAACTCCCGGAGGAGGCACGGCCGTTCACCCCGAAGCGTTTCTCCCCCGCCACGCGCACAGAACGCGCCGCACTCACGGAGCAGCCCGCATGAACATCTCCCTCAACGGGGAGCGGCGAGAGGTCGCTCCCGGTACGGCCCTCGACGTCGCCGTACGGATGCTCACCGCGGCGCCCTCCGGAGTGGCCGCCGCCCTCAACGAAACCGTCGTCCCGCGCGGACAGTGGCCGTCGACCTCCCTCTCCGAGGGCGATCGCGTCGAGGTCCTCACCGCAGTGCAAGGAGGCTGAACCATGGCCGACGATCCCTTTGTCATCGGCGGTACGTCCTTCACGTCCCGCCTGATCATGGGCACGGGCGGAGCGCCCAGCCTGGACGTGCTGGAGCGGGCGCTGGTCGCGTCCGGCACGGAGCTGACGACCGTCGCGATGCGGCGGGTCGACCCGTCGGTGCACGGCTCGGTGCTGTCGGTGCTGGAGAAGCTCGGGATCCGGGTGCTGCCGAACACCGCGGGGTGCTTCACGGCCGGGGAAGCCGTGCTGACGGCCCGCCTCGCGCGCGAGGCGCTCGGTACGGAGCTGATCAAGCTGGAGGTCATCGCCGACGAACGCACGCTGCTGCCGGATCCGATCGAGCTGCTGGACGCGGCGGAGACACTGGTGGACGACGGGTTCACGGTGCTGCCGTACACGAACGACGACCCGGTGCTGGCGCGGAAGCTGGAGGACGTGGGCTGTGCGGCGATCATGCCGCTCGGCTCCCCGATCGGGTCGGGGCTCGGCATCCGCAACCCGCACAACTTCCAGTTGATCATGGAGCACGCGCGTGTGCCGGTGATCCTGGACGCGGGTGCCGGTACGGCGTCCGACTCGGCGCTCGCGATGGAGCTGGGGTGTGCGGGTGTGATGCTCGCCTCGGCGGTGACACGGGCACAGGAGCCGGTGCTGATGGCCGACGCGATGAGGCATGCCGTGGAGGCGGGGCGGTTGGCGTACCGGGCGGGCCGGATACCGAAGCGCCATTTCGCGGAGGCGTCGTCCCCGGTGGACGGCATGGCGCGGCTGGACCCGGAACGACCCGCATTCTGAACGCACGTTCGATGACACCCGTCGATCAATGAGGCGTCCGTCACAGGTCGGCTTCAGTCCCGCCCCTATCTCGGCCGAACGGGCGGGGCTGTCGGTGTCGGCTCGTACACTCACCTGCGTGGATACGACCCTTCAGGACCCTCTGGTCGGGCAGGTGCTCGACGGCCGGTATCGCGTGGACGCGAGGATCGCGGTCGGCGGGATGGCCACGGTCTACCGGGCCCTGGACACCCGCCTGGACCGCGTGCTCGCGCTCAAGGTGATGCACCCCGCGCTGGCGGTCGACGGGGCGTTCGTCGAGCGGTTCATCCGCGAGGCGAAGTCCGTCGCCCGACTGGCGCACCCCAATGTCGTGCAGGTCTTCGACCAGGGCACCGACGGGTCCTACGTCTATCTCGCCATGGAGTACGTCGCCGGATGCACGCTGCGTGACGTGCTGCGCGACCGGGGCGCGCTGCAGCCCAGGGCCGCCCTCGACATCCTGGAGCCGGTGCTCGCCGCGCTCGGTGCCGCGCATCGCGCCGGGTTCGTGCACCGGGACATGAAGCCGGAGAACGTCCTGATAGGGGATGACGGCCGGGTCAAAGTCGCCGACTTCGGTCTCGTGCGGTCCGTGGACACCGTGACCAGCACCACCGGCGCCGTCCTCGGCACCGTCTCCTATCTCGCGCCCGAGCAGATAGAGCAGCCCGGCACCGCCGACGCCCGCGTCGACGTGTACGCGTGCGGTGTCGTCCTCTACGAGATGCTCACCGGCGAGAAGCCGCATGACGGGGACTCCCCCGCCGTGGTGCTCTACAAGCACCTGCACGAGGACGTCCCGCCGCCCTCGGCGATCGTCCCGGGCCTGGCGTACGAGCTCGACGAGCTGGTCGCGTCGGCCACCGCGCGCTCCCCGCAGATCCGGCCGTACGACGCCGTGGCGCTGCTCGCGCAGGCCCGCGAGACACGCGCCGCGCTGAGCGCGGACCAGCTGGACGCGGTGCCGCCGCAGGCGCTCTCGGCGGAGCACAGCAACTCCGACGACCGTACGAGCGTCATCCCGCGCGGGCTCAACATCCAGCGTCCGCTGCCGGTGAACGGCGACGAGCCCGAGGCCAACTTCAACCGGACCAGCCGGCTGGAGACCCCGGCGCCGCCTCCGCCGCCCAGCCGCCGGGCAGGTGCCCCGCGCCGACCGCGCGGGCCGTTCGTCATCGTCGCCGCCGTGCTGCTGGTCCTCGGCCTCGGTGTCGGCATCTGGTACATCAACTCCGGCCAGTTCACCCAGGTCCCGCCACTGCTGTCCAAGACCGAGGCGCAGGCCGAGGACCGACTGGAGGAGGCCGGGCTCGACGTCGGCAAGGTGGAGCGCGCCTACAGCGACACCGTCAAGCGCGGCACCGTCATCAGCACGGACCCGGCGACGGGCGCCCGCATACGGCACAACGACTCCGTGAAGCTGGTCATCTCGGCGGGCCCGGAGACGGTGAAGGTGCCCGACATCGAGGGCTATCCGCTGGCCAAGGCGAGGGCCGAGCTGAAGGAGAGCGGGCTCCAACCGGGCATGGTGACCCGGGAGTTCAACGACGATGTCACCCGGGGCTCCGTGCTCTCCTCGGAACCCGGGACCGGCACCAAGGTCCGCTCCGGCTCCGCGGTCGCGCTGGTCGTCAGCAAGGGCAGCCCGGTGGACGTCCCTGGCGTCACCGGCGACGACCCCGCCGACGCCAGGGCCGAGCTGGAAGAGGCCGGCCTGAAGGTGAAGATCGCCTCCGCGCGGGTCAACTCCGAGTTCGACGCGGGCAAGGTCGCCCAGCAGTCTCCTGCGGAGGGCAAGCAGGCCGCCGAGGGCGACACGGTGACGCTGACGCTGTCCAAGGGCCCCGAGATGATCGAGGTCCCGGACGTGGTCGGCGACAGCGTCGATGACGCCAAGGCGGAGCTGGAGGGCGCCGGCTTCGAGGTCGACGAGGACCGTGGTCTGCTCGGCCTGTTCGGCGACACCGTCAAGAAGCAGTCGGTGGAGGGCGGCGAGACGGCCCCCAAGGGCTCGACGATCACCATCACCATCAGGTGACATGAGCCGTCATTGACCGGTGATGGGGCGGCCCGGACCGCATGACACCCTGAACGGGTGACAAAGCAGCAGTCCGGGACCGCCCTCACGGGCCGCCCCCGCAATCCCGTCGGCGGCCACATCCCCGTGGCCGGCGGCCTCGCCTCCGTCGGCCTCTCCTACGCCCACGACCTCAAGGCCGAGACCGTCCAGGTCTTCGTCGCCAATCCGCGCGGCTGGGCCACGCCCGTCGGGAACCCGCGGCAGGACGAGGAGTTCCGCGCGGGGTGCGAGGCCGAGTCGATCCCGGCGTATGTGCACGCGCCGTATCTGATCAACTTCGGCTCGCACACGGCGGCGACCGTCGAGAAGTCGGTGGAGTCGCTGCGGCACTCGCTGCGCCGTGGGCGGGAGATCGGCGCGCTGGGCGTGGTCGTGCACACGGGCAGCGCGACCGGCGGCCGGGAGCGCTCGGTGGCCCTGAAGCAGGTGCGGGAGCACATGCTGCCGCTGCTGGACGAGCTGACGCACGACGACGATCCGTTCCTGCTGCTGGAGTCGACGGCGGGCCAGGGCTTCTCGCTGTGCTCGCGGACCTGGGACTTCGGGCCGTACTTCGAGGCGCTGGACGCCCATCCGAAGCTGGGCGTGTGCCTGGACACCTGCCACATCTTCGCCGCCGGCCATGACCTGACCGGCCCGTCCGGTATGCACCAGACCCTGGATCTGCTGGTGGACACCGTCGGCGAGGGCCGGCTGAAGCTGATCCACGCCAATGACTCCAAGGACGTCGTCGGCGCCCACAAGGACAGGCACGAGAACATCGGCGCAGGTCATATCGGCGAGGACCCGTTCCGGGCGCTGATGACGCACCCCGCCACCGAGGGCGTACCGCTGATCATCGAGACGCCCGGCGGGAAGGAAGGGCACGCGGCGGATGTGGAGCGGCTGAAAAAACTTCGCGACTCGTAGCCCGTTACGGAATACCCCTGGGGGGTATACGGTTCTTGCTCGGTGCAGGAACCGCAACCTGGCATTGGGGAGAGTCATGGAGCACGAAGCGCACGCGCCGCACGCCCACCACGAGGCGGCAGCGGCCGGCACCTGGGCGATGGCCGTCCAGGCCACCCTGCACTGCCTCACCGGCTGTGCCATCGGTGAGGTGCTGGGCATGGTGATCGGCACCGCGTTCGGCTGGGGCAATGTGCCGACGCTGATCCTGGCGATCATCCTGGCGTTCTTCTTCGGCTACGCGCTCACCCTGCGCGGAGTGCTGAAGGCGGGCGTCGACATCCGGACCGCGCTCAAGGTGGCGCTGGCCGCGGACACCCTGTCCATCGCGGTGATGGAGCTGGTCGACAACGGCGTGATCGTGCTGTGGCCGGGCGCCATGGACGCCGGGCTCGGCGACCCGCTGTTCTGGTCAGTGCTGGCGATCGCGCTGGCCGTCGCCTTCGTCCTGACCACGCCCGTCAACAAGTGGATGATCGGCCGCGGCAAGGGCCATGCGGTGGTCCACCAGTACCACTGACCGCCACCGCGCGGACCAGGAGCGTCAGAGCTCGGGGCCGTCCCCGGGCTCCTCCTGGTAGGAGTAGCGCTGCTCCCGCCAGGGGTCGCCGATGTTGTGATAGCCGCGCTCCTCCCAGAAGCCCCGGCGATCGGCGGTCATGTACTCCACGCCCCGGACCCACTTGGGGCCCTTCCAGGCGTACAGATGGGGGACGACCAGACGGAGGGGGAAACCGTGCTCCGCCGTGAGCAGTTCGCCGTCCTTGTGGGTGGCGAAGATGGTGCGCTCGGCGGCGAAGTCGTCGAGGCGGAGGTTGGAGCTGAAGCCGTATTCGGCCCAGACCATCACATGGGTGACGGCAGGCGAGGGCGGGGCGATCTCCAGGATGGTCCGGGCCGGAATGCCGCCCCATTCCGCGCCGAGCATGCTGAATTTGGTGACGCAGTGCAGATCGGCGACGACGCTGGCGTACGGCAGGGCCGCGAATTCCTCATGGGTCCAGCAGTGTTTCTCACCGTCGGCGGTGGCCCCGAACACCCTGAATTCCCAGCGTTCGGGACGGAACTTCGGAACCGGGCCGTAGTGCGTGACCGGCCAGCCGCGCTGCACACGCTGTCCCGGTGGAAGCTCGGAGTGTGCTGCTGCTCCACTTTCACGCTCCACCGGCTGACCCATGGCTCCATCCTGACAGACCCGAAGCAGTGCACCTGACCCCACCCTCAATAATTCATTGCAAACCGGACTAAGCATGCACTTACTTACTAAGTGAAGACTTACTGGACGATCTTTGTCACCGGTGCAATCATGCGGCGCAACCTGCCAGTTCCCCCGCTTGGAAGGAGCCTCTGCGATGCAGGGCGACCCCGAGGTCCTCGAATTCCTGAACGAGCAGCTGACCGGCGAGCTCACCGCGATCAACCAGTACTGGCTGCACTATCGGATCCAGGACAACAAAGGCTGGACGAAGCTCGCCAAGTACACGCGTGAAGAGTCCATCGATGAGATGAAGCACGCGGACAAGCTCACCGAGCGCATCCTCATGCTGGACGGCCTGCCCAACTATCAGCGGCTGTTCCATGTGCGGGTGGGCCAGACGGTGACGGAGATGTTCCAGGCCGACCGGCAGGTCGAGGTGGAGGCGATCGACCGTCTCAAGCGCGGCATCGAGGTGATGCGCAACAAGGGCGACATCACTTCGGCGAACATCTTCGAGTCGATCCTCGAGGACGAGGAGCACCACATCGACTACCTGGACACCCAGCTGGAGCTGATCGACAAGCTCGGTGAGGCGCTCTATCTGGCGCAGCAGATCGAGCAGCCGAGCTGAGGCCTAGGCCTAGGCCGCGTCCGCCAGATCGGTGAGCAGCGGCTTGCCCTGGTCGGCCAGCTCACGGCGAGGGCACGCGCCCCTGCCCAGGAGCGCCTGGATGCGACGTACACACGATCCGCAGTCCGTGCCTGCCTTGCAGGCCGAAGCTATCTGGCGGGGAGTGCAGGCGCCGTCCGCCGCGTGCTTCTTGACCTGCTGCTCGGTGATGCCGAAGCAACTGCAGATGTACACGCGGTTCACCTCCCGGCGGGATCGATGTGCCATCCCCTTGATCGGTGAGGCTAACCTAACCTTACCCGGCTCATAGGAACCGTAAAAGTGCTGTGGGGCGCGGATCGAATGTGATCCGCGCCCCACTCATGCCGCTGTAACAGGCGATCCCGTCACTGGTCCCTGTACATCTCCGCGACGAGGAACGCCAGGTCGAGGGACTGACTGCGGTTGAGCCGCGGGTCGCAGGCCGTCTCGTAGCGCTGGTGCAGATCGTCGACGAAGATCTCGTCGCCGCCGCCCACGCACTCGGTGACATCGTCACCGGTGAGCTCGACGTGGATGCCGCCCGGGTGGGTGCCGAGGCCCTTGTGGACCTCGAAGAAGCCCTTGACCTCGTCGAGCACATCGTCGAAGCGGCGGGTCTTGTGGCCGGAGGCCGCCTCGAAGGTGTTGCCGTGCATCGGGTCGGTCACCCAGGCCACCGTGGCGCCGGACGCCGTGACCTTCTCGACCAGCTCGGGGAGCTTGTCGCGGATCTTGTCGGCGCCCATGCGGACGATGAACGTCAGCCGGCCCGGCTCGCGCTCGGGGTCGAGGCGGTCGATGTACTGCAGCGCCTCCTCGGCCGTCGTCGTCGGGCCGAGCTTGATGCCGATGGGGTTGCGGATCTTCGAGGCGAACTCGATGTGCGCGCCGTCCAGCTGCCGGGTGCGCTCACCGATCCACACCATGTGCCCGGAGACGTCGTACAGCTTGCCCGTGCGGGAGTCGACCCTGGTCAGCGCGGACTCGTAGTCGAGCAGCAGTGCCTCGTGGGAGGAGTAGAACTCGACGGTCTTGAACTCCTCCGGGTCGGCCCCGCAGGCGTGCATGAAGTTCAGCGCCTGGTCGATCTCGCGCGCGAGCTGCTCGTAGCGCTGGCCCGACGGGGACGACTTCACGAAGTCCTGGTTCCAGGCGTGCACCTGGCGCAGGTCGGCGTAACCGCCGGTGGTGAAGGCGCGCACCAGGTTGAGCGTCGAGGCGGAGGCGTTGTACATCCGCTTCAGGCGCTCGGGGTCCGGGATGCGGGCGGCCTCGTTGAAGTCGAAGCCGTTGACGGAGTCGCCGCGGTAGGTCGGCAGGGTCACGCCGTCGCGGGTCTCGGTGCCCTTGGAGCGCGGCTTGGAGTACTGGCCGGCGATGCGGCCGACCTTCACGACCGGCACCGAGGCAGCGTACGTCAGCACGGCGCCCATCTGGAGCAGGGTCTTCAGCTTGTTGCGGATGTGGTCGGCCGACACCGCGTCGAATGCCTCGGCGCAGTCGCCGCCCTGGAGGAGGAACGCCTCTCCCTTGGCGACGGATGCCATCCGGGCGCGCAGCTGATCGCACTCGCCCGCGAAGACGAGCGGCGGATACGACTCCAGCTCCGCAACGACTGCGCGCAGAGCCTCGGTGTCGGGGTACTCGGGCTGCTGCGCCGCGGGCAGGTCTCGCCAGGTGTTGCCAGCGCTCGCGCTGGTCTTAGCGTTCACGGTCACGACGTCCACATTACGGGGTGATGTCGCCGTCTCAGGACGGCGCCCAGGAAATGAGACGTCTCTGACGGCTGTCCTTGGGGTAAGGTGCGCCTCATGTTCGCGCACTCGACCCAGAACTGGTGGTGGACCGCTCATCCGGCGGCCCACTGACTGCGCGTACGAAAGACTTCGCGAAGGCCGCCCGAGGGGCGGCCTTCGGTGTGTCCGGGGTCCGTTCCTCCCAGTGAGAAGGAATACGGACCCATGCAGTTGCTCGACCTGCTGGACGATCCCCGCCCGTTCGCCCTGCTGCGCCGCCGCGCCCCGGGCCACGACGATGAGCTGATCGAGATCCTGATCGGCCCGGTCGCCACCTACGACCGTCTCGCCGACCTCCCCGACGAAGGCCTGGCGCTGGTCCCCTTCCGGCAGATCCGTGAGCGCGGCTTCGACGTCCGCGACGACGGCACACCCCTGGCGGTCCTCACCCCCGAGGAGTCGTACGGCATCCCGCTCGCCGAGGCCCTGGAACAGCTCCCGTCGCACGAGGTGCGCGTCGAGGGCGGTGGCTTCGACGTGGCCGACGAGGAGTACGCGGAGATCGTCGGGCGGGTGCTGCGGGAGGAGATCGGGCGGGGCGAGGGCGCGAACTTCGTGATCCGGCGGACGTACGAGGGCGGGATCCCGGGGTTCGGGAGGGCCGACGCGCTGGCCCTGTTCCGGCGGCTGCTCGAGGGCGAGCGGGGTGCCTACTGGACGTTCGTCGTGCACACCGGGGAGCGGACGCTGGTCGGGGCGAGCCCCGAGGTGCACGTCCGGATGTCCGGCGGGACCGTCGTCATGAACCCGATCAGCGGGACGTACCGCTACCCGGCCGAGGGGCCCACCCCCGAGCACCTCCTCGGCTTCCTCGCCGACGGCAAGGAGATCGAGGAGCTGTCGATGGTCGTCGACGAGGAGCTCAAGATGATGTGCACCGTCGGCGACATGGGCGGGGTCGTCGTCGGGCCCCGGCTGAAGGAGATGGCCCACCTCGCGCACACCGAGTACGAGCTGCGCGGGAAGTCCTCGCTGGATGTGCGGGAGGTGCTGAAGGAGACCATGTTCGCGGCGACGGTCACCGGGTCGCCCGTGCAGAACGCCTGCCGGGTCATCGAGCGGCACGAGGTCGGCGGGCGCGGGTACTACGCGGGTGCGCTGGCCCTCATCGGCCGGGACTCCGGCGGGGCGCAGACCCTCGACTCCCCCATCCTCATCCGCACCGCCGACATCTCCGGCGACGGGCGGCTCCGGGTTCCGGTCGGCGCGACGCTCGTGCGGGGCTCGGACCCGGCGGGCGAGGTCGCGGAGACCCATGCGAAGGCGGCGGGTGTGCTGGCGGCCCTGGGCGTACGTCCGTCCCGTCCACGGGACGAGCACGCGCGCGTACAGCTCGCCGACGATCCACGCGTGCGTGCCGCGCTCGACGGGCGCCGGGCCTCCCTCGCGCCGTTCTGGCTGCGGATGCAGGAGCGGTCCGCTTCCCTGGAGGGCCATGCCCTGGTCGTAGACGGCGAGGACACCTTCACGGCGATGCTGGCGCACGTGCTGCGCTCCAGCGGCCTGGAGGTGACCGTGCGGCGCTACGACGAGCCCGGGCTGCGGGAGGCGGTGCTCGGGCACGAGGGGCCCCTCGTGCTGGGCCCCGGCCCCGGTGATCCGTCCGATCCGGCCGACCCCAAGATGCGGCTGCTGCGCGGCCTCACGGCCGAGGTCATCGCCGGCCACCGGCACGGCGTGCTCGGGGTCTGCCTGGGCCATGAGCTGATCGCCGCCGAGCTGGGGCTGGACATCGTGCGCAAGGAAGTGCCGTACCAGGGAGCGCAGACGACGATCGACCTGTTCGGGCGGCCGGAGACGGTCGGCTTCTACAACAGCTTCGTGGCCCGCTGCGACGACGAGGCGCACGCGGAGCTGGCCGAGCACGGCGTCGAGATCAGCCGGGCGGACAACGGGGAGGTGCATGCGGTACGGGGTCCGGGCTTCGCCGGCGTGCAGTTCCACCCGGAGTCGGTCCTCACCCTGAACGGCGCCGCCGTCGTACGCGAACTGGTCGCTCAGCTGCGCGGCACCAGCACGTTCTCGGAGCGGCGGCCCTCCTTGTAGTCGAGGACGTTCTTCAGGGTGGCCTCGACGATCTGGCCCACGGCGTCCTCGGTGTAGTAGGCCTGGTGGGAGGTGACCAGGACGTTCGGGAAGGTGACCAGGCGGGCCAGGGTGTCGTCCTCGATGGCCTGGAGGGACTTGTCGAGGAAGAACAGGCCGGCCTCCGCCTCGTAGACGTCGAGCCCGACTCCGGTGAAGCGGCCCTCGCGCAGTTCGGCGACGAGGGCCGCGGTGTCGATGAGGCCGCCGCGGCTGGAGTTGACCAGGATCGCGTCGTCCTTCATCGCCTTCAGGGCGTCGGCGTCGATCAGCCGACTGGTCTCCGGCATCAGCGGGACATGCAGGCTGACCAGGTCGGACTCGGCGAGCAGGCGCTCCTTGGGGACGTAACGCATGCCCAGTTGCATACACGCGGGGGTCTCGGCGACGTCCCAGCCGAGCAGGTTCATGCCGAAGCCGTGGGCGATGCGGGCGAAGGCCTCGCCGATCTTGCCGGTGCCGAGGACACCGGCGGTGCGGCCGTGCATGTCGCGGCCCATCAGGCCGTCGAGGCGGAAGTCGAAGTCACGCGTGCGCGTGGAGGCCCGCACGATACGGCGGTTGACGGCCATGGCGAGGGCCCAGGCGAACTCGGCCACGGAGTACGGCGAGTAGGACGAGACCCGGGCGACGGTCATGGCGAGGCGCTCGGCGACCTTGAGGTCGATGTTGTTGAAGCCGGTGGAGCGCTGGGCGACCATCTGGGTCCCGCCGGCCGCGAGGGTCTGCAGGACGTGGTTGCCGAGGTCGCAGTTGACGCTGGTGCAGACGACCTCGTAGCCGGCCGCGATGGGGGCGGTGTCCTCGTTCAGGAAGACGTCCAGGCAGCGGACCTCGTGGTGGCCCCGGAAGGCCGCCTCGATCAGGGGCTTCTCGTCCGCCTGCACGCCGAAGGCGAGAATCTCCAAGGCTGCTCCCGTTTCCTAGGGGTATGGGCCGAATATACGACCCATACCCCCCAGGTGCCGTCAGCCGAAGAAGACCCCGACCTCGTCGTACAGCTTCGGGTCCACCGTCTTCAGCTTGGCCGTGGCGTCCGCGATCGGGACGCGGACGATGTCCGTGCCGCGCAGCGCGACCATCTTGCCGAAGTCGCCGTCGCGGACCGCCTCGATGGCGTGCAGCCCGAAGCGGGTGGCCAGCCAGCGGTCGAAGGCGCTCGGCGTGCCGCCGCGCTGGATGTGCCCGAGCACCGTCGTACGGGCCTCCTTGCCGGTGCGCCGCTCGATCTCCTTGGCCAGCCATTCGCCGACCCCGGACAGCCGGACGTGCCCGAAGGAGTCCATCGACTCGTCCTTGAGCACCATGTCGCCGTCCTTGGGCATGGCACCCTCGGCGACGACCACGATCGGGGCGTACGACGCCTTGAAGCGGGAGGTGATCCAGGCGCAGACCTTGTCGACGTCGAAGCGCTGCTCGGGGATGAGGATGACGTTGGCGCCGCCTGCGAGCCCGGAGTGGATGGCGATCCAGCCGGCGTGACGGCCCATCACCTCGCAGACCAGGACGCGCATATGGGACTCGGCGGTGGTGTGCAGCCGGTCGATGGCCTCGGTCGCGATGCCGACGGCGGTGTCGAAGCCGAAGGTGTAGTCGGTGGCGGACAGGTCGTTGTCGATGGTCTTGGGCACCCCCACACAGGGCACGCCGTACTCGTCGGACAGCCGGGTGGCGACGCCGAGGGTGTCCTCGCCGCCGATGACGATGAGCGCCTCGACCTCCTGCTTGGTGAGGTTCTCCTTGATGCGCCGGATGCCGTCCTCCTGCTTGAGGGGGTTGGTGCGCGAGGAGCCGAGGATGGTGCCGCCGCGGGGCAGGATGCCGCGCACGGCGGGGATGTCGAGACGGATGGTGTCGTTCTCGAGCGGACCTCGCCAGCCGTCCCGGAAGCCGACGAAGTCATAGCCGTACTCCTGCACGCCCTTGCGGACGACGGCCCGGATGACGGCGTTGAGACCGGGGCAGTCGCCGCCTCCGGTCAGTACTCCGACCCGCATGGAAAAATCCCTTCGCCGCGGTTGCCTGGTGAGGCCACGCTAATGGTGAGCCAGGTCACAGCGGGATGGGTCGGAACGGCAATTCCGGTGAATGGCCGGGTGGCCGGTTTACGCGCCGTCAAGCCGGCGCGGCCGGATCACTCGTCGTCCAGGCCGCGCTCTATCGCGTACCTCACCAGCTCCACCCGGTTGTGCAGCTGGAGCTTGCCGAGGGTGTTCTGGACGTGGTTCTGCACCGTGCGGTGCGAGATGACCAGGCGTTCGGCGATCTGCTTGTAGCTCAGGCCCTTGGCGACGAGCCGTAGTACCTCGGTCTCGCGGTCGGTCAGCTGCGGGGCCCTGGGCTCGTCCGGGGCGGTGGAGGGCGCGGGGTCGGAGGCGAGGCGGCGGTACTCGCCGAGGACCAGACCGGCCAGGCCCGGCGTGAACACCGGGTCGCCGACGGCGGTACGTCGGACGGCGTCCAGCAGTTCCTCGGTCGACGCCGACTTCAGGAGGTAGCCGGTCGCGCCCGACTTCACCGCTTCCAGTACGTCTGCGTGCTCGCCGCTCGCCGACAGCACCAGGACGCGCAGGGCGGGGTTGTGCCCGACGAGTTCCTTGCAGACCTGGACACCGGGCTTGGCGGGCAGGTTGAGGTCGAGGACGAGGACATCGGGGGCGGCGGCCTTGGCACGGCGTACCGCCTGGTCGCCGTCGCCCGCGGTGGCGACCACGTCGAAGCCGGACTCGGCCAGGTCCCGGGCGACGGCATCGCGCCACATGGGATGGTCGTCGACCACCATGACCCTGATCGGGTCCTGCCGCTCGCTCATCGAAGCCCCGCCTTCGCCGTCTTCGGTACCTTCAGTTCCACTTCGGTGCCCTGCCCCGGCACCGAGATCAGCTCGGCGCTGCCGCCGAGGTCCCGCAGCCGCCCGCGGATCGACAGGGCGACACCGAGCCGGCCCTCGCCCTCGGCCTGGGCGAGCCGGCCCTCGGCGATGCCGGGTCCGTCGTCCCGGACGGTGACGATCACCTCGTCGGGCTCGTCCTCGACGAGGATCCACGCGCGCGCGTGCTCGCCCGCGTGCTTGCGGACATTGTCCAGGGCGGCCCCGACGGCCGCGGACAGCTCCCGCGCGGCGACCGGCGCCAGCGAAACGGGCGCGCCCGGCTCGGCCAGGCTCACCTTCGCACCGGCATAGGGCGCGAGCAGCGCGCGGATGTCGACGGAGCCCCCGGTGTCGTCCGGCTCGTCCACGGCCCGTACGACGGCCCCCTCGGCGGCGTCCTCCGACACCCGCGACACGGGCACCAGGCCGCCGGAGACCAGCGTGCGCAGCGCGACCTCCTGCTCGCCGGCCATCCGGCCCAGCTCGGCCGCCTCGCCGCCGATGACGGCGCCGCGCCGCTGCACCATGGCCAGCACCTGGAGCACACCGTCATGGATGTCCCGGGCGAGCCGCTCGCGCTCCCGGGTCGCCGCCTCGATCTCCAGGGCCCGGGCGAGGGTGCGCTCGGAGGCGCGGGCGACCTCGACGACGTAGCCGATGGCGATGGAGGCGATCCAGACCAGCAGCACCATGTGGACGGTGTCGCGGGTCGGTACGCCGGAGCGGTGGATCAGATTGGCGGCGGCGACCAGCGTCGAGGCGAACGCGGCCCAGCGCCAGCCGCCCTTGATGGCGAACGCCAGCACGGCGCCCGCCGTCCATATCGACGGCAGGGTCGGGGCACCGGCCTCGATCCGCGCGGGCGACTCCGCGAGGCGGGTGAGCAGGATGCCGGCCAGGGCGATGGTGAGGTCCGCGGTGAGGAAGCGCTTGGTGCAGCTCGCGGCATTGGCGACACGGGGCAGGGTGGCCAGCGTCCACACGGCCAGGACGGAGAGGAAGGTGATGGACACCCAGGGGTGGGCGACCTCGTCGTATGCGCTGATGAAGAGCCCGATGGCGTACACCATGGTCAGCACCCGGTAGCCGGCCAGCGCGCGCCACAGCGGCTGCTCGACGGACATCCTCATGACCCGCTCACGCTTGGCCATGCCCCCACCCCCCACTCGTCCTACGTCGTCTTCTTCGCCTGGTCCTTCTTCTCGGCCTTCGCCGCCTCCGCGATCTGCCGCTTGGCGGCGGTCGCGTACATGTCGACGTACTCCTGGCCGGAGAGCTTCATGATCTCGTACATGACCTCGTCGGTCACCGCGCGCAGCACGAAGCGGTCGTGCTCCATGCCCTGGTACCGGCTGAAGTCCAGGGGGCTGCCGATGCGGATGCCGGGCCGCATCAGCTTGGGCATGACCTTGCCCGGCGGCTGGATCTTCTCGGTGTCGATCATGGCGACGGGGATGACCGGGGCCCCGGTGGCGAGCGCCACGCGTGCGAGGCCGCCGGGCTTGCCCCGGTAGAGCCTGCCGTCGGGCGAGCGCGTGCCCTCGGGGTAGATGCCGAACAACTCGCCGCGCTCCAGGACGTCGATGCCGCTCTTGACGGCGGCCTCACCCGCGCCGCGCCCCCCGGAGCGGTCCACCGGCAGCTGGCCGACGCCCTTGAAGAAGGCGGCCGTCAACCGGCCCTTGACGCCGGGGGTGGTGAAGTACTCGGCCTTCGCGATGAAGGTCACCTTGCGGTCGAGGACCGCGGGCAGGAAGAACGAGTCGGAGAAGGAGAGGTGGTTGCTCGCCAGGATGGCGGGGCCCTCGGCGGGAATGTTCTCCAGACCCTCCACCCAGGGCCGGAAGGCGACCTTCAACGGTCCCCCGATGGCCACCTTCATCGTGCCGTACAACAACCGAGTGCCTCCTGTATGTGTCGATCAGACCTTAACCCGGGGCACCGTCAATGAGCCCGACGGCCCTGGTCGGTGTCAGTGCGGTCGCGTACGGTGAAGCACACCTGGACTCATTGCTGTCGTCCGTGTCGTCGCGCCCGTCCGTGCCGTCCCTCTCACGAACAGGAGACCGTAAGGTGCCGGTCCTTCCTGGAGCCGAGCCGTACCGCCACGAGGGCGGAGAGGTCGGGGTCCTCTTCTGCCACGGCTTCACCGGTTCCCCTCAGTCGCTGCGCCCCTGGGCGGAGCATCTCGCCGCGCGGGGGCTCACCGTCTCGCTGCCGCTGCTGCCGGGGCACGGCACCCGCTGGGAGGACCTGGCGCTCACCGGCTGGCAGGACTGGTACGCCGAGGTGGACCGGGCCCTGCGCGAGCTGCGCGACCGCTGTGCGCGGGTCTTCGTGGCCGGCCTCTCCATGGGCGGCGCCCTGGCCCTGCGGCTCGCCGCGAAGCACGGGGACGGCGTGGCCGGCGTCCTGGTCGTGAACCCGGCGAACAAGGTGCACGGCCTGGCCGCGCACACCCTTCCGGTCTCCCGCCACTTCGTCCGTACGGCGCCGGGGATCGTCAGCGACATCGCGAAGCCGAGCGCCGTGGAGTTCGGGTACGCCCGGGTACCGCTGCACGCGGCGCACTCCCTGCGGAACTTCTTCCGGCTGGTCGACGGCGAGTTGCCGCAGGTCACCCAGCCGCTGCTGCTGGTGCGCAGCAGGCAGGACCACACCGTTCCGGCGGTGGATTCGGCCCGGATCCTGAGCCGGGTGTCGTCCACGGACGTAACGGAGATCGTGCTGGAACAGAGCTATCACGTGGCGACGTTGGACCATGACGCGGACCGGATCTTCGAGGAGAGCCTCGGATTCATCGGCCGGGTCGCGACCGACGTCGGCAAGGAAGGGACGACCACACGTGGCTGAGCACGACTCCGACCGCGAGAAGCGCGAGGACAGCGAGCCCGAGGAGCAGCACGTCCCGTTCGACGAGGACGCGGCCTGGGCCGCGATCGTCGCCGGGTACGGCGACGAGCCCAAGGATCCGCCGGGGTCCAAACCGTTCAAGTCCATCGAAGACCTGGCGCTGCCGGAAACCGCCGTGAACGGCGGGACGGACGACGAGCCGAAGGCCGAGAAGGTCGAGAAGGCCGAGCCTTCGGAGGAGCCCGAGGAGGACAGACCCGCCAAGCCGCTGGGCAGCTCCATCGCCTTCGCGCCCGGCGTCGGCCCCCGCGACTACAGCGTGGCCGAGCCGGCCGAGGAGGACTTCGACGCCGACGACGAGGGTCACTTCGTCCCGCCGGAGCCGCCTCCGCTGCCCGCCGCCGACGCCACCGCGAAGTTCGCCTGGCTCGCGGTGATCGGCGGGCCGGTCCTGCTGCTGCTCGCCGTGCTGCTCAGCTGGGACATGACGTGGTGGCTGGCCACGCTCGGCATCGGCGGGTTCCTGGGCGGGTTCACCACGCTGGTGATGCGGATGAAGACCGACGACGAGGGTGATGACGACCCCGGGCGGGGTGCGGTCGTCTAGCACACCGGCACTTACGGGTTTTCTAGAGCGCCGGGATCTTGAGGGCGGCCAGGACCGGGAGATGGTCCGTGGCCGCCCTCAGGTCTGTCTCCTTCACACCGGGATGCCCCATCGGCACGCCGCAGCCGAGGACCTCGATGCCCTTGGTGGCGAAGATCGCGTCGATGCGCTGATAGGGGTCGCCCGGGGTCCAGGTGTTCTCGGTGCCCCAGGGGACGGTGGCCCGGCAGTCCTGGAGGCCGTCGGCCAGGCGGCGGAAGGTGCGGCCGTCGGGGCGGTCGTTGAGGTCACCGCCCGCGATGGCGTGTTCCACGCCCAGGCCCGCGAGGCGGTCGAGGAGCATGCCGCCCTGCTCGTAGCGCTCGTCGGCCCGGAGGCTGAGGTGAAAGCTGATGACGCCGAGGCGGGCGCCGCCGAAGCGGACCACTGCCGTGGCGAGACCGCGTCGGTGCAGGCCGGGGGTGAGCGGGAGGAGGACGTCCTCCGTGCGCTCCACGGTGGCCCTCAGATTGCACAGGATCGCCGGGCCCGTGGCTGTGGCGCCGCCGGTGAGGATGACGAGGTTCGCGGCGCGGGCCAGGCGGGCGAGTTTCTTGCGCCAGCGGAAGAAGCGGGGGGCTTCTTGGATGAGGACCAGGTCGGGATCGCAGGCGCTGATGACGCGGGCGAGGGCACCTGTGTCGTCGCGCATCGAGCGGATGTTGTAGCTCAGGACGCGGATGATGGCTGAACCGTCGGGGTCTGTGTGGGACTCAGGGAGCGGCGGCATGTCAGCGAATGTACGCCCAATGACTCGGGGCGCGAGGTGAGTGCGCGAGTGCCGGTTGTTCGTGGCTTGTCGCGCACTGCCCCGCGCCCCCAGGTGGGACCAGTAAAAGCCCCTTACATGATCGGGTCGGGCTCTCTCGCCAGGTCCGCCGCGCCCACCAACCCCGCCTCGTTGCCCAGTTGGGCGGCGATCACATCCGCCACCGGGCGCCAGTTGCCGCCGACCAGCCAGCGCTTGTAGGACTTGCGGATCGGGTCGAGGACAAGTTCGCCCTCGTCGGAGAGGCCGCCGCCGACGATGAAGGCGGAGGGGTCGAACAGGGAGGCCAGGTCGGCGAGGCCGGCGCCGGCCCAGCGGGCGAGCTCGCGGTAGGAGTCGACGGCGACCGGGTCGCCCTGGCGGGCGGCCATGGAGATGTGCTTGCCCTCGATGCCCTCGGGGCTGCCGTCGCCGAGGCCGAGCAGGATCTCGGCGTTCTCGGGGGTGGCGTTGGCGCGCTGCTTGGCGTAGCGCACGAGGGCACGGCCGGAGGCGTACTGCTCCCAGCAGCCCTGGCTGCCGCAGCCGCACAGCAGCCCGTCCGGGACCATCCGGATGTGGCCGAACTCGGCGGCGACGCCGTAGTGTCCGCGGCGCAGCTTGTTGCCGATGATGATGCCGCCGCCGAGGCCGGTGCCGAGGGTGATGCAGATGACGTTGCGGTGGCCCTTGCCGGCGCCGAACTTGTACTCGCCCCAGGCGGCCGCGTTGGCGTCGTTCTCCACGACGACGGGGAGGCCGACGCGGGCCTCGACCTTCTCCTTCAGCGGCTCGTTGCGCCAGTCGATGTTCGGCGCGAAGTAGACCTCCGAGCGCTGCCGGTTCACATAACCGGCCGCGCCGATGCCCACGCCGACGATCTCGTGCCCGGCCCGCGCTCCCTCGACGGCGGAGGCAATGGCGTCCACGATCCCGTCGGGCGTGCCCGGGGTCGGCACCTTGTGGGTCGAGAGGATGTTGCCTTCCTCGTCGACCACACCGGCCGCGATCTTGGTACCGCCGATGTCGACGCCGATGGTGAGTCCCATGAATCCCTCAGTTTCGGTCGAGCCCCGCTACGGCCAACCGTACCCGAGGCCCTGCCGCCGGGTTCCCGTCGTCCGCCCGGCGGACGGGCCCGAGGAGGGAGTCTCGCTCCGTCAGTCCAGATCGATGCGCTGGCCCGGGCCGGTGTCCTCGCCGGGGTCGCGCTTGTCGTCGTGGAGTTCGTCCACTTCCCGGGCGTCCTTCGTGCCGCCCGTCCAGCGCTGTTCCTGGTTCTGGACCGCGGAGCGGTACGCGGCGAGCAGTTCGTTGCCGGCCGCGGCGAGGTGGTCGAAGACGTCAGGGTTGCGGTCGATGACGGGCTCGACGGCGGCCTTGGCCTGATCCACGACCTGCTTGACCACCTGCTGGGCGGCGGGTCCGGCGACCGCGCCGAGCAGCGGGGACTGGAGGGTCGACAGCTTGTCCGCGACGGCGTCGACGAGCTTGCGCAGCTCCTCGGCGGCCGACCCCGGCTGCGGCCCGTACTGGGCGCGGCGGCGGGCCTTCTCCGCCGCGAGGTCCTCGGCGCACGCCGTCGACCAGGCGTCGGCGTCGCTCGCCCGTACCTCGTCGACGGCTTCCTGCTCGGTGCCCTCGGACGGGGGGAGCTCTTCGCTCATGACGGACTCCTGACTACGGTTCGTCCCTACGACGTTACCCGAACGGGCGTGCCTGCTTCACCGGGTCCGCGGCCAGAGATCCGGATCCGGCGCGAACCTGATCCGCAGCTCTCCGTCTCGCAGCGCGGCCCCGTCCACGGTGCACCGGCGCAGGGCGGACGGCAGCGGCACGATGCGCCGGAACTGCCCGGCGGTGACGACGAGTTCGTCGCCGCGCCGGATGAGGTCGAGTTCGTCGCGGGCGGCGCCGGGGAGGGGGAGGCACCAGACCAGGACGCCGTCTTCGGCCAGCCGGTCGGTGACGGGCCACTCGACGGTGGACGACGAGGCGTTGACGGCGGGCACGGCGAGCGCGGCGAGGTCGTCGGCGCCGCGGGGGTCGCGCCCGAGGTGGGGTACGGGACGGACGTCGTACGTCTCCCCCCATTCCTCCAGCGCCTTCCGCTGCTGGGCGACGGGGCCGGCGAGCCAGCTGCCGGCCTCGCGCTCGGGTAGCACCCTGTTGGCGATCAGGGCGTCTGGGCGCAGACCGCGCAGGGCGAGGGCGAGGGTGGCAGCGCGTACGGCGTCGGCGCCGGCCGGGCCGGGCTCGGCGACCAGCCGTACGACGGTGTCGCGGTCGGCGAGGACGGCCTCGACGGCGGCGAGCTCGACGTCCCAGCGGGCGGTGGTCTCGTACAGCCACTCCGCGGGCATCGGCACGCCGGCCAGCCGGCCGAGGACCGGGCGCAGGGCGCGGGCCGCCTGCCGCTCGGGCGGGAGGAGACGGCGCAGATAGCGGCGCAGTTCCTCGGGGAGGGAGAGCAGGGCGAGGGCGTGCGGGGTGGCGGGCAGGTCGACGATGAGGAGGTCGTGGGCCTCGGCGAGCGCGGCGTCGCGCAGCGCCCGCAGCAGTGCGAGTTCCTCGGCGCCGGGGAGGGGGGTGACCTCCTCGGGGTCGAGCCGTGCGGCGCCGAGGAGGTCGAGGGCGGTGGTGGCACGCTCCTGGAAGGCGGCGAGGTCGTCCCGGAACCCGGTGGCGGCGTCGGGGCGCCAGGCGGCGAGGTTCGGGGCGACGCGGGTGGGGGCGGCACCTGTCGGTACGCCGAGTGCCGCGCCGAGGGTGTCGGTGCGGTCGGCGCTGAGGACCAGGGTTCTGGTGCCGTCGGCTGCCGCCGCGAGCGCGGTCGCGGCGGCGACGGTGGTACGGCCGCTGCCGCCGGGGCCCGTGATCAGGAGGGTGCGCATGGGGGTGAACCGTAACGGACGCCGTGGTGGTGCCGTGTTGCGCGGTACCCCTGGGGGCGAGCCCCTACTTGCCCGACTCCACCCGCTTCTTCAACCCCGCCAGCGCCCGGTCGATGATGACCTTCTCCGCCTTGCGCTTGATCATCCCCAGCATCGGGATCTTGACGTCGACCGTCAGTTGGTACGTGACCTCGGTCGACCCGGCGCCCGCGGGCTTCAGGATGTACGAGCCGTCCAGCGACCGCAGCATCTGGGACTTCACCAGCGTCCAGGACACCTCGTTCTCGCCGGTCCAGGTGTACCCGAGGACCTGGTCGTCCTTGATCGCGCCCGCGTCCATGACGAGGCGGACCTGCTCGGCGCGGCCCTGGGCGTCCGTCGCCAGCACCTCCGCCTCCTTCACCTCGCCGGTCCAGTCCGGATAGCGGGCGAAGTCGGCGATCACCCCCATCACATCGGCCGGTGCCGCCTCGATCGTGATGCTCGAGCTGGTGTGTTCCGCCATCGCCGTGGCTCCTCCAGATGCGGGCCGGTAGGGATTTGTGCTGCGCACGCGTGTGCAGCGTGAAGGCTACCGCGCACCCGACCAGCGGAGTTCACCCCCACCTGCGCCGTCCCGATTTCACTCACCATTCCAGCGCCCATGGCGTGCCCGACCCCGCGAAGTGCCCCACGTTCACGCACTCCGTGGCCCCGATCCGCATCCGCCGCACCAGCGGTTGATGGACATGGCCGAAAAGGGAATAGCGGGGCTTTGTGCGCCGTATCGCCGCGAGGAGTGCCTTGCTGCCCCGCTCGAAGCGCCGCGCCACGGTGTCGTAGACCAACTCCGGAACCTCCGGCGGGATGTGGGTGCACAGCACATCCACCTCCCCCACGGCCTCGATCTTCGCCGCGTACTCCTCGTCGCTGATCTCGTACGGCGTGCGCATCGGCGTGCGCAGGCCGCCACCGACGAAGCCGAAGACCCAGCCGCCGATCTCCACCCGCTCACCGTCCAGCACCGTCGTGCCCGGTCCGGCGTACTCCGGCCACAGAGGCGGCATGTCGACATTGCCGTAGGTGGCGTACGTCGGTGTCGGGAAGGCCGCGAACATCTCGGCGTACTGCTTGCGGACCGCCTTCTCGATGACCACCCACCGGTCCGAGCCGACTCCGGCCCACAGCCGGGCCCCGAACTCGCGCGCCTCCTCGAAGCGCCGGGCGGTGCGCAGCTCCACGATGCGGTCGGCGTTCTCCACGCCGAACAGGTCGGGGAAGATGCCGCGGGAGTGGTCGGCGTAGTCCAGGAAGAGCACGAGGTCGCCCAGGCAGATCAGGGCGTCCGCGCCGTCACCGGCCCTGGCCAGGTCGCGGGCGTTGCCGTGCACATCGCTGACCACATGGACGCGTGTCCTGCGGTTTCCCGTCGGTGTCGGTGCCATGGCGATCAAGGGTAGGCGTGTGCGGCATACGTGAACAGTGGCGGGCGAACCCATGGTTACTGGCCAGTCGTCAGACCGCTCGACTACTCTGCGCGCAGAGACACCAATCCGTGTGACGCAGCGAACATCTCGCCGGGACCCCCTGTCGAAGAAGCCATACCGGCGGGTAACGTCCGGTCGGTCCAGTCGTGCTCTGGATTTCAACATGTGAATCCATGAGCACTTGCCCGAGCCTTGGACCCACCGTCGCATCACACAACGTCGTGGCGCCGGCGCCCTATGAGGAGCAGCAGTCTTGCGCGAGTTCAGCCTTCCGGCTTTGTACGAGGTCCCTGCGGACGGAAATCTGACCGACATCGTCCGCAGAAACGCCGCGCAGCACCCGGACGTCGCCGTCATCGCCCGCAAGGTGGGAGGTGCCTGGCAGGACGTCTCGGCCACCACGTTCCTCGCGGAGGTGCGCGCGGCCGCGAAGGGGCTCATCGCCGCCGGCGTGCAGCCCGGCGACCGGGTCGGCCTGATGTCCCGCACCCGCTACGAGTGGACGCTGCTCGACTTCGCGATCTGGTCGGCCGGCGCGGTCACCGTGCCGGTGTACGAGACCAGCTCGCCGGAGCAGGTGCAGTGGATCCTCGGTGACTCGGGCGCGACCGCCATGATCACGGAGCTGGACACGCACACCGCGGCCGTCGAGTCGGTGCGCGACCAGCTGCCGGCCCTCAAACACGTCTGGCAGATCGAGGCCGGCGGTGTGGAGGAGCTCGGGCGGCTCGGGCAGGACATCAGCGACGCGAGCGTCGAGGAGCGCAGCTCGCTGGCGAAGGCCGACGACCCGGCGACCATCGTGTACACGTCCGGCACCACCGGCCGCCCCAAGGGCTGTGTGCTCACCCACCGCAGCTTCTTCGCCGAGTGCGGCAACATCGTCGAGCGCCTGCGGCCGCTGTTCCGCACCGGCGAGTGCAGCGTGCTGCTCTTCCTCCCGCTCGCGCATGTCTTCGGGCGTCTGGTGCAGGTCGCGCCCATGATGGCGCCGATCAAGCTGGGCACCGTCCCGGACATCAAGAACCTCACCGACGAGCTGGCCTCGTTCCGCCCGACGCTGATCCTGGGTGTGCCGCGCGTCTTCGAGAAGGTCTACAACTCGGCGCGTGCCAAGGCTCAGGCCGACGGCAAAGGCAAGATCTTCGACAAGGCCGCGGACACCGCGATCGCCTACAGCAAGGCGCTGGACACCCCGTCCGGCCCGGCCGTCGGTCTGAAGATCAAGCACAAGGTGTTCGACAAGCTGGTCTACAGCAAGCTGCGCGCGGTCCTCGGCGGCAAGGGCGAGTACGCCATCTCCGGCGGCGCCCCGCTGGGCGAGCGGCTCGGGCACTTCTTCCGCGGCATCGGCTTCACGGTCCTGGAGGGCTACGGCCTGACCGAGTCCTGTGCGGCGACCGCGTTCAACCCCTGGGACCGGCAGAAGATCGGCACGGTCGGTCAGCCGCTGCCGGGTTCCGTGGTGCGGATCGCGGACGACGGGGAGGTGCTGCTGCACGGCGAGCACCTGTTCAAGGAGTACTGGAACAACCCGGGCGCCACCGAGGAGGCGCTGCAGGACGGGTGGTTCCACACCGGTGACATCGGCACCCTCGACGAGGACGGCTACCTCAAGATCACCGGCCGTAAGAAGGAGATCATCGTCACCGCGGGCGGCAAGAACGTCGCGCCGGCCGTGATCGAGGACCGTATCCGGGCGCACGCGCTGGTCGCGGAGTGCATGGTGGTCGGCGACGGGCGGCCGTTCGTGGGCGCGCTGGTCACCGTCGACGAGGAGTTCCTGGGGCGCTGGTGTGCCGAGCACGGCAAGCCGGCCGGCTCCACCGCGGCGTCGCTGCGCGAGGACACGGACCTGCTGGCCGCGATCCAGTCGGCGGTCGACGACGGCAACGCCGCGGTGTCGAAGGCGGAATCGGTGCGGAAGTTCCGCATTCTTCCCTCCCAGTTCACGGAGGATTCGGGCCATCTGACGCCGTCGCTGAAGCTCAAGCGCAACGTCGTGGCGAAGGACTACGCGGACGAGATCGAGGCGATCTACGCCAAGTAGTCCGACAGTCGGCTCATGGCGCGGTGTCCTCCACGAGGACCCGCGCCATCGTGCGTTCGGCGAGCGCGGTGATCGTCACGAACGGGTTCACGCCGATCGACCCGGGCACGAGCGAGCCGTCGGTGATGTACAGCTTCGAGTACCCCTTGACCCTCCCGTAGGTGTCGGTCGCCTTCCCCAGCACGCAGCCGCCCAGCGGGTGGTACGTGAAGTCGTCGGCGAAGACCTTGTTGCCGGAGCCGAACAGGTCGTACCGGTAGATCGTGGTGTTGGCCCGGTTGATGCGGTCGAACAGGTTCTTCGCCATGCCCACCGACACGGCGCTCTGCGCGGCGCTCCACCCGAGTTTCACGGCTCCCGTACCGCTGTCGTACGCGAACGACGCGCGCTCCGGGTTCTTGGTGATCGCCAGATAGAGGCTGACCCAGTGTTCGAGTCCCGTCGGCAGCGGGGCGATCTCGGCGAACACGGGGTTGGCGGCGTTGCTCCAGTCGTCGATGCCCATGACCGGCATGGTCGACTGGTTGGCGCCGACCGTGTCCCAGAGGTGGTTGGCCCGGCCGAGCATCACATTGCCGTTGGTCCCCCATCCCTTGCCGACGTCGGTGTTCAGGGCGGGCAGGGTGCCCGACTCCCGTGCGCGGACGAGGAGTTCGGTGGTACCGATGCTGCCGCCGCCCAGGAAGAGGTACGTACAGCCGTACTCCTTGGTCGCCACGACAGTGCCGGTGTCGTCGATCCGGTCGGCGGTCAGGACGTACGTCCCGTCGGCGGCCCTGCTGATCGACGTCACCCGTTCCTGGGTGTGGATGGTGACGTTGCCGGTGCCGAGTGCCGAGGCCAGATACGTCTGGTCGAGGCTGCGTTTGCCGTGGTTGTTGCCGTAGATGACCTCGCCGGCCAGCGCTGACTTGGTGGCCGTACCGGCGGCCTCGCGCTGCATGTACCCGAAGTCGTAGACGTTGGGCACGAAGGTGGTCTTCAGGCCGGCGTTGCTCGCGTGTTTGCGGGAGATCCGGGTGAAGCGGTACCACTCGGTCGACTCGAACCACGCGGGGTCGACGGTGTTGACGCCGAGCATGGAGCGGGCGCGCGGGAAGTAGGTGCGGTACATCTCCGCGGTGTCCACGGTGGGGAACTGCTCGGCGAAGTAGGACTGGAGCGGGGTGACGGCCATACCGCCGTTGACCAGGGAGCCGCCGCCGACGCCTCGGCCGACGTAGACGGACATGTGGTCGTAGTGGACGCGGTCCAGGACTCCGGGGTAGGGGCTGATGTCCTTGTTGACCACGTCCAGCCAGAGGAACGTGGAGAGCGGGGCCTCGGTGCGGGTGCGGAACCACATGGAGCGGCGGTCGGGGGCGCTGGTGGAGCAGAACACCTTGCCGTCGGGGCCGTTGGTGTTCCACAGGCGGCCCATTTCGAGGACGAGGGTGCGGATGCCGGCCTCGCCGAGCCGGAGGGCGGCCACGGCGCCGCCGTAGCCGGAGCCGATGACGATGGCGGGGGCCTGGTCGACGACGCCCGGTTCCGCGGCGGACGCCGAGGTGAGACCGATGCGGGTGAGGCCGGAGGCGGCGGCCGTCTGGAGGGCCACCATCCCTAGGATTTGACGTCTTGTCAGCTGACGCTGCATCAGTTTTACTGTCATGTGCGCAGCATGTGCGGATTATTGTGTTCCGCCTAGAGTGCGGGAACCCCGCTCAGAGCAAAGCTTTGAGCTTCTCCGCCAGCAGGTCCCAGCGCCACTTCTCCTCGACCCACTCCCGGCCCCGCTCGCCCATCCTGCGGCGCAGCTCGGCGTCGCCGAGGAGGGCGGTGATCCGCTCGGCGGTGTCCGCGGCGGAGCCGCCCCGCACCACCCAGCCGGTCTCCCCGTCGAGCACCGCGTCCGGCGCCCCGCCCGAGTCACCGGCGACGACCGGGAGCCCGGTGGCCGAGGCCTCCAGATAGACGATGCCGAGCCCCTCGACGTCGAGGCCGCCGCGACGCGTCCGGCACGGCATCGCGAAGACATCGCCGGCGCCGTAGTGGGCGGGCAGCTGGGACCAGGGCACGGCGCCGGTGAAGCGGACGGAGCCGCTGACCCCGGTCTCGGCGGCAAGCCTGCGCAGGTCCTTCTCGTACGGCCCGCCGCCGACGATCAGCAGCACGGCCTCCGGCTCGGCGGCGAGGATCCGGGGCATGGCCTGGATCAGGGTGTCCTGCCCCTTGCGGGGCACCAGCCGGGACACGCACACGACCACCGGCCGGTCCGTGAGCCCCAGCCTCGCCCGCACCTCGTCGCCACCCGACCCCGGATGGAAGGTCTTCTCATCCACGCCCGGCGGCACCTGCACCATCCGCGAGGCCGCGTCCGGCGTCAGCGCGGTCGCGATCCGCGAGCGCGTGTACTCGCCGAGGTAGGTGATCGTGTCCGTGGCCTCCCCGATCCGCCCGAGCAGCTGCCGGGCCGCGGGCAGCTGGGCCCACCCCGCCTCATGGCCGTGGGTCGTGGCCACAAGCCGCTCGGCGCCGGCCTTCCGCAGCGCGGGCGCCATCAGACCGAGCGGGGCAGCCGCCCCGAACCACACCGACGTACAGCCGTGCTCCCGCAGCAGCCCGACCGCCCGCCGGGTCGCCCCGGGCGTCGGCAGCAGCATCGTCGTACGGTCCCGTACGACCGTGAAGGGCTGCTCGGCGTCGAAGGCGGCGGTGGCCTCAGTGCCCTCACGGCCGCGCTTCCACGTGGAGGCGTAGACGACGAGGCGCTCCGGGTCGAGGCGCAGCGCCATGTTGTGCAGGAACGCCTGGATGCCGCCGGGGCGGGGCGGGAAGTCGTTGGTCACGATCAGCGTCTTGTGCATCGTCGCCGACCTTATCGAAGCGGCCGATCACCGCCGGGCCCGGCCACGTGTGTGGCCCGCTCACAGCTGGACACGACATCATGGTCACTCAGGCGGGCAGCGAGCGGCAGGGGTAGTGGTGAAGACGACGGGCACGCGGAGGTCCCTGGCGTGGCTTCTGGGGATCTGGGCCGTGACCAGGGTGATCCTGCTGCTCTTCGTGTTCAAGGTGTACGTCTTCCCCGGCCCGGACGTCACCAGTGACGTCTCGGTGATCTACCAGGGCTGGTACGACGTGCTGCGCACCGGCACCTTCCCGCTGCACGACGTCACCTGGCAGTACCCGCCGGCCGCCGCGCTGCCGATCCTCTCCCCCGCCCTGGTGTTCTGGCTGGACTACCCGTCCGCGTTCTTCGTCCTGGCCTTCACCGCCGACCTCGTGGTCCTGCTTCTCCTCCTGTACGCCGGTCTGCGCCCCGGCCGCACCCTGCGCGGGACCTGGGTGTGGGTGGCGGGCGTACCGCTGCTCGGGCCGACCGTGTACGCCCGCTACGACGTGATGGTCACCGGCGTCGCCGTGGCCGCGCTGCTCGCGGGGACCCGGCATCCGAGGGTGATGGGCACGCTGGCGGCGTTCGGCGCGATGCTCAAGGTGTGGCCGGTCCTGCTGCTGCTCGCGGCCCGCGGGCGCGCCGCCTGGGGCTGGGCGGTACTGACCGCGGGCGCCCTGTCGGCGGTGTTCGCCCTCACCATGCCCGGCGCCTTCGCCTTCCTGACCTTCCAGCGCGACCGCGGCACCGAGGTGGAGTCGCTGGGTGCCCTGGTCTTCCATGTGGCCCGGCAGTTCGGCTGGGACGGCCAGGTGCTGCTGAACTACGGCTCGGTGGAGTTCCTCGGCCCGTATGTCGACGTCGTCAGCACGGCCGCGCTGGTGCTGAGCGGGCTGGCCTTCGGCTGGCTGCTGCTGTGGCGGCTGCGGGCGAGGCGGTTCGAGGCTCACACCCTCGCGGACGCGGCCTTCGTCGGCGTGCTGATGTTCGTGACGACGAGCCGGGTGATCAGCCCGCAGTACCTGGTGTGGCTGATCGGTCTCGCGGCGGTGTGCCTGTGCTTTCGCGACAGCCGGATGCGGCTCCCCGTGGCCCTGGTCCTCGGGGCATCCTTCGTCACGGTCCTGGAGTTCCCGGTCTGGTTCGCCCACGTGGTCGCCAGCGACACCCTGGGCGTCACCCTCCTGTCCCTGCGCAACACCCTCCTGGTCCTCGCCACCATCCTCGCGGCCCGCACCCTCTGGCGCTCCACGGTGCCCCGCCCGGCCCCGCTCCCGGTACCGGCTCAGCCGACCCGGGCCAGGGAGACGTCCCTGCCCTCGTGAGGAGGCGGCGCCATGGACGCCGTAGGAATGCGGAGGCCGTCTCCGTGCTGGATCAGCCCAGCTGGGCCCGCAGATACTCCCGCCACTGCCCGGTGAACTCCTCCAGCGAGATCCCGAGCACGTCCTTCAGCGCGCCCTCGACCGCGCCCGCCCGCCGCTCGTGGGCGCCGACCGCGCGGTAGAGGTCGGCGAGTCTGACCTCGCCCCAGCGGTCGGCGATCATCCGGCAGGCCATCCAGCCGCCCTCGTAGGCCTGGGCCAGCTTGGCCGCGTCGCCGGAGAAGCCGAAGTCGGCGTCGGCGGGCAGACCCTCCGGTGCGCGGCCCTCGGCGACCGCGTCGCGCAGTTCGGGGGCCGCCTGGGACGGGGAGCGGCCGGTGCCGAGGTAGCCGACCCAGTCGGCATAGCCCTCGGAGAGCCACAGCGGGGTGGCTGCGCTGGTGTGGGCGCGGGTGGCGACGTGGGTGGTCTCGTGGGTGAGGACGACCTGTTTGCCGGTGCCGCCGAGGACGCCGTACGCGTCGGGGTTCAGGATGATCCGGTCCGCGGGGGCGCCCGCCGGGGCGCCGGTCTCGCCGGTGGTGACCGCGGCGATCCCCCGGTAGGACGACTCGGGTGCGCCGAGCAGCCCCGCCATGTCGGACAGCGACCTCGGCACCAGGACGACGACATGCCGGGCCCAGTTCGTGCCCCACGCCTGCGCCACGGCCGGCACCGCGTGGTCGGCCAGCTCCGCGTACGCCCGCAGCTGGGTCTCCGACTGCCCGACGCCCAGGACGAGGCTGTCGGCCCCGCGTACGACGCTCACCTCGCCCTGGTCCCACAGCTGCTCGGCGGAGCCCTTGGCGGGGCGGTCGGACCGGACGTACCAGGCGCCCTCCGCGTCCAGCACGAGGCTCAGCGTGCGGCCGACCCGGACAGGGGAACGGTCGTAGCCCTGCACGCGATAGCTCAGCTCGGCGTCGACGCGGGCGGTGTCGCCGGTGCGACGCAGGGCGGTCAGCCGGTACGACCAGTCGGCGATCGGGACCGCCCGCAGATGGTCGAACCAGTCCCGCGCACCCGTACCCAGATACGCCGCCTCATCCCGGCCCACGACCGCGGCGGCCCGCCGGTCGAGCAGCCTCTGCACCTCGTCCCTGGCGGTGTCGGGCGCGGCCCCCCGACCACAACCGACCAACGAGACGAGCAGCAGACAGAGCGCCACGACGACCCGCGCTCCCGACACCCGCCTTCGACCAGCCACTTCCCGATCGTACGGCGGGGAGGGCGCGCGAGTCAGACCCGCGTCGGGACCTGCGTCGTCCGGATTCCGGGGGGCGGCATGTGAGGGTGGGGCGCTCGGGCGAGAGTTCGTCTCGATGCCGCGTCAGGGACGGAGAGGTCAGACCCTGGTCACCGTAGCCCCAGGAATCATCCCCACCGGGTCGTACCGCACGGGCGCACCAGGGTAGGGCGCGTGGATCACCTGGCCGTTGCCCATGTACATCCCGACGTGGCTGGCGTCGGAGCGGTAGGTGACGACGTCGCCGGGGCGGGCCTCGGAGAGGGGGACCTGGTGGCCGGCGTAGCGCTGGCCCTGTGAGGTGCGGGGCAGGGAGACGCCGGCCTGGGCGTAGGACCACTGGATGAGGCCCGAACAGTCGAAGCCGGAGGGGCCGTTGGCGCCCCAGATGTAGGGCCTGCCCAGCGCGGACCGGGCGGCGGCGACGGCGGCCCCGGCGCGGCCCGAGGCCGGGCCGAAGCTGCCGAAGTCGGGCAGGTCCATGCGGCCGGAGCGGGAGGCGCGGTCGTAGGCGGCGCGGTCGCTCTCCGTCAGGGAGTTGAGGAGCCGGCGCGCCTCGGCGAGCTTGCGCTCGACGGTGCGTTTGTGGACGGCGACGGCCTTGCGGCTCTTCTCCAGGTCGACGAGTTTCCCGGCCGCCTCGGCGCGCTCCTGGGCGAGCAGGCGCATGGCGTCCTGGAGCTCCCTCAGCTCACCGGCCTGGTGGGCGCTGATACGGGCGAGCGCGGCGGCCTTGTCGAGGTAGTCCTCGGGGTCGTCGGAGAGCAGCAGGGCGAGGGAGGGATCGAGGCCGCCGGAGCGGTACTGGGCGCCGGCCAGCGAACCGAGCACATCCCGCTTGGAGTTGATGTGCTGCTGCTGCCGGGCGATCCGGTCCTGGGCCCGGTTCACCTGCTCACGGAGCCCGTCGGCCCGCTCGTCCGCCTTGTTGTAGGCCTCCGTGGCCTTCTCGGCCTCCTCGTAGAGGCGGTCCACCTTGGACCGGGTGTCGTCCTGTGGCGCGGCCGTGGCCGGTGTGACCCCGAGGGCCGCGGCGGCGGCCGACATGACGCAGAGCGCTGCGTTGGCGCCCCGGTCGAACCCGGGCGATGCAAGGCGACGATGGGACCCCACGGGAAGCCGCTCTCCTTCCGCTGGCGGACAGGACCTTTTCCCCGGCGTCGGGGAAACGCGGCAGACAGTAGCTCCGTGCGGCGGCGGCGACCAACGACCGCGCCGGACACGCAAAGTGACGCCCCGCCTCTGACGCAGGTCATCGGCGGGGCGTGGGGTCAGTCGGCGGTGCCGTAATTCGCTCGTTCGGGCGGCAACCAGTGTTGATCTTGGCGGGGTCGAGCCCGGGTCAGATGCGGACGCCGAACTGGTACGGCATGTTGTTGATCGACTCGTAGCGCACGACCGCGCCGGACCGCGGGGCGTGCAGGACCTGGCCGTTGCCCGCGTAGAAGCCGACGTGGTGCAGGTCGCCGTAGAAGATGACCAGGTCGCCGACCTTGAGCTGCGACTGGCTGTAGATGCGCGTACCGGCGTTGGCCTGGGCCTGCGAGGTGCGCGGGATGGAGACGCCGGCCTGGGCGTAGGCCCAGGAGGTCAGGCCCGAGCAGTCGTAGGAGGCGGTGCCGGTGGCGCCGTAGACGTACGGCTTGCCGATCTGGCTCTGGGCGGCCTGGAAGGCGGCCTGGGCGCGGCCGGAGGCGGACCCGGTGTTGCCGAGGTCGACGCGGTCGGCGGCGGAGCGGCTGGCGCGGGCGTCCTCGGCGGCGAGGGCGGCCTTCTCGGCGGCCGTCAGGGTGTTGAGGAGCTTCTGGGCCTCGGCGAGCTTGCCCTGGACCTGCTTCTTCTTCTTGCCCAGCTCGGTGCGGGTGGAGGAGAGGTCCTTGAGCTTCTCGGCGGCCTCGGCGCGCTGCTGGGCCAGCTCGCGCTGCTTCTCCTGGACCTTCTTCAGCGACTCGACCTGCTGGGCGCTGAGCTGGTCGGCGGTGGACGCCTTGTCCAGGTAGTCGTCGGGGTTCGACGACAGGAACAGCTGGAGGGAGGAGTCGATGCTGCCCGTGCGGTACTGGGCGGCGGCCGCGAGGCCCATGCTGTCGCGCAGCACGTTCAGGTCTTCCTGACCGCGCGCGACGTTGTCCTGGATGGTGGAGATCTCCTTCTGGAGCTTCTCCTGCTTCTCCTTGGCGCCGTTGTACTTCTCGGTGGCCTGCTCGGCCTCCTCGTACAGCTTGTCGACCTTGGCCTTGACCTCGTCCTTGCTCGGCTTCTCGCTGGGGGCGGCGTTGGCCGCCTGCGAACTGATGGCCACGGCTGCAGCCGCCGCGGTGGTGAGCACGGTCACGCGTGCTCGGCTCGGCTGCTTCGGTCGACGGTGGGACGCCACTGAGGTGAAACCCTTCTTGTGAGTGATCACCCGCTCGGAGGTTCGAGGCCAGACCCTAGTGACCCTCTTGTGATCAGATCAAATCCTCACACGAAAAATCTCGCCACACCCGTCATTCTTTACACACAACTCACATGCGGTGATGCGCGCTTGACGCTACGTTGCGCGACGACCGGGCCAATTCGGGCATTGCCCGTGCACGTTGGCCGTTTCAGGACAGTCGCTTCAGAAGCACCGCAGAAGCCACCGGGCGTGCGCCGGCGCGTGCCACTCCGTCGGCGACCTCGCGGTCGGTGGAGGCGACGATGACCGGACGGCCGGGCGGCTCGGCGCGCACCAGCTGGCGGATCAGCTCGTCGGCGGTCACACCGGGCTTGGAGAACAGCACCCGTACACCGCGCGGCGGTGCCAGCAGCACCGGCGCGGCCAGTTCGGCCCCGTCGAAGACACAGGTCACCTCGGCGCCGGTCTGGGCGGCGAGCTGCGAGAGCTGGCCGAGCAGCCGCAGGCGCTGCTTCTCCAGGGGCATCTGGGGGTAGCCGGTCTTGGTGACGTTGTAGCCGTCGACCACCAAGTGGGCCTGGGGCAGGGCGAGAAGCTGGTCGAGGATGGCCGGATCGTTCTCGGACAGGGCCCGCGCGGCGATGTCCTTCGGGGTCATTCGTCCCGGTTCGACCGCGTCCACGGTCTCGGCGGGCCGTACGGAGACCGGCGGCAACGCCAGCTCGCGGCGCAGTCCTTGGGCGGCGTCGAGCAGGGTGTCCAGGAGCAGCCGGACGCGCATGTCCTCGACGCTGCGTCCCTCGCGTGCCGCCTTGCGCGTGGCCTCCAGGGCGGCCTCGGCCTCCCCGAGCCGCGCCTTGAGCCGACGGGTCTCGCTCTCGGCCGCGGAGACCTGGGCGTGCCCCTCGGCGCGCACGGTCTCGATCTCGCCCTGGACCTTGCGCAGGGCGGCCTCGCCGCGCTTGACGTCGCTGAGGGCGGAGCGCAGCTTGCGGTGCAGCGACTCGGCTTCCTTCTTGGCCGCGTCCAGCTCGACGCGCAGCCGCTCCGTCTCGTGCCGGGTGTGGTCCCGGGCGTGGTCGAGCTCCTCGCGCAGCCGCTCCAGCTCGGCGCGGGTCTCGTCGTCGGCGCGTTCGGCATCGGCCCGCTGGGCCTCCTCGCCGGCCGCGGTGACCAGCTTGACCCAGCCGGTGGGCCGCAGAACATAGGCCGCGGCCGCCACGTCGAGCGGGTCCGCGGCCGGAGGCGCCGAGCCTGAGTCGAGAGCGCCGGTGAGCTCCGGCTGGGCCTCTCTGAGCTTCTCGCCGATGCGCTGGCGGAACAGCGGATCGGTCTCCAGCGCGGCGGCCATCGCGTTGCCGGCGAACTTGGCCCGCCGGTTCGGCGCGAATCTGGCGTACTGGCGAAGCTGCGCGGGCAGTTCGCCGACGGTCAGCCCGCCGAAGCCGTCGGACACGATCTGTACGACCTTGCGCCGTACGCCGTCGGGCAGCGGACGGTCGAGCACCTCGGCGGCGCCGTCGCCCGGCCCCCCGCCTTGTGTCTCCACCATCCCTCACACCCCAATGCCTGTGCGGGACCAGCTCCCGTCAGGAGCCGGCACCCGGCCTGTCCACGAGTTCCACCTTGTCCACCGCGTTGCACCAGCGGCAGCGCACCGATTCGATCGTCTCACTGAGCACCTCGCGCTCCTCGACCTTGGGCTCGCCGGCGAGATCGAGGTGCAGGTATTCCACGACCTTGGAGGAACGCGTCACGTCGAAGCGGGTGAGGTTGCCGCAGAGGGTGCAGCGCCACCGCGTCGTGTCGGTCGGCAGGGGAACCGTCATCGTGACTGCGCTCATTTCCGGTAGGTCTTCTCTTGTCCGTGACGCGCCGGTGCCCGGTGCGTGTGGCTCGTAACCCTACGGCCTGGCGGGTACTCGCCGCCCGTCCGTCCACGGCGGCGAGGCGGTCTGTGCGAGTGCGTCCCGTTACGTCATGCTCTGTATTCATGATCGGCAACTGGAGCGTGGCGCATTTCCGGGCTCGTTTCGGCGGAGCGGCGCTCTTGTCGTCCTCGGCGCCGGTGACATACGGGCTGATCACCCTGTGCTGCCTGCTCTTCCTGCTCGGACCTGCGGCGGGGTTCAATCCGGTGTACGGCTCCGGCGAGGGGCTGGTCGCCGCGCAGCGGGCCTACTTCCACCGCTGGGGCGTGGTGCCCGCGGAGCTGTTCGAGGGGGCGCCCCGGGCCGCCCTCACTCCCGCGACGGCCCTGTTCGTGCACGGCAGCTGGGTGCACCTGCTCGGCAACATGCTCTTCCTCTACGTCTTCGGCGCGATGACCGAGGAACGGATGGGCCGCGTCCAGTTCACGCTGTTCTATCTGGGCTGCGGCTATCTGGCCCTGCTGGGCTACGCCGCCGCGAACGACGACTCCACCCAGTCCCTGGTCGGCGCGTCCGGGGCGATCTCGGCCGTCCTCGGCGCGTTCCTGTTCCTTTTCCCCGGAGCACGGGTGACAAGCCTGCTGCCGTTCCTGCTCTTCCTGCCGCTGCGCTTCCCGGCGTGGGTGGTGCTGCCCTTCTGGGTGGCCCTGCAGTGGGTGGCGGCGGGGCGGGCGGGGCAGGGGCCGGGGGTGGCGTATCTGGCGCACCTGGTGGGCTTCGGTCTGGGCTTCGGCTACGCGTGGGCCCGGTTCGGGCGGCCCACTAGAGTGAAGGCCGCCCCAGCTCCGGCCCCCGAGGGAGAGAACCAGCCGTGATCACCGCGATCGTCCTGATCAAGACCAGCGTGGACCGGATCCCCGAGATCGCGGAGCGGATCGCTTCGCTGGAGAGCGTGACCGAGGTCTTCTCCGTCACCGGCACCTATGACCTGATCGCGATGGTCCGGGTGAAGGAGCACGAGGACCTGGCCGAGGTCATCCCCGGCCGGATCAGCAAGATCCCCGGCGTCGAGGCGACGGACACGCATGTGGCGTTCCGTACCTACTCGCAGCACGACATCGAGGCCGCCTTCGCCATCGGCCTGGACAGCTGACACCTCGGGCGCCGCTCAGGATGAGGAGATGAAGAGTTCTTCATCCTGAGCTCATGGTGACCGCCGGAAGCCCCGGGCAGGATCGCCCGTATGGCCTTCTCGCACCGGATCGCGGCCCTCGCCGCCGTCGTGGCGATCCCGCTCGGTATCGCCGCGACCAGCTTCGCCCTCACCGACCAGCCGAAGTCGCCCGAGGTCCCGCCCCGGGTGGAGCTGGACAGCGGCTCCCCCACGCCTACGCCGAGCCGGCCCCGGGCGACACCGAGTGACGAGGTGGTGTCCCGGCCGCCGGTGACGGACAGTCCTGGGAATGACGACGACGATGACGACCGGGGTGAGGTTGGGGACGACGGCTGACCCCGTGCGTCGGCGGCTCTCCGCCCGGGTCCGGATCCTGCTGTGGCTGCTGCTCGTGATGGCCGTGGGGCTGGTGTCCGTGGCCACGACCACGCGGTCGATCCTGCTGCGGGACGTCGACCACCGGGTGAACGGACTGCTCGCCCAGGAGGCCGGTGAGTTCGCGAACTTCCAGCAGCGGGGTGTCGACCCCGAGACCGGCCGTCCGTTCACCGACTCGTCGCGGCTGCTGCGGGAGTTCCTGGTACGGCAGTACGCCGACCCCGACGAGGAGCTGATCGGACTGGTGGGCCGGGGGGCCGGCCGTGCCCCCGCCCAGTTCATCCAGCAGCGCGAGATCCCCGTCGCCGTGCCCCTGCACAAGGACGACGCCGCCATCCGCCGTATCTACGACTCCCCCGACCCGACGGGCACCGTGGACCGACCGTCCGGGGAGATCCGCTGGGCGAAGGTCGTCGTCGCGCGGGCGGGCGGCGAGGCGGAGGCGGCGTTCGTCGTCGCCTTCCACCCCGGGCGGGAGCAGGCCGCGGTGAACGAGGAGTTCCGTATCCTGCTCGCCATCTCCGGGGTGGCCCTGCTGCTGACGACCGGCATCGGCTGGGCGGTCGCCGGGCGGATCCTCAAGCCCGTACGGCTGGTGCGCACCGCCGCCGCGCAGCTCACCGAGCAGGACCTCACCCGCCGTATCCCGGTGCATGGCCGCGACGACATCGCCGCGCTCGCGGAGACCTTCAACGACATGCTGGACCGGCTCGAGCGCGCCTTCGCCGCCCAGCGGGAGTTCGTCGACGACGCCGGGCACGAGCTGCGCACGCCGATCACCATCGTGCGGGGCCATCTGGAGCTGATGGGCGACGATCCGGCCGAGCGCGAGGAGACGATACGGCTGGTCACCGACGAGCTGGACCGGATGAGCCGCATCGTGGAGGACCTGCTGCTGCTCGCCAAGGCCGAGCGCCCCGACTTCGTCACCCCGGAACCGGTCCAGCTGGCCGAGCTCACCGCCGACGTCTACGTCAAGGCCCGCACCCTCGGCGAACGCGACTGGCAGCTCGCCGAGGTCGCCGACGTCGAGGCCGAGCTGGACCCGCAGCGCATCACCCAGGCCATGGTGCAGCTCGCCCAGAACGCCGTGCAGCACACCGCGCCCGGGCAGACGGTCCGGATCGGCTCCCGCGCGGACGGGACCGCCATCGAGCTGTACGTCGCCGACTCCGGGTGCGGTGTCCAGGCGCAGGACGCCGACGTGATCTTCGAACGGTTCCGGCGCGGCACGTCCCGGCGCGGCGCCCGCGGCTCCGGCGCCGGGCTCGGACTGTCGATCGTGCGGGCCATCGCCGAGGCGCACGGCGGCCGGGTGCGGCTGCGCGACACGGCGGGCGGCGGCGCCACCTTCGTACTGGCACTGGGAGAGGGGCAGCCATGAACCGGATCCTCATCGTGGAGGACGAGGAACGCATCGCCTCCTTCGTCGAGAAGGGCCTGCGCTCCAACGGCTTCACCACGACGGTCGTGGGCGACGGCGAGGCGGCGTATGAATACGCCGTCACGGGCGCCTTCGACCTGGTCGTCCTCGACATCGGCCTGCCCGGCCGGGACGGCTTCACGGTGCTGCGCGAGCTGCGCGAGGCCCGGGTGACGGTCCCGGTGATCGTGCTGACAGCGCGGGACTCCGTACGGGACACGGTGGCCGGCCTGGAGGGCGGCGCCGACGACTGGATGACCAAGCCGTTCCGCTTCGAGGAACTCCTCGCCCGGGTACGGCTGCGCTTGCGTACGGCGGCCAGGGCGCCCGAGGTGACGGTGCTGCGGTCCGGCACGCTCACCCTGGACCTGCGCACCCGGCGGGCGCGGGCCGGGGAGCGGACGGTCGATCTGACGTCCCGTGAATTCGTGCTCCTGGAGCTGTTCCTGAGGCATCCGGGGCAGGTACTGTCCCGCGAGCAGATCCTGTCGCACGTGTGGGGCTACGACTTCGACCCCGGGTCCAACATCGTGGACGTATACGTACGGGCGCTGCGCAAGAAGCTCGGCCCGCAGCAGGTGGAGACGGTACGGGGCATGGGGTACCGGCTCCCGGCGCTCCCCCCGCTCTCCGCGTGAAGTCCCTTTCATGTGCGGCTCATCGAGGGCTCACGGCTCAGGTGAACCCTCGATGACGTGACCCTGAACCTCCGACTGAGCGCGGCCCTCTGCGTGGCGCTCTCCCTGTGCGCGCTGCTCGCCGTACCCGGCAACTTCGCCGGGCTCGGCGCCGACGCCCGCCTCACCCTCGCCGTGTTCGCGCTGGCGACCTGCGCCTGGATCGCCACGCCGGTCGACGACACGTACATCGCGCTCGGCGCCGGGCTGGCGCTGACCGTGACCGGAGTCATCAGCAGCGACACCCTCTTCGGCACCCTCGGCGACTCCACGGTGTGGCTGCTGATCTGCGCCTTCGTGCTGGCGGCCGCGGTGACCCGGACGGGGCTCGCGGGACGGGCGGCGACGTTCCTGGTCGGCGGGGCGCGCACGGTACGGCAGCTCGTGCACCTCACCACGGCCGCCCTGGTCGTCACGGCGTTCGCGGTGCCGGCCACCTCGGGGCGGGCCGCCCTCGCGCTGCCGGTGTTCCTGGCGCTGGCGAAGGCGCTCGCCGACCGGCGGCGACTGGTGGTGATGCTGGCGCTGCTGTTCCCGACCGTGATCCTGCTGTCGGCGGTGGCGACCCTGATCGGGGCGGTCGCGCATCTGATCACCGTGTCGGTGCTGTGGCAGGCGACCGGCGACCGGATCGGCTTCACGGAATGGCTGCTGCTGGGTCTGCCGCTGGCCGTGGCCTCGTCGCACCTGGCCGCCGAGGCCGTGCTGTTGACGACGACTCGGCGCGCGGACCGCAAGGGCCCGGTGCGCATCACCCCCGAGCAGATCCAGCAGCACAGCGAACGGCCGGTCACCGGGCCCTGGTCACAGGCCGAGAAGCGGTGCGCGCTGCTCCTCGGCACGGTTGTCCTGCTGTGGTGCAGCGAACCGTTGCACCGGGTGCCGCCCGCGGTCGTGGCACTGATCGGCGCGGTGGTGGCGGCTTCGCCGGCGCTCGGGACGGTGCGGCTGAAGGATGCGTTGGGGACTGTGCCGTGGTCGTTGCTGCTGTTCATGGCGGCGACGATGGCCATGGGGGTGGCGCTTGCCGACTCCGGGGCGGCGAAGTGGCTGGTGGAGGGGCTGCCCGGTGGAGTCAGCCCCGTGTGGTTTCTGGCTGTGGTGATCGTGGTCAGTACGGCTGCCCATCTGGTCCTGCAGTCCCGGTCGGCGCGTTCGTCGGTGCTGGTGCCGTTGGTGGTCGCGGCGGCGGTGGGGGCGGGGGTGAATCCGGTGGCTGCGGCGCTGGCGTCGACTGCTGCGGCGGGGTTCTGCCATACGTTGCCGGCCTCCGCGAAGCCGGTGGCTCTTTTTGCCGACCTTCCTGGGACGCCGACTTATACGCCGCGTGATCTGTTGCGGCTGTCTGTGGTTCTGGCTCCGTTGACTGCGGGGCTGGTGTTGCTGTTTGCCGTTGCGGTGTGGCCGGTGCTGGGTGTGTCGGTGACGAGATGAGTCGTTGTTTGTCTGGCGCGCCGTCGTGGCTGGTCGCGCAGTTCCCCGCGCCCCTTAAAGAAGGGCGTTGTCTCTTCCGTATCTCCTTAGGAGCCCTCTGATGCTGAGCCGCGTCGTCGTTGCCCCCAGTGGCTTCAAAGAGTCGCTGTCCGCCCCCGCCACCGCCGATGCCATCGCCGACGGGGTGCGGCGGGTGCTGCCGGATGCCGTGCTCGACCTCATCCCCCTCGTGGACGGAGGTGAAGGCACCGCCGCCGCGCTTGCCTCCGCCACCGGCGGGCGGCTTGTCGCGCTGCCCGCCACCGGTCCCGTCGGCGAGACGATCGGCACGCACTTCGCGCTGCTCGGCTCCCGGGAGACGGCGGTCGTGGAGATGGCCGCGGTGGCCGGGCTGTCCCTCGTGCCCCGTGCCCTGCGCGACCCGGGGGCCACCACGACGTACGGCGTCGGCGAGCTGATCCGCGCCGCGCTCGACACGGGCGTACGGCGGATCCTGGTCGGCTGCGGCGACTCAGGTACGTCGGACGGGGGCGCGGGAGCCCTCCAGGCGCTCGGCGCGCGACTGCTGGACGCCGATGGTTTCGAACTCCCCCGTGGAGGAAGGGAGTTGACCCGGCTGGCCCGCATCGACCCGGCCGGGCTCGACCCGCGCCTGCGCGACGTCGAGCTACTGGTCGCCTGCAACCCGTACAACGTGCTGTGCGGTGAGCGCGGCGTCGCCCGTGTCTTCGGGCCGCAGAAAGGGGCGACCCCCGCCCAGGTCGAGCATCTGTCGGCCGGGCTGGAGAACTGGGCGGACATCCTCACCCGCGACCTCGGCGGCACCGACCTCCACCACGGCCCCGGCACCGGAGCCTCCGGCGGCCTGGGCGCCGGCCTCGCCGCGCTGGGCGCCTGTCTCCTCCCCCGCTTCGACGTGCTCCTCGACCACCTCGACCTGGACGCCCGCCTGGCCCGCGCCGATCTGGTCGTCACCGCCGAAGGCGCCCTGGACCACCAGACGCCCAAGGGCAAGGTTCCGGCCGAGGTGGCCCGCCGGGCCAAGCTGTACGGCCGGCCGGTGCTCGTGCTGGCGGGCACTCTCGGCGAGGGGGCTCATGACGTGCCGGGCGTGGACGCGTTCAGCGGGATCCTGCCGGCGCCGATGGCGCTGGCGGAGGCCCTGGTGCGGGCCTCCGAACTCCTCACGGACGCCACCGAACGCGCCCTGCGGATGATCCTGCTGGGCGCCCGGCTACCGGCTCACGCGGAGGTGTCCGGCACGCAACGGCCGTCCTCGGTGCGGTAGTTCCACCGGGCGCCGTCCGTGACGAGTTCGCGTACGGCGTTCACGAACCGCTCGACATGCTCGTCCGGCGTACCCGCACCGAAGCTGACGCGGATGGCGTTGAGGGACTTCTCGCCGGGCGCCGCCTCCGGGGCACCGCACTCGCCCTGCGCCTGCGCATCGCTGCCCAGCAGCGTCCGCACCAGCGGGTGGGCGCAGAACAGGCCGTCCCGGACGCCGATGCCGTACTCGGCGGAGAGCGCGGCGGCGAAGTGGGAGCTGTTCCAGCCGTCGACCACGAAGGAGATGACGCCGACGCGCGGGGCGTCGTCCCCGAAGAGGGAGAGGACGCGGACCTCGGGGACCTCGGCGAGCCCTTCCCGCACCTTCTCGATCAGGTACCGCTCACGCGCGACCAGCGTGTCGAAGCCCGCCTCCGTCAGGGCCTTGCAGGCGGAGGCGATGGAGTACGCGCCGATGACATTGGGCGACCCGGCCTCGTGCCGCGCGGCGCTCTCGTGCCACTCGACGTCCACTCCCCCGTCCTCGCGCCGCGACACCTTGCGGCTGGCGCCGCCGCCCGCGAGGTACGGCTCGGCCTCGCGCAGCCAGTCGGCGCGGCCGGCGAGGACACCGGACCCGAAGGGGGCGTACAGCTTGTGGCCGGAGAAGGCGATCCAGTCGACGTCGAGGTCCTGGACGCTCACCGGGTGATGCGGGGCGAGCTGCGCGGCGTCGAGGACGATCCGGGCGCCGTGGGCGTGGGCGGCGGCCGCGAGCTCCCGTACGGGCCACAGCTCGCCGGTGACGTTCGAGGCGCCGGTGACGCAGACCAGGGCCGGGCCGTAGGGGTCGCGGTCGGCGAGGGCGCGCTCCAGGGTCTCGACGGCCTGGCGGGGGGTGCGGGGCGCGTTGAGGTAGGTGACCTGCGCGTTCGTCCACGGCAGCAGGGAGGCGTGGTGCTCGGTCTCGAAGACGAAGACCTGGCAGTCGGCCGGGAGGGCGGCGGCGAGGAGGTTCAGCGAGTCGGTGGTGGACCGGGTGAAGACCAGCTGGTCGTCGGGGCGGCAGTCCAGGAACTCGGCGACCGTCCGGCGGGCGTTCTCGAAGAGGTCCGTCGACAGCTGGGAGAGGTACCCGGCGCCGCGGTGGACGCTGCCGTAGTACGGCGCGTAGGCGGCCACGTCGTCCCAGACCCGCTGCAGCGCCGGGGCGCTGGCGGCGTAGTCGAGCGCGGCGTAGGTGACCTCGCCGCCGGTGACGAGCGGGACGGTGACATCTCGTCCCAGAACGGGCAGCGGGGGGCAAATGGTCTGGACGGAGGCAGCGGCAGAGACAGACGCGGAGACGGACATGCGGGAACTCCCGTGAAAGCAGAGAGGAAGAAAGTGAAGAGGGGTGTGCGGAGGCGGGGCTCGGCGGCCCTATCGCATTCGCTTGCTCACGGAGAACTCCCAGGTCACGTGCTTGCCGCAGACCTCGCTGCCTACGGCCTGGTCCTCACCCGGGGCACCCCGCCACGGACGGAGGGTTGCCGGACAGTCGGCCGGGGCCTCATGACTGTCACTCATGACCTGTTCGAGAACGTACGCGAAATGATCGTGGCCCCGCAACTCATGTCCGAATCGCGGGACCACATGCGTGCATCGAATTACGCGTTGCTGGCCGCCACCCAGCGCTCCAGCGTCCGCTTCGCCGCACCGGAGTCGATCGCCGCCGCGGCCTTCGCCATCCCGGCCCGGATCTGCTCGGCGAGCGGGTCCCCCGTCGGGTTCAGCGCCACCAGCGCGGCGGCCGAATTGAGCAGTACGGCGTCCCGTACGGGCCCCGTCTCGCCGTTCAGCAGGCGCAGCGCCACATCGGCGTTGTAGGACGCGTCCGCGCCCCTCAGGGCCTCCACCGGCACCAGTTCGAGGCCAACGTCACGCGGGTCGAAGCTCTCCTCGGCGACCTTGCCGTCGCGGACGACCCACACCCGGGAGGTGGCCGTCGTGGTGAGCTCGTCGAGGCCGTCGTCGCCGCGGAACACCAGGGAGGAGTTGCCGCGCTCGGCGAAGACGCCGGCGACGATCGGAGCCATGCGCGGATCGGCCACGCCGACCGCCTGGGCCCGCACCTTCGCCGGGTTGGTCAGCGGGCCGAGCACATTGAACGTCGTACGGATGCCCAACTGCCCGCGGGCCGCCGCCACATGGCGCAGCGACGGATGGAACTTCACCGCGAAGCAGAAGGTGATCCCGGCCTCCTCGGCGACCTCGGCCACCCGGTCGACCGGCAGGTTCAGATTGACGCCCAGCTTCTCCAGCACGTCCGAGGCACCCGACGCCGAGGACGCCGCCCGGTTGCCGTGCTTGACGACCTTGGCGCCGGTGCCGGCGATGACGATGGCCGACATGGTGGAGATGTTGACCGTCTTCGCGCCGTCGCCGCCGGTGCCGACGATGTCGACGGTCGGCCCCGGCACCTCGATCACATTCGCGTGCTCGTACATCGTGCGTACGAGCCCGGTGATCTCCTCCACCGTCTCGCCCTTGGCCCGCAGCGCCACCACGAACCCGGCGATCTGCGCGTCGGTGGCCTCGCCGCGCATGATCAGGTCCATCGCCCACGCGGTGTCGTCGGCGGTGAGGTCCTGACCGCTCAGCAGGCCGTTCAGCAGCAGGGGCCAGGAACGGCCCGCCGCGGTGTCGCCTCCAGCGGGGGTCACAGCGCTCATAAGCCGCTCCAGGGTCAGGTGTCCCGTACTGCGGGACGCGAGTCTCAACTGGGTCCACCCTATCCAGCCCCGGGGCATGGAGAAGGGCCCCGTCCGGGAAACCGGACGGGGCCCTCAACCGTGGCGTTGCAGACGAAGTGATCAGTGGTGGCCGTGGCCGCTCGTGATCTCCTTGTACTCCTCGACGGTGGGCTTCGGGATCTGGCCGTCCTCGTCGAAGTAGGACTTGCTGAGCTTGGCGCGCAGCTTCTCCGAGCCCTTCACCTTGCGCTCGACGCCGTTCTCGTCGACTGTCGGGCCGATCTCGGCCGGCTGGTACTGCTCGTGCGCGGTGAGCGTGTACAGCGCGTCCTGGCTGAGCGGCTCGTGCACCTCGATGAACTCACCGTGCGGCAGGCGCTTGATGATGCCCGACTCGCGGCCGTGCAGCACCTTGTCCTTGTCCCGGCGCTGGAGGCCGAGGCAGATCCGCTTGGTGACGATGAACGCGATGACCGGTCCGGCGAAGAAGCTGATCCGGACGAACCAGGTGACGGCGTTGATCGACAGGTGGAAGTGGGTGGCCCACAGGTCGTTGCCACCGCCGACCAGGCCGATCATGTACACCGTGACCCAGGCGACGCCGAACGCGGTACGCGTCGGGGCGTTGCGCGGGCGGTCCAGGATGTGGTGCTCGCGCTTGTCGCCGGTGACCCAGGACTCGATGAACGGGTAGACGGCGATCGCCATCAGCACCACACCGAAGAGCACCAGCGGGATGAACACACCGAGGACCAGCGTGTGACCCCAGAAGTTGACCTCCCAGCCCGGCATGTACCGGACCAGACCCTCGGCGAAGCCCATGTACCAGTCGGGCTGGGCGCCCGTGGACACCTGGTCAGGACGGTAGGGGCCGATGGCCCAGATCGGGTTGATCTGCGCGATCGCCGCGATGGCCGCGATGACACCGAAGACCAGGAAGAAGAAGCCTCCGGCCTTGGCCATGTAGACCGGCAGCAGCGGCATGCCGACGACGTTCTTGTTGGTCTTTCCGGGGCCCGCGAACTGCGTGTGCTTGTGGTAGAAGACCAGGATCAGGTGGCCGACCACCAGGCCGAGCATGATGCCCGGCAGCAGCAGGATGTGGATCGAGTAGAAGCGGGCCACGAAGTCGGTGCCCGGGAACTCGCCGCCGAAGAGGAAGAACGAGATGTACGTGCCGACGATCGGCATGGACAGGATCGCGCCCTCGGTGAAGCGGACACCGGTGCCGGAGAGCAGGTCGTCCGGGAGCGAGTAGCCGGTGAAACCGGTGAACATGCCCAGGACGAACAGCAGGAAGCCGAACAGCCAGTTGACCTCACGCGGCTTGCGGAACGCGCCCGTGAAGAACACGCGCATCATGTGCACGAACATGCCCGCGAGGAAGATCAGCGCGGCCCAGTGGTGGATCTGCCGGATCAGCAGACCACCGCGCACGTCGAAGGAGATGTGCAGCGTGGAGCTGAACGCCTCCGACATGAGCTGTCCCTGCAACGGGACATAGGAGCCGTGGTACTCCACCTCGTTCATCGACGGGTGGAAGAACAGCGTCAGATACACACCCGTGAGGATGATGATGATGAAGCTGTAGAGGCAGACCTCACCCAACATGAACGACCAGTGGTCGGGGAAGATCTTGCGCATGTTGGCCTTGGCCAGGGAGTAGATCCCGAGCCGGCCGTCCGCCCAGTCGGCGACGCGCTCGCCGGCCGGTGCCTTCCCGCGTGCGCGGGAGTCGGTGGTCTCTGTAGTGCTCATCCGCGCTCCCAGAATGCAGGACCGACGGGCTCTTCGAAGTCGCCGAGCGCCTCGAGGTAGCCCTCGTCGTTCACGCCGATGCGCAGCTGCGGCAGGGCGTGGCCGGCCGGGCCGAAGATCACTCGGGCACCGTCGGAGAGGTCGAAGGTGGACTGGTGGCAGGGGCAGAGCACGTGGTGCGTCTGCTGCTCGTACAGGGAGATCGGGCAACCGACGTGGGTGCAGATCTTCGAGTACGCGACGATGCCCTCGTGCGACCACTCAAGCTCTTGCTTGTCCTTGATGTCGTCGGGCTGGAGCCGGACGATCATCAGGGCGGCCTTGGCGATCTCGTTCTGGAACTCGTGGTCGTGCTCCTCCAGGCCCTCCGGCTTGGCGAAGGTGAGGGAGCCGACCGCGACGTCCGACGGACGCAGCGGCTCGTTGGTGTTCATGTTGACGAGCAGCTTGCCCTTGGACCAGAGCGTGTGGCGCAGCTTGGTGCCGGGCAGCGGGCCGAGGTCACGCAGCAGGACGACGCCGGAGAGCGGGAACAGGGCCAGCGCACCGAACATCGTGTTGCGGATCAGCTTGCGGCGACCCAGCGCGGACTCCTTGGCGCCCTGCTTGAAGTCGGCCATGACCTTGGCCTTGACCTCGGGCTCCGCCGCGATCGGGTGCCGCTCGTCGGCGACCTCGACATCGGACATCAGGGTGCGGGCCCAGTGGACCGCGCCCGCGCCGATGCAGAACAGCGCGCCACCGAGGGTCAGCCCCAGCGCGAAGTTCAGCGCGTTGAGGTGACCGATCGGGAAGACGAAGATCGACTTGTCGTGCGGGATCGCCACGTACGAGGCGATGAAGCCGACGGTGGCCAGCATCGACACCGTGAACAGCAGGGCGACCGTGCGCTCGGACCGCCTGGCGGCCCGCTCGTCGATGTCCTGGATACGGTGCTCGTGGGGCGGCAGCCCCGGGTCGGCGAACGGGTGCTTCTCGTCCGCGACCGCTACCTGGGTGGCGTCCTGCTCAGCGGGCAGGTTCTCTTCTGGAATGTCTTGGCTACTCATGACTTCTTGGCCTTTGCGGTCCGAGCGGCGACCCAGACGGCGACCGCGATCAGTGCACCGAGCCCGAAGATCCAGGCGAAGAGGCCCTCACTGACCGGCCCGAGGCCGCCCAGTTCCAGACCACCCGGGTTGACCGTCTCGTCGCTGTTGACCGCGTGCAGGTACGCGATGATGTCCTTCTTGTTCTGCTCCGACAGCGTGGTGTCGGGGAACGACGGCATGTTCTGCGGGCCGGTCTGCATGGCCTCGTAGATGTGCTTCGGGTCGACACCCTCAAGGCTGGGTGCGTACTTGCCCTTCGTCAGCGCGCCGCCCTTGCCGGTGAAGTTGTGGCACTGGGCGCAGTTGTTGCGGAAGAGCTCGCCGCCCTTGGCGATGTCCGCGCCCTCGGGGCCGTACTGCTCCTCGGTGGGGACGGACGGACCGGCGCCCAGCGAGGCGATGTACGCCGCGAGCTGGTCGATCTCGGCCTGCGAGTAGATGTTCTTCTTCGCCGGGACCTGGGCGCCCTGGGAGGTGGCGGCCGGCATACGGCCCGTCGAGACCTGGAAGTCGACGGCGGCGGCGCCGACGCCCACCAGGCTGGGGCCGTCGGAGGTGCCCTGACCGCCGGTTCCGTGGCAGCTGGCGCAGCCGACGGCATAGAGCTTCTTGCCCTCTTCGATGGCGAGGGACTGGGCGGTTTCCTCGGCCTGCGCCTTGTCCGCGGGAGCGAACACGGCGTACAGCCCCCCCGTGCACGCCAGCGCGAGGAGTAGGACGACGACCGCCGCCAGCGGATGGCGTCGTCGTGCGGAGAGCTTTTTCACGGATTACCCCGGTGTCAGGATCTTCAGCGTCGATGCTTCTGTTAGGTGCGTTGGTGGAACGCGCGCGGGATCGGGCCCGCCTACTTGATCATGTAGATCGTGGCGAAGAGGCCGATCCAGACGACATCGACGAAGTGCCAGTAGTAGGACACGACAATCGCTGCGGTCGCCTGCTCGTGCGTGAACCTCCGGGCCGCGTAGGTGCGGCCGAGGACCAGCAGGAAGGCGATGAGACCGCCCGTCACATGCAGTCCGTGGAAGCCGGTGGTCAGGTAGAAGACCGAGCCGTACGGGTCGGACGAGAGCGAGATGCCCTCGTGCCGGACCAGCTCGGTGTACTCGTACACCTGACCGCCGATGAAGATCGCACCCATGATGAAGGTGACGATGAACCAGCCCCGGAGCTTCTTGACGTCACCACGCTCGGCAGCGAAGACGCCGAGCTGGCAGGTGAGAGAGGAGAGCACCAGGATCGTGGTGTTCGTCGCCGAGAACGGGAAGTTCAAGGCCTCGGCCTTCTCACTCCAGAACTCGGGCCCCGTCACCGATCGCAGGGTGAAGTACATCGCGAAGAGGGCCGCGAAGAACATCAGCTCGGAACTCAGCCAGATGATGGTTCCGACGCTGGTGAGGTTCGGTCGATTGACCGACGGGTGCGCGTGACCCTTGTCTACTGTCGTTGCTGTCGCCACGACCGACATTATGTCGGTCGCTTATCCCGCCCTCACTCCGGGGGGTGCCGTTCGGAGTGTCTCGGCCGTTCATACCGGTGTTGACGTGGTGTTCAAGGGAGTAGCATCCGGCCCAACGGGCCTGTCCTTACGACGTCGACGTCACGGAGGAACAATGCAGCCGACCGCCACGGTGCTGGTCTACAGCGACGACTCCAACACCCGAGAGCAGGTGCGGCTCGCCACCGGGCGACGGCCCGCTCCGGACGTGCCTGTGGTGCAGTTCGTGGAGTGTGCGACGCCTGAGGCCGTGCTGCGTGAGCTGGACAAGGGCGGGATCGACGTCTGTGTCCTGGACGGTGAGGCCGTGCCCATGGGGGGCATGGGGGTCTGCCGGCAGATCAAGGACGAGGTGTTCAACTGCCCGCCGGTGCTGCTGCTGATCGGGCGGCCGCAGGACGCGTGGCTGGCGACGTGGAGCCGGGCCGAGGCCGCGGTGACGTTGCCTGTGGAGCCGGTGGAGTTCGCGGGGGCCTTGGCCTCGCTGCTGCGGACGAAGAGGCTTCAGAGCGCCTAGGAGGGGTCCCTGGGGGCGGTCACACGCTCTGCGGCCTCAGCCGTGCCTTCTCCGACGGGCTCGGGCCGTCCGGTGTGCCGCCGACCAGGGCGCTTCCGCCGCGCCACTTCTTCCATTCCAGGTTCCAGTCGCCGAAGCCGTTGCCGAACGGCTCCATGGTGTTTCCGTACGAGTTGATGACCTTGACGATGTCGCCCTCGCGGACGTTGTCGAAGAACCACTCGGCGTTGGCGGTGCTCATGCCGGTGCAGCCGTGGCTGACGTTGGCGTAGCCCTGGGAGCCGACCGACCAGGGGGCGGCATGGACGTACTCGCCGCTCCAGGTCACGCGGGTGGCGTAGTAGACCGGCAGGTCGTACGACTCCGCGGAGCCCTCCGCTATGCCGATGCTGGTGCCGCGCATACGTACGAAGTACTCCTTGCCCAGGACGACCTTGACGCCGTTGCGGGTCTCGTAGCCGGGTTTGCCGGTGGTGACCGGTATGGACCGGACCTCCTCGCCGTTGCGGTAGAGCGTCAGCTGGTGAGTGGCGGCGTCCGTGACCGCTATGACCTGGTCGCCGATGGTGACCCGCAGCGGCTTGACCTTGCCGCCCCACATACGGTCGCTGACCTTGATGCCCTCCAGGTTGCTGCGGGCCTGGACGGTGGCGCCGGCGGGCCAGTACTCCTTGGGCCGGTAGTGGAGTTCCTTGTCGTCCACCCAGTGCCAGGCGCCGTCGACGGCGGGCACGGAGTCGACCTTGAGGGCCCGCTCGACTATGGCCCGCTGGTTCTTGTCCTTGACGGGCTGGCTCAGTTCGGCCGTGATGGGCTGGCCGACGCCGTACTTGCCCGCCTTGGGGCCGAACGTGGCCGTCAGGTGCTTCTTGCTGGTCGGCCTGCTGGTGTCGAAGGTGAGGACCTTGCGGCCGGGGGCGCCGTCCTCGTCCTCGGTGCTCACCCGGACCGTGTAGCGGGCGTTGGCGGCGAGCGGGGAGGTGCTGTGCCACCGCGTGCCGTCGGCGGAGAGTTCGCCCGCGACATGGCGTCCTGAGGCGTCCCTGGCGGTGACGTCCGTGATACGGCCGTCGGAGTCCTCGGCGGTGATCTCCAGGGGCTTGTCGGGGTCGGCCTTCTTGCCGTCTCCCGTGGGGCCGTTGAAGGCGATCTGGCCGGCCGCGTCGTAGGGCTCGGCGGAGAGCGGGTTTCCGTCGCCGCTGCAGCCGGCGGCGCTCGCGCCGAGCGCTATCAGCAGCAGCGTGCAGCCTATGACGGTGTTCGTGCTCGGTGTTTTGCTCATGGCTTCACGCTAGGAAGCGGCGTCGGCGGCGGCGCGCCCAGTAGTGCGTACGGGTGACGCCGATTAGGGCAGACGAAGGAGCCCGGACTCTCCTGACGGAGTGTCCGGGCCCCTGTGAGCTCAGCTCGTGTTACTGGGTGCGGTTCTCACCGCGGTAGTACTCGAAGACCCAGCCCCACAGACCGATCAGGATCAGCGGCGCCGAGAAGTACAGCAGCCACCAGCCGATCGCGATCGACAGGAAGGCGAGGGCGCCACCGACCGCGAGGGAGAACGGCTGCCAGCTGTGCGGGCTGAAGAACCCGACCTCGCCGGCGTCGTCGGCGACGTCCGCTTCCTTGTTGTCCTGTGCGCCCGCGTCGACCCGCCGGGCCGTGAAGCCCAGGTAGAAGCCGATCATGATGCACAGGGCGAAGGCCAGGAAGAGGGCCGTGGTACCGGCCGGTTCCTTGGACCAGACGCCGTAGACGACCGCCATGGCGAGGATGAAGATGCCCAGCCAGGCGAACATCGTGCCCTGAGTCTTCACTTGCCGGCCTCCTTGCCACCAGCCAGAGCCTTCTCACCGTGAGGCGCGTTCTCGAGCTGGTCGAGCGCCGCGATCTCAGGGTGATGCAGGTCGAACGCCGGGGATTCGGAACGGATCCGCGGCAGGGTGAGGAAGTTGTGACGGGGCGGCGGGCAGGAAGTCGCCCACTCCAGCGAGCGGCCGTAGCCCCACGGGTCGTCGACCTCGATCTTCTTGCCGTACTTGGCGGTCTTCCACACGTTGTAGAAGAACGGCAGCAGCGACGCGCCGAGCACGAACGAGCTGATCGTCGAGATCGTGTTCAGGGCGGTGAAGCCGTCGGCCGCCAGGTAGTCGGCGTAACGACGCGGCATGCCCTCGGCGCCCAGCCAGTGCTGGATCAGGAAGGTGCCGTGGAAGCCGATGAACAGCGTCCAGAAGGTCATCTTGCCGAGCCGCTCGTCGAGCATCTTGCCGGTCATCTTCGGCCACCAGAAGTGGAAGCCGGAGAACATCGCGAAGACGACGGTGCCGAAGACGACGTAGTGGAAGTGCGCCACCACGAAGTACGAGTCGGAGACATGGAAGTCCATCGGCGGCGAGGCGAGGATGACACCCGTCAGGCCACCGAAGGTGAAGGTGATGAGGAAGCCGGTCGCCCAGAGCATCGGTGTCTCGAAGGACAACGAGCCCTTCCACATCGTTCCGATCCAGTTGAAGAACTTCACGCCGGTCGGTACGGCGATGAGGAACGTCATGAAGGAGAAGAACGGTAGGAGCACGCCTCCGGTGACGTACATGTGGTGGGCCCACACGGTCACGGACAGGCCGGCGATGGCGATGGTCGCCGCGATCAGACCCATGTAGCCGAACATCGGCTTGCGGGAGAAGACCGGGATGACCTCACTGATGATGCCGAAGAACGGCAGCGCGATGATGTACACCTCTGGATGGCCGAAGAACCAGAAGAGGTGTTGCCATAGCAGCGCTCCGCCGTTGGCCGAGTCGAAGACATGGGCACCGAACTTGCGGTCCGCCTCCAGCGCGAAGAGCGCCGCCGCCAGGACGGGGAAGGCGAGCAGGACGAGCACCGCGGTCAGCAGCACGTTCCACACGAAGATCGGCATGCGGAACATGGTCATGCCCGGCGCGCGCATGCAGATGATGGTGGTGATGAAGTTGACCGAGCCGAGGATGGTGCCGAAGCCGGAGAAGGCCAGACCCATGATCCACATGTCGGCGCCGATGCCCGGGGAGCGGACCGCGTCCGAGAGCGGGCTGTAGGCGAACCAGCCGAAGTCGGCCGCGCCGTCCGGGGTGAGGAAGCCGCCGACCGCGATCAGCGAGCCGAACAGGTACAGCCAGTAGGCGAACATGTTCAGCCGGGGGAAGGCCACGTCCGGCGCGCCGATCTGGAGCGGCATGATCCAGTTCGCGAAGCCGGCGAACAGCGGCGTCGCGAACATCAGCAGCATGATCGTGCCGTGCATCGTGAACGCCTGGTTGAACTGCTCGTTCGACATGATCTGCAGACCGGGTCGAGCCAGCTCGGCGCGCATCAGCAGCGCCATCACACCGCCGATCACGAAGAACGCGAACGACGTGACGAGGTACAGCGTGCCGATCGTCTTGTGGTCGGTGGTGGTGAGCCACTTGACCACGACGTTGCCGGGTTGCCTGCGCCGGACCGGCAGCTCGTTCTCGTACGAGTCCTCAGCTGCGGCGGCACCCTGGGGTTCGTTGAGGATGCTCACAGGTTGTTCGTCTCCCGGTTCTTCTCGTGGCTCGTCTGCGCGATGCCGGCGGGAACGTAACCGGTCTGCCCCTTCTTGGCGAGGTCCTTGAGGTGCTGCTCGTAGCGCTCGGGGGAGACGACCTTCACGTTGAACAGCATCCGGGAGTGGTCGACGCCGCACAGCTCGGCGCACTTGCCCAGGAAGGTGCCCTCACGGTTGGGGGTCACCTCGAAGGTGTTGGTGTGGCCCGGGATGACGTCCTGCTTCATCAGGAACGGCACCACCCAGAAGGAGTGGATGACATCACGCGAGGTGAGGACGAAGCGGACCGTCTTGCCCTTGGGCAGCCACAGGGTCGGGCCCGGGTTGCCCGTCTGCGGGTTCCGGGTGGCGGGGGTACCGGCGTCGTAGACACCGCCCGCGTTCGCCGGGAAGTCCTCCTTGAACCGGTCCGGAATGGCGGCCAGGTTCTTGTCGGTCTTCGCGTCGCCGGTGGAACCTTCGACGGGCTGGACGTAGTTGAAGGCCCAGCTCCACTGGAAGCCCACGACGTTGACGGTGACGTCGGGCTTGTCCTTGAGGCTGAGGAGCTTCGACTCGTCGCGGGCCGTGAAGTAGAACAGCACCGAGACGATGATGAGGGGGACCACGGTGTACAGCGCCTCGATCGGCATGTTGTACCGGGTCTGCGGGGGAACCTCGACCTTGGTGCGGCTGCGCCGGTGGAACATGGCGCTCCACAGGATGAGGCCCCACACCAGCACGCCAGTGGCGAGCGCGGCCGCCCAGGAGCCCTGCCACAGGGAGAGGATCCGCGGGGCCTCTTCTGTGACCGGGGTGGGCATACCAAGGCGGGGGAAGTCTTCCCAGTTGTACGAGCAACCGGTGGCTGTCGCCAGGACCAGGCCCGCGGTCATTGCCTGCAGCAGCTTCCGCCGCATCGGGCGCCGCGGCGAGCGGTCGGAGCCGTTGGGACTCACGTAGCGCCTTCCCGAGAGTCTCGCCCGCGCGGATCGGCTGCGGCCTGGCCTTCTCGCTGGTCGGTCGCCGCCCTGCGTCGGGCAGGGGTTTGGATGTTTATGCGGACCAAACCCTAGCCGACGCCCTCCGGGGGTTCGCGGGGAGGGGGGCCTAGTGGAGTGGGGGGTTCGCTGGATTGGCGGCTGCGGGTCTGTTGTGGTTGCTCGCACAGTTCCCCGCGCCCCTAAAAGGACGTTGCCGTGACCGGACGTTTAGCGTTGCCGTGTGGGCTACTTTGACGCTGCTTCCAGCGCTCCTCTTCATCCTGTCGCTCGGCAGGCTCTTCAGGCCTCCCTTGATGAAGGGTGGGCCGATCCTGCTCGTCTCTATCGGGAAGGGCGGCGGGCGCGGATGCTGTTGGACGCGGCTCGGGAGGCTGCCGCTGAGGCCGTGGGGTGCCGGGCCGATGAGTTGGTGTTCACCTCATCGGGGACCAGGGCCGTCCACTCGGGTGTCGCGGGGGTGTTGGCCGGGCGGCGGCGGGTCGGGCGCCACCTGATCGTGTCTGCCGTCGAACACTCCTCTGTGCTCCATGCGGCTGACACGCATGAGGCTGATGGGGGGACGGTCACCCAGGTGGCGGTGGACCGGGGCGGGGCCGTGAGTGTGCAGGCGTACGCCGATGCCCTCCGTCCGGACACCGCGCTCGCCTGTCTCCAGTCGGCCAACCACGAGGTGGGGACCGAGCAGCCGGTGGTGGAGGTGGCCGGGGTGTGCCGGGAGGCCGGGGTGCCGTTGCTGGTGGACGCGGCACAGTCGCTCGGGTGGGGGCGGGTCGAGGGCGACTGGTCGGTGTTGACCGGGAGTGCCCATAAGTGGGGCGGTCCGTCCGGAGTCGGGCTGCTCGTCGTGCGCAAGGGCGTGCGGTTCGCCGCGCAAGGGCCCGCCGACGAGCGGGAGTCGGGGCGGGCGGCCGGGTTCGAGAACATTCCGGCGATCGTCGCGGCGGCGGCCTCGCTGCGGGCGGTGCGGGCGGAGGCGGCCCAAGAGGCGGTACGGCTGCGGGAGCTGACGGAGCGGATCCGGGCGCGGGTGCCTCGGCTGGTGCCGGACGTCGAGGTGGTGGGCGATCCGGCACGCAGGCTCCCCGGCATCGTCACCTTCTCCTGTCTCTATGTCGACGGGGAGACTTTGCTGCACGAGCTGGACCGTGCCGGGTTCTCGGTGTCGTCCGGTTCGTCCTGTACGAGCAGCACGCTGACGCCCAGCCATGTGCTGAGGGCGATGGGAGTGCTGAGCGAGGGGAATGTGCGGGTCTCGTTGCCGCTGGGGGCCGCCGAGGACGATGTCGAGCGGTTCCTGGAGGTGTTGCCGGGGGCTGTCGCGGGGGTGCGGGAGAAGTTGGGGGCGCCGGTCGCGGAGACGGTCGTACAGGACGACGTGCTGGTGGTGGACTCCCTCGGCAAGCTGTGCCCGATCCCGGTCATCGAACTCGCCAAGGTCATCGGGGATGTGCCGGTCGGCGGCCTGGTCCGGATCCTCGCCGACGACGAGGCGGCCCGCCTGGACATCCCGGCGTGGTGCGAGATGCGGGGGCAGGAGTACGTGGGTGAGGAGCCGGCGGAGAAGGGGACGGCGTACATCGTGCGCCGGGCGACCTGAACGCCCCTTCTCCGCAGCCGGCCGATCAGCTCAGATGGGCCCGGACCTCTTCGCCCGCGTCATGCCCGTACGCCTTGGTGAACCGGTCCATGAAGTGCACCCGCTTCAGCTGGTACTCCTGCGTCCCCACCGTCTCGATGACGAGAGTCGCCAGCATGCACCCGACCTGCGCGGCCCGCTCCAGCGAGACCCCCCACGCGAGCCCGGACAGGAACCCCGCGCGGAACGCGTCACCGACACCCGTCGGGTCCGCCTTGCGCTCCTCCTCGGCGCAGCCGACCTCGATCGGGTCCTCGCCCCGCCGCTCGATGCGTACGCCGCGCGAGCCGAGGGTCGTGATGCGGTGGCCGACCTTGGACAGGATCTCCTCGTCCGACCAGCCGGTCTTGGACTCGATGAGCCCCTTCTCGTACTCGTTCGAGAACAGGTAGGTCGCCCCGTCCAGCAGTATCCGGATCTCCTCGCCCTCCATACGGGCGATCTGCTGGGAGAAGTCGGCGGCGAACGGGATCTGGCGGGAGCGGCACTCCTCGGTGTGGCGGAGCATGCCCTCGGGGTCGTCGGCGCCGATGAGGACCAGGTCGAGGCCGCCGACACGGTCCGCGACGGTCTTCAGCTCGATCAGGCGGGCCTCGCTCATCGCACCCGTGTAGAACGAGCCGATCTGGTTGTGGTCCGCGTCGGTGGTGCAGACGAAGCGCGCGGTGTGCAGGGTCTCGGAGATACGGACCGAGCCGGTGTCGACGCCGTGCCGGTCCAGCCAGGCCCGGTAGTCGTCGAAGTCGGAGCCCGCGGCGCCGACCAGGATCGGGTTCGTGCCCAGCTGGCCCATGCCGAAGGCGATGTTCGCGCCTACGCCGCCCCGGCGTACGTCCAGGTTGTCGACCAGGAAGGAGAGCGAGACCGTGTGCAGCTGGTCCGCGACGAACTGGTCGGCGAAGCGGCCGGGGAAGGTCATGAGGTGGTCGGTGGCGATGGAGCCGGTGACTGCGATGCGCACGGCGTGGAGTCTCCTGCGGGGAGGTTTGATTGACATTCCACGCTACCGTTCGTGACCGGGACGCAGAAGCAGTCAAAAATACCCGATAGTAGATCTTTCTTCACCGGCTCCGACGTGCATACGGTGCCGCTATGACGAAATTCGAGGTCCGCGCGCCCGCTCCGGCCGACCCGGAGGTCGGCCTGGCTTCCCTGCTGGGTGACTGCGCGCGGATGGCTCCGCACTGGGCCGTTCCCGATCGTGTCCTTTCCCGTCCGGTGTCCCCTTCACGCATCCACGGGGTCAAGGTGCCGCCGAGGTCGGCGCGGCTGCTGGAGGCGATGTCCGACTACGGCGACTGAGCGCGCCAGGGAACCGTGCGCTCCCCCGCTGCGTCCCATCGGCGTCCCCCGTAAAGGGGATGCGGGATACGACCCGGTGGACCGGCCTTTTGACAGGGTCGGGTCAGGGTCATGGGACATGTGCGCGGCCGAAGGAGCGATGCGGTGAACACCGAGCGACCCGACAACGACGACGCGGGTGCCTCCGGCAGGGAGGCTGAGGAGGCGCGGGCGGAGAAGGGTGACGTCGGGGCCGAGGGCGACGCGGAGGCTCAGGAGGCTCAGGGGTCCCACGAGGCCGATGAGGCCGACGAGGCCCGGGAAGCTCCCGCCGAGGCCGAGGCCGAAGCCGAGGCTGAGTCCGACGCCGAGGCCGAGGCCGAGCCCGTCGAGGTCCACGAGGCCGTCCAGGACGGCCCGGCCCCGGTCGGGGACCGTGATGGTGCCCGGCGCCGCTCCCCCGCGTTCATCGCCTCCGTCGCCGCGGCCGCGGTGCTGCTCGTCGGCGGCGGTGGGGCCTGGCTCGCCGCGAACACCTCCGGTGGGTCGGACGGCGGTACGGCGTCCGGGGCGTCCGGCGGTGACATTCCCCCGCTGCTGCACCTCGACGGCTTCACCGAGGGCGGAACGAGCGGTACCGGCGGTATCGCGCCCGGGGAGCCCAACCCGTACGGCGCCACCTACAAGGCCGACGGCGAACTGCCGGACGGGCCCGGGTCGGCGGCGGTGTACCGGGCCGGGGGCGAGGTCGGGGCGGCCGAGGTGGCGCGGCTGGCCGAGGCGCTCGGGGTGGACGGGAAGCCGGTGGCGCAGGGAGAGACGTGGAAGGTCGGGGCGTCGGACGGCGCCGGGCCCAGTCTCCAGGTGAACAAGCAGGCACCGGGGACCTGGACCTTCTACCGGTACGCGCCCGGCACGGACAACTGCCGGAGCACCACCGTCTGTGCGAAGACCCCGGCCGACCCCGCCGGTGACCCGGTGAGCGAGGCCGTCGCGAAGAAGGCCGCCGCGCCGGTGCTCAAGGCGGTGGGTCAGGACGACGCGAAGCTCGACGCGAGCCAGATCATGGGCGCCCAGCGGGTGGTGAATGCCGACCCGGTGGTGGGCGGACTGCCCACCTACGGCTGGACGACCGGGGTCACCGTGGACGCCCAGGGCGAAGTGGTCGGCGGAAGCGGCCAGTTGAAGGCGCCGGCGAAGGGTGACACGTACCCCGTGCTGGACGCGGAGAAGACGCTCGGGCTGATGAACGCGGCGCCCGGGGCCGGGCAGCGCATGGGCATCGGCGGCTGCGCCAGTCCCGTACCGCTGAAGGACCGGCTGGAGGCGCCCTGCGGTGCGGAGGCGTCGATGTCGGCGTCGGGGTCGACGGGTACGCCGCCGGAGCAGGACACGATCACCGTGGAGAAGGCGGTGTTCGGGCTGGCCTCACAGTATGTGGACGCGCGGCAGGCGCTGGTGCCGTCCTGGCTGTTCGAGGTGCGGTCGCAGGGTGCGCGGGACAGCTTCACGGTGACGTATCCGGCGATCGACCCGAAGTACCTGGCCTCGGCCACGCCGTCGCAGGAGCCGTCCGGTGAGCCGAGCCCGCGGCCGTCCGGGCCGAAGGACGACGAGCCGACCTCGTCGCCGATCACCCGGAATGTGACGGTGGACGGCTACACGGCCGAGGGCAGCGAGCTGACCGTGGCCTTCACCGGCGGTGTGTGCGCCAAGTACGACGTGAAGGCGAGCGAGAGCGGTGGCGAGGTGACCGTCCGGGTGACCGAGACCTCTCAGCCGGACAAGGTCTGCATCCTGATCGCCAAGCTGTTCCACGAGACCGTACGGCTGGACGAGCCGCTCGGGGACCGCAAGGTCGTGGGCACGGACGGTCAGCGGATCCCGCTGGAGAAGCCGGGCGCCCGGCTTCCGGAGACGTCCGGGGCCCGGTAGGAGCCCTCGGACATGGGAAGGCGGCGGCCCCGTCGGAGGGGGTCGCCGCCTTTCCGCGTGTGGGCGGGACTCAGTTGAAGGAGTCGCCGCAGGCGCAGGAACCCGTCGCGTTCGGGTTGTCGATCGTGAAGCCCTGCTTCTCGATGGTGTCCACGAAGTCGATGGACGCGCCACCCAGGTACGGAGCGCTCATGCGGTCGGTGACGACCTTGACACCGCCGAAGTCCTTGACGACGTCGCCGTCGAGGGAACGCTCGTCGAAGAAGAGCTGGTAGCGCAGGCCCGAGCAGCCACCGGGCTGGACGGCCACGCGCAGGGCGAGGTCGTCACGGCCTTCCTGGTCGAGCAGGGCCTTCACCTTGGCCGCGGCGGCTTCGCTCAGAATGATGCCGTCGGTGGCGGTGCTGGTCTCGTCCGATACGGACATCTACATCTCTCCCGGGTTGTACGGAGACTGCTTGCCGACTCTTGCAACCGGCGGGTCGGCGGATTCATTCCGGGCCGGATGCTTGTCTTTCGGTCCTTCTTCATGCTCGCACACGGCGCCCGGAGCGGAAAACGCCTCATTCGTGAATGCTCGGGCCCGTCACCGGGATTCACGTCACATCGACATGATGGCCATCGTCAAACTGACGTGAACCGGTTATGATAGATAGCGTCATATCGACGAGAAGTCGTTGAAGGTGTCCCGCTTGACCCGCCGGGTCCGGATTCCCCGGTGCCGGCGAGCCGCAGAACAGAAAGGGTGCGTGTCGTGACCACCGCCCAGACCCAGGAGCTCGACGTACAGCCGACGCCCCTCGCCCTGCTGCTCCTCGGCCGTGAGGCCGACCCGAGGAGCGAGCGTGGCGTCGAGTGTCCCGGCGACCTTCCCTCGCCGTCCGACCCGGACCTGGTCGAGCGCGCTCGCGCTGCCAAGGAGAAGCTCGGCAGCAAGGTCTTCGTGCTCGGCCACCACTACCAGCGCGACGAGGTCATCCAGTTCGCGGATGTGACCGGTGACTCGTTCAAGCTGGCCCGGGACGCGGCCGCGCGCCCGGAGGCCGAGTACATCGTGTTCTGCGGTGTGCACTTCATGGCCGAGTCGGCGGACATCCTCACCAGCGACGACCAGAAGGTCGTCCTTCCCGACCTCGCCGCCGGGTGCTCCATGGCCGACATGGCCACCGCCGAGCAGGTCGCCGAGTGCTGGGACGTGCTGACCGAGGCCGGCATAGCCGAGCAGGTCGTGCCGGTGTCGTACATGAACTCGTCCGCGGACATCAAGGCGTTCACGGGCAAGCACGGCGGCACGATCTGCACCTCGTCCAACGCCGAGCGCGCGCTGGAGTGGGCCTTCGAGCAGGGCGAGAAGGTGCTCTTCCTGCCGGACCAGCACCTCGGCCGCAACACCGCCGTCCGCGATATGGGCATGTCCCTGGAGGACTGCGTCGTCTACAACCCGCACAAGCCGAACGGCGGGCTGACCGCCGAGCAGCTGCGCGCAGCGAAGATGATCCTGTGGCGCGGCCACTGCTCGGTGCACGGCCGCTTCAGCCTGGAGTCGGTGGAGGACGTCCGCGCCCGCATCCCCGGCGTCAACGTCCTCGTCCACCCGGAGTGCAAGCACGAGGTCGTCGCCGCGGCGGACTACGTCGGGTCGACCGAGTACATCATCAAGGCCCTGGAGGCCGCCCCGGCCGGCTCCAAGTGGGCCATCGGGACCGAGCTGAATCTCGTACGGCGGCTGGCGAACCGTTTCGCGCCCGAGGGCAAGGAGATCGTCTTCCTCGACAAGACGGTCTGCTTCTGCTCGACCATGAACCGTATCGACCTGCCCCATCTGGTCTGGGCGCTGGAGTCGCTGGCCGAGGGCAACCTGGTCAACCGGATCGAGGTCGACAAGGAGACCGAGGCGTTCGCGAAGCTGGCGCTGGAGCGGATGCTGGCGCTGCCGTAGGCCGTCCGAGGGTCAGGCGCTCACCCCGACACGGGTTTCCGGTCGGGGTGGGCGGGGTCGAGGGTGAAGACGTCGCCGTCCGGGGTGGCGACCACCAGGGCGCCCTTGTGGAGCAGCACCTCGGTCTGCGAGAGGCCTCCCTGGCTCGTCACCCGCTGAGCGCGCGGCAGGGTCTCCCACAGCGGTGTGCCCTTCTTCGTGTCGAGGGCGGCGACCCGGCCGCTCGCGCTGGCCAGGTAGACCACGCGGGCGCGCGGGTCGTACGTCACTCCGCTGGGCTGCTCCAGGCTGGTCCGGGTCTGCCACAGCCGCTCGCCCGTCCGGGCCGAGGCGGCGGTCACCTGGCCGGAGGACGTGACGAACCACAGCGTGCCGTCCGCCAGCGTGACCCGGCCCTCGAACTCCTCCGCCAGCTTTGTCGAACGGGCCTCACCGGTGTCCGGGTCGATCAGCCGGATCAGGGAGAACGGCCCCTGGGCGCCGTCCCCCGACACGTTCCCCTGCTCGTCCTCGGCCAGGTCGAGGAAGAGCAGGCGGCCGTCGTACGACCCGACGAGTCTGCCGCGATTGGGCACCGCCAGACGGCGTGCCGTGCCGTCCGTCCGGTCCAGTGTCAGGAGCAGTGCCTCCTTGGAGGGTGCCATCTCCGGGCCGCACCGCAGGAGGAGGTCCGCGCCGACGCCGGTCGGGTCGCAGTACTGCCCGGCCGGCAGCGTCGCCGTCCAGCGCACGGCGCCGGTGCGCGGCGAGCGGGCGGTCACCGCGCCTTCGCCGCCGGCCGGCATGACCACGAGCCCGCCGGAGACCGTCGCGTCCATGGGACCGCCGGTCAGGGTGCGATGCCAAAGCGGTTCGCCGGTCCCGGTGTCGAGGGCGGCGAGCATGATGCTGGAGTCACCTCCCGCGACGGGGGTGTGCTCCTGCCGGACCAGCATCGCGTCGTCCTCGACGCCGAGGACCGAGTAGTTGTAGGTGCCCTGCTTCCGGCCGGACGGCAGTGCGTCGGCCCGCCAGTCGGTCCGTCCGGTCGCCCCGTCGAGGCGCATCGGCAGGACACCGTCACCCGCGCAGTAGACGGCGCCCTCGTACAGCCGGCACTCCGGGCCACCGCCCAGTCCGCTCCCTTCGGCCGTCCCCTTCTTCACACCGTGCGCGGCGGTGGCGTCCACCGTCGTCTGCCAGGGCTTCCAGCCGGACGGGACGGCCGCCCAGCGCGAGGGCGCGGCGGCACCGGCACCGGCACCGGCCGGGGCGCCGTCGTCCCCGGGCCCGAGCAGCAGGTACCCCGTCAGACCGAGCGCGAGGGCACCGACCGTGCCGGCCGTGGCCCACAGGGGGCGTACCCGGCGCCGGCCGGGGGGCTCGGCGGGGCGGGTGCGGACCATGGCCACCTCGTCCGAGCGCAGCGTCACGGTGGCCTGGTCGTCCTCGCCCGTCTCGGGCAACGTGGCCACGAACTCCCCTTCCAGGGCGTCCAGTTCGGGCCGGTCGGCGGGCTCCTTGGCGAGGCAGCGCTCCAGGATCGCTTGGAAAGGCCCCGGCACACCGTCCAGTACGGGGGCGTCGTGGACCACCCGATAGGCGGTGAGATAGGGGCTGTCGGCGTCGAAGGGGCCTTTGCCCGTGATCGTGAAGACCAGCAGGGCGCCCAGGGAGAAGACGTCGGAGGCCGGGCCCACCGAGCGGGCGTCGGTGAGCTGTTCCGGGGACATGAAGGGCGGGGTGCCGATCATCTGGCCGGTCTCGGTGAGGGTGTTGTGGTTCTCGGCCGCGCGGGAGATGCCGAAGTCGATGACGCGGGGGCCGTCCTCGGCCATCAGGACGTTGGCGGGTTTGAGGTCGCGGTGGACGACACCCGCCCGGTGGATGTCCCGCAGCGCCTCGACCAACCCGAGCGCCAGCCGCCGCAGTTCGGTGCCCTTGAGCGGGCCCCCGTCGCGGATCCGGGCGGCGAGGGAGGGCCCGGGCACGTACTGGGTCGCCATCCAGGGCCGTACCGCCTCCGGGTCGGCGTCCAGCACCGGTGCGGTGAAGGCGCCGCTGACCTTGCGGACGGCCTCGATCTCCTGGCGGAAACGGGTGCGGAAGACCGGGTCCTCGGCGTACTGCGCGTGCACCACCTTGACGGCGACCTCGCGTCCCGAGCGGGCCCGGCCCCGGTAGACCACCCCCATGCCCCCGGATCCGAGGCGGCCGACGAGCCGGTACCCGCCGATCGACTTCGGATCGTCCTTGTACAGCGGCACGCCCGATGCCCCTCCCCCGTGATCCCCGTGATGCGGTCCGGGGCTCAGGATACGTAACGCGGAAACGACGGTGGCCGGGTCCCGAACCGGGACCCGGCCACCCAAGCTGCCGGCGATCAGACGCCCGCGGGCTCCGGCTCGTCCGCCTCGTCGGCGGCCGGTGCCGGCTGGATGCCGGCCTTCTTCGCCCGCTTCGCCGCACGCTTCTTCGCCCGGCGCTCCTTGCGGAGCTCCAGCATCGCGTACAGCGTCGGCACGAGGAGGAGGGTCAGCAGCGTCGAGGTGATCAGACCGCCGATCACCACCACGGCCAGCGGCTGGGCGATGAAGCCGCCCTCGCCGGTGACGCCCAGGGCCATGGGCAGCAGGGCGAAGATCGTCGCCAGGGCCGTCATGAGGATGGGCCGGAGGCGGTGGCGGCCACCCTCGATCACGGCCTCCACGACGCCGTAACCCTGCTTCCTGTACTGGTTGATGAGGTCGATCAGCACGATCGCGTTCGTCACCACGATGCCGATCAGCATCAGCATGCCGATCATCGCGGGGACGCCCATCGGGGTGCCGGTCGCCACCAGGAGGCCGATCGCGCCGGTCGCCGCGAACGGGATCGACACCAGCAGGATCAGCGGCTGGGCCAGCGAACGGAAGGTCGCGACCAGCAGCATGAACACGATCGCGATGGCCGCCAGCATCGCCAGGCCCAGGTTGGCGAACGCGTCGTCCTGGTCCTCGGAGACACCGCCGATCGAGGCCGTCGCGCCCGCCGGGAGCGTCAGGCCGTTGATCTTCGACTGGAGGTCGGTGCTGACCGCGCCGGTGTTGTCACCGGTCGGCTTCGCCGTGATCGTGGCGGCGCGCTGGCCGTCGATACGGGTCATCGAGACCGGGCCGTCCACCAGCTTGACGTCGGCGATGTCGCCCAGCTTCACCGGGCCAAGACGCAGGTCCTGAAGCTCCTTCAGCGTCGTCGCCGGCTTCGCCGACCTGATGACGACGTCGCGCTCGGTGTCGTCGAGGGTCGCCTGGGCCGCAGTGTTGCCACGCACCGCCTGGGCCACCGCCATGCCGAGGGTCTGGTCGTTGAAGCCCGCCGCGGCCGCCTTGTCGTTGGCCTTGACCGAGATACGCGGCACGCTCTGCGCCAGGTCGCTGGTGACGTCGGTGACGTCGTCCAGGCCCGCAACGGCTTCCCGTACCTGCTCGGCCGCCTTGCGCAGGACCTCCCCGTCGGCCGCCTTCACGACGACGCTCAGGTCCTGGGCGCCGAAGCCGTCACCGGCCGCGATGGTGGTCGTACCGACGCCGTCCAGCTTCTTCAGACCGGCCTCGATACGGTCCTGGACGTCGTCGTACGACGCCGAGTCCTCCAGCATCACCTGGTACGACGCCTGGTTGGTGTCGGTGCCACCGCCGAAGGCCGCCATGAAGCCGGACGAGCCGACCGTGACCTGGTAGTCCTTGACGCCCTTGGTGTCGGCGAGCAGCTGTTCGACCTTCTTGGCCTGCTCGTCGGTCGCCGCCAGGCTGGTGCCCGGCTTCAACTCCTGCTTGACGGTGAGGACTTCCTGCTCGCCCTGGTCGAAGAAGTTCGTCTTCAGCAGCGGCGCCATGCCGAAGGTGCCGATGAGGATGACGATCGCCAGCAGCACGCTGGTGAGGCGGCGCCTCGTCGCGAACCGCAGGACGGGGACGTAGATCCGCTGGAGGCGGCTCTTCGCCTCCTTCTCCTCCGCGATCCGGCGCGCCTCCTGGGCGTCCTCCGGGGTGCCCTTGGGGGCGCGCAGGAACCAGTACGACAGCACCGGTACGACCGTCAGCGACACCAGCAGCGAGGCCAGCAGGGCCGCCGTCACGGTCAGGCTGAACGAGCCGAACAGCTCGCCCACCATGCCGCCGACCAGGCCGATCGGCAGGAAGACGGCGACCGTGGTGAGGGTGGAGGAGGTGACCGCTCCGGCGACCTCGCGGACCGCCTTGAGGATGGCGTCCTCGCGCTCCTCGCCGTAGCCGAGGTGGCGCTTGATGTTCTCCAGGACCACGATCGAGTCGTCGACGACCCGGCCGATGGCGATGGTGAGCGCGCCGAGCGTCAGCATGTTGAGGGAGAGGTCGCGCGTCCACAGCACGATCAGGGCCAGGACCACGGAGAGCGGGATGCTCACGGCCGTGACCAGCGTCGAGCGAATCGACGCCAGGAACACCAGGATGATCAGGACCGCGAAGAGCAGACCGAGCGCGCCCTCCGTCGTCAGACCGTCGATGGACTTCTTCACTGCCGGGCCCTGGTCGCTGACCACGGTGACCGTGGCGTCCGAGCCGAGGTCCTTGCGGATCTCCGGAAGCTTGTCCTCCACGGCGTCCGAGATGGCGACCGCGCTGCCGTCACGGTCCATGGTGACCGCGACCGCGAGGGACGGCTTGCCGTCGGTACGGGTGATGGAGTCGGCCGGGGCCTGCTCCTGCTTGACGTCGGCGACATCACCGAGGCGGACCGGCTTGCCTTCGGAGCCGGCCTCGCCGGTGACCATCAGGTCCTCGATCTGCTTCACCGAGGTGAAGCCGCCGCCGACCTGGACGGTGCGGTTGTCGCCGTTCTCGTCGAAGGATCCGGCCGGGACGGTGGCGCCGCCCGCCTGGAGGGACTGGGAGATGGCCGCCGAGGTCAGACCGGCCTTCGCCAGCTTCGCGTCGTCCGGGGTGACGGTGACCTGGAGGTCGCGCACACCGTCGACGGTGACCTGGCCGACGCCGTCGATCTCCTTCAGGTCCGGCACCAGGGTGCGGTCGATCTCGTCGGCCAGGGCCTGCTGGTCCTTGGCGGAGGTGACGGCGAGGACCACGGTCGGGATGTCGTCGGTGGAACCGGCGATGACCTGCGGGTCGACATCGTCGGGCAGCTGCACACGGGCCCGGTTGACGGCCTGCTGGACATCGGCGACGAGCTGCTGGTTGTCGGGGCCGTAGTCGAAGGACGCCATGATCACGGCGTTGCCCTCGCTGGCCGTGGAGGTGACGCCGGTGATGCCGTCGACGGCTTCGAGGCTGTCCTCGATCGGCTCGACGACCTGCTTCTCGACCACGTCCGGCGAGGCGCCCTGGTACGGGGCGAGCACGGACACCATCGGAAGTTCGATGGAGGGCAGCAGCTGCTGCTTGAGCTGGGGTATCGCGATCGCGCCGAAGGCGATCGCGATGATCGACATCAGGCCTATCAGGGCACGTTGGGCGAGGCTGAATCGGGACAGCCAGGACATGGGTTCAGGGTCTCTCTTCTGTGAGCGGCAGAAGTGGGCAGGTACATCTGCGGCGCACATGTGAGCGCCCGCCCTTACACCCTGAGCCATCGAGGAGGCCGATTTCCTAGGCCCCAGGTCCATTTCCTTATACGGCGCATACTCCGGGTGCAGTATGCGCGGCCGGGCTCACTCCACCCTTGGACGTACCAGCCCCGACTCGTACGCGATCACCACCAGCTGGGCCCGGTCGCGGGCGCCGAGCTTGGACATGGCCCGGTTGACATGCGTCTTCACGGTCAGCGGGCTGACCTCCAGGCGCTCGGCGATCTCGTCGTTGGAGTGCCCGCCGGCGACCTGGACCAGGACCTCGCGCTCACGGCCGGTGAGGGCGTCGAGCCGCTCGGCGCGGGCCGGGTCGCGGTCGTCGTCCGCGCCGTCGCCCTGGGCGAGGAAGCGGGCGATCAGGCCCTTGGTGGCGGCCGGCGAGAGCAGGGCCTCGCCGCCGGCGGCGACGCGGATGGCGCTGAGGAGTTCGTCGGGTTCGGAGCCCTTGCCGAGGAAGCCAGAGGCGCCGGCGCGCAGCGACTGCACGACGTAGTCGTCGACCTCGAAGGTGGTGAGGATGACGACCCGGACATGGGCGAGGGTCGCGTCGGCGCTGATCATGCGGGTGGCGGCGAGGCCGTCGGTGCCGGGCATCCGGATGTCCATCAGCACGACGTCGGCCCGCTGCTCCTTGGCCAGCCGCACCGCCTCCGCCCCGTCGGACGCCTCACCGACGACCTCCATGTCGGACTCGGAGTCGACCAGCACCCGGAAGGCGCTGCGCAGCAGGGCCTGGTCGTCGGCGAGCAGGACGCGGATGGTCATGCGGGGTCCTCTGCGGGAGGTGGGGACGGGGGTGGGGCTTCGTCATACGGCGGGGTCATACGGCGTCTTCCGCGGCGCGCGTACGGGTCTTGACCGGCAGGATCGCATGGACGCGGAAACCGCCGCCGTAGCGGGGGCCGGTGGTGAGGGTGCCGCGCAGGGCGGTGACGCGTTCGCGCATGCCGAGCAGGCCATGGCCGCCGCCCTCGGGGGTGTCGTCGTCGCCTGCGCCGTCGTCGAGGACGGTGATCTCGATGTTGGGCCCTACGCGCACGACGCTGACCTCGGCCTTCGCCTCCTGCCCCGCGTGCTTCTGCACATTGGTGAGGGCCTCCTGGATGACCCGGTACGCGGCCAGGTCGACGGCGGCGGGCAGCGTGACGCCCTGGTCCGCGCGGGCGACCTCGACCTGGAGGCCCGCGTTTCGGAAGGTGCCGGCGAGTTCGTCGAGGCGGGAGAGGCCGGGGGCGGGTTCGGTGGGGGCCTCGGGGTCGCCGGACTGACGGAGCAGGCCGACGGTGGCGCGGAGTTCGTTGAGCGCGGAGCGGCTGGCCTCCCTGACATGGGCCAGGGCCTCCTTGGCCTGGTCGGGGCGCTTGTCCATGACGTGAGCTGCGACGCCGGCCTGCACATTGACCAGGGCGATGTGGTGGGCGACTACGTCGTGCAGATCACGGGCGATCCGCAGCCGCTCCTCGGCGACCCGGCGGCGTGCCTCCTCCTCGCGGGTGCGCTCTGCCCGGTCGGCGCGCTCGCGGATCGCGGCGACGACGGCACGGCGGCTGCGGACCGCGTCGCCGGCGGTGGCGCCGATGCCGGTCCAGGCGAAGATGGCGAGGTTCTCCTGGGCGTACCAGGGCAGGGGGCCCGCGAGCATCGCGGAGCCGGTCAGCACGGTGATGGTGAGCAGGCCGATGCGCCAGGTGGTGGTGCGGTCGGTGGTGGAGGCGACGGTGTAGAGGGCGATGACCGCGGACATCGCGACCGGGGCGCGGGGTTCGGCGGTGACGGACTCGATCACGGAGACGGCGCCGGTGACGGCGAGGACCGTCATGGGGGCGCGGCGACGGAAGACCAGGGCCGCGGAGCCGAGGGCGATGAGGAGGAGGCTGAGCGCATCCGGGGTGCGCAGGGCCCAGGTGACGCCACTCTTCCCATGCGGATCCACGAACGAGCCGGCCACCGTGCAGGCGAGAACACCGAACGCGATGGCCGCGTCCAGCGCCATGGGGTGCGCCTTGACATGCCGCCGCGCGCGTTCGAGGGTGCTCACGCTTGATTACGGTACGGCGTCCCTGCAGGGCTTGGAACGGGGGCCGCTGATATGGCTCACCCCGGGATCAAGCCGTCATCGCTCAGCAGCTCCCGTACCTCCTCCAGCGTCGCGTCCGGCGACGGCAGGATCAGTTCCGACGGTTCCAGGGAGTCGTCGGGGAGCGGGGTGCCCAGTTCGCGGACCTTGGAGAGGAGTGCGGCGAGGGTGCGGCGGAAGCCGGGCCCGTCGCCGTTCTCCATTTCCCCGAGGAGTTCGTCGTCGAGTTTGTTCAGCTCGGGCAGGTGGCTGTCGGACAGCTTCACCTGCCCCTCACCCATGATCCGGACGATCATGTCGCCCATCTCGCCCTCCTCGGCGTGGGCCCCGGCCGGCGGTTACTGCTTGTCGAAGCGCGGGGTGTCCTGCGGCTGCTGCTGGGGCTGCGACTGGCCGTTGCCGCCCTCGATGGCCTGCTGGCCACCGGACGAGCCGCCCGCCAGCTCCGCCTTCATCCGCTGCAGCTCCAGCTCTACATCCGTACCACCGGAGAGCCGGTCCAGCTCGGCCTGGATGTCGTCCTTGTGCATGCCGGACTGGTCGTCCAGGGCGCCCGAGGCGAGGAGTTCGTCGATGGCTCCGGCGCGCGCCTGGAGCTGGGCCGTCTTGTCCTCCGCCCGCTGAATCGCCAGGCCGACGTCGCCCATCTCCTCGGAGATGCCCGAGAATGCCTCGCCGATGCGGGTCTGCGCCTGGGCCGCGGTGTACGTGGCCTTGATCGTCTCCTTCTTGGTGCGGAAGGCGTCGACCTTGGCCTGGAGGCGCTGGGCCGCGAGGGTGAGCTTCTCCTCCTCGCCCTGCAGGGTCGCGTGCTGTGTCTCCAGGTCGGTCACCTGCTGCTGGAGGGCGGCGCGGCGCGAGAGCGCCTCGCGGGCCAGGTCCTCACGGCCCAGCGCGAGCGCCTTGCGGCCCTGGTCCTCCAGCTTGCCCGACTGCGACTGCAGCTGGTTCAGCTGGAGCTCCAGACGCTTGCGGGACGTGGCGACGTCGGCCACACCCCGGCGTACCTTCTGGAGCAGCTCCAGCTGCTTCTGGTACGAGTAATCGAGGGTTTCGCGCGGGTCCTCGGCCCGGTCAAGGGCCTTGTTCGCCTTCGCGCGGAAGATCATCCCCATACGCTTCATGACACCGCTCATGGGCTTCGCGCGCCCCCTTCTGACGGACTCCAGCTCCAGCTCCTGCGACAGAACCCACAGTACGGGCCCTGCATCCATTGACGCACTGTTCGGGGACGGATGCGCTCATCCCCAAGGACGACTGCTGACGATCCCGCTCCGGCGTAAGGAGTAGGTGCCCCCCGGGGTTGCTCGCCACGTCCCCTCTGTCCCCGTACGACGACTGGTGTTGCCGGATCGTTCCCCACGGGGCTGGGGTCCAACCCCGGGCACCCCGTACCCTTGGGTTTTGTGTTCCGTAGCCGTGCGAAGGAAGAGAAGGCCCAAGCCGCCGACAAGGCGCTGGTGACCGACTCCAATGAGACCCGTCACCCCGAGGCTCCGAAGGGCCGCCCCACGCCCAAGCGGAGTGAGGCCCAGTCGCAGCGTCGCAGCGTGGCCAATACGCCGACGACGCGCAAGGAGGCCGCCAAGCGCGGGCGCGAGGAGCGCCGTGCCGCCCTGGAGAAGCAGCGCCAGGCGCTGGCCGGGGGCGACGAGCGCTATCTGCCGGCCCGTGACAAGGGCCCGGTCCGCAAGTTCGTGCGCGACTGGATCGACTCGCGTTTCAACGTCGCGGAGTTCTTCCTGCCGATGGCCGTGGTCATCCTCGTCCTGAGCATGGTGCGGGTCGGGGCGCTGCAGAACATCGCGCTGCTGTTGTGGCTGGTCGTGATCGTGCTCATCGTGCTCGACTCCTTCGTCACCGCCTTCCGGCTGAAGAAGCGGCTCGCGGAGCGCTACCCGGACGAGAACCGGCGCGGCGCCGTCGCCTACGCCCTGATGCGCTCGCTCCAGATGCGCCGGCTCCGGCTGCCGAAGCCGCAGGTCAAGCGCGGAGAGCGGCCCTGAGCGCTGAGGCCTTCACCGGGGGTGCGGCCGATGCCTGGCTGAGCAGGCTGGGTGGGCTGCGTGATGTCGTACGACAGGAGCTTGTGGCCCGGCAGCTCGATGAGCAGATAGCGGGGCGGTTCCCGGTCGGACAGCGGCTGCGGGTGCTCGACGTCGGGATGGGCCAGGGCACCCAGGCCCTGCGTCTGGCCCGGGCCGGGCATCAGGTGACCGGGGTCGAACAGGACCCGAAGATGCTCGCCGCCGCCCGTGAGGTGCTGACCGGTGAGCCCGAGGGGATCCGTGAGCGGGTGCGTCTCGTCCAGAGCGACGGACGCGACACCGGCGTGCACTTTCTGCCGGGCAGTTTCGATGTCGTGCTGTGCCATGGCGTGCTGATGTACATCGAGGAGCCCGATCCGCTGCTGGCCGGGCTGGCCCGGATGCTCGCCCAGGGCGGGCTGCTGTCGCTGCTCGTGCGCAATGGCGACGCGCTGGCCATGCGGCCGGGCCTCGGCGCGGACTGGGCCGGGGCGCTGACGGCCTTCGACACCACCACGTACCGCAATCGCCTGGGGCTCGATGTACGGGCCGACCGGCTGTCGGACCTGACCTCGACGCTCGCGGGGATCGGGGCGCCGCTGCACGCCTGGTACGGGGTGCGGGTGTTCACCGACACGGCGGGCGACGACGCCGGGATCCCGGCGGACGTCGAGGCGCTGCTGGCCGTGGAGGAGCGGGCCGGGAAGACGGATCCGTACCGGAGTGTGGCGGCCCTGCTGCATCTGTGCGGAGTGCGCGGCTGATCCCGTCCCGGTCCCATTCGGGTGAGCAGTGCGCGCCGGGATCCGGTGGCGCGGTGAGACTCGGGGCATGGATGTCCGCCGTTTCCGTGCCCCGCGTCCGGTCGCCGTGATCATCGCCCTCCTCTGCTGCCTCTCCGCCTGTTCGTCCGCTTCGAAAGCGCATGAGCAGGAGGCGACGACGCGGGCCGCCCGTGCGGTCGACGACCTTCAGGACGGCTATCTGCGGGTGATCAGGGACGTGCTGCCTTCGGTCGTGCAGATCCAGGGCCGGCGCGACCTGGGTTCGGGCGTGGTCTACGACGAGCAGGGGCACATCGTCACCAACGCGCATGTCGTCGGCGACGAGAAGACCTTCCGCGTGACGACCGCCAACAACGAGAACGAGCTCACCGCGAACCTCGTCGCCGCCTATCCGCAGCAGGACCTCGCCGTGATCAAGCTGACCGATCCGCCGGACGGGCTGAAGGCGGCGAAGTTCGGGGACTCCTCGAAGGTCGAGGTCGGGCAGATCGTGCTGGCGATGGGCTCGCCGCTGGGGCTGTCGTCGAGCGTGACGCAGGGCATCGTCTCGGCGACCTGACGGACCGTCACCGAGGGCGGGAGCGACGGCGGTACGGGGGCGACGATCGCCAACATGGTGCAGACGTCGGCGGCCATCAACCCCGGCAACAGCGGTGGCGCCCTGGTGAACCTCGACAGCGAGGTCATCGGCGTCCCGACACTGGCCGCCGCCGACCCCGACCTCGGGGGCAGCGCCGCGCCCGGCATCGGGTTCGCGATCCCCCCGTCGACGGTGAAGACGATCGCCGACCAGATCATCGAGGACGGCCGGGTCACCGACTCGGGCCGGGCGGCGCTGGGCATCACCGGCCGTACGGTCGTGGACGAGGACTTCCAGCCCGCGGGGGTGGCCGTGGTCTCCGTACAGCAGGGCGGGGCGGCCGACGAGGCCGGTCTGGAACCCGGGGACATCATCACCCGGCTGGGGGACACGGACATCACCACCATCACGTCACTGGCCGAGGCACTGGCCGACGACCGGCCGGGGGACAAGACGTCGGTGACGTTCACACGCGCCGGCAGTCAGAAGAAGGCCGATGTGACGCTCGGTGAGCAGTGACGGAGCGGGCGAGGGCCCGTAGGCCCCCGCCCGGGTGACTACGCGTCCGCGGCGCTCAGGCTCATCGGCCCGTAGATCTCCGTGGCGTCCTCGAACAGCCGCACCTGCTCCGCACCGCCGTCGAGCAGCGCCTTCCAGTGCTCCCCGATCCAGGACTCGGCGTCTCCCTGAGTCGTGAACTCCTCGGGCTGCACCGCGGGCTGGACCTCCGCCCCGTCGGCCTTCTCGAACCGCCACGTCCATGCCGCCATGTACGCCTCCAAGGTGTCAGCACATGCAGAGTGAGAGCCGGATCGCGGTCCGGCTCCACTCCTGAGCCTAGTCGGAAGCGCGAGACCTGCGCCGACACGCGAAAATCGGTCCCGTGGAACTCACTCTGCTCGGCACCGGTGCCCCCGCGGGACTCCCCCGCCCCGACTGTCCGTGCGCGGCATGCGCGAGCGCGCTCGGCGATGACGCGCGGGCCGCGACCGCGTTGCTCGTCGACGGGGCGCTGCTGCTCGATCTCACGCCCGGGGCGGCGTTCGCGGCGGCCCGGGCGGGGCGCTCGCTGGGCACCGTACGGCAGGTGCTGCTGTCGCATCCGCACAACGGCCCCGCCGTCGAGGTGCCGGCGGGGGTGCCGCAGCCCGGGCGGGTGCCGGACGGGCGGGAGTTGGCGCTGCTGACGGGGCATCGGGTGCGGGCGGTGGCGATGGACACGCCGGGCACGGGCTACGCGGTGACCGGGCCGGACGGGCAACGGCTGCTGTATCTGCCGCCGGGGGGTGCGCCGGCCGGGCTGGAGAACGGTGCCGTCGGGATGTACGACATGGTGGTCGCCGATGTCGTGGCCAGGCCGGACGCCCTGGCCAAGCTGCGGGCGGTGGGGGCGGTCGGACCTACGACGGATGTCATCGCCGTCCATCTGGACCATGACGCCCCGCCGGGCGCCGAGTTGCGCCGCCGGCTGGCCGCTGCCGGGGCGCGGGCCGTGCCGGACGGGACGACGCTGGTGGTGGGCGCGTACGAGGACGTACCGGATGTGCCGCGGCGGACCCTGGTGCTGGGCGGCGCCCGGTCGGGGAAGTCGGTGGAGGCGGAGCGGCGGCTGGAGGCGTTCCCGGACGTGCTGTACGTGGCCACCGGGGGCACGCGGGGCGGCGACAACGAGTGGGCCGCGCGGGTTGCTCTGCACCGGGAGCGGCGGCCGGGGTCGTGGCGTACGGCCGAGACGTGCGACCTGGTTCCGTTGCTCGCGGAGGGTGGGGCGCCGTTGCTGATCGACTGTCTGTCGTTGTGGCTGACGGACGCGATGGACTCCGTCGGGGCCTGGGATGACGCGGTGTGGGCGGACGGCGGGGAGAAGGCTCTACGGGAGCGGGTGCGGGAGCTTACGCAGGCGGTGCGGGCGACTCGGCGGACTGTCGTCGCCGTGTCCAATGAGGTGGGTTCGGGGATTGTGCCTGCCACGGCGTCCGGGCGGCGCTATCGGGATGAGCTCGGGCGGCTCAATGCGGCATTCGCGGGTGAGTGCGAGCAGGTGGTTCTGGTGGTGGCGGGGCAGGCGGTGGTGCTTCGCGGATGACGAAGGGCGATTCGGCTCAGGTCGGCTCCTTGCGGGCGATCACTCTGTACGCGTTCGAGAAGCGGGTGTGTCTCAGGAATGGGGCCAGTACGTGGTCCAGCACCCAGGCCGCGGCCACCACGGGGGCGCCCACGCTCGACAGGAAGGACGGGAGCACGTGGGACAGGATCAGTGATGTCGTGGCCGCCAGGTCGTAGGGGATGTGTGCGGTGCGGTAGCCCGTCGCGATGATCGTGCAGCCCTGGGCCGTGAGTTCCTCGCACAGGATGTCCATGGGGAGCAGGTGGAGGTGGCCCGGAGGGCTGTGCGGGACCCAGACTCCGCCCAGCAGGGCGGCGAACAGGCAGTGGGGGTTGGGGAGTTCGAGGATGAGGTGGCCGCCCGGGCGCAGGGCCTGAAGGGCGGCGCGGAGTTCCTCACGGGGGTCCCGGGCGTGTTCGAGGTGGCGGAACATGCTGACGACGTCGTAGCGGTCGCGCAGACGGGACGTGATGTCCGGGTCGGTGAGGAGTCCGACGTGGGCCTCCTCCACGCGTTCGGCCACGCGTGCGTGCAGGACGCGGTAGGTGGGGTCGAGGCCGTCGAAGGACGTGTAGGGGAAGACCGTCTTCGCCGACTCCGGGAAGCGGGCGTATCCCGTGCCGACATCCAGCCAGCTCTCCGGTTCGGGGAAGGCGAGCGCCATGCGGGCGGCGGCTCTCAGGCGGCGCGGGCCGCGGCGGGTGAGACCCAGGTGGCGGGGGACGTAGGTGTGCTCCCGGCATCCGGCGGGGGTGAACGCGCAGCCGGTGTGGGGGCGTTCGGGGGGTGCGGTGGCGGTCATGGCGGCTCCGGGGCGTAGGGCAAGGGCGGTGCGAGACGGTGCCAGCATGCCCTGACATTCCATTGCAAAACGGAACGTATGGGATGACGATCTTCGGTGCAACGACGTCGCGGGGGTACGGGGGTGACGTGGCGCAGCCCGTGGTGGCCATGTGGCGACGTCCTGTTCGACCGGTGCCGGTACTGTTCGGCGAATGAGCTCGCTTAATCTCGACGACTTCTCCGACCTGATCGAGCGCCCCGACGGAGGGGTGCGCCGTGACGCCGAGGCGCGCCGTGAGCGTCAGATCGTGCCGCCGGGGGCGCTGGGCCGCCTCGACGAACTGGGCGAGTGGCTGGCGGCGGCGCAGGCGGCCGTGCCGGTGCGGCCGATCGAGCGGCCGCGGGTCGTGCTGTTCGCCGGTGACCATGGCATCGCGCGGCTGGATGTGTCGGCGCGGCCCGCGGGCAGTGCCGTGGAGTTGGTGCGGGAGATCCTCGAGGGCGGCCGGCCCGTGTCCGTGCTGGCGCGGCGGCTCGGGGTTCCGGTGCGGGTGGTCGACATGGCGCTGGACTGCGACCCGGAGTCGTTGCCGGAGTCGGTCGTACGGCATCGGGTGCGGCGCGGCAGCGGTCGTATCGACGTCGAGGACGCGGTGACGCTCGACGAGGCCGAGGCCGCCTTCCGGGCCGGGGTGGCGGTGGCCGACGAAGAGGCCGACTCCGGTACGGATCTGGTGGTGCTGGGCGATGTGAGCGTCGGCGGGACGACGGCGGCGGGCGTGCTGGTCGCCGCGCTGTGCGGGACGGACGCCTCCGTGGTCACCGGGCGTGGCGGCCTGGCCATCGACGATCTCGCGTGGATGCGCAAGTGCGCGGCGATCCGGGACGCGCTGCGGCGGGCCCGGCCCGTCCTCGGGGACCAGCTGCAACTGCTGGCCACGGTGGGCGGCGCCGACCTCGCCGCGATCACCGGGTTCCTGCTCCAGTGCGCGGTACGGAAGCTGCCGGTCGTCCTCGACGGCGTCGTCGTCGCCGCGTGCGCCCTGGTGGGTCAGCGGATCGCGTTCCGGGCCCCGGACTGGTGGCTGGCCGCGCACAACAGCGGTGAGCCCGGCCAGGCGAAGGCCCTGGACCGCATGGCCCTGGAGCCGGTGCTCGACCAGGGCGTACGGGTCGGCGAGGGCGCAGGCGGGCTGCTGGCCCTGCCGACGGTGCAGGCCGCGGCGGCACTGGCGGCGGAACTGCCGGAGAGGCCCAAGGAGTCGGAGGCGGAGGCGGAGGCGGAAGCCTCGTCCGAGGTGGTGGCGGAGGCAGCCGAGGCCGAGTAGGCGCTTCGGGCGGAACATGGGCTTACGCCCATATGATCGGCGTTTGTGACCGTTGACGTCCTCGGGCGCTGGGTTCGCGCCGAGTGGGGGGCGTTGTATCTCGCCGTGCGGGGGGCGTGGGTGCGGCGGCGGTGGTGGGCTGCGCCCATGGCCGTCGGGGGCGTCTGCCTGATCGGGATCACACAGGTCGTGCAGAACCAGTCCTGGGGGTATCCGGTCGTCCAGGACCTCGGGGCCGTACGGGCCGAGGACCCTCTGTGGCTGGCGCTTCTGCGTACGCCGCTGTCGCTCTTCGTGCCCGCCCTGGATCTGCCGGTGTGGGGTGCGCTGGCGCAGGTCCTGATCGTGTTCGGGATCGCCGAGATGTGCCTGGGCTGGTTGCGGACGCTCGTCATCGCCTACGTCGCGACCCTCGCCGGCACCCTGTACGCGCGTGTGGGCATCGCGCTCGGCCCGGACAACCCGTTCGGGCTGCCCGCCTCGGACGCGCGGGTCGTGGACACCGGCCCGTCGGCGGCGGTGGTGGGGCTGGCCGTGTTCCTGGGGTGGCGCTACGGGGCGTATGTCACGGCCGGTGTGGTGATCGCGGGGATGGTCGTCGAGGTCGCGCTGGAGGCGAACCTCGCCGGGAAGGAGCACCTGGCGGCGATCGTGGCGGTGCTGGTGCTGTGCGCGGTGGCGGCGGTGCGTCAGCGGCGTTCCAGGGCCCGGGCCGGGTCCGCGTCGGGCGCGCCGCCGATCCAGTCCTGAAGCTTGCGGCTGGGGCCCGCCCAGCGCCGGTCGTGATGGTAGGCGCGCAGCTGGGCCTTGGCCCGGGCACGCGGGCGGCGCTTGTAGAAGCGTTTGGCCCACGGGGAGTCCGGGCGGGCCAGGCGGATGGCGCCGAACAGGGCGATGAAGGGGACGATCACCCCGAAGAGCGCGATCCGGGCCTTGCCCTTGGCGAGGGCGACCAGGGCGAGCAGGAAGTTCCCGGCGATCGTGCTGAGGACCGAGCCGCGGTTCTGCATCTCCTGGTCGTCGAGGTCGTTGACCCCGAAGGGCGCGAAGCCGAGGAGGAGCAGGCCGACCAGGGCGGCGGTGAGCACGACCACCTCGACGCTCTTACGGCCGGCCTCGGTCCAGTAGACGTCGTCGAGGTGCAGGATCAGCGCGAACTCGTCCATGACCAGTCCCGCCCCGACCCCGAAGATCACGGCGGCCAGGGCCGAGCCGAAGCCGCGCTGCCCACCGGCGACCGCGCAGAAGCCGCCGATGACGGTGAGGACGATGCCGGGGACGACGTGGTGGATGTGGACGGAGCCGGTCTCGATGTTGCGGAAGGGCCCTTTGCCCGCGCGGATGAGCCGGGTGATGATCCGCGTGACCATGAACGTGATCACGAAGGCGGCCAGGGCCAGGAGCAGGGGGAGCTTCCCCGGTTCGACGATGTTGCGCTGCCACCAGTCACCCATGGTTCCAGTGTGTGCGTGCCCGGGGCCCGCTGCCCGGCGGGAACGCCGTCCGGACGTCCCGGCTAGTCTGCGGGCGTGTCCATGACCCCGCCGCACTCGCACGGTCTCCGCTTCGCCTTCGGCACCCTGAGCGTGCTCCCCGTCAAGGTGAGCCGCTGGGACCGGGAGACGGCGCGCGGCGGGATGCTGTGCGCCCCGCTGGTCGGGGTGGTGGTCGGCTGCGGTGCCGCCTTCGTGGCCCTGGTCCTGCTCGCCCTCGGCACCGGCCCTCTCCTCGCCGCCGTCGCGGGCGCCGCCGTCCCCGCCGTACTCACCCGGGGTCTCCACCTCGACGGGCTCGCCGACACCGCCGACGGGCTCGGCAGCGGCAAGCCGGCCGAGGACGCGCTGCGGATCATGAAGCAGTCGGACATCGGACCGTTCGGCGTCATCACCCTTTTGTTCGTGCTGCTCGCACAGGTGGCGGCGCTGGCGGAGCTGTACGACGGCTCATGGGCCCGGGGTGCCCTCGCCACGGTCGTCTCCGCCGTCGCCGCCCGCCTCGCGCTCACCCTCGCCGCCAGGACCGGCGTGCCCGCCGCCCGCCCGGAGGGGCTGGGGGCCGCGGTCGCCGGTGTCGTTCCGGTACGGGGCGCGCTGGCCGTCGCCCTGGCCGTGACCGGCGTCGCCGCCGCGGCGGGCGCGCTGCTCGGGACGGCCGACGTGGCCCGCACCGCCCTCGCGCTCCTGGTCGCGCTGCTCGCCGCCGAGCTGCTCCTACGGCACTGCGTCCGCCGCTTCGGCGGGGTCACCGGCGATGTCTTCGGCGGCCTCGCGGAGACGGCGGCGACGACCGCGCTGGTCGTGCTGTCACTGGGCTGACCCCGGGCACGCCAGCGCGTGCGGCAACGTACCCCACGGATGACCACCCGTGCCCGGCACCGCGCAGTGCACCGAGGCGCCCCGCGTGCGGGCCTCCCCCGCCGGATCGACGCCGGCCGGGACGCCGTACACCAGATGGCACAGCCGCACCCCGGTGCCGCCCCGCCACTGCTGCGGGCCGAGCCGGGTGTACGACGCCCAGGTGCCCTCGAAGGTGACCAGGAGGTCGGCGATCCTGGCGTACGACGGGTGGGGTGCCGTGCCGTGGTTCAGCGCGAGCGTGCCGCAGCCGGCGCCCCAGGCGGCCGTGGCGAGCCGTTGGTAGTACGGGAACTCCTCGCGGCCCGCGGCGACCTGGTCGAGGAACAGCCCGTCCGCGCCGTACCAGTCGCGGTGCCGTGCGATGTCGCGGACGACGTCGGCGTGCGGGCGGCGGGCGTAGTCGGTGTCGGCGTAGCCGAATACGCGGACGTCCGCCGCCAGCAACCGGCTCGCGACCTCGGCGAACGCCGGGTCGGGTGTCTCGCCGGGGCCGCTGGCTGGGTTCAGTACGACGCCATAGAGGCGGGGTGCCGCCGCGATGATCGCTTCCCATTCGGCGGGGCGGACGGACGGGTGCTCGTAGTACGGGATCAGCAGGTCGTTCATCGGTGGGCGGTCGCCCTCCCCAGCAGGGCGCAGACGAGGGTGGCCTGGGCGATCGCCGCGGTGCCGTGGACGGTCAGGGCGATCCAGTGCGGGGCGGCTGTGTGCGTCAGCAGGGCGATCGTCTGGGCCAGGGCCGCGGCTGAGCAGACCGTTGCCGCGGCTAGTACCGCGCCGAAGGACTGGAGCAGTAGGGCTGTCCAGAGGACCACGCCTAGTAGGAGGAGGGTGGCCAGGCGGGTGGGGGTGATGTCGGGGGCGTTTGGCCATAGGGCCGATGTTGTGAGGCTGAGGGTGAGGAGGGCGGCGAGGTAGGTGGTCAGGCATTCGGTGACAGTGAGGGTTGTCTTGCGCCAGAACGCTCTTGGGGTGCTGGTGTTGCGCAGGCCTGTGAGGCTGGCGCTTCGGAAGCGGTAGAGGAGGTATTCGGCGGGGCCCATGCTGAGGGTCAGGGCGACTGCGGAGGGGGCGTCTCCCAGGGCTGCGTGGAGGACGAGGGTGCCGGTGGCCAGGCCGAACAGGGCGTAGGGGTAGGACGCGGAGAGGCGGGGGCCCATTGTTGTGTGGCGGGTGCGGGTGCGTTGTGGCTGGTCGCGCCCCGCGGCGGAGCCGCAAAATGACACAGCCCCGCGCCCCTTGAGGGGCGCTACCTCGCGTAGGCCTAGAAATGCGACCACCGCGAGCGAGCCCAACAGCAACGCCAGTCTTGCCGCGTCCGGCACCGGATGGACCAGCCCCAGTGCCGCTCCCGCCGCCATCGGCAACAACGCTGCCAGCAGCGCCCGTTCGCGGCCCATGACCAGCAGGATCGTGGCCGCGCCCAGGTAGCAGGACTGGCCTGCGGCGAAAGCGACAGCCAGCAGATCCGCCGTAGCCACGGCGAACGCGACCAAGGCGCCCAACAGCGCACCCGCCGGGGCACCGAAGAGAAGTGATCGGCGGGCTGCCGCCCTGTCGCCCAACCCCAGCCACGAGTACGCCCGATGCGCGAGCCCCTGGTTCCAGGTCCAGCCGACCAGGGCGCCGGCCAGGAGGGGGACCGTGCCCGCCGGTCCCGCGAGGAGAGGGGCGCCGAGAACGTAGCCGAGGCCGGGGAGGGCGAAGACCACGCCGCGGAGCAGACAGCCCAGCAGGCCTACCTGCCAGGGATCGTGGAGCGGGCCGTCCGGTTCCGGGTGGCGGCGCTCGACGCGCTCGTACAGCTCCTCCGCCAGCGCGAAGGAGTTCTTGACGCCGTAGCGCTCGCGTATCTGGTCGTCGGAGAGGCCGTCGGACTCCAGCAGTGCGGCGATCTCGTCGGGGTGGACGGCGGCGGCGACGAAGTCGTCGAGGCGGGCGGCGAGTTCGTCGATGGGGTCGGGCTGCGCCCAGCTGGGCCTGGTGCGCTGGCGTGGGATCGCGGGCAGGGTGTCGGGGCGGGCGCCGGGCGGCATCCAGATGCTTCCGCTCACCAGCCGGTTCCGTCCGTCGCGACCTTCTCGTACCAGGGGTCGCGCAGTTCGAGGGTCCAGTCGGCGACCGTTTCGAGCGTGGGTTCGTACACCTCGCGGCTGCCCGCGAGCTCCTGGTAAATCGTCCGGAAATTGTCCACGGAGCGGCGGAGTGTGAAGCGGTCGATGACGCGCTGGCGGGACAACTCGCCCAATTCCAGGCGCCGTTCGTCGTCCTTGAGGAGGGTCAGGGCGGCTGCCGCCATCTTCTCCGGTTCGCGTGGCGGGACCACCAGACCGGTGTCGCCGACGGCCTCGCGTACGCCTCCCACATCCGTGGAGACCGTCGTACGGCCGCAGGACATGGCCTCGATGATGGAGAACGGGAAGCCCTCGGAGATGGAGGAGAGCATCACCAGATGGCCCGCTGCGTAGGCGCGCCAGACCTCCGTGATGCGGCCCTCGAAGGTCAGGCCGTCCGTCACGCCGAGTTCGGCGGCGAGCTTCTCCAGTTTGGTGCGGTAGGCCTCGCCGCCGGGTGGGACGGGGCCGAACAACCGCAGGCGGGTTTCCGGGAGTTCGGCGCGGACCATGGCGTAGGCCCGTAGGAGGGTCTCCAGGTCCTTGATGGGGTCGACGCGGCCGCACCAGGTGAGGGTGGGGACCTCGGGCTCGGGGCCGGCGTGCGGGAAGGCGTGCGGGTCGACGCCGTTGTAGACGGTGCGGATCTTGTCGGCGTCGGCGCCGCCGCGCTCCTCCCAGCGGCGGTTGTACTGGTTGCAGGGGGTGATCAGATCGGCGGTGCGGTAGCCGTGGGAGTTCAGTTCACGGTAGAAGCCGAGCATGAACGCCTTCACGGGCCAGCGCTGGGCGTCGCTGCGGTAGCCGAGGTAGCGCTCGCGCAGATAGATGCCGTGCTCGGTGAGGAGGAAGGGCACGCCGTCCAGCCTGCGGGCGGCGAGGGCCGGGAGGGTCGCGAGGCCGCTGCTGACGGCGTGGGCGACGCAGTCCTCGGGGACGCGGACGCCGAGCGGGCGCAGGGCGTGTTCCAGCAGGTCGGTGGCGGTCAGGGCGTCGTGCACGGTGGGGCGGGCGGCCGCGGTCGGCAGATGCGGCATCGTCCATATCCACATCAGCGACCGCAGCGCGGCCTCCGTGCGCAGGGCCGCCGAAAGGCGTCCGTCGCGGGCGAGTACGGCCAGCTCGTCCAGGGCGTCACCGAAGTCGCAGGGCGCCTCGGGGTCGAGGAAGGACAGCAGGAAACGCTCGTAGGAGTCGGTGAAACGGCGACGGGCCCGGCCGTACGGCGCCCGCCCCCGCCCGGGACGCGGGCCCCAGGTGGGTACGGAGGTGTGCCGGCGGACGTTGGGCGGCAGCTCCCAGGTGACGGGTTCGCGGCCGGTTCCGGTGAGCGAGACGATATGGAAGTCGACCTCGGGCATGCCCTTGACGAGCTGGTCGCACCAGGTGCTGACACCGCCGTGGACGTGCGGGTAGGTGCCTTCGGTGAGCATGGTGACGTGACGGCCTGTGCGCATGGCTGCGCCGCTCCCCCCTGTTTGCGGATTCTGTGTGGGGAACTGCTGCCCGGACCCCGGCTGCGGGATCGTGGTGGCTGGTCGTGCGGTTCCCCGCGCCCCGAGAAGAAGGGGCGTCGCGCTACGGCAGGTTCAGTGTCACGGCGCTCTGCAGAAGCTCCGGCTTGGTCCAGGCCGAGCGTCCTCCCGCGTACGGCGTCCCGAACGCGGATGTTCCGAGCAGGAGTTGCTTGGTGGTGCCCTCGGGTGCGGTCACCGGGATCTGCGTCCCGGACGGTGCCTTGACGGTGACCTTGTCGCCGATGCGGTACGCCGTGACCGTGCCGTTCGTGAGCGCGGTCTGCCAGGCGGTGCGGCGTTGGAGTTCGGTGCCGATGGCGCTCTGGGCGAGGTTCTCCACCGGGGTGTTGTCGGCGAAGAGGGCGTGGTAGTCGGCGAGCACCCGCTCCAGGACCGGGTACAGGGTGCGGTCCTCGGCCAGGTTGGACTGGTGGGCGTAGTGCGGGCGCGGGTCGTTGCCGATCACATGGCCGAGGGCGGTGCGGGCCTCCTGCGGGACGATGTACGACCGGTAGCCGGTGGCCGTGTCGAGCGGGTCGGCGAGGCAGGTGGAGGCCGGGTTGGTCTCGCAGACGCCGCTGCCGCCGTCGGCCGCCGAGGTGTAGATCCAGTTGTACTCGTCGGCCATCTCGGCGTCGGTGCCCACGTTGTAGTACACGTTCATCGGGTGGCGGGGCACCGTGCGGGCGTTGCCGCCGACGGAACGCTGGTCGGGTTCACGGGAGTTGTCGGAGGCGAGCCAGCCGATGCCGTTGTCGGCGAGGGCGCCGGCGAGGTTCGGGTTGTCGTCGGGCTGCTGCGGCAGGGTCCTGAGGCCGGAGTGCTCGCCGGTGACGAGCTCGGTGCGGTCGAGCGGGAGGCCCTTGGCGAGGCCCCAGTCGTAGTTGTTCCTGATCTCCGCGGAGATGTCCGCGCGGCTCAGGTACCGCGTCGAGCCGTCGGCGTTCTCGGCACAGCTCCAGGGGACGGTCGAGGTGTCCTGGACACAGCCGAGGTACTGGTGCGTGTAGGTGTGGTTGACCCAGCGGTACTGCGCCCTGTCGGCGAGCAGTTGGTCGGCGAGGGCGTCGGTGCCGCCGTTCTCGGCCTTCCACTCCTCCCCGGAGCCGGCGTTGTAGACCATGTCCAGCTTGAAGCCGTGCTCGCGCTGCCACTGGGCGGCGTGGACCGCGTCCGCGGCGGTCATACGGATCGGCGTGGTCCCCTCGCCGTCACCGCCCACGCAGTCGAAGTCACCGGGCGTGCAGTTGCGCTCGGTGTCCCAGCGGCTGTCGGGCGCGAAGACGTCGTCGACATGCACCGCAAAATAGTTGTGTGCGCGACCCAGGTGCACGCCCTGAGTCAGCCATTCGACGATGCCGCGGGCCAGCACCCGGAACTGCTGCTGGTATTCGTTGTAGGCGAAGGTCACGACCAGTTCGCGGCGCCCGTCGTGGTTGTACTCGCCGATCAGACTGCCGCGCCCGGAGCCGGCGGGCACTGGGACGTCGACGTAGCTGGTGAAGCCGGTGCGGGGCCGGGCGATGAAGCCGTAACTCTCCTGTACGGCCGGGTCGTTGTCCTCGAAGGTGAAGGCGCCGTCGAGATAGCCGAAATACCCCGCCTTGCCCTCGGTGGTGACGGATGCCTCACGTCCGTCGAGGGTGCCGGCCCAGCCGCCCTGGCTGGTGTAGTCGAGGCCGACGCCCGGGTGGGCCCAGGTGTAGGCGTCGACCTGGGGGATGCCGTAGGTCCGCTCGTAGCTCTCCAGTGCGGTCTGCTCGGCCGAACCCGCCCCGAACGGGGCCTCGTTGGGCAGGACGACGCCCTGGTACCTGGCGCGGGGCGTGCCGTTGACCGTGTCGCTGAGGAACGCGTCGGTGATGGTGGGTCGGTCGGCGTCGTTCAGGTCGATGGTGGTGTACGGGACGCCGGTGCTCCTGAGTTGGGCGGTGATGGCCCGGACGGGGCTGTCGCCGTTGTCCACGACCAGCACTCTGAGATCGATGCGCGGTTCCCCGGCGGCGGTGGCACCGGGCGTTCCCAGTCCCAGGGCCAGCAGTCCGGCGGCGGTGAGAACCGATGCCGTGTTTCTCCATCTGCGCGCGCTATGCGCCATTGATCGTCCCTTCCCCCCAGAAGATCCCCCTGTGGCCGCTTGCGGTGAATCGGCGGAGGATCCGTGGAAATCATGCAAAGCGGCAAGCGGATGGCTCACCGGAACCAGACGAGTGTGACTCAGCTCACCGGGGTTGAGGATCAAGAAATGGCCATGACGCCACCGACAGGTGAACGCCCGCAGGAATGAGCGAACGCTCACACGAGCGTAGGCTCATGCCGAGTGTTCGCCGTACCGGGGAAGGCCCCGCTGCCACCGCACCCGCAGGTCGTGATTAGGGTCGGCCGTCGGGCCCGGTCGACCCACACCATTCGGCCATGCAACTTCACATCGGAAGCGAGATTTCACCACCGTGACTGCTCTCACTCTCAGCACCGCCGCGGCGCCCGGCCTGCGGGCCGACGCGATCGTGATCGGTGTCGCCAAGGGCGCCAAGGGCCCGGTTGTCGCACCTGGCGCCGAAGCCGTCGACAAGGCCTACGACGGCAGGCTCGCCGGCGTCCTGGAGACCCTCGGTGCCTCCGGCGCCGAGGGCGAGGTGACGAAGCTCCCCGCACCCGCCGGCTTCAAGGCCCCGCTCGTGGTGGCGGTGGGGCTCGGCGCCACGCCCGAGAAGGACGCCGAGTACGACGGCGAGGCGCTGCGCAAGGCCGCCGGCGTCGCCGCCCGTGCCCTCGCCGGCTCCAAGAAGGCCGCGTTCGCGCTGCCGCTCGGCGACTCCGGTGCCGTCGGCGCCGTCTCCGAGGGTGTGCTGCTCGGGGCGTACGCCTTCGAGGTCTACAAGGACAACGGCAAGGACGCCAAGGACGCCAAGAAGAACGGCAAGGCCCCGCTCGCCGAGGCCGCGCTGCTCGGCGGCAAGCCCCGCGACAAGGAGCACAAGGCCGCGATCGAGCGCGCCGCCGCCGTCGCCGAGGAGCTCAACCGCGCCCGTGACCTGATCAACACCCCGCCCAATGATCTCAACCCCGAGTCCTTCGCCGCGATCGCCACGGCGGCCGGCAAGGAGCACGGCATCAAGGTGCAGGTGCTCGACGAGAAGGCACTGACCAAGGGCGGCTACGGCGGCATCCTCGGCGTCGGCGCCGGCTCGGCGGCCGGTCCGCGGCTGGTCAAGCTGTCGTATACGCACTCCAAGGCGGACAAGCACCTCGCGCTCGTCGGCAAGGGCATCACCTACGACTCGGGCGGCATCTCGCTGAAGCCGGCTGGGCACAACGAGACGATGAAGTGCGACATGAGCGGCGCCGCCGCCGTGTTCGCCGCCGTCGTCGCCGCCGCCCGGCTCGGGCTGCGGGTGAACATCACCGGGTGGCTGGCGCTGGCCGAGAACATGCCGTCGGGGTCCGCGACGCGTCCCGGTGATGTGCTGCGCATGTACAGCGGCAAGACCGTCGAGGTGCTCAACACCGACGCGGAGGGCCGTCTCGTCCTCGCCGACGCGCTGTGGGCGGCGTCGCAGGAGAAGCCGGACGCGATCGTGGACGTGGCGACGCTGACCGGTGCGATGGTGCTGGCGCTGGGGAACCGCACCTTCGGTGTCATGGCCAACGACGACGCGTTCCGCTCCGCGATCGTGGAGGCGGCCGAGGAGGTCGGGGAGGCGTCCTGGCCGATGCCGCTGCCGGAGCATCTGCGCAAGGGAATGGATTCTCCCACCGCCGACATCGCGAACATGGGTGAGCGGATGGGCGGCGGACTGGTCGCCGGGCTCTTCCTGCAGGAGTTCGTGGGCGAGGGGATCACCTGGGCGCACCTGGACATCGCGGGTCCGGCGTTCAACGAGGGCGGTCCCTTCGGATACACGCCCAAGGGCGGTACGGGGTCCGCTGTGCGCACGCTGGTCAGGCTGGCCGAGCTGACGGCAGTGGGCGACCTGGGCTGACGTCGTTCTCGGTGAGGGGGCTCCGCACGCGGGTAGGGCGGAGCCCCCTCTTCCATGCCCGGCTCCGCCGCGCGCTCAGCTGAACGTGCGACGTCTCACACACCGGCCCGGCGTCTCGTTCGGTGTGGACAAGTGCGAAGATGGGGCTCGGCAGGACAGGGCCCCCACCACAGGGCCGAAGAAAGAGCGGCCGGACACCAGCCGCCGACCGGTCAACGCTGACCGGCGTACGGCGCACATGCATGGAGGACGTGACGTGGCGAACGACGCCAGCACCGTTTTCGACCTAGTGATCCTCGGCGGTGGTAGCGGTGGTTACGCCGCGGCCCTGCGCGGGGCGCAGCTGGGCCTGGACGTCGCCCTGATCGAGAAGGACAAGGTCGGCGGCACCTGCCTGCACCGGGGATGTATCCCCACCAAGGCCCTGCTGCACGCGGGCGAGATCGCCGACCAGGCCCGTGAGAGCGAGCAGTTCGGCGTGAAGGCCACCTTCGAGGGCATCGACATCGCCGGGGTCCACAAGTACAAGGACGGTGTCATCTCCGGCCTGTACAAGGGGCTCCAGGGGCTTGTCGCCTCCCGCAAGGTGACGTACATCGAGGGCGAGGGCCGACTGTCCTCCCCCACCTCCGTCGATGTGAACGGCCGGCGCGTCCAGGGCCGCCATGTCCTGCTGGCGACCGGCTCCGTGCCGAAGTCGCTGCCGGGCCTGGAGATCGACGGCGACCGGATCATCTCCTCCGACCACGCCCTCGTCCTGGACCGCGTGCCGAAGTCCGCGATCATCCTGGGCGGCGGCGTCATCGGCGTCGAGTTCGCCTCGGCGTGGAAGTCCTTCGGCTCCGACGTCACCGTCATCGAGGGCCTGAAGCACCTCGTCCCGGTCGAGGACGAGAACTCCTCCAAGCTTCTTGAGCGCGCGTTCCGCAAGCGCGGCATCAAGTTCAACCTGGGCACCTTCTTCCAGAAGGCCGAGTACACCGCCGACGGCGTCAAGGTCACCCTGGCCGACGGCAAGGAGTTCGAGG
>NZ_BNBM01000004.1:133638-659677 GCF_014655715.1 Streptomyces lanatus | reverse complement strand
AGGTTATGGAGTCGCCCAACGGCATGACCCGCAAGGGCGTGGTGGGGGCGGCGGAGGCAGGGGCCACACCTGCCGCCGTCACCCCGAGCGTGGCGGCGACAAGCGTGATCAGGGGTAGAACCCAAGACTTTCTCATGCAGGCGTCCTCTTCTGCGAGTGGTAGCTGAATCAGCGGCTTCGCCGTTCGTGTCAGCAGCTCGGCCGCAGCGCCTTCCTTCGGCTTGGCGGCCGCTTTGCTTACTGGCAGAACGGGTCGGAGTGGTGGGGGGAGCACACGCACCGAGCGGGTCGGCTTGAAGGGGGCTTTCCTGGGAGGCGAGGTGGAAGCCGCTTGTGACCGTGCCTGCCGGGCGCACGGTCACAAGCTTCCGGTCGTCTGCCCACGGGTCAGCGCTGGAGGGTGAGCAGGCCCGGCCGGTAGGGCAGTTGGATGTAGGAGGTGCCCGGCGGCGTGTCGGGGGACAGGCCCTGGTAGAGGAACTGCAGGTTGCAGGGGTCGATGGTCATGGTCTGGTCGGGGTTGTTGCGGACCAGGTCGCCGTGGCTGATGTCGTTGGTCCAGGTGGCGCCGCTGTTGGCCTTGCCGGCGAAGGGGTTGGACTCGGTGGCGGCCTGCGGGGTCCACGGACCGTTCAGGCTGGTGGCCGTGAACGAACGGAAGAAGCGTTGCTCGGTCGCACCGCGAGCCTCGACGATCATGAGGTACTGGTCCTGGCCCTGGACCTTGTAGACCTCTGGCGCCTCGAAGAGGTTCTTCACGGTGTCGGTCATGATCGTCGTGTACGACGAGCCGAAGCTGGCGGGGAAGTTGCCGATCGGCATGGTCGACTTGTAGATCTTGCCGTTGTCACCGGCGAAGAACATGTGCATGTTCTGGCCGTCGGCGATCATGGTCGGGTCGATCGCGCTGCCGTCGGGGAGGCTGCCGGTGAACAGCGGCTGCGCCGCGGACCAGCCGTTGGGATTGGTGGGGTCGCTCGACGTGCGGTAGACGAAGGGCCATTGAGTGCCCCACCCGTTGGAGGTGAGCACCCAGATGTTCTTGGGGGCGAAATAGAACAGTTTGGGAGCCACCGCGCCCTGGGTCATCTGGGTCTGGCCGGCCGACGCCATGTCGGACCAGTTGGTGAAGGGACTGAACCCCATCGATTTCCACGACGATCCGTCGGAGGCGGTGGCGTAGACGAGGTGCCTGCCGTTGTACGTGACGGTGGTGAAGTCCTTGAGCGAGGCCCACCCGTTCGCCGGCTGCGCCAGTGGGCCGGTCGAGCTCCATCGGTACGTCGAGGGAAGAGCGCATGTGCCGTTCGGCGGTGCGGACAGGCCGCTCCATTTCTGGTTGCTGCTGCCGGTGCAGTTCCAGAGCTGCACCGCCGTGCCGTTGGCCGTGGCGCCGCCCGACACGTCCAGGCACAGCCCGGACTCCACGGCGACGACCGTGCCGTCGGAGTTGACTCGCCACTGCTGGTTGGTGCCTCCGTTGCAGGACCAGATCACCGGTCGGGTACCGGCCGTGGTGGCGTGGCCCGGAACATCCAGGCACTTGTTGCCGTACACGGTCAGCTGGTTGTTGTCCGTCAGCGTCCACTGCTGGTTGGTGCCGCCCGTGCAGTCCCAGATCTGTACATTCGCGCCGTCCGTCTGGCTGGCGCCGGGCACATCGAGACATCTGCCGGAACCAGCGCCGCGCAATTCGCCGCTGGTGGCCGCCTGAGCCGGGTTGGCGACGAGCGTCGCCGCCGAAGCGACCATGGCCGCGAGCACCACGGTCAGATGCCTGCGCCTGAAACTACGTTTCTGCATGGGGGTCTCATTCCTTGGGGTAGCGGTTCCCGTTGCCCCGTCAGGGGCTGGCTGGGCTGGTGATGGGCCGTAACCCGCCGCGTTCTTAATCTCGAACGAATGTCGAAGTGTCGAGCAAGCGGGAGGGTGGGGAGCGACCACAATCTGCTTCCGGGACGGGCCTCAGTTCCGCACGATGCGCCACCGGTTGTCGGCGGTGCCGTCGTCCGAGTCCTGGACTGCGAATGCGCCGACAGCGGTGGAGTTGTTCGCGATGGCGAGCAGCTTGCCGCTGTTCTCGTTGCGGATTTTGTAGGTTCCGTCTCCCTGGTCGAGCAGCGTCCATCGGTGGTCGGCGGTGCCGTTGTCCGACCACTGCAGGACGGTCGCGTCGTCTGCCGTGGACATGTTCAGGACGCCGAGCACCTTGCCGCTGTGGGCGTTGCGGAAGCGGACCGCGGTTCCGTCGGTGATCATGTGCCAGTCGTGGTCGGCGGTGCCGTTGTCCGACCACTGCAGCGCACGGCCACCGTCTGCCGTGGACATGTTCTGGATGCCCAGCAGGAGACCGCTGCCCACGTTGACGAGACGGAAGGTGCCGGCAGCGTTCCAGTAGACGGTGTAGTTGTGGCCGTGCGCGTCGTGGAACGGGCCCAGGTTGACGGTGGAGCCGTTGGCGGTGGCGGTGAAGGCGAGTGACGTGCTGCTGGTCCGTGTGATCGAGGACGTGTTCAGTGTCGGGAGGGAACTGAGCGCGGAGTCGCCGTAGTTGCCGGACAGGACCACCGGGCCGTAGGTGATCGCGGAGACGTTCGGGTTGTCGTTAGCCGCTCGCATGACGATCCGCATGGGCAGGCGGACGGTGACCGTGTCGCCGGAGGTCCAGGTGCGGTTCAGGGTGGCGTAACTGCCGGGGTTGGTGGTGATGTTCTGCTGCGTGCCGTTGACGCTGATGGTGGCCCCGGTGGTCCAGTTCGGGATGCGGATGCGCATGGCCCAGGTTCCGCTGACGTTGCCGGTGACTTGCAGGGTCGTGGTGTCGCTGACGGGGTATGTCGTGGTCTGGGTGACGGTGATTCCGCGCTCCGACCAGTTGAGCACCGAGGGCACGAACAGGTTCACGATCAGGGTGTTGTCACTGCGGAAGTAGATGGAGTCCATCAGCCTGGTGTTCATCTCCAGGCCCGTGCCCTGGCAGCACCAGAAGGTGCCGTAGTCGGTGCTCCACGTGCCGCCGCCCACCGCTGGGCCCACACCGCGTCGGGCTCCCGGGTTGAGCGGGGTGAAGTAGGTGACGTGGCCGTGGTTGTCGGCCGGGTTCTGCTGGCCGATCATCTGGTTCAGCCACGCCCGCTCGTAGTAGTCGAACAGCGCGGCCCGGTTCGGGTCGAGCGCGAACAGTTCCCGGGTGAGGGTGAGCATGTTGAAGGTGTTGCAGCTCTCGCAGGTGTCCTTGTTCAGGTAGCCGGCGATGGCGTTGGGGGCGCGGAAGTGCTCCGCCTGGCTGTTGCCGCCGATGGCGTAGGTGTGTGCGTTGACGGTGATGTTCCAGGCGTTGGTGGCGATGTCCCGGTAGCGGGTGGTGCCGGTGGCCTTGTACTCCCGGGCGGCCCCGATCCACTTGGGTACCTGGGTGTTGGCGTGCAGTCCGTTGAGCTTGTCCTGGTTGGCCGCCAGGGGGTCGAACACCGCGGCGTGGTCGAACCTCTGGGCAACGGTGAGCCACCGTGCGTCGCCTGTCTGCTGGTAGAGATCGGTCAGTACGGCGTTCATGCCGCCGAACTCGGTTCGCAGCGTGGCCTGCATCTGCTGGGTGCTGAGCCGGCCGGTGCGCAAGTCGACCCATCCCGCCAGGGCGAGCAGCACGTCCCGGGCCTGTGTGCTGCCGATGTGGCGCCATACGTCCAGCAGGCCCATGAGGGTCTTGTGGATGGTGTAGTACGGCACGCCCCGCGGGGTCCCCTGCTCGAGAGCGGTGAAGTCGGACTCGGGGAGGCCAGAAAGGTACCCGGCGTTGAAACCGGCGGCGCTGTTGTTGGCCTGGCACTTGGCCAACTCCGCAACCATGTGGGTTGCCTTGTCCCGGCAGGTGGTGTCCCCGGTCACCGCGTACAGCTGTGCCCATGCCGTGAGGAAGTGTCCTTGGACGTGGCTGCGGAAGGCGAAGTTCGGTGCCTCCCAGCCGCCGGTGGCGGCCGCGCCGTTGGTGGACAGCCGGTGGTTGGCGCGGAAGTTGTACAGCAGCCGGTCGACATCGACGAACCGCAGGTAGTTCTGCGTGCGGCTCTGGTTGTCCAGCCACCGGCTCGCGGTGAGCCGGACCTGGCCGAGTTCAAAGGGATGCGCCAAGACCCCGGCATCGGGCCTTGCGGGAGGAACGGCCGCCGCGTGGGCGGGAGATGCCCCGATGAAGGATCCGGTGGCAGAGGCAGCTACGGTGGCCCCGGCTATTTGCAGGAGGCGCCGTCTGCTGACGGAGGAAGACATCTTGAACCTTTCGGTATGAGGAGAGCGACTGTTCGGTCGTCGGTGCGTTCGCTCGCATGTCCCGGAGTCGGGTGCGGCACATCACGGGTTTGTCTGCTGCCGATGTGGCGCCATACGTCCAGCAGGGCGTTGTCATCGCAGCCGGCCGTGCAAGGAGGCCTGGGGGCGCCAGGAGTCTCGGGCCCATCGAGTCTCGGCCCCATCGACCCTCTCCACTCATACATGGGATGGATTAACGGATACGAACGTTGCCTCTGTCTAGTCTTGCGACATGAAATGCTTGGATGCTGTCGATTGTGTCCGGCCATCGCCCTGACTTCGAGCCAGACATTGGATGTACGAGAGGTGCCGTTGGCCGTCCTGTGGCCGCGTGCGGAGTGAGTGAAGGCCGAGCCGCCGCGGGTCGGAGCCGCGACGGCTCTGCAGGGGGTGGGGCGGACAGGTCAGGTCAGGTCAGGTCCAGGGGCTGACCACCGTGAAGGAGCTGTCGGCTCGGAACGTGTCCGTGTTCTGGTGGGGGTCCACGCGCAGTGCGTAGTTGTAGTGGCGGATGTAGCGGCCGGGGTAGTTGTACGACTCCAGGCGGACGGAACCGGATGTGCTGCCGGGGCGGGCGCAGTAGGTGGCGTCTTTGTTGAAGGTGTCGGTGCCGTTGCTGCTGTCGAAGCGGATCCGGTAGTCCCAGTGGCGCAGATAGCGGCCGGAGGAGTGGCGGAAGGAGTAGCAGTTGGCGTCGGCGAGGCCGGGTACGACGGTGAAGGTGGCGCTCTGCTTGACGGCGGTGCTGCTGGAGGTGCTCACCGGGTCGATGTGGCCGAGGCTGTCGGAGCGCACCACGGCGTACCGGTCGGGGTAGTTGGCCGACTGCAGTGACCTGGTGGTGTTGGTGGGCAGGGTGACGCCGCCGGGGACCGTCTCCTTCAGCACGGTGAGGTGACGCGCGAAGCCTGTGAGCCCGGTTAGCTCGGCGGGCGTGGTCCAGGTGGCGAAGTTGTCGTAGCTGTCGCTGTACCAGTACTTCCCGGCGCGGTAGCCGTCGTAGTAGATGCGCCAGCCGCCGTTGTCGAGCTGGACCAGGGCCGGGCCTTCGACCCAGTCGCCGAATCCGGCCCAGTTGCCCGTCTTCCGGATGGTGTAGGGGCCGGTGAGGCTGGAGGCGGTGGCGTATTCGATGTACTTCGTCGTCTCGTTCTTGGTGAACGCGTGGTAGGTGGAGCCGACCTTGACGATGAAGGTGTCGATGTAGTTCGGGCCGATGCCGGACAGCTGGGTGGGCGTCGACCAGGCGGTCAGTGCGGAGTTGGTCGCCGTGATCTTGTAGGGGGTGAAGTGGGTGGCGGTGCTCGCGGCCGTCAGCGACATGATGATGTTGACGCTGCCGTCGGTGTCGATGAACCACTCGGGTGCCCAGGTGCGGGTCAGCCCGCTGATCGGGATCGTGTAGTTGTACAGGAACGTCCAGTTCACCCGGTCGGTGCTCCGGGCGAAACCGATCGTGTTCCCGGTCCAGTTGGTGGTGTAAGTGAGGTAGTAGTAGCCGTCCGTGTGCTTGAAGATGCTGGGGTCCCGGATCAGCCCGGACGGCGGGGTGTAGGCGGGGCCTTTGCGGAGGGTGTAGCCGGTGGCGTCCGGCGAGTCGTACACGTACAGGTTCGACTCACTGCTGTTGGTGAACGCGGTCATCGTGTACCGCGTCGCCTGCCCGGCCGGTGGGGTGGCGGCGGAGGCGGTGCCCTGAAAGACGGCGCCACCCAGCAGGACCGGCAACAGCGGGCCCAGCAGGGCGAGCAGCGTTCTCACGGTTCTGTTCAACTCTTCCTCCAGGAACCGGCCCGTCCGCATAGCCGATCGCCTTGGCGAGGCGGCGTAACTGTCCGATATTACGAACGGTGTGCGGCACTTCGAGCAGAAGATAGATTTGAGCCGTGGTTCCGTCAATGTTTCCGGCGGGTTCCGTTTCCGGTACGGCTCGCACCGCCCGATAACGCAAAAGGCCGCGCTGTCACATGCGTTGGCTTCCGCGTGGGGCGACCTTTGTGTTCAGGCAGCCATTCCGCATATCGACGTGCGTTCGGTAATGACGTGCGTTCGGAATGCCGGACATCCGCGTGCGAGAGCGGTCCTGCCACCGGAAGGAATCCCCTGTCACCGCACTGGTGGGCGCTGAGCGTCCTGGCGCACAGCCGCCATCACCGGGGCCGCGGCCCTCGACCACGGCCCCGGTGATGGCGCAGAGTTCTGGCCCGGCGCTACGGCTGAATGACCGTCTCGTTCAGCGGCGTCAGGAGACGGTGAACATCTGGTGGGCGGCGCCGTCGAACGGGCGTTGCTCCAACTGGTCGCCCTGGGCGCCGCTCGCGGTGAGGTAGAGACCGCTGTGGCGGTTGAGGAGCCGGATACGGCCGTTGCCCGCGTCCTCCGCCAGCCATTCGTCGTTGGTGTTCGCGTTGGCTTCGTACGTGTACTGGATGGCCTTCGCGCCCGCGTCGCGGGAGGCCGACCTGATGACGACGTCCTTGCCACTCTCCTGGTTGACGATCCGCGTGTATCCGTCGCCGAGAGGTACGAACGCGAAGCGTTGGTTGGTGCCGCCGGTGCTGGGCCAGCGGATGATCGGGGCGTCGTTCGCGACGCTTCTGCTCTGCACGTCGAGTACGTGGCTGCTGCCGGCGATGGTCACTGTGCGGTTCCCGGTCGGGATGACCGGGACCTTGGTCAGTCTGACCGCATGGCCGCCGCCCGCGACCGCCGGGACGCTGAGTGTGTCACCAGCCTGGATGACCTTGCTGGTGCGGGTCAGACCGCCTGAGCCGTCGGTGGTGATCTCCGCGTGCCAGGTACCGGAACCGAGGAAGGTGGTCGGGTAGCTGATGGTGGTGGCGCCGCCGCGCCTGAGAGCCCCGACGAACCAGCGGTCGCCGCTGCGGCGGGCGATGACCCCTCCGGTGAGCGGGTCGCCCGAGACGTACTTCGTCTCGTCCCACACCGTCGGCAGCATGCGCAGCCACCGCTGTGCCTCGGGCCGGGCCTGGTAGTCCGAGATGCGGCTGCCGGGCAGCATGATGCCGCTGTCCAGGAGTACGCCGAGGGCGAGTTCGGCTGCGTCGCTGTTCGGGTTGTCCTGCTGGAAGCTCATCGGTGAGTAGTCGGCCGGGCCCAGCAGGCCGCGGGTGAACGGGAGCGCGGCCACGTGCCCGATGTCCCGGCCACCGGGGTACTCCTCGCCGCGAACAGCCTCATTGGTCAGCACGTGCGGCCAGGTGCGGTGGACACCGACGGACAGGCGCGAGCCGTGCAGGTCGACCATCAGCTTGTACCGGGCGGTGTCGGCCAGGGCCGCGTCGTACCACTGCTGACGGGCCTGGGTCTCGGAGCCCATGAAGTCCATCTTGACGCCGGCGACACCCCACCCGGTGATCTTGGTGAACTGGGCTTCCCGCTCGGCGGCGGTGTCCAGGTCCTGCCAGTGGTACCAGAGCATGATCCGTACGCCGCGGTCCCGGGCGTAGGCCACGAGCTCGGGGATGATCGCCTGGTTGTCCTTCCACCCGTCGTCCACGAGGAGATAGGGCCAGCCCTGCGAGGAGGCGTAGTCGGCCCACTGCTTGAGCTTGGTCAGGTCGCGCTGGGTGTTCCACATGCCGTCCAGCCACGGCCACGCGGCGACACCCGGCTTGATCCAGGAGGTGTCGGAGATCTTCGACGCGGGCGCGACATCGTCGACCAGCGTGGACTCCACGACCGTCGCCGTGCTGCCGATGGTGGCGGTGCGCCACGCCGTGTTGAACGCGCCGGGTCGCACGATCTGCGCGTCGGCCAGCGCGACGGTGAACCGGCCGGTGCCCTGGGTGTGGGTGAACCAGCCACCTGAGTAGGTACCGTCCACACCGGACTCGGCGAGCAGCACCCGGGCGCCGTTGGTCTGTTGGGCGAACATGCCCATGTCGTAGGAGGCCGACGGGGTGTCGGCGACCGTGGAGGTCACATATCCCCTCTCGTGATCGGGGCTGAACACCTGCCGGGACAGCTGAGCATCGGTCGGCAGCTCGAACGATGTCGCCTCGCGCAGCACGGTCGCGCCCGACGGCAGCTCGTAGCGCAGCGCCATACCGTCCGCGGACGTGCGGACGTGGACGGTGATCTGCGCGGAGCCCTTCGCGAACACGAGTCTCGTCTCGGTCGCGGACCGGGTCCGGACGAGGGACTTCCCCGCTTCGACCTCGTAGTTGTACGAGACGGGTGTATCGGTGCGTCTGACGAACTCCAGTCCCGTTGTGAAGTCGGCCTGGCTGGTCACCAACCCGATCGGGGCGGGTATCAGAGCCTGGCGGCAGTTCCAGGTCGCGCCGAGCGAGAGGGCGCCGTTCGCGTCGAGCGCCACGGTGGCGCGCACGCCGTCACAGCCGGTCTGGGCGACGCCGGGCTGGACCGAGGTCCAGTTTCCCGGGGTGGCGGCGGAGGCGGGCACCGCGGTGAGCGAGCCTGCGCCGGCGAGGATGGCGGCGGCCGTACCCGCGATTCGGATCCCGCTTCGTTGTAGGAGTTTCATGCGGCCTTCCGGGGGAGGTGGTTGCAGGTGTTCCGCGGCGTATCGCTCGCGCCGGGAGTCGGACGGAGACTGCCTATACATCCCATCACTGTCAAGTGATAGGTCCCCAGATTCCGGAGTTGCTCTACGGTTATGGCTTACGTCCGGGTTTTTTGTGGGATGTTTGGCGTCGGCTGGGTGTACTCGACTGCCGGTATCAGTGCCGCACGACCCGACTGGCGGGTCAACTCTGCAACGTGGTCGCAGAGTTGGCGGGCCGGGCGGGCGCCCGCGTCTCCTGACGCGAGAACTCGCCGCCACCTGCGCGGGATGGCCGAACTTGCTTTCCCCGTCCGGCGGTTCACCATCCTGCTGACCCCACCGACGGCAACGGCATGTGGGGATGCTGATGTCGGATGTATTGACGCTCTTTGTTTCCTCCACTTAACGTCTGTCGACGCTGCGAACGCTGTTCGATATACCGACAACTCGGCTGGCCGGAAACCGAGTTGGCTACGGCGCCGCTTCCCCCGGCCATGAGCACGGTGCGGTGACCGGCCCTGTCCCGCCCACACCGAGACCGAGCTTTCCCCTGCCACCCGCTCTCCCCCTCCTATCGACGGTGGCACCTGCAGAACGACAGGAGATGTGCATGTCCGTGGTTCTCTCCCGGCTGGCGGCGATACTTGTCGCCGTCGGCCTGCTCCTCACCTCCCAAACCCTCGCCGCACCCGAGCGGGCGGCCGCCGCCGACCCCGGTTACCTGATGGTGCACTTCACCGGCGACTCCGCGACCGGTCAGATGCTGTACCTCGCACACAGCACCGACGGCATGCACTGGAACGACCTCAACGGCGGAGCGCCGGTCCTGAACTCCACCATCGGCACGAAAGGGGTGCGCGACCCCGCGCTGGTGCGCTCTCCCGACGGGAGCAAGTACTGGATCGTCGCGACCGATCTGTGTATCCGCTGCGGCTCGACGTACACCAACGGCAGCCCCAACTTCGTGGTGTGGGAGTCGACCGACCTGGTGAACTGGTCGAAGCCATGGCTGCTCAGCGCCGCCGGGCTGATCCCCGGCGGAAAGAACGCGTGGGCGCCGGAGGCGATCTGGAACCCCGAGACCAACGACTACGTCCTGTACTGGGCGACGAACGCCACGGTGAACGGCGTGTTCAAGTACCGCATCTACGCCGCCCGCACCAAGGACTTCCGCACCATCACCACCCCGCAGATCTGGATCGACCCCCCGGGCAGCACGCCGGTCGTCGACACCCAGATGACCGAAGTGCCTTCCGGTGCCGGCGCTTACCGCTACGTGCGGGTCTCCGGCGACGGCCAGAACACGGTCGAGGGCACCAACTCGATCCTGGGGACGTGGACCAACCTCGGCAACCTCGCCAGCATCGGCCTCACCGGCAATGTGGTCGAAGGCCCGGCCTGGATGAAGTTCCGAGACCGCAATGAATGGGCCCTCTACATCGACTACAACAACCCGCAAGGCGTACGCGAGTACAGGCCGATCCTGACGACCGACCCGTTCAGCGTCAGCTCCTACCGGCTGCAGGATGCGGTCAGCTACGACATGGGCGGCACCCCGAAGCGCCACGGCGCGATCACGCCCCTCATGGCCGCCGAGGAGAGCCGCGTGCTCGCCCGCTGGCCCAACACCCCGGCCCAGCGGCTCCAGTCGTTCAACTTCCAGGACCGGTACGTGCGCCACACCAACCTCGACGTACGCATCGACCCCGATGTCAGCCCCGCCGCCGACGCCCAGTTCCGGCTGCGGCCCGGTCTGACAGGCACCGGCACCGTCTCCTTCGAGTCGGTGAACATGCCCGGGTACTTCCTGCGCCACTTCAACTACGACTTCCAGCTGGTCCGCAACGACGGAAGCAGCCAGTTCGCCCAGGACGCAACCTTCCGCAAGACCGCGGGCCTCGCCGACTCGAGCTGGTCGTCGTTCCAGTCGTACAACCATCCCGACCGTTACATCCGCCACTACGCCTACCAGCTGCGCCTCGACCCGATCACCAACGCGACCGGCCGCAGTGACGCCACCTTCCGTGTGACGAGCTGACCCGCCGCCGACCTGTACCGCCGACCACGAACTCCAGCCCCGTCCTCGCCACGAGGCCGCTGCTCACTGGGCGGTTACCACACCGCTCAGGAGCACGAACGACTCGACGCCGGCCCCGACCAAACCGAATTCGGACTGACCGTTCGATCCGAGTTCTTCGCTTCAGAAGAGGGCCGCACCCTGTGGCGGTAGTACGCCGGCAGTGGGCCCTGTGGTCCCGCGGACGGCTGGCGACCGTTCCTGCGAAGCCCTTTCCGCGCGGCATCCGCCCCTGTCCGGCGTCGATTCTTGTTCTGCCTGCCGACAGCGGCCCCTGACACATGCTGACAGGACGAGATGCCCCGCGTTCACCGTTCTGGCCTCCGATCACTTAACCGAACGACGCGTTCGACACATCAACCAAGGTCGCCTTGCGATGCGACCACCTCCCGGCCTTCCGCACACCTTGGAGTCACGGATGAGCGCAACCCCCCTCCCGTCACGCCGACTGGTCCTCGGCATGGCCGCGGCCGTGCCGCTGTCCATGACCGGCGCGCTGACCATCGGTAGCCAGTCCGCGAGCGCCGCGACGGCCTCCCCGTTCGTCATGGCCTACTTCACCCAGTCACCGAGAGGCCTCGGCACGGACTACGGCCTGCACCTCGCGGTCAGCACCGACGGGCTGCAGTGGATGCCGCTGAACCAGAACAACCCCGTCGTGACCCCGACCGGGGGCGACGGCGGCCTGCGCGACCCCTTCATCCTGCCCAAGCAGGATGGCACCTTCGTCGTCATGGCGACCAACCTGAAGGGGACCGACTGGACCAGGCAGAGCCAGGTCATCCACGTCTGGGACTCCGCAGACCTGCGCTCCTTCGACAACTACCGCCTGCTGAAACTCCACTCGATGGCCACCCACAGCTGGGCGCCCGAAGCCTTCTGGGACGCCTCCCGGGGCCAGTACGCCATCATCTACTCGGCCGTCAACAGCAGCGGACACAACGTGATCATGGTGAACTACACCACGGATTTCCACACGGTGACGTCGCCACAGGTCTTCTTCGACCCTGGCTACGACGTGATCGACGGTTCCCTGGCCATGGACGTGAACGGCGTGAACTACCTGTACTTCAAGGCCCGCAACAACCTGGTGGGTGCGAGGTCCGCCTCCCTCGATCGCGGCAGCTTCACCGTCTTCACCTCGGGCCTGGCGCCGCAAGGAGGCATCGAGGGCCCGATCCTCGCCCAGGCTTCCGGCACCTGGTACCTGTGGGGCGACGCCAACGCGCTGTTCTACACCTGGCAGACCAGCGACCTCTCCACCGGCAACTGGACCGCCACCGACCGGCGCGTCTACACCCAGCCGCTGAACTCCAAGCACGCCGACATCAAGCCGATCCCTCAGACGGTCTACGACAACGTGGTCGCCAAGTGGGGCAAGCCCGCCTGGAACCGGCTGAAGTCCTATAACTTCCCGGACAGATACTGGCGGCACGCCGACCACCTCGGCCGCATCGACCCGTACCCCTTCGACCCCTACACCGACTCGCAATGGAAGTTGGTACCGGGGCTGGCCGACTCCTCCGGCGTCTCCTTCCAGTCCGTCAACCAGCCGACCCGCTACCTTCGGCACGCCTACTACCAGCTGCGACTGGACATCAACGACGGCACCACGAGGTTCGCCCAGGACGCCACCTTCCACAGGATCGCCGGGCTCGCCGACCCGTCCTGGTCGTCGTTCCGCTCTCACAACCACCCGGACCGCTACATCCGGCACTACAACCACCAGCTGCGCATCGACCCGATCTCCACCGCCGTCGGCAAGGCCGACGCCACGTTCTCCATCTGGTACTGACGCAACACGCCGCGGAAGCCCGCGAAGCCTGCTCGCCAAGGGGTGAGCGGGCTGGCCGCGGTGTCGTCGGGCGGTCACGGCTGAGGATGGGTGAACCAGTCCTGTCCGTCTCGACCAGATTCCGCGCTCGGTCGGCCGCTGCGAACGCCGCCGTGATCTGCGGCTGGGCCGGATGGCCCGGCAGCTTCTGGGTCGGCGGCGCGGGCGACGGCTACTGCAGCCTGGGCAGCCGCAACACCGGAAAATGCCTCGGCGTCTCGCGCGCCGGCACCGTGCACGTCATCCGGTGGCCGTGCAAGGGCCATGCCGGGCATGGCGCTCGTCGCACGGCTGCCATCGGCGGCTTAGGCCGACTCCTCCGCTTCCTCCGCCCGGTCCGCCGGCTCGTCGCTGCCGGCACCCGGACGCCCGACCGGAAGATCATGCCGGCGCTCTCCCCGGAGGCGCCGGCATCTCTGTCGGTGTCGCTCAGTTCGTCACGCGGAAGGTGGCGTCGCCGCGTCCTGTCGCGGTGGTGATGGGGTCGAGGCGCAGCTGGTAGGCGTAGTGGCGGAGGTAGCGATTGGGGTGGCTGTACGACTGGAACGAGGACCAGGCGGAGTCGGCGAGCCCGGCGACTTGGCGGAAGGTCGCGTCGGCGGCGAACTGGGCGGTGCCGTCGTTGCGGACCAGCTGGAAGTCGTAGTTGGAGTGCCGCAGGAAGTACCCGGGGAAGTTCACCGACTCGAACGAGACCGTGCCGGAGCCCGCCAGGCCGGGCCGCAGTCGGAACTGGGCATCCGGGCCGGTGATGTTCTGGTCGATGCGCACGTCGAAGTCGGCGTGCCGCACGTACCGGTCCTGGAAGTTGAATGACTGGAGCCGCTTGGCCAGGGTGCTGGGCCAGCGGGCGAGCACGCGGCTCTCCTCGGCGGCCGTCAGGTTCAGGATCGAGCCGTGGCGCTTCTTGGTGACGCCCATGTTGTAGCTTCCCGACGTCGGGATCTGGTAGGAGGCGGGGTCGGACGGGTTGGTCGTCACCACCGGCATGTAACCGCCGCGGGAGGCGTACTGGTCGAGGTAGAGGGCCCACTTGTCGGTGCCGTTGAACTTCATCCACATCGGGCCCTCGACCATTGCTCCGGTCAGGCCGATGCCGGAGAGGTTGCCGAGGTTGGTCCACGTCCCGAGGATCGAGTTGCTGCCTTCGAGGGTGATCTGGCCGTCGCCGGAGGCCCGCACGTAGCGGTAGTTGCCGACGCCGGCCGGCATCTCGATGATCTGGGTGTCGATGAGTTCCTGGGTGCCGGGGCGGTCGATGTAGGCCTGCGGGGTGGTGATGGTGCGGAAGTCGCTGGTGCGGGCGTAGAAGATGCGGTGCTTGGTCTTGCCGTCCTGGGGCACGTTCGTCGCCCAGTACAGGACGTAGTCGTTGGTCTCGGGGTTCCAGATCGCCTCCGGCGCCCAGGCGTTGCGTCCGTCGGGGATCGCGCCGGCGACGTTGAGCAGCCACGGCTGTGACCAGTCGACCAGGTCCGTCGACTCCCACACCACGATGCTGCGGCTGCCGTTGTTGATGGAGCCGTCCACGGTCGAACCGCAACCCCAGCACAGATCGGTCGCGATGATCCAGTACTTGTCGCCGCCCGGGGAGCGGACCAGCGCGGGGTCACGCACGCCGCGCGTGCCGATGGTGGAGCGCAGGATCGACCCTCCGTCGTTGAGGTCGTTCCAGTGCAGACCGTCCGTGCTGTGCGAGAGGTACATCTGCTGGTTGGTCGCCCCCTCCCCGGTGAAGTGCACCATCAGGTAGCCGGGGTCGGCGGCGGCCGCCCGGTCCGGTGTCATCAGGGCTTGGGACGTGAAGAGCAGGCACGCGGCGAGCAATATCGCCGACAGCCGGGCGCGCAGCGCGGACATGTACGTCTCCTGTTGTTCTGCAAAGGCCACTACGGGGCGAAGAGCACTCGAATAGGGATGGCGGGGGGTTCGGTCTTTTGCACGCCATGCCGGTGCGATGCGTGGTGACGGCGTGTGCGCCTCCAAGCGCTCGGCCGCGTGAAGCCTCCGTGGCCGACTGCCTGCCCAGCGGATGTTGACCGATATATCGAACGATGTTCGCAGGTTCGGGCAGACGTTAGGACTGGGAAGCAGAATGCGTCAAGGCTTCCGGCAGCTGTAGGTCCAGCGACCTGAGAAGGGCGGTCGCACGGCGAGTGCGTTACGCCTTCCCGCCGGAGCAGGGCTGAGGCCGAAGCGCCCGCCGCACACGTGGATCGCGACAGTGTCCTCAGTCGCTCCGGAGGCCGCGACGCAGCCGAACATCGACAGGTGCTGGGATCAGCTCGCACAGGGGCTTGTCGGCCCGCTTCGCGGCGAGGTCTCGGGCGGCGCTCGGCGACCGCGCCAGTCGCCATGTGGATGGCGCCCACCTTCGGCGCCGGCCAGTGCAGTTGGGATCGTTTGCGAGGGGCCGAGAGGTCTGCCCGCTGGAGCGGCCAATGTGTTGCTGTGGGAAGTCGCCATCCACTTCCCCAGACATGGCATGTCTGGGGTGGAGCGAACAGGCACTTAAGATCACAAAAATGCCGATTCTGCTCTCCGTGAGAGTACTTTCGTCCTCTCACCTGTTGACACGGAGCAGGTACGTCATCGAACTTCATGCGTAACATCCGGCCCGCTGGAGCCAGATCGAGGGCTACGGCTGAATGCCTGGAGACCGCGCGCCCTGGGACTGCCGCCCCACTCCGGAAATCCGAGCCATCCCAAACCTGGAGTACACCCATGTCATTAGGAAGACTGTCCCGCCGCACGCTGCTGGGTGCCGCGGGCGCCGCTGTGGCCGCGACCGCGCTGCCCGTGGTCCCCGCGTTGTCGCCCCTGCTGGCACAGGCGGCCGCCGCGGATCCCCAGACCAACCTGGAAAACCTGGTGAACATGCGGTTCGGCATGTTCAACCACTTCAGCCTGGGCACGTTCACCAATGAGGAGTGGGCTGCCCCGAACCAGAACCCCGCCCTGTTCGCGCCCACGGCCGTGGACTGTGCCCAGTGGGCCGCCGCCGCGGCGGCGGCGAAGATGAGCTACGGCCTTCTGACGACCAAGCACCATGACGGTTTCGCCCTGTGGCCGAGCGCCTACGGCACCCAGAACGTCGCGAACAGCTCCTACAAGCACGATGTGGTGAAAGCGTATTGCGACGCCTTCCGGGCGAAAGGGCTGAGAGTCGGGTTCTACTACTCGATCTGGGACCGCACTTTCGGCGTCGAGGCGTGGGAGAGCCGGCACAAGGTGTCCGGGCTCGAGATCACCGATGCCATCCAGCCCAGCGACATGACCTTCATCCTCGGTCAGATCACCGAGTTGCTCACCAATTACGGCACCATCGACATGTTCGTCACCGACGGTTACGCGTGGCAGATGGGCCAGCAGGCCGTCTCCTACCAGCGGATCCGTGAACACGTGAAGTCGCTCCAGCCGAACATCGTCATGATCGACCACGGTGCCCTGTCGGTGCCGTGGCTCGGCGACGCGATCTACTTCGAGGAGCCGCTGGGCGTCTCGGCACCGACCGGGAACACCTACGCCGCCACGCAGGGACAGACGATCAGCAACGGCTGGTTCTGGCATCCGCACACGCCGACCCAGGACCCGATGAGCAAGGACGCGATCCTCTCCCACCTGGCCGATCTGGAACCGAAGTACACCTCCTTCATCCTCAACTGCCCGCCGAACCGCGACGGCAAGCTGGACACCAACATCGTCAACCGACTCGCCGAAGTCGGAGCGGCATGGAGCCCCGACACATCCAGGCCACCACTGCCGCCGCAGACACGGCGCGCCGAGCACCCCGTGACACCCGTCAGCGCCTACGCCACCGGATTCCGCGACGGGGAGGGACCGCTCAACGCGATCGACGGGCTGAGCGACAGGGGCTACGAGACCTGCTGGTCCACGTGGGGACTGCCCTCGCCCCTGCCCCACGCGATCACGATCGATCTGGGCGGCGTGTGGAGCAATGTCTCCACCCTGGAGTACCTGCCCAAGCAGTGGAACCGCAGCAACTCCACCGACGGTGACATCACCTCGTACACCATCTCCACCAGCACCGACGGCACGAACTTCACCCAGGTCGCCACCGGCACCTGGGCCGGTGACCGCGCCCCGAAGGTGGCCGAATGGCCCGCCCGGAACGTGGGCTTCGTACGGCTCCGGGCCAACGCGGCCACCGGTGGCTACGCCAACATGGGCGGCGTCCACATCGGCGGCCGGACGGCCGGACCGGCCCTGGTGTCCACCACACTGCCCGGCGACGGCACCGTCTACCAGCTGGTCGCCCGGCACAGCGGCAAGGTCGCCGACGTGAAGGGCGGGGCCACCGCCAACAACACCAACGTCCTTCAGTGGCCATGGCTTGACAAGGCGAACCAGAAGTGGACCTTCACCGACACCGGCGACGGCTACTACAAGATCAAGGGTGTGGGCAGCGGCAAGCTCCTGGAGGTCGGGGGCCTCTCCCGCGCCGACGGTGGCAACGTCGGCATCTGGTCGGACGCCGACGCTCCCCAGCAGCACTGGGCCGTCACGCCGACCGGTGACGGCTACTTCTTCCTCATCAACCGTTACAGCGGGCTCTGTCTCGCCGTCGACGAGGGCAGCACCGCCGACGGAGCCAACATCGAGCAACAGCCGTACGCGTCGCTGACGCGGCAGCAATGGCGGATCATCGCCCTGTGACGACCCCGACGACGGGCAGCGCCATCGTCTGGCCCTCGGGAAGCGACAAGTACGGCTGATGCGCGCCGGTTTCGTGCCGCGGTGACAGCCCGTCGAGGGTCTGTCCAGCCGATGATGCAACTCGGGTGATGTGAGTTATCGGCGGCCGGCGGAGAGTCGGCCGCCGAAGGCGATGCCGAAAGCCTGCAGGGCGGGCTTCCAGCGCATGGTCCAGCGTTTGCGTCCCTGGCCCGCGGGGTCCAGGCTCATGATGGCCAGGTAGACGCATCTGAGGGCTGCGGCCTCGTTCGGGAAGTGCCCACGGGCGCGGACGGCTTTCCGTATGCGAGCGTTGACCGACTCGATCGCGTTGGTAGGAAGGGCGTGAGCTGCGCCCAGGCGTTCTCCCAAAGCCGCACAATCGCCGGGTACTTGGCGCGCCATTCCTCCTGGAACTCCAGGAACCGGTCCTCCGCCGCACTCGCTGTCGGAGCCGTGAAGAAGCGCTTGAGCGCGCGGGAGATCTTGCCCCAGTCCTGGCGGCCCGCACAGCGGAACCGAGATGGAGTCGGGCAGGCTTGAGCCCGTCACAGACGACCATGCACACTCGGCGCCTTCGCCGCCGTCGCCGGCCCACAGGCCGAGGACGTCGCGCGTGCCGTCCACCGTGACCGCCAGGGCGACGTAGAGGGGCCGGTTGGCCACCTGCCCGTCACGGTCCCGCGGCACCGTGAGCTCCACCGGGCCGACGGTCTTGGACCGGGTACCGTTGCGGCTGTTTGCCGCTGCCAGGACGCGGCCAATGTCAGAAACGGACTTGACGCCCTCTTGCGTCGGCGACCGGACGAGGGCTTGGGCGGAAAGACTCAGTGGTGGACGGCGGAGACGGACGGTTGTGGCCGGCCCGCCCCCGAGGGGCGGGCCGGCCACGCGTGTCTACGGGGTCACGGTGATCGCGGGCGCCATCTCGGCGGTCGCGTTGGTGAGCTTCCCGGAGCCGGTGGCGCCTTCCGAGCTGACGAAGCGCAGCTCGTGGTTGGTGCCCCCCGCGTTGCCCACGGCGAACAGAAGCGTGGACTGCTTGGCCGCATAGGCGTTCTGGACGAAGGACGTGATGTCGACGGTTATGTCGCGGCCGTCGATGGCGTTGCCCTGATGGGTCCCGCCGCCCTCGGGGACGATGGTCGAACCGAGGGTGAAGGTGGCCGACTTCGCGACGGAGGAGTTCGTGGCGGTGAAACTCGGCCGGTTCTGCCAGGTCATGGTGTCGACCGGGCAGGAGGTGCCGCCGCCGGTGCATGTGGTGGCGCTGACGGGTTGTACGAGCAGTTGGTCGGTGTCGGTCGACGGGACCGACGAATAGCGGTGGCCGACGTAGGTGAGACGGAGTGTCGCCTGGCTCGGTGACCTGGTGAGGCTGCCGAGCGGGAACTGTATGTAGGAGAGCTTTCCGTCTCCGGATCCCGTGGTGTACTGCTCGCCCATCAGACCGACCCCGGTGTTGCGGGTGATGAGGGTCAGGTCCGAGGAACTGTTCTTGGCCTGGTCACCCGACCACGCGCCCACCCAGGTGTCACCGTCGGCGAGGGCTCCGGCCTTGACGTTCTGGGTCTGGCCGTTCGCGTCCGTGTAGGTGCTGGTCAGCGTGCCTATCCCGCTCGGCGCCAGCGGGAACTGGCTGGTGTATCTGACGAGCTCGCCGGCGACGCGCAGGTTGTTCAGCGTCACGTTCGTGGCGCCGTTCAACGGGCTGCTGTTCGTCTTCTGCTGGGAGAACCAGACGTTGTCGAGTTTGAAGGTGCTGATCGGGGTCTTGGTGTACGTGTACGTGGCGCCCGACCCGTCAGGGTTGGGGGCGAACCCGTAGGTCGCCTGGTCCTCGGCGGTGATGGTCTGGACGGATCCGTTGCCGCCGTTGAGCCTGATCGGTCCCGACCCGTACCGGGAGGTGTCGAACGAGCTGTTCTTGATCACGATGCTCGAGATACGCGGGTACGGCTTGGGGCTGTTCTGCGTGAAGATGCCGCCGGCCCCCTGCGAGATGGAGTTGAAGTTGTCGAACGTGTAGTTGTTGAGCTTGTATCCCCACGAACTCCATCCGATGCGGATCGAGTTGCCGGCACCGGCGGACCAGCTCAGCGTGTTGCTGACCGAGATGTTCTTCGATTCCGCGTTGTCCCAGTGGTAGCTGTCGAACCCGAGCTCGTCGGCGACGGCGTCGTGGGCGCCCACCGCGTTGGCATAGCCCTGGACGTCGGGGGTGGAGGTGCCGAGCTGGAAGTTGCCCCACACGCCGGCGGCCATCGGGGTGAATCCGTCGCTGGGGTTGTAGTGGCCGGAGGCGAACGCGTCGTCGTTGCCGAGGGTGAAGACGCCGTTGGCGGTGATGTCCTGGCCGCTCGCGAAGTCGATCCCGTCGATCCACGGCTGGGGGTACGGGGTGAGGGCCTTGATGTTGTTGAACGTCACCCTCTTGGCGCTGTGGGTCTCGTAGTTCCACTGCTTCGAGTCGCGCACGTAGGTGTCGTCGAACGTGATGTCCGACGAGTGCATGACCATGACGCCGCCCTGGTGCTGGCTGCGGTAGGCGTCGTGCGAGTCACCGACGCTGCGGGCGTTGTAGTTCGCCACGCCGTTGCCGTCGAACATGCCGCGGCCGTCGATCTCGATGTTGCTCGAGTTGATGATCCCGACCGCCGGCTCGAACGCCTCCATGTACCCCTGGATGCGGTTCTTCACCAGGGCGCCTTCGTCGGTGTAGATCCTCAGCTTGCCGCCCTTGAGCTTGCTGCCGTCCACACCGTTGACCAGGAGACCGGACGATATGTACGTACCGTTCGGGAAGTAGAGCGTGTTGAGCGCCGTGGGGTTGGCCTTGATGGTGTCGATGGCGGCCTTCAGGGCGTACGTGACGTCATTGGCGGCCATCGTCCGCACATTCGGGTACCGCACATTGACCGTGCTCGCGCTCACCAGGGTCCCGGCCGAGCTCTTCTGACCTGCGGGGATGGCGGTGCCGTTGACGGTCTTGCCGGCCATGGAGCTCGTCGTCGCGGCGGGAGCCTTCTGAGCCGTGCTGTTCGGGTGCGCCGCGAGGTACTTCGCGGCGAACTCCTGGAAGTTGAGGACACCGGTCTGCAGGTTGACGCCGGAACCGTCCGGTGCGCTCGTGGTGTTCGGACGCTGCGCCGGGTCCTCCAGAGGGTCGTTGATGACCGCCAGGTAGGGCTGTCCCGTCACGCTGGTCGAGTCGCCGTTGACCATCACGATCGCTTGGTTCAACCCGGCGTCGGCTGACATCTTGAACGTCAGGGTGTGCTTGTCCGCGCTCACCGAGACGCTGCCGGGCGGGTAGTAGCGCGCCGGGTAGACGTTCACCGTGTCAATCGTGGTGCTGGGCAGCGTGACCGTGATCGTCGGTGTCCGGGAGTCCGACGCGAAGCGCGCGACGTCGAAGTTGTTGCGGTTCGCGGTGTACCGCACAGCCTGGACGGGCGTGCCGGCGACTTGCACCTGGTACTTGGTGGACGCCTGGTCCGGGGACGTCGTCGTACCGCCTCCCACACCCGTCGGCGCGTACGGGTGGACGGTGGTGGCGGCCTGTGCGGGGACGGCGCCGGTGAGCATGAGGCTCGCCACCGCGATGGCGGCGCCGGCAGTGCCCGCGATGATGCGTCTCACGCGCGAGCTGCGTCGCGCCGGGGCGGGGTTCGGGTCGGCGTCGCCGCCGGCCGGTCTGATCATGTCTGTCTCTCCTCAGGACGAGACCTCTCCAGGTCTGTTCAGGCGCTCGCCGCCTGCTGGAGACGGCGCGGAGCATTCGCGATGCCTGCGGCCGGACCGCAGCCGTTGGGGGCCGTCGCGGCCGAGAGGACCAGCCCGACGCACCGAGCGCGGGAGCGCGAGGTGACATCGAGTGTTGTTGCGCGCGATCGAGTGTTGTTGCGCGCGGCGGGCCAGGGGGACACCCACCACATTGACCGATCCATGAGATCGACGTGGCGGGGACGTTACTGCCGCATTTCCGGAACCGTCAATGCTCCGCGCACTTCAAGTCGCGGAAACAGTCGTGACCCGCTCATGACGCCCTCACCGTGCTCCGTAACGGCTGCATCACGGCCACGGGGCGATGTCTTGCCCTCCTGCGACAGCCGCCCTACGCTGACGCCACTTTCGTGGATCGATAAAAGTTTCGGGGAGCCTACGTGGTGACAATGGCGGATGTGGCCGCGAGAGCGGGAGTCACCAAGCAGACCGTCTCCAACGTGGTTTCGGGCAAGAAGGTACGGCCGGAGACCCTGGCGAAGGTGAACAAGGCGATCGCCGACCTCGGCTACAAGCCGAACCTGGTGGCGCGCTCGCTGCGCACCGGCAGCACGTCGACGGTGGGGCTGTTCGTGCCGTCGGTGGCCAACCCGTTCTATTCGGAGGTGGTCGAGGAGGTGGAGAACCTCCTGGTCGGCCGCGGATACAACCTGCTGCTCGCCACGACGCGCGACGATCCCGACTACACCCGGGCCCACCTGGAGAACCTCGCCGCGCGCTCGGTGGACGCACTGCTGGTCGCCTGCGACAACGGCGTCGCACAGCAGATCCCGATGCTCGTCGAGGCCGCCTTCCCGGTCGCGCTGTTCGCCTGGGAGGGAGACCCGCCGACCACGCTGCCGGTGGTGTCCATCGACTACGAGCACGCCGGGTTCCTGGCCGGGCGCTACCTGAGGGATCTCGGCCACCGGAACGTCGCGGTGATCGCCGATCTCCCCGCGCACACGCCGCGCGTGGCCGGGTTGCGCCGGGCGTTCGCCGACGACGGGCTGGCCATCGACGACCACAAGGTGTTCGCCTGCATCAGGGACGACGCCGTGGGCGGGTTCGACGCGGGCCGTGCGGCGCTGGAGGCCGATCCGGATGTGACGGCGATCTTCGCCACCCACGACATCCTGGCCGTCGGTGCCGTCGAGGCGGTGGTCCGGTCCGGGCGGCAGGTCCCCGGCGACGTCAGCATCGTCGGCTTCGACGACATCGCCCAGGTCGGACAGATCCAGCCCGCGCTGACCACGATCACCGTCCCGAAGCGGGAGATGGCCCAGCAGGCCGTCGAGCTGCTGCTGCGCGCCGTCGACTCCGGCCGGCCGCCGACCAACGTCTTCACGCTGCTGCGCCCGACCCTGACCATCCGGGACAGCAGCGCACCGCCCCGGGCGACCTGACAGCACCTGGCACCGCTCGACCCGCGCGCCAGCCCATCAGTCGACGGCACGGTCCTGCCGGGCCGGCTTCCCGCCACCGCCACGAGTCCGACAGAAAGCACTTCTACTGATGAACGACCTCGACCCCAACGCCTACGTCGAAGACCGGTCGCCAGGCACCGGACGGCTGCGGCCGCGCGCCGCGTTCGCTTCCGACCTGCCCACGATCGCGCTCGACGGCGACTGGAGATTCCGACTGGCGTCAGGGCTGGACGACCTCACCGGGGACTTCGCCGCGCCGGACTTCGACGACACCGCCTGGGACCTGCTCGCCGTACCGTCCTGCTGGCAGATGACCGGCCTGCCCGGCGAGCCACGCTACGGTGCCCCCGCCTACACCAACATCCTGTACCCGTTCCCGGTCGACCCGCCGCGGGTGCCCCGGGAGAACCCGACCGGCGAGTACCGCCGCGAGTTCGACGTACCGGACGGGTTCCCGGCATCGGCTGCGGTGCTCCGGTTCGAGGGCGTCGACTCCGCGTTCGCGGTGTGGCTCAACGGGATCCGGCTCGGCGACGGCAAGGGCAGTCGGCTGACCAGCGAGTTCGACGTCTCCGCTGTTCTGCGGCCCGGCCGGAACGTACTCGCGGTGCGCGTGCACCAGTGGTCGTCCGGCAGCTACCTGGAAGACCAGGACATGTGGTGGCTGTCCGGGATCTTCCGGTCGGTGTCCGTGGCCGCCCGCGGCGTCGAGGACCTCTTCGTCCACGCCGCCTACGACCACACGACGGGGCAGGGCACCCTGGCCGTCGACGTCACCGCCCCTGCCCGGGTGTCCCTGTCGGTGCCCGAGCTCGGCATATCCGCCGCCGATCCGGCCGGCCCGCACGTGATCGACCGTATCGAGCCCTGGTCGGACGAGCAGCCGCGCCTCTATGCGGGGGAACTGGTCTCCGAAGCCGGGGAGCGGATACCGCTGCGCATCGGCTTCCGCACCGTGGCCGTCGTGGACGGCGTCCTGACCGCGAACGGCAGGCCGATCTCCCTGCGGGGCGTCAACCGCCACGAATGGCATCCGCTGACGGGGCGGACCCTGACCGAGGACACCATGCTGACCGACGTGCTGCTCATGAAGCAGCACAACATCAACGCGGTGCGCACCGCCCACTACCCACCCGACCACCGTTTCCTGGACCTGTGCGACGAGCACGGCCTGTGGGTGTTCTGCGAGGGCGACCTCGAGACGCACGGCTTCGAACCAGGCGGCTGGCAGCGCAACCCCAGCGACGACCCCGCGTGGCGCGAGGCCTACCTGGACCGGGCCGCGCGGCTGGTGGAACGCGACAAGAACCACCCCTCGGTCATCGTCTGGTCGCTCGGGAACGAGTCCGGCACCGGAGCCAACCTGGCCGCCGCGGCCGCGTGGATCCGACAGCGCGACGACAGCCGCCTGATCCACTACGAGGGCGACTGGGCGAGCTGCGCGTACGTCGACCTGTACTCGCGCATGTACATCGGCGTGGACGAGCTGTCCGCCGTGGGACGCGGCCAGGAGGCACCGACGGCTGATCCGGCCGACGACGCACACCGCCGCGCCCTGCCGGCCGTGCTGTGCGAGTACGGACACGCCATGGGCACCGGCCCCGGTGGGCTGTCCGAGTACCAGCAGGTCATCGAGGCACATCCGCGCCTGGCCGGTGGATTCATCTGGGAGTGGATCGACCACGGGATCACCCGGCTCACCGGGCGGGAGGACCCCCACTCGTTCTACGCCTACGGCGGCGACTTCGGCGAGGAGGTCCACGACGGCAATTTCGTCGCCGACGGGCTGCTCTTCCCCGACCGCACGCCGTCCCCGGGACTGGTCGAGTACAAGAAGGTCGTCGAACCGGTCCGGATCCGCATCCACCCGGCGACTCGGCAGGTCGACGTGCACAACCTGCACCACGTCCGCGACAGCGGCTACCTGGACTTCCGGTGGACCGTCGAGGACGGCGGCGAGCCTGTGGGCTCCGGCGGCCTCACCGTGCCCGCGACCGCTCCGGGCGCGACGACAACCCTCGCATGGCCCGCCGACGTCACCGCCGCGCTCGATGCGGCGCGCAAGAACGACTCCGGCCACGAGGTGTGGCTGACCGTGACCGCGGTGCTCGCCGCCGACGAGACCTGGGCCGGGGCCGGCCACGAGATCGCCTGGGCCCAGGGGCTGGTCGTGGCTCCGGCCGCCTCGCCCGTCCCGTTCACGCCGGCGCCGGCGATCGCCCACGACGGGTACATCGCACTGGGTCCCGCGCGGTTCGACGCCCGCAGCGGGGCGCTGATACGGCTCGGCGAGCTGGAGCTCGACGGTCCGCGACTGGACATCTGGCGGGCCCCGATCGACAACGACCTGCTCAACGCCTTCGGCGAGCCGCAGGCCGACGCCTGGTTCGCCGCCGGACTGCACCGGATGCGCCACGACGTCCTGAGTGTCGAGCCCGACGTGTCGGGACTCACGGTCATCGCCCGCCTCGCCGCCGCGGGGTCCTCGTCCGGCCTCGGCGTGGTCTACCACTGGACGGCCTGCGACACACCGCATGCGGACCAGGCCCGGCTCCGGCTGGAAACCGTCGTCACCCCCGACGGCCCGTGGCCGATGCCGCTGCCCCGACTGGGCGTCGCGATGTCGCTGCCCGGCACCGACGCCGACGTCGAGTGGTTCGGTCCCGGTCCCGGTGAGGCGTACCGCGACTCCCGCGCCGCGGCTCGCGTCGGCCGCCACCGGTCGACCGTCTCGGCGATGCAGATCCCTCAGGTCCGCCCGCAGGAGAACGGCAACCGCCACCAAGTCCGCCACGCCAGGATCACCACCCCTGGCGGCACCCTGCTCATCACCGGCGACCCGGTCATCGACCTGACCGTTCGTCCCTGGAGCACCGAAGCCCTGGCCGCCGCGGCCCACCAGCACGACCTGGTCCGCGACGGCAGTCTCCATCTGCACCTTGACCACGCCCACCACGGCCTCGGCAGCACAGCCTGCGGCCCGGGCCCCTCGGCACCGGACGTCCTGGCCGCGGTCACCACCGCGTTCGGCGTGGAGTTCGGCACCAGCCGGTAGGCGGGCCTTGCCCGCCCGCCCACCGGCAGTCCAGCAGTCAGCCCCTGTCACAGAAGGTTCCCTCACATGGACAGCACCACCATACGCACCCGCAGACTCCTCACGATCACCACCGCGGCGCTCCTCGTGGCCGGCCTCGGCGCGTGCAGCAGCACCGAGAGCACCTCCGACAACACGGAGAAGAGCCAGGCCGGGCCGGTGAAGATGGAGTTCTGGGGCTGGGCCGGCTACGAGAAGGTCGTCGACCAGTGGAACGCCTCCCACCCGGACGCCAAGGTCACCTTCAAGAAGATTCCGTCGGGCGGCACGGGCGGCTACACCCAGATCAGCAACGCGATCACCGCCGGCGAGGGCCCGTGCCTGGCCCAGATCGAGTACCAGGCCATCCCGTCCATGCTCGTGAAGAACACGGTCATGGACATCACGGAGTACGCGAGCGCCGACATGGCCAAGTACGCCCCGTCGGCGGTCTCCGCCTCCAGCATCGGCGACAAGATCTACGGAGTCCCGGTGGACGTCGGCCCGATGGTCCTCTTCTACCGCAAGGATCTGTTCGCCAAGTACGGCATCACCAAGCCGCCGGCCACCTGGGCCGAGTACAAGGCCGACGCCGAGAAGGTCGCCGCCGCCGATCCGAGCGTGAAGTTCGGCAACGCGCCCAGCGAGGGCAACGATCTGGCGGCCTACACCCTGCAGACCGGCCAGTCCTGGTACTCGGTCCAGGGAGACAGCTGGACCGTCAGCATCGACAACCCCGGCACCCGCAAGGTCGCCGAATTCTGGCAGGACTTGAAGGACAAGGGTCTGGTGTCGAAGTCCGGCAACGCCTGGGACCCGAAGTTCAACAAGGCCGCCACAGCCGGCAAGGTGCTGACGTTCGTCAACGCGTCCTGGGCCGCCGGCGGCATCAAGTCGGACCTGAAGGGCCTGTCCGGCAAGTGGAGGGTCGCCCCGATGCCGACCTGGGAGGCCGGCGACGGCAAGAGCTCCAGCAACGGCGGCTCGGCCACCTCGGTGATGACCGGGTGCAAGACGCCCCGCGAAGCCGTGAAGTTCGCCGATTTCCTGTCCAGTGACCCGCAGGCCGTGAAGACGGGCATCGAAAGCGGGCTGTACCCGGCGTCGAAGGCCGGACAGGAAGACCCGTCGCTCACGGGGGGTGACCCGTACTTCGGCGGCCAGAAGGTCGGTGACGTGTACAAGGCCTCCGCCGCGCAGGTGCCCAGCACCTGGACCAACGGCCCGACCTATCAGCAGGTCCAGACGGACCTCACCGGCGCCATGGGCAAGGGCACCCTGCCGGACGCGGTCACCGAGGTCCAGGCCTCGACGGTCGCCGCGATCAAGAAGCTCGGACTGTCGGTGACCAACGGCTGAGGCAGCGGGACTCCAGCCGCTCCGAAGGGTTCCCGCGGCCGCCCGTACCCGGCGCCGCGGGGACCCGCTACCTGACGACGAACCGCCCAGCGAGGTTTCCATGAGCAGTCCCAGCAGCACCCGGGCCGCGTCACCGCCGCGGCCGGCGCCCGCGGCCACCCGCCGCGCCTCCCCCGCCGGTCGGCCGCGGCGCACTGGCCGCCGCAGCGCGTTGACCGCGTCCGGTTTCCTGGCACCGTTCGCGGTGCTCTTCCTGACCATGATGGTCGCGCCGATCTGCTACGCGATCTACCAGAGCTTCTTCACCGTCCGCCGCGCCGGGCTGTTCGGCGGTACGCAGTCCACGGAGTTCGCGGGACTGTCGAACTACGTCGCCGCCTTCAGCGACCACGACTTCACCGCGTCGATCGTCCGGGTCGTGCTGCTGGGCTGCGTCCAGGTCCCGGTCATGCTCGGCCTGGCCCTCCTGCTCGCGCTCCTGCTTGACTCCCGCTCGGCCCGGCTGCGGAAGACCTACCGGCTCACGTTTTTCCTGCCCTACGCGCTGCCGGGTGCGATCGCTGCCTTGATGTGGTCGTTCCTCCTGGCGAAAGACCTCTCGCCGTTCACGGGACCGCTGTCCCACCTCGGGATCGACGTCGACTTCCTGTCGCCGTCGTGGGTCCCGTTCTCGATCGGGAACATGATCACGTGGGGCTGGACCGGCTACAACATGCTGATCATCTACTCCGCGCTGCAGACGATCCCGGCGGAGGTGATGGAGGCCGCCGCGCTCGACGGCTGCACCGGATGGCGCCTGGCGTGGGCGGTGAAGATCCCGCTGGTACGTCCCGCGCTGGTGCTGACCACGATCTTCTCCATCATCGGGACGGCGCAGCTGTACACCGAGCCGGCGGTGCTGGTCAGCGCGCGCATCCCGGGCGTCGACCCGAAGTTCTCCCCGATCATGAACGCGACCCTGGGCATGGACGTGGGCGGCCAGAACCTGGCCGCCGCCCAGTCCGTCGTGCTCGCGCTGATCACCCTCGTGCTCTCGTTCGGCTTTCTCAAGTACAACCAGCGCAAGGGAGCGATGGCATGAGCGTGATTTCGGCCGACCGACCGACCCGACCGGCCCGCCGCGGCACCGACATCGCGAGCAAGGTCGTCGTCAACGGCATGCTGGGCCTGATGGCCCTGTACACGCTGATCCCGCTGTGGTGGCTGTTCGTCTCCGCGACCAAAGCCTCGGGCTACCTCTATACCGGTACGCCGCTGTGGTTCTCCCACTTCGACCTGGTCACCAACATCAGAGACGTGTTCAGCTTCGAGGGCGGCATCTTCTCCACCTGGCTCGCCAACAGCGCGCTCTACAGTTTCGTCGGCGCCACCGTCGGCACCCTGCTGTCCGCGATGGCCGGCTACGCGCTGTCCAAGTTCAGCTTCCGCGGCCGGGAAAGCGTGTTCAACGTCGTCCTGGCCTCGGTTCTCATCCCGGCGCCGATGTTCGCCCTGCCGTTGTTCCTGCTCATGGCCAAGCTCGACATCACCAACTCCTACTGGTCGGTGCTGCTGCCCAGCTGTGTCAGCCCGTTCGGCGTCTACCTGTGCCGGATCTTCGCCGCGGCGTCCGTCCCGGACGAACTCCTTGAGGCCGCACGGCTCGACGGAGCAGGCGAACAGCGCACCTTCTTCCGGATCGCCCTGCCGCTGATGTCCCCGGCACTGGTGACCGTCTTCCTGTTCCAGTTCGTCGGCATCTGGAACAACTACCTGCTGCCCTCGCTCATGCTCAACACCCCCTCACTGCAGCCCGTCACGGTGGGCCTGGTGCAGTGGCGCGCGGAGTTCGCCAGCGGAGTGCCGCCGTTGCTGCCGATCACCGGTGCGTTCCTGTCGCTGATCCCTCTGCTCGTCGCCTTCGTCAGTCTCCAGCGGTTCTGGCGCAAGGGCCTGACCGCAGGCTCCGTCAAGTAGTGCGTTCGCTGCCCCACTCCCATCCTGAACTGCAAAGGACCACTGAATTGCCCCGGGCCAATATCAAGATCGACAAGCAGGCCGTCATCGCTCCTGTCCGACGCCGCACCTTCGGCTCGTTCGTCGAACACCTCGGCCGCTGTGTGTACACCGGGCTCTACGAGCCGGAACACCCGAGCGCGAACGACGAAGGGTTCCGTATGGACGTCGTCGCGCTCGTCAGGGAGCTCGGCAGCACGACCATCCGCTACCCGGGCGGCAACTTCGTCTCCGGGTTCCGCTGGGAGGACTCGGTCGGCCCGCGCGACAAGCGCCCGGTGCGCCGCGACCTCGCCTGGCACTCGCTGGAGTCGAACCAGGTCGGCCTGGACGAGTTCGCCCGCTGGCTGGGGCTCACCGACTCCGAACTGATGCTCGCGGTGAACCTCGGCACGCGGGGCATCCAGCCCGCCCTGGACCTGCTCGAGTACGCCAACCATCCCTCGGGTACGGCGCTGTCGGACCTGCGTATCGCCAACGGCACGCCGGAGCCGCACAACGTGCGCATGTGGTGCCTCGGCAACGAGATGGACGGGCCGTGGCAGACCGGCTTCCTGTCGGCCGACGACTACGGCAAGATCGCCGCCCGTATCGCCGCCGCGATGAAGATGGCCGACAAGGACCTCGAACTCGTCGCCTGCGGCTCGTCCGGGTCCGGCATGCCGACCTTCGGCGACTGGGAACGCACGGTGCTGGAGCACACCTACGACTACGTCGACTACGTCTCCTGCCACGCCTACTACCAGGAGCATGACGGCGACCTCGGCTCCTTCCTCGCCTCGGCGACCGACATGGACTACTTCATCGACACCGTCGTCGCGAGCGCCGACCACGTGGGGTACAAGAAACGCTCCAAGAAGAAGATCAACATCTCGTTCGACGAGTGGAACGTCTGGTACCAAAAGGAGCACCACGAGTCCGACGAGGTCAACGACGAGTGGCGGCATGCCCCCCGACAGTTGGAGGACGTCTACTCGGTGGCGGACGCCGTCGTCGTCGGCAACCTGCTGATGACCCTCCTCAAGCACAGCGACCGCGTCACCTCCGCATCGCTCGCGCAACTCGTCAACGTGATCGCGCCGATCATGACCGAGCCCGGCGGCCCCGCCTGGCGGCAGACCACCTTCCACCCGTTCTCGATCACGAGCCGGCTCGCCTCCGGCGAGGTGATCCGGCCCCTGATCCAGGCACCGGTGTACGACACCGCACGCCACGGTGAGGCATCCGTCATCGACGCCGTCGCCACCGCCGACGAGGACCGGGCCGCGGTCTTCCTCGTCAACCGTGACCTGCACGAGCCCGCGCAGGTCACGATCGACGTCCGGAGCCTCGGCTCGACGCACGTTACCGAGGCGGTCACGCTCGCCGACGCCGACGTGTACGCCAAGAACACGCTCACGGAGCAGAACCGCGTGACCCCGGCCCCGAACACGACCGCGAAGCTCGCCGACGGCGTGCTCACCGTCGAACTGCCACCGGTGTCGTGGACCGCCATCGCGCTTGGCTGAGTACCGCGACCGTATGACGGCGTCCGGTGTCGTCGTAACACCCCAGCTCAGGGGATGCAGGCGGTCAGGAAAGCAGAAAGTGCCCCTGACCAGCAAGAATGAGGATTGTCGAGTCACCCAGCACTGGCCCTGGACCTGCGAGATCACGGCCGCCCTCGAACGGCTCGCACTCCTGCCCAACCCCGGCTGACCAGCAACCTCCACCGTCCCAACGACAACATCGCCCGCCCCCGGCAGTGGAACCCGGCGCCCACCCGACGCGACAGTTGGGCCGCTGACCTGCCCACCATCAGCCCCGGAAAGCGAAAGGGCCCACCGACTCCGTCGGCGGACCCTCGCGAAAGTGGTCCGAGGCCAGGGTGTGGGCCAAACTCCACCGCCTGGTCCTGGACGAGCTCGGCTCGCATGGCGAGCTGGACTGGTCGCGATGCGCGATCGACTCGGTCAGCGTCCGTGCCCTCCTCATCGTCGACCGCAACGGCCTGGAGCGGTGGGCTGAGTCAGCCTGCACACGGCCTGGGTGGGACGTGGAGGTGTCCCACCCAGGCCTGGTGTCATCGGATGTGCTTCGTCGGCTTGGTGGCGGCGTTCAGCAGATACTCCAGGGGGCCTCGCCGGAAGAAGCGGGACCAGATCGTGGCGAACACGATCGCGCCGAGGACGTACATGATCAGCGGCGTCCAGGACTGCTGGGTGCCGGTCCCTCCGGGTGTGGACAGCACCGACTGTGCGATGAAGTGGCCGACATAGGCCGTCAGGGACATGGTGCCGACGGCGATGACCGGTTTGGCCAGGCGGCGCAGTCGCGTCAAGCGGTCCATCGCCACCGTGGCGCCCACGATCACGAGTATCGCCACTCCGACGCTGCCGATGATGTCGAACGTGGTGCCGCTGTGCGGTCCGGCCGTCAGGAGCAACGACGCCGGCATATCGGGGAACGATCCGCCGTCGGGGGGCATCGAACCGGAGCCGCCCGACGAAGACCCGCCTTCCGCGAGGCTGTTCAACGCGCTCTTGCCGGCCAGCAGCAGGGACATGCCGTAGGCGGTCACGGTGAGGGTGGCACCGAACGCGGCCAGGCGCCGCTGGACGGGTCCGGAGGCCAGGTCGAAGCGGGCCAGCGCCATGCCGGCGATCACGAACGACATCCACGTGAGCGCCGGGTAGAAGCCGGTGAGCAGCAGATCGAGCACTCCGACGCCGCTGAGGCGGTGGAGCGGGTCGTAGGCGTTGATGCTCTGCTGGACCGACTCGCTCAACAGCGAGTTCAGGGCGAACGCCAGCTGCGGTGTGACGAGCGCGAGCGCGGCCGCGGTGATCGCGAGTGTCCTGGCCGACAGGCGTACCAGGGGCAGGGCCAGGAGGAAGTAGACGCCGTAGAAGCCGAGGATGATCACGCCCCCGTACTCCATCGCCATCGCGGTGCCCAGCGCCAGCAGGATCACGGCGCGGATCGCGATACGGGCCTTCGCCTGCCGGCCCGCGAGGTCGGTCTTCGGCTCGAAACGGCCGGCGAGCAGCATCAGTGAGAACCCGGCGAGGGTGGCGAACAGGACCGATGAGTGACCGTCCGCCATGTAGCGGATCCAGCTGGCTACGCCGGTCGTGGCGGACAGCGGGGGGCCGATGTGCACGACATACATGCCGAACACCGCCAACGCGCGGGCCAGGTCCACCCCGACCAGGCGTCCCATCGATGGACCGGGCGAGGCCGACACGGCGGACTCGGGGGAGGTGCGGGGCTGCGGAGAGGAGTTCTCCTGAGGAGCTGAAGTCTCCTGCAGCGGCTGCGACTTAGTCATACGGAGAACCTCGCGTGGACGTCGAGGGCGGACCATCCGGCAGGCATCGGTAACACCCCCGCCGACCGGCGGGTACCGCCCTGCCGACCGGCGGAGCCTCGGCCTGGCCGGCCTCCGGCGCGACCGGGACGGCGGGCTCGTCCAGCCACTTGGCGGGGGTGGACCCGACAGTTGCCGGATGGGCGCGGGGGAGTTGGGCTTCCAGGCTGGGGGCATGACCCACCGTGCACGACACAAGGAAACCGAGGACTTCCTCGGAGCATCGGCCGACGTACCGGGCCGGGACGCCGCTGGCAGGGGCGAGTTCCTGGAGTTCCTCGGCCTGACGCTGGCGGCAGGCGCCTTCGTCCTGTTCGTCGTGCACCCTGAGGTCTCCGAAGCGTTGGTGCATGCCCTCGCCGCGAGGACAGCCGCGTTCGTCCACTGAACAGACACCTGCTCACACCCTGGTGCGCCGGCTCGCTGAGGCAGTGCCCGGCAGACCGCAGAAGACAAGGAATCTCGTGAACACCGCATCCGCCCCGACGACGGATGAAACCTCCCTGTCCGCCTGAGAGACGGTCAAGGCACTGTGAGCCTATGTCCGGCCGCACCGATGGGCCGTCGCCCTCGGCCTGCTGTGCGCCCTGGTCGGGGCGGCCGGGGGACTGCTGCAGCCGCTGGCCACCAAGACATGGGACGAGCTGAAGTGACGCGGCAACAACATGAGGGGTCGGTCAGTCCGAGCTGAGGGGAATCCGCAGCCGCACCTGGTAGCCGCCCTCCGCCGTAGGGCCCGCCTCCAGGGTGCCGTGCAGGATCTCGGCCCGTTCCCGCAGACCGACCAAGCCCTGCTGCGAACCGGGGAGGGAGAGGGAGGGACGTGTGGGAGGGGTGTTGGTGACGGTCACTCCGATGCCGTCGCCGTCCTGCCACAGCTCGACGCAAGCGGGGGCGCCGGGGGCGTGCTTGCGGACGTTGGTCAGCGCCTCCTGGACCGTACGGTAGAGGGCCCGTTGGGCCGGTGTGCCCACGCCGGGCGGCAGTTCACCCGACAACTCCACGTGAGTGCCGCTTGATTCCACCAGTTTGCGCAGGTCGGCCAGGGTGGGCTGAGGAGTCAGCTCGGTGGCGTGGCCGCCGGAGGCGCGCAGCAGTGTGACCATGGTGCGTAGTTCGTCGAGCGTGGTCACGCTCAGCGAACGGATCGTGCGGGCAGCCTCCTTGGCGTCCGCGTCCTTGGTGGCGACCTGGAGTGCCCCGGCCCGTACGGCGATCAGGCTGACCTGGTGGGAGACCACGTCGTGCATCTCGCGGGCCAGTTGGGCGCGCTCGCGGGCGAGTACGGCCTGGGCGTGCAGTGCGCGTTCGTGTTCCCTGGCCTCCTCGATCTCGACCAGCTGTCGCGCCAAGTCCCGACGCGTCTGGAGGAGTTGTGCGATGAGGACCGGTGCGGCGGCGGTCGCCAGGCCGTACACGAAGGTGACCAGCGTCATGGTCCGGCCGACCTCGTTGAGGCCGGCCAGGGGCCACGGAGTGCTGTTGGCGACGGCGGTCAGTGCCACACACACCGCGAGGAGCCGGCGATTGCGGGAGCGTTCGGCCAGCGTGAACAGCGCCGCGAGCGGAGCGACGGCGACGGGCTGCGTCAGCGCGATGGGCAGGGTGAGCAGGAACACGCCGAGCGGGAAGCGGCGCCGGAAGGCCAACGCCGTGCAGCCGAGCGTGGCCAGCGCGACACCGAGGCGCGTGTCGTCCCACAGGTTCAGCCACACGTCCACGGCTGCCGCCATCACCAGGACGAGGTCGACGACCGGAGCGGGCACACGCTCCCACAGGGCGCGGAGGCGATTCATCGACCGGCCTTCGACCGCGGGTGCTCGTCGAGCAGACCCGCCCGCTGCGCCAAGAGCGCGGCCTGCACCCGGCTGGTGACCCGAAGTTTCGTGAGGATCGCGCTGACGTGGTCCTTGACCGTGCCGACACCCAGGTGGATGCGCGCACCGATGTCGGCGTTCGACAGGCCCTCCGCCACCAGAACGAGCACGTCACGCTCGCGGGCGGTCAGCAGCAGGACGCGGGCCGCCTCCTCGTCGACGGCCGCCTCGACGCCGGGGTGGCTGTGCAGCAGGGTCCGGGACGCCTTGGGGGACAGCACCACGCCGCCCGCGGCCAGGGTGCGTACCAGGTGGGCGAGTTGCTCGGGTTCGGTGTCCTTGAGCAGGAAACCGGCCGCGCCGGAGTGCAGCGTGGTCAGGATGTACTCGTCGGCGTCGAATGTCGTCAGCATCGCCACCACCGGAGGGTTGGGCATCGTTCGCAGCTCGCGCAGAACGGTGAGTCCGTCGACGTCCGGCATCCGGATGTCCAGCAGCACCACGTCGGGCCGCTCCCGGCGGACGGTGTCGACGGCGTCACCGCCGCTCGCTGTCGCGACGACCACGATGTCCTGCGAGGCGCCCAGAATGAGTTCGAAGCCCGAGCGGACCAGTGCCTCGTCGTCCACCACCACTACCCGGATCACGCGCTCCGCCCACCTTCGTTCATGCCGCCCGGCCCATGCCGCCTCGACCCTAAAGCCCTGCGGAGCACCGGCGGCCCGACGAGCGGAAGCTCCAGCCACACGGCGGGGTAGCACCCACCAGTCGGCAGGGTCAGCACAGCCGCCTGCCGTTCCTCAGCACGTGGGCCAAGCGACCCGTCGACGGGTGAGCCAGGAGTGGGCCGGCTGATCGGGCTGGACCTGGCCCGCGGCGTGGCCGTCTTCGGCATGTACGCGGTCGCCAAGGCCCCTAAGTAACGGGCGGGGGACGACGTACTCCGAAGCGGCCCCAGGCCACGAACATGACGCGTCAACCGGCGCTGGGGTCAGGCCGCGTTTTCCGTCGCCCGGACGGCGTCCCGAGCGCCGTTCACGGCCCGCCCGCGCTCCGACTCCGGGAAGCGCAGGAGCATGGCGCGCAGCTCTCCGGCGCCGACGTTGGCACCGAAGGGCTCGGTGCCGGGTTCGAGCCGTATGCCTTCGGCGAGGGGGCCCGCCATGACGGGATCGAATCCGACCGCGTTGACCAGACGTGCCACCGTGGCGAGGTCGTCCGGGGCGTCACCGGCGATCGCGATCGCCTTGCGGCCCGGCGTCCCCACGGGCTGAGCCCCGTCCTCGAGATCGTGGTAGCCCATGTGATTGAAGGCCTTGACCACTCGCGAACCGGACAGATAAGCCTGCACGATCTCGCTCGACGAGGTCAGCGGGTCCGTGAGGTCCTCGCGGATGCCGTCGACCTCCCACCAGTAGTTCATGGCGTCGATGACGAGCTTGCCGCGCAGCGCTTCGGCGGGGACGCTGCGGTACTTGCCGAGCGGGAGCGCCAGGACGACGACGTCCGCCTGCGACACGGCTTCGGCCGCGGTGACCGGTTGCGCGCCGGGCGTGAGGACTTCGACGGTGAGGGCGATCCTGCCGGGGTCTCCTGACCCGGCGATCAGCACCCGGTAGCCGGCGGCCACCGCCAGGCGTGCCAGCACGGTGCCGACCTTTCCCGCGCCCAGGATGCCGACGGTGCGTACGGCGTTGGTGTCCATGTCGTCTTCTCCGTTCACGGTGTCAGCTCGCGAGGAGGTCGCGGACCATCGGGATGACCTTGGTGCCGTACAGCTCGACCGTGCGCAGGCGGGCACTGGCCGGCTGGGAGCCCGTGGTGTAGACGAGGTCGAACCGGCCCACGTCGAGCGTCTTGAGGGTGGCCGCCATCTTGCGGGCGACCGTCTCGGGCGAGCCGATGTAGAGGGAGCCGTGCGCGATCTCGGCCTCGTACTCCTCCTTGCGGACCGGCGGCCAGCCGCGCAGGGCGCCGATCCGGTCCCGGATGACCTTGTAGTGCGGCCAGTGCAGCTCCCTGGCCTCCTCGTCGGTGTCGGCGATGAAGCCGGGGGAGTGCATGCCGACCGGGTGGGCGGTCGTGCCGAACTTGTCGGTGGCCCGCTGGTAGAGGTCGATGTACGGCGCGAAGCGCTCCGGACTGCCGCCGATGATGGCGATCATCAGCGGGAAGCCGTAGCGCGCGGTACGGACGACCGACTGCGGCGAACCGCCCACTCCGACCCAGGTGTTCAGGTGCCCGGACTCCGTCTTGGGGAAGACGTCGGCGTCCTCCAGCGGGGCCCGCTTGGTGCCGCTCCAGGTGACGGGCTTCTCCTTGAGGAGTTCGGCGAACAGCTCGATCTTCTCCTCGAACAGCACGTCGTAATCGGCGAGGTCGTACCCGAAGAGCGGGAACGACTCGGTGAAGGAGCCGCGTCCGAGGATGACCTCGGCCCGGCCGTTCGAGAGCGCGTCGACCGTCGAGAACCGCTGGAAGACGCGGACCGGGTCGTCGGAGCTCAGCACGGTCACGCCGGAGCCCAGACGGATGCGGTCGGTGCGCGTGGCGATGCCCGCCAGGACGGTCTCGGGGGAGGAGATCGCGAACTCCGGGCGGTGGTGTTCACCGAGGGCGATGATGTCGACGCCGACCTGCTCCGCGAGGACGGCCTCCTCGACCACCTGACGGATGGCCTGTGCGTCGGACACCGGGTTCCCCGAGTCGTCCTGAGGGACATCGCCGAACGTGTCCAGACCGAAGACGAGATCAGACATGGGTGGGCTCCTTCGTGAGCAGTTCCTTGACCCGCGGGGCGACTTCGCGGCCCAGCAGCTCGATCGAGCGGGCGCGGGCCTCGCGGGGGAGATCGATGAGGTCGTACTTGAGATCGAAGCGGCTGAGCCGCAGGTCCCGGGCCATCGTGGCGATCTTGCGCGCGACGGTCTCGGGGGAGCCGACGAACAGCGCGCCCGTGTCGACCTCCGCGAGGTAGCGCTCCCGCGTCGGCCTGTAGAAGCCGCGCTCCTCGGCCAGGGCGGCCACGAGCGGCTTCCAGTACGTCCACCAGGTCTCGACCGCCTCCTCGTCGGTGTCCGCGATCAGCCCCAGCGAGTGCTGTGCGACCGGCTGCCCGGGGTGCCCGAACTGTTCCAGGGACCGCAGGTACAGCTCGACGTGGCCGGCGAAGCGCTGGGGGCGCCCGCCGATGATGGCCAGCATGAGCGGCAGGCCGTAACGGGCCGCGCGGACCACGGAGTTCGGGGTGCCGCCCACGCCGATCCAGGTGGGGATGCCACCGGACGGCATCCGCGGATGCAGCCGCTGCTCGACGAGCGGCGGCCGGAACTTCCCGGACCAGGTCACCCGCTCCTCGCGCTGGAGGCGCATGAACAGGTCGAGCTTCTCCTCGAACAGGTCCTCGTACTGGGCGAGGTCGTAGCCGAACAGCGGGAACGAATCGGTGGCCGACGCCCGCCCCAGGACGAGCTGGGCCCGGCCGTTCGAGACGGCGTCCAGGGTCGAGAACTCGTGGTTCAGCCGTACGGGTCATTCGTGCTCAGCACGGTCACCGCGGTGCCGAGTCGGATGCGCTCCGTCGCCGTGGCGATCGCCGCGAGCAGGACGGGAGTGGCGCTGTCGTTGTGGCCCGCGCGGTAGTGCTCGCCGACGCTGAACACGTCGATCCCGACGGACTCGGCGAGCCGCGCCTCCTCGATCAGGAGGCGCACCGTCTCGGCGTCACTCAGGGTGCGGCCGCCGTCGGTCGCGACCTCGCCGAACGAGTTGAGCCCGAACTCCAACCCGAACTCTGTGGCCGTCATGGGGCTCCTCCTGGCTGCGTTCACCAAACGCCGGACGCTCACGTCGGCGACTTGTTGACGCGTCAATCATTACCGAACATACTTGATGTGTCAACCATGGAGGAGTGGGGCCATGACCGAGCGGCGAAAGGCATTTCCGACCAGCGAGGAACTGCGTATCTGGCGGGATTTCATCGAGACCACGGAGGCGCTACGGGCCGAGCTCGCCTCGCGCCTGCAGGCCGAGTCGTCCCTGTCGCCCGGGGACTATGTAGTGCTCCTCGCGCTGAGCGAGGCGGAGGGGCGCCGGCTGCGTCCCTCGGAGCTGGCGGCCCGCATCGGCTGGGAGCGCAGCCGGCTCTCGCACCAGGTTCGGCGCATGGAGCGGCGCGGACTCGTCCGGCGCGAGGAGTGCGCCGTCGACAGCCGGGGCGCCGAGGTGGTGCTCACCGACGAGGGCGCGGCGGCGTTCGCCAACGCGTCCCGGCCGCATCTGCGGGCGATCCGTGAGCTGTTCGTCCATCCGCTCAGCGAGGACGACCTCGCGGCGACCGAGCGGATCACGTCCGCGCTGCGCAACGGGCTGATGGCGGGGCGTGGCGCCTGAGGGCCCGGAGTCGGAGCGCGGGCGACCCGACGACACCCACGCCCCCCGAGCGCGTCGACCGCATCCGCCCCAAAAAGTTGACGCATCAACCTGGACCTGCTTTGGTTGACGTATCAATCGCTTTCTCTCCGGAACAGGGGTAGCTGGCATGAGTGAGAAGAAGGTCATCGCGGTAGCCGGAGCCACGGGTGCGCAGGGTGGCGGCGCCGCACGGGCGATCCTGGCCGATCCGGCTTCGGGCTTCACGGTGCGTGCGCTGACCCGGAATCCCGACTCTCCGGCCGCCAAGGAGCTGGCCGGGCTCGGTGCCGAAGTCGTACGGGCGGACTTCTACGACGAGCCCTCCGTGCACAAGGCGTTCGAGGGCGCGTACGGCGCGTTCCTGGTCACCAACTTCTGGGCGCACGGCTCGGCGGCCAAGGAGACGGAGGAGGTCGAGGTCCTGGTCCGGGCGGCCAAGGCCGCCGGGCTGCGGCATGTGGTGTGGTCGACGCTGGAGGACACCCGGGAGTTGCTGCCGCTGGAGGACGAGCGGATGCCCGTCCTCCAGGAGAAGTACAACGTGCCGCACTTCGACGCCAAGGGCGAGGCCAACGAGCTGTTCCGGCAGGCCGGGGTGCCGACGACCTTCCTGAACACGACCTTCTTCTACCAGGGCTTCCTTTCGCAGTTGGGGCCCAAGCGTGCGGAGGACGGTGTCCTGACGATCACCCTGCCGTTCGAGGACGGCAAGCTGCTGTCCGGCGTGGACGTGGACGACATCGGCCGCACCGCCCTGGCCATCCTCAAGAACGGCGAGCGGTTCATCGGTCACACCGTGGGCCTGGCGGGCGACCATCTGACCGGCGCCCAGTACGCGGAGAAGATCGGTGCGGCCCTCGGCGAGCCGGTGCGCTTCCAGTCGGTGCCCTACGACGCCTTCCGCTCCTTCGGCGTGCCGGCGGGTGACGAGATCGCCAACATGTTCCAGTACTACGGCGACTTCGACCAGGAGTTCACCGGTGCCCGCGACCTGGACGGGATCCGGGAGATCCACCCGGAGCTGAAGAGCTTCGACACCTGGCTGGCCGAGAACGCCGCCAACATCCAGGTCGGCTGACCCGACGCCGCCGACGCGCACGACCCTTCATCCCGGCAGGCCGCTCCGGCCCGCCGGGATGACGGCGTTTCCGGAGCTGTCGGGGGCGTTGAGGATGTTTGGTGAACTGTCAACTACGTTTACACTTCCCCCATGGGAGAGCAAGAGAAAGTGCGGTGGCTGACAGCGGAGGAGCAGCGCGCGTGGCGCGGCTTCGTCCGGCTGCACGAGCGCCTCGGCGGGCGGCTGGGGCGCATGCTGCAGTCGGAGTCGAACGTGTCCGCCGCGGACTTCGCCGTGCTGGTCCATCTCACGGACACGCCCGACGGGCGGCAGCGGTACCAGGACCTGGCCCGGGCGCTGGAGTGGGAGAAGAGCCGGATGTCCCATCACATCGCCCGGATGGCCGGCCGGGGCATGGTGGTGCGCGAGGAGTGCCCCGAGGACGGACGAGGCGCGTTCGTGGTGATCACGGACACGGGGCGGGCCGCCATCGAAGCAGCCGCCCCGCGCCATGTCGAGGCCGTGCGCGAACTGTTCATGGACCATGTCACGCCGTCGGAACTGCGGGTGCTGGCCGAGCTCTCCGAGCGTGTCATCAGCAAGTTGGACGAGGACCAGGCCTGATCCCGGGGAACCCGTGACACCCTGTCGGGGTGTACCGCCCCGGCCTGGGCGGGACTCGCGCGGACTCACATGGCCAGTCCCAGAGTCACCGCGGTGGCCACGGACAGGGCCATGAGGATGACCGGGCTCAGGGCGTTCTTCCGGGCGGCGGGGTCCGCGTAGTCGCCGGCCTTGAGGTGGAAGACCACCGCCCCGATCATGGTGACGGTGAAGCCTATGGCGGCCGCGATGCCCAGCGGCTGCCAGAAGAGCCCGATGATCAGGCCGCCGGCGGCGGCGGCTTCGGCCAGCCCGATGAAGCGGACGAAGCCCGCGCTCAGCCCCATGTGCGCCTGCAGCGCGGCGGGGACGTCGCCCTTCAGCAGCGCCTTGGGGGCACCCGCGCCCGCGGAGACGAAGGCGAGGAGCACGCTGAGAACGGCGGCGGTGATGTACATGGATCGGTTCCTTCCGAACGGCCCGCGTCGGCACTGAGGGCCGAGAGTCTTGGTTGATGTGTCAACATCGGACCTTAGAGAAGATTTAGATGACCCGTCAATCAAGTGCTGCGACGGGCGCGGGCGGTGCCTGGCGAGGCGTCTGTACGGGGTGCTTGCTCATGATCGATACGCGGTTGAACGCGCCGATGGTGATCGCCACCCAGATCGCGGCGGAGATCTGGTCCTCGGTGAGAATCTTCTGGGCGGTCTGGTAGGCGGAGGTCTGTGCGGCGGCGTCAGTCGGATCGTTCGTCGCCTCGGCCAGATTCAGCGCCGCGCGCTCCGCCGGAGTGAACACGTCGGTATCCCGCCAGGCCGCCAGAACGCCCAGTCGCTGTGGCGTCTCGCCCGCGCGCAGGGCCTTCCTGGTGTGCAGGTCGAGGCAGTAGGCGCAGCCGTTCAGCTGGGAGACGCGGAGGTTGATCAGCTCCACCGTGGTGTGGTCGAGCCCCGCCTCGGCGGCCGTAGTACGCACCGCTTCCGCTGTCTGCGCCAGGGCGCGGAAGGCCTCGGGGCTCTGCTTGTCGATGAAGATCCTCCGGGCGGCGGATCCGCTGGTCTGCTCGCTCACTTCGCGCCTCTTTCTGTGCCATCGGCGAACGCCCCTCGGGTGGGTGCTGTAGCCGTCGCCCTGCTCTCGTGGCATTATAGTTGATGTGACAACTAGAGCGGATGAGGGGTGGTCCCGGTGAGCAACGTGGAAGCCGAGCCGGCGGCGTTGAGATGCGGGGCGGCCGTGGACGACAGCCGACCGGCCGAGGAACCCCGGGTCGATGTGCTCTCCGCACGGGACGTCCCCCTGGGCGGGCCGCGGGCCATGCGGGTGCGCCGGACGCTGCCGCAGCGGAGCCGGACGCTGATCGGAGCCTGGTGCTTCGCCGATCACTACGGCCCCGTCGACGCCGCGACGGTGGGCGGCATGGACCTGCCCCCGCATCCGCACACCGGACTTCAGACGGTGAGCTGGCTGTTCAGCGGGGAGATCGAGCACCGCGACACCCTCGGCTCCCACGCCCTGATCCGGCCCGGCGAGATGAACCTCATGACCGGCGGACACGGCATCGCCCACTCGGAGGTCTCCACCCCGAACACCAGCGTCATCCATGGCGTCCAGCTGTGGGTGGCGCTGCCCGAGGAGCACCGGAACACCGCGCGGGACTTCCAGCATCACGTGCCCGAAGCCGTCCGGGTCGACGGGACCGAGATCAAGGTCTTCCTCGGCTCGCTGGCCGGAAGCACCTCGCCGGTGCGGACCTTCACCCCCCTGCTCGGCGCCGAGATCGTCCTCGAACCGCGGGCGACGGTCACGCTCGCCGTGGACCCCGCCTTCGAGCACGGCCTCCTGGTGGACAGCGGCGACGTCCGCCTGATCGACACCGCGCTACGACCCGCCGAACTCGGCTACGTGCCCTGCGGCACCGACGCCGTGACGGTCGTGAACGAGTCGGACGCTCCGGCGCGCACGATCCTGCTCGGTGGCCCTCCCTTCGAGGAGGAGATCGTCATGTGGTGGAACTTCATCGGCCGCAGCCACGAGGACATCGTGCGGGCCCGAGAGGAATGGCAGGCGGGCTCCGACCGCTTCGGCGAGGTCGAGGGCTACGCCGGACGCCGCCTCCCCGCACCCGCCCTGCCCAACGCCGTCATCACACCGCGCGGAAACCCGCCCCGCCGCTGACCCGCAACCACGGACCTCCGCACGAAAGGCATCCCATGAGCCAGTCCCCTCCCCTCCGTGACGTCCAGCGAGCGGACGCCGACCAGCGGTACGAGATCCATGTCGACGGCCGACGGGCCGGTCTGACGGCCTACCGCGACCGCGGCCCACAGCGCGTCTTCTTCCACACGGAGATCGACGACGCCTACGCCGGCCAGGGCTTGGCCGTAGAGCTGGTGCAGAAAGCGCTCGACGACGTCCGGGCGTCCGGTAAGCGGATCGTGCCCGTCTGCCCGTACGTGGCCAAGTTCCTGAAGCGGCATGAGGAGTTCGCCGACATCACCGACCCGGTGACGCCGGATGTCCTGCGGTGGTTGGAGGGGGAGCTGCGCTGAGGGGGGAGGGATTTGGATGTCCCTGACGGAGGGCGCGCGGTGACGTGCGGCCGCCAGGGCGTCCGGGTGGGTGTGGGCCGTCCGTGTCAGGTGACCAGTTCGGCGATGCTCCTGGCCGTCAGCCATAGGCCGAGGATCAGGGAGAGCGTGACGATCAGTTGTTCCTGGTGCTGCTCCAACCAGCTCCGCAGGGCGTTCAGCCGGGCGTTCGCGACCGCGGGCGCCCGGACCACGTACATCTCCATGGCGATGAGGCTGAGGGTGGCCAGCAGGCAGTAGCCGGTCAGGGCGAGCCAGTTGGCGAGGGTGGAGAGGTCGGCGTCGACGGCGGTCGCGGCGCCGGCGCCCACCAGCGCCCAGGGCTGCAGCACCCAGGCGAGGCCGGCCGCTGTGACCGGGGAGGCGTCGTCGATCCTGGCGGTCCAGCGCGGTGGGCCGTGCGGGCGGGGTGGTCGGCGGTGACGGTAGGCGCTGTACAGCACCAATGCCAGGCCGATGGCGAGTTTCGCAGCGATCACCGCGGTCGAGGGCGTGCTGTGACGGGCGGGCGGCTTGCCACCGGTCAGCAGCATCACGCAGGCGATCACCGCGATCAGGTTGGCCAGCCACGACAACAGGAAGGCCAGGCCCAGGCGAACGCCGCGCCGCGCGGAGAGCAGCAGAATGAAGGCGCTGTTGTGCAAGGGCCCCAGGCTGATGGCCGTACCGATCACGATCAGGTCGAGGACCATCGGATCAGACGCCCCTGGGTGCCTGGGCCGGCCGCCGCCCGGGGACGGGCGGACCGGTCGGCGAAGTGAGCCTGTGCTCGACCACCACCGGCCTCACCTCGCGGGCCGGCGCTGCGGAGGGGCCCTGCGCGGTCGTCGTCATGACAACGACGGTGCACCAACGCGACCGGGCTGCTCCGGCGACACGCCCAGGTGAGCTGCCGTCCGGCCGGGCTGGGTGGTGGTCCCGGCTCCGAGGTCGAACGTGACTCCGGTGAGATGTTCACTCGCGGCCCACAGCCGGCTGCCTTCGTCGGGGTCGTCGGCGCCCTCGGAGGGCTTGGCGGGCAGGGCACAGGTCGTCGTCCGCTCGAGCCGGTACCACGTGGCCGGCCGGACCACCTTGGACTGGACCTGATGGAAGCCTCGCCTCCCGCGCGTTTCGTGCCACACCCGCATCCTGATGACGTGTCAGCGAGCCGCTGAACGGCGGACCGTCAGGACCGCGATGTCGTCGTGCCGGTCGCTGCCGCGGGCGAAAGCGCGGGCGTCGTCGTGGAGGACCCCCGGCAGCTCGGTGGGGGACAGGCCGGCGTTCTTCGCCACGCGTTCTTCGAGCGGGTAGAAGGTGCCGTCGCTCGCCCGGGTCTCCGTCAGGCCGTCGGTGGTGAGCAGTACCGTCGCGCCGGGCGGGAAATCGAACCAGTTCACCGTGACGGGCTCGTTGGCCAGTTCGGCGAGGCCGAGCGGTACGCCGGAGTCCGGTTCGAGTCGGGTGACGCCGTCGTCATGCACCAACAAGGGAGCGACATGGCCGCAGTTGACCATCTGCGCCTCCTCGTGCAGGTCGACGCAGAGGATCAGCGCGGTGACGAAACGCTCGTCCTCGCCGGTCTGTTCGGCGTAGGAGTTGTGTCTGACCACCGCGTCGTCCAAGGTGTCGACCAGCGCGGTCAGCGTGGGCTCCCGGTACGCGGCCTCACGGAAGGCACCGATGACGGCGAACGCCGCGCCCACCGCGGCCAGACCCTTGCCCTGCACATCACCGATCAGCACACGCGTACCCCAGGGTGAAGCGACGACGTCGTAGATGTCTCCGCCGACCAACCGGTCCTCGTGCAGCGGCTCGTAGAGCCCATTGACCAAGGCGTCGTCCGTCACCAGGGGAAGCGGGCGCAGAATGTGCCGCTGCATCGCCGCGGCCGTGGAACGCAGCCGGAGCATCTCGGCCTCGCGTGAGATACGCCGACGACAGGCGTACACGGAGATCAGGCCCAGGGCCAGAGTCAGCAGGATCAGCAGGAGGCGGTCGAGCCAATGGCCACCGTCACGGTCGCGCAGCACCACCGTGGCGGTGACGACACAAGCGGTCCACACCGCGACGAACGCGGTCTGCCGGACGGTGCAGAGGGCCGATGCCGTGCCCGGCAGAAAGACGAGCAGCCCGAGAAGCCACACCTCGGATCCCGAGACCGCGGCGAGAGCCTCCACCAGCGCGGTCGTGACCACCACACCGATGAGAACCTCTCTGTCGAGCGGGGGCTCGATCGCCTCGAGCGTCTCGACGGATTCCCTCGGGCTGATACCGATCACATGAACTCCCGGGCGTGCGGTGATCTCCGCGAACGTTATCCGGGGCCATGCTCGGGAGGAGGGACGCCCCGCCGTCGGGTACTGGTGGCGGGGCTGGGACGACGGCCGCGCCGGTCCGGAGCGTGCGCTCCGGACCGGTCGTGCGGGGTGTCAGCCGATGGCGGGTACCGGGCCGCGGTCCCTGTCGCTCGATTCCTTCGGAGCGGATTCCTCGGCGGCCTCGGGGGTCTCGGTGGTCTCGGGGGAGCGGTCGTGGTCGGGAGCGGGGTTGTACGGGATCTCGCCGCTGAGGACGGCCTTGGCGCGTCGCTCGTCGAGCTGTCCCTCCCACTTGGCCACCGCCAGTGTGGCGACGCCGTTGCCGACCACGCTGGTCAGGGCGCGGGCCTCGGACATGAAGCGGTCGATGCCGAAGATGAGGGCGAGGGCGGCGACGGGCACGTGCGGGACGGCGCTGAGGGTGGCGGCCAGGGCGATGAAGCCGGAGCCGGTGACGCCGGCGGCGCCCTTCGACGTGAGCAGCATGACGGTGAGCATCGACAACTGCTCGGCGAGACCGAGGTCGATGCCGAGGGCCTGGGCGAGGAAGACCGCGCCCATGGTCAGGTAGATGGCGGTGCCGTCGAGATTGAAGGAGTACCCGGCGGGCAGCGTGATGCCCACCACCGGCTTGGAGGCGCCCGCGTGCTCCAGCTTGGCCATCATGCGCGGCAGCACCGGCTCGCTGGACGACGTACCCAGGACGATCAGGAGCTCTTCCTTGATGTAGCGGAGGAAGGGCAGCAGGCGCAGGCCGTTGATGCGCATGACCGTGCCGAGGACGACAAGGACGAAGAAGAGCGCGGTGAGCCAGAAAGAGCCGACCAGCAGGAAGAGGTGGTGCAGGGTGTCGAGGCCGTAGTTGCCGATGGTGAAGGCCATGGAGCCGAAGGCGCCCATGGGGGCGAGCCGCATGATCCAGCGGATGAGCGTGAACAGGACCTTGGACAGCTTCTCGATGCCCTGAGTGATCCCCCGCCCCGCCTGACCGGCGGCGTTCAGACCGAAGCCGAACAGCACCGAGATCAGCAGCACCGGCAGGATCTCATGGCCCGTCAGCGCGCTCAGCACCGTGTCCGGGACGATGGAGAGGATGAACGCGGCGACGCTCTCGTGGCTCTCGGTCGCCTCCGGCGGCAGGCCCTCGGTGGAGAGGGTGGAGGGGTCGACGTGCAGCCCGCTGCCGGGCTGGACGACGTTGACGACGACCAGGCCGATCACCATGGCGACCGTGGTCAGCACCTCGAAGTAGATCAGTGCCTTGAGGCTGACCCGGCCGACGGCGCGCGCATTGCCCATGGAGGCGATGCCATGGACGACCGTACAGAAGATGACGGGCGCGATCATCATGCGGACCAGGGCGATGAAGCCGTCGCCCAGGGGCTTGAGTTCGGCCCCGAAGGTCGGCCACAGCCAGCCCACAGCGGCACCTGCGACGACGCCGATCAGGCACTGGACGTAGAGCAGGGACAGCAGTCGGCGGATACGGCGCGATGGCGAGGGGACCGTGCCCGGGGCGGCGTCGTTGCGGCTCATGCGGGGCGTCCTTCCAGGACGGGAACGAGAAGTTCGGCTCGGGCGATGCGGCGGGCGGCGCGGTGCAGCAGCACCGTGGGAGAGGCGCCGTCCGGTGCGGGGACGGCCTGCGCGGTGATGACGCCGGCCGGGGTGCCCAGGCGCAGCGGTCCGCCGGCGGTCTGCCGGGCGACGCGGTGGGCGAGCGTGCCGGGGGTGGCGGCGGCGGTGGCCAGCGCGACGGCGGAGGTGAGGCCGATCGCGGGGTGGGGGGCGTGCATCGACACCATGCGGACGGCGAGGTCGTAATCGTCCTGTCCGACGCGGGTGCCGTCGGTGGTGCGATAGGCGGCGGGGCGGGCGACGACCCCGACCTTCGGCACGGCATGGCTGACGGGGTCGCTCTCCGCGGCCAGGCCCATGGCCAGGGCGGCCTGACGGCGCAGCACGGTGAGCGCGGGCACCGCCGCCGCGAACTCGGCCGGGGACTCGGTGCCTTGCAGTCCGAACGCCTTGGCCTCGAACAGCGCGGCCGGTGCACCGGCGTCGACCAGGGACACCTCCACCTGGCCGGCGGGCCCCGTCAGGGTGTCCAGGGCGCGGCCGGTCGGCAGGGCGCGGCCCGTGGTCGAACCCGCCGGATTCATGAAGCCGAGCAGGACGGGCACCCCGAGCGCGGCGGTGCCCGGCACCGCGGCCGAACCCTCGTCGGGCACCCTGCGCCCGGCGGTGGGGATGGTGCCGGTGAGGCGGGCCCCGGTGTTCACGTTGAGCATGCGCACCGTGGTGGAGTCCGATGTGATCGGCAGCAGGCCGTTGTGAACGGCGTACAGGGCGACGGCGGTGGCGCAGTTGCCGCAGTTGCTGGCCCACTCCACACGCTCGTCACCGATGCCGACCTGCGCGAAGGCGTACTCGACATCGATGCCCGGCTCCGTGGAGGTCCTGACGATCGCCGCCTTGGAGGTGGTGGAGGAGGCGCCGCCGACGCCGTCGATCTGGCGGGGGTCGGCGGCGTTGTAGGCGGCGAGCAGCAGGGTGTCGGCGTCCACACCGGTCGCCACCACATCGCGGTGGTCGAAGATCCAGCACTTGCTGGTCCCTCCACGGATCAACTCACCCTGCAGACGCAACACGACGGACTCCTCGGGGAAACCCCGACGGCACTTCCGTGCGGGGTGCGATCCACAGTGGGCGCGGAGAGCGTGAAGTACAATCTCGGAAATCTGCATGGGTATTAAGCTGGAGTTAACCCTGGAATGAACGCTGGAGGTGGCGCGGTGCTCGATGTCCGGCGCATCCTGCTCTTCACCGAGGTCGCCCGCCGGGGCTCGGTCACCGCGACCGCACGCGCCCTCAACTACACGCCCTCGGCGGTGTCCCAGCAGGTCGGCCGACTGGAAGCGGAGGCCGGGCAGCCGCTCCTCGAACGCCATGCGCGGGGCGTCACGCTCACCGAGGCGGGCCGTGCCCTGGCCGAGCGCGGGGCGCGGATCGAGAGCGAACTGAAGGCCGCGGAGAATGAGTTGGCCGACTTCGCGGGCCTGCGCGCGGGCACCCTGCGCGTCGGAACCTTCCCCACCGTCGGCGCCTCCCTCCTTCCCCGGGCCGTGATCGCCTTCCGGGAAGCCCACCCCGACGTACGGCTGGCGGTGCGCAGCGCCCGTATCGCTGGACTGTGGGCGATGCTGGAGAACCGGGAGATCGAGATGTCCCTGATGTGGGACTACGACTGGAACCGCATCGACCGTGAGGACATCGTCGTCACCGCGCTCGCCGACGACCCCCCGGCTCTCCTGGTCGGCGCGGACCACCCGCTCGCCGGCCGTCGCTCGGTCACCCTCGCCGACTTCGCGAGGGACTCCTGGATCACCCGTGCCGAGAACCACCCGGTCGCCGAGGCCCTGGTCCGCAGCTGCCGTACAGCCGGTTTCGAGCCGCAGATCGCCTACGAGGCCCACGACTACCAGGAGGCCCAGGCCATGGTCGCCACCGGTATCGGCGTCGCCCTCGCTCCCACCCTGGCCCTGGAGGGCATCCGGGCCGGCGTCAGCGTCCTCCCGCTGAAGCCACCGGCGGCGGTGCGCCGCATCCTCCTCGTCCGCATGAGCGACCACGTCCTCACCCCCGCCGCCCAGGCCTTCGCGGGCTTCCTGCGCGACAGCGTCGCGGTCGGCCGCACTTCCTGACCGCGACCCGCCGGACCCACCGGCTCAGAGCCTCTCGGGCGACGAGCGATACGCCGTATCGTACGATGACTCGTATGCCCCGTCACTCTGCTTCACTGGACCGCGCGACCCCGGACCGGATCGCCGGCACGGCACTCCTCCTCGTCGACGAGGGCGGCCCTGACGCGCTGACGTTCCGCGCGCTGGCATCGCGGCTGGACATCTCCCTCGCCTCGCTCCAGCGCCGCTGCGTCGACCTGGCCGGGTTGCTGGACCTGTGCCTCGACCACCTGGCGGCGCAGCTGCCGGAGACCGAGTCGGCGGACGCCGACTGGGCCACGGCCACCGAGACCCGTTTCACCGCGCTGTACCGGCTGCTCGCGGCCCATCCGGGGCTGCTCGCCCTGCGCGGCACTCGGCCCTGGCTCGGCCCCCATCTGCTGGCCCGCCTGGTCGAGCCGCAGGTCGCCGACAGCATCGCCGTCGGGATGACCCCCGAGGAGGCGATCACCGCGTACCGGCGGATGTACCTGCTCACCCTCGGCAGCGCGGGCTTCGTCGACCACCGCGATCCCAAGGCCGCACAGGCGGCCACCCGTACCGCGCTGGCCGCACTCGACCCGGAGAGCTTCCCGGCGCTGACCGGGAACCTGGGCGAGATCGTGCCCGCCGTGACCGACGACGAGGTCTACTACGGCGCCCTGCGCCAGCTCATCCGGGCAGCGGACCCGAGGGCGGCGGCCACCGGCTCCGCGGAACCGGATCCCCGCCGCGCGACCTGATCCGCCCATCCCACAGCAAGGACCCGACCATGAGCACCACAACCCCAACGGCACGCGTCTTCAGCAGCGACAACACCGCCGGCGCCTCCCCGGAGATCGTCGACGCCGTGACCCGCGCGGCCGCCGGCCAGGCCCAGCCGTACGGCGCCGACAGCGTCACCGCCGACGTCAGGCGCCGTATGAGCGAGATCTTCGAGCGCGACGTCGACGTGCTGCTCGTCTCCACCGGCTCGGCGGCCAACGCCCTGAGCCTGGCGGCCCTCACCCCGCCCTGGGGCAGCGTGCTGTGCCACCGCGACAGCCACATCAACAACGACGAGTGCGGAGCGCCCGAGTTCTACACCGCCGGCGCCAAGCTCGTCCCGCTCGGGGGCGACGACGCCAAGATCGACCCCGGTGAACTGCGGGCGGCCGTACGGCACAAGGCCGGGGACGTGCACAGCGTGGAGCCCTCGGTGGTGAGCCTGACCCAGGCCACCGAGACCGGTGCCGTCTACACCCTCGATGAGCTGCACACCCTCGGCCCCATCGCCAAGGAGGCGGGGCTGCGTCTGCACATGGACGGCGCCCGCTTCGCCGGAGCCGTCGCCGCGCTCGGCCGCACACCCGCCGAGCTGACCTGGCGGGCCGGCGTCGACCTGCTCTCCTTCGGCGCCACCAAGAACGGCACGATGACCGCCGACGCCATCGTCGTCTTCGACCGGTCCCTCACCGCCGAACTGTCCTTCCGCGCCAAGCGCGCCGGCCAGCTCGCCTCCAAGATGCGCTTTCACGCCGCCCAGCTCGACGCGTACCTCACCGACGACCTGTGGCTGCGCAACGCCGCCCACGCCAATGCCATGGCCGCCCGCCTCCAGGAGGGCCTGAAGGCGATACCCGAGGTCGGCCTGCTCGGCGCCGCCGACGCCAACCTCCTCTTCTGCCGTATGCCCCAGCAGGTCATCGATGGACTCCTGGCCGACGGCTACGTCTTCTACCACGACCGCTGGGAGCCGGGCGTCGTCCGCTTCGTCACCTCCTTCGCCACCACGGAGCGGGACGTCGACGGCCTGATCCACGCGGTCGGCCACCACGCCGCCTGGACCGGGAGTCCGTGATGCGCCGGTTAAGGGCCGGCGCATCACGGACGCCGGTGGGCTACCGCTGCGCGAGCGGAGTGACCGCGATGCGGTCGATGACCGGTGCGTAGGGCGAGCGCTGGTCGTACTGGTTGTAGGTGTCGCCGTTGAAGTCGGGCAGTTCCTCGGCGGTGAAGGTGAGCCGGTTCGTGCCCTTCTTGAGGGTGACGGGCACGGTCAGTTCCCAGAAGTTGTTGAAGTGGAAGGTGGTCGGGAAGAGCACCCGCCGGGCCGGTCCGCCGTTGACCGAGAGGTCGGCGTGGCGGGCGATCGGGTCCGGGTTGTAGTGCGTGGCCGGGGCCTGCTCGGCGTTCGAGTACCGGATGGTGACCGCGTGCCGCCCCGAACGCGCGGCGACGACATCGACGGTGAGCGCGTTGGCCTTGCCGTCGCCGATCGCCGTGACCGCCTTGCCGCCGGACGCGGAGGGGTAGCCGTCGGTCACCTTGGCGGCCCCCGTCAGTACCCCGGCCTCCGCCTGGTACACCTTGGTCGTCAGGGTGCCGCTCGACGGCGCGACCCGGAGCCGGTCCAGTACGAGCTCACCCGAAGTGCCGGTCACGGTGATCTTGTTGATGCCGCCCGAGAGGAAGACCCGGACCTGATCCGTACCCTTCTTGCCGCCGCCGGCCTTGGGCACGTCGAGTTTCTCGCCGTTGAGCGAAACGGTGGCCTGCCCACCGCCCAAGTGGTCGACGGACACGGTCGATTCACCGTCGGTGCGGGAGTGGACCCAGAAGGTCGCGGAGTCGCCCTTGGCCAGCGGGACCGCTCCCGGACCAGACGCACCCGCGTAGGTGTAGCCGGGCCGGGTTCCGGAGAGGGTGGCGTACTCGGCCTCGTAGATCGCCGGCGCGGTCGCGCGCTCGTCGCGGAGGGACAGGTCGATCTTGTCGATGATGGCGTCGCCCTTGGTGACGCCCAGGTCGGGGTCCTTCGCGGCGAGCGTGATCCGGTGCTTGCCGGCGGTCAGCTTCACCGTGGTGTCCGTGTGTCCCCAGACCACCCACTTGTAGCCGAGCGGCAGCCGCAGCTCCTGCGGGTCCTTGCCGTCGACGCGCAGGAAGACATTGGTGGGGCCCTGTTCCTTCACCAGGTCGTACAGGTTGTAGGAGTTGGCGAAGACACTCAGGTCGTACGTGCCGTCCTGCGGGACCTCGACATCGAAGGAGAGGACGCCGTCGGAGCCGGTGCGCAGGCCGCCCACGTTGTAGGCGCCGGACGTCGCGAACTTCCCGACCTGGGAGGGAGAGCCCTCCGGGCCGTTCCTGGAATAGCCGCTGCCGGTGTAGGCGGCGTTCTCCGCCTCGTACGTCCCGCGCCAGCTCACGGACGGCTCGGCGGGCACCGTGCCCTGGCCGCCGGGCGAGAGGATGACCTGGTAGGCCGACATCTCGTTCATCCCGGTCATCGGCAGCCGCACGGTGCCGTCCGCGCCGACCGCGAGCTCCCGGTCGGCCAGCCGCAGCGGCTGGGCCGAGTCGCCGACCTGCCCGGACCAGGGGATCTCCTGCACGGTGGCGTGCACGGTCGTGCCGAACAGCTCGGGGTCGACGTTCTCGAAGACGACGTTCGCGTCACCGGCCTTGCCGCCGAAGATGGCCCGGGACTGCTTCTTGGCCTCGTCCAGGGTCGCCACACCCTGGAGGGTGTACTGCTGGTTCGGATGCGGCGCGGTCACCCGCACGGTGTGCCCCGACATCTGGCCGTAGGCGTTGAACAGCCACCACTGGCCGTTGCCCTTGTTGGCCTCCACGGCCGAGTCGTTGAGGTTGCCGTCGATGTTCCAGTACGCCAGATCGGCGTCGATCTTGGACTCCTCGATGGCGGAGACCCACTGGACGACCTGACCGGGCACCGAGAGGTGGTAGTTGTGGCCGTACTCGTTGACGTTGACCGGCAGCGGGCCGACTCCGACGTCCTTCTCCATCTGGCGGTACTTCGCCACGTTCGTGCGGACCGCGGCGGGGCTGGACAGCTCGTGCCAGGTCATCACGTCCGGGACGACGTCATTGGCCTTGGCGTACTGCAGGAATCCCTTCACCTGGTCGTAGAGGACGCTGGTGTTGGGGCCGGCGATGCGGGCGTCCGGGTCGAGGCCCTTGATGAGGTGGTAGACCTCCTTCCAGGCCGCGAAGTAGTGCTGCGGGTCGTTCAGCCAGGAGACCTTGTCGTAGCTCCACTCTCCTGTGCCGAACATGTTCCCCTCGGGTTCGTTGAAGGGGACGTAGACGACATGGTCCTTGTAGTCCGGCATGGTCAGGACCTGCTGGACCTGCTTCTTGATCTTCTCCTTGAAGTCCGCGAGCCGCGCCGGGCCGTCGGCGCCCGGCCACTGGTAGGGGAAGCCGCGGTAGATGTCGGTCATGTAGATGTAGACGTCCTTGCCGCCCGAGTCCACGAACGGCGGCAGCATCTCCAGCGCGTCCGCGCCCGGGTGCTGCGGACCGTCCTGTGCCTTCGTCGACACCGTGCGGACATGCATGCCTTCGAGGATGTTGCGGCTCGGCACGCCGTCGCCGTAGACGCCGTACAGGGAGCCGGACGCGCCGCCGTGGAAGGCGCCGGTGTCGCTGGCCAGGTCGACGGTGAGTTGCTCCGGTTCCGCCGCGCCGGCCGTGCCGGCCGCGGGTACGGCTAGCAGGGCGGCGAGGGCTGTGACGGCGGTGGCACCGGCGCCGGCTTTCGTTCTGCTGGGTTTGCGTCGCACTGAGGTCTCCGTGAGGTCATCCGTCTCGGGAGGTCGAACCGGTTCGACAAATGTCAAGCTGGACAGGGCCTGAATCTCGCGGGCCGATCCTGGGGGTGTCCGAAGTACCTGCGAGGGGTCATCGAACCGGTTCGCCGGAAGCTAGCACCGCCGGAAATGGACCAGCAATACCTCCGACACGGATTGGACGGCCGTAACCTGGAGTTGTGCGCAAGGTGTTGACAGCCGCTTCCGGGCGCTCCTAACTTCCCTCCAGGCGAACCGGTTCGACAGTCGGCTCGCCCTCGAACCGGTTCGACGAAGGAGTGCCGTGAACATCGGGGAGATCGCCAAGCGGGCCGGTGTCTCGCGGAGCACGGTGTCCTACGCGCTGAGCGGCAAACGCTCGGTGTCCGAGGAGACCCGCCGCAAGATCCAGCGGGTCATCGACGAACTCGGCTACCGGCCCAATGCGAGCGCGCGGGCCCTGGCCAACGGCCGGACCAGCACCCTCGGTCTGGTCTTCCCGCCCGCCGGCAACCACTACACCGGCATGCAACTGGACTTCATCGGCAGCGTGGTGGAGGCCGCGGCGGCCTACGACTACGACGTGCTGCTCTCCCCGAGCGGCATGGACAGCGACCGCTCCTTCCAGCGGCTGCTGGCCGAGCGGCGCGTCGACGGCGCGATCCTCATGGAGATCAGGCTCCAGGACGACCGCGTCGACCATCTCGTCGCCGAGAACTTCCCCGCCGTCTGCATCGGCCGTACCGCACGGTCGGACGACGACTGGTGGGTCGGCCTGGACCACACCGCGCTGGCCGCGGCCTGTGTGCACCACCTCGCCGACCTGGGCCACCGCAGGATCGCCTTCGTGAACCGGCCCGAGCACCTGCTGCGCGCCGGATACGAATCCGCCCACCGCGGCCTCGACGGCTTCACCAAGGCCGCGGCCGAGCGCGGGCTCACCGTGCGGACCTACTGCTGCGGCGACGACGCCCCCTCGGGCCAGGCCTGCATGGAGCGGATCCTGCACGACGACCCGGCCACCACGGCGCTGGTCACCCTCAACGAGGCCGCCCTGGGCGGCATTTACCGGGGTCTGGCCGCAGCCGGCCGTCATGTGCCGCGCGACTTCTCCGTCACCGGAGTCGTGGCGGCCCGGTGGGCGGAGACGGTGACCCCGCAGCTCACCGCGGCGGACGTACCGGCGGAACAGATGGGACGGCTCGCCGTGGAACTCCTCGTCGAGCGCCTCGACCACCCCGACGCGGCACCACGCCATCACCTGCTCGCACCGCCGATCTCACTGCGCGCCAGCACCGGGCCCGCGCACCCCGGCACCGCCGCCTGAACCAGCCCCCACGCCGGCCTGCCGCCCACCACCCACTTCATCGGCATGCCCTCCTTCGGCATGCCCCGGCCGAAGTACATGCCGTGACCACAAAGGAACGTGCCATGAACCGACCCACCGGACGGCGGCTCACCGCCGCGGCCCTGACCGTCGCCGCCCTCGCCACCGCAGCCACCGCCTGCTCCTCCGGCGGCAGTTCGTCCGCGAAGGGGGACGACAGCGGCACCTACACCGTCTGGGACCCCTATCCGCAGTTCGACAGGACATCGGCGTGGGCGAAGCTGCTCGACGGCTGCGGCACCAAGGCCGGCGTGAAGATCAAGCGGACGGCGTTCGACACCAGCGACCTGACGAACAAGGCGCTCCTCGCGGCCCAGCAGGACAACTCCCCGGACGTACTCGTCGTCGACAACCCCGTGGTCTCCACCCTGGCCGAGGCCGGAGTGCTCACCACCACCGACGACAACAAACTGGACACCTCGAAGGTCGACCCCAACCTGCTCGCGGCCGGCCAGGTGGGAGGGAAGACGTACGGCACCCCGATCGGCGCGAACACCCTCGCCCTCTACTACAACAAGGAGGTCCTGAAGGAGGCCGGGGTCGACGTGGCCTCGGTCAAGGACTGGCCGTCGCTGACCGCGGCCCTGGAGAAGGTGAAGAAGGCCGGCAAGAAGGGCATCACCTTCTCCGCGATCGGGACGGAGGAGGGCAGCTTCCAGTTCCTGCCCTGGTTCTGGGGTTCCGGAGCGAAGCTCACCGAACTCGACTCCGCGCAGGGCGTATCGGCACTGTCCCTGTGGTCCGACTGGACGGAGAAGGGCTACGCCCCGAACTCGGTGCTGAACAACACCCAGACCACCAGCTGGCAGGAGTTCGCCAGCGGTGACTACGCGTTCGCCGAGAACGGCACCTGGCAGCTGGCGAACGCCCAGAAGGCCGGCTTCGACTACGGCGTCCTGCCCATACCCGGCGCCGAGGGCGGCACAGCCGCCGCCCCGACCGGCGGCGAGTTCGTCACCGTCCCGGTCCAGGGCGACACCGGCCGCTACACCACCGCACAGCGGCTGGTCTCCTGCCTGACCAGCACCCAGAACCTGTACGACACCGACACCACCCTGTCCTACGTGGCCCCCACCGGCGAGGTCCAGGACAAGCAGGTCGCCGCGAACGCCGAGCTCAAGCCATGGGTCGACGCGGTCAAGGCCGCCAAGGGGCGCACCAGTGACGACCTCGGCACCAAGTACCCCAAGATCTCCGAGCAGCTGTGGAAGGCGGTCCAAACCGCCCTCAGCGGGTCCAAGTCCCCGAAGGACGCCCTCAGTTCGGCGCAGGACGCGGTTCGGTGACATGAGTCCGACGAAACAGTCGACACACCCACCGGACCGCCGGCCCACGCTCGACGAGAGCACGATGGCCACCGTCGCCCCGCCCCCGCGCCGCCGCACCTCCCAGCAGTGGGCCGCCTGGGCGTTCCTCACCCCGGTCACCCTCTACCTCGTCCTCTTCTACGCCTATCCGCTCTACCGCAACCTCGACCTGAGCCTGCGTGACTACACCGTCCGCTCCTTCGTCCAGGGCGACGCGCCCTTCACCGGCCTCGCGAACTACGCCACCGTCCTCGACGACCCGACCTTCGGCCCGGCACTCACCCACACCGTGGTCTTCACCGCCGTCTGCCTGGCCCTCCAGTACGCCATCGGTCTGGCACTCGCGGTCTTCTTCCACCAGAACTTCCGGCTCTCCGCGACCCTGCGCGCCCTGTTCCTGGTGCCGTGGCTGCTGCCGCTGATCGTGTCCGCGTCCACCTGGTCCTGGCTGCTCAACAGCGACTCCGGGCTCGTCAACGCCGTGCTCGGCGCCGTCGGCATCGACCCCGTGAACTGGCTGACCTCGCCGTCCTGGTCGCTGACCTCGGTGATCATCGCGAACATCTGGATCGGCGTACCGTTCAACCTGGTCGTCCTCCACAGCGGACTGCAGTCCATCCCGGCGAGCCTGTACGAGGCGGCGGCTCTCGACGGGGCGAACGCCTGGCAGCGCTTCTGGCGCATCACCTTCCCCCTGCTGCGCCCGGTGTCCGCGGTCACTCTCCTGCTGGGCCTCGTCTACACGCTCAAGGTCTTCGACGTCATCTGGATCATGACCAAGGGCGGGCCCGCCGACTCGTCCACCACCTTCGCCACCTGGTCCTATCAACTCGGCTTCGGCAACCTGGTGCCCGCATTCGGCCCGGGTGCGGCCGTAGGGAACCTGCTCGTCGCCGCCGCTGTCGTCTTCGGTCTGGTGTATCTGCGGGTCCAGCGAAAGCAGGCACGGACGTGACCATCATCGCCCTGAACCGCCCCCGCCGTACGTGGTGGAAGACGGCCGCCGGCCTCCTCCTCACCGGGATCATGCTCTTCCCGGTCTACTGGATGCTCAACGTCTCCCTCACCCGCGAACAGGACATGCGTGCGAGCCCGCCGGAACTGTTCCCCGCACACCCCACCTTCGAGGGCTACCGGGCCGTCCTGGACGAGCAGTTGCCCTACCTCGCCACCAGCCTCCTCATCGGCCTGGGCACGGTCGCCCTGACCGTGGCCCTGGCCGCCCCGGCCGGCTACGCACTCGCCAAACTGCGCCCACGGGGCGGCGGCGTGCTCGGCTTCCTCTTCCTGGTCGCCCAGATGATCCCCGGCATCATCATGGCGATGGGCTTCTACGCCATCTACCTCCAACTCGGCCTGCTCCAGTCCGTCCCCGGCCTGATCGTCGCCGACTCCACCCTGGCCGTCCCGTTCGCGGTGCTGATCTTCACCGCGTTCATGTCCGGCATCCCGGAGGAACTCCTCCAGGCCGCGAGGACCGACGGAGCCGGGCTCGTACGCACCTTCTGGTCGATCGTGCTGCCGATGAGCCGCAATGCCGTCGTCACGGTGTCGCTGTTCGCGTTCCTGTGGTCCTGGTCCGACTTCGTGTTCGCCGGCACCCTCGTCAACGGCGGCCCCCACGAGCCGATCACCCTCGGGATCTACCACTACATCGGCAACAACAACCAGGAGTGGAACGCCATCATGGCCACCGCCGTCGTGGCCTCACTCCCCGCGGCCGTGATCCTCGTCCTCGCCCAGCGCTATGTCGCCGCCGGCGTCAGCGCCGGAGCCGTCAAGGACTGAGCCCCCACGGGCGACCCCAGCTGAAGAATCGAGTAATCCTGCATGACCGCAGCCCGATCCGGCCCGGCCTTCTCCGTCCACGACATCCCGTTCAGCACCCGCGGCTCCTGGTTCGGCATCTCCCCGGTACTGGCCGAGAAGTCGTACGCCGACGACCTCCACCTCGTCTCCCACCAGAACGGCATGCACGCCGTGCTGAGCCTCGTCCCCCTCGACGCCACGACCGGCGAGCGGGCCGACACCCACATCACCGCGACACCGAGCCTCCTGAGCTGGACCACTCCCGAGGGCGGACGGATCGGCCTCGCCTACGAGTCGCCGGACACCGTGCGTCTGCGCGGCGACGGGGCCGACCTGCGCATCGCGGCGGCGGCGCGGCGGCTGACGCCCTTCACGGGCACCTACTTCTTCCGGGATCCGGTCGACGGGGCCCATGTGTTCACCTCGTACGAGACCGGGCGCCGCTATCGCGTCACCGTGCTGTCGGGCGTCGTGCGCGACACCGACGGGGGCCAGGCACTGGGCGATGCCGAGCGCGGTCTCACGGTCGGCGTGGAGGGCGGCGGGACCTGGGAGGTCGCCATCGAGGAAATCGACAGCGCGCGCGGCCCGTATACCGCCGTGGCGGGTTTCGGCGCGGTGGTGGCCGCGGCTGAGCGGGACTTCGGGGCGTTCGCCGACTCGGTGGCCCCTTGGCGCTCCTCGCGCACCCCGGCGGCCGAACTCGCCGTGTATGTCCTGTGGTCGGCGACCGTCGATCCGGCGGGATTCGTCACCCGGCCCGCGGTGCTGATGTCGAAGCACTGGATGGACAAGGTCTGGAGCTGGGACCACTGCTTCAACGCCCTCGCCCTGGCACCCGGTGCGCCCGCACTGGCCCGGGACCAGTTCTCGCTGCCCTTCGACCACCAGGACGAGAGCGGAGCCCTGCCCGACTCGGTGACGCACTCGGAGGTCCTGCGTAATTTCGTCAAGCCGCCCATCCACGGCTGGGCCCTGAGCCAACTGCGCGGGCGCCTACCCGAACCCCTCGACCGTGCCGAACTCACCGAGATCTACGACCGGTTGCGGGACTGGACGGACTTCTGGCTCACCGCGCGCCGGGCCCCGGACGCCACGCTGCCCCACTATCAGCACGGCAATGACAGCGGCTGGGACAACGCCACCGACTTCGACGCCGAACGCGTCGTCGTCACCGCCGACCTCGCCGCGTTCCTCGCCCTGCAACTGCGCGAACTCGCGGCACTGGCCGACGAACTCGGCCTCGCCGACGCCGCGCACGAGTGGACGCGGCACGCGCAGGACATACAGGCGGCGATGCTCGACGAGCTCTGGACCGGGGAGCGGTTCGTCGCACGGGGCGTCGACAGCGGCGAGGTCCGGAGCAGCTCCAGCCTGCTCGACCTGATGCCGATCGCCCTGGGGGAGCACCTGCCCGAGGACGTCGCCAAGGCGCTGGCCGCCGGGATCGAGCCGCATCTGACGCCGTACGGCCTGGCCACCGAGCTGCCGACATCCCCCCACTATCGCCCCGACGGCTACTGGCGCGGCCCCATCTGGGCGCCTGCCACGGTCCTGATCGAGAACGGCCTGCGCCGCAGCGGCCACCACCGGCTCGCCGACGAGATCAGCGCACGCTTCCGGGCCCTGTGCGAGAACCACGGCTTCGCCGAGAACTTCGACGCCCTCACGGGCCGGGGCCTGCGCGACCGCGCCTACACCTGGACGGCCAGCAGCTACCTCCTCCTCGCCGAGGCCCACGAGCTCCGGTATGCCTCCCCATCCCGCTGACCGACTAGGGGTGGTACAGGAAGTGGGCGCGGGCCGTGTCGACCGGCTCGAACTCCCCGACGGAGAGGAAGAACCTCACCTGCCACGCCTGGGAGCTGCCTGCCTGGCGGCTGGTCGTCGTCACCCACGGCGGGTAGACGCGGAAGCCTCGCTTGCCGCCGGAGCCGTTCCGGGACACGATGCCGCGCCGGCACAACTCCTCTCGCGGGAACACGAACTGTCCGAAGTAGCCGCCGTCGCGGCTGCTGATGACGAGGAGGTCGACTCCGTCCTCGATGTCGAAGGGCCGGATGGGGCCGTCCGCGGACCGCTGCCACACGGTGACGAACTGGCCCACCTTGGTAGGGGTGGTCCTGGCCACGCGGAACCGCACCGACAGCCCGTCGAGGGTGAACCCGTGCGCCGCGTACTCGGCGCTCTCCGGTTCGGGCACCGGCGGGGAGCAGGTGAAGCCGCTCGGGTCGTACACCGATGTCTTCGCCGCGAGCAGGTCGCCGTGGAGCCCTGACCAGGGCTGATCAGCCGTCATCCGCCCATCCTGCCAGCACGCGCCCGCCGCGCCGCTTTCGGAGTAATGGGATGATGGGGCCGGGTGAATGCGTCAGCCTGTGCGGATCGATCACGGTCGGCCAGGAGACCGCGGGTGCACGGGAAGGCGACGCGAGCACATGACCCCCACCGAGGCCGCCGGACGCCCGTGATGGCGGCCGACGGGGACGCACACGGACAGTCGATCCCTGACCCGACGCTGCGCCTGGACGACCAGTTGGAAGAGATCGCCGCCCAGCTGCGGGAGCTGGCCACCGCCAAGGACCGGCTGCAGGGCCTGCTGGAAGCGGTGCTGGCGATCAGCAGGGAGATGGATCTGCCCGCGGTGCTGCACCGTATCGTCACCACCGCCATGGACCTGGTCGGCGCCCGCTACGGCGCGCTCGGAGTGCTGAACGAGTCCGGTGAGGAACTGGCGCAGTTCATCACGGCCGGCCTGACGGAGCCCGAGCGCGCCGACCTGGCGGGGATCGACTTCCCCCACGGGCGAGGTGTCCTGGGGCATCTCATCCACCACCCCGAACCCTTGCGCGTCGACGAGATCCCCTCCCACCCCGCCTCGGTGGGGTTCCCGCCCGGCCACCCGCACATCCGCACCCTGCTCGGCGTCGCCATCAGTGTCCGCGGCACCATCTACGGCGACCTCTACCTCTCCGAACGCCATGACGGCAGGCCCTTCGACCACGACGACGAGGACATCGTCATCGCCCTGGCCGGCGCCGCCGGCATCGCGATCGAGAACGTCCGCCTGTTCGAGCAGGTCCGCGACAGCGCCGAACACTTCCAGCGACTCCTGCTGCCCACACTGCCCGACCTGCGCCCCTTCACCGCCGCGGCCGTCTACCGCCCCGCGCTGACCCCCGCCCACCTCGGCGGGGACTGGTACGACGCCCTCTGGCTGCCCGACAACGCCTGCGCCGTCGTGATCGGAGACGTCGTCGGCCACGACATCCGCGCGGCCGCCGCCATGGCCCAGACCCGCAACATGCTGCGGGCCCTGCTGTTCGACCGCTTCACCCCGCCCAGCAGCGTGCTCACCCAACTCGACCGCACCCTGAACGCCATCACCGATCTGCCCGTCACCACCGCCTGCCTCGCACGCATCGAACCGGCGGAAGACGGCTGGACACTGCACTGGAGCTCGGCCGGCCACCCGCCCCCGCTCCTGGTCACCCCCGACCGCCACACGGAATACCTCCACGGCGAGCCCGGTCTGCCACTGGCGGTCGACATCACCCAGTACCGTCCCGACCACACCCGTCCCGTGCCCGCCGGGGCCACCGTGCTCTTCTTCACCGACGGCCTCGTCGAACACCGCGACCACTCCATCGACCAGGGTCTGGCCGAGCTGGCCGAACTCGCGGCGGAGCAGGCGCGGTTGCCCCTGGACGACTTCGTGCGGTACCTCGCCGACCACCGCCCCAGCGACGGCCACGACGACCTGGCCCTGCTGGCCCTTCGCACCCCGCGCGACTGAGACCGAGCCCCTGCCGACAGGTTCTGGGACCCCTCCCGGGAAACCCTCCGTACCGTGACCGCGGCACGCGGCTACTGCGGGAGGTGTCCGAGAGGCATGAGGGACATTGTGGTGGGGATCCTCTTCGGCCTGGTCATGGTGGCGGCCTTCTTCGCGGTCCTGTGGGTGTTGGGCCGCAGCAGTGAGATCAATCGGCAGCAGTGCGAGTCGCAGGCCGACGAGTACGGGCCCCGGGCCACCTGCATCGTCGTGGTCAGGTGACGGTAGGGCTACCGCGCGGCGGCCACGTTGGCCATGACCTCGTACAGCTGCTGCCCTGTCAGGGGAGCCGTGGGCAGCGGGTGGGCGGCCTCGGTGCGCAGGCCGTCGAGGACGAAGGCGATGCCTCTGCGCCAGGCGTCGGGGGCGGCGGTGTCCTTGACGGCCCGGGACAGCACGGCGTTGGTGGCGAAGACGAAGACCAGGTCCTCGCCGGTGAAGTCGGGTCGCAGCGCGCCGGACTCGTGGGCCCGTTCGATGATGCGGGTGGCGGCGTCGCGGGCCCGTCCGCACAGGGCCATCAGCCGCTCGGCGTTCGGGTAGCGCCCGGCGACCACGTCGCTGATGGCGGCGTCGGTGACCTGTAGCTCGCAGAGCGTCTCGATGTAGTACACGAATCCGTCCCAGGCGTCGTCCTGCGCCAGGGCGTGCCGGGCCACCTCCTCGAGCCGGTCCGCGGCCAGGTCGGTGACGACCTCGTCGATGAGGGCCTCGCGGGTGCCGAAGAGGTTGTAGAGCGTGCCGTGGCTGACTCCGGCGCGGCGGGCGATCTCCTTCAGCGGGGCCTGGAGTCCGCGTTCACGGAAGAGCTCGGCTGCGGCCGTCCGCAGCTTCTCCGCGTTGCGTTGCGCGTCGGCCCGCATCAGTTGGTCCTCCTCGTCGTGTGTTCGCCGTCCATGGTCGCATCCATCGCGCCGGGCTTCGACGGCCTTAACTTGACCCTATGGTCAAGTTATGTGTTACGGTCGCGGAGGAAGTTGACCCTCATGTCAAGATAACTCTGTTGGCAAGGAGAACCCCATGTCCAAGGTGATCGCCGTCTTCGGCGCCGGTACCGGTCTCGGTGTGTCCGTCGCCCGCCGCTTCGGCCGCGAAGGCTTCCGGGTCGCCCTGGTCGCCCGCCGCAAGGACCGGCTGGATGCCCTCGTCGCCCGGCTCGCCGACGAGGGCATCGAGGCCGCCGCGTTCCCGGCCGACCTGTCCGACCCGACCGGGGTCCCGGCCCTGGTGGCCGCCATCCGCGAGCACTTCGGCCGGATCGACGTCATCGAGTACGGCCCGATCGGCGGCGACGTCTCCTTCGCCCCGGCCGCGCAGCTGGACGCGGCGACCCTGGAGGCGTACTCCCGGCTGCTCCTGCTGACCCCGGTCGAGGTGGTCCGCGCGGTGCTGCCGGAGATGACCGGACGCGGCGACGGCGCCGTCCTGGTGACCACCGGTCTGACGGCCCTGCACCCGACGCCCAACCTCAGTGGCCCCGGCCCGCTGATGTCCGCCGTCCGCAACTACGTCTACTGCCTCAACGGCGAACTCGCCGGCACCGGCGTCTACGCCGGCACCCTCACCATCGGCGCCATGATCACCGGGAGCGAGGCGGCCGAGAACGCCCAGGTGTCGCCTCAGGGCGAGACCGACGTCAGTTTCGACGGCATGGAGTTCCCCGTCGTCCACCCGGACGAACTCGCCGAGCACTACTGGGACATGTACACCCGCCGCGACCGGGTGGAGCAGGCCCACCCCACGGCTCTGCTGGCGCACTCCGGCACGGGCGCCGCGTAGTCGACGCGCTTGACCTCCCTTCGTGGGGCCGCCCTGGTTCGGCTGCCGGGCCGGGGGCCAGGGCTTCTTCGGCGGTACGGGCGCCGTGGGCGGAGGAGCGTGCGGGGTGGTGGGGGAGCGGTCTGCCGGTGAGGGCGTGGTGCCGCGGATGGCCCGCCTTGTCCACGATCGCGGACGGCGTCCACGCTTCCGCGAGCCTTGCGTGGCAGTCGGCGCTCAGCCTCTCCTCCGGCCCTGCACTCGTGCCGTCACGCACGCGGCAACCGTGCGTACGCGACCTGGCCCCAGCGGCGGGCCGCGCCGACCTGCTCCGCAGGACCGACGCACCGCGCCGTGGCACAGTGGCCGTATGTGCGGCCGCTACGCCTCCACCCGCAGCCCCGAGGACCTCGCCCAGCTGTTCCAGGTCTCGGAGTGGCATCCGGAGGAAACGCTGGCGCCGAGCTGGAACGTCGCTCCGACCGACGAGGTGTGGGCGGTCCTGGAGCGCGCCCCGCGCGGCGAAGGCGAGGACGCCCCGGCCCGGCGCCGGCTGCGACCGCTGCGCTGGGGGCTCGTGCCCTCATGGGCGAAGGACGTGAAGATCGGCGCGCGGCTGATCAACGCGCGCGTGGAGACAGTGCACGAGAAGCCCGCCTTCCGCGGCGCGTTCGTCAAACGCCGCTGTCTGCTGCCGGCCGACGGCTTCTACGAGTGGGACGCGGTCAAGGACGCCAAGTCGGGCAAGACCCGTAAGCAGCCCTACTTCATCCACCCGGAGGACGGCCAGGTCCTGGCCCTCGCCGGGCTGTACGAATTCTGGCGCGACCCGGCGATCAAGGACGGCGACGACCCCGCCGCCTGGCTGCTGACCTGCACCATCATCACCACCGAGGCCACCGACGCCGCAGGCCGGATCCACCCACGCATGCCCCTCGCCCTCACCCCCGACCACTACGACGCCTGGCTCGACCCGCACCATCGGTCCACGGACGACCTGCGCGCCCTGCTCGTCCAGCCGGCGAACGGCCATCTCGACGCCCGCCCGGTCTCACCGGCCGTCAACAGCGTCTCCAACAACGGCCCTCAGCTCCTGGACGAGGTGCCCGCGCCCTGAGCCCTCGATCACGCGGAACGGGAGAGCTGCTCGCGCACCCAAGCGGGATCGGGGTTGGTGTGCGGTCGGCCTTCCACGATGACGGTCGGCACGGTCTCGTTGCCGTCGTTGGCCGCCCGCACCGCCGCCGCTCCGTCCGGGTCGCGCCAGATGTCGACCCAGTGCATCCGGCGGGCGTTTCGGCCCAGCCGGATGCGCAGTCGCACGCAGTACATGCAGCCCGGTCGCCAGAACACGACCGGCCGACCGTCGTCCGCGCTGCGACGCTGAGCCTCCAGAGCGCCCATCGGCCTCGGGAAGATCAGCGGCGAGGTCACCCCTGTGAGCAGCACGAACACCAGCAGGAGAGCCACGGCCGCGCCCGGAGTCCCGCTGGTGATCAGCCCGGCCGCGAGGACTGAGCCACAGAGCACCAGCAGCATCGGCAAGAACCAGGCTCGCTTCATGAGGATGAAGGCTATCGGTGGGTCGTGAGGCGAGACACCGGTCCAGAGCGGGCGACCGCGGCAAGGTGAGTTCTCGGTAAGGGTTGGCCCTGGGGACCGACACGCGGCGGTTTTGACATCCGTTTTCATTTAACGTGGGCCCGAAGCCGGGACGGATCGAGCTCGGCGGACCATTCGCCCTGCTCGGAGGCACACATGCCCATATCATCGTCGTCCCGGTCGCTCGCCCCACTGATAGCCGGCGGCTGCCTGATCCTCCTAACGGGCTGCGGCAGTTCCTCAGCCGACGACGGCGACACCGAAGCGGCCTCCGCCATCCCCGTCGTGGCCTCGACCAACGTCTACGGCGACCTGGCCGAGCGCATAGGCGGCGCGAAAGTCGCGGTCACCTCCGTCATCAGCGACCCCGACCAGGACCCGCACTCCTACGAGGCCAGCACCCAGAACCGACTGGCCCTGTCCAAGGCGAAGGTCGTCATCGAGAACGGCGGCGGATACGACGACTTCATCGACCGCATGCTGAAGAGCGACGGCTCGACCCCCGAGGTCATCAACGCCGTCAAGGTCTCCGGGAAGACCGCGCCCTCGGGCGGGGAACTCAACGAGCACGTCTGGTACGACTTCCCCACCGTCGCGCGCCTCGCCGACCGCATCGCCGCCGCCCTCACCAAGGCCGACCCGGCCGACGCCGCCACCTTCACCAAGAACGCGAAGGAATTCGAGCGGCAACTCGGCCCGCTGGAGCAGAAGGAAGCCCGGATCAAGGCCGAGCACGGCGGTGAGGCGGTCGCCATCACCGAACCCGTGCCGCTGTACATGATCGAGGCCAGTGGGCTGCGGAACGCGACACCCGCCGCGTTCAGCGAAGCCATCGAGGAAGGCGACGACGTCTCCCCGAGGACACTCCAGGACACGCTGGCACTGTTCACCGGCAAGAAGGTCAAGGCGCTCGTGTACAACGAGCAGACCTCCGGACCGCAGACCGAGAAGGCCGAACAGGCGGCCAAGGCCGCCGGAATCCCCGTCGTCCCCGTCACCGAGACGCTCCCCAAGGGCAAGGACTACCTCGGCTGGATGACCGAAAACATCGACGCGCTCGCGAGCGCGCTGGCCAAGTGAGCACGTCCGCCGACGCCGTGATCAGCCTGCGCGGCGCGGCCCTCTCCTACGGCGAGCGCACGCTGTGGCAGAACCTCGAACTCGACGTGCACGCGGGCGAGTTCGTGGCCGTGCTCGGCCCCAACGGATCCGGGAAGACCAGCTTCGTACGCGCCCTGCTCGGACAGCGCCGGCTCGCCGCCGGCACCCTCACGGTCCTGGGCAGCCCGCCCCGGCGCGGCAGCGGACACATCGGCTACGTCCCCCAGCAGGCGTCGCTCTCCGCGCAGGCGATGCTGCGCGCCCGCGACCTGGTCCGCTTCGGCATCGACGGGCACCGTTTCGGACCCCGGCCGCGCACCGCCGCCGTACGCCGTCGCGTGGACGAGATCCTGGCCTCGGTCGGAGCCGCCCCCTATGCGGACGTACCCGTCGGACTGCTCTCCGGCGGCGAACGGCAACGCGTACGCATCGGGCAGGCGCTGGCGACCGACCCGCGGATCCTCCTCTGCGACGAACCGCTGCTCTCCCTCGACCTGCACCACCAGCGTGCCGTCGCGGAACTGGTCGACGCCCGGCGTCGCTCCCACGGCACGGCGGTGATCTTCGTGACCCACGAGATCAACCCCGTCCTCGGACTCGTGGACCGCGTGCTCTACCTCGCGCGCGGCGGCCACCGTGTCGGCACACCCGAGGAGGTGCTCACCTCCGAGGCGCTGACCCGGCTCTACGGCACACAGGTCGACGTCGTGCGGGTACGGGACCGGGTCGTGGTCGTCGGCGCACCCGACGAGTCGCCGCACGGGGTGCGGTCATGACCCTCGCCCAGGGGATCTGGCAGCAGATCTTCAGCTTCGACCACTACGGCGAACTGCTCGCCCTGGTCCGCAACTCCCTCGTCGCCGGGGCCGCGCTCGGTCTCGTCGGCGGCCTGGTCGGCGTGTTCGTGATCATGCGGGATCTGCCGTTCGCGGTGCACGGGATCAGCGAGCTGTCCTTCGCCGGTGCCTCGGCCGCCTTGTTGCTCGGCGTGAACATCGTGGCCGGCTCGATCGTCGGGTCGTTGATCGCGGCCGGGGCGATCGGGGTGCTCGGTTCGCGGGCCCGGGACCGGAACTCGGTGATCGGCGTCATCATGCCGTTCGGACTCGGGCTCGGCGTGCTCTTCCTCGCGCTCTACAAGGGGCGGGCGGCCAACAAGTTCGGCCTGCTCACAGGCCAGATCGTCGCCGTCGACACCCCGCAGATGTCCTGGCTGCTCGGTACCTCGGCCGTGGTGCTGGTCGCGCTCGCGGTGCTGTGGCGACCGCTCACCTTCGCCAGTGCCGACCCGGAGGTGGCCGAGGCGCGGGGTGTGCCGGTGCGAGGGCTGTCGTTCGCCTTCATGATCGTGCTGGGGCTCGCGGTCGCGCTGTCCGTGCAGATCGTCGGCGCGCTGCTGGTCCTCACCCTCGTCGTCACGCCCGCGGCGGCCGCGGCCCGGGTCACGGCCTCGCCGGTGCTGCTGCCCGTCCTGAGCGTGGTGTTCGCGGTGGCCTCCATCGAGGGCGGCATCCTGCTGGCACTGGGCGGCAGCATCCCCATCAGCCCGTATGTCACGACGATCTCGTTCGGGATCTACCTGGTGTGCAGAGGGGCGGGTGGCCGCCGAACCCGGCAGATCGGCATGGTCAGCATGAAGGCATGAACGAGTCTTCATCTATTCCTCTATGGTGGACGCATGACGTCCACGCTCACCTCACCGTCGGCCGACACAGCGGCTTCCGCACCTGCCGTGCCCCGGCGGCGCACCCGGCTCCTCGCGCTGCCGGAGGTCCGCTGGGCCGGCGCGGCCACCGCGCTGTTCCTGCTCGCGCTGCCCCTCCAACTCGCCGGGGCGCCCGCTTGGACCTGGGGCACGCTCTACGCGCTGTCCTACGTCACCGGCGGCTGGGAGCCGGGCTGGGAGGGGCTCAAGGCGCTGAAGGACAGGACCCTCGACGTCGATCTGCTGATGGTCGTCGCCGCCCTCGGGGCCGCCTCGATCGGGCAGGTGATGGACGGCGCCCTGCTCATCGTCATCTTCGCGACCTCGGGTGCCCTGGAGGCCCTCGCCACCGCACGCACCGCGGACTCGGTGCGCGGCCTGCTCGACCTGGCCCCCGCGACGGCCACCCGGATCGCCCCCGACGGAACTGAACAGACCGTCGCCGTCGAGGAGTTGACGGTCGGCGATCTCGTCCTTGTACGGCCCGGCGAGCGGGTCGGGGCCGACGGGCGGGTGCTGGACGGTGCCAGTGAGGTGGACCAGGCGAGCATCACCGGAGAGCCCCTCCCGGTGGCGAAGGGGCCGGGCGACGAGGTGTTCGCGGGCACCCTCAACGGCACCGGCGCACTGCGGGTCCGGGTCGAGCGGGACGCCTCCGACTCCGTGATCGCCCGCATCGTACGGATGGTGGAGGAGGCCTCCGAGACCAAGGCACCCACACAGCTGTTCATCGAGAAGGTCGAACAGCGCTACTCGCTGGCCATGGTGGCCGCGACGCTCGCCGTGTTCGCGGTGCCGCTCGCTTTCGGTGAGGCGTTCTCCGAGGCCCTGTTGCGCGCGATGACCTTCATGATCGTGGCCTCGCCGTGCGCGGTGGTCCTGGCCACCATGCCGCCCCTGCTGTCGGCCATCGCCAACGCCGGCCGGCACGGCGTGCTCGTGAAGTCGGCCGTGGTCATGGAGCGCCTCGGCCGGATCGACGCCGTCGCACTGGACAAGACCGGCACCCTCACCGAGGGCACACCGCGGGTCGTGGACGTACGGCTGCTGCCCGAACTCGGCCTGAAGGAAGGTGAGTTGCTGACGCTCGCCGCTGCCGCCGAGTATCCCAGCGAGCACCCGCTGGGCCGCGCCGTCGTGGACGCCGCGCGGGAACGGCACCTCGACCTGCCGGCCGCCCGGGAGTTCTCGTCCGCGCCCGGGGTCGGCGTGCGAGCCGTCGTCCAGGGCCGTACGGTCGAAGTGGGCGCCCCCACCCGAGTGTTCGCCGAACCGGACGCCGAGGTCGCCGCACTGGCCGGAGAGGTCGAGGCATCCGGCCGTACCGCCATCCTCGTGGTCGTGGACGGCAGGCCCGCCGCGGTGCTCGGCATCGCCGACCGGCTGCGCCCCGACGCGACCGCCACCGTCACCGCCCTCACCAGGCTCACCGGCACCGCCCCGACCCTCCTCACCGGCGACAACCCCCGGGCCGCCGCGCATCTCGCCGCCGAGGCCGGCATCGAGGACGTGCGGGCCGGGCTGCTGCCCCAGGACAAGCTGGACGCGGTCAAGGAGATGCAGGGCGACGGCCGCACGGTGATGGTCGTCGGGGACGGCGTCAACGACGCGCCCGCGCTGGCCGCCGCCCATATCGGCGTCGCCATGGGCGGGGCGGGGTCCGACCTGGCCCTGGAGACCGCCGACGCGGTGATCGTCCGCGACGAACTCGCCGCCGTCCCCACCACCGTCGCCCTCTCCCGCCGCGCCCGGACACTCGTCGTGCAGAACCTCGTGATCGCCGGAGTGTGCATCGCGGGGCTCGTCGTCTGGGACCTGGCCGGCAGTCTGCCGCTGCCGCTCGGCGTCGCGGGCCACGAGGGATCGACGGTCCTCGTGGGCCTGAACGGTCTGCGGCTGCTGCGGGACGCGGCCTGGCGGCGGGCGGCGGACGACGGCGGTCGGGGCCGCTGACCGGGTGGTCAACGGCCCCTGACGCGGGGCTCCTCGGGGTCCTGGTGGTGTCAGCCGCAGCGGCCCGCCGGCCGGGCCCGGGTCACCACATCGGTGATGCCGGTCGTCGAGTCCAGCCACACCACCTGACCGCCCGCCACCGCCGCCGCCGACGACTGCTCGCCCCGGTTGCAGGAGACCCGGCCCTTGCGGGTAGCCGGAGCCTCGGGCGCGCCTGACGCGGCGAACTGATGCAGCTTGGGCGCCGATTCATTGCTGAGCGGAGCGTCGGCCAGGTAGGCGCCGACCGTCACCGTGTCCTCGGAGGCCGTCAGGGCGTAGGCATTGAGGGCGTCCGGGCCGGTCTCCGGGCTGAGGTCCACGACGGCGGAACCGTCCAGCGTGGCTCGGCGCAGGGCGGTCTGCCCGTCGGTCGCATCGTCGTCCAGCAGCCAGAAGACATGCGTGCCGTTGATGGCCGTCGGGCCGAGGCTCGTGCCGTCCGAGGCGAGCTGGATCTGCTTGTTCTCGCCCGTCGCGACATCGATGACCCGCGTGCCGACCGCGTACTCGGCGCGCACCCGCCGCCGCTCCTGGTAGGCGACCTTGCCGTGGCTCACCGACGGTGACCAGGCCCGGTGGTAGGTGCCCCCGCCGATCGACTCGACGTTCGCAGGGTCCTTGATGCTCAGATAGGCCACCGCCCGGCGCCCGCCATAGGTGACGTAGTCGAAGGCCACGAGGTCGCCGTCGACGTCCACCGAACTGCCGGGCGTCCTGCCGTGCCAGAGCTTCTTCACGGGGCCGCCCGCGACGGGCCTGGCCAGCACGTCGACTCCGTCGGCGCCGTACGCCTGCCACACCACCGTCTTTCCGTCGGTCGCCGGATTGACGTGATAGCGGCCGTCGTTGGGGCTCATCAGCCTGGGCGAACCCTCGCCGTCGGCACGGCCCGCCCACACCGAGTACGGCTCCGAGCCCTCCTCGTTGGACTTGGACGCCGCCCACCAGCCGCCGCCCGCGCCCAGGTCCGTCCGTGTCGTGTTGACCCGGTCGAGGAGCACGTCGGAGTCCACCCCCAGCGCCGACTCCCAGCCCGGCACTATGCCGTGGGCGGTGAAGGCACGCTGCAGCGCCTTTTGGCCGGACGCCGGGATCCCGAGGTCCCGCGCCGCCGCGAGTACGGCGGCCCGCGCCTCGGTGAAACCGTCGAGCGGGGTGAGGTACTCGGTCAGCGCCCGGTAGACGACCTGGTCCATCACCTCGGCGCCCAGCTCCTCACGGGCGTCCCACAGCGCGCCGCCGACTATGGTCGAGTTGAGGTGGACGCCGCCGCTGTCGGTGGAGAAGCCGACGCCGAGGAAGGACTTCGCGGTGGTCCGCCCGTCGCCCAGATCGCGCAGGGCGCATTCGCGCGGGGACTTCGTCCGGCACAGCCGCTCGCCCAGCAGACCGGAGTCCGGGTCCGAGGCCGGGACGCCGTACACATCGGCCTCGATGGCATTGCCGAAGTAGTCGGCGATCGCCTCGTTCAGCGCACCGGACTGGCCGGCGTAGACGAGGTTCGCGGAGTGCTCGATCACGCCGTGCGTCATCTCGTGGCCCACGACGTCCAGGGCCGCGGACAGCGGGCGGTACTCGGCGTCGCCGTTGCCGTACACCATCTTCTGGCCGTCCCAGAAGGCGTTGACGTACGGCTGCCCGTAATCGGTCACGCCCACCAGGGAGTTGACGGTCATCCCGCGACCGTCGAGGCTGTCGCGGCCGTGCCTGGCCTTGAAGTAGTCGTATACCTTACCCGCCGCCCAGTGCGCGTCGACGGCACCCGAGTCGGTGGCCTCGCCGCCGAACGCCGGGGTCGGTGACGCGAACTCCTGGATGCCCTCGGGCCACTGCCCGCCCACATCGGCGGCCCACTTGCCGCGCGCGTCCCAGGTCGACAGGACGTGGTCGGAGGGGAGGCGGGTGCGGTCGCGCAATACGTACAGGCCGCGGTCGGCGTCGTGGTCGACGGCGAGGTCGACCGTCGTGCCGTCCAGCTTGACGCCCGTGCCCTGCTCGGCGGCTAGCGAGCGTTGTGGGGCGCGCGGTGTGTGTGGCGCGCCGAACGTCTTGATCCCGCTGTACTCCAGCAACGGATATCCGGCGCGGGCGTCGACGTAGACCTCGCGGCGCACGGGTTCCCCGCCGCCGTGCACGGTGATGTGCCAGGTGAGGACGCCGGACCCGTTGGGCAGGACGACCAGCCCGCGCGGGGTGCCCTCGATCTCCTCGGGCTCGGCGAAGCGCCGGTCACTGAGTTCCGTGCGCACGGCGTTCACCGCACGCTCGACGGCGAGCGCCTCGCCCACCTCGGGCGTCGTGCCGACGCTCAGCCCGGTGAAGTACCTGCCGGAGGTGCCGGTGACGACGCGCTCGCCGTCCTCCCGTTCCATACGGACGATGTACTGGCCGCCGAGGACGGGCACGCCCCGGTGCCGCTGCTGGAGCCGGACGGCCTCCCGGTCGCCGGTGGTGGTCGTCGCGGCGGGCACCAGATCGCGCTCCGGGTCGGCGATCCGGTACCGGCTCTCCTTGCCGTCGAGATAGGCGCGGGCCGCGTCCGCCGCGCTGCCCTCGGCGGGGGCCTGCTCGCGGATGCCCTGTACCAGCGTCGGCCCGGTCTGTGCCGCATGGGCGGGTGCCGCCGGAACGACGAGTGCGGCGACGCTCAACAGCGCCGCCGCACCCGGTAAACCGATCGCTTGTCTTCCTCTTCGGTGACGCATGGTCTCCCAGACCCCCCTCGGTCGCGGTGCCGGGAGCGGAGTGCCGCCCGGCCAGAGGTCATCGAAGCGGCGATGCGCGGTCGTATCAACGGGGCGATCCGGCCCACCGGTGACTTCCGGCCGTAGGGGGGAAGAAGGTGGTCAGCGGCCTGGCGCCGGGCCGCTGCTGCGGCGCACCACCAGGTCGACCGGGACCAGCGACTCGGCCCGGGACGGTTCGGCGGCGCCGTCGAGCCGGTCGAGGAGCAGCCGCAGCGAACGCGTGCCGATCTCGGCGAAGTCCGTACGCACCGTGGTCAACGGGGGCAGGAAATGCGCGGCCTCGGGGATGTCGTCGTAGCCCACGACACTGATGTCGCCGGGGACGGAGCGGCCCGCTTCGTGCAGGGCGTGCAGCAGACCGAGAGCCATCTGGTCGTTGGAAACGAACACGGCCGTGACGTCCGGGCGGCGGGCCAGACTCCGGCCCAGCTCGTAGCCCGACTCGGCGCTCCAGTCGCCGATCAGCGGATCCGGCACCTCGACGCCCGCCGCCTCCAGAGAGGCCTGCCAACTGCCCAGCCGGTGATCGGCCGAGGTCCAGCCGGTCGGGCCCGCGATGTGCCACACCGTACGGTGCCCAAGGCCCAGCAGATGCTCGACGGCCTTGCGGGCCCCCGTCCGGGAGTCGCCGGTGACCTGCTGGGTGTCGGCGTCGAAGCCGTTCTCCAGCACGACCAGGGGGGTGTCGAGGCGGGTGTCCGCCAGGGCCTTGCCCACCCACAGCTGTGGGGCGATGGCGATCACCCCGTCCGCGCCCTCGGCGGACAGCCGGTTCACCGCCTCGACCACGGTGTCGGGCTCGGCCGTGTCCAGGGCGATGGAGCTGAGCAGGTAACCGGCCTCCTGCGCCGCGGTGTTGATCGCGGTGAGGATGCTCGCCGGGCCGTAACGGGCGGCGTCGAAGGAGATCACCCCGACCATCCGGGTCCGCCCGCTGGCCAGTGACCTGGCACTGCGGCTCGGCCGGTAGCCCAGCGTCCGCATGGCGCTCAGCACCGTCTCCCGGGTCTCGGCCCGCACCGACGGATGGTCGTTCAGGACACGGGAGACGGTCTGCTTGGAGACCCCGGCCAGCCGCGCCACATCGTCCATCACGGGGCGCGCGCCCGCGAAGTTCCGTCTGCTGCGCCCTCTCGGAGCGGAGCCGTCGGCGGAGCTTCGGGTCATGATCGCTGTTCCCTCGGGATCGTCAGGGCGGTGGGGTTTCCCAGCATAGGGCGGGCATCCTCAGCTCGCCCCGACCGCCCGAACCCGCCGCACGACCCACTCGGCACGCGTCACCCCGGCCACCAGCGCCGCCTCCCTCGCGTCTCCCGGCACATGGACCGCGGCCTCTGCGTGCAGTGGCAGCACCCGCACCCGCAGCGCCACCCCCGCCGGGAGCCGGCCGATGTCCCAGACCCGCCCCGAGAAGAACTGGTCGGCGACCAGCGCGTCTCCCACATGCGCCCGCCCCACGTCCCCGCTCCAGTGCAGCCGCAGCACGGCTCCCTCCGGGAGATCCTCCGGTACGTCGATGCGGTACTCGGCGGCCACAGTGTCGAAGTACTTGTCGGCGGGGACACTCGCCCGCCCCAGGACACCCGTCGAGGGCTCGGGCGCGGGACCGGCGGGCCGTACGAGGACGACCGGTGCGTCGAAGGGCTCGGTGCCGTCCGCCGGGAGGCTGTACCGGGTGAACACCCCGTCCGCCTCGCCGTTCTCGACCGGCGCCGGCAGCATCGCGAACGACGACTCCGGCGCCGTGCTGTGCACCCGTACCTCACCACCGTCGAAGACGACCCCGTCCGCGCACAGCATCAGCCGCTCGGCACTCCACGCCGTACCCCGATAGACGGTACGAGCCGTCGCGGCATCCAGCACCAGCAGCCCGACCCGCCGCCCGTCCGCCGCCGTCACCTCGACCAGCGCGTCCGTACCGGGCCACAGCCCGGTGATCAGGATCCGGCCGTCCTCGTCGGCGACATCCCCGGACGGCGCGGCGACCGACGCCACCGTGCCCGCGTCCAGGGCGAGTTCGGGTGCGATGCCGTCGGTGGCGGCGAGCACCAGGACCGTACGGCCGTCCAGGTCGACCGTGCACACGGGCTGCGCGGTCGCCCAGTCCAGCCGCACACCGGCGACGTCGAGTCGTAGCGGCCAGCAGAAGTACGCCCCGGTGGGCACGGTCACCGGAGAGCTGGGCAGCGTCAACGCCCGTGCCCCGCCCGGGAATTCGACCGTGAAGGAGGTGCCGGGGTGGTCGGGCAGCGGCTCGTGCGGCTGGTGGTTGTTGACGAACAGGAACCCCGAGTCACCGTCGCTGCGGACGGCCCACCGGAGTGTGCCCCGGTCGTGCTGCCCTTCGGGTCGTTGTGTTGGCAGTACGGACTCCATGGGCGCGATGAGATGCCCGAAGTCGGCCAGCATCAGGTGCGGGAGGCGCAGTTCGTCGTAGGAGGGCCGGTACTGGCCGTATTCGCCGAGCGGCGCCTGGAAGTCGTACGTCAGGACCGGCAGGTCGTTCGGGTAGGCGGTGGCGTGGGACTCCTGGAGGGTGGAACGCTCGCCCAGCGGGTTCGTGCCGCCGTGGAACATGTAGTAGCCCTGCCACACCGAACCGCAGCCGATCTTGGTGAGCCCCAGCGCGCCGATGTCGGCGGCGTCCAGGCGCGGACGCCGGTGGTAGGCCACCGCCATGCCGCCGCCCAACTCGCAGGTGGCCCAGGGGAATCGGTCCGCGTGGACGTCGGGGTCGCCGCCCCGGACGGTGGTCGGGCGCAGATCGGCACCGATGCCCTCGTCGTCCCGCTGGTGGGTGAAGAAGAAGTGCTTGCGGCAGGTGTCGGGCCAGCCGCCGTCCGCCTCGGTCCAGAACGCCTCGGGATAGCCGCCGTAGAGCGGGAACAGCTCGTCACCGGGGAGCTGGACGCCGCCCCACGCGGTCGACGTCCACAGTGGAGCGCTCAGCCCGGCCTCCTGTGCCATTCGTTTCAGGGTGAGGAGATGGCCGGGCTGGTCGTACAGCTCGTTCTCGATCTGGATGGCGATGATCGGGCCGCCGTGGGCGCGGTCGAGGCCGCGCAGTTGCTCGGCGACGGCCGTGAACCAGGTGCGCACCGGCTCCAGATACGCCGGGTCGTCGGTGCGGGGTGTGCAGTCGCGGGCGAGCAGCCAGTCGGGCAGGCCGCCGCCGCGTACCTCCGCGTGGGACCAGGGGCCGAAACGCGGGATGAAATCCAGGCCATGGCGGGCGCACAGCTCGGCGAAGCGGCGCAGGTCGAGGTCGCCGTCGAAGCGGATACGGCCCTCGATCTCCTCGTGATGGATCCAGATGACATAGCTCGCGACGGCCGTCACCCCACCGGCCTTCATCTTCAGCAGCTCCTCCTCCCATTCCCCGGCGGGGTAGCGGGAGTAGTGGAACTCGCCGGAGACCGGGAACCACGGCCGTCCCCCACGCGTGAGCCAACGGCCGGTGACCTCGATCGGGTCGGGGACGCCGGGCGCGTCGGAGAAGGGGAGGTGCGCGGTGAGTGGGGGAGCGGAGGGGGCTGGGATGCGCAGGACGCGCGGGCGGGGCATCAGTCGATCTCCGCGCCGAGGTCGGGGGTATCGGTGAGCTGGGCCCGGGTGCCGGTGGTGGCGTGCAGTTCGAGGACGATCAGGTCGTTGGTGCCGGGGCGCAGGATCGGGGCGGGGACGTAGAGGGTGCGCTGGGGGCCGCGGTTCCAGTAGCGGCCCAGGTGGAAGCCGTTGATCCAGGCCTGGCCCTTGGTCCAGCCGGGGAGGGCGAGGAAGGTGTCGGCCGGGGTGCCGATGTCGAACGTGCCGTGGTGGAAGGCGGGTTCGGAGGAGGCGCCGGTGGTGGCGGGGGTGAAGTGGAGAGCGCTCAGGTCGTCCAGGGGGAGCGGGTGGCAGTCCCAGCCGTGGAGGGGGTTGCCGTTGAAGGTGACGGGGCCGAGGAGGCCCTTGGGTGCGCCGATGCGGGGGCCGTAGTTGACGCCGCCCATGTTCTCGACCAGCACCTCCAGCGTGGCGCCGGGGTGCGGGACACGGATGGGCAGGGTCTCGTCGTGGCGTTCGCGTTCCAGTACGCCGCTGGGGGCGCCGTCGATGAAGACCTGGGCGCGGTCACCGACACCGCCCGCGAAGTGCAGCAGGCCGTCGCCGGCCGTGTCGAAGGTGGTGCGGTAGAGGGCGTAACCGGTGTGCAGGCCGAGGTCGTTCATCGTCGCAGGGTGCTCGGTGCGGACGGGCTCGGCGAGGGCCTTCGCATGGGGCAGGAGGGGTGCCCGGCGGTCCAACTCGACGGTGATGGGCGGGAGTTTGGGGCCGACTGCCGGGACGGGCTCCTCGGGGACGGGCAGGTGGCGGGCGATGATCTCGCGGAAGGCGTGGTACTTGGGGCCGGGGTCGCCGCATTCGGTGAGGGCCGCGTCGTAGTCGTAGGACGTGACGGTGGGTTCGTAGGCGTGCTTGTGGTTCGCGCCGTTCGTGAAGCCGAAGTTGGTGCCGCCGTGGAACATGTAGATGTTGACCGAGGCGCCGGCCGACAGCAGCCGGTCCAGGTCCGCGGCGGCGTCGGCCGCGTCCCGTACGTGGTGCGGACCGCCCCAGTGGTCGAACCAGCCGATCCAGAACTCCGCGCACATCAGGGGGCCTTCGGGCTGATGCCTGCGCAGCTCCGCGAGGTTCTGGTCGACCCGGCTGCCGAAGGTGGCGGTCGCCAGGACGCCGGGGAGGCCGCCGGTGGCCAGGTGGGCGGGGTTGGCCTGGTCGCAGGTGAAGAGCAGCTCCTCCACGCCGCGGGTGCGGAAGGCCGATTCGACGTGCTTGAGGTATGCGGTGTCGTCGCCGTAGGCGCCGTACTCGTTCTCGACCTGTACGGCGATGATCGGGCCGCCGGCCGCGGCCATGTGCGGCTGCAGCGCGGGGAGCAGTGCGTCGAGGTAGCGGTCGAAGGCGGTGGTGAAGCGGGGGTCGCTGGAGCGGAGGCGGATGTCGGGGTCCGCGATGAGCCACGCGGGGAGGCCGCCGTCGTCCCACTCGGCGCAGATGAACGGGCCCGGGCGCAGCAGGACGTGCAGGCCTTCGGCCTGGGCGAGCCGGAGGTAGCGGGGGAGATCGAGGAGGCCTTCGAGGACGAGGGGTGCCTCTGGGTCGGGCTGGTGCAGATTCCACGGCACGTACGTCTCGACCGCGTTGAGGCCCATGAGGCGTGCCTTGCGCAGTCGGTCGGCCCATTGGTCGGGGTGGATCCGGAAGTAGTGCATGGCTCCGGAGACGATCCGGAAGGGCTCGCCGTGGAGGAGGAAGCCGTCGGATGAGGTGGTCAGAGCGGGCATGCGGGGGAGTTCCCTTCTATTGGAGGGGGCGGGGGAGGGGAGGGGAGGGGTGGTCGCCGAGGGGGTGTCGGTCTTGGGGGTGATCGGGTCCGCCCCGAGCCGAGCGGCGGTGTGTCGTGCGGGTCGGTGCGAGCGCCTGCTGCGCCGTCAGCGAGCGCGTGTCGTACGGGTCAGCCAGACGGTCGCCGCCAGGCACAGGGCCGAGACGGCGCCCAGGATGAGGGGGACGCTGCGGATGCCGGACCACTCGATGGCCTTGCCGAGTGCCGGGCCCGCGACCACCCCGCCGACCATCGACGCGGCGATGACCAGGGCGCCCGCCCGGCGGGCCCGTGGGGCGGCCCGATGGAGCCAGGGCAGGCCGGTGGGGAAGATCGGCGCGATGAAGAGGCCGACACCGGCGTACGCGTACGGCGCCAGTCCCGGCACCGTGGCGAGCAGCAGACAGACCGTCATGCCCGTGCACGAGACCGTGATGATGGCCTGCGCCGAGAACCGCAGCGCGATCGGGGCGACCAGAAAGCGGCCGACGGTCATCATCAGCCAGTACACGGACGTGGCGGTCGCGGCGACCCCGGCCGAGTAGCCGACGGTCTCCAGATGCGTCGGTTCCCAGCCGCCGACACCGGCCTCGATGCCGACGTGCAGGACGTACAGGGCGACGAACACGGCGAGCACGGAACCGAGGCTGCGCGTGAGAGCCGAACCGCCGGGTGCCTCCGTGGCCGCCGTCCCGGACGGCTCCGGCGCCCGGTCCCGTACCCCGCGCAGGCACAGCAGCAGCGGCAGGTTGGCCAGCGCGAAGCCGAGGAACACCGCGGGGTAGTGCGTGGAGCCGACCGCGCCGATCAGGGCCGGGCCGAGGATCGCGCCGATGCCGAAGTGGGCGTTGAGGATGTTGAGCATGGCCGTCGAACGGTGGCCGAAGCCGACCGCGAACAGCTGGTTGAGGCCGTAGTCGATGCCGCCGAAGCCGAGCCCGGCCAGCAGGGCCGTCGCCAGGGCGGTCGGCCAGTTCGGGGCGAGCGCGAAACCGGCTGCGCCGACGGCCATCAGCAGATACGACGCGCCGAGGATTTGCTGGTTGCCGATACGGCCGTACAGCCGGTCGAAGAGCAGCACACCGGCCACCCCGCCGACGAAATGAGCGCTCAGCCCGAGGCCGGCGGCCGACGGCGACAGGCCGAACTCCTCGCGGAAGGCGGGAATCGCGGGTCCGTAGAGGGCTTGGAGAGCGCCGATGAGTACGAAGCCCACGCACGAGGCGACCACGGCTGCGGGGCTGAAGACCCGTGGGTGCGAAGGTGCCGACGTCAGCGTCATGGTGGGTGATGTTACCGGTAACATCTCGCCGCTCGTCAAGATCTGTGGCGCATTTGGACTGCCAGTACAGGGATTGGACGAGTAGTCTAGAGCTCGGCTCGGTGCATGTGATGCCGGGAGTGAGCGGACCGAGGAGTGTGCGATGGCGGCCGATGAGGGGGCCCTGGAGTCCGAGCGGGACGCGATCGTCGCCGCGCTGCGGCCGGTCGTCGACGGGCTCGTGGCGACGTTCGGGCCGATGTGCGAGGTGGTCCTGCATGACTACCGGCGGCCGGAGGAGTCCGTGGTCGCCGTGGCCGGTTCGGTGACCGGGCGGGCCGTTGGCGGGGCGATGAGCGAGATCGGCATGCGGATCGTCGCGCGCGGCGACGGGGCGGGCGACGAGCTGAACTACGTCACCCGGACTCGCGGCGGCAAGCTGGTCAAGGCCTCCACGATCGTGCTGCGCGACTCGACCGGCACCGTGTTCGGCGCCCTCTGCGTCAACCTCGACGTCACCGCCGTGGCCGACGCCCACGCCCTGCTCGGCTCCCTCGCCGGCCTCGGCACGGCCCCTGCCGACGTCCCGGTCACCGCCTTCGGCAACGACATCGACTCCGTCGTCGACGCCATCCTCGACGCCCACCAGCTCCGGCAGAACGGCAGTTGGGCCGCACTCGACCGCGCCCGGCGGCTGGAGCTGTTCCGCGGACTGGACGAGCGGGGCGTCTTCGCCGTGCGGCGCGCGATCGAGCAGGTCGCGGCGCGGCTCGGGATTTCCCGGGCGTCCGCTTACAGCTATCTGTCGCAGGCTCGGGCCGAGACGGAGGCTGGGGCTGGGGCCGAGGGCGGGGCTGGGGGCAGGGCCCGCGCCGGGGGTAAGGGCGGGGCTGGGGTCGGGACCGGGGCCGAGGTCGGGACGGTGGCTACAACTGGCCGATCCGTGACCGGGGTCGAGGCTGAGCCGACGGCGACAACCAGCCGATCCGCGACCGGGGCCGAGGCCGAGAGGGCGGCGACAACCGGTCGATCCGCGAGCGACGAATCGGCGACCGACTGATCCGGGACCGGCCGATCTGCGACCGACTGATTTACGACCGACTGATCCGCGACCGGCCGACCCACGACCGACAAGACACCCCAGGAGGACACGCGTGACGACCACCACCCCACCGGTCACCCTCGACGACGTCCGCCACGCCGCCGCGCGGCTCAAGGGCGTCGCGCACCGCACCCCCGTGCTGCGCTCGCGCACGCTCGACGAACGTGTCGGCGCCGAGGTCTTCCTCAAGTGCGAGAACTTCCAGCGCGTCGGCGCCTTCAAGTTCCGCGGCGCCTACAACGCGGCCTCCCGGCTGACCCCGGAGCAGCTCCGCCGGGGTATCGCCGCCTACTCGTCCGGGAACCACGCCCAGGCGGTCGCCCTGGCCGCCCGGGAACTCGGCACCACCGCGGTCATCGTCATGCCCGAGGACGCCCCGCCTTCCAAGCGGGCGGCGACCGAGGGCTACGGCGCCGAGATCGTCACCTACGACCGCTACACCGGGGACCGCGCCGCCATCGCCGAAGCCCTCGCCGCCGAGCGCGGACTGACCGTCATCCCGCCGTACGAGCACCCGCACATCATGGCCGGGCAGGGCACCGCCGCTCTCGAACTCCTCGAAGAGGTGGGGGAGTTGGGCGCGCTGCTGACACCGGTCGGCGGGGGCGGGCTGATGGCCGGCAGTGCCACCGTGGCCAAGGGGCTGCACCCGGGTATCCGGATGATCGGCGTCGAACCGGAGGCCGGGGACGACACCAAGCGCTCCCTGGAGGCGGGGCGGCGCATCAGCGTCCCGGTGCCGCACACCATCGCCGACGGACAGGCGCTGCCCACCCCGGGAGAACTGACGTTCTCGGTGAACCGGCGGCTCGTCGACGAGATCGTGCTCGTCAGTGATGATGAGATCCGGGACGCCATGCGGTTCGCCTTCGAGCGTCTGAAGATCGTCGTCGAGCCCAGCGGTGCCACCCCGCTGGCCGCCCTGCTCACCGGCCGGGCGGGTGCGCCACCCCGCCGGGTCGGAGTGATCATCTCCGGCGGCAACATCGACACCGGGCGCTTCGCCGAACTCTGTGGAAACCGGTCCTGAGCGGCGTCCCCCGGTTGGCAACCCCGGATGGCCGGGCGGACGATTGAGTGGTAGGAGGCCGGCCGCCGACGACGGTGTCCAGGGCCGCCGGGGAGACCGGCTCCGGCCGCGGTGAGGCGCGGCCGGAAAGGAGCGCGTCATGTTGGAAGTGAAGACGCTCGACAAGCCCGATGAGCGACGTGATTTCCCCCGCGGCCACCTCGAAGCCCTCCACATGACGGACCTCGACTTCGCCGTGGCGACCTTCGAGCCCGGCTGGCGCTGGACGGAGTCGTTGGCCCAGATCGCGGGCACCGAGACCTGTCAGATGCACCACAACTGCTACATGATGCAGGGCCGGATGCACATCCGTATGGACGATGGCGGTGAGACCGAGGTCGGCCCCGGCGACGTCTTCGTCTGCTCCCCCGGGCATGACGCCTGGGTCGTGGGCGACGAGCAGGTCATCGTCTACGACTTCCAGGGGCAGACGGCGAGGGAGTACGGGAAGAAGTAGCACCCGGCCGGACCCGGCACATCACACGGTGACGACGACCTTCGCGCGCGCGTGCTCCACTTCCAGGTACCGGATGGCCTCGGCCGCCTCGCTCAGCGGATACGTCCGCTCGACGACCGGGGTGATCTTCCCGGACTCGGCCAGCTCCCGCAGCGCCGCGAGGTTCGCCCTGGTCTGCCGCGCGGATATTTCCAGCAGCCGCTGGTGGCGAGCGAAAGGCGCCACCAGCCGGCGTTTCATGAACAGCCCCATCGGGCCGACGACGCTGCCGCCCTCGTACACCCCACCGCCGGACAGGACGAGTGTGCCGGTGGGCGTCAGCACGCTCCGGAACTCCGCGAGCGAGCGGTTGCCCACCAGGTCGAGGACCACGTCATAGCGCTTGCCGTCCCGGGTGAAGTCCTCCTGCTTGTAGTCGACGACCCGGTCAGCGCCCAGTGACCGCACCAGCTCCACGTTGCGTGTGCTGCACACCGCCGTGACCTCGGCCCCGTACGCCTTGCCGAGCTGCACGGCGAACGTCCCCACACCGCCCGACGCCCCGTTCACCAGCAGCGTCTGCCCCGCCCGCACCCGGGCGACGTCGCGCAGGCCGATCAGGGCGGTGTTCCCCGCCAGCGGTATCGCCGCCGCCTGCTCGAAGGTGAGGTTGGCCGGCTTCGGGCCCACCTCGCCGTCCCGCGCGCACACGTACTCCGCGAACGCCCCGTCGGCCTCGCCGTACACCTCGTCGCCGGGCTTGAGTCCCGTGACCTCCGGCCCCACCGTCTCCACCACGCCCGCGAAGTCCCGGCCTCGCACCGGCGCCTTCGGCCGGCGCAGCCCCATCATGGTGCGGCCGATGACCGGGTCGCCGTGCATGAGGTGCCAGTCGTAGGCGTTGACCGAGGCCGCGTGCACCCGCACCAGCACCTCGTCGGCCGCCGGCACGGGCCTGTCGACGTCCCTGAACTCCAGGGCGTCCGCCGAGCCGTACCGATCCTGAATCACTGCCTTCATGGGATCCCCCCTCCACTCACGCCGAGCGTAGGAAATCCCCGCGGTGCGGACCATCGGGGACGAACCCTGATTTTCACCAGGGTCCAGGTCCCCCTTGCCCTCAGAAACCGATCGGTTTCCGGTGTTGTGCATGCTCAGCGCATGACTCAACGCATGACTCAGCGAATTGCGAGGGAGATCCCATGACCACCATCGAAGGCTCCGTGGCCCTGGCCGCCGCCGACGACCTCTCGCGGCAGGTCAAGGCGGGCCTCGCGGCCGATCCGCTCGCCCTCTACCCGCAGCTGGCCGCCTGACTAGACCGGCAGCAGGCGGGCCACCAGCGCGCTGAGCTGCCGGGCGGTGCGGCACTCGTGCATCTCGATCAGCTCCGCGTAATCGGGCGCCGCCGAGTCGCCCGTGCCCCAGCTGGAGCGCGGCTCCGGGTTCAACCAGTAGACGCGGCGGGCCTGTCCGGCGATCTGCCGTACGGCCGGGAGGTTCGGGTCGCTCATGTTCGTGCGGGCGTCACCGAGGACGAACACCGTCGTACGCGGGCCCACCGCGTCGCCGTACCGCTCGGCGAACTCGCCCAGCGCCATGCCGTAGTCGCTGCTGCCGTGATAGCCCGTGAGCCTGGCCTCCGCGTCAATGCGGGAGCTGAACCCCTCCGGGTCGGCGGTGCCGCGTCGCAGCAGCCCTGTCACCTCGTCGACCCGATTGACGAAGGCGAACACACGCACCTTGCTGAACTGGTCGTGCAGCGCCTGCACCAGCAGCATCGTGAAGTCCGAGAAACCTGACACCGACCCCGACACATCGCACAGCAGCACCAGTTCGGGCCGGACGGGCCGCCGTCTGCGCAGCACCGGCTTCATCGGCACCCCACCGGTCGACAGCGAACCGCGCAGGGTCCGCCGCAGATCGATCGTGCCCCGCGCGGCACGGCGCCGACGTGCCGCGAGCCGGGTCGCGAGCTTACGGGCGAGCGGGTGCACCGCCCTGCGCAGCTCAGCGAGTTGGGCCTTCCCGGCGTACAGGAAGTCGACCCGGTCGGCGGTCGGGGTCACCGCCCGCCGGGCGATCTCGTCCCGCCCGCGCCGCTCGGCGACCCGGCGTCGCGCCTCGGTGGCCACCAGTCGGCGGAAGGTCTCGATCCGCCGCCGGATCTCGTCCTCGAGGAGCCGGTCCGTGAACCCCTCGCTCCCGCCCCGGCCGCGGACGTCGTCACGGACGCGGGCCAGCAGGGTCTGCGGGCGCAGCCGCTCCAGCGTCTGGTACGACGACCAGCCGTCCGACTCCGGAGAGGAGCCGTAGCCACCGAAACCGTCGACCGCCTCGGCCGCCAGGAGGCCCATCATCGCCTGGTCGTCGGCCGCCAGCGCCGCCGCCAGCCGGTCCCGCAGATCGTCCCGTCCCGCGGCCTTCCGCTCCGGGCCGCCGACACCGCGCGGGAAGTAGAGGTCGAAGACCGGGTCGAACACCGGCCGTTGCCCCGCGCCGTGCAGCAGCGTCGCCGCCAGGCCCTCGCGCAGCAGTTCCCGGTCCGCGAGACCCAGCACCTCGGCCGCCCGCGCCGCGTCCACCGTCTCGCCGGTGCCGATCCGCACGCCGTGCGCGCGCAGCGCCCCGACCAGGGACGTCAGCCGCTCCGCGACACCCGCGGGCGTGGTCACAGGGCGTCCAGGTCGAGCTTCGCACCGGCCTTGAGGACGTCGTCCTGGTGCTTGAGGAGCACACCGAGGGTGGCCTGTACGACCGTGGCGTCCAGGGTGTCGGCACCGAGCGCGAGCAGGGTGCGCGCCCAGTCGATCGTCTCGGCGACCGACGGCACCTTGCGCAGGTCCATCGCCCGCAGGGCGCCCACGACCCGCACGACCGAGTGGGCCAGCGTCTCGTCGAGCCCCGGCACCTTCAGCCGTACGATCCGGCGCTCCAGCTCCTCGTCCGGGAAGCCGATGTGCAGGAAGAGACAGCGGCGGCGCAGCGCCTCGGACAGCTCCCGGCTCGCGTTCGAAGTGAGGACGACGAAGGGGCGGCGCGTCGCGGTGATCGTGCCCAGCTCGGGGACCGTGACCTGGAAGTCGCTGAGCACCTCCAGGAGCAGGCCCTCCACCTCGACGTCGGCCTTGTCGGTCTCGTCGATCAGCAGCACCTTGGGGTCGTCGCCCCGGATGGCCGTCAGCAGCGGCCGGGTGAGCAGGAACTCCTCGCTGAAGATGTCCGTGCGGGTCTCGTCCCAGGTCTCGTCGCGGCCCGCGCTGATCCGCAGCAACTGCTTGGCGTGGTTCCACTCGTACAGCGCCCGGGACTCGTCGACCCCCTCATAGCACTGGAGCCGTACCAGCCGCGCCTCCGCCACCTGCGCGACGGCCTTGGCGAGTTCCGTCTTGCCGACTCCCGCCGGACCCTCCACGAGGAGCGGCTTGCCGAGGCGGTCGGCGAGGAAGACGGTCGTGGCCACGGCGGGCGAGGCGAGATAGCCGGTCTCGGCCAGACGCGCGGAGACGTCGTCGACGGATGTGAACAACGGGGCCCTCCAGCTCGGTGTCCATGTCTAAGCGCTTGTTCAGTGGATGACAGTGATGATGCCATGCGGGCTCCGGGTGCCGGAAGGCGGTAGACCGATCGGTTTCCTCCGTGGTGTCCGCGAGGTGACCTCGCCCTTATGGCCACAACAGACAAGGCGTCCACCAAGGACCGTCTCCTCGACGCGGCGGCCGAGCTCTTCTACCGCGAGGGCGTCTCCATCGGTGTCGAGGCCCTGTGCCGGACCACCGGGGTCTCGAAGCGGTCCATGTACCAGCTCTTCACCAGCAAGGACGAGGCCCTCGCGGCGAGCCTGGCCCGACGACTGCCCACGTATGAGGCCCAGCTGGCGCCGGCCGGCCAGGACGGCGCCACGCCGCGCGAGAGCATCCTGCGCGTCTTCGAACGGCTGGAGAAGTCGTCCACCGAGCCCGCCTACCAGGGCTGCCCCTACATCGCCGCACTCGTCGGGCTCAAGGACCCCGAGCACCCGGCGAGCCTGGTCGCGAGCGGGGCGAAACAGCGGATCAAGGACTACTTCCGCGCCCACGCCGAGGAGGGCGGGGCGACGGATCCGGAGCTGCTCGCCCGCCAGTTGATGCTGGTCTTCGACGGGGCGAGTGCGCGGGCGGGCGCCAGGGTCGAGATCCTGGACGGCCTGACCGTGACGACGGGCGACGGCGCCGCTGGAGGCGGCGGGCATGAAATGACGGGACGGCCGCCGAAGCGACCGCCCCGTCCGACCGTCCCCCTTTGGGCGCCACCGCGACCGCCCCGTCCGACGGCCCCCCTCAGGACGCCACCCAGACCGCCCGTCCGACCACCCCCTCAGGACGCCACCGCGACCGCCCCCACCGCCGGCACCCGCAGCACCCGCCGCGCCGTGAGCAGGCTCGTCCCCAGCGTCACCGCCGCCGCGACCGCGACGACCGCCGCACCGATGCCGTAGACCTCGCCCGGCAGCACCCCATCCGAGCGGACCACGGTGAACGGGATGATCCCGGCCAGCGCGGCCAGCGCGCCGAAGAGGACACCGGTGACCGTCAGGACCAGCCCCTCGACACCCACCGTCCCGAGCACCTGCCCCGGCGTCGCCCCCGCGAGCCGCTGCTGCCCGAACTCCCGGACGCGGTAACTGGTCGCCGCGTACAGGGAGTTGACCAGCATCACACAGACGAAGACGACGATGATGCCGACGACCGTGAAGTTGAGTGTCTCCAGGTTCTTGTCGTCGACCGACTTGGTGATGCCCAGCGCCTCGACGGTGTCGCTCTCCACGGCCTGCATGGTGAGCGTGGCCGTGGCGACGGCCGTGAACAGGATCAGCGACATCAGGATCCCGGCCAGCTGACCGGCCCGCTCCCGCAGATTCCGCACGGCCAGCCAGCCGCTCGCCCCGTTCAGCGGCAGCCGGTTCAGCACGCCCTCCAGCAGCCGCGGCGCGAGCATCGCGAAGCCCACCGACAGCAGGATCGCCCCGTAGGCGGCCGGTGCCATCAGGGCGGCGTCCGACGCCGAGAACGCGAAGGTCGAGGCCACCGAGACCGTGCCGACGAGCAGCGCGCCGTACGCGAGGAACCTCCGTGCCCCACCGCGCCGTTCCTGCCCCCGCGTCGCCCGCCGTACGGCGAGGAAGGCGGCGCCGGCCGAGGCGAGCAGGGTGATGTCGATGCCCGTCACGTACGCGATCGTGCCGAAGGAGTACGGCACGGACTCGGCGACCTGGCCACTGTCCTGGAACATCTCCAGCAGTGCCCGGCCGCCCAGCATCGCCGGGCCGATCGCCATCGCCGCACCCACCAGGGCAACGACCACCGCCTCGCCCACCACCATCCGCTTCAGCTGCGCCGGAGTCGCCCCCGAGCAGCGCAGCAGCTCCAACTCGGCCGCGCGCTGACGGACGTTGACGGTCAGGGTCGAGGCGACGGCGAAGAAGACCAGCAGGGTGCCGTAGCCGCCGACGACGCCCGCCGCGGTGGACAGGGTCTCCGAACTGGTCGAGTCGACGCCTTGTTGCCCGGCCGTGTCGTGCATCGAGTTGAACGTCATGATGATCGCCGCGCCCAGGAACGCGGACAGCAGCGTCGCGAGGAACCGCCCGGGGCGGTGCCGGATCGAGCGCATGGCCAGCATGAACATCGCTCACACCCCCATGGCCACGTCGTCGCCGAGATGCGCAAGGCGTTCGGCCACCGCGTCCGGGGTCGGCGCGTCCATACGGCCGGCCAGCCTGCCGTCCGCCAGGAACAGCACCGAGTCCGCGTAGGAGGCGGCGACCGGGTCGTGGGTCACCATGACGACGGTCCGGCCGTGCACCCGCACCGCCTGCTGGAGCAGCCGCAGCACATCACGTGCGCTGCGCGTGTCCAGGGCGCCCGTCGGCTCGTCCGCGAAGATCACCCGGGGCTCCGTCACCAGCGCGCGGGCGATGGCCACGCGCTGCCGCTGACCGCCGGACAGCTGGTCGGGGCGGTGCCCTAGCCGGTCGCCGAGACCGACGGAGGTCAGGACCTCCTTCGCCCGACGGCGGTCGACGCGCTGCCCGGCGAGCTTGAGCGGCAGCACCGTGTTCTGCGCGACGGTCAGCGTCTCCAGCAGGTTGTACTGCTGGAACACGAACCCGATCCGCCCGCGCCGGAACTTCGTCAACTCCGCCTCGCCGCCCCCGGTCAGCTCGGTGCCGTCGATCCGCACGATCCCGCTGTCGGGCCGGTCGAGCCCGGCCGCGCAGTGCAGCAGCGTGCTCTTGCCGGAACCCGACGGCCCCATCACCGCCGTGAAGGTGCCCCGCCCCAGCCCCAGCGTGACCCCGTCCAGCGCGGTCACGGCACTGTCGTCCGAGCCGTAGGTCCTGGTGACCTTGACCAGCCGGAGCGCCTCCGGGGCGGGTCCCTGGTCGTGCCCGCGTCGCGAGCCTGTGCGAAACATCGTCATCACTCTCCGTCCGGCACTCCCTGTGCCCTGCCGAAGAAGCTACGGAGACGGAGGCCGGACCACATGGGGCGCAGAACCCGTCTTGCCGGGTGTACTCAGCGACACCCTCGACGGGGGCCGGCCCCGGTGACCGACGCCGTTGTCAGTGGTGAGCTGTACCTTGCGACGCATGGGGCAGACGAACGCTGAGCAACCCGTCAGCTGCTTTGTCTCCTCGAATGGAAATAGGTGTTCCCTTATCGAACCGGTGACCTTTCAGTGCCGTGCTCGTTGGGTGCGGTAAGGGGATCTTGGAAACGGGGGAGGCTGCCGAGTGAGCGGAAGGTTCCGACCGCGACCCGGCCGCGTGATGCAGGGCTACAAGTTCGCCCTCGACCCGAACGCCGGGCAGGAGCAGGCGCTGCACTCGCATTGCGGTGCGGCCCGCGCCGCTTACAACTGGGCCGTATCGTGGGTGACCGCCTCTTGGCGGCAGCGCAAGGCCGAAGCAACCTACGGCATCGGTGAAGACGAGCTCACTTCGTGGCGACCGTGGTCGCTGCCGGCACTGCGCAAGGAATTCAACCGGATCAAGACGACCGACCCCAGATTTGCCGAGTGGTGGCGGGAGAACTCCAAGGAGGCCTACAACACTGGTCTGGCGAACGTGGCTGCCGCGTTCGACAACTACGCCAAGTCCAAGCAGGGCAAACGCAAAGGTGCCAGGGTGGGTGTCCCGCGCCGCAAGCTCAAGCGGAAGGCTCGCCTGGCCTGCCGGTTCACCACCGGCACGATCCGCATCGAATTGGATGGCCGGCACGTTACTCTGCCTCGGCTGGGTACGATCCGCACCCACGAACCCACGGCCAAGCTTTTGGCCCGCGTCCAGGGCGGCACGGCGCGCATTCTGTCCGCGACCGTGCGGCACGAGCGTGGGCGCTGGTTCGTGTCCTTCCAGGTGGAGATGGTCCGGGAGATCACTCGCGTCCACCAGCCGGATGCGGCGGTCGGGATCGATCTCGGTGTGACTCACCTGGCGGTCCTGGCCGACAGTTCCGGCGAGACACGGTACGAGCCGAACCCGAGGCACCTGGATGGCGCCCTCAAACTGCTGCGGTTCCATTCCCGTCGAGTCTCGCGGCGGCAGGGACCGGACCGCAGGACCGGCCGGAAGCCGTCGAAGCGGTGGGAGAAGGCCAACGACGAGCGCAACAAGATCCATCACCGCGTGGCGAATCTGCGGACCGATGCCCTGCACAAGCTCACCACCCGCGTGCGCGCCGAGTACGGCTCTGTGGTGGTGGAAGACCTCAACGTCGCTGGAATGCTTCGCAACAAACGACTCGCCCGCCACGTGGCCGATGCCGGATTCGGGGAGATCCGGCGCCAGCTCGTCTACAAGGGCCAACGGAACGCCTGCCCCACCATTGTGGCGAACCGCTGGTACCCCAGCTCGAAGACCTGCTCGGCGTGCGGCACGGTGAAAGCCAAGCTGCCGCTGCACGTCCGAGTCTTCACCTGCGACGCCTGCGGCCTGGTCCTGGACCGGGACGAAAACGCGGCGCGCAACCTGGTCGCTCTGGCGGCGGCCTGCACCACTGGTACCGGAGTGGCCGGAGACCAGGACACGTCCGGCGTGTCGAAACCCCGTGGAGCCGACCGTAAGACCCGCCGCCAACGCCCCGGCCGGGGCGGGCGGGCAGGTGGCGCAAGTCTGTCGCACCAGCGGTGGGAGGAAGCGGGAGACCGTTGTCGGGACGCCGAAGCGCAACTCGCGCTCTGGTGACACCGTCACGGACCTTCCAGGCAGAAACGCCTGGAATGCTGAAGGTCACTGAGACATTGAGCAACGGATCTATCTGGTGAGCGTCGGCGCCCAGGCCGTGACTCGACGAGACGACCGGGCAAGAATTCCTGATTCCGCTTTTGAACGGTTTCAACTCTCCTCCCGTAGCTGGGGAGTTCTGTTGGATTCTGCCGGGTATTTGTCCTGATCGAACCATGGACACCTCTCACTCCTGCCACTAGCTTCACCGTCGTTCGAGCTGAATCGTTACAACTCCGAGCAGCCGAAAGGGACTACGGCATGAATGACGGAGTCGACAGCACGAAGGGCGGTGGTGTGCGCCGCAGGACCGTGCTCACCACGGCACTGGGCGCCGCACCGCTGGCCATGGCCGGCGGGATCATCGGAGGCGGGCCCGCCGCGGCCGCACCGACCTCGCACCGCACCGCCGTCGAGGGACTGACGGTCGAGCACAGAACCAACCCGCTCGGCGTGGACGCCGCACACCCCAGGTTCGGCTGGCGCATGGCCTCCCCCGTGCGCGGCCGCCGCCAGTCGGCGTACCGCGTCCTGGTGGCCACCACCCCCGACCGCCTCACCCCCTCCCGCGCGGACGTCTGGAACAGCGGCCGTGTCACCTCACCGAACTCGGTCGCCGTGCGCTACGACGGCCCCGCCCTGCACCCCTCCACCCGCTACCACTGGACGGTGACCGCCTGGGACGAGACCGGCCGCGCCGTCCCCGCCGCCCCCACCGCCCACTTCGAGACCGGCCTGCTCGGTACCGACGGAGTCGCCGGCTGGGACGGCGCCCGCTGGATCGCCCTGACGGGGAAACAGCCCGGCACCCCCGGAGCCCCGCTACTGCGCCGGCAGACCGCACTGACGGGACGTCAATTACGCGACGCCCGGCTCTACATCAGCGCCCTCGGCGTGTACGACGCCTACGTCAACGGCCACCGCGTCGCCGTACCGCACGGCGCTGGCACCACACACGAACTGCTCACCCCGGGCTGGACCAACTACGACACCACCGTCAACTACTTCACCTACGACGTCACGGACCTGGTCGGCAAGGACCGACAGATCACCCTCGCCGCCGTACTCGGCAACGGCTGGTACAACGGCCGCGTCTCCGAGAACAGCGCCTACCGCCCCGCCGCGGGCAACCGCCTCGCCCTCAAGGCCAAACTCCTGATCCGCTACGCCGACGGAACCGAGCAGACGATCGTCACCGCCCCCGGCGACGGCTGGAAGGCCACCGACACCGGCCCCTACCGCGCCGACGACATCTACGACGGCCAGACCTACGACGCCCGTGAGGAACTCCCGGGCTGGACGGCGAACGACTTCGACGCCACCGGCTGGGCGGGCGTCTCCGAGCACGACCACGTCACCAAGTTCCCCCAGGTCAAGCTGGTCGCCTACCCCGGCGAGAGCGCCCGACTGGTGCCCGCATGGGACCGCCGGCCCCAGTCCGTCACCGTCTACACGGGCGTGACCGGCCAGAGCGGCAGCCCCAACGGCAAGGGCCGTATCGTCATCGACCCCGCCCGCACCGTCACCGCCCCGGACGCCGCCACCGCCTCCGTGACCCTGCGCCAAGGCGACACCGCCGTGATCGACCTGGGCCAGAACATGGTCGGCGTACCCCGCTACACCCTGCGCGGCCCGGCGGGCGCCCAAGTCGTCCTCAAGCCCGGCGAGATGCTCAACGACGACAGCGAGGGCGCCGACGGCCCCGTCGGCTCGGTGTACCGCGCCAACCTCCGCGCCGCCAAGGCCACCAGCACCTACATCCTCAAGGGTGACCCCGACGGCGAGACCCACCAGGACTCGCTGACCTTCTACGGCTTCCGCTATGTCTCCGTCACCGCGACGGACACCGTCACCCTCACCCGGTTCACCGGCCGGGTCGCGAGCTCCGCCCTCCGCGACGTCGGCACGATCACCACCGACGACACCGACGTCAACCAGCTGATCAGCAACGTCCGTTGGGGCCAGCGCGGCAACTACCTCTGGGTGCCCACCGACTGCCCTCAGCGCGACGAACGCCTCGGCTGGACCGGCGACACCCAGCTCTTCTCCCAGACCGGCCTCTACAACGCCGACGCCGTCAATTTCCTCAGCCACTTCGAGGACATCCTGATCGACTCACAGAAGACCTACGGCCAGGACGGCGCGCAGTTCACCTGGGTCGCACCCGGCAACCGCTACAACCAGCCCGTCCCCGCGAGCGGTTGGGCGGACTGCGGAGTCGTCGTGCCATGGACGGTGTGGCAGATGTCCGGCGACACCACCGTCATCGACCGCAGCTGGGCCGCGATGCAGAAGTACCTGGACTGGATCCGCGCACGCACCGGCGACACCTACGCAGGACAGGGCGCGATCTTCGGCGACTGGCTGGCCTTCCAGGACACCAGCACCCAGCTGATCAGCGACGTCTACTACGGCTACAGCGCCAAGCTGATGGCCGACATGGCCCGCGCCACCGGCCGCACCGCCGAGACCCGCACCTACGACGACCTCTTCGCCCACATCAAGCGGGCCTTCATCACCAAGTACCTGGCCACCGACGCGAACGGACAGGTCACCATCCGCTCCGGCCTCGGCGACGCACCGCCCACGGGTGGCAAGACGGAGGACAACAGCCAGACCGCCCTGCTCTGGGCCCTCAAACTCGGCCTCTACGACACCGAGGCCCAGCGCCGACAACTCGTCACGCTCCTCACCGACAACATCGGCAACGACGAGGCCTACAAGGAGGCCCACCCCGACAGCACCCGAGTGAAGTACGCCGAGAACACCCTCTCCGTCGGCTTCCTCGGCGTGAACGTCCTCGCCCCCGTGCTCACCGACGAGGGCCGCGTCGACCTGGCGTACCAGCTCCTCCACCAGGACGCCATGCCGTCCTGGCTGTTCTCGGTGCGCAACGGCGCCACCACCGTCTGGGAGCGCTGGAACTCGTACTCCAAGGACGACGGCTTCGGCCCGGTCGAGATGAACTCGTTCAACCACTACTCCTACGGCGCGATCATGGAGTGGATGTACGAGAGCATGGCCGGCATCGCCAAGGACCCGGCCCACCCGGGCTTCCGGCACTTCTTCCTCAGGCCGCACCTCGACCCGTCCGGCAAGGTCACCCGCGTGGCCGGGTCGCATCTCTCGCCGTACGGCGAGATCGTCAGCGAGTGGCGGAAGGAGGACCGGAAGCTGACGTACCGGGCCGTGGTGCCCGCGAACAGCACCGCGACCCTGCGCATCCCCGCCACCGATCCGTCGACCGTCCGCGAGGGCAGGACGCCCCTGGCCGAGGTCGAGGGCGTGGAGTTCCTGGGCTTCGCGGACGGCACGGCCTCCTATCGGCTGCCGTCCGGCCGCTACACGCTCACGTCCGCGCTCGCCTGATCCTCGCCCACCAGCACCACCTCCAGGGTGCGCGGGCCGTGCACCCCCTCGACCCGGTCCAGCTCGATGTCACTGGTCGCCGAAGGACCGGTGATCCACGTCAACGGGCGGGCCGGGTCGAGGCGTTCGAGAGCCTGCGGGACGGAGGAGACGACCTGCTCGGGGACCCGTACGACACAGATGTGGTGGTCGGGGACGAGCGTGATGCGGCGGCGGCCCTGGTCGGGGGAGCCGTCCAGGACGATGGTGCCGGTCTCGGCGGCGGCCACGGCACACGCCGTGACCACGCTGTCGACCCGATCCAGTTCGTGCGGGGTGCTCTCCGCCCGGTCCGCGATCCGCTCGGCGTCGACCTCCGCGAGCCACCCGGCGTCCAGCCCTGGCGGCACGAGCACCGTCTTCGCACCGCGCGCCGCGAGCATGCCGGCGATCGTCGCCGCGAGGTCGGCGGGTGTGCAGCGGTGCACGATCGCCCGGTAGTCCGCCAGGTTCTCGGCGAGCAGATCGACCGTGTCCGCGACGCTCCGCTCCCCGTGCTCGCGCAGATAGTCACGCGGAACCGCCTGCTCGTACGGCATGTCGTCGCGCGGCACGTCCGCGAGCGCGCGCCGCACCCGGCCCAGGATCCGTTCCCTGCTGCTCACTTGGCGCCGTCCTTTCCACCCTGCGTCCGCTGCCACCAGTCCCGGAAGGGCTCGGCGGGCACCGCCGGCAGATCGCGGGTCCCGCTCCACGCCTTGCCCGGTCCGGGCAGTGAGCGCGGATGCAGCCGACGGGTGCGCGAGGCGAGCCGCTGCCCGGCGCGCAGGGCGCCGGGACGGCCGAACGCCCAGCGCGCCGCCCGCATCGCGGCCCGTTCGGCGGCGTGCCCCTTCGCGGGCTTCAGCACCACCTTGTTGCCCTTCGACATCACCTCGCCGCCCTGGACGACCCGCTCCCGCAGATGCACCAGCACCTCGGGGATGTCGATGGCGACCGGGCACACGTCGTAGCAGGCACCGCACAGCGACGAGGCGTACGGCAGTGAGGCGTCGATCTCGCTTGTCACGCCCCGGAGTTGAGGACTGAGGATGGCGCCGATCGGGCCCGGATAGACCGAGCCGTAGGCGTGCCCGCCGGCCCGCTCGTAAACCGGGCACACGTTGAGGCACGCCGAGCAGCGGATGCAGCGCAGGGCCTGGCGGCCGACCTCGTCGGCGAGCGTGTCGGTGCGGCCGTTGTCGAGGAGGACCAGGTGGAAGTCGCGCGGCCCGTCGCCGTCCGTCGTACCGGTCCACATGGTGGTGTACGGGTTCATGCGCTCGGCGGTGGAGGAGCGGGGGAGTGTCTGCATGAACACCTCCAGGTCCTGCCAGGTGGGCACGATCTTCTCGATGCCGACGACCGAGATCAGCGTCTCCGGGAGGGTCAGACACATCCGCCCGTTGCCCTCGGACTCCACGACGACCAGCGTGCCGGTCTCGGCGACCATGAAGTTGGCGCCGGAGATACCGACCTTGGCGCGCAGGAACTTCTCGCGCAGGTGCAGACGCGCGGCTTCGGCGAGTTCGGCGGGCGTGTCGGTGAGGCCCTCCGGTGCGGGGCGGCCCCACTCGCTCATCTCGCGCTCGAAGATGTCGCGGATCTCGCCCCGGTTGCGGTGGATGGCCGGGACCAGGATGTGCGAGGGGCGGTCCTTGCCCAACTGCACGATCAGCTCGGCGAGATCGGTCTCGTAGGCGTGAATGCCCTCTTCGAGCAGCGCCTCGTTGAGCCCGATCTCCTGCGTGGCCATGGACTTGACCTTGACGACCTCCGACTCACCGGTCGCCTTGACGAGATCGGCCACGATCCGGTTCGCCTCGTCGGCGTCGGCGGCCCAGTGGACGGTGCCGCCCGCGGCCGTGACCGACGTCTCCAACTGCTCCAGATAGCGGTCGAGATGGCGCAGGGTGTGGTCCTTGATCCGCTTGCCGGCCTCCCGCAACTCCGCCCAGTCCGAGACCTCGGTGACGGCCTTCGCGCGTTTGGCGCGGATCGTGTGGGTGGCGTGGCGCAGATTGCCGCGCAACGTCTGGTTGTTGACCGCCTCGTGCGCGGCCTCGGGGAAGGCCGGCATCCCTACGAACGTCCCGCTCATACGGCCGGTTCCTCCTCCGTGCTCGCCAGGATCTCCGCGATGTGCACCGGCCGCATGTCCGACTCCAGTCGGCCCATCGTGCCGCCGATGTGCATCAGACAGGAGTTGTCGGCCGCGCACAGCACCTCGGCGCCCGTCGACTCGGCGTTGCGCACCTTGTCCGCGCCCATCGCCGCCGAGACATCGGAGTTCTTCAGCGCGAAGGTGCCGCCGAAACCACAGCACTCCTCGGCTCCCGGAAGCTCTTTGAGCTCAAGCCCCTTGACCGCCTGGAGCAGCCGCCGCGGCCGGTCCCCGAGCCCGAGGCCGCGCAGCCCGTGACAGGTCGGGTGGTAGGTCACCGTGTGCGGGTAGTACGCCCCGACGTCCGTCACCCCCAGCACGTCCACCAGGAACTCCGTCAACTCGTACGTCTTCGGCACCACGGGCGCCAGGGTCGCGGAGAGGGTGTCCCCGCGCCCCTCGGCCCGGGCCCGCTCACCCATCCGCGGATACAGCTCCCGCACCATCGCTCCGCACGACCCGGACGGAGTGACGATCGCCTCGTACTCCCCGAAGACATCGGAGAAATGCCGGGCCAGCGGCTCGGCCTCATGGCGATACCCGGTGTTGTAGTGGGCCTGCCCGCAGCAGGTCTGCGCCATCGGGAAGTCGACGTCGACGCCCAGCCTGGTCAGCAGTTTCACCACGGCGCGCCCGGTGTCCGGATAGAGCGTGTCGTTGACACAGGTCAGGAACAGAGCGACACGCATCGCGGCTCCTTGTGGTCGATCATCGGATGAGTGAAGCCTAGTCCGGGGAAGGAGCCCCGGGGAGACCCTGGTCAGGCCCCGGCGAGCCGGGCCTGCGCCGCGCGCCAGCGCACGGTGTCGCCCTGCGGCTCGTACCGGGTGAGCGGCTGGGTGCGGGTGAGCAGATCACGCCCGCCCGCGAGGTCGGCCACGAGCTCATGGGCCCGCGCCTGGACCAGGACGTTCCCGAGCGCCGCCGCCTCGGTCGGCCCCGCCACCACCGGCAGCCCACAGGCGTCGGCGGTCAGCTGGCACAGCAGGGCGTTGCGCGTCCCGCCCCCGACGACGTACACGACGTCCACGGGATGGTCGGCGAGCCGCTGAGCCTCCTCGACGGCCTTGCGATGGGCGAGGGCCAGCGAGTCGAGGATGCAGCGTGTGACCTCGGCGGGGGAGACGGGCACGGGCTGCCCCGAGGCACGGCACGCCTCGGCGATCCGCTCCGGCATCCGCCCGGGTGCGAGAAAGGCGGCGTCCCCCGCGTCCACCACCGACCGCAGCGCCGGCACCTTGGCCGCCTCCAGCAGCAGTTCGCCCAGATCCGGGTCACCCCAGGCCCGTACGCACTCCTGGAGCAGCCACAGCCCCATGATGTTCCGCAGATAACGGACCGTGCCGTCGAGCCCCAGCTCGTTGGTGAAGTTGGCGGCGCGGCTCTCCTCGGTGAGCACCGGCGCGTCCAGTTCGAGTCCCGCCAGGGACCAGGTGCCGGTGCAGATGTAGGCGAACCGCTCACCGGACGCGGGCACGGCGGCCACCGCCGACGCGGTGTCGTGCGACCCGACGGCCGTCACCGGCACCGGCCCGGTGAGCCCGGTCTCCTCCAGCACCTCGGGACGGAGCAGACCGGCGGGGTCCCCCGGCCGCCGCAGCGGCGCGAACAGCTCCAGGTCGATGCCGAGGCGCGAGGCGATCTCGTACGACCATCCGCGCGTCCGGGGATCGATCAGCTGGGTCGTCGAGGCGTTGGTCAGCTCGGTGCCCTGCTCGCCGGTCAGCCAGTAGGTGAGCAGATCGGGGATGAGCAACAGGCGCCCGGCACCCGTGAGTCGGTCGGCGACCAGCTGGTACAGCGTGTTGAAGGGCGCGTACTGGAGCCCGGTCGCCGCGTACAGCTCGGGCGCGGGCACGGTCGCCCACACCTTCTCGGCGACGCCCTCGGTGCGGGAGTCGCGGTAGTGGACGGGGTTGCCGAGCAGTCTGCCGTCCGCGTCCAGCAGCCCGTAGTCCACGGCCCAGCTGTCGATGCCGACGGAGTCGACCTGCCCGGCGGCCTTGAGTCCGTCCAGGACACCGCCGTAGAGCGAGAGGATGTCCCAGCGCAGACCCTCCGGGACCCGCACCGGCCGGTTCACGAACCGGTGCGCCTCGGTCAGCTCCAGGCTGTCGGGGCCGACCCGGCCGACCATGACACGCCCACTGGACGCGCCGAGGTCGACCGCGGCGTACGACTTCACGGCCGCGCTCATCGCAGGAAGGCGGCCGCGACGCCGGCGTCGACCGGGATGTGCAGACCGGTGGTGTGGGTCAACTCCCCACCGGTCAGGGCGAAGACGGCGCCTGCGACATGCTCCGGGAGCACCTCGCGCTTGAGGATGGTCCGCTGGGCGTAGAACTCGCCCAGCTTCTCCTCCTCCACCCCGTACACGGCGGCCCGCTTGGCGCCCCAGCCGCCCGCGAAGATCCCGGAGCCCCGCACGACACCGTCGGGGTTGATCCCGTTGACGCGGATGCCGTGCTCACCCAGCTCGGCGGCGAGCAGGCGCACCTGGTGGGCCTGGTCGGCCTTGGTGGCCGAGTAGGCGATGTTGTTGGGTCCGGCGAAGACGGCGTTCTTGGAGGCGATGTAGACGATGTCGCCGCCCAGCTCCTGGGCGATCATCACGCGCGCCGCCTCCCTCGACACGAGGAAGGAACCGCGCGCCATGATGTCGTGCTGGAGGTCCCAGTCCTTGGCCGAGGTCTCCAGGAGCGGCTTGGAGATGGAGATCCCGGCATTGTTGACGACGAGGTCGACGCCGCCGAACGCGAGCACGGCCGCCTTGAAGGCGTCGGCGATCTGCTCCTCCGAAGTGACGTCGACCGTCACGGCGACGGCCTTGTCGGGACCACCGAGTTCCTCGGCGACCTTCTCCGCGTTCGCGGCATCGAGGTCCGCGACCACCACACAGGCACCCTCGGCCACCAGCCGGTGCGCGATGGCCTTCCCGATGCCGCTGCCCGCGCCGGTCACCAGCGCGACCCGCGTGGCCAGCGCCTTGGGCTTCGGCATCCGCTGAAGCTTGGCCTCTTCGAGCGCCCAGTACTCGATCCGGAACTTCTCGGACTCCTCGATGGGAGCGTAGGTGGAGACCGCCTCGGCTCCACGCATCACATTGATGGCGTTGACATAGAACTCGCCGGCCACCCGCGCGGTCTGCTTGTCCTTGCCGAAGCTGAACATGCCGATGCCCGGGACCAGCACGATCGCCGGGTCGGCGCCGCGCATGGCGGGGGAGTCGGGCAGGGCGTGCCGCCGGTAGTAGGCGGCGTACTCCTCGCGGTACGCGGCGTGCAGCTCCTTGAGCCGCGCGACGGCCTCCTCCAGCGGGGTGGTCGGCGGCAGATCCAGCACCAGCGGCCGCACCTTGGTCCGAAGGAAGTGATCGGGGCACGAGGTGCCCAGAGCAGCGAGCCGCGGATGCTCGGAGCTCGCGAGGAAGTCGAGTACGACCTCGGAGTCGGTGAAGTGGCCGACCTGCGGCCGGTCCTGGGAGGCGAGGGCACGGACGACCGGCGCCAGCGCCGCGGCCCGCTCCCGCCGCTCGACGGCGCCGAGCGCGGCGTACCCCTCGATGACGGGCCCGAAGGGCTCGGCCTTCCCGCGCTCTTCCAGGAACTGTTCGGCGGTCCGAATGATGTGCAGCGAGTTCCGCTCGCACTCCTCGGAGGTGTCACCCCAGGCGGTGATCCCATGCCCGCCGAGCACACACCCGATGGCCTGCGGATTCGCCTCCTTGACGGCCGCGATGTCCAGCCCGAGCTGGAACCCGGGCCGCCGCCACGGCACCCACACCACGCTGTCCCCGAAACACTCGGCGGTCAGCTTCTCCCCGTCGGCGGCACAGGCGAGCGCGATCCCGGAGTCGGGGTGCAGATGATCGACATGCGCCGCCTCGACGAGCCCGTGCATGGCGGTGTCGATGGACGGAGCCGCCCCGCCCTTCCCATGCAGGCAGTAGTCGAAGGCGGCGACCATCTCGTCCTCGCGCTCGACACCGGGGTAGACGTCCACGAGTGCCCGCATACGGTCCAGCCGCAGCACGGCCAGCCCGCCCTCGGTGAGCGTGCCGAGATCGCCTCCGGACCCCTTGACCCACATCAGCTCGACGTCACCACCGGTGACAGGGTCGGTGTCGGTGCCCTTGGCGGAGGCGTTGCCGCCGGCGTAGTTGGTGTTACGGGGATCGGAACCGAGCCGATGGGAGCGGGCGAGGAGGGCGGCGGCTTCGGGATGGGTAGCCATGAACGTTCAGTCCTTACGAGAGAAGGGGGATGTGCACTCACCTAGGGGCGCGGGGCTGTGTGGCATGTGCGGCTCCGCCGCGTGGGCGCGACCAGCCACATGCGACCACCTCGCAGACAACAGAACCCGGCAGACGCCTACGCCCCCCACCCGGCCTGCTCCCCACCAACCCGCTCGGCCACGATCTTCTCGGCCCACCCGGACCGGCGATACGCAGCGATCGGGTCGGCGTCCAACCCCATCTCCTCACGCACCTCACGAAGCAGCGGCCGCACGTCCGTGTTGTAGGCATCCATCAGCACGGCATTCGCCTCAAGAACGTCCCCGGAAGCCTGCGCCTCGGCCAGCGCCGACCGATCGACGAGCAACGCCTTCGCCGTCGCCTCCTGCACATTCATCACCGACCGGATGATCGCCGGGATCTTCGCCTCGATGTTGTGACACTGATCGAGCATGAACGCGACCTCGGGAGTGAACCCACCCCCACGCACCACCTCGTACATGATCCGGAACAACTGGAACGGATCAGCGGCCCCCACCATCAGGTCGTCGTCCGCGTAGAACCGCGAGTTGAAGTCGAACCCGCCGAGCTTCCCCTCCCGCAGCAGCGTCGCGACGATGAACTCGATGTTGGTGCCGGGAGCGTGATGCCCGGTGTCGACCACGACCTGCGCCTTCGGCCCGAGCTTGAGGCAGTGCGCGTACGCCGTCCCCCAGTCGGGAACGTCCGTCGCGTAGAACGCCGGCTCGAAGAACTTGTACTCCAGCAGCATCCGCTGCCCGTCCCCGAGCCGCTCGTACACCTCGGCGAGCCCTTCCGCCAGCCGGTCCTGCCGCGCGCGGATGTCGTCCTGCCCGGGATAGTTCGTGCCGTCCGCGAACCACAGCTTCAGATCGGCGGAGCCCGTCGCGTCCATGATGTCGACGCACTCCAGCAGATGATCGAGCGCCTTGCGCCGCACCACCGCGTCCGGGTGGCAGATGCTGCCCAGTTTGTAGTCGTCGTCCTGGAAGGTGTTGGAGTTGATCGCGCCCAGCTTCACGCCACGCTCCTCGGCGTGCTTGGCCAGGGCGGCGTAGTCGTCGACCTTGTCCCAGGGGATGTGCAGGGCGACGGTGGGCGCGACGCCGGTGAACTCATGCACTTTCGCCGCATCGTCCAGCTTCTCCCGCGGCGTCCGCGGAACGCCCTGCTGGGCGAACACCTTGAAGCGGGTCCCCGAATTCCCGTACGCCCACGACGGCGTTTCGACCGCCTGGGTCTTCAGTGCGGCCTTCACCGCGGCGAGCTCGGTCACTTGAGGGCTCCTGTGACGTCGGTTCGGAAGTCGATAGAAAGGCTTCGCTATGAAACGATTCAAGACGGGAACGTATGAGCCGCCCGAAGGGGTGTCAAGCCCTCCGGCCAAGGATCTTTCTCGTGACTCGGGCGTGACCTTCGTTCATCGAAACTTTTTCGACACGAACCCATTGACGTGACATCGGGTCCGTGCCTAACGTCCCGGCAACCAAGTTGAAACCTTTCACGACGCCGAGAGGCCCGTCCCGCCGGCGTCGTCGAGGAGCCCCCATGACCTACCCGTCCACCACGGGTCCGGCCCCGGTTCTGGCGCTCAGGGACGTTTCGAAGTCCTTCGGCGCGGTCCGCGCCCTGCGGGACGTCTCCCTGGAGCTGTTTCCCGGGGAGGTGCACGCCCTCGCCGGGGAGAACGGCGCGGGCAAGTCGACCCTGATCAAGACGCTTGCCGGCGTGCACCGGCCCGACGCCGGCCAGGTGCTGCTCGACGGCGCGCCCGTCGCCTTCCACGGCCCCGGCGACGCCCGCGACGCCGGCATCGCCGTGATCTACCAGGAGCCGACCCTCTTCCCCGACCTGTCGATCGCCGAGAACATCTTCATGGGCCGCCAGCCACGGCGCGCCCTCGGCCGCATCGACCACAGGGCCACCCATGAGGCGACCCTGGCCCTGATGCAGCGCCTCGGCGTCGAACTCGACCCCGACCGCCCCGCGCGCGGGCTGTCCATCGCCGACCAGCAGATCGTGGAGATCGCCAAGGCGCTGTCCTTCGACGCCCGCGTCCTGATCATGGACGAGCCGACCGCCGCCCTCACCGGCAGTGAGGTCGCCCGTCTCTTCGGCGTGGTCCGCACCCTGCGCGAACAGGGCGCCGCCGTCCTGTTCATCTCCCACCGGCTGGAGGAGATCTTCCAGATCTGCCAGCAGGTCACGACCCTGCGCGACGGCGCCTGGATCGCCAGCGAACCGCTCGACGGCATGACCGAGGACGACCTCGTGCGCCGTATGGTCGGCCGCGACCTCGACGAGCTCTATCCCAAGCAGGACGTGCAGCCCGGCGAGATCGCCCTCAGCGTGCGCCGGCTGACCCGCGAGGGCGTCTTCACCGATGTCTCCTTCGACGTACGGCGCGGCGAGATCGTCGGCCTCGCCGGTCTGGTGGGCGCGGGCCGTACCGAGGTCGCCCGAGCCGTGTTCGGCATCGACCGCTGGGACGCCGGCGAGGTCACCGTCGGCGGCAAGGCGCTGACCAACGGCGCCCCGTCCACCGCCATGGCCTCCGGCCTCGCCCTCGTCCCCGAGGACCGGCGCGCCCAGGGCCTGGTGATGGATATGTCCATCGAGCGCAACATCGGCCTCACCGGACTGCGTACGACCGTCAAGGCGGGCTTCATGGACCGCGGCGCCGAACGCAGCCGCTCCCTCGACTGGGCCGTCAAGCTCCAGGTCAAGTACGCCCGGATCGCCGACACGGTCAACACCCTGTCCGGCGGCAACCAGCAGAAGGTCGTCCTCGCCAAGTGGCTGGCCACCGGCCCCAAGGTGCTGATCGTCGACGAGCCGACGCGCGGTATCGACGTCGGTACGAAGGCCGAGGTGCACCGGCTGCTCAGTGAGCTGGCCGCCGACGGCGTGGCCGTCCTGATGATCTCCTCCGACCTGCCCGAGATCCTCGGCATGGCCGACCGCGTGCTCGTGATGCACGAGGGCCGCCTCACCGCCGAGATCCCGCGCTCCGAAGCCACCGAGGAAACCGTGATGGCCGCAGCCACCGGGAGGGCCGCCGCATGACGGTCGTCACTCCCAAAGAGGCTCCCGTGACCGACGTACCCAAGTCCAGCGGCACCCGCCTGGTCGACCGCGTCTTCAAGATGCGTGAACTCGCCATCCTGGCCGTCTTCGTGGTGATGATCGTCGTCACCCAGCTCGGCAACAGCGAGTTCCTCACCGAGCAGGGCATCAAGGACCTGCTGCTGAACGCCACGATCCTCGTCCTCGTCGCCACCGGGCAGTCCCTCGTGGTGATCACCAGGAACGTGGACCTGTCGGTCGGCTCGACGCTCGGCATCAGCGCCTTCGCCGCCGGCACGTACCTCCAGGGCGGCGGCAACCCGGTCGTCGCCGTACTCCTCGCGGTCCTGATGGGCATCGGCTTCGGCCTGCTGAACGGCCTGCTCGTCAGCATCGGCCAGGTGCCCGCCCTCGTCGTCACCCTCGGCACCCTCTACATCATCCGCGGCATCGACTCCATCTGGGTCGGCTCACGCCAGATCACCGCGGCCGACCTCCCCGACGGCTTCGTCGACTTCGGCTCCGGCGGCCTCTCCGCCGTGCCGTGGCTGGCGCTGATCGCCCTCGCGGTGCTGGTGGCCACGGCGTACTACCTCAAGCACTTCGGCAGCGGCCGCGAGCTGTACGCCCTCGGCTCCAACCCGGAGGCCGCGCGCCTCGCCGGCATCCCGGTGCGCAAGCGGATCCTCGCCGCGTACACCTTCTGCGGCGCGCTCGCCGGACTCGCCGGCGCCATGTATCTCGCCCGGTTCGGCAACGTCGACTCCGGCACCGGGAACGGCTATGAACTCACCGTCGTCAGCGCGGTCGTGGTCGGCGGCGTCGTCTTCACCGGCGGCTCCGGCAGCGTCTACGGCGCGGCGCTCGGCGCGCTGCTGCTGACCTCCATCAACAGCGTGCTGCCCGCCCTCGGCGTCAGCTCCGTCTGGGTGCTCGCCATCAACGGCATCCTGCTCATCCTCGCCATCGCGGTCGACCGGATCGTCGCCCTGCGCGTGGCCACCGCCCTGAAGAAGAGGAACGCCCGCCATGGCTGACTTCTCGCTCTCGCGCGCCGTTCGCTGGGACACGGTCGTCGGCGCCCTCCTCATCGTCGTCCTGCTGCTGTCCTTCGGCACGGTCGACGGCTTCGGGAACGCCCTCAACCTGTCGTTCCTGATCGGCAACACGCTGCCCATCGCGCTGATCGCCCTGCCGATGACCCTGCTCGTGGTCTCCGGCGAGATCGATCTGTCGGTGGCCTCCACGGCGGGGCTCTCGGGCGCGGTGATGGGCGCCCTGTGGAACCAGGGCATGACCATCGAGACGATCATCCCGATCTGTCTGCTGCTGGGTGTGGTGTGCGGGCTCATCAACGGCCTGCTGGTCACCCGGCTCGGACTGCCGTCGCTCGCCGTCACCATCGGCACGCTCGCCGCGTACCGGGGGATCGCGCAGATCGTGCTCGGGTCGGACGCGGTGACCGACTTCCCGACGCAGTACCTGGACTTCGCGGCCGGACGCATCGGCGACACCTTCATCCCGTACGCCTTCCTGCCCTTCCTGGTGCTGCTCGCTATCGCCGTGGTCACCCTGCACGCCACCCCGTTCGGCCGGTCGATCTTCGCCACCGGCGCGAGCGAGGAGGCGGCGCGGTTCGCCGGGATCCGGGTCAAGCGGCAGAAGCTGATCCTGTTCACGATGACCGGCCTGATGGCGTCGCTCACCGGGATCTTCTGGGCGCTGCATTACGCGAGCGCCCGCTATGACAACGCCACCGGTCTCGAACTCTCCGTCGTGGCGGCCGTGTTGCTCGGCGGCATCGACTTCGACGGCGGCAAGGGCACGCTCGGCGGTGCGATCGCGGGAGTCTTCCTGCTCGGCGCGCTGCAGAACGTGATGAGCCTCCAGGACGTCTCCGCCCAGTCGCAGATCGTCGTCACCGGCGTCCTGCTCGTTCTCTCCGTGCTCGGCCCCCGGGTCGCACGGCAGATCTCCGTAGCGAGGGCGGGCCGTAGAGCCGCGCAAACGCTCCGCTGAAAGGCCGTTCAAAACCTGCGGGCCGTCTGTGGCTGGTCGCGCCCACGCGGCGGTAGCCGCACATCAAGACAGCCCCGCGCCCCTTGGGGCATCCACTCACCTCCGTCAAAAGGGACCCACCATGCGCAAGGCATCCATCCGCCGTACCTGCGCGGCCCTCGCCGCCGTCACTTCTCTCGCTCTCGCCGCCACCGCCTGCGGCGGCACCACCAAGGAGGACGTCAAGAGTGAAGGTGGCTCCGCCGCCTCCGCCGGCAAGGCCGACCCGAACGCCGAGCTGAAGAAGGGACTGACCGTCGGTTTCCTGCCCAAGCAGGTCAACAACCCCTACTTCACCTCCGCCGACAAGGGCGGCGAGGCGGCCCTGAAGGAGCTCGGCTCCAGCTACAAGGAGGTCGGTCCGAGCAGTGCCACCGACACCGCGGGGCAGGTCAGTTACGTCAACACGCTGACCCAGCAGCAGGTCGACGCGATGGCCGTGTCCGCGCAGGACCCGGGCGCCCTGTGCACCGCGCTGAAGCAGGCCATGAAGAACGGCATCAAGGTCGTCACCTACGACTCCGACACCACCGCCGACTGCCGCAACGCCTTCGTCTCGCAGGCCTCCGCCGAGGACCTCGGCCGCACCGAGGTGCAGCTGCTCGCCGAGCAGATCGGCTACAAGGGCGAGATCGCGATCCTGTCCGCCGCGCAGACGGCGACGAACCAGAACGTCTGGATCGACTTCATGAAGCAGGAGCTGAAGGACCCGAAGTACAAGGACGTCAAGCTGGTCAAGGTCGCCTACGGTGACGACGACGCGCAGAAGTCCTTCCAGCAGACCCAGGGCCTGCTCCAGGAGTACCCGAACCTGAAGGGGATCATCTCCCCGACCACCGTCGGCATCAAGGCCGCCGCCCAGTACCTGTCGGGCTCCAAGTACAAGGGCAAGGTCAAGCTGACCGGCCTCGGCACCCCCAACGACATGCGCAAGTACGTCAAGAACGGCACCGTCGACGCGTTCGAGCTGTGGGACCCGGCGAAGCTCGGCGACCTCGCCGCCCGCGCCTCCGTCGCGCTGGTCTCCGGGCAGATCACCGGCAAGGAGGGCGAGACCTTCAAGGCCGGCGACACCACGTACACCATCGGCAAGGACGGCGTGATCAGCCTCGGCAAGCCGACCGTGTTCGACGCCAAGAACATCGACCAGTACAACTTCTGAGGCTGGAGCGGTACTTCATGCAGCGCGTCTGTTTTCTGCTCAAGGTCCGTGAGGACCGGATCCCCGAGTACCGCGAACGCCATGCCGCCGTGTGGCCGGAGATGCTCCAGGCACTCTCGGCCACCGGCTGGCACAACTACTCGCTCTTCCTGCGCGACGACGGCCTCCTCGTCGGCTATCTGGAGACCGAGGACTTCGAGGCCGCCAAGGCCGGTATGGAGGCCACCGAGGTCAACGCCCGTTGGCAGGCCGAGATGGGCGAGTTCTTCGAGTCGTTGGACGGCGCCCGGCCCGACGAGGCCATGAAGCCGCTCACCGAGGTGTTCCACCTCGCCTGACCCCCCGCTGTAGCTCCCTCCCCGCTCCTCGCCGACAATGGAGTCCCCCGAGATGAAGAGACGCACGCTGCTGGGTGCCGCACTCGCCGGAGCCGTCATGACCCCCGCCCTCACCTCCGGCATCGCCCGCGCCGCCGACCCGGGCCCGTCCGTCACCCTGACCGGCACCACCACGCTCGACACCCAGGCCATCTTCTTCGTGTCGTACGACGGCCTGGTCAACAACAACGCCTTCCAGAAGAACGGCCTGCTGACCTACAAGGGCTACCAGTACGCCGTCTGGTACACCGCCGACCGCAACGCCGTCATCGCCCGCCGCGCCCTTGGCTCCACCACCTGGTCCACCGTCAAGGTCGGCCACATGCTCAAGGCGAACGACTCCCACAACGTGATCTCCATGGGGATCTCGAAGGTGGATGGCCGCATTCACCTCAACATGGACTCCCACAGCGACGGCTTCACCTACGTCAAGTCGGTCGCCGGACTAGTCGACAACCCGGCCGGTCTGAGCTGGACCGCGAGCCGCTTCGGCGCACCCCAGTCGACCATGGACGGCCTCGCCCTCACCTCGCAGTTCACCTACCCGCAGTTCATCTCCACCCCGGACGGCAAGCTCCAGCTCAGCTACCGGGTCGCCATCTCCGGCAACGGCCGCAACGCCCTTGCCGAGTACGACGGTTCGACCTGGACCAACCTGGGGGAGTGGTCCAGCTCCACGGGGACGTACACCAGCGAGCACGGCTCCTCCACCGCCCGCAACATGTACCTGCACGGCATCGACTACGACCGTAATGGCCGACTGCATTCCTTCTTCACCTGGCGTGAGCAGAACGGTGCCGTGATGTGCAACGGCGGCGGCATCACCAACCACGACACCGGCTACGTCTACTCCGACGACCGCGGCCGCACCTGGCGCAACAACGCCGGCACCGTCGTCGGCACCACCGGCGGCTCCGACAAGGTCGCCGTCACCGACAGCGGGCTGGTGATCGACGCCATCAACCCGGACCACTCCCTGATGAACCAGGAGAGCCAGTTCACCGACTCCGCCGGTCTGCCGCACGCGATCATCAGCTACGTTCCCGGCCGGTTCGGGCAGTGCACCACGAACTACGTCGCCGACCGCACGGCGAACGGCCGCGCCTTCCATGTGCGCAAGAACGCCTCCGGCACCTGGCAGAAGACCGAGATCCCGGTGCCGCTGAACTCCAGCCAGCGCACCAAGCTGATCCTGGACAAGTACGACAACGCGTACGCGATCTTCCCGTTCTGCCGGATCGCCGGCGCCTCCAAGGCCTCCGGCTACACGGACTGGACGGTCCTCTACGACGGTGTCACCGCCGGGCTGAACGCGTTCGGTGAGGTCGTCATCGACGAGACCCGCGTCGGGCAGGACAACTTCCTGTCGATCATGTACCAGGAGAAGTCCAGCGGTACGACGCCCTCGGCGCTGCGCAACCTCAACTTCCGCCTGCCTGCCTGATCGCAGCCGTTGTGGGCGGCTTGACGGTAATGTGAAGCCCCTTCCCGCCGCCCGCGTCTTTTTCTGTCTTCCTGGAGGTCCCTGCCCGATGACCCAGTCGGTGGGTATCAAGGACGTCGCCCGCGCCGCCGGAGTCTCCGTAGGCACGGTTTCGAACGTCATCAACCGTCCGGACTCGGTCGCCACCGAGACCCGGGCGCGGGTGCAGTCCGCGATAGACCGGCTGGGCTATGTCCGCAGCGAGTCCGCCCGCCAGCTGCGGGCGGGCCGCAGCCGGATCATGGGCCTGCTCGTCCTCGACATGGGCAACCCCTTCTTCGTCGACGTGGCACGCGGCGCCGAGCGCACCGCCCGCGACGCCGGGCTCGGCGTGATGGTCTGCAACAGCGCACAGAGCGCCAGCGAGGAGGCCGACTACCTGTCGCTCTTCGCCGAGCAGCGGGTACGGGGCGTCCTGCTCACCCCGGCCGACGCCACCGGCCGCAACATCGAGACGTTCCGCCGGCACAACATCCCCTTCGTCCTCGTCGACCGGGTCGCCGAGGGCACCACCGAATGCTCGGTCTCCGTCGACGACGTCGCGGGCGGCGCCCTCGCCGTGCGCCACCTCGTCGACGCCGGGCACCGCTCCATCGCCTACGTCAGCGGCCCGCCCGGCCTCAACCAGGTCCGCGACCGCCGCACCGGCGCCCTGAACGCGCTGAAGGAGGCCGGCCTCGGCCCCGACTCCCTGCGCGAACTGCCCACCGAGCGGCTCGACGTCGCCGCGGGCCGCGACGCCGGCGCCCGGCTGCTCGGCCTCGCCGAGCGCCCCACCGCCGTCTTCTGCGCCAACGACCTGCTCGCCCTCGGCGTCCTCCAGGCCATGTACGCGGCGGGCGTCGGCGTCCCCGACGACCTCGCGATCGTCGGCTACGACGACATCGAGTTCGCCGCCGCCGCGGCCGTCCCCCTCACCTCCGTACGGCAGCCCGCCGTCACCATGGGCACGCTCGCCGCGGAGATGCTCCTCGAGGAGACGGAGGCCGAGACCGGCGGGAAACGGCACGAGCACCGGCGGGTCGTCCTCCAGCCCGAACTGGTGGTCCGACGCTCCAGCCTGTCGTCGCGCTGATCCGCCATTCAGTACGATTTCATGATCCCGGGGCTCGGTCGGTGGACGAACATGTGCTGAACTGGGACGCGGCCCGAAAACCCTCCGTCCCGGGAGCCCTGTTGACCGTCAGCTACCGCCAGCCCGGCGTCGTCCTCACCGACCGCCACTTCACCGTGCCCCTCGACCACGCCGACCCGACCGGGGAGACGATCGAGCTCTACGCCCGTGAGGTCGTCGCCACCGACAAGGCGCACCAGGAACTGCCGTGGCTGGTCTACCTCCAGGGCGGCCCCGGCTTCGGGGCCAACCGCTTCGTCGGCAAGGGCGCCTGGCTCGGCCGCGCCCTGAAGGAGTTCCGCGTCCTGCTCCTCGACCAGCGCGGCACCGGCCACTCCACACCCGCCAACCGTCAGACCCTTCCGCTGCGCGGCGGCCCGTCGGCGCAGGCCGACTACCTCACGCACTTCCGCGCCGACTCCATCGTCCGCGACTGCGAGGCGATCCGCCGTGAGGTGACCGGCGGCGCCCCGTGGACCGTGCTCGGACAGAGCTTCGGCGGCTTCTGCACGGTCAGTTATCTCTCCCTCGCACCCGAGGGCCTGACCGCCGCGATCATCACCGGCGGCCTGCCCTCGCTCGACGCACACGCCGACGACGTCTACCGCGCGGCCTACCCGCGCATCGAGCGCAAGGTCGCCGCGCACTACGCCCGCTACCCGCAGGACGTCGAGCGGGCCCGCCGTATCGCCGACCACCTCATCGCGAACGAGGTCGTCCTGCCCAACGGCTACCGCCTCACCGCGGAGGCCTTCCAGTCCCTCGGCATCGTCCTCGGCGGCAGCGAGGGCAGCCACCGGCTGCACTACCTCCTGGAGAACGCCTTCGTCCGCACCCCGCAGGGCCCCGCCCTCTCGGACGCCTTCCAGGAGGACGTCCAGGGCCTGCTGTCGTACGCGGGACACCCGCTCTACGCCCTCGTCCACGAGGCGATCTACGGCCAGGACGCCCGCGCCACCGCCTGGGCCGCCGAGCGGGTGCGCGCCGAGTTCCCGCAGTTCGACGCCGCCAAGACCCTCGCGGGGGACGGGCCGCTGCAGTTCACCGGCGAATCGATCCACCCCTGGATGTTCGACTGCGACCCCGCCCTGCGCCCGCTGCGCGAGACCGCCGACCTCCTCGCCGCCCGCGCCGACTGGACACCCCTGTACGACCCGGCGCGCCTCGCCGCCAACGAAGTGCCGGTCGCGGCGGCCGTCTACCACGACGACATGTACGTCGACACCGCGCACTCCCTCGCCACCGCCCGCGCCATCCGCGGCCTGCGGACCTGGGTCACCGACGAGTTCGAGCACGACGGTGTGCGGGCCGGCGGAACCCGCGTCCTGGACCGGCTGCTCGCGCTCACCCGTGACGAAGCGTGATGTCAGTGTGACGCGTTAGGGTGCGGGCATGGCCGAGCCGACGATCACTCAGCTGAAGCCCATGCCCGACGACTGGCAGCGCGCGCTCGCTGTCGTCGCGCACCCGGACGACCTCGAGTACGGCTGCTCGGCGGCGATCGCCGCCTGGACGGACGGCGGTCGCGAGGTCGCCTATGTCCTGGCGACCCGCGGCGAAGCCGGCATAGACACCCTGGACCCGGCCGAGTGCGGCCCGCTGCGGGAGCGCGAGCAGCGGGCCAGCGCCGCGGTGGTGGGGGTGTCGGAGGTGGACTTCCTCGACCACAAGGACGGCGTGATCGAGTACGGCACCGCCCTGCGCCGTGACATCGCCGCCGCGATCCGCAGGCACCGGCCCGAACTGGTGATCACGCTCAACCACCGCGACACCTGGGGCGGCGTCGCCTGGAACACCCCGGACCATGTCGCGGTCGGCCGCGCCACGCTGGACGCGGCCGGTGACGCGGGCAACCGCTGGATCTTCCCCGAGCTCATCGAGCAGGGACTCGAACCCTGGAACGGCGTCCGCTGGGTCGCGGTGGCCGGTTCCGGCTCGCCCACGCACGCGGTGGACGCGACGGCGGGTCTTGAGCGGGCGGTGCACTCGCTGCTCGAACACCGCACCTACATCGAGGTGTTGACGGACGAGGACCCGGAGACGTACGTCCGCGGCTTCCTCACCGCGAACGCCGAGAGGACGGGGGAGCGGTTCGGCGGGAAGCCGGCCGTGGCGTTCGAAGTGTTCGGCCGGTGAGTGACACCGATCTGCTGGCGGACCGCTTCGAGGAGTACCGCGGGCGTCTCAAGGCGGTCGCCTACCGCATGCTCGGCTCGCTGGCCGAGGCGGACGACGCCGTCCAGGAGGCGTGGCTGAAGCTGAGCCGCAGTGACGCGGACGGCATCGACAACCTCGGCGGGTGGCTGACCACGGTCGTCGGCCGGGTCTGTCTGGACCTGCTCCGCTCACGCACCCGGCGCCATGAGGAGCCGCTGGACGACACCTTCGTCCCGGACCCCGTGATCCGGCCCCTGTCGCAGATCGACCCGGAGCAGGAGGTCCTCCAGGCCGACTCCGTGGGCCTGGCCCTGCTGGTCGTGCTGGAGACGCTGGAACCGGCCGAGCGGATCGCGTTCGTGCTGCACGACATGTTCGCGGTGCCCTTCGACGACATCGCGCCGATCGTGGAGCGCTCCTCGGCCGCCACCCGGCAGCTCGCCAGCCGTGCCCGGCGGCGGGTGAAGGGTGCCACGCCGTCCTCCGAGCCGGACCTCGGCAGACAGCGGCAGGTCCTTGACGCCTTCATGGCCGCCTCCCGCGCGGGCGACTTCGAGGCGCTGCTGGCGGTCCTCGACCCCGACATCGTGCTGCGGGTCGACTCCGGACCGCTGATCAGCGGCGCGGCGGCGTCCAAGCTGGTGCGCGGAGCGCGGCCGGTGGCCGAACAGGCCATGCTGTTCCGGCGGTTCGCGCAGTACATCCGGCTCGTGTCGGTCAACGGCTCGATCGGGTTCCTCAGCGCCCCCGAAGGACGGCCGCAGTCGGTACTGGGCGTCACCATCGCGGACGGCCGGATCACCGGGATGTACATCCTGGCCGACCCCGAGCGGCTGGCCGCCCTGGATCTGCCGGACCTCGAAGGCTGAGTCAGGCGGCCACGGCCAATGGTCCGACGGCGCGGTGCGGGCGGACCACCCGCCCGTCCGGGAGAAGCTCACCGGTGTCGTCGAAGACGACGATGCCGTTGCACAGCAGGCTCCAGCCCTGTTCGGGGTGGGCCGACACGATCATGGCGTCGTGGCGCTCGGGGCTGTCGGCGGTGGGGCACGTGGGCTGGTGGGTGCACATGGCCTGTCTCCTGGGATTCCTCGATGCGGTGGTGCTCCTGCTTTCGTCGGCTGCTGTCTCAGTGATAGCCGAGCTTGTTTTCCGTTGTATGAGAGGACCCCCACACCGCCGGAAATTCATCGGTGAGGTTCGGTCGCGGGCCGGACATTAGGCTGATGTCATGCAAGATCACCCCGGCGACCTCACCGACCTGCGCGGAGACTGCGCGAACTGCTTCGGGCTGTGCTGTGTCGCGCTGCCCTTCACCGCCTCTGCGGACTTCGCGCAGGACAAGGCCGCGGGGACGCCCTGCCGGAACCTCCAGGACGACCACCGCTGCGGCATCCACGCCCGGCTCCGGCAGAGCGGCTACAGCGGCTGCACCGTCTACGACTGCTTCGGCGCCGGACAGAAGGTCTCGCAGGTCACCTTCGCCGGGGAGGACTGGCGCACCGGCGACCGCGAGCGCGCGCGGCGGATGTTCGACGTCTTCCCGGTCGTCCGCCAGCTCCACGAACTGCTCTGGTACCTGACCGAGGCGCTCACCCTGCCCGCTGCGAGCCCCCTGCACCCCGAGCTGCGCGAACTCCTGGACGCGACCGACGCACTCACCCGCCGCACCCCCGAGGAACTCGCCACCCTGGATGTCGCCGCGCATCGCCAGCAGGTCAACGTCCTGCTGCTGAAGACCAGCGAGCTGGCACGGGCGGGTGTACGCGGCCGGAAGAAGAACCGGCGTGGCGCGGACCTGATGGGCGCCCGTCTCAAGGGCGCCGATCTGAGCGGCGCCAACTTGCGCGGCGCCTACCTCATAGCGGCCGACCTGACCGGCGCCGACCTGCGCGGAGCGGACCTCATCGGCGCCGACCTGCGCGACACCGACCTCACGGACGCCGATCTGACCGGCGCCTTCTTCCTGACCCAGCCCCAGCTGAACGCGGCACGCGGCAGCGCGGGCACCCGGCTGCCCGGGTCAGTCAGCCGACCCGTGCACTGGACAGCGGAGGTCTGAGGGCGGCTCCTCCACGACGGGTCCCTGCACAGTGCCGACACGCCGCTCCAGCCCCAGCCGCAACCCCTCCGGCATCATCGTCAGCCGCTCCGTCACCCGCAGCCGATACGCCGGGTCGCTGCGGAACTCGTACCGGCGCAGCAGCAGCCCCAGCACCAACGTGGCCTCGTGCAGCGCGAACTGGCGCCCGATGCACGCCCGCGCCCCCGTCCCGAACGGCTTGAAGGTGTGCGCCGGACGCGACCGTACGGCCTTCGGTTCGAACCGGTCCGGATCGAACCGCTCGGCGTCCGGGCCCCAGACTTCGGGGTCGCGGTGCAGCATCGCCGTGAGTACGAGGGCCCAGGCACCCCGCCGCATCGGATGTTCCCCGGCGAGCAGCGTGTCCTCGCGGGCCTCCCGGGTGAAGGCCGGCACCGTCGGCCACAGCCGCTGCGACTCGTCCAGGACCCGGCGGAGGTAGCGCAGCTTGGCCACCTGGTCGTAGCCCGGCATCGCCGTGTCGCCCCAGACCTGGTCGACCTCGGCGCGGGCGCGGGCGGCGATCTCGGGGTGCCGGGAGAGGTAGTGCAGGGCGAAGGAGAGCGCGCCGGATGTCGTCTCGTGCCCGGCGACCAGGAAGGTGATCACCTGGCGGCGGACGTTCTCCGGCGACAGCAGCTCGCCCGTCTCCGGATGGGCCGTCTGAAGCATCCGGTCCAGCAGGTCGCCGTCGCCCGGCCCGCCGGCCGTGCGGGCGCGGACCAGGTCGTCGACCGTGTGGTTGAGATACGCGATGTCGGTCGCGTTGCGGCGCGCGGCCTGCCGTAGCAGGAGCGGCGACGGCACCGCGTTGAGCCGCTGCGCGTAGGTGAGGGTGCCCACCATCGCCGTCACGAAGGGGTGCGGCCGGGACCGCTCGAAGGAGCCGAAGTCGTGGCCGAATCCGGTGCGTGCGATCGTCTCCAGGGTCAGTTTGGTCATGTCACCGGGCACGTCCACCGTGCGGCCCGCCGCCATCTCGCGGTCCCAGTGGTCCATCAGCCGGTCCGCCACGTTGAGCATCATCGGGTGGTAGCCCGCCATGGCCTCCCGGCTGAATCCCGGGGCCAGGACGTCGTGCGCGAGCTGCCAGTTGGGCTCGTGGTTGTACGCGGTGAACAGTCCGTCCCCGACGACAGGACGCAGGTTGGCGACGCCGAGCCCCACGTGCTTGGCGAACCGTGACTCGTCGGCCATGTCGGCCGCCAGGGCGGCGCCCCACAGGAACACGATCTCCCGGTTGAAGACCCGGCGTCGGAAGATCGGCCCGAGCCGGCGGGCATGGCGCAGGGAGTCCTGCAGCGGCTTGGTGCGGCTCGCGCCCAGTACGTCGCCGAGCAGCGGGAGCCGGTACGGGGGTCGGGGTATGCGCCGCAACTGCGGCCAGCCCTGCTCGGCGCTGCGGAATCCCTTCGGCAGCCCGGCTGCCGTCGACGTGTCCGTCATGACGCGATCTCCCTTGCCACAGGGGCAGATTGAGCGTGTTGTACATGGGTTCAATAACGCGCTCAGTCTGATCCCGCTGTTGAATCCACGTCAAGTAAAGTGCGGGCATGGCCGCGAACCAGGGTGAGCGCACACGGCGCCGGCTCAGTACCGAGGAGCGCCGTGAGCAGCTCCTCGCGGTCGGGGCGCGGCTGTTCTCGGAGAGTCCGTACGACGAGGTGTGGATCGAGCAGGTCGCCGAGATCGCCGGTGTCTCACGCGGGCTGCTCTACCACTACTTCCCGACCAAGCGGGACTTCTTCGCGGCCGTCGTGGCGCGGGAGAGCGAGCGCATGCTGCGGATGACGGCCGCCGTGCCCGGCGTCCCGGTGCGTGAACAGCTCGGCGCCGGCCTCGATGTGTTCCTGGAGTACGTCCAGGAACACGCCCACGGCTACCGCGCCTTCCATCGCGCCGACGCCGCCGGCGACCAGGCCGTGCGCAAGGTGTATCAACGCGCCCTGGCCGCACAGGAGAAGCAGATCCTCGCGGCGATGGCGGCGGACCCCGAATTCGGCCCGGTCTTCGAGGAGCGCGCCGACGTCCGGCTCGCCGTACGGGGCTGGCTGGCGTTCACGACCGCCGTGTGCCTGGAGTGGCTGAGGGGCGCGGAACTCACCCGCGAGCAGGTACGTGACCTGTGTGCCCACGCCCTGCTGGGCGTCATCGCGCGCTGAACTTTCGCAAAGAGATCGCACGGCGTCGGACGTGCTGGTTGGCGTGCACCCCGATCTTCGGTAGGTTAGGCAAGGCTTACCTAAGGAGATCTGGGATGGGTGACAGCATGGGCGACAGCCAAACCTGGGCGGCCGCGCCGTCCGCCGCTGAACGTGCCCGGTCGGTGCTCGCCGGCGCGTGGTCCTGCGGAGTGACCGCGGAGAACTGCCGCGAGGAGCTCGTCGGCGCGCACACCGTGACCGACGACGGGCGCGTCCTGCTGGAGGTGCCGGAGGACAGCGTGCTCGTCACGGCGGCGATCTGCGCGCCCCGCGGCGAGCCCTCCGCCGTCCTTGAGTTCGCCGACGTCGCCCCCGTGCCCGTACGCAGGCGGATCCGCACCCGGCTGTGGATGTCCGGCTGGTTCACCCCCGAGGACGGCAAACTCGCCTTCCGGCCGACCCGCGTGGTGCTGCGGCAGCCGTCCGGCGCCCTGGCCGTCGACCTGGAGGAGTTCGCCACCGCCGAGCCCGACCCGCTGGCCACCGCCGAGGCCCGGCTGCTCACCCATCTCGCCGACTGCCACCCGGACGCCGTCGAGCGCCTCACCCGGCTCGTCGACTCCGACAGCCTGCACGGCGCCGTCCGCGTCCAGCCGCTCGCCGTCGACCGGCACGGACTCACCCTGCGCATCGAGCGCGCCCGCTCCCACGGCGACGTACGCCTGCCCTTCCACCGGCCCGCCGACGACGTCGCCCAGCTCACCGAGCGCATGCACATCCTGCTGTCCCAGGCCAGCGCCGCCTCCTGCCCGCGCGCCCTACAGCGGCAGCGCACAGACGGCGACAGGTGAGGCGAACGGCTCGCCCGCGAGCCGCAGTTCACCACTGTCCTCGTCGACATGGAAGACGCTCACCGTGCTGGAGCGCTGGTTCGCCGCGAACAGCAGCGTGCCGTCCGGAGAGAGGGCGATCTGCCGCGGGAAGTCCCCGGACACCGGAACCGTGTCCAGCAGCCTGAGCCGGGAGCCGTCCGATTCGATGGCATAGCGCGCGAGGCTGTTGTGGCCCCGGTTGGCGAGATAGGCGTAGCGGCCGTTCGGCGTCACCACGATCTGCGCGGGATAGCTGGTGCCCGAACCTGTGCCCGTGTCCTGCTCCTCGCCGATGGTCAGCCGGCCCGTACCGGGGTCGTACGCGCACACCGCGACGCTGTTGTCGACCTCGTTGGCCAGATAGGCGTACCGGCCGCCCGGGTGGAAGGTGAGATGGCGCGGGCCCGCACCCGGCTTCGTCTGCGCCCGCGCGACCTCGCTGAGCGTGCCCGCCTTCTGGTCGAGGCGATAGGTGTACACGGTGTCCGTGCCCAGGTCGACGGCGAGCACATGGCCGCCGTCGGGGCTGGTGAGGAACTGGTGGGCGTGCGGGCCCTCCTGGCCCGGACCGGGCGTCGGACTGGAGTGCGTGACCAGATCGGTGCGCTCGCCGATCGCGCCCGCGCCGTCGATGGGGTGCACGGCCACGCTGCCCGTGCCGTAGTTGGCGCTCAGCAGCCAGCGCCCGCTCGGATGCACCGACAGATGGCAGGGCGCGGCGCCTCCGGTGCTGCGGCTCCCCAGGACCTTGCGGTCGGCCAGGCGTACGGCGGTCACGGCACCGTCCTCGCGCTCGTTGACCGCGTACAGGGTCCGGCGGTTCGGGTGCAGCGCCAGATACGACGGGTCGGGGACGTCCGTGATGGTGCCTGTGCCGGTGATACGGCCGGTGGTGGGGTCGTAGGTGGCGATGCCGATGCCCTTGCCGCCGCCCTCGACGGAGGTGTAGGTGCCGAGGTAGAGGGGGCGCGGGCCGGACGGCTCACGGCTCTCGGTCTGTGCGCTGGGACGGGCCTCGGGGCTGCTCGCCTCGGAGACGTCCGCCGTGTCCGTGGGTGCGGGCGCGTCGTCGCACCCCGTGGCCGCCGGGAGTGTCGCTCCGGCGGCCGTTCCCGCGAGGGTTCCGACGAATCGGCGCCTGCTCAGCCCACCACTGCCCATGTCCACACCTCAGGTCGTCGGGGTCATCGGTCGCTGTGGTCGCGTCCGTGGTCGCGACAGCAACCTTGGCGTGGATCACCCACCGAGCGCAAGACAAGCAACGCCCGTTGCGCGGGGTGCAATGGATGGGGGCTGCTTACCTCGGGCTGCCTACCAGTCCCCGTCCTCCACCGCCTTGCCCGGCGCGTCCTTGAGCGGCTTCACCTGGCCCGGCGTCGGTGCCTGCCACGGCTCATGGTCGTCGCCGAGCCACTCGCCGACCGGCTGCACCGCCCCCAGCGTGTCGGTGGGCGCGAGATCCTCGGCGTCCTGGTCGTAGTAGTCGAACCAGGGCAGCCCCGCGCGCGTGTACGCGGCCCGGTCCACCGGTGACGGCGGGGGAGCCTCGCCGGTGATACGGCGCCACTCCGGGGGCGTCACCAGATGGACGAAGACCCGGCCGCCGGGACGCTCGGCCCAGTCGGAGAGCGGCCGGTCGTCCTCGTAGACCTCCTGGCGCATCGAGCCTCCGACGCCCAGGCCCATCGCCGCGGCGGCCCGGGGAGCCCGGCCCGCGGGAGCGGCGGCGGGTGCCGGGACCCCGCCCGGGGCGGGCGGCGCGGCCATGGGCATCGCGGCGCCGTAGCCGCCGAACTGCGGCATCGCCCGCGCCCGCTCCGCCCGGAGCCGCTCCTGCTCGCGCCACGCGGCCAGCAGGGGCTCCTTCAGCGCGAAGGACTGCAGCTGGACACCGCCCCAGACCTCCTCGCCGGTGACCTGGCCCTCGACGGTCGCGCCCAGGCCCAGCGGCACAGCCACGAACTGGCGGACCGTGCCCTTCCCGGAGTTGATGCCGTCCAGCCAGGGCTGGCGGGGCAGCACGACATAGTTCTGCGGCTTGCGCGACAGCTTCTCGCTCCACGGCTTGCCCGAGACCGCGCACACCTTGCCCACGCCGACCTGGAGCGCGGCCGGCTCGGTCGAACCGGCGAAGCTCAGCCACATGGCCTCGCGCAGATACACCGGCAGCATCACCCCGCCGCGCTTCCGCCACGCCTCCGGCACGGTGTCCGGATAGTCCGCCACCCGACGGACCGGGAACTCACCGAGCCCCGGCGGCAGCGGATGCGTGCCCTGCTCGGGCAGCCGCAGCGTACGGATGAACCGCACCGCCACCCCGCCCGGCAGCCGCAGCGTGCCCCCGTCGATCCGTACCGTCGCCTCGGCCATCGGCCCGCTCCCTCGCTCCGTGTGCTCCCTACCGAGAACGCCCGCCCATCCCCGTACGGTTCCGCCACAGCTGCTCCTGTACGCCCATGCGCTCGCGGATCCGGTTCAGGCGCGGGATCCGTACCCGCTGCTCCTGCGACACCCGGTCGAGTTCCTCCAGCAGTCGCTGTGAGCGGTGCTCGGTGTCGAGCTCGTCGATGATGCGGTTCACCTCGGTCAGCACCGCACCCAGCAACTGCCAGTCCCGGTCCTCGCGCTCGGCCTCCTCGCGCAGCAGCACGGCGAGTTTGTCGCGGGTGCCGGCCGCCGTGCGCAGCTCCGCCGACAGCCGGGACTCCGCGGACTCTGCGTTGCTGCTGACATGCGTGGTGACCAGCACCGAGAAGCTGACCACCGCGTCGGCGATCTCCGACAGCAACTGCTCCACGACAGCGCCGGTCTCCTTCTCGAACAGCGGCTCCGGCTCACGCTGCTTGGCGAGATCGGTGAGGGTGCGCGCCAGCACCCGCAGTACGACCGTGCAGATCTCCAGCGTGTCCAGTCCGGTGCGCAGCACCACGCGGTGCAGCAGGCTGTCGCGTACGCGCGGATTGAGCCGCAGGCTGTCCTCGGCCTGCCGGAGGTCGGCGTCCACCTCCACGATGTCGTGGTCGAGCCGGCGCGCCTCGTGCAGCCGTGCCGCCGCCTGCTCGACGGGCTGCCGCCCCGCCGCCTCCTCACCGATGCGCAGCATCAACTGCCGTAGCCGACGGGCCAGTGCCTCCATCGACTCACCGGCCTCCTCCACCCACACCGGCGGCGCCAGCAGCAGATTGAAGCCCAGCCCCACCACGGCGCCGATCAGCGTCTCCAGCACCCGCGCCCACGCCGTGTCCCCGACGGTGGTGACCCCGAGGACCAGCATCGCGCTGATCGCCACCTCGGGGACGTACTCGTTCACCCGCACCAGATGACCGACCGCCAGCGACGCCACGATCAGCAGGGCGAGGCTCCACCAGGTCAGTCCGACCAGGAGGCTGAAGGCGATGGCCACCAGGACGCCCGCCACCACCGAGTTCACCCGGCGGATGCCGTTGGTGAGGGTGGCGTAGAAGGTGACCTGGACGACCAGCAGCGCCGTCAGCGGAGCGGTCAGCGGCGCCGCCTCCGGGCTCAGGCGCAGCGCGATGACGTACGCGATCGTCGCCGCGGCCGCCGACCGCAGCGTCTGGACCACCACGGGGTCCCGGCGCAGCTTCCCGAGCCGCTCCAGGGACACCCTCCCCTCACGTGCCTCTCGCATCCTCGGGCTGTTCCCTTTCCACCGATGCTTCCCACCCAGTGCTTGCGGAACGTAACAGTCCGCAAGGAACCCCAGATTGATCGCCACGGCCGTGGTACGGCAAGGGGCTGGGCTGGTGATCGTCGACACCCGCGCCGGACAGGCGGCCGACCGGGTCCGGTACCGGCAGCGGCCAGCGGGACTCGGGAAAACCCCCGCCGTCACCCCGGAGCTGTCCGCAGCCAGGGACGGAGGACCGCCGGATGGCCCCCGTTCCGCCCGGAGCGCAAGCCTTGGATGATGACACGGCATCGGACCGGATTACTGCTGACCCTGTTCATCATCCTCGCCGCCCTGACGACCGGCATCCCGGCCACGGCGGCCCAGCCCCCCACCACGGTCGGCGAGGCGCTCGACCGCGCCGCCCACCCGCTGCGCACCGTCGAACCCGGCGGCGACACCCGTGATCTGCGCCCCCTGGACCGCATGATCGGCGACGCCGACGTGGTCGGCCTGGGCGAGGCCACCCACAGCTCGCACGAGTTCTTCGCCCTCAAGGCCCGCGTCTTCCGCCACCTCGTCGAGGAGAAGGGCTTCCGCACCTTCGCGCTGGAGGCTCCCTGGAGCACCGGCCAACGCCTCGACGACTATGTCCGGTACGGCAAGGGCGACCTCCGGCGCATCATGCGCGAGGAGTTCCAGCGGGACTACCTGTGGTGGAACAACACCGACTATCAGCGGCTCGTCGAGTGGATGCGGGCGTACAACATCCGCCACCCCGGCGACCCCGTCCGCTTCATCGGCGACGACATCGCCTGGACCGGGCCCGAGGTGTACGACACTGTCGAGGACTACGCCGCCACGGCCCACCCCGAGCTGAGCACCCGGCTCGCCGAGTTGTACCGAGGGCTGCGGCCCACGGTCCAGACCGGGGCGTACATCGAGCAGTACCTGGCGCTGCCGTACGCCGAACGCAAGGAGCGGGCGGCACGGACGGGCGAGGCGCTGCGACTGCTCCGGCACACGGCGCCCGGCGGCGACCGCGCGGCACGGGACCGGGCGCTCCAGCAGGCGACGGTCATCGACCAGACCGCACGGCAGTACGCGTTCGACGTCGAGGACCCCGCCCAGGTCGCCGAAGCGATGCGCTACCGGGACGGGGCGATGGCGGCCAACGTGGTGTGGTGGCAGCGGCACACCGGTACCAAGTTGCTGCTGTCGGGGCACAACAACCATGTCGGTTATGTGCCGGAGGACCCCGCCGAGAACCCGAAGGTGCAGGGCGCGTTCCTGCGCGAGCGGCTCGGCGCGGGCTATGTGAGCGTCGGGCTGAGCTTCGACCGGGGTTCGTTCAACGCCACCGGCTGGGAGGACGACACCATCCGCCGCTGGACGCTGGGACCGGCGGGCCCGGGCACCAACGAGCAGGTCCTCGACCGGGTGCGGCACCGTGACTTCATGCTCGACCTGCGGACCGTCGGGGCGCCGGCCGACGCGTGGCTGCGGAAGGCCCGGCCGACGCGCGGAATCGGCACGGCCTACCCGGACGGCCCGCACGACATCGCCCTCGCCCGCAGCTACGACGTCCTGATCCATCTCCACCAGGTGGAGGCGGCGAGGCTGCGCGACTAGACGTACAACTTGTCGAGGAAGGCGGACAGATTGCCCGTGGCCCGGGCGATCTGCTCCTCCATCGTCAGACTCTCCTCGAACCGGCCCCCCGACTCCGGGACCTTCTTCCCACGGACATACAGCGAACACGCCAGATCGGTGCACATGTACAGCCCGACGGAGTTGCCTTCCCTCCCCGCCACGCCCGCCTTCCGCGCCGTCATCAACGAGACACCGCCGCCCGGATGGGTCGTCAGACACAGGGAGCACATGCTGCGGTGCAGGAACCCGCGCTGCGAGGACGGGAAACGGAGGGTGACGCCGACAGGGCGCCCGTCCCGCTCGACCACCAGATAGCTGCGATCGGGCGCGCCTGGATCCCGCCAGCCGAGGAAGTCGAGGTCGTCCCAGGGGCGTTCGCCGAGATCGCGGGGGAGGGACAGCCGCTTGGCCTCCCCTTTCGAGCAGTTGATAAATGAGTTGCGGATGTCCTGCTCGGTGAGTGACCTCATGGAGGGCTCCTGGGATGTTCGATCGGCAAAACCTAGGGGCTCTAGGTTCAAGGCTAGGGTAGGCCGGGCGGATGAAGGGGAGCCAGTGAATTTCGGCGATATGGGATCAGCTCGGGGGCGGGCGGCATTGCGGCATGTCGCGGCCTCGTCCAGCGGACCGGCCGCCGACCCGGATGCGCGCATCACCCTCAACTTCCATCCGGACCGGCTGGTACGCGGAGTGCCGATCCTGCGAGCCCTGGCCGAGGACGGCACCTATCACTCGCAGTTCGTCACCGGCACCAGCAACGGCGGGCTCACCGCACACCCCGGTGGTGACCGCTGGCGGTGGGAGAGCCGGATCTTCGGCGGCGTCTACGACGATGCGCCCGGACACGAACGGCCCGTATACGGTGCGCTGAACTTCCGGCGCCAAGTGGCCGGCGCCGCCCCGAGGTTCGGCTCCTCCCACCTGCGGCTGACCGCCACCGCGCTCGCCCGTGCCACCTTCTGCTACCCCGACAGCGCGGCCGAACCGACCGACTTCGGAGTCGCCGCCGGCATGCACCTCGTCGAGCTCGCCGAAGCCGACGCAGACGAACAGGACGCCCTCAACGACTACATCGAGGCCCAGGTCCACGGGGGAGTCCTGCTCAGCCGCGATGTGGAGGCCGTCGTCCTGGACGCCTGCTATCGAGGCACCCCCGTCGAGGCCGCGGCATGCCTGCTGCCCTGCCCGGTGGAGTGGCACCCCGGCTACCGGCTCACCGTGCCCGACCTGCGCCGCCACGCGGACTACCGGGGGCAGGAGTACGTCGAACTGGGCGCCCGGATCGCCGACGGCGGACGCCTCGACCCACGTGTGATCGGGGACGCCGCCCGCACCGGACACCACGACCTCCAGGACCTGAAGATGGTGTGGCACACCCTGGCCCGCTTCGGCGCACCCGAAGGAGCCGGGACCGCCTACGCCGGGGCCGCCGGCACCGGTGGCCACACCCCCGCCATGAGCACCCCCAGCGCATAGGCGCGGGCCACCAGCTCCGTACGGTTCGCCGCGCCCCACCGTGCCGACAGGCGCCGCAGGTGATAGTTCACGCCGTCCACCGTGAGGTCGGTCTCGCGCGCGGCCTGCGCCGTCGTGGCGCCCCCGGCGAGCAGCGCCAGGATGCGGGCCTCGATCGGTGTGACCTGCTCGGGCGGCGTCTCGGTGGCCGACTCGCGTTCGCCCAGGACGCGGAGCATCACCAGCAGCGCCGGCGTCTCCTCCACGGTGTCGCTGACCGGGTCCGCCGTCAGCTCCCCGTACCGCCCCACACCGCCGGGAGCCTGCCAGCGCACCGACACCTGGTAGCGCGAGCGATGTCTCAGCCGCAGTGCCTCGGCGATCCGCTCGACCTGGGTCGCCTCCTGCGGCCGGAACAGCTCCAGTACGTCCCGGCCGCGCAGCCGCCCCGGCGTCGTACCGCACTCCGTGGCCATCGCCGGATTGGCCAGCTGGACCGCGCCGTACACATCGCAGACCGCGACCGGCACCGCGACGCGGTCGAAGAGCATCAGGGCGCGGTTGCGCCAGACCACCGCCTCCTGGTGGGTCCAGTCCACGGGCACCTCCGGTGACTCGGCGCAAGAGCGGCGCACTCCGACGCACTACATAATCATGTAGTCGCGGTGCGTCGGCGACCGGGGACCGTCGACCAACCTGGTCGCAGTACTCCCGTACCGCGAAAGGCAGTTGTCGCGCCATGCCCCCCACCGCGCTCGACCCGCAGATCCTGGACGCCCTCCCCGTCGCCGACATCTCCGCCACCGGACCCGGCGGCACCCCCGTGCAGCAGGCCATGGGGCTCATGCGTGAGCACGGGCCCGTGTTCGTGCGGCGGCTGTACGGGCGGGACTCGCTGTTCGTCGGCGATCTGGACCTGGTGACCGAACTCGCCGACGAGCAGCGCTTCGCCAAGCACATCGGGCCAGGTCTGCAGAACGTCCGTGAGTTCGCCGCCGACGGACTGTTCACCGCGCACAACGACGAGCCCAACTGGGCCAAGGCGCACGACATCCTGATGCCCGCCTTCGCGCTCGGCTCGATGCGCACCTACCACCCCGTGATGCTCAAGGTGGCCCGCCGGCTCATCGACTCCTGGGACCGTGACGCCCGCGCCGGACGGCCGGTGAACGTCCCCGACGACATGACCCGGATGACCCTGGACACCATCGGGCTCTCCGGGTTCGGCTACGACTTCGGTTCCTTCGAGCGGCCCGAGCCGCACCCCTTCGTCGATTCGATGGTGCGGTGCCTGGAGTGGAGCATGAAGCGGCTCGCCCGGGTTCCGGGGCGGGACTACTCCCTGGCGGACGCGGCCTTCCGCACCGACGCCGCCTACCTCGCCCAGGTCGTCGACGACGTCATCGCCGCCCGCTCCGGCGCCGACCAGAGCGCCGCCGACGACCTCCTCGGCCTGATGCTCACCGCCGCGCACCCCGCCGACGGCACCACCCTCGACGCTGCCAACATCCGCAACCAGGTCATCACCTTCCTCATCGCCGGCCACGAGACCACCTCCGGCGCCATGTCCTTCGCCCTCTATTACCTCGCCAAGCATCCGACCGCGCTGGAGCGGGTACGGCGTGAGGTGGACGAACTCTGGGGCGATCAGGCCGACCCTGACCCGGCCTACGACGAGATCGGTCGGCTGACCTACACCCGGCAGGTCCTCAACGAGGCGTTGCGGCTGTGGCCCACCGCCGCCGTGTTCTCCCGGCAGGCCCGCGAGGACACTCTGCTCGGCGGACGCATCCCGCTGCGCGCCGGACAGTCCGCCCTCGTCCTCACGCCGATGCTCCACCGGCAGCCCGTCTGGGGCGACAACCCCGAGCTGTTCGACCCCGCACGCTTCACGCCGGAGGCCGAGGAGGCCCGGCCGGTGCATGCCTTCAAGCCCTTCGGCACCGGTGAACGCGCCTGTATCGGGCGGCAGTTCGCGCTGCACGAGGCGACCATGCTGCTGGCGATGCTCGTGCATCGGTATCGCCTGCACGACCATGCCGACTACCGCCTCACCGTCAAGGAGACCCTCACCCTCAAGCCCGAGGGCTTCACCCTGACGCTGACCCCGCGCACCGCCGCCGAGCGGAAGTGCATGCCGCGGCCCGAGGTGTCCCGGCCCACCGACACGACTTCCCTCCCCGCCCGCGTCCGCCCCGGCACCCGCGCCCTCTTCCTGCACGGCAGCAACTACGGCACCTGCCGTGAGTTCGCCGCGTCCCTCGCCGACGAGGCCGCCGCCGTCGGCTGCGAGACCGACATCGCGCCCCTGGACGCCTACGCGGGCGGCCTGCCCGCCGACCGTCCCGTCGTGATCACCGCCGCCTCCTACAACGGCCGCCCCACCGACGACGCCACCGCCTTCGCCGCCTGGCTGGAGGACACCCACGACCTCACGGACGTCACCTACGCCGTCCTCGGCGTCGGCGACCGCAACTGGGCCGCCACCTACCAACAGGTCCCCACCCGTATCGACAGCCGTGTCGCCGAGCTGGGCGGTACCCGCCTCCTCGACCGCGCCGCCGCCGACGCCTCGGGCGACCTCACGGGCGCCGTCCGCGACTTCAGCACCCGGCTGCACACGGCCCTCCTTGAGCGGTACGGCGACCCCGACGTGACCGCCCCGACAGGCGAGCCCGCCACGACCTACGAGGTCCGCACCCTCACCGGCGGCCCGCTCGACGCCGCCGCCGAACGGCACGGACTCGTCCCCATGACGGTCACCGAGGCATACGACCTCACCGCCCCCGACCACCCCCGCCGCAAGCGCTTCGTCCGCCTCGCCCTCCCCGAAGGCGTGACCTACCGCACCGCCGACCACCTCACCGTCCTGCCCGCCAACCCCCCGGCCCTGGTCGACCGGGCCGCCGCCGCGCTCGGCGTCGACCTCGACACCGTCCTGGACATCCGGCCCACCCGCCCCCGCCGCGACGGCCTGGCCATTGACCGGCCCCTGTCCGTGCGCCAACTCCTCACCCACCACGTCGAGTTGCGGGACCGCCCGAACGCCACCCAGCTCTCCACGCTCGCCGCCGCCAACCCCTGCCCGCCTGAGCGCATGGCGCTGACCGCACTGCAAGACGACCCACGCACCCTCATCGAGCTGATCGAGGATTTCCCGGCGCTGCGCGGCACCCTGGACTGGCCGACCCTCCTGGACCTGCTCACCCCACTACGCCCCCGCCACTACTCGATCTCCTCCTCACCCGCCCTCGACCCCGGCCACGCGGACCTGATGATCTCCCTCCTTGAGGCACCGGCCCGCTCAGGCAAGGGTGTCCACCGGGGGACCGGTTCCGGCTATCTCACCGATGTCCGGCCCGGCGACACGGTCCACGCCCGGGTCCAGCCCTGCCGGGAAGCCTTCCGGATCGACACCACCGCCCCCGTCGTCATGGTCGCCGCGGGCACCGGCCTCGCCCCCTTCCGCGGCGCGATCGCCGACCGTACGGCGGCCCTCGCGGCCGGCGTCGAACTCGCCCCGGCCCTGTGCTACTTCGGCTGCGACGCCCCCGACGCCGACTTCCTGCACGCCGAGGAGTTGCAGTCCGCCGAGTTGGCCGGAGCCGTCTCGCTCCGCCCCGCCTTCAGTACCGCCGGCACGTTCGTCCAGCACCGCATCGCCGCCGAGGCCGACGACGTATGGAAGCTGCTCGGTGAGGGCGCGCGGGTGTACGTGTGCGGCGACGGTGCCCGGATGGCGCCCGGCGTGCGGGAGGCGTTCCGCACGCTGTACCGGGACCGCACGCCCGGCGCCGACGACGCGGCGGCCGAGCGGTGGCTGGACGGGCTGGTCGCCGAGGGCCGCTATGTGGAGGACGTGTACGCGGCGTAGGTCACAATGGGAGGTGGTTCGAACACGGCGGGGGACCAGGGCTGATCCGAAGGGAGCCGCATGGCGGGGCGTAATGGGCGCACGGTACGGGACCTCAGGCGGGGCAACCGTACCGCCGTACTGAAGCGCCTTTATTTCGACGGCCCCCTCAGCCGCTTCGAGCTCGGCCCGGCGACCGGCCTCAGCTCCGGTTCCGTCAGCAACGTCGTCGCGGAGCTCATGGCCGACGGGCTGGTCGAGGAGGCCGGCAGCGTCGACTCGGACGGCGGCCGGCCCCGCATCCTGCTGCGGGTGGCCCCCGGCAGCGGCCACATGATCGGCGTCGACGTCGGCGAGACCCGCGTCCGGATCGGCCTGTTCGACCTGACCCTCGCCGAACTCGCCCGCGCGGAACGGCCGTTGGAGCAGCAGCGGTACGAGGTCGAGGGCATCGTCGGGCACATCCGTGACGGCATCGCCGAAGTGCTCGCCGAGGCCGGCATCGGGCCCGAGCGGCTCCTCGGCGTCGGCATCGGCGTCCCCGGCATCGTCGAGGACACCGGCGAACTCGGCGCCGTGGTGCACGGGCAGACCATCGGCTGGGACGCCGTACCGCTGGAGAAGCTGCTGCGCGACGGCTCCCAGCTCCCGGACGGCGTGCCGTACTTCATCGACAACGGCGCGCGGACCCTGGGCCAGGCCGAGATGTGGTTCGGCGGCGGCCGCGGCGCCCGTAACGCGGTCGTCGTGCTCTTCGGCTCCGGCGTCGGTGCCTGCCTGGTCACGCCCGAGGTGGAGCACGGCCGGGCCGTGGAGTGGGGGCATCTGACCGTACGGGTCAGGGGGCGCCGCTGCCGTTGCGGGGCGCTCGGCTGTCTGGAGGCGTACGCGGGCGCCGAGTCGCTGCTCGACCGCTGGCGCGAGGAGGGCGGCGGTGTGCCGGAGGGCGTCGACGAGGAGACGGCGCTGACGGCGATGCTGGCCGGCGCCTATCCGGCCGAGGGCAGGGACACCGACCCGGTGGCGGTCGCCGTGCTGGAGGAGACCGCCGAGTACGTGGGCGCGGGCCTGTCCGACCTGATCAATCTCTTCCAGCCCGAGCGCATCCTGATCGGCGGCTGGGCCGGGCTCCAGCTCGGCGCCCGCTTCCTGCCCGCCGTACGCCGGCACGCCGCCTCGTACGCCCTGCGGCATCCGGCCCACAAGGTCACCATCGACCTGGGCCGGCTCGGCCCGGACGCGGTCACCGTCGGGGCCGCGATCCTGCCGCTGGCCGACTTCTTCGCCCACGGCGGCCGCCGCGCGGAACCCGCGCCCGAGGCACCGGCGCCCGGCTTGCCCACGCCGGTGGCGGAGCGGGTGCCGAACTGAGGTTTCGCCGGTCGTGGGATCGGTACTCGCGGGCTCTGGACGAGGCGCGGGAGGTGCCGCCATGACCAGCGGACGTCGCGGGGCGCCGGACCGGACCGGCGAGCCGGTGCCGAGGGACCCGCCGGACCAGCAGGCCGACGCGGGGGAGGACCCGTGGGAGGTGCCGGTGGAGCCCACGGAGGGCAGCACCGAAGGGGACGACGTCCCCGACACCGACGAGGCGGGCACGGGCCGCCAGGGAGTCCCGCGGTCCGACACCGTCCACCCCGAATACCCGGCACCCCAGGAACCGTCCGGCTGAGCACGGCCGCCGCCCCCACGCGGCGAGCAGCCGTACCGGGCGGGCCCCGAGCATCCCGCCCGGCGGTGTGTGCCGAGTACCCCGCTCAGGGGTTGCGCACGCGGCGGCCCGGTCTCACGCGGCGAACGCGTTCACCCCGGTGAGCTCCGCCGACAGGGTCCACAGACGTGCCGCCTGCTCCGGGTCCACCGCCCAGTCCTTCACGCCGGAGCGCTCCCCGTCGGCCGGGGCGGGCTCGGCGATGTCGCAGTCCTCCAGGTAGACGCCGCCCATGCCGTTCAGCTGCGGCGAGGTCGCGGCCCACACCTGGGTCGCCGCGCCCTGCTCGGGCGACTTGAAGCCGTCCTGGGGGATGGGGTTGCCGTCCTCGTCGATCCAGCCCCTGGCCACCATCTCCTCCTTGGGCAGATGGCGCTGGAGGGGCGTGAAGATACCGCCGGGGTGCAGCGCGAAGGCCCGTACGCCACGGTCCGCCGCGAGCCGGTCGAGCTGGACGGCGAACAGGACGTTCGCGGTCTTGGCCTGGCCGTAGGCCAGCCACTTGTCGTAGCCCTGTGCCCAGTGCACGTCGTCCCAGCGGATCCCGGAGAAGTGGTGGCCGCGCGAGGACACGGACACCACACGGGCGCCGCCGGGCTCGATCGCCGGCCACAGCCGGTTGACCAGGGCGAAGTGACCGAGGTGGTTGGTGGCGAACTGCGCCTCCCAGCCGGGCCCCACCCGGGTCTCCGGGCAGGCCATGATCCCGGCGTTGTCGATCATGAAGTCGACCGTGCGTCCGGAGGCGAGGAAGCGCTCGGCGAAGCCGCGCACGCTCTGCAGGTCACCGAGGTCCAGCTCGTCCACCTCGACACCGGCGAGCCCCGACAGCGTCTCCTCGGCGGTGGCCCGGCGCCGGGCGGGGACCACGACCCGGGCGCCCGCCTTGGTGAGGGCCCGGGTGGTCTCCAGGCCGAGTCCCGAGTAGCCGCCCGTGACGATCGCGAGCTTCCCGGTCAGGTCCATGCCCGCGAGAACGTCGTCGGCCGTGCTGGTCGCCCCGTATCCGGAGCCGATCTTGTGCTGTGCAGTGGTCATGCCCGAAACGCTACGAATTGGAGTGCTCTCGAAGTCAAGCCGAACTGGTGTGGGCGCGCCTGCGCATGTGCCTGGACAGAAGAGAGCCCCGACCGGTCGGGGGAGATCCGGTCGGGGCGGTCCGAGGTGGGTGCGGATGGCGGTCGCCTCTCGGCGAAAGGCTCCACAGGGCTTCAGCCGAACGATCGTCCCTGTGGGCGAAAGGTGAGGCCCGGGGACACTGTTCCATCCACACCCACGGCTGGTTCAACGGCAAACTACTGGCGAGTGTTCCTGCATTCGTGGCGATACGTGGTGACTTGCGTCACGGTCCGGAACGGCGGCCTTCACTTCCCGCGCGTCCACGCCAGCAGCTCCTCCGCCGTCCAGGTGGTCAGCACCCGCTCGGCGGGCACCCCGCACTCCTCCGCCCGCGCACAGCCGTACCGCTGCCAGTCCAGCTGCCCCGGCGCATGCGCGTCGGTGTCGACCGAGAACAGCACGCCCGCCGCCACGGCCCGGCGCAGCAGCCGCCTGGGCGGGTCCAGTCGCTCCGGCCGGCTGTTGATCTCCACGGCCGTGCCGGACTCGGCGCACGCGGCGAACACCTCGTCCGCGTCGAACTCCGACTCCGGCCTGCCTCGCCCCGTGATCAACCGCCCGGTGCAGTGGCCGAGGATGTCCGCGTGCGGATCGCGTACGGCGGTGACCATGCGGCGGGTCATCGCGCGGGCCTCCATGCGCAGCTTGGAGTGCACGGACACCACGACCACGTCGAGCCGCTCCAGCAGCTCGGGTTCCTGGTCGAGGGAGCCGTCCTCCAGGATGTCGCACTCGATGCCGGTGAGCAGCCGGAACGGGGCCCAGGTCTTGTTGAGCCCCGCCACCACGTCCAGCTGCTCCCGCAGCCGGTCGGCCGACAGCCCGCGGGCGACCGTCAGCCGGGGCGAGTGGTCGGTGAGCACCGCCCACTCGTGTCCGAGCCCGGCGGCCGTGCGGCCCATCTCCTCGATCGGGCTGCCGCCGTCCGACCAGTCGGAGTGCAGATGGCAGTCGCCGCGCAGCAGCTCCCACAGCGGCCCGCCCTCGGGCGGCTCGGCCTCCGGCCGCTCCTCCAGGTCGGACAGGTACCCGGGCACCTGCCCGGCCAGCGCCTCCCGCACCACCTGCGCCGTCTTCGGTCCGACGCCCCGCAGCGACTCCAGGGTCCCGGCCTCGGCCCGAGCTCTTACCTCGTCCTCGGGCAGCGCCGCCAGGGCCCGGGCGGCCGTACGGAAGGCGCGTACGCGATACGTCGGCGCCAGGGACCGCTCCAGCAGAAAGGCGATCCGGTCCAGGGCCTGCACAGGATCCATCGGCACCTCCACCTCCAGGGTTCCCCGGTGGCGGTGTGCCCGCACGGCGGGCGTCCCTCAAGGACTCGTTGACGCGCGTTGCGCTCTACGCTCTATTCATGACCGAAAGCGCGAGTCCGCACATATCGCAGCCGCGGATCATGGTGCTCGGGGTTCAGCCGGGCACTCCTCCGTTCCGCATCATGGAGATCGACGGTGAGGTCGTCGGTTTCGCGAGAACCGTCACCGACGTCCTCGAGACCGCCGCCATCTACGGCATCAGCGTCCATGACCTGGACGACCCGGACGTGGTCCGCTGGGTCGGCGGCGACAAGTTCACCTGGGTTCACCACTAGCCGGGTGGGCCGGGCCGGTGCCATCGGGTCGGCTCAGCCCTGCCCTCTGGCTGCCGCACTCCCGGTCGTCACCGAGACGTGGTCCACCACCAGTTGCTGCGGGAAGACGGTGGAGCCGTCCGGGTCGCCGGGCCAGTAGCCGCCCACCGCGAGGTTCAGGATCAGGAAGAACGGCTTGTTGAACACCCACTGCCTGCCGCCCAGATCGGCCGGTGTGCGCCGCTGGTAGACGTTGCCGTCCACGGACCAGGTGATGGAGTCGGGCGCCCAGTCGACGGCGAAGGTGTGGAAGGCGTCGGCGAAGGCCTGGCCGTTCGGTAGGGAGTAGCCGGCTCCTATGCCGCCCGAGCCGGAGTAGCCGGGGCCGTGGATGGTGCCGTGCACCGTCGAGGGCTCGAAGCCGACGTTCTCCATGATGTCGATCTCGCCCGAGTCCGGCCAGTTCACCGGCGTGCCGAGCATCCAGAACGCGGGCCACATGCCCTGTCCCCGCGGCACCTTGACGCGTGCCTCGACGTGCCCGTACTGGGCGGTGAACTTCCCTGAGGTGTTCAGCCGGGCCGAGGTGTACTGGCAAGTGCCGTACCAACACTGGTAGTTGGCGGGGTTCTCGCGCCGGGCCGTGATCACCAGGTGGCCCTGGCCGTCCAGTGCCGCGTTCTTGTTGCCCGACGTGTAGTACTGCCGCTCGTGGTTGTTGACGTTGTCGCCGGTCTCGATCTGCCACTTCGACGAGTCGACCGCGGCGCCCGCGGGCCCGTCGAAGTTGTCGGAGAACGTCGCCGCGACGGCCGGGGCGACCGGTGGTTCGGCCTGTGCGGGGCCGATCGTCGCGGACGCGACCATGGCGGCCGACAGCGCGGTGAGCAGACATATGCGGCGCAGGCGTGGGGAAGCCATCGTGCTCCCTTCCATACGGCGCCCCGATGGACGGGCGCGCCGAGCGAGGTGGGGGGTGAAGGGTGTCGCCACTTGATTTAAGTGATGAGATAAGAGGGCGTCAATACCTTGGTACAGACCATTCATGGTGGGCCGTCACCCTCACCCTTCGCCCATCCTTCGTCGGCCGCCGAAGTGTCGACTTCCTAGGCTGCTCGCCATGAACGCCGCACATATCGGGGAACTGCTCGCCGTCCTGGGCGCGGGGACGGCGGCCGGTGCCGTCAACGCCGTCGTCGGCTCGGGGACACTGATCACGTTCCCGGTCCTCCTCGCGACCGGGCTGCCGCCCGTCACCGCCACGGTCTCCAACGCGCTCGGCCTGATCCCCGGCTCCATCAGCGGCGCCATCGGGTACCGGCGCGAACTGCGCGGCCAGCGCCAGCGCATCCTGAAGTGGGGCGCCGGCGCCGTCCTCGGCGGGGTCACCGGGGCCACCCTGCTGCTGGCCCTGCCCGCCTCGGCGTTCGAGCGCATCGTGCCGGTCCTGGTGGGCCTCGCCCTCGTCCTGGTCGTTCTCCAGCCGCTGATCAGCAGGAGACTGCGCGACCGCCGCGCCCGCGCCGGAAAGGCGGCACGCCCCGACGGCGGCCCCCTCCTCCTGATCGGACTGACCCTGGCCAGCGTCTACGGCGGCTACTTCTCGGCCGCCCAAGGCATCATCTACGTCGCCCTGATGGGCATGCTCCTCGACGACGACCTGCAACGCCTCACCGCCGTCAAGAACGTGCTCGTCGCCGTGGTCAACTCCGTCGCCGCGCTGTTCTTCCTCGTCGCCGCGGAGTTCGACTGGACGGCCGTGGCCCTCCTGGCGATCGGGTCGGCAGCCGGCGGCCATCTGGGAGCCACCCTGGGCCGTCGGCTGCGTCCCGCCGTGCTGCGCGCGTTCATCGTCGTGGTCGGCACGGTGGCCATCGTCCAGCTGGTGCTGCGCTAGGAGGAACGGGGCTCGCGCGCGTGCACCGCACGGCTCAGCCGCCGTCCCAGCAGGAGATAGCCGATCAGTGCCCCGGTGGTGTTGAGGATGACGTCGTCGATGTCGAAGGCCCGTCCCGTGACCAGTGCCCCCTGCGCGAACTCGACCAGCAGCATCACGGTCGCCGTCAGGAGCAGCACCCGCACCACGCCGCGGGTCTGCGGGGCGACGACCGGGACCAGGATGCCGAACGGCACTCCCAGCAGCAGATTGCCGCCGATCTGCCGGACGGCGTCCCGCAGTTCGGGCTGGTCCAGATAGGCCCGCAGGGTGCTGCCGGGGCGCAGGTTGGTGTGGGTCAGGGCCTCCGACGCGGGCGACGGCTCCAGGGTGAGCTTCGCCAGTACGACGGCGAAGGCGACCATGAACGCGAAGGCGCACAGCATCGCCAGCAGACGAGCCAGAACCCGCAGCGGACTCCGCCCGGATCGTGCGGTCGACCCGGGCTTGGCGGCGCGCCCGGGCTTTGCGGAGCCCTTCGCCTTGGCGGCGGAGTGCTTCGCTTTGGCGGCGTCCTTCGCCCTGGTGGTGCCCTTCGACTTGCCGGCGCCCTTCGACTTGGTGGTGCCTGCGGACTTGGGAGTTCCGGGGTGCGGCGCGGCGCGCGAACGTGAGGTTCCACGGGCCATGCGATCCTCCAGTCTTCAACTTCCCTTGGCAGTAAGGGGATTACCCCCGGTACCGCGAGGCGATGCCGCCGCTGCGGGCAGGAGTCGTCAGGTCCCGTAGGTCACCTTCACCTCCTTGAAGCCGAGTGAGCGGAGGAGCCCTTCGAGCATGCCGGTGGTGTTGGTCTCCGCGCGTGCGGTCAGCCCGCTCTCCTTGGCCGCGTCGCCGATGTGCCGCACCGCGAGCTTCTGCACGGCCTGTTCGCCGTTCGGGTTGTCCGAGAAGAGATCGCCGATACGGTCGAGCAGACCGCGCTGCTTGGACACCGCGTAGGAGCGGTCGGGGTCGAGGGACGGTTTGCCCAGCGCGGCGTGCGGCAGCCGGAGCGTGGCGGACGTACGGTCGCCGTTGACCGTCACGTCGTCGTCGCCGACCTTTCCGAGGTCGACATACGCGTCCACGGTGCCCGCGCCGACGTACAGCGTGCGGGAGCCGCGGATGGCGTCGGGCAGGAACTTGGCGTCCTTCTCCAGATCCACGACGATCTGGAAATTGCCGGAGGCCGCGTCGTAGCGGCTGAGGTCCTGGATGGACTGGAGCAGGGCGGGGCCCGAACGGTCGTCGGTCTCGGTGCCGAACAGGTCCTTGAGGCCGGGGAGCACACTCAGTCGGATCCCGGCGAAGAAGACGACGAGCACCAGCACCAGGGCAGTCACCACCTTCGCCCAGCCGGGCATGCGCTTGTCGATGCGCTTGATGGAAGTCGTCATGTCGACGTTCCTCCTTCCCTGTTCAACCAAGTACCCCCAAATCCCTTGTCAGACCTGTCCGTTGACCGATTGCGGACGCTGGCCGGGGCACGGAGGGCGCACTAGCGTGGTGACCGCCCCGTACCGGCGTGTCTGGAGACCCGATGAGCGCAGACAGCACGTCCCGGCCCCTGCTTCCCATGCACCGCATCAGCCTTCCTGAGCCCGGCCCGCCCAGGCTCGGCACCCTCGCCACCGGCACCCCCGTGTGGCTCGTGACCCGGTACGCCGAGGTGCGGCAGGTGCTGATGAGCCCCCGGTTCGACCGGAGTTCCCTGCACGCGCCGGACGCCCCGCCCCTCCTCGTCGTACCGAATCTGCTGGACGCCCCCGACGGACTCCTCAACCAGGACGGCGCAGCCCACCAGCTGCTGCGCGGCACGGTGCAGCGGGCGTTCACGCCCAGGGCGATCGCCCGCTGGCGGCCCTGGGTGGCCTCCGTCGTCGAAGCGCTCCTCGACGACCTGGCCGCGCGGGAGCGCCCCGCCGACATCGTCGAGGGGTTCACGCGACCGCTGCCCGTGTCGGTGATCTGCCGGCTGATGGGACTGGAGAACGTGGATCGCGAACGCATCCGGCACTGGGCCGACCACGCCCTGTCCGGCGGCGCCCACACCGCCGAGGAGGTCGGGCTGGCCATGCGGGAGTTCGGTGAGTTCGCCGGTGACCTGGTGGCCGAGCGCCGCAAATCACCCGGTGACGACCTGGTCAGCGGGCTGGTCGCGGCCGGGGACGGGCTCGGGATCGACGAGCGCCGGCTGATCATGCTGGTCTGCGGGCTGGTGGTCGCCGGGCACGAGACCACCCTGACGGCCCTCGGCAACGCCGTCGTCTATCTCCTCACCGACGGACGGGCCGCCTGGCCGGGACTCGCCGAGGACGGGGACGCGGCGGCCACCGCTGCCGAGCAGCTGCTGCGCACCATCCCGCTCAGCGAGGGGCGGCTGCTGCCCGGGCTGATCCGCCGGGCCGTCGAGGACACCGAGGTCGGCGGGGTGCTGATCCCGGCGGGCAGCGTGGTCGCGCTGCAGACCAACAGCGCCGGCCGCGACCCGGAGGCCTTCCCGCCCGGCGAGCCCGATCTCTTCGCGCCCCTGACCTCACCCGGAATCGCCTTCGGCGCGGGCCCCCACCACTGCCTGGGCGCCTGGCTCGCCCGCCTGGAACTCGAACTCGCCCTGCACCGGCTGGCCGCCCGCTTCCCGGACCTGCGCGCCGAGTTCACCCCCGAGTCCATCGAGTGGCAGGAGGGCCAGCTGACACGGAGCCCGCGCCGGCTGCCCGTGTCCTGGTGAGGCGGTCGCCACACGCCCTCGCCCACACCCTCAGCCGCAACGTTTCTGCTGTGGTCAGTAGCATGAGTCCGCCACCCGGAGTGATCATGCGAGGAGCGGATCGTGCGAGAGATCGCCGTGTTCAGCGGTAGTGCCCACCCCGAACTGGCGGCGGAGGTCTGCGCTCACCTGGGGGTGCCGCTCAGCCCCACCCGGGTCAGCCGCTTCGCCAACGACTGCCTGGAGGTACAGCTTCAGGCCAACTGCCGGGAACGGGACGTCTATCTGATCCAGCCCCTGGTCCGGCCGGTGCAGGAACACCTCGTCGAGCTGCTGCTGATGTGCGACGCCGCACGTGGCGCCTCCGCACGCCGGATCACCGTGGTCATGCCGCACTATTCCTACGCACGCTCCGACAAGAAGGACGCGCCCCGCATCTCCCTCGGCGGCCGGCTCGTCGCCGACCTGATGGTGGCGGCGGGCGCGAGCCGCGTCCTGGCCATGACCCTGCACGCGCCCCAGGTGCACGGCTTCTTCACGGTGCCGGTCGACCACCTGCACGCGCTGCGCGAACTCGCCGCGCACTTCCGGCAGTACGACCTCACCCGTACGACCGTCGTCTCGCCCGACCTCGGCAATGCCAAGGAGGCCGCCGCCTTCGCCCGGCTGATCGGCGCCCAGGTCGCCGCCGGTGCCAAGCAGCGGTTCGCCGACGACCGGGTCAGCATCAGTTCCGTCATCGGTGAGGTGGCCGGGCGGGACGTGATCATCCTGGACGACGAGATCGCCAAGGGCAGCACGGTCCTCGAACTCCTCGACCGGCTGCGGGAGTTGGGCCCCCGCTCGATCCGCGTCGCCTGTACGCACGGTCTGTTCGCGGACGGCGCCCTGAAGCGGATCGGCGAGCAGCCGGACGTACTGGAGATCGTGTGCACCAACACCGTGCCGATCCCGGCGGAGGAGCGCACGGAGAAGCTGCGGGTGCTGTCCATCGCCCCCGCGCTCGCCGAGGCCGTGCGCCGCATTCACAACGGTGAGTCCGTCAGCGCCCTGTTCGACGCGCCGGGAACCGAATAGACAGGAAGTACCCGGATGCTCAGGAGGGCTCGCCATGGCGAAGGCGAAGTTCCAACGGACCAAGCCGCATGTGAACATCGGGACCATCGGGCACATCGACCATGGGAAGACCACACTCACCGCGGCCATCACCAAGGTGCTGCACGACAGGTTCCCCGACCTGAACCCGTTCACGCCGTTCGACATGATCGACAAGGCGCCCGAGGAGCGGCAGCGCGGGATCACCATCTCCATCGCACATGTCGAGTACCAGACCGAGCACCGGCACTACGCGCACGTGGACTGTCCCGGGCACGCGGACTACATCAAGAACATGATCACCGGCGCGGCCCAGATGGACGGCGCGATCCTGGTCGTCGCGGCCACGGACGGTCCGATGCCGCAGACCAAGGAACATGTCCTGCTGGCCCGCCAGGTGGGCGTGCCGTACATCGTCGTGGCGCTCAACAAGACCGACATGGTCGACGACGAGGAGATCCTCGAACTCGTCGAGCTGGAGGTGCGCGAGCTGCTGACGGAGTACGAGTTCCCGGGCGACGACGTCCCGGTGGTCAAGGTCTCCGCGCTCAAGGCCCTGGAGGGGGACCCGGGGTGGACGCAGTCGGTGCTCGATCTGATGGACGCCGTCGACACGGCCGTACCGGAGCCGCAGCGTGACGTGGACAAGCCGTTCCTGATGCCGATCGAGGACGTGTTCACGATCACCGGCCGGGGCACGGTCGTCACCGGTCGCATCGAGCGCGGTCGGCTGCTGGTGCACAGCGAGGTCGAGATCATCGGCATCCATGACCAGAAGACGAAGACGACCGTCACCGGTGTCGAGATGTTCCGCAAGCTCCTCGACGAGGGCCGGGCGGGGGAGAACGTGGGGCTGCTGCTGCGGGGTGTGAAGCGGGAGGACGTCGAGCGCGGTCAGGTCGTCATCAAGCCGGGCTCGGTGACCCCGCACACCCAGTTCGAGGCGCAGGCCTACATCCTGTCCAAGGACGAGGGCGGCCGGCACACGCCGTTCTTCGACAACTACCGTCCCCAGTTCTACTTCCGGACGACGGACGTGACGGGCGTGGTCACCCTGCCGAAGGGCACCGAGATGGTCATGCCGGGCGACAACACCAGCATGCTCGTCCAGCTGATCCAGCCCATCGCCATGGAGGAAGGGCTGAAGTTCGCCATCCGTGAGGGCGGTCGGACGGTGGGGGCCGGGCAGGTCGTGAGGATCATCAAGTAGGGCTCGACCGGGCCCTCATAATGTGCCGGACGTGGCCTCGGGCTGGCCGAGTGCCGCGTCCGGTGTCGGATGCGGGGTTAGCAGCCGGTCCAGGCCGGTGATCCGCAGTACGCGCAGGGTCAGCGGATGGGTGCAGACCAGGTGCAGCTGCCCGCCGTGGTCGTGCGTACGGACCAGGGCCCGGTACAGCAGGCGCAGTCCCGAGCAGTCGAAGAACTCGATGTTCCTCAGGTCGATCACGATCCGCGCCTCGGGGTGGGCCGTCACCCGGTCCAGGTAAGGGGCGATCTCCACGGCGGCCGCGATGTCGATCTCACCGCGGAACTCCAGCACCGTGTGGTCCCGGTGCCGGTGGACGCGCAGATGCCGGCTGAACGGCGCAGGATCCTGCTGCACGACGACATCGCCTCCAACCTGTTCACTTGAGTCGGGCTGCTCAAATCCAGTCCCCGCACTGCAAGTTACCCTCGATCGAGCGAATCTGAGCATGTTCGATTGACATATGTCTTTGAATTGCGACAGATGCTTCGCGGGATGTACGGGGTGTGACGGGCTTGGTCACGACAATGCGTGCCACGCCCTCGACAGTGCCTGGCGGAGCTGCTCGGTCTGATGGGCCGTGAGGTCCCGCACCATCCGCTCCTCCAGCTCCCGCACGGGACCCGCGTGACGGGCGAGCACCTCGCGGGCCGTGTCGGTCAGCAGGATCAGCAGCTCCCGGCGATTGCGCGGATTGCGCTCCCGGCGCACCAGCCCACGGCTCTCCAGGCTCCGGAGCAGGTCGGCGATCGACTGTGCCGTGACGAAGGAGTCGCGGGCCAGCTGGGCCGCCGACAGTCCGTCGTGTCTCTCCAGGACGGTGAGCGCGGTGTACTGCAGCGCCGTGATCCCGGACGGCTTGACCAGTTCGTCCAGGTGGGAGCGGACGACTAGCTCCACCTGCTTCACCATGTAGAGCAGTGACGGCGGTGCCTTGGTCGGCTGGGCGTCGAGCATGCGTTCAGCCTAGAGCATTGACAGGAATCCTGTCTGTAATGAGACTGCGGACCAACAGGAAACCTGTTGGTTGAAATCTTGGCGATGAGGCTGAGGAGTGGCGATGACCACCTTCGAGATCGAACCCGGTCGCTTGTTCATCGGGGGTCGGTGGCGCGAGGCCGCCGACGGAGCCCGCACCGAGGTGGTCGACCCGTCCCGCGGCACGGTCCTCACCACCGTCGCGGACGCCGGTGCCGCCGATGTGGACGCGGCCGTGCGCGCCGCGCGGGACGCCTTCGACGATGGCGCCTGGTCCGGACTCAGCGGGCGTGAGCGCGGCAGGGTGCTGCACCGGGTGGCCGAGCTGATCCGGGAGAACGCCGACCGGATCGCCGAGCTGGAGAGCCGTGACGTCGGCAAGCCGATCACGCTCGCCCACGCCGTCGACGTCAACAACGTCGCCAACGACTACGAGCACTTCGCCGCCCTCGCCCACTCGCTCGACGGCTCCGTCCGCGACACCCCCATGAACGCCCTCGCCTACGTCCGGCGCCGGCCCCTCGGCGTGGTCGCGGCGATCACCCCGTACAACTTCCCGCTGATCCTGGCCGGTTCGAAGATCGGCCCGGCGCTCGCGGCCGGCAACACCGTGGTGCACAAGCCGGCCGAGGAGACCCCGCTCAGCGCCCTCTACATGGCCGATCTCTTCAAGCGTGCCGGTGTCCCGGACGGTGTGGTCAACGTCGTCACCGGTGGACCCGCGGCCGGTGAGGCGCTGCTGCGGCACTCCGGCGTCGACAAGGTCGCCTTCACCGGCTCGACCTCGGTCGGCCGGAAGGTCGCGGCCATCGCGGGCGAGACGCTCAAGCCCGTCACCATGGAACTCGGCGGCAACGCGGCCCATGTCGTCTTCGAGGACGCCGACCTGGAGAAAGCCGTCGGCGCGATCATCAAGGGGTTCGTCTTCAACACCGGGCAGTTCTGCATGGGCGCACCCCGGCTGCTGGTGGCGCGCCAGGTGCACAACACGGTGCTCGGCATCCTCGCCGACGCCGTGCCCGGCGTCCCGGTCGGCGACCCGCGGGCGGCCGAGACCGTCGTCGGCCCGATGGCGGGGGAGCGGCACCTGCGCAAGGTCGAGGAGTACGTCGAACTGGCCCGCAAGGAGGGCGGCCGCATCGTCTGCGGCGGTGAGCGCCTCGATCTGGACGGTGGCTACTACTACAAGCCCACGGTGATCGCCGACCTGCCGAACGACTCCCGGGTCGTCCAGGAGGAGATCTTCGGCCCCGTCCTCACCGTGCAGCCCTTCGACTCCGAGGACGAGGCCGTCGAGCTCGCCAACTCCACCCCGTACGGGCTGGCCTCCGGGGTCCAGACCGGCAATCTGGCCCGCGCCCACCGCGTCGCCGACCGGCTGGACGCGGGCATCGTCTGGGTCAACGACTGGGCGATGCTCGACCCCGCCGTGCCCTTCGGCGGCGTCAAGGACTCCGGCTTCGGCCGCGAGTACGGGCCCGAGGCGCTGGACGCCTACACCACCACCAAGTCCGTCGTCGTCTCGCTCGACTGAGCCTAGGAGTTCCTGCGATGCCTACCCCCACCCGCGCCGCCGTCGTCGAGTCGGGCGGAGCCCCCTTCACCCTGTCCGACGTCGAACTCGCCGACCCCGGGCCGCACGAGGCCGTCGTCCGTATGGTGGCGACCGGCCTGTGTCACACCGACCTCGGCGTGGCGAGCGGCGGACTGCCCTTCCCGCTCCCCGGCGTCCTCGGCCACGAGGGCGCGGGCGTCGTCGAGGCCGTCGGCCCGGCCGTGACCGGCGTCGCACCCGGCGACCACGTCGTGCTGTCCTTCACCTCCTGCGGCGACTGCCGCGACTGCCGCGGCGGACACCCCGCGTACTGCGCTACCTGGCTGCCGCTGAACCTCATCGGCGGCCGGCGTGCCGACGGCACCGGCACCATCAGCCGGGGCGGTGAGGAGCTCGGCGGTCACTTCTTCGGCCAGTCCTCCTTCGCCGAGCGGGCACTGGTCGACGAACGCAGCCTGGTGAAGGTCGACCCGGAGGTGCCCCTCGCCTCGATCGCCCCGCTGGGGTGCGGCGTACAGACCGGTGTTGGCGCCGTCTGGAACGTACTGAAGCCGGTCACCGGCAGCACGGTCGTCGTCCTCGGCGCCGGAGCGGTCGGCCTGTCCGCCGTCATGGCGGCCGCCCTCACCCCCGCCACCACCATCGTCGCCGTCGACCGCGTCGCCGAACGTCTGTCGCTGGCAAGGGAGTTGGGCGCCACGCACACCGTGAACGCCGCCGAGGCCGACCTCGGCGAGGCGCTCGCCGGGATCACCGGCGGCAGGGGCGCCGACGGCGTCGTGGAGACCACGGGCAACGTCGGCGTCCTGCGCCAGGGCGTCGACGCACTCGCCGCCCGCGGCACCCTGGTCGTCGTGGGCGCCCCGCCCTTCGGCACCGAGGTCGCCCTGGACGTCAACGGCCTGCTCGGCGGCAAGCGGATCGTCGGCCTCACCCTCGGCGACGCCGAGACACAGACCTTCATTCCGGCCCTGGTCGAGCTGGTGAAGGAAGGACGGCTCCCGCTGCACCGCCTGATCAGCAGCTATCCGTTCACGGAGATCGACCAGGCGGTACGGGACATGGGCGCGGGCAAGGCGATCAAGCCCGTGCTGACGTTCTGACCCCGGTCAGTCCATCACCAGGACGAGCTTCCCCGTGGTCCGGCCGGTGTCGCCCAGCGCGTGCGCCTTCGCGGCATCGGCCAGCGGGAAGGTACCGGCGATCGCGGGGCGCAGCTTCCCCGCCTCCACCAGCTCCGCGATCGCCCTCATCCCGCTGTGCGAGGCGTCGACCAGCATCCGCAGCGCCCGCACACCGAGCCGCTCGGCCTCCTCGTAGAGGTCGTTCGAACCCCCCGGCAGGATCGACACGACGATCCCGCCCGGGCGCAGCACCCGCAGCGAGCGCGTGGAGATGTCGCCGCCGAGCGTGTCCAGCACGACATCGACGTCCTTCACGGCCTCGGTGAAGTCCGTGTCCCGGTAGTCGATGGCCTCGTCGGCCCCGATCTCCCGCAGGAACTCGTGCTTGCCCGCGCTCGCGGTGCCGATGACATACGCGCCGCGCGCCTTGGCGATCTGCACGGCCACATGCCCGACGCCGCCGGCCGCGGCGTGGATCAGCACCCGCTGTCCCGGCCGGACATCGGCGTACTCGACCAACGCCTGCCACGCGGTCAGCGAGACCAGCGGCAGCGCGCCCGCCTGGACGTGGTCGATCGCGGCCGGCTTGTGGGCGAAGGCGCGGGCCGGGGCCGTGACGTACTCGGCGTGCGAGCCGTGCCCGAAGGGGTACGACAGCATCCCGAAGACCTCGTCGCCGGGCTGGAAGCGGGCGACGCCGATACCGACCGCCTCGACCACGCCGGAGACGTCCCAGCCCAGGACGAAGGGCGGCTCGCCCAGGAAGCCGCCGGTCGCGCGGTGCTTCCAGTCGGTCGGGTTGACGCCGGCGGCGCGCACGCGCACCAGCACCTCGTTCGGGCGCGGCGTCGGGCGCTCCAGTTCCACTTCCTTCAGTGCCTCGGGACCGCCGAGGGTGTCCTGGCTGATGGCTCGCATCGTGTTCACAGTGCTCATGGTCAACCAGCCTGCCCGGCGCCGCCCCGCCAGAAAATGGCACGATTGCCAACCTTCGATAACATCGTGCCATGAGCGATGAGCAGGTGGAACGGGTCGTGGTGCTGGCCCTGGACGGTGTGTATCCCTTCGAGCTGGGCATCCCCAGCCGGATCTTCGGCGCGGCGGACGGCCGCTACGAGGTGCTGACCTGCAGCGTCGACGGCCGCCCGGTGCGCAGCAACGCCGACTTCACCATCGGCGTCGAGCACGGCCCGGAGATCCTCGCCACCGCCGACACCGTGGTCGTCGCCTCCATGGCTCCCGCGTACATCCCCGCGGAGCTGCCCGCGGAGCTCGCCGACGCCCTCGCGCTGATCCGCCCGGACGCGCGCATCGTGTCGATCTGCACCGCGGCCTTCGTGCTCGCGGCCGCGGGCCTGCTGGACGGCCGCAGGGCCACCACGCACTGGCAGGTGACCGAATCCCTGCGGCGCCGCCACCCCCGGATCGACCTCGACCCGGACGTCCTGTTCGTCCACGACGGCCGGATCCTCACCTCGGCCGGGGCTGCCGCCGGTGTCGACGTATGCCTGCACATCGTCCGCACCGACCACGGCGGCGAACTCGCCAACGCCGTCGCCCGGCGCTGTGTCGTGCCCCCCTTCCGGGACGGCGGCCAGGCCCAGTACATCGAGCAGCCGGTGCCCGAGAGCGGAGCCGCGAGCACCGCCGCCACCCGAGCCTGGGCCCTGGAGCACCTCGACGAGCCCCTCACCCTCACCGACCTCGCCGGTCACGCCCGGATGAGCCGGCGCACCTTCGCCCGCCGGTTCAACGACGAGGTCGGCCTCAGCCCCGGCCGCTGGCTGATCCAGCAGCGTGTCGTCCGCGCCCGGCACCTGCTGGAATCCAGCGACCTGTCGGTGGACCAGATCGCCGGTCGCGTCGGCTTCGCCACGGGCACGTCTTTGCGCCAGCATCTGCACGCCGCGATCGGGGTGTCACCGCAGGCGTACCGCCGCACCTTCCGGACCAGCGCGACTCGTCCTCCCCTGGCGGAGAGTGACGGAATCCTCACTTCCGTCAAGACACATGGTTGATCCTTTTGCGTTCAAACCCGATAAGCTCCCGTTCGGCGCTGCGAGTTGACTCGATCGTGATCGGTCATTCCCGCAGTGCGTACTCATGAGTGCGATCGCCAGCACACCCCCCTTGTTCGATCGTCGCCTCGAAGGATGCAGATGGAACTCGCCACACCGCCGCCGGCGGCGCGGCCCCCTGTCGCCTGGTACAGCTGGTGGCTCATGCCACTGGCTTTAGGAGGTGGGACCGTTGCCGCCACGTTCATGAGCTCGGAGCGAATAACCACCGCCGTCGCCGGTGTCGCGGCCACCACCGCGAGCTCCGTGTGTGTTCGCCTCCTGCTCCGCACCCGGGCGCAACTGCGCCGGACCGAGGGCGACTTCCGCACCTCGCAGGCCGAGCACTCCCAGCAGTGGCAGCAGCACGTGGCGGGCCTGGAGCGGAAGTTCAGCTCCGACCGCGCCGCACTGGAGGGCCGCCTCGCCGAACAGTCCGGGGCCTATGAGGCCCAACTGGCCGAGCAGTCCCGCGCGTACGAGGAGCGCCTCGCCGAGGAGAGCGGCTCCTACGAGGAGCGCATCGCCGCCCAGGCCCAGTCCTATGAGGCGCAGCTCGCCGACCAGGCCGAGGTCTGGCAGGAGCAGCTCACCCACCAGCTGGCCGCCGTCGCCCGGCTCGCCGACGAGCAACTGCCCGAAGCGCTAAGGCAGTTGCGCGAGGGTGATGCCATCGACGACGTCCTGCCCAGCGTCAACCAGTGCGCCAAGGTCAGCACCGAACTCCAGGCCAGTCTGCGCAAGGTCCTGCGGACCTCGCTGATCGGGGTCGAGGAGGAGTTCAACCGCTCGACCTCCGCCGAGCAGGCCGTGATCAGCGTCGGCAACCGTATCCACGTGCTGACCAGCAAGCTCCGCGGGCGGCTCCATGAGATGCAGGGCGAGCACGGCCGACTCCCGGCCGTCGCCCGGGGTCTGATGGAACTCGACCAGGCGATCGGCCCCGCCGACTGTCTGGCCGCGAGCATCAGCGTCCTCGGCGGCTCGGACCGCCCCGGCCGCCAGTGGCAGGAGCCGCAGCGCCTGCTCAGCGTGGTGCGCGGCGGCATCGGCCGGATCAAGGACTTCCACCGGATCGACGTACGCCATCTGCCCGAACTCGGCGTCGACGGCGGTCTGGTGGACCACCTCACGCTGATCTTCGCCCATCTCCTCGACAACGCCGCGCGCTACTCGCCGCCCACCGAGCCGGTGCTGGTCTCCGGCAAGGAGGTCCCGAACGGCGTCGGCATCGAGATCCAGGACTCCGGCAAGGGTCTGAGCGAGGAGAAGAAGCGCGACGCCGAGCACGCCCTCACGGGCACCGCGCCCGGCGCGGGCCTCGGTGGCATCTCGGAGGACGCGAACATCGGTCTGCGCGTCGTCGGTATCCTCGCCCGCCGGTACGGCATCCGCGTCACCTTCGCGGACTCGCCGTGGCTCGGCACCTCGGTGGTGATCGTGGTCCCGCACAAGTACTTCAGCCCGCTGCCCGCGGCCGCCTCCGCCACCCCGGCGTCGGTCGCCCCGACGGTGGAGGCCGAAGCGCCGGCGGCCCCGGTCCGTGAGGCGGTCGTCGTCGAGACGGCCCCGGCGGACACCGCCGACGCCGTGGACACCACGCCAGGCGGTCTGCCCCGGCGCCGCAGCAAACGGCACGAGGAGGCACGCCACGAGCCGGCCGGACGCACGGAGCGGAGCGAGGAGACGACATCCGTCGTCGCCGTGCCGCCCGACGCGTCCTTCGCCGGGCTGGCCGCCTTCGCCACCGCGGGCCGTGAGGCGGGCGAGGACGGCGGGCCTGCCGACGGCAGCGAGTCCACCGAGCAGTACCGCACCGAAGAGAGCGACTAGTCCATGACGCAACAGGGAACCGACGTGAGCTGGGCGCTCCGCGACCTGGTGGAGAGCATCCAGGAGATCAACTTCGCCCTAGTGGCCTCCAGCGACGGCAAGGCCATCACCGCCTACGGCGCCGAGGACCCCGACGACGTGGACCGCTTCGCCGCCGTGGTGGCGGGACTGCAGGCGCTGGCCCAGCCGGTCGCCGAGCAGTTCCCCAAGTACGCGGGGCAGCTCAGGCTGGCGATGATCGAGGTCGACGGCGGTCACCTCTTCGTCGTACGCGCCGGAGTGGAGACCTATCTCGGTGTCCTCGCCCGCGAGGGACTCGACCAGGGCCTGCTCGGCCATCAGATGAGGGACCTGGCGCGCAGGATGGGCGAGTTGCTCGGCACCACGCCGCGCCTGGAGGAGCACTCTGGATGAGTGCTCCCCGCCGGTCCACGAATCCGTCCGGTCTCGAGCGTTACTACGTCCTCACCAAGGGACGTAGCGGACCGGGCGGTTCGGCGTCGAGTCTCGACGTGGCGACCCTCATCGTCTCCCGCACGACCCCCGTCCCGGGGATGCAGCACGAGCACGAGGAGATCCTCCGGCGCTGCCGCGATCCGCTGTCGGTGGCCGAACTCGGCGCCCATCTCGGATTGCCCTTCAACATTCTCGCGGTGCTGCTGACGGATCTGCTGGAGGCAGGCCGTGTCGAAGCCCGTGACCCCATCCCGGCGCACTCCGCCGGCCGCGGGCCGGACCTCGCGCTCCTTGAGGAGGTACTCAGTGGACTTCAAAGGCTTTGACCAGCCCGGCGGGCCCGGTTCCGGGGGCACACGCTCGGTGAAGGTGATGATCGCCGGCGGATTCGGCACCGGGAAGACCACCATGGTCCGCTCGGTCAGCGACATCAAGCCGCTCACCACCGAGGAGACCCTCACCCAGGCCAGCGCCGCCGACGATCACCTCATCGGCGTCGCCGACAAGACGGAGACCACCGTCAGCCTGGACTTCGGCAAGATCAGCCTCAATGAAAGCCTGATGCTGTATCTGTTCGGCACGCCCGGGCAGGAGCGCTTCTGGTTCCTGTGGAACGGCCTGTTCAAGGGCGCGCTCGGCGCGATCGTCCTGGTCGACACCCGGCGCCTGGCCTCCAGCTTCCGGGCCATCGAGGAGATGGAGCGGCAGAACGTGCCGTTCGTCGTCGCGCTGAACGTCTTCCCCGACTCCAAGGACTATCCGGTCGAGGAGATAAGAGACGCGCTGGACATCCCCGCGAACATCCCGGTCGTGGCCTGCGACGCCCGGGACAGGGCCTCCAGCCGCGATGTCCTCGTCGCCCTGATACGTCACTTGAAGGATCGCTCCGCCGTCGCACTGGAGTCCCGTTGAACGCCCAGCCCTTGAACGATCCCGACGCCCCGCGCGGCTGCCCGGTCGCCCACGGGGCCGACCTCACCCGGCTGTTCGGGCCGGAGGCGTCGACCGATCCGTACGGCATCTACGAGCGGCTGCGCAAGGAGCACGGGTCCGTGGCGCCGGTGCTGCTGGAGGGCGACGTCCCCGCCTGGCTGGTGCTCGGCTACCGCGACAACCGCCGGGTGCTGGACAATCCGCGCCAGTTCAGCCGGGACGCGCGGATCTGGCGGGACTGGCGGGAAGGGCGGGTGTCCGAGACGCATCCGTTGATCCCGATGGTCGGCTGGCGGCCCGACTGCGTCTCCCAGGACGGCGAACCGCACCGCCGGCTGCGCGGCGCGGTCACCGACGGACTGCTCGCTGCCTCCAGCCGCGGCGTGCGGCGACACGCCACGTACTTCGCGAACAAGCAGATCGACGCGTTCGCCGACACCGGGCGCGCCGACCTGGTGGCCGACTACGCCGAGCACCTGCCGATGCTCGTGCTCACCCGGATCCTGGGCCTTCCCTCGGCGGACGGGCTGCGCCTCGTCGAGTCGTGCGCCCAGGTCTTCAAGGGCGGCGAGGATGCCCTGGAGCACAACGGCCGGATCATGCAGATCCTCTCGGAACTCGCCGAGCGCAAGCGGGCCGAGCCGGGCTCCGACTTCACCACGGCTCTGCTGGAGCACCCGGCAGGCCTCGACCACGACGAGGTCGTCAGCCATCTGCGCCTGGTGCTGATCGCCGCGCACACCACCACCAGCAACCTGCTGGCCCGGGTCCTGCAACTGGTCCTCACCGACGTGGCCCGGTTGTCGGGTCTGGTCAGCGGGCAGCTGAACATCTCCTCGGTGGTGGAGGAGGTCATGTGGGACACCCCGCCGCTGGCCGTGCTGCCGGGCCGGTTCGCCGCCTCCGACCTGGAACTCGGAGGCCATCAGATCCAGGAGGGAGAACTGCTCATCCTGGGCCTGGCCGCCGGCAACCTCGACCCGGAGGTACGACCCGACTCGGCCGTCGCAGTGCAGGACAACCAGGCGCACCTGGCGTTCAGCGCCGGACCGCACGAATGCCCGGGACAGAACATCGGCCAGTCCATCATCGAGATCGGTGTGGACGTCCTGCTGCACCGGCTGCCGGGCCTGCGCCTGGCGGCGCCGTCGGAGGAGCTCTCCTCGACCGCCTCCACGTGGGAGTTCCGGCTCGACAGCCTGCCGGTCGAGTTCTCCGTCTGACACCACCGCTGCCCGGCCGGACTCCCGGCCGGGCAGCGCCGTTTCCTCACACCGTTCCGAGGCGGCGTCAGCCGTCGAGCCAGTCTCCCTCGACTCCCGTGGGACGGTATCCCGTGGCGTTCCAGAGGAAGTGCGGGTGGGCGCCGGCGAACATGTAGGCGAGCAGCGCGGTGTCCTCCCTGCCGGTCTGCGGGTCGTGCAGGGTGTGGAACTGCTCGGATCCGACCACGCCGGCGTCCTGCTGGACCTCACGAGCGCGGGCCGTGGACGGTGCGGCGCTGGATGCCTCCACGGCGGCGATGTAGGTGCGGCGCAAGATCTCCCATGTGCTCTCGACATTGCCGTACCAGGGGCCGTGCAGCGCTTCGAAGGCATGGAGCTCGGCGTCGAAGAGGGGCCAGGTCCGGGGGTATTGGGCTCGGCAGCGTGCGGACAGCTCGGTGCTCCGGGCGCTCAGTGCCGGTGCGGTGGGCCGCGGGGCCATGGTGAGGGTCGTGCCGTGGGTGAGGATGCCGGTGCACGGGTTGGGCTGCAGGTCGCACAGCGGGCAGTCCTCGGTCGAGGGGAGGCCCGGGGTGATGCCGTCGAACCACAGGGCGTGGCGGCCCGTGAGCCCCATCCAGACGATGGTGGTGGTCATCAGCCAGGTGTTCCACATCGCGTCATGCGCCTCGGGCATGCAGCCGTACTTGACGAGGGCTATGGCGCAGGCGGCGTAGAGGGCCTTGGAGTGGGTGGGCATCTCGGCGAGCCAGAAGTTGCTGATCTCGCCTGTGAGGGCATCGGCCCGTACGTCGGTCATGTCGTCGATGACGCGGCACAGCAGCAGGGAGGCGAGGTTTTCCTCCTGCCAGAGCTCGGTGTCGGGTGCGACGTGCCAGAACAGGCAGTCCAGCATCTGCAGGAGTGAGTAGGTGCTCTGGCCGAGCGGGTTGGTCTGGGGGAGCGTGACGCTGCCCGCGTGGTGCTGCTGGACCCAGTACTCGTCGACGGATCGCTTGTGGGCCGAGAAGAGTCCGCTGACCAGGGCCCGTGCGCTGTTGATGCTGAAGTTCTCGGCCAAGCGGCCTTCGACGTGTTGGGTGAGACGCGTCGTATCGATGGTGTCGATCACGCGTTTGTATTCGTGGAAGACGAGAATGTCGTCCTCGAAGCGGTGGCGGTGGCCTATGTCCCGCTCGCGGTCGTTCATCTGCCGGGTCCAGGACCACCCACCGGTCAGGACACTGTCGAGCTCCCGGCGGTACGGCCAGGTCTTGACGGTGAGGGGACGACCGGCGCTCTGCCGCCAACCGTAGTCACCCAGCGTGCGTGCGGGGGGTGTGGGCAGCCGGCGGCACAGCGCGCAGTCGCAGACGTCCGGCTGGTCCACCTCGCGCGGCGGCGTCAGTGCCCGGCTCCGCCAGGCCCCCTCCAGCATCATGCAGGTCAGTCGGCATATCTCGATATCGGTGCTGACCTGGGGGAAGGCCGCCTCGATCACGCGCAGGGCGGCGTCGAGGTGCCCCAACCTGGCGTAGCCCTCTTCGTCGGGCGGGAGGAACACGGGCTGTGCCAGATGGAGGGCTCCCTCCAAACGCAGCGTGGTGCCGGTGTGCGGGAGTATGAGTGCGTCCAGCCGTTGTTGAGCGGCGTTCTGGAACTTTCGGTATTCCTCGGTCCTGCCCTTGGTGCGTTCCATGAAGAGGCGGGCCAAGGCGTGCCCCGCCTCCGTTGGCTGGAGTTGGGCGCTCGGTTGCGCGGGGATCAAGCTGTCGGCGGACGCCTTCGGCACAGCATCTACGACTCGAGATTTCACACCGGTCTCCCAACAAGCTGTGGTCATGACAACGGAATCGATCGACCGTGGTTGTTGGCCGGTCGTGTCTGGGGGTCTTCTGCGGATTCCGCGAGGCTGCCCTGGGCCCGCTCGGTTCTCGAACGAGGCGAGCGGCTCGTCCGCGGCGGAGTCATCCTCGGGGCCGCCGGACTTTCATGAACGGCCCGCGCCTATTCCAGATGTCTGCTGTCGGAGGTGTCGAAGGGGAGACCGGTGACGTCCTGGGGCATGCGCTTCCTTCCGGGAGACGGCGAAAAAAAGACCCCCCGTCCTGCGAACGGGTGGCCGATCCGGCCACCCGTGCACTCGAACTCAGCTTCCATGGCCGAAAGTTGAACCGAGAAGCGGTGTGAGGCTGCCCAGAGCGTAAATGATCTACGCGTGACCCCACCGTGATGTCCGTTACTGCCTACGCCTCTTGAGCTGCGTATACTCGCGCGCCCCCCACATACGTCCGCGCGACCCGCGTGTCGCCGATCGCCTCAGCCGCCCCGTCGAACGGATCGCGGTCGAGCACCACGAGATCGGCCAGCGCCCCGGCCCGCACCTCACCTGTGTCGTCCAGGTGGTTCACCCGCGCCGAGCCCGCTGTGTAGGCGGCGAACGCCTCGGCGAGTCCGATGCGTTCGCCGGGTAGGAACACCGGCGTGTCGCCGCCGCCCGGGGGCACCCGGTTGACCGCCACATGGATGCCGTGCAGCGGATCGGGGCTGCTCACGGGCCAGTCGCTGCCCGCCGCGAGCCGGGCGCCGGAGCGCAGCAGCGCGCCGAACGGGTACTGCCACGCGGCTCGTTCGGGCCCCAGGAAGGGGATGGTCAGCTCGTCCATCTGCGGTTCGTGCGCGGCCCACAGCGGCTGGATGTTCGCGATGGCGCCGAGCCGCGCGAAACGCGGTATGTCGGCGGGCTGGACGACCTGGAGATGGGCCAGGTGGGGCCGCGTGTCGCTCGGTCCGTTCGCGGCGCGCGCGGCCTCGATCGCGTCCAGCGCGTCCCGTACGGCCCGGTCGCCGAGCGCGTGGAAGTGGCACTGGAAGCCCAGCGCGTCCAACTCGGTGACGTACTTGGGGAGTTGCTCCGGGTCGATGAAGCTGGTGCCCCGGTTGACGGTGGCGCAGCCGCACTTGTCGAGATAGGGCTCCACGAGCGCGGCCGTGCCGGTCTCGGCGACGCCGTCCAGCATCAGCTTGACGCTGGTCGCGCGGAACCGGCCGTGACTCAACGCCGCCCGCCGCTCGGCCAGTTCGGGAATCTGCTCGGCGCCGCGCTCACGGTCCCACCACAGCGCGCCCACGACACGCGCGGTGAGCGAGCCGTCCCGGGCGGCCGCCAGATACGCCTGCGACGGGTCGTCCATGCCGAGGAACTCGCCCACCAGCGCGTCCTGCCAGGCCGTGATGCCGAGCGCGTGCAGATGCCGCTGGGCGTGCAGCAGGGCCGCCACCCGGTCGGCCAGCGTGGCGGGCGGGGTGAGCCGTCCCACCAGCTGCATCGCCCCCTCCTGAAGAGTTCCGCTCGGCTTGCCGGAGGCGTCCCGGTCGATCCGCCCGTCGGCCGGGTCGGGCGTGTCGCGTGTGATGCCGGCCAGCGCGAGGGCACGGCTGTTGACCCAGGCGCCGTGATGGTCCCGGTTGGGCAGGTACACCGGCCGGTCCGGCACCACCGCGTCCAGCAGTTCCCTCGTCGGCGTACCGCCCTCGAACGCCTCCATCGACCAGCCGCCGCCGGTGATCCACTCCCGCTCCGGATGCGCGTCGGCGTACGCCCGCACCACGGCGAGAGTCTCGTCCGCCGTCTTCGTCCCCGTCAGATCGCACTGGCTCAGCTCGAGCCCCGCCGGCACCGGATGCACATGCGCGTCCTGGAACCCGGGCACCAGCAGCCGCCCGGCGAGGTCCACCACCTCGGTCCGCGGTCCGGCGAGATCATGCACCTCCTCGCGCCCTACGGCCGTGATGCGCTCGCCGGTGACGGCCACGGCGGTCGCGGTGCGGCCCTCGGGGGTGAGGACGGGACCACCGGTGAAGAGGAGATCTGCGTACATGTTCCTTTTCCTGGTCGGGAGTTATCGGGAGGTGACGAGCAGCTGGGGCGCGTCGGCGTCGGTGCCCTTGCCGGTCCGGAAGTAGGGCGATTTGCGCACCCACCTGGCCCAGGCCGCGGCGACGAAGCCGGACGCGATCATCGCCAGGGGAGTGGAGAGCAGGAACCAGCCGTTGTCCGCGCTGACCTCGAAGTGGTCGGCGGAGGTGTAGAACGACCAGCCGAGATAGCCGCCGAGGCCCAGTAGGGCGAGCGCGCTCAGCGTGGGCAGGACCACCGCGCGCACCCCCTGCCACAAGTCCTCGCGCAGCAGGGCACGGAAGCGCACGGCGGCCGCGAGGGCGGTGAGTGCGTACGACAGGGCGACCACGATGCCCACGGCGTTCACCGTCGCCATGATCATGTCGGCGAGCCGCGGGATGACGAGTGCGAGTACCGCGACCGCCACGGCCAGCGCGCCGATCAGCATCGTGCCGGCGGCCGGAGTGCCGTACCGGGGGCTGACCTTGGACCACACCGGCCCGAGCGTACGGTCGCGGCTCATCGCGAACATCCCGCGGGCGGTGGGGATCACCCCGGCCTGCAGCGAGGCCACCGCCGAGAACATCAGCGCGATCAGGGGGAGCGCCGCCCATGGCTGGGAGGCCAGCCGCTCACCGAAGAAGGCGAGGCCCTGGGCGCCATGACCGGCCAATTCCTCCTCGGACAGGACGCGTTGGAAGGCGATCGAGCCGAGCAGGAACAGCCCGAGCATGGTGCACAGGGTGATGATGCCGGCCCTGGACGCGTCGCGCGGGTCGCGCACCTCCTCGTTCACCGTGAACGCGGACTCGAAGCCCCAGTAGCAGAACACCGACAGCAGCAGCCCCTGCGCCAGCGCCGACGCCGAGGGGATCGCGAACGGGTCGAACCAGCTCAGGCTGAAGTCGTGCGGGCCGGTGACGATGCCGTAGCCGCAGAAGCCCAGCAGGACGACGTACTCGAAGACGAGCAGGCCGGCCTGGAGGCGGGCGGCGGTGCGGATGCCGGTCACGGCGGTGAGCGTGACCGCCACCAGGACCACGATGCCGACCGCCGTGGTCTGCGCGGTCGAACCCGGATCCAGCGCGAGCCCGCCCACCCGGTGCACTCCGGCGTCGCCCGCCAGCTGGAGCAGGGCGGAGCCGGTGACCGCCGTGGTGTACGCGAGGAACGCCACCACGGCCACGATGTTCACCCAGCCCACCATGAAGCCCAGCCACGGGGTGAGCGAACGGCCCACCCATACATAGCCGTTGCCCGCGTTCGGCTCGACCTTGTTGAGCCGGGAGTAGGCCCCCGCGATGCCGAGGATGGGCAGGAACGCCAGCAGCATGATCGCCGGCAGATGCAGTCCGACGATGCCCGCGGTGACCCCGAGGCCGATGCCGATGCTGGTGGTCGCGGCCGTGCTGGAGGCGGCGATGGCGATGCCGTCCAGGACACCGAGGGACCTGCGCAGCTCGGGCCGCGCGGGAGGATCGACGACGCTGGGGGGCTGCTGATCGGACATGGCCGGGTCTCCGCTCGCATCGGGGGCCCGGTCGGCCCCGATGAGCGGACATGAAACCGACCGAGGGCTTAACAGGTCAACGGTGTTGTCGTAAGGTTCGGGCACCGGCCCGAGGGAGGCAGTCCATGAGTGAGCGCGTCGTCCCGCCCGCCGCCCGGCAGCGCAGGCGCCCCACCAAGCAGGGCGTCGTCCTGTCCGAGGAACTGATCGTCGAGACGGCCCTCAGACTCATCGAGGAGCACGGCGCCGACGCCCTCTCCGTGCGCCGCCTCGGCCGTTCCCTGGGCGCCGATCCCAGCTCGCTCTACCGCTACTTCCGGCACACCGACGACCTGATGCTCGCCATCGCCGACGAGCTCATCGGCCACACCCTGCGCACCTGGCGTCCCACCGGCGACTGGCGCGCCGACCTGCGCGATCTCGGCCTGCGCATGCACGCCGGTGCCCTCGCCCATCCCCGGGCCGCGGTGCTGAGCTCATACCGGGTGACCGGGCGGGCGTACGAGATCCAGGCCGTGGAGACCATCCTCGGCGTGCTGCGCGACGCGGGATTCCCGGACGCGGAGGCGGTGCGGATCTACCACGCCTTCGTCGACCAGGCCCTCGCCCATGGCGCCCTCGACTCGGCGACCAGGGCGATGCCGAAGGCGGCACAGGAGGCCGAGGCGGCGGTCTGGCGGTCGACATATGCGCGGCTGCCCGCCGACACCCATCCGCACATCGCCGCCACCGCCCGCCATCTCGTGGCCGACATGCCCCGCAGCTCCTACCCCACGGCCCTGGACCTGTTGCTCAGCGCCGCCGCGGCGCGACTGGAAGAGATCCGGTCCCCGGCCGGGGTGCCGTACCGTCCGTCGAAACCGTCCCCTGAGGAGGCAGTACGCCGATGACCAAGCCCGCCCCGCGCTCCGCCGAACAGCGCATGAAGGACACCCTGCACCGTCTGGAGAACGACGAGGACGTCTGGGTCGCCACCGCCGACGCGGGCGGGGGAGTGCCGTTCCTGGTGCCGCTGTCCTTCCTCTGGGACGGCTCGACCCTGCTGCTGGCCACTCCGGCGGGCAGCCCGACCGGACGGAACCTGAGGGCGACCGGCAGAACTCGCCTGGGCATCGGCCCGACCCGCGATGTCGTCATGGTCGAGGGCACCGTCGACACGATCACCCCGGCCGAGCTGTCCGAGGAGGAGGGCGACCGCTTCGCGGCGAAGACCGGCTTCGACCCGCGTCGGCTCAGCACGCCCTACCTGTACTTCCGCGTCCTGCCGACCCGGGTGCAGGCCTGGCGCGAGGCCGATGAGCTGACCGGGCGCCAGCTGATGCGGGACGGGAAGTGGCTGGTGGCGGACTGAAACGGGCCGACCTGGACACCCGTGGGGGACAGGGCGGCGGGGCAGCGCGTCCCGCGCCCAGGACTCCTGCGGAGGAACCATGCCAGTGGTGAAAGCGGGCTTCGTGGTGCTCGACTGCGCCGAGCCCGAGAGGCTCGCCTTCTTTTACACGGAGCTTCTGGAAGGCGAGCAGACGGACGTGACCGCCAACCGAGTGGAGATCAGGGGTGCCGACGGGACCCGGCTGGCGTTTCGCCGCGACATGAACGCGACCCCGCCGAGCTGGCCGCGCCCAGAGAACTCCCTCCAGGCCCATCTGGACTTCGTGGTGGAGGACCTGGACGAGGCCGAGCGCCGCATCGTCGGGCTCGGCGGCCGTCCCGTCGAGACGAAGGAGCCCGCCGGTCCGCATGAGGAGCGCGGCTACTCCGACCCGGCCGGCCACTCCTTCACCCTGCGCCGCGTGACGGCGACGGCACCGAAACAGGGCTGAGCCCACGCCCCCAGGGCCGGGGCCGCCCTCAGTCCCGGCCGCCCTGGTCCGTCACCGGCCACACGCCCGTCTTCCGTTCGATCGCCTTCGCTCCCGTGCGGTCCGCCAGGCTGCGGGCCACCGCGAAGAGGGCGCCCTGGACCGCGGCCGCGAGCAGGATCTCGCCCCAGCCGCGCTCCCGGTCCAGCGCGTCGGGTGCGTCCTCCTCGTTCCGGATCGCCATCCAGGTCTTGCGGAAGGCGAGCCCCGCCAGCGCCCCGCTCGCCCAGCCCAGGGCGAAACCCAGCGGCTTGTAGGCCAGGGGGAGTTTCAGCTTCTTCTGCTTCTTGTTCTTCTTGGCCATGCGCGCCCGCGCCTCCTCCGTCGATCAGGGTCGTCCGCCCGCCGGGACCCGCTCGGCCTCGGGCACCGGCCCGGGCGGCGTCCCGTCGCCGAACGGCCTGCCGCCCAGCTCCTGGCGGTGGTGCGGCGTCAACCAGCCCACCGGGTCAGGGCCGAGGGGCACGATTCCGGTCGGGTTGATGCCGCTGTGCACCAGGTAGTAGTGCCGTTGATGTGGTCGAAGTCCACGGTGTCACCGAACCCCGGCGTCTGGTAGAGATCGCGGACATACGCCCACAGCACCTGATTCTCCGTCAACTTCCAGCGGTTGCACTTGAAATGGCCGTGATAGACGGCGTCGAAGCGGACCAGCGTGGTGAACAGCCGGATGTCCGCCTCCGTGATGGCGTCGCCGACCAGATAACGCCGCCCGGACAGCCGCTCCGCCAACAGCTCCAGCCGCCGGAACAGCCGGTCGTACGCCTCGTCGTAGCGCGCTTGGCCGGTGGCGAAGCCCGCCCGGTACACACCGTTGTTGACGTCCTCGTAGACGTCCGCCATCACGGCGTCGATCTCGTCCCGCAGCGCCTTCGGATACAGGTCGGGCGCACCTTCGCGGTGCAGTGCCGTCCACTCGGTGGCGAGGTCCAGGGTGATCTGCTGGTAGTCGTTGGTGACGAGCCGGCCGGTGGGCACGTCCACGATCGCGGGCACGCTGACGCCGCCCGGGTAGCCGGTCTCCCGCCGGTCGTACGCCTCGCTCAGATAGCGGATGCCGAGCACCGGGTCCCGGCCGCCCGGGTCCAGCGTGAAGCGCCAGCTCCGGTCGTCCTGGATCGGGTCGGCGACCGCCAGCGACAGCGCGCCCTCCAGTCCGAGCAGCCGCCGGGACACCAGTGCCCGGCTCGCCCACGGACAGGCGCGGCTGACCACCAGCCGATAGCGGCCCGCCTCCACCGGCCAGCCGTCCCGCCCGTCCGCCGTGATCCGGTCCGTGAAGTGCGCCCTGGACCGCTGGAAGGGCTTCCTCCCGTACGCCGCGTTGCCCCCGCCGCTCATGTCCGGCACTCCTCTCCGCCGTATGTCCCGCCTCCCACGAGTCCCCCGATTTCCGTCGACGGCACGGTGTGATCCCCATCGATCTGGGGATTCGGCGTTACGTGAGCAGGACGAACGAGGCACCGAAGACGGATCGCAGGACCCGGATCACCGTGCTGGTGGCGCTCACCGCCAACCTCGTCATCGCCGTCGCCAAGGCTGTCGGCGGACTCTTCGCCCACTCTCCGGCGCTGCTGTCGGAGGCGGCGCACTCCGTGGCGGACAGCCTGAACGAGGTCTTCCTGCTGGCCGCGCTGCGCCGCAGCCGCCGCCCCGCCGACGCCCGTCATCCCTTCGGCTACGGCAAGGAGCGCTACTTCTGGTCACTGCTCGCCGCCGTCGGCATCTTCGTGATGGGCGGGTGCTTCTCGTTCTTCCAGGGCTTCGAGGCGCTGCGCGGCGGAGGCGAGGGGCACTTCAGCGGCTATGTGGCGGGCATGATCGTGCTGGGCGTCGCCTTCGTCGCCGAGGGCGTGTCGCTGGTGCGGGCGCTGCACCAGGTGCGCCGGCAGGGCGGCCTGGCGGACGGTCTGCGCGACCCGGCGCTGCGCACCGTCGTCGCCGAGGACGCCACCGCGGTGCTCGGCGTGACGCTCGCCTTCGCCGGCATGGCCCTGCACATGATCACCGGACAGGTCGTCTGGGAGGCGTCCGCCTCACTCGCGATCGGCGCGCTGCTGGTCTACGTCGCCTACCGGCTGGGCCGTGACGCCCGCGACCAACTGATCGGGGAGGCCGCCGACCCGGAGGCTGACGCCAGGATCCGTGCGCTCTTGGCGGCACAGCCGGAGATCGACAGCGTCGAGGCGCTGTACAGCATGAAGACGGGCCTGGACACCGCACTGGTGGCGGCCCGCGTCGATCTGGTGCCCGGGCTCGACAGCGAACAGGTCGAGGAGGTCGCCGTCCGCATCAAGCGGTCCATCGCCGACGCGGTGGCCGAGGCGGACCAGATCTTCCTCGATGTGACCGAGCGCTCCGCCCGGGAGGCATACGGAAGCCCCGCCGCGACGGGGGAACGCGGCGGGGCCTGACGCACGTGTGCCCGGCGTCGGACGGTTCATGCACCCCGGGTGGGAAAAAGTTTCCGGAGCCGATCAGTCCTGTTCGAAGGGCTCCAGAACGAACAGCGGGATCACCCGGTCGGTCTTCTCCTGGTACTCCGCATAGGGCGGGTACGCCGCGACGGCCCGCTCCCACCACTCGTCCTTCTCCGCGCCGGTGACCTCGCGGGCCCTCATCTCGCGCACGACCGGACCGTCCCGCAGTTCCACCCGGGGATCGGCCTTGACGTTGTGGTACCAGACGGGGTGCTTGGGCGCCCCGCCCAGCGAGGCCACAGCGGCGTAGCTGCCGTCGTGCTCGACGCGCATCAGCGGCGTCTTGCGGATCTTGCCGCTCCTGGCTCCCCTGGTGGTCAGCAGGATCACGGGCATCCCCGTGTCCATGAGGGTCGTGCCCCGGGTGCCGCCGGAGCTCTCGTACAGCTCCACCTGCTCGCGTACCCACTGGGTCGGGCTGGGCTCGTACTCGCCCTCAAGAGGCATGACATCGGTCCCATCGTCGTGTCCTGGTGCTCACTGGCACCGTCCCTGAACACCGGGAGGCACGGGATTCATCCCGCCCGCACCGCATCTACACCGTCATCCGCACGGCCAGCGCCAGAATCACGCCGCTCGACACCAGCGCCGTCACCAACCGCCCACGCCGCCCCGTCAGCACCCGCCCGAGCAGCGCCCCGCCCCCGGCGAGCAGTACCTGCCAGCTCGCCGACGCGACGAAGGCGGCCAGGACGAACACGCCCTGCTCCGGGAGGGAGACGGCGTCCGCCGAACGGGTGCCGAGGACCAGGGCCGCGAAGTAGATCACGGTGGTCGGGTTGAGCAGGGTGATGCCGAGCAGCGCCAGATAGGCGCGCGCCGGGCTCGGGGGCGGGGGAGCGGAGCGGGTGGCGAGCCGGTGGTCGCGGTGGTGGCGTACGGCAGTGACCGCGCCCCATATCGCGAGGACCGCGAGGACCAGGGCGGATGCCCAGCGCAGCGGCTCCAGGACTGGACGCAGCGCCGCGGCCAGCGCGGATCCGCCGACGGTGGCCACGAGGGCGTAGAGCCCGTCGGCGGTCGCGACGCCGAGCGCGGCGCAGACCCCGGTCCGCAGGGACGTACGGGCGGTGAGGGAGACGAGATAGGTCGCGACCGCGCCGACCGGGACGGCGATGCCGTAGCCCGCGAGCAGCCCCGCGACGAGCGCGGCGGTCACGACGTGGGAAGCGAGGGCCTCCACGGTCGGCCGGGCTGCTGCTGGACGCGCACCGGACGAGCGGCGGCGGTCAGCGGCAGGAAGGCGAGGATCGTAGGCATGGCCGGATTCTGGGGGTGGCGGCGGCCCGCCGACAAGCGAATTACGGAGGCGAGCCGTGCGGCACGGGGTCGGCGCCCACCGGACCGAAGCTCTGTGCGACGATCCCCGGCCAGATTGTCCGCGCGCCCGATCTGGCCGAACTTGGCGTCGTCAGCTAGATGCCCCAGGCATCTAATGAAGATCGGCACGACGCACCCCTCGTCTGCGAGGTCTCGATGACGGACATGACCGATATGACGCGACCCCCCACCGTCGCCTTCCCCCAGAACCGCACCTGCCCCTACCACCCACCCACCGCCTACGACCCGCTCCGCGACACCCGCCCCCTGGCGCGCATCACCCTCTACGACGGCCGCCCGGTCTGGCTGGTCACCGGGCACGCCCTCGCCCGCACCCTGCTCGCCGACCCTCGGCTGTCCTCCGACCGCGGCCGGCCCGGCTTCCCCGCGCCCAACGAGCGGTTCGCGGCGGTACGCGACCGCAAGTCCGCGCTGCTCGGCGTCGACGACCCCGAACACCGGGTCCAGCGACGGATGATGGTCCCCAGCTTCACTCTCCGCCGAGCCGCCGAACTGCGCCCGCAGATCCAGCGGATCGTGGACGAACGGCTCGACGCGATGATCGACCAGGGGGCGCCCGCCGAGCTGGTGAACGCCTTCGCGCTGCCCGTGCCCTCGATGGTCATCTGCGCCCTGCTGGGCGTGCCCTATGCCGACCACGACTTCTTCGAGGGGGAGTCCCGGCGCCTGCTGCGCGGTGCCACGGCGGCCGAGGCCATGGACGCCCGGGACCGGCTGGAGAACTACTTCATCGAGCTGATCGACCGCAAGCAGAAGGACCCGGAGCCCGGCGACGGCGTCCTCGACGAACTCGTCCACCGGCAGCTGCGCGACGGCGACCTCGACCGCGAGGAAGTCGTCGCCCTCTCGACCATCCTGCTGGTCGCCGGCCACGAGACGACCGCCAACATGATCTCGCTGGGTACCTTCACACTGCTCCAACACCCGGAGCAGCTGGCCGAGTTGCGCGCCGACGCCGGGTTGCTGCCCGCCGCGGTCGAGGAGCTCATGCGGATGCTGTCGATCGCGGACGGGCTGCTGCGCGTCGCCTCCGAGGACATCGAGGCGGGCGGCGAGACGATCCGGGCGGGCGACGGCGTGGTCTTCTCGACCTCGGTCATCAACCGCGACGAGTCCGTCTACCCCGACCCCGATGCCATCGACTGGCACCGCCCCACCCGCCACCACATCGCCTTCGGGTTCGGCATCCACCAGTGCCTCGGCCAGAACCTGGCCCGCGCCGAGATGGAGATCGCCCTGCGCACCCTCTTCGAGCGCCTGCCCACCCTGCGCCTTGCCGTCCCGGCGGGGGAAATCCCCTTCAAACCCGGCGACACGATCCAGGGGATGCTGGAACTCCCCGTGACCTGGTAAGAGGCTCCGGTCATGCACAACGAAACGCACGAATCAGGCCATATCCACATCGACATCGACCATGACGTCTGCGTCGGCGCCGGGCAGTGCGCCCTCGCCGCCCCCTCCGTGTTCACCCAGGACGACGACGGCTTCAGCACCCTGCTTCCCGGCCGCGAGGACGGCGGCGGCGACCCCATGGTGCGGGAGGCGGCCCGGGCGTGCCCGGTCAGCGCCATCACCGTGTCCGAAGGGGGGAGTTGACGGGCGGGCATCGAGCCAGGGCCGGTTTCCTCGTTCGGTGTCGGGTCCGGATGAGGGTGCCGGTGGGGTGGAGTGCGGCCCGGCAGACGATCGGGAGCTTGTCGTTCGTCTGGCCGGGCCGCGCCACCGCTGCTCGAAGTGGCTGATGCGCCGCTCGACGGTGTTCCGCTGCGCTACTGGGCCGACCCCGGCTCAGGACGGTTCCGGGGGCGGACGGTCATCCGCAGGGCGCGCGGCCGTACGGTGAGCCGGGCGACCTGGCGGATGACCTGGCCCTCGGCGAGTTCCAGCCGGACCGAACGCAGCATCGTCGCGAGCGCCGTGACCATCTCGGTGAGGGCGAGACGGTCCCCCATGCACTTGTGCTTGCCGTCCCCGAAGGGCAGGAACGCGCCCGGCGGAGGCTCCTGTGCGGGGTCGGTCCACCGGTCCGGGTCGAAGGTGTGCGGGTCGGGGAAGCGCTCGGGGTCGCGGTGCAGGGCGTGCTGGCAGTAGGCCAGTTCGGTGCCGGCGGGCAGCGTCCACTCGCCGAGCCGGGTCTCCTCGGTGGTGCGACGGGTGACCAGCCAGCCAGGGTGGTGCAACCGCAGGGTCTCGGTGATCACCCGGTTCAGGTACGGCAGCCGGGCCACGTCGTCGAGGGCGACCGGACGTTCGCCGAGGACCTCGTCCAGCTCGGCCAGGATCCGGTCCTCGACGTCGGGGTTGCGGGCGAGTTCGTACAGGGTCCAGGACAGCACCGACGCGGTGGTCTCGGTGCCCGCCACGGCCAGGGTGAGGATCTCGGAGCAGATCTGATGCCCGGTCAGCGGCTCGCCGGTCTCCTCGTCGATGGCGCGCAGCAGCATGGAGAGCATGTCCCCGGTGTCGTGCCCGGAGGCCTGCAGTTCGTCGACGGCGGTGTTGATGGTGGCCCGTACGCCGGCCCGGGCACGGTCGAAGCGGCGGTTGAAGGGCAGCGGCAGGCGCTCGGTCCAGTCGGGCAGCATGATGCGCACACCGACGTCGTTCAGCACCACCGACAGGTCACTGCGCAGCCGACGGAAGACGGCGTCGTCGAGGCTGCCGGCGAACACCGTCTTGGCCAGCATGTCGAGGCTGAGCCCGACCATCGCCTCGCGTACGTCGAGGGTCCGCCCGGGCTCCCAGCGGGCGACCGTGGCGGCCACCTCGGCGCGCATGATGTCGACGTACCGGTTGATCTCGTTGTGGGCGAACGCCGGCTGCACCTGGCGGCGTTTGCGTACATGGGTCCGGCCGGTCGCGGTGACGACACTGTCGCCCAGCAGCTGGCCCAGCTTGTCGTAGAGCCGGCCCTTGTCGAGGGTGGGCGCCAGGGCCTTGAGCATCTGGTGGATCAGGGCCGGGTCCTGGACCACGATGGTGCGTGTCCCGGGCTGCAGGACGATTTCGACAAGGGGTTCCCGTGTGTCGCGCAGCGAGTCGATGAAGCCGAGGTTGTCGCGCATCTTCAGAGCGTGGCCGATGAACGGAAGCGATCCTGCGGCTCGGGGTATGAGAGGAGGAGGCGCAGTGGTCGGCACGGGTTATCCCTTCAGGGCAGTCATGGGCGCCTCTATGCCTTCCCTGACCTTTCCTCAATTCAATCCTGTCATGAACGTGTCCTGCGCCACGTGGGCCCCGTGCCGGGCCCGCCCGCCCAGGCTCAGCGTGCCGCCAACAGCGACCGAGCGGCCTCCCGCGCCTCGGCTCCCGCCCGCGCGTCGCCCGTTATCCCCGCCGTCACCATCGCACCCTCGGCCAGCAGATACAGCTGCCCGGTCAGCGCGTCGGGCAGCCCGGCGTCCGCCACCAGCCCGGCGAGGTACTCCCGGAACGCCGCCTTGTGCGCCCGTACCTGCCCCGTCACCCGCTCGGACCGGGCGCCCAGTTCGCCGTAGGAGTTGATCCAGGCGCACCCGCGGAAGCCCTCCTCGCCGAACCACTCCTGAAGCCAGTCGAAGACGGCGAGGATCCGCCGCTCGGCGTCCGGCTCCCGCTCCACGTATGCGGCGAGTTCGCCGCGCCAGCGCACGTCGCGTCGCTCCAGATACGCCTCGACCAACTGCTCCTTCGCTGGGAAGAGCTGGTAGAGCCGCTTGAGCGAGACTCCGGACGCGCCCCGGATGTCGTCCATGCCGACGGACTGGATGCCGCGCCCGTAGAACAGCGTCTCCGCTGCGTCCAGTGCCTGATCCCGGGCGGTTGCGCTGTCCATGTGCGACCTCTGACCTCTCCTTGACGCGAGAACGAGCGTTCTCCTACCGTAGCAGCCACACGGAGAACGCCCGTTCTCCGCTGCCCCTACCGCCTTTTCGGCCCGGAGGACGACATGACCGACCGCCCGCCCCTGCCCCCGTTCACCCGAGAGACCGCAGTACAGAAGGTGCAGGCCGCCGAGGACGCCTGGAACACCCGCGACCCGCACAAGGTGTCGCTCGCCTACTCGGAGGACTCGGTGTGGCGCAACCGCGACACCTTCGTCACCGGCCGCGCCGAGATCGTCGAGCTGCTCACCGCGAAGTGGGCGCGCGAGCTGGAGTACGCGCTGCGCAAGGACCTGTGGGCCTTCGACGGCAATCGCATCGCGGTCCGCTTCCAGTACGAGTGCCGGGACGCCGACGGCCAGTGGTGGCGGTCGTACGGCAACGAGCTGTGGGAGTTCGACGAGCACGGGCTGATGACCCGTCGCGAGGCGAGCATCAACGACGTGGCGATCGAGGAGAAGGAGCGCCGCATCTTCGGCCCCCGGCCGGAGAACGAGCGCGGGCTGACCTTCCCGGTGCGCTAGGCCCGTTGAGTAGGGTTCCCGGGTGACCGAACAGGCCCGGAAACCCTTCCTCTACGTCGTCGTCTGCGCCGCCGGGATCGCCGCGGACGTCAGCAAGCTGATCACCGCCGCGCAGGAGCGGGACTGGGAGGTCGGCGTCATCGCGACCCCGGTCGCCATGAACGGCTTCTTCGACACCGCCGCCGTCGAGGCCCTCACCGGCCGCCCCATCCGCTCGGCATGGCGTACGCCGGCCGATCCCCGCCCGTTCCCGCCGCCGGACGCCGTAGTCGTCGCCCCGGCCACCTTCAATACGGTCAACAAGTGGGCCGCCGGCATAGCCGACACCCTCGCCCTCGGCACCCTGTGCGAGGCGTACGGCCTCGGTGTCCCGATCTCGGTCCTGCCCTGCGTCGCCGACGCGCTCGCCGCCCATCCCGCCTACCGGGACAGCCTGACCCGGCTGCGGGGGATGGGCGTGCGCTTCGGCGAGCCGTACACCGGCGAGGCGGAACAGGGCGGCGGGCGCCCGGAGTTCGAGTGGGAACGGGCGCTGGACCTGCTGGCCGGAGGCTGACGGGAACCCGTGGGGCACCGGTGGCGCGAGCGGCCCCGAGCGCGCCATGCGACGTACCCTCACCTGGTACCCCACCCCGAGGGCAGGAGCAGCAACGATGCAGTACGTGAAGCTCGGTGCGACGGGCCTGGACGTGTCGCGGATCTGTCTGGGTTGCATGACCTACGGCCTCCCCGACCGCGGCACGCACGAGTGGACCCTCGACGAGGAGGCGTCGCGGCCGCTGATCCGGCAGGCGCTGGACGCCGGGATCAACTTCTTCGACACCGCCAACGTCTACTCCGACGGCACCAGCGAGGAGATCGTCGGCAAGGCGCTGCGCGACTTCGCCCGCCGCGACGAGATCGTGCTCGCGACGAAGGTCAACGGCCGGATGCGGCCCGGGGCGAACGGCGCCGGGCTCTCCCGCAAGGCCATCATGACCGAGATCGACCACAGCCTCGCCCGCCTCGGCACCGACCACGTCGACCTGTACCAGATCCACCGCTTCGACCCGCACACCCCGGTCGAGGAGACGATGGAGGCGCTGCACGACCTGGTGAAGGCGGGCAAGGTCCGCTACATCGGGGCGAGTTCGATGTACGCCTGGCAGTTCTCCAAGATGCAGTACACCGCCGAGCGGCACGGCTGGACCAAGTTCGTCTCCATGCAGAACCACTACAACCTCCTCTACCGCGAGGAGGAGCGCGAGATGCTGCCGCTCTGCGCCGACCAGGGCGTCGGCGTCCTGCCGTGGAGCCCGCTGGCCCGCGGCAGGCTCACCCGGGACTGGGGCACGGTCACCGACCGCAGCGCGGGCGACAACTTCGGCAGCCGGCTGTACGTCGACAGCGACCGGGTCGTCGTCGAGGCCGTCACCCGCGTGGCGGACGAACGCGGCGTCCCGCGCGCCCGGATCGCCCTGGCCTGGCTGCTGCACCAGAACACGGTGACGGCCCCGATCATCGGCGCGGCCAAGCCGCGGCACATCGAGGACGCGGTGGCGGCGGTGGAACTGGAGCTGAACGAGAAGGAGTTGGAGGAGCTGGAGCAGGCCTATGTGACCCACCCGATCATCGGTCACTGAGGCACTAGTGGGGCCCGGACGGCGTGAACTCGCTGCCGCACGGGCCCGCCCCCTCGCTCTCGGGCAACGGCACACGGTCGCCCCTCATCGACAGCGTCCGGTAGTACGCCCCGATCCGTTCGGCCGAACGCCCCACGTAGTGACCGATGAACGAGCGCCGGAAGCGGTCCTGCGTGCCGTTGGGCTGCGACCCGTGCACCAGACTGCCGTTGAAGAACAGAACATCCCCCGGCTCCATGTCGACGGGAACGGTCGCCAACCCCGCCGGAGGCGCGACGTACTCCCGCGCGAAGGACACCTCCTCGTCCGCGACCTCGGGACAGAACAACTCCATCGCATGCGTGCCGGGAACGACTTCCAGCCCCCCGTTGTCCCGGTCGATCACATCGCAGGCGATCCACGCCGCCACGCATGTGCCGGGCTCGACCCGCAGATAGAAATTGTCCTGGTGCAGCGCCTGGCCCCGGGCCCCCGGCGGCTTGAAGTAGAACATGCTCTGCGCCGCCAGCACCTCCTCCCCCAGCAGCACCTCCAGCACGCCGCGCAGCCGGGGATCCAGCAGCACCCGCAGCGACAGCTCGTCGATCTCGTGCGGCTGCATCACCCGCGGATACACCCGCAGCGGATCGCTCTCCCGCGGCCGTGGCTCGAAGTGCCCGGCCACCGGCCCGGCCGCGTGCAGCGCCGTGAACCGCTCGCGGAGCCGGTCGATCTCGTCGTACCCGAACAGCCCGCGTACGACGGTGAAGCCCTCCTCCCCGAACTGGCGGAGCCCGGCCTCGGGCAGGATGGGAGCGCCGGCGGCGCCGATGTCCGTGGCTGTCATACGTCCACTCCTCGATGCGGTGTCCTCTGCCTGTCACGCTAGGCCGGAACGCGTTTCAGGAGGATGACCGTGAGTGCTGACCGCTTGCCCGTGGCTGCTGCCGAGTCCGGTGTTCCCGCCCCGCCGCCCGGCCTGGTCGTCGTCGGGTACTTCGACCAGCCGCCCGGGTACCGGATCGAACGGCCGCGCGGCGCGGACAGCTGGCTGTTCACCTGGACGACCGGCGGTCGCGGCCGGCTGCGGCACGGGAGCGGCGAGACCGGGGCCGGGGCGGGGGACCTGGTGGTGCTCGCGCCGGGTGTCGCGCACGGCTACGGGGTCGAACCGGGCGCGCGGCACTGGCAGTTCTGGTGGGCGCACTGCCAGGCCCGCCCGACCTGGCGGTCCTGGCTGCGGCCGTACGACGCCGGCGAGGGGATGTACGTCGTCACGCCGACGCCGGACGCGGTGCACGGCCGGGTCGAGGCGGCGTTCCGGCGGATGCTCGCCGACGCCCGCTGGACGGGCACGGAGGCGCCGCCCGTGTTGGCGCCGGGGGAGGAGCCGGTCGCCGTGGCGCACGGTGCCGCGGCCCGTGAACTCGCCCTGTGCTCCCTGGAGGAGGTGGTCCTGCTCACCGCAGGCACCGCGCGAACCCAGCCGCCCCGCCCCGGAGTCGACGCCCGGGTGCGCCGGGCGCAGGCGCTGATCGACGCCGACCCGGCCGCCCCGCACACCGTCCGCTCGCTCGCCGCCCACGTAGCGCTCTCGCCCTCCCGGTTCGCCCACCTCTTCACCGGGCAGCTCGGCCGGTCCCCGATGCGCGCGCTGCGCGAGGCCCGCTTGCGACACGCCGCCCGGCTGCTGGAGACCACCGGCCTCTCCGTGGAACGCGTGGCGGCCGCTTCGGGGTTCGCCAGTGCCCCGCACTTCAACCGGGCGTTCCGGGAGCGGTACGGGACGCCGCCCGGTGCGTACCGGACGGACGGTCCAATGGTTGGCACCTGAGTTGTGTAGGCCAGGTGAAGCCCGGTGTGCCCGCATGACCAGGCAAGAAAGTTGAAGAGCGTCCGTTCAATGGTTTGCGCGGGAGAACGAACGGCGACTACTGAATATCATTTCCCGTTGCTTTGTCGATATCCCGTAAAGGTCCGCGACCCGCTATTGACCATTCGTCAAATACTGATCGCCCCGAACGCAATGCACAAAAACCGGAATCGCTTGTTCTCTGCCCCTGACCTGTGCAAAGGTGTGCCTCGCTCCCTTACACCCTAAGCTTCACAAGAGCTGCGCCCGGAGCATACCCCTTGGTATGGACCTTTAATGCCGCATGCCCTCCGGAGGAATGCCGCCGTGCATGACGCAGGCCTGTCGAATTCCCCTACCGACGCCCGCATCCTTGAAGTCACGGACGCTCAACTGAGCGCCGAACTCAAGAAGTGGACGGGGGTGTCACCGGCGCTGCACCCCGTCGGTGAACTTCTCGACCGGCACTGGGAAGCGGGCTTCGCCTACGCGCGGCTGTGCACGGCCGACGCCCGGTCGGCCGGCATGCTCACCACCGCGGCGTTCACCCGGCTCTTCGGCGAGACCCTGCGGCAGACCGGCCCGACGGCCGCATGGCGCCCCCAACTGCTGGTCACCGTGCGCCGTATCGCGGCCGAGTGGGACAACGACCGCAGCCGGGAACTGCTCCACCCCGAGCTGCGCTCCGAGGCGGACGGCGCCGAGCGCCTCGCCGCCCGGCTGCTGCCGCCCGCGAACCGCCGACTGCTGTCCGGGGCCTTCCAGCGGCTGCCCCAGTCGGCCCGCTGCCTGCTGTGGCACACCGAGGTCGAGGCCGAACCGCTGTCCCTGCCGGCCGCGCTCCTGGGCCTCGACGAGGAGTCCGCACGGCTCGAACTGGACCGGGCCTGCGAGCGGTTGCGCGAGGAGTGCCTCCAGGTCCACCGCGAGCTCGCCCCCGAGCACGAGTGCCGCCAGTATCTGCGGATGCTGGACGTGACCTACCGGCGCGGCGGCATCGACGTCGACCCCGATCTGCGCGGGCACCTGAACCGCTGCGAGCACTGCAGCGACACCGCCTGCCAGCTCACGTTCTTCAACGAGGGGCTCGGAGTCGCCCTGGCCGAGGCGGTGCTCGGCTGGGGCGCCAGGGAGTATCTGGTGGCCCGGGCGACCCCGGCCGAGCGGCCGGCCGAGGCGAGACCGGCACCGACCCCGACGATCGCGGGGGAGTCCTTCTTCGCCGACGGCACCGATTCCGCTCCGGCGACGGAGGCACCGACACCGGCACCGGCTGGCGAACAACTCGCCCCCGCCCCCGAGGCTTTCGCCCCCTTGGCCGAGCCGCCCGCGGGCCGGCCCTCCGCCCCCGCCGAGCCCGGCCCCCGAAGAGCGCGCCGGGCCGCCCGCCGCGCCGCCCCGTCCGCCGAGCCCGCCGCCGACTCCGGCGCCTCCCGCGCCTGCACCGGCCGCGCGGCGCTCAAGGCCGCCCGCCGTGCCGCCCGGCGCCGCAATCTCACCGCCGCCGTCGCGACGGTCAGCGCGCTGGTCGTCCTGCCGCTGGTCGTCTGGTCCATCGGCGACTCGGGCGACGGCACCGCCTCGACGGCGGGCGAGCGCCCCGTCGAGGAGCCCGGCGCCGACGCGGGCTCCGCCACCACCAATCCGTCCTGGGCGGGCGCCGCCGAGGCCGCGAAGGGCGATCTGCGGGGCCGGCTGCACAACATCGGGTCCGGGATGTGCGTCGGCATCGTCGGCGGAAAGGCGGTGGTGAACGCCGAGACCGAGCTCACGGAGTGCTCCTCGGCGGCAGGCCAGCAGTGGGCGTACGAGACCGACGGGCTGATCCGCAGCGGCGCCGACCCCGACCTCTGCCTCGACTCCCACCTCGGTTACTCGGTCCGGCTCGCCCGGTGCACCGGCGTCGAGGACTCCGCGACCAAGAACATCCGCTACGACTTCACCCTCCAGGGCACCCTGGTGCCGCGCTTCGACCAGGACCTCGCCCTGAGCCCCGCCGCCACCGACGGCTCGGGCGCCCTGGTCCTCAAGACCCGCGACGACGAGGGCGACGCCCAGCACTGGGTCATCGACACCTCGACGCCGGAGCTCCAACTCGAAGTGGTCAACTGGGACTCGACGGCCGAGGCGCCACGAACCCCGACGCCCAGCCCGACCCCGACCCCCGAGCCGTCCAGGACACCCTCGCCCACGCCGACCCCGACCCCGTCGACCGCACCGACGACCACGAGCCCGACCCCGACCGAGGACGGCTGCTACGGCAACCCGTACGGCTGCTCGTGGGACGACAACGGCGGCGGCTACGGCGGCGGGTACGGCGGCCGCCGCTGAGCGGACGGATCAGCCCCCGGTGCCGGGCTGGACGATGGTCACGAACACCGACGACTCGTTCCCGGCCACCGGCACCTCACCGTTCGTCCATGCCACCTTGAGGGGATCCCGCTCGTCGGGCGGCGTGACGAGCAGCGCCGCAGGCACGGCGGTCCGGGCCCCGCTGATCTCGGGGCTGGCGAAGGTCAGTCCGGCCCACGCGCTCCCGCCAGGGGTCAGCGTGACGGTCGAGGGCGTGTCGGGGGACCGCTTCGGGTCCGGCCCGAGCTGTTCGCCGGAGGCGTCCACGAAGGCGGCACCGGGATAGCCGTGGACGGTGCAGGTGTGCCCACCGGTGTTGGTCAGCACGATCGGGAAGTTCCGCTGCCCGGCCCCCGGACTGGGCCGGCCGATCGACGCACGCAACTCCGAGGTGTGGCAGCGCGTGCCGGGGCCGCCCGACTGGGTCGCGGGGCTTGCGGTGTCCGGGGCGCCAGGAGAGGCCGTACCCGGCCCGGTCGAGGGGCTCCCGGTGTCGCCCGTGGCCGGTCCTGTCGTACGGCTGCTCGTGCCGGCCGGTGTGGAGACCGCGCCGGTGGCGTCGCCGCCGCTGCCGCATCCGGACAGCAGGCCCAGCAGTGCCACGGCGCCCACGAGCGGGGTCGCCCGGCGGAAGAAGGGGAGTACCTGTGCAGGTCCCATATGTCACGGATCCCCGTTCTGGCGTGGGCTACGCACTCTCGTCGAGGAGTCCGATCTCCGCCCAGATCGTCTTGCCGTCCGCCGTGTGCCGGCTGCCCCAGCGCTGGGTCAGCTGGGCGACGAGCAGCAGACCTCGGCCGCCCTCGTCGAAGATCTTGGCGCGGCGCAGATGCGGTGCCGTGTGGCTGGTGTCGGACACCTCGCAGATCAGCGTCGCCGCGTCATGGATCAGCCGGAGCCGGATGGGGTGGGTGCCGTAGCGGATCGCGTTCGTCACCAGCTCGCTCACCACCAGCTCCGCGGTGAACGACGCCATGCTCAGGCTCCACACCGCCAGCTGCTCCACGACCTGCTTGCGGATTGGTGCGACGAGCGCCGGGTCCGCCGGGATGTCCCAGGTCGCGACCCGCGAGGCGGGCAGCCCCTGGGTGCGGGCCAACAGCAGGGCCACGTCGTCCGCGGCACCGCCCTGGGGGAGCAGGGCGTGCAGCACGCGGTCGCAGGTCTCGTCGAGCGAGTCGGACAGGGCCGCCAGCGCGTCGCACAGCAGCGCGTGGCCGGCATCGACATCGCGCTCGCGGCTCTCGATCAGGCCGTCGGTGTAGAGGGCGAGCACCGTGCCCTCGCGCAGTTCGATCTCGGCGGACTCGAACGGCAGCCCGCCCAGGCCCAGCGGCGGCCCCGCGGGCAGCTCGATCTCCCTCGGCGTGCCGCCGGGCGGGATCACGACGGGCGAGGGGTGTCCGGCGCGGGCGAGGGTGCAGTACCGGGAGACGGGGTCGTACACCGCGTACAGACAGGTCGCGCCGACCTCGCCGGCGTTGCCCTCGTGGCCCGCTTCGTCGGACAGCCGCACGACCAGGTCGTCGAGGTGGGTGAGCAACTCGTCCGGCGCGAGGTCGATGTCGGCCAGAGTGCGTACGGCGGTGCGCAGTCGGCCCATGGTGGCCGAGGCCTGGATGCCGTGCCCGACGACGTCCCCGACGACCATGGCCACTCGCATCCCCGACAGCGGGATCACATCGAACCAGTCCCCGCCCACCCCGGAGCGTGCCGCCGGGAGATAGCGCGACGCCGCCTCCAGCGCGGCGGTGCGCGGCAGGGTCCTCGGCAGCAGACTGCGCTGCAGGGCCAGGGCGGTCTCGCGTTCCCGTGAGTAGCGGCGGGCGTTGTCGATGCAGACGGCCGCGCGGGCGGTGACCTCCTCGGCCAGCAGCGCGTCGTCCGGTGTGAACGCCTGGCGGTTCCTGAACCGGGTGAGCACGGCGACGCCGAGGGTGGTGCCGCGGGCCTGGATCGGCACGGACATCGTGGTGTGGATGCCGTACTCGCCGATCCGCTCGGCGCGCGTCGGGTCCCAGGCGAGCCACTCCTCCAGGTCGCCGGTCGACATCGAGGCCACGATGGTGTGGCCCGCGAGCAGCGCGTCGGCCTGCGGTGACGGGGAGGGATACACATCCAGGTGTCCGGGCTTGACCACCGCCTCGGGGCTGCCCGGGTTGATGGAGCTGTGGGCGGCCCGGCGCAGTCCGATCGGCGCGACCGGCCGGCCGGTGAGCGCCTCGCCGCCGTGTTCCGGCGGGTCCAGCAGATCGACGCTGATGAAGTCGGCCAGGGCGGGGACGCAGATGTCCGCCAGCTCCTGTGCCGTGCGGGTGACGTCGAGGGTGGTGCCGATGCGGACGCTGGCCTCGTTCACCAACTGCAGCCGTTCCTGGGCCATGAACTGCTCGGTGAAGTCGTGCGCGGCGACGGTCACGCCCCGCACCCGGCCCTTGGCGTCGGTGATCGGCGCCATGCGGGCCAGCCAGGCGTTCGTGCGGTCGCCGCCGACCGGGACATAGGTCCGTACGTCGGTGCCCCGGCCGGTGGTGAGGACGCGCAGCAGCTGCCGCTCGATGTCCTGGCTCTGCCGTCTGCCGGTCAGTTCGGGCGCCCGGAGCCCGCGCACATGTTCCTCGGAGAGCTGGAGCACCTCCGCCATGACGTCGTTGATCCTGCGCACCCGCAGCCGCTCGTCGTAGATCGCGATGGCGCAGGGGGAGGCCAGCAGCCCGACGTCGTCCAGCGGATCCCCGGGCAGCCGCGGGCCGTCCCCCTCGATCGGGGTCACCACCAGCCACTGGTCGGGGCCGTCGTCCGGTGGCCGGATCCGGTGGGCGAGCAGCCACACGGCGACCGGGTCGCCGTCGCGATGGCGCAGGGTGAGGATGCCGTCCCAACGGTCGCCGTCCGGGTGGAGCGATCCGCCCACCCCGTCACCGGCCAGCAGTTCCGCTGCGGGGTGCCCCACGACATCGGCGGCCCGATGACCCAGCAACCGCTCGGCACCGCCGTTCCACTCGACGAGCACACCGCTGTCGTCGATGACCGCCCGAGCTGTCGCGGCGTCGTCGAACGGATACTCCGGGCTCATCGTCCCAGGCTAGTGCGTCAAGGGCACTTCCAGCCCGGAACCCTCTGGCGCACCCTTGACTGACTTCCATGCCGCCCCGTCAGAATCTGTTTGTTCACGATCAGTTGTGAGTACTTCTGGTCCCTGATGAGGGAGAGTCGCCATGACAGTCACTCGAAGATCGTTACTGCTCGCCTCCACGGCCGCTCCGGCCGCCGCGACGCTGCTCGGGCCGACCCCGGCCGAAGCCGCCCAGGCCTCCGGCCGCCGCACGGTCCCGCTGCGCGACGGCTGGCGCTTCGCCCTGGTCGACCCGGGCGGCCTCACCGACCCGACCGGCGCCTACGCGGACGCCGCCGAGCCCGGCTACGACGACTCGGACTGGCGCGAGGTCGCGGTGCCGCACGACTGGAGCGTCGAGTTCGCCCCCACCACCGAGCACGGCACCACCAGCGGCACCGGGTTCTTCCCGGGCGGCCTCGGCTGGTACCGCCTGGCCTTCACGCTGCCGCCGGCCCTCGCGGGCAAGCGGATATCGGTGGAGTTCGACGGCGTCTACATGGACTCGTACATCCACTGCAACGGCACCGAGGTCGGCCGCCACCCCTACGGCTACACCGGCTTCTCCTTCGACCTCACCGACCTGCTGCACACCGACGGCAGGACCGAGAACGTCCTCGCGGTCAAGGTGCAGAACCGCCTGCCCAGCAGCCGCTGGTACTCGGGCAGCGGCATCTACCGCGAGGCCCGCCTCGTCATCACCGAACCCGTGCACGTCGAGCGCTGGGGCACCCACGTCACCACACCGGAGATCACCGGGGAGCGGGGCGTGGTCCGGGCGCGGACCTCGGTGGTGAACGCCTCCGGAGTCGGCACGGACGTCGAGGTCGTGTCACGGATCGTGGACCCCAGGGGCCGTACGGTCGCCCGTACGTCCTCCACGGCCGCCGTCACCGACAGGGCGACCGTGACCCATGAACTCACCGTCCCCACCCCGAAGCTGTGGGACTTCACGACCCCGCACCACCGCTACACCCTGAGGACCGAACTGCGCGTCGGCGGCACCACCACCGACACCTACGACACCCCCTTCGGCTTCCGCACCTACCGCTTCGACCCCGACGAGGGCTTCCACCTCAACGGCGTCCACAGCAAGATCAAGGGCGTCGATCTGCACCACGACCTCGGCGCACTGGGCGCAGCCGTCAGCATCGACGCGATCCGACGGCAGATGACCATCATGAAGTCGATGGGCGTCAACGCCTTCCGCACCTCCCACAACCCGCCCTCGCCGGAGATGATCCGGGTCTGCGAGGAACTGGGCATCGTGATGCTGGTGGAGGCGTTCGACTGCTGGCGCTCACCCAAGACGCGCTACGACTACGGGCGGTTCTTCGACGAGTGGGCCGACCGGGACGTCACCGAGATGGTGCTTGCGGCCCGCAACTCGCCCGCCGTCCTGATGTGGTCGATCGGCAACGAGGTCTCCGAGTTCACCTCCACCTCCGGCCTCGCCATGGCCGACCGGCTCATCGCCGCCGTCAAGGCCTCCGACGACACCCGCCCCATCGTCATCGGCTCCCACCGGCACCGCAGCGTCCCCGCCCCCGGCACGCCCGGCGATCTGATCCTGGCCAAGCTCGACGGCCTCGGCCTCAACTACAACACCGCCAAATCGGTGGACGCCCTGCACGCCCGCTACCCCCACCTGTTCCTCTTCGAGTCCGAGTCGTCCTCCGAGACGTCCACCCGCGGCGCCTACCAGGAGCCCGAGCACCTCAACACCGGCGAGAACCACACCCCGGGCAGACGGGACACCTCCTCGTACGACAACAACCTCGCCTCCTGGACCATGAGCGGCGAGTACGGGCACAAGAAGGACCGGGACCGGAAGTGGTTCGCCGGCCAGTTCCTCTGGTCCGGCATCGACTACATCGGCGAGCCCACGCCGTACGACGTCTTCCCGGTCAAGGCGTCCTTCTTCGGCGCCGTCGACACGGCCGGCTTCCCCAAGGACATGTACCACCTGTTCCGCAGCCAGTGGGTCGACGAGCCGATGGTCCATCTGCTGCCGATGACCTGGAACCACCGGGAGGGCGACACGGTCGAGGTGTGGGCGTACGCCAACGTCGACACCGTGGAACTCTTCCTCAACGGCAGCTCCCTCGGCACCCGCACCTTCGACACCAAGAAGACCGTCGACGGCCGCCCCTACCTGGAGACCACCGAGGCGACCGGCGACGACAAGACCTTCACCGACGGCCCCTACCCCGGCAGCTACACCAGCCCCAACGGCAGCGCGGGCAAACTCCACCTCACCTGGAAAGTGCCGTACCGGCCGGGGGAGTTGAAGGCCGTGGCCCGCCGGGAGGGCAAGGTCGTCGCCACCGACGTACTGCGCACGGCCGGTGCGCCGAACGCCGTACGACTGGTCGCCGACCGCAAGTCCCTCGCCGCCGACGGCCGTTCCCTGGTCTTCGTCACCGCCGAGATCGTCGACGCACGGGGCGTGGTCGTACCCGGCGCCGAAAACCTCATCACCTTCGAGGTGAGGGGCGGCTCGCTCGCCGGGCTCGACAACGGACGCGAGGAGAGCGCCGAGCGCTACCAGGCGAGCACGCGTACGGCCTTCCACGGCAAGGCCCTGGCGATCGTACGGTCCGGCACGAAGGCGGGCCCCTTGAAGGTGACGGCACGGGCCGAAGGCCTGCGGACGGGCGGCGTGACCGTGCGGACGACCCACGCCGGATCCACCGCGCTCACACCGGCCCCGGACTTCGAGCCCGACCACCCGGCACCCTCCAACTACCCCCTCGCGGACGCCAGTTACTCCGGCCGACCCGACACCCTCCCATCGGCCATGCTCGACGGCGACCCGACCACCGGCTGGTCCAACGGCTTCCTCAAGGCGCCCACGGCCCTGCTGCCCGCCTTCGACGGGGCCCGGGCGGAGGACTGGGTGTCCGTGGACTTCGGACGGCCGCGAACCTTCGACCGGGTGGAGGTCTCGTTCACGACGGATGCCACGCACACCCTGCCCGCCTCGGTCACGGCGGAGGTATGGGACGGTCGGCGGTACGTACCGGTCAAGGGAGCGGTCGTGAACTGGGCGACCGCCTCGGACGTGCCGACGGTCATCACCTTCGAAGCCCTGCGTGGCTCCCGTCTGCGACTCACCCTGACCAGCGCTCATCCGGGGGAGGCGCGAGGGGCAGTACGGATCAGCAAGCTGGAGGTACCGGCCATCTGACCCACGTCATGGTCCGGACGGCGCCGCAGTCCAAAGCGTGCCGTCCGGACCGTTGACGAACTGTCATGCCACCAACAACCATAGGCCGTCTCGATTTGGGAGCGCTCCCACTCCAGGAGTGCCATACGCACCTCACCCCGAGGAGCCCAGACGTGAACCGACGCAGAACCACCCTGCTCACCCTCACCGCCCTGCTGGCCGCAGGCCTCACCGTCGGGCCGGCCGCCGCCGAAGAGGTCGAGCAGCTCAAGAACGGCACCTTCGACACCACCACCGAACCCTGGTGGACGACCAGCAACGTCACCGCGGGCCTGGCCGACGGTCAGCTCTGCGCCGATGTACCGGGCGGCACCACCAACCGCTGGGACGCCGCGGTCGGCCAGAACGACATCACCCTGGTGAAGGGCGAGTCGTACCGCTTCTCCTTCACCGCGAACGGCTCGCCCGAGGGGCATGTCGTACGGGCGGTCGTCGGGCTGTCGGCGGCACCGTACGACACCTACTTCGAGGTGACGCCCGAGCTCAGCGTCTCCGGGAACTCGTACTCGTACACCTTCACCTCACCCGTCGACACCCCGCAGGGCCAGGTCGCCTTCCAGGTCGGCGGCAGTGCGGACGCCTGGCGGTTCTGCATGGACGACGCCTCGCTGCTGGGCGGTGTCCCGCCCGAGGTGTACGAGCCAGACACCGGGCCGCGGGTGCGGGTCAACCAGGTCGCCTATCTGCCGGCCGGGCCGAAGAACGCCACGCTGGTCACCGACGCCACCGGCAAACTGCCCTGGCAGCTGAAGAACGCCGCCGGGACCGTCGTCGCCCACGGCTGGACCGTGCCGCGCGGCACCGACGTCGCCTCCGCGCAGAACGTGCACTCCATCGACTTCGGCGCCTACCGCAAGAAGGGCGACGGCTTCACGCTGGTCGCCGACGGCGAGGCGAGCCGCCCCTTCGACATCGGGACCGCGGCGTACGAGCGGCTGCGGCTGGACGCCGTGAAGTACTACTACACCCAGCGCAGCGGCATCGCGATCCGCGACGATCTGCGCCCGGGCTACGCCCGCCCCGCCGGACACGTCGATGTCGCACCCAACCGGGGCGACGGCGCGGTGCCCTGTCAGCCCGGTGTGTGCGACTACACGCTCGATGTCACCGGCGGCTGGTACGACGCGGGTGACCACGGCAAGTACGTCGTCAACGGCGGCATCTCCGTGTGGGAGCTGCTGAGCACGTACGAGCGTGAACTGCTCGCCCGCACCGGGGAGCCGGAGAAGCTGCGCGACGGCACCCTCGCCATCCCGGAGAGCGGGAACAGGGTGCCGGACATCCTGGACGAGGTCCGCTGGGAGCTGGAGTTCCTGCTGAAGATGCAGGTGCCCGCCGGGCAGCCGCTGGCCGGCATGGCGCACCACAAGATCCACGACGAGCAGTGGACGGGCCTCCCGCTGCTGCCGAGCGACGACCCGCAGAAGCGTGAACTGCACCCGCCGTCCACCGCCGCCACCCTGAACCTCGCGGCGACGGCCGCGCAGGCGGCGCGCCTGTACAAGCCCTACGACCGGCAGTTCGCCGCGAAGGCACTGGCCGCCGCCCGCACGGCATGGTCGGCGGCGCTCGCGCATCCCGACCTGTACGCCTCCGAGAGCGACGGCATAGGCGGCGGCACCTACGCCGACAGCAATGTCGCCGACGAGTTCTACTGGGCCGCGGCCGAGCTGTATCTGAGCACGGGGGAGCGGCAGTTCGCGGATCATGTGCTGAACTCTCCCGTCCACACGGCCGACATCTTCGGCGCCCTGGGCTACGACTGGGCCAGGACGGCCGCCGCGGCTCGGCTGGATCTGGCGACCGTGCCGAGCGGGCTGCCCGGCCGGGACAAGGTGCGCCAGTCGGTGATCAAGGGCGCGGACGGCTATCTGGCCACACTGAAGTCACAGGCGTACGGCATGCCCTACGCCCCTGACGGCAACCTCTACGACTGGGGCTCCAATCACCAGATCCTGCACAACGCCGTCGTCATCGCCACCGCGTACGACATCACCGGGGGCTCGAAGTACCGGGACGGCGCGGTACAGAGCATGGACTACCTCTTCGGGCGCAACGCGCTGAACATGTCGTACGTGACCGGCTACGGCGAGGTCAACTCCCATAACCAGCACGCCCGTTGGTACGCCCATCAGCTCGATCCGAGCCAGCCGAACCCGCCGGCCGGTACCCTCGCCGGCGGGCCGAACTCGGGCATCCAGGACCCCTACGCGCAGAGCAAACTCCAGGGCTGCGTCGGCCAGTTCTGCTACATCGACGACATCCAGTCCTGGTCGACGAACGAGCACACCATCAACTGGAACTCCGCCCTGACCCGGATGGCGTCCTTCGTGGCCGACCAGGGATGAGGAAGGCCCCGGTCAGGGAGTGACGTTCTTGACCGGGAGTTCCTTGCTCGCGCCCGCGATGTAGTAGTCCTTGGGCGCGGAGAAGATCACGAACTCGTTGTCGTAGTCCCGGATCTTGGCGCGCACGGTGAAGTTGCCGCGCGCGTCGGTGGTGGTCTGCGCGTTGAAGGAGCTCTCGTAGTACGTCCGCAGGAACACCCGGGTACCGGCGATCGGGCCGTGCCCGGCGGGCCAGGTGATCCGGCCCATGACGACGAGCGTGTCGCCCTCGCGTACCTGGGTCTTGTTGACGTGGTAGGCGAGGGCGCTGGTGACGGGCTTCACCTTGACCGTGGTGTCCGCGAACGCCATGTGGTTGTCGGTGGGGTCGGTGTCGTAGACCGCCCGGAACATCACTTGGTGCCGCGGGAACAGATACGGGCTGGGCGTGCTCTCCACCCGGTCCGCGGGGACGTCCTCAAGGGTGAAGTGCCCCTCGGCGTCCGTGCGGACGGTGCCCAGGCCGCGGGTCTCCCACTCGGTCGGGTCGATGGGGTCGCCCCACGGGTTCCAGGTGTCGAACAGCACCGACTCCTCCAACTGGACCGGTGCGTCGGCGACGGGAGTGCCGTCGGTGCGGGTCAGGGTGCCGGTCAGGTCGACCGTGCGGTGCGTGTAGTCCGTCGTGGCGGTGCCGCTGTCGAGCGTCACCACGTAGTCGTCGCCGTCCGCCGCGTGGGCGGGCGGCACGACGACGGCCGTGGCGGCCAGGAGGAGGACGGTGACGGCGGTCGATCGGACGGCCGTTGAGCGCTTGGGCACGTGAACTCCGTTGGTGAGACGAGCCGTTGTGTCGGTACCTGGTGTGACAGCGGCGCATCACCGGGGGTTGTAGGGGCCGCCGGACGTTACGGCCCCAGTACACGGCGTTCAGCTGGATGTCGTCCGCTCGTTCCCCCGCGGTTCGTGTTCCACGAGCTCGCCCGGCCGCTCATGAGCTGTGAGCGTGTGCAGCCGGGCCTGGCTCAGCCGCTCGTGCACCTCGACGTACTCGCCGTGCGGCAGCCGCTTGATCACACCGGTCTCCCTGCCGTGCAGCACCAGCTCCCTGTCGCGGAGTTGGAGACCCAGGCAGATGCGGCGGGTGACGATGAAGACGATCACCGGGACGACCGGCACCGCGATCCGGATCGCCCAGGTCACCGTGTTGATCGACAGATGGAGCCGGGTCGCCACGATGTCGTTGCCACCGCCCGCCAGCAGGACCAGATAGAGGCTGATCCAGGCCGCGCCGAGCCCGGTGCGCACCGGGCGGTTGCGGGGGCGGTCCAGGAGGTGGTGCTCACGCCTGTCGCCCGTGATCCGGGCCTCCAGGAAGGGATACACGCCGATCGCGACCAGCAGCAGCGGGAAGACCACGACCGGGATCAGCACCCCGAGGACCAGTGTGTGGCCCCACAGGGTGATCTCCCAGCCCGGCATCACCCGCACCAGGCCCTCGGCGAAGCCCAGATACCAGTCAGGCTGGGCACCGGTGGAGACCTGGTCGGCGCGGTAGGGGCCGTAGGACCAGACCGGGTTGATGCTCGCCACGGCCGCCATCACCGCGAGCGCCCCGAAGACCAGGAAGAAGAATCCGCCCGCCTTCGCCATGTACACCGGCATGAACGGCGCGCCGACCACATTGCGCTCGGTGCGTCCGGGCCCCGCGAACTGGGTGTGCTTGTGGTAGACGACCAGCAGGATGTGCGCCACGACCAGCGCCGCCATGATGCCGGGGACCACCAGGATGTGCAGCGAGTAGAAGCGGGCCACGATGTCGTGCCCCGGGAACTCACCGCCGAACAGGAACATCGACAGATACGTGCCGACGATCGGCACGGACAGCAGCGCCCCGTTCACGAACCTCAGTCCCGTCCCCGACAGCAGGTCGTCCGGCAGCGAGTAGCCGAACAGGCCCTCGAACATGCCGAGGAACAGCAACGTCCAGCCGAACAGCCAGTTGACCTCCCTCGGCTTGCGGAACGAGCCGGTGAAGAAGTGCCGCATCATGTGCGCCAGCATCCCGGCGACGAAGACCAGCGCCGCCCAGTGGTGCACCTGCCGCATCAGCAGACCGCCGCGCACATCGAAGCTGATGTCCAGCGTGGAGGCGTACGCCTCGGACATGCGGACGCCGTTGAGGGGGACGTAACTGCCGTGGTACGTCACCTCGTTCATCGACGGATGGAAGAACAGGGTGAGGTACACACCGGTCAGGATCAGCACGACGAAGCTGTACAGGCAGATCTCGCCGAGCAGGAACGACCAGTGGTCCGGGAACACCTTGCGCAGATACTTCCGGCCCAGTGTGTGGGTGCCGAGCCGGCCGTCGAGCCAGTCCGCCACCCGCTCGCCCCGGCCCGTCTGTTCCAGGGCTCTCATGCCTCACCCCTCGGCACATGCGTGAGCTTGTCGGGATTGGCCACCACGTACACGCCCAACACCCGCTCGCCGTCCGGCGTCAGGTCCAGGACCAGGACGCCGTACGGCTCCTCGCCCTGGAACAGCACCGCCGCGTCGTCGCCGTTGACCCGCCGGTAGCGCAGGTCAAGACCGGCGCCGCCCGCGCCGCCCCGGCGGGCGAACGAGCCGAGCAGCCGGACCGCCTTGTCCCGGCCGTGCACGGGCCGCAGCCCCGCACGCTTCCGCTTGCCGCCGCTGTCCGTCCACACCGTCACATCCGGCGCGAGTATCTCCATCAGCTCGGCGATGTCCCCGCCCACCGCGGCCCGTACGAACCGCTCCGTCGCCTCCCGCCGCACCCGAGGATGTGCCTCGTACAACGGCCGCCGCGCGTGCACATGCTCACGCGCACGGTGCGCCAACTGCCGTACCGCCGCCGGACTGCGCTCGATGATCTCCGCGATCTCCGTGTGCGGATAGCCGAACACCTCGTGCAGCACGAACACCGCGCGCTCCAGCGGCGACAGCGACTCCAGGACGACCAGCATCGCCAGCGACACCGACTCGGACCGCAGCGCCGGGACCTCTGCGCCCTCGTCCTCCGTGACCAGCGGCTCGGGCAGCCACGGGCCGACGTAGGTCTCCCGACGACGGACGATCGCCGCCCGCCGCGTCAGGGCGTGATTCACGGCGATCCGCACCAGATACGCCCGCGGATTCTCGACCCCGTCCAACGGCGAGCCCGTGCCCCGCGCCGTCCACGACAGCCAGGTCTCCTGCAGTACGTCCTCGGTGTCGGCGACCGTACCGAGCATGTTGTAGACGACGCCGAACATCAGCTCGCGATGCTCGACGAATACGGCGGTGGCGTCGTCGTCGGTGACGGATACGGGGATCTCGGACATGCATGGGCCTCCCGGGTGCGCGCTCACTACTGCGAGGGACGGCGGGGGCCGGAATGTGACATCCCACGGTCGAATGTGACCTACGTCTCGGCGGGATCGTGCTCCCGGATGCCGTTCGGTACCGGCCTGTATTGGGCCTGACCTGCATGTATTTACGGGTAAGTACCCGAGCGGTACCGTGAGGGACATGCCAGCTCTGAATGTGGAGTTCAGCGACCGCGAGCTAGAGGACCTGCGGCAGATCGCCAAGGAACGCGGTACGTCGATGAAGGCGCTCGTCCGTGAGGCCGCCGCGGCCGACATAGCCCGGCACCGGGCGCTGCAGGAGGGCGCCGAGGCGTTCCGCCGGTTCTTCGCGTCGCACGCCGATGAATTCGCGGCCGCCTTCCCCGACGACGAGCCGCCCGCCAAGGGCGAGGGACGAGCCGCCTGACCGATGGCACCCGTTCTGCACATCGACGTGCCCTGGCTGCTCCAGCGGCATGAAGAGGTCCTGCCCGACCAGCCCACGATCAACGACTTCTCCGCGCTGGTCGCCGCCGTCGCCCGCCATCGCGTCGATCCGCCCCGCCTGGGCGTCGACTCCGACCCGGCCTGGCGGGCCGCCGCCCTGCTGCACACCCTCGCCCTGCTCAAGCCGCTGCCCTCGGCCAACGCGCGCTTCGCCTGCTCCGCCGCGGTGGCCTACATGTTCGTCAGCGGCGTCGGCATCGACCCGCCCTACGGCGCCCTCGTCGACCTCGCCCGTGATCTGATCTCCGGCAAGGTCGATGTGTACGGCGCGGCCGACCGGCTGCGGTCCTGGCAGATCTGAGGCCGGCCTTTCCCGTTCCTCCTGCCTCCCGGGGCCGCCGACCGAGGGCGGGAGGAACGGGGTCGGCGGCCCATGGCGCGCGGGATTGCCGCCGTCCCGCACGGGGCCTTCCGAGGAGGCCGCTCCCAGTGGACTACGCGGGCGCGTGCGCCGGGGAGCGCGCGTGGTGCTCCGGCGAGTGCGTGGGTTTCACACGGGGCGCTCGAAATCTCGAATGGTGGCGTGCGTGCGGCGAGTTGCCGGCGTATCTGACTTTGTTTCAATGGGGCCGATGTTGCCCAAGTGCCTTGTTGGTCATCAGTGCGCTGTGCAAGGGTGAACTACCCGTGGGGGGTGGAAAAGGCCGGAGCTCATTCGTTCCATGGGGGAACCGGTGCGGATGGGATCGGTGAATTCGTGCTCCTTGCGCTCGCGTCGAAGAGGTACACACCAAGTCACGCGGTCCTTTTCGGCGATCGGAACTTCTGTGTCTTGCGCGTGGGAAGGAATCCGTTCAGTGCCCACCCCCCACCCCCCTCGCCCGCCTTACCCGCCGCCCGGCGGGGTTCCCGAAGAATCCGACGAAGGCCTCGCCGCCAGACTTCGGGGCCGTCCGGACGGCGAGGCCGCTCCGTCCGTCGCGCTGCTCATGGCGCGGCACTGGCAACCGGCCCATGAATACGCGGTGATCTGTCTCGCCTCCCCGGCCGACGCCGCGGACTTGGTCACCGCGGCCGCGTTCCATCACGTCCTCGACCGTCTGGCGCTCGGCGAACCGGCCGTCGCGCTGCGCCCCCGGCTCCTCGTGGCCGTCCGGGACACCGTCCGCCAGTGGTCGTCCGACGATCGAATAGCGGGGGTTCTGCCGGAGCTGGGGAAACCGTCCGGCGGTCGCGGTATGCGGGCCGCGAAGTCCATGACGCCCGAAAATCGGAAGCTTGCCGATCGGTCATTCCAGGCGCTTCCGGGACTTGCCCGATGTCTGCTCTGGCACACCGAGGTCGAAGCCGAGCCGCTAAGCGTCCCCGCGGGTCTGCTGGGCATGGATACCGTTACCGCCTCGGCCGCGCTCGAACAAGCGCGTGATAAATTCCGAGAAGGTTGTGTACATGCCCATAGGGAACTCGCGCCTACGAAGGATTGCCGGTTCTACAACCGCCTCCTCGATGTCCCGATTCGCCGGGGCGGAGCTCTGCTGCCGGATGTGCAGCAACATCTGACGGAGTGCCGTTACTGCCGGAACGCCGCCGAACAACTCAGTCATTTCGAGGGCGCGTTGGGCGTGCTCATCGCCGAGGCCGCGCTCGGCTGGGGCGCACGCCGCTATCTCGACACCCGCCCCGGCCGCAACCAGGACACCGGACCACGCGGACGCGGCTCCGCCCGGCACGGCGCCGGACGCCGCCGCCTGCTGTCCCGCATCCCCACCCAGGGCCGCAGATCCCCCGGCGGCCCCCGCTCCTCGCGGACGCTGCTCACGGGAGTGGGGGTGGCCTCGGCCGGACTGATCGCGGTCATGCTCGCCACCGGTCTGCTGTCGGACGACGATGGGGTCGACCCCGCCGCGTCCGCCTCCGTCGGTGGAACCGGGTCTCAGGCGCCGCCCGAGGTGTCCACCTCGCCACAGGGCACGGCCGGACTTCCCCGCGCGCCATGGCAGTCCAGGCTGCGCAACGCCGACGCCGACCTGTGCCTCGACATCCGGGGCGAGCCGGAGGCCGGGGCCGGGGCCGAGCTGGCCGAGTGCTCCGACGCCGACACTCAGCAGTGGTCGTACGAGAAGGACGGGCTGCTGCGCAGCGGCGCGGACCGGGGCCTGTGTCTGGACTCGCATCGGAACGCCGGTGTGGCGGTCCTCGGCAAATGTGTCGACGACGACTCCGAGCGGGGCGACGACGTGCGCTACGACGTCACCGTGCAGGGCGAGTTGATACCCCGGTGGGATGACCGGCTCGCTCTGACGTTCACCACGGGGGCGGCGGGCGCCGACATCGTGATCAAGGTGCGGGACGGGTCCGACGCGCAGCGGTGGCGCTCCGGGTAGTGCCGGGGCCCTCAGTTCACGGCGTCCCGCGGAGCCGTGCCCGACAGGAACCCCGTGACGTTCTGCACCGCTGCCAGTGCGATGCGGACGAGGGTCTCTCGCGTGACGCCGCCCGCATGCGGGGAGAGCACCACGTTCGGGGCGCGGAGCAGGCGTAGGGACGCGGTGGGCGGCTCGGGGTCGAAGACGTCGATGCCCGCGCCCGCCAGGGTGCCCTTCTCCAAGGCGTCCGCGAGGGCGTCCTGGTCGATCAGGGCGCCCCGCGCGGTGTTGATCAGGAACGCGCTCGGCTTGAGGAGCGCCAGGCGCTCGGCGTTCAGCAGGTGCCGGGTCTCGTCGGTGAGCGGTGTGTGCAGGGAGATGTAGTCGGCGGTGCCCAGCAGTTCGTCGAGCGGGACATGGCGGGCGCCGCCGAACTCGGCCTCCGTCTCGGGCGCCACCCGGTGTCGCCCGGCGTAGAGCACACTCATGTCGAACGCGACGGCGCGGCGGGCGACCTGGCGTCCGATCTGGCCCAGGCCCACGATGCCCAGCGTCTTGCCGCACAGCTCGGTCAGCGACTGCTGGAGCCGGGGGAGTGCCCAGTCGGCGTCGACGAGCGCGGTGTGGGCCGGGATCAGCTGCTTGGCCAGGGCGAGCATCAGGGCGAAGGTCTGTTCGGCCACGTTCTGCGCCTCGGCACCGCTGGAGCCGATGTTGCACACGCGCACCCCGCGCTCGCGCGCCGCGTCCACGTCGACGTAGTCGAAGCCGTGGCTCGCGCACTGCACCAGCTCCAACTCCGGTGCCCCGGTGAGGTGTTCGGCGGTCACCGGGGCGAGTGCGGTGATGACGACGTGCGCGGCGCGCAGGGCGGCCGGGTCCTCGTCGGTTGTCTCGACGACCGTGACATGCGCGCTCTCCGGGAAGAGCGTGGCGAGACCGGCGCCGATGCCACGGCCGCCGACGTGCGGGGAGACGACGGCGAGGACGTTCTTCGTGGTGGTCATGCGGATTCCTCGATGAGGTCGGTGGGGCCGACGGTGGTGGGGCCGGCGTGCCCGGACAGGGCGAGGGTGAGGTCGAGTTCGGCGAGCAGACAGCGGATGACGTGCTCGACGCCCGCCTGTCCGTCGAGGCCGAGCCCATAGGCGTACGGACGTCCGACCAGGGCCGCCTTCGCGCCCAGGGCGAGGGCCTTGAAGATGTCGTCGCCGGTGCGGATGCCGCTGTCGAACAGCACGGTCAGCCGGTCGCCGACCGCCTCCACGACCCGGGGCAGGGCGTCGGCCGCCCCGATGGAGCCGGCGACCTGGCGGCCGCCGTGGTTGGAGACGACGACGCCGTCCATCCCGGCGTCGGCGGCGGCGCGGGCGTCGTCCGGGTGCAGGATGCCTTTGAGGACGATCGGACCGTCCCAGTGCTCCCGCAGGAACGCCAGGTCCGGCCAGGTCTTGGCGGGGTCCGAGAACATGCCGACGAAATGCATGACCGCGGCGTTCGGATCCTCGTGCACCGGCTTGGCCAGGCCGGCCCGGAAGGCCGGGTCGGTGAAGTAGTTGGCGGTGCCCACTCCGTGCAGGAACGGCAGATACGCCTGGTCGAGGTCGCGCGGGCGCCAGGCCAGCATCGGTGTGTCCAGCGTGACGACCAGCACGCTGAACCCGGACGCCTTCGCCCGGCCCAGGAAACTCCGGGCCACCTCGGGGTCCTTCGCCCAGTACAGCTGGAACCAGCGCTCGGCGTCGCCCATGGCCTCCGCGACCTGCTCCATGGGGGTGCTGGACGCCGAGGACAGGGTGAACGGCACGCCCTGTGCGGCGGCGGCACGGGCGGCGGCGATCTCGGCGTCGGGGTGCATGATCGACAGCACGCCGACGGGCGCGAGGGCCATTGGGGCGGGCAGGGAGCGGCCCAGCACCTCGACGGACAGGTCCCGTTCATGGACGTCCCGCAGCATGCGCGGCACGATCCGGCGCCGCTGGAGTGCCGCACGGTTGGCGCGGGCGGTGCTGCCGTCGCCCGCGCTGCCCGCGACATAGCCGACGGGGCCGGGGCCGAGGCGCTGCTCGGTGAGCTGCTCCAGCCGGGTCAGATCGGTGGGGAGCCGGGGCACGGCACCCGTCATCCCGTTCAGATAGATCTCGTACTGGAAGTCCGCCCAGTGCTTGCCCATGCGTAGGCCCCGCCTCTCGTCAGTGAGAACGCGCTGTACGCCGACCATACCGACCAGTACGGGAGGTGGTGGATCAGGGGGCGGTCACCGACTCGTGCAGGACGCGCGCCAGTTCCCGCGGCTGGGAGAACATCGGCCAGTGGCCGGTGTCCATGTTCACCAGCTTCCAGCGGTCGCTCTTGAGGAGTTCGGCCGCCGCACCCCATGGCTCCTCGCCGTCGAGCAGGCACTTGACGTAGGTGCCCGGGAGCTCGCCCAGCTCGCCGGTGAGCACGGCCGGTTCCGTCGCCGTGGCACCCGGGTGCGGGGTCGAGCCGGTCACGAAGCGGGCGATCTGCTCGTCCGTCAGGCCCTGCCCCGCGCAGTCCTCGGCGGTCAGCGGCGGCCAGAAGCCGGTCTCGGCGATCGCCTGCCGCACCTCGTCGCTCGGCCAGCCCGACAGGGCCGACTCGCCGTCCTCCGGGACGATGGCGTCCACGAACACGAGGCGCGTCAGCCGGTCCCCAATCTGTTCGGCCGCCTGGCCGACCGGTACACCGGCGTAGCTGTGCCCGACGAGGACGACGTCCCGCAGATCGAGACGCTCGACCTCGTCGACGATGTCCCGGACATGGGTCTGCTGCCCGGCGGACTCACCCTGTCTCTCGGCGAGGCCGGTCAGGGTCAGCGGATGGACGTCGTGTCCGGCGGCACGCAGCTCCGCCGCCACGTCGTCCCATGCCCACGCCCCGAGCCATGCCCCTGCCACCAGTACGAAATTGGTCATGCCCGCAACGTAGCCGACGGGTCTGACAACGGCCCCTCGTCGCCCACCGCGCCGGGCCCGGTGATCGGCGGCACCGCCACGTCGAGGGTCCGGGCCAGCCGCGCGCCCCACGGGCCGTAGACGGCCCGGGGTTCGGGGAACACCCGCAGCAGGACCAGGAACAGCACGGCCGCGACGACCAGTGACAAGGGCAGGCTGATGTCGACGCCGCCCGCGAGGTCGCCCAGCGGGCCGACGAACTGGCCGGGGATGTTGGTGAACAGCACACCGATCACCGCCGCCACCCACCAGGCGGTCATGCCCCGCCAGTTCCAGCCGTGCGCGAACCAGTAACGGCCGCCGCGCTGACGGCGGTTGAAGACCTGGAGGGCGTCGGGGTCGTACCAGCCGCGCCGGGTCCAGTAGCCCAGCATCATCACGACCATCCACGGCGTCGTACAGGTGATGATCATGGTGGCGAAGGTCGAGATCGACTGGACCAGGTTCAGCCCGAACCGCCCGACGAAGATGAACCCGATGGACAGCACGCCGACCAGCACGGTGGCCTGGACCCGTGTGAGCCTCGGGAACACCGAGGAGAAGTCCAGCCCGGTCCCGTAGAGCGCGGTCGTCCCGGTCGCCATGCCGCCGATCAGGGCCAGCAGGCAGACCGGCAGGAAGTACCAGCCCGGTGAGATCGCCAGCAGCCCGCCCACGAAGTCGGGCGCCGCCGGATCGACGTATTCCGGAACCTTCGTGGCGATGATGCTCGCGGTCGCCAGGCCGAAGACGAACGGCAGCAGCGTCGCGATCTGCGACAGGAACGCGGCGCCGATCACCTTGCGGCGCGGCGTGGACGCCGGGATGTAGCGCGACCAGTCGCCGAGGAACGCCCCGAACGAGACGGGGTTGGACAGCACGATCAGGGCCGCGCCGATGAACGACGGCCAGAACAGGGACTGGGTGGCCGCGTCCGCGGAGTCCGTGAAGACGCCCGCGTAGGAGGCGTCGAAGTCACCGGCGAAGGCGAGCGCGCCGATCAGGAACAGCACGCTCGCCGAGGGCACCGCGACCTTGTTGACGAACAGCATGAAGCGGAAGCCGTATACGCACACCGCGAGAACCAGCCCCGCGAACAGGGCGTACGCCACGACGTACGACAGATTGCCGCGGTCCAGGCCGAAGAGCCGGTGCGCGCCGCCGACCAGGGCGTCGCCGGAGCTCCACACCGAGATGGAGAAGAAGGCGATGGCCGTCAGCAACGACAGGAACGAGCCGACGACTCGGCCGTGCACACCCAGGTGCGCGGAGGACGAGACGGCGTTGTTCGTGCCGTTCACCGGTCCGAAGACCGCCATGGGGCACAGGATCAGCGCACCCGCGACGACCCCGAGCAGCGTGGCCGCCAGGCCCTGCCAGAAGGAGAGCCCGAACAGGATCGGGAAGGCGCCCAGGACACAGGTCGAGAAGGTGTTGGCGCCGCCGAAGGCGAGGCGGAAGAGGTCGAGCGGGCTCGCGGTGCGCTCGGCGTCGGGGATGCGGTCGACGCCGTGGGACTCGACCTCGGTCAGGGAGGGGGAGGGGAGTTCGGGCTGAGGGGACACGGGGGCTCCAGCGGGGACCGGGACGGTGGAGCGCGTTGTGGCGCGGCGGTGGCGACGGCCGGTACCTGCCGCTGGGGTGTGCGGGCAGCCTGGATGCCGTCCCCTCGGGGATCAGCAGACCGTACGGCCGCGTACGAGATCCGCACCAGGGGACGGTTCATCCAACTTCGGTGCCTCGGGTGTACGAATCCTCCATCAGTCGGTGTCCGTCGGCGCGTCCTCCGGCTCGCTGTCCGGTCCCTGGGCCCGCACCCGCTGGACGTTCTCCAGTGACTCGCGCAGCTCGGCCAGCCAGTCGTCGGTGTGCTTCTGGGCCAGCCGGACGCACCAGGCCAGGGCCTCGCTGCGGCTGCGGGCGACCCCGCCGGCGATCAGGGTGTCCAGGACCTGGCGCTCGGGCTGACGCAGCCGGGTCATCACGGGCGCGGCGACATGGGTGAACAGGGCGCGCTCACCGTCGCACTCCACGCCCCAGGAGACCTTCCGGCGGAACCGGTGCTCCGCCTCGCGGGCCACCTCGATCCGGGACTCCCGGGTGCGCTCCCGGAATTCCTGGATCCGGCCCTCCACGGCCGCCTCCCGCTCGCCGGCCGAGACGCCTTCGGCCAGGTGGGGTGCGGGGATGCGGCCGATCACCGTGATCTCCTCGCGGTCGACCGTGACCTCGGCCAGTTCCTCGAAGAGGTCGTCGGGCAGGCGGCCGGCGAACCAGCCGCGCAGCTTCTCACGTTGTTCGCTGGTAATCATGTAATCACCATTACTCCGCCCGGCCGGGAAGGCAAGGGTGTCGCGGGTGTGTCCGCGGAGGGCTCAACCGGAATGTTTCAGGCCTATTAATCAGCGTGGGAGATCCGGCCACTTGGCGCATTGGAACGATCAAGAGGCGCCAAGTTCCGGCGTTGGAACGTTCGAACTCCGTTACTTCACGCCACTGATTCAATACGCAAGGTTACTGAAACCGATGGTGTCGATGTGAGTTTCGGAGCCGGACTCGGCAGACTCCCGCTCGTCGCTCCGGCACCGATCGCGCCGGAGACGGCAGACCCTCGATTCGAGCGGAAGGATGCACACAATGCGGAACACCGCGCGCTGGGCAGCGACCCTCGGCCTCACGGCCACCGCCGTCTGCGGACCCCTCACCGGAGCCGCCCTGGCAGGCCCGGACGCCGCCCCCGCCTCTCTCTACGCCCCGTCGGCCCTGGTGCTCACCGTGGCCCACGGCGACGCCGCCGGCCTGACCACCCCGGTGCGCGCAGTCACCCTCAGCTGCGCCCCGGCGCCCTCGGGCACCCATCCCGCCCCCGGTTCGGCCTGTGCCGAACTACGCGGCGTGAACGGGGACTTCGACGCCCTCAGAGGCAGAGACGGCGTGCTGTGCACCAAGCAGTACGACCCGGTGGTGGTCACGGTCGACGGGGTGTGGCAGGGGCAGCGCGTCTCCTATGAGCGCACCTTCTCCAACGAGTGCGTGAAGGGGTCCTACGGCACGAGCCTCTTCGCGTTCTAAAGGGACCGGGATCGCACGGTCTCCGTGCAGTTCGGCAGCGGCTCGCGGATGGGGAGTGTGAGCCTGCCGAGGGGATCCCTGCGGTCTCGCATCGGGGGTCGGCCGGGCGGAGTGGGGCCGCCCGGTCGACACCTCGGAGCACTACGACGGCACCCCCTCCTCTCCGGGAATCCCGGGGAGGAGGGGGAACCGTCCGAGCAGTCCCGCGCCGTGCAGCAGCCGCCGGATCCGCGGCGCGTCCGATACGACCCGCAGGCGACCGCCGTGGTCCCTGGCCCGGGTCTCGGCCCGGCACAGGACGCGCAGCCCCGAGCAGTCGAAGAAGGCCACCCGCCGCAGATCGACCAGGACATCCGACTCCGGCCCGGTGGTCGCGGCGGTGAGATGCTCGGCGAGGAGCGCCTCCGTCGCCAGATCGATCTCGCCCATGACTTCGACCACCGTGAACGCGCCGTATCTACGGGTGCGGGCATGGGTGTTCGCCGAGGGCGGCGCGGACCGCGAGAGGTCCGTGGCCAGGTCCTCGATCGGATGGGGGGCGCGGTCGTCGGCGTCCGGCGTCATGTCCGCTCCACCTCGGCAGGGGCCCGTTTGATCCGGGTTGTTACCCGGGGGCGGGGCCGAGCATCCCTGCGGCGCGGTGCGCAAGATCTAGTTCACTCGACCGAATGAATTTCACCCATAAGGGCTTGACTCGTCGTCGATCGACGTTGCTCTACGACTCGTATTCCTTGACGTGCATATAACCGCCGAGGCATATTGGAGTCATGTCCGACGACACCTCTCTCTGGAGCGCCCTCGCCGATCCCCATCGACGGTCCATCGTCGCCCTGCTCCTGGAGCGGCCCAGGTCCGTCGGGGAGATCGTGGAGGAGTGCGGGCTGAGCCAGCCGAGCACCTCGAAGCATCTGAAGGTGCTGAGGGAGGCCGGCCTGGTGCGGGTACGGCAGGACGCGCAACGCCGTGTCTACGCCCTCGACCCCGCCCCGATCGCCGCGCTCGACGCCTGGCTCGCCCCGTACCGGAAGCTGTGGAACCGCAGCCTGGACGCCCTGGGCAGGCGCCTCGACGAGACGTCGGACACCAGCACCGAGGACCCCTCCCCAAAGGACTGATCCATATGTCCGTCGAACTGACCGGCACCTACTCGACGCTGGACGACGGCCGCCCCGCCGTCCGCTTCAGCCGTATCTACGACCACCCGATCGACCGCGTCTGGCGCTTCGTCACCGACCCCGACGAACTCGCCGAGTGGTTCCCCTCCCGCGCCGAGATGGATCTGCGGCCGGGCGGAGCGGTGACCTTCAGCGGGGACCCGAACATGGCGGACTTCCCGGGGGTGATCATCGCCGTGGACGCACCCCGCCACCTGTCCTTCGAATGGGGCGGCGACGAGCTGCACTTCGACCTGGAGGCGCTCGACGACAAGCGCACCCGCTTCACGCTCACCAACGTCCTGGCCGCCGAGGACACCGCCGCCCGCAACGGCGCCGGCTGGGAGGTCTGCCTGGCAGCCCTGGACGCGAAGGCCCGCGGCGAGCGGTTCGAGGGCCCGCACGCCGGGACCGAGGCACCCTGGAAGGGGTTCTACGACGGGTACATCGCGGTCGGCGTGCCCTCCGGCGCCGCCATCCCGGGCCAGGGCTGACTCAGGCCATCTGACGCCGCACCAGCTCGTGCAGCCGCCCGCCCGTGTCCGCGAGGAGCTGCGCGGGCGGGCCCTGCTGGGCGACCTTGCCGTCCTCCATCACGATGACGCGGTCGGCGTCCAGCACCGTGGACAGCCGGTGCGCGATGACGATACGGGTGGCGTTGAGGGCCCTCGTGGACTCGATGACCGTGCGCTGCGTCTCGTTGTCGAGGGCGCTGGTCGCCTCGTCGAAGAACAGGATGCGCGGCCTGCGGATCAGCGCCTGGGCGATCATCAGGCGCTGGCGCTGCCCGCCGGAGATCGCCCCGCTGCCCGAGACGATGGTGTGCAGCCCCATCGGCATCCGCTTGATGTCCTCGGCCAGACCGGCCATCTCGGCCGCCGCCATCGCCTCTTCCGGCGTGTACGGCTCGGTGCCGCAGATGACGTCCAGGATCGACCCGGTGAACGGCTGGGCGTGCTGGAGCACCACCCCGCACTGCCGTCGCACGGCCGACTGGTCCAGTGCCGCCAGGTCCTGCCCGTCGTACAGCACACTGCCCGAGACCGGCTTGTCGAAGCCGATCAGCAGCCTCAGCAGCGTCGACTTGCCGCAGCCGCTGGGGCCGACGATCGCCACGAACTCGCCCGGCCGGATGTCGAAGGACACGTCGTCCAGGACCAGAGGACCGTCGTCGGAGTACCGGAAGGACAGGCGGCGCGCCTCCATCGAACCGGTCAGCGGGCCCGGCCGGGTGCTCGCCGTGCGCACCTCCGGCGTGGCCTCCAGGACCGGCTTGATCTCCTCGAACAGGGGCAGCGCGGCCACCGCCGACACGAACGCGCCCGTCAGCTGGGTGACCGAGGTCAGCAGCATCGTCACCGAGGTGTTGAAGGTGAGGAACGCCGCCGCCGACATCGACCCGCGGGCCGGACCCGCAAGCAGCATGAACATCAGCAGGGTGCACAGCGGCAGATACACCGCGCCCATGACCGTGGTGAGGTTCTTGATCCGCCCCACCCTCTGCTGGAGCTCACGGCTGTGCGCGAACTGCGAGGCCCAGGCCGCGTACGCGTAGTTCTCGGCCGCCGCGACCCGCAGTTTCGGCAGTCCGCGCAGCGTCTGGAACGCCTGGTTGTTCAGCTTGTTGTTGAGCACCACCAGCCGCCGCTGCCAGCGCACCTGCCACAGCCCCAGCCCCAGGAACACCGCGGCGATGACGATCAGCATGCCGATCGCCGCCATTGCCATAGGCACGCTGTACCAGAACAGCAGCGTCAGGTTCATCGCGCCCACCGTCACCGACGACGCGACGACGGGGCCGACACCGGCCATCAGCCGCCGTATCGCGCTGATGCCCATGGCCTGGCTGGCCAGCTCACCGGTCGAGCGCTGGGTGAAGAACTTCGTGGGCAGCCGCAGCAGCCGGTCCCACAGGGCCGGTTGCAGCGTCGCCTCGATACGGCCCTCAAGCCGCAGGATCGTCAGGTTCTGCAGCAGCATGAACGCCGCCGCCACGACACCGCTGATCATCACGGCCAGACAGAACTGCACGATCAGCCCGGTCTGCGCCTTCGGCACGAACTCGCCGAGCACCTTGCCGGTCGCGATCGGCACCAGCGCACCGATGCCGACGGTAACCAGGCCGCTGACCATCAGGTTGCCGACGTCGCCGCCCGTGCCCCGCATGCTGAACCGCAGCAGCCTCAAGGGGCTCAACGCACGGTCGGGCAGCGGGCGGTAGAACATCACCGCGCGAGGCTCGAACTCCTCCGCGTTCGCCTTCTCGATCGGCGTCTCCCGGCCGGTCGCCGGATGCACGGCGACATAGCCGCTCCGCCGCCACAGCAGCGCGACCGGAGCGCCCGAGAGCGCCCGGTGACCGACCAACGGCCCCACGTTGTCCCGCCACCAGCGCCCGTCAAGGCGTACGGACCGGGTCCGCACCCGGGACGCGATGGCCACCCGCTCCACCGGGTCCAGCCGATCGCTCTCGGTGCCGCTCTGCGCGGGCTCGGACAGGGTGATCCCGGCCGCCTCGGCGACCAGCTTGCAGGCGGCGTAGCTCGCGTCCGCGTCGGCGGCCGTCGTCGGCTTGCCGCCGCGCTTGCCGATGGACGCCAGCAGCGTCTGATCGGCCTGCGCGCGCACCGCCTCGCCGGCCTTGATGCCCTCGGCGGTGCGGTTCTCATGGGTGCGTTCGAGCTGCTCGATCCAGCGGTCCAGCGTGGTCAGCAGGCGGTACTGCTGGTCGACCATGGACTGCCAGACCGCCGGGTCCATCAGCAGATCGGCGGCCGCCTCCGCGCCGTACAGCGAGCCGTACTGCACGCTGCCGGGCGGCACCTGCATCCAGAAGACGTCGTCGTCGGTGACCTCGGCCGCCCGCTCGGTGGCCATCGGCGCCTGGAAGAGGATGGTGAGGCTGCGGCCGACGCCCAGGGCGAGGGCGTACTCCAGGGGGCTGGTCTGCGGGGGCACGTACTGCGGGTTGCCGTACTCGTCGTAGGACCAGGTCTGGGTGTTCGCGGGCTGGTACAGCTCGCGCAGTCCGATGCGGTGGACGACGCAGTCACGCAGCGGGCGGGCGACCAGCGTGTGCTGCGGTCCCGGCACCGGGCCGAGCAGCAGCGAGCCTGCCTCCAGGCGGCCGAGGTGATGCCAGTGGCCCTGCTGACCGGCGTCGACCGCGAACAGGTCCACCGCGCCGGACGCGACCAGCCACAACACCTGCGGGCCTTCGAGGTCGATCCGGTTGAAACCGGCGCAGTCGATGCGTGTGCCCATCTGGCCGAGCGCGCCGAGGACGAGGTCTCCCTCGTGTTCTCCCGCGTGTACGGAGGTCATCTCATCGCTCCCTGACCAGAGCCGCGTACGCGCCGCCGCGCGCCACCAGCTCCTCGTGCCGCCCGCGTTCGACGATCGTGCCGTGCTCCAGTACGACGATCTCGTCGCTGTCGCGCACGGTGCTCAGCCGGTGCGCGATCACCACACAGGCGCAGCCTCGCTTGCGCAGGTTGTCCATCACGACCAGTTCGGTCTCCGCGTCCAGCGCGCTCGTCACCTCGTCGAGGACGAGGATGCTGGGGCGGCGCACCAGTGCCCGTGCGATCTCCAGGCGCTGGCGCTGCCCGCCGGAGAAGTTGCGGCCGTCCTGCTCGACCTTGCTCTGGATGCCGCCGGGGCGGCGCATCACCACGTCGTACAGCGCGGCGTCGCGCAGCGCGTCCACCACCGCGTCGTCGGGGATCGACGGGTCCCACAGCGCCACGTTGTCGCGGACGGTGCCCTCGAAGAGGAAGACCTCCTGGTCGACGAAGGAGACGGAGGCGGCGAGGGCGCCGCGCGGGATGTCGTCGATGCGCTGGTCGTCGATGCGGATGACGCCCTCCCAGGGGGCGTACAGGCCCGAGATCAGCCGGGAGACGGTGGACTTGCCGCTGCCGGAGCCGCCGACCAGGGCGACCTGCTGGCCGGGGCCCACGGTGAGGTCGAAGCCCGTCAGCAGGGGCTTGTCGAGGGGGCTGTAGCCGAAGGTGATGTTCTGCAGCTCGACGTGGCCGTGGAGGCGGCGGGTGGACTCGCCGGTGCCGGGGCGGCCGTAGAGCGGGTCCGCCTCGAAGTTCTCGACGTCCTTCAGACGGGCCACGTCGGCGGCGAAGTCCTGGATGCGGCCCGCGACGCCGTTGAGGCGGGTGATCGGGGCGGTGAAGCGGGTGACCAGGGCCTGGAAGGCGACCAGCAGACCGACGGATATACCGCCCTCGACCGCGCGCATGCCGCCTATCCAGAGGATGAGGGCGCTGTTCAGCGTGGCGAGGGTGGGGGCGACCACGCCGAGCCAGGCGCTCGGGACGCCGAGGCGCTGCTGTTCCTCCAGCGTGGTGGCGTGCTGGCCTGCCCACTTGCGGAAGTAGCCGTCCTCGCCGCCGGTCGCCTTCATCGTCTCGATCAGCTGGAGACCGGTGTAGGCGGTGTTGGTGAGGCGGGCGCTGTCCGCGCGGAGCTTGGCGGTGCGGGTGGCGCGCAGGCGGATGACGACGCGCATGGCGACCACGTTGAGGAGCGCGACGCCTATGCCGACGAACGTGAGCTGCGGGTCGTAGGTGTAGAGGAGGAGCGCGTAGAGGATGACGACCACCGCGTCCACGCCCGCCGCCGCGAGGTCGCGGGCCAGGGTCTCGGCGACGGCGTCGTTCGACTGGAGGCGCTGCACCAGGTCGGCCGGGCTGCGCTGGGAGAAGAACGTCACCGGCAGCCGCAGCAGATGGCGCAGGAACTTCGCGCTCGACAGGGTCGAGGAGATGATGCGGCCGCGCAGCAGGTTCGCCTGCTGCAGCCAGGTCAGCACCAGCGACAGCGCGACGCAGGTCCCCATCGACGCGAACAGCACGCCCAGCAGCGAGGTCTGGCCGCCGATGAGGAACATGTCGATGTACGTGCGGCTGAGCGCGGGCACCGCCGCGCCGACCACCACCAGGAGCAGGCTTGCCAGGACGGCGGCGGGCATCGTGCCGGCGGTGCCGCGCAGCCGGGCCGGCATCGCGCCGAGCACGCCCGGCTTGCGGCCGCCCTTGGTGAAGTCCTCGCCGGGCTCCATCACCAGGACGACGCCGGTGAAGCTGCCGTCGAAGTCCTCCATAGGCACGAAGCGGCGGCCCTTGGCGGGGTCGTTGATGTAGACGCCGCGGCGGCCGAAGCGGCGGCCCATGCCGTCGTAGACGACGTAGTGGTTGAACTCCCAGAACAGGACGGCCGGCGTCTTGACCTCGGCGAGGGCGGCCGTGTCCATCTGCATGCCCTTGGCCGTCAGACCGTAGCTGCGGGCGGCCTTGAGCAGATTGCTGGCGCGCGAGCCGTCACGGGAGACACCGCACGCGATGCGCAGTTCCTCCAGCGGGACATGGCGGCCGTAGTGGCCGAGCACCATCGCGAGGGAGGCGGCGCCGCACTCCACGGCCTCCATCTGCAGGACGGTGGGGGTGCGGACCGTCTTCGACTTCCCCTTGGGGACCGGGCGCTTCGGCGGGGCGGCGCGGCGCCTGCTCCGCGTCTCCTGTGCGGGGCTCACGGCAGCAGCCAATCGACGGGACGCTCGTCGGCCAGGCGGATCGAGCCAGAGGCCAGGGTCATGGAGGTGAGGTCGAAGGGCGGTCCGTCCGCGGACGACCACTTGTAGCCGCTCTTCGTGCTCGACTTCTTGTCCAGCTTCACCAGTACGGCGACCGGCCGGCCGTCCTTGGTGAACTGCTCGCCCAGCTGAGTGTCCCCGAGGAACGCGGCGATCTGCTGCGCCGACTGCGCGGAGCGGTCCACCGACTTCACATGGCCGCGCAGCACGCCGTACTCCTGTGTGGGCACGGAGGAGACGGTGAGGTCCACGGCCGCCTTGTCGGGGATGGACGCGGCGTTCTCGGCGGGGACGTACACCGTCGCGTACAGCGGGTCCTCGGAGTGGGCGACCTTCTCGATGGCGGCGACGTTCGCGCCGGTGGAGATGATCTGCCCGATGGTGGCGGCGAGCCCGGTGACCCGGCCCGCGGCGACCGTGCGTACGACCTTCTCGCCCTCGGCGGTACGGACCTTCAGCACCGGGGAATTGGCCGGGAGCCGTGCGCCCTGCTCGGCGAGGACCGCGGTGACCTGGCCGGCGACCGGGCTCTGGAGGATGTAGCTGCCCTGGCCGTGGGTGAGGATGGCGGGCGAGCTGACCGTGGAGGCGACCGATCCGGTCACCGCCCATACGGACGCGGCGGCCATGACGACCACGGTCACGGAGAGGACCAGCCAGCCCTGCGGGCGGGCGAAGCGCACCGGAAGGTCGAGCTCCTCCGGTGACTGGAGCTTGGCGAGGGCCTGTTGGCGGAACTGCACGGAACCTCACCTGAGGATGACGGAGGACCGGCGCGCGGGGGCCGGTCGTGCTGCGGAGCGGTGCCGGTCTGTGTCACGGCACCCGAAGAGCCCCGGAGCCGGGGAATGGCTCCGGGACTCAGCGGTTGCAAAAGGTGCGATCAGAGACCGGCGACCAGGCCGGAGACCGGGGCGGTGTTCAGGCCGGTGACACCCTCCACGGTGCCGACGACCGTGTCGACCAGGCCGGAGACCGGGGCGATGCCGTTGACAGCGTCGAGGGCACCGTTCACGGCGTTGACCTGCAGGCCGCCGGAGACGTTGTCGAGCTCGGCGTCGGAGATCTCGACGGTCGCAACCTGGGGGGTGGAGTTCATGATGGAACTTCCCTTCCTAATGGGTATTTCACAAGGGGGAGCGGCCCCCTCTGGGGACAGATGACGGCCGCGACCGCGGGCGTCCGGCGCCCGTTTCCGGGAACCGTTCGTGGTCCCCGCGGTGCGATGGATCAAAGCACGCTGCGGGTGCGGGCTTCCAATCAAACATCCGTCTCACCAGGGCACTTTGGCCTCAGCGGTCTCCATCCGTGCAGACATGCGCACGTCTCGTCGGCGACTTCTTCACATGCGTCACAGCATCGGCTCGGACGGGCTGTTGCATCCGTCCGGGAGTGCTCGGGGCGTAGTGGTGGCGAATCCGACACTCCCGGCCCAATGGCGTAACCGGCGGTAGGGGCTTGTGCAGAACCCGGGGTCCCGGTGACTTCGTTGAGTATTGAATGTGCGGATTCGTTGAAGCTTGGATTCCGGTACATGTTCTCGACCGACCGTTACTGATCGGTGGCGGACCGTGTCAGCCCAGCAGTGCGTACACCGTGCTCGCGCGGGCGGCGATCTCCGACGAACTCTCGTCCGTCATCGCGATATCGGCGAACGCCATACGGCGGCCCAGCTTGGTCACGACCGCCTCGATCAGGACATCCGAGCCGATCACCGCGCGCTGGAACGAGGTCGACTGCTGGACCGTCGTCATCGGCCCGTACGCCCCGCGCGCCGCCGACACGGCGATCACGGTGGCGGTGTCGGCGGCGGCCATCAGTGCCTGCCCCGACAGTGCGCCGCCCTCCCGTGCCAGCGCTTCCGACCAGGGCATTCGCAGAACGGCGCGATGCTCGTCCACCGCCTCGACGGACAGGCCCAGGGCGAGGACCCAGGGCGCGAAGTTGGCGGAGAGGATCTTGTCGGCTTCGGCGGTCGTCATCGTCATATGGGGGATTGTTCCCGGCGCGGGCCCGCCGGACGAGGTCCCTGGCCGATTCGGTGTGCCGAGTCGGTTGCGCGTAAACGGAATTGAACGCCCCACCCGGCCCGTGCGTACCAACTGCCAACCAGGCGCCCCGAACAGCTGCCGCTGAGACGGCGGCACAGACCCCGTCCCCCCAGGAGGTCGAGAAGTTTGAGTCACAAGCGAATTCCGAAGCGCAAGGCCGCGATAGCCGCGGGCAGCGTGGTGGCGCTCGGAGCGGCCGCGATCCTGCTGCCCAACGCCAACGCCTCACAGGACGGCGCGGCGGACGACGCCACGACCGCCAAGACCCTGAAGGCGGCGGACGCGTCGGATCTCGCCTCGCAGCTCTCGGGACTGCTCGGCGACGCCTTCGCCGGTTCGTACTACGACGCCGACAGCAAGCAGCTCGTCGTCAATGTCATCCCCGGCGACAACAACAACGTGGTCGTCCAGGCGAAGAAGGCCGGCGCGAAGGTCCGCGAGGTCGAGAACAGCCTGTCCGAGCTGGCGTCCGGCGCGCAGACCCTGAAGTCCGAGGCGACCATCCCCGGCACGTCCTGGGCGGTCGACCCCAGAACGAACAAGATCCTCGTCACCGCCGACTCCACCGTCACCGGCGACAACTGGGACCAGCTGGAGTCGACCGTCGACAGCCTCGGTACGGGCATGGCGACCATCAAGAAGTCGGCCGGCACCTTCAAGACGTTCCTCTCCGGCGGCGACGCCATCTTCGCCGGCGGCGCACGCTGCTCCGCGGGCTTCAACGTCACCGCGGGCGACGGCAGCCCCGCCTTCCTGACCGCCGGGCACTGCGGAGTCGCGGCCGAGCAGTGGTCGGACGCCGAGGGCGGGCAGCCGATCGCCACCGTCGACCAGGCCACGTTCCCCGGTGACGGTGACTTCGCCCTCGTCAAGTACGACGACGCGGCGACCGAGGCCCCGAGCGAGGTCAACCTCGGCGACCAGACCGTCGCCATCAACCAGGCCGCGGACGCCGAGGTCGGCCTCCAGGTCTTCCGGATGGGTAGCACCACCGGGCTCGCCGACGGCCAGGTGCTCGGGCTCGACGCCACCGTGAACTACCCGGAGGGCACGGTCACCGGGCTCATCCAGACCGACGTCTGCGCCGAGCCCGGCGACAGCGGCGGCTCCCTGTTCACCCAGGACGGGCAGGCCATCGGCCTGACCTCCGGCGGCAGCGGTGACTGCACGGTCGGCGGCGAGACCTTCTTCCAGCCGGTGACCACCGCCCTGGCGGCGGTCGGCGCGACCCTCGGCGACGCCGCGGGCGGCGGCGCGGGCGCCGGTGACGACGCCGGTGCGGGCGACGACGCCGGTGCGGGTGCCGGTGACGACGCGGGTGCCGGCGACGCCGGTGAGGAAGCGGGCGCCGGTGAAGAGGCCGGAGCCGGTCAGGAGGCCGGTGCCGGTGAAGAGGCCGGCAACGGCAACGCCGACGGCACCGGCAACGGCCTCGGCGAGATCGTCGGCAACGGCGTCGGCAACTGACGCCCTGACACCGGCACACGGATCCCAGTGATCCGGGCACATCCCGAGTGACGCGGACACACGTGGTCCGGCCCTCCGGCGGGAGGGCCGGACCGCTCCGTCTTGCGGGCGTGCCCCTCAGCCCCGTGCACGCAACAGCAGCAGCGCGACATCGTCGATCCGCTCCCGCACCGACGCGCCGTGCCGCACCAGCAGATCGGCGAGCTCCTCCAGCGGACGGTCCCCGGCCTCCGCCAGCACCCGGCCGAGGTCCGCGAGCGCGTCCTCGATGTCCACCCCCGGGGACTCGATCAGCCCGTCCGTGTACAGCACCAGCACACACCCCGGCGTGAGGTCCACCTCCGCCGTCGGATAGGTGGGCGAACCGTCGATGCCCAGCAGCGGGCCACCGGCGAGATCGAGCACCCGCACCCGCCCGTCCGGCCGCCTCAGCAGCGGCGGCGGATGCCCGGCACGGGCCATCACCGCCCGCCCCCGCTCCGGATCGAGGCACAGATACAGACAGCTGGCGAACAGATCGGAACCGAGGTCGATCAGCAGCCGGTTGGTGCTGCGCATGACCTCCTCGGGAGAGTGCCCCTCGGTCGTGTACGCCCGTACCGCCGTGCGGAGCTGGCCCATCAGCCCGGCCGCCGTCACGTTGTGGCCCTGTACGTCCCCGATCACCGCCGCCGTCGGACCCGGCTCCGTCGGCACCAGGTCGTAGAAGTCACCGCCGATCTCCATGCCCTGCGTGGCCGGCAGATAGCGTGCCGCCGCCTCGATACCGGGCAGTGTCGGCAGCGTGTGGGGGAGCAGCGCGGCCTGCAGTCCGTGCGCCAACTGGTGCTTGGCGTCGTAGAGCTGGGCGCGCTCCAGGGCCTGCGCGATGAGCCCGCCCAGACTGGTCAGGACCGCGCGTTCGTCCGCCGGGAAGGAACGCGGCTCGGAGTAGGCGAGCACACAGGTGCCGACCGGGCGGCCGGAGGCGATGAGCGGCAGGAACGCCCACGCCGCGAACCCGTCGGGGGCCGCGTACCGCGACGGATACAACCGCTCCAGCTCCTGCCGGGAGTCGAAGAACGCGGGCACGCCGGTGCTCAGCGCGTGCGTGCCCGGCGTCCGCTCCGCCAGCGGCAGTCCGTCGAACCGCTCCACGACATGCGGGTCGGCATGGCCGCGGTGGCCCAGCACATGCAGCCGGCCCGCCCGCGACCCCAGGACGAGCAGTGCCTGACTGCCGACCGCGGGGACGATCTCGTCGGCGACCAGCTGCACCACGTCCTGCACACTCGCCGCCTCGGTCAGCGCACCGGCCAGGCTCAGCACCTGCGAGATGGTCACCAGCCGCGACGGCGCGTCACCGGGCTGCGGCCCACGGCGGGCCATCTCCGCCACCGCCCGTGCCCGGCTGATCCGCACGCTCAGCCCGGTCGTGCTCGGATACATACGGAACGACAGCCACTCCCCGGGCGGGCGCAGCGCCACGAACGACGTGGTCTGCTGACTGAACAGCGCGGCCCGGTAGCGGTCCTCGTAGACGGGATCGTTCAGCCAGGGCACCGCCGCCCACAGCTGGTTGCCGAGCAGTGCGCTGACGGGGAGCCCGAGCAGCTCGGCCGCCGCCGGGTTGGCGAAACCGACCCGCCCGTGCAGATCGAGCGAGCACAGCCCGTACGGCAGCCGCTGCACCATGCGCGCCGCCTCCACCGTGCCGAACAGACCGGCCGTGCCGCCGAACGCCGGGGCCGCCACCAGATCGGGCTCCGGCAGCGGCGGGCGGCTCGCCTCGATGGCCCGCTCCAGCCGCACCGCGAGCCGCCGGCAGGCGGCGCTCAGATGGTCCCGGTCCCGGGCCGACAGCTCGGGCGGATGCGAACCGGGCCAGGTCACGAAGATCGCGCCGTACGCCCGGGTCTCGGTGGCCACGGGCAGCGCGGCCAGCGCGAAGGGATACGGCAGCACGACCGCGATCCGCGGATACCGGGCCGCCATGTCCTCCTCGCCGCCCACCCACACCAACCGCCGGTCGCGCACCGCGTCCGCGACCGGGATCGGCGCGCTCAGCCCGACCCGCTCCCACGGCGCCGCGAACGCCCTGGGCAGCCCTGCCATGACCGCCATCTCCAGCACGGGTTCGTCCGCCGCCAGCAGATACACGCCACCGGAGTGCGCGTGCACCTGCTCCATCATCGAGGCCAGCGCCAGTGACAGCAGCGGTCGGCCGACCCGCGTCCTCGCGGCCACCGGCGCCTGGGCGGACATCTGTCCGTCGGACACGCCGACCACCTCCTTCGCGGAGCCGCGCGACGGGTCCCAGGGCACAAATCTCCCTCCTCCGAGCGCACCGCGCACGGCGAGCGGACCGGCGAGGACGTACGGCCCCTCGAAGTCCCGCGACAGCCGTCCCGACTCCCGTGGCCGCGGCGTGCGCAGCCCATGCGTCACGCCATGTTCGGCGCCTTTCGAGCATCGCCCGCATCTCCGGCCGCGCGGAACGTTCACAGGGGCTGCGCAGGTGGCTCATAAGCGCTGTAATGGCGGACGTGGTCAGAGAGGGCACCGCAGGACGCAGGGCGGGAGGACTGCGTGCCGAGGAGGCCCTGAAGGCGCTTTCCGTCGACACGGACCCGCCCGAGCGGCTGCGGCGCGTCCTGGAGCAGGCGCTCGTCTTCGCCGGGGCGTCCCTCGCGGCCGTGTACACACCGAGCGAGGACGGCGAGCTGCTCTGCCTCGTCGAGTCCGCCGGTGTACCCCGCACCCTGTACGGCCTGCGCGACGGCTACCCCCTGAACGGCCGGTCCCCGATCGCCGACGCCCACCGCACCGGACACCCCGTGTGGCTCGGCCCGGAGGAACTCGCCGACTCCGCCGAGGTACGGCGGGCACCGGCCCGTGACTTCACCCTCGCCGTCCTCCCCGCCCACGGCTGCCTGATAGCCGTGAGCGAGCGCCCCGGCGGATTCGACGCCGAGGACCGCGCCTGCCTGGAGCTGATCGCCGGGGCCGTTCCCAGGCCCGCCCCGCCCGCGGCCCCCGAGCCGGGCGAGCTGCCGGTCAACGCCTTCAGCCTCGCCATGGACACCGGCCGCGTCGACGTCGGCGACACCATCCTGGACCTCTTCGGTCTCGGCCCCGACGACTTCGACGGCAGGGTCGAGACCCTGCTGGGCCTGACCGTCCCCGAGGACCTGCCGTCACTGATGTCCGTCGTCGAGGCCGACCACATGTCCATCGGCGACCGCGAGCTGGAGTTCCGGGTCCTGCAGCCGGCCGGCTCACCGAGGTGGCTCAGGCTGCGCGGCCGCCTCCTGCCCGGCGGCGAGGGCCGTCCGGCCCGTCTCGTCGGCACCGTCGCCGACGCCTCCACCCTGCGCGCCGAGGTCACCGACGTGGCCCGCGTCCAGCGCCTCGCCGCCGCCCTCGCCACCGCCGGCACCGTCCGCGACGTCAGCCACGCCGTCGTCACCGCCCTGCGCAAGCCGCTGCGCGCCGACCGCATAGCGCTGGCCGAGCTGGAGCACGACCGGCTCGTCGTCACCGTCCTCGACCCGCCCGAACCCGAGTCCTGGCCGGAGCTGTGGCGCCTGGAGTGGCGTACCGAATGGCCCGACGCGCCGGTGCGCGCCATGCCCACCCTCGCCGCGGCGCTGCGCGAGGGCCGCGCCCGGATCTGGCCCGCCGGCACCCCGCTGGAACCCGCCCTCGCCGACGTCGGCCCCGGCGGCCTCGCCGTCCTGCCGCTGCCCGCCGGAGGCCGCATGGCCGGGGCCTGCCTCATCGGCTGGGACACCCCGCACGAGTTCGGCGCCGACGAGCGCGCCCTGCTCACCGCCTCCGCGGGCCTCGCCGGACAGGCCCTGCTGCGCGCCCACGCCTTCGACGCCGAGCACGAACTCGTCGGCATGCTCCAGCGCCAGCTGCTGCCGCGCCGACTGCCCCGGCTGCCCGGCGCGAAGGCCGTCGCCCGCTATCTGCCGACCACGGCAGGGCTCGAGGTCGGCGGCGACTGGTACGACGTCATCCCGCTGCCCGACAACCACGTCGCCCTCGTCATCGGCGACGTCCAGGGCCACAGCGCGGCCGCCGCCACCCTCATGGGCCAGATGCGCACCGCCCTGCGCGCCTACGCCGCCGAGGGACACCCCCCGGACGTGGTGGTCCACCACGCCAACCGCCTCCTCATGGAGATGGAGACCGACCTCTTCGCCACCTGCTGCTACGTCGACGTCGACCTGGAGGAAGGCTCCGCCTGGTACGTGCGCGCCGGGCACATCCCGCCGGTGCTGCGCCACCCGGACGGCCGGACGGAGATCACCGAGACCGAGGGCGGTGGCCCGCCGCTCGGCGTGCTGCGGCAGGCCGACTTCCCGATGAGCCCGCTCAGGCTCGCGCCCGGCACCGTCCTCGCCCTGACCACCGACGGCCTTGTCGAGTCCGCCGAGGACGACATCGACACCGGCATGGACCGGTTCGCCCACCAACTCGCCCAATCCGACCCCGCCCACCTCGGCCTCGTCGCCGACGCCCTGCTCGTGGGCGCGCGCCGCAGCGACGACATAGCCCTGCTCCTGCTGCGCTACGACGGCATGGCCGTACGGCCCCTGCGTGAGAGCTGGACGGTCTGGCGCGTCCCGGAAGCCGTGGGCCACGCCCGCCGCTTCACCCGCCGCACCCTGCGCGCCTGGGCCCTCGCGCCGCAGGACACCGACACCGTCCTGCTCGTCGTCTCCGAACTGGTCACCAATGCCCTCGTGCACACGGATGGCCGTGTCCGCCTCGATCTGACCCTGGTGAATCACCGGCTGCGTGTCGCGGTCGCCGATGCCTCGCCCCGCAGCCCGGTCAAACCCACCAGCATCAGCTGGGAGGCCACGGGCGGGCGCGGAATCCTGCTGGTCGAGGCCATGTCGGTGGCGTGGGGGACGGTGCCCGTCAGTGGCGGAAAACAGGTGTGGAGCGAGATCGCCCTGGGGGCGTGAGGGCCAGCTCCGGTGAACGGCCGACGGCATGGTGATGGCGAACAGGCCAATGCCTCGTACCGTCAAAATGGCCGAATCGCGGCTAAGGTGAAGCAGATGAAGGCTCTCGTGCTGTCCGGTGGCGCCGGTACGCGCCTGAGGCCGATCACGCACACTTCGGCCAAACAACTCGTGCCGGTGGCCAACAAGGCCGTGCTCTTCTATGGGCTCGAATCCATCGCCGCCGCTGGCATCACCGACGTCGGAGTGATCGTCGGCGACACCGCCACGGAGATCCAGGACGCCGTCGGCGACGGCTCCAAGTTCGGCCTGGAGATCACCTACATCCCGCAGGAGCGGCCCCTGGGGCTGGCGCACGCCGTGCTCATCGCCCGGGACTATCTGGGCGACGACGACTTCGTGATGTACCTCGGCGACAACTTCATCGTCGGCGGCATCGCCGACCTCGTCGACGAGTTCCGCCGCGACCGCCCCGACGCGCAGATCCTGCTGACCCAGGTTCAGGACGCGCGTGCCTTCGGGGTCGCCGAACTCGACGACACCGGCCAGGTCATCGGTCTGGAGGAGAAGCCGGAGCACCCCAAGAGCGATCTCGCGCTGGTCGGCGTCTATCTCTTCACGCCGTTGATCCATGACGCGGTCCGCGCCATCACCCCGTCCTGGCGGGGCGAGCTGGAGATCACCCACGCCATCCAGCACCTCATCGACTGCCGCGCCGATGTGCGCTGCACCGTCATCAAGGGCTACTGGAAGGACACCGGGAACGTCGCCGACATGCTGGAGGTGAACCGCACCGTCCTGGAGGGCCTCACCCGCCGCATCGACGGCGACGTCGACGAGGCGTCGGAGACCGTCGGGCGCGTCGTTGTCGAGGAGGGGGCGCGCGTCGTCAACTCGCGCATCGTCGGCCCGGCCGTCGTCGGCGCGGGCACCCATGTCGAGGACTCCTACGTCGGTCCCTTCACCTCCATCGCGGAGAACTGCCGGGTCATCGACAGCGAGCTGGAGTTCTCCATCGTCCTGCGGGACTCCACGATCCACGGCGTCGGTCGCATCGAGTCCTCGCTCATCGGCCGGCACGTCGAGGTCACCCCCGCGGCCAGCCTCCCCAGCGCCCACCACCTCGTCCTCGGAGACCACAGCAAGGTGCAGATCCACCCATGAACCTTCTCGTCACCGGCGCCGCCGGCTTCATCGGCTCGACGTACGTCCGCACACTGCTGGCCCACGACGACGGGCCCCGCATCACCGTGCTGGACAAGCTCACCTACGCCGGCACCCTGACCAACCTCCAACTCGACCACCCCCGGCTGGAGTTCGTCCACGGCGACATCCGGGACGCCGAGCTGGTCGACAAGCTGATGGCCGAGGCCGACCAGGTGGTGCACTTCGCCGCCGAGTCCCATGTCGACCGTTCGATCGAGGGCGCGGGTGACTTCGTCCTCACCAACGTCGTCGGTACCCAGACCCTGCTGGACGCCGCCCTGCGCTACCGCGTCGAACCCTTCGTGCACATATCGACCGACGAGGTCTACGGCTCCGTCGAGACCGGCTCGTCCGCGGAAGGCGACCTCCTGCGGCCCAGCTCGCCGTACTCCGCCTCCAAGGCGTCCTCCGACCTGCTCGCCCTCGCCTACCACCGCACCCACGGCCTCGACGTCCGCGTCACCCGCTGCTCCAACAACTACGGCCCGCACCAGTTCCCCGAGAAGGTCGTGCCGCTCTTCATCACCAACCTCCTCGACGGGCACCGGGTCCCCCTCTACGGGGAAGGCCTCAACGTCCGCGACTGGCTGCACGTCGACGACCACTGCCAGGGCATCGAACTCGTCCGCACCCAGGGTCGCCCCGGCGAGATCTACAACATCGGCGGCGGCACCGAGCTGAGCAACAAGGACCTCACCGCGCTGCTGCTGGACGCCTGCGGCGCCGACTGGGACCGGGTCGAGCATGTGCCGGACCGCAAGGGCCACGATCTGCGCTACTCCGTCGACTGGACCAAGGCCCGCACCGAACTCGGCTACCGGCCCCGCCATGACTTCGCCTCCGGCCTCGCCGCCACCGTCGCCTGGTACCGCGACCACCGCGACTGGTGGGAACCCCTCAAACGGCGCGTCGGCGAGGAGCACGGATGAAGTGGCTGATCACCGGGGCGGGCGGCATGCTCGGCCGCGACATGGTCGAGGAACTCCGCGCCCGAGGCGAGCCGGTCAGCGGCCTCGACCACGCCAGGCTCGACATCACCGACCCGGAGTCGATCGAGCGCGCCTTCGCCGCCCACCACCCCGACGTACTCGTCAACTGCGCCGCCTACACGGCCGTCGACGACGCCGAGAAGGACGAGGAACAGGCCCTGCGCGTCAACGGCGACGGGCCTCGCCTCCTCGCCAGGGCCTGCGCCGCCCACGGGGCCCGCCTGATCCAGATCTCCACGGACTACGTCTTCGCCGGAGACGCCCGAACCCCCTACGCGGAGGACGGTCCCCTCGCCCCGCGCACCGCCTACGGCCGCACCAAACTGGCAGGCGAGCAGAGCGTGTCGGACGAACTCCCGGACGCGAGCGCGATCATCCGCACCGCCTGGCTGTACGGCGTCCACGGCCGCAGCTTCGTCCGCACGATGATCGACCTCGAGGCCCGCCTCGACACCGTCGACGTGGTCAACGACCAGCGGGGTCAGCCCACTTGGAGTGCCGACCTCGCTGCGCTCATCGCCGACGTCGGCCATGACGTCACCGGCGTCCTGCACGCCACCAACTCCGGCGAGGCCACCTGGTACGACCTGGCCCGCGAGGTGTTCCAGCTCCTCGGCGCCGACCCCGACCGGGTACGCCCCGTCACCAGCGAGGCCTTTCCCCGGCCCGCGCCCCGTCCCGCGTACAGCGTCCTCGCGCACAGCCGTCGGCAGCGGCTCGGCCTCGCCCCGGCGCGGGACTGGCGCACCGCCCTGCACGAAGCACTGCCCCGCATCCGCAAGGAGACCCTTCGTGAAACGCCATGAGTTCCTCAAGGAACTGCACAAGGTCAGCGGCAACCGCAACTACCTGGAGATCGGCGTCAACGACGGCCGCAGCCTCCGGATCTCGCGCGTGCCCACCGTCGCCGTCGACCCGGCGTTCAAGGTGGTCACGGAGATCCGCTGCGACGTCCATCTGGTGAAGGCCACCAGCGACGACTTCTTCGCCCGCGACAATCCGTTCGTCCATCTCAAGGGCGGTCGTCATCCGCTGCGGAATCTACGGCGCGGGCGTGCTCCGCTCGGGTACTGGCGGCGGCCGGTCGTGGACCTGTCCTTCATCGACGGTATGCACTTGTTCGAGTACGCGCTGCGGGACTTCATGAACATCGAGCGGTACTCCGACTGGACGAGCGTCATCGTCTTCGACGACATGCTGCCGCGCAATGTCGACGAGGCGGCGCGGGACCGGCACACGGGGGCGTGGACCGGGGACGTGTACAAGGTCGCCGAGATTCTCGCGCGCTACCGCCCCGACCTGGTGACGGTTCTCGTCGACACACAGCCGACCGGGCAGCTCGTCGTCTTCGGCGCCGACCGGCGCAACAGCGTGCTGCGGGACCGGTACGACGAGATCATCGCCGAGTACGACGTGCCGGATCCGCAGAAGGTGCCGGAGACGATTCTGGACCGGGCGGGAGCGGTGGCACCGGAGGCATTGGTGGGCGCGGGCTTCTGGCGGTCGCTCTCGCGGGCCCGGACCCTGGGGATCAGGCGGTCGCGGGGATGGGAGCCGTTGCGGATGTCGGTCGAGAAGGTCGTCGGGGGGCGCTGACGGCCCGGCGTCAGGCCCGCCCGTCTCTCAACTGCCCGTAGTGCGCCTGGCAGGCCTCGTACCTCGGGAGCAGTCCCGCCAGTCCCGCCTCCGCCAAGGACGGTGCCTGCGCGTCCTTCGGGGACAGGATCGGCGGGATGTGCTCGGGCCAGGCGATGCCCAGCTCCGGGTCCAGGGGGTTCACGCCGTGCTCGCGTTCCGGGGCATAGCCCGTCGAGCACAGGTACGCCACCGTCGCGTCGTCCGTCAGCGCCATGAAGGCATGCCCCAGGCCCTCCGCCAGGAACACGGCGTGATGGCTGTCGTCGTCCAGGCGCAGGGCCTCCCAGCGGGCGAAGGTGGGGGAGCCGACGCGGAGGTCGACCACCACGTCCAGGACGGCGCCGCGCAGACAGGTCACGTATTTGGCCTGGCCGGGCGGTACGTCGGAGAAGTGGACGCCGCGCACTACGCCCCAGCGGGAGACCGAGCAGTTGGCCTGCGCGAGGGACAGGTCGTAGCCGGTGGCCTCGCGGAACTCCGCACTCCGGAACCACTCGTGGAAGCTGCCCCGGTCGTCCGGGAAGACCTTGGGCTCCAGCGCCCAGGCGCCTTCGATGCCGAGCGAGCGCATCCCGTCACCTCCGCCCGGTCCGGGCCCGCAGCCGGGTCGCCGTGCGGCCCAGTGCCGTACCGAGCCTGCGTCGGGCCCTGCGGACCAGTCGTCCCAGCGCGCTGGGGCCGGGGGTGCGGACGGCCCGCACCCCGCCCACACCGGCGCGCAGGACGAACGGCAGGGGGAGGAGGCGTGGCCCGGGTGCGGCGAGTGCCACCCGCCAGGTCGCGCCTCGCAGGTCGCCGAGCGGCAGCACGGCCTCCAGCAGCGCGCCGGAGGCCCGGGGGGAGAGCGTGGCGGGTACGTCGTGGGTGGCGCGGGAGGAGGTCAGGCGGAGGGCGGCCTTGGCGCCGTCGCGGGGGACGTGCAGCGGGAGCGGCAGCAGCAGTCGGTCGCCCGGGGCCGTGACGTCGTCCGGGGAGAGCGTGCCCAGGCCCAGGCGGCCGGTCGCCCGGTCGACGTCCAGGGCGAGATGCGCGTGCGGCGAGGTCCAGTACGGCAGCACCATGTGGTCGCCCACCAGGGCGGCGGGCGGGGTGGGGCGGGCCGCTCGGGGGGCCGGGCCCAGGCGGCACTCCTTGGTCCAGCCGCCCAGCTTGACGCGGACGAAGGCGTCCCAGACGCCGGCGCGGGTGAGGGTGGTGGCGGGGTCGACGGTGGCGGTCGCGTGGAGCCTGAGGCGGAGCCGGGTGTCGTCCTCGGCCGGCAGTTCCTCCCGGGTGAACCGCACCGGCTGGAAGTACTGGGCCGCGCTGGCGCGCTCGCGTACGAGCAGGTCCGCCGTGGCCTGCTTGAAGCGGGCCATCGTGTCGGCGCTCACCCAGGCGATGGCCGCGGCCAGGTTCTCGGGCGGACCGTCGAGCGGTGTGCGTGCAGCCCCCGCGGTGAAGGTCATCGGCTCACCGGCGGAGGTGTACTCGGCGGTGAAGGAGACCCGCAGTGTGCCGTCCTCCCAGGCCACCTGCTCCGGCACGGCCGTGAGGGCGATGCCCGCCTCCCACTCGGCGAACGCCTCGACGTCGTCGTACCGGTCGGCGGTGATCAGCGCGGCGACGACCTGCTGCGTCGGCTGGAGCCCCGCCGCGACGCCGGGCCCGAAGCGCTCCACGACGACCTGGTGCATCTCCGCGAACAGCTCCCGGCGATAGTCGGCCGGCAGGGCGAGCAGCCGCCGCGCGCGCATCCGCTCGACCATCTCCACCCGCAGCCAGCGCCGGAAGAGCCGGTCGCGCACCGGTCCCGGCTCGGTGTACCGCTCGACGACGTCCAGGGCCTCCCGGAGGTTCTTGAAGTAGCCGCCCGGGTCGAAGCGCTGGAAGCCCGCGTTCGAGGCGTCGTCGCGGCGGACGTGGTAGTAGCAGACGTAGTCGCCGAGGACGGAGACGTTGGCCGCGCGCAGGTACGCCTCCGTGACGAAGACGTGGTCCTCCAGGCGCCGCCTGCCCTCGGGGAAGCGCAGGCCGATGGCGTCCAGGAAAGCGCGGCGGAACATCTTGTGCGGGGTGAGACTGTCGATCAGTGGCGCGTTCTCGACAGTGGCACGCGGGTGATTGCGGCGGAACAGTTCCACCGGCACCCCGCGGCCCTTGCCGGCCATCTTGCCGACCACGACGTCGGCGCCGTTGGCCACGCCGTAGTCGTACATCCGCTCCAGGGCCTCGTCGCCGAGGTAGTCGTCGTTGTCGACGAACATCACGTACTCGCCGCGGGCGGCTTCGATGCCCACGTTGCGGGGCTTCCCCGACCAGCCGGAGTTCTCCTGGTGGACGACGGTCACCCGGGGTTCCGCGGCGGCGAGCTCGTCCAGCCGGGCGGGCGTGTCGTCGGTGGAGCCGTCGTCGACGAAGATCACTTCGTACTGGTCCGGGGGCAGTGACTGCCGCAGCAGCGACTCGATGCAGTCCTCGACATAGACCCCGGGGTTGTACACGGGGACGACCACGCTGACCTTGACCGGCATTCGGGTCCAGCCCCCTAGGGGTCGCTGTGCGTTAACGTCGGATTACGGCACTCGTGGCCAAATCCTAACCCTGTCACCGGGTTTGTCCACCGCTCAACCAGAGCGACAGCGATCTTCCCCGCCGTTAGCCTGACGGCGTGCGTCTGCTGCTGATGTCCGACACCCACCTGCCCAAGCGGGCCAGGGCACTGCCCGACCGGCTGCTGGCCGAACTCCCCGGCGCCGATGTCGTCCTCCATGCGGGGGACTGGGTCGACACGGCCACGCTCGATCTGCTGGAGGGCCGCTGCCGTCGGCTGATCGGCGTCCACGGCAACAACGACGGACCCGAGCTGCGGGCGAGGCTCCCCGAAGTGGCGTACGCCGAGCTGGGAGGCCTGCGTTTCGGCGTCGTCCATGAGACCGGCCCCGCCCAGGGGCGCGAGGCGCGCTGCGCGGCACGCTTCCCCGAACTCGACGTCCTGGTGTTCGGGCACAGCCACATCCCGTGGGACTCCACCGCCCCGACGGGGCTACGGCTGCTGAATCCCGGCTCCCCGACAGACCGCCGACGCCAGCCCCACTGCACCTACATGACCGCGTCCGTGGCCCAGGGCCGGCTCACGGACGTGGAACTGCACCGGCTGCCGCAGCGGTGAAGGCCGGGGAATCGAACCGGGCCGCCCCATGTCTTGGGAAGCGGCCCGGACGCTGCTTATGCGTTGTCATGGACCTCCTTCCCGCTCAGAGGCTCTTCCTGGAGGCGTGGAAGCCTCCTTGTGCCGCACGTACCCCTGCGCGCCCGCCCTACACACCCCGAGGGCGGTCACTTCCGTCCATGTCGCCGCCTCCGCCGCACCCGTGCCACGGCCACCAGCACTCCCACCACCACCGCCCCCATCGCCGCGGCACGCTTGGCCACCGGCGCCCCGGACGTGCGGAACAGGTCCAGCGGCTCGTCCGGCTGCTCCCCTGCCACCGGCGGCGTACTCGCGGTCAGCTTCTCCGAAAGACACGTCGCGAACTGCCCGACCAGCCGGTCACCCACCTCCGCCAGCACCCCGCGCCCGAACTGCGCCGGACGCCCGGTCACCGTCAGATCGGTGCGCACCGACACGGCCGTACCGCCGGCGCGCTCACTGAGCGTGCCCGTCACCGTGGCCCGTGCGGTGCCCTGCCCGCGCGTCTCCCGGCCGCTGGCGAGCAGCACCATGCGATGTGCCGTCTCGTCCTGCTCCTCGAAGACCGCGGTGCCCTTGTACGTCACGGTGACCGGACCCACCTTGACCTTCACCGCGCCGGTCACGGTCTTCCCGTCGTACTCCTCGACACTCGCCCCGGGCATGCACGGCGCGACACGCTCGATGTCCAGGAGCGTGCGCCAGGCGTCGTCGACCGGGACGGGGACGGTGAACTCGTGGTGCAGCTCCATGACTTCCTCCAACAGGGCCGTCACGACGATGGATGGATCGCACCCGCCGTCGCCGTCAGCGGGGCGCCGGTGCCGCCCCAGCGCAGCGCGACGATCTCGGCGGCGACGGACACGGCGACCTCCTCGGGCGTACGGGCCCCGAGGTCGAGCCCGACCGGTGAGCGCAGCCGCGCCAACTCGGCCTCGCCGAGCCCCGCTTCGGTCAGCCGCTTCCTCCGGTCGTCATGGGTACGGCGGCTGCCCATCGCCCCGATGTACGCCGCCGGGCACCGCAGCGCCTCCTCCAGCAGCGGCACGTCGAACTTCGGGTCGTGGGTGAGCACGCAGATCACGGTGCGGTCGTCGGTGTCGGTGCCGCCGAGGTAGCGGTGCGGCCAGTCCACGACGACCTCGACGCCGGCCGGGAAGCGTTTCGGCGTGGCGAAGACCGGGCGGGCGTCGCACACCGTGACCCGGTAGCCGAGGAAGTCGCCGATGCGGGCGACCGCGGCGGCGTAGTCGATCGCGCCGAACACCAGCATGCGGGGCGGGGGCGCGAAGGAGTGCAGGAAGACGCTGACCGCGTCCTCGCGGCGCTCGCCGTGCGGGCCGTAGTGCCGGAGGCCGGTGGCACCGAGGGCGAGCTCGCCGCGCGCGTCGGCGGTCACGGCGACGTCGAGGCCGGGGGTGCCGAGGGTGCCGGTGACCCGGTCGGGCCAGACGGCGAGCGCCGCGCCGAGCGGGGCGGGCCCGTCGGTCACCGTCGCCACCGTCACGGGACGGCCCGCCGTGACCGACTCGGCGACCTCACCGAACGTCGGATCACCCTCGGCCGTCACGGGCCGCACCAGCAGGGTGATCTCGCCACCGCAGGTCAGCCCGACCGCGAACGCGTCCTCGTCGCTGTACCCGAACGTCTCCAGCCGCGCCTCGCCACTGGCGACGACCTCCTGCGCGAGTTCGAATACGGCACCCTCCACACAGCCCCCGGACACACTGCCCACGACCTCGTCGCCCGGCCCGACCGCCATCGCCGCACCGGGTTCGCGCGGGGCGCTGCGGCTGGTGGCGACCACGGTGGCCAGTCCGAAGGGCGTTCGGGCCGCGTACCAGCCGCCCAGCACCGGGAGAATCTCACGCATCGCCCGCTCCTCTCACCACCGCCGCCAGCCGCTCCAGCGCGGCCAGGCTGTGCCCCTCGACGAAGGCGTCCACGCTGGGCAGCGCCGCCGCCATCCCGGCCGCGAGGGGCGCGTAGCCGGGGCGTGCCTTGCGCGGGTTCGCCCAGATCACCCGGTGCGCCAGCCGGTGCAGTCGGCGCATCTGGGTGCCCAGCAGCTCCGGATCGCCGCGCTCCCAGCCGTCGGACAACACCACCACGATCGCACCGCGCGCCATCCCGCGCTGCCCCCACCGGTCCAGGAACGCCCGCAGCAGTTCGCCCAGCCGGGTGCCCCCACGCCAGTCGGGCACCGCCGCCGCGACCGCGGTCATGGCCAGGTCCGGGTCGCGGTGCGCCATCTCCCGGGTGACCCGGGTCAGCCGGGTGCCGATCGTGAACACCTCGGTACGGCTGCCCCGGGCGGCGGCGTGCGCGAAGCGCAGCAGGGCGTCCGCGTACGGTGCCATGGATCCGCTGACGTCGATGAGCATCACCACCCGTCGTGGCCGCTCCGTGCGGGCGTGCCGCCGCAGCAGTGCCGGCTCCCCGCCGTGCCGCAGCAGCTCTCGCACGGTGCGATGCGGATCCACGGCTCCGTGCCGGTCGGGGCGGCGCCGCGCCGAGCGCCGCGTCTCGCCGCGCAACGCGAAGGCGGCCAGCAGCCGCCGTACCTGCTCGCGTTCGGCCGGACGCAGGTCGGAGACATCGCGGTGGCGGAGCACCTCGGCGGAGCTGGCGAAGGCGGCCACCGGCGGGGCCGGTGCGTCGTCCGGCCCCTCGCTCCGGCCGCCGGTCCCCGCCTCTGGCGCGACGAGCCGCAGCCGGGGCGCCGGGGTGGCGGTCACCGCCCGCCGAGCGCGTCGCGCACCGCCGAAGCAGGCCGCGAACACCCGCTCGTAACGCTCCAGGTCGTCCCGGTCCCCGCACAGCGTCAGCCGCCCCGCCCAGTACACGTCCGTCCGCATCCCCGGCCCCAGGGCATCCACCGCGTTCAGGAACGCGTGCACCCGTTCCGCACTCGCGTCCACCCCCGCTGCCCGCAGCGCACGCGCGAAACCCAGCAGGGCGGCGTCCGCGGCGAGCATGATCCTCACGCCCCTCGTACGGCGAGCACCGCGGCGAAGTCCAGTTCCCGGCCCCGCTGCGCGTCCTCCCGGTACTTGAGGACCGACCCCAGCGTGGCCGTCGCCAGCTCCGCGTCCACCTCGTCGGCGCCGAGTGCGTCGAGGGCCTCAGCCCAGTCGATCGTCTCGGCGACGCCCGGCGGCTTGAGCAGGTCGTGCCCTCGCAACTCCTGCACCAGCGCCGTCACTTGCTCCGCCAGCCGCGCCGACACACCCGGCAACCGCCGTCGCACGATGGCCAGTTCACGGGCGAAGCCGGGATGGTCGAACCAGTGGTACAGGCAGCGCCGCTTCAGCGCGTCGTGCACCTCGCGGGTGCGGTTGGAGGTCAGCACGACCACCGGCGGTGTCTCGGCGCGCAGGGTGCCCAGCTCCGGAATGGTGACCGAGAACTCCGACAGCAGCTCCAGCAGGAACGCCTCGAACTCGTCGTCGGCCCGGTCGATCTCGTCGATCAGCAGCACCGACGGCTGAGTCTCCAGGGCCCGCAGCAGCGGCCTGGCCAGCAGGAACCGCCGGTCGTACAGCTCGCCCTCCAGCCGGTCGGCGTCGGTCACTCCGACGGCCTCCGCGGCCCGCAGCCGTAGCAGCTGGCGTGGGAAGTCCCAGTCGTACAGGGCCTGCGAGGCGTCGATGCCCTCGTGGCACTGGAGCCGGATCAGCGGGGCGTCGAGGGCCTCGGCGAGGGCGGACGCGAGCGCGGTCTTGCCGACGCCCGCGTCGCCCTCGCAGAACAGCGGCCGGCCCAGCCGCAGGGCCAGGAAGCAGGCGATGGCCAGCCCGTCGTCCACGAGGTACCCCGTGTCCTCCAGGCGGGCCCGCACCTGTTCCGGGCCGTCCATCCCGGTGATCGTCGCTCACCCCATTCCGGCGGCCGCCAGCACCGCCCGCTTGGTGAGGACCCGCGCCAGATGCGCCCGGTACTCGGGCGAGCCCGAGGTGTCCTGCGCGGGCCGGGTGCCGTCGGCCGCCTCCTCGGCGGCCCGGGCCACCGCGTCCGGGTCGGACGCGCCGGACAGCGCCTCCTCGGCGGTGGCGGCGCGAAGGGGCGTGGAACCCATGTTGGACAGACCCACCCGCGCCTCCGCGATGTGCCCGTCGTCGCGCCGCACCAGGGCGGCCACGCCGACGATCGGCCACGCCTGGGCGACCCGGTGGAACTTCTCGTACTTGAAGCCCCAGCCGTCCGTCTTGGGCACCCGCACCTCCACCAGGAGTTCGTCGGGTGCCAGCGCGGTCTGCAGATAGTCGACGAAGAACTCCCGTGCCGGGATCACGCGCCGGCCCCGGGGACCGACCGCCACCAGCTCGCCGTCCATGGCCAGCACCACCGCGGGCAGATCCCCGGCCGGGTCGGCGTGCGCGAGCGAGCCGCCGAGGGTGCCGCGATGCCGTACGGCGGGGTCCGCGACCGTGGCCGTGGCGGCGGCCAGCAGACCGGCGTGCCGACGCACGAGCGGGTCGTGCAGCACATGGTGGTGCGTCGTCATGGCGCCGATCACCAGCGTGCCGTCGTCCTCTCGCACCCCGCGCAGCTCCGGGACCCGACCCAGGTCCACGAGCAGCTCGGGGAAGGCCAGCCGCATCCTCAGCAGCGGCAGCAGACTCTGTCCGCCGGCGAGGAACTTGGCGTCCTCACCGCCGTCGGCGAGGGTGCGTACCGCCTCGTCGACGCTGCTGGGGCGGGCGTACTCGAATGCGGGGGGAATCATGCCGACGCCTCCTTGCCGGGCTGAAGGGCCTGCCAGATCCGTTCGGGTGTGCACGGCATCCGGATGTCCCGCACGCCGAACGGGCGCAGCGCGTCCACGACCGCGTTCACCACGGCCGGAGTGGAGGCGATGGTGCCCGCCTCGCCGACGCCCTTGACGCCGAGCGGGTTGGAGGTGGCCGGTGTCTCGGTGCGGTCGGTGAGGAACTCGGGCAGGTCGGGGGCGGCCGGCACCAGATAGTCGGCCAGGGTGCCGGTGAGCAGGTTGCCCTCCTCGTCGTACACGGCCTCCTCGTACAGCGCCTGCGCGATGCCCTGCGCGATGCCGCCGTGCAGCTGGCCCTCCACGATGAGGGGATTCACCACCTTGCCCACGTCGTCCACGCACACGTACGACCGCACATGCACCGCACCCGTCTCGGTGTCGACCTCGACCGCGCACAGGTGGGTGCCGTGCGGGAAGGAGAAGGTCTCGGGGTCGAGGACGTGGTCGGCGTTGATCGACGGTTCCATGCCGTCGGGCAGATCGTGCGAGGCGAAGGTCGCGAAGGCCACCTCCTGGATGGTCTTGCGCGCCTCGGGCGAGCCCTTCACGGAGAAGGCGCCGTCCGCGAAGTCCAGGTCCGCCTCATTGGCCTCCAGCAGATGCGCGGCGACCTTGCGGGCCTTGTCGACCACCTTGCGCGCCGCCTCATGGACGGCGACGCCACCGACGACGAGCGAGCGGGAGCCGTACGTGTCCATGCCGTGGGGAGCCAGCAGCGTGTCGCCGTGCATCACCTCGACGTCCTCGAACGGCACCCCCAGCACATCGGCCGCGATCTGGCTCCAGCTCGTGACATGACCCTGGCCGTGCGGGCTGGTCCCGGTGATGACCTCGACCTTTCCGGTCGGCAGTACCCGGATGCTCGCCGCCTCCCAGCCACCGGCCGCGTAGCGCATCTCGCCCAGCCAGCGGCTCGGTGCCAGGCCGCACATCTCGGTGTACGTGGAGACGCCGATGCCGAGGCGGACGGTGTCCGCGTGGTCGATGCGGTCCGCCTGCTCGGCGCGCAGCTTGTCGTAGTCGAACAGGGCGAGGGCCTTGTCGGTGGCGGCCTCGTAGTTGCCGCTGTCGTACGTCATTCCCGCGATCGTGGTGTACGGGAACTCCTCGTGCCGGATCCAGTTGTGGCGCCGCAGGTCGATGGCGTCCATGCCCAGCTCGGCCGCCAGATCGTCCATGATCCGCTCGATCGCGAAGGTCGCCTCCGGTCGGCCTGCGCCTCGGTAGGCGTCGATCGGGGTGCGGTTGGTGAAGACGCCGGTGCAGGAGAACTCGTAGGCCCCCATCTTGTAGATCGCCGGATACATGGAGGCGCCGAGGATCGGGATGCCCGGGCTGAGCAGCATCAGATACGCGCCCATGTCGGCCAGCAGCGAGACCTTCAGGCCGAGCACGGTGCCGTCGCGGCGGGCGGCGATCTCGATGTCCTGGACCTGGCTGCGGCCGTGGTGGGTGGCGAGGTTGGCCTCGGAGCGGGACTCGGTCCACTTCAGGGGCCTGCCGAGGCGCTTGGCCAGGACGAGGGCGATGACCTCCTCGCCGTACACCTGGAGCTTGGAGCCGAAGCCGCCGCCCACGTCGGGGGCGACGACGCGGATCTTGTTCTCCGGGATGCCGGTGGTGACGGCGAGCAGGACCCGCAGGACGTGCGGGATCTGGGTGGAGGAGTACAGGGTGAACTCGCCGGACGCGGCGAGCGGGGTGACCACGACGGCGCGCGGCTCCATCGCGCTCGGGATGAGGCGCTGCTGGTGGTAGCGCCGGGTCAGGACGACATCGGCCCGTGCCTTGGCGGCCGCGTAGTCGCCGTCCGTCGTGCGGTAGTCGTAGCAGCGGTTGGTGCCCTTGTCGGAGTGGACCAGTGGGGCGTTCTCGTCGAGCGCCGACTCGATCTCCAGGACGGTGGGCAGCGGTGTGTAGTCGACCTCCACGGCCTCCAGCGCGTCGGCGGCGGCGTAGCGGTCGCGGGCCACGACGACCGCCACCGGGTCGCCGGCGTAGCGCACCTCGTCGACGGCGATCGGCGGGTGGTCGGGCATCACGGTGCCCTCGGCGACGGGCCAGGCGCACGGCAGCGAGCCCATGGCCTCCGCGACGTCCCGTCCGCTGAACGCGGCGATGACGCCGGGGCGTTCGAGGGCGGCGGATACGTCGACGCGGTCGATGCGGGCGTGGGCCATCGGGCTGCGCAGGATCGCCAGGTGCAGCAGTCCGTTGACGGCGATGTTGTCGGTCCAGTTGGTCTGGCCCGTGATCAGGTGGGCGTCCTCCTTGCGGGCCCGGGCACGGCCGACCTCGCGCTCGACGGTCTCGCTCATGCCTTCACCTCTTCCTCGGAGACGTCCAGCACGGCCCGGACGATGTTCTGGTAGCCCGTGCAGCGGCAGAGGTTGCCCTCCAGGCCGTGCCGTACCTCGTCGGGGGTGGGGTGCGGGTGTTCGCGCAGCAGATCGCGGGCCGCCATGATCATGCCGGGGGTGCAGTAGCCGCACTGGAGCGCGTGCCGCGCGTGGAACGCCTTCTGCAGCTCGGACAACTCCCCGTCCTGGGCGAGTCCCTGCACCGTCGTGATCTCGCCGCCGTCCGCTTGAACGGCCAGCAGCGAGCAGCTCTTGACGCTCTCGCCGTCGAGGTCGACCGTGCAGGATCCGCAGTTCGAGGTGTCACAGCCGATCGGGGTGCCGGTCAGACCGAGGCGGTCGCGCAGGTAGTGGATCAGGAGGAGACGGGGCTCCACGTCGTCCTCGTAGGTCGTGCCGTCCACCTTCAGCGAGATGTGGGTCATATGCCCTCCAGAGGCCGAGTCGAGAAGGGAGTGGGGAAACATCGGCCGGGCGTGATGTACGTCACTCTATGGCCGTCGCGGTGTCACGGCGAGTGCTGCGGCAGCGTTCGTTGAGCGTTAATCCATTGCCGGCCCGGGGCCCGCCCTGATGCACTTCACGGGTCCCGTCGTCACGCAACGAGGAGCCCTCATGCGCACAGCGTTCATGTCCCCCCAGGAAGGAACGACCCCCTCATCGAAGGACATGACGCTTCGTGCATCTGCTCAACCTCGGGATCCTCGCCCATGTAGACGCCGGTAAGACCAGCCTGACCGAGCGCCTCCTGCACTCGGCCGGCGTGATCGACGAGATCGGCAGCGTCGACGCCGGGAACACCCGGACGGACACCCTCGCGCTGGAGCGGCAGCGCGGCATCACTATCAAGTCCGCCGTCGTCTCTTTCGCGCTGGGCGACGTGACGGTCAACCTCATCGACACGCCTGGTCACCCGGACTTCATCGCGGAGGTGGAGCGGGTGCTCGGCGTCCTCGACGGCGCCGTCCTCGTCGTCTCGGCCGTCGAGGGCGTCCAGCCGCAGACCCGCGTGCTGATGCGCACGCTGCAGCGTCTGCGGATCCCCACGCTGATCTTCGTGAACAAGATCGACCGACGGGGGGCGGGGTACGACGCCGTACTGCGGGCGGTGTCGGAGCGGCTGACGGCGGCGGTCGTGCCGATGGGGGTGGCGCAGGGCCTCGGCGGTCGCGCCGCGCGCTTCGTTCCTGGCTTGCCGCCGTCGGCGCTCGACGTACTGGCCGACCATGACGACGAACTGCTGGCGGAGTACGTCGAGGGCGCTGTCTCCGCTGGTCGTCTTCGTAGGGCCCTCGCCGATCAGACCCGACAGGCCCTCGTCCACCCGGTGTACTTCGGCTCCGCCATCACCGGTGCGGGGGTGGATGCGCTGATCGACGGCATCAGGGAGTTGCTCCCGGCCGCGGACGGTGACCCCGACGGGCCCGTATCGGGCACCGTCTTCAAGGTGGAGCGGGGCCCGGCGGGGGAGAAGGTCGCGTATGCGCGGGTGTTCTCCGGGACGCTGCGCACGCGAGAACGGATCGACGGCGCCCTCGGAGACACCCGCATCACCGCGATCAGCGTCTTCGACAAAGGCACGGACGCCAGAGCCGGGTCGGTGGCCGCGGGCCGCATCGCCAAGCTCTGGGGCCTGACCGACATCAGGATCGGCGACGCCATCGGCACGCCCCGCAAGACATACGGGCATCATTTCGCCCCGCCCACCCTCGAAACGATCGTCGCCCCGGCCGGCGACACGGACCGGAGGGCCCTGCACCAAGCCCTCACCCGCCTCGCCGAACAGGACCCCCTGATCGACCTGCGCCACGACGAGGTACGGCAGGAGACCTTCGTCTCCCTCTACGGCGAGGTGCAGAAGGAGGTCATCCAGGCCACGCTCGCCGACGACTTCGGGCTCGACGTCACCTTCCGCGAGACGACACCGCTGTGCGTGGAACGGCCCGTGGGCTCGGGCGCGGCGGTGGAGTTCAACAAGAAGGACGGCAACCCCTTCCTCGCCACGGTCGGCCTGCGCATCGACCCCGCGCAGGTCGGCTCCGGCGTGGAGTTCCGCCTGGAGGTTGAGCTGGGCTCCATGCCGTACGCCTTCTTCAAGGCCGTGGAGGACACCGTCCGCGAGACCCTCGACCAGGGCGGCCCGCACGGCTGGCAGATCCCCGACTGCGTGGTCACCATGACCCACTCCGGCTATTCGCCCCGGCAGAGCCATGCGCACCAGGGCTTCGACAAGAGCATGTCCAGTACCGGCTACGACTTCCGCGGCCTGACGCCACTGGTCCTGCTGGCGGCACTGCGCCGGGCGGGCACGCAGGTGCACGAGCCGATGCACCGCTTCCGCATCGAGGCCCCGACCGACACGTTGGCCGCCCTGCTGCCGGTGCTGGCCCGGCTGCGCGCGGTGCCTCAGACCACGGAGACCCGCGGCGCGTCCTGCGTCCTGGAGGGTCCGGTGCCCGCCGCCCATGTCCACGAACTGGAACAGCAACTGCCAGGCCTGACCCGTGGCGAGGGCGAACTGGAGAGCGCCTTCGACCACTACGCGCCCACCCCACGCGGCACCCTCCCGGAACGCCGCCGCACCGACCTCAACCCGCTGAACCGCAAGGAGTATCTGCTGAACCTGACCCGGAGGGTGGGCGGCTGAAAGTCGTTGTGAAGGCGCGGGGTCACGTTCGTACGATCGCCGCATGACTGCGGACACACGAATAGAGAAGGCCCAACTCCTTTACGAGCACGCCGTGTTCGGCGGCGACAGCGGCGCACTGGCGTCCGCCGACCGGGAACTCGACGCGGTCGAGGCGGATCTCGCCCTCGCCCGCGGCCGGGTCGTCCACGCCCGTTTCCTGGACGATCGGGTCGAGGACGCACGCGAACTGGTGCTCTTCGAGCGCGCGGCGCGGCTGTACGGCGAGCTCGGCGATGTGCGCGGCGAGGGCGAGGCGCTGTTCTGGCTGGGCGCCTTCCACCAGGTGGTCCGCGATGACACCGACGCGGCCCTGCCCGCGTTCACCCGTGCCCTCGACCTCGCCACCCGGGCCGACGACCGGCTGACCGTGTCCTACGTCCTGAGGCACCTCGGCATCGCGGACCACATGGCCGGACGGCTCGACGCGGCCCGCGAGCGCTTGGAGGAGTCCACCCGGCTGCGCCGCGAGCTCGGTTTCCTGCCGGGTGTGGCGGCCAATTTGATCGGGCTCGCCCACCTCGCCGCACAGCAGGACCGACGCGAAGAGGCTGCGCAACTACTCACGGAGGCCGAGGAGTTGGCTGAGAGCGCCGGAGCGGACGGCGTCCTGCGATGGGTGGCGGGGGCTCGCGACAGCCTCACGGGGCAGGGATGAGCCCATGTGAGCACCGAGTTCGAAACTTACTCATGAGTCAGCAGTATTGACGGTGTCCTGACATTGTCGGACTGTAGTGGACATGCCGAACATACGAGCGCGTCTGCTGGTTGTTCTGGTCGTCCTCCTCGGATCCCTCTCGGTGGCGGGCCCCTCACCCGCCACCGCCGCCACCCTTCCCGACTCCCTCTGGTTCGACGAAACGCCGCTGACCGTGCAGAACGGCCGCTTCGTCGACGCGGCCGGCCGCGAGATCGTCCTGCGCGGCTACAACGTCTCCGGCGAGACCAAGCTGGAGGAGAACGGCGGTCTGCCCTTCGCCTCGGTCGCCGACGCCAAGAAGTCCGCCACCGCGCTGCGCGCCCTCGGCGGCGGCAACTCCGTCCGCTTCCTGCTGTCCTGGGCCCACGCGGAGCCGGTGCGCGGCCAGGTCGACACCGCGTTTCTGGCCGCCGCCACCGCCCAGATGCGCGCCTTCCTCGACGCCGGCATCCGCGTCTACCCCGACTTCCACCAGGACCTCTACTCCCGGCACCTGTTCGACCCCGACAGCTGGTACTCGGGCGACGGCGCCCCCAAGTGGGCCGTGGACGCCGGGGACTACCCGGACGAGTCCTGCGGGATCTGCCTCTTCTGGGGCCAGAACATCACCCAGAACGAGGCCGTGAAGCAGGCGTCGTACGACTTCTGGCACAACGAGTACGGCCTCCAGGACGCCTTCCTCGCCACCGCGCAGAAGACGATGGCGTACCTCAGGCAGAACGTCTCCGCCGCCGAGTTCGCGGGCGTCCTCGGCTTCGACCCGTACAACGAACCGCATGCCGGGAGCTACGACTCCGGGCAGACCAGCCGCACCTGGGAGCGGGACGTGCTCTGGCCGTTCTACGAGAAGTTCCGGGCCCGGATGGACGCGGCCGGCTGGCAGGACAAGCCGCTCTTCGCCGAACCGAACCTCTTCTGGAACGCCAACCTCGACTTCCAGAAGCAGGAGGGCGGACTCCTCGACGCAGGCACCCTCGGCCCGCGCTACGTCTTCAACACCCACTTCTACGACCAGAAGGCCATCTCCGGCGTCTTCATGTGGGGCAAGGCGGAGGACGGCCAGTACGCCGGTGACTTCGGAACGGTCCGCGACCGCGCTACGGCCACGAACACACCCGCCATCATCAGCGAGTTCGGCCACCCGCTGGCCGGCTCGGTCTCCGACAAGGCGCCGACCGTGCTCAAGGCCATGTACCAGGCCCTCGACTCCCGTGTCCCGGGCGCGAGTTGGTGGTCGAACCCGGACGGCGGCGGACCGGTCCTCTCCGGCACGCAGTGGCAGTGGGACATCTACAACGGACGTCACCACGAGCTGATGAACGGCAACCCGGACAAGGTCCTCACCACCGGCGACGCCTGGAACGACGAGGACCTCTCCGCCGTACGCCTCGACGACTCGGGCAAGCCGGTGCTGCGCCAGGACGCCCGGCTGCTCGACCGGATCTACCCCAGCGCCACCTCCGGCACGAACGTCGCCTTCACCTACGAGGACCGCTCCCGCGACGGCAACACCACCCTGACCTGGAACCCGGTGCCGAGCTCGCTGCCGAACGTGGCGCAGCTGGTGGGATCCGGGCAGTACGGGCTGCTGCTGTGGCGCTCCAACAGCGGCACGGCACCGACCGAACTCCACCTCCCGGCGTCCTTCCCGACCGGGTCCACCACGGTGGTCTCCGACCTGGGCACCGCTTACGCGCCCCCGGCGTACACCCCGGCCACCCCGGTTGGCGTCGCCGCGGAACCGGGCGGCACCGGCAGCCGCCGTCTGCTGCTCACCGACACGGACTCCGGGGTGCTGCACTACGCGCTGGTCACCAACGGGGCGACCGCTCCCTCGGCCACGCTGCTGAACGCCGCACGGTCCGAACTCTCCGCCTGGGCGGCGCGGAACGCCGGGTGACGAACACCGTTTGACCCTCCCCTTACGTCAGGCTGCACGCTGTGTCCCGACGAAAGGGCAGGTGAATGAGCTACTCCGTGGGGCAGGTCTCGGCCTTCGCCGGGGTGACCGTGCGCACGCTGCACCACTACGACCGGGCGGGACTGCTCTCGCCCAGCGGTCGCAGCGGCGCCGGTTACCGGCTGTACGACGACTCCGACCTGGCCAGGCTCCAGCAGATCCTCTTCTACCGCGAACTCGGCTTCTCCCTCGACGAGATCGCCGAGATCCTCAAGGACCCACAGGCCAACGCCCTGGAGCATCTCCGATCCCGCGTAAGGCAGTTGAGCGAGGAGATCGGGCGGCTCCAGCGGCTGGCGGAGGTCGCCGAGCAGGCGATCGAGGTCCAGCAGACGGGCGTGGAACTCACCCCGCAGGAGCGCTTCGACGTCTTCGGTGAGATCGTCTTCGACCTCTCCTACGCCACCGACGCCCAGCTGAAGTGGCAGGACTCGGCGGGCCAGAAGGAGTCGATGGCCCGCGCCGCCGGCCACACCAAGGAGGACTGGCGGCAGCTCATGGGCGAGGCCGCCGTCTGGCGTGGCGAACTGCTCGCGGCCTTTGACGAGGGTGAACCCGCCGATGGCGAGCGGGTCATGGATCTCGCCGAGGAACACCGGCTGCACATCGCCCGCTGGTTCACCACCTGCCCGCCCGAGATGCACCGGCGGATCGCGGACGACTTCGCCGCCGATCCACGCGCCTTCGCGCTCGTCGTCCCGCCCTCGCAGCAGCGGCCCGGCCTCGCCGCCTATCTGTGCCGGGCCGTCCACGCGAACGCGGCCCGCCGGGTGGACCGTGAGGAGGAGAACGGATGAGGATCCTGATCGCCGCCGCCGGATCACGTGGCGACATCGCCCCCTACACGGGTCTCGGGGCGGGCCTGCGAGAGGCCGGGCACGACATCACCGTGGCCACGACGGATGCCTTCGCGTCGCTGGTGCGGGAGGCGGGCCTGGAGTTCCGGAGCCTGCCCACCCGCCCGGGAGCGCAGCGCGGCGTCGAGAGCAGGCGCGAACTCATGCGCACCGCCGCCGCGTTCGTCACCGAGCTCGGCCAGGGCTTCGCCGACGCGGTGGACGACGGCACGGAACTCCTGCTGCTGTCGGCGACCACCGCCCAGCTCGGCTGGCATCTCGCCGAGTCCAGAGGCATCCGGACGCTCGGCGTCCACCTCCAGCCCAACGCCCCCACCGGCGACTTCCCGCCCACTGTGATGGGCCCTCGTTCCCTGGGCCGCCTCGGTAACCGCGCCGCCGGACGCCTTGCCCTGCGCATGGCCGACCGGGTCTACGCCGAGGCGGTCACATCGCTACGCCACCGTCTCGGCCTTCCCCCGCTCACTCCCTCCGCGATGCGCCGCCGCCAGAAGCGGGCGAACCGGCCCGTCCTGCACGGCTTCAGCACGGCGCTGGTGCCCCGGCCGTCCGACTGGCGCGAAGGGCTCGACGTCGTCGGCACCTGGTGGCCGTACGTCGCACCGGAGCGTCGGCTGCCCGCCGAGGTGGAGGACTTCCTCGCGGCCGGAGCGCGCCCGGTGTTCATCGGCTTCGGCAGCATGGCGGCCGGCCATGGCGAGCGGCTCAGCGGGATCGCCGTCGAGGCGCTGCGGAGCGCCGGGCTGCGGGGCATCGTCCAGTCGGGCGGCGCCGGACTCGCGGTCGACGGTGACGACGTCCTGACCATCGGCGACGTACCGCACGCCTTGCTGTTCCCGAGGACGGCCGCCGTGGTGCATCACGCCGGGGCGGGCACCGCGGCGGCAGCCCTGCGTGCCGGAGTGCCAGCCGTCCCGGTGCCGGTGACGGCCGACCAGCCGTTCTGGGCACGGCGGCTCGCCGCGATCGGGGCGGCCACCGACCCGATCCCGTTCGCCTCCCTCACCGCCGAACGGCTCGCCGACGCGCTCGGCCGGGCCGTGCGGCAGGAGGCGTACGCGCGTGCCGCCTCGGTCGCCGCACGGCACATGGCGACCGAGGACGGGGTGGACGCGGTCCTGAAGGCCCTGGGCTGATCAGCTCGCCGAGGGACTCGTCCAGCCGCTCTGCACATGGCCGAGGCGGACCCGCTGCGGATGGTCACCGACCGGCACCGACACCTGCTTCTGCCCGGTGGCGAAGTCGATGGCGGTCACCTGGTCGGTGCCGCTCTCGGAGATCACACAGGACTTGCCGTCACCGCTGACCGTGGCCCAGTAGGGCTTGGAGGCGGTGATGAGCGGGCCCTCCTGGAGCGTGGTGCGATTGACGACTGTGGCGTAGTCGTCCATCGTCCCCGCGACGCACAGCTTGCTGCCGTCAGGGCTCATCGAAATGCCGTGGTGGCGCGAGTCGTTGACGAACGTGGTGCGGTCGTCGCTGGTCGCCGGGTTCTTCGGCAGGGTCTTGGTGCGGGTGATCTTGTCGGTGGCCAGGTCGTACTCGAAGAAGCCGTTGAAGAACGACACCTGGAAGTACAGCTTCGACTCGTCCGGCGAGAACACGGCCGGCCGGACCGCGTCCGAGTAGTCCGTGAGGCCGAGCGCGTCCAGCTTGGGCCGCATGTCGATGACCTTGACCTGCTGGTACGTGGTCGCGTCGACGACCGTGATGCGCCGGTCGCCCTTCGTCCAGTCCAGCCAGGGGGCGTCGGTCTGAGTGTTCACATCGCCGATCGCCATGTTGTAGATGTACTTGCCGTCCTGGGTGAAGATGTTCTCGTGCGGCTTGTCGCCGGTGCCGAACTTGCCCAGCTCCTTGCCGCTCTCGATGTCCAGGACGTGCACGGTGTTGGAGGTCGAGGCCGACACGGCGACCCGCTTGCCGTCGGGGGAGACCGCCATGTGGTCGGCGCGATAACCGGACACGGGGAAGCGCCAGTTGACCGCGCCCGTGGCCAGGTCGAGGGAGACCACGTCGGCGAAGCTCGGGCGCGAGACGACGACCGACTTCCCGTCCGGGGTCGAGTACATGTCGTCGACGAACTGGTCGTGGCCCTCGCCGACGCTGTTGCGGATCGCCATGAAGTAGATCCACTTGATCGGGTTCGCGTTGATCTCCGCCATCCGCTCGTCCTTGTCGGGGATGACATTGACCCGGCCGATCTTCGCGAAGTCGCCGGACGACTTGATGACGTCGGCGGTGCCGTCCCAGTTGTTGCCGACGAACATCACCTCGCGCAGGGCGGCGGAGGAGTCGGCGGCGGAGGCGGCGGTCGCGGAGGCGGAGACGGTCAGGGCGAGGGCGGCGGCTACGGAGCACAGGTGCCTGGGTCTGATGGCAGGCATGACTGCTCTCTCTTCCTCTGAAAGGGGTGGGCGGGCGTCATGAGTGGGGCATGCCAAAGCGGGGCGGTGAATCTGAACACAAGTGCTTTCAGAGTCAACTTACTGAAAAGTAAGGAGGGGGTGCCCTTCTCCACAAGACCGCGTACACGACAAAATTGGCCGTCGGATCGGTGAAGCGGCGGGAGGACAGTGTGGCGGGCAGGCTCAGGGCGCCCAGCGGCCGCTACGGCGGCAAGTCGGCCGAGGAGCGACAGGCCGAGCGGCGGCGGCGCTTCCTCGACGCCGCGCTCCGGCTGTTCGGCGGCGACCCGGGCTACCGGGGCACGACCGTGGCGGCGCTGAGCGAGGCCGCCGGGCTGTCGACGCGTCAGTTCTACGAGGAGTTCCGCACCCTCGAAGACGTACTGGCCGCCCTCCATCTGGAGGTCAACGCATGGGCGGAGGAGGCCGTGCTGTCCGCCGTCGCGGAGGCGGAGAACCTGCCGCTCGCCGAGCGCGCCACGGTGATCTTCCGCGCGTACGCCGCCAACGTCACCGCCGATCCACGCCGTATCCGGATCACCTTCGTCGAGATCATCGGCGTCAGCGCTCGCCTGGAGGAGCAGCGCCTGGCCCGCCGTGCCCGCTGGATCGACCTGGTCTGCGCCGAGGTGGCGGCCGCGGTCGTCCGCGGGGAGGCGGCGCCGCGCGACTACCGTCTCGCCGTGACGGCGTTCATCGGCAGCGTCAACGGGCTGCTGCACGACTGGAGCGCCGGGTGGGTGGACGCGACCCTCGACGAGGTCGTCGACGAACTCGTCAAGATCCTCCTCGGCATCCTCAAGCCGTCCGGGCCACCGCTCGCCCAGGTCTGAGACGCGGGCGGCCCGGGCGATTCACTCGCCGAGCCGGTGCACCGCGTCGAGCACCGGAGCCGTGCCGTCCTCGGCCCGCAGTCCCTCGGCGAGGACCCGGGCGCGACGGCCGTAGTCCGGATCCCCGGTCACGCGCCGCACGGCCGCCGTCAGTGCTTCGGCCGTGAAGCGCCGCAGGGGCAGGGCGTACGGTGCCACGCCGAGGCCGACCAGGCGGGCGGCCCAGAAGCCCTCGTCGAACTGGATCGGCACCGGCACCGCCGGCACCCCCGCGCGCAGCCCGGCGGCGGTCGTGCCCGCCCCGCAGTGGTGGACCACGGCGGCCATGCGCGGGAACAGCCCGGAGTGCGGCACCTCGCCGATGGTCAGCACATCGTCCCCGGCGGCCTCCAGGCCACCCCAGCCCCGCTGGATCACGCCCCGCAGCCCGGCCGTTCGCAGGGCTCGCACCACTGTGGCGCTCAGCCCCGCCGGATCCGGGACGGTCGCGCTGCCCAGGCCCACGAACACCGGCGGCGGTCCGGCGTCGAGGAAGTCCCGCAGCTCGGAGGGGAGTCGGGTGTCGCCGTCGTACGGCCACCAGTAGCCCGTCACCCGCAGATGCGGGTCCCAGTCGCGCGGGCGGGGCACCACCAGGGGGCTGAAGCCGTGCAGTACAGGGCCCCTTCGCGGCGGGCGTGCCCGGCCGCGGGCCGGTCCGACCCTGGCGCGTGCGTCCGGTACCGCCGCCGAGAAGACCCGCTCGATGGCCAGGTTCACTCCATGCCCGGCCAGCCGGTTGCCGAGGCCGCCCCAGGAGCCGCCCCCGAGCATCGCCGGTGCGAACTCCCTTGTGGGAGCCAGTGGCTGGAGTGGCAGTTCGATGCTGGGCAGGGACAGGCCCTCGGCGATGACGCGTCCCAGGGGTGCGGTGGACGGGGCCAGGAGCAGGGCGTCGCTCGACCGCGCGGCGGTCAGCATGTCGTCCGTCAGCGACCCGGCGAGATTGCGTGCCAGCTCCACGACACGCACGAGCTTGCCCAGCCCGGTCCCGCTGCGGTGCAGACTCCGCCCGCGCTCGGACTCCAGCTCCGCCCGCGGATCCACCGGCAGCGGGTGGAACCGTACGCCCGACTCCGCGACCAGCCCCTCGAAGCAGCCGTGCGTCACCAGGGTCACCTCGTGCCCGGCCCGGGACAGGGCGTGGCCCAGTCCGGTGTAGGGGGCCACATCGCCCCGGGAGCCCGCCGTCATGATCGCTACGCGCACAGGGCCAGTATGGCGGCGCCGGACGTCGTACGTGCCAAGTAGCGGCGCGAACGGGCGACTTCAGGTCTGTCCCAGCCGTTGACTGCGCCCTCCTAGGGGCTCTACTTTCGGCGCCACGCGTTCGATGTCCCGAATTGCGTTCGAAATTCCGAACATTTTGATCTCCTGTGTCTTCCCCCGCATCAAGGAGCCGCATGTACCCCCCTCCCCGCACGCACCTCGTGCGCCGCTGCAGATCCGCCGTCACCCGTGCCCTCGTCCTGACCCTCACCGCGGCCGCCGCTCTGCTGTTCGCCGGACCCGCCCCGGCCCAGGCGGCGACGACGGCCCGTCAGATACCGGTGCCGAGCGCCCCTATGGGCTGGGCGTCCTGGAACGCCTTCGCCGCGAAGGTCGACTACAACGTCATCAAGAAGCAGGTCGACGCGTTCGTGGCGGCGGGGCTGCCCGAGGCCGGCTACGAGTACATCAACATCGACGAGGGCTGGTGGCAGGGCACCCGGGACAGCGCCGGCAACATCACCGTCGACGAGGCGGAGTGGCCGGGCGGCATGAAGGCCATCGCGGACTACATCCACAGCAAGGGTCTGAAGGCCGGCATCTACACCGACGCCGGCAAGGACGGCTGCGGCTACTACTTCCCGACCGGTCGCCCCGCCGCGCCCGGCTCGGGCAGCGAGGGCCACTACGAGCAGGACATGACGCAGTTCTCCAAGTGGGGCTTCGACTTCGTGAAGGTCGACTGGTGCGGCGGTGACGCCGAGAAACTCGACCCGAAGGCGACCTACCAGGCGATCAGCGACGCGGTGGCCGCCGCGACCGCCACCACCGGCCGCCCGCTCGCCCTCTCCCTGTGCAACTGGGGCTACTCCAACACCTGGAACTGGGCCCCGGGCATGGGCCCGATGTGGCGCACCAACACGGACATCTTCTTCCACGGCGGCACCCCGTCGTACAGCAATGTGCTGACCGCCTTCGACCGCAACATCCACCCGACGGCCCAGCACACCGGCTACTACAACGACGCCGACATGATGGTCGCGGGAATGACCGGCCTGACCGCCGCCCAGAACCGCAGCCACATGAACCGGTGGGCGATCTCCGGCGCCCCGCTCCTCACCGGCCTCGACCTCACCACCCTCACCGCCGAGACGGCGAGCACCCTCACCAACCCCGAGGTCATCGCCGTCGACCAGGACCCGCGCGGCCTCCAGGGCGTCGAGGTCGCCGAGGACACCACCGGTCTCCAGGTGTACGGCAAGGTCCTCGCCGGCAGCGGCAACCGTGCCGTCGTCCTGCTCAACCGCACCTCGACCACGCAGAACATGACCGTCCGCTGGTCCGACCTCGGCCTGACCAACGCCTCCGCGACCGTCCGTGACCTGTGGGCCCGGCAGAACGTCGCCACGACCGGCACCAGCTACACCACCAGCGTGCCCGCGGGCGGCTCCGTGATGCTCACCGTCACCGGCGGCACCGAGCAGTCCGCGAGCACCTACAACGGCACGGACAGCTTCTCCGGCGTGGTCGCCGGAAACGCCGGCCTGAAGACCGTCGAGGTCTCCTACACCAACAACACGGCCACCGCCCGCACGGCCACGCTCGTCGTCAACGGCCAGACCTCCACCAAGGTCTCCTTCCCGCCGACCGGCTCCAACCCCGGCAACATCTCCGTCAACGTCTCCCTCGCCAAGGGCAACACCAACACGATCTCCTTCTCGGGCGCCCCGACCCTCGAAGGCATCGTCGTGCGGCCACTGCCCGGGAAGAACGGCACGCTGATCACCGGCACCGGGTCCGGCCGCTGCCTCGACATCAACGACAACACCATCGCCAACGGCACCGACGCCCAGCTGTGGGACTGCAGCGCCGGGCAGAACCAGGTCTGGCAGTACAACTCCCGCAAGGAACTCGTCGTCTACGGCAACAAGTGCCTCGACGCCTACAACCTCGGCACCACCAACGGCACCCGCGTCGTCATCTGGGACTGCAACGGCCAGAACAACCAGAAGTGGAACCTGAACAGCGACGGCACCCTCACCAACGTCAACTCCGGGCTCTGCCTGGACGCGAACGGCGCCGCCACCGCCAACGGCACCAAGCTGGTGCTCTGGACCTGCAACGGGCAGAACAACCAGAAGTGGACGGTGAGCTAGCGCCGGATGCCTAAGCGAGGCACACGGCCAGGACACCGACGGCCAGGGCGCAGATCAGCAGCCAACCGGCCAGCAGTCTGCGCCGCAGGTCGCGGTAGATCGCCTCGTACTCGTCCCGCAAGGTCCCGGCACGCTCCTCAGTGCGCTGCCAGGAGACGCGGGCGAGTGCGAGGTACTCCGCCTCGAACCGCCTCTCCACCTCGTCCCGCTGGGCATCCGTCAGCCAGTGCAGCGGCGCGCTGAAACGCACGGCGGCCGTACGCCCGTCCTCACGGGTCGCGGCGAGCAGCAGATGCCCCTCGATGTCGCTGAGGAACTCGTCGGTGAGGCTCACAGAGCGGTCAACTCCTTCTGCCGCTCCGGGGCGTGATGCAGATCGAACGCCGGGGATTCGGACCGGATCTGCGGCAGTCTGAGGAAGTTGTGACGGGGTGGCGGGCAGGAAGTCGCCCACTCCAGCGAGCGGCCGTAGCCCCACGGGTCGTCGACCTCGACCTTCTCGCCGTATTTCGCGGTCTTCCAGATGTTGTAGAAGAACGGCAGGAACGACGCGCCCAGCACGAACGAGAAGACCGTCGACAGCGTGTTGAGCGTCGTCAGCCCCTCCACCGCCAGATAGTCCGGAATCCGGCGCTGCATTCCGTTCACCCCCAGCCAGTGCTGGACGAGGAACGTGCCGTGGAAGCCGATGAACAGCGTCCAGAAGGTCATCTTGCCGAGCCGCTCGTCCAGCATCCTGCCGGTGAACTTGGGCCACCAGAAGTGGAAGCCGGAGAACATCGCGAAGACGACCGTGCCGAAGATGACGTAATGGAAGTGAGCGACCACGAAATAGCTGTCCGAGGTCGGGAAGTCCAGTGGCGGTGAGGCCAGCATGACCCCGGTGAGGCCGCCGAAGACGAAGGTGATCAGGAATCCGAAGGACCAGAGCATGGGGGTCTCGAAGGAGAGCGAGCCCTTCCACATCGTTCCGATCCAGTTGAAGAACTTCACGCCGGTCGGTACGGCGATGAGGAACGTCATGAAGGAGAAGAACGGGAGCAATACGCCTCCGGTGACGTACATGTGGTGGGCCCACACCGTCACGGACAGGCCGGCGATGGCGATGGTCGCCGCGATCAGACCCATGTAGCCGAACATCGGCTTGCGGGAGAAGACCGGGATGACCTCACTGATGATGCCGAAGAACGGCAGCGCGATGATGTACACCTCCGGGTGGCCGAAGAACCAGAAGAGGTGCTGCCACAGCAAGGCTCCGCCATTCGCCGCGTCGAAGACGTGCGCACCGAATTTCCGGTCCGCTTCGAGGGCGAACAGCGCCGCCGCCAACACAGGAAACGCCAACAGGACCAATACAGCGGTCAGCAGCACGTTCCACACGAAGATCGGCATGCGGAACATGGTCATGCCCGGCGCGCGCATGCAGATGATGGTGGTGATGAAATTGACCGCGCCGAGGATCGTGCCGAAGCCGGAAAAGGCCAGACCCATGATCCACATGTCCGCGCCGATCCCGGGCGAGCGGACCGCGTCCGACAGTGGGGAATAGGCGAACCAGCCGAAGTCGGCCGCGCCGTCCGGCGTGAGGAAGCCGCCGACCGCGATCAGCGAGCCGAACAGGTACAGCCAGTAGGCGAACATGTTCAGCCGGGGGAAGGCCACGTCCGGCGCGCCGATCTGCAGCGGCATGATCCAGTTCGCGAAGCCGGCGAACAGCGGCGTCGCGAACATCAGCAGCATGATCGTGCCGTGCATCGTGAACGCCTGGTTGAACTGCTCGTTCGACATGATCTGCAGACCCGGCCGGGCGAGTTCGGCGCGCATCAGCAGCGCCATCACACCGCCGATCACGAAGAACGCGAACGACGTGACCAGATAGAGCGTGCCGATGGTCTTGTGGTCCGTGGTGGTCAGCCACTGGACGGCCTTGAAGTCTTTGATCCTCTTCACGCCCCGCCTGTGTCCGCGCCCCGCCCACACGTCACACTCGACCGACGCGACGAGAATCACGGAAAGGGGTGTGACTATCCGGCCGGTGCCGGACACGAACGGAACATGAGCAACGACGAGACCTTCGCCGCTGCCTATCGCGAGCACTACTGGGCGGTCAGCCGCTATGTCGCGCGGCGACTGGACGGGCGTACGAGTGAGGTCGAGGAAGTGGTGGCGGAGGTGTTCACCGTCGCCTGGCGCCGCCGGGCCGACCTCCCGGACGCCCCGCTGCCCTGGCTGTACGGCGTGGCACGCAACTGCCTCGCGAACGCGGTACGCGGCTTCGGACGCCGGCGGCGGCTGGTGGACCGGCTGGGCAACGACGACGCCGCGCACGGCCGGCACCTGGTGGACAGCCCGGACGCGGAGGCCCCCGGCGCCTGGGTGCACGAGGCGCTGGCCCGGCTGTCGGCGGCCGACCAGGAGGTGCTGCGGCTGACGGCTTGGGAGGAACTCGGCGTCGAGGAACTCGCCGTCGCCCTCGGCTGCGGCACACGCGCCGCGTCGATGCGGCTGCACCGCGCCCGCCGCAGGCTGAGAGCCGAGATCGACCGTGTGAGCCCGACGACCGCGCCCAAGGAACGAAGCCATGGCTGACGAACTCGAACTGTTGCGCCGAGCCAACCCCGTACCGGTCGACGGCCCGCACTACGGCGACGGCCCACTGGACCACACCGCCGAACGGCATCTCGACCTGCTGCTGCACGAGCACCGCCCGCCCGCTCCCCGCCGCCGCACCCGGCTGGCCTGGGGTCTCGCGGCCTCCGCCGTCGTCGCCGCGCTCGTCTCGGCACTGCTGTTCACCGGCCAGACCACCGCCCCCGCGGTCGCCGCGCCCCGCCCGCTGGTCGTGCGGGCCGAGTCCACGCCCGTATCCATGGCACGGCTGGCCGAGCGCGCCGAGCAGGCGGCTTCGCAGGGCTCGCCCGAGCTGCGCAAGGGCACGCACGTGCAGTCCTGGAGCCTCGCGATGAGCGACCAGGACCCGCCGATCACGCTCCCGCAGGAGAGGATCGTGCGCTGGAACTCCGACGACAGCCACACCGAGCTCGTCGTGGCGACCGACCCGCGTCACCCCGGCCGGCCGGTCCTCACCGACGAGGGCGGCGCACCGCGCCTGGTCGACGACGGCCATGTCCTCAACAGGCGGACGTACCCGCCGAGTTGGAGCGACGCCCCGCCCGAGTCCCCGCCACCGCACGACCCCGAGGCTCTGCACGACTACCTGGAGGAGGCCGAGCGCGCCTTCCTCGCGGACCATTCCCAGCCCCTGTCCACCGCCGAACTCCTCGACGCCACCGAGATCCTGCTCGACCACTGGACGCTCGGCCCCCGCGAGTCCGCCGCGCTGGCCCGGCTGCTGGCGGACGCCGAAGGGCTGCGGCCCGTCGGTCGGGTCACGGACCGGCTGGGCCGGCATGGACAGGCGTATGTGTACGACGGTGAGGACAGCCGACGCATGCTGATCATGAACCCCGCCGACGGTTCCGTCCTGGGACTGGAACAGACCTTCACCCGGGACGATCCCCGGTACGGCGTGACAGCAGGCGACGTGATGACATACAGCGCCTGGATGCGCTGACCGGCGGAGGCGGCCGTTTCCGTGACATGGCGCCGGAGACCAATCGACCCGCCACGGCGATCGGCCAGGCCCGCCGAGGCCGGACCGGACGGGTCCGGCCCGCCGCCGCGCGTGCCCTGAAGGTCCAGGTCAGCCGGGCCGAGACCTGGACCTTCGGCCATGTCCTCCCTACTCGTCCCATGCCTCGATGATGATCTGCCGGGAGATCTTGCCGTCGCGCAGCGTGATCATCGACTCCGACATCACACGCACGCCGTCCGCGTACTCACAGGACTCGCTGTAGGCCGCCTGGTCGCCCTGGACCACGCATCCCTCCAGCTTGTGCGTCATGTCGCGGTTGTACACGTCGGTGAGCATGTCGGAGATCTGGTTGCGGCCGGTCAGCACCTTGGGGTGGCTCGGCTGCGCGTTGCGGTTCACGAGGCGGATCTCCGCGTCGTCCGTGTACAGCGAGAGAAGCGTGTCCGGGCTCTGCCCTTCTACCGCCCGGCGCAGTGTGTCGGTATTGAACGACGGGGTTGCGGTGGTGCCCATGGTGACCTCCTACGAGGCCCGCGGCAGGACGAGGGGCGGCCGCGAGGGCCTCACCTCCGAGAGTCCTCCGCACCGGGGGGCTCGGCAAGCGCTGCGATGCGCTGGGCCTGACGGGTGAGGGGCACCGGTCGGCCGTGTCCGGGGGCGGGCCGACCGCGTTGCCGTAAACATGATCTCAACACGACGTATCGCCGCCGCCGTTGGTCTCGCGGCCGGTATCACCGGCCTCGCCGCTCCCCTGGCGAGCGCGGCTCCGGTGGTCGCCCCGAAGAACGCCGGAACGCTCAACCCCGTGGCCACCCTGGACTCGCTCGCGACGACCGGAGTGCCCGCGGACCGCAGGGCTGAGATGCCGCGTCCCTCCGAGCAGCTGGCACGGATCGAGCAGCTCAAGGAGCTGGCCCGGACGCAGCGGCCGCAGGAGGCGAAGGCCCTCGACACCCCGGTCACCCGGATGCTGCCCGGCGCCCTCAAGTTCTGAGACGCCGCACATCCGCACCCCAAGGGCCGTCCGCTCACGCGGGCGGCCCTTCGCATGTGCCTAGAGTGACGTGCTGTCTACCCAGCGGTGCGGCCTACCAAGCGGTGCTGTCTACTCAGCGGTTCCCAGGAAGTGGAAGCCGGGCCTCGGGTGCATCAGGAAGTCGTGGTGGGAGATGTTCCACGCATACGCCCCGGCCAGCGCGAACGCCACCCGGTCCCCGGCCCGCAGCCCGGCCGCCGGCACCTCCCGGGCCAGGACGTCCTTCGGGGTGCACAGCTGTCCCGCCAGCGTGACCCGCCCGCCCTCGGCACCCGGCCGTGGCCAGGGGTGGGGCCAGTCGTCCACCGGAAGGACCGAACACGGCTGGTCGTGGCCCTTGGTCGCCGGGGTCCGCAGATGATGCGTGCCGCCCCGCACGACGGCGAACTCCTCGCCGTGGCTGTGCTTCACATCGAGCACCTCGGTGGCGTACCAGCCGCAGTACGCCGTGAGCGCCCGGCCCGGCTCGATGCGCAGGGTCAGGGTCGGGTGCCGTTCGAGGAGCCGTGCGAGCCCGGTGCCGTAGGACTTCCAGTCGAAGCGGCGCTCCGGGGCGCCGTAGTCGACATGCATACCGCCGCCGACGTTCACCTCGGCGAGCCCGACGCCCAGGCCCGTCGCCCACGAGACGACGGTCTCGGCCACCGCGACCTGTTCGGCCGCTTCCAGTCCGCTCGCCAAGTGGGCGTGGATTCCGCGTAGTTCGAGCTGGGGGTAGGTGCCGTCGGCCAGTTGCCGGATCACCGGCTCGGCCCGCACCGGATCCATGCCGAACGGGGTCGGACGCCCGCCCATCGCGAGCGCACTGCCCGCCAACGAGCCGTCGGCCACCGGCAGATTGACCCGTGGCAGCACCGCGACCCGCCGCCCCGGCGCCACCAGCCGCGCCAGCTCGGCCAGCATGCGCAGCTCGTACTCGCTCTCCACATGGAAGCGCTCGACCCCCAGCTCCAGCGCGGCCGTCACCTCGTCCGGCGTCTTGCCGGGACCGCCGAAGGCGAGCGGCCGTCCCGGTGCGGCCCCCGCGACATGGGCGAGTTCGCCGCCCGAGGAGACCTCGTACCCGTCGACGTACGGGCCGAGCGCGCCGAGGATCTCCGGCTCCGGGTTGGCCTTGGCGGCGTAGTACAGCTCGACCCGCTCCGGGAGAGCGTCCCGCACGGTGGCGGCGTGGGCGCGCAGGGCTGCCAAGTCATAGATGTACGCGGGGAGTTCGGTCGGGGCGAGGGACAGAATACGGTCGTGGACCAACGGCGTCATCGGGTGGCACCCCCGGTCCTGTCGCGCAGGATGTCCTCGGCGAGCGGTGACGGCAGCCGGACGTAGCCCGCCTCCCGGTCGGCCTTGCGCTCCCAGCGGGTGAGGAGGTTGGCCTTGGCGGGCAGTGGCACCCCGGCGAGGAGGGCGGCGAGGCGGGGCGGGCAGCCCTGGTCCTCGGCGTAGGCCCGGAGCGTGTCGCGGACCCGGGTCCAGAGTGCGGCCTCCGCCTGCGGGTGCAGGTCGGCGAGGGCGGCGAGCAGCTCGGCGACATGGTTGACCAGCAGGCAGTACACGACCCGGTCCCAGCCGCGCTGCGCGTCGTACGTCATCGGACCCGCCACGTCCGGCGGCAGCGCGCCGAGGGTGTCCTCGTGGTGGTCGGGGACCAGCTTGGTGCCCTCCAGGTCGCGGAAGAGGACCTGGGCGGGCCGGCCGTCGCCGTCGACGCAGATCAGCACGTTCTGGAGGTGCGGCTCCAGGACCAGGCCGTGGTCGAAGTAGGCGGACAGGACGGGTGGGAGGAGGAGGTCGAGGTAGGTCGACCACCAGTCGAGGGCCGCCTGTTCGTCCGCTCCGGCGAGGAGGCGGGACAGGTGGGCGGCGCCGGTCGGGTACTCGTCGGCGACGGCGGCGGCGAGCAGGGGAGTGGTGCCCGGGGCGAGCCGGCTCGGCAGACCCTCGCGGACGATCACGCCGAAGCCCTCGAACAGCGCGCGGTCCGGGGTGCCGTCCGGGCCGGGCAGGGCGAGCGTGCGGTAGGCGGGCTCGCGGAGCATGTCGCTGCCCGGGAAGCGCTCCGCCAGGTCGGCGAAGGCGGGGGCCAGCGCGCGGGTGAGGGCGACCGCGCCGGACAGCTCGTAACTGCTGTTCTTGCGCAGGCAGTTGGTGATCCGCACATTGAGGCTGAACTTCAGGAAGGTCTCCCCGTCGTACAGCGTGCGCACCGACGCGGTGGCGGCGAACGGCTGACCGCCGGGGCCCAGGTCGAGGACGTCGCCCCGATCGAGGGCGGCGCGCAGCAGCGGGTGCTCGCGGAGCGTCTCGTACTGCCAGGGGTGGGCGGGGAGGAGTCGGTAGCCGTCCGGGACGTCCGTGCGCTGCCGGTCGAGCGGGGCGAGCGACGCCGGGTCGGCGTGCTCCTCGGCGATCAGGTGGTCGCGTACGGCGAGGTGCCGCAGCGGGAAGGACGCGCCGACCTCGGGGGCGTAGGCGGACCAGGCGCGCGGATCGCCCGTGCGGGCCTTCGGGGTGGGGTGGAAGCGGTGGCCGAACAGCAGGGACTGCTCTGAGGAGAGATAGGCGTCCGCGACTTTCGTCGCGCGCGGGGCGGCCAGGGCCGTCGCGACGGCGTCGTGGCTGGAGACGATCTGCTCCAGGAACTCCTCGTTGCGCACGCCCGTCCGCAGCCACAGCTCGTCGTGCGTGTACTCGGCGAGGCGCCGCCAGTCCACCTCCGCCCAGTCGCCGTCGCGTTGCTCGCTCACCGGCCCGGTGAACCGGTGCGCCCCGATGAGCGACGTACGGCGCAGGGCGACGCGCAGCAGGACGCCGCGGCGGGGCAGGCGCAGCAGCAGCCGGCCGTCGGTGACGACGCTCTGGTGCTCGGGCCCGGAGACCTCGCGCAGCAGGCAGTTGAGCAGGGTGTGGGCCACGACCTCGTCGGCGGTGGGCAGTTCGGCGGAGACGACCGGGGCAGTGCCCTGCTCGGGGAGCGAGTCGGTCAGGGAGGGCATCAACGGCTCCAGCGGGTGCGCAGGTGCGGTGTGGGGAGAACGATGGCCGTGACAGCGGCGGCGGCACCGCCGATCAGTACGGGTGCGGCCGGTCCGAAGCGGGCACTGCCCGCCGCCGCGGCCACGCCGGCGGCGACCGCGCCGGCCTTGGAGAAGAACTCGAGCGAACCGAACAGCCCGCCGGGCGCCCGGCCCTTGGCGCAGTCGGCGGCCAGCACCGACAGACACACGAGCCCGAGCGTGAGCCCCGCGCCCAGCAGCAGCCGTACGGCGATCAGGGCGGTCAGGGACCCGGCGATCCCGTGTCCGGCGAGCCCGAGCGCGATGCAGGTGAAGCCGAGCGCGAGCCCGCCGCGCGGACGGTCCCGGAAGGCGGCGTGCACGGGCAGCGCCGCCAGCAGGTAGCACACGTGGGGCAGCGCGAACAGGACTCCGGACAGCGCCGGGGAGGTGCCCGGGAGGCGGTCGTCGACGAGCGCGATGAGGTAGGGGAAGGAGATGACGGTGGAGAACACGAAGGCGAACTCCAGGACGTAGAGGGTCTTCAGGGAGACGATCGGCGGGGCGGCGTCGACCGCCTCGGGTATGCGCTCCGCCTCCCGCGCGCGCTCGGGTTCAGGCAGCGCAGCGAGCAACAGGGCCGCCGTCAGCGGCAGTACGGCGAGCAGGGCGTACTGGCGGTGCGGCGACAGCCAGCCCGACAGCGAGCCGACCACGATCGGCGCGGCGACCAGCGCGGCCCGCGCACTGCCCTGCATCAGCGTGAGCGCCTTTGACAGCGCCGGTCCCTGGAGGGTCGCGCCCAGATAGCCGTTGGACGCGGCGAACGTGCCGCCCAGGATGCCCTGCAGCACCAGCGCCACGGTGAAGGTGGTCAGGGAGTCGGCCCAGCCCGCGAGCAGGAAGGACACGGCGAGCCCCAACTGGGCGCGCAGCAGCAGCCGTTTTCTCCCGTACCGGTCGGCGAGCCGCCCCCACAGCGGGGCGCCGAGCGCGCCGAACACCGTCGGCACCACATACAGCACCCCCGCCCAGCGGGCACCCCGGTCACCCAGCTCCGGCAGGATCTCGGTGAGATACGGCGGCAGCCCCAGCGCGGCGAACGACGCCACGAAGTAGCAGCCGGCCACAGCGTGCACCTGACCCCGCGCGGACGCCGGCATCCGCAGCGCCTCGGCGCTCATACCGAACCTCCCGAAGGGAGAAGGTAGTTGGGGCCGGTCGTGTAGTGCTTGTTGATGTCCGCCGCGCCCGAACGCTCCTTGGACAGCAGCGTCCCGGCCGACACCATCGCCTTCACCGGCAGCCCAGCCGCCTCCAGCACCCGGGCCCGCAGCACGTGCGCCGCGTCGCCGCCCAGCCGGTCGATGGCCTCCGTCAGCCGCCGCCGTACGAGATCCAGCAGGTCACGGCGATACCGGGGGAGCCCGAACGCGTAGGCGCCCGCGCACAGATGGACCGTGATCGTGGTGAACACGTCGGCGACCGGACCGTCGTCCGTGCCGAAGATCCGGGCGTCGTCGAAGCCCCACGGCCCCGGGAGCACGGCGTCGAGCCGCTCGCTGTTGATGCGCGGCCCGTCGTTGTCCTTGAACAGCAGTCGCAGACCGTCCGGGCGCAGCACCAGCGAGATGTTCTGCTGGTGGGACTCCAACGCGATGCCGTGACCGAACAGGGTCGTCTGCCAGTCGAAGAGCAGGGTGAGGGCCGCGTCCAGCAGAGCGAGCGGGTCGCCGCCGTAGAAGCGGTCGGCGAGGTCGTCCAGGACCAGCCGCCCGTCGGGGGCCTGCGCGAGCAGCGCGGCCATCGGCACGACCACGGCGTCGTCGAGGCCGGCGGGGTAGCGGCGGCAGAGGACGGCGAGCAGCTCGTGCCCGGCGTGCGCGTAGGTCGTCTCGTCGGCGTGCAGGATCAGGTCCTTGAACCGGGGCTCCCGGTCGATCACCGCCTCCACCAGCCGCTGCCCGGCCGCACCGTCGGCGAGGGTGCCCGGCTTGATGGTCCGCTTGTTGCGCAGGCCCAACGTGGCGGTGGCTAGGGGAAGTTTGAGGTGCAGGGAGGGGTCGGCGACCGTCGCCACGGTGCGCATGGAGAGGGTGGGTACGACGTCGAGGTGGGGTTGGTCGGTGAGTGCTGTGCCCGGGGGGAGGGCGTCGACGGTCAGCGGATGGACCGGCAGCATGACGTGGGTGCCGTGCCCGTCCGTGGGCCAGAGGTCCGGCAGTGTGCCTTCCACGGTGACCGCTTCCCGGGGCACGGCGACCCAGCGGAGGGCGAACCGCGGATGGAACTCCGGTGCGTACGCCCGCAGTTGCTTCTCGTCCAGGCCCGAGCGGCCGCGCGCCGTCGGATAGACGGGGTGGTCGAGCCGGGCGGCGAGAGTGTCGTACGCCAGGCTCGCGGCCAGGCCCGTCCCCGGCGTGCTCAGCCCTTCCACGACCTCGGCCCGCGTCGCCGCGTGCAGCCGCATCGTCTCCAGCGTCTGACGGCACTCCTCGGCGAAGGCGTCGAAACCGTCCCGGTCCTCGGGTTCGGCGAGCGCGCGCAGGGCGGCGAGGACGGTGTCGTACGACGAGAGTTCGGCACCGTCGGACTCGCGGAGGAGGAGCGGGAGCCGGGCGGCGTACGCGGACTGGTAGCCGTCCTCGGCGACGGGCAGCAGCAGGGCGTCGCCGTCCGCCACCGGGAGCCGTAGCCAGTCCCCGTCAGGCCGCCTCTCATGTGTGGAACGGCTGCGCAGCCCGACCACGTCCTCGCGCAGCAACGCGCTCAGCACGCGCGTCAGCAGTTCCGTCTCGCAGGAGTCGGTCACGGTCGTCGGCGCGGTCACGGCTGGATCTCCCAGCGCCGCTCCGCCAGGAAGTCAGCCACCGCCCGGTCCACCGCCGGCTGGTCGTTGCCGGTGGCGCGCAGGACGCCGAGGTAGTCCCGGTTGGTGCGGTACAGCTCGTGCCGCTCGCCGACCGCGCGCAGCGGACGGTACGTCAGATGGACGCCGTCGATGTCGAGGTCGGCGGCGGTGGGGGCGCCGACGAGGGTGCCGGCGCGGTCGGCGCACGGGTACTCCAGCCGCGCCGCGCCGTCGCGACGGGCCGCGAGATCGTCCGGGAGGGGCTCGCCCAGGTGGGTGCGCAGGATGTGCTCGAAGAGCGGGATCTCCAGCAGCCGGGCCAGCAGCAGGTCGCACTGGTCGCCGATGGCGCGGTAGTTGACCTCGATGATCCGCGCCCGCCCGTCGTGCACCACGAACTCCGTGTGACAGGCACCGAACCCGACACCCAGCGCGTCGAGCTGCGTCAGCACCTGATCGACGACCGGCTCGGGGTGGGCGGGGACGAAGGTGAGGCGCTCCTCGATGAAGTACGGCGGCGGTGACAGCTCGGTGTGGAAGCCGCCCAGCACATGGCGGAGGTCGCCGTCGCCGAGGGTCTCCAGGGTGAACAGGTCGCCCGGCAGATACTCCTCGACCACCAGGGTGGCACCCGGGCGGCGCTCCAGGATCTCCTTGGTGTGCGCCACGAGTTCCTCCGGGCCGTCGACGAGGACGACGTCCTCGCTGGCCACGCCCTCGCGCGGTTTGACGACACACGGGTACGGCGCGTCGGCGGGCGCGACCGGTTCGGTCAGCTCGGCCGACCACACGGTGTCCACACCGGCCGCGGCGAGCCGGCGGCGCATCTCGGCCTTGTCCTTGCAGCGCAGGGTGGCACGCCAGTCCTTGCCGGAGAGGTCGAAGTAGGCGGCGGCGAGGGCGGCCTGGGTCTGGAGGTGGTCGCTGTTGGTGAAGACGGCGTCGGGGGAGTGGTGGGTGGAGATGCGGGTGATCACGGCCCGGAAATCGCGCACGTCGCACTCCAGGACCTCGATGTCCGGGTGGGTGCCGCGATGGGCGTCGGGCTGGTCGGTGAGGACGGTGACGTCCAGACCGAGCCGGGACGCGGCGGGCAGGAAGCCCTCGGTCACCGAATCGGTCGGATTGAGGGCGAGCAGGTACAGGCGCATGGCTGAGAGACAACTCCCGCTGGCAGGTGGGGGGTTGGGCGCGGGCCGTTGGTACGGCCCGCGCCCGGAGGAGTGAGCGGGAGCTACTTCGCCGGGAGTGCCACGCCCGTGGCCTTCGCGACGTCCTTGAGCATCTCCTCGGCGGCCTGGACACCGATGCCGGACATCCACGTCTCGTCCGGCACCTCGAAGACCTTGCCGTCCTTCACGGCCGGGAGGTCCTTCCACACCGGGTTGGAGACGACCTGCTGCTTCTGCGTCTTGTCCTCGGCGTCGGCGGCGGTGACGAAGATCAGGTCGGCGTCGGCCTGGTCGATCTGCTCCGGGCTGACGTCCTTCATCGTGACCTCGGGGTCACTGGAGACCTGGGACTTCGGGCGCTGGAAGCCGATGTCGTCGAGTACGACGCCGCTGTAGGAGTTGGACTGGTAGAGGCGGGTCGGACCGGCGATGAAGCGGACCACGGACACGGTCGGCATCTTGCCGCCGTCCTTCTTCTTCACGGCCTCACCGAGCGCCTTGGCCTGCGTCTCGTACTCCTTGAGCTTGGCCGCGGCCTCCTTCTCCAGACCCAGCGCCTCGGCGTGGACCTTGAGGTTCTCCTTCCAGACACCGCCGGTGGTCTCGGTGAACACGGTCGGGGCGATCGCACTGAGCTTGTCGTAGACCTTCTCGTGACGGACCTTGGAGGAAAGGATCAGATCGGGCTTCAGGGAGGCGATCTTCTCCAGATTCGGCTCGAGCAGCGGCCCGACATCGACGGTGTCCTTGAGCTCACCGTCCAGATACGTCGGAAAACCGCCCTCGGTCTTGAAGTGCGGGGCGACCGCGCCGACCGGGTCGATGCCGAGCAGGGTGACGTCGTCCAGCTCACCGGTGTCGAGCACGACGACCCGCTTCGGCTGCGAGGGGACCTTGACGTCGCCCATCACGGTCTTGAGGGTGCGCGGGAAGGCGGAGCTGCCCTTGGCCGCGTTCGCCGTGTCGCTCTCCTTCGCGGAGTCCTCGCCACCGCAGGCGGCCAGCACGGCCGTACCGAGCACGACGGCGAGGAACACGGCGATCAGCCGGCCGATTCCGCGCAGGGGGGATCGCTTGAACATGAGGGTTCTTTCTGTGAGTGGGGAGTGCTGAAAGCGCTCAGGCGGTCGCGGCTGATCGCCGCACCGCGCCGGCTTTCGGGACGACCAGCGGGGTGCCGGTCTCCGGGTCGGGGATCACCCGGCAGTCCACATCGAACACGGACTTCACCAGCTCCGCGTCGAGTACGTCCGCCGGGGCGCCGGCGGCGGCGAGGCGGCCGTCCTTGAGGACGACCATGTGGTCCGCGTAGCGGGCGGCCTGACCGAGGTCGTGCAGCACCATCACCACGGTGCGGCCCGCCTCGGCGTGCAGAGCGGCCACCAGGTCGAGAACGTCGAGCTGGTGCCGCAGGTCCAGGAAGGTGGTGGGCTCGTCGAGCAGCAGCAGCTCGGTGTCCTGCGCCAACGCCAGCGCGATCCAGGCGCGTTGCCGTTGCCCGCCGGACAGCTGGTCGACGGGCTGGTCGCGGAGGGAAGCGGTGCCGGTGCGCTCCAGTGCCTCGTCGACCGCCTTCTGGTCGGCCGCCGACCAAGGGCTCAGCAGCCGCTGATGCGGATACCGGCCGAGCCGCACCAACGCCTCGACGGTGACCGCCTCCGGCGTGACCGGCTGCTGCGGCAGCAGACCCATACGGAGGGCCAGTGCCCTCGCGGACATACGGTGGATGTCGGCACCGTCGAGCATGACGGTCCCGGAGGCCGGGGCGAGGAGTCGGCTCAGTCCCCTCAACAGGGTCGACTTCCCGCAGGCGTTGGGCCCGACGATGGCGGTGACGGCACCACCGGGGAGTGTCAGATCGAGCCCGCCGACGATGGTCCGGTCGCCGTAGCGGAGGTCGAGGCCTTCGGTGGAGAGCTGGTTGGGGGTGGCGGGCATGTGCGGCTCCTGAAGGCCGGGGGAGTGTTCATCAGATCGGGTGAGCGGATCGCCCTTCAGGGGCGCGGGGCTGTATTGGACATGCGGCTTCCGCCGTGCGGGCGCGACCAGCCACGACGGCGCCGCGGACGAACGACTGCCCATCCCGGCACCCCCAGTGGAACGCTTCGTCATCCGCGCCCCCTCTGAACAGGCGAGCTCTGCCGCAACATCAACACCAGAAGCCAAGGCGCCCCGAGCGTCGCGGTGACCGCCCCCACCGGCAGCCCCTCGATCGGCAACAGGTGCTGCACCACCAAGTCGGAGGCCAGCAACAGCACGGCCCCCGTGACCCCGGCCAACACCAGCGAAGCAACCGTCGGCGGCCCGGTCAGGAACCGCACGACATGCGGCACGGCAAGCGCAACGAACGTCACGGGCCCGGCAAGCGCCGCAGCCAGCGAGGCCAACACCACGGCGAGAACAAGCAGTTGAAGCCGAGCAGCGGACGTACGCAACCCCAGCGCCCCCGCCGAATCGTCCCCGAGGTCGAGCACGGCCAGCCGCCGATGCATGAGAAGCGCGGCGCCCAGCGCCAGCACCATCGCGCCGCCCGCTCCCCACACCTCGGTCCAGGTCCGCCCGTACACAGACCCCGCGGTCCACTGCAACGCCGACCCGGCGAGCTCCGCAGGAAACCGCACGATCATCAGGTTCACGGCAGCGGCGAGCCCCGCCTGCACGGCAAGCCCGGTGAGCACAAGCCGCGTGACCGCAAGCCCCGAGCCCCAGGCGAACACACCCAGCAGCAGGGCCGCGAGCAGCCCACCCCCGAGCGCCCCGAGGGGGATCAGCGCCTGCGAGGCCCCCGCGGCGATCAACGCGACGGCGCCCAGGGACGCCCCGCCGGTGATGCCCATGACGTCGGGCGACGCCAGCGGATTGCGGAACAGGCGTTGCAGTACACACCCCGCCGCCCCCAGCCCCGCCCCGGCGACGATCGCCGCCACCGCCCGAGGCGCCCGGAACTGCTGCACCACGAGCACGTCCCCCGAATCCCCGAGCCCGACCAGCGCACGCAGCGCCGTACCGGCCGGCAGCGGGATCTCACCCGTCGTCAAGGACAGGGTGAGCAGCACGAACAGCAGGACCAGACCGATGGCCCCGAAGAGCAGCACCCGGCGCCGGACTCGCACGCGGGAGGCGGACTTGGTCCGCACGGACACGACGGCGGCGCTCATCGGCCCACCCTCCGAGCCAGCAGGGCCAGCAGGGGCGCGCCGAGGAACGCGGTCACGATGCCGACCTCCAACTCCGAGGGACGGATGACCAGTCGGCCGAGCACATCGGCAGAGAGCAGCAGCAGCGGACCGGCGATCAGACAGCCCGGCACCAGCAGCCGGTGGTCGCCGCCGAGCAGCGGCCGTACGAGATGGGGCGCGGCCAGTCCGACGAAGGCGACCGGACCGGCCACCGCGACCGCCGAACCGGCGAGCAGGACGACCGCGACACCCCCGGCCAGCCGGATCCGGGCCACCGGCACACCGAGCGCCTGCGCCGCATCGTCGCCCAGGGCCAGGGCGTTGAGGGCGGGGGCGACGGCCAGCGCGACGACCAGGCCGAGCAGCAGGGTCGGCAGGACCGGCCACAGTACGTCGAGGGTGCGCCCGGAGAGGGATCCCGCGAGCCAGAAGCGGGCCTCGTCCAGGGTGCGCTGGTTCAGCAGCATCACCGCCGACGTCCAGGACAGCAGGACGAGTTGGAGCACCGTGCCGCCCAGCGCGAGCCGTACGGCGTCGATGTCCCCGGCGCGACGGGCCAGCGCCTGGGCGAACAGGGCGGCACCGGCCGCGCCGGCGAACGCGAACCACACGTACTGGGCAGGGCTGTTGAGCTTCAGCGCGAAGATGGCGACGACGACCGCGAAACCGGCGCCCGCGTTGATGCCGAGCGTCGTCGGCGAGGCGAGCGGATTGCGGGTGATGCCCTGGGCGACCGCTCCGGCGACCCCGAGCGCGGCGCCGACCGCGAGCCCGATGACGGTTCTCGGCAGGCGCAGCCCGGTCACCACGAGGGCTTCGCGGCCGTGAGCGTTGCCGAACAGCGCGTCGGCCACCGTGCCCAGCGGCACGGAGCGGGCGCCCAGCGCGAGGCTCAGCGCGGCGCAGAGCACGAGGGCGGCGAGGCCGGTGAGGAAGAGCGGTACATGCCTGAGGGCACGGAAGGGCACGCCGGTGGGCGCGCCCCGTTGGGTCGCAGTCACAAGCGGTGAGCTTAGGTTAGGCTTGCTTTATATTTCAATTGCTGTGTGATCACTGTGATGTGCGCGATAGTCGATCACTCGCAACTGCCCTACCTGGCGTTCTCCGCTTGATCGCTATTGTAAGGTAAGCCTTACCTGTTCGGCTTTCGTTGGAACCCCGCACTGGAGTACCGATGCCCGTGCCCTCGACCTCCCCGCCTGTCGGCGCCGTCGCGCACACGCTCGGTGACGTCTATGGCCGGCTCACCGACCTGTGCGGAGTGCTGTCGGTGCGGGTCGCCGAGGACGCGCAGACGGGCGTGTCGGCGGCGGAGCTGGTGAAGGACGAGTCCGTGCTCGACGCCTTCGTGTCGGCGGAGGCGGCCCGCATTCACGATCGCTACGGCGTGTTTCCGCGCCGAGACGTGGCTGCCTCGCGCGCCCTGCACGACTACGCCTGGTCGGTCTCGCTCCTGATGAGCGGCGCCTGGTACCTCGAACAGCGCGTCCCCCGGATCCTCCCCGAGGATCTGCGCCTCGACCTCACCACGGCCGAGTTCACCATCACACCCGGCAGCGACCTGGCCTGCCTGCCCGACGACCCGGCGGCCCGCCTCCCCGGCGTACTGACGGTCCCTCACGAGCAGGCCCTGGAAGCCGAGTTGCGAGCGGCCGTCGCCGACCACATGGCCCCTCTCCTGGACGCGATCGGCCCGACCGCCCGCCGCCGCTCACGCGCACTGTGGGGCATGGTCAGCGACGACCTGGTCTCCGGCATCTGGTACCTCGGCCGGATGCTGGACCGCGAGGACGACGCGGTGAGGGCGGCGAGCCGGTTGTTGCCGACGGCTGTTTCCCCGTATCCAAGTGGCGCCGACTTCCGCCATCTGACAACGGACGACGGCCGCCAACACCCGACCCGCACCCGGGCCGGCTGCTGCATGTACTACACGATCCGCCCCGACGAGGCGTGCGCGACGTGTCCCCGCACCTGCGACACGGAACGCCTGCGCAGGCTCCAAGCCTGAAACGGGCCGGGCACTTACCCGGCGGTCGCCAAGAACTGCGTCGCCGCCAACTCCGCATACAACGGATCCCCGGCCACCAGCTCCCGATGCGTACCCACCGCCCGCACCCGCCCCGCATCCATCACCACGATCCGATCAGCCATCGTGACCGTGGACAGCCGATGCGCGACGACGAGAACCGTGGTCGTACGAGCGACATCGGCGACCGTGTCCCGCAGCGCCGCCTCATTCACCGCGTCCAACTGCGAGGTCGCCTCGTCGAGCAGCAGCAGCCGTGGCCGCCGCAACAACGCCCGCGCGATGGCGACCCGCTGCCGCTCACCTCCCGACAACTTCGTGCCCCGATGCCCGACAAGCGTCTCCAGCCCCTCCGGCAGCCGCGCGACCAGCCCGTCCAGCCGGGTCGTCTTCAACACCCGCGTCACGGCCTCCTCATCGGCGTCAGGATTGCCGAGCAGCAGATTGGCCCGCAGGGACCCGGACAGCACCGGAGCATCCTGCTCGACATACCCGATCGCGGAACGGAGCTGAGGCAGCTCCCAGTCGGCGAGGTCACGCCCGTCGAGCGTGATGACGCCGCTCTCGGGGTCGTAGAACCGCTCGATCAGCGAGAACACGGTCGTCTTGCCGGCGCCCGACGGCCCCACGAACGCCGTCATGCCCTGCGCGGGCACGGCGAACGTCACCCCGTGATGGACGTACGGCAGCTCCTCGGTGTACCGGAACCGCACATCCTCGAAGGCCAGCGCGGCGGGCTCCGCCCCGGTCGTGGGCAACGGCGCGGGTTGTGCGGCCGGTTCGGAGGGGAGCCGTAGTGCCTCCTGGATGCGGGCGAGCGCCGCGGAGCCCGTCTGGTACTGGGTGATCGCGCCGACGACCTGTTGGATCGGCGACATCAGATAGAAGACGTACAGCAGGAACGCCACCAGCGTGCCGATGTCGATCGCGCCGGTCGCCACCCGTGCACCGCCCACCGCGAGCACCGTGATGAAGGCGATCTGCATGGCGAGCCCGGCCGTGTTGCCCGCCGCGGCCGACCACTTGGCGGCCCGCACGCTCTGCCGCCAGGACTCCTCGGCGGCCTCGTGCAGAGTCCGCTCCTCCCGGTGCTCAGCCCCGGACGCCTTCACGGTGCGCAGCGCGCCCAGGATCCGTTCCAGCGAGGCCCCCATCACTCCGACCGCGTCCTGGGCCTGCCTGCTGGCCTTGTTGATGTGCGGCACGATCACCCCGAGGACCGTACCGGCGCACAGGATCACGGCGAGCGTGACCGCGAGCAGCACGGGATCCACCAGGCCCATCATCACCACCGTCGCCACCAGCGTGAGCCCGCCCGTGCCGAGGCCCACCAGCGAGTCGGTCGTGACCTCCCGCAGCAGCGTCGTGTCGGAGGTGATGCGCGCCATCAGATCGCCCGGCTCGCTGCGGTCCACGGCGGTGATGCGCAGCCGCAGCAGATACGACGACAGTGCGCGCCGCGCGCCGAGCACCACGGACTCGGCGGTGCGCCGCAGGACGTACGAACCCAGCGCGCCGAGCGCCGCGTTCGCGACCACCAGCGCCGACATGATCAACAGCGCCCCGGTGATGGCGCGGTCGTGCGACAGGTCGTCGATCAACTCCCTTGCCACCAGCGGCAGAAGCAGCCCCGTGGCGCCCGTGACCAGCGACAGCACGGCACCCGCCAGCAGGGTCCACCGGTGCGGGCGCACGTAGCCCAGGAGCAGCCGCCAGGTGGAGGGGGTGGCTGGGGTCTCTGCGATGCTCACGGGGCTCCTCGGAGTCGTACGGAGCATTCAGGCTACGTCGGCTTCGTTCCGCCAGGCCTGCGGGTTTCCAGCGACCGACAGCGCCACGGGCGGCTCGCCGGTCCCGGGCGAGCAGCGTCCAGTCATGGTGAGCATCGCGCGGGCCCGGACGGTGAGGGCGGCGAGGTACGCGTCGTGCGGCGGAAGCGCCAGCAGGCGCACCGTCAGTTTCCAGGTCGCCGCCCGGACCGACGCGGCATGCGGAGGGATTCGAACTGGACCGGGAAGGACTTGACGGCGTCGTCCTCGTCGAACCCGGCCCCCCGGACTGTCCGCCTGGCAGGTCGCCGAGACCCTTGTCCATGTGCCGCACCGGTTGCTGCCGCTGGGCGGCGGGGACGGCCTGGACGAGGAGGGGCTGGCTGGGGCGGAGTGTGCGGGACTTCTTGAGGTGAGGGGGCGCCGGGATGCCGCTAGGCCCTCTATGCCCCCTGCGCCCCCTGCGCCCGTTCGGCCAGGGCCGCCAGTGTCGCGTCGAGGTCGGCGGGGCGTGGGCGGTTGTGCGGCAGCTTCGACAGTATCGCCGCCATTCCGCAGGTGTTGGTGAGCGCCGAGAAGACGAGGCCGCCCGCGATACCGGCGGAGAGCAACTGCCAGGCCGGATGCAGGAGTCCGAGCCCCAGGCCGACCAGAACGATCGAGCCCGCCGTGAACCGCACCTGGCGCTCCATGGACCAGGTGCTGCGCGGGGCGGACGCCGGGCGGTGCAGTTCGTGGCCGCGTTCCGCCCAGCCCTGGGTGCCGCCGGTCAGGGTCATGGCCGGTATGCCGTGCTCGGTGAGCAGCTTGCAGGCGTTCTCGGAACGGGCCCCGGAGGCGCAGACGATCAGCAGCTCGCCGCCCGGTCGCTCGGCGAGCGTGGGCAGGGCGCGGCCGAGCCGGTCCAGGGGGATGTTGAGGGCGCCGGGAAGATGACCGGCGGCGTACTCACCGGGGGTGCGGACGTCGATGACGGTCAGGGCGGGCAGTCGGGTGCGGGCGCCGTCGATGTCGAGGGCGCGCGGGGCCAGGGGAGAAGACATGGGGAATGAGATCCTTTCCGGGGAGGGGTAAAATACCCCCAAGGGTATGTAGAGGAGAGTGATCGTGGAGCTTCAGTTCGAGGGCGATGACCTCAAGTCGGTGCTCAACCGGCTGCGCCGGGCGCAGGGGCAGATCTCCGGTGTGATCAAGATGATCGAGGAGGGCCGCGACTGCGAGGACGTGGTCACCCAGCTCGCCGCCGCCTCGCGTGCCCTCGACCGGGCCGGCTTCGCGATCATCGCGACGGGGTTGCAGCAGTGCATCGCCGACCCCGAGCGGGGCCGGGACAACGGGGAGACGTCGGAGCAGATGAAGGCCCGGCTGGAGAAGCTGTTCCTGTCGCTGGCGTAGGTGCGGGACGGGCGCGTGGCGTGCGTCCCGCGTGCGGGCGTCATGTCATGGCGTCCGCCAGCATGAACAGGGCCACCGCGAGCAGGGCCCAGGCGAAGATCTGCCGCAGTCTGTCGCCGGAGACCTTCGTGGCGAGCCGCTTGCCGTCCCAGGCGCCGAGCACGGCGGCCGCCGCGAACGGGGCCACGGCGAGCCAGTCGATCCGCGCATCGGAGCCGGCTCTCGCGGCCAGCGCGGCCAGTGAGTTGACCGTGATGACCAGCAGACTGGTCCCCACGGCGGCCCGCATCCGCAGACCCACCACGCTCACCAGTGCCGGTACGGCGAGGAAGCCGCCGCCCACTCCGAGCACTCCGGTAACCGCGCCGAGTCCCGCCCCGGCCCGGGCGACCTGCCAGGGCCGCACCGGCACCTCCTCGTGCCGTACGGACGCCGACGGCCGCAGCATCCGCAGTGCGGCGACAGCGGCGATCACCGCGAACGCGCCGGTGAGCAGCCTGTCCGACAGCCACCCGGACACCACGCCACCGACCGCCGCGGGCACGAGCCCCGCCGCCGCGAACACGGCCCCGCCCCGCCAGCGCACCGTGCCCGCACGGGCGTGCGCGGCGAGCGCGGTGGCGGAGGTCAAAGCGACCACGACCAGGCTCGCCGTCGCCGCGGCGGCCGGAGTGAAACCGAGCAGATAGATCAACGCCGGCACGGCCAGCACACTCCCACCCCCACCCAACGCCCCCAGCGCGAGCCCGGTGACACCACCGGCCATGAGGCCGAGGAGAAGGGCGGTCATGAGAGGGCTCCGGGTTCCCGGCCCGGGACGCCTCGCGCGGCAGATGCGGTGATGAGCGAGGGTGAGTCTGCGGGGTGGTGGTAGGGGCCGCGCCCCTTCAGGGGCCCGGCGTGGTGGTGGTCGGAGTCACCTGCGGCGAGGTGGACGGTGTCACTCGGCACCGGGCGCCCCGGACTCCGCCGCCACGCGGGACTCCGGCTCGGCCACCACGGGAAGCCCGGCCTCCGTCCAGGCACCCATCCCGCCGATCACGTCCACGACCTCGACACCGCGTGCCGAGAGCAGGGCCGCGGCCTCGCGGGAGCGCTTGCCTGAGCGGCAGATGGCGACGACCGGGCGGGCCTGTGCGGAGTCGGGGAGGGACGCGCCGGCGGTCAGGGCGGAGAGGGGAGCAAGGACGGCGCCGGGGGCGTGGCCCTCGGCCCACTCCAGCGCCTCACGGACGTCCACGAGGACCGCGCCCGACCCGGCCCGCTCCTGCGCCTCGGCCGGTGTGACACGGGCCATCGGGAGCCCGGCCGTGCGGGCCGCGTCGAAGGAGTCGTCGACGGCGACGACATCGCGTCCCGCCGCGTCGAGCAGCGAGGCGGCGATCGCGGCCCGCATGCCGCCGGCACAGTGCACCCAGACGGTGCCGTCCGGAATCTCGGAGAGACGGTCGCGCAGCTGGTGGAGCGGGATGTGGACCGACCCCTTGATGTGGTCGGCCTGGCGCTCCGAGTCGCGCCGTACGTCGAGCGTCACGACATCCTTCCGCGCCGCCAGGTCGGCGAACGTGCCGCGCGGGAACGAACGCGGGCGCTCGCCCGGCCGTACCCAGTCCGCCACGGAGCCCGTGGCCACCGCGGCCGGCCGGTCGATGCCGACGCGGACCAGTTCGCGCTGGGCGTCGGCGAGCTGCGCGGGCGTCTCGGCGAGCAGGGTCACCGGCTTGCCCCAGGGCAGCAGCCAGGCGAGGTAGGTGGCCAGCTGGCCCTCGGCCTCGAAGTTCACCGCGCCGGAGACGTGTCCCTCGGCGAACGCGACCCGATGCCGCAGATCCACCACCCACTCCCCGGCGGCCAGTCGCGCCGCGATCTCCTCGGCGTCGGCCGGACGGGGCGGCGTCAGATCCACCGAAGCCGGGCCCTGTGTGTTGGCCGGCCCCATGTGGGCGTAGTACGCGGGTACGTCGTCGAGACCGGCGAGCAGCTCGGCGACGAACGTCTCGACATCCTTGACGAGCGCCGCGTTGACCTGCCGCTCACGGCCGATCGTGGTCTCCGCGCCACCGTCCGCCCGCGTCGCCGAACAGAAACTGCCGAAGCCGTGCGTGGGCAGCACCGCCGTCTCGTCCGGCAGCTCCGCCGCCAGCCGCCGCGCCGACTCGTACTGCGCCCGCGCCAGCCGCCCGGTCAGCCCCGGTTCCACCAGGTCAGGCCGCCCGACCGTGCCGATCAGCAGGGAGCCGCCGGTGAACACGGCCACGGCGTGTCCGGCCTCCTCCAGCACATACGACGTGTGATGTGGGGTGTGTCCGGGAGTGGCCAGGGCGCGCAGAACCAGGTTGTCCTCGATGCGCGTACGGTCCCCGTCGGCGACCGGCACCCGCTCGTAGGCGACCCGTGCCGCGGCCGGGACGAGATAGGCGGCGCCGGTGAGCCGTGCCAGTTCGAGGCCGCCGGTCACATAGTCGTTGTGGATGTGTGTCTCCACCACATGTGTGATGCGCACACCCCGCCGTGCGGCGGCCGTGATCACCCGGTCGATGTCGCGCGGCGGATCGACCACCACGGCGCTGTGCGCCCCGCCCGCCAGATAGCCGCGGTTGCCCAGCCCTGACACGTCGATGGTGTCGACGAAGTACACGGCAGCACTCCTCTCCTGTTCTGGTGAAGCCCGAAGCCCGAAGCCCGAAGCCCGAAGCCCGAAGCTCGTGCCGTCCCGGAGGAAATTACCCCCGGGGGTATATGGCCCACCTTAGCAGGGTACCCCCGGGGGTATTCAGGGTGCGTGGCCGGATGCGGATGTGAAGACCCCCACGCCGTGCCTCTACTGATCAGTTACGTCTAGGGTCGGAAGCGGACCGAGATCCACGGAAGGAAGGGCTGAGCACCATGGCGCAGGAAGTGCGGGGCGTGATCGCACCGGGCAAGGACGAGGCCGTGCGCGTGGAGACGATCGTCGTGCCGGATCCGGGGCCGGGCGAGGCCGTCGTACAGGTGCAGGCCTGCGGGGTCTGCCACACCGACCTGCACTACAAGCAGGGCGGCATCAGCGACGACTTCCCCTTCCTCCTGGGCCATGAGGCCGCGGGCGTGGTGGAGTCGGTGGGGGAGGGGGTCACCGATGTCGAACCCGGTGACTTCGTGATCCTCAACTGGCGTGCGGTGTGCGGGAGTTGTCGGGCCTGTCTGCGCGGACGCCCGTGGTACTGCTTCAACACCCACAACGCCAAGCAGAAGATGACCCTCACCGACGGCACCGAGCTCTCCCCCGCCCTCGGTATCGGAGCCTTCGCCGAGAAGACCCTCGTCGCGGCCGGGCAGTGCACCAAGGTCGACCCGTCGGTGTCCGCGGCGGTTGCCGGGCTGCTCGGCTGTGGCGTGATGGCCGGTATCGGCGCCGCCATCAACACCGGCAATGTCGGCCGCGGCGACTCGGTCGCCGTCATCGGCTGCGGCGGCGTCGGCGACGCGGCCATCGCGGGCGCGAACCTGGCCGGGGCCGCGAAGATCATCGCCGTCGACATCGACGACCGGAAGCTGGAGAAGGCCCGCTCGATGGGCGCCACGCACACGGTCAACTCCAAGGAGACCGATCCGGTCGAGGCGATCCGCGAGCTGACCGGCGGCCATGGCGCCGACGTCGTCATCGAGGCCGTCGGCCGCCCGGAGACGTACAAGCAGGCCTTCTACGCCCGCGACCTCGCCGGAACCGTCGTACTCGTCGGCGTACCCACCCCAGAGATGAAGCTCGAACTGCCGCTCCTGGACGTCTTCGGCCGCGGCGGCGCGCTCAAGTCCTCCTGGTACGGCGACTGTCTGCCCTCTCGCGACTTCCCGATGCTGATCGACCTGCATCAGCAGGGGCGGCTGGACCTCGGCGCGTTCGTCACCGAGACCATCGAACTCACCGACGTGGAGAAGGCCTTCGAGCGGATGCACCACGGCGACGTCCTGCGCTCGGTGGTGATGCTCTGATGGCCGCCCGCGCCGCCCGCGTCGAACGCCTCGTCACCTCCGGCCAGTTCACCCTCGACGGCGGCACCTGGGACGTCGACAACAACGTGTGGCTGGTCGGCGACGACCACGAGGTGATCGTCATCGACGCCGCCCACGACGCCGACGCCATCGCCGAGGCCGTCGGCGACCGCCGCCTGACGGCGATCGTGTGCACCCACGCCCACAACGACCACATCGACGCCGCCCCCGCCCTGGCCGACCGCACCGGCGCCACGATCTGGCTGCACCCCGACGACCTGCCGCTGTGGAAGATGACCCACCCGGACCGCGACCCCGACGCCCATCTCCTGGACGGCCAGGTCATCGAGGCCGCGGGCGCCGACCTCACGGTGCTGCACACGCCGGGGCACGCGCCCGGCGCGGTCTGTCTGCACGATCCCGGCCTCGGTGTCGTCTTCACCGGCGACACCCTGTTCCAGGGCGGCCCCGGCGCCACCGGCCGCTCGTACTCCCACTTCCCGACGATCATCGACTCGATCCGCGACCGGCTGCTCACCCTCCCGCCCGAGACCAAGGTCCTCACCGGCCACGGCGACCCGACCACCATCGGCGCGGAGGCCCCGCACCTCCAGGAGTGGCTCGACCGGGGCCACTGAGCCCGGGAATCGGACAGACCGGAAAACCCATGGTGAGGGGCGGGACCCGACCGTACGATCACGCCCCATGACCACCAACACACTCGTGACCCTGCATGACGTACGCGTCCTGCGCTGCGCTCCCGACGGCCCGCTCCTGGACGGCGAGAGCGCGGCGCTCGATCTGCTCGGCGACGCCTTCGGGCAGGAGGCCGAGCTGGTCGCGGTGCCCGTCGAGCGGGTCGCGGACGAGTTCTTCCGGCTGCGGTCGGGCGTCGCGGGCGCGGTCATGCGGAAGTTCGCGAACTACCGGCTGCGCCTCGTCCTGGTCGGCGACATCTCCCAGCACATCGCCGAGAGCACGGCCCTGCGCGACTTCGTCCACGAGACCAACAACGGCGGCCACATCTGGTTCCTGCCGACCTACGACGACCTCGACGCGCGACTGCGTCCGGCCGGGTGACCCCGGAAGACGACCGGTAAAAGACGACACAAGATGTCCGGCTTACCCGGCACCCTCGAAGACGACATCGCTCGCAGAGGGTCGGGAGGCCGGACATGTCACAGCCGTTGAAGGACAAGGTCGCACTGGTCGCGGGGGCCACACGGGGAGCCGGACGCGGCATCGCCGTGGAGCTCGGGGCGGCCGGCGCCACCGTCTATGTGACGGGACGCAGCACCCGCGCCCGGCGCTCCGAGTACGACCGCCCCGAGACCCTGGAGGACACCGCCGACCTCGTCACCGAGGCGGGCGGCCACGGCATCGCCGTACCCACCGATCACCTCGACCCGGCGCAGGTCCGCACCCTCGTGGACCGCATCGCCGACGAACAGGGCCGCCTTGACGTCCTCGTCAACGACATCTGGGGCGGCGAGAAGCTCTTCGACTGGGACGCCACGGTCTGGGACCACGACCTCGACAACGGGCTCAGGCTGCTCCGGCTCGCCGTCGAGACCCACGCGATCACCAGCCACCACGCCCTTCCGCTGCTCCTGCGGCACCCCGGCGGCCTGGTCGTCGAGATGACCGACGGCACCGCCGAGTACAACCGCGACAACTACCGGGTCAACTTCTTCTACGACCTCGCCAAGTCGTCCGTCCTGCGCATGGCCTTTTCCCTCGGCCATGAACTCGGCCCGCGCGGCGCCACCGCCGTCGCACTGACCCCGGGCTGGCTGCGCTCGGAGATGATGCTGGACGGGTTCGAGGTGCGCGAGGACAACTGGCGCGACGCCCTCGAACGCGTCCCGCACTTCGCGATCTCCGAGACCCCGCGCTACGTCGGCCGCGCCGTCGCCGCCCTCGCCGCCGACCCCGACGTGGCCCGCTGGAACGGCGAGTCCCTGTCCAGCGGACAACTCGCCCCGGTCTACGGCTTCACCGACCTCGACGGCAGCCGCCCCGACGCCTGGCGCTACCTGGTGGAGGTGCAGGACGCGGGGAAGCCGGCGGACACCACCGGCTACCGCTGAGAAGGCAGGGGGCCGGTCTCCAGGGCCGGCCACCGCGCCGAGTGGCCCGGCGGGAGGCCCAGGTCCTCCCGCACGGCCGCGTAGTAGCCCTCACGTCCGGCGCGCTGGCGCTCCAGCAGTGCCTGCCAGGCCTCGGGGTCCTCCCTGCCCGCGCGCACGAAGCGCTCCATTTCGAGCGCCGTCACGACCCAGGCGCGTGCCTTGTCCACCACCGCGGGGCTGCCCAGCATGATCAGCGCCTCGCCCGACGGATCCCGGCGGGCGGTCGCGTCGGCCAGCAGCGGTTTGGCCTCCTCCAGCGACAGCCGATCCGGGTGCGGGTCGTTGCCGAGCGCGGCGGCGACCCGGTAGGTCACGGTGACCGTCCGTTTCACCGACTGCGCGTAGTCGGCGTACACCGCGAGCTTCCTGTCCTCCCAACGCGCCGCCTGCTCCCGCACGAACCTCATCCGGTCGCCCCGTACGACCACCACGTACGAACCGAGCGCGCCGATCACGACGCCGATGAGCGCGGGGAGTTGCTGAATGAACACGGACATGTACGTACGCTATCTGCCCGGGTGATCTTTACGGGACTACGGTTCGGCCCATGACGGACACCACGCGATTCGCAGCCCACGCAGTCCTGATCACCGGCGCGGCCCGCGGCATCGGAGCCGCCACCGCACGCCGGTTCGCCGAGGAAGGGGCGCGCGTCCTGCTCACCGACCGGGACGGACCCGAGGTCGAGAAGACGGCGGCGGACCTGAGCGGACGTGGGCTCACGGTGGCGGCGCTGGCGTGCGACGTCGGCGACCGCGCGTCGGTCGAGGCGGCCGTCGCCCACGCCGTCGAGTCGTTCGGCTCGCTCGACGTACTGATCAACAGCGCGGCCTCCTGCACACCCGACACCGCGCTCTTCGAGGACGGCCCCGACGACGCCTGGGACCTCGACCTCGACATCACCCTCACCGGCACCTACCGCTGCTGCCGCGCCGCCCTCCCGCACCTGGCCGCCTCGGGCCGCGGCGCCATCGTGAACATCGGCTCCGTCAACGCCCTCCAGGACTTCGGCAACCACGCCTACAGCGCCGCCAAGGCCGGCCTGGCCTCCCTGACCCGTACCATCGCCGGACATGCCGCGGCCCGCGGTGTCCGGGTCAACCTGGTGACGCCGGGCACGGTGCGCACATCGGCGTGGGAGGGGCGGGACGCCGAGCTCGACGCGATCCGCGGGCTGTACCCCCTGGGCCGGGTCGGCGAACCCGAGGACATCGCCGCGGCCGTCGCCTTCCTGGCGTCCCGCGACGCCGCCTGGATCACCGGCACCACCCTCACCGTCGACGGCGGCCTGACCGCGGTGAACACCGGATTCCTGGCAGCGATCAAGCGGGAGTACGACGCCTGAGACGTCCGGCGCACCGGCCGGATCACACCCTCCCGCCCGGCGAATTTTCACCGTTCGGTCACAGCCCGATCCGCAGCACAACCGATCCCTCCGCACACGGGTCTACCTGGCAGAAAGTCCACAGAACACGCTAGGGAAGGGCCCGGCCATGGGGGACATACGCAGACGGCGCGCCGTCGCACTCGGCATCACCGGCGGACTGGTCGCACCGCTCACGCTCACGCTCGCCGCCGCACCGGCGCAGGCGGCGCCTAGCTGTACGACCCAGGCCGGGCCGTATCAGAAGAAGGTGGAGAAGTTCCTCGGCCGCCCGGTCGACGGCAGGCAGTCCAGCGCCGACTGCAGGGCCATCCAGGCCTTCCAGACCAAGCACGGCATCACCCCGAACGCCGGCTACGCGGGTCCCGTCACCTGGGGCGTGATGGACCTGATGACCAAGCAGAAGGCCGTCGGCAGGAACCCCAACAGGGACGGCAAGTGCCCCGTCAACAAGGGCCGCATCGCCTGTGTGAACCTCACGCTCCAGCTCAGCTGGATCCAGGACGGCAGCCGCCTGGTGTACGGCCCGGTCCCGGTCCGCACCGGCCGCAACGGCTACGAGACCCGCACCGGCCTGAAGAAGATCTACTGGCGCAACATCGACCACGTGTCGACCATCTACAACGTGCCGATGCCGTACTCCCAGTTCTTCGACGGCGGCCAGGCCTTCCACTCCGTCGGCGTCAGCATGTGGAACCCGCCGGGCTCGCACGGCTGCGTCAACATGACGAAGACCGACGCCAAGAAGTACTGGTCGCTGCTGAAGAACGGCGACGACGTGTACGTGTACGGCCGCAAGCCGGGCACCTGAGTCAGGACAGGTACCCGGCTCGCGGGTCTGAGTCGGGATGCGTCACGCCCCCGGCGCGTCCCCGAAGTCCGGGATCTCCAGCCTGGCCCCGCCCTGCCGCGCGGACTCGTGCGCGATGATCCCCGGCAGGGTGTAGCGGGCCGCCACCCAGGCGTTCACGGACGGAAGGCTGCGGCTGTTGACCGCGGTCACGAAGTCGTCGACGAGGAAGTGATGGCTGCCCTCGTGCCCGTTGTGCAGGTTGTCGAACGACCTAGGCAGCCGCGCGCGGTCGTGCACGGGCGCCGAACCCGAGGTGAAGGCGGCCCGCAGATCCGGCGCGATGTGCTGGAGCGAGGGGTCGTCCGGCGAAAGGGTGGGCTTGGGCTCCAGCAGCTCGCTGATGTCCTTGACGCCCTTCTTGTCCTGCCAGAAGGCCACCGTGGCGAGCTGCTCCATGCTGGCCTCGGTACCGAAGAAACGGAACCGCGACTCCCGTATGTGGGACGGATATCCGACCCGCCGGAACTCGTTCGTCCGGAACGACCCGCCGCCCGCGACCTCGAACAGCGCGGTCGCGTTCGACACGTCATTGCCGAACTGGCTGACGTCCTTGTCGAACACCCCGTCGCCCCGGTCGTCCACGACCCCGATCGCCGACACGCTCACGGCGTGCGTCTGCCAGGCGCCCAGCACACCGCCCACCGCGTGCGTCGGGTACAGCAGCGGGGGATAGGACGCGGTCGCCTTCCAGTTCTCGCCCCCGCTGTACTGGTACGCCTCATAGAACCCCAGATCCATGTCGTGGACGTAGTCGCCCTCGGCGTAGAAGAGCCGCCCGAAGGCGCCCTCGGCGATCTGGTTGCGGGCATGCACGGTCGCCGGGTTGTACTGGCTGGTCTCGCCCATCATGTACGTCAGTCCGGTCGCCCGGACCTTGTCGATGATCGCGGCGATCTCCTCCGTGGTGATCGCCATGGGGACCGCGGAGTAGACGTGCTTGCCGGCGTCGAGGCCCTGGAGCACCAGCGGGCCGTGGGTCCAGCGCTGCGTGAAGATGGCGACCGCGTCGACGGCCTTCGACTCCAGCATCGCCTCGTACGAGGGGAAGGTACCGGCCAGTCCCTGTGCGTCCGCGAGCTGCTCGGCCCGCTCGGGCAGCAGATCGGTGACGTACACGTCGCTGACACCGGGGTGGGCCTGGAACAGCGTGGCGAACTGGCCGGAGAACTGGCCGGCGCCGACGATGCCGAGGGAGAACGTCATGTAAGGCATGCCCTTCACTGGGAGAGGATCAGGTTGATCTGGTCGTTGGTCTGGTCGAGGCTGCTCACGGACTTGCCGTTGCCGTAGATGTCCTCCATCGCCGGCATCATCAGCGCCGTCACGTCGGCCGCGTAGTTGGTGATCGGGTAGGAGAAGGTCCGGGAGTCCTTCTTGTCGGCCACGGGTTCGGTGAACGCAGTGACGTCGATGTTCTTCTTCTTGTAGGCGGCGATGGCCGCCTCGGTGCCCGCGGGAGTGGCGGGGAAGACGACGCCCGCCTTGCCCACGACGGTCTGGCACTCGTCCGAGGCCAGGTAGGCGACCCACTTGCGGGCGCCCGCCTTGTTCTTGGAGGCCTTGGAGATGGAGTCGGCGAGGCCGTTCATCATGGTGGCGCGCTTGCCGGTCGGCCCGACGGGGGTCAGCGCGCTCTTGATGTCGAGGCCCTTGAAGCCGGCGTAGCTGGAGATCATCCAGGCCCCGTCGAGGGCGGCCGCGGCCTTGCCGGCGGCGACCTGGGTGTTGGCCTGGTTCGACTGGATGTTGTAGTCGGAGAAGGGGGCCATGTACCCCTTCTTCGCCAGGCCGAAGTACCAGTCGATCACCGACTGGAAGGTCTTGCTGTCGTACTGGTACTCGGTCCCCCAGCGTGCCTTCTCCGTGTAGTTCCATCCGGCGGACGCGGCGAAGGAGCTCCACTGCGTCTGACCGTCGCCGAAGCCGCCGCCGTTGGTGGCCAGCCCGTACACCTTGACGTTGTTCTTGTCGAAGCCCGGCTCGTCACCCCGTCGGCCCTTGGCGTCGACGGTGAGATGGGCGATCGCCTTCTCGAAGGTGCCGCCGTCCTTCGGGTTCCAGGCCAGGGAGTTGAGTTGCTCTGCGCTGAGACCGGCGTCGTTGGCCATCTTGTCGTTGTAGAAGAGCGCGACGGTGTCCCAGTCCTTGGGAGTGCCGTAGCGGCGGCCGTCCTGGCCGATCCAGTTGGCGGCCAGGCCCGGCTGGTAGTCGGAGTCCTTGATGTCCAGGTCGTCCAGCGGCTCCAGCACCTTCAGATCGGCGAACTGGCCGAACTTCTGGATGTGGTCGGTGAACACGTCCGGCTGGGTGCCCGCGATGAACCCTGCGGTGAGCTTGGTCCAGTAGTCGCTCCACCCCAACTGGGTGATCTTCACCTTCAGTCCGGGGTTCGCCTTCTCGAACCCCTTCGCACAGGCTTGGTAGGCGGGCAGTTGGTTGGTGTCCCACAGCCAGTAGGTCACCGTGTTCGACGACGCCCCGGTCGAATCGCCCTGCGCACAGCCGGAAGCCAGGGACAGCGTGAGCGCTCCGGCCAGCGCGGTCAGCGTACGAAGTCGCATCTTGAAGTCCCTCACTTGATCCCGGTGAAGCCGATGGTGCTGACGATGCGGCGGGCGAAGCAGGCGAACAGCACCAGCATCGGGAGCGCGGCAATGAGGGTCGCGGCGGTGAGCCCCGACCAGTCGACGCCCGTGGCCGGAGTCTGCGCCCGGAAGATCGCCAGTGCCACGGTGAGCACGCGCGAGCTGTCGCTGTAGGAGACCATCAGCGGCCAGAAGTAGTCGTTCCAGGACGTGATGTACGTCAGCACCGACAGCGTGATGACCGGCGTGGACGCCATCGGCAGGATCACCCGGAAGAAGATCCGCACCTTCCCGGCGCCGTCGAGTAGCGCCGCCTCCTCGACTTCCAGGGGGATGTTCATGAAGAACTGCCGCAGGAAGAACACCGCGAATGGCGTCATGAACAGGCTCGGCAGCGCGATGCCCAACAGGCTGTCCACCAGGTGCAGTTCCTTGATGAGCACGAAGTTCGGCAGCAGCGTGAAGATGGTCGGCACCATCAGCCCGGCCAGGAACAGCGCGAACACCTTGTCCCGGCCGCGCCAGCGCAGCCTCGCGAAGGCGTACGCGGCCATCGCCGAGAAGAAGATCTGACACCCGGTGATCAGGGTCGAGACGAGCACCGAGTTGAGCAGATAGCGCCAGAAGTCGAGCCCGCCGCCCGCGCCTCCCTGGGCGACGGCCTCCTCGGCGGACTGCAGGCCCAGGGCCCGCTCGAAGCCGCTGGTGCTCAGGTCGACCGGGAGGGGATCGGCGGGACTGGTGTTGAGGCCCGCGTTGGTGGACAGCGCGGTGCGCAGGATCCAGTAGAACGGCAGCAAGGTGATCAGGATGATCAGGCCCATCACCGTCCAGGCGAGGGCCCGGCCGGGGGAGAACCTGCGGCGCTGCGGTCGTACGGTCGTGGTGGGTGCGGTTACGGCAGCCATGTCGAAGTCCCCTTCCCTCAGCCGAGATCCGTCTGGCCGGCCCGGGTGAGCCGGTACTGCAGGACGGTGATCGCGCTCAGCACGACCAGCAGCGCGACGGACATCGCGGAGGCGTAGCCGAACTGGAAGCGGCCGAAGGCGGAGCCGTAGATGTAGTACTGCAGGACGTTGGTCGCGTTCGCCGGACCGCCCGCGGTCGTCACCGCGACCGTGTCGAACACTTGGAACGAACCGATCACCGTCATGATCAGCACGACCGCCAGGACCGGGCGGAGCAGCGGCATCGTGATCCGCCAGAACATCCGCCACTCACTGGCGCCGTCCACCTTGGCCGCCTCGTACATGTCGCCCGGTATCGCCTGGAGACCGGCGAACAGCAGCAGCGCGGTGTAGCCGACGTGCCGCCACACATTGATCAGGGCGATGGTGGGGATGGCCCAGGTCTCGTCGTTGAGGAACGCGATGCGATCGACGCCGAGCGCGCTGATGATCTCGTTGCCGATGCCCAATTGCGTGTCCAGGATCCACAGCCAGACCAGGCCCGCGACCACGTTCGACATCAGATACGGCGTGAGCACGATCCCCCGCAGCCACGCCGACTGCGTCAACCGCTGCAACAGCACCGCGATGGCCAGCGCCGACACCGTCTGCACGCCGATGTTGATGACCACGTACTCGACCGTGACCCACAGCGAGTCCCAGAAGATCGGGTCGTTGACCATCCGGACGTAGTTGTCCAGGCCCACCCACTCCGGCGGCGTGAGCAGGTTGAAGCGGGTGAAGCTGAGGTAGATGCCCCGCAGTGTGGGCCAGAGCAGGAAGACGGCGAAGCCCAGTAGCGCCGGGGCGATGAACAGCGCGGCGAGTCGCCCGTCCCCCTGGTTCTCACGGGTCGCCGCCCGCCGTATTCGCTGCTTCGTGCCCGCCCCCGACGCGTCGCCCAGTGGCAGACGCGACGGAGGACTGTTGGAGGCGATGGTCATCGGGAGACTCCCTCGGCTGCGGCTCATCCTCGGCCACTTACTTTTGTGGCGGAAGAATCCAGCCGTCAAGAGGGCGGCGAACATCTTCTTCAAGACGCACCTACTGCCCTAGACTGGCCTGGTTGTTTTTGTGAAGGAAGAAAATCATGTGGGAGCCTGACGACCATGACCTCAGTAGCCGCCAGCTGGCTTCCCCTCAGCCCCGGTGAACGCTCGGTGGCGATCGAGGTGCTGCTCGCCGGCCCTCTGTCGCGCACCGAACTCGCCCGCCGGCTCGACCTGTCCGCGGGCAGCCTCACCCGGCTGACCAAACCGCTGATCGAGTCCGGCCTCCTGGTCGAGGTCCCCGAGGCCGGTGGCGTGATGGAGGTGCGTCAGGGGCGCCCCTCCCAGCCGCTGGACGTCGTGGCCGAATCGCGGTCCTTCATCGGCTACAAGATCACCGAGGACATGGTCTACGGCGTCGTGACCACCCTCCGCAGTGAGATCGTCGCCCGCTACGACCGGCCCCTCACCGCCCACGGTCCGGCTGAAGTGGTTGCCCTGTTGGGTGAGATGACCGACGAACTCACCGCCGCGCACCCCCGTATCGCCGGGATCGGCATCGGTGTCGGCGGACTCGTCGAGGACCGTGCCGTGGTCGGGGAGTCGCCGTTCCTGCAGTGGCGGGACGTGCCGCTCGCCGAGCTGGTGGAGGTGCGCACGGGGCTGCCGGTGGTCGTGGAGAACGACGTCGCCGCGCTGGTCGAGGCCGAGACCTGGTTCGGCGCGGGCCGCGGGCTCGACCGGTTCGTCGTGCTGACCATCGGCGCCGGTATCGGCTACGGGCTGGTCCTGGGCGGCAAGCGGGTGCCGTACGCCGAGGAGGACCGTGGCTTCGGGCGGCACTGGATCGTCGATCCCAACGGTCCGCTCACCCCGGACGGGGCGCGCGGCAGCGCTGTGTCCCTGCTCACCATTCCCAATATTCGTTACCAGGTGCAGGCCGCCACCGGCCTCGACCGGACCTACGAGGAGATCCTGGCGCTCGCCGCCGCGGGGGAGGCCATGCCCGCCCGCGTCATCGAGGAGGCGGCCCGTGCGCTGGGGATCCTGGTCGCCCAGATCGGCAACTTCGTGCTGCCGCAGAAGATCCTTCTGGCCGGTGAAGGGGTGGGGCTGATGGATGTCGCCGGTGCGAGTGTGGCGGACGCCATTCGCGCCCACCGGCATCCGCTCGCCGCTCCGATCGACCTGGAGACGAAGGTGTCCGACTTTCACGACTGGGCCCGTGGCGCCGCCGTTCTGGCCATCCAGGTGCTGGTGTTGGGCGCGGCGGACGCCTGAACTCGACGGCCCTCGTTGACAGATGGACGTGATCAGCAACACGTCCGATATGCCCGCCTTAGGTGTGCTTACTCACAGCGCCTTCACTTCCGGAGCCGTATGCTTCACAGCATGTCCACCACTGTTGAAATCGCCTCCGATCGATCGGCTGACGAGGTCAACGAGGAGATTCGGGCGCTGTGGCGCCGGTCGGGCGGGACACTGAGCGTCGAGCAGCGCGAGGAATACCAGCGCCTCGTCATGGAGTGGGCCAAGGCGGCCCCGCAGACGGTGAAGGCGGCCTGAGCGCCCTCGACTCGACGGAAGCCCGAGCCCCTATCTCCTCGGCCCGTCGGCCCCGTCACCCCCAGGTCGCCGAGTAGTACTGCCGATACGCCTTGCGGTCCTGCTCGGCGCGGATGAACCGGGTCGCCACCAGCGCGACCAGGCTGCCCGCGACGACCAGCAGACCGGGGCCCACGTTCTTCGGGTCCGCCAGCCGCGACAGCAGCGTCGCCGCGTCCTCACCCGTCACCGGGGCCGACGAACCGGGCGAGGCGTCACCGGGAGAGATGGCGCTCTGCGTCGCCGACGGTGCCGGTGCGGCGCCCTGACCGTTGCCGTTCGGCGCCGCCACGATCAGCTTCATGTTCAGCGCGGCCAGCGCCTTGGTCACCGGCTGGAAGAACGTCGTGCCGCCCGCGTTGCAGTCACCGCTGCCGCCCGACGTCACCCCCAGCGCGACCCCCTCGGAGAACATCGGGCCACCGCTGTCCCCGGGTTCGGCGCACACGTTCGTCTCGATGAGCCCGGTGACCGTGCCCTCCGGGTAGTTGACCGTCGCGTTGAGCGCCGTCACCTCGCCGTCGCGCAGCCCGCTGGTGCTGCCGCTGCGGAACACCCGCTGCCCGACCGCCGGATCGGCGGCACCCGTGATCCGCACACCCTTGCCGTCACCGATGGACACCACCTCGGACCCGGCGCCCGCTTCCCCGCTCGCGTACTGCACCAGCGAGAAGTCACCGCCGGGGAAGTTCTGCTGGACGGTCTGCCCGATCTGCTGGTTGCCTCGGTTGTCGGCGAACCACACCGAACCGTCCGGCCCGCAGTGCCCGGCCGTCAGGATGAAGTCACGCTGCCCGTCGGTGACATTGAAACCGGCCGAACATCGACCGGCCGTCGACAGCAGCGGCAACGCGCCGTTGAGCCGGGTCGTGAACGTGCCCTCGGTGCGCTCCATCCGGACGAAGCCGCCCATGCCGTCCGCGAGCCCCGTCATCCGGGACCAGTCGTCGGCCGACACGGTGCTGTCGCCCTTCACGACCACCTCGTTGGACCGGTAGTCCATCACCCACGCCGTACCGGCCACCCGCGGCGCGGAACGCAGCGTCGACGTCGCCGACTTCAGCTCGTCCATGCTGTGGTCGACCATCTTCGCCTCGGCACCCGCCTTGCGGACCTCGGCGGCCGCCTCCTCGTCGGTGACCGCGACGACCGGCTTCCCGGCGGCACTGATCCAGGTCCCCGCCGTACGGGACGTACCCAGACGGGACACCAGGTCGTTGCCGGTGCCGGCGACCGAGGCGGCGTAGGTGCGTGGGATCGCGGAGGTGCCGTCGGTCTCGCTCGCCACGGCGCGTGTGACCATCGTTCCGCCGAGGAGGAGTCCGCCGACGGCCGCCAGCCGTGTCACTCGCCGGACGAGACGTCGTCGTGCGTGCCTCATGCAGGGCTCCCGAACCAAGTACAGCGCGGCGTCAACGCCACGGGGCCCTCCCGGAGTTGAGCACCCTCTCTCCATACGCAGCCCGGCCCGCCCGCGTTCACCGCACGGGTGATCTTTCCGGCCGACGACCTATCGTGAGCCCATGACGAGGATCCCGCACGAGAAGTCCGGTGAACCGAACCCCCTGCGTGCCCTCACCCTTGACCGGCTGCGCCGCCGTACCAGCATGAAATGGCGCACCTACCCCGACGACGTCCTGCCGCTGTGGGTCGCCGAGATGGACGTGCCGCAGGCCGAACCCGTGGTGCGCGCCCTCACCGACGCCCTCGCGCTCGGCGACACCGGCTATCCCGCGGGCACCGGCTACGCCGAGGCGCTCGCCGCCTTCGCCGAGAAGCGGTGGGGCTGGGACGGGCTGGCCGTGGAGCGGACGGCGATCGTGCCCGATGTGATGCTCGGGGTGGTCGAGATGCTCAAGCTGGTCACCGGGCCCGGCGATCCGGTCGTGGTGAACTCACCCGTCTATCCGCCGTTCTACCAGTTCGTCGAGCACATGGACCGGCAGGTCGTCGAGGCCCCGCTGGGCGACGGCCTGCGCATCGACCTCGACACGCTGGAGGAGTCCTTCCGGCGGGCGACCCGGGGCGGTCGCCGCGCCGCCTTCCTGCTGTGCAGCCCCCACAACCCGACCGGCACCGTGCACACCGCCGCCGAACTGACCGCCGTCGCCGCCCTCGCCGACCGGCACGGAGTACGGGTCGTCGTGGACGAGATCCACGCGCCGATCACCGCGGTCGGGATCGACTTCGTGCCCTATCTGAGCGTCACCGGCGGCGAGAACGGGCTGTCGCTGATGTCGGCGTCGAAGGCCTGGAACCTGGCCGGCCTCAAGGCGGCCCTGGCCATCGCCGGTCCCGACTCCGCCGCCGACCTGGCCCGGATGCCCGAAGAGGTCAGCCATGGGCCGAGCCACCTCGGCATCATCGCCCACAGCGCCGCCCTGCGCGACGGCACCGACTGGCTCGACGCGCTGCTGGCGGGCCTCGACGACAACCGGCGGCTGCTCGCCGACCTCCTGGCCGAGCACCTCCCGGCGATCACCCACCGCCCTGCCGAGGCCACCTACCTCGCCTGGCTCGACTGCCGCGCCCTCGGCCTCGGTGACGACCCGGCGGAGGTCTTCCTGCGCCGCGGCCGGGTCGCCCTCAACTCCGGGATCCCCTTCGGCACCGGCGGCGCCGGGCACGTGAGGATCAACCTGGCGACCTCGCCCGAACTGCTCACGGAAGGGGTACGGCGGATGGCGGCGGCCCTCGACTGAGAGGGCCTCGCCCGTGCCGCCTACACTTCGGGCCATGGACGACACGACGCTGGAGCGGCTCGGCGCGGGCCAGTACCTGCTCGTCACCAGCTACCGCAAGAACGGCACCGGCGTCCCCACCCCGGTATGGGTGGTCCGGGACGGGGACGCGCTCGGCGTGTGGACGGTCGCCGACTCCTGGAAGGTCAAGCGCATCCGGGCCCGCGGCGACGTCCTCGTCGGCCCCTGCGACCTGCGCGGCAGGCCCACGGGTGAGCAGGTCCCGGCGACCGCCGAGATCTGCGACGAGGCGACCAGCGCCCGCTACCGCCGGCTCGTCGCCGGCAAGTACGGGATCACCGGCCGCCTCACGCTGCTCGGCAGCCGACTGCGCCGCGGGGTGAACGGCACAGTCGGCCTGCGGATCACACTGACGTCCTGACCTTGGTCAGGACGCGTTCAGGACCATGCCCGTGAACACCGGCGCCCCGGGCACCGGCTCACCGTCGTAGTCGACCGGCTGGAGGCGGACCGACTCGGTCTGCTCGGCGACCTGGTCCTTCACCGTCGGGATCGTCAGCTCCGTCGATGTCCTGCCCGCCTCGATGTTGAGCCAGAGGGGAAGCCCCTCCACCTCGGACAACGGCCGCTCGGGGTCGGGGGACTGGCCGGTGGTCTCCTTGAGCCAGCGCGGGTCCACGTCCTTCGTCGACAGCTCCCGTCCTTCGGTGACCGGCAGTACGGCGTACGCCGCGTCGATGGTGATGTCGGCGACCGAGGACAGGGAGACCCGCCACTTCAGCGGTTGCCCCTCGGTGACACGGTCGGCGACCGGGGTCACGGACAGCGACGGCATCGGGTCGTCGTTCTTCACGGTCACCCCGCCCAGGTGGGCGCCGACCACCGCGGTGCGGACCGCCTTGACGAACACGTCCTGGCCGGAGTCCTCGCCGTAGCGGGTGTTGCCCTCGACCTTCACCGGTACGTCGATGGTCTGCGCGCCCGCCCGGACCGTCACCAGCCGGTCCGTGACCCGGCCCGTGACCGGGTCGGTGACGAACAGCCGTACCTGGCCGCTGCCCCGCCCCGACACCTCCACCGGCACCCGGTAGGTCCGTACGCCCGAGTCGCCCTCCTCGACGGTCAGCCGGCCGATGTCGACCCGGGCGAGCGGAGCCTCCCGCACCGCGGGCGTGCCCGGCCGCCAGGCCCAGGCGTCCATCAGCCAGGCCTTCCCGGAGCGCGTGCGCGGCGTCAGCCCAAGCGACTTGATGTGCCGCAGGTCCAGCGCGGCCGCGTCGTCGGCGCCGATCGGCACCCGCACCTCGCGGGCCCAGTACGAGGAAGTCCGGCCGGTCCCCGGCAGCCCGTCGACCTTGACGCGGCCGAGGGTCCGGTGTCGCCCGGCGGCGTCGGTGACGGAGACGTCCAACTGGGTCCCCGTGGTGTTCGGCGGCACGAAGACGCGCAGCGCCAGCGCCTTCGAACCGGCCAGGGACAGCGGCCGGTCCGGGGTGATCCGGGCGGCGGAACCGGCCGCGGACCAGCGCAGCGCGACCGCGCGACGCCCGGGCTCACGGTCGGTCTCCCACTGCGCGAAATGCGGTGAACCACCCGTCGTCTCCGACGACAGACACGCCCTGGCCGTGGACGGATCGACCGCCGAGCACAGCCGGGCACCGCTCACGGTGACCTTGCCGTCCGGCAGGAAACCGGCACCGCGGCGGGCGCCCACCGCATGGGTGAGGACGCGCGCGGGGTCGGCCGACGGCGCGCGCCGGCCCGAGCCGTCGAGCAGCGGACGCACCCGGTCGTCGCCCGCGACGAACAGCCGTGTCGCCGCCGCGATGTAGGTCGCGCCGGCCTTGTGCTGCTGGTCGGCGGTGAGCCGGGTCCTGGTGCCGGGAGAGCAGACCGCGTCGCGCTCCCCCTCGTCGGTCCAGAAGTCGTCGTCGGCGGGCGCCACGGCCTGGCCCGGCGTCCACTCACTGTTGAAGAAGTTGTGGTTGGCGCCCACCACATAGACCGCGCTGTGCAGCGCGGCACCCCGGCTGATCTGACGGGTGCCGTCGACGTACACCTCGCCCTGGAGGTCGGAGACATCGCCGTCACAGCCCGGCAGGATCGTCATCGACGGCACGTCCGGGACCGGGTTCTGGCCGAAGATCGTCGGGCCGATGAGCACGGTGCCGCGGATGTGCCAGCGCACCGGGCCGCTGGAGCCGTCCTGCGCGGCGGGCGGCGGGTAGAGGCTGTCCATCGCGGCCCGGTTGACGCCCTCGCCGCCGCGCGAGTGACCCACGAGCAGCACCCGGTTCAGGTCGGCGCGGGGCGCCTGCCGTACGGCCGCCGGGGCCGTGTCCGGGTGGGCGGACCAGTCGGCCCAGCGGGCGAGATGCCGCCGCACCAGCGAGGAGCGGGCCTGTGCGCCGCCGTCCTCGGCCCGCCAGTCCTGGCCGTTGATGCCGTTGGCGGAGATCGACACCGTCACATAGCCCTGGGAGGCCAGCAGACGCTGGTCGCGGAGATAGCCGCGGTGGCTCGGTATCGGCTTGGAACCGGTCGCGCAGGGCCAGTCGCCGGTGGTGTCGCCCTGCGGTGTGTAGCAGGTGGAGTGGCGTCCGTGCAGGAACAGGGCGAGCGGACGGCGGCCCTCGGCACCCTTCGGCGCCACCACCACGGCCCGCATCTCGACCGGCTCCGGGAATCCGGGCAGCCGTACGGGGGTCACGGCGTACTCGCCAGTGACGGTGCGGTAGCTGCCCGGCTTGCCGGGGTCGACCTGGTTCGCTGGCTGTTGCTGCGGGACGGTCACCGGTGAGCGTGCGCCGGAGGTGGTGTCGGGCGCGTCCAACCGGCGCCCCGCGGCCCGTACTTGAAGGTCCCGCACCGAGTCCAGCCGGACCCCGTCGAGGCCGAGTCGGAACGTCCGGCCGTCCTTCGCCGGTGCCGGTACGCCGAGCGGACGGTCACCGTCGTAGAACTCGACCCGGGCGTCCCCCATGGGCACCCGCTCGTCGGCCCGCCACACCAGCTTCCGCGCCGATCCCTCCCCGGTGATGCTCCAGTCCGGCGGCAGCCCTTCCGGGTTGTTCGCCGACGCCCTTGCCCCGGGCGCCTGTTGAGCCTGAGCCCACCCTGGCGACGATCCCGCGATCGCGAGCACCGCCAGCGCGGTGACCCCTATTCGCCGGGCACGATTCACGTGCCCCTCCTTCCGTTCGCTCCGGGACCGACGGTCCCGGGCCCTCAACCGATGAGGACGGAAGGTGTGAGTTGTGCGTTGCCTGTGACCACCGGGAAAGGCGAGAACCGGCCCATAGGCAGGACTGTCCGGGCGCCCGATGGGAAAGGCCACCCCAATGAGCCGAACTCCGCTGCGCCGCGCCGCCATTGTCGGCACCGGTCACCGCGCCCAGACCTTCACCCGGTCGCTCGCCGCCCGCCCCGACCACCTCGTCGCCGCCCTCTGCGACCCCAGCCCCACCCGCATGGCCTTCCACAACCGCCTGCTCACCGAGGCCGGCGAACCCACCGCCACCCAGTGGGAGCCCGACCGGTTCGCCGAGCTGCTCGCCAAGGAGGACATCGACGAGGTCGTCGTCACCACCGTCGACGCCGAGCACGACCGCTACATCGTCCCCGCCCTCCAGGCGGGTTGCCGCGTCGTCACCGAGAAGCCGATGACCGTCGACGCCGCCCGCTGCGCGCGCATCCTCGACACCGTCCGGGACACCGGGAACTCCCTCACCGTGGCCTTCAACTACCGCTTCAACCCGGTGCACGAGAAGGCGCGCGAGCTGCTCGCCGACGGCGCGATCGGCGAGATCCTCTCGGTCCACTTCGAGTGGCTGCTCGACGTACGCCACGGCGCCGACTACTTCCGGCGCTGGCACCGGGAGAAGGACCGCAGCGGCGGTCTGATGGTGCACAAGTCGAGCCATCACTTCGACCTGGTCAACTGGTGGCTCGCGGATGAACCGAGCGAGGTCTTCGGCTACGGGCGGCTGGCCTTCTACGGCCCTGAGGCGGGCGAACGCCACGGCCTGTGCCGGGACTACGACCGCGCCCACGGCGCCGACAGAGCCGCCGACGACCCCTTCGCCCTGGACCTTGCGGCCAACGACACGCTGCGCGCGCTCTATCTCGACGCCGAGGGCGACGACGGATACGTCCGTGACCGCAATGTCTTCGGCGGTCCCGTCACCATCGAGGACGACATGTCGGTCCTCGTGCGCTACACCAAGGGCGCCACGATGACGTACCACCTCACGGCGTACTCCCCGTGGGAGGGCTACCGGGTCATGTTCAACGGCAGCGCGGGGCGGCTGGAACTGGAGGTGGAGGAGAGCCGCTGGCAGCGGCCCACGACCCGGATCGGCTCGGACAGCGGCGCGCTGCACGGGGACACCGCCGCCGAGCACGCGGGCGGGGCGCGACTCACGCTGCGTCCGCTGTGGCGGCCTCCGGTGGATGTCCCCCTCGTGACCGCCCACGAGGCGCACGGCGGGGGAGACCCACGGATGCTGGACGCGCTGTTCGGCCCGGACGGTGCCGAGCCGGTGGCGCATCCCACGGCCACCGAACGTGACGGAGCGCTCGCCCTGGCCGTCGGGCTCGCCGCGAACCGCTGCTTCGAGACGGGACGGCCGGTCGCCGTAAGGGAGTTGATCCCAGGGCTCTCAGAAGGGCCGGACGGTCAGGTCCAGGCCCGGTAGGGCTCGTCGACCAGCTGGAACACCGGCTCGCTGCGGACCGGGTCCTTCGCCGTCGACAGCCGGACCCGGTCCCCGCTGTGGATGCCGATGGGCGGGCCCATCACCCGGCCCCGCACGACGAACCCCTCGGCCATCTCGACGAGCGACACATTGCGCGCGGCGGGGGTGTTGCGGTGCACCACCGTGGAGTGGCGGACGGTCCCCACGCCCTCGCTGCGCTCCGTACGCAGGTCGCTGCCCTGGCACACCGGACACAGCAGCCGCTGGTACATCGCGGTACCGCACCAGCCGCAGCGCTGGAAGACGATGGCCTCCGCCTCGGGGGCCGTGCGTTCGAGCACGCCCGCCGCGAGGCCGACGGTCTGACGAGCAACGCCTGCTGATTGCTGGTACACGCTGGTCAACTCCCTGCACTCGGCCGGAATCCCACGTGCGCGGGTCACCCGGGCACGCGCATGCCCGGTTCACCGTGCCACCGTGCACACCGCAAGCGTATGGCACTCAGTGCCACACGTAAAGGCACTCCGTACCCTGAATCTCAGTCGCTCCCGAGCGTGGCCTCGATCTCCTGGACCACGCGCCACAGGGGGGCGCCGCGCCGCGACACCACGACCACGACGTCGTCGGGCTGCTCGGCACGGGCAGATGCCCGGGGAGGAGCGGCCCCGGCGGCGGACTGAGCGTAGGTGGACTGCACATACCCCAGCGCGTGATCCACCCCGGCACTCGCATCGCTCTGCCCGTCCGAACGCAGCCAGGACCGCAGCGCGTTGTTGTGCGCCGCGACCACGGCGGCCGCGATCACATCGGCCTGCAGTGTGCCGTCCCGCCGCCCCGCGAAGCGCTCGCGCAGATACTCGGCCAGGGCGCGCTCATAGCGCCAGACGACCGACAGCTCGTACGCGCGCAGCCCGGGCACCTCCTTGGTCAGCCGGTAGCGCTGCACCGAGAACGTCGGGTTCTCGGCGTACATCCGCAGCACCAGCCGGGCCGCGTCGCACACCCGCCGCACCGGCTCGTGCTCGTCGCCGCTCGCGGCGAGGAAGGCCTCCATGTCGGCCAGACAGCGCTCGTGGTCGGGGAAGACCACGTCCTCCTTGGACGGGAAGTAGCGGAAGAACGACCGCCGTCCGACGCCGGCCAGCGTCACGATGTCGTCCACCGTCGTCTGCTCGTAGCCCCGCTCCAGGAACAGCTGGAACGCCGCCGCGACCAGGGCGTCCCGCATCGGGGGCTTCGCGCTGATGGAGCTCATGGACGGAACGTAGCACCCAGAGATGCCTGAATGGCACTCGGTGCAGCCCGGACAGGGAACTGAGTGCTCCCCCTGCCCCGGCCGATCGGATATTTGTCCGGCCGACACCCGCCCGCATACGATCACCTGCCGCCGCAGCCGAGGAGTCACAGCCGAGGAGCCACAGTCATGCCGCCCGCCCGACCCCGCGTCCTGTACGTCACCGACCTGGCCTACCCGGCCCGCGGGCGCCGCTACTGCGACGAGGACATCCTCCTCACCTCACGGCTGCGCGACGACTTCGACCTCGCCCTGTGCCACCCCCGGGACGCGGCCGCGCTCATGGACGCCTTCGACGCGGTGGTCGTCCGCAACAGCGGGCCGGTCCTGACGTACCAGGACGCCTACGACGTCTTCCGCCGGCGCGCCGCCGAAGCCGGGACGCGCGTGTACAACCCGCTCTCCGGCAAGGCGGACATGGCCGGCAAGCAGTACCTGCTCGACCTCACCGCGGCCGGCTACCCGGTCATCCCCACCGTGGACTGCCCCGAGGACCTGCACCGCCTGCCGGAGACCGACCGCTATGTCGTCAAGCCGAAGCTCGGCGCCGACTCGATGGGGCTGCGGATCGTGCCGTCGGACGGCGTGCGCGAGGCGATCGACGGGGACGTCCTCGTCCAGCCCTGTGTCGACTTCGCCTACGAGGTGTCGTTCTATTTCGTCGACCACGACTTCCAGTACGCCCTCTACGCGCCGCACACAGACCGGCGCTGGCAGCTGGAGCCGTACGAACCCACCGCCGGCGACCTGGAGTTCGCCCGGCGCTTCATCGAGTGGAACGGCCTCGACCACGGCATCCAGCGCGTGGACGCCTGCCGCGCGCCGGGCGGCGAGCTGCTGCTGGTCGAACTGGAGGACCTCAACCCCTATCTCTCCCTCGACGCCCTGGACGACGCGCGACGCGACGCCTTCGTCACCGCTATGAAGGCCTCCCTGCACCGTTTCCTCGCCGCGCCCGCGGACCCCGCGGCGCGCTGAACCGGCGGGGCGCGGGCCCCGTATCTCTCCTCGGGGATTGGCGAGCCCCGTGCAGACGGGGACGGAAGGAGAGCGGTGTGTCCACACGGCCCGACCCCGGGGAGCCGGAGCCGGACGACGGCACGGTCCTGGAACCGATCCGCGTCCTGCGTCCACGCCGCACCGACGCCCTCGCGGAGCTGTTCAGGGAGTGGGAGGAGGACCAGGGTGGCTACGAGAGCGTGGCCGTGCCCGACATCGAGGACGCGACCGAGGAACTGCCGGCGGTCGCCGAGGTGGGACGGGGGCGGGGGCCTGCAAGCTCCGGACCCGGCTTTCGCCGCACGGCCATCGCGGTTGCCGTGACGGCGGCGGCGGTCATCGGCTTCGGCGGCGCACTCGTGTTGACCAGCCGCGATGACGACACCGCGGCCCGGGAACCGGGGCCCTCCAAGAGCGCCCCCGCCGAGCCCGAGCCGACTGCCTCCGAAGATCCCCCCGGTGATCCGGCCTGCACCGCGTCCTTCCGGACCGTCAACAGCTGGCAGGGCGGTTTCCAGGGCGAGGTGACGGTGACCAACGCGCCCGCCGCCTCGGCCTCCGGCTGGACCGCGACGGTCGTACCGCCCGACGGTGTCCGCCTCACCCAGGTCTGGGACGGCACCCTCTCCAACACCCCGGACGGCAGGGCGACGGTCTCCAACGCGTCGTGGAACGGCACCCTCGCGCCCGGAGCCAGCGTCAAGTTCGGGTTCCTCGCCGACACTTCGGACTCGTCCGGGGAGCCCTCGGCGACGGTCACCTGTGCGGCGACGGCCGGCGCGTCCTGACCCGCGGCGTGGCTCAGCGCCCGCGGTCGACCAGCGCCTGGGACACCGCGCGCACGCTGCGGGCGATGTGCTGCAACTGCATGACCTCGGCCGCGTACAGCTTGATGGTGTGCTCGATGACCGACTCGGGCATGCCGAGCGCGGGCAGGTCGGCCCGCGCCGTCTGCAGGGCGGTGCGCGCGACCCGGATCTCGTTCTGGACCTGGATCTGCGCATGCCGCGCCAGCAGCACGGGGTGGCGGATCAGCGCCGGATAGCTGGCGTAGCGGGCCGGCACCAGCTCGCGCAGCCACTTGGCGGCGGAGCGTTCCCAGTCGTAGGAACCGGGGGTCTTGACCTGGCACGGCCAGTCCGGGCTGATGCGCGTCGTCGTCAGGGTCATGGTCATCGCTTCCGGGTGTGCGGCGTCGTCTGGGGTGTCCGACGGGGTCGGGGCGGCCCCGGTCTAGGGGATGACCGGGGCCGCCGCCACGGGCGCTCGCGCAGGCGATGCCCGACCGAACAGCCCGAACGCCGACGCGGGTAGGAGACGGCGGCCACGGCTGCTCGCGGAGGAGCCCGGAAAGACAGGCGGCTGTCGCACGACGGATGGGGTGACGTGCGCATGAGCGGACCGGCTGCTTTCGGCGGGCGGATGTTGCGTGTGCAGTATTTATATATGCCGTCTGCTTTGCAAGGAGCATGAAAACATTCATGCGCGCTTTGTTGTGAAAGTTGCCCCTGTGAACCACTTTGGCCTGGGTTCAGTCCCGGAGGAAGAAGTGGTGCTGGTCGGAGATGTGCTCGTACTCCTCCAGGCGGCCCTGGGTACGCTCCGGATCGGCGTCGGTCATGGCCTGCAGCAGCGCGGCGGCCATCACGCCGGGCGCGGCGTAGGAGTCGAAGACCAGCCGGGAGCCGGTGCCGGTGGCGAAGACGACGTCGGCCGTGTCGGCCACGGGCCCGAGCGCCAGGTCGGTGATCAGGGCGACCTTCAGCCCGGCGCTGCGCGCGACCTGCACGGCCGTCAGTGTCTCCTGCGCGTGCCGGGGCATGGAGAACGCCAGCACCCAGGTGCCGCCGGCCTCGCGCGACTGGAGCAGCGCGTCGTAGGCGGTACTGCCGCCCCGGTTCACCAGCCGTACATCGGGGTGGATACGGCGGGCGGCGTAGGCGAAGTACTCCGCCAGGGACGCCGAGATGCGCAGCCCGAGGATCGTCAGCGGGGTCGACGCCGAGAGCTTGCGGCCGATGTCGATGACCTGGTCGGGGTCGGCGAAGTCGCGCCGCAGGTTCTCCAGGTTCTCGATCTCCGCGTCCACGGCGGACTGGAGTTCATTGGCGCCGTTCTCGTCCGCGGCGACGGGACCTCCGGCGAGGGTTCCCAGGGCGATCGACTGGAGCTTCTCCCGTAGCGCGGGGTAACCACTGAAGCCGACCGCCGCGGCGAAACGGGTCACGGACGGCTGGCTGACACCGACCCGGTCCGCCAGATCGGTGATCGACAGGAACGCGGCCTCTGTGATGTGCTCGATCAGATACTGGGCGATGCGCCGCTGCCCGGGGGAGAGCCGGGGCTGGTCGAAGAGCGTCCTGAGCTGGGAAGTCGGCGATGCCTCGGTCTCCGGGACCGTTTTTCCCGAGGTGATGGCGGATGCCTGTGCGCGCGCCTGCTGCGGCGATGGCACCGGTGCGCCTCTTTTGTCTCCCACAGTGCCTCAACATAGCTCACACACCGTGTCGACCAGCCCCGCAGTCAGCGACGGTAGATCGTGATCGAATGACCGACCGTGTCGATCGGCCGGCTGCTGTCGATCAGCGCGGCCAGCCGCCCGGTCGCCTTGGCCACCGAGGAGTCCGACACCACAAGCAGCCCCCGTACCTCGTCGACGGGCACCTTGCGCGGATCGGCGGCCCGGATGCCGTAGTACGACGGCACCCCACTGCCCTTGTAGACCAGCCAGATCCGCTCGCCCCGGTACTTCTCCCGCAGCCGGTCGGCGAGCCTGCCCAGGTCCTGACCCCAGTCCACATTCGAGTCGTGCAGCCGCAGATGGGTCCTGGCCGGACCGCCGAACGCCTCGTTGGAGTACGGCAGATAGTAGGGAAACGTCCGCACCGAACTGGCGGCGACGAACAGCACCATCGCCCCCGCCGCGACCGGCGCCCACCGCCACCGCACCGCGAGCACACACCCCGCCGCCACCGCCAGGAACATCGGCGTCTGGACGGCGTAGCGCGTGCCGAAGTCCCGCGACCCGAGCATGGCCGCGCCGAGCAGCACGGCGGCGGGCAGCAGCACATACGGCGCCGCGGGCCGCAGACGTCGTACGGCCACCAGCGCGACCGCGCCCGCCACCCACAGGGCGAGCATGCCGAGCGGGGTCTTCACCAGCAGCGCGGCCGGCAGGTAGTACGAGAGCGAGCCGGTGTAGAGCCGCCCGAACAGATAGCCCTGCCACGGGTAGTCCTCGAAGTCGAACTGGACCCGCATCCCGTCCCGATAGGCCTCCGGGAACGGCAGCAGGTCCACGGCGAGCCCCCGCAGCCCGTGCACCGCGGGAACGGGCTGTTCCGGCACCCAGCGCAGCCGCGGATCGACCATCAGATACGACACCCATACGACGGCGATCGCGGTCAGCGTCACGACAGCGGCAGCGAGGACCGCGCGCTTGAGGGCCCGTCGGCGGGACGCGCACCAGACCGACAGTCCGGCGAGCACGATCAGCGCCGGGATCGCCGCCAGCGTGCTCATCTTCGTCGCCAGAGCCGCGCCGAGCGCCGCACCTGCCAGGGGGACATAGAGGCGCGGCCGGAGACGGGCCCGCCACAGCAGCCAGACCGACGTCAGCACGAACCCGGCCGCCGGGACGTCCAGTGTGGCGAGGGAGCCGTGCGCGATGACGTCGGGGGAGAAGGCGTACAGCCCGAGCGCCACCAACCCGGCTGCCACACCGGCGAGTTCACGGGCGAAGGCGAACACGACAAGACCGAACGCGAGGGTCAGGGCGATGATGGGCAACCGGGCGAACAGCATCAGTCGCCAGGGGTCGTTCCCCGACTCGTACAGCAGATGCCGGCCCAGCTGACCCTGATCGCCGGTGAAGGACGAGTCGACGGTCGGAGCGGCGAGTGCCACTCCGACGCCGATGACCAGCTTCCCCAGCGGCGGATGCTCGGGGTTGTGGACAACGCGGTGCTCGTGGAGGTACTCGGCCGCCGTGCCGACGTACACGGGCTCGTCGATGGTCGGCGTCTGCTGGAGGGCGGTCGTCACCATCGCGACCGCCATCTGGGCCAGCAGCACGACCACGAGAAGTGGCACGACGAGGCGCCGCGGGCGGCGGCGGTCGGGTAGGGCGTCCAGGGTTGGGGCCGGGACTGCTTGCTGTTCGAGCGTCATCGTCCGCTCCGCGGCGCAGCCGACCGCGAGCTGGCGGAAGCTGATCCGGAGCCGACCCATGGGCCCACTCTGCATCAGCTCCCGCCCGAGTCGCCGCTACCGCTTCAGGAGTCGTACCGACAGACCATCCGTCGTGTAGACGGGTACGGCCCGCAGCGTGTCGGAGTTCAGCTCGATGCGGTCGAACTGGCCGCGAAGCCGCCGCGCCTCGATCACCGGGACCGTGGTCCCCGCGACCGGCGGGCGCTCCGCGTCGAGCCGCAGCGACAGTACGCCGCCCAGCACGACCCGCCCCGACACCTCCAGGGCCGGACCGTGGTTCTTGCGGAGCAGCAGCTCCAGCCGCGTGTCGCCCTGCTGGACGTAGGAGCCGCGCACCCGCAGCACCTTGTCCGCGCGGAGGGCGCCGCCCGTCACGCGTACGTCGCCCTGGCCGAGCGCGTTGGCGGAGGCCGCGACCAGCGTGCCGCCTTCGACGACGGTGCCGCCGTGGTAGCGGTTGTGCCCGGTCAGGGTGAGCGTGCCGGTGCCGCGCTTGGTCAGGCCGCCCTCGCCTCGGATGTCGTTGCGCCAGCTGTCCGCCGCGCCGAAGCCGCCGGCCGCCGCGTCGAGGGTGACCGTCACGTCCGCGTCGAAGGCGCCGTAGCCGTCCGCCGCCGTGAACAGGTCGAGCCGCCCCCACTGCTCGAAGCCGTCCAGCAGGACGTACCCGGCGGGCAGCGCGGTCGTGCGCAGCACCTCACGGCGCTGGGCCGCCGTCAGATACGGCTGGCGCGTCTCCAGCAGCACCTCGGCGCCCTTGGGCACGGTCAGGTCCGTGTCCCGGCCGCGTCGGGTGAGCACGTACGTCAGCTTGGGCTTCACCGTGCGGGCGTTGGCGTCCCGGTCGGAGTACGGGTCGGAGTCGGGACCGGCCGAGTGGGCGTGGGCGTACAGCGTGTCGGCCGTCGTGCCGGTCTTCTCCTGGAAGTAGGCGAGGGCCTGGGCCCGTGCCGCGGCCTTGAGCTCGGCGTTCGCCGGGTCGGCCAGCGTGGCGGCGGCCAGGGCGGTGGCCATGACGCGGCCGCCGATGACGTCGACCGCGGAATGCATGCCGGACACGATGCGGTCGTGGCTGAGGTCGAACGCCGTGGTCACCATCTCCTGGAAGCGCTCGGGCACGGCGTACGCGTAGGCCAGGGAAGCGAGGTGGATGGCGTTGGTGTGACCGCTGGGGAAGCCGCCGTCCTCGGCAGGGGTCTCGCCGCGCTGCCGCAGCAGCTGCGGGGCGACGATCACCTCCGACTCGTAGACGGGGAAGCCGAACGCGTCCTTCTTACCGGTGTCGACGACCTCGCTGTCCTCGTTCATCCGCCACGGACGCGGGTACTGGAAGGCGAACTTGGCCGGGTTGCTGGAGGCGAAGGGGCCGCGCACGGTGTCGACCAGCTCGGCCACCTTGCCGAGCTCCGAGTCGTGCGAGCCCGCGCCGACCGCGGATCCGGCCGGGGCGTCGGCGGGCAGCGAGTCGCTGATCTTGCCCGCGGGAGTGCCGTCCGGTGCGCTGGTGATGGACGTGACCGCCTTGGCACCCGCCTTGTACAGCTCGGCCAGCGGGCCGAGCCCGGCGATCACGGAGTAACTCTGGTGCTGGCGGTCGGTGATGAACGCCTGCTTCGCCTCCGCCTCGGTGCGCCGTGCCGTGATGTGCGCGCAGTAGCGCATGTTGGCGCGCAGCACCTCGGGCATCAGCGGCGTGCCGGTGTTCCAGGCGCCGCCGGTCTTCCAGACCTTCGCGAAGCCGCCGAGGATCCGGACGACCGCGTTGGTCTCGGGCGTCTGGTTCGCGGTGACGTTGGTCTTGTAGTCGTCCACGAACGCGGCGGGGTTCGTCGCGGCCTTGGCGTCGGCGGCGGGCAGCCAGCCGGCGAAGGCGGGCACGGCCACCAGGGCCGCCCCGCCTGCGACGGAGGTCGCGAGAAAGCGCCTTCTATTGAGGGTGAGGGCGTGGCCTGTGGCGGATGACGGCATGCGTGCCTCTCTCGGAGTTCTACGGCCCTACGGCCGGAAAGAGATCGAATGAATCGACTCGACCGACTGGAGCGCGGGAGACGCATGAGGCGCACGGGATCGAGTCTTACGAGCGAAGATCTACGGGCGAGTTGTGTCGGACTCGGGATGGCCCGGCGTCCGGCAGGTGTCACACAAGTGAACGGGCGAGCGCCACGGCCCCCTCGACCGGCGGCACTTCCAGGGGGCGGGGCTTGGCTCCCGGCACGCTGTCGGCGAGCGAGGCGGCGAAGGCGTCGTACAGGACGGACTGCGCGAGGATCGTGCTGCCTGCCACCACCACGTCGTCCACCGGGACCCCACGGGCGGCGAGTTGCCCGACCAGCGCGGCCAGTGAGCGCCCGCCCTCGTCGATCACCGCACGGGCGAGCGGTGAACCGGCCGCGGCGGCGGCGAACACCACCGGTGCGTGCCGGCCCCATTCCGCCGAGGGGCTCTTGGCGCTCTCCATCGCCGCGCCTAGCGCGGGTACTTCGGAGACCCCGAACGCGTCGACGAGCCCGAGTGCGAGTGCGTCGGGCTCCTCGCCGAGGTCGTGGGAGGCCCATACGGCCCGTGCGGCCTCCCGGACCAGACCGGCCGAGCCGCCCTCGTCGCCGAGGACCGCGCCCCAGCCGCCGACCTGGACCGGGGTGCCGTCGGCCAGCCGGCCGACCGCCACGGATCCGGTGCCGGCGACCAGGCCGACGCCCTTGTCCAACCCGGCTGCGGGCACGAGGAGTTCGGCGTCACCCACCACCAACGCGGGTGCGTCGAAGTGGAGTTGGAGCGCGGTGCGGATCTGCGCGCACTGGCGAGGTGTCTCGCAGGCGTGCCCGCCCACGGCGAGGGCGGCCGGGCGCATCCCCTTCGGCAGGGCGTCGGCGACCAGCGCGGCAAGCCAGCCGGCGGCGGCCACCGGGTCGTGCGGCCGCCAGCCGCTGCTCGTGCGGACATGGTCGGCGACCAGGGCGCCCCCGGCATGCGCGCGGAGATGCGTCTTGGTGCCGCCCACGTCGATGCCGACCAGGACAGGGTCGGACAAGGGGGTGACCTGCACGGATCCTCTTTCGTCGGTGCGCTGTGTGCTGCGACGGCGGGCGAACCGTGCCGGAGGGCAAGACAGTTGAAGAACTAGGGAAGCCCCGGGACGGGCCTCTGGACGGACCACGGCAGGCGAGTACCGTGACGTTCGTTAGGAAGTTAACTAACGAAGTACAGTGCGTGTCAATAGGCGTCCCGCAGTCGGCTTCCCGGGCCTTTCGCCCGGGTCGGCGACGCGTGCCGCCAGGGCAACCCATCGCCGCCTTCCGCCGAGCCGATCGGCCCGGGAGAGCAGCCTGTCACCTGGGGGAACTGTGGAAAACGACGTGGTGAGAGTCCCCCGTCTGACCGAGAGCGCCAGCCATGTATTCGCCGTGCTGGCCCAGGCTGGCACGGCGACCCGGCCGCAGCTCGCCAGCCTCGCGCGGCTGTCCAAACCGACGGTCTCGGCAGCCGTCGCAGAACTGGAGGGCGTCCGGCTGGCCGCACACTCCGGCACCGCCTCCAGCGGCACGGGCCGCAACGCGGCCGTCTACCGCCTCGGCCCGGCCGCCGGTGCCGTGCTCGCCGTCGACCTCGGCCCCGCGCTCACCCGGGTCCGCGGCTGCGGCCTGGACGGCACCCTGCTCGCCGAGGCCACCGGGCCCCGGGACGAGGCCGCCGACGTCGTGCGGGACGCGCTCTCGGCGCTCCCCGTGGACGCCCCGCTGCGCACGATCGTCGTGGCCGTCGGTGATGTCACCGCCCCGCAGCGGATGCGCCCGGCCACCGCCAAGGCGGGGCCCGTCTTCGACGCGGTGGCCGTCGCGCTGCCGCCCGGAGTGCCCGTCCACCTGGAGAACAACGTCAACTGCGCCGCGCTCGCGGAACTGCACGAGGGCGCGGCACGCGGCCGGCACACCTTCGGCTATCTGCGGATCGGCGTCGGTATCGGTCTCGGCATCGTCGTGGGAGGCCAGGTGCTGGCCGGGGCGAACGGGGCCGCCGGAGAGCTCGCCCGGCTGCCCTACCCCTGGGACGACGATCTGGAGCCCCGCCACGAGGCCCTGGAGGAGTACATCGGGGCCCGTTCCCTGCTGCGCCGGGCCGCCGAGGCATGGCCGGATACCGACGGCGCGGGGCCCCGCACGGCCGAGCAGCTCTTCGCGCTCGCCGGACAGGGCAGTGCCCCGGCCTGCGCCGTCGTCGCCCGGCACGCCGTGGACGTGGGCCGGCTGGCCGCCGCCGTGACCGCCGTACTGGATCCGGGGCTGCTTGTGCTGGGCGGCAGCACCGGTGCGTTTCCGCAGCTCCTGCCCGGTGTGCGGGCCGAGCTTGAGCGGCTGAGCTGGCCCACCGAGGTGGTCAGCAGCCAGGTCGGTGATCTCGGCACCGTGGTGGGCGCGGCCCGCCTGGCGGTCGCGAGAGGAGTCCAAAACGTGACCGAGGCGGCGCGAATGAAGGATTGACGGTTTCGGACTCGGTCTGCCAATGTCCGGACAAGCGCTTTCTAAGTCGGCCGGGACGCCGGCTTGGGGCGAACATCCCGCCCGTACTTCGATGTACGGCAACCGCACGAGGGCGTGCCCGTGCGGTGACGGCCAGGACGGCCGGGGAGCTCGCCCCGCGTGGATGACGCGGCCGGGCGAGGCCGTGCCCCCGGGAAGTGATTTTTCCTGCAAAATGCACCCGTGCCGCCTCGGTCGGCGCCGTGCTCCGTCCCCTACCACGAAAAAGGGATCGAAGATGACCACTGTGGGTGTGCGGCGCTCCCGCCGACTCGGCCGCGGCGCCATAGGCCGCCTGGTTCCCCTCGCTGCCGTGGCCACGGCAGGTGCCCTGCTCCTCTCCGCCTGCGGTTCGGGTTCCGACTCGGGCGGTACCTCCAAGTCGCTGACGTTCTGGATCTCCACGGTGCCGGGCCAGGACGCGGGCTGGAAGAAGATGGTGGCGCAGTACAAGAAGGAAACCGGCGTCGACGTCAAGCTCGTCAACATCCCCTACGACGGCTACACCACCAAGCTGCACAACGCCGCGCAGGCGAACTCTCTGCCCGACGTGGCGGCCGTGCCGGCGCTGGACCCGATCTGGTCGAACAAGCTGATCGACCTCAGCTCCATCGCCAACAACAAGACCAACAAGATCAACGCCAACTTCCTCGCCAAGGACTCGTCCGGGAAGGTGCTGTCCATCCCCTCGGACGTCACCGCGTCCGGCATGTTCATCAACAAGTCGCTCTTTGAGAAGGCCGGCGTCTCCTTCCCGACCTCGCCCTCGAAGACCTGGACCTGGAAGGACTTCATCGCGGCGGCGAACAAGGTCCGCGAGAAGACCGACGCCAAGTACTCCCTGACCTTCGACCAGTCGCCGTCCCGGCTGCGCGCCATGGTGTACGAGATGGGCGGCAAGTACGTCCACGCGGACGACTCCGGCAAGTTCTCGGTGGACGCGGCGACGAAGAAGGCCGTGAACTACTTCGTCGGCCTCAACGACGACAAGACCATGCCGAAGTCGGTGTGGACCAGCGGCGCCGACCCGTCCGCCATGTTCCAGAGCGGTGACGTCGTCGCCTACTGGTCCGGCGTGTGGCAGGTGCCCGCCTTCGCGGAGAGCATCAAGAAGTTCGAGTGGGCGAGCGTCCCGACTCCCGCCGAGCCCGTGCAGGCCAGTGACGTCAACAGCGGCGGCATGACCGTCGGCTTCAACAACAACGGCGACGCGGCCGCCGCAGCGACCAAGTTCCTGTCCTGGCTGTACGAGCCGGCCCACTACCAGGCGCTGTGCGAGGCCTCCGGGTTCCTGCCGGTCGAGAGCGGTCTGAGCCCGAAGTACCCCTTCAAGTCCGAGGCGGCGCAGGCGGCGTTCAAGCTCTACAACGAGTCGATCCCGCTCTACGACCCGATCTCCGGCTACTTCAACAGCGCGCAGACGAACTGGGTGCTGAAGGGCAAGAGCCTCACCGAGGACCCGACCAAGACGGAACTCGGCAAGGCGATCAACGGCCAGCAGTCGGCCGACAAGGCCCTGGAGAACATCGTGGCCGGCTACAACCAGCAGGTCGGCGGCGCCTCATAGGCCCCAGGGCCGGGCGGTGGAGTGCGACGCCGCCGCCCGGCCCTGGACTCCCACGTGATGCCGGGCTCATGGAGTGAGCCCACCGGAACCCAATCCACCAGCACGGAGTCAGGAAGATGACAAAACGCGCCTCGGACGTGTCCGCGAGCCCGCCCAGGAGACGCAGTAAGTACACCCTTGCGCCGCTCGTCCTCATCGCGGCCAACGTCGTGCTCTTCGCGCTGTTCTTCGTCTGGCCGGCGGTGATCGGGCTCGTCTACTCCTTCACGAACTACACGGGTGTGGGGGCGTTCCAGTTCGTCGGACTGGACAACTACAGCAACCTCTTCGGGGACTCCACCTTCTACGACGCGCTGAGCCGGACGCTGCTGTACGCCGTGCTCGTCGTTCCGCTGAACTTCGTGCTCTCCCTCCTCGTCGCCAACCTGGTGGTGAGCAAGCAGGCCAAGGGCTCGTCGGTCGCCCGTGTCATCTTCTTCATCCCGTGGCTGATCTCGCCCATCGTCGTGGGCGTCCTGTGGCGGTGGCTGTTCGGCGAGAACTTCGGACTGATCAACTACGTCATCGAGAAGCTCGGCGGGGACGCGATCGCGTGGCAGTCGAACGCGGACCTCTCGCTTGGCGTGGTCGTGATGGCGGGCGCCTGGTGGGGAACGGCCTTCTCGATGCTGCTGTTCATCGCGGCGATCAAGAACGTGCCCACCTCGTACTACGAGGCGGCCTCCCTCGACGGTGCGGGCCCCTGGCGCCAGTTCATCAGCATCACACTGCCGAGCATCGCGCCCACGTCCTTCATCGTGATCCTGCTCAACACGATCAACGCGATGAAGGAGTACCCGCTCTTCCTCGCCCTCAACAACGGCGGACCGGGAACGTCGAACAACCTGCTCGTCCAGTACATCTACCAAACCGGCTTCAAAACGGGCCAGATCGGCTACGCGAGCGCCGCGTCGTTCGTGCTCATGCTCATCCTGATGGCCGTCGCGATCATCCAGCTGATCGTCAACCGGCGGATGGAGAACCGATGACAACCACAGACCTTCCCCGCCCGGTCGACGCCGATCGCGGACGGCCCGTGTCCAAGAAGCGGCCCCGCGGCGCGGGCCGCGGCGGGCTCCGGGGGGCGGTGTCCGCGACGACACTGCTGTGGATCCTGGCGTGCCTGTACGGGTTGCCTGTGCTGTGGTTCGTCCTCAGCTCCTTCAAGCCGGCGGGAGATCTGTTCTCCCTTCCGCTGACGCTGGTTCCGCACAACCCCACCCTGTCGGGTTACGAGGCGGCGTGGGACAGCGCCAATTTCTCCCAGTACTTCATCAACACGGCCATCGTGTGCGTGATCACGACGATCCTCACGGTGGGGGCCAGCTGCTGCACCGGCTACGCGCTGGCCAAGTACGACAACAAATGGCTCAAGTTCTTCTTCCTCTGCATCCTGGCCACCACGATGCTGCCGTCCGAGGTCATGCTCGCCCCCGAGTTCCTGGTCGTCCGCGACCTCGGTCTCTACAACTCGTTCGGCGGCATCATCCTCCCGGCCGTGCTCACCGCGACCGGATGCTTCATGTTCCGCCAGTTCTTCCTGACGGTCCCCGACGAACTCATCGAGGCCGCCCGTATCGACGGGGCGCGTGAGCTGTCGATCTTCCTGCGGATCATGGTGCCGATCTCCCGGCCCATCATGCTGACCCTCGCCATCCTGTCGTTCCAGTGGCGCTGGAACGACTACATCTGGCCGCTGCTGATGCTCAACGACCCCGACAAGTTCACCGTGCAGATCGGCATCCAGAGCCTCGTCGGCGCGCAGAACATCAACTGGTCGGTGCTGCTCGGCGGCTCGGTCATCTCCATGATCCCGCTGATCGCAGTCTTCCTGGTGTTCCAGCGCTACGTCATGAACGCTGACATCAACGCCGGACTGAAGGACTGACCTTGCCCACCCCGCTCGACCACGAGTTCGTCCGCGCGGCGGCCCGCACCGCCGACCGGTGGGCCGCCCCACTGGCGGCGGGCCCGGACGAGGAACCGACCGGCGTGACCCACCGCGTACTCGCGCGGCGGGTGAAGACCCTGGTCGCCGCGTACCGTTCCCCGGACTCGGCACTGCACGGCAGCGGGCAGGCCGTCGCCGCCGCGATGACCCACCTCCGCGCCCTGATGGGCGCGCAGACCACCACCGGGCTCTTCGCCGGCGGCGACAACGTGCAGTCACCGCCGGACTCCGCGTTCACCGTCAACGACGTGTGCGACGCGCATGTTCTCGCCGTCGGCGCGGGGCCGGAACTGCGTGACATCACGGCCGGGCTCGCCGAGATCGCCGGCGCCGCCACCGGCAGTCTCCTGACTGGTGGGGTGCACACCCCGAACCACCGCTGGGAGCTGTGCGCGGCGCTGGCCCGGCTGCACCGGTCGTTCCCGGACGACCGGCTGCTCGACCGCGTCGAGGAGTGGCTCGCCGAGGGCGTCGACATCGACACGGAGGGCCTGTACTCGGAGCGGAGCGCCAACTACGCCGCCCACGTCTCCAACCCTTCGCTGCTGCTCCTGGCCGACGTCCTCGACCACGCCGACCTGCTCGACGCCGTCGAACGCAACCTAGCCACGACCCTGGACCTCATCAGGCCGGACGGCACGGTGGAGACCGTCCTCTCGCGCCGCCAGGACCAGCACCGCCCGTACCCGCTGGCGCCCTATCTGCCGCACTACCGGCTGCTCGCCATCCGCACCGGCCGCGGCGACTTCGCCCGGGCGGCGCGGCTGGCGGCCGCTGGCGGCATCGAAGACCCCGACCTGCTCGCCCAGACCCTCCTCACCCCCGACCTGTGCCACCCCTTGCCGACACCGGCGCCGGAACCCCTTCCCCGCGACCGGTACCTCACCACGGCCCGCCTGGCCTCACGTGCCTCCGCCACCGCGCACAGCGTCCTGTACGGCGGCTCGGACGTGCCCGAGCACGGGCGGATCCGCTCCGGCCTCGCCTGCAACCCCACGTTCCTGCGCCTGTTCGCCGGTGACGCCGTCCTCGACGCGGTCCGCCTCTCGCGAGGGTTCTTCGACCTGGGCCCGTTCCGCGCCGCCGCCATGCAACAGCTCGCCGACCACCGCTACCGGCTCACCCAGACCCTCACCGCCGCCTACTACCAGCCGCTCCCGACGGACCAGAGGCGCGACGACGCCGCCTACCGGCTGGTGGACGAGGGGCGCTTCTCGGCCGCGATGGCCTTCCCGGACCGGCCTCGGGACGAGGTCTCCCACACCACCCGCGTCGAGGTGGACCTGCGGGACGACGGCGCCGACCTCTGCATCGACATCAGCGGACCACGCGTGCCCTGGGCCCTCGAACTGACCTTCCGGCCGGGCGGCGTGCCGGAGGGCGCCCTACCGATCGGCGACGGACGCTGGTGCCTGACGACCGGGTCGATGACCTATCGGGCCGGTGCCGACGAGATCCGGATCGAGACCGAAGTCGAGGCGGGCGAACCGCTCGCCGGGCCGGACCGGAGCGACGTACTGCGGTACGACCCGGGGCAGGACTACACCGTGGTGGGCGGCACCGATGCGACGACCGGAAACCGCGTCTACCTCGGCGGCCTCGGCCCGCACACACTGAACGTGGCACTGCGCGCCCGCCGACCCGCACCTGTCGAGTGACCTCGCCGAACCACACCATGGCCGCCTCCGGCACGAAGGACTGAACCCGTGCATCTCCCTCGCCAGCTCGGCGCCCTGCACGACCTCCCCGACACCCCGGAGGCGTACGACGCCGTCCTCGCCGATGTCGTCGAGCAGGCGCTGGCCCGGCTCACGCCGGAGGGCAACCTGGAGCACCCGGACTGCGTCGACGACATCGGCGACACATCCCTCGGCGTCACCTCACTGCTCGCCCTCGCCTGGCAGCGCGGCAAGGACCCGCGCCTGCCGGAGGCGGTGCGCCGCAGCCTCGCCTTCCATCTGCGCGAGCGCGTCTACAGGGAGGACAACCCCGGCTATCCGAACCTGACGGCACCGGGCAGCGGTCTGCCGTACGCCCGCTACACCCTGGCGGCGGGCGCCCACCCCGTCGGGGACTGGCCCAGCACGGTGTGGGCGCTGCTCCAGGCGGTGAACCTGCTGGACCTCGCGGAGGGGCTCGTCGAGGGCGAGCAGCGCGCCGAACTCCTCGGGGTGGCGCACGGCTACTGGCGCTGGCTCACCGAGGCGACCTTCTTCAACCCGCAGGAGGCCGGCAACCAGGCCATCGGCTGTGTGGTCGGCGGACTGATGCTGGCCCGCCACCTGCCCGCCCCGCACGCCGGCGCGGTGCGGCGACGCGCCCTGCGGCTGTACGAGGAGAAGATCCGCGCCCACCGGGTCCGCGACCGGGGTGCCCTGCTGCCGCCCGAGCACGGCGGTGCCTACGACAACAACTACGGCCCGATCTCCCTGTCCTTCCTCGCGCAGGCCCATCGCGTCAGCGGCGAGCATGTCTTCGCCGAGGACGGCGACGCACTCGCCCGCTACATCGACGCCCGCCTCCCCACCGGCGGCTTCGACAACGGCGGTCCCCGCTACAGCGAGCAGCACAGCGGCTTCGAGTCCGTCCTCGGCCTGCGCCACTTCAGCCGGCGGATCGGCTCCGACCTCGGCCGCTACCGGGGCGACACCGGCTGGGGCCGGCACGCGGTGAAGGCGGACGGCGGAGTCGACGGCCACTTCGCGTGGATGCTGGTCTGGCAGATCCAGGACACCACGCGCTGGCACCGCACCCCGTCCCGGACCCCGGCCCGGCACCAACTCCGCGCGGGCACGGTCTCGGTGGCCTTCGACGACCGTATGACCCCGTCCCTGGTCGAGGCCGCCGGCACCTACTACCTCCCCGCCGCCGTGAACCGGCAGCACGGCTTCGGCCCCGTCACGGACGGGTTCCTGCACTGCCGCCCGATGGGCGAGGTCCGGGTCCGGGACGTGCGCACGGCCGGTCTCACCGGCAAGCTGGTCACCAAGCCCGTCGTGGGCCGCGATCATGTCCTGCGCCATGTGCGGTCCCTGTATGTCACCGACGGCACGAGCCTGTGGACGACCGTCGCCGTGCAGCGGCTCCCCGGCACCCCGTATCTGCTCGCGGGCCTGCCCTACGCCGCCGACGACGGCGACCGGGTGCGCCGGACCGCTGAGGGCGAGGTCGCCTCGGCCGGTGAACTGCGCCTGACCCACCCGGACGCGGACGGCGTAGACCACTTCGACGCCCGAGCGGAGCGCACCCAGGAGGAGGCGGCCTTCGCCCTGGCGGCCGACCCGCGGGGCTACGGCAACCCCGACCTGGGCTGGAGCCACCTGGTCAGCTCGACGGCACTGGAGGCGCAACCGGCCCCCGGCGCCCCCGAGGACCTGCATGTCTTCGCCGTACGCTACGGACCGCAGGGCCCGTTCGAGCCCACCTTCGCCCACGACGGTTCGGGTCTGACGGTCCGTACCGAGGCCTTCACGGCGGTGATCGGCGAGCCGGTGGGCGACACGGAACTCACCCTTCGCACAGCGCGCTGACCGGCACCACCAGATCGGCCCGGCCTCTCGTCGTCGCGACCAGTGCCGCGTTGGGTTGGTCCGAGCGCATCACCCAGGCCACCGCCTGCTCGTGCGGCTTGCCGAACTCCTCGTGCCGGGCGATCAGCCGCCGCAGCCGCTCGTCCTCGTCGAGCTCGCAGAACCACACCTCGTCCAGCTGTGACCGCACCCGGGCCCAGGCTTCCGTGTCCAGCAGAAGGTAGTTGCCCTCGGTCACCACGAGCCGGGCCGTCGGTTCCACGGCGATGGCCCCGGCGATGGGCTGCTCCAGCACCCGCTCGAAGCCGGGCGCGTACACCGTGCCGGTCTCCTCGCGCACCCGCCCCAGCAGCGCCGCGTACCCCGCCGCGTCGAACGTGTCCGGCGCGCCCTTGCGGTCCCGCAGCCCGAGCCGCTCCAACTCGACGTCGGCGAGATGGAACCCGTCCATGGGCACATGCGCCACCCATCGGTCCCCGCCACCGTTCAGCTCCCGCACCAGCCGTTCGGCGAGCGTCGTCTTGCCCGCACCGGGACTGCCCGCGACACCGAGGACGGCGCGACGGCCGGCACGGGGGAGGGACCGGGCGCGGGCGAGGAGGTCGGTGAAGGTCAGGGTCACACAGCAGAGTGTGGCAGCCGCCCGTCATACGCCTGGCCGAACAGCGCTCTGCGCAGGCACCCCCTACGGGTTATTTTGTGCATGTTTGTGATCATTTACCGGAGGGGTGGACCATGGCCCAGGGCACGCGGCCCCTGCTCGTCGGTGCGGGGCGGCGCGACGAGGCGCTCGTGTCCGGCAGTTGGTGGCGGGCGCGCGGCGACGGCCCGCTCGCCGCCGTGGCCGCCGCCTTCACCCTCCTCCAACTCCTCCTCGTACGGCCCTCGATGGGCCTCGGCTGGGACGAGGTGGTGTACGTCAGCCAGGTCGCCCGCGACGCCCCGGCGGCGTTCTTCAGCGCACCACGCGCGCGTGGCGTCCCGCTGCTGGTGTGGCCCATCGCCTCCTGGTCGTCGTCCACGACCCTGCTGCGGATCTATCTCGCCGTCCTGTCCGGACTCGCCCTGTACCTGGCCCTGCGTGCCTGGCGCGGACTGTTCCCGGTCCGTGTCCTGGCCGGCGCGGGCGCCTTCTTCGCCACTCTGTGGGTGACCCTCTTCTACGGTCCGCAGGCCATGCCCAACCTCTGGGTCGCGCTCGGCGCCCTGATCTGCGTCGGCTGCTTCCTGCGGGCCCGCGCGGACCGCCGCGACCGGTGGGCCCTTTGGGGCGTCCTGGCCGGCGCCATGCTGATGGCGTGGATGCGGCCCACCGACTCCGTCTGGGTCACCCTGCCGCTGCTGGCGCTCGCGGCGGTGGCACGGCACTGGCGGCTCGGCGCCGCCGTCGCCACCGGCCTGGTGGCGGGCGGCACGCAGTGGGTGATCGAGGCGTACGTCGGCTACGGCGGCCTGCGGGAGCGGCTGAACGAGGCCTCCCGCATCCAGGGCGACCTCGGCTGGAACCTCGCCGTCGACGACCAACTGCGCAGCCTGGTCGGCAGTACCCTGTGCCGGCCGTGCGACGTGCCGACGCCCCACCCGGTCGTGTTCGCCTGGTGGCTCCTGCTCCCGCTGCTCGCCGCCTACGGCCTCGCCGTCGCCGTCCGCGCCGGCCGCACCACGCGCACCCTGGTCCCGCTGGCCTGCGCCACGACGGCCGCCTTCCCCTACCTGTTCCTCATCGGCTACGCGGCACCCCGCTTCCTGCTGCCCGCCTACGCCCTCCTCGCCATCCCCGTCGCGGACGCCCTGTGGCACCTGGTCACCGCACCCAACGGCCGCCCGCGCCCGGTGGCCACCGCCGTCGTCGCGCTCGTACTGGCCGGGCATCTGGCCGTGCAGTACACCGTCCTGGACCGCACCGTGGACCGCACCACCGCCGCCCGCGTCGCCTGGACCCGCTCCGCCACCGAACTGCACCGCCTCGGTGTCCGCCCGCCCTGTCTGCTCACCGGGCACGAGGCCATCCCCGTCGGCTACTACACCGGCTGTGGCTCCGGTGCGATGCACGGCAACAACGCCAACACCACCAGGGCCGAGATCCTGCGGACCGCCCGCCGCATCCCGGTCGGCGCCCTCTCCGTACCCGGCGGCCCACCGCCCCGCCACGCCCGCGACTGGCAACTGCACCGCCTCGACGGCCTGGATGCCCGCATCGCGCCTACGCCCGTCGCGGGCGGACCGGCATGACGACGGAGGACGTCCTCGCCACTGCCCAATGCCGAAGGACCTACTGGCACACCGCGTTCACGCTCGCCGTCCTGGTGGCTGTTGCCCTGCTGGCCCGGCGCCACTGGCCGGTGCTGGAGACCGGCGCCGTCCGACTCGCCGTCGCCGACCAGGGCTGGCTGCTGGCGGCCGCCGCGGCCACCCTGGTGACCTGGCCCTGCTCGGCGCTCGCCCTGCAAGGTGCGGTGCCCCACGGACTGCCGCCGGGACGGCTGGTGGCGGGGCAGTTCGCCGCCGCCGCGGCCAACCATGTGCTGCCCGCCGGCCTCGGCGCGGGCGCGGTGAACCTGCGCCTCCTCATACGCTGCGGCTCATCGCTCGGCGGCGCGGCCACCGCGCTCGCGGTCAAGGGCACGGCGAGCGCTCTGGTGCGCGGCGCCCTGATCGCCGTACTCTTCGCGGCCTCCCCGGGTGTGCTGCAACTTCCGCACATCGGCGGCGGGTTCCTCATCGCGGTGTGCGCCGCGGCCGCCGTCGCGATCCTGCTCCTGGCCGGGCCGCTGTGGTCCCGGTGCCGGCGACCTCTGGCAGCGGTGTGGGCGTATATCGCCGCCGTCCACGCGCGACCGGCGAGAGCCGTGGCCCTGTGGGGCGGCTCGCTGGTCTTCGCGGTCCTGCATTGCGCGGTGCTGATCGCCGTCACCCGTGCCGTCGCCCTGCCCCTCGCGCCGGTGCGCGTGGCGCTGCTCTACCTCGCCGCGAGCAGCGCGGCCGCCCTGCTGCCCACGCCCGGCGGCATCGGCTCCCTCGACGCCGTGCTCGCCCTCGCGCTCACCGCGGCGGGAGCCCCGGCCACGGCGGCGGCATCCGCCGTGCTCGGATACCGGCTGCTGACGGTGTGGCTGCCGCTGATCCCGGGCCTGCTGGTGCTGGCGGCGCTCGTCCGGCGCCGGGTCCTGTGAGCGCCGAAAGCGTTTCCCGGGCGCCCGGTTCAGGTAGGAGTCCGGTTGTCGGACGGACTCAGGAGGGGGAGTGCCATGACGAGCGGTGAGCACGACGGGCGGCTGGGGGAGGAGTTCTTCACTCCGGGGACGTCCTCCTTCACCGAGTTCCTGGCCGCGCACCGTCCGGCCCTGCTGCCCATGCGCCGCCCCTTCCCCGACGGGGTCGTCGCCGCACCCGACCGCTTTCCGCACGGCACCACGGTGCTGGCCCTCACCTACCGCGACGGCGTCCTGATCGCGGGCGACCGCAGGGCCACCATGGGCAACCTCATCGCCCAGCGCGACCTGGAGAAGGTCCACCCCGCGGACGACCACACCGCCGTCGCCTTCGCGGGCACCGTCGGTCTCGCCCTGGACATGGTGAAGCTCTACCAGGTCGAACTGAAGCACTTCGAGAAGATCGAGGGCGTCCCCATGACGCTGAAGGCGAAGGCGTCCCGTCTCGCCGGCATGATCCGCCAGAACCTCGGCCAGGCCATGCAGGGCCTCGCCGTGGTGCCGCTCCTCGCCGGCTACGACACCAAGGCACCCGAGGGCGGCCGGGGCCGCATCTTCGACTTCGAGGTCACCGGAGGGCCGTACGAGAAGTACGACTTCCACGCCGAGGGCTCCGGCTCCCCGTACGCCCGGGGCGCGCTGAAGAAGCTGTTCCACCCGGGGATGTCCCGGCACGAGGCGGCGCTCGCCGCCCTGCACGCGCTGTACGACGCGGCGGACGACGACTCGGCGACCGGCGGGCCGGACATCAACCGGCGGATCTTCCCCAGCGTCTCGGTGATCACCGGGGACGGCTTCGAGCGGCTGACCGACCCGGAGACGGAGGAACTGAGCCGCGAGATGGTGGAGCAGCGCCGCAGCCGACCGGACGGGCCCAACGCCACACCCTGACCTCGTTTTCCGTCCCCATGGCCAAGAACTGCCACGGCCTTTACTGCGCATGGTTTGCAAGTGCCGCGGCACGGCCGCAGGCTGTAGAGCGCAGCCGGCCACCACAGGAAAGTACACGCCCTCCCCGATGACGGCTGCCCCTGACTCCACTCCGACCCTCCCCGCCACCACGGCAGGAGTGGAGCAGGGCGGGTCAGCCCCGCACCCCCACGTCCTTGCGCCACTTGACGAACTGCTTCTCCGGATCGCCGGTGTACGCCCACGGCGCCCGCGTCGCGCGCTGGCCCAGCATCCGGAAGAGGGCCGAGGCGATGTCGTGGGCCCCCGCGTGGCACGCCGCGTGCGCCAGGTAGTTGACGTCGCGCAGCTCGCCGGGGGCCACGCCCGATTCGGTGCGGCCCATGATCCAGCGCTCCCAGGTACGCCGTACGTCACTGACGGCGCCGTCGCTGTTCCAGTGCTGCCCGAGCCCCATGGAGGCATGCTGACCCTTGGCCGCGTCCAGGGCGTAGCGGAACTCCTCGACCCGGGCGTACTGCACGAGCACCGGCAGCGGACAGCCCGACGGCGCCACCCCGGCCGCGTCGCGGGCGAAGTCGTACATCAGGCCGTGGGTGCCGTGCCAGCGCGAGGAGTAGTAGTGCAGCACCTGGAGGTGCCCCTCCACGCTGTACGGGTCACGACCGTGCAACTCGTCCCACCAGCGCCCCAGTTCCTGCCTCCGCACGCCCTGCGGATACAGCCGGGCCACGGAGATGAGGGAGATCCACGGCGTCGGATCCTCTGGACAGGAGTCGGCGGCCCGCAGGCAGGACAGCACCGCCGTGTCGATGCGCTGCTGGTCGATCGGCACGCCCCGGCCCGCGGTGATGGCCACATTGAACGCCCGGGCCGTCTCCGTGGCCGCCCGCAGCACCTGCGCGTCCCCGCTGTGCGGTTCGGCGGCCAGCCAGGACTCCACCGTCGAACTCCCGGCGCAGGCCTGCGCGAGCAGCCGGACGCGGTGGCCGCGCGCGAGCCAGTCGGGCCCCGTGGTCCGTAACAGGTCCCTGAGCCCCTGCCAGCGGCCGATGACGATGTCCTGACGGGCACAGGTCAGCGGCGCGTCCCCGCAGTCGGGGTCGAAGTCGGGAGTGAAGTCGCGTCTGAAATTGCCTCGCGGCATACGGGTCTCCCTCAGAAATCGGTCGGAAGACCCTCATGGGCGAGGGAGTTGGCGCCCGCACCGCCGGCGGGGACATAGTCCACCTCGACGGTCCGGGTGGCGTCCAGCTTGGCCGGACGGTAGTAGTCGCTGCCCTGCCGCCAGTACCAGAGCATCGGGATCAGCCCGACCACCAGGCCGCCGACGCCGATCACGATCGCCGAACCGCTCAGCTCACCCAGCGACTCGAAGAAGATCCAGAACATGAACAGCGCCCCGAACAGCGGCCACACACCACCGAACACGAAGTCACCCACCGACGTCAGCAGCGTCTTACGGTAGGCGACGACCGCCGCGAGCCCCGTCAACCCGTAGTAGACGGCGATCTGCAGCCCGATCGCCGCGACGGCGTCGGCGAGGATGTCACCCACGGTGCCCAGGGAGTTGGCGGCGATGAACATCGCCAGCGCCACCACACCGACCACGACGACCGCCACCCACGGTGTGTTCCACCGGCGGTGCACCCGGCCCAGCGCGGCCGGCATCGTACGGTCCCGGCCCATCGCGAACAGCGAGCGCGTCACCTGGATGAGCGTCGTCTCCAGGGTGGCGATGGTGGACAGCATCACCGCGACGATCAGCAACTTGCCGCCCCAGCCCGGCCACACCTCCTCACCGAGCACCGCCAGCACATTGGCGTCGTTGTCCTGGATCTGCCGCGAGGAGAGGATGACGTTCACCGCGATCGTGAACACCTCGAACAGCAGGAACACGATGCCGATCCCGATGAGCCCGGCGAGCCCCGTCGTACGGCGGCTGTCTCGGGTCTCCTCGCTGAGGTTGCTGGTGACGTCCCAGCCCCAGTAGTAGAACGCGGCGATCAGCGCGCCCGAGGCGAATCCCGACACGCCGTCGAAGTGCCCGAAGCCGAACCAGGACCAGTCGAAGGCGCGGGCACTTTCCGAGTGGAGCACGGCGAGTACGGCGAACAGGGCGAGGATGGCCAGCTCGACGCCGGACATCACGATCTGCGCGCGGACCGTGAGCCGGGCCCCGCCCAGCACCACCAGCAGCATGACCAGGAACCAGCCGGCACCGACCACCGTGGCCAGCGCGGTGTCGTCCGCGAGGCCCTCGTCGAACAGGGCGAGCGTCATCGCCCCGGCGGGCAGCGAACCCGCCACCATGAAGATGGTCGTCGAGATCACCAGCGCCCAGCCGCTGACGAAGCCGAGGAAGGGATGCAGCGTGCGCCCCACCCAGGAGTAGCTCGCGCCCGCGTTCACATCGATCCGGCCGAGACGGCTGTAGGCGAGCGCGATGCCCAGCATGGGTATCGCGCAGTACAGCAGCGCGGCCGGGCTGGCCAGTCCCACCGCCCCCACGAGAACCGCCGTGACCGCGGTGATCGAGTACGCCGGGGCGCTGCCCGCGACCGCCATCACCACCGTGTCGAACGTGCCGAGGACATTGGCCTGCAGCCCTCTGCCCGGGTTGTAGCTCATGCGCGCCGCTTTCCGTCTTGCACGACGCCAGGGCGAAGCGGCCCTGACGACGTAGAGGGGGGTGGGGTGGAACAACGCCACGAACCGGGGAGGGGTGACCTCGGGCCAGAGGCGGCTGAAGCGGGGTGGCGGACACTGTACGCCGTTGCGTTGTCACTCGATCACGCCGTGTGTGCGAGTGATGATAGCCACACTCTTTGAGGCTTCAAGAGCCACGGATCTTCCCGGGAACCGACACCGCGAAAGCGGCGGGCGGCGTCAGTCCCCGATACGGTCGATCTGGCGCAGCCTGTTCGTGGCGTCGAGGGCGGCGACCTTGTAGGACTCCGCGAGCGTCGGGTAGTTGAACACCGCGTCGACGAGATAGTCGACGGTGCCGCCGCACCCCATCACCGACTGCCCGATGTGGATCAGCTCCGTCGCCCCCGTGCCGAAGCAGTGCACCCCGAGCAGCGTGCGGTCCTCGGGGGAGACCAGCAGCTTCAGCATGCCGTGCGAGTCGCCGATGATCTGGCCCCGGGCCAGTTCGCGGTAGCGGGAGATGCCGACCTCGAACGGCACCCGGTCCTCGGTGAGTTGGTCCTCGGTCCGGCCCACGAAGCTGATCTCCGGGATGGTGTAGATCCCGATGGGCTGGAGGTTGTGCATCTGGCCGACGGGCTCCCCGCAGGCGTGGTACGCCGCCGCCCGGCCCTGCTCCATCGACGTCGCGGCCAGCGCCGGGAAGCCGATGACATCGCCGACGGCGTAGATGTGCGGCACCTCGGTGCGGTAGTGCTCGTCGACGGTGATCCGGCCGCGCCGGTCCGCGGCCAACCCGGCCTTGTCCAGGTCGAGTTCATCGGTGAGCCCCTGCCGGCCCGCCGAGTACATCACCGCGTCCGCGGGGATCTTCTTGCCGCTCTCCAGGATGGTCAGCGTCCCGCGGGGATGGCGCTCGACGGCGGCGACGGTCTCCCCGAAGCGGAACGTCACGGCGAGCTCCCGCAGGTGGTACTTGAGCGACTCGATCACCTCGACGTCGCACATGTCGAGCATCCCGGCACGCTTCTCCACCACGGTGATCTTGCTGCCGAGCGCGGCGAACATCGACGCGTACTCCATGCCGATCACGCCCGCGCCCACGATGACCATGGAACGCGGCACCCGCTCCAGCGCCAGCACATTGTCCGAGTCCATGATCGTCCGCCCGTCGAACTCCACACTGGCGGGCCGCGCGGGCCGGGTGCCGGTGGCGATGACGATGTGCTCGGCGGTCAGCAGCCGCTCATGGCCGGTGACCTCGCGCAGGGCGACGGTGTGCGGATCGATGAAATGGCCGGTGCCGGCGTAGAGGGAGACATGGTTGCGGGAGAGCTGGCTGCGGATGACATCCACCTCACGGCCGACCACGTGCTGGGTGCGCGCGGTCAGGTCGGCGACGGTGATGTCCTCCTTCAGCCGATAGCTCTGGCCGTACAGATCGCGCTGGGTGAGACCCGTCAGGTACAGCACCGCCTCGCGCAGGGTCTTGGAGGGGATGGTCCCGGTGTGGATGGACACGCCGCCCACCATGTCGGGACGGTCGACGACGGCGACGCGACGGCCCAGCTTGGCCGCGGCGATCGCGGCCTTCTGGCCGCCGGGACCGGATCCGATGACGAGCATGTCGAAGTCGGGCACCTGGGGAGTCTGACAGCCGCAGGACTCCTTCCGAAAGGGTGAGCCGTGAACCACGGCCCGGATGAAATGCGGTGAGGGGAGCGGAAGTTGCGGGACCGCCAGGTCCGGGCCCCGCTTTCGGCTGCGCGCGGGCGGGCACACGGGTCGATAATGCCGATATGGGTCACCGACTCGCCGACGTCAGCACGCCGGCCCGGCTGGCCGCCCCCGAGGAGGGCATCGGCCGGGACGAACTCGCGCTCGCGACCCGCAACCACGGCCTCCCCCTGGAAGCCCTGCGCCACGACATCACCCCGCCCGGCCTGCACTACGTGCTGACCCACTACGACATCCCGTACGTCCCCGACGACACCCCCTGGCCCCTGACCCTGACCGGCCGAGTCCGCCGCCCCCTGCACCTGGACCTGGCAGACCTGCGGACATTCCCGCAGGTCACCACCCGCGTCACGTTGGAATGCGCGGGGAACGGCCGCGCCCTGCTGACCCCCCGCCCGGTGAGCCAGCCCTGGCTCGTCGAGGCGGTCGGCACCGCCGACTGGACCGGCGTACCGCTGCGCCTGCTGCTCACCGAGGCCGGAGTAGCCCCCGGCGCGGTCGACGTGGTTTTCACCGGCGCCGACCACGGGATCGAGCGCGGCGTCGAGCAGGACTACCGGCGCGCCCTGCCGATCGAGGTGGCCCTGGGCGACGACCCCGAGGTGCTGGTGGCGTACGCGATGAACGGCGCCCCGCTGCCCCCGCAGCACGGCCGTCCGCTCCGGCTGATCGTGCCCGGCTGGTACGGCATGGCGCAGGTGAAGTGGCTGCGCGAGATCACCGTGGCCGACGAGCCTTTCACGGGATTCCAGCAGGCCGTGGCCTACCGGCTGCGCCGGCAGCCCGAGGACGTGGGTGAACCGGTCACCAGGATCGCCCCGCGCGCCCTGCTGATCCCGCCCGGCTTCCCCGACTTCATGTCCCGGGCCCGGGTGATCCGGCCCGGCCCGCTGACTCTGGAGGGACGTGCCTGGTCAGGGCGTGCGCCGGTGACCCGCGTCGAGATCAGCACGGACGCCGGGCAGACCTGGCAGGACGCCGAACCGGCGCCCGACGACGGACGGCGCTGGGCCTGGCACGGCTGGCGACACACGTGGACGGCGACCCCGGGCGTGCATGTGCTGTGCGCCCGGGCCACGGACGCCGGCGGTGACACCCAGCCACTGGAGCAGCCCTGGAACCGCGGGGGCTTCGCCAACAACGTCATACAGCGGGTGCCGGTGCTGTGCCTGGAGGAGGACGTGACTCAGGCGGGTCGACCCGGGCGGTGAGGCAGGGGCTCGGCCGGGTCGACCCGTGCGGATCGTGGCGGGTGCGGGCTAGGGCAGGAGCTTGTCGAGGGCGGACGGGCCCTCGGCCGCCAGCTTGCGCTTGGCCCATTCCAGATTGCGTGGGGTGATGTCCTTGCCTGAGGCAAGGACGATGTCCTCGGGGGACACATCGGTGCCGGTACGGGCGTGGAGCAGGTCGTCCGGGGTGGCGCGGTCCTCGGACGGCCCGGACGCTTCGGGCTGGGACGTCGGCATCATCTCTGCTCCTCGGATCCGGATCACTGGTTCGGGCCCGGTGAGGTCATCGGGTCTGTTAACACCATTCAACGCCTGAGCGCACCCTGCATCCGGAAGCGCCCCGACCCCGTCCCTCACCGGGTCCGGATCTCAGCCCTCGAAGGGCGTGAGCGTCAGCGTGATCCCCGTCGGCGCCGTGTCCTGGATGTACGAGGCGAACTCCGCCACGTCGTCGAAGGCGAAGCCGTACGCCTTGCCGTCCTCGCTGGCCGCGTGCATCGCCTTGGCGTAGTGGTTGGTCAGGTCGGTCCCGTAGAAGGTCGCGGCGTCCGTCGTCGGCTGCTCGGGATGGCTGAGCAGGGTCGAGCGGTTGAATCCGGCACCCAGAATGGCGGCGACGGGGCCGGTGGTGCCGTCGTTCGGGGCGGCGAGATTTCCGTCGCAGAACAGCACGTCCCGGGTCGACGGCTTACCGAAGGACACCTGGCCCGGCCCGTCGAAGGTGAACCGATCACCGCGCACCCGCCCCGTGAACTTCCCCGCGTTGGTGGTGACGGTCAGATCCCGCCCGGTGTACGTGCTCCACACCTCGTCGATGTACGGCGCGAAGTAGTCCTTGGCGAACAGACCGGCGTCCAGGCCATGGCCCGGCGCGATCACGCGCGTGTCCTCCACGACGAGCTTGGCGAACTCCTCGACCTCACGAACCGCGGCGAACGCGGCCGCACGGCCCCCCGCGCGCAGCCGGCCCGCGGTCTGGTCCTTGGCACCGGTCAGCCGGATGCTCAACGGCACGCTGAACATGTCGACCATGGTGGTGTTGCAGAACATCCCGGAGGAGTTGTACGTGAACTCGGCGCAATCGTGCAGCACCGAGTAGTTGGGGTCCGAGGTCACCCAGCCGGCCGGGTACTGGAGCGCGGCATTGCCGTTGCCGTCCGCGACCGCCTTGAACTTGAGCTTCTCGCCGAGCGACACATAGATACGGCCGGACATGTAGGGCAGGTTCAGCCGGGTCTCGCCACTGCCGGACAGGGAGATGGCGTAGTCGGTGAAGCCGTCGGAGCCGTTGTCCGACAGCGCGATCGGCGCGAGGGTGCCCTCGGGCGTGACACGGACCTGCCTGCCGCCCTCGTTGCCGACGATGTAGAGGTGGACGTTCGCGTTCCCGAAGGAGCCGCTGTCATTGACGATCGTCAGCGGCAGCGGACCCGCCGCGGCGGGCGCGTCCCTCCCTGCGGGGGTGCCCGCGAGGGCGTACGGACCCATGGTGGCGGCGGCGGGGACGGCCACCGCCGCACCGCCGAGGGCGAAGAGAAGCCTGCGTCGACCGAGGGGGCGCTGGTGACGGGAAGTCATGTGGGGGGATCTCCCGATGCTTGTGGGGGTGTGGGGTGTGTGCCTGTGTGGGGGTGAGTGGCGCTTGTCGGTGGGACGAGCTGTCCGGATGCCGTATTTCGGCTTGAGAGCGCTCTCGAAACGCGTCGAACCGGCCTCGCTCGCCACCGACAGGCCCCGATGCTACGCATGACATCCGCGTCGGCCAATGGGTCTGCACCAATCCCAAGCTCCCGTGAACTGCCTGAACTTGGAAGATCGCGACAGGGCTGTCACCGCTTAATCCTGGCCTAAGGCCTGTTTAAGGCGGACGCGGCTGCTGAGAGCGCTCCCAGCGCTTGGGCTGGAGACGTAAAAACAGCTGGACGACCCAGTCGGAGATCACATACGGTGTGGTTCCACGCCCAGAGACGGACGGAAGGAGGCGAGTGCCGTGCAGTTCACATCTTTCCAGCGCTCCCTCTTCCGTTGCCCCGGCGTGCGTATCGCGATCTGACCGGGAGCGCTTCAAACAGCCTGTATCCCGGAGGAATCCGTGACCGATCTGGTCATCCGTACGCTCGACGAGAGCGACGCCCATCTCTTTGACGCACACCCCGACCCGCTCGGCGCCCGTGAGGGCCACCGGCGGACCCGGTTCCGCTCCGACTGGAAGCGGGTGGCCCTGCGCGACGGCAACGTCGTCGCGCGCGGCGCCTGGTGGGGCGGCCCCGACGACTCGGAGCCCATCAACATCAACTGGTTCGACGTGGCCGAGGGCGAGGAGGAGGCCGGCGCCGAACTCCTGCGCACCGCCCCCTGGCAGGTCGAACTCGAATTGAACCTGCCCGGCGGCTGGCGTGACGAGCCCGCCCTCAAAGCAGCCGCCGAGGCCCGCTTCAACGCCGCACGCGCGGCAGGGTACGAACTCCTCGTCGAACGCTTCCTGTACCGCTGGACCCCGGACCTCGGCCTGCCCGAGCGCCCCGGACGCCTGCGCTTCGGCGCCGAGCCCGACGACGCGGTCTTCTTCGATGCCCTGCGCCGCATCCACTCCGTCACCCTGGACGCGCACTCGCTCCGCGCCATCGAGGAGGGCGGGCTGGACCGGGCTGCCCAGGAGGAGCTGGACTTCTTCCACTGGTGCCCGTCACCGAGGGAGTGGTGGCAGGTCGCACGCACCCCGGAGGGCGACCTGGCCGGCATCCACATCCCGGCGCACAACCCCTCCGGCCCGACCGTCGGGTTCATCGGCGTCGTCCCGGAGCACCGTGGCAACGGCTATGCCTACGACCTCCTCGCGGAGTGCACCCACTTCCTCGTCGAACAGGGCGCGGAGTTCGTCACCGGCGGGACGGACCAGGGCAACTTCCCCATGGCCGCGAACTTCGCCAAGGCGGGCTATCCGGTCGTCAAGGAACGCATCAACTTCGAGGCGCGGTAGCGAGGCCGGGCGCCGCGAGTAGCAGAACCAAGGCGTCGTAGCGGACGGGCGGCCCGGTCCTCGATCCGAGGGCCGGGCCGTTTGTCAGTGGCGGGTGCCATGCTGGTCGGCAGGTGAATGACAGCTGGTGCGCGACGGTCGGAAGGGGCGGCGTGGGTTTCGAGGGTGACGTCTGGATGGTGCGCGGCGGGGACGGGCCGGTGGGGGAGATCCTGGTCGACGACTCCGACTTCCCGTGGCTGTCGGGCCGTTTCACGCCCGGTCCGGGGTACGAGGCGGTGCGTGACCTGTTCGTCCGTGAACTGGCCCTGCTGGAGCGGGATCAGGACGAGGAGCGGGACCAGTGGGAGGCGGCCTACGACGAGATCCGAAGACGCGTCACACTCGCCTCGCCGGACGGTCCTGTCGCGGAGTTCCTGCTGCATATCGAGGGGGACAGGGCGTGGTTCAGGTGGAGCGAGGAGCCGTTCGGCGACTAGTCCCAGGGATCCGGCCGACCTTGTTCACGTCCAGGTACGTTGCACCGCTTCACGAGCCGCCGACCACCCCCGACACTCAGGGACGCATTCGCGTGGGGCACTCGTCGCCCTCTCGAAGTCGGACAACGGCAGGCGCGACACCTATCGTGTGCGCCTGCCGCATCGTGGCCTTTCAGTCCCGCGGTGCGACGCGGATACGGTTCCCGTCAGGATCGGCTGCGAGGAAGGTCAGCCCGAACCCCGCATCATTTGGCTCGTGCAGGATCGTGACGCCCTTGGACTGCCACTGCTTGAAGATCGCGTTGACCTCGTCCGGCCCACCGTCGATGGCCAGACACACCTCACTGGTGCGCGGGACGTCCGCCGACAGATCCTCGAACTGGTCGGACCACAGAGCGAGGTCAGCGCCCGGCCCGAGGTCGAAGGTGATGTATCCCGGAGTCTCGAACGATGGCCTCATGCCGAGGAGGTCGCCGTAGAAACGTGCTGCGGCGGGGGCGTCGTTCACATAGACGATGGACACGACGGATGTGGTCATGGTTGTTCCTTCTCGCAGGTCGGAGGTACGCGTCCACCAGCCTGACCGGGATATGCGCCGCATCATGTCGCAATTCCTGAAAAACTCGGGGTGTGACCCCAGACCGCTTCTTCTCCCTGATGCTGCTCCTCGCGTCAAGGAATGCCGTGACCACACAGGAACTTGCCTCGGCGCTCGGGGTTTCCCTTCGAACCATCACCCGGGACCTGAACTGGCTCCGCGACGCCGGTCTGCCGGTGACCGCGCAACGGGGCCGCCTCGGAGGCGTGACCATGCTGCCCGGGTCCGGGCTCGACCTCACGCGACTCACGCCGGGCGAGCGTGATCATCTGTCGCTCACCGGGCTGGACGAGAAGCAACGTGCGGAGCTCAACGCATCGGTCGAAAGCCGGCGCGCGCTCTCCAAGATCGCCGCTACACAGTCACGTGGAGTTCATGAGCTCCTGCCGCTCACCGACGTGGTGCATGTGGACAGCCGTCCCTGGCTCCAGGCACATACTTCTGGCACGACTCCGGCATCGCTGATCGGCCCAGTGCGGCGAGGTCGCCAGCTACGGATCGAGTACGACAGCCCACGCGAGTCATGCCCACGCGACCTGGTCGTGGATCCCTACGGGCTGTTCGCCAAGGCCGGCACCTGGTACCTCGTCGCCGACTGTGCCCGAGTGCCACGGATGTACCGACTCGAACGGATCACGGCGTGGAAAGAAGTCGACCAGCCACGACGGATCCGCGAGAACCAGACCCTGGCCACCGTCGCTGCAGCGCTCGTTGATCAGTGGGAACACAATCACGCGATAGAGGTCAGCGCCACCATCGACCAGACCCAGATCGAGCGAGCACGACGGATCCTTGGCCAGCGACTCGTCCAGGACGACCAAGACGCATCCGCCACCCGCCACAAGGTAAGGATCCGCTTCCTGCACCTGGAGGACGTGCGAACACTGCTGCCGTTCGGGAGCACCATCACTGTGCACGGCCCCACCGAAGCCAGGGCTCACCTCCGTGACCTCGCCACCAACCTTGCCCATCACTATGCGCCGTCACCAACGTCCTCACTCGCAACAACTAGTTGCTCCTGTGAGCACTGATGCCGCCCACTGCTACCTTCCGTAGCCATGACCGACAGCTTTTACGTGGGCAATGCGGGCAGGGACGCGGCACTGGACCGGGGGTGGCTGCTGGGGCATTTCAAGGGTGCCTCCGATCCTCGGCACAGTGAGGACGTGGAGATCAAGTGGGGCGTCCATCCGCGGGGCGATGAGCGGGCTCGGTGGGTGACGGGTGAGGAGCGGACCGCTCTGCTGGTTCTCATCAGCGGGCGCTTTCGGGTGGAGTTGCCGGGGCGCAGTGTGGTCCTGGCCGAGCAGGGTGACTACGTCGTGTGGGGGCGAGGGGTCGACCACTCCTGGTTCGCGGAGGAGGAGTCCGTGGTGTTGACGGTCCGGTGGCCGTCCGTCCCCGGTTACCGGGTCGACGAGGGCGAATCCGCTGCCGGGCAGGGCCAGGCGGTGAGGTCGAGGGCCTCCGTGCGGTGAGGATTCGACTCAGGGCAGGACACCGGCGGGGCTGCGCACGGCGTCACGCAGGCGTGCGGCGTCGTGGCTGGGGGCGGAGCCGAACTGGCGGCGGTACTCCCGGCTGAACTGCGAAGGGTTGTCGTAGCCGACGCGGCGGCCGACGCCGGTGACGTCCCCGGGGTGGGTGGCGAGCAGTAGCCGGGCCTCCTGGAGCCGGATCTGCTTCTGGAACTGGATGGGGCTCATCGCCGTAACGGCCTGGAAGTTGCGGTAGAAGGCGGAGACGCTCATGCCGGACATCCGGGCCACGTCCTCGACCCGGAAGGGCTCCGCGTAGTGCTCGCGGATCCAGCGCACGGCCCGGGAGACATGGCTGAGGCTGCTGTCGGCGAGGCCGAGCTGACGAACCGTCGCCCCCTGCTCACCGGTGATCAGGCGCCACAGGATCTCGCGTTTGACCAGCGGGGCGAGCACCGCCCGGTCGCGGGGTTCGTCGAGCAGCCGCAGCAGCCGGACCACCGCGTCGAGCAGCGCGGCCGGGGCGTCGCTGACGGCGATCCCCGACGGCGCGCCTCCGCCGGGCCGGGGGGTGTCTCCCGGGCCCGCCTGGAGCAGGAGTTCGGCTACGGCTGACGGGTCCAGCGTGAGACCGAAGCCCAGCGCGGGGTGCTCGGCGTCGGCCCGGATGAACTGGCCGGTGACCGGCAGGTCGACCGAGGCCACCAGATACTGCCCGGGACCGTACTCGAAGACCCGGTCGCCCAGGGCGAGGCGTTTGGCGCCCTGGGCGATGACCGCGAGGACCGTGCCGGACATCGAGGGCGCGGGCGGGTCCGAGCGGTCGACCTTCGAGATCAGGACGCCGTCGATGGCGGTGGTCCAGTCGGGACGGACGTGCCGGGCCAGCAGCACACGGAGCTCTTCCAGCGGCATACGGCCATTGCAGCACGGTTGCGCCCGCAAGGCGCCGAGAGCGAGAGGATCGTGCAAGTGCGAGCGAGCATCGTTCTAACGTTTCCGCAGGTCACATGGGTTGAATGGAAGCAGTTCACCGCTTCCTTCCACTCACGGGAGAGACCATGAAGATCGCCATCGTCACCGGCGCCAGCTCCGGCATCGGGCAGAGTGCCGCCATCGAGATCGCCGAGCGCGGGATCGGTGTGATCCTGACCTACGGCAGCAACAAGCGCGGCGGGCTGGAGACGGTCGCCGCCATCGAGGAGGCGGGCGGCACGGCCGTGGCGCTGCCGCTGGACGTCGGTGCGAGCGACACGTTCGACGCCTTCCGCGACACGGTGGCCGGCGTGCTCAAGGAGACCTGGGGGCGCGACACGTTCGACCACCTGGTCAACAACGCGGGAATCGCGCAGACCGCGCTGATCGAGGACATGACGGAGGACATGTTCGACCGGCTGACCCGGGTCCTGCTCAAGGGACCGTACTTCCTGACCCAGAAGCTGCTGCCGCTGATGGCGGACGGTGGCGCCGTCGTCAACACCAGCAGCAACTCGGCCGGCACCACCACCGGCCTGGAGCCCGGCTACTCGGCCTACGCCACCATGAAGGGCGGCCTCGACGTGCTGACCCGGTACATGGCCAAGGAGTTCAGCGGCCGAGGCATCCGCGTCAACGCCGTCTCGCCCGGGGCGACCCGCACCCGCCTCGCCGACGACGCCTTCACCCGGTTCCCCGAGGTGATCCCGGGCCTCGCCGCGAAGACCGCGTTCGGCCGGGTCGGCGAACCCGACGACATCGGCGCGATGATCGCCACGCTGGTCTCCGAGGAGAGCCGCTGGGTCACCGCGCAGAACATCGAGGTGTCGGGCGGATACAACCTGTAGGGACGGCCGTGACCGCTGGAGCGGGTCGCCCATGCCGCCGTCACCCGTCCCGCCGTCAGCCGCCGTTCAGCAACGCCTCCGCCTCGGCCAGGATCTCGGTCACCCGCAGCCCGAACGCCGCGTCGCACGCATGCGGCCGCCCGTCGCGGGACGCGGCCAGCAGCGCGTCCGAGGCCCGGAGCAGCGCGGACACTGCGCTCTCGGTGCTCTCCGGGAGGACCGTCACCCCGGTCGTGCCCCGCAGTTCCACCGTGGCTCCCGCGGCGGCGGGCGGCGCCGTGAGGCTCAGGGCGAGGGTGCTCGACGCGCCGTCGAGGTGATCGAGGACCAGGTGGACGGTGTCGCCGGGGCCGGGCGCGGCGGCCGTCACCCGCCGCACCTCCCCCAGGACCGGCAGCAGCACGGACAGGGCGTGCGGGCCCACGTCCCACAGCGCGCCCTTCTCCTGTCGCCACGGCGAGTCGGCGAACGGGTTGTCGTCACCGCTGAACACCGCGCCGAGCCACTCGGCACGCCCCGTGAACCAGCCCTCCGCAGCCGCCTGTTCGGAGATCCACGCCTCGGTCTCCGGCTGGAACCGGGCGGTGAAGAACACGACCGACGCCACCCCGGCCGCCTCGACGGCCTCCACGATCGCCCGTGCCTGCTCCACCGTCGGCGCGAGCGGCTTGTCCAGCAGCAGATGGCGGCCCGCCCGCGCGGCCCGCACCGCGAGGTCCGCCTGGATCGAGGGCGGCAGGGCCACGGCCACAGCGTCCACATCGGCGAGCAGCGCGTCGACGTCGTCGTAGGCACGAACGCCGTAGCTGTCGGCCAACTCCTTCGTGGGGGCCGTACGGCGGCCCCACACCCCGACGAAGTCCAGTTCCGCGTGCCGGTCCAGGGCGGGGGCGTGGGCCATCTGGGCCCAGGGGCCGGTGCCGAGCAGTCCGATGCGCATGCCGCCGCCTCTCACAAAGCCGTCGATCGATCGGGGTGAGCGTGTCACACCGACCCTGAGCCCGCGCAAGCGCGTACATGGCCGATCTCGGCGGCGGAGACGCGGCAAGGGATTCAGCGGCGGCGTCACTGAATGCATTCGCTTTCTTCTATTGGACCTCCCGTGTCCGGACGGCGACGCTGGACGACAACGTTTCCCGCGCGACAGCCGAGACAGCCGAGAAGAACCGAAAGCCGAAAGAGGTCACCAACCCATGCACACCCGCCGCATCGGGGATGTAGAGGTCAGCGCGATCGGTCTGGGCGGGATGCCCATGTCCATCGAGGGCCGCCCGGACGAGGCACGTTCCCTCGCCACGATCCACGCCGCGCTCGACGCCGGTGTGACTCTGATCGACACCGCCGACTCCTATCACCGCGACGCCCACGAGGTCGGTCACAACGAGACCCTCATCGCCAAGGCCCTCGCCTCCCACGACCTCGGCAAGGACGTCCTCGTCGCGACCAAGGGCGGCCATCTGCGCCCCGGTGACGGCAGTTGGACGCTCGACGGCAGCCCCGGCCACATCAAGGAGGCCTGCGAGGCGTCGCTGCGCCGGCTCGGCGTGGAGGCCATCGGGCTCTACCAGTTCCACCGGCCCGACCCGAGGGTGCCGTACGCCGAGTCGGTCGGTGCCGTACGCGAACTGCTCGACGAGGGCAAGATCCGCATGGCCGGGATCTCCAACGCCAACCCGGACCAGATCAGGCAGGCGAACGACATCCTCGGCGGCCGGCTGGTCTCCGTGCAGAACCAGTTCTCCCCGGCCTTCCGCTCCAGCGAGCCCGAGCTGCGCCTGTGCGACGAACTCGGCATCGCCTTCCTGCCCTGGAGCCCGCTCGGCGGTATCTCCCGGGCCGGTGAACTGGGCTCCGCCTACGCCCCGTTCGCGCGCGTCGCCGAGGCGCACGGGGTGAGCCCGCAGCGGGTGTGCCTGGCCTGGATGCTCGCCAAGTCGCCGTTCGTCGTCCCGATCCCCGGTTCGAGCCGCCCGGAGACCATCCTCGACTCGCTCGCCGCGACGGAACTCACCCTCACCGCAGACGAGATCGCCGAGCTGGACGCCGTCTGAATCTCTTTCGGGAAGTCGGTGGCCGACCGCGCGTGTAGACCCTCCGGGGGCGGGGGCGGGAAAGCGCTTGCCCCATATGGTGCTCGCCCGAAAGGCTTGCCCTCCGCCTCCGCCCCCGGGAAGGACAACGCCGATGGCGTCGTCGCACGAGAGACCGCTCGACCACCGCTACCGGGACGAACACCCCGTACGCACCCTCGCCTACCTCTTCCGCGCCGACCGTCGCCGTCTCGCGGCGGCGGTCGGCGTCTTCACCGTCAAGCACAGCCCGGTCTGGCTGCTGCCGCTGATCACCGCGTCCATCATCGACACCGTCGTCCAGCACGGGCCGATCAGCGATCTCTGGCTGAGCACCGGCGTGATCATGTTCATCCTGCTGGTCAACTACCCCCTGCACGTCCTCTACGTCCGCCTCCTGTACGGCAGTGTCCGCCGCATGGGCACCGGCCTGCGCTCCGCCCTGTGCACCCGGATGCAGCAACTGTCCATCGGCTACCACTCCCGCGTCAGCGCCGGTGTGCTCCAGGCCAAGGTCGTGCGGGACGTCGAGACCGTCGAGCAGATGGTGCAGCAGACCGCCGAGACCGGGCTCGGCGCGGGCACCGTGCTCATCGGCGGCCTCGTCATCATCGCCATCCGCACACCGGAGTTCGTGCCCGTCTTCCTCGTCGTCGTGCCCGCCGCCGCACTGGTCGTCGCCCGCCTCAGGGCCCGACTGCGCACCCACAACGAGCACTTCCGCCACGAGGTCGAGACCCTCTCCTCCCGCGTGACGGAGATGACCCGCCTCATCCCGGTCACCCGCGCCCACGGCCTGGAGGGCAAGGCGCTGCGCCGCATGGACGGCACCCTGCACCGGCTGCTCACCTCCGGCATGCGCCTCGACCTCGTCAACGGCCGCTTCGGCTCGCTCGCCTGGGTCGTGCTGAACGTGGTCGGCGTGCTCGTCCTCGCCGGCGCGGCGCTGATCTCGTACTACGGCGTCTGGGGCGTCACCGCCGGCGACGTCGTCATGCTGAGCGCGTTCCTGACCACGCTGACCAACTCCACCACCACGCTGGCCGGTCTGGCCCCGGTCATCACCAAGGGCCTGGAGTCCGTCCGCTCCGTCGGCGAGGTCCTCCAGGCCCCCGAGCTGGAGGACAACGAGGGCAAGGCCGAACTCACCGCGCTGCGCGGCGCCGTGACCTTCGAGGGCGTCGGGTTCACCTACGAGGAGAGTGAGCGCCCGGCCGTACGGGACTTCAACCTCTCCGTCTCACCGGGGGAGACCATCGCCCTGGTCGGTGCGTCCGGCGCGGGCAAGTCCACCGTGCTGAACCTCGTCATCGGCTTCATCCGCCCGACCTCGGGCCGACTGAGTCTGGACGGCACGGACATGAACACCCTCGACCTGCGCACCTACCGCCGCTTCGTGTCGGTGGTGCCGCAGGAGTCGATCCTCTTCGACGGCACGGTCCGCGAGAACGTGGCCTACGGCATGGACGACGCCGACGAGGAGATGGTGCGCGCGGCGTTGCGCGACGCCAACGCCCTTGAGTTCGTGGACCGGCTGCCACAGGGCCTCGACACCCTTGTCGGCGAGCGCGGCGCACGCCTGTCCGGCGGGCAGAAGCAGCGCCTGGCCATCGCCCGGGCCCTGATCCGGGACCCCAGGGTGCTGGTCCTCGACGAGGCCACCTCCGCCCTGGACACCCGGTCGGAGGCGCTCGTACAAGAGGCCCTGGCCCGGCTCCTGCACGGCCGTACCACCTTCGTGGTGGCCCATCGCCTGTCCACCGTGCGGGGCGCGGACCGGATCGTGGTGTTGGGGGACGGCCGTATCGAGGAGATCGGCACCCATGAGGAACTCCTGCGCCGGGGCGGGGCGTACACCGCGCTGCACAGCGGCCAGGTCGCCTGACGCGACCGGTCCCGCCCGCTCCGGGGAGCGGCCGGGACCGGTTGTCGGGCGGGGTTACGGTCGGTCGACGACGCGGCCCAGTTCGATCCGGTCGATGTTCGGCGCCCATGCCGTCGCGTTGCCGAGCGTCACCTTGTTGGAGCCCTTCTTCAGGTCGACCGGGACGCCCACCGTCCAGTAGTCGTCCGCGCTCCAGGTGTTCTTGAAGGTGACCCTCACCGGCGCGGCATCGCCCACCGTGATGTCGGCCGTACGGGACATGATGTCCGTGTTGTAGGCGTGGCCGTTGTCCCGCCGGTCGTTGTGCGCGTACTGGACGACCAGCACATAGCGCCCGGAGCTGGGCGCCCGCACCGTGAACTTGGCCGTGCTGTCAGGGCTGTTGCCGAGCCGGCCGATGTAGGACCCGCCGGAGGCGTACGCGGAGTCGACCAGCTCGGCTCCGCCCGCGAGCGTGGCCGAGGACGCCTCGTAGGCGAGAGTTCCCGTGGCCGAACCGGCGCCCGACACATCGAGGGAGCGCACGGAGGCGTGCCCCGCGCTCATCGCGACGCGGTTGTTGCCCGCGACCAGGTAGAGACGCAGGGGCCGTCCGGGCGCCGCCGTCACCGTCTCCCCGTGCAGGGCGAGCTTCACCGGTGCTGATGCCCGAGGCGTCACCGTGTAGTAGCCGTCGCGCGGGGCGTAGACGTCGAACACCGCCTTGTCACCGGAGCGCAGCACGAGGGCACCCGTGCCCACCCCGGCCGACGAGGAGTAGTCGTACGACGGGCTGCCGCTGATGTCCGCCAACGTGGCCTCGTACGAGGCGGAGTGCTCGCCGGTCCGGGCCGTCAGATCGATGCGGTCCAGCGTGACCTCGGCGGAGCCCTTGGCCAGTGTCAGTACATGGGTGCCCGCCGACAGGCGCAGCGGTAGTTCCTGCTTGGCGCGGTAGGTCCAGTTCTCGGTGGAGGGGTAGGTGACCGTGGCCGGGTCGCCGCCGTCGACCGAGAGGCGCTGGGTGGCGGGGGTGCCGGACTGGTTGCCGTAGAGGATCGCCAGGTTGTATGTGCCGTCGCGCGGGACCGTGACCGTGAAGTCGACCTTGCTGGTGGGCTGGTTGAGGGAGCCGACGTCCTTCGTGCCGGAGGCGGCGTAGCCGTTGGCGTTCTCGACCGTGCCCTGGGTGTAGACCTTGCCGTCGGTGATGGCGGCGGTCTCCGCCTCGTACGACGCGGACCAGGGCACGGAGGGCGTGGCCGGGGTGCCGTGGCCGCCGGGGGTGAGGACGATCCGGTAGGCCGACATCTTGCGCATGTCGCGCAGGGGCACGGTCACCGAACCGTCCTCCGCCACCCGCACCTTGGCACGGGCGAGGACGCGGGGCGTCGCATGCTGCCCCTCGTAGCCGGACCAGGCGGCCTCGGCGACGGTCGCGGTGACCGTATGTCCGAAGACCGACCGGGAGACGCCCCGGACCACGACGTCCGAGTCGCCCGCGGAGCCGCCGAGCAGGACCTGGGCCTGGCGGCGCCCGGTGTCGAGGGAGGCGAGGCCCTGGAGGGTGTCGATGGTGTTGGCCTGCGGCGGGGTCACCTTGACGGTGTCGCCGGTCAGCCCGGCGTACCAGCGGAAGAACCACCAGCCGCCGTTGGGGATGTTGGAGCGGACCACATGGCCGCTGAGGTTGCCCGCCGCGTCCCAGTAGGCCGCGTTGGCGTACACCTTGTTCCTCTCGAACATCGAGACCCACTGCACGAGTTGACCCGGCACGGACAGGTCACGACGGTTGGCGTACTCATCGATGTTGATCTTCAGCGGCGCTACGCCCGCCGCCCGCTCCAGGGAACGGTAGTCATCGTAGTGCGCCTGGAAGTCCCGCAGCGAGCCGGAGCCCAGCTCGTGCCAGGTCATGACCTGGGGAAGGACGTTCTCGCGCTTGGCGAAGGCGAGGAAGTCCTTGAGCAGACGGGTGTGGTAACCGGCCTCGTTGGGGCCGGCGATGCGTGCGTCGGGGTCGATCGCGCGGATCCGGTGGTACACCGTCTTCCAGTCCTGAAAGAAACGGTCGCGGTTGGCCTCGTACTGGGCCTGGTCGGCGACACCGAGCTTGTACCAGATCTGGTCGGGCTCGTTGAACGGGATGTAGACGAAACGCTCGCTGTTCGGGTCGGCCGCGACCTCCTTGGCGATCCTGTCGACCTTGGGGAGATAGTCGTCGATGCCGAGGTCCTCGTACGGCCACTTGGCGTAGATGTCCTGCATCATCACGTTGATCTCGCCGCCGCCGCTGCGGAAGAACGACTTGGAGACGGTCAGCGCGTCGCCGTTGGGGTGCTGGGCGCCGCCCTCCGGCTTCTGCGAGACGCTGGTGATCTTCAGCGGCTCCAGCGCGGCGTCGCTGGGCACCCCGTCGTCGCTGAGCCCGTACAGCGCCCCGTTGGCGCCGAGCATCACCGGGCCCTCGGAGGCGTCGAGGTCTACGGTGAGGCGCTGCGGATCTGCGGCCGCGGCTGCCGGGGAGGCGGTGGTGCCTGTCATCGCGGTGACTCCAAGTACGGCTGCTAGCAGGGCGGTTCTGATACGGCTTCGTGTGCGGGTGGGGACGATCACGCTGCTGGACCTCCAGTCACTGCGGTCATTTGACGGCTCCACTGGTGATTCCGGACACGATCTTTCGCTGGCCGACCACGAACACGGCGACCATCGGCAGGCTCATCACCACGACGTACGCGAAGACGAGATGCCAGTTGTTGAGATAGAGCTGGGCGCTGGCGACCTGGTAGAGGTTCAGCGGGAGGGTGGCCCGGTCGCCGCCGCCGAGCACGAAGAAGGCGTAGAAGATGTCGCTCCAGGCGTAGAGCATCACCATGATCGTCGCGGTGGCGATCACCGGGCGGAGCAGCGGCAGCACGATCCGCAGGAAGATCCGCCACGGCGTCGCGCCGTCGATACGGGCCGCCTCCTCCAGCTCCATGGGGATGGCGCGGATGAAGCCGGTCATGAAGAAGATCGATGTGGACAGATACATCCCGGTGTAGACGGCGATCATGCCTGGACGGGTGCTGGCGAGGCCGAGCTGGCGCAGTTCCATCACGATGGTGATGACGGCGGGCGGCAGCAGCAGTCCGCTGATGCACAGCGCGTACGCCGCCGACACCAGCTTCGACTTGCGGCGCGCGAAGACCCACGCGGCGCCCGCCCCGAGGAACAGCACGAGGACCACCGAAGGGACCACGACCAGCAGGGAGTTGACGAAGCCGCGCAGCATCTCGCCCTGGCCGACGGCGTCCGCGTAGTTGTCCGTCGGCTGCCAGTGATGCGGCAGGTCCAGATTGGGTTTGATCGCCTCCGCCTGCGGCTTGGCCGAGGTGACGGCGACCAGCCAGAGCGGTACGCCGACCGCCAGAGCGGCGAGGAGGATCACGAGGGCCGGACGGCCGTACCGCCACATCGGCGTCACAGCAGTTGCTCCCTTCGCCTGAGGCCGACGACCAGCGGAATCGCCACGGCGACCACGACCAGGAAGAGCACCAGGCTCATCGCGGAGGCCTGGGCGTACAGGCCCTGTCCGAAGACGCGGAACATATAGATGTTGAAGACCTCCGTGGACGCCGCGGGGCCGCCGCCCGTGGTGGCCTGGACGATGTCGAAGGTGTTCATCGAGCCGATCAGCGCGGTCGTGACATTGAAGGTGACGGCCGGCGCGAGCATCGGCCAGCGCACCGACCGGAACGTCCGCCAGGGCCCGGCGCCGTCCATCCGCGCGGCCTCCAGCATGTCGCCGGGGATGCCCTTGAGCCCGGCCAGATAGATCAGCATGGACAGGCCCATCCACTTCCAGCCGTGGATCAGCGTCACCACGACCAGCGTCCATGTGGTCGAGCCCAGCCACGGAATGTCCGCGCCGAGCACCGAGTTGAGGGCACCGTCCTGGTCGAGGAGCGCCTGGAAGACATAGCCGGTGGCGAGCGCCGAGATCAGCACCGGCAGGAAGAACACGGCGCGGAAGAACCGGTTGAAGCGCGTGTCGGACTCCAGCAGCAGCGCAAGGACCAGCCCGAAGCCGTTCTGGAACAGCGCCGCCAGCAGCGCGTACAGCAACGTCGTACGGATGGCGCGCAGCAGCGAACCGTCGTCGACCACCGTCCGGAAGTTGTCGAGGCCGGTGAACGCGATGTCCGGGTGGTACGAGGACCAGTTGGTGAACGGGTAGTAGAAGTTCAGCAGGTTCGGCACCAGGAAGAAGCCCGCGAAGACGACGACCGCGGGGAGCGCGAACCACCACGGGTGGTGCACGGCGGCGCGCGGCAGCCGTCCCACGCCCTTGGGTGCGCCTTGCTCAGAAGACTTCTTACGCGTACGTACGACCGTGTCCGTCATCGTCAGAACCCGGGCGCGTCCTGGGCCTTGGCCACCTGCGCGAACTGGTCCTGGATGGCCTGGGCGACCTGCTGGGCGTCCTTCTTGCCGTAGATCATGTCGGCGAGGTACAGGTGGGTGTCCGGGGCGACGATCGCCTTGGCCTGGAAGACCCCGATGGCCGTCGGCAGGGCCGCGACCTGGGCCTTGGACGTCTGCGGCAGCCCGCCGGGAGTGGGCACGGACGGCTGCACGGAGGGGATCTTCATCGTCTTGATGTAGTCGGCGTAGTCGGGGCCGAGCCAAAAGGCCATGAATTGCCGGGCCGCGTTCTGCCGCTTCTCGTCACCGGTCTTGAAGGCGACCACACCGTTGGTCTGGTCGGGGGAGTACAGGCCGGTGGCGGAGGAGTTGGCGACCGGGAACCAGCCGATCTTTTCGTCGATCTCGGCGGTGGAGTACTTGGCCTGCAACTGGCTCTGGAAGGACGTGACATTGAGGACCATGCCGACGTCGCCCTTCCACAGTGCGTCGGCCTGCCCGGTGAAGGTGCCGGTGCGGTAGTTCTTCTGCGCGAGCCCGGCGTCGAGCAGCTTCTCCTTGTACTTCTTGATCGCGCCGACGACGACCGGGTTGGTCCACTTCTCCTTGTTCTCGTTCAGCCCCTCCCACCACTGCTTGTCCAGGTCGGTGAGCTGGAGCTGCATCTGCCACTGCAAGGGCCACTTGTCACCGCCGGCCTCGTAGAAGGCGGCGGCGTCCGTCTTGTCGACGACCTCGTGGCCGAGGGCGAGCAAGTCGTCGTAGGACTGGGGGAAGTCCTTCTCGGCGATGCCCGCTTGCCGGAACACGTCCTTGTTGTAGTAGACGCCGAGCATCGCGGGGCTGGTGACGATCGCCGCGTACCGCTTGCCGTCGATGACACCGAGGGACTTCTCGGTGTCGCCGAGTCGGGAGACCCAGTCCTCGCCGTCGAGGGTGAGGAGGTTCTGCTGCGGCTGGACGAAGGGGAGCGTGGAGATCGACGGCTGCCAGAACATCAGGTCGGGGCGGTCGCCGGAGGCGAGTTTCGTCGGCACGTTCTGCTCGTAGAGGTCCGGGATCGCCTGGGTCTCCACGGTCGCGCCGGTCGCCTTCTCGAACGCGTCGATGACCTGCTTGGGGGCGGTGACCGTGTTCTGCGCGGTCCACATCGTCAGCTTCACCCCGTCGAGGCGTGCGGTCGGATTCACCGCCGACTGCCCGGAGTCGGACGTGGAGTCCGCAGCCGTGGGGTCGCTGCACGCCGTCGCGGCCAGACCGAGCGTGCATATCAGCGCCAGTGCGGGGAGTGCTCTTCTCTTCATCACGTGCCTTTCGGAGCAGGTGGTTCAGGAAGCGGTACTCACAACAGCCATGTGTTCAGGGCGGGTTCTGCAGCCTTGTTCAGGGAGGGGTCAGGCCGGGGGGCGGCGCTGTACACCGCCCGGTGGCGGCCCCGAGCTCTCCCGCACCACCAGCTCCGGTTCGGACACCGGATGCGGGGCGACCTGCACGGCCTCCTCCAGCACCCCGTGCAGCAGGGCGAACGCGGCCCTTCCCAGACCGGTGAAATCAAGGCGTACGGTCGTCAGCGACGGCGTCAGATAGGCGGAGTGCGGGGCGTCGTCGAACCCGGCCACGCTGACCTCGCCGGGCACCGAACGGCCGGACTCGTGCAGGGCGCGCAGCACACCGAGCGCGAGGTCGTCGTTGCCGCACAGGATCGCGGTGACGGCAGGGTCCTTCGCCAGCCGGAGGCCCGCCGCATGGCCGCCCGCCGGTCCCCAACTGCTCTGCACGGGACGGGGTTCGGGTGCCCCCGCCTCGCGCAGTGCCTGCCGCCAGCCGGCGGTGCGGGCGCTGGTGCGGCGGGTGCTGGAGGGGATGGCGACGTAGTGCACGGTCTCGTGGCCGAGCGCGAGCAGATGGCGGGTCGCCTGGTAGGCGGCCTCGCGGTCGTCGGCCCACACCCAGGGGCGGTCGCCGCCGGGCGGGCTCGCCGGGGTCTCGACCACGCCGACGACCGGGAGTTCGGCGGGGACCGCGCCGAGCGCGGCCACCCCGGCCGGGTCGTACGCGATCACGATCAGTCCGCCGCCCGCGTCCGCCGCCCGTTGCACCTCCGCGGCGACCGCGGTCTCGTCGGCCGACTCCAGTACGCCGATGCCGACCGCGTAGGACGCCGCGCGTGCCGCCTCCTCGACGCCCCGGAGGATGGAGGCGTAGCCGTAGTGGGTGGTGTTCGCGGTGAGCACGGTCACGGCCCTCGTGCGGCCGCTGGCGAGCGCGAGCGCGGTGGCGTTGCGCCGGAAGCCCAGTTCGTCGATGGCGGCGAGCACACGGTCGCGCGTCGTGGGCTTGACGCTGGGGTGCCCGTTGATCACCCGGGAGACGGTCTGGTACGAGACGCCGGCTGCGGTCGCGACGTCCCTGATGCTCGCGGGGCGCCTTGTGTGACCGGTCACATTCATGCCAGGATTGTGACCGGTCACATGGGGGGCGTCAAGAGACCGTAACGAGGGATTCACGCGACGGATGGGCGGCCTCCTGCGGGAGGCCCAGGAGGGGGACCACCTTGACCAGTACGTCGGCTTTCAACGGCAAGCTCAGTTGGGGGCATGCGGGCCTGGAGACCGAATTCGCCCTCGCCCCCGACGGAACGCCGCGCCTGGTCCACCTCGCCCGCCCTGGTGACCCCGACCGGGCCCCCGTCGACGCTGCCCTGCCGCTGGTCGAACTGACCGCGCTCGGGCACGGCAGCGGCTGGTCCGGCCCGCGCTTCACCGGCACCGCCCTCGGCACCCGGCTGAAGTACCGCGACCACCGCAGCGGCAGGCGCGGCGACTGGAGATGGCTGCATCTCGAACTCCATGACCCCGCCACCGGGTTGACCGCGTTCGTCGAGCTGACGTCCCCGGCCGGACTGCCGGTGCTCCGCTCCCGTGTCCGGCTGCGGAACGACGGAGCCGAGCCTCTCGTAGTCCAGTCCGTCAGCAGTCTGCTGGTCGCCGGGCTGCCGTCGCCCGACGCCCTCGATGTGCGGCGGGCCCGCAACGACTGGCTCGCGGAGTGCCGTTGGTACACCGAGCCGCTGCACTACACCGTCGCCGACATCGATGACGACGCCCATCAGCACGACAGCCGGGCCGCACTGACCCTCGCCGGGCGCGGCAGCTGGCCCACCGACGGACATCTGCCGATGGGGGCGCTGACCGAGCGGGACAGTGGCCGGACCTGGCTGTGGCAGATCGAGTCCCCGGCCGGCTGGCGCTGGGACCTCGGCCGGCGCACGCGCGGCACGTATCTCGCGCTGAACGGCCCCACCGACGCGGAGCACCAGTGGCGGGTCCGGCTCGACGCCGGTGAGGAATTCACCACCGTGACGGGTGTGTTGGCCCTCGGTTCCGGGTTCGACGCGGCCATGGGCGCCCTGACCTCGTACCGTCGCGCCGTGCGCCGCCCGCACCCCGACCACAGCACACTGCCGGTCGTCTTCAACGACTACATGAACACGCTCATGGGCGACCCGACGACGGAGAAGCTGCTGCCCCTGATCGACGCCGCCGCGGATGCGGGCGCCGAGTACTTCTGCATCGACGCCGGCTGGTACGACGACTCCGCCGACGGCGGCTGGTGGGACGGCGTCGGCGAGTGGCTGCCCTCGACACGCCGGTTCCCCGACGGAGGGCTGAGCGCCGTACTGGACCGCATCCGGGAGCACGGCATGGTGCCCGGGCTGTGGCTGGAGCCGGAGGTCATCGGCGCCCGCAGCCCCATCGCCGCCGCGCTCCCGCCGGACGCCTTCTTCCAGCGCGACGGCATACGCCTCTCCGAGCAGGGCCGCCACCAGCTCGACCTGCGCCACCCGGCCGCCCGCGCGCACCTCGACAAGACGGTGGACCGGATCGTCGGCGAATGGGGGGTGGGCTATCTCAAGCTCGACTACAACATCGTGATCGACCCGGGCACCGTCGCCTCCGGTGACCTCGCCCCGGGCGCCGGGCTGCTCGGCCACGCCCAGGCCTACCTCGACTGGCTCTCCGAGGTACTGGACCGGCATCCGCACCTGGTGATCGAGAACTGCGCCTCGGGCGGCATGCGCATGGACGGCGCCACCCTCGCCGTCACCCAGCTCCAGTCCACCAGCGACCAACAGGCCCCGCTGAGCTACCCACCGATCGCCGCCGCCGCACCGACCGCCGTACCGCCCGAACAGGGCGCCGTCTGGGCCTACCCGCAGCCCGGCCACGACGACGACCTGATCGCCTTCACCCTCGGCGGCGCACTGCTCGGCCGGATCCATCTGTCCGGCCACCTGGACCGGATGACGCGGCCTCAACTCGCCCTCGTACGCGCAGCGCTCACCACGTACAAGTCCATCCGCCGGGACCTGGCGCGGGCGCTGCCGTTCTGGCCGCTGGGCCTGCCCGGCTGGACGGACGAATGGCTCGCCCTGGGGATGCGGTCACCCGACGACCGTACGACGTACGTCTCGCTCTGGCGCCGGGGCGGAGCCCCCGAGCTGGAGCTGACACTGGACCACTTGGCCGGCCGGGACGCGCGCGTGGAGATCCTCCATCCGTCCTCGGCGCCGGCCGGTTCGGCGGTGCGGGACGACGGCGGACGACTGCGGGTGACGCTGCCGCGCACGCCGGGAGTCCTGCTGCTCCGGCTGTCGAGCACATGACCCGCAAGGCAACAGAGCGATAACACAAGGCAACGGAAAGGCTCTCTGCGCGGTCTAGTCCGCCATGAAGATCTCTTTCCTGCTGCACAACGCCTATGGGATCGGAGGCACGATCACCACCACGTTCAACCTGGCCCAGGCACTCGCCGAGCGACACGAGGTGGAGATCGTCTCCGCCCTGCGGCACCGGGAACACCCGAACTTCACCCTGGACCCGAGAGTGGCCCTGACGCCGCTGGTGGATCTGCGGCACGAGAAGGAACATCCGCTGCATCTCAGACCGGCGCGGGTGTTCCCCGCCGCCGAATACCGACACCGCCAGTACAGCGAGTTGACCGACCAGCGGATCGGCGAGGCCCTGGCGACGACCGACGCCGACGTGGTGATCGGCACGCGCCCGGGACTCAACGTGCACCTCGCCCTCCAGGCGCCGGACCACGTGGTCCGCATCGGGCAGGAGCACCTCACCCTCGACAACCACTCGCCCCGGCTGCGCACCGCACTGCGCCGCGCCTACCGCCGGCTCGACGCGCTCACCACCGTCACCGAGGCCGACGCCGCCTCCTACCGGCGCAAGATGCGGCTGCCCGGCGTCCGGGTGGAGGCACTCCCGAACAGCGTCCCCGATCCGGCGCTGCCCCCGGCGGACGGCACCGCGAAGATCGTGGTCGCCGCCGGCCGGCTGGTCCCCGTCAAGCGCTACGACCTCCTCATCGAGGCCTTCGCCCCCGTCGCCGCCGCCCACCCGGACTGGCAGCTGCGCATCTACGGCAAGGGCGAGGAACAGGACCGGCTGCGCCAGCTCATCCAGCGCCTCGGCCTGTGCGACAACGCCTTCCTGATGGGCGCCGCGTCCCCCATGGAGGCGGAATGGGTCAAGGGCTCGATCGGCGCGACCGCGGCCAACTTCGAGCCGTTCGGCATGACCATCGTCGAGGCGATGCGCTGCGGACTGCCCGTCGTGAGCACCGACTGCCCGTACGGCCCCGGCGAGATCATCAAGGACGGCATCGACGGCCGGCTGGTCCCGGTCGGGGACCGCGAGGCGATGAGCGCCGCCCTGCTGGAACTCGTCCGCGACGACGAGCGACGCCGGCGGATGGGCCGTACGGCACTGGAGAACGCACGACGGTTCGGGCCGGTCCCGGTCGTCGAACAGGCCGAGCGGCTGATCGAGGAAGTGACGGCGGGGCGATCGGCCGCACGGGAACGCGGAAGCATACAACACGCCCTGGTCAGCCAGGGCTTCGCCGCGCGTGACGCCGCGTACGTCGCGGCATCGGGGGCGCTGCGGGTGGTACGGAGGGGACGCCGATGAACACGAATTCCGGTACGGCACACGCGGGTGGCCCTCGCGTCGACTGCACGGCCGACACGGACGGCCGGATCGCCTTCGCTCTTGAGGCGCCGTCCATCGACGCTCGCCTGCTGCTGAGGCTTCGCCCCAAGAAGGGGCAGCCGGAGAAGGTCCTCCACACACTCGATCTGGAACTTGCCGAGGACGGCCGCCATCGTGCCGTCCTGGAACCGCTGCCGCTGCCGCTGCTCGCCGAGGGCCGCTGGGACATGTACCTCGTCCCCGAACCCGGCGCGCCGCGACAGCGCCTGCGCCCCGGGCTCCGCGACCTGCGGACTCTCGTCTCCGGGCACCGCCATGACCGGCCTTCACCGGTCGCCGTGCGGATCCCGTACGTCACCAAGGACGGCCATCTCGCGGTGCGGGCCTGGCTGCGCACCGCCCACGCGGAGGTCGAGGGCATCGACGTCACCGACCGCACGATGACGGTCAGGGCACGGCTGCACGGCGCCACGCTCGCCGAAGGGGCCGCCGTACGACTGCGGTTGCGCGGCGGAGGTGGCGTGGTGCGCAGGCTTGAGCCGCTCGTGACGGGCGATGACGGGCGGGGGTTCTCGTTCACCGTGGAGTACGGGGAGCTGGCCGCCGAGGACGCCGGGAATCGGGTCTGGGACCTGTCCGTTCAGGCCGGATCGGGGGAGGGAGCGGCGCCGATCCGGATCGGCCGCCTCCTGGACGACATCGCGGACCGGAAGGAGATCTTCGTCTTCCCGGAGGCCGTGGTCGGGAATGCGGTGGTGCGCCCGTACTACACCGTCGACAACGACCTCTCCGTGCTTGCGGACAGAACCTGACCGCAAGTCCTCCTACGGTCGTTCCATGACTCAGACACAGCATGCGCAGAAGATCCTTGTCACCGGAGCGACCGGAACCGTCGGCCGCCAGGTCGTCGCCGAACTCCTCGCCCGCGGCCACGCGGTGCGCGCGCTCACCCGTGATCCGGCGAAGGCCGACCTCCCGGCCGGCGTCGAGGTGGTCCAGGGCGACCTGACCGAACCCGACAGCCTCGTCCCGGCCCTGGAGGGCGTCACCGGCGTCCACCTGATCACCTTCGGCGGGGCCTACTTCGCCCCGCTGGAGACCGGCCCGCGCATCCTGGAACTGGCCCGCGCGGCCGGCGTGCGGCGGGTCACCGTGCTGCACGGCGGTGAGGCGACCCCGCTGGAGGAGGCGGTGCGGGCGGACGACGGGGTGGAGTGGACCGTGCTGATGCCGGTCGAGTTCATGGGCAACGCCCTGGAGTGGGCGGACGGCATCGTGGCCTCGGGCGAGGTGCGCGAGCCGTTCGTCTCCCGGCTGAGCGCCATGGTCCATGAGGGCGACATCGGCGCGGTCGCCGCGGTCGCGCTCACGGAGGAGGGGCACGGGGGACAGGAGTATGTGATCACCGGGCCCGAACTGCTCACCGTCGGCGACAAGGTGTCCGCCATCGCCGCTGCCCGTGGTCAGGCGATCGCCCTGGTCGAGCTGACCGAGGAGCAGGCCGTCGCGCAGTGGCGGGCGGCGGGGCACCCCGAGCCCGTGATCGGGTTCCTGCTGGAGGCGTACGGCAACACCCCGGAGGTCGGACGTACGGTCGTCGACACCGTGGAGAAGGTCACCGGCCGGCCCGCGCGCACCTTCGGGCAGTGGACCGGGGAGAACGCGGAGGCGTTCAAGGCGGGGTGATCGCTTCGCGGAGGCGTGGTCGCTCCGCGGGCGCGGGTGGTCGCCTCGCGGATGCGGGTGATCGTCCCGCGCGGGTGATGGCCTCGCGGGCGTGCCCTACTTCCCCGCTGCCATGCGGGCCGCCATGTCGTGGACGACCTGTGCGTGCAGCTCGAACATCGCCACCAGGTCGACGCTGTCGCCCTTGATCTCGCGGTGCACGAACAGGCCGTCCGCGCCGGCGACGGCGTAGGTGGTGAGGGTGTCCACAGCGGCTTCGTCCAGGCCGGGGAAGAGGGCGGCGGCGACCTCGGCGATCTTCCGGTGCGTGATGTCGCGGACCTGGAGGAAGACCGTGCGGCCCCGGGGTTCGGCGGGTCGTCGCTCCAGGGCGAGCATGAGGCCCAGGCGCAGGAAGTCGGGGGCGTCGACGAGCGACTTCGCCACGTTCGCGGCCATGGCGGTGACCCGCTCCAGTGACGTACCGCCCTCGTCGCCGGGCAGCTCGACGGCCGACAGCCAGGCCTCGAAGCTGCGCTCGATGACCGCGGCGATCAGGTCGTCCTTGTCCTTGAAGTGCCAGTAGATGGAGCTGGCGGGCAGCCCGCACTTGGCGCTGACGGCCGCGATGGAGGTGCCGTCGTAGCCGCGCTCACCGGCGATCTCCACGGTGGCGTCGAGGATCCGCTGACGGGACTCCACCCCGTTGGCGCGCTTCCTGCGCGTCGGCTGCGGGCTGCTCATGGGGTGCCTCGCCTCTCCGGTCGTGCACGATCACGTTCAGAAGCACCCACTCTAATTGGAGCATCCCCTACAGCAGGCAGGGGTGCGCATCCTTGCCTGTGCTGGCGCTGTTCAGCCGACCAACTCGTCGACGACGTCCAGGTCCGGCAGGTCGAGGGAGCAGATCCGCTCGGCCTCGTCGGCGGGGATGCCGAACTGCCGCAGCAGACTGCGGGTCACCAGGTCCGCCGATCTGGCGTCGTCCCGGTCGGGCTGGGCGTGCAGCAGCGAGCCCAGCGCCAGCACGGCCGCCGCCGTCATCGCGAGGGCGAGATCGAGGTCCTCCACCTCGAACCGCCCCGCGTCCATCGCGGCCCGGATGTCGTGGAACGCCCGGGGCGCCAGGCCACGCTCGGAACGGGCCAGCTCAAGGCCCTGGTTCAGCAGGACGCGGCTCAACTCCGGGTGGCGGCGGTGCAGTCGGCCGGTCATCCGGAAACTCTGCGCGTAGGCGACCGCCGGGTCCTCGATGTCGGCGGTGAGACGGTCCATCAGCGCGCCCCACCACTCCAGCGCCTCCTCGGTCGCGACGTGGAAGAGCTCCTCCTTGCTGTCGAAGTGGTTGTAGAAGGACCCGACGCCGATGTCGGCGAGCTCGGTGATCTCCAGGATGGGGACGTCGCTGCGCCCTTCCGCCAGCAGACGCTGGGCCGCCTCCACCAGCGCACTGCGCGTCCGCGCCCTGCGCCGGTCCACTCGCCCGGGTGCCGCCCGCTCCGCCATCGCGCCGTCCTCCGTCTCGCCCGCACCTGCTTCACCCCGCACTTTATCCGCCCTCCCCTCAGTCCTGAAGATTTCTTCAATTCTCTTGACTGACGTTCGGTTCGAGACTGAAGATATATTCAGGAGGTGGTGGCCGTGGGTGGCACGCACAATGACCTGCACTCCGAGCAGGGCGCACTCCCCGGAGAGCATCCGGGCCGGGCGGCGAACCCGGTGATCAAGGTCCGCGACATCGCATGGCTGGAGTTCGCCAAGCCCGACCTGGACCGGGCCGAGGCTTTCGCCCGGGCATTCGGCTTCGTCACGTCGTACCGGGACGGCAGTGAGCTGCACCTGCGGGGGACTCAGGCGGGCGGGCCGTGCGTGATCATCCGCAAGGGCCGGAAATCCCGCTTCCTGGGCCCTGCCTTCCGTGCGGCAGACACCCGTGACCTGCTGAGACTGGCCGACGCCGGCGGCACCCGGGTGCGTCCGCTGCCGCAGCACCTGGGCGGGTCCGCCGTGGAGCTGCTCGACCCGGGCGGACTGCGGATCCGCGTCGTGGCCGGCACCGACGATCTGCCCGCGCTGGCCGGGCAGCGGTCACAGGCGTTCAACTTCGGCGACGGACTGGACCGGGCCAACGCCACCCAGCGACCCCCACGGGAACCGGCGGGCGTGCGGCGCCTGGGCCACGTCGTCCTCCAGACGACGACCTATCTGCGCACGCTGAACTGGTACCTGGAACACCTGGGCCTGATCGTCAGCGACTTCCTGTACTACGAGGGTCAGCGCGAGCGCGGCCCCACCATGAGCTTCATCCGCTGCGACCGCGGCCCCGACCTGACCGACCACCACACCCTGGCCCTCACCCTCGGCCCCTCCAACCGGTATGTGCACTCGGCCTACGAGGTCACCGACCTCGACGCACTGGCCGCGGGCGGCCAGCACCTGCTGGCGGAGGGCTACCGCCGCTCCTGGGGTATCGGCCGGCACATCCAGGGCAGCCAGATCTTCGACTACTGGCGCGACCCCGACGGCTTCCTCGTCGAGCACTTCACCGACAGCGACATGTTCGACTCCGCCCTGGAACCCGGCTGGGCGCCCATGACGGCCTCCGGTCTGGCCCAGTGGGGCCCGCCTGCCACCAAGGACTTCCTGGGCATCGCCCCTGGGCGCGAGTCGCTGGCCGAACTGCGCTCGATCATCACCGCCCTGGGATCCGACGACAACGAGTTCGACCTCGAACGCCTGCGCGGCCTGCTGAAAGTGGCAACCTCATGACCCTCTCCGTCCTCCGTACCCCCGACGCCTGGTGGGTCGCGCTCGACCAGCAACACGCGGTACCGATCGAGACCTCCGCGACGACCACCGCCGAACTCCTCGACGACGTCGTCACGGCCCATATGGCGCTGGCCGAGGCCCGCGCCGGCACTCTCACGGCCGAGCCCCGCCGGATCGCCGACCTCCCCCTCGTCTCCCCGGTCACCGCACCGTGCCGGGTGGTCGCCCAGATGACCAACTACGTCTCCCATGTACGGGACTCGGGCATGAACCCCGACACCGTCCCGCTGACCTTCTTCCGCAAGACGTCCGGCTCGATCAGCGGCCCGTACGACGAGATCGTGAAACCCGCCCATGTCCGCTTCCTGGACCACGAGATCGAACTGGGCCTGGTGATCGGACGCCCCCTTGAAGTCGGCACGCCGGTGACCGACTGGAAGGACCACATCGCCGGTCTCGTCATCACCAACGACGTCTCCGCACGCGACGTACAGCTCCCCAAGACCCAGTTCTACGAGGCCAAGTCCTACCCGACCTTCACCCCGGTCGGCCCCGCCCTGGTCCTGCTCGACGCCGACGAACTCGACCATCTGCGCCAACTCGGGCTCGTCCTCAAGGTCAACGGCGAGATCCGGCAGAAGAGCGACCTCACCGACATGATCTACGACCCGCTCCAGGCCCTGAAGGAACTCTCCCGCTTCCAGGCCCTCGCACCGGGCGACCTCCTCCTCACCGGCACACCCGGCGGCACGGCCCTCAAGGCACCGCCCAAGCCGGTGGAGCTCATCGGGGCGCTCCTGCCGCCCGCGATGAAGTGGAAGGCGTTCTTCAACTCCCAGGCGAAGAACGACAAGTACCTGCGCGACGGCGACGTCCTCGAACTGTCCATCCGCACCCCCGACGGCTCCATCGACCTCGGAACGCAGCGGACCACGGTGAGGTTCGCATGACCGGCATCAATTGGCCCCGCTATGACCACCCCGACGACCTGGCCGCCATCGAGGCCACCCCTCTCGACGCACGCGGCCTGCCCGGCACTTCGTACGACGTGCTGCGCCGGGCGGCCGAGCAGTGGCCCGAGCGGACCGCGCTCACGGTTCTCCCGGATGCCGCGTCCTGGCGCACCCCCGGCAACCGCACCTACGCGACCCTCCTCACAGATGTGCACCGGGCCGCCAACGCCCTGCACCGCCTCGGCGTCCGCCGCCATGACGCCGTCGCGCTGCTCTCCCCGAACTGCGACGAACTCGTCACCGCGCTCCTCGCCTCCCAACTCGCCGGCATCGTCACACCCATCAACCCCGCGCTCGGCCTGGACCACATCGCCGAGCTGATCCGCCGGTCCGGCGCCCGCGTGCTGATCGCCGCCTCCCCGGAGCTGGACCCCGAGGCGTTCGCCAAGGGAGCCGAACTGGCCCGGCAGGGCCTGGTGGACCATGTGCTGCACCTACGGCCCACCGCGCCGACGCCCGCCTCGGACGACCCGACCGTGGCCCCTCTCGCCGACGCGGCGGCCGACTGCCCGCACGAGAGGTTCCTCGGCGAACCGCCCAAGAGCGGCGACCTCGCGGCGTTCTTCCACACGGGCGGCACCACCGGTGCCCCGAAACTCGCCGCCCACACGCACTCCAACGAGGTCACCGACGCCTGGATGATCGCGGCCAACTCCATGCTGGACGAGGACTCCGTCGTTTTCGCCGGCCTGCCTCTGTTCCATGTCAACGCGCTCGTCGTCACCCTGCTCGCACCGCTGCTGCGCGGACAGCGCGTCGTCTGGGCGGGGCCTCTGGGATACCGCGACATAGCCTTGTACGCGGAGTTCTGGCGCATCGTCGAGCACTATCGCATCGCCACGATGAGCGCGGTGCCGACGGTGTACGGCGTCCTGGCCGGCTGCCCGGTCGACGGGGCGGACATCGGCTCCATGCGCTGCGCGATGGTCGGCGCCTCCGCGCTGCCCGACGGTGTGCGCACCGGCTTCGAGACGGCGACGGGGATACCGCTCCTGGAGGGATACGGCCTGACCGAGGCGACCTGCGCCAGCGTGCGCGGCTTCCTGGAAGTGCGCAGGCCCGGCTCGGTAGGACGGAGGCTGCCCTACCAGAGCATCCGGATCGGGCACGGCCTGCCCCCTGGTGAGATCGGGACCGTCTTCATCAACGGTCCTACGATCTTCCCCGGCTATGTCGAGGGCCGTGACGCGGACGGCTTCCGGATCAGCAGCCAGGGCAAGGTGACCGACGGCTGGCTGGACACCGGCGACCTCGGATACCTCGACGAGGACGGCTTCCTCCACCTCACCGGACGCGCGAAGGATCTGATCATCCGCGGCGGTCACAACATAGACCCCCGGGTGATCGAGGACGCCCTGCTCGCGCACCCCGCCGTCACCGGGGCCCAGGCGGTCGGCCAGCCGGACCGGCGGGCGGGCGAGGTGCCGGTGGCGTATGTGACGCTCTCCGACGCCACCGTCGACGAGGGCGACCTGAGCGCCTGGGCCGCCGAGCACATCGGTGAGGCCGCCGCCGCGCCCAAGGCGGTCCGCGTCCTCGACGCACTGCCCGTCACCGCGGTCGGCAAGCCCTACAAGCTCGCCCTGCGCGCCGACGCCGCCCGCCGTGTGCTCGGCGAGGCGCTCGGCGACATAGCCGAGGTGGCCGGGGTCGTGGCCGAGGCCGACTCCGGGTCGGTGACGGTGACCGTGACCATGCGCGCCTCCGCATCACCCGACACCACGGCCGAAGTACGGCGCCGGGTCGGCGACTTCGCCCTGACCTGCCGGATCGTCGAAGCGTGGAGCGGGGGTGAGTGAAGCGTGCGCCGCCTTTTCCGGGCGGCGACCCGCTGACGGCACGGTCGGTACATGGCGCGAATCGATGCCGTGAAATGGCCAAATCGCGGCCGGAAGTCGTCTAGACCTCCCTGGAGTCTTGAATCGGCCGGTCCGGGTCTGCTTGTGTGACGGACCGATGCCGCCGTCCGGCGGCCAATGGGGGGAATGGTTTCTGTGCGGGGCCGGCAACGGGGGCAGGAACGCGCCGTGCGACAGCGGGGGGCGCCGAGGCGACGGGCGCTGCCGTCCGCTGGGACTCCGGCCCGCGACTGAGCGGGCGAGGGAGCGCATTCCGGCCGCACATCACTCACACCCTTCATGCAGACCAGGGGAAGGTGCATGAGGTACTTCCGTCTGCTCGTCCTGGGCAACGGCATCTCGGCGTACGGCAGTTACCTGAACATGGTGGCGCTGAACGTCTTCGTCTACGACGCCACGGGAAGCGCGCTGGCCGCCGGGCTCTTCATGGCCGTACGGCTCGCGACGAACGTCGTCTCGGGCTGGGTCAGCGGACGTCTCGTCTCGGCCTACGACCGCAAGCGCCTGATGGTGGGCGCCGATCTGTGCCAGGCCGTGGCGCTGCTGGCACTGCTGCTCGCCCCCGACGGCATGCGTGTGGGGCTGCTCTACGCCCTCGCCGTGGTCACCGGCGGCTGCTCGACCCTGTCCCAGGTGGCGCTGCGCAGCAGCATCCCGGAGATCGTCGGGGCGGAGCACCGGGTGCGGGCCAACGGGCTGCTGGTGACGGGGCGTTCGCTGGCGATGATCGCCGGGTTCGCGTCGTCGGGCGTGGTGGTGGCGGAGTTCGGGTACTCGGCCGCGTTCGCGTTGGACGCAGGGACCTTCGTGGTCTCCGCGACGATGCTGTTCCTGCTGCCGGTGCGCACCAAGGCCGCCACAGCCGGGGGTGGTTCGGCCGAGGCGTCCGGGGCCGCCCGCTGGACGGCGCGGATGCTCCTCGGCACGGCGCCGGTACTGATGGCGATGGTCGCGATCCGCGCCGTGGACGGGCTGGGCTCCTCGTCCCACAACGTCGCCCTGCCCCTCTACTCCAGCAGCCTCGACCCCGACCATCCGGCCACTTTCATCAGTCAGTTCTGGGCCACATGGGCCATCGGGAACATCGTCGCCCAGCAGGTCATCGGCAGGGTCACCAAGAAGAGCGGGCGGACACCGGGGGAGCGGGCCTTCGCGCTCGGGGCCTGTGTGATGTCCGCCGGGTTCATCGTGGTGTTCTGCGGGCTGCCCACCGTGCCCGCCGTCATCGCCGCGCTCATCGCGGGAGCCGCCGACGGATTCACCGAGATCGTCTATGTGTCGCGGCTCCAGACCGCCCCGGACGACCAGCGCGGCCGCCTCTTCGGGCTCTCCGCCTCGGCCGAGAACAGCGGCTTCGGCCTCGGCATGCTCGTGAGCGGCGCCCTCCTGGAGAAGTTCAGCCCGTTGCAGGTGGTGGCCGCCTTCCACGGCCTCGCCATCGGTCTGTGCGCGGCCCTTCTGCTGGTGCTCCTCAGACGGGGCCGCACGCGCGGACCCGAGGCCTCGGACACGGTCGGCCGTGACACATCGACGGTCACGGAGGGACGCGGCTGATGGCCACGAGCGACCCCGATCCACGGATGGCCGTCATCGGCATGGCCTTCCGGCTGCCCGGCGCCGACACACCCGAGGACCTCTGGCGCATCGTCCACGACGGCACGGACACCATCACCCGCTTCACACCGGACGAGTTGGCCGCGGCCGGGGTCCCCGAAGCCGACTACACGGCCCCGGACTTCGTCGGTGCCTCCGGAGTGCTGGACGACATCGCCGGCTTCGACGCCCAGCACTTCGGTATGAGCGCCCGCGAGGCCCGGATCACCGACCCCCAGCACCGTATGTTCCTGGAGTGCGCCCAGCATGCCCTGGAGAACGCCGGCTACCCGGACGAACGCGACGGCACCCGCGTCGGCGTCTACGCCAGCACCGGCTACCACCTGTACACACTGCAGAACTACCTCCTCAACAACGTCCTGCCGACCGAGCCCGCCACCGACTGGACGGCGGGCATCCAGCTCACGGTCGGCAACTACGCCGACTTCACCGCCACCCGCGTCGCCTACCGCCTCGGCCTGACCGGCCCCGCCGTCAACATCCAGACAGGCTGCTCCAGTTCGCTGGTCGCCGTGCAGACCGCCGCGCAGTCCCTGCTCCTCGGCGACTGCGACATCGCCCTCGTCGGCGCCACCGCGGTCCATGTCCCGCAGATCCTGGGCCACCGGTACGTCAAGGGCTCCATCCTCTCCAGGTCGGGCCGCCTGCGGGCCTTCGACGCGGGCGCCGACGGCACCGTCGGAGGGACGGGCGTGCTGGCCGTCGTACTGAAGCGGCTGGAGCGGGCCGTCGCCGACGGCGACACCATCCACGGCGTCATACGCGGTTGGGGCATCGGCAACGACGGAGCCGACAAGAAGGCCTTCGCCGCCCCCAGCGCACACGGCCAGCACACCGCCATCCGGCAGGCCCTCCGGCGGGCCGGCGTCGGCGCCGACACCATCGGCTACCTGGAGACCCACGGCACCGGCACCCTCAAGGGCGACCCCATCGAGTTCGACGGCGCCACCCGCGCCTACCGCGAGGACACCGCCCGCACCGGCTACTGCGCCCTCGGCTCCACCAAAGCCAACATCGGCCATCTCGACGCGGCCTCGGGACTGGCCGGACTCGTCAAGACCCTGCTCGTGCTGCGACACGGCGTCATCCCGCCGATGGCGAACTTCCGCGAGCCCAACCCCGCCCTCGACCTCGACCACAGCCCCTTCTACATCCCCCGCACCGCCCGGCCCTGGCCCGACAGCGACCGGCCCCGCCGCGCGGGCCTCACCTCACTCGGCGTCGGCGGCACCAACGTCCACCTCATCCTGGAACAGGCCCCCGAACCCACGCCCCGCACCGACGCCGCCACCCCCGCGGACGTGCTGCTGGTCTCCGCGACCAGCGAAGACGCCCTCACCGCCAACGCCCGCGCCCTGCGCGACCGGTTACGCCGGCCGCCCGCACCGCACCCGGCCGACCTCGTCACCACGGCCGCCCTCGGCCGCACCCACGGCCGCCACCGGCTCGCGGTCCGCGGCACCACCCCGGCCGCCCTCGCCGACGCCCTCGACGCCTGGCTCGCCGGAACCGCCGGAGCGGGCGCGACCACGGGAACGGCACCGACGGAGGGGCACGCGCGTGTGGCGTTCCAGTTCACCGGGCAGGGCAGCCAGTACCCGGACATGGCCGCCGCCCTGCACGAACGCTTTCCCCTCGCCCGCGAGATCCTCGACACCTGCGAGCACCACCACCGCGACCTCACCGGGAACCCGCTGTTCACCGGCGAGGACACCGACACCGCGCAACCCGCGCTCTTCGCCCTCCAGTGCGCCCTCGTCCGGCTGTGGCGCGAGACCGGCATCGAACCGCACGCCGTCACCGGACACAGCGTCGGCGAGTACGCCGCCCTGTACGCGGCCGGGGCCCTCTCCCTGGACGACGGTCTGCGCCTCACCACCGAACGCGGCCGACTGATGCAGCAGCGCTGCGCGCCCGGCGCCATGCTGGCCGCGCCGCTCGACCGCGAGTCCGCCCTCGCCCTCGCCGCTGAAGTGCCCGGCCTGGAACCCGCCGTCACCAACGGCGACCGGGCCCAGGTGCTCGCCGGGCCGGTCGAGGCCGTGGATCGAGCCTGCTCGCTCCTGGAGGACCGAGGCACACCGGGGCAGCGGCTGCCGGTGACCCGCGCCTTCCACACCGCCCTGATGGAACCCATGCTGGAGGAGTTCCGGAAGGTCCTCATGGACGTGGGCTTCGGGCCGGTGCGCGTGCCGTTCGTCAGCGCCCTGGACGGCCTGCCCCGCCCGCCCGGCTGGACCCCCGACACCGACTATTTCCTACGGCACACCCGCGAGCCCGTCCGATTCGACCGGGCGATCGGCGCCATCGGGGCACAACAGCCCGACGTACTGCTGGAGATCGGGCCACACACCACCCTCAGCGGACTGGCCCGCAGGGCCCTGCCCGCCGTCACGGCACTGCCCTCCCTGCGCCGCGGCACCGGACTCGGCGCGCTCTGGGACGCCGCCGCGGGGCTGCACTGCGCCGGGGCGGACGTCGACTGGCGGGTGCTCCTGGACGGCAGCGGGGGCAGACGCGTCCCCCTGCCCGGATACCGGTTCCAGCACAAGGACCACTGGACGGGGCCGCGGTTGACGGTTCCGCGCACGAGAACAGCAGCGAGAGAGGGAGCCGAAGTGGTTCAGCAAGACGCAGCGGTCGCGCGCGTACTCCACAGCATCGTCGAGGCGACCGGCCGGCACCTCGGCGAGGACCCGTCGGCGATCACCCCGGACGCGTCCTTCTTCGACCTCGGCGCCGACTCGCTGCAGATGATCAGCGTGCTGCGGGAACTGGAGCAGGAGCATCGGGTCAAGGTGACGATGCGGCAGCTGTTCGAGGAGACGGGCACGCCGCGGCGGCTGGCGGAGTTCATCGCGGCGCGCTTGCCGGAGGCGCCCCAGCAGGTCGCGGTACCCGAGCCGGAGCTGGAGCCTGATCCCGAGTCCGTCCCCACTCCCATGCCCGTCCAGGCCGCCCAGCCCACCGGCACCCCCGAATACGCCACTCGCGAGGAACTGGAGGACCTCGCCCACAAGATCCACCAGATGTCCCAGATACAGCTCCAGATGATGTCCCAGCTCTCCCAGCTCCTCGCCCTCCAGACCGCCTCCGTCGCCGACCGGGTCAACGGCAAGGTGGCCAAGTGACCGGCCTGAACGGCATATCCGCCGCACTCGACCGGGACCTCGCGGCGATGACCGAGCTCTCGCAGCGCATCGCCGAGCAGATGGGCACCCCCGGCCTTCCGGAGCCGCCGCGTGCGCACGGTCCCCGGGTGACGGTGGGGCGCGCCTCCGGGATGGTGCAGGGCGCCTCCCCGCAGGGGCAGCAGGCGCATCTGGCCGACCTGGTGCGCCGCTACACCGCCAAGACCCCCACCTCGAAGCGCATCGCCCAGCGCTACCGCCGGGTCCTGGCCGACAGTCGTGCCGTCGTCGGCTTCCGCAGCGGCACGAAGGAGATGCTGTACCCCCTCGCCGGCCGCCGGGCGGGCGGGGCACGGCTTCAGGACGTGGACGGCAACGAGTACGTCGACATCACGATGGGCTTCGGCGTCCTCCTCTTCGGACATGAACCGGACTTCGTGACCGAGGCCGTCCGCGAGCACCTGTCCCGCGGCATCCAGCTCGGCCCGCGCGCCATCGAGACCGGCGAGGCAGCGGAACTCCTCACCGAACTGACCGGCCTGGAGCGGGTCGCCTTCGCCAACTCCGGCACGGAGGCCAACTCGGCGGCCATCCGCCTCGCCCGCGCCGCCACCGGCCGCGACAAGATCGTCACCTTCCTGGGCGCCTACCACGGCCACGCCGACAACGTCCTCGGCCGCCCCTCCGGCACCGGCTCCGACCAGACCACCGTGCCCGTCTCCCGGGGCATCCCCCAGGCCGCCGTCTCCGATCTGCTGGTCCTCGACTACGGCAGCGACACCGCCCTGGAGGCCATCGAACGGCACGCCGCCGACATCGCCGCGGTCGTCGTGGAGCCGGTGCAGAGCAGACATCCCGCGCTGCAGCCCGTCGAGTTCGTACGCAGATTGCGGGAGTTGACCCGCCGCCACGGCATCGTCCTGCTCTTCGACGAGATGCTCACCGGCTTCCGCCCGGCCTTGCGCGGAGCCCAGGAGCTGTACGGCGTCACCCCGGACCTCGCCACCTACGGCAAGCTGCTCGGCGGCGGCTTCCCCATCGGGGCCATAGCGGGCCGCGCCGACATCCTGGACGGCGTCGACGGCGGCCACTGGTCATACGGCGACGACAGCTACCCGCCCGCCGACACCACCTTCTTCGGCGGTACGTACATCCAGCACCCGGTGTCGATGGTCGCCGCGCGCGCCGTACTGACCCACCTCAAGGAGCACAGCCCGCACCTCCAGGAGCGGCTCAACGCGCGCACCGACGAACTGGCCGCCACCCTCAACGGCTTCTTCGAGACCGAGGAATACCCGCTGCGGATCAGCCACTTCGGCTCCCAGTTCCGCTTCGAGCACCGCGCCGACATGGAACTCCTCTACCACCACCTGATGCTGCGCGGCGTACACGTCTGGGAGTGGCGCAACTTCTTCCTGTCCACCGCCCACTCGGACGGCGACATCGAGTTCGTGGCGGACGCCGTACGGGATTCGCTGCGCGAGTTGCGGGCGGCCGGCTTCTTCCCCGGCGGGCGGGTCACGGCACCGAAGGCAGAGGCCCCGAAGGCCGAGGCGCCGAAGACTCCTCCGCCGCTCCCCGCCCCCACCCCGGTCGCCTCCATGGCCTGGAACGCGACAGCCGTCACCGCATCCCGCCCGGCCGAACCCGCCCGCCGCACCGCCGACTTCAGCGTCTACTTCTTCGGCGACTATCCGCAGGACGCAGCCACGCCGCCCGGGAACGGCCAGTACGAACTCCTCATGGAGGTCGCCCGGTTCGCCGACCGGCATGGATTCCATGCGCTGTGGATGCCCGAGCGGCACTTCCACTCCTTCGGCGGTCTCTTCCCCAACCCGGCCGTCCTCGCCGCCGCCCTGTCCCGTGAGACCGAGCGGATCGGCCTCAACGCGGGCTCCGTGGTGCTGCCCCTCCACGACCCGCTCCGGGTCGCCGAGGAGTGGTCGATGGTCGACAACCTCTCCGGCGGACGCGTCGGCATCGGTGTCGCGAGCGGCTGGAGCGCCAAGGACTTCGTGTTCTTCCCGGAGCGTTTCGGGCGGCACAAGGAGCTGATGTACGAACAGCTCGAAGACGTACGGAAGTTCTGGCGCGGCGACGCCCTGCGCCGGACCGGCGGGGGCGGCGACACCGAGGTACGGCTCTTCCCGAGGCCCGTGCAGGACGCCCCGCCCCTGTACACCGCGGTGGTCGGGAACCCCGCCTCCTACGAACTCGCCGCCCGCCACGACCTGGGCATCGTCACCAACCTGATGACCCAGAGCGTCGAACAGCTCCGCGAGAACATCGCCCTGTACCGGCGCACCCGGGCCCTGCACGGCCTGGATCCGGACGCCGGGCGCGTGGCCGTCCTGCTGCACACCTACCTCGCGGACGACCACGACACCGCGAGGACGGAGGCGTACGAGCCGCTGTCCCGGTACATGCGCGCCTCGCTGTCCGTCTTCAGCGGTGTCACCAACAGCCTCGGCCACAGCATCGACCTGGCCGAACTGAGCGAGGACGACCTGGACGCGGTGTTCCGCCGCGCCTACGGCCGGTACTGCGACCAGCGCGCCCTGATCGGCACCGTGGACAGCGTCCGTCCGGTGGTGGACGCGGTGACCTCGGCGGGCGCCGACGAGATCGTCGCCCTCGTCGACTTCGGCGTATCGGAGGAGGCACTGCGTGCAGGGCTGCCGCATCTGGACGCGCTGCGCCGCCGGCCCTCGCGCACTCAAATCGCCCCTTCCGACGCGCCGTTGTCGCCCGGCCAGGAACGGATCTGGTTCCTGGAACGCCTGCTGCCGGGCCGCACCGCCTACAACGAGGTCAAGGCGATCCGCCTCGACGGACCCCTCGATGTCCCGGCCCTGCACACGGCAGTGCGCGGTCTCGTCGCCCGGCACCCGGGTCTGCGCACCGTGTTCCGGGAGGTCGGGGGCGAGGCGCGTCAGGTGGTGCGGCCCTCCGCCGAGCCGGACTTCGAGGTCGTGGACGGCACCCCGCTCCAGGACGTCCTGTCGGCCGAGAGCGCACGCCGCTTCGACCTGGCCGACGGCCCGCTGTTCGTCACCCGGCTGGTCAGGCTCGGCCCGGCGGAGCACGTACTCGTACTGTCCCTGCACCACATCGTGGTCGACGCGGCCTCCGCCACCGTCCTCGCCCGCGACCTCTCGGCCCTCTACCGAGCCGCACGCGACGGCACGTCCCCCGACCTCCCCGCGCTCACCTGGACCTACGCCGACCACGCCAGGGAACAGCGGCAGTCCGCGCACAGCCCCGAGGCCGACGAGGACCTGGCCCACTGGCGCCGTACCCTCGGCGGCGAGCTGCCCGTCCTCGCCCTGCCCACCGACCGGCCGCGCCCCGCCACGATGACCTCCAACGGCCGGGCCGTCTTCCACACCCTGGACCCGGAACTCTCACGGCGGCTGCGCGAGTTCAGCCGTGCCCACCGCGGCACCCTGTTCATGACGCTGCTCGCCGGGTACGCGGCGATGCTGCACCGGGTGACCGGACAGCAGGACATCGTCGTCGGCACCCCCATCTCGGACCGGCCGGAGCGGGCCGAGGACGTGCTCGGGTTCTTCGTGAACACCCTCGCGCTGCGCCTCGACCTGTCCGGCGACCCCGAGTTCACGACCCTGCTGGACCGGGTGCGCACGGTCGCCCTCGACGCGTACGACCACGCGCGCGTGCCCTTCGAGCGGGTGGTGCGCGAACTCGCCCCGCCCAGGGCCGTCGACCGCACACCGGTGTTCCAGGCGTTCGCGGAGTTCCAGCGGGCCGAGCCGTTCCGCTTCGAGCTGCCCGGTGTCGAGGCCACACCGCTGGACGCCGGGCCGGACAAGGCCCTCACGGACCTGACCGTCTACTTCACCGATCAGCCCCAGGGCATCCGCTGCCATCTGGAGTACAACACCGACCTGTTCGACCCGCACACCGTCGACCGCTTCTTCGCCACCTTCCGTGACCTGCTCACCGCTGCGGTCGACACCCCCGGGACGCCACTGTCCCGGCTCGCCCCGGCCGCCGCAGACGACGGCGATCCCGTGCCGCTCACCTGGCGGCACGGCCCGTCCCGCCCCCTCACCGACACCGGCGTCCATGAACTCGTCGCCCGGCAGGCGGCAGCGCGCCCGGACAGTACGGCGGTGATCTGCGGGGACGCACGACTGACGTACCGTCAACTCGATGACAAAGCAGAACGGTTGGCCGCCGTCTTGCGCGAACGGCAACCCGCGACAGGCCGCGAGATCGCCCTGTGGCTGCCGCGCTCCGCCGACCTCGTCGTCGCCATGCTCGCCGTGCTCAAGGCCGGCTGCGCCTACGTACCGCTCGACCCGTCCCTCGGCCGGGCACGCGCCGAGCAGATCATCGCCGAGTGCGGGGCCCGGATCGTGGTGGCGGCACCGGACGCGGCGGGCGCCCTGGAGCTGCCCGCCGGCGTGACCGTCGTAGCGCCCGACGCGACCGCGCAGCATGCGCCCCGCGACGCCGAGTCACCCACCGACGAGCCGGCACCATGCTGCGTCCTCTACACCTCCGGCAGCACCGGCACACCCAAGGGCGTCGTCCTCACCCATGGCGGCGTCGCCGACCTGTGCGCCTGGCACCACCGGCGCTTCGCCTTCACCCCGGCCGACCGTGCCGCCGCCGTCTGCAGTCAGAGTTTCGACGCGTCGATCCTGGAGATCTGGCCGGCGCTGACCGCGGGAGCGTCGGTCACCATCGCCGACGAGGAGGTGCGCAGGGACCCGCTCGCGCTGGCCCGGTGGTACGCCGACCAGGGCGTCACCTTCTCCTTCCTGCCCACCGCACTGGGCGAGCAGCTGCTGCGGCTGCCCGCCCGGGACCAACCGCCGCTGCGGCACCTGCTGCTCGGCGGCGACGCGCTCCGCACCCGCCCGCGCCCCGAGGCGCCGTACGAGACGGTGAACGTGTACGGGCCGACCGAGATCACCGTGCTGTGCACCACGGAGACCGTCGCCCCGCCGGGTCAGGACCCCGCCGGGCCGATCGCGATCGGACGCCCGGTCGACAACGTACGGCTGAGTGTGCTCGACGCGTCGGGCAGACCCGTCGCCATCGGTGAGGTGGGGGAGTTGTACGTCGGCGGCCCCGGCGTGGCTCTCGGCTATCTGCATCGCCCCGAACTGACGGCGGAGCGGTTCCTGGGGGAGCCGGACGGCCGGCGGTACCGCACCGGCGATCTCGTGCGCTGGAGCGGTGACGGGAAGCTGGAGTTCTGCGGCCGGGTCGACGATCAGGTGAAGATCCGGGGTTTCCGGGTCGAGCCGGAGGAGGTCTCGCGCTCGCTCAACGACCTCGACAGTGTGCGCGAGGCCGCCGTACTGGCGCGCCGCAACAACCGCGACGAGGCCTATCTCGCGGCGTACGTCGTCCCCGTCTCCGTGGCCGCTGACGACCGGCAGGCCCTCGCCGACCTGCTGGCCGATGAGTTGGCGGCCCGGCTGCCCGACTACCTCGTGCCGCGCGCCTGGCGCATCCTGCCCGCGCTGCCCCTGACGGGCAACGGCAAGCTGGACCGCGCCGCGCTGCCGGCACCCGACCTCGTCACCTCGGCACCGAGCCGCAGACCGGGCGGAGGCGAGGAGCAGTCGGTCGGCGGGCGGGTGAGGGAGCTTTGGGCGGAGGAGTTCGGGATCGACGCGGACACCCTCGCGGACGACGTCTCCTTCTTCGACCTGGGCGGCCACTCGATCACCGCGATGCGGCTGGTCAACCGTGTTCGCGAGGAGTTCGGCACCGAGTACCCGATGCTGGACTTCTACCAGGACCCGACCCCGCGTGCCATGGCGGCCCAACTGGCGGGAACCGCGCCGGAGATGACGGCGACCGAGGTCGAGCGCCGGGCGCCCGCCACCGCCCAGCAGTCCCGCTTCGCCACCGTCCACGCCGACCACCACCTCCCGCAGGTCTTCAACGTCGCCCTGCGCCTCACCCTCTCCGGCGACCTGGACGTGACGGCACTGCGCGGCGCCCTGAACCGGCTCGTCGAGCGGCACGAGGGTCTGCGGACCCGACTCGCCCGCGCCGGGGACGGCTGGGAGCAGCAGGTGCTGCGGGCCCGCCCGGTGGACATGCCCGTCGATGACCTCACCGACCGGTCCGTGGCGGAGCGGCGGGCCGCCGTGGAACGCGCCAGCGCCGAGGCCGCCGAGACACCGCTGGACCCCACCGGCGGCACCCCGCTGGCCCTGCGCCTGCTGCGCACCGGCGACAGCGCCTGGGTCCTGCTGCTCGTCCTGCACCACTCGGCCTGCGACGGCTGGTCGGTCAGCCTGCTGCTGAAGGAACTGGCCGCGCTCTACGACTCCGCCGTGCGGGGCACGCCCGACATGCTGCCGCCCGTGCCCTGCCAGCCCGTTGCCTACGCCCAGTGGCAGCGCGAGCAGGCCGACGAGGCCGCCGACGGGCGCAAACTGGAGTTCTGGCTGCGCGAACTCGACGGAGTGCCGTTCACCGTCGACCTGCCGCTGGACCGGCCCCGGCCCAAGAGCGCGAGCGGACGCGGCGGCGCCGTGATGTTCACCGTGCCCGCCGAAGTGCGGTCCGGCGTCGAGCGCCTCGCACGACAGCGCGGGACGACCCCCTTCGTCGTCACGGCCGCCGCACTGGGCCGGCTGCTCGCGCGGAAGTCGGCCCAGCCCGACGTCGTGTTCAACGTCTCCTACGCCAACCGCGAGCGCCGCGCGTTCGAGTCCTTGCTGGCCTGCACGATCACCGGCTTCGCGCTGCCGGTGCGGGACGGCGCGGCGGACTCCTTCGCCGCCCTGACGGACCAGGTCGCCCGCACATCGGTGGAGTGCATGGACCGGGCCCTGCCGGTGCGCCGGATCGCCCCGGCCATGCGGGAGCGCAAGGGCGTCGACGTACCGGACCGGCTGGACGTCGGCTTCGCCTACCAGAGTTCGCTGGAGGCGGAGATCGAACTGCCCGGCCTGACCACGGCGGTCGAGGACCTCGCCCCCGCCGCATCTCGTACCGAGCTGACCATCGGGCTCGTCCCGGCAGGGGACGAGCTCAAGGGCTTCGTCGAGTACTCGTCCGACCTGTGGGACCGGGCCACCATCGAGGGCTGGGCTCGCGACTACGTGGCCCTGCTCAGGGAGGAGGTGGACCGGACCCTGGCGCACTGAGCGTCGGCCTCACGCGGCGCTGCTGCTCCTCGGCATCCAGTGCCGGCACGTCACGTCGTGCTCGCTGCCGAGGCTGGTCCACCAGCGCTCGCAGCACGCCGAGTCGATCTCCGCCCGCACGATCGCGTCGGCGGCGTCACCGCCACCCCGCGAGGCCCGTGCGATCAGATCCAGCAGGATCCGCCGCTGCTCACCGATCACCGTCTCCCGCACGACGGCGATGACCGGCACCAGACTGGCGGCCGCGAACAGGAAGGCGGCCCACAGCGGGCCGAACCGGACCTCGAGGATCGCGGTCCAGGCGAGCCCCGCGCTCGTGGCGATGTAGAGGACACACAGCAGGCGGCTGGAGCAGTTCATGGGGTACACCGTCCTTGAGGCGGGTCGATTCCCTGTGTCCAACTGCTCACGGGCCTCGCGGATTCGGGTGAATTATCCCACCGTGACTGACCAGCCCCGGACCGCCGGGAATGACGAGCGCCGATCCGCCGTACGGGACTAAGGCGTGTCTGACAAACGATCACCTGGTTGCTTCGCGAAGCCAGAGAATCAGCGAGGCCAGAACGACTCCGGCCCGGTAACGGGCGGCAAGTTTGTCGAACCTGGTCGCGATCGCACGGAACTGCTTGAGGCGGGCGAAGCATCGTTCGACTACGCTGCGGGCGCGGTAGATCTCCTTGTCGAAGGCGGGTGGGCGGCCGCCGAGACTGCCGCGTCGCCGCCGATTGGCCACTTGGTCGCGGCGTTCGGGGATCGTGGCAGCGATGCCCCGGCGTCGCAGCAGGTGGCGGATCGCTCGGCTGGAATACGCTTTGTCACCCAGCACCCGCGCCGGTGTCGTGCGAGGCCGGCCCGCAACGATGCGCGGGATGCGGATGCTGTCGAGGACCTGGGCGAAGACGGTGGCGTCGTGGGCGTTGCCGGGCGTGAGCACGATGGACAGCGGGAGGCCGCGGCCATCGACGGCGAGGTGGACCTTGGTGGTCAGCCCGCCCCGGGACCGGCCGAGGGCCTGGCGCGCCTGTGAGCGGCCCGGGTCTTCCAGTTCGTCCCCGTCTGCGGCCCCTTTTTTCGGGCGCCAGCTGCGTGCTGATGGGCCCGGTTGATCGTGGAGTCGACGGCGACACTCCACTCCACTCCGCCCACCGCGTCGTCACGGACCTGGACGTGCTCCAACAGCCTTGCCCAGGTGCCGTCCGCCTCCCAGCGGGCGAACCGCTCATAGACGGTCTGCCACGGACCATACCTCTCGGGCAGGTCGCGCCAAGGGGCCCCGGTCCGCAGCCGCCACAGCACACCATTGACCACCTGCCGGTGATCACGCCACGGACGGCCACGCCCACCCGCCCGCGGCAACAAGGGCTCAATCCGCTCCCACACCATGTCCGCCATCTCACCTCGACCTGCCACAAGATCAATTATTCAGACCGGTTATAGAGTCCCGCCTGTGGCGAATCATCAGGACAGAACCATGGCGGCCTACGACGGAGTCGTCGAGCTGTACGCATCACTGTTCGCGAACAGACTGGAGACACAGCCGTTCGCCCGGGCCATGATCGGCACCTTCGCCGAACTGGTCCGCGCGACCGGCAACCTACGAACAGCGGACGTTGGGTGCGGGCCCGGACACCTGACGGCCATGCTGCACGAACTGGGCCTGGACGCCTTCGGACTTGACCTCTCCCCTGGCATGGTCGATCACGCCCGACGGGCCCATCCGATACTGCGCTTCCAGGAGGCGCGGATGGAGTCCCTGCCGATCGAGGACGGCGCACTCGGCGGCATACTGGCCCACTACTCGATGATCCACACCCCTCCGGCAGAACTGCCGGAACTGATCGCTGAGCAGGGACGCGTACTGGCGCCGGGTGGCCTGCTCCTGGTCTCCTTCTTCGGGACCGACGGACCGGAGCCAGTCCAGTTCGACCACAAAGTGGCGCCGGCCTACAGCTGGCCGGCGGACCGTCTCACCGAACTACTGGACGATGCCGGGCTTGTTCCCTTCGCCCGGCTGCTCCACGATCCGGCCTCTGAACGGGGCTTCCTCGACGCCCACCTGCTGGCCCGCCGCTCGTAGGTCCTGGCCGGCGATGTCCACCGGGTGGTTGACACACCCCCGGGCTGCCTGCCAGACGGGCGCTCGCTGACCCAACGAGAATTGTCAGACAGGCACTAGGCGCCGACCGCGGCTCTGCCCTGGAACGCGGAGCGGTAGGCATGCGGAGTGGTGCCGACCACGCGGCGGAAGCGTTCACGGAACGCCGTCGGGGAGCCGAACCCCGCCTGCCGGGCGATCCGTTCGACCGGATGGTCGCTGTTCTCCAGCAGATACTGGGCCCGCCGCACCCGGGCCCGCAGCAGCCACTGCAGGGGAGTGGTGCCGGTCTGCTCACGGAACCGGCGGCTGAAGGTGCGCTCGCTCATCCCCGAGCGCTCCGCCATCGCCCCGAGCGTGATCTCCCCGGCGAGATTGTCCTCGATCCACTCCAGCAGGGGTTCGAGGGCCGAGCCGCGCGGTACGGGCGGATGCTCATGGACGATGAACTGGGCCTGCCCGCCCTCCCGTTCCAGCGGTACGACGGACATGCGGGCGGTGTGCGCGGCCACGGCCGACCCGAGGTCCCGCCGGATCATGTGCAGGCACATGTCGAGTCCCGCGGCGGCACCGGCCGAGGTGAGGATCTGCCCGTTGTCGACGTACAGCACATCAGGCTCGACCTGGACGTCCGGGAAGCGCTGGGCCAGCTCGCCGGTCGCCATCCAGTGCGTGGTGGCGCGCAGGCCGTCCAGCAGGCCGGCCTCGGCCAGGACGAAGGCGCCCACGCACACGGACGCGATACGCGTACCGGACCGCGCGGCCCGGCGCAGGGCCGCCACGACCTCCTCCGAGGGCGGCCCGGTGTCGTCGCAGCCCGGGACGATGATCGTGTCCGCGTCAGCCAGTCCGTCGAGGCCCCGGTCGATCCGCAGGGCGAAGCCCTCCGTGGGCACCTCCGGCGATTCGGCGCACAGCCGCACCCGGTAGGGACGGCGGCCGTCCGGCAGCCGCGTCCAGCCGAACATCTGGAAGGGCGTCGCCATGTCGAACGGCACCACGTTGTCGAGAACCAGGATCGCCACGGTGTGCATGAACGCCACTCTAGGCAGGTTCCCGCCAGGCATAGAAGCCCAGGTCGTGGAGCAGGTCGTCGCTGAAAGGCAGGAAACAGACGGTGGCGGGAATCCGTTGGAAACTGTCGTTTCCGCCTCTGTGCGATCAGCCCGGCGATCCTTAACGTGGCCCGGTGACCAAGATCCTGCTCATCCTCCACGTCCTCGCCGCGATCATCGCCGTCGGCCCCGTCACCGTCGCGGCCAGCATGTTCCCGCCGGCCGCCCGCCGAGTCCCGGACACGGACGGCGCCGTGGCGGTGGGCACCGTCCAGCTCCTGCACCGCATCTGCCGTGTCTACGCCGCCATCGGGCTGTCGGTCCCCGTCCTCGGCCTCGCCACCGCCCTGGCCATGGACGTCCTGGGCAGCGGCTGGCTCATCACCTCGATCGCCCTGACCGCCGCGGCCGCCGGCCTGCTGATCGCGTTCGTCCTGCCCCGCCAGGAGGAACTCCTCGACCAACTGACCGCGAAGAAGCCCGTCGAGCGCTCGGCCACGGCCCAACTCGCCATGGTCACCGGCATCTTCAACCTGCTGTGGGCCACCGTGACCATCCTGATGATCGTCCGGCCGGGCTCGACGACGGGCGCGTGAACCCTCGGGGGGCGTGGCCGCCATACTCCCTGTGCGTCGCCCGTCAAGCGCTCTGGCAGAATTCGTACTTCAGTGTGCGTCGGCGCCTAGACTCGACAGCCGTGCCCATATGCACACAGGGGCCACGACACGAAAGGCGCGTTGACGGGTGTTCCAGGATTCCCCCATCTACGACCGGCTCATCGCGGAGCGCGGCGACATCCCCACCCAGGTACGCAGGGAGGCCGAACGCGTCAGCCGGGACCTCGAGTTCGTGATGCAGCCGGGGCCACCCCTCGGCCACGCACCCGCCCCAGGAGGCCCGGCAGCTCCGGCCCCGGCGTGGCAGCGCGGCGCCCTGCCGCCGGGACTGCCCGGCTGAGCCCCTTCAGACGACCTGCGCGCTCGCCCCGTTGACCTGGCCCTCCCGCCCTTCGACGGGGCGGGCGAGCCACTCGGCGATGGTGCGGGAGATCGGCTGGCCCGTGTCCACCTCGACGAAGCCGAACTGACCGGACTGGTTGCACTCCAGGAACCACCAGGTGCCGTCGGCGTCCTCGACGAAGTCGAAGGCGCCGTAGGCGAGTTCCGCGCCCCGCAGATACGCTCTGACCGCCTCGGCGACCCGCGGCGCGACCTCGACGGGACACCACGGCACATCGGTGGCGGCGAAACGCACATCGACCTCGGACTCCGCGCCGGTCGCCCTGCGGGCCGCCAGCAACTCCTCGCCGACGGCCGTGAGTCGTATGTCGGCCCGCTTGGCGACGCGCCGCTGCAGAAGTGTGGGGCCGAACGCGACGGCCGAGAAGTCCGTGTCCGGGGCGACCCTGCTGGTCGGCACCGCGCGCGGCGGGTCCTGTGGATGGGCGCCGGACACCGGCTTGACCACCAGATCCGGATAGCGCTCGGCGAAATCCCGGGCCGCCTGCGGAAACGTCGTGATCAATGTGGCCGGCACGGGCAGTCCGCACTGCTGGGCCAGCCGCAGCTGCCAGGGCTTGTGACGGGCCCGGCGGGCCGCGTCGGGATGGTTCATCCAGCGCGCTTCACTGCCGCGCAGCATGCCGTACAGCGCCTGCCCGGCCTCCTCCGTCAGCCAGGCCGAGGGGCTGGCCGCTCGCTGCGCCGCCGCACCCGGCCTGCGCAGCCAGACCGATCGCAGGCCGCCGATGCTCACCAGCCGCCCCGCGGACGACAGATGGCCGCGGAACGCGCCGTGCACGAACTCACCGGACAGGGCGACCCCGCCGGTCAGGTCGGCGGGATCGAGACGGAACACCGGAACGCCCGACGCGTTCAGGTGGACGACCACCATGTCGGCCGTCACGTCCTCTTCGCTCGTCAGAATCAAGACGGTCATCTTCGCCGGCCTGTGTTCAGTCGTCGAAGTGAGTCTTGGAGCCCGCCGTGGACGTCGTGGTTCCCAACTCCCGCATCAACGCGTGATCACAGGCGGCTATGCGGCCGTCACGGAGCACGTTCAACTGCATACCGGAGTCGTAGACGTACGGAGTGGTGGCCTCCAACTCCGCTGCCGGCCGTGCATAGTTGAGCGCGAACGGTTGCATCGTCTCTCCCTTACAGGTGCTGCTCCGATCGAGCCTGGTCACCCGGCGGCGGTCCTCGTGCGCCGACGCCCTTGGGTTTCCACTTACTTAAACGAATCGAACGAGTGATTGGTTTCCTTACTTTCTGTAATCAACGGCGTCCGGCGGTCCCGCCTCGGGAGAGCGGCGCAGGGTACGCAGTGCCAGCAAGAGCACGCCGATGTCGTCCAGATACACCGGATCAGGCATCAGATCGGCAGGCAGAACGAAGTACAGGACGGCACCCCAGAACACCCATCGCGGCCCGGTCGGCAGCCCGGAGCGCCGCAGCCGCTGCCGCGTCCGTACGAGCCGCACCAGTACTCCGACGGCCACGGCGAGGACGACGGCCGCAAGGGCCACGGCGACGACGATCACCGTAGTGGTCGAATCCACGGACCCACCTCCCGCCGGCGGCGCACCTCGCACCCATTGCTAATCGGATGCCCGCTCACGTCGTGCGCATTGCATGACGGCGGTCACCCGGCCGCATCCCGTCACTCGTCAGGACGGAAGACGCACAAACGGCCCGGTCACCTGCTTGACGGCCCTCCCGGGCAGCCGAAGCGCACGGGAAAGAGCCACCGCCCGACGCAGTAGCCGTCCCCCACCCGTCCTCCGCAGCCGTCATACGCCCCGGGGGTGCATGGGTCGGTCGTTTCCCGTACTTTTCGCTCACCCCGGACCGGGCTAGCGGTCGGAGGTCTGCGGCTCCTGCTCCACGGCGCCCTTGCGGGTGCGGGCCGTGCCCTTGAGGCGTTCGAAGGTCCGGGTCAACTGATGGAGGGGGGACGCCGGCGCGGCGGCGACTGCCTCGGGGCGGCGTTCGGGGGCGGCCTCGGCGGACTCCCGGTAGGCCGCCAGTGCCGCGTGTGCCTGCTCGGCGGCCTCGCGGTACAGGTCGCGGGACTTCGTCATCGCCTCCAGGGCCTCCGCGTACATCGCCACGAGCTTGCGCTCGCGCGCGAGTTCCTCCTCCAGGGTGAGCAGCCGCCAGTCCTCGCGCAGCGCGGTGAGGGCCTCCTCGCCGCCGTCCGGCAGGGGGTGCGGCAGCGCGGCGAAGCGCGTCACGGCGTGGATGAGCTCGGCGGGCTCGGAGCCGTCGAGGAAGACGCTGCGTACGGCGAAGTCGTCGGCGCCGTAGCCGGACGGCGCCGGGGCTCCGGGCAGCACGACGGCACCACCGCGCGGCACCTGTACGTCGAAGTCGCGCAGGGCCCAGTTCACGACCCGCAGCTGGCTGGGTGCGGCGCGATGCTCGACCACCCGGTGCCGCAGGCCCGGCGGCAGCATCCCGGCCAGGGGCACACGGCCGCGCTGGTCCGTGGTCATGGCCTCGTGGACGACGACATGGATGCTCCAGCCGTCACGCGCGCAGTCCCGCAGTATGCGCCGTACGTCCTTGTCGTCCTCGGGGAGGGGATTGATGTCGCGCAGACGCAGGCCGGTGACCGCCTCGTGGTCCCAGGTCGCGTCCGGCTCCTGCGGCCAGAACATCGCGGTGGGCGACGGCCAGCGCGGATCCCAGGGGGCTTCCGCCTCCGCGATCAGCAGCCACTGCCGGCCGCTGCCGCGTTCGGCGGTGAGCCGGGCGCGTACGGTCACCGAGTCGACGACCCGCCACCTGGCCTCGAAGACGCATTCCTCGGCGCCCTCGGTCTCGGGCAGTTCCTGGAAGTCGTCGATGGCCCGGCTGTCCTTGAGCCGGCGCAGGCTGAGCCGAAGTACGTCCTGCGGGTCGGTCCCGAGGTGGCGGCCGCGGGCCGCCCACACCGTCGGAGGGGTCGTGGGGCGGGTGCTGGGGGAGCTGGGCATGGGTCCATCTGTGGGGCGGGGGCACGTGCTCGTACCAGTATCGCCGCCGCCCTGGGCTGCCCGTCGCCCGGGGGCCGCACACGGGGTGTGCGCGCTCCGCACCGGTCGACCGGCGCTCACTCATGGTCCGCGCCGTCTTCCGTCATGAGAATGCTCGGTGAGCGGGACCCGCCCACCATCCGCATTGGGGCGGGTCCTGCTCGTGCCCGGGGTCCGGTCAGTTGTGGTACGTGATGTACCCGTTGCCGTCCCGGTCGTCGCGGGCCTTGGTGTAGGCGTGCGAGTCCGCCCCTGCGCCCGACGGCTTGTAGAGGTAGATCGTGTCGCCGTCGTTGTTCCACATGAAGTTGCAGTTGTCGCGGTAGACGACGTTGTTGGCGTCGGAGTCGGTGCCGTTGCCGCCGCGGAGCTTCACGTAGTCGCCGTACTGGAGGTAGTGGTTGGCGGTGAACTGGAAGCGGTTACCGGCCTTGTCCTTCACGAGGTAGCCCTTGAGGTTGACCGTCGTGCGGGAGTAGTTCTTGATCGTCAAGTACTCCTCCTTGGTGTTGCCGGTCCGGCAGCTGTTGGAGTCGCGGCCGGGCGCGTCGTACTGGATGCCCTTGATCTTCAGCGCGGACGAGTACTCGGTGGCCTGGGCCGGTGCGGCGGAGAGCGCGGCGAGGGCGCCGGCCGCGACGGCGGTTGTGGCGAGAATGCGTATACGCATGGAGAAACATCCCCCCTGTGTGGAGCTTGTGTGAAGATCAGGAGTGTATCCAGGGAAGGTGGTCTCTGTGCCGACTTCTCCGGAATACGAGACACCACGAGACACAAGAGGGCCGGGGCGTGAACCCCGGCCCTCTCCATGTGCGTGGCGGACTTACGCGCCGCTCTCCCGGAGCATGTCCTCGCGCTCCACGAGCTTCACGCGCTCACGGCCCTGCGGCTCGCCCAGCGCCTTCTCGGCGGCGTCCAGCTTGTACCAGCCCTCCCAGGTGGTGAAGCGGATCTCGCGCTCGGCGAGGAACGCCTCCACGGCCTCCGGCTCCGGCGAACCCGGCGTCTGTAGACGGCCGTTCGCGAAGTCGTCCAGGAGGTTCGACACCGTCTCGTTGGCGTCGCCCTTGGTGTGGCCGATCAGGCCGACCGGGCCGCGGCGGATCCAGCCGGTGACGTACGTCGACTGCAGGTGCTCGCCGGACTCCTGGATGACCCGGCCGCCCTCGTCCGGGACGGTGCCCGACTCGATGTCCCAGGGCAGCTTGGGGAGTTTGTCGGAGAGGTAGCCGACCGCGCGGTAGATCCCGGTGACGTCCCAGTCCTTGAACTCGCCGGTGCCCTTGACGTTGCCGGTGCCGTCCAGGGCGGTGCGCTCGGTGCGCAGGCCGACGACCTTGCCGTCCTCGCCGAGGATCTCCGAGGGCGACTCGAAGAAGTGCAGGAACAGTTTGTGCGGGCGGTCGCCGACGTCGCGGATCGCCCAGTTCTCCAGCGTCTTGGCGACCATGTCGGCCTGCTTGTTGCCGCGCCGGGTCTCGATCGAGCCCTCGTCGTAGTCGATGTCCTCGGGGTCGACGATGACCTCGATGTTGGGGGAGTGGTCCAGCTCCCGCAGCTCCATCGGGGAGAACTTCGCCTGCGCCGGGCCACGGCGGCCGAACACATGGACTTCCAGGGCCTTGTTGGCCTTCAGGCCGTCGTGGACGTTCGGCGGGATCTCCGTCGGCAGCAACTCGTCCGCCGTCTTGGCGAGGATGCGGGCCACGTCCAGGGCGACATTGCCGACGCCGAGCACGGCGACCTTCTCCGCCTCCAGCGGCCAGGTGCGCGGCACGTCCGGGTGGCCGTCGTACCAGGAGACGAAGTCCGCCGCCCCGTACGAACCGTCCAGGTCGATGCCCGGTATGCGCAGCTCGCGGTCGGCCGTCGCACCCGTCGAGAAGATCACGGCGTCGTAGAACGCCCGCAGGTCGTCCAGGCTGATGTCGTTCGGGTAGTCGACATTGCCGAAGAGACGGATCTGCGGCTTGTCGAGCACCTGATGCAGGGCCGTGATGATGCCCTTGATGCGGGGGTGGTCGGGGGCGACGCCGTACCGGATCAGTCCGAAGGGCGCGGGCATGCGCTCGAAAAGGTCGATGGACACACCGGGTTCGGCGGCCACGTCGGACTTGAGCAACGCGTCGGCGGCGTAGATCCCGGCGGGGCCGGCTCCGACGATGGCTACCCGCAGGGGGCGGGGCATGATCAGGTTCCCTTCGAGAGGCGATAGATCGACTCGAACGGGAAGCCTAAACTAAGGCAAGCCTAAGTCGGTACACGGGTCCGACCTATGAGCTCATAAATCAATTCTATGGGATGTCCGTGCGCCCTCGGTTGCCGCACCGGTGGGCGGTACGGCAACCCGGGCCCGCCTGTCAGTCGATGTGGAAGCTGTCGCCGTACACCTTCCAGTCGAGCGGTGTGTTCAGGTCGAGGTTGCCGTTGCGCAGGAACACCCGCTGGGCCGTGTCGACCCGGCTGGTGTCGCTGTGCGCCTCCTCCTGCTTCATGGCCCACACCCGCGCGTCCAGGAAGGCGTTGAGGTACGTGACCTCGTCGCCGCCCTGCGCCGGCGGCCGGGCCTTGTCCAGGGCGCGCCCCCGGATGCTGCGGAAGCTGGTCGGGTCCGTGCCGTCGCCGTGCATGACGATGGCGTCGTAGTAGGCGAACTGGCCGAGCACGCGCAGGCCGTCGGCCTTGCCCTGCTGCACGGCCGGGTTGAAGTACACCCGGTCGCGCTCGTCGTTCTGCGCCTGTTTGAAGGCCTGGTCCTGCGCGGCCCGGCCCCAGTCGCGGGGGTAGTTCGGGTCGAGGCCGTCGTGCGAGTCGGTGCCGTCGACCCGGCGCAGGGCCGGCAGATACGGGGCGAGGACGTTGCCGGGGCGGCGGTCGGCGTACAGCTCGACCAGGTCGAGCATGTCGCCCGTGCCGGAGCAGAAGCCGATGATGCCGGCGGTGTAGCCGCGGCCGTCGCCGATGTCCTCGATGTACTTGTACTGCGCCTTCCAGTCGAGCGAGGAGTTCTCCGCGCTCGACACCAGCTTCATGGCGATCTCCTTCTTCGCCGGGTCGTCGAGCCCCACCGCGGCGTGCTGCGCGGCGGCGTGCGGGGAGTTCAGGAGCGGGACGGATGCCACTGACGCGCCTATGAGGGCGAGGAGGGTGCGGCGCGACGTGTGCGTGGAGTGGTGCTTCACGGCGGCTCCAAAAGGAGGTGGGGGGTGGGAGTTGGCCGTACGTGACACTGATAGGAAGGTTTCCTATCAGACACCGGGCGCGGAGGGCACCGGTCGCGTCAAAGGTTCGTACCTATCTACAAGCCGGCGCCGACTACGGCAGCGGCTGCTCGGCCCAGATCACCTTGCCGGCCGGCAGATACCGCGTCCCCCACCGCTCGGCCAGCTGCGCCACCAGGAACAGGCCGCGCCCGCCCTCGTCCGTCATCGCCGCGTACCGCAGATGCGGCGAGGTGCTGCTGCTGTCGAAGACCTCGCAGATCAGGCTCCGGTCGCGCAGCATGCGCACCCGGATCGGGTCACCGCCGTACCGGATCGCGTTGGTCACCAGCTCGCTCAGGATCAGCTCCGTGGTGAACGACAGCTCCTCCAGCCCCCAGCCCTCCAGCGTCCGCGTCACCGCGGAACGCACCCGGGCCACGGCTGCCGGGTCGGACGGCACCTCCCACTCGGCGACCAGGTCGGCCGCGACCGCCCGGGTGCGGGCCACGATCAGCGCGATGTCGTCGCTCGGCCGGGCCGGGAGCCGGGCCTCCAGCACCGCCTGGCAGATCTCCTCCGGCGTCCGGCCCGCCCCGGTGAGCGCCTCGCGCAGCGACTCCAGACCCTCGTCGATGTCCCGCTCGCGGTCCTCCACCAGCCCGTCCGTGTACAGCACGAGCCGGCTGTCCTCGTCCAGCTCCAGCTCGGCCGTCTCGTACGGCAGCCCGCCCAGGCCCAGCGGGGGCCCTGCGGGCACCTCGGGAAACTCGACGGTGCCGTCCGGGCGGACCAGGGCCGGCGGCGGATGGCCCGCGCGGGCGATGGTGCACCGGCGGGAGACCGGGTCGTAGACCGCGTACAGACAGGTCGCGCCGGTCACCGCGGCGGTGTCGCCCTCCTGGGCCTCGTCCTGGTCGATCCGGGCGACCAGCTCGTCGAGGAGTGCCAGCAGTTCGTCGGGCGGCAGATCCAGCGCGGAGAAGTTGTGCACGGCCGTACGCAGCCGCCCCATCGTCGCCGCCGCGTGCAGCCCGTGGCCGACGACGTCGCCCACCACCAGCGCCACCCGGGCACCGGACAGCGGCAGTACGTCGAACCAGTCGCCGCCCACCCCGGCCTGAGCCGGCAGATACCGGTACGCGATGTCCAGGGCGTTCTGCTCGGGCAGGCTGCGCGGCAGCAGGCTGCGCTGGAGCGTCACCGCCATGCTGTGCTCGCGGGTGTACCGGCGGGCGTTGTCGATGGACACCGCCGCCCGGGCGACCAGTTCCTCGGCGAGCGCCACCTCGTCCGCGTCGAACGGCTCGGCCTTCTTCGACCGCCAGAAACTCACCACGCCGAGCACGAGGGACCCCGCCCTGAGCGGCACCGCGATCAGCGAGTGGATGCCGAACTCCATCACCTGCGCCGACCGCTCCAGATCCTGCGCCCGCCAGCCCGGCGCCTGCCGTAGCCGCGGCTCCGTGACGGCCTGAGCGGCGCCGAGCGCACGGGCCTGCGGCGAGGAGTCGACGAACCGGATCTGCTCGCCCACCGGGTACAGCGGCGCGTCCTTGCGTATCCCGCTGAACGCGGTGCGCCGCAGCCGGGTCACCGCCTCCGGCTGCCCGCCGCCCAGCACGGCGTCGAACAGGTCGACGGTGGCGTAGTCCGCGAACCGGGGCACCGCCAGCTCCGCCAGTTCCTCGGCGGTGCGGGTGACGTCCAGGCTGGTGCCGATGCCCACCCCGGCGTCGTACAGCATGTTCAGGCGCTCGCGGGCCTCCTCGGCGCGGCCGGACAGGGCGCGCAGCTCGGTGGAGTCGCGGAGGGTGGCGACGCTGCCGGAGGGCTTGCCCCTCAGGTGCGTGGGGCGCTGGTTGACCGCGAGGAGCCGGTCCTTGACCAGATGCACCTCGTCCGTGGCCATCCGGCCGGAGTCCAGCAGCTCGGCCGTGTCGGACGCGAGACCGAGGTCGAGGACCCGGCGGCCCTCGGCGTCCTCGGGCAGGTCGAGCAGGCGGTGCGCCTCGTCGTTGGCGAGCAGCAGCCTGCCCTCGTCGCCGACGATGAGCACGCCCTCGCGCACGGCGTGCAGCACGGCGTCGTGGTGCTCGTACATCCGGGTCATCTCGTCCGGACCGAGGCCGTGCGTCTGCCGCATCAGCCGTCTGCTGACCAGCGCCGTGCCGCCCGTGGACAGGGCGAGCGCGGCCGCGGCCGCCGTCAGGACGAGGGGCAGCTGCCGGTCCGCGGTGCCGCCCACGGTGTCCGTGGTGATCCCGGCCGACACCAGGCCGACGACCTTCCCGTCGGGATCCTTGATCGGGACCACGGCCTGCACGAGGGGTCCGATGGTGCCCGTGATCTGCTCGGTCACCACGTTGCCCTGGAGCGCGGGCTCCAGGTTCCCGACGAAGTGCTTGCCGATGCGGTCGGGCTTGGGGTGGGTGTAGCGGATGCCGTCGGTGTTCATGACGACGATGAAGTCCACGCCGGTCGCCTCGCGCGCCGCCTCGGCCCGCGGCTGGAGCACGGCGGAGGGATCCGGCTCGTCCAGCGCCTCACGGGTGCCCGGCGCGTTGGCGAACGCCTCCGCCACCGCGACCGAACGGTTGCGCGCCTCCTGCGTGCTGTCGTACCGCACCTGAAGGACCAGGGCCACGACCGCCGCGACGACCAGCAGCAGCACGATCACCACTTGCAGCAGGAAGACCTGCCCGGCGACGCTGCGCCCACCGACCGCCGACCGCAGCCAGGCGAGCGGCCCCTTGCGCTGCCCCGGATCCCGCGCCATGTCCCGCTCGGGCACGACAAGGGCGCGGTCGGGCGCACGCCGGGTGCCCGGACCGCTGGGACGGCGGGACGACCGGGCCCCGGATCGACCCGATAGTCGGACCATGTGCTCATGTCTACACTGCCGCGCCTCCGGAGGCGAGAGACGTCACGCAACGTGACAGGAGCGGTTTCCCGTCTCACCGGTGGTATGCGTCGAGTGGGGGCAACTCCCGTACCCGGGACAGGGTTACGGGCCGTCACTTCCGGCGCAGCGGCGTGGCCCGCCGGGTGGCGAGCAGCAGCGCGATGTCGTCGGGGCGGTCCGCCATGTGCCGGGCCGTCGCGGTGAGGCGGTCGGCCACGCCCGCCAGCGAGCGCCCGCCCGGCCGGGCCCCGGGAGCGCCGGCCTTGGCCAACGCCACCCGCAGCGCGCTGATGCCTTCGTCGATGTCGACACCGGGCCGCTCGACGAGGCCGTCCGTGTACAGGGCCAGCACGGCACCGGGCTCCATCCGCAGTTCCGAGACCGGGTACTGGGCCTGCTGATCCACGCCGAGCACTACCCCGCCCGGCAGGTCCACCAGATGCGTACGGCCGTCGGGGCGACGCAGCAGGGGCCGAGGATGCCCGGCCACGACCGCCTGCGCGACGCCGGTCGCCGGGTCGAGGCGGATGTAGCAGCAGCTGGCGAACAGGCCGGTGTCGAGGTCGATGAGGAGATGGTTGGTGCCGCTCATCACCTCGTCGGGCGGCCGGTCGCCGAGCGCGAACGCCCGCACCGCGCTGCGGAGCTGGCCCATCGTGGCCGCCGCCTGCACGCCGTGTCCCTGTACATCGCCGATGACCAGCGCGAGGGCGTCCCCGGCGGGCACGACGTCGTACCAGTCACCGCCCACCTCCATGCCCTGGGTGCCCGGCAGATAGCGCCCCGCGGTCTCCAGCAGCGGATGCTCGGACAGCCGCCGGGGCAGCAGCGCCTGCTGCAGGCCACGGGCCAGCGCGGCCTCGCTCTCGTAGCGCTGCGCCTTCTCCAGGGCGTGCGCGATCAGCCCGGCCATGGCGGTCAGCACCGCGCGTTCCTCGGAGCTGAAGCTGCGCGGCCGGTCGAAGCCGAGGATGCAGGAGCCGACGGGACGCCCGGAGGCGATCAGCGGCAGGAACGCGCGGGCGCCCTCCGTCGCGTCGAGGGGGATGCCCGGATAGGCCTCGGCGAGCTGCTCCATCGAGTCGAAGAACAGCGGGCGCCCACTGGTCAGCGTCTCCACCCCCGGCAGGCTCTCGTCCAGGCCCACCCCGTCGAACGGGGCGAGGAACCCCTTCGGGAAACCCGTCTCCCACGCCAGGTACAGATGCCGCTCCTGGAGCAGATAGATGGCCAGCCGACGGCCGCCGAACGCGGGCAGCAGCTCCCGCATCACCACGGCGGACACCTGACGCGGGGTGACGGCCTCCGTCAGCGCGATGGCCAGGACGATCGGCCGGTACAGCGGCGCGAGCGACGGCGCCCCCTCCGGCGCCGGCGCGGCATGCGCCTCCGGCGGCTCGGACGGGGTGTCCGCCACCCCGTGTCCTGGGCGGATCGTGCAGGTCAGCAGGTCGGGGCCGGGATAGACGGACAGGGCGAGCCAGTCGCCGGCGAACGGGCGGTCGGCGTCGTCACGCTCGGGGACGGACGGTCTGCGGACGTGGAAGTGCACCGGGTCCGGCGACAGCAGCGCCACCCGCAGATGGTCCTCGACGGCGGGCTGGTTCAACCAGGGCACGCCCTCCCACAGCGTCCGGCCCAGCAGCTCGGTGCGCGACCGGCGCAGCAGCCGCGCCGCATGCGGATTGACGTAGACGACCGAGCCCAGCCGGTCCAGGCAGAACACCCCGTCGGGGAGCAGATCGGCCGCCACGTCGGCCACCGCGCTCTCGCCCGGGTCGAGGACGACACCGCGCACCGGCGACACCCCGAAGGGCGCCGAGTCGTCGTACGGTCCCCAGACCTCGACCAGCCGCAGCGCACCGTTGGCGGCCCGCACATACAGCGGCAGCGCCGGCGGCCGGCCGCCCGCCGCCTCCCGCAGCGCCGCGAGGATCCGGTCCGCGTCCCCCGGGGCGACGGCCACCGCGAACTCCTCCACGGTGGCGTGCGCCTCGCCCGGCACCGCACCCAGAACGACGTTCAGCCGTTCCTCGGCGCTCACCACTCCCGACGCCGGGTCCCACGCGAACCGGCCGAGGTACCCGGAGGGCCGGCGTCTGGCCGGCGGGCGGACGCACAGGGGCCCGCCGTCCCAGGACACCGCCGAGGGGTCCGCGTCCTCCAGGTTCCGCAGCGCCGTACCCATCTCCTTCGCCACCTGCGCCATCCGCTCACGCACCGGCAGCAGCTCCGTGGCGTCCGGCGCCGAGGGCCGCAGCACGGTCAGCACACCGAAGACGGACGATCCGGCGGTGACGGGGACGTACAGGGACCCGAACTGGAACGGCAGACTCGCCGCGAACTGCGGATAGCGCCGCATCGTCTCCGTCGCGTTCGGCAGCACCACCTCGACCCCGAGCCGGTAGGCGTCCGCGACGGGAAACGGCCGGTCCACATGCAGTCGCCACCATGGCCGGAACAAGGGGCCCGGCAAGCCCTCAAGGACCGCCAGACGGAGCAGTCCGGGCGTGCCGGAGCGCAGATAGACCCCACCCGCGTGCCCACCGGCCGCGCTGATCGCCTCAGCCGAGGCATCGATCAGCAGCGCCGCCAGCCCGCCGGGCGTCCGCTCTGCGCCCTCGGCGCTCACAGTCATTCGGCCCTACCTCGTCCGTACGCCGTCACGCGCGCGACACAGCAAGAATGCGCCACGACGCCCCCCGCCCGCGACTGGGCGGCACGGATATTCCGGCCGGAGAGGCGTCACACGGTCCTGTTCACGGGTGGGCGGGTACCACGGAAGCGATGTCCGAAAGCAGGCCGCCCCCGGCCCGCAACCGGGAAAGCCCTCACCCCGTTGTCGGTGCGAAGCCGCACCCGCCACCGCCCCGGAGCGCAGGAGAGCAGACGCATGGAGTACTACGACCTCGGCACCCACACCCGCTCCGTCACCACGTCCTCCGCCCAGGCCCAGCTCTGGTTCGACCGCGGCCTGGTGTGGACGTACGCCTTCCACCACGAGGAGGCAGTCGCCTGCTTCGAGGCCGCCGCCCAGGCCGACCCCGACTGCGCCATGGCCCACTGGGGCATCGCCTACGCGCTCGGCCCGAACTACAACAAGCCCTGGGAGTTCTTCGACGACGAGGACCTCGCGCGTACCGTCGACCGCACCCACGCCGCCGTGGAGCTGGCCCATGAGAAGGCGGAGCACGCCACACCCGTGGAGCGGGCCCTGATCGCCGCACTGCGTGCCCGCTACCCGCAGGCCAAGGCGGTCGAGGACTGCTCGATCTGGAACGCCCCTTACGCCGACAGCATGCGCGCGGTGTACGAACTCGCCCCCGACGACCTCGACGTCGCCACCCTGTACGCCGACGCCCTGATGAACCTCACGCCCTGGCAGCTCTGGGACCTCAGGACCGGCGAACCCGCCGAAGGGGCCCGCACCCGGGAAGCCGAGGCGGTGCTCGACCGGGCCCTCGCCACCGCCACCGGACGCGACCACCCGGGCCTCATCCACATGTACGTCCACCTCATGGAGATGTCCCCGACCCCGGAGGCGGCCCTGACCGTCGCCGACCGGCTGCGCGGACTGGTGCCCGACGCGGGCCACCTCAACCACATGCCCTCGCACCTGGAGGTCCTGTGCGGCGACTACCGCCGGGTCATCTCCGACAACACCGCCGCGATCGCGGCCGACGAGAGGTACCACGCCCGGGCCGGGGCGATGAACTTCTACACCCTGTACCGCTCGCACAACTACCACTTCAGGATCTACGGCGCCCTGTTCCTCGGCCGCTCCGAGGTCGCCCTGGAGACCGCCGCGCAGCTGGAGGCGTCCATCCCCGAGGACCTGCTGCGGGTGCCGAGCCCGCCCATGGCCGACTGGCTGGAGGGCTTCCTCGCCATGCGCGTCCATGTGCTGATCCGCTTCGGCCGCTGGGACGACATCCTGGCCCTGCCGCTGCCCGCCGACCCCGAGCTGTACTGCACGACGACCGCGATGCTGCACTACGCCCGAGGCGTCGCCCTCTCCGCCACCCACCGTGTCCCCGAGGCGGAGGCGGAACGCGAGCTCTTCCGGGCGGCGGTCGCTCGGGTCCCCGAGACCCGCATGCTGTTCAACAACACCTGCGCCGACGTCCTCGCCATCGCCTCGGCGATGCTCGACGGCGAACTGGAGTACCGCAAGGGCGACCACGAGGCCGCCTTCGCCGCCCTGGAACGCTCCATCGAGCTCGACGACAACCTGCCGTACGACGAACCCTGGGGCTGGATGCAGCCCACCCGGCACGCCTACGGCGCCCTCCTGCTCGAACAGGGCCGCGTCGAACAGGCCGAGGCGGTCTACCGCGCCGACCTCGGCCTGGACGGCACCCTCCCGCGCCCCCTGCAGCACCCCGGCAACGTCTGGTCCCTGCACGGCCTCCACGAGTGCCTGCTCCGGCTGGGCCGGACGGGGGAGGCCCAGATGGTGGCCCAGCAGCTGCGCCTGGCCGCCGCGCTGGCGGACGTACCGATCGAGTCGTCCTGCTTCTGCCGCCTCGACACCACCGCCGCGGACGCGGGCGGGGGAGACTGCTGCGCCGAATGACGGTGCCGGTACGCTGGGCGCTCACCATGGCGACGACACCCGAAGAGACCCTGTCCCCGCTTCCGAAGCTCGTCGCGACGGATCTGGACGGGACCCTCCTGCGCAGCGACGGCACCCTGTCCCCGCGCACCCGCGCCGCACTGGCGGCGGCCGAGCAGGCCGGCCTCGGCATCGTGCTCGTCACCGGCCGGCCGCCGCGCGGCGTGCCCGCCCTCCGGGAGACCATCGGCCCGCACCACGTCATCGCGGCCAACGGGGCCGTCGTCCACGCACCGGACGGAACCGCGCTGCGGACCTGGCCCATCCGGCCCGCCGAGGCGGTCGAGCTGGTGGCGCGGGTACGGGCGGCGGTGCCCGGCGTGACCTTCGCCTTCGAGTACGACACGGACTTCGCACACGAACCGGCGTACCCGAGCTGGTCGTACGCCGAGGACGCCGTCGAGCTGATCGGCCCGGCCGAGGAACTGCTGTCCCGGACGCCGGACCACCCCCTGGTGAAGATCCTCGCCCACCATCCGACGCTGCCCCTCGACGTCTTCCATGACCGGACACGCCGTGCCGCGGGCAGCCGCGCCGAGACCACCTACTCGACGGGGCTGTCCCTGGTGGAGTTCAGCGCACCCGGCGTGACCAAGGCCAGCACCCTCGTCGCATGGAGCAGCGAGCTCGGGATCGGCAGCGAGGACATCGCCGCCTTCGGGGACATGCCCAACGACCTGCCCATGCTCCGCGCGGTCGGCAGCTCCTACGCCATGGCCAACGCCCACCCGGCCGTGCTGGCCGCCGCCCGCCACCGCACCTCGTCCAACGACGACGACGGCGTCGCCCGCCGGCTCGAACACTTCGTCGCGGCCCTGCGCTCCGGAACCGCCTCATAGATCGCTGTCATGGGCCGCGATCCTCGGGCGGGTCCGGCAGCGGTTGCTCGAACCACACCACCTTGCCCGTGCTCACCCGCGTCGCACCCCAGCGCTGCGCCAGCTGATCGACCAGGAACAGCCCCCTGCCGCCCTCGTCGCTCAACCGCGCGTGCCGCATCCTCGGCACCACCGGCGAGTCGTCGCCCACCTCGCAGCGCAGCACGTCCGTGGACAGCAGCCGCAGGGTGATCGGCCGGGACGCGAAGCGCACGGCGTTCGCCACCACCTCGCTGACCATGAGCTCGGTGGTCTCGATCAGGGCGTCCAGGCCCCACTGGCGGAGCGTCCTGCGGGTCAGTCGACGGGCCTGTCCCGCGGTCTGCGGGCGGGGCGCCATGTACCAGTACGCGACGGTCTCCGGGAGGATGCCCTCGAACCGGGCGGCGAGCAGCGCGATGTCGTCGTCCCGGTCACCGGTGCCCAGGGTGCCGAGCGCCTCGTCGCACAGGCCCTCCAGCGACAGCGGCGCCGGTCCGGAGGCGGCAGCGCGCAGCCGTGCGCACAGCCGCTCCACCCCGGTCAGTACGTCCGAGTCGCGGGACTCGACGAGGCCGTCGGTGTACAGCAGCAGGGCTGCCCCGGGCGGCGCGTGGGTCTCGACGGTCTCGTAGCCGCCGCTGCCCACGCCGATCGGCGCCCCGGGCGGCACCTGGAGGACCTCCGCGGTGCCGTCGGGACGCAGCAGGACCGGCGGCAGATGGCCGGCGTTGGACACCAGCAGCCGGTGCAGCACCGGGTCGTACATGGCGTACAGACAGGTCGCCGTGTGCTCGCTGCCCAGCCGGCCCGCCTGCTCGTCGAGGTGGTGCAGCACCTCGTCCGGGGGCAGATCCAGCCCGGCCAGGGTCTGCACGCTGGTGCGCAGCTGGCCCATGATCGCCGCCGAGGTCATGGAGTGGCCCATCACATCGCCGATGACCAGGGCGACCCGGTTGCCGGGCAGCGGGATCGCGTCGTACCAGTCGCCGCCGACCTGCGCGGTCCGCGAGGACGGCAGATAGCGACTGGCTAGCTGGACGCCGGGCGGTTCCGGAAGCGACGGCGGGAGCATCGTGCGCTGCAAGGTGTCCGCGATGGACGCCTCACGCTCGTACAGCATCGCCTTCTCCAGACCGAGCGCGGTGTGCGTGGCGAGCTGGGACGCGACGAGCAGGTCGTCGCCGGTGAAGTCCGGGCGGCCGGGGTCGCGGACGAGGACGACGCTGCCCAGGGCATGGCTGCGGCCGTGCAGCGGGGCGATGATCAGCGGGTGTCCGGATGGCACCGGCAGGGGGACGTCCGGCGTCCCCAGCAGCTCGGCCGCGGCGGGGGCGATGCCCGGGGTGTGCCCGAAGACCGGCCTGCCCTCGCGGAGCAGCTTCGCGAGGAGTCCGCCGGGAGCCGGGCGCACGACCTCCGGCGCCCGGATGGTGTCCTCGTCGGCCGGCGGAGGTCCGAGGCCCTGTGCGCCGGGGGCGCGGGGGGCGGCGTGGTCCACGGTGTGCAGACGCAGCACGGCCGGGGCGATCCCGGTCTCGTCGCCGACCGGCAGGGGCGCGTAGAGATGGACGAACGCCGTGTCGGCGAAGGCGGGGACGGCCGCCCGGCACAGCTCGTACAGGGTCTCGTCGAGGTTCATGCCGCGGGCGATCCGGCGGGTCGCCGCGTCGAGATAGCGGAGCCGGTCGGTCTGCGGCTCGGGGTGCGGCCGATGCGGCTCGATCATGCCTGGCCTCATGGCTCATGCCTGTCCACGCGGGCCGTCAGGCGCGGCGGCGGCACTGTAGGAAGATCTGCACCTCGGGCTGGATGTCGGCGGCAGCCGGAGCGTAGGAGTGCGAGGACTCCTCGACGATCTCGAAGCCGGCCGTCTCGACGACCGCGCGCAGGTCGTCCCGCAGATAGCCGGAGACGCGGATGTTCGTCCCGATGAACGGGATCGTGAAGTCGTCCACATCGGCCTCCACCATCGACAGCGCGAACAGGCCCCCCGGGACCAGCAGATGGCGGACCGTCCCCAGGGCGAGGGGGATCTCGGCGCGCGGCAGCATGAGCAGGGAGAAGAACGCGGTCACCGCCTCGAAGCGGCCGAGCTCCAGCGGGCCGCCGGGCCGCAGGTCGGCGATGTCCGCGTGGTGGAAGACCCCGCCGGGCACATGGGCGCGGGCGATCTCCACCATCCCGGCCGACAGATCCACCCCGACCACCGCGAAGCCCGCCTCCGCCAGCTGGCGCGCGGTCGGCAACCCGGTGCCGCAGCCCAGGTCCAGGACACGGGATCCGGGTGCCAGGGAGCGGATCAGCCAGTCGACGGCCGCGACCTGCCCCTCCTTGTGCGGGAAGGCCTCGTCATAGCGGTCGCCGAGGGCGTCGAAGGCCTCGGCCTGGCCGGTGCGGTCGAGTCGCAGCGTCCCGTAATCGAGCTCGTCGGCTGGGTTGCTCACCAGGAGTCTCCTCGCGAGAATTATGCGTCATTTTTTCATATCCATACAGATTCAGCCCTCTAGGCGTGCTCCAGCCCTTCCCCCATCTTCCGCAACTCCTCCTGTGCGGGACTGTCCTCGTCGAGGAAGCCGCCCGACTGGTGCTGCCACAGTTTCGCGTAGGCACCGTCCGCCGCCAGCAGTTCGCCGTGACTGCCCTGCTCGATGATCCGGCCGCGGTCGAGGACGACGAGCTGGTCCATGGTGGCGACGGTGCTCAGCCTGTGAGCCACCACGAGCGCGGTCCGCCCCTCCATGAGCCGCCACAGCGCCTCCTGGACGAGGATCTCGCTCTCCGAGTCCAGGGCGCTGGTCGCCTCGTCGAGCAGCAGGATCGGCGCGTCCCGCAGGATCGCCCGGGCCAGCGCGACCCGCTGGCGCTGGCCCCCGGACAGCTTGATGCCGCGCTCGCCCACCATGGTGTCGAAGCCGAGGGGCAGCGCGTCGGCGAACTCCGTGACATGCGCCGCCTCGGCCGCGCGGCGGATCTCGGCGTCGTCGGCACCGGGCCGGGCGAAGGCGATGTTGTCCTTGAGGGTGCGGTGGAACATCGCCGGGTCCTGCGGCACATAGGCGATCAGACCGCGCAGGTCGCTCTGGCGCAGCCTGCTGATGTCCTGACCTCCGATCAGGATCCGGCCGGCGTCGATGTCGGTCATCCGCAGCAGCAGCCGGGTGAGCGTGGTCTTGCCGCCCCCGGAGCGGCCCACCAGGCCCACCTTCGTCCCGGCGGGCACCGTCAGGTCGAGGCCGTCGAACAGCGGCCGGCCGCCGGCGTGGGCGAAGGCCACCCCCTCGAAGCGGACCTCGGCAGGGCCGGGCAGCAGCGGCTCCGGCACCGGCGGATCGACCACGGTCGGCGGCGTCAGCAGCAGCTCGGTGAACTGCGCGGCCTCCGTCATTGAGTTCTCCAGGCGACGGTAGATCTGGTTGAACTCGAACATGATCCGCGTCGCGTTGGAGTAGTAGGTGAACGCGACCACGACCGCCTCCACCCCGCCCCCGCCGAGCGCCACCGCGAGCAGCAGGCCCAGCGCGTTGGTCAGCACCGACATCGGTGCGACCAGGGTGTCGATGCGCAGATTGCCGTAGTCCCACGACCGCAGCATGAGCCGACGGGACGCCGCCACCCGGGAGCGGTGCTCGGCGGCCTCGCGGTCCTCGGCGGCGAACGCCCGCACCGTGTCCATGTTCATCAGGCTGTCGGCGACATGCCCCGACACCCGCGCGATCGCCTCCTCGCGCAGATCGACGAGGGCCTGCCGGCGCCGGACCAGAGGCACCACGCACACTGCCGTCAGCACGATCATCGTCAGGAGGCCGACGACCAGCATCGGTTCGTAGCGCCACAGCACGACCGTCCCGAACAGCAGCGGCACGAAGCTGCCCACGATCTGGAACGCCAGTGTGTCGACGAACTGTTCATAGCGGGCGGCGAAGCTGAGGACGCGCTTGGTCAGTGAGCCGGCGAAGTTGTCGTGGAAGAACGCCGCGTCCTTGGCGAACAGTTCGTCCATGCCGATCACATACAGGTGCTCGATGCCCAGGGCGTCCAGGCGGTTCAGGCAGTGCAGTGCGATCCGCCACAGCCCCTCCGAGAGCAGCAGCACACCGACGAAGCCCAGCACATACGGCAGTGCCGCGGCGAAGGTGATGTCCGTGTCGTCCGCGACATCGCCGACCAGCTTGGCGACGATGAGCGGCGCGATGTAGTTGAGGCCGATGTTGCCCACGGCCGTCAGCAGCATGGCGGGTACCGTCAGCCGCCGCAGCCGGACCAACTCCCGGCCGTAGTAACGAAGTGCGAGTAGCACCGAGCGCTTGCCCGGCAGGACCCTGCGTGACTCAGGCGTTCCCATCCCACCCCTGTATGGCTACGTCGAGTAATTGCGCGAGTACGCAGTGTCCCGTACGGGCGGTGGTGGAGTCCAAGCGTTTTTCGGGCCGGAATGCCCCAGGTCACGACTTTCCGCTACCACAAGTAACATGATCAACTTTCACCTCGGGTGCCCGTCGCGGTCACCCCGGCACCCGCGCTGCCGTCACCCCCCATCAGTAATTCCAAGGACCTCGATGTCGTCTCAGAGCGATGCCCTCCAGCGGGCGCGTACCGACTACGAACACCACATGCGGACCTGCCGGCAATGCCATGCCGACACCGTGCCCTGCGCGGTGGCCAAGCACCTGCTGCGCCTGTACAACAACGCTCGAAGAACCGCTGCCCACCCCTGATCGAGGCCCAACTCCCAGGCCCCATGGAGGACTTCGTGCGACTCCTGCCCCGCTCCCCGTCCGGCTGGACCATGGCCGTGTTCGGTGTCCTGGCCGCCGGCATGGGCCTGTTGGGGCTCGTCGCCCCCGACGTCCTGCTCCGGCTCATGGGATTCACACCCGTGGCGGACGCCCGGCGTGCGGCAGGGGACCACACCGAGGTCTTCGTCACCGCCTCGTCCATGGCCGCGCTCAACATGGGCGTGTACTACGTGCTGGCCGCCCTCTCCGACTGGAAGGCCTTCTTCCGCTGGACCGTGCCCTTCCGCCTGCTGACCTGCACGGTCTTCACCCTCGCGGTCCTCGGCGGCCGAGCCCCGTCTGGCTTCCTCGGCGTAGGCCTGTGGGAGGGGATCGGCGCGCTGGTCACGGGCGCGGCCCTGCGCCACGAGAACAGCCGCACCGCGGCCCGCGTCAGCTGAGGACCGTCTCCCAGGTGTCCACGGCGTAGTGCACGCCCATCCCGCGCCGGGCGTACAGGGCGGGAGCCCCTGTGGGGTTGGCCGTGTCCACGCCGAGCCCTACCGTCTGGCGGCTCCGGGCGGCGAACGGCTGCCGCAGCAGCCCTGGGCCAGGAGGCAGGCGCGTCGCGGATGTCGGTCGGGTCGCGGCCCGCGTCAGCTGAGGACCGTCTCCCACGTGTCCACGGCGTAGTGCACGCCCATCCCGTGCCGGGCGTAAAGCGCGGGCGCCCCTGTGGGGTTGGCGGTGTCCACGCCGAGGCCCACCGCCTCGCGGCCCCGGGCGGCGAACGTGGCGAACGCCTGGCGCAGCAGCAGACCGGCCAGCCCGCGTCCCCGGGCCTCGTGGACGACGCCGATGCTGCGGATCCAGCCCCTGGCCGCGAGGTCGTCGCGGGAGATGAGGAACCCCGCGTCGCCCAGGTCATCGGTGCCCACGATCCACACCAGGGACCAGTCGAGGGCGTCCGCGTCGATGTCGTGCAGCCACTGCTCGTAGGCACGTGGCTGGAAGTCGAAGTGCTCGGCGAAGCTCGACTGGTACAGCGCGTGCACCCGCGCACGGTCGGCCTCGTCGGCGCACGGACGTAGACGCACGCCCGGTGGAACCTCGGGATCCACGTCGTCGGTGGCCGTGAGTTCCCGTTGCAGCACGTGATAGCGCCGTACGACGGACCACCCCCGCCGCTCGATCAGGCCCGTGTCCAGCGTCGGTTCGGAGTTGAGGTGCAGATGCACCACCGCCCGCCCCGCGCCGTTCTCCCGGGTCTTGTGCAGCGCCCGGGCCTCAAGGGCGTCCAGGATCAGCTCGCCCGCGCGCTGATGGTCGGGCAGCACATAGTGGTCGACGTCGACGCGCTCGCCCCCCGACTCGTCCCACAGCAGGCCGTACGCCACCAGTCGGTCGCCGTCGAACACCAGCCACGAGTCGCTTTCCAGCGCGATGTCGGGCCGCTTCAGATCGGCCTCGACGGTGTGCAGATCGGTCTCGGGCCTGCCGATCTCGATGCGGTCGATGGCGTTGAGCAGATCGGTGATGGCCGCCGCGTCGGTGAGGCCGGCCGGGCGAAGGACGTAGGACATGGGCCCAGGGTCCGGGGGAGGGCGGCACGGCCGCAACGGAATTTCGGCGGCGGCCACCCTCCCCCGGCAGTGCGCGCACCCTCCCCGGCACGGTGCGCGCGGAGGTCAGCAGGTCGCGGAGGCCGGCAGGTCGCCGTACTGGTTGCCCTTGAGGTAGATGGCGCTCACATAGCCCTCGACGAGCTTGACCCACACATTGTTGGTGTAGCCGTTGTCGGTGATGGTCTCGCCCCGCACCCAGCAGTACGCGCCACGCGGCTGGCCCGCCGTGACCTTGCCGACCTTGTCGTACGAACGCGCCGGTCCGGAGCGGACGTTGACCGTCTCGTACGGCACGACGGCGTACGGCGCGGCCATGATGCGGGCGCCGCCACGGTCCGTGTCGGAGGCCGCGACGGCCGTGGCCGCGGTGAGCGGTCCCAGCAGCGCGAGCGCGCCGGCGCCGACGAGTGCGGCCCGGGCGAAGGTACGCGTGGTCATGAGATGTCCCCCTGTTTCGTCGGGTCACTCGCCCGGCATCCGGCCGGGCGCTTCGAACTGTAGGGAAACGGGAGGTCACAAGGACCCTGAGAGTTGTCAGGTACCGCCGCGGAGGCCACGGACCCTACGGTCCTGACAACAAGCGGTGCACGGCCGGGACGACGGCCGGCTCCGCGGACCGACGACCCATCAGAGAGGGCTCGCATGCGCCGCCGAACGCTCCAGACCCTGCTGGCCACATCGGGCGCCGCCGCGATGCTGGCGCTCACCCCGTTCACCGCCCAGGCCGCACCTCACTCGGGCGGCAACTACGGGGCCTACGGCTTCGAGGGCCAGTACCCGACCGTCGGCGGCTGCGCCGGATCCTTCCGCCAGGTCGGGCCGACGAAGACCGCCGACGGCATGTCGCTGAAGTACTTCTACTCCGACCGGTGCGGCTCCTTCGCCCGCATCGAGAACTCCCGCGCCAACTGCGCCGCCGTGCTGGAGCGCTCGAACTCCGGGGCCGCACGCGCCGACGGCTGGGTCTCGGAGACCGTCGACGCCGGCATCAACTACGCCTACACCAAGATCGGCAACAACCTCAGCGGCCGCGTCTCGCGCGCCCTGCTGGCCTGCGACGGCCACGCCCTGGCCAGCACGAACTGGTACTGACCGACGCAGGCCCCGCGCCGGGGCCGGAATCCGGGCAGGGCAACCAAGACGGCCAGCGGCTCGTCCTTGGGATCATGTACACCGCCAGCCCCTCCGGCCCCCTGGGCGCCCCGTTGCGCCAGCTGCTCGAATTCGCGTGGCTCCAGGCCCGGTCCTGCGCCTTCGCCATCGCCCTGATGTCCGGCGTGGCGGCGTCCACCCTGCTGCCCGGCCTCCCCGTGGCCCGCTACGACCTGCTCGTCGTCTACGGGGTGCTGCTGACGCTGCTGTTCTGGCTGCGCGGCTGGGAGAACGGGCGGGACGTCGCCGTCATCGCGGTCTGCCATGTCATCGGCCTGGCCTTCGAACTGGTGAAGGTGTCGCTCGGCTCATGGAGCTATCCGGAACCGGCCGTCCTGAAGTTCGCGGGCGTCCCGCTCTATGGAGGATTCCTCTACGCCGCCGTCGGCAGCTATGTCTGCCGCGCCTGGCGCCTGTTCGACCTGGAACTGGTCCGCTACCGCCCGCGCGCCACGGCCGTCGTGGCCGCCGCCGTGTACATCAACTTCTTCAGCCACCACTGGCTCCCCGACATCCGCTGGCTCCTGGCCGCCGCGCTCCTCGCCGTCACAGCGGGCACCTCGGTGCGCTTCACGGTGCGCGGCACACGCCGCCGTATGCCCCTCGCGCTGTCGTTCGTCCTGATCGGCTTCTTCCTCTGGATCGCCGAGAACCTCGCGACCTACGTCGGTGCCTGGCGCTACCCCTATCAACTCGACGGCTGGCAGCCCGTGGGAGTCGAGAAGTTCGGCGCCTGGTCCCTGCTGATCAGCGTCACTTTCGTCCTGGCGGCCATCACCCGGTCGCACCACAATGCCGATCATGAACGCATACGCTGACCAGCCCGCCCGGCTCGGCCACACCCGACTCCCGGAAGGGCGGACGCTCGGCTGGGCCGAATGGGGGCCGTCGGACGGCGTGCCCGTCCTGCTGTGCCCGGGCGCGGCAACGAGCCGGTGGCTCGGCTTCGGCACCGGGGCCGTCGACGCGCTCGGCGTGCGGCTCGTGTCGGTGGACCGCCCGGGGCTCGGCGTATCGACACCGGCACCCGGCAGGACCTTCGCCGACTTCGCCGCCGACATACGTCACCTGTGCGCACTGCGGGGGCTCGGACACCCGGCGCTCGTCGGGAACTCGCAGGGCGCGCCCTTCGCCCTCGCCTGCGCCGAAGCGGGCATCGCCTCGGCCCTGGCGATCGTCTCCGGAGCGGACGAGATCGCCGCACCGGAGTTCGCCTCCGCACTGCCGGCCGAACTGCGCGGCCTCGTCGAGCGGACCGTGCGGAACCCGGAAGGCGCCGAGGAGTTCTTCGCCGGCTTCACCGCGGACGCGATGTGGGACATGGTCATGGCCGGGAGCCCCGCATGCGACCTCGCGGTGTACCGGGATCCCGATTTCGCCACCGCCTACCGCAGGGCCCTGGACGAGGCCTTCTCTCAAGGAGCCGCCGGGTACGCCCGCGACACGGTCCTGGCCATGGGGCGGTGGCCGTTCACGCTCGACAGCATCACCGTCCCGGTCGACATCTGGTACGGCGCGGAAGACACCACCCACTCGCCCGACGACGGGGCACTGCTCGCCGCCCGGATCCCGGGCGCCCGGCGCCACGTCGTACCCGGCATCGGCGGCGCACTGCTGTGGGCGCACGCCGAACCGGTGCTCGCCCCGCTACTCGGGAAGGCGGGGGAGAGCGGATGAGCGACGGCGGGAGCGACACCGCCCCCGCCGCCCGCCCACTACTCGCCCTTCGGCCCCGCCTGCTGCACGACCTCGAAGGACCACAGGGTCGAACCGCTCGCCGCCGGCTTGGGACGCTCCCCGCCTCCCTCGCCGCCGCCCTGGTGGGCCGACTTCATCGGACCCTCCATCCAGGCCTGGAACGAGGCCTCGTCACGCCACCGCGTGTACACGAGGTAGGTGTCGGTGCCCTCGACCGGCCGCAGCAGCTCGAACCACTCGAACCCGTCGGAGCCCTCCACGGCGTGCGCACGCGAGGCGAACCGCTTCTCCAGCGTCTCGCGCTGCTCGGCGGGCACGGTCAGTACGTTGATCTTCACTACGCTCATGGTGCTCATCCTGCCGCACACCCACCGCCGGACACGCGGCGGCTCGTGCGAGGAGCGGCCCGGCGCCGCCGGTGACCGCCGGAACCGCTCCTCCCATCCGGGATCAGGCCGTGTGCAGGGTCAGCCCGTAGCGGCCGAGTATCTCGTTGACGGGCTGGAACCAGGTCTCCCCGCCACCGGAGCAGTTGCCCCAGCCGCCGGACGTGACGCCCTGCGCCTGCTCACCGCTGATGAAGGAGCCACCGGAGTCGCCCGGTTCGGCGCACACACTGGTCTTCGTCATCTGGTGCACCGCGCCCTGGCTGTAGTTGACCGTCTCGTTCTTGGCCAGCACATTGCCGCAGTGCCAGTGCGTCGTGGAACCGGAGCGGCAGATGGAGGCGCCGACCGGGGCCTCGGCCGAGCCGCGCACCAGACGGTCGGGGACCGTGCCCCAGCCGAGGACGACCGGTACGGTCCACCAGCCGCTGCCGACGCTCACCCAGGCGTAGTCGTTGTCAGGGAACGACGAGCCCTGGAAGGTGCCGATGTTGGAGCCGTCCCAGCCCCGGACGCCCGCGCCCGGCTGGCCGCAGTGCCCGGCCGTGATGAATCCGCCGTGCACCGAGAAGCCTATGGAGCAGCGGACGTTGCCCGTGTAGTAGGGGTCGCCGCCGACCGTGCCCGCCGCGAAGGTGCTCGGGGCCGCGGCGACCGTTTCGACGGCGACGGGGCCCGCCTCGCGGGCGCGCGAGACGAATTGGCGGACATCGTTGTCAGACCGCTGGTCGCGAACCACGTTCACGACGACGGTGTTGCCGACCGGATCGACATGCCAGCTGCTCACACCCGACGGTGCGGACAGCCGGTCGATACGTGCCTTGGCCGTGTCCAGTTCGCGCGCGCTGTGCGTGACGGTGCGCACGCTCGCCCCGGTGGACCGCACGTCCCGCACGGTCGCGGACGGGGCGTCGGAGGTGACGGCCACGGTGAGCCGGTCGCTCTTCGCGTCGAACCAGGCGCCGCCGTAGGAGGATCCGGCGGCCTTGCGGGCCTTCGGCATGACGCTCATGGCGGTGCGTTCCGCCGCCAGCCTGGCCTGTGCCCTTTCCCTCGACAGGCCGAGGTCGCGCTGCATCGCCCGGACCAGTTCGGAGGCGGCCGGTTCGCTGTCCGCCGCCGTGGGGGAGTCGACCGCCGAGGCCTGCCCGGTTCCGCTCGCCGTCCAGCCGCCGAGCACCAGGAGCGCGGCGAGGCCGGCGTAGGTGAGTCTGCTGCGTCTCAAGGGAGTTGCCCTTCGTCGTTCCAACAAGGTGGGGTGGAACAACCGCAAACTGAGAGCGCTCTCATCAGGGTCGGGCAGAGCATAGCGACGCCGGAATGTCAGGTCCATACCAAAGGCATGAAAAGGGCCGCACCGCGAATGCCGCACGGGCACCCGCGGTGCGGCCGGGGCCGCCTCGCCGTGTCTCAGCCGACGTTGCCGGTGCGGGCGTCCCGCCACAGGTCGACGCCGCCGTCGGTGGCGTACTTGTCGATCTCGGCGAGTTCCTCGTCCGTGAAGTCGAGGTTCTCCAGCGCCGCCACGTTCTGCTCCAGCTGCTCGGCGCGCGAGGCGCCGATGACCAGCGAGGTGACACGCTGGTCGCGCAGCGCCCAGGCCAGGGCCATCTGGGCGAGGCTCTGGCCGCGACGGGCGGCGATGTCGTTCAGGGCGCCCAGCCTGCGCCGCATGTCGTCCGTCAGCCACGTCTCGTCGAATGACTTGCCCTGGGTGGCGCGCGAACCGGCGGGGACCCCCTCCAGATAACGCCCGGTCAGCAGCCCCTGGGCGAGCGCGGTGAAGCCGATGACCCCGAAGCCCTCCTCCTGGGCGGCGTCCAGCAGGCCCTCGGTCTCGATCCAGCGGTTGAGCATGCTGTACGACGGCTGGTGGATCAGCAGCGGCGTGCCCAGCTCCCGCAGGATGGCCGCCGCCTCCCGGGAGCGCTCGGCGTCGTAGGAGGAGATGCCGACGTACAGGGCCTTGCCCTGGCGTACGGCGGTGTCGAGCGCGCCCATCGTCTCCTCCAGCGGCGTGCTCGCGTCGAGCCGGTGGGAGTAGAAGATGTCGACGTAGTCCAGCCCCGTCCGCCGCAGCGACTGGTCGAGCGAGGCCAGCACATACTTGCGCGAGCCGCCGCCCTGGCCGTAGGGGCCCGGCCACATGTCCCAGCCGGCTTTGGTGGAGACCACCAGCTCGTCCCGGTACGGCGCCAGGTCCTGCTTCATCAGCCGGCCGAAGTTGATCTCGGCGGAGCCGTAGGGCGGGCCGTAGTTGTTGGCGAGGTCGTGGTGGGTGATGCCCAGGTCGAATGCGCGCAGGGCGATCTCGCGCTGGGCCTCGAAGGGCTTGTCGTCACCGAAGTTGTGCCAGTACCCCAGGGACAGCACGGGCAGGTCGAGTCCCGAGCGTCCGGTGCGCCGGTATCGCATGGTGCCGTTGTAGCGCTCGGGATCAGCGACGTGGTTCATCGAGGGTTTCTCCGCAAGGTTGTGCCATGGGGGTCGTTCCGTCCCTGGTGGGGGACGTGCTCACTTTGCTCCTGACTGATTCTGACGTCCAACGCATCCTTTTCATCGGATTCAGCGACGTCGTTTCTGAATGCCTAGGCGCCGACCTTCACCGTGGGCACGTTGTGGCCTTCCACCCGCACGGCAGGCCTGCCGGACGCGAGGGAGGTGGCGGGCCAGGACAGTGCGAGGGTCCGCGACTCGCCGGGCAGCAGCCACAGGTAGTTGTCGCCGTACAGCGTGGGCAGCACCCGGTGACCGCTCTTCGCGTCCAGGAGCGAGACGCGCACCATCGCCGCGACGGTCGTGCCACGGTTGCGCAGCCGCACCGTGAGCCCGGTGCGGTCCCTGTCGGTGATCTCCGCCGACACTCGGGTGCGCCCGACCTCGTTCAGCGCGCGCATGTGGGCGGGCTCGCGGTAGCGCCAATACGTGTTCTCGGCCAGCAGTTCCCCGCGCGCGTCCACCAGCCGTAGCCGCAGGAGGTGGAAGTCGGGCAGCTCGTCCGTCCAGCCGGCGGTGAAGGCCGGCGCGGTCGACGAGGCGGCTACGTCCACGGTCGCGCGCTGCTCGGGACCGAGGGCGCGGCCGGAGAGGTCGTAGCGGTGTGCGGTGAGCGTGGCGCCGGAGATGCGCCGGGGTGTGTGGTTGACGGCGATCACCTGCCCGCTCACCGGGTGGGCCTGCACATGGACGGGCTCGCTGGCCTTGCGGACGCCGTAGTAGGCGCCGTTGACGTCGAAGTCGTAGTCGTAGTTCTGCCACACCGTGCTGTACCAGGCGGGGTGGGACATCCACAGCATCAGCCCGCTCGCGTCGTCCCACAGCCGGGCGTTCCATGCCTCGAACATGGCGCGGAAGTTCTCGTAGTTGACGAACTGCGCCTTGCGGCAGAAGTCGTCGAGGCCCGTCGCCTCGCCGAGTCGCGCCTCGATGGCCGCGCGGTAGTTCTGCGGTGCCTGATTCCCGCGGGTGCTCCAGTCGTGGTAGTACCAGGCGCCCTTGATGGGCCACTCGGGTTCGTCGCCGACGAGCCGACCCATCGTCTCGGCCGTCGGTACGACCGGCATGCCGATCTCGGTGTGGAAACCCGGACTGCTCTTGGCTGAGAAGTAGTTCTGCGGCTCGACCCAGCCGTACGGGCCGCCGCCGGAGACGATGCCGCCCGCGGAGTTGTTCTGGTACAGCAGATCGGGCGCCTCCGCCCGCACCGCCGCGCGCATGCCGTCGTCGACGGGACCGGGCGGGTTGCCCTCGTTGGCGCCGCACCACACGACGATGCTGGGGTGGCTGTGATAGCGGCGCACGGTGTCCTGCGCCAGGCTCAGGAAGGCCTCGTGGTCCGGCGGGTCCATGGCCCAGGCGTTGGGGAAGTCGTTCCAGACCAGCAGCCCGTGTTCGTCGCAACTGGCGTAGAACTCCTCGCGGTTGCTGGACCCGAGCCAGTTCCGGATCATCGTGAAGTTCATGTCGCGGTGCATGCGTACGGCCGTGTCCATCCGTTCGGCGGGCATTCGCCGCAGCAGCTCGTCCCAGCCCCAGTTGCCGCCCCGGCAGAAGACACGGACACCGTTGACGCTGATCTTCAGCGGCACGGTGGAGTTGTCCACGGACTTCACGTCCGTCCAGGTCTCGGCGTCGTCGGAGACCTGGATCGTGTAGGTCTTGGCGTACGCCTGTTCCCACAGGATGGCCACACGGTCGAACGTCACCCGCTCACCGAGGTCGATCTGGATGGACTGCTCGTCCTCATATGCCGAGGACCAGCGGGTGTTCGGATCGCCGTCCACGGCGTTCGTGGCCCTGCTGCCCGAGCCTTCCTCCGAGGAGGCGGTGGCCGTCTTGCGCAGGGCGAGATCGGTGGCGGGGGAGGAGCTGTCGATGACCGACAGGCTCCACATCGACGCGCCCCAGCTCGTGGCGCGGCTGTGGCAGAGCACCCGGACGTGGCGTGCGGTCCGGGCCTCGAACTCCACGTTCTGCAGGGCGGCCGAGCCCGTCGTGCGGAAGGGCAGGGGAGTCGCCGTGTTGTCGACCGAGGCGGCGTCCCGCCATTCCTGGCCGTCGTCGGAGACCTGGATCGTGTAGGTCTTCGCGTACGCCTGCTCCCAGGTGACGACCACGCGGTCGAAGGACACCGAGGCGCCCAGGTCGACCTCGATCCACTGGTCGTCCTCGAACGCCGACGACCAGCGTGTCTTCGGATCGCCGTCCGTGGCGTTGCCGGGCCGGTTGCCGGGATCGTCGACGGACGACGACGTGGCCGGTCGGTGCAGGGCGAGGTCGTTGCCGGGCGAGGAGCTGTCGAGGACCGACAGGCCCCACATGGACGAGCCCCAGTCGGTGGCGCGGGTGCGGCACAGGATCCGTATGTGCCGGGCCTTCTGCCGGGTGAGGTCGACGGTCTGCGCGTAGGCGTCGCCGCCCGACTGGAAGGTGAGCGGGACGTCGTACTCGTAGCCGAACTGCCGGATGCCGAACCGGGTCGTGCGCCGGTCGCTCTCCTGTCCCGCGACCGACGCGGTGAGGGTGAGCCGGTGGAGGGCGGGGTCGCCGTAGCCGTTGGGCCACCACAACTTCGGGTTGCGGAGGCGGAGTTGTGGGTGAGCGGCCGGGCTGAAGGTGACGTCGGCCGTCGCGCCCCCGGGGACGGTGACCGTCCGGGTGAGCCGTACGCCGTCGAAGGCGGCGGAGATCGTGACGCGCCGGCTGTCGGAATCGGCGTTGCGGACCGGGACCACGATCGTCAGCTCGGCCGTGCCGGTGTCGGGGAGGTCGGGCAGCCGGGTGTCCACGCGGGGGTCGCCGAGGACGGTCGCGCCGGTGGAGCGGAGGCGGACGTGGTTCCAGATGCCGGCGGCCCGGTCGCGTACCGCGGGCATCCAGTCCCAGCCCGAAGCGGCCAGATACGTGGGCGAGTTGCGGTTCATCATGTTCGCCCCGGCGTCCACGAACGCCAGGCCGGCCGGGCCCTTGTCGCCGGGGCTGCCCGGGAACGGCATGGGCGTGATCCTTACGGCCAGGGCCTGCTCGCCCGTGCCGGTGAGGAGCTTCGTCACGTCGAAGGCGGCGCGGGCGAAGGGGAAGGTGACGTCGCCGACGGGGCTGCCGTTGAGCCAGGCCTCGGCCCGGTGGTTGACGCCGTCGAACTCCAGCCAGACGTGGCGCCCGGCGCCGGTGCGCAGGCCCTTCGGCAGGCGGAACTGGCGTCTGTACCACCACGAGTGGCGGGAGAGGGCCTCCGGCACGTGCAGGTTGTTGAAGCCGGAGACGGGGTCGGGCAGATGGCCCTGGTCCACCAGCGAGGCCAGTACGGTGCCGGGCACCGTGGCCGGGAGCCAGCGGCTGGTGTCGACCGACGGCTTGGACAGGTCGGCGCCCTCCGCGCCGGCCCAGTCGTCCATCGTCAGGTCCCAGCCGGACTCCAGCGGCACGGTGCCGTCCGCGGCGACCTTCAGCGCCGGGGGAGTGCGGTGGTGTACGCCCCAGTCGGTCCAGCCGGTGGCGGCCGGGCGGTGGGTGGCGCAGGTGCCGTACACCTGGAGGCCGTTGAGGCCCAGGGGGTTGGCGTTCGAGCGCTTGTGTACGGTCATGCGCACCCAGCGTGCGGTCACGGGCCGCGCCAGGGGGATCTCCAGCACCCCGCCCCGGCCGGACTCGGTGCGGTACACGGCCGTCCATGTCCGCTGATCGCGGGAGGTCTCGACGACGAAGTCGACCGCGCAGCTGGAGAGGATCTCCTGCCCCGTGGTGTTGTCGCGCGGATTGCCCCCGGGCGCGTCGACATACGGCGGATCGTCCACGGTCGCCTCGAAGACGAGCCGTAGGGACTCCACCTCGCACATCGCCTGGAGGTCCACGCAGATCCACTGCGGGTCACCGGGCGCCGCCCGCCAGCCCGTCCCGCGCACCCCCGCACCGTCGAGGCCGTCCACCGCGAACTCGGCGGGCGTCGGGGCGTAGTCGGTGGAGGAGACCGTCACCGGGCGGTAGGCGGCGAGTTCGTCGAGGGAGCGGGCCTGGCCGGAATCGGCCGCGACGGATGCGGTCGGCAGGCTCATGCCGAGCCCGAAGCCCGCGAGTAGGGTGGACCCGGCGGTGAGAACGGTGCGACGGGACGGCGCAGAAGGCTGATCCGGCATGGGGCGACGGCTCCGATCAGGGGTGTCCGGTGAACGAGGCGGCCTGGAATCAGGCTGTGACAACGTTGCCAAAGGCTTGGCCGAGTGGTCTCTGACAACGTTGCCGAACAGTGCACCGCCGACGTGGGCGCGTCAAGACTTCCGACGGATTCGGACCCATGTTTCTTTAAATTAGTAATTAATATTGACAGGGTTTCGGCCGCGCGCCACAGTCTTCGCCGTGACGCCGACGGCCCCGGCCCTCCGAGTGGCCCGCGTCACACCTCCCCTCGCTTCCCAACCTCCGGGAGAGGCACGTGGCTTCACTCGTCCTCGCAACCGCGATCTCCGTAGCTCTGACGGCGTCCGCGTCCGCGACCCCCACCGGGACCGTCGACCAGGGCGCGCCCGCCTACTACGACAGCGGTCTGGCACCGACGCCGTACATGGGCTGGAACAGCTACTACGGGCTCGGCGCGCCCACCGAGAAGGAGGTCCGCGCGGTCGCCGACAAGCTGGTCAGCAGCGGGCTGCGCGACAGCGGCTACGACATCGTGTGGCTGGACGGCGGCTGGCAGGCCGACAACCCCCGTGACGCACAGGGGCGGTTGACGGCCCACCCCGACCGCTTCCCCTCCGGCATCCCGGCCCTGGTCTCCTATCTGCACAAGCGGGGACTGAAGGCCGGCATCTACACCGATGCCGGAACCTACGACGGCGGCAAGACCTGCGGACTCGGCAGCCGGGGCCACTACGACGAGGACGCGCGGCAGTTCGCCGACTGGAAGGTCGACGCCATCAAGGTCGACTTCCTGTGCGGCATCGGTGCCAAGCTCGATCCGGGGCCCGCGTTCAAGGAGTTCAGCGACGCCGTCGCCAAGTCGGGCCGCAGGATGGTGCTCAACCTCTGCAACCCGCTCACCGACGACTGGGGCCTGCCGCACACGCCCGAGCAGGACGCGCACAACACCTATACCTACGCCCCGACCATCGCCGACTCCTGGCGCACCGGGACCGACATCGCCTGGGGGACGCCCAGCCCGGGGCAGTGGCCCAACGTGCTGCGCAACATGGACGCCAACGCCTGGCACCCCGAGGCGCAGGGGCCCGGCCACTACAACGACCCCGACTACCTCATCCCCATGCGCCGCATGGCCGACGGCTCCCTGGAGCTGACCGAGGAGGAGTCGACCACGCAGTTCGTGATGTGGGCCGAGATGGCCTCACCGCTCGTCCTCGGCTCGGACCCCCGTACCCTGTCGGCCGCGATGATCAAGACCTTGGGCAACCCGGAGATCATCGCCGTCAACCAGGACCCGCTCGCCGTCCAGGGCGTCCGGGTGGCCGCCGACTCCGTGGGCGACGTCTACAGCAAGGACCTCGCGGGGCGCGGACAGCGGGCGGTCGTCCTGCTCAATCGCTCCGATCAGCCCGCCCTGCGCACCGTGAAGTTCGCCGACGCCGCCCTGGGCGGCGCGGTCAAGGTGCGCGACCTGCGGGCCCGCGCGGATCGCGGGACGCACACCGGGTCGTACACCGTCGAGGTCCCCGCGCACGGCACCGCGTTGCTGAAGCTGACCGGCGAGGAGGCCCTGCCGGGGGTGAGCCTGGGTGAACGAGCCAGTGCGAGCCCGGCCGTCGTGCGCACCGGTGACGCGCTGACCACCTTCTTCCGGGGACCGCGCGGGAATCTCGTCCAGCACACGACGGCGGGCGACGCCACCTCGCGGACCAGGGACCTGGGCGGCGAGATCCTCGGCCAGCCCGCCGCCTACGCCTCCGACGGCGGTCGTATCGACGTCTTCGTACGCGGCGCCGACTCCCGTGTCTATCGGCGGGTGTTCGACGGTGGACGCTGGGGTGGCTGGCAGAACCTGGGCGGGCGGGTGACCGATGCGCCGTCGGTGGCGTTCAGCGACCCCGAGCACTGGACGCTCGTCGCGCGCGGGGCGGACGGGCAGGTCGTGCGGCGTGGGCCGGCGTCCGGCTGGGAGTCGCTCGGCGCGCCTGGCGAGCGGCCGGTCTACGGCAGACCGTCCGCCGTCGTCGATGCGCGGGGGCGGGTCCATGTCGCCGTGCGCACTTCGGCGGACGACGTGTGGACGCGGTCGCGGGACGCCTCGGGGGAGTGGTCGGAGTGGGCCTCGCTCGGCGGGACCGTGAGCGGCAGTCCGACGCTCGTGGCCGTGGGGGACGCGGTGGTGCTGTACGCGCGGGCGGGTGACTACACGCTCTGGCAGCGCAGCTTCGAGGGCGATGCCTGGCAGGGGTGGACCAAGCGGCAGGAGTTCCCCAGCGCCGCCTTCGAAGGTGCGCTCGGGGCGGTCGAGGGGCCGGGCGGTGCGGTTGACGTCGTGTTCCGTGGGGTCGACGGGTACGTCCACCGGACGCAGTTCGAGCGGCCGTAGTCCAAGTTCTGGTCCTGATTCTGGTCCAAATAAATTAGTAATTAATCTTGACGTGGCCGGTGTGCCACGCGAACCTGGATCCGCCGCGCGGACCCACAGGGAGCCACCATGATCAATCCTCGACCCAGCCGACGGCGCTTCCTCGCCGGTCTCGGCGCCACCGGCACCGCCGCGCTGCTCAGCGGCTGCGTCACCTCGACCTCGTCCTCGAAGTCCTCCTCGGACGGCGCGGTCACCCTCCAGTCCAACCTGTCCGCGCCGCAGGCCAAGGCCGCGATGGAGGACGTCGTCGCCGCCTACGGCAAGAAGGGCGGCGTCAGCCTCAACACGGTCGCCGCGGAGACCTTCCGCACCCAGCTGCCGACGTATCTCACCTCCGCCAACCCGCCGGACGTCTACACCTGGTACCCCGGCTCGGTCGCGGAGGCGTACGCGAAGAAGGACCTGCTGCTCGGCCTCGACGACCTCTGGGGCACCTCCGACCTCAAGCGCTACTCCAAGGCCCTGAACTCGCTGTGCACGTCGAGCTCCGGCAAGAAGGTCTTCGTCCCGGCCACCTATTACTGGTGGGGCATGTTCTACCGGAAGTCCAACTTCGCCAAGTGGGGCGTCAGCGAGCCGAAGACCTGGGACGACTTCCTCGACCTGTGCGACAAGCTCAAGAGCAAGGGCGTCGCCCCGATCGGCCTGGGCGCTGGAGGCAACACCCCCTGGGTCGCCTCCGCCTGGTTCGACTACCTCGACATCCGGATCAACGGCGCCAAGTACCACCGTGGACTGCTGGCCGGACAGCACCGTTTCGACGACCCCGAAGTGCGCAAGGTCTTCGACCGCTGGCAGGAAGTACTGCCGTACTTCGACCCGAACGGCACCGCGGGCGCCTTCCAGGACGCCACGACGGTGCTGCTCAACGGCCGTAGCGGCATGATGCTGATCGGCACCTTCTTCGCCGACGCGGCCCCCAAGGACGCCCTCGACGACATCGACTTCTTCCGCTTCCCGGTCATCGACCCGAAGGTTCCGCTCGCCGAAGAGGCCCCGACCGACGGCTACTTCGCCAGTGCCCGCACCGGGCGCAAGGACGGGGTCCTCGACCTGCTGGGCTATCTCGCCACCGCCGAGGCCCAGGAGCTCTACATCAAGGGATCCTCCGGCACCGTCCTGCCCTGCCACCCCGACGCCAAGGACGCCGGCACCCCGCTGGTGAAGAAGGGCCGTAAGCACATCGAGGAGGCGGCCGAGCTCACCCAGTACTTCAACCGCGACTCCAGCGACGCCCTCCAGCCCACCGCCGACACCGCGCTGACCAAGTTCCTCGCCAAGCCCAAGGAGATCGGCTCCATCCTCACCGACTGGCAGCGCGAGGCCGAGAAGATCTGGAACGCCTGACATGGCCGTCCTGACCGCCCCCCACCGCAAGTCTCCGGTCCCGGCGCCGTCCCGTGGCGGCCGGGGCCGGGGACCTGGGCGCACACCTCCGCTGGTGCTCGCCTTCGTCCTCGTCCCGCTGCTCGTCGAGGCGGTATGGGTGTTCTGGCCCGCGCTCCAGGGCTTCTATCTGGCCCTGACCAGCTGGGACGGTGTGTCGGCGCCGAAGTTCGTCGGCCTGGGCAACTTCCGGGAGATGGCGGGCGACGACACCTTCCGGGGCGCCATGGGCCACACCGTGCTGTGGCTGGTGCTGTTCGGCGGCCTCTCCGCCCTGCTCGGCCTCGCCACGGCCCTGCTGCTCCAGCAGGAGCGGCGCGGCATCGGCTTCTACCGGGCCGCCCTCTTCCTGCCCGTGGTGTTCTCCCTGGTCGCCACCGCCCTGGTCTGGCAGGCCATCTACCAGCCCGACGGCGTCCTCAACCAGCTCCTGGAGTCGCTCGGCCTCGGCAGCCTGCGCCACGCCTGGCTCGCTGACCAGGACACCGCCCTGTACGCGGTCATCGTGCCCGCGCTGTGGCGGCAGATCGGCTACGTCATGGTCCTGTACCTGGCCGGCCTCAAGGGCATCGACCCCGCCCTGTACGAGGCCGCCAAGGTCGACGGCGCGAGCGCCTGGCAGCGCTTCCGACATGTCACGCTGCCTCAACTCCGCAGCGTCAACGCGGTCGTCCTGTCGGTCATCGTCATCGACTCGCTGCGCTCCTTCGACGTCGTGTGGTCGCTGACCCGCGGCGGCCCCTACCACTCGTCCGAACTGCTGAGCACCTACATGTACTCGACCGCCTTCCAGTCCCTGCGCCTCGGCTACGGCTCCGCGCTCGCCGTCGTCATCTTCCTGCTGGCGTTCGGCGTCATCGCCTCCTACCTGGTCCGCGCCTTCAGGGAGGCCGACTGATGTCCACCGCCCTTCGCCGCAGGCGGGCCGCGACCGCCGGATTCCATCTCGGCGCCGGCGCCCTGGCCGTGCTGTGGCTGCTACCGATCGCCCTGGTCCTGGTGACCAGCCTGCGCTCCTTCGACGACATCGCCGCGAACGGGCTGGGCAGTTGGCCCCAGTCCTTCACCCTGGACAACTTCCGGCTGGCCTGGGTCGACGGCGGCCAGCAGCGCGCCCTGATCAACAGCCTCATCGTCACCGTGCCGTGCGTACTGGCCACGCTGGCCCTGGCCGCCATGGCCGCGTTCGCCCTCAGCCGCTACGAACTGCCCCTGCGCCGCTCCCTGTTGCTGCTCATGCTCGGCGGCAACCTGCTCCCGCCGCAGATCCTGCTCATCCCCGTCGCCAAGCTCAGCGAACTCATGGGCGTCTACGACACACTGCCCGCGCTGATCGGTGTGCAGATCGGGTTCGGCGTCGGCTTCTACGTCTTCGTGCTGCACGGGTTCATGCGGTCCATCCCCGCCGAGATCCAGCAGGCGGCCGTCGTGGACGGTGCCGGGCCCTGGCAGATCTTCTGGCGGATCATCCTGCCGCTCACCCGGCCCGCGCTCGCCGCGCTCAGCGCCCTGTCCTTCACCTGGATCTTCAACGACCTGCTGTGGGCGATCACCGTGCTGCGCAGCGACACCAAGATGCCGATCACCGCGGCGCTCATCGGACTTCAGGGGCAGTATGTGTCGATGTGGAACGTGATCGCGGCCGGCTCGGTCATCGCCGCCGCGCCCACCGTGGCCGTGTTCCTGCGGTTCCAGCGGCACTTCGTGGCCGGGCTCAACCTGGGGGCGGTCAAGTGACGTACCAGCGCTGGACCTTGCGCACGGAGAACACCAGCTACACCGTGCGCCTCTCCCCGGACGGCCCGTGGGCCGAGCTGGACGTCTGGGGCCCGCTCGGCGTCGAGACCGGCCCGTCGGCCCTCGACTGGTCCCACCGCACCCACTTCATCACTCCCGCCGACGCGGCCCCGGCCGAGTATCTGCCGTACGGACTACGGCCGTTCAACGGAGCCGAGCTGGTGGCGGCGGGGGCGGACCGGGGCGTCTGGTGGGACTTCGCCGGGGCGGAGGAAGGGGAGGGCACCCTGCGCCTCGCCTTCACCGACGACGTCCTCGGACTGCGCACCGTCCTCTGCTACGAGACCGTGCCGGGCACCGACGTCATCCTCCGCTGGACCGAGCACACCGCCCGGGAGGAACTCCGCCTGGAGCGGTTCGACTCGGCCGCCGTGAACGTGCCCGTCACCGCAGGGGCCCGCCTCACCTACCTCGCCGGCCAGTGGTCGCAGGAGTTCCAGCGCACTCAACTCGACCTCACCAGGGGCACCTTCACCATCGGCAGCACCCAGGGCGTACCCGGTCATGCCTACGCGCCCTGGCTCGCCATACAGGACGGGGCGGCCGGGGCCGCCTACGGCATCGCTCTCGAATGGCCCGGCAACTGGCACATCACCGCCGAGGCCGAACCAGGCGGCGCGATTCGGGTACGGGCCGGGCGGGTCCCGCACGAAGGGGCGGTGACCCTGGCACCCGGCACCACCCTCACCACCCCCCGTCTCGCCTGCGCGTTCAGCCCGGACGGACTCGACGGACTCTCCCGCGTCTGGCACCGCTACGAGCGCCGTCTCGCCGGGGACCGTCTGCACCGCACCCGCAAGGTCCTCTACAACTCCTGGGAGGCCACCGGCTTCGACGTCGACGCCGCCGGGCAGCTCGAACTGGCCAAGGTGGCCGCGGACATCGGCGCCGAGCTGTTCGTGGTGGACGACGGCTGGTTCACCGGCCGTGGCGACGACACCGGGGGACTGGGCGACTGGTACCCGGACCCGGTGGCCTTCCCACAGGGCTTCGACCGGTTCATCGGGGAGGTGCGAGGCCTGGGGCTCGATTTCGGGCTGTGGGTCGAGCCCGAGGCGGTCAGCCCCGGCAGCCGACTGCACGCCGAACACCCAGACTGGGTCTACGGGATCGACGGCCGGCCTGCCCGCCTGGTCCGCAACCAGCTCCTCCTCGACCTCGGCCGCCCCGACGTCCAGGACTTCGTGATCGGCACCCTGGACCGGCTCCTCGGCACGTACGACATCGGCTACCTCAAGTGGGACATGAACCGCCCGCCCACCGAACGCGGACGCCCCGGCGACCTGGACGCCGAGCACGTCGCCGGATATCTGCGCGTCCTGGACCATCTGCGCACCGCCCACCCCGACGTCACCGTCGAGGGCTGCGCGGGCGGCGGCGGCCGTATCGACCACGCGACGCTGGCCCGCACCGACGTCGTCTGGCCCAGCGACAACACCGCCCCGCTCGACCGGCTGAGCATCCAGCACGGCTTCCTGCACGCCCACGCGCCGCACACCATGAGCTCCTGGGTCACCGACGCCCCCGGCGTCTTCGACCCACGCCCGCGCAGCCTCGCGTTCCGCTTCGTGAACGCCATGTGCGGAGTGCTGGGCATCGGAGCCGACCTGCGGGCCTGGACGCCGGAGCAGCGGGCCGAGGCCGCGCGGTGGGTCGCCCGCTACAAGGAGGTGCGCGAGGTCATCCACCACGGGGAGGCCCGGCTGCTCGGCTCCCCGGCCGACCCCACCTGCGGGGTGCAGTACGACGCCGGTGACCGCACCGTCGTCGCCGCGCTCAGCACCGGGCGGCTCGACGGAGCCCCGCTCGTGCCCGGCCGGCCGGACCGGCTGAGGCTGCGCGGGCTGGAGCCTACGGCCCACTATCGGGACGCGGCGACCGGGACGACGTACGGCGGAGCCCATCTGCTGCACTACGGGCTGCCGTTCGTATGGAGCCGCGATCATGATGCCGACCTGGTGGTATTGACGCGTGAGTGAGCCCAGTAGCCCAGTCCCCGGATCTCATGAAGGAGCAGAACTCACGATGGACCGCTTCACCGGCCGTACCGCCGTGGTCACCGGCGCGGCATCCGGCATCGGCGCCGCCACCGCCGTGCGCCTGGCCGAGGAGGGAGCCGCGGTCGTGCTCGCCGATCTGGCCGAGGAGCGCGGGGCGGAGATGGCCGAACGGATCGGCGAGGGCGGTGGCCGGGCCCGTTTCGTGCGCGCCGATGTGGCCGCCGAGGACGACTGGCGGCGGATCGTGGCCGTCGCCCATGACTTCGGGCCCGTGGACGTTCTCGTCAGCAACGCCCACACCGTCGACGTGGCCCCCGCGCACGAGACGACCCTCGAATCGTGGCAGCGCCAGCTGTCCGTGAACGTCACCGCGAGCTTCCTCGGCTTCCGGGCCGTCCTGCCCGATCTGCGGGAGCGGGGCGGCGCCGTGGTGCTGACCTCGTCCGTCCAGGCGCGCGTGGGCATCCCCGGGCACCCCGCCTACGCCGCGTCCAAGGGCGCCCTACTGTCGCTGTGCGGGCAGCTGGCCGCCGAGTACGGGCCCGACGTCCGGGTCAACGCCGTCCTGCCGGGCCCCATCCTGACCGCCGCCTGGGACGGGGTGCCGCCCGAGGACCGCGAGCGCAGCGTCGCCGAGACGGCCGCCCGGCGCTTCGGCACCCCCGAGGAGGTGGCCGCCGCCATCGCCTTCCTCAGCGCCGACGAAGCCTCCTACATCACCGGCACGAGCCTCGTGGTGGACGGCGGCTGGAGCGTCGTGAAGGACTCCGTATGACCACCGTCCCCGGATTGCTCGAGAAAGGCTGTACGACATGACGCCCTACGCCCGCCGCGGCGTGCACGGCCAGACCGTGGAGGCCCTCGCCCGCCGCATCCTGGGCGGCCGGATCCCCGAGGGTGCCACGCTCGACCTGGTGGCGCTGCAGAGCGAGTTGGACGTCAGTCTCACCGCGCTGCGCGAGTCCCTGAAGGTGCTCGCCGCCAAGGGCATGGTCGACGCCCGTCAGAAACGCGGCACCTTCGTGCGGGCCCGCGCCGACTGGAACCTGCTCGACGCAGACGTACTGCGCTGGCAGTTCGAGGGCGGTGAACAGGCCACCGACGCCGACCGGACGTTGCTGCGCAACCTCGCCGAGGTCCGCGTCATCGTGGAACCGGCCGCCGTACGGCTCGCCGCCGAGCGCCGTACCGACGACGACCTCGCCGCCCTCGAAGCCGCCCTGGAGGCCATGGGCGAGGAGGGCTTCGACCCGGGGCAGGCCGTGGCGGCCGACCTCGCCTTCCACCGCGCCCTGCTCACCGCCACCCACAACGAACTGCTCCAGCGCATGGAGATGGTCATCGAGCCGGGCCTCGCCCACCGCGACCGCATCGTGCACAGCCACCCCCACAGCGAGGACCCCGTACCCGCCCACCGCGCCGTCCTGGACGCTGTACGCGACAAGGACCCGCAGGCCGCGGAGGCCGCGATGCGGGCGCTGCTCGCGCAGGCCGGCCGCGATCTGGACCGGATCGAGGCCGACGACGATGACGACGACACGAAGGGCACCGGCGGCAAGTGAAGATCACGCGCATAGAAACCTTCCTGGTCCCGCCGCGCTGGCTGTTCTGCCGGATCGAGACTGACGACGGAGTGGTCGGCTGGGGCGAACCCGTGGTCGAGGGCAGGGCCGAGGTGGTCCGGGCGGCCGTGGACGTCCTCGCGGAGTACCTCATCGGCAAGGACCCGCTGCGTATCCAGGACCACTGGCAGGTGCTCACCAAGGGCGGCTTCTACCGCGGCGGCCCGGTCCTGTCGAGTGCCGTCGCGGGCATTGACCAGGCTCTGTGGGACATCGCCGGAAAGACCTACGGCGCCCCCGTGCACGCCCTGCTCGGCGGACCCGTACGCGACCGCGTCCGCGTCTACGCCTGGGTCGGCGGCGACGAACCCGCCGAGCTCACCGAGCAGATCACCGCCCAGGTCGAGGCCGGATTCACCGCGGTCAAGATGAACGCCGCCGGCGCCACCTCACCGATCACGACGGCGGCCGAGACCGCTGCCGTCGTCGACCGTGTGGCCGCCGCCCGCGAGGCCCTCGGCCCGGACCGGGATGTCGCCGTCGACTTCCACGGCCGCTTCACCGCCGCCAGCGCCCGCCGGGTTCTCGCCGAACTCGCCCCGCTGCACCCGCTGTTCGTCGAGGAACCCGTCGTCCCCGAACACGGCCCTCTGCTGCCCGGCCTGGTCGCCTCGACCCCGATCCCCCTCGCCACCGGCGAACGCCTCTTCTCGCGCGGCGAGTTCCTGCCCGCCCTCACCGCCGGTATCGCCGTCGCCCAGCCCGACCTGTCCCACGCCGGCGGCATCTCCGAGGTCCACCGCATCGCCTCCCTCGCCGACACCTACGGCGCTCAACTCGCCCCGCACTGCCCGCTCGGCCCCATCGCACTCGCCGCCAGCCTCCAGGTCGCCTTCGCCACCCCCAACTTCCTCATCCAGGAACAGAGCCGGGGCATCCACTACAACAAGGACGCCGACCTGCTCTCCTACCTCGCCGACCCCACCCCGTTCCGCTTCGTCGACGGCCACGCACCGCTCAATGACGCCCCGGGCCTCGGCATCACCCTCGACGAGGCGGCCGTACGCGCGGCCGACCGCGCCGGACACGCCTGGCGGAACCCGGTGTGGCGGCATGACGACGGCTCGTTCGCGGAGTGGTGACGAAGGTGCTGACGGTGACGACCGACCCCGTGCACGGCGGGCGCTGGACCTCGCTGCGCGCTGGGGGACGCGAATGGCTGTGGCACCGCACGGCCCCGGAACGGGACAAGGCCGTACCGGGGGATGCGTTCGTGGACGCGGGCGGGCTGGAGGAGTGCGTCCCGACGGTGCGGGGTCGGCCCGACCACGGGGATGTCTGGTCCCGCCGGTGGACCCGGACCGGCGACGGCGAGAGTGTGCGCGCCGAATCCTTCACCCTCACACGCTCCATCGTGCCCACGGCGGACGGCGTCGAGGCCTCCTACACCCTCACCGCACGACCCGGCTTCCGCTTCGTGTGGGCCGCGCACGCCCTGCTGGACCTGTCGGCGAACGCGACCCTGCGCATGCCGCCCGGCGCCCCCACGCGCCTCTTCCCCGAGGCCGCCCCACTCCTGAACGAGCCCTGGCCCGCCGGGGCACCGTGGATCGCCGGGCCCTGGCCCACACCTCATGGCCTGCCCCTTCATCGGCTCGGCCCCGATGACGGAACGGCCGTCGGAGCCGTCGTGGACACCCCGCTGTGCTGCGTCCACGACGGCGACGACCGACTTGCCCTGGAACTACGGGCGGGCGGCCAGCCCGTGTCGACCGCCCTGTGGCGCAACCTCAGCGGCTACCCCCAGCCGCACCCCTACCGCAGCACGGGCGTGGAACCCATGCTCGGCCGCGTCTTCGACCTCGCCGACGCGGGCCCCGACGACGCCGCGGAGGTCCCGGAATCCGGTCGGGTCCACTGGCGGCTCACCCTCACCGGGGCCTGCCGCTGCCCCGCGCTCTCCCCACCGAAGGAGCACCACCCGTGGACCTGACAGCCGCGCTGGCCACTCACCGCCTGGTCGCCATCGTGCGCGGCGACGACCCCGACGCCGCGCTGCGCACCGTACTGACCCTGGTGGAGGAGGGCATCGAGCTGGTCGAGGTCTCCCTCTCCGGCAAGGACGCCCTCTCCGTCATCGAACGCGCCCGGCACGCCCTCGGCCCCGACCACCCCCTCGGCGCCGGCACCGTACTGACCGCCGAGGACGCCCGCGCCGCCCACCGCGCCGGAGCCGACTTCGCGGTCACCCCGGGACTCGGCGACGGCGTCACCACGGCACAGGAGCTGGGCCTGCCGGTGCTGGCCGGCGTCCTGACCCCGACCGAGATCATCGCGGCGCGAGCGATGGGTGTGGCCGCGCTGAAGGTCTTCCCGATCGCCCAGTCCGGGGGAGCGGCCTATCTCAAGGCCCTGCGCGGGCCGTTCACCGACGCGCCGTTCGTCCCCGTGGGCGGCGTGGACGAGGCCGCCGCGCGTGCCTGCCTCGCGGCGGGTGCCGTCGCGGTGGGCGTCGGCTCACCCTTGATCGGCGACGCGGCGGACGGCGGCAGCATCGCTGCGCTGAGGGAACGCGCCCGTCTGTTCCGGGCGGTCGTGGCAGAGGGGGAGAACCTGTGATCGCGGGCTTGCGTTCCGTTGTGGCAGAGGCGGCGACACGATGACCGCCGACCTGCGCCCCGCCCACCCCGACCGCCTAGAACTGGGCGAGGGCATCCGCTGGACCGGCACCGACGTCGTCCTCGTCGACATCCTCGCCGGCCGCCTCCTGTCCGCACCGCGCGACGGGGCGGCACCCCTGCGCACCCTGGCCCAACTCCCCGTCCCCCTGGGTGCCGTGGCCCCCGTGGCCGGGCACCGAGGCACCTGGATCGCGGCCGCCGGCACCGGCATCGGCCTGCTCCACCCCGACGGCACCCTCGACTGGCTCGCCAGACCGGAGGAACACGCCCCGACCCGGATGCGCATGAACGACGCCGTCGCCGACCCCTTCGGCCGGTTCTGGGCCGGCAGCATGGCGTACGACGCCGACGAGGGGGCCGGTTCCCTGTACCGCCTCGACCGGGACGGCACGGTCGTGCGGGTGCTGGACGGCATCACGGTGCCCAACGGGCCCGCGTTCACCCCTGACGGCGGTCACATGTACCTCGCGGACAGCACCCGGGGTGTCGTACGGCGCTATCCCGTGGACCCCGTGACAGCCGACCTCGGCGCACCCGAGGAGTTCGTCACGATCAGTGAAGGCAGCCCCGACGGCATGGCCGTCGACATCGAGGGCGGCGTGTGGATCGCCGTCTGGGGCACCGGCACGGTACGCCGCCATCTGCCCGGCGGCACCCTCGACCGCACCCTGCGGCTGCCCGCCCGGCAACCGGCCGGCGTGTGCCTCGCCCACGACGTCCTGCACATCACGACCGCCCGCACGGGCCTGACCGCACCGGGCGATGACGACGGCGCCCTGTTCACCACCCGCGTGGACGTCCCGGGCACACCGACGCCTGCCTGCAGACTCGATGCCGTGCGGCTGCCGCACCCGACCAGCGGGGATACGGCATGACGGGCGCGGCGTGCGGTTCTGTACGGCGCCTCGTGAGGTCGGGGGCCGGGGTGTGCGATCGGTTCGGTGCCGTCCTGCGCCCCCTGACGGCCGGCACCCCCACCCCCAGCGGCCCCCGGCCCCTCCTCCCCACCGGAGCCCCGGCATGACAGCCGCCCCCACCCCCTGGCGCCCCACCCCCGGCCCCGTCGTCTGCCTGGGCGAGACCATGGCAGCCCTGGCCCCCGACCCGCCGAGCCCGCTGCTGACCGCGCCCGAACTGCGGCTGTCCGTGGCGGGCGCCGAGTCCAATGTCGCCATGTATCTGGCCGACCACGGCATCCCGGTGGTGTGGGTCTCGGCGCTCGGTGACGATCCGCTGGGACGCCGGGTCCGCGGGACGGTCGCGGCGGCCGGCGTCGACGTGTCGCATGTGCGCACCGACCCGGACCGGCCGACCGGCCTGCTGGTGAAGGACCCGGGCCCGGCAGGCACGCGGGTGCACTACTACCGGCGTGGCTCGGCGGCCTCCGCTCTCGGCCCGGAGCTGCTCGACGCCCCGCCCGTCCGCGACGCCGCGCTCCTGCACCTGACCGGCATCACCCCGGCGCTGTCCGAGTCCTGCCGCGCACTGGTGACACGGGCCCTGACGACCGAGCCCGGCAGCCGCCCGTACGCGGTGAGCTTCGACGTCAATCACCGTGCCGCCCTCTGGCCGGAGACCTCCGCCCCGGCCGTGCTGCGCGAGCTCGCCGACCGCGCCGACATCGTGTTCGTCGGCCTGGACGAGGCACAGGCGCTGTGGGGCGAGAACCTGACCCCGGAGGCGGTGCGCGCACGGCTCCCGCATCCGCGGATCCTCGTCGTCAAGGACGGGCCGAACGTCGCGACCGCGTTCACGGACGACGAGGGCGACGTCACCGTGCCGACGCCACGCACGACGGTCGTGGAGGCGGTCGGCGCCGGGGACGCCTTCGCGGCCGGGTTCCTCGCGGGCCTGATGCGGGGCGCGACCCTGGCCGGTGCCTTGCGCCTGGGCCACATCACCGCCGCATCCGCGTTGCGGGTGACGGGGGACCACGGCCCGTTGCCCGAACCGCGGGAGATGGAGGCACTGCTCGCCCTGTCGACGCGGGAGTGGGCGGAGCGCGCGGTGGTGGTGCCGCAGGCCTGAGCGACCTCGCTCAAGGAGGCTCGACGCGCGATCGGCGTTTTGCCCGCCTATGCTCCATTCGTGTGACGACTATCTTTCAAGAGCTCGTGGCCAAGGAACGCGCGGCCGAGCAGGCGCACAGCCGCGTCGAGGAACTGCGGGACATGTACGGGCCGCCGACGCAGCAGGGCGGCTGGAGCCCGCGGCAGACCGAGACGTACAACACCGCACTGCGTGCCTGGCGGGACCTGGCCAGGGAGGTCCAGATGGCGCTCGCCGAGTACGCCAGGGAGCGGGGCGAGACACGCAGTGAGGTCGAGGAGCAGGTGAAGAAGGCGGTCTGAGGCGGTGCGGGACCGGCGGTGTCGTACCTTCTCTTGACTCGGTAAGTCTCGTTACGCAACTCTGAAGGTCACAGACGCTCGGCGGGGAAGGGGTTGGTGCGGGGTGGAGTGGACGGGCGCACGCTACGCGGACATGCCCACGGTCGAGGTGCGGGCGTGGATCGACGCCCCGCCGGGCCGGGTGTGGGACATCGTGGCCGACGTGACACTGATGCCGGCCATGAGCGACGAACTCCAGTCGGTCCACTGGCTCGACGGCGCGGACCGGCCGGCCGTGGGCGCCCGATTCGTAGGCCGGAGCCGGCACCAGTCCCTCGGCGAGTGGGAGACCACCTCGCACATCATCGAGTGCGCGGACCCACGCGTCCTGGCCTGGGCCGTGGAGGACGCCTCCCGCCCCTCCGCCGTCTGGCGCTTCCGGCTCGCACCCAAGGACGGCGGAACCGAGCTGTCCGAGTGGATGCAGATGGGACCCGGCCGGTCCGGGCTGTCCTTCGCCATCGACGCGATGCCGGACAAGGAGCAGAAGATCGTGTTCGTACGGATGCGTGAGTTCGAGCGCAACATGACCGCCACCCTGGGGCACATCAAGAAGCTGGCGGAGGCGTGATGAGGGCCGCGACGACGATCGAGGCGTCCGATCTCGGCTCCTGGCGGCGGCAGGCGGACTTCGTCGTCGAGGCGGAGAAGCTCGGCCTCGACATCTGCTGGGTGGCCGAGGCATGGGGTTCCGACGCGCCCTCCGCACTCGGCTACTACGCCGCCCGCACCGAACGCATGCTGCTGGGCTCCGGCGTCATGCAGGTCGGGACACGCACACCGGTCGCGCTCGCACAGACCGCGATCACCCTCTCCAACCTGTCCCAGGGACGCTTCCTGCTCGGCCTCGGACCCTCGGGACCCCAGGTGATGGAGGGCCTGCACGGCGTGCCCTTCGCCCGACCGCTGGCCCGCGTCCGTGAGACGGTGGAGATCGTGCGGCAGGTCCTCAGCGGCGGCAAGATCGACCACTCGGGCGACGAGTACCGCATCCCCCTGCCCGGCGGGGACGCCGTACCCATGAGGCTGTCGATGCGCGCCGAACACCCCGTGCCGCTGTATCTGGCAGCCCTGTCACCGGCCATGCTCAGGCTCACCGGCGAGGTCGCCGACGGCTGGCTCGGCACCAGCTTCGTGCCCGAGGGCGCGGCGGACGCCTACTTCGCGCCTCTGGACGAGGGGCTGGCCCGCGGCGGGCGCGCCCGCGCCGACCTCGACATCTGCCAGGGCGCCGAAGTCGCCTTCGCCCCCGACGAGGAGGCGCTCGCGGCCATGGTGGCCAGCCGCAAGAAGGAACTGGCCTTCAGCCTCGGCGGCATGGGCTCGGCCTCCACCAACTTCTACAACCGCGCCTACAGCAGACAGGGCTGGGCGGAGGTGGCCACAGAGGTACGGCAGCGCTGGCAGGCCGGCGACCGGGACGGCGCGGCCGCGCAGATCACCGACGAGATGGTGCTCGCGACCACCCTGATCGGCACCGAGGACATGGTCCGGGAGCGGCTGCGCGTCTGGCGCGACGCCGGAGTCGACACCGTCCGCCTGTACCCCGCCGGGGAGGACCTGACGGCCCGCCTCGACACGCTGGGCCGGGCGATCGAGCTGGTCCACGAGGTCGGAGTACGGCCGTGAGCGCGCGCACCTCCTTCGCGAACTGGCCGTGCTCCATCGCACGGACCCTGGACATCGTCGGCGACGCCTGGACCCCGCTGGTCCTGCGCGAGGCCTACTACGGAAGCCGCCGCTTCGACGAGTTCCAGGGCGAGTTGAGGATCGCCCGGAACACCCTCACCGACCGGCTGCGGCGCCTCGTCGAGGCGGGGCTGCTGGAGCGGCGGCTCTACGAGAGCGAGCCGCCCCGCCACGAGTACCTGCTGACGGAGCAGGGCCGGGACCTCTTCCCCGTCCTCGCCGCGATGGCGCACTGGGGCGACCGCTGGCTCGCCGGGCCCGAGGGACCCCCGATCACCCTGCATCACGAGACCTGCGGCCACGACGCCCACGCGGAAGTGATCTGCTCCGCCTGCCATGAGCCCCTGCATGCCGACGACACCGTCGCACGCCTGGGCCCCGGCTATCCGGAACGGCTCAAGTCCCGCCCCGACGTACGGCGCCGCTTCACCGAGGACCGAGCGGAGTAGCCGCGACCGGCTTTGGTACCGGTCGCTCAACCTTCGCGAGCGCCGCGCGGTCTTGCCCGGTGGCAGGAGCCGGAAGACGACTCGCCGAGGGCCTGAGCGAGGGTGGACATGACGAACCTGAACACCGCGGTGACATGGATCGACGCACGCGAGAGGCTGCCGAGCAGCGGTACACCGGTGGCCGCGGCCATCACCGGCCGCTATCCGGCCGACGGCGACACCGACCTCGACGCGGCGTCGGGTGAGGAGTTCTGGCTGGTCAGGCCGATGACCTTCACGACTCTGCACTGGAGCGAGGACGGGACGCAGCACACCGACTGCTTCGTCGACTCCGACGGAGTCGTCCGTCTGCCCCACGGCCGCCCCAGCGCCGAAACGGTGACCCACTGGGCGGCGCTGCCAACCCTCCCGGGCGGGACGACGCACGGCGTTCTGGGGGAGGACGTGCAGGCGGCACTTCGTGACGCGTGGGGTGCCGGACCCCGCGCCTGATCCACCGCCTTCTCTCGACTACGGCAGGCGGACGACACGTCCGAGTGCTCCCACAGCGCCGACACCGTCCCCGAACTCCCGCCCCTGCGCCCGTCAGCGCATCCAGGCCCGGGTGCCGAAGGAACCGCACGACCGTGCGGCCACCAGGGACGCCGCCCGCAGAGCACGGACGAAGTCCTCCGAGGTCGGTTGCCGTCGGGTGGCCAGGTGATGGGTGAGGGCGCCGTGCAGGACGTCGCCGGCGCCGAGCGTGTCCGCCACCGGCACGCTGGGCACCTCGACCGTGCCGTTGCTGTCGGGGCCCGCCCACAGGATCGGCCGTCCGCCTTGGGTGACCGCCGCCCAGGTCACTCCCTGCCGCCGGAGGAGACGCAGGACGTCGGTGGCCGTGCGGGTGCCGGGCGGACGGAAGTCGGCGGAGCACACCGCGACGTCGATCCACTCCAGCAGGATCTCCGTCCCCGGCTTCCAACTGCCGGCGTCCAGGACGGTCAGGCGGCCGGCGGAGCGCGCCGCCTGGGCGGTGGCCGTGGCCAGTTCCATGTGGTGGCCGTCGAACTGCACGATGTCGCAGGCCGCCACCAGCGCACCGAGATCGTCGGGCGGCGCGAGCCGGTGCGCGGTGGCGTTGGTTGAGGCGACGGCACGTTGACCGGTGGAGGCGGTGACCATGATGGAGGACACCGCGGGCGGGCCGGTCGCGTGCGGCGCGAGGTCCGTCACGCTTACGCCCGCCCGGTCCAGGTCCGCCGTGACCGCCAGGGCCAGTGGATGGGAGCCGATGGCGGTGAGCAGCCGGGCAGCGCCGCCCAGGTGGGCGAAGGTGACGGCCGCGTTCGCCGCGGGACCGCCCGCCGCCACGGTCTGCTCATGCGCCGTCAGCTTCTCGTCGGGACCCGGGACGTGATCGACGAGCTGGATGACGTCCAGGGTGCACAGCCCGACGAACAGCCCCTCGGCCCGCCGCCCCGCTCCTCGCACCACCGGCTGCGCCTCCTCTCGACCCGTCTACAGGTAATCGCGAAAGTCCTCTCCCCGGCTTGGTCGGCTGACTTGTTGTCGGGGGCTTGTGGTACGCCGACGCCTTTGCCTGAGGAACGCGGATCCCGTCACCACAGCCAGCGCGGTCAGAAGGAGGAAGAACCACCACTGTGTGCCGCCGTCTCCGGTGCCCGACTTTATCGGTGTGGCCTGGGTGTCCGCCGCACCGCCGGAATCGGATGTACCGGCGTCGCGTTTCGTCACCGCCTCTCCGCCCAGCCAGACCTGATCATGTGCGGCATCGGTCATCGGCGTGGAAAGCGAGCGGCTGATGTTCCGGGTCAGGTCAGGAGCCGTTGCGTCTAGCTGGGCCGGGGTCAGTGAGGTGAAGGGGATGTTGGTGAGATCCACTCCGCCGTAGATATAGGTGTTGGTGTAGACGTAGTCGCCTTTGCGTGTCCGGTGGGTGACCTTGAATTCGCCCTTCTTGTAGGAGTCGACGTACTGATTGAAGGTGTCGACGGGCTTCCAGTCGTGCTGCGTGGTGTAGGCGCTGATGTCGCCGTTGTCGATCATCTCCGCGTAGGTGGTGCTCTCGCGCTCGCTCAGTTTGCGATACCACTCCGCTGCGACCCGGCTCAGATAGACCCGTCGCAGGTCGGCGTATTCAGGAGCGGTGTTGACCGCTTCGACCACCTTGGGGAGGATCAGGCTGCGGAACAGCTCCTCATTGTGCGCCTGCACGGACTCGGGCTGTTTGGCGCAGGACACGGCGGATTTCTCGCCGCGGACCTTCAGGTACTGCGTCTCCATCTGGACGTTCAGCGGCGCCTTCAGGATGTACAGCTCGTTCCCCTCGGTATAGACCGTGGCCGGCGACGGCACGATCCAGGTGCGGAACGAAATGCATTCGCCGGAGAGCTGCTTCCAGAAGCGTGCCCCGAGTTCCGAGTCGGGGTGGATCAGCCGGCCGGTCGTCTTCTTCAGGGTCAGGTCGGCCTGCAGCATCACACGCCCGGCGTCCGTGCGGCCGAGATCGGGGTCGATGATGCGGTCGGGCTCATTGGGATTGAGGTTGACCCAGAAGGTCGACGGCCTCAGCTCCAGCCAGGTGAAGAACGCGTCGGAGGCTTCCTGGGTGTTGGTGAGCCCCGTGTCGGAGTTCTGATCCCCGTCGGCGGTGGCAGGGGCCTGGAAGGCGTACTTGAGTCCTCCGCCTGAGCCGACGTCGGACAGGTAACGCAACTCCAGCCTGGAGAAGTCGATTCCGCCGGGATCGGACAGCCGCTGCGCGAGACCGCTCGGCGGCGCCTTGCTGTCCTCAGCGTCTTCGCACGGGTCCGCCGCCGCTGCCTGTGCGGCCAGGGCGATATGTCTGCCGGATCCCAGTGAGCTGTCGCCGTGTCGGGGGAAGAGCGCCGGATCGACGCAGCCCCCCTTCTTGGCTCCCTTGAACGTCTGCCGCAGTTTGCGTTCGAAGCTCATCGTCTGTCGAATGAGCCGCTTCATCTTCTTGATGGCTTCCGCCCGCGACGCCTTGTCCCCGGAGTAGCCAATGGCGTAGGTGACTTCCCGGACGTTCTTGAGCTGGGTCGCGATCGCCTTCTTGCAGTAACCGCCGGGTATTTCGCACGGCTCCAGGTCGCTGTAGACGCGCCGGACATTGTCCAGGGGGATGCCCTGTTTCTTCAGCCATGCGATGAGGTTGCGTTCGGAGTGGCCGCCGTTGTTCTCCGACTCCCCGCTCGCCATGGCCTTCATCTGCAGGTTGCCGTCGTTGTCGATGTACTCGAAGACGGCGACATTGCGGCCGGCGGAGATTTTGTGCGACTTCCGGTACAGCCATGCGAAGCGGGCCAGGTCGGTGCTGAGCCAGCGGATCTCGTTGGGCTCGGCCGGTGTCGTATCGGACCGCACCTGCTGGTGCACCTGCCCGCCGACGGCGGCCGCACCAGGCGTGACGGCCACGCCTCCGGCGAGCAGGACGGTTCCGGCCACGAGCGCGACGGTGCGCCGGAACAGGGTTCGTAACGCGGTGCTGTGTACGCGTGGTGACTTCTGCGATCTATGCCGACGCACGACGTGGTACCCCCGTATTGGTTTGTCTTGTCGCTTGAACTATGCGTGGACTACGCGGGACCGGTCACAGCAACCCCTGCGCGCGCTGCTCAAGGATGACGCTCCACCAGGACTCGGTGTCGTCCAGTGCGGCGGCGTCGTAAGTGGCCAGCTCACGGCCGAGTTCCGCCACCGCCGCCGCACGCTTCCGGTCGCTCAGTGCCGCGAGGTTCCCCGTGCTTTCGTAGAGTCCCAGGAAGAGGACGAAGGCGTCGAGACTCGCATTGACGAAGCGTGGAGGCGAGTCGTCGTCGGTCTGGAACGACCACAACTCGCCCGACCCCGGCGTCAGTCCCAGCGTGGTGCCGAAGTCGTCGCCCACCGTCAGATACGAGGCCCCCGCTCCGGACGACACGGGCAGCAGAAGCCGCTCGTCCCGGTACAGCGTCACATCCAGCGGACACTCGGCCGGCAGCCCGATGTCCGTCAGCAGACGCCACGTCGACTCAGGGACAGGAGCCTGCGGCGACTTACCGGCGAGGGCCGTCCGCGCGAGACCGTCGGCCCACAGCCGGCGGATCTCCTCATGCCGAATGTCATTCATCGTGTTCGGCTCCCCCACACGCCGGCGGCTCGGCAGTTGCTGCTCACACAACCGTGCATTCCCCATACGGGCGGTGCGCTCCCCCTGACGGCCGCGAAAGTTCCACCGAACGCCACCGTTTCACACACATGCCGGACAGGCCTCGTACGGCTCGTCGCTCACAACGCACGGCGGACCACATACGGCAGAACCCCACCATGCCGCAAATAGGCCAACTCCTGCCGTGAGAACACCCTCAACCACACATCCACCGACGCACGGCCCCCCTCTGCTCCCCGCAGCTGAAGCACGACGCGATTGGTGCCCACCCTGAGTGGGTCGAGTCCCTCGAAGGACAGCTCCATGTCGGCGGTGAAGTGGCAGGACGAGGCATGGTCACCCTCGGCGAACTCCAGCGGCAAGACACCCATGCCGATCAGATTGCTGCGGTGAATCCGCTCGTACGACTCCGCGATGACCGCCCTCACCCCCAGCAGCGCCTGCGCCTTGGCCGCCCAGTCCCGGCTGGAGCCCGCCCCGTAGTTGCGGCCGGCGACGACGACCAGGTCGTAGCCCGCGTCCCGATACGTGGGGGCCGCCAGGTGGACGGGGAGGACGTCGCTGCCGTCGGCCGTGTATGCGTGGCCGGCGGGGGCCGTACGGCCTGTCAGCAGCAGGTTTCTCACCGCCGGGTTGGTGAACGCGCCGCGCAGCATGACCTCGTGGTTGCTGCGGCGCGTGGAGTACTGGTTGAGGTCGCGGCGGGCGACCCCGCGCTCGGTGAGCCACCGCCCGGCCGCGCTGTCGGCGGGGATGGAACCGGCGGGGGAGATGTGGTCGGTGGTGACATCGTCGCCGAGTCGGAGGAGGACCTTGGCGCGGTCGATCTTCAGTGCTGCTGGCGGTCGGGTGGACAGGTGGGTCAGGTGTGGGGGACGGCGGATGTATGTCGACTCGGGGGCCCAGCGGAAGTGGGTGCCGCCGGGTGCCTCGATCTCCCGCCAGGCGCGGGTGCCCCGCCGGATGCGTGCGGCGTTGGCGCGGAACATCTCCGGCCGTACGAACTCCGCGACGTAATCGGCGACTTCCTCGTCCGAGGGCCACAGGTCCTTGAGCAGGACCGGGCGGCCCTCGGGGTCGGTGCCGATCGCTTCGTGGTCGAAGTCGTGCAGGACCGACCCGGCGAGCGCGTAGGCGACGACCAGCGGCGGGGAGGCGAGGTAGGACTGCGAGATACGAGGGTTGACCCGGCCGGCGAAGTTGCGGTTGCCGGACAGGACGGCCACCGGCTCCACGGCACCGTCCTGCGCGAGGCGCTCCAACTCGGGATGCAGGGGGCCGGAGTTGCCGATGCAGGTCATGCAGCCGAAGCCGACGATGTGGAAGCCGGTCTGCTCAAGGGCGGGGAGGAGTCCCGACGCGCGCAGGTAGGCGTCGACGACCCGTGAACCGGGCGAGAGCGAGGTCTTGACCCACGGTCTGGCCGTCAGCCCCCACCGCGCCGCCCGCTGGGCGAGCAGGCCCGCCTGGACGACGAGGGCCGGGTTCGCGGTGTGGGTGCAGCTGGTGATGGCGGCGATGGCGACCGGGCCCTCGGGCAGCTGCGGCTCGCCGAGGTCGCCCGCCCCGGTGCTCGTACGGACCCGCGGCCCGCGGTAGGACGCCGGTACTCGGGACAGCGGCAGCCGCTGATGCGGCAGGTCGGGGCCGGCCACGCTGGGCTCGACCGTGCCGAGGTCGAGGTCGAGCAGCTGGTCGTAGCGGGGGACGGGACGGTCGTCGGTGCGCTTGAGGCCCTGGGCGGCGAGATAGGCGTCGACCAGGCGGACATGCTCCTCCTCCCGGCCGGTCAGGCGTAGATAGGCGGCGGTCTCGTCGTCGTACGGGAAGAAGACACAGGTCGCCCCGTACTCCGGTGCCATGTTGGAGACCGCGGCGCGTTCCGCCCAGCCCAGTGTCGTGACGCCGTCGCCGCAGAACTCGACGAACTTGTCCACCACGCCCGTGGCGCGCAGCAGTTCGGTCAGGGTGAGCGCGAGGTCGGTGGCGCCGACGCCCTGGCGGAGCCGGCCCGTGAGGCGGACGCCGACCACCTCCGGGTAGGGGATGGTGACCGGTTCGCCGAGCATGGCGGCCTGTCCTTCGAGCCCACCGACGCCCCAGCCGACGACGCCCAGGGCGTTGATCATCGGGGTGTGGCTGTCGGTGGCGACGAGGACGTCCGGGTGCAGCCAGGGCGGACCCGCGTCCTCGGCCTCGGTCGTCCACACCACCCGGGCCAGCACCTCCATGTTGACCTGGTGGATGATGCCGGTGCCGGGCGGCACGACACGGAAGCCGCGCAGGCTGCGCTCGGCCCACTTCACCATCTCGTACCGTTCGCCGTTGCGGCGGAAGTCGATCAGCAGATTGCGCTCGACGGCGTCCGGACGGCCGTACTCCTCGACGATCACCGAATGGTCGACGGTCAGGTCCACCGGGATCGACGGCTGGAGCCGCCCAGGAGCCCCGCCCAGCTCGGCGACGCTGTCCCGCATGGCCGCGAAGTCCGCCAGGGCCGGCAGACAGGTCGTGTCATGCAGCATGATCCGGTTCGGATGCACCGGCACCTCGCACCCACCGCGCCCGGCCCGCGCCCGCGCCACCAGATCGGCGAGCGACTCCGGTGCCCGCCGGGCGACATTCTCCAGCAGCACCCGGATCGCGTACGGCAGCGAGTCCAGCTCCGCGGTCGGCAGGACCCGGCCCAGGGGCAGGTAGCGGTAGGCGCGGTCCTCCACGGTGAGCACGGCGGTGCGATCGGTGTTCATGATCCCCTGCGGTCGTAGGAGCGCCCGGCGGTGGCGGTATCCGAGCTGGATTGTTCTATACCGCTCATTAATACAATCGATCGGGGCGTGCGTGAAGAGGGCGAGTGGGATGCCCGAAGTGGTTCAGTCCCTCGCCCGGGCACCCGTCTTGATCGACCGCACGTTGTCCAGATGCCTGCCGAGGAAGGTGGACGCCTCCTCCATGTCCCCGCGTTCCACCAGGTCCAGGAGCCGCAGATGCTCGCGGGCCTGGTCGGCGAGTCGGGAGCGGTCGAGCTGGTGGCGGTACTCGATGAGACGGCGCAGCCGGTTCTGGCGGCGTACGGCGTCGAGCAGGAACTGGTTGCCTGAGCAGCCGGCCAGCATCTCGTGGAACGAGGCGTTGACCTGGAACAGCTCGGCCCGCGGCAGCAGCAGGATGTCCCCGCGCAGCAGCTCCTTCTGTTGCCGCCGGTGCAGGGCGAAGGCGGCGGCGTCCACGGTGAACCCGGGCTCCAGCAGCGCGGCCGGCTCGACGATCATCCGGAAGCGGTAGCTCTGGTCATGCGCCGCCACGGTCGCCATGACGTGCTGGAACTCCCAGCCCCGGCCGCCCGTCCTGCGCCGCAGCAGATCCTCGGCCTCCATCCGGGAGAGCACCCGGTCGGCCTGGCGGGGCGTCAGCCGGTAGCGGCGGGCGATGTCGGCCGCCGTGAACGACCCGGTGAAGCGGCCGCCGACATGGTCGTCCGCGATCTGGAAGTACGCCGACTCCTCCACGTCCTCGGCCAGGCCTGCATCGGGTCGGCCGAGGGTGCTCGCGTCGCGGGTGAGGAAGAAGCCGCGCTGGGGGACCCGTTCCAGGATGCCGACCTCGGTGAGGAACAGCATCGCCTTGCGCACCGGGGTGCGGGAGACGTCCAGTTCGTCGGCCGCCCACTGCTCGGTGATGTGGGCGCCCTCCGCGAGGCCGCCGCGACGCATCAGGTCCACCAGCCGCGTGGCCAGGGAGGTGGTCAGGTTGGGCCTCGGCATCGGTCCTGCGCTCTTCCGGTCGTGGGGCGGCGGAGCCTCGCCCCCTATGCGTCCCTCCGAACTGTATCTTGCCTCGGTTCGATACAAGAGTCGGAAGCGACGAGATCGGAGTGCAGCGCGCCCAGGCGGGACGCCCGGAGTTCCTCCCGGGCCCGTGACCGCTGGATCTTGCCGCTGGTGGTGCGGGGCACGCTCATCGGCCCGACGATGACGACCCGCACGGCGAGCCGCAGGTCCCGGGCCACGCGCTCCCTGATGAGACCGGCGAGGGTCGCGGCGCTGCGACCGTCGAGTTGGCGTGGACGGATCTCCTGGACCAGCACGATGTGTTCGCGACCGGAGCTGTCGGGCAGCGCGAAGGCGGCGCTCGGACCGGTGGCCGGGTCGGCCGTCTCACCGACGCGTTCGATGTCCTGGGGGTGGATGTTGCGGCCGTTGACGATGATCAGGTCCTTGGCGCGGCCCGTCACATACAGCTCGTCCTCCTGGAAGAAGCCGAGGTCCCCGGTGCGCAGATACGGGCCCTCGCCGTCGGCGGTGGTGGCCGCGAAGTGCTCGGCGGTGGCTCGGGGATTGCCGAGATAGCCCAGGGCGACGCTGTCGCCGCGCACCCAGATCTCGCCGACCTGCCCGTCCTTGACGGGGTGTGAGGTGACCGGGTCGACGATCCGGACGTCCACGCCGGAGGGCCGGCCGCTGGCGACGAGCTCGACGCCGTCCGGGGCGGGCAGCGCCTGACCGGCCTCCAGCGCGTCCCGGTCGAAGCGCCCCACGGTCGGCCCCTGGCCGCAGCGGGTGCCGGTGACCAGGAGTGTGGCCTCGGCGAGGCCGTAACCGGGGGCCCAGATGTCCGTGCGGAAGCCGACCGGGGCCAACCGGCGGGCGACCGCGCCGAGGACGTCCGCCCGGACAGGCTCGCCGCCGCTCAGCGCGTACCGCAGACAGTCCAGGTCCAGCTCCGGGTCCAGGTCGGTGAGCTGGGTGCCCTTCAGGCTTCTCAGCAGCCAGTCGTAGCCGAAATTCGGGGCGAAGGTGTAGAAGGCCCGGTACCGGCTGATCATCCGGAGCCACAGCTCGGGGTGGGCGATGAAGGCCACCGGCGAGCAGAAGACGAGATTGCCGTAGCTGGCGAGCGGGCTGAGCAGCATCCCGACCAGGCCCATGTCGTGGTAGTGCGGCAGCCATCCGGCACCCGTCGGGGCCGGGTCGTGGCGCAGTTCGTCCAGGACCTCGTCTGGGACCAGCCTCTCCCTGATCGACAGCAGGTTGTGCAGCAGATTGCGGTGGCTGATGACGACACCGCGCGGCTCGCTGGTCGATCCCGACGTGTACTGGATGTACGCGGTCGCCGAAAGGTCCTGTGAGACCGGTGACCAGTCGTCCGGCGCCGGCGGTACGTCCTTGTCCGTCGCCACGCATTCGACCTGGCGCTCAGGCTCCGCACCGGCCAGCCACTCGCTGAGCGCGGGCCTGCGCGAGGCGTCGCTGAGGATCAGGCCGATGCCGGCGTCGCGGATGATGCCCTCGGCGCGCCGCAGTGCCCGCCGGTCGGTGTCCGGCAGCGGAGCGGGAACGGCGACCCGGCCGGCGTACAGGCAGCCCAGGAAGACCGCGAAGAACTCCAGGCCCGATGGATACATCAGCATGACGTGCGCGCCGGGCGCCGTACGGTCGGCCAGCAAGGCGCCCACCGCGCGGGCCCGCGCGTCGAGCTGCTCGTAGCCCAGCCGCTCCACCTCGACGAGCTCGCCCCGGACACTGTCCACGCGGGCGTACCAGCGGGTGTTCCCGAGGAGCCACACCTTCTCGCGCAGGAACCGGACGAGTTCACTCACCACCGGCTCCGATCCGTCCCACCAGGGTGTCCTCGACGTAGGTGACCACGGAGCCGACCGTGTGCAGCTCCCAGGCGACCTCGTCGGGGATACGCACCCCGAACCGCTCCTCCGCTACGACGGTCATCCGCACCAGGACCAGAGAGTCCAACCCCAGGTCCGCGACGAACGACGTCTGTTCATCGACCTGTTCCGGGGCGATGTCGCCGAACTCGGCCAGCATCGCCTTCAGTTCGGCGAGGATCTCGTCCCGCTTCACCGCGCCCCCTCCCACGCCACAGGCAGACAGCTGAGCCCGCGTTCGAACATGCTGGGCCGCCACCGCGGCGTACCGTCGAGCCGCAGTCCGGGCAGTCGGCGCAGGACGGTGGTGACGGCAGCCTCGGCCGTCATCCGGCCGATGTGGGCGCCCAGGCAGTAGTGGGCGCCATGGCCGAAGGTGAGATGCCCCGGGGTCGGTCGGCGCAGGTCGAGCCGGTCGGGATCGGGGAACCGCGCCGGGTCCCGGTTGGCGGCGCCGATGCACAGGAACAGGGACTCGTCCGCGGGCACGGTCACCTCGCCGAACTCGACGGGTTCCAGCGTGCCCCGCCAGCTCGTGAAGGGCAGAGGGCTCTCGTGGCGCAGCAGTTCGCCGAGGCCGGTGCCGAGCAGGGACGGGTCGTCGCGCAGCGCCGTCAGCTGGTCGGGGTGGGTGAGCAGGGCGTGCAGGCTGTTGCCGACGCTGTTGATGCTCGGGTCCTGGCCCGCCACCAGCATCATCATGACCAGCCCGTGCAACTCGTCCTCACCCAGGAGCCCTTCCTCGTCCCGGGCCCGCACGAGCAGCGAGATCAGATCGTCGCCGGGGGAACGGCGTTTCTGGGCGACGGCCCCGCGCACGAACCCGTCGACCTCGTGGGCGAGCGCGGCGACGTACGGCACGTCGTTGTTCCACTCGGCGGTGCGCCAGATCATCGCCCGCAGATGGTTCATCTGCGGTGGGGTGGCGCCGAGGACGGAGAACAGGACGTTGCCGCCGAGCGGATAGGCGACCGCCGTCATCAGGTCGCCGTGCCCGCGGTCCACGATCTGGTCGATCCGGTTGTCGACCAGCCGCTGCACCCGGGAGCGCCACTCCTCCTGCCGGGCCGGAGTGAAGAACGGCTGCATGATCCGGCGCAGTTCGCCATGGCGTGGATCGTCACTGTCCAGCAGATGCACGAACAGCCGCTCCCGCAGCTCGGTCGGCCAGTGCCGCAGCCACATCATCCCCGCCGGGATGCGTTTGCTGTCGCAGGTCACCCGGGGGTCGGTGTGGGCCTTGCGGACGTCGTCGTAGCGGGTCAGCAGCCAGCCGGGACCGTCCGGGCTGACCACACGGCTGACGGGGCGGTGCTCGCGCAGCCAGTGCAGGGTGGGGTAGGGGTCGTGCTGGAACGCCTCGGTGAACGGGGCGGGCAGGCCTCCGGGCAGTGGATCGGGTGGCCAGCCGGGCGGGTAGTCGCGGGCCGCCTCGACCCTCGGCCTCGTCTGCGCCGGGACGTACGGTCCTGGATCGGTGACCGCCGGTGGGGTGTCGTCGGCGACGGAGACGCCCTGGAGGCGACTGGTGCGCAGCATCGGGTAGTTGAGCTCCGCGAAGCGGTCACCGCTCAGGCCCGGGCCACCGTGGTTGGAGAGGTACGGCACTCCCGCGAGGTGGGAGTCGTTCACCCGCAGCTGGCCGCAGGAACGGACGTCGCGCACGAAACGTTCGATGATCTCCGGGCTGCGTGTCCACAGGGAGTTGCGCAGGCCGTAGGTGCCGGAGGACACGAACGACAGCATCTCGGCGAGGAGTTCGTCGTCGGAGGCGGGGCGGGGGACCGCCAGGGTCAGCAGCGGGAAGAACGTCTCGTACCGCACCGACCGCAGCCGCCCGGCGAAGGAGAGCCCGTCGGCCCGGACCAGCGCCGGCTCCGCGAACACGGCGACATCGCTCTCCCGGCCGCCGACGTCCAGATGACGCCCGCCCGTCAGGACCCGTGCCCCCGCCCGCCGCGCGTCGGCGAGCGTGGCGTCGTACCCGGCGGTGTTGGGCGTCGCCGCCAGCACCACCTCCGGGTCGTCGGGGAAGCCGGGCCGCAGCGCCCGCACCCGCTCGGTCAGCAGGTCGGTGAGCCGGTCGGCGATCTCGGGGTGGACGAGGGCGATGTTGGGCGCACAGCAGATCTGGCCGCTGCCGTGGTACGACTCAAGGAGCGCCTCGACGGCCTGGTCCAGGGGCGCGTCCCGCCACACCACGACCATGTCGTTGCCGCCGAGTTCCAGGATCGGCTTCTTGCCCGCCGCGAGACACGCCTTCTCCAGATGCTCCCCGCGGATCGAGTCGCCGAAGTACAGCACGTCGTCCACCAGCGGGCTCTCCAGCCAGGTGTCCAACGCCAGCGTGGGGTCGGTGCACAGCGCCGACAGGACGCCGGGCGGAGCACCGGCCTCGTCGAGCGCGGGCACGGCGACCCGCTCCAGCAGATACATGGCGGCGATCGGGGCGTGCCGGGACAGCCGCACCACCAGCGCGTTTCCGACCAGTACGGCCTGGAAGGCGGCGCCGACACTCAGCGCCGGGGTGTTCTGCGGCGGCTGTACGCACACCACACCGTCCGGCACCCGGCGCAGCGACACCGTCCGGCCGTCGACGGTGTGCCGTGTCTCCAGCTGCCGCAGACACCAGTCGGTGGTCTCCGGACCGAAGAAGGTCAGCAGGTTGGCGACCTCCATCCGGGCCAGCCGGACGGGATGCCCCTCCTCGACCAACAGCCCGGTCAACGCGTCGGCGTGGTCCCGCAGCCGGGCGCGGAACGCCTCGGCGAGTCCGGCTCGCTGGGCCGTGGAGGCGCCGCCCCACTCGTCCGCCGCCTGCCGGGCGGTGCGCAGCGCGGCCTGCATATGGTCGGGGCCTGCCAGGGCGCAGCGCCCCAGGATCGCCTCCGGATGGACCTCGGGCCCCATGCGTCCCGCGTTCAAGGCGTTGCGGTAGCAGGTGGCGCCGATGGGATCGTCGATCAGGGCGCTCGCGCGCATCGCGTGCACCCACTCGACCGGGCCGGGGACGGTGGTGCCGCCGATGAGGGGGCCGAAGTCGAGCGGGCCTCCGGCGGCGGCCACCGCCGGGCCGCCGGGTTCCTGACAGGTCACCATGAGGAGCCTCCCCTTCAGGCGTTGGCGGTGTCGGTGCCGCGCATGCCGAGGCGCAGCAGCACATGGCGGGACAGGTCGGTCAGGGTGATGCCGCCCTGGAGGAGCTCCATCGGCGGGATCTCGACGTCGAGGCGCCGGCGCAGCGTGGTGAGGAGTTCGGCGGCCATCAGGGAGTCGACGCCGTAGTCCTGGATCGGTGTCCTCGGATCGATGCGGGCGACATCGGTCTGGAGGATGCGGGCCAGCAGCTCGGCCAGCGCGTTGTTGACGGCCTCCAGCGCCTCGTCCTGGCCGAGCCCCGCCAACGTGGCCAGGAGGTCCTGGCGGTTGTGCCCGCCGAGTTCGCCCTCCGCCGGCAGCAACGCCTCGAAGCGCGGCATGCTCGCGGTGGGCAGGAACGTACGCAGCCTTGCCCAGTCGAACCGGCCGATCCCGGCGACGGCCTCACCGGACGCCGCCAGTGTCTCCAGCGCGGCCAGCGACTCGCGCGACCTCGACGGCTCGGCGCCCAGCGCTGTCATCGCGGACGCGAGCCCCTCGCGCGCGACATGGCCGCAGTCCCCGATCGCACCCCAGCCGACGGCCAGGGCCGGTGCGGTGCCGTGCCGCCGCCGGGCCAGCGCGTCGAGGAACAGGTTCCCGCCGACGTAGGCGGACTGCTTGATGTTGCCGATCACCGCGGTGAAGGAGGAGTAGAGCCAGAACAGCCCCAGTTCGCGATCGCGGGTCAGGGCGTCGAGGACCGCTGCCCCGGCCAGCTTGGGGGCCAGGACCGCGCGGATCCGCTCGTCGTCGAGCTCGGTGAGCGGGGCGTCGTCCAGGGTCATCGCCGCGTGCACCACACCCGCGAGCCGGTGCCCCGTGGCGTCGATCCGGTCGATCGTCTCGGCCATGGCCACGGCGTCGGTGACATCGGCGGCGTACGGCGTCGCTGTCACGCCGCGATCGGCCAGGTCGGACAGTACGGCTGCCGCCTCGGGTCCATCGGCGCCCCGCCGTGAGACCAGGGCCAGATGCCGGGCGCCGCGATCCGCGAGCCAGCGGGCGGTCGCTGCGCCGAAGCCGCTCAGGCCGCCGGTGACCAGGTAGCTGCCGTCGGGATCGAGCCGGAGCGGCTCGGGCCGGGTACGGACCGCGACCGGCGCGTCGTCGGGTTCGAGGCTCACGACGACCTTGCCGATGTGCCGCGAGTGCTGGAGCAGCGTGAACGCCTCCTTGACCCGTGCGGCGGGATACACCGAGTGCGGCAGCGGACGGTACCGGCCGTCCGCCACGCGCTCGGAGATCTCGGCCAGCAGACCCAGGCCCCGCTCCATTCCGGCCTCGTCGAACAGCAGGGCGGTGATATCGGCACCGAAGAAGGCGATGTTGCGGCTGAACGGGCGCATCGGCAGCGGCTTGTTGGCGTACATGTCACGCTTGCCGAGTTCGATGAACCGGCCACCGGGCCGCAGGATCTCCAGACCCCGGTCGATGGCCTGCCCGGCCAGCGAGTTGACGACGACATCGACGCCGCGTCCCTCGGTGATCCGCAGTGCCTGGTCGGCGAATTCGAGGGTGCGGGAGTCCAGCACGTGGTCGACGCCCAGCGCCCGCAGCAGGTCCCGCTTGGCCGGGCTGCCCGCGGTGGCGATGACGTTGGCGCCCACCAACTGGGCGTACCGGACGGCGGCGAGGCCCACGCCCCCGGCGGCGCCATGCACGAGAACGGTCTCGCCGGCCGTGAGGCGCGCCAGCTCGTGCAGCGCGTAGTGGACCGTCACGAACGCCACCGGCAAGGTCGCGGCCTCCGCGAATCCCAGTCCGTCGGGAATCCGCATGGCAGTCGGCGCCGGGGTCACCGTGTGCGAGGCCAGAGAGCCCACGGCGATCGCGCACACCCGGTCCCCGACGGCGGGCTCCTGGACCCCCTCGCCGACCGCCGTGACGATCCCCGCGCATTCCAACCCGGGCCGGTTCTCCCTGCTGATGCCCTCGGCCGCCTCCGGGGGCAGCAGTCCGGTCGCCAGCATGATGTCGCGGTAGTTGAGCGCCGCCGCCCGCACCTCGATCACCACCTCGCCGGCCTTGGGGACGGGGGGTTCGATCCGTGTCCAGACCGGTTCGTACGACAGACCGGACGCCGGAATCTCCAGCGCGAAGGGCGCGTCGCCCCTCGGTTCGAAGTGCTCGTCGCAGGGGAATCCGATCTCACGCGGCACGAAGCGGCCGTGGGAGGTGAGCACGATCTCGTCCTCGCGTACCGCCGTGCTCCCGTCGTCGCCGGACGGCGTGACGGATTCCAGGAGTTCACGGGCCAGCCGGTGCGCGTCGGCGGCCGGGTCACCGGCGCGTTCCAGCGACAGGCGGGTGATGCGCAGTCCCGGATGTTCGTTGGCGAGGGTGCGGGCCATGCCCCAGGCGGCGGCGTCCTGCGGACGGTCGGCTCGTTCGGGCGCGGGCAGCGCTCCGCTGGGCCGGGTCACCAGCCACAGCGCCGGACGTACACCCTCCGGGAGGTCCCGGCACGCCGAGGCCAGGGCACGCAGCGTGGCGGCGCGTCGCACGGCCTGGTCGAGCATGGCCCGGGGGTCGGTCGGGGAGTCGCCCAGTACCAGGACGACGACCGGATCGCCGTCCCCGGTGAGCGCCGTGGCCCAGGACGCCGGGTCGGTCGGCGCGGTCGCCACGGGCACGGACCGCTCTCCGCCGTCGTCCAGGAGTACGGCGAGGCGCTCGGCCAGGGGCGTCTCGGTCTCGCTCTCGACGGCCAGGACCCAACGGACGCCGTCACGGGGCCGTGCCGGTGCGGGCAGCGGGACCTCGTGCGAGGGAGTCGAGGCCAGCAGCACCGAGGCGCCGTCGCCGGTGTCCGTGATGGCCTCACCGAGGCAGACGGCATCGCGGAAGCCGCACGCGGTCAGCAGACCCTGCCACTGGTCCCGGCGCAGCGTGGGCGAGTCCGTGCGCAGGGGGTCGGCGGCGGCCCAGAAGCTGCCCAGGGTGCCGAAGAACGGCAGCAGATAGTCCAGGTCATGGATCTCCAGGGCCAGCAGACGGCCCCCCGGTGCGAGCAGCACCCGCACCCGGCGCAGGGCCGCCTCCAGATCGGCCGCCGTGTGCAGGGAGTTGGCCGCGACGACCAGGTCGTAGGTGCCGTCCGCGAAGCCCTGCTCGGCGGGGTCGGTGTTCAGATCGAACGTGCGGTAGGCGACGAAGGGGTGGTCCCCGAACCGGTGCTGGGCGCGGGCGAAGAACGCCGTGGACACATCGGTGAAGTCGTAGACCGTGCGCTCCGGAGGCAGCAGCGGGAGCAGTGCGGCGGTCGTGCCGCCCGTGCCCGCGCCGATCTCCAGGATCCGCAGGGGCCGGTCCGCCGGCCAGCGCCGTACGATCTCGGCCGCGACGGCTGCGACGCCCCGGTTGTAGGTGCGGCAGGACGGCGCCACGTCGTACATCTGCTCCAGGGCGTCCTGTGCGCCCTGCCCGGTGAGCAGATGCAGCGCGTCCTGTTCGCCGCGCAGCACCTGCGGCAGACGCGCCAACTGCCGTACTACCAGCTGAACTTCGGCTACGCAGGCCGGGAAGTCGAGTGGCAGCCGGGACAGCAGCGGGGCCGGGTCGGCGGCGCCGGTCAGCCGCCACCGCCCGTCCTCGCCGACGGCCGCCAGGCCCTGCCGGGACATCAGCCCCAGCAGGGCCCGCGCCGGCCGTTCGTGTGCGGGGAGCATGCCGTGCCGAACCAGATCGGCCGGCGTGAACTCGGTGACGTCCGGGGGCAGCAGGCCCGCGAAGGCGGCGGCCGCCGCATGAGCGGTCACCACTTTGAGTCGGGCCACGAACTCCGTGAAGCGTACGGAGCGCGAGTCGGCCTCCGCCCTTGCGACAACGCCCCCGACGGCTTCCGCGAGTTCGTGATTTCCGCACAGCGGCGAGGCCTCGGCCGGGAGATGAGGATGGGGCGCGGCGCGCAACGTCGTCCGGTATCGCCGGGGCGTGCGGTCGGCGAGGCCGTGCACCCGCCGCATCCGGATACCGTCCAGCTCGACGGTGACGCTGCCGTCCGGATCGGTGACGACGGCGTCGAAGCAGAGTTCGGTGGCCGCGCGCGTGCGATCAAGGATGTGCAGCATCCCCGTCGGGGACGGGCTCCGCCACACCCGTACGGCACCGATCGAGGCCGGGAGCCAGAACTGTCCGCCGCCGGACCGGACGGCGGCCAGCGGCACGCACGCCTGGAGCGCGCTGTCGAGCAGCGCGGGGTGCGCAACGTACTGCGCGGTGTCCGCCTCGTCCGTGGTGTGCCGGTAGGCGCCCAGCAGTTCCCCCGGGCCGAGATGCACCCGCGTGAGCTGCCGGAAGGTGGGTCCATAGGCCAGGCCGATGGCGGCCATCTCGGAGTACAGGGCATCGGAGTCGCCCCGGCGGGTGCAGCGGGCCCGCACCTCGGCCAGGTCGATCCGCGCGGGCGGGCGGCCGAGCAGCTCACGGACCCGGCACCGGGCATGCGGGCGGGGCAGCGGGTCCTCGGCCTCGACGCCGTCCTCGTTGGTCTCGGTGGCGGCGATCGACACCATGCCGTCGTCGGGGGAGTACGCGACCCGGATCCGGACGTCCCCGGCCCGGCTCCAGGGGATGACCAGCGGGCGCTTCACCTCCAGCCAGGCCAGTTCCACCGGCGCGTCCAGCACCCGCCGCCCGGCGGCCAGGGCCATCTCGATATGGCCGACGGCGGGGAACAGCACCGATCCCGCCACCTTGTGGTCGGCCAGCCAGGGGACCAGCGCGGGTTCGACCGGCCCCTGCCAGGCGGGCTCGGCGGTCGGCAGCCGTTCGCCCAGCAGCGGATGGTCGAGCAGCCCTGAGCCGCTGCTGGTGACCCAATGGTGCGGGGCACCGCTCCAGTGCCGCTCCCGCTGCCATGGGTACGCGGGGAGTTCCGCCGGCGGGGCGGGGCGCGGGAACCAGCGCGTCCAGTCCGTCTCCGCTCCGCTTGCGAGCAGTGCTTCCACGGACTGACGCAGCGCGGCCGGACCGGCCGTGTCACGGCGCAGGGTCGCCAGTACGGCCACCGGACCGGATCCGACGCTGATCCGCCGCAGGTACGTGCGCAGGACGGGATGCGGGCCGACCTCCAGCAGAATGTCGACGCCCGCGTCCAGGGCGTGTTCGACGGCGGCGGCGAAGCGGACCGGTTCGCGGACGTTGCGCCACCAGTAGTCGGCGTCCAGGCCGGACTCGGGCACCGGCCCGCCGGTCACGGTCGAGATCAGCCCCTCCGTGCCTCCTTCAGGAGCCAGCCCGTCGAGGGCGATGGCCAGCGGAGCCCGGACCCGTTCCATGGCCGGACTGTGGAAGGCGTAGTCGAGATCCATGAGATGGAAGAACACCTCCCGGCTCGCCAACTCGTCGCCCAGCGACTTGAGTTGGTTCACCGGCCCGGCGATCGTCACATCCCGGGCGGAGTTCACGGCCGCGACGACCAGACCCGGGTATGCCGACAGAAACCGCTCCGCCTCGTCCGGCGACAGCCCCGCCGCGGCCATACGGCCCCGCCCGGCCGTGCCCGCCTGGGCCCGGCTGCGCTCGGCGACGACACACGCGGCCTCCTCCAGGGTCAGCGCGCCGACGGCATACGCGGCGGCCACCTCCCCGACGCTGTGCCCGAGCGTGACCGACCAGGTCACGCCCCGCCCACGCAGCACCGCGACGACGCCCGCCTGCACCGCGAACAGCAGCGGCTGCGCGACCTCGGTGGCTTCGAGCCCCCACTCGTCCACCGGCCGCCCCAGAGCGGCGGTGACCGACCAGCCCAGCCGGGGCGTCAGCGCGGCGTCGACCGCCTCCACCTCTGCCCGGAACACCGGGTCGTCCAGGAGGTCGGCGGCCATCCCCGCCCACTGGGAGCCGTTGCCCGAGAAGACCAGCCCGACCCGGCCGCGCTCGACCGCCTCACCCGTCCCGCACTCGCCGGTCAGGATCCGCGCGGCCTCGTCCGGCGTCGACGCCAACGCCACCCGGCGATGGCGATGCCGGGCCCGGCGGACACCGGCCGTGGCCGCGATGGCGTAGAACTCCTCCGGCGAGGCCCCCGTCAGCCGCACCGCCAGCCGCCGCGCCGCCTCCTCGGCCGCCCGCGCCGTACGCCCAGAGGCGATCACCGGCAGATCACCCGTCACATCGACGCCGGACCTCTCAGATCCCTCAGGCGGCCCACCGACGACCACATGCGCGTTCGCCCCGCCGAACCCGAAGGAGTTGACACCGACGAAGCGCCGTCCCTGGCCCGGCACCAGCGGACGGGCCCGGTCGACGGGTTCCAGGCCCAGTCCGGCGAAGTCGATGCCGGGATTGAGCGGCTCCAGATGCAGCGACGCGGGGATCGTGCCGTACCGCAGCACCGCCAGCGCCTTGAACAGCCCCGCCATGCCCGAGGCGGGCTCCAGGTGCCCGACATTGGACTTCACCGACCCGATGGGCAGCGGGCCCACGGTCCGCCCGGCGCCCAGTGCCCGGCCCAGCGCCGTGCACTCGGCCGGATCGCCCGCCTGGGTGCCGGTGCCGTGCGCCTCGACGTACACCACCTCGTCGGGCGCGATGCCCGCCCGCTCGTACACCTGCCGCAGCAGCTCCTCCTGTGCCTCGGTGCTCGGCAGGGCCAGGCCCATGGTGCGCCCGTCGCAGTTGCTCGCCGCGCCGGCGATCACCCCGTGGATGCGGTCCCCGTCCGCCACCGCGTCGCCCAGCGGCTTCAGCACCACCACACCCGCGCCCTCGGCCCTGACGAACCCGTCGGCGTTCGCCGAGAACGCCGCGCAGCGCCCCCGCCGCGACAGCATCGACGCCTGACTGAACCCGACGAACCCTCCCGGGTTCAGCAGCACGTTCACCCCGCCCGCCAGCGCCACCCGGCTGCCGCCCGAGGCGAGTTCCCGGCAGGCGCGCTCGACGGCCACCAGCGACGAGGAGCACGCGGTGTCGACGGCCATGCTCGGCCCGCGCAGATCGAAGAAGTGCGACAGCCGGTTCGCCGCGATGGAGTGGGCGAAGCCCGCCATCGAGTAGGCGTTCATGGACCGGCCCCGGGACATCTGCAGCCCCGCGTAGGAGAAGTCCGAGATGCCGACGAACACACAGGTGTCGGAGCCGGCGAGCGTCGCGGGGTCGATGCCGGCGTCGTCGAGCGCCTCGGCCGCCGTCTCCAGCAGCAGCCGGTGCTGCGGGTCCATCTGCGCGGCCTCGCGCGGCGAGATACCGAAGTAGTCCGCGTCGAACCCCGCGATGTCCGTCAGGAACCCACCGCGCGCGGTGTACGACTTCCCCGCCCGCGCCATCTCCGTGTCGACGAACCGTCCCGCATCGAACCGGTCCTCCGGGACCGTGCCCACCAGGTCACGCCCGGCCTCCAACGCCTCCCACAACCCGGCCAGATCGGTGATCCCGCCCGGCAGCCGGCACCCCAGGCCGACGATCGCGAACGCGTCCGCGGCGCACGAATCCCCAGTCAACCCCACACCCCACTCCTGAAGAAGAACGATGACGTGTGCCACTGCTTGCGGATGGTCCCGGGGCGGGCCGCGACGGGTGGGTCGGGGAAGTGGCCGAGAGGGGCCCGGGCCTGGGCACACACAGCGGAGAGCACACTGATCACGGTAGGGCGAATGGGGTCAAGCAGCCGCTTCCGTACGGCATTTCGCCATAACGGAGGAACGCGCGATCAAAAGGGCGAAGTGTAAATTGACGTCAATTTGGGCACATTGAGGGCTTCGCCCCGGACGGTCACCGGATGCGGTGCTGCTTCCAGAAAGCGGTGAGGTCCTTGTCCGTCACGGACTGCGCGGCCTTCTTGAAGTCGGCCGTGGTGGAGACGCCGTACCAGTGGTCGTGGGCGTAGCGCTTCAGGAGCCGGGCCATGGTGTCCGCGCCGAGGGTGCGCTCCAGGTCGGCGAGGGCGCACGAGCCGGCCGTGTAGACCAGGTGGTACTCGTCCCGGTGCGCGGCCCAGTACGCCATCGAGTTGGTCAGCGCCGTACTGTTGCTCGGCCATTCGACCTCCGACCAGCAGTCGCGGGTCTCCCAGCCGTAGAAGCGCGCGTTGGCGTACTGCGCGAAGCTCTCGTCCAGCCAGGGCGCGCCGTACTCGTCGTTGCCGACGATGCCGTACCACCACTGGTGCGCGACCTCGTGGACGACGGCGCCGCCCTCGTCGGTGGTGCCGAGCAGGACCAGGCCGGGGTACTCCATCCCGCCGCCGAACTCGCTCGTCATCACCAGGTCGATCTCGCCGTACGGGTAGCGCCCGAACTCCTCGCCGAACCGGTCGACGGCGGCGGCGCCTTCCTCACGGGTGAGGCGCACGCCCGCCGCGGAGGTGCCGGGAGCCCAGTACGACTTGACCCGCACGCCCCCGGGTGTGGTCGCGACGGCCGTGTGGAAAGGGCCCGCCGCCCAGGCGAAGTCCCGCACTCGATGCGCGACACTGACGGTGACACTGCGCCCGGGCCCGCCAGGGACGCTCCAAGTGCGGCCCGTCGCAGGGACCTTGAGCTTCGAGGGGTGGTCGAGCGCCACGCGGAAGTCGCTCGCCAGGGCGTAGAAGCTCTCACCGGTCGACACATACGGGTCGAGGTGCCACCCCTTGGCGTCGCGCACGGCGAGCACGGGCAGCGCGTTGCCCAGGAAGCGGACGGCGCCCTCGCGGCCGAAGCGGTCGTTGCGCTTCGGCACGGTGATGGACACGCCGAAGGACACGGTCGCCCGCTCACCGCGCGCCAGCGGCTTCGGCAGGGTGATCCGCAACGCCGTGCAGTTCACGGTCAGCGGGCCCGCGGTGCCGCCGCGCACATCGGTCACCTTCACCGGGGACGGCGTGCCGGCCGTGCCGCACTTGTCCACGCCGTTGCCCCACAGGCGTACGTACACCTCACGCAGCGGACGGTCGGAGGAGTTGCGGAACGTCACCCGCTCCCGGCCGGCCCAGCGCGAACCGTCGGCGTCGGCGCGCAGGGTCACGTCGTAACGCGGCCGATCCGGGGACGCGGCGGGTTCCGAGAGGGCGTCGGCCCCGGTGCCGGCCAGCGCCGCGAACAGTGCCAGCAGCACAACGAGCAGTCTGCTTACGGTCCTTGACGTCCACGCGGGAAACGAGGGCATGACAGCGGATCATTCCACAACGAGTGAAGTCTTGGCCCAGACTGCCGGAATGGAGTTCTTTTGCTACCACCGCGACCGGTCCGACTCCCTGCCCCTGCGCGAGCGGCTGGGGGAGGAGCACTGGTCGTACATGGACCGGTTCGCCAAGCGACTGATCGCGCGGGGCCCGACGTTCGCGGCCGACGGCGAGACACCCACCGGCAGCGTGCACATAGTCGACCTGCCCGACCCCACCGCCGCCCGCGCGTTCGCCTTCGACGAGCCCAACCACCAGGCCGGCGTGTACCGGGACGTTCTGCTGCGCCGGTGGCGCAACCTGCTGGGGCGCACCATGTGGGACTTCCCCGGGGGCAGCACCGGCGGCAACCGGTATCTGGTACTCGCCCTCGGCCCGGAGCGCCCCGACGGCCCGACCGAGCCACCGGCCGGCCACGAACTCGTCGCGTACGGGCCGCTGCTGTCCGACGACGGCACCGCCTGGCTCGGTACGGCCGCACTGGTACGCGCTCCGGACGCGGCTACGGCACGCGCGGTACTGGCGCCGCATCGGTACGCCGAAGTCGAGGTCCACGCCTGGGAGTTCGGCGGGCGGCGCTGAGAGGGCCGGGGCGCCTTCAGCCGTGTGACGGACGCAGAGTCGCGGGCGTCGGACCGTCCGGGCGGACGGTGATGCCGTACCTCGCCTTCGCGGGGGTGGACGAGAACACCACCCTGTGGGCAGGCAGGAGGTGCTCCAGCAGCACCGTGGCCTCACGGAGCGCGAACTGCATGCCGAGACAGGTGCGCGGACCCAGCCCGAAGGGGAGATAGGCACCCGGGTGACCCGGCCGGCCGCCCGGGGTGAGGAAGCGGCGGGGGTCGAACCGCTCGGGGTCCGCCCACAGTTCGGGATCGCGGTGGGTGAGGTAGGGGCAGACGAGGATGTCGGTACCTGCCTCGACGGTGTACCCGGCCAGGGTGTCGTCCTCGGCGGTGTGACGCGGCAGGACCCAGGCGGACGGGTACAGCCGCAGCGTCTCGTGAACCAGCGCCTGGATGGCCTGGCTGCGCTCCTCCGAGCCCTCGACGCCGGCGGCGAGAGCCTGTTCGCGGGCGTCGGGGTACTCGTCGAGCAGGAGATGGAGCCAGGTCAGGGTGCCGGCCGTGGTCTCGTGCCCGGCCGCGAGCAGCGTGACCAGCTCGTCGCGGATCAGCCGGTCGGTGTACTCGGGCCGCGCGGCGGAGGCGTCGATCAGCACATGCAGCAGGCCCGGGCCGTCGGGGCCGGTCTCGCCGCGGCGGGCCGCCTCGATGGCGTGCCGGGCGAGGGCGTCGATCCGGGCGAGGTCTTCGGCCACCGCCTCCCTGGCGTCCTCGGCATCGGCGGGCAACGTCGGAAGGGCGGCAGCCACGGCCTCGACGGCGGCCAGTTCGCGCTCGGTGTCGTCGTCAAGGGGAAGGCCGGTGAGCGAGCGCCAGATGGCGTCCAGGGCGAAGCGGTGCATCTCCCGCCCGACGTCGAGGGTCTGTCCGGTCCGCGCGTACTCCGACCAGCGCCCGGCGGTGACCCGGGCCGCCTCGGCGATCCGCCGGTCGTAACGGCGCATGCCGGTGCCGGTGAACTGCGACTGGAGCAGACGGCGTTGCCGTTTCCATGCCTTTCCCGCGGTGGACAGGACCCCGTCGCCGACCAGCAGGCGGGCGCGGTGCGAGCGTTTGACGTACTGCTCCGGGTGGCGGGCGAGTACGTGCTGGACGGCTTGCGGCTCGGTGACCAGGACGGTGCGGGCGGGCCCGAGACGGAACGCGGCGACACCACCGACCTGCTCACGCACCAGGGCCAGCAGTTCGACCAGTTCACCACCCCCGGCATGCCACCGCTTCACGACGTCGGGCTCGACTTCGGGGACCGGCGGAGCCGTTCGGGGGGTGTGGGGGAGGGGGCCGAGGCCCGCTTGGGCGTCCGTGTTCATGCGACGGACTGTACGGGAGCGGGCACGTCGCGTGACAGGTGGCTTTGGCGCCTTGAGGTCGGGGCACCATGGCTGCCATGGCCCTGTCGACGGAGTTCACGGAACTGTTCGGTGTCGAGCACCCGATCGCCCTGGCCCCGATGGGTGGTTCGGCCGGAGGCGCCCTGACGGCGGCGGTCTCACGCGGCGGCGGTCTCGGGCTCCTGGGCAGCGGGAACGGCGACCCGGACTGGCTGGCCCGCGAACTGCCCGTCCTGGCCGCCGAGTCCGCCGGGAAACCCTGGGGCATCGGCTTTCTGACGTGGGCGATCGACGAGGCCGTGGTCGCGTGGGCACTGGAGCTTCGACCGGCGGCGATGATGCTGTCCTTCGGGGACCCCGGCCGCTTCACGGAGCGTGTCCATGACTCCGGTACGGCGCTGATCCTCCAGGTCACCGATCTGGAGGAGGCCCGCCGGGCGGTGGATCTCGGCGCCGATGTGATCGTGGCGCAGGGCACCGAGGCCGGTGGGCACGGGGCCCGGCACGGACGCTCCACGCTGCCGTTCGTACCCGTCGTCGTCGACCTGGTGGCACCGGTGCCGGTGCTCGCGGCCGGGGGGATCGCCGACGGGCGCGGCGTGGCGGCGGCTTTGGCGCTGGGGGCGGCAGGCGCTGTACTCGGCACCCGCTTCCAAGCCACGGCCGAGGCCCTGGTGGACCCCGCGACGGCCAAGGCGATCATCGAGGGACGCGGCGAGGACACCGAGCGCAACAGGGTGCTCGACATCGCCCGCGACTCGCCCTGGCCCGCGAGGTACACCGCACGCACTCTCGCCCATCCCTTCCTCGACGCCTGGCGGGACCGCGAGGACGAGCTCGCGGCCGACCCGAACGCCCGGCAGGCGTACCGGGACGCCGTGGCACAGGGCACGATCCCCGCACTGCCCCAGTGGGCCGGCGAGGCCATCGACCTCATCGACGACCTGCCGTCCGCAGCGGACCTGGTCGCCGCACTGGCCGCGCGGGCCGAGGCGGCGCTGGCCCGAGTGGCCGGACACTGACCGGGCGGCTCGGTCAGCCCGTCGCCGACGGAGTCTTCCGCGGCTCCTCCGCACTCTGCTCCGTCACGGCCCGCCCGCCCGGATGCCGCAGCGCGCACAGGAAGCCGACGCCCAGGGCGATGGCCATGCCGTAGAAGACCCACTGGTTGGCCTCGGCGAAGTCCATGCGTACGGCGTCCATCGCGTCCCGCATCGCCGATGCCGCGGGCCCCGTGCCCGTCGGTGTGCTGTCGTCGCCGTTGCCGGTGATGGACTCGGTGACGTCGCGGGCGACTTCGTGGGCGACGTTCGAGGAGAAGCCGCGGGACTCCAGGGTGTTCACCACGTTGGTGTTGGTGACATGGGTCAGGATCGTGCCGAACACGGCCATGCCCACGCTCGCCGCGAAGTTGCGCACGGTCTGGGTGATGCCCGTGACCTCGCCGTAGGAGGGGCCGATGGCCCGGTTGACGGCGTCCGTGGACGCGGGTGCCAGGATGAAGCCGATTCCCGCGCCGGCGAGACAGGCGTAGGGCCACTGGTCGTGCATGGAAAGGTCGGTGAGCTTGCCCGCCCACAGGGCGAAGCCGACGGCGCCCACCACGGTGCCCATCTTGAGCGCCGGACGCGCCCCCTGCTTGTCGAGGATCCGCCCGCCCCACTGGGAGGCGATGGCGAACCCCGCGAAGACGTACAGCAGGAACAGCGCGGCCTGGTTCGGCGAGGCGCTCAGGGACACCTGGGCGTACACGGAGGCGAAGAAGAACAGCGGGACGAAGGCGAGCATCGCGAAGAACAGCACCGCCGCGTCCACCGTGAACGCCTTGTCCCGGAAGACCCGCAGATCGATCAACGGGTGCCGGACCCCGCGCTCGTACCGGACGAACGCGTACAGGATCACCAGGCCACCCGCGATGCAGCCCCAGGTCGCGGCGCTGTCCCAGCCCCATGCCCAGGCCTGTTGGAAGCCGAGCACACTGAGCCCCATGCCGATCGCCATCAGCGCCGCGCCGGGAACGTCGAGGGTGCCCGCCCGCCTGCGGTCCGAGATGTGCGCCAGGCCGGTGAGGACGAGGGCGACCACGGCCACCGGGACGTTGACCCAGAACACGGCACGCCAGGTCCATTCCGTGAGCCAGCCGCCGAGCAGCGGCCCGATGGCGGTCAGCGCACCGGAGATCCCGAAGAACAGGGCGAGGGCACGGCCGCGCCGCTCGGGCGGGAACACCGCCACCACCACGGCCAGCGCCGCCGGGAACAGCAGTGCCGCCCCGAACCCCTGCGTGGCCCGGAACGCGATCAGCCAGCCCTGTGCCGCGTCGCCCTTGGGGACGCAGCCGCACAGCACCGACGAGACGACGAACACGATCGTGCCGATGACGACCACCCGGCGTGGCCCGTAGAGGTCCGCGAGGCGACCGCCCAACGCGAAGAAGGCGGCCAGGGCGAGCAGATAGGCGTTGACGACCCATTGCATTCCGGAGGCCGACAGACCCAGTTCACGGACGATGTCGGGGGCGGCGATGGAGACGATCGTCTGGTCGATGAACGTCATCGCGACCGCGAACATCATCGCCGCGAGCGCCACGGACTGCCGTGGTGCCGGCCGGGGTACGGACGCGGCTTCGCCACGTCCGGGGGACGTGCCACTCACCCGTCCAGTGTGCGCCCGCCCCGACCACCTCGCATCACCAGCACCTCACGTCACAGGGCGGAGCAACCGTCTTGTCATCGAGGGCGGTCAAAGGGCCTTGTCCACCGCGGAGTCGAGCAGGGGCCCCAGCTCCCCGGCCACGGTCGTCAGCGCGCGTACGTCCCGCTCCGCCCGCGCCATCAGGATCGCCCCCTCCAGCGTGCTGATCATGAGCGTGGCCAGCGCACCGGCCCGTTCCCGGGGCACTCCCATGTCCACCAGCGCCTCGCTCACCGGCCCCGTCCAGGCGGCGAACGCCGCTGCCGCCGCCTCTCGTGTGGACCCGGTGGACTCCGCGCAGTCCACGGTGGCCGCCGCGACGGGGCAGCCGCCCGCGAACCCGGCGGTCTCGTACTCGTCGGTCCACTGGCGCACCATCTGCGCGAACAGCCGACTCGGCGTCGGTTCGGGCAGCGCGGCGAGGAATCGGCCGACCCGCCCGGCCGCGTACCGCCCCGCCCAGCCCACCGCCTCGTTGACCAACTGCTCCTTGCCGCCGGGGAAGTAGTGCTGCAGTGAGCCGCGCGGTGCCGAGGCGTGCACGGCGACCTCACGCATCCCGGTCGAGGCGACCCCGTCCCGCCGGATGAGCTGGGCCGCGCTGAAGACCATGCGTTCGCGTGGCCCCCGTTCGGACATTGCCATGCCTGTCCTCCCTCGCTGTTCCCGGTGGCCATTCTATGACCACGGTCATAGTGACACCGCTATTATGACCGTGGTCATAGTGGAAGGCGGCGGTGCATCGTGTACGTGGGTTTCATCGGTCTCGGCGTCATGGGACAGCCCATGGCGCTCAACCTGGCTCGCGCGGGAACGCCCCTGGTCGTGTGGAACCGCACCCCGGACCGCTGTGTGGCCCTGCGCGCCGCCGGCGCCGAGGTCGCGCCCGGCCCCACCGAGGTCTTCGCACGGGCGGAGACGGTGATCCTCATGCTGGCCGACGAGACCGCCCTGGACACGGTTCTCCGGCGCGGCACCGCGGACTTCGCCGCACGCGTCGCCGGCCGCACCGTCGTCCACATGGGCACGACCTCACCGGAGTACTCCGCCGCCCTCCAGGACGCCGTACGGGCCGCCGGCGGACGCTATGTCGAGGCCCCGGTCTCCGGCTCACGCGTCCCCGCCGAACAGGGCGCGCTCGTGGGGATGCTCGCGGGCGACGACGACGCCGTGGCGGACGTACGCCCGCTCCTGGAGCCCATGTGCCGTGAGACGTTCACGTGCGGGGGCGTCTCGGGTGCGCTGCTGATGAAATTCTCGGTCAACCTGTTCCTGATCACGCTGGTCACCGGACTGACCGAGGCGTTCCACTTCGCTGACCGGCACGGGCTCGACCAGCGCCTGCTCAAGGACGTCCTGGACGCCGGGCCTATGGCCAGTTCCGTCTCGCGGGGCAAGGCGCCCAAGCTGCTGAGCCGGGACTTCGCCGTGCAGGCCGCCGCCGCGGACGTCCTGAAGAACAACCGGCTGATCGCCGAGGCCGCCCGCAAGGCCGACATCGCCTCCCCACTGCTCGACGTCTGCCATGCCCTGTTCGGCGAGGCGGTCGCCCAAGGACACGGCGGCGAGGACATGGTGGCCGTACTGCACGCGTTGGAGTCCCGGACGGACGGAGCGCGCCAGGCGCCCTCTCAGGAGGTGGCCCGCTCCTGAAGCAGGGCGCGCTCCGCGGGGTTGGTGGTCAGGTCGAGGGCGAGACGGTCCGCCTGGCGGGCCTCGTCGGGGCGGTCGAGGGCGCGCAACAGGTCGGCTCGGGTGGCGTGGAACAGGTAGTACCCGTCCAGCTCCGGGGCCAGACCTTCCACTTCGGCCAGGGCGGCGCGCGGCCCCTCGGTATAGCGCAGGGCGATCGTGCGGTGCAGCCGCGTGACCGGTGACGGGGCGAGGTGCAGCAGCATGTCGTACAGCAGCACGATCTGCTCCCAGTCGGTGTCCTCCCAGCGCACGGCCTCCGCGTGACAGGCCACGATCGCCGCCTGCAACTGGTACGGGCCCGGACGCCGCCGTCTGATGGCACGGGTCAGCAGCGCCGCGGCCGCCGCGATCGCCTCGTGGTCCCACAGCGAGCGGTTCTGCTCCGCCAGCCGCACCAGCGTGCCCTCGGGGGTGAAGCGGGCGGCCGTGCGCGCCCGGTGCAGCCGGATCAGCGCCAGCAGCCCGGCCGCCTCGGGCTCGGTCGGCATCAACCGGTGCAGCAGCGCGGCCAGCCACTCGGCGTCGTCGGCGAGATCGTGCGACTGCGCCTGCCCGGCGGTGGACAGGTAGCCCTCGTTGAACAGCAGATAGATCACGGCGAGGACCTGGGAGAGACGCCCGCCCAGCTCCTCGTCGTCGGGCACCCGGTACGGGATACCCGCCCTGGTGATCTTCTGCTTGGCCCGGGTGATCCGCTGCGCCACGGTCGACTCCCGCACCAGAAAGGCACGGGCGATCTGCGCGGTGGTCAGCCCGCACACCATCCGCAAGGTGAGCGCGATCTGCGCCTCCTGCGTGAGCGCCGGATGGCAGCAGGTGAAGATCAGCCGCAGCCGCTCGTCCGGCTCCGACGCCTCACCCTCGTCCGGCCAGCGCAACTGCGCCAGCTTGCGCCGGTAGTTCTCCTGACGCCGCAGCAGATCCAGCCCGCGCCGTCGCGCCACCGTGAACAGCCAGGCGTCCGGCCGCTCCGGAACACCCTCCTGCGGCCACCGCTTCAGCGCCACCAGCACGGCGTCCTGCACCAGGTCCTCGGCGGTGGAGAAGTCACCGGTCACCTGGATCAGCGAGGCGGCCAGCCGGCCCGCGTGCTCCCGGACCACGCGGGCCAGCCGGTCGTGCGACTCGGCCGTGCCGTACGGCGATGAGGTCACCTGGCGCTCACTCCAGCGGGCCGGTCTCCACCGGGCGGATCTCCACCACCGGGCAGCCCGGCCAGGTACGCACCATCCGCAGGGCCTCATCGAGATCGGCGACGTCGATCTCGGCGTACCCGCTGACGACCTCCTTGCCCTCGACGAACGGCCCGTCGACCACCACCGGCTCCCCGCCCTCCAGCCTTACGGTCGTCGCCGTCCCCGGGTCCCGCAGCTTCTGCCCGCCCGTGACCTTGCCGGCGTGGGCGGCGAACCACTCGTCGACCCGCCCGAACGCCCGCGCCCGCTCGGCCGGGCCCATCGCCTCCAGCTCCGCGGCGAACTCCTCGGTCTCTACGAACAACAGCACGTACTTCACGCCTCGCCTCCCATCATGGCGGCCATCCGACGCCGCGCCTCCTCGGCGCTGACGTCCTCCACATGTGTGGCCACGGTCCAGCAGTGCCCGTACGGATCCACGATGGTCCCGTCCCGGTCACCGTAGAACTGGTCCTCCGGTGCCCGCTTCAGCGTCGCCCCGAGCTCCACGGCGCGCGCGACGACCGCGTCCACGTCCTCGACGTACACGAACAGGAAGGCGGGGCTGCCGGGCAGGCCGCCGACGGGCGGTGCCTCGGTGCCCAGCATGGGCGAGGGGTCCTCGACGAACACGACCGAGTCCCCGATCTCGATCTCGGCGTGCGCGACGGTGCCGCCAGGCCCCGGGAACCGCATCCGCTCGGTGGCCGCGAACACCTCGCGGTAGAACTCGAGCGCCTTGGCGGCACCCTCGACGACCAGACACGGGGTGACCCGGCGATAGGTGTCGGGAATCGGCTGTGGCGTGGTTGACGGTGACATGGGATCGACTCCTTGAGTGGCTGCTGTGCAGGGCGGGAATGCCCTGCTACCAAGAAGACGATCGGGAGCGCGGCGGATACGACAGGCACACCGACCGGATGCATGAGCCGCCGCGTCGCTACCCGGTCTGCCGTTCCTCCTCCGGCGCCACCACCGCCCGCGCCAGCGGGATCCGGGACAGTGCGAAGACACCCGTGGCGATCAGCGCGACGCCGAGCAGCTGGGGCAGCAGCCACCACCCGGAGCGGACGGTCTCCTCGTACAGGGTGATCCCGAGGGCGAGGCTCACCAGCGCGTCTCCGAGGGTGAGGGCGGGCTGCGAGGCGACCAGCGGGCCGGCCTGCATCGCGTGCTCCAGCAGGAGCAGCGCGCAGACGCCGGTCGCCGCGAAGGCGTACGTCTGCCAGGCGGAGAAGAAGCCCACGGGACCCTGATCGTCGAGGATGTGCATGGCGGCCTTCATCAGGGCCGCGGTCAGCGCGTAACTGATCGCCGTCGCGGCACCCAGGCACGCCGCCCGGGCACGGCCCTCCGGACGCCGGAAGGCGGCGAGAGCGAGAGCGACGACCAGGCCCATGCACACGACGAGCGCGGGCACCCAGCGGTCCAGGGCCACATGGGTGCGATTGCCCGCGGGCGCGGCAGCGGCGAGCGCGACCCCCAGCCCCGCCACCACCACGCCCACGGCCAGCCAGCCGGTGCGGGGCAGATTGCGGTGCAGCAGCAGCGAGGCGACGACGAGGGTGAACGGCAGTTCCAGCACGAACAGCGGCTGCACGATCGTCAGCGGCCCGGTCGCCAGCGCCAGCGCCTGGCACACGGCGGCGACGATCACCGTGAGGATGCCCGCCAGCCACACGGGCCGCCGCAGCAGATCGAGGATCAGCCCCGCCCGGAACCCTGCGGAGCGCGGCACCGTGAGAGCGGCCTTGCGCTGCAGCACGGTGGCGACGGCGTTGCTCAAGGCCGCGCACAGCGCGAAGACGACGGAGAGCGGGGTGTGCAGCGCGGTCACCTCCCGGCCCGGCGGAGGGGGGCGACACCGGCGGGACCCCTCCAGCCATGGTCGCCTGCCGCCCGCGCGTGCGCACGGGGACCGCGGGCGAGGCGGGCCGGAACACGGCCGGTCCACCTCGCCGCACCGTCACGGTCGTGGTGCCCGGCGGTCGCGCCGCTCCTCGAGTTCCTCCTCGCTCACGAAGGTCAGCACCGGCTGCCCGGGCTCACCCACCAGCGTGGCCGTGAACACGGTCTCCGCATCCGCGAGGTTGTTGGCGCCCTGGTAGTGGATGACGTCACCGCCGGGCTCCCAGAACGCCTCCCCGGCCTTGATGACGCGCTCCGGCTCGCCCTCCAGCTCGAAGATCACCTCGCCTTTGATCACATACCCGAACGCCGGACCGGGATGGCGGTGCGGAGGGGATCCGGCGCTGCCCGGCGGCAGTGTGATCAGGACGGTGGTGACCTGGGCGTTGTCGGGGATCGGGGCGTTCGGGACCGACGCGAGGATCTCCACCGCCGGCGGCGGAGGCGTGGCGGGACTTTCGATGCTCATGGGGAGGGAACTCACCTTCTGCGGTTGCCGTGACCGCGGTTGCCGTGACTGTGTTTGCCGTGGAATTCACCGACTGAGACAAAGCAGCGCGGTGATCTGTGACAGGCGCAGCCCTCCCCGCATGCCCCGATCAGTCGGCCACGGCCTCGATGAGGCAGAACGGCTCCGCCTCCGCGAGCGGGGTCACCGACTTCAGGGCCAGACCCGCACGCCGGCACACCTTCGCGAAGTCCGCGCGGGAGCGTTCCCTGCCGCCCAGGTTCACCAGCATGTTGAGGTCACTGAGATAGGTGATCTCGGCATCGGCGGTGGCGTCGACGGACTCGGGCAGCACGGGCTCCACGATCAGCACGAGCCCTCCGGGCGGCAGCACCTGACGGCAGTGCGTCAGGATCGTGACCACCTGGTCGTCCGACCAGTCGTGCAGGACGCTCTTGATCAGATACAGGTCCGAGCCCTCGGGCACCGAGCGGAAGAAGTCTCCCGCGACCAGGGAGCAACGGCCGGTCAGCCCATACCGTTCCAGCGTCCTCGACGCCCCGGCAAGCCCCTGCTCCGTATCGAGGACCACGCCGGAGAGCCCCGGATGCGCACCGAGAACCCCGGCGAGGAGAGTTCCGTCGCCCCCGCCGACATCCGTGACCGAGCTGAACTTGCCGAAGTCGAAGGCGTACGGCAGCACGGCGGCCGTCTCGGCGACGGCTTGGCTCATCGCGGCGTTGAACTCCGCGGACAGCTCCGGGTGTTGGGCGAGATGGCTGAAGAAGTCGGTGCCGAAGACGGTGTCGAACGCGACCTCCCCGCTGCGGACACTGTCGTCCAGGTGCTCCCACGCACGGATGATCGCCGGCTCGGTGAACATCCGCACGAACGAGGTGAGCGACTCGGGATGCCCCGGGGCGAGGAGCGCCCCGGCCGCGGTCACCGAGAAGGAGTCGGGGCCGTGCTCCTTCAGCAGGCCGAGGCCGGCCAGGGCACGCAACAGCCGTGCCATGGCCTGCGGTTCGGTTCCGGCGTCGGCGGCCACCGCGGCGGCGCCGCGCGGTGTGTCACCGACGAGTTCCGCGACCCGTAACCGGACCGCCGCGCGCAACGTCTGCGCGGCCATGCTCCCGAACGCGAGCCGGGCGATCAGATCGCGGTCCGCCATGGCCGCTGCTCGGACATCGATTCGGACATCGGTGTTCGACACAGGTGCTGTCCTTCCGTGCGTGGTCGTGTACGTGCGTCGATCGGCGTGCGCACATGGCCGACTTCCGGCGCGCGCGAGGCGTCAGCCGGCGGTCGTGTTCAGGTCGGTCAGAGCCCCCGGAGTGCACCCGGAGAGGGCCAGAACATCGCGATGGAGATGCGACTGATCGGCGTATCCGCAGGTCAGCGCGACGTCGCTGAAAGACTGGCCCGCGCACAGCGCCCGGGCGGCATGGTCGAAGCGGACCAGCATCGCGGCCCGCTTGGGAGTGAGCCCGATCTGCGCACCGAACCGGGCCCACAGCCGCTTGCGGCTCCAGCCGCACAACGCCGCGAGGTCGGCGACCCGGACCCGGCCCCGGCAGGCCACGATGGCATCCCATACGGCGGCCACCTCGGGCGACATGGCCGGTGCCGAGGCCGCCCGCTCCGTGAGGAACTCGTCGGTCAGCGCGAGGCGTTCGCGCCACGTCCCGGCGTCGGCCAGCCGTTCGCCGAGACGGCGCGCCCCCGGCCCCCACAGATCGTCGAGACTGGTGACGGACCCTTGCAGCTCATGCGGGGAGACACCGAGCAGCGCATAGGCGACCCGGGGCGACAGGTGCACTTCGACGCACTCCACACGCTCACCCCGGATGCGGGCGGGCCCCGGCGCCAGCGAGGCGACCAGGCTCCGCATGGGCCGGTGACCGGCTGGGCTCTCCACCGTGAGCGGGGTGTCCCCGAGCCCGATGACGACGATCACGGCGGGCTGGGGGAGTACCCGCAGGTCCAGCCCGACGTCCATGCGATCACGGAATCCGGCCATCCGGACGCCGTCGAGAGACAGCCCGCCGAGCGGTCGGGCGACCTCCCAGCCGTCGTCGGCATCGCGTTCCATGGGGGCCGAAGCCCCCACTTCGTGTGTGCGCATACCTCTACGGTCGCCTACTTCGCCCGCCCTGTCTTGGACGAAAGTTCCGCCGAACGCTTGGCCTCAGGCCGAGGCCGGCAGCACGTGGTCGCCCACCTTGTCCGTACTCAGGCACAGCGAGCAGACCACCGCGTCATGGGTGACACAGGCGGCGAGGTCGGGACGCTCGTACGGCTGGTGGCAGACATGGCAGTCGAGGGTGAGCGCGCTCGGATTGCCGTCGCCGTCCAGGAAGGGCTCGGCGATGCCGTCGTCGGTGCGGCGCAGGTAGTAGCGGCCCTTGGTGACGATCGCCATGACCGGCGTCAGGACGAACGCGATCAGGGCCGCGGCGACGGGGGAGTACGGCTGGAGGGTGTCGCCGAGAGCGTGGAAGTACATGGCGATGGACAGCCCGGACGCGGCGACGAACGCCACGACACCGACCGGGTTGACGGCGTACAGCATGCCGCGGCGGAACTCCGGCCGTAGCGGGGACAGCTTCAGCAGGTACTTGTTGACGCCGATGTCGGTGGCGACGGTGACGACCCAGGCGATGGCGCAGTTCGAGTAGAAGCCGAGGATGCTGTTGAGGAAGCTGAACATGTCGGCCTCCATCAGGATCAGCGCGAAGGCCAGGTTGACCAGGACGAAGACCATGCGCCCGGGATAGTGCCGGGTGACGCGCGTGAAGGAGTTCGTCCAGGCCAGCGAGCCGGAGTAGGCGTTCGTCACATTGATCTTGATCTGGCTGATGACGACCAGGACCACGGCCAGCGGCACGACCATCCAGGACGGCATCATCGTGTCGAAGGCGCTGCGGAACTGCTGGATCGGCTCGGGCGCGGCGGCCGGACCGACCTCGGCGAGGATGTACACCGCGAGGAAGACACCGATGGCCTGCTTCAGCGCGCCGAGCACCACCCACCCCGGCCCGGCCATCACCACGGCAGTCCACCAACTGCGCTTGTTCTCCTCGGTCTTGGGCGGCATGAAGCGCAGGTAGTCGATCTGCTCGCCGATCTGCGCGATGAGCGACAGACATACGCCCGCGCCGAGCAGTACGGAGGCCGTGTTGACGCCGCCCTCGCCGTCGGTGCCGGCGTACGCGAGGAAGCGGTCCACCGTGCCGGGGTCGGTGGCGACCAGATAGACCAGCGGGCCGACCATCAGCAGCAGCCAGATCGGGGTGGTCCACACCTGGAGCTTGCTCAGCGCCTTCATGCCGTAGATCACCAGCGGGATGACCATGAGCGTGGAGACCAAGTACCCCAGCCACAGCGGCAGTCCGAGGCCCAGCTTCAGCCCCTGGGCCATGATCGAGCCTTCGAGGGCGAAGAAGATGAAGGTGAAGCTGGCGAAGATGACGCTGGTCAGGACGGACCCGTAGTAGCCGAAGCCGGAGCCGCGGGTGATCAGGTCGAGGTCGATGTTGTAGCGGGCCCCGTAGTACGCGAGCGGGAAGCCGGTGACGAAGATGACGACGGCGGCGACAGCGATCGCGACCAGCGCGTTGCCCGTGCCGTGGGCCAGGCCGATGCCGGCGCCGATGGAGAAGTCGGCCATGTAGGCGATCCCGCCGAGCGCGGTGGTGGCCACGACCATCGGGCTCCAGCGGCGGTAACTGCGCGGCGCGAAACGGAGGGTGTAGTCCTCCAACGTCTCCTTGACCGCCTGGTCGGCGGCGGCCTTCGGCGGTTCCGACGTCGGCTGCTCCGATGGCGTCAGTCGTGACTCGGTGGTGCTCATCACGTCTCCAGGTGGGGCTGGGTGCGGGTGCTGCGTCGTAGTGGCAGCCAGCCGGTCACGCTAGAAAGCCGTTGTTACCGCCGGATTCACCTTGTCGTGAACACGGTGTTTCGGTGTCGGGGCTGGTGACGGCGTCAAAGCCGCCGCGACACCCCCAGCTCGAAGAGGTACCGCTTGGTCACCCGCCCGCCGTACCGGCCGTCGATCAGACCGGTGATACACCTCAGCAGCCCGTCCCTGGCGTCCTCGGCGAGAGCGCGATGGCCGGAGTAGGTGAGCAGCAGATCGAGATACTCGGCAGTGGTGTACGTGAGGTCCCGCTCGAAGCGCCGAAAGACGGTGGGCCCGAACCGACCACTGCCTGCCACTTCCTGCACATGGTCCGAGTGATCGACGTCGGCCGCCGCGGGAGGCCGCAGCCCGGGCGGCGTATCCGGATCGAAGCGCTCGTAGCAACCCTGGACCTCCGCGAAGAACTCCTCGCTGCCGCCCCACACATGCTGCGTCCGCACCACGGCCAGCGCCCCACCCGGACGCAGCGCGTCGGCGGACTTGCCCACCCGCACCGCCGGGTCGATCCAGTGGAAGGCGGTCGCCGAGACGACCGCGTCGAACGGCTCCCCGGGCAGCGGCCAGCTCTCGAACTCCGCCGTCACCACCTCAACGGCCCCGCCGAGCTTGCGGCGGGCGACCGCGGCCATACGCGCCCCCGCCTCCACGGCCGTGACCCGACACCCCCGCCCCACCAGCGGCACCGTCGCCTGCCCGGTCCCGCAGCCCACCTCCAGCACCCGACTCCCGGCGCCGACACCGGCGAGCTCCGCCAACTCGTCGTAAAGCTCCGTGGGATACCCGGGCCTGGCCCGGTCGTACCGCTCCGCGTCCTCGTCGAACGTCCGCCTGAGACGCGCCCGCCGTGACTCCTCGGGCTGGTCGTCGCGTTGGGGGTGCGTGAGGTGGTCGGGCATGGGGAGCAGGTTAGCGAGGAGATCGCGAGCGGTGTGCCCGGTGGCCCATACCTTGTCTCCATGACCGAAGCCACGGACCTCGCGGAACGACTGCGCCATGTGTACTGGATCGGCGGCGGCAGTGGCGCGGGCAAGTCGACGATCGCCCGCCGATGCGCCGACCGTTACGGCTGGCGGCTCTACGCGACCGACGACGTGATGGGGGATCACGCTCGCCGGACCACGCCGCGTGAGGCCCCGTTCCTCCATGACTTCATGGCCATGGACATGGACGAGCGCTGGGTGAACCGTTCTCCGCAGGCGATGCTGGAGACGTTCCACTGGTTCCGAGGCGAGGGCTTCGGTCTGATCATCGAGGACCTGCTGCGCCTGCCGCGGGAACCCCACATCATCGTCGAGGGCTTCCGACTGCTGCCGCACCTCGTGAAACCGCTGCTCGCCCGCCCCGGGAACGCGGTCTGGCTCCTGCCCACCCCGGAGTTCCGCCAGGCCGCTCTACGGAGCCGGGCCGTGCCGGGAGAAGGGTTCATCTGGGAGACCAGTGACCCGGAACGGGCCGGCCGGAACCTCGCCGAACGTGACCGTATGTTCACCAGCGGCCTGCGGGACGAGATCGAGCGTCTCCACCTCCGCGCCATCCAGGTCGACACCACGATGGACGAGGGCGATCTCACCGAACAGATCACCGCGGCGTTCCGGCCGTGACGTCGGCCGGTGCGGGAGCCGCACCGGCCGACGCACTCGCGGTGTCAGTGCCTCAGCACTCGCCGCGCCAGACGACCTTGACGATGCGGGTGCCCGGAACCGCGTTCGCCTTGTAGCCGCCGGGACCCGGGTTGTAGTGCAGACAAGCCGTCTCCGTGCCGCCCTCGACGGTGTAGGTCACATCGACGTGGTCGGCACCGGGGAAACGCACCCCGTTGTTGAACGCGGAGCGGAAGGCGACGTTTCCGTTCCAGTTCCCCTTGGTCTTCACGACGAGTCGACCGGTCTGGTTCTCACCGCTGTAGGCGCAGAAGTACTCCTTCTCACAGCCGGGCGGATTGGGCTCCGCCGACGCACCCGGGGCGGTGGCGAGCACAGTGGCGAAGGCCGCGGCCAGCACGGCCCCCACGGCAGCACGTTTGCGCATGTCGTTCTTCCCCCTTGGTCGGAATACCGAAGGCATGACTCATGTACGTATCGAAGCTCTTGGTCACGTACACCTCTCAGGCTGCCGGTCACCGGCCGTTCCCTGCCAGATGATTCGGCGCGCGTCGAAAACGCATGGTGAGAGGCCTGATCGACGGTGCGCGCAGGGCGAATTGGCGTGAAAGGAGATGTCGCGATCACATAGCGCGAGGGACCATGGAGCGCGTGCTCCGAGTGCATTTCACGCGTGAGGACCTGCTCAGGACACGCGTCGCCGCCGCGCCCGACCCTTTGTGGGAACTCGTGCTCAGCGTGAACCTTCTGGCGACACGTCAGGGACGCGCCGTATTCGACGCATGGCGTGCACAGGCGCGGGCCGGGCTGAGCTCTCTGCCCCGCCCGCAGCTGCACCTCCTGCGGGCCCTGGCTCCACCGCACGGCAGCTTCCCCGACTTCCTCAACCCCGCCGAATCCGCGCAGGGCCTGTCGGAGGGCATTCGGGCGGTGCTGTCCACGCCTCGCAGACGGCTCGGCGAGGAGATGAACGTGCTGACGGCGGCGCCGGCATGGCTACGTCCTCTCGCGGACGGCGAGCCCTCGGCGCTGGAGAACCTCGGTCAGGCGCTCCACGGGTACTTCCACGCGGCACTCGCCCCGTGCTGGTCCGCCGTACGATCGCAGATCGAGGCCGATCGCGCCGTGCGGGCGCGGGACATGCTGCACGGCGGCGTGGAAGCGATGCTGTCGGGTCTGGGCCCGTCGCTGCGCTGGAAGTCGCCGGTGCTGGAGACTGAGTACCCCTTCGACCGTGAACTGCGCCTCGAAGGCAGGGGATTGCTGCTGGTGCCGTCCGTGTTCTGCTGGCAGGAACCGATCACCCTCACCGACCCCGGCCTGCCGCCCGTACTGGTCTATCCCGTCACCCGCACACACCGCTGGTGGCTGCCCCCGCAGACGGACACCGAGTCCCGAACCCTGGCCAGGCTGCTGGGACATGGACGGGCCGCCGTGCTCCGTTCCGTGGCGGACGGGTGCACCACGAGCGAGGTGGCCCGGCGCGCGGGTGTCACCCCCGCGACGGCCAGCGAACACGTCAGGATCCTGCGCGAGGCGGGCCTCGCCACCTCGGTCCGCGACCGGAACACGGTCCTGCACATCCTCACCCCGCTCGGCACGAACCTGCTGACAGCGAACCGGTCCGACCAGCCGCCCGCCCCCGACCCCTGACCGGCCGAACAGAGCGCCCGGTGCTCACACCTCACGGGTGGGCTGCAACAGGAGCAGAGCGATGTCGTCCGTGTGCCGATTGGTACTGCGGGTGTGGTGGACGAGGCTGTCCACGAGCTGGTGCAGGGAAAGGTCGCCGGACGCACCGAGATGGTCGGCGAAGTCGGCGATGGCCCGGCTGATGTCGGTGCCGGGTTCCTCCACGAGGCCGTCGGTGTAGAGGGCGAGGAGGGTTCCGGGGGCCAACGGCAGGGTGGTGAGCGGGTAGGAGGGCGTACCGATGCCGAGACCGAGCGGGGGACCGGGACGTATGTCGACGGTCTGCGCCCGGTTGTCGGGGTGCCGGACAAGCGGCGGCGGATGCCCGGCGCTGGCGAGGGTCACCTCCTGACGGGCGAGGTCGAGATGGGCGTAGAGACAGGAGACGAACCGGCTGGCGTTGAGGTCGGCGAGGTCCCGGTCGGTGCGGGTGAGGACCTGGTCGGGGGCGGCTCCGGCGGTGGCGTGCGAGTGGACGGCCACACGGACCTGGCCCATGAGGGCGGCCGCGGTGATGTCGTGGCCCTGCACATCCCCGATGACGGCCGCGGCGGTGGTGTTCGTCAGGCGGATGAGGTCGTAGAAGTCGCCGCCGATGTCCATGCCCTGACCCGCCGGGAGATAGCGGGCGGCGACGTCGAGCCCGGCGACCGTGGGCAGGGTGTGGGGGAGCAGGGTCTGCTGCAGGGCGTGGGCGAGGCTGTGCTTGGCGTCGTAGAGACGCGCCCGGTCCAGCGCCTGCGCGATGAGACCGGCGAGGGGCGTGAGGATGGAGCGCTCGGCGGTGGTGAACGGATGAGGCCTGTTGTAGGCCAGCAGGAGACAGCCGATGGGGCGTCCTGTGCTCAGCAGCGGCAGAAAGGCCCACGCGTGCTTGTCGCTGAGCTGCGGCGCCCTGGGGTAGAGACGGGCCAGCTCGCCGCGGTCGGCGAAGAACACCGAGGCGCCGGTGGCCAGGGTCCGGCCCGCCGGTGTCAGATCGGCGTCCGTGGACAGGCCGTCGTACTGCTCGATGACGGTGCGGGCGTAGCCGCGGTACCCGATGATCCGGATACGGCTGGCGTCCACGGTGGACATGATCATGCCGTGGGCGCCGAAGGCGGGCAGAATCTGGTCGGCGACCAGATCGACGACGTCCTGCACCCCGACGGTCTCGGTGAGCGCGGCCGCCAGCCCCATCAGCAGATGAATACGGCTGTCCGGCGGCGCGACGGCGGAAGCCGACGGCGTACCGGCAGGCCTTGAGGACCGGTCGGGCGCGATCACGATGCTGGTGCCGCTGCGATCCGTATGGAGCCGCAGATCCAGCCAATGCCCCGGCGGACGCAGCACGGTCAGGGCGACCGGCTCACGGCTGCTCAGAGCCGTGCGGTACGCGTCCATGTACGAGATGTTGTCCAGCCACGGCAACGACTGCCACGGCTCGGTCCCCAGCAACTGCTGCTCCGGCCTGCCCAGCAGCCCGGCGGCCGCGCCGTTCACATAGTCGATCCGCCCTCCGAGATCCACCCCGAGCACACCGAGCGGAAGACGCTCGACCAGCGCGGCAGCCGCCGCCGCGGACTGTGGCGTCGACTCGCCCCGGCCGGGACTGACGAAACGAGGCCGCTCCGGCAGGCCCGCCGGAGCCCCGGCATCGGCCAGCACCCGGGCGATCCGCCGCGCACTGAACGCGATCCGCCCCCGCTCACGCCGGCTCAGACCAGGAGATCGACCGGCGGCCCAGATCAGCAGCAGCGCACCCTGGGAGCGCCGGGCCTCCCGGATCGGGGCGACGGCGAACGCGAGCTGATAGGGGATGCTCGCGGCGACACGCGGATAGCGCCGGGCCAGCTCCTCCAAGGAGTCCACCCACACGATCCGCTCACCGCGCACCGCGTCCTGACTGGGCCCGTGCGCGGCCAGTGAGGCCCGCCACCACGGCATGAAGGCGTCGACGGGTATCCCGCACAGCGCGACGAGCCCCAGCACCTCCTCGTCCGGGTCCAGCAGATACACACCCCCGGCCATGGCCCCGGTACGCCGTACAGCCGCCGCCAGTCCCTCACCGAGGGGATCGACCGCCCCCGGCCGCTCCCCGGTCCCGGTCATCCGGCGCGACACCTAACGCCCATATCAGGAACGCTAAGCCAGCGAGGCGGGACGGGCATGTGGATCAGACAGGGAGTCATGCTCTACGTCATGCCCTACGTCATGCCCCATGGAATTAATTGCAGGGGACTGATACCTCCGCTGGCATATAGAAGGCGTACGCATCTGATCTGCCGGGTACCCAAGGAGCACATCCGCACGCGAAGTCCGCGTGAGGAGTTGAGTGCGAGGAAGAGGTTTCCGAGGTATGCAGATCGATCTGAAGGGCCGCACCGCCCTGGTCACCGGTTCCACCCAGGGCATCGGCGCCGCGATCGCCGCCGGCCTGGCCCGCGCTGGAGCCCGGGTGGGTGTGAACGGCCGTAGCCCGGAGCGGGTCGAGCAGAGCGTCGCCGAGTTGGCCAGGGAGGTACCCGGAGCCGAATGGGTGCCGGTGGCGGCGGACGTGACCACGCAGGAAGGCGCGGACCGGGTCGCCGAGACGCTGCCGGACGTGGACATCCTCGTCAACAACCTCGGTGTCTTCGGCGCCGCGGACCCCTTGGAGATCAGCGACGACGAGTGGCGCCGCTACTTCGAGGTCAATGTGCTCTCCGCCGTGCGCCTGACCCGGATGTTCCTGCCGGGGATGACCGGGCGCGGCTGGGGGCGCGTGCAGTACATCGCCAGCGACTCGGCGATCGTCACCCCGGCGGAGATGATCCACTACGGCATGTCCAAGACGGCCCTCCTCGCGGTCAGCCGAGGATTCGCCAAGCAGGCCGCCGGCACCGGCGTGACGGTGAACTCCGTCATCGCCGGCCCCACCCACACCGGCGGCGTCGAGGACTTCGTCTACGAACTCGTCGACCGCGATCTGCCCTGGGACGAGGCCCAGCGCGCCTTCATGCGCAAGTACCGCCCGCAGAGCCTGATCCAACGCCTGATCGAACCGGAGGAGATCGCTCACATGGTGGTCTACCTGAGCTCCGACCAGGCATCGGCGACGACGGGCGGTGCGCTGCGCGTGGACGGGGGATACGTCGACGCGATCCTGCCGTGACGGGTGAGGGCTATTCCGTGCGCAGGCCCTCCGGACGCATCATCCGCAGCAGGGGTGGCAGGCTGAGCAGGGTGACCACGCCGACCACGGCCGCGCCCACGCCGGTCATGGTCAGCACGCTCGCCCAGTCCATGGCCACCGGTGTATCGGTCATCTTCAGCAGCACCGAACCGAGGGTGATACCCACCGTTGTGGCCAGGACGAGGCCGAGCCCGACCGGGAGGGCCGTCTGCCACAGCACCGACAGGCTCAGTGTGCGGCGCCGGGTGCCGAAGGCGACCAGCGCGGAGAGCAGCTTCCTGCGCTCGCGCAGCTGCTCCAGCTGGGAGACCAGCAGACTCGCGCCGATCAGCGCCAGCACGAAGGCGGAACCGACGTACAGGCCGGTGCGGAGGGAGGTGTACTTCGCGTCCTCCTGGGTCGCCGACCAACTGTAGGTGCGCGCCAGGGGGTCGATCCGGGCGACGACGTTGCGTGCGTACTCCCGTGAGTCGGGCACCGACGGGTCAAGACGCAGGTAGACCCCCTCCGAGAACAACGCGGACGCGGCCTCGGCGGGCAGGGCGGCCGGGGTGACCAGCAGACCGTTGTAGTCCTGCAGTGAGTCCTTGCGCGCCTCCACGACCCGCACGTTCGCCGGAACGGTCCATGCCGCCTCGATGCCGCGTTCGGTGGTGTCGCCGCTGTACGACGGGTCGATGTAGAGCCGCCGACCGGGCTTGACCAGGGCGATCTCATCGGCGTTGCTGGGGGACCCGTAGTGGCTCCTGGTCCGGGTGACGAACACGTCGCCGTCCTCGCAGGAGGGAAGCGTGGCGAGTTCGCGCAGGGCGGTGCAGTCGGCCACGGTGAGGCCGCCCGTCTTCTCCGGGTCGCGACGGGTCTCCCCGTACTGCAAGTTGGCCAGGTTCACCGCGGCCCGCACCCCCTTCGTGCCGGCGAACTCGCGCTCGATGCCGGACAACGGCTCGCGGTCGCTGAAGCCGACCTCCATCTGGACCCGGGCGGGGTCCTCGCCGGTGGCCTTGGTGTACTGGCTCTGCGTTCCCGTGAACAGCATCTGCAGGGCGATCGCCCCGGCCACGGCGACGGCGATGCCATTGACCATGCGCGCGGCGGTTCCGCTGCTCAGCTGCAGCCGCCGTACCGCGAGCTGCCAGGACAGCGCGCCCTTGCCCAGACGGACGACGACCGCCTCCACGACCCAGGGGAGCAGCGCGGTGATGCCGATGAGCAGCAGCAGCACGCCGCCGATGACGAGGTACTTGTTGAAGTCGCCGTTCCCCCGGCCCTTGCCGATCATCGGGTAGAGCATCGCGATGCCGGCCAGCGGCGGCAGCAGCCGCCACCACAGCCGACGGCGGCGCTGCGTGGCCGCGCGCACCACGCCGAGCGGTTCCACCACCACCCCGCGCATCGCGAGCAGTGTGACGAGTACGGCGGCGACCGGGACCGCCACCGCGACCAGGGCGGCGAGAGCGGGGGAGGGATCGAGGTAGCTGGGCCAGACGCTCACGTCCAGCACCTCGGTGGAGCCCAGCGTCTGACGGCCCAGCAGGAAGAAGCCGGTACCGACGACCAGGCCGAGCAGGGCGCCGGCGAGTGCTTCGCCCGCCGCGATCCGCCGGGTCATATGGCTGTCCGAGCCGACCAGACGCAGCGCGGCCAGCCGACGGTCGCGGCGCTCCCCGCCGAAGCGGACGGCGGCGGCGATGAACACGGCGACCGGGGTCAGCAGCACCACGAACACGACCAGGACCATGAGCAGCAGCACCGGGTCGGTCTTCCCGGGTTGTTCGTCCGGCTTGCCGTACTCGCTGAGCCGACGCACCGGGGAGTATTCAGTGAGCTTCAGCCCCGAGGCGCCCGCGTAGTAGGCCAGTTCGTGGGAGCCGATGAGTCCGCTCTCACTGATCGTGCCGGTGATCCGGTAGGGCAGCCGCTCCCGCAGCAGCTCGGCGTCGCCCGAGGCGAGCAGGTCCCGCAGCGCGGGGGAGACCACCATCTCGCCCTTGCCCGGGAAGCTGTCGACCCCGGGAGGCAGCGGCGCCCGCTTCCCCTCGGGCTCGACCAGCCGTCCCCGGATGTCGTCGTCGTGCCAGGTGGTGTCGGTGTCGGCCACCAGGAAGGTGTTGTCGGCTTTCGGAGGGGCCTTCTCGGAGTACGCGTAGTCGAAGCGGGCGTCCTCCACCTTCGCGCGGGCGGCGAACACATTGGGCAGGGCGGTGCACAGCAGGAGCAGGGCCACGCCGAGGCCGACGCCGACGGCGGTGAGCGTCATCCGCACCCACCCCTCGCGTCCGCGGGTGAGGGCGAAGTTGGCCCCCATGGCCAGGTCTTTGGCCCACTGGCGAGGACTCATACGGCGCGCTCCATGTCGCTGGATTTTCCGTCGCGGACGACGATCTCGCGGTCGGAGTAGGCGGCCACGCGTGTCTCGTGGGTGACGAGGACGACGGCGGCGTTGGTCGAGCGGGCCGCTTGGGTCAGCAGTTCCATCACGCGTTGGCCGTTGAGGGAGTCGAGAGCGCCGGTGGGTTCGTCGGCGAACAGCAGACGCGGTCCGGTGACCAGCGCGCGGGCGACGGCGACACGCTGCCCCTGGCCGCCGGAGACCTCGCCGGGGAGCTTGATCTGCAGCTCGTCGACCTCAAGACGCTCCATCCAGCTCAGGGCGGCCTTCTCGGCTTCCTTGCGGGAGGTGCCGTTCAGACGCAGCGGCAGGGCGACGTTCTCGACGCAGGTGAGCTCCGGCACGAGCTGCCCGAACTGGAAGACGAACCCGAACTCGGAGCGGCGCAGCGCACTGCGCTGGGCGACGCTCATCGTCGTCAGTTCACGCCCGTTGTAGGTGATCGACCCGGAGTCGGGCGGCACGATCCCCGCGAGACAGTGCAGCAGCGTGGACTTGCCCGACCCGGAGGGGCCCATGACGGCGACGACCTCGCCGGGGTGGATGGAGAACTCGGCGTCGTCCAGCGCGTGGGTCAGGCCGTACGTCTTGCGCAGGTCGTGCGCGGTGAGCAGGGAACCGGGGGGAGAAGTCGTCATCGAGCCAGGGCCTCACGGAGTCTGTCGAGTCGGGCGGCGGTCAGTTCCAGCCGGCGCAGATCGGCTTCCAGGTGGAACAGGGCGTGGTCGCAGATGAGCTGGTCGGCCAGATCGCCCTTGCGCTAGAACTCTACACTGGGTGTATACGACGCATGTATACACGGGGTGTGTAGGGTGTGGCGGGACGTACGGCAGCGCAGGTGAGGGAGCGGGCAATTCCATTCGTCACGGTTCGGAAACGGCGCTCAAGTCCTATGCCACATCGTGCAGTTGACGGGCCGCGTCCAGCGTGACGAGTGGTGGATGTGTCGCTCGCCTACGACCGTGCGGGCTGATTGGCGATCAGGAGGGTGGTGTCGGCAGGCCGGAAGCCCAACCGGGCGTATATCCGGGCGACGGTGTCCTCCGCATAAGCGAGGAACACGGTCCGCACCCCGTGTTCGCGGGCATGAACGACCAACGCCGCCGTGACCGCCGCGGCCAGACCCTGGCGGCGAGCCAGCGGGAGGGTGCCGACGCCGCCGATCTCTGTGGTGCCGTCGGCCGGGTGGTAGTGGCCGACGGCAAGGGGAGTGCCGTCCGGCGCAAGGGCGGCGACCAGCACCTTGTGCCCGGCGCGGATGGTGGGCCGAACCGCCGCCACCGTGCCGTCCGCAGCCAACTCCTCAGCCACCGCCGACAGTTCCGCGTGCCCCGCGAGTCCCTCCGCGGTCCCCGGCTCGGCGAAAGCCAGACGCGGGAGGGCGACTGCTTCGGGCAGGACCGGGTCGTGGTCCGTCAGCACATGCAGCGTGACCCCGTATGGCAGGGGCGGCGTAGGCACAGGGTGGCGCGGGTCGAGAGCCATCAGTGGGCGCTCTTCCACCGGGAGGCCGGCGGCTTCGATCCGGCCACGCAGCTCCGGAGCCGCCTCGGCGAGCCACTCGAAGGCTTCCGGCACACCGAGTTCACGCTGCCGTGCCCGCACCCGGGCGATGTCAGCCGCGGTGATGCTCCCGGAGCGCTCCGCGACGGGTTGAGCGTGGCTCGGGCCGCCGTAGTAAGGAGTTCCCGAGTCCTTCCGTACGAACAGCCGCAATGGACCGAACTCTTCGGCGTCGGCGAACAACAGCGGCACGGTGGCGTAGTACTGCTCGATACGGACAGCCAGGGAGTCGGTCATGCGGCGCATCCCACCATGAGGCGTGGACATGCCGCATCCGAAAATAGCCGCCCGGATCGGGGACACACGTAACGGAGCTACGGCTTGCGCGCTACGCCGCCGAAGTCGTCGACCTCGGCAGGCGCTTCGGAACCGGTCGTCGCGGGACGCCACCGGGAGACCGACACCAGACCGGGCTCCAGGAGTTCCAGACCGTCGAAGAAACGGGCGAGTTGTTCCGGGCTGCGGTTGATACGGGGGTTGTCGCTGGCCTCGTTCCACTGCTCGATCATCAGGCGCATCTGCTCGGGATTGAGGACCTCGGTGTCGTCGCAGAGCACGAGGTGGCTGCCGGAGGGCAGGGCCTCCACCAGGCGGCCGACGATCCCGTAGACCGAGTCGTCGGTGACATGGGCGGTGATGCCCAGCAGCACCAGGGCGATCGGCTGGGTGAAGTCCAGTGTCTTGGCCGCGTGTTCCAGGATGGCCTCGGGGTTGTGCAGGTCGGCGTCGGTGTAGTCGGTGGCGCCTTCGGGAGTGCTGGTGAGCAGGGCCTCGGCATGGGCCAGCACGATCGGGTCGTGGTCGGTGTAGACGATGCGAGCCTCGGGGGCGAGCCGCTGGGCGACCTCGTGGGTGTTGTTCGCGGTCGGCAGGCCCGTGCCCACGTCCAGGAACTGTCGGATGCCGACCTCGGTGACCAGGTACTCCACGGCACGGACGAGGAACGCCCGCTGCTCACGCGCGATGTCGAGGATGGCCGGATTGGCCTGGGCTATCTGGTCACCGACCTGCCGGTCGATCTCATAGCAGTCCTTGCCGCCCAGCCAGTAGTTCCAGATACGGGCGGAGTGCGGCACGCTGCTGTTGATGATCGGACGATGAACTGACATGAGATCTCCCCGAGTTGGCCGGATGTCGCACAATCTAGCCGCATACGGCGCCCGGCGCCCGGGCGCACTGGATCTTCCCCATCCGGCCCGCCAGACCGTTGAAGAACGGGGCGCTCTACAAGGCGCATAACTCGTACGACACTGTATGTGGACCGTACGGACGGCAGACGCATCGGCACCCTGTGGCTGCTCGCGGCACGGTCGCCGCCCTTCACGCTGGAAGCGGATCCGGGAACATCTCAACACCGCGAATGCCGCCCGAGAACTCCGCACCGCCAGTGTGCCCGAGCGGGACCTCCCCGACCTCGACGCCGACCACATCACTCCGGACGACCCGAAAGAGGAGAACGAATACCTCCTCCGCAAGGACATCCACGCCGAGACGCTGATACTGACCGGCGGCACCGCGGCTTTCCGAGAAGGATTCAGTACGTCAGTCCTCGCCCCGGACGATGTTCCACTCCGCGCTCGCGCCGGCCGGGCGCTGTGAGCCCGTGTTCTCCACGGCGGCGATGCAGGTGCGGATCACCTTGCCGCGGCGCTGACGGGACTTGGTCCAGCCGGTCTCGGGTACATGCAGGACTTGCTTCTTGAGGCTGCCCGCGGTCACGGCGCTTCAACTTCTCTCTGATCTGGCTGTGGAAGGAGCCCGGAACGGCTCACGTTGACGTACGCGCCGGGTTCCCACGGGCCTGGCCGGAAAACGTCCACGCCGGTGCCCTGCCGGCCGCGCTGTGCCGCCACCGAGCGAACCACCGGCGTGGGCAGTGCGTTTCACCGCCGCCGCGGCTCGCGTACCCGGCGACGGCGCGTCTCCCACCTCGCGGCGGACGGGTTGCCGTCTGAAACCAGGGGTACTCGCGGGGCCATGAACATCGCTTGGACCGACATCGCGGCGGAAGGCGCGCTCGGCATTGGGCTGATCGTCGCCGGCCTGGTGGTCGTGGGGATACTCCTCGGGGCCTTCGTACTGGGCGCCCGTATCAAGAGTCGGGAGCCGTCCCCGCCACGACCGGAGGAGCAACCCCGGCTGCCTGCCGACGGCCCGGTCCATGAGGCCAGAGAGCACCGGGAACCGGACGAGGTACCGAGAAGCGAAGAGCGGCTGACCCCGCACGAGATGCCCGGCCACGGCAACATGCCCTCCCGACGCAGCGCTTCGCAGCGACGGCGCCGTTGGGCCGAGGGCGGAAGCTGATCGTTCGGAAGCGGCGGACGCTGAGTTGCCCGGTTGCTATGCGCTCATGCGGCGACGGTAGTAGGCGTACGTCACCGCTCCCAGCAGCGGTCCCCAGGCGAGCAGCGGAAGGTAACTGGCCGTCAAGAGGGCCTTTTCCGTGGTCGAGTGGCCGGGCGGAAACCCTCCGAAGACGATGGCGAGGAAGAAGTAGTACACCGTCGCCATGGAGACGAGCGCGCCCAGTGTGGCCGGGACCACCGCTGCGAGTGGGGGGACCGAGCGCCCGCCGAGACGCGGTATCCAGCGGGGCACCGTCTCACCCCAGGGCTGGACCAGCCCCAGGGTCAGCAGCCCCAACGCCTCGGAGACCACGAAGAGCAGAATCAGATACAGATCGAACCCGGCACCGTGGTCGCGAGCCTCCTTCGATTCGTCATGCATCGTTCGCGCGACGCATTCGAAGATCGCAGCCTTCTCAGTCTGTCGGTGTCGGCACGGTGCAGGCGTCGGCGATAGCCCGCGTGTCCCAGTAGAACGGACGGACCTCGGTGATTCGCCCGTCCTTGACCGTGATCGCTTGCAGAATCGGGAAGGTGAGTTCACGGCCGGTCGCGCGAGCGCGAGCACGAACCTGTGTGAGCACGACCGCGGTCTCGCCGGTGGCGAGGAACTCCTGCTCCACCATGTCGAACGACTCCCACACTTCTCCCATCATCCGGAAGAACTGCGTCATGCCGTTGTGCCCACGCCAAGTACCTCCATAGGGCAGAGCATCTGCTTGATGCAGCTCGACATCCGGCGCAAAGAAGGGGGCGAGCAGGTCGAACGAAGCCTCGCCGGGGCCTCCCGCGGCCAAGTACTCGGCCTCAGCCGCATACATGCCGGAGAGGACTGTCACTGAGTTCGTAGTGGATGACATCGTCATGCCGCCAGCATGACCACCACAGATGGATATGGCTGGCGGCAATCAGACATCGTTGTGCGGCGCGGGCGGCATTTCCACAACACGTCCTGGACGACTTCGAGATCCTCCTCCAGGAACCGCTGGACAAGGTCAGTCGATGCAGAATTCATTCCCCTCGATGTCCAGCATCGGGATGCACGAATCAGTGCCGTCATACAGTGTTTGGACATGCACTGCGCCCAGCGGGACCAGTCGCGCGCATTCGGCCTCGAGTGCGGCGAGGCGCTCCTTGCCCACGAGGCCGGTGCCGACCCGTACATCAAGATGTACGCGGTTCTTGACGGCTTTTCCTTCGGGAACGCGCTGGAAGTAAAGTCTCGGGCCGACACCTGAGGGATCGACGCAGGCGAACCATGAGTCCCGCTCCTCGGGCGGCTGCGAGAGCTTGAACTCGTCCCACGTGGCGAAGTCGTCCGGCGGGGGCGGTACGACGTACCCCAACACCTCGCACCAGAAGCGAGCCAGGCGCTCGGGTTCTGCGCAGTCGAAGGTGACCTGGAACTTCTTGATCGCTGACATCGGCGCACCCTACCAAGGGGACCATGTGGCTCATTTTCTCAGGTCAGTCAGGATGCCGCTCCTTCGCGCCGGGCCGGTCCGCGCGGTGGCGGTGACCGGGCAGCAGTTCCTGGACCTTGGCCTTGAAGCCCTGGCGGACCATGGCCGTCCGGTCGCTGTCGCCCTTGAGGACCGAGGACACCGCCGCCTCGATCTGGTCGAGTGACGCGTGCGGCGGGATCGGCGGTACGGCGGGGTCGGTCACGAAGTCCAGGACGCAGGGCCGGTCGGCGGCCAGTGCCGCCTCCCAGGCATCCACGACCTCACCCGGCTTCTCGACCCGTATGCCCTTGAGACCCACCATGCGGGCGAAATCGGCGTAGGCGACATCGGGGATCGACTGGGAGGGCAGGAACTGCGGGGCGCCTTCCATGGCCCGCATCTCCCAGGTGACCTGGTTGAGGTCCTGGTTGTTCAGCACCGCCACGATCAGCATGGGGTCCTCCCACTCCCGGTGGTATTTCGCGATGGTGATCAGCTCGGCCATGCCGTTCATCTGCATCGCTCCGTCGCCGACGAGTGCGATGGCCGGCCGGTCGCCGTGCGCGAACTTGGCACCGATCGCGTACGGCACCCCGGGCCCCATCGTGGCGAGCGTGCCGGACAGCGAACCGCGCATGGCGCCGCGCAAACGCAGATGGCGGGCGTACCAGTTGGCGGCCGAGCCGGAGTCGGCGGACAGGATCACATTCTCCGGCAGCAGGCCGTCCAGCGCGTGGATCACGTACTCGGGGTTGACCGGATCGGCGTCGACGGCGGCGCGCCGCTGCATGATCTCCCACCAGCGGGCGGTGTTCTTCTCGATCTGCTTGCGCCAGCTGTGGTGCCGGGCCGGGCCGAGCAGCGGCAGCAGCCGGGTCAGCGTCTCACGGGCGTCGCCGACGAGATTGACCTCGAACGGGTAGCGCAGCCCGACCATGTGCGGGTCGATGTCGATCTGCACGGCCCGTGCCTGCTCGAACTCGGGCAGGAACTGGGTGTAGGGGAAGGAGGAGCCGACGACGAGGAGGGTGTCGCAGCGCATCATCAGCTCGTACGAGGGCCGGGTGCCCAGCAGTCCGATGGAGCCGGTGACATACGGCAGGTCGTCGTCGAGGGCGTCCTTGCCCAGCAGCGCCTTTGCCACTCCGGCGCCGAGCCGGTCGGCGACCGCCATGACCTCCTGACGGGCCCCGCGGGCGCCCTGCCCGACGAGGAGCGCGACCTTCTCGCCCGCGTTGAGCACCTCGGCGGCACGGGCGAGGTCCTCGTCGGCCGGCACCGGAGCGGACTGCGGCGCGCCCAGGCTGGAAGGCACCATCTTGAAGGCGTGGCCGGGTGGCGCGTAGTCGAGTTCCTGTACGTCGGCGGGGATGATCACCGCGGTGACGGAGCGGCGGGCCAGGGCGGTGCGGATCGCCCGGTCCAGGACATTGGGCAACTGCTCGGGGACGGTGACCATCTCGCAGAAGTCAGAGGCGACGTCCTTGTACAGGCTCAGCAGGTCGACCTCCTGCTGATAGGAGCCGCCCATGGCGCTGCGGTTGGTCTGTCCGACGATCGCGACGACGGGGACGTGGTCGAGCTTGGCGTCGTACAGCCCGTTGAGCAGATGGATGGCGCCGGGCCCGGACGTGGCGGCGCACACCCCGACGCGGCCGGAGAACTTGGCGTAGCCGACGGCTTCGAATGCCGACATCTCCTCATGCCGGGACTGGATGAAGCGGGGATCGTCATCGGCACGGCCCCAGGCTGCGAGCAGACCGTTGATGCCGTCGCCGGGGTAGGCGAAGACATGCTCCACCCCCCATTCGCGCAGGCGCTCAAGGAGATGGTCGGAAACCTTCTGCGACATTTCGAGGACCTTTCCGCTAGTGCCTGTGTGCCTTTGTGCCTGTGAAGAGGGGGCAGAGGCGGCGCGGCGAGCGCATGACCGCTCGGCCGGCGGCCGTCGCGGCGGTCGCCGCCAAGGTCTGCGTGCGGACAGGCCAGCGCCGAATCGACCAGCTCTCCGTGATGGGACCGCCACAGGCCGAAGTGTTGATCATGTCGATCACGATGAGAGGGAGCCCTGTCGCGCCTGCCGTTCGTCCCACGGCCCTCGCCGCCCGTCCAGTGCTTCCCGTGCCATCAGTCGCGCAGGGCCGGCAGGACCTTCGTACGGTAGAAGTCGAAGAAGCCCTGCTGGTCCTTGCCGATCTGGTTGACGTACACGGCGTCGAATCCCGCGTCGACGAACGCGGCCAGGGCCTCCACACGCGCATCCGAACTCGGGCATCGTCTCTCCATCCGGAGCATGTGGTCCGGCAGCGGGGATCCGGTGCCGAGTACCCGGTGGCCCATGGGCCTAACGAGAGGAGGTGAACGGTGCCCTGGGCGGCGGTGACGGGGGGTGCACGGGAGGAATCGGCGCGGTGAGCCGTAGGCCGATCGTTCTGCGTCCGTGGGTGCCACGGCGCGGCTGCTCTCCAGGACACCGGCGGCCCGTCAGCATGGCCGGACAACCCTGATGTCGGACGTGGAGGTCTCGTTGTCGTGCTGGAGAAGCTCCGGTCTGGCGGCGGTGGCCTGCGTCGTTTGCCTGAGCGCCTGCGGCACGCTCGGCGAACGGGAGGCGGCCGCTTCGCGGGCAGCCGTGCGGTTCGAGGAGAGCGTCCGGCGCGCCGACGGCGCACGCGCCTGCGCGGCGCTGGCCCCCGGGACCAGGCAGGATCTGCAACAGTCCGCGAAGACGTCCTGCGCCGAAGCCTTCGTGCAGGAGCAGCTGCCCCCGGCGGGAGCGGTGCGAACCGTCCAGGTCTACGGGCGGCAGGCGCGGGTGGTCCTCGCCGACGACACCCTGTTCCTCTCGGCCTTCTCGTCCGGCTGGAAGATCACCGCGGCGGGGTGCGTACCGCGCCCGCACAAGCCGTACCAGTGCCGGATCAAAGGCGGGTGACCGGAACATGCGCACCCTGTTCACGCTGCTGCTGCTCACGGTCGGCGCCGGACTCGGCTACTTCACCGCCGTCGGATTGATGCAGCGATGAGCCGACCGACGCGGTTCCTGAAGGACAACGGCCTCACCCTCGCCTTCGGCACCGGTTTTCTGCTCACCCTCGCCGGGCAGGCCGTGTCCGGCCACGCCGACTTCAACAACCAGCTCGTCGCCGACGACTTGCAGCCGATCGGTTTTCTCCCGTACCTGACGACCTCCGACTTCGCCGTGGACGTCACCGAGAACTGGCAGTCGGAGTACCTGCAGTTCTTCCTCTACGTCTTCGGTACCGTCTGGCTGCTCCAGCGTGGTTCGCCCGAGTCCAAGAAGCTCGACAAAGCCGGTGTGGAAAGCGACCGGGCGCAGAAGGTCGGTGAGCACGCCGAGCCCTCCTCACCCCGATGGGCGGCCCGCACGGGGTGGCGGCAGACGGTGTACTCGCGTTCCCTGGGCACCGTCATGGGCGCGATCTTCCTGTGGTCGTGGCTGGCCCAGTCCATCACCGGCGCGGCCGCCTACAACGAGGAGCACCTGCGCGGGCTCCAGGCCCCGGTCTCCTGGGCGCAGTACCTGGGCTCGGCGGACTTCTGGAACCGCACCCTGCAGAACTGGCAGTCCGAACTCCTGGCCGTCGCCTCGATGGCCATCCTCTCGGTCTACCTGCGCCAACGCGGATCCCCCGAATCCAAGCCCGTGGGCGCGTCACATACGTCCACGGGAGTCGAGGGCGGATGACCCAAGGGACCCAGGGAACGCGGACGTCAGCTCCACGCGTTGGGGCCGGTGCAGCCTCACGACGGCTTCGAGCAGGTCGGGATGGCGTCGCCGGGAGACGGCCGCTCGACCGGGCCTTCGCTTGGGCGGGCCGATCACGGCGAAGGTGCGGTCGTCGGAACGGCTCGCCGGCTGCGCGGCGCGGTCAGAGTGGGGCGCCGCCGAATCCCAGCTCGTTTCCGTCCGGGTGGTGGTAGATGACCGTGCACACGCCGTTGGGGTAGGTCCCGCGTGTCGTGAGCTGACTGGCCGTCATGGGCCCGCGTGCACCTGGCAGGCCCACAGGCTCGGGGTCCGGGGATACTTGTCGCGCAGGGTGCGTACGGCGCTGTGCAGAGCCTCCGCCGTGCGGGCGACGTCGAGCGTGCCGTCGCCCCGGTTGAGGGCTTCGTAGACGCGCAGCGCGACCTCGGCCCCGATCGTGTCGTCGATGTGCCACAGGGAGCCGACGACATGGGGGAAGCCCGCCATCTGGAAGGCGCTGACGATGTGGACGGCCTCGTCGGCGAGCTCGGGGCTGGTGCGCAGGGTGTCGCAGGAGGACAGGTAGGCGAGCCGTACCGACGGCAGTCGCAGCCGGGCCAACTCACGTACGGTCAGCGGGCGTTCGGTGTGGTCGTGCAGGACGAGGCGGCTGCCGGAGGCGCGTTCCAGGTCGCCCCGGGCGTGACAGGCGAAGTGGGCGTAGGCGTGGCGGTGCAGGGCCGACACGACCGCCGAGTGGGAGGCGTCGGCGTCCGCCAGCAGCGTCGCCCGGGGGAGCAGCCGGACCAGCTCGTCGGCCTCGTGGCGGGCGCCCGGGAGCGGGGCCTGTCCGGCCGCCGCGGCGACGCTGACGACCAGGGTGCCGCCACCTGCCGGGCGGGCGACGCGCCGACGGGCGTGGTGCAGGGCCCGCAGGGTCGGCGTGTACGAGGAGACGACCCGGTCCAGGGCGCCGGGAGCGCCGTCCGCGGGAGCCGCCGCGTGCAGCGGCAGCGTGCCCAGGAGGCCGCCGGGCGACCACCACAACCGGGCCGCCCCGGGGACCCGGTCGAGAACCGGGCCGGTCACCGCCCGCCACAGCCAGCCGAGGGTCTCCCGTACGTCCTTCTGCGCGCGCTGCGACTGCGAGCGCGAGGTTTCCGGTGCCTCGATGCGCATCAGCGCGTCCTCGAAGGTCCGCCGACGTGTCGCCGTCGTCTCCGGGTCGAGGTCCGGGAGCGGTACGGCGTCGATGGCGTGCTCGGTGACGATCAGGGCGTCGCTGCCGTACGGAGAGACGTTGACCAGGACCACCGGGCCCGCGTCGGCCGTGGCGCGCAGTTCGCCCTCGTCCCAGTCCCGCACCGGCCGCAGCAGGCCCAGTCCGGGGTGCTCGGCGCGGATCCGGGCGGTGAGGTCATGCCACTCGGCGGCCAGCCGCTGCCGTACGTCGGCGCGGGCGTCGACCGGGCCGGACGGTTCCTCCGCCAGGAGCCCCTGGCTGTGGGTCGCCGTGTCGAGGGCCTCCCGTAATTCCTCGAAGCGGTCGGCGAGGCCGGGGGCACTCTCCCGTAGCCGGGTCAGATCGCTGTCGGCGTCGAAGGCATGGGAGAGGAGCACGCCCCTCGCCTGTTCGAGCAGCCCGACCGCGAGCCCGGGCCGGCCGCAGCGCACCGCGCAGGCTGCGGCGGCGGCGCCCAGCCCGACGGTGCGGCTCAGCAGGAACTCCTGGTCATCGCGCAGGAGATGGCGGGGCGCCACGGAGGGCAGCAGGTCGACCGCCACGACATATCCGTCCAGGGCGCCGCCCCAGTCCCCCAGCTCCGCCCGGACCTCACCCCAGGCCCGAGCCGCGTCCAGACGCAGGGCGGGCGAACACTGCTGCTCCAGGGCGGCTTCCTGGAACCGCTCGGCCGCTTCCACCAGATCGGCTCTACGGCGACGGCGACGGCGGAGGGACACCGAGCCACTCAGGACGTTGCCGAGATTCGTCAGTCGCTGCGTGCGCATGGGGTGGCCGGACCCGGTGGCCTCGACGGCCCGCCGGTAGAGCACGACCACTTCGTCCCGGGCGGTCGACGACAGCAGGATGCGGGGGCTCAGGAGCCGTGCGTTCGCGGCCACCGTGAGGGCGCCGGGCAGGTCCGGGGAGTTCGGGGGCAGGGTCGCGATGACCGCGTCGGCCAGTTCGCGGGCCTCGCGGGCCTCGTCGATCCGCATCGTCTGTGAGATGCGCAGCAGCAGGGCGACGGCGAGGTTGTGGCGGCGCCGGGGCAGCTTCGGGTCGCCCACAGGGGTGAGGGCGAGGGCCTCTCTCAGGAGCCGTACCGCCTCGTCGAGTCGGGCGACAGGGTCGGGGGCACGCTCGATGCCGGCCATGAGACTGAGCCCCGTCGAGCTCGCCAGCGCCGCCTCGTGCGCGGGACCCAGGCCGGGCAGCTGGGCGGCGCGACGTCTGCACTGCTGGGCCTCTTGGAGGTCGTCGCCGTCCTCGGTCAGCTGGTGCCGCAGACTCAACGCGGCACCGAGGTTGAGCAGCCGCAGTCCGAGCGACCCGTGCCCCTCCCGGGTGAGTGCCACCGACTCCCGATGGGCCAGCACGGCCTCGTTCAACTCCTCGGGGTCTCCCGAGCGTTGATGGCAGGCCACCAGCAGCAGGCCGAGGTCGTCGAGCGCCGCGGGACGGTCCGGGTGGCCCGGTGGCATGAGGGTCACGGCGTGCCGTAGCCGACGCAGCGCCTCGTCCAGATCCGCACTGTTCGCCCGAGGATCGCGCAGGTAGCGGTTGTACAGGGCCATCGCCGGGGCGATGAGCGGCAGTCGCGGGCCGTCATCGGCCTCCGCGGACGCGTCGGAGCGGTCGGAGAGGTCGAGCGCCGCGTCCAGATCGGCCTGGGAGCCGGTCGCGACGGAACGGGCACGCCGGGCGTTGCCCAGTGCGTTGCGCAGAGCGGCGGTCTCTCCCTTGTTCGTCGCCGCCCGCAGTGCCTCGGTGAACACGGCGATCGCCTCGTCCAGATCGGCCATGCGGCCGGTGTGGTGCGCCCTGAGGACGAGGGCCATGCCCAGGTTGTGGCCCGCCACCGCAGGCCCCTTCAGATGGCCGGCGACGGCCCGGCGCGACAGGTCCACCACCTCGTCGCACTCCTCGGGCGTCGCACCCTCCACCTGCCGCAACAGCATCAGCGCTTCCCCCAACGCGCCGAAGTAGTGCGGCAGATGAGGGTCGCCGGGCGGCAGTTGGGCCCGTACGTCCCGCGCGATGCCCACCGCCTCGTGCAGATCCTCGGCATCGTACGAGGCCAGGTAACGGTCGAGGAACCGGCGGCCCAGACCGTCGAGGACGAGGAGTCGTTCGGGGGAGTCGGCCGGGATGCGCGCGAGGGCCTCACGGATGAACCGCACCGGATCCGCGTCCGCCAGATCCCCGAACGGCCAGGTCGCCCCCGCGCGGCTCACGATGTCGCGCACTCCTCTGAGGCGACCCGGAAACCACGGGTCGTACTCCGGAGTCGCGAGGAGGGCGAGACTCGCGAGCCCGATCGCGGTGGACAGCCGAACCTGTCGTGAGGGCGCAACGGCGGCCAGCAGCACAGCCATCTCGTGGAGCCGACGGTCGACCTCGGAGGCGTTCGGCGGCGGGTTGTGCTGCCGCCCCTCCAGCACGATCTCGAACGCGGCGACCTGGGCCGCCCATTCGTGGGGCCCGTCCGCGTTCGCCGGGTCGGGGTGGATCGCGGGATCGTTGGACGCGTAGCCCTCCGCCAACACCGGTGGCACCAGCCCCGGTTCGGCGACCCACACCGGGTAGAGCAGGGTCCCGGCCATGCACCCGTGGATCACGCCACGGTCCCCGGGATCGGCCATCGCACGGGCGACGCAGAGCCAGCCGGCCGCATGCCGGGCCTCCATGTCGGTCCTCGTGTCGCAGGTTCGCAGCAGTCCCCGGAATTCGGCATCCGCGGCCGGGCCGAACACCACGTCCGCGGCCACGCCCCCGTTCGCGGTTCCCGCCCGGTCGAGGCGCTCGCGAACCGCCTGAAGAAACCAGTCCCGCTCGTACCTCACGCCGTCGCTCCCCCCGGCCGCCACAGTCGACAGCATGTCAACTCATGTTCAACTCCGCTCGTTCTCCGGCAGACTTGGACCATGACCGCGTCTCCCAACCTCCCGCACGACGACCATCACGCCGTGGCGGCGTTGTGCACCCTGCTCGGCTCCTCCGGGGCCATGCGGCACTCCCGCGTCCGTGAGATGGCCGAGCGGGCCCGGGACCTGCTGCGGTCCGGTGCCGGCGCCGACGAACTCGCCGCCCACTACAGCGCTCTGGACACCCTGGTGCGCCAAGAAGTGGACGCGCGAGGGCTGGTGGTCACTCAGTCCCGCACCGAGCGGGTTCCCGGCATCGTGCACCACATCAAGGTCGCCGAATGCCCCGGACCGCTCCACTGCACCCGCGTCGAGCGGGCCCGCGACCTGCTCCCCGCCCCGCCCTGCGCCGTCAACGGCACCCGGATGCGCAAGGGCCGCCTGGGCCCCGCCCAGTGACCCCGCCCGAATGAACCCCCTCCTCGCCACCCTGGGCGGCAAACTCGCCGAACGCTGGCTGAATCTGCTGATCCTGCCCGGCGGCCTCTTCCTGGCCGTCACAGCCGTCGGCACCACCCTCGGCCACCGCGACTGGCACGACGTCGACCGGCTGCGCACCACACTGGACACCCTTGCGGCCCGCCCCGCCCTCGACCGCCCCGGCACCGGCGCGCTGCTGCTCGCCCTCGTCCTGCTCGCCGCCACCGCGACCTCACTCGCCGCGCAGTTCCTCGGCGGCGCGATCGAACGGTACTGGCTCCGCTTCGGCCGCGACCCGCTGTCCCGCGCCCTGACCGCCCGCCGCGCCCGCAGATGGCAGTACCTGGACGCGCGCTTCGAGGAGGCCGTCACCGCTTCGTACGGCGGCTCGGACCCGGCGGGCACCCGGGCGCGGATCGAGGACCTCGCCGAGGCCCGCGCCCGCGTCGCGATGCGCAGACCGACCCGCCCCACCTGGTACGGCGACCGAGTGCAGGCGACCGCCGACCGCGTCGACGCCGCCTACGGTGTGGACCTCGCCGCGCTCTGGCCACGACTGTGGCTGATCCTCCCCGAACCTGCCGTGCGTCAGATCCAGTCCTCCCACGACTCCTTCACCGCGGCCGCCCGCCTCGCCGCCTGGGCCGTGGCCTACGCGCTCCTCGCCTGCTGGTGGTGGCCGGCCACCCTGGTCGCCATCGGCTGCGCCACCGTCGCCCGCTCCCGCGCCCGCGACGCCATGGACGCCCTCGCCGGACTCATCGAGGCCGCGGTCGACGTCCACGTCCGCGAGCTGGCCGAACGCGTCGGCCTGACCGGGGCGGACTCGGCGGTGCCGGGCCACGAGGTGGGGGACCGGATGTCGGAACTGTTCAGGAAGGCCGAGTAGGCGACCCTGCGGTTGGATCCGTCGGGACACGGCCCGCCGCCCGCTGCACCCTGGAAGCTTATAGGTGCCCTACGAACAGAACGCTTCCTAGTCTTCCCACGCGGTCGAATCCGCGCGTTCGAAGCTCCCGCTGACCGACACGGAGGACAGGTTGAAGGGCAAGCGAATCGTTACCGTCCTAGGCACACTGACCGCAGCTTTCATGCTTGCGATCACCCCCGCCTCCGCGCGGAACCAGGACCCGAACGACAGGATCCTCAGGGACGACCCCGGCCGCTTCGAGTACATGCGCCCGTGTCTCTCCAGCTACGAGCTCATCGTCAGTCGGACCCAGATCCTGGGTACCAAGGACACGACCGGGTCCTGCGCGGGCCACGTCTGGGTCCGGGCGATGGGTGACTCGCTGGGCTCCTGGCACGACGACAAGGACGCCGTCCTCCTCAACAGCCCCAACAAGAAGTTCCGTTGGGCCTACATCAAGGGTTGCAGCACCTGCTACGCCTACATCGTCTACCCGGAGTAGCGCCTATCTGGAGATGGTCGGGGGAGCGCCCCCGATCGCCCCTGAGCGGACCCCGAACCAACCCGGAAAAGCCCCTGACAGGGGCGCCACATGGGTGACCGTGCGCCTAACGTGACAACGGTGCCCCGGCCGGGTCGGCACGTCTGACGCAACCGCTCTCCTCACAAGGAGGATCCATGCCGTTACGGGGTAGATCCGCACTGCGGCGCATCGCCGCACGGGGCACGGCCATGGCCGTGGGGGCCGCCATGGCCGCCATCACCGGCGTCGCCGCCGCTCCCGCGGTCCACGGGTCGCCGTCGGCGGACGGCGCCCTGCGGTGGGCGCCGTGTGACGACCCGGCAAGGCCAGGAGCGGAGTGCGCCGCTCTGTCCGTGCCGGTCGACTGGGCCCACCCGGACGGGCCGACGCTCGACCTGGCCGTGGCCCGCCGCAAGGCCACCGACTCCGGCGCACGCGTCGGTTCGATGGTCTTCGGCCCTGGCGGGCCGGGCGACTCGGGCGTGGAGATGGTGGTGGGCCGAATCAGCCGATTCAGCCCCGAGGTCCGACGCAGATTCGACATCGTCAGCTTCGACCCACGCGGCGTGGGCGGCAGCAACCCGGTGACCTGCTCCAGCGACCTGCTTGCCCAGCGGCCGTCACCGGAGCTGAAGAGCCAGGCGGACTTCGACGCCACCATGGCGTACAACAGGCGGCTCCGTGCCGACTGCCGGGCCCGCACCGGCCCCGTGTTCGACCACCTCGACACCGCCCAGACGGTCCGGGACCTGGACGCCCTCCGAACCGCCCTCGGCGAGCGGAAACTGACCTTCCACGGCAGCTCGTACGGCACGCTGCTCGGCGCGCAGTACGCCGAGACCTACCCGCGCCGCGTGCGTGCGATGGTGCTGGAGAGCGTCATGGACCACAGCGTCGCGACCACCCGTGAATTCCTGCGGTCCGAGGCTGCCACGGCAGAGGATTCGTTCCAGGAGTTCGTGAAGTGGTGCGACGGCGCCACGGACTGCGCGCTGCACGGGCGAGACGTCCGCGCCGTCTGGCAGGGGCTGTTGGCCCGGGCAGGGCGGGGCGAGTTGGAGGATCCGGCGAAGCCGGGGACCTCGCTGTCGTCTTCGGATCTGGTCAACAAGATCGCGTTCCGGAAATTCTATGAGGCCGACTACGCAGGCCTGGCCACGAAGATCGCAGGGATGGACGCGAGCAAGCCGCTGCCCGCGTCGCCGACCACGATTGCGCCGCTGCCGCCGGCCACTCCGGTCTTCTGCTCGGACTGGCGCCTGCCGGTGCGCGACCACCAGGAGTACGCCTCGCTCGTCGCCATGATGAACAGGACCGCGCCTGACCTGCCTCAGTTGCTGCCGATCCACATGGTCGCGGCGTGTCTGGGCGCACCGACCAACAACCCGCAGCACCGCCTGGATGTACACGGTGCCCCGCCCATCCTGGTGTCCAACGCGCTGCACGATCCCGCCACCGGCTACCCGTGGGCGGTCTCGGTGGCCCGGCAGCTCGGCCGCAGCGGCGTGCTGCTCACCTACGAGGGCCAGGGGCATGGCAGCGTCACCAGCGGACCGTGTATGGAGGACGCCGTGGACAGTTACCTCACGGACCTGCTGATCCCACCACGGGGCACCAGTTGTCCCGCCGTGCCGTCCTGACGGGTTGCCGAACCGGATCCGTCTGGAAGGCGGATCCGGTGGGAAGGCGGTCGTGACGCGCGGGCGGCATCTCACCGACGAGAAGCGGCAGTTGATCGACTTGGCAGGACCCGACGTAGGGGATCTTCACCTGCTGGACCAGTAAGTCGATGTCCTGCCAGATCTCCTCGAACGGGGTGTTCCGGTCGATGTGGTGGAACTGGTAGATGTCGATGTGGTCGGTCTGGAGCCGCTTGAGCGACGCGTCCGCCGCCCGGCGGATGTTCACCGCGGACAGCCTCTCGTGGTTGGGCCACGCCGTGTCGTCCGCGCCCATGCAGCCGTACACCTTGGTGGCGAGGACGACCTTGTCGCGCCGCTCGCCGCCCTTCGCGAACCAGTTGCCGATGATGCTTTCGGTACGGCGCTTGTTCTCGCCCCAGCCGTACACGTTCGCGGTGTCGAAGTAGTTGATGCCGGCGTCCAGCGCCGCGTCCATGATCGCGTGGCTGTCGGCCTCGTCCGTCTACGGACTGAAGTTCATGGTGTCGAGGGAGCCGGTAAGCGTGGGTGCGTCGACGCCGAGTGTGCCGCGGACGTGGTCGAGGAGGTCGTCGGGGGCGTCCGGGTTGTCGAGGGGTGTGAGGGCGAAGTTCTGCTCCAGGGCGCGGGTTCGGAGGAGTTCGCGCAGGTTGGCGGCTTCGACGTAGAGATCGCCTTCGTCGCCGAAGAAGATGACGGGCAGGGTGGCGAGATCGGTGCGGTCGTCGCAGCGCCACAGGGCGTAGAAGGAGCCGGAGTGCGTCGCGTAGGCGAAGGGGATCAGCCGGTCCAGCAGGTTCAGTTCAGGGGTGGGGGAGTACGCGTCACTCAAGAGAGGTCCAGTGAGGCCTGCACCGGCAGATGGTCGCTCGGCGTCCGGCCATTCATCGTGAATGTGTTGATGGCTGCCGAGAGCGTGGTCACCCGGGGAGTGGTGAGGATCCAGTCGATGCGCTCCCCGTCGGGCTCCGGCGGCCGGAAGCCGTTGAAGGTCGCGTACAGCGGACCGCGCGCACCCGCCGTGTCCCAGGTGTCCACGAGCCCGAGGGCCAACATCGCGTCGTAGACCCGGTTGTGGTGCGCTGCGACGTTGAAGTCACCGGTCACCACAACCGGCAAGGAGCTGTCGAAGGCGGCGAGCGTCTCGCCGATCAGCTCCACCGAACGCTCACGCGCGTACTGGCTCCGGTGGTCCAGGTGGGTGTTGAGGACGTAGAACTCCCGGCCCTCGCGGGCGAGATCACCGAACCGCACCCACGTCACCACACGCGGCAGGTCCGCGCCCCAGGTGTTGGAGGCGATCACGGACGGTGTGTCGGAGAGCCAGTAGTGGTCGGACTCGATCGGCTCCAGACGTCCGGTGTCGTAGAAGACCGCCGCGAACTCGTTCTTCCTGCCGCCCATTCGACCGGTGCCGATCCAGTCGTAGTGCGGGCCGATGTCCTTCTTGATCGTCCGCAGTTGTCGGTACAGGCCTTCCTGGGTACCGATGACGTGGGGGCGCTCGCGGCGCAGCAGTTCCCGCATCACCGGGCGCCGCACGGCCCAGCGATTGCCGCCGAAGCCGTGGGCGACCTTCAGGTTGTACGTCATGACGCTCAGCGCCGTGGCCGCCGCCCCGGTCCTCACTCCCACGTCGTCCGGCACTCGATCTCCTCCCTTTGGGGTCCAGGATGAGGTGCGCACTGAGCTACGGGAATACCTCGCTGGCGGAGCATGACGGAGGCGTGATCCCCCGTCTGGCGGATGTGGTCCAGGGCGGTCGCCTCGGCCGGAAGGTCCCTGGCGCTATCTCCGCCGACCTGAACATGCCGAAAGGGGTAGATGCTCAGTATCGCTGCGCCTTGGCGAGCCGTGGTGTCAGTTCTGCGTCTTGCGGCAGTCGGCTGAAGGCGATGGGTTGCTCCTGCTTGCCCGGCTCAAGGTCCTCCGCCCCCACAAATCTCGTCTCGACGACTTTGCCGTTGGTGTCTTCGAAGTCGATTTGCACGGCGTAGGAGGCCGTGCGGTCGGTTTTGTTGGTGATCGTGACGAGGACGGCGAGCAGACCGCTGGTCTCGGCCCTGGGCAGGCCCTTCATGCCGACGTCGGATACGGCGTTGCCGCGTCCCTTGACGTTCTTCAGCTCCTTCTCGGCGGCGGCGCCGGCGCGGGCGGCTTCCGCTTCCACGGAGGCTTCGAACTCCGAGGCGCGGGCCGACGCGGAGGAGGCCGCTGCTGAGGCGGAAGCGTGAGCGGAGGCGATCGCCGAGGCCGCCTGGGAAGCCAGCGCGGACGGCGGCGCTCCGGAGAAGGATGCCGCATCGGGACTGCTGGACGTGGGCCGGGGCGACGGAGCCGTGTCCTGATCGCTGTCACCGCAGCTGACGAGGACGCCGGTTCCCAGGGCCAAGCTCAGCGTGGCCACGAGGGCACGGTGACGGGACATGGTGGTCTGGCCGGTGTGCCTTCGGGGCATCTCGCATCCTTTTCGCCTTGCCTTGTCGGTCGCATCCATCGTCCGCGCCGAGGCCAAAGCCTGCGAGTTCGCTGTGAGCCGTTCGGAACGGCGTCCCTGGCGGCGGAAGTATCCGGCCCTCACCCGGCCGTAGCACAAACACGAACACGGCTCGGGCCGGTCCACCGCACGCGGGCGCACTTGAGTGGCGGAACTCGTCGTGACCCTGCGTGGTGGCCGGTGGGCCTCTAGGCAGAAGGCGGGTCGAAGGTCTTCACCGGGAGCGAGCCCTTCTGCACAGCGAGACCGACCCATACGTTCGCTTCTGCGAAGCTCCCGTCCGGCCGTCCAGGTGAGGTCGGCCTCGGAACGAAGTCCGTGAATCCGCAGGCCGACGGTCCGCTCGTCCCATGCCTGCGCTCATCTGCGGACGCCGGGCCGTATGCGTGTGAAGCAGTGATGCTTCCTCGGTGCGTCCGTACGGGTGCGGTCTGTCCACTCGGCTGCTTCGTCGTGCGCGGTGACCAAGCTTGCGTGACCGACATCAGTGACATCGTCGTTAGGAGTCGACAGGACGGTCGGGCGACAGCCAGCGGCTCAGGACAGAAAGCGGCCGTAAGGGCCGTTCAGCATCCCGGTCTTCTGCTGCTGGTTGAAGTGGCAGTTCGGATAGTCGTAGAACGAGGCGGACATCGGCGTGCCGTCGGTGTGCGTGGAGTCGGGCAGACCGAAGGCGTGGCCCAGTTCGTGCACCATGCCGCCGTACCACCGGTTCATCGCGCCGTTGGTCCCGGCGGCGCCGTCGGCGTCGTGGCCGCTGAGGATCACCCAGCCGCTGCCGCCACCGCCCCCGGAGACGCCCGCCTTCTCGGCGCTGATCTCGCCGACGCACAGCCAGCGCGGGTCCGGGGAGCCGAGGCCGAACCTGGCCATCAGCTCCTGCTGCATGTTGAAGACCACCCACCAGTACTCTTCCCCGCCGTTCGGCGTGTTCTCGTACCAGGCTCGCCCGTGGTTGCCCGAAACCACCTCCACCGCCGGGTTGTTGAGCCGGAACGTGACTCCGAGTTCCTGGCGGTAGAAGCGCTGCGACTCCTGCATCACGCGGGTGATGCCGTCGGGGTACCGCGGATCGTTCGCGACGTCCGAGGGCAGGGTGCGCAACGCGGCCGCCGCCGCGTCCAGTTGCCCCGCCGGTACGGAGGCGAAGTACACGGCGGTGACCGGCCAGCCGGTGAGCGGGCGGGCGAGGCTGCAGCGCAGGACCAACTGGCCGGCGGCGAGCAGGTGACCCAGCCTGCGACGAGCCGTGGCCACGCTCGTACCGGCGCGTTCGGCGAGTTCACTGACCGGCATCCGCCCGTCCTCGCCCAGGGCCACCACGATGCGCCGGTCCAGCGGGCGCAGCGGCTCGGCGGGCACGGACGGCCTCTCCGGCGGGCGCATCAGGGCCCGCTGCTCCGCCGAGAGCGCGCGCAGCCGCCATCGGCTTCCCTCGAACGGGGCGTCAGTGATGACATGTGAACGAGTCGAGCGGACCCCGGGGCAGCGGGCGATGCGCTCACCGATGTAGTCGGCGAGTTCATCGAGGCCGTAGGCCCACACGATGGCCAGGATGTCCCGGGCGCCGGAGGTCTGCTTCACGCTCAGGGTGGAGATGTCGCGGGCGAGGACCTCGGCGACGCGGGTGGCCTGCGCGGCCGCGGTGACGATCTCGACCTGGGCCATCACCCGGTCGTCCGTCGTCGGCGCCATATGGCCGCTCACCCAGGCGGCCCCGCTGTCCGTGAGCCGCTGCCAGCGGCGGGCGACGGTGACCGGGTCCACGCCGAGCACCTGCCCCAGCAGGGACCAAGGGGCTCGGGGTTGGATCTGCAGGGCGTTGACGATCGTCAGATCCAGCTCGCTGAGTTCCTGATCCTGCATTTCGGATGCTCCGGTGAACGAATCCTGCAATTCGGCGTCCGTGCTGCCGACGGACCTGAGGCTACCGCGACATCCGACCAGTACGAGGAGCGGTGGCAGTGGCCTTGAAAATCATCAACGCGCGGATCGTCGACGGCACCGGACGCGCGCCCGTGGCCGACGGCGTGGTCGTCACGGACGACAACGGCGACCTCGTCCATGTCGGCCGCGCCGAGGACGCCCCGGCAACGGCGCCGGACACGCACGTGCTGGACGTGGCGGGCCGCACCGTACTGCCCGGTTTCATCGACTGCCATGTGCACCTCGGCGCCGAGAGCGGCCGGGCGCTGTCCGAGCGCTTCGCCAGAGACGACACGGTGGAGACCTTCCGCACCGCCCGCCGGCTGCGCCGCACCCTCGACGCCGGCATCACCACCGCTCGCGACCTCGGCGGCCTGCCCGCCGGATTCCGGGTCGCGGTCGCCGAGGGTCTGATCGAGGGGCCCCGGCTGCACACCGCGGTCCGCATCATCGGCCACACCGGTGGTCACGCCGACTTCACGACCCCCTCGGGGTTCGACCCCAGCGGCGGCGTCGGCGAGATCGCGGACGATCCGTACGAGGTGCGCAAGGCGGTACGGCGGCTGCTGCGTGAGGGAGCCGACGTCATCAAACTCTGCGCGACCGGCGGCATGGGCAGCCCGCACGACCAGCCCGAGGACGAGGGGCTGACGGTGGAGGAGATCCGCGCGGTCGTGGACGAGGTGCGCCGGCACGGCGGACGCCCGGTGGCCGCGCACGCCCAGGGCACCGCCGGCATCCTCAACGCCATCCGGGGCGGCGTCACCAGCATCGAGCACGGTTACGGCCTGGACGCCGAGGCCCGTGAACTGGCGGGGGAGCAGGGCGTGTTCGTCGTCCCCACCCTGTCCACCGTCTTCGACGGCATCGACAAGGCGACCATGGCGCCGTACCACTACGAGAAGAAGACGCGCTGGTCCGGCATCACCAAGGAGAACATCTCCGCAGCGATCGCCGACGGGCTGCGGATCGCGATGGGCACCGATGCCGCGATCAGCCCCCACGGTCAGAACCTCCGCGAACTGCTGCACCTCGTCTCCCTGGGGATGTCCCCGAGGGACGCCATCGCCACCGGCACCCGGGTCGCCGCCGAACTCCTCGGACTCGACGACCGGGTGGGCACGCTGGAGGCCGGCAAGGCCGCGGACCTCGTCGTGTGCGACGGCGATCCGCTGGCCGACATCTCCCTGCTCGCCGACCCCACGCACATCCGCTGTGTGATCCAGCAGGGCGTCATACGCAAGAACACCCTCACCGCACGAGCCGAACTCATCGACTGAGAGGCGACCGCCATGCAGGACACCCTCGCATCGCCATCCCCGTCACAGGACGCCGGCGGCGGCTACGGCGGCGGTCGACTCGACCGCGTCATGGGCGGCCTGGAACGCCTGGGCAACAGGCTGCCGCATCCCTTCTACCTCTTCACCGCCCTCTTCGCCCTCCTCGCCGTCGTCTCCACCGCGCTGGCATGGGTGAACGCCGGGGTGACGGTGCCGGGCACGAACGAACGCCTCCCGATCCACGGGCTGCTCACCGGCGACGGCATCAGCTGGTTCCTGGAGAACGCGCTCACCAACTTCACCGGGTTCCCGCCCCTGGGCACCGTCCTACTGATGATGATGGCGGTCGGAGTCGCCGAGCGGACCGGCCTGCTGGAAACGGCGGTCCGGGCGACCGTCGCCAGGGCGCCGAAGTGGCTGCTGCCGTATGTGGTGGCGTTCGTGGCCTGCCAGGGCCATGTGATGAGCGACATCGCGCTCCTGGTGATCCCGCCGCTGGCCGCGCTGGTGTTCAAGGCGGCCGGCCGTCACCCGGTCGCCGGCCTCATCGGTGCCTTCGCCTGCGTGTGCGCCGGCTACTCGGCGGGCTTCACGGTCGGCGCCCTCGACGCGCTGTACGCGGGCATCACCGAGAAGGTCGCGGCCGTGCTGCCGGCCGGACAGGACGCGCCCACGCACCTCCTCGTCAACTACTTCTTCACCGCCTCGGCCAGCGTGGTGCTCGCCCTCATCGGCGGTTTCCTGACGGCCCGGGTGCTGGAGCCGAGGCTGCCCGCCCTGGGCACGGCCGAGTCGTCGGACGGGTCGGCCGGCGAGAAGACCGCTGAGCCGTCGTCCGACGAGCCCGCCGGCATCAGCGCGGAGCAGAAGCGCGGACTGCTCTGGGCCACGTCCGCGGTATGTGCGTACGCCGTGATCGTGCTGGTCGCCTGGCTGCTTCCCGGCAGCCCGCTGCGCGGCGAGGGCGGCGCGCTCGTGCCGTCGCCCGCGCTCAGCGGCATCGTGCCGATCCTGTTCGGCGCGTTCGTGATCGCGGGCACGGTGTTCGGGGTGAAGGCCCGCACCGTCACGCACCCCAACTACATCCCGAAGATGATGGGCGAGTCGGTCACCTCGATGTCCGGCTACATCGTGCTCATCCTCGTCATCGCGCAGTTCATCGCGGTCTTCACCTGGTCCAACCTGGGCACCTTGCTCGCGGTGGAGGGCGCGGAGCTGCTGAAGTCCGCGGGGCTGACCGGCTTCACCGCCCTGGTGCTCTTCGTGCTGGTGGTCAGCGTGCTGAACATGCTGATCAGCTCCGGGTCGGCGTTGTGGTCGCTGATGGCCCCGGTCTTCGTGCCGACCTTCATGCTCATCGGCATGTCCCCGGCGCTGACCCTGGCGGCCTTCCGGATCGCGGACTCGGCGACCCAGATGATCTCGCCGCTCAACCCCTACCTCTTCCTCTCCCTGGCCCTGATGCGCCGCTACGAACCGGGCGCGCAGCTGGGCACCCTCATGTCCCGGCTCGCGATCTACGTCCTGCCCTTCATCGGGGCATGGCTGGCCGTGCTCGGCATCTTCTACGCCTTCGACCTGCCGCTCGGGCCGGGGGCCGGGATCGGACTGCCGTGATCGTCGGGCAGCACGATCGGGTCGGCCGGGTCGGTGGGCAGGTGAATCCTGCGGCCCGTGGCCCTGGTCGCTCGCCCCGTGCAGGGTCTTGAGCGCGACAGGGCGGACGGCGGGACGGCGGGACATCGGTGATCCACTCATCCACCGTCGCCGTCCCGTCGGCGTCCCGCCGGCAGGGAGGCCGCTCCGGCCTCACACCGGCCCTGAGCGTGTCATCCGCCCGCAGCCTCCATGGCCTCTTCGGCCTCCTCGGTCTCCGCGGCCTCCCAGCGCAGCAGGTCGCCCGGCTGGCAATCGAGCACCTCGCAGAGCGCGGCGAGGGTCGCGAAGCGCACCGCCTTGGCGCGGCCGTTCTTGAGTACCGCCAGGTTGGCGGGCGTGATCCCTACACGGTCCGCGAGCTCGCCCACGGACATTTTCCGTTTGGCCAGCATCACGTCGATGTCGACGGCGATCGGCATCAGATCACCTCGTCCAACTCGGCCTGCATCTGCGCCGCTTCGACATCGCGCGCGACGGCCTGGGCGAGCAGCATCCGCAGCACGAGCACGATGAGCGCGACCCCCAGGATGGCCACGCCGACCCCGCCCATGATGACGGTGACGCCCGGATCCTCGCGCTGGCCCGGCGCATTGATGGCCGTGACCGCGAACCAGACGAGGGCGGCCGCCACGATCGCGCCGATCACGCCGTCCACGTACCGGAAGGCATTGTGGGAGAACACGGTTCCGCGCCGCACCATCGTCACCAGCCGCCATACGCAGACGAGGGCGACCTGGACCGACACCATGCCCAGGATCGTGATCACGCGCAGCGGGGTCAGCGGGAGCGATCCGTCCTCCGGGTCGTTCCCGCTGACCAACGCCCACACCATCCCAGCCTGTACGAACACGGTGCCGGCGACCACCACCACGAGCACGGCGCGCAGTGCGCCGACTGTCAGCTTTCCCACGACCTAACCTTCCATCGAGTTACGATGGGAATCTATCGAATTTCGATAGGTGAGGCAAGTGCTGGCGGAGGTGTGTGGTCTATGTCGACAACCCTTGTCCCGGTAGCCTCACCAGTGCTCAGTAGTGCACCACCATCCCCCCACCCCCCAGGTCGCGTACCGGCGTGGACGACACCCCGTGCGCCGCCTCAAGGAGGATCACGGTGAAAGTTCGCACAAGAAGCTCGGCGATCATCGGCACCCTCTGCCTCGTCGCTTCCCTCGCCTTGACCACGGCGTCCGCCGACGAGCCCGCTGCCCCACGTCAGGCAGCGAAGGTCGTACTCAAGAAAGTGGCCACGGCCCAGAACCCGACCGCCGGCACCGCCGGTCCCAACGGCACGGTCTGGATAGCCGAACGCGCAGGCACAGTAAGGGCCTTGGGCGATCAGGGGCTCGGCGAGCCCGTCCTCGACATCACGAGCGAGACCACCACCGACGGCGAACGCGGCCTGTTAGGCATCGCGTTCGACAACGAGTTCGCGCACTTCTACATCTCGTTCACGAACCTCCAAGGCACCAGCACTGTGGACGAGTTCGCCGTGCGCAACGGCGAGATCCAACCGGACACCCGGCGCACCGTCCTCACCCAGACACAGCCCTACGCGAACCACAACGGCGGCGACATCACGTTCGGCCCCGACGGCTACCTCTACATCGCCCTCGGCGACGGCGGCTCCGGCGGCGACCCGCACGGCAACGGCCAGAACCTCGACACACTGCTGGGCAAGCTGCTGCGGATCGACCCGAGCGGCGGCAAGCCGTACGCGATCCCGTCGGACAACCCGTTCGTGGACGACCCGAACGCGAAGGACGAGATCTGGGCGTACGGCCTGCGCAACCCGTGGCGGTTCTCCTTCGACACAGGCACGGGCGACCTGCTCATCGGGGACGTCGGGCAGAACGCCTGGGAGGAGATCGACTGGGCCCCGGCGACCAGCAAGGGCGGCGAGAACTACGGCTGGTCCCAGATGGAGGGCAACCACCCCTTCCGGGGCGGCACGGAGCCCGCGAACCACGTACCGCCGATCCACGAGTACGACCGCAATGGGCTGGGCTGCTCGGTGACGGGAGGCTACGTCTACCGAGGCAAGGCCATCCCGGACCTCGTGGGCCAGTACGTGTTCAGCGACTACTGCGACGGCACCGTCCGCGCTCTGCAGATGGAGAACGGCGACGTGACCGGCGTGAGCGACCTCGGAGTCGACGGCGGCCAGGTCGTCTCGTTCGCCCAGGGAGGCAACGGCGAGCTGTACGTGCTCGACCTGGGAGGCAGCGTCTCCCGCATCGACCCGGCGTAACAACTACTGGCTGAAGAACCAATCGGTGCGGCACGGCCCGCGAGTCCCGTGCCGCACCGACCACCCGCCGGTCAGAGCGACGTGGGAGGTTGGTTGGCTGACTGCGTGCAGGGCACCGTGGAGTGGACCGGCCGGCGCGTGGTGGATGAAGGCGTCCGGGAGACAGCGTTCCGTTTATCGCGCAGGGCGGGCGTTGTTCCGGGTGTGCTCTGGCTGCCGCCTTCGCCTTCTGTGTCGCCTCCTGCTGTGGTTCTGCTGGGGCACGGCGGTAGCGGGCACAAGAGGAGTGCGCGAGTGAGTGGTCTGGCCTGCTGGTTCGCGTCACGTGTGGGAGTTGCCTCGCTCGCGATCGATGGGCCGTACCACGGCGACCGGGTCCGTGGTGCGTTGTCGGCCGCCGACTACCAGTCGCGCATCGTCGAAGAGGGCGTCGAAGTCGTGCTCGACCGGATGACGGACGACTGGCGGACGGTCGTGGGGTCTCTCGGGACCCTCGGCATCGTGGATGCCACAAACCTCGCCTACCTGGGCATGTCCATGGGGACGCGCTTCGGCCTCCCGTTGGCGGCTGCCCTGGGGGACCAAATCCGGTGCGTGGTCCTCGGCAAGTTCGGCCTCCGGCAAGGGCCCGGCATGCCCGTCGGCCTGAACGTGCCGCAACGCGTCGTAGCAGACGCGCGGCGGATCACCGCGCCCGCTCTCTTCCACGTCCAGTGGTACGACGAGGTCTTCCCCAGAGCGGGCCAACTGGCCCTCTTCGAGGCACTCGGATCACACGACAAGCAACTGATCGGTTACGCGGGCTCCCATGCGGAGACCAAGCCCGAAGCCCTCGCGTCCTGGCGCGACTTCATTGCGCGTCACCTCCGCAACGAGACACTGGAGCAGTGGATCAGATACAGCAGATCGTGAAGCTGGTCGATGGTGTCCTGGGCCCGGCAGTCATCGGCACCTACCTCCACGGGTCCGCCGTGCTCGGCGGCCTCAGGCCCGCCAGCGACCTGGACGTGCTGGTTGTCTCCCGGCGGCGGATGGACGAGCGGCAGCGACGAACGCTCCTCGGCAGGCTGCTCGGGATGTCCGGCTCCGGTGACAGCCTCCGCCCGGTCGAGCTCACCGTGGTCGTCCAGTCCGAGGTCCGGCCGTGGCGGTACCCGCCGACGTGCGACTTCCTGTACGGCGAGTGGCTGCGCGCCGAGTACGAGGCCGGGGAGGTCCCCCGTCCGGAGCCGATGTCCGATCTGGCCCTGCTGATCACGATGACGCTGGCCGGCAATCACCCCCTCACCGGCCCGCGCCCGGCGAAGGTCCTCGCCCCCGTCCCACACACCGACCTGATCCTGGCCAGTGTGGCGGGCATCCCCACCCTGCTCGACGACCTGGACGGCGACACCCGTAACGTCCTGCTGACCTTCGCCCGCATCTGGACCACGCTCGCCACCGGCCAGATCAGGTCGAAGGACGCCGCGGCCGACTGGGCCCTCGCCCGGCTCCCGCCCGAGCACCGCCCCGCCCTCGAGCACGCCAGGCAGCTCTATCTCAACTGCGGCTATTCCGAGGAGAGCTGGAGCGACGCGCTGCGGGCACAGGTGCGTCCGCATGTGAACCGGGTGCTCGCCGAGATCGACCAATGTCGCCGACTGTCAGGCCACTTCGCTCGTTGATGCTGGACTGCTCGGCGGCGTCCCACTCGTCAGGGTGCGGGTTCGGTCAAGTGCCCTCCACCCGGGCGACGGACGCTTCGCTCCGTTTTCACGATGGCGCGGCGCAGTGTTGAAAACCATCACACCGGTGACGATGAGGGTGAGCGCGGCGCTCACTCCTGGAGTGATGGGCTCGTTGAAGAGGGGGATGCCGAGGAGTGCTGTCAGGACAGGGCTGATCGCGCCGGCTGTTGCCGTGAGGGTGCTGCCGAGCGCACGCACCGCGTAGGCGTAGCACAGGGTCGAGAGCAGTCCCGTCCCGATGCCCTGGAGGCCGGTGAAGAGCAGAACGTCGGAGGTGGCAACCGTGCCGGTCATCAGGTGTGAGGGCATGGCGGAGGAGGCGGCCAGCAGGGCAGCTGCGATCGTGGCGGGAGTGCAGACGGCGAGGACGACGCCGGTAAGACCGAGCCCCGTCCGGCGCAGCCCGATCGTGTAGATGGCCCAGGCGCATCCGGCGGTGAGGAGAACACCTATGCCCGTGGTCGTCGCGGTGGACGTCGTCTGTATCGCGGTCGCTGCGATGCCCGCGGTGATCGTGGCCAGGGCGATCAGCTGGCGGGGAGAGATCCGTTCTCGCCATCTGAGGTACACGATCACGGCGACGAACAGCGGGACCGTGCCGGGGATGAGGAGACCGATGAGCGCGGCGGAGGTCAGGCGTCCGCCGAGTGCGGAGAGCAGAAAGTGCGGCAGTCCACCGATGCCGAGCATGAGAAGGACACCCATCCGTTCGTGACGGAGCGCGCGGACGGTGCGCGGAAGCCATGGCGCCAGGATGACGACGGGTGTCGCGAAGCGGAGAAACGCCACGTCGATCGAGGTGAGGCTCGACGAACCGATCCCCCTGACCGTCAGGGCGAACGAGGACCACAGAACAACCGCGGCCACGAGAGCGGCCACTCCCATCAGCCTTGAATGCACCTGATTGCCCATGACCAGCTCCTTCCAGCGTTGCTTCGCGGTGAGCAATCCTAGGAAGGTGGGGGTAGCAGGCGATTGCGAATCCTGCCGCTCGATCGGTCTTCTGTGGCAGAATCTGCTACGTGGTGACTATGGACGACATCGACCGGCACATCCTCCTCGAACTCCAGCGAGACGGCAGACTCACCAATCAGGAGCTGGCGGATCGCGTGGGCCTCTCACCGTCACCCTGCCTGCGGCGTGTACGGCTCCTGCAGGAGAGCGGCGTGATCAGCGGCTACGCCGCGATGCTCTCCCAGGACGCGCTCGGGCTGTCGATCACGGCCTTCGTACGGATGACGCTCCTCGCACATACCTCGGAGGTCGTCGACGCCGTTGAGGAGAAGATCCGCTCGATTCCCGAGGTGGTCGAGGCGTACCTGCTCGCCGGCGATGACGACTACCTCGTCAAGATCGTCATCGACTCCTTCGCCGCTTACGAAGATCTCGTACGGCGAGAACTGCGGACCCTCCCATCACTGTCCTCGATCAAGACGACATTCGCCTTCGCCGTCACCAAACCGCCTTCGCCGATCCCCATCCCCTGAGCCACGCGCCCTCGGTAGGCGTGACCACGATGACCACCGGCCCCGGGGCCTGGTCGGAAACCCCAGAGCCGGCCCGGGGCAGCCGGGCGCTCAGTCGATCCACCGTTTGCGTTCGAACGCGGCCGGTCCGGTCACCAGGGTGTTGGGGGGTACGTCCTTCGTGACGACGGCCCCGGCGCCGACCACGGCACCACGTCCGATCGTGACGCCGGGGAGAACGGTGACCGCCGCGCCGAGCCACGCATCCGCTTCGATCGTGATCGGCGCCCGTGTGATGAAATCGCGCCGCTCGGACGCCGGGAGGGGGTGGTCGGAGGAGATGAGGTTGGTCTTCGGGCCGATCAGAACCCCGTCGCCCAGCCGGATGCCGCCCTGGTCGAGGAAGGTACAGCCCTGGTTGACGAAGACGCGCTCACCGAAGGCGATGCCCAGCCCGTGGTCGGTGTAGAAGGGCGGATAGACGGTGACGGAGTCGGGGACCGGCTTGCCGACGATCTCGGCCAACAGCGCCGCGCGAGCGGTCGTGTCGTCGAACGGCAGCACATTGAGCCGCGACGTCAGCGCGGTCACGTGCGCGATCCGCTCGGCCACCCGCGCGAACTCGGGCGTACGGACGTAGAGACGATCTTGATCAGGCATGGAGATTCCTCACGAAGGGCCCGGAGGGAGAGACGGGGCGACACCCGCTGGATGGAGACGGCCGATCAACCAAGGGGCTTCCCTCGGTCGGCCACGCCATCAAAACGCCTCTGGACAGCGCGGATCAAACAACGCCGACCCCACCCACGATCAACCAGCAGTTGTTCGACCGACACCGGCGTCCGGCTGTTCATCCCGATCTGGGTGCCGATGGGCTTGAGCCCTGGGACCTGACAGCATGGGCAGGCCCGATCCGATCCTCGTAGGTTGGAGGCTTGATGCGTGCAGGCATCGTGGTCGCCGCGCAGCCCGGTGTGGAGGAACTCGCCGTGCAGGCCGAGGAGTTGGGCCTGCACAGCTTCTGGGTCAATGACACCCCGATGGTCCACGGTGACCCCTTCGTGGCGTTGAGTCTGTGTGCGAAGGCCACGCGCCGTATCCGGCTCGGTATCGGTGTGACCTCACCGGCGTTGCGCTCGGCTCCGGCCTCGGCGAGCGGGTTCGCCAGCCTCAACGCCCTGGCACCGGGCCGGATCATCTGCGGGGTCGGCACCGGGAACACCGCTCGGCGCACCCTGGGAATGCAGCCGTCCACGGCAGCCGCGCTGGAGGACTTCACCGCGGCACTGCAGGATCTGAGTGCCGGACGCCCGACCGAGTACCGCGAAGGAGACCGGGTCCGCGACATCCGGTTCCTGCACGCCGGGGCGCATGTGAACACCACGCATCCGATCGAGTTCGTCGTGGCCGCGCTCGGGCCCAAGGCCGCCGCCGTCGCGGGCCGCCGCAGCGCCGGTCTCATCTCCTTCGGCCTGCTCGATCCCACCGCCTGGCACGCGCTGCACGACGCCCGTCGCCGGGCCGCCCACGACACCGACTCCCACGCGTACTCCTACGTGGTCACCGCGCTCCACCTGCTGCGCGACCACGAGGACGCCGACAGCGACGCGGCCCGGGACACGACAGGCCATCTCGTCATGTCGCTCCTGGACTTCGCCGCCGACACCCCCGCCTTCGCCGGGCAACTCGGCCCCGACGAACGCAAGGCGGTGCGACAACTCCTCGACCGGCGTGGCACCACCGCCACCGCGCCGGACCGGTACACCAAGCTCTACCCCAACTACCTCGGACGCATCGCACCACAGGACCGGGACCTGATCCTGCCCTCGCTGATGAACAGCCTGGCCCTCGTCGGCACCCGCGACGACCTGCACACCCGCATCACCGCCCTGGAACAGGCAGGCGTCGATGAACTCCTCATCCAACCGGTGATCGACCCACCCACCGAGATGGCCCAACTCGCCGAACTCCTCGCGTGAGGGCCCCTGCGGAAGGACGGCTAGCTGCCTGGCTGTCTATTGCGGTGGAGGCGGGTCGCTCTTGGTCGGTGCGGTCAGGGTTTCAGTGATTCGATCGACGCCGAAGCCGCTGATCAGAAGGCGTTCCTTACGGTTGCCGGTGAGGAGTTGGCTCCAGTCGACGAAGCCGCCGTCGGCGACTTCCACGCCGTGGTCTTCAACACCGGCATAGATCTTGAAGCACATGCCCGTGTAGTAGCCGCGTCCGGTCGTCCGGTCGGGGTCCTCGTGCACGGCAACGTCTGGTGGCGCGCCGAGGTCATCACGGAGCCGTTCCATGATCGGGCTGCTCGCGTCATCGAGGCAGGTGAGCTGGATCCGGGGAGGGCCCAGGGTCAATCGGCGGATGGCTGCTCCCTGCGCGGCACCTGCGGCGACATCGCGGCCTTGGCTTCTGCCTTGGCGTCGCTCACCGCGGCGGCGGCCTGTTTCTCGGCCTCGTCGGCAGCCGTCGCGGCGGCGAGGGAAGCCGTGGAGCCGGTGTCGAGTTCCGGAGTCAGGCTCTTGTGCGACTCGTCGGTCGGGGCCGTTTCCCCGGGTTGCGCCGGTGGGGGAGAGCCCGCCGTCGACTGATCACCGAACGCACTGGTGACGGTCCGGACTGCCTCGGTCAGCTCCCCCGGGATCACCCAGAACGTGTTGTTGTCGCTGCTCGCCAAGTGCGGGAGCGTCTCAAGGTACTTGTAGGCCAGGACCTTCGGGTCGGCATTGTTGCGATGCACCGCCTGGAAGACGAGCTCCACGGCCTTGGCCTCCCCGTCCGCCCGCAGGATCATGGCTTGTTGCGTGCCCTGCGCCTCCAGGATGTCCTTCTGCTTCGTGCCTTCCGCGGTGAGGATCTTGGCTTGCCGCTCCCCTTCGGCGTGCAGGATGGCCGCGCGCTTGTCACGCTCGGCCCGCATCTGCTTCTCCATCGCCTCCTTGATGGTGTGCGGTGGATCGATGGCCTTGATCTCGACGCGGTTGACGCGGATGCCCCACTTGCCGGTGGCATCGTCGAGTACGGCGCGCAGCCGGGAGTTGATCTCCTCGCGCGAGGTGAGCGTCTCCTCCAGGTCCATGCTGCCGATGACGTTGCGCAGCGTGGTCACGGTGAGCTGATCGATCGCCTGGAGGTAGTCAGCGACCTCGTAGGCCGCCGCCCGCGGGTCCGTGATCTGGTAGTAGAGCACGGTGTCGATATTCACCACGAGGTTGTCCTCGGTGATGACCGGCCTGGGGTCGGACGAATAGACCTGCTCGCGCACGTCGAGTTTGGTGTTGATGCGGTCCGCCACCGGCACGACCAGGTTCAGGCCGGGTTGCAAGGTCCGGCGATACCGGCCGAACCGCTCGACGTTGTAGCGGCGCGCCTGGGGGACGATCCGCACAGCGGAGGCCACGAGGAAGACGACGACAATGGCCGCCACAAGAATGGGGATGACAACTGGATCCACAGTGCCTCCGTTGCTGTGTGTTCAGCCGTTCAGGGAAGGAGTTCGCGGGGGTAGACGATGGCCGTGGCGCCTTCGATCTCCATCACATCGACCGACGCTCCCACCGGGATCACAAGGCTCTCGTCGAGGGCGCGGGCGGACCACTCCTCGCCGGCGAGTTTGATCAGACCGTGGGTCGCGGTGACCTCCTGCATGACCTCGGCCCGCTTGCCGATCAGCGCGTCACTGCCGTCGCGGATGAGGGGTTGCTGTGCCATTTGCCGCAGCGCGATCGGACGGATGATGACGAGACCCGCTGCCGCTGCCACGCCGAGCGCCACGAGCTGGCCGAGAAGCCCGATGCCCACACCAGCGACTACGGCGGCAACCAGCGCAGCGCCCGCCAGCAGCCCGAAAACCAGCGTGAAAGTGAAGAACTCCGCGGCACCCAACACCCCGGCGGCAAGCAGCCATACGAACCACGGCATCGAATCACCCTCCTCGAAAGGGCTGCTCAACCAAGCTACCTCTGAGAACGCCGACCAGGACAGAAACGGCAGTCGCAGTTCTTGATCGCTAATCGGTCTCCCTGATCAGATCAATCGCCCAGTACCTTCCCGTCAGAGTCTTCGCAGCCACTCATCCGCTACGCCGCGCTGGCCCGGGTCGCCGAGCCGCACCTGTGCGTCGTCGAGACGGAAGGTGAGTCGGTTGTCGACGGCGACCACACCGTCGACCTGGTGAGCAGTGCGCACGCCGATCTCGGCATCGGATCGGTGCTCGAGTTCTCCGGCCAATGTCACTACGCCCTCTCGCACCATGATGCTGATTGCCTGCGGACGCAAGAACAAGGTGCGGACGAGGACTTCGTCCATGACGTCGCGGAGAATGTCGCCATCCGCCCGAAGGAAGATCTGCAGGAGATCATGACGCGTGACGATGCCCACCACATGCTGCTTGGCATCCACCACTGGCAGACGTTCGACGCCGATGGTGACAACGGGGCAGGACATCAGCTGATTTGCGGTACGCGCATGGCTTTGATCCTGCGCCGGCGTGAGGCGGAGCTGATACGAGGCCAGAGAAAGCGACGTGGCGGACGGTAGGGGTCGTCGGGCCTCGACCTGGCGGGCCAGAAGGTCCGTTTCGGAGATCACACCGATGACCGTCTCGTCGTCGTCGACAACAGGCAGGCCGCTGATGCGGTGCTCGTGGAGGGGATGAGCGACCTCTTTGAAGGAGGCATCGCATGACGCCTTGATGACGTTGCCCGTCATCACCGCGCCGACTTTGCTGTGTTTCATGTACCGCCCTCCTCGCCGCCGACTGCGCATCCTGGACGTCAAGCTCGCAGTCTTGGCCAGGCAGCCCCGCGTGACGGGACGCCGACCATCCACCCAGAGCGGTTCAGGCGCACGGGACCCTTGTGGGGCAGGCAACCGGCCTTCCACGACGAGCCACAGGTCCCACGCCTCCTCTGTGTCGATGGCCCGCTGCCTCGCTGTCGGCGACAACCTGCCTCTTCGCCACAGGGTGACGCTGAGTGCCATGGGCGTCCATCCGTGGTGGTACCCATATCTGCAGGCGATGGTGAGGTGAAGAATCACCGCTCGCGGCCTGATGCGTCCTGTTACTGGTCAGCATGATCGAGTGGGTTTCCCTCAGCGGCGCGACAAGGACCGTCCCCGGCCTTTCGCCACACCCGACAGATGACGTGAACCTCATTAGTGGCTCTCTGGGGCCGTGTTCAACTCAAATCATCGATCGACCCCAATTGCGGGCATGCATTCTCTCCGGCGCCAAGAAGTCACAGCTCCCTGAGTGGCAGATGATGTAGACAACCCAGTCTTCGTGTTTCGGGATAGGGGCGGCCGTATATGGGGTCGGCTGTCCTCAGCTCGGTCTGGCCTGACTGGTTGCATTGGGTTCTGCCTCGCCGGCGAAGCCGTGCATTTCTAGGCCCGACGAGTGGGGCACTTCTTTCACCGGCGTCACCGCCGCCCGCCCCCACGATTCCTGCCCCGTGAACCATGGGATCCCGGCCCACCCGAGCCAATGAGCCCGGCCGCCGGTTGAGGCGATCTCCTAGGGGAGTAGTCGTTGTTGGTGGGCGGTTGTTACGGCTTTTGTGCGGGTGTTGACGCCGAGTTTGTTGTAGATGCGGTTGAGGTGGGTTTTGACGGTGGCCTCGCTGATGAACAGGGCACGGGCGATGTGGCGGTTGGTGTGGCCGTGTGCGAGGTGGGTGAGGATGTCGCGTTCGCGGTCGGTGAGGGTGGGGCGGGGGCTGCGGAGGTTGGCCATGACGCGGCCGGCGATGGGGGCGGAGAGCGTGGTGTGTCCTTGGGCGGCGGCGTGGATGGCGGTGAAGAGGTCGTCGGGGCGTTCGGCCTTGAGGAGGTAGCCGGTGGCGCCTGCTTCGATGGCGCGGGTGATGTCGGCGTCGGTGTCGTAGGTGGTCAGGACCAGGACGTGTGGGGGGTTGGGGGAGGTGGTGAGGCGGCGGGTGGTCTCGACGCCGTCGATGCCTTCGCCGAGTTGGAGGTCCATCAGGACGACGTCGGGCGTGAGCTTCGCGGTGAGTGCGAGGGCTTCCTCGCCGGTGCCGGCCTGGCCGACGACTTCGATGTCGGGGGCGCTGTCGAGAAGGGCGAGGAGTCCGGCGCGTACGACGGTGTGGTCGTCGCAGACGAGGATGCGTACGGGGGTGCGGTCGGCGGTCATCGGGGCGTCTCCAGGGGGACGGCGGCAGACAGGACGGTGCCTTCGCCGGGCGTGGATTCCACGGTGAGGGTGCCGCCGAGGGCGCGCAGCCGGGCGCGCATGGCGGGCAGTCCGTGCCCGCGCCCGGGGGTGCGGGGGAGTGTGTCGGGGTCGAAGCCGTGGCCGTCGTCGGAGATGTCCAGGACTGCCGTGTCGTCCAGGACGGTGAGGGTGAGCGCGGCGCTGTGGGCCCCGGCGTGTTCGCGGACGTTGGCCAGGGCGCCCTGGGCGATGCGCAGCAGGGCCGACTGGACACGGTCGGGCAGGTGGGGGAGGCGGCTGCCGTCGTCGGTGTGGACGCGCACGGTGAGGTGCGCTCCGGATTCGCGTGCGGCCAGCGTGCGCAGTGCCCGTTCGAGGCCGCCGTCGGTGAGGTCGGCGGGGGCCAGGTCGTGGACGAAGCGCCGGGCCTCGGCGAGGTTGTGTGCGGCGACGGAGGCGGCGGTGCGCACATGGGTGCGGGCTTTCGCGGGTTCGGTGTCCCAGACCCGGTCCGCGGCCTGGAGCAGCATCTGCTGGCTGGACAGGCCCTGCGCGAGGGTGTCGTGGATCTCGATGGAGAGCCGGTGGCGTTCGGCGAGCGTGCCTGCGCGGCGTTCGGAGGCGGCGAGTTGTTGGCGGGTGCGGATCAGGTCGTCGATCAGGGCGCGCTGACGCGCGGTGTGGCGTTCGCCCTGGAGGAAGACGGCGGTGGCGAGGGCGGCGACGGCCGGCGGCGCGAGGACCAGGTTGGGGTCGAAGCGACCGGCGAGCTGGACCTGTGCGGCGACGACGAACACGGTCAGGACCGTCACCAGTGCCAGTGCGGCGCGCGGCGGGAGGGTCCGCAGACCGGTGTAGAAGAGGGGCACCGCGCACCAGGCGAAACTGGGTGCGAGTACCACCAGCACCATCCATACGACGGTGACCGGGGCCAGCCACACGGCGGGCCGACGTGCGAGTCGGGGGCTGGAGTCGTCTCCGGCCTTCGGGCCCATCAGGTGCAGCAGGGCGAGCACCACGCACAGGGCGATGATCCAGGGCGTGCGGGGTTCACCGGGGTGGCGCAGCAGGAAGCGGGCGAGCGCGCCGCCGAGCAGCAGGAAGAACGCCGCGTGCATCACGGCGCCGAGCCACCGGGTGTCCACGGTGTCCGGTTCGTGCGACCGGTTCCCGTTCCCCATGCGGGGCCGCCTTTCTTCCCTGCTGGGCGCTGAACTGGGCAAACACCTCCATTGTGGCCCCGTGGGAGGGGCACGGGGGTCAACCGTTCGGATGACCCCGGTGTCGTCCGTCCCGCGCCCGCGGGGCAGCCGGAACACCGACGGTGCGGGCCCGGTCGTGGGCCGAGGGTGGACAGCGGACGAAGCGGGCGGCAACCGGGCCGCCCGCCCCCTCGAAGGAGTCGACCGACCCATGAACCCCGTGCGCAAGAAGTTCTCCCGCCGTGTCCGTGTCGCCGTCGGCGGCGGTGTGCTCGCCGTCGTCGCGGTGGCGGGCTTCGGCGCGGTCACCGCGAACGCCTCGGCACCCGCCGCGCCGCCCACGGCAGCTGCCGCCCCGGCCGCCGCCTCGGTCCCGGACCGGGCGACCACCACTTCCACGCACCTCACGGTCGATGCCGCGACGAAGGCCGCGCAGGCCGCGCTCGATGCCGCCGAGAAGGAGAAGCAGCGCGTCAGCGTCGCCGTCGTCGACCGCAACGGCAACACGATCGTCACCCTGCGTGGCGACGGCGCCGGCCCGCAGTCCTACGAGTCCGCCGAGCGCAAGGCCTACACCGCCGTCTCCTGGAACGCCCCCACCTCCGAGCTGGCCGGGCGCCTGCAGCAGACCCCGACCCTGAAGGACATCCCCGGCACGCTGTTCCTGGCCGGTGCCGTCCCCGTCACCGCCGGCAATGCGCCGATCGCCGGTATCGGAGTCGCGGGAGCTCCGTCGGGCGTACTGGATGAGAAGTTCGCGCAGGCGGGGGCGGACGCGGTGGCTCGCTAGCCGCCGGATGCCCGCGGCGGCTGGCGGGAGGGCGGGGCGGCCAGCGGCTTCCGTGGCTGGCGTGCTGCCCCGCATGCGGGGCAGTGCCCCGCACCGCACCCTGGTGCCATGGCCAGTGCGCAGCCCGTCGTCGTCTACCCGCCCGCCGATGACGGCGGGCGGCGTGTCCGCGCCGGTGATCGTTTTCTGGGTATGGCGTACGGGCTTGTGGACGTCGCCGAGTTTTTGTTCCGGGTGGGTGTGGAGGAGGCGGATCCTGAGTATGTGCGGCGGTCCGCGCTGATCGAGTGGCGTGGTGGTGGGCCGGATGTGTGGGGGCGCTGAGCGCGCATGACGCGACGCCGGGTTCGGGATGCGTATGGCTCGGTGGCGCGATGTGGCGACGCCGGGCGTCCGCCCCCGCCGACCGTTCACCGAATTCGGTGAGCCGTGAGTTATTTGACCGCTCCCAGCGAGAGGCCGCGGACAAGTTTGTCCTGGGCGGCGAAACCGGCGATGAGCACCGGCAGAGAGACCAAAGTCGCGGCGGCGCACAGCCGGGCCAGAAAGAGACCCTCGCTGGTGATGAAGCCGACCAGGAAGACCGGCGCGGTCGACGCGTTGGTCGCCGTGAGGTTGACGGCGAACATGAACTCGTTCCAGCTGAAGATGAAGCAGATCAGCGAGGTCGCGGCGAGGCCCGGCATGGCGACCGGCGCGACGATCCGCAGCAGCACGGTCGGCAGGCCGGCGCCGTCGACCTCGGCGGCCTCCAGGATCTCCCTGGGCACCTCGGCGAGGAACGAACGCATCATCCACACCGCGATCGGCAGGTTCATGGCGGTGTAGAGGATGATCAGCGTCCACACGTTGTCCAGCATTCCGGCGTCCTTGACGATCAGGTACACCGGCAGCAGGGCCGCGATCGCGGGCAGGAACTTGGTGGACAGGAAGAAGAACATCACGTCCGTCCACTTCTCGACCGGCTTGATGGACAGCGCGTACGCCGTCGGCACCGCCAGGACGAGCACGAGCAGTGTCGAAATGACGCTGGCCATGGTCGAGTTGAGCAGGAACGGCGTGATGTCCCGGCTGAACAGCAGCTTGTACTGGTCGAAGGTGACCGGCGCCAGAGGGCTGGGCGGGTTGGTCGCCGCGTCCGCCTCCTGGTGGAAGGAGGTGAGCACCATCCACGCCACGGGCGCGAAGAACGCCAGCGTGGCGAGCCAGGCGACGAACGTCCACAGCGGGGACAGCCGGGGTGTGCCGCCGTGGTCGTCGCGGCGCCGGAGAGCCTTCTTGAGTCTCGCGCCGGGCGCGGGGAGGGCCGCGTGAGTGGTCATCGGGACACCTCCTCGCGGAACAGCGATGCGATGGTGCGCAGCGCGAAGGTCGCGATCACGATCGAGCCGAGTACGACGACCACGCCGGCGGCGGCCGCCTGGCCGTACTCGTACTTGCGGAACATGGTCAGGTAGATCTCGTAGGGCAGGTTGGTGGTGCGGGAGCCGGGGCCGCCCTGGGTGATGGTGTAGACCGCGTCGAAGGTCTGCACGACATAGATCGTGCCGAGCAGGATGCCCAGTTCGAGGTACTGGCGCAGATGCGGCAGCGTGATGAAGCGGAAGGTCGCCATCGCCGACGCCCCGTCGACGCGGGCCGCCTCCAGGACGTCACCGGGCTGCGCCTGAAGACCGGCCAGGATGATGAGCATCATGAACGGCGTCCACTGCCAGACCAGAGACAGCACCACGGCGGGCATGGGGTACGAGGACACCCAGTCGATCGTGGGGCCGTTCTCCGCGCCGAACAGGCGGTATACGGCGTTCAGGGTGCCGTTGAGCAGGCCGTAGTCGGGGTTGTAGATGGCGTGCTTCCACAGGAGCGCCGCGGCGACCGGCATCACCAGGAACGGTGCGATGAGCATCGTCCGGGCCAGACCGCGGCCTAGGAACCGGCGGTCGAGCAGCATCGCCAGGCCCAGCCCGAGCAGCACGCTGATGAGGACCACCGACGCGGTGAGTACGACGGTGTTGAGCACCGCCGTGCGCAGCCGCTCGTCGGTGAAGACGAACTTGAAGTTGGACAGGCCGACGAAGTGCCGCTCGCCCGGCTTGAGGACGTTCCACTGGAGCGTGGAGATGACGAGCGTGGCGACGAACGGCAGCTGGGTGACGACGATGGTGAAGATGAGCGCCGGAAGCAGCGGGATACGGCGGCGCCACTTGCCGGCGCCGGCGGGTGTGCGCCTGTGGCTGGGCGGTGGTGCGGTCCTGGGGGGTGCGGTGAGCGTGGTCATGGAGGCTTCCTCTGCCAGTGACGGCCGGGACGGGGAGAACGGGCCCGGCCGGCGGAGCCGTCGGCCGGGCGTTGACGGTCACTGGTAGTTCTTGGCGACTTCCTCGGCGAGCTTCTGGCCGTCGTCGAGCGCCTTGTCCACGCTGGTCTTGCCGGCGATGGCGGCGGAGATCTCCTGGGTGACCTTGGTGCCCAGGTCCTGGAACTCGGGGATGGCCACGTACTGGACGCCCACGGTCGGCCTCGGCTGCACACCCGGGTTGGCCGGGTCGGCCTGCTCGATCGACTTCAGGGTGATGTCACCGAACGACGCGGCGGCCTTCTGGTACTCCGGGAGCTCGTACGTGCTGACCCGCTTGCCGGCCGGGATGCGCGACCAGCCGAGCTTCTCGCCGACCGTCTTCTCGTACTCCTTGCTGGACGCCCACAGCATGAACTTCGACGCGGCGTCGGCGTTCTTCGTGGTCTTCGGCATGGCCCACGCCCAACTCCACAGCCAGCCACTGCTCTTGGTCTCGGCCGTCGGCGCGTAGGCGTAGCCGACCCGCCCTGCGATCTTGCTGGAGTTCGGGTCCTCCAACGACCCGGCCGCGCTGGTCGCGTCGTACCACATCGCGACCTTCTTCTGGCTCATGGCGTTCAGGCACTCGGTGAACCCGGCCTGCGCCGCCCCCGCCTCGCCGTGCTTGCGGACCAGGTCGACGTAGAAGTTCGCCGCCTTCTTGAACTCGGGTGAGTTGACCTGCGCCTTCCAGTCCTTGGTGAACCAGGTCCCGCCGTAGGTGTTCACCACGGTCGTCAGCGACGCGCCGAGTTCGCCCCAGCCGGCCAGCCCGCGCAGACAGATGCCCCGCATGCCCGGCTCCGCGCCGTCCACCTTCGCCGCGATGTCGGCTATCTGCTGCCAGGTCGGACGCTCGGGCACCTTGATGCCCTTCGCCTCCATGACGTCCTTGTTGTACATCAGGAACGAGGACTCGCCGTAGAACGGCAGGGCGTAGAGCTTGCCATCGGAGCCGGAGAGGGACGTGACCATCGGCTTGAGCAGGTCGGCCTTGTCGAAGCTCGCGTCCTTGTCGGCGTAGGAGCTGAGTTCGTGCAGCCAGCCGTTCTTCTCCCAGATGGGCACCTCGTAGGCGCCGATCGTGGCGACGTCGTACTGGCCTGCCTGGGTGGCGACGTCCTGGGTGACCTTGTCGCGCAGCTCGTTCTCGGGCAGGACCGTGAAGTTCACCTTGATGCCGGTGTCCTTCGTGAAGGTGTCCTTGGTCAGCTTCGCGATGTCCTCCATCTGCGGGTTGCCGACCATCAGCACGTTGATGCTCTTGCCGTCGCCGCCACCGGAGCCGGAGGAGCCGCCCGCTCCGCTGCAGGCGACCAGCAGGGAGCTCGCGGCCGCCGCCGTGGCGACGACATGGATCATTCTTCGTGTGCGCATGACTGACTCCAGGGGTGTGTTTCGAGGGTGTGCGGGTATGCGGAACCAGGCCCCGGACCTGCGGTGCGAGGCCTGGGCGGGGGCGGGATGGGATGGGTTGCGGAGATGAACCGCGGCTCAGACCCGGATGACTTCTGGGCCCAGCAGTGAGTAGCGGTGTGCCTCAGAAGCGCTGAGTCCGGCGTCGGTGACGATCGCTTCGAACTGCGTGACATCGGCGAAGCGGCAGAAGCTCACGGCACCGAACTTCACATGGACCCCGCAGAAGACCCGGCGCCTGGCGGCCTGGAGAACCCGGGACTTGACCTCGCCGACCGATGGATCGGGGGTGGTGAGTCCGTACTCACGGCAGATGCCGTTCGCGCCGACGTACGCCAGGTCGATGACGAGGCCGGACAGCATACGGGTGGCCCAGTGGTCGACCGTGGCCAGTGTTCCGCCGCGCACGCGGCCGCCGAGCAGCAGCACGGTGATGTTCTGTGCGCACACCAGGTCTCCCGCGGTGGCCAGCGAGGAGGTGACGACGGTCAGCGGACGGTCGCGGGGTAGCGCGGCGGCGACGAGCTGCGGGGTGTAGCCCTCGTCGATGTAGACGGTCCCGGCATCGCCGAGCAGCTTGGCCGAGGCGGCGGCGATTCGTGACTTCTCGGCGATGTGCAGGGTGGCGCGGTAGGAGAGTGTCGTCTCGAACCCCGCGCTCTCCACGGGATGGGCACCGCCGTGCGTACGCCGGACCAGTCCGTGCCCCTCCAGCAGGTTCAGGTCGCGCCTCACGGTCTCCTTGGAGACCCCGAGTTCCACGGCGAGCCGTCCGACGTCCACCGATCCGGCACGGCGCGCCGCTTGGAGAATCCTGCGTCTTCGTTCCTCGGCGCCCACAGCAACACCTCCGCTTCACGGCTCCGCGCGTTGTCGCCCGCGCCGGCTCTGTCCCGAAGTCCGCCCCCTGGGCCCGCTTTTCGGAGCCCGGCCCTTTCGGACTTCGGTGGCCAAATTTCTACATGGCAACTGAGCAGATCGGCCAGGTCCGCCAGGGGGACTTCATGCCCGAATTTGACCGCTTCCGGGGAAGGGAATCCCAGGACGACGTGGTGAAGGGTTCGGTCGTGTGGGAGGACACTGCCCGACTGGTAACTGCCGCTTGCCCGTTGGCTGCCCGTTCGCCCAAGCGGATTTGGACAGCCGACCGGGCCCGGCCGGGGGCTCGGCTTCGCCATTGCCTCGGGCGGGTGATCCGTTCTGGGGCGGAAACAGCGGTCATGAACAGCAGAGCATGAACAGCGGAGGCGGAAATCTCCCTCCGGTCACGCATATCGCTGATAGTGCAAGGACTCTCCAATAGCGGCTGTGGCGGCCCACGTGCACGTTCGTCCGGCCTGAAGCCATGGATTTGCAGGCATGGACATGTCCCCGAATTCCCGGGCCTCGTCGCACAGGTGAGTGTCGGGGCTCGGCTAGACGGTCTCGCGCGGTGTCGCCGTCGTCGGCGGACAGGATCCGGGTGAGGGTGGGGTGAGAGGTGTACGGCAGCGGCCGGAGGGGCGGCACCGCCCTCCGTGCCAGCAGGCCGACGGCAGCGCACTGGCCCCACCCGGCGATCTCCTCGAGGGGCCGCGCGCCGGAGACCACCGCGCACGAGCAGATAAGCAGCACGCTGAGCAGGGGATACCGACGGCCGCGGCGCGAGCGCGGGTCAGGGACGCGCTCGAGACGGGCGCGCATAGGCCCGATGCCGCGGTCGTCGAGCGGACTCAGCTCGGTCAGGACGGCAAGGATCGGCGAAGACGAGCAGAACAGGCGCTGGACCTCTTCGTGATCAGCCGACTTCGACACCAACATGATCACTGGCTCCGTGCCCCCTATGAGGTCTTGCTCCGCGCCCGCCGGCGCCGGCCCGGCGGCCGACCAGACCGGCGGACGGGGCGACGTCACGCAGGGGCGCCGAGCGGCGGGTGCTCGAGCACACGGGGCTTGTACTCGACCAGTTGGATGCTGCCGTCGAAGGTGTGGTGCTCGATCATCTCGAGGGCAACGTCCGGATAGCCGTCGTAGATGCGTTCTTCGCCCGTGGCCCCGGTGATCACCGGGAACATCACGACCCGGAAGCGGTCGACGAGTCCGGCTCGTAGCAAGGACCGGCACAGGCTGAGGCTGCCGATCGTGCTGAGGAGCCCGGAGCCGCTCGACTTCATGGCGCGGACCGTCTCGACGGCGTCGTCGCGGACGAGCGTGGAGTTGGCCCACGTCAGTGGCTCCTCGAGTGAGGAGGAGAACACCACCTTGGACGCCTGCGTGAGCTCGTCGACGGACGCCTCTTCTTCGGGCCTGAACTCGTCCTGGCCACTCGGGACCTCCCCTGCGGCGAAGCCCGACATCAGGCGGTAGGTGTTCGCTCCCATCAGGTAGGTGGCCTCGGGCTGCTTGCCGAGCCAGGCGAGGTACTCCGGGCCCTCGAGGCCCCAGAACCCGGGCCATCCCTCTCCCGATGCGTAGCCGTCGAGGGAGGTGATGAAGTCGACGAGAAGCTCCGACATGACGGTGTCCTTTCCTAGGTGTCACGAGCTTGGACCGGCCGGGAGCCACAAACTCATCGGCCACGCTGTGGAGTAACGAGAAAACCCATGACGCTGCTGCCGATCAGGTCGGCGGAGCGGTAGCGCTCCGGAGGGCCGGGGGCCTACATGGTTGCGCTATGCATGCAGTCGGGTAATGATCTCCATGCCATTGGGAATGGCGTTTGAGTTCTGTCAAAGCCTCCCCGACGAGCTACGCGATCCCGGAACCTGAAGCCGCCCTGCTTCGCCCGCCACCGGATGCGGTGGTGTTGATACCGGGCCGCAGTAACGGTGCGGCCTGTCCTTCGGTGCTGCCTGACTGGCGGCCGGTCCGGACGGGAGGGACCGGCAGCGTCTTCACCTGGACCGGCTCGTAACGAGGTGGGCGAGGCCTCGCGAATGGTCTTTGCGCAGGCTTCCCCGTGGTGAGCCAATTCGAAGGCCTGCAGTGTCACCGACTGCCAGGAGGTCAACCGCGGCGGCGGACCTCGTTTGAGCCGCTGCACGACGTACGGTGCGCGTCGCAGCTGGTGAGGAGTGCGTCGAGCCGGACTGGAGGTGACAGCGCAAGCGTTTGGCGTGCTTTGCCACGAGCCTACGCAACCTCCCGCTCCGCGACATGGCGCAGAACCAGATCTGGCTGACTCCACCACCGCCCAACTGGTCACCGCCGCCGCACCCTCCGCCCCACCCACCCCTGGTCATGGAGCGATGTGATCATCGAGGCCCTGGACCGGCTCCAAGCCCTACCGAAACCCACCTGCCCAGCACGTTCCCTTCCCTCCCCGCGGGCAGCGCCACCCCGCCGGAGCCGTGGAACCCGGCGTCCACCCGACACGACAGCTGGGCCCTCACGCTGCCCAGCATCAACCCAACACGCCGAAAACGGCCCGCCAAGTTGCACTGACGAGCCGTCATGAAATACCGAGGCTAAATGACCGCCGACACCGCAGCGACACAAACCCCTCTCACCACCGGCTCCGTGGACCAGATGTTCTCCGGGGCATCAATTCCAGGCCATTCTCATCGCCCCGTTCTGGCGCGATCAGGCGCAACCGGAAGGGCTCATTCCGCCCTGTGGCCGACAAGGTCGCCCATGATTGAGTGGGGTGCATTGATCCACAACACGGGGAGTGACTTTCAATGGGCCTTTCGTCGGATTACCCTGACGTCTCCGAGTGGGAAGAAAAGCCGAGCGGTTACCAGACCGGAGCCGTCGCCAAATACAAGGGCAATATTTTCCGTGCCGCTTTCTGGGCCTCAGAGCCGGGGGTGGGAGACCCCAACAACAACGGCTGGCGATTCTTCGACGAGCTGTACGACCAGACCCCGCACAAGCCGACCGAGCGGGCGAACGTCATTGCCTACATCCCTACCTGGCGGCAGAAGGAGGGATTCGACTACGGCAAAGGCGAGATGTATCAGTACATCACGCACGGCATCATCGCGTTCCTGACGTTCAGTGAGAAGGATTCCGGGGCGTTCGACCCCGCGTCGGTCAGGGAGATCGGCGCCATTCTCCCGGACGTGCTCATGGCCTCGGACCTGTATGGGACCAAGATCATGGTCGCCCTGGGCGGTGCGAACGACTTCGCGTTCCTGGACCTGATGACGGAGATCGGGAACAACCCGGCTTCCCCGAAGCTCGACCAGACGGTGCGCAAGGTTGTCGACTACGTCACCCAGAACAGTCTGGACGGCGTCGACCTCGACCTGGAGTGCTGGTGGGGCCGGCCCGGCCAGGGGGACCAGGGCGGCCGGCTGAAGAGTGACGGGCCGCATCCCGCGGGGCGGGGTCTGACCCTGTTCGCGAAGAAGTTGAAGGAGGCCATGCCCGACAAGGTCGTGTCGGCGGCCGTCTTCGGTACCTCGTGGTACGGGAACAATTACGACCCGGACATGGCCGAGCACCTCGACTGGATCGGCGTGATGACCTACGACCTCACCGGGTCGTGGGACAAGTCCCCGGTCGGCCCGCATTCCGCCCTGCACAAGATCCGCGGGAAGGACACGGCGGAGATCCGTGAGTCGGATGTCTATCTGGAGTCGTATCTCCGCGAACAGCAGGGCGACTGGCCGGCGGCCAGGACGGGCGCCGGTTCGGACGCCCCGGGCGGCGACGCCGTGGAGAACAATCCGATCCTGTCGGTCGAGGACTGCCTCTGGTACTGGACGAATCCGCTCTTCATGAACTGGCAGGGCAAGGGCCAGGGCGTGGACCGCGGCAAGATCGCGGCCGGAGTCCCGGTCTACGGTTACGACTTCGCCGCGGCCAAGGCGCCGGACGACCTGACCGGTGAAGTGCCCCCGGGATACAAGGTGCTGCGGTACAAGGAAATCCTGGACGAGTACCCGGATGCCCTCAATGCCAAGGACGCGAACATCAAGGTGGACGGGAAGACACCCCGGCCCAAGCTCAAGGAGCCCCTGCCTCCGGGCGAGTACTCGTACGCCCACAACATCTATTTCGAGACCCCGGACACCGCCGTCACCAAACTGAAGTTCCTCAAGGATGTCGGCGCCAAGGGCGTCATCATCTGGGAACTCTCCAACGACGTCTGGGAAGACGGCAAGAGCATCATCAAGGCCCTCTACCTCGCCTCCGGAAACCCGGTCCCCGAGACCTCGCCCGTCACGGATCCGCCGATCCCGGTGGCCAGTTCCTACCTGTGGGACTCCACCGGATTCCTGGGGCACGCGAGCGGCCCCCTGCAGTTCCAGGACGACGGGACCAAGGACAACGGCATGCGCCAGTTCTCGGCGCGGCTGTGGAACATCCCCGACGACGCGGACTGGAAGAGCGTCGCCCAGAACTGCCCGGCCGTGGTCAAGAGGCAGTACTTCAACCGGCCGACCCGCATCGTGGACAAGGGTGCCCTCGGACTCTGGGGCGAATTCGACGTCCGCGACAACGACGACGTACCGGACTGGTTCTGGGGGCACATGGAGGAGAAGGACGGGGCGCCCGACGGGCACACGCGGTACGCCTCGCGCCTCTGGGGACTCTCCCTCAGCGACGACTGGAAAGCGGCCGCGAAGCAGACGCCGGCGCTCATCGCGGGCCAGTACTTCAATGAGCCGACGGAGATCGAGGACAAGGGAGTCGGCGGACTCTGGGGCATCTTCGACGTCAGCAACGAGCCGAGCCCGATCCCAGCGTTCACCGCACAGGTCAAGGGCGAGAACGACTGCATGTACTGCCAGGTCGACACCCTTCCCGCCAAGGACCTGGACAGCCTGGGCAATGTGGAACGGTTCAACCTGACGAACACCATGACCATCGGCGAGGACGCGCCCTTCCTCTACTCGGTCATCACCAAGGGCGACGGCACGGTCGACTTCCCCGAGGGCGTCGTCATGACCCTCGCGGACCCGGACGGGAACTCCTTGAACAAGGACGTCGAGGACGACGGAAAACTCGTCAAGATGTCCGGCGACTCGGTCCGGTACCTGGTGGTCAAGGACCCTCAGGCCGGCGACTGGACCATGTCCATGAGCGTCACCAGGGGCGCCGAGTTCCGGTGCGAATGCAACACCGTGCCGAGCACCAAGGTGTACGACACCCTCATCGACACCCGCCGGAAACTCGACGCGGTGCAGGGCCTCGAACCTCGGGATCTCGGCAAGACCGGGGCCACGGCGCTCGCGGGTGTGGCCACGATCGCGTTCATGGCTCCTGAGATGCTCCCGCTCCTCGCCCTGGGCGTATTCGTCTTCGGCGTCGGGCTCACCGCATCGAAGCTGATCGCCGACAACCTGGCGGACACGTCGCAGAACATGGCGGCATACTCGCGGGTTCTGTCGCAATTGGAGAAGAGCCTTCTGGAAGAAGGCCCCGCCGCATTGGACAAGTACGTCTGGCTGATCGGCAAGAACGTTTCCGGCCCGGAGGTCTACGAGCTCCTCAAGCGCCCCCAGAACATCATCAGGTGGGCCGGGGTGCACGTCGAGGTGCTTCAGTTGGTCGAGCACATGACGGACCCGGAAATGCAGAACTCAATTCGCCATGTGTTCTGGCAGTGCCTGCTCAAGAAGAGGCTGGGTGAGGATTTCGCCAAGGCGATGGGCGAGGCGCACGAGCGTGGCCGCCCCGGGTCCGACGCGGACAACAAGGCGGACGAGAAGAACAACGAGATCGGTCTCCGACTCGCGGACGAAGTGAAATCCGACAAGGAATGCAAGAAGCGCGTCCACGAGATGTGGGAAGCGGGACAACTCGCCATCCGGCCCGACTACGAGGGCGACCCGACCTGATGCCGGCGTAAGAGAGAGCATCGACGGACCGCACCACCGAGCAGGTTCACGACCTGTTACGGGACAGGACCCGTCGCACCCACGGCCGCAGTGCCGAACCCACCGCGGCCGTGGTGCATGCGAAGGCCCTGGCGGGGGGCGTTGGCGAGGACCTCATCCTGAAGCTTCGGACTCATACTCCTGACACCTTGAAACTATTGAGGTACCCCCCGTCTCCTGCCGTCCGCAGCATCGTCATGGCGAAGCGGCAAGCAGCACGGAACCCATCGTCGCCGTGCTCGCCGCCGGCGCCCTGGCTGCGGGCTTCCGGCCCTCCTCGGCCGCGGCGTCCAGCGGTCAGTCAGCAGGGAGGGAATCTCATGAGAATCAAGAACGGCAGCGCACGAACGAGACTGCGTCGAACAACGGCAGCCGCCGTACTGGTCGGTGCGGTTGCCGTCGTGAGCTCCCCGGTGCTACCGGCCGGAGCGGCGTCGTATCCGACCACGGACTTTCCGCAGATCACCAACGAGGACGAGAAGCGGACACGCAACCGGCCCGCGGCCTGACCGGCTGCCGGTGCTCGGGGACACGATGCCCCTGAATAGCGTGTGATCGCCGGTCAGCCGAACCGGCGATCACGCCGCCGCGTAGCTCCACGCCCGCAAGCCACAGCATCGACGCACCCCGGAACCGCTGCCGCCCGGGCAACCACCCGGCGACCTACCCGGCGTGCCACCTGCGCCGCCGCTCACGGACGCCACGGTCTCAAGGCCGAGCAGGCCGCGGACAGGAACGCCGCCCGTCTGCTGCTGGAGTGGATCGCCGACCGCGGCAAGACGTCGGTCCAGGTCAGGCTCTCCCCGACCCTTGTGGCTCGCCCCACGACTGCTCCACCGCCGGTGTAGAGCGCGCGGGCCCTGGCCGGCGTTCAACCGTTCGGTTGAACGCGGATTCCACCGTCCGAAGGCTCATCGATCCATACGGACGACGCGGCCGCATGCTCGCCCGCACCAGAATGGCGAACGCCCATGGCGCCCGGGCCGTTTACGCCACCCCCTCAGAGAGGTCTCCTCAGCGTGTCCAGCTACTTCAGCAGACGAAGTGTCCTCACCACTGGGGCCGGCGCCGCCCTTGGCCTCGGTGCGCTCGGCGCCACCGTGAACTCCGCCGCGGCCGCTCCGGCCGCCGCCTCCCGGCTCTCCACCGGGCGCGAGGAGACCCGCTCGCTCGACGAGCTCTACCAGGCGGCTCTCAAGGAGGGCGGGAAACTCGTCGTCTACAGCGGCGGCGACACCGCCACCCAGCAGGACGGCACCAAGGCGGCTTTCAAGGCCCGCTTCCCGGACATCGACCTGACGCTGATCGTGGACTACAGCAAGTACCACGACGTCCGTGTCGACAACCAGTTCGCGACCGGCACCCTCGTCCCCGACGTCGTACAGCTGCAGACCCTGCAGGACTTCGTCCGCTGGAACCAGCAGGGCCGGCTGCTGCACTACAAGCCCGCCGGGTTCTCGAAGCTGCACAAGTCGTTCCGGGACCCGCAGGGTGCCTGGGTCTCCGTCGCGGCGATTGCGTTCAGCTTCCTGTACGGCACGGACGCCGTGGGCTCGGACGCTCCGCGCAGCCCCCGCGACCTGGTCGACCCGATGTGGAAGGGGAGGATCGCCTCGTCGTACCCGCACGACGACGACGCCGTCCTCTACCTCTACTCCCTGTACGTCCAGAAGTACGGCTGGGAGTGGGTGGCCAAGCTCGCCGCTCAGGACGTGCAGTTCGCGCGGGGCAGCAACTCGCCGGGCGACGCGGTTTTCGGCGGGCAGAAGGCGATCGGGGTGGGCACCGCGGGCTCAGCGGTCCCCTCGTCCTCCTCACCCGCGAAGTTCGTGATCGCCGACGGGCACCCGTTCATGGGCTGGGGCCAGCGCGCCGCCGCCCTCAAGCAGGCCCAGAACCCGACGGCCGCCAAGCTGTACCTCAACTGGCAGCTGTCCGCCGAGGTGCAGAAGAACTCCTTCAACGGCTGGTCGGTGCGCACCGACATCGCTCCTCCGGCCGGTCTGAAGCAGCTCTGGGAGTACCCGAACGCCCATGTGGACGGCTTCCCGGAGTTCATGGCCGACCGCGCCGAGGTCGAGCGCTGGAAGCAGACCTTCGCCCTGTACTTCGGCGAGGTCAAGGGCGCCCCCACGCCCGGCTGGCTCGGACTGCACCCCGGAGCCTGAACCGCGGCGGGGTTGCCGGCCCGCACTCCCCAGCTCGACGGGCCGGCAACCCCGTCTTCACCGCGTCCATACAGGTGACGGATAGACTCGGCGACCCCGACGGATCATTCCTCCAGGGGGTTTGCCGTGTCCGACACCCGTCGCCCGCAGCCGCCGGCGCCCGGCCCGGGCCGCCGGCTGGCTCCGCACCACCTGACACACCTTGTCTTCTTCCTCGTCGTCGGGGCGGCGCTGGTCCGGCTGACCCGGTTGAACATCGAGCTGTGCTGGGACATCGTGGCCGTCGGCACCCTGCTGGCCGGGACGTACGCGGCAGGGTTGGCACTCGAACGTCGACTGGGCCCGCTCGCCCGGCACATCTGGGTGGTGGCGCTGGTCCTGCAGTGGGCGTACCTCGTGTTCCTCATTCCGCCGCCGCTGACCGGTGCGTACGTGTGGTGCGCCGTGCCCCTCGCCTGCGCGGCACTTCGCGCCCTCGGTGCCCGAGCGGCCACGGTCGCAGTAGGGGCCATCACTCTGGTGCTGTTCGGGCAGCTCAGCCGCAGCGCGGGCGGCTTCGACGCCGAGATGGTGCTGATCCCGGTGGCGGCCGTGTGGGGCACGGTGGCCCTGTACCAGGCCCAGCGGCGGGATGCCGCGAAGCGCCAGCGCCTGGTGGAGGAGTTGCGGAACACACGTGACGTACTGGCGCGGGAGCAGCGCCGGGCGGGCGTGCTGGAGGAGCGCGGGCGCATCGCGCGGGATCTGCACGACACGCTCGCCCAGGACCTGTCGGGCAGCCTGATGCTGTTGCAGGCCGCCGAGCGGGACTGGGAGGCGAGGCCGGACGTCGCGCGTACGCGGCTGCGTGCGGTCATCGACGGGCTGGACGCGGGTCTCACGGAAACCCGGCGGATGATCCGGGACCTCACTCCTACCGTGGTCGCGGAGGAAGGGCTGGAAGGCTCCCTGAAACTGCTGTGCCTGCGCGCGCAGGAGCACGGCACCGCTACGGACGTGCGGTTCCGCTCCGTCGGCACCCACCGCCCCGACCTGGACGAACAGGCCGCGATCACCCTGTTCCGGGTGGCCCAGGGCACGCTCGCCAATGTGCGCGAGCACGCTCGGGCGACGACCCTGCTCGTAACACTGCATCAGACAGCCGACCGCGTCGAACTGGACGTACGCGACGACGGTGTCGGCTTCGACCTCGCCCGCGTGGGCGACGAACGCCCCTCGGGCGGGGCAGATCGCGGATTCGGGCTGCCGGCGGCTCGGGCGCGGCTGCGGGAGTACGGCGGTGATCTGGTCGTCGACAGCGCCCCGCGGCAGGGCACGCGGATCCGGGCCACGGTCCCTGCCCGTCCGGGGGCCGGTGCGCTCCGGCCTGTGAGCTCCACGGCGGCGGTCCGATGACGGCGTCCTCGCTGCGGCTGCTGATCGCCGACGACCACGCGGTCGTCCGAGCAGGGCTGCGGGCCCTGCTGGAGGGCGAGGCGGACCTCGAAGTGATCGCGGAGTCGGCCGACCCCCAGGAGGCCGTGCGACTCACCGTGGCTCTGTCACCGGACGTCGTACTGATGGACCTGCGGTTCGAGGGCGCCGCGCGCGGAAGCGGCGTGGCCGACGGTGTCGAGGCGGTCCGTGCGCTGGCCGCCGAGGCTCCGGGGGTGCCGGTGGTGATGCTGACCAGTTTCTCCGGGCGCGTCGACGTCGTGCGCGCGCTGGAGGCCGGCGCTCGCGGCTACGTACTCAAGGCCGGGCTGCCCGAGGATCTCTTCCGGGCCGTACGCAGCGCCGCGGTGGGCGGGGTGGGGCTCGCATCGGAGGTCGTCGGCGGCCTCGTCGGCCAACGGGACGATCCCGGGGCGCACTTGACCAGCCGGGAGAGGGAGGTCGTGCGCCTGATGGCCGACGGTCACAGCAACCGCTCCATCGCCGGCTCCCTCTACCTCAGCGAAGCGACCGTCAAGACCCACCTGGTGCGCATCTACCGCAAGCTCGGCGTCGACAACAGGGCGGCGGCGGTCTCCGAGGCGGTCCGCCGGGGTCTGCTGGAGTTGACGTAGTGACTCGGTGAGAATGGCTCAACGACTCGGCCCGACTGGCGGCGGACAGGGCGCCATTGCCCAGCCGTGACGGGGCAGGCAGTCGCCGCCTCCGCGGTCCTCCCGCCGCACGTACCGACGCGGCCAGTGGGTTTGAACGCGGACGGGCGAAACCGGGGTCGAAGGCGCGGGTTCCTGGCGAGCAGAGGCGCTTCGCCAGCCAAGTCTCACGCACGTACCGACCCTCTGAATTGTTATAGGTGCCGCGTCTCGTCCACCCCATGCCACAGTCGAGCAGACACGAACGCGCTGTCGGAACTGGCGCGGCGATGAAGGGGGAAGCATGCAACCACGTACGCGACGCGCCAAAGCGGTCGGTCTGATGTCCGCCGCGGTCCTGCTGTCAAGTGCCGGACTGAGCCTGACGACCGCGCCCCCGGCATCCGCCGGCAATGGTTGCTTTGTCCTGGCCGGAATCAAGGGAGACACGGCCTGGGCGAAGGGCTACTGCGACGATGCCGACGACAAGATATATCGCAAGTTCGTTTGGAGTAAGGCACCTGACAGCTGGTGCCTACCCTTCCACGGCGGCAGGCAGTGGACCCACGATCGGCCCCATCCGGGAGCCGGCTTCCAGGGCATGAAGGCTTGTTCCCCCTGACGCCAGACTCGCGTGACCTGCAGTTCCTTCCGGAATCCCACGGCCTGTCGGACAGCGGAGTCTCAGCTTTGTGTCCTTCCCTCGGCGGTCTGTCCTGATCGGAGCAGACCGCCGGGCGAGTGCCTGCCCACCTGGTCGCGGGCTGCCGGAGCGGAACCCGCGTGGACGAGTCTCCGGGGTGTGTGACGCGCTCGATCGCGCCGTGCGGCCGATGAGCTTCCCCCGAGTTCCGCTCCGGATGGGTGGATCAGCGCAGTCCGGCGAAGAGATCGTTCTCGGGTACGGCCGCGCCGGTGGCGTCGTGGACACGTACGAAGGTCTCCATGCCCATCAGCTCGCCGAAGCGCTCCTTGCCCATCTTGAGGAAGAAGATGTTCTCGCCCTGACTGGCGTGCGCGGCCAGCGCGTCGAACTTCTGACCGCTGAAGGCGGTGGTGTCCACCCACGTGGTGATCTCATCGTCGGGGAGGCCGATCTCGGCCAGCGCGGCAGCCTCGGCAGGATCCGGCTCCGGCATGTCCTCACCGAACTCGCGCATGGTCTCACCGAACCGCTGCATCATCGAGCGGGGCATCGTCGTCCAGTACACCTTCGGATTCAGCGCGGTCATCTCCAGCGCCGCCATCGTGATGCGGTTGGCCTGGATGTGGTCGGGGTGGCCGTAGAAGCCGTTCTCGTCATAGGTGACGACCACATCGGGCCGGTAGTGCCGCATGAGTTCCGCGAGTCGGGCCGCGCCTTCCGCCACGGGGGTCTGCCAGAAGGATCCGGGGGCGTCGTTGCTCGGCCAGCCCATCATCCCGGAGTCGGCATAGTCCAGCATCTCCAGATCGCTGATCTTCAGGACGCCACAGCTCGCCTCGAGTTCCTGACGGCGCATCAGTGCGACCGCCGCCGGATCGTGCCCGGGATCGCCCGGCTTGACACCCCCCGGTCCATCACCGCAACTGCCGTCGGTACACGTCACGAGAACCGTACGGATGCCTTCCGCCGCATACCGCGCGAGGACCCCTCCGGTTCCGGTGGCCTCGTCGTCGGGGTGGGCGTGTACTGCCATGAGCGTCAAGGGCCGGTCGGTCATGAGAAAGTCCTCCTGCAGAAATACGTCTTGGTCCGAGTGCGCGGCGGGCTTACCGCGACCCCGAGGACCCGGATCCTGCCAGAGCGACGACCTTGTGGTCTCCGTGTTCCCCGCCGGTGGCGCCGGTCCCTCGATCGATGCAACCGCGCCGGCCGGACCGGCTGTTCCCGACGCGGCCGCTCGGTCTTCCAGACGTTGGCGGCGTCTCCAGGTGAGAGCTTTCCAGGGCTACCGGGCGCGGGTGTGCCCTCTACGACGAGCGATGCGCCGACAACTCCCTGTGCCCGACACGGCGCGCCATGTCCAAGGCGAGCTGGTCAGTCCATCTTCTTGGCAAGTTCGGCGAGGAACTGCGGCACTCGGCCGGCACCGAAGTCGTAGAACCGCGCCCACTGCGGCTCGAGCGCGATACGCGCCATCCGGTCGTACATGGCCCGGCAGTTCCGCTCGAACTCGGCCGCGTACTCGGCGTCGAAGTTCTTCCGCGCGGCCTCCAGGTACTCCGGCACCACCCCGTCGACGATGGTCAGGTGCACCACGCCGCGCACGGACAGCGTCTTGGCCGAGCCCGGGCTGTCGCCGGCGTCGATGGTCAGCGCGACCTCGGGGCGGGCCGACAGCGCCTCTACCTTGGGCGCCGTGGCCGCGGTGGACATGACGATCTCCTCGCCGGTCCAGAAGATGCCGATCGGGACGACACGCGGCAACCCGTCGAGCCCGTTGTACGCGAGCCGCGCCATGGAGGCCTGGTTCAACAGCTCGTGTGCGTCGGCCAGCTCCTGCTGCACCTGCCTGGGGTCCATGATCGTCTCCTTCCTCTGCCACGCGGCCCCGTGTGGCCGCTCATGTCCCTGGGACGGAGCGGGCGCCTCGTTCTCGACATCGGGCCGGAAAACCGTCTCTCGCCGCCCACTGCCACCAGCCGATCGTGCCGCTTTCTCCGACTTCCTCAACCGGGGCACCGGCCCGCAGCCCGAGTACTTGGCGGCCTGCCGGCGTGCCTGTTCACCCTGCCCCAGCCCCGCCGGTCGAGGCATCAGCGCCCGAAAACGACGGACGGCGACCACCGCCACGCGGAAGGATGGTCGACATGACATTGCCTGCCCTCCCCGAGAAGTCCTTCCAGCGCGTGCTCTGTGTCGTCGCGCACCCGGATGACATGGAGTACGGCACCTCCGCAGCCGTGGCCCGCTGGACCGCCCTCGGCATCGAGGTCGGCTACCTTCTGCTCACCCGCGGCGAGGCGGGCATGCCGAACCCTCCCGAGGAGACGGCACGCCTGCGCGTCGCCGAGCAGCAGGCCGCCTGCGCCGTCGTCGGCGTCGAGCACCTGACCGTCCTCGAACATCCGGACGGCGTGCTCGTCTACGGCCTCGACCTGCGCCGGAACATCTGCCGGGAGATCCGCCGGTTCAAGCCCGACGTCGTACTCGGGGGCGGTTACGACATCGAGACGCCCTACGGCTTCGACCAGGCCGACCACCGCGCGGCCGGCCTCGCCACGCTCGACGCGGTGCGCGACGCGGGCAACCGGTGGGTCTTCCCGGAGCAGGTCGACGACGAGAACCTCGAACCGCACTCCGTGCGCTGGCTCATCGTCCCCCGACTCGCCGGCTCCGGCGCGACGCACGGCGTCGAGGTCACGGGCGAGCCGCTGCGCCGCGGCGTCGCCTCGCTGGAAGCGCACGCCGCATACCTGGCCGCGCTCCCCGACCACCCCGCCCCGGCCGACTTCATCCCGCAATTCACTGCGATGGGCGGCAAGGCGATGGGCGTTGAGCACGCCGTCCTGTTCCGTGCCCATGACCTTCAGGCACCGCCGGAGTTGCTGACCGACGACGCGCAGGAATGATTTCGGGCTCACCGGGACTTGAGCCAGCGGTGGATCGGGCCCAAGTTGGACAAGCGGTAGACCTGGCTGGTCGCGACGGCGTCCAGCCGCAGGGTCGGCAGGACGAGGAGGGGTGCCTTGTCGCCGCCCCTTGACCATGCCGACGACGATGACCTGTCGTGCGAGTGAGGGCCTTGTCCCACCGCGATCGGACGAGGATCATGATCGCGTGCAGCCCCGAGAGAAACTCCACGACCTGCTCACGCGTGCCGGACTCACGGTCGTCGAGGAGGTGCGCCCCGGCAGCCTGTTCCCGCCGGAGGCCGGATGGCGGATCGCGCAGGGGATCGCGGCGCCGGACGGCGCGGCCCGGGAAGCGCTCGATGCCGCGTGGTGGCGCCGTCTTTGCGATGTCGACGGCGAGTTCCTGGTGGCCGTCCTCAGACACCGGATCGGCGGCAACGACGCCTGGTGGACCCGGGTCCGGCATACCGGGAGCGGCGGTGTGCCGGAGTTGACGGACGTCCCCGGGTTCGTGGCGCTCTCCCTCGACGGGCAGGTGTTGCTGGCGCACGTGCCGGGCGTGGACGGGCCTCGGGTGACGGCCTTCGACCGACTCCCGGAGCGGCTGGACGAGGCCGCCGCTGCCGCCGGACGCGAGACCGAGGCCGAGCGCGCCGAGGTGTGGGCGACGGTGCCCGGCCGACCGGCGTGGCCTCTGCACTGGGCGGAAGGGATCGGGCTCAATCCGGCCGCGACCGACGAACTCCTGATCCGGCTGCTGGATGTGGATGAGGGCTTCCTGCACGGATGCGATCGGCCGGCCGTCCTCGACGCCGCCGTGGCACACCCCGATGCGCGGGTGCGGGCAAGGCCCGCCGACACTTTCCGGCCCAAGCTCACCTCCGATCAGTGGATACAAGTGGTCCTCGCCGAGCCGTCGCCCGATCGACGCGTGCTCTGGGCGGAGCACGCCTGCGTCTGGGGCGTCGAACTCCCCGAGGACCTGTACGACGAACTCCTCACCGGCCCGTCCCGCGCGCAAGCCGCCGAACTCCCGGGGATCCCCGCGCCACACCTCCCCGGCCTCGCGGTCGACGCCGATCCTCGGGTGCGGACGGCGGCCTGTGGCCGGTGGGAGGAACTCGCCGCGCCGCTACGGGAGTTGCTGCTGGCCGACGCGGACCATGCCGTGCGGACGGCCGCGCGGCTCGCCCACCACACCGGCGTACCCATGCCTCGCGAGGTTTTCGCCGCCCTACCCGACCCGCGGCCGGCCCTGGAACGGTGTTGCCTCACACCCGAGTTGGAGGCGGAGCTGGTCCGGGGCGGGGACGCGGCGGTACGTCTGGCGCTGGCCGCCAACCCGGGCCTGAGCGGGGATGGCGTCGCTGTCCTCGCGGAGGACCCGCAGGACGACATCCGCTCCGCAGTGGCGCTGCGCTCCGACCTCACCGAGGAGCAACGCGCCGCAGTCCGCTATGACTTCGACCCGAAGTCCATGTCGCGCACCCTGCGCTGGGTCGAGGACCTGCATGGTGACGCCGACGCGTTGCGCCGCCTCGCCGAGTCGTCCCACCCGCTGGTCCGCCGCAGTGTGGCCCGGGCCCGGCACCTGCCGCCGGATGTCGTGACGCGCCTGGCGCGGGACGAGGACCGGGTGGTCCACCTGTTTCTCGCGGAATCGTGCGAGGACGCGCCGGCCGACATGCTGCTGGAGGTCTGGCGCTGGTGGGACGGCAGCTTCAGCCACCCCGGCCGGCCCCGCAGCCACCCCAACTTCCCCCGCGCGGGCCTGTTGCGCTACATCGCCGACCCCAGCGGGCGGATGCGCCGCCTGGCCCTGGACGACCCGGAGTCGACACCGGCCGATGTCGCACGCCTGGCCCGGGATCCCGAAGCCGAGGTGCGCCGCCGCGCGGCCGTGGACCCCCGGGTGTCACCGGCCGACGCGGTGCGGTTGCTGAACGACCCGGCGGACCATGTCCGCAACGCCGCGGTACGCAATCCCCGGCTACCGGCCCGCGTCCTGTCCGGCCTGCTGCACGACCGCGACACGGCCAACACAGCGGTCACCAACCCGGCGATCCCGGCCTCCGTCCTGAACCGCATCCTTACGGCGGCTGCGGCAGCCACACGCTGAACACCGACGCGACAGCCGCGGTGCACCGACCCTGAACTCCGCCACGCCTGGCCAGCGAGGGGGGACCGGCCACCTTCCCCCCACGGTCATGTCCCTACTTCGTAAGTGAGGTGGGCGTGTGAACCGGCTGGACGCCAGACGGGGCCGACACCAGCGCCGTGATCAGGCCAGTTGCTGGAAGACTTCGGCCCAGAACGGGCAGTCGTCGACGTAGGGTTCCATTTCGATCATGCGCTCGCGCATTTCGGTGAGGGCGGCCGTGCGTAGCGCGTCGTCGGTCGAACTCAAGGTTGCGCTGGACTCGCCGATCAACCCGAGCAGCGCTGCCAGCGTGGGGAGATCGTTGGCGGCAATCCCCTTCCAACCCCGGCCGTGGTCCCATCCGTTGGGGTCGTAGTGGGTGATGCCGCCGTCCGCCGCGTCGAGCATCAGGTGCTGGTCGTAGCGGGTGGCCACGGTGAAGGCGAAGTTCTCGGGCGGGGAGTCGTCGTCGGGGTAGCGCTCTCCGTAGATCTCGTCGGCGTCGAGCGGTTCCTTCCAACTCGGGTGTCGAAGGTGCCGCGTGTCGAGGTCGACGACATCGAGGTGGACGGTGGGAAAGCCCACCGTGATCAGGAATTCCCGGCTGCCTGCATCGGTGAGCTCGGCAGGCAGGTCGGCTTCGCTCGGCCGCCAGAGCGTGCCCTCGCCCAGCCGCTCCTCCAGCCACTGAACGTCTGGTATGAGAGGAATGTCGTCGCGTGTCACTGCATGGCTCCCGGTAGTTCCACGGTTTTCGATCATTGTGCCGTCTTGGTCAGCCTGCTCTGATCTCTCATAGCGGTGCGTGTACGGGGTGTCGGGGCAGCTGCGGCAGATGAAGAAGCACATGCCGCCGAGGTCGCCCAGGTCCATGTCGTGCCCGAATGTGTCGAGGGCGGCGGGATCGGCCCTCGCCATCCAGCACGGTGTCGTGGCGCCGTCCTGGCCGGGGTCCCGGTCATCGAGGGGAAGCCAGCGGCCCATGCCCGGTTCAGTGGCGGTGATGCTGAGCAGGTGTTCCATGCGGCTGCCGCAGCCTGCGCAGTCGGGCCGGTCGGGCTCCTGGGTCCAGCCCGGGTAGCCGCCGACCTTGCTCTGTTGGGTGGTGGCCACCTCGAAGTAGTCGTAGCCCCGTTCCTCCTTGAGGGTCTCGAACCGCTCGCCGAGCAGCGTGCCAAGTCCCTGCGGCAGGTCCCAGTTCGGGTACTCCGTAGCGGGAGTGGGGGAAACCGTGCACGGGCGAGGCAGGTAGTCCTCGTCCGCGGCGTGGGGGCGAGGCGGTTGCCCGGCAGTGGCGCCTGCTGTCAGTGCCGTACTGCGCCATCGGAGTTGGGGGTTGGCCGCGCATTGGTCGTCCTCATGAACGAGCGGGCACCACAGGATCTGTAGCAGGTCGGTGCCAGCAGGGAGGACAAGGCCGGGCACGTCCCGTGCGTACAGCTGCAGCACCGGGACCATCGCGGCCGGCTCCGGCGCGACAGGAGCGGCGAGTGGCTCGTAGGGGTCGGGTTCGGCGCACATCGGCCAGGGCTCGTCGGCTGGCCACAGCGACGTCGAGGCCGTCTTTCCCGAGCTGATCGGCACGGCGCGCGAAGCCACGCTCCTCTACCCCCGGGCCGGGCAGCGGAGCCAGCGGCCGGGGTACGGGCGGCTTGTCCTGGACGGTGTTCCGCTGCGTGTGCCCCGACGGCATGACGTCTCCAGCTGATGGTGGTCGTGATGCGGCCGACCTCAGCTCTCGCCTCTGACACCTGGAGCGATCCCGCCCCGCCTCTTGGCCCGTCGGCGCCGAGCTCGCAATCGAGTTCATCTCCGCATTGGCCGGCAGGCCAAACCACCCCGCACCGTCTTGGCCATCACGCACACCCCTCCCCACCTCCCCCTTCCGCATCATCAAGGTCCGGAACGGGTGCTGTGAGAGGAGTGGGCGCGTGGACACTGTGGGGACGAGACCTCGAACATCCGCGGGGGAAGTCAGGGGCGCGAGCAGGCTGACGCGGCGGCGCGACGTTGCCGATCTGGTTGCCGAGGCCCGAGGTGGTGCGTTGCGGCGGACGATGGGGCTCACCCAGCTGACGCTGCTGAGCGTGGGCGCCACCCTCGGCACCGGGATCTTCGTCGTTCTCGGCCAGGCGGTGCCCGAGGCGGGTCCGGCCGTCGTGGTCTCCTTCGTGCTCGCCGGGATCACGGCACTGTTCTCCGCCCTGTCGTACGCCGAGCTGGCGGGCATGATCCCGGGCGCCGGGTCCTCGTACAGCTATGCCTACGCCACGCTCGGCGAGCTCGTCGCGTGGGTCTGCGGCTGGTGTCTGGTGCTGGAGTACGGCGTCTCGGTCGCGGCCGTAGCGGTCGGCTGGGGCCAGTACCTCAATGAGCTGCTGGAACTCACCATCGGCTGGACACTGCCGGAGTCGCTGGCCGCCCCGCCCGGTGCGGGCGGCGTACTGAACATTCCGGCCGCCGCGATCGTCGTACTCGCCATGGTCGTGCTGCTGCGCGGGGCCCGCGAGAGCGCCGTCGTCAACACGATCATGGTGACGGTGAAGGTGACCGCCCTGGTGCTGTTCTGCGCCGTCGCCTTCACGGCGTTCCGCGCCGGGAACTTCCAGCCACTGTTCCCGCTCGGCATGGCCGGCGTCAGCGCGGGCGCCGCCTCGTTGTTCTTCTCGTACATCGGCTTCGACGCCGCCTCGACGGCCGGTGAGGAGGCGAAGAACCCGCAGCGCGACCTGCCGCGCGCCATCCTCCTCTCCCTCGGGCTGATCACCGTGCTGTACTGCGCGGTGGCGATCGCGGCGGTCGGCGCGATGCCGTGGCAGAAGTTCGCCGGCACCGAGGCGACCCTCAGCGAGGTGCTGGTCCGCTCGGTCGGCGGCGGCGACCTGTGGCCTGTCCTGCTGTCCATCGGCGCGGTCGTCGCCACCACGAGCGTCGTCCTCGCCGTGCAGTACGGCCAGACCCGCATCCTGTTCTCGATGGCGCGCGACGGTCTCGTGCCGCCGCTGTTCGCCACGGTCCACCCGAGGACCGGGGTGCCCCGCGCCAACACGGTCATCGTGTCCGCGTTCGTCACGCTGCTCGCCACGCTGGTGCCGCTGGGCGCGCTCGCCGACGCCACCAGCATCGGCACCCTGTTCGCGTTCGCGCTCGTCAACTGTGCCGTACTGATCCTGCGCCGGCGCAGCCCCGAGGCACCGCGCAGCTTCCGGGTACCGCTCGCGCCGGTGACATGCGTGCTGGGCGTGCTGTGCTGCGCCTACGTGATGTGGGGGCTCGGCGCCGACACCTGGATCGCGTTCGGTCTGTGGATGGCGGTCGGGTTCGCGATCTACGCCCTCTACGGCATCAAGCACTCCCGGCTCAACCGGCCCGCCGAGCAGGAGGAGGCCGTCGTATGGTCCCGCTGACTCCGACCGGCGACCTCGTGGATCTCACCCGGGCCCTGGTGGACACGCCCTCCGAGAGCGGAGGCGAGGCCGCCCTCGCGGACGCCGTGGAGTCCGCCCTGCGCGGCCGCGCTCACCTGACCGTCGAGCGCATCGCCAACTCCGTCGTGGCCCGCACCGACCTGGGGCGCGCCGAGCGCGTCGTCATCGCCGGTCACCTGGACACCGTGCCGGCCGCCGGGAACCTGCCGTCCCGGCTGGACGGAGAGCTGCTTCACGGGCTAGGGGCGTGCGATATGAAGGGCGGAGTCGCCGTCGCCCTGCGGCTCGCGGCCACCCTCACCGCACCGGTACGCGACGTCACGTACGTCTTCTACGAGTGCGAGGAGGTCTCCGGCGACCGCAACGGCCTGAACCGCATCGCCGCCGAACGCCCCGACCTGCTCGACGCGGACCTCGCGATCCTCATGGAGCCGTCCGACGGGGGTGTCGAGGCGGGCTGCCAGGGAGTCCTGAACGCGGACATCACGGTGCGCGGCGAGCGCGCGCACACCGCCCGCTCCTGGAAGGGTGTCAACGCCGCGCACCGGGCCGCCGCCATGCTCCAGCGCCTCGACGAGCACACCGCCGAGCGGATCGTCATCGACGGCCTGGAGTACCGCGAAGGGCTGAGCGCGGTCGCCGTCCGTGCAGGCATCGCCGAGAACGTCGTTCCCGACACCTGTGTCATCACGGTCAACCTGCGCTTCGCGCCCAGCCGTTCGGCCGGACAGGCCGAGGCGTATCTGCGCGGGCTCTTCCCCGAGTACGACGTCGAGGTCACCGAGGTCGTGCCGGGAGCCCTGCCCGGGCTCGGACAGGGCCCGGTCGCCTCGCTCGTCGAGGCCCTGGGGGCGACCGCCCGCCCCAAGCTGGGCTGGACCGATGTCGCCCGCTTCGCCGCGCTCGGCACGCCCGCGCTCAACTACGGCCCCGGCGACCCGACCCTCGCGCACACCGTCGGGGAGTACGTGCCCGTCGGCCAGTTGCGGGAGTGCGAAGCCCGGCTCGCGGCCTGGCTGAGCGGCTGACCTGAACCCCACGCGGCACATGGCGCCGGCCGGTTCACCGGGCGGCACCCCGCAAGCCGCCGAGCGTCCGCAGTTGCAGCCACAGCACCAACCGCTCGTCCGCGTCGTCCAGATCGATGCCGAGGTGCTGCTGCGCCTGTTTGATGCGGTACCGGCAGGTGTTGGGGTGCACCGCGAGCACCTTCGCCGTCCGCGCCATGTCGCACCCGGCGTCCAACCAGCACACCAGGGTCCTGGCGTAGTCGGTCCCGTGCCCGGCGTCGTAGGCAAGCACCCTCCGCCAGGCACCTTCGGTCAAGTCCCGCCGCTCGCCCATGAGTTCACGCAGCCGGAGCAGTGTGACACGGGCGCGTACCTCGGTCACGGAGGCGACGTCCTCGTCCGGCCCGAGCACATGCAGGACGAGGTCGGCGTCGTCCCGTGAGCCGCGCACGGCCGCCAGGTCCGCGACCACGTCCCCCAGTCCCGCCCGCACCGGCACCCGCAGCGCCCGACCCGCGCGGCGCACGATGTCCTCGACCAGCCGCTTGTGCCGCTCGCCGCCCCGCTCACCGGCCACCGGCAGCAGCGCGTACACCCTTCCGCCCACCAGCACGCACGCGTGCCGCCCGTAGCGCGCCTCGCACTGGAGCCGTACGAGGTCCAGCAGCCGTAGCGCGGTCTGTTCCCCGTCGGGCGCGGACCCCGTGCCTTCCAGGGCGAAGGCCACGACACGGACCGGGGCGTCCGCGGCGAGACCGAGGAGGTGTGCGGCGCCCGCGGGCTCGGCGGTGCCGTCGAGGAGACGGCGCAGCAGGTCGCTCGTCACATGCCGGGACAGTTCCTCGCTCGCCCGGGCGCGCAGCAGGAGAAGGGCGGCCGTGGACGCGCCCTGGGTGAGCGCCTCCTCGGCGTTCGGGCCGAGATGCCCGTCGTCGACGGCCCACACCGACCCCAGCGTCTCGCCGCCCGCGCGGATCGCGACGGCGAGCCTCGGCAGCTCGTCACCGTCGAGCGCGGCGAGTCGGACGGGTCCGGGAGCGGCGAACAGGACGCGGTACTGCTCGGTGTTCTCGGGGCTGCTCGGCACCTGGCGGCCCAGGATGCCCTGCCGCCGGGCGTCGTCGACGGCCTGCCCGGGGACCGTGGAGTAGGCGAGGATCCGCTGGCGGGCGTCCTCGATGACGGTCGCGCCGCCCACGGCCGTGGCCACCGCGTTGGCGAGCGCGAACAGATCCCCGAAGGCGGCCCCAGAGCCACCCGCCGGGCCGGACCTGGAACCGATCGCGGACGCGAGCAGCAAATGGACGTGATGCCAGGCGGCCTCCTCGTCGACGGCGAGCAGCGCGAGGCCGTGCGCCTGGGCCGCCGCCACCGTCTCTGGCCGCCCGTCCCCGTCCCGCACGACGAGCCCGGCCATCCCCGCCGCCGCGGCTCTACGGGCCAGCGCCTCGACCTCACCCCCTCGCGCCCCGACCGCCAGCAGCAGGGCGCCGGGCGCGCCGCGCGGGAACGGCGCCCCCGCGTCGTGGAGCAGGACGTCCGAGACGGGTCCGGTGAGACCGGCCGGGGCGGTGAGCACACGGAACATGGGCTCGCCGAGAGTGGCGAGCAGCTCCTCGAGGGTGCAGGCGTCCATGGGCGGGAGGTCTTTCCGATGGGGAACGGTCACACGGGGACGATTGGCCTTTTTATCGGACGGTGACGGCCGAGGTCCTTGGCCGATCGCAACATGAGGGCGAGCTCTCATTGTGCACAACGACAATGGTCGACACATCGCGGCCTTGGAGACTCAAGGGCATGACACCTGTGACGAGCTCCGCCGCCGGGTCCGGTGCGACGGACGGCACGCCGGGCGCGGACGCCCTCGCCGCGGCCCGTACCGCCGGGGTAACGGTGCGTACCGTGCACGACGTGGCCGGCATCCGTGCCGTGGCCGACTTCTTCGCCGATGTGTGGCAGACACCGCGCGCCACCCCGCCCTACCCCTCGGAGGTGCTGCACAGCCTGGTGCACGCCGGTGGCGCCGTGCACGCGGCGTACTCCGGCGGGCCCTCGGGCGAGCGGCTCGCCGGCGCGGCGGTGGCGGTGTTCGGGCCGCCCGCCCAGCGGGACGTGTACTCGTTCGTGGCGGCGGCGACCACGTCCGGCCGGGGCGTCGGCCTCGCGGTCAAACAGGCGCAGCGGCTGTGGGCGCTGGAGCGGGGCGCCACCACCATGCGCTGGACCTTCGACCCGCTGGTCGGCCGCAACGCCCGCTTCAACCTGATCAAGCTGGGCGCCGTCGGCAGCGAGTACCTGGTCGACTTCTACGGCCCGATGAGCGACGGCGTGAACGACGGCGACGAGAGCGACCGGCTGGCCGTCGTATGGGACCTCGCCACCGGGAGCACACGGAACGACGACCCCGCCGAGGGCCGCTCCGCCGCCGACGTCGTACGCCGGGCACCGGACGGCGGCCCGCTCGCCCTGCGTGGCGCGGACAGACTGTGGTGCCGTGTGCCCGAGGACATCGTGGCGCTGCGCGCGGCCGACCCGGCGCTCGCGCTCGACTGGCGGCACGCAGTTCGTGAGGTCTTCACCGGGGCGTACGCGGAGGGACTGTGCGCGACGGCCATGTCCCGCGACGGCTGGTACCTGCTGACCCGCCGCCCGTCCTCCGGCCCTTCCGATCACCCCTCCGAATCGGCTGCCAAGGAGCAGGAATGAAGCTCGAACGCGTTGAACTGCTCCACGTCGCCCTTCCGCTCGTCACACCGTTCCGTACCTCGTTCGGGACGATGACCAGCAAGGACACCTTCCTGCTGCGTGTGGTGACCGACGTGACCGAGGGCTGGTCGGAGTTCGCGGCCGACCCGCAGCCGCTGTACTGCTCGGAGTTCGTCGCCGGCGCCGAGATCGTGATCCGGGACTTCCTGCTGCCGCGCGTCGCGGCCCTGCCCGAGCCGACGACAGCTCTGGTCGCCCCCGCGATGGCCTCCGTCAAGGGCCACGAACTCGCAAAGGCCGCCCTGGAAACCGCCCTCCTGGACGCCGAACTGCGGGCCTACGGGATGTCGTTCGCGACCTTTCTCGGCTCGGTCCACGAACGGGTGCCCGCCGGGGTCTCGGTCGGGATCAAGAACTCCGTGCCCGAACTCCTCGACGACGTCGAGCGCTACCTCGCCGAGGGCTACGTCCGCATCAAGCTGAAGATCGAGCCGGGCTGGGACATCGAGCCGGTGCGCGCCGTACGCGAACGCTTCGGCGACGCGCTCCCGCTCCAGGTCGACGCCAACACCGCCTACACGCTCGCCGACGCCGAGCACCTGCGCGGGCTCGACGACTTCGGACTGCTGCTGATCGAGGAGCCGTTGGAGGAGAACAACCTCCACGCCCATGCCCGACTCCAGAAACGGCTGGCCACCCCGGTCTGCCTCGACGAGTCGATCCACTCCGCGCGCGACGCGGCGTCCGCGATCGCGATGGACGCCTGCCGGGTCGTCAACGTCAAACCGGCCCGCGTCGGCGGTTATCCGGGAGCCCGTCGCATCCACGACGTGGCCGCCGCCCACGGCGTGCCCGTGTGGTGCGGCGGCATGCTGGAGACCGGCATCGGTCGCGCCCCCAACCTGGCGCTCGCCGCCCTCCCCGGCTTCACCCTCCCCGGCGACACCTCCGCCTCCGGCCGGTACTTCGCCGAGGACATCACCGAACCGTTCGTCCTCAAGGACGGCCATCTGCCGGTACCGACCGCCCCCGGCATCGGCGTCGACCCCTTGCCGGACGTGCTCGCCCGGTTCACGACGCGGACTGAGGTGCTGTACACGAAAGGGAAGTGACCGAGAGACAACGTGAGTTCCTCGCCCGCCGTCAGAATCGGGCGAGGCGGTTTCCCCGGGAACGCGTACGGGAGTCGGCCGATCGCGTACCGTGAGGACTCGTAACAACGTGCGTGGACGACCGTCACGGGGGAGGCGGTTATGGGGCGTACCCCTCGATGGATGTCCTGGCCCGCGCCGGCCACTCCGCTCGTCGGCCCCGGGATGCCCGTGGCCAACGGACCGCGCATGCCGGTCCCGTCCCCACAACTCAACGCCTTCGCCCTCGCGGCCGCCGGTACGGCGTTCGGCATCTGGGTCCTGGTCGTCACCGCACCCGACAGGTACGCCGACTCGACTTCCACACTCTTCTCGGGGGCGGTCGGAGGGCTGTACCTCGGCGCCGGACTGCTGGCGCGACTGCGGCGGCCGGGCAACGTCGTCGGAGCGCTGATGCTGCTCGTCGGCATCGGCTGGTTCGCGGAGGATCTCCAGATCTCCACCGACCCGCGGGTGCACACCGTCGGCCTGTTCCTGCGCTCCGCGTCCACCGGGTTCCTGATCCCGCTGCTGCTGGTCTTCCCCTACGGCCGTCTGCGCTCCCGCGAGGACCACGGCCCGGTCGCCGCCCTCGCCGACCGGATCCTGCTGGCCACCGGCTGCACGGTGGCCTTCGTCCTCCAGCCGGTCGCCGTGTTCTTCCACGACTCGGTGACGGACAACCTGCTGCTCGTGCACTACGTGCCCTGGCTCCGCCAACTCACCGACGCGATACAGCTCGTCGTCAGCGCGGCCGTGGTCGCCGTACTGCTGTGGCGGTGGGCCGGGGCCTCGCGGCCGTACCGCCGTGAACTCGGCCCGCTGCTCGCGGTCGGTCTGGTGGGCGGGCTCGCCTCCGGGCTCGACGCGGCGCTCGGCGCCGACCGGGAGTGGTCGCACACCCCGCTCCTGACGGCCACGCATCTGTCGGTCCTGTGTCTGCCGCTCGCCTTCCTCGCCGGGGTGTGGCGGATCCGGCTGGGCCGCACCGCCGTGGCCGAACTGCTGCGCAGGCTGCCACTCGACTCCCGCCGGGAACTGCGTGACGAACTCGCCAGGACACTGGACGACGCCTCGCTCCAACTCGGCTTCCCCGCACCCGACGGGGACGGTTACGTCGACGTCGACGGCAGGGCGCTGACCGCGGGGCCCGGACAGTGGACGAGCGTCCTGGAGCGCGACGGGCGCCGGGTCGGCGTCCTCGTCCACGACCCGGCGCTGCGGGAGGACCGGTACGTCCTGGAGGCGGTCGTCTCCGCCGCGGCGCTGGAGCTGGACAACCAGGCCCTGGTGGCCGAGCTGCGCGCGTCCCGCCGGCGCGTCATCGAAGCAGGCGACGAGCAACGGCGCGAAGTGGAGCGGAACTTGCACGACGGGGCGCAGCAGAGGTTCATCAATCTGGGTCTCCAACTGCGCATCGCTCGCCGACGGCTGGACCGCGCGGCGAGCGGTGCTGAATTGGCCGGCCTGCTGGACGGCGCGCTCGCCATGCTGGAACAGGGGCACGCCGAACTGCGCGTGGCGGCCCGTGGCATCCACCCGGTGGTGCTGAGCGAGGCCGGGCTGGCGCAGGCGCTGCGGTCGCTGACCGCCGACCTGCCGCTGCCGGTCGACCTGCACGTCGACAAGCTGCCCCAGCTGCCCGAACCGGTCGAACTCACCGCGTACTACGTCGTCAAGGAGGCGATCAGCAACGTGCTCAAGCACGCCGACGCCCGCACCGTCCGCGTCGAACTCCACCACAGCGACGGGGTGCTGAACCTGAGCGTCACCGACGACGGCGTCGGTGGCGCGGACCCGGCGAGCGGCGGCACCGGCCTGCTGGGGCTGCGGCACCGGGTCTCCGCGTACGACGGTCGGCTGACCGTCCGCAGTCGTCCCGGTGAAGGCACGGTCGTCGCGGTGACGCTGCCCACGCGGGAGCGGGCCACGACGAAGGAAGGCGGGCTGGTATGACGGCCGGCATGGAGTCCCGGGCGACCGGGCGGCGGGCACTGCGCATCGTGCTGGCCGACGACGACCCCGTGTACCTGCTGGGGCTCGCGACCATCCTGGAGGACGAGGGCCACGAGATCACCGCACGCGCCGAGGAGGCGTACGGTCTGCGGACCGCCGTCGCCGGCACGCTGCCCGACCTCGCCGTCATCGACATCAGAATGCCGCCCACGCAGACCCTGGAAGGGCTCCGCGCGGCGGTGGAGATCCGCGGTGCCCATCCCGGTGTGGGCATCCTGCTGCTGTCCAAGGACATGGAGCTGACCCATCTGCGGCAGCTGCTGGAGGCCGGGTCCGCGGCCGCCACCGGAGGCATCGGCTACCAGCTCAAGTCGCGGGTGACCGGCGCGGACTTCGTCACCGAGGTCGTCGACGAGGTAGGGGCCGGACGATACGCCATCGACGGCGAGATCCAGCGCGCCCTCTACCGCACCCCACGCCGCCGCGACCGGCTGGCCGCCCTGACGGACCAGCAGTTGAAGGTGCTGGAGCTGATGGCGCGCGGACTGTCCAACTCGGCCCTCGCGGCGAAGCTGTCGATCAGCAAGAGGACGGTGGAGGACCACGTCAACACCGTCTTCGACAAGCTGGACCTGCGACCGGAGGCCAAGGAGATGTACGACCGCCGGGTGCGCGCGGTGCTGATGTACCTCGCCTCCGACGACTGACTCCCGTTCACCGTCACCCGTCGGCGACCAACCGCGTCAGCGCAGCCGCCGACAACCGCTCCTTGGCGAGGAAACCCACCGCCGGGGACCCGTCGATCCGCTCCCCGTACAACTCGGCCTCCCGAGCCGAACAGAGCACCACCGCCGTCGCCGGGGCAACCACGTCCAGGGCCCGGCACACGGCGAAGCCGTCCTCGAACCCGTCCCCGCCGGACAGCCCGATGTCCAGCAGCACCGCATCCAGCCGCTCCCGCGCGACGGCGGCCAGAGCCTCGGCCCCCGAGCCCGCCTCCGTAGTGACGAACTCACCGTCCGCCTCCAGCAACGCCCGTGCCACGGCTCTGAATCCCGGGTCGTCGTCGACGATCAGCACGGTGCGCGGCATGGCCCCATGGTCGCCGTCGAACACCGGCCCCGTCATCCGTGCGGGCACGGATCCGCACCCCCGGGTGATCCCGTGCCGACCACGATGTGCCCGCATCCGCCCGGCGCCCACACTGGCGTGACCGTTCGCCGGACGGCGGACCGGAAAAGGAGTCAGAGAGAAGATCATGAAACGCATACGGGGGAGCGGGCGCGCGGCCGTCGCGCTCGTGGTCGTCGTGGGCGTCCTCGCCCTGCTGACGACGGGATGCGGTGCCATGGTGGGAAAGACCGCCGTACGGGCCGTCGCACGCGGCGTACCGACCGCGGCGCCCTTCTTCAAGAAGCTCGGCACCGACATCGCCATCGGTGAGGCGCTCTCCTACCTCGCCGGGGAGGTCGGGGGCGACGACCCGGGTCTGTACGGGGGGACTCGGGACGCCGGCCACTGTGACAAGGCCGGACTCGTCGACTTCCTTCAGAAGCCGTCGAACCGGCGCAAGGCCGAGGAGTGGGCCGCGGCCGAGGGACTCGACGGCGTCGGCGAGATCAAGGGCTTCGTGAAGAAGCTGACGCCGGTCCTGCTGCGCGCCGACACCCTGGTCAAGAACCATGACTTCGACGCGAAGAAGGGCAAGCGGACGGCCTTCGACGCGCTGCTGGAAGCGGGCATCGCCGTCCTGGTCGACCAGTTCGGGCGCCCGGCGGTCCAGTGCAGCTGCGGCAACCCGCTGGCCTCCTTCGAGCACGACGTCGACAAGGCCGACGTGAAGTTCGACGACCGCAACAAGAAGTGGCCGGCGTACGACGCGAAGAAGGTGGCCAAGGTCAAGCCGGCGCCCGAGGACGAGCCGGTCGAGGTCTACCAACTCGTCGATGTCGAGGAGCCGGACACCGGGCTGGCCCGAGAGGCCGGCTCCGACGGCACCGGCGACGAGGTCCTGCCGGAGGTGCCGGACCCGGGCGAGGAGTCGGTCTCGCCCTCGGCCTCGGACACGGTGGAGACGGTCACCGTTCCCGATGTACAGGGCAGGCCTCTCAGCGAGGCGACGGCGGCCCTGGAGGCCGAGGGATTCCAGGTCGGCACGACCGAGGCAGCGACCGACTTGGCCGCGCCGGGCACGGTCATCGGCCAGAGCCCCGAGGCGGGGACCTCAGCCTCCGGCGGCTCCCTGGTGACGCTGACCGTGGCGAGCGGCGACACCTCCGGAACCGGGGAGCCTGTCACTGCGGACCCCACGGTCACCGACGGCGGTACGGACGCCGGCGCCACCGCCGGGAGCGGTGAGTTCGGCGGCGACGGCTCCGACACCGGCACTTCCGACCCGGGCGACCTGTCCGGTGGGGATTCGGCCGGCTGACGCCGGGAAACCGGTGCCGGTGCCACCGCACGGTGGCACCGGCACTCGTCTCGTTCCGGCGGAGCCCGACAGCGTCATCGTCCGTAAACGCCAGGCCAGTTGACGGGGTGGCCGCGATGATTGCGATCAACGTCGGACAGCCCCTAGGCTTGTTCGCATCCCGCCCCAGTGGCGGACTCGGCACACCGGCATGGGGTGTTGGTGGTGACGAGAGGCTGGTCGGCGGTTACCGCGCAACGATGACGCGGTGAAGTCGAAAGAAGACAATTTGAAGTCGGTTTTGTCCTGACGGGGGTTGCGACAGAACTCGACCCGTTGAGAAGGCGCTGTCACGGCGGCGTTTTCTCTGAGTCCACCTCAGTAAGTGGTGGCCGGTCGAGATTCTCGCACCCAACTCCACCGGTCGCCTTCCAACCAAGGAAGGAAGATCGGTGAGCGCCAATCGGAAGCGACTCATCTGCCTCGCTTTCAGTGTTCTGCTGTCGATCATCGTCGGCCTCGTATGGGGCTTGATGCTCTATGCCATGGATGAGCCGGGTGTCGAGTGCGTCAAAGCGGGCGGCACGGCGTTCGGCGGCAGCATCATGGTCGGGCTGGCCGTGATCATGTTGTTCCCCTTCAAGGACGACGGCGGCGCCGGCACCACCGCCCAGGCACCGGTTGAGAACCGGCCGGGGACGCCGGCTCCCTGAGCCCCTGCCCCTGCCGCATGGAACCCTCGTTCACGGCGTTCATGGCCGCGCGCTACGGGTCGCTGATGCGTACGGCCGTACTGCTGACGGGCGGAGGTGGTGCGCGTGCCGAGGACCTGGCCCAGGAGGCGCTGCTGCGGACGTACCGGGCCTGGCACCGTATCGGTCGCGAGGAGGCGGCCGTGTGAAGTGCCGTTGCAGTGCCATGAAAAGGATGTCGTTGCTGAGCCAGTGTCAGGTATCTGATGTGGGTGCCGCCTCGCTCTCCCACGCGCGGATCATGCGTGAGCTACCCTCCGCACATGCGTGGACAGTTCACCGGCTGGCCCGAACGGGCCATGGACGTGTTGTGGCAGCTCCAGGGCGAACCGGCTCAGGCGACACGCGAGCGCTGCGCAGCGGACCGTGAACGCCTGGTCCGGCAGCCGATGATCGCTCTCCTCAACGAGATCGCGGACACCGACCCCCGATACGAGGACTTCTCCGTCTGGCACTACCGCACCAACTCCTGGTGGTGGCAGCACCAGGGCGCGGTGATCCGGCTCGGCCGCAAGATCGAGATCGGTCTCCGGTTCGACCTCGACGGCCTACGCATCCAGGGCGCCTGGTGGTACCCCGATCCCGGCCAGGTGGACATGTTCCGCAGAGCCGTCGCCTCCGAGGGGAGCGGCCGCGAACTGTCCGCCATCGTCGAGGAGGTACGGAAGAAGGGCTACGACATCTCCGGGGACATGATGAAACGCCCCCCGCGCGGCTACCCGACGGACCACCCCCGTAGCGACCTGCTGCGCCACCGTTCGTTGATCGCCGCCCGTCTCCTCGGCTGCGAAGAGTGGCTGCACACCCCCGAAGCGGTCGACCGGATCCTCTCGGCCGCAGCCGACCTGGACGCCCTGCTGATGTGGCTGGTCCGCCACGTGAAGCGCGCCGCCTGACATCAACGAGGGTGATGCGCACAGTCAGCGCCGATCGGTCGTCCATCGCCCGATGGCCGTCCGGCACCTCAGCCAGGCGACGGCACGGTCGAAGACGGGCCCCGGATCGAGGGCGTCGGGGTTGAGGGAGAGGGGGTGGCGTACGAGGCGGCAGGAGCCACTGGTTGAGTGTCCTCTGCCAGCGGGGCCGGTGCGGCAGTTTCTCCCCTGGGCCGGCCTGCGACAGCGTCTTTCGCTTTCTGGACTTCCTGTCGCAGGAGGGTGATCGCTGCTGTGCGCCCTCGCTGAGTGCGTGACGAGTGCCATGATCGGCTGGGATCAGGCGAACGCTCGCGCCGATCGCTTGGTGGCACGCTCGACCGCTGCGGAGGCCAGCGCGCGGATGATCGGATGGGGCCGGGTGCCGTCTCCCGTGAGTTCGGGCTGGAACAGGGTGGCGAGGAAGAACGGGTGCCCCGGCAGCTCGGCGACGCGCACATCGCCCGCCTCGTCGACGCCGCTGAAGCGCAGGCCGTGCGCACGTAGCACGTCCAGATAGGCCGGGCTGGTGCCGTAAGAGCAGTGGTAGCGCTCGACGGTCCGCTCAGCCCCCAGGACACGTTCCGCCAAGGACCCCGCCTCCACCTTGACCGCCCCTTCGTGACCGACCAGGGAGCATGCCAGCGGGACGATCAGCAGGTCCTCCGCTTCCGGCCGGTTCTCCGCGTGGTTGACGCCGGTGAGTCCGCACACGTCGCGCGCGAACTCCAGGACGGCGTGCTGAAAGCCGCCGCAGGTGCCGAGAAACGGGATCCCTTGCTCGCGAGCCGAGCGAGGCGCCGCGAGTGCTCCGGCTTCGCTGCGATACGGGCTGCCGGGCACCAGCCAGATGGCATCGAATCCGTTGAGGGCACCGGCGGATTCAGCGTCCTCGGTCGGGATCCAGTAGGCGTCCAGGACCAACTGATCATGCTGGGCGAGTGCTTCGAGGAGAGCAGGGATACGGGTGTGGGCGCGGACGCTGGGCGAACGGTCGCCCACCAGGGCGACGCGGGCCGTCGGGAAGGTCTCAAGCTCAGGCATGTGGACATCCTGACCGGGCAACCAAGTACAGCACCAACGATGATGCATGACCCTTCCATTAGCGATACTGATAGCCATGGATCCGCACCTTCTGCGCACGTTCGTGGCCGTGGCCCGCTGCGCTTCCTTTTCCCGGGCGGCTCGCGAACTGGGTTACACGCAGTCGGCGGTGTCCCAGCACATCGCCGCACTCGAAAGCGACCTCGGAGCGGTCCTCCTGCACCGGCGCCCGGTCACTCCGACCGGCGTCGGTACCCGGCTGCTCGAGCACGCCGGGCCACTGCTGCTGCGATTGGACGCCGCCCGCGCGGATATCGCGCGCCTGACCGTGGCACCCGCCGCCCGCATCGTCATCGGAGTCTCACCGCTGGCCATGACGCGGCAGTTCACCGGGACGCTCGCAGAAGTGCGCCGATCGCAGCCCCGATTGGAGGTGACAGTGCGTGTCCTCGGCCGCGAAGCCCTCACCCGCGACGTCGCGACCGCTGCCCTGGACCTCGGCCTGGTCGACGGAATGGCCGCCCCCAACGACCCGCTCCATCTCCCCGATGCCGGCCTGCTCAGGGCGACAGCCGTCGCCGAACACCCGCTTGCCGTGGCACTGCCCGCCCAGCATCCCCTGGCCGACCGGGCCGGTCTGCGCTTGGCCGACCTCGCCGACGCACGGTGGATCGACGCACCCGACACTGCCATACCGCTGAGGCAGTTGCGCACCGCGAGCGGAGCCGACGGTCACCGCGCGTCCCTGCGCTACGAAGGAGGCGACGTGCGCGGACTCATCACGCTCATCGCCGCAGGCCTCGGACTCGCGCTGCTGCCTCGGCCGGTGATCAAAGGCGCGCCCGGCATCAGCGCGGTCCCGGTCTCCGCACCACGATTGGTGCACCGCGTCGAGGCCCTGCACAGCGACACGCTGGACGGTCCCCCTGCGCTCCTCACGGCAGCCCTCGTGGCGGCCGCCGGATGACCGAGGGCGGAGCCACTCACCATGGCACCGGCCGCCTCGCGGCGGCGCATTCGGACAGTTCCCATGCTCGGCAGCAGCCGCGAGATCGCCTGCCGGGGCGGCATGCTGACCACAGTCTGCCGTTGGCTCCGGGCGGTATGGACTGAGACCGTGTGTTCCGGTGAGCGCCGTAGGCGGAGCTGGCCGTGGGGCTTCTGGTGGGGTTGGTGCCGGATGGGCTGTGGGAGCTGTTCCTGAAGGTGGTGCCTGAGGTGCTGTCGTGGGCTCATGGGTGGTCGGCGTCGGCGTGACGGCCGGGAGGTCATGGCGGCGGTGGTGTTCGTTGCGATGTGGGGCTGTACGTGGCAGCAACTGGCGGGAGCGTCTTTCGGGCTCTCAGGGGGCAACGGCCCATCGGTGGTTCATGCGACGGCCTCACCTGCTGCAGCGGTTACGTGGACGTGGCGTCACCGAGCGCATCACCCGCATGGGCGTGGGGGACTCCAAGCGACTGGGGCGCCACCTCTGGAGCATCGAACGCGCCTTTGCGCGGCTTGACGGCTGCACCGGTGCTACGGACGCAAGGCCGGCACACTTTTCCGGCCTGGGGGTGATCACGATCTTCTCCGGGGCCGGCGTCGTGTGCCCTGGAACGTTATAGGTACGCCGTGCTGTCCAGGCCCTTCAGGCTGGGTTCTGCGCTCGCAGGGGTGAGCGCGGACCACGGGACGGCTGGCGGTGGTGGCCTGAGTCCAGCCTCTTCCCGCGGATTGCGCCTCGGCGTCGCGCAGGCCGGTGCGGGCGGCGACCAGATCGAAGACCTTGACGACCTGGGTGCCGAGGCTGCCGGCGAACCAACGGGTACCGCCAAGTGCATTCTCGCCCGCGATGCGGCCCTGCTTGTGAGCGGTGGTCTTGAGGGCAGCCAGGTCTTTCCGAGGAGGCGGTGGTGGGTGACGGCGCAGTCGCCGGCCGCATATACGTCGGGTAGGGAGGTGCGCATGTACTCGTCGACGTCGATCGCGCCCTTGGCGCCGAGGCGTACGCCGACGATGACCAGGACGAGCTCGGTGCCCCGGGTGAAGGCTGCGCCGCCGGGGCCCGCGGCGTGGACGTGCAGCAGGTCTCCAGCCGGGGCGCGGGTGATCGCCGAGACCTGGGTGCCGGTGATGACCTCGACGCCGTGCGCGGCGAGTTCGTCGTGCACGAGAGCGCCGAGTTCCACATCGACGGTGGGCAGGACTTCGGGCAGGGCCTCGATCTGGGTGACCTTCAGGCCGCGGGTGGTCAGGGCCTCGGCCATCTCCAGGCCGATGTAGCCCGCGCCGATCACGACGACCGACTTGGGGCGGCGCTCGGCGAGACTCTGCATGAACGCGAACGTGTCGCCCATGCTGTGCAGCAGGTGGACACCGTCCTGCGGGCCGAGTGCGTCGGACCCGGACAGGCCTGCGATCGGCGGGCGGGCGCTGACGGCTCCGGTGCCGACGATCAGTGCGTCGTACGGCAGTTGATCGGTACGGCCCTCGGCGTCGCGCAGGGTCAGCTGTTTGCCGGTCACGTCGATGCCGGTGGCGAGGGTGTCGGTGTGCACCAGTATGCCGGTGGCCTTGAGTTCGGCGAGGGTGCGGTGGGCGAGGTCGCTCCAGTGGCCGACCTCGCCGGAGACGTGGTACGGGATGCCGCAGATGGAGAATTTCGGGTAGGCGTCGGCCACGACCACGGTGACCTCGCTGTCGGGATCCAGTTCGCGGGCGCGCAGAGCGGCGCTGATGCCGGCGTCGCTGCCGCCGATGGCGACGATGCGCTTGCCGCCCACCGGGATACCTCCGTCGAAGGAATCGGAGAGAGGACGGGTGGGGTGCTGTGGGCACCCCACCGGCGTGAGGTGTCAGGCGAGTTCGCGCTCCAGAGCGGCCTCGGCCTTGGCGCCAACGATGGTCTGCACGACCTCGCCGCCCTTGTAGAGGTGCGGCGTCGGGATGGACATGACGCCGTCGCGGGCGGCGATGGCCGGGTTCTCATCGATGTTGAGCTTCACGATCTCGATCTTGTCGCCGTGCTCGGCGGCGATCGCTTCCAGCGAGGGGGCGATCTCGCGGCAGGGGCCGCACCAGGCGGCCCAGAAGTCGACCAGTACCGGCTTGTCGCTGTTGAGGACGTCCTGTTCGAAGGAGTCCTCGGTGACGTTCTTGAGAGCCAGGACGGTGTCCCAGGAGCAGGTCAGACGGCTGCTACGGCCGGTTCGCCCGCGGCGTCGGTGTCGCTGAGGGCGGCGAGGTACCGCTCCGCGTCCAGCGCGGCCGCGCAGCCGGAGCCCGCCGCGGTGATGGCCTGGCGGTAGGTGTGGTCGACCACGTCACCGGCGCCGAAGACGCCGGGGATGTTGGTGCGGGTGGAGGGGGAGGCGACCTTGAGGTAGCCCTCCTCGTCCAGGTCCAGCTGGCCGGTGACCAGGTCGGTACGCGGGTCATGGCCGATCGCGACGAAGAGGCCGGTGGCCGGTAGGTGGGAGGTGTCGCCGGTGACGGTGTCGCGCAGGGTGAGCCCGGCGAGTTTGCCGCCGTCCTCGTGGATCTCGGCGACCTCACGGTTCCAGGCGAAGGAGATCTTGGGGTCGGCGAAGGCGCGGTCCTGCATCGTCCTGGAGGCGCGCAGGGTGTCGCGGCGGTGGACGATCGTCACGGAGCGGGCGAAGCGGGAGAGGAAGGTGGCTTCCTCCATCGCCGTGTCGCCGCCTCCGACGACCACGATGTCGTGCTCGCGGAAGAAGAAGCCGTCGCAGGTCGCGCAGTACGACACTCCACGGCCGGAGAGCGCGTCCTCACCCGGGAGGTCGAGCTTGCGGTGCTGCGAGCCGGTCGCCACGATCACGGCCTTGGCCCGGTGGACCGTACCCGCGCTGTCTGTGACGGTCTTCACCTCGCCGGTGAGGTCGACGGCGACGATGTCGTCGGGGACCAGCTCGGCGCCGAAGCGTTCGGCCTGGGCCCGCATGTTGTCCATGAGCTCCAGGCCCATGATGCCGCCCGGGAAGCCGGGGAAGTTCTCCACCTCGGTCGTCTGCACCAGCGCGCCGCCGGCCGTGACCGCGCCTTCGAACACCAGCGGCTTCAGCGAGGCGCGGGCGGTGTAGAGGGCGGCGGTGTATCCGGCGGGGCCGGAGCCGATGACGATGACGTTGCGTACGTCCGTCGCGGTGCTCATGCCTGGGGCTCCGGTGCGATCTCCTCGATCAGGCCCTCGACGAGCACCTTGATCTCGTCGCGGATCGGACGCACGGCGTCGACGCCCTGGCCCGCCGGGTCGTCCAGCTGCCAGTCCAGGTACCGCTTGCCGGGGAAGACCGGGCAGGTGTCGCCGCAGCCCATGGTGATGCAGACGTCCGACTCCTTGACGGCGTCGACGGTGAGCATCTTCGGGACCTCGGCGGAGATGTCGATGCCGACCTCGGCCATGGCCTCGACGGCGGCCGGGTTGACGTTCGCGCCGGGGTTGGAGCCGGCGGAGCGGACCTCGACGCGGTCTCCGGCCAGGTGGGTCAGCCACGCGGCGGCCATCTGGGAACGGCCGGCGTTGTGGACACAGACGAAGAGCACGGAGGGCTTGTCGGACATCAGAGGTCTCTCTTGTCTCGCAAGGGAAATACGGGCACGGCACACATCAATACCCGCTGGTGTCAGTCACCACTGATGTGACAGTATCAGTGCATGCTGACGTCAGTCGACACTGATCTGATCCGGGTTCTGGCCGACCCGCTCAGGCTCCGGATCGTGACCCTCCTCGCCAAAGAGACGCTGTGCACCACCCACCTCGTGGAGGAGACCGGTGCCAAGCAGACCAACCTCTCCAACCATCTGAGAGTGCTGCGCGAGGCCGGAGTCGTCGAGACGGAGCCATGCGGCCGGTTCACCTACTACAAGCTGCGCCCGGACGTCATCGCCTCGCTCGCGGGCCAGTTCGCCGATCTGGCCGAAGCCGCCCGTGCCGCCGCCGACAACAAGCGGTCCTGCCCCTGATCCCTCGCCGCCCGGCGACTGCACCAAGGAGTCTTTGTTGACCGCCACGCACGAGTCCGCTGCGCAGTCAGCCAGAGCCGACGTCTCTCCCCAACCTGCCCCAGGGGCCACTCCACCCCGCGCCCCGCTGTTCGCGCGGGCCGCCGCCGAACTGGTCGGCACCGCGGCCCTGGTGGCGGTTGTCGTCGGTTCCGGCATCCAGGCCACGGAGCTCACCCAGGACGTCGGCGTGCAGCTGCTGGCCAACTCGCTTGCCACGGTCTTCGGCCTCGGCGTGCTGATCACCCTGCTCGGGCCGGTATCCGGCGCGCACTTCAACCCGGCGGTCACCCTGGCGGAGTGGTGGACCGCCCGGCGCGGTGGCGCCGGCGTCACACTTCGTGAGGCGGCCGTGTACGTCCCCGCGCAGATCGTGGGCGCGATAGCCGGCGCCGTCCTGGCGGATGCGATGTTCGGCGAACCGCTCGTGAAATGGTCGACGCACGACCGCTCAGCGGGACATCTCCTCCTTGGCGAAGTGGTCGCGACCGCCGGCCTGATCCTGCTGATCTTCGGCCTGGCCCGCACCGACCGTCTGCGCTTCGCCCCGGTGGCCGTCGCCTCCTACATCGGCGCCGCGTACTGGTTCACGTCCTCCACGTCCTTCGCGAACCCGGCGGTGACGATCGGCCGCGCCTTCACGGACACGTTCGCGGGCATCGCCCCCGGTTCCCTCGCGGGCTTCATCGGCATGCAGATCGTCGGCGCGGTGGTCGGACTGGCGCTCGTGGCGCTGATCTTCGCGCCCGCCCGGACGGCCGCGGAGCAGCCCGCCGTATGACGCGGACGACCCAGGTGGTGGTGATCGGCGGCGGCCAGGCAGGGCTCGCCGCCGGGTACCACCTGCGCCGCCGGGGCCTGACGTTCGTCATCCTCGATTCCCAGGCCGACCCCGGCGGAGCGTGGCAGCACACCTGGGACTCCCTGCACCTGTTCTCCCCGGCCTCCTACTCCTCCCTGCCCGGATGGCTCATGCCGCCCCAGTCGGGCGAGGAATACCCGGACGCGGCGCACGTGGTGACATACCTGCGCGACTACGAGAAGCGGTACGGGCTGGACGTGCGCCGGCCGGTACGTGTGCTCGGCGTACACCGCGACGCAAGTCAGCTCCTACGGGTGGAGACGGATTCCGGCACCTGGCACACCCAGGCCGTCATCAGCGCGACCGGCACATGGCAGCGCCCCTTCCTCCCCGCCGTCCCGGGCCGGGAGTCTTTCGGCGGCAGGCAGCTGCACACCGTGGAGTACCGGCGCCCACAGGACTTCGCGGGCCGCCGCGTGATCGTCGTCGGCGGCGGCAACTCCGGCGCCCAGATCGCCGCCGACCTGGCGTACAACACCCACTTGACCTGGGTCACCCAGCGCCCGCCCCGCTTCCTGGCCGACGACATCGACGGCCGGGTGCTGTTCGACGTGGCCTCCGCCCGGCGCCGCGCCCTCGACGAGGGACGCACCGACACCGGCGGCGTCGCCTCACTGGGCGACATCGTCGCCGTACCTCCCGTCAGGCAGGCACGGGAGCGCGGCCTGCTGAAGACCGTGCCGATGTTCACCCGACTCGTTCCCGGCGGGGTCGAATGGGCCGACGGCACCCGAGCCGAGGCCGACGCGATCATCTGGTGCACAGGCTTCCGCCCGGCGCTCTCCCACCTGGCCCCGCTCCAACTCCGCGGACGCCGCGGCCACATCGGTACCGCCGGCACCCGCGCGGTGGACGAGCCGCGCCTGCACCTGCTCGGCTACGGCGACTGGACCGGCCCCGCCTCCGCCACCCTCATCGGCGTCGGCAGGCCGGCCCGCGACGCGGCCCGCGAGATCGCCGCGCTCCTCGGCGTCTGAGGGCGGACGACGCGCCGTCAGCTGAACGAACCCACGACCCGCCGCCGCTCGCGGCCTGGACATGGGTGCACATCGACACCGGCGCCTCCGAGTCGCCCGACCCACAGCGGTCGACCCAGACAGCGCGCCCCGCGTCGTCGCCGAGGCATCGACTCTTTTCGGAAGGCGTAGGCGTACAGGCCGCAACCATGGCCGTGGTCTACCTGTCGGCTCGCGCCCCACCCCGCCGGGACATGGAGGTGGGCCGCGGAAGCCGGGCGGACCACCCCACGGTCGGCTGGGAGACGCCGACATCGGAGATGTCGCACACGCATGCCTCGCCGCCCTCGTGCGAGGCCACCGCCGAGAACAGCCGGAGACGGACGGGGTCCCCGAGCGCCTTGAACATCCGCGCGGTCCGCTCGGCCTCCTCCGCGGTGGTCGATGGGTGCAATGGGGTCGCAACGAGCTCGGTCATCGACTATCGTCGATGACCGATGAGTGAATTTTTGGAGCGCTCCGAGGCCGAGCAGTACGCGAGCTGGTTCAAGGCGCTGGCCGACGCCACCCGGATTCAGATCGTGACTCTGCTGGCACGCAGCAGTGAGCCTCTGGCAGTGGGGCAGATCGTCGAGGCTGTGGCGGTGGGGCAGTCGACGGTCTCGCACCACCTGAAGGGCCTGGCGGAGGTGGGGTTCGTGCTGGTCGAGCGGGAAGGCTCGTTCAGCCGGTACCGGCTGAACGAGGAATGCGTCGATGCCTTCCCCTCGGCTGCTGATGTCGTCATGGGGCGCCCCGCTCCTGCGCGGAGCGGAAGCGGTCCGGTGCGCGGGCGCTGGCGAAGCGGCTGATGGACGTCGGCGCCGGACGGGCGGAGCGGGCACCGATGCGTTCCGTAGCGGTCTATGCCTTGCTGCTGGCACTGGGTGCGCTGGACGCGGCCGGATACAGCCTGATCGCGCCGGTGCTTCCTGGCCTGGCCGCGCGGACCGGCGCCGGTGCCACGGCGATGGGATTGCTGGTCGCCATGTTCCCGTTGGGGATGGTCGCGGGCTTCGCCGTGGGCGGGGCCGTGGTCCAGCGCAGCAGCCCGGCGCGGCTGCTCCTGATGGGGCTGCTGCTGGTCGCCGCGGGCAGCCTGGGGTTCGTCTTCGGCTCTGATCTGGCCGCCTTCACGGTCTCGCGTCTGGTGATGGGCCTGGGCTCCGGGTGCCTGTGGCTGGGGATCACCTTCGCAACTCTGGCCGCCTGGCCCGGTCAGGAGTACCTGTGCATGAGCCGCATCTACGCCGCCTACTCCGCGGGCGGACTCCTGGGCCCGCTGCTCGGGGCGGTCCACGGGGTACGCGGCCCCTTCGTCGCCTACTTGGCCCTTGTCGTCCTCGCCGTCGTACCGGTGGCGACGCTTCGGCTTCCTTCAGCGGTGGGGGCATTCACCACCGACCGGCACGCGGTGCGCTCGCCAGGATTCCTCGCGGCCGCTGCCTCCATCGCCTTCGCGGTCATGGCGCTCGGGACACTCGAAGGCGTGCTGCCGCTTCACTTCGGGACCAAGCTGCGCCAGTCCCAGATCGGAGTGCTGTATGCGGCGACGTCGGTACTGGTCGTGGTGGCCGGGGCAGTGGCGGCTCGCTGGCAGCCGCGGAAAGTGATGCTGGGCTCGACCGTGCCGGTGGCTGTCGGCTTCGCGGTCGCCGGAGCCAGTTCGGCCGTACCGCTGTGGATCGCGGCGCTCGCTGTCGCGGGGGTCGGCATCGGCCTGGCGAACACAGGAGCAACCGGCATCCTCCTGGATGCCGTGCCCGCGCAGCGCATCGTGACAGCCATGGTGCTGTGGTCCCAGATCGGCATCCTGGGATACCTGGTCGCTCCGCTCCTCGGTGGCCCCACGGCCGACGCCTTCGGCTACGGGGCGGTCGCCGCCGTGGTCGCGCTGACCGCGGCGGCGCTCACCGTGATGCTGGCCCGGCCCGGTCGGGCGTGAGCCGGGCTCGGCATCGCGGCTCAGCTCCGTTGGGCCATGTCGAGCAGCGTCCAATGCGTCTCCTGCCTTGACGCGGAGAAGGCGGTGCCGGTCATCGGCAGAACCGGTCTGGCCGACTACGTGCGCGTCCTGCGGGCATGGTTCCGAGGCCACTACGACTGGTGCCGAGTCACCCGCCGCTACAACGCACCCCTCACCTAGATCACATGACATCACCGGGTTGCAGGGCAGCCAGAAGGAATCTGACACGACGTCCGCAGACGGATTTCGCGTGCTGCGGCTCCTCGCCGACTCAGTCCTCGGTGATGCGAATGATCGTCTTGCCGTGAGTCCGCTTGTCCGGTGTGAACGCGGCGACCGCTTCGGTGAGCGGCCGCACGTCACCGATGATCGGCTTGAGGCGGCCGTCCCGCACTCGTTCGGCGAGGTCGCTCAGGCGGACGCGGTCGGGTTCGACGACGAAGAAGACGGCGCGGCCGTCGCGGGGGTGGACGGTGACGGGCTCGGCGATGGTGACCAGGGTGCCGCCGGGGCGGACCAGAGCGGTGGAACGTTCGAGAATTTCGCCGCCGATCACATCGAACACCACGTCGACGTCGCCGATGTCCTCCAGCTTCTCGGCCTGGAGGTCGAGGAAGGCGTGGGCGCCCAGACCGAGTGCGGTGTCGCGGTCGTCGGCGCGTCCCGTGCCGATCACCTGGGCGCCCGCCGCGCGGGCCAGCTGCACGGCGATCGAGCCGACGCCGCCCGCGGCGCCGTGGATGAGGACGCTCTGCCCGGTTCGGAGGTGGGCGTGGTCGAACAGGGCCTGCCAGGCGGTGAGCCCGGAGATGGGCAGCGCGGCGGCCGTGACGTGGTCGACGTCGGCGGGGAGCGGGGCGAGGTTGCGTGCCTCGACCGCGGTGTACTGGGCCAGGGTGCCGTTGCGGGCCCAGTCGGCCAGTCCGTACACACGCTGCCCGATGGTCAGACCGGTGGTGCCGTAGCCGAGCTCGGTGACGACGCCGGACAGCTCGTGTCCGGGCACACTCGGGGTCCGGTCGCGCCCGGCCCGGTCGGTCCAGGTGCCGGGCCAGTCCAGCTCGCCCGGCGTGAAGCCGGCGGCGTGGACCTTCACGATCACGTCGTTCTCCGCGGCGTGCGGGTGGGGCAGCTCTACGAGGGCCAGACCGCTGGCACCGGCCTCGCGGTCCTGGACGGTGATGGCTTGCATGAGGGGTTCCTCCGAGGTGGGGGAGGTGGTCGCTGGCGTGCGCCGCGCTGGTCGCCTTCGACCTTAGGATCCAGGCAGCCCAAGCATGTGGGCCAATCTTTCCCGCTTCGAGTGGGCCATTTGCTCAGCAGGACACGGCAGATGAGGCGGTAGCAGTCGTGGGCCACCCCCGGACCGCTACTTCGCCTGCGCCGGGGCCGCCGGGTCGTCAGGCGGTGGGCACTGGCGCGAGGCGTTCTCGCAGGGTGCCGGCGAACTCCTCGGCCCGCCCCAGTTGCTTGCGCAGGTCGGCTACCCGTTCAACGGCGGCTTGTTCGAAGTGGCGTACTCGCTCCAGGAGTTCCTCCCGCTCGGTGCCTCCCGGCGGTGGGACGGCATCGAGCCGGTCGGTGACCTCCAGCAGGTCCCGCATCTGGTCGAGAGTGAAGCCGAGCGGCTTCATACGGCGAATGACCATCAGCCGCGCAACATCGGTCTCCGTGTAGAGGCGGAAGCCTCCTTGGGAGCGAGCGGACGGGATGACCAGGCCGGTCTCCTCGTAGTGCCGGATGGTGCGCAGCGACAGCTCGGTCCGTGCTGCGACCTCGCCGATCTGCATGTGCTCGCTGCTCACGCGGGCGCCCTTCCTCGTCTGTCGCCAAGGCCACAGACGGCCGGCGTCGATCTCTACCGTAACGTCAGGGTAGAGTAAGTGATCGTCGGGTCGGCTTCGTGCCGACCCTCGCCCATGGCGCGGGATGGACGAGCCAAGGACCAACAGCCGTGTCGGGGCCGACGAAGCCCCCGGTGAAGGCCGATGCCTGTAGGAGAGAGCGTGCGCATGCCCATGTCGCCCAGCGCCGCTGCCTGCCCGCCGTGATCCTTCGCGCCTGAGTAGCGGATCCGGCCCTGACGCGGCCGCGCCGCTGCTGCCCTCTGACTTCGGTCCGCCGCTGGTGGACTCGGCGGATGGCCGACCGGCCTTCCGCGCTCTTCCGCACGCCCCTTGATGAGGCCGGGTGTGCCCGAGTACGACAGGTTCCGCTTCTCTTGTCTTCCTCCGCACTGTCCCCTGCCGCGCGCCTGCGCGGGCTGCGTCCCGACTGGCTGTCCGATCCCAGGGTCTGGCGCACCGAGGTCCTGGCCGGTCTGGTCGTCGCACTCGCGCTGATCCCCGAGGCGATCTCGTTCTCGATCATCGCCGGAGTGGATCCGGCGATCGGCCTGTTCGCGTCCTTCACCATGGCCGTGACCATCTCGATCGTCGGCGGACGCCGTGCGATGATCTCCGCGGCCACCGGCGCGGTCGCCCTGGTCATCGCCCCGCTCAACCGCGAACACGGCCTGGGCCACCTGGTCGCCGCAGTGATCCTGGCCGGCGTTTTCCAGATCGTCCTGGGCGCACTCGGTGTCGCCAAGCTGATGCGGTTCGTGCCGCGCAGCGTGATGGTCGGCTTCGTCAACGCCCTCGCCATCCTGATCTTCATCGCCCAGGTGCCGGAGATGCATGACGTGCCCTGGCCCGTCTACCCGCTGATCGTCGGCGGCCTTGCGCTCATGGTGTTCTTCCCGAAGGTCACCAAGGTGATCCCGGCACCCCTTGTGTCCATCGTCATCCTTACCGTGATCACCGTCGCGGCCGGGATCGCGGTGCCGACCGTGGGCGACAAGGGCGATCTGCCCTCCTCGCTGCCGGTGCCCGGCCTGCCCGACGTGCCGTTCACTCTGGACACCCTCACCACCATCGCGCCCTACGCGCTCGCCATGGCACTGGTCGGCCTGATGGAGTCGCTGATGACCGCCAAGCTGGTCGACGACATCACCGACACCCACTCCTCCAAGACCCGCGAATCCATCGGCCAGGGCATCGCCAACATCGTCACCGGCTTCTTCGGTGGCATGGGCGGCTGCGCGATGATCGGCCAGACCATGATCAACGTGAAGGTCTCCGGTGCCCGCACCCGCCTGTCCACGTTCCTGGCGGGATCGTTCCTGATGGTGCTCTGCATCGTCTTCGGCCCGGTCGTCTCCGACATCCCCATGGCCGCGTTGGTCGCCGTCATGGTGATGGTGTCATTCGCGACCTTCGACTGGCACTCCATCGCCCCGAAGACCCTCAAGCGGATGCCCGCGGGGGAGATCACCGTCATGGTCATCACCGTGGCCTGCGTGGTCGCCACCGACAACCTCGCGATCGGCGTCGTGGTCGGCTCGATCACCGCGATGGTCGTGTTCGCCAAGCGCGTCGCCCACCTGGCCAACGTCACCGCCGTCGTCGACCCCGACGGCACCCAGGTCGTCTACTCCGTCACCGGAGAACTCTTCTTCGCCTCCTCCAACGACCTGGTCACCCAGTTCAACTACGCCACCGACCCCGACACGGTCGTCATCGACCTCACCGCCGCACACATCTGGGACGCCTCTTCCGTCGCCGCCCTCGACGCCATCGAGACCAAGTACACCCAGCGCGGCAAGACTGTCGAGATCATCGGCCTCAACCAGCCCAGCGCCCAGATCCACGAGAAGCTCAGCGGCGAACTCACCGGCAGCCACTGACCACCCGCGCCCAACTGCACGGGGGCCCATGAGCAGGGTGGCGGGCGCGGCGGCGGTGGTTGCGGTCGACGGCCAGCCGGTGTCGGCTGTGATCTGCGGGTTCAGGACCGGGAAGCGTAGTAGACGATTCCCCAGCTGGTGATCTCGGTGGCGCGGAGGGCAGGCAGAGCAGCGTGGGGGCGGGG
>NZ_BNBM01000004.1:42896-133623 GCF_014655715.1 Streptomyces lanatus | reverse complement strand
CCCGCCCCCACGGGTGTGGAGGTTGGTCATCGGCGGGGTCAGCAGCAGCCGCCCGCGACGGCCGGCTCCTTGACGGTGGCGTCGGCCGGGGTGGCGCAGCAGGTGCTGCCCTGCTGCTTGGTGAGGGTGTCGGCGTCGGCTTTGACGACGTACACCTCCCAAGGCTCTTGGCCGGGGCCATGGACCCAGACCTTGTCCTGGAGGGCGTAGCAGCAGGTGGTGTCGTTCTCCTCGGCCGTGGCCAGGCCCGCCTCGCTCAGGCGGGCGGTGGCCGCATGGACAGCGTCAGTCGTCTCGACCTCGACGCCGAGGTGGTCCAGGCGGGTCGCCTCGCCATCGGTGCCTTCGATCAGGACGAGCTTGAGCGGGGGCTCCGTGATGGCGAAGTTGGCATAGCCGTCACGGAGTTTGGCGGGCTCGGTGCCGAACAGCTTGCTGTAGAAGGCGATCGAGGCGTCGAGATCCGGGACGCGGAGGGCGAGTTGCACGCGGGACATGGCGAACCTCCTTGGTGTGGTTGCGGGTTCAGCAGCCGCCAGTGGTGGTGATCGGGGCCGCGCCGATGCCGATCTGCAGGGTGGCCGGGGCCGCGCAGCAGCCTCCGCCCTCGCTGCTCTGAGTGGCGTCGGGGTCGTCGTAGAGGCCCGCGCCACCGCATACGCCGGTCTCCGGCAGGGTGAGTTCGACGCGCTCGGCAGCCTCCTGGTCGCCGGCGAGTGCGGCGGTGATGGAGCGGACCTGCTCGTAACCGGTCATCGCGAGGAAGGTCGGGGCGCGGCCGTAGGACTTCATGCCGACCAGATAGACGCCCTGTTCGGGGTGGGAGAGCTCGCCCACGCCGTGCGGATAGACCGTGCCGCAGGAGTGCACATTGGGGTCGATCAGCGGGGCCAGGGCGGTCGGGGCCTGGAGGCGTTCGTCGAGGCCGAGGCGGACCTCGGAGAGGAAGGACAGGTCAGGGCGGAAGCCGGTGAGCACGATGACCTCGTCGACCGGGTCCAGACGGCGGCCGTCCTCGGCGACGAGGACGAGCTGGTCGCCGTCGCGGTCCACCGCCTGGGTGCGGAAGCCGGTGACCGCACTGGCGTGGCCGGCCTCGACGGCTTCCTTGGCGCGCAGGCCGAGGGCGCCGCGGGCCGGGAGCTGGTCGGCGTCACCGCCGCCGAAGGTGTTGGCGCCGATGCCCCGGCGCAGGATCCACGCCGTGTGCGTACCGGGCTCCTCCTTGGCCAGATCGGCGAGGTAGGCGAGTGCGGTGAAGGCGGAGGCGCCGGAGCCGATGACGGCGGTGCGCCTGCCCGCGTACCGGGCCCGGGCGGCCGGGTCCTTCAGGTCGGGGACGCGGTAGGCGATGCGGTCGGCCGCAGTCTTCTCGCCGAGGGCGGGCAGGCCGTCGGCGCCCATCGGGCTGGGGATGGCCCAGGTGCCGGAGGCGTCGATGACGGCACGCGCGGTGAGGCGCTCCTCATGGCCGTCGGCCGACTGGAGGTGCACGGTGAAGGGCTGTTCGTCGCGGTCCGCGTCGACGATGCGGTCACGCCCCGCGCGGGCCACGCCGGTCACGGTGACGCCGTAGCGGACCTTGTCGCCGAGGACGTCGGCGAGCGGCTGGAGGTACTGCTCGGCCCAGTCGCCGCCGGTCGGGTAGATGGCGCCGTCGGGGCGGACCCAGCCGGTGGGGGCGAGGAGCTTCTCAGCCGCGGGGTCGGTGACCTCGGCCCACGGGGAGAACAGGCGGACGTGCGCCCAGTCGCGTACGGCGGTGCCGGCGGAGGGGCCGGCCTCCAGGACCAGCGGTTCCAGGCCACGCTCGACGAGGTGGGCGGCGGCGGCCAGCCCGATGGGACCGGCTCCGATGACCACGACGGGCAGCTGGTCGGTGGTGGGCACGCTGTTAATGGACACAGCCACGAGGTTCCCCTTTGTTTCGACGTCTGTCGATGTCTTGCGGGACCCAGGATGGCACCTGTATCGACAAGCGTCAACATAGACATTCACCGAATCAGTGGATCGGTCGGGGAGTGGATCAGAAATGCGGCAGTGATCGACGAGGGGCCACCGGGATGCCGTCCGCGTCGCGCGAAGCCTGGCGGCGCGCCCCGTCCGCGACCGAGCCGTTCACCGCTGGCCTGACTGGTTCGACGTGTGTCAACATAGATGCATGTCGAATACGAAGGTGCTGCCGCTGCTGGAATCCGAGGCGCCGGAGGCCGTGGCGCCGTGCTGCCCGCCCCTGACCGAGCGTCCGTTCACCGCGGAGGAGGCCGAGACGGCCGCGCGGATGTTCAAGGCGCTGGGTGACCCGGTGCGGCTGCGGCTGTTCTCCTTGGTCGCCTCGCACGAGGGCGGCGAGGCGTGTGTGTGCGACATCTCCGACGTCGGGGTATCCCAGCCGACCGTCTCCCACCACCTGAAGAAGCTCAAGGAGGCAGGCCTGCTCACCTCCGAGCGGCGCGGGACCTGGGTCTACTACCGGGTCGAGCCGTCCGTGCTGGCGGCCATGGGCAAGCTGCTCACCATGGCGCCGGCCGCTGCCTGACCACAGGCCGGACGGGGGCGGGTCCACCTGACCTTGCCCAGGCGCCCCGTTCAGTGGGCGATCTGCGTCACGCGCCACAGGCGGCGCGGCAGTTCGCCTTCTTCGAACGCGAACACTTCGGTCAGGTCCCACCCCGCGGCGAGTTCGTCGACCAGGCGTCGGGGGAAGAAGTGGACGGCGAAGCCGCCGTGTTCGTAGATGTCGTCGCCGTGTGCGACGCCGGCCCCGTAGTGGGCGTCGCCGGTGTGCCGCACGGTGTAGACGAACACCCCGCCGGGTCGTAGTACCCGTCGGACCTCGTCGATCAGGGCGTGGATCTCGTCGGTGGACAGTGCCATGCACAGCAGCATGTGCGCGAAGACCGCGTCGATGGAGGCGTCGGCCAGCGGCAGTGGGGTGCGGACGTCGTGCACCGTGGTGCTGATCCGCTCGGCGAGTTGCTCGGCGCGGGCGGCGTCGACGAGCTGGTCCAGGCCGACCGGGCTGAAGTCGGTGGCATGGACGCGGAAGCCCTCGCGGGCGAAGTGCAGGGCGTCGCGGCCGTGCCCGGCACCCAGCTCCAGCACGACCTCGGCACCGGCCTCGCGGAAGGCGGTGGCGGCGTATGCCGCGGGGCCGGAGGGTGCCGCGCCGTACATCCCGGGGTGGGCGGCGTAGGTCTGCTGCCAGTGCTCCTGCTGGGTGGCGGCGAGATCGCCGTGGTGCTGGTGCATCGGGTCTCCGGGCGCCGGTGAGTCTCCCGCCCGCGGGCGGTCTGTCCCGGCTGATCCTTCCACGGGGAGGTCGCTGCGCCGCGGGAGGGAGGCGGGTGTGCGTGGCGGAGGCCAAGTGCCAGGTGGGGGACCGGCAGGCGGCTTTCCGTCGTCGGTGGCCATGCGGGGTTCAGCAGCAGTCGCAGCCCGCGCGGCAGCCGCACCGGTCCGCCTCGGCGGCCGAGGGTGCTGTTACGGCGGTGGGCGCGGCGCAGCATCCCTTGCCCTGCCAGGCGTCACGGCCCTCCTTGAGGGCGATGACCGCGATGACCAGGCCGGCGACGGGGTCGGCCCAGGACCACCCGAGGGTGGCGTTGAGGACCAGTCCCGCCAGGAGGACGGCGGACAGATAGGTGCACAGCAGCGTCTGCCGTGAGTCCGCGACGGCGGACAGCGAGCCGAGCTCCCGTCCGGCGCGGCGCTGAGCCGCGGACAGGAACGGCATGACCAGCAGGGAGAGCGCGGCGAGCACGATGCCGGGGATCGATCGGTCGGCCTCACCGGTACCGGCCAGGGCGCGTACGGCATCGACGGTGACGTAGGCGGCGAGCGCGAAGAACGAGACCGCGATGATCCGCAGTGTGGTCTTCTCCCGGGCCTCCCGCACGGCGTGGTCGGCCGCGGAGAACTGCCAGGCCACGGCCGCCGCCGAGGAGACCTCGATGACGGAGTCGAGGCCGAAGCCGATCAGTGCCGTGGAGGACGCCAGTGTGCCTGCGGTGATCGCCACGATCGCTTCGACCACGTTGTATGTGATCGTCGCCGCGACCAGGAGGCGTATACGGCGGGTGAGTTGATCGCGCCGGGCCGGCGCGGGCCCCAGGGAGAGCGCGGTCATCAGCAGCAGCCCTTCTCGTCGGCCTCGGTGCAGGTGCGGTCCGTCTCGACCGCGACGACGGCGGTGCGCAGGTCGTCCAGGGCGTGCGCCAGACGCGGGTCGGCGAGTTCGTAGCGGGTACGCCGCCCGACGGGAACCCCGATGACCAGTCCGCAGTCGCGCAGGCACGCCAGGTGGTTGGAGAGCCGGGTGCGCGAGATGCCCAGCCGCTCGGCCAGGTCGGACGGATGCGCCGGGGCCTCACGCAGGGCCAGCAGCAGACGGCAGCGGATCGGATCGGCGAGGGCACGGCCGAAGCGCGCGAGCACCTCGACCTCGGAAGCGACAGTCAGCACGTCTTGACCGTACAAGAAATCCTGAATTCAGGAAACCGTGTACTCGTTCGCTTTGATGGAGGTGCCGTCACGCCCGGGCCCAGGGTGAGCTGGGCTCGGTGGGAGTTGAAGTGCTGGGTCGGCTTCCAGCGCCTCACAGCCGCCGCCGAGCGTCGGCACGCACACCGCCCGGGCCGTCGGCTACGTGGGGCGACGCCGCCGGTGTAGGTGCGGCCTGTCTCCAAGGTGCGGCAGCGGGCGGCGGCCGCGTCGAAGAGGGCGGGGCTGTCGATGGCGTCGGCCAGGTAGCGGGGCGGGTGCTGGGCGACCCAGGTCAGCTGGGTGTCGTAGGCGAGATCGGCGGCGATCTGAGCGCCGCAGTTGCCGCTTCGCACCACGATCACCCGGCGGCCGGACTGGGCCGACCGAGGAGAATCCCTCACTGGTCGCGGCCAGTCACGCAAACGCCCTGCGGGCCCTTGATTTCTCGGGCTGTTCGATTCGGCATTGCTCGTTCAACTTCCAAAGGCAGGCACCGATCTGTGCGACGCGTCTTGTCAATGGACGAACGGACTCCTACAGTCCGGCGACAAGTGGGGCGTGGGATCGCTCCCACGCCCCTTCGGTCGTCCAAGCAATGGAGCCGTGATGACCTCCATACCTCGTAGGCCGAGCCGCAGACGCGTACTTGGCGCCGCCCTGGCCGTGCCGCCCGCACTGATGCTCGGTGCGTCGGCGGCACGTGCCGATTCCTGGGGTGCGCCGGTGACGGTCAGCTCCTGGAACAAGATCAACGGAAGGTGGACTGCCAACAACGAGCTGGAGACGTACACGCCGGACTGCGTCTGGTACGAGGGCGACACGTTGGTGATCAAGGCGTACAACGCCGGGGGCGGGGTCTATTACTCGGGCCGCGTGGAGTCGACGGCACTGTACGGGTACGGCACCTACAGCTTCACTGCGAACATGCCCAACGGACAGGGCCTGCTCCCCGCGGTATGGGCGGCGTACCTGAATCCGTGGCTGCCGGAGTTCGACGCCGCGGAAATCGTGGGGCAGAACCCGAACGTCGTCCACCAGACGTCACATGACGTCAACAACGCCCAGCAACAGTTCTCGAAGACGAACACCTCCGGCTGGACGAATGCGTATCACACGTACTCGTTCAGCTGGTTCCCGGATCACATCGACTTCGCCGTGGACGGAACCATCACAGGTACTACGTGGTACCGCACTCCGGCCGGAACGGGCATGCACTTCATCGCCAACATCGCAGTGGGCGGTGACTGGCCCGGCAACCCGGACTCATCCACCTGGGCCACCGCCGACGGCGCCCGCTACCTCAAGATTTCCTCCATCACGCACACGCCGTACAACCCATGAGATGAACTGGGCCACGTCCCTGACCGGCAAGTCCGGGGGTGACCGTGGTGTCGAGCTGGTGCCTGGTCTCGGTCTCGATGGTCTCGTTCTCCACGTCCTCGCGCTTGACCTCGAGTCGGGCTGCTAGCGGTCCGGGTGATCGTGGTGGTCCGGGTCGGGGTTGAGCAGGGCGGCCCGCAGGTCGTCCTTGGTGATCTGGTCGGCAAGTTGGTGCAGAGTCCAGCGGCGAGCCGCGCCGTCCATCGGCAGTACAGCGACGACGGTCTCGACCGGCGGGCAGTCCGGCTCGGTGCGGGTGAGCTGGCGGACCATGACGGCGGTGTCGTCGTCGAGGCCGAGCAGGGTGCGCACGGTGTCCCTCAGCTCACGCAGTTGCGGGCTCGGCCCTGGGTGTCCGGGGCGCGCTCCAAGCGGCATGGCGGTTCTCCTTCTTCCCCGGAGGGCTGGCAGGTGGTGCAGATGCCGGTGAGTTCGACTGTGTGCTCCATCGCCGCGTAGCCGGTGGAGGCGGCGATCCGGCCGGCCCACTCCTCCACAATGGCCGAGTCCACGGGGCGGCTGCGGCCGCAGGCGCGGCACAGCAGATAGTGGCGGTGGCCGTCGGCGGGGCGGGTGCGATAAAGCCGTTCGCCGGCGTCGTCGCGTACGACGTCCGCGCCGCCCGACGCCTCCAGATCGCGCAGGGCGCGATAGACCGTGGTCAGGCCGACGCGGATGCCGTTCTCGACGAGCAGATTGTGCAACGCCTGGGCCGAGACGAAGTCCTCACAATCCGCGAGCGCGCGCATGACCGCCAGCCGCTGCCGGGTCGTTCGGCCGTCCATGCGGGGCACCTCCTCGCACTCGCCGAATCGGTGAGAACGAATCTAGATGAAAATGAAATCCATGTCCATATGATTCCTGGATCATGTATGGCGGCGGCGGGTGGCTTGCGGTCGCGGGCAGTGTGCGGAGGGCTCCGGCGTCTGCTGTCGAGGCGCCGGTGCTCGACGCGGTAGAGCGCGCCACTGCCGAGGAGCCGGCGGTCGGGTGTCGGACGGGACCAGCGGATGGTGGCCGCGACTCTCGCCGTGTTCGGTGCTCCGTCGGTGTCGGGCGAGGAGTTCTCCGAGGCGCTGCCGCGCGTCACCGATGTCCGGCCGTCGCCCGGATCCGGCCTGAGGGAGGGCGAGTTGCCGACGCCCGCCCCAGCGGCCGAGCATCCGCTGGCTCACGCGATCGTGGCCGCGGGGCGGGAGTGCGGCCTCGACTTGCCCGCCGCTGAAGGCTTGACCTCCGTGCCCGCCGTCGGTGTGAGGGTCGTCGCCGACAGCCGTACGGTCGACGTACTCGAAGAGTCCGGCCGCACCGTCGTACTGGTGCTGGTCGACGGCCAACCCGCCGGAGCCCTTGCCACGCTCATGGGCGCTGCTCACCTGGCCGCCGAAGCCGGCATCCAGGATGTGTGTGCCGGGCTGCTGCCGCAGGACGAGATGAGCGCGGTCAAGGAGTTGGAGGGCAACGGCTGCAAGGTGATGGTCATCGAGGGCAGGGTCCATGACGCGCCTGCACTGGCCACCGCCCACATCCGTGTCGCCATGGGCCAGCCGAACCTCGTCATCGCCAGGTGTCCATCGCCGGCCTCATCACCTGGGCCTGCTCGGCACCCTGCCGCTGCCGCTCGGCGTCGCGGGCCTCGTGGGTCTGAAGGGCCTGCGCCTGCTGCGGGAAGCGGCGTGGAACCAGGGCGCGACAGAACGGATCGGTTCACGGGATAGGGGTGTCCGTCTGGTTCACGGCAGCCGGAGCATGTTGCTCACGCCAGCCGGAACAGGCCGATTCGGTACTCGTCGACCTGCACCAGCCGCTGTTGGGCCAGCCCGGAGAGCATCTCCCGATACGCCGCCGGCAGCCGTTCGTGCAGCCGTGCCGGCAGGTCGGTGAGTGTGCATGAGGTGAGCAGCCGGGTTCCGGGACGCCAGCCGGTGATCTCGGCCGGGTCGGCGCAGGCCCACTGCATGCGGGCCTCGACCTTGCTCAGCGCGTCGTGCTCGTCCTGGGCGCCGGTGATTCCGGGGCCGGCCATGTCCAGGGCCAGCAGCGAGCCGGGGAAGTGTTCGGCGAGCAGGTCGACGGCGTGGCGGACGTCGCGCTCCTGAAGGAATGGCAGGACGGCTTCGGCCGCGAAGAAGCACGGGCCTTCGGCTTTAGAGGCGACGGACGTGGCCCAGGCGTCATCCGTCACCGACGCGGCGATCGTCGTCCGGCGTGGTGTGTCGGTGAAGAAGCTGCGGCGCAGGTCGATCACGTCGGGCAGGTCGAGGTCGAACCAGCGGGCCCGGCCGTTGTCGACGCGTTCGTAGCGGGTGTTGAGGCCGGCGCCGATCTCCACGACCGTGCTCACGGGGTGCTCGGTGAGGAAGTCCGACACCCACAGATCGAACAGGGCGGTGCGCAGGACGGTGCCCACGAGGCTGGGCAGGTTGTCGAAGCGGGCGAAGTCGTAGTCGATCGCTGCGACGATCTCCTGGGCCCGCGGATCGCTCAGAGCCGGCTCCTCCTTGCCGCTCTCCACCGCCCGGCCGTACAGCGGGATGAGGAGTGTTTCCTGCACCGTGCCCAGGCGCGTCTCGCGCTCTGTCGTCATGGCTGCCTCCCGGAGCGAGCATGCGCCTCGACGCTATATGAAAACGGGATCCATTGTAAGTAAGAAGCTCTGCGGCATGCGGGAAACTGGGAACGAGAACGGCCACCCGGGGCTGCCGGGTGGCCGTCGAGGTGGTGCCGTCTCGTGGCGGTGGACGCTACTCCTGTGCGTGGCGGATGGCGTCCAGCACGATGTGCGCCACGTGGTCGTCGGTGAGCGTGTACTGGGTTTCACGGGCCTGACGCCGGGCGGTGACGATCCGGGAAGTGCGCAGCACCCTCAGATGCTGGGAAACCAGCGGCTGGCTCACCCTCAGGGCGTCCACCAGTTCGTGGACGTACTTCCCGCCGTCGGACAACTCGCGCACGATGCCGAGGCGCACCGGTGACGCCAGTGCACGCAGCAGTTCACTGGCGGCCTGCAGGTCCGGGGTCGGCTCGTCCGCCGGAGGGCGGGGAATCGTTGCCATATGCACACATTAGCATGTGGTAATGACTCTCGGTTCCCCTGTCGCCGGTCCCCGAACTGGCGCGCCGACAGCCGGAATGTGGGTCAGTGATCGTCCCAGTGTCCCTCGTGGGCGGCGTGGCGGTGGCCGTCGTGCACATAGTCGGTGTGGTCGCCGTGCGGTACGGCGACGTGGCCGCAGCCGTCGCCGTGCGCATGGTCGTGCTCTTCGTGGACGGCGTGGCCGGATGTGGCGCACTCGTCGACATGGTCGTCGTGGGTGCGGTGGATGTGGCCGTCGTGGGCGTAGTCGGTGTGGTCGCCGTGCGGGATGGCGACGTGGCCGCAGCCGTCGCCGTGGGTGTGCGCGTGGTCGGCGTGCGTGCGGTGCTCTGTGGCGGTGGCCATGGAGGAACTCCTTGCTCGTGCTTGGTGCTGCCCCGGGCGGTGAGCTCGGGCTGCTCATAGCGACATTAACATATAGCGATCTATGCATGTGGAATGCGGATCGCTGTCGCCGTTCGCCAGTACGATCCTGCGCGGTAAAAGGTCATGGCGGGACCAAACCGTGGCAATAGGTTGTGGAATTGAGGCGTGGTGGGCGAATGCCGCAGCGACCGCTGCGGCGCAGATGCGTGGTGACGGGCGGGAGCGGCCTCAGGTGGTGGACTGCTCGGTGAACTGCTGGGCCGTCGTGGGGGAGAAGCTTCACACCGTTGCCCGGGCAGTGGAACTGGCGTCAGCGGATGGCGACGACGACGTGGCTGTCGTCGTGCTCCCGGCCCGCTTCGGTCCGTCCGAACCCCGGCTGCCGCAGCAGTCGGGCATGTGAGGCGGCGGCAGGGGTGCGGGGTGGCCGCCCGGGTCAAGGAGTCGCGGTTGCTGCGTTCGGCGAGGAGGTCCACGGCCGCGATGTCCGCGGTGGGGAGTCGCAAGGTCCGCAGCAGAGTCCACGACGAGGTGCCTGTCCGGGCGGCGCGCGCCGCTGTACTCAACGATGTCGGCGATGATCGTGAAGCGCTCGTCGAGGCCGACGGCGTACCGCTGTTGCCGACGTTCCCGTCGCTCGACTCATTGTTCTGCCCTCGTCGGTCACCCCACTCACGCGCGGCGAGGACAGTCACCGACCGGTCGGGCCTCGTAGGCGTCCAGATGACGCAGGCCGTCGGTGAGGCGTGTGGCCAGGCCGCCGTCCATCGCTCTATCCGGTCGGGGGTGAAGCCGTCGCCGAGCGCGTGCTGCAGCTCGCTCAGCGACGCGACGTCCACGCCGCGGACCATGGCGGCCAGCCGCCGGAGCAGGGCAGTTGGCCGGGGGCTTGTGAGCGAAGAACGCCTTGCGGACAAATGATGCCTGTCGTACGCCGACCGCAACTGTTCGTGATCCCCGCGTACTGAGCCGAGCCGCGGACCCGGCCGCGGCTCGGCGAGATGCAACGGACTCCCGCCCCATGCCCAGCCGGTGCGGTGTCGTTATGCGGCGAGTGCCGTCGGGATGCTTGCCGCATCCCGGACAGCGTTCCGCGAAGTGCGGTGCCACTTCGCCGAGTTACCGCTGGACTGGCTAGGGTCTGCCTTCGAACGGATCTCCAACAGAGCACCGGAGCAGGCGCGTCGGGGGGCAGGCATGGGGTCCGGAGTCCGTTGTGTTCGATCCGAACATCTGGCATTCGGAGCTGGCGTGCAGAAGACAGAGGAACTGGCCGAGGAGGCGGAGGCAGCCGTCGCGGCGCCTCCGGCGCCCGATGAAGCCCCCGAAGCCCGGCCCTGGTTATGGCCGCTCCTGTTATTGGCGGCGGCCACCCTTCCTGGTACAGCGCTCTTCGTGATCGGCCGGTGGGGGGACGAACCGGCCTTGCAGGCATGGCGGACCATCTGTCTCGCTGTCACTGTGCAGGCGCTGCCCTTCCTGCTGTTGGGAACCGCGTTGTCCGGCGCGATCAACGCGTTCGTACCGGCCCGGCTGTTCCGTCGGATGCTGCCCCGGAACCCTGTGCTCGCCGTCCCGGTCGCCGGAGCCGCCGGCGTTGTCCTGCCCGGCTGTGAATGCGCGTCGGTACCGGTCGCGAAGAGCCTGATCGGGCGCGGTGTCCCTGAGGCCGCCGCGTTCGCGTTCCTGCTGTCGGCGCCCGCCGTCAACCCGGTCGTCCTGACCGCCACAGCCATCGCCTTCCCCGGCAGTCCCGCCATGGTGGCGGCCCGGCCGCTCGCCTCGCTCGCCACGGCCGCTGTGATGGGCTGGCTGTGGCTCTTCCTGGGCCGTGCGGAGTGGCTCCGGCCGGGTGTGCGGCATACGGGACACCAGCCGGGGCGCAGCCGTTGGACGGAGTTCCGGCGCGGCTTGCGGCACGACTTCCTGCACGCGGGCGGTTTCCTGGTCCTCGGCGCCATGGCTGCGGCCACCTTCAATGTGACGGTCCCGCGCTCCGTCCTCGACACGTTCTCCGGCTCACTCTGGGTGTCGGTGCTCTTCCTCGGCGCGCTCGCCATCGTGCTCGCGGTGTGTTCCGAAGCCGACGCGTTCGTCGCGGCCTCGCTCACCGGCTTCTCACCTGTCGCGCAGCTGGCGTTCATGGTGGTCGGGCCGATGGTCGACCTGAAGCTGATCGCCCTTCAGGCGGGCACGTTCGGCCGGGCCTTCGCGGTCCGTTTCTCCGCTGCCACGACGGTCGTCGCCCTCCTGTGCAGCGCGTTGGCCGGAGGGGTGCTGCTGTGAAACGGCCCCTGCAGATGGTCCTGCTCGTCCTCATCGGCCTCGGCCTGCTGCATGCCTCCCTCTTCACCGACCTGTGCCTGAGGTACGTCAAGGAGGGGATGCGTCCACTGGTGATCGCGTCGGGAGTGCTGCTTGTCCTGCTGGGAGTGGCGGAGGCATTGGATGTGTGGTCGCACCGGCGGCCGGGCGGGGACGATGCGTCGCGCGAGGCTGGGAGCCACGACTACGGCGACCGCGGACATGGCCACGATCACTCCACCGCGCCCCATGTCGCATGGCTGCTGCTCCTCCCGGCGCTGAGTCTGCTCCTCTACGCCCCACCGGCCCTCGGCGCCTACACCGCCTCCCGCGAGGCGCCCAAGGTCGTCACGGAACGGGACCACTTCGATCCACTGCCCGCGACCTCCCCGGTCCCGCTGACTCTGACCGACTTCATCGGCCGCGTGCAGCAGGACCGCGACCAGGCCATCAAGGGGCGCAGCGTCGAGATGACAGGGTTCGTCACGCCCGACCGGCGGGGTGACGGCTGGTACCTGACCCGGACCATCTTCATGTGCTGCGCGGCGGACGCCCAGTTCGTGAAGGTACGGATCCACGGGAGTCCGGCCCCGCCCGCCGACACGTGGGTGTCGGTCACAGGGACCTGGCACCCCGGCGGAACCCTGGGGACGAGCACCGCCGTGGCCGCGCTCGACGCCCGTGCGGTCAAGCGGGTCGACCGTCCCGTGAACGCGTACACGGACGCCCTTCCGCTCGCCCCCTCCCCATGAGGCGTCCGCCCGACTACGGCTCTGGCCCGAAACCTGGGAGAACAGAGATGGAGGTCATTTTCAAACAGCGGGCGGCGCCGCTGTTCGGCAACGGTGGTGGAGGATCCCATGGCCGCCTCCTCGTCCCGGTGGCTGGTGCTGGTCCTCCCCGCTGTACGGGGACATCGCCGGGCAGGCAGGCGGCGAGAACGTGCCGATCCACGTCGCCTGCCGGCTGGCCGGCAATCACCGCCTCGGGCGCAATGGCCCCCCGTGAGCTGACGCCCCACGCGCGGGGCTCGTGCCGGCTCAACCTGAACACGGGCAACGCTGTTCCTTGTGCAACAAATGCGATGCAACGGCATAGGGGAGCACAATTGAGGTAGCTGTGCGATCCGCTGCACGGCCTGGACCCGGGGAGGTCCTCATGCATCCCGCCGCTCTCGCCGGTGCCACCCTCGGTCGCCTCGTTCATCACGCCGTATCCGGGCTGGTCGGCGTGGCTCTCGTGCGGGGCGCGAGCAAGGCCGCCCCCAAGGCCAAACCCGCGACCCGCAAAGCTGTGGTCGGCGGCCTCGCCGGAGGGATCGTGGCCGCCCGCTGGCTCGGGGCGGCCGCGGAGGAAGCCCGGCTCAAGGCGGGGGACATGATGGCGGAGGCACGCTCCTCACTGGGTGAGGAGGCACCACCCCCGTCCGCGGTCGACATCAGCGGTCACGACCACGATCACGAGCACTGATCATGACTGACGTCCTGGTCCGCTCCGCCGCCGCGGGTCGCGTGCGGCTGGCCGTCCCGTGGCTGAAGGCCCGGCCGGGCTGCGCCGGACTGGTCGACGATCGGCTCGCCGATCTCCCGGGTTTCCGAGCCCTGCGGATCTTCCCGCGCACGGGGAGCGTCGTCATCTGGGTCGCGCCCGAGCACCTCGATATCGACCGGCTGGTCGATGCGCTGGAAGAAGCTCCGCCTCCTTCCGTACCGGAGAAGCGGACCCGGTCGGTGCCCGACTCCTCCACCGGTGAGCTGGCCCGGCTGGTCGTGGGCGGGGCCGTGCTCGCCGTGGTGGCCGTGCACCGTCTGGTGCTCCGTCGGCCACCCTGGGTCACCGGAGCCCGTTTCGGCTTCCTCGGAGCCGTCACGGTCTTCAGTGGTCTGCCGTTCTTCCGCGGCGCGCTACGCACCATGACGGGCCGTCAGCATCCGGGCACCGACACCCTGGTCACCGCCGCGACGGTCATCTCCCTGCTGCTGCGCGAGAACGTGGTCGCACTCACCGTGCTGTGGCTGCTCAACATCGGCGAGTTCCTCCAGACCATCACCCTGCGCCGCACCCGCCGCGCCATCGAGGAACTGCTCAGCATCGGCGAGGAGCGCGTCTGGCTCGTACGCGACGACGTCGAGGTCGAAGTCGCGCTCGACGACGTCACACCCGGCGACGTGGTCGCGGTCTACGAACACCACAAGATCCCCGTCGACGGGACGGTGCTATCCGGCGAGGCGCTGGTCGACCAGGCCGCGATCACCGGCGAGGCCCTCCCGGTCTACACCCGGGACGGCTCCGAGGTGTACGCCGGCACCCTCGTCACGTCCGGCTCCCTCACCGTCCGCGCCACCTCCGTGGGCGGCGACACCACCGTCGGTCGGATCATCAGCCGCGTCGAGGAGGCCCAGGCCGACCGGGCCCCGATCCAGACCGTCGCGACCCGCTTCACCCGCCGTTTCGTCCCCGTGTCGCTGGCGCTGGCGACCGGGACGTACGCGCTCACGCGGGACGCCCGGCGTGCGATGACGATGCTGCTGGTCGCCTGCCCGTGTGCGGCCGGCCTGGCCACGCCCACCGCGATCAGCGCGGCCATCGGCAACGGCGCCCGCCACGGCACCCTGATCAAGGGCGGCACGCACCTGGAGGGCGTGGGCCGGGTCACTGCCGTCGTCTTCGACAAGACCGGCACCCTCACCTTCGGCCGCCCGCTGGTCACCAGCGTCGTCGCGCTCCACGCCGACTACACGGCCGACAACGTCCTCAGCCTGGCCGCCTCCGGAGAACTCCACGCCCGCCACCCGCTGGCCCAGGCCATCGTCAACCGCACAGAGGAACAGCACCTGCACATCCCGATCCACCAGGCATGCGAAGTAGTCCTGGGCATGGGCATGCGCGCCGAACTCGACGGCACCCGCCTCCTGGTGGGCAGCCCCGCCCTGCTGCGCCGGCACGGCCTGGAACTCACCCCGGTCGCCCAGGAGTGGACCGAGCAACTGCGCCGCCAGGGCGAGACCGTCATCTGCCTCGCCCACGACGAGGCCCTGATCGGCATGCTCGGCGTCTCCGACGCGGTGCGCGCCGGAGCCGGCACGGTCGTCCGGCAACTGCGCGACCTCGGTGTCCAGCGCATCATCCTGCTGACCGGCGATGCCCCCGAAACCGCCCAGGTCGTCGCCGACGCCCTCGACATCGCCGAAGTCCACGCACACGCTCTCCCTGAAGGCAAACTCCAGCTCATCCGCGACCTCCAGCAGGAAGGCCACATGGTGGCCATGGTCGGCGACGGCACCAACGACGCCCCTGCCCTCGCGCTGGCCGACGTCGGCATCGCCATGGGTGAACACTCCTCCCACGTCGCCCTGGAGACCGCCGACATCGCCCTCGCGGGCAACGACCTCCGCCAGGTCGCCGCCGTCGTGGAACTCAGCCGCCACACCCTGCGCGTCGTACGGCAGAACTATGGTCTCGCCATCGGCGTCAACCTCGCCGGCCTGGTTGCCGGCGCGGGCGGCTCCCTCAACCCGGTCGCCGCCGCCCTGCTGCACAACACCAGCAGCATCGCCGTCGTCGGCAACTCCGCCCGCCTGGTCAACCACACACCCCATCTGCCCAGCGAGGCGGGCCGGCCCACGCACGTGGCCCCGCTGGAGGAGACCCGGGTGCGCTGATCGCGCCGCCAAATCGCCCAGCTCTTCGAGGCGGCCGTATCCGGCTTGTTATTGAAAATGATTTTCGTCATGGGTAGGGTCGTCTACGTCGTATACCCCGGGCGTTCGACTGCCTGGGGCCGGTGTGTGTGCAAGGGGAGAGGGAACCAGAGTGATAACTCGGCGTGCCGCATTGCGCGGCGTCGCGGGAGGGGCGATGGCGGTGGCCGTCGGCGGGGTGCTGGCGGCCTGCGGAGGCGGGAGCGATGAGCAGCCCGCCGCCGCGAGGGCGTCCGCCACTCCGCGCAAGGGCGGGAAGCTGCGGGCGGCGTTCATCGGTGGCAGCACGGAGTCCACCGACCCGACGCTGGCCGCGGGCGTCGGCATCGACTACGTGAGGGCCCGCGTCGTCTGGGACGCCCTCGGTGAACTGGACGGCGGAAGGCCGGTGTGGCGGCTGGCGGAAACCGTCGAGCCCAACTCCGACGCCACCCAGTGGACCGTACGGATCAGAAAGGGCGTCACCTTCAGCGACGGACGCCAACTCACCGCGAAAGACGTGCTGTTCAGCCTGCGCACACTCGTCGAGAAGCGCAGCCCGCAGGCCGGGTTCATGACGCACCTCGACCTGAAGAAGGCACGCGCGCGTGACGCGCTGACCGTCGAGCTGCCGCTCACCATGGCCGACGGGTTCTTCGATCTCGCCCTCGCGCACTCGATGTTCGTCTTCCCCGACGGCACCAAGAACCTCGCGAAGGCCGTGGGCAGCGGGCCCTACGTGCTGAAGAAGTGGCAGGCCGGGCGCAGCAGCCTGCTCGTGCCCCGCGAGGACTACTGGGACGCGGACAACGGCGGCCCCTACCTCGACGAGCTGGAGCTGATCCCCGTCACCGACGCGGCGGCACGGCTCAGCGGCCTGAAGTCGGGCCAGTTCGAGTACGCGGGCGGGCTCGCCCTGACCGCACTGCGCACCGAACGCGGCAACAGCGCACTGCGCCTCGAAACCCCGTCCAAGGACCTGTGGGTCGACCTCAACCTCCCCATGAACCTCGGGCTGAAGCCGTTCACCGACGCCCGTGTCGTACGGGCTGTGAAGCTCGCGCTCGACCGTGAATCCCTGGTCCGGACGGTCACCCTCGGCCAGGGCGAAGTCGGCAACGACCTCGTGGGCGCGCACCAGCCGTACTACGACACGGGCATCGCGCAGACCGCCTACGACCCCGAGCAGGCCCGCAAGCTGCTCAAGGAGGCCGGACAGGAGGGGCTCGCCCTGCGTATCCGCACCTCCGACTACGACTACGGCACCGAGGAGAGCGCCACCGCGATGGTGCCGATGCTCGAAAAGGCCGGCATCAAGGCGACGCTCGACAAGGTGCCCGCCGCCGACTACTACAGCGACTTCAAGACCATCCTCAGCACGCCGGTCCAGACCGCCGCCTACCACCCCAACCCGCTGCCGCTGGCGATCCGGACGTACTACGGCTCGACGGCTTCGTTCCCGCTCACCGGCATCAAGGACGCGGCCGCGCTCGATCCGCTGATCGCCGCCATGAACCGGGCGACACGGGAGGAGCAGCGGCGGGCCCGGGTCGCGGACGTGCTGAAGCATCTGCACGAGCACGGCGGGGACGCGCTGTTCGCGCGCGTGCCGACCGTGTCGGGTTCGGCGGCGAAGGCGCATGGGGTCAAGTCGCGTGGTTACGCGGACTTCCCCAGCCTGCGGGACGCGTTCGTCGAATGAGCCGAACCGGCCTCATGGGTCGAACGGGCGGGAAGCGACTGGGGTTCTCGCGCTGGTGGCTGAACCGGATCGGCGGGGCGCTGCTCGTGCTGTTCGCCGTGTCGGTGCTGGTGTTCGCCGCCACCGAGGCCGCCCCCGGCGACGCGGCCACCGCCCGGCTCGGCCCGCAGGCCTCCGCGGATGCCGTCGCGGCGCTGCGGGACCGGCTGGGGCTCGACCGGCCCGCTCCACTGCGGTACCTCGACTGGCTCGGGCACGCCATCCGCGGTGACTTCGGCGCGAGTTACGCGAGCGGCCGTCCGGTGGGCGAGCTGATCGCCGACCGGTTCGGCAACTCCCTCGTGCTGGGACTCGCCGCCACGGCCGTGCTGGGCCCGCTCGCTGTCGGGCTCGGACTGTGGGCGGGGCTACGGTCCGGGCGGCGCGGTGACCGTATTGTCTCGGGCGGGGCGCTCGGCCTGGCTGCCGTGCCGGAGTTCGTCACCGGCGCCCTGCTGATGGCGGTGTTCGCGGCCGGCCTGGGCTGGCTGCCCGCCGTGTCCCTGCTCGGCGCCGGGCAGGGACCGCTCGACGATCCGGCCGTCCTCGTCCTGCCGGTGCTCACCCTCGTCTCGGTGAGCCTGGCGCAGAACCTGCGGCTCGTCCGGGCCGGAGTGGCCGAGGCCGCCCGGTCCCCGGCGGTGGACGCGGCGCGCCTGAACGGGGTGCCCGAACACCGGGTCGCCCTGCGCTACGTCCTGCCCGCCGGGCTCGGCCCCGCCGTCCCGATGCTCGCCCGCACCGTCGCCTATCTGCTCGGCGGGGCGCTGGTCGCGGAGTCCCTGTTCGGCTACCCCGGGCTCGCCGCACTCCTGGTGGACGCCACAGCGGCCCGGGACGTCCCCGTGGTGCAGGCGGTGGCCCTGCTCGGCGCCGCCGTCGCGGTGGCCGCGAACCTCGCCGCCGACCTGGCCGTACCGCTCCTCGACCCCGTGCAGAGGCAACCGCGATGACCCTCACACCCGTGCGCACGCCATCCGTGGCGGCCACGACGACCGACGCCCCGCCGCGACGGCGGTGGCGCGGGCGCGCCGCGCTCGCGGTCCTGCTGCTGGTCGTCGCCGTAGCCCTCCTCGGACCGCTGTTCGCGCCGCACGCCGTGACGGACCCCGTGGACATCCCGTACGCGCCTGGCAGCGCCCAAGCCCCCCTGGGAACCGACCGGTTGGGCTCCGACGTACTCAGCCGGGTACTGGCCGGCGGCCGCTCCCTGCTGCTGAACGGGCTCGCGGTCACGGCGGCGGTCTGCGCCCTCGCCGCGGCGGCCGGCATGACCGCCGCCTGGCGCGAGGGCTGGACCGACACACTGATCCTGCGCCTGGCCGACGTCCTGCTCGGCATGCCCGCCTTCCTGCTGCTGAGCGTGGTGGTCGTGGCCACCGGGCGCGGCCCGGCGGGCGTCGCGCTCGCCACGGGACTCGTACTGCTGCCCGAGAGCATCCGCGTGGTCCGCGCCGCGACCCTGCGGATCCTGGCCCAGGACTACGTGGAGGTCGCCGTCGCGCGAGGCGAGCGCACGGTGAGCGTGCTGTGGTGTGAGGTGCTGCCCAATCTCGCCCCGGTGCTCGCCGCCGACGCCGGGGTCCGCTTCCTCGGCGCGATCACCGTCGTCGCCACCGCCGCGTTCCTCGGCTACGGCGCCCAACCTCCGTCCCCCGACTGGGGGTTGATGGTGCTGGAGAACCGCGACGGGCTCACCCTGCAGCCCCTCGCGGTCCTCGCACCGGCGGCTCTGCTCCTCGTACTCCTGCTCGCCACGAACCTGTTGCTCGACGCGGCGTTCCCCGGGACCACCGCACGGGCGGTGGGCCGCCGCCGCACCCTCGCTCAAGCGGGCGACGTCTCGGGGAAGTCGGACGCCTTGCTCTCCGTGCGAGGGCTGCGTGTGGAGACCGAGGACGGGCGTACCGTGCTGGACGGAGTTGACCTCGACCTCGTTCCCGGTGAACTCCTCGCCGTCGTGGGGGAGTCGGGCAGCGGCAAGAGCACCCTCGTCCTCGCCGCCCTCGGACATGTTGCGGCGGGACTGCGGCACACCGGCGGCGAGGCACGGCTCGATGGCCACCCCACGCTGGCGCTCAACGAGCGCCGGCTACGGCGGCTGCGCGCATCCGTGTGCGGCTACGTCGCCCAGGACCCGCGCACCGCACTGGCACCGCACCTGCGGGTCGATGCCCAGATCGCCGAAGTGCTGCGGGCCCGCCGGGTACCCAAGGAGCAATGGCCGCAGAGGACGGAAGGGGCCCTGCGGCTCGCTGGACTGGACCGGCCCTCGCAGGTCGTGCACCGTCGGCCCCCCCAGCTGTCCGGAGGCCAGCGGCAGCGGGTCGCGCTGGCCGTGGCGCTGTCCGCAGAACCGCGGCTGCTGGTCCTGGACGAGCCGACCAGCGCCCTGGACACGGTCACCGCGGCCGCGTTCCTCACCGACCTGACCCGGTTGCGCCGCGAGACGGGCACGGCGGTATTGCTCGTCTCCCACGACCTCGGCGCGGTCGCCGCCGTGGCCGACCGGGTGGCGGTCATGGATGGTGGGCGGATCGTCGAACACGGCCCTGCCGAAGCCGTGTTGAGCGATGTGGGGGCGGGTATTGAGCCCCTCGCCGCGGTGGATGCGCAAAAGGGCTCCCTGCTGCGGGCCTCGGACCTCTCCCTCGCACGCCGCGACGAACCGGTCCTCGACGGCGTGTCCCTCGACCTGGGGCCCGGCGACTGCCTTTCCATCGTGGGCCCGTCCGGCTGCGGCAAGACGACGCTGCTGCGCTGCCTCGCCGGTCTCGACACCCCCACGAGCGGCGAGATCAGGCTGCACGGTGAGCAACTCGCGCGTGACGTGCGCGACCGCGCTCCCCGGCAGCGACGTCAGGTGCAGCTCGTACCCCAGGACCCGTACGCCTCACTCAACCCGCGGCACACCGTGGCGACGATCGTCGGCCGCCCGCTCGCCTTCCGCAGCGACATCCCGGCCGATCGACAACAGGCGGAGGTGGAACGGCTGTTGACGCAGGTGGGTCTCGACGCGGACCTCGCCAAGCGGCTCCCCGGCGCGCTGTCGGGCGGCCAGCGGCAGCGCGTGGCACTCGCACGGGCACTGGCGGCGAACCCCGAGGTGCTGCTCTGCGACGAGGTGACCAGCGCGCTGGACCCGTCCGTGGCGGCCGGCGTCGTCGAGCTGATCGCACGCCTGCGGACGGAGCTGGGCCTCGCCGTCGTCATGGTCACGCACGACCTGTCGGTCGCCGCACGCCTCGGCGGCCGGGTGGCCGTGCTGCACGACGGCCGGATCCGTGAGACGGGACCGGCATCGCGGGTCCTGAGCCGGCCCGAACACCACGTGACCCGAGCCCTGGTGGCGGCGATGCGCCCCGTGCGCGGGCCCGTGGAGAGGACGTGACACGGTGACTCTAGGGTGGCGGTATGCCGAGCACGACGACCGACAGCGACGGGACGAGCCCCGGGACCGGGAAGCGGCGCGTTCCGCTGAGCCGGGCGAGCGTCGTGGCCGCCGGTCGGCGGCTGGCCCGCGACGAGGGGCTGGCGGCGGTCACCCTGCGCCGGGTGGCGGCCGAACTCGGCGTGACGGCCATGGCGTTGTACCGGCACGTGGGCGACAAGCGCGAGTTGCTGGTCGCCATGCTGGACGGCGTGGCCGAGCAACTGGTGATACCGGACGGCACCGGCTCGCCCTCGGACCGCCTGGTGCTGGCCTTCCGCGCGCTGCACGACCATCTGACGGCCGAGCCGTGGGTAGCGGAAGTCCTCAGGGGTGGCGAGCTGTTCGGGCCGAGCGCCGCACGCTTCGTCGAGCATGTGCTCGCCCTCCTGGCGGAGGCCGGGCTGGACGACGAGCAGGCGGGCGACGCCTACTGGGCACTGTGGTGGTACACCTTCGGCCACCTGTCGTACCTGCCCGCGCTGGGGCCCGAGGGCCGCCCCGCCCGGCATGAGCTGATGACCCGAGTCCGTATGGACGACCATCCCCGACTGGCCCGGATGCTGTCCCGGCCGCCGCGCGCGGGCGCGGCGGAGGACGCGTTCGTGCCCGGTCTGAGGGCCCTCCTGCGGGGCCTGCTGGCGGACTGACCCGCCGTCCCCTCCCTGGGACGCGAAGTCCGGCGCACCGCTTCCTACGGTGCGCCGCTGCCGTCCGCCCGTTTGTATACGCCGTATATCCATGTCTGTGAGGGGTTTCCCATGACCCAGGACGTACGCCGGGAAGTGCCGGACGAGACCGCCCCGGCGGCCGGCAGCGGCTGGCTGCTCGCCACGACGTCACTGGCCGCCGTGCTGATGACACTGGACATCACCGTCGTCAACGTCGCGCTGCCCGAGGTGGCCGCCGACCTCGACGCCGGACTGACCGGACTGCAGTGGGTGGTGAACGCCTACACCCTCGTCTTCGCCGCCCTCCTGCTGCCCGCCGGATCGCTGTCCGACCGCATCGGCCGGCGTCGCTTGTTCCTGACCGGCGTCGCCGTCTTCACCGCCGCGTCGGCGGGCTGCGGCGCGGCCCCCGGCGTCGGCACGCTGATCGCCTGCCGCGCCCTCCAGGGCCTGGGCGGCGCGCTGGTGATGTCCACCGCGCTGGCGCTGATAGCCGGGGCCTACGAGGGCCGGCGCCGTCAGTCGGCCATCGGGATGTTCTCCGCGGCGGGCGGCGCCGCCGCGGCCCTCGGTCCGTTGGTCGGAGGTGCCGTCGTCGAGGGTCTCGACTGGCGGTGGATCTTCTACGTCAACCTGCCGGTCGGTGTCCTCATCGTGCTCGGCACCGCACTGCGCGTTCCTCGTGATGAGGCCGGTCAACTGCCGCGTCCCGAGGGACGGTTCGACCTCGTCGGGCTGTTGCTCGCCGCAGGGGCCTTGCTCGGCCTCAACTACGGCCTGGTGACCGGCCCCAGCGACGGCTGGACGTCCGTGTCAGCGCTGCTGCCGCTCGTCGGCGGGGCCCTGCTCATAGCCGGGTTCGTGGCGTGGGAGGTGCGGCAGCGGGAGGCGGCCCTGTTCGACGTACGGCTGCTGCGGGTGCCGTCGTTCAGCGGGGCGATCGTGCTGAGCTTCGTCTGCCGGGTGGTCAGCTTCGGTGTCCTGCCGTATCTGATCCTGTGGCTGTCGGGGATGCTCGGGCACGGCCCGCTCGGCACCGGGCTGCGGCTGCTCGCGATGACGGCTTTCATCATGCTGGTCGCCCCGTTCAGCGGGCTGCTGCTGAAGGTGCTGCCCACACGCGGCGTCATGGCGCTGGGCACGGGCATCACCGCGGTCGGGCTGCTCACCATGGCCCGGGTCGGGCCCGACGACTCCTGGCTGGTGATGCTGCCGGGGCTGGTGCTGCTGGGCACCGGCGGGGCGATCGCCTTCCCGCCGCTCATGGGCATCGCCGTCGGTGTCGTACCGCCGGAGCGGGCCGGAATGGCCTCGGGGATGACCAACACCTTCTTCCCGCTCGGCACGGCGGCCGGCGTCGCCGCCTTCGGCGCGGTGTTCAGCACCCGTATCGACCACGACCTCGACGACGCGCGACTCGCCGCGCTGCACGTCCCGGAGGGGATGCGCCAGCAGGTACGGGACGCAGTCGCAGCCGGGCAGTTCGGGCCACTCGAACGCGCCCTGCCTGCCGGTGCGCGCGAACCCGTCCTGGATGCGGCCCGCTCCGCGCTGACCGGCGGCCTCGCGACGATCTGCGTGACAGCGTCCGTGGTCAGCCTGCTGGCCGCCCTCGCCTCGTGGACGCTCATCCGGGACAAGGACCAGCTGACCGCCAAGGAGCAGGAGCCGGCCGATGTCCCTGCTGCCTGACACCGACCCTGATCTGTACGGCGGTGCGGCCGAGTTCTACGACCTGCTGGCCGGGCCTGCCTGGGCACGGCTCGGTCCGCTCCTGCGCCGCGCCCTCGATGGCGTCGACTCTGCGAACGGGCCGCTGCTCGATCTCGGCGCAGGCACCGGCCTGTCCACCGAGGCCGCCGCCGACGCCGTAGCCGGAGCGCGGGTACTGGCGGTCGAGCCGTCCGCCGGGATGCGCATCGCGCTGGCCACGCGGCTCGCCTGCCGTCCCGGGCTCGCCGAACGCGTCACCGTCACCGCGGGCACGCTCGACGACGTACGCCTCCCGCATCGCCTGTGCGCGGCCGTCGCCCTCGGCGTCGTCGGCCATCTCGACCCCGGCGAACGCGCCGCCCTGTGGCGGACGTTGGCCGAGCGGCTGGCACCGGGAGCCCCCGCCGTCATCGACGTCCTCGACCGCACCGCACCCCCGACCCGCGCCGCGCTGCGGCTGGCGACCCGCCGTGTGGGCGACCTGGACTACGAGTCGTGGAGCCAGGGCGCCGACGACGGCTGGACGCTGACCTACCGCGTACGCGACGGCGGGACGGTCGTACGCGAACACGCCGTACCCCTGCCCTGGTCCGGCATCGGCATCGACGCGCTCGCGGAGGAAGCCGCGGTGGCCGGACTCGTCTGCACCCCTCTTGCCCCCGATTTCGCAGTACTCCGTTCCACCCCCTGACCCGAGAGGAACAACCACCATGACCGGCGCGGCCCTCGCCGACACGCGAGAGGGCACCCCCGACACCCTCCCCGCACCCGAGACCCCGGCGAAGCCGCCGGGCCTCGGTGAACTGATCACCCCCATACGCGGGCGCCTGACCGCCGCGATCCTGGCCCAGGCGGCCGCCGCGGTCTGCTCGATGATCCCGTTCATCGCCGTCGCCGAACTGGCCCGGGCTCTGCTGGCGCCGGGCGGGCCGGACGAAGGCCGCGCCTGGGCGGCGGCCTGGACGGCCGTCGGCGCCCTCGTCGCCCGGCTCGTCCTGTACGCGGCCGCGGGCATCCTGACCCACCACGCCGACGCCGACTTCCAACTCGACCTGCGGCGACGGCTCGCCCGCCACCTGGGGCGGGTGCCGCTCGGCTGGTTCACCGACAACAGCTCGGGCGAGGTGAAGAAAGCGGCAGCCGACGACATCTCCACCCTGCACCACCTGGTGGCGCACACCGCGCTGGAGGTCACCGCCGCGCTCGTGGCCCCGCTGACCGCCCTCGTCTACCTCCTGGCGGTGGACTGGCGGCTCGCCCTCGTCGCGCTGTTGCCACTTGTCATCGGCGCTTACTTTCTCAAGCAGGCCATGTCGGGCGGCGAGGAGGTGACGGCACGCTTCTTCGGCTCGATGGGAGCCGTCAACTCGGCCGTGGTCGAGCTCGTGCACGGCATCTCGGTGATCAAGGCGTACGGCCGCACCTCCCGTGCCCACCGTGCCTACGACGACGCCGCCGACAGCTTCTCCGTCTTCTTCCGCGATTGGATCATGAGCACGACGCGGGCCAGCACCTCGGCCGCGCTCGCCCTCTCCGGCCCCGCCGCCCTGCTGCTCGCCACCGCCACCGGCACCCTCTTCGTCACCCAGGGCTGGGCCGACGCCGTCGACCTCGTGCCGTTCGTCCTGCTGGGACCGGCCATCACCGGCTCCGTGATGGGGCTCGCCCAGTCCGGGCACGCCGTCCAGGGCGGCCTGCAGAGCGCCCGCCAGATCCACGCGCTGCTGGCCGTTCCCCCGCTGCCCGAAGCAACCGAGCCGACGGCACCGGGCGAGGACGGCGGCCGGGTCGAACTGGAGGGCCTGAGCTTCAGCTACGACGGCGTCACCGAGGTCCTGCGCGACATCGACCTGACCCTGCGCCCCGGCACCGTCACCGCCCTGGTCGGCGCCTCCGGCTCGGGCAAGTCCACGCTCGCCCGGCTCGTGCCCCGCTTCTGGGACACCACCGCCGGAACGGTACGCATCGGCGGCACCGACGTCCGCGACATCGCCCCGGCCGACCTGTACCGGCAGGTGTCCTTCGTCTTCCAGGACCCCCACCTGCTGCGCACGACCGTCCGCGACAACATCCGGCTCGGCCGGCCGGACGCCGACGACACGGCCGTCGAGCGGGCCGCGCACGCCGCGCACATCCACGAGCGGATCACCGCACTGCCGCGCGGCTACGACTCGGTGATCGGCGAGGACGCCGTCCTCTCCGGTGGCGAGTCCCAACGCCTGTCCGTGGCAAGGGCATTGCTCGCCGACGCACCCGTCCTCGTCCTCGACGAGGCGACCTCCTTCGCCGACCCCGAGTCCGAGGCCGCCGTACAGCAGGCCCTGTCCGCGCTCGCCGCGGGCCGCACGCTCCTGGTGATCGCCCATCGGCTGGCGACCGTACGGGACGCCGACCACATCGCCGTCCTGGACGGCGGACGCATCGCCGAACAGGGCACGCACGACGAACTGCTCACCCTGGACGGCCGTTACGCCCGCATGTGGGCCCTGCAGAAGAAGGGAGGAGCGTGATGACCGCGCTCCTGATACGCGTCCTGGGCCGGGAGCAGACCGACAGGCTGCGCCGCGTCCTCCTCTGGGCGGCTCTCGCGGCGGTTCTCCAAGGCGTGGCGTACGCGCTCCTGGTCCCGCTGCTGACCCGGCTCCTCGGCAACGATCCTGCCGATGCCTGGCCGTGGGTCGGCGCACTCGCCATGGCCACCGCCGTCTACGGCGCCGTCGCGTTCGCCGCGACCGTGCGGGGCAACCGCTTCAGCGCGGAGCTCGGACGGCATCTGCACCGCCGTATCGGCGACCATGTGGTCGCGCTGCCGCTGGGCTGGTTCGGCGGCGAACGCACCGGTGCGCTGGGGCAGTTGGCGGGACAGGGCGTAGTGCAGGTGATGAACGCCGCCGCCAATCTGCTGCGGCCGCTGTGCAACGCCTTCGTCACCCCTGCCGTCGTCGTGCTGGCCATGTTCGCCTTCGACTGGCGGCTCGCGCTGGCCATGCTGGTGGCGGCGCCGGTCGCGGCCGGTGCCTACCGCTGGTCCGGTCGGCTGATCGGCCGGGTCGACCGGCAGTCCCATGCCGCGTCCGTCGAGACGGCGGACCGGCTGGTGGAGTTCGCCCGCCACCAGCCCGCGCTGCGCGCCTTCGGGCGGACCGCCGAGGACCACGAACTCCTCGACGCCGCCCTGCGCGAGCAGCGTGCCAAGGCCCGCGCCGCCGTCCGCATCGGCGTGCCCGGCATCGCGGGCTTCGCGCTGGCCGTGCAGCTCTGCTTCACCTGCGTCCTGATCCTCGGCACGGTTCTTGCGGTCGACGGCTCGGTTGGCGCCGGAGAGCTGATCGCGGTGCTGGTGCTCGCCGTGCGTTTCGTGGAACCCATGGGCGCCGCAGCCGAGTTGGGTGGTTCGCTGCGAATCGCCCGCGGCACCCTGGAGCGCCTGGAGGGGGTGCTCGCCTCTGATCCACTGCCGCAGCCCGCGATTGAGGGGCCGCTCCCGGAGACGTACGGGGTCGAACTCGACGGTGTCTCCTTCGGCTACGACGACGAGCGCATGGTCCTCGACGGCTTCGACCTGTGTGTCCCGGCCGGGCACACCGTGGCGCTCGTCGGGCCGTCCGGCTCCGGCAAGACGACGGTGACCCGCCTGATCGCCCGCTTCTGGGACGTCGGTGCGGGCACGGTACGCGTCGGCGGCACGGACGTACGTGACCTGACAACGGAACAGCTGATGTCCCGGCTGGCCATGGTCTTCCAGGACGTTTACCTGTTCGAGGGCTCCATCGAGGACAACATCCGCGCCGGACGCGAGGACGCCACGGACGAGGAGGTGCGGGCCGCCGGCCGGCTCGCCAGGGTCGACGAGATCGCCGAGCGGCTGCCGGACGGCTGGGCCGCCCGGGTCGGCGAGGGCGGCACGGCTCTGTCCGGCGGCGAGCGACAGCGGATCTCCATCGCCCGCGCCCTGCTCAAGCAGAGCCCGGTCGTCCTGCTCGACGAGGCGACCTCGGCCCTCGACGCCGAGAACGAGGCCGCGGTCCAGCAGGCCCTGGCCGCGCTCACCGCCGACCGCACGGTCCTGGTCGTCGCCCACCGCCTCGACACCATCCGCGGCGCCGACCTGATCGCCTTCCTGGACGGCGGGCGGGTCGTGGAGCAGGGCACGCACGAGGAACTGCTGGCGCTCGGGGGGCGGTACCAGGAGTTCTGGCGGGAGCGGGAAGGGGCACGGGGGTGGAGGCTGGCGGCGCGGTCCTGAGACCGGCTCCTTCTGGCCTTTCGGGTCCTTGAGAAAGGGGGACGGGCGGCACGGTTCATCACCGTGCCGCCCGTCCCCCGTGTGTCACTTGGCGCAGGTCACCAGATGAATGCCGGTCCCGGTGACGCGGCGCCTGGTCACGCGCAGACCCGCGCGGGACACCAGGTCGTCCAGCTGACGGGGCGTACGCTCGCGCCCGCCGAACAGCACAAGCAGCCGTAGATCCATGGCGGCGGCGACGTCGGCGCGGCGCCCTCCGGTGACCAGGTTCTCGACTATCAGGACCTCGCCGCTGCCGTCGGCCGTCGCCTCGGCGCAGCGGCGCAGGATGCGCACCGCGTCGTCGTCGTTCCAGTCGTGCAGCACCCAGGTGAGGAGATACAGGTCGGCACCGGCCGGCAGCGGGTCGAAGAAGCTCCCGGAGTGCACCGAGGCGCGTTCCGCGTGTCCGGCGGCCGCCAGCGCGCGGCCGGCCTCCTCCGCAGCCTCCGGCAGGTCGAGCAGCGTGCCGCGCAGCCCGGGGCGCGCGGTCAGCAGCCGGGTGAGCAGGGACCCGGAGCCGCCGCCCACGTCGACCACGTGCCCGCGCTCGGGCCACGGGTAGGCGGCGACGACCTCCGGGGCCGCGAAGGTGGTGTGTGCGGCCATCAAGTCGGCGTAGGAACGGGCGAGTTCGGGGTTCTCCAGAGTGTCCTGCCACAGGGGCCGGCCGTGGACGAGGGGATAAGCGGGCTCTCCGGTGCGCACGGTGTCGAGGAGGCCCCCGAATGCCTGGTCCATGCGCCCGCCCATGCCGTCCAGGTCGAACCAGGCCCGCAGCCCGAAGGCCCCGCTCTCTCTGAGGAGTTCGGCAGCGGGGGTCAGCGCATACGTGCCGTCCCGCGGCTCGGCGAAGATGCCACGACCGGTGAGCACGCGCAGCATGCGGCGCAGCGCGTCCGCGTCGGCGCCCGCGGCCCGGGCCAGGTCGGGCAGGGCCGTGTGGCCCGCGGCGATGTGGTCGGCCAGGCGCAGGGTCGCCGCGACCCTGATCGCCCACGGCGTGACGAGGTCGGCGAGCGCGGTCAGGTCGACGCGCGCGGGGGCCGCTTCCGGAAGGGTGGTCATGTCGCTCCAGTCAGGACGATCAGGTCAGGGGAACACCGGGTGGGCGGCGGGCGCCGACGCGCCGCACGCGTCGAGGACGGAGGCGACGACTCGCTCCACCTGCGGGACCAGGTAGAAGTGGCCGCCCGGCAGCACCAGGCTGCTGAACGCGCCCTCGGTCGCGGTGCTCCAGGCCGCGACGTCCGCCACCGGCGCCTCCTCGTCGCGGTCACCGGTGAGCGCGGTGAGCGGGCAGCTCAGCCGGGCCGCCGGATCCGGGCGGTAGGTCTCGATGAGGTGGTAGTCGGCGCGTACCGAAGGCAGCAGTACGGCCCGTACCTCCGGGTCTTCGAGCAGCTCGGCGTGGGTGCCGTCGAGGCGGCGCAACTCTGCGGCGAGGCCGTCGTCGTCGCGGAGATGAACGCTGCCGGGCCGCTGGCGGCGCGGGCCGGGGCGGCCGGAGACGAAGACATGCCGTGGCGGAGTGCCCGAGGCTTCCAGCCGTAGAGCGGTCTCCCACGCGACCGAGGCACCCATGCTGTGCCCGAACAGGACGCGTTCCCGGTCCGGACGGTCCGCGCGCAGCACCTCGGCGACGGCCTCGGCCAGCTCGTCCATGGACTCGGCGGCGGGTTCCGCGAGCCGGTCCTGCCTGCCTGGATACTGCACGGCGACGAGCTCGACGTGGGGCGGCAGGAGCCGGCCCCACGCGGTGTAGAACGCGGCACTGCCGCCCGCGTGCGGGAAGCACACCAGGGAGACCGACGCCGCCGCTCTGGGTACGGGTCGGCGCAGCCACAGCGACGGGGCGGAACTGGCGTTACTGGTCACAGGGGTCACTCATCACTCCAAAAGGACGGGAAGCGCCGCGGGACCGCGGCTCATGAAGTCGCCGGCACGGCGGAAACGGAAGTCGGGCGCGAGCCGCAGCCCCGGATACCGCTCGATCAACACCTCGGCGGCGACCCGCAGTTGGAGCCGGGTGAGCGAGGCACCGAGGCAGGCGTGCGGGCCCTTGCCGAAGGCCAGATGGGCCCGCAGCCCAGCCCGGCCGGGCCGGAACGCGTCGGCGTCCTCGCCCCACCGCGCAGGGTCACGGTTGGCGGACGCGACCACGGCGATCACCCGCTCCCCGGCCCGTACCGGCGTGTCCGCCAGGACGGCGTCCCGGGTGGCGGTACGCATCTGCCACAGGGCCGGCGGATCGAGCCGCAGCGACTCCTCGATCGCCTCCGCCAGCCCATCGGTCCGCCAGTGCTCCTCCCGCAGCAGCCGCAGCACCAGATTCCCCAGCGCATGGCGGAGGTTGGGCACGCCGGCCACGATCAGGAAGTGCAGGAAGGTCACGGCCTCCGTTCGGTCCAGACGCCCCAGTACGCCGCCCAGGGCAGGGCCTTCGGCGGCCCGCAGCGCCCACCGCTCGAACGCGGGCCACTCGGGACGGGCCCGATGGCCCAGCAGATCCGTGAACCCGGCCGCCCAACGGTCGTATTCCGCCGCGTCGCCCTCACCCACCCCGCAGAATGCGGCCAGCACGGCACGCGGCAGCGGAGCGGCGAACGCGGGCACAAGATCCGCCCCACCCTTGAGCTGGTCCGCCAGTGTCTCGGCCCGCTCCCGCACGACGGGTTCCAGCCCCGCCACGATGCTCCGCGCGAAGGCGGGGGAGAGGAGACGCCGAAGCCGCGTGTGTGCGGGCGGGTCGAGCTGTGACAGGGCCAACCCCCGGTCCGCTTCCGCGGTTTCCGGAACGGAGGTGTTGTTGCGTCGGCTCGACCACACCTCCGGGGCCGCCAGCACCGCCCGTACGTCGGCGTCCCGCACGACCACGTGCCAGCCCGGCAGCGGCATGGAGACCGGCCGCTCGCGACGCAGTGCGGCCAGCCGCGGGTACGGGTCGTCGGTGTGGCTCAGGTCGAGCGGGTTGAAGGCGGCGACCGCGCTGGTCACAGGCCCTCCCGCTCACGTACGGCCGCGGCCAGGTCCGGCGCGGTGACCGGCTCGGGGGCGGGGCGCCGGACCAACTCGGGATAGCCGAGCCGGGTCGTGAGGTCCTGCCAGATCTGGCTGAGGGTGAGGTGATACTGGCCGGCGCGCATCGGGTCCTCGCCCGCCTCCGCCGCGTCGACCATGGCGCGCAGGGCCCGCCGTACGCCCTCCGGCCAGACCTCGGTGTACACCTCGCGGTGCGTGGGAGCCTCGGCGGGGCCGACCGGCTGCACGCTCGGCAGGTGCACCAGCCGGTGTGCCTCGCTGTCGAAGTCCAGCTCGCCGTCGTCGCCGCGGGGCGCGGGCAGGGCCGGGCTCCACAGGACGGGGCCGTGCGTGCTCGCCAGGGTGAGGGTGCCGCCGGCGAAGCCGAGGGCGGCGCGGTGCAGCAGGTGGGTGTGGTTGTCCGGGTCCTCGGGATCGAGCTGGTTCAGGACGCGCAGGGTGACCGGGACACCGGCGAGACGGCCCTCCAGGGTGCTGAAGGGGCCGCCCCCGGGCGCGGGGTCGGTGAACTGCCAGGGCCGCAGCCCGCCGAGCGCCTGGCCGAGAATGTCGATCAGGTCGTACGCCACGTGGATGGCGCAGGCACCCTCCGCGTACAGCAGTTCCTGCCGCTCCGCCAGATGCCGGGCCGCGGCGAGAAACCGGCGTACCGGCGCGAGGTGCGGATAGAAGGTGTTGAGCCGGTACTGGACGCCCTGTCGGCGCGCGGTGCGCAGACACGCGGCCAGCTCCGACTGATGGATCGGGTGCTCGTGCAGCACATGCACCCCCCGCTCCATCAGCCGCTGCGCGAGCGCGGCGCCTTCCCCGCCGCCGACCCCGTTGGGCACCACCACACAGGCCAGGTCGGCGAGTTCGGGCACGTCGTCGGGGTCTGTGAGCAGGGGAACGCCGTAAGCCTCGGCACACGCCTTGGAGCGGGGGCTGCCCCGGCCGAGCACGCCGGTCAGTTGGAGCGCGAAGTCCGGCCCCGGCTTCCGGAAGGCACTGAGGTACACCCGGCCGAAACCGGTACCGCAGACGACGACTCGGGTCATAGGATTCCCTCTTCCACGGGGAGGTCGGCCAAGGGCCGGTCCAGCAGTCGCAGTTCGCGTACGGCCGGGCCGTGGGCGATACGACGGACGATGCGGCCGGGATCCGGAAGATCAGCGAAATGGCGCTGCCCAGGCGGGAGTTCACCGTCGAGCAGGGTGAGCGCGGCGTGCGCAGCGGCGCTGCCGGTCAGGGCGGAGGAGTCGGTGCCGGTGAGCACCAGGCCGCTGCGCCCGTCCAGTTCGCAAGTCACGACCTGGTACGGAGGCCGCCCTGCGAGGTCGGTGAGCGTCGCCCGCGACAACTCGGCCGCCGCCATCTCCACGGCCGGGCCCGGGGTGAGCCCGGCACGGTAACGGTCGAGTACGGCACGCGTGGCATCCCCGCCGAACACCGTGTACCAGCGCACTTCGTCGAGCCCGCACCGCCGGGCGACACCCACGGCCTCCTCGGTGAGATACGGGATCGCCGTCACGGCCCCGGGGAAGTACGGCAGTCGTATCCCTCGCTCCACCGCGAGCGCACCGGACACCCGACGCCCACCGCGCCAGACGGCCGTCACCTCGCCGCCCGGCCGCGCGAGCCGGTCCATGAAGTCCCGGGCGGCGGCGGGCGGGAAGTGCGGGAGCCCGCCGACGTGGACGGTCAGGGTGCCGTGCAATCCGTTGGACGCTCTGATGCCGAGCAGCCCCGGTAGCAGCCCCGCCAACCCCGGCATCAACCCGGCCCCGATCACCACCGTCCGCCACCGCAACAGCCGTGCGTACGAGGGAGGTTCGGGCAGCTCGGCGGTGTCGTTGACGTCGACCAGGTCCGCGCCCGACGCAAGGGCGGCCTCGGCGACACGGTGGCCGACCGCCCGAACAGGCCCGGTGGCATTGACGACGACCTGGCACTCGGCGCAGAACGCGGCGAGGGCACGGGCGTCGGTCACGTCCACCGGTTCGGACCACAGCTCCACCCCCGCGGGCAGGGCCCGGCGATGCGGGCGGCGCACCGCCGCCCGCACCGGCCCGACGCCGAGCCGCAGCAACTCCTCCAGCACGGCCCGGCCCACCGCCCCGGCAGCCCCGACCACGCCCACCGCGACCGGGGCGGTACGGCCCCGGTTCACGGTGTGCCGCCGGCCGCGAAGGCCACCTGGTCGACGTGCGGCGCGCGTAGGCAGCTGAAGTGGTCGCCGTCGACGTCGACCACCGTCAGATCGCCGAGGCACACGTCACGCCACAGCTCGTCCGCCTCCTGCCCGAACCCGGCGAGGAACCGCAGCCGACCCCGCGGCTGGACGAGGGTGATGTCGCCCGCGTACGGCTGTGTGGTGTGCAGCGAGCCGGCGGCGAAGGCGTGCCGGAACACCCGGTAAAGGCCCGGCACATGGGCCGCCTCGCTGCCGTCCCCGCCCAGGGTGCGCGCGATCGCCGCCAGCCGCTCCTGCTGCGGCACGTCACCCAGGGCCCGCATCCGGCGGGCCACCGCCTCCAACCGCGCCTCCCCGCACAGCGCGGCGAAGGCGCCGGCCGGCACCCGGCCCGGCGTGGCGTCCAAGACCGCCCGCAGCGCGGCCCCCAACTCCTCCTCGTCGCCCGGATATCCGGCCGCCTCCGGGTCCGCGCCCAGCACCCGCGCGAAGGCATGCTCGATCAGCAGCTCGTCCTCGCACACGAACGCGGGAGGGCTGCTGCTGACCACCGTCAGCCGCTCGACATGCGCCCCGCTCTCGGTGAGCTGCCGGGCGATCTCAGTGGCGAGCTGTCCACCCAGGCAGTAGCCGGTGAGCCGGAACCGTTCGGCCCCGGTCGCGGTCAACCGCCGTACGTGTTCGGCCGCGAGCCGCTCCACAAACGCGTCCGCCGGGAGGTCCACGCACGCTTCGACGTCGCCGACGGCCAGCCCGACGAGCGGACCGTACGCGCCCAGCCGGGCCGCGAGGTCGCGGTACGGGGCCATGGTGCCGATTCCCTCGTGCACCAGCACCTGGAGCACCCCGCCGTCCGGCGCGTCACCGAGGGGCAGCAGCGCGCTCGCCTCGCCCGTCCCAGAGCCGGTGACCTCGGCCGTGCCCCGCAGATGGAGTGCCAGGGCGGCGACCGTCGGACGGTTCAGCAACTCCCGAAGCAGCGTGTCGAACTGCTGGTCCGCGGCCTCCGGTACTTCCTCGATCAGCCGGGCCGACAGCTGCGCGAGGATCAGCGAGTCCGCACCGAGGTCGAACAGGCTGCGCTCCCGGTCGACGGCCGCGACACCGAGAGCCCGGGCGACGACATCGACGAGTCGCCCCTCCAACGCATCGGAAGGCTCGGCCACTTGGTCTGCCTGGGCCGTCCGCCTTGGGCCTTCCTCCGACACGACGGCGGCAGCAGCCCGCACTGTCAGCGCCTTGCGGTCCACCTTGCCGTTGGCCGTCAGCGGAAGCCCGTCCACGATGTGCAGCGCGGCGGGCAGCATGTAGGCCGGGAGCCGCGCCGCGAGGTGGTCGCCGACCTCATCCGCATCCACGGGCACCCGGTCGGTCTTGAAACGGACGGCGAAGACGTGCTGGCCCAACGGCTCCAGCGCATGCCCCGGCTTCGGCAGGCACACCTCGTTGCGCCCGCCCGCCTCCGCGAACAGCCGCAGCCACTGGTCGCGCGTGACGAAGGTGGCGTCCGCGTCGTCGGTGCGGCGCAGGTCCTCGGCGCCGGTCATCATGAACGCCTGCGAGATCAGGATCTCGTAGTGTTCCCGCGTCGGTTCGGTGACCAGCAGCAGCCCGCCGGGGACGAGGACCGAGCGCAGTGCGCTGAGTGTCGCCGCCGTGTCCCGGGCGTTGTTCAGCACGCCCGCGCAGACCACCACGTCGAACGAGTTGATGGCCAGTCCCTGCTCGACCGGGTCGCCGTCCACGTCATACAGCCCGTACCGCAGCCGCGGATCCGGCCCGAACCGTTCCCGCGCCCGGTCCAGGAAGAACGGGCTGACATCGGTGAACAGCCACTCCACCGGGAGTCCATCGAGCGCGGCGAGTGCACCCGCCGTGCTCGCCCCGGTCCCGGCGCCCACTTCCAGCACCCGCAGCGGCCGGCCGGGGGCCTGCGCCTCGGCGGCCGAACGCAGGGCCGCGGCGAGGACGCGGTTGAGGTAGGCGGACATGACGTTCTCGCGGTAGGCGGCGTCGGCCGTCTCCATGCGGGCTTCGGGGAAGAGCAGGTCGACGGCGGCGATCCGGTCCTGCATCAGCTCGCCCAACTGATCGGCGTTGGCACGCAGATAGGCCAGCAGCTCGGTCGGTCCCAGCTCATCGCTCCAGACAGCGGCCACCCGGTCCCAGGCCGCCGTCGCCGACGGGGGTTCGGCGGCGAGCCGGTAGCGGCCCGTGTCCAGCAGCTCGAGCAGGCCCTCGTCGGCCAGCACGGACAGCCAGCGCCGGATCACCCGGTGGTGACGTGGTGCGGCCGCCGTGGCGGCCACCTCGTCGGCGGTGTGGATGGCGTCGGGCGCCGTGAACAGGCCGCGGGCACGCAGTGCGTCGAGCATGGAGGCCAACGATGCCTCGTCCAGCAGCCGGGCGAACTCGTCGATCCGCTCCGGCTCGGCGACCTCGACCGCGTCACCCGCTTCGCGGGCCCGCCGTATCAGTGCCTGGTCCGGCTGGGCGGCCCGCCCGTTCGCGAGGCGCGCCGGTTCCGCGAAGGCGACCAGACGGCGTTGCAGCGGATCGTCGCCGACGGCGAGGGCGGCGGCCGCCCCGATCGCCGGATGCCCCGTCAACGCGGCCTCGACCTCGGCGAGTTCGATGCGGTGACCGCGGATCTTGACCTGCCCGTCCTTGCGGCCCAGGAACTCGATGTCGCCGCTCGGCAGCCATCGGCCCAGGTCACCGGTGCGGTACAGCCGCTCCCCGGTAACGGGATGGGTGATGAACCGCAGGGCCGTGGTCTCCGGGTCACCGTGGTAGCCGAGCGCCAGCCCGCTGCCGCCGATGCACAGCTCGCCCGGCACCCAGTCCGGGCGGGGCCGCAGGGCATCGTCAAGGACGTGGAAGGTCTGGTTGGTGAGCGGCCTGCCGTACAGGATGCTCGGCCGGTCGGTGTCGACGGGTTGCTCGATGGGATGGTGGATGGACCAGATCGCCGCCTCGGTGGCCCCGCCGAGGCTGATCAGCCGCAGCCCCGGCAGCAGCGCGCGTACCCGGTCCGGCAGCCGTACGGGAATCCAGTCACCGGACAGCAGCCCGAGCCGCAGGTCCGACAGGCCCGCCACGTCCCCGGAGCCGGTGGCGGAGGCCAGGTAGTCGTACAGCATCTGCAACTGCGCGGGCACCGAGTTCCACAGCGTCACGCGGTGGCGGGCCGCCAGCCGGGCCCAGTGCGAGGGGTCGCCGCGGCGCTCGGCGTCCGGCAGTACCAGCGTGCCGCCGTGGGCCAGCGGGCCGAACAGGTCGTAGACGGACAGGTCGAAGCCCAGCTGGGCGAGCCCGAGGACCCGGTCATCGGGTCCCACGCCGAACCGCTCGTCGATGTCGGCGATCGTGTTGAGCGCGGCCCGGTGCGAGACCTCGACGCCCTTGGGCTCCCCGGTCGAACCGGAGGTGTAGATGATGTACGCCGCCTCGCCGGGGTCCACCCGCCGGGGCTCGGGCGCGTACGGCGACGGCTCCAGCGTGTCGACGGCGATCGACGGCACCTCGTACGCGCCGTCGAGACGTGTCTGCGTGAGCACGACGCTCGCCCCGCTGGAGGCCAGCACCTGGGCGCGGCGCGCGGGCGGGTGGACGGTGTCGACCGGCACGTACACGCAGCCGGCGTGCAGGACACCGAGCACAGCCGGGACCTGCTCCCAGCCCTTGTCCATCACGATGGCCACCCGGTCGCCCGCCGCGACCCCCGTCTCACGCAGCCGCGCGGCCACCGCATGGGCGTGCGCGACGAGTTCGGCGTATGTGAGCGTGCGGTCGGCCGCGATGACCGCCGGACGGTCGGGATGTTCGGCGGCCGCGCCGAAGACCCGCTCATGCAGCAGCCCTTCCGGCAGCGGCCGTCCGGTGGCGTTGACCTCCGCCTGCCGGGCCGCCTGCGCCTCGGGCAGCCGCACCGGATCGGCGACGCCGTTCCACGGCTCGTCAGACGCGGCCAACTCCCTTACGAGCGCGGCGAACGCGCCGAACGCGTCCTCCGTCAGCCCCTCCGGCAGCACGCCCTCCCGCACGTCCCAGCCGAGCAGGATTTCGCCGCCCGACTCCATCACCTGGCAGTCGATCCACACCTGCGGCGTCTGAGTGACGCCGTAGACCACTCGCCCGGCGCCGGTCTGCGGCGCCTCGGCGCCCTGGAGGGTGCTGGTGAACACCACCGGCATCAGCGCGGGCCGCGAGCGGCGGGCAGCCTCGCGCAGCACCTCGACGCCCGAGTACAGCCCGTGGTCGAGATCCTCGAAGAGCCGCCCGCCGAGCGCGCGAGCCCGCTCCGAGAAGGAGACCTCGGCCTCCGGCTCGACCGCCAGCAGGGTCACGGACGTGAAGTCGCCGACCACCCGCCCGATGTCGGGGTGCACCGGACGCTTGGCGAACACCGGCAGGTTGAGCGTGAACCGCGGCTTGGCGCTCCATCGGCCGATGATCTCGGCGTAGGCGGCGAGCAGCACGGTGGACACGGTCAGATCGCGCGCGGCGGCCCGGCGCCGCAGGCCCACCGCCTCCTCGGCGGTCAGCCGGTCGGCCAGCCGCCGGAACCGCACCAGCTCGCCCGACTCCTCGGCCAGGACAGGGAGTTCGGGGGCGGGCGGCAGCGCGTCGAGGCGGTCCAGCCAGTAGCCGCGGTCCCGGGCCCACCGGGCGCTGTCGCGCAACCGCCGCTCGGCGAGCACGTGGTCACGGAAGGAGACGGGCACGGCCGCGAGCGCCCGGTCCGGCTCCAGGCACAACTGCTCCAGCTCACCGAGGAGTTGCTGGACACCGGAGAAGTCGGTGACCAGCAGATCGACGGAGAGGTGCACCAGCAGCCGCTCCGGGGAGTGCGTGAGCCGCACGTCGAACAGCGGCCACACGGCCGGGTCGTAGGTGCGCTGCGCCAGCTCCCCGCGCAGCCGGTCGGCCTCGTCGGCCCCCGCCACGGGGATGTCGTACGGCGGCAGGTCCTTGAGTACCTGCTGCCCGTCCGGGTGGTACACCGTGCGCAGCGAGTCGTGCCGTTTCACGAGCGCCCGCCACACGTCGGCCACCCGCTCGGGAGCAACGCTGCTGGGCAACTCGTACTCCAGATAGGCGTGGCAGCCGATCCCCCCGTGGGCGAACACGTCCGTGCGGCCCAGCAGGTACGAGGACTGCACCTCGGTCAGCGGGAACGGCAGGTGCCGCCCGTCCGGGTCGGGCACGAGGGGCTCGGCGAACGGGTCCCGGAGGTAGACGAGTACGGCGTCACGGTCGGCGCGCAGCCGCTCGCGCAGCTCCTCGGTGAGCGCGCCCTGCGGCGCCCGGAAGCGGATACGCCCGTCCTCCTCCCACAACTCGACTCCTACGGCGGCCAGTTCCGACACCAGCTCGGCGGCGCTCACAGTTCCCCCTCTTCCCAGTTCTGATTGATGGTGTGGTCGGTGTTGTCGTCGACGGCGGCGCCGAGAGCGGCCACGGTCGGGTGTGCGAAGAACGCCCTGAGCGGGACTTCCACGCCGGTCTGTTCGCGCAGTCGCGCGATCAGCCGGGTGGCCAGCAGGCTGTCGCCGCCGGCCGCGAAGAAGCCTTGTTCCCGGCCGGCGGGCGGGCTGTCGGGTAGCAGCTCGGACCAGAGCGCGGCGACGAATTCCTCGGTGGCGCCGCGCGGAGGACCACCCGCGTCGGTTCGGATGACCTGGGCCGTGGGAACCACGGCTCGCTCGCCGTCCTTGAGGCCCGTACCGAGGACCAGCGCGTCCCACTCCTCCACGGTGGACAGCTCGTCCAGCAGGGCGAGTTGGCGGCCCATCAGGGTCTCGGGCAGATCGTCGGGCAACAGCCCGGTCACCGTGTCCCAGGTGAGCCTGAGCCCTTCGGCGTCCTCCAGGACCTGGTGGTCGAGCCAGACCTGCGGAGTCTGGGACACGGACCAGTACGGCGGGGTCAGCAGCTGGGCCCGGTCGTCGTCGATGCCGAGCGCGCTGGTGAACACCACGGGCATGGCGGCCTGCTCCGGCCCGCGTTCCTGGGCGAGCTGCCGCATCACCCAGACCGCCGAGACCGCCCGGTGGTCGAGGTCGGTCCACAGCCGTGCCTGGAGTCCGCGCAGCCGCGCGAGCCAGGACTCGCCCACTCGCGGATGGTGGGCGGCGAGTAGCAGCGAGGTGAAGTCACCGGTGATCCGGTTGATGTGCGGATGGACCTCCTGTCGGTCGAACAGGGTGAGGTTCATGGTGAGTTCGGGACTCTCCGCCTGCTCGCCCAGTGCCTCCGCGTACACGCCCAGGAGTAGGACCGACGGGGTGATGCCGTGGGCCCGGGTCCGTTCCTGCAGCCGCGCCCACACGTCTTGCGGCAGGTGCGTCGCACGGCGCACGAAGTGTGGGCGCCCGACGGCGGACGGCTCGCGTAGAAGTGGCAGTCGGGGCGCCGGAGGGAGCCCCGGCAGCCGCTCGCGCCAGTACGCCTGGTCGGCGGCCACTGCTTCCGGCGCGGGCCGGACCGAGGTCAGGTAGTCCCTGAACGTCGGCTCCACCGGCGGCAGTTCGACACCCGGATCGTCCCGAAGCTGCCGCAGCTCGGTGAAGACGATCATCATGCTGAGGCCGTCGAGGATCAGGTTGTCGAGGCTGACGCCGATCCGGGTCCGGCGCTCTCCGCCCGCTGTCGTGTAGTGCACGGCACGGACGTCGAACAGTGGCCAGCGGGAGGGATCGAGGACCTGGTGGGACATCTCCTCGCGCAGGACGTCGAGCTGCTCCTCACCCTCCGCGACCGGGATGGTGAACTCGGGCACGGTCGCGAGGACTTGCTGCCGCCCGTCCTCGTCGAAGACCGCCCGCAGCATCGGATGCCGCTCGATCAACCGCCGCCAGGCCCGCTCCAGCGCACCGACGTCCGCATACTCCTCGTCCGTCTCGTTGTAGTAGTGCGAGCCGACGCCGCCCAGATCCAGCTGCGCGGTCCGCCCGATCCAGTACGCCCGCTGCACGTCGGTCGCCGGGAACGGCTCATGCGCGTGCTCCGGGTCCAGCACCAGCTCGGGCGCTACGACGGTCCGCTCGGCGTCGAGAGTGAGCGTGGCGGCGTACTCCTTGAGCACGGGACGGGTGAACAGGCCGGCGATCCGGGCCCCGCTCAGCCCGGCCTCGCGCAGCCGCGCCACGAGACGCGTGGCCAGCAGGCTGTCCCCGCCATGGGCGAAGAAGTCGTCGTCCCTGCCGACCTGTTCGGCCCCCAGCAGCTCCCGCCAGGCGGCGGCGACGAGCTCCTCCACCGGCCCGCTCGGCTCCCGGTCGCCGCCGGACGGCACGCCGATCGAGGCCGCCCGCTCGGCCAGCGCGGCCCGGTCCACCTTGCCGTTGGCGGTCAGCGGCAGTCCGTCGGGCAGCGGGACGAGCGCGGAGGGAACGGCGTGCGCGGGCAGATGGTCCGCGAGCCGCCGCTCCACCTCGGCCAGGTCGACGGCGCCTTCGGGCACCACGAACGCGGTCAGCCGCTGCTGGCCACGCGGCCCGGTCGCCACGGTCATCGCACGGGCGACGCCCGGCTGGGCGAGCAGCGCGGCGTCGACCTCGCCGAGCTCGGTGCGATGGCCCCGGATCTTCAGCTGGTGATCGCGGCGTCCGAGGAACTCCAGCAGCCCGTCTGGCCGGTAGCGCCCCATGTCACCGGTGCGGTACCAGCGCTCCCCGGCGTCCGTCACGAACCGGTCGGCGGTGCGCTCCGGATCGCCCCGGTAGCCGGTGGCCACCCCGGCCCCGCCGATCCACAGCTCGCCGGGCACCCAGTCCGGGCAGTCCTCGCCGAGCGGCCCGACGACCCGGAACCGCTGGGCGCGCAGCGGAGTCCCGTACGGCACCGACGGCCAGCCCTCCGGCGCGCCGCCCGTGGCGTCGTAGGCGTTGGACCAGATCGCGGCCTCGGTCGCACCGCCCATGGCGATCAACCGACATCGGCCCTGTGAGGCATCGGCCAGTCGCCCGGCCAGATCGAGCGGCACCCAGTCACCGGAGACCAGCGCCACCCGTAGCCCCGGCGGCGCCTGTCCGGCAGCGGCCGTGAGGAGCATGTCCAGGAGCATCGGTACGGAGTTCCAGACGGTGACGCCGTGCCGTACGGCCAGATCCCGCCACCGCTGGGCGTCCCTGCGCTCGTCCTCGGCCACCAGCACGAGCGCGCCGCCCGCGCCGAGCAGTCCGAAGATGTCGTACACGGAGAGGTCGAAGTCGAGGGCGGAGACCGCCAGGACCCGGTCGCCGGGGCCGATGCCGTGTCGCTCGTTGATGTCCTCGACGGTGTTCGCGGCCGCTCGGTGCGTCAGCTCGACGCCCTTGGGCTCACCGGTGGAACCCGACGTGAAGATGACGTACGCGCAGGAGTCCGGGTCGGAGGCCACGGGTGCCTCCAGCGGATCGGGCAGTGGTTGTGTGAGGAACTCCGCGTCGAGCACGCAGTGCGCCCGCGAGGCCCGCAGTATCCGCTCCTGTCGCACCGGCGGTTGGTCGGCGCCGACGGGCACGTACGCGGCGCCGACGGCGGCCACCCCGAGTACGGCGGCGATCTGTTCGGGCCCCTTGGGCAGCGAGACGGCGACCGTGTCGCCGGGCACGATTCCGCGCGCGGCCAGCCCGGCGGCGATGCGCAGCGCACGGTCGCGCAGCTCGCCCCGGGTCATGACACCGTCCTCGGCCCACAGCAGCGCGGGGGCGTCCGGGTCGGCGGCGGCCTGGTCGAAGAACGGCAGGTGCAGGGCCCTGTGGCCCCCGGCTCGGCCCGTTGCGTTGACGCGTTCGCGGACCGTGCGCTGCCCGTCGGGCAGCAGGGTCGGCCGGGCCGCCCGCCAGTCGCCGTCGCACAGTCGGCGCAGCAGCCGGTCGAACGTGGCGGACATCGTCTCGACGAGCCCGTCGGGGAACAGCTCGCGCACCGCGTCCCACTGATGGCGCAGCGCCCCGTCCCGGCCCTCGTAGACCTGAAGGTCGAGCCACACCTGCGGGGTCTGGCTGACACCCCACACCCGCGCAGGGAAACCGTCGGGAGCGTCCATGGACACCCCGTCGTCGACGCCGAGCGCACTGGTGAACACCACCGGCACGGCGGCGTCCCGCTCCCCGCGGGCCCGGGCCAGTTCGCGCATCACCCACACCGCGGAGACCGAGCGATGGTCGAGGTCGCGCCACAACTGCTCCTGCAGCCCGCGCACTCGGGTCAGCCAGTCCTCGCCGGGCCGCGGACGGTGGGCGGCGAGCAGCAGAGAGGTGAAGTCGCCCAGCACCCGGTTGATGTCCGGGTGGATCTCCTGGCGGTCGAACAGTGTGAGGTTGACGGTCAGTTCGGGGCTCTCGCTCCAGGTGCCGAGCACCTCCGCGTAGGCGGCCAGCAGCAGCGTCGACGGGGTGACGCCGTGCTCGCGGGCGCGTTCCTTGAGCCGCCGCCACCGCTCGGCGTCGAGCTCCCCGGAGGTGCGCACGAAGCGGGGGCGGCCCAGGGTGGCCGGGTCGCGCTGGAGCGGCAGCCGGGGAGCGGGTGGCAGCTCGGGAAGCCGCTCGCGCCAGTACGCCCGGTCGGCGTCCAGCGTCTCGGGCGCCGGCTGGACCGAAGCGAGGTAGTCCCTGAACGTCGCTTCCACGGAGGGCAGTTGCGCGTCCGGGTCGGTGTAAAGGACCCCCAGCTCGGTGAAGACGGTCATCATGCTGAGGCCGTCGAGGATCAGGTTGTCGAGGCTCACGCCGATCCGCGTCCGCCCGTCGCCGTACCGCACCGCGCGGACGTCGAACAGCGGCCAGCGGGAGGGGTCGAGGACCTGGTGGGACATGTCTTCGCGCAGGACGTCGAGCTGCTCCTCACCCTCCGCGATCGGGATGGTGAACTCGGGCACGGTCGCGAGGACGTGCTGTCGTCCGTCCTCGTCGAAGACGGCCCGCAGCATGGGATGGCGGTCGATCAGCCGCCGCCAGGCCAGCTCGAGCCGCGGCAGGTCGACCGCGACCCCGTCGAACTCCGAGTAGTAGTGCGCCCCGACCCCACCGAGCCGCATCTCTTCGTGCCGTCCCAGCCAGTACGCCCGCTGTACGTCGGTTGCGGGGAAGGGGTCGTGCGCGTGCTCGGGGTCGGCCACCAGCTCGGGGAGAGCGGCGGGTCGGCTGCCGTCCAGAACGAGTGTGGCGGCGTAGTCCTTCAGCACGGGGGCCGTGAACAGGTCGGCGATCCGGGCGCCGCGCACTCCGCGCTCGCCGAGCCGGTGCAGCATCCGCGTGGCGAGCAGGCTGTCACCGCCGAGCGCGAAGAAGTCGTCCTCGCGATGGACTGTGCCGGAAGCTGCGAGCAGGTCCCGCCACACCTCGGCGACCAGCTCCTCGGTACCGGGGCGAGGAGGCGTGCCCTGCCGCCCCTGTACAGAGACCCCGGACATGACATGCCGGTCGAGGAGTTCGCGTACGGCCCGCCGGTCGACCTTGCCGTTCGCGGTGAGCGGCATGACCGGCAGCAGGACCAGCCGGTCGGGGACCATGTACGAGGGCAACTGCCCGGCGGCGACGGCGCGTACGGCCTCGGTGTCACACGGCGCGGCGTCCGGGTCGCGGACCGCGCGGATCAGCAGCGCGGGCTCCTGACGGCGTACGGTCGTGTCCGCCACGGCGAATCCCTGGGCGCGCAGCACCTGCTCCCACGCGGCGGGCGGCAGCAGCGGACTGCCCGCTGCCCGACGAGCCGGGTCCGCGTTCGTGAATCCTCGGGTGGGCAGCGCGGCGCAGATCAGGCCGAGCGGCGGCAGACCGCCCTGCTCCACCGCGAGCAGGACGCCACCGGGAGCCAGCAGGGCCGCCGCCTGGGCGACACCGGCGGCCGGGTCGTCGAACGAGTGGAGTGAACCGAGCGCCAGAACGGCATCGAAGGCGCCGGGCAGTCCCTCAGGGAGCGCTCCGTCGGTCAGCGTCTGACAGCGCACGTCGTGCGGCGATACGGCGAACCGCTCGCGGGCCCGCTCCAGAAGAGCGGCGGAGGTGTCCAGCAGCGTCAACTGCACGCAATCGCGGGGGAGTTGTTCCGCCACCCGCAGGGCGCCAAGGCCACCGCGCGCCCCGACGACCGCGACCCGCAGCGCACGGCCGCCCGCCTCCGCCGCGAGCGCGCGCAGCGCGTCGGCGCAGGCCCTGGCGGCCTCCTCGCTGCCGGGCAGCGCGTCGAGCGCCGTCTCCGGGGCCAGCACGGGGTCGTCGAGGAGTTCGAGCGCGTCACGCTCACCCGTGAGCATGGCCCGCAGGTCCGGCAGCCGCTCCGTCAGCCGGGCGAGAACGGGCGCAAGCCGGGTCCCGGCGATGCGCTGAGCCAAACCGTCTCCGTCGACCGTGCCTGGCTGCCCGTGCAACCAGTCCCGCCACAGCCGCGCGAGGCCGCGCATGTGCTCGGCCGGGCGCGGCCCGTCCTCAAGGATGCGGCCGATGACGTATGCCACGACCTCCGTCTCCAGCGGATCGGGCCGCGCGGCCACGACCTGCGGTCGGACGCCCTCGTTGTGCTCGCTCCCGGACCTGGGCGCCGGGGCATAGGCCGCGACCAGAACAGCACTGCCGGACCCGCCCCCGCTCACCGCCGCGACCACGCGCCCCACACCCGGCGCCCGCTCCAGAGCCGACTCGACCTCGCCCAGCTCCACCCGATGCCCGCGCAGCTTGACCTGGGAATCGGCCCGGCCGAGGAACTCGACGGTGCCGCCGGGCCGGTAGCGGGCCAGATCGCCCGTGCGGTACCAGCGCACCCCGTCGTGGCGGACGAACCGGTCGGCGGTGCGCTCCGGATCGCCGAGGTAGCCGTCGGCCACCCCGTCCCCGCCGATCCACAGCTCGCCCGGCACCCAGTCCGGACAGTCCCGGCCCCGCGTGTCGACGACCCGCAGGCGCACGTTGCGCAGCGGGGTGCCGTAGGGGACCGCCGTCCAGTCCTCGGGCACCGCGGCGCCGACGACCTCGCACACCGTGGAGTGGATCGCGGTCTCGGTCGTACCGCCGAGCGCCACGAACCGGCAGCCCGGCGAGCGTTGTGCCAGCCGTCCCGGAAGATCGACGCCCACCCAGTCGCCGCCGAGCAGCACCAGCCGCAGCCCGGCGGGCCCTTCCCCGGCGGTGCCGAGCAGCATGTCCAGCACGGAGGGCACGCAGTTGAGGACGGTGACCCCGTGCCGCGCCATCAGCGCGTGCCAGCTCGCCGCGTCCCGCCGGTCCTCCTCCGCGACCAGCACCACCGCGCCGCCGACGGACAGGGGCCCGAACAGGTCGTACACCGACAGGTCGAAGTCGAGGGCGGACAGCGCGAGCGTCCGGTCGTCGCCGGTCAGCCCGAAGCGCTCATCGAGGTCGTCCACCGTGTTGCGGGCCGCCCGGTGCGGCAGAACGACACCCTTGGGCTCACCGGTGGAGCCGGAGGTGAACAGGATGTACGCCGGATCGCTCTCCGGGACGGGCACCAGCTCCTTGACGGGCGCGTGCACCAGCGAGTCCGCCACCGTCAGGCCGACCACATCCGCGGGCAGCGGTGCCGTGTCCTCGGTGATGAAGGCGACCCGTGCCCCGGCCCGGCTCAGGACGCGATCGCGGCGGGCCGGCGGATGGTCCCGTCCGACGGGCACGTAGGCCGCGCCCGCGGTCAGGACGCCCAGCACCGCCGCGACCTGGTCCGGCCCCTTGGGTAGACGGACGGCGACCCGGTCGCCGGGTCCGACCGCCTGCGCGGCCAGTGCGGCGGCGATCCGCCGTGCCCGCTCGGCGAGTTCGCCGTACGACAGGACACCGTCCGTGCCCCAGAGCAGGGCGGGGCGATCGGGCGCTTGCTCGGCACGGCTCAGGAAGTCCTCGTGCAGCAGCAGACCGCTGCGCGGCCCGTCCGTGGCGTTGGCACGCGTGCGTGCCTCCCGCTGGGATGCGGGCAGCAGGTCCGGGACGGGTGTGCCCCAGGGCGTGTCGGACGCGGCGAGGGAGTCCACCAGCGTGCGGTACGCGGCGAACATCGCGTCCAGCATCCCGTCGGGGAACGCCTGCTCCAGTGCGTCCCAGTTGACCAGCAGACCGCCGTCCAGCTCCGTGACCTGGGCGTCCAGCCACACCTGCGGGCCCTGCGAAATGATCCACACCGGGCGCCCGAAGCAGGCGCGGACGTCCTCGGAGAACAGCTCGCCCAGGTTCAGCGCACTGGTGAACACCACCGGTGCGAGCACGCGCCCGCCACCCCGCTGGGCGCGGTTCAGATCGCGCAGCACCTCGACACCCGAGTACGAGGCGTGCGCGGCGTCCCCGAGGAAGCGTTCCTGCACGGCCCGGGCCCGCTCCCGGAAGGGGGCCTCACCGGACATGTCGGCAGTGAGCAGCACGGATCCGGTGAAGTCGCCGACGAGCAGGGGCACATCGGGATGCAGCGGCTCGCGGTCGAAGAGCGGCACGTTCAGTAGGAAGCGGTGCTCGGCGCTCCAGGCGGCCAGCACCTCGCAGTACGCGGTGGCCAGCGCCATCGCCGGAGTGACCCCGTGCCGGTGCGCGCGGGCGAACAGGGCGTCCCGCGCCTCCGGCCGCAGCCAGTGGTGGCGCCGCGTGACCCGTGGCCGTACCGGACCCTGGGCGACGGGCAGCGCGGGCGCCCCGGGTAGATCCGGCAGCCGAGTAGCCCACCAGTCCGCATCGCGCTTGCGATCTCGGTCCCGCTCGGCGGAGGCGGCACGGTCCGCGAGGTAGCGGCGGTAGCTGTAGCCGATGGGGGAGAGGGTGTCCGTTCCGCGGTAGAGGACCGCCAGATCGGCGAGCAGGACGCGCAGGCTGAGCGCGTCGGCCGCGAGCATGTCGAGGTTGAGGTGGACGCGGGTGCGGCCGTCCGGCAGCAGCGACAGCTGCACGTCGAAGACCTCGCCCGCGCCGACCCGCAGCATGCGGTGCGACAACTCGTCCCGCAGCTCCGCCAGCCGGCTTTCCACCTCGTCCTCCGGCAGCTGGCGCAGATCGTGCACCCGCAGTCCCGGCCAGGCGGAGGCAGCCGGCGTGTGCTGGCGTCCGTCGTCGGCGAACACGGCGCGCAATTGCGCGTGGCGGGCCAGCAGCGCGCGTACGGCACGCTCCAGGCGCTGCGGGTCCACGCCCTCTCCGTCGAACTCGTTGTAGAAGTGGGCGGCCACACCGCCGAGTTCGTGCTCCGTGCCGCGGCCTACCCAGTAGGCGTGCTGCATGAGGGCCAGGTCGAAGGGCGAGGTCTCGTCGACGTCACCGTCGGCGGTCTCTTCGGGGGTGCTGTGGGCTTCGGCGTTTCCGGTCGGGGTGTCGCCGCTACATCGCTCGCCGGCCAGTTCCGCCCAGGCGTGCAGCGTCGGCGTACGGGCGAGGGCCGCGAAAGGCAGTCGTATGCCGTCACGGCGCAGTGCCGTGGACACGGTCATCAGGCGGATGGAGTCCAGGCCCTGCTCGATGAGGTTGTCGTGGGGGCCGACTCGCTCGGCATCGGGGCCGAGCCAGTCCGCCAGCAGGGGACGGATCGACCGCAGAAGATCGGGTTCTGACACTGCGTCACCAGCCTCGATGGCATTTTTATTGAAAATGATATTCATTTACTACAGTATGAATGGCGCGATGTACAAGCCCCGCGGAGCGGGATACGACCAGAGGGGGATTCACGTGCTGGACGGCTGTACGCCCTGGCCCGAGGACCTCGCCGCGCACTACCGGGCCTCAGGCCACTGGCGAGGAGAAACGTTCGACCGGCTGCTGCGCTCGTGGGCCCGCGCCCACCCGCACCGCACCGCGCTCGTGCACGGCACGCGACGGCTGGACCGGGCGCGACTGGCCCAGGAGGCCGAGCGCATCGCCCGCCGGCTCGCCGGGCTCGGAGTCGGGGCAGGGGACCGGGTGGTCCTTCAACTCCCCAACATCCCCGAGTTCTTCACCGTCTTCTTCGGCCTCCAGCGGCTGGGCGCGATCCCCGTCCTGGCCCTGCCGCTGCACCGCCGCAGCGAGATCGTCCACCTGTGCCGGCTGTCCCAGGCCGTCGCGTACGTCGTCCCGGACCTCCACCAGGGCTTCGACCACCGCGACCTCGCCACCGAGGTCCTCAAGGAGAGCCCCGCGCTTCGGCACGTCCTGGTGGCCGGCGACCCCGGCGCCCACACCCCGCTCGACGGCCCCGGCACTGCCGACCTGCCCCCCGCCCCCGACGACGCCTCCGAGGTGGCGCTGCTGCTGGTCTCCGGAGGCACTACAGGGCTGCCCAAGCTGATCCCGCGCACGCACGACGACTACGCGTACAACGTGCGCGCCAGCGCCGAGTCGTGCGGCCTCGGACCCGAGACCGTCTACCTCGCCGCCCTCCCCGTCGCCCACAACTTCGCCCTCGGCTGCCCGGGCGTCCTGGGCGCCCTGCACGCGGGCGGTACGGCGGTGCTCACCGACGAGCCCGACCCGGATGCCGCGTTCGCCCTCATCGAGCACGAACGCGTCACCGCGACCGCGCTCGTACCACCCACGGCCCGCATGTGGACGGCGGCGGCCGAATGGGGCGACGCGGACCTGTCGTCGCTGCGGCTGCTCCAGGTCGGCGGCGCCCGGCTGCTGCCCGAGCACGCCGCACAGGTGCGGGACGCCTTCGGCCCCGTACTACAGCAGGTGTTCGGCATGGCGGAGGGCCTGCTCAACTACACCGAACCGGACGCCCCCGAGGAGATCGTCCTGCACACGCAGGGACGGCCGCTGTCACCCGACGACGAGATCCGTGTCGTCGACGAGGACGACCGCGAGGTCCCGCCCGGCGCCACCGGACGGCTGCTCACCCGCGGCCCCTACACGCTGCGGGGCTACTACCGAGCCGACGAGCACAACGCCACCTCCTTCACCGCCGACGGCTACTACCGAACCGGCGACCTGGTCCGACGTACCCCCACCGGCCATCTCGTCGTCGAGGGCCGGGTCAAGGAGCAGATCAACCGCGGCGGGGACAAGGTGGCCGCCGCCGAGGTCGAGGAGCAGCTCGTGCACCATCCCGCGGTGCTGGACACCGCTGTCGTCCCCGTGCCCGACGACCTGCTCGGCGAGCGCACCTGCGCTTTCGTCGTACCCGCGCCCGGGGCCACCGCACCCGGCCGAGGAGAGGTGGCCGCGTTCCTCAAGGAGCGCGGGCTGGCGCCGTACAAGGTGCCCGACCGCGTGGAGGCCCTCGACGAACTGCCGGTGACGGCGGTCGGCAAGACCGACAAGAAGGCGCTGACGGAGCTGGCCCGACAGCTGAAAGGGAGTGCCCGCGCATGACCAGTACCTGGAGCTCCTGGGCCGACGCCCTGCCCGCGCCGGGTCCCGCGCACGTCGTGGAGGCGCCGCAGGACCCGGCCGAGGCGGCGGTACGGCTCGCCCGGGCGGGCCTCGGCGGCGAGTACGTCGTCTACGAGCGCGCCGGGACCTGGGTGTACGCCGCCGGACCGGCCGCGACCGTCACCCTGGACGCCGACGAGATATCCGCCCGCTGCGGGAACCGCTCGGTCACCCAACTCCTGGACCGCCAGGCACCGTTGGAGCAGCTCGCCGCAGCCCTCGCGAACCTGCCGCACCGCGACTGGCGGGCGTACGGCTGGGCCACTTTCGAACTGGCCCACCTCCTGCACCCTGACACGGGCGACCCGGGACGCGACCCGCTGCTCCACCTCATGCTGCCGGTCACCGAGGTCGACCTCACCCCGGGCACGGCACGCATCCGCACGGCCGACCCCGAACACGTTCCTCTCATCACCAAGGCGCTCTCCAGCCCCACGGAGCAGGTGGGGGAGGGCCCGGCCGACGCGGACCGACTCCTGAGGTCCGGATCCGACCGCTATCAGGGCGCCGTCGCCCGGACCGTGGCCGATATCCGTGCGGGGCACTTGCAGAAGGCCGTACTCTCGCGTTCCTTGCCGCTGCCGGAGCACCTCAGCCCCGACCTCGCGGCCACCTACTTGGCCGGACGCCGGGCCAACACCCCCGCCCGATCCTTCCTGTTGGACCTCGGCGGTTGGCGAGCGGCCGGCTTCAGCCCCGAAACGGTCGTCGAGGTGGACGCGGACAGCCGCCGCGTCTCCACCCAGCCGCTGGCCGGCACCCGCGCCCTGGGAACGGACCCCGGCGAGACCGCACGCCTGCGCTCCGACCTGCTCGACGACCCCAAGGAGATCCACGAACACGCCCTCTCGGTACGCCTCGCCGTCGACGAAGTGACCCAGGTCTGCGGCAGGGACGCGGCCGTGGTCGAGGAGTTCATGACGGTCCGGGAGCGCGGATCGGTGCAGCACCTCGCCTCGCGCGTCACCGGCCGGCTCGCCGACGACCGGGGCCCCTGGGACGCCTTCGCCGCACTCTTCCCGGCGATCACGGCCACCGGCTGCCCGAAACCGGGAGCCCTGCGGGCCATCGGCCGGTACGAGGGCGAACCCCGCGGGCTGTACGCCGGGGCCGTGTTCACCGCCGACGCGGACGGTGGCCTGGACGCCGCGCTCGTCCTGCGCACCGTCTTCCAGCGGAACGGCCGCAGTTGGCTGCGCGCGGGTGCCGGAGTGATGGGTCAGTCGACCCCGGAGCGCGAATGGGAGGAGACCTGCGAGAAGCTCCGGAGCGTGGCGCCGCATCTGCGGCTCGCCCAGCCGGAAACGCCCGCGGCGTCACGGTGAGCGACACGGTCGTGGCATGCGAACGTGGTGTCGGCGACTGATTCGACAGTGAGGGGACTCTCCCGTCGTGTCTTCTGCGGGGCGGGACCGTTCCCGGGTGTGCGGTGGTAGGACGGGGCTGTGATCGGCGCTGCGGGCAGCGGTCGGAGTGCGGGCGGAACGAGGGTTCCGTGGGAGGGGAGTTGGGCATGGCGGCAGAGAACATCGACGATGTCGTGGACGGGCTCGCCGGGATTGTGCGGGAGGCCGGCCGCGCCGGCGACCGGGTCGGGTACTTCGCGGCGCTGTACCGACAGGTGACCGTCGAGGTCCGCGCGGGTATTCGCTCTGGGCTGTTCGACGACGGCGCACGAATGGACCGTTTCGACACGCTCTTCGGCAACCGCTACTTCGACGCGTACGACGCCTGGCGTCGTGACCGGAGCGGGCCGCGTTGTTGGCGCGAGGCGTTCGGGCTGCTCGACGATGTCGACACCGTCATCGTCCAGCACCTGTTGCTCGGGGTGAACGCGCACATCAACCTCGACCTGGCGATCGCCGCCGCGCGGACAGCCCCGGGCGAGGCCATCCATGCGTTAAGGCGCGACTTTCTGCTGATCAACGACATCCTGGCGCGGGTGGTGCTGGTGATGCAGGACTCGGTCGGCGCCCTGTCGCCCTTGATGTCGCTGCTGGATCGGATCGGAGCCCGCACCGACGAGCGGATCCTCGACTTCAGTGTCCGTCGGTCTCGCGAGGAGGCGTGGCACAACGCCGTTCTGCTTGCCGGCCAGGACGAAGAGGAGCGCGAGGCCACGATCGAGCGGCTCGACATTCGGTCCGCCGTGCTCGCACGGTTGATCGCGCGGCCGGGCGGCCTCGTCCGGCCGGCCCTGCAGCTGATCCGGAGCACCGAGAGTGATGACGTGCCGGCCGTCATCACTCATCTGGACAACGCCATGGCGCGACCTTCCGCCCGGCAGGGGACGGGGTGAGCTCCGGCGGATTGACCGTCCTGCATCCCGCTGGAGCCGGGGCCGAACTCATGCTCACCCGGTGTCCTGAGTCGGTGATTCGGCTGCAGACCGCGGCCTGAGGCCCACGAGGCCACACACCTCAGAGGTGGTCATCGTGAGGACCACCAGGTCGACATGGTGACGGCGGTGAAGCCCAGCGACTGGTAGAGCGGCCGTCCGAGCCGTGAGGCGGTGAGTGTCACCGGCAGGCTCGCGATGGGCGCGAGCGAGCCGAGCATGACGGCCCGCCCGGCGCCGCGGGAGCGGTGCTCAGGCGGCGTGCCGACCCAGTAGTGGCTGCCGAACCCGTTGTCGCCGACGGTGACGCAGGCGCCGACCGCCTCGCCGTCGAGGACGGCGATGAACACGTCCACGCCTGGCTGCTCGGTCAGCGCCATGGGGAACATCTCGCCGGGACGGTAGGGGGCGAATCTGGTCAGCTCGAAGCCTGCGATCACGATCCGCTCGGCGGCCTGCAGATCCTGCACCTGCTCGACCCGGATCACCTCCATCGCCGGTGCTGAGACGGGGCCGGGCGGGCGCAGCATGATCGGCATCTGCCAGTTGCGCATGCCCAGGTGACTGAGGTCGGTCGAGCCGAACGGATCCTCGGCATCCACCGGGCCGGTCGACCGGCCCGCCAACTCGGTCAACTCGGCGAGCTCGTTCGCATCGGGGTCGGGTTCCTGCAGCAGGATTCGTGTCCCGGCGCGCTGGTCGCCGAGCACGGCGAGGAAGCCGCGGCGGTGGATCAGCTCGTGACTGCGGGATTTTCCGGTTGCGGCCCAGAAGGCGGCGGAGTTGCGGGCCTGGCGCATCGCCGCTTCGTCGAGGGCCGCGGGTTGATCCGGACGGTCCTCCTGGCTCCGGCCCCCGCCGCTGGCGTCGGGGGTGGTCTGTGACGTGGCGACCATGGGTGGCTCCTGTTCCGTCTCGCTCGGTGAAAGTCGGGGGGAAGGCGCACCAACCACCACCGGCAGCCGTGCGGGACCTGGTGCTGTGTGGCAGCACTTCTCAGTCGAAGCGCAGGCTCCCGGTCCGTGCCCGCTTGAGTTCGAAGAAGTCCGGGTGGGCTGCGAGGGTGCGGACGGCGTCGAAGAGGCGTGCCGCTTCATCGCCCCGGGGGATGCTGTTGAGCACCGGTCCGAAGAAGGCTGCGCCGTCGATGTGCATGGTGGGCGTGCCCACGTAGCCGCCTGCCGCCGGGTCCTTGCCCGCGTCATGGCTGCGCTGGAGGGCGGCGTCGTAGGCGGTGCTGCCGGCCGCGTCCGCAAGAGCTGCGGGAAGCCTGAGCTCGGCCAGCGCCTCGGCGGCGACGGCGTCGAAGTTCTCGTTGCCCTTGGTGTGAATGCGGGTGCCCAACGCGGTGTAGAGGTCGCGCAGCACGCTGGGTGAGTGGTGTTCCGCGGCGGCGACGGCGATCCGGACGAGGCCGAGGGAGCGGTCGACGAGGTCGCGGTACCAGTCGGGGAGGTCGTTGCCGTCGTTGTGCAGGTAAAGGCTCATGACGTGGAAGCGGACGTCGAGGTCGCGCAGCGGTTCCACCTCGAGAATCCACCGTGAGGTGATCCAGGCGAAGGGGCAGGCTGGGTCGAAGTAGAAGTCGACTCGGGTCTTCGGCATGCCTGCAACCTAACGACGTAATGGCCTGGACAGCTGGGCCAATCCCAACCAAGATTCTTGGGCCAGTGCAAAGCACCCGCCGCGGGGCTCGTCCCCGGCCCGGTGGACGACGGTGGCCCGGTAGTGCACTCGGGACACAGTGATGGAGCCGCGCGGCTCAGGTGTAGCGGCGAAGGACCAGGCGGCGTCGGCCGTCCTCTTCGAGTACGTCGGAGTCCACCTCGTAGCCATTCTCCTCGGCGTAGCGCAGGGCAGCGGTGTGGCCGTAGGCGCGGGCGAGCCGGGTCAGCCACCGATGGTCGTAGCGGGACCTGTCGTACTCGCTGATGACGGCTTCGAAGGTGCCGTCGTCACGTCGACGGAAGCCGATGTCGTTGCTGGCGCGCCCGATGTGGGCGCGGCGGATGATGACTTCGGCGCGCTCCGGGCGGGCGTCGCCCCGGTAGCCGTAGAGGGTCTGCGGAGTGGCGTGGGTCTCGACGGCGGTGAAGCCGAGCGTGGCAAGGGCTAGGACGAGCAGTTCGGGGTCGTGCAGTGCGGTGCGGACGCGGGTGAAATGAGACACGAGGACTCCTCGGATGTCGTGACAGGAGGGGCGGCGCCGGGTGATCACGCCAGACGGACGACCGGTTGCCGGTCCAGGACCAGGGTGTGGCGGTGCAGGTCGTAGGCGGTGACGGTGAGGCGTTTGTGGGCGTCGATGCGGAATTCGAGGCGGAAGCGGTCCTCTCCGGCCGTGGCGGGAGGGTCGGCTTCCAGGAAGGTGGGGCTGTCCTCGTTGAGCCAGAGCATGGACCGTTGCTGGCGTTGCTGCGGGGTGACGGCCACGGTGCGGGCGCCGCCGCCGGCGTCGAAGGCGATCTCCAGTTCGGCGCCTGCGTCGCGGTAGGTGGCGTGGGCGAGTTCGTAGACGGCGAGGCCGAGCCTGCGCTGCGTGTCGTGCACCGCCCTGACGGTGAGCGTCCTGACCGGTTCCTCGGTGGGGTAGGGGGTGCCGGCCTCCACCAGGGTCTCGAACTCGTAGGTGCCGGTGTCGTGGTCGATGTGCCGGATGGCGTAGTCGTGCTGGATGTGGTCGAACAGTTCGCTGCCGCCGGCGATTCCGGCCGCGCCCGCCGCGACCGCTTCCAACGGCCGGTCCAGGCGCACCACGTCGGGGTCGAAATACAGATGCACCAGGTCCTGTACGGCGGGGATGAGGCAGCTGCCGCCGACGAGGAAGACACCCCGGATGTTCTCGGTGCCGAAGCCGCGGGTTCCGGCCAGGTCGAGGCAGGAGCGCAGGGCCTGGTTGATCCGGCGCAGTACGCCCTTGTCGTGCAGGAGTGCGTCGAACTCGCCGCGGGTGATGGTGATTTGGTGTGCACGGTCGGTTCGGGTGTCAGCGGCGTGGATGACGGCACGTTCGGTGGTGGCCAGTTCCCTCTTGGCCCGTTCGGCGGAGGTCAGGAGGCGGCGGAAGACCTGGTTGCGGCCGATCTGGTCGCCGTGCGGCAGGGAGAGGTGGCCGATGGCGTGTTCGGCGAGGAGCGCGTCGATGGTGTTGCCGCCCAGGTCCAGGCCTCGCTTGGCGATCGTGCGCACCCCGGCGCCGGACCCGGCGTCGTCCGGTTCCTGCACGCGGACGACGGAGACGTCCAGGGTGCCCGCCCCGAAGTCGATCACGGCGAAGGCGTCGCCGGGATTCAGCCGGGCGCTGTAGCCGACGGCGGCCGCGGTGGCCTCGTCGACGACGCGCAGGCGGGCGGTGGGCAGCCCGTCGCGGACCTCGCGCACCAGCCAGTCGCGGTAGCCGTCGAAGGACTCCACGGGCGCGGTGGCGACGATCTCCAGGTCGTCGTCCTCGATGGCGAGCACGGCCAGTGCCATGACGTCGCTGAGGAACTGGGTGGCCGCCTCCCGGCCCGTGATCTTGCGGTCGCCGACAGGGCGGGCCGCGTCATAGGCGTGTCCGGCGACGTTGCTCTTGGTGGACGCGAAGACGATGTGGCCGGGGTCGTCGTCCATCTCGGGGGTGACCTGGGCGCCGAGGCGGCGTGTGGTGCCATCGTGGGCGTAGGCGATGAGGGAGGGCACCACGCGCTGGGTGGGGCCGGGGCCGGCCTCGCGCAGCACGTCGATGCCGGGCAGCGGGATCGGGACGCCGCGGCCCGCCTCCTGGTCCCAGCCCGCCACGACGGTGTTGGCGGTGCCGAAGTCGATGCCGATACGGGTGGTCATGCGTCTCCTTTTCGTTCCTGACGCTCGGCCAGTTCGAACTCGTAGTCGCCCGGCCCCACCGAGCCTGTCCCGGTGCCGATCCCGACGTCGTGCCGGAACCGGTGTTCCAGGCACGTCCGCAGCAGTCCCAACGCCTGCCGTGACGATTCGTCGAGGACCGGGTGCTCCATCACCGTGACCACTTTCGTCAGCTCCCCGTGGCCCATCCCGCCCATGGGTTTGGCGATGAAGGGACGAAGGGCGAAGGCGGTCAGGATGTAGATGTCGACGGTGCCCTCTTCCAGACCTGCCACCGCCAGCAGGTCTCCCCTCGGTGACACCCGTGCGCAACGCGCCCTGGCACGAGGCCTGTCGGCGAGTAGGGGGATCTGCTCGGACACGGGGTCTTCGGGCGTGGGCGTGTCACGCGTCGGTGGCACGTCGAGGAGTTGGAGATGCGTTCCCGTGACGGCGAGAAACTGGTCCAGTACGGGTGACCACGCGACGTGGATCGGAGCTGTCCCGTACGGCCAGGGCCGGGACGTGAGCGGCGCCTGTGACGTCGTCAGAGGTTCGTGCCACACATACAGACCGCCCGAGCGGGTACCGCAGACTAGGGCGGAAGGCGAGAGGGCGGCCGACTGGACGCCGTACCTCAAGGTTTCGGGGCGAATGAGCTGGTGCACAGCAGAATTGGCGAGGTCGGAGACCACGATGTTGCAGTCTTCGCTGATCACGGCGATCAGTCGCCCGTCCGCATCTACTGCGGAGCTCTTCGGAACGAAATACCCAGCCCCGTTCAGCATGTCGCTTTCGGTGAGGCGTCCGCCGGAGCGGCCGATGAACGCCGTCCACGTGCCCGACTTCCTCGCGGTCACGAGGAAGGCACGGTCTCCGGCGATGCGTTCCACGCCACGCGCATCGCCGGGCTGGTTGGCCAGCGTCAGCGTGCCGCTCTCCCCGGCGTAGTGGATCTGCTTACCCGCCACGAGGGCCATGGCATCGGAGCCCAGATGCGCGATCGGCCGTGCCGGATGCGGGAGGTTGTCGTCCAGCCACACCAGCGTGAGACTGGCGAGATCCACGATCCCGGCGCAATGCCTGGGCCCCCGTCCGGAGAACGCGAGTTGGCTGCCGTCCGGGGCGAAGTCGAGAGCGTGCACCGCGATCGCCTGCTCGTCGGGGTCGCTCGGCCAGATCCGGGTGCGGGGTATGGCGCTGAACGGACCTGCTCCGGCCAGGGCTTCCACGAACCGCGCTATGGCGATCGAGTCCGCCGCACGCAACGCTTCGAAGACGCGGCGGTCGTCCTCGCCGGACGGCCGCCAGTCGCCGAACTCGTCGGCCGTCCACACCGCTTCGTGCAGCGGCATCAGCAGCGTGAGGCGCCACAGGCGGTCCCAGTCACGTCGATCCGCCAACTGCTCTGCCACGTACATACGTTCGTGCTCGGAGAGGGAGGCGAAGTCCCCCTGCTGGGAACTCCGTCCGGCCAGCACGTGCAGCACATCCAGGACACCCAGTCCGCTCATCTCGGCCCGCAGAACTGAACGCTGCTCGTCGGAGGCAGCCCGGTAGCCGAGCGCCAGGAGAGAGCCGTCGGGATCCAGTGCCCGATACTGCTCCAGCTGCCCGGTACGCACGAAGAACACGGCGCGCTGGACCTGATCGGCGGGCGCGAGGTGGTGCTCGGCGCAGAAGGCCGCCGCCCTGTCGGAGTCCAGGGCCGCAGCGCAGAACAGGTCGATGGTCTCGGGGTCGTCCGACGCGAGCAGCCGGGCCCGGGCATGTTCGCCGAGCGGGTGGTCGAAGCGCAGCGCGGCATCGATGAGTGTGCCTTGTTCCAGGGGTACGTCGTCGCCAAGCGCGAGGCGGCTGAGGGGGCGCACCGGGGGTTCGGAGGCCGGCGGTGCGGGGCCCCACTGCTTCAGCAGTGACCACAGCTCGGCATCGTCCCGATCGAGCCAGTCCTGCCACGCGGCCTCGACGAGCATGGCCGGTACGGGTGTTGAACCCTTCGTGAGCTCCGCCACGAGAGGAGAAGCCCACCGCTTCGGAGTCGGTCCCGACACCGACGGCGTCAGCCAGCACCGGAACACCGCCTTCTGACCGTGGGTTTCCATCGCGCGGGCGACGGCGCGCAGAGCCAGGGGCGCGCCCGTGTCCGCAGCACGCAAGACGGCACCGAGAGCCCGGCGGCCCAGCCGGGACTCCGGCGTGGCCCGTAGCCGCAGCACCAGTACGGCAGTTCGCACACGCATCGGCCTCACCCCTCCCCGTTCTCGCCCAGGGCGATGTCCGTGGTGCCGCCCGCGGTCCTCGGGCCGGAGCCCAGCGTGATGTCCTGGCCGAAGCGCTCCTCGAGGCAGGTGGCCAGCAGGTCGAGAGCGTCCCGTACCGCGGGATCACCGACCTTCGTACGCAGTTCCCGTACGCGCAGCACGTCCTGGGGGCCGCTGTGCAGCAGGGGCTGTTCCAACAACTCGCGTGCGGAGGGCAGATGAGGGCTGTGCACTTCGCAGACATTCAACTTGTCCCACTCCAGGACCGTATTGGTGGCGAGCATGTCTCCCCACGGAGACAACGCCAGGAATTCCCTGCGCCCGTACCCATGCGGTGAGACCTGGCGCTGAAGCCAGGGCAGGTCATGGCGGACGTACCCATTGCGCCCATTTTCGGTGAGAATCCGCGCGGCGAAGGAGTTGTCGAGGGCCAGTCCCTGCCACTTCTCCGGCGGCCATCGGTCCAGAACCGCCCCCTCGTGCTCGGCGGTACGGCGCGGCGTGCCCTTCGGCGTGAACTCCCATATCTCGGAGTGCTGTTCGGCCTCCCCCTTGCCCGGGTGGGTCACAAATCGGTGCAGCGCGAGTGAATGGGGAGAGAGAAGAGAAAGTGCGGGACTGAAGGCGACCTTGTCGGCATGTGTGTCACTCACCTGCGCCGTCTGGATGATTTCCATGCCGCTCTCACTCACCACATGCCACTCCGAGCGGTTGATGAATGCGATGAGCCGGGATTCGGGAAGCGTCGTCAGTGTGCTGGAACTGTCCAGCCAGGCGGAAATGCGTGAGCCTCCTTGATTCTCGCTGAACCGAGGAAATTTCTCATACCGCAATTGATCCGCACCAGGGTCCACGAATGCCAGTCCGGCTGGGTGAAGCAGCACCGCGCCACGGCTCGATCTCCGCATGTCCGAGAGTTCGGACGACGAGCAGAGGATGTGCTGGTCGGGCAGGACCCGGATGATTCGGCAAAGCCTGGCGGTATCGCGCATCCTGACGATGATCTCGTCGCCGAGGTGCAGTATCGACTCATTCCCAAACGCAACCTCTCCGGACTTTCCGATGAAACGGGGTGTGGCCGCGCCCGTACTTATGCTGAGCGTCTCCATTGCGAACTCGCTGTATTTCCCCCATTTCCATATCGAATACTTCAGGGCCAGTTCGGATGCGCAGGGGGAGAAGGATGCTTGGGCTCTCGCGCCGCGAGTCCGGCGAGTGATCAGGCGATCCTGCGGCAACCGTTCGACCATGGCCCGCAGCTGTCCCCCGGACCGCTGGGCAAGGGTGTCGAGCAGTCCGACCGCATCGTCCGCACCGCCCGAGGTTCGCTCCCGCTCGGGCAGGAGTCCAGCGGCCGCGACCGCCTTGGCCAGGGGCAAGTCGCGGGCCAGCCGCCGCAGTTCGTCCCAGAGGCGATGCTCGGCCAGTTGGTGGCCGAGGTAGTCGAGTTCGGCGTACGACATCTCGGCGATCCGGTCGCGTTGGTCGCCGGTGACCACGACCCGGATGACGTCGGTGTCACCGTCGGCGGCCATGACCGTACGCAGCCGCTCCCGCACGTCCGTGGGCGCCGCTCGATATGCCAGGGCCAGTAGTGAGCCGTCCGGATCCAGCGCCCGGCTCTGGGCGCTCTGCCCGATGAGGGCCAGATAGGCGGCGGCGTCGGCGGGTTCCTGCGGGGCCGCGGCCAGCAGCTCCTGCACATCGGTCTCGGGCAGTTCGGCGGCCATGGCGCGCACCGCCTCCTGCGCGGCCGGATCACCCTGCGCGCACCCCCGCACCAGCCGCCGCCACGCTCCCCGCGACCACGGCCCCCGGGAACCGTCCGCCCGCCGCCGCGCGGCCCGCCCAATCAACCGGGCGGCTCTTTGCGTGCTGAGCATCATCGCCCCCCTACACCTCGCCCAGCTCGATCTCGAAGCCTCCCGCGACCGCCGGACCCACCGCATCCCTGATACCCACGTCGTGCCGGAACCGGTGCTTCAGGCAGGCCCGCAGCAGCGTCAGCGTCGTACGGGACTCCCTGTCGAGCTGCGGGTTCTCCAGCACCGCTGCCACGTGTGTCAGTTCCTGATGGGACATCTGGCCCATGGGCCGGGCGATGAAGGGGCGCAGGGTGAGGGTGGTCAGGTCGTACAGGTCGACCAGGCCCAGCGGTCCTCCGACTCTCACGGCCAGCACGTCGCCCTTCGGCGACAGCCGCGCGATGGGCGCCACGCCGATGTCGCCGGCGAGTGCCATCCGCTCGGACACGAGCTCGTCGGGCATGGGAGCGTCGCGGGTCGGCGGCACATCAAGGAGTTCCAGGTGCGGCTGGTCGCTGAAGTCGACCGCGACGAACCGGTTCAGTGCGGGCGACCAGGCGAGGGTGTCCGGAGGAGTCGCCGCTGACCAGGCGGGGATCGTCATCGATGGTTCCCTGGACGTGAGCGGCTCATGCCACACCTTCAGGTCGCCCGCCTCGCTGCAGCTGACAAAGGTGGAAGGCGACAGTGCCGCGGGCGGCACGGGGACGTTCTCCAGCGTTCCCGAGCCGTCATCGAGCTCGTTCACCACGGAGCTGCCGAGGTCGATGACCACGGCGGCCTCCAGGACGTCGACCATGGCGACGAGCCGGCCGTCGGGATCAACCGCGACGATCGCTGGTTCGAAGTCCTCTTCCAGATCGTCCAGTACTCCGCTGGCGACCAGGGACCCACCGGGCCCGCCGATGAACAACGCCGGATGCTCGTCGTCGTCCCAGTCCTCGACCCATGCGGACACGACGAAGGCACGGTCTCCGGCAATGCGCTCCAGGCCGCAGATCTCGTCGGCTTCCCAGCCGAGGGCCCACACGCCGCCGCTGTCCACGTAGTGGATCTTCGCCTTGTGGGAATAGTCCATATCCACGGCGTCTGTATCGGCGTACGGATCGGCCTCCCCGACGACCATGGTGTCGGAGCCCAGATGTGCGACCCAGTCCAGCGGATATGTGAAGTCGCAGTGCAGCCGCGACAGCGTTCCGCTGCCAAGGTCCACGATCCCGGCCCAGGCGACCGGTTCACCGGACGGCAAGGGGCCGTCGCCCTCCGTGCCGACGCCAACCGCTCCGACCAAGGCGAGTTGGGTACCGTCCGGAGCGAAATCGAGGCCAGTGACACCACGGAGCCGCTCATCGAGGTCGGCGAGCCTGATCCGGGTGTGCGGTGGGGCAGGCGAAGACGCGGATACTCCGGACAGAACGCTCATGCAGCGATTCACAGCCTGCGGATCCGCCGCGCGCAGTGCCTCGAAGACGTGGCGGTCGTCCTCGCCGGACGGCTGCCAGGCCCCGAAAGCGCGGACCGTAAGGACAGCTGCGGACAGTGGCATCAGCAAGGTGAACTGCCACAATCGGTTCCAGTCTCCCTGCTCTTTCAACTGCTGTATCAGGTAGGCGCGTTCCTGCCCGTCGAGGGAGGCGAAGTCCTCCTGCCGCGAGCTCTGCCCGGCCAGCACCCGCAATGTGTCGATGCCGCCGAGGCCGGTCATCACCTCCCGCAACGCCGAGCGCAACTCCGTTGACGCACCCCGATAGCCGAGCGCCAGCAGCGTCCCCTCAGGATCCAGCGCCCGGTACTGCTCGTGCTGACCGGTTCGTACGAAGAAGACCGCCCGCTCGACCTCATCGGTGGGCGCCAAGTGGTGCTCGACGCAGAAGGCCGTCGCCTTGGGCGAGGCCGGCGCCGCCGCGCAGTACAGGTCGATGACCTCGGTGTCGTTCAGTACCAGCAGCCGGGCTCGGGCCCGCTCACCGATGGGGTGGTCGAAGCGGGCGGCGGCTTCGGCGAGCAACCGGGCGTCGACCGCCCCGCCGTCGTCGCCCAGCGCGAGTCGGCTGAGGGCACGCACCTTCTCGCTCTCGGAGATCGTCGCGGCGCGGTCCCAACGCCTCAGCAGTGACCACAGCCGGGCCTCGTGGGCATCGAACCAGTCGCGCCACGCGGCGTCCACGAGCGCGTCGGGAACCGGCGTCGAATCGGCCAGCAGCTCTGTCACCAGCGGGGAAGCCCACCGTCGTCGGGTCGGTCCGGCCACCGGCGGCTCCGCCCACGTCCGCCACACTGTCTCAGGGCCGAGGGAGTCGAGTGCGTTCGCGACGGCGCGTACGGCTGTCGGCGCACCGGCGTCGGCGGCGCGCAGCACGGTCACCAGAGACCTCAGGCGCCAACGGGACGCCCGCCCAAGCGGCAGTCGCAGCACCAGCACAGCGGTCCGTAGCCGCATCGACCTCACTCCGTTCCGTCCCGTCCGAGAGCGATCGCGTCGCCGGACACGCTTGCCGGGCCGCCGATTCCGATGTCGCCTCCGAATCGCTGCTCCAGGCACGTCCGAAGCAGCGTCAGCGTCGCCCGCGACCGCTCGCCCAACAGGGGGTTCTGCAGGACCGCGACGACTTCCTTGAACTGCTCGTGGGTCATCAGTCCCATCGGCGTGTCGACAAAGGGGCGGAGGCTGAGGGCGGAGAGGGCCTGAAGCTGGATGACGGGGGTTGGGCCACCACCCACGGCCAGGACGTCGCCCTTCGGCGACAGCCGCATGAAGGGATGGTGCCCATTCATGGGCAAGTCGATCTTGAACGACTCGGAGACGAGGGACTGAGGGAGGGGGAGGGGGGTGTCGCGGAGCGCCGGAATGTCGAGGATCTCCACGAACAGTGACTCCCGGCCGTCCGTCCTCTCCTGGCTGAGCGCCAGGAACCGCCGCAGCGCAGGCGACCAGGCCAGGTCGATGAGCGTCCTCGTCCGCAACCAGTCGCGCCAGCTCTCCGGTTCCGGCCAGAGGCGCCCCTCCATCGGCGGCTCTGTGGACGTCATCGGTTCGTGCCATACGTGCACGTAGCCCTCGGGAAGGCCGCGGACGAGGACGGACGGTGACAGGGCTGCGCACGGTCTGCTGTCTCCGGCCTGCGGCTCCCGGCCGTCGAGTACGTTCACCCTCGAGTCGCCGAGGTCGGCGACCAGAGCGGCACGCCTGTCGACCACGGAGACGAGCCGACCGCCGGGATCCACCGCGACTGTCGGATTCAGATAGGTCATCCCGTGCAGCACGCCACTGTCGGTGACAGCCCCGCCGGCCCTTCCGGCGAGCAGCATCCACTCCTCGGCCCTGCCCCGCTCCCGCGCGGACAATGCGACGAAGCGCCGGTCACCGGCGATGCGCTTCACGCTGCGGATCCGGGAAATGGGGGTGGTCGGGAAGGAGAGCTCCCGTCCGCCGCGGTGGTCGACGTAGCGCAGACGAGTTGCCCGCGGATCCCTGTGCCTGTTCCATTCCTCTCCCGACTCCGCGACGACGATGGCGTCGGATCCCAGATGGGCGACTCCGGTCACGGAACCCGTAAAGTCGGGATACAGCCAGGGCATCGTGGTGTTGCCGAGCTCGATGACCCCTGCCCATCTGGAGATGCCGGCGAAGGCGAGCTCCTCGCCGTCCGGCGCGAAGTCCACGTCGAAGACGGCAGTCGCTCGTTCGTCCAGTTCGCGGAGCCGGATCCAGGTCCCTGGACCGGCCCTGGGTGACGGGCCGGAGAGGAACTCGACCTGATCACGCACGGTTCGTGGCTCCGCGGCCCGCAGTTCCTCGAACACGCGGCGGTCGTCCTCGCCGGACGGCCGCCAGGCATCGAAGGCTTGGACCGTGTCGACGGCCTGGCTCAACGGCATCAGCAGGACGAGCCGCCACAGGCGTTCCCAGTCACCCTGGCACGCCAACTTCTCGGAAAGATAAGTGCGTTCATCTGCGGAGAGTGAGACGAAGCCGGGACCTTCGGCACGCTGTCCGGCCAGGACCCGCAGCGTCTCGATGCCGTTGAGAACGGTCATCGCCTCCCGTATCGCCCGGCGCACCTCGGACGACACAGCCCGGTATCCGAGCCCCAGCAACGCCCCGTCGGGGTCCAGAGCTCGGTACTGCTCGTACTGTCCGGTGCGCACGAAGAAGACGGCCCGCTCCACCCTGTCGGAGGGCGCCAGTTGGTGCTCGGCGCAGAACGCCGTCGCGTCGGGTGAGTCCACCGCTGCCGTGCAGAACAGGTCGACGGCCCGGTCGTCGCCGCAGGCCGCCATTCGCGCACGGGCCCGCTCACCGAGGGGGTGATCGAAGCGGGCGGCGGCGTCGGCGAGTGCCTGGGCGTCGACCCTCCCGTCGGCCTCGTCCAGCGCGAGGCGGCTGAGGAAGCGCACGCGGTGGTCGCAGGTAGTCGCGGCGCGGTTCCAATGCCTCAGCAGCGACCAAAGGTGGGGATCGTGCTCATCGAGCCAGTCCTGCCACGCGGAGTCCACGAGTACATCGGGAACCTGTGCCGCACTGTCCAGGAGATCCGCGAGGAGCGGGGAGGTCCACCGCCGCGGAGACGGCCCGGACACCGACGGCTCCAGCCAGGCTCGCCACACCGCCTCAGGCCCGTGGACCTTCATGGCGCGGACAGCGGCGCGCCCCACCGCACCTTCGTCGGCATGGGCGGCACTCGACATCACCGTTCTCAAGGCCCGGTCGAGCCGCTCGGAGTTCCTGGCGAGGGGCAGTCGCAGGGCGAGCGCGGCGGTCCTCCAGCGCATGGTCCTCATTTCGCCCGGTCCTCTCCGAGGGCGATGTCATGAGGACCACCCGCGGCCACCGAGCTCGTGCCCAGCGCGACGTCACCGGCGAAGCGCTCCTCAAGACAACGCGCCAGCAGGCCGAGAGCATCACGCACCCGGGCATCGCCGATCTTCGGCCGCAACTCCTGTGCCAGGCGCAGGTGCTGTGGTTCGCCGCGCACCAGCGGCCGCTCCAGGAGTCCGCGTGCGGAGGGGAGGTGGGGACTGTGCACTTCGAGGTTGCGCGGCGAGTGAATGTATCGCTGCTCGCCCGCGACGAACATGTCCCCACCGGTGGCCATGGCGAACTGGTTCCCTGCCTCCAGACGGGGCCGGGCCGGGTCGGCGGGGTCCCGCAGCCAGGGAATGTCGATGTAGCACCCCGCATACGGCCGGTACTCCCTGGCGGACGTCAGTATGCGGGCGGCGAAGGAGTCGTCCAGGGGTATCCCGTGCCGCCTCTCCAAGGCCCATCGGTCCCGGATCGCAGCTTGCGGTTCGACGGTCGGTTGCCGGGGGTCCTCGGCCGGAAGTTCCCAGACTGTGATGGGCTGTTCTCCGTCCTTCCCGAAGCCCCGGTATCGGTGCAGGGCGAGTGAACGAGGCGAGAGGAAGGAGAGAGCCGGCGCTTTCTCATTGTCGGCACGCTTCGCGCTGATTCTGCGGAGTCCCTTTCCGCTCTCGCTCATGACCCAGAGGGTGTCGACTTCGATGAACGCCACGAGCCCATGGGAGGGAAGTGTCGCGAGCGCGGACCACGCGTCCGGGTCGTGCCACAGGGTCCTGGAGAATCGCGGCACCGGCACGTGCCGCAGCTCGGACGCGTCGCGTTCGGCGAAGGCGAGCCCCTCGTCGAAGACCATCACCGCACCCGTGCTGGACCGTCGCATTTCCGAGATGCCGTACCCCTCGCCCAGGACGACGGAGTCGGGTACGACCCGACTGATCCGGTGACGGCTCCGGCTCTCCTCCCTCAGCAGAACGGCATCGCCGAGGTGCAGTACGGAGTTGTAGAACCCGCCGTATTTCAGGAAGGCGCGTGCCCTGTGCTCACGGGTGACTTCTCCGGTGCCGATCCGGAACGTTCGCACCTGAATCTCGGCCTTCCTGGTCCGAGTCAGCCAGCACGCTGCCAGTTCGGAGGAGTCCGGGGAGAAGGATGCCTGCAGATGGCTGCCTTCGACTTCGTACAGGGCCACCTCCTCCCGGGGCAGCCTGGCGATGGTCGCCCGCAGCTGCTCGGGCGGCCATTCGGCGAGGACGGTGAGCAGGGCTGCCGTCTCGCCGGAGCGTTCCCGCGGTGGCAGCAGCCGGGCCGCTGCCACCGCCTCGGCCGGCGGCAGATCCAGCGTGAGACGCCGCAACTCGTCGAAGCGCCCGTGCTCGGCGAGCTGGCGCCCCAGGTAGTCCAGGTCCGCACGCGACATCCCGGCCACGCGGTCGCGCTGCTCGCCGGTGACGACGGCACGGACCGCATCCCCGTCCCCCTCCGCAGCCATGGCCGCACGCAGCCGTTCGCGCGCCTCGGGGCCCGCCGCCCAGTACGCCAACGCCAGCAGCGCCCCGTCCGCGTCCAGGGCCTGCCGTTGCTCCCGCTGCCCGATCAACGTCAGGTAGGCCGCCCGGTCGGCGGGTTCCTCCGGCCCCACCGCCAGCAGCTCCAGCACGTCGGTGTCCGGCAACTCCGCGGCTCGTACGGCCTCCTGCGTCGCCGCGTCCCCCTCCGCGCACGCCCGGACCAGCCGCCGCCACGCCCGCCGGGCGCGTATGGCCCGCGAGCCGTCCGCGCGCCGTGGCGCGGACAGCCGCAGCAGCCGGGCCGCACCGTCCTCCGTCAGCTGTGCCACCTCCGCTACACCTCCAGCACCGGAACCTGATGATCGGCCGCCCGGTCCGCCTCGTCGAAGGAGGCCGACTGGGCGCGGCCCTCGCGCAGCCAGGCGCGCAGGTCCTCGATGACCTCGCGCTGGGAGCGGCTCAGCGGGACGGTGCGGGCGGCGGCGCGGGCGATGTCGTCGGTGGTGATGTCACGGTCCTCGGCGAACGCCTCGTACATCGCGTCCACCACCACCTGCTCCAGCTCGGCGCCCACGAAACCGTCGCAGACCTGGGCCAGTTGGTGCACATCGAAGGCTTCCGGGCGGCGGCCACGTTTGCGCAGATGGACGGTGATGATGTCGCGGCGCTCCTCCTCGGTCGGCAGATCGAGGAAGAACACCTCGTCGAAGCGGCCGCGGCGCAGCGTCTCCGGGGGCAGCGCGCTGACGTCGTTGGCCGTGGCCACCACGAACACGGGGGCCGTCTTCTCCTGCATCCAGGTCAGCACCGTGCCGAAAACCCGCTGAGAGGTGCCGCCGTCGTGGCCGCCGGACGCCAGCGCCTTCTCCACCTCGTCGATCCACAGCACACACGGGGAGACGGTCTCCGCCAGCCGCAGCGCCCGCCGTACCCGCTCCTCCGACTCGCCGACCAGCGAGCCGAACAGGGCGCCGACGTCCAGGCGCAGCAGCGGCAGCCGCCATAGCCCGCCGATCATCTTCGCGGTGAGGCTCTTGCCGGTGCCGGGGATGCCGATGAGCGCGATGCCCTTGGGGGCCGGTAGGCGGAACTCGCGGGCGTCGTCGCCGAAGGCACGCTCGCGCAGCCGCAGCCACTCCTTGAGCGCCTCCAGGCCGCCCAGGTCGTCGGGGGTCTCCTCGGCGCTGTAGAACTCCAGGGCTTCGTTCTCGCGGATGACTGCCTTCTTCTCGGCCAGCACCGCCTCGATGTCGCGGTCGTCCAGAACCTCGTCGCGCACGATGGCCTTGGCGAAGGCCCGCCGGGCCTGGGCCGCGGTCAGACCCAGTGCGGCCTGCGCCAGACGGCTGCGGCCCGCCGGGGTGAGCGTGGACTTCACGCCCTTGGTGCTGTCGATGAGGTGGTCGAGCTCGCGGCGCAGCGCGTCGGCCTCGGGCAGCGGCATCTCCACCACCACTGCGTCGTCGCCCAGCTCCACGGGGAGGGTGCGCACCGGGGTGGTCACGACCAGCGAGGAACCGGTGAAGACGAGCTTGTGGGCGAGGTTGCGCAGGCGCCGGCGTACGGCCGGGTCGCGTTCCCAGAAGGCGTGGAAGTCCTTGAGTACATACAGGTCGCGGCGGCGCGGCTCCTTCTGCGCCAGTTCCTTGATCTTGGTCAGCGCGTCCGGCGGGGTGGCCGCCTTGGGTAGCTGGCGGCCCGACGCGGACTCCAGGCCGTCGGCGACGTCCCAGGTGACGAGGTCGGACGACGGATCCCGGTCCCGCCGCACTCGGTCCAGCACCTCCAGTGCCCGCTGCTCCTCGACCGTGACGAGCACGATCAGCGCCACCCGGGCGCGCAGATACAGCCGGATCTCGTCAGCGATGCCCACGGTGCCCTCGGTCCCCACGGAAGAACTCCCCTCCCGGCGCGGCCATGCCGGTGAACGTCACGGTCGCGTCGTCCGCGACAGTGATCTCCAACTCCGGTACGGCGGCCAGGTCGTCCGCCGTGTAGCGCCCGGTGCGCGTCCAGTACTCCTTGTTCGACGAGCCGCGCAGCCCTCGGGCCAGCCGCAGCCGCGCGTTGTACCGTCCCGCGACCACCAGATCAGCGTCGGCAACCGCCGCCGACCGGGCCGGGTCCGCCTCGATCTCGGCGCGAGTGAACCCGGTCAGCACGATCACCGACAGGCTGCTGCGCGCCCGTACTTCGGCGCAGAACGCGGCGACGGCGGCCGGCTGCTCCAGCGGCTCGCCGCCGGTCAAGGTGACGCCCTCGATATGCGCGGCGTCGGCCAGCGCCTCGTCGGCCACCTCGCCGACCCCGCGCACGAGACCGGGGCCCGGCGCGGAGTGTGTCTCGGGGTTGAAGCACCCTGGGCAGTTCAGAGCGCACCCCTGACTCCAGACGACGTACCGGACTCCCGGGCCGTTGGCGGCGCTTCGGGGCAGTACGGCGTGCAGCCGCCACGGCGTGGCAAGGCCGCTCACCCCTGCCACAGGCGGTCCTGCTCCTCGGCCGCGTCCTGCTGGTAGGCCTCCTCGGTGAGCACCTGGTGCTCAACGGCCCCGCCGAGCAGCCGGACCAACTCGTCGGTGTCCTGCAGACACCGCGTGCCCGAGACTCCTTGGACGTGCACCTCTACTGTGCCATCGGCCGCGATGACGACCTCGACGCTCTCCTCGGCCATCAACTCACCCTTCGCCACGGGGATACGACGCTCATCGCATAGTGCCGCGCAGGGCTCGGGAGGGGTCCCGGGCCCCGGAGAGAGCGCCTACGGCGCCGAACTTCGGGAGCGAGAGTAGAGGGCGTTGTCCACCGCCGTGTTGCGGCCTCGGGCCCGGGAGCGGGGTTGAACAATGACGGGCACCAAGACCGTTCTGCGAGCGGGGAACCTGGCCGGAGGCCGCCCGCCGAGCAGTCGTCTCCATGTGTCCATGATCCGCCACTTGATGTTGGCGCAGGTCGTGTATCCGCGCTTTCTTCCACGCCACCACGAAATCCGCTGCCACGTATCGGCGTCGGCGAAGTCATCCTGTGAGTCCCGGGCGGCGTCGAGTTCCTTGTCGATCGCGGGGATGGACTTGGAGCCGTCGTCGTGCCCGCCGAGCTTCGGCAGGAGGGGGACGAACAGCCGGTCATCGACACGACGACGGCCGCGAGGACCGCCCCGTCCGGGACCGGTCGCGCTCCGTTGGCTGGGACAGGACGCCGCCTCGGTCGATGGTTGCGCTACACGAGTTCGTGAAAGATCTCGTGGGCGCGGTCAAGGCGCCATCCGTCGGCAAGGAGGGTACGGGCAACATCGATCAACGCGGCGCGTCCGGAGGATCTCTCTTCGGTCCAGAGCGACCAGTTCGCATGGATCGTCACCTCCACTTGGCCGTAGTTGGTGGCGTACAGCGTGATGGGTGCGCGTACACCATGTCGTCGCATCTCGCGGGTCGGGCCGGCCAACCACGCAGCACCGTCACGCCACTGGCATGGCACGTTCGCGATCCACCGCGTCTCTGCTGCCTCGAGGGCGATGCTCGGGGTGGCGTCGGCTGGCGAGGTCGATGCCGACGAGGTCCAGAGGGCACCCGGCACGTGCGGGTGGCTGACCAGCGCGCGGGTGGCGTTGAACCATAGGCAGGTCCAGCCGACGCGATCTGTTTCCGGCTCCAGGGAAGGCTGCGCCTGCGCCCGTTCCAGCCAGGACCTGATGACCTCGGCAGACAACTGCGGCACGGCCTCGATGACCGGGTCGACATGCCATGGGTCTACGACATCGAGTGCCTGGTCGTCGGCCCGGTGCGGGTCCTCACCGAGGGCTGCGCTTTCGGAGACCGACAAGCGGTCATGGATGAACCAGTGCGGCCGCTGCGGCCCGACACCGCTGACCGGGTAGTCGAACTCACGGTCGAGGCAGCCGATGACGGCCTCAGCGGAGATGGGCTGGACCAGCGGCCAGAGCCGACGGATGCCGAGGATGAGCTGATCAATGCTGGGCACTTCCCGCTCCGGCCCGTGATCCGGCTCAACAAACGTCAGCGAAGGTCCGCCGTTCTGGTGCTCATGGCAGCTGTACGCACCAACGTCTGACACTGCGGCCTCAGCCAGTAAACGCCGCAGCTCGGCCACCTCTGGCTCCAACCGAACGACGCACTCGGCCAGATATGCGTTCGCGGCCGCCGCGCCCTTGTTTACGCTGATGATCCGGTGAGTGTCTGCGACATGCGCGAACAACGTACCGATGGCGAACGGCATGCCGATCATGTCGACCCTGCCAGGCTCCTCCGGGACTCCCGAGGTACGGCCACCGAACAGCAATGGCCCGTTGTCGCCGATCACGTCCCGGACCGTGCATAGCGTGGCGTCCACGATCTGCCACCGGGTAGGCGCATCGGCTCCGGGACCCGGGGCGGCTGGAAGCATCGGCAGGAGCCGCGCGGCCACTGTCCGTTCCGCGTCGCTGACCGACCACTCTCCCTGTAGGCCAATCTCAGGAAGCTCGACGTAGACCACGTCGGTGATCGTACGCCGCTCTCTCGGGACCCTTCCCAGGCAAGATCCTTCAAGCGCAGGGATGGGCAACTCACGCCGGAAACACGCCTGGCTCGGCGGCTGCTGGTCGAATTCACCACCAGCTCCAGCCCCATCCAGATCAACGGCACGAGCTGCTCCGCGACCCTCACACTCGAGACCTACGGCGACTTGGAACCGATCCTTCCGATGGGCGAGTACGGCAAGGCGTCCAAGTCCGATGCGAAAGCCGCCTTGCGGCCCCTGGTCGTCCGGTGAGCGGTGGCGTGGCCGCGGCGTCGGTCAGGTTCCTGGTTGGGGTGCGCCCCGCGCTGCCGAGCGATGCCGGTTGTCAGTCACGGATGTCCTGGAGCAGCCACTCGCGGGGGATCTCCCGGCCCAGGCCGTGTTCTCGGGCACGTTCGTAGACGAGGGCGGCGATGGCGTGGAACTGGGCCCCTTGAATGTTGCCGCGTTCTGAGAAGGTCACCTGGCTGTTGTTGTCGCGGGCGCGGGCGCGGCCTTCGAGTACGGCGTCGAGGCGCACCACCCGGGCAGTGTGCGGCGGCCGGCGGGCTTGCTTGCCGTGGTGGTGGCGCTGCCAGACGGGATCGTCGGGGCGAGCCCGGTAGGTCACGTACTCGTCGTCAGTCGCCCAGGTGGGCGTGGACGTGGGCGTGCTGGCGCTGCCCAGCCGGAGCCAGACGTCGATGCGGCGTAGCGCCTCGGCGTCCAGGTGCCCGCCGATGCAGGTGATGTGCGTTCCCGGCCGCAGCCGGTTTCCGAGGACGACGCTGCCGACCGCGTCGGTGCAGCCGGCCACTATGTCGGCGCCCTCGTGAGCCTTCTCGGGCGTGTCCACCGCTACGACTTCGATGCCGTGCTTTTCGCGCGTCTCCGCGGCGAATCGCTCCCTGTTCGTTCGGGTGGGGCTGTAGACCTGGACCCGTTCCAGCGGGCGTACCGTGCGGAACGCGTCGACGTGGCTGCGTGCCATGCCGCCCGAACCGAGCAGCCCCAGCACCCGGGCGTCCTCACGTGCTCCGAAACCCGCGCCGATCGCGGAGTCGGCCCCCACACGCAGGTGCTGCAGCAGTCCGTCGTTGAGCAACGCGACAGGTTCGCCGGTGCGGGCGTCGACCAGAAGAACCAGTCCGCAGTAGCTCCCCGGTTGTACGCAGTACTTCTCCTGGGTCCGGTTGCTCCCGGTGGTGACCTCCGTGAGCACGTCGGACTTCATGCGGATGGCGACGTAGCCGGTACGCGCCGATCCGCCTTCCATCGTTCCCCACCGGTAGACGCGCTCGTCCACCGGCAGGGACAGGTCGATGCGCGGACGGCAGACGGCGACACCCGCGGTCAGATCCCGATACGACTCTTCGAGGGCGCGCACGACGTCGGGCATCGTGAGCACGCCGGCCGTGATCTCGTTGTTGAGGACGAGCATGAGGCTCCCATCGATCGGCTTCCAGCTGGGCCGGGCCTCGTGGCCGAGGCCGGTCAGGGCCGCAGAGCTGCACCGGGCCCCTCAGCCTCGGCCCGGGCCACGAGGTGGCGCCACATCGTCGACACGTTGAATGCCGAGCCGAGGTCGGGCAGTTCGGCAAGGTCCTCGTCGGGGATCGGGCGCAGTGGCGCCCCGGTGGCGGCGACGGCAAGCGCTGTGCGGGCCAGGGAGTCGACGGCCAGAGCCCGGGTGACGGCCTCCGCGACCGCATGGGCCGGATCACCCGTACCCACGGCGACCAGGCCGTGGCCCCGCAGGACGACGACGGGACGCTCGCCGAGCGCGGCCACCATCGCCTCCGCCAGATCGCGACGGCGGATCAGCGCCGAACGGGGCCACACGGGGATGCCGTCATGCGCGAGCCGTGCGGCCGGGATGTCGTACGCCCCGACGAGCGGGAGCCAGGGCAGCTCCGCGGCGGACGCGGCAACGACCGCAGGGGGATGGGCGTGCACCACCGCCGTGACCTCCGGCCGGGAGCGCAGCACCTCGCTGTGGATGGGCAGTTCCGTCGGCGCGGCCCAGTCCGGGGCAGCCGTGCCCGCACCGTCGAGGGTGACCTGTTGTACGTCTTCCACGACGGTGAACGCCAGTCCGCGCTCCCTGGACCCGCGTCCGCGTACGAGGAAGGTGTCGGGGCCGGTCCGGACGCTGACGTGACCGAGGATGTGCTCGACCAGTCCGGTGACCGCGAGTACCCGGCACGCGAGGGCGACGCGCTCACGCAGTGCCTCGTGCGAACTCTGGGGCGGCTCGGTCACCGGCGACCCCGGAAGAGTGCGGCCGTGGGCGAGTGCGGAGAGTCCGCCGAACGGTGGGGCAATGTCATGGCCGTGTCGGCCTCCTCGCCTGGATCACCCGAAACCGCCGCGCCTGCGCCGCTGGGCCCAAAGCCTCGGGCGCACGCCGCATCCGGAATCGATCGATCTATAGGTCTGTTGGTATGACTTTAAGCCATTGCGGAAGACACCGTCAACGAAGCCTCTGATCATGGGAGAATGCAGCCATGCCATCGCGACCCGAGCAGCCCCAACCTGCTGAGACCGAAGCCGAGACCTCCGCCAAGAGGACGCCCTCGTCCCAGGGGATGTTCAAGACGGTCTCCTCAAGTCGCGTCTCCCAGCTGATCGTCGAGCAGATCCGGCTGCTGCTGAAAGAGGAGCGCCTGCAGCCCGGCGACCGGCTTCCCAGCGAGCGTGAACTGTGCGTGCAGTTCGGGGTCAGCCGGGTCACTGTGCGCGAGGCCCTGCGCAGCCTGGAGACCAGCGGGCTCGTCGAGATCCGGGTCGGCGCCCGGGGCGGCGCGTTCGTGACGGCGCCGTCGTCGCGCCGGGTGGGGGAGGGGTTGGCCGACCTGCTGACGCTGTCGCCGCTGTCCGCGTCCGAGGTCACCGAGGCGCGGCTGGTCTTCGAGCTCGGCATCATCCCCCTGATCGTCGAGCGCGCCACCGAGGAGGACCTCGACGCGCTGCGCGCGATGTGCGACGAGCACGCGGAGGCGGTCAAGCAGGGCACGTACGACATGGAGATGTCCGCCGCCTTCCACACCCGCGTCGCCGCGTGCACGCACAATGCCGCGATCGAGATGCTCGTGCAGTCCTTCCACGGCCCGCTGCTGATGAGTCTGCGTGAGGCGCAGAGCGTGGAGCCGAAGATGGGCCAGTACGGGTCGAAGGAGCACCGCAAGTTCGTCGACGCCATCGCCGCGCGGGACGCGGAGGCGGCGACGAAGATCATGCGCACGCATGTGGGCCGGACCGCCTCACGGGTGAAGGCCGACGACGCAGGCAGCTGATCGAAGCGCGGACGAGTCCCGGGTCCTGTCGGATCCGGGACTCTTTTATGCCCGCCGCTAAGGCATTATGGTTAGACCATCAGATGCTTGGAGATGGCTTCGGCCGGCACAGGAGGCAGCATGGGCAAGAAGGGACGAGTGTTCGTCCGCGGCCTGACCTCGGAGACGTACGGGCTCGGGGAGTTCCGGCGCAAGCAGTTGGCCGTCGACCGGGTGCGCGACGACTCCGTGGTCGTCGACGACGCGAAGGTGGCCCACTCGGGCGACAGCGAGAAGTCCCGGACGTGGTGGCGCGTGGGCCCGGGGGATGAGGACTTCCTCACCCAGACGATCCAGGTCCACTTCGTCGAACTGCCCCCGCAGTCCAGCAACCACGGGCACGGGCACCAGAACGAGGCGGCCTTCTACATCCTTCAGGGCCGCGGCTACGAGATCCACGACGACAAGCGCTACGACTGGACCAAGGACGACCTCGTGTTCGTCCACACCGACTCGGTGCACCGCCACTTCAACCCCTACGACGAGACCGCCACCGCCCTGGTCGTGAAGGCCAAGAGCACCTGGATGTTCATGGGCCTGTTGCAGCAGGGGCGCAGCGGCCCGGTCGAGGACGAGGAGAGGTTCGGGCCGCGCGAGGACTGGTCGCGGATCTGGACGCCCGGAGTCGAGGACCGTAAGAAGGTCATCGGCGTCGCGGACACGACCTGGGAGAACACCCCGCTCGGCCGCGTGCGCGTGATGTCCTCGCCGGAGCGCACCGACGCCCGGATCTTCTCGATCGACGCCTTCGAGCTCGACATCCCCGCCGGCAGCCGCTCGGGCAAGTACTGGAAGATGGCCGACGAGGTCCATTACGTGCTCGACGGCAGCGGCTACGCCCTCCAGTGGGAGGTCGAGGCGGAGATCGCCGAGAAGTACTACGCGCGGGTCGCCAAGGAGCCCACGCGGCACGAGATCACCAAGGGCGACACGCTGTACGTGCCGCAGAACCACGTCTGCCAGCTCTTCGCCTACGACGGCACACCGCTGCGCGTGCTCTCGGCGCAGAACCGTGTCTTCAAGCACCTGGGCTATGACACGGTGCACTTCATGGAGGACGCCCCCGAGTACGAGGCGCCTCGCGCCTGATCAAGATCGGCCGGAACGATCGTGGCCCCACACCGTGTCGGCGGTGTGGGGCCACGATCGTTCCGGCCGTGCGTGCTACATGCGCTCTGCCGCGGCCTCCTCCGCCGCCGACAAGAGATCGTCGAGCCTGAGCAGCGACGGCTCCCGGGCCGTCTCCAGGCGCAGCGCGAGCGCTCCGTGCACTGTCTTGCGGATTCGTCGGCCGTCCAGCCCGGTGAGCAGCTTGCCCATCCGCCGGTGCACGGCCGGGTCGTCGGCCAGCGGGGCCAGTTCGGGCCACTGCGCCGCCAGGCCGCGCAGCGAGTCGGCGACGATCTGAGGGACCACCGACTCGTCCGGCAGCTCCGTGCGGATGACGAGGTCGGCCCGGGAGAGGAACGCCTCGTCCACGGCTTCGGTGAAGTTCGTCGTGACGACGAGCAGGGTGCCGGGACGCTCGGCGCGCAGCGCGTCGAGACCGCTGAGCACCGCGTCCGTCGCCCGGTGCACGTCCACCGGGTTGGTGTCGAAGGACGCCGAGTGCCGCCGTACCGCGAGCGCCTCGACCTCGTCGACGAGGACCATGGTGTGCGGACGGCGCGCGGCCAGTTCGGGCAGCGTCTCGCGGAACAGCCGGGAGACCGCCCGCTGGCTCTCGCCCAGCATCTCGCTGGGGAAGGCGTGCGGATCGACCTCCACCAGGGTGCTCGCGCCGTGCGGGGCAAGGGCGCGAGCGGCGGCCTGGGCCAGCCCCTGGGCCAGGGTGGTCTTGCCGGTGCCCGGCGGCCCGGCCAGTACCACCAGACCGTGTGGTGCCAGGGCCGAGCCCGCGAGCCGCCGCCCGTGCCGGAGCACGAGGACGGCGGTCGCGAGCAGGCGTTCCTTGACCCGGGGATCAATGATCACGGAGTCCCAGGGGCCGTCGTGGTGGTCGGCCGGCAGAGCGTGGATCCCGCTGACGCCGTGCGGCAGTGCGGTACTCACCTCTTCTTGCCCCCGTTCACGGCCACGTGGGGCGCGTCAGCGCCGGCCACTGGATCGTCGACGGGTCACCGGCCTGCGCGTCGCGGATCTGCTCCGGCGGCTCCTCGAACAGCACCAGCGGATCGCACAGCGCGCGCATCGTCTCCAAAAGGCTGTCGAACATGTGGATGCGCACCACCTTCGCGGTGTGCTCCGGGTCGGTGTTGATGTGCTGATGCCACAGGAAGTGGTCGACGACGATGATGTCGCCCTTCTTCCACGGGTGCCGCTCGCCGCCCTCGGGCTCGGTGCCGAGGTAACTCTCGCCGGAGCCCTCCACGACGTACAGCCACGCCTCGCCCGGATGCCGGTGCATCGACTGCGCCCGTCCCGGCCCGATCTCGAACATCGCCATGGTGATGCCCGAGGCCTGGTAGCCGATGGCCCGGTCGAGCAGGAATGTCGTGCGGGTACCGCGGGGGGTGTTGCGCAGCTCGAGTTCGTCCCAGCTGGTGTGCAGCCGGCCCGAGCGACGGGACTCCTGCTCGCGTGCGAGCCGGCGCAGCCGCGCGGCGTACGGGTCGGAGCCGTCGCGGCCCGCCGAGAAGGCCGGGCGTGGCGGCAGTTCGGACACGGCCGTGTGACCGGCGTCCTCGAGGACGGACATGCCCATCGTCTCCAGCAGCGGCTCGCTGGAGAACGTGAGGTAACGCGTCGTCGTGTCCCCGTCGTTGCCACTGCGATGCCAGGACCAGGCCGGCAGGTGCAGCGAGTCGCCAGGACCCCATTCGATGCGTTCGCCGTCGATCTCCGTCCAGCCCCAGCCCGCCACGACGAACACCATGGCGTCCCACGAATGCCGGTGCACGGTGGTCGTCGTCCCCGGGTCCATCTCGTGCGCCAGCGCGTCCATGGTGCGGGTCGGCCGGTCGCCGTCGGCACCGACGAAGACACCCACGCGGCTGCCCCGTTCGGTCGGGTGCATCACGACGTCCTCGTGGGCGACGACCGTGCGGTGGTTGTTGCGCCACTCCTCGATGAAGGCGGCGCGGCGCCGTTTTTGCACGTGGTAGTGGGTGACCTCGGTTTTCGTACGGGTACTCAATGTGTCTCCCAACAAGCAGTAGGGGAACGCGGGAGCAGAGGAAGCGGTCAGGGGGTGGCGGGCTCGGGGCCGGGGACGCTGTACTCGCGCACGGTGCGGCTGCGCACCGCGCTCGCCGCGGACACGGCGGCGGGCACCAGACCGCCGAGGGTGAGGGCCGCGACCGGCCCGAGCGCACCCGCCAGGAGTCCCATCGCGGAGTCACCGATCGCGGGTCCGCCACGGGAACACATCTGGTAGATCGCCGAGACACGTCCGCGCAGCCCGTCCGGCGTCTCGATCTGCACGGCGGCGTGGCGGACGGTGGTCGCGACCGCGTCCGCCGCCCCCAGGGCGAGCGCCATGAGCATCGCCACGACGAAGGTGCGTGACTGGGCGAGCCCCACCACGGCCAGGCCGTAGGCGGCGGTTCCCCACAGCACGACACGTCCCGCGCGCGCGGTGCGCACGAGCCGGAACACCCACATCGATCCGATCAGTGCCCCGGCCGAGGGGGCAGCGGAGAGCAGTCCGTAGCCGGTCGCCCCCACATGCAGGATGTCGGTGGCGAAGGCCGGCAGCAGCACCCGGTAGGCGCCGAACACCGTGGCGGTCATGTCCAGGCCCATCAACTGCCAGATCACGGGGCGGTGTGCCACGTAGCGCACGCCTTCTCGCAGGCTCTCCACCAGCGACCGGTGCTTGTCCTCGGAGACGAGGGGCGGCACCCGCAGCAGGGCGAGGACGACGACGAGCACGGCGTAGGTGATGGCGTCGAAGACATAGACGGCCCCCGGTCCACCGATGGCGATGAGTACGCCGGCGAACGCGGGGCCCACCAGGATCGCGAGTTCGCGCGAGGGGTTGAGCAGTGCGAACGCCTCGACGAGCTGTTCGCGCGGCACCAGCGCGGGAATGAGCGCCTGGCGTGCCGGCTGGTCGAAGGTGGCCGCCGCTGTCGCCAGCAACGAGGAGACGACCACCGTCCACACGGTCGCGGCGTCCGCCAGGGTCACGGCGGCGAGCCCCGCCGACACCAGCAGGGCGACCGCCTGGGTGACCTGAAGCAGCCGGCGCCGGTCCAGCCGGTCGGCGTAGATCCCGCCGACTGGTGACAGGACCAGCAGCGCCACCGCCTGAGCGAGGCCGACGAGTCCCACCTGCGCTGTGGAGCCGGTGAGTTGGTAGACCTGGTAGAGATTGGCCGCGATGGCGCCCCGGGTCCCGATCTGGGACAGGACGACACCGCTCCAGTAGAGGTCGAAGTCGCGATTGCGCAGTACTTGGGGTATCGGCATCGCTCAGTCGACGGGGACCAGGGTCACCTTGTCCGGGGCGATGGAGAAATGGACCTCCGTCCCCGGCGGGATCGACAGGTTGGGGTTGGACCGGTTGCGGATCTCCAGCTTGCCGACGCCGACGATGTGGTCGACGACATCGCCCATGAACGCACGGGTGAGGACCTTGCCCGACCATTCGTTGGGTACGTTGCCGCGCGGCTGCCGGGACAGGTCCACGCATTCGGGCCGGATCGAGACCAGCACGCTCTCCCCGACGGCGGGCGCCTTGTCCACCTCGTGGGCCACCAGCCGGCCGTGCTCGGTGTCGACCTGGACCTCCTGGCCGTGCACCGAGGCGACCGTCCCCTCCAGGAAGTTGGAGGTGCCGATGAACTCGGCGACGAAACGGGTGGCGGGCTTGGTGTAGATCTCGCGGGGCTTGCCGATCTGCTCGATGCGTCCCTGGTTCATCACCGCGATCCGGCTCGACATCACCAGTGCTTCGGACTGGTCGTGCGTCACATAGATCGCCGTGAGGTGCAGCTCTCTTTGCAGCCGCTTGAGTTCGAAGCGCATCGTCTCGCGCAGCTTGGCGTCCAGGTTGGACAGCGGCTCGTCGAGCAGCATCAGCTCCGGGTGGGTCACCAGGGCGCGGGCCAGGGCCAGACGCTGCTGCTGACCGCCGGAGAGTTTGGTGGCGGGGCGTGATGCGTAGGAGCCGAGCTCGGTGACGTCGAGGACCTGCCCGACCCGTTCCTCGATCTCCTTGCGCCCGGGCCGCTTGGCGCGGGGCATGACCTCCAGGGGGAAGGAGACGTTCTTGAAGACCGACATGTGCGGCCAGATGGCGTACGACTGGAAGACCATGCCGAAGCCGCGCCGGCTGGCCCGCATGTTGACGCCCTGGGCGGCGTCGAACAGCACGCGCCCGCCGAGTGTGACGCGTCCGGACGTCGGGCGTTCCAGACCCGCGATCGAACGCAGTGTGGTGGTCTTGCCACAGCCGGAGGGGCCGAGCAGGGTGAACAGCTCGCCGTCGTGGACCTCGAAGTCGACCCCGCCGACGGCATAGGTGCGTGTGTCGTCGTGGCGGCCGGCTTTGCGTCCCGCTGTTTCGTCGTAGCTCTTCTTGAGGGATTCGACCGTCAACATCGCTGAAGGTCCCTTCGATCAGTTCGCGGAGTCGCCCTGCAACCCGAAGCGGGCACCCAGGCGGTAGGCAATGGAGACGAGCAGGACCAGCAGGAGGACCATCAGTACCCCCAAGGCGGCGAGGGTGGTGAACTGGCCGTTCTCGAACTGCTCCCAGATCAGCACCGACAGCACCTCCTTGCCGGGGCTGTAGAGCAGGATCGTGCTGGACAGTTCACGGAAGGACACGACGAGGATGTAGACCCAGCCGGCGAGGATGCCGCTGCTCATCAGGGGCAGCAGGACCCGCCGGAACGTCTGGAACCAGGAGGCGCCGGACACGTGTGCCGACTCCTCCAGCTCCGGTGACATCTGGGCCATCGCCGCCGACGAGTACCGCATGCCGTACGGCAGGTAGCGCGTGCAGTACGAGATCAGAAGGATGAGCAGGGTGCCGTAGATCGGCAGCGGCATGCGCAGGTACACGAAGGACAGCGCGAGACCGAGCACCAGGCCGGGGATGACGATGGGGGTGAAGGCGAGCAGGTCGAGCAGCCGCCTGCCCGGTGCCTTGGTCCGCAGGACGACCCAGGAGACCACGGCCGTCAGGACCATCACCGCGGTCGCGGCGCCCACCCCGAGCAGGAGCGAGTTCTTCGGCGCGGTGAACGCGAGCGGCATGTCGAGCACCGCACGGTAGTTGTCCAGCGTCATCGAGCTCAGCGCCTTGCGCGACGGCGCCGCGTAGTACTTCAGCAACGAGGCGTACACGAGGACGGCGACCGGCAGGACGACGGTGATCAGGAAGTAGAGGATCACGGCGACGCCGACGAAGGGACGCGCGCGGCCGAGCTCGACGGGGCGGGGCCGAAACGCTTTGCCTGTCACCGTCTGGAAGTTGCGTGAGGAGCGCTGCAGCCAGCTGGAGAGCAGCACGCCGGCTGCGGCGATCAGCAGCAGGCCGATGGCGTAGGCGCCGGCCGCCCCGTAGTCGACCGGGTAGGCCCGCAGCACGAAGTAGATCCGGCTGGTGAAGACGTAGATGCCGTTCTGCAGGCCGAGCAGGCCCGGCACCTCGAAGCTCTCCAGGGACTGCACGAACATCAGCAGCGCGGCGGAGATCATCGCCGGCCGCAGCAGCGGCACCGTCACCCGCCGCAGGACGGTGAGCCGGTTCGCCCCCGACATGGCGGCGGACTCCTCCAGCGAGGGGTCCATCGCCCGGAAGGCGGCGACCATGAGCAGGAATGCCACCGGCGCCAGGTGCAGTCCCTGGACCCAGATCATGCCCCAGACGCTGTAGATGTTGATCGGTGTCGCGCCGAAAAGGGGCTCGAAGACGAGGGAGTTGAGGATGCCGGTCGACGGGTCACCGAGGAAGATCCACGAGGTGGCGTAGAGGATGCCGGGCACGATGAGCGGCACCAAGGACGCCGCGAAGAACAGCCCCTTGAAGGGGGTGTCCGTGCGGACCTGCACATACGCCAGGGTCGTGCCGAGAACCAGGGCGAGCGCCGCCGAACCGAGTGCGAACCACATCGAGTTGAGCAGCATGTCGCCGGCCTGCGCGTTGCCCCCGTAAGCCCGGGAGAACGCGCCGAAGGAGACACCGGTGCCGTCGGAGCTCAGGAACGTGTCGTGGATGAGGTAGCCCAGCGGCACGATCGCGAGGTAACCGACGATGACGACGGCACCGCCGACCAGCAGACCCTGGAAGGAGAGCAGTGACCGCACTATCCGCATGAGGCGACCGGGTGCGGAGCTCGCGGCCGGCGCCGGGCCGAGATCCGCATCCGATCCGGGGCCCGGACCGTCACCCTGGGGCCTGGTGGGAGTGGGTACGAGTGTCATGGGCGGTCAGTTCCCCACCGTGTCGACGCCGCGCAGCAGCGCGTCGTACTTCTTGTCCCAGGTGCCGGTGGCCGAGCTGAGAGTCTTCACGTCGAAGGGGGCGAGCGTGAGGCCGTCCAGGCTCTTGTCGCCGGGGACCTTCGTCGACGGTGTGAGCTTGAGCTTGACGAGTTCCTTCTGCCCGTCGGTCAGCAGCCAGTGGTAGAACAGCCAGGCCGCGGCCGGGTGTTGGGCCCCCTTGATCATGCCGACGCCGTTCGGCCGGGCGAAGGCGGGTATCTTGGACACCCCGCTCGCGGGGAGATGGGTGACGGGAGCGCCCGCCGCTCTGGCCCGGTCGGTGATGTAGGTGTAGTTCATGGCCTCCATCGACGTCTGTCCCGCCGTGAGGAACTGCATCATCGTCGTGTGGCCCTTGGCGGCCTTGCCGTTGGCGGCGATGGCCTTCCACAGCCTGTCCACCTCGGCCTGGCTCTTGCCGTGATCGAGCCACCACTTGGTGACGCTCTGGTACCAGTCGCTGTCGCTGATCTCCAGGGTGAGTTTGCCCTTGTACTTGGGCAGCGCCAGGTCCTCCCAGCTCTGCGGCTCGTCATCGGGCTTGATCAGATCGGTGTTCCAGGCAGGCTGGAAGACGTTGAGCCGGCTGGCCGTCCAGTCCTGGAACTTGCCGGTCTTCTCCACTTTGTCGAGCGCGGAGCCGTTGAAGGGCACCAGCATGCCGTTGCCGGACAGCGCGGTCATCTCCAGGAAGTTGGTCTCCACCGCGTCGGCGCCCGGTTTGCCGGCCTGCCCCTCCTGGAGGGCTCGCTGGAGCACTGTCTCGGAGTTGCCGCGGAAGACGCTGACCCGGATGCCGTACTTCTGCTCGAAGGCCTTGGCGACCGGCGTCGCGATGTCCGCGGTCATCGAGGTGTAGAGGGAGAGGGTCTTGCCCTCCTTGCCGGCCAGCTCCTGGGCCTTGGCCACTTGCTGGTCCTTGGGCAGCTTGGCGATCTGCGCGTAGACGCCGTCCGCCTTGCTGTTGGACGCGGTCGGAATGGCGCCCCCGCAGCCGGTGACGGTGGCGACCAGCAGTCCGGCCACGGCGAGGGTGGTGTTACGGGTCCTCATGCGGTGCTCTCCTGAAAGAGGCGAAAAGGGATGTGCTTGTCAGCCCGCCGCGGGGACGCCGCGCAGCAGGGCGTCGTAGGCGGTGTTCCATTTCTTGGTGTCGGTCTCGGCGCTCTTAGAGAGGCTGTAGGTGGTCGTGCCGGCGGGGATCGGATCCTTGAAGCCCGGCACGGACTTGGCGGCGGGGATGCGCAGGGAGTCCGCGATGATCTTCTGGCCGTCGCTGAGGACCCAGTCGGTCCACAGCAGCGCCGCCGCGGGGTGGCGCGGGTTGGCCATCAGGCCGATGCCGTTGGGGCGCAGGATCACCGGCTCGACGACGGGCCGCCAGGCCACGGGCGCGCCCTTCGCGGCCGCCTTGTCGATGGTGTGGCTGTAGACCGAGAGGGCGACACCGAACTGTCCGGCGCTGAGCAGTTCGCCCTGCACCGTGTGGCCCTTGGTCACCTTGACGTTGGCAGCGATCTTCTTGAAGAGGGCGTCCACGTCCGAGGAGCTCATCTTCTTCTCCTCGGTCAGGTACGTGTACATCGAGGCGTACCAGTCCCAGTCGCCGACCTCGACGGCCAGCTTGCCCTTCCACTTCGGGTCCGCGAAGTCGGCGAAGTCCACGGGCTCCTCGCCCTTCTTGACCTCGTTGGTGTTCCAGCCGACGACGAAGGCGTTGAAGCGTTCGGCCGTCCAACCGCCGAGATTCTTCGCGGCCTCCTTCAGCCCGGCCTCGGCGGGGCCGTCGTAGGGGTGGAGCAGGTGCTGGGAGTCCAGCGCCCGCAGTTCGAGGTCATTGGTGTCGATGACGTCGTTCTGCGGCTTGTTCGCCTGGTTCTCCTGAAGGGCGCGTTGCAGGACCGTCTCGGAGTTGGCGCGAAAGGCGTGCACCTTGATGCCGGGGTAGGCCTTCTGGAAGCCGTCTACGAGGTCCTGGATATCGGTGTTGGAGGTGTAGAGATCGAGTACACCGCCCTCGTCCTTGGCGTCGGCGATCAGCTTGTCGGTGCGTTGCGTGCCGGTGAGTGAGTCGTACTTGGCGTAGGGGTTCTTGTCGGGGGCGGATCCGGGTGCGCCCGTCGTCGGCGAGGCGCCGCAGGCGGTGAGGAGGAGACCGGCGGCCAGCAGGCCGACGGGGAGAACACCATGACGCATCGCACACTCCTTAAAGGAAGCGGACGGGTCCGAGGACGGACGGAGGAGCGCAGGTGTGGGGGAGAGGGTGCCGTCGCTCGGGCGGCGAACGCGGGGTCACCGGGGGAGGTATCGGCCAGGTTCAGCCGGCCGGTAAGTGACCGGGGTTCGCTTCCGTCCAAGTGCTCGACGGATGGTGATCGCACATCGGTGACACCTTCCGTCGGCTCGTTCCCTGCATAGAACAGCAGGTGTGGTCTTATGGTCTAACCATCGGACAAGAGCTTTACTTCATTGTTACTTGGCGGGTTCGGCCGGTTCACACGACTGGGCCCCGACGCACCGTAGCCGGTGGGCCGGACCAGCGGCGGAGCGCTCAGCGGGGGTCGTCGCCGAAGACGAGGGACTTGATGGTGACGGGCACCGTGTTCGACGGGAAACGCAGCCGCCCGATGTCCACATAGTCGAAGTCCCGCAGACTCAAGCCGTCGATGACGAGGAGATCTGTGGCGACTCCCAGCTCCTCGCGCAGCAGCCGACCGAGCGTCATGGCCACGTCCCCGTCGAGCACGATGTACAGGGGGCTGCCCTCGTTCGTGCGGTCGGCGAGCGCGTCCCGGACGCCCCGCGCGAAGGGCAGCAGCCGCTCGTAGCTCGGCAGTCCGCTCCACGACAGGGTGAGCGCGACGTCCACGCCGGTCTGTGCGACGTCGAGGGCGAGCAGACGGCTGCGCACCGCGGCCGCGATCTCTTCCGCCCGTACCGTCTCACCGAGTTCGTATACGGGTCGGACGACTTGGAGATTGCGCCGCGGCAGCAGCGCGTCGGGATGCGAGATGTACCCGGTGTTGCCGCTCAGCTGGACACTGAACTCCGATGCGCCCAGCGCCGTGGCGCGGATGCACTCGCCGGCGGGCAGCAGGGGGTAGGGGAGCCGGCCGGAGTCCACCCGCCGACGCAGTGCGCGGCCGAGGGGGCGGCCGAGGTCACCGAAGTGCACCTGCTCCCGGTCGTACACGTACTCCGCCACGCCGCCTGAGAACATCACCCCGTCGATCGGGCCGGCGTCCGCCAGCGGATCGGTGAGGTACAGGTCCCGCACGTGTGCGGGCGGGTGACCGGCCGTGAGGGCGTCCACCAGCGCGTCTGCCATGGACTGCGCGACCCGCTCCACCTCGGCGTCGTGCGCGGTGTCGCCCACCTTCCAGGTGAACCCGGCGCGCGCAGCGTGTTCACCGCCGGCCGGGTCGAGACGGACGATCCGACCGGTTTCGTCCACCACCTGGAGTCGGCCGCCGATGTGGACGGCGGCGGTCGCCACGACCCGGCCCCCGTCGAGGACGGCGAGCTTGGTGGTCCCGCCGCCGATGTCGATGTTCAGGATGCGCTGCCCGGTGTCGAACGACGCCTTCGCCGCCCCCGACCCGTAGGCGGCGAGCATGGCCTCCATGTGGTGCCCGGCGCTCGCGGTGACCAGTTCGCCGCCGCGCTCGGCCAGGATGCCTGCGATCACCTCGGCGTTTCGGCGGCGCAGCGCCTCGCCGGTGAGGATGACGACACCGGTGTCCACGGCTGCCGGGTCCACGGCCGCTTCGCGGTAGGCGGTGTCGATGATCGAACCGAGCGCGCCCGCGTCGATGTACTCGGCATCGACGTAGGGCGTGAGTTCGACCGGGGACCGGTGAAGGGTCTCCCGGCGCACCACGTGGTAACGGCTCGTCAGGTCCTCGCCCGTGCGGCGAAGATGCAGACGGGAGAAGACGACCTGGGTGCCGGACGAGCCGATGTCCATCCCGACGCTGTGCAGCGTGACGTTGTCCTGCTGCCAGATCGGGTTGTCCTGCAGAGTCCCGGCCGGCTCGTCGTCGTGAGTGTGGTCGTGGTCGGGGGTGTAGGCCGAGTAGACCGTGCGCACCCCGTCGTCATGGTTGTGTTCTTCGGTGTGCCGCACGGTCCCGCTCCTTTGCGGACGTCGGGATGTCAGGCGGTGACGGACTGGCCCGGCTTGGGGGGAAGCGTTTCGAGCTCGGCCTCGTAGACAGGGTCCATCTGCGGCTCCATGCCGTTCTTGGCAAGCGCGTCGCGGAACGTCTCGCGTACGTACGGCGACTCGTCGGCGTAGTCGATCTGGTCGCCGCCGATACGCCGGCTGATCCAGGCCTTCGGCACGCCCTGGGCATTGCGCACCGAGACCACCTCGTGCTTGAAGGCGAGATAACGACCAGGCTCGGTCCCGGTGTTGAAGTGCTGGTGGAACCACATGTTCGGCGGGACGATCAGCGTGCCGGGGCCCCACTCGTAGCGGCGCGGCTCCTCACCGTCGGGCCACATCAGGCTGTAGCCCTCGCCGGAGAGGATGATGACGTGGGCGCCCGGCCCGTGCCGGTGCCCCTTCTTGTACGTCGCGGTCGGGAACTGTGAGATGTGGCTGTTCATCGACCCCTTGGCCATCGCGAAGCGGATGTGCCCGCCGCCCGCGCCCCGCTCCTTCGCCTCGATCAGCGGCAGATTGACCGCGTCGGCCACGAAGTTCGTGTCGAGCAGCAGGCCCTTCTGCTCTCCCCTGGGAGAGAAGTATTCGGGTTCGCCGTTGAAGCGGTCGGGGAAGTCCCGCGGGGTGTTGAAGACGAAGTCGGCGTCGTCGTAGAGGTTGATGATCGGCGGCATGTTCGTCGACGACACGAAGCGCGCCGGCTTGCTGCCGGAGCTGTTGAAGTGCTGGTGGTTGGCGTTGAGCGGGATGGCGAACATCGAACCGGCCTGCCATTCGAACGTGGCCTCGGCTCCGGCGTCGTTCCAGACCTTGGTCGATCCCTGGCCGTCGAGGACGAGGATCATCTCCTCGAACAGCTGCCGCTGCGGAGCCAGCTTCCCGCCCGCCGGGATCTCGCAGACGTAGCAGTCGTTCGAGGTGCGGGTGGCCTCGTGGTTGATGAACACGCCCCGGCCGCCGCGCCGCTCCCACGGCTTCAGCTCGACCGTGCGCAGGTCGGGCACATAGTGGGCGGCGATGATGTCCAGCCCCTCAGCGGCGACCCATCGTGTGTAGGGGGAGTCCTTCTCGGTGGCGAACTTCGCCGCCAGGTTCTCGTTGACGATCGCATCCTTGGCCATGGGCGGCCCTTCCTGGTCGGCTCCGGTGACGCACCGTGCATGGGTACGGACGAAAGGGGTGCGGATTGGTAGAACCATAAGTCCACCGTTGTTGGGCGTCAACGACACGAGCCGAGTCGCCCGCCGCCCTGGTCGGCAACCTCGGCAGCGGCTGCGGCCGCCGCATCCAGGTCCAGGTAGCGGCCGCCCCGGACCAGCGGGACCAGGTCCTCGCCGAGGTCGTAACGCAGCGGCATGCCCGTGGGGATGTTCAAGGTCAGCAGCTCCTCACGGGTCAGCCGGTCGAGATGTGCGACGAGGGCTCTGAGTGAGTTGCTGTGCGCGACAACCAGCACGGTGTGCCCCGGACGCAGATCGGGGACGATCGCGTCGTGCCAGTACGGCAGCAGGCGCGCGGTGACATCCGCGAGGGACTCGGTGCGCGGCAGGAGGTCGCGGGGCAGGCCCGAGTACCGGGGGTCGCTCGAGACATCTCCCGGTGAGCCCTCGGCGACCGGCGGCGGGGCGGCGTCGTACGAGCGGCGCCACAGGTGGAACTGGTCCTCGCCGAACTCGCGCAGTACCGCCGCCTTCTCGCGGCCCTGGAGGGCGCCGTAGTGCCGCTCGTTGAGCCGCCAGTGCCGGTCCGTTGGTACCCAGGGGTGGCCGGCGCCCTCCATGGCCAGCGTGCCCGTGCGGACTGCCCGGGTCAGAACGGAGGTGTGCACGCGCGTGGGCAGCAGGCCGGCGGCGGCGAGTGCCTTCCCGCCGAGCAGGGCCTGTTCTTCGCCGTGGGCGGTCAGGTCGACGTCGATCCAGCCGGTGAACAGGTTCTTCGAGTTCCAGTCGCTCTCGCCGTGGCGAAGCAGGATCAGGGTGCGCATGCCGCTGATTGTGACCCCGCGTCCGGTCTCTTGTTTCGACTTCGGGACATCTGGTCTAATGGACAGACCATCAGCGCGGGCGAAACCCTCTCGGCATGCCCGGTCGCGATGGATTCCGCCGATCGCGAGAGGAAGTTGGGATCTTGCCCAAGGTGATCTTCGTCGGCGCCGACGGTCCCGAGTACACCGTCGATGCGACGGTCGGGGAGTCGGTCATGGCGGCCGCGGTGAAGAACGGTGTGCCCGGGATCGTCGCGGAGTGCGGCGGCAACCTGTCCTGCGCCACCTGCCACGTCTGGGTGCGCGAGGAGTTCGCGCCGCTCGTCGGCCCGCCCGGCGAGATGGAGGACGACCTGCTCGACCTGGCCGTGGCCGAACGCCGCGACACCAGCCGCCTGTCGTGCCAGATCGGCGTCACCCAGGAACTCGGCGGACTGACCGTCGAGATCCCCCCGGAGCAGCCCTGAGAAGAGGCAACCCGGACGAACCGTCCGGCATCGATGTTCACGACCCGCCGGAGGGTCGGTACCTGAAAGGGAAACGGCTGTGCTCAGAAAAGACATCAACGAGCTGCTCACCCAGACCGGTCCGGGCACGCCGATGGGCGAGTTGTTCCGCCAGTACTGGGTTCCCGCGCTGCTGGCCGAGGAGCTTCCTGAGAACGACTGCCCGCCGGTGCGCGTGAAGCTCCTGTCGGAGCGCATGGTCGCCTTCCGTGACAGCGAGGGGCGCTACGGCCTGGTCGACGAGTTCTGCGCCCACCGCGGCGCATCCCTGTGGTTCGGCCGCAACGAGGGCGCCGGTCTGCGCTGCCCGTACCACGGCTGGAAGTACGACATCACCGGCCAGTGCATCGAGGTCCCCTCGGAGGCCGACAACAGCAGCTTCTGCCAGAACGTGCAGCTCACGTCATATCCGTTGGTGAAGCTAGGTGACGTGCTGTGGACGTACATGGGCGACACGGCCACCCAGCCGCCCCTGCCGGAGTTCGAGTGGGTGCACGTCCCCGACGAGCAGACCTATACCTCCAAGCGCTGGCAGCAGAGCAACTGGCTCCAGGCATTCGAGGGCGGCATCGACTCCAGCCATGTGACGTTCCTGCACTCCGGCGGCCTGAAGAGCGACCCCCTGTTCAAGGGCGCCAAGGGCAACGAATACAACATGAAGGACACCAAGCCGTTCTTCGAGGTGGCCGACAGCGACGGCGGACTCTTCGTAGGCGCCCGGCGCAACGCCGAAGAGGGCACGTACTACTGGCGTATCACCCCCTGGGTGATGCCGGCCTTCACGATGGTCCCGCCCCGCGGCGACCACCCCGTGCACGGCCACTTCTGGGTGCCGATCGACGACGAGAACTGCTGGACCTACTCCTTCGACTACCACCCCGTGCGCGCCCTCACCGACACCGAGCGCCAGGCCATGATCGACGGCCACGGCGTCCACACCCGGACCATCCCGGGCACCTACCGGCCGGTCGCCAACATGGACAACGACTACCTGATCGACCGTGAGGCGCAAAAGCGCGGCGACACCTACTCCGGCGTGGCCGGCATCGCCATGCAGGACGCCTCGCTCCAGGAGAGCATGGGTCCCATCGTCGACCGCAGCAAGGAGCGCCTCGTGCCCGCCGACAGCGGGATCATCAAGGCCCGCCAGAAGCTGCGCAAAGCCGCGATCGCCCTGCGCGACGAGGGCGTCACGCCCCCCGGCGTGAACCCGGAACACCACCGGGTACGGTCCGCGGCCGTGGTGCTGCCGCAGGCCGAGTCGTTCCTGGACTCCTGCCGCGACGCCGTCAAGGTGAACCCCGGCGTCTCGCAGACCTCGGTCTGACATGACGACGCCAGCGACCATGAGTCTGAGCGAGAGCGCCCGAGCGGCCTCCGCGAGCGAATCCCGGTTCCGCATCGACGTGCCGATCGCGCCGGCCCGCGCCGCCCGCGTCATCGCTCTGGACGACAGAGCGGTCACGGTCGCACGCCGGCTCGCCGAACGGCCCTGGGCCCATGCCCGCTTCTACACGGCAGCGGGCATCCGGGACACCGACGGCCTCCTGCACGGTCTCAACGGCGGGATCAGCCCGCTCGAAGAGGCACTGACCGGGACTGACGTGGTCGTCGTCCTCGCCACCGAGGACGGCGGCCGGGCCGCCGCTGCCGCGATCGGCCGGATCTGCCGGCAGCGGAGTATCACCACCGCCGGTGTGGTGCTGGGCGACGGCTTCGAGGCCGATGACGCCGTCGCGGCGCTGCGACCGTACGCCCGCGTACTGCTGCTGACCGCCGACGAGAGCGACGCCTTCGAACTCCTCACGGCGCTCAGGGTCTAGGAGGACCGCATATGTCCGACAGGGTCACGTTGCGCGATCTCCAGCGGATGAAGGACGAGGGGAACAAGATTGTCGGTGTGGTGGCCTGGGACTACCAGATCGCCCGCATCGTGGACCGGGCCGGAGTCGAGCTCGTCTCGGTCGGCGACACGGTGGGCGTCAACCTCTGGGGTCACACCAACCCGTTCGAAGTGACGATGGACGAGATGATCGTCGTCGCCCGAGCGGTACGGCGGGGGGTCCACCGGGCCCTGGTCTGCGTGGACTTCCCGTTCGGCCCCCTGCAGGAGGGCACGGACAGCGCGGTGCGCGCGGCCATCCGGTTCGTCAAGGAAGCCGGGGTCGATCTCGTCAAGCTGGACGGCGCCGCCGACTTCCCGGACGCCGTCACCGCGATCACGCGCGCCGGCATCCCGGTGTTCGCCCAGTTCGGGATCACCCCGCAGACGGCGCTGCGTTATGGCGTCGAATACAACGCCGTGCCCTCCGCCGCCGACCAGGTGCCGACCGCGATGCGGGAGGCTTTGGTCACCGAGGCCAGGCAACTCGAACAGGCCGGCGCCGCCCTGCTGAACTTCACCAACTCAGGTCCGGTGGTGGGTGCCGCCGTTGCCGAGGCCGTCTCCATCCCGGTGGTCGGCGGTTTCGGGGGCGGCCCCTGGCTCGACGGCCGGATGCGTATGGTCCACGCGGCTATCGGCTACGCCGCCTCGGCCCTGGACGATCCGCCGGACACCTACGCCAACGTCGCCCGCATCACGCTCGACGCGATCACGGCCTACGCCGAGGACGTGCGGGCCGCTCGTCAGGTCGTCGGCGGTGTACCCGTCCCGCCGGCGGCCTGATCCTGTGTGGTCGACACCGCCCGAGAGGAGCACTCCATGCCCACCGACGTCATCGACGCCATCCCCACGCGTTACGAGGTCACCGGCTCGGGACCGCCCCTTCTGATGTTCTCACCCGGCGGATTCGACTCCAGCCTGGAGAGTTGGCGGACGACGGGCGTATACCGGCGCCTGCGTTTGCTGGACCACCTCACCGAGAGGTTCACCTGTGTCACCTTCGACCGGCGCGAGTCGGGCGGTTCGGGCGGGCGGCTGGAGCGGATCTCCTGGGCGGACTACGTTCGGCAGGGAATCGGCCTGCTCGACCATCTCGGCATCGAACGGGCGCATCTGATGGGCGGCTGCGTCGGATGCTCCACAGTCGCGGCCGTCGCGGTGGAACACCCCGAGCGCGTACGGAGCATGGTGCTGTACTCGCCGGCCGGAGGCGTGAAGTACCGGATGAAGCAGCACGAGCGGTTCGAGCGCCACCTCGTCTACGCGGCCGAGCACGGTCTTGAGCAGGTCGTGACGCTGGTACGGGGGTCCGAGGCGGGCTTCACCAAAGATGCCCGGGTCGGGCCCTGGGCCCAGGTGATCCGTCGCGACGCGGAGTTCGCCGACGCGTACGTGCGCACCGATCCGGGCCGCTACCGGGCGATGGTGAGCGGCATGGCTCGGTTGCTGTTCGACCGGGACACGGTGCCGGGACCTGAGCCGGAGGACCTGCTGGCGCTCGATGTGCCGGCCCTCATCGTTCCCGGGCAGGACACCTCGCATGCGCCCTCGGCCGCCCGGTACTTCCAGGAGTGCCTCCCGCACACCGAGTACTGGGACGTGCCGGTGGCGGAGCAGACCGAGGCGTCGGCACCGGCCCGCATCATGGACTTCCTTTCGGCGGTGCCATAGCGGAAGAGGCGTGG
>NZ_BNBM01000004.1:0-42889 GCF_014655715.1 Streptomyces lanatus | reverse complement strand
CCCCCCCCCCACGCCTCTTGGTTCTGGCTCAGGGGCGCGCGCGTTCCCTCTCTTCCAGTACGGCGATCTGCCGCAGCCGCCGTTCGTGCACCCCGCCCTTGAACGGGGTCGTCAGCCACGTGCGCACGATCTCCTCGGACCTCTCCCACGACAGGACCTTCGCCGCCAGAACGAGGACGTTGGAGTCGTTGTTGCCGCGCGAGATCTCCGTACTCCACACGTCGTGGCAGAGCCCGGCCCGGATGCCGCGGATCTTGTTGCAGGCGATGGTCTCCCCGAGCCCACTGCCACCGAGGACAATGCCGCGGTCGGCGGTGCAGTCGGTGACCTGCCGGCAGACCTCCGCGCACAGCGGCGGGTAGTCGACCGTCTCCGCACCGTGGCTGCCGAGGTCGTCGACGCTGTGCCCGTGCTCCGTCAGCCAGGCGGTGAGCCGGGTCTTGAGGGCGAGACCGTTGTGGTCGGCGGCGATGGCGATGCGCATGCGGGTCCCTTCGGCGGGCGGGTGGCTCCGGTACGGCGGTGCGGTCAGGCGGTCGGTGTGCGCGTGCCCTCGGCGAACAACTCGTCGATCTCAAGGGGCCGTTCGAGGATCCGCTGGTCCACCGCGTGCCGCATGAGCTCTTCCAGTACAGCCCGATTGGGCTCGATCCCGTACGGCAGTGGATCCGTGCCGGTCACTTCCATGACCTGGCGGTACATGGCATCGGTGGCGCTCGGGGACTCGATGCTCCCGGCGCGCAGCCGCTCCACGTACAGTTGCTTGGCGCGCGCGAAGGCGTCGAAGACGTCGGCCGCCAACTCCGGCCGCTGCTGCAGCAGTTCGTCCCGGATCACGACCAGGTGGTTGATCGGGTAGAAGCCGCGGTCGCGCAGGGCGGTGAGGGCCGCCTCCTGCGGCTTCGCCACGAGCGGCGCAACGGACGGCACGTCGGGCTTCGGACCGATGACCGCGGCCAGCTCGCCCTCGGCCAGCATGTGGTCGAGGGAAGCGCCGGACCGCATCGGTACGACGTTCGTCCGCGGCCGGTACGCGGCCACGTGCTCGTCGCCCGACAGCACCCAGGTCACCTTGTCGAGGTCGACGCCGTACTCCTGCTGGAGCACGGCCCGGGCCCAGACACCAGTGGTCACCGTGTAGCCGCGGCTGACCCCGACCTTGCGGCCCTGAAGGTCATTGGGGGAGCGGATGCCCGAGGCGGGATCGTGCCATATCGCGCCGTGGTGGAAACCGCGGACCAGGAAGGCGGGCACGGCCGTGAAGCGCACTCCGTGCGCCTTCGCCACCAGATAGGTGGTCAGCGCCATCTCGCTGACGTCGAACTCCAGCCCCCGGACCATGCGCCGGAACGCGTGGACGAGGACGGGGACTTCCTCGAAGTCGAACCGGAAGCCGTGCGACGTCACGGCCCCTGTCTTGAGGGCCTCGTTGGCGCCCTGGGTGCGGGTCACTGTCCTGAGATGAGGTACGGCCATGCTCGAAAGGTAGCATGGTTAGTCCATCAGTCCATATGCTGTCGGTCGGCGGGACGATCCCGAACGCGAGGAGAAGTCATGGCGGAGAAAGTGCTGGCGGCGGTACGAACAGCCCCCGGGCACACGGAACTGCGCGAACTGCTGATGCCGAACATTCCCGACGATGGCGCCCTGCTGAAGGTGGAGGTCGCCGGCATCTGCGGCACCGACGTGAAGATGTACGCGAAGCCGCCGTTCCCCGACCCGGTGATCATGGGGCACGAAAACGTGGGCGTCATCGCCAAGGCGGGCCGTACGTTCTCCGAACGCAAGGGACTCGTCGAGGGCGACCGCGTCTTCGTCGAGCACTACGTCGGCTGCTACCGCTGCGAGTGGTGCCACCTGGGGGAGTACCGCCACTGCGAGGCCACCGACTGGCGCACCAACCCCGACGCCCGCCGCTACGGGTACACCTCGGCGGACAACGAGTACCACCTGTGGGGCGGCTTCGCGCAGTACCTCTACCTGCCGTGGAACTCCGTCACCCACCGGGTGCCCGACGGCGTCTCCGCCGAACTCGCGGGCCTTGTCACGCCGTTGTCGAACGGCATCGAGTGGGCGCTGGTGACCGCGGGTGTCAAGTACGCCTCCACCGTGCTCATCCAGGGGCCGGGACAGCAGGGGCTGTCCCAGGTTGTCGCCTGCAAGCAGGCCGGCGCTTCTCTCATCATCGTCACCGGCACCACGAAGGATGCCGCGCGCCTGTCCCTCGCAAGGGAGTTGGGCGCCGACCACGTCATCGACGTGACGCGGGAGGATCCGCTGACCCGCATCCTGGAACTCACGAGGGGCCGCGGCGTCGACGTCGTCCTGGACTGCACCGCGGGCGCCGGCGCCGCGCCCGTTCTGCTCGGCATCGACGCGCTCAAGCGGCGCGAGGGCACGATGGTCGTCCAGGGCGAGCTGGCAGCGTTCCCCGACTTCCCGCTGAAGAAGCTGACGGAGAAGTCGATCGCCCTCAAGAGCGCCCGCGGCCACAGGTACCGCTCCTGCGAACTCGCCCTGGAACAGCTCGCGTCGGGCCGCTTCCCGCTGGAGAAACTGAGCACGCACAGCTTCCCCCTCGCCGAGGCCGACCGCGCCATCCGTACCGTCGGCGGCGAGAGCGGCGAGGACGCCGTGCACGTGTCCCTGCTGCCCTGGGCGGCGGCATGAGCATCGTCGTCCGCAACCCGCCCCGCGCCGACCGCGTGATCACCGACGCCCTCGCCGGCCACGGCGTCGCCACCGTCCACGAGGCGCAGGGACGCACCGGACTCCTCGACCCCGCCCTGCGGCCCGTCTGGGCTGGAGCACACATCGCCGGCACCGCCGTCACCGTCAGCGTGCCTCCCGCGGACAACTGGATGATCCATGTGGCCGTGGAACAGTGCCGCGAAGGCGACGTTCTCGTCGTTGCCCCCACCTCCCCTTCCGAGGCGGGCTACTTCGGTGACCTGCTCGCCACCGCACTCGCCGCCCGTGCCGTACGAGGCCTGGTCATCGACGCCGGCTGTCGCGACGTCGCCGACCTGCAGCGGATGGGCTTCCCCGTCTGGGCACGGCACGTCAGCGCGTTCGGGACGGTGAAGGAGACCCTCGGTGATGTGAACACGCCGGTCGTGTGCGGCGGTCAGCGCATCGAGCCGGGCGACGTGGTCGTCGCCGACGACGACGGGGTCGTGGTGGTCCCCCGGCTGCGCGCCGCCGACGTGCTGGAGGCATCACGAGCCCGGGAGGAGAAGGAGGCGGCCTCACGCAAGCGCTACGCCGACGGCGAGCTCGGCCTCGACGTGAACGCGATGCGTGAGCGGCTCGCGCGCAAGGGGCTCACCTACGTCGACCATGCGGAGTTCACCGGTGATCATTGACATCCACGGCCACTACACGACGGCCCCACCGCAGCACCAGGCCTTCCGCGACGCTCAGTTGGCCCGCCTTGCGGATCCGGCCCTGCCGGCGGCCGTACCCGCTGTGCCGAGCGACGACGCGATCCGTGAGAGCGTCGAGAGCAACCAGCTCAAGCTGTTGCGTGAGCGCGGCGGCGACTTCATGCTTTTCTCGCCGAAGGCGTCCGCGATGGAGCACCATGTCTCCGATCCGGCCACTGCACAGGAGTGGGCGCGCGCGAACAACGACCTCGTCCACCGGGTGGTGGGACTGTTCCCCGAGCACTTCGCCGCCGTGTGCCAGCTTCCGCAGACCCCCGGTGGCACGCTCGACGCGGCGAGGGCCGAACTGCGCCGCTGCGTGCAGACCCTCGGCTTCGTGGGCTGCAACCTCAACCCCGATCCGTCCGGCGGCCACTGGACCTCGCCGCCGCTCACCGACGCGTACTGGTTCCCCCTGTACGAGACGATGGTCGAGCTGGACGTGCCCGCGATGATCCATGTGTCGGCCTCCTGCAACCCCAACTTCCACGCGCTGGGCGCGCATTACCTGAACGCGGACACCGCCGCCTTCATGCAGCTCGTCGAGGGCGACCTGTTCGACCGTTTCCCGACGCTGCGGTTCGTGATCCCGCACGGCGGCGGGGCGGTGCCGTACCACTGGGGCCGTTACCGCGGACTGGCCGTGCGGCTGGGCCGGCCCGACCCGGCGGAACACGTCATGAAGAACGTCTTCTTCGACACCTGTGTCTACCACCAGCCGGGCATCGACCTGCTGCACCAGGTCATCGACACCGACAACATCCTGTTCGCCTCCGAGATGCTCGGCGCCGTGCGTGGCGCCGACCCGGAGACGGGCATCGCATGGGACGACACCAAGCGCTACATCGACCGCGCAGGGCTCACCGAGGAACAGCGGCACAAGGTCTTCGAGGCCAACGCCCGGCGCGTCTACCCGCACCTGGACGCCCTCCTCACGGCGGAAGGCAGGTAACCGCACCCCATGACACGACTGCAACTCACCTTCGCCTGCGGCGACTACGACCGCACCCGCGCCCTCGAAGAAGGGACCGTCCGCCCGGACGGCATCGAGCTGACGTATCTCCGGCTGCCCGTCGAGGAGACCTTCTTCCGGATGATGCGACATCAGGAGTTCGAGGTCGCGGAGATGTCGCTGTCTTCGTACGTCCTGTCACTGCGGGCCGACCCCTCGCCCTTCGTGGCCCTGCCCGTCTTCACCTCGCGCATGTTCCGGCACGGCTCCCTCTACTGCCATGCCGACTCGGGAATCTCCACCCCGGAGGATCTGAGGGGCAAGCGGATCGGCACTCCGGAGTACCAGCTCACCGCCTGTGTGTGGATGCGAGGCATCCTGGGGGACCGGCACGGGGTGCCGTTCGACTCGGTCAGCTACCTCACCGGCGGACAGGAGACACCGGGGCGCATCGAGAAGGCCGGAGTCGACCTGCCCGACTCACTGCGCATCAGTCGCATACCCGAGGACAGGACGCTTGCCCGGATGCTCGCCGAGGGCGAGATCGACGCCCTGTGCACCCCCCGGGTCCCCAGCCCGTTCGCCGCGGGAGACCCCCGGGTACGCAGGGTCTTCCCGGACGTCGTGGCCGCCGAGAAGGACTACTACGCGGCGACGGGAATCTTCCCGATCATGCACGTGGTGGTGGTCAGACGGGACGTGTACGACCGTCACCGCTGGGTCGCGCAGTCGCTCTACAAGGCCCTCCACGAGGCCAAGAACGCGGCGTACGAGAACCTCTACGACACCTCGGCCCTGCGCTTCATGCTGCCCTGGCTGACCCCTCAACTGGAAGAAGCCCGGAACCTGCTGGGCAGGGACTACTGGTCCTACGGCCTCGACGACAACCGTGACGCGCTCAGCACGTTCCTGCGCTACCACCATGAACAGGGCCTGTCACAGCGACTGCTGGAGCCCGACGAGTTGTTCGCTCCCGAGTCGCTTGAGTCAGCCGTCATCTGACGGGGCAGCGGTCAAGACGAGTGAGGCGTGAGGCCCCGGCCTCACGCCTCACTCGTGCGTTGCCTGTCAGAAGGTGGACACCACGTCCGTGCCGGCGACCACGAGGGACTTCAACGGCGTCCCGAAGTCGCCCGCGCCGCTCGACGGGATGGTCGCTCCCTGGCTGAGCACCTTGCGCACGGTCATGTAGTCGGCGGGGTTGTTGACGGCGTCCACGGCGATGAGACCGCCCTCCCGGTAGTACAGGACGGAGAACCGCTCGCTCTCCGGCTCTCCCCGTACGACGTAGTCGTCATACCCGGTCGAAAGGCCCGCGATCTGCAGTTTGAGGTCGCCCTGGTACGACCAGAACCAGGGCACCATCCTGGTCTGCGCGGGCCGTCCCAGGAGCGAGGCGGCGGCGACCGCGGCCTGGGCGACGGCGTTCTGCACGGACTCCAGCCGCACCCGGCCGAGCCCCGTCGTGGGATGAGGCTGCACGGTGCAGTCCCCGGCGGCGCCGATCAGAGGATTGCTGGTGCGGGCGTACGCGTCGACGACGATGCCCCCGTCACACTCCAGCCCCAACTGCTCGGCGAGTTCCGTGCGGGGGACCACCCCGACTCCGACGAGCACCAGGTCGGCCGGCAGTCTCGTGCCGTCGGCGAGACATACCGTGGCGACCCGCCCGGACTCACCGTCGAAGCCGGACACGGTCGTCGAGAGCAGCACCTGGACGCCGCGCCGGATGTGGGCCCGGCGGTAGAAGTCCGATACGACGGGCGCCACGGCCCGAGGGATCAGCCGCTCGGCAGCCTCGACCACGGTGACGTCCTTGCCCAGCGCGCGTGCGACGGCCGCCGCCTCCAGCCCGATGAAGCCGCCGCCGACGACCACGACGCGGGCCGCGGTGCCGAGCCGTACCCGCAGGTTCGCCGCGTCGTCACGGTCGCGCAGGTAGCAGATGCCGTCGAGATTCGCCCCGGGGATGCCAAGGCGTCTGGGTCCGGCACCCACGGTGAGCGCCATCCGGTCGAAGGGCAGGGTGCGCCCGCTCTCGGTCGTCGCGACACCGGAGCCCGGCCGTCCCGAGCGGGAGAGCGCCACCTCGGTGACACGCTCGCCGCTGACGAGATCGATCCGGGCGTCCGCGTAGTAGTTCGGGGTACGGAAGGCCAACGACTCGAAGTCCGCCTCCCCGGCGAGGACCTCCTTGGACAGGGGCGGCCGCTGATAGGGCGGATATGCCTCTTCGCCGACCAGAGCGATCGGCTCGGTGTCTCCCAGCTGCCGCAGCGTAGTGGCCAGTTGAAGACCCGCTTGACTGGCACCGACGATGAGCGTTCCGCCCGCCATTGCGTAGCCCCTCTCGACTACCTAATTAATGTCATACCATTATACCAAACCTTGCGGGCGGGCATCGACCACATGAGAGGCCCACCAGCGGGTCTCACATCGTGGAGACTCGCGGGGCCGATCCGTCGGCTCCTTCGGCGGCCGGGCTGACGCAGTGCCCGCGTGAACGCTGTCTGCACGGCCCAGGGCTTCAGCCTGAAGGAACACCCACCGCTCCGCGGTACTTTCTGGGACCGTTCGTCTACCACGAGCCGTCGAAGAACGAGCGCTACGTCGTCGACGGGCAGCAGCGTTTCGTCACGCTGCATCTGCTCTTCGTGCAACTGCGTTCTCACTCGGCATCACCGATCACGAACGCGTCCTGCGGGCCGTGGCCGAGGGCCGCGAGTAGGAAACGGGTGCGGGGGGACTCACTCTCCCGCTGCCTACACCAGCCTCTGCGACTGGGCACGCAGCCGACTGGAATGGCCTGCCGTCCAGCGTGCGGAAGGTCACGGGCTGGCTCACCCGCCGCCCCTCCAGCAGCTCAAAGCTGGCCAGGGCACATCAACTCGCACGCGACTTCGGCGACATGCTCACCCAGCAGACAGGCGTCCTGCTGCCCGCCTGGATCGAGGACGCCACCGCGGCGAACCTGCACGGCCTGACCGGCTTCGCCCGCAGCCTCACCGGTGACCATGCCGTTCAAGCGCCGCCACCGCGTGCCGACAGCGCGCATGCGAAGCCTCTGGAAAAGGCTCAGTCGTCACTCCGCAGCCGTCACTGCAGAGGCTTCCGACCCGGACACCATGATCAGCGTGCCCGGGTCGATGTGCCCTTAGCAGAGATCGAGGCGATTGAAGTCGTACGTCGCCTCGTCCGGGATCAGGTGGATCACGCCGTCCGCTGGGATGTAGTGGTTGTACCTGGGCCCCCAGAAGTGGACTCGGGCTCCGCCAGTCTGGTTGTTGCGAACAGCGAGCGCATTGATGAAGTTCGAGAGCGACCGCGTTTCACACCTGAACAGGTGGAAGACGCTGTGTCTGCCGTCGCCTTGGCCAACCGACACGCAGGCGATGCCAGATGCGACGGAGCACAACCTCAGCGCGTTGTCCCGATCGGCACTCGACACATTCCGCGTTACAAACTCGCCTGCGCCTGTGAACAGCGGGGAGACCCCCGGGGTCCACGCGGTCGGTCCGGCGGCAACGTTCGGTGCTGCCTGTGCTGGTGCCTGCGCCGCCAGCGGAAGGACCAATGCGGCGATCATCGTCAGGACCATTGCAGCCGCCCGTTTCGTGATTCTTCTCAATCTCATTCGGTCTCCTCTGTAGTCGCAACCGATGCAGCCATTCCTGGCTGATGGCGTCCCTTGTCGTGTCTTCCGCGTTGACCGCCACCGATGCGGCCGGGGTCGGGCGATCCAGGTGTAGCGGCTCGCGCGTTGTTCGCCTTCGGAGCACTGGTGCCGAACAAACAACTCATGAAAAATGTGAGGCGGCTGTCAGGCCGTCACCTGGGGGAACGGGGAGGTGCGGCGATGCCGCGCAAGGAGCGACCGCTGGACGCGGGGGACGGTCCGTTACCGGAGTTCGCCGCGGGCTTGCGGCAGTTGCGGAGGAAGGCAGGCAATCCGCCCTACCGGACACTGGCGGAGCGAGCGCACTACTCGATCTCGACGCTGTCCTCCGCGGCGTCCGGGCAGCGGCTGCCGACGCTGGCGGTGACCCTGGCGTACGTGCGCTCCTGCGACGGGGATGTCCAGGAATGGGAGCGTCGTTGGCGGGAGGCGGCGGAGCACCTCGGTGACGGGGATCCCGCCCTCGGCGTGACGGAGGAGTCCGGCACGCCACCGCCGTACACGGGTCTGCGGCCGTTCAGGGAGCAGGACGCGGAGTGGTTCTTCGGCCGGGAGCAGCTGGTGGAGGAGCTGGCCGAGCGGCTTGAGCGGCGGCGGTTCGTGATGCTGATCGGGGCTTCGGGTTCGGGCAAGTCGTCGTTGTTGCGGGCCGGTCTGGTGCCGCGCCTGCGGGACGCGGCGACCGTGGTGGTGCTGACGCCGGGGCCCCGGCCGGTGGAGGAGTGCGCGGTACGGCTGGGCGTACTGGCGGGCATCTCGCCGGGCGGGCTGTACGAGGAGTTGCGGCAGAACCCACAGAACCTGGCGCGGGTGCTGCGGCAGATCGTCGCCCGCTCTGAGGGGTCCGAAGGGGGCGACGGCGTCGTGCTGGTCGTCGACCAGTTCGAGGAGATCTTCACGCTCTGCCGGGATGACGCCGAGCGGCAGTGCTTCGTCGCGGCACTGGTCACCGCCGCGTCGGCCGGGTCCGGCCGGTGCCGGGTGGCGCTCGGTGTGCGCGCCGACTTCTACGCGCACTGCACCCGCGACCCGCTGCTGGTGGAGGTCATGCGTGACGCGCAGGCGCCGATCGGGCCGATGAGCCTCGACGAGTTACGCAGGGCTGTGGTGAGACCCGCCCAGCAGGCCGGTCTCACCGTCGAGGGCGCACTGCTGGCGTCGCTCACCGCACAGGCGCACGGCCAGGCCGGAGCGCTGCCGCTGCTGTCGCACGCGCTCCTTGAGACCTGGCGGCGACGCCGTGGTAACGCGCTGACGCTGGAGGGGTTCCAGGCAGTGGGCGGACTCGAAGGCGGCCTCGCCCGCACCGCGGAGGAGTTCTACGGACGACTGAGCCCAGGGCAAATGGAGTTGGCCCGGAGGGCTTTTGTGCGGCTGACCGCGCTGGGCGAGGGAACCGAAGACACCCGGAGACCGGCGCGCCTGGCGGAGTTGCGGGGGCTCGCCGAGCAGGCGGACGGCGACGACATCGTCGCCGTACTGGAACAGGCCGCCCGGGCACGGCTGTTGACACTGGATCGCGAACGGGTGGAGCTGGCGCATGAGGCTCTGATCCGCTGCTGGCCCCGGCTGCACGGATGGCTGGCCGAGGACCGGGAAGCCCTGCGGGTGCTGCGCCGGCTCACCGATGCGGCACTGGCGTGGGAGGCGCTGGGGCGAGATCCCGGCGCGCTGTACCGAGGCACGCGTCTCGCCATGGTCGCCGCGCTCGACCGCGCCTCCCTGTCCGTGCAGGAGCGGGAGTTCCTGGACGCGAGCCGGGCCGCCGCGCACAGCGAGCAGGCCGCCGCCCGCCGCGGTGTTCGCCGCCTGCGCCGGCTCACCGTGTTGCTGACCCTGCTCCTGATCACCGCCTCGGCCACCACCGTCTACGCGGTGCGTGCCCAGGGCACCGCCACCCGGCAGCGCAACATCGCCCTCTCCCAGAAGGTCGCGGAGCAGGCCACCGCGCTGCGCTCCACCAATCCCGCGCTCGCCACCCAGCTCAGCCTCGCCGCCTACCGCCTGGCCCGCACCACCGAGGCCCGGAGCAGTCTGCTCAGCACCTTCGCGACCCCGTACGCGACGCGCCTCACGGGGCACACCGACAACGTCAACGCGGTGGCCTACTCTGCCGACAGCCGCACGCTGGTCACCGGCAGCAACGACGACACCGCCCGCCTGTGGAACGTCACCGACCCCCATCGCACCCGCCCGCCGGCCACCCTGACCGGCCACACCGGCAAGGTCAGCCACGCCGCCTTCAGCGCCGACGGCAGGACCCTGGCCACCGCGAGCTGGGACGACACCGCGCGGCTATGGGACACCACCGCCCCGGACAGCCCCCGCCTGCTGGCGGTCCTGCGTGGCCACACCGGCGACGTCAACGCCGTGGCGTTCAGCCCGGACGGCACCACCCTCGCCACCGCGAGTACCGACGGCACCTTACGGCTGTGGGACGTCACCGATCAGCGCCGTCCCCGCACGAGAGCCGCACTGCGCACGGAAGACGACACGGACGCCGCGCTCGTCTCCGTGGCCTTCGGTCCCGACGGCCGCACCCTGGCCGCAGCCGGCTTCGACCGAGCCGTACACCTGTGGACGCTCGACGCCTCCGGGAACGCCCACCGGTCGGCCACCCTGACCGGCCACACGGCAGCCGTCAGCTGGGTGGCCTTCGGCCCCGACGGGAAGACCCTGGCGAGCGCGAGCTGGGATCGCACCGTGCGGCTGTGGAACGTGGCCGCCCCCGGACGCCCGGCCAGGCTGGCGACCCTGACCGGCCACACCGACGGCGTGCGCTCCGTCGCCATCAGCCCGGACGGACACACGCTCGCCAGCGCGGGCTTGGACCACACCGTGCGGGTGTGGGACATCGGCGATCCGCGCCACCCGAGGCAGCGGACCGTGCTGACCGGGCACACCGACGCCGCCGTCTTCGTGGCGTTCAGCCCCGACGGCCGAACCCTGGCCAGCGCCGGGGACGACCACACCGCACGGCTGTGGGACCTGCCCCTCCCCGCTCTCCACGGCCACACCGACACCGTCTGTGCGCTGGCGCTGAGTCCGGACGGCCGCATTCTGGCCACGGCCGGTTACGACCGCACGGCTCGGCTGTGGGACATCACTGTTCCCGGCCGCCCCCGCTCGCTGGCCACCCTGACCGGCCACACCGACACCGTCTGCGGGCTGGCGCTGAGTCCGGACGGCCGTACCCTCGCAACGGCCGGTTACGACCGCACGGCCCGGCTGTGGGACATCACTGTTCCCCGCCGCCCCCGCTCACTGGCCACCCTCACCGGGTACGGCGACCACGTGAACACCGTGGCCTTCAGCCCCGACGGCCGCGCCCTGGCCACCTCCGACCTGGACGGCACCGTACGGCTGTTGGACGTCTCGGACACCCGCCGCCCCCGCGAACTGGCCACCACCACCGCCCACCCCGGTGGCTCCAATGCGGCCGTCTTCAGCCCGGACGGCAACACCCTGGCCACCGGGGGATGGGACCGCAGGGTAGCGCTGTGGGACGTCGGCGACCGCCGCCACCCTAGAAGGCTGGCCGTCTCCCCGGCCCTCCCGGACGGGGTCAACGCCGTCGCCTTCCGTCCGGACGGCAAGACCCTGGCCACCACCGAATTCGGCGGCGTGACGCGCCTGTGGGATGTCACCGACCGCCGCCTGCACCAGAGCGCGGCCTTCGGCGGCCACGTCGGCGACGCCTACTCTCCCGCCTTCAGCCCCGACGGGAACACGCTGGCCACCATGGGTGCCGACGGCACCGCCCGTCTGTGGGACACGACCGATCCGGTCCACCCCCAGGCACTTGTCTCGCTGACCGACGATGAGCCCATCACGCCGGTGTTCGCGGCGGCGTTCGGCCCCGATGACCACACCCTGGCCACAGCGGGCGCGGACGGCCTCGCCCGACTGTGGGAGACGGACCCGGAGCGCGTCGCCGACCGCGTGTGCCGACTCAGCCGTCCCGCCATCACCCGCGCCGAGTGGAACACGTACTTCGGGAACCTTGCCTACCGGCCCTCGTGCCCGTAACGGGATACCTGCGAACGTGCTCACCCCGGATGTGGGTGATCGACAGGCTCGGCCCTGCCACGGAGGATCATGACTTCAGCCCCACGGCGCTGGTGGTCGACACGGTCACCGCGCTTGCCCCACTCCTGGCGAGACACGTGCCCTCGATGGTGGGGCTAGGAGTTCGGAGTTGTGCTGTTCAGGTTGGGGTGGAGCCGTTCGCGCCGTGGTTTCCGTGGGCGCGGACGGCTTCGGTCCGTCCGATGGTGAGTCCTGCAGTCCGCTGAGCGCCAGGGCAGTCATGAGCACCGCGACTCCTATCGCCGCACCGAAGCCGCCGTGCGCACTGTCCGCGTCCACTACCCGCCCCGCGACTGCCGCGGCTCCCGCCATCCCTGCCGCGTTTGCGGAGTTGCCCCTGGCGAACGCCTGGGTGAGGACAGTGCGCGGTGCCGCCGACTCGATGAGGACGGAGGAGAGGATCGGCAGGACCGGCACGACGAGTCCGGCCAGGGCGAGGTCAGAGACGACCGCGAGGGGCGCGTCGAAGAGAGTCAGCGGCAGGATTGCGAGCGTGAGGTAGGCGGCGGCTGCGACCTGGCGGCGCCGGGGTGAGCCGCTATGGCGCCATGCTTGGGCCCAACTGGCCGCTGGAGTAGCGGAGTTGAAGGCGAAATAGAGCAGCGCGGCCGCGTCCGGCGTGCCGGCGTTCGGCGCGGCTGGTGAGGGGCGGCACCTTCGGCTCTGGAGGGCAAGGGCGACGACGGGTGCTTCGTCTCCCTCAGCCCGCCCCTCCGCCCGCCCTCGACGGCGTACTCGTGGACGGTGGCTTCGCCCCCTCCCCGGAGCCACCGCCCGGCAGCCGTTCTCGGCGCCGTCGAGCCATCGCGTCGGGGCACGTTTCCTTGTAGAGGACCGTTCTTGGGAGGGGTCCCGCAGGGGATGCGGACACTGGTCGGTAAGCCGTGCGCTGTCTCGAGAAGCCACGAACGAGGAGTCCAGCAATGTCACCCTCCGCCAGCCTCGCGCGCGGAGTCGCGCCCAGCCCGCCCGGCACGCTGCATGCCCGCACGGTCATCGATGACCTCAGCGCCCCGCCCCGGCCGGGCCGCATCGTCCGCTTCGGACGGGGCGCGATGCCGGACGTGGACCTGGAGGTCGGCGTGGACGACCTGCGAGTGAGCCGGCGGCAAGGGGAGCTGACGTACCACGCGGGGCAGTGGTGGCTGCGCAACACCGGACGTCAGCTCGTCCGGCTGCCACGCGGCCGGATGATGCACCTCAGCACCGAGCCGATCCCGCTCGCCACCGGCTACACCCCGCTGTTCGTGAAGGGCTCCGGCTTCCGCGAGCACCTGGTCGAGCTGTACGTGACGGGCCGCAACGACCCATGGCCGGTATCGGACCGCTACGCCGGCAACGAACGCCCGGTGACCTGGCCGCTCGACGACGACGAACGGCTGCTGCTGGTCGTCCTCGGCCGGCGGTACCTGCTGTACGAGGAGGACCCGAGGCCGTTGACCTACACCGAGGCTGCCAAGGAGTTGTCCTACCTCCACCCGGAGGCCGGCTGGAACGAGCGCAGGATCGAGTACCGGTTCGAGGCACTGCGCCGCCGTTTGGACCGCACCGGCTTCATGTACCCGCTGATGCGGGACAAGTCGCAGGGCTGCCCCGGCGACAGCGCCCTGCTGCACAACCTGCTCAAGGGGTTGGTGGAGTCGACGACGCTCGTGCCGCCGGACCTGGAGCTGATGGAGGACGACGAGGACCGGCCGGACTCCGCCTCCTGAGGAGACCGTATCGCCGCCCGTGTCAGCGCTCCCGTGCCTTGTGAGGCGGTGTCATCGCGCGCGGAGTTCGGCGGCGCAAGCGGTGAGGTCTGTGGCCATGTCGCAGAGTTCGTCCACGGGGCGCTGCCCGCGGACGTACAGGCGCACCATCTCGGCGTACGGTTCGGCGTCCTGGCTGCCGTAGCGGCGGTATTCGGTGAAGACCGTGCCGGTGTCGTCGCCGTAGCCTTCCGGTACGACGACGACGTCGCTGGCCCACTCGCAGTCCCAGTCGGCGACGCCGGCTTCCGGCGCGTCGGCTTTGAGGCCGGGAACGACGGACAGCGCCTCGGCGTCGAGCAGTTCGCAAGGTCCTTCCAGGCCGGGGCGCCGACGGGGTAGGCGGGGGAGTGGCGCGGGATCGGGCCTTGCCTCAGGACCTTGGCGGCGCTTCGGGCGGCGGTGTCGGCAGCCTCGTACAGCGCCGCGGCTCCGTCGGCCGGCGGGCCCTCGGTTCTGGCGCGGATCTCGACGAGGGTGCCGTCGACCTTGGCGCCGGGCGGCACCAGCAGCCGATGGCACTCGTCGCTCTCCGACGTCTCGGGCGGCGAGCCCGTGCGCAGGCGGACCGACACGTATCGGCGGGTGCGGGTCGCTGATCCGGGACTGCGGTTCACCGTTCGCGGCGACCGTGGTCCGGCCTCGGGCTTCGGAGGTGTCCTCCGTGTCGACCCCATCGCCGGGAACGACGGCGAGAGTCCCGCGAGGGCTGAGGCTCGGACCCGGCGATATCGGCCAGGAACCGCCCGACCTCGGCGGCGTCGGGCCGCTCCCGCGGGCCACGCCGGAACATGGCGGTGAGCACGGGCACAACGGCCCGCACGTTGCCCCGGGGTCACCATGGCCGCGTCCACGGTGCCACCTCCCGAGGCGCTCATGGCGCAGGATCAGGCTGCCTTGACGAGTCTGGACTGCTCGATACGCAGCGACGGCGGTCATGTGGAGGCCGAACCTGAGGAACAGTGCCAGGGACGCCTGGGCGAGGTTCACGATCGCGGCGAACGCGGGCTTCTCCAGCAGGAGAAGCGGGGCTGCTCCACCCCATTCGAGGCCGGGACCGGTCCCGGCCCACCAATGGTCGAATCCGCTGATGTCAGGAGTGCCCATCTGGTCACCGACCGGGGTCAGCTCACAGGTCACGGAACGCGGAGAGTCGGATGAGAAGTCCGGTACGTGAAGGTGTCATCGCTCTGGCTGCAGTAGCTCTGTTGGCCTCGTGCACCGGAGGCTCGACCGGGGAAGGCGACAGTCCGGCGGCCACCGGCTCGCCCACCCGGAAGGCGCTCGACCTCAGCGGCGATCCACGGGCCGCGGCGCCTTTGGCGTTCGACAGCAAGGCGGCCCATGTCCTGCCGACCGGCCCGAAGGGCTTCCCTCCCCTCGCTCTGTACGGGCGTGCGGCCTGGCTAACGCACGCGTCCGGCGTGACGATGTACAACCTGGCCACGGGAAAGGCCGTCACCGACATCAAGACCCAGAACAAGCCCACGTACGACCTGCCGGCGCCAGACGATCTGAGCACGAAACAGGCCGAGATGATCCGCAGCCGCGTGTCGTTCCCGGTGCCGGTGCGGATCGGCGGTGTACCGGCCGTGGTCACCGTCGTGCCGGTCCAACTCACCAAGCGGGGCAGCCGTTCGGCGCAGGCCGGGTTCGAGGTGATCGCGGCCCGGGCCGACAACGGCAAGCTGATCTGGCGGCTGCCAGTGGACATCTATGGTGACCCGGCCGGCAAGCTCGGCGCGCTCCTGCTCGAGCCCGGGGACGGCGCGGTGACCGTCACCTGGACGGAGGACGACTACATGACGGGCACCTTCGCGGTCTCCCTGGACGACGAGCCCCGCCTGCTCTGGCAGCGTGCAGGTTTCTGGATGATCGGCGGGTCAGGCGACGCCGTTCTGGGGTTCCGGGAAGAGCCGGACGACGAATACTCGCTGGCCGGTGTTGCCGCGTCCGACGGCCGCGACCTGTGGGCCAAGGGGGTGCCCGCCGGAACGACCTGGGCGGTCAAATCGAACGACACCCCTCTGGCCAAACTCGACGACGACAGCGAGCAGGCGCGGCTGGTCGAGATCGCGACCGGCGACTTCGTCCTGTCCAAGCGATCCGGTCTGGCCAAGCGCATGACCTGCCATCACGGCGAGGGCGGCACCGTCCTGCTGTGCGCTTCGAAGCAGGACGGAGCGCTCGCCGTGGACAAGACTGGCAAGATCCTGTGGCGCCGGGCGGCGGGGGACGGTCCTGACGATTGGAACGCCACCGTAGAAGCCGAGTTCAAGGATCTGTTCTACGTCAAGGGCAAGGACGGAGCCTTCGTCGTCGACGGGCGTACCGGACGAACGGTAGGCGCCGACGCGGGAATCGTCCCGGACCGCGTCAACGCCTACGCCGCGCTGGTCTACACCGACACCGGCACAGCGGTCCACCTCACCGAGCGCTGACCCCGACCGCCGGCTCACCGCACGATCGGTGGCGGGACTGACCCGCCACCGATCCTTTGGGGCGAGGCGTCCCACACGGCGCCGGCGCAGGCCCGGCCGCCCAGGTCCTCGGTCACGAAGGCGTGGTCACCGGTGCCGGTGTCGATCGCCGTGCTTCCCGCACCGATCCGGCACAGCGATCCGTCGGAGGCGAGCAGCGGATCGACCGTCCCTGGCTGCCCGTGACGACGCTGTCGGCGATGACCGAGTCGACCGGGGCGAGCTTGTAGTTGGCGCCGATCTCGATGTTCGACACGTTGTTCACGACGGTCGCCCGCCCGTTAGACGCGCCGGTGCGTGCTCAGCGCGCCCGAGGTGTCCACGTCGGCGCCGTCGATCTGCAGCGCGGCGTTGAAGCCGGAGCCGGTCAGACCCTCGAAGGGACCTCGCTGTCGATTCCCAACAGAGCGATCATTCGCAATTCCTAATTGGCAGCCGAGTCGTCGTGGGGTGTCGGGCGGCCAATCCGGCAAGCCACAAGCGGCAGAAGCATGAGAGCCACACCTCACACACCGGGGGCGGGTCAACCATACGAAGGGCTCACCGCGTCCCGCAGAACAACGTAGGGAAGCGTGACGCTTCCGCGAACACTTCCCCCCGGACTGCATCAGGCGAGAGACCCACCCTCACGGCCTTCGCCTTGATCAGTGCACCTGGGCCGGAGCACATGATCAGACGAGGACCGTGCTCATGTCCGGCGGAAGTCCATCCGGATGATCAAGTTCGGGACATCGTTCGAGACATCGCCTGAGGGGACGATTTCAGGTGTGTCGGTCCCAGTGGCCGCGGTGGATGACGTCGTCCGCGCCCCGTCGGCGTTCTTGGATGCGGGGGCTTTGCGGGGGCGTGTCGGCGGCACGGTACCCAACCGCGATCCCGCCGATGGGGTCGTACGCGTCAGGTATCCCGAACTCGGCGCGGAAGGGTTGCAGGTGTTCGGGCATGATGCCGAAGAAGCAGGCGCCCAGGCCCTCGTCAACGGCGGTCATCAGCATGAGCAGCGCGGCCATCCCGGTGTCGATGTACCAGTACGGTGCCGGCCATCGGGCTTCGGCGCGGTCTTCCCAGCCCTTGTCGGGCTCGGCGTAACGTTCCAGATAGGCCGTCTTATGGGCCAGAGGCACCACAACCAGCGGAGCATCCTGCATGGTTGGTGTCTGTTCGACACGGGTGGGTACGAACGGCCAGAAGCGAGCACGGTCGGCGGGATCGGTAAGGGCAAGGAATGCCCAGCCCTGGGAGAAGCCAGCCGAAGGAGCCCGGAGAGCGGAGGCGAGGATCCGCTCGACCACCTCTGGGGCCAGCGGCTGGTCGGAGTAGTGCCGGATCATGCGCCGACGGCGAACCACCTCGGAAAATTCCATGCCGGCAGATCCTGCCACGAACGCCGGGCGGAGGCCCATACGAGTGATCGAGTTCGCGACACCGTTCGAGTCCGGTTGTTAAAGATCAGGCTTAGGGGGCGCTGCGCGGTGCGTAGTGGCGGTGGGGTGGTTGCGGTCTCGGCGGCCGCTGTATTCCGGGTTCAGTGCGGTTCGCGGCCCTGAAGTGCGGCGCGGGTTCGGTTGAGTCCTTCGGTTCTCCAGTGGTCCCGGTGGGGCATCTGGTCGGTTCGGCGCCAGCGCCAGGCGGAGAACATGGCCCAGTTCAGGGCTCGGCACTGGCGGGTCAGGGTGTGGTCGGCTCGCGGATAGTGCTGTGCCACGTTCTCGGGGGCGTGGGCGAGGTCGAATTCGACAGGCCCGCGGCAGCATGTGGCCAGGTCGACGAAGAGCGGTCCTCGTCTGGTGTTGAGAAGGTTGCCTGGATGCGGCTCGCCGTGCAGCAGCTGGTCGGCGGCCCGTTCGGTGCTGAGTGCGGTGCTCAGGCCGCGGAGTGTGCTGCGGAGGAATTCCCGTTCCGAATCGGGCAGTTCGGGGGACCGTGCCCGGTCGTCGACCTCGCTCAGCGCCCCGGCGATCCGGTCGGTGACGTGCGGTGCGTCAAGTTCGGTCTGGCGCAGGGCGGCGTGGTGCCGCATCAATGCGTCCGCGTAGTCGGCCGGCGCGATCGGTGTTCTGACGGGTTCGTAGTAGGTCCACAGCGAGACGGCGAAGCCGTCACGCACATGGACTTGGGGCGCGGTGCGCGGCTCGAGCTCGGCCACGGGGGCGCCGGCGGCGGTGAGACGGCGGGCGACCTCCACTTCGAACTCGGAGCCGGCCAGGTGCTCCGAAGGCGCAACCCGGGCCAGGACAGCGCAGGGGTCCAGGCGCAGCACAACCCGGTCCGAGTTGTGGATGATGGTCGCTTCACCGGCCTGGAGGCCCAGCCGTGAAGCGGTTGCCTGTGCTGCCTCGATCGCGCGGCCGAGTTCCGGCGGTTCCATGGCGTCCCCCCTCGGTTACGGGCCGGTGCAGGGCCCGGGCCGAGGGTAGTTGAAGACGTCATCGGCCATGACCAGGCCCCCTCAGGGCGAGAATGGCGCGGGGACCGGGCTCAGCCCTTGCCGGGCTTGCGGTGTTGCCTGAGCTCGTCGGCGTCTTTGTGGTCGAACGTCGTGGGGTGTTGCCTGGATTCACCTTTCGTCGTCGCCATGGCGTGCGGAGGCCTGTCCGCCTGGGCGGCCGGAGCACTCACGGCAGGCGCCCTTGCCCTCGTCGCGCTCGTCCTGTTCATCCCCAGCGAGACACCGGCCCGCCGGCTGGGCCGGCTGATCCAGGCCTGGCGAATCCCCGCCGACGCTCCTGTCAGGCCCGGGGCGGTGCAGTCTTCTGCGGCCCCGTCCGTCCCGTCCGGGGGAGGGCAGATGAACCGGCTCTGCCTGACCTGCCTGCCGGCCCGAGTGCTCTTGTCCGCCGGCGGATTGCCGCGGACCTGTGCGCCCCGGCCTCGGTGGGCCTTTGCGGTTATGGCACCCGGCTGACGGGTTCCGGTTTCCTGTGCGGCGGCTCTCGGTGTCCGCCCGGCAGGCGGGGCCCCCCGCTGGGCCGCGACGGGTCTATTGGTTCTCCTGGCTTCGGTCGCGGTGTGCGGCCACGTCGGGTTCGTGGTCGAGCCACTGTCGGCAGACCCTCCAGTGGATGCGCGGCTGCCCGCGTCGCTGAGGAAGGCGTCGGCGACGAGGTCGGGGGTGCAGGTCCTGGTGCCGTGTGCGCTGCGCAGGGAATCTGCCTCGTGGGCGGGCCGGCAGTGGTCGCGGCCGCGGCGCGGGGTCGGTGGGTTGTGCTGGGCGTGCGGCGCCCGGTTCATCCACCGGACCGCATCCGGCGGACAGACGTGGGGAGCGTCATGGTTCGTCCAGGGCTGCACCACTTCGCGCCCGGGAAGGCGGTGACGGTTCCCGTGCCCACGTAGACGACGCGCCTGAGTCTCGCCATCACGAAGATGCCGCCAGCCGGCATCTGCACGGGTACTTCGGGCCGGCCGCCTCCAGAGGGCGCGGACACTCTGCTGCTCGTGGCGGGCGTCGAGCTGTCAACCCGGGCGGCCTTTGGGCGCCGTTGGCCGCGAGATGAGGCTCGGACGCAGGGCCCGCCGGGGCGTGGCTGGCGGTCCCCGCGTCGTTGCGGTGTCGGTGAGCTGAGGATGTCAGAAGAACAGCAGGCTGATCGGCTGGAGCAGGATGATGCCGACGACCGAGGCGAGGGAGACGCCGACCGTGCAGGTCTTGAGGGTGCCTCGGGTGGTTTGTCCCATCAGTGACTGCAGCAGCCAGAACGTGTTGCTGGTGACGTGGACGGCGAACAGGGAACCGGTGCCGGCGGCGAGAGCGATGAGCACGGGGTCGATGCCCAGGCTGGGGGCGAGCGGGGCGAGGATGCCGGCTGCGGTGATGGCGGAGATGGTGACGGAGCCGATCGCGATGTGCAGGACCGCGGCGATCGCCCAGACGAGGAGCAGGGGAGCGAAGGAGTGGGCTCCGAAGTAGCCGCGCAGGATGTCGCCGAGGCCGCCGGCCGCGACCACGGCGGCGAGTGAGCCGCCGACGGCGGTGAGGATGAGGATCTGGCCGCTGTCCTTGAAACCGCGGGCTATGGCGTCCTCGACGCGCTTCTGCCCCATGCGGATCCGGCCGATCACCACGGTGCCGATCAGTCCGGCGAGGAGGGCGACGACCGGGTCGGCGAGGAAGGTGAGTACCCGGTTGTGCAGGTCCGCGGCGTCCGCGACGGCTCCGGTGGCGATCATCAGAAGGGCGAGCAGGAGCGGGGCGAAGCTGAGCAGCAGGTGGGGGGCTCCGGCTTCGGCCCGCGGTTCGTCGGCGTCCTGATCCTCGCCGTCGGCGGTCTTGTCGAGGGTGGCCGTGGCGGTCGGGGTGGGGGCGTCGGATCCGGTGGAGGTGGCGGTGGCCGTTGCGCGTGCCGAGGCGTGCCGTCCCGCCGTGACCTGCTGCTCGGTCCGCGCGTCGGCGTCGGCGTCGGCCTCGACGTCGGCACGGTGGGTCTCGGCGGTCTCATCGGTTGCCGCGTTCCAGAAGCCCTTGCGGAACAAGAACGTCATGAGGGCTACAGAAATCAGGATCGTGGGAATGATCAGCAGCACGCCCCAGAGCAACATCGTGCCCAGCGGCACATGCAGCAAGGCCGCCAGGGCCAGCGCGCCGACTCCGGGGACGACCAGGACGATGCCGCACTCCAGGCCGATGGCCATCGCGACGGCCATGCGGGGTGTTCCCAGGGGGCCGATCCGCTGGGAGGCGGACCGGGCGAGCGGGGCGGAGATCACCAGCAGGACGTCCAGGTAGATGGACTGCAGCAGGGTGCCGATCGTCAGGGACATCGAGTACGGAAGGCGCTTCGGCCCGAACAGCCGGATCAGCCGGTGGACCAACTGCTCGATCGTGCCCATCTCTTGAAGGATCGCGCCCATCAGAACGCCGAAGGCGATCAGCAGGCCGACCTCGGCCATGATGTCGCCGAAGCCCTTGGTGATCGTCTGGACGGTTTTGTCGAGGCCGAGTTTGGTCGTGAGCCCCAGGTAGAGCGAGCCCAGCACGAGGGAGATCACCGGGTTCACGCGGAATCTGACGATCAGTACGACGGTGGCGATGATGGCCACGGCCGTATTGACCAGGACCGGGACGTCTGACATACCGCTCGCTCCTTGCCTGCGGCCCCGAGGGGCCGTGCTGTGCGGGTGGGGACGGGGCGGTGGCCGGCGTGTGGACCGTCGCCGTGACGCCGGTGTCACCGCGTGGGGAATGGGTCTTGCATCCCGAAGATTTGTGGGATGGCAACTCATCATGAGGGCGGTCAGCGGGTAGGTCAATGGTTGGGACTGAAACTAAACCGCAGGGGAAATCTCGATAGATGTACCTCTTGTGCCCATTATGGAGCTCAGGCTCGGCCTTGACCGATGAGTTGGACACCCGCATTCTGGGTTGCGAACCCACATAGTGAGTTGACCTTGGAGAGTGCACATGGCCACAACCGACCAGAGCGGGCAGCGCGCCCCCGGCCCCCTGACAGGTCTGCGGGTGGTGGAACTGGGCAACTTCATCGCCGCGCCCTCGGCCGGCCGGCTGATGGCCGACTTCGGAGCCGACGTGGTGAAGGTCGAGCGGCCCGCCGGCGGTGACGAACTGCGCCGCTGGCGACTGCACGAAGGAGACACCTCGCTGCTCTTCCGGGCGATGAACCGGAACAAGCGATCCGTCACCCTCGACCTGAAGCATCCCGAGGGGCGGGCCGTCGCGCTGGAGCTGATCGGCCGCTGCGACATCGTCCTGGAGAACTTCCGCCCCGGCACCCTGGAAGGCTGGGGCCTGGCCCCGGAGCAGATGCGCGAAGCCAACCCCGGCCTGATCGTCACCCGCATCTCGGGCTACGGACAGACCGGCCCCTACCACGACCGGCCCGGCTTCGGCGGCGTCGCGGAAGCCATCGGCGGACTGCGCCACCTCACCGGCTACCCGGACCGGCCGCCCACCCGTGTCGGCATCAGCCTCGCCGACTCCGTCGCGGGCCTGTACGCCGTCATCGGCTCGCTCGCGGCTCTCCAGCGCCGTGCGGCCACCGGCCGCGGAGACACCATCGACGTCGCCTTGTACGAAGCCGTCTACTCCCTGATGGAATCCCTGACCCCCGACTACGACGCCTTCGCCGTGGAACGCGAACGCACCGGCAGTTCCCTCCCGGGGATCGCCCCCTCGAACAACTACCTGTGCGGGGACGGCCGCTACGTCGTCATCAGCGGCAACGGCGACTCCATCTACAAGCGGCTCATGCAGGTCATCGGCAGGCCCGACCTGGCCGACGCCCCGGAACTCGCCGACAACGCCGGACGTGTCCGGCATGCCGAGGAACTGGACGACGCCATCTCCGCCTGGACGGGACGCCTGTCGCACGACGAGGTGCTCAAGCTCCTGGACGACGGCCAGATCCCCTCCGGCCCCATCTTCACAGCGGCGGAGATCGCCGCCGACCCGCACTACGCGGCGCGCGGCATGGTGGAACGCCACCGTGTGGCCATCGCCGCCGGCGACGAGCGGGACGTCGCCTTCCCGGGCATCGTGCCCAAGTTCACCGAGGAGCCCGGCCGCACCCGCTGGCTCGGACCGGAGCTGGGCGAACACACGGACGCGGTCCTGGCCGAGATCGGAATAGACGACGCACGCCGCACCGCGCTGCGTGACATGGGAGTGGTGTGAATGAACGACATGCCCGAACAGGTCCTGATCACGGAGGTCCTGCTGCGCGACGGCCTGCAGATCGAACCGGTGATCGTCCCCACCGAGGACAAGCTCCGCCTCGCCTACGGTTTCCTCGAAGCCGGGCTGACCTCCCTGGAGATCGGCTCCTTCGTCCACCCGGACAAGGTGCCGCAGATGGCGGACACCGACCGGCTGGCCGCCGAACTGTGCGCGGGGGAGTCCGCCTCCCTGCACACGCTCGTCTTCAACGAGCGAGGAGCCCGCCGCGCCCTGGACGCCGGCGCACGGCACGTGCGGCTGATCGTGTCGGCGAGCGACGGCCACAGCCGGGCCAACGCCGGTGTGCCGACCCGGCAGGCACTGGAGCGCCTGCGGCCGGCGGCGGAACTGCTGACACAGGCCAAGGTCCAGCTGGAGGCCACCATCGCCACGGCCTTCATCTGCCCGTTCGACGGCGAGACACCACCCGGCCGTGTCGTGGCCACGGCTCACCAGCTCGCCGACCTCGGCATCTCCGTGCTCCACCTCGGCGACACCATCGGCGCGGCCAGCCCATGGCACATCCGGCGGACGTTGACAGCCGTACAGGCGGAGCTGTACGACATGCCGCTCGGCCTGCACCTGCACAACACCTACGGCATGGCCTCCGCCAACGTCTGGGAAGCCCTCCACCTGGGCGTTCGCCGCTTCGACGCGGCCCTGGGCGGCGTTGGCGGCTGCCCGTTCGCCCCAGGCGCCGCCGGGAACATCGCCACCGACGATCTCGTCAACCTCTGCCATCACGCCGGCATCGCCACCGGCATCGACGTCGACCGGCTCGTGGCCCTGCGCGAGGAACTGCACGCACGGCTCGGACGGAAGCTGGACTCGGCCCTGGCAGCCGTCCCGGCCGCACCGGTACCGTTGCGGCCCACCGCCGTGCCCGGCTGACATACCGTATGTGCTCGTAAAACGGTGGAGTCCTGGCGGGGAGACACAGCGATGAGTACGAACGACAAGAGCGGCACGGCGCCCCTGCTGGTCCTGCACAAGATCCGGCAGATCCTCGAGTGCTTCACGATCGAACAGCCCGAGCTGAACCTTCAGCAGATCACCAAGGCGACCGGCCTCCCCGCCAGCACCTGCCAGCGGCTGGTGCACAACCTCACCCGTGAGGGCTTCCTCGACCGCACCGACGACACCTACCGCATCGGCCTCGGCCTGGTCCGCTGGGCGGCGCCGGGCACGTTCGGCCTGGACATGGTCCAGCTGACCCGCCCGGCCCTCCAGCAACTGCGCGACCGCACAGGCGAGACGGCCTGCCTGTACGTGCGGGACGGCGCCTACCGCACGGTCGTCTCCCTGGCCGAAACCCGGCACGTGGTCATGCGGCTGTTCATGATCGGCATGGTGATGTCCTTGCACGCCGGGTCGGCCGGCAAGGTGTTCATGGCCTTCGACCCCTCCGCGCGGCGGGCCGCCGTCAGCCACGGCCTCACCCGGCACACCGCACGAACGGTCGTCGACATCGACGTACTGGACCGGCAACTGGAGGAGATCCGCCGCAGCGGCTTCTCCGCGTCGTTCGAGGAACGCGATCTCGGCGCCGCCTCGATCAGCGCCCCCGTCTTCGGCAGCAGCGGCGAACTGGTCGCAGCCGTCGGCATCGGAGCCCCGACCCAGCGCCTGACCCCTGCCGACGTCGCCCAGCTCGCGCCGCTGGTGGTCGAGGCGGGCGAGGAGGCCTCCCGCCGCCTCGGCTACCGGCCCGGTATCCGCCCTCACGCCGGCAACTGGTCCTGACTCGCCCGTCAGCTCACGACCGATGCTCTTGTCCGGCCTTTGATCGCCGTAGGGCTTCGGCGATGATCTGCACGAGATGGCGGCTGTCGAGGTCGGCGAGGTCGCGCACTTGGGTGCGGCAGGAGAACCCGTCGGCGAGGATCCGTCGGTCGGGGTCTGCGGACGCCTTGGCGAGGACGCCGTCCCGCGCGATCTTCGCGGAGACTTCGTAGTGGCCCTTCTCCATGCCGAAGTTCCCGGCGAGGCCGCAGCATCCCGCTGAGATCTCGACATCGCAGCCCATGGCTTCCAGAAGCGCCTGGTCCGCGTCGTAGCCCATGACGGAGTAGTGGTGGCAGTGGGGCTGGACGAGGAATTTCTCGGCTGCTCGCGGCGGTGTCCAGCCGATGGAGGTCAGGAACTCGGCCATGGTCTTGACCGACCGGGCGAGTTCGGCGGCGCGGGGGTCGTCGGGAAGCAGCTCCACGAGGTCCGAGCGGAGCGTGGCGATACAACTGGGCTCGATGCCGACGACGGTCCTTCCGTCCCTGACATGCGGGAGCAGGAGGTCGACCGTCTTGCGGAGCTTGGCCTTGGCGGCGGTGAGCTGGCCGGTGGAGACGAGGGTCAGACCGCAGCAGGCCCCGGGGCCGGCGATCTCGACGTCGCAGCCGGCGGCGAAGAGGACGTCGAGGGCGTCCCGGGGGACGTCCGGATTGATGGCATCGGAGAAGGAGTCGACCCAGAGCAGGGCCTTGGGCCCGACTGCCCCCTGCCCCGCGGGCCTTCGCCGTTTGCTCCACCTGCTCCAGCGGAACGGCGTCCGGGGCAGCGTCGGCAGTGAACGGCGGTGGTCGGCTCCCATCAGCGTCGTCATGGCTCTGCGCAGTGGAGGGACGCGGCCTGCGAGGTTGAGGAGCGGGGCCAGGGGCGCGGCGAGCCTGAGCCACTGCGGAAGCCGGCCGAGCGTGTAGTGGCTGAGCGGACGCAGACGGCCCTTGTACGTCTGGTGCAGGGCCTCGGACTTGAACGTGGCCATGTCGATGCCGGTGGGGCAGTCACTCGCGCAGGCCTTGCAGCTCAGGCACAGATCCAGGGCCTCGTGCAGCTCGGGGGAGCTCCAGCCGGCGGTGACGACACCGCCGTTGAGCATCTCCTGGAGCATGCGCGCCCGGCCCCGCGTGGAGTCCTTCTCGTCCCGGGTGGCGGTGTACGAGGGGCACATGAACCCGCCCTGTTCGCGAAGGTCGGCCCGGCACTTGCCCACCCCGACGCAGCGGTGGACGGCGTCGGTGATGTCGCCGCCGTCGTGCGCGAAGGCGAAGCCGTCGCCGGCGCGGAGCCGGTGGGCCTGGGGACGGCGGAGGTCGGCGTCCAGCGGTGCCGGGCGGACCACGACCCCGGGGTTCATGACGTCCTCGGGGTCCAGGAGCGCCTTGAAGGTCTCCATCGCGCGCAGGGCTTCGGGGCTGTACATGGCGGGCAGCAGTTCGGAGCGTGCGCGTCCGTCGCCGTGTTCGCCGGAGAGGGAGCCGCCGTGCTCGGCGGCCAGGGCGGCGGCGCGTTCGAGGAACCTGCGCATGAGCGTGCCCCCGGCATCCAGCGGGAAGTCGATGCGGACGTGGACGCAGCCGTCGCCGAAGTGGCCGTAGGCCAGCCCGGACACGCTCTCCTCGGCCATGAGTGCTTCCAGTCCGCGCAGGTAGTCGCCGAGCCGCTCCGGGGGCACGGCGGAGTCCTCCCAGCCGGGCCAGGCCTGTCTGCCGTCGGCGGTACGTCCGGCCAGGCCTGCGCCGTCGGCGCGGATCTGCCAGAGCCTGGTCGCCTCGGGGCCCGCGGGCAGGACGACGGCGTCGGCGGAGCTGGAGGCGGCGACGAGTTTCCGTGCCGTTTCGACGGCCTCTTCGGAGTCGGCGCCGCCGACCTCCGCGATCAGCCACCCCCCGCCCGCGGGCAGGGCGGGGACACTGGCGTCGCCGTGCGCCCGCCGTACGACGTCGACGAGCTGTGCGTCCAGGCCCTCCAGGGCGAGCGGATGGAAGGGCAGCAGGTTCGGTACGTCGTCCGCGGCGGTGGGCATGTCGCGGTAGCCGAGCACGGCCAGGGCCGGCGCGGCTGCCCGGGGGACCAGCCGGACCGTGGCTTCGAGGAGGATGCCGCAGCTGCCCTCGGTGCCCGTCAGGGCGGCCGCGAGGTTGTGCCCGTTCTCCGGGAGCAAGTGCTCCAGGGAGTAGCCCGAGATCTGGCGTCCGAAGCGTCCGAACTCGGTGCGCAGGACCGCAAGGTTCTCCGAGACGAAGGAATCCAGACCGGGGACGGCAGTGAGCGCGTCACGCCCCGACCCGGCCGTGATGACGTCGCCGCCGCCGGTCAGCCAGGTCATGGACACCACGTTGTCGGCCGTACGCCCGTAGGAGAGGCCGTGCGGACCGCACGCGTTGTTGCCGATCATCCCGCCGATCGTGCAGCGGGTGGCGGTGGACGGATCGGGGCCGAAGCGCAGTCCGTGGGGCAGGGCCGCGGTCTGGAGTGTGCTCAGGACCGTCCCGGGTTCCACCACCGCCGTCGAGGCGTCGGGGTCGATCGACAGGACACGGTTCATGAAGCGGGAGAAGTCGATCACGAGACCGGGGCCCACGGCGTTGCCGGCGCAGGAGGTGCCCCCTCCCCTGACGGTGACGGGCACCCCGTGGGCACGGGCGACACCGACAGCGGTGATCACATCGTCCGTCGACCTGGGTGTGAGCACGACCTCGGGGATGATCCGGTAGTTCGAGGCGTCGGTCGAGTACAGCGCCCTGGTCGTGGACGAGCCGTCGACGAGGTCGCCCAGGCGTTCACGCAGGGCGTCGAGGAACGACTCGGTCGGGGCCTTCGGATCGTCTGCCATGGTCGCGTCCATGTCCATTTCGTGCTGCTCCTGGGGGCCGTCGGGTCTGCCGGCCGTCATGGGAGGACCAGCTCCCCGGGGGTGTCGCCGGCGGCGTCCCGGAGCCATCCGGGGTCCAGTCCCTCGGCGGCGAGCGCGGCGATGAGCTGTTCGAGGGCCGCGGGAGGCTCGGGGCTGTCGGGTTGTCCCGCGTCGGAGGACAGGACCAGACGCGGCCCCGCGGCCCGTGCGACGGCGGCCAGCCGGGCGGCCGTCATCCCGGGCTGGTGGAAGAGCTGGTAGGCGGTGATCTCCACGCGGGCGCCCCGCTCGGCGAGTTCGGCGATCTCCCGTACCTCCATACCTGGGACGGTGTAGGAGGGGTGGGTGAGCAGGAACCTGCCGATGCCCCGGGCCAGGGCCTGGTCCAGCAGCCACCGGCACTCCGCGCCGCTGACATGCCCCGTGCACAGCACCGCGTCGTGCTCGGCGATCAGGTCGAGCACGAAGGCGACGTCCTTGGCCGCGGAGTCGTCCGCGGCCATGACCGGTGGGACGGACAGCGCGGAGCGGTCCAGACGTGCGTCGAGGTCGCCCAGCCGTGGCAGCCGGGCGCTCTCCTGGGTGTGGGCGTCCGCCGTGGGGAACCACACGACCCGGCCGCCGGTGGACAGAGCCGACAGGACGGCCGCCGGGTTGATGCCGCCGACGGCACGGTTGAGGGCGATGCCCCCCACGACCTCCAGCCCGGACGAGCGGCCGAGGGCGCTGGCGCGGCCCACGGTGGATTCGTGGTGGGCCTTCAGGACGAAGCCGGTGTAGCCGGCCGCGATGTAACTGGCGCCGATCTGGTCGTCGTAGCCGATGCGTTGGAGCACATCGGGTGCGGCATGGACATGGACGTCAAACACGGAGTTGCTCCCCTTCGTGGCCGAGGCTCGTTCCGAACGCATCGGCAAGGAACTCGGTGCGGGACTCCGCCAGCAGGGGTACGTCCGCCCGAAGCCGGCGCACGGCCGTCAGGTCGAGCTCGGCGACAGCGGCCCCCGGCTCCTCCCCGAGGTGGGCCAGGACGTCGCCGTCCGGGCCCACGACGCGGGAGCCGCCCCAGAAGCGGGCCCCGTCGTCGGTGCCGCAGCGGTTGACGAAGACGACGTAGCACTGAAGCAGCACGGCGGCATGCTCGAGGATCACCTCCCAGGTGCGGCGGATCCTCGCCGGGTCGGAGCCCGTCATGCTGGCCACGGGCACGAACAGGACCTCGGCGCCGCCCTGGGCGGCCAGCCACGGGACGACGGGATGCCACATGTCGTTGCAGATGGCCGTGGCGATCCTGGCGGCACTGAAAGCGGCGGTCCTCAGCTCCGTACCGGGCCGGAACGACAGTTGCTCGTTCCAGGGTGCGTAGGAGACGGGGTGGAGCTTCCGCTGGAGATGCCGGATCCCGGTCAGCGGATCCTGCAACAGGTAGGCGTTCCAGGGCAGTCCGTCGCCGTTCCTCTCGGCGAAGCCCACTCCGACGCCGGCGGACACGAGGGCGGCGAGCCGGGGATCGTCGGCGGTGAGGAGGTCCGTCTCCCGGTGGGGAGCGAATCCGTAGCCGTTGGCCGAGAGTTCCGGGGTGAGCGCGAGGTCGACCGGGCCGAGTTCGTCGTGCAGTTCGGCGATCCGGGCGAGGTTCTCCTCCACCGCGCCGAAGACGGGCGCGGTCTGGAGGAGCCCCACACGAAGCGTGCGGGGCTCCTCCGGGCTCGCCGCCGTCACTTCAGCTTGTTGGTGCTGAGCCACTGGCTCGCGACCTCCTCCGGCCTCTTGCCGTCCACGTCGATCTGCTTGTTGAGTTGCTGCAGTTCGGCGGTGGTCAGCCGTTCGCTCACCGGATTCATCACCGTCTGGATCTTCGGGTACTTCTTCAGGACGGCGTCCCGCACGTTCAGCGAGAGGTTGTAGGGCGGGAAGAACTTCTTGTCGTCCTTCAGGACGGTCAGCCCGAGGGCGGAGATCCGGCCGTCGGTGGCGAACACCTCACCGAAGTTGCACGGGTTGCCCTTGGCGACGGCGTTGTAGATCGGGCCTTCGGCCAGCTCCGCCACATCGCCCTTGGGGAGGCTGAAGCCGTACGCCTTCTGCAGCCCGGTCCACCCGTCGTCGCGGCCGAAGAACTCCGAGGCGCCACAGAAGCCGGCGCTGCCCGCGTCCTTCTCGGCGAGCGCCGCGTAGTCCGAGAGCGTGGAGACGCCCAGCTTCTTCGCCGTCTGCGTCTTCGCCGCTACGGCATAGGTGTTGTTCGCCGCCGCGGGCGGCAGCCACACCACGCCGTGCTCGGCCTTGTCCAGGGCGCTGACCTTGTTGTAGACGGCGTTCGGGTCGGTGTTGGTCCCCTGCTGCTGCAGGGCCAGCCAGCCGGTGCCGGTGTACTCCCAGTACATGTCCACGGAGCCGCCGGTCAGCGCGGCACGGACGGCGTTCGTCCCGCTCATGCCACAGGTGCGCTTGACGCTCGCTCCCTGCGACTCGAGCCGCTGGGCGGTGATCTCGCACAGCAGCAGTTGCTCGGTGAAGTTCTTGGAAGCGACGTTCACGGTGGCCCCCTTGAGGGGACCGCTCTCCGCGGGGCCGCTGCCCTGCTCGGCGCCGGAGCTGCCGAGAGCGCAGCCGCTGGTGAGCGCGAGGCTGAGCAGACCGGCCGCAGCCAGGGTGTTTCTGCGCATGCTGAAGTCCTTCGTGGTGCTTGACGGTGTGTGCGGGGGGTGGACCGGGAAGAGGTGTCAGATGCCGCGCGGACGCAGGGCCCGCTCGGCCAGGCCGGCCAGCCAGTCGACGGTCAGCGCCAGGGCCATCGTGAGGGCGCTGCCGACGACGAGCACGGGCGTCCGGTCGAGGGAGATGCCGGAGGAGATGATGGAGCCGAGGCCGCCGGCGTTGGTGAACGCGGCGAGGGTGGCCACGCCGACGTTGAGGATCAGTGCCACGCGGATGCCCGCCAGCATCACCGGGACCGCCAGGGGCAGTTCGATGGTGAGGAGCACCTCCCGGGGACTCATGCCCATGCCACGGCCCGCGTCGATCAGCGCCGGGTCGACCTGGCGGATCCCGACCATGGTGTTGCGCAGCACGGGAAGCAGGGCGTACAGCACCAGCGCCACCACGGCCATCCAGAAGCCGACGCCGAAGACCATGGCCAGGATCACCAGCACGCCGATGGACGGCACCGCCTGGCTGGCGTTGGCGGCCGCGAGCACGACCACCCCCGCCCTGCTGATGCCGGGCCTGGTCAGCAGCACGCCGAGGGGGACACCGATGGCGATGGTGAGCAGCGTCGAGGCGACGACGAGCTGGACGTGCTCCCACAGTGCCGTCAGGACGACGTCGGAGGCCAGGCTGCGGGTCTCGATGGAGTCCAGGCGCAGGGAGCCGACGTAGGCCCAGAGGGCTCCCAGCAGGGCGAGGACGACCAGCGGCAGGACCCAGGTCCTGGAACGGCGCGTCTCCGATCGGGAGGTGACCGCTTGGACCGCCGCGGTGCTCATGAGAGGACCTTCGCCGGCTGGGCGGCCGCGGTGAGCAGAGTCTGGAGGTCGAGGTAGCGGCTGCCGTCGCCGGGGACGCTGACCTCTATGCCCTCCGCCCTTGAACCCAGGACCAGTTCGAGCGCCCGGTGGACGCTTTCACCGGCGTCGACCGCGATCGCGTTCGCACCGCTCGGCAGGTCGGACGGGGTGGCGGCGATGACGTCCGAGACCTTCAGGAGCGACAGCCGCCGCACCGGGGCGCCGGATCCGACGAAGTCGCGTACGAAGTCATCGGCGGGATTGGAGAGGATCTCCAGGGGAGTGTCGAACTGGGCCAGGCGGGAGCCGGGACCGAAGATGGCGATGCGGTCGCCCAGGCGCAGTGCCTCGTCGATGTCGTGCGTGACCATCACGATCGTCTTGCGGATACGTTCCTGGAGCCGCACGAACTCCATCTGGAGCTTCTCCCGCGCGATCGGGTCCACGGCGCCGAACGGCTCGTCCATCAGCATCACCGGCGGATCGGCGGCGAGGGCGCGGGCGACCCCGACCCTCTGCTGCTGGCCGCCGGAGAGCTGCCTGGGGTATCGGTCGGCGTAGAGGGCCGGGTCGAGCCCGACCATCTCCAGCAGCTCCTGCGCGCGCCTGCGGCGCTCGGACTTCTTCACGCCGAGCATCCTGGGTACGAGGGCTATGTTGTCCGCGATCGTCAGGTGAGGCAGCAGGCCGATCTGCTGGATGACGTAGCCGATGCCGCGCCGCAGGTCGTCCACGTCGGCGTGAGTGACGTCCTTGCCGTCGATGAAGATCCGCCCGTGAGTCGGCTCGATGAGGCGGTTGATCATCCGCAGGGTGGTGGTCTTCCCGCATCCGGACGGGCCGACCAGGACGACGAACTCTCCTTGCTTGATCTCCATGGAGAGTTCGGAGACGGCCGCTGTCTCCTGGCCCGGGTATCGCTTGGAGACCTGGTCCAGAAAGATCATGGCGTCTGAGTTCGGGGTGGGCCTGTCAGACATTCAATCCTCGCAGAGCAGTGATCTTGGCAATCGCTATGAACAGCAGGTCGAGGACCAGAGCGACCAGCACCACTCCGATCACTCCCGAGAGGGCTTCCTCCAACGCGTTGGCTCCCCCGATGCGTTCCAGTCCACGGAAGATCAGCTGACCCAGACCCGGGCCACGCACCACGGCCCCGATGGCCGCGGTCGCGACCAGCATGATCGTCGCCGTGCGGATCCCGTTGAGGATCACCGGCCAGGCCAGCGGCAGGACAACGGTGCGCATCCGGCGCCCCGGGCCCATGCCGAGGCCGCGTGCCGCCTCGACGACGGCCGGGTCGACTTCCTCGATGCCCGTGACCGTGTTACGCAGGATCGGGAAGACCCCATAGACGGTCAGGGCGGCGATGGTCGGGGCGACACCGAGCCCCATGACGGGGATCATGAGGGCGAACAGGGCGAACGAGGGGATGGTCAACAGGGAACCCGTGAGCGACAGCAGAGCGTGACGCAGGCCGGGTGCGGACTGGGTGAGAAGGGCGAGTCCGATCCCGATGACCGCGGACAACGCGACGCTGATCAGCACGAGTTCGATGTGCTGCTCGGCCAGGAACAGTAGGTGGCCGGAATTGTCGGCCATGTAGGAGAGGAGGCTCATGGAGTGGCCAGCCCTCTGCCGGCACGACTCACGACCACCTGGAGGACCGGCTGACGGGGGCCGGTGGGCCCCGACTCGGGCAGGGGACGAGCGAGATGTCGCATGGTGTTCTCCGGATTCTCCGGTTCTACGGGGCTCGAACGGTGGTTGTCGGTAGGCGGCGGAGCCGTCAGAGATCGCCTGTCTCGGCGTAAGGGCGCACGTCGGAGCCGAGGGATGCCTGCAAGGCCCGCACCATCGAAAGCAGATGCCCGCCGAAAGCGTGGATGTGCGGCTCGATCCTGAACGCGGGACCGGAGATGTTCACCGCGGCGCTGACCCGGCCGGTGAAATCCCGGACCGGTGCCCCGATGCCCAGCAACTCCGGGTCGAAGATGCGGTTCGCGACCGTGTATCCCCGTCGGCGGGCCTCTTGCACCTGAGCGAGGAAGTCGCGCGCCTCGCGGTCCGAAACGCCGCTCCCGCCGCGCCGGACCATGTCGAGGATGTGCTCGTCCTCGTAGTCCATCAGCAGGGCCATGCCACTGGAACTCCGGTGCACCGGGATCGTACGGCCCACCCAGTTCACGGCCTCGATCGACCGCCGGGAGCCCTCCGACAGTACGGTGAGCACCTCACCGTCGCTGAGAACGCTCAGGTAGGTGCGCTCCCGTACCGTCTCGGTCAACCTGAGCAGCAACGGGGCCGCGAGCTTGGTCAGCCGCTGGTCGCCCGCCCGGACCGCCAGTGCGAACAGCCGCCAACTCAGCTCGTACCGCCCGGAATCACGTCTGGCAACCATGCCCGTCTCCAGCAGGCTCCTGAGCTGCCGGGACACGACGGACTTCTCACGCCCCACCGCCCTGGCGACATCGGCCACGCTCAGCCCGTCCGGGAACACAGCCGGATCCGCCGCCGCGAGGGCGTCCAGGATCGCCATCACTCGCGAAGCACCGCTCCGCGCTGCGGGAGTCTCATTCTGCTCAAGAGCCATACCGATTCCTTCGTAGCGGTATGAATAGCTAGATGGGGGGCCGTGGTGCACGCAACATGGCGTTGCATTTTCTGCACCACTTGCCCTGGGGCCGCTTGCCCTGCCGTCAGGCGGAGATGCTCCGGGCGGGAGCGGCGGAGACGCGGAAGGCCTCGTCGAAGAACTCCTGCAGACGGTCGCACAGCAGCAGGAACTCCGGGTGGTCGCCGTACATGAAGTCGTTGTGCCGCCCGTGGATCGTGTAGAGAGTCTTGGGTGACGCGGCGGACGCGTACAGGGACCGGGCCTCTTCATAGGGATGCAGCGAGTTCCGCTCGCCGTGCGCGACGAACAGAGGTGTCGGCGCGAGGTTCGCCACCATGTTCTCGACCTTCAAGTCCAGGATGGACTCCGTGAACTGCAGCCGGGTCGGGTGCCCGAACCCGTAGACCTGGGACAGCTCCTTCTCGACGTAGTCACCGGTGGCCGGGTCGAGCGGGTAGTGGGCGAAGGTGTCCGCAAGCTTGGACTCGCCCTGGACGACCCGGCGCACCCGGTCCTCCTCCACCTCGTCGACGATCTTCAGGAACTCGTCGTAGGTGTGGATGGACCTGAGCCAGCGCTCCCCGTCGTAGAACCCGTTCAGGGAAGCGACGCCCGCGACGTCGCCGGCCTTCTCGGCGGCGAGGATGACGTTCGCGGCGCCCATGCCCCAGCCGATGAGCCCGACACGGGCGGGATCGATGTCGTCCTGCGCGCGGATGAACGTCACCGCGTTGCGCACGTCCTGGACCTGCTCCTCGATCAGGACCCGGCCCTTCTCGCCCTCGCTGTCCGCCATGCCGCGGTAGTCGAAGCCGAGGCAGACGAACCCGTGCCCGGTCATCCGCTGGGCGAACAGCTTCGGGTAGAACTCGTTGAATCCCTGATAGCCGGAGTTGATGACAAGCGCGGAATGCCGACCGCCCTCCGGCAGGTCGTCGGGGTAGTAGAGGGTGGCCTCGAGGCGGCTGCCTTCGCTGTAAAACGCGGTTTCCTTCTCGATCACAATGATTCCCTGTGTTGATCCGACCGGGTCGGCCGAGCCCCTGCTTGCTCCGGGACCGGGCCTTCACCGCTTCTGCTGATGGGGGAGTCCTGCCGCTGACGCCGAGGGCGTGCTGCTGGTCTCAGGCGGCCACTCTCAAGCCACGATGCGATGAGCGCAACAGAGGAATGCATATTTTGCAACGCCTGAGTGGCCGGCTGGTGTCGTCTGTCGAGAACGCGGGCTGCCGACGCCGACGGCTGCGGGCCTGACCATCAGCGTTCAATGCCTGTCGGGGGCGGTGTCGGAGATGTCGCTGGGCGGGTGCGGGCAGGGGGCGGGCCTGGACGATCGGATCACCGGCGAAGGCGAGGAGGCGCGTGATGCCTTGGTCAGCTGATGGTCATGTCGTTGGTGACGCCGGCGAATGCGGTCGGGCGCACGAAGTTCCCGTTCTCAAGACCCGGGGGGCGGCCCGGGCCGCCGACAACGACCTGGGCGCCTTCCTCTGACGTTCAGGCGGCCCCTCCTGGATGATGGGCGGCGTGCCTGGACCCGATATTGCAGGAGCCCCGGAACGAGGGGGGCCGGTTCGGCTCAATGGCGCCGAGCGGGCAGACATCGACCTCGTGATGCTCGATGCCGACATCGCCGGTTGCGTAACAACCTGGCTGAGCAACGGCGGTCAACTCGACGCACGGCGGGTCGGAATTCTCCGCCGGAAGCTCGCCGACCTGGAGCAGCGGCGCCCCGCATTCAGTCTCATGAGCCGCCGATCAGTTCCTCCACCTCCGGCTGGTCGGTACGGCCCGCGTCCTGAAGGTGTTCGTTCAGATCGAGCACTCCGGGCCAACTCGCCTGTACGGTCGCTGCGTTCAGGGCCAGTCAGGGTGAGTCCGCTCACGACCATGATCGTGCCGGCCTGCCCTCACCGGAGGGCCGGATCACTGGTACTGGCACCGCCGCCACCGCGGCTGCGGCGGACCGCTCCTGCTGCTGGCCCGCACCCATGGTGTGCTGCCCGGTGGACGTCTGCCGCACCTGCGCCACCGCAACCGAGCTCGCCGCAGCGGTCATCCGGCAGCACACCTTCCCCGACTCGCCCCGAAAAGCGATCTCCTGCCCGACGAGGATCTCATTGTTGATCTGAGCGCCGCCGACACCGGCGAGGGGAACTAGGCCTGGAGCGAGGGGCAGTGGTGAAGAAGCACGCGACTGCAAAGGCCAGGCGCATCCGGCGGTCGGTCTGATCGCCGTCGCGGTGCAGAGCGGCCCGTACGGTCTGCTGGGCATCCCTGGTACCGCGAAGAGCCCCAGCGCGCCGGATCTGGGCCACCGTGACCCCACCGCGGGCGGCCCGACCGGCTCCGGGGTGGCCCAGCTGGCGCCGGCAGGTGGCACACAGGCCAGGGCCGTCGCCCCAGGAGCCTTCCACCCGCGGCCTCGACGGACTGGTCCGGGGGAGCGGGCCGCGGACGACCAGCCAGCAGGCCATGGCAGGCCGCTCGGCTGGTGATCACCGGTTCGCCGTGGCGGGAGGCGGCCTGAGGTGCCCCGATGAGCCCATACAGAGCGGCTCCCGTCTCCCTGTTTCGACCAACATCGATGTCTCTCACGCTACTAAACTACAATTTGAGACACTTGAGCAGGGGAGCAGAACCGAGAGAGGTCAGCGCGTGAAGCAAGGCAGAAACATCGCCTTCATCCTGTTCGACGGCTTGAAGATGCTGGACGTGACGGGGCCCGCAGAGGTGTTCGCGGAAGCAAACCGTCTCGGTGGCGACTACACCCTGTCCTACGTCTCTGCGAGCGGCCGGCCGGTCACGACATCGGTGGGCATCGAGCTGGCTGTGTCCGGGACGGTCCAGACCACGCCGACTCCCGACACCCTGGTCGTGGCGGGCGGCGATTGTCTGATCACGGATCCCATTCCGGCCGACCTCGTCGATGCCGTCCGCGACCTGTATCCGCGGGTGCGCAGGGTGGTATCGATCTGTACCGGATCCTTTGTCCTAGCTGCTGCAGGGGCGCTGACCGGGCGGCGCGCAACCACCCACTGGAGGCACACACGGTTGCTGCAGCGGGCCTACCCCGACGTTGAGGTACGGGCCGATGACCTGTTCGTCGAGGACGACGGTGTCTTCACGTCTGCGGGCGTCTCGGCCGGAATCGATCTTGCGCTTGCTCTGCTCGAGCAGGACCAAGGGCCTGATCTGGCCCGGGCCGTCGCCCGCAATCTCGTGGTGTTCATGCAGCGGCCCGGCGGGCAGTCCCAGTTCTCCGCGCCCCTGGACGCCCAGCGCCCTCGCACCCCGGCACTCCGCTCGGTCGTCGACCTGATCTCCGCCCAGCCCGCTCTCGACCACAGCGCCAGCACCCTCGCCAACCGGGTGGGCGTGAGCGCACGGCACCTGTCCCGTTTGTTCGCCACGGAGTTGGACACAACCCCCGCGAAGTACGTCGAACAGGTGCGGCTGGACCACGCAAAGACCCTGCTTGACCGAGGCTGCAATGTCAGCGAGACAGCACGGTCGGCGGGTTTCGGCAGCGTGGAGAGCATGCGCCGGTCGTTCGTGGCGCGCATGGGCACGCTACCGAGTCACTACCGGTCCCGCTACGCGACGACACAGACGAATGTGCAACGCGCAGCCACGGTCCTTGAGACCCGGGAATGACCTGCGGCCTGAAGACCGCGCGCCTGAACGCAGGTCCCGATGTGCAGGCCTCCTGGCAGGATCTGCCGTTGGCGAGCCCCTGATGAGTCGGGAGAGTGGAAGAAATCCACTCGAACACTCCAGAGGAGGCGCTATGTCCGAGGTTATTGCCGGCATCACGATTCCGGATACCGAACTCGTCAAGTCAGCCACGGAACTCGTCCGCGATGCAGCCGACGAGACTCTCTTCAACCACTCGCGTCGAGTCTTCCTGTGGGGCTCGCTGAAGGCCGCGGCCCGGGGTCTTGAAGTGGACCCCGAGCTGGCCTATGTCGGGGGACTCTTCCACGACCTGGGCCTCACCCCCAAGTACGCGACAACGAACCGGCGCTTCGAGATCGACGGCGCCGAAGCCGCGCGGACATTCCTCCTGGAGCACGGGCGGTCGGAGGAAGAGGCCCGCAACGTGTGGCTGGCGATCGCGCTGCACACCACACCGGAGATCCCCTCCTACCTCGCACCCGAGACGGCCGTCGTCACGCTCGGAGTGGAGACGGACGTCCTCGGATTCGACCTGCATGAGATCACCGACGAACAGCGCGCGGAAGTGGTGAAGGCTCATCCCCGTCCCGGATTCAAGAACCGCATCCTGGAAGCCTTTTACCAGGGCATGGCCAACCGCCCCGACACCACGTTCGGCACCATGAACGACGATGTCCTCGCCCACTTCGATCCCTCGTTCCAGCGCGCCAACTTCGTCGAGATCATCAAGAACAACGCCTGGCCCGAGTAGTGGGCGCGATGGGCGATGTCCATTTCAGGGAGCAGCTCAAGGCGGCATCACTTCGGGTGACCGTACAACGCATCGCTGTTCTGCGCGTCCTGAAGAACAACCCGCATATCGACATCGCATCATTCGCCTATATCGTACGGGCGGAATTGGGGACGATATCCCTCCAAGCCGTCTATGACATTCTGGCTGCACTAGCCGACGCAAAACTCGTCCGCTACTACTCCGCACCCGACGCCACGTCCATTCCGCACACCAAGCAGATCCTCGGCCGGGAAGGCTACTGGCGGGCGTTCCGCGAGTTCGTCTTCGGTCGGCCCAGCCAGCACCTTCACCAGCCCTCCGGCAGGCCGCTCCGGCGGGACCATCCCATCTGCTGATCTTGGCTGGAGGTGGCAATGACCAGCGGGAGTGAACCCGGCCCTTGAAGGCGAAACCGAAACCCTCCCGCCCGAGGCCGGGCGAGAGGATTTCCGTAGACCAGCCACCACGGTTATGCGTCCCAATGGGGCCTTCGTGGAGAGCCGGATGGGGCTCAATCCGTCAGGTGGCGCTGCGCAGCACCACACTCCGGATCTCCCAGGGTGCGAGCCGCAGATCGTGGCGGCCTGCCGTCGCTGGTTCGCTGCCGAGAAGCCCACTGGGCAGATCTATCGTGTCGATGTCGGTGAACGGGCCACTCACGATGGCGACGACCGGGTTGCCGCTCATCGCCACGACCCGGCCCTCGATGCCTCTGCCCGTGTGCTGGATCGCGCTCACCGCGCCCCCCGCGCCGTCGACCTGGACGCCCCGGGGCAGAGCGGGGAGTTCGGCGGCGCCCCCCCCGCACCACGCACGACGAGTGCCTCGCTGCGGAAGCGCGACGAGCGACGGACTGCCTCCGCACCCTCCCAACCCTGCGGGGACCACACGACGCCGAACCGGGCGGTGATGGTCTCACCGAGCGGCTGCGCCCCCGGCGTCGGGATCTCGCTGGCGGCGCGTTCGTCGCGGTACGGATGCACGTTCCGGCTGGTCGAGCCGACAGCGCGCAGTACGGTGATCGTCAACTCTTCGCCGTCGTCGGCCTCGTACTCGATCGCGTGATCGAGCGGCACGGTGCCGAGGAGCTCATCCGGGCCAGGTCTCCTTCATGCGCCAGCCGGGGGACTACCTCATCGTGAACCAGCGCCGCTTCCTGCACGGCCGGGAGGCGCTCCACAGCGGTCAGGAGACCGTTCCCGTCGCCGACGGCGGCTGCTCCTCCAGTTGTTCCTGCGCGCGCCGACCGGCGACGGCTCGGCCGCGTAGCCGGCCGACGGCACCGTGCCTCACCGAATCCCACCCCCGGGTCCAGCCCCCCGAGCACGCGGCACGGCCACGGGGCGGGGCCCGGTCGGGCACCCCCGGAAACAGTCGTGCACCGGGCTCCCCGGGCCCGCGCATGGACCTAGATGCGCGAGTTGCGCAGCGACTGCCACACAGCGCCGGCCAGCGCGCGCGTCGCCCTCGGGGCCGACAGATGCTCGTGCTCGCGGTACAGGGCCCAGTTGTATTGCACGAGCGACAGCTTGTTGGAGGACAACGATCCCGCCTGGTGGGCCCTGTACACCGCAAGCGGCTCATCCAGGCCCCGGGCGTCAGCGCCGTCCCGCATGATCGACAGCCAAAGGGCGTAGTCCTGGCGCTTACGCATCTCCGGCATCAGCCTCGCGCCCAGAACAGTGCGGTCGTACATGGCAGTAAGGGCGCCGATGTGGTCTCGGACCAGCATCGCGCGGTAGTCCACGTGCTCCCGCGCATGGATCACCCGACCGTTCGGGATCCAGGCGGTGCTCTCGCCGTCGTAGTCGGCGTCCATCTTGAAGTACGAGGTGAACGTCAAAGGCGCAGTGGCCTCCGCAGCGAAGGCGAGCTGCTTCTCGGTCTTCACCGGGAGCCACATGTCGTCGCTGTCGAGGAAGGCGATGTAGTCCCCGCGGGCCCGCTGGATCGCGAGGTTGCGGGCTCGGCCCGCACCGCCCCGTTCGGGTGCCGCCTCCGGCAGGACGCGCTCGTCCTGCTCGGCGAACTCGCGGAGCAGGTCCATGGAGCCGTCGGAGGACTGGTCGTCGGTGACCAGCAGCTCCAGGTCGCTGTGGGTCTGGGTGAGCACCGATCGGACGGCTGCGCCGAGGGTCGCTGCTGAGTTGTACACGGGCATCACGACGGACACCAGAGGCACAGCGCTTCTCCTTGCCAGATCAAGAACGACAGCCCATTCAAGCACCGCAATCGAGCAGGAGCTGCCATGCAGATGGTTGTCGCTGGTCAGGGCTACGTTGGGCTTCGCCTGGCCGTCCGCGCTGCAGAGGTGGGTCACCGTGTCGTCGGCTACGACGGGGAAACCGCGCCGCGTCCAGGAACTCGGCGTCGGCGGGTCCCACGTGCGGGACCTGGACTCCTCGAGGCTGCGCGCGGTGCTGGAGGCGGGGCCTCCTCCGCGACCGCCGACGCTGCCGCGCTGGCCGGTTTCCATCTCGCGGTGATCGCCGTGCCGACCCCGCTGCGGGACGGCGTGCCCGACCTGACTTACATCGAGTCCTGCGCCCGAGCGCTGGGCGAGTACCTTCGCCCCGGTGCGACGGTGGTCCTGGAGTCCACGTCCTATCCCGGCACCACCGAGGATCTGCTGCTGCCGATCCTGGAGGAGGCGTCGGGCCTCAAGGGCGGGGTGGACTTCCTGGCCGGATTCAGTCCCGAGCGGATCGGAAACAAGCGATGGTCGTTCGACGGGACGCCGAAGTTGGTGTCCGGAATCGACGCCAAATCACTCGGTGTGATCAAGGGGTTCTACGACGGCATCTGTGAGACCACGGTACCGGTGTCCGGGACGAGGGTCGCCGAGCTGGCCAAGCTGCTGGATAACACCTTCCGGTTCGTGAACATCTCGATGGTCAACGAGATGGCGATGCTGGCCGCTTCCCTCGGCGTGAACATCTGGAAGGCGATCGACGCTGCCGCGACCAAGCCCTTCGGGTTCACGCGGTTCACGCCAGGGCCGGGAGTCGGCGGGCACTGCCTGCCCGTTGACCCGATGTTCCTCTCGTGGAAGGCCCAGCAGGACGTCGGCGTACCTTTCCGGTTCGCGGAACTCGCCGACGACGTGAACCGGCACATGCCCGACTATGTCGTCCAGCGTCTCGTGGAAGCACTCGATAAGAGCTCGTAACACGATCATGTGCACAACAGCCCAGTAGTCGTGTCGTGGTAGAGCGTGGGAGCGTGGCCCTGGATCGTAGGCGATGAGCTGTGTGGGGAGGAGTGGCTGGATGAGTGTGGTGTGGGCGGCGACATCGCCGGAATTGGGACTGTTCCATGAGGTTGAGAGACGTTCAGAGGTGAAGGGGCTGACAGACCGCTTCAACGAGCTGCGTTCTCTTGGCCAGGGGTACATCGAGGTTCGGTTGCCGGACATGGAGTTCCCGACGCTGATCCTGGCCTTCCGAGATGATCAAGCGGTCGTCCATCTGATGAGTGATCCCGAGCGGATGTCTCTGCTGGTAGGAGACGGCACTGTGCCCTCGGGTGCCGAGGTCGAAGTCCCGATCATGGACGACCTCGCCGCGTTCACGGGCGACTTTGTCCTGAATGTCGATCGGGCGTGGGAGCTGGTGCATGACTTCACCCAGACGCGGGCTGCCGGCCCTCTGGGTGAGTGGTGTGAGTTGTAGCCAAGAGCTCGTAACCCAATCATGATCGGTGCTTTTCCAGTCGCCTCCAGCAGATGAGGCTGCAGGCCAAGGAGACGAAGGCGTCGTGGAGTTCGGTGCGGCGTTCCCAGCGGACGGCGAGGCGCTTGAAGTGGTGGAGCAGGGCGAAGGTCTGCTCCACGACATAGCGGAGTTTGCCTATGCCCTTGATGTTCGGGACCCCTTGCGGGAGATGACGGGCAGGATCCGGCGCTTGTGGAGTTCGGCGCGGTTGGGGTTGGGGTCGTAGCCCTCGTCGCCGAGCAGGGCTTCGGGTCGCCTGCGCGGACGGCCGGGGGTGGCCGGCGACGGGAGGGACGCCGTCGACCAGGGCGAGGGTCTGGGTGACGTCGTTGACGTTGGCGGCGGTGGTGATGACCTTGAGCGGGGTACCGCGTCCGTCGCACATCAGGTGGTGTTTGCTGCCCGTCTTGCGCCCGTCGACCGGCGACGGACCGGTGTCGGCACCCCCTTTTTCGCCCGGATGTGGGAACCATCCACGCAGGCCCGTGACCAATCAAGTTCGCCAGCCGCGTTGAGCTCACTGAGCAGGGTCCAGTGGAGTTGGTCGAAGACACTGGCTTGCTGCCACCGCCCCAGGCCGCGCCAGCAGGTCTGTCCCGAGCCGAACCCCAGCTCCAGCGGCAGAAGTTGCCACGCTACGTCGTTGTAGAGGACGTACAGGATGCCCTGCAAGCAGATCCGGTCCGCCACCGGGTGCGGCCTCGGCGCCCGCTCGGGCCAGGACGGCAGCAGCGGCTCGATCAGCGCCCACAGGTCATCGTCCATGATCCACGGCCGAGTGCTCACACTCTCACGAACTGCGGAATCACCCGACCGGTCACACCCGACCAGGACAACTCGACAAGATCGTGTTGCGAGCTCTAAAGGGTGTTGCACAAGGCTCTGAGCTGGGCATCTTCTGTGTATGGCCGGGGTCTTACG
>NZ_BNBM01000003.1:593584-687919 GCF_014655715.1 Streptomyces lanatus | reverse complement strand
TCAACGTCGTCGCCTACCACGTCGACGAGGCCGGTCTGGTGGACATGGCCGAGGTCGAGCGGCTCGCCAAGGAGCACCGGCCGAAGGTGATCATCGCCGGGTGGTCGGCGTATCCGCGGCAGCTGGACTTCGCCGAGTTCCGGCGCATCGCGGACGAGGCCGGGGCCTACCTGTGGGTCGACATGGCGCACTTCGCCGGGCTGGTCGCGGCCGGGCTGCACCCGAACCCGGTCGAGTACGCGGACGTCGTCACCTCCACCACCCACAAGACCCTGGGCGGGCCGCGCGGCGGCATCATCCTGGCGAAGAAGGACTTCGCGAAGAAGCTGAACTCGTCGGTCTTCCCCGGCTTCCAGGGCGGCCCCCTGGAGCATGTGATCGCCGCCAAGGCGGTGTCCTTCAAGGTCGCCGCGAGCGACGAGTTCAAGGAGCGCCAGCGCCGTACGGTCGAGGGCGCACGCCTCCTCGCCGAGCGGCTCACCGCCGCCGACGCCCGTGCGGCCGGGGTGAACGTGCTGTCCGGCGGCACCGACGTGCACCTCATCCTCGTCGACCTGCGCGAGTCCGAGCTGGACGGGCAGCAGGCCGAGGACCGCCTCCACGAGGTCGGCATCACCGTCAACCGCAACGCCGTCCCCAACGACCCGCGCCCGCCGATGGTGACCTCGGGGCTGCGGATCGGCACCCCGGCGCTGGCCACCCGCGGCTTCCAGGCCGAGGACTTCGCCGAGGTCGCGGACGTCATCGCGGAGACGCTGAAGCCGTCGTACGACGTCGAGGCGCTCAAAGCCCGGGTCCGGGCACTGGCCGAAAAGCACCCGCTGTACCCCGGTCTGAACAAGTAGTTCCTTTTTGTGGGGTGTCCCGCACACTGGTCAGTGAGCGTGCGGGGCACCCCGCGGAAATCTTTCGCATCACCCCGTATTGAGGAGTTCCCCGTGGCCATCTCGGTCTTCGACCTGTTCTCGATCGGCATCGGCCCGTCCAGCTCCCACACGGTCGGCCCGATGCGAGCGGCACGCATGTTCGCCCACCGTCTGCGCAACGAGGACGTGCTGTCCTCGGTCGCCTCCATACGTTCCGAGCTGTACGGCTCGCTCGGCGCGACCGGCCATGGCCACGGCACCCCGAAGGCGGTGCTGCTCGGCCTGGAGGGTGCCTCGCCGCGCACGGTGGACGTGGAGGGCGCCGACGAACGGGTGGAGAAGATCAAGTCAGGGGGGCGGCTCAGGCTCCTCGACGAGCGCGAGATCCCGTTCGACTTCGACAAGGATCTGGTGCTGCACCGCCGTAAGACACTCCCCTACCACGCGAACGGCATGACGCTGTGGGCGTACGACGCGTCCGGCGCGGAGCTGCTGTCCAAGACGTACTACTCGGTGGGCGGCGGCTTCGTCGTCGACGAGGACGCGGTCGGCGCGGACCGGATCAAGCTCGACGACACGGTCCTGAAGTACCCCTTCCGCACCGGTGACGAGCTGCTGCGCCTGACGCAGGAGACGGGTCTGTCGATCTCCTCGCTGATGCTGGAGAACGAGCGGGCCTGGCGCACCGAGGAGGAGATCCGCGCGGGGCTGCTGGAGATCTGGCGGGTGATGCGGGAGTGCGTGTCGCGCGGCATGTCGCGCGAAGGCATCCTGCCGGGCGGTCTCAAGGTGCGGCGTCGGGCGGCGAACACGGCCCGCAAGCTGCGCTCCGAGGGCGACCCCAAGGCGCTCGCCATGGAGTGGATCACGCTCTACGCGATGGCCGTGAACGAGGAGAACGCGGCGGGCGGCAGAGTAGTGACCGCCCCGACGAACGGCGCCGCCGGCATCATCCCCGCGGTCCTGCACTACTACATCAACTTCGTGCCCGGTGCCGACGAGGACGGGGTCGTACGGTTCCTGCTGGCCGCCGGTGCCATCGGGATGCTGTTCAAGGAGAACGCGTCCATCTCCGGCGCCGAGGTCGGCTGCCAGGGCGAGGTCGGCTCCGCCTGCTCCATGGCGGCGGGCGCGCTGGCCGAGGTGCTCGGCGGCTCCCCCGAGCAGGTCGAGAACGCGGCCGAGATCGGCATGGAACACAACCTCGGCCTGACCTGCGACCCGGTCGGCGGCCTCGTCCAGATCCCCTGCATCGAGCGCAACGGCATGGCCGCGGTGAAGGCGGTCACCGCCGCGCGGATGGCGATGCGCGGGGACGGCTCGCACAAGGTGTCCCTGGACAAGGTCATCAAGACCATGAAGGACACCGGTGCGGACATGAGCGTGAAGTACAAGGAGACGGCTCGGGGCGGGTTGGCTGTCAACATCATCGAGTGCTGAGGGGCCGCCCCTCGCCGTGGGTCGGTTTCAGGCGGACGCCTCGTCCGCCCGCTGCCGGGGCCCGTCCCCCTCGGTGTCCGGCGGCGCCGAGGCGCGGCGGCCCGGCAGGCAGAGTTGGGCGGAGATCACGCCGGCGACGCCGATGGCCGCCCACAGGGCCCACTCGTTGTAGGCGTAGATCGCGGCGCCGATGAGCGGGCCGACGCCGGTGCCCAGGGTGAAGGCGGCGCCGTAGAGGCCTTGGTAGCGGCCGACCATGCCGGCCGGGGAGAGTCCGCCGAGGTGGGCGTTGGCCACGGAGGAGTACATCATCTCGCCGAGCGACCACAGGACGACGGTCGCGGCGAGCCAGATCATGTCGGTCGCGAAGCCGGTCAGCGCGAGACCGACGCCGGTGGCCAGGTTTCCCCAGGCCAGGACATGGGTGGCCCGGCGTTTCACCACCAGCCCGGCGATGGGCAGTTCGCAGACCAGGACGAGCACGCCGTTGAGGCCGATGAGCAGCCCGAAGTCGGCCTCCGAGAGTCCGCTGGCGGTGACGTGCAGCGGCAGGCCGACGGTCGACTGGATGTAGACGAGCTCGGCGATGACGGTCATGAGCAGGAACCGCCGCAGCCGGCGGTCGGCGAGCGCCAGCTTGTAACTGCCCTGTTCCTTGGCCTCGGAGCCGTCCTCGCCGTCCTCCTCGGACCCGCGGTGCGGTACGTCGCGCAGCAGCAGGACCGCGATCACGCCGAAGAGGAGACAGGCGGCGGCGTTGCCGAGGAACAGCTCCGTATACGAGTTGGCCGCGAGCCAGCCGCCGAGGAAGCCGCCGGCGGCGGCGCCGAGGTTCATGGCGAACCGGAAGACCGCGAAGGCCGCCACCCGCTGCTGGTTGGTGGTCACGGAGTCCGTCAGCAGGGCCGCGGCGGCCGGCCGGTACACCTGTGACGCCGCGCCGACGAGGCCGACCACGATGATGTTCATGACGAGGCCGTCAAGGACCGGGATGACCGCCGTCAGAGCCGCGGTGGTGACGCCGGACAGGGCGATGGTCCAGCGCCTGCCGAGCTGGTCGGCGAGATATCCGCCGAGCGCGCTGCCGAGGACGTTGCCCAGCCCGGCGGAGCCGAGGACCAGCCCCGCCGCTCCGGGTGAATAGCCCTGGCTGGTCAGGTACAGGACGATGAAGACCGGCAGGAAGTTGCCGCACCGGTTGACGAGGATGCCGAGGCTGACGATCCACACCCGGGGCGGCAGTTCGCGCAGCGTCTCGCGGAACGGCGGGTCCTGCACGTCGGGCTGCTCGGTGCTCACGTGATCGGCTCCGTGTGGATGCGTACCGCCGCGAGCAGCCGCTCGCAGTTGGCGATCGCCTCCTCGGCGGTCGCGCCTCGGGCGATGACATGGCCGACCCGGTCGTCGCTCCAGGTGAGCGGCCGTACCTCGTCGCCCGGCTCGACCGAGATGACCAGGTCGTACAGGGCGGGGTCGGCGGCGATGGATTCGGCGCCGGTCACCTCGGTGACGCGGCCCGGCGGTGGGGTGAAGAAGCGGATCGCCGCGCCCGCCACTGGTTGGGGTGCCCGCTCAAGGGGCTCGATCAGACCGAAGCGCGAACCGAGCGTATAGCGGTCCATGTCGACGCCGTAGGCGATCTCGGTCAGATCATGGATGCGGTCGCCGCCGACGCGGTTGTGGGACTCGATGATGACCGGGCCGCGCGAGGTCAGCTTGATCTCGGTGTGCGCCGGGCCGTGGCGCAGTCCGATCGCGTCGAGGAACTTCATCACCAGGTCCTCGGCGTCGCGCAGCAGTTCTGCCGGGTGTCGGCTCGGCTGGGAGTGGCCGGTCTCGACGAATCCCGAGTCCAGGCACAGCTTGTCGGTCACGCCCACGAGGACATGGCGGCCGTCGAAGCTCAGTGTCTCGACGCTGATCTCCGGGCCGTCCAGGTACTCCTCCATCAGGAACCGGTCGAGGTCTCCGGCCAGGTCCTTCTTGTCGATCTGCTTGCCGAGGGCGTGAAAGCGTTCCACGACCGACGCCAGGTCCGACTCGTCGCGCACCTTGAAGATGCCGATGCTGCCGGCCTCGTCGATGGGTTTCACCACGACGGGCAGTCCGTTGGCGCGGGCGAACTCCCGCAGATCCCGCTCGGTCCGGCCCACCTCGGCGGCGACGGGGCTGATTCCCGACGCATTGAGATGCGCGCGCATCCTCGACTTGTCGAGCAGCATCTCCACCGTCCGCAGCGGGTTGCCGCCGAGACCGAGGGCGTCGTCGATCTTCGCCGCCGGCAGCAGCCCCAGCTCCCAGGGCGAGACGACCATGTGGAACGGATACGTCTCGTGCAACGACCGCACCAGGGGCAACACCCGCTCGGTGTCCGCGTAGTCGACGAGCAGGGCCTGACCGACATACGGCCAGTGGCTGCTGTCGTACTCGTCGGGGTGCTGGATGTACACCACATCCAGCCCCAGGTCATGTGCCTTCCGGAGGACCTTCACCTTTCCTCCGACCACTGCAATCACCGGCCGCGATCCAGCGACAACGGGGTCAGGTAACAATGTCGAGCCTCTCTCACAGTCGGCTGATTTCAGACCACGAACATACTCCGGACGAACAGGAAGACATTGTTCCGGCGGTGAGAATACGCCATTCACTTGTCACCACCTGATTTCACTTTCAAGTCGCGACGATGACGGGGTAGCGTCGACGACGACACAGCGCCAGGTACGGGGGTGCCAGCGAAGATCAAAGCCTAGCCGCATCCGGCGGCCGCTTCGGGTATGTCAAATCATCCGCGCTGATTCCACTCTGATTCAACATTCACGGAAACCACCGTTTCCGTCTTTCCATGGCCCCGGCACGACGCTGCCGGCGCCATACCTCTCGGTGTCTTTATTGGGCTACCACCTGGAATAAGGGGGAGTTCCGAAAGTGACTGAAACCGCAATCAACGAAACGCCGAAGCACGCCGACGTCGTGATCGTCGGCAACGGCGCCCTGGGCCTGTTCCTGGCCGACGAACTGATGGAGCGCGGGATGGGCTCCGTCGTCGTGGTCGGGCCGAGCCATCGCGAGACGGGGGCCAGCCAGGCCGCCGGCGCGATGCTGGGCTGCTTCGGCGAGACGACCACGGAGTCGTTACGCACCGACGCCGCGCGCACCCGCTTCGAGCTGGGCGTCAACTCGCACGAGCGGTGGCCCGCCGTGCTGGCCAAGCTGGAGGAGTACTCCCGGACGGGACGCCCGCTGCAGAGCGCCCCCGACACCCACGTCGTGCTCAACTCCATCGGCGCCGAGCTGGACACCGTCAACTTCAAGGCGATGATCGACGCGCTCGATCAGTACGGCAAGCCGTGGGAGGAGATGGACCCGAACGACATACCCGGGTTCAACCCCCGTCTGGACACCAGGTCGCTGCGTGCCGTGCACCTGCCGACCGAGGGTGCCGTGGACGCGCGCGGTGTGCTGACCGCGCTGGAGAGCCGGCTGAGCGACACGGGCGCGGTCCAGGTGGACCGGTCGGTGCGCAGGCTGTTGGGCAGTGGCGATGTCGTGACCGGGGTCGAGCTCGACGACGGCCATGTCATCGAGGCGGGCACCGTCGTCGTGGCGGCCGGCATCCACAGCGAGTCGCTGGTGCGGACGGTGTCCGAGGACATCGACCTGATCCCCACGTTCCCCGGTCTCGGCTTCGCGATGATCGCGCGGCGCTCCGGCGGCGACCCGTTCCGCAGCGTGGTGCGCACCCCGAACCGCGGGTTCGCGTGCGGGCTGCATGTCGTGCCGCAGGGCGACGGCCTGGAGTACTACGGCGCCACCAACCGGCTGGTGGACTCCATCACCGGTGTCACCTGGATGGCCGACGTCAGGTTCCTCGCCCAGTACTCGATGCAGCAGCTCGACGAACGGGCCGCCGGCCACGAGGTCGTGCAGTGGCTCGCCGGGAACCGCCCGGTGACCCTGGACGGCTTCCCGATGATCGGCTGGCTGCCGCCGTCCGGTCTCTATCTGATGACCGGCACATACCGCGACGGGTTCCACTGCGCGCCGCTGCTGGCCGAGCATGTCGCGAACGAACTCCAGGGCAAGCCCGGCACCATCGACCCGATGTTCGCGCCGACCCGGGAACCGATCGTCACCCGCACCATCGAGTGGTCCATCGACGAGTACGTCGAGCACAACCTCGCCGCCTGGTTCGAGACCGGCGCGGAAGCGGCGCCCCAGATGACGACGGCACAGATCGCGGAGTACTACCGGACGCGGTGTGTGCAGGCCTACGACCAGCTGGGCATCGACTACGCGCTCGGCCCGGACATCCTCTGGTACGCACAGGGCAGCCTGCTCGGCGCCCGCCGGATCAGGCGCTATCTGCGCGGGCGCCAGAGTGCGAGCGAGGTGGCGAAGTGACCACCTCCGACACCTCCACCGTGGACATCGTCAGGAAGCTGATCGACCAGCAGCTCAACCTCTCAGGACACGGCTTCGAGCTGAACCACGACGACAACCTGTGGGACAGGGGCATGACGTCGCTGACCTGCCTCGGGCTGATGCTGAGCATCGAGGACACCTTCGGCATCGAACTGCCCGAGAGCGCCCTCAAGGAGTCGACGTTCCGCAGCGTCGACACCATCACCGCGGCCGTCGACGGGGCGCTGAGCTCCGCCCAGGGCTAGGGCCTGTCCGGAGCCACCGGTCCCGATCCACCTCCCCGCCCGAAGGGATGCGCAGGCCGACATGGTGAAGTTCGAACCACGTCCGACGAACCCCTTTCCCCTGGTGCGCGGTGCCACCACGGACTTCCCGCTGTCGGCGGGACAGGAACGCCTGTGGTGGCTGCACCAGTGGGAAACGTCGTACGAGTACCACATCACCGGCGGTTGGCGGTTCCCGGACGGGGTGGACCAGGCGGCCCTGGCCACCGCGTTGGCCTGCCTGGTCCGCAGGCACCAGATCCTGCGGACCAGGTTCGTCCTGCGCGCGGACGGCACGGTCGCACAGGAGGTCGCCGACGTGATCGACGTCCCCGTCGTATGGGCGGGGACCGACTGGCGGGCAGCGGTGGACCGGGCGGTCCGAGAACCCTTCGATCTCGCCCGGCCACCCCTGCTCCGGGTCGTCGTCGCCGAACTGGACGACGGATACGGCCTGTTGATGTCCCTGCACCACATCATCACGGACCGCTGGTCCATGGACGTATTGGCCAGGGACCTCTTCGAGCTGTACGAAGCCGCGCTGAAGCAACGCGAGCCGGAGCTTCCGGAACTCGCCGTGCAATACGGCGACTACGCGGACTGGCAGCGCCGCTTCCTCGACAGCGGCGCGCTCCAGCCGCAACTGGAGCGCCGGGTGGCGGCGCTGCGCGGGAGCGAACGCCTGGAACTCACGCCGGACCGCCCCCGGTCCACGGCGAACGACGCGACCGGCGGCACCGTCGTCGTCGAACTGTCGGAGGAGGCCACCGCGGCGATGACCGCGCTGGCCTGGCGCGCCCGGGCGACCCCGGCCGTCGTGGTGACGGCGGCACTGGCCGCGACCCTGAGCGCGTACAGCGGCCGGACCGATGTCGTCGTCGGCGCGATCGTCTCCGACCGGCCGCGCCCGGAACTGCAGGACCTGATCGGCTTCTTCATCAACACCGTGGCGCTGCGGATCGACCTGTCCGGTGAGCCGCTGACCTTCCGCTCCCTCGTGACCCGCACACGGGACGCCTGGATGGCGGCGGACGCGCACCAGGACGTGCCCTTCGAAAGCATCGTCGGTGCGCTCCACGCCGGTTCCGAGGACCGGCGCAACCCGCTCTTCGACATCGCGGTGAACCACGCGGGCGACCGGGTGAGCCTCGCCGAGGCGCCGGGAGCGCCGACCTGGTGGTACCCCGAACTGCCGGTGACGGCACGCTTCGACCTGTCCCTCACCACCCAGGTCGTCGACGGGCGGCTGCGCGCCTCCTTCGTCTACCGGTCGGCGCTGTTCGACGAGGCGCCCACTGCCGCACTGGCCGCCACCTACATCCGGCTGCTGGAACAGGGCGTGAGCGACCCCGACCAGCCGTTGCGTCAACTGCCCCTGATCGAGGAGCCCGAACGCGAACGACTGCACAGCACCAACGACGCGACCCCCGCTCCGACGGCGACGATCGTGGAACGCGTCCAGGAACAGGCGGCGAGCCACCCCACGGCACCCGCCGTGGTCGGCGCGAGCGGGAAGCTGACGTATGGGCAGCTCAACGAGTCCGCGAACCGACTGGCCAGGCACCTGCTCACGCTCGGCGCCGGGCCCGAGCGGGTGATCGCCGTCTGCCTGGACAAGACGATCGAGCGTTACGTCGTCCTGCTCGCCGTCGCCAAGACCGGTGCCGCCTACCTCCCGCTCGACCCGGCCCACCCGGCCGACCGACTGCGCTTCCTGCTCTCGGACGCGGGCGCGATCCTCACGGTCGTCAGCCCCGGCCTGGACGACCACCTGCCCGATGGTGTCGTGCCGAAGCTGGTCCTCGGATCACTCGATCTGAGCGGCTACGACGCCGGGGACCTGGAGCGGGCCGCCCTCCCCGACAACCTGGCGTATCTCATCTCGACGTCCGGCTCGACCGGGGCACCCAAGTCGGTGGCGGTCTCGCACCGGGCGCTGAGCAGGCTGGTGGCGGGGGTGCCGCGCCATCTCGACGTCGGGCCCGGGACGACCTTCCTGCAGTGCGGGCCCCTGACGTTCGACGTCGCGGTGCTGGAGTGGGCCCCTCTCGCGCACGGCGGCCGCGTGGTGGTCACCGACACCGGCACCCTCCTCGACGGCCTGGACGACGTCGTCCGCACCCACGCCGTCACCACCCTCAAACTGGTCTCCCCGCAGCTGGACCTGCTGGTGGAACGGGACATCGGGACGCTCGCGGGCCTGAGCCGACTCGTCGTCGGGGGCGACGTGGTCAACCCACGCAGCTTCGCCGCCGCCCGTGCGGGCCTCCCCGGTTGCCGTGTCACGGCGTCCTACGGGCCGACCGAATGCACAGTGCTGGCGACCCTGTTCGACGGGGGCGAGTGGGAGGCGGGCCGGGTGCCCATCGGGTACGCCCTTCCCCACACCCGCGTCTACCTCCTCGACCGCGACCTGCGCCCCGTCCCGGTCGGTATGCGCGGCGAGATCCACCTGGCGGGCGACGGTCTGGCCCGCGGCTACCACGGCCGCCCGGACCTGACCGCCGCGGCGTTCGTCCCCGACCCGTACGGCCCGCCCGGCGCCCGGATGTATCGCACCGGTGACGTCGGCCGGTATCTGCCGAGCGGGGCGATCGACTTCCTCGGCCGCGCCGACAAGCAGGTGAAGATCCGCGGCTTCCGGATCGAACTGAGCGAGATCGAGCATGTGTTGCTGCGCGAGCCGGAGATCACGTCGGCCGTCGTACTGCGGGTCGAGTCGCCGACGGGGCCGGCGCTGGCCGCCTACGTCGTGGCGACGGCCCCGGTGGACGTGTCCACGCTTCGCGCCCGGCTGGGCTTGAGCTTGCCCGCGTACATGCTCCCCGACCATGTCATCGAGGTGCCCCGCATCCCGTTGACCGCCAACAACAAGGTCGATCGCGAGGCGCTGCCTCCCGTCGCCGAGGCCGAACCGGGCTCCGCCCAGCCGTCGACCGGGCTGGAGGCCCGTGTGGTCGAGGCGTGGTCCGGGGTACTGGGCCGGACGGTGCCCGCCGACGCGGACTTCTTCGCGCACGGCGGCCACTCCCTCCTCGTCCCGAGGGCGACCGCGGCGATCCGGCGACTGCTCGGCCGCGAGGTCCCGTTGCGGCTGATGATGACCCACCGCACACCCGCCGCGTACGCGGCCGCGATCCTGGCGGAGACCGCGCCGGACGCGGTCCCGGGCGAGCACCGCCTTGAGCGACAGGTGTGGCGCAGCCTGAGTTTCCCCGGTGAACGCCGACTCGACCTGTACGTCCCCGACGGGGACCCGGGCCCGGAGCCGCGAACCCTGATCGTGCTCGACGGCTCCGAGTTCGTGGACATCATGCGGCTGCCGGCGCTGCTCGACCGTCTGATCCATCAGCACCGGATCCCGCCGACGGCGGCCCTGTTCGTGAGCCCGGCCGAGTGGTCGGTCCGCAACAGGGAGCTGCTGGACGAGAAGTTCGTGGACGTGCTCGCCGACGAACTGATCCCGTATCTGAGGGACCGGTTGGGCAAGGGATGGCCAAGTGGGGGACGTACGACAGCCGTCGGCGCGAGCCTCGGCGCCGTCACCGCGGTGCGCGCCGCACTGCACCGCCCCGACCGCTTCGACGGAGCCGTGGGCATGTCCGGCCCGCTGACCGACCACCGCCTGGCACAGGCGACTCCCGGGGACCCGGGCCCGGCCCGGTTCTTCCTGTCCGCGAGCCGCGAGGAAGCGGACGCGATGCTCGACGGTGGCATCAGCCAGTTGGACGCCACCAAGCGCACCGGGGAGGACCTGGCGCTGCGCGGCCATGTCGTGCGGTGCGCGTACGGCGACGGCGGCCACACCTACGCCGCGTGGGAGGCGATGCTCCCTGAGGCGATCGGCTGGGCGCTGAGCGGCGGAAACAACGACCAGGACGGGGACGTGGACCATGTTTGACGACGACGACCGCGAGTTCAGCGTGGTGGTCAACCACGAGGAGCAGCACTCGATCTGGCCGGCCGACCGTGACGTCCCGTCCGGCTGGCGTGCCGAGGGATTCAGCGGCGACAGGGCGGCGTGCCTCGCCCATATCGACCGTGTGTGGACGGACCTGCGGCCGCTGAGCCTGCGTGAGCGGAGCGGGGGGACGGCATAGTGGAATCCAGGCTGCGTACGGTGGTCGACCTGTTCGAGCACCAGGTCCGGGCACGTCCGGACGCCCTCGCCGTCCGGACGCGGGAACGGTCGTGGACGTACGCCGAGTTCGACCGCGCGACGACCCGGCTGGCCCACCGCCTGCGCCACGCGGGAGCGGGACCCGGAACGGTGGTGGGCCTGCTGGCCCCCCGCGGCGCAGCGGCCCTGACCGGCCTCCTCGCCGTACTGCGCTGCGGCGCTGCGTGTCTGCCGCTCGACCCGGACGACCCGCCCCGGCGCAACCGGGAGGTGCTGGACGACGCGGGATGCGAACAGATCCTCGTCACCGCACCCACGGAGTGGTGCCCCGAGGCACTGCTGCTGGAGGACCCGACCCCGGTGGAAGCCGCCGTACTTCCCCACCCACAGCCGCTCGACCTGGCGTACGCGATCACCACCTCCGGCTCCACCGGACGCCCCAAGATCGTCGGCGTACCGCACGAGGGGATCCACAATCTGATCGTCGCCTCGATCGAGGACCTCGACCTGATCAGGCCGGACGACGTCATGCTGTGGACGACCGCACCGACCGTCGACAGCACGATGCACGACGTTCTGATGCCGCTGTGCGCGGGCGCCTGCGTGGCGATCGGCGACGACGCGGACCTGCCCGCGAGCCGGATCCTGGTCACCGTGCGCGCCCTCGGTGTGACCGCGCTGGAGATCCCGGCCGCCGTCCTCGGACCTTACGGCCGCTCACTCCTCCCCCGACTCGCCCGCGCGGGCGTCCGCCTCGTCATCACCGGCGGCTCCCAGCTCGACGGCCTCGGCCTCGCCGACTCCCCGCCCCTGGTCGTCGCCAACGGCTACGGTCCGACCGAGGCCTCGGTCGCCGCCACCTGGTACCGCTGCAACCCCTCGACCCCGAGCTGGGTACCGATCGGCAGCCCGGTCCGAGGGGTGGGGACATACGTACTGGACGACGACCTGCGCCCCGTCCCGGCCGGCGACGAGGGCCAGTTGTTCATCGCGGGCATCGGCCTGGCAAGGGGTTACATCGGCCTGCCGGCCCGCACGGCGGCGGCGTTCCTGCCGGACCCCTTCTCGGAGACACCCGGATCGCGGATGTACGCCACCGGCGACCGCGTACGGCTGCAACCCGACGGCGACTACGTCTACCTCGGCCGCATCGACGACCAGGTCAAGATCCGCGGCTTCCGCGTCGAGATCGGCGAGGTCGAGCACGCCCTGCGCGAGTGCGCCGGAGCCGTCGACTCCGCGGTGCTGCTACGCGAGGACACGCCCGGCGGTGCCGCCATCGTCGCCTTCCTGGTCGGCGAACGGTCGCCCGACGAGGTGCTCACCGGCCAGCTGCGAGACCGGTTGCCGAGCCATATGCTTCCCCGTTTCTTCGTATGGCTGGACAACATGCCCCTCAACCGGGCGGGCAAGGTCGACCGCAAGGCGCTGGCCAGGATGCCGGTCGGGGACCCGGTCCGACGTACCTGAAGAAGGAGTCCAGTGGTGCCACGTGCAGAAGCCGGCGTGCACGGTGTGTGCGACGCCTATGTCGATGACTACGCCCGTCTGAATCCGCTCGCGGCCACCGAGTTCGGCATCCGCGGCCATGACGCCCATCTGCCCGACCTCTCCCCCGACGGCCACGCGGCACGCGCCGAACTCGCCAGGACCGCCCTGTCCGACATGGCGGCCACGCGACCCGGCGACGATGCCGAGCGCATCGCCAAGGCGGTCTTCACCGAACGGCTCACGGTCGACGTCGACATGCACGAGGCCGGCCTGCACGCCGCGTCACTCAACATGACCGCGAGCCCGGCGCAGGACATCCGCTACGCCTTCGACCTGATGCCGACCGGGACCGCCGACGACTGGGCGCTGATCGCGGCGCGGCTGGCCCGGGTACCGGAGACGCTCGCGGGATACCGGGCGTCGCTGACGGCATCGGCGGACAAGGGAGTCGTCTCGGCGATACGTCAGGTGCGGCGGACGCTGGACCAGTGCGAGACCTGGTCCGCCCCCGGATCCTTCTTCACCGAACTCGCCGCGTCCGCCGACGAGGTGCCGGGCGTCGAAGGCGCACTGCGGGCCGACCTCGACGCCGGCGTGCGCGCGGCCAGGGAGGCATACGCCGGGCTGGCCGCCTTCCTCCGTGAGGAACTCGCGCCGAAGGCCGGCACCGAGGACGCGGTCGGCGCGGACCTCTACGGCCTGTGGGCACGCAAGTTCACCGGGGCGAGCCTGGATCCGCGCGAGGCATACGCCTGGGGCTGGGCGGAGTTCGGCCGGATCGAGGCGGAGCTGGCCGAGGTCGCGGGACAGATCAAACCCGGGGCGACTCCGGCCGAGGCGGCCGAGGTGCTCGACGGCGATCCCCGGTACCGCGTCCGCGGCCATGCCGGATTCCAGGCGTGGATGCGGGACCTCTCCGAGCAGGCACTCGCCGACCTGCGCGGAAAGCACTTCGACATCCCGGACGAACTGATGCGGCTGGACTGCCGGATCGCCCCGCCGGGCGGCGGACTCGGCGCCTACTACACCAACCCCGCCGACGACTTCAGCCGCCCCGGCACGATGTGGTGGTCGCTCCCGGCGGACAAACAATCCTTCTCGACATGGCGCGAGGCCAGCACCGTCTACCACGAGGGCGTGCCGGGCCATCACCTCCAGATCGGCACAGCGGTGGCGACCCCGGCCCTCAACCGCTTCCAGCGCCTGCTCTGCTTCATCGACGGCCACGGCGAGGGCTGGGCCCTCTACGCCGAGCGCCTGATGCGGGAGTTCGGGTACCTCGACGACGGCTATCTGCTCGGCATGCTCAACAAACACATCTTCCGCGCGGCGCGGGTGATCGTGGACATCGGCATGCACCTGAAACTGGAGATCCCGGCAGGCACCGGCTTCCACGAGGGCAGGCACTGGACCCCTGAACTCGCCCAGGAGTTCCTGCGGACAAGGACCCTCACCGACAAGGCACGCGCTGTCGACGAGATAGACCGCTACCTCGGCTGGCCGGCCCAGGCACCCTCGTACAAGCTCGGCGAGCGGCTGTGGCTGTCCATCCGCGAGACGCTCCGGACGGAGCGCGGCAGCGAATTCGACCTCAGGGACTTCCATATGCGCGCACTGCGGAGCGGCCCGGCGGGCCTGGACACACTGCGGCAGGTCCTGACCAAGACGGACTGACTCCTCCCCGATAACTCCACCTCACATCTCCACCTCACCTCTCCACCCGCGAGACGGATCAGCGGCACCCTGATGGGGCATACAACAAGTCCAACTCCTGTCACCCCACATGCACTTCAGGGAGTCCCCCATGATCCGCGGCATCGATGTCAGCGCGTACCAGTCCTCGTCCTACGCCACCGACGGCCTCTCCTTCGTCTTCATCAAGGCGACGGAGGGCCGTTCCTACATCAATCCCAAACTCGCCGCCCAGACAAAACGCGCCCGGGACGCCGGCCTGGTCGTCGGCTTCTACCACTTCCTCTGGCCGGGCAACCTCTCCGCCCAGGCCGACTATTTCGTCAGCAAGGCCCCCGAGAAAGCGGGCGACATTCTCGCCGTGGACTGGGAGACGACGAGTGAGGGGACGCATGCGAGCAATGCGGAGAAGGATCTGTTCATCCGGAAACTGAAGGAGAAGCGGCCGAACAACCCGGTGATCTTGTACGCGAACAGGAATTACTGGCTCAACGTCGACACCACGTCCTACGCCGGCGACGGCCTCTGGATCGCCGACTACGTGACGGCGGGCAAGCCGCGCATCCAGGCGAAATGGCGCTTCCATCAGTACACGGACAATCCGCTGGACAAGAACGTGGCGAATTTCTCCAGCAAGGCCGCATTGCGTGAATGGGCCGAGAACGCATGACGGCCTAATCGCCCATCATGGCCCCGAACGGCTCCTGCAACTCGCCCCGCAACACCTCCGCCGCCCCCTCCCCATCCCCCGCCACAACCGCCCGCACCAGCGCCTCATGGGCGCCATCTGCCGTGTTGGGGTCGTGAACCCGTACGCCGGTCAGGTTGAGGAGTTCGACCAGGCCCTTGCGCAAGACGGGCGTGAACTCGGTGAACAGGTCGGTGAGTACGGGGTTGTGGGCGGCGGCGACCACCGTCGCGTGGAAGGTGATGTCGGCCTCCACGAAGGTCGCGTCGTCGGCCGTGGAGGCGGCTCGGCGGGCTTCCAGTGCCGCTTCCATCGCCGTGACGTCCTCGGGGGTGCGGCGTCGGGCGGCGAGGCGGGCCGCGTGGACCTCTACGGCCATGCGGACCTCGTAGACGTCGTTCACCGCGGCTCGGCGCAGGCGGGTGGGCCAGTCCTCGGCCGGTTCGGTGGCGAGGACGAAGACGCCGGCGCCCTGGCGGGGTTGGACGAGGCCGGCGCCGGCCAGGGCGCGCAGGGCCTCGCGGACGGTGGAGCGGCCGACGCCGAGTTCCCTGGCCAGGGTCGTCTCGCCGGGCAGCTTGGTGCCGACGGGCCAGTGGCCGCCCGCGATCTGCTCGCGCAGCCGCTCGGCGGCCTGTTCGACCAGGGGGCTGGGCCGGAGGGCACCGAGCGGCGACGGCGGCACGGACTTCACCTACTTGTCTGAGGAGTTGACAGCATTTTACTTGTCTGAGGAGCTGAGGAGTGAGTAGCGTACCGATCATGACGCTCTGCGGTCTCCTTCTTCTCGGCTGCCGCGGCGGGGCCTGACACGACCGGCGCCCCGCCGCGGGGCGCCGTGCTGCCGGTCGTCCTCCGACCCGACCGAGCCGAAGGCCAGCAGCAGACGATGACCACCAACCCGTCCGAGCTGTGGAATCCGCAGCGCCCCAGCCCCATGCCCCAACACCGCTACCGCCCCTTCCACGAGCGTGTGCACGTCCCCGCCGAGGACCGGACCTGGCCCTCGGCCCGTATCGAGCGCGCCCCCCTCTGGGTCCCGGTCGACCTGCGCGACGGCAACCAGGCGCTCGCCGAGCCGATGGACACCCCGCGCAAGCGGCGCTTCTTCGAGCTGCTGGTGGCGACCGGCTTCAAGGAGATCGAGGTGGGCTATCCCTCCGCGAGCCGCACCGAGTTCGACTTCGTACGGCATCTGGTGGCGGGCGCCGTACCGGACGATGTCACGCCCGTCGTGTTCACCCCGGCCCGGCCGGACCTGATCGACCGGACCTTCGAGGCCATCGCCGGGCTGCCGCGGGCGGTCGTGCATCTGTACATCGCGACGTCGCCGGTGTGGCGGGACGTCGTCCTCGGCCGGGACCGCGGTGCGGTGTGGCGGACGGTGCGCGAGGCGGCCGAGCGGATGGCGCGGCAGGCGGGGGACGGGGTCCGGTTCCAGTTCTCTCCCGAGACGTTCAATCTCACCGAACCGGATTTCGTCCTCGAACTCTGCGACGGGCTCAGTGAGCTGTGGGACGCGAGCCCCGACCGCCCCGTCACCCACAACCTTCCCGCGACCGTCGAGATCGCGACCCCCAACGTCTACGCCGACCAGATCGAGTACATCCACCGTCACCTCGCCCGCCGCGACTCGGTGATCCTCTCCGTCCATCCGCACAACGACCGCGGCACCGGCGTCGCCTGTGCCGAACTCGCCGTGCTGGCGGGCGCCCAGCGCGTCGAGGGCTGTCTGTTCGGCAACGGCGAGCGCACGGGGAACGTCGATCTGGTGACCCTGGCGATGAACCTGTACGCCCAAGGCGTCGACCCCATGCTCGACTTCGGCGACATCGACGCGGTCAGGGCGGTCGTCGAGGACTGCAACCGCCTGCCGGTGCACCCCCGCCACCCGTACGCCGGCGACCTCGTCCACACGGCGTTCTCCGGCACCCACCAGGACGCGATCAGCAAGGGGCTCGCCCATCACGCGTACAGGGCGACGGAGTTGGGGGTTCCGCCGGGGCAGGCGGCCTGGGAGGTGCCGTATCTGCCGATCGACCCGGCCGACATCGGGCGCTCCTACGAGGCGGTGATCCGCGTCAACTCGCAGTCGGGGAAGGGCGGTACGGCGTATCTGCTGCGCACCCACCACGGCCTGGACCTGCCGGCGCGCATGCGGGCCGACTTCTCCACCGTCGTCCAGACGGCCACGGACGACAGCGGACGGGAGATCACGCCAAAGGAACTGGGGGACCTGTTCCGGGCCACCTACGTCATCGACGACGGGGAAATCTCCCTGGACGCGTGGTCCGTGCAGCAGGACAACTCCCGCGGTGAGCATCGGTTCGTCTGCACCCTGCGCATCGGGGACCGCACCGGTGACCACGAGGGCACCGGCAGCGGCCCGCTGTCCGCGTTCGTGGACGCGCTCGGCGGTGCCGGGTTCGCCGTCGCTGTCATCGACTACGCCGAGCATCCGCTGGGAGACGGGATCGCGGCCTACGTCGAGTGCCGGGTCGACGGCGTCACGGCCTGGGGCGCCGGCCAGGGCCCGGCGGCCTCCGTCCAGGCGGTCGTGTCCGCCGTGAACCGGGCCGTGCGATGACGGTGCTGCGCGCCCAGGACGTCCATGTCGTACGCGACGGCACGCCGATCCTGCGGGACGTCTCCGTCACCGTCCGCGCGGGCGAGCACTGGGCGCTGCTCGGCGCCAACGGGGCGGGCAAGTCCACGCTGCTCGCCCTGCTGGGCGCCCGGATCCATCCCACCCGGGGCACGGTCGAGGTGCTGGGGCGCCGCCTTGGCCGGGTCGATCTGCGGGAGCTGCGCGCGTACGTCGGTCATGTCGACCCGCGTCATCCACTGACGGCGCCGCTGCGGGTGCGGGACGTCGTCCTGACCGGGCTGACCAACTCGGTGGCGCCGCTGCCCCGGCATCGGCCGACGCCGGCGCAGCGGGAGCGGGCCGACCGGCTCATCGAGACACTGGGGCTACGGCCGCACCGCGACGCCCGCTGGCCCACCCTGTCGCAGGGCCAGCGCGCCCGGACCCTCATCGCGCGGGCCCTGATGCCCCGGCCCCGGCTGCTGCTCCTCGACGAACCGGCCACCGGCCTCGACCTCCCCGGCCGCGAGCAGCTGATCGGCGCGCTGACCGAACTGCGGCTGCGTCATCCGGAGCTGGCGACGGTCCTGGTCACCCACCACCTGGAGGAGCTTCCGCCGGGCACCTCGCACGCCCTGCTGCTGCGCGAGGGCCGGGCGCTCGCGCAGGGCCCGGTGGCCGAGGTCCTCACCGGCGACCAGGTCGGCAAGTGCTTCGACCTGCCGCTGGCCCTTGAGCGGCGGGACGGACGCTGGAACGTACGGGCATGACGAAGGGGCGCCCCTCCGCACCGGAGGGGCGCCCCTTCGAAGGGCGTCACTTGCTCAGGTAGGCCCAGAACTCGTCGAACGACAGGAGCTTGTCGCCGTTGAGGTCGCGGCTCTTGATGATGGCCTCGGCGACGGCCTCGGTCACGTTCCAGTCGCCGCCCTGGGCCAGGGCGGTCTTGAACTCGGCGGCGGTGATGCTTCCGTCCCCGTCCGCATCGATGCGCTCGAACTGCCTGCGTGCTTCCTCGATGTCGATCTGCGCCACCGATCCGCCCCTTTTCGTCGTACTTGATGTCATACCTTGGTGTCCTGCTGACGGAGGTCAGATTAACCGCCCACCCGAGCCGCCAGCACAGGGACGCCCTCGTCGGGCCGGTGGGGTGGCGACTCGGGGAGTGGGGCGATGGCGACTCTGGGAGAGATTCTCGACGCGGCGGGGCGGGGTGTCTTCCCACCGGCGGACGGCGGTACGACGGTCGTGCCGCAGTTGTGCCGGCGGGACGCCGGTGTCCTGTCCTTCACCGCGCACTCGGTCGTCTTCGTGGACGAGGACCCGCGCTGGGTGTACGACACGCTGGACTCCCTGGACTGCGACCGGCTGGCGGCGACGATGAACCCGCGGTTCCTGTCGGCGCTGCTGGACCGGACGGGCCGTACCGTCGAGACGATCGACGCGATGCTGGTCGCCGACCCGCTGCCCGGCGAGCCGCCCCTCGCGCTCACCGAGATCGAGGACGCCGACCACCCCCGCATCACCTACGCCCGCGGCCGGCGCGACGGGGTGCGTGCGTGGACCGCGGAGGGCGGGGTGGTCGTGACGGGGCGCGGGATCGGCGGGCGGCTGGAGGTGTCGGTGGAGGTGGACGAGGCGGTACGGCACCGGGGGCTCGGCCGGTCCCTGGTGACCGCCGCCCGGCATCTGGTCACGGAGCCGCTGTGGGCGCAGGTCACGCCGGGGAACGCCCGCAGCATGCGGGCGTTCCAGGCGGCGGGCTACCGCGCGGTGGGCGCGGAGGCGCTGCTGCTCAGTGCCAGGGCTCGAAGTGCGGGTTGCTCTGGCAGTCGCTCATGATCTCGGTCTTGGTCGCCTTGTCCACCGGGCAGACGCCGAGGATGTACTTCCGGTCGATGCCGCCGGGGAAGGCGACCTCGAACTGGTCGGCCCATTTGTGGGTGTCGCCGATGGTCTTGTTGACGTCGACGCCGCCGGGGGCGTCGATGTAGTAGTTCCAGCCCGATTTCCACCAGTTCTTGTACAGGTCGTGGTCGTACGTCGTGGACACGTACGGGGAGGGCTGGTTGACCAGGACGTACTTCTCCACGTCGTACTGGCCGTTGACGACGTCCTTGGGCAGGAAGCCGTCCCGGAAGACGATCTCCGGGCCGCGGCCGTCGGCCCGGTAGAGGGTGCCGCAGCTGGTGCGCCAGGCCGGGTCGGGGGTGATGCGGTCGACGTCGACGCGGCGATCGGCGGCGGCCTCGATCGGGTCGTCGAACTGGACGGGACAGGCGGCCGGGTCGGGGACGGCCCTGGCGGCGGTCGGACGGGCGGAGGTGACGGACTCGGGAGCGGTGGCCGCGGTGGTGGCGAGGACGGCCGAGAGGGACAGGACGGCGGCAGCGGCCCGCCGCCGCAGGCGAGTTGTGATCATGGGGATCACGATCCCGGTCCTGCGGGGGCGGGTCGGGCAGGTTCACCCGTTTTCACCCGTTCGGCGGCGTGTCCACCGGCGAGGGATGTCAGCGGAAGACGCCGGTGTGGCCGAGGGAGTAACGGCCGGGCTGCGGGTACACGGCGAGGCCGTGCGGGCCCTCGCCCACGTCGATACGGGCGAGTTCGTCGCCGGTGCGGGTGTCGATGGCGTACACCTCCGAGTCGTAGCGTCCCGACAGCCACAGCACCTTGCCGTCGGCGGAGACGCCGCCCATGTCGGGGCTGCCGCCTTCGGGGAGGTGCCACTTCTTGGTGAGTTCGTCGCGGGTGAAGTCGTAGACGGAGACGGTGCCCTCGCCGCGGTTGGAGACATACATCTCGCGGGAGTCGCGGCTGACGTAGAGGCCGTGGCAGCCCTTGCCGGTGGGCAGGAGCTTCGGGGCGCTGAACTTGTCGCCGTCCAGGACCCACATGCCGTCGGCCATCATGTCGGCGACGTAGAACTTCTTGCCGTCAGGGGAGACCTTGACGTCCTGCGGCATCGCGCCGTCGAAGGGGAGTTTCTGCTGCCCGACGACCTTCATCTTCTCCGTGTCGACCTTCAGCAGTTCGCCGCTGAACTCGCAGGAGACGATGAAGTAGCGGCCGTCGAGGGAGAAGTCGGCGTGGTTGACGCCGTAGCAGGTGACCGGTTCGGTCTTGAGCCGCTTCATGGTGTGCGGGTCACGGAAGACGAGCTCGCGGTCGAGGGAGGCCATGACGATGGCGTATTTGCCGTTGGGGGTGAAGTAGAGGTTGTAGGGGTCGTGGACCTCGACCTCCTCGCCCGCCTTGCCGGTCTTCGGGTCGATGGGGGTGAGGGTGTGGCCGCGGTTGTTGTTGACCCACAGGGTCTTCAGATCCCAGGACGGCACGACGTGCTGGGGCTGGCGGCCGACGGGGATGGTCTCGACGACCTCGTAGGTCTTGGGGTCGATGACGGAGACGGTGTCGGAGTCGCTGTTGGGGACGTAGACGCGGGACGGGAAGTCCTTGACGACCGGGGAGAGCAGGTTCGGGCGGTCGGCGGCGTAGACGTCCTTCGGATCGAGGACGGGGGGCATGCCGGGCAGTCCCTGGACGGCCCGCTCCTTCACCGGAGCGGGGATGGCGGCCTGGGTGGGACGCTCCGTGTCCTTGGCGGACTCGGTGCCGCAGGCGGCCAGCGCGAGGAGGCCCAGGGCTGCGAGGAGGGTGCGGTGGGTGCGATTCATCGGCAGTTCTTCCGGTACGGCGGGGTGGCGGCGCGACGGTCACCAAAGATCACCGGACCATTTAATGTGGATTACGCAGAAAATCGTGCGATTGACCCGATAGGCGGCACCGACGGACTAACGCTCCGCCACCCTCATCTCGAACCACGTCGTCTTGCCGCGCGGCAGCAGATCCACGCCCCACCGGTCGGCGAGCTTGTCGACGAGCATCAGCCCCCGGCCGCTGATGTCCATCTCCTGGACCGGCATGAGACAGGGCAGACCGCGGGAGGGATCACGGACCTCGATACGGATCCAGCCGCGACGGCGCCGCATACGGAGGCCGAAGACACGGGCGCCGGTGTGGCGGACGGCGTTGCCGACCAGTTCCGAGACGAGCAGGACCGCGTCCTCCGTCATCTTCGGGGTGAGTCCCCACTGGCGCAGGACGACCACCTGGGCCAGTCTGCGCGCGGTCGCCGCGGACTCGGGGCGGGACGGGAGCGGAACCTCGGCCTCCGTGGGATTGCCGAACAGCTCCAGCGCCTTTGATGCGGCTTCGTCCTCGACCGCCGGCGACCAGCGTGCCGCAGTCGCACGGCCGTTTCCCCGCGGGTGTTCGACACCCTCCAGCCCCGCCATGCCCCCATCATGGCCGTCCGCGGGGCCCTTGGGGGCCGTTCCGGAGGAATACACCCCCCGGAAGCGCTCATTCCGAACGGCCCGGTTGGCATATGACAGCGGCAGTTCAGGGCCTCGCACAGCCCGTCCGACCTGCGACGAAGGGTCCGCTGGAGGCAATCGACAGGCTCCCTCGACAAGGCACGCTTAAGGTTGCCTTAAGGCTCCCATAAACCGCCCCATCGAGGGACCCGGATCAGACACGCCGTCAATTGCAAGTGATACGGCCGCGTTTCGGTCCGCCTCTAGAGGAACTTCGCCTTGCCCGGACCCTCCTCCACGAAGCTCCGCATGCCCCGCTCCCGGTCCTCCGTCGCGAACAGCCCCGCGAACCAGCCGCGTTCCACCGCGAGGCCCGTCTCGATGTCCGTCTCCAGGCCGGTGTCGATCGACTCCTTCGCGGCGCGCAGCGCGATCGCCGGGCCCTGCGCCAGCCTGGCGGCCCAGGCGTGCGCCTCCGCGTAGACCTGATCCGGCGCCACGACCCGGTCCACCAGGCCGAGTTCCCGCGCCTCCTCCGCCTTCACCATACGGCCCGTGAAGATCAGGTCCTTCGCCTTCGACGGGCCGATCAGCCGGGCGAGGCGCTGGGTACCGCCGGCGCCCGGGATCAGGCCGAGCAGGATCTCGGGCTGGCCCAGCTTGGCGTTCTCCCCGGCGATCCGGAAGTCCGCGCACAGCGCCAGCTCGCAGCCGCCGCCGAGCGCGTAGCCGGTCACCGCCGCCACCACCGGCTTGGGGATCCGGGCCACCGCCGTGAACGACTCCTGCAGGGCCCGGGCACGCAGGACCATCGCCGTGTGGTCCATGGCCTGCATCTCCTTGATGTCCGCGCCCGCCGCGAACACCTTCTCCCCGCCGTAGATCACCACGGCCCGTACGTCGTCACGCCGGGTCGCCTCCTCGGCGAGCTCCTTGAGCCGGTCCTGGGTGGCGACGTCCAGCGCGTTCATGGGCGGGCGGTCGAGACGGAGGGTACCGACACCTTCGGCGACTTCGAGATTCACGGTCATGCGAGCAGGTTAACGGGGACTAACGGGAGCGGCCCCGGTGCCGTACCTCACACCGGGGCCGTACGCACGTCACATGGGAGCTATGCCTTCCACTTCTCCCACGACATGTTCCAGCCGTTGAGCCCGTTCCCCGGGTCGACCGTCGCGTCGGCGGAGTTCTTCACGACCACCACGTCACCGACCATCGAGTGGTCGAAGAACCACGCGGCCGGGGTGCCCTTGTCCCAGGCGCCCTTGACGTCGCGCAGGCCGATGCAGCCGTGGCTGGCGTTGTAGTTGCCGAAGGCGCCGCCGCCCCAGTAGTTGCCGTGGATGAAGGTGCCGGAGTCGGTCAGGCGGGTGGCGTGCGGGACGTCCTTGATGTCGTACTCGCCGTCGTAGCCGACCGTGTCGCCGTTCATCCGGGTCTCGACGAACTTCTCGGTCATCACCATCTGGCCGTTCCAGGTGTCGTACCCGGGCTTGCCGGTGGTGACCGGGATGGTCTTGACGACCTTGCCGTCCTGAGTGACCTTCATCTTCCTGGTCTTCACGTCGACGACCGAGACCTGGTTGCGGCCGATCGTGAAGGTGACCTTCTTGTCCTGCTCGCCGTAGACGCCGTCACGGCCCTCGACGCCGTCGAGGTTGAGCTCGACGGTGACCTTGGTGCCGGACTTCCAGTACTTCTCGGGCCGGAAGTCGAGGCGGTCGTTGCCGAACCAGTGGCCCGCGACCTCGACGGCCGGCTCGGTCTTGATACTGATCGCCTTCTCGACGTCCTCGGGGTTGGTGATGCCCCGGTCGAAGCGGAGCGAGAACGGCATTCCGACGCCGACCTTCGAACCGTCCTCGGGTGTGAAGCGCCCGATGAAGGTGTTCTTCGGCGTCAGGGTGGTGAAGTCGGCCTCCTTGGCGGCCTCCAGGCCGTCGGTGTCCTTGGCGACCGCGTGCACCGTGTACTTGGTGGCGGCGGCGAGATGCGTGGACGGAGTCCAGGTGCCGCCGTCGCCGGATATCTTCCCGTCTATCGCGTTGCCCTTGGCGTCCTTGACCTCGACGTCCGTGAGCTTGCCCTTGGCCGCGGTCACCTTCAGGGCGCCGCTGGTGTCGACGGACTTGGCGCCGTCGCCCGGCGCTATGGTCACGACCGCCTGCGACTTCTTGGCCTGAGCGGCGCCGGCGTCCCCGCCCTTGCCGCCCCCGGCACCCGAGTCCGATCCGCCGCCCCCGCCGCACGCGGTGACGGTCAGCAGCAGCGCCCCGGCGACCGCGGCCAGCCCGACCCGCCTGCGTCCGTCAACCGACGCCCCCGATATCGGCCGCACGTTCAAGTCTTTCTCCCCTCCCCGGGCCAGGTCAGGCCCGCACCCCCGCGCGTCAGCCGCGCGCATCGGCGCATATTAACCACATGGCCGGACGCGTCGGCGCCGCGCGTTTGTCACTGTTCCGTTCCAACATCGACAGCCGGCCTGCCGCCGGGCAACTCACCCCCCTGTCGGATTACTTCACCGCACTCCCCGCCTTCCACTCCTTCCAACCCATATTCCATCCTCCGAGGCCATTGTCAGGAGCGACCTTTTTGTCATTGCTGCGGACGACCTCGACGACGTCCCCGACCAGGCTGCGGTCGAAGAACCAGCCCGCGGGTGTGTCGGAGCCGCCGCCCTTGACGTCCCTGAGGCCGACGCAGCCGTGGCTGACATTGCTCTGCCCGAAGATGGAGCGGTCCGCCCAGTAGTTGCCGTGCAGGAAGGTGCCGGAGTCGGTCAGGCGCATGGCGTGCGGGACGTCGGGGATGTCGTACTCGCCCTTGCCGTTCTTCTTCTTGAAGCCGACCGTGGCGCCGTTCATCCGGGTGAGTTCGAGCATCTCGGTGACTACCATCTTGCCGTTGTAGGTGGTCATCTTCGGGGCGCCGGCCGTGATGGGGACGGAGGCGAGCAGTTCGTCGTCGCGGCGGACCTCCATGGTGTGCTCGGCGGCGTCGACCAGGGAGACCTGGTGGCGGCCGACGGTGAAGGAGAAGGTCCTGTGCTGGAGGCCGTAGGCCCCGGGCGCCCCCTGGACGTCCCGCAGCCGCAGCGAGACGGTGACCTTGGTGCCGGGCTTCCAGTAGTCGCGGGGACGGAAGTCGAGGCGGGCCTTGCCGAACCAGTGCGGGCGGATCTCCACGGCGGGCTCGGCGGTGACCTGTACGGCGCGTTCGACGGCGGCCCGGTTCTGGATCTCCCGGTTGAACTCCAGGGAGACGATCATTCCGGTGCCTACGGTGGAGCGGTGCTCCGGGGTGACGTAGGCGATGAACCGCTTGTCGGGGACGTACGTGGTGAAGGTCGTGTGCCGTGCGCTGCGGCGCCCGTGGCCGTCGAGGGCCACCGCGTCGATCGTGTACTTCGCGGCCAGCGCGAGCCGGGGGTCCTCGGGCTCCCAGCGCAGGCCGTCCTTGGAGATGCGCCCGGGCACCGGGGTGTCCTGGGCGTCCTGGGACTTGACGACCTCGACCGACTCCAGCCGCCCGCTGGGCACCCGGACGAGCAGCCGGTCGTCGGGGCGTGCGCCCTTGGAACCGTCGTCGGGGGTGACCCGGATGACGTCCTCGGACGCCTGCCCCTTGCCCAGCATCTCGCCGATGCCGCCACCCGTGCAGCCGGCCAGCAGACCGGCCCATGTCAGTACGGCGGCCAGCACGGCCCCCGCGCGCCGCGCGCGCCCTTGTAGATGCGTCACGAAGACCCCAACGACCGGGGCGGCCCGGGGGAAACGTGAGTGCGACCCGACGGGTGGGCAGAACATGTGGGAGGACGACGCGACGGGGAGCCGCGGCTGGGCCCTGTCGTCAGATTCCCGGCGTCCGCCCGAAGGGCGGGCCCGGCGGCGTCTGGTGCGAGCGATCGCAAGGCGCCGGAGCGCCCTCGTGGCGGAGCCACGTGGGCGGTTCGGCAACGCGGCGAGCGTGCGTGCCAGACGCCGCCGGGCAGGCGGGAATCTGACGACAGGGCCCAGGGACGACCGCGGGTCTCTCCTTCCACATCGTGTGGTCCGTGAGCCGTGGGAGGCCGTAGGTGTCGAGCGCAGCCGAGCAGGAGGCGGTGGCCGGGGCGGTCGCCGCTGAGGAGGGGCGCCCGGCCGCCGTCGTGAACGGCGCGCGGCGCAAGGCCCCCGGTGTGCCCGTGTGGCCGGGCACGCCCGTGCCGCTCGGCGCCCGCTTCCGGGTCGGCCCGGACGGGGTGGCCGGCACCAACTTCGCGCTGTGGGCGGGGGGCGCGGAGGCCGTCGACCTGTGTCTCTTCGACGAGGAGGGGAAGGAGACACGGGCGCGGCTCACCGAGCTGACCCACGAGATCTGGCACGGCTTCGTGCCCGGTGTGATGCCGGGTCAGCGCTACGGCTATCGGGTGCACGGCCGCTGGGACCCCTGGACCGGCGGCCGCTGGAACCCGGCGAAGCTGCTGCTCGACCCGTACGCGCGCGCGGTGGACGGCGACTTCGGCCTGCCGCCCGAGGTGTACGGCCATGTCCGCGACTGGCCGCAGCAGCATGTCGCCGACACCGTGCGCGACGACCGGGACTCGGCGCCGTACGTCCCGAAGGGCGTGGTCGTGCACGACGACGACAACTGGGCGGACGACCGCCGCCCGAAGACGCCGTGGGCCGATTCGGTGATCTACGAGGTGCATGTGCGGGGGTTCACCAAGCTGCACCCCGGAGTCCCGGAGGAACTGCGCGGGACGTACGCCGGTCTCGCGCATCCGGCCGCGATCGAGCACCTCGTCAAGCTCGGCGTCACGGCCGTCGAGCTGCTCCCCGTCCACCAGTTCGCGCACGAGGACCACCTCCTGCGCAAGGGCCTGCGCAACTACTGGGGCTACAACTCCATCGGCTATTTCGCCCCGCACGCCGCCTACGCCGCCTCGGGTACGACGGGTCAGCAGGTGGGCGAGTTCAAGCGGATGGTGCGTGCGCTGCACGACGCCGGGATCGAGGTCATCCTCGACGTCGTCTACAACCACACGGCGGAGGCGGGCGAGCTGGGCCCGACGCTGTCGCTGAAGGGCATCGACAACCGGGGGTACTACCGGTTGCAGTCGGATGCACGGAGGTATGCCGACTACACCGGGTGCGGGAACACCCTCCACGTCGTCCAGCCGCATGTCCTCCGGCTCATCACCGACTCCCTCCGCTACTGGGTGACGGAGATGGGCGTGGACGGCTTCCGCTTCGACCTGGCGGCGGCGCTGGCCCGCTCCATGCACGATGTCGACATGCTCTCGCCGTTCCTCGCGGTCATCGCCCAGGACCCGGTGCTGCGCCGGGTGAAGCTGATCGCCGAGCCGTGGGACGTGGGGTCCGGTGGGTATCAGGTGGGCGCCTTCCCGCCCCTGTGGACGGAGTGGAACGACCGCTACCGCAACGCCGTACGGGACTTCTGGCGGGGCGCGCTGCCGGACGTACGGGATCTGGGGTACCGGCTCTCGGGGTCCAGTGACCTGTACGCGTGGGGAGGCCGAAGGCCGTACGCCTCCGTCAACTTCGTGACGGCCCACGACGGTTTCACGCTCCGCGACCTGGTGTCCTACGAGCGCAAGCACAACGAGGCGAACGGGGAAGGCAACCGGGACGGCTCGGACGACAACCGGGCCTGGAACGGCGGGGTCGAGGGGGAGACGGACGACGAGCGCGTACGGGCGCTCAGGCGGCGGCAGCTACGGAATCTGCTGACCACCCTGCTGCTCTCCACGGGCGTGCCGATGCTGGTCGCGGGCGACGAGCTGGGGCGCACCCAGCGCGGCAACAACAACGCCTACTGCCAGGACAACGAGATCAGCTGGCTGGACTGGGAGCTGCTGGAGGAGCCGGGCTGGAAGGCCCTCTTCGACCTCACCGCCCGCCTCATCGAGCTGCGGCACCGGCATCCCGTGCTGCGACGCCGGGCCTTCTTCTCCGGGCGGGCGCACTCGGCGGACGGACTGCGGGACCTGGCCTGGTTCACCGCACGGGGAACGGAGATGACGGAACGGGACTGGTACGCGCCCGCCGCCACGCTGGGCATGTTTCTGTCCGGGCGGGACATCCCGGGCCGCGACGAGCGCGGGGCACCGATAGTCGACGACAGCTTCCTGGCGGTGCTGCACGCCGGGGACCGGCCGGTGAGCTTCGTACTGCCGGGCCCGCCTTGGGCGGAGCGGTACGAGGTGGTCGTCGACACCTCGCGGGAGGAGCAGGGCGAGGCACCGGGGGTGGAGCATCCGGCGGGGGCGGGGATCACGGTGCCGGGGCGGGCGGTGCTGTTGCTGCGGGTGGACGGCTGATCAGCCGAGGATTCCCCGCTCGTACGCCGTCGCCACCGCCGCCGCCCGGTCCTTGACGCCCAACTTGGCGTACAGGTGGGTGAGATGGGTCTTCACGGTCGCCTCGCTGATGAAGAGCTCGCGGGCGATCTCGCGGTTGGAGGTGCCCTTGGCGACCAGGGCCAGGACCTCGCGTTCGCGGGCGGAGAGGGGCTCGTTGCCGTGGGCCTTCGGGGTGCGGACGGCGGAGACCAGGCGGGAGGCTACCGCCGGGGAGAGGACGGTACGGCCCTCGGCCGCCGCCCTGACGGCGGTGAAGAGTTCGTCGCGCGGGGCGTCCTTCAGGAGGTAGCCCGTCGCGCCCGCCTCGATCGCGGGGAGGGTGTCGGAGTCGGTGTCGTACGTGGTCAGTACGAGGACCTTGGCGCGGGCGCCGATGCGGGTGAGGTGGGCGATCGCCGCGACCCCACCGCCGCCCGGCATGCGCAGGTCCATCAGGATCACGTCCGGGTCGAGTGCGGCGGCACGCTCCAGGGCCTCCTCGCCACCGGCCGCCTCCCCGAGCACGACGAAGCCCGGCGCCGACTCGAACATGCCGCGCAGACCGTCCCGTACGACGGGATGGTCGTCGACGATCAGCAGGGAGATGGACGACTCGTCGCTACTCATGGCGCACCAACGGTACGCGAGCCGACAGGGCCGTGCCGCGCCCCGGTTCGGACTCGACGGTGAGGCAGCCCGCCATGCGCTCGGCGCGGGCGCGCATGCCGGGCAGGCCGAAGCCGCCGGTGTGGCCGCGCTCGGGGAGGGTGAGCGGGTCGAAGCCCTGGCCGTCGTCGCGGATGTCGAGGATGACCTCCTCGCCGAGGAAGGTGAGGGTGACGCCGAGGCGGGTCGCGCGGGCGTGCCGGGAGGCGTTGGACAGGGCTTCCTGGGCGATCCTCAGGAGGGTCGCGGAGAGTTCGTCGTGGAGTTGTTCCGCGGTGCCGGTGACGGTGAAGTCGGCGCGTACGCCGGTGCGTTCGGCCCATTCGGCGACCGTGCTCTTGAGGGCCTGGGGCAGTCCGTCGTTCTCCAGGGCCACGGGGGCGAGGTTGTGCACCGAGCGGCGGGCCTCGCCGAGGCTGTGGCGGGCGAGGGCGGAGGCGCGGTCGAGGTGGGTGCGGGCGGTGGGCAGATCGGGGGCGTTCGCCACGACCTGGAGCTGGGCGATGATGCCGGTCAGACCCTGGGCGAGGGTGTCGTGGATCTCGGCGGCGAGCCGGCGCCGCTCGTCCGCGACGCCCGCTTCCCGGGCCTGGACGAGGAGTTGGGAGTGGAGGGCGGCGTTCTCGTCGAGCGCCTGCTGCAACGCCGTATTCGTGCGTTCGAGCTCGGCGATGGTGGCGGCCCGGGCGCGGGAGCGTTCCTCCTGCTGGTTGGTGAGATGGCCGACCACGGTCAGGATGACGTTGTTGACCACCAGGAGCCCGGCGAACACCGCCCACTGGACGGGCTCCTTGAAGGGCAGCCCGCCGGCCTGCGAGCCCGAGACGGCGATCGAGCAGGCGAACGGGCCGAGCCACCGCAGACGCCGGCCGGGAATCAGCTCGTCGGAGTCGAAGTAGCCGGTGACCGCGTAGAACGCGAAGAACGGATTCAGCCAGGTCAGCGCGAAGCCGAGCGCCCAGCGCAGCGCGTAGTACACGGTGCCGGCGGTGGAGGGGCCGGGGCGGGTGCGGCGGGCCCGGCCCCACCACACCTGGAGGACGAGGCCCGCGACGACCAGCGCGGCGACGGTGGTGCGCTGCGCCGGCCCCGGCGTCAGTTCGGCGGTGGCCAGCGCCAGCAGTGTGCCGACCATGAGCAGCCCGTAGGGACCGACGCCGCGGATGAGTTCCCAGCGCCGCTCGATGTCCGTGTCCGCCGCGGTCATGGCTCCAGTCTGCACGGCGGTCCGCCTACTCCCAGCGGAACCAGCGTGCGGCCCCTGCCGTGAGCAGCACCGTCCAGGCCACGAGCACGCCCAGGTGGCCCCAGCCCGGCCAGTGCCCCGCCGCCGCCTGGTTGAGGGCCTCGGCCGCCGCCCCGAAGGGCGTGTAGCCGACGATCCTCGCCAGCACGTCCGGCATGGTCTGCACCGGCATCCACACGCCCGCGCAGAACATGGCCGGGAAGAACACGGCCGACCCGATGGCACCGGCGATCTTCGTGGTCCGGGACAGCGCGGAGATCACGGCGCCCAGCGCGAGGGCGACCAGTACGGCCAGGAGCAGGGCGAGGGCGTAGCCGAAGCCCTGGCGCGGCAGCCGTACGTCGAAGGCGAGCCGGCCGACCGCCAGGGCGAACAGCGCGGAGACCAGGGCGGCCCCGCCGAACAGCAGCATCTGTGCGGACAGCAGGGCGGACGGCCGGACGGGGGTGGTGGACATCCGGCGCAGGATGCCGCGCTCCCGGTAGCCGGTGAGGGTCTGCGGCATCGCCTGGATCCCGCCGACGATCAGGCCGAGCAGCACGGCCACCGGGACGTAGCCGTCGACCGGGCGCAGCCCGCCGAAGGCGGGGTCGGTCTCCCGGAAGGCGGGGATCGAGCCGAGGATCGCCAGCAGCAGGGTCGGGAACCCCAGCATCCAGAACAGGGCGCCGGGCTCGCGACGGAAGAGCCGGACCTCGCTCCTCAGTACGGCGGGGTTGACCAGAGCGGCGCTCATACAGCCGCCTCCTTCGTCAGATCCAGGAAGGCGTCGTCCAACGTGGCGTCGGTGACGCGGAGTTGACGGGCCGTGATGTGGGTGCGGGCGAGGAGCGTGATGACGGCGTTGACCGTCTCGTCGGTGCCGGAGAGGGTGATACGGCCGTCCTTGTGGGCGACGGACGCGAGCGCGGGCAGCGCGTTCAGGTCACGCTCGTCCAGCGGGGCGGACGGTGTGAAGCTGATGACGGTGCCGCCCGCCGAGCGCCGGATCAGCCCGGCCGGGGTGTCCAGGGCGGCGATCCGCCCCTTGTCGATCACGGCGATCCGGTCGCACAGCCGCTGCGCCTCCTCCATGAAGTGGGTGACGAGGAGGACGGTCACACCGTTCGCGCGGATGTCCTCGATCAGCTCCCAGGTGTCCCGGCGGGCGCGCGGGTCGAGGCCGGTGGTCAGCTCGTCCAGGACGACGGCCCGGGGGTTGCCGACCAGGGCGAGCGCGATGAACAGCCGCTGCTTCTGGCCGCCGGAGAGCTTGCCGAAGCGGCTGCTGAGCCGGTCGGTCAGGCCGAGGCGTTCGGCGAGCGGCCGCCAGTCGAGGGGGCTGGGGTAGAAGGCGCTGTACAGCTCGAGCGCCTCGCGGACGGTGAGCTTGGCCTGCAGCTCGCTCTCCTGGAGCTGCGCGCCGAGCACCCGGCGGGTGGCCTCGTGCTCGGCGACGGGGTCGAGGCCGGTGACCCGCACCCGGCCCGCGTCGGGGACGCGCAGGCCCTCGACGCACTCGACGGTGGTGGTCTTGCCGGCGCCGTTGGGGCCGAGGATGCCGAAGATCTCGCCCTCCTCGACGGCGAAGGAGACGCCGTCGACGACGGTCCGGCCGCCGTAGGACTTGCGCAGATCGGTGACTTCGATGACGGACATGGCATCAGGGTCGCGGCGCGGCGAGGGCTCGCACATCGGCCGTCGCGCCAGAAGGCACATCAGCCGATCGGTCGATGGCGGCTGTACGACCCCCCGAACACGCAGGTCGTAGGACCAGCGGCCGATCGCGGACCGGCCAAAACTCGCTGGGCAGTGTCAGTGGCGATCCGTAGGCTCGCTGCTGATGGTGACGACACGTGCAGACGCCGAGGACAGGTCCGAACGACGTTCAGCCGTACGTACGCTGCTGCGCCTGTGGCCGTACGTCCGTCCCGTGCGGGTGCGGCTGTTCACGGCCGCGGGCGTGGCGATCGTCGCCTCATGCATGTCGCTGGTCATCCCGCTCGTCCTGAAGTGGATGGTGGACGGGCCGGTCGCCGACCGGGATCCGGCCGGCGTATGGCTCGGGGCGCTGTGTCTGCTGCTGCTCGGGTTCGCGGAGGCGCTGCTGTTCGGGCTGCGGCGATGGCTGGTGGCGCGGCCGCTGGCGGGCGTCGAGGCGGGGATGCGGGCCGATCTGTACCGGCATCTGCAGCGGCTTCCGGTGGCCTTCCACGACCGGTGGGCGTCGGGCCAGCTGCTGTCGCGGGGCACCACCGATCTGATGCTGCTGCGGATGTTCCTCGCGTTCCCCCTGACCTTTCTGCTGGTCAACAGCGTGACGATTCTCGTCGGCGTCATCATCATGCTGCTCCAGGACTGGACGCTTGGGCTGGTGATCCTGATCCCGGCGGTGCCCGTGATGGTCACCTGCGTGATCTTCGAGAAGCGGTACGCGGATGTCGCGCGGCGTGCGCAGGACCAGGTCGGTGATCTGACGACGGTCGTCGAGGAGAGCGTCCTCGGGATCCGGATCATCAAGGGGTTCGGCCGGCATCGCAGCCAGGCGCGGGCGTTCCGGGACCTGTCGGGCACCCTGCGCGGCACCGAGCTGCGCAAGGCGCGGCTGCTGGCGACGATCTGGGGCGTCATCGTGACGCTGCCGGAACTCGCCATCGGGGCGGCGCTGGTGCTGGGCTCGGTGCAGGTGGCGGACGGGGAACTGTCGGCGGGCACGCTGGTGGCGTTCCTGTCGACGGCGCTGGCGCTGAGGTGGCCGGTGGACTCGATCGGGTTCCTGCTGGCGATGAGCCAGGAGGCGGCGACAGCCACGGAGCGGTACTTCGAGGTGATGGACGAGGAGCCGGAGGGCCATCAGGTCGCGACGGCGAAGACGGACGGCACGGACCTCGGACTCCGGTTCCACGACGTGCGGTTCCGCTACCCCGACGCCCCCGCCGACTCCCCGCCCACCCTCGACCACATCGACCTCCACATCCGCCCCGGCGAATCCATGGCCCTCGTCGGAGCGACGGGCAGCGGCAAGACCACCCTCACCGCCCTGGTTCCCCGGCTGCACGAGGTGACGTCCGGCCGGATCACCCTCGACGGGCGGGACATCACCGCGATGACCCGCGAGGAACTGCGGGCACTCGTGGCCGTCGCCTTCGAGGAACCCACCCTGTTCTCGGCCAGCGTCGCCGAGAACGTCCTCATGGGCGCCGAGGACGGCGCGGGAGAACCGGAGCTGGAGCGGGCCCTGTCCGTCGCGCAGGCGGCGTTCGCGCACGACCTGCCGGGCGGGACCGGGACCCAGGTCGGCGAGCAGGGCCTGAGCCTCTCCGGCGGCCAGCGTCAACGCCTCGCGCTCGCGCGGGCGGTCGTCGGACGGCCCCGGTTCCTCGTCCTGGACGACCCGCTGTCCGCGCTCGATGTGCACACCGAGGCCGCCGTCGAGGCCGCCCTGCGGGACGTGCTCGCGGAGACCACCGCCCTCATCGTGGCCCACCGCCCGTCCACCGTGCTGCTCGCGGACCGCGTCGCCCTGCTCTCCGACGGCCGTGTCACCGCGGTCGGCACCCACCAGGAACTGCTGCGGAGCAACGCCGAGTACGCCCATCTGATGGCTGGCACCGAGGAGGACGGCCGATGACGGCGACCACCGCCACCGCACCGGACAAGGAACAGCCCGCCGAGGAACCCCCCAAGGGCGGCGACCCGTTCGACCGTGACGTCCTGCCCACTCCCCCGGGCGCCACCGCCGCCCTTCTGCGCTCGCTGCTCGCGCCGATGAAGGCCCGCGTCGCCCTCACCACGCTCCTGCTGCTGCTCCAGCAGGCGGCGGTGCAGGCGGGCCCGCTGCTGGTGGCGTACGCCATCGACTCGGCGGTGCCCGCGTTCCGGCGGGACGACCTCGGGCCGCTGATCGCGGTCGGCGTCGGCTATCTGCTGTGCGCGGTCGTCTCCGGCGCGCTGCAGTACGCGTTCATCCTGGCCTCCGCCCGCGTCAACCAGGACGTGCTGCTCGATCTGCGCGGCCGTATCTTCCGCCATGCCCAGGCCCTCAGCGTCGACTTCCACGAGCGCTACACCTCGGGCCGGCTCATCTCCCGCTCCACCACGGACGTCGAGTCCCTGCGCGAGCTCCTCAGCGAGGGGCTCCAGGAGCTCGTCACCGTCATCCTGTCCTTCGTCTACATCTCGGCGATGCTGCTGTGGCTCGACCTCGGCCTGGGCGCGGTCGCCGTGGCCTCGTTCGTGCCGCTGTATCTCCTGGTACGGCTGTATCAGCGGCGCGCCGGTCGGGTGTACCGGCTGCGCTCCACCGCCATCGCGTCCGTGATCGTCAAGTTCGTGGAGACGATGAACGGCATCCGCCCGGTGCGCGCGTTCCGGCGCGAGGCCGCCAACGACGCCGACTTCCGCGTCCTCAACACCCACCACGAGCGGACCAACGGCGACGCGCTCCTCGAAATGGCCCGTTACGTCGTCGGCTCCCGGCTGGTCGCCAACACGGCGGTCGCGGGGATCGTGCTGTGGGGCGCCCACCGCGTCGCGGGCGGCACGCTCGCCCTCGGTGTGCTGGCGGCGGCCGTGCTGTATCTGCGGCGGCTGTACGACCCGATCGACCGGCTCGGCATGTTCCTCAACTCGTACCAGTCGGCGGCGGCCTCCCTGGAGAAGATCGCCGGTCTGCTGGCCCAGACCCCGTCCGTGCCCGAGCCGCGGGAACCGACCCGGCTGCCGCCGCTCCGCTCGCGGGAACACCCCGGCCGCGAGGTCGTCTTCGACGGCGTCCGGTTCGGCTACCGCACCGGCGGCGAGGTGCTGCCCCGCTTCGACCTCAGGATCCCGGCCGGGCAGACCATCGCCGTCGTCGGCTCGACCGGCGCGGGCAAGTCGACGCTCGCCAAGCTGCTGGCCCGCTTCTACGACCCCTCCGACGGCCGGGTCCTCCTGGACGGCGTCGACCTGCGCGAGCTGGCCGTGGCCGAGCTGCGGCGCGGGGTGGTGATGGTGACGCAGGAGGCGTTCCTGTTCTCCGGCACGGTCGCCGAGAACATCGCCATCGGCCGCCCCGACGCCACCCGCGAGGACATCGAGCGGGCCGCGAAGGCCATCGGCGCGCACGATTTCATCAGCTCCCTGCCCGACGGCTACGACACCGACGTACGCAAGCGGGGCGGCCGTATCTCGGCGGGCCAGCGCCAACTGGTCGCGTTCGCCCGGGCGTTGCTCGCCGACCCGGCCGTACTGATCCTCGACGAGGCGACCAGCTCCCTCGACATCCCGGGCGAACGGGCCGTGCAGCGCGCGATGTCGACGGTTCTGCAGGGACGTACGGCCGTCGTCATCGCGCACCGGCTGTCCACGGTCGAGATCGCGGACCGGGTCCTGGTCATGGAGCACGGCCGGATCGTCGAGGACGGGGCACCGGCCGAACTGATCGCGGGGACGGGCAGGTTCGCGGATCTGCACCGGGCGTGGCGGGACAGTCTGGCGTGACTTTTCAGGGGGACGAAAGGTGATCGACGCGTACGAGGATCCGGGCGAGCCGGACCGCCGTGGCGGGGCGCGCTATCTGTGGTGGCTGGTGACCCAGCAACCCGGACGGTCCACCCTCGCCGCCCTGATCTCCGCGGTGTGGATGGTGCTGATGGCGGCATCGCCGTATCTGCTCTCACGGGCCGTGGACGAGGGGCTGGCGACGGGTGACTACGCGATGCTGGCCGCGTGGACCGGTGTGCTGGCCGGTGTGCATGTCTTCAACTCGTGGCTGAGCATCATGCGGCACCGCACCATGACCCGGGTGCGGATGGACGCCATGTTCCGCACCATCAAGGTCCTGGTCGGCCAGTCCGTCCGGCTGGGCGCCGCGCTGCCGCGCCGGATCGGGGCCGGGGAGGTCGTCACCATCGGAGTGGGCGACGTCCACACCATCAGCAACTCCCTGACGGTCATCGGGCCCGGGTTCGGGGCGATCGTCGCCTATCTGACGGTGGCCGTGCTGCTGGTGTCCGTCTCGGTGCCGATCGCGGTGATCGTGCTGCTCGGGATGCCCGCGATGGCCGTACTGGTCGGCCCGCTGCTGGGCCGGCTCCAGGGCACCGAGACGGAGTACCGGGAGCGGCAGAGCATCCTGACCGCGCGTATCGCCGACCTCGCGGGCGGGCTGCGCGTCCTGAACGGCCTCGGCGGCAAGGACCTGGTCGCCGACGCCTTCCACCGCGACTCCCAGCGGCTGCGCGCCCAGGGGTACCGGGTCGGTGCGGTGACCAGCTGGGTGCAGGCGCTCGGCGTCGGCCTGCCGACGCTGTTCCTGGCCGTGGTCACCTGGCTGGCGGCACGGATGGCCGCGGAAGGGACGATCACGGTCGGCGAGTTGGTGTCGGTGTACGGCTTCGTCGCGGTCCTCGTCCGGCCGGTGGCGTTCTTCGTCGAGTTCATCTACCAGGTGGCCCGCGGTGTGGTGGCGGCACGCCGGGTCGTACGGTTCCTGCGGCTGGAGCCGATGACCGACACCGGCACCCTCGACGCCCCCGCGGAACCGGCCGCCCTGCATGACCCCGAGTCCGGAGTACGGGTGCTCCCGGGCCGCCTGACCGCCCTGACCACCGCGCTGCCGTCCGACGCGGCGCACGTGGTCGACCGACTCGGCCGCTACGTCCCATCGACGGCGACCTGGGGCGACGCACTGCTCTCCGACATCGCGCTACCGCAGCTCAGAGGCCGCATCCTGGTCGCCGACCATGAGGCGGACCTGTTCGCGGGCACGCTGCGCGAGCTGATCGCCGGGCAGGCGGACCGGGACGAGACGGCCCTCGCACAGGCGCTGCACACCGCCGTCGCCGAGGACATCGTCCGGGGCCTCCCCGACGCCCTCGACACCCCGATCGACGCCCAGGGCCGCAACCTCTCCGGCGGCCAGCGCCAACGCGTCCGCCTGACCCGGGCGTTGCTGGCCGACCCGGAGGTGCTCCTCGCGGTGGAACCGACGTCTGCCCTGGACGCCCACACGGAGGCAAGGGTCGCGGAACGCCTCCACGCGTCCCGGCGGGGCCGCACGACGCTGGTGACGACGACGTCCCCGCTGCTCCTGGACCGCGCGGACACCGTGCACTACCTGGTGGACGGCAAGGTGGCGGCGACGGGCACCCACCACGAGCTGCTGGCCGGCGAGCCGGGATACAGGGCGTTGGTGGCCCGGGACGAGAACGCCGAGGAGGTCTTGAGTTGACGGCCCAGCAACGCCGCCCCAAAGGGGCGCGGGGAACTGCGCGACCAGCCACACACAACCCGCACCCGGCAGACGACCCCAAGTCCCGAGCTCCAAGCCGCAAAACCCTCCCCATCGCCGAGCCAAAAGACGTACGCCGAGCCACCACCCGCCTGATCCGAGCCGACGCCCGCTCTTTCACCGCGGTCCTCGCCCTCAACTCCGCGGCAGCGATCGCAGGCCTGGCCGCCCCCTACCTGGTCGGCCGCATCATCGACGAGGTCAGAGCCGGCCACGGCACAACCGCCGTCGACAAGCTGGCCGGCGCCATCCTGATAGCGGCGACAGCCCAGCTGCTGCTGGCCCGCTGGGCCCGCTACGTGGGCCACCGCTTCGGCGAACGCACCCTCGCCCGGGTCCGTGAGGACTTCGTCGACCGCACCCTCGCCCTGCCCGCGAACGTCGTGGAGCGAGCCGGCGCCGGCGACCTCACCACACGCGGCACCACCGATGTCGCCCTGGTCGGCACCACGCTGCGCGACGTGGGCCCGGAGCTGCTCATCAGCTCCGTACAGGCCGTGTTCCTGCTGGCGGCGGTCATCACCCTGAACCCCCTCCTGGGCCTCTGCGGAGTACTCGGCTTCGGCGGCATCTGGTGGGCCCTGCGCTGGTATCTGCGCAGGGCACGCGACGGCTACCTCGCCGAGGGCGCCGCCACCTCCGACGTCGCGGAGATCCTCACGGCGACCGTGACCGGAGCCCGCACGGTGGAGGCGCTGCGTCTCGAAGAGAAGAGGATCGCGGCGAGCCGGGACGCCCTGGAGACATCCCGCCGCACCCGCTTCCACACCCTGTTCCTGCGCACCGTGTTCTTCCCGGCGGTCGACATGTCGTACGTCGTCCCCGTCGCCACGGTCCTGCTGCTCGGCGGGGTCCTGCTGCAGCACGGCGCGATGAGCCTCGGCTCGGTCGTGTCCGCCGCCCTCTATGTCCAACAGCTGAGCGAGCCGCTGGACGAGATCCTGATGCGCGTCGAGCAACTCCAGAGCAGCGGCGCCTCCTTCGCCCGCGTGGAGGGCCTGGCGCAGGCCCCGCGAGCCACCGACACCGGCGCCCCCGCCCCGGCGAACGACCTGATCGAAGTGACCGGCGTGCGCTACGCCTACGACCGGGGCGGCGAGGTCCTGGGCGGCGTCGACCTGACCGTCCGCCCAGGTGAACGCCTCGCCGTGGTCGGCCCGTCCGGCGCCGGGAAGACGACCCTGAGCCGGCTGCTCGCGGGCGTGGACGCGCCGACCGCCGGCTCGGTGACCGTCGGCGGAGTGCCGGTCGTCGCGCTCGGCCCGGAGCAGCTGCGCCGCCAGGTCGTCCTGGTCACCCAGGAGCACCATGTCTTCCTCGGCACGGTCCGCGACAACCTCCGTATCGCCGAGCCGTCCGCCACGGACGAGGCGCTGTGGGCCGGGCTCACCGCGGTCGGCGCGGACTCCTGGGTACGGCGGCTGCCCGACGGCCTCGACACCGCGCTCGGCGACGGCGGCAGCGCCACGGACGGCTCACAGGCCCAGCAGCTGGCCCTCGCCCGCGTGGTGCTCGCCGACCCGCACACCTTGATCCTCGACGAGGCGACGGCGCTGCTCGACCCGACGACCGCCCGGCACACCGAGCGGGCGCTGGCCGCCGTACTTCAGGGCCGTACCGTCATCGCGATCGCCCACCGGCTGCACACCGCCAGCGACGCGGACCGTGTGGCCGTGATGGAGAACGGCCTGCTCACCGAGCTGGGCACGCACGACGAGCTGGTCGCGGCCGACGGGTCGTACGCGGCGCTGTGGCGGTCGTGGCACGGGGAGCGGCCGGGGGCGCCGGGCTGAACAGGCGATCTATGCTCGATGCCAGCACTGTCTGCTTCTCCTGGGGAAGTCCGTTGAACTTCTGGTCGATCTACCAGCACGGCTTCGCGCGGGTCGCCGCGTGTACGGGCCACACCGTCATCGCCGACCCGCGCGCCAACGCGGAGGCGGTACTGCGGCAGGCGCGCGCGTGCGCGCGGGAGGGCGTCGCGGTCGCCGTCTTCCCCGAGCTGGGCCTGACCGGCTACTCCATCGAGGACCTGCTGCTCCAGGACGCGGTGCTCGATGACGTCGAGGAAGCGCTCGGGGCCGTCGTCGCCGGGTCGGCGGACCTGCTGCCGGTGCTGGTCGTCGGCGCGCCGCTGCGGCATCGCCACCGGATCTACAACTGCGCGGTGATCGTGCACCGGGGCCGGATCCTCGGCGTGGCCCCGAAGTCGTACCCGCCGAACTACCGCGAGTTCTACGAGCGCCGCCAGATCGCCTCCGGTGAGGACGAGCGCGGCGGGACGATCCGGGTCGGCGGTGAAGAGGTCCCGTTCGGCGTGGACCTGCTGTTCGAGGCCGAGGACGTCCCCGGCCTCGTCCTGCACGCCGAGATCTGCGAGGACATGTGGGTGCCGGTGCCGCCGAGCGCGGAGGCGGCACTGGCCGGCGCGACCGTGCTCGCGAACCTCTCGGGCAGCCCGATCACGGTGGGCCGGGCCGAGGACCGTCGGCTGCTGTGCCGGGCGGCGTCGACGCGCTGTCTCGCGGCGTACGTCTACTCGGCGGCCGGTCTGGGCGAGTCCACGACGGACCTGTCCTGGGACGGGCAGACCATGATCTACGAGAACGGCGCCCTGCTCGCCGAGACGGGCCGCTTCCCGCTGGACGAGCAGTACGCGGTGGCCGACGTGGACCTGGACCTGCTGCGGCAGGAGCGGGCCCGGATGGGCACGTTCGACGACAACCGGCGCGCGCACGCCGGGCGGACCGGTGACTTCCGCCGGGTCCTGTTCCAGCTCGACCCGCCCACCGCCGACCTCGGGCTCAAGCGCCGGGTGGAGCGCTTCCCGTTCGTGCCCGCCGACGCCGACCGGCTCGCGCTCGACTGCTACGAGGCGTACAACATCCAGGTCGCGGGCCTTCAGCAGCGGCTGGGTGCGATCGGCGGCCCGAAGGTCGTCATCGGGGTGTCGGGCGGTCTGGACTCCACGCACGCGCTGATCGTCGCCGCCCGCGCGATGGACCGCGCCGGGCGTCCGCGCAGCGACATCCTCGCCTTCACCCTTCCCGGGTTCGCGACCAGCGACCACACCAAGGACAACGCCCACAAGCTGATGAACTCGCTCGGCGTCACCGCGGCCGAGCTGGACATCACGCCGACCGCGCGGCTGATGCTCAAGGAGATGGGCCACCCCTTCGCGTCCGGCGAGCCGGTGTACGACGTCACCTTCGAGAACGTCCAGGCGGGCCTGCGCACCGACTATCTCTTCCGGCTCGCGAACCAGCGCGGCGGCATCGTGCTCGGCACCGGTGACCTGTCGGAGCTGGCCCTTGGCTGGTCCACGTACGGCGTGGGCGACCAGATGAGCCACTACAACGTCAACGGCGGGGTGCCGAAGACGCTGATCCAGCATCTGATCCGCTGGGTCATCGGCAGCGAGCAGTTCGACGAGGAGACCAGCGACACGCTGGCCGCGATCCTCGACACCGAGATCAGCCCGGAGCTGGTGCCGGGCGAGGAGATGCAGTCGACGGAGTCGAAGATCGGGCCGTACGCGCTGCACGACTTCACGCTCTTCCACGTCCTGCGGTACGGCTTCCGGCCGTCGAAGATCGCCTTCCTGGCGTGGCACGCGTGGCACGACCCCAAGGCCGGAAGCTGGCCCCCCGGGTTCCCCGAGGCGAAGCGGGTGGCGTACGACCTGGCCGAGATCCGGCGCTGGCTGGAGGTCTTCTGCCGTCGTTTCTTCGCGTTCGCACAGTTCAAGCGCTCGGCGATGCCGAACGGCCCGAAGGTGTCGGCGGGCGGTTCGCTCTCGCCGCGCGGTGACTGGCGGGCGCCGTCCGACGGCAACGCGGCCGCCTGGCTGCGCGATCTCGGCCGTATCGACGTTTGAGTCAACAGGTCCGTTTATCGAACGTGAACTCCCGGACAACGAACGATTTCCGGCCAACTTCCTGACGCGGTCCTGACAGAAACCGCAGTCACCTGCCACTCTTCCCACGGCCGCGACACAGCAACCCCACAGCACCGTCACACGTCGGTGCCCGCGGCCGAGCTCCCGCACGCGCACGTCGTTCTGCGTACCACCCCGTATCGCCCGGACGGCCCACCCGCCGGCCGGTCTCCCCTGGCCGCGTGATCCGCGGCCGCGCAGAAGGAGTCAGTGTTGAGAGACAGTTCCTCCCACAGACGCACCCCCCACACGACGCATCGCCGGGCCGCCGCTGTCGCCCTGGTCGGCGTCTCCGCCCTGATCGCCGCGGCCGTCCAGACCGGCGCCGCCACCGCAGCCCCGGAGAAGGCACCGTCGGCCGCGGGAAAGGTCCTACCGGGCGCCGAGTCCGTCAAGCTGTCCCCCGCCCAGCGCGCCGAGCTGATACGCGACGCCAACGCCACCAAGGCGGACACCGCCAAGGACCTGGGCCTCGGCGCCAAGGAGAAGCTGGTCGTCCGTGATGTCGTCAAGGACGGCAACGGCACGGTCCACACCCGCTACGAGCGGACCTACGACGGTCTGCCCGTCCTCGGCGGCGACCTGGTCGTCGAGACCACGAAGTCCGGCGCCACCAAGGACGTCGTGAAGGCGACCCGCGCCGCCATCAAGCCGGCGACCACGACCGCCGCCGTCCCCGCCGCCAAGGCCGAGAAGCAGGCGCTGGCCGCGGCGAAGGCCGAGGACGCCAAGAGCCCGGACGTCAACAAGGCGCCGCACAAGGTGATCTGGGCCGCGAAGGGCACGCCCACCCTCGCCTACGAGACCGTCGTCGGCGGCCTCCAGGAGGACGGCACCCCCAGCGAGCTGCATGTCATCACCGACGCCGCCACCGGCGCCAAGCTGTACGAGTACCAGGCCATCGAGACCGGTACCGGCAACACCATGTACAGCGGCTCGGTGACGCTGGGCACCACGCAGTCCGGGTCGACGTACAACCTGACCGACGGCGCGCGCGGCAGCCACAAGACGTACAACCTCAACCGCGGCACCTCCGGCACCGGCACCCTCTTCTCGGGCCCCGACGACGTGTGGGGCAACGGCAACCCGTCCAACGCGGAGACCGCGGGCGCCGACGCGCACTACGGTGCCGCGCTGACGTGGGACTACTACAAGAACGTGCATGGGCGTTCGGGCATCCGGGGCGACGGCGTCGGCGCCTACTCCCGGGTCCACTACGGCAACAACTACGTCAACGCGTTCTGGTCCGACAGCTGCTTCTGCATGACGTACGGCGACGGCTCGGGCAACACCCACCCGCTGACGTCCATCGACGTGGCCGGCCACGAGATGACGCACGGCGTCACCTCCAACACCGCGGGCCTGATCTACAGCGGTGAGTCCGGCGGTCTGAACGAAGCCACCTCCGATATCTTCGGCTCGACCGTCGAGTTCTACGCCAACAACGCCTCCGACGTCGGTGACTACCTCATCGGCGAGGAGATCGACATCAACGGCGACGGTTCGCCGCTGCGTTACATGGACAAGCCGAGCAAGGACGGCGCATCCAAGGACAGCTGGTACTCGGGCATCGGCTCGATCGACGTGCACTACTCGTCGGGCCCGGCGAACCACTTCTTCTACCTCCTCTCCGAGGGCAGCGGCACCAAGACCATCAACGGTGTCACCTACGACTCGCCCACCTCGGACGGCCTTCCGGTCACCGGCATCGGCCGCGACAAGGCGGAGAAGATCTGGTTCCGCGCGCTGACCACCAAGTTCACCTCGAACACCAACTACGCGGGCGCCCGCACCGGCACCCTCGCGGCCACGGGTGAGCTGTACGGCACGACGAGCGCCGAGTACAAGGCGGTGCAGGACGCCTGGGCCGGCATCAACGTGGGCTCGCGCCCCGATGGCGGCGGCGGTGGCGGTACGTCGTTCGAGAGCGGCACCGACGTGTCGATCCCGGACAACGGGGCGGCGGTCACGTCCCCGATCACCGTGTCCGGCCGCACCGGCAACGCGCCGTCCAACCTCCAGGTGGCCGTGGACATCGTCCACACCTACGTCGGTGACCTCAAGGTGGATCTGGTCGCCCCCGACGGCACGGCGTACAACCTGAAGGCGTACGGCGCCGGCGGAAGCTCGGACAACCTCGACACCACGTACACGGTGAACGCGTCCTCCGAGGCCGCCAACGGCGTCTGGACGCTACGCGTCCAGGACAACGCGGCCATCGACACCGGCTACATCAACAGCTGGAAGCTCACCTTCCCGTAGGCCCGTACGGGTGTGTCTCCGACAGGGCGTCGTCTCGGTGGGTTCAACTCCCGCCGGGACGGCGCCCGTTCACATTTCTGAAACGTTCACCCAACAGTCAAATCTTGGCCAACATCAGCGATCACTCCTGACATGTACGCGCCGCAGGTGGCACGCTTCCACCACCCGCCGCACAGCACCGATGCACTTCCCCCACAAAAGGAGCTCGTGTGACCCCCCTCTACGCGCGTCGCAAGCGCACGACCCTCGCCATAGCCACCTCCGTGGCAGCCGGGGCCCTCCTCACCACCGCCCTGACCACCGGTGGTTCGGCCGCCGCGGCTCCCGTGGACGCCGGCACCAAGGCCGCCCCACTCGCCGCCCCGGTCGCGCTGGCCCCGGCGACCCGCACCGCCCTCATCCAGGACCAGCAGGCCCAGGCGGCCGACACCGCCGACGCGATCGGCCTCGGCGCCCAGGAGAAGCTGGTCGTCAAGGACGTCGTCAGAGACGCCGACGGCACCGTCCACACCCGCTACGAGCGCACCTACGAGGGCCTGCCCGTCCTCGGCGGCGACCTCGTCGTCCACGAGAAGGCCGGCAAGACGCAGGGCGTCACCAAGGCGACCAAGGCCACCATCAAGGTCGCCTCGCTGAAGCCGGCGATCAGCGCGGACAAGGCCGAGGGCCAGGCCGTCTCGCTCGCCAAGTCGGCCGGTTCGAAGAAGACCGAGGCGGACAAGGCGCCCCGCAAGGTGATCTGGGCGGCCAACGGCAAGCCGACCCTCGCCTTCGAGACCGTCGTCGGCGGCCTCCAGGACGACGGCACCCCGAACGAGCTGCACGTCATCACCGACGCCGCCACCGGCAAGAAGCTCTTCGAGTACCAGGGCATCGAGACCGGCACCGGCAAGAGCCTGTACTCGGGCACGGTCACCCTCGGCACCACCAAGTCGGGCTCGACGTACAACCTCACCGACGCCACGCGCGGCGGCCACAAGACGTACAACCTGGCCCGCAGGACCTCCGGCACCGGAACCCTGTTCACGGACGCGGACGACACCTGGGGCACCGGCACCGCCTCCAGCTCCTCCACCGACCAGACCGCCGCCGTCGACGCGGCCTACGGCGCACAGGAGACCTGGGACTTCTACAAGGACACCTTCGGCCGCTCCGGCATCAAGAACGACGGCAAGGCCGCCTACTCCCGCGTCCACTACGGCAACGCCTATGTGAACGCCTTCTGGGACGACAGCTGCTTCTGCATGACCTACGGCGACGGCGAGGGCAACACCAACCCGCTGACCTCGCTGGACGTGGCCGGCCACGAGATGACGCACGGCGTCACCTCCAACACCGCGGGCCTGAACTACACCGGAGAGTCGGGCGGGCTGAACGAGGCCACCTCCGACATCTTCGGCACGGCCGTCGAGTTCTACGCCAAGAACTCCTCCGACGTCGGTGACTACCTCATCGGCGAGAAGATCGACATCAACGGCGACGGCTCCCCGCTGCGCTACATGGACAAGCCGAGCAAGGACGGCGGCTCCAAGGACTACTGGTCGTCCTCGCTCGGCGGCCTGGACGTCCACTACTCCTCGGGCCCGGCGAACCACTTCTTCTACATGCTGTCCGAGGGCAGCGGCAAGAAGACGATCAACGGGGTCAGCTACGACTCCCCGACCTCCAACGGCTCGACGGTCACCGGCATCGGCCGCGACAAGGCCGCGGCGATCTGGTACAAGGCGCTCACCGAGTACATGACGTCGACGACCAACTACAAGGCCGCCCGCACGGCGACCCTGAGCGCGGCGTCCGCCCTGTACGGCGGCACCGGCAGCACCGAGTACAAGGCGGTTGCGGCGGCCTGGTCCGCCATCAACGTGGCCTGATACACACGGAGTTGAAGAGGGCGGCACCCGGGACGAAGGCATCCCCGGGTGCCGCCCTACTCTTGGTACCCATGGCCTTCACGTACGACGACGTCGGCGCGACCCGGGAGAACGGCTTCTGCCCTCCCGGCTTCCACCCCCTGCACGTACGCACCCGCATCGGCGAGGGCGAGGACGTCTTCCGCAGAGCCGCGGAGGCGGTCATGACCTGGGAGATGCACCGCGCGATGGGCGTCGGCATCGACGCGAGCGCCGAACGGGCGGCCCTCGACGTCGACGTCACGGTCACCCTCGCCGGTGTCGTCAAGGCCCCGTGCCGGGTGGTCTGGACGGTCGACGAGTACCGCAGGATCGGCTGGGCCTACGGCACCCTCGAAGGCCACCCCGAGTGCGGCGAGGAGGCGTTCCTCGTGGAGCGCACGGGCGACGGCACGGTCTGGCTGACCGTCCGCGCCTTCAGCCGCGCGGCCAAGTGGTACGCCCGCGCGGGCGGCCCCGCCACGCGCGGCCTGCAGCACGCCTATGCGCGACGGTGCGGGGCGGTGTTGCGGAAGTTGCACGGTGATGACACCTGACGGTCGCCGGACCGCGCTGTGCGATCGTACGATCATGGCGAGGTGAGGGGGCTCGTGAACATCTCCGAAGTGCTCAACCCGTACGACTACCGCAATCCGGTGCGGGATGCCGCCGTGTTCGCGGGGCGGGACGAGGAAGTCGCCGCCATCTCCTATGAACTCGATCAGGCCGCCGTCGACCGACCCTCTGTCTGCGTCGTCCTCGACGGCCCGCGGGCAGCCGGCAAGACGAGCCTGCTCAACGCCGCCGAGTGGATGGCACAGGCACGGGAACTGACCACCGTGCGCGTGGAGTTGATCGAGGGCGACGGCGAGCCGCTGGCCTTCTTCAGCAAGCTGTACGACGAGATCGTCGCGGTCATCACGGCCGGCTCCGAAGGAGCGGAGGCACCCGCGATCCCCTTCGAACTGGCCGCCGTCCGACGGGCGATGGCCGGGGTCGGCGACGCCGCCTCGGTGGCTCCGCTGCAGTTCCCCGAAGCCGTCGCCCTCGCCGGTCCGGGCGGCCGGGTGCCGGAGGCGGCGCTGCGTGCCGACCTCGCCGCGTTCGTCGCGCTGCTCGGGCATCCCATCGCCCTGCTGGTGGACGAGGCCCAGGTGATCGCCGACGACGCCCGCGCGCTGTCGGTGCTGCGCTTCCTCACCACCCGTGTCGACGGTCTGGTGCTGGTGCTCGCGGGCACATCGGGGCTGACGGACCGGATCGCGGATGTGCATTCACAGATCCTGCGACAGTTCAAGCGGATTGAGGTCAGGCGGTTCATCGAGAAGACAGCGATCCTCGACTGCGTCGAGCGTCCACTCAAGAAGGCCGGCGTCTTCGGTCTTGACACGAAGCGCCTGGTGTCACCGCTCAGGCTGCTGACAGACGGCAATCCGTACGCGATCCAGCTCTACTGCCACGAGATGTTCGAGCGTCTGAAGCGCGGTCTGACCACCGACCTGGAGCTCACGCCGGAACTGCTCACGGACATCCGGTCCCGCATGGAGTCGGAGTCCCAGACCGGCATACTCGAGCGCCCGCTGATCCGTGCCGTGCGCGAGATGCCGCGCACCGAGCTGATCGCTTTCAACGTGTTGACCTCGGCCCTGGACCACGCGACACCGGACGAGGCCTGGTTCGCCCACTGCCTCGCCGGGCCGCCGGAGATCACCCGCGAGGAGTACGACGCGTACCGGACGGCTCTCGTCGCCCGGGGCGTCCTCGAGGACGACGACATCGTGCGGCTCGCTATCGGGACGGAGCTCTTCGATGAGGTGTACACGCGACTGTGGTCGGCCAGCGTGATCGGGCGGTCGTCGCACGTCCAGGTCACCAGCCGGTCCGATGTCCGGGGCTTGATGACGCACCGACTGCTCAGCCTGCTGCACGACTTCGCCGAGGACCCCCTGCGCATTCTGCCGACGTGTTGTCCGGGTATGTCCGCGACACATGTGGAGCGCTGCTTCGACGCCCTGAACCGACAGCCCGCCGCCGGCCCGAACGCCACGAAGTCGATCCAGTACGTGCACTTCGCGATCCTGCGCGCGGGCGAACCGCAGGCCCTCGACCTCACCTCTGTCACCTGCTCCTACCGCGACCACACGATCGAACGCTGGATGTACGCGGCGGACACGGACGACATCGAGCTGAGCGAGCGGGCCGACTTCAAGGCGGCGGCCGAACGGATCGGGGCGCTGGGCGGTCGGCTCACGGCCGAGCGGGTCCGCCAGCCGCTGCGGTCGTGGCCGGCCAAGGAGTGGTTCCAGAAGGCCAAGGGAAAACGGCGGCTCGAACTGAGCATCAACCATGGACTCGCCGCGTTCGACGCCTACAGTTCCCGTGACCTCTCCCGCGCACGGGCCCACTTCGAGTCGTCTTTTGCGCTGGGCCCTGGCTGGGTGCAGGCCAACTGCCTGGCCTACCTCAACCTGACACAGGGTGTGCAGGAGGACGCGCTCGAATGGGCCCGGCAGGCCGTCGCGATGGCCGACAATCCATGGAGCCGGGCTCTGAGTCTCTACAACGCTGCCATGGCCCATCTTCTGACCGGGGAGCCGGGTCTGGCCGCGGGACGGCTCGCCGAATCGGCGGCCGAGCTGGACAGGGTCACGACCAACAAGCCCTCGATCAGCTACCTTCTGCTGCCGGACCCCGAGAACCCCGCGCTGCTGCACGAGGAGACCGACGTAGAGCTGATCGACGCTGTACGGCGCGCCCAGACCGCACTCGGTGTGACCACCAAAGCGCAGGACACCCGACCGGAGCCCGCCACCGCCCCCGCCCCACCCATCGACCGTCCCCCTGTCGTGCTCTCCGTCGCCACCGAGTGGTCCTCCTCCCACGGCGGCCTGAGCACCTTCAACCGGGAGTTGTGCCATGCCCTGGCAGGCGCCGGGGCCCAGGTGTTCTGTGTGGTGCTGGAGGCCACCGCCGAGGAGTCGGTGGCCGCCGGGGCGGCAGGCGTCACGCTGCTGCCGGCCCGCAGGATCCCGGGCGCCTCGGCGGACATGCGCCTCGCCGCCCGCCCCCGGGATCTCCCCGTCGGCATCGAGCCCGACCTGATCCTCGGGCACGGCCGGATCACCGGGCCTCCGGCGCAGCAGCTGCGCGACGACCTCTTCCCGGGCGCCAGGCGCCTGCACTTCGTGCACATGGCGCCGGACGAGATCGAGTGGCACAAGCCGGACCGGGGCAACGACGCGGGTCTGCTGGCCGAGGAGCGCACCCGGATCGAGCGCCACCTCGGCAGGACCGCCCACCGTGTGATCGCCGTGGGGCCCCGGCTGCACGGTCAGTTCCTCGACGAGGTCGAGAGCCCCGAGCGACTGCCGCCCGTACAGCTCGACCCGGGTTTCGACACCCAGGTACCCGGCGCCGCCGACCGCGTCCCGCCGAAGGGAAAGCCGCTGCGGGTGTTCCTGCTGGGCCGCGTAGAGGACGCGGAACTCAAGGGCGTCGACATCGCCGCCGGGGCCTGCGCCAAGGTCGCGCAGTGGCTGTACGACGACGGGCTGCGCGGCGGCGTCCGCCTGGTCGTGCGCGGCGCACCGGAGGGCGAGGTGGACGCCTCACGGGACAAGATCAAGGGCTGGGCCGGCAAGGCAAAGCTGGACATCGTCGTCCGCGCCTATACGGCGGAGCAGGACCGCATCGAGGACGATCTGCGCAGCGCCGCCCTGGTGATCATGCCGTCCCGCAAGGAGGGGTTCGGCCTGGTGGGTCTGGAGGCGATCACGTACGGCATTCCGGTGCTGGTCGGCTCGGACAGCGGACTGGCCGATCTCCTGCGGGAGGAGCTCGGGCACGAGCGGGCGAGCCGGTTCGTCGTCGAGCTGTCGGGGGACGACGAGGAGGACACCGAGAAGTGGGCGCGGGCCGTCAACGGCAAACTGCGGGACGCCGAGGGCGCGTTCCGGCAGGCGGCGGAGCTCCGCCGGATCCTCGCCGAGAAGGTGCCGTGGCGCCGGGCGGCCGATGTCGTCCTCGGTGAACTCCCGGGCCGCTGAACACCGTCACGGCCCGAACGCGGCCGCGGTGACGTCCCGTTCCAGGCTCGCCCGGTGGAATTCGTAGGTGCCGATGTCGGAGACCTTGATCAGGAGGCAGAAGCGCTCAACCGACGGCAGCTGCCGCGCCACCCGCGCGTACTCGCGCCGAAGGAAGTGGATGGCCGCCAGATTGGCCACGGAGGTCTGGCCGGCCACCAGGAACACGGGGCGGGTGGACTCGGTGGGTGTGAACTTGGCGACCAGGGCGTACTCCTGTTGGCCGCGGTCGAAGAGGAACTTCTCCCCTCCGACCTCGATGGCCACCGACTCCGGGCTGGTGCCGTCGTAGGGGTGGACGGTGACACCGGGCAGGTGGGCGGCGAGATGGCCGCCGGTGCGGAGGTTGGCGCCGCCGGTGGGGCCGCCGACGCAGAACTCCGTACGATCGCCGTTGCTGCCGCGGTAGCCACCCGACTCAACCGCCGCATCGCAGCCCAACTCGCCCACGAGCAGGGTCAGTTCGACGACGGCGCGTACATCGCGGTAGTGGGCGGTGCCGGGCGAGTTGTACTTGTTGCCCAGCACGATCAGGCAGGTCTCGCCCGGGCGGACGCCGAAGAACGCCGCCCTCCGGTTCACCGCGCGGGCCTTCCTGGCCCGCTCCCACAACCAGACGAAGGCACCGCCGAGCAGGCTGGTCACCAGCCCGATCACTATGTTCCCCAGCACCGACTGAATCGGGTCCCCCTCTCCCCCGACTCAGACTACGTCACCGCATCAACACCCCCGCCCCTTCGCCCATTTCCTCGGAAGGCACCGCCACCAGCCCCAGCTCCGCGCCCGACGCCAGCAGGCGGTGTGCCGGAAGGATCCGCACGGTGTAGCCGTAGGGTCCCGTCCGGTCCAGGGAGAGCGGGCCCTCGTAGGCCCAGCGGCCCTCCGTGTCCGGGCCTCCCGTCGGCTTCAGCGGCACCGTCGAGGCGTCCCCGATGCGGTCCTCGGGGTCGACGCGGCCCGAGACCACCTGGACCTCCACGTCGTCCGGGGCGAGGCCGCCGAGGGCGACACGGACGCGGAGGGTGAGGGTGGTGCCCAGTTCCGCCGTGGCCGTCACCGCGGCCACCGAGGTCTCCACATGGTCGACGCTCACGTCGTGCCACGCCGAGCGGACCCGTGCCTTCCAGCCCGCCAGCTCGCGCGCCGCGTCCGGCGTCATCGCACGGTGGGCGTGCGCGGCGGGCGTGTAGAGGCGCTCCACGTACTCGCGGACCATCCTGCCCGCCAGGACCTTCGGGCCCAGCAGGGTCAGGGTCTGGCGGACCATCTCGATCCAGCGGTCCGGCAGCCCCGCCCGCCCCTGCTCGTAGAAGCGGGGGGTGACGCGCTGCTCCAGCAGGTCGTACAGCGCCGCGGCCTCTATGTCGTCGCGGCGGTCCGGGTCGGTGGCGGTGCCGTCCGCGGTGGGGATGGCCCAGCCGAAGTCCGGCTGGAACCATTCGTCCCACCAGCCGTCCAGCACGGAGAGGTTGAGGCAGCCGTTCAGCGCCGCCTTCATGCCCGACGTGCCGCATGCCTCCAGGGGCCTGAGCGGGTTGTTCAGCCAGATGTCGCAGCCCGGGTAGAGCTTCTTGGCCATCGCCATGCCGTAGTCGGGGAGGAAGACGATCCGGTGCCGGACCCGCGGGTCGTCCGCGAACCTCACCAGCTCCTGCACCAGCCGCTTCCCGCCGTCGTCCGCGGGGTGCGCCTTGCCCGCCACCACGATCTGGATCGGCCGCTCCGGGTGCAGCAGCAGGTCCATCAGCCGGTCGCGGTCGCGGAGCATGAGGGTGAGGCGCTTGTACGACGGGACCCGGCGCGCGAATCCGATCGTGAGGACGTCGGGGTCGAGCACTCCGTCGATCCAGCCCAACTCGGCCGTTCCGGCGCCGCGTTGCCGCCAGGACGCGCGCAGACGCTCACGCACCTCCAGGACCAGCTGTTCGCGCAGGTTGCGGCGCAGCTCCCAGATGTCCTGATCCGGGATCTCGCCGACCGCGTCCCAGCGGTCCGAGCCGCCGACGGTCAGCGCGTCCTCGGTGCGCCGGCCGCCGATCTGGCGGGCGCCGAGGCGGAACACCTCGGGGGCGACCCAGGTGGGGGCGTGGACGCCGTTGGTGACCGAGGTGATCGGGACCTCGTCGGGGTCGAATCCCGGCCACAGTCCGGAGAACATCTCGCGGCTGACGTTGCCGTGCAGCAGCGAGACGCCGTTCGCCCGCTGGCCCAGGCGCAGGCCCATCACGGCCATGTTGAAGAGGTTGGGTTCGCCGCCGGGGTAGGTCTCCATGCCGAGCTGGAGGATCCGCTCGACGTCGATGCCGGGGAGCTCGGCGGCGGGTCCGAAGTGGTGGGCGACCAGCTCGCGGTCGAAGCGGTCGATGCCGGCCGGGACGGGGGTGTGGGTGGTGAAGACGGTGCCCGCGCGGACGGCCTCCAGCGCGGCGTCGAAGTCCAGCCCCTGGTCGGCGAGTTCGGCGATGCGCTCCAGACCGAGGAAGCCGGCGTGTCCCTCGTTGGTGTGGAAGACCTCGGGCTCGGGGTGGCCGGTCAGCCGGCAGTACGTCCGGACCGCCCGCACACCTCCTATGCCCAGCAGCATCTCCTGGAGCAGCCGGTGCTCGCTGCCGCCGCCGTAGAGCCGGTCGGTCACGCCGCGTTCGCCGAGGTCGTTCTCCTCGACGTCGGAGTCGAGCATCAGCAGCGGCACCCGGCCGACCTGGGCGAGCCAGACCCGGGCGTGCAGGGACTTGCCGCCGGGCAGGGCGAGGGAGACCTGGGCCGGGGTGCCGTCGGGCTCCTTCAGCAGCGCGAGCGGCAGCTCGTTGGGGTCGAGGACCGGGTAGTGCTCCTGCTGCCAGCCGTCCCGGGAGAGGGTCTGGCGGAAGTAGCCGTGCCGGTACAGCAGGCCCACCCCGATCAGCGGCACTCCGAGGTCGCTGGCGGCCTTGAGGTGGTCGCCGGCGAGGATGCCGAGGCCGCCGGAGTACTGCGGCAGGGCGGCGGTGATGCCGAACTCGGGCGAGAAGTAGGCGACGGCGGCGGGCAGTTCGGCGGACTGGTCCTGGTACCAGCGGCCACCGGTGACGTAGTCGTCGAGGTCGCCGGCGACCGCGCTCAGGCGGCTCAGGAAGGGGCCGTCCGCGGCGAGCTCGGCCAGCCGCGCGGGCGGCACGCTGCCCAGCAGCCGGACGGGGTCCTCGCCCGAGGCGGCCCAGCGCCCGGGGTCCACGGACTGGAAGAGGTCGCGGGTCTCCGCATGCCAGGACCAGCGCAGATTGCGCGCCAGATCGCTGAGGGGCCGGAGGGGTTCGGGGAGGACTGGTCGGACGGTGAATCGACGGATCGCCTTCACGGTTCACCTCGGGCAGCGCGCGGCAGGGGACACACGGCGGTGTGGGTCCCGTCATCGCCATCGACGGTATCGGTATGCGGGGCTTCGTAACCACAGTGCGTTTTTGCGACCGGTATGCGGAACGGAAGCGCCGCCTCCGTCCGAAACCGACCGCAACCTTTACACATCCCCCATGGCCGGTATGGCCGATTCCGCCCCCGTAGGCGTCCTTGTGGCGACTTCTCACGTCACGAGAGGGTGACAGTGGCGCACCGGTCGAGCCGGGTGCACCCGGTGTTCCAGGCCGCCGTGCGCCGAGTTGAGGAGGGGAACTCACACCATGGCACGGACGCGCATACGGCGTCTGCGCCGGGCGGGTGGTCTGACCGCGGTGACGTGTGTCGCCGCACTTTCGGCCACCACCATGCCCGCGCACGCCGCACCGGAGGGGCAGATACGCGGCGCCGGGGAACCCGGCGCCATCAGCGGCAGTTACCTGGTGACACTCAAGGGGGGAACAAAGGCCCCGTCGGCGGCCGGAAAAGGCCTCGCCGAGAAGTACGGGGCGAAAATCAGCCATACCTACGGCACGGTCCTCAACGGCTACGCCATCCGGGCGGGCGAGAGACAGGCCAAGCGGCTCGCGGCCGACCCCAGGGTCGCCTCGGTCGTCCAGGACACCCGGGTACTGCCGGCGCACACCCAGAAGAACCCGCCGTCCTGGGGCCTGGACCGCATCGACCAGCGGAACCTGCCGCTCGACAAGAGCTACACCTGGCCCGAGTCCGCGGGCACCGGAGTGACGGTGTACGTGATCGACACCGGCATCCGCATCTCGCACAAGGACTTCGCCGGCCGCGCCAGCTACGGCTGGGACTTCGTCGGCGACGACCGCACCGCGAGCGACGGCAACGGCCATGGCACCCATGTCGCCGGCACCATCGCGGGCAAGCAGTACGGCGTCGCCAAGAACGCCAAGGTCGTCGCCGTACGCGTCCTCGACAACGCCGGCGGCGGCACCACGTCCGACGTCATCGCGGGCATCGACTGGGTGACCAGGCACGCCAAGAAGCCGGCGGTCGCCAACGTCAGCCTCGGCGGCTACCGCAACACCCAGTTGGACGCGGCCGTACGCAACTCCATCGCCTCCGGCGTGACCTATACGGTCGCGGCGGGCAACGACGGGCTGCCGGCCGGCCTGTACTCCCCGGCCGCGGTGCGCGAGGCCATCACCGTCGGCGCCACCGACAAGAAGGACGCGCGGGCGGGCTTCTCCAACACCGGCTCGGTCCTGGACCTGTTCGCCCCGGGCGTGTCGATCACCTCGGCATCGAACGCGAGCGACACCGGCAGGGCCACCTACTCCGGTACGTCGATGGCGTCGCCGCACGCGGCGGGCGTGGCCGCGCTCTATCTGGCCGACCATCCCAAGGCACGGCCCGCACAGGTGTCCAAGGCGCTCGTGGCGCAGGCCGCGTCCGGCAAGGTGTCCGGCCGCGGCCTCGGCTCGCCGAACAAACTCCTTCAGGTACCGGGGTCGTAGCGCCCTCTTCACGCCGAAGTGCGCACGCCGGCCCCGTTCCTGTGGAACGGGGCCGGTCTTGTGCGTAGACATACGCGTGAGTAGTTAACAAAGTGCCGGATTGCCCACCCGAATAGGGTGGGAAGGCTCCACCGGTACACCCCACCCGTGCGCCCCCGAGCGCACCATGGAAACACCACGCACCACCCCGCAGGACCCACCTCCCCACAGCCATCCGCCCACCCACGTTGACGCGGACAGGAGCGGTCATGCCCGCCATGCACCACCAGTCGTCCACACCCCCCGAGCCCCATGCCGATGCGCCCCCGGCCCCGCGCACCGTCACCGCGGACCCCGGACCGCCCGCTCCGGCACACCCCCCCACGACCGACCTGGCCGGCGGAGTCGGGCGCATACCGGTGCTCGACGTCCGCCCGATCGTGCAGCAGGGGCGCAGGCCCGCGAAGGCGGTGACCGGCGAGACCTTCGAGATCTCGGCGACCGTGTTCCGCGAGGGCCATGACGCCGTGGCCGCCGACGTCGTGCTGACCGACCCCGAGGGCCGCCCCGGGCCCTGGACCCCGATGCGCGAACTCGCCCCCGGCACCGACCGCTGGGGCGCCGACGTCACCGCCGGCGAGCCGGGCCACTGGACCTACCGGGTCGAGGCGTGGGGCGACCCCGTCACCACCTGGCGGCACCACGCCCAGATCAAGATCCCGGCCGGGATGGACACGGAGCTGGTCCTGGAGGAAGGCGCGCGACTGTACGAGCGCGCCGCCGCCGGGGTGCCCGAGGACGCGGGGCGACCATTGATCCTCGCGGCCGCCGAGGCACTGCGCGACGAAGACCGCCCGGCGGCCTGGCGGTTGGCGGCGGCGCTGACGCCCGAGGTCGACGCGGTGCTGGGGCGCTATCCGCTACGGGATCTGGTCACCGCCTCGGACCCGCTGCCGCTGCTGGTCGAGCGGGAACGGGCCCTGTACGGGTCCTGGTACGAGTTCTTCCCCCGCTCCGAGGGCACGGCCGACCGGCCGCACGGCACGTTCGAGACGGCCGCGCGCCGGCTGCCCGGGATCGCCGCGATGGGCTTCGACGTGGTCTACCTCCCGCCGATCCACCCGATCGGCACCACCTTCCGCAAGGGCCGCAACAACACCCTCTCCGCCGGTCCGGAGGATGTCGGGGTGCCGTGGGCGATCGGCTCCCCCGAGGGCGGCCACGACGCGGTCCACCCCGACCTGGGCACGATCGAGGACTTCGACCGCTTCGTCGCACGCGCCGGTGAGCTGGGCCTGGAGGTGGCCCTCGACTTCGCCCTGCAGTGCTCCCCGGACCATCCCTGGGTGGACAAGCACCCGGAGTGGTTCCACCACCGCGCCGACGGGACGATCGCCTACGCGGAGAACCCGCCGAAGAAGTACCAGGACATCTACCCCATCGCCTTCGACGCCGACATGGACGGCCTGATCGCCGAGACGCTGCGGGTGCTGCGGCACTGGATGGACCACGGGGTGCGGATCTTCCGGGTCGACAACCCGCACACCAAGCCGGTGCTGTTCTGGCAGCAGGTGATCGCGGACATCAACCGCACCGACCCCGACGTGATCTTCCTCGCCGAGGCCTTCACCCGCCCCGCGATGATGCACACCCTGGCCCAGACCGGCTTCCAGCAGTCCTACACCTACTTCACCTGGCGCAACACCAAGCAGGAGCTGACCGAGTACCTGACGGAACTGTCGGGCGAGGCGGCGGCCTACATGCGGCCGAACTTCTTCGCCAACACCCCCGACATCCTGCACGAATTCCTCCAGCACGGCGGCCGCCCCGCCTTCGAGGTCCGCGCCGTCCTCGCCGCCACCCTCTCCCCCACCTGGGGCATCTACAGCGGCTACGAACTCTGCGAGAACACACCCCTGCGCCCCGGCAGCGAGGAATACCTCGACTCGGAGAAGTACCAGATCCGCACCCGCGACTGGGACACCCCGGACACCATCGCCCCCCTGATCACCCGCCTCAACACCATCAGGCGTGAGAATCCGGCCCTCCGGCAGCTGCGTGACCTCCACTTCCACCACGCGGACCAGGACGCGGTGATCGCGTACTCGAAGCGGCAGGGCTCGAACACGGTTCTGGTGGTCGCCAACCTCGATCCTCACCACACCCAGGAGGCCACGGTCTCGTTGGACATGCCGCAACTCGGCCTGGACTGGCACGAGTCGGTGCCGGTGCGCGACGAGCTCACCGGCGAGACCTATCACTGGGGCAGGGCCAATTATGTGCGCCTCGAGCCGGGCCGCGCGCCCGCGCACATCTTTCGTTTTCTGCGACCGTCCACCCCGCAGATCGGAGGGTCACCCACAAAATGATCGTCAACGAGCCCGTTCAGGACACCTTCGAGGACACTCCTGCCAAGGATCGTGACCCGGATTGGTTCAAACGCGCCGTCTTCTACGAGGTCCTGGTCCGTTCCTTCCAGGACTCCAACGGCGACGGTGTCGGCGACCTCAAAGGCCTCACCGCCAAACTCGACTATCTGCAATGGCTCGGCGTCGACTGTCTGTGGCTGCCGCCGTTCTTCAAGTCACCGCTCAGGGACGGCGGCTACGACGTATCCGACTACACCTCGGTGCTGCCCGAATTCGGTGACCTCGCCGATTTCGTGGACTTCGTGGACTCCGCCCATCAGCGCGGTATGCGGGTCATCATCGACTTCGTCATGAACCACACGAGCGATCAGCACCCGTGGTTCCAGGAGTCGAGGAAGGACCCGGACGGCCCGTACGGCGACTACTACATGTGGGCCGACGACGACAAGCAGTACGCCGACGCCCGCATCATCTTCGTCGACACCGAGGCCTCCAACTGGACCTTCGACCCGGTCCGCAAGCAGTACTTCTTCCATCGCTTCTTCTCCCACCAGCCGGATCTCAACTACGAGAATCCGACCGTGCAGGAGGAGATCCTCTCGGCGCTGAAGTTCTGGCTGGACCTGGGAATCGACGGATTCCGGCTGGATGCCGTGCCCTATCTGTACGCGGAGGAGGGCACGAACTGCGAGAACCTTCCCGCCGCGCACGAGTTCCTCAAGCGGGTGCGGAAGGAGATCGACGCCCACTACCCGGACACGGTGCTGCTGGCGGAGGCCAACCAGTGGCCGGAGGACGTCGTCGACTACTTCGGCGACTACGCGGGCGGCGGCGACGAATGCCATATGGCGTTCCACTTCCCGGTCATGCCGCGGATCTTCATGGCGGTGCGGCGGGAGTCGAGGTACCCGGTCTCGGAAATCCTCGCGAAGACCCCGGCGATTCCCTCCGGCTGCCAGTGGGGCATCTTCCTGCGCAACCACGACGAGCTGACCCTGGAGATGGTCACCGACGAGGAACGCGACTACATGTGGGCGGAGTACGCCAAGGACCCCCGCATGCGCGCCAACATCGGTATCCGCAGGCGACTGGCCCCGCTCCTCGACAACGACCGCAATCAGATCGAACTGTTCACCGCCCTGCTGCTGTCGCTGCCCGGCTCGCCGATCCTGTACTACGGCGACGAGATCGGCATGGGCGACAACATCTGGCTCGGCGACCGGGACGCCGTCCGCACCCCGATGCAGTGGACACCGGACCGAAACGCGGGATTCTCGTCGTCCGACCCCGGGCGGCTGTATCTGCCGACCATCATGGACCCGGTCTACGGCTACCAGGTGACGAATGTCGAGGCGTCGATGTCCTCGCCGTCGTCGCTGCTGCACTGGACCCGCCGAATGATCGAGATCCGCAAGCAGAACCCGGCGTTCGGACTCGGCACCTACACCGAACTCCAGTCGTCGAATCCGGCCGTGATCGCGTTCCTGCGTGAATACGAGGACGATCTGGTGCTGTGCGTGAACAACTTCTCCCGTTTCGCGCAGCCGACGGAACTCGATCTGCGGAGGTTCAATGGGCGACATCCCGTCGAGCTGTTCGGCGGGGTGCGTTTCCCGGCCATCGGTGAGCTCCCGTACTTGCTGACGCTCGGGGGCCACGGCTTCTACTGGTTCCGGCTGCGCAAGGACGCCGCCTGAGAGCCCGGCGGGGCGGCGGTTTCCGCCGCCCCGCCGGGGGCACGCAGAAGTAACACCCCGACCGCCCGGGGAAAGGACGCGACGCCATGTCGGAAGCCGTCACCCGTACCGTCACCACTTCGCCCGGCCTCCTTGCGTCACTGGATCCACTGCTGCGGGAGTGGCTGCCGCGGCAGCGCTGGTTCGCGGGCAAGGGGCGTCCGGTCACCGGGTTCTCGCCGGTCGCGGCCACCGAACTGCTGCCGCCCGGCGGCAAGCTGGGCCTGTACCACCTGCTGGTGCGCGCCCATCAGCCCGTCACCCCCGTGCCGGGCGCCCCCGAGCCGCCCGCCGACTGCTACCAGCTCCTCATAGGGGAGCGCGAGGCGTTGCCGCCTCGGCTCGCGCCCGCCCTGATCGGACATGTCACCGAGGGCCCGCTCGCCGGACGCACGGTGTACGACGCCCTGCACGACCCCCGCCCCGGCGAACTGCTCCTCGAAGCCCTGCGCACCGGGGCCCGCATCGGCGCGCTGCGCTTCGAACGGGACGGGGCCCAGGAGATCCGCTCCGCCCTGGTGCCGCGTCTGGTCACCTCCGAGCAGTCGAACTCGTCGGTCGTCTACGGCGATACGTTCATCCTGAAGCTGTTGCGCCGGGTCGTGCCCGGCGTCAACCCCGACCTGGAGCTGCCGCTCGCGCTGGCCCGCGAGGACTGCGACCGGGTGCCCGCGCCGACGGCGTGGTTCCATGCCGACCTGGCCGGCGAGTCGTACGTACTGGGTGTGCTGCAGCCCTTTGTGCAGGGCGCGGCGGACGGCTGGGAGCTGGCGCTGCGCGAGCTGGCCAAGGGCGAGGACTTCGCCGCCGAGGCGCGGGCGCTGGGGCGTGCGACCGCCGAGGTGCACATGGCGCTGGCCCGTACGCTGCCGACCGTGACCCTGGGGCACACACAGGTGCAGCACCTCGTCGACGGCATGGTCGAGCGGCTGGAGGCGGCCACGCAGGCGGTGCCGGCGCTGCGGCCGTACGCGCCGGGTCTGCGTTCCGCGTTCGAGGCGCTGGCCGGCCTCGCCGCCGAGGGCCGTACCTGGACGGCCCAGCGCATCCATGGCGATCTGCACCTCGGGCAGTGCCTGCGCTCACCCGGCGGGCGGTGGTGGCTGATCGACTTCGAGGGCGAGCCGTCGAAGTCGCTGGCCGAGCGCCGGATGCCGCAGCCCCCGGTGCGGGACGTCGCGGGCATGCTGCGCTCCTTCGACTACGCGGCCCACTCGGCCGACCTGCCGGTACCGGGCTGGGCCGACGCCTGCCGGGCCGCGTACTGCGCCGGGTACGCACAGGCAGGCGGCGCCGATCCGCGCACCGATCCGGTGCTGTTGCGTGCGTACGAGACCGACAAGGCGATCTACGAGGTCGTCTACGAAGCCCGTCACCGGCCCGACTGGCTCCCCGTGCCGCTGTCCGCGATACACCGTCTCGCCGCGGACACCGGCACCCCCGCTCCATCCCTCCCCTCATCCCCACCTGCGCCTAGGAGGCCCCGCCCGTGACCCCCCGCACCACTCCCTCCAGCGGTTCGCAACACCAGGACACGGCCGAGCAGTCGGCCGAGAAGACGAGCGTCGCCAAAAGGGCGACGACCAAGGCCGCGGAGGCCGCGGAGGCCGTGAAGAAGGGGACGGCGAAGAAGGCGGCGGCGGCGAAGGCCACCGGGCAGAAGAAGGCGGCCGCGAGCAAGGCGACCGCGAAGAAGGCCCCGGCGAAGAAGGCGGCCGCGAAGAAGACCGCGGCCAAGAAAGCCGTGGCGAAGAAGGCCACCGCGAAAAGCACGGCGGCGAAAGGCACGGCGGCGAAGAGCACCGCCGCCAAGAAGTCCGCTCCCGAGAAGCCCGCCGCCAAGAAGATCCCCGCGCAAAAGGCGACGCGGAAGAAGATCCCGGCGCAGAAGGCGGTCCCCTCGAAGGCCGCCCCGATGCCCGCCGAGCCGGTCGAGCCGGTCGAGCCCGTAGAGGTCGCCGTCTCGCCCGCTCTCGACGCCGCCGACCGCGATCGTCTGCTGACCGGCACCCATCACGACCCGCACGCCGTCCTCGGTGCGCATCCGGTCCCCGGCGGTGTGGCGTTCCGGGCCTTCAAGCCGTACGCCCTGTCGGTGACCGTCGTGGCCGGGAACCTGCGGGCGGAGCTGCACGACGACGCGGAGGGGTTCTTCTCGGGCCTGCTGCCGCTGCGGGAGGTGCCGGAGGGCTACCAGTTCCTCGTGGCGTACGAGGGCTCGGTGCAGGAGACCGAGGACGCGTACCGCTTCCTGCCCGCGCTGGGCGAGCTCGATCTGCATCTGATCGGCGAGGGCCGGCACGAGGAGCTGTGGAAGGCCCTCGGCGCCGAGCCGATGACCCACCAGGCCGTGACCGGCACCCGCTTCACGGTGTGGGCGCCGAACGCGCGCGGTGTCTCCCTGGCCGGCACCTTCAACTTCTGGGACGGCACGGGCTATCCGATGCGTTCGCTCGGCGGCACCGGGATCTGGGAGCTGTTCGTGCCCGGCATCGGCGAGGGCGAGCTGTACAAGTTCGAGATCACCCGGCCGGACGGTTCGAAGACGCTGCGCGCGGACCCGCTGGCCCGCCGGACGGAGGCCCCGCCCAACACATCGTCGATCGTGCACGCCTCGCGGTACGAGTGGGGGGACGCGGCGTGGCTGGAGCGGCGCGGGTCGGTGCCGGCGCATGAGGCGCCGTTCTCGGTGTACGAGGTCCATCTGGCGTCCTGGCGACCGGGACTGACGTACCGTCAACTCGCCGAGCAGCTCCCCGCGTACGTCAAGGACCTCGGCTTCACCCATGTCGAGCTGATGCCGGTCGCCGAGCACCCCTTCGGCGGCTCCTGGGGCTACCAGGTCACCGGCTTCTACGCGCCCACGGCCCGCCTCGGCACCCCGGATGACTTCAAGCATCTGGTCGACTCCCTCCACCGGGCCGGGATCGGCGTGCTGATGGACTGGGTGCCGGCGCACTTCCCGCGCGACGACTGGGCGCTGGCCGAGTTCGACGGGCGTCCGCTGTACGAGCACGAGGATCCGCTGCGCTCCGCCCACCCCGACTGGGGCACGCTGGAGTTCGACTTCGGCCGGCGCGAGGTGAGCAACTTCCTGGTGGCCAACGCCCTGTACTGGTGCGAGGAGTTCCACATCGACGGGCTCCGGGTGGACGCCGTCGCCTCCATGCTCTACCTGGACTATTCGCGCGAGCCGGGCCAGTGGGTGCCGAACGAGCACGGGGGCCGGGAGAACCTGGACGCGGTGGCGTTCCTGCAGGAGATGAACGCGACGGTGTACCGGCGGGTGCCGGGGGTCGTGACCATCGCGGAGGAGTCCACGGCGTGGGACGGCGTGACACGGCCGACGCATGTGGCTGGTCCCGGCGGCTTCGGCGGCCTGGGCTTCGGCCTGAAGTGGAACATGGGCTGGATGCACGACTCGCTGGAGTACATGGCGAAGGAACCGGTGCACCGCAAGTACCACCACAACGAGATGACGTTCTCGATGGTGTACGCCTACAGCGAGAACTACGTCCTTCCCATCTCCCACGACGAAGTGGTGCACGGCAAGCGGTCCCTGGTGTCCAAGATGCCGGGCGACTGGTGGCAGCAGCGGGCCAACCACCGTGCCTACCTGGGCTTCATGTGGGCCCACCCCGGCAAGCAGCTCCTCTTCATGGGGCAGGAGTTCGCGCAGGGCGCCGAGTGGTCGGAGGCCCACGGCCCCGACTGGTGGCTGCTGGACTCGGCGTACGGTGCGGAGCCCGACCACCGGGGAGTGCGGGACCTGATCCGCGACCTGAACACGGTGTACGTCCATACCCCGGCCCTGTGGCAGCGGGACACCGATCCGTCCGGTTTCCAGTGGGTGGTCGGCGACGCGGCGGACGACAACGTCTTCGCGTTCCTGCGCTACGACGCGGAGGGCGTCCCGCTGCTGGCGGTGTCGAATCTGTCGCCGGTCGTACGGCACGAGTACCGCCTCGGGGTGCCGGACGACGTCCCGGCCTGGCACGAGGCGGTGAACACCGACGCGGCGAAGTACGGCGGCGGTGACGTCACCAACCCCGACCCGGTCAAGCCGGAGCCCCAGGCCTGGCACGGCCGCCCGGCGAGCATCCGGCTGACGCTGCCACCGCTGGCCACGGTGTGGCTGCGACCGGCCTAGTTTCCTCGTCGACCTCAGACGCCGGACGGGCTGAGACCTGCCCGTCCGGCGTTCGGCGACGTCACGCCAGCGCCTGCGGCAGCCGGCCCGTGTGCAGCACCCCCAACCGCTGCGTCGCCCGGGTCAGTGCCACGTACAGGTCGCTGGTGCCGTACAGACCCGGCTCCACCACGAGCACCGAGTCGAACTCCAGGCCCTTGGACTGACGGGGGTCGAGCAGTACGACGCTGCGGGTCAGGTCGGGCTCGGTGCCTGCCGTCACCCCGTCCAGTCGGGCGGCCAGCCTGCGGTGCAGATGGCGTGGTGCGATGACCGCGAGGCGGCCCTCGGCGGGGGTGAGTTCCCCGACCGCCTTGGCGACGGCGCCGGGCAGGTCGTCGGTGGCGCGCACCCAGGGACGTACACCTGTGGACCGTACGGAACTCGGGGGTTCGAAGTCCGGGTTCTCGGCCCGTACGACCGCTGCCGCCAGCTCCATGATCTCGGCCGGGGTGCGGTAGTTGACGCCGAGGCGGGTGTGCTCCCAGCGGTCCTCGACGTAGGGCTCCAGGATGCCGCGCCAGGAGCCGACGCCCGCCGCCTCCGCCGTCTGGGCCGGGTCGCCGACCAGCGTCATCGAGCGGGTCGGGCTGCGCCGCATCAGCAGCCGCCAGGCCATCGGCGACAACTCCTGCGCCTCGTCGACGATGATGTGCCCGAACGCCCAGGTCCGGTCGGCCGCCGCGCGCTCCGCGGCGCTGCGGTGGTCGTCCTCCTCCTGGCGTTCGGCGAACCGCTCGGCGTCGATGATGTCGTGCGCGGAGAGGACCTCGGAGTCCTCCTCGTCCTTGTCCTCGAACTCATAGGTACGCGAGGCGTACGAGACGTCCAGCACGCCCTGTGCGTAGGCGACCTGCGTCTCCCGCTCCCGCTCGGCCAGCGCCCGCTTCACCCGGTCGTCCTCGCCGAGCAGTTCGGCCGCCTCGTCCAGCAGCGGCACGTCCGCGATCGTCCACGCACGCGTGACGGGCCGGCGGATCGCGGCCGCGTCCTCCTCGGGGAGGTGACCGAGGGGATCGGCGAGGAAGTCGGCGAGCAGGCGCTGCGGGGTCAGCCTCGGCCACAGCTGGTCGATGGCCGCCCACACCTCGGGGTTCTCGGCGATCTCGTCGCGGATCTGGGTGATGTCGCTCGGGTCGAGGAGGCTGCTGCCGTCGTACGGATCGGTGCCGACGCGCTCGGCGTACAGCTCGGTGAGCGTGTTGAGGATGTGCCCCTCGAAATGCTCCCGCGCCACGTTGTGCGGGAGCTTGGCGTCCCGGGTGCGTTCGCGGGCGACCCGCACCAGGTCGTCGTCGAGCATCAGGACCTCACGGTCGTGCTCGATCGCGATCACCGGGTCGGGCAGCGCCTGCCAGTCCCGTACGACCTCGGCGAGCACGTCCGCCATGTCGGCGCGGCCCTTCACCGCGGCCGCGGCGCGGCTGTCGGTCGCCGTCGCCCGCACTCCGGGGAACAGCTCGCCGATCGTCGCCAGCAGCACGCCCGTCTCGCCGAGCGCGGGCAGGACCTCGCCGATGTAGCCGAGGAAGGCGGGGTTGGGGCCGACGATCAGGACCGCGCGTTTGGCGAGGAGTTCGCGGTGTTCGTAGAGGAGGTACGCGGCGCGGTGCAGGGCGACGGCCGTCTTGCCGGTGCCCGGGCCGCCCTCCACGACCAGGACCCCGCGGTGCGGTGCGCGGATGATCTCGTCCTGCTCGGCCTGGATGGTCTGCACGATGTCGTTCATCCGGCCGGTGCGCGCGGAGTTGAGGGCGGCGAGGAGGACCGCGTCCCCGGTCGGGTCCTCGTGGCCCGTGCGCTCCTCGTCGCCCAGGTCGAGGATCTCGTCGTGCAGGTCGGTGACGGTACGGCCGTCGGTGGTGATGTGCCGCCGGCGCCTGAGCCCCATCGGGGTGTGCCCGGTGGCCAGATAGAAGGGGCGGGCGACATCGGCCCGCCAGTCGACGAGGATCGGGGTGTGCTCGGCGTCGTCGGTGCGCAGACCGATCCGGCCGATGTGGTGGGTGACACCGGAGGAGAGATCGATCCGGCCGAAGCACAGCGAGCCGTCCACGGCGTTCAGCGCGGCGAGCAGCCCCGAACGCTCGGCGACGAGGATGTCCCGTTCGAGGCGGGCCTGCATGGGCGTGTTGCCCTGGGCGAGCGCGTCCGTGACGGAGGACTCGGTGTCACCGCGCAGCGCGTCCACGCGTGCGTACAGGTCGTCGATGAATTCCTGCTCGCGCCGCATTTCACCGTCTTGAAATTCGGTGTTTGACAATTCCACTCCCGCCCGGATATACTGTGCTCACTGGACTTTACCGCGACCGAATTCACGCGAAGTCGCGAACCATTGAATATACGCAAAGAAATCCCCCGAGCGCAATTGCTCGGGGGATTTCTTTGTATCCGTTCAGGATCAGAGCACGTCGGACAGCTCCTCCAGCAACCGCCGCTTCGCCCGCGCCCCCACCATCGACTTCACCGGCTCACCACCGCGGAACACCATGAAGGTCGGCATGGAGAGCACCTTGTAGGCGTTCGTGGTCAGCGGGTTGGTGTCCACGTCCAGCTGCACCACCTTCAGCCGCTCACCCTCCTCCGCGGCCAGCGCGGTCAGCACCGGCCCCATCTGCCGGCACGGCGGACACCAGTCGGCGGTGAACTCCACCAGCACCGGCAGCTCCGCCCCGATCACCTCCGCCTCGAAGTCGCCGTCCGTCACCTCGGCCACACCCGCCGCCCTGATCACAATTCCCGCCCTCCCAGTTCGCACAACGGTGGTTCCCCTTCGCCCAGCGCCGCCAGCCGCACCCCGATCTGCGCCCGCACCGCCCGCAACTCGGCGATCAGCGCGTCGAGTTCATCCAGCTTGCGCCGGTAGACCGCGAGCGAGGCGGGACACGAGTCGCCCTCCGGGTGCCCGGCCCGCAGACACTCCACGAAGGGCCGGGTCTCCTCCAGGTCGAACCCGAAGTCCTGCAACGTCCTGATCTGCCGCAGCAGCTTCAGGTCGTTCTCGTCGTACGTCCGATAGCCGTTGCCGCCGCGCCGCGCGGGCAGCAGCCCCCGCGACTCGTAGTAGCGCAAGGTGCGCGTCGTGGTCCCGGCCCGCGTGGCCAGCTCGCCGATTCGCATGGGTACGAACGTAATCCTTGACGCCGACGTCAGGGCAATGGCCGCGGGGCGGCCCGCTCCGGAGAGCGGTCAGGAAGCCCGCCCCTTCACTCCCCCGGCGCGGCGGCGGTGCGGTCGAACCACTCCTGGGCCGCCTCCGGACGCCCCGTGAGCTGCAGGAGCAGCCCGGCGATCGGTCCGCGCACCTCGTCGCCCTCACCACGCGTCCACTCGATGTCGGTGGCGACCAGCCGGGCGTGCGGAAGCGGCCAGGGGCGGGGCGGGATCCGCATGGTCCAGACACGGTCGGCGGCGTCGCGGGCGGCCTGCGGGGGCATGGGGCGTACGCGGCCGAGGGCGAGGGCGATGTCCTGACCGTGGACGAGGATGTCGATGAGGGGTTCGCGGGGCGTGGTGGTGGGCGCGAGGCTGCGGGAGCCGATGGTCGAGCGGAGGTTGGCGACGATCTCGGCGACGGGCAACTGAGCCTCGCGGACCGCCGAGTCATGGATCATCCGGTTCCAGTCGCCGCGGGCGCGGACCATCTCCCGCAGACCGTCCCGGTAGCTGAAGCGCGCCGCCATGGTCAGATGCGCGGCCACGTCCCGGACCCGCCAGTCGCCGCACCGCGTGGGTGTCTCCCACTCATCGGGGCTCAGCCCGTCCAGGAGGTCGGCCAGGCCGGCCCGCTCCCGGTCCACGATCCGCCAGCGCTCGTCCACGTCCAGCACGACACCCACGGGAATCACCCACTCAAGTGGTAAGCTTCTCTGACTAAACTAGTCAGTGACTCTGACCAAAGTCAATGCGTTTGAGGAGGCCCGGACATGGTGGCGGAGAGCGAGCTCAACACGGGCGTGCTCCTGTTCCTCCCGTACCGGGCCCTGGAGAACCGCGTCTTCGCGGCCCTCGCCGAGTCCGGCTTCGACGACTTCACGCCCGCCCAGGCCCGCGTCATGCAGCGCATCGGCCCCGACGGCACCCGCCTGACCGAACTGGCCGAACAGGCCCAGGTCACCAAGCAGACGGCCGGCTTCCTGGTCGACCAGCTGGAGAAGGCGGGCTATGTACGCCGGGTACCGGACCCCACGGACAGACGGGCCCGCCTGGTGTGCCTGGCGGACAAGGCCCGGGCGGCCAAGGAGACGGCGGACCTTGTGGTCGCCGAGGTGGAGCAGGAATGGGAGGAGCACCTCGGGAAGCGGCGGACGAAGCAGCTGCGGGAGGCGCTGACGCTGCTGCGGGAGATCACGGATCCGTGGGCGTAGCCGCTGCGGAAACACCGTCAAGCGGGTGACCGGGCGGCTGAGTGACGGGGGAGCAACTCAGCCGCCCGGCGTATGTGGCCGGATGCCCGGCCCCGGTTCAGGCGGGGCCGGGCATCCGGAGTGAGGGGGGCCGAAGGCCCCTGAGGGCGGCGCGGGGAGCGACTACGCCTTGGCCAGCTCCTTCTCGCCACCCTGCTCGGGCACCTCGGCCGACTCGCCGCCACCACCGTGACCGTCGTCGTCCAGCAGGGTCTTCTCGTCGAACGGAATCTCACCGGCGAGCACCTGGTCGACCCGCTCGCGGTCGATCTCCTTCGTCCAGGTACCGATCAGCACCGTGGCGACGGCGTTGCCCGCGAAGTTCGTCAGGGCGCGGGCCTCGCTCATGAAGCGGTCGATGCCGACGATGAGGCCGATGCCGTCCACCAGGGCGGGCTTGTGGGACTGGAGGCCACCGGCCAGCGTGGCCAGACCCGCGCCGGTGACACCGGCGGCGCCCTTGGAAGCGACCAGCAGGAACAGCAGCAGCGGGATCTGCTCGCCGATCGACATCGGCGTACCCATGGCGTCGGCGATGAACAAGGACGCCATGGTCATGTAGATCATGGTGCCGTCGAGGTTGAAGGAGTAGCCGGTCGGGACGGTGATGCCGACCACCGGCTTGCTGACGCCGAGGTGCTCCATCTTCGCGATGAGGCGGGGCAGCGCCGACTCGGAGGAGGAGGTCGACAGGATCAGCAGGAACTCACGGCCCAGGTACTTGAAGAACGTGAGGATGTTCAGGCCGGCGATGACCCGCAGCAGCGTGCCGAGCACGATGAAGACGAAGAGGAAGCAGGTGACGTAGAAGCCGAGCATCAGTACGGCGAGGCTCTTCAGCGCGTCGAGACCGGCGGAACCGGTGACGGCGGCGATGGCGCCGAAGGCACCGATCGGCGCGGCCCACATCACCATGGCGAGGATGCGGAAGACGAGCCGCTGGATGTGCTGCACACCCCGCAGGATCGGCTCCCCGGTCGAGCCCATGGCCTGGAGCGCGAACCCGGCGAGCAGCGCGATGAGCAGGGTCTGCAGCACCGATTCCGAGGTGAACGCGGAGACGATCGTGGTCGGGATGATGCCGAGCAGGAACTCGGTGGTGTCCTTGGCCTCGGCGTCGACCTGCGCGTGACCGGCGTCCTTGACGGCGTCGGTGACGGCGAGGCCGGTGCCCGGCTCCAGGATGTTGCCGACGACGAGGCCGATGGCGAGGGCGACCAGCGACATCACGAGGAAGTAGCCCAGCGCGATACCGCCGACGGCACCGACCTTGGCAGCCTTCCGTACCGAACCGATACCGAGCACGATCGTGCAGAAGATGATCGGCGAGATCATCATCTTGATCAGGTTCACGAAGCCCGTACCGATGGGCTTCAGCTCGACCGCGAAGTCGGGTGCGGCCAGACCCACGGTGATACCGAGAGCCACCGCGATGATCACCGCGATGTAGAGGTAGTGGGTGCGGTCCCGTTTGGCCACGGGTGCGGCAGGTGCCGTATTCGGGGAACTGGCGGCGGCCACGGCTGCCCTCCTTGACGTCTTCGTCGGTTGTCACCGGCGTGCGGCTCACGTCCGGGGTGGGGGGTTCGCTGTCGCCTTGCGGGCCCCGGGGGGACGGGGGTCGCGGACGGGTCGTACTACTCAGCGATGCGGTGACTATCTCCCGCCGTGTGAGGGCGGTCACCCTTCCGTTCATTTAGTTCACAATCAGCCGTGGAGGCAGACTGGCGACATGCGCATCCCCGTCCCGAGACCCCGCAGCCTGGCCGGCCAGCTCTTCGCGATGCAGGCCGTCCTGATAGCGGTGCTCGTCGCCGGGTACGCGGTGTTCAGCTACGTCAGCGACCGCGGCCAGGCCGAGGAGGCCGCCGGGCGCCAGGCCAAGGCCGTGGCCCAGGCGATCGCCGACGCCCCGTCCGTACGGGAGGCGATCCGCACCGCCGACCCGACGGCCGAGCTCCAGCCGTACGCGCTCCGGGTCCAGCGCGACGCCGAGGTCGACTTCGTCACGATCATGAACCCCCAGGGCATCCGCTGGACGCACCCCGACCCCGAGCAGATCGGCCAGCACTTCCGCGGCCACACGGCGCGCGCCCTGCGCGGAGAACCCTTCACCGAGACCTACACCGGCACGCTCGGCCCGTCCGTCCGCGCGGTCGTCCCGATCTACGACGGCGGCACGGACCCCTCGCACATCGTCGGCCTGGTCAGCGCGGGCATCCGGGTGGAGGCCATCAGCAAGCGGGTGCAGGACCAGCTGACGGCGTTGATCGGGGTGGCGGCGGGTGCGCTCGCGCTGGGCGCGATCGGTACGTACGTCATCAACGCGCGCCTGCGCCGGCACACCCATGGCATGAACGCGGCCGAGCTGAGCCATATGCACGATTACCACCAGGCCGCGTTGCACGCGGTGCGTGAGGGGCTGCTGATGCTGGACGGGCAGTTCCGGGTGGCCCTGATCAATGACGGCGGGCGGGAGCTGCTGGGCGTGGACGGCGATGTGGTGGGCCGCTCGGTGGCGGAACTCGGGCTTCCGGCTCCGCTGACCGGGGCGCTGCTGGCCTCCGAGCCTCGGGTGGACGAGGTGCATCTGACGGATGAGCGGGTGCTGGTGGTGAATACGTCGCCGGTGTCGGGCGGGGAGCGGCGGGGGGTCGTGGTGACGCTGCGGGATGTGACCGAACTCCAGTCGTTGATGGGCGAGTTGGACTCCGAGCGGGGCTTCACACAGGCGCTGCGGTCGCAGGCGCACGAGGCCGCGAATCGCCTGCATACGGTCGTCTCGCTGATCGAGCTGGGACGCGCGGAGGAGGCGGTGGAGTTCGCGACCGCCGAGCTGGAGCTGGCGCAGGCGTTGACCGATCAGGTGGTGGCGGCGGTGAGCGAGCCGGTGCTGGCCGCGCTGCTGCTGGGCAAGACGGCACAGGCCAATGAGCGGGGCGTGGAGCTGGTGGTGTCGGAGGACAGCCGGCTCGACGACGGGCTGCTGCCGGACACTCTGCCGCCGCGGGACCTGGTGACGATACTGGGGAACTTGATCGACAACGCGGTGGATGCGGCGCAGGGGAGTGTGGGGGCTCGGGTGACGGTTACGGCGTATGCCGAGGGCGGTGAGCTGGTCCTGCAAGTGTCGGACACGGGAGCCGGGGTGGACCCCTCGCTCGCCGAGACGGTGTTCCAGCGCGGCTTCTCCACGAAACCGGCCGGGCCGGGGGGTCGAGGGCTGGGACTGGCGCTGGTGCGACAGGCCGCGATCCGGCATCACGGGGTGTTGTCGGTGGCGGAGGCCGAGGGGGGTGGGGCTGTGTTCGAGGTGCGGTTGCCGTTGGTGGAGGGGGGTGGCGGCTTGCGGGCGGGTGAGCGACATGGAGACGCCGCTCTCCGGGAGGGCGCCCCGCCTGAGAGGGGAGCCGGCCCGGCCGACTCGACGCGGACGACCGGCTCCGAGGATGCCGTGGTTTCGAGAGGTGACGTATGACGGCGGCGGCCGAGCAGGACATCCGCGTCCTGGTCGTGGAGGACGACCCCGTGGCGGCGGACGCGCACATGATGTACGTCGGGCGGGTGCCCGGCTTCGTCGCGGTCGGCAAGGCGCACACGGGCGCGGAGGCGCGGCGCGCGCTGGAGCGTACGCCGGTGGATCTGTTGCTGCTGGATCTGCATCTGCCGGATGTGCACGGGTTGCAGTTGGCGCGGTCGTTGCGGGCGGCCGGGCATCACGCGGATGTGATCGCGGTGACGTCGGCCCGGGATCTGGCGGTGGTGCGGGAGGGGGTGTCGCTCGGGGTCGTGCAGTACGTCCTGAAGCCCTTCACGTTCGCCACGCTTCGGGATCGGCTGGTGCGGTACGCCGAGTTCCATGCGTCGGTGGGGGAGGCGAGCGGGCAGGACGAGGTGGACCGGGCACTGGCGACGCTGCGGGCGCCCTCGCCTGCGGCGCTACCGAAGGGGTTGAGCGGGCCGACGCTGGAGCGGGTGACGGGGGCTGTGCGGGAGGCGGAGGAGGGGCTGACCGCGGCGGGGGTCGCTGAGGCCGTGGGGATCTCCCGGATCACGGCTCGGCGGTATCTGGAGCATTTGGTGGAGGCGGGGAGGGCTGAGCGGGCGCCGGTTTATGGGCAGGTGGGGAGGCCGGAGTTGGTTTATCGGTGGGTTCGGGGGCATCAGCAGCGGTGAGAGCCGCGCTGGCCTGAGCGGGGGAACCGGCTCGGGTGAAGGCGTCAGCGGCGCGCAGGTAGGAGGTACGGGCATCTGCGAGGCGCTGGAGGTCTGTCTGAGCAGCTGCCAGGTTTCTGAGCATGCGACCGGCTTCAAACCAGTTCTCGAATTCATGCAAGACCTTCAGAGCCTTGCCGTACGAGTCGATCGCCTCCTCCGCCCGACCCGCCGCCGCGAGGGCTACGCCCAGGTTGCCCCACGCGGCGGCCTCACCTTGGCGGTCGCCGACGGCCCGGTACAGGCCACGAGCGTTGATGAGTGCCTCGATCGCTTCTTCCGGCCGACCGGCCTCATCCAAGGAGCACCCCAGGTTGTCCCACGCCTTGGCCTCACCGCGACGGTCCTTGAGGGCCCGGAACAAGTCGCGGGCATAGACGTGCGCGCTGATCGCCTCGTCCACCATGCCCGCCTCCTGCAGGATGAAGCCGAGGTTGTCCCACGCGGCGGCCTCACCATGATGGTCGCCCACAGCCTGGTACAGGTCACGGGCACTGATGAGTGCCTCGCTCGCCTCCCTCAGCCGGCCCGTCTGCATCAGGGCACCGCCCAGACTCAGCAACGCACGCGCCTCACCCGGACGGTTCCCGGCGCGGTGAGCGACCTCCCGTGTGGCACGGTTGACCGTGATCAGATCGTCGAAGTGCCGCCGCCAGGCGAGGTACGGCGTTAGCAGCTCGGCCAGCCCCGCCGCCGAATCCGCGTATCGCTCCTCAAGCCCCCACAAGATGGCTGCCACCATCCCCGCCCGCTCATCGTCCAGCCACGCCACAGCCTGCGCACGGTCGGCGAACAGCTGCGGCTGCGACTTTCCCGGCAACCAGCTCAACCAGGCATGGGCTGCGATCGTCCCCAAGCCGTAGAACGCGAACACCCGCGTCCGTGCGACGTCCCCCTCCTCCCGCAGCGCCGCGTCGCCGGCCACGACACGTGCCCCGAATGCCCGCACCAGGTCATGCAACCGCCACCGCCCTCGCCCGCTCCCCCTCTCCAGGAGGTGCGCACGGGCCAATGCCTTCAGTTCCCGCGCCGGAGGCACCTCGGCACCGACCAACGCGGCAACAACCTGGTCACTCACCTCAGCCCCCGGTGCAAGGGCGAGCAACCGCAGCAGCCGAGCCTGCTCGGACGGCAGTCGGCGGTAGGAGAGCTCAAAGGCGGCACGAACGCTGCGCTCACCGTCGTCCAGATACTCCAGCCGGTCTCGGGACTCGCCCAGTTCCGCCACAAGCTCCGCCACCGGCATGTCCGGATCCTCCGCCAGCAGAGCCGCCGCGATCTGCAGGGCCAGCGGCAGATGGCCGCACAGACGGGCAAGCCGCTCGGCCATGTCGGGATCGTCACCGACTCGGCTGTCGTCCGGGTCCGCGATCCGCAGCGCACGGTCGAGAAGCTCGTACGCCTCCTTCGGGCTGAGCTGGTCCAAGCGAACGAGCCGCGCGCCCAGTTGGGGCAGCCTGTCCCGAGAAGTGACCAGAACGCGGTGCCGGTTGTCGGCCGGCAGCAGCAGCCGCACCTGGTCCGGCGACGACGCGTTGTCGGCCAGAACCAGCACCGCGCCACGCTCGCGGGCCCGGGCCGCCAGCGTCGAGCGATAGAGCACCGCCCGCTCGTCCGCCGTATTCGGGATGTGTCCCGGCGCGATCCCCAGGGCCCGGAGCAGAGCCTGAAGGGCATGGTCGGCGGCTACGGGCTCCTGGTCATAGCCATGCAGGTCGATGAAGAGAACCCCGCCCGGGAACAAGCCCCGCTCACAAGCAAGGTGCGCGGTCTCGACGGCAAGCGCGGTCTTGCCGATGCCGCCGAGGCCGGTCACGGCGGCGACAAGCACCGCGGAGGACTGTGCCGCCCCCGCCGGATCCAGCGCGGCCAGCAACGCCGCCGTCTCCTCCGCCCGCCCCGTGAACCCACCCGGCCTCGGCGGCAACCCCGTCAACGCCTCCGGTACGGCGACCCCACCCCCCTGGATCACCACCTGCACCCCGACCACCTCACGCAGGAAGACCCCACCCCGGAAGTCGGCATGATCCCCGTCGTACCAGGACGCCCCGCTCCCCGGCGCCTCCCGCTGCATGGCCCCCGCCAGACCACGGGCAACACCCTCCGGATCGGCGGCAAGAAGCCCGGCCAGCTCCTCACCCCACCGCTGCACAACCGCCCGCCGCGCAGGATCCCGAGCCGCGTCAGCCAGCTCCGCGACCGACGCCCCCGCCCCCAGCCCGAGGGCCCGCGCCAACGACTCCACCGCCCGGAGCCCGTCGTCCCCGCCCGCACCCTCGGCCAGAGCAGCCAGCAACGCAGCCTTCATACGCCCGTACCGTCCCCCGGAGTCCTAGTCCAGTCGCGAATCTTCAACGCTACGCCGCACAAGGGGAATCCACCCGGTATTCACCCCCCACGCGCGTACCACACCACCTGCCAAGCCAACCCACCCACAGCCACCGCCTCCCCCACCGACAGCACGACAAGCATCGCCCCGGACCCCCCATCCACCCAGAACAACACCAACGCCGCCAACGGCACCCCACAGAAGGCCAGCAGATCCACCACTAGCTGCACGGCCTTACGGGACCCACGCCGCGCGTCCCCCCGATGCGCGGTCTCCCACCCGAACGCCTCGAACCCACCCCCGGGCTGGGCAAGCGCGGCAAGCCGAGGCCCCAGCTCCTCCCGCACATACGCGCCGATCGCCGAGATCTTCTGATCATTCACGAGATACGTCCACCCGAGCACCACACACACCGGCGGCAGCGCAAGCAGCATTGACGGCTGCTTGGCCTGCGCGGCGGCGGCGATGACGGCGGCCACGACGGCGAGGGTCACGTACAGCAAGTTGTCCCGGAACCCGATCCGCGCCTTCTGCTCGTCCTTGACACTCTGATACTCGGCGAGCAGCAACTGCCCCACGGTGACGTCCTGTTCCGCCACGCGAACCCCTTCCCCCGGCGGTACGTTAGTGAGCGTGCCGGAGACTCAGCCCACCGCTCTCGTCCTGACCGCGCTGCCCCTCGAATACGACGCCGTCCGCGCGTATGTCGAGAAGCGACGCGAACGCGTACACCGTGACGGAACACGTGTAGAGATAGGTCAACTGCCCAGCACCACCTGGCATATTGCCATCGCCGAGCTGGGCGTAGGCGCCGGGCGGGCCGCCGCACTCACCACGTTGCTCATCAGCTGGCTGAACCCGGAGGCAGTGTTCTTCGTCGGAGTCGCCGGCAGCCTCAAGGACGACGTCGGAATCGGTGACGTCGTCATCGGCACGCAGGTGTATGAGATCCACGGCGGCAAGCAGACGCCGGAGGGTTTCCAGGCCAGGCCGAAGGCCCATTCGGCCTCCCACGCGCTTGTGCAGTCGGCGCGTTCCGCGGTGCGGGACATGGCCGACGTACGGGCACACTTCATGCCGATCGCGACGGGCGACGTGGTCCTGGCGGACGCCGAGTCCGAGATCGCCGGATATCTGCGCGAGAACTACAACGACGCCGGCGCGATCGAGATGGAGGGTTCGGGGGCGGCCCACGCGGCCCATCTGAACGGGCAGTTGGACGCGCTGGTGATCCGCGGCATCAGCGACCGCGCCGACGCGGGCAAGCGCGATGCCGACGCGGCGGGTTCGCAGGAACTCGCCGCCAAGCAGGCTGCCGCGGTGACGTTCGCGGTGCTGCGCAAGCACCGGCCGCGGCAGGGTTCCTCTGCGTCCTCCGACCCCGAGGAGGGTCCCCAACGACGCGGCGACGGCGGAGCGACGTACGGCGGAGACCACATCGACTTCCGCGGCGGCACCTTCTACGGCCCCGTCACCGGCAAGACCGACGGGCGACGGTAGGGGCGGCAGGGGCACCACCCACGGCCCGGTCCCGCGAGCGACCGCCGCACTCCCACCCCGCCCCCTGGGTTTCACCGGCCGCTCGACGGAGCTGGACCGCCTGCTCCCGCATCTCTCCCCCGGCGAGGACGACACGGACGCCTTGCCGCTGCTCATCTTCGCCGTCACGGGCATGGGCGGCATCGGGAAGACGGCGCTGGCGGTGGAGGCGGCGTATCGGGCACACGGGAAGGGCTGGTTTCCGGGCGGGACGCTCTTCGTTGATCTGCGTGGATACGACGAGGATCCGGTTACGGCTGATCAGGCAGTGGTCGCGCTGCTCGATGCGCTGGGGGTACGGGACCGGGATCTGCCGACGACGCCGGAGCGGCAGCACGACACGTATCGAGCGCTGCTCGCCGAACGACGGGACCGGATGCTGCTGATCCTGGACAACGCGTCCGACCCGTCCCAGTACCTGCCGCTCCTGCCGGGCACGGATCACCACAGGGTGCTCATCACCTCGCGGAATCGGCCGGACGCACTCGCGATACGCCTGATCGACCTTGAGACGCTCGCCCCGGACGACTCCGTCGCCCTTGTGACTCGTGCCCTGCACGCCACCGATGAACGGGACGAACGTCCGGTCCGGGAACCCGAGGCGCTGCGCGCACTCACCGATAGCTGCGGCCACTTGCCCCTGGCGCTCCAGATCGCCGCAGGGATGCTGCGCCGACGGCGCCATCGGGATATCGCCTCTCTGGTGGCGGAGGTGAAGCAGGCCGATGACGCCACCGCTGTCCTCGACCACGGCAGCCCTGGAACAGACTTGTACGGGCGCTCTCTCGTCCTGCGTCCCGTGCTGGAGACCTCTTATCGCCGGCTGTCGGCCGACCAGTCCCGGTTGCTGCGTCTACTCTGTCTCGCTCCGGACGCCGAGACGGGTACAGCGGCGGTCGTCGCCCTGGCCGGCCTCGAAACAGATGTCGTACTGGCCCTGTTGGAGGACTTGGCCGCCGCGCACCTCGTCGCGTCGGCACCGTCCGCCGCCGGGTCGGCTGCCGACTTGCGCTGGCGGATGCACGACCTGGTCCGGGCCTTCGGGGCCGGTGTGGTGGCACGGGACGCGGAGTTGCGGGAGGAAGGCGAGGCGGCGCGCGAACGGGTCGTGCGGTTCTACATCGGGCGGACCTATGCGGCGAGTCGCTTGCTGTCGGTTCCGCAAGGCGATCAGGGGCCCTTCACGGACCGGGCGCAGGCCGTGGCGTGGCTCGACGAGGAGCGGGCAGCGCTGGTGGCGGCGGTGCAGTGGGCGCGGGAGGAGCAGTTCGCGGACACGGCGGCCCTGCTGGCCGACTGCCTGGCGTCGTATCTGAACTGGCGGCGGCATTTCGACGACGCCATCTCCGTCGCGAAGGCCGCTGGAGAGGCCGCCCACCGTGCCGGGGACCGCCACCGCGAGGCCGGGGTGTTGAACAACCTCGGCATCGCTCTGTCGCAGGCGGGCCGGGCGGAGGAGGCGATCGCCGCCCACACCCGCGCCCGCGATCTGTTCCAGGACATCGGAGACCGGGGCGAAGAGGCCGGGTCGTGGGGCAACATCGGCAACGCCCTGGACGGGGCGGGCCGGGCCAAGAAGGCCATCGCCGCCCACACCCGCGCCCGCGACCTGTTCCAGGACATCGGAGACCGCCGCCAAGAGGCCTGGGCGTGGAACAATCTGGGCGTCGCACTGCGACGCGCGGGCCGGACGAAGAAGGCGATTGAAGCCCACAACCGCGCGATCAAGCTTTTCCATGCCGTCGAAGACGGCCTCGGTGTGGCCAATGCCTTGGGTTGTCTCGGAAACGCCCAACTACGGCAAGGCGATGCGGACAAGGCGATCAACGCGCACACGTCCGCCCGCATTCTGTTCCAGGTCGCCGGCCACCGCCACAACGAGGCGGCGGAGTGGGGCAATATCGGCAACGCTCTGGAGCGGGCAGGCCGGGTGGAAGAGGCGATCGAGGCACACGGCAAGTCCCTGGAGATCTTCCAGGAGCTCGAGGACTGGTACGGCCAGGGAGTGACTCTCGACCATCTTGCCGTCGCCCACAAGAACGTCCAGCAGCCCGCCCGAGCACGCTCCGCCTTTCTCCAGGCCGCCGACGCCTTCACTCACGCCAACGCCCCCACCGAAGCCGCCCGTTCCCGCGCCTGCGCCGCCGAACAATGGTCTGCACGGACCAGGCACTCGTAGACGGCCCCGCCGCCATACCCGCTGGGGGCAACTCCCCCCTCCCCGCGGAATCCCCCGCACATCCATTGACCTGACTAGACCACTCCTCTTAGGTTCACCGGGCAGACAACCCCAGGCCACCACGACGTGCGCCCGCAGGAGGTCATGCCCGTGCGCCCCACCGCCCGCCCCGCCCTCCCCACACTCCTCGCCCTGACCCTCGCCGCCGCAGGAACCCTCACCGCGTGCGGCGGCGGATCCGGGAGTGACCCGGACACCATCAAGGTCTCCTTCAAGCAGTCCACGGACAACTCCATCAAGGTGATGGACACCTACCTCGCGGACATCAAGAAGCAGTTCGAGAAGGCGAACCCCGGCAAGAAGGTCGAGTTCGTCCCCATCAAGGCCCCGGACTCGGAGTACTACACCAAGCTCCAGCAGATGCTCCGCTCCCCCAAGACCGCGCCCGACCTGGTCTACGAGGACACGTTCCTCATCAACTCGGACATCACCAGCGGGTACTTGAAGCCGCTGGACCCCTACCTGGCCAAGTGGCAGGACTGGGACAAGTTCATCGACACGGCGAAGGCGGCGGCGAAGGGCGAGGACGGGAAGACGTACGGCGTCCCGGACGGCACCGACACCCGGGGGCTCTGGTTCAGCAAGGACATCTTCAAGAAGGCCGGTCTGCCTGCGGACTGGCAGCCGAAGACCTGGGACGACGTCCTCGATGCCGCTCGGACCGTCAAGGAAAAGGTCCCCGACGTCATTCCCCTCAACGTCTACACGGGCAAGCCCGTCGGCGAAGCCGCCACCATGCAGACGTTCGAAATGCTGCTCTACGGCACGAGCGACACAAAAGCAGACCCTCTGTACGACAAGTCGTCCAAGAAGTGGATCGCCGGGAGCGACGGCTTCAAGGACTCCCTCTCGTTCGTCGAAACCGTCTACAAGGAGAAGCTCGGCCCCGACGTCTCCGACGCCCTCGACCCCAACGTCATGACCCGCGTCCGCGGCGAATGGCTTCCGCAGGGCAAGCTCGCCATCGCCCTCGACGGCTCCTGGCTCCCGCAGGACTGGCTTCCCGGCAGCGGGCACGAGTGGCCCGAGTGGTCGGACGAGCTCGGCCTCGCCGCCATGCCGACGCAGAAGGGCCAGGCACCCGGCAAGGTCAGCATGTCCGGCGGCTGGACCTGGTCCATCCCGGCCAAGGCGTCCAACCCCGACCTCGCCTTCGAGTTCATCAAGACGATGCAGACCAAGGCGAACGCCCAGAAGTGGTCCGTCGCCAACTCCGGTATCGCCGTACGGGAGGACGTCGCCGCCGACCCCGCGTACATCGACGCCCAGCCCGGCATCAAGTTCTTCACCGACCTCGTCGCGAGCACGCACTACCGGCCCGCCTACCCGGCGTACCCGAAGGTCTCCACCGCCGTACAGGAGGCCATGGAGGGGGTGACGACCGGCGACATGTCGGTCGACGACGCGGCGAAGGGCTACGACGAGGAGCTCAAATCCGCGGCCGACAACCAGGTGATCGAGAAGTAGCCGCCCACCCATGAGCAGAAAGCGCTCCCGCTCCCTCACCCGCGCCCTCCCTGTCTCCCCCTCCGTCGTCCTCCTGCTCCTCTTCCTCGCCGGTCCCATCGCCTACTGCGCCTACATCGCCTTCACCGACCTCCAGCTCACCGGCCAGGCCGAGGACTCCTTCGTCGGCTTCGACAACTTCCGTACGGCGTTCGGCGACGAGGCGTTCCTCAACGCGGTCTGGCTCACCCTCGTCTTCACCGTCATCTCGGCCCTGCTCGGGCAGAACACCCTCGGCCTGGGCCTCGCCATGCTGATGCAGCGCGCCTCGAAGCCCGTGCGCACGCTCACCGGCGGGATCGTCGTCACGGCGTGGGTGCTGCCGGAGGTCGTCGCCGGGTTCCTCCTCTACGCCTTCTTCCGTCGCGAGGGCACCCTGAACGCCATCCTGGACCAGCTCCATCTCCCCACCCAGAACTGGCTGTTCACGCTACCGATCCTCGCCGTGTCCTTCGCGAACGTCTGGCGCGGCACCGCCTTCTCGATGCTCGTCTACTCGGCCGCCCTGAACGAGATCCCCAAGGAGATCACCGAGGCCGCCGAGGTCGACGGGGCGGGCGGCTGGCGCCGTATGTGGCACATCACGCTCCCGATGATCCGCCGCTCCATCGGCACCAACCTCATGCTCATCACCCTCCAGACGCTGTCCGTCTTCGGGCTGATCTGGGTGATGACGAGGGGCGGGCCGGGCGGCAAGAGCCAGACGCTGCCGCTGTTCATGTACGAGGAGGCGTTCCAGAAGAGCATGATCGGTTACGGCACCGCGGTCGCGCTGCTGCTCCTGGTGGTGGGGTCGTTGTTCTCGGTGGTCTATCTGCGTCTGCTGCGGACGGAGGTCTGACACCCATGACACCCATGACATCCATGGACCGCTCCCGCCGCTACCCCTCCTCCCTCCGCTCCCCCTCCTCCCGCAGAACCACCCACCGTCTCGCCGCCGACGCCGGCCTCCTCGTCCTGGCCGCCACCTTCGTGCTGCCGCTCGCCTGGGTCGTGCTCTCTGCCCTCGACCCCAGCGCCAACCTCCGGGTCAAGGTCCCGGACGGCATCACCCTGGACAACTTCGACGCGGTCCTGACCCCGGAGATCACCTTCACCCCGCTGCTCAACAGCCTGCTCCTGTGCGGCGGCGGCACCGCGCTCACCGTCGTGTGCGCGGCACTCGCGGCCTACCCGCTCTCCCGCTTCCGGTCCCGCTTCAACCGGCCGTTCCTCCTCACGATCCTGTTCGCGACGAGCCTGCCGATCACGGCGATCATGGTGCCGGTGTACGCCCTGTTCGTGCGGGTGAACCTGATCGACACCATGGAGGGGACGATCTTCTTCTTCGCCGCCTCCCAACTGCCGTTCGCCATCTGGCTGATGAAGAACTTCATGGACGGGGTGCCGAAGGAGCTGGAGGAGGCCGCCTGGACGGACGGCGCGTCCTCGCTCCAGTCGCTGCTTCGGATCGTGCTCCCGCTCATGGGGCCCGGAGTCGCCGTGGTCACGGTCTTCTCGTTCGTCATGATGTGGGGGAACTTCTTCGTCCCCTTCATGCTGCTGCTGACCCCCGACCAGATGCCGGCGTCCGTGAGCATCAACGACTTCTTCGGCAACCGCGGGATGGTGGCGTACGGGCAGCTCGCCGCGTTCTCCATCGTCTACTCGACGCCGGTGATCCTGCTGTACGTACTGGTCGCCCGACGCATGGGCGGCGGCTTCGCGTTGAGCGGAGCCGTCAAAGGATGAAGGGGCCGTCCCGCTACTCGGGCAGCACCCCCGCCCGGAACCGCTCCACCCCCACGACCCGCCGCACCCGCACCGGCTCGATGAGGATCATCACCCGCCGCTCCCCGGGCAGCAGCCACGGATACCGCTCCTCCCCGATGTACTTCCGCGCGAGCCGGTCCATCGCCCGCTCCGCCATCTCGCCCTCCACCAGCCGGACCACCCGACCGCGGATCTCGGCGCGGTCGTACGGGTTCTCGGGGTCGTGGTGGGAGAGGGAAACGTTGGGATTGAGCCGCAGGTTGTCCACCTTCACGCGGCCGATCGACGTGTTCACCATGACGTACTCGTCTTCGATGTCCGCCCACATGGGCGAGACCTGCGGCATGCCGTCCGGTCCCACGGTCGCGAGGTGCCAGAAGTTCGGAGCCAGCAGTCGTTCGCGAATATGCCCATTGAGCTTGCCATTCATCGGGAGTCCTCACCCTCGGAGATCGTCAACGCGTCAACCGAACGCCATCCTCGCCGTCACCCCACCGACCCGACAGGCGATCTTCAGCCACCGCCGAACCCGCCAGTAGCCGTACTTTCCTACAATCCGTGATCCTGGCTGAACAGACTGTAGTCACCCCACTCCGCGCGGCCTACGTTGTGGGCCGTGCACCGACCCCCGGCTCAACCGAACCAGCCCCCCAACCGCTCCAGCCGCCGCAATCCACCCACTCCCCCGTTCAACGCCCCCGCCGCCCGAAGACTCCGCGCCGGCCTCAACATGGGGCCCGAGCATGTCGCCTACGGCATGCGTTCCTCGTACGGACTCCCCTACGTCACCGAGGATCTCGTCATCGCCTGGGAGCGCGAGCTCGCCGCCCCCTCCAACCATGAGCTCACCGCCCTCGCGGGCGTGCTGTGGTGCTCGCCGGGTGAACTGCTCGGCAGGCCGCGGACGCTGCGCGAGCACCGGATCGCCCGGGGTCTCGCGCCCGAGGACGTGGCCCGTGTCGTCGGGCATGACGTGCCCGCCTATCTCCGTATGGAGGAGAACGACGACTGGCAGGGCACCGACCGCCAGTCCGCCGCCCTCGCCGACGCCCTCGCCCTGACGCTGCCCGACTTCATCACCGTCACCGGCCGCGAGACCAAGCTCGCCGATCTGCTGCGCAGTGCCGTGACGACGCGCTGGCAGGCGTATGTGCGCCCGATCGGCCGGATGGTGCCACTGGACCGGCGCCTGCTGGAGGTCAGCCTCCAGGAGCTGCACCAGGTCTACCAGGGGCAGATGACCGCCACGCTGAGCTGGGGCGGCGGCAACGGGGAGGCCGGTGCGGCCGGGCGCGAGTTCATGGACCGGATCGTGGAGCGCTTCTGGACGACGGTCCAGGGGAACGGGGCCTGAGCCGAGCCGGGTCCAGGTCTGGGTCTGGGTCTGGGTCTAGAAGACCGACTCCGCCTCGTCCATCCGGTCCTTCGGCACCGTCTTCAGCTCGGTGACCGCCTCCGCCAGCGGCACCATCACGATGTCCGTGCCGCGCAGCGCCGTCATCCTGCCGAACTCGCCCTGGTGCGCGGCCTCCACCGCGTGCCAGCCGAAGCGGGTGGCGAGGACGCGGTCGTACGCGGTCGGGGTGCCGCCACGCTGGACGTGGCCGAGAATGACCGGCTTGGCCTCCTTGCCGAGGCGGCGCTCCAGCTCGAAGGCGAGGGCGGTGCCGATGCCCTGGAAGCGCTCGTGGCCGAACTGGTCGATCTCGCCCTTGCCGTAGTCCATGGAGCCGTCGGCGGGGTGGGCGCCCTCGGCGACGCAGATCACCGCGAACTTCTTGCCGCGCGCGAAGCGCTCCTCGACCATCTTGACCAGGTCGGCGGGGTCGAAGGGGCGCTCCGGGAGGCAGATGCCGTGCGCGCCGGCCGCCATGCCGGACTCCAGGGCGATCCAGCCCGCGTGGCGGCCCATGACCTCGACGACCATGACGCGCTGGTGGGACTCGGCGGTGGTCTTGAGGCGGTCCATGGCCTCCGTCGCGACGCCGACGGCCGTGTCGAAGCCGAAGGTGCGGTCGGTCGAGGAGATGTCGTTGTCGATCGTCTTGGGGACGCCGACCACCGGCAGACCGGCGTCGGACAGCATGCGGGCCGCCGTCAGGGTGCCCTCGCCGCCGATCGGGATCAGGGCGTCGATGCCGAAGTCACGGGCGATGTCGGGGGCGCTCTCGCACGCCTCGCGCAGCCGGTTGCGCTCCAGTCGCGAGGAGCCGAGGATGGTGCCGCCGCGGGCCAGGATGCCGCTGACCGCCTCCAGGTCGAGGCTGCGGTAGTGGCCGTCGAGGAGGCCCGCGAAGCCGTCCTCGAAGCCGATCACCTCGTCGCCGTACTGGGCGACGGCCCGGTGCACGACCGACCGGATCACGGCGTTCAGGCCGGGGCAGTCGCCGCCTGCGGTCAGGACTCCGATACGCATCGTGCTGTGTCTCCTGCTCGCTGTTGATACCGGTGAGCCAATCCGATTGTTTCACGTCCGCGAGGGCGGTGCTGCTCCCGTACTGACGGGCGCCTTATCCACCGCCAAGGGTATTGTCAAGAGGGTTTCGCTCACCCCACTGGGCGATTTTTCGACCGATCATGTGACCCAGACGACCCCTACAGACGAAACGGAGAGCACGCGTGACGCGCAGCGTGTACGTGACCGGAATCGACCGCGGCGACGGCCGCCAGGTCGTCGAGCTGGGGGTCATGGAGCTTCTGACCCGGCAGGTCGACCGGGTGGGGGTGTTCCGGCCGCTGGTCCATCACACCCCCGACCGCCTGTACGAGCTGCTGCGCTCCCGTTATCGCCTCTCCCAGGACCCGGCGACGGTCTACGGCATGGACTACCACGAGGCGTCCGCCCTCCAGGCCGAGCGAGGCACCGACGAGCTGGTGTCCACGCTGGTCGACCGGTTCCACGCCGTGGCCCGTGACTACGACGTCGTCCTCGTCCTCGGCACCGACTTCGCCGACACCCAGCTCCCGGACGAGCTGTCCCTGAACGCCCGGCTCGCCAACGAGTTCGGCGCGTCCGTGATACCCGTCGTGGGCGGCCGCAAGCAGGCCGCCGAGTCGGTGCTCGCCGAGACGCGCAACGCCTACCGGGCGTACGAGAGCCTGGGCTGCGACGTGCTGGCCATGGTCACCAACCGGGTGGCCCGGACCGACCGGGACGAGATCGCCGAGCGGCTCGGCTCACGGCTGCCGGTGCCCTGCTATGTCGTCCCGGACGAGCCGGCCCTGGCCGCGCCGACGGTCGCGCAGATCGCCCAGTCCCTGGACGCGAAGGTCCTGCTCGGCGACGACTCGGGGCTCGCGCGTGACGCGCTGGACTTCGTGTTCGGCGGCGCGATGCTGCCGAACTTCCTGGCCGCCCTGACCCCGGGCTGTCTGGTCGTCACCCCGGGCGACCGCGCCGACCTGGTGGTCGGTTCGCTGGCCGCGCACAGCGCCGGCACCCCTCCGATCGCCGGTGTGCTGCTCACCCTGGACGAGCGTCCCGGCAAGGAGATCCTCACCCTCGCCGGCCGCCTCGCCCCGGGCACCCCGGTGCTCTCGGTGCCCGGTTACAGCTTCCCCACCGCCGAGCAACTCTTCTCCCTGGAGGGGAAGTTGAGCGCGGTCACCCCGCGCAAGGCGGAGACCGCGCTGGGTCTGTTCGAGCGCTATGTCGACACCGGTGAGCTGCTGAAGCGGGTCTCGGCGCCGAGCACCGACCGGGTGACGCCGATGATGTTCGAGCACCAGCTGCTGGAGACGGCCCGCTCGGACATGCGCCGCATCGTGCTGCCCGAGGGCACCGAGCCGCGCGTGCTGCACGCCGCCGAGGTGCTGCTGCGGCGCGGGGTGTGCGACCTGACCCTGCTCGGCCCGGTGGACCAGATCCGCAAGAAGGCGGCCGATCTCGGGATCGACCTGGGTGCCGCCCAGCTGATCGACCCGGCGACCAGCGAGCTGCGCGACGCGTTCGCCGAGAAGTACGCCCAGTTGCGCGCCCATCGGGGGGTCACGGTGGAGCTGGCGTACGACGTGGTGAGTGATGTCAACTACTTCGGGACGCTGATGGTGGAGGAGGGCCTGGCCGACGGCATGGTGTCGGGTTCCGTGCACTCCACGGCCGCGACGATCCGCCCGGCGTTCGAGATCATCAAGACCCGGCCGGGCGCGGACATCGTGTCGTCCGTCTTCTTCATGTGCCTCGCCGACAAGGTCCTGGTCTACGGCGACTGCGCGGTCAACCCCGACCCGAACGCCGAGCAACTGGCCGACATCGCCATCCAGTCGGCGGGCACGGCCCAGGGGTTCGGGGTGGAGCCGCGGATCGCGATGCTGTCGTACTCGACGGGTACGTCCGGGTCGGGCGCCGATGTCGACAAGGTGCGCGAGGCGACCGAGCTGGTGCGTACGCGGCGGCCGGATCTGCGGATCGAGGGGCCCATCCAGTACGACGCCGCGGTCGAGCCGTCGGTGGCCGCGACCAAGCTGCCGGAATCCGAAGTGGCGGGGCAGGCAACGGTTCTGATCTTCCCGGACCTCAATACGGGTAACAACACCTACAAGGCCGTGCAGCGCTCGGCCGGCGCGATCGCCGTCGGACCGGTGCTGCAGGGTCTGCGCAAGCCGGTCAACGACCTGTCCCGGGGCGCCCTCGTCCAGGACATCGTCACGACCGTGGCGATCACCGCCATCCAGGCCCAGTCCCCCAGTGAGAAGGCTTCCCAGCAGTGACCGCGACCCGTGTCCTCGTCCTCAACTCCGGCTCCTCGTCGGTGAAGTACCAGCTGCTGGACATGCGGGACGGCAGCCGGCTGGCGACCGGGCTGGTCGAGCGGATCGGCGAGCAGTCCTCCCGGCTCAAGCACACCCCGCTGACGGGTGGCGGCGAGAGCCGTGAGCGGACCGAGCCGATCGCCGACCACGACGCCGCGCTGAAGGCCGTGGCGGCGGAGCTGGCCAAGGACGGCCTCGGCCTCGACTCCCCCGAGCTGGCCGCGATCGGACACCGGGTGGTGCACGGCGGCAAGCACTTCACCGAGCCCACCGTCATCGACGACACGGTCCTCGCCGAGATCGAGCGGCTCATCCCGGTGGCCCCGCTGCACAACCCGGCCAACCTCACCGGCATCCGCACGGCCCAGGCGCTGCGCCCGGACCTGCCCCAGGTCGCCGTCTTCGACACCGCGTTCCACACGACGATGCCGGAGTCGGCCGCCCGCTACGCCATCGACGTGGAGACGGCGGACCGCCACCGGATACGCCGGTACGGCTTCCACGGCACCTCGCACGCATACGTCTCCCGGGCCACCGCCGAGCTGCTGGGCAAGGACCCTTCCGAGGTCAATGTGATCGTGCTGCACCTCGGCAACGGCGCGTCGGCGTCGGCGGTGCGGGGCGGCCGGTGTGTGGACACCTCCATGGGGCTGACGCCCTTGGAGGGGCTGGTAATGGGCACGCGATCGGGTGACATGGACCCCGCCGTCATCTTCCATTTGGCGCGGGTTGGCGAAATGTCCATCGCGGAAATCGACACTCTTCTCAACAAGAAGAGCGGATTGATCGGCCTGTGCGGCGACAACGACATGCGGGAGATCCGCCGCCGGATCGACGAGGGTGACGAGCGCGCCCAATTGGCCTTCGACATCTACATTCACCGACTGAAGAAGTACATCGGCGCCTATTACGCCGTGCTCGGCAAGGTGGACGCGATCGCGTTCACGGCCGGGGTGGGCGAGAACGCGGCGCCCGTGCGGGAGGCGGCCGTGGCGGGCCTGGAGCAGCTGGGCCTGGCCGTGGACGCCGAGCTGAATGCCGTACGCGGTGACGGGCCGCGGCTGATCTCGCCCGCCGGCGCGAGGGTGGCGGTCGCAGTGGTGCCGACGGATGAAGAACTGGAGATCGCGACACAGACGTGGGCAACGGCCGGGTAACACGGCTGAGCAAAGCCAAGCTCATTTGTATCTTCCACCAGACGGAATATTCCGCGGCGAAACAAACCGATAGGATCGTCCCATGCGCCGTTCGAAAATCGTTTGTACTCTCGGCCCCGCGGTCGACTCCCACGAACAGCTTGTCTCGCTGATCGAGGCCGGCATGAATGTGGCCCGCTTCAACTTCAGCCATGGCACGCACGAGGACCACCAGGGGCGGTACGAGCGCCTGCGGGCCGCGTCCGAGGCCACCGGCCGCGCGATCGGCGTCCTCGCCGACCTCCAGGGCCCGAAGATCCGCCTGGAGACCTTCGCAGAGGGCCCGGTGGAGCTGGAGCGCGGTGACGAGTTCGTCATCACGACCGAGGACGTCCCGGGCGACAAGCAGATCTGCGGGACCACCTACAAGGGCCTGCCGGGTGACGTCGCCAAGGGCGACCAGGTCCTCATCAACGACGGCAACGTCGAGCTGAAGGTCACCGAGGTCGACGGCCCCCGGGTGAAGACGATCGTCATCGAGGGCGGTGTCGTCTCCGACCACAAGGGCATCAACCTGCCGGGCGCGGCGGTGAACGTGCCGGCGCTGAGCGAGAAGGACGTCGAGGACCTCCGCTTCGCCCTCCGCATGGGCTGCGACCTGGTCGCGCTCTCCTTCGTGCGGGACGCGGCCGACGTGGCCGACGTGCACAAGGTCATGGACGAGGTCGGCCGCCGCGTCCCGGTCATCGCCAAGGTGGAGAAGCCGCAGGCGGTCGCCAACATGGAGGACGTCGTGATGGCGTTCGACGGTGTGATGGTCGCGCGTGGCGACCTGGCCGTCGAGTACCCCCTCGAAAAGGTCCCCATGGTGCAGAAGCGGCTCATCGAGTTGTGCCGCCGCAACGCCAAGCCGGTGATCGTGGCGACCCAGATGATGGAGTCCATGATCACCAACTCCCGCCCGACCCGCGCCGAGGCCTCCGACGTGGCCAACGCGATCCTGGACGGCGCGGACGCGGTGATGCTGTCCGCCGAGTCCTCGGTCGGCGCCTACCCGATCGAAACGGTCAGGACGATGTCGAAGATCGTCACCGCGGCCGAGCAGGAACTGCTGTCCAAGGGCCTACAGCCCCTGGTCCCCGGCAAGAAGCCCCGCACCCAGGGCGGCTCCGTCGCCCGCGCGGCCTGCGAGATCGCCGACTTCCTCGGCGGCAAGGGCCTGGTCGCCTTCACCCAGTCCGGCGACACCGCCCGCCGCCTGTGCCGCTACCGCGCCGCCCAGCAGATCATCGCCTTCACCACGGACGAGTCCACCCGCAACCAGATGACCCTCAGCTGGGGCGTGGAGCCGCACGTCGTCCCGTTCGTCAACAGCACGGATGAGATGGTCGACCTGGTGGACCAGGAGATCGTGAAGCTGGGGTTGTTCGACGAGGGCGACATCGTGGTCATCACGGCGGGGTCGCCGCCCGGGGTGCCGGGGACGACGAACATGGTTCGCGTTCACCATCTGGGGGGCGGCGGGCGGGACTGACCGCCGCTGGAAGCCTCTTGTACGGCACTGAGGGCGCCCCCTGTGGCAGGGGGCGCCCTCAGCGTTTCCCACGGGTCAGGGCAGATCGCCGGCCAACGCCTCCCACTTCTGGCATTCGGCCCAGCGCGGGTGATCGGCAAGGACCGTGGCCAGCGGCCGTACCGGAGCGAGCAGTCGCCGGATCATCCGCAGCGACAGGATCTGCGGCCGGTCCAGCTCCCGCCACCGGGGCGCGAGCGAGGCGGCCTCCTGCGGGCTCATCGGCATGGCGTCCAGCGCACGGTCGAGCACCTGCCCCGGGTCGAGCAGGGACACGCCCTCACGCGGGCCGAGCCGCTGCAGCAGCCAGGACCTGAGCCACAGGTCACGCAGCACCCACTCGTTGCCCTGCGGTCCGGTCGCCCGCTCGGCCGCCGCGAGCAGCGCGGGCCACGCCTGCGCAAGCGCCCGCACCTGTTCGTCGGTCAGCCCGCCCGGGTCCTGCTGGATCCGGGCGGCGAACTGCTGGGCGGCGGCGATCCAGGCGTGGACCGAGCCGTCGGTACGGTCGAGATCGGGCGCCGACCAGCGACGGAGGTGTCCGTCGAGGTCGAGTCGGTCCAGTTCGTCGAAGAGGCCGGTCATCAGAAATGCACCCCGGCCGCCTCGAACATCTCCCGGCCCAGCGCCTCGGACCCGCCTCCGGGGGCCCAGAAGGGGTCGCCCTGCTTGAAGAAGTGACCGCTGTGGCTGTTGATCTCCAGCCCGAAGTACTGGCCGTTGCTGCCCGCGATCTGGGCCTCACCGGCGGCCTTGACGGGGGCACCGCCGCTCAGCACGGGATGGGACAGCTCCTGGCCCTGCACCACCTTCGGCATGATCACCAACTGTCCGTCCTCCAGGACGGCCCACTTGATCTTTTCGCCGTCCATGTCGATGTACTTGTCCCAGTTCGCGGATCCCGGCCTGGCAGGCCGGACACCCAGCCGCTCCGCCACCGCGAGTTCGTCGGCCAGCGAGACGGACATGTTGTTCGGCCAGATCCGGCAGGCGTTGTGCACCAGCACCTTCGTCCGGCCGACGAAGTAAGTGTGGTCGCCTTCGACCTCGAAGTTGAACACCTGGGTCCGGACCGCGGCCTTCCGGACCGACTCGACCCGGGCGCCCCGGCCGTCCAGGGTGCGCAGCCGGTCGCCCTCACGCAGTGCCTCGGCGCTCGTCCAGCCCTTGCCGTTCACCCAGAAGGGGTGTTCGGGGGTGGCCCGGACGGTCTCCGCGCCCATGTCCACGGAGACCAGCGCGTCGGTGGTGCGCTGCATCACCCCGGCGACCGTGCGCAGTCGGCGTTCGCCGGTCTCCGGGTCGTCCGCCCAGACCCGGTCGCCTGCCCTGATCTGTTCGATCGGCTTGGTGCCGTGCTCGGTGGCGACCTTCGTCCCGGCGGGGAAGCACATGGAGTTGAGTGCCTGCCGGCCGAGGCGTTCGAGGTTGGCCGCGGCGGACGAGGAGAGCCCGGCGCCGCGCAGACCCCAGATGGCCCGGCCGATGCCGGCGCCCTCACGCATGGCCAGGTGCACGGCGAACGCGGCCTCGGCGGCCTTCATCAGCAGCCCCGGCAGGATGATGCTGCCGGCCAACCACAGACAGCTGCTGATCTTGCCCTTCGAGCAGCCGACGATGTCGGCGACGGCTCCCGTGGCCACGGCCTTCAGGACCGAGGCGGTGAGCTCCAGGCCGTCGATGTGGACGTCGTCCTCACGGAAACGGACGTCGAGCGGCGCGCTGTTCAGGTAGGTGCGTTTGATGGCGCTGCCGCACTTGGCGCGCTCGACGCCGGGCGTCGGGCAGGTCTCCAGATAGAAGTCCATCTCGCCGTAGAAGTGGAACTCGAGGTCGATCTCGCAGCCGATGTCCTTGCCGCTGCCCGTGCCCACGCAGTCGCTCAGCGGGTTGACGTCGACCCTCGTGTCGGCGCTGGGCTTCATCACGACCCCGTCGACACCGGTTCCGCCGCCGTCAGGGGTGCGCTGCTGCTCCTTGCGTTCCTCGAAGTCCGCCTCCTGCGTGCGGATGGCGGCCTGCGCCGCTTCCACCGCCAGGTTGCGGGCGTTGGCCGCGGCGGCCTCGGCCGTGGTGGCGTCCCTCTCCGCCTGGTCGGCGACGGAACGGGCCGTGGAAGCGTCGGTCTCCGCGGCGTCGGCGGCACGGCGGGCGCTCGCAGCGTCCTTCTCGGCCTCGTCGGCCTCGGAATCGGCCTGAGTGGCGTACCCGTCGGCCGAGGTGGCCGCTTTCTGAGCCGCCTCGGCATCCTCGACGGCCCTCTCGTGGTAGGTGACGGTGTTGGCTTCGGCCTTCTTCGCCGCCTTGGCGGAGGCGGCCGCCGCATCGGAGGAAGTCTGGGCCTCGGCCGCGGACTTGGCGGCGTTCGCCGCGTACTCGGCCGCGTTGGCGGCGGCTTCGGCTGCCGCCTTCGCGTCGGCGTCCGCCCTGGCCGCCAGCGCCTTGGCCGCGGCCGCCGCCTTGGCAGCCTCGGCGGCCTTCGCGTTGGCCACGGCGACCTGCTGCTGGGCGGCCGTCTTGGACGCCTGTCCGGTCAGTACGGCGAGGCCCGCCGAGGAGTCGGTCTCCGCGTAGGGGGAGCCGAGTTCGATGGCGTCGTTGGCCGGCTTGACGACCTGGGCGGCCGAGTCACGGGCGGCCGAGGCGGCCTGCGCGGTGGAGTAGGCGTGGCCCGCGGTGCGGATCGCGTCGGCCCCCGCGAGGCCGGCCTCGGAGCGCGCCACGACGGCGTCGCCCTTGGCCTTGGCGGCCGACTTCTGCGCGGTCTCCGCCTCCGCCTTGGCCGCGATGGCGTTCCACTTGGCGGCCTGGGACGCGGCGATGGCGTCGGCGGCGGCCGCGTGGGCCTTGGTCACGGCGGCATCGGTGATGGCGACGTCACGCTTGGCCGCGTCCGCCGCCGACTGGGCGCGCTTGGCCGCGCCCTGGGCCCGGGTCGCCGCCTCGCGGGCGCCGGTGGCCGCCTCGGTGGCCTCGTTCGCCGCCTTGCGCGCTTCGGTGGCCGCCGTCGTGGCCTCGTTGGCCGCGGTACGTGCCTTCGTCGCCGCCTGTCGGGCCTCGATGGCGTCCGCGGTGCCGTCCACCGCGGCGAGCAGTGCTTCGGCCGCCTCTGCCTTCGCCACCAGGCTGTCCCGGCGCTCCTCGGCGGCCAGCGCGCCATCCCTGGCCTTCTTGGCCCGCTGCTCCTGGGCCAGCGCGCCGTCCTTCTTCTCCGCCGCGGTCCTGCCCGCCGCCTGCGCCTCGGAGAGCTTGTCCGCCGCGACGGACCGCTCGGACGTGGCCCGGGCCTCGGCGTCGTGCGCCTTCTTGCGCTCGGCCGCGGCCAGTTCCTTCTGCGACTTGGCGTAGTCGCGCTCCGCCTCGGCCTTCTTGCGCTTGGCCGCGGCGTCGGCCGCCGCGTCCTTCGCGGTCTTCTCCGCGGCCTCGGCCTTGTTCTCCGCCGCCTTGGCCTCGGCCGCGTGCTTCGCGGCCTCCTCGGCCTGCTTGGCGGCGCCCTCCGCGGCGGCCTTCGCCTGGGCCTCGGCCTCCTGGGCCGCCTTGCGCCGGAACTCCGCCTTCGCCGCGTGTGCCTGGGTGTTGGCCAGGGAGTTGAGCGTCTTGCTGTCGGCGGCCGAGGCGCGGGTCGCGTTGTACGCGGTCTCCACGGCCTTCGCCGCCGCCTGGGTGGCCGCTGCGGACGCCTTGGTGACCTGCGCGGCCTGCTGGCCGTACAACAGGCCGCGGCCGCGTGGCAGACCCGCCTTGTCGGCGATGGCGTACGCCTCGGTCTGGGCCTTAGTGACCGCCGCCGCCTGCGCCTTGGCGGACAGCGCGGCACGGGAAGCGACGAAGAGGCGGCCCGAGGCCCGGCCCTGGGCGTTCGCGATCCACTTCTTGACCTGGTTGAACTCGGCCGTGGTCGGATAGAAGAGGGGGTGATCGGCCGGTTTCTGCTTGGTCCAGTACGCCTGCCAGACGGTGAGCCGGCTCGCGATCAGCGACTGGGCGAGGGCCTCACCGAGTGCCTGGGAGGCGGTGGACAGGTCGGCGTTGGCCTGCACCTCGGCGCGGACGATGGTGTCCCGCTGGGTCTTCTGCCCGCCGAGCTCGTCCTCCCACTCGGTGTGCGCCACGGCGAGTTCGGTCGTGAGCGCCTTGTGCGGGTCCTGCGGGTTGCTGTACGCGCAGGACGCGAACCGTGCCTTGAGGTTCTCGACGTCGATCCGGAACTCCATGGAGTCCGGGTCGGGGGCGCTGGTGGGGAATCCGCCGTACTGGAGGAAGAGGCGCGCGTCGTCGGCGTACATGCCATGCATGAACTGCATGGACTCCCACGCCTGGCGGTCCTCGTAGTCAGCGGAGGCCTTCTCGTCGTAACGAGCCTTGTAGATGGCCGTGGCGGCGTCGACGGATTCCTTGCTCGCCAGCGGATGGGGGTCGGTGTAAAGGTCGTCCTCGTGCTTCCAGAACTGGTCGGCGACCCAACTGCCCAGTTTGATGGTGTGGAACGGATTGGCGTCGTCATCCACCCACCCGAAGCCGGTGACCGTGTAGCCCGGCGGTGTGGTCTGGTCGGGAATGGCGAGGGACTGCTCCCATACCTTGCGGCGGCCAGACAGCTCATCCAGCTTGGCGTCGGCCGCCGCCCGGTCCTTGTCGAACGCCCTGGCGAGCGGGGTGTCGGTCCAGTACTCCGGATCGGCGGCCGTGTGCAGCTGTTCCTCGGTGCCGATGAGCCCCGCTCGTGCGACGTCCTTGGCCGCAGGACCGCCCTTGCGCAGAGCGCTGCTGAGCAGGCACTGCTCCTCACGGATGCGAGCGGCGCCGGCGAGGTCGAAGGGCGTGGTGAGGGTGGGTTCGTCGGCTGTGGCGGCGGCCTGCTGCTGCGCCGGGACGGGAAGTTGACCGCTCGTCATCGCGATCACGGTCGCGGTGGCGAGGGCCGTGGTGGTCAGGAACCGGGTCCAGCCACCCGGTCTGCGGAAGATGGTCCGGCGGCTGAGGGCGGCCGGACGTGCGTGTGTACGCATCAGGAAGTGTCAGCCGTTCTGCTGAGAAGTCTCTGCTGAGGAATCGGAGGAAACCGAACGGACAGACGGCTCAGAAGAGCAGGTTGTACGCCGTCCAGCCACTGGTGCCGATCTGGGTGCGGGCGGCGAAGGGCGCCGAGGCCTTGCCCGTGCCCTTGAATAGCCACAGTGCGCCCGCGCTGTCCACGCCGAGCAGGTCGGGCTTGCCGTCGCCGTCGTTGTCGCCGGCCGAGACGAGGGTGCCGTAGTCCTTCCACGCCGTTCCGGTGGGCGCGGTGACCGTCACGCGGGTGCCGAGGACGGCGTCGGCCGTGGCATTGCCGGTGCCCGGGTAGACGTAGAGCACACCGGCGGTGGAGCGGGCGACGAGGTCGGCCTTCCCGTCGCCGGTGTAGTCCCCGCGGCCGGCGAGTTCGTTCATGCCGTTCCAGCCGGACGCACCGGCGCGGACCCGCGCGGACAGGGTGCCGTCGGCCTTGCCCTGGTACAGCCAGAGCGTGCCGTCCTCGCCGCGGGCGAGCAGGTCGGGGTGGGCGCTGCCGCCCATGTCGCCCACGGAGACGAGCAGGTTGTACTGGTCCCAGCCGGTGCCGAGGACCTTGGTGTCGCCGGCCCGCTCGGCGGTGTAGTAGAGCGTGCCGTCGATGACGGCGTACAGGTCGGTGCCGGTCTGGCCGCGGGAGATGTCGGCCTGGGCGAGGGCGGTGGCGCCGGAGTAGCCGCCGCCCAGGTCGAACTTGGCGGCGAATCCGCCGGTGCCCTTGGGCTCGTAGTCGAAGAGGCGGCCGTTCTTGTCCCGCGCGAGCAGCGGGAAGAGGCCGGTGCCGTCGGCGGCCGCCTGCTGGAGCAGGGGCGCCCGGTCGGAGTTGTCCGCGGAGGGCGAGGTCGGTGTGTCCTTCGCCGTCGTCATGGCGAGTACGACGGCCACCGCGAGCGCGGAGGTGACCGCCGCCGCTCGGCGCAGCGGGCGTCTGACGAGAGTGAACATGGAGTGCGAGGTCCCCCTCGATGAGGTCGGCGGGGATGCGCACGCACACGCCGATGGCTCACGCCCTCGCCATGCTTCCCCGGTGCAACCCCCGCGCCGTGGCTGGTCATGCTCACGGCAACGCCACCGTATGGGGCCTGTGTGAATTATGTAAAGAGCTTTTCGGTACGCCGTGAACGAGTCGTGGG
>NZ_BNBM01000003.1:343685-593575 GCF_014655715.1 Streptomyces lanatus | reverse complement strand
CCACGGCTCGGTGTGCGGCTCCCGAACGGGCTTTGTGGGGCGCTCAGTCGGTGATGGTCGTGTGCATGCCGGGAACCGTCAGGGTGCCGCCGAACTGGCCGGCCTGAGTGACCTTCACCTTGGTGAAGTAGATCAGCGGGATGTTCAACGGCGGCGGGTGCTCCGGGTCGAACGTGATCGGGATCAGACCGAGCAGGTTCCCCGAGATGCTCTCGGTGTACATCACCGTCTTGCCGTCACGGATCGTGGACGTGGAGCCCTTGGCCGCCTGCACGTGGTGCGTCTTGCCGGACTGCTTGTCCTTGACGATCTGGTGCAGGTCGCCGATGTCGGTGCCGTCGGAGATGACGTACTTCAGGACCTTCTTGGTCTTGCCGCTGGCCGTCTTCACCTCGACGATGCCCTGGTAGTCGGCACCCTTGAGCAGCAGCGAGCTGGCCTCCAGGTACCACGGGTCGTCCGGCACCAGGATCTTGTTGTCGACGCCGCCCTCGTCGTCCGTGGCGGCGGGGCAGTTCTCGGGGTCCGTGCTCTCCGACGGGCTCGGGCTCGGGGAGGCGGTGGCCTCGTCGGCCGCTTCCTCCGCCGCCTTCTCGGCCGCCTCGGTGGTGTCCTTGGCCGCCTCGGTCGCCTTGTCGGTCGTGTCCTTCACGGTGCCCTCGACCGTGTCGGTGACCTTGTCCGTGGTGTCCTTGACCGGGTCCTTGGCGTCGCTCTCGCTCGACGCCTCCTCATCGGCGCTCTCGCTCGCCGACGCGGACGGCGTGGGACTCGGGCTCGCCGTGTCCTTGTTCCCGCCCGTGAAGATGCCGGAGATCGCGTCGCCGATGTCCTCGAGCAGATTGCCGCCGCTCTCGGACGGCGACGGGGACGCCGTGGCCGTATCGCTGGACTGCTCTTCGCTCGACTTGCTCGCGGAGGGGCTCGGCGTGGGCTCGGGCGCGTCGTCGGAACCTGAATCCGACGACGCGGAGTCACCAGCAGAGTCCGAAGAGCCGGACGAATCCGAGGAGTTCCCGGAAGTCGCGGACGGCGAAGGAGTCGGCTCTTCCGTCTCGTCCTCGTCCTTGGACTCGCTCGCCTCCGGGGACGGCGAACCGGACGGGTCGTCGGCCAGGGCCGCCACACAGTCCTTGTACTCGTCGGCCGTCAGACTGTTCGACGGCGTCGGCGACTTGGCGTCGTCGGCCAGGGCCAGCGTCGGTGTGAAGCCCATGCCCATGAGAACCGCCGTCGGCATCGCCGCCATGGCTATCGCCTTGCCGGCCGGCACCTGGAACCGGGTGAACAGCGGCTTCTTGGGCGCCGCGTGGCGCGGCCCCGTTCTCTTTCGTGCCGGGGCCAGCGGGTTGTTGTCGATGGCCTCGTCAGCCGACACGGTCCCCTCCGATCCGGTGCTCGGCGCGAGGGCCGTCCAAGCCACCGCCCTGCGCGGGGCCCCCGTCGGCGGGCGGGTACGACGGGAACGGCTGCCCCGGCTCGAAGGGGTCCTCGGCGGTCGTGGGCGTGGCGCCCTTGTCCATGGGGTCCGCCGCGCCGTCCTGCGGCCCGCTCTCCTCCGGCCGGTCCTTGCCCGGCATCCACGAGATGGAGAGCGCACCACCGATCATCGCCAGCAGGAAGCCGATGATGAAGCCACCGATGTTGGAGACCACCAGGGACACCAGGCCGAGGATGATCGCGGCGACGCCGGCGAACACGCGCGTCGCGGCCTGGAACCACATGGTCAGTCCCAGCGTCCACAGGAGGACGCCGATGATGAGGGAGCCGGCACCCGCGGTGGTCGCCATGGTGAGCGACATGGTGCCCAGCTTGAGGGTGGCGTACGGGAAGTAGGCGATCGGCACCCCGCCGAGCAGGGTGAACAGGCCTGCCCAGAACGGCCGGGTGCCCCGCCAGCCGCGGAATCGCAGACGCAACCGGGTGAAGGTCCCGGCGCTCTGGACCGGAGTCTCGGCACTCATGGAAAACAGCTCCCTGGGTCCGGTGGAAGTACGTACCGGCTCGGCCGTAGGCGTAAAGAAGCCGGAAGTCTGGGTCTGTTGTGAGGGTGCCCGGCTCATGAAAGGGCCGGGCGGGCGGGGCGGGGAGGCGATGGCTTCCCCGCCCCATGGGGCAGCTCAGCTACCCCGAAACACCCCGGTGACGGGAGCCGTCAGTAGCACTCCATGTCGGGGTTCGTGCCGAGCTTCATCGACAGACCGCTCAGCTTGAAGGTGCCGGCCGTGGTCGCCCAGGCCGTCTGCTTCACCTTGTAGAGGTCGGCCTCCCGCGCCTGCTGGGCGAAGCCGCCCGGCAGCACGCTCTCGCCCGCCTTCACATCGGGGCCGCGGGTCTTGTCCTTGACCGCGACGCCGATGTCGATGTCCTTGAACTCCGCGTCGGCGTCGAGCTGGGCGACGTCGATGTAGAGGTCCTCGGCCGAGACCGGCTTCTTCGGGTCCTTGCCCGCGTCAAGACGGAGGTAGATCGACCCCACCAAGGGGATGTCCGTCTTGACCGACTGGCACATCTTGGTGATGGTCGCGTCGTCGAACGACGAGATCGCCACCGGAACCTTGGTCTTTTCCTTGCCGTCGACCTTGGTATAGACGCTGTCTATACCGCCGTACTGGGCGAAGCCCGTACCGTGCAGGTGATCGGCGCTCACCTTGAACTGCTGGCCGGAAACGCTGAACGAGGCAGCCAGCGCACCCTGCGCGAGCCCGACACCCACCGCCGCGGCCGCGGCGACGCTGGGCACCATGACCACAGCGAACCGCTTCCATCTGGTCCCGCCACGCACCTGGGACTCCATATTTCCTCCTTCTCGGACGTACATCACCTGCTCCGGCCCAGCGCCCGAAGGCGTCTCAACCAGGCAGGGATGGGAGAAGTGCTACGTCCTCGGGAAGGAGAGCGCCCGTACTCGTCAGGCGCGAATCGCGCCCGAATCACCGGCGATCACCCCCGAGCGACAACCACTGGTCGCGCCTGACACGCATCACGCACAACCTTGCCGGACAGGCTTCGCCGGGTGGGCGAAGACCCCCCTGTCCAAGAGCCGGCGCCACTGCCGCCGACTCTGCTCGGTGGGGACCCAGGAACTCCCGCGACCCGACCGGCTGTCGGGGTACGGAAACGGACCGAGCGTGGCCGATCGTGGTGCATTCTCGCCGCCCGCACAAGGGGCTTCGTTACTCAGTAGTAACGGCCGGATAACCGAACAACGACTCGCCGGTCTCGGCCAGCGACGCAGGGTGGCATCAAGCGACCGGACAAATCCAGGTATCACCGGACAGGATCTGACAGAAAGGAGCCTGCGACTTACCCCAAGTAACTGCGGCCGTGATTACCAAGATTTGGTAAAGCACGGCCGCAATGATGCTCTGTCGACAAATCTTTCACTCGCGCAACACGAGACTGCGCGTTTAGTCACTGGTCAGAACAGGGCCGCCGCCCCGCTCGCAAACAGGTCAGAACAAGGCACGCGCCAACGCCCTGCGCGCCGCCGCCACCCGCGGGTCCTCGCCGCCCACGACCTCGAACAGCTCCAGCAGTCGAAGCCGTACGGTGTCCCGGTCATCACCCACGGTGCGCCGCACGGTCTCGATGAGCCGCCCGAAGGCGTCCTCGACATGACCGCCCACCAGATCCAGGTCGGCGGCGGTGATCTGCGCCTGGACGTCCGTCGGCTTCTCGGCGGCGTCCTTGCGCACCTGCTGCGGGTCGGCACCCTGCACCCGCTGGAGCAACTCGGCCTGGGCGAGCCCGAGTTTGGCCTCCGAGTTCGCCGGATCCTCGGCGAGCACGTTCTTGTACGCCTGGACGGCACCGCCGAAGTCGCCCGCGTCCAGGGCCTGTACGGCGGCTTCGAGGAGGGCGTCGTACGGACCGGCCGGCGCCGCGGGAGCGGCCTCGGCGGCACCCCCCGGCTCGGCGTCCGGGTCCACCGTCAGACCGGTCAGACCGAACCGCTGCTCGGCTACGGTGACCAGCTGATCCAGCGTCTCGCGGATCTGCGCCTCACCGGCCGCGCCCTGGAAGAGCGGCAGCGCCTGTCCGGCTACGACGGCGAACACGGCGGGGATGCCCTGCACGCCGAACTGCTGCATCAGCATCTGGTTGGCGTCGACGTCGATCTTGGCGAGGAGGAAGCGGCCGTTGTACTCGACGGCGAGGCGCTCCAGCACCGGGCTCAGCTGCTTGCAGGGCTGGCACCACTCGGCCCAGAAGTCGATGACGACGGGCACCTCGGTGGAGCGCTGCAGGACGTCGCGCTCGAATCCGGCCTCGTCGACGTCGATGACGAGATCGGCAGGCGACACGCCTCCCGCGCCCCCGCCCTGCCGGGCGGCCTCGGCACGCGCCTGCTCCGCCTTCGCCTTGGCCTCCTGGGCCGCCTTCACCGCGGCGAGGTCGACGACTCCGCTCATGGACATGTTCCGTGGCTGCATGCGTCTATCCTCCCCCGTCGGGCGCGCGTGTGTGAAAACTGGTCGAAAAGCCGGTCCGGCTCAGTCGTACGCGGCGCCGGGTCCCCACCCCACGCCTGTGGTCATCGCTTTCGCTACGAGTCGTAGCGTAATGGCATGACGACCCCCGCGAACACCCCGCACCCGTGATCTCCCTCACGACCACACACGAACCACCCGGTTATGGTCAGGGGATGCAGAGCCGCACCGCCGCCTCCCGTCCCGGACGCCCGCGCAGCGCCACCGCGGACACGGCGATCCTGGCCGCGACGAGGGACGCGCTGGTCGAGCTGGGGTGGTCCAAGCTCACCTTGGGGGACGTCGCAACCCGCGCCGGGGTTGCAAAGACGACGCTCTATCGACGCTGGCCCGGCAAGAACGAGCTGGTCGTGGACGCGGTGGCGGAACTCTTCGACGAACTCGAACTGCCGGACCGGGGCAGTCTGGCCGCGGACATCGAGGGTGTGGTGCTGCAGTTCGCGACGATTCTCGCCCGGCCGGAAGCGAGGAGCGGGTTGATGGCGGTGGTGGCCGAGTCGACGCGGGACGATGCCCTGCGGCAACGAATCCGCGAGTCGATCGTGGACCGCCAGAAGTGCCTGGTCCTGGAGGGCCGGAGCAGAGCCCAGGCCCGCGGCGAGCTCCCGCCGGAGCCGGACCCTTCGGAGTCGGCACGCACGGCGGACCTGATCTTCGACGTGATCGCGGGCGCGGTGGTGCACCGGGCCCTGGTGAGCGCCGAGCCCGTCGACACGGACTGGGCACACAGTTTCGCCGGACTCCTGTTGAACGGCCTGACGGCATCCGCGACGGCCTGATGCCCGTTGCCGTTCACGCCGTCGGTCAGGTCGTCGTCGATGCCCGTACCCACGTACTCGCGCCCCAGCGCCGCGAGCGGTCAAGCCACATGCGATAGCGGTGGTCGAAGAGGGGCCGGATGATGGGGCCGGGATATCTTCCGTCCGCCCCACCATCGGTGTTCGGCTCGTGACTACATCTGACGGTCTCCCTGCCAGGTGACCGAAGTCAGCGCGGCGAGACCACCATGGGCCACACCCTTATAAGTCACCGTTCGGGCGGGACCGAGCTCGTGCGCCACCCGCCTCGCCAGCTCCACCCCTTCGCGGAACAACCGTTCCCACTCGGCGTCGTACTTTCCGTCCTCCCGGTCACGCAGGTCCAGATCCAAGGTGGTGTCGATCCCGTCCGCCCATGCGTAGAGGGAGGAGACCAGCCCGTCGGACAAGTCCAGCGCGGCAGCGGGATCGTCCGGGAAGAAGTCCCCGAACCCCTCGGAGCGCAGCGGTCCGAATTTGTACTCGCCTTCGACTGTGAGGTGAACGGGGTGTGGTGGCGTGCCGTGGCTGTCGCGTTCCCAATGCAGGCGGTCGCAGCCCCAGCACACCCACTTCGCCGACCTGTGGCGCTCGTCCCAGTAGCGCACCACCCATGATGGCCCCAGATACCGGGCCAGTCGCTGGGCGATCGCCAGGCCCCGCTTGACGTGCCCCCGCAGGTCCGAGCGGGAGACGAAGCCCTCCGGCGGGCGGGCCAGCGACCAGGAGCGCAGCACGTCAACCAGCTCCTCGGGCAGGCCGAGCCGGGCTTCGTCCAGCGGGACGTTGCGCGTGAAGTCGCCGAGGTCGTCGTGAGCCTCGGCATCCTGCGGCTCGTATAGGGGCGATGGCTCGCCCCTGGCGTGCACGAGTATGTGCCGCGGTTCCTCGAGGGTCATGCGATGTTCGCTCCGATCACATAGCCGTTGTCGCCCACGCTAACGGCCACCCGCTGGGTCTTGCCCTGGAAGACGACCTCGAAGATCGGCCTTCCGGCTCCCTGGGTGCCGACCCGCGTGCCCTCGGTGAGGGCTGTCTTCACGAGAGCGGGGATGTCCTCCACTCGGACGCCCGCGTTCGCGAACTCTCCCGCGTGCCGGAAGGCGATATGGGTGAGGCCCGCATTGACGTTGCCCTTTTCAAGCCAGGCGAGGGGCACGCCGGGCTTGGCGTACTCGATCACCCAGATCGTGTCCGCTCTGTTGAACTTCACGCCGGCGTCCTTGAGCCGGTCCAGCAGCTTGGGGTCGAGCGTGCCACGGTGGATCTTGGCTCGTTCCGCCACGGCAGCCGCGATACGCAGTGCCAGGCCGGCCTCGCTCGTGGCGTCGCCGACCATGGCGGCGCCCTTCTCCCCGTAGATCTTCTTCAGGTCCGCGAGTACCTGCGCAGCGTCCTCACCGGTCTTGATGGCACGTTCAGCCCTCGTGGCGAGCTTGGCGGCCTCCGCGAGCTTCGTGGCGACCGACGGCGGTACGAGGATCGCGGCGGCCCAGGCACAACTGGACTTGTCGCCGTGGTAACACCGGGCGGCATCGCCCAGCACAACCTCGTACAGGACCGCGCCGACCTTCTCCCCGAAGAGGTTCTGCCAGCCGATCTTGGTGATCTGCCCGAAGGTGAAGTGATGGGTCCAGTTGTTGGTCTGGTCCTTCAACGTCTCTGTGCCGAGGAACATCGTGTCCGGCTTCGGGCAGCCGGCCTCGGTGGCGGGTACATCCGGGTTGGCACAGTAGTAGTAACTGACGGTGACATCGAGGTGCAGCTCATACGTGACGGTGCAGCCGTCGAGCGTGTAGACACACTCGTTGAGCTGTTTGGCCGGGCCCGCCTCGGTGATCTTGTCAACGATGTAGAAGACACCGCCGACGCCGGTTCCGGCGCCGTCCTGGACGACCTGGTTCGCCTCCTTGCGCGCGGCCTCGTCGGCCGCCTCCTGTGCCGAATCCGCGTACTTCTGGGCGTCCTTCGCAGCCTCCTCCGCCGCGTCGGCCTCGGCGTCGGCGCGGGTCGCCGCCGCTCGGGCGTCCTTCGCGGCCTGCTCGGCCTCGGAGGCGGCCGTGCGGGCGGCTTCTGCGTCCAGGGCCGCCTGGTCGGCGGAGGAGCGGGCGTCGGAGGCGTAACCCTCGGCGCGGCCGGCCGCCTTGTCGGCGGCTGCGGCGTCCACAGTGGCCTGGCGGTCGTACTCGATGGTGCGGGCCAGTGAAGCCTGCGCGGCCGCGGCGTACTTGGCCGCCTCGGCGGCGTAACCGAGCGCCTCCTTCGCCGACTTACGGGCGTCCGCCGCGAAGCCGGCTGCCTCCGCGGCCAGCGTGTACGCGGCCTTGGCGTCACCGGTCGCCGCGTTCGCGAGGCTCTGTGCCTGATCGGCGTTCTTCTTGGCGTTGGCGGCGTGCGCCTCGGCGACCGCCTGCTGCTGCTCGGCGATCGTCTTCGACGACTGGCCCGCCAATACGGCGAGACCCGCGGCCGAGTCGGTGGTGATGTACTGCGAGCCGAGCTGGATCGCGTCGTTGGCCGGGGCAGCCACCTGCTGGGCGGCGTTGCCGGCGTCCTCCGCGGCCTGGGCGGTGGTGTAGGCGTGACCGGCGGCGTCGGCCGCTCCCGCGACCGCCTTGGCGGCCTCGGCCTTCGCCGCGTCGGCCTGCGCCTTGGCCTTGGCGGCGTCCTTCTCCGCGTCGTCGGCCAGCTTGACCGCGGTGCGGGCGGCGGAGGCGGCGGTCTGGGAGGCCTTGATGGCCTCCGCGGCGGCGCTCGTCGCCGTCTTCACGGCGGCGTCCGCCTTCAGCTTGGCGGCCTGGGCGTCGTCCGCGTCGGAGCGGGCCCGCTGGGCGGCTGCCTCCGCGCGCGTGGCTGCGGCGTCCGCGTCGGCCGCGGCCTTGGTCGCCGCGTTCGCCTCGGAACGGGCCGATGTCGCGGCCGATTCGGCCTCGCCGGCCGCCTTGTCGGCGTCGTCGGCCGCTGCCCGGGACTCCTTGGCATCGGAGGCCGACTCGTGTGCCTCGGCGTAGGCGTCCTTGGCATCGGCCTTGGCGCGCGCCGCTTTCGCCTTGCTCTCGGCGTCCCACGCGTCGTCCCGCTTGCCCTTCGCCCGGTCCCGCGCGGCCTCCGCGTCCTGACGCTTCTGGCGGGCGGTGGACTCGGCCGTCTCGGCGCGGCCCTTGGCCTCGGTGGCCGTCTTGGCGTAGCCCTGGGCGTTCTCCTTGTGCCGGGCGGCCTCGGCCTGCTTGGCTGCGGCGGTCTCCTTCTCCGCCTTCGCCGTGGCCTCCTCCGCCTCCGCGGAGAGCCGCTTGGCGTGCGCGGTGGCGGCTGCCGCCTTCGCGTCGGCCTCGGCCTTCTGCGTCTCGGCCAGCTTGGTCTTGGCGAGGTCACGGGCGGCCTTGGCCTCGTTCGCCTGGACCGCGGCGGCCTCGGCGGCGGCCTTCGCCTGCGCACGGGCCTCGTTGGCGGCAGCCGTACGGAACGCCGCCTTCGACTGGGCGGCCTGCGTCAGGGCTCGGGCGGCGACGGTCGCGGAGTCACTGGCGGCGGCGCGAGTCGCGGCGTACGCCGTGTCACCGGCCTTGGACAGCGCCTCCAGTGCCGCCGACGACGCCTTGGTGACCTGCGCCTTCTGCTGGCCGACGAGCAGCCCACGGCCCCTGGGGGCACCCGCCTTGTCGGCGATGCCGTACGCGGCCTGCGTGGCGGTGTCCGTCGTCGTGGCGGCCGTCTTCGCCGCCGTGACCTGCGTCTTGAGCAGGTCGAGCTGCTTCTTCGACTCGGTCTGGGCCTTGGTGATGTCCGACTTCACCCGGTCGAACTGGGCCTTGGTCGGGTAGTCGAGGTCGTCGGTGCCCTGGTGACCGGAGGGGACGACGTCGAACTTCTGCGGGGCCTTGCCGGTGCAGTCCCACATCCGGCCGTCCTGGCCGTTGTTGTACGTCGCCAGGTCGAGGCAGTTCTTGGTAGCCGGGTTGTACAGGCGGGACGTTCCGTGGGTGCCGTATTCCCACTTCTGGGAGACGCCGCTGGTGCAGGGCATGATCACCACGGCCGTGCCGTTGGTGTTCGCGCCGCCCTTGACGGTCAGGCATTTGCCCGAGTTGTCGTTGACCAGCCTGTCGCCGGAGATCTGCCACTTCTGGGCGGCGCTGCCGTTGCAGGTGTAGATCTGCACCGGCGTGCCGTTGTCCTTCTTGGCACCTGCCACGTCCAGGCACTTGCCGGAGGACCCGTTGGCGTGCACGACGAACGGGCTGGTGCCGATCCAACCAGGGCCACCGGCCGACCAGTAGTCCTGCCAGCGGACCAGGTGGTCGGCGCGCCAGGACTGACCCAGCATCTCGCCCAGCGCCTTGGAGCCGGTGGCAAGAGCCTTGGTGGCGGAGCGGTTGGCGGTCAGGATCTGGTTGCGCTGGGTGGCCTGCGCCGCGATCTCCTGCTGCCACTCGGCGGACGCGGTGGCGACCTCCTTGCCGAGGACCTTGTTCGGGTCGATGGGCGTACGCCAGGCACAGGAGGCGAACCGGGTCTTCAGATCCTCAACCGCGATGCGGTATTCGACGCTGCCCGGCTCGGGAGCGGTGCGGGGGAAGCCGCCGGAGGAGAGGAAGAGGCGCATGTCATCGGCGCCCTCGCCCGCATCGCGGTGGGTGTCGACCAGGTCCTCGAACGCCCGCTTTTCGTTGTACTGCCGTTCCCGCTCCTCGGACGGAAGGTTCGGGTCGTAGGGCTTCTCGCCGTACAACGGGGTGCCGAGGTCCTTGACCGCATTGACCGTGGCGTCGTCGGCCTTCGCGGTCGGGTCCTCGTAGAGGTCCCCCTCGTTCTTCCAGAACTGCTCCCAGATCCAGTTGGACAGGCCGGTCTGCTGGAAGAACGTCGGGCGGGGGTCCGCGCTGGTCCCCGGCGGCCACTCGAAGTCGGCCGACGACTGGAAGCCACTGGGCGTGGGCAGACCATTGATCTGAAAGTCCCGGAGGTGGTCGTGGATCGCCGTCCCTTCCTTATGGGCGGCGTCCCTGTCCTTCTCGAACGCCAGGGCCAGCGGCGTCTCCTCCCAATACTTCGGGTTCGCCGCCTCACGCAGCTTCTCCGGCGCCTGGTTGAGCCCGTCCTGCGCGACGGCGGACGTCGCGGGCCCGCCCATCCGCAGCATCTCGCCGAGCAGGCACTGGTCCTGCCGGATCTGCTCGGCGGCCTCCGTGTCGAACCCGTCGTAGCTGTCCGCCACAGGCACGACATCGTCCTGGGCGTACCGATTCAGCAGATCCGGCTGGACGGCAAGGCCCCCGAGCAGGGCCACCGCGACGCCCGAGGTGAGCAGGGACGCGAGGGGCCCCGGTCTGAAAAGGGCATGGGTGAAGAGCCGACGTCTCGGCATGGTGGTCTGTCCTCCCCGCGGCGACGGTGTACTCCCGGTCGCCGATCGACGCGCTCGTAGGTGACGGAGTGGTCTGCTCCGTCCGGCGCGGCGATCACCATAGGCATAGGTGTCGGGTGCAGGACAAGGAATTTAGATGTCACTTGTGTGACAACTGTGAACGATTACCTCTCAGAACCCCGCCGGCTCCGTATAAACCCCCCACTCCTCCCGCAACACCCCGCAGATCTCCCCGAGCGTCGCCTCCGCCCGCACCGCATCCAGCATCGGCCCGATCATGTTGGCCCCACTCCGCGCGGCATCCAGCATCGAGTCCAGCGCCCCGCGCACCGCCGCGTCGTCGCGCCCCGTCTTTCGGTCGGCCAGGACCCGTACCTGCTCGCGTTCCACCTCGTGGCTGACGCGGAGGATCTCCAGGTCGCCGGTCACCGAGCCGTGGTGGACGTTGACGCCGACGACCCTCTTGTCGCCCTTCTCCAGTGCCCGTTGGTACTGGAAGGCGGACTCGGCGATCTCGCCGGTGAACCAGCCGTCCTCGATGCCGCGCAGGATGCCGGAGGTGATGGGGCCGATGGGGTGCTGCCCGTCGGGGTGCGCGCGCAGGCCCCGCTCCTTTATCTGGTCGAAGATCCGCTCCGCGTCCGCCTCTATCCGGTCCGTCAGCTGCTCGATGAACCAGGAACCGCCCAGCGGATCGGCCACGTTGGCGACGCCGGTCTCCTCCATCAGGACCTGTTGCGTGCGCAGCGCGATCTCCGCCGCCTGCTCGCTCGGCAGTGCGAGGGTCTCGTCCAGGGCGTTGGTGTGGAGGGAGTTGGTGCCGCCGAGTACCGCCGCCAGCGCCTCCACGGCCGTACGGACGACGTTGTTGTACGGCTGCTGCGCGGTGAGCGAGACGCCGGCGGTCTGGGTGTGGAAGCGCAGCCACTGGGCCTTGTCGGTCCGGGCGCCGTAGACGTCCCGCATCCAGCGTGCCCAGATCCTGCGCGCCGCGCGGAACTTGGCGATCTCCTCGAAGAAATCGACGTGGGCGTCGAAGAAGAAGGAGAGGCCGGGGGCGAAGACGTCCACGTCCAGGCCGCGGGACAGGCCCAGCTCGACGTAGCCGAAGCCGTCCGCGAGCGTGTACGCCAGCTCCTGCGCGGCCGTCGCTCCGGCCTCGCGGATGTGGTAGCCGGAGACGGAGAGCGGCTTGTAGGCGGGGATGCCGGCCGCGCAGTGCTCCATGAGGTCGCCGATGAGGCGCAGGTGCGGCTCGGGCTGGAAGAGCCACTCCTTCTGGGCGATGTACTCCTTGAAGATGTCGGTCTGGAGCGTGCCGTTGAGGACGGCCGGGTCGACGCCCTGGCGCTCCGCCGCGACGAGGTACATGCAGAAGACCGGGACCGCCGGGCCGCTGATCGTCATCGACGTCGTCACATCGCCCAGCGGGATGTCCTTGAACAGGACCTCCATGTCGGCGGCCGAGTCGATGGCGACGCCGCAGTGCCCGACCTCGCCGAGCGAGCGCGGGTCGTCGGAGTCGCGGCCCATGAGCGTCGGCATGTCGAAGGCGACGGAGAGACCGCCTCCGCCGTTGCCGAGGATCATCTTGTAGCGCTCGTTGGTCTGCTCGGCGTTCCCGAACCCGGCGAACTGCCGGATGGTCCACGTCCGCCCTCGATAGCCGGTCGGGTAGAGGCCGCGGGTGTAGGGGTACTCCCCCGGCCAGCCGATCCGCTCGAAGCCCTCGTACTCGTCACCCGGCCGGGGCCCGTACACCGGCTCCACGGGGTCCCCGGAGAGCGTGGTGAAGTCTGCGTCGCGCTTGCGCGCGGCGTCGTACCGGGCCTGCCAGCGGCGGCGGCCCTCTTCGATGGCGTCAGCGTCCATACCTTCGAATTTACTAGGACGTCCTAGTAAATGTCGATGGGAGACCGCCGTACGGATGCGTACGGCGGTGTCGTCAGGCGTTTGCCACGGCCGGTTCCGGGCCGCTGACCAGGGGTTCCACGCTGCGTGTGACCTTGCGCTCCACGAAGAACGCGGCCAGCGGGATCGTGCCGGAGAGCAGCACCCACAGCAGCTTGCCGAACGGCCACTTCGCCTTGGAGCCGAGGTCGAAGGCGAAGATCAGGTAGACGATGTAGAGGAAGCCGTGGACCTGGGAGACGGCGAAGGTGACGTCCTCGCCCATGTCGAAGCCGTACTTGAACACCATGCAGGTGCACAGCACGAGCAGCATGACGGCGGTGACGTAGGCCATCACCCGGTAGCGGGTCAGGACGCTCTTCTTCATGGGGAAGAGCGTAACCATCCGATCCGGCAGATCTTGGACCGGCCCCCGACCCCCGGACCCCGGCCCTCAGCCCCTTGGCCCCTTGGCCCCGGGGTCAGCTCTCCTCGAAGTCGTGGGCCGCAACCCGCAGCGGGCGCAGCATCGCGAAGATCTCCGCGCATTCTTCCGCGTCGTACACCCCGAGGCCGAAGTCCATCGCCATCAGGTCACGGGTGGCCGCCTCGACGACCTCGCGGCCCTTGTCGGTGATGGAGGCGAGCGTGCCGCGCCCGTCGTTGGGGTTGGGGCGCTTGTCGACCAGGCCCGATCTGACCAGCCGGTCGACCGTGTTCGTCACGGACGTGGGGTGCACCATGAGCCGCTCGCCGATCTTGGACATGGGCAGCTCGCCGGCCTTGGAGAAGTTGAGCAGCACCAGCGCCTCGTACCGCGCGAACGTCAGCCCGTACGGCTTGACCACCGCGTCCACTTCGGCGAGCAGGATCTGCTGTGCGCGCATGATCGAGGTGATGGCGACCATGGACGGTACGTTTCCCCAGCGCTGCTTCCAGAGTTCGTCGGCGCGCGCGATGGGATCGAAGGGAAGACTGAGCGGCTTCGGCACGCGACCGACCTTACCGGCCGGTCACATGCCGGTCAGCCCTGTCTCGCTCTTCGGTCCCCCGGCCTAGGCCTCCACCGCGTCCCGCACCTCGAACACCGCCGTCCACCGGTCGTCGTGCAGACAGGCGTTCATCGGCTCGACCAGGGTCCGGTGGTCGGGGTCGGTGCGCCAGGCCCGGACGGAGTCCAGGCTGTCCCACTCGCTGGTGAGGAGCCATTGGGCGGGGTTGTCGAGGGAACGGCACAGCTGTTCGCCGAGGTGCCCGGGGCAGCGCGCGGCGCGTTCGCGCACGCCCTGGTAGGACTCGACGAAGTCCGCTTCCCTGCCGTCCTTCACATAGAGCAGCCGGATGACGCGCACGCGGTCCATGGCGGGCGCCCGGTCAGGACGGGTCGAGGACGACGGGCAGTTCCGCCAGTCCTCGGAAGGCGGGGAACGGTACGGTCATCCAGCGCGCCTCCTCCGGGGCCACGGCCAGGGTCATCCGGGGGTGCCGGGCGAACAGCGTGCCGAGGGCGAGCTGCATCTCCAGGCGGGCCAGGGGGGCGCCGATGCAGTAGTGCGGGCCGTAGCCGAAGGCGAGATGGGTGGCCTGGACGTTGGGGCGCCGGACGTCCAGCTCGTTCGGGGCGGTGAACATCTCCGGGTCGCGGTTGGCCCCGGTGATCGAGATCTGGACGAGGGAGCCCTTGGGGATCAGCGTGTCCCGGATGACGACGTCTTCCTTGGCGTGCCGGAAGGTGGAGTTCTCCACCGAGGTCTCGAAGCGGAAGATCTCCTCGATGGCCGCGTTCATGGCCCTCGCGTCCCGCAGGGCCAGCTCCTTCTGATCCGGCCGGCTCAGCAGGTGGTAGACCGCGTTCCCGATCTGGTACGCCGTCGACTTGTGGCCGGCGAAGAGCAGCACCCACGCCGTCGAGACGAGTTCGTGGTCGGTGAGCGCGCCCTCCTCGTCCTGGGCCCTGACCAGTGCGCTGAGCAGACCCGCGTCCGGCTCGTCCCGCTTTCGCGCGCACAGGTCGATCAGATAGTCGCGCAGATTTCCCTCGGCGATCTCCAGCTTCGCGCGCGCCTCCGGACCGAAACCGGTCTGGGCGACGGTGGCGGACCATTCCTGCGCCTGTTTCCGCTCGTGTTCCGGAACGCCGAGGAGTTCACAGATCACCTGGAGCGGCAGCGGGAAACAGAATTCCGGGAGCAGATTCACCGGCTCGGTGGTGGGGCAGGCGTCCAGCAGCTCGTCGGTGATCTCCTGGACGCGCGCCCGCAGCGACTCCACCCTTTTCGGGGTGAAGGTGCTGCCGACGATTCGGCGGAGCCTGGTGTGCTTCGGCGGGTCCGAGAAGAGCATGTTGTCGTCAAGGGCGATCGACGAGTCACCGAAGATGCGGTGATAGGCGTCGAGGGCGCCGTACATGTCCTTGCTCAGCCGGGGGTCGGCCAGCGCGGCGCGGGCGTCGTCATAACGCGTGATCAGGTACGTCTCGACACCGTGCGGCGGCGACATCGGGCACACCGGTGCCGACTCCCGCAGCGCGGCGTAGACGGGATGCGGGTCGGCGCGGAACTCCCGGCTGCACGACGAGGCCGCGGCGGCGGCCGCCTCGGGCGACATGGCCGCGGATTCCGCGGATTCCTCTGATTCCTCTGATGCGAACGCTTGCGTCATGACTGGTCCCCGGGTCGGCGTGATTTTCCCTTGGTCAGAGCCACCGTTTCCCGGGCCGCACGGCGCCGCAAACGGCGCTGCGCCATATGGGTCGGGTCGCCGGATGACGTGTGTGTCGCAGGCCTACTTGGTAAACATCGTCGACGTGAGCGGACACGAAGCGGAATCTGTACCAGTTCTCATCGTCGGCGGCTCTTTGGTGGGTCTTTCCACTTCGGTTTTCCTGGGCCGCCTCGGAATCGAGCACATGCTCGTGGAGCGCCATGCCGGGACATCGACGCACCCGCGCGGTCGCGGCAACAACGTGCGCACGATGGAGATCTACCGGACCGCGGGACTCCATTCACGTATCCGCGAGGCGGCGCGCGTGCTCTCCGGGAACGACGGCATCCTCCAGGTGGACACCCTCACCGGGGAGCAGCGGCGCTGGATCATCGGGGACATCTCCGGCGGCATGGACATCTCCCGGGTGAGTTCCGCGGACTGGTGTCTGTGCAGCCAGAACGATCTCGAACCGGTGCTGCTCGACTACGCGCGCGAGCAGGGCACCGACATCCGCTTCCACTCGGAGCTGCTCTCCTTCACCGAGCACGGGGACGGCGTACGCGCCGAGATCAGGAACCGGGACACCGGCGAGACGTACACGGTGAACGCCGACTACCTGGTGGCCGCCGACGGCCCGAGGAGCCCCATCCGCACCCAGCTGGGCATCGGCCAGTCGGGGCCGGGCGAGCTGTTCCACAACGTCAGTGTCACGTTCCGCAGCAGGGCCCTGAAGGAGCACGTCGGAGAGAAACGGTTCGTCGTCTGCTACGTCACCAACCCCCAGGGCGAGGGCGCCCTGCTCCCGGTGGACAACGAGGAGCGCTGGGTCATCCACGTCCCCTGGTACCCGGACCGGGGCGAGGAGCTGGAGGACTTCACCGACGAGCGGCTCGCCACGCACATCCGTGCCGCCGTCGGCGCGGGGGACATCGACGTCGAGATCACCGGCAAGGCACCCTGGCACGCCTCGAAGCGGGTCGCCGACGCCTATGGCGAGGGCCGGGTCTTCCTGGCCGGCGACTCGGCCCACGAGATGCCGCCCACCGGGGCGTTCGGCTCCAACACCGGCATCCAGGACGCCCACAACCTGGCCTGGAAGCTGGCCGCGGTGCTGCGCGGCTGGGCCTGTCCGTCGTTGCTCGACAGCTATGAGCTCGAACGGCGGCCCGTCGCCCTGGCGACCGGCACGCGCGCGTGCGTCCAGGCGGCCGACGAACAGCACCCGGGGTTCAGCCCCGCCGCCGGACGCAACAACGACCCGGCGGACCTGATGACCGTCGCCCTCTGCTACCGCTACGCCTCGAACGCCGTGGTGGGCGCCCCGCCCGAGCGGCCCGTCGTCCCGGACGCCTTCGAGCTGGGCGGCGAGCCGGGCAGCCGCGCGCCCCACATGTGGGTGACCAGGGGCGGGGCGAGGATCTCCACGCTCGATCTGTACGAGCGTTCCTTCGTGCTGCTCGCCGGGTCCGGCGGCCAGAAGTGGCGTACGGCGGTGGAGCGGGCGGCGATGAATCTGGGCGTGCCCATCGAGGCGTACCTGGTGGGGACAGGACCCGATCACGACCTCGTCCCCGAACCGGACGCCGACTGGGCCGAACTGCACGGGACGGCCGAGGACGGCGCCGTACTCGTACGCCCCGACGGCTTCGTCGCCTGGCGTGCGGACGCGGCGATGCCGGACGCCGACCGGGTTCTGACGAACGTGCTGCAGAGCGTGCTCTGTCGCGACTGAGACGCCGTATCCCCGTAGCCGAACTCCCCACTCCGAGGACGTTGCCATGACCCTTGCCGGACGTATCGACGTCCATCACCACTTCACCGCCCCGGCCTGGCTGGACTGGGCGGAGGAACGAGGTGTCGTCAGCCGCGAGAAGCTGCCCTGGTGGACGCGCTGGGATCTGAACGCGGCCCTTGAGGTCATGGACAAGACGGGGATCGGCACCTCCGTCATGACCGTGGCGATGCTGGGCCGGTTCAGTGAGCGGGCCGAGCGGCAGGACAGCGCGCGGGTCGCCCTCGGGGCCGCGGCCGAGGTCGTCGAGGCGAATCCCGGGCGCTTCGCGTTCTTCACCCCCGTCTTCCTCGACGACCTGGAGCTCTCCTCGTGGAGCGTGCGCCACGGTCTCGACGAGCTCGGGGCCATCGGGGTGAGCACCCGGACCAGCGTCAACGGCGTCTTCCTCGGCGACGAGTCGCACGACCGGCTGCTGCGGGAGCTGAACGAGCGGTTCGCGGTCATCAGCACCCACCCGATGGAGGTGGCGGCCGGGAAGCCCGGCGGTCCCGAGGGGCTGCCGGGGATGCCGCCCTTCGTGTGCGACTTCCTGCTGGACACCACGCGTGCGGCCATCAACCTCATCAGGAACGGCACGCTGGACCGCTACCCGAACCTCAGCTTCGTCCTGCCGCACGGCGGGGGCTTCCTGCCCTACATGGCGACCCGGCTCGACCTCTTCGGCGGGAAGATCAATCCCCCGGTCGAGCCCGGCCGGGTCAAGGACTATCTGCACCGGTTCTACTTCGACACCGCGGGCCCCATGTCGCCCTCGGCCACGCCCACCCTGCTGGCCACGGTCGACCCCGACCGCATCCTCTTCGGCACCGACTGGCCGCCCACACCGGCCCATGTCATCGTCGACAGCGTGACGCCGGCTCTGGATGGCGACCCCTGTCTCTCGGCGGCCCAGCTCCAGGGCATCAACCGGGACAACGCGCTGCGGCTGATGCCGGGGCTCGCGCGGCGGTAGCCGCCACGCACGAGGAGGCCGCCGCCCGGGTGAGGGCGGCGGCCTTTCGTCGTTCTTCGCTCGTCGTTCCTCAGTTCCGCTGCCACTGGTAGAAGCAGCGCGCCATCGCGTCCTTCGGACTCCGCCAGGTCTGCGGGTCGTACGGGCTGACGAAGGCTTCGAGCCTCCTGCTGATGTCGACGAACTCGGGGTGCCCGGCCACCTTCGCGATGGCCGGTCCCGGGTCCTGCTCGGCCTCGATGAAGTGCATGTACACATCGCCGAACTGGAACAGGGAGCGCTGGGTCACCCCGACGAGGTGCGGGAGTTCGCCGCGGTCGGAGTCCGCGAAGACGCCGGCGATGTCCTTGGCGGAGTGCGGGGCCATCCTGGCGACGATCAGTGCGTGGTGCATGCCGCCTCCACTCGGTCGCGGATGAGGGCCAGCTGGATGGGCGAGTTGCGGTTGATGTTGTCCGTCATCCAGTCGTCGTCGACCGGGGCGTCGGGCTTCATGGCGAAGTCCTGCGTCCAGTGCATACGGGTTCCGGCCGGGGTCTCCTCGTACTCCCACACGATGTTCATGTACGCGAAGGGGCCGGTCTCGACGCGGCGGGCGCGGACGATGAGCTTCTCGCGGTCGGCGGTGCGTTCCGAGACCCAGCTCCACACCTTGCCGTTCTCGTCGGGGTGCATGGTCAGTCGGAAGGTCACCGTGTCGCCCTCGCGGGAGAGCACCTCGCAGGAGGCGTACTCGCTGAACAGCTGGGGCCAGCGCTCCAGGTCGTTCGTCATGTCCCAGACGAGGTCGAGGGGAGCGGCGATGGTGATCTCGTTCTCGGTGTGTCCGGGCACTTCAGGCTCCTGTCGTGAGGGTGCCGTTGACGAGGTCGAGGAAGGCGCGGGGGCTCTTGCAGCGCTCCGCGTCGGTGGGCAGCGCCCGGCCGTGCCGGTTCTCCAGCTCACCGACGATGCCGAGGAGGCCGAGCGAGTCCAGGCCGAAGTCGGCGAAGGGGGCGTCCGCCCGGCTTTCGAGGTCGCTCGGCTCGACGGTGACACCGGCGCCCTTCTTCATCAGCGCGGCCAGTTCGTCGTAGGTCAATTGGGTCACTTCCGTGGTCATGAGGGTTCTCCTTGTCTTACCGGGCGGCTGATCCGGGACCCCGGCGCAGGATGAGCGCCGCGTTGGAGCCCATGAGTCCCCGGCTGAGGACCAGGGCCGTGCGCGGCTCGGCCGGGCGGGCCGTTCCGGTCACCAGGTCGATGTCGTGGCAGATGTCGAAGACACCCGGCGTGGGCGGGATCAGCCCGTGTTCCATGGCCTGGACGGCGGCCACGATGTCGAGCAGCGGCGCCCCGCAGTACGACCGTCCGATGCCTGCCTTGGGGGCCGTGACCGGCACCCGGGTGCCGTGCCGGCCCAGGGCGTCGGCGAGGGCGAGGGCCTCGGCGCGGTCGGCTTCGGGGACGCCCATGGCGTCGGCGAAGACCACGTCGATCTCCTCCGGTGCGCAGCCGGCCTCGTCGAGGGCGCCGCGGATGGCGTGCGCGAGCCCCTCCCGCGAGCGGTCCCAGCGGGAGGCGCCGGTGAAGGTGGAGGCATGTCCGGCCACGGTGGCGCGGACGGCCACGTCCCTGCGGCGGGCCCGCTCCAGGTCCTCCACGACCAGCACGGCACCGCCCTCGGCGGGTACGAAACCGCAGGCCGCCGAGGTGAAGGGGCGGTAGGCGCGGGCAGGGTCCTCGACGGTGCTGAGTTCGGCGTAACCGAGCTGGCAGACCCCCGAGTAGGGGGCGAGCGGTGCCTCGGCCGCGCCGACCACGATGACGTCGGTGCCGCGGTGCACGGCCCGGGCGGCGTGCGCGACGGCGTCCAGACCGCCCGCCTCGTCGCTGGCCACCACCGAGCAGGGGCCCTTGAAGCCCTTGCGGATGGATATCTGGCCGGTGCTGGCGGCGTAGAACCAGGCGATGGACTGGTACGGCCCGACGAACCGGGAGCCCTGCCCCCACAGCTTCTGCAGTTCCCGCTGGCCGAACTCACCGCCGCCGGACCCGGCCGCGGTGACGACCCCGACGGAGTACGGGGCCTCCTCCCAGGCGGACTTGCTCAGCCCCGCGTCGGTCAGGGCCGCGTCGGCGGCGGCGAGCGCGAAGTGGGTGAACTTGTCGGTCTGGACGAGGAAGGTCTCCTCGATCAGCGCCGACGGGTCGAAGCCGCGGACCTCTCCGGCGACGCGGAGCGGCAGATGCTCGCAGCCCTCGCGGGTGACCCGGTCGAGGACGCTCGTGCCGTCCTTGACGTTCTTCCAGTAGGTGTCGGCGTGCAGGCCGCCCGGCGCGACCACGCCGATGCCCGTGACGGCGGTCTGCCGGGTGCGTGGACCACTCATCGTCGTCTCCTCCCACTCGGCCCCGTCAGGAGCACCGCGGACTGGAACCCGCCGAAGCCGCTGCCCACGGAGAGCACATGGTCGAGGCGGCGGGAGCGCGCGGTGCGCGGGACGTAGTCCAGGTCGCACTCGGGGTCCGGGGTCTCGTAGTTGGCCGTCGGCGGCACCACCTGCCGGGCCAGCGCGAGCACACAGGCGACGACCTCGATCGCGCCGATCGCGCCCAGCGAGTGCCCCACCATGGACTTGATGGAGCTCATGGGTGTGTCGTAGGCGTGGGCGCCCAGGGACTTCTTGACGGCGGCGGTCTCGTGCCGGTCGTTCTGGCGGGTGCCGGAGCCGTGCGCGTTGACGTAGTCGATCTCCGTGGGGTCCACGCGCGCGTGGTCGAGGGCGTCGTCGATGGCCCGTGCCATCTCCAGGCCCTCACTGGTCAGACCGGTCATGTGGTAGGCGTTGCCGAAGGTGGCGTAGCCGCCGATCTCGCAGTAGACGTGCGCGCCGCGCGCGCGGGCGTGCTCCAGGTCCTCCAGTACGAGGACGGCGGCGCCCTCGCCCATCACGAAGCCGTCGCGGTGGGCGTCGAAGGGGCGGGAGGCGTGCTCCGGGTCGTCGTTGTTGGGCGACGTGGCCTTGATGGCGTCGAAGCAGGCCATGGTGATCGGGGAGATCGGGGAGTCCGAGGCCCCGGCGAGGCAGATGTCGGCGCGGCCCTCCTCGATGGTGTGGAAGGCGTAGCCGACGGCGTCGAGGCCGGAGGTGCAGCCGGTGGACACGGTCTGCACCGGGCCCTGGGCGCCGAACCGTTCGGCGACGTCGGCGGCGAGCGTGCTGGGCGAGAACGCCCGGTGCAGCTGGGGCTCGGCGGCGCCGGGATCGACGTCCCAGCGCTGTCCGCCCGCGCTGACCAGGACGTAGTCGTGCTCCAGCCGGGTGGTGCCGCCCACCGCGCTGCCCAGGGACACGGCCACCCGCCAGGGGTCCTCGGCGGCGAAGTCGACGCCGCTGTCGGTCACGGCCTCCTGGGCCGCGGCCAGGGCGAACTGTATGTACCGGTCGGCGCGTGCGACGACCTCGGGGCCGAGGCCGTGCGCGAGGGGGTCGAAGTCGCACTCGGCGGCTATTCGCGAGCGCAGGCCCTCGGGGTCGAACAGGGTGATGCCACGGGTCGCCGTACGGCCGCTGGACAGCAGGTCCCAGAACGCCGGGACCCCTATCCCGCCCGGGGCGACCACGCCTATGCCGGTGACCGCCACACGCCGGGTCATGAGAGCACCCCTGGGCGTTCCTCCCCCTGGACGAGGGGGTACGCCTGGACTTCGTCGCTGATCTCCGGGGCCTCCGTGTCGACGTGGCCGAGGCTGGGCTTGGGCGCCAGCGGGCTCAGGTGGAAGACCATGCGGGCCTCCTCGTCACCGACGTTGCGGAAGCGGTGCCGCATGTCGATGGGGATCATGAGGCCCTGGTCGGCACGGAGAGGAAACGTTTCGCCATCGAGGTCGACCTCCAGCCGGCCCTCGACGACGTAGATGAACTCCTCGGAGTACGGGTGGTAGTGCTCGCTGATGCGTTCGCCGGGCCGCATGATGGCCAGGCCCATGAAGCCGCTCGTGGAGCCCACCGTGACGGGGGTGAGCAGGGTGCGAAGGTCGCCGCCGCGCTTGCGGTTGGGCTCGATCTCGTTGACGTCCACGACACGCGGGCGCATCTTGTCCATGGTTCTGTCTCCAGGTCGGTCGGTGAGGAGGGTGGTCCCTGCGGGGATCCGGCTCGGGATCCGCCGTGCCGTCAGGACTGCGCGGCCCTGCGGTCGGTGATCAGCGCCATGCCGGCGTGCGCCAGCAGGCGGTGGGCGTCCCGTTCGCCGGTGAGCCGTCCGGTGACGCCGAGCGCGGCGCCGTCGAGGAGGCGGGCCAGTACGGCGGCCTTCCTCGGGCCGTGGATGCCGAGCGCCATGACCGGGTCGGTCTCGGGGTCGCCCTGGACGTCGATGAGCCGGACGACGATGTCCTCGCGCTGGAAGACCGTGCTGCGGTGCACGGGGGACGCGGGGTCGGCCGCGGCTGCCTCGTCCTGTCGGGCGAGATACCGGGCCAGAGCCATCCCGCAGCCCTCCTTGGCCGGGTAGGAGAGGGCGTGCCGTCTGATGTCGGACGGCTCCGGGCCGCCGCGCGCCACGTGGTGGACGGGCGGCATGGCGGCGCGGATGAAGAAGGTCCGGGCGGACTCGGGGTCGGTGAGATCGCGGTCCTGCTCCAGGTAGGGGTTGATGGCCTCCTCGACGGCCCGTACCGAGGGCTGGCGGGAGACGTGCCGCAGCGCCCTGGTCAGGTCGCCCTCCACCTCGACGGTGCGCACCACGCGGTTGCCGTGCATGAACAGGGTGGTGCGGCACAGCCGCGTGGTGTCGTCGACGCGGGCCTCGGGCGGGGCGTAGCCGGCCAGGATCTCGGCGACCTTGGACTCGGAGCCGGGCTTGACGGTGAAGGTCAGGGCGTGGCGGATCACGCCGTCGCCGACCCGCGGGGCCGCCTGGAGCGCGCCGGTCCTCGGGCGGTCGCCGCCGGTCTCCCGGACGATGCCGTACCGCAGCGAGCGGAGCTCACGGACGCAGGCCTGCAGCGGCCGGACCGTCTCCAGATGCTCGTCGCTGTTCACCCAGGCGAGATACGGCGGGGCGGTCGCCCATTCGCTCGTGATGACCCACTGGGAGGGGTTCTCCACGGACTGGCACAACTGGTCGCCGAGGTGGCCGGGGACCGACGCGACCCGGTCGCGCATCTGCTCGTACGCGTCCAGGAACTGCTGCTGCGCGCCTTCGTGTAGGTCGACGAGCAGGAGGACGCGCATCCTGGAGCCGTCGAACGCCGACTGCGACGTGTAGGGCGAAGTGGTCATCCTGCGGACCCTTCCTTCGCGTGAGCAAGCGGCGGCCGTCCCTGTTCACCAGCGCGAACGCGGGTTCGGCCCTGAGCCTTCATCGTGGGTCAGGGCCTTGGGGTGCGCGAGCCATGCGGGCCAAAGGGGGGAACTGCCCGCCGGGCAGGCCGGGATGCGGATCCGCGGGCGGAGCCGTGGCATGCCGAAGGCGCCCTCGAAGTCGAGGGCGCCTTCGAAGCCCCGCCGCAGCGCGGGGACTTGGCACGGCTACTCGGCCAGGTACCGCTCGATCGTCTCCACCTTGGAGGTGAGACCGTCGCTCACGCCGGGCCGGATGTCCGCCTTGAGGACCAGCGACACACGCGGCGCCCGCGCCTCGACGGCGGCGACGGCACGCTTGACGACGTCCATGACCTCGTCCCAGCTGTCGCCCTCGATGGACGTGAACATCGCGTCGGTGCGGTGCGGCAGCCCCGACTCGCGGACCACGCGGACGGCGTCGGCGACGTACTCCCCCACGTCCTCGCCGACGCCGAGCGGCGTCACGGAAAACGCGACGATCATGCGCCCACGATTCCTTCCTGGCGGGCACGGGAGGCGATGACCGCGTCCTCGGCCTCGCGCTTGAGCTTGCGCTCGGCGAAGAAGCCGCCGGTCGGCAGGACGGAGAGGACGAAGTAGAGGGCGGCGGTCTTCAGCGGCCACTTGGTGCGGTTCCAGGCGTCCGCCCAGAAGATCACGTACAGGATGAAGAGAACGCCGTGGATCATGCCCATCGCGGGCACCGCGTTGAAGTCCGTGGTCCGCTTCAGCACCGAGCAGATCAGCAGGAGCAGGAACGACACCGCTTCGGGGGCCGAGACGAGACGGAGGCGGCGGAGGGCGGTGGCGGTCTTGATGTCCACGGGTCACCTTCGGTGGGTTGGCGGGAGAGATGCTGCTCGGCTCGGCCCAGCTTGTGAACGCAAGCACAAACGCACGTCCATTGTGGCAAACCCCGACGGGTGCTCCGGGCCCGGGGTCCCGATGGGTGACAACCGCCCCCGCCCGGGGGACCCTGGTGCGGACCGACCCGGGGAGTACGCGTGCGGTTCCTCTTCTTCATGACCCTGCCGGGGCTCGTGGTGCTGCTCACCGTGCTGGCCTTCGTCGATCAGCTGCTGATGCGGGCCGGCCGGGCCGGACGGCTGCCCTGGCGCAACTCCGCGCGGCAGGGCCAGATCTCCGCGACCGGCTTCGAGCAGTTGCACGCCTCCTTCTCCCCCGGCAAACAGAGCGAGCTGGAGGAGCGGCGCAGCGCCCTGGTGATGCGGGACGACGAGGAGGACGGGGCGCCGCCGAGGTCGACGGTGGACCTGCGCGGCGGGACGGCGGTCATCCGGCTGCGGCGGGACGAAACCCACCGGAGTGGGACCTAAGGGTCTCGTCAGGGGTGAAGTCAGCCTTTGGGATCTGTCGGCGGCGGGCACCCGCGGTCTACCTTCGCTGCGTGGCGATGTTCCGACTTCAGGGCAGCAAGGTGCTCGCCGTCGACATGACCGGGGACGCCGTCAAGGCGAAGAACGGCTCGATGGTCGCGTACGACGGGCAGATGGCCTTCAAGAAGATGAGCGGCGGCGGTGAGGGCATCCGGGGCATGGTGACCCGGCGCCTCACCGGCGAGCAGATGACGGTGATGGAGGTGAAGGGGCACGGGACGTGCTGGTTCGCGGACCGCGCCTCCGAGATCAACCTCGTCGGCCTCCAGGGCGACAAGCTCTACGTCGAGTCGAGCAATCTGCTCGCGACGGACGCGGGGCTGCGCACCGGCACCTCCTTCACGGGGATGCGCGGCGCGTCGCAGGGCAACGGACTGTTCACGACGACCGTCGAGGGGCACGGACAGGCGGCGATCATGTCGGACGGTCCGGCCGTGGTGCTGAGGGTCAGCGCGCAGTACCCGCTGACCGTCGACCCGGGGGCGTATGTGGCCCACCAGGGGAATCTGCGGCAGTCCTTCCAGTCCGGTGTGACGTTCCGCACCCTCATGGGCGAGGGCGGTGGCGAGGCCTTCCAGATCCGGTTCGAGGGGGACGGGCTGGTGTACGTACAGCCGAGCGAGCGGAACACGATCGCGGGGGATGTGTGACATGACCTTCCGCGAGATCAACTCCAAGATGGTCGAGGCGACGGTCACGCCCGGACAAAAGCTGTTCAGTCAGCGCGGCGCGATGCTCGCCTACAAGGGCGAGGTGTCCTTCACCCCGAACATGTCCGGCGGGCAGGGCGGCATCATGTCGATGATCGGGCGCCGGGTGGCGAACGAGGACACCCCGCTGATGACTGTCGAGGGCAGCGGCACCGTCCTCTTCGGGCACGGCGGCCATCACGTCCAGGTGATCGGCCTCACCGGCGACACCCTGTGCGTAGAGGCCGACCGCCTCCTCGCCTTCGAGGGCACCCTTCAGCAGGGCACGATGTTCCTCGGCTCCCAGGGCGGCGTCATGGGCATGGTCCGGGGCCAGATCAGCGGCCAGGGGCTGTTCACGACCACCCTCAAGGGGCACGGCGCCGTGGCCGTCATGGCGCACGGCGGCGTCTTCGAGATCCCGATCACCCCGCAGCGCCCCGTCCATGTCGACCCCCAGGCCTACGTCGCCCACCACGGCGACGTACGCAACAAGCTGTCGACCGCGCTCGGCTGGCGCGACATGGTGGGCCGCGGCTCCGGCGAGGCCTTCCAGCTGGAGCTCAGCGGCAGCGGCGCGGTGTACGTCCAGGCCTCGGAGGAGAAGCTGTGAGCCACTACCCGGGCGCGGGCCCCGCCGTGCACGACCCCGCCACCCTGCCCTCCGACGACAATGTCAACTCGTACACCTTCTGCGTGGAGCTCAAGGGGAGCCAGTGGTTCCTGCAGAAGGGGAAGATGATCGCCTACTACGGCTCGATCGACTTCAACGGCATCGGGCACGGCCGACTCGACCGGCTTGTCCGTACGTCCTTTCATTCGCCACTGCATGCGAGCGACTGGGTCGTGGCGGCGGGCTCCGGGAAAATGCTCCTCGCTGACCGGGCCTTCGACGTCAATTCGTTCGACCTCGAGGACGGCAACCTGACCATTCGCTCCGGCAACCTGCTCGCTTTTCAGCCAAGTCTCGCGCTCAAGCAATCCATCGTCCCGGGTTTTCTGACGCTCATCGGAACCGGAAAGTTCGTAGCCGCATCTAACGGGCCGGTGGTGTTCATGGAACCCCCGATCCGGGTGGACCCGCAGGCGCTCGTCGGCTGGGCCGACTGCCCCTCGCCGTGCCACCACTACGACCATGGCTACATGACCGGCGTAATGGGCGGTCTACGTGCACTGACGGGCCTCGGCGGGGCCTCCGGGGAGGAGCATCAGTTCGAGTTCGTCGGGGCCGGCACGGTGCTGCTCCAGTCGACCGAGACCCTCATGGCCGAGCAGGCCACGGGGGCGGTTCCGCCGGACGCCGGTGTACCCGGTTCCGGGGGCGCCCACACAGGCCCTTCACAAACGGCCGGGACACCGCGCCTTCCCGGACAGCTGGGGGACCTCCAGCGTCGCTTCGGGCTGTGAGCGGTAGTCTGCGGAGTGTGACATCGAACGTGTGAGCACACAGTGTTCACACGGACGGGTCATAGAAAACCCTCACTAGTTCGCCTTTCAACTTCTTAGGTAGACTTCATTCATGGAGACCGAGACGGCCACCCGCTGGCTGACCGATGCGGAGCAGTGCGCCTGGCGCACCCACCTGGAGGTCAACAGGCTGTTGAGCTACCAGCTCGAAAAAGACCTTCAGCCGTTCGGCCTGACGATGAACGACTACGAGATCCTGGTGAACCTCTCCGAGTCGGAGGACGTACGGATGCGGATGAGCGACCTCGCCTCCGCCACCCTGCAGTCCAAGAGCCGGCTCTCCCACCAGATCACCCGGATGGAGAACGCGAACCTGGTCCGGCGTGAGAACTGCGAGTCCGACCGCCGCGGGCTCTACGCGGTCCTCACCGAGCACGGCATGGAGACGATGCAGAAGGTCGCCCCGCACCATGTCGCGTCCGTGCGCCGCCACTTCATCGACCTGCTGTCCCCCGACGCCCTGACGGAGCTGGACAAGGGCCTCAAGCCGATCGCGGAGCACCTGCGCGGCCAGCGGGGACGCCCGTAACCGGAGCTACGGAGCCTGCGGCAGGCGGAGTTCGAACAGGGCTCCGCCCGCAGGCGCCCGGTCCACGGTGAGCGTCCCTCCGTGGCGTACGGCGACGTCGCGGGCGATGGCCAGGCCGAGACCGGCACCGCCGTCGTCGCGGCTGCGGGCCTCGTCAAGCCGTACGAACCGCTCGAAGATCCGCTCCCGGTCGGCCTCGGCCACCCCGTCCCCGTCATCGGCGACGGCCACCACGGCCCAGGCCCCGTCCTTGTGGACGCTCACGGTGACCGCCGAGCGGGCATGCCGCCCGGCGTTGTCCAGCAGGTTGGTGAGCACCCGCCCGACCTGCCCCCGCGACCCCGCCACGGTCACGGCGTCCGCCGCCACCGTCACCCCGGCCCGCCCCTCGGCCTCCTCCCGGGCCAGCGCACCGAGGTCGAACCGCGCGTCACCCGGCCGCTCCCCCGCGTCCAGCCGGGCGAGCAGCAGCAGGTCGGCGGCCAGACCCTGGAGCCGTACGGTGTCCTGCACCGCGCCGTCCAGGTCCAGCAGCTCGGGGTGCGCGGCGCCCACCTCCAGCTGGGTGCGCAGGGACGCGATCGGGCTGCGCAGCTCGTGCGAGGCGTCGGCGACGAAGCGGCGCTGGCGTTCCACCGAGGTCTCCAGGGCGGTCAGCGTCTTGTTGGTGGTCAGCGCGAGGCGGGCCACCTCGTCGTGGGTGTCCGGCACCGGCACGCGGCGTGCGAGGTCCTCGGAGGCGGTGATCGCGGCCATCTCACCGCGGATGCCCTCGACCGGGCGCAGCGCCCGCCGGGTGACCAGCCAGGTGACGCCGGCGACGACACCGAGCAGCAGCGGGAAGCCGATCAGCATGACGGTGAGCGCGCTGTTCACGGCACTCTGCTCGGCGTCCAGCGAGCCCCCTGCGTGCACGGTGAGGGTGCCGCGGTCGCCGGCCTCGACCGTGACGGTGGCGAAGCGGTAGTCGGCGGTCTCGCCGTCGATCGTCGCGGAGCCGTCGCTGAAGTCGGTGTCCTCGCCGATCTCGCCGGTGTCGTCGTCCGAGTCGTCGTCCCCCTTGTGCTGCTGCGGCTGTGGGCGCACGGCATCCGTGCCCGTCCCGCTGATCCGCTCCAGGTCGTCGCTCACCGCGACCAGCGTGCCGCCCGCGTCCACGACCTGGACGGGACCGTCGTCGTCCAGTTCCAGCTTGTCGTAGGCGGTGCCGCCGGCGAGCTGGGTGGCGACGCTCTGCGCGGTGCGCTGCGCCTCGTTGCCCGCCTGGTCGATCAGGTTGGACCGCAGCGACAGCAGCACCGCCGCCCCCGCCGCGACCAGTGCCACGGCGACGACGAGGGTGGCGCCGAGCGTGGCCCTGGACCGGACCGAGCCGAAGACCCGTCTCATCGTTGCTTCTCCAGCCGGTAACCGGCGCCGCGCACCGTCACGATCAGCCCGGCCCGCAGCTTGCGCCGCAGGGTGCTGATGTACACCTCGACGATGTTGGGATCGCCCTCGTACGCGAAGTCCCAGACGTGCTCCAGGATCTGAGCCTTGGACACCACCTCGCCTGCCCGCGTGACGAGCTGCTCCAGGACGGCGAACTCCTTGGTGGTGAGCGCCACTTCGGCATCGCCGAGGAAGACCCGGCGGGCGGCGGTGTCGACCTTGAGGTCACCGTGGACATGCACGGGCGAGGCCCCGCCGCCCTGTCCCCCGCGCCGCAGCAGCGCCTTCACACGGGCGACGAGGACGACATAGGAGAACGGCTTGGTGAGGTAGTCGTCGGCGCCGGTGTCCAGCCCCTCCGCCTCGTCGTACTCGCCGTCCTTGGCGGTGAGCATCAGGATCGGCACCTCCTGGCCTGCGGCGCGCAGGGCGGCGCAGACGCGGTAGCCGTTCATGCCGGGCAGCATGATGTCGAGGATCACGAGGTCGTACGACCCCTCACTCGCCCGGTAGAGCCCCTCCCGCCCGTCATGGACGACGTCCACGGCGTATCCCTCGGCGGTCAGTCCCTTGGCGAGCGACAGGGCCAGCCGCTTCTCGTCCTCCACGATCAACAGGCGCATGCGTCAAGGTTCGCAAAGCCAAGCTGAAGATCTCTTCAGGCTCCTTCAGGTTCCCCTCAGCGTCGGTTCGGCAGATTGAGCGGTGTCGAAACGACAACGACTCGGGAGGAACCGGAATGAAGCGCAACATCGTCATCGCCACCGTCGCCGCAGCGGCCCTGATCGGAGGCGGCACCGTCGCGGCCTACGCGTCCGGCGACGACGACGGCACGGCCAAGCAGCGGCAGTCGGGCGTACAGGTCGCCGAGGACCGGGATGCCGATGACCGGGATGCCGACGACCGGGACGACGACACCATCGAGGTCCGTTCGTACGCCTCCGCCGCGAAGGTCACCGCCGCCGACGCCATCGCGGTCGCGCTGAAGCACACACCGGGCACCGCCGTCTCCGCCGACCTGGACGACGACCGCTCGGGCGTCTGGGAGGTGAGCGTCATCAAGGGCGACGGCTCCGACCACGACGTCAGGATCTCCGCGAGCGACGGCAAGGTCCTCGGCGACCGGCGCGACGACGATGACGACGACGCCCGCGAGGACCTCGCCGCGCTCAAGGGCGCGAGCGTCGACGCCCGGGAGGCCGCCGGGGCGGTGAAGGGCGTCGTCACCGAGGTCGACCTCGACGACGACGGCCCGGCGGCGTGGAAGGTGGAGACCACCAAGGGCGAGTGGAAGGTCGACGTCAGGACGGGCAAGGTCACCCAGGACCTCGACGACTGAGGTCGGCGCGTCACACAAGGGGTACGGGACGTCCCGTACCCCTGACCCGTGCCACCGCGAACGCCGTGAGCAGCATCACCCCACCGGTCACCGCGAAGCACACCCCCGCCGGCAGCCATCCGACGAGGACACCGGCGAGTGCCGCACCGGCCGTACTGCCCGCGTTGACGGCGGTGTTGACCCAGGCCCCGGCGCGGACCCGGGCCTCGGGCGCGGTGGTCTCGTCGGCGATGAGATAGGCGGTGGTGATGAGCGGCGACACGAAGAGCCCGACGACCACGACCGCCACCACGAGCCCGCCCAGCCCCTGGGCCAACCCGGCAGCGCACAGCGCCAGCCCCAGTCCGGCCGCCTGCGCCGACAGCCCCGTCCCGGCGGAGGCCCGCCATGCCACGGCCCCGTTGAGCAGCCCGCCCCCGGCGCTGCCCACGGACAGGGCGGCCAGCACCCAGGCCGCGCTCCCGGCCCCGTGCCCATGCCCCTCGGCGAAGGCGACCACCAGCAGATCGACCACGCCCAGCGCGAGCCCGACCCCGGCGGCGGCGATCACCGGCCTCCCGAGCCCGCGCAGCACCCGCGGTCCTGCCGTACGCGCCCCCTTCTCGCGCCCGCTGCCGGGCACCGCACGCACCACGGGCGACGACACGAACCCGGCCGTCCCCACCACGATCAGCGCCGCCCCGACGAGCACCCCGACCGCCGGCGGGGCGAACCCGAGGAGCACGCCCACCAGCAACGGACCCGAGACATAGAGCAGTTCCTCGGCGACGGCGTCGAGGCTGAAGGCCCGGTTCATCAGCGCCCGGTCCGGCGCCAGCCGCCCCCACACGGCCCGCATGGTCGGCCCGAGCGGCGGAGTGCAGGAACCGGCGAAGGCGGCCACGGCACCGAGGGCGAACGGCGAGGCGGCACCCGGCCACCACACGAGCACCGCCAGCAGAACCAGCAGCGAGGTGTACGCCGCGACCATCGGCACGAGCGCCCGGCGCGGCCCGTACCGGTCGATCAGGGCCGCCCGCGCGGGCGACAGGAAGACACTGGTACCGGAGAACAGCGCCATCACTACACCGGCCACGGCGTACGACCCGGAGGCACGGGTCACCGCGAGCATCACGGACAGCGGGGCGACGCCGTAGGACAGCCTGCCGAGCAGGGCGGCGGCGAAGGTGCGGCGGGCATGGGGGATCCGGAGGACGGCGGCATACGAAGGCCGCGCCACAGAGGTGGAAGACACGGGGATTCCTCGACTCGAGGCGAAAGGGGGACACCTGAGCGCCCGCGCGGTGCGCGGGCGGGGCGTGCCCTATGCCATGAGGAGGTACATGTGAATCAACCTAGCAACGCGGCCCGGGAGTTGACCACTCCCTACGAGGTCCCCGTGACTCCCGCGACCAACTCGTCCGCCGCCCGATAGGGATCCAGCTCCCCGGCGACGATCCGCTCCGCCAGCGCCCCCAGCCGCCGATCCCCGTGCAGGTCGGCGATCCGCTCCCGCAGGGCCGTGACGGCGATGGTCTCCACCTCGCGGGCGGCGCGGGCGCGACGGCGCTCGGTCAGAACGCCCCGCTCCTCCATCCAGGCCCGGTGCTTCTCCAGGGCCTCCACGACCTCGTCGATGCCCTCGGCGCGGGCCGCGACCGTCTTCACGATCGGCGGCCGCCAGTCACCGGGGCCACGCGACTCACCGAGCCCCAGCATGTGGTTGAGCTCGCGGGCCGTGGCGTCCGCCCCGTCACGGTCGGCCTTGTTGACGACGTACACGTCGCCGATCTCCAGGATGCCCGCCTTGGCCGCCTGGATGCCGTCGCCCATGCCCGGGGCCAGCAGCACCACCGAGGTGTCGGCCTGGGAGGCGATCTCCACCTCCGACTGGCCGACGCCGACCGTCTCGACGAGGATCACGTCGCAGCCGGCCGCGTCCAGGACACGGATCGCCTGCGGGGCGGCCCAGGCGAGGCCGCCGAGGTGGCCCCGGGTCGCCATCGAACGGATGTAGACGCCGGGGTCGGAGGCGTGGTCCGACATCCGGACCCGGTCGCCGAGCAGGGCGCCGCCCGAGAAGGGCGAGGACGGGTCGACGGCCAGGACGCCGACCCGCTTGCCCTGTTTGCGGTACGCGGTGACGAGCGCCGAGGTGGATGTCGACTTGCCGACACCCGGCGATCCCGTCAACCCCACGACATACGCGTTGCCCGTCAGCGGGGCCAGCGCCGCCATGACCTCCCGCAGCTGCGGGGACGCCCCCTCCACCAGGGAGATCAGCCGGGCCACGGCACGCGGCCGGCCTTCCCTGGCCTGGGACACCAGGGTGGAGACGTCCTGCATCACAGCTCCGTTCACTAAGAGGTCCTACTAAGAGAACTCAGGCCTTGGGTACCCGCACGATCAGCGCGTCACCCTGTCCGCCGCCACCGCACAGCGCGGCCGCGCCGACGCCGCCGCCCCGCCGCTTGAGCTCCAGTGCCAGGTGCAGGACGAGCCGCGCCCCCGACATGCCGATCGGGTGACCGAGGGCGATGGCTCCGCCGTTGACGTTCACCCTTTCCGTGGACACGCCGAGGTCCTTCATTGACTGCACGGCGACCGCGGCGAAGGCCTCGTTGATCTCGATGAGGTCGAGGTCGGAGACCTCCAGGCCCTCCTTCTTCAGGGCGTGCCGGATGGCGTTGGAGGGCTGGGACTGGAGGCTGTTGTCCGGTCCCGCCACATTGCCGTGCGCGCCGATCTCGGCGATCCAGTCCAGGCCGAGCTCCTGCGCCTTGGCCTTGCTCATGACGACGACCGCGGCGGCGCCGTCGGAGATCTGCGAGCTGGTACCCGCCGTGATGGTGCCGTCCTTGGAGAACGCCGGACGCAGCTTGCCGAGCGACTCCGTCGTGGTGTCGCCGCGGATGCCCTCGTCCTTGCTGAAGAGGACCGGGTCGCCCTTGCGCTGCGGGATCTCGACCGGGGTGATCTCGGCCTCGAAGATGGCGTTCTTCTGGGCGGCGGCGGCGCGCTGGTGGGACAGGGCGGCGATCTCGTCCTGCTCGGGGCGCTGGATGCCGAGGCGGGTGTTGTGCTTCTCCGTGGACTCGCCCATGGCGATGTTCTCGAAGGAGTCGGTCAGGCCGTCGTGGGCCATGGCGTCGATCATCTGCACCGCGCCGTACTTGAAGCCCTCGCGGGACTTCGGCAGCAGATGCGGGGCGTTGGTCATGGACTCCTGGCCGCCCGCGACGATCACGTCGAACTCGCCGGCGCGGATCAGCTGGTCCGCGAGCGCGATGGCGTCGAGTCCGGAGAGACAGACCTTGTTGATGGTGAGCGCCGGGACGCTCATCGGGATACCGGCCTTGACCGCCGCCTGGCGCGCCGGGATCTGCCCTGCCCCGGCCTGGAGCACCTGGCCCATGATCACGTACTGCACCTGGTCGCCACCGATCCCCGCACGGTCGAGGGCGGCCTTGATCGCGAAGCCACCGAGGTCGGCTCCGGAGAAGGACTTCAATGAGCCGAGCAGCCGTCCCATCGGGGTGCGGGCACCCGCGACGATCACGGAGGTCGTGCCGTTTCCAGAAGACATGAGGTGCGATCCCCTTTCAGCTTGTGCAGCCGAGGAGTGAACGAGGGTTTACTTCGAATGTACTGAGTGGCACTCCGTGCCGTCACCGGGCTGTCGGTGTGATCGCTGGCACGTTGCGTAACCACCGCGGGAGCGCTGCACTGAGTTCCATGCTGACGCGAATCGACCACATCGGGATCGCCTGTTTCGACCTCGACAAGACCGTCGAGTTCTATCGGGCCACCTACGGCTTCGAGGTGTTCCACTCGGAGGTCAATGAGGAGCAGGGCGTCCGCGAGGCCATGCTCAAGATCAACGACACCTCCGACGGAGGTGCCTCCTACCTGCAGCTTCTCGAACCCACCCGCCCCGACTCCACCGTCGCCAAGTGGCTCGACAAGAACGGCGAGGGTGTCCACCACATCGCTTTCGGCACGGCGGATGTGGACGGCGACGCCGCCGACATCAAGGACAAGGGCGTACGCGTGCTGTACGAAGAGCCCCGGCGCGGCTCCATGGGGTCACGAATCACCTTCCTGCACCCGAAGGATTGCCATGGAGTACTGACAGAACTGGTCACTTCGGCGCCTGTTGAGTCACCTGAGCACTGACCCTCGTACATATGGGCCGGTAGGGTTGGGGGCGGTCGCTCCTCGACACGGGGTGGCCGCATGCCGGGGTCCGGGTTTCGGGGGGCGAGCGTCGGGGCAGCAGCCCAGGCTCTGCCGATGATCTGACACCATTCCCCGGGGGCCCCGTTCGGCGGACGGACGGAGCCCGTTTGGCCAGACTTGCGACCAGGGGACGGATGGGACCGCGCAGTGCGGGGCTACGAACGCCAGGAGCGAGAGCCGGCGGCTGACGTCGACCACCTCTCTCGGTTCGAGGCCGAGATGGATCGGCTGAAGACCGAGCGGGAGAAGGCGATCCAGCACGCCGAGGACCTCGGCTACCAGGTCGAGGTGCTGCGCGCCAAGCTGCACGAGGCGCGGCGGACCATCATGTCCCGGCCCGCCTTCGACGGCGGCGACATCGGCTACCAGGCCGAGCAGCTGCTGCGGAACGCGCAGGTCCAGGCGGACCAGCTGCGCCAGGAGGCCGAGCGCGAACTCAGCCAGGCCCGCGCGCAGACCCAGCGCATCCTCCAGGAGCACGCGGAGAACGCCGCCCGGCTGCAGGCCGAGCTGCACCAGGAGGCGGTCACCCGCCGCCAGCAGCTGGACCAGGAGCTGGCCGAGCGCCGCCAGACCGTCGAGTCGCACGTCAACGAGAACGTGGCGTGGGCCGAGCAGCTGCGCGCCCGCAGCGAGTCCCAGGCCCGCCGTCTCCTCGACGAGTCCCGTGCCGAGGCAGACCAGGCGATGTCGGCCGCGCGCGCCGAGGCCGAGCGGCTCACCAGCGAGGCCCGGCAGCGCCTCACCGGCGCGGCCGAGGAGGCCCGTGCGGAGGCCGAGCAGATCCTGCTCCGGGCGCGTACGGACGCCGAGCGGCTGCTGAACGCCGCCTCGACGCAGGCCCAGGAGGCCACCGACCACGCCGAGCAGCTGCGTACCTCCACCGCCTCGGAGTCCGACTCCGCCCGCCGCCAGGCCACCGAGCTCAGCCGCGCCGCCGAGCAGCGCATGGCGGAGGCCGAGGAGGCGCTGCGCAAGGCGCAGTCCGAGGCCGAGAAGCTGGTCACCGAGGCCAAGACGGCCGCCGAGAAGGCGCTCTCCAGCGCCGAGTCGGCCAATGAGCAGCGCATGCGCACGGCCAAGGAGCAGGTCGCCCGGCTGGTCAGCGAGGCCACCAAGGAGGCCGAGTCCACCAAGTCGGACGCCGAGCAGGTCGTCGCCGACGCGCGTGCCGAGGCCGAGAAGATCGTCGCCGAGGCCGCCGAGAAGGCCCGCACGATCACCGCCGAGGAGAGCGCGACCCAGCTGTCGAAGGCGGCCAAGACCGCCGAGGACGTCCTCAACAAGGCGCAGGAGGACGCGCAGAACACCACCAAGGCCGCGGCCGAGGAGGCCGAGCGGATCCGCACCGAGGCCGAGGCCGAGGCGGACCGGCTGCGCGCCGAGGCGCATGACATCGCCGAGCAGCTCAAGGGCTCGGCGAAGGACGACACCAAGGAGTACCGCGCCAAGACGGTCGAGCTGCAGGAGGAGGCCCGCCGACTGCGCGGCGAGGCCGAGCAGCTGCGTTCCGAGGCGGTCGCCGAGGGCGAGAAGATCCGCGCGGAGGCCCGCAAGGAGGCCGTCCAGCAGATCGAGGAGGCGGCCAAGACCGCCGAGGAGCTGCTGTCCAAGGCCCGCCAGGACGCGGACGACCTGCGCCAGACGGCCACGACGGACAGCGAGAAAGTCCGCACCGAGGCCATCGAGCGGGCCACCACCCTGCGCCGGCAGGCCGAGGAGACCCTTCAGCGCACCCGCCAGGAGGCCGAGCGCCACCGCGACGAGGTCGTCGAGCAGGCCGAGGGCATCAAGGCCGACGCCGAGCAGGCCGCCCGTGAGCTGCGCGAGGAGACCGAGCGCGGCGTGGAGGCCCGCCGCGCGGAGGCCGCCGAGGAGCTGACGCGCCTTCACACCGAGGCCGAGCAGCGGCTCGCGTCGGCCGAGCAGGCGCTCACCGACGCCCGCGACGAGGCCGCCCGCATCCGGCGCGAGGCCGCCGAGGAGACGGACCGGCTGCGCGGCGAGGCCGCCGAGCGGATCCGTTCCCTTCAGCAGCAGGCCGACGAGGAGGCCGACCGGCTGCGCACCGAGGCCGCCTCCGACGCGTCCGCGTCCCGTGCCGAGGGCGAGGCCATCGCCGTACGCCTCAGGTCGGAGGCCGCGGCCGAGGCCGAGCGGCTGAAGTCCGAGGCGCAGGACACCGCCGACCGGGTACGGGCGGAGGCACAGGCCGCCGCCGAGCGGCTGGCGACGGAGGCGTCCGAGACGCTGGCCGCCGCCCAGGAGGAGGCCGCCCGGCGCCGCCGCGAGGCCGAGGAGCTCCTCGGCTCGGCCCGCCAGGAGGCCGACCAGGAGCGCGAGCGGGCCCGCGAGCAGAGCGAGGAGCTGCTGGCCTCCGCCCGCAAGCGGGTCGAGGAGGCGCAGACCGAGGCGGTACGGCTGGTCGAGGAGGCCGACCGGCGGGCCAACGAGATGGTGTCGGCCGCCGAGCAGCACGCCCAGCAGGTCCGCGACTCCGTGACCGGGCTGCACGAGCAGGCCCAGGAGGAGATCACCGGGCTGCGCAGCGCCGCCGAGCACGCGGCGGACCGTACCCGCCGGGAGGCCGAGGAGGAGGCGGACCGGGTCCGCGCCGACGCCTACGCCGAGCGGGAGCGGGCCAGCGAGGACGCGGGCCGGGTGCGGCGCGAGGCGAACGAGGAGTCCGCCGCCGCCAAGTCCCTCGCCGAGCGCACCGTCGGGGAGGCCATCGCCGAGGCGGAGCGGCTGCGGTCGGACGCCTCCGAGCACGCCCAGCGGATCCGTACCGAGGCCTCGGACAAGATCAGCGAGGCAGAGCAGTCGGCGTCCCGCACCCGGGCGGACGCCCGCGAGGACGCCAACCGGATCCGTTCGGACGCCGCGACCCAGGCCGACACCCTCATCACCGAGGCCCGTTCGGAGGCGGAGCGGCTCCAGTCGGAGACCATCACCGAGGCCGACCGGGTGCGGACCGACGCGCTGGCCAAGGCCGAGAAGCTGGTCGGGGACGCCACCTCGGAGGCGGAGCGGCTGCGCGCCGAGGCCGCCGACACGGTGGGCTCCGCCCAGCAGCACGCCGACCGGGTCCGCAGCGACTCCGAGCGCCTCAAGGCCGAGGCGGCGGCGGAGGCCGAGCGGCTGGTCAACTCCGCGCGCGAGGAGGCCGAGCGCACCCTCGACGAGGCCCGCAAGGACGCCGGCAAGCGGCGCCAGGACGTGGCCGAGCAGGTCGACAAGCTCATCACGGAGACCACCGCCGAGGCGGACAAGCTGCTCACCGAGGCGCAGTCGCAGGCGCACAAGACGACCGCGGACGCCGAGGGCCAGGCCGACACCATGGTGGGCGCCGCCCGCAAGGAGGCCGACCGGCTGGTCTCCGAGGCGACGGTCGAGGGCAACTCCATGGTGGAGAAGGCCCGTACGGACGCGGACGAGCTGCTCGTCGGCGCCCGCCGGGACGCGACCGCCATCAGGGAGCGCGCGGAGGAGCTGCGGGACCGCATCACCAGCGAGATCGAGGAGCTGCACGAGCGGGCCCGCCGCGAGTCCGCCGAGACGATGAAGTCGACCGGCGACCGCTGCGACGCGCTCATCAAGGCCGCCGAGGAACAGCTGTCCAAGGCGCAGGCGAAGGCCAAGGAGCTGGTGTCGGAGGCCAACTCCGAGGCCGGCAAGGTCCGTATCGCCGCCGTCAAGAAGGCCGAGGGCCTGCTGAAGGAGGCCGAGCAGAAACGCTCGACGCTCATCAGGGAGTCCGAGGAGCTCAAGGCCGAGGCGATCCGCGAGGCCAAGCGCACCGTCGAGGAGGGCAAGCGCGAACTGGAGGTCCTCGTGCGGCGCCGCGAGGACATCAATGCCGAGATCTCGCGCGTCCAGGACGTCCTGGAGGCGCTGGAGTCCTTCGAGGCGCCGGGCGGCGCGAAGGACGGCGGGGTCAAGGCGGGTGCGACAGTCGGAGCACCCCGATCGGGTGGCAAGTCGTCAGACGGCTAGCGTGGCGGGCGGGTTCCAGTGTCTCCTGGGGCCTTTGACCCGGTTTTTGGCAAGCCGGCCGACGGTTAGCCACTCAAAAGGGGTCTCATTCTCCAGATCAAACACGTATCCGCTCGATGACACACCGCTTCGGCCCCTAGGATTCCACTTATCACCTCACCGGTCTCATTCGACAGGAACCCCATGAGCGACACTTCCCCCTACGGCTTCGAGCTTGTGCGGCGTGGGTACGACCGCGCTCAGGTGGACGAACGAATCTCCAAGCTCGTCTCCGACCGTGACAGCGCTCTCGCCCGCATCACCGCTCTGGAAAAGCGCATCGAGGAGCTCCACCTCGAAACGCAGAACGCCCAGGCCCAGGTAACCGACGCAGAGCCGTCGTACGCCGGCCTCGGCGCGCGTGTCGAGAAGATCCTCCGCCTCGCCGAGGAAGAGGCCAAGGATCTGCGCGAGGAGGCCCGCCGCGCCGCCGAGCAGCACCGCGAGCTCGCCGAATCGGCAGCCCAGCAGGTCCGCAACGACGCAGAATCGTTCGCTGCGGAGCGCAAGGCCAAGGCCGAGGACGAAGGCGTCCGGATCGTCGAGAAGGCCAAGAGCGACGCCGCCCAGCTGCGCACCGAGGCGCAGAAGGACGCGCAGTCCAAGCGTGAGGAGGCCGACGCTCTCTTCGAGGAGACCCGCGCCAAGGCCGCACAGGCCGCCGCCGACTTCGAGACGAACCTCGCCAAGCGCCGCGAGCAGTCCGAGCGCGACCTGGCGTCCCGTCAGGCCAAGGCCGAGAAGCGGCTCGCCGAGATCGAGCACCGCGCGGAGCAGCTGCGCCTGGAGGCCGAGAAGCTGCGCACCGACGCCGAGCGCCGCGCCCGCCAGACGGTGGAGACGGCTCAGCGTCAGGCCGAGGACATCGTGGCCGACGCCAACGCCAAGGCCGACCGCATCCGTTCGGAATCCGAGCGCGAGCTCGCGGCGCTCACCAACCGCCGCGACAGCATCAACGCTCAGCTGACGAACGTCCGCGAGATGCTGGCGACCCTCACCGGTGCCGCGGTGGCCGCGACCGGCGCGCCCGCCGCCGAGGACGAGCCGATCTCCCGTGGGGTGCCCGCCCAGCAGACCCGGTAACGATCCGGCACACGTCTGCTGAATTTTGGCAAAGCCCTCTGCCACTGGGGTGGCAGAGGGCTTTGTCCCGTTTTAGCGTGGGCGGCATGATCGAGCTGACGGGGCTGACGAAGCGGTACGGCGAGAAGGTGGCGGTCAACAACCTCACTTTCGGGGTGAGACCGGGCATCGTCACGGGCTTCCTCGGCCCCAATGGCGCGGGCAAGTCGACCACCATGCGGATGATCCTGGGCCTGGACCGGCCCACCGCCGGCGATGTCCGGATCGACGGCAAGCACTACGACCAGCTCAAGGACCCGCTCACCTATATCGGCGCCCTGCTGGAGGCCAAGGCCTGGCACGGCGGGCGCAGCGCCTACAACCATCTGCTGTGTCTCGCGCAGAGCAACGGCATTCCGGGCAGCCGGGTGCGCGAGGTGCTGGACACGGTCGGGCTGACGGCGGTCGCGAAGAAGAAGACCAAGGGCTTCTCGATGGGCATGGGCCAGCGGCTCGGCATCGCGGGCGCGCTGCTCGGCGATCCACGGATCCTGATGTTCGACGAGCCGGTCAACGGCCTCGACCCCGAGGGCATCCACTGGATCCGGAACCTGATGAAATCGCTGGCCGCGCAGGGCCGGACCGTCTTCGTCTCCTCCCATCTGATGAGCGAGATGGCGCTGACCGCCGACCATCTCGTCGTCATCGGCCAGGGGCGGCTGCTCGCCGACACCTCCATGCCCGACTTCATCGCCCGCAACTCCCGGGCGTACGTCCGCATCCGCACCCCGCAGCGCGAGCGGCTGCTCGATGTGCTGCACGAGGCGGGGATCACCGCCGTGGAGAACGGCAACGGCACGCTGGAGGTGGACGGCGGCAAGTCCGAGCAGATCGGTGAGCTGGCGGCGCGCCACCAGGTCGTACTGCACGAGCTGAGCCCGCAACAGGCCTCCCTGGAGGAGGCGTTCATGCAGCTGACCGCGGAGTCGGTGGAGTACCACGCACATACCGAGGCACCGACGCGGCCACCACAGCAGCGACAGCAGCAGTGGGGCGCGGACTGGAAGAGGAGCTGAGCACGATGGTCACCCAGGTCATCCGCTCCGAATGGACCAAGATCCGGTCCGTCGCCTCCACCGTGTGGACGCTGTCCCTCGCCGTGGTGGTCACCATCGCCCTCGGCATGCTGATCTCGGCCCTGTCGAAGAACGAGTTCGCCGACATGAGCCGACGGGACCAGGCGTCCTTCGACCCGACCTTCATCAGCTTCGCCGGGATGGGCCTCGGGCAGCTCGCGATGATCGTGTTCGGGGTGCTCGTCGTCTCGAACGAGTACAGCACCGGCATGATCCGCAGCTCGCTGGCCGCCGTACCGCAGCGCGGCACCTTCCTGTTCAGCAAGATCGCGGTGGCGACCGGCCTCTCCCTCGCCGTCGGCCTGGCCACCAGCTTCGTCACCTTCTTCCTGGGGCAGGCGATGCTGGGCGACCACCGGGCGGAGATCGGCGACCCCGGGGTGCTGCGCGCGGTGATCGGCGGCGGGATCTACATGACCCTCATCGCGATGTTCTCGATGGGGGTCGCGGCGATGCTGCGCTCACCGATGCTGTCGCTGGGCATCCTGATGCCGTTCTTCTTCCTGATCTCCAACATCCTCGGCAACGTCTCGGCCACCGAGAAGATCGGCCAGTACCTGCCCGACCAGGCCGGCAGCAGGATCATGCAGGTCGTCACCCCACTCGACGACGACAAGCCGTACGGCCCCTGGGGCGGCCTCGGAATCATGCTGCTGTGGGTGATCGCGGCGCTCGCCGGGGGGTACCTCACGCTGAAGAAGCGGGACGCGTAGCGCGGGGCGGCGGCGGTCGGCGCCCGAGTTTTTACCTGCCCTTGAGTGGAACCGTCAGCGCCTCGGTATCCTCCTAACCCTTACGGGGGCGTGTGCCCCGCTGTCCTGATCCTTTCGATGGGTGCGGAGCATGATCGAAGCAGTCGGCCTGACCAAGCGCTACGGCGACAAGACCGCTGTGTACAACTTGTCCTTCCAGGTACGGCCCGGTTCCGTGACCGGCTTCCTGGGCCCCAACGGCTCCGGCAAGTCGACGACGATGCGGATGATCCTCGGCCTGGACAACCCGACCGCGGGCCATGTCACCATCGGCGGCTATCCGTACCGCAAGCTGCCCAACGCCCCGCGTCAGGTCGGCGCGCTGCTCGACGCCAAGGCGGTGCACGGCGGCAGAGCGGCCCGCAACCATCTGCTGAGCCTGGCCCAGCTGTCCGGCATCCCGGCCCGGCGGGTGGACGAGGTGCTGGGCGTGGTCGGCCTCCAGGACGTGGCGAGGCGGCGTTCCAAGGGCTTCTCGCTCGGCATGGGCCAGCGGCTCGGCATCGCCGCCGCGCTGCTCGGCGACCCCCAGGTGCTGCTGTTCGACGAGCCGGTCAACGGCCTCGACCCCGAGGGCATCCTCTGGGTGCGGAACCTGATGAAGTCGCTGGCGGCCGAGGGCCGTACCGTCTTCGTCTCCTCCCACCTGATGAGCGAGATGGCGCTGACCGCCGACCACCTGATCGTCATCGGGCGCGGCCAGCTGCTGGCCGACATGAGCGTCAAGGACTTCATCGCGGCGAACTCCGCGGGCTTCGCCCGGGTCCGTACGCCCGACACCGAGCCGCAGCTGCGCGAGAAGCTGGCCGGCGCGCTCACCGAGGCGGGCGGGCATGTGCTGCCCGAGCAGGACGGCGCGCTCCGGGTGACCGGGCTGCCGCTCCCCCGCATCAGCGACATCGCGCACGGCACCGACGTACGGCTGTGGGAGCTGTCGCCGCACCAGGCCTCGCTGGAGGAGGCGTACATGCGGATGACGCAGGGCGCCGTCGACTACCGCTCGACGACCGACCAGAAGGAAGGCCTCCAGCAGCAGCTGCCGCCCGGCGCGCAGCCGCCGATGCCCGTCCCGGGTCAGGGCCAGCCCGGCTGGTACGCCCCGCCGCCGCCCCAGCAGGGCGGGCAGCCGTTCGCCGCGCCCCAGGGCTACGGCGGCGCCCCGGAGACACCCAACCCGTACGCGCAGGCGGCCCCCCAGGCGCCTCAGCCCGCCCCGGGCCACGCTCCGGCGCAGCCCGCGCCGCCGGCCGCCCAGAGCCCCGTACAGCCGCCCGTGGCGCCCGCGGCTCCGCCCGCCCCGCCGACGACCGCCCCGACCGAGCCCAAGGACGTCCGATGAGCACGCCCCAGCCCCCGATGCCGCAGACCGCCGCACCGAACTGGCAGGCGGCTCCCGGTCCGGCGCACCCCACCTACACCTCACCGATCCCCGTGGTGCGCACGAACCTCGGGCACGCGCTCGCCTCGGAGTGGACGAAGATCCGGTCGGTGCGCTCCACGATGTGGACGCTCGGCGTGTTCGTGCTGCTCGTCGTCGGCATCGGCCTGGCCGCCGCCGCCCTGGTCGCCGCCAACACCGACGAAGGGAACGTGAGCGACGAGACCGCGCTCGGGTTCGGCTTCTTCGGACTGCTGCTCGGCAGCATCTGCATCATCACGCTCGGCGTGCTGACCACGGCCTCGGAGTACGGCACCGGCATGATCCGCACCACCATGACCGCGTGCCCGAGCCGTGGGCGGGTGCTGACGGCGAAGGCGATCGTGTTCTTCGCGGTCGCGTTCGTGGTGACGCTGGCGTCGGCCGTCCTGGTCGCCCTCGCGGACGTCGCCATGGTGGACGCGCGGGAGCCCAGCGGCGGGGAATGGCTCAAGGGCACGGTCGGCGTCTCGGTCTACATCGCCCTGCTCGGCCTGCTCTCGCTCGTCGTCGGCTCGATCATCCGGCACTCGGCGGGCGCGATCACCATCATGATCGGTGTGCTGCTGGCCCCGCTGGTCATCGCGATGTTCATGTTCTCGGAGTCGCTGCGCGGCCTCCAGCAGGCCCTGATCGAGTACTCCATCCCGAACCAGCTCAGCGTCTTCTACACCCAGTCCCTCACGGAGTCGGGACCGACCGGCTGGGACCCGCTGTGGATCATGCTCGGTGTGACGGCCGCCGTGTTCGCCGGCGCCCTCGCGCTGCTGGAGAAGCGGGACGTGTAGTCCTGCCCGCTCAAAGAACCCGCTAGAACTTCGGCGCGTTCCTGGACCGCTGCACCCGGGTGGTGCGGCGGTCCTTCGCGTTCCAGCACGCCTTGTGCCAGTGGCGGCGCTCGTCGACGCCCGAGTGGTCCGGCCAGGCCACGACATGCGGGACGCCGTCCGGGATCATCTGGTCGCAGCCGGGGCAGCGGTACGCCTTGCCCTGCGCGCTCGCGCCCGCCACATGCCGCACGTTCCAGTCCTCGCCCTGCCAGTTCTCCGTGGACTGCCAGCCGCCGTAGCGGCCGGAACGGTCGTCCTCGGCACCGCGTCCGGCCGAGGCGGCGTCTCGGGGGCCGTTGGGTCGATTGCGACGCGGGGACACAGGACACCTCACGGGGCTATACAGGATGCACGGGGTATGTCCAGCCTACGCGGGACGGCCAGGGGTAGCTGTACGGCACCAATCCCCACAAGGGCCCCACGCCGGGCGCCACTCGGCCTCCGATTCTGCAGACAATCCGCAAATCTCTTCGCCAGGCCGTGTCCTCGGCACGTGTCAGAGGGTTATGCCCGGTGGGGGAGCTCCGCGTCGGAGCCAAGGAAGCAGGAAAAAGCAATGCGCGTAGGAAGTTTCGTGTTGGCGGCCCGGTTCCCGGGACAGGGCGACGGGGAGGCGCTGCACCGGGCGGTCCGCTCCGCCGAGGTCGCCGAGGAAGCGGGGCTCGACACGGTCTGGCTGGCCGAGCACCACTTCGTGCCGTACGGCACCTGTCCGTCCGCGATCACCCTGGCCGCCCTACTACTGGGCCGCACCAGCCGACTGCGGGTCGGCACGGCGGTCAGCGTGCTGCCCACCGTCCACCCGGTGGCCCTCGGCGAGCAGGCCGCGCTGCTGCACATCGCCTCCGGCGGGCGCTTCTCGCTGGGCGTGGGACGCGGCGGGCCGTGGGTCGATCTCGAGGTGTTCGGCTCGGGTCTGAAGGCGTACGAGGAGGGGTTCCCGGAATCACTCGATCTACTGGTCCGCTGGCTGCGCGAGCCCTCGGTCGCGGCGGCGGGCGAGCGGTTCGGGTTCCGTGAAGTCCCCGTCGTACCAAGGCCGTCGGAGTGTCTCGCGGAGGTAGAGGGGCCCGAGGTCGTCGTCGCGTGCACCTCACCACCGAGCGTCCGGCTCGCGGCCGAGCGGGGGCTGCCGATGCTGCTCGGGATGCATGTGGGCGACGAGGAGAAGGCCGAGATGGTCGCCCTGTGGCGGGAGCACGCGCGTGCGGCGGGCAGTACCGCGGACGAGATCCGGGGCGCGGCCCATGTGTCGGCCGGCGTCTGCCAGATCGCGGACCGGCGCACCGACGCGGTGGAGACGCTGACGAAGGCGATGCCGGGCTGGCTGCGGCAGGGCCTGGAGGCCCATGTGACGGTGGACGGCCGCCATCGCGCGATGCGCGACCCGCTGGCGTACACCGAACTGCTCTGCGGACTGCACCCGGTGGGCACGCCCCGGCTGTGCGCCGACCGGCTGGCGGCCACCAGCGAGCGGACCGGAATCTCCCGCTTCGCCCTCCTCGTGGAGGGCTCGGGCGACCTCGCGGCGACCGAGGAGAACGTACGGCGGCTGGGCGCCGAAGTGCTTCCGCACCTCGGCTGAATCGCTCCGTGCCCGCCGAACGGCCCGGTCCCCCAGAGGGCTTGCCGCCCCAGTACTGATTGCACCTCCCGCGTACGGAGCGGCAAGCAAGTGGCTCACTGCGTCAGCAGTCCCTGAATTCCGGGGACTGGTTCAGCACCTGGCTGCGAACCGAGGTGAAGCGGGCGAGCGACTCGTCGACCGAGCCGTCAAGCGGGAACACCGCCACCCGGTGGCAGTTCTGGAAGGCCAGTCGCACCCCGAAGTGCCGCTGCAGCGCGCCGCGTATCGCGTCACTCGCAAGCGCACGCAGCAACTGGCCACGTGCCTGCTCGTCCGGCGGGGGCGTCTGGTTGTCGGCGAACGAACCGCCGTCGACCTTCAGCTGGGCCACCAGGGAGCTGATCATCTCCCATGCGTAGGGCAGGGAGGTCCGGACGCAGTCGACGAAGGCGGCTTCGTCGACCTCGCCTCGCTCGGCCTGTTCGAGTAGGGCCGGTGAGACGTCGAGCGACATGGGTTCTCCTCTCGCACCCCCGCAAGCGCGGGGGTTGCCGGACAGATGTGGGAGTTCGTGATACCGGACACGCTGTGTACACGCCTCGCGACCTCCCGTTTAATACGGTAGGCAACGGACGGTGACGGCACCAGGAGAATGCGTACTTGGGCGGTCCTCGTTGGTCACACGAGCTCACAATCGGCCAGAAATGAACAGGGGCAGTCCGGGGTCTTACGGACTCCCCCGGGGCGAATCGCGTCGACACCTGCCCGTCGAGTAGCGTTGCCGACCATGCGTCTCGTCATTGCCCGATGCTCCGTCGACTACGCGGGCCGGCTCACCGCCCACCTGCCCTCGGCGCCCCGTCTGATCCTGGTCAAGGCGGACGGCAGCGTCTCGATCCACGCGGACGACCGGGCCTACAAACCCCTGAACTGGATGTCGCCGCCCTGCACTCTGAAGGAGGGGGACGGCGAGCAGCAGGACGTCTGGACGGTCATCAACAAAGCGGGCGAGAAGCTGATCATCACGATGGAGGAGATCCTCCATGATTCCTCGCACGAACTGGGTGTGGACCCCGGCCTGATCAAGGACGGCGTGGAAGCGCACCTCCAGGAACTCCTCGCGGACCGCATCGAGACGCTCGGCGAGGGCTACACCCTCATCCGCCGCGAGTACCCGACGGCCATCGGCCCGGTCGACATCCTGTGCCGGGACGCGGACGGCGCGACGGTCGCGGTCGAGATCAAGCGGCGCGGCGAGATCGACGGCGTGGAGCAGCTGACCCGCTACCTCGACCTGCTGAACCGCGATCCCCATCTCGCCCCGGTCCGCGGCATCTTCGCCGCCCAGGAGATCAAGCCCCAGGCCCGGGTCCTCGCGACGGACCGGGGAATCGGCTGCCAGGTGCTGGATTACGACGCCCTGCGGGGGATCGAGGACGACAAGCTGCGGTTGTTCTGAGGGCGGTTTCTACGACGGTGAAGGCCGGGTCCGTTTGACGGGCCCGGCCCTCTTGTCGTGATCGATCTCGTCCTGATCGTTGCGTCAGATCACCGGGTTTGCTTCTGTTTCGGTGGCCGTGGGGGCGCTGGCCGAGCTGGTGGTCTCCGCCGGGCTGGAGGAGGCCGGGCCGCTGGCCGAGGTCGACGTGGACGGCGGCGTCGGTCCGTCCGTCGGATCATCGGTGGGGTCGTCCGTCGGTCCCGTCGGATCGTCAGTCGGGCCCGTCGGATCGTCCGTGGGATCTGTCGGGTCGTCCGTCGGCTTCGTGGGGTCGTCCGTCGGCTTCGTGGGGTTGCTCGTCGGCTTCGTCGGGTCGTCCGTCGGCTTCGTCGGGCCGCCGCCCGAACTCTGCGTGCCGCTCGGCTCGTCCGACGGGTCCGTCGGGTCGTCCGTGGTGGTCGGGTCCTCGGTGCCCGTGTCCGTCGGCCGGCTCGTCGCCTTGCCGGTGTCGCCGGGGGTCTGCTCGTCGTCGCCCTCCACCTTGTCCGCGCCCAGGCTGTCGTCGCCGGGGCCCTGGCTGGCGGACGGGACGTCGACCTGGTTCGACGGGGCGTTGGGGTCGTTGTCGGAGGTGGCGCCGAGCGTCACGACGGTGCCGAGCACGGCCACGAGCAGCGCGCCCGCGCCGGCCGCGACGAGGTTGCGCCGCGCGAAGTTCCGGACGCCGCCGCGGCCCTTGTGGGAGGTTCCGGAGGGCGCCGACGCCTGATGGGTGACCAGCGTCGTGGTGTCCCCGCCCGGCGGGAACGCGGCCGGCACACCGCCCGGCGGCGACTGCGACTCCTCGTACCGCGCGTCCGGCACCTCCTCCCCCGCGGTGGCGGAGAAGGCGGCGACCCCAGGGGCAGTGCCGGAGCGGTCCGAGACCAGGGCGAGCGCGCGCCGGCCCGCGACGGTGCCGCGCTTGTCGGCGAGGGCGCCGCGCAGGCCGGTGGAGGTCTCCAACTCGGCGCGGGCCCGGTCCAGCTGGCCGCCGCACAGCGCGAGGATGCCCAACTCGTGGTGGAAATAGGCCTGTTCGAAGACATCACCGGCGAGGCGAGCGGCCTCGGCGCCGGCCCGCAGCGCCCGCTCCCAGGCGCTCCAGTGCAGCCCCGCCGCGAACGCGGGCGCCGCGGTGCGGGCCAGCTGCACGGTCGGGCTCTCCTCGCCCTCGGCCGGCGGCGTCGTGGCGGGCACCAGCACGCCCAGCGCGGCGAGCACGGCGTCGGCCTCGGCGCAGACGCGCTCCGGGGTGACCGAGGGGTGCCCGGCCCACCAGGCGTAGTGCCGGGCGGCGGTGAGGGCGTCGTCCCGGGCGTCGTCGGCGTATCCGGCGGCCTCCAGCTGGGCCTGCACGCCGGCGGCGAGCCGGTAGCGGGAGCCGACCGGGGAGACCAGTCCGCAGTCGGCCAGCTCGCCCAGCGCGGCGTCCGCGTGGGTGTCACCGACCAGTGCGGGCAGATGGGCCTGATGCGGCACCTCGCCGCCGAGCGCGACGGCGAACCTCAGGGTGGTGCGCGCCGACGCGCTGAGCCGCGAGGCGAGCAGCGGCGCCGGTCCGGCGGCCTCGCCGAGCGAGGGCAGCGGTACGTCCTCGGCGCCGGTCGGGGCGTCGACGGGCGGGGCGTCCTCGAAGACGCCGTGCTCGTCGACGGCCTCCGCGCCGGCCCGCAGCAGGTCCCGCTGCCGCAGCAGCGCGCCGGCCTGGACGAACCGCAGCGGCAGGCCCTCCGACTCGAACCACAGGTCGCCCGCCCAGTTCAGCTCGTCCTCGGTGAGGACACGGCCGACCCCGTGCTCCAGGAGCTCCATGCTCGCGGCGCGGTCGAACCCTTCGAGGGTGACCTCCTCGATGCCGGATTCGGCGGACGGCGCGGGCACCTCGGGCGTGGCGCCGAGCACGAAGGCGCACTCGGGGGTCGCGTCGAGCAGTTCGTCGAGCGCGGCGCCGCCGAACTCGATGTCGTCCAGGACGACGACCGCGCCGATGTCACGCACACAGGAGAGCAGTTCGTCCTGATCCGGGCGGTACAGGGGCGCGCTGTGCACGGCGTACAGGAGGTCGTACAGCAGGTCCGCCGGGGTGCGGTGGAAGCCGTTGAGGCGGACGACGCCGTCGGGGGCGAGGTCCGCGCAGTCCTCGGCGACGAGGTCGAGGAGGCTGGTGCGGCCGGCGCCCCGGGGGCCGACCAGGCGTACGGAGCGGCCGCGGGCGAGCATCCGTACCAGCTGCTCGCGCTCGTCCTGGCGGGCCAGGAGCGGCTGTGCGGGACGGGTCGGGCCGGGCGGGACGGGCGGCTTGGCGGCACGGTCGGCCTCGGCGCGTTCGGCCGGGGCCAGCTTGACGGGCCGTGCGGGCCGCTCGGCGGGCGGGCAGACCTCGATCTCGCTGCCGTCGACGGGGTTGACGGTGAGCAGGAAGTCGCCCGAGACCACTTGCGCCGTACGGGCGAGCGCGGGCGTGTGCTGTCCGAAGTCGGTTGTCAGAGGATCCCTGGGAGGGCGCTGGCGCGACGACTGCCCGTCGGCGTCATGGCCGTACTCCTCGGGTCCCCGGGTGTTCGGGTCCATAGGTTTCAAGCCCCCCAAAAGCGTCGTGTGCGTAAGCCAAGCCCCTCCCGGCCTGTTGCACACCGCGCTGTCGCTTCTGGTCCGGGCCCGCTCGAAGGGGTTGTGTCTAGGCGGCGGGCAGCCGAACCCTAAACCTTTGCACAGTATCTACGACAGGTCGGGGTACCGCGCCGCCCGAGACATCACAGTCTCGTGAGGATTGTGCGTGACATGCGGTTCGCAGCCGGAACGCCCTACTGTCCCGCCCCACCCGTGCCGGGCGTCACACCCGGGGCAGTGACTCCACCCCGATGCCGCCCTCGATCGCCAGGATCCGGTGCAGCCGGGTGGCCACCAGCAGGCGCTGCATCTGCGGCGGCACGCCACGCAGCACCAGGCGCCGGCCGCAGCGGCCGGCCCGCCGATGAGCTCCCATGATCACCCCGAGTCCGGTGGCGTCCCAGAACTCCAGCTCGGACAGGTCGAGCACCAGATCGCCGACTCCGTCGTCGACGGCCGAGTGCAGGACCGTACGGGCGTCCGCCGCGCTGCGGACGTCGAGGCGGCCCCCGACGACCAGCTCGGCGTGGTCGCCCCTGATGTGCATATGCGCTCCCCAAGCGTGCGTTCGTGCTCCGCGGTGTGTTGTCTGTGTCTTCGGGTCTCTGTGCTTGCTGTGCTCGCTGTGCCTGTGCTTGTTCTGAGACTTCGCAGTGGCCGCTGATGCAACCTCTGACTGCGTTGAGCGGCCAGAGGTTGCCGTCTGTAAGCGAACCGATACCGAATTCACCCCATCGCGTGACGCGCCGAGGGGCTGTGCGGTGGTCTACGAAACCTCAGTAGCTGTAAAAGCCTTGCCCGCTCTTGCGGCCGATGTCACCCGCGTCCACCATCCGGCGCATCAGCTCCGGCGGGGCGAACTTCTCGTCCTGGGACTCGGTGTAGATGTTGCTGGCGGCGTGCAGCAGGATGTCGACACCGGTGAGGTCGGCCGTGGCCAGCGGGCCCATGGCGTGACCGAAGCCCAGCTTGCAGGCGAGGTCGATGTCCTCGGCGGTGGCGACGCCCGACTCGTAGAGCTTGGTGGCCTCGACCACGAGGGCCGAGATCAGCCGGGTGGTGACGAATCCTGCGACGTCCCGGTTCACGACGATGCAGGTCTTGCCGACGGACTCGGCGAACTCTCGCGCGGTGGCGAGCGTTTCGTCGCTCGTCTTGTAGCCGCGGACCAGCTCGACGAGCTGCATCATCGGCACCGGCGAGAAGAAGTGCACACCGACGACCCGCTCGGGGCGCTCGGTGGCCGCCGCGATCTTGGTGATCGGGATGGCGGAGGTGTTGGAGGCGAGCACGGTGTCGTCGCGCACGATCTTGTCGAGCGCGCGGAAGATCTCGTGCTTGACCTCGAGCTTCTCGAAGACGGCCTCGACCACGACGTCCGCTTCGGCGACGGCGTCCAGGTCGGTGGTCGCGGTGATACGGGCGAGGGCGGCGTCGGCGTCGTGCGCCTCCAGCCTGCCCTTGCTGACGAACTTGTCGTACGACGCCTTGATGCCGTCGGTGCCACGCTTCAGTGCCTCGTCGGTGACGTCCCGCAGGACGACGTCCCAGCCCGCCTGAGCGGAGACCTGGGCGATCCCGGAACCCATCAAGCCGGCGCCGATGACGGCAAGCTTCCGTGCCACTGTTGCGACTCCCCTTTGAAACGCCTTACACCCTGTTTACGTTGCTCTTCGGCGGACCTTAGCGGTCGTGGGGCACTGTGTGACCGGTTAGTAACGCGAGTCACGTCTCAACTGACGGACATCACACCGGCACGGGTCACGAAGCGCCTCGGACGGCGTAGTTGAGCACCTTCTCGCTCAACAGCTCCTCGATGTCGTCGAGAAGCACGAGCACCTCGCGTGACACTTTGCCCGGATTTCGCCCGGCGACCATCTCCCGCCCGATATGGACGAACACGGTCTGATGGATCCAGGCGACCTGACCGGCGATCAGCCCCGGCAGCGGGTCGGAGTCGTCCGCGCCGACTTCGTCCCGCAGGGTCGACTCCAGATGGTCGTGGATCTCCTGCTGCATGCTCCACAGCCGGGAGCGCAGCGGCGGCGCCTCATGGATGACGCGCATGAACCGGTCGTAGCCCGCCATGAGGCCGACCCTGGGCGAGACGGCCTCGACCTCGGCGCGCAGCTCGCGCAGCACGGCGCGGGCGGCAGACTCCCCCTCCTCCCGCGCGCGCACCCAGCGGGAGAGCTGGTCGACGACGCCGGCGGAGCGGTCGAAGAAGAGGTCCTCCTTCGCCGGGAAGTAGTTGTAGACGGTGTTCACGGAGACGTCGGCGGCCTCGGCCACCTCGGCGATGGTCACGGTCACGAAGCCGTGCTCCAGGAACAGCCCGGTGGCGATGTCCGAGATCCGCTGCCGCGTCTCGCGCTTCTTGCGCTCCCTGAGCCCTTCCGCCATGACCCCATCCTAGCTTCCATGGGCTCATTCAAACTTTGGGGTGATTGCAAAATTTAAGGGACTCTGTTTTTCTGGGGTCATGCCCATCATCAGTACGGCCGGACTGGCCCGTACCTTCCAGACCAAGCGCGGCCCGGTGGAGGCCGTGCGCGTCATCGACCTGACCGTCCGGGAAGGCGAGATCCTCGGCTTCCTGGGCCCGAACGGAGCAGGCAAGACGACGACCCTGCGGATGCTGACGACCCTGCTGGCACCCACCGGCGGCGCGGCCACCGTCGCCGGCTGCGATCTCGCGACCGACCCCGCGGGGGTGCGCCGGGCGTGTGGATACGTGGCGCAGTCGGGCGGCGTCGACCCGCAGATCACCGTGCGGGAGGAGCTGATCACCCAGGGCCGCCTGTACCGCCTGACGAAGGCGCAGGCCGCCGAGCGCGCCGAGGAGTTGGCCCGCGACCTGGGCCTGACCGACCTCCTCGACCGCAAGGCGGGCGCGCTCTCCGGCGGCCAGCGGCGCCGCCTCGACATCGCGATGGCGCTCACCCACCGCCCGAAGGTGCTGTTCCTGGACGAGCCGACGACCGGACTCGACCCCGCCAGCAGGGCCGACCTGTGGGCTCTGATCCGACGCCTGCGCGACGAGCACGGCACGACGGTGTTCCTCACCACGCACTACCTGGACGAGGCCGACGCCCTCTCCGACCGCCTGGTGATAGTCGACCAGGGCGTGGTCGTCGCGGAGGGCACACCGACCGCGCTGAAACTGGCGCACGGCGGCTCGATCGACGCCTCGCTCCAGGACACCTTCCTCGCCATCACCGGCCGCGGTCCCGTCCCGGCCGACGCCGCCCCCGTAGCCGTATAGGAATCCCCAGATGCTGCTCCAGGACACGGCCCTCATCTACGGCCGCTACGCCCGCCAGACCCTCCGCTCCCGCTTCGCCCTGCTCTTCGGCGTGCTGATGCCGCTGCTGTATCTGCTGTTCTTCGGCCCGCTGCTGACGAATCTGCCGCTGGGCGGGCAGGGCAGCTCATGGCAGGTACTGGTCCCCGGCCTCCTGCTCCAACTCGGCCTGTTCGGGGCGTCGTTCGCGGGCTTCACGATCATCATCGAGAACAGCCAGGGGGTGGTGGAGCGGATGCGGGTGACCCCGGTCAGCCGCCTCGCCCTGCTCCTCGGCCGCGTCCTGCGGGACGCGACACTGTTCGTCTTCCAGGCGGTGCTCCTGGTCCTGGCGGCACTGGCGATGGGCCTGAGGGCTCCGCTCCCCGGCGTCCTGATCGGCTTCGCCTTCGTCGCACTGCTGACGGTGTCACTGGCCTCACTGTCGTACGCGCTCGCGATGAAGGTCCGCACCCCGCAGGAGTTCGGCCCGGCGATCAACGCCACGACGATGCCGATGATGCTGCTGAGCGGCCTGATGCTGCCGATGACACTGGGACCGACCTGGCTGGACGTCCTCTCCCACTTCACCCCGTTCCGCTATCTGGTGGACGCGATACGGGACGCGTACATCGGCTCCTACACCACGGCACACATGCTGTACGGCACCCTCGTCGCCATCGCCTTCGCGGCACTGGCCGTGACGGTCGGCACACGCGTGTTCCGAACGGCCGGGGCCTAACTAGGCTGACCTCATGGTCAATCTGACACGCATCTACACCAGGACCGGCGACCAGGGCACCACCGCCCTCGGCGACATGAGCCGGGTCGCCAAGACCGACCTGCGGATCTCGGCGTACGCCGACGCCAATGAGGCGAACGCGGTGATCGGCACGGCGATCGCGCTGGGCGGCCTGGCCGAGGAGGTCGTCAAGGTCCTCACCCGGGTGCAGAACGACCTGTTCGACGTGGGTGCGGACCTGTCGACGCCGGTGGTGGAGAACCCGGAGTTCCCGCCCCTGCGGGTGGAGCAGTTCTACATCGACAAGCTGGAGGCGGACTGCGACCACTTCAACGAGCAGCTGGAAAAGCTCCGCTCCTTCATCCTCCCCGGCGGCACCCCGGGCGCGGCCCTCCTCCACCAGGCCTGCACGGTCGTCCGCCGGGCGGAGCGCTCGACATGGTCGGCCCTGGAGGCGCACGGCGAGACGATGAACCCCCTGACGGCGACCTACCTGAACCGCCTGTCCGACCTCCTGTTCATCCTGGCGAGGACGGCGAACAAGGAGGTCGGGGACGTGCTGTGGGTGCCGGGCGGGGAGCGCTAGGCGCTCATCGACCGGCTCGCTCCTTCGACGTGTCGAACCGGTCGGCGGGCTCGGGCCCACCCTTCGGCTGCTTCGGCCAGATCAGGTAGGCCAGCGCCACCAACCCATGAATCCCCGCAGCTCGCAGCGCCACCCACTGGAACGACCGCAGAGACGACGTATCCCCGTCCCCGACATACCAGATCGCCCCCTGCAACAGAGCCAGAGCCACCGCCGCCCCAAGCAGCGTCCGCAGCCACAGCCCACCCTCGTGCCGGGCCCGTGCCATGCCGTACTGCGGGGGCTTGGGCGGGCGGGGTGCGCCGGCCAGGCGGTGCGCGGCGTGGCCGTCCAGCCAGCGGATCGTGTAGTGGCCGTACGCCACGGTGTAGCCGATGTAGATCGCGGCCAGGCCATGCTCCCAGCCCGGCTCCGCGCCGTTCTTCAGATCGATCGCCGTGGCGACGAACAGGACCAGCTCCAGCACCGGCTCGCACAGCAGCAGCACCACGCTCGTGCGGCGCCACTTCAGCAGGTAGCGCACGGAGAGGCCCAGCGCCAGCAGCACCCAGAAGCCGACCTCGCAGGCGATGATGAGGGCGACGATCACAACTTGCTCCCTTCGGTCACCTTTCCAGGCTCCCGTCGGGACCGGCCGTATTCGTCGTCGGCGGTGACGAACTCGCGGTACATCGAAAGATGCAGTGCGGGACCGTCCCCCGGAATCACGCGCCGACCCGGGCACACCGTGTTGGATGGAGTCATGGTCCTCCCCCGCCCGCACCGCTTCGACGTGTACATCGCCGTCGGCGGACTGCTCGGCGGCCTGCTGCTGGTGGGCATTGGCCTGGCCACCCGTCCCGCCAAGGACCCGATCACCCTCTTCGACGGCCCCTGGCCGATCCTGGTGCCGCTCACCGTGCTGGCCGGCTGCGAGCTGCTGCGCCGGGCCGCCCCGCGCACGGCGCTGCTGACCGGCACGGTCGCGATCAGCGCGGACGTCATGACCCAGGGCAGCCTGGCGTCGATCCTGATGTTCACCGACATCATGTACGCCGCCGTGCTGTACGGCCCGCTCGCCTCGGCCCGCCGTATCCAGTGGATCACCGGCCTGCTCACGGTGGCCGCGACCCTGGTGCCGTTCGCGATCTGGCGCATTCCGGAGGCGCTGCTGATCGGTGTGGTGGTCGGCATCGTGGCGTACGGACCGGCCGCGACGGGCTGGATCGTGCGCAATCACCGTGACGCCGCCGAGGCGGCACGGCTGCGCGCCGAGCAGACCGCGCTGCTGGCCGAGATCGACCGCTCCCAGGCGGTCGTCGCCGAACGCGCACGTATGGCCCGCGAGTTGCACGACATGGTCGCCAACCATCTCTCCGCGATCGCCATCCACTCCACGGCCGCGCTCTCCATCGGCGATGCCAAGACCTCGCAGGAGGCCCTGTCGGTCATCCGCGAGAACAGCGTCGAGGGACTCGCCGAGATGCGCCGGCTGATCGGCATCCTGCGGGACGCCGGCGGCGACACCGAGCCGGTGGCCGCGCCCACCCTGGACGGGCTCGGCGCCCTAGCGGCCGGCGCCCGCACCAACGGCCTCGACGTCCACCTCGACTCGGACCCCGGCACCGTCCCGGCCCCCGTCGAGCTCGCCGCCTACCGCATCGTCCAGGAATCCCTGACCAACGCCCTCAAGCACGCCTCCCCCGGCCGGGTCACGGTGGCCCTCGCCCAGCGGGACGGCTCCCTCACCGTCTCCGTGACCAGCCCGTTCGGCGACCACGACGGGCCGCGCGCACCCGGTTCCGGCGCCGGGCTCGTCGGGATGCAGGAGCGGGTCGCCCTGCTGGGCGGCACCTTCGAGGCCGGACCCGAGCAGTCGGCGGACGGCAAGATCTGGGTCGTACGCGCCGCGCTGCCGCTGACCGAAGGAGACCTCGCATGATCCGTGTGCTCGTCGCCGAGGACCAGTCCGCCGTACGCGCCGGGCTGGTCCTCATCCTGCGCAGCGCGCCCGACATCGAGGTGGTCGGCGAGGCGGCGGACGGTGAGCAGGCGGTGGAGCTGGCCCGGGAGCTCAGGCCCGACCTGGTGCTGATGGACATTCAGATGCCGCGTCTGGACGGGATGTCGGCCACCCGCAAGGTCGTCGAGGAGCGGCTCGCGGATGTGCTCGTGCTGACCACCTTCGATCTCGATGAGTTTGTCTTCGGGGCGCTGCGGGCGGGCGCCTCCGGCTTTCTGCTGAAGAACACCGACGCCCGCGACCTGCTGGAGGCGGTCCGTACCGTGGCGCGCGGCGAGGGCCTGATCGCCCCGGCCGTCACCCGGCGCCTGATCGCCGAGTTCGCCGCGAAGCCGGTACGGGAGCCGAAGGCCGACCCGTCCGTCCTGGACTGCCTCACCCGCCGGGAACGCGAGGTGCTGTCCTGCCTGGGCGAGGGCCTGTCCAACGCCGATATCGCGACCCGGCTCGACATGGCCGAGGCGACCGTGAAGACACATGTCAGCCGATTGCTGGGCAAGCTGGAACTGCGCAGCCGGGTCCAAGCGGCCGTACTGGCGCAGGAGTTGGGGATCTAGTCGGCCGCGGTCGGGACCGACGGACAACTGGTCCAGACCTATTGACCTGTGGTCCAGACCTTTCTATTCTCACCGCACCATGAATGGGCGTGAGGCTCAGTCATGCCCCTCAACTCCCCGACAAGGAGGCGCAGCATGCGCTTCAGACACAGAGCCATGGCGGGGTTCGCGACCCTGCTGCTCCCGCTGGCCGGTCTGGTCGGCCTCGCGAGCCCGGCCGAAGCCGCGACTTCCGCCACCGCCACCTACGCCAAGACCCAGGACTGGGGCTCCGGCTTCGAGGGCAAGTGGACGGTGAAGAACACCGGCACCACCTCCCTCAGCTCCTGGACCGTCGAGTGGGACTTCCCCTCCGGCACCTCCGTCACCTCCGCCTGGGACGCCGACGTCACCTCCTCCGGCACCCACTGGACCGCCAAGAACAAGTCCTGGAACGGCACCCTCGCCCCCGGCGCCTCCGTCTCCTTCGGCTTCAACGGCTCCGGCTCCGGCTCCCCCGCCAACTGCAAGCTGAACAGCGGCAGTTGTGACGGCGGCACCACCGAGCCCGGCGACAGCGCGCCCAGCGCTCCCGGCGCCCCCACCGCCTCCGACATCACCAACACCTCGGTGAAGCTCAGCTGGTCCGCCGCAACCGACGACAAGGGCATCAAGAACTACGACGTCCTGCGCGACGGCGCCAAGGTCGCCACCGTGACGACGACGTCGTACAGCGACACCGGCCTGACCGCCGGCACCGACTACTCCTACACCGTCCAGGCCCGCGACACCGCCGACCAGACCGGCCCGGTCAGCGGCGCCCGCGCGGTGCGCACCACCGGCGGCACCACCGACCCGCCGCCCACCGGCGACAAGGTCAAGCTCGGCTACTTCACCGAGTGGGGCGTCTACGGCCGCAACTACCACGTAAAGAACCTGGTGACCTCGGGCTCCGCCTCGAAGATCACGCACATCAACTACGCGTTCGGCAACGTCAAGAACGGTCAGTGCACCGTCGACGACACCTACGCCGCCTACGACAAGGCCTACACCGCCGACCAGTCCGTCAGCGGCACCGCCGACACCTGGGACCAGCCGCTGCGCGGCAACTTCAACCAGCTGCGCCAGCTGAAGGCCAAGTACCCGCACATCAAGGTGCTGTACTCCTTCGGCGGCTGGACCTACTCCGGCGGCTTCGGCCAGGCCGCCGCCAACGCGGCCGCGTTCGCCAAGTCCTGCAAGGCCGTGGTCGAGGACCCGCGCTGGGCCGATGTCTTCGACGGCATCGACATCGACTGGGAGTACCCGAACGCCTGCGGCCTGACCTGCGACACCAGCGGGCCCGCGGCCTTCAAGAACCTCATGTCCGCCCTCCGCACCGAGTTCGGCTCCAACTACCTGGTCACCGCGGCCATCACCGCCGACGGCTCCTCCGGCGGCAAGATCGACGCGGCCGACTACGGCGGCGCCTCGCAGTACCTCGACTGGTACAACGTGATGACGTACGACTACTTCGGCGCCTTCAACGCCCAGGGCCCGACCGCGCCGCACTCACCGCTCACGTCGTACCCCGGCATCCCGCAGGCGGGCTTCAACTCCGCCGACGCGATCGCCAAGCTCAAGTCCAAGGGCGTGGCGTCCAAGAAGCTGCTCCTCGGCATCGGCTTCTACGGCCGCGGCTGGACCGGCGTCACCCAGGCCGCCCCCGGCGGCACGGCGACCGGCGCGGCCCCCGGCACCTACGAGGCCGGCATCGAGGACTACAAGGTCCTCAAGAACTCCTGCCCCGCGAACGGCACCATCGCCGGCACGGCATACGCCTACTGCGGCAACAACTGGTGGTCGTACGACACCCCGTCGACGATCGCCGGGAAGATGACCTGGGCCAAGAACCAGGGCCTGGGCGGCGCGTTCTTCTGGGAGTTCAGCGGCGACACCGGCAACGGTGAGCTGGTGACCGCCATCAACAACGGGCTGTCGTAAACGAGTTACTAGGCGACATTGACGCGCTGACCGGGCGGGGCCGCTTCGAGCCACGCGAGGAATCCGGTCAGCGCGTCCTCGCTCATGGCGAGTTCGAGGCGCGTGCCCCGGTGCAGACAGGTGAGGATCACCGCGTCGGAGAGCAGCGCCAGCTCCTCCTCGCCGTCGGGTACCCGGCGGCCGGCCACCTCGATGGCGGAGCGCTCCAGGATGCGGCGCGGGCGATAGGCGTAGGAGAAGACGCGGTACCACTCGATGCGGTCGCCGTTGTAGCGGGCGACCCCGTACGACCAGCCTTTGCCGCTGGTATCGGATTTCTCCGGCACGTCCCAGCGCAGGGAACAGTCGAAAGTGCCACCGGAGCGCTGGATGAGTCTGCGGCGCAGGCCGAAGACGAACAGTCCCAGCACCACCAGGGCGACAACGATTCCGCACACAGTCAGAGCGAGGACCATCGACACCGACCTCCTCGTCTCCTAGGTAACGGAACGGAAAAAACTTCCATATCTGCCTCAGCCGCGACCGGCACCGGATTGCTCCGGTCCCAGCCGCGGCTGAGTGACGTCATCGCGTGCGCTCCCCCAGAGCCTAGACGGCTCCGAAGGTGACCCCGGGGGTCAGCGCGCCGTCGCAGCCTGCAGGCGGACCTCCGCGCGGCGGCCTGCGGACGCGTCGTCGTCCGACTTCGCGCGCTCCAGCGCCCGCTCCGCGCGCTGGACGTCGATCTCGTCCGAAAGCTCGGCGATCTCGGCCAGCAGCGACAGCTTGTTGTCCGCGAACGAGATGAAACCGCCGTGCACCGCGGCGATGACGGTTCCACCTTCACTCGTACGGATGGTCACCGGGCCCGACTCCAGCACACCGAGCAGCGGCTGGTGACCGGGCATGACGCCGATGTCGCCGGACGTGGTGCGCGCGACGACCAGGGTGGCCTGGCCCGACCAGACCTCACGGTCGGCGGCGACCAGCGCGACGTGCAGCTCAGCAGCCAAGGTGGCTCCTCGGGTCACCACCCGGCGGTTGTGCCGGGTGTTGGTTACAAGTCTAGTAGGCAAGGAAGAGGGGGCGGGACGTGCCCCCGCCCCCTCATCAAGAGCTCAATGGCTCACGAAGACCGGTGCGTCAGGAGACGCCCAGCTCCTTCGCGTTCTTCTTGAGGTCCTCGAGACCACCGCACATGAAGAACGCCTGCTCCGGGAAGTGGTCGAACTCACCGTCGCAGATCGCGTTGAACGCGGTGATCGACTCGTCCAGCGGCACGTCCGAGCCGTCCACACCGGTGAACTGCTTGGCGACGTGCGTGTTCTGGGACAGGAAGCGCTCGACGCGGCGGGCACGCTGGACGACCAGCTTGTCCTCCTCGCTGAGCTCGTCGATACCGAGGATCGCGATGATGTCCTGGAGGTCCTTGTACTTCTGCAGGATCCCCTTGACGCGCATGGCGGTGTTGTAGTGGTCCTGCGCGATGTAGCGCGGGTCCAGGATCCGGGACGTGGAGTCCAGCGGGTCCACGGCCGGGTAGATGCCCTTCTCGGAGATCGGACGGGACAGAACCGTCGTCGCGTCGAGGTGGGCGAAGGTGGTGGCCGGGGCCGGGTCGGTCAGGTCGTCCGCGGGGACGTAGATCGCCTGCATCGAGGTGATCGAGTGACCACGGGTCGAGGTGATGCGCTCCTGGAGGAGACCCATCTCGTCGGCCAGGTTCGGCTGGTAGCCCACCGCGGAGGGCATACGGCCGAGCAGGGTCGACACCTCGGAACCGGCCTGCGTGAAGCGGAAGATGTTGTCGATGAAGAACAGCACGTCCTGCTTCTGCACATCGCGGAAGTACTCCGCCATGGTCAGACCGGCGAGGGCCACGCGCAGACGGGTGCCCGGGGGCTCGTCCATCTGACCGAAGACCAGGGCGGTCTTGTCGATGACGCCCGACTCGCTCATCTCGTCGATGAGGTCGTTGCCCTCACGGGTGCGCTCACCGACACCGGCGAACACCGACACACCGTCGTGGTTGTTGGCGACGCGGTAGATCATCTCCTGGATGAGCACCGTCTTGCCGACGCCGGCACCGCCGAACAGGCCGATCTTTCCACCCTTGACGTACGGGGTGAGAAGGTCGATGACCTTGACGCCGGTCTCGAACATCTCGGTCTTCGACTCGAGCTCGTCGAAGTTCGGGGCCTTGCGGTGGATGGACCAGCGCTCGCCGTCGTACTTCTCGTCGACGTTCAGCACCTCACCGAGGGTGTTGAACACCTTGCCCTTGGTGAAGTCGCCGACCGGGACGGTGATGCCGTCGCCGGTGTCGGTGACCGCGGCCTGGCGGACCAGACCGTCGGTGGGCTGCATGGAGATGGTGCGGACCAGGCCGTCACCCAGGTGCTGGGCGACCTCCAGGGTCAGCGTCTTCTTCTCGCCGGCGTTGGCCGGGTCGGCCACCTCGACGTGAAGGGCGTTGTAGATGTCCGGCATCGCGTCGACGGGGAACTCCACGTCGACGACCGGGCCGATGACCCGGGCGACGCGGCCCGTGGCCGTCGCGGTCTCAACAGTGGTGGTCATTAGCGGTCACTCCCCGCGGTCGCGTCGGCCAGGGCTGCGGTGCCACCGACGATCTCGCTGATTTCCTGGGTGATTTCGGCCTGGCGGGCCGCGTTGGCAAGCCGGGACAGCGTCTCGATGAGCTCTCCGGCGTTGTCGGTGGCCGACTTCATCGCGCGCCGCGTGGCGGCGTGCTTGGAGGCGGCCGACTGAAGCAGCGCGTTGTAGATCCGGCTCTCGACGTACCGCGGCAGCAGGGCGTCGAGGACGTCCTCCGCCGACGGCTCGAAGTCGAACAGCGGGAGGATCTCGCCCTTGGTGGCGGTCTCCTCCGCGACCTCTTCGAGGCTGAGCGGCAGAAGCTGGGCGTCCAGCGCCTGCTGCGTCATCATCGAGACGAACTCGGTGTAGACGATGTGGAGTTCATCCACGCCGCCCTCGGCCGTCTCCGTCTCGATGGCCTCGATCAGCGGGGCCGCGACCTTCTTGGCGTCCGCGTACGTGGGCTCGTCGGTGAAGCCGCTCCACGACTCCGCGATCTTGCGCTCACGGAAGTTGTAGTGCGCCACACCACGGCGGCCGACGATGTAGACGTCGACCTCCTTGCCCTCGCGCTCCAGGCGCTCGGTCAACTGCTCCGCCGCCTTGATGGCGTTGGAGTTGAAGGCGCCGGCGAGGCCACGGTCGCTCGTCAGGAGCAGCACCGCGGACCGCGTGACCGTTTCGGCCTTCGTGGTCAGCGGGTGCCTGGTGTTCGAGCCGGTGCCGACCGCCGTGACCGCGCGGGTGAGCTCGGTCGCGTACGGCGCGGAGGCCGCCACCTTGCGCTGCGCCTTGACGACGCGCGAGGCGGCGATCATCTCCATCGCCTTCGTGATCTTCTTGGTCGCGGTGACGGATCGGATGCGACGCTTGTAGACCCGGAGCTGGGCTCCCATGAGTCAGGTCCCTTCCTTACGTCACTTGGCGGCAGCGGCCGAAGCCTCTTCGCCGAGCAGCTTGCCGTCGGCGGTCTCGAACTGCTTCTTGAACTCCGCGATGGCGTCGGCGACGGCGGTGAGCGTGTCGTCCGACATCTTGCCGCCCTCCTTGATGGAGGTCATGAGGCCCTGCTCCTTGCGGTGCAGGTACTCCAGGAGCTCCTTCTCGAAGCGGCGGATGTCGACGACCGGTACGTCGTCCATCTTGCCGGTGGTGCCGGCCCACACGGAGACGACCTGGTCCTCGGTGGACATCGGCTCGTACTGGGCCTGCTTCAGCAGCTCGACCATGCGCTGACCGCGCTCCAGCTGCGCCTTCGACGCGGCGTCCAGGTCGGAACCGAAGGCGGCGAACGCCTCCAGCTCACGGAACTGGGCCAGGTCCACGCGCAGACGGCCGGAGACCTGCTTCATCGCCTTGTGCTGCGCGGAACCACCGACTCGGGAGACGGAGATACCGACGTTCAGCGCGGGGCGCTGACCGGCGTTGAACAGGTCCGACTCCAGGAAGCACTGGCCGTCGGTGATGGAGATGACGTTGGTCGGGATGAACGCCGAGACGTCGTTGGCCTTGGTCTCGACGATCGGCAGACCCGTCATCGAACCGGCGCCCATGTCGTCGGAGAGCTTCGCGCAGCGCTCCAGCAGACGGGAGTGCAGGTAGAAGACGTCACCCGGGTAGGCCTCACGGCCCGGCGGGCGGCGCAGCAGCAGGGACACGGCGCGGTAGGCGTCGGCCTGCTTCGAGAGGTCGTCGAAGATGATGAGGACGTGCTTGCCCTCGTACATCCACTGCTGGCCGATGGCCGAACCGGTGTACGGCGCCAGGTACTTGAAGCCGGCCGGGTCGGACGCCGGGGCGGCGACGATGGTCGTGTACTCCAGCGCGCCGTTCTCCTCCAGGGCACCGCGCACGGACGCGATGGTGGAGCCCTTCTGGCCGATGGCGACGTAGATGCAGCGGACCTGCTTCTTCGGGTCGCCCGAGCGCCAGTTGTCGCGCTGGTTGATGATCGTGTCGACGGCCAGGGCGGTCTTGCCGGTCTGACGGTCACCGATGACCAGCTGACGCTGGCCACGGCCGATCGGGGTCATCGCGTCGACGGCCTTGTAGCCGGTCTCCATCGGCTCGTGCACCGACTTACGGGCCATGACGCCCGGGGCCTGCAGCTCGAGGGCGCGACGTCCGCTGGTCTCGATCTCGCCGAGGCCGTCGATCGGGTTGCCGAGCGGGTCGACGACGCGGCCGAGGTAGCCCTCGCCGACGGCCACGGAGAGCACCTCACCGGTGCGCTGCACCGGCTGACCCTCCTCGATACCGCTGAACTCACCGAGGACGATGGCGCCGATCTCGCGCTCTTCCAGGTTCAGCGCGAGGCCGAGGGTGCCGTCCTCGAACTTCAGAAGTTCGTTGGCCATGGCCGAGGGCAGACCCTCGACCTTCGCGATGCCGTCGCCGGCAAGGGTGACCGTACCGACCTCCTCGCGCGAGGCCGCGTCCGGCTTGTACGACTGGACGAAGTTCTCCAGCGCGTCCCGGATCTCCTCCGGCCGGATCGTGAGCTCCGCCATCTGGGTTCCCTGCTCTCCTTGTTGGGCCCGAAGTTTCACTTTGGGGGGATGGGGACTCCCCCCATGAACGAGGTGAATCCTCTGCACGGCCCAACCGGGCCGTAGGTACGTACTGCTTACTGCTTATGAAGTTGCTGCTAGCCCGCCAGTCGGCGGCCGGCGTCCTCGATGCGGTCCGCGAGGGAGCCGTTGATGACCTCGTCGCCGACCTGCACCCGGATTCCGCCTACGACCTCGGGGTCCACGTCGATGTTGAGGTGCATCGTGTGGCCGTAGAGCTTTCCGAGGGCGGCGCCGAGGCGCTGCCTCTGCGTGTCGCTCAGCGGCACCGCCGTGGTCACGACGGCCACCAGGCGCTGCCTGCGCTCGGCGGCGAGCTTGGACAGGGACTCCAGTCCCGACTCCAGGCTACGTCCACGCGGCGCGGTCACAAGACGCGTCACCAGACGCTCGGTGGTCGCCTTGGCCCGGCCGCCGAGCAGGCTGCGCAGCAGCTCGCCCTTGGCCGAGGTGGTGGCGGAGCGGTCGGTCAGCGCGGCGCGCAGCTCGGTGCTGCCGGACACGATCCGGCCGAACCGGAACAGCTCGTCCTCGACGTCGTCGAGGGTGCCGTTCTTCTGCGCGGCGGTGAGGTCGGCGGTGTCCGCCAGCTCCTCCAGCGCGTCCACCAGGTCGCGGGACTGCGACCAGCGGGAGCGCACCATGCCGGCCAGCAGGTCAGCGGCCTCGCCGCCGACCTGGCCACCGAGCAGGCGCTGGGCCAGTTCGGCCTTGGCCTCGCCGGCCTGCGCCGGGTCGGTCAGGACCCGACGCAGCGACACCTCGCGGTCGAGCAGCGCGGTGACGGCGGCCAGCTCGTCGGCGAGCCGGGCGGCGTCCACGGACGTGTTGTCCGTCAGCGCGTCGAGTCGCTCGCGTGCGGCTGCCAGGGCCTCGCGGCTCGCTCCGTTCATCGTCCGGCCTCGGCCTTCTCCTCGAGCTCGTCGAGGAAGCGGTCGATGACGCGGCTCTGCCGGGCGTGGTCCTCGAGGGACTCACCGACGAGCTTGCCGGCCAGGTCGGTGGCGAGCTTGCCGACGTCCTGGCGCAGCGCGGAGGACGCGGCCTTGCGGTCGGCCTCGATCTGGGCGTGACCGGCGGCGACGATCTCCTCGCGCTGCCGCTGGCCTTCCGCACGCATCTCGGCGATGAGCGCGGCACCCTGCTCCTGCGCCTCCTGACGCAGCCGCGCGGCCTCGTGCCGGGCCTCGGCGAGCTGGGCCTTGTACTGCTCCAGAACGCTCTGTGCCTCGGTCTGGGCGGCCTCGGCCTTCTCGATACCGCCCTCGATGGCCTCGCGGCGCTCTTCCAGAACCTTGTTGATGTTCGGGAGGAGCTTCTTGGCGAGGAAGCCGAAGACGATGACGAAGGCGAGCAGGCCGATGACAAGCTCAGGGATCGGCGGAACGAGGGGGTTCTCCTCGTTCGCCGCGATGAGCAGCGGGCTCATGTGAGTGCCTTTCGTCTAGTCGGCTGGACTGGTGTGGTGGATCAGTAGCCGTAGACGAACGGCATGACCAGACCGATCAGGGCGAGCGCCTCACAGAAGGCGAAGCCGAGGATCTGGTTGGCACGGATCAGGCCGGCGGCCTCGGGCTGACGGGCCAGGGCCTGGGTGCCGTTACCGAAGATGATGCCGACGCCGACGCCGGGGCCGATCGCGGCGAGGCCGTAACCGATGGAGCCGAGGGAGCCTTCGACAGCAGCAAGGGTCTGGGACATGCCAGTTCTTCCTTTTCTTTACGGACCGGTGGGGGTTGGCCACCGGACGAATTATGGAGGTGAAAAAGGGGCGGTGGCTCAGTGGTGCTCGGCGAGAGCGCCCTGGATGTAGGTACACGTCAGCAGGACGAACACATACGCCTGCAGGGCCTGGATGAACAGCTCGAAGGCGGTCATCACGATGACCATCACGAACGAGACACCCGCGTAGGCGATGCCCCAGCTGTTCAGCATGTACCAGCTGGCGATCGTGAACAGCAGCAGCAGGGTGTGACCGGCGAACATGTTCGCGAACAGTCGCACAGCGTGCGTGAACGGGCGGATCAGCAGGTTGGAGAACAGCTCGATCGTCATCGACAGCGGCAGCACCGCGCCGAGCGACTTGTCGTAGCCGGTGACGTTCTTCCAGAAGCCGACGAAGCCCTGCCGCTTGAAAGTCAGCGAGACCCACACGACATAGACGATCAGCGCCAGGACCAGCGGGTAGGAGATGATCCCGGTGACCGGGAACTGGGCGATCGGAACGATCGACCAGAGGTTCATCATCCAGACGAAGAAGAAGAGCGAAACGACGAGCGGTACGTACTTCTCGCCTTCCTTCTTACCGATGGTCTCGTAGACCACACCGCGCCGGATGAAGTCGTAGCCCGCCTCGGCGACCATCTGGAGCTTGCCGGGGACGACCTGCGGCCGGCGGAACGCGGCCCAGAAGAAGCCGATGACGATGACCGAGCCGAGCAGCGCCAGCAGCATCGTCTTGTTGAAGTACAGGTTGCTGTCACCGTCGCCCCACAGGGGCTGGAACAGGAACGAGTGCAGGCCCGGAGAAACCTCGGCAAAGCCACACCCGTCGAAAAGGTGGCAGTCGGTCTCGAAGGCGAGCACCTGCGTCGGGTCAGCACTCACCGCGGGCTCCTTCAGCGTGGCGCATAGGTACGGCAACCTCGTTGTGTCGGCGCGGCGCGCAGCCGCGGTTCGGCACGGGACTGGTGTTACGGATGTGGGGGCGGCTGGGGGGCATCGAGCCTCGCGATTGAGCAGGCGTCAGCTTGGATGCCCGCGCCCGCGATGCCGCAGTTGGCACCGGACGATAGCAGGACTTCTCAAGCGCCCTTATCCCGCCCCTACCTCTCACGACGAGTGCCCCGTCTTTTCGGACTTGCCGTCCTTGGAGGAGGCGTCCGAATCGGGTTCTACGTAGAGGATCTTGGCCTTCATGTGGGCACGCGTCTGCATGGCGATCCACACGAGAGTGGTTCCGAGCAGTGTGAACGCGAAGACCCGCGGGTTGAACAGCGTCGTGTTCTTGAACGCGGCCATGAAGATGAACAGCAGCAGGATCTGCGCTGCGTACAGCATCAGACCCATTGCCTGGAACAGATGCGGAAGCGATTTGGCAGTGCGCTGAAGAACGTAGAGACCGAGCCCCATGAAAAGGATCACGACCACCGTGGCGACCACCGCGCCGATCGCTCCCTTGCCACCGGCGACCACGCCACTGACGACGGCGGCGACAGCGCCGGCGACGACTGTGGGTACAGCGGCCTGGAGCAGGGTGCGGGCGTCATTGGACGGCATGGCGGCAACTCCGCTTTCACGGTGGGGGCAGGGTGTCGTCATGGACGAGCGTAGTCCCGGGCTGAGAGAGAACCTCACGCCGGTGGACCGTCGCACTTCGGTCCTTCGGCTCTGTCCCGGGGTTCTCGTGAACCGTATCACAAACTATTTGATGAGGTCTTTACCTGGATGGTGTGCTCGGCGTCACACATGAGAGTGAACCTGCACGTCTGTGCAGAATCACGGTCGACTTGTCTGGTATTGGGGAGCTTCGTTCCCCCATGACTTGGCAATGCTCTAGTCAGATTCTTACCTTGCGGCTTGGCTTACCTTGACCGTCAGCGCGACGTTCCAGCCTTACGCCGGTCCAGCAGACGCGATCGAGCACCGATAGCAGTAGCCCCGTTGACGCGTCCCGCCCCGGCCGCGACCGGTGTGCGTGGCTGTCCGTCGGGCAGGGCATCCGCCGCGGCGTCGGCCGATACCTGGCCGGCGACCGTGCGGGGCGTCGTGGCCGCCGGCTCCGAGATCGGTCCGCCTCGGCGGTAGCGCGGCGGGACGAATGCCTCCGCCCAGCGCGGGGCTCGGGGTGTGAAGCGTGGGAGCAGGAGCAGGGCCAGGCCGATGGCGCTCAGGAACACCACGCCCAGCACGATCCACATCGACGCCGAGTTCACGGAGTACGCGAGCGCGCCGAAGGCGATCAGCGCCGACCAGAAGTACATGATCAGCACCGCGCGGCTGTGGGAGTGGCCGATCTCCAGGAGGCGGTGGTGGAGGTGGCCGCGGTCCGCGGCGAAGGGCGACTGGCCGCGCCAGGTGCGGCGCACGATCGCCAGGACCAGGTCGGCCGCCGGGATCGCGATGATCGTCAGCGGGAGGAGAAGGGGGATGTACACCGGGACCGTCTGGTGCACCGCCGCCTTCTCCGAGCCCGCGAACAGCTTCAGCGCGTCCGGGTCGACCTGTCCCGTGATCGAGATAGCGCCCGCTGCAAGGACCAGGCCGATCAGCATCGAGCCCGAGTCGCCCATGAAGATCCGCGCCGGGTGCATGTTGTGCGGCAGGAAGCCCAGGCACATGCCCATCAGGATCGCCGAGAACAGGGTGGCCGGGGCGGCGGCCTCGATGCCGTACGACACCCAGACGCGGTAGGCGTAGAGGAAGAACGCCGCCGAGGCGATGCAGACCATGCCGGCCGCCAGGCCGTCCAGGCCGTCCACGAAGTTGACCGCGTTGATGGTGATCACGACCAGGGCGACCGTGAGGAGGGTGCCCTGCCACTGGGTCAGGGCGACATTGCCCACCGTCGGGATCGGCAGCCACAGGATCGTCAGGCCCTGCATGACCATGACGCCGGCGGCGATCATCTGGCCGCCCAGCTTGATCAGGGCGTCGATCTCGAACTTGTCGTCCAGGACGCCGATCAGCCAGATGAGCGCCGCTCCGGAGAGCAGCGCCCGCGGTTCGTTGGACTTCTCGAAGACGGTACTGAGGTTCGTGAGGTGGTCGGCGACCAGCAGGCCTGCGCACAGGCCGAAGAACATCGCGATACCGCCGAGCCGCGGAGTGGGTTCCCGGTGCACATCACGTGCCCGGATCTCCGGCATCGCTCCGGCGACGATCGCGAACTTCCGTACCGGCCCTGTCAGCAGATACGTCACCGCGGCCGTCACGCAGAGCGTCAGCAGGTATTCACGCACAGGCTTCCCCACAAGTCTCGCTGGCCATCTCAGCCCCACACCCTAGCGACGGTCGCATACGCGACGCATATGTGTGGGGACTTCCGGGTAGCGACGATGGTTGCACGAGTGGCTGTGTACGGCGGCGCGGGTACCCCTCCTCAAGCGGGATACGGCGGAAATCTACCGGTCAGCTCCCGCACTTCTTCACGTACCTTCTGGCTTTCGGTCGCTCCCCGGAGCACCTGCGCCAGCGTAGCGGCGAGCCACACCATCTCCTCCTCCCCCATGCCCTGGGTGGTGACGGCCGCCGTACCGAGGCGCAGGCCACGGGTGTCGCCGTGCGGCAGCGCACAGCAGTCGAGGACGATCCCGGCCGCCGCGAGCCGTCCGCGGGCCTCACGGCCGTCGACGCCGAGGGGCGCCGGGTCGGCGGTGATGAGGTGGGTGTCGGTGCCGCCCGTGGTGACGACGAGTCCCTCCGCGGCCAGCCCGGACGCGAGGGCTCGTGCGTTGGCGACCACCTGATGGGCGTACACCGCGAACGCCGGCGTTGCCGCCTCCCCGAACGCGACGGCCTTGGCGGCGATGGTGTGCATCTGGGCGCCGCCCTGAGTGAAGGGGAAGACGGCCCGGTCGACGCGCTCGGCGAGATCCGCGCCGCACAGGAGCATGCCGCCGCGCGGGCCGCGCAGCACCTTGTGCGTGGTGGCGCACACCACATCGGCGTACGGCACCGGACTGGGCGCCGCTCCCCCGGCGACGAGCCCCATGGGGTGGGCGGCGTCGGCGATGAGATACGCGCCCACCTCGTCGGCGATGTCGCGGAAGAAGGCGTAGTCGATGTGCCGGGGGTAGGCGATGGAGCCGCAGACGATCGCCTTGGGCCGGTGTGCCAGGGCCAGGGTGCGCACCTGGTCGTGGTCGATGAGCCCGGTCTCGGCGTCCACGCCGTAGCCGACGAAGTCGAACCAGCGGCCGGAGAAGTTGGCGGGCGAGCCATGGGTGAGGTGTCCGCCGTACGGCAGTCCGAGGGCGAGGACGGTGTCGCCGGGGCGCAGCAGGGCGGCGTACGCGGCGAGCACCGCCGACGATCCCGAGTGGGACTGGACGTTGGCGTGCTCGGCCCCGAACAGCGCCTTGGCCCGCTCGACGGCGAGCCGCTCGGCGACGTCGACCATCTCGCACCCACCGTGGTAGCGCCCGCCCGGATAGCCCTCGGCGTACTTGTTGGCCAGCGCCGACCCGAGCGCCGCCAGCACGGCGGGCGACGTGTAGTTCTCGGCGGCGATCAGCTGGAGCGTCGTCGACTGCCGCTCCAACTCCCCGAGCAGGATGTCGGCCAGCTGCGGGTCCTGGCGGCGCAGGACATCGGCCTCGAGGGTATGGGTGACCGACATGGTGGGCTCCGGGCGTGCGTCGACAGTGACGTACGTCCAATGTAGGCCCGAGGCGCTAGGGGCGCCCTGTGTTGTTACGTCCTCTGTTGTCACATCCTGGCGGGGACACCCGTGAGTGCCGTCACCACCGGATCCAGCGCCTGGTGTATCTCGTCCCCCACGGACCGGAAGAACCCCAGCGGCGCCCCGTACGGGTCGTACACCTCGTCCGCCTCCGCCGTGGGCGCCAGGAGCCACCCGCGTAGAGCCGCCGCCGCGCGGACCAGGGCGCGTGCGCGCAGGACGACGCCGTCCTCCAGGGGAGGGAGCGTGGTCGGGTCTATCGCGCGGACCAGGCGGGTGAACTCCTTCAGGGTGAAGGTGCGCAGGCCCGCCGAGTGGCCCATGGAGATGACCTGGGCGCGGTGGTCGCGGGTGGCCGTGAGGACGAGGTCGGCCATGATGACGTGCTCGTCGAGGAGCTCGCGGCCGGTGAAGCCGGAGGCGTCCGCGCCGAAGTCGGCGAGGACGGTCTCCGCGTTGGATTCCATGGGCGCGCCCTCATGGCCCCAGGTGCCCGCGCTCTCCACGATCAGCCCGCCGCCGAGCACCCCGAGCCGCTGCGTGACGAAATGACGCGTCAGCCGCTCGGTCATCGGCGAGCGGCACACGTTGCCGGTGCTGACGTGGAGGATGCGGAAGCTGTCGCGCGGGAGTCCCACGAAGGTCGTCGTGATCTCTGCCGCGCTTTCCCCGTTGCCTATGCCACGCCCCGCTTCAGGGGCTGTCAATTGGCCACCTCGAGGTCGGGTACGACCTTCCGCAGCTCCTCTGCCGAGATGGCGCCCTCGCGCAGGAGGAGGGGGATCTCGCGGGTGACGTCGACGATGGAGGACGGGACGTTGCCGGGGGTCGGGCCGCCGTCCAGGTACACGGAAACCGAGTCGCCGAGCATCTCCTGCGCCGCGTCACAGTCCTCCGGCGCCGGGTGCCCGGTGAGGTTCGCCGAGGACACCGCCATCGGGCCGAACTCCGTCAGCAGCTCGATCGCCACCGGGTGCAGTGGCATGCGCACGGCAACCGTGCCCCGGGTGTCGCCCAGGTCCCACTGCAGCGACGGCTGGTGCTTGGCGACCAGTGTCAGCGCGCCCGGCCAGAACGCGTCGACCAGCTCCCAGGCCAGCTCGGAGAAGTCGGTGACGAGACCATGGAGCGTGTTCGGGGAGCCGATCAGCACAGGGGTCGGCATGGTGCGGCCGCGCCCCTTGGCCTCCAGCAGATCGCCGACGGCCTCCTTGGAGAACGCGTCGGCGCCGATGCCGTACACCGTGTCGGTCGGGAGGACCACCAGTTCGCCACGGCGGACGGCGGACGCGGCCTCGCGCAGACCCGTCGTACGGTCCGTCGCGTCGTTGGTGTCGTATCGCCGTGCCATATCTAGCGGGCCTCCTCGTACACGAAGTACACGTACATCTGGAAGAAGGGAGTTGTGGGGGTGGTCACGGCATGGCCTTGCGGGCCGTCGCGAACCTCGGACGGTTGTTGAGGTCGGGGTGGTCGGCCGCGTCGGCCCAGCCCCGCTCCTCGGTGAAGATCCACGGCACCTGGCCGCCCTGGGTGTCGGCGTGCTCGATGACGACGACGCCGCCGGGGCGCAGCAGCCGGTGCGCGGTGCGCTCGATGCCGCGGATGAGGTCGAGGCCGTCCTCGCCGGAGAACAGGGCGAGTTCGGGATCGTAGTCCCTCGCCTCGGGAGCGACGTACTCCCATTCGGTGAGCGGGATGTAGGGCGGGTTGGAGATGACCAGGTCGACCTGGCCGTCGAGGTCGCGGAAGGCGTCCAGCGCGTTGCCCTGGCGCAGATCGACCCTGGACCCGGCGACGTTCTTCCGCGTCCACACCAGGGCGTCCTCGGACAGCTCCACGGCGTGCACGCGGGAGCGCGGCACCTCCTGGGCGAGGGCGAGCGCGATGGCGCCGGAGCCGGTGCACAGGTCGACGATGCAGGGCTCGACGACATCCATGGCCCGTACCGCGTCTATGGCCCAGCCGACCACGGACTCCGTCTCCGGGCGCGGCACGAACACGCCCGGCCCCACCTGGAGTTCGAGGTAGCGGAAGTACGCGCGCCCGGTGATGTGCTGGAGCGGCTCGCGCTGCTCACGGCGGGCGATGACCTCCCAGTAGCGGGCGTCGAAGTCCGCGTCCTTCACGGAGTGCAGCTCGCCCCGCTTCACACCGTGCACGAACGCGGCGAGCTCCTCCGCGTCGTTGCGCGGCGAGGGCACGCCGGCGTCCGCCAGCCGCTGGGTGGCCTGAGCCACCTCCGCGAGCAGCACGCTGCGAGGGCTCGGGGTTCGCCCCCCAATGTATTGCTGCACCCAAGTCCTCCGTGTCGTACTCGTGCGTGCGTACGTCCCTTGCGCCGTTACGCGGCCGCCAGCTTCGCCGCCGAGTCCGCGTCGACGCAGGCCTGGATCACCGAGTCGAGGTCGCCGTCCAGGACCTGGTCCAGGTTGTACGCCTTGAAGCCGACGCGGTGGTCCGAGATGCGATTCTCCGGGAAGTTGTAGGTACGGATCTTCTCGGAGCGGTCGACGGTGCGGACCTGGCTGCGGCGGGCGTCGGCGGCCTCCTTCTCGGCCTCCTCCTGCGCCGCCGCGAGCAGCCTGGAGCGCAGGATACGCATCGCCTGCTCCTTGTTCTGCAGCTGGCTCTTCTCGTTCTGGCAGGAGGCGACGACTCCGGTCGGGATATGCGTGATCCGCACCGCGGAGTCGGTGGTGTTGACCGACTGCCCGCCCGGCCCCGACGACCGGTACACGTCGATCCGAAGGTCGTTCGGGTTGATCTCGACGTCGATCTCCTCGGCCTCGGGGGTCACCAGGACACCGGCCGCCGACGTGTGGATACGGCCCTGCGACTCGGTCGCCGGCACCCGCTGCACACGGTGCACACCGCCCTCGTACTTCAGCCGCGCCCAGACACCCTGCCCCGGCTCGGTCGCGCCCTGGCCGCCCTTGGTCTTCACCGCGACCTGGACGTCCTTGTAGCCGCCGAGCTCGGACTCGGTGGAGTCGATGATCTCGGTCTTCCAGCCGACGCGCTCGGCGTACCGCAGATACATCCGCAGCAGATCGCCGGCGAACAGCGCGGACTCGTCGCCGCCCGCGCCCGCCTTGATCTCCAGAATGACGTCCTTGTCGTCACTCGGGTCACGCGGGACGAGCAGCAGCCGCAGCTTCTCGGTCAGCTCCTCGCGCTGCTTGTCCAGCTCCTTGACCTCGGCCGCGAAGTCCGGGTCGTCGGCGGCGAGTTCCTTCGCCGTGTCCATGTCGTCGCCGGTCTGCTTCCAGGAGCGGTACGTGGCGACGATCGGGGTGAGCTCGGCGTAGCGCTTGTTCAGCTTGCGCGCGTTCGCCTGGTCGGCATGGACCGACGGGTCGGCGAGCTTCTTCTCCAGGTCGGCGTGCTCAGTGACCAGGTCCTCGACGGCCTCGAACATCTTGGGCTCCTGTGTGGAATACGTCTGTGAAGGGCGGGCGACCAAAAACGCCGGTCCCGGCGCGCCTGAGTGGGGCGCGGCCGTGGACCGGCGGATTGGAGCTCGCTACTTCTTGGAGCCGGCAGCAGCCTTGCCGAAGCGGGCCTCGAAGCGGGCCACACGGCCACCGGTGTCGAGGATCTTCTGCTTGCCCGTGTAGAACGGGTGGCACTCGGAGCAGACCTCGGCGCGGATGGTGCCGCTGGAGATCGTGCTACGGGTGGTGAACGACGCGCCACAGGTGCAGCTGACCTGCGTCTCGACGTACTCGGGGTGGATGTCGCGCTTCAAGGTGTCTCCTAGTTTCGGGAGGGCGCCGGGTCGCTTCCGCGGGGTGCGGGGGCGTGAACCGGAGCCGACGTACCAGTCTGCCAGGACTGGGGCCATCCCCCAAAACCGGGGGCTCCTCGGATCTATTCCGCGCCCGACACCACACCGTTGGCATCGCCCTTCGCGGTGCCCTCGGTCGCCGCCTTCGGGATCGGCTTGTCGTTCCTCAGGGCCGTCCACACCTGCTTGGCCTTCTGCTCGGCCACGATCACCCGGTTCGGGTCCGCCGGGTCGTACCGGACCGGCAAGGTGACCATGGTCATGTTCTTGGAGCTGATGCCCTTGAGGCCGTTGGTGAAGGACATGAGGCGGTTGACCGTGCCCAGGTCGGAGTCGGTGGTGACCGTCTTGGTGGCGGTGTTGGCCAGGTCGTAGAGCCTCTTGGGGTTGCCGAAGAGGTTGATGTCCTTGACCTGCTCGAGGAGCGCCTTGATGAAGGCCTGCTGGAGCTGGATACGGCCGAGGTCTGAGCCGTCGCCGACGCCGTGGCGGGTGCGCACCAGGCCGAGGGCCTGCTTGCCGTCGAGCTGGTGGGTGCCGGCCTTCAGGTTCAGATGGCTGTCGGGGTCGTCGATGGCCTTGGTGGTGGTGACCTCGACGCCGCCGAGTTCGTCGATGAGCTTCTGGAAGCCCGAGAAGTCGACCTCCAGATAGTGGTCCATGCGGATGCCGCTGATGGACTCGACGGTCTTCACCGCGCAGGCGGCGCCGCCCGTGCCGTACGCCTCGTTGAACATCACGCCGGACGCGGCCTCATGCGTGTCGCCGTTGGTGTCGGTGCATTCGGGGCGGTCCACGAGGGTGTCGCGCGGGATGGAGACGACGCTGGCCTTCTTGTGGCCCTCGTACACGTGCAGGATCATCGCCGTGTCCGAGCGGGCGCTGCCGTCGTCGGTGCCGCCGCCGAGGTCCTTGTTGGTGCCGGAGCGGGTGTCCGAGCCGAGGACGAGGATGTTCTCCGAGCCGTTGTCGACCTTGTCGGGCCGTTCGGTGCCGAGGGCCTGGTCGATGTCGACGCTCTTGATGTTGCCGTTGAGCTTGAAGAACAGATATCCGGCGCCCGTGCCGCCCAGGACCACGATCCCGGCGGCCGTCCAGGCCATGATCCGCAGGCCCTTGCGTTTCTCGCGGGGCTTGCGGCGGCGGCCCTTGGCGCTGTGGCGTGGACCGTTGGTGCCGGGCTCACCCGGTATGCCGGGCTCCGGCGTGCTCTCGGCGGACACTGTGCTCCTCGGTTCTCGTCCGGTCGGTTACCCCCTGCTTTCAGGGACAGGCATGGCCAAAAGGCCCTTACCGCACCATCGTCACCCCGTCCGGTCAGACGGGGAAACCCGGGAAAGGGTTGCACAACGGACCGTGCCCACCGCCTGGAAGGCGATGGGCACAGTGCGTAGTCAGGGGGACCGGGCAGGCCGGTCCCACCTGGGATTTCAGCCGAAGAGGTCGTACTGCTTGTAATCGGTGCCGACGGACTTCGGTGTGGCAAAGATCTCGCTCGTGGCCTTTCCGGTGCCCGGGTACAGGTAGAGCGTGCCGGAGGAGTTGCGGGCCAGGAAGTCGGCCTTGCCGTCACCGGTCACATCGCCGACGGCGTCGAAGCCGGTGTAGGTCGACCAGGTACGCACCTTGATACGGGTGGCGAAGGCGCCCGTGCCGGACTTGCCGGTGCCCTTGAGGAGGTAGATGTAACCGCCGGACGAGCTGCGGGCGATCAAGTCGGTCTTGCCGTCGCCGTTGAAGTCGCCGTGGCCGCGCAGGGAGTTGTAGGCGTTGTACCCCGTGCCGGACTTCACCGGGGTGCCGAAGGTGCCGTTGCCGTTGCCGGGGTAGATCCACAGGACACCGGACGAGTCGACCGAGATCAGGTCGGGCCGGTAGTCGCCGGTGACGTCACCCGGTGCCACGATGCGGGTGCGGGTCTTCCAGTTGCTGAAGATCGTCTTGGTGGCCCAGGACTCGCTGGCCGGCACGAAGTGCGCCCAGAACATCGCCCCGTCGGAGCTGCGCCGGTACACCAGGTCCTGGTAGCCGTCCCGGTCGAGATCGGTCTGCAGGACCAGGTTGGTCCCGCTCCAGTTGCCCCAGGACTCGCGCGCGGCGAACGAGGTGCCCGTGGAGTCCTTCGAGTAACCGGTCTTGGTGGACGCGTTGCGCAGCCACATGTCGGCCCGGTGGTCACCGCTGATGTTGGTGTCGTCGATCCGCGGGTAGGCGGCGCCGACGTAGGAGGTCACCTTGGCGAACACGCTGTACGCGCCCTTGGCGACACAGTCCTTCACACCCCAGGAGACGACGCCCGCGATACGGCCGTTCACCACGAGCGGCCCGCCGGAGTCGCCGTTGCAGGCGGAGACCGTGCCGGTGTCGCTGCCGCTGGCCGGCTTGCCCGCGCAGACCATGTGGCCCTTGATGAACTCGCCGCCGTAGAAGCCCGCGCAGGTGGCGTCGGACTGGATCGGCAGCGTCGCCGACTTCAGCGACTGCGAGATGTCCTCGCTGGTGGAGCTGGTGCGGCCCCAGCCGTAGACCTTGGCGCTGGTCCCGGCGGCGTAGGACGCGGTGTCGCCGGACGTCGTCATGCGGATCGGCGTCGCCTTGACCGGGTTGGCCAGCGTGATGACGGCGATGTCGTTGTCGATCGTCGTCGAGTTGTACGACGGGTGGTACCACTGCCGGTGCGGCGCGGAGACGGTGGCGCCGCTCGGGACGCTGTCGGACGCCAGCTGGGCGGTACCGGTGACGATGGCACCGTAGCCGGCCCAGTCGTAGCCCTTGACGCAGTGCGCGGCGGTCAGGATCTTCGTCGGCGCGACGACGGCGCCGCCGCAGAAGAAGCCGAGGTCGTCGGCCTCGTCGGCGGTGCCCTGGTCGTCGTAGTACCAGAGCTGCGCCATCCAGGGCGCGGAGGTGAGGCTGGTCGTGGTGCCGCCGATGACCATGGCGCCCGTGGTGGAGTCACCGGCGCTGTACGACGACTTCTTCGCCGTCTCCCCCGCGGTGTCATCACCGGCGGCGGCACCCGCGACGCGTCGCTCCAGCTCGGCGAGCGGGACCGAGCTGGTGGTGGGCTTCACGGTGGGCTTCGGCAGCGCGGTCGCGGCCCCCGCGGACGAGGTCAGCAGCGCACCGGCGACGGCCGCGGCGACCCCGACGGCGGCAACGGGCAGCCCGAAGCGTATCCGGCGTCTGTGACGACCTCTGCCGGACGGATTGGTGGTCAAGTTCCCCCCAGGGACACAAGAGTAGGAAGGGGCGCACGGATACGCCCGCTCCTATCTGCGCCAAAAGGCCGCCGCACGTCACTGATTGACGTACGGCGGCCTTTTACCGATCGTGTGTGATCAGTCGCCGTTGCCGGGGGTCGGCGTCGTCTTCTGAATCTGCATCAGGAACTCGGCGTTCGACTTCGTCTGCTTCATCTTGTCGAGAAGCAGCTCGACCGCCTGCTGCTGGTCGAGCGCGTGCAGCACCCGGCGCAGCTTCCAGACGATGGCGAGTTCGTCGCTGGCGAGCAGGATCTCTTCCTTACGCGTACCGGACGCGTCCACGTCCACCGCGGGGAAGATCCGCTTGTCCGCGAGCTTCCGGTCGAGCTTCAGCTCGGCGTTGCCCGTGCCCTTGAACTCCTCGAAGATCACCTCGTCCATGCGGGACCCGGTGTCGACGAGAGCCGTGGCGAGGATCGTCAGCGAGCCGCCGTCCTCGATGTTGCGCGCGGCACCGAAGAAGCGCTTCGGCGGGTACAGCGCGGTCGAGTCGACACCACCGGACAGGATGCGGCCGGACGCCGGGGCTGCGAGGTTGTACGCACGGCCCAGACGCGTGATGGAGTCGAGCAGCACGACGACGTCGTGGCCCAGCTCCACCAGGCGCTTCGCCCGCTCGATGGCGAGTTCGGCGACCGTGGTGTGGTCCTCGGCCGGGCGGTCGAAGGTCGAGGAGATGACCTCGCCCTTCACCGACCGCTGCATGTCGGTGACCTCTTCCGGACGCTCGTCGACGAGGACGACCATCAGGTGGCACTCGGGGTTGTTGTGCGTGATCGCGTTGGCGATCGCCTGCATGATCATGGTCTTACCGGTCTTCGGCGGGGCCACGATCAGACCGCGCTGGCCCTTGCCGATCGGCGACACGAGGTCGATGATCCGGGTGGTCAGAACGCCCGGGTCCGTCTCCAGACGGAGGCGGTCCTGCGGGTACAGCGGGGTGAGCTTGTTGAACTCCGGGCGGCCACGGCCGTGTTCGGGCGCCATGCCGTTGACGGAGTCCAGACGCACCAGCGCGTTGAACTTCTCGCGCCGCTCGCCTTCCTTGGGCTGACGGACCGCACCCGTGATGTGGTCGCCCTTGCGCAGGCCGTTCTTGCGGACCTGGGCGAGGGAGACGTACACGTCGTTGGGGCCCGGCAGGTAACCCGACGTACGGATGAAGGCGTAGTTGTCGAGGATGTCCAGGATGCCCGCGACCGGGATCAGGACGTCGTCCTCGTTGATCTGCGGCTCCTGGCCCATCTCGTCGCGGCCACGACGGCCCCGGCGGTCCCGGTAACGCCCGCGACGGCCACGGCGGCCGCCCTCGAAGTCGTCGTCGTCCTGCGGGCCGTTGTCGCGCTGGCGGTCCTGACGGCCACCGCCCTGCTGCTGGCCCTGCTGGCGGTCCTGACGGCCGCCGCCCTGCTGGTCGTCGCCCTTGCGACGGTCACCGCGGTCACCGCGGTCGCGGCCGCGCTCACGGCGGTCACGACGACGGCCCTCGCCGCCGTCGGCGTCGCTCTTGGCGTCGCCCTGCTGGGCCTGCGGCTGCGCGGGCGTCTCGGCCTTGGGCTCGCTCTTGGCCTCGGCGGCGACCGTCTCCGGCGCGGACGAGGGGCTGCCCGCGTCCGCGGTGGCGCGGCGACGGCGGCGCTCGCCGGCCGGCGCGTCGTCGCTGGCGGGCTGGCCGGGGATCTCGATCTGCTGCTGGGCCACGGCCTTCTCGGCGGGGGCCTCGGCCGCCTTCTCCGCCTTCTTCCCGGCGTCGTCGCCGGTACGAGCCTTGGAGGTGGCGCGGCGCTTGGGCTTGGTCTCGGTGGCGGACTCCGCCTTCGGAGCCGCGGCACCTCCCCCGGCCTGCGCCTCCTTGATGACCTCGATCAGCTGGCTCTTGCGCATACGCGCCGTGCCCTTGATGCCGAGGCCTGATGCGACCTGCTGAAGCTCTGCCAGCACCATGCCCTCGAGGCCGGTACCGCGGCGCCGCCGGGAGCCGGCACCGCTGGCAGGCGCGGAGGCGTCCGTGGCGGGCGCGGCAGCGGTCTCCTCGACACGTGCGCCCATCAGATCGGTGGTGTCGCTCACGAAGGGTCCTTCCCTGGAGCGGACGTCGGCCTGTCTGGCTCGGCGACCGGTTGTGCTGTCCGGCTTAGGTCCTTGGTGTGTGGACCGTGCCGGGGCGGTGGTCCGCCAAAGCGGCGGAGGAAATTTCTGGTGATGGCGGTTCCCAGAGCCGTGGCACTGAGTGTCTGTGTCACGCGGCTCGGTCGCGCCGGTTCCGGAGCGTGCCCGGCGAGTCGCTCAGTGCTCGTGTACGACGTACTGCCCGCGTACGTCGTACGGAACACAGTGCGGCTTGGGAGGCTCCCGGAAGAATGTCTGTCCCGGACGGGGACAACAAGCACCTCGCCATGGTGGGGTCGGGTGCAGACTTGAGGTTAACACTACCGGATCCAACAAACATTCCCCCTCTCGAAATCCGGCAACCGTGTGTCAGGGCGCAAGCGGCAGCACGCTCGCTCCCTGGGCGTCGAGGTCGAGCCGGTTCGCGGCCCACCCCTCGCCTGCCAGATGGGCGACCTTGTCGGCGCTGTCCTCATCGGCCAGTGCCAGCACTGTGGGTCCCGCGCCCGAGATGACCGCCGGTACTCCGTCGGCCCGCAGCCGCTCGACCAGTGCGGCGCTCTCCGGCATGGCGGGTGCGCGGTACTCCTGGTGGAGACGGTCCTCGGTGGCGGGCAGCAGCAGCTCGGGGCGCCTGGTCAGGGCTTCCACGAGCAGGGCGGCGCGGCCCGCGTTGGTGGCGGCGTCGACATGCGGGACGGTGCGCGGGAGCAGGCCGCGCGCGGTCTCCGTCAGCACCGGCTTACCCGGTACGAAAACCACCGGAACGATGGAATCGGCAGGCTCCATCCTGATGGCCCGGGCGGCGCCGGCCTCCATCCAGGACAGGGTGAACCCGCCGAGCAGACAGGCCGCGACGTTGTCGGGGTGGCCCTCGATCTCGGTGGCGAGTTCGAGCAGCGCGGTGTCGTCGAGCTTGGCCTCGCCGCCTATGGTCACGGCGCGCGCGGCGACGATGCCGGCGCAGATGGCGGCGGAGGAGGAGCCGAGACCGCGGCCGTGCGGGATGCGGTTGGCGCAGACGATCTCCAGGCCGCGCGGCTGCCCGCCGAGCAGATCGAAGGCGGTGCGCAGGGAGCGTACGAGAAGGTGGTTCTCGTCACGCGGCAGCGTCTCGCTGCCCTCGCCCGCGATGTCGATGTGCAGCCCGGAGTCGGCCACTCGGACGACGACGTCGTCATAGAGCCCCAGCGACAGGCCGAGGGCGTCGAAGCCCGGGCCGAGGTTGGCGCTGGTGGCGGGGACGCGCACCCTCACGGCGGCGGCGCGGAACGCTGGACCGGCCATCGCTCGATGACTCTCCTTGAGCTGCGTGATTGTCGAAGACATTCGATGACGTACGAGAACCTCTGGGGCCGCTTCCTGTGGAGACGGCGCGGCACCGCACCCCATGCGGAGGCATATGCGGCGGGCGGGTTACCTACAGCCTATCGAAGGTAGGTTCTGTGGCGACATAGGGCGCACAGGAGGCGCACGATGCGTGTCGTATGCCCTCTGTGCACCCCGTCCAGGGATTTCCCGGGGTCAAGCGGTCGTCAGGCCAGTCCGAGGCGCTCGGCGGCGGTCGCCGCGTCCACCGGCACGGTGACCGGCTGCGGGGCGCCGGCGACGGCCCAGTCCGGGTCCTTGAGGCCATTGCCGGTGACGGTGCACACGATGCGCTGCCCCGGGTCGACCTTGCCCTGCTCGGCGGCCTTCAGCAGACCGGCGACCGACGCGGCGGACGCGGGCTCCACGAAGACACCCTCCTGCGCGGCCAACAGCCGGTAGGCGCGCAGGATTTCACGGTCCGTCACCTCGTCGATGAACCCGCCCGACTCGTCGCGCGCGGCGAGCGCGTACTGCCAGGACGCCGGGTTGCCGATGCGGATGGCGGTGGCGATGGTCGAGGGGTCCTTGACGATCTCGCCGCGCACGATGGGCGCGGAGCCGGAGGCCTGGAAGCCCCACATGCGCGGGGTCCGCGTCGAGACACCGTCGGCGGCGTACTCCTTGTACCCCTTCCAGTACGCGGTGATGTTGCCCGCGTTGCCCACCGGAAGGACGTGGATGTCGGGGGCGTCGCCGAGCATGTCCACGATCTCGAAGGCGGCCGTCTTCTGCCCCTCGATACGCACCGGGTTGACCGAATTGACCAGCGCCACAGGGTAGTTGTCGCTGAGGTCGCGGGCGAGCGTGAGGCAGTCGTCGAAGTTGCCGTCGACCTGGAGGATCTTCGCGCCGTGCACGAGGGCCTGGCCCATCTTGCCGAGGGCGATCTTGCCCTGCGGGACGAGAACGGCCGAAACCATGCCCGCGCGCACGCCATAGGCGGCGGCAGAGGCGGAGGTGTTGCCCGTGGAGGCGCAGATAACAGCCTTCGCCCCCTCCTCCTTGGCCTTGCTGATGGCCATGGTCATACCGCGGTCCTTGAAGGACCCGGTCGGGTTCGCACCCTCCACCTTGAGGTGGACCTCGCAGCCCGTGCGCTCGGAGAGCACCTGCGCGGGCACGAGGGGCGTGCCGCCCTCGCGGAGCGTCACGACCGGCGTGGTGTCGGAGACGGGCAGCCGGTCCCGGTACTCCTCGATGATTCCGCGCCACTGGTGGGTCATTGCTGGTTACTCTCCTTCAACCCGCATGATGCTGGCGACACCCCGCACGGTGTCGAGCTTGCGCAGCGCCTCGACGGTCCCGACGAGGGCCGCGTCCGACGCACGGTGGGTGACGACGACGAGGGAGGCCTCGCCGTCCTTGCCCTGCTGGCGAACCGTATCGATGGACACACCGTGCTCCGCGAACACGGTCGCCACCTGGGCGAGAACACCCGGTTTGTCCGCCACGTCGAGGCTGATGTGATAGCGCGTGACGACGTCACCCATCGGCGAGACGGGCAGGGCGGCATACGCCGACTCGCCGGGCCCCGTTGCCCCGCTGAGCCGGTTGCGGCAGACGGCGACGAGGTCGCCGAGCACGGCCGAGGCGGTCGGGGCACCGCCCGCGCCGGGGCCGTAGAACATGAGCTGCCCGGAGGCGTCCGACTCCACGAAGACGGCGTTGTAGGCGCCGCGCACGGAGGCGAGCGGGTGGGTCAGCGGAATCATGGCGGGATGCACCCGCGCGGTGACCGACTGGCCGTCCTCGGCCCGCTCGCAGATGGCGAGCAGTTTGATGGTGCAGCCCATCTCCTTCGCGGAAGCGAAGTCGGCCGCGGTCACCTCGGTCATGCCCTCGCGGTAGACGTCGTCGAGACGCACGCGCGTGTGGAAGGCGATACCGGCGAGGATGGCGGCCTTGGCGGCGGCGTCGAAGCCTTCGACATCGGCGGTGGGGTCGGCTTCGGCGTACCCGAGGGCGGTGGCCTCGTCGAGGGCCTCCTGGTAGCCGGCGCCGGTCGAGTCCATCTTGTCGAGGATGAAGTTGGTGGTCCCATTGACGATGCCGAGCACCCGGTTGACCTTGTCGCCGGCGAGGGACTCGCGCAGCGGCCGGATCAGCGGGATGGCACCGGCGACGGCGGCCTCGTAGTAGAGGTCCTTGTCGTTCGCCTCGGCCGCGGCGTGGAGCGCGGCGCCGTCCTGGGCGAGGAGCGCCTTGTTGGCGGAGACGACGGAGGCGCCGTGCTCGAAGGCGGTGGTGATGAGGCCGCGGGCGGGCTCGATGCCGCCGATGACCTCGACCACGACATCAATGTCGCCGCGTTTGACGAGGGCGGTCGCGTCGGTGGTGATGAGCGCGGGGTCGATGCCCTCACGGACCTTGGAGGGCCGCCGTACGGCCACACCCGCGAGCTCGACGGGGGCGCCGATCCGGGCGGCGAGGTCGTCGGCGTGCGTCGTCATGATGCGCGCCACCTCTGAGCCGACAACCCCACAGCCCAGCAGCGCCACCTTCAGCGGACGCGTACGCATCATCCGACCTCGTTTCCTCATACCGTCTACGGTTGCACCAGTCTCACTCACCGGACGGGACTTTCTGCCCCTGGTCCGGATCGTGAGACACCTATTTCATTTGTACCGGGGTGGCAGACAGGAGATCTTCCACCCCGGGGTCTGCTGGGGTTACCCGACGTCGAGCCGAAGCAGATCCTCTTCGGTCTCCCGCCGGACGATCACCCGGGACTCACCGTCGTGCACGGCGACGACGGGCGGCCGCAGCACGTGGTTGTAGTTGCTGGCCATGGACCGGCAGTAGGCACCGGTGGCCGGTACGGCGATGAGGTCACCGGGTGCCAGGTCGGCCGGCAGGAACGCGTCCTTGACGACGATGTCCCCGCTCTCGCAGTGCTTGCCGACGACGCGCGCGAGCATGGGCGCGGCATCGCTGGTCCGGGACACCAGGGCGACGCTGTACTCGGCGTCGTACAGCGCGGTACGGATGTTGTCCGACATGCCGCCGTCGACGGAGACATAGGTGCGGAGGTTATCGAGCGGCTTGATGGTGCCGACCTCGTAGAGCGTGAAGGCGGTGGGCCCGACGATGGCCCGCCCCGGCTCGACGGAGATACGAGGCGTCCGCAGCTTGGCGGCCTCACACTCCCGGGTGACGATCTCGGTGAGCGCCTTGGCGATCTCGTGCGGCTCACGGGGATCGTCGTCGCTGGTGTAAGCGATACCGAGGCCACCCCCCAGATCGATCTCGGGGAGCTCGACCCCGTGCTCGTCACGGATGTCCTTCAGCAGCCCGACGACCCGATGCGCGGCGACCTCGAAGCCGGACATGTCGAAGATCTGCGACCCGATGTGGGAGTGGATCCCGATGACCTCAAGCCCGTCGAGCCGCAGCGCCCTCCGCACGGCCTCGGCGGCCTGCCCACCGGCAAGCGGAATCCCGAACTTCTGATCCTCGTGGGCGGTGGCGATGAACTCATGCGTATGAGCTTCCACGCCCACGGTGATACGGATCTGGACGCGCTGCCGAGTGCCGAGTTCCTGGGCGATGTGCGCGACCCGCACGATCTCCTGGAAGGAGTCGAGGACGATACGCCCGACGCCGGCCTCGACAGCCCTGCGGATCTCCTCCGTCGACTTGTTGTTGCCGTGGAAGGCGATGCGGTCGGCGGGCATCCCGGCGGAGATCGCGGTGGCGAGCTCACCCCCGGAGCACACATCCAGATTCAGCCCCTCCTCGTGCAACCAGCGCACGATGGCCCGCGAGAGGAATGCCTTGCCGGCGTAGAAGACATCGGCGTCGGAGCCGAAGGCACCGCGCCAGCTGCGCGCCCGGGCGCGGAAGTCGGCCTCGTCGAGGATGTAGGCGGGGGTGCCGTGCCGCTCGGCGAGCGTCTTCACATCGAGGCCCCCGGCGGTGACCACACCGTCAGCATCACGGCTGACCGTCTCGGACCACACCTTCGCGTCGAGGGTGTTGAGGTCGGCGGGCGGGGCGGAGTAGTGGCCCTCGGGAAGGACGTCGGCGTGACGGGGCCCGGCGGGGTGTGCGGAACGGCTCATTTCGGCTCTCTCAGAGGTGATCGGGTGCGTCGATGCCGAGCAGGGACAGGCCACCGGCCAGCACCGTCCCGGCGGCTTCGGCGAGCGCGAGCCGGGCACGGTGGGCGGCCGAGGGTTTCTCCGCACCGCGAGGAAGGACGGCGGGCAGCAGGGGCAGGACGGCATCGGCGACGGTGACGAGGTGCCGGGCGAGACGATCGGGCGCGCGGTGCGCTGCCGCTTGGGCGAGGACGCGGGGGTGGTCGGCCAGGACACGGGTGACCGCGGGGTGCCGTACGGCGTCTCCGGGCTCGGCGTCGAATCCCAGGTCGGCGGCGTTACGGCTGAGCGCCCGGGTGCGGGCGTGGGCGTAGCGGACGCGGAAGAGAGGGTTGCTCTCACGCTGGACGAGGTGCTCGTCGCCGATACGGGGCCGGTCGTGACCGGCGGGGTGGAGCAGGGCCCAGCGGGCGGCGTCGCGGCCGAGGGGGAGGGGGTCGGCGGGGGCGGGCACCGGACGCACGGCGTGGTGGGGCGGGGTGGGCTGCCCTCGCTCCGGGGGCTGTACGCCCAGGATGTCGACCCACTCCGGGGGGATCTCGCCCTCGCAGTGGGTGTGGACGGCGGTGCCCTGTGAACGCAGGATCCGGCCGAGGGCGTCGGTGAGGACCACGGCCCGTACTTCGCGCGGACAGGTCAGGGAGAGGTGATCGGCGTTCGGGCTTTGTGCGTACCCATACCGCTGGCCGCGCCGCAGGACCTCCTCGACGAGGGCGACGGGGGCGGTGCCGCCGAGGCGGATGTTGAGGAAGCCGGGCCCGGTGATGACGACATCGGCGACGCCGTCGCTGCCGCGGAGGCGGGCCTGGAGAATCTCGGCGACATGCCGCGGGGGCTGTCCGGCGGGGCGGGCGAGCTGGAGGGCGATGTTGGTGGCGTAGTCACCACAGCCACCGGGCCCCGGCACGGTCACGACAGCCCGCTCCGGCACGGCGACCCGCAGCTCCCCCTCGTCGACAGCACGACGCACCGCGCACAGCACGGTACGGGAGAGCTCGACGGGGGTCACGGGACAAGCGTATGGGAGGAAGGGGGTGGGTATGCGAATGGGTTTGGGCCGGGTCCCGGGATATGGACGGGGAGCCATGGCCCTGGGCGGACGTCAGCCCCCGGCCCTCCCGGCGGCCTCACCGGCCCCCAGGACGCCTCCCTCCCTCTCCCGCTCGATCAACCGCCGTACGACGCTGACGAGTTCGGCGGGCTCGAAGGGCTTGGCGAGGAAGGCGTCGACACCGACGTCGAGGCCGGTGTCGACCTCGTACTGGGTGCAGGCGCTGATGATGGCGAGCGGAAGATCACGCGTCCGCGGGTCCGCACGCAGCCGCGCGGCGGTCCGCAGCCCGTCCAGCCTCGGCATGACCACATCCAGCGTGATCACATCGGGCCGCACCTGATGGACGACATCCAGACACTCGGCACCATCGGCCGCGGTCACCACCTCGAGCCCCTCAAGCTCGAGATTGACCCTGATCAGCTGCCGGATGACCTTGTTGTCGTCCACGACAAGGACCCGGCCGGACGCGCCTGGCACAACTCGAGAGTAGGTCCGGACCGGCCACCGCGTCCGGGTTTTCCCCACTTCCACCCCTCTGCGAGCGAGCCACCCCAGGTCGCACCCGGTGCCGGCACCCCGGAAACCGTTCATGAACACCCCGGGGAAGCTGGTAGGGTTCTACCCGTCGCCGCCGAGCAAGGCGCCCGACACGCCCCCGTAGCTCAGGGGATAGAGCAACGGCCTCCGGAGCCGTGTGCGCAGGTTCGAATCCTGCCGGGGGCACTCGCCAGTCAGACAGCAAGAATCAAGCTCTGACCTGTGCGGATGCCGACTTGAGAGAGCGGGAGTCAGTCTCACTGACTCCCGCTCTCTCTCGTTGTCTCTCACCGCCTGCGCACCATCTGCGATACACGCGACACACCTCCGACACAGATGACGGGCGTCATGACGGTGCTTGAAGGGAGCGATGGTGAGCCCTCACCATCTCCCGTTGATCAAGGAAGAACTGCGAGGGTTCCGGGAGCGGTTCCTCCCTCAGGAACGCGGAGAGCACCCCGATGGCCTCCCGGCACAGGGCGTCGATCCACAGGCACGCCTCACTGTGGTTCTGGCCTAGCTCGTCGTGGTATCCGACGAAGCCCATGATGCCGAACACCCGCTTGCGCATCTCATCGCCATCAGGCACCACGTAGAGGGCAGCATCGAAGGTCACGCTCCACTCGACGAACGCCTCGGTCCAGGCGTCCACGCCCTCTTCGTCATTGATGCGGCTTGCAGTGGCGTGGCGGAAACGTATGAGCATATCCAATGCTCCCTGAGCCGCTGTGTACCGGCGCTCCTCTCGGCGTTCGGCCTTCGCGGTCTGCGCCTGGTGCCGTTGCTGAAGCCATCCGCCCAACAGGGCGCCACCAGCACCGATCACGGCACCCGCGAGGCCAATCAGGCCCGCTGACACCTCTGCTTGCACGTCGTATCCTCTCGGCCGGCTCGGTCAGGTCAGGTATGTCACGGGTGCCATGACGGGTCGGGATAGTTCTCCCAGACCCCCGTGGGGAAGGGCTGGCGACGAAGGACCGTCCCCATCACCAGGCGGATGTCTCCACAGATCTGGATGTACCTCGGCGGCCAGCCCTCTGGGTCTCCGACCCACTCGGCGCGGATAAGGATCTCAGCGTGCATCCGGGCCAGGAGGTCACGTATCTGCTTGTCGTGGAACCTGAGCGCCTGCTCCTCCAAAGCTTGGTTCATCCGCTGAAGCTCAGCGTGCCACTCCCGGCCATCTGGGCTTCGCTCATCTCCGACGCCCTTCTTGTAGTGCGCGTGGATCGCGTAGCTCAGCCTGATGCACTCGTTAGCTGCCGCCTCGGCCAGGCCCAGCAGGTATGTGCGCTCGGCGTCGCGGGCTGTCCGGCGCTGCTGCCACACGACTGCCCCCGTGGAGACGGCCGCACCGATCAAGGTTCCCGCGAGACCGAACAGCCCCGCCCATATCTCCGATCCCATGGCGATCATCCTGCCGGGACGCGGAGCCGGACGGGGCTGCTCTCGCCAGGCCCTACTGGCCAGGGAAGTTATCCGGGAAGTCGTCCGAGTACTTCAGGAGGTGGCGGTAAGCGATCTTGGGATAGCCGTACTTGCGGGACAGATCCTTAGGTTGTGTCGCCTTCCTCTTCCAGCGCCTTCGTGATCTTCGCGTTGGCGGCTTCCTCGTGGCCGTCGATGCAGCCGTGATAGCGCCGGTGGATCACCTCGGGAGAGTTGCCGACCCGCCGGGCCACCTCAGCGATCGGAACCCCGGCGTTCAACCACCGTGTGATGCATGCGTGCCGCAGGTCATACGGGCGCCCGGCCAGCGGCGAGTTGACCCGCTCGGGTGGCAGCGCGTATTCCCGTGCTTCCTCCCACACCCGCCAGTAGGTAGAGGAGCCGACCACTCCCCCGCGCTCGTTGCCGAACACGCGCCCTTCCTTGGCCGTGCCGAACGTGTCCAGGTGCGCCCGCAGGATGGCCACCAGGACGGGCGGGATGGGCACCGGTCGGTCGCTCTTGGCCTCCCGCGCCTTGAGCCCGCGCCGGTCGTGACGTTCCCCGGAATCGGTCCACTGCTTCCCTGACACGGGACGCGTCTCCCGCAGCGTCAGCGTGCCCCATCCTGCGTCCGGGAGATGGCAGTCAGACCGCCTCAGTCCGACCGCCTCAGCCGGACGCAGGCCCGCGTAATACAGGACCGCATAGAAGGCCACCAGACGCCTCCCACGGCACCGATCCCACGATCCGACGTAGGACACTGCCGCGAGCAACTGACGGGCCTGCAGGGCGTTCACGAGGACTCGCCGGTCGACCACGTCATTGGAGCCGACGTGCTTCCGGCGGGCCCGCTGAAGCGGGTTCCCCGAGAGGTCCCCCGCGACCACCGCGTGTTCGAGAGCGGTGTTCAGGGCCCGGCGTCGACGCCTGTACGTGTCGCCCGCCGCCGGGGTGCCGTCAAGCTTGTACCCGAGGCGGTAAAGCACGTCCTCGAACACCTCAGCGTCCGCCACATCGCCCACCGGACGATCCGTTGTCGTGAGCCAGTCATACGCGGCTTTGAGGTCGGCCGGCGGATCCTCCCCCGCATTCGAAGGCACAATCCCCCACCGGAAGGCCAACCGCAATTGCTCATCCGAAGGGACGCCGTCCCTGCGCTTGACCATGGCGAGCGTCACGGCTGCAAGACCATCCGCCATGCCCTCTCTGGTCTTGGCTGCACTCGTACGCCACCGCCCGGCGACGTATTTGCGGCAGAACTCGAACCACCGCAACGGCGGTTCTTCTTCTGAGGTTTTCGCCGCTTCCGCTGCCGCGCGGACTTCGGACTCTGGCTGCCCACTTGCAATCTCGAAAGCCTCGCCCCGGCGCATTGCCTGCCGCAATTCCGAGCTTCGGTTTTCGGCGAGTGCTGAGGTGGCGAACGTCGCGCTACTCACCTTCCCGCCTACGACCCATCGCAGTTGGTACGGACGCGCTTTCCGATTGACCTTCGTGACTTTCCACAGTCTGATATCGAGGGAGTACCCCGGCTTTGCCTCCCCGTGCGGCCGGAGAGCGTTGTCATCCGTGCTCACGCAGCGTCCTCCCGCTCTGTAAGCCAACGTTCGTACTCCGACCGCCGGATCCGTACGTCGCCGTTAGGGAGCTTGATTGCGCGGGGCCCTTTGCCGAGTTGGCGCCACCGGGCGAAGGTCGATGGGGCGACCTTCAGGTCGGTGATGACCTCTTTGACGGTCATCTTTTCGTCCTGCGTACGGGCGCTCATTCCGCCTCCACCTCGGCTTCGTCCGCACCGGACAGGCCGGACAGCTCCAATTCCGACTGTCCGGGGTGTTCGTGCTGGTCAGATGGGGTAACGGGACAGCCGGACAGTGCGGACACCTCTTGGTCGCCCTGTGTCCGGGTCTCGGTGTCCGGGTAGTACCGGCCGCCGGGGTCCTTGGTGAGCTGTCCGGCGTCGGCCATGCGGTTGCAGGTGCGGCGGATCGTGTCGATGTCGACCTGCAGCAGCTCGCCCGCCATGTCCTTGGGTTTGGCGCCGGGGTGGTTGCGGACGTAGCGCAGGATCGTCGCGCGGGTGTCGCTGACGGTGTGGTCGGAGACCGGTCCGTCCAACAGGTGCCAGGCACCGGAGGCGGGTTGGAAGCTGAGGGCGTACTCGGCTTCGTCCACGTCGCGGCCGGTGACGTGCAGGATGCCGTCCGCCTGCCCACGGGCCCGTTTCAGTACGAGCGTGGCGTCAGCGGCTCCGGCGATGCCGTTGGTGCCGGAGACCTCGGTCAGGAAGTCCTCGGAGCCTGCCTTGCGCACGTGGTGGACCAGGACGACGGCCACGTTGTAGTGGTCGGCGAGCCGCTTGGCGTAGCCGACGGCGACATAGTCCGCGTCGTACGCCGACACCCCTTGCGGGGCCTGGCCACGCATTTTGGCGAACACGTCGATGACGACCATGCGCGCGTCGGGGTTGCGCTCCAGCCACTGGGCAATGGCCTCGGTCCCGCCCTGGGGGAAGGGCGGGCATTCGGTGACCAGGGTCAGCCCGCCGGGGGCTGGCTGACCTCCGAGGAGCTTGCCCATGCGGGTCTGGAGACGGCGCGGGGTGTCTTCCAGGGCGAGGTAGAGCACCGGTCCCCCCTGAACGGGCACGGAGTCGAACGCCTTGGCTCCGGCCGCGACCGACAGGCCCAGCCCGAGGGAGAGCCAGGACTTGCCGACCTTTGGCGGTCCGGCGAGCACGCTGACGCCCTCGGCGAGGATGCCGGGCACGGCCCATTTCGGCTCGGGGAAGTGGGCGGCCATGAGCTGATCGGCCGTCCAAGCGGTCCGTGGGCGCTCCCGTTTCGGCGGCGCCGTGGGGACCGTCTCGGGGTCGCTGGGCACGGAGTACAGGTGCAGGGGCGGGATGGGATTGGCGCTCATGCCGCTACCGTCCGGGGGCGCCGTGCTCCGGCCCGGAGACCGGAGGCAATGGTGCGCTCTGCCTCGCGCTCGCCCTGGCCGACTTGGAGCGCGGCCGTGAGGAGCCAGTCGGTGACATCGGCTTCGCTCAACTCGCCTCCGGCAACGAGCTGTCCGAGGGCGACCGCGGCGATGTAGAGCGTGTTGTTGTGCTCGTGCGGGCCGGAGTTGGTGACCCGCTCAACTTCCCCGTTGACGGCGGAGCGGAGGAAGGCTGTGCGCCGCCCCTGGCCCGTGAGGGCAACCGTGATGGGCGCCTGCGGGGGCAGCGGCGCCGGGCGCAGGAGTTCAGCGAGCCAGCCCGGCAGGGGCGCCACGGGGGCGTTGCGGGTGACCTTGTACGGGTGTCCTGCGAAGGTGCTGCCCGCGCCGACCACGAGTCCGCCCCACGCGCGGGTGTCGACCTTCCAGCCCAGCCCGCGGGCGCTGTCCCCCGCGGTGTTGCGCAAGGGCTCGCCCCCGGGGGCGGCGAAGTACAAGTGGGTACCGCCGCTCCATGTGCGCACGGTGTAGGTGTCGGCGGGGAAGGGCTGGCCGTGGCGCTCGCAGAGCACTGCGAGCACGTCGGCGCCGTTGGTCACGCCGTGCTCGGCCCAAGCGGCCGGCGGGGTGTCCCCGGGGTGCTTGGGCTTGTCCAGGTCGATGACCACCAGGCCGGAAGGGCCGGTGGCGATGCCGACGTTGAAGGCGGCGACGGACCACGCGCGGGTGATGCGCTCCCTGTCGGTGGTGGCGCGGGTCTCCCAGTCGGAGACGGCCGGGCGCTTGTGGCTGGGGATGACGGGGAAGACGCGCCAGTCACGCGACGCTGCGTCAAGCGCGGCGGTGAGCTGGGCAGAGCCGTCCGGGTACGGCATGCTGGGGGTTCTCCTGTTCTGTCTACGGATGGGCAGGGAGAACCGCGGCGGCGGGCGACCTTGCTGGGGAGTCCCGCCGCCGCGGCGTTGCTACCGGTTGTTGATCCAGTGGGCGTATTGCTGACGGACGTAGTGGCGCGGTTCGCAACTGCCGTGGATGTCATCGAGGTCCATCAGGCGGTGCGCCGCCTGATCCGCCGCCTCGGCTGCCTCGTCGCCTACGTCTTCCAGGGCGATGCGGTCCAGCAACGCCGCTTTGCGGAGCCAGAAGTCACGCGGCAGCCGGGCCCCGAACGGCCTGTCGGCCGCCGTGCGGGCGGTCCATCCGATCTCGCTCACGATGCTCGGGGCGAGCGCGTAGGCGTCTCCCGGGGTGGGCCATGAGTTGGCGTTGGTGTGGTGATCGGCCGTGGCGTACAGGCGCAGCCGCTTGCCGTCGCGTGTGGGGCGCTGGCGTACGGGGCCGACGGTGAATACCTGGAACAGGGCGTCGGTGACGCGGTCGGTGTCGGCCGGGTCGCAGATGACACGGATCTCGAACATGGCTCAGTGCTCCTTGCTGGTGTCGACGGCGGGCAGCGCGGGCAGTCCTGCGCGTTCCAGAGCGGTGGGGTCGAAGCCGGGGAGCGCGGCGCGGGTGACGAGTGCCTGGGCGAGTTGTTCGGCGTAGGCGGCGCCGGTTCGGGCCACCTCGATTTCGGTGGTGGCGCGGAGGGTTTCGACGCGCTCGATGTGGGCGTACTCCTCGCGCCGCTCGCTGGTCTGCCGCTCGTACGCCACGGTTTCACGGCGGTCGGTGCGCCAGTACCGTGCGGCGAGCCCGTAGGCGCCGGCGGTGGCGAGGGACCACAGCAGCAGGGGCAGCGGGAGTCCGTCTGAGTATCCGGCGACCCCGGCGAAGGCGAGGGCGCCGGAGGCGGCGAACGCGGTCCCGACAAGGACGGAGTCGCCGGTGGCGTTGCCCGCGACCACGCCAGCGGCGGCGGCCCCGAGGGAGAGCGCGGCCATGAGTGCGGCGTTGCCGACTGAGTGTTCGGCGCCGTTGGCGTTCCAGATCCGGGCGAGGGCGAGCACGGTGGTGGTGGCGATGGCGGGTGCGGCCTTGGGCATCGCGGCGGCGAGCCAGTGCCGGGCGGTGGTGGGGTCGTTCACGGCTGGACTCCTCACAGTTGGCCGATGGCGTCAATGACGGCGACGGCGAGTTCGTTGATGGGTTCGGCGGCGCCGGTGGAGGCGAGGAAGAAGCCGAACCCGGCGGCGGTGAACGCGGAGCCGTAGCCGAGGGTGTTGGAGCGCAGCAGGAAGAACAGGACCAGGCCGAACAGGGCGACCAGGGAGACGGTGACGACCACGGGTTATCCCTTCGGGGTGGGCGTGCCCGCGCGGTAGATGCGGGCGAAGCGGTTGTAGAGCCAGCGGCCGACGCGTATGCGCTTGCCAGTCGCGTGGCAGCGGCGGCAGTCCTTGCCGCGCTTGAGCCGTCCCTTGCGGTCGGCCTTGAGCTTGTGGCCCATGCCGTGGCACTTGCGGCAGTTGCCGAACGGCGAGGCAGCACACAGCCCGCCGTAACCAAGAGTGACGAACGTCAGGCAGGCGATAGCGAGGAGAATGGGGGTCATCGAGTGCCCTCCGGGCAGGTTCTCGGGGGTTTCCGCAGGTGGGGTGCTATCCGCTAGATCACAGGTGGGGGCTGGTTTGGGGTGCTAGCGGGGGTGCTACCGGTAGCAGGTGTGGGTGCTACCGGTAGCACCGTGCCGGACCTATGCCGCGCCCGGCTTTTCGTTACGCTCCGCAATCGCCTTGAGGAGGTCGGCGCGGGCGATGCCGCGCCGGGTGGTGCGGGTGCCGTCGTCCGTCGTGCCGGCGACGTCCCGCGTCTTGATGCCGTGCGGCTTGAGCGCAGACGTGACGTTCTCGCCCTTCCATCCGCCGTAGACATCCGGCCTCAGTTCGGCAAGGCGGGCGGCGATCCGCTCGTTCCACACTCGCTCTTCCTTCTCCGGCACCACGGCCGCGACGTCGGCGAGCAGGTCGTAGGACGGACCGGTCACGGCCTCGGGAGATTCCCCGAGCGCGTAGCCGGACAGCAGTCCTGCCTGCTCACGCACGGTCCGGGCGCGGGCGGCAACGGCCACGGCGCCGGGCGCGTCGATGAACGCCCCGGAGACGATCCGGGCGTCCGAGCCCTCGCCGACGAAGTAGTGCAGGCCCTTGTCACCCCAGGCGAACATGGTCGCCCGCACGCCGCGCTTGTACGCGGACGTGCCGAGCACCATGTCGTTCTCGGTCTGGCCCATGACCTTCAGGCACCACCGGGCGCCGGCGTTCGCGCTGATGCCGGTGGGCAGCGACTTGGCGTCCGGGCGCTGGGTGGCCAGCAGCAGCACGATGCCGGTGGCGGGACCGCGCTTGACCAGGTCGGTGGCGATCTCCTCGAACTCCTTGCCGTGCTCGGGGTGCTCGAAGAGCACCTGGCACTCATCCACCCCGATCACGATCGGGTGCAGACCCAGCGAGCGCTTGTCCGCGAGTTCGCTGGTCACCTTGGACTCGGGGCAGATGTCCCGGGGAAGCGAGCGGATCACCTTCGTACGGCGCCTGAGTTCCTCGCGCAGGGCGCGGAAGTCGTTGAGCGCGTACTGGATCGTCTCGTCTTCCTCGCCGACGCCGTGCCGGTGGGAGACGGCCTCGCCGACCGGATCGAGGTCGCCGGTGCCCTTCATGTCGTAGGTGTGCAGCTCAGCACGCGGATCCAGGGCTGCGATGAGCAGCAGCAGCCGCAGGAGGAAGGTCTTGCCCATGCGCGGGATGGCGCCGATCACTCCGGCGATGAACATGAGCGTGACCGCGACCCAGCGTCCGCGCTGGTCCGTGCCGTACGGGATGGCCTTGAACAGGTCGACCGTGCCGGACTTCAGCAGCGGCCATGCGGGCTTGGGTGCGGACTTCAGGTCCTGGTCACCCACCCACAGCACCAGGCGGCCGGTGTGTTCGTCGGAGACGGCCTCCGGCCACACGCACCCGAGCGGCCTGCGCAGACCCGATGCGAGGCGTTCGCGCCTCTCGATCACGTCGGTGACGGTCACGCCGTAGGGGAGGTTGCCCTCCGCCCGCCAGCCGGGGCCGTCGCGGGTGATCGGGGCGGTGAACTCGAACCCGTCCCGCCCCTTGGCCTGCGCCTGGTTGATCGCGGGAATGCCCAGGGCTCCGAGCGCGCGCAGGACGATGTCCGAGGTGAGCTTGGTTGCCTGGGGGACGTCCACCGCGCGGTGGATGACCGGATCATCGGCCTTGCGTCCGGCGGCCCCGAACGCCAGCACCAGGGCGCTCACGGAGACGGCTTGCAGCCAGTCGGGGGCGAGCACGTACAGGGCGAGCGCGGCACCCAACCCGACGAACATGCCCAGCACGGCCACCAGGGTGCGCAGTCGGACACGGCCGTCGCGCTGCCGCGACAGCTTCAGGTACTCGGCAGCATCCTCGCGGCGCACGGCGGCGAGTCGGACCGGTTCGCCCTCGCGGTCGGCCATCCACCGCATCGTGCCGCCCATGAACCGGGCGAGGCCGGCCGGGGCCTGCATGGCCAGGCGCAGGGCGTACACCGGGGCGCGCAGGGCGTGGTACCCGGCCACGTGCGTGTAGTGGCGGGCCACCCACGCGGATGCGGTCTTGAGTTCCGCGACCGAGCGCAGCCACAGCGGGACCACCTCCCGCCGCTTGGCGGCGGCGAGCCGACCGAGGTAGCCCGGACCGGTCGCGGTCGGGGTGGACTGGTCGACCATGACGCGGGCGGTCGGGTCGGGCGACTCGGCACCCGACTCGCGGGTGCCGGAGTCGGGCGACCGGTCGGCATCGGGTCGGGTGGTCGGGTCGGCCGACTCCGCGCGGGCCGACCGCGCCTTGTCGAGGTCGACTACTTCGCCCCCGGAGTCGGGGCGGGAGTCGGCGGCCATCTCGGCTTCCAGCCGGTTGAAGAATTCGTTGTCGTCGTCGGGGTGCTTCACTGAGGGTCCCTTCCAAGGGGAGGAAAGGCGGGGCCGGTCCGTCGCTGTAGGAGGTGAGCGGACCGGCCCCGCCGGATCACTGCGGGGAGGTCAGACACAGGTGCGGGCGCGGGGCGGCGCGGTCACCACCACCCCGAGGACTTCTTCGCCGCCTTGGCGGTCGCGTGCTCGGTGACGATCCGCTGCCGCTCCCGCTGCAACGCGGTCAGTTCCCCGGTGAGCCGGGACAGCACCGACTGCCACAGCGTCTCCAGCTTCCGCTCCGCGCGGCCGGGGCTCTTGCCCCGCACGACCCTGTACGAGCCTCCGGCGAGCGCCCGCAGCACCGCCCGCCGCTCCTGCCCGGTCAGCGGCCACATCTCTTCCTTGCGGACCGCTTCGAGCTTGCGTTCCGTCCGGCGGATCTCTCGGTCCACACGGGACGTGTTCGGCTTGGCCATGGTCAACCCCTCCTCGGGGCAGTGCAGTTGGCGGGCTGGGAGTTGTCGGGGTAGGCACACAGCACGCAGCAGCCGAGGGAGGTCGGCAGGCAGTAGGTGTAGGTGACACGGCACTTGGGGCAGGTGCGGCGGGCGAGCATCGCAAGCGCGAGCGCGCCCCACTTGCGCGACGTCATCGGCCGTACCGGCTTGGCCAGGTCCTCGCGGTAGAGGTAGGCGACCTGCACCCCCGTCTTGCGGCCCCGGTGCTGGCGCATGACCTGTGCGGCGACCGGCTGGCCACCAGGGCGTAAGCCGCGCTCGCGCAGCTGGCGGCGGGTGGCGTAGCCGTCCGGGGCGAACTTCCACGGGTACGTGGGCACGCCGAACCGGGCACCGGAGGGGTCGAAGCACTTGCCGTAGGCGGACATCAGGCCGCCACCCCTACAACCGGGGCATCGGCGCGGGCGCCGGCGCGCCCGGCGCGGCGGCCGGTGACGTTGGCGAACAGCCGTCCCAGTCCAGCGCGGCGGGTTCCGGCGCGTCCCTGCTTGGCCGCGTACATCGCCTCATCCGCCCGCCGTAAAAGGCCGGACAGGTCGTCGGCGGGGAAGTCGGCGGCGCGCACCCAGCCCAGCGAGACCGTGGTGCGCACGGCCGGGTTCTGGCCGTCGACCGGCCGGGCGAGCACGCCGTGCAGCAGGGCGAGCATGTCCGCGGCGGTGCCGTGAGCGTCGATGAGGACGGCGGCGAACTCATCGCCCCCGAGCCGCCCGGCGACCCCGGTGTGGCCGACGTGGTGGGCGAGGCGGTCGGCGGTCGCCTTCAACAGCGCATCCCCGGCCGCGTGGCCGTGGGTGTCGTTGATGTGCTTGAACTTGTCGACGTCGGCCAGCACCACGACCGCGCGCGGGTCCTTGAGCAGCACTGTGGCGCGGCGGGTGAAGCCGTCGCGGGTGCGTAACCCGGTGAGCGGGTCACGCCGGGCCGTGTTCAGGCAGCCCCGCAGCCACCACACGTGCATCGCCCAACCGGCAGCCAGGGGCAGCGCGGACAACAGGACCGTGGCCAGTGTGTTCACGCCGCCACCTCCTCAGCGTCGTCGCCGGGCGCGGCCACGGGGTGCAGGGCGCGGCTGTCGGCCCGTTCGGCGAGCAGGGCGTCACGTACTTGCCGGGCGGGTGCGGATCCGCAGTGCAGTTCCTTGCGCAGCGCCTCAGCGTTGATCGCGGCGTCCGTCCAGTCGGCCGTGGCCGTGCGCGCCTCAGCGAGCAAGTCGGCCAGGGCACGCGGCGCAGGCTTGGCCTTGCCCTTGGCCGGGGTACGGCGGGGCGAGCGCGGCTTGGGCTCGCCCCGAGGCGCCGGCGGCGTCTGCACCACAGGCTCAGCGGACGTCTCCTGCTCGGCGGCGGGGGCCAGGTCGCCCATGCGCAGCAGCACGCGCTCGCGCCGCGGGGTCTCACGGCGCCAGTTGCGGCCATAGCGCTCACGCAGGTCCGCGCGGGCCAACTGCCGTTCCCTCTCCCGTTCCAGCGCCACGGCGTAGGAGGTGACCTCCCACAGCGTCATCCGGCGCCACAGCGCGAACGTCGACAGCGGCGCCAGCACCCAGCGGGAAAAGCGGATCTTCTCCATACGGCGGCCGGTGACGGCGCCGATCCGCACGGCGTAGATGTGCGCGCCGATCTCGGAGAACACCACCCACAGCAGCGGCATGGTGCCGTGGGCGACCTTCGCCCACATGCCCTGTCCGGCGGCGACGTTCAGCCCGCAGGTGACCAGGGTGAGCACCCAGGGCACGAACCGCACCCACGCAAGCGCCATATCCATCCGGATCAGCAGCAGGTTGGCCACGGTGAACACCGGAATGGCCACGTCGATACCGACCGGCAGCATCCACGGCTCACCGAACCCCCACCGGGCAGCCGCCTCGGACACGGCGTCGAACGATGCGATCAAACCGAGCGCGCCGACACCGGCAGCAGCCAGAGCCCCGAGTCCGGCAAGGCCCATCTCCGGACGGGTCAGTGGCGGCACCGCCGGACGCTCGATGGTCGGCGTCGTCATGCCGCCACCACCCTGTACTCCGCGCGGCGGCGCCGGGCGGGGCGTGTGAGCGGGACGACGTCGAACAGGTCCGGGTTCTCCTCGATGACCTGCGCGGCCATGCGGACCAGGTCGTCGGGCATCTCGGGGTTGTCGGCGAGGATGTCGCGCGCCGCATCCTCGCGGGCCGCGCGCTCTTCGTCCGTCTCGCCCTCCACCCCGAGCCACAGCTCCGGTGGAGTGCCGAGCGCCAGTTCCGCGAAGTCCTCAACAGATACGGCCTGTTGGCGGCCGATGTACGTACGCATGGTGCTCTCCTGAGTCGAAGGGACAGGGAGAAGCCCGGCGGGGTGCGACCTTGCTGGGGAGTCACGCCGCACGGGCATGTGTGTGTTGGGCAGGGGCCGACTTGGGAAGCCCGGCCACAGCGGACCGACCATCCGGCGACCGCTCCCCACCGCGTGAGCGGCGGGTGGTGCCCCGGGCAGGATTCGATCCCGCGCCCTTCACGGCTGAATGCCGGGGCTGGACGGGTCAGCTACGGCGGAAGCCCCAACTGATCAGACGGCTGACGCTGTCGGTGACGTCCTTGACGGGCTCAGGCTCGGCGTCACGGGACTTGGCGCGCTGCGCTGCGGTCTCGTAATGACTCCACGGCGTGACCTTGCGGTCGTTCCCGGCCTGGTTCTTCTTTCGGTCCGACATGAAAGTCCTCTCAGATCAGTAGACGGATGGGGGGTGCTGGCCGTGCTCGCGGGAGTCCCGAAGCCACGGCAACGCCACACCCGCAAAGCGTGGTGTGTATTACCTACCACTCACGTTGGCAGATCGATTCCGGGTCGTCAAGCGCTCTGTCTTTGAACCTGGGTTGCCGGTCTGCCTCGCGGCGATGACTCAACCTTCGCCAACAGGAAGGGACTTCGGGAGCGTGTACTTGGGGGTGCACTCGTGCACCCCTACGTGCAAACCCTCTACCCTCCGGCGCTGACCTGCGTAGAGTGACGGTGAGTCAAGCTGGTACTGCGGCCGCTCTCTGGGGGTTCGATGGCAGACCGGAACGCCAGACTGGCCGCGCTCATGCAGGAAGCCGACTTCTCACACAAGTCGCTTGCTCGCGCGGTGGTCGCCGCTGCCGCTCGGTCAGGTGAGGAAATCACCTGTGACCACACGTACGTGACCAGATGGCTCAAGGGCTCCATTCCGCGCGGCGACGCACCGCGGTTCATCGCGGATGCGATCGGACGCAAGCTGGGACGCCAACTCACGATCGATGACATCGGGATGGGTGACGCGGCGGTGTCCGCCGTACAGCCGGAGTTGGGGCTTGACTTCACGGACAAGCCGGAGAGCACGGCCAAGACCGTGGCCGACCTTTGGCGCGCCGATCTCGCCGACGCTGAGACGCTCGTGCGGGCACTGCCCGATTCTGCGGCTTGGAACGCCGCCTCCCTGCGCTGGATCGTGGCCCCGCCGGACGGAGAATTGACGCGGGCGGGCAACCGGGCGGTCGGCACCGTGGACGTGGACATGGTGCGCTCGACAACCGACGCGTTCAGCATGCTCGATGGGAAGTTCGGCGGCGGCCACGCCCGGCGGGCGCTGATTCAGTACCTGCACACCGACGTCCGGCCGATGCTGGACGGGACATACTCCGATGCCGTGGGCAAGCAGCTCCACTCGGCTGTCGCCGAGGCACTCTTGCTCGCCGGATTCATGTCGTACGACAGCGGCTTGCATGGCATCGCGCAGCGGTACTTCATCCAGGGCCTGCGCATGGCGCAGGCTGCCGGTGACCGGCTTCTCGGCAGCAGCATCCTCTCTGCGATGAGCCACCAGGCGACGTTCCTTGGGCGGTATCAGGACGCTGCGACTCTCGCCCGCGCTGCATACACCGGCCCCGCCGGCAGCCTGGGACCGACGATGACCGCGCACCACCTCGCGATGGAGGCACGTGCCCTCGCCCGTCTCGGGGAAGGGCGAGGCTGTGACCTTGCACTAGCGGAGGCGGAACGCAAGCTGAGCCAGAGGACGGCACACAGCGACCCGCCATACATCGCCTACTTCGACGAGGTGGAGCTTGCAGCCGAGATAGGTCACTGCTTCCGCGACCTGGGGCGCTCCATCGAAGCCACGGAACGTGGCGCAGGCTCAATTTTCGGCGACGGTCTCAACAACCGAAGTGACTTCTTTGCCACGATGGTGCAGGCCGAGTCATTCATCATCCACGGCGATATTGGTCGTGGTTTTGAGTTCGCCCTAGGCGCGCTGCAACTCGGTGAGGGATTGAAGTCGGCACGCTGCGTTCAGTACGTGCGCGAGTTCCAAGAGCGCGTCACTGACGGAATGAGGCAGGCAACGGAGTTCCGCGATTTCGAGGAACAGGCTCGCGGCTTCCGCCTCTGGCAGCAGACCGCCTGACAACCTAGAAGGGCGCCCAGTCTCGGCGAGATCCACCGGAGCGCAGGCTTTCCACCCGCTTCTCAACTTCCTCGGACGCGCGCGGGTTGGTGCCCGCATTCTGCGACAGCCATGTGACCATCAACAGTTCGCGGACGCTCCGAAGAATGGAGTACCCCGGCCATTCCCGGACGTCGAACCCGTATCCGGCGACGAAATCGGCATACTCGGCCTCTGTGTGCCAACCGAAGCTTTCGTAGTACATGGCCGTCTGCATGAGGTCCCACTCGCGCGGCCCCGTGACGAACCCGTCCAGGTCGATGACCTTGGGACTGCCAGCCGCATCGTGAAGGACGTTACCGACGTTGAAGTCCCCATGCAGATGACCGGCAGGGAGTACGAACTGAAGACGGTCGTACTCAGCCGCCAAATCGTCAGCCATGGACCGGAGAAATGCGCGGGTGGCGCCCGGAATCACAGCGCTCGCCAAACGCTGTGCGACCTTGTCGAAGGGCTGAAGGAGAGGCAGCGGAAAAGGCGGCGGCGTCAATTCATGAAGCCCCCGCAACAGAAAACCCATCTCGCCCGTACTCGCGTACTTTCCCCCGTCGGCGAGCCCTTCCCAGAACGTCACGGGGTGGCCCTCGACAACGACCGGTTGTTCGGCCGACGTGACGAGTCGTGCTGCCGGATACCCCTCAGCCGCAAGCCATTCCGCCACGGCCACTTCCCTCCGCACGGAGGCAAGCCGATCGGGGCTCCGGCCGACCCGGGAGACGATGCGGCCACCGTCCACGCGAAACACCACGTGATCCCCGAATCGCAGCATCTCGATTCCGTCCGGGTCCACCTCGGCGACCTCGCACGCCTTGCGCAGGATGGTCGCTGCCGCATCCGCGTCGAACTCGGTGCGCTCGGTCGTCGTCATGCGGTCTGAGTCCCCCGTCCGGCCGGCAGGGCACGGACTTCCCGCCCTCGTGCAGCACCCTTGCCGATGAGTCCCTGTCCCTCCATCTGCGCGATGGCGGAACGGACGGCAGTCCGCGACGCGCCGAACCGCTCGCACAGCTCCTTCTCGGTGGGGAACGGATCTCCGACCTTGACCTCCATAGCCCGCAAGAGATCAGTCACCTTCTCGACCAACGGGCGACGGTCCCCAGTCCCGACCACGTACCAACCGGCCCCCTGTACCGATTCGATCAGCCCGTCACTCTTGAGTACAGCTAGAGCCCGCTCGATGGTGCTGCGGCTGACGCCATGGGCGCTCATTAGCTTCGCCTGAGACGGTAGAGCCTCCGTGATCTTGCCCTCCCTGATCTTCTGGCGCAGAGAATCTGAGACCTCCAAGTACGTACCTCGCGGACTGGCCTGCGGCACGTGGCTCCCCTTCCAGTTACGTGGCGGCTTCCTCTACCAGCGTCCCATCCCGCCCGGTTGACCAACACCCAGTGTCCCACCTGTCCGGCTGTCCGGATAAGGCTCCCACCTGCACAAACACCCCGGACAACCACAACAGATGGTGTCCGGGGTGTCCGGGTCGGAGACGAACTCAGATGTCGCGGACGAGTCGAGGCCTGGGGAAAGAGCGGTTCACGACGTCAACGTGGACGCACGGCTCCCCCTTGTTAGTGAGCGCTGCGCCAGTCTCCCGCGCCAACGCGGGGAAGAACTGCTGCCCGTCCGGTGACTGGCTCGACGTGACCCAGGCGTAGTTCGGTCCCTCACGCAGGGCCCAGCGCACGAGACGGCGCCCCAGCCCCTGACGCTGCCATTCAGGGATCATCGAGATCTTTGCGATCAGGCCACACTGGCATTCATGGCAGACGCTCCAGATCAGGATCGCATGTTCGATGCCACCCCGATCACATACCCGCAGAACCTTGGCGTCTGCGCCCCCGCCATTGGGGTAGTACAGGAAGAACCTGTCATCCCTCGGGTTGCGTAGCTTGATCCACCACCATCTCAACTCGCCTACCTGCTCCGGCATTTAGCCCCCATGAGTTCGGTTGGTTAGACCGTACGACGCCCGACTGACACCACCTGTCCGGCTGTCCGGCTATGCCTTTCACCTGCACAAACACCCCGGACAGCTCAAAGTGCACGTGTCCGCGCTGTCCGGTCACATACGGCTGTAACACCCGAGGGGTGTTACAGCCCGTCGGTGAAGCCGACCTATCAATGGGCGCAGGAGCCGGAGGCGACTTCCGATCAGCCCCCCTGCTTCACGAGGAGTGAACAGGGCGGCATTGAATCTTCTCTACCCGATCAAGGCCCGCGCACGGCGCACGCCGCCTCTGCGGCGCGACCTGCCTCCCGTCTTCGCCCCGCTAGCCGCGCCCGGCGGCACGCTGCGTGCATGCGGGCAGAGGCGGGAAAGTCCTCTGTGGCTGGGGCCGGTCGGAGCGGACCACACTTCTACTAGGCCACAGCTTGGTCACCACACATCGAAAGCAGACGTACGACCCAAATAGTTGTGCCAGCATCCCGGACATGGCCAGCCCCACTCAACACGATGAAGTCCGCAAGGTGTACATCACTTGTCGGCTCGGCAAAGGCGAACTCAACAGGCTCTTCAATCTCGCCCCAGAAGGAACCCCCGTAGCATCCGTGTCCATTTCGACTCAGCGCGCGAGCACCCGATATAGCGCTGGCACGCTATCCGGCCTCGTCGACCATGTGCGCAACTCCAACGCCACTGGCAACCTGGACGACTGGGACAATCTTGCACTGGAAGCTGCCGACAGTGCAGGTGATCGAAAGGTTGCCATCGCCATCGATGCCGAGCGGGTCGAGGTGCAGGTCTCTGGGCGGGATGCAACTTGGGTCCACGGGCAGGCCGCCCGGATTGAGCTCTTTCTGAAGGCTGCAGGTGGGAGACCCAGGCGCGACCGGGAGGACAGGACGAAGCGCCTCAAGACCACCCTCTTGCTATATCTCATTACAATTCCCTACATAGCGGGAATGCTCGTAACCCTCAAGATCGTCGAACCTCAGAGTTTCAAGCCCAACCCATCGTCAAGTGGTGGCGATTCATGGCAGGGGACTGTTGCAATCCTCGCTTACTCAGTGACCATGGCGGTGGTGTACTGGATCGGCTTCAAGCTCTTCAATCGAGCCAATCGAGCAGTCCTCAAACCTACGGTAGAAATTCCACATGGCTCGTGGTGGAGTCGGTCTTCAAGCGCCGACAAGATTGCACTTGGGTCGCTCGTCGTGGCCGTACTGTCCGTCGTCGTGGCAGCAGTCACGCTCGGTAAGGACTTGTGAAGTAACCCAACACTATCGGGTAGAAGAGTGAACCATCAGCACAGGTGAGAGGTAGAGCCGCCCAAGGTGGAGCCGTCACCCACGGTTGATTCGGGACGAAGCAGTTGCCGGTCCACAGACGCCCAGCCATCACCCGTATGTACAGATCGGCCGGCACGCTACCCAGCCCGGCTAACTGCGAGTTCATGGCGGCTTCCCGTCCAGCGTCACACGCACCCGAGTGACCGACACCTAGTGTCCCACCTGTCCGGCTGTCCGGTTACGCCTTTACCTGTCACCGGCGCCTCGAAGCTCTGCTATGCGCTGCACCGTCTCCGCTCCTCGGTGCTCTTCGGGCACCAGCTGTAGTAGCTGTCGTCGAGGTTACGGCTGTGCGTTGTCCGGCCGTGCTGGGGCCGCCATCCGCGCCAATAGCGGGTGTTGCAGCGATTGCAGAGCGGCGCGCGTACAAAGCCGTGCGTGTGGCAGTGGTCCCACACCGCTGCCCGCACGGTCATGCAGCTCGCGCACATGAAGCGTGCAGCGGTCGGCCAGCTCCATCGGCCGGCGGGATCAACCCGGTAGTGCTCACCGGCCAGCTCACCGTGATACACCGCCGCGTCCACGTCGCTCCCTCTCGCACCGTAGACGACCGCAGTACGAGTGCACTCGCCTCGCTCCGCCACTACCGCATCGCCGACACGCTCGAACCAGCCCGCGGCATCCTGTCCGTGGTGCTGCCCCAGACACGAGCACTGGCATTCAGCGCCTGTTGCTTCCAAACATGCCCTCGTGCATTGCGACAGCCTCGACATATCTCGGTAGAGCACGATGAACCCGTACCGGTCGACCGCCGCCGTCACCAGCCGCACGAGGCTACTGCGTGGCAGCTGCCAACGGTCGCCGTTGAAGTCCGGGGAACGGATGCCCACCGTCTCGTGCAGCCAACGGCGATTGCCCTTCCGAGGCGGGATCTTGGCGATGACTTGCCCGTTCACTGGGAGCCAGACCATCGCCACCGGTCCGATCCCCCGTTCCGTGACTACACGTCCATCCACGATACGAACCGGTAAGTCGGCCATCATGATCTAAAGGTGACATGCCCATTGACAGTTAGGAACCCCGCCTCCGGGCATCGGACCGAGGCCGGCGGTTCAGCTCGGATTCCGGCGCCCCTCGCGGGACCCCAAGGTGTTGCAGCCCGTCGGCGAAGCCGACCCCTCAAAAAAAAATGGGCAGGAGCCGGAGGCGACTCCCGATTTACTCTGCCTCACACGGCACGCCCTAGCCCCACTGGGGACCTGCACCCTGCCTAATACGCACTATCTGCGATACACGCGGGCTCTGCACTGCTCTCGGGATCAAGGAACTTCCTGGTCAGAGGCCGTTCGCAAGCCGAACTCTGATTGTGCTCCGGAGCCGTGTGCGCAGGTTCGAATCCTGCCGGGGGCACTCGCCGAAGATCAGCAGAAACCACACGCTGACCTGGGCGGATGCCGACATGAAAGAGCGGGGGTCAGTCTCACTGACTCCCGCTCTTTGTCGTTGGTCGGCAGTGGTCACGATAGACCTGCGATAGACCGATCGGCGCGGCGAACCGGTGCGTGGGCGATGGCGGCCAGGTGGAGTCAGCCGGCTCTGACTGCACGCACTCCCCGTTCGCCATCCTCTGCACACCTTGAGGGTGAGCCAGTTCGTGATGCAGGTGGCCCGTAGGTCGTACGGCTTGCGGGCCAACGGGACGTCACCTTCTGCGGGGCGAGCGCGAACGGGCGGGCTTCCCGCCTGCGCGTGCTGCTCTCGTGAGAGTCGACGGCACAGGCCTGTATGTGGCAGCCCTGTTTCGACCCGACGTGGTCAACGCGCACACGAACGCCCATGGAAGCTTCCGGCGAGGGAACCAGCGCCGACTCCTGATGGCCCGTAGGCACCTTGGGCACCAGTGTGCCTGCGGGTGATGGAAACCATGCGGAGCCCATTGGTCTCGGTGCTTGCTTCCCCGCCCTCACCGTCCCGGGCGCTCGCTTGTCTCGGGCTGTTCCAGGTGGGAGGCGAGGACCGCGGCCTGGACGCGGCGTTGGACGCCGAGTTTGGCCAGCAGGCGGGAGATGTGGTTCTTGACGGTCTTCTCCGAGAGGTAGAGCTTGTGGCCGATCTCGCGGTTGGTCAGGCCCTCGCCGATCAGGGCGAGGATGTCGCGCTCGCGGGGCGACAGGCTGGCCAGCTCGGGTGCGATGGTCGGGGTCTCGGCCGGGTCGGCGCGCAGCGTGCGCATCAGGCGGGCCGTGGTCGCGGGGTCCAGCATGGACTGGCCCGAGGCGACCGTGCGTACCGCCGAGACCAGGTCGGAGCCCCTGATCTGCTTGAGGACATAGCCCGAGGCACCGGCCATGATCGCGTCGAGCAGGGCGTCCTCGTCGTCGAACGACGTCAGCATCAGACACGCCAGTTCCGGCATCCGGCTGCGGAGCTCACGGCAGACCGTGATGCCGTCGCCGTCGGGGAGGCGTACGTCGAGTACGGCGACATGCGGGCGCAGCGCCGGGCCGCGGGCGAGGGCGTGAGCGACGGTGTCCGCGTCACCGACCACTGAAATGTCCGGTTCGGCGTCGAGCAGGTCGGTGATGCCGCGTCGTACGACCTCGTGATCGTCCAGCAGGAACACCCGGATCGGGTTCTGCTCGGTGAAGGTGCCTGTCTCGGTCATGACGACCCCTCGTTCCCCGCGGCTCACATCTGCGGACCATGGACTGCTCCTGCTGCCGATCATCGCTCGCCGGGGCCGGCTGTACTAGGGCCGTCCGGCCCCATCGGCCGAGAGAAGCGCCCCTACCGGCCCAACGAGCCTGGGTTGGCACCCAGCGTCGAGGATCAGGTGTGGCCTGGCCTCGGCGATCTGGTCAGGGCAGGGCGGACGAGTCACGGGATCCGATGGCGTTGCCGTTGCCTTCCAACTCGAAGTCCACGTCCACCACGCCCTCGACCGCGCGCACGAGACGGGCGGCCACAGGGATCAGGGACGTGTCCCGGACGTGCCCGGCGAGCCTCACGACTCCGTCACGCACCTCGACCCGGATCGCCGAGCCGGGCGTCGGGAACAGGTGGGCGACGAGCTCGCGGCGCACCTCTTCGGCGATGTCGTCGTCGCCGCGCAGGAAGACTGTGAGCAGGTCGGCCCTGCTGACGATGCCCTCCAGCATGCCCAGCTCGTTGACCACCGGCAGTCGCTTGACCTTGGCGTGGGCCATGGTGCGGGCGGCCTGGGCGAGCGTCGCATCGGGGCTGGTGGTGAGCGCCGGGGAGGTCATCAGATCCTCGGCGGTGAGCCCCCCGGCCTTCGCAAGGTCGGACAGGCGGCGCAGCTGGGTGTAACGGTCGGGGTCGCTGTCGCGGAACTCCTCCTTGGGCAGCAGGTCGGCTTCGGAGACGACTCCGACGACGCGTCCCTCGCCTTCGAGGACGGGCAGGGCGCTGACCTTCCAGTCCTGCATCAGCCGCGCGATCTCCTTGAAGGTGGCCTTGCGCCCGACAGCGGCGACGGTGTGAGTCATTACGTCGCTGATGGTGTGCGGGGTGCCGTGCATGGTGGCTCCTTCCTCGCTTCGGCTAGCGGGCACGTTCAGACGTAGCTGCCGGAGCCGTAGGGGGCGTACAGGTCCAGCAGCCGGGTCCGGGCGCAGCGGAGGCGGTGGGCGAGGACGTCGCCCACCCATTGGGTGACGGCGTGGCCCAGGGCCGGGTCGTCCCGGCACATCGACCGGACGGCCGTGGCGTCGAATTCGTAGGCCCGCACCGGGGTCGTCGCCTCGGCACCCAGGTGCCAGACATGCGGGGTGAAGAGCCAGGACCAGCCGACGAGTTCGTTGTGCCGGAGGGTCTCGATGACGGCCGGGCGGCGGCCGGGCACGCGCATGTCGAGCTCGACGGTGCCGGTTCGGATGATCCAGAACCGGTCGGCCCTGCCGCCTTCGTCGAACAGGCGCGTTTCTTGCGGGAAGGACACCTCGCGGGCGACGCGCATCAGCCGCTGCCGGTGATCGGCGGGCAGGGCGCGCAGCATGCTGGGCGTGGGCGTGGTGATCATGGCGTGCCTCCCGACGAGGTGCAGGGACCTATGCAGTCAGCGTGTGCCCGGCGCCGCCGGCGGACCATGGGCCACCCGGTCCATCGGCACGGGCCAACCGGCTCCGACGAGGAGACCTCCGGCGCCCTCCCGCAGCCCCGACACGGAGGTTCGATGAAGGGGCGAGAGGCACCCGTGCAGTCTGGGAGAAGGTCAGCGCCCTTTTCCCCGAGGAGCGCGCAAGGGGATTCTCGACGTCGACGCCGTCACCCCGTCCACGATCACTTCGCACGCGCCCGGTTACATAGACCGCGACCGCGAACTGATCGTCGGCCTCCAGACCGTCGCTCCGCTGAAGCGCGCGATCATGCCGAACGGCGGCCTGCGCATGGTGGAGAACGGGCTGAAGGCGTACGGCTATGAGCCCGACCCGTTCGTGACGCGGGTTTTCGGCACCTACCGCAAGACCCACGACGACGGCCACCCGTCTCCGCCGACCCCACTATCCACCGGCGTGAACCTTGTCCGGCCGAGCACGCACCCCAACGGGCCCTGCGGACAGGGCCGTTCAGCCCTACGGCCACGGACCTTCGGCACCCGGCGGCCACCGCCTCGCCGCCACGAGAGTGAGCAGCGGCGGACACCGACCGGGACCGTCGCGCATCTCCCCGAAGGGATCACCACCATGGCCGTGCACGAGCACTCTCACCGGAGTTCGGGCCTCCACCTGCCGTCCATCCGCAGGAACCGGACCGCCGCTGCCTCCATACCTGAGTCCGCCGTGTCGGCACACAGCGAAACGCACACCGCACGTGCCTACGTCTTCGCGTCCCTGCGCCTGCTCACCGGGTTCGTCTTCCTGTGGGCGTTCCTCGACAAGACCTTCGGCCTCGGCTACGCCACCCCTTCCGGCAAGGGCTGGATCGACGGAGGCTCGCCGACCAAGGGCTTTCTCGGCGGCGTGGCCGCCGGACCGATGGAGTCCGCCTTCCACTCCTGGGCCGGGGACGCCTGGGCGGACTGGCTGTTCATGCTCGGTCTGCTCGGGATCGGTGTGGCGCTCATCGCCGGTGTGGCGCTGCGGCCGGCCGCCGTCGCGGGCACCGTGATGATGGCGCTGATGTGGGCCGCCGAGTGGCCGCCCGCCCGGACCCTCTCGGACGGTTCGCCGAGCATGTCGACGAACCCGTTCGCCGAGTACCACCTCATCTACGCCGTGGTCCTGATCGCCCTCGCCGTCGTCTCCGCCGGCGACACCCTCGGCCTCGGCAAGCTCTGGACCAGGCTCCCGCTCGTCCGCCGCAGCCCCTGGCTGCGCTGACCGGAGGGGAGAGCGGGAGGTGGGGGGGGCCGGCCTCGGGCCACCGCACCGCATACCACCCGCAAGGGCCGGTCGGCCCGTTGAAGGGACCTGCGGCCTCTGCCCGGGGCCCACATCCGAAGACGAAGCTGGAATCGGGACCACCGATTCAGGAGGTGGAATCATGACCCGCACGATCACCCACAGCGTCACCGTCGGCCTCGACGGCTCACGTGAGAGCCGCGCGGCGGCCGAATGGGCGGCCCGCGAGGCGCATTTGCTCGGCCTGCCGTTGAAGCTGGTCCACGTCTGGGAGCCGGTACCGGAGCCCATGGCGCAGGCACCGCTCCTCGGCGCCGAGACCCAGCAGCACTGGACCGAGCGGATCCCCCGCGACGCGGCCGAGGGCATCCGGCTGCGCCACCCCGGCCTCGGCGTGCTCACCGAGCAGTTGTCCGGCCGACCCGCCGAAGTGCTGGCCGACGAGGCGAAGGACGCCGAACTACTGGTCCTCGGCTCCCGTGGACTGAGCGGAATCGGCGGCTTCTTCGTCGGATCGGTCGCACTGGCCGTCGTGGCACACGCCGAGCGGCCGGTCGTCCTGGTCCGGGCCGGTGAGCAGGCAGCCGACGAGCACGAGATGGACCCCGCCGGTGTTCCGTCCGCCGCCACCGCCTTCCGGCCCGTCGTCCTCGGGCTCGACATCGAGAGCCCGGATGAGGAGCTGATCGAGTTCGCGTTCGCGGCCGCGGCGCGCCGTGGCACGTCCCTGCGGGTCGTTCACGGCTGGAACCCGCCGCCGTACTACGCGTACGGCCTCTCCGTGGACCTCGAACTCCACGGAGAACTGGCGCGGCGTGAAACCGCCGCTCTGACCGAGGTCCTGAGCCGGTGGCGCAAGAAGTTCCCGGACATCGAGGTCAGCGAGGAGTCCCACTACGGCAGCCCAGGCAGCCACCTCGTCGACGTCTCCCGTGAGGCCTCCCTGGTCGTCGTCGGCCGCCGCATCCGCCGCAACCCCGTCGGCGCGCACATCGGCCCCGTCACCCACGCCGTCCTCCACCACTCCACCGCCCCCGTCGCCGTCGTTCCGCACCACTGACGGAAGAACCCGAGGAGCACAAACCATGAAGGCAGCGGTCGTACGAGCCTTCGGCGAGCCCCTGGTCATCGAGGACCGCCCCGACCCCGAACCCGGCCCCGGCCAGGTCCGCATCCGGGTCGAGGCCTGCGGGCTGTGCCACACCGACATCCACGCCGCGCACGGCGACTGGCCGGTCAAGCCCACACCGCCCTTCGTGCCCGGCCACGAAGGAGTCGGCCTCGTCGAGAAGCTCGGCGACGGCGTCACCCACCTCGCCGTCGGACAACGTGTCGCCGTGCCGTGGCTGGGCAAGGCATGCGGGCGATGCGAGCACTGTCTGTCCGGCTGGGAGACGCTGTGCGAGCAGCAGATCAACACCGGGTACGGCTGCGACGGCGGCTACGCCGAGAAGATGCTCGCCTGGGCGGACTTCGCGCAGCCGGTGCCGAAGGGCGTCACCGCGATCGACGCCGCCCCGCTGACCTGCGCCGGCGTGACCACGTACAAGGCGCTCAAGGTCGCCGACGTGAAGCCCACCCAGCTCGTCGCCATCTCCGGGATCGGCGGACTCGGTCACCTGGCCGTGCAGTACGCGAAGATCGCCGGGGCCACCGTCGCGGCCGTCGACGTCACCGACGAGAAGCTCGAACTCGCCGCCGAACTGGGCGCCGACCTCGTCATCGACGCCCGCAAGCACGACGTCGGCGAGGTACTGAAGCGGCACGGCGGTGCCCACGCGGCCATCGCCCTGGCCGTGAACGAAGCCGCCTTCGCGGCCGTCAACTCCGGGCTGCGGCGCGGCGGAAAGCTCGTCATGGTCGCTCTGCCCGCGCACGGCACCATCCAGGTCCCGATCTTCGACACCGTCCTGAACGGCACGAGCGTGATCGGCTCGATCGTCGGTACCCGGCAGGATCTCGCCGAGGTCTTCCACCTGCACGCGGCCGGCCGTACGCAGGTCATCTGCGAGACCCGCCCGCTCGGTTCCGCCAACGAGTCCATCGACGACGTGCTGCGCGGCCAGGTCAAGGCACGCATCGTCTTCGACCTCGGTGCGGGACGGTGAGGGCGATGGACCTGCCGATCGTCGTCGGCGTCGACGGCTCCGAGCCCAGCCTGCGAGCCGTCGACTGGGCAGCCGACGAGGCCGCGCTGTGGGGGGTGCCGCTGCGGCTGGTGTACGCCTGGTTGTGGGAGCGCTACGAGGGTGCCGCCCTCGCGGACGAACTGGGCAGGTCGTCCGAGCGGGTGCGGGCTCAGGACATCGTGGAGACCGCCGCCGCGCGCGCTCACCGCCGTCAGGCCGATGTGAAGGTTTCCACCCGCACGCTGTCCGAGGAGCCCGAGTACGCGCTGGTGCGTGAGAGCCGCAGCGCCTCGCTGCTGGTGACCGGGACCCGCGGCCGCAGCAGCGTCACCGAGGCACTGCTGGGGTCGGTGAGCCTGACCGTCGCCGGGCACGCGCACTGCCCGATGGTCCTCGTTCGCGGCAACCACGACAACCAGGTCCGGCCGAGGACGCACGGCCGCATCGTCGTCGGCGTCGGCGAGAGGCCGACGACTCCGGCGGCGGTGCGCTTCGCCGCCGACGAGGCGCGACGGCGGGAGGCGGTCTTGGACGTGGTGCGAGCCTGGCGGTGCCCCGCGCACGAGAGCCCGGACCATCCTCCCCCAGACTTCGTCCGGGGGTACCCCCAGCTCGCCGGGGAGCCCGCCCGTATGCATGAACAGCACGCGGTGGAGGTACTGGACAAGGCACTGCACGACGTCCCCGCAGATGTCGAAACGAGCCGCCGTGCGGTCGAGGGGCACGCCCGGAATGTCCTCGCGGACGCCTCGCGCGGTGCCGACCTCCTGGTCATCGGCGCTGAGCGCCGCGACCGGCACTTCGGACTCCAGTTGGGCCGGGTGGCCCACGGAGTGCTGCACCACTCGGCCTGTCCTGTCGCCATCGTGCCCGAGCGGGAGTGACATTCGAGGACAGACGCCCAGCTCGGCAGCGTCACCGCCCGCGCGACCTGAATCGACGACTACCGGAGTCTCCCCATGCCCAAGGTGGAACACCGCAAGGCCACCGCACTTTCCGACGACGAACTGCGCACCCTCGACGCCCATTGGCGGGCCGCGAACTACCTCGCCGCGGGACAGATCTATCTGATGGCGAATCCGCTGCTGACCGAACCCCTCGAGCCCGAGCACATCAAGCCGCGGCTCCTCGGCCACTGGGGCACCTCACCAGGCCTGAACCTCGTGTACACCCACCTCAACCGGGTCATCAAGGCGCGCGCGCTCGACGCACTGTGCGTGTGGGGACCAGGGCACGGCGGGCCGTCCGTGCTCGCCGGCTCCTGGCTCGACGGCAGCTACAGCGAGATCCACCCCGACGTGTCACGCGACGCCCCCGGCATGGAGCGACTGTTCCGGCAGTTCTCCTTTCCGGGCGGGGTACCGAGCCATGTGGCGCCGGAGGTCCCCGGGTCCATCCATGAGGGCGGCGAGCTCGGTTACTCGCTCGCTCACGCCTACGGTGCCGCCTTCGACAACCCGGACCTTGTTGTCGCGTGTGTGATCGGCGACGGCGAGGCGGAGACCGGTCCGCTGGCCGCCTCCTGGCACTCCAACAAGTTCCTCGACCCGGTCCACGACGGCGCCGTCCTGCCGATCCTGCACCTCAACGGCTACAAGATCGCCAACCCGGCCGTGCTGTCCCGGCTGCCCGAGGCCGAACTCGACGCACTCCTGCGGGGATACGGCCACGAGCCGCTCCATGTCACCGGCGACGACCCGGCCGGCGTGCATCGGGCCATGGCACGGGCCCTCGACGACGCGCTCGACCAGATCGCCCTGCTCCAGCGCACGGCCCGGGAGGAGGGGATCGGTGAGCGAGCGCACTGGCCCATGATCGTGCTGCGCACGCCGAAGGGCTGGACCGGCCCGGCGGAGGTCGACGGCCTGCCGGTGGAGGGGACCTGGCGCTCCCACCAGGTCCCGCTGGCCGGCGTACGGGAGAACCCGGAGCACCTGCGGCAGCTGGAGGCATGGCTGCGCTCGTATCGACCCGAAGAGCTCTTCCATCCGGACGGCCGGCCCGTCGCCGACGTCCTCGCCTGCGTTCCTGAAGGTGGTCGGCGCCTGGGCGCCACCCCGCACGCCAACGGCGGCCTCCTCACGCACGACCTGCCCATCCGGTCCCTGGACTCCTTCGCCGTACCGGTCAAGAAGCCGGGCACGACCCTGCACGAACCGACTCGGATCCTCGGGGACTTGCTGCAACAGGTCATGAAGGACACCGCTGCCCGCCGCGACTTCCGGCTGGTCGGTCCGGACGAGACCGCCTCCAACCGGCTCCAGGCCGTCTTCGACGCCAGCGGCAAGGCATGGCAGGCGGGCACCCTTCAGACCGACGAACATCTGGACCGGCACGGCCGGGTGATGGAGATCCTCTCCGAACACCTCTGCCAAGGCTGGCTGGAGGGCTATCTCCTCACCGGCCGGCACGGTCTCTTCTCGTGCTACGAGGCCTTCGTGCACATCGTCGACTCGATGGTCAACCAGCACATCAAGTGGCTGAGGACGTCCCGGCGGTTGCCCTGGCGGGCTCCCATCCCCTCCCTCAACTACCTCCTCACCTCTCACGTCTGGCGGCAGGACCACAACGGCTTCTCCCACCAGGACCCCGGCTTCGTCGACCACGTCCTCAACAAGAGCCCTGAAGTCGTCCGCGTATACCTGCCGCCGGACGCCAACACGCTCCTGTCCGTCGCGGACCACGCGCTGCGCAGCCGCGACTACGTCAATGTGATCGTGGCCGGCAAACAGCCCTGCTTCGACTGGCTGCCGATGGACGCCGCCCGCGCCCACTGCGCACGCGGAGCCGGCATCTGGGAGTGGGCGGGTACCGAGAACGGCGGGGAACCGGACGTCGTCCTCGCCTGCGCGGGCGACGTGCCCACCCAGGAGGTCCTGGCGGCCGCACAGTTGCTCCGCCGCCACCTGCCCGGACTCGCCGTGCGCGTGGTGAACGTCGTCGACATGACCCGGCTGATGCCCCGGGAGGAACACCCCCACGGCATGAGCGACTTCGAGTACGATGGCCTGTTCACCCGGGACAAACCGGTGATCTTCGCCTACCACGGCTATCCCTGGCTGATCCACCGGCTCGCCTACCGCCGCACCGGCCACCCGAACCTGCACGTACGCGGCTACAAGGAGTCCGGCACCACGACCACACCGTTCGACATGGTCGTCCGCAACGACCTCGACCGCTACCGCCTGGTCATGGACGTCATCGACCGTGTCCCCGGCCTCGCGGTGCGCGCCGCGGCCGAACGCCAGCGGATGGCCGACGCCCGCACCCGCCACCACGCCTGGATCCGCGAACACGGCACGGACCTGCCCGAGGTCGCCGACTGGACCTGGAACGCCTGAACAGCACCGAATTCCAGAAGGAGCCCGCCGCCATGACCGTATGCGTCGGCATCAACGGCTTCGGCCACATCGGACGCACCTGCCTCGGCGAGGACGTCGAGGTGGTCGCGATCAACTGCAAATGAACACGGCTGGAGGGGACCGGTGCCGCCGAGCACCGGTCCCCTCCGCATGCCCGGACCGCAGCGGGGACGAGCAGCGCGGAACGTTGGGCAGACCGGCCCCCGACGGAACCCGGACAGCCCGTGGGGCCCCTCGCCGATCCGCTGGATGCTCGAAGTGTCGAGAGGCTTGGAGGGCCCACGATGACCACGCCGAACGCCGGCCGGCTCGGTCGACCGCCGGTCCACGCCCTGCTCGCGGACGGCACCACCGTGTGCATCCGCCCGGTGGAGGCAGCTGACCACGATCAGCTGGAGGAGCTCTACGCGGAGATGTGCCCGCAGAACCTGCGGCTCAGGTTCTTCGCGGTGAGCCGCCGCTCAGGCGCCCTGGCTGCCGACCGGGCCTGTGCTCCGTCAATGGCCCGGCTGGATGCAAGGGAGCACGTCACCTTCGGTGGCTGCCTGGAGGGTACTTCTCCCGCCACGGACGCAGCCCGTCCGCCAGCAGCTGCACCCCTTGGTGTCCTCCCAGGCGCCACGGTCCTCCTCCGGCACACCGTAAGGCAGCTCCGCCGCGTGGGAGGGCAACCTCCAGGCGTGCACGGCGCGGAGTCGTACGCCCCACAGCCGCGCGGTCTCGAAGGCGCACTCGATGGCCCCCGTGGCCGGTTCGTGGGCGTCCACGCCGAGAGCGATCTCGGCTGACGGGCGTGCGCGGTGCGCGTCGGTCAAGTTCTCCGGGACCAGGACGACCGGGCAGGCCGGCAGTGAGTTGATGTCCATCCCTCGCGTGCCGGCCACGACCATCTTCGCGTCGTCCAGGTTGTCGGGCAGTGAGTGGTGGACCACGCGGAGCGTCAGCCCGCGAAATGCCGCTTTCCGTACCGGTTGCGAGGTGGGCCCGGCAGGCGTCGGTGGTGACGGTGAACCCCGGTGGGGCCGGCAGGCCCAGCCGGGTCATCTCGGCCAGGTTGGCGCCCTTGCCGCCCAGCAGGTCCGCTATGCCGCGGCGGCCCGCGAGTCATTTCCAGCGTCGGACGCCGGTGGCCGGGTCGGCATCTGCCGGCCGTCCCCACAGCAGGGCCGAACGGCCCAAGCGGGCAACCTGGGAGGACGCCGTTGGAGGGCCGGATCCCCTTCCGATTCCGTACCGTCCCCCGCCACAGGCCGGTAGCGTGACCCATGTCCGGAGCGGCTGGTGCGAGACCGTCCACGGGACCGGAGGAGACGCAGGTGGGAAGCGCCGAGGAGCCTCGGGAAGCCCGCGTACGGCTGCCGCAGCTGAGGCTGGACGAGCTGCTGGAGGAGCTCCAGGCCCGGCTGGACGCGGCCCGCGGCACGCGCGACCGGGTGCACAGCCTGCTGGAGGCGGTGCTGTCCGTCGGCCGGGAGCTGGACCTGGAGCAGGCGCTGCACAGCATCGTCGAGGCCGCCGCGGTGCTGGTCGACGCGGAGTACGCCGCCCTGGGGGTGATCGGGCCGGACGGCAAGCGGCTGTCCGCCTTCCACACCGTCGGGGTCGGCGAGGACCAGATCGCCAGGATCGGCCACTATCCGGAGGGCCACGGCATCCTCGGCGAGCTGATCCACCACCCCGAGCCGCTGCGCCTGGCGAAGATCTCCGAACACCCGGCGTCGTACGGCTTCCCGCCCAACCACCCGCCGATGAACACCTTCCTCGGCGTCCCCATCCGGGTCCGCGAGCAGGTCTTCGGCAATCTGTACCTGACCGAGAAGCGCGGCGGGGCGCAGTTCGACGAGGAGGACGAGTCCGTCCTGTCGACCCTGGCGGTCGCGGCGGGCGTCGCCATCGACAACGCCCGCCTCTACGAGGAGTCCCGGCTGCGGGAACGCTGGCTGCAGGCGAACGCGGAGATCACCCACAGCCTGATGTCCGGCAGCGACCGCGGCGAGGTCCTCGGACTGATCGCGGACCGCGCCCGGGAGATCACGGGAGCGGCGCTGGCCGTGGTCGCGATGCCGATGGACGACACCGACTCGCTCAGCGTGGAGCTGGCCATCGGGCCGGAGGCGGAGGCGTTGCGCGGACTGGTGCTGCCCGTCGACGGAAGCCTGATGGGCGAGGCGTTCTCGACGGTCGCCCCCGTCACCACCTCGGACGTCTCCCACGACGAACGGGTTTCGGCAGGCCCGCCGCGCTTCACCGGCCTGGGCCCGGCGATTGCCGTTCCGGTCGGGACGGGAGAGGGCGGTGTACGCGGCGTCGTCCTGCTGATCCGCGAGGCAGGGCATACGGCGTTCACCGGGAAGGAGATCGAACCGCTGCAGGGCTTCGCGGCCCAGGCCGCCGTGGCCATGGAGCTCGCGGAGCGCCGGCAGGACGCCGAGGAGGTCGCCGTGCTCAAGGACCGCGACCGTATCGCCCGGGACCTGCACGATCTGGCGATCCAGCGGCTGTTCGCGACCGGCATGACGCTGCAGAGCGCGGGCCGCTTCATCGACCACCCCGAGGCCGCCGAGCGGGTGGTGCGCGCCGTGGACGACCTGGACGAGACCATCAAGATCATCAGGTCGACGATCTTCGGCCTGCGCTCCCGCGAGGGCACCGGCGGGTCCGGGCTGCGGGCGCGCGTGGTGCGGATCGCGGGCGAGGCGGCGCCGGTGCTCGGCTTCGCGCCCAGCGTGCGGATGGAGGGCCTGGTCGACACGCAGGTGCCGCGCGAGATCGCCGACCACGTGGTCGCCGTACTCTCCGAGGCCCTCACCAACATCGCCCGTCACGCCAAGGCCGGCCGCGCCGACATCGCCCTCGCCGCGGACTCCCACCAGGTCCGCCTCACGGTCGCCGACAACGGCGTCGGCATCCCGGCGGACGGCCGCCGCAGCGGACTGCTCAACATGGCGGAACGGGCACGGCAGTTGGGCGGGGAACTGGAGCTGACCAGTCCGGCCGAGGGCGGCACCACCTTGGTGTGGTGGGTGCCGGTGCCGACCGAGTAGAGCCACCGGGCACGGCCCGCCCAGGTTGCCTGGCTGCCGGTCCCACTTGGACCGAAGGCCTGGGCCGAACGTCCCCGCACCATGCCCATCCGCCTCTCGTGACCGTCCCTCGCGAGTACGACGCTGAGATCAGAGCCCTGGCTGTCCAACAGGGCAGCCTCACAGAAGGCGGTGAGGGCGATGACACTCCCCCTGGTCGTAGGCGTCGACGGATCGGACGCGAGCCTGCTGGCCGTCGACTGGGCAGTGGACGAGGCCGCCCGCAGCGATCTGCCGCTGCGGCTGGTGTACGCCTCCCTCTGGGAGCGCTACGAGGCCGCCCTACCGTCGCTCGAACGGGAGCGCCCCTCCGAGCGCGTACTCGCCGAACACATCGTCGCCTCGGCGGCTGAGCGTGCCGCACGACGCGTCCCGGCCGTGAAGGTGACCACCGACATCGTCCCCGCCGAGCCGGTCGACGCTCTCCTTCGCGAGGGCCACAACGCCTGCGCGCTCGTGACGGGAGACCGGGGCCGCAGTGAGCTGAAGGAACTGCTTCTCGGGTCGGTCAGCCTGGGCGTCGCCGCCCAGGCGCACTGTCCTGTGATCGTGGTCCGGGGCGACGAGGCAGGCCTGGTCGGGATGCACGAGCGGATCCTGTTCGGCGCGGGAGATCCGGCAACCGGCGGCCGGGCCGTGAGCTTCGCCTTCCGCGAAGCCGAGGCACGCGGATGTGTCCTCGACGCTGTACGCGCCTGGCGCTGGTCGGCGCAAGAAGGCACGGACCATCCCGCACGCGAGCGCGAACGGCGGGCGGCAGCTCAGCTCGACGAACTGCTGCACGAGGCCATGGCCGAACATCCGGGCGTCCGAGTACGCCGAACCACTGTAGAGGGCCCGGCCAGCCGCATCCTCGTGACCCGATCGGCCACCGCGGACCTCGTGATCATCGGGGCGCGTCGCCGGCACGGCCACTTCGGCCTGCAACTCGGCCGCGTGGGCCACAGGCTGCTGCACCACGCGCACTGCCCGGTCGCAATCGTTCCGCAGTGGGCGTGAACGGCTGGCTCTCCGTGACCTGGCGCCCTGTCGGCGTCAGTGCTGATTTGCACGTCAGCGCGGCCTCGCCGCCGACCGTATGGATCACCAGCTGTCCACGGGCCTTTGTCATGTGGTCGCGGATGCCAGTCTGCCTCGGAGCATCAGGGTCATCACCTGCATGTAGCGCTGGGTGCGTCGGGTGCCGAGGAGGAATGGGTTCGGGCCGTCCGGGTTGGCGCGTAGCTCTTCGGCCCGTTGGAGGCCGTCGTCCACGGGGTGGTTGGAGAGTTCCACGTCCGTGTGTGCCCTGTGCATGTGGGTGCGGAAGGTGCGGATCGAGGAGAGGTAGGTGCGGAGGGCGGCGGGGGTGGTGGGCGGGTTGGTGCCGCCCCAGAGCATGGCTGTGTGGTGTCGGCCGGCGGTGTGGACGGGGAAGATCGGGGAGACCGTGCCCGCGGTGTGGCCCGGGGTGTGGTGCAGGTGGATGGTCGTGCCGCCGAGGGTGAGGCGCTGGCCGTCGGTGATGTCCAGGTCCCGGGTGGGGGTGTGGGGTGAGCCGGAGTCGGCCGCCAGGTCCCAGTCTGCCCCTGTCATCAGGACGCGGGCGCCGTACTGGTCGGCCAGGTGTCGGGCGCCGCCGAAGTGGTCGTCGTGGCCATGGGTGACGATGACGTATTTGATCGTCCTCGGGTCCAGTCCAAGGGTGCGCAGGCCCGCTACGACCGTGTCTTCCGCCTCCTCGGGGGAGGGTAGGGCGTCGATCAGGACGATTCCGTCGTCCGTCAGTACGGCCATGGCGGAGACCCAACCCACGCTGAGCATGGCCACGTTGTCGAAGAGCATCAGGGGTTCCGGCGCGGGTGGGCGCGGGACCACGGCGCCGGGGGTGAGGGCCTTCACGAGGGTGAGGAGTACCTGGTCGTCTCCGGCCAGGGTGCGGGCGCGGTCGTAGTAGGCCTGGGCGTCCGGGGTGGCGGCGTTCGCCGGGGTGGCCGTGGTGGTGGCTCCGGCCGTGAGGGCCAGGGCGGCGAGGCGGGTGAAGCGGCGTCTTGAGAGAGCGGTGGCGGGGTGCGGTAAGGGGGAGGTCATGGTGGTCCTCGTCCTCTCGGCGGCTGGGAGGGCCGGGCGTGTCCCGTGCCCGTGCCCTCGGACGCCTTGATCCTTACCTGTTGGCCGGGTGTCTATCCGAATCCGGGGCTGTGGTGCTGCCCCTGCCGCTGGTTCCAGTGGTCCGCATTCTCGTCGGGGAGCAGCTCCGCTGCCCGGTGCTGGGTGTGTGCGGCTGCCAGCTGGGCCTCCGCCACGACATCTCCGCGTTCGCGCACCAGGTCTTCATAAATCGGCAGGTGATCGTTTTCGGCGGGAGTGCGTGTCACAGTGTCGTCCTTCTGCTGGAAATTACCGTCAGGCCCTGTTCAGCCGGGCGGCAATTCCATGCCCGAGCAGCAAATAGAGGACGGCGGGAAGGCCGTAATTGAGGATGACTCGCAACCCCTCTGTGTCCATGGTGAAAATATCCCGTGCCCATCCGGACAGCAGGTCCGCCGCCCCGTGCACGAAGCCCACGAACGCGTTCCCCTGGTTCGCGTCGAGCAGGTAGAGGACGATCCACAGGCCGAGCAGACCAGCGGAGACATCGGCGATGGTGCAGATCGTCAGGGCCGCTCTGCGGCCGGTGGCCTGGTTGCGCCGGGTGCGGTCCTGGTCCGTGTGCTGGTGGTACGTCTGGTATCCGGAAACCGGGTCGGTGTTCACGAGAAATCCGATCTGACGCGTTTACTGGGCTCACTTCCGCCTAGTTCTGCGCCAGGGAAAGGCTGTCGTGTTACACCACGGTCCGGGACGTCCGGAATATGGCGGCCTAATCGGGGATCGGTTGAACTCAGGACTTGGACTTCAGGCCTGTTCGGCGGTGGGGAGCATCGCCCACACCGTCTTGCCCAGGGGGTGCCGTCTGGTCCAGCCCCAGTGTTCGGACAGGGCGTCGATGATGCGCAGCCCGCGGCCGTGTTCGTCGAAGGGGTCGGTGGTGTGCGGGTACACCGGAGGGCTGTCGCTCGGATCGGTGACCGCGCAGACGAGGTGGCCGGGGCGGCGGAGGCTGAGCTTGAGCCAGATCTCGGCATCGGCGCCGGCCGGGGCGCGACGGGCCGGGCGGTGCGGTACGGCGTGCAGTACGGCGTTGGCGAGCAGTTCGGTGACCACCGTGACGGCGTCGGGGCCGCAGTGGTCCAGCTCCCAGCCGTCCAGGGTGCGACGGACGAACTCGCGGGCCTGACCGCAGCCCTGTTCGGCGCCGGCGAGGCGCAGGACGGCGGAGCGCGGTGTGGTGCGCGGGACTTCGGGGCTGGTCAGCCGACGCGTGGCGGGCAGTCGGAGCCCTTCGTACGCAGGTAAGGACACAACGTCTCCCTGATACACGGTCAGGACGTGGCGTCTGCGCCGCACTTGACGCCAAGGGCTATTATCCACGCCGAAGGCGCCTCCGTGCAATTTCACGGGAAATTGCGCGCGTGGTGTCGACGCAGAGCACGTGATGCGGTCCGGGCCCGTGGGGCGCCGGGGCGTGCGCGTGGCGGATCGTGAGCAAGGAGAGTGCAGTGCCAACAGCACACAACGGCGTGCGGGCAAGCTCGCTGGACGTCCGCTGGATGAAGAGCCGGCACAGCAATGCCGAGGGCAACTGCGTCGAGGTGGCCGCCCTGGGCGACGGCGGCGTCGCGATGCGCAACTCCCGCCACCCCGACGGGCCGGCCCTCGTCTACACCCCCGCCGAGATCTCGGCCTTCCTGGCAGGCGCGAAGGAGGGAGAGTTCGACCACCTCGTCTGAGCGGAGACGGCCGCCTGCCCGGGAACGCAAGACCGGCAAGGGGCTCGAAACGCCGCCCGTAAGCGGAAGTTGACGCTTTCACTTCTCGCGGTTCCGGCGGCGTGAGGCGGCGGGATGCGATAATGCGGTCTGTCGTATGCCGGTCTACGGGGAGTCAGGATGTCCGCCGAGTTCCCTCGCATCTCCCGTCTCGAACCCTATCTGGACCGGACCGAGCCCGCGCCGACGCTGCTGAAGATGCTGGTCGGCGTGCAGCTGGCGGGTATCCGCGAGGACCTCGGTCTGGCCCAGGAGCAGGTCGCGCGTGCCGTGGGGTTCAGTCCGGCGAAGCTGTCGCGCATCGAGGCGGGCAAGAGCCGTCGGCCGCCCACCGAGGCCGACATCCGCAAGCTGCTGGAGCACTACCGCGCCGAGGAGTACGAGGCGTCGGTGCTGTTGCAGTTGCTGCGGCGGGCCGGTGAGCCGGGCTGGTGGCAGCGCTACGACAAGCGGCTGATGCCGGAGTGGTTCGACCGGCTGGTCGGGCTGCAGGAGGCCGCGACCGCCATCCGTACGTATGAATTGCAGCATGTGCCGGGCCTGTTGCAGACCGAGGACTACACCCGGGCCGTGGTGGAGCGCGGGCTGCCGACCGCGCCGACCCGTGAGGTGCTGCGGCGGGTGGAGCTGCGGACACGGCGGCGGGAGCTGCTGCACCGGCCGGACGCGCCCCAGCTGTGGGCGATCATGGACGAGTCGGTTCTGCTGCGCGTCCTCGGCAGCCGTGAGGTGATGCGGGCGCAGCTGGAGCACCTGGTGGAGATGGCGCAGCGGCCGCAGGTGACCGTGCAGATCGTGCCGCTGGACGTCACCAACGCCTCGGCGCCCGCCATGCCCGTCACCTATCTCCGGTTCGGCGGCATCGATCTGCCCGACATCGTCTATCTGGAGCACATCAAGAGCGCGGCCTTCCTGGAGGACCGCGACGAGACCGAGGAGTACCGCCTCGCCCTGGACCGGCTGGGCGACGAGGCGCTCAACCCGCGCGAGTCGCTTGTGCGGCTGCGCGAGACGATGGAGCGGTACTCCTAGGGCTCGTACCTCTTACGGAAGCCTGCCCACACCGCCGTACTCGATCCACTCCTGGGTGAGCTGACGCGGTGCCACCTCGGTGTCGGGGCGCCAGGTGGAGACCTCGACCAGGCCGGGTTCGAGGATGTCCAGCCCCTCGAAGTACGCATCCACGTCCTTCGGCTCGCGCACCCGGCCCCAGTGGCCCTGGGTCGCCTGGTCCATGAAGTTGGTGACGAAGTCGCGGACCTCGGCGTCCTCGCTGACCAGCTGGCACATCACCATGTAGCTGCCGGGGGCGAGGCGTTCGCGTACCCGGCGGGCGACGGCGAGCGGGCCGTCGGTGTCGCTGTCGGGGATGCAGTGGAAGACCGAGTTGAACAGCACGGCCACCGGCTTTGAGAAGTCGATGAGGCGCTCGGTGTCGGCGTGGGAGAAGATCGCGTCGGTCTCGCGCATGTCGGCGTGGATGACGGCGGTGTTGTCGTTCTGGTCGAGCAGGGCGCGGCCGTGGACCAGGACCATCGGGTCGTTGTCGACGTACACCACGCGGGAGGCCGGGTCGATGGCCTGGGCGACCTGGTGGACGTTGTTCTGGGTGGGCAGGCCGGAGCCGTGGTCCAGGAACTGCCGGATGCCGTACTCGCCGGCGAGGGTGCCGACGACCCGCTGGAGGAAGCGCCGGTTGTTCAGCGCGAGGGCGCGGGTGCTGGGGACGACCTTGTCCAGCTCTTCGCAGGCGGCTCGGTCCGAGGCGTAGTTGTCCTTGCCTCCGAGGTAATGGTCGTACATGCGCGCGGCCGTGGGGACCGTGGCATCGATCGACGTGGACAGCTGCTTTCCAGGCTCCATGGCTTCCCCCAGGGGCAGGACGGCCGAGGAGATCACCTCGCCGACAACACATCCTAGGGATCCGGAAGTTGGTGGGGCCAGTCCATCGGCCGTCCCGCCGGGCGGTGCGGCTTTCATGGTCCGGCTGTGCCGCGCGCCACTTCGAACTAAGGTTCTTGACCGGAAGCCACATTCGACGGGGGTACGCACGTGGCCGATGCGGCGCGCTCGCAGGACGACACCGCGCACGACGGGGAGAACAGGACCGGCCGGTTGTCCGGCATGGGTCCCTTCATGCTCGTCTGGAGCGGGCAGGCGGTCTCCCTGGTCGGCAATTCCGTCCTGCGGTTCGCCTTCGTCTTCGAGACCTGGTCGGCCACCGGCCGGGCGACCGCGCTGACCACGCTGTCGCTGTGCGCGCTGCTCCCCCAGGTGCTGCTGAGCCCGCTCGCCGGGGCCTTCGTCGACCGCATCCGGCGGCGTACCGCGCTTCAACTCGCGGACACCGGCGGGCTGTTGATCGTGGCGCTGCTCGCGGTGCTGCACTTCACCGGTGGGCTGAGCACCTGGGAGGTGTACGGGGCGGTGATGCTGCTCGGCTGTGCCGCCGCCTTCCAGTTCCCGGCGCTGGGCGCCGCCGTGCCGCTGCTGGTCGAGAAGAGGCAGCTACAGCGGGCGAACAGCCTGCTGGCCAGCGCCAAGAGCACCGCCGACGTCGGTGGTCCGGCGCTGGGCGGGCTGCTGGTGGCGTTCTCCGGGCTCGGCTTCATCCTGGTCGCCGACCTGGTGAGCTTCGCGCTCGCGCTGGCGGCGATCCGGGTCGTACGGATGCGGGGTGACGACGGTCCGGGGAAGAAGGCGGCGGACGGTCCGCGGAAGAGGCTTGTCGCCGAGGCCGTCGAGGGGATGCGGTTCCTCTTCCGGTACCCGAGCCTGCGCGATCTGATGCTGGCCTTCTGCTTCGTCAACCTCGTCATGGTGTTCGGCTTCGCCGCCGTACAGCCCATGGTGCTGGCCCGGTCGGGGGGCGAGACCTCGGCGCTGGCGAGCGTCAACACCGCGATCGGGGTGGGCGGGGTCGCGGGCGGGGTGCTGATGGCGGCCTGGAGCGGGCCGCGGAACCGGGCCCGGGGCATGCTGCTCGGCATCATCGGCATGTGTCTGTCGGCGCAGGTGGCGATGGCGCTGGTGGGCGGGGTGGTCGGCTGGTGCGCGGCGATCCTCGTCGGCGCCGCGCTGATGCCGATGATCAACGGCACGATGCAGGCGATCGTGCAGACCAAGGTGGAGCAGGAGTGGCACGGCCGGGTCTTCGGCGCGGTGATGTTCCTGTCGCAGATCTCCGTGCCGCTGGCCACCGCGGTCTCCGGTCCGCTCGCCGACCATGTCTTCGAACCGCGGGCCGCCGACGGCAGCGGGATCTTCGTCGTGCTCGGGCCGCTGGTGGGCGACGGGCCGGGCAGCGGTATGGCCGCGATGCTGCTGATCGCCGGGCTGTGCGGCATCGCGGTCGCGGTGGTCGGCATGTCGCGGCGCACGGTGCGGGAGATCGACTCGCTGCTGCCGGATGTCGCCACCGACAACAACCCCGGGAACAAAGAACTCGTGGAGGGCTGACCATGACCACCAACCCGTTCGAGGACGACAACGGGACCTATCTCGTCCTCACCGACGCCGAGGGCCGGCACTCGCTCTGGCCCGCCGCGATCACCGTGCCGGACGGCTGGGACGTGGCGCTGGGCGGGAGCAGCCGCGCTGACTGCCTCGCCTATGTCGAGGAGCACTGGACGGACATATGTCCCGTCCGCACGGGCGCAGACATCTGAGATGGGGGCAACGGGGGCGTTGTACGGGGTACATGAACTCTTCACGGCACAGGCCCGGCGGACACCCGCGGCGACCGCGCTGGTGTACGGCGACGAACGGCTGAGCTACGGCGAACTCGACGCGCGTGCCGACCGGTTGGCCGCGCGGCTGTGGGCGCGCGGCGCGCGGCCCGGCGCCGCGGTGGGCGTCTTTCTGGAGCGGTCGGCCGACATGGTGGTGGCGCTGCTCGGCACGCTCAAGGCCGGTGCCGCCCATGTGCTGCTGGACCCGGACTTCCCGGCGGAACGCCTGCGGGGCATGGCGGCCGACGCGCAGGTCACCGTGGTCGTGTCCCGACGCGGCACCCACCAGCCCATCGGCGCCGTCGGGTCGGTGGCCGTGGAGGACGCCGAGGCGGTCGAGTCGCTCGCGCCCGGCACGGTGGAGGTACGGCCGCACGACCCCGCCTGTGTGATGTTCACCTCCGGCTCCACCGGCCGCCCCAAGGGCATCGTCGCCTCCCATGCCGCGATCACCGGGACCCTGATCGGGCAGGACTTCGCCTCCTTCGGGGCCGGCGCGGTGTGGTTGCAGTGCTCCCCGGTGTCCTGGGACGCGTTCGCGCTGGAGCTGTGGGGTCCGCTGCTGAACGGCGGCCTGTGCGTGCTGCATCCGGGGCAGCGCCCCGACCCGGTGGTGATGGCCGGCCTGGTCGAACGGCACGCCGTCACCTCCCTCTATCTCTCCGCCTCCCTCTTCCATGTGATCGTCGACGAGTACCCGCGGGCCCTCGCCGGAGTACGTGAACTGATCGTCGGCGGCGAGCCGTTGTCGCCCGCGCACGCGGCCCGCGCCCTGGAGCGCCACCCCGGGCTGCGGCTCAGCAACGGCTACGGCCCGGTCGAGGGCATGGTCTTCCTGACCGTCCATCCGGTCACCGCCGAGGAGGTGCGCGACGGCCGCCCGGTGCCGATCGGGCGTCCGCTGGCCGGGAAGCGGCTGAGGGTGCTGGACGACCGGCTGCGCCCCGTACCGGACGGCGAGACCGGTGAGCTGTACACGGCCGGGGCGGGCGTCGCCCTCGGCTACCGCGGGAGACCCGGGCTGACCGCCGAGCGCTTCGTCGCCGACCCGTACGGGCCGCCTGGTGAGCGGATGTACCGCACCGGGGATCTGGTGCGGCGGCGGCCCGACGGGGTGCTGGAGTATCTGGGGCGGGCCGATTCCCAGGTGAAGATCCGCGGGTTCCGGGTGGAGCCGGGCGAGGTGGAGACGGTCCTGGCCGGTCATCCGGGGGTCGTGCGGGCGGCGGTGGTCGCGCGTCCCGACGCCACCGGCGACAAGCGGCTCGTCGCCTATGTCGTACCTCGTCAACGACCGCTCTCTAAGGGCGAGTTGCGCGAGTACGCCGCCCGTGTGCTGGCCGACTATCTGGTCCCGGCCGCCTTCGTCCTGCTGGACGCCCTGCCCCTCACCCCCAACGGCAAGCTGGACCGCGCCGCCCTGCCGGAGCCCGGCCCGGTCACCGGCTCACTCGCGTCGGCGACCGCGCGGCAGCCTTCGGGGGAGGTCGAGGAGGCGCTGTGCGGGCTGTTCTCCGAGGTGCTCGGGGTGGCGTCGGTCGGTCCCGAGGACGACTTCTTCACGCTCGGCGGCAACTCGCTGATGGTGGCCCGGCTGCTGGGCCGGATCCAGCTGACGCTGGGTGCGCGGGTCGGCGTACGGACGCTGTTCGAGTCGCGGACTCCGGCGGCGCTGGTGCCATATGTGGAGAAGGCGGAGCGGGACGCCCCGGCTTCGGCACCCGCGCCCTCGCCGGGCGGGTCCGCGCTGCCGCTCTCGTACGCGCAGCGCCGTCTGTGGTTCCTGGACCGCGTCGACGCGGGCAACGCCTACACCCTGCCCGTGCTGGTGCGGCTGCGCGGCGAGGTCGATCCGGGGGCCCTTCGGGCGGCGCTCGCGGATGTGGCCGTGCGGCAGTCGGTGCTGCGTACCGTCTTCGAGGAGCGCGACGGGGAGCCGTATCAACGGGTGCTGGATGAGGCCCGGCCCCGGCTGCGGCAGGTCGACGTACGGTCGGACGGGCTGGCGCAGGCCGTCGCCGAAGCCGCTCGGCACCGCTTCGACCTCGCCGCCGAACTTCCCCTGCACGGCGCGCTGTTCAGCGTGCAGGACCGGCCGGGTGAGCACGCCCTGCTGCTCGTGCTGCACCACATCGCGGGCGACGGCTGGTCGCTGCCCCCGCTGTTCCGGGACCTGTCGCGGGCCTACGCCGCCCGCGCCTCCGGTGCCGCGCCGCGGCTCGCCCCGCTGCCCGTCCCGTACGCCGACTTCGCGCGCCGTCAGCGCGAACGGCTCGGCCGGGCGGATGATCCGGGCTCGCTCGCGGCGGAGCAACTCGCCTTCTGGCGCAAGGCGTTGGCCGACCTGGCACCTGGCGGGCCCCTGCTCCCCCGCCGGGCGGAACGCCCCGCCGTGCCGGGGCGGGACGCCGTCACCGTCGTACGGCGGATGGACGCGCAGGCGCACGCACGGGTCGTGGAGGTGGCGCGGGCGGAGGGGGCGACGCTGTTCATGGCGTTGCATGCCGCCCTCGCGGCCGCGCTGGTGCGGGCCGGGGCCGGTGAGGATCTGGCGGTCGGGTCGCCGATCGCTGGGCGTGGACACGACGGCACGGTGGAGGACGTCGTCGGGTTCTTCGTCAACATGCTGGTGCTGCGCACCGACGCCTCCGGCGATCCCACGGCCCGGCAGTTGCTCGCCCGTGTCCGGGAGACGGCGCTGAGCGCCTTCGCCCACCAGGACGTGCCGTTCGAGGAGGTCGTGGACGCGCTGGGTCCCGTACGGCCGCCCGGGCGGCAGCCGTTCACCGAGGTGGTGCTGGCGTTGCAGAACAACGCCCGCGCCGAGGTGGAGCTGCCCGGTGCCGAGGCCGGAGTGGAGCCGGTGCGCACCGGCACGGCGCGGTTCGAGCTGCTGGTGGACGTGGCGGACGACCACGGTCCGTCGGGCGCGCCGGACGGTATGACGCTGGTCTTCGAGTACCGGGCGTCGTGTCTGGAGCCGGAGTTCGTGCGGTGGCTGGCGGACGCGGTCGTCGAGGCGCTGTGCGCGGCGGCGGCCGAGCCGGATCTGCCGCTGTCCCGGCTCCCGCTGCCCGAGCCGCCCCGGCGCGCGGACCCGGCCCGGGACGCGGTGCGCGTGCCCGCGCGTGCCGAGGGCAGCGCGGCGGACCCGGCACTGCACCGGGAGATCACCGCCGTCTGGTCCGAGGTCCTCGGCGTCGACGGCATCGGTCCGCACGACGACTTCTTCGGGCTGGGCGGCAACTCCCTGCGCGCGGTGCGGGTCGCGGCCCGCCTCACCGGTGCCGGGCGCACCGTCACCGCCGCCCAGCTGTTCACCTCGCCCACGGTGGCCGCCCTCGCCGCCGAACTGGAGCGGGCACCGGCCGAGGCCCCCGCCGCACCGGCACCCATTCCACGCCGGCCCCGCGTCCCCAGACAGCCCGGCCGCGAGAACCGCACCGACACCCCGCAGAAGGAGGTGCCATGGACCTGAGCGTGATGTTCTTCGGCGCCGACACACCCACCGACGACGGACCCCGGCACAGCGAGGCCTACGACGACATCCTCACCGTGGCCCGCACCGCCGACCGGCTCGGCTTCCACGCGATCTGGACGCCCGAGCGGCACTTCCAGCAGGTGGGGCAGGTGTTCCCCAGTCCGCCGGTGCTCAGCGCGGCGCTCGCGGTGGCGACCGAGCGGATCAACATCCGGGCGGGCAGCGTGATCCTGCCGCTGCACCATCCGCTGCGGATCGCGGAGGACTGGGCGGTCGTCGACAACCTCTCGCACGGCCGGATCGGGCTGTCGGCGGCCACGGGCTGGCACTCCGCCGACTTCGTGCTCGCGCCCGGCAACTACGAGGACCGCCGCGAGCGGACCCTGCGGGACATCCCGCTGCTGCGCCGGCTGTGGGCGGGCGAGCCGGCCGAGTTCACCGACGGCACCGGCACCCCGGTCACCGTCCGGCCGCAGCCCCGCCCCGTGCAGGACACCCTGCCCCTGTGGCTGACCAGCTCCGGCAACCCGGCGACCTGGGAGGCGGCCGGGAGTCTGCGCACCGGGGTGCTCGGGGCGACCGTCGGGCAGAGCCGGGAGGAGCTGGCCCAGAAGATCGCCCGGTACCGCGAGGCCTGCGCCGCGGCGCCCGAGCAGGGCGGCACCGATGCGCACGGCCGGGTGACGCTGATGGCGCACACTTTCGTCGGCGCCGACGACGAGGAGGCTCGGCGGCTGGCGTCCGTACCGCTGAAACGCTATCTGCAGTCGTACGTACGGCAGACCACGGCCAACCGCACGGCCGACCCGGCCACGGCGGAGCTGACCGAGGAACAGACCGCGCTGCTCGCCGAGTTCGCCTTCCACCGCTATCTGACCTGGGGCAGTCTGCTCGGCTCAGCCGGGACCTGCCGGAAGATGCTGGCCGATCTGCGCGAGCTTGGCTGTGACGAGGTCGCCTGCTTCGTGGACTTCGGCCTCGGCCGCGAGGAGGTGCTGGCCGGACTGCACCGGCTGGCGGAACTGCGGGAGGACGTGGCGTGAGCGGCGCTTCGGGCGCGGGCGCGTCCATGGCGGACCGGTTCAGCGCGCTCAGCGGTGAGCAGCGCGTCCGGCTGATGCGGCGGCTGGTGGAGTCCGGGCAGGCCGGGCTGGTCCCGGCGGTCGTGCCGCCGCGCGACGGGGACGGTCCGGTGCGGCTCAGTCCGGCCCAGGAGGACCTGTGGGTGTACGAGTCGCTGTATCCCGGCACCCCCGCGCTCAACCTGTGCTGCGCCTACCACTTCGACGACCCGGTCGAACCGGAGCTGCTGGAGCGGGCGCTGACCCTGGTCCGTGCCCACCACGACATCCTGCGGGCCCGTATCGAGGGCGAGCCGGGCGCGCTGAGCGTCACCTTCCCGCCCGAGGAGCGCTTCCGGCTGGAGCGGGAGGATCTGCGCGGCACCGGCACCACCATCGCCGAGGCCTTCGAGACCTTCCGGCGCCGCCCCTTCGACCTGGCGGGCGAGCCGCTGATGCGGGCGAGGTTCGTCACCGTCGACGACCGGCGGACCACGCTGATGCTGAGCCTGCACCATGTCATCGCCGACTGGTGGTCCTTCGACGTGCTCCAGGCCGAGTTCGCCGACGCCCACCGGGCGCTGCGCTCGGCCGCGGCGGGGACGGCGCTCACCCGGCCTGCCATCCAGTACGCCGATTTCGCCTCCTGGCAGGGCGAGTTGGAGGAGGCCGGGGTCTTCGAGGCGCGGCTGGCGTTCTGGCGGCGCTATCTCGCCGAGCCGCCGGGGCCGCTGACCGTGCCCGGGGCACGCGCGGGCACCTCGGAGGAGATCGCCCAGATCCCGTTCCGCGTGGACGCCGCGACCGCCGGGGCCGTACGGGCGTTGGCGCGTGAGCGCGGGGCCTCCGTCTACGTCGTCCTGATGGCGGCCTTCGCCGTCCTCGCGCACCGTCTCACCGGCGCCGACGACATGGTGCTCGGCACCCCCACCGCCAACCGGGCCGCCAAAGGCCTGGAGCGGGTCATCGGGTACGTCATGAACGCCATCCCGACCCGCTGGCGGATCCGGCCCGAGGACTCCTTCGCCGATGTACTGGCCAGGTTCGCGGCCGACTTCCCCGAGCTGATGGCCAACGCGGATGTGCCCGTGGGGCGGATCGTCTCGGCCGTGGCGCCCGACCGCAGCGCCGGGCGCTCGCCGCTGTTCCAGTGGGTGTTCATGCACCTCACCCAGCAGCGGAGCGTGGCCGCGCTCCGGGAGTTCAGCGAGCCCGAGCGGATCCACACCGGTGGTGAGCACGACCTCGTGGGCATCGTCCGGGACGCGGGTGACGGCACCGGTGCGATGGACGGCAGCTTCGAGATCCGTACGGCGCTGTTCGACGCGGGGGCCGTGCGGCACTGGGCGGATGCGTATCTGGAGCTGCTTCGGCGCTTCACGGCTGAGCCCGAGGTGCCGTTGGTCGAGGTGGGGCTGGTGTCCCGGGCGGCGGCAGGCCTGCGGCGCGAGGGCGGTGGGCCTGTCCCTGAGCCTCTTGCTTTGCCGGATCTCGTTGCCCGGCAGGCTGCGCGGACGCCGGGGGCGGCGGCGTTGGAGGCCGAGGGGGTCTCCCTGACGTATGCCGAACTGGTGGGCAGGGTGGAGCAGTTGGCCGCGGTTCTCGCCGAGTGCGGGGTGGGGCCCGGTCGCGTTGTCGCGCTGGCGCTTGGGCGTACGGCCGCGATGACGGTTGCGTTGCTGGCTGTGCAGCGGGCGGGGGCGGCTTATCTGCCGGTCGATCCTGAGTATCCGGCGGAGCGGGTTGCTATGGCACTGGCGGATGTGGGTCCGGTGCTGGTGGTTGTGGGGGAGCGGGGGGTTCGGGTCGATACGGATGTGTCGACGTTGAGGGTGGATTCGGCGGGGAAGGTTGTCGGTCATCTGCCGCTCGGTCGTGGCTGGTCGCGCCCACGCGGCGGTAGCCGCAAATCAAATACAGCCCCGCGCCCCTTGGGGGCGTTGAGCCCTGCGTACGTCATTTACACCTCCGGGTCCACCGGGCGTCCCAAAGGCGTTCTCGTCCCCCACACCGGTCTCGCCGCCCTCGCCCAAGGCCTCGTGGACGCCCTGGCGCTGACCCCGGACAGCAGAGTCCTGCAACTCGGCTCGCCCGCCTTCGACATCTCCGTGGGTGAGATGTGCATGGCGTTCGGGTCGGGCGGGACGCTGGTCGTGCCGCAGGAGGGGCCGGTCGTCGGGGAGGAACTGGCGGATGTGCTGACCACCCGGCGCATCAGTGCCGCGCTGCTGCCGCCGTCCGTCCTCGCGACCGTCCCCGCCGGGGAGTATCCGGAGCTGCGGTCGCTGGCCGTGGGTGCCGAAGCCTGTCCGCCGGAGCTCGTGGGCCGGTGGGCCGTCGGTGGGCGGCGGTTCCACAATGCGTACGGGCCCACCGAGTACACCGTCGGGGCCACCGTCTCCGGGCCGCTGACCGGTGACGGTACGCCGCCGCCCATCGGTGCCCCACTGCCGGGCACGCACGCATACGTACTCGACGATCGGTTGCGGCCGGTGCCGCCGGGGGTGTGCGGGGAGCTGTATCTGGCGGGGCCGGGGGTGGCGTACGGCTATGTGGGGCGGGCGGGGGCGACCGCTGAGCGGTTCGTCGCCGATCCGTACGGGGCGCCCGGCACGCGTATGTACCGCACCGGGGATCTGGCCCTGCGTCGGGACGACGGGCAGCTGGAGTATCTGGGGCGGTCCGACGAGCAGGTGAAGATCCGCGGCCATCGAGTCGAGCCGGGTGAGATCGCGGCCGTCCTCGACGGGCATCCCTCGGTCGGGCGGGCCGTGGTCGTCGTACGGGAGGACCGGCCGGGCAGGCCGCGGCTCGTCGCGTATGTCGTGGGCGGCGACGGCTCCGCGCCCGTGCCGGACGTGCTGCTGGCGTACGCCGCCGGGCGGTTGCCCGCCGCGATGGTGCCGGGCGATGTGGTGGTGCTGGACGCGCTGCCGCTGGCGCCGAGCGGCAAGGTGGACCGGGCGGCGCTGCCCGTGCCGGGTGACAGGGCGCGGGGGCGGGTCGCTGAGGGGGCTCGTGAAGTCGTTCTGTGCGGCCTGTTCGAGGAGGTGCTGGGCGTCGAGCGGGTGGGTGCCGATGACGACTTCTTCCGGCTGGGCGGCGACAGCATCATGGCGATCCAGTTGGCGGGCCGGGCCTCCGGGGCGGGGCTCGGGATCACGCCGCGTGAGGTGTTCACGGCCCGTACGCCCGCCGCGCTCGCGCTCACCGCGCGGGAGGCGGTGGACGCGGGACCCGACGAGGGCACGGGGCGGTTCCCGCTCACGCCGGTCATGCGGTGGTGGCGTGAACAGGGCGGGGACGCGACGGCGTTCACGCAGTCGACGGTGTTTCCGGTGCCGTCCGGTGTGGGCCCGGAGCGGGTCGGGGCGGCCGTGCGGGGGCTGGTGGAGCGGCACGGTGTGCTGCGGATACGGCTGGTCGAAGGGGAGCTGGAGATTCCCGAGGCGGTGCCGGATGTCGCCGTCGAGCGGGTCCAGGTGCCCGCCGGAGTCGATCCCGGGGAACTGGCCGCCTCGGTACGGCTCGACCCGGAGCGGGGCGAGATGCTGCGGGCCATCTGGCTGGATCCGGGGTCCGGGCAGCAGGGTTCGCTGGTGCTGACGGTGCATCATCTCGCCGTGGACGGGGTGTCCTGGCGGCTGCTGGGGCCCGAGCTGGCCGCCGGGCTGGCCGGGGAGCCGTTGCCGCAGGCCCCGGGGACGTCCTTCGCTCGGTGGGCGCGGTTGCTGGCCCGGGAGGCGGTGCGGGCCGAGTTGGCCGATGTGGAGGCCGTGTGGTGGGAGGGGATGCTGAGCGGTCCCGAGGCTCGGATCGCGGGCGGGCGGGGAGCCGGTGCGCCCCGTGCCGTGGTCACCGTCGAGCTGACGCCCGAGGTCACCGAGGCGGCGCTGTCCGAGGTGTCGGAGGCCTTCCACTGCGGCCCGGATGCCGTTCTGCTGACCGCGCTGGCCGCTGCGGCGGTACGGCGCCGGGAGCACGGCACCGGCCTGCTGGTCCATCTGGAGGGGCACGGCCGGGAGGGGCTGGCCACGGCCGCAGATGTCTCGCGCACCGTCGGCTGGTTCACCACCCAGCACCCGGTCCGGCTGGACGCGGGCGACGCGCTCGGCCCGGACTTCTGGGCGCCCGCGCGGGACGCGGCCGGCGACGCCCTCAAGGAGGTCAAGGAGCAGCTGCGGGCGGTGCCTTCGGCCGGTCTCGGCTGGGGCCTGCTGCGGTACCTCAACCCGGACACGGCCCCCAAGCTGGCCGCACTGCCCGTGCCCGACCTGCGCTTCAACTACCTGGGCCGGTTCTCCGGCGGCGACACGGCCGACGGTGAGCTGCTCGGCATGGCGGCCGACGCCCTTCCGCTCGGGCACGCGGTGGAGGTGGACGCGGTCGTCGTGGAGCGCGGCGACGGGCGGCTGTGTCTGAAGGCCGGGTTCTCGTACGCGCGCGGCGTGCTCGACGAGGACGAGGCGTCGGAGCTGGCCCGGCTGTGGTGCGAGGCCGTAGAGGTCCTGGTCGAGCACACCCGCCGGGACGGCACGGGCGGCCACACCGGCTCCGACTTCCCACTGGTCGACCTGTCCTCTGACCAACTCGCCCTCCTCGAAGGGGACTTGGACCTCGGTCTCGACGAAGAAGGGGGCTTGTGATGAGCGGCCGTATCGCGGACGTACTCCCGCTCTCACCCGCCCAGGAGGGCCTGCTCTTCCACGCCCTGCGGGATCCTGAGCGTCCCGACCCCTATCTGGTGCAGGCCCGCTTCCGCACCGGCCCGGACACCACGTCCGAGGCGCTGCGGGCCGGGGTGGCCGCGCTGCTGGAGCGGCACCCGCAGCTGCGGGCCTGCTTCCGGCACGAGCACGTCGACCGGCCGGTGCAAGTGATCCCGCGCGCGGTGCGGACGCCGTGGACGGAGATCGACCGCACCGGGCGGACGCCGGGCGAGACGGAGGCGGAGGTCGCCCGGCTGATGGCCGAGGACCGGGGGCGGCGGTTCGATCTGGCCCGTCCGCCGCTGGTGCGGGCCACGCTGGTCCGGCACGACGAGGGCGCCGAGCTGCTGCTGACCTTCCATCACATCCTGCTGGACGGCTGGTCGCTGCCGCTGCTGGCGCGGGACCTGGAGGCGCTGACGGCAGGGGACGGCGAGTTGCCGCCCGCCGTGCCCTTCAAGCAGTACCTGGTCTGGCTGAAGGGCCAGGACGAGGAACGTGCGGAGGCCGCCTGGCGGGACGCGCTGGACGGGCTCACCCGACCGGCGCCGCTGCCGTCCGTGCAGCAGGGCCCGGAGGACACCCTCGACATCGAACTGACCCCCCGGCTGACGGCGGCGATCTCCCGCCGGGCGGCGGACGCGGGCGTCACCGTCAACACCGTGGCGCAGACCGCCTGGGCGCTGGTCCTGGCCCGGCTGACCGGCGCCGCGGACCTGGTCTTCGGCGCGGTCGTCTCCGGGCGGCCGCACGATCTGCCCGGTGTCGAGCGCATGGTCGGGCTCTTCATCAACACGCTGCCTGTGCGGATCGGACTGCGCCCCGGGGAGGGCGTCGACGAGCTGCTGGCCCGGGTGCAGGAGGAGCAGCTGCGGCTGGCGCCGTATCACCATGTGCGGCTGTCGCAGGTGCAGCGCGCGGCCGGGGTGGGCGAACTCTTCGACACGGTCCTGGCGTTCGAGAACTTCCCGCGCCCCGAAGGAAGCCCCGCTCCAGCCGTCGAGCTGGTCGAGACACGGGACGCGACGCACTACCCGGTGACGATCGCCGTGGTCGCCGGGGAACGGATGCTGCTGCGGGTCAGCTGCCGCGGGGGCATCCCGGCGGCCACGGTCGGCGCCCGTCTGGTGCAGGCCTTCGAGTCGCTGACCTCCGCGAACGGCGTCCCCGCCGACCGGCTCGACGTCCTCCCCGAGGAGGAGCGGCGGCAACTGCTCGCCCTGGCCGGGGGACCGGTCCGTCCGGCGCCGCGCGCGCGGTGCGTTCCCGGGCGCTTCGCCGAGCAGGTGGCCCGTACGCCGGACGCGCCGGCCGTTGACTGCGACGGCGAGGTGCTGACGTACGGCGACCTCGACGCGGCGTCCGCCGCACTGGCGGGGCGGCTGCGGGAGGCGGGAGTGCGGCCCGGCGACACGGTCGCGCTGCCGCTGGCGCGGTCGGTGTCCATGGTCGTCGCCCAGCTGGCGGTGCTGAAGGCGGGCGGGTGCTGTCTGCCGCTGGATCCGGCGGCACCGGCGGCACGGCTTGCGGCGCTTACGCAGGCGGCCCGGGTGGAGGTGGCGATAGCCGTCACGGACGTACAACTGCCGCCTGATGTACGGGTGTTGACGCCATCCGGTCCGGACTCCGCCACTCCCCCGCCTACGCTCGCACACCCCGAGTCCGCCGCCTACGTGATGTACACCTCCGGCTCGACGGGCGAGCCCAAGGGCATCGTCACCCCGCACCGGGCCGTCGTGGAGCTCGCCGCCGACAGCCGTTTCGCGGGCGGTGGGCACCGGCGGGTCCTGCTGCACAGCCCGCACACCTTCGACGCCGCCACCTACGAGACCTGGGTGCCCCTGCTGAACGGCGGCACGGTCGTGGTCGCCCCGCCCGGTCCTGTCACCCCCGACCTCCTCAAGCGGCTGCTGCCCGAGACGCGGGTCACCGCGCTGTGGCTCACCGCCGAACTGCTGCGTGCCGTCGCGGAGATCGCGCCCGAGGTGCTCGGCGCCGTGCATGAGGTGTGGGCGGGCGGGGACGTGCTGGCGCCCGAGGCGGTGCGGCGGGTGCGTGAGCACTGCCCCGGCACCCGGGTGGTCAACGGCTACGGGCCCACCGAGACGACCGTGTTCGCCACGGCCCACCCGGTGACGGGGGACGTCGGCGCGTCCGTGCCCATCGGACGGCCCCTGGACAACACCCGCGCCCATGTCCTCGACCACCTCCTGCGCCCGGTGCCGGTCGGAGCGGTGGGCGAGTTGTACGTGTCCGGCAGCGGGCTGGCCCACGGGTATCTGAACCGTCCGGGCGCGACCGCCGAGCGCTTCGTCGCCGACCCGTACGGGCCGCCCGGCGCGCGGATGTACCGCACGGGCGATCTGGTGCGCCGGCTCCCTGGCGGTGAGCTGGAGTTCATGGGCCGGTCCGACGACCAGGTCAAGGTGCGCGGTTTCCGGATCGAGCCCGGCGAGGTGGAGGCCGCCCTGGCCGCCTGCCCCGGCGTGGAGCGGGCGGTGGTCGCCGCACGTCCCGGGGCGGACGGCGGCAGGAGGCTCGTCGCCTATGTCATGGGCGGCGACCTGGACCTCGTACGGCAGCATGCGGCGCGCACGCTGCCCGCGCATCTGATGCCGACGGCCTGGGCCGCCCTGGACGCCGTGCCGCTCACCGCGCACGGCAAGGTGGACCGGGCGGCGCTGCCCGACCCCGAGCCGGACCACGCGCACCACGGACAGGGGCGGATCGCCCGGCCCGGGTGGGAACAACGGCTGTGCGCACTGTTCGCGCAGGTGCTCGGGGTGTCCGCGCTGGGTCCTGACGCCGACTTCTTCGCGTACGGCGGTCACTCGCTGCTCGCCCTGCGCCTGACGGCACGGATCCGGACGGAGCTCGGCACCCGGGTCTCACCCGCCACGCTGTTCGAGGCGCCGACACCGGCCGCGCTCGCCGCCCGCCTGGCCGTCGGACAGCCCAACGGGGACGCGGAGGACGCCGAGGACGCGTACGCCCCGCTGCTCGCCCTGCGCCGCGAGGGCGATCTGCCCCCGCTGTTCTGTCTGCACCCGGGGCTGGGCCTCGGCTGGGGATATGCCGCGCTGCTGCCGCACCTGGCACCCGGGCGGCCGGTGTACGCGCTCCAGACGCCGGTGCTGAGCGGCGGCCAACTCCCGCACACGCTCGGCGAGTTGGCGGAGAGCTATGTCCCGCTCATCCGATCGGCGCGTCCGCACGGGCCCTATCTGCTGCTCGGCCGCTCCTTCGGCGGGCCGCTCGCCCATGAGCTGGCGGTGCGGCTGCGCGCGGCCGGTGAGCGGGTCGCCCTGGTCGCCGTGCTGGACGCGATGCCCAAGCCGCCCGAGGTGGCCCGGGTGCCGCTGGACCCGGCGGTGGTGGAGCGGACGGCGCTGGCCAACCTGCTGCGCAACGCGCTGCCCGGCACACCGGCCGGGCCCGGCCCGCTGGACCGCGCCGAGGTCGTCGCCCGTGTCCACGCGCACAGCGCGCTCCTCGCCGACCTCGACGAGGAGCGCCTGGACACCCTGGTCGACGCCATGGAGCGGTACATCGAGCTGGCCCGCGCCTGGCGGCCGTCGCCGTACGACGGCCGGGTGACCCTCTTCTCCGCGACCCGCGCCCCGGAGGCGACGACTCAGGAGAAGCGCGCGGCGTGGGCGGCCTGCGCGGCCGGGGTGGAGGTGCACGAACTGGACTGCGGGCACAGCGATGTGCTGACGCCGGGCCCGGCCGGCGAGATCGGCTCGGCCGTGGAGGACGTGTTGGCTCGGGATCGTACGGGGGACGGAGCACAGACAGATGACCGCTGACGACATCGGCACGGTCGGGGAGCACGAGGAGTACGAGTTCCCGACCTCGGACGCGCAGGCCCGGCTGCTCGTCCTGGACCATATGGACCCGGGCGCCGCGACCTACCACGTGCCGGCGGCGTTCGCCGTGCACGGCCCCTTCGACGCGGCGGCGTTCGCCCGCGCCCTGGACGCGCTGACCGCCCGGCACGAGTCCCTGCGCACGGTGTTCCGCACCGGCCCCGACGGGGTCCCGCTCCAGATCGTGTCCGCGACCGGCCGGGTGGAGCCGCTCGTGGAGCACGGCGTACCGCCGGCCGACGTGGACGCCCGGATGCGCGCGGAGGCGGCCCGCCCCTTCGACGTGACGACCGGCCCGCTCCTGCGCTGCACGCTGTACGCCCTGACCGACGGCAGCCACCGCATCCTGCTCGTCGCCCATCACCTGGTGTGCGACGGCTGGTCGCTGGGCGTACTGCTGCGCGAGCTGGCCGCCGGGTACGAGAACGAGACCAAGGGCCTGCGGCACACGCCTCCCGAACTCGCCCTCCAGTTCCCGGACTTCGCCGCCTGGCAGCGGGAACGGCAGGCGAACGGCGAGTACGCCGCGTCGGTCGCCCACTGGGCCGAGCGGCTCCGCGGCGCCCCGGAGACGGTCGCCCTGCCCCTGGACCGGCCGCGCGGCGCGGTCCGCACGGCGGCGGGCGGCACCGAACGCTTCACCCTCCCGGTCCGGACCCGCGAGCGCGTCGCCGAGACGGCCCGCTCACGCGGCGCCACCCCCTTCATGGCGCTGTTCGCCGCGTACGCCGCGTTCGTCAGCCGGCTCTCCGGCGCCGAGGACCTGGTGATCGGCTTCCCCGTCTCCGGCCGGGACCGCCCCGAGCTCCAGGACATGGTGGGCATGCTCACCAACACCCTCGCCCTGCGCGTCGACCTCTCCGGCGACCCGTCGTACACCGACCTGATCGACCGCCTGCGCACGGCGCTGCTGGACTCCCAGCCCCACCAGGACGCCCCCTTCGAGGCCGTCGTCGACGAACTCGCCCCCGCGCGCGAGATCAGCCACGACCCCGTCGTCCAGGTGGTCTTCGGCTACGACGACGACACCGAACTGACCCTGCGGCTGGCGGGCGCGCAGGTCGAACGGGTCCATGTCGGCCTGGACACCGCCAAGTTCGACTTCCATCTCCAGGTCGAGCGGTGGGGGGACGATCTCGCCGCGTATCTGATCTACCGCAGCGCGCTGTTCGAGGCGGAGACGGTACGGCGGTGGGTGCGGTGTTTCGAGACGCTGCTGGAGGGGGTGCTGGAGCGTCCGGGGGTTCCGCTGTCGGGGATCGACATGCTGCCGGAGTCGGAGAGAGCCCGGCTGATAGCGCCCCAAAGGGGCACGGCGCCCGCGGAGACCCTCGTACCCGACCTCGTGGCAGGCAACGCCGCCGCACAACCGGACGCCACAGCACTGGTATGCGGCAACCTGCGCCTGACCTACGGCGAACTCCTCCACCGTGCCGACCACTTGGCAGCCACGCTGCAAACCCACCGCATCCGCCGAGGAGACCGAGTAGGCCTCCTGCTCCCCCGTGGCGCCGACATGGCGATCTCCGCCCTCGCCGTCCTACGGGCGGGCGCCGCATACGTCCCGCTGGACCCGGCGCACCCGCCCGCCCGCCTGGCCTACATGGTGGCCAACTCGGGTACGTCGCTGCTGCTGACGGCGGCGGGAACGACGGGCCTGGCGGGGACGGACGTACCGGAGCTACGGGTGGACGAGGACACCGACCCGGCTCCCCGGGCGCTCGCCCCGGTGGAGTGCACCCCCGACGACCTCGCCTACGTCCTCTACACCTCCGGCTCCACCGGCGTCCCCAAGGGCGTGGCCGTGGAGCACCGGGCCCTGCACAATCTCGCGGTGAACGTCCGCCCGGCGTTCCCGGTGACCGGCACGGACCGTGTCCTGCAGTTCGTGTCGTTCGGCTTCGACGTGGCCGTGTCCGATCTGTTCTTCCCCTGGGTCGCGGGCGCGGAGCTGCACATCGCGCGGGAGGACGAGCGGCTCGGTGAGGCGCTTCAGGCACGGCTGCGGGACTCCCGGATCACGTACGTGTTCCTGCCGCCGTCCGCCGCGATGACGCTCCCCCGCACCCCGGGCGCACTGCCCGAGCTGCGCACGCTCGCGGTCGGCGGGGAGGCGTGCCCGGCCGAGCTGGTGGAGCGGCTCGGCGAGGAGGGGCGGCGGATCGTCAACGCGTACGGCCCCAGCGAGGCCACCGTGTATTCCACCACCGCCGAACTGCGCCCGGGCGAACCGGTCGTGATCGGCCACCCCGTCCCCGGCTCCCGCGCCTACGTCCTGGACCGGTATCTGCGCCCGGCCCCGGTCGGGGTGACCGGCGAGCTGTACGTCGCCGGTTCCACGCTGGCCCGCGGCTACATCGGCCAGCCCGGTATGACGGCCGAGCGCTTCGTCGCCGACCCGTACGGCCCGCCCGGCAGCCGGATGTACCGCACCGGGGATCTGTGCCGTGTCGACGCGCACAGCGTCCTGCACTACCTCGGCCGCGGCGACTCCCAGGTGAAGCTGCGCGGCTATCGCATCGAACTCGGCGAGATCGAGGCCCTGCTGGCGGGACACCCCGATGTCACGGTGGCCGCGGCGACGGTGCGCGGGAAGGGCGCCGAGCAGCGGCTGGTGGCGTATGTCGTCACCACCGCCGATGTCCCGGACACGGCCCTGCGCGCCCACCTGGCCGGGCGGCTCCCCGGCTACATGGTCCCGGAGGTCTTCGTACGCCTGCCGGAACTGCCCCTCAACCGCTCCGGCAAGATCGACCGGTCCCGGCTCCCCGAACCCCCTTCCTCCCGACCCGAGTTGAGCGAGTCGTACGCCGCACCGGGCACCGAGGCCGAGCGGCGCGTGGCCCGGGTCTGGCAGCGGGTGCTGACCCTGGACCGGGTCGGCGTCCACGACAACTTCTTCGACCTGGGCGGCAATTCGGTACGGCTGCTGGCCGTGCTCGCCGCGCTCCAGGACCACCCGGAGTACCGGGACCTCACCCTGGTCGATCTGTTCCGGCATCCGACGGTCGCCGCCGTGGCGGCCCATCTCGACCGTACGGCCGAGGACACCACACCCCTCGAAGAGGCGGCCCGGCGCGGCAGCGACCGGCGGGCGGCCCTGCACAAGCTCCGTTCCAGGAAGGGCACGACGCGATGACGACCCAGACAGCCGAGCACGAACTGGAGTCCGCGGTGGCCGTCGTGGGGATGAGCGGACGCTTCCCCGGCGCCCCCGACCTCGACACGTACTGGGCCAATCTGCGCGACGGGGTCTGCTCCCTCTCCACCTTCACCGAGAAGGAACTGCTCGCGGACGGGGCGGACCCGGCGCAGACGGCCCATCCGGCGTATGTCCCCGCGCAGGGTCGGCTCGTGGACGCGGACCGCTTCGAGGCCGAGCTGTTCGGCTTCAACGGCACCGAGGCGGCGGCGCTCGACCCACAGCACCGGGTGCTGCTGGAGACGGCCTGGTCGGCGCTGGAGGACGCCGGGTACGCCCCGTTGAACGCGCCGCGCCGCACCGGCGTCTACGTCGGCGGCAGCCCGACCGAGCACGCCCTGGCCGCCGGCACGGATCCGGCGCTGGCGGCGGCGATCGGCGCGCTTCAGGTCCGTATCCTCACCGACCGCGAGTTCCTGGCGCCCTGGATCTCCTACCGCCTCGGTCTCGACGGCCCGAGCATGACGGTCCAGACGGCCTGCTCGACCTCGCTGACGGCGGTCCATCTCGCCGCCCAGGCCCTGCTGCTCGGCGAGTGCGACACGGCGCTCGCGGGCGGGGTGTCCATCGGCAGCGTGCGCAGACAGGGCTATGTCCACTACCAGGGCGGGATCTTCTCGCCCGACGGCCGCTGCCGCCCCTTCGACGAGAAGGCCGCCGGCACGGTGCCGGGCAGCGGGGTGGGCGTGCTGGTGCTGCGCCGGCTGGAGGACGCGCTGGCCGACGGTGATCCGGTGCGGGCGGTGATCCGGGGTACGGCGGTCACCAACGACGGTTCCGGCAAGGTCGGGTTCACCGCGCCGGGCGTGGACCAGCAGACGGCCGCGATCACGGAGGCGTGGGCGGCGGCGGGTCTCGATCCCTCGGCGGCGCAGTACCTGGAGGCACACGGGACCGGGACGGAACTCGGGGACCGGATCGAACTGGAGGCGGCGAGCACGGCGTTCGGTGCGCGCACCGGCACCGAGATCGCGCTGGGTTCGGTGAAGTCGAACATCGGGCACGCGGACGCGGCGGCCGGTGCGGCGGCGCTGATCAAGACGATCCTGATGCTGGAGCACACGACTCTGGCGCCGACCGTGGATGTCACCAGCCCGGTCGCCGCCCTGCGGGACTCGCCGCTGCGGCTGGTGACCGAGGCGCGGGAGTGGCCGGGCGGGCCGGACCTGCCCCGGCTGGCGGGCGTCACGTCGGTGGGGATCGGCGGCACGAATGTGCACGTGGTGGTGCAGGAGGCCCCCGAGCGACCCCCGCGTCCGCACGCCGCCGCCCACCCGGTCGTACTCCCGCTCTCGGCCCGCTCGGCACCCCAACTGGCCGTCCTCGCCGACCGGTTGGCGGCGCGGCTGCGCGCGTCGGACGCCCCGCCCCTGTCCGATGTCGCGCACACACTGCGCACCGGCCGGGTCGCGATGCCCGTACGCGGCTATGTCGTGGCCACCGACGCACGGGAGGCGTCGGACCGGCTCACGGCACGGGCCGAGGGCCACCGGGACACGGTGACCGATCCCCTGGGCGAGGCATGGCTGCGGGGCGAGGACGTGACCTGGCCGGCGCTCGGCGATGAGGTGCGGCGGGTGGGGCTGCCGACGTACCCGTTCGCGGGCGGCAGCCATGGCGCTCTGACACTGCGCGGGCCGGTGGCGGAGGGTGGATCGCCCGCGCCCGCGAACGAACTGGAGACCAGAGTGGCCGAGTTGGTGATCGAAGCGCTGGATCTGAGCGGTGCCGCCGATCTGGAGCGGACGTACTTCGAGGCGGGCGGGGACTCGCTGACGGCCGTTCATCTCGCCGGGCGGCTGCGTGACGAACTGGACATCGACGTACCGATCCAGCTGTTCCTGGAACCGATCACACTGAAGGACATGACGAACCGCATCGTGGAGACGAAACAGAACGGCGAGGGGGACGGCGCCCTGGACGCGCTCCTGACCGAGTTCGAGGCGGAGTCATGACCGTCCCCGAGACCCGCGAACGCTGGCTCAGGGGCACGAGCGCGCCCGGCGCCCGGATCCGCCTCGTCTGCTTTCCGCACGCGGGCGGAGCGGCGAACGCCTTCCATGGCTGGGCGGCGCTGACACCGCCGGAGATCGAGGTCCTGTCGGTGCAGTACCCCGGCCGCCAGGACCGGCTGGGCGAGCCGTGCGCGACCACGATGGAGGAGCTGGCGGACGCCCTCACGGCCGCCCTGCGGCAGGAGCTGGCGGGCGGCGATCTGCCGCTGGCCTTCTTCGGCCACAGCATGGGTTCGTCGGTGGCCTACGAGGTGGCCCGTCGGCTGGAGAAGACCCCCGGCCCCACGCTCACCCGGCTGATCGTGTCGGGCCGGACCCGGCCCCGCCTGCCGCAGGAACTCCCGCCGCGTCCGACGCCGTCCGACACCGAGATCCTGGACCACGTCCGCCTGCTGGATCCCGAGGGCGCCGCGGTCTACGAGCACCCGGTGCTCCGTGAGCTGATCATGCCGTCCCTGCGTGCCGACTTCGGCCTCCTCGCCGGACACCGCCCGGCCCGGCTGCACCGGCTGGACGTTCCCATCACGGCCTGCGGGGGCGACCGCGATCCCGCGTGCGCGGTGGAGGACCTGTCGGCGTGGTCGGACGTGACGACCAAGGGCCTGGAGGTCCGGGCCTTCGAGGGGAACCACTTCTATCTGAACCCGAGAAAGGAGGAGCTGGTCGAGTTCGTGGCGTCGCGAGTGCTGTGAAGGGGCGCGGCGCGCTCACGCGGTGCGCTTGCGTGAGGCGGTCTTCTTCGCCGGCGCCTTCTTCGCCGTGCTCTTCGCCGCCGTCTTCTTCGCGGACTGCGCCGACTTCGAGGTGCTCTTCTTGGCCGAGGCCGCGGTCTTCTTGGTGGCCGCCTTCTTCGTCGCCGTCGACTTCTTGCCCGCCGTCTGCTTCGGGGTCGCCTTGGCCGTCTTGCGCTGGGGCAGGCGTCTGACCTCGCCCGCGGCCTTCTCCGGTTCCTCGCCGCGGGACTCCTTGGCGGCGCGGACGCTGCTCTCCAGGGCCGCCATCAGGTCGAGGACCTTGCCGCCCGCGGCGGGTTCGGGGGCGGCGGGCACGGCCTCGCCGGCCGCCTTCGCGGCGATGACCTCCTCGACGGCCTCCCGGTACTCGTCGTGCAGATCCTCCAGCTCGACCTCGCCGAGGGTGTCCATCAGGGCGTCCGCGAGGTCGAGCTCCTTGTCCCGTACGGTGACGTCGCTGTCCGGGGCGACGCCCTCGGGGGCGCGGACCTCGTCGGGCCAGAGCAGGCCGTGCATGGCGATGGCATCGCCGACGACCCGGAGCATCCCGAGCCGCTCCCGCCCGCGCAGCGCGAACTTCGCGATGGCGACCTTGTTGCTGCGCTTCAGCGCCTCGCGCAGCAAGGTGTACGGCTTGGCGGCGGGGGCGCCACTCGCGGCGAGGTAGTACGCCGCGTCCATCTGGAGCGGGTCGATCCGGTCGCCCGGGACGAAGGCCACGATCTCGATCGTCTTCGCGGTGGGGAGGGGCAGCTGAGCCAGGTCCTCGTCGGTGATGGGAATGATCGAGCCGTCCGCGTCCTCGTATCCCTTGCCGATCTCGGCCTGGCTGACCTCGCGGTCCTCCAGTTCGCAGAACTTGCGATAGCGGATCCGGCCGCCGTCCTCGGTGTGGATCTGGCGGAAGGAGATCGAGTGGCTCTCGGTCGCGTTCACCACCTTGATCGGGATGCTGACCAGGCCGAAGGAGATGGCGCCGTTCCATATGGATCGCACGTTCAGCACCTTTCAAGGCGATTCCGGCCGATTTCATGTGATTCTCATCCTATGACGCCGATCACAGAGGTGGAGGGACGGCGCCTGGCTCTCAGCAACCTGGAGAAGGTGCTGTACCCGGCGACGGGATTCACCAAGGGCGAGGTGCTGCACTACTACGCGACCACAGCCGACGTCCTGCTGCCGCACCTGCTCGACCGTCCGGTGTCCTTCCTGCGCTACCCGGACGGTCCGGACGGCCAGGTCTTCTTCACCAAGAACGTCCCGCCCGGCACCCCCAAGTGGGTCACCACGGCCGAGGTGCCCCGCGTCGAGGGCCCCGCGCGGATGGTGCTGATCCAGGACCTGCCGTCACTGATGTGGGCGGCCAACCTCGTCACGGAGTTCCACACCCCGCAGTGGCTGATCGGGGCACCGGGAGACGCGGACCGCCTGGTCTTCGACCTCGACCCCGGGCCGCCCGCCACGGTCGTCGAGTGCTGCGAGGTCGCACTCTGGCTACGGGAACGACTGGCCGCCGACGGCATCGACGCCTACGCCAAGACATCGGGCTCCAAGGGCCTCCACCTCGCGGCGGCCATCCACCCGGCCCCCTCCGAGCAGGCGACGGAATACGCCAAAGAACTCGCCATGGAGGCCGAGAAGGCCCTGCCCCGACGCGCACTCCACCGAATGACCAAGAGCCTGCGCCCCGGCAAGGTCTTCGTCGACTGGAGCCAGAACGCCGCCCGCAAGACGACGGCGACCCCCTACACCCTCCGCGCCCGCCCCCACCCGACGGTGTCGACCCCGGTCACCTGGCAGGAGATCGAGGACTGCGCCTCCCCCGAGTCCCTGACCTTCACGGCCCCCGACCTGGCACCCCGCCTACAGGACTACGGCGACCTGCTGGCACCGCTGCTGGATGCGGAGGGGGCGGGAGGGCTGCCGTGACGGGCTTCACCAATCTTTCAGCCCGTCCGGCGTTTGAGGACAAGGCCCGTTCATGGCCGGAGCGGGGGTCTGGGGGCGGCAGCCCCCAGGGCGACGGTCAGGACAACCGACGCGCGCCCTCAACCGGCGGCCACCCACACCCCCCGGTCCCGAGCCATCGCATGCAGCGCCTCCACATCCGCCGGCTTCAGCACCCCGCCCGTCCGCGCCAGCCCCTCGACCTCCGTGTCCCGCAGCACCCGTACCTCCCGCAAGGTCGCGGTGATCGCCACGTCGGTGGGGGCGACCAGGGCGAGGACGGGGTGGACCTCGGCGGTCAGGGCGTAGGACGCGCGGTCGGCGTCGGCGCGGACCCGGCGCAGGAGGGGCTGGGAGTCGCGGCGGCCGAGGGTGACCATCGGGTCGGCGACGGTCACCCGCTGCTTACGGGCGTACAGGACATGCAGCGCGAAGAGGCCGCCCGGCCCGATCACGAGGTGGTGGATGCGGTCGCCGCCGGGCAGCGGCACGGAGTGCAGGGTGTGCCAGCCCACCGCGTCCAGCCGGTCCAGGGCGTCACCGACCGTCTGCTCTGCCGCCAGCGCCCGCCGCCGCGGATCGGCCCGCAGCCGGTGCGGGGGGCCGGGATCCCGGTCGAGGGAGATCAGCAGCGCCTCGCCGGGACGGTTGGGCGCGAGGTCGTCGTCGGGATGCAGGGTCAGCCGGGCCAGCTCGGCGGGCGTGGGGACCGGGGGCGGGCCCACCGTCACCGAGCCGGTGACGAAGGGGCCGAGCACCTCCAGCACTTCTTCTCTGCGCTCGTCGCTGAGCAGGTTGATCCGGCCCGCCTCACGGTCGTACCAGGCGAGGTTCCGCCCGTCCCGGAGGCAGACGTAGAGCCGTTCCTGGCCGTGCCGCCAGGTCGGTATGACGCGCAGTCCGCTCATGCACCATCACCCCCGACCATGGGAACAGGCGGGGTGCTGCGGGGGCAAGAACCTGGTTACCTTTGAGAGGAGTTGGGCACACCCCCTGGGGAGGCGCCGTTGCGTACCCGCAGGAAGCAACCCGACGTACCCGCTCCGGACCGCCCGTGGAGCGAGATCGTGCCCGGTCTGTGGATGGGCGGCCATGAGTTCCGGGGGCGTACGGGGCAACTGGAGTTCGCTGTCGTACGGGACGAGTTCGATCTCGTACAGACACTGCTGCGGCTGCCCGGGCACGGCCCCGATCCCGGCGTCGAGCACCATGTGTGGCCGATCCCGGACGGCCCGCTGGACGGCACCCAGCTCGCCGGGGTGATCCGGCTCGCGGAGGCGGCGTGCGAGGCCATGGACGCGGGGCGCTCGGTGCTGGTGCGCTGCTATCACGGGTACAACCGCTCGGGCCTGGTCGTCGCCCACGCCCTGATGCGCCGGAGCGGTTCCGCCGAACAGGCGATCCGGCTGATACGCTCCCGCCGCTCTCCATGGGCCCTGCACAACGAGCTGTTCGTCGATTACCTCCAGGCCGGCCTGCCCACCGCCCGGCTCCTGGAGGAACTCGCCGAGTGACCCTTCGCCCGTCCGCCCATCGAGTGCGCAAAAAGGACTTCCGTACGAATAGGGTGTACGGGCCGACAACACCCCGAGCCCCAGGAGAACCGTGCCCCGCAGCCGCCCCACGCGCACCGCAGCGCTCAGTGCCCTCGTCGCACTGCTGCTGGCGGGCGCCACGGCCTGCGGTGACGCCGGGGAACTCCAGGGCGCGGGGCCGACGGAGACCGCCGTCAGCCCGGACAAGCTGTGGCCGAAGCTGACGCCGGCGTCCCGGCCCGCCTATGAGATCGGCGAGGTGGTCCGGGAGGTCGTGAAGGGCGTCACCGTCCCCGAGGACGGCCTGCGCGACGTGGACCCGGTGACGGTCGTACGCAAGGAGATGGACCGGAGCCCCGGCGACTACCAGGGCAAGGACGCGCAGTACCGCGAGACCGGCCGTCTGATGGCCCAGTGCGGCGACGGCGCCGGACACGGGAAGTGCCCGGTGCTCCAGCCGTACTACCGGGACCTGACCGGCGACGGGCGCCCCGAGCTCACGCTCGGCTTCCGGCTGCTGCCGGGCAGGACGACCGCGGTGCGCGTCTACACCGTCGAGAAGCGGCGGCTCGTACAGGTGATGAGCTGGGACGACGCCATCAGCGGCGTCGAGCTGGCCGGGCGGTCGGTGATCATACGGTCGCCGTCCGAGGTGGCCGGGTACGAGTACCGGCTGCAGTGGACCTGGGACGCCGACCAGAAGGCGATGCTGCTCACCCACGACGAGATGCTGCGCACCGGCCCGCGCAAGAAGACCCCGCACCCGTCCCTGTCCCCCTCCGCGAGCGGCACGCGATGAGGCTCGCGCTCCCCCGGTGGGCCGGCACGCTCGCCGTGAAGGCGGCCCTGTTCATCACGGTGATGTGCTGTGCGCTCGCCGCGCTGCTCGGCATCCTGGTGCATGTCTCGGTGACCAACCAGACCGTCGGCCAGGCCCGGGACCTCGCGCTGTCCCGGCTGGAGGACGCGACGGAGGCGTTCGAGGAGGGCGACCCCATCGGGCACGGCGTCGCCATCGACCCGCCCGAGCTGCCCGAGCCGTTGCGGGAACTGGCGGTGGCCGGGGAGCGCGGCACGATGGTCGCCGATCACCACGGCAGGCCCACGATGTGGGCGGCTGGCCCGGCCTCCGGCGAGCGGGCTCTCACCGTCGAGGTGGACTACTCCCAGCAGGCCCGCACCATCGAGGGCCTCGACCGGGCGATCGTGTGGTCGTCGGCGCTGGCGATCGGGGTGACGGTGCTGGTGGGCGCGTTCTTCGTGACCCGGGTGACGCGCCGGCTGCACGCCACGGCCCGGGTGGCCCAGCGGATCAGCGGGGGCGATCTGGACGCGCGGGTGGACGATCCGCGTACGAAGGCGGACGCGACCCGGCCGCAGGACGAGGTGGCCGTGGTGGCCGCCGCGCTGGACTCCATGGCGTCCTCGCTGCAGAGCAAGCTGCTGGCCGAGCAGCGGTTCACGGCGGACGTGGCGCACGAGCTGCGCACCCCGCTGACCGGGCTGCACGCGGCGGCCGAGCTGCTGCCGCCGGGGCGGCCCACGGAGCTGGTGCGGGACCGGGTGGCGGCGTTGCGCACGCTGACCGAGGACCTGCTGGAGATCTCCCGACTGGACAGCGGACGGGAGCGGTCGGAGCCGGACAGCGAGCCGCTCGGGGCGCTGGCGGAGCGGGTGGTGCGGGCGTCGGGGACGGAGACCGAGGTCGTCGTCCTGCGGGACGTCGTGGCGGAGACGGACCGGCGGCGGCTGGAGCGGGTGCTGGGGAACCTGGTGGCGAACGCGCACAAGCACGGGCGCGGGCCGGTGTCCCTCACGGTGGACGGCCCGGTGGTGACCGTGCGGGATCACGGTGACGGCTATCCGGAGTACCTCCTCGCACACGGGCCGCAGCGGTTCCGTACCGAGGGCGGCGCCAAGGGGCACGGCCTGGGGCTGACCATCGCGCTGGGCCAGGCGGAGGTGCTGGGGGCGCGGCTGGCGTTCACCAACGCGGCGGACGGCGGGGCGGTGGCGACGCTGACGCTTCGCTAGAAGGGGCGTACGGCACGGCAGTCCTCCATTGGCCCATTAGGACGAGCGGTAGACCCGAACGCGCTCCTAATGTGGCGATAAGTCAGGTTCGTTCCCCTGCCCTGGAGGTGGTCCTCATGGCTCTGCGTTCCCGCATCGCCCTGTCCATAGCCGTCGGCATACTCGCCAGCGCGGCTGCCGTCACACCCGCTGTCGCCGTCGACGAGCCGCCGGGGGACTCCGGCCAGGGCGAGGACTGGGGCGGGTCCGAAGGAGGAGACCAAGGAGGAGACCAAGGAGGGGGCCAGGGAGGAGACGGCGGCGGGGACTGGGGTGGATCCGGGGGCGACTGGGGCGGCGGCCAGGAGTTCACCCCCGGCCGGGTCACCGCGGGCACGCTGCTGCTGCGCAGCGCGCCCAACCGGGGCAGCCAGGTGATCCGGACGGTGCACCGAGGGGACCGCGTGCGGATCTTCTGCCAGACCGAGGGGCAGAGCGTGCAGGGCAACCGGCACTGGTATCTGCTCGCGGACGGCACCTGGGCCTGGGGTTCGGCCCGCTACATCGAGACCCGGAAGTCGCCGCGCTGGTGCTGAGACGCGGGAGCGCGCAAGACACACTATTTGGGTAAGTTCCGGACATGACCAAGGCCGGAACCACCCTGGTGGCAGCGGACGCGCCCGCTCCCGCCGTACCGCTCCCCCGGCGCCGTGGCATCGAACTGGCCCTCATCGTCGTGGCCGTCCTGCTCTCCGTGTACGGCTACTGCGCGGTCGGCCTCGCCCGCAGCGGCACCGTCCCGCCCGGCGCCGCCGGCTACGGCGCCGGGCTCGGCGTACTGGCGCTGGTCGCGCATCTGGCCGTACGCCTGCGCGCCCCTTCCGCCGACCCCCTGCTGCTGCCGATCGGCGTGCTGCTCAACGGCATCGGCCTCGTCCTGATCTACCGGCTCGACCTGGAGACACCGGGCGACCGGGCGGCCCCCACCCAACTCGTGTGGTCCACGCTGGGAGTGGCGCTGTTCATCGTGGTGGTCCTCCTGCTGCGCGACCACAGAGTGCTCCAGCGCTATTCCTACGTCTGCGTGGTAGCCGCCCTCGCCCTCCTGACCCTGCCGATCTTCTTCCCGTCGGTGAACGGCGCCCGTATCTGGATCCGGATCGCCGGATTCTCCATCCAGCCAGGCGAGTTCGCGAAGGTCCTGCTCGCGGTGTTCTTCGCGGCGTATCTGGCCGCCAACCGCACGGCGCTGGCGTACACGGGCCGCCGGGTCTTCGGCAGCGAGCGACTGCAACTGCCCACCGGCCGGGTCCTCGGCCCGATCGTCGCCATCTGGCTGCTGAGCGTGGGCGTCCTGGTCCTGGAACGCGACCTCGGCACCTCGCTCCTCTTCTTCGGCCTGTTCGTGGTCCTCCTCTACGTCGCCACCGGCCGCACCGGGTGGATCGCCGTCGGCCTGCTGCTCGCGGCGGTCGGCGCGGTGGCCGTCGGGGAGTTGGAGCCGCATGTGCACGGCCGGGTCGAGGACTGGCAGCATCCGTTCGCCTCGATCGAGGCGGGCGAGGGCCCCAACCAGCTCTCCCAGTCGCTGTTCGCCTTCGCCGCGGGCGGCCCGCTGGGCACCGGCCTAGGCCTCGGCCACTCCATCCTGATCGGCTTCGCGGCCAAGTCGGACTTCATCCTGGCGACGGCCGGCGAGGAACTGGGCCTGGCCGGCCTGTCGGCCCTCTTCATCCTCTACGGCCTGCTGGTGGAGCGCGGCTACCGGGCGGGCCTCGCCCTGCGCGACGCCTTCGGACGGCTCCTCGCGGTGGGGCTCGCCTCGATCGTGGCGCTCCAGGTGTTCGTGATCGCGGGCGGGGTGACCGGGCTGATCCCGCTGACCGGCATGGCGATGCCGTTCCTGGCGCAGGGCGGCTCGTCGGTGGTCACCAACTGGGCGATCGTGGCACTGCTGATCCGCCTGAGCGACAAGGCCCGCAGCCGGCTGGGCGTCCCCAGGGCCGCGGCACCGGCCGACGCCAAGGAGGCCACCGGATGACGCGCCACATCCGCCACGCGGCCTTCTTCTGCGCCCTGCTCCTGGTGGCGCTGCTGGTCAACGCCACCCGCATCCAGGTCTTCGAGGCCCCGTCCTACGACGACAACATCGCCAACCGCCGCACCACCATCGCCCGTTACGGCCAGCCGCGCGGTGACATCCTGGTCGACGGCGAACCGGTCACCGGCTCCCACGACACCGGCGAGCACCTGCGCTACGAGCGGACGTACACCAACGGCCCGATGTACGCACCCGTCACCGGCTTCGCCTCGCAGGAGTACGGCACGACGCTCCTGGAGCACTCCGAGGACGGCGTCCTGGCGGGCACGAACCCCCTCCTCTCCCCCTTCGCGCTGTGGAACGGCGTCGCCCGGGACCGCTACCCCGGCGGCGACGTGGTCACCACCCTGCGCAAGGCGGCACAGGAGGCGGCGTACGAAGGGCTGGACGGCCGCAAGGGCGCCGTCGCGGCGATCGAACCGACGACGGGCCGCATCCTGGCCCTGGTGTCGGCCCCGTCCTACGACCCGTCGGCACTGTCCGGGAACGGCAGCTCCGTCGCCCGTTCCTGGTCGTCCCTCAACAAGGACGGGGACAAGCCGATGCTCAACCGGGCCGTCCGCAAGACGTACCCGCCGGGTTCGACCTTCAAGGTGCTGACGGCGGCCGCCGCGCTGGACGCGGGTGTGGTGGACGACCTGGACGAGAAGACCGACTCCCCCGATCCGTACACCCTGCCCGGCACCAGGACCAGACTGACGAACGAGTCCGAGGGCTGCGAGGACGTCCCGCTGCGCAAGGCGTTCGAGTGGTCGTGCAACACGGTGTTCGCGCGTCTGGGAGTCAAGACGGGCGTGAAGCAGATGTCGTCGACCGCGACCGCCTTCGGCTTCAACGACGCGAACCTGAGGATCCCGTTCTCGGTCGCCGAGTCCACCTTCGACACCAAGGTGGACAAGGCACAGCTCGCCCTGTCCTCGATCGGGCAGTACAACACCCGCGCCACCCCGCTGCAGATGGCGATGGTCGCGGCGGCCGTGGCCAACGGCGGCCAGGTGCGCACGCCGTATCTGGTGGAGCGCACGACACGGGCGAGCGGCGCCACGGTGTCGACCGGCGGATCGGGCCCGATCCGGCAGGCGATGCGCCCGTCGACCGCGCGGCTGCTCAAGGAGATGATGGTGGACGTGGTGCGGGAGGGCACCGGCACCAACGCCTGGATCCCCGGCGCCACGGTGGGCGGCAAGACCGGCACGGCCCAGCACGGCCTGGGCAACTCCGGGACGCCGTACGCCTGGTTCGTCTCCTGGGCGAAGGGCGACCTCGATCTGGAACCCAAGGTCGCCGTGGCCGTGGTGGTGGAGGACGCGGACGCGGACCGGGGCGAGATCAGCGGCGGCGGCGACGCGGCGCCGATCGCCCGCGCGGTGATGGAGGCGGTGCTGAAGTCACCCTCGGGCGACGGCCGTTGAGGCCGGTTCCTGGATCAGGGCGGCCGGCAGGGCGACGTACGCGGTGACGCCCGTGCCCTGGGTGGGCCGCAGCTCGGCATGGGCTCCGAGGCGGGCGGCGAGGGCGCCGACGACATGGTGGCCGAGGAACCGGGTCGGGGCGGTGTGCAGGGAGTCACCCTTCCCCGACAGCACGGCGTTGGCCTCGGCCATGCGCTGCGGTGTCATCCCGATCCCCCGGTCCAGGACGGCCAGGCAGTACTCGGTGCCGTCCCGCCAGCCGTAGACCTCGACGGGCTGTTTGGGCGGGCTGAACATCAGCGCGTTCTCCACCAGCTCGGCGAGCAGGTGGGACAGCTCGGCGACGCAGTGGCCGCGGACGCCGCACTGCTGGACGTCGACGGCGGCCACCCGCTGGTACTGCTCGACCTCCGCCACGGCCGAGCGCACCACGTCCGTGACGGCGACCGTGCCCTTCCAGGACCGGGCCGGCGACTCCTCACCGGCCAGCACCAGCAGGGACTCGGCGTTGCGGCGCATCCGGGTGGCGAGGTGGTCGAGTTCGAAGAGCTCGGCGAGGGCGTCCGGGTCGAGCTCCTGGCTCTCCAGGGTGGTGATCAGACCGAGCTGCCGGTTGAGCAGGCTCTGGTTGCGTCGGCCGAGGCTGGCCAGGGACTCGGTGCTGGTGCGGCGCAGCACGGCCTGCTGGGCGGCGAGACCGACGGCGGTGTCCTCGACGTTGCGCAGGGCGGCGGCCAGTCGGCTGATCTCCCGTGCGCCACCGGGGAGTTCGGGCCGGACCCCGGCGTCCGTGCGGGGTTTGTCGGGGTCGGTCTCCTGGATCCGCCGGACGGCCTCGGGCAGCCGTGCCCCGGCCACGGCGTCCGCCTCGTCGGCGAGGGCACCGAGGGGCCGGGTGATGGAGCGGGCCGAGAAGACGGCGAGCGCGACGGCCACGCCCAGGATCAGCACCCCGAGGGTGAGGAACCCGCCGAGCTGCCGGGTGGCGGCGGAACCGGCATCGGCGGCCCGCGCCCGGACGTCGTCGCCGACGCCCCGCTGTACACCGTGCAGATCGTCCACGAGGGTCGTCATGTCGGCCCACCACCGGGCAGGGGCGACATCGAGAGCGGACCCGTCGGCCCCTCGCTCGGCCCGCGCCTCGTACCCGCCGACCCGGCGCGCGGCGGCCGTACCGAATGCGTCGTCGAGCGCGGACTCCTCGTCCGCACCGGCGAGTTGCCGGAACTGCCCCAGCGCGGCCAGCCGGGTGGCCCGGACCTCCGTGAAGTCGAGGTACTCACCGGAGCGGAACCGCCCCGCCGCGAACACCCCGTTGAGGGAGCCGCGTTCGAGGGCGACGGCCTCCGTGGCCCGGGCCAGCGCCTGGAGCGCCTGCACCCCCTGCGCGATACGCCGGTCACCGTCCGGGACACCGGCCGACTCGGCGTCGATGAGCCGCGTGACGGCCTTGGTGTACGTGCGCAGAGTGGCGGCGCGATCGGCGGTGCCGGCGTCGACGTGCTCGCGTGTGGTGGCGAGGGCGGCGAGCGGAGCGTCGGCGGCACGCAGGGCGGAGACGAGCGGACCGCTCTCCTCGTCGAGCGCGGCGCTTAATGCGTCCCGCGCCCGGTCGGTACGGGTCCGCTGCGCGACGACGTCGTCCCGGTACGCGTCCTCACCTCCGAGCAGCCCGTTGGTCAGCCCGCGTTCCCGCTGTACCTCCCGGACCAGCCCCTGCACCCGCAGCAGCACACCGACATGCGCCTCGGTCTCCCGGGCGGCGGACCAGTCGGCGGCCCGGTCGGCGACGCCGATCCCGGTGAGCGCGAGCAACAGACAGGTCGGAACGGCCAGCACGATGGCCATACGGCCCCGGATGGAGCTCCAGCCGGGCAGCGCGGCAGGGCGGCGGACGATCGAGCGGAGGGTGGTCAGTACGTTCCCCGTCATGCCCCGTGACGCTACGGGCGAGCCGGTCAGGGCACGGTTTCCCGCCCGTAAGACGGCGGTACACAGGTACTCACGCACCCACCGTCCCCGCTGTGAAAGAGGGACATGTGCCCACGTACTGAGACGACCTCTGGGCCACCGACGGTCCCCGACCTATCGTTCGGTCCATGACGCCATCAGCCGCACCGGAACCCGCCTACGAACTCGCCCAGGTCAACATCGGCCGCCTCAAGGCCCCGCTGGACTCACCGCAGTTGAAGGACTTCGTCGACAACCTCGACCCGGTGAACGCCGACGCCGAGGCCGCCGACGGCTTCGTGTGGCGGCTTCAGAGCGACTCGGGCGACGCGACGGACGTGCCCGTCTTCGGCGACGAGTGGCTGATCATCAACCTGACGGTGTGGCGCGACACGAACGCCCTGACGGCGTACATGTACCAGGGCCGGCACCGCGAGATGCTGGCCCGCCGCCGCGAGTGGTTCGAGAAGGTGCGGGAGGCGATGACGGCCCTGTGGTGGGTCCCGGCGGGCCACCGCCCGACGGTCGCGGAAGCGGAATCCCGCCTGCTCCACCTGCGCACGAACGGCCCGACGCCCTACGCCTTCACCCTGCGCAAGTCGTTCCCCCCGCAGGGGACGGAGCAGCTGCTCGGCGAGATCCCGGACGACCTGGGCTGCTCGGTCTAACTCTCCACGCCCGCCTCGATCGCCGCCTCCACCTCCGCCACCCGCTCCCGCTCCTCCACCTCGAACCGTTCGGCGTCCAGCTTGTCTGCGATCTCCTCGTCCTGGGCCATCAGCAGATCCAGATTGGAGTCCCCCATCTCGAACACGCCCATATCCACATAGGCCTGCTGGAGCCGCTTCCCCCACAACCCGATGTCCTTCACACACGGGACGATGCGCGAGAAGAGCAGCCGCCGGAACAGCTGGAGAAACTCGGACCGCTCACTGATCTGCTCCGCCTCGGCCTTCGGAATACCGAAGTTCTCCAGGACCTCGACGCCCCGCAGCCGATCACGCATCAGATAGCAGCCCTCGATGACGAACTCTTCCCGCTCACGGAGTTCGGCATCGGTCAACTGCTTGTAGTAATCCCGCAGCGCCATCCGCCCAAAAGCCACATGCCGAGCCTCGTCCTGCATCACATAGGCGAGGATCTGCTTGGGCAAAGGCTTGGTGGTGGTATCCCGAATCATCCCGAAGGCGGCCAGCGCAAGCCCTTCGATGAGCACCTGCATCCCGAGATAGGGCATGTCCCACCGACTGTCCCGCAGCGTGTCCCCCAACAACGCCTGCAGATTCTCATTGATGGGATAGACCATCCCGATCTTCTCGTGCAGAAAACGCCCATAGATCTCGGCATGCCGGGCCTCGTCCATGGTCTGCGTGGCCGAATAGAACTTGGCGTCCGTGTCCGGCACCGACTCCACGATCCGCGCCGCGCAGATCATCGCGCCCTGCTCGCCGTGCAGGAACTGGCTGAACTGCCAGGACGCGTAGTGCCGCCGCAGCTCGCCCCGCTCCCGCTCGTTCATCTTCGCCCAGTACGGAGTCCCGTAGAGCGCCATGGCCTCCTCGGGCGTCCCTAGGGCGTCGAACGGATCGACCTCCAACCCCCAGTCGATCCTCAGCTGCCCGTCCCACTGCTTGTCCTTGCCCTTCTGGTACAGGGCAAGCAGCCGGTCGCGCCCGTCGTCGTACTCCCAGCTGAAGCGGGCCGCGCCGGCCGCGGGCACCTGCCAGAGAGGTTCTCCCGGATCGTTGGCGTACAGGTCGAATGTCGGCATGTTCGGCAGGCTCACACGGGGTAGACGCGGCGTCAACAAGTTCCGCGCAAGGGATTGACGACCTTGCTGACAGGCAGTCTCATAAGAGTCGAACGGCGTACCCCCGGTAACAGAGGTGAGGGACCGATGACGACCCTGACGGAAGCCGACGCGCTAGACGGGCTGCGCGACGCACTCGGGCTGCTCAAGGACCGCGAACAGGTGGCCGAACGCCTCCTCGCCTCCTCCGCCAAGCACTCCTTCGACCCCGACAAGGAGCTGGACTGGGAGGCCCCCTTCGAGGAGGGCAAGTGGTTCTGGCCCCCCGAGCTGGTGTCCCTCTACGACACCCCCCTCTGGAAGCGCATGAGCGAGGAACAGCGCATCCTCCTCTCCCAGCACGAGGCCGCAGCCCTCGCCTCCCTGGGCATCTGGTTCGAGATCATCCTCATGCAGCTCCTGGTCCGCCACATCTACGACAAGTCAGCGACCAGCGCCCACGTCCGCTACGCCCTCACCGAGATCGAGGACGAGTGCCGCCACTCCAAGATGTTCGCCCGCCTGATCTCCCAGGGCGGCACCCCCTGGTACCCCGTCAGCCGGGCCCACCAGCATCTCGGCCGCCTCTTCAAGACGATCTCCACCACCCCGGGCTCCTTCACGGCAACGCTCCTCGGCGAGGAGGTCCTCGACTGGATGCAGCGCCTGACCTTCCCCGACGAACGCGTCCAGCCCCTCATACGCGGCGTCACCCGCATCCACGTGGTCGAGGAGGCCCGCCACGTCCGCTACGCCCGCGAGGAACTGCGCCGCCAGATGGTGACGGCCCCCAGGTGGTCCCAGGAATTCACCAGGGTCACCTCCGGCGAATTCGCCCGCGTCTTCTCGGTCGCCTTCATCAACCCCGAGGTCTACACGAACGTAGGCCTGGACAAAAAAGAAGCAATGGCCCAGGTGAAGGAAAGCGCCCACCGCCGCGAGGTGATGCAGACAGGCGCCAAGCGCCTCACGGACTTCCTGGACGACATAGGAGTCCTACGCGGAGTGGGCCGCCGCCTCTGGAAGTCATCGGGCCTGCTGGCGTAGGGGCGTACCCCCACGCACCGGCACCCGCGTACGGCGGGCAGGGGTCGCGCCGGGGGGTGTCCGCCCGCAGCGGCGGGCGTCAACGAACGCAAGCCCCTCTGTCCGACGGCAACCGCCCGACCGAGGGCGGACACCCCCCGGCGCGACCCCGACCCACAAACGCGCCGCACGCGCTACACGCACCCCCACCGACCCGAGCAGGCCGCCGCAGGCATCCCGGCCCTCACCCCCGGCGGGCTACGCTGCTGGTCATGACGCCCTCGGCACCTACCCCCGCCTACCGCCGCCTCAGCGTCGAGGAGCGCCGCACCCAACTCCTCACCGCCGCCCTCACCCTCTTCGCCCACCGCACCCCCGAGGACGTGTCCCTGGACGACGTGGCGGAAGCGGCCGGCGTCTCCCGCCCCCTCGTCTACCGCTACTTCCCCGGCGGCAAGCAACAGCTCTACGAGGCGTCCCTCCGCTCGGCCGCCGAGGAACTCCAGCACTGCTTCGACGAACCCCTCGACGGCCCCCTCCTGCACCGCCTGGCCCGCGCCCTGGACCGCTACCTCGCCTTCGTCGACCAGCACGACACCGGCTTCAGCGCCTTGCTCCAGGGCGGCAGCGTCGTGGAGACGTCCCGTACGACGGCCATAGTGGACGGAGTCCGCCGCGCCGCCGCCGAGCACATCCTCGACCACCTGGAGGTCACCGACCCCGGCCTCCACCTCCGTATGACCGTCCGGATGTGGATCACCACGGTCGAGGCGGCGAGCCTGATCTGGCTGGACGAGGGCAAGCAGCCCCCCGTGGACGACCTACGGGACTGGCTGGTCGAACAGTTCGCGGCCGCCTTGGGGGTCACGGCGGCCCGGGACGCACAGACGGCGGCCCTGGTCGAGCAGCTCGCGGCAGACGCATAGCCGACACTGGTGCCGTGAAGAGCGAAGACACCCCCTTCGAGGGCGGCCCCATGGACGGCCGCGTCCTCCCCGTCCTCTTGGGCATCACGGGCCACCCGCCCAAGACGTACCGCATCCCGGTCCCCGACCCGCACGGCGGCGAGCCCACGGTCCTGGTCTACGTCCGCGCCCCCCGGACAAGGACCAGACGCCCCGGCCTCACCCAGCGCTGGAAGTACGAGTACGCCCCCGAGGGCCGCCCTCCCCGCAACCTGAACTGGCCATGGTCAAAGCCGCGCCATACGCCACACACCACGCCGCCCGGCAAGCCGCGAGACACGGACGAGTGACGTCACTGCGCCGAACCGAGCACAACTACCGCGCGAACCCGTCACCTCCGTCTAAAGCTCACGATGTGGAGCAGAGCGCCCCGCATCGGAGGTGATGACGTGTCAGGAAGGCTTCTACGTCTGGTGTGTACGGCGGCGGCCGCCGCACTCCTCGCGCCGGCTCCCGCGGTCGCGGCCCCGAGATCGCCCGCACCCCACCCCGGAACCCGGTCCACCAGCGACCTCCTGACGGACCTTCAGCGCCTGTACCGCGAGACGGAGCAGGCCACGGAGACGTACAACGCCACCGAGGAGAGACTCGCGCGGCAGCGCACCGAGGTGACCCGGCTGGACATCGCGCTGGCCGACGCCCGCCTCTCCCTGCACGACAGCAGGGGCGCGGCCGGCCGGCTGGCCCGCCAGCAGTACCAGAACACCACGGACATCTCCCCGTACGTGGGCCTGCTCCTGGCCCAGGACCCGCAGCACGCCCTGGACCAGGGCCATGTCATCGCCCGCCTGGCACGCGAGCGCGCCGAGACCGTCGGCCGGCTGACCGGCACGGAACGCAAGGCGGCCGACCTCGCCCGCAAGGCGCGGGGCGCCCTGGACGCCCAACTCGCCCTCGCGGAACGCCAGAAGAGGAACCGGGACACCGTGCAGGAGCGACTGCGGAAGGTGGAGGAACTCCTCACGTCCCTCACCGCCGACCAGCTCGCCGCACTCGCCGAACTGGAGAAGAAGGACACCGCGGAGTCCCAGCGGGCGTTCCTGGCGTCGGGCGCCCTCGCTCACGACGACCACAAGCCGTCCCGGGAGAGCGCCCGGGCGATCCGCTACGCCAAGAAGCAGCTCGGGAAGCCGTACAAGTGGGGCGCGGAAGGACCCAAGTCCTACGACTGCTCAGGACTGACGTCCAAGGCCTGGGCCCACGCCGGCACCCGCATCCCCCGCACCAGCCAGGAGCAGTGGGCGAAGCTCAAGCGCGTCCCGCTGACGAAGCTGCGCCCCGGCGACCTGGTCGTCTACTTCCCGGACGCCACCCATGTCGCCATGTATGTGGGCAAGGGCAAGGTGGTGCAGGCCCCGCGCACCGGGGAGAAGATCAAGATCTCTCCGATCGCGTCGAACCCGGTGCTCGGAGCCGTACGCCCGGAGGCCAAGCCCAAAAAGGCCGTCAAGCCCCACAAGGCCGTCAAGCCCCGGAAGCCCCCGAAACCTCAGCGAGATACGCCCCCGTCTTCTCCGGATCGTAGAAGTAGTTCTCGAAGTCAGCCGGGTCGTTGAAGCCGTTGGCGAAACGGTCGGCGACGGGCTGCAGCTGACCGGCGGCACCGATGAGGTTGAGGATGTGCTCCGGGGGCGGCGCCAGCATGGCGTTCGTCCACTTGGTGACGTGCTGCGCGGTGGCCCAGTACCGGTCGAACGTGGCCCGCATCCAGGCCTCGTCGAACTCCTTGTCCTCGTGCTCGATGATCGAGGCGAGGTAGGCGGCGGCGCACTTGGACGCCGAGTTGGAGCCCTGCCCGGTGATGGGGTCGTTGGCCACGACGACGTCCGCCACGCCCAGCACGAGCCCGCCGCCGGGGAGTCGCCCGACGGGGTTGCGCACCGTCGGCGCGTACCGTCCGCTGAGCACGCCGCCCGCGTCGGTGAGTTCGGCCTTGGTCGCGCGGGCGTACTCCCACGGCGTGTACTTCTCCATGAGTCCCAGGGTCAGGGAGAGGTGTTCGGCCGGGTCCTTCACACCGTTGAAGGCGTCGAGCGGGCCGCCGGGTATGCCCTCCCAGAACAGGATGTCGGCCCGTCCGGAGGTGGTCAGGGCGGGCATGACGAAGAGTTCGCCGACGCCTGGGACGAGGTTGCAGCGGACGGCCTCGGTGTCCGGGTGCTCGGGGCGCGGGCCGAGGCCGTGCACGTACGACACGGCCAGCGCGCGCTGCGGCTCGCTGTACGGGGACCGCTCGGGGTCCCGGCCGAACATCTGGACGAGCTCGCCCTTGCCGGCCGAGACCAGCACCAGGTCGTACGTACGGGAGAAGTAGTCGAGGTCGCCGACGGCCGCGCCGTGGATGACGAGCTGTCCGCCGCGCTGGGCGAAGGTCTCCATCCAGCCGGCCATCTTCACCCGCTGGTCGACGGACTGCGCGAACCCGTCGAGGTGCCCGAGCCAGTCGATCGCGCGCGCCGCGGGGCCCTCGCCCCAGGAGCCGGGGGCCGCCACCGAGACGCCGAGTCCTTCGATCTTCGGGGCCTGGGACTCCCAGAAGTTCAGCTGGAGATCGCGCTCGTGCTGCAGGGCCATGTCGAACATGCACTGCGTGGACATGACCCGCCCGGAGCGGATCTCGTCCGCTGTCCGGTTGGACATCAGGGTGACCTCGTACCCCTTCGACTGGAGTCCGAGGGCGAGCTGGAGTCCGGACTGGCCGGCTCCGACGACGAGTATCTTCCGCATACCGGGGAGGGCTCCTAACGGGGATTCACTCGGGAGTTTCGTCGAGCGCGTGGCCCACGAGGGACAGAAGGGTCTCGATCACCGAGATCCGGCGCCGCGCATCCATGATCATTACAGGGATGTGCGCGGGAATCGTCAACGCTTCCCGAACATCCTCCGGTTCGAACAGCTCACTGCCGTCGAAGTGGTTGACCGCGACGACGTACGGCAGTCCGCAGCTCTCGAAGTAGTCCAGCGCGGGGAAGCAGTCCTTCAGCCTGCGGGTGTCGGCCATCACGACCGCGCCGATCGCACCGCGCACCATGTCGTCCCACATGAACCAGAACCGCTGCTGGCCCGGCGTGCCGAACAGGTAGAGCACCAGGTCGTCGTCGAGCGTGATGCGGCCGAAGTCCATGGCCACGGTGGTGGTGAGCTTGCCCGGCGTGGCGGTGAGGTCGTCGGTGTCCTCGCTCGCCTCGGTCATCAGCGCCTCGGTCTGCAGCGGCGTGATCTCCGAGACGGCGGTGACCAGCGTGGTCTTGCCGACCCCGAAGCCGCCCGCCACGACTATCTTCGTCGCGATGGGGGCCCGGGTGCGGTCCGTCTGCCAGGACTGCGGGCGGTCATCGGTGACTTCAGAGACGACGGAGTCCACTCAGCACCCTTTCGAGCAGAGCGCGGTCGGGCCGGCCCGTGCCATGGCCGGTTCCCGTGCCGTACACACGGATCTTTCCCTGGTCCGCGAGATCGCTGAGGAGCACCCGGACCACGCCGAGCGGCATCTTCAGCAGCGCGGCGATCTCGGCCACCGTGCGCATGCGGCGGCACAGTTCGACGATGGCCTGCATCTCCGGCATCACCCGGGTGGTGAGGGAACCTTTCGTCAGTTCCTTGCGCTCCTCGGGGGCCTCCAGGGCCGCCACGAACGTCTCCACGAGGAGGACGTGGCCGAAGCGGGTCCGGCCGCCGGTGAGCGAGTAGGGGCGTACGCGGGCGGCCTTGCGGTCGCCGCCGCGGACGGGGAGGTGGGGCTTGTTCATCGGGTACTCCCTGTGGACGCGGCCTCTAGGGATTTCCGTAGCTCGCTGCGGAGTTCGGGGGTGAGGACATGGCCGGCCCGGCCGACGAAGAGCGCCATGTGGTACGCCACGACGCTCATGTCGCAGTCCGCGGAGCCGTGCACGCCGAGCAGCGAGCCATCGCTGATGGACATCACGAACAGGCTGCCCTCGTCCATCGCGACCATCGTGTGCTTCACCCCGCCGAACTGCATCAGCTTGGCGGTGCCGATGGTGAGGCTGCCGATGCCGGAGACGATGGTGGCGAGGTCTGCGGAGGAGCCGCGGGGGCCCGCGGGCCTGGTGCCGCGGGCCTTGCGGGCCTCTTCGTTGCGGTCCGGGTCGGAGGAGAGCAGGAGCAGGCCGTCGGACGAGACCACCGCTACTGACTGGATGCCCGGCACCTCCTCGACCAGATTCGTCAACAACCAGTGCAGGTTGCGGGCTTCACTGCTCAGTCCGAAGGTACTGGGCGCGGTCAACTGCTTGCCTCCTCGACTGTGCCCCCCGTTACTGCTTCGGACTCCGTGCTGGGTGCCTTGTTCTGGGCGGTCTGTTCGGCGATCTCCGCCTGTACGTCGCGGTAGCCGGCCTCCGCTCCCCGGCGGAAGCCGCCGAGCCGCTTGCGGAGGGCTTCGGCGTCGACGGAGCCGGTCCGCTGACGCGGGGTCTGCGCGGGGGCGGTGATCTTCGGGGTGCGCTTGGGGAGGCCCTTGCCGGTGACGCTCTCCTCCCCCTCATCGCCCTCGTCCCGCTCGTCACGGGCCCGCTCATGGGTGTCGGGTCCGATCGCGTACGGGTCGCCGGCCGGGGCTTCCGGCTCCTCGGCGGGCTCGGCGGCGGCCTCCGGGAGCAGCAGCTCCATGGTGGTCTCGGCGGGCGCGGCCTCGGTCTCCGGTACGGCTTCCCCGGCGTCCTCGGTGTCCCGTACGGCCTTCTCCGCCAGTGCCACCAGCGGGTCCTGGCTCTTCGGGCGGGCGTGCAGGACGTTGGAGTTGGCCTCGGCGTCGGCGCCGGGGAGGGAGAAGGCCTGGGCCGTGGTGTGGTGGGGGGCGGTCGAGGGGACCGCCGTGGCGGGGGCCGGTGTCAGCAGGCCCTTGGGCAGGACCGCGACCGCCGCGATGCCTCCCTGCTTCTGCTCGCGGAGCTGGACGCGGACGCCGTGGCGGTGGGCGAGGCGGGCCACGACGAACAGGCCGAGGCCCAGGCCGTCGTCGCCCTCCTGGTCGTAGGAGGCCTCGGGGTCGAAGTCGGCGAGGCGGGAGTTGAGGCGGGTGAGGCGCTCGCCCGCCATGCCGATGCCCTCGTCCTGGACGGAGAGCATGACCTCGCCGCTCTCCAGCAGCCAGCCGGAGACCTCGACGGGCAGGTCGGGCGGGGAGGACGCGGTGGCGTTCTCCATCAGTTCGGCCAGGAGGTGGGAGAGGTCGTCGGCCGCGAAGCCCGCCACATGGGCGTGCGGCGGCAGCGCGGCGATACGGACACGCTCGTACCGCTCGATCTCGCTGACCGCGGCGCGCACGACGTCGACCAGCGGGACCGGTCCCGCGTGCTGCTGGACATGCTCGGTGCCGGCCAGCACGAGGAGGTTCTCGCTGTGGCGGCGCATGACCGTGGCGAAGTGGTCCAGCTTGAAGAGGGTGGCGAGGCGCTCGGGGTCCTGCTCGCGCTCCTCCAGGCCCTCGATGACGGCGAGCTGGCGCTCGACCAGGCCGAGGGTGCGCAGGGCGAGGTTGACGAAGGTGCCGCCGATGCTGTCCCGCAGCCGCTCCAACTGGGCGGCGGATTCGGCGAGTTCACCGCGCAGACCCTCGCGGGCATCGGCCATCTTCTGCCGCTGTCCGACCAGGTGCTTGCGGTCGGACTCCAGGGTGGCGATGCGCTCATGGACGGCGACGGCGTGCGCGTGCAGGGCGTTGACGGAGTTGACGACCTGGGCGAACTCGTCCTTGCGGCCGGTGAACTTGACCGGTTCCTCGGCCGCCGGGTCCTCGGCGTTCGCCAGGCGCGCCGAGCCCAGGCGCAGCACGGCGAGGGGGCGGGTGAGGCTGCGGGCCATGCCGGTGGCGACACCGACGGCGAGCAGCATCAGGGCGCCGAGGATCGCGATCCGCAGCTCCAGCCCGGTGACGTCGTCGTCGCGCAGCTGCTCCAGGGCCTTGGTGCGGCGGTCGTAGAGCGCGGACTCGGCACCGCGCATCGAGTCGACGCGGGCGGAGAGGGCGGCCTCGGCCCGCTCGGTGTTGGTGGCGAGGTCGCGGTCGGAGAGCGTGGCCTGGTCGGTGAGGGCGGCGAGGTAGCGCTCGGCGGTGTCGACCTCGGGTCCGGTGACCGTGGAGTCGTAGGAGGCGCGGGCGCTCTTGGGGGCGGTGTCGCGGAAGTCGGCGAGGGCGGCGTCGGAGCGCAGCCGGGCCTGCTGGGCGGCGGCGCCGAGTGCGGTGCGCTGCTTGGCGTCGGCCTCCGAGGACGTCTCCTGGGTGGTCGCGAGGCCGGTGACCGGGTCGATGACGGTCTCGGTGGTGGTCGGCACGCTGAGCGCGGCGAGCAGCAGCCCGCGGGTGGCGGCGGCCTGCTGTACGGCGGTGTCCAGTTCGGCCAGGGCGTGCGCGCCGGAGCCCGCGCGGGGCGGCAGCTGCTCGGCCAGGCGCTCGGCGACCCGGTGGAGTTCGCCGATCGCCGCGGAGTAGGCGGCGTGCGACTCCAGGGCGGTGCTCTTGCCGGTGAGCGCGGCCCGGCGCAGCGCGGCGATGGCGTCGAGGTCCTCGCGCAGCGAGGCGGGGACATCGGTGTCGGCGCGCAGTTCCTCGACCTGCCGGTCGACGCGGGCGCTGCGCTGCTCGCTGGGCGCCTTGGACTTGGGGCGGCCGGCGGCGATGTACGGGGTGACCTCGTCGCGCTCGTCGGACAGGGAGTGGGCGAGGGTGAGCGCGTTCTCGGTCTGTTCGGCGAGCGTCACCAGGCTCTGCGAGTCGTGCAGTTGCCCGGAGGCGGCGACGATCGAGGGGACGCCTGCCGCGGCGATGGCGGCGGCCACCACGGCCACGGCGACGATCAGCCGGTTCCGTACATGTGTCGGGCGCCCCTTGCCCACGGGTGTGACGTCGGGGGTGGTGCCGGGAGTGGGCTGCGCGCCCCCTGCGGAGGCCGTCTTCTTGCCTGAGCGACGTGGCCGCATCTTCTGCACCGGTGCTCGCATTCCTGACTCGTGATACCCATGGGTCCGGATGACGCTTCGTCAACTTCCGTCGACGGTACGCACACCCCTCCCCCAAGCTCTCGACTTGGTTCGAGCAGGGGGTGCCCTCACCGGTCCCCGACCCTCCCAGTGCCGGTGGGCAAGGGCCGTGCTTCATCCCGACCCGCCACTCGAAGGAGTGAACCCCGGAGGAGAGTTGGCGGGCAAGTTCCTCCGGCGCGTGCACACGCCTTGCGCGGTGGGCCGGTTGGACGTCTGCGGCGGGCGATGGCAGTATTCGCCGCCACGCCGGTCCGGAGCGCGTCATTCCCCCTCAAATCAGACGCCTGACCTGCGGGCTCGCACCCATTCGGCAGTCGATGCGACCCCTTCGCGAACCATGTGAAGGGCTCGTGCAGACTGGCCGAATGCGAACAGAGCTTGTTTCGGAGCCCGGCGATCCGGCCCGCCCCAACGAGGACTTCGCGAGTGTCGGCCTTCCCGCCTCGGGACAGGGCGGCGCGCTGGTGGTCCTGGACGGAGTGACCCCACCCAGGGGTGAGACGGGCTGTCTGCATTCCGTCCCCTGGTTCACCGCGCGACTCGGCGGCGCACTGACCGAACTGACCGTTTCCCTCCCTGATGTTCCCCTCGCCGAAGCGCTGGCCGGTGCCATCACGCGTACCGCTGACGCCCACCGGGAAACCTGTGACCTTTCTCACCCACGCACCCCACAGGCAACGGTGGTTGTGGCGCGCTGGTCCTCGGAGACGGTGGAGTACCTGATCCTCTCGGACTCCGCCCTGCTGACCGAGTCGCCGAACCGCACGATCACCCCGTACCTGGACGACCGCCTGGCCCGCCTCCCCCGCGCCTCCCTGGCCACGGACGCCATGATCGACGCCCACGTCCGCAACAAGGAGGGCGGTTTCTTCACGGCGGCCGCGGATCCCACGGTGGCGTCCCGCGCGGTGACGGGGGTGCTGCCGCGCGGGGAGGTCCGGGCCCTGGCCGCCCTGACGGACGGCGCGACCCGCTGGGTGGAGAAGTTCCGCGAGGGCGACTGGTCCGACTGCTTCACCTTCGTACGGAAGGAGGGGGCACGGGCACTGGTGGACCGGGTGCGGGCCCTGGAGCTGGCGGACGCGGAGGAGCGGACGTATCTGCGGCGCAGCAAGACGCATGACGACGCGACGGTCGTGTACGTGGAGCTGTGAGCCGCAAGAAGCGAGGGAGCTACTTCTCCATCCCCCGGTTCAGCTGGTTCAGCAGCCGTGCCAGTTCCGCCACCTCGCTCCGGTCCCAGTTCGAGAGCTGCTCGACATAGCGGGCCCGCCGGGCCTCCCGTACGTTCGCGACCCGTCGGCGGCCCTCGTCCGTGAGGTGGACCAGCCAGGCGCGGCCGTCGGCGGGGTCCGGTTCGCGGGCGACCAGGCCCAGGTCCTCCAGGGCGCGCAGCTGGCGGGACATGGTGGCCTTGCCGACGCCGATGTAGGCGGCGAGCTCGGTGGCGCGCAGGCGTCCGGCGTCGTCCAGACGGACCAGCAGGCCGTACGCCGCCGACTCCAGGTCGGGATGGACCTCGCGGGCCATCTCGCCCTGCTTGGCGCGGGCGCGCCGGAAAAGGACCGTCAGCTCGCGTTCCAGGTCGAGGAATTCGGGCCGGTCCGGGCCACCACCGGACACTCCGGACCCGACTCCTCGTCCGTCGCCGTTGCCGTCTTCGCGCACGTCAGTCCCTGCCTCGATTTCCCGGTCCTGAAAGTTTCCGCCGACCCCCGTCGTTGCCGCAGCTCCGCCAGTATTTCGCAGGCATAGACCAACGGCAGCCCCCGGACCCCCTTCCACCTGCCCTTCCGGCTGCCTAGCTTCCTCCATAAGAGGCCGATCTGGCATGCCCACGCCACACGACAGTCACGTTTCCCACCGAGCGTCACCGAGCCTTCGGAGGCACGCTATGCCCGTGCACAGACCCGAACAGCTCCGCAATCATCGCCCCCTTGTGTTGACCGCCCTCTCCCTCCTCGTGCTGCTGTTACTGGCCGCCCAGACCTCCCCCGCGTCCGCCGACGACACCCCGCCCCGCGGCTCCGCCTACATGGGCATGGGCGTCGCGGCCCATGACGGCATCGACGGCGTCCCCGCCTCCGACCTGGCCGCTCAGACGGAAGGCGTCGACGTCTCCAGCCATCAGGGCGACGTCGCCTGGTCGACGCTGTGGGACAGCGGGGTGAAGTGGGCCTATGTGAAGGCCGCCGAGGGGACCTACTACACGAACCCCTACTTCGCCCAGCAGTACAACGGCTCCTACAACGCCGGCATGATCCGCGGCGCCTACCACTTCGCGACCCCGGACACCACCGATGGAGCAACCCAGGCGAACTATTTCGTCGAGCACGGCGGCGGCTGGTCCCGTGACGGCAAGACGCTGCCCGGCGCCCTCGACATCGAGTGGAACCCGTACGGGAACGCCTGCTACGGCAAGACGCCGAGCGCGATGGTCAGCTGGATCCGCGACTTCCTGAACCAGTACAAGGCCCGCACCGGTCGCGACGCCGTCATCTACACGGCGACGACCTGGTGGAAGCAGTGCACCGGCAACTACAGCGGTTTCGCCACCGCCAACCCGCTGTGGGTCGCCCGGTACGCGGCGGACGCGGGGGAACTCCCGGCGGGCTGGGACTACTACACGATGTGGCAGTACACGTCCTCCGGACCGACCGTCGGCGACCACAACAAGTTCAACGGCGACCTCGGCCGGGTCGTGGCCCTGGCCAACGGATAGCCACCGTCGATACGGCGAAGGCCCGGGCCTCCCTCACGGGACCCGGGCCCTGCCTTTCCGGCCGCGTCCGTCACGCCGCGACCGGAACCTCGGGGGCCGCGCCGTTGGTGGCCGGCGCCAGCGCCAGTTCCAGGACCTGGCGGACATCGGTCACGGCGTGGACGTCGAGCTTGTCCAGCACCTCGGCCGGGACGTCGTCCAGGTCGGGCTCGTTGCGCTTGGGGATGATCACGGTGGTCACCCCGGCGCGATGCGCGGCGAGCAGCTTCTGCTTCACACCGCCGATCGGGAGGACCCGGCCGGTCAGCGAGACCTCGCCCGTCATCGCCACATCCGTACGGACCAGCCGGCCGGACAGGAGCGAGGCGAGCGCCGTCGTCATCGTGATGCCGGCGCTGGGGCCGTCCTTGGGCACCGCGCCCGCCGGGAAGTGGATGTGCGCGCCCCGGTCCTTGAGGTCGGCGACCGGCAGCTCCAGTTCGGCGCCGTGCGAGCGCAGGAAGGACAGGGCGATCTGCGCGCTCTCCTTCATGACGTCGCCGAGCTGACCGGTCAGGGTCAGCCCCGCCGCGCCCGTCTCCGGGTCGGCGAGGGACGCCTCCACGAACAGGACGTCACCTCCCGCGCCCGTGACCGCGAGGCCGGTCGCCACGCCGGGCACGGCCGTACGGCGCTCGGCCGGGTCCTGGGCGGACTCGGGCACATGGTGCGGCCGTCCGATCAGACTCCGTAGGTCACCCTCGCCGATGGTGAACGGCAGCTTCCGCTCGCCCAGTTCGTGCTGGGCCGCGACCTTGCGCAGCAGCCGCGCGACGGACCGCTCCAGGTTTCGGACGCCCGCCTCGCGCGTGTACTCGCCGGCGAGCCTGCGCAGGGCGCCGTCGTCGATGGCGACCTCGTCCGTCTTCAGCCCCGCCCGCTCCAGCTGGCGCGGAAGCAGGTGGTCACGGGCGATGACGATCTTCTCGTCCTCGGTGTAGCCGTCGAGCCGGACCAGTTCCATCCGGTCGAGCAGCGCCTCCGGGATGGCCTCCAGGACATTGGCCGTGGCCAGGAAGACCACGTCCGACAGATCCAGCTCGACCTCCAGGTAGTGGTCCCGGAAGGTGTGGTTCTGGGCCGGGTCGAGGACCTCCAGCAGGGCCGCCGCCGGGTCACCGCGGAAGTCGGAGCCCACCTTGTCGATCTCGTCGAGCAGGACGACCGGGTTCATCGACCCGGCCTCCTTGATGGCGCGGACGATACGGCCGGGCAGCGCGCCGACGTACGTCCGCCGGTGACCGCGGATCTCCGCCTCGTCCCGCACACCGCCGAGGGCGACACGGACGAACTTGCGCCCCATCGCGTGCGCGACGGACTCGCCGAGCGAGGTCTTGCCGACGCCGGGCGGGCCGACCAGCGCGAGCACGGCACCGCCGCGCCGCCCGCCGACGACACCGAGGCCCCGGTCGGTACGGCGCTTGCGCACCGCGAGGTACTCGGTGATGCGCTCCTTCACATCCTCCAGTCCGGCGTGCTCGGCGTCGAGGATCGCCTTGGCGCCCTGGATGTCGTACTGGTCCTCGGTCCGCTCGTTCCACGGCAGTTCGAGAACCGTGTCGAGCCACGTCCGGATCCATGACCCCTCGGGCGACTGGTCGCTGGACCGCTCCAGCTTGTCGACCTCCTTGAGGGCGGCCTCCCGGACGTTCTCCGGCAGGTCGGCGGCCTCCACCCGGGTGCGGTAGTCGTCGGACTCCTCGCCGTCCTTCTCGCCGTTGAGCTCGCGCAGCTCCTTGCGTACGGCTTCGAGCTGACGGCGCAGCAGGAACTCCCGCTGCTGCTTGTCGACGCCCTCCTGGACGTCCTTGGCGATGGTCTCGGCGACATCCTGCTCGGCGAGGTGGTCGCGCAGCTGCTGGGTGGCGAGCTTGAGGCGGCCGACCGGGTCGGCGGTCTCCAGCAGCTCGACCTTCTGCTCGGTGGTCAGGAAGGGCGAGTACCCGGAGTTGTCGGCGAGCTGGGACACGTCGTCGATGGCCTGCACACGGTCCACGACCTGCCAGGCGCCGCGCTTGCGCAGCCATGCGGTGGCGAGCGCCTTGTACTCCTTCACCAGCTCGGCGACCTGCCCGGGCACCGGCTCGGGCACGCTCTCGTCGATCCGGGTCCCTTCCACCCACAGTGCGGCGCCCGGTCCGGTCGTCCCGGCGCCGATCCGCACCCGCCCGCGCCCACGGATCAGGGCACCGGGGTCACCATCGGCCAGCCGGCCGACCTGCTCCACGGTGCCGAGCACTCCGGTGCCCGGGTACGTACCGTCGATACGCGGCACCAGCAGCACCCTGGGCTTCCCGGGCGTGGCACGGGCGGCGGCCTGGGCGGCCTCCACCGCGGCGCGTACATCGGCGTCGTTCAAGTCCAGCGGGACCACCATCCCGGGCAGCACGACGTCGTCGTCGAGCGGCAGCACGGGCAGGGTGAGCGATGTGGACGTCGAAGCCATGATCTCCCCTTAGGCAGTCAAGTTGAGTTACGTCGACTCAATGCTTGGGGGAGGGCGAATGTTCCCGGACGTCATCCTCGTTCGCTGACAGCGATCGATGGCGCCGGGCTATTCCGGCTGGCGCTCCGGTCCTCCGAAGTCCGGGCTCGTGAAATCCGGGGTGCCGAAGCCGGGGCGCGGGCCCGCGGGGGGCCGGTCGTCGGGGCTGCCGAGACCCGGGCGGACGTGGCCCCGGTTCGACATACGGGCCGGCAGGGCCGCTGCCGTGGCGGGGTCGACGAGCGCCTCCCGCAGGAAGGGCAGGATGCCGCGCTCCAGCAGGGCGTCGCGCCAGGCCTCTCTGGCACGGGCCACCTCGTCGCCCGGTTCGCCGTGCGGCCCCGGATCGGGTGACGACGTGTTCCGCAGGGCGGTGAGGAGGAGTCCGACGGCGGCGACCAGGATCGCTGCCGCGGTCACAGCACCGAAGACCCATCCGGCGTTGAGCATCGTCTGGGCGATCGCCGGTTCGGGGCTGAACATCTTCAGGATGTAGCCGATGAGCAGGAAGAGCGCCGCAGAGGTGCCGGCGAGGACGGGCGACAGGACGACGATCACGCCGACGACACCGATGCCGCCCGCGTCCGGCTCGGCGGCGCCGGGTTCGCGGGTCGCCGCCGTCCGGCGCGTTTCCTCGCGCACCTTCACATAGTGCTGATACTCCGGCGCCGCGGCCGCCGTGATGAGTGCGGTGGCGTTCAGCGCCATGGTGCGCAGCTGCTCGGGGTTCAGCCGCTGTCCGACAGCGGCCAGTTCCGGGCGGTGCGGTGCGGAGCGCAGCGCCTCGTCGAGGATCCGCTCGTACTCCGGACGGTCCTCGGCCAGGAGGGGCGCGCGCCCTCCTTCGTACGGGCTCGGTGGGCGCCAGGGCGGCGGCGTGGAGGGCGGTTCCTCGGGCCCGAGGGGCGGCTCCTCCCGCGGCGTCGGACCGGCCGCGTGATCCGTCGCCCGGGGAGCAGGCGGGTCCCGCCGCTCGGCCGCCCCGGTCCGGACGGGGGGCGGCGTCGGGTCCTCCGTCGAAGAATGCGACGGCGCCTCGGCAATGGGATCGGCCGGCGTCTCGGTCCCGGCCCTCATCCCGGCCGGGATCTTTCGCGCCCCGTCCCCCGCCCGCACACCGAGCACCGCGGCCAACAGTCGTCGGCCGAACGGGAGGTCGCGCGGGGCGGTGCGGTCCTGTGACCGGGATCCAGGACGTTCCACACCGAGTACGGCGGCGGCGATACGGCGGCCGACGGAGGGGCGCGTGGTCATGGCCTGCCCTCCTCACCGACGGCCGGTTCACCCCTCAGCCGGGGAACCTCCCGGCCACCATGCCCCCGCCCCGGTCCCGCGGGCGGCGGATCGACGGGCCGCCCGTTCGGCTGCGGTTCGGGGCCCGGCTGAGGGACGACGGGTGACGCCCCCGCAGGGGACGTCCCATTGACGGCGGTCACCCCCTGCTCAGGAAGCGCCGTCTGCGCCGCGGGAGCCACCCCCTGCTGACCGGGGTCACCCGCCCCACCCCCCAACGCCTCGCTCACCGACTGGATCCGCGCCAGCTGGGTCAGCAGCACCGGAGCGGAGATGCCGACGACGATCGCCGCGTACGGCCCGCTGATCTGCCCCGTGCTGCCGAACAGCACCGCGAGCCCGGCGCCCATCACGCTGTGCACGCCGGCCGCGGCGAGGTCGACGACAGGATCGAAGTACCGCGTCAGGCGGGGTATCTCACGCCCAGGGGGCTGCTCACGCAGATGAGCACTGCGGGCCGAACGCCAGTTCGCGAACTGGATGTAGAAGTCGACGACCCCGCGCAGCACACCTCCCGCGGCACCCAGCAGGATCAGCGTCGGCACATCCACGTCGCCCCCGATGAACGGACGGCGGAGTTCCCCCGCGGAACCCGCATCACGAGCCTAGGGCCGCGCAACCGGCCAAGGAAGTCGCCCGGAAAGACGGGCAGTTGCCGTCAGTCGGTCCGCTCCCGGTGCCAGCCCCGCACCACCGGCCACAGTCCCACCCCGATGACCAGCGCGAAGAGATGCCCCCAATTGGTCAGCGGATCGGTGAGGTTGAGCAGGTCCTCCAGCAGGATCGCGGTGAACAGCGCGAGCAGCGGCCACCGCAGCCACGGCCGCAGCAGTCCGCTCAACGCGCCGACGCTCGCCGCGACGCCGAAGCTGACGCCGTAGTCGAGGCGGTGCAGCGAGCTCTCGGGGAGGTGCCCGACCAGCACCGCGAGCCCCACCGGGACCTCGGTCGCGAGGGTGGCCAGGACATGCCCGGCGAGGAAGACGACGGCCGTGCGCGCACCGCCGATGCGCCGCTCCAGCGCGGTGAGCACCAGCAGGAAGCCGAGCGTGTACGGCGCCATGATCCCGCCCGCCACCCACAGCGCACTGGCGAACAGCGCCACCACGGGCGTCTGCACGAGGTGCGCCACATCGGTGCTGGAGGCCTGGTGGAGGTCGTGGACGAGGGCCGGGTCGGCGTACGTGGCGATCAGGGAGGTGACGGCCAGGACGGCGGCGTAGGCGAAGGTGAAGGGGGTGGGGACGGGGAGCAGCAGCCGCCAGAGGCGAAAGGGGCGAGCCGCCGGGAGTGGCGCAGTGACCCGCTCCTCGACCGCCCGGACAGAGGCGACCGGCACCGCACCCCGCTGCCGCGGCATCGCGTCCAGCAGCCCGACGGCATCGGAGGACATCGGCTCCGTGGCCGAGCCCGTCGCACCCGCCGTCACAGTCCGTTCCACGGTGAGGCGCTCCTTCCGTTTACCCCACCCTCGGACCACCGTCCGCCCATGTCTGTGATCAGCGCCACATGTCGGCCGATTCTCAGCAACCTCTCAAGAAGTTCTGGCGTCTTACAGAGTTCACACCTTGGCGGGCGTCCACCCGAAATCCCCTGGCCCGACCGGCCGGAGCTGCGAGGATGGCCGGATGCCCACTTCGTACGACATCCCCGAAGTCCTGGATCGCCGCGAGGGCCCGCACGGCGAGATCGTGCTGCGGCGGCATGGTGAGCTGCTCCAGATCATCGCGAACGGCTGCTTCCTGATGGACACGTCCGACGGACGCTCCGAGCGGCTGCTGATTGACGCCGCGCTGGGCGCGCTGGACGGGCGGCCTGCCCCCCACCTGCTGATCGGCGGCCTGGGCGTCGGCTTCTCGCTCGCACACGCCGCCGCCGATCCCCGCCCCGGCCGGATCACCGTCGTCGAGCGCGAGAGCGCGATTATCGGCTGGCATCTCGACGGACCCCTGACGGACTTCTCCGCCCGTGCCCTCGCCGATCGGCGCACCGAGATTCTGGAAACGGATCTCGTGGCGTACGTACATGAGACTTCCGACACGTATGACGCCCTGTGTCTCGACATCGACAACGGGCCCGGATGGACCGTCACCGAGGGCAACGACAGCCTGTACTCACCGGCCGGACTCACGGCCTGTGCACGGGCGTTGAGGCCGGGCGGGGTACTGGCGGTATGGTCGGCCCGACCCTCTCCGGAATTCGAAGAAACCTTGTGTAATGCCGGATTCCAACAGGTGCGTACCGAAGAGATCCCCGTTGCCCGGGGCGTTCCGGACGTCGTACACCTTGCCGTACGACCTGGATAGCCGTAGCGCGGTGACTCCCCGTACTCTGCTCACCTGACGCGGATCATTCAAGCGTCAATCGCAAGCATGCGCAGGCATAGCAAGGCATAGCCAGTCAGAGGAATCACCCCACGGATTCCGGAAAGCAACTTTGGGGCGGGCGATGGAGCAGACACACACCTCCCACAACGGCACGGCGGCGACCCCGGGCGCACAGCGCCGGGTCCTCGTGGTCGAGGACGATCCGACCATCGTGGACGCCATCGCGGCCCGCCTGCGCGCCGAGGGATTCCTCGTGCAGACGGCCGGCGACGGGCCGGCGGCGGTCGACACGGCGGAGGCCTGGCAGCCCGACCTGCTGATCCTCGACATCATGCTGCCGGGCTTCGACGGTCTGGAGGTCTGCCGCCGCGTACAGGCCCAGCGGCCCGTCCCGGTGCTGATGCTGACCGCACGCGACGACGAGACCGACATGCTGGTCGGGCTCGGCGTGGGCGCCGACGACTACATGACCAAGCCGTTCTCGATGCGGGAGCTGGCGGCACGCGTGCATGTGCTGCTGCGCCGCGTCGAGCGGGCCGCGCTGGCCGCCACGACCCCGCGGTCGGGCATCCTGCGCCTCGGCGAGCTGGAGATCGACCACGCGCAGCGCCGGGTGCGGGTCCGCAGCGAGGACGTCCACCTCACGCCGACCGAGTTCGACCTCCTGGTGTGCCTGGCGAACACCCCGCGCGCGGTCCTGTCCCGCGAGCAGCTGCTCGCCGAGGTCTGGGACTGGGCCGACGCCTCCGGCACCCGCACCGTCGACAGCCACATCAAGGCGCTGCGCCGGAAGATCGGTGCCGAGCGGATCCGTACCGTGCACGGCGTGGGCTACGCCCTGGAGACCCCGACGCCATGAGCGACGGCCCGGCTCCGCGGAGAGGCCCCGGGGAGCCCTGGGGCGGCGTACGTCCGTTCTCGATCAAGACCAAGCTGGGTGCGCTCGTCGTCATCTCGGTGCTGATCACCACCGGCCTGTCGGTGAACGCGGTGCGGTACCAGACGGAGCTGCGCTTCATCACGGTCTTCTCGATGATCGCCACCCTGCTGGTCACCCAGTTCGTGGCCCACTCGCTGACCGCGCCGCTGGACGAGATGAACGCGGTCGCCCGGTCCATCACCCAGGGCGACTACACCCGCCGGGTCCGTGAGAACCGCCGCGACGAGCTGGGCGACCTCGCCGAGACCATCAACCTCATGGCCGATGAGCTGGAGGCCCAGGACCTGCAGCGCAAGGAGCTGGTGGCCAACGTCTCGCACGAGCTGCGCACCCCCATCGCGGGCCTTCGTGCCGTCCTGGAGAACGTCGTGGACGGCATCGCCCAGGCCGACCCCGAGACGATGCGCACGGCGCTGCAGCAGACCGAGCGGCTCGGCCGGCTCGTGGAGACCCTCCTGGACCTGTCCCGGCTGGACAACGGCGTCGTACCGCTGCGCATGCGGCGCTTCGAGGTGTGGCCGTATCTGTCGGGCGTGCTCAAGGAGGCCAACATGGTCGCCTCCGCGCGCGGCGGCATGGCCTCCGGCTCCGGCAGCCACACCCGCACCGACGTCCATCTGCACCTCGACGTCTCCCCGCCGGAGCTGACCGCGCACGCCGACCCCGAGCGCATCCACCAGGTCGTCGCCAATCTCATCGACAACGCGATCAAGCACAGCCCGCCGCACGGCCGCGTGACGGTCAAGGCGCGGCGCGGGCCGCTCCCGGAGTCGCTGGAGCTGGAGGTCCTGGACGAGGGGCCGGGCATTCCGAAGTCGGAGTGGCACAAGGTCTTCGAGCGCTTCAACCGGGGCGCGGTGCGCCGTCCGCACGGGCCGGGCAGCGACGGCGGTACGGGGCTGGGGCTGGCGATCGCCCGCTGGGCGGTGGATCTGCACGGGGGCCGGATCGGGGTGGCCGAATCCGATCGGGGCTGCCGGATTCTTGTCACACTGCCGGGGCAGCCCTCCGTTCAAAGTTGACGTAAAGTTCGAAGCGGAGTCTCAAGATCCACGTCGTCCTGGCTGACGGACACGTGTGATCAGGTACAGACCTGCGCTTTCGGTGCGCCGGGTCATGGTGCCCCCATCCCTGCTGAAGCGGAACCACGCTTGTTTCCCGCCATTTCCGGGCCCGAAACACGCTTTCCGATGTGACTTACGCGACGATGACCTTGCTCGACCTGACCTTCCCGGCCATGGGGGCGTAGCCTTTATTCCCGCTGTCCATCACCTTGTGAAGCGGAAGAGGGCGGTTGCCGCCGTGTCGCCACAGTCCCCCAGTAACTCGAGCATCTCGACCGACACCGACCAAGCGGGCAAGAACCCCGCGGCCGCGTTCGGACCGAACGAGTGGCTCGTCGACGAGATCTATCAGCAGTACCTCCAGGACCCGAATTCGGTAGACCGAGCCTGGTGGGACTTCTTCGCCGACTACAAGCCGGGCGCCGGTGCCCCGGCTGCGGCGGGTACTGCGGCCGCGGGGGCCGCAGGGACCACCACCACGGCCCCCAAGCCCGCTCCCGCCGCCCCGGCTGCTCCCGCCGCCCCGTCGGTGCCCGCGCCGGCCCCTGCGGCGCCGAAGCCCGCTGCCGCCGCGCCCGCCGCTCCGGCGGCCCCGGCCGCCGCGAAGCCCGCCCAGCCGAAGCAGGCCGCGGCGCCCGCCGCCGCCCCCGCCGGGGGCCCGGAGCTCGTGACGCTGCGCGGCCCCGCCGCCGCGGTCGCGAAGAACATGAACGCCTCGCTGGAGGTGCCCACGGCCACGTCCGTGCGCGCGGTCCCGGTGAAGCTGCTCTTCGACAACCGCATCGTCATCAACAACCACCTGAAGCGCGCCCGAGGCGGGAAGATCTCCTTCACGCACCTCATCGGGTACGCGATGGTGCAGGCCATCAAGGCCATGCCGTCGATGAACTACTCCTTCGCGGAGAAGGACGGCAAGCCGACCCTGGTCAAGCCGGAGCACATCAACTTCGGCCTCGCCATCGACCTGGTCAAGCCCAACGGCGACCGCCAGCTCGTGGTCGCGGGCATCAAGAAGGCCGAGACCCTGAACTTCTTCGAGTTCTGGCAGGCCTACGAGGACATCGTCCGCCGCGCCCGCGACGGCAAGCTCGGCATGGACGACTTCACCGGCGTGACGGTCTCCCTGACCAACCCCGGCGGCCTCGGCACCGTCCACTCGGTCCCGCGCCTCATGCCCGGCCAGTCGGTCATCATGGGCGTCGGCTCCATGGACTACCCCGCGGAGTTCCAGGGCACCTCCCAGGACACCCTGAACAAGCTCGGCATCTCGAAGGTCATGACGCTCACGTCGACCTACGACCACCGGGTCATCCAGGGCGCCGCCTCCGGCGAGTTCCTGCGGATCGTCGCGAACCTCCTGCTCGGCGAGAACAACTTCTACGACGAGATCTTCGAGGCGCTGCGCATCCCCTACGAGCCGGTCCGCTGGCTCAAGGACATCGACGCCAGCCACGACGACGACGTCACGAAGGCCGCGCGCGTCTTCGAGCTGATCCACTCCTACCGGGTCCGCGGCCACGTCATGGCCGACACCGACCCGCTGGAGTACCGCCAGCGCAAGCACCCCGACCTCGACATCACCGAGCACGGCCTCACCCTGTGGGACCTGGAGCGCGAGTTCGCGGTCGGCGGCTTCTCCGGCAAGTCCCTGATGAAGCTGCGCGACATCCTCGGCGTGCTCCGCGACTCGTACTGCCGCACCACCGGCATCGAGTTCATGCACATCCAGGACCCCAAGCAGCGCAAGTGGATCCAGGACCGCATCGAGCGCCCGCACTCCAAGCCGGAGCGCGAGGAGCAGCTGCGCATCCTGCGCCGGCTGAACGCGGCGGAGGCCTTCGAGACCTTCCTGCAGACGAAGTACGTCGGCCAGAAGCGCTTCAGCCTGGAGGGCGGCGAGTCCGTCATCCCGCTGCTGGACGCGGTCCTGGACTCGGCCGCCGAGTCCCGCCTGGACGAGGTCGTCATCGGCATGGCCCACCGCGGCCGCCTGAACGTTCTCGCCAACATCGTCGGCAAGTCGTACGCCCAGATCTTCCGCGAGTTCGAGGGCAACCTCGACCCGAAGTCGATGCACGGCTCCGGCGACGTGAAGTACCACCTGGGCGCCCAGGGCACCTTCACCGGCCTGGACGGCGAGCAGATCACGGTCTCGCTGGCCGCCAACCCGTCCCACCTGGAGACGGTCGACCCGGTCATCGAGGGCATCGCCCGCGCCAAGCAGGACATCATCAACAAGGGCGGCACGGACTTCACGGTCCTGCCGGTCGCCCTGCACGGTGACGCGGCCTTCGCGGGCCAGGGCGTGGTGGCCGAGACCCTGAACATGTCGCAGCTGCGGGGTTACCGCACCGGCGGCACGGTCCATATCGTCATCAACAACCAGGTCGGCTTCACGGCGGCTCCCGAGTCGTCGCGCTCCTCGATGTACGCCACCGACGTGGCCCGCATGATCGAGGCGCCGATCTTCCATGTGAACGGCGACGACCCCGAGGCGGTCGTCCGCGTTGCCCGTCTGGCCTTCGAGTTCCGCCAGGCGTTCAACAAGGACGTCGTGATCGACCTCATCTGCTACCGCCGCCGCGGTCACAACGAGTCGGACAACCCGGCCTTCACCCAGCCCCTGATGTACGACCTGATCGACAAGAAGCGCTCGGTGCGCAAGCTCTACACCGAGTCCCTCATCGGTCGCGGCGACATCACCCTGGAAGAGGCCGAGCAGGCGCTCCAGGACTACCAGGGCCAGCTGGAGAAGGTCTTCACCGAGGTCCGTGAGGCCGTCACGGCCACGCCGGCCGCGGGACCGATCTCGGACCCGCAGGCGGAGTTCCCGGTCGCCGTGAACACCGCGATCTCCGCGGAGGTCGTCAAGCGGATCGCCGAGTCCCAGGTCAACATCCCCGACACCTTCCACGTCCACCCGCGTCTGCTGCCTCAGCTGCAGCGCCGGGCGACGATGGTCGAGGACGGGACGATCGACTGGGGCATGGGCGAGACGCTGGCCGTCGGCTCCCTGCTGCTTGAGGGCACCCCGGTCCGTCTCTCGGGCCAGGACTCCCAGCGCGGCACGTTCGGCCAGCGCCACGCGGTCCTCATCAACCGCGAGACGGGCGAGGAGTACACCCCGCTCCAGTACCTCGCCGAGGACCAGGCCCGCTACAACGTCTACAACTCGCTGCTGTCCGAGTACGCGGTCATGGGCTTCGAGTACGGCTACTCGCTGGCCCGTCCCGACGCGCTCGTGATGTGGGAGGCCCAGTTCGGCGACTTCGTCAACGGCGCGCAGACGGTGGTCGACGAGTACATCTCGGCGGCCGAGCAGAAGTGGGGCCAGACGAGCGGTGTCACGCTGCTCCTCCCCCACGGCTACGAGGGCCAGGGCCCGGACCACTCCTCGGCCCGTGTCGAGCGCTTCCTCCAGCTCTGCGCCCAGAACAACATGACGGTCGCGATGCCGACCCTGCCGTCGAACTACTTCCACCTCCTGCGGTGGCAGGTGCACAACCCGCACCACAAGCCGCTGGTGGTCTTCACCCCGAAGTCGATGCTGCGCCTGAAGGCCGCCGCGTCGAAGACGGAGGAGTTCACCTCGGGTCAGTTCCGTCCGGTCATCGGCGACTCCACCGTCGACGCGGCCGCGGTCCGCAAGGTCGTCTTCGTGGCGGGCAAGCTGTACTACGACCTGGAGGCCGAGCGTCAGAAGCGCGGCGTCACGGACACGGCGATCATCCGCATCGAGCGCCTGTACCCGCTGCCGGGTGCCGAGCTCCAGGCGGAGATCAAGAAGTACCCGAACGCCGAGAAGTACCTGTGGGCCCAGGAGGAGCCGGCGAACCAGGGTGCCTGGCCGTTCATCGCCCTCAACCTGATCGACCACCTGGACCTGGCGGTCGGCGCCGACATCCCGCACGACGAGCGTCTGCGCCGCATCTCGCGCCCGCACGGCTCGTCCCCGGCCGTCGGTTCCGCCAAGCGGCACCAGGCCGAGCAGGAGCAGCTGGTGCGTGAGGTGTTCGACGCCTGACCCGCTCCACGGTCGATTCGGAAGGCCCGGTTCCAAGTCCTCGCGACTCGGAGCCGGGCCTTCCGGCATTTCCGGTCAACTCCCCCGCCCCACCGGTAAATTGAGTGACCGACACACCGAACCGGACACACGGGGGAACGAATGGCCGAGCTGCTGCGGATCGCCATGGGGGACGACGAGGGCGAGGGACGGCTGGTCGTCGAGGTCGAGGACGACGAGCCCGGCATGGTCCGCGCCTCCCGCGTCGGCGACCGTATGCGTGAGGCGTCCGTCTCTCTGGAGGAGGCCCTGGAGCCGATCCGGCGTGCGGCGGAGGCGACCCTGCGCACCTTCCAGGCGGCCCAGCCCAGCACGGTGGAGCTGGAGTTCGGCGTGAAGCTCAACGCCAGCGCCGGGGCCGTGCTGACCAAGGCCGGGGTCGAGGGCCATATCGTCGTCAAGCTCGGCTGGGAGAAGAAGGACACCGACGCGTGAGCTTCACGCGCTGGTCGGTCCGGATCAGCGACACCTACGGCACGATCTGCGGCGCGGGCGTCTATCTGGGCCGGGACCTGGTCCTGACCTGCGCCCATGTCATCGGCGACGATCCGGGCCGGCCCGTCAACGTCGAGTTCCTCGGCACGGCGGCCCCCGAGCCGATCACCGCCGTCGTCACGGAGGGCGGCTGGTGGCCCGTGGGCGACCGTCAGGAGGGCGACGCGGCCGTGCTGCGGCTGAGCAGCCCCGCACCGCCCGACGCGACCCCGGCTCCCCTCAACGCCTCCTGGAGCCGCGGCGACACGGTCTGGGCCTACGGCTATCCCGGCCAGCTGCACACCGGCGTGCACGCCTCGGCCACCGTGACCGGCGAGACCATGGGCACCGGCTGGATCCAGCTCAACGACCGCAATGCGGGCGGCGTCGAGATCCAGCCCGGCTTCAGCGGCGGCGCGGTCTACGACTCGGAGGCCGGGAAGGTCTTCGGCATCGTGGTCCTGGCCTACCGTGCGGAGCGGATGTCCTGGCTGTTACCCGTGGGCCTGATCGCCGAGCGGCTCGCACCGGTGCGGGAGGCCCTGGCGGCGGCCGCGATCCCGAGGCAGCGGGCCGTCGAGCCGGAGCTGGACGGCCTCGGCACCTCCTACGAACTGCCGCCCGACCTCCGCGACTTCACCGGCCGCGCGAGCGAGATCGCCGAACTGATCGAGCAGATCGGGGAGAACAGCGTGGGCCCGGCGATCCACTCGATCGCGGGCATGGGCGGCCTCGGCAAGACGAGGCTTGCCGTCCACCTCGCCCACAGGCTCGCGCCGGACTACCCCGACGGACAGCTCCTGCTGGACCTCCAGGCCCACAAGGCAGGCGCCGAACACCGCCCGCTGACCACCGAGCACGCCCTGCTCGCCCTGTTGCAGGCCACCCTGGGCAAGCCCCAGAACATCGGCGACCGCACCCGCCTGAGCCGCATCTGGCGCGATGTACTGCGGCGCCGCCGCTTGATCGTCGTACTGGACAACGCGGCCTCGTACGACCAGATCGAGGCCCTGCTCCCCGAGCACCCCGGTTCACTGGTCCTCGTCACCAGCCGGCGCAGACTGGACGAGCTGGGCGTGGAGGGGGCGGTGCCGATGGCGCTGGAGGAGTTCGACGAGGAGACGTCCGTACGGCTGTTCACGGCCATCGTCGGCGAGAAGCGGGCCGCCACCGACCCCGGGGCGGTGCGCGACATCGTCCGGCTGTGCGGCTTCCTGCCGCTGGCCATCCGGGTCAAGGCGTCCCTGGCGGCCGGGCGCCAGCGCAAGTACCCGCTCGCGCGGATCCGGGACGAGATGGCGAGGGAGACGGACCGGCTGAAGTCACTGCGGGTCGGGGATCTGTCCATCAACGCCGTGTTCAGCACGTCGTACGGCCATCTGGGCGCCCGGGAGCGGGAGTTGTTCCGCCGGCTCGGCCTGCATCCGCCGGGCGGCGTGAGCCTGGAGGCCGCCGCGGCGCTGGTGGACGATCCGGTGGAGGCCGAGGACGCCATCGACGCGCTGATCACGGAGAGCCTGGTGGACGACGGCGGCGGACGGCTGCACACACACGATCTGCTGCGGGAGTTCGCGCGTGAGCGGCTGGCGGCCGACGAGCCGGGGTGGCAGCGGCACCGTGAGATCGCCGGGCGGCTGCTGGACTTCTACCTGGCCGTGGCGCTGGCGGCCCAGCGCACGCTGAACCCGGCCCGTCCGGTCGCCGACAGCCCCGACCTGGACCACACCCGCCTCCCCGACGTGTCCGGCCGGAGGACGGCGCTGGCCTGGTTCCAGGCGGAGCGGGAGAACCTGCTGCGGTGCGCCGCGCTCGCGGAGGAGTTCGGGCTGACGCCGTATGTGTGGCGCATTCCACGGGCCATGGGCCACTTCCTGTCGCTGGCCTCGGAGACGGATGTGGCGATCGAGGCGTACCGGGCGGGGCTGGCGGCGGCGCGGGGGCGGGACGAGCGAAGCGAGATGGGGGTCCCCCCGGACGGAGTCTGGGGGAGGGCCGCGGCCGATCTGAACGCGCTGCTGGGCGAGGCGTACCGGGTGGCGGGGCAGCAGGACGCCGCGCTGCGGGCGTTGAGCGGGGCGCGGGAGTTCTACGAGGGTGCCGGGGACCGGGTCGCGGTGGCGGACATGCTCGCCCGCGGGGGTTACGTCCAGCACAACCTCGGTGACCGGGACGGAGCCGTGGCGAGCTGTGAGCGGGCGCTGGCCGAGTTCACCGACCTGGGGGACGAATTCGGCCAGGCCGAGGCCGAGTACACCCTCGGGATGCTCTGGCGGTTGCGCGGCGACCACGACCGCGCGCTCGGCCACCTCGACCGGGCGAGCGCGCTCCTGGACCGGATCGACTACTCACTGGGCCAGGCCCGCTGCCTCAACCTGACGGGGGTCGTCCACCGGCTGATGGGCTCGTACGAGGGGGCCATCCCCATCCTGCACAGGGCCGAGGCCCTCTACGAAGCCGCGGGCGACATCCGCGGTCTCGCCCACGCGATCAACAACCGCGCCTCCGCCCTGGGGCTCGCGGGCCGGATGGACGAGGCGGTGGACGCCAACGAGCGGGCCCTGGAACTGCTGCGCCGCACCCGCAGCTTCGCCTATCCGGACGCCCTCCTGGTCGCCGCCGACCTGCGCGCCAAGCAGGGCGACCACGCGACGGCCGAACGTCACCTGTGCGACGCCCTCACCTACTACCGGCCCGCGCAGGCCCGCTTCGGCCAGGCACGGGCCCATCTGCTGCTCTCCGCGGCCCTGCTCGCCCAGCACCGCGCCGTCGAGGCCCTCACCCAGGCCCGCGAGTCACTCACGCTCTACGAGGAGCTGGAGAGCGCGAACGGCGTACGACAGGCGAGCACGGCGGAGGCCGACTGCCTTGCGGCCCTCGCTTAACCCAGCGCCTCCGCCAGCCGGGCCAGTGACCGCACGGTGGAGCGGACTTCCAGCAGGTACTTGGTCGCGCTGAACCGCTGCGCGGGCGCCCCGGCGACCACCCCGGGGTCGTTGCCGATGGTGTCCACCTCCACCCCGAACGGCAGCTTCAGCATCCGTACGGCGGCGGCGTGCTGGGCCGGGACGTAGATGGCCGTGGTGACGAGCAGCAGGCGCTGTCCCGGCTTCAGCGCGGCGACGTGCTTGGCGAAGAAGTCGTAGCTGTCGGGTGTGTCCGCGCGGCGCCGCTCCGGCTCGCTGGAGGGCGCGGCCACGACCTGGACGGGCATGTCGTCGGCCGTGCGGTAGTGGCGTACGCCCCAGGTGCCGCCCGGGAGTTCGGACTCCTCGCCCTCCACGGACTCCGGTTCACCGAGCCGGAAGGCCTTGCGGGTCCCGAAGTCCATCGCCTCGTACTCCTCGGCGAGTTCGGGCGCGCCCGCCTGGGCCGCGAGCTCGAACTCGTCACCTACGAAGGGCCGGTGGCCGCCGAGGGCGGTGACCGAGCCGGCGCTCACCCTTCCGCTCTCGATCAGATGGGCGGCGTACGCGGTGCGTACCAGGCAGGCGCGGATGAGGCCGCCGAGCATGAGGACATGGTCGTAGCGGTCGTAGCGCAGCCGGGTGCCGCCGCACATGCCGAGTGCCTCGGCGGCGGCCAGCACCAGCTCCTCCTGCTCTGCCCGCATCGGCAGCTCGTCGGCCTGGTTGCGCTCGCGGCCCTTACGGGTGTCCCACCGGTCGGTGAACGCGTCGAGCCGCGCCAGCCGCTCGCCGACGTCGCCCTTCTCGGCGGCCAGGTCGCGGGCCAGCTCGTGGTCCTGCTCGGTGGTGGAGAACGCCTCGACCAGGGCGTGCACGGGCACGGAGGCCAGCCAGCCGTCGATGTCCCCGGCCGGGTCAAGCCCTGTTCCGACAAGGGGTACTTGGTCGAAGTGCGTGCCCATGAAGATCCGTCTCCGTGTGGATAGACAACCTCTCGCCGCCCAGTGTTCCACGGGCCGGACGGGGCCTTCGCACGGACGGTGAGAGCCCGGCACGCACGCGTGGCGGGCACGACATATCCTCACCTCATGTACTTCACCGACCGAGGCATCGAAGAACTGGAGAAGCGGCGCGGCCAGGAGGAGATCACCTTCGAGTGGCTGGCCGAGCAGCTGCGCACCTTCGTCGACCTGAACCCGGACTTCGAGGTACCGGTGGAGCGGCTGGCGACATGGCTGGCCCGCCTGGACGACGAGGACGACGACCTGTAGCCGGTCCGCCGAGGCCGGAGGTTCCCGGGGCGCCCTGATGCTTGATGCGGGGCGCCCTTCGTGTTTTTCGGCGACCTGGGCGGCCTTCGGTGGTGTCGTACGGCGAGATGTGAGCGGCTCGCCTGGTGCCGTACGGCGATCCCGGCGGCCCGCGTCTGCCATCCGTACCGCGCCCCGTGCCGTACGGCGCCCTCGCCCCCGGCCTCAGTCCAGCGGTCGCACGGTGGTGCATGCCGCGAGCCCCAGCGTGCCGTGGGCCAGCAGTACCGCGCCGGCGACGACCCAGCCGGGGCTGTGGCGCCGTAGGCCCCAGACCGTGAGCGGGACGCCGGTCGCGATCTGGGTCAGGGCGAGGGCTCGGGCGCGGGGGCCGCCGGCCCAGGGCAGGAGGGCGCCGAGGCGGCCGCCGTCGACGGCGTCCAGTTCCGCGCGGAAGGCGTCGCGCCAGCCGGACCACTCGATCAGCCGGATGTGCGGCTGGTCGCGGGTGGCGTCCCGCAGTCGGTCGGCGCTCTCGCCGGGTGCGAGGCCGTCGGGCAGGGAGACGCCCGCGCGCGTGAGGACGGCGATCAGGCCACGCATGCGTGCGGTCGCGTCGGCCTCGGAGTCGGGGCGGGTCAGCGCGTCGAGGGACTGCATGTCCAGGACCGGATCGAGGCCGAGCCGGGCGGCGAAGGTGCGCATGGCCTCGTCCTCGCCGGCCGGGGTGCCGTTGCGCAGCCAGACATAGCCGACGGGGCGGCGGAAGCCGGCGGCGAGGGTGTATCCGGCGCGGTCGGCGTCCCACCACAGGGCGAGCACGGGCCAGGGCGCGCCGACGGCGAGTGCGGTGGCCCAGCCGGTGAGGACGCGGTCGACGGGTTCGTCGCCGTCCAGCCAGGGCCTGCCCTCGGGGACGAGCACGCTCCAGCCTTCGCCGGCCGGCGCGAGCAGCATGTCCTCGCGCAGCAGCCTGGCGGCGGGGGCGACGCCCTCGGGCGCGGCTCGGCACAGCAGCAGGGCGCCCGGGGCGGGGCTGCGGGCCTGGCGAGCGGTCCGGGGCTGATCCGTCGACATGACAACACGCTAGGCCGTTTTGTCCATCTCGCGAGATTTGTGATCACCAGAACGAGTGCCTTGACTTTCCCCGTCCGCGATATATCGTGTTTCTCGTAAGACACGATATGGCGTGTCATTCAGATCCGGCCCGTGCGGCCGTGTCCGGTCGCCCAGGAGGTCCGCACCATGTCCGAGTGGTCCGTAGCAGAGCCCGGGAAGCTCACCTTCGACGAGCCGGTGCGCGAGCTCCATGTGCGCATCGTCAATGGAACTGTGAACGTCGTGGGGACCGAAGAAGGTTCCGCCCGCCTGGAGGTCTCCGAGATCGAGGGCCCGCCCCTGGTGGTGACCCAGCAGGGCGGCACCCTCACGGTGGCGTACGAGGACCTGCCGTGGAAGGGCTTCCTCAAGTGGCTCGACCGCAAGGGCTGGCGTCGCAATACGGTGGTCTCGCTTGCCGTGCCGGCCGACACCCGCGTGGAGGTGGGCGTGGTCGGCGCCGGGGCGGTCGTCTCCGGGATCCACGGCCCGTCGGTCGTCAAGGGAGTCACCGGCGACACCACACTCGTCGGCCTGTCGGGGCCGGTCCGCGCCGACACCGTCTCGGGCAACCTTGAGGCGCAGGCCGTCACCGGCGACCTCCGCTTCAACTCCGTCTCCGGCGATCTCACGGTCGTCGAGGGCTCGGGTTCCTCCGTGAAGGCCGAGTCGGTGAGCGGCTCGATGATCGTCGACCTCGACCCGGAGGGCCCTACGGACATCCGGCTGACCAGCGTCTCCGGCGAGATCGCCATCCGCCTGCCGGCCCCGGCGGACGCGGACGTCGAGGCCAACACCGCCAGCGGCACCATCTCCAACGCCTTCGAGGACCTCCGGGTGCACGGCCAGTGGGGCGCCCACAAGATCACCGGCCGCCTGGGCGACGGCACCGGCAAACTCCGGGCGACGACGGTCTCCGGCTCCATCGCCCTGCTGCGCCGCCCGCCCCGGGAGGACGAGCCGTGGGACGCGGAGTCCTCGACCACCCCACCCATGGACTCGACCACCCCACCCACAGACTCGACGACCCCACCCACGGATGCGACGACCAACCCTGCGAACGGCGCACAGCACACCTCGGGGGACAATTCCGTTTCCGGCCCGGGCGACGACTCCACCGACACCCCGGCCGACGGCACGACCGACAAGAAGGTGCTCTGACATGCCTCCCGTCTTCGCCCACGGCCGCCTCCGTCTCTATCTGCTGAAGCTGCTGGACGAGGCCCCGCGCCACGGCTATGAGGTGATCCGCCTCCTTGAGGAGCGCTTCCAGGGGCTGTACGCACCGTCCGCCGGCACCGTCTACCCCCGACTCGCCAAGCTGGAGGCCGAGGGCCTGGTCACCCACACCACCGAGGGCGGCCGCAAGGTGTACGCCATCACGGACGCGGGCCGCGCCGAACTCGCCGACCGCAGCGGGGAGCTGGCCGACCTGGAGCTGGAGATCAGGGAGTCGGTGGCCGAGCTGGCCGCCGAGATAAGGGCCGATGTGCGGGGCGCCGCGGGCGATCTGCGCCGCGAGATGCGCGCGGCGGCGTCGGAGGCCCGCAAGGGCAAGGGCGGCAGGACCGACACACCCTTCGGCGACTTCTCGGACTACACCGACAAGGAGGCGTGGCGCGCCGCCAAGGAGGAGATGCGCCGGGCCAAGCAGGAGTGGAAGGAACAGGCCCGCCGCGCCAAGGACGAGAGCCGCCGTGCCCGTGAGGAGGCCCAGCGCGCCCGACGCCAGGCCAAGGAGGCCCAGGACCACGCCCGCGCCCAGGCCCAGGAGGAGGTCCAGCGAATCGCCCGCCGGGTCCAGGAGCATGTCCAGGACCACTTCGCACGCGGCGACTGGCCGACGGGCGTCCGGGAGGGCCTGACGGAACTGGCCAAGGAGTTCGGCGACTTCGGGAAGGACTACGGCAAGGAGTTCGGCAGGGACTTCGGCTTCGGCCGCCCGGACGCCCCCAAGTCGCCCCAGCACCAGCCCGACTACTCCGACACTCCCGAGGACTTCCCGGCCGCCTACGAACCCACCTGGGCCCATGAGGCCCCCGGCGAAGACCCGGCCCGCGACCTGGACCGCCTGCTGGACCGCTTCCGCGACGACATCCGCGACGCGGCCCGGGACCATGGCGTGACCCCGGACCAACTCCGCGACGCCCGCCACCACTTGTCGTCGGCGGCGGCACATATCGGAGCACTGCTGCGCGAACCGAAGCCGTGACACCGCCCGCTGGGCGGCAAGGGTGAGGCCGGGCCCCTCAGCCGGCCTTGGCCTCTCCCCCGCCGTACAGCACACGCGTCACGGACTCATGGGTCACCCCGTGATCGGCGAGGGCCTCGGCGGGCACACCGGGGCGGGCGGTCAGGGCCAGCAGGATGTGCTCGTCCCCGATATGCCGGTCCCGCTGGGCGACGGCGATGCGCAACGCCCGTTCCAGCACGTCCTTCGCCGCCCGGCTGAAGGAACGGTGCCCGGACCACCACCCCTTGTCCTTCCGGTCCCCGGACATCGCCCCGACCCCGTGCACTTCCTCCACCCGGGCGACGACCTCCCCGACATCGATCCCCAGCCCGGCGAGCGCGTCGGCCTCGGCCTGCGACAGCCCGCCCCGCCGCCGGGCCTCGCCCAGTGCCTCCCGTACGGACTCCAGCCACTGCCCGCCCCCGAGCGCGGCCAGCGCGAACGAGGCGCGGCTGCCCTCCCGGTCGAGCAGCGCGAGCAGCAGGTGCTCGGCATCGACGGTTCGCCCCCCACCCCGCTCGGCATGCTCCACGGCACCCGTCACCACCGCACGGGCATCCTTGGTGAATCGCTCGAACATCAACGCCTCCCGTACTTCTTGTGCACGGCCTGTCTGCTGACCCCGAGTTCCGCGGCGATCTCCTGCCAGGACCAGCCCTGATTGCGCGCACTGCGCACCTGCACGGCCTCCAGCTGCTCCAGCAGCCGCCGCAACGCCGCGACGGCCCGCAGCCCGATCCGGGGATCGCGATCGCCCGCCCGCTCGGCGAGATCTGTAGCGTCGGTCATGTTGTCAATGTAGGTTGACACACGACTCATGTCAACCTGGGTTGACAACGGCAAACAGAAAAGCGGCGGGCCCGGGGCAAAGCCAAGCCCCGAACCCGCCGCAAGCACCGCGCGGCGCGAACCGTCAGTTGGTGAGCACGACCTTCCCGAACAACTCACCCGACTCCATCCGTTCGAACCCCTCCCGGGCCCGATCCATCGGCAGCACCTCATCGATCACAGGCCGCACACCGGTGGCGGCACAGAAGGCGAGCAGATCTTCCAGCTCGTCCTTGGTCCCCATGGTGGAGCCCACGATCTTCAGCTCCAGGAAGAAGATCCGGGTGAGTTCGGCGTGCGAGGGCCGATCGCCACTGGTGGCACCGGAGATGACCAGCGTGCCGCCCGGCTTGAGCGACTTGATGGAGTGCGACCAGGTCGCCGCCCCCACCGTCTCGATCACGGCGTCGACCCGCTGCGGCAGCCGGGCCCCGGACTCGACGGCCTCCACGGCCCCCAGTTCCAGCGCCCGCTTCCGCTTGGCCTCGTCCCGGCTGGTGGCGAACACCCTGAGCCCCGCGGCCTTCCCGAGCACGATGGCGGCGGTCGCCACCCCGCCCCCGGCCCCCTGCACCAGCACGGAGTCACCGGGCCGCACACCGGCGTTGGTGAACAGCATCCGATAGGCGGTCAGCCAGGCGGTCGGCAGACAGGCGGCCTCGACGAAGGAGAGTTCCTTGGGCTTGGGCAGCACATTCCAGGTGGGCACGGCGACCTGCTCGGCGAAGGTGCCCTGATACCGCTCGGTGAGGATGGACCGCGGCTCCCTGGGACCCACCCCGTGCCCGCTCTGTCCGATGACCGAGTGCAGGACGACCTCGTTGCCGTCCTCGTCGACACCGGCGGCGTCACAGCCGAGGATCATCGGCAGCCGGTCCTCCGGGAGGCCGACGCCCCGCAGGGACCAGAGGTCGTGGTGGTTGAGGGAGGCGGCTCTGACGTTGACGACACTCCAGCCGGACCGGGCCTCGGGAGCCGGACGGTCCCCCAGTTCAAGGCCGTTGAGCGGCTGGTCGCGGTCGATTCGGGCGGCGTAGACGGCGAACATGCCGTCGACGATAGGTGCCGATGGCAATCAGCGGTACCGGATCACACTGTGACGCACACCCTCTTGCCAGAAACAGGGCCGCCATCGAACCCCGGTCGCTCTTCCCGGCCCAGCCCGTCCGGCGTTTGAGGACGAGGCCCCTTAAGGGCCGACAGGGGGTCTGGGGGCGCAGCCCTCAGCACGACCGGCACCCCCGCCCCAAGCGCAACCGCCTCAATCACCCGCACGGGTAGGCAGACAAATGGCCCCGCCCAATCGGACGGGGCCATCAAGCCAACGGCACAGTCACCGCCGAGCAACACCCTCCGCCCGAGCCGCGGCCGCGACAGCCGCCGTCACGGCCGGAGCGACCCGCTCGTCGAAGGGCGACGGGATGACGTAGTCCGCGGCGAGGTCGTCCCCGACGACCCCCGCCAGCGCCTCAGCGGCCGCGAGCTTCATCCCCTCGGTGATCCGGGACGCCCGAACCTGCAGCGCGCCCGCGAAGATGCCGGGGAACGCCAGCACGTTGTTGATCTGGTTCGGGAAGTCGGACCGCCCGGTCGCCACCACGGCCGCGTACTTGTGCGCGACGTCGGGGTGCACCTCGGGGTTCGGGTTGGCCATGGCGAACACGAACGCGCCCTCGGCCATCGAGGCGACGGCCGCCTCCGCGACCGTACCGCCGGAGACGCCGATGAAGACGTCCGCGCCTTCCAGCGCCGCCTCCAGCGACCCGGAGATCCCGGCCTTGTTCGTGAACCCGGCGACCTCCCGCTTGACCGGCGTCAGGTCTTCCCGGTCGGCCGACACGACGCCCTTGCGGTCGGCCACGGCGACGTCACCGATGCCGGCCTCGACCAGCATCTTCGCGATGGCGACACCGGCCGCGCCGGCCCCGGAGATGACGGCCCGCAGATCGCCGAGCCCCTTCCCGGTCAGCCGCGCGGCGTTCCGCAGGGCCGCCAGCGTCACGACCGCCGTGCCGTGCTGGTCGTCATGGAAGACCGGGATGTCCAGCCGCTCCTGCAGCTTCCGCTCGATCTCGAAGCACCGGGGCGCCGAGATGTCCTCCAGGTTCACTCCACCGAAGGAGGGCGCGAGCCGCACCACGGTCTCGACGATCTCGTCGACCCCGGTGCAGTCGAGCGCGATCGGCACCGCGTCGACGCCGCCGAACTGCTTGAACAGAATCGCCTTGCCCTCCATCACGGGGAGGGAGGCTTCCGGACCGATGTCGCCGAGCCCGAGCACCGCCGTGCCGTCGGTGACCACGGCCACGACGGACGACTTCCAGGTGTAGTCGTGCACCAGCTCCGGCTGCTCGGCGATCGCGCTGCACACCTTCGCGACGCCGGGCGTGTACGCCAGGGACAGGTCGTCCTTGTCGCGGACCGGCACGGTGGCCTGCACGGCCATCTTGCCGCCACGGTGCAGCGCGAAGGCGGGATCGAAGGAATCGAGGGGCTCGACCCCGCCGTCCTGATCGGTATTGCCGCCGCTGCGAGGATTGACGATCTCCGCTGCCACTTTGTCTGACCCCTTAAGTGTTCATGGTTTGAGGGTGGGACCACTCCTGGTGAGAAGTGGGCGGGACCGCGCATGGCCCTGTTCGTTGATACGTACGACGTCGGATAGGACGTCAGACGTACGGTCCATACGCGACGGCGCGCCGCACACGCGCCCTGAGCCCCGGATGAGGGGTGTAAAGAACCTTCTTACCGGACGGACGGCGCCGCCGACGAGTCCAATACGTGCAAGATCACATGGCGGGAATGGAAACTCCCACGTCGACGGACACAAATCAGACACAGCCCGTCGATGACGCCGGTGCGGTTCATGGCCAAATGAGCGGACATGTCAACACGAGTAACCGCGAAGAGTGACCAATCCCCACAAATCCCGCACACGACCGGTCCACATCCCGAGATAAACCGAAGATCTTCCGGCCGGAACGGCAGATTCCCGCAGAAGGTGCGGTCAAGTTGTACCGACCTGCGGCAGTTCGGGGGTAACCCGTTATCCGATTTTGACATGACGGGCGCCCTGAATGCCTCAGTCCGAATGGCAAGATGCCGTAATCACACGAGGTCGCGACACTCGAAGGCGTGTGCTCTCGTCGACCTAGGAAACCAAGGCCTCTGCCGGTCAGAACGGCAGGTGCCTGCCCCATCGGCAACTCCACCCATCCGCCGGAGGAACCCACCATGACCGCAAGCACCACCCGTCGTACGACCGCCGCACGCTCCCGGCTGGCAGCGGTCGGCTCGATCGCGGTCGCAGGCGCCCTGATTCTCACCGGCTGCGGTGACCAGACGAACGACAGCGGCAGCGACGAGGGCACCAAGGGCACGGGGTCGTCCAGCGCGGCCCCGCTGTTCGCCAAGCTGCCCAAGAAGATCCAGGACGCGGGCGTCATCAAGGCCGGCACCAACGCCGAGTACGCCCCCATGGAGTTCCAGGAGGGCGGCAAGATCGTCGGTGTCGACCCCGACATCGCCGCCGCGCTGGGCGAGAAGCTGGGCGTGGAGTTCCAGTTCACCTCCGGCTCCTTCGACGGTCTGATCACCGCCCTGAACTCGGGTCGCTACGACGTCGCCATGTCCTCCATCACGGACACCCCGCAGCGCCAGGACGGCCTGGACGACAAGGGCAAGAAGCTCGGCCCGGGTGTCGACTTCGTCGACTACTTCACGGCCGGCACCGCCGTGTACGTCCAGAAGGGCAACCCGAAGAAGATCAACTCGATCGAGGACCTCTGCGGCCAGACGGCGGCCGTGCAGCGCGGCACGACGTACGAGAAGGCCCTGCAGACCCAGTCCAAGGCCTGCACGGACGGCGGCAAGAAGAAGATCAACATCGAGTCGTTCGAGAACGACACCGAGGCCCAGACCCGAGTGAAGTCGGGCGGCGCGGTCGCCGGCGTCAACGACTACCCGGTGGCCGTGGACCTGGCCCGCAAGTCCGGCGGCGGCAATGACTTCGAGGTCGTCGGCGAGCAGGTCGACGCCGGTCCGTTCGGCATCGCGGTGAACAAGGACAACAAGGAGCTCACCGCGGCCCTCGAAGAGGCCGTCAACGCGATCATCGAGGACGGCACGTACAAGAAGATCCTCGAGAAGTGGGGCGCCGAGTCCGGCGCGATCGACAAGGCCGCGATCAACGGCGGCAAGTGACCGTCCCGGGCAAGCACTGAAGGGCAGTCACAGTGACTGACAAGTTCGACAAGGAGCCGGCCGACGCCAACCCGTCGGCCGCCGTCTCCAAGGAGGGCGGGGCCATCCCGCCCGAGGCGATCAAGGCCATTCCGGTACGGCACTACGGCCGCTGGGTCAGCGGTGTCGTGGTGCTGGCCCTGGTGGCCCTGCTCATCAACGCGTTCGCCAGCGCGGAGAAGATCCAGTGGAACGCGGTCGGCGACTACGTCTTCGACTCCACGGTCCTCGCGGGCGCCGGCCGCACCCTGCTGATCAGCGTCCTGGCGATGGTCATGGGCGTGGTCCTCGGCGTGGTCCTGGCCGTGATGCGCCTGTCCAAGAACCCGGTGACGAGCTGGGTGGCCTGGGTCTACATCTGGTTCTTCCGCGGCACGCCGGTCTATGTCCAGCTGCTGCTGTGGTTCAACCTGGCGCTGATCTTCCCCGTGCTGAACCTCGGTCCTCTCTACAAGGACGAGATGGTCGACGTCATGACGCCGTTCATGGCCGCCCTGCTGGGTCTGGGCCTGAACGAGGCGGCGTACATGGCGGAGATCTGCCGCGCCGGTCTGATGGCCGTGGACGAGGGCCAGACCGAGGCCTCGCACGCGCTCGGTATGAGCCACGCGAAGACGCTGCGCCGCATCGTGATCCCGCAGGCGATGCGGGTGATCGTGCCGCCGACCGGCAACGAGTTCATCAACATGTTGAAGACCTCGTCATTGGTGTACGCGGTGACGTACAACGAACTGCTGCGCGCCACCTCCACGATCGGCTCCACGTCGTACGCCGTGATGGAGATGCTCTTCGTGGCGTGCATCTGGTACCTGGTCATGACCAGCGTGTTCAGCGTCTTCCAGTACTACCTGGAGCGCCGTTACGCCCGTGGCTCGACGCGGAACCTGCCGCCGACGCCGTGGCAGAAGATCAAGGCGAACATGCTCGGCCTCGGCAGCGAAAGGGGCGTGTGACATGACCGCCATGGTGAAGTCCGAGGGCGTTCACAAGTCCTTCGGCGCGGTCCAGGTCCTCAAGGGCATCGACCTGGAGGTGCAGACCGGCGAGGTGTTCTGCCTCATCGGTCCCTCCGGCTCCGGCAAGTCGACGTTCCTGCGGTGCATCAACCACCTGGAGAAGATCAACGCCGGCCGGCTGTATGTCGACGGCCAGCTGGTCGGCTACCGCCAGAAGGGCGACAAGCTGTACGAGCTCAAGGACAGCGAGGTCGCCCAGCAGCGCCGGGACATCGGCATGGTGTTCCAGCGGTTCAACCTGTTCCCGCACATGACGGCGCAGGAGAACGTCATGGAGGCGCCGATCCAGGTCAAGGGCACGAGCAAGGCCCAGGCCAGGGACCGCGCGAGGGAGCTCCTCGACCGCGTGGGCCTCGCCGACAAGGCCGGCAGCTACCCCGCCCAGCTCTCCGGCGGCCAGCAGCAGCGCGTCGCCATCGCCCGGGCCCTCGCCATGGACCCGAAGCTGATGCTCTTCGACGAGCCGACCTCGGCTCTCGACCCGGAGCTGGTCGGCGACGTCCTCGACGTCATGCGCGACCTGGCCGAGTCCGGCATGACGATGGTCGTCGTCACCCATGAGATGGGCTTCGCCCGCGAGGTCGGCGACAGCCTGGTCTTCATGGACGGCGGCGTGGTCGTCGAGTCCGGCGACCCGCGCGAGGTCCTGACCAACCCGCAGCACGAACGGACCCAGGCGTTCCTGTCCAAGGTGCTCTGACCGGACGACGGCTCATAGACGGCTCACACGAAGGTGAAGGGGCGGTACGAGGATCCTCGTACCGCCCCTTCGTCCATGCGCCGCCGGTCTACTTCAGCGCGAGCATCAGCGCATCCGACGGCGAGGACCACACCGCCCGCGCCTCCCCGAACCCCTTCTCGCGCAGCACGCGCGCGTGCCACTCGGCGGACGGCGTGTCGCCCTCGGCGTGCTCGCCGTAGATCTCGAAGCGGCGGGCCGTCGGCTCGGCCAGGACCGGGTCCTTGGCGGCGAGCTGCCACCACTCGGACCAGTCGAGGGCGCCGTTCGCCTTGGCCTGATCCATACGGGCGTGGCGCTGTGCGCGCTCGGCCGCGTTGATCCGGGGCGTCGACTCGTCGATCATGTGGTCCGCGTTCAGGAAGACACCGCCGTCGCGGACGAGCTCCGCGACCCGACCGTAGAGGGCCGCGAGGGGTTCACGGTGCAGCCAGTGCAGGGCGGTGGCGGTCAGGACGGCGTCGTAGGAGTCGTACGGCAGTCGCGCCGGCCAGTCGGGGTCCGTGAGGTCGGCCGTGACCAGGGAGACCCGCTCGTCGTCGGCGAAGGTGCCCTCGGCGATGGCGAGGAGCGCCGGGTCGAGGTCGACACCGGTGCTGGTGGCCCCGGGGAACCGGGCGAGCAGCCGGGCCGTGATACTGCCCGTGCCGCACGCGAGGTCGAGCACGCGCGGGGCGGGTCCGACGAGGGCCTCCACCATGTCGAGCATGATCCGGAAGCGTTCCTCCCGGTCGGGCATGTACCACTCCTGCTGCCGGTCCCAGCTCTCCTGCCAGGCCGGCCAGTCGGCCCCGGCCCCGGTCGTGGTGGATGTGGACCTGTCCGTCATCGAGCCCCTCCAACGCGCATGTCACGTAATACCCTGGAAGCACGATCAGCTGTTACCCGACCGCACCACGACGATAGAACGCCTCCGTAAGGACTACAAGTGGAACTGGCCTATTACTCGGACTATGCCGTACGACTCGTCAACAGCGAGGACCCGGCCCGGGGCAAGGACTCGCTGACCTCGGTCGAGGCCGTCCGCGACCTGTTCGGCGTCAGCCAGGAGGCGGGCCGCAGGGCCACCGACGCCGACGTCACCCGCTTCCGCTCGGTCCGCGCACGGCTGAGGGCGGTCTTCGAGGCGGCGGACAAGGGCGACGAGGCCCTCGCGGTGAACCTGCTGAACTCGCTGCTGCTGGAGTTCCCGGTGAGCCCGCAGATCTCCGGCCATGACTTCCGGGACGACGACGGCCGCCCCCTGTGGCACATGCACCTGGCCGACCACCCGTCGAACGCGACCGCGGGCTACGCCGCCATCGCCGCGATGGGCCTGGCCTTCCACCTCACCGAGTACGGCGTGGACCGCCTGGGCCTGTGCGAGGCGGCGCCCTGCCGCAACGCCTACCTCGACACCTCCACCAACCGCTCCCGGCGCTACTGCTCGGACCGCTGCGCGACCCGCGCCAACGTGGCCGCCTACCGCGCCCGCAAACGCCTGGAGGCCGACCGGTCCGCCGGCACCAGCCGCACGGCCGACAGCGCCCAGCGCGCCAGCGCGAACGGCGAGCGCTGATCCGGCTTGCGCGGCCGGTACCGCATCCGGACCTTGCCCAGGATCAGCTCGTCCGGCACCACGCCGTAGTCGGTGCTGTCGCCCCCGGCGTAAGAGTTGTCCCCCAGCACCCACCAGCCGCCGTCACGGCGCTCCGAGGCCCGCTTGACGACCAGCAGGTCCTGCTGGAACGGATGCCGCAGCACCACGACGTCCCCGGGCCGGATCCGGCCCCTGTGCCACACCACGAGCAGGTCGCCGTGATACAGCGTGGGCACCATCGACGGCCCGGTCACCTCGGCCCACCCGAAGGGCCGGTCCGTCCGCCCGCGCTCGGTCTCCTGCGACAACTCCGGCATCCCCGGCACCTCCCCGGTAGGGTCCTCCACCAGTCTCAGTCTGACCCCGGACTTTTGTCCTAAGCCCATGGGGGCACTCGCGAAAACCCGTCTTGCAGGGAGTAATGTCCCACCTGAGAAGACGATCACGAGGAAGGAATGCTCCATGCTTTCCCGCCTGTTTGCCCCCAAGGTCAAGGTCAGCGCACACTGCGACCTGCCCTGCGGTGTGTACGACCCGGCCCAGGCCCGCATCGAGGCGGAGTCGGTGAAGGCCGTGCAGGAAAAGATGGCCGCCAACGACGACCCGCACTTCCAGGCGCGTGCCACCGTCATCAAGGAGCAGCGCGCCGAGCTCGCCAAGCACCACGTCTCGGTGCTCTGGAGCGACTACTTCAAGCCCCCGCACTTCGAGAAGTACCCGGAGCTGCACCAGCTCGTCAACGACGCTCTGAAGGCCCTCTCGGCCGCCAAGGGGTCCACCGACCCGGCGACCGGCCAGAAGGCCCTCGACTACATCGCCCAGATCGACAAGATCTTCTGGGAGACCAAGAAGGCTTGATCTATGGCTAGGCCGTCTGACCTGCGGTTACGCGGGTCGCATCGCCTACCTGTCCGCACCCGGTCCGCAGGCCGCCGAGAACGGCGTCCATGACGGTCCGGGTGCGGTCTTCTTCGCCCGGCCAGAGGTGCGCGTAGATCCGCAGCGTGATGACGGCGGACGCGTGGCCGAGAACCAGCTGGACCTGCTTGACGCTCGCTCCGCCGGCGATGAGGGCGGAGGCGAAGAAGTGGCGCAGGTCGTGGGTCACCATGTGCGGCAGTTCGACGGGCTTGCGGCCCTCGCACTCGGCCGCCTCGTTCTCCGCCGCCTGGAGCGTCCTGCGAGCGCAGTTCCACTCCGTCTTCCAGCGGCGGTAGTTGAGCGGTTCGCCCTCCTCCATCGTGAACAGCCACTCCTTGGAGGGGCGTGCGGCGAGGTGCACCAGGAGGGCGTCGGTGACCACCTCGCCGACCGGGACGGTGCGTCGGGACTTGGCGGTCTTCGGTGGGCCGATCTTCCCGGACTGGAGGCGCTGGCGCTCGACGCGGATGGTGCCCGCCTTGAAGTCGACGTCCGACACCTTGAGGCCGAGCAACTCGCCTATTCGCAAGCCTGATCCGGCAAGCGTGACGATGGCTGCGCGGATGTACGGCGGCATCACACGGGCCATGGCCTCGACTTGCGCGACCGTGGGCGGGGTGACCTCCTCGTCCGGCATGGGCGGGAGAGTGATCCGGCGACACGGGCTAGACGCAATGACCTTGTCCTCGACGGCCGCGGTCATGAGGCGTACGAGAACGTCGTAGACGTTGCGCACGCTGCCGGGGCCGAGCAGCTCGGACAGGCTCTTGAAGAGCACCTGGAGGTCGTTGCGGCGTATCGCCGCCATGGCGCGGGAGCCCAGTGCCGGGACGAGATGAAGTCGGAGCGCGTTGTCGGTGATGCGCTCCCCCGCCTCGCTGGCGATGAGTGACTCCTCCCACTTCTTCGCGTACTTCTCGAAGGTGATCCGTCCGGCGCGCGGGTCCACGTATTGGCCGGTCACGATGCTGGCCGTGACCTCGTCCAGCCAGCGCTGAGCGTCGATCTTGCGGTCGAAGTGGCGGGCGTGCTCCTTGCCGTCGAGGTCTCGGTAGCGGGCCCGCCATTTGCCATTGGGGCGCTTCTGAATGTTCGCCAAGTGGCTTCTCCCTTGGGTTGGTTATCGGTGGTAGCCGCCGCCCTCGATGTGCTCGGTGAGGGTGCGGGCGTCGCGCTCATCGCCCATGAGGCGAAGGCACTGCTCGTGGATGGCCCGTGAGCTGTCGGGGTGGGCCTGGATGTACTCGGCGATGCCGACGACTGCGTGGTGCAGTCGGTCTCCGGCGTCGCGTGTCTCGTAGTACGCCTCGACGGCTTCCTGGACGAGCCGTCTGCTGTCGAGGTCCAGCCCTTCCAACGGCGGGGACATCAGCTCTTCGAGGGGCAGCTCGAAGACGCGGGCGAAGGCGAGCGCCTCGTCGACGTTGATACGGCGGCGCGGGGTGCCGTTCTCGATGCGCCAGACGGCGGTCTGGTTCATCTTGACGCCGGCCTTGGACACCCGGTCCGCCAGCTCGATCGTGCTCCATCCCCTGACCTCGCGCTCCAGCGCCACCCGCGCGGCGATGTTGCCCTCGCTGTAGAGCAGCGGCACCTCACCGCCGTCGGCCTTGTCGCCTGCCATCGAACCTCCATCCTGACCGTTTCTTTCCCAATTGAAACACACGCTTGCCGATTTGGTTGACCGGCGATCGTCGGGTACAACCTATGCAGACCGGATTGCCGCCTAGTCGATTGGGAATGCATGCGATATCTGACCACCGCCGAGGTCGCCGAGCGCTACCGCACAGCGGAGAGCACCGTCCGCTACTGGCGCCAGATCGAGAAGGGCCCGCGCGGCATCAAGATCGGCAAGCGGGTGCTGTACCCCGAGGCCGAACTGCTGCGCTACGAGCGGGCGCTGATCGAGGGCCGAGACGAGTGGGGTCTGGCCTCCTGAGCCGCCGGAGGCCCGGGACACGGAAACGGCCCTCGGCGCGCCAACGCCGAAGGCCGGAGAGTCCCCCGCACACCGCCCATCCCTGAGCGAACAAGCCGACGAGGGGTTGGACCTTGCCCGTCCTGCCCCTCGTCCGAGAGGAACGTCTATGGAGGACTCTACGTCCCCCACCAACCCGAACACGGTCCCCAAGGTCATCTGGCCCGAGGTCGCGGTCCCCGGCCAAGGCGTCCCCGGACGCCGCGGGGACGAGCATTCTGCTGCTGCGGTATCAGGGGACCGTCCCCTCGATACAGCCGGTCCCCTGTCGACGCGACCTACCGTCCCCATACCCACATCCGTTGGAGACGTGCAGGTCAGCGGCATCGGCGCGCCAACGGGGACCGGTCCCCAAGACTCTGGAGTTGCACCAGGGGACCGCAGTGGCGACCGGGACAGCGGCCGTCCCCTGTCGCCGGGGACCGACGTCCCCGTGGAGCGGGCCGAGCAACAAGAGATCGCAGCCACCGATGGCGGGGCACTCGCCGGCGGCCATGAAGGCGCCGGTGCTCAGGTAGCCGCTGACGGGGTCGCGCTGCTGGACGAGTTGCGAGCAGCGATCGGCAAGTACGTGGTGCTGCCCAGCGAGGAGGCACTGACCGCGGTCACCCTGTGGGTGGCGGCCACACACATCCAGACGGCTCTGCAGCACGCGCCACGTCTGGCGGTGGTGAGCCCGACGAAGGGGTGCGGCAAGTCCCGGGTTCTGGACGTGCTCCACGAGACGGTGCACCAGCCGATGATGACGGTGAACACCTCCCCGGCGGTCGTCTTCCGGGTCATCGGCAAGAACCCGCCCACCCTGCTGGTGGACGAGGCGGACACCATCTTCGGTCCCAAGGCGAGCGGTGACAGTGAGATCCTGCGCGGCCTGCTGAATGCCGGGCACCAGCGCAACCGGCCCGCCTGGCGGATCTCCGGTCCGGATCACAAACCGACCCCGTTCCCCACCTTCGCCATGGCTGCCATCGCAGGGATCGGCGACCTGCCGGACACGGTCATGGACCGGGCGGTCGTTCTGCGGATGCAGAAGCGTAAGCCGGGCGAAAAGGTCACCCCGTTCCGCTCCCGGTATTCAGTGCCGGAACTCAACGCGCTGCGTGACCGGCTGACCGCCTGGCTGGGTCCCCTGCGCGGGCAGGCTGCCCGAATGGTGCCGCAGATGCCGGTGGAGGACCGGGCGGCGGACACCTGGGAGCCGCTGGTCATCATCGCCGACCTGGCAGGCGGCCAGTGGCCCGCCCAGGCTCGTGCCGCCTGCTTGGCCATGACCCGCCACGAGGCGGCCCAGGACGAGCAGAGCAGCCTGAAGACAAGGCTCCTGCGCGACATCCACCGCATCTTCGCGCAGGCGGACAACCCCGAGGCCCTGGCCACTCAGGATCTGGTCGCCTCTCTGCTCCAGGACGCCGAGGCCCCGTGGGCGGAGCACGGCACCAAAGGGCTGAACGCCTACCACCTGAGCAACCTGCTGCGGGACTTCAACATCAGCCCGGCCAACCACCGGTTCGACAAGGGCAGGCAGGCCAAGGCGTACATGCGCAACCGATTCCTGGACGCCTGGGCCCGCAACTGCCCGGACCTCGTCGAGGTGGCACCCGAGCCCGAACACGGCGCCGCCCCCGCCCGCATGCCGCAGAACAGGCCGCCCGCCGCCCCGGCGGGGACCCTGCCTGTCGGCCCGCCCGGTGGCCCCGCCGGACCGAAGCGCGCTCTCTGATCCCACCGGGGTCCGTATCGCTTCGTCGCATCCGTCCCCGCGCAGGTCAGCGCGGGGACGGACTCTGTCGCCGGGACGGAGTTCTCCGTACCTGCCTGCGTCTCCGTACCTGTGCTGACCAGGCATGCAACGGATGCAACGGATGCAACGGACGTGACACAGCCCGATCCCCCCTCTCCTTCGGAGCACCACCATGCACACCGAGAACGACACGAACCCCTCTTCTTCCCGCCGCTGGGGTTGGTTCAGCCGGGACCGACGAACAGCAGCAAGCTGGAGCGAACGAGCCCCTAACGGGGCTTCGTCCGCGCTTGCCTCCGCCCCTGGGGTGGCGGCGGGAGAGGGGGCCGGGCGCCAGCGGGCGCCCGAGCCTGAGGAGGGGGTGATCGAGCCCCGCACCGCGTCTGCCGCCGACAGCGCCGAGCAGCCCGTCACCGACTCCGTCACCCCAGATGCCGAGCCGTCTGCCCGTCAACCGCCCGCCGCCGTCGAGCAGACCTCGTGGCGTGAGCCCGACGCCCCGGCACTGCCCGCGCGGATGAACCGCAAGCGCACCACCGAGAAGCGCGACCAGGAGAAGAAGATCCGCTTCACCCCGACTGCGGTCCGGCTCATCGACGCCGAGGCCAAACGGCGCCACCAGAAGTTCGCCAGCTTCGTCGGCGACGCCGCCCTCGCCGTCGCGCTCGGCAAGGCGGGCATGGTCGGCAGCCCAGAAGACGACCCTGTCCGCCCGTTGGTGGAGGCCGTCGAAGCGCACACCAAGGCTCTGAACCGGATCGGCACCAACCTCAACCAGATCATGGCAGCCATCCACTCCGGCGCGATACCCGAGCGTGCCGAGGCCGTCCTCGACCGCATTGAGCAGGCCGCCCAGGCCAGTTACGCACTCGTGGACCGGCTCCTGGCGGAAGGAGCCGGTCATGGTGCCTGACGTCTCCACCGGCTCCAGCACCCTCGGCCTGATCAACTACCTCTTCGGCAAGGGGCGGCGCGACGAGCACACGGACTCCCACATCGTGGCTGCCTGGGACATGGCCGGCGCCCCTGACCCCGGCCGCGACCCCGAGGCCACCTACACCCAGCTCGCCCGGCGCCTGGACCACCACGTCGACCTCCGCACCCGGGAACTCGGCGGAAAGCAGCCACCGCAGCATGTGTGGCACTGCCCGGTGCGCACCGCGCCCGGCGACCGCTTCCTCACCGACGCTGAGTGGGCCGAGGTTGCCCGCCGCGTCGTAGCCGCCACGGGCATCGCCCCCGAGGGAGACGAAAAGGCGTGCCGCTGGATCGCGGTCCGGCACGCCGACGACCACATCCACATCATGGCCACCACCGTCCGAGCCGACGGCCGCCGCCCTCGTACGAACCGGGACGGCTGGCGGGCACAGCTGGAATGCCGCAAGATCGAGGCCGAGTTCGGGCTGCGCCGCCTGAAGTCCGGTGACCTCACCGCCCCGCGTACCCCGACCGGCGCCGAGCGGGCGAAGGCGGAACGCCAGGGCCGGGAGGAGACCGCGCGGGAGTGGCTGCGCGAGCAGGCGTACGCGGTCGCCGCCGCCGTACGCAGCATCGACGAGTACTTCACCGTGCTGCGCTCCCTCGGCATCCAGGTCAGGCCGCGCATCGGCCCCGAGACCGGCGAGGTGACCGGCTACAGCCTGGCCGCGCCCGGCGACACCAGCAAGGACGAGCCCATCTGGTTCGGGGGCTCAAGCCTCGCCGCCGACTTGTCCTACAACCGCCTGTGTGAACGCCTCCCCACCCAGCCCCTGGCCGACCGCCCCCAGCAGATGGCGGACCCGGCCGAACCGTGGCACCGCGCCGAAACCGCCATCCGCGACGCCCACGCCGTCCTCGACTCGGGAGACGACACCGTGGCCCAGGGTCACCTGGATGCCTTCGGCGACACCCTTCACAACCTGGCCCTCACCGCCAACGGCGGGCATCGGGCCGAACTGCAGGCCGCGGCAAGGGCGTTCAACCGCGCCCGCCGCTCGGCGATCCGGGCCGACCACCAGGCCGCTACCGCCCTGCGGGAAGCCGCCAAGGAACTCGCCTACGCCTCACACGATCCGGGCGGACTCGCCATCACCCTGATCTTCGCCGCGCTCCACGTGGCGCGCGCCGCCGCCAAGTGGCATGAGCAGCGCGGTCACGAGCAGCAGGCCGCCGCGGCCGAAGAAGCCTTCCGCCACCTGCAGGCCGGTTACCAGCAGGCCGCCCAGCCAGTCTTGGCGGATCTCGCCCGTCGCGCACCACGTGCCACAACAGCCAACCGCTTCGAGCAGGACCTGCGCGCAGCCCTCCCCGACCACGCCGACCGCGTCCTCTCCGATCCCGCATGGCCAGCCCTGACCACGACCCTCGCCCGCGCCGAGACCGCCGGCCACAATCCCCGCCGCCTCCTGTCCGAGGTCGGCGCCCGGAGGGAACTCGACAGTGCCGAGCATCCCGCCGAGGTCCTCAACTGGCGCATCACCGCTCAACCGAACAGGCGCGCTCAGGCAGCACGTAGGAAAAGCACCATCAGCGGCACGACGTCCATGTCCGCCGCTCCACATCCTCCGGCCACACCAGTGCACATGGCGCCAGAAGAACGTGGTCGGCACCGCTAAACCCGGTCGGATGCCCTCGCCATACCGCGCGGCGGGGGCATCGACTGTTCTGCCACGGCTCCGCGTCAGGCTGCTTCGGTTCCGCCTGGAGCAGCGGGTGCACCAGTCCGCACGGCGAGCAGCCGCTCGGACCACGCTCGGGCTTCGGCCAGGTGTTCAGCCTGCAGCCCGTCACGGGGATCAGGCTGTACCAGCAGGGTCACCGCGCCACGGGCGGTGCGCTCCGCGGCCCAGGAGTGGTCGAGGTCAGTGAAGTCGTCGTCAATCCACACAGCGGGGGCGTCAGCCAGCCACGCGTCGACGTAGTCGCGTTTCCACAGGTAGCCATTGGGGTGGCTTGTTGTGATCTTGGGGCGCGGGAGATCGACATGCGGCAGGGGTGGGAGACCGAGGAGCGGTCCGATCAGAGTGGCGGCGTCCTGGCGCCAACTGGTGCACCAGACTGGCGTGACCATGCCGGTACGGATCACTTCCATAAGCATGGGGCCATGGGCAGGGTTGAGCCAGATGGTGACCGGGGCGTCGGCGCTGCGGCCAGTCGGGACGACGTCGTGGCGGGCGTGGGTGGCTGGGGTCGAGCCCTCCGCGTCGGGGAAAGGTATGAGGACGCCGTCGATGTCGAGGAGCAGGTAGGGCGGGCGCATCGGATTCTCCCAGGGGAGCCGGGGTGAGGGTCAGAGTTTGCGCGCGGTGATCAGCAGGGTGGTGGGCCAACAGCCTCCGTGGCGGGCGTCGTGGAACTCCTTGGCCGAGGTCAGCCAGAGGCCAGCGCGGTCGAGGTGTTTCTCCCAGCGGTCGGCGTCGAAGTCCCAGCGGGCGAGGGGCAGTCGGGTGCGGTCGGGGAGGGTGACGTAGTCGCGGCGCGGCCGGTCGTCGGTGGCCGGGCGGAGGCCGCCGCGTTGCGGGTGAGGAACGGAGAAGGCGAGAGTGCGGCCGGGCTTGAGGTGCTGGGCGATGGCCGGGAGTAGGAGTTCGGGGGCGACGAGCCCGATGGCGCCGAAGACGGAGTAAACCGCGTCGAATTGCTCGTCTGAGGCTTGCAGGTAGTACAGAGCGTGGCCCGCCACGAAGGTGAGGCTGTTCAACCGGCCGTAGTGCGAGCGGGCTCGACGGACCTGCAGGCCGACGAGGTCGACGCCGGTGACCTGGGCACCGTAGCGGGTGGCGAGGTGGGCGGCGTTGTGGCCGGGGCCGCAGCCGAGTTCCAGCAGCCGCTTGCGCCGCAGGTCCGGGCCGAGAATCTCGGCGCCGGGCCCGGTGCCCGGCCGCGTGGTCCACTCCATCCGCGCGGGGACCGAGAGTGGCTCGGCAGGGTTTGCCGTGGTGCGTTGTAGGGCGTGGACGTACCAGGGGGAAGCGTGGGCGAGCACCTAGACCCCCAGGAAGTGGAGAACGTCGGTGAGGTGGCGGCGTACGGCCTTGATGTAGGCGGGGTCGGTGGCCGGGTCGTTGATCCAACGGATCGACTGCTCCATGAACCACTCGACGGCCCACATGCGATGCCAGCCCAGGGCCCAGTTCTCGGCAGTGAGCCCGCCGCGCCGGGTGAGGGCGTCGGGGGTTCCGCCGGCGGTGACGTACTGCTCCAGGAAGACACGGAGGCGTACGGGGTCGGGGGTGTCGAGGGTGCCGTGCCAGCTGGCGAGGTCGAGCAGGCCGGGGCCGGTGAAGGCGCGGGCGAAGTCCAACAGCCGCCAGCCGTGCCGGCCGATGTGGAGGCTGGTGGGGTGGAACTCGGAGTGCACCCAGCCGAACGGAGCCACCGTGGCACCGGCCGAGCGGGTCTCGGCGGCCTGGGCGATTCGGTCGAGCGCGTCCTCGATGTCGTCCGCCTCCTGCCACCGCTCGGCCTTGCGAAGCCGGGCGAGGTGCTCCAGGGCCCTGTCCGGCAGCGTGCGGAGCCGGGCCTGGTCGAGCACGGGCAGGGCGGGAGCTGTGCGGGTGCCGTGCAGGACCACGGCCGCGGCGGTGCCGTCGAGGTCGTCGGCGTCGCGGACGGCAGGGTCGAGATCCTCCATGAGCATGCCGAGCCAGCCGTCCAGGACGGCGGAGGCGTGGACCTGCGGGACGGGAACGCCGAGTGTGCGCGCCAGACGGAGAGCTTGATCCTCGCCGTCGAAGGGCCGCTTCGCGTACTTGAAGATCGCGGTGGTGGAGTCGGGGAAAATCAGGCGCTCGACCCCGGACATGGACCACACGCGCACCTCCTCGCGCACGGCGGTGGTACGGCTGGCCATGGTGAGCAGGTTGTCGAGAAGTTCGGCGCTGGGGTTCGCGGTCACGTGGGGGCTCCAAGGAGGTAGAGGGCGTCCGGGGCGGGCGAGAGGTGCCGTCCCGCCCCGGAGCCTGGTGTGCGGTGTTACGCGGCTGGGCTCACGCGGTGGGCGTAGACCTGCTCGATCCATCCGGCCTTGAAGGCCGCGAGGTCGTCACGGAAGGCGGCCATCGAGGCACCGTAGGGCGCGACGACGCCACCGGTCTGGTCCGGCACGGACTGGCAGCCGTGCACAAGTCGGCCACCAAGGGCGGCGTGGGCCTTGATGGACTCGATGCGGCGGTGCTCGTTGAACCAGCCGCCGTGGTAGACCTCGTCGAGCATGCCGCCCATCTCGTCGCTGAGGTCGAAGACGACGGAGGTGGCGGCCGGGAAGAACCAGCACGGGCCGACGTTGGAGATGTGCCCGTCCAGCTCCACCTTGTTCAGCGCCATCAGCGTGGCCGCCTCGCGCAGCATCCGCAGGTGCTCGGCCGTGATCTGCGGCAGGCCGAGGCCGACGAGGTGCTCGTCGCGGAACAGGTACGCGTACACCGCGTAGGCGGTGGACAGCACGCGGGCGGCGTCCGAGGTGGACTCGGCGTGGGCCTTGATGAAGTCCAGCGCGAGCTGCTCGACTGTGCTCTCGGTGGTCTCCTCCACGTCCAGGAGCTGGGACTTGACCAGCTCCCAGTCGGCGACGAGCCAGGAGCTGGACTCGAAGCGGAAGAAGTACTCGGCCGGGTCGATGGTGATGCGCCGGCCGTCGACCTGGATGCCGGGCAGGCGGCTCCAGCGCTCGTCGAACGCCTCAGGCAATACGACCGTGATGGCCGCAGTGTCGATGGTGGTCACCGTGTCTCCGTCTCTGATCGGCCGGGTTCGGGCACAGGAATGCCCGAACCCGGTGTAGGCGTACGGAACTTCGGGGGCCGCCCGGCCGAAGGGGGAGCCTGGTTCCGGTGTCGGTCCGGGGCCGGGCGGCTGATGTTTAGTGAACCCTCCGTCACGCACAGTGGGTACGGTGAGAGGCAGTTGAATCGGTATACGCGGTTTACAGCTCCTGAGCGGAGGCGATCGTGGCAGCAGCGCCGAGAGGTCCCAACTCCCGCCTGCGTGACGTCATCGAGACGATCGGCTGCACCTACGAGGCTCTGGCGAAGGACATCCGGCGTATCGCGGCCGAGAACGGCGAGATCCTCCAGACCAACAAGTCGGCCGTCTCCCACTGGGCGAATGGCACACGCCAGCCGGCCGGACGGACCGGCCAGTACCTCGCAGAGGCGCTGTCCCGCCGAGCAGGCCGCACCGTCACCCCTGCCGAGATCGGCCTGCGAGCACCCGAAACGGCGATGTCGGAGGAGCCCGATCCTGTTCTGGCCGCCACCGATCTGGGACGAGCCGACGTCGAACGCCGCCGTTTCCTTGCCGTGGCCGCCTTCACCACGGCTGGCGTGGCCATGCCGCTCTTCTACGACCACGAGGCCACCGCCCGCATGTTGCGGGCCCGCACCGGCAGCTCGCTGGTCGGGATCGAGGACGTGGAGGTCGTACGGCAGATCACCGCAGCCTTCAGTGCGGCTGACGAACGCCTCGGCGGCGGCCATGGCCTGACTACCGTCACCGCTTATCTCGCCGACACCGCCGCCCCCATGCTCCGCGGACGCTTCCCGAACGAAGCCCTACGGCAAGCGGCCTTCGGCGCCGTCGCCGAACTCGCCTACCTCGCAGGGTGGAAGCACCACGACCTCGGCCAGGAAGGCGCCGCACAGCGCTACTACCAGGTCGGCTACCAACTCGCCTGCGAAGCCGACCCGCGCGGTCACGCCTCCTGGATGATGCGCGCCCTCGCCCACCAGGCACTGAGCCTCAAGCAGCCCCACCACTGCGTCGACCTCGTCGAAGGAGCCCTCACCCGCGGCCTGGGCCACGTCGACGGCCAGACCGAGGCGCTACTGCACATCACCCACGCCCGCGCATACGCTGCGGTCGGCGCGAAGCCAGCAGCAGCCCGCGCCCTGCTCGCCGCCGAAGACGCCCTCCTGCGCGAGGACGGCCCTCAGCCCAGCTACTCCCGCGTCAGCGGCCCGGCCGCCGGCACCGTCGCCAGCCACACCGCCCGCACCCTGACCGACCTCGCCGACCACGTCGGCACCGAACAACAACACCGCGACGCCCTCGTGCGCTGGGACCCCGAGAAGTACAAGCGCGTCCACGCCCTCACCTACGCCGACCTCGGCGACAGCCTCGCCGCCCAGGCTCGAGCCGACGAGGCGGTCGCCGCCTGGTCACAGTCCCTGACCCTGATGGAGGGCATGACCTCCGACCGCACCCGCAAGGCCATCACCTCGCTCCGCTCCACCCTCTCCATCTACCAGCGCCGCAAAGTGCCCGGAGCCGCCGAACTCGCCCGCCGCGCACGCGAAGCACTGGCCTAAGCTGCCACCATCCGGCCGATGAAGGGACACAAGCCGTGGCTCAGCGGACAACCGACGACCAGCCCAAAGCCCTGCCGCCCGCCCTCGAATCCATGACCCTGCTGGTCGCCGCCGTCATCGTCCACGACAAGGCCACCAACCGCGTCGTCCTCCTCCAACGCAGCCAGAACGCGAAGTTCGCCCAGGGCATGTGGGATCTCCCTGTCGGCAAGAGCGAACCCGGCGAGCCCATCACAGAGACGGCAGTGCGGGAGCTCTACGAGGAAACCGGTCTGGCCGTGAAGCCGGAAGCCCTGAAGGTCGCCCACATCATCCACGGCGCCTGGGGCGTCGAAGCCCCCAACGGCTTCCTCACCGTCGTCTTCACCGCCCACGAATGGACCGGCGAACCCGAAAACCGCGAACCACGCAAACACTCCCAGGTCTGCTGGGTCGATGCAGACGCCATCCCCGCGGAGTTCGTGGACACCACCGCCAGTGCCCTCCACGGCTACCTCGCGGGTGGTCCGGAAGTCTCCCTCGACGGCTGGTGATAGGAACGCCCACACCTCTTTCCAGGGGTGCCGCTCTGGCTCCGATCCGGTTCCGGGTGGCCATCGCCGCCTGAGCCCACGGACGCCCCGCCGGGCGCGAGTACTGGCGGGGCGACTCTATGTCCAGGGAGAGCGACGGAGACCCCCGACGGGCCTACGCGGCCATGGGCGGCTCCTCGTCGTCCGCCGGGGGCGGCACCTCGGGCCTGCGGAACTGCCGCCACGAGTCGCGTGCGCGTCCGGCGGAGTCGATCACGTCCGGGACCTGGTCCAACAGACCCTTCAGAGCGAAGAGCAGCACGGAAGCCACGCCAGCGATGGCGAGAATGATGATGATGGCGGTGCCGTCCACCGATCCTTACCTTCCCTGTCATGGGTCGGATCGGGTGCGCAGGCAGCCTCGATCCGAACCCTACGGTTCGGACCGAGACACCTGCGCGGATGCACCAGGCGCAAAGGTGTTCTCGGGGTGGGCTGAACAAGTGTCAGCCCGGCATTGCGAATTGCTGGGGGTAGACGTCGGCCCCCGTTTCACGGCTTGGCGTGCATCCAGCCCATGTGCGGGCTCACAAGCTCAACGGGCGCGTCTTCTGGAGTCGGCCTTGCGCCGAACATCCAGATGGGAATCAGAGGCCGTTGCGACCCCTGAACGCTTATCAGTTTAGCTCAGATCAGTCAGCAATGGGTGAAGACGCAACGAAGCCCCACCCCGGTCGAGTTGGGGTGGGGCTGATGGGAGGTCAGGTCAGCGTCTGTCGGGGGTGCCGTTGCCCTGGCAGGCGTAGCACTGGCAGAGGGGTCACCGGTCGCCGAGTAACGGCAGGTTCGGCATGGAGTCGACCGACCACTCGCGCGCGCCCGCCTCGCGCGTCTCCCTGGTGGGGGCATCGTACGTGTACACCCGAATACTTAACCCGGCCATGTGGCCCCCTCGTCGTCCTGACCAGTAGGTATCGCGGTATCGCTACGAGACTGCGATAGCGCGGCACACTGCGTGATCGTACGGTCGAGGAGTGAGTGCCGATCTTGACCGTTCCCGTCCGATCTGGCGCCAGGTGGCCGAGGTCATCAGCAAGCGCATCGGCGACGAGACCTATCCGCCGGTCAGCCGGGTGAGGGGCATCGTCGAGCTGAGTGCAGAGTTCGGCATCGCGGCCAGCACCGCCCAGAAGGCGTTGGCGCACCTGCGCGACACGGGTGAGGTGCGTACCGAGCTGGGCTTGGGCACGTTCGTCGCCGACCCTAGAAGGCCGGCTCGACCTTGGGCTTCAAGAGTGTGTTACCCCACGGCTCCGGTTGAGGCAGTCTGTTTGCCATGCAGCTCTTACACATTGAGGTCTGGATCGGGGACCGGTGGCAGCGCGTCCTGCGGCTCGACGGCAAGCGAGAGTTCTGGCCGCCGAAGGATGGCGATACGGATGACCGTCAGTCGCAGGAGCTTGAGGAGTTCCTGAAGGACCACCCGGAGACGTTCTGGGTCGAGACCACCGCCAGTCCGCACGGCGTGTACGTCGGCCCGGGTGTGCCTCGGCTGTTCCGCTTCGTCCCCGCCGGTTGATGCGTCGGAGCCCCGGAGGCCACCGTGGTCTCCGGGGCTTCCGCAGGTTCACAGCACGCCGAGCGCAGACATCACGAGCAGGCACAGGGTCAGAGACCCCCCGAACACGCCCCCGCCGTAGAGGATGGCCGGTGCCTTCGGAGTCGCGGGGGTGTGTTTAAGCAGGCCCGCCAGGATGCCGACGATGGCGGAGATCAGGACGCAGATGACGACGATCAGCGCCCTGACACCGAGAGAGAGGTTCAACGGTTCGACTACCTTTCTGGTGGTCGAACCTCCGGCACTCAGCCCTCAGCCGACCACCACGTGATGTACGTGTGGTCTTGCTGAGGCCGTGCCGACGTCTGGCTCTCGGTGCCTTACCAAGGCTTACTTAGGAAGCCTTCACCCTCTTACTCTGCGCCTCTGTGCGCCTTGTTCTTGGCATGACGTCCCGAGGAAGCTTGCTCGGGATCGCGGACGTTTCTGCGGCCCAATTTTACGACCTGCGATTCAGTCCGAGCTGGTCCATCAACTAAGGACGGCCAGCTACTCAACTTCACGGAGGTGTCGGGCACTCCGCTCGCGGCACAAGCAACTGTACCGGAGCCGGACCGCGTTGACGGGTCACCTGGGGCGAGGCTCTCCGTGGGGTACCCCCGGGCCGCTACGGCCGGACGCCCACACCGTCATCAACGCGGCCCGATGTGCCTTGAACCCGCGTTGAGCCTCAGCGCTTGACGGCGTCCCTCCGGAAGGGTCTCCGCCACCGCTCCAACTCGAACGGCACCTTGAAATCTGCCTCGGCAAGGATCGCCTCGGTCATACGCTTCTCGATCAGGTCGGCGTTTTCGCTCAGCGTCTTGATCTGCTCCAACTTCTCTTCGGCTCTCCGAGCTGACTCGGGGTCAGCGCGAGCCATGCTGTCGAAGTCACGCCACTCGCTGACGGCCTTCATCCATTGTGTGAACCCGACCAGTGCCAGGTCATCCAGCGCCTGGACGGCGGTTGAGCCGAACATCGAGAGCTGCGCTCGGAGTGGGCCGAGATCCTTGAGTTCCTCCCCTGCGTCGAAGACTTGGGACGGTGTGGTTCGTTTGGCGAGGAAGTCTCGACGGGCGGACCCCATGGCCCGACGCGACTTCAGCAACTCGACGTATGTGTCCATACGGCGATCCCACCTCTTGTGCCGACGGTCGCGGGCGCGGGTCAGCAGGTGCGTGAGGAGTACGGCGGATGTTGAAGCCACAGCGCCGACGGACGCGGCTATGAGGGTGGCTTCCCAGGGTTCCAGTGCCATATCGGGAGCGTAGGGCGCGCTGCGCCAGATTCGGCGTGAGCGTGGGCTCAGTCAGACCGACCTCGGCGAGAAGGTCGGCCGAAGCGTCGCCGCTGTCTCCCGCTGGGAGTCGCAAGTCAACGCCCCGGGCCTGGACGTCATCGACAGTCTGGCCTAGGTACTCGGCGTCGACTTCATGGAGCTGACCACCCGCGCGGTGAGATCTTCGGTCAGTTCGGGGGAGACGGGCACCGCTCACCCCCGTTCAAAATCGCTACTCGGGCAGAGGCGGGGTGCCTAGCGCCTTTCGTACCGCGCTCGTGAAGCGTTCCCGGCTGAGTTCCCGTGCTTCCTTGTTGCGCTTGAGTACATCAACCATTGTGGATGCCTCGTCCATGGTTGCGGACAGCCGCTCGAAATTCTCCAACAGTGCTCCCTGCGCCTCTGCGGAAGCTTGCCCGTACTGCTCCATGCTCAGCATTACTTCGCGCAACAGGGGGTGACCATCGAGGTCTCGTAGATCTCGTCCCTGATCACGTGCGGCCTGTATGAGCTCAGCAAGTTGCCCCGTGCGCTGCCTGTATTCCTCTGTTGCCTCGGTCATGGCGTCGAGGGCAACCGGGCGGCCGTCGACCGCCGCTGTCGCGGCTTGGGCTGCTTCGATGAACCGGGTGGAGACCTCTACGTCTTCCTGCATCGTCGCGGTCAGTTCCTCAGCCGCGTGTGTAACTTCCTCCGGCCCCAAGAGGGCTATGCGCCGTGCGCGTTCCGCCATACGGCCTGCGGCCCCTCTCAGATCATCGAGGCCCGTTGAGTCGGGCTCGTGCCCGTCTCCAGACGCTTGTGTGATGCGCAAGCAGTCGTCCCACGCTTCGAGGAAGCCCTCATATGTACTGAGCCGTTGTTGCCTCAGCCAATGGCCATGCTCAACGGCACCTTGGTCCTGTACCTGTCGCCTCACGCTCTCAGCGTTCTTTTCGGCGCCGATTCTGGTTGAGCGTGCTGCGATGACGGCACCCATCACGGTTCCGGCCAACCCGAACACCGCTGCCACGAGCGCGATCACCAATTCTTTCACAACGGCTCATCATGCCCTCGGAGTTGGTGTTTAGGAACGGGGCGTTAGGTGGGGTCGGGTACGGCTGCGTCGGTCTCTGCGTGGATGCGCACGACCTCGTTACGCGGGCGTCGCCCCAATCCGGATGCAGGGTGCGCAGCTTGGTATCAGTCGACGCGGCCTCGGCCTGAGCGATCAGGCCGAGGATTCTGCGCGGTGCTCTGCGGGTCCTCGCTGACAGCGTCACCGAACTGAAGATGCGGGCGCTGCTCGCCGCTCACGGTGGAGAACCCGAGGATGCGGTCGAGCCCGGAGTACGAAGTCCACGGCACGTCGGCGGTGACGGGACGGCCCTACGACAACCGCTTCGTCTCCGTCGTGACCGTCAGGGACCGCAAGATGACGCACTGGCGCGACTATCGGGACCTCATCGCCGTATTCGACGCACCAAAGATGGCCAAGGCCGCCATCTCCCAGGCGATCCGGCTGCCTCACCAAGGCACTCAACGCCGGAGCCCTGTCTCACGCCGGCGTGATGACTGCCGGCCCTTGGACGGCACCCTGGGGACTTCTGCGGTCCCGGCACAGCGCAAGGCCCGCCCGGCCGCGGTGCGCCTGCTCACGAGGTCGGCGACGGCGGTGCGGATGGCGCCCCGGCTGACACCGTGCTCCAGGGGACGCCCGCCCCAGCGGGGGTCCTGCTCGCGCAGGCCAAGCAGTCCGCACACAGTCCGCAGGACACCCGCTAACGACCGTCGCACCCCATCGCCACCAATCGCCAAAAGACCAGGTCAGCAACCCGCAGGAAAGATCCCTGCAGGTCACCGACCCGCCCCATTACTAGGAGACCAAGAAGGCCTGACTCAAGGCCCTTTGGCTTCACTCAAGGCTCTTCGGCCTCCTGAAGGGGTCCGACCGGTTCTCCGGTCGGGCCCCTTCGGCGTGTGCGGACGGGATTTCCGGACCTTACGGTTCCGTGAATTCTCGGTGATTGTCTTCACGCGCTGCGAGGTGGCCATGGATCGTCGCCGCCCCGTATTTTTGTCATGCCCCCGGCGGCCGGCCCCTGCCGCGAACGGAAGGCCGAACCCGTCGATCCCCGGAGAGCCCCCGCGTGAACTCAGCCCCGATACGGCCGAATTCGCGTTGCCCGAGAACGGCACTCCTGCTCCTCGTCCCCTTCCTCTGGACCGTCGCCCTCGGTCTGTGGGGCCTGTCCCGGCAGCACAGTGTGTGGCGGGACGAGGCCGCGACCTGGCAGGTCGCGGAGCGCTCCACCGGGGAGATCTGGCACATGCTGGGCCAGGTCGACGCCGTACACGGCCTCTACTACCTGCTGATGCACGCCGTCTTCGAGTGCTTCGGTCCCGGCACGACCACCCTGCGGCTGCCCTCCGTGCTGACCATGGCGGTGGCGGCGGTCTGTGTCACCGAGATCGGCCGTCGGCTGGCCGGACGCTGGGCGGGCCTGGCGGCGGGGCTGACGCTCGGGCTGCTTCCGGCGGTGCAGTTCCATCTCCAGGAGGGGCGGCCGTACGCGCTGATCGCGGCCGGGGCCGGTCTCTCGACGCTGCTGCTGGTGACCGCCTTGGAAGGGCGCGCGCACTGGATCGCCTACGCCGGCACGGTCGCGGTGTGCGGGCTGCTGAACTGGCTGTCGCTGCTGATCCTGCCCGCGCATCTGGCGACCCTGTTGTGGACCCGGGCCGGACGGCGGACCGGGATGCGCTGGGCCGTGGCCGCGACGGCCGCCGTGGCCGCCGTACTGCCGTTGATCCTGTTCAGCCGGAGCCAGTCCGAACAGGTCTCCTGGATACCGCCGTTGACCTGGCACATGCTGATCGGGCCCACGGTGCTGCTGGCGATCGGCGGCCTCTGCGCCCTGCTCGACCGTCCGCGCGCGGGACGGCTGTCGGTCGCCGCCGTGGGGCTGCCGCTGCTCGCGGTGCCGCAGCTCGGCCTGCTCGGGCTCTCCCTCGTACGGCCGCTGTTCCTGGACCGCTACGTCCTGTTCGGCCTGCTGGGCCTCGCCCTGCTCATCGGCACCGCGCTGGGAACGGCGGTGCGGGTGGCCGGACCCCGCTTCCCGCGGGCGTCGACATGGCTGGTCCCCGTCATGGTCGGCGTGGCGGTCGTGGCGCTGTTGCCGCAGTCGCTGGCCAAGCGTTCCCCCCAGAGCCGGGTGGACGATGTCCTGGCCGTCGCGGCGGACGTACGGCGGCTGAAGGAGGCCGGGGACGCGGTGGTCTTCGTCCCGGCGGCCCGGCGTGACACCGCGCTGGTCTCCCCCGGTGACTTCGCGGGGCTGCGGGACATAGCGCTGGCGAAGAGCCCCGTGGCGTCGGGGACGTTGAAGGGCGAGGAGACCGCCCCGGAGCGGATACGGGCCGCGATGCTGGCGCAGCGGCGGATACTGCTGGTCACCGATGTGCCCGAGGTGGCGCGGGCGGTGACGGCGCAGCGGGACAGGGCCAAGACGGCCGTACTGGAGGAGCACTTCAGGGTCGTGACGGATGTGCGGGTGCGGGGGCGGCGGGTGACGGTGTACGAGCGGGTCGGGCCGGCGGAGGGGACCTGAGCGGGCCTCCTCCGCCTCAGGGCACGATCAGTGGAACTGCGGCACGATCAGATAGATCCCGTACGCCACCACCGCCGCGCAGGCCACGAAGCACAGCCCGGCCTGGGCGAGGCCGATGGTGGAGGTGCCGCCGCCCTCCTCGCGCGCCCCTTCGTGGCGGGCCAGGCCCAGCACGCCGAGGGCGAAGACGGCGACCACGGCCACGGTGACGGCGAGGCTCACCGCGGCGACCTGGCCGAGAGCGGTCCAGTCGAGGCTCATGTGTGGGAACTCCCCTTGTCTCAGATGACGTTGTCTCAGGCGGCCGTGCCGACCGGCGTCTTCGGCTCCGTGTCGCGGACCGTGACCTCGTGGGTGTCGTTGACGTTGTGCGCGGACACCGGGTTGCGGCGCGAGACGAAGACGATGCCGGCGGCGACGGCGGCACCGACCAGGGCCACCACGGCCGTGCCGAGGTTGCCGCCGTGCTTGACCACGCTCGCCGAGACACCGCCGACCAGCGCGGCGGCGGGCAGGGTGATCAGCCAGGCCATGACCATGCGTCCGGCCACGCCCCAGCGGACCTCGGCGAGCCGGCGGCCGAGTCCGGCGCCGAGGATGCTGCCGGAGGCGACCTGGGTGGTGGACAGGGCGAAGCCCAGGTGGGCCGACGTGAGGATCACCGTGGTGGAGGCCGTCTCGGCGGCGAATCCCTGCGGGGACTGGATCTCGGTGAGGCCCCTGCCCATGGTGCGGATGATGCGCCAGCCGCCGAGGTAGGTGCCGAGGCCGATGGCGAGACCGGCGGAGGCGATCACCCACGGGGGCGGGCCCGCGTCATGGCCGAGGGCGCCGGCCGAGATCAGGGTCAGGGTGATGACGCCCATCGTCTTCTGCGCGTCATTGGTGCCATGGGCGAGGGAGACCAGCGAGGCCGAGGCGATCTGCCCGACCCGGAAGCCCTTGGTGACGGACCGGCTGCGGGCGCGGGCGGTGAGCTTGTAGGCCAGGTAGGTGGCCAGCAGCGCCGCGACTCCCGCGACGATCGGCGAGGCCACCGCCGGGATGAGCACCTTCTCGACAACCTTGTCGAAGTGCACGCCGTGCTCCCCCGCACCGACCCAGACGGCCCCGATGAGCCCGCCGAACAGCGCGTGCGACGAACTGGACGGCAGCCCCACCAGCCAGGTGAGCAGATTCCACAGGATCGCCCCCACGAGCCCCGCGAAGATCATGCCCGGTGTGACGAGTGCGTCGTCCACGATGCCGCCGGAGATCGTCTTGGCGACCTCGGTGGACAGGAAGGCGCCGACGACGTTCAGGACGCCGCTGATGAGCACGGCCGTCCTCGGTTTGAGGGCCCCCGTGGCGATGGAGGTCGCCATCGCGTTCGCCGTGTCGTGGAATCCGTTGGTGAAGTCGAAGGCGAGGGCCGTCACGATGACGACCGCCACCAGGAACGTGATGTGGTCCATTCCCCAATGCAAACAAGCGCGGACCAATGCGGGGCGAACTGATGGCAAAGCACGTCCCAGGAGCCGGCGCGCGGTTGGTAAGGGTCCTGCAAAGCCAGCGTGGGGGCCGTTCGGCCCGTCGTACGGCGGCTACGGCCGGGCCCGTTCCGGCGGTTCTACGATCACCCCATGAGCATCCGCTGGACCTACGCCTTCATCGACCGCCCCGTCGACTCCTTCGCCAGGGCCCATGCCTTCTGGACCGCGGTGACCGACACCGGGCTGTCCGAATTCCGGGGCGAGCAGGGCGAGTTCGTGACCCTGCTGCCGCGCGGCGGGGCGGACGCCTGTGTGAAGGCGCAGGGCGTCGGCTCGGGCCCCGGCGGGGCGCATCTCGACTTCGCCGTGGACGACGTGGACGAATTCGTGAAGGCGGCACTGGAGCGCGGTGCGGGCCTGGCCGCCGGGCACGAGGGGTGGGCCGTACTGCGCTCCCCCGCCGGGCAGTTGTTCTGTGCGGTGCCCTGGCACGGGGAGTCGGTGCGGCCGCCCGTGGTGCGGGGCAGCCGGCTGGACCAGGTGTGCGTGGACGTACCGCCGTCCGCGTACGACACCGAGGTCGCCTTCTGGAGCGGGCTGTTGGCGGGCTGGCAGTCGGCGCCGGGCTCCCTCCCCGAGTTCCATGTGCTGCGGCCGCCGGACGGGCTGCCGGTGCGCGTCCTGCTCCAGCGCGTCGGCGAGGAGCGGCCCGTCACTGCCCACCTGGACCTGGCCTGCGCCGACATCCCGGCGACCCGCGCCCGGCACGAGGAGCTGGGCGCGGTCCTCGTCGCCCAGGGGGCCCACTGGACGGTGATGCGGGATCCGGCGGGCGGGACGTACTGCCTGACGGGACGCGACCCGGAGACCGGCGGACTGCCCGCGTCCTAGGGCAGCCGCGCGACGACGCAGGCTCCCCGTCCGTTCTCGTCGGGCGTGGCATCGGTGCACACCGGCTCGGGCAGCGAGGGCCTGGGGCTGGCGTACTCCCAGCGATACGGCCCCGGCGGCTCGGCGGAGTCCCGCAGCCACAGCGTCGCCCCGCCCGCGACGGCCACGAGCATCACCCACACGGCCACGGCCCACAGCCATAAGCGGCGCCGACCGCTCACCTCCACGCCTCCACGTCCACCACCGCGTCCACCGGAATCGGCCCGTACACATGCGGGAACTCCTCGCCCCCGGGCTTCGGCGCCTCGTACTTCAGCGGCACATCCAGCCGCGCCGGATCCACGACCAGCACCACCAGTTCGTCGGTGCCGTCGTAGGAGCCGTACAGGAAGGCGGCCACGGACGGGAGCTGGGCGCGGGTCGAGCAGTGGATGAAGCCCTCCTCCCGGAGGGTGCGGCCGCGCGTCGACATCTCGTACGTGCCGCGCTCGCGGGCCGCGTCCCACAGGGAGCGTTCGGTGAGGTGGAGGATGTACGTGTGTTCGGGAGGCATGGGGCGAGGTTACGGCTTCAGCCGTGCCGCCCTGGTGTGCAGATAGCGCTGCTCGGGCAGGCTCAGCGTCTTGGCGGCCGCGGCCTCGTAGGCGGCGCGTGCCTCGTCGAGGGCGCCGGCCCGCTCCAGGAGATGCCCGCGTACGGCGTCCAGCCGGTGGCCGGCACCCAGCTCGTCCTCCAGCGCGGCCAGTTCGGCCAGTCCCGCGCGCGGGCCCTGGACCATGGCGACGGCGACCGCGCGGTTGAGGCGCTCGACGGGCCCGGGGACGAGACGCAGGAGGACGTCGTAGAGGCCGAGGATCTCCTGCCAGTCGGTCTCCCGCGCGGACGGGGCCTCGTCATGGACGGCGGCGATGGCGGCGCGGAGCTGGTACGGGCCGGCGGGGCCGCGCGACAGAGCCCGGGTGACCAGGGCGACGCCCTCGTCGATGGCGGCCTTGTCCCAGCGGTCGCGGTCCTGTTCGTCGAGTGGGACCAGCTCGCCGTGCGGTCCGGTGCGCGCGTCGCGGCGGGCGTCGGTGAGCAGCATCAGCGCGAGCAGCCCGGCCACCTCGCCGTGCTCGGGGAGGAGCCGGTGGACCTCGCGCGCCAGCCGGATCGCCTCACCGGCGAGTTCGCGCCGCTGGAGGCTGGTGCCGGAGGTCGCCGTATAGCCCTCGTTGAAGATCAGGTACAGCGTCTGGAGGACCGCGGGCAGCCGGTCCTCCCAGTTGTCGGGGCGCCCGAAGCGCACCCCGCGGACCTTCTGCTTGGCCCGGCTGATGCGCTGGGCCATCGTCGCCTCGGGGACGAGATAGGCGCGGGCGATCTCGGCCGTGGTCAGACCGCCTACGGCTCGGAGCGTGAGGGCGATCTGCGCGGGCGGGGTCAGGTTCGGATGGCAGCTGAGGAAGAGCAGGGTGAGGGTGTCGTCCTCGCGGGGCGCCCGGTCCGCACCCGGCGGCGGAGCCGTGAAGGCGTCCCGGGGCGCGAGCGCCGCGACCTTCTCCTCCCGCGCCCGCCGCGCCTCCTCCGCCCGCAGGGCGTCGGTCAGCCGACGCGCCCCGACCCTGATCAGCCAGCCGCGCGGATTGTCCGGGACCCCGGCGCGCGGCCACTGCTCGGCCGCCGCGAGCAGGGCTTCCTGTACGGCGTCCTCGGCGCTGTCGAAGTGGCCGTACCGGCGCACCAGCGCGCCGAGGACCTGCGGCGCATGGCGGCGCAGCAGGTCCTCGGTACGGCTGAAGGGTCCTTCCATACGGCTCAGACGTCCCCGGTGCCGCTGTCGATCGGCCGGATCACGACCGGGTACACGGGGGCTCCGGCGGGCTGGGGGCACTGGAGCACGCGCTCGGCGATCTCCGTGACCCGCTCCAGGCTCGCGCAGTCCAGGACCCAGTAGCCGGCCAGGAGTTCCTTGGTCTCGCTGTACGGCCCGTCGGTGATGACCGCCTTGCCGTCGTCGCCCAGGGTGACGTGGCGGGTCTTCGCGGGCTCGGCCAACCCCTGTCCGTCGATCATCTCGCCGGTCTCGGCGAGGTCGTCGTTGAGGGCCTGCATGAAGGCGAACATCGCCTGGACGTCCTCCTGGCTCCAGGCCACGGAGCTCTCCGAACCCCGGCCCTGCATCGCCTCGTAGTCCGCCTGCGTGCCCTGCACCATGACCAGGTACTTCATCAGTCCGCTCCTTCGCTTGCGTCGGCTCGGGCCACCCTTGTCGGGCGGCTCTCACAGGGGACGTCGGAGCCGGGCCGGGCTTCTCGACATGGTTCTCAGGTTTTTTTCGCGGCGGGGGTGTCGGTCTCCTCGTGCTTCTCCGCGCGCTTCTCCTCGGGCTCGGCGCCTTCCTCGGAGTCGGCGTACGCCGCGCAGTCCGGGTTCTTGCAGGGGCCGCCCACCCAGGTGGGGACCCAGGCGCCCAGCGTCTTGTGGCGCTTGACGACGGTGTCGACGGGCTGTCCGCATTCGGGACAGACGTGCTCTTGGCTGCCCATGTCCTCAGAGTAGGGCGGGTGAGGGCTCAGCGCTTCCTGCTGTACGTACGAACCACGGCGCCGTTTCCGAACGTGCGGACCTCGCCGAGCGTGAACTCCGTGACGTCGAAGCCCGAGCCGAACATCGGCATGCCGGTGCCGTACACGATGGGGTAGGTCTTGATGACGAGCTCGTCGACCTCGTCGAGCAGTTCACCGGCGACCTGCGCGCCGCCGCACAGATAGATGCCGAACTCGCCCTCTTCGGCCTTGAGTTCACGCACCTTGGCGACCAGGTCGCCCGCGACGATCTCGACCTGCGGGTCGGGCGACTCGGTGAGGCTGCGCGAGGCGACGTACTGGCGCATATGGGCGTAGGGGCTGGTGACGCCCTCCTTCAGGGCCAGGTCATAGCTGGCCCTGCCCTGGATGATCGTGTCGAACCGCCGGTTGGCCAGGTCGTCGAAGCCCAGGGCGCGGCGCCCGTGGGTCGGCATGGTCTCCGGGTATTCGGTCTTGAGGAACTCCATGAACTCCTCGTCGACGAAGGAGACCATCGCCGTGGCGTCGCCGTCCGGACCGCCGATGAAGCCGTCGATCGAGCAGGCGATGAAGTAGGTGAGCTTTCGCAAGCCGGTCTCTTTTCGTAGAGTGTCGAACAACCACTTCGGTTGTAGTGCTTCAGTTGTAGTACTCCACTTGTAGTGGTCGCAAGCCATTTACGGGAGCATTTCCGTGACCGGTGAAAGTGAGAGAGGGGATTCCGTATGGCGGGCAATCCGGAGCGCCGGGCCGCGCTCGTCGACGCGGGCGTCGAGGTGCTCGCCCGGGAGGGGGCGCGCGGGCTGACGTTCCGCGCGGTGGACGCCGAGGCGGGGGTGCCGGTCGGCACCGCCTCCAACTACTTCACCGGGCGCGACGACCTGCTCCGCCAGATCGACGCCCGGCTGCATGTGCGGCTGGCCCCGGACCCGCAGGTGATGGCCGACCTGCTGGCGGGACCGAGGGACCGCTCGCTGGTCACCGCCTTCATGCACGACCTGATGGCCCGCGCCACCCGCGACCGCACCGGCTATCTGGCCCTGCTGGAGATGCGCCTGGAGTCGGGCCGGCGCCCCGAACTGCGCGCCTCATTCACCAAGTCGGTGCGCGGGGACCTGGAGGAGGGCATCGAGTTCCACCGCGCCGCCGGCCTGCCCGGCGGCGACGAGGTCGTCACGGTGCTCTATCTCGCGATGCTCGGACTGCTCCTGGAGCATCTGACCCTGCCGGACGTACTGGACGGCGTCCTGCCCGGGGTGGGGGTGCCGGAGGGGCTGGTGGAGCTCATGGTGGCGACCATCGTGCCGGTTCGCTGAAGGCCCCGGCTCAGCCGCGCGGCTCGCGCCACATCGGCCACATCCGGGGGCCGTCCGGGAGGTCGAGGGGGCGGCCTTCGAGGGTGAAGCCGAGACGCTCGTACAGCTGCCGGCTGCGGGCGCTGCTCGCCTCCAGGTAGGCGGCCACACCCTGCTCGTCGCAGCGGTCGAGGACCGAGGTGATGAGCGCACTGCCGAGGCCCTCGCCCTGCCGCCCGGGTGTCGTGCCTATCATCCACAGATACTCGTGGGCCCGGCCCTGCGGGTGGATGGCGGCCGTCAGCCTGCCGATCCGCTCGACCCGCTCATTGTCCGGGTCGACTGCCTCACGCAGCCGCGCGGGCCCTTCGTCGTCGTCCTCGTCGTGCGCCTCGGCCGGCAGGGACAGCCACAGCGCGCACGCCGAGCCGTCCTCGGTGACGTCGATACGGCCCTGGTCCAGCACGATGTCGGTGAACGCCGCCATCAACCGGGGGTGTGCCGTACGGCGGTGCTCCGCGCCCGGGAACACCCAGCCGCTGACCGGATCGTCCTGGAAGGCCGCGTCCAGCAGCCGGACCACCAGCTCCCGGTCCTCATAGCCCGCCGTCCGGATCGCGACGCCCATGGTGTGTACCCGCCCCTTCATGCCACTCGGCCCGTCAACTGGCCCTGATCGTAAGGCGAATGGCACGCATGTGCGGTCCGTGGGGCCTGTTTGTCGAGATCCGGCCGGTGTCCGGACCGGTACGGGCCGACAGGGAGGGCACAGGAGGGCCCACAGGGACGGGCCCCGCACACCGTGGGGATGTGCGGGACCCGCCGTTCCGGAGCCGCCCAGCGGCCGTACGGGGTCAGGAACCGTACGGTCCGGTGGCTCCGGAGTCTCGCTGCCCCGGGAAGGGCGACCTGCTCAGTTGCTGCGTCGCGTCACGAACTCCGCCAGCGCCAGCAACCCGCCCGCGTCCTCCGGGTCGGGCACCGCGCGAGCCAGCTCCTGCATGGCGCGGGCCATCCGGTCGGCGGCCTGGGCCTGCGCCCAGTCACGGCCGCCGGCCCGCTCGACGCCGAGCGCGATGCGATGCAGGGCCTCCTTGTCGTCCCCGTCGTCCCTGTCGTACGGCTTCTCGTACAGCGCGGCCAGCTCCGCCGCCGCCGGACCGCCGGAGGTCAGCGCGGCGACGACCGGCAGGGACTTCTTGCGGGCGGCGAGATCCGCGCCGGCGGGCTTGCCGGTGCGGCTCGGGTCGCCCCATATGCCGATCACGTCGTCGATGAGCTGGAAGGCGAGCCCGGCCTCCCGGCCGAACGCGTCCAGCGCCACCACATGCTCCTGCGAAGCGCCCGCGTACAGCGCGCCGAGCGCGCACGCGCACCCGAGCAGCGCGCCGGTCTTGGCCTCGGCCATGGCGAGCACCTCGTCCAGACCGACCTCGTCCGGGCCCCGCTTCTCCAGTGCCGTGTCCGCCTGCTGCCCGGCGCACAGTTCCACGACGCAGTCCGCGAGCCGGGCGGCCGCCGCCGCGGACGCCGGGTGCGGGTCCTGGGCGAGCAGCCGCAGGGCCAGCGCCTGAAGGGCGTCCCCGGCGAGGATGGCGTCGGCCTCGCCGAACACGGTCCATGCGGTGGGCCGGTGCCGTCGGGTGGTGTCCTGGTCCATCACGTCGTCGTGCAGCAGCGTGAAGTTGTGGACCAGCTCCACCGCGACCGCCGCCGCCACGGAGGCCGCCCGCGCCGCCGGACCGCCGAGCGCGGCGGCCGCCGTGAGGACCAGGGCAGGACGGATCGCCTTGCCCGCGTTGCCCGCCGCCGGGGTGCCGTCCGGGTGCTGCCAGCCGAAGTGGTAGAGCCCGATCCGGCGCAGCGACGGCGGCAACGACTCGATGGCAGCCCGCAGTTCGGGGTCGACCGCGGCCCGGACGCCGTCCAGGATGCCCGCCGCCTCGGGACCGTCGAGCGGACCCGGCGTGCCGTCCCTGTCGGTCGCGATGGGCCCTCGCCTTTCGAGCGTCTCGGTGGACGGCCGCGCCCCGGCGGGGCGTTGCTGCGTCTCCGTCATGAACTCACCCATGGCATCGCCTCGGAGAGTCGGCGGACAGTGGCCCTTCCGCTACGGCTGGGCGCCTACCGGGAGGGTCTACCCACGGCGACGGCACAAGACACGGCGTACCGGCGGAGAGAGTGCGCGGCAGTGTCACCGCCAGCGGCCGATCTCGACGTTCTCCAGCACACCGAGGGCGTCCGGCACCAGGACCGCGGCCGAGTAGTAGGCCGTGACCAGGTACTTGATGATGGCCTGTTCGTTGATGCCCATGAAGCGGCAGGACAGGCTGGGCTCGATCTCGTCCGGGATGCCCGCCTGCTGGAGCCCGATCACACCCTGCTCGGCCTCGCCCGTACGCATGGCGATGATCGAGGTCGTACGGGCCTCGGTGACCGGGATCTTGTTGCAGGGGTAGATCGGCACACCGCGCCAGGTGGGGATGCGGTTGCCGGCCACCTCGATGGTCTCGGGGACCAGTCCGCGCTTGTTCAGCTCACGCCCGAAAGCGGAGATCGCCCGCGGGTGGGCGAGGAGCAGCTTGGTGCCGCGCCGGCGGCTGAGCAGCTCGTCCAGGTCGTCGGGGCTGGGCACGCCGTCGTGCGGCTGGAGCCGCTGGTCGTACTCGCAGTTGTTGAGCAGCCCGAACTCGCGGTTGTTGACGAGCTCGTGCTCCTGGCGCTCCTTCAGGGCCTCGACGGTCAGCCGCAGCTGCTGCTCGGTCTGGTTCATCGGCTGGTTGTAGAGGTCGGCCACGCGCGAGTGGATGCGCAGCACCGTCTGGGCGATGCTCAGTTCGTACTCGCGGGGCCGGGCCTCGTAGTCGACGAAGGTGTGCGGGATGTCGGGCTCGCCGCTGTGGCCGGCCGCGAGAGCGACCTCCTTCTCGCCGTATTTGTTGGTGCGCTGTGCGGGAATGGCCCGCAGCTGCTGGAGGTGCTCGCTCAGCGACTCGGCGCGCTCCGCGACCTGTTCGACGTCCTGGCGGGGCAGCACGAGCACCGTGCAGGCGGTGACCGCGCGGACCGTGTACTCCCAGATGGCGTCGGAGTCGAGGAGCGCCTGGTCGCCGAGGTAGGCGCCGTCGGCGGCGACGCCGAGGGACTCGTCCTCGCCGTAGGGGCCGGTGCCGAGCTTCTCCACCCTGCCGTGCGCCAGCAGGAACACCTCGTCGGTCTGGCCGCCGAAGGAGGCGATCACGGCGCCGGCCTCGAACTCGCGCTGCTGGCAGCGCCGGGCGAGCTCCGAGAGCACCTCCTCGTCCTCGTACGACCGCAGCGCCGGCAGTTCGCACAGCTCACCGGGGATGACCTCGACGCGGTCCCCGGTCTTCACGAACGTGATACGGCCGTCCCCGACGGCGTACGTCAGACGTCGGTTCACCCGGTACGTACCGCCCTGGACGTTCACCCAGGGCAGCGTGCGCAGCAGCCAGCGGGAGCTGATCTCCTGCATCTGCGGCGCGGACTTGGTCGTGGTGGCCAGGTTCCGCGCGGCCGAGGTGCCGAGACTCTGCTGCGGCTTGCCCTGCTCCGTGCGGACCTCTTCGCCTACCGACATAAGGAATTGCCCTCCCGGTCGTGCGCCGACGCCGACCTGGCGCCACGCATCGCGATCTGCACGACCGAGCCTTCCATTACGGAGCGTGTCGATGCTATTACCCGAAAGAGCGGGAATGGATCACGGAACCCTGGGCAAATAGAGGGCTCTTGTCCACACATACCGGGCCCGGCGAGTGTCCGAAACAGCTCGCACGCCGTGCGAGGCGAGGGGGCGCGAGGAGTCCCGTCTGCCCGTTTTCGGTAGAGCACGAGTACGAGGCGGCCGCGGACGGCGGCCGGCGCACGGCATGAAGGGGGCGGCCATGGCCACACCCATGTCCGCGAGCAGATTCCTGGAGAGACTCAGGGCGGAGGGCGCGACGGTCGTCGAGGTGGGCGACTGGGAGCACCACAACCGCAACCATGTGGGGCCCTGGGGCCCGGTGCACGGCGTGATGATCCACCACACGGTGACCAAGGGCAGCGCACACACGGTGGAGCTGTGCCGCAAGGGCTACGAGGGACTGCCGGGCCCGCTGTGCCTCGGCGTGATCACCAAGGACGGCAGGGTCCACCTCGTCGGCTACGGCCGCGCCAACCACGCCGGGCTCGGCGACGACGACGTCCTGCGCGCGGTCATCGCGGAGACGGCCCTGCCGCCCGACAACGAGGCCAACACCGACGGCAACCGGCACTTCTACGGCTTCGAGTGCGAGAACCTGGGCGACGGCAAGGACCCTTGGCCGCAGGCCCAGCTGGAGGCGATCGAGCGGGTCTCGGCGGCGGTCTGCCGGCATCACGGCTGGACGGAGCGGTCGGTGATCGGGCATCTGGAGTGGCAGCCGGGGAAGGTCGATCCGCGCGGGTTCACGATGGCGTCGATGCGGGCGCGGATCCGGGAGCGGCTGTAGTGGGGGGCGCGTGCCAGGGCGGGCACCGGGCGACAATGGCAGGGTGACCAGCCCTGATCTCGCCGCCCTCCGCCCCCGGCTCCCCTCCCCACTCCAGGAGTCGGCGGACGAGCGGTTCACCCGGCACGGGCTTCGACTGCTGCTCAAGCGGGACGATCTGATCCATCCGGAGCTGATCGGCAACAAGTGGCGCAAGCTCGCGCCCAACCTCCGGGCCGCCTCCGGCCGCACTGTGCTCACCTTCGGCGGCGCCTACTCCAACCACCTGCGCGCCACGGCCGCCGCGGGCCGCCTCCTGGGTCTCCCCACGGTCGGTGTGGTGCGCGGCCAGGAGCTGGCGGACAGCCCCCTCAACCCGTCGCTGGCGCGCTGCGCGGCCGACGGCATGCGGCTGCATTTCGTCGACAGGTCGACGTATCGGCGCAAGACCGAGCCCGAGACGCTGGCGGGCATCCTGCGCGCCGCGGACGCGGAGGGGGCGTACGTCGTCCCGGAAGGCGGCAGCAACGCCCATGCCGTACGCGCGTGCCGGGCGCTCGGCGAGGAACTGCGCGGGCGGGCCGACGTGGTCGCGGTCGCCTGCGGTACGGGCGGAACGCTCGCGGGGCTGGCCGCCGGGCTCGGGCCCGGTCAGCGGGCCCTGGGTGTGCCCGTCCTCAAGGGCGGCTTCCTCGGCGCCGACGTACGGGCGTTGCAGATGGAGGCGTTCGGGGGCCCGCGCGGGGACTGGCGGCTGGACGAGCGGTTCCACTTCGGGGGGTACGCGCGTACCGCTCCTGAACTGGACGCCTTCGCGGCGGACTTCGAGGAGCGGCACGGGGTGCGCGTGGAGCGTCTCTATGTCGCCAAGTTGCTGTACGGCCTTGTCGCCCTGGCCGAGGAGGGCGCCTTCCCGCGCGGGGCGACCCTCGCGGCGGTCGTCACCGGCTCCCCGTTCCCCGCGTGAGCGGCCCTCACTCCGCCTCCCGGTACGCCGCCGCCTCCTCCAGGTCCAGTCGGCGCAGCAGCGTCCGCAGCATCTCGTCGTCGATGTAGCGACCGTCCCTCAGCCGCACGAAGACCGCGCGTTCGGTACCGATGACCTCACGGGACAGCCGGCGGTAGGTGTCGTCGACGGACTCACCGGTGATGGGGTTGGCCTGGCCGAGGCGTTCCCAGACGGAGTTGCGGCGGCGCTCCAGGACGGCTCTCAGCCGGTCGGCCAGGGGGTCGGGGAGGGTGTTGCGTTCGTCGGAGAGGAGTTCCTCCAGGCGTCGTTCGGCCGCGCGGGAGGCCTGGGCCTGGGCGTTCGCCTCGGCGAGGGTCTCGGTCTGGGCGTCGCGCCCGGGGAGCTTCAGCACCCGGACCAGCGGGGGCAGCGTCACGCCCTGGACGACCAGGGTGCCGATGACCGTGGTGAAGGTCAGGAAGAGGATGAGGTTGCGTTCGGGGAAGTCCTCGCCGCCGTGCATGGTGAGCGGGATCGAGAAGGCGATGGCGAGCGAGACGACGCCCCTCATGCCGGCCCAGGAGATGATGAACGGACCCTTCCACGTGGGATGTTCCTCACGCCGCCGGATCCGCGCCGACATCATGCGCGGCAGGAACGTCGCCGGATACACCCACACGAACCGCGAGACGACGACCACGAGGAACACGGCGATCGCATACCAGGCGGCACGAGTGCCCTCGTACTCCCCGAGCCCCTTGAGGACCACCGGAAGCTGCAACCCGATCAGCGCGAACACGGCCGACTCCAGCACGAAGGCGACCATCTTCCACACCGCGTCCTCCTGGAGCCGGGTGGCGAAGTCGACCTCCCACGCGCGGTGCCCCAGATAGAGCGCGACGACCACGACGGCCAGCACCCCGGAGGCGTGCACCTGCTCGGCGGCGGCGTACGCGACGAACGGGATCAGCAGCGAGAGCGTGTTCTGGAGCAGCGCCTCCTTCACATGCGTGCGCAGCCAGTGGATCGGCACCATCAGCACCAGGCCCATGCCGATGCCGCCGACCGCAGCGAGCAGGAACTCCTGGATGCCCTCGGCCCAGGTGGCGCCCTCCCCGACGGCCGCCGCGAGGGCGACGCGGTAGGCGGTGATGGCGGTGGCGTCGTTCACCAGGGACTCGCCCTGGAGGATCGTGGTGATCCGGGACGGCAGCCCCACCCGGCGCGCGACCGCCGTGGCGGCGACCGCGTCCGGCGGCGCCACCACCGCGCCCAGCACCAGCGCCGCGGTCAGCGGCAGCTCCGGGATCACAAGATAGGCGGCCCAGCCGACGGCGAAGGTCGCGAAGAGCACATATCCGACCGACAGCAGCATCACGGGCCGCATCTGCGCCCGCAGATCGAGATACGAGCTGTCCGTCGCCGCGCTGTGCAGCAGCGGGGGCAGCACCAGCGGCAGGACGATGTGCGGGTCGAGGGTGTACTCGGGCACGCCCGGCACGTACGAGACGGCGAGCCCGGCCGCGACGAGCAGCAGCGGCACCGGCACGGGCGACCGCCGCCCGGCCGCGGCCACCACAGCGCTCCCCGCCACCAGCAACAGCAGCGGCATCACATCCATACGCCTCGCCCACCCTCGCCCTTGTCCATCGCCGCAGCGGCCCGCCCTCGATTTTCCGCGCGGGTGTGCGCGCGGCCGTCGTAACCTGGCAATCATGAAACAGTGCACGCACGCCGACGCGCTGCCGCACCCGGAACCCGGTCCGCTCAGCGAGACCTGTCCCGAGTGTCTGGCGGAGGGCTGGCACCCGGTACAGCTGCGGCTGTGCCTCAGCTGCGGTCACGTCGGCTGCTGCGACTCCTCGCCCGGACGGCACGCCACCGGCCACCACAAGGAATCGGGGCATCCGATCATGCGGACGTTCGAGCCCGGCGAGGAATGGCGCTGGTGCTTTGTCGACCACGTACTGGTGTGACACCGACGTACGCTGGACGACTGGGGATCCGGACGGTTCGACCGTCTGACGCCTGGGTACGTCAAACCGGCGCGCGCTCTTCCCAATTGGGCCCGCAGACCCCCTAGCCACGGAGCGTATCCGTGTGTTTACTATGAGTGACAGCAAGGGGTTGGGGTCCTGGGGACAGGAAAGTTCAGAGCGCGATAGCGTCACCGCTGAACCACACATCGCGTTACCCCGGGGGGCGACCCTCGGCCCCGAGAAGCTTGTACCACCTTGGAGGTGAGGGTGTCCCAGATCGCAGGCGAGCCCGCGACCCAGGACTTCGTGGAAGTCCGGCTGCCGGCCGCGGGTGCCTACCTGTCGGTGCTGCGTACGGCGACTGCCGGTCTCGCGGCCCGTTTGGACTTCACCCTCGACGAGATCGAGGACCTGCGCATCGCGGTGGACGAGGCCTGCGCGATCCTGCTCCAGCAGGCCGTGCCCGGCTCGGTGCTCAGCTGTGTGTTCCGGCTCGTCGACGACTCGCTCGAGGTCACCGTCTCGGCCCCGACCACGGACGGCCACGCCCCGGCCAGGGACACCTTCGCCTGGACCGTCCTGTCCGCCCTCGCGGGCAAGGTCTCCTCCGCCGTCGACGAGGACAAAACCGTTTCGATCAGCCTCTACAAACAGCGCGGCGCGGGACCCGGGCCGGCGTGAGGAACGGGGACGGGCCGGTGCGGGACGAAGAGCGCGGCACACGGGAGCTGCAGTCCGGGGGCGCGGACTCTCCGGATGTTTCCCGACGCATGGCGGACGGCATCGACGGCATCCCCGAGCAGGCCCGGCCGCACCCGGAGGACGACTCCGTGGAGGCCGGCCTCCTGGCCGACGGACGGGATGACGAGGGTGCCGTGCACGGCGCGCCTCTGGGCGATCGGATCGGGGTCTCCCCGGTCCGAGCAGGGGCGAGGGCTCGGGAGAGGGCAACGGGCGGGACGATGAGCGAGCACGAGCGAAACGCCGAGGGCGAGGCGATGGGCGCGCACACCGCACATACCGCGCAGGCCACACAGCACAACCCGCAGGACCGCAGCGGGGCACGCGCCATGTTCCTCGAACTGCGCGAGCTGAAAGACGGCAGCCCGGAGTACGCGGAGCTGCGCAACAAGCTGGTCCGGATGCATCTGCCGCTCGTCGAGCACCTCGCGCGCCGCTTCCGCAACCGCGGTGAGCCCCTCGACGACCTCACCCAGGTCGCCACCATCGGCCTGATCAAATCGGTCGACCGGTTCGACCCGGACCGGGGCGTGGAGTTCTCGACGTACGCCACCCCCACGGTCGTCGGCGAGATCAAGCGCCACTTCCGCGACAAGGGCTGGGCCGTGCGCGTCCCGCGGCGGCTCCAGGAGCTGCGCCTCGCCCTGACGACAGCCACGGCGGAGCTGTCCCAGCAGCACGGCCGCTCCCCCACGGTCCATGAGCTCGCCGAGAAGCTGGCCATCTCGGAGGAGGAGGTCCTGGAGGGCCTGGAGTCCGCCAACGCGTACTCCACGCTGTCCCTGGACGTCCCCGACACCGACGACGAGTCCCCGGCGGTCGCGGACACCCTGGGCGCGGAGGACGAGGCGCTGGAGGGCGTCGAGTACCGCGAGTCCCTCAAGCCGCTCCTGGAGGACCTGCCGCCGCGCGAGAAGCGGATCCTGCTGCTGCGCTTCTTCGGCAACATGACGCAGTCGCAGATCGCGCAGGAGGTCGGCATCTCCCAGATGCATGTCTCCCGCCTGCTGGCACGCACGCTCGCACAACTGCGGGAGAAGCTGCTGGTCGAGGAGTAGGACGGCCGCGGAGCCGTCGGCTACTTCTGATCCGGTGCGCTACCGGGCCCCCGGATCCCGAGGGCCTCGGTCGTCGCCGGGTTGACCAGCAGCACGAGCGTGGCGATCGCGGCCGCGGCGATCGCGATGCCCGCCGGGATGGCGATGCTGTCCGCCTGCAACAGGCTGTAGGCCACCGGCAGCGCCAGGATCTGCGTGATGACGGACGGCCCCCGACTCCAGCTGCGCCGGGCGAACAGCCCCCGCGCGGCGAGCAGCGGCAGCAGCGCCAGCGCGACCAGGGTCACGCCGAGCGTGACGGCCTGCTGCCGGTCGTCCGGATCGCCGGCCAGCCCCATCACCAGCACCCAGACTCCCCCGACAGCGAGCGCCGCCCCTTCCAGCGCGGTCAGCGACGCGGCGTACGTCAGCCGCCGCGGCCGCGGCTCGGTGGTTTCCGGGGTGGCGGGGTTCTGCTCCTTGGTCACCCCTGAAGGGTAGCCGCGACACAATCGAGCCGACCGCCCCAGTCCCCCCTCGGCACCGGGCCGTGTGCAGGCTCACGCCCCTTCTCTTACTTGATCCCTACCTCGGCCTGTGCCCGGTACCCCCCAGTAGGTACGCTGCAACTCATGCGTGCACTTCTCGTGGTCAATCCGGCAGCAACCACCACAAGCGCACGTACGCGCGATGTCCTGATCCATGCGCTCGCCAGCGAGATGAAGCTGGAGGCGGTCACCACCGAGTACCGCGGACATGCGCGCGACCTCGGCCGGCAGGCGGCGGAGAGCGACGACATCGACCTGGTCGTGGCCCTCGGCGGCGACGGCACCGTGAACGAGGTCGTCAACGGCCTGCTGCACGCGGGACCGGACCCGCGGCACCTGCCCGGCCTTGCTGTGGTCCCCGGCGGCTCCACCAATGTCTTCGCCCGCGCACTGGGCCTGCCGAACGATCCCGTCGAGGCGACCGGCGCCCTCCTGGACGCCCTGCGCGACGGCAGCGAACGTACGGTCGGGCTCGGCCTGACCGCCGGCACCCCGGGCACCGACGACGAGGCGGTCCCGCCCCGCTGGTTCCTCTTCAACGCGGGGCTCGGTTTCGACGCGGGTGTGGTGGGCCGTGTGGAGCAGCAGCGTGAACGCGGCCGGAAATCCACACACGCCCTCTACCTCCGCCAGGCGGTGCGCCAGTTCCTGGGCGAGCCCAACCGCCGGCACGGCTCGATCACCCTGGAGCGGCCGGGCGAGGACCCGGTGACCGATTTGGTGCTGTCCATAGTCTGCAATACCGCTCCGTGGACATATCTGGGCAACCGTCCGGTGTACGCGGCGCCTAAGGCCTCGTTCGATACGGGCCTCGACGTACTCGGTCTCAGCCGAATGTCCACGGTCGCGGTTGCCCGGTATGCAACCCAGTTGCTCACTTCGTCCCCCGAGCGCGGGGCCCGCGGCAAGCACGCGGTCACGCTGCACGACCTGGACCAGTTCACCTTGCATTCGAAGGTCCCCCTGCCCCTTCAGATGGACGGCGACCACCTCGGGCTGCGTACGAGCGTGACGTTCACAGGCGTACGCCGTGCACTGCGTGTGATTGTGTGAGCGGAACGGGCTAAAGTCCTTTCACTCGAACGTTTAGGCCAGGATCCACCCCATGGAAGTACGGCTGTGACCTAGTCGACACCGAGGAATCAAAAAAAACTTTCCGGAAGGGGTTGTATCCGTCGCTGAGGTTTGCGAGTCTCTACGTGGCGATCGGGACGGCCCGCAACACCGGCCTCCACTGATCACCGGAACCCCTCTTCGAATCACAGGACCTCGCCAGGGAACCTGGCGGTCGGCCCTTCACTTGTTGAGGGATTCGTGAAAGCGTTCACATTCACAAGCAATCAGCACGTAATACCAAGGAGAGGTAGCAGCCATGGACTGGCGTCACAACGCCGTTTGCCGCGAGGAAGACCCCGAGCTCTTCTTCCCCATCGGCAACACCGGTCCTGCGCTGCTGCAGATCGAGGAAGCCAAGGCCGTCTGCCGTCGCTGCCCCGTTATGGATCAGTGTCTGCAGTGGGCGCTCGAGTCCGGCCAGGACTCCGGCGTCTGGGGTGGTCTCAGCGAGGACGAGCGCCGCGCCATGAAGCGCCGCGCCGCCCGCAACCGGGCCCGTCAGGCCTCCGCCTGACACACCCACCCCGCTAAAACAGCCTGAGCTTGGCGGCGCGTACAGCGAGTACGCATCTCCCGCCCCCGAGCCGCAGCGCGCAGTACCCCCGATGCGCGGCGAATGCCGGCAACGAGCATGTTGAGCCCCAGCCCCCTGAACGGGCTGGGGCTCTTTGCTGTCCCCATGTCCAGTTGATGCGCGCCTACTTCTGCGCCCGCACCGGGATGTCGAGGATCACCCGGGTCCCCCGCTCCGGCGCCGGCACCATGTCGAACGTGCCGCCCAACTCGCCCTCGACCAGGGTCCGTACGATCTGCAGGCCGAGGTTGCCCGCGGTGTGCGGGTCGAAGCCCTCGGGCAGGCCGACGCCGTCGTCCTGGACGGTGACCAGCAGGCGGGCCTGTTTGGTCGTACCGCCGCGGACCGCCGTGACCTCGACCGTGCCGGTCTCGCCCTCGCGGAAGCCATGTTCCAGGGCGTTCTGGAGGATCTCGGTCAGAACCATCGACAGCGGAGTGGCGACCTCGGCGTCGAGGATGCCGAAGCGGCCGGTGCGCCGGCCGTTGACCTTGCCGGGTGAGATCTCGGCGACCATGGCCAGCACCCGGTCGGCGATCTCGTCGAACTCCACGCGCTCGTCGAGGTTCTGGGACAGCGTCTCGTGCACGATCGCGATCGAGCCGACGCGCCGTACCGCCTCCTCCAGCGCCTCACGGCCGCGTTCGGACTCGATGCGCCGGGCCTGGAGGCGCAGCAGGGCCGCCACCGTCTGGAGGTTGTTCTTCACCCGGTGGTGGATCTCCCGGATGGTGGCGTCCTTGGTGATCAACTCCTGTTCGCGGCGGCGCAGTTCGGTGACGTCCCGGAGCAGGACCAGCGAACCGACACGGGTGCCCTTGGGCTTGAGCGGGATCGCGCGGAGCTGGATGACCCCGTCATTGGCCTCGATCTCGAAGTTGCGGGGCGCCCAGCCGCTGGCGACCTTGGCGAGCGCCTCGTCCACCGGGCCGTGGGTCGGGGCGAGTTCGGCGGTGGTCTTGCCGAGGTGGTGGCCGACGAGGTCGGCGGCGAGGCCGAGGCGGTGGTAGGCGGACAGCGCGTTCGGTGAGGCGTACTGGACGAGGCCGTCGGCGTCGAGGCGGATCAGGCCGTCGCCGACGCGCGGAGAGGCGTCCATGTCGACCTGCTGATTGGCGAACGGGAACGATCCCGCCGCGATCATCTGCGCGAGGTCCGAGGCGCTCTGGAGGTACGTCAGCTCCAGCCGGCTCGGGGTGCGCACGGTCAGCAGGTTGGTGTTCCGCGCGATGACACCGAGGACGCGCCCCTCCCGTCGTACCGGAATCGACTCGACACGGACCGGCACCTCCTCGCGCCACTCGGGGTCGCCCTCGCGCACGATGCGTCCCTCGTCGAGCGCGGCGTCCAGCATCGGGCGGCGCCCGCGCGGGACGAGATGGCCGACCATGTCGTCCTGGTAGGAGGTCGGCCCGGTGTTGGGCCGCATCTGCGCCACCGACACATAGCGGGTGCCGTCGCTGGTGGGAACCCACAGGACCAGGTCGGCGAAGGAGAGGTCGGAGAGCAGCTGCCACTCCGAGACCAGCAGGTGGAGCCACTCGAGGTCGGAGTCGTCGAGGGCCGTGTGCTGGCGTACGAGTTCGTTCATGGAGGGCACGTGGCTGAGCGTACCTGGCGGTACGGACAGGGCTCGAAACCAGTCACCTGGAGGCGATCAGGCCTGTGCATCCTTGGGTCCCGGGAACTCGGAAAGGCCCTGGAAACACCCGCGGGCCGCGGCGCCTGGAGGGACCCTCAACCCTCGCGGCACCGCAGCCCGGAGCAATATCGGCCGTGGGGTGTGCGGTCCCGGTCGGCCGAAGGATGAGGAGCCGGGGCAGTCAGGGCAGAGAGCTCCGGTTCCTCGGTCCGCCTTCCTGTGCGGGGAAGACGGAAGTCGGTGCGTTCTCGTACTACGCACTCCTTCGCATTGTGGACTAGACCACTCTGATGTGTCCATGCGTTGGAGCGTGTTTGCTGTTGACGCTTCTTCGAGGGCTCCGAACCAGCTGGAGAACCGTTAGGACGCCCTGGCATACATCACGCAGCCTAACCCGTGTGGGTTCATGTGCGGGGCCAGATGGCCATGGCAATTTCCACGAGTGCCTCCAGTTCCTCCTGACTCGCCCCGTCGCGCGCCTGTTGTGACATGCCCTGGATCATCGCGCCGGTGTGACGGGCGAGGGCGGCGGCGTCGACATCGGCGGGGAGGGCGCCGGTGGCCATGTCGGCTTCGATACGGCTGCGGATGGCGGCGATGTTGGCGTTGCGCCGCTCCCGCAGGGACTCCTCGACCTCGGGCGTCGAGCAGTTGGTCGCCGCGTGGACGACGAGACAGCCGTAGGGGTGGGCCGGATCGGTGTACTCCGCGGCGGCCTCGCGCAGCATCCGCGCCACGGCGGCGTGGGCGGTGGACTCCTCGGCGAGCGCGCGATCACTGAAGGAGCCGTAGCGCACGCCGTACTCGCGCACGACCTCCTCGAAGAGCGACCGCTTGTCGCCGAAGGCGGCATACAGACTCGGGGCGCCGATGTCCATCACGCGGGTCAGATCGGAGACGGAGGTCGCCTCGTAGCCGTGCTCCCAGAAGGCGAGGAGCGCCTTCTCCAGGGCGGTCTCGCGGTCGAAGGAGCGGGGGCGGCCGCGGGGTTTGGTCGCCGGGCCGGGCTTGGCCGCCGGACGGGGCTTGGCCGCTGGACGGGACTCGGCTGCCGGGCGCCGATCGGTTGCCGGAGGGCCCTGGGTCCCGGTCTGCTCGCTCGCCTTGCTGCTCACCATGGAGTGCATTTTATAGCGAGCGCTAGACAATCGCCGATGGCGTGATCTACGGTCTTTTTTGTAGCGACCGCTAGAGAAATGCGAAGGGGGCGCCGTGATGGGTGCGCTTGCGGGCAGGACGGCTCTGGTCACCGGGGCGAGCAGGGGGATCGGACGGGGGATCGCCGAGCGGCTGGGGCGCGACGGGGCGCGGGTCGGCGTGCATTACGGCAGGAATGAGGCGGCGGCGAAGGAGACGGTCGCCGCGATCGAGGCGGCGGGCGGCTCAGGGTTCACGATCGGCGTCGAGCTGGGGCTGCCCGGGGACGCCGAGACGCTGTGGCAGGAGTTCGACCGGTATGCAGACGGGGTGGACATCCTCGTCAACAACGCGGGGATCGGCACCTCGTCGGCCCTCGGCCGAATCGACGAGGAGGAGTACGACAAGGTCTTCGCGGTGAATGTGAAGGCACCCCACTTCATCGTCAAGCACGGTCTCGGCCGACTGCGGGACGGCGGCAGGGTCGTCAACATCTCCTCGGGGCTGGCGCGCACAGCGGCGATGCCGGACTTGATGGCCTACGCGATGACCAAGGGGGCGCTGGATGTGTTCACCCGGGATCTGTCCAAGGTGCTGGGCCCTCGCGGTATCACCGTGAACTCGGTGGCGCCGGGGATCATAGACACGGACAACACCGCCGGGCTCCTGCATGGGACCGAGGGTGGGTGGGCCCAGGCCGAGGCGTTCTCCGCGCTCGGCCGGGTGGGGGCGCCGGCCGATGTGGCGGATGTGGTGGCGTTCCTGGCCTCGGACTCGGGGCGCTGGGTGACGGGGAGCTGGGTGGACGCGACGGGCGGCTCACTGACGTAGCGTCCGGGCCCCGGAGCGTTGACCGGTGTCAGCGCGTCTCGGTCACCTTCGCCAGCGCGCGTGGCGCGTCCGGGTCCTGGCCTCGGGCGATGGTGACCTCATAGGCAAGGAGCTGCAGCGGGAGGATCTCCAGGATCGGCTGGAGTTCCTCGGCCACCTCCTCGGTGGGCAGGACGAAGCCGGCCGAGGCCTGCTCGACCTGGTGCCGGGGGCCGATGACGACGAGGTCGGCGCCGCGTCCGCGGAGTCGGTCGAGGACGGGCCGGAGGGCCTCGCCGCCCTTGCCGTCGGTGACGACCGCGATGACCGGGGAGACGTTGTCGACCATGGCGAGCGGGCCGTGCAGGAGGTCGGCGCCGGAGTAGGCGAGCGCCGGGATGTAACTGGTCTCCATCAGCTTGAGGGCGGCTTCCTTGGCGGTGGGGTAGCCGTAGCCGCGGGAGGTGATCACCATGCGTTCGGCGAAGCGGTAGCGGGCGGCGAGGGTGCGGACCTCGTGCTGCCGGGCGAGCAGACGCTCGGCGAGGTCGGGGAGGACCTTGGCGGGGGCTCCGGTGCCGCCGCGCAGTCCTTCGGCGAAGAGATAGAGGGTGAGGAGGGAGGCGGTATAGGTCTTGGTCGCGGGGAGGGCCCGCTCCGGTCCGGCCATGATGTCGAGGTGGTACTCGGAGACACCGGCGAGCGGGGAGTCGGGGTTGTTGGTCACCGCGAGGGTGATGGCGCCGGCCTCGCGGGCGGCCCGGGTCGAGGCGACCAGGTCGGGGGAACCGCCGGACTGGCTGACCGTGATGACGAGGACATCGGTGAGGTCGGGGCGTGCACCGTAGGCCGTGGTCGTCGACATCGAGGTCAGACCGCAGGGCAGGCCGAGGCGGATCTCCAGGAGGTACTTGGCGTAGAGGGCGGCGTTGTCGGAGGTGCCGCGGGCGGTGAGGAGGACGAAGCGTGGGGCGCGGGCGGCGATCTGCTCGGCGACCTCGCGGATGGCGGGGGCGCCCTGGGACAGGATCCGGCGCAGTACGGCGGGCTGTTCGGCCATCTCGCGGGCCATGATCCGGCCGGGGAGCTCGTTGTGGGGGGCCTGGGGGTCGGGCGGGTACGGGGTCGTGGTGGTCATGGGCCCTTCCTGACTCTCGCGCTCATCGTGCCGGGCTTGACGGTGTCGCCTCGGAGGGTCCGGGCGATCCCGGAGGCCCGGGGCCGGTCCGGTGAGCCGTCCGGGCGGACAGTGTCCATTCCACTCCCCCATGGCGAATGACGCCTGCCCGACGGGCCGTCGAAATGTCCGCGTCGACATGCCCGCATCGATGTGGTCGAGCTATCCGGGATGTATCCGTGGGGCTTGCGTTCACCTGGGCCGCGTAGGGTCCGCTCTGTTAGATTGGTCTAAACCACATGCCCCTTCAGGGTGCCCTTCGAGTCCCTCTTCAGATCGGCAGGCCCAGCGTGGAAGTTGTCATCGTTCCGGACGCCAAGGCGGGTGGCGAGCTGATAGCCGAGGCCATGGCGCAGTTGCTCGGGCGCAAGCCCGACGCCGTGCTCGGCGTGGCCACCGGGTCGACACCGCTGCCCATCTACACGGCACTCGCGGCGAAGGTGCGCTCCGGCGCCGTCGACGCCTCGCGGGCGCGGATCGCACAGCTCGACGAGTATGTGGGGCTGCCGGCGGAGCACCCGGAGTCGTACCGCTCGGTACTGCGGCGCGAGGTGCTGGAGCCGCTGGGGATCGGGATGGACGCGTTCATGGGGCCGGACGGCACGGCCGAGGACGTGCAGGGCGCGTGCGAGGCGTATGACGCGGCGCTGGCCGAGGCCGGGGGCGTGGACCTGCAGTTGCTCGGGATCGGGACGGACGGGCACATCGGGTTCAACGAGCCCTGTTCGTCGCTGGCCTCGCGGACGCGGATCAAGACGCTGACCGAGCAGACCCGGGTCGACAACGCGCGGTTCTTCGACGGGGACATCGAGCAGGTGCCGCACCACGTCATCACCCAGGGGATCGGGACGATCCTGGAGGCTCGGCATCTGGTGCTGCTGGCCACCGGTGAGGGCAAGGCGGACGCGGTCGCGGCGACGGTCGAGGGGCCGATCGCGGCCGTGTGCCCGGCCTCGGCGCTGCAACTGCACCCGCATGCCACGGTCGTGGTGGACGAGGCCGCCGCGTCGAAGCTGAAGCTGGCCGACTACTTCCGGCACACGTATGCCAACAAGCCGGACTGGCAGGGGATTTAGGCAGGGGATTCAGGGCCGGGACCGCTCCGGGCCCCTGACGGCAATGAAGGTGCCGGATCCCTGTGAAGGGATCCGGCACCTTTCTCGTCGTCACACCCCTACGCCCCCGCGATGACCTCCGCCGCCGCCCGTCCGCACACGCGGGCCGCGCCATGGGTGGCGAGGTGCAGGGCGCCGCGGGCAGGGGCCTGGGGGACGCCCATCTCGACCACGATCGTGTCGGGGCGGGCGGTCAGCAGGGCGTCCAGGGCCGCCGCCATCCAGGGGTGGCGGTGTTCGTCGCGGACCACGGCCACGATCCGGCGGTCGCCGGCCGCTTCGAGGGTCGCTCGGGCCGCGTCCTCGCCCGTGTAGCTGCCGGTCTCGGTGCCGGGGAGGAGGCGGGCCAGTTCCGCTGCCACGCCCCACGGGGTCTCGTCGCCGACCGCGATGTTCGCGACCGGGGTGAGGGCGGCGACGAACGGGGCCTCGGTGAGGCGTGTGAAGGGCGATGTGGAGGTCAGCCGCAGGGCGCGGCGGGCCGCGACGAGGCCGATGTCCTCCCGCCCGGCGCCCTCGGCCGCCGGTGTCGTGGTCGCCGTCCAGCGGGCCAGTTCGCGGACGCGTTCCGCCGCCTCCGCCAGCCGGGCCTCGGGGAGTTCGCCGGAGCGGACCGCCGCGACCAACGCGTCGCGCAGGCGCCGTACCGTCTCGTCGTCGGCGAGACCGCCGCCCACGCAGATCGCGTCGGCACCGGCCGCGATGGCGAGGACGCTGCCGCGTTCGATGCCATAGGTGGCGGCGATGGCCTGCATCTCCATGCCGTCGGTGACGATGAGGCCGGTGTAGCCGAGTTCGCCGCGCAGGAGGTCGGTCAGGACGGGGCGGGAGAGGGTCGCCGGGTGGTCCGGGTCCAGGGCGGGGACGAGGATGTGGGCGCTCATCACCGCCCGTGAGCCGGCGGCGATCGCCGCGCGGAACGGGGAGAGTTCGCGGTCGGACAGCACGGACACGTCCGCGTCGATGCGGGGCATGGCGTGGTGGGAGTCGACCGCCGTGTCGCCGTGGCCCGGGAAGTGCTTGGTGCAGGCCGCCACGCCCGCCGACTGGAGGCCGGTGACATAGGCGGCGGTGTGGCGGGCGACCAGGGCCGTGTCCGCGCCAAAGGAGCGCACGCCGATCACCGGGTTCGCGGCATTGGAGTTCACGTCCGCCGACGGGGCCCAGTTGAGGTTCACCCCGCAGGCGGCGAGGCGGCGCCCGAGCTCCGCGGCGACCTCGCGGGTCAGCTCGACGTCGTCCACCGCGCCGAGGGCGTGGTTGCCGGGGAAGCTGGAACCGGTCCTGACCTCCAGCCTCGTCACATCACCCCCTTCCTCGTCGATCGCGACCAGGACGTCGTCGCGCTCGGCGCGCAACTGGGCCGTCAGCGCGGCCAGTTGCTCGGGCGAGGCGATGTTGCGGCCGAACAGGCCGACGGAGGCGAGGCCCTCGCCGAGGCGGCGGAGCAGCCAGTCGGGGGCGGTGGTGCCGGTGAAGCCGGGCTGGAGGACCGTCAGCGCGTCGCGCGTGAGGGTGTCGGTGCCGCTGGCGAATGTCGTCATCGGGTGGCGTTATCCCTTCACGGCGCCGGCCGTCAGACCGCTGACAGCCTTGCGTTGCAGGAAGACGAAGAGGATCAGGATCGGGATGGCGAAGAGGGTCGAGGCGGCCATCGTGGCACCCCAGTCGTTGCCGAACACGGTCTGGAAGCTGGTCAGCCACAGCGGCAGCGTCTGGGCCTCGGCGTCCTTGTTCAGCACCAGGACCAGAGCGAACTCGTTCCAGGCGGTGATGAAGCCGAACATCGAGGTGGCCATCAGGCCCGGCGCGAGCAGCGGCAGGATCACCCGGCGGAAGGCCTGCATACGGGTGCAGCCGTCGACCATGGCCGACTCCTCCAGCTCCGCGGGCACGGCGGCGACGAAGCCGCGCAGGGTGAGGATGGTGAACGGCAGGATCATCATCGTGTAGAAGGCCGTCAGCGGGACGAGGCTGTTGAGCATCGAGGCGTCCCGGACGATCATGTACATCGCGATGATCATGACTTCCCAGGGTGCCATCTGGGCGAGCATGAAGCCGATGATGAAGCCGCGCCGCCCCTTGAACCGCATCCGCGCCAGTGCGAAGGACCCGGCCAGCGCGATGACCAGCGAGAACACCACTGCCAGCACGGTGACTGTGAGCGAGTTGGTGACGAACGTCCAGAAGTGGTCCGCGCTGGTCGCCGTCCGGAAGTGGCCGAGGGTGATGTCGGTCGGGAACCAGACCGGGTCCTCGGAGGTGATGTCACCGGTCGGCTTGAACGCCGTGGCGATCATCCAGTACACGGGGAAGACGAAGCCGATGCACAGGACGACGGCCGTGGCGTTGGGCCAGACGCGGCCGAAGAGCGAGCGCTTCACAGGCCGGCCTCCTCTTGTTCCTTTTCCTGCTTGAGCACGATCCGCAGGTAGTAGGCGGTCAGACCGATCATGATCAGGATGGTCAGGAAGGCGATGGCGGCACCCATGCCGTAATGCTGGTTGCCGACGCCCTCGATGTAGGCGTAGACCGGCAGGATCTCGGTGAGGCGGTCGGGGCCGCCCTGGTTGAAGGTGTAGACCTGCACGAACGCCTTGAAGATCCAGATGATCTCCAGGAACGTGGTCGCGTAGAGGAAGGGCCGCAGGAACGGCAGGGTGACCGTCGTGAAGCTCTTCCAGGCGCCGGCGCCGTCGAGGGAGGCAGCCTCGTAGAGCTCGGCCGGGATGGTCGTCGTCGCGGCGTAGAGGTTGATCGCGACGAACGGGATGGACATCCAGACGATGAGCACGGTGACGACGAAGAACGTCGACATCTGGTCGCTGGTCCAGCTGTAGTCGGCCATGGAGTGCCAGCCGAGCTTGTCCAGCACCCAGTTGACCACGCCGAAGCGCTGCGCGAAGAGCCACTGGTAGACCGTGGTGGCGGCGACCACCGGCATCGCCCAGGCCAGCACCAGGCCCATCATCAGGGTGAACCGCATGCGCTTGCCGAGCCGGGCGAGCAGCAGGCCGACGAGCCCGCCGAGGAACATGGTCAGGGCGACGTTGACCGCCGTGAACAGGATCGAGCGGAGGGTGACCCGCCAGAACTCGTCGCCGGTGAGGACCTCGGTGTAGTTGTCGATGCCGTTCCACTCGGTGGCGTGCTGGATCAGCTGCGCCATGTTGAGGTTCTGGAACGACAGCAGCAGGTCCTTCAGCAGCGGCCAGCCGAGCAGCAGCACGGAGGCCGCGCAGGCGGGCAGGAGCAGAAGGTAGGGGGCGAGCGCGCCCCAGCGGGACGCGGCCCGCGGCCTCGCAGGCCCGCTTTCGCCTCTTTTGGCTACGTCCACCGGGCCGGAGGGCGGCCGTTCGGTCTGCACGGTCATGCTCGCGTTCTCTTCCTCCTAGACCTGCCGATACGCGGGGAAGGAGGCCGCCGCTAGCGGCCCCCTTCCCCCGGTGCGTCTACTGCTGCTGCGACAGACGCTTGTTGAACTCGGCCTCGACCTGCTTGGCCGCCTCGGCCGGCGACTTACCGTTCAGCACGGCGGTCATGTACTGCTTGACCGGGTTGGGCGCGTTCTCCACGGCCGCCCACTCCGGGATCAGCGGCGTGGTGCCACCGCCCGCGGCGGCCGGCGCGGCGGCCTCGGCGACGGCGTTGCCCTTGAGGTTGGTCTGCAGCGACTCCTTGTTCGGGATGACGCCGTTCTGCTTGGCGAGCTCGCCCTCGTACTGGTCGGACAGGGCGATCTTCAGGAACTCCTTGGCCAGCTCCTGCTTCTTGCTGCCCGCGGCGACCGCGAGGTTGGAGCCGCCGAGGAAGACACCCTCGGGCTTGTCGGCCGTGGCACCCGGGATGGTGAAGTAGCCGATGTCCGACTCGATCTTCTTGTTGGCCGCGACCGCCGTACCAGCCTCCCAGCCCATGCCGATGAACGCGCCGACGTTGCCCTTGGCGAAGACCTCGGCCTGCTGCGGCGTGGCCTCGTCCTTGTCCTTCGGGGCCTTGGACAGGGCCTGGAACTTCTTGTACGTCTCCATGGCGGCGGCGACCTTCGGGTCGTCGAGGTTGGAGACGTACTTGTCGCCGTCCTTCTTCACCAGCTCGGCGCCCTCACCGATGGTCAGGCCGACGAAGTGGTACCAGTTCTGGCCGGGCAGGTAGATGGGCTCGGCGTCGGTCTTCTCGCCGATCTGCTTGAGGTCGGCGTAGAACTCGTCGCGGGTCTTGGGGGTGTCCTTGATGCCCGCCTCGGCCCAGATCTTCTTGTTGTAGAGGACCACGCGGTTGGCGAAGTACCAGGGGGCGGCGTACTGCTTGCCGTCGTAGATGGACGACTCGTTCAGGGACTCGGCCCAGTCGGCGCCGATCGAGGTCTTGAGGTCCGCGAGGTCGGCGAGGCCGCCGGTCTTGGCGTAGGCCGGGGTCTGGGTGTTGCCGATCTCGAAGACGTCCGGCGGGTTCTCCTCGGACAGGGCGGTGGTCAGCTTCTGCTGGATGCCGTTCCACTGCTGGATCTCGAACTTGACCTTGGCCTTGGTCTTCTTCTCGAAGGCCGCCTGGACGTCCTTCTGCCACTGGTCCGGGGAGGACCCGTCCATCACCCACACGGTGAGCGTCTCGCCCGCGTAGCCGTCGGCACCGGTCTTGTCGCCGTCGCCGTTGTCGCCCCCGCACGCCGCCAGGGAGATCATCATGCCCGCGACACCGATCGCGGATATCAGCTTGCGCTTCACGCCACCCTCCTCAGGGATGCCACAAACCCCCCTGCCTCCCCGCACGTGCGATGGGCCGGGACCTGGACCAATGGTGTAGACCAGTACGGGGAGCTTGGACCAGACCAAAAGCCCTGTCAAGGGTCACGGAAAGGGCCCTGACCAGCCGTTATGCGACCTACATATGCAGGAACCTTTAAGTAAGAAGCCAGCGAAAACCACAGCGCCGGGGTAATCTCGTCCGCTAGACCACTCAGAGCTATGGACTAGACCAAAAGTGGCGGCGACGGTATATAGAAGGGATCACGATGTGACCCGCATCCGGAGCCGGGAAGGCGAAGCATGAGCACCGACGTCAGCAGTGCGGAGAACGAGAACGGCGCCACTGTCCGTACCGCCCGCGTGCCCAAGTACTACCGCCTGAAGAAGCACCTCCTCGACATGACGGAGACCCAGGCCCCGGGCACCCCGGTGCCGCCCGAGCGCACCCTGGCCGCCGAGTTCGACACCTCCCGCACGACCGTGCGCCAGGCCCTACAGGAACTGGTCGTCGAGGGTCGCCTGGAGCGCATCCAGGGCAAGGGCACGTTCGTCGCCAAGCCCAAGGTCTCCCAGGCGCTCCAGCTCACCTCCTACACCGAGGACATGCGCGCCCAGGGCCTGGAGCCCACCTCCCAGCTCCTCGACATCGGCTACATCACCGCCGACGACCGCCTCGCCGACCTGCTCGACATCACGGCCGGCGGCCGGGTGCTGCGCATCGAGCGCCTGCGCATGGCCAACGGCGAGCCGATGGCCATCGAGACGACCCACCTCAGCGCCAAGCGTTTCCCGGCCCTGCGCCGCAGCCTGGTCAAGTACACCTCCCTCTACACCGCCCTCGCCGAGGTCTACGACGTCCATCTCGCCGAGGCCGAGGAGACCATCGAGACCTCGCTGGCCACCCCGCGCGAGGCCGGCCTGCTCGGCACGGACGTGGGCCTGCCGATGCTGATGCTGTCCCGCCATTCCCTGGACCGGGACGGGCAGCCGGTGGAGTGGGTGCGGTCGGTGTACCGGGGGGACCGGTACAAGTTCGTGGCACGGCTGAAGCGACCGCAGGACTAGCCGAGTTGTCCTGATGCACGCGGTGTAGCGCATCCCCCTTTCCTGTTCTACGTTCCTCCCGTCACCCCATGGACGGGAGGACCACCCGGTGCGTACCGCGAACCCCCGAACCGTCGTCATCTGGACGCTCGTCGCGCTGGTCGGTGCCGCCGGCTGGACCGTACTCGCGCTCTCCCGGGGCGAGGAGGTCTCCGCCGCCTGGATGGTCGCCGCCGCCCTCGGCTCGTACGCCATCGCGTATCGCTTCTACGCCAAGTTCATCGCGTACAAGGTCCTGAAGGTCGACCGGACCCGGGCCACCCCGGCCGAACGCCTCAACAACGGCATCGACTTCCACCCCACCGACCGCCGGGTCCTGCTCGGTCATCACTTCGCGGCGATAGCCGGTGCCGGCCCGCTGGTGGGGCCCGTGCTGGCCGCGCAGATGGGGTATCTGCCGGGCACGATCTGGATCATCGTCGGGGTCATCTTCGCGGGCGCGGTCCAGGACATGGTGGTGCTGTTCTTCTCCACCCGCCGCGACGGACGCTCCCTCGGTCAGATGGCGCGCGAGGAGATCGGCCCGTTCGGCGGCGCGGCCGCGCTGGTGGCCACCTTCGTCATCATGATCATCCTGCTCGGTGTGCTGGCCCTGGTCATCGTCAACGCCCTCGCCCAGTCCCCCTGGGGCACCTTCTCCATCGCGATGACGATCCCGATCGCCCTGCTGATGGGCTTCTACCTGCGGGTCCTGCGCCCCGGCCGGGTCAGCGAGGTCTCCGTCATCGGCGTCGCCCTGCTGCTGCTCGCGCTGGTCGCGGGCCGCTGGGTCGCCGAGTCGTCCTGGGCCGACACCTTCACCCTCGCCCCCTCGACGCTGGTCGTCTGGATGGTGGCGTACGGCTTCATCGCCTCGATCCTGCCGGTGTGGATGCTGCTCGCGCCGCGCGACTATCTCTCGACCTTCATGAAGATCGGCACGATCTTCCTGCTCGCCCTCGGCGTGATCGTCGCCCTGCCGACGCTGAAGATGGACCCGGTCACGGACTTCGCCTCACGCGGCGACGGCCCGGTCTTCGCCGGCTCCCTCTTCCCCTTCGTCTTCATCACCATCGCCTGCGGCGCCCTGTCCGGCTTCCATGCGCTGATCTCCTCCGGTACGACGCCGAAGATGATCCAGAAGGAGACGCAGGTCCGGATGATCGGCTACGGCTCCATGCTGATGGAGTCGTCGGTCGCCGTGATGGCGCTGGTCGCGGCGAGCATCATCGACCCGGGCCTGTACTTCGCGATGAACGCGCCCGCCGGGGTCATCGGCGACACGGTGCAGAACGCCTCGCAGGTGGTGGGCAGTTGGGGTTACCAGATCTCCCCGGAGGCGCTCGCGCGGGCGGCGGAGAACGTCGAGGAGGCGTCGCTGCTCTCCCGGACCGGCGGTGCGCCGACCCTCGCCATCGGCGTCTCGGAGATCTTCTCGCAGGTCACCGGGGGCGGCCTGCGTGCCTTCTGGTACCACTTCGCCATCATGTTCGAGGCGCTGTTCATCCTGACCGCGCTGGACGCCGGCACCCGGGTGGGCCGGTTCATGCTCCAGGACATGCTGGGCAACGTCTACCGGCCCTTCAAGAACGTCAGTTGGAAGCCGGGTCTGGCCATCACCAGCGCCATCGTGTGCGGCCTCTGGGGCTACTTCCTGTGGGTCGGCGTCCACGAACCCCTCGGCGGCATCAACCAGCTCTTCCCGATCTTCGGCATCTCCAACCAGTTGCTCGCGGCCGTCGCCCTCGCCGTCTGCACGACCCTGCTGGTGAAGTCCGGGCGCCTCAAGTGGGCCTGGATCACCGGGGTTCCGCTGGTCTGGGACGCGACGGTCACCCTGACCGCCAGCTGGCAGAAGGTGTTCTCCAGCGACCCCAAGGTCGGCTTCTTCAAGCAGCGCCAGGTCTTCCAGGACGCCATCGACCGCGGCGAGGTCCTGCCGCCCGCCAAGTCCATGGACGACATGCACACCGTGGTCACCAACTCCACGGTGGACGGCGTCCTCACCGCGGCCCTCGCGATCCTGATCGTCGTCGTGATCGCCGACGCCACCCGCGTCTGCGTCCGGCACATCCGCCGCCCGGCGCTGTCCACGCTGAGCGAGGCGCCGTATGTCGAGTCGAAGATCATCGCTCCGGCGGGGCTGATCCCGACCAAGGAGGAGAAGGAGGAGGAGCGCGATGCGCTCGCTTCGGCGCGTACTCCGTAGCGTCCGCTGGTATCTGCGGGAGCTGACCGACGAATCGGCGTACGACCGCTATGTCGCGCATGTACGGCAAGGGCATCCGGACGCCCGGGTGCCCTCCCGGCGTGACTTCGAACGGATGCGGACGGACCGTCAGGAGACCGACCCGCGCCAGGGGTTCCGCTGCTGCTGAGCATGCCGTTGCCGCCTACACCAATCCTCCACATCCGATATGCGGACAGGGTCTTCCGCTGTCGTTGCACCGTCACCTACATTGCCCGGGCGTTTCTCAGGTGATCAGTGAGGGGACGGAGCCGTCAGATGTCAGATGCCTCGGAAGTGAACAGAGGGCCGGTGGTGACGCCCGTACGGGTCGTCATCGCGCTCTGTCTCGTCGCGCCCTTCGTGGCGATGCTGTGGGTCGGCTCGTACGCCAAGACCGACCCGGCGATCGCCGGTATCCCGTTCTTCTACTGGTACCAGATGCTCTGGGTGCTGATCTCCACCGCGCTGACGATGATCGCGTACAAGTTGTGGCAGCGTGACCAGCGCGGACGCCGTGGAGGTAGCAAGTGAACGACGGCGTGAACGGCGTCGCGCTCGGCGTCTTCATCTTCTTCTTCCTGGCCGTCACGGTCATGGGCTTCCTGGCCGCGCGCTGGCGCAAGGCCGAGAACGAGCACAGCCTCGACGAATGGGGCCTGGGCGGACGGTCGTTCGGCACCTGGGTCACCTGGTTCCTGCTCGGCGGCGACCTGTACACGGCGTATACGTTCGTGGCGGTCCCGGCGGCGATCTACGCGGCCGGGGCGGCGGGCTTCTTCGCGGTGCCGTACACGATCCTCGTCTACCCGTTGATCTTCACGTTCCTGCCCCGCCTGTGGTCGGTGTCCCACAAGCACGGCTATGTGACGACCTCGGACTTCGTGCGCGGCCGCTTCGGCTCCAAGGGCCTGTCGCTGGCCGTCGCGGTCACCGGCATCCTGGCGACGATGCCGTACATCGCGCTCCAGCTCGTCGGCATCCAGGCCGTGCTCGACGTGATGGGCGTCGGCGGCGGCGAGAACACCAACTGGTTCATCAAGGACCTGCCGCTGCTCATCGCCTTCGGTGTGCTGGCCGCGTACACCTACTCGTCCGGTCTGCGCGCCCCCGCGCTGATCGCGTTCGTGAAGGACACGCTGATCTACATCGTCATCGCGGTGGCGATCATCTACATCCCGATCAAGCTGGGCGGCTTCGACGAGATCTTCGCCAAGGCGGGCGAGGCGTACAGCCAGACCAACCCGGCGACGGGCGCGCCGCGCGGTGCGCTGGTGCCGGCCGAGGCCGGGCAGTGGACGTACGCCACGCTGGCGCTGGGCTCCGCGCTCGCGCTGTTCATGTACCCGCACTCGATCACCGCGACGCTGTCCTCGCGCAGCCGTGAGGTGATCCGCCGCAACACCACGATCCTGCCGCTGTACTCCCTGATGCTGGGCCTGCTGGCGCTGCTGGGCTTCATGGCGATCGCGGCCGGCATCAAGGTGCAGAACGGCCAGCTGGCGATCCCGCAGCTGTTCGAGAACATGTTCCCGGACTGGTTCGCGGGCGTGGCCTTCGCAGCGATCGGCATCGGCGCCCTCGTGCCGGCGGCCATCATGTCCATCGCGGCCGCGAATCTCTTCACCCGCAACATCTACAAGGACTTCATCAAGCCGGACGCGACGCCCGCGCAGGAGACCAAGGTCTCCAAGATCGTGTCCCTGCTGGTGAAGGTCGGCGCACTGGTCTTCGTCCTGACCATGGACAAGACGGTCGCCATCAACTTCCAGCTGCTGGGCGGCATCTGGATCCTGCAGACCTTCCCGGCCCTGGTCGGCGGCCTGTTCACCCGCTGGTTCCACCGCTGGGCCCTGCTGGCCGGCTGGGCGGTCGGCATGATCTACGGCACGGTCGCCGCGTACGGCGTCGCCTCCCCGACCCAGAAGCACTTCGGCGGGTCGGCGAAGGAGATCCCGGGCATCGGCGAGATCGGCTACATCGGCCTCACGGCGTTCGTGCTGAACGTGGTGGTCACGGTGGTCCTCACCTTCGTCCTGAAGGCCGCGAAGGCCCCGGAGGGCGTGGACGAGACCAGGCCGGAGGACTACACGGCGGACGCGGGCGACCCGGGCGTCGAGGCGGAACTGCCTCCGGCGACCGCGGGCAAGACCCACTGAGCGATACCGAGCGATAC
>NZ_BNBM01000003.1:277430-343668 GCF_014655715.1 Streptomyces lanatus | reverse complement strand
CGGAGAAATCCGGCGGCCCGCCGCTCGTCGCGTCCGGCAGACTCGGCCCCATGGACATCGTGATCCGGCGGGCGGAACCCGGCGAGTACGAGCCCCTCGGTGAGATCACCGCCCGGGCCTATCTCCAGGACGGCCTCCTCGACTTCGGCGAGAGCGACGAATACCTGAGCGAACTGAAGGACGTGGCGGGGCGCGCGGCCGCCGCCGAGGTGCTGGTGGCCGTCGAGAACGGCCGGCTGCTGGGCGGCGTGACCTTCGTCCCGTCCGGCGGCCCCATGGCCGACATAGCCCGCCCCTCGGAGGCGGAGATCCGCATGCTGGCGGTCGCGCACGACGGACGGGGCCGTGGCGCCGGCGAGGCCCTCGTCCGCGCCTGCGTCGATCGGGCGCGGGCCACCGAGGGCTGCGCGAGGATCGTCCTGTCGACCCAGCGCACCATGCACGGAGCCCACCGCATCTATGAACGGCTGGGCTTCGTCCGCACACCGGAGCGGGACTGGAATCCGATCCCGCACCTCGACGACATCACTCTTCTCACCTACGAGTTGACGCTCTGAAACCAGCGCGACACAACATCTGGGGGTGATACGACAGCCCGGCACAAGATGTATGCTCGTGCTCGCTGTCGTCGCAGGGGAATCCGGTGCGAATCCGGAACTGTCCCGCAACGGTGTACTCATGCGTGTTCGCACACATATGAGAGTCAGTCCGAGGACCTGCCGACAGCGCGCCCGGCCACCCGGCCGGTGCGCCCTGACGTCCGGGCCTCGTGGAATGGGCCGGTGGACGCGACGCCCCGTGCGCTCGTGTACCGCCCCCTGCCCTCGGCGAGGCCCCGTGCCGAGCGAGGGAGAGCCCCCACGTGACCATCGCGCCAGCCGACCCGGTTTCAGTCACCGAGCTGAAGACCGACGGTCCCGGTACCGCACTGCTGCGGACCCTCACCGAGCTGACCGCCGACCTCCTCGACGCCGACCCCGGCCGGGTCGCCGCCGCCGCGCTGCGGGGCCGGTCCGCGCGCGCGGACGAGGCGGAGCTGCGCGAGCTGGCCACCGAGGCGGCCGCCGGTCTCATCTCCGAGGACCCCGCCTACAGCAGGCTGGCGGCCAGGCTGCTGACCCTCTCCATCGCCGCCGAGGCCGCCTCGCAGGGCGTCACGTCCTTCACCGGGTCGGTCGCCGTCGGCCACCGCGAGGGCCTCATCGCCGACCGCACCGCGGAGTTCGCGCGGATCCACGCGGCCCGTCTCGACGCCCTGGTCGACACCGGCGCCGACGACCGCTTCGGCTACTTCGGCCTGCGCACCCTGCACAGCCGGTACCTGCTCCGGCACCCGATCACCCGTCGCGTGATCGAGACTCCGCAGTACTTCATGCTCCGGGTCGCCGCCGGTCTCGCCGAGGACGACAGTGTCCGCGCACTGGACGAAGTCGCCGCGCTCTACGGGCTCATGAGCCGCCTCGACTACCTCCCCTCCTCCCCCACCCTGTTCAACTCCGGCACCCGGCACCCCCAGATGTCGTCCTGCTACCTCCTGGACTCCCCGCTCGACGAGCTGGACTCCATCTACGACCGCTACCACCAGGTCGCCCGGCTCTCGAAGCACGCCGGCGGTATCGGCATCGCGTACTCCCGCATCCGCAGCCGCGGTTCGCTGATCCGCGGCACCAACGGGCACTCCAACGGCATCGTCCCGTTCCTGAAGACCCTCGACGCCTCCGTCGCCGCGGTGAACCAGGGCGGCCGGCGCAAGGGGGCCGCCGCGGTGTACCTGGAGACCTGGCACTCCGACATCGAGGAGTTCCTGGAGCTGCGCGACAACACCGGTGAGGACGCCCGCCGTACGCACAATCTGAACCTCGCGCACTGGATCCCGGACGAGTTCATGCGCCGGGTGAACGCGGACGCCGTATGGTCGCTGTTCTCCCCCGCCGACGTGCCCGAGCTGGTCGATCTGCACGGCGAGGAGTTCGACGCGGCCTACCGCAAGGCCGAGGCCGCCGGGCTCGCCAAGAAGACCATCCCGGCGCGTGATCTGTACGGCCGTATGATGCGCACCCTCGCGCAGACCGGCAACGGCTGGATGACGTTCAAGGACGCCGCCAACCGCACCGCCAACCAGACGGCGCTGCCGGGCCATGTCGTCCACTCGTCCAACCTCTGCACGGAGATCCTGGAGGTCACCGACGACGGGGAGACGGCGGTCTGCAACCTGGGCTCGGTCAACCTCGGCGCGTTCGTGGACAACGGGGACATCGACTGGGAGCGCCTCGACGCCACCGTCCGCACCGCCGTCACCTTCCTGGACCGTGTCGTCGACATCAACTTCTACCCGACCGAGCAGGCGGGCCGCTCCAACGCCAAGTGGCGGCCGGTGGGCCTCGGCGCGATGGGTCTGCAGGACGTGTTCTTCAAGCTGCGGCTGCCCTTCGACTCGCCCGAGGCGAAGGCGCTCTCCACGCGGATCGCCGAGCGCATCATGCTCGCCGCGTACGAGGCGTCCGCCGACCTCGCCGAGCGCAGCGGCCCGCTGCCTGCCTGGGAGAAGACCCGTACCGCCCAGGGCGTCCTGCACCCCGACCACTACCCGGACGCCGAGCTGACCTGGCCGGAGCGCTGGGCGGCCCTGCGCGGCCGTATCGCCACCACCGGTCTGCGCAACTCCCTGCTGCTCGCCATCGCGCCCACCGCCACCATCGCGTCCATCGCCGGTGTCTACGAGTGCATCGAGCCGCAGGTCTCCAACCTGTTCAAGCGCGAGACGCTCTCCGGTGAGTTCCTCCAGGTCAACTCCTACCTGGTCGACGAGCTGAAGGCGCTCGGCGTGTGGGACGCCCGCACCCGTGAGGCGCTGCGCGAATCGAACGGCTCGGTGCAGGACTTCGCCTGGATCCCGGCGGACGTACGGGCGCTGTACCGCACGGCGTGGGAGATCCCGCAGCGCGGGCTCATCGACATGGCCGCCGCCCGGACCCCGTTCCTGGACCAGTCGCAGTCCCTGAACCTGTTCCTGGAGACGCCGACCATCGGCAAGCTCTCCTCGATGTACGCGTACGCCTGGAAGTCGGGCCTGAAGACGACGTACTACCTGCGCTCGCGCCCGGCGACCCGCATCGCCCGCGCCGCCCAGGCCCAAGCCGCCATCCCCGCCCAGCAGCCGGCGCCCGAAGACGCCGTCGCCTGCTCCCTGGAAAACCCCGAGTCCTGCGAGGCCTGCCAGTAATGAGTACCCGTAACGCCAATCTCCTCGACCCGGGCTTCGAGCTGACCCTGCGCCCCATGCGCTACCCGGACTTCTACGAGCGCTACCGGGACGCCATCAAGAACACCTGGACCGTGGAGGAGGTCGACCTCCACTCGGACGTCGCCGATCTCGCCAAGCTGTCCGAGGGTGAGCAGCACATGATCGGCCGGCTGGTCGCGTTCTTCGCGACGGGCGACTCGATCGTGGCGAACAACCTGGTGCTGACGCTGTACAAGCACATCAACTCCCCGGAGGCGCGCCTGTACCTGTCGCGCCAGCTCTTCGAGGAGGCCGTGCACGTCCAGTTCTATCTGACGCTCCTTGACACCTACCTCCCCGACCCGGAGGACAGGGCGGCCGCCTTCGACGCCGTCGAGAACATCCCCTCGATCCGCGAGAAGGCCGAGTTCTGCTTCAAGTGGATCAACGAGGTCGAGAAGCTGGAGAGCCTGCAGACCCAGGCCGACCGGCGTCGCTTCCTGCTGAACCTGATCTGCTTCGCCGCGTGCATCGAGGGCCTGTTCTTCTACGGTGCCTTCGCCTACGTCTACTGGTTCCGCAGCCGGGGCCTGCTGCACGGTCTGGCCACCGGCACCAACTGGGTGTTCCGCGACGAGACGATGCACATGTCGTTCGCCTTCGATGTGGTCGACACCGTCCGCAAGGAGGAGCCGGAGCTCTTCGACGACCAGCTCCAGCAGGAAGTCACCGACATGCTGAGGGAGGCCGTCGAGGCCGAGCTGCAGTTCGCGCGCGACCTGTGCGGTGACGGCCTCCCGGGCATGAACACCGACTCGATGCGGCAGTACCTGGAGTGTGTCGCCGATCAGCGCCTGACGCGCCTCGGCTTCGCTCCGGTGTACGGCTCCGAGAACCCCTTCAGCTTCATGGAGCTGCAGGGTGTTCAGGAGCTCACCAACTTCTTCGAGCGGCGTCCCTCGGCGTACCAGGTGGCGGTGGAGGGCACCGTCGACCTGGACGAGGACTTCTGAGTCTTCTTGGATTCCACCGCCTTCAGCTGGCGGTCGATCCGGCGCTCGTGGAGATGTCCCACGAGCGCCGGACCCGCGAGGATCAGGAAGAGAATCACTACGGCGACGTATTCGAGGATTGCGTTCATGAGGTAAGTCTCATACCGGCAAGACACTCCTGACAGTGGCAGGACTGCCGTACACCCTCGATTTACTGCCACTTCCGAGGCACACTGGCAGCATGCTGAAGAACGTGGCGGCCGTCCTGCTCAACGGCGTGCATCCCTTCGAACTCGGCGTCGTCTGCGAGGTGTTCGGCATCGACCGCAGTGACGAGGGGCTGCCCACGTACGACTTCGCCGTCGTATCGGCGGAGGGGCCGACGCTGGGCACCCATGTCGGCGGACTCTCCGTCTCCACGCCCTACGGTCTGGAGCGGCTTGAGGAGGCCGACCTGATCGCGGTGCCCGCGGGCAGCGACTATGTCGTGCGCGACTATCCGCCCGAGCTGTTGGACTCCCTGGTCAGAGCGGTCGAGCGGGGCGCGCGGGTGCTCAGCGTGTGCTCCGGCGTCTTCGTGCTGGGCGCGGCCGGGCTGCTCGACGGGCGGCGGTGCAGTGCGCACTGGAAGCACGCCGGGGAACTGACCCGACAGCACCCGCGGGCGATCGTCGAGCCCGATGTGCTGTACGTCGACGAGGGCCCGGTGATCACCAGCGCCGGCACCGCCGCCGGGATCGACGCCTGTCTGCACATCGTGCGCCAGGAGCAGGGGCCCGAGGTCGCCAACAAGATCGCCCGGCGCATGGTGGTGCCGCCGCACCGGGACGGCGGACAGGCCCAGTACATCGAGCGCCCGCTGCCGCGCTCCCAGTGCGACACTGTCGGCGAGGTGCTGGCCTGGATGGAGCGCCACCTCGACGAGGACGTCACCGTCGAGCAGCTCGCCGAGCGCGCGCTCATGTCACCGCGCACCTTCGCCCGCCGCTTCCAGCAGGAGACCGGCACGACTCCCTACCGCTGGATCCTGCGCCAACGTGTGCTGCTGGCCCAGCGGTTGCTGGAGGCGACGGACGAGACCGTGGACGCGATCGCGGGCCGGACCGGGTTCGGCACCGCGGCCGCGCTGCGCCATCAGTTCGTACGGACGCTGGGGACGACACCGAACGCCTACCGGCGGACGTTCCAGGGCCCCGAGGCGGCCTGAGCTACTCCCGCTCGACCGGCGTCAGCAGCAGGGTGTGCGGATGCAGGGTGATCCCCACCCGGGTCGAGTCGTTCGAGCCGGACGCCTGCTCGAAGCGGTACCGGCCGGCCAGGGCCGCCGTGATCAGCGACAGCATCGCCATGGAGAAGTGGTCGCTCGGGCACTTGCGGTTGCCGACCCCGAAGGGGCTCATGGCGTATTTCGGCACCTCCTTGACGCGCTCGGGAAGCCAGCGGTCGGGGTCGAAGTCGAGGTGGCGCACGTACGACTTCGGATCGCGCTGGACGGCGTAGGGGCTGTAGACGATGTCGGCTCCGGCCGGAATGCGATAGCCACCGAGTGATGTGTCGGCCACCGCCCGGCGCGTCAGAATCCAGATCGCGGGGCGCAAACGGATCGCTTCCACGACGACATTGTTGGTGTGCCGCAGCGCACGGACGTCCTCGAATGCCACGGGGCGACCGCCGGTGACGGATTCGACCTCTGCGCTTACCTTGTCGGCGTGTTCCGGATGTTCCGCGAGCACATGGAGCAGCCACAAGATCGTGGACGCCACCGTTTCGGTGCCGGCGGTGAATATCGCGACGACCTGGTCATGGATCTCCTGCTCCCCGATGGGGTCACCATTCTCGTCCTTCGCGTGCAGCAATGCCGTCAGCAAATCGTCCGGCTTTTGACCGGATGCCCTGCGTTCGGCGATGACCTCGTCGACCAGGAGATGAAAATCGGCCAGGGCGCCATTGAATCGGCGGTTGGCCGGGAGCGGCAGGTCGTAGAGCGGCCCGAGGGGGATCACCATCCGCCGGTACATGCCGCGGAACAGGGTGTCGAGGGCGGCGCACAGCCGGTCGGCCCGCTCGTCCATGTACGCGCCGCGCAGCAGACAGCGGGCCACGATCCGCACGGCGATCCGGAAGGACTCGGCGGTGCAGTCGACGGTCTCGCCGGGCCGCCAGCGCTCGGTCAGCGCATGCGCCTCCTCGGCCATGATCGGCCCGTACCCGGGGATGGCGTCGAGCCGGAAGGCGGGCTGGATGGTGCGCCGCTGCCGCCGGTGCCGGGGCCCATTGGCGGTGGCCACGCCCTCCTTGCCGAGCAGGCTCTCCAGGGACTCCCACAGCGGCCCGGCGATCTCGAAGTCGGTGCTCAGCGCGAGCGCGCCGGTGAGGTCGGGTGTGGTGACGGCGTACACCGTCTTCGGCCCCAGTTTGATCCGTACGACGTCGCCGTGGTCGCGCAGCGCCGCCACGAAGGCCAGCGGATCGCGGACCATCCTCCAGCCGTGGCCCAGCAGCGGGACTCCCCCGCCGGCGAGGGGCGGTTCACGCAGTTCCAGGACCGTGGTCATAGCTCACCTGCCGCTTCGTTGTTGACGTACGGGGGTGTGGACCGGTCGTCCCAGCTGTCGACGCGGTAACGGCCGGACTCGTGGTGGAACCAGTAGACCGAGCTGAACCAGTTGCGCATATTGCCGACGCAGGCGCGCACGGCGGTGCCGAGTTCCGCGCCCCGCGGTGTGCCGTCGGCCAGCAGGCCGGCGAATTCCAGGGCCTCGCGCTCGGCCACCAGGAAATCGGAGATGCAGTCCTCGACGCGTCGTCTGACTTCCGCGATCGTCTCTTCGAGAGTCAGCCCCTTGTGGGTGATGAGACTGATACCGAGATTGTGGACCTCGTCGCCCGCTATTTCCTTCGGGAATGAGCAGAGATCGTTGTACCAGGCGGCGAATTCCTGGCTCAGCAGTGCCGCCCGTCGATATGCCGGATATTTGCGCACGGATTCCGGAAGTTCCATTCCGACGCTCGGCTCCAGCAGATCGGTCCAGATCGAGTGTGCGAAGGTGAGCCGGCGCAGTTCGAGGTATTCCTCGACGGTGGGGACCTTCCCTTCCATTCGGTTGTGGAATTCCTGGTCGTACGCCTCGATCACGGCGTGGAAGTGCCGGGCGAACCGCGCGTTCCAGGTGCCGGGCAGGAACGAGAACAGCCGTCCCACGCTGTCCGCGAACGCCGCCACCAGCGGATCCTCGTGGTGCAGATGGTCCTCGGGGGAGTCGAGCGCCGTGTGCAGCCGGAATCTCAGCCGCCGCCAGGCCGCCGGGCGGCGGTGGACGATGTCCCGGTCGTGCCGGTCGTCCCAGACGAAGAACCACGCGCTGTAGTCCGCGATCGCCTGGAGGACATCGTCCGGGGCGCCTATGTAGTACCCGGCCATGAGGTCGGTGTAGCACAGGCCGTCGGCATATTCCTCGACCTTGTCGGCCGGCATCAGTCGCTTCTGGAGCAACCAGGCCCGGGTCTTGTCCTGGAGCCGGGGCCAATAGGGATGAAGTCGCCTGGGAAACGCCGCTTCGATCACCGGGAGAGAGAGCGACGGTGGAACCTGGACCGCCGTCGATGTCGCTGTGGTGCTGTCCGAGAAAGCATGCACGAACAAACTCCTCTCAGCCGCCAGTTGTGCAGTCGCGTATCCCCGCACCTCCATTCAGCACCACAACTGACCGTTCTGGGAACGTATTTGCTTCATTTCGCGCGTACGCGATCGAACATGCGACGAACATGCGAACGGCGCCTGGCCGGGTGGGGAACCTGACCAGGCGCCGAGCGCCAGGAGCGTATGAGGACCTCGGTCAGTGGACCTCAGTCGTTGGGAACCACGGCGTAGCGGGGCTCGTTCTCGGCCATCTGCCGCAGCGCGTCCTTGCGCTCGCGCTTGGAGAGACGGTCGATGTAGAGGTAGCCGTACAGATGGTCCGTCTCGTGCTGCAGACACCGGGCGAAGTAGCCGGTGCCGCGGACCTTGATCGGGTTGCCCTTCTCGTCCTGCCCGGTCACCTCGGCGTAGTCGGGGCGGGCGAGCGCCGCGTACGCGGTCGGCACCGACAGACAGCCCTCATTGCTGTCGTCCAGCCGGCGCTGCTCGGCGGGCAGCTCGACGAGCTTCGGGTTGCAGACGACGCCGACATGCCGCTCGCCCTGGTCGTCCTGGCAGTCGTAGACGAAGACCTTCAGGTCGACGCCGATCTGGTTGGCGGCCAGGCCCACGCCCTCGGCGGTGCGCTGCGAGGCGAACATGTCCGCCACCAGCTGCTCCAGCTCGGCGCCGAACTCGGTGACGTCCTTGCACTCCTTGTGCAGAACCGGGTTCCCCACCACGGTGATCGGCCGCGAGGTGCCGCGCTCACGCCAGGCGTTCTCGCGCTCCTCCGCGTCCTCGGTGTCGACGACGAACCCCTCGTCGTCCACGGGGAGCACGCCCGCGTGCTGCTGCTCGGTGTCCTGCTGGGCCATGACCGACGTATGCCTTCCTGCACAAAGAAAGAGGGTGAATCCTGATACAGGGTACGGGGAGCGCCCCGATAGGGGCGCGGGGAACTGCGCGATCAACCACACACAGCCCGCAGCCTGCCGACGACCCCGCCCCTACGGCGCCTAGCAGACCTCTTCCAAGTCCCGCCAATCCCTGGAATCAGGACTGTCGGCAACCCATCCGTCCAGCAGCCCCCGGACCAACGCAGCCGGCGCAGCCACCCCGCACTCCCGCTCCGGCACCCACAGCTGCCCATCGGTCCGATGGCCGAGCGGCCCCGGATGCCCCGGCTCACTGTGATCGTGCGGATCCAGATGCTCCCCGTCCCCCTCATCGGACGGCATCCGCGACTCGGAACACATCCGGCACAGCAGCCGCACCGACGAGGACCAGTCCTCCGCGGCGAACCCCGCGTCCGCGGCGAGCTGCTCCAGCGCGTCCCGGTCGGCCTCGGTCGCCGCCTCCAGCAGCACCACCCAGGTCGGCACCGGCGAAGGCGCCCACAGCTCGATCTCGTCGAAGACGGGGTAGGCGTGCCCGGACGTCGTGGTCCGCTCGCCGTGCGGGACGCCGTCGTGCAGCACGACCTCGCCCCAGCGCCGCCCGGACGACGGCAGCGGAATCGACAGCACCTCGATCCGCGCGGGGTCGAGACGACGCCCCCACACGACCTCGGCCTCCCCCTCCGGGGACAGCCGTACGGCAGCGCTGCCCAGGTCCATGCCGACCGGCTCGCCGGAGTCGGTGGCCCCGCCGGGTACCCGCAGCCCGTACGCCTGCCAGGCCCGCCGGGCCAGCGGCCAGTCCTGCAGCGCGGTCGCGGCGATGCCGACGTTCCACCAGTCGGGCGCCCCGGTCTCCCGGTCGAGCAGCGCCACGGCACGCAGTCCGGCGGCCCGGGCCTGCTCCCAGTCGTGCCGGAACTTGTGCAGCAGCGCGAGATTGAACCAGGACTCCGAAAGCCAGGGCTCCAGATCGGCGGCACGTGTCAGCAGCGCGCCCGCGTCCTCGTACCGGCCGTCGCCGATGAGCGTGAACGCCCGGTCGGTGGCCTGCCGCCAGGAGGCGGAGGGCCGGTGCCGTCCCTTGCCGAAGATCCTCACGATTCCCGCCTGCCAGTTCCGTGGAGTGGGCTGGCTAGTGCTCGCCCCCGGACACACTCTCATTCGCATCCAACCACGTACGGCTGGAAGGGCGCTCATTACCCATGGGTTACCCAGCCAAGGGCGTTGCCAGACCCTCCCTGGACAGCACCTGGGCCAGCGATTCCACCACCTCCGCCGAGTACTCCCCCGCGGTACCCAGTCGCAGCTCTTCGAGCGCCTTCAGCGGCCCTCCCGGCCCGGCATCGCGCGCCATCTCCTCGTAGGCGTTCACCGCCCGCACGATCCGCGCGGGCAGCGGCTGCTCGGGGCAGGGGTCGGCGAGCCGCTCCACGACCAGCGCGACCTGCGGGTTCACGCCGGTCTGCCGTACGACGGCCCCTCCGAGCAGCGCGATCCGCCGCTGTTTCTCTACGGGCAGCACGGCGGTGGCCCCGTCCGGCACCGGGTCGACGAGGCTGAGCTGACCGATGTCGTGCATGAGGGCCGCGTACTCCAGCACGGTGAGCTCGGCCTCGGTGAGGCCCAGGTCCCGCCCCACGTCCCGGCTGAGCGCGGCGACCCGCCGGGCGTGTCCGGCCGGGGTGTACCCGGCGATCTCGGTGGCGCGGGCGAGGGAGGCGATGGTCTGCCGGTAGGTGGTCCGCACGGCGCTGTAGCGGCGGACGGACAGCTGGGTCAGCAGCAGGGGCACCGAGAACACGGGCAGCGCCCACAGCCCGATCACGGCTACCGCCAGCGCCATCACCGCGCCCGTCGCGCAGACCGCCGACCCGATCCCGAGGGTCGCCCGCAGCTCGTCCCGCAGCAGCGGCCCGAAGGGCCACCGGGTGCGCGTGTGCGCCAGCGCGGCGGCGAGCAGGGCGTCGCACAGGGCGGTGAGGGTGAGGATCGCCAGCAGGAGCAGCGCGTAGGAGGTGCCCCAGCCGTCGAACGTGCCCTGGTTGGACAGGGGTTGGAAGCAGACGGCCGCGAAGCCGACGGTGAGCACGCGCCGGGTGAGGTGGTCGAGCACGGGGCGCCCGCGCGCGATGTGCGGCACGCTGCCCAGCAGCGAGGCGGCCAGGACGACTCCGACGACCTGCACGGCGCCGTGCTGTGTGGGCTCCGAGCCGTTGTCGCCGAGCAGGGCGTACGACAGTGCGGCGGCGGCACCGAGCGGCGCGGCCTCCCTGCCCTCGGCCCCGGCCCACCGGGTGAGCTCGCCGAGGGTGATGAGGACCCCGAAGGCGAGGGCCGTGGCCCGCTCGGCGAGGCCCCCGGCCAGGATGCCGAGCACACATCCCGTGGCGAGGAGCGCGGCGCAGGCGTGGATCAGGGTGAGCAGGACGGGTGGCCTCGGGGCGCTCATCGACACGACCCCCTTGGCCGCCACACCCGGGGCCCTCATCGACGCGCCCCGGGAACACGGTCGGCCGAAGGCCCGGCGGTCGGCGGCGCGGGCTCGTCGGCGGTCACCGCGGGATGCCAGCCGTGCTGGTCGAGGGCGCCGGCGAGGGCCGTGACCATCCGGGGGTCGAAGTGTGAGCCCGCGCATTTCTCCAGCTCCCGCAGCGCCTCGGAGACGGGCCGGGCCCGCGAGTAGGACCGGGTCGACGTCATGGCGTCGAAGGCGTCCGCGACGGCCACCACCCGTGCCGACTCCGGGATCTGACTCCCGCTCAGCCCGTAGGGGTAGCCGCTGCCGTCCAGCCGCTCGTGATGGTGCAGTACGGCGGCCCGGGCCTCGCCGAGGAAGGAGATCCCGCGGACCATCTCGTGCCCGTACTCGGGGTGCAGCTCGATCACCCGCCGCTCCTCGGGCGTCAGCGGCCCGTTCTTGCGCAGCAGCCGCGTGGGCACGCCCAGCTTGCCGACGTCGTGCAGGATCCCGGCGAAGCGGAGCACCTCGACGCGTTCGCCGGCGAGGCCCAGCTCACGGGCGATCATCATGGAGGCCTGTCCGACGCGCTCGCTGTGGCCTCGGGTGTAGCCGTCCTTGATGTCGACGGCCTGGACGAGGGCCCGGATGGTCGCCTGATGGGCCGCGCGCTCCCGGTGGTACTGGGCGAAGGCCCACCACGACACGCACATCGGCAGCAGCACGAGCAGCGCGGCGACGGGACCGTAGGGGCTGCGCCACAGCACGGCCATCATCAGACCGGCCAGACCGTGCACGGCGATCGGCGCGAGGGAGCGCGGGAACTGCTCACGCCAGGCGCGCCACGGGGGTACGCGCTCGGCGAGCGCCAGGATCCCGGTGTCCAGCAGGCTCAGGGCCAGGCAGAACGCCAGCACGGCGGCGCCGACCGGCAGCAGCGCGTGCGGGAAGTCGGCGGCCACCACGGCGTCGTGCTCGCCGAGTTCCCCGTGCACCCGGGCGGCCACCCACACCACGACCACGAGCTGCGCCGCCCGCCACACCCGGCGCAGCAGACGCGGGCGCCCGCCGGCCGGGGCGAGCAGCGCGCCCGGCACCGCGACCAGCGCGGCGGCGGACGGCGGCAGCAGGAAGGCCCCGGCGAGGAGCACGGGATAGAACGAGCCGGACAACCGCTCGCCCCCGGCGTAGAGCGCGGCCAGCAGCGCCACCGCCCACCAGGGGACGGCGTCCGCCGGCAGCGTGTGCACGCAGTACAGCGCGCCGAGGGCGACACAGAGGACGTAGCCACGTGCCGGTGCGGGTGTCGCCTCCATACGCCCCTCCCAGGCCACGCGCTTCAGGCAGAGGAGCCTAGGGCGGGCAGGGGGAGGTGCGCGGTCCTAAGACCGGGGGATTAGCACGTTCGAGTGACGACTGTGCGTTCAGGATTCCTGCGGTGTCGCCGTGACGTCGTGCTCGGGCACGGCCTGTCCCGAGCGGATCAGATCGAGCCGCCCCAGAACCTTGGCGCGCAGGTCGGTCGGCACGTCGTCATGTCCGCAGCACCGCTTGACCAGCTTCTTCACGGCCTCTTCGAGCCCGTACTTCTCCAGGCACGGCGAGCACTCCTGGAAGTGCTGCTTGAACTTGTCGCGGTCGACGTCCGGCATCTCGCTGTCGAGGAACTCGTAGAGATGATCGAGTACCTCGGAGCAGTCCGTCTCGTGCGGCTCTCCGCAGCTCATGAGCCCGAGCCTTTCGCTTCGTTCGACTCTCCGGCGCCGGCCGGGACCAGTCCGCGCTCGCGGGCGTAGTCCTCGAGCATGCCGCGCAGTTGACGGCGGCCCCGGTGCAGCCGGGACATCACCGTACCGATGGGTGTCCCCATGATGTCCGCGATCTCCTTGTACGCAAAGCCCTCTACGTCGGCCAGATACACGGCGATGCGGAACTCCTCGGGGATGGCCTGGAGCGCTTCCTTCACGTCCGAGTCCGGCAGATGGTCGAGCGCCTGCGACTCCGCGGAGCGCAGACCCGTCGACATGTGCGACTCGGCGCGGGCGAGCTGCCAGTCCTCGATCTCCTCCGCCGCCGAACGCTGCGGCTCACGCTGCTTCTTGCGGTAGGAGTTGATGAAGGTGTTGGTGAGGATCCGGTACAGCCACGCCTTGAGGTTGGTGCCCTCGCGGAACTGGTGGAACGACGCGTACGCCTTGGCGTACGTCTCCTGCACCAGGTCCTCCGCATCGGCCGGGTTGCGCGTCATACGCAGCGCGGCCGAATACATCTGGTCGAGGAATTCGAGCGCGTCCCGCTCGAAGCGCGCGCTGCGCTCCGCGGTCGACTCCGCGCTCGTGCCCAGGCCCTCGGGCTGCTCCGCCTGGCCGTTGTCGGTCCCTGCGTCGGTACCGGGAACCGGACCCACCTCCTCAAGATTCCGGGCAGGGCCGAAACCGGTCCCGCCTGAATCGGAGGATAGACGACCTGCCGTACCCGCCGCCCCTCGAATAGTGGCGGTCCTGGCCGCGTGCAGCACCGTCCAGTCCAGGTCGGCGCGGCTGCTGCGGCTCTGGCAGTGGGTCGAACCCATGCGGCGGACTTCCTCTCGTACGGCGTCGGCGCTGGTGCTTCAGCACCTGTGTCCGCCACAACCAAGGCCGGGCCTCCGACATTCCCCAAGCTTTACCCGAGTGACCCGGCCCACTTCATCACCGCGTCCGTGACGAGCGCCACGGCCTCGTCCTGATCGAGGGGCGCCCGCTTGGGCACGGCGAGGCCATGGTCGCCGTAGGGCACCTCGACCAGCTCGAAGTCACCGTCCGGGAACTCCTCGGGCTTGCCGAAGGGATCGTTCCCGCCCTGTACGACGAGGGTCGGCACCCCGGACCCGAGCAGTTCCTCGGCGCGGGACTTCTCCGGCTTGCCCGGCGGGTGCAGGGGGAAGCTGAGCGCGAGCACGGCATGGGCGCCGAGCTCCACGGCCGTACGGCAGGCGACACGGGCCCCCGCGCTGCGCCCGCCCGCGATCACGGGCAGCCCGGGTACGGCGAGCGCGGGCCACAGGCCCCGCCAGCCGATGTCCAGGGTCTTCGGCGCGGGCGCCACCTTCTTGCCGGCCACGCGCCAGGGCTGCTCCACGAGGGCGACGGTCACCCCGTGGGCGGGGAGGGCCTCGGCGAGCGCCACAAGGTCCCGGGCCCCGATGCCGCCGCCGGCGCCATGACTGGCGGCGAGGACCAGCCTGGCCTTCTTCGCCGGGTGCCAGGTGATGCGGGCGTCCCCCGCCTCCGTACCAATGATCTCGGTCGTCACGGTCGTCACATCAGAAGAGTGTGCCCTCTTCGGGCCCGTCCAGCTCCTTCAGCAGCTCCGGGCCGTTGTTGCGGACGTTGCTGACGAGCGTGGAGACGGGGTAGGCGCGCATCAGTCCGGCGGGCGGAGGGTCGAGGAGGGTGCGCAGTTCCTCGGGGTCCTTGCGGGAGGGGTCGAGCCAGGCGTCCCAGCGGTCCGGCGTCAGCATCAGCGGCATCCGGGGGTGGATCTCGGCGAGCGTGTGCGGGCCTTCCTCGGGCGCGACGGCCAGCGGGGTCGTCTCGGCCTCCGTGGTGATGACCGAGCAGGTGACCCACCAGGCCTGCGGGTGCTCGTCGGGCAGGGTCTTGTCCCGCCAGAACTCGTACAGCCCCGCCATCGCGAACACCGTCCCGTCGGCGGGCAGCACGAAGTAGGGCTGCTTGCGCGGCCGCTTCTTCTTCCCCTCGACCTCCAGGTCCCGCTCCTGCTTGCCGGTGACCCACTCGTAGTAGCCGTCGGCGGGGATGATGCAGCGCCGGGAGGAGAACGCCCGCTTGTACGACGGCTTCTCATGCACCGTCTCGGCCCGAGCATTGATCATCTTGAAGGCGCTCTCGGGAGTCTTGGACCAGCTGGGCACCAAGCCCCACTTCAGCTTGCGCAATTGCCGAACCGGCGCGGGGTCGTCCACGTCTTTCAAGGGACGGTCGAGAACGACGAGGACCTCTTTGGTCGGAGCCACGTTGTAATCCGCCTCAAGGGACTCCTCCGGCTCCCACGTCTCGATCTCAAAGATTCCTGCGAGATCCTCGGGCCTACGACTCGCTGCATACCGTCCGCACATGCGTGCCACACTGCCAGATTCCAGCCGACCACAGGGAGCCATCGCCTTACATGGACAGCACCGCATCCGCCTCGCTCGCCTCCCTCTGGGACGAGGTCTCCGGCACCCAGCCCGACCCCGATCTGTGGGTCGTGATCGCCGCCCTGGTCGTCGCACTCGCCTTCGTCGTCCCGCACGTCCTGTGGCGCCTCTCACGCAACGCCATCACCATCGCCCACGAGGGCGGCCACGGCCTGATCGCGCTGCTGACCGGCCGGACCCTGACCGGCATACGTCTGCACTCCGACACCAGCGGCCTCACCGTCAGCCGCGGCAAGCCGCACGGCATCGGCATGATCCTCACCGCGGCCGCGGGCTACACCGCTCCCCCGCTGCTGGGCCTGGGCGGCGCCGCACTGCTGGCTGCGGGCCGCATCACGCTCCTGCTGTGGCTGGCGACGGTCCTGCTGGTGGCGATGCTGGTCATGATCCGCAACGCGTACGGCGCCCTGACCGTGTTCGTCACGGGCGGCACGTTCGTACTGGTCAGCTGGTTCACGGGGCCGCAGGTGCAGGCGGCGTTCGCGTATGTGGTGGTGTGGTTCCTGCTGGTGGGCGGGGTACGGCCGGCGTTCGAGCTGCAGGCGAAGCGGGCGCGGGGAGGGGCGGGGGACTCGGACGCGGATCAGCTGTCGCGGCTGACGCATGTGCCGGCGGGGCTGTGGTTGTTCCTGTTCCACGCGGTGTCGCTCTGCTCATTGATAGGTGGCGGCCGCTGGCTGCTGGAGGTGTGACAGCCCACCTCAGGGGCGCGGGGAACTGCGCGACCAGCCCCAACGGCGCCGCACCCGAACCACACGCTCCTTATAAAGTGAACCCATGGCCCAAAACCCCGCCGCACACCCCGCCCTCTGGCCCGCCCCCCAAGCGAGCGGACCCGTCGACGCGACGGTCCACGTGCCGGGGTCCAAGTCGGTCACCAACCGTGCCCTCGTCCTCGCCGCCCTCGCCTCGGAACCCGGTTGGCTGCGCCGCCCCCTCCGCTCCCGCGACACCCTGCTGATGGCGGGCGCCCTGCGCACCATGGGCGTCGGCATCGAGGAGGGCGTCGGCCCGGAGGGCACCGGTGAGGCGTGGCGTGTGCTCCCCGCGGGGCTGCGCGGCCCGGCCACGGTCGATGTCGGCAATGCCGGCACGGTGATGCGCTTCCTGCCGCCGGTCGCCGCGCTGGCCGACGGTCCCGTCCGCTTCGACGGCGACCCCCGGTCGTACGAGCGCCCCCTGCACGGTGTGATCGACGCCTTGCGCGCCCTCGGTGCGCGGATCGACGACGACGGCCGGGGCGCGCTGCCGCTGACGGTGCACGGCGGGGGTGCGCTGGAGGGCGGCCCGGTGGAGATCGACGCCTCGTCGTCGTCCCAGTTCGTGAGTGCTCTGCTGCTCTCCGGGCCGCGCTTCAACCAGGGTGTGGAGGTCCGGCACACCGGCTCCTCGCTGCCCTCCATGCCGCACATCCGGATGACCGTCGACATGCTGCGTGCCGTCGGCGCCCAGGTGGACACCCCGGAGTCGGGCGGCGAGCCGAACGTCTGGCGGGTCACGCCGGGCGCCCTGCTCGGCCGTGATCTGACGATCGAGCCGGATCTGTCGAACGCCCAGCCGTTCCTGGCCGCCGCGCTGGTGACCGGCGGCAAGGTGCTCATCCCGGACTGGCCGGCCCGCACCACGCAGCCCGGTGACCGGCTGCGGGAGATCTTCACGGAGATGGGCGGCTCCTGCGAACTCACCGAGTACGGGCTGGTGTTCACCGGTTCGGGCGCGGTCCACGGCATCGACGTGGACCTGAGCGAGGTCGGCGAACTCACCCCGGGCATCGCGGCGGTCGCGGCGGTCGCGGACTCCCCCTCCACCCTGCGCGGTGTCGCCCATCTGCGGCTGCACGAGACGGACCGGCTGGCCGCGCTCACCAAGGAGATCAACGAACTCGGCGGTGATGTCACCGAGACCGCCGACGGTCTGCACATCCGCCCGCGCCGGCTGCACGGCGGCGTCTTCCACACCTACGAGGACCACCGCATGGCGACCGCCGGCGCGATCATCGGCCTCGCGGTCGAGGGTGTACGCATCGAGAACGTGGCGACGACGGCGAAGACCCTGCCGGACTTCCCCGAACTGTGGACCGGGATGCTCGGGGCGTAGGGACTCACGCCATGCGCCGCTACGGCAAGCACACCGACGAGGACGACATCCGCACCCGTCCCGGCCGACGCAACACCCGGCCCCGTACGAACATCCGGCCCAAGCACGAGGACGCCGCCGAGGGCATGGTCCTCACCGTCGACCGGGGGCGGCTGACCTGTCTCGTCGAGGACCGGATCGTGCTGGCGATGAAGGCCCGCGAACTCGGCCGCAAGGCGGCGGTGGTCGGCGACCGGGTGGCCCTCGTCGGCGATCTGTCCGGCAAGAAGGACACCCTCGCGCGGATCGTGCGGATCGAGAAGCGGTCGTCGCTGCTGCGCCGTACCGCCGACGACGACGATCCCTACGAGCGGGTCGTGGTGGCCAACGCCGACCAACTCGCCATCGTCACCGCCCTCGCCGACCCCGAGCCACGGCCCCGGCTCATCGACCGCTGTCTGGTGGCGGCGTACGACGGAGGCCTTGAGCCGCTGCTGGTGCTGACGAAGTCGGACCTGGCGCCGCCGGACGAACTCCTGGAGCTGTACGGCGCGTTGGACATCCCGTATGTCGTCACCAACCGTGAGGAGTTGGCGGACGGCGGTGCGGCGGACCGGGTGCGGGCGCTGCTGGACGGCCGGGTCACGGCGTTCGTCGGGCACTCGGGTGTGGGCAAGACGACGCTGGTGAACGCGCTGGTGCCGCAGGAGCGTCGGCGTTCGACGGGCCATGTGAACGCGGTGACCGGGCGGGGCCGGCACACGACGACATCGGCGCTGGCGCTGCCGTTGTCGGAGCGGGACGGCTGGGTGATCGACACCCCGGGCGTCCGTTCCTTCGGCCTGGCGCACATCGACCCGTCGCGGGTGATCCACGCGTTCCCGGATCTGGAACCGGGAACCGAGGGGTGCCCGCGTGCGTGCAGTCATGATGAACCGGACTGTGCGCTGGACGACTGGGTGGCGCAGGGACACGCGGATCCGGCGCGGCTGTACTCGCTGCGGCGGTTGCTGGCCACGCGGGAGCGCACGGAAGGCGACTGAGGGAAGGCGACTGACCTCCGCGTTGTTTGCCTGTACGGGAGTTCGGTAAGTGCATAATCGCACCGAGCCGGACATACGGGAGGACAGCACATGGCGTGGCTGCTGGTCATCGTGGCCGGATTGCTCGAAACAGGCTTCGCCGTCTGTCTGAAGCTCTCCCATGGGTTCACCCGGCTGTGGCCGACCGTCGCCTTCTGCATCTTCGCCCTCGGCAGCTTCGGCTTGCTGACGCTGTCGCTGCGGAAGCTGGACGTGGGCCCGGCGTACGCGGTGTGGACGGGGATCGGCGCGGCGGGCACGGCGATCTACGGAATGATCTTCCTCGGGGACATCGTGTCGACGCTGAAGCTGGTGTCGATCTCGTTGGTCATCGTGGGTGTCATCGGGTTGCAGCTGTCGGGTTCGGCGCACTGAGGCGGCCGCGTGCTCAGGCCGGCAACTGCCGGTGCAGCGCGCTGCGTACGAGGTCGGCGACACCGCCCTCGCCGGGTGGGGCGGCGACGCAGGACAGGGCGAGGCGCACGACGAGTTCGCAGGAGCGGGCCAGGTCGGCGGTGTCGACCTTGTTTACGCCGGGGCCGGTCAGGACGGAGACCGCCCGGTCGCGCACGAAGGCCACGAAGTCGCCCGGTGAGGGGAGGGGCCCGTCGGCGCGGCGCTGTGCCGGGACGGCCGAGGAGGACGGCACCGCGGACAGGGTCGGGGAGGGCAGCCGCTCGCTCCAGCAGCCGGTGAGCATGGCGCGCACGAGGGCGTTGTCGCGAGCCAGGCCCGCGGTCCACTCGGCGGTGGCGGTGAGCCGGTCGCGGGCGTCACTGGGAGTGGCCAGGGCGCGGTCGATACCGGCGAGATAGCCGTCGGCCTCCCTTCTGACCAGCGCGCGGGCAAGGCCTTCCTTGCTCCCGAACTCGTTGTACAGGGTCTGCCGGGACACTCCGGCAGCCGCCGCCACGTCCACCATCCGCACAGCGGACCACGGCCGACGCGCCAGCGCCGTGTAAGCGGCGTCCAGCAGGGATTCCCGCGCTGCAGGCATCATCGCCTCCTGGGGGCAAGCGGCTCTGCGCCCAGATTTGACGCGCGAGGGGGCACTGTCAAGGGTTCGCGAAAGCATGCGGGGGCGCTTCTGCCCCGGGGTGCGCGGGGCTTCGCGGGCGGGATGTACGGGGGTTTGCGACCCGCCCATGATCCCGGGGCCTATAGCCCCACCCCGACCACGGCGGATACGGTTCGTTCCATGCCGGACTACCTCGACGATCTGCGACTCGCCCACGTCCTCGCGGACGCCGCCGACGCGACCACGATGGACCGATTCAAGGCTCTCGACCTCAAGGTCGAGACCAAGCCGGACATGACCCCGGTGAGCGAGGCGGACAAGGGCGCCGAGGAGCTCATCCGGGGGCAGTTGCAGCGTGCCCGGCCCAGAGACGCGATTCTCGGGGAGGAGTACGGCATCGAGGGCACCGGGCCCCGTCGCTGGGTGATCGATCCGATCGACGGCACGAAGAACTATGTGCGCGGCGTTCCGGTCTGGGCCACCCTCATCTCGCTGATGGAGGCCGGGGAGGGCGGTTACCAGCCCGTCGTCGGCCTGGTCTCCGCTCCCGCGCTGGGCCGGCGCTGGTGGGCGGCCCAGGGACACGGCGCCTTCGCGGGGCGCAGCCTGTCCTCGGCGTCCCGGCTGCGGGTGTCCAAGGTCTCCAAGCTGGCGGACGCCTCGTTCGCGTACTCCTCGCTGAGCGGCTGGGAGGAGCAGGGGCGGCTGGACGGCTTCCTCGATCTGACCCGTGAGGTGTGGCGCACGCGCGCGTACGGCGACTTCTGGCCGTACATGATGGTCGCCGAGGGTTCGGTGGACATCTGCGCCGAGCCCGAGCTGTCCCTGTGGGACATGGCCGCCAACGCGATCATCGTGACGGAGGCGGGCGGTTCCTTCACCGGACTCGACGGCCGCCCCGGCCCGCACAGCGGCAACGCCGCCGCCTCGAACGGCCTGCTGCACGACGAGTTCCTCGGGTACCTCAACGAGCGCTACTGAGCGCCCCCTTGTTGACCCCCTCTTTACCTGTCACTCTGAGAGTCCCCCCACTTGTGAATTTGTGAAACCGTGAACAAACGGTGCGGGGGCACTTCAGGAGGTGGCTCCATCCATGCTCGTACGTGACGCCATGAGCACCGTGGTCCTCACCATCGGCCCCACCCACACCCTTCGCCAGGCCGCCGCTCTCATGTCCACCCGCCGGGTCGGCGCGGCCGTGGTCCATGACCCCGACGCGGGCGGTATCGGCATCCTCACCGAACGCGACATCCTGATCTCCGTCGGCCTCGGCCAGAGCCCGGACACCGAACGCGCCCATGACCACACCACGAACGACGTCGTGTTCGCCGCGCCGTCGTGGACCCTGGAGGAGGCGGCCCGCGCCATGGCACACGGCGGCTTCCGGCATCTGATCGTCCTGGATCACGACGAGCCGGTCGGCATCGTCTCGGTCCGCGACATCATCCGCTGCTGGGCACCCGCACGACAGCACGTGCCGGCCTGACCACGCGCGACGGGCCGGACCCCCGAAGGAACCCGGCCCGTCCGCCACGGCAAGCGGTCCAGTGCTGGTGATCAGCCACGCAGGGCCTGGACGGCGACCTCCAGCCGCTTGCCGAAGTCGTCGTCCGCCCGCCGGAAGTTGCCGACGGCCCGCTCGACGATGTCGTCGCGCGAGACGGGCGCGAGGGCACCCGCCAGATTGGCGATCAGCCGCTCCCGCTCCTCCTCCGACATCAGGCGGTAGAGGTTGCCGGCCTGCACGAAGTCGTCGTCCTCGGCATGGACGGGCGCCTCGTGGTTGCCGGTACCGCCGCCGAAGGCGTCGAACGGCTGCCACAGCGGACGCCCCGTCTGCGCCGGACCACCGAAGCTGTTCGGCTCGTAGTTCTTCGCACCGCCATGGCGGCCGTCGTACAGGAAGCCGTCCCGGGAGTTGGTGCGCGCCTCGGTGGCGTGCGGGCGGTTCACCGGCAGATGGTCGGCGTTGATGCCGACGCGGTAGCGGTGGGCATCGCCGTAGGCGAACAGGCGGCCCTGGAGCATCTTGTCGGGCGACGGACCGATGCCCGGCACGAAGTGCGCGGGGCTGAAGATGCTCTGCTCGACCTCGGCGAAGACGTTGTGCGGGTTGCGGTTGAGCTCCAGCCTGCCGATCTCGATCGGCGGGTAGTCCTCGTGCGGCCACACCTTGGTGAGGTCGAACGGGTTGAAGCGGTACGTCGCCGCGTCCGCCGCCGGCATGATCTGCACCTGCACGGTCCAGCTGGGGAACTCTCCGCGCTCGATGGCCTGACGCAGATCGCGCTGATGGGAGTCAGGATCCTCACCGGCGATCCGATTGGCCTCAGCCTGGGTGAGGTTCCTGATCCCCTGGTCGGTCTTGAAGTGGTACTTGACCCAGAAGACCTCGCCGGCCTCGTTGTTCCACTGGTAGGTGTGCGAGCCGTAGCCGTTCATGTGGCGGTACGACGCCGGGATGCCGCGGTCGCCGAAGAGCCAGGTCACCTGGTGCGTGGACTCGGGCGACAGCCCCCAGAAGTCCCACACGTTGTCGGCTTCCTGGCTGCCCGTGTACGGGTCGCGCTTCTGGGTGTGGATGAAGTCCGGGAACTTGATGGCGTCCTTGATGAAGAACACCGGGGTGTTGTTGCCGACGAGGTCGTAGTTGCCGTCCTCGGTATAGAACTTCAGCGCCCAGCCGCGCGGGTCACGCACGGCGTCCGCCGCACCGAGGTTGCCGGCCACCGTCGAGAAACGCAGGAAGGTCTCCGTCTGCTTGCCGACCTCGGAGAGGAAGGCGGCGCGGGTGTACGGGGTGACATCGGCGGTCACCGTGAAGGTGCCGTAGGCGCCGGCACCGCGCGCGTGCACCACGCGCTCCGGGATGCGCTCCCGGTTGAAGTGGGCAAGCTTCTCCAGCAGGAGCTGGTCCTGGACGAGGACCGGGCCGCCGATGCCCGCGGTCTCGCTGTTCTGGTTGTCGGCGACCGGAGCACCGGCCTCCGTCGTGAGCGGTCCCTGGGTCACGTGCGCCTCCTGCGTAGCTTCGAGCAACTCCGGCCACTCCTGTCCATGGGCCAAAGACGATCCCCACCCTACACTGGACTTTGTCTAAGTCAATCTAGCTTCCAATCTCAGCTAGGCTCCAAAGTCACACCCATTCGGAACCTGGTCCTTCTGCTGTTAAGGTGTCTCCATGAGCGACCTTCTGGAACGGCTGCGCGGACGCGGATGGCGGATGACCGCGCAGCGGCGCGTCGTGGCCGAGGTTCTCGCCGGCGATCACGTCCACCTCACGGCGGACGAGGTGCACGCGCGAGCCGTCGCCAAGCTGCCGGAGATCTCCCGGGCGACCGTCTACAACACGCTGGGCGAGCTGGTGACCCTCGGCGAGGTGCTGGAGGTCTCCACCGACAAGCGCGCCAAGCGGTACGACCCGAACGCCCACCGGCCCCACCACCACCTGGTCTGCGCCCAGTGCGGCTCCATCCGGGACGTCCACCCCACGGGCAACCCGATGGCCGACCTCCCCGACTCCGAGCGCTTCGGCTTCACGGTCTCGGACGTAGAGGTGACGTACCGCGGCGTCTGCCCGAACTGCGCGAAGGCCTAGCACCGACTTCTTCGAGCCCCGGCACCGACAGGCGCCGGGGCTTCGTGCTGCCCGGGGTACGGACGGGCGGGGTTCCGGAATCTGACGGACCGTCATATGGTCAACGACACCCACACGTCCGTTCCGCACTCCGCGAGGAGACCGAAGTGGGAGAGCCGTACCCCAAACTCAGAGCGACCGACCTGACGCGCGCCTTCGGCCGAACCCCCCACACCGTCGACGCCCTCGGCCCCCTCGATCTGACCGTCGCCCCCGGCGAGTTCGTCTGTGTAGTCGGCCCTTCCGGCTGCGGCAAGTCGACCCTGCTCCGCATCGCAGCGGGCCTGCTCCGCCCGAGCACCGGCACCCTGGAGATCCGTACCTCCAGCCCGCGCCCGGCGGCCATGATCTTCCAGGACTACGGCATCTACGACTGGAAGACCGTACGCGCCAATGTCCGCTTCGGCCTGGACATCCAGCGCGTCCAGCGCCGCGAGGCCAACGCCCGCGCCGACGACTGGCTGGCCCGCATGGCCCTGTCGGACTTCGCGAACGCCTACCCGGCGACGCTCTCCGGCGGCATGCGCCAGCGCGTGGCGATAGCCCGAGCGCTGGCGGTGGAACCCGAACTCCTCCTGATGGACGAGCCCTTCGCCGCCCTGGACGCCCAACTCCGCACGATCCTCCAGGACGAACTCCTGGACCTCACCCAGTCCCTCCGCACCACCACCCTCTTCATCACCCACAGCCTGGAGGAGGCCATCGTCCTGGGTGACCGCGTCCTGGTGATGTCCGCGCGCCCGGGCCGCGTGATCGCGGAGCACCGTCCGCCCTTCCCCCGCCCGCGGACGGGCGACATCCGCGTGACACCCGAGTTCACGGCCCTGAAGAGCGACCTGTGGGACCTCCTGAGGAAGGAGGCGGCACCGGCATGACGACGCTCGCGAAGTCACCGGCCGAATCGGTCCTGGTCCGCCGCCCGGGCCCGAGCGAACTGCACCCCACCCGCACCCACCGCCGAAGGCGCGCCCTGGAGCTGTGCCTGGCCCTGGCCGTACCCGCCGCTCTGCTTCTCCTGTGGCAACTGGCCGCCACCCAGGCCTGGATCGACGACCGTGTCTACCCGGCCCCGTCCACGATCCTCGCCGACGGCTGGGACCGGGCGGCGGCGGGCGACCTGTGGCCGGACGTCTGGGCCACGCTGAAGCGCGTCCTGGCGGGCTACGCGGCAGGCACGGCGGCGGGATACGCCCTGGGCCTGCTGATGGGCTCCCTCCCCCTGATACGAGCCGCGCTGGAGCCCCTCCTGGACGCCCTGTACGTCGTACCGAAGCTGGCCCTGCTGCCGGTCTTCCTGAACATGTTCGGCCTGGGCGAGGGCCCGCAGGTGGCGTTGGTGGCGGCGACGGTGTTCTTCTTCGTCTGGATCTCGACGATGTCCGCGGTGATGTCCATCCCGTCCGGCCACCGCGACGCGGGCCAGGTCTTCGGGGCCTCGCACTGGCAGATGTTCCGCCACGTCCTGCTCCCCGCGTCGCTCCCGGCCGTCCTGGTGGGCGCGCGGATCGCGGCGGGCGTGGCCGTGCTGGTCATCGTCGCGTCGGAGCAGATAGCCGCGACGAACGGCCTGGGCCACCTCATCTTCGACTCGCGTGCACTGTTCCAGAACGACGTGATGTTCGTGGGCATCGTCTGCGTAGCCGCCCTCGGAGTCCTGTTCTCCGAACTGATCCGCTTCGCAGGACGCCTGCTGACGCCCTGGGCACCGAGGGACCGAGGAAGGGGCCAGTCATGAGCGGAAGGCCACACGCGTACGGCGCGCTCCTCGCCGCGGCGGCACTGCTGGCATCGGCGGCGTGCTCATCACCGTACGACTCGGACTCCTCGCCGAAGGCGGCCGCCGGCGACCGCACGATCCGCCCCGTGGAGGGCTGCGGCGCGAAGGCCTGGACGAACCCGAAGGACCTCACCCCCAACCGCACCCCGGCCCGCTGCCTCCCCGGCGCCCCTCCCCCGCAACCGCTGCGCGAGCCCCGCAAGCTGACGATCGCGACGGGAACACTGAGCGCGGAGTACGTCGCCCCGCTACAAGTGGCGCTCGACAAGGGAGAATTCAAGAAGGAGGGCCTGGACATCACACTCAAGGTCCTGCCGACCCCGGACGCACTCCCCCTCCTCGCCAAGGGCGACATCGACGCACTGTGGGCGGCCCCGGAGGCGGCCGTCATGAACGGCGTCAAGGGCGGCTTCGACATCGAGTGGGTCGCAGGGAACTTCTCCCCCGCCCCAAAGTCGAAGAGCGGCCTGTGGGTCCGCCTGAAGGACGGCGAGAGCGCCACCCACGTGGCGATGGCCGGCCGCAGGCTCGGCACGATGATCGGCAAGGGCTCGGTCATCGCCTACCCCATGGAGAAGGCCCTGGAGCGGCACGGTGGCGGCCTCGCCGACATCCAGTACCAGCAACTGGGCTCGGCCGACGTCCTCACCGCCCTCCAGAACGGCGGCGTCGACTCCGCGTGGCTCCTCGACCCGGTCTGGCGCAAGGTCGACGGCAAGCCCGGCTACGCCTTCCTCGGCGGCCAACCGCAGGGCGAGCCCCTGGGCGGCATGCTGTACGGCCCCTCGCTGCTCCAGGACGACGTGGACGCGGGCGTGGCCCTTCTGCGGGCCTACATCCGCACGGTGAACACGTACTTCTCAGCCGACTACAAAGCCGATGCGACCTTCGTCACATACTTGGCGAACCTACTCAAGGCGGAGGTCTCCATCCTCAAATCCACTCCATCCCTGGTCATGGACTGGGAGATCCGCTCCGGCACGACGTCCCGCCTCCAGTCCGCATACAAGGCCCAGGACGTGGCCGAGGGCAGCCCACTCCCGGAGTCACGCACGGTGAACCGGTCGCTGTACGAGGAGGCGGTGGGCCACCAGCCCTGAACACACCTAGGGCCGGAACCCTTTCGGATCCCGGCCCTAGGCCTTCAGTAGCGGGGACAGGATTTGAACCTGCGACCTCTGGGTTATGAGCCCAGCGAGCTACCGAGCTGCTCCACCCCGCGTCGGTGAACTGAACATTACGTCAAGGACGCGGACAGAGGCAAATCGCTGGTCCGCCGGCAACCATTCGGGGCGAACCGGCTTCTTTCAGCCCGTCCGGCGTCCGAGGCCGAGACCCTGCCGTCCCAAGCCCCCACCCACCCGCTGGAGGCGGCACCTACAGCGAACGGCCCCTCCTCGACGCCAGCCCGCGATCTTTCAGCCCGTCCGGCGTTTGAGGACAAGGCCCGTTCAGGGCCGGCAGCGGGGGTCTGGGGGCGGCAGCCCTCAGAGAGGGCCCGGGGTCGAAGGGGCAGAGCCCCTGGAGGACGGGACGGGTAGGGGCGGCGGGGGCGAAACCGAGGCGCCCCCCGTCAGCGCAGCGTCACGCCGACAGCTCCTCCCGCAACGCATCCCGCAACCGCGCCGCCCGCTCCGCAACCTCCCCCGGCCCCAGACTCACCGCCCGGTCAGCCCACCGCTGCCCCTCCGCAAGCTCCCCGCGACGCGCGTAGAGCAGGGCGAGCCGAAGCGCCGACCGACCGTGCCCGGCATCGGCCGCCCGCGTCCACCACACCGCGGCTTCCGGCTCGCTCCCCTCCCGCGCCAGCAGCAACGCAAGATTGAAGGCACCGTTGCGCGACCCGGCCTCGGCGGCCCGCCGGTACCACAACGCCGCCTCCACCACGTCCCCGCGCGCAGCGGCCAGCATCCCGACCCGCACCTGCGCCCGACGATGCCCCTGGGAGGCAGCCCGCTCGTACCACTCCTCGCACTCGGCCTTCTCCCGCACCGGCTCCCCGAGCTCATGCGCGGGCTCCGGCGGCCGCCGAGCGTCCAGCACGGTCGCCAGCCGATACGCGCCCTCCGCACTGCCACCCCCGGCCGCGCACCGCAGATGCCGCTCCGCGGCCGGCTCGTCCCCGTCCCGCAGCCGCGCGATACCGACCTGCAGCGCCGCCTCGGTGTGCCCGGCGGCAGCCGCACGCTCGTACCACCGCAGCGCGGCCCGCTCCTCGCCCCGCCCGGCGTGCAGAATCCCCAGATTGAAGGCGGCGTCCACACTCCCCGCCTCCGCGGCCTTTGAGAACCACGGCTCGGCCCCGGCGGTGTCCCCGACCTGGAGCAGCAGGATCGCCAGCGCGTTGGCGGCCTCGCGGTGCCCGGCGTACGCCGCCCGCCGGTACCACTGCTCGGCCTGCGCGGTACGCGCCTGCTCGGCGCAGAGCAGCCCGAGGTTGTACGCGCCGTTGACATCACCGGCGTCCATGGCGGCCCGGTACCACCGCTCGGCGGTCTGGGTCTCACCGCGCTCGGCATGCAGCGCGCCCAGGGCGTTCGCGGCGTTGCCGTCGCCGTCCTGCGCGGCCCGCAGCCACCACACGGCGGCGCTCTCGCTGTCCCCGGCGTCGCGCAGCAGGAACCCGAGCGCGCAGGCGGCCCGCGCCTCGCCGTCCTTGGCGGACGTCAGATACCAGCGCCCGGCCTCCTTGAGCTCTCCACGCTTCTCCAGGATCGCCCCGAGGTGCAGCGCGGCCCTGCGGTGCCCCCGCGCGGCGGCCTGCCGGTACCACTGCTCGGCTTCGTCCAGCATTGCCTGGCCGGGCGCGACACCGTTGTCGGCACCGCCCTCGTCCGCACTGGTCGCCTGCCGGTCCAGCGCACGCGCCAGCCGGTACGCCGCCTCCCGGTGCCCGCGCTCGGCCGCGGCCCGCATCCACTGCTCGGCCCTGTTGTCGCTGCGGTGTTCCAGCAGATCGGCGAGCGCGTAGGCGCCCAGCGTGTGCCCTTGTTCGGCGGACTGGCGCAGCCAGTACTCGGCGGCGGGCTCGTCGCCCCGCTCGCGGTGATGACGTCCCAGCGCGTGCGCGGCCGCGGCCGACCCGGCGACGGCGGCGATCCGCCACCATCCGGCGGCATCGTCGGCGTAGCCACGCTGATGGAGAAGGACTCCCAGGTTGTTGGCGGCGGCCCGGTCACCGGCCGCGGTGGCGGCCCGCAGATGGGGCTCCGCTCCGTCGAGATCGCCGCGGCGCAGCAGCATGGCACCGAGTACGCTCATCGCCTCGACGTCACCGGTCTCCGCGGCGAGCAACTGCCGCGCCTCCTCGGCGGCCTCGCCCGTCTCGTCCTGGTCCCCCGGCCGGTCGACGACGAAGTCACCCTCGGAACGCGCGAACTCTCCCTCCGGACGCGGGGCATCGTTCTCCGGCTGCACGAAATCACCCGTCGACTGCACAAAGTCGGCAGGCTGCACAAACCGCCCTGTCTCCAACAGAGTTGCCTTGTCCCCCATAACGTCCATCGTCGCACCACCTGCAACCTGGGTACACCTGGTATACCGCAGCCAGTGAGGTCACTTCAGCGTTTTGTCGACATGCCCACAGAGAGACAAGTCAAACACAGTTCTCCCAACTCCCCACGGCGGCACGACCGTCCCGGTCCTCGGCACATGCGTTCGCACACCACGAAGGCCCGGATCCTCTGGAGGATCCGGGCCTTCGCTGTCGTACGAAATGTTCGCCGACTTCAGTAGCGGGGACAGGATTTGAACCTGCGACCTCTGGGTTATGAGCCCAGCGAGCTACCGAGCTGCTCCACCCCGCGCCGTTGTGAAACAACCGTATCACGGCGCGGGGAGAGCTATTCGATCAACCGTCGCTCCTAGGTGCCGGTGGGACTGCCGCTCGGTTTGGGACTCGCGCTCGGGCTCGCGCTCTCACCGCCGCCGCCCGCACCGCCGCCGGTCTTGTCCGGCTGCGACTGCGCGTCCTCGGCCCGCCTCAGCGCGTCCTCCAGATCCTTCTGCGCCTTGCCGTACGCCTCCCAGTCGCCCTTCTTCAGGGCGTCCTGGCCGGCCTCGAAGGCCTTCTGGGCGTCGTCGAGCGCTTCTTGGACCGTCGGGTTGTTGGACGTCGGCGGAGGCTTCGTACCGCCGTCATCGCCCTCGTCGGGTGGCGGGGTGGTCGTGGCGTCCGCTCCGAAGACCTTGTTGAGGGCCTCGTCGAGCGTGTCCTCGAAGGCGGTGGTGCCGCCGTAGGACACCAACACCTTGCGCAGCAGCGGGTACTTGAGCCCGCCACCGCGTACATAGACCGGCTCCACATAGAGCAGTCCGCCGTCCAGTGGCACCGCGAGCAGGTTGCCGTACTCGACCTCGGAGTCGCCGCCTCTCAGCAGCCTGATGGTCTCGGCGATGTCCTGTTCGGAGTTGAACTGGCTCTGGACCTGACTGGGCCCGTTGACCGTGGTGTTGGTCGGCAGTTTCAGGATTCTGATCTTGCCGTAGTCACTGGTGCCCGCCTCGGCGTCGACGGCCATGAACGCGCTGAGGTTGTCCCGGCCGTTCGGTGTGAGTGTCGTAGTCAGCGAGAACGCCTGCGCCGCCTGGTCGGGCATCTTCATGCTCAGGTAGTACGGCGGCGTCGCACTGCCCGACTTGTTGGTCGGGTCGTCCGGCACCTGCCAGACCTCGCTGCCGCTGAGGAACGTCGTGGCGTCCTTCACGTGGTAGCGGGTGAGCAGCTCGCGCTGGACCTTGAACAGGTCCTGCGGGTAGCGCAGATGGGCCATCAGCGACTTCGAGATCTCGCTCTTCGACTCCACCGTGCCCGGGAACGCCTTCATCCAGGTCTTCAGGACCGGGTCCTTGGTGTCCCACTGGAAGAGCTTGACCTCGCCGGTGTAGGCGTCGACGGTCGCCTTCACCGAGTTGCGGATGTAGTTGACCTGGTTCTGCTGCGCCACGACCGCCCGCTGGTCGTTGGTCGCGGTCAGCGAGTCAGCCGTCGTGTCACCGAGGGTCGTGCGCGAGGAGTACGGGTAGCCGTTCGTGGTCGTGTACGCGTCGACGATCCACTGGATACGGCCGTCCACGACCGCCGGGTAGGCGTCGCCGTCGATGGTCAGCCATGGGGCGACCGCCTCGACGCGCTCCTTGGGCGTGCGGTTGTACAGGATGCGCGAACCGTCGCCGATCGCACCGGAGTACAGGATCTGCGGCTCACCGAAGGCGACCGCGTACGCGGCACGGTTGACCGGGTTGGAGAGGCTGACGCCGCTGTCGGCCTTGTAGCTGTAGGTCTTCTCACCGCTGTCGTCGGAGTAGTCGATCTCCTTCTGGGGACCGCCGACGATCGAGTACATCGTGGTCTTCTCGCCGTAGTAGACCCGCTGTTCGTACGTCCCGAGGTCGCCCTTGGACGGCAGATCGGACTCGGTGAAGTCCGGGCGGCCCTGGGAGTCGGCGCTGGTTCCTTCGGCGGCGACCACGCCGTAGCCGTGGGTGTAGCGGAAGTGGTCGTTGATCCAGTTCCGCTTCGGGATGCCGTTGAGATTGATCTCACGCAGACCGATGACGGTGTCCTGGTCCTTGCCGTCCTTGGCGTACCGGTCGACGTCCAGGTTGGTCGGGAACGCGTAGTAGTTCCTGATCTGCTGGAGCTGCTGGAACGTCGGCGAGACGATGTTCGGGTCCAGGATGCGGATGCTCGCCGTGGCGTCGACGTCGTCGCGCAGCTTCGTCTTGTCCTCGGTCTTGCTGCTGCCCGCGTACTCGGTGACCTGGGTGCCGTCGATGCCGTACGCCTCGCGCGTCGCCTTGAGGTTCTTCTCGACGTACGGCGCTTCCTTGGCCTGCTCGTTGGGCTGGACCTGGAACTTCTGCACGATCGCCGGGTACAGGCCGCCGATGAGGATCGCGGAGAGCACCATCAGGCCGAAGCCGATGACGGGCAGCTGCCAGGTGCGCCGCCACAGGGTGGCGAAGAACAGCAGCGCGCAGATCACGGCGATGCAGAACAGGATCGTCTTGGCCGGCAGATAGGCGTTGGCGTCGACGTACCTGAGGCCGGTCCAGTTGTCGGTCGCCTTGAAGTCGCTGGACTTCACCGCGAGTCCGTACCGGTCGAGCCAGTACGCGACGGCCTTCAGGGCGACGAAGACGCCGATGAGGACCGACAGATGGCCGGTGGCGGCGGCCGTGGCGCGCGCGCCCGGGCTGGTGATGCGCAGCCCGCCGTACAGGTAGTGGGTGAGCGCGGCGGCGATCACGGAGAGGATCGCGGCGGCGAAGCCGAAGCCGAGCAGGAACCGGTACCAGGGCAGGTCGAAGGCGTAGAAGCCGACGTCGAGGTGGAACTGGGGGTCCTTCTCACCGAAGGGGACGCCGTTGACCCACATCAGCCAGGTCCGCCACTGGCTGGAGGCGGAGGCGCCGGCGATCAGGCCGACCAGGGCGGTGATCGCGAGCAGCAGCCACTTCTTGTAGGGCGCGATGCCCATGCGGTAGCGGTCGAGGCTCTGCTGCTCCATCGACATGGCGCTCAGCGGCGGGCGCAGCCGGTGGGCCAGCCAGATGTTGAAGCCGACGGCGAGGGCCATCAGCAGACCGAAGACGAAGAAGAGTCCGATCTTCGTCCACAGCGTGGTGGTGAACACCGAGGAGTAGTTCACCGATCGGTACCAGAGCCAGTCGGTCCAGAACCCCGCGAACATGGTGAAGGCCATGCCGAGGACGGCGAGCACGCCCAGTGTCATGAGCAGGGTCCGGACACGCCGGGACGGGCGTCCCACTCTGATCCGTGGCCCGGTCGGGCCTCCGCCGCGGTCCGGCATCTGGAAAGCCAAGGTTCGCACCCCGAAGTTCGCTGTTGGTCTTCGTCAGGCCCGCGTCTTCGTGGACCCCTCGTGGCCCCCCGTGATCGTGGGCCCACACCTATGCAACTTACTCACCGTTTACTCGGTTCCCGATTCCGGCCAGGAACGAGAGAGGATTGTGACCATGTCCAACACTCCCATGGCTGCGAACCCGCTGACCCGGGCCGTCCTCGAGATCGACGAGTACGCCTCCGGCCTCGGCTGGGACCAGCCCGCCCGCCTTTTCGCCCTCGTCGACACCGCACGGCTGCGAGTCCAGGAACCCGGCCTCGCCGCCCAGCTCGGCCTGGGGGACGAGCAGGAGTCCACCGGCCTGACCCCGATCGAGCAGGACGAACTTCCAACGGGCAAGCAGCTCGACGAGTTCCTCGGCACGATCGCCTGGCCCGACGCGGTGGCCGGCTGCGCTCTCACGGTGGAGCGTCTGATGCTGCCGCCGTCCGCCGAGGCTCAGGTCCCGCAGGGCCTGAGCGACGCCAAGCTCGCGAAGTGGGTGGCGGAGCACCCGGACCGTCAGGAGGTCCGCATGACGGTCGCGGTCCTGCGCGACGGCACCCGCGAGTCGGCGCTGCGCCTGCGTGAGAAGGACACCCCGACGGAGGTCCTCACCGGCCCCGACCTCGTCCCGGGCCTGGCGGAGGCACTGACGGCGACCTTCGCGGACTGAGCTCTTCCGGTACGACGACGGGGGCGCCTCTCGGTGTGAGGGGCGCCCCCGCTGTTGTACGGATGCCTGTCGCTCAGCCCTTGCCCGTGCACTTCGGCAGGTCGGCGGTGTCGCCGGAGCGGATGTCCTTCATGGCGCCGAGGGCGTCGTCGATGGTGTCGACCTTGACGAGGGTGAGCCCGCCGGGCACGTCCCTGGCGGCGGTCGCGCAGTTGTCGGCGGGCGTCATGAAGTACTGGGCGCCCTTCTCGCGCGCGGCGATGGTCTTCATCTCGATGCCGCCGATGGGGCCGACCTTGCCGGTGTCGTCGATGGTGCCGGTGCCGGCCACGAACTTGCCGCCGGTGAGGCTGCCGGGGGTGAGCTTGTCGTAGAGGCCGAGGGAGAACATCAGGCCCGCGCTGGGGCCGCCGACGTCGGCGAGCTTGATGTCGATGCTGAACGGGAAGGTGTGGTCGGTCCCGGCGGAGATCCCGACGATGGCGCGCTTGTCGCCGCTGTCGGTGGACTGGGCGGTCCTGATGGTGACCTTCTCGGTCTTCGTCGGCGTCCGGCGCTCCTTCTCCGCGGCGGCCTGCTCCTTGGCGGGCACGATCGTGAAGACGACGTCCTGTCCGGGCTTGTGCTTGGTGACCTGCTCGGCGACGTCCCCGGGCTCCTTGATCGTCGTACTGTCGACGGCCTTGATGACGTCACCGGCGTGCAGTTTGCCCTCGGCCGGGGTGCCCTTGACGACGGTGGAGACGATCACCCAGCTCCTCACGGGGATGTCCAGCGCCTTGAGGGCCGCGACCTTGGCGCTCTCCTGGGACTGGCTGAACTCCTCGGCGTTCTCCTGGGTGGACTGCTCCTCGGTCTTGCCGTCCGGGTAGAGGGTGTCGTGCGGGACGACCTTGTTGTCGTGCGCGAGCCAGCCGTAGACGGCCTCGACGAGGTTCATCTTGTAGTCGGCGCTGGTGACCCGGACGGTGGTCATGTTGAGGTGACCGCTCGTCGGGTAGGTCTTGCGTCCGGAGATCTGCAGCACCGGCTCACCGTCGTGATCGCCGAGGGTGTTGACGGTCGGCCCCGGGGACATCTCCGCGTACGGCACGGGAATGAACACTCCCGCGCACAGGAGCGCGATCAGCATCAAGGTGGAGGCGAGCATCGTCGCGGTGCGGCGTGGCATGCCTCGAATGTACGTGACAGTCCTGTCAGAGCCCCGTCAGGGCCGTGAACCCGCCCCTGTGATCATGTGGCGGAGTCGGACTTCTCCATGGCCGCGCGGAATCGGGCGTACCCGTCGAGCTCCGGGCCGTCGCCCCGGGCCTTTCGGGTGCGGTTGGCCCAACTGCCCCACAGGCCGGCGCAGACCGCGGCCAAGAGCGGAATAAGCAACCAGGCGAGAGCCGCCATGCCGTCCTCCCATCCCCATGAGCGACCGCAACTGACTGATCAGCAGATTAACCACTGGCACTGACAACGCTCACGCCAGGGGTGCGGTTACGCAAGCGGAGTGGGGTGGATGGGGGTTGGGCGGGAGGGGTCAGCAGGCGCCCACCCACTCCTCGGCGCCGTCGGAGAACCGCTGGTGCTTCCAGATCGGCACCTCGTGCTTGAGGTCGTCGATCAGTTTGCGGCACGCCTCGAAGGCCTCGCCCCGATGGGGGCAGGACACGGCGACGACGACCGCGAGGTCCCCGACCTTGAGGTCCCCGACGCGGTGCACGGCCGCGAGCGCCCGCACCGGGTACTCGGCGACGACCTTCTCGGCGATCCTGCGCATCTCGGCCTCGGCGCTGGGATGGCACGAGTACCCGAGCTCGTCGACGTCGGCACCCCCGTCGTGGTTGCGCACGGTCCCCACGAACAGCGCGGTCCCGCCGGCGGCGTCGTCCCCGACGGCCCGGAAGACCTCGTCCAGGGAGAGGGCCGTCTCGCGGATGGCGATGAGCTTGACGGGGTCCTGAGCGCCCTGCTCACCGGGGTGATCGTTGGTAGGTGCCATGGCTCCATCGTGCCCCACGCGTGTGAGGAGGGGGAATAGCGTCATCGCCCGGCACACGCGTGTGCCGGTTTGGAGCCTCCTACAGCCGTACGGCCCGCGGCGCACGCCCGCTCAGATCCGGCGCCGTGCCTTCCGCGCCCGCCGCACGACGGCCGCCGCGCCCAGCAGGGCCACGGTGGCTCCCGCGGCGCCGGCCGCTGTCGCGTCCTTGCGTCCGAGCCGGCGCCCAGCGACGGTGTGGCGGCCGGAGACCTCCTCCAGGAGTTCCGCGAGGACTTCCTCGTTGGTCCACTGCGGCCGCCATCCCGCTTCATGGAGCCGGCTTCCACTGATCACCCACGGATACATCGTGTAGGCCAGGTCACCTGCCGGGGACGGCGTGAGGCCGATGCGGTGCAGGCGGGCCGCCGCTCCGAGGGCGACCGCCGAGGGCAGCTCCATGCGCCGGATGCCGCTGAGCTCCTCGACCTCCTCCTGCTCCAGCCAGCCGTCGCAGCCGACGGCGAGTTCCCCTTCGACTTTCTCCAGGACGGCGTACTCCAGGGCGCTGCACAGGTCCTCGACGTGGCAGAACTGCCAGGCGGGCCTCGATCCGGCGACGACGAGCAGCCGGGGCGACTCGAAGTACCTGGTCAGCGCGGTGTCGGTGCCGCCCACCAGCACGGCCGGGCGTACGACGGTGACATTGAGTCCGGGGTGGGCCCTGGGTGCCCTGCGCGCGAGGCGTTCGATCTCCAGGAGGTCGCCGACGCCGGTGGCCTCGGCCGTCGCGCGCAGTTCGGCGTCCTCGGACAAAGGCAGCTCGTTGTCGTCGAGTGCCCCGTAGACCATCGCCGAGGTGCACAGCACGACGCGGTGGATCCCGGCCGCCGCGGCGGCCGTCAGAACGGTCTGCGTCCCCCGAACGTTGTATGCGGTGCGCGCGGCCGCATCCGTCTCCAGATCCAGGTCGAGCGCCAGGTGAACGACCACGTCGGCGCCCCGCAGCTTCTCCGCGATGGCCGGATCCCGCACATCGAGGATGTGCCACTGGGCCGCCGCGCACTCGCCCCGCCGCTCGTCGATGGCGATGACCTGCTTGACCTCGTCGGACGCGACCAGCCGCTCCGTGAGCAGCGCGCCGATCCCCGACGCGGCGCCGGTCACCGCGACGACGGGGCCGCGCGCGCCGCGCGCGGAGGGGGTTGACTGGTTTCGCGCTGCGCGAACCTGCGGATCAGGGGAACTCACCGGGCGTCTCCAGCGGTTGTCTTCAGTACGGACGCGAGTGACGCGTACGTACCAGGTGGCATCCATCCTGCCGCAGGCCGAGAGTCGGCGAAGCACCGAGGCCCGATCGCCTCGCGGTGTCTACGCTGGGTGGTGTTATCGGGCAGTCGTGCCGCCGGCGCCAGCCGGTGGCCTTACCAGCCGAGGAATCCCGTGAGTGACACCCCATTCGGATTCGGCCTTCCGCCGGAGGAGCCGGACGACGGCGACGAGGGCAAGAAGAAGGACCAGGAGAGCGGTGGTGGTCAGGGACCGGCCAACCCGTTCGGTTTCGGCGGGCTGCCCGGTGCCGGGGGCTTTGGCAGCCCTGGCGCGGACAATCCGTTCGCGGCCATGTTCGGCTCGCTGAACCCCACCGACCTCGGGGCCGCGTTCCAGCAGCTCGGGCAGATGCTCTCCTACGAGGGCGGCCCGGTGAACTGGGACATGGCCAAGCAGATCGCCCGCCAGACGGTCTCCCAGGGCACCGCCGACGGCACCAAGGACGCCAGCGTCGGCCCCGCCGAGCGCACCGCCGTCCAGGAGGCCGTGCGCCTGGCCGACCTGTGGCTGGACGACGCGACGTCCCTGCCGTCCGGCGCGGGCACCGCCGTCGCGTGGAGCCGCGCGGAGTGGGTCGAGGCGACCCTGCCGGCGTGGCAGGAGCTCGTCGACCCGGTCGCCGAGCGCGTCGGCACCGCGATGGGCGATGTCCTGCCGGAGGAGATGCAGGCCATGGCCGGCCCGCTGATCGGCATGATGCGCTCGATGGGCGGCGCCATGTTCGGCACGCAGATCGGGCAGGCCGTCGGCGTGCTCGCGGGCGAGGTCGTCGGCTCGACCGACATCGGCCTGCCGCTGGGCCCGGCCGGCCGGGCCGCGCTGCTGCCGGTGAACATCGAGACGTTCGGCAAGGACCTGGGCGTGCCGAAGGAGGAGGTGCGGCTGTATCTCGCCCTGCGCGAGGCCGCCCACCAGCGCCTCTTCGCGCATGTGCCGTGGCTGCGCTCGCATCTGTTCGGCGCGGTCGACGGCTATGCGCGCGGCATCAAGGTCGACACCGCCAAGCTGGAGGACGTGGTCGGCCAGTTCGACCCGCAGAACCCCGAGCAGCTTCAGGACGCGCTCCAGCAGGGCATGTTCCAGCCGGAGGACACCCCGGAGCAGAAGGCGGCCCTGGCCCGTCTGGAGACGGCTCTGGCGCTCGTGGAGGGCTGGGTCGACGCGGTGGTCCACGCTGCCGCCAAGCCCCGTCTGTCGTCCGCGGACGCGCTGCGCGAGACGCTGCGTCGCCGGCGTGCCTCGGGCGGTCCGGCGGAGCAGACGTTCGCCACGCTGATCGGCCTGGAGCTGCGCCCGCGCCGGCTGCGCGACGCCTCCCGTCTGTGGGCGTCGCTCACGGACGCGCGCGGGGTCGACGGGCGTGACGCCCTGTGGCACCACCCGGACATGCTGCCGACGGCGTCCGACCTGGACGACCCGGACGGCTTCGTGCACCGCGAGCAGATCGATTTCTCCGAGCTGGACAAGATGCTCGGCGAGGCCGCGGGCGGCACCGGGAAGCCGAATCTGAAGAAGGACGACGACTCCGACGACGACTCCAAGGGCGACAGCGCCGAGTGAGCCTCTTCGACGACGCGGTCCTCGTGCTGAAGGACTACGAGGACCAGGCGGATCTCCGTCAGGCCTACCTGGAGCATCTGGAGACCCACGCGGACGGCATGTGGAAGGCCTGCGGCGACGGGCACATCACGGCGAGCGCGCTGGTGATCGACCCCTCACGCGGGCGCGTGCTGCTCACTCTGCACAAGAAGCTGCGGATGTGGCTGCAGATGGGCGGCCACTGCGAGCCGACCGACGAGACGCTGGCGGCGGCCGCCCTGCGTGAGGGCACTGAGGAGTCGGGAGTCGCGGGACTGACCCTGCTGCCGGGCGGCCCGGTCCGCCTGGACCGCCACCGCACGCCGTGCGCCTGGCACCTGGACGTCCAGTACGCGGCGCTGGCTCCCGCCGGTGCCGTGGAGTCGATCAGCGACGAGTCCCTCGACCTGCGCTGGTACGCCTACGGCGAGGTGGCGGACGTGGCGGACGAGTCGGTCGTACGGCTGATGGAGGCGACGCGGGCGAGGCTCGCGGCCTGAGACACCGGTCGGTACCGGCCCACGTGTAAGGGGCGACCGCCATGGCGCTCGCCCCTTACGTCTGCTTTCCGGACGGTCAGCTCCAGACGTTGCCCTGGTTCTGCCCCCGGGCCCCCTGCTGCCCCATGCCGTACTGCGCGGACAGGCCGGAGCCGATCTGGGCGTTCTGCGGCGGCAGCAGTTCGCTGGGCTGGACAAGCGCGAAGCCGGAGCCCATGAAGCTGAGCTCCCAGCCCTCGCCGGTGTTCCCGCGGCGCCGCCACACCCCGGAGGAATGCGTCTGGGCCTGCATCTGCACCCGCAGCGCGGTGGACCAGGCGACGATCGCGTCGGCGTCGCAGTTGACGTACTTGTCGGGCGTCACGGTCATCATCAGCGGCATCCCGGAGGTCATGAGGGCGACCTTGCCGCGACCGGTGATGTTGAGCTGGTACTTACCCGAGCCGGAGATGCCGTAGAGGCTGTCCACGGCGATGACCTCGTGGTGCAGCGAGGAGTCCATCGCCAGCACATAACTGCTGTCGACGGTCAGCCCGTCCTGGTCGACGTCCATGATGTGGACCTGCTGCTTGAGGTTGGCGAGGTAGACCGTGCCCTGTCCATGGCAGCGCATCAGGTCCAGGCCCTCACCCGTGCGGGCACGCGCGCGTCCCTGCTGGTTGCTCTGGTACTCGGCGTCGAACTCGACCAGGCCCTGGTAGGCGACCATGGTGCCCTTGCGGGCGAGGATGTCGTCGTGCCCCTCCAGGCCGACGCGGAGCATCTGCTTGTTCTGCAGGCTCCAGCGGTCCTGGGTCTGCTGATCGTTGTAGGCGAAAATCGGGCTCTGCATGGCGTTCTCTCGCTCCCCCTCAGCCCCGGACCCGGAGGCGGTCGGTACTGTCCTCGCTGGGCTGCACGACGACGATGCCCTGGCCGGAGAAGGCCATCTGGTAGGCCTCGCCGCTGCCGCGGCCGATGAGGGACTGCGCCTTGAAGCTGCGCTTGCCCTTCACCTTGAGGTTCGGCGACCAGGCGACGAGCGCGTCCGGGTCGACGTACGTCTCGTCCTCGCCGCCGCCGCAGTCGACGACGATCGGCTTGCCCCGGGAGGTCAGCGCGACCCAGCCCTGCCCGGAGATCTTGGTGTTCCACAGGCCCTGCCCGGCGAACTTCGCCAGGCCCTTGACCCGCTCGACGCCCCACGTCAGATGCGCGTCGAAGGCGAGCAGGTTGGTGGCGTTGACGGAGATGCCGTCGCCGTTGAGGTTGATCACGACGACGTTGGCGCCGTAGTCGGCGAGGTAGAGCAATCCGTCGCCGGAGCACTTCATCAGGGGCGCGCCCTCACCGGTCATCCAGTCCTTGGCGATCTGGCGCACGGCCGGCGGGTTGGGCTCGTACTGGACGAACCCTTCGTAGGCGACCATCGAGCCCACGCGCGCGAGGAGGTCGTTCCCGGTCTGCATGGCGACCTTCAGCATGTGGTTGCCGTGGTTCTCCATGCGGGCGGTGACGGGTGCGGGGGCGTAGCCCGCGAGTGGCTGGTTCATGACGGGCTCCCTCAGATCTCGTACGGCTGGACGACGATGAAGTTGCCGGGAGCGGCCCGGAACTGGAGGTTGACGCTCTCTCCGGTGTCGCCGGGGTAGGCGTTGCGGCGCATCCGGACCTGGCTGGAGACGACCACCTGGGCGGCGGACGACCAGGCGACCACGGCGTTGCAGTCGGCGAACGTCGTGGGCGTCACCGGCAGCACCACGGGCGTGCCGTGCGTCTTGACGACGATCGTGCCGGTGCCCGTGAACTGCATCGTGAACAGCGCGCCACCGGGGATGCCGTGCCCCTCGATACGGCGGACCTCGTACTGGAGGCCCTCGTCGAAGGCGAGGACGTTCTCGGCGGAGACACAGATGCCGTCGCCCTGGAGCTCGATGGGGTGCACCATCGAGTTGTTCTCGGCGAGGAAGACCTGGCCCTGGCCGGAACAGCGCATCAGCTGCATCTCCTGGCCGGTGGCGTTGCCCACGATCCGGCCGGCGAATCCGGCGCCCTTGTAGCTGAAGTCGACCTTGCCCTGGTAGAGCACCATGCTGCCCTGCCGGGCGAGCACGGGCTGGCCACCGATGCCGAGGTCGACGCGGACCATCTTCTTGTTCTGCTGCGTCCAGCGCTGACCGGTCGGCGTCTCCTTGAACTGCTGGAGCGCCGAGGCCACACCGGGACCCTGAGGCGCGCCTTGCGGGGCACCCTGCGGGGCTCCATAGGGCGCCTGCTGGCCGGGGACCTGCCCGTAGGGGGGCTGCTGGCCGTAGCCGGGTGGCGGGGTGGGCTGGCCGTAACCGGGCGGCGGGGCCGGGGCGTGCGGCGCCTGAGGTGCCGCGGGCGCCTGGGGGTAGCCGTAGCCGGGAGGCGGCGGGGCCGAGGGCTGGCCGTACGGCTGCTGTCCCGGCTGGCCGTAGGGCGCGGGCGCCGGGGCGGGCGGCGGCGGGGCGCCTCCGGGCGGCGTCATGGGCGCGATGATGGTCGGCTGGGCGTGCACCGAGGGCGCCGGGCTCGGCGGCGGCGGGGTGGATCCCGGCGGGGGCGCGAAACCCTGAGCGGCCGGGGCCGGCGCGGGTGCCGGAGGGGCCGGCTGGGGGGCCGGCGCGGGCGCTCCGGCCGGGGCGCCGAACGAGGGCGGCGCGGCGGCCTGGGCGGGCGGCGCGAAGCTGGGAGTCGCACCGGCCTGGGGCTGCTGCGGGGCGGCGGGCGCCTCCTCCTCGGCGACTTCGCCGCCGAAGTTCTTCAGCAGCGCCTCGAGGCCGCCGTCGAAGCCCTGCCCGACCGCGGCGAACCGCCAGACGTCCTTCAGATAGAAGTCGCCCAGCATGACGGCGCGTTCGGTGGAGAACTCCGAGCCGTTGAAGGAGTACCGGGCCACCTCCTCGCCACCGGCGACGATACGGACGTACCCCGGACCGACCTGCGACATCTGTCCGGCGCCGTCGATGGTCGCCGTGAAGGACAGCTTCTGGATCTGCGGGGGGATCCTGTCGAGCGTGATCCGGAAGGACTCCGTGTCACCGGCCTGGGCGCCGAGGAGCTGGATGGACTCCTCGGGGGACTTCGGCTGGTTGAAGAAGACGAAATAGCGGTCGTCCGAGAGCCGTTCGTCGGCGTCGAGACCGAAACAGCTGATGTCGAAGCTCAGCCCTGGGGCGGCGATCTGTACCCCTACGTACAGATCCGTGCCCGCGGTGAGGTCACTGATCTTGGCCTTGTGGCCGCGTTGGAATTCCCTGGCCATGCGTAACGACCGTCCCCCATCCCGAATGTAAGTGCGTCGCGCCAGGCTAACGGCAAACTCGGACATCGCACGAAGCCGGTACAGACCCGGTACACAACCCGGCTCTCGGGCTGCTCATTCTCCGCGCGCGCCGGGAAGATGCGGCAGGCGCTCGGCGGCGACCACCCCTTCGAGATAGCCCTTCGCCCGCTCGGTACGGGGATAGGCCTCCAGCAGCCGCCAGAAGCGGGGCCCGTGCCCGGGCACCAGGAGATGCGCCAACTCATGCAGAAGCACATAGTCGACGACATACTCGGGCATACCCTGCAACCGATGCGAAAGACGAATACTGCCCTCGGCCGGAGTGCACGACCCCCAACGCGTGTTCTGATTGGTCACCCAGCGCACCGAATTGGGCCGGGCACGACCGTCCAGGAACTGGTCCGACAACCGCTCGGCCCGCTCCGCCAGTTCGTCGTCACCGAGGACCCGCTTGCTCTCCTGAGCCGCCAGCTTGTCCAGCATGACGTTCACCCAGCGCTGCTCCTCGGCCTCGGACATCCGGGCAGGGATGAGCACGACAGTACGATCGCCCTCGCGGTACGCCGAGACCGTCCGGCGGCGCCGGGCGCTTCTGCGGACCTCGATCGCGCTCGCCCCCGAGCCGCTCGGCGGCGGGCTCGTCGTACTGCGCTGTGGCGTTCCGGCGCGGTGCAGTGGGTCGGCGGACACGCCCCGACGTTACCCGCTGCACATGGGGGAAGTCCCGACTCCGGGACGGTTCGATCCCGATCCCCCACCGTGCGTTTGATTTGTACGACGAATATCCACCGCCTGTGGACAACTTTCGGCACCGGCCGCCGCTTCCGGGCATGCTGGCATGCGTCGGCGAAGCTGAGCCCAAGCTCCACCGACACACGGGGATGTTCCACGACGGCTACGGGGGCCAGCTCATGCAAGCGACATCTGCCAACGCTTCAGACATTTCGCCGAGTTCGACGGCACCGCCGACACCACCATCGCCACCGACTCCGCCGGCTCCACTAGCTCCGCTGATGAAGCCCGCACTCAAGCGCGGCTGGCGCGACCTCAATACGGTGCAGTTCGGGATGACTCCGGCACACGCGCTGACCCTGGGCCCGATGGACACCGCGACAGGCAGCTTCCTCGACCTGCTCAACGGCACCCGCGGACTGGAGCTGTTGCGCGAAGAAGGCCGCCGCATGGAACTGCCGGACGGTCACGTCGACACACTGGTGCGGCGACTGGCATCAGCAGGCCTCCTGGACGACGCCAAAGGAGGCGGCCCCGCGGGCGACACCCTGCGAGGCAAGAAGGAGGCCCTCGACCGACTGCGCCCCGACCTGGCCTCACTGTCCCTGACCACATCCGAACCCGGTGAGGCGATCAGCCGCCTCACAGCCCGCCGCTCACTGCGCGTACAGGTGAGAGGAGCCGGCCGCGTGGGCGCGCTGGTGGCCTCACTGCTGTCGGCCGCAGGAGTCGGCGAAGTGGACGTGCGCGACATCGGCCGGGTCGACCCATGGGACGTGACACCCGGCGGCCTGCCCGCCGAAGCGATCGGCGACCGCAGGGACGAGGCCGCGCGGCGGACGGCACGCCACTGCGCCCCGGACCGCCCACCACGCCGGACCCGCCACACCCGCCTCGGCGAGGAAAGCACCGGCCACTCCCTGGTGATCATCGCGCCCCGGGACGACGTCGCCGTGCACGCCCCCTCACCGTCCGCGACCGAACCCCTCATCACCTCCGGCACACCCCACCTGTACGCCGGTGTCGTCGAGGCAACCGGCATGGTCGGCCCGCTCGTCCTGCCCGGCGAGACCCCCTGCGCCGGCTGCCTGCACGAAGGACGCACCGACCGGGACCCGGCCTGGCCCCGACTGGTCGCCCAGTGGCGCTCGGGGACGGCAAGGACACGCGACGTACGGCCCTGCGACCTCACACTGGCCACCACCGTCGCCGGACTGACGGCCGCACACGCCCTCACCTTCCTCGACGGCCGGCTTCCATCGAGCGCGGGTGCACGCTGGGAGGTGTCCCTACCCGCTCTGACCTGGCACGCCCGACCGGTATGGGCACATCCCGCATGCCCGTGCGGCGCCACGGAGAAAGGTGAGGGAGAACACCCCTCCGATGAGGAGGAGTCGCACGAGACAATGGCAGAGCATCGGCCGTCGAAGGAGTTGCGCCGTAAGGCAGACGCGAAGCGGCTGGCTGGGACCTGGAGGGCGCATGTCTGATCTTCCCCGCAAGGCGGTCACCCGTACCGCCAAGCTCGCCGCGCTCCCGCTCGGCTTCGCCGGGCGGGCCACCTGGGGACTCGGCAAGCGGATCGTCGGCGAGTCCGCGGAGCTCGTCGGCCGCGAGCTGCAGCAGCGCACCGCGGAGCAGATGTTCAAGGTGCTCGGCGAGCTCAAGGGCGGCGCGATGAAGTTCGGGCAGGCCCTGTCCGTCTTCGAATCGGCCCTGCCCGAGGAGATCGCCGGCCCCTACCGCGCGGCACTCACCAAGCTCCAGGAGGCGGCACCCCCGATGCCGACCCGCACCGTGCACTCCGTGCTCGCGGAGCGGCTCGGTGAGGACTGGCACGACCTTTTCGAGGAGTTCGAGGACAAGCCGGCCGCGGCCGCCTCGATCGGCCAGGTGCATCGCGGGGTGTGGCACGACGGCCGCGAGGTGGCGGTCAAGGTGCAGTACCCAGGAGCCGGCGAGGCCCTCCTGTCCGACCTGAACCAACTGAGCCGTTTCGCCCGACTTCTGGGTCCGCTGATTCCCGGCATGGACATCAAGCCGCTCATCACGGAACTCAAGGACCGCGTCTCCGAGGAACTGGACTACGCCTTGGAGGCGCAGGCCCAGCAGGCCCACGCGGACGAGTTCACCGACGATCCGGACGTCGTCGTGCCCGCGGTGGTCCACCAATGCGAGCAGATCCTGATCACGGAGTGGATCGACGGCATCCCCCTCTCCGAGGTGATCTCCGACGGCACCCAGGAACAGCGCGACCGCGCCGGCCAGCTCCTGGCCCGCTTCCTCTTCTCCGGCCCCGCCCGCACAGGCCTGCTGCATGCCGACCCGCACCCGGGCAACTTCCGCCTCCTGCCGGGCGACCCGGAGGGCGAAGGTGACTGGCGCCTGGGCGTCCTGGACTTCGGCACGGTCGACCGCCTCCCCGGCGGCCTACCCACCCCCATAGGCGACTCCCTGCGCATGACCCTGGACGGCGAGGCGGACTCCGTCTACGAACTCCTCTGCGCCGAAGGCTTCGTCAAGGAATCAATAGACCTCGACCCCGACGCCGTCCTGGACTATCTGCTGCCGATCATCGAACCGGCCCAGGTCGACGAGTTCACCTTCACCCGCGGCTGGATGCGCAGCCAGGCCGCTCGGGTGGCCGACCCTCGCTCCCCCGCCTACCAACTGGGCAAACAGCTCAACCTGCCCCCGGCGTATCTCCTCATCCACCGGGTGACGCTGAGCACGATCGGGGTGCTGTGCCAGCTGGGCGCGACGGTACGGCTGCGCGAGGAACTGGAGGAGTGGCTCCCCGGATTCGTACCGGAAGAGCCGACGGACGAGGAGGGCTCGGCGGCGGAGGCCTGAGCCGACGCTGGCTGCGCGACGGGAGGGACGGGGGGGGAGGGGGCGGGGGGGGGAGCCCCCCCCCGACGAGGAGTTATCGCCCCGCCTTACCACCAAGCCGAATCCAGCCGCCCCTCGATCGCCCTCAGGTTCTCCCGGGAGCAGGTGTCGCAGAAGTAGCGGTGGGTGCCGTTCTCGACGGAGTAGGTCCAGGTGGGCTGTGGGGCCTTGGCCTGGGCGCCGCAGCGGGCGCACACGAGGAGCTGGGGCTCCGGGGCTGGGGCGGAGTCGCCGTTGTCACTGCCTCCGGGAAGACTCGTCACTCGGTGACGATACCTCCGCCGCTCTGGGTTCGGCGGGCACAACGCACCGCGGGGGCCGGTCCGTTCCTACGGACCGGCCCCCGCGGGGAGCTATCGCCTCCCGGGTCGGGAGGCAACCGGATGGTGGCCGGGGTGGTTACTGCATGACCGCCATGGCGAGCGCGCGGCGGGCGCGCAGCGAGGCGCGTTCGGCCCGGCGCTGCATTCGGCGAGCGGTCGCCAGGCGCAGGGCCCGGCGTTCCCGCTCGGCCTCGTGCTGTCGCTCGTGCATATGCGCACGGGCGAGGGCTTCTTGGATGAGTTGCATCTCTCGGTTCCTGTTCTGGCGCGAGGTGTTGGCGCCACTGGTGGTGAAGTCTTCAGGCGCGGAGCCTGCGAGTTCGTGGGTGGACGGCTTCATCGGGGCCTGCTTCTGGGGGTCGTGCGTTAGGGGACGGTCGATCGTGCCTGCGGTGTTCATGCCGTGACCGGGTTCTTGCGCGGGCGGCCACGCGGCCGCTTCCGGGCGACGACGACACCCTGGACGAACAGCTCGCCACCCCAGACGCCCCAGGGCTCACGCCGCTCCTTGGCGCCGGCGAGGCAGGCCTCGATCAGCGGGCAGGTGCGGCAGAGGGACTTGGCGTACTCGACGTCCGCCGGCGACTCGGCGAAGAAGACCTCCGGGTCGTAGGAGCGGCAGGGGACGGGTACGCCGAGGTTCTCGATGGCGTCGTCGAGCGCGGTGAGCGCAGTGAGCGGGGTCAAGGTGGAGTCCTCCGTGAGGCCGGGCTTGGGGATCGCGTCTGAGGGCGGTACGGACGGGGCGTGCGCTTCGAGTTGCACGGTTCGTCTTCCTCGTCTGTTCGTTCCGGCCCTGTTGGGCCGGGTGGCGGCTGGTACCGGATTCTTTTGTCCCGAGGCCCCTTCGCTCCGTTGTCCCTGTGGGAGGACAAACAGAAGGGCCGCGGATCCCGGATGGGGTTCCGCGGCCCTGAAGGCGCCGGCCTGATCGACTGTCAGGCTGGATCACTCCAGGGTTCTGGCCCACGGAAGGCCCACATCTGGTGGTGCTGCTTCGTCTGCTTCCGGTTTCCGGCACCGGTCGCCGTAAAGGCATAGGCCTGCGCCTTTGCCGTTACTGCCGCTTCCAGTGCCTTGGTCGGTCGCTCATTGCGCTCGCGGACGGGAAGGTCTGCGAGGGACAGGGCGGAGGCCGGGCGGACGGCACGGATGCCGGACAGACCGGTGCCCTGGTTCGAGGCGCCGAGCATGCACAGGGAGGCGACGACCGAGCGATCGGTCATTTTGACGGTGCTGATGGAGCTGCTGTTGATGCTGATCACTGGACTCGCCTCCTCTCGGCGTCTTGGGGGACTGGGGTGAGCCAGTCCGACGGGTATGTAAGTAGAACACGGAATTGGGGCCTCCGAGAAGGCCTCCGTTCCCGTGGCTAAGAACCTATGGGGATTGCTGGGGCATGCGCAAACTATTTTTTCGACGAGTTCGTGTCATTCCCCGCCGGAGCCGTCCTCAAGCTCCTGACCTGCGCAGATGGCGAGGACTTCGGCTCCGTAGTGGTCGAGCTTTCGCTTGAGGACTCCTGGGATGCGGGACAGCTCAACCGGACTGGTCGGCTCCGCCTCGGCGATGGCCATCAGGGTTCTGTCCGTGAAGACGCAGAAGTCCGGTTGTCCGCTGAGCCTGGCCTGGACGCCGCGCCATTCGCGGAGTCGTTCGTAGAGGCCCTCGTCCATGTCGGAGGGGCAGTCCTCGCAGCGCATCAGCTTCATCTCACCGGCGTCGGTGAGGGTGCGCCCGCAGACGCGGCAGCGGGCCGGGGTGCGCTGGGTTCGTCTGGGGGCGGTGTCGGGTCTGCTGGTGAAGCCGCGTTCGACGCTTCCGGTGCCTGCTGCCGCGCTGCGTCCCACGGTGGCGGTCGAGCCGGGGCGCAGTCCGTCGAGGAAGCGGCTGGGGCGGCGGTTGGGGCGGCCGCCGGGTGCGCGGCTGAGTGACCAGGAGACGTGGAGGTGGCGGCGGGCGCGGGTGACTCCGACGTAGAGGAGGCGGCGTTCTTCCTCGATCTGTTCGTCGGTCTTTGCGTAGGTGATCGGCATCATGCCTTCGGCGACGCCGACCAGGAAGACGACGTCCCATTCGAGGCCCTTGGCCGAGTGCAGGGAGGCGAGGGTGACGCCCTGGACGGTCGGGGCGTGCTGGGCGTTCGCTCGTTCGTCGAGTTCCGCGACGAGGTCGGCGAGGGTGGCGCCGGGTTTGGCGGTGGTGAAGTCCTGGGCGAGGTTGACCAGGGCCGCCAGGGATTCCCAGCGCTCTCTGACGGCTCCGGAGCCGGCGGGTGGCTGGGTTGTCCAGCCCTCTCCCGACAGCACGGCACGTACTTGTGAGGGCAGGTCCACGGCGTCGTCGAGGAGGGTGTCGTTGCCGCCGAAGCGGGCGGCGCCGCGCAGGGCGATGCTGGCTTTGCGCACTTCGGGGCGGTCGAAGAAGCGCTCGGCGCCGCGCAGCTGGTAGGGGACGCCCGCGTCGGCGAGGGCCTGCTCGTAGGTCTCGGACTGGGAGTTGGTGCGGAACAGGATGGCGATCTCGCCGGCGGGGATGCCGGAGGCGATGAGTTCCCTGATGCGGCGGGCGGCGCCTTCGGCTTCGGCGGGTTCGTCGGTGTATTCGGTGTAGAGGGGTTCTGGGCCTGCGTCGCGTTGGGAGATCAGTTCCAGGCGGTGGTCGGCGGCGCGGCCGCTGGCCTGGGCGAGCAGGCCGTTGGCGAGGTGGACGACCTGGGGGGTGGAGCGGTAGTCGCGGACGAGTTTGACGACGGTGGCGCCGGGGTGTCGGGTGCGGAAGTCGAGCAGGTGGTCGGGGGTTGCTCCTGTGAAGGAGTAGATCGTCTGGCTGGCGTCGCCGACCACGCAGAGGTTGTCCCGGTTGCCGAGCCAGAGTTCCAGCAGGCGTTGCTGGAGTGGGCTGACGTCCTGGTATTCGTCGACGACGAAGTGTTGGTACTGGGAGCGGACCTGGTCGGCGATGTCGTGGCGGTCCTGGAGGATGCCGACGGTGAGCAGGAGGACGTCTTCGAAGTCGATGACGGAGCGGTCGCGCTTGAGGTCTTCGTAGACGTTGTAGATCTGGGCGATCTCGGCGGGGTCGCGGGGGGTTTCGCGGCCGGCTTTGGTGGTGGTGAGCGGGTAGTCGGCGGGGATGGTCTGGGTGACCTTGGACCATTCGATCTCGGCGGTGACGTCCCGGAGCTCGCCTCGGTCGAGGCGGATGTGGCAGGCGGCGGCTGCGTCGGCGACGAGTTGGATCTTGCGGTCGATGAGGCGGGGCAGGGAGCCGCCGACTGCTTTCGGCCAGAAGTACTGGAGCTGGCGTAGGGCGGCGGAGTGGAAGGTGCGGGCTTGGACTCCGGCGGCGCCGAGCTGGCGCAGTCGGCCGCGCATCTCTCCGGCGGCGCGGTTGGTGAAGGTGACGGCGAGCACGCTGGAGGGCTGGAGGATGCCGGCTCGGACTCCGTAGGCGATGCGGTGGGTGATGGCTCGGGTCTTGCCTGTGCCTGCGCCCGCGAGTACGCACACCGGCCCGTGCAGGGCGGTCGCCACTTCGCGCTGCTCGGGGTCGAGTCCTTCGAGCACCGCGTCGGCAGAGTCCGGTACCTGCGGGAAGAGGGTGGAGTGCGTTGCTGCTGTCACACGGCCATGCTGCCAGGTCGCGGGAGGCGGCTGTGCTGGTTGTCCACAGGCAGGCACTGATAGTCGTACTAATGCGGCAGGCGTCACGTGGGCGGGCATACCCCGGGTGGGAATGGCGCCGTGGTCGTGTGTGTTCTTTGATCGGACGACCTGTTCCCCCGAGCCATCCAAGGAGCGCGCGAGACATGCAGGGCACTGTGACGATGTACAGCACCACGTGGTGCGGTTACTGCCAGCGGCTGAAGAAGCAGCTGGAGCGTGAGGGCATCGCGTACACCGAGATCAACATCGAGCAGGACCCCGAGTCCGCGGCGTTCGTCGAGAAGGCGAATGGCGGGAATCAGACGGTCCCGACCGTACTTTTCGGCGATGGTTCGACGCTGACGAACCCGTCGCTGGCTCAGGTGAAGCAGAAGATCGGCGTGTGAATCGACGCGCATGCGAAAGGTGGCCGCCCCCGGTCGGGGGCGGCCACCTTTCGCGTTGCTGCTCAGACGCTGCGGGTCGGCAGTGGTTTGCCGTACCAGCGTTCGATCAGACGGGCCGCGATCGAGATGCCGTAGGGCGGCAGGACTTCGCCGGATTCGAAGGCGGCGCCCAGTTCCTCGCGGGAGAACCAGCGGGCTTCGTGGATCTCGTCGCCGTCGACCTCGACCTCGGTGGAGGTGGCCTGGGCCATGAAGCCCAGCATGAGGCTGGACGGGAAGGGCCAGGGCTGGCTGGCGACGTACTCGACCTGGCCGACGGTGATCCCGGCTTCTTCGAAGACCTCGCGGCGCACGGTCTGCTCGATGGATTCGCCGGGCTCGACGAAGCCGGCGAGGGTGGAGAAGCGGCCTTCGGGCCAGTGGACCTGGCGGCCGAGGAGGATGCGGTCGTCCTCGTCGGTGACGGCCATGATCACGGCGGGGTCGGTGCGCGGGTAGTGCTCGGCGCCGCAGGCGGGGCAGCGGCGGATGTGGCCGGCCGCGGCGATGACGGTGCGCTCGCCGCAGCGGGAGCAGAAGCGGTGGGTGCGCTGCCAGTTCTCCAGGCCAACGGCGTGCACCATGAGGCCCGCGTCGCGTGGTGACAGCAGCAGGCCCGCTTCGCGCAGGCCGGCGGCACGCGCGGACTGGTCGATGCGGCCGGGCAGCGCGTCCTTCTGGAGGGCGAAGTAGCTGACGCCGTCTTCGTCGATGCCGAGGAAGTAGCGGTGTGCCTCGGTGAGGGGAGCTTCGAAGGAGGGGGTCGTGACGAGTTCGGTGCGTCCGTCCGCTGTCTCGTCGATGAGGACCTGGCCGCCGGAGACCACGAAGCAGCGGGTCGTGGGGTGGCTCCATGCCGCTGCGAGCCAGGCTTCGTCGAGCCGGTGGTGGGCGGCGCGGTCGATGCCGCTGGGGGCGGTGAGCGAGATGGGTCGGTCGGCGGTGTGGTCGGTCCAGGTGGTCACGGGTGCTTCCAACTCCCCCAGTGGAACGGTGTGCTTCGGCGGGCGGATCGGCGGGACGTGGGACGGGAGGCGACCGGGGGCGGCTGGGCTCGGCGGCGCGGGGGCGGCGGTTTCAGTGTGCCCCGCGCGCGATGCCCCTCCGGGCGGCCGGGGTGGCTCAGGGTGCATGGCGCCAGTTCGCGGCCAGGTCGCTCCACAGGTAGGCGGCGGTTTCGACGCCTTTGAGGAGAAGGTCGAGCTCGACCTTCTCGTTGGGTGCGTGCCAGCCGTCGGAGGGGACGGAGATGCCGAGGAAGAGCACGGGTGCGTCGAGGACGTCCTGGAGGTCGGTGGCGGGTCCGGAGCCGCCCTCGCGGGTGAAGCGGACGGGCTTTTCGAAGGCGCGGCTCATGGCGTGTGCGACGGACTTCAGGGCCGGGTGGTCCAGTGGGGTCAGACAGGGGCGTGTGGCCCCGCTGAACGTCATCTCGCTGCGGATCCCGGCGGGTATCCGGTCGGCGGCCCAGGCGCGGACGGCCTTCTCGATGTGCTCGGGGTCCTGTCCGGCGACGAGCCGGAAGGAGATCTTCACCATGGCGGAGGACGGGATGATCGTCTTGCTGCCGGGGCCTTGGTAGCCGCCTCCGATGCCGTTGACCTCGGCGGTGGGGCGGGCCCAGATGCGCTCCAGGGTGGTGTGGCCGGCCTCACCGTGGGTGGCGTGGGACTTGGCGGTGCGCAGCCATTGCGCTTCGTCGAAGGGCAGCTCGGCGAAGAGTTCCCGCTCACGGTCGGTCAGTTCGACGATGCCGTCGTAGAAGCCGGGGATCGCCACGCGTGCGTGTTCGTCGTGCAGGGCGGCGACGAGGCGGGCGGCGGCGGTCGCCGGGTTGGGGACGGCGCCGCCGAAGGATCCGGAGTGGATGTCCTGGTCGGGGCCGTAGAGCTGGATCTCGCATTCGGCGAGGCCGCGCATGCCGGTGCACACGGTGGGGGTGTCCTCGGACCACATGCCGGTGTCGGACACGATCACGGCGTCGGCCGCGAGCCGCTCGGCTTGCTCCTCGACGAGGGCGCGGAAGTGCGGGGAGCTGGATTCCTCCTCGCCCTCGATCAGCAGCTTGAGGTTGACGGCCGGGGTGGTGCGGCCGGTGGTGGCGAGGTGGGTGCGGACGCCGAGTGTGTGGAAGAACACTTGGCCCTTGTCGTCGGCTGCCCCGCGCGCGTAGAGGCGGCCGTCGTGGACGACGGGCTCGAATGGGTCGCTGTCCCAGCCGTCCTCGCGGGCGGCGGGCTGCACGTCGTGGTGGCCGTAGACGAGGACGGTGGGTGCCTCGGGGTCGTCGGAGGGCCACTCGGCGAAGACGGCGGGGGCGCCCGGCGTGGGCCAGACCTCGGCGGTCGGGAAGCCGGTCTCCTTGAGTTTGGCGGCGAGCCAGTCGGCGCTGCGGCGTACGTCGGGCGCGTGGTCGGGCTGGGCCGACACGGAGGGGATGCGCAGCCATTCTGCGAGGTCGTCGAGGAAGGTGGCGCGGTGCTGCTCGATGTACGTACGGACGGCGCTGTCCGGGGTCTGGCTCATGGTCACGAGCCTATCGGCCCGCACCGACATCCTCGGTGGGCGGTTCCTCACAGTCCGCCTCGGAATACGACCCCTCGGTCAGCAGCCGTTCCAGTGCCGCCCGGCCCGGAAGGCGGTCCGGGCGCACGACCTCGCCGCTGCGGACGTACAGGAACGCGGCGTCGACGGATTCCAGGGGTACGCCCTGTTGCTCGGCCCAGGCGAGCCGGTACAGGGCGAGCTGGAGCGGGTCGGCGGTGCGGGTGCGGTTGGTCTTCCAGTCGACGATCTCGTACGTGACTTCCGCGCCGTCGCCTTCCTTGTAGACGGCGTCGATACGGCCCCTGACGACGCGGCCGGCGATCGCCAGCTGGAACGGGGCCTCGACCCGGTACGGCGTGCGGTGGGCGTAGTCGCTGCGTTCGAAGGCGTCCTTGAGGGCCTGGAGGTCGCGTTCGTCGGCGATCTCGGTCTCGCTGCCGGGGAGGTCGTCGGGTTCCAGCATGGGCAGCGTCAGCTCTTCGAAGCGGGCCTCCACCCAGGCGTGGAATCGGGTGCCTCGACGTGCGGCGGGTTGTGGGGGGCGTGGCATGGGGCGCGCGAGTTCCTGCGCGAATCGGTCCGGGTCGGCGGCCAGGCGCAGCAGCTGGGAGGCGGTCAGTGACGCGGGCAGGGGGACGTCGGTGACGCTCGCGCGGGCCCGCAGGAGTTCTCCGGTGAGGGCGTCGAGGTCGCGGTCCCAGGAGTCGATGGTGCGGGCCTCCTCCGGGGTGAGGGGGGCCGGGTCCGTGGGGTGGGGACGCGTGTGGGGTGCGGTCTGGTGCGGGATGGCCGGTGTCGGTCCTGGGCGGTCGGTGGTCCAGGAGTCCCAGTCGTCGGTGTCCTCGTCGGAGGGCGCGCTCGTGTGGGGGCCGTCCTGCTCGTCGGCGAAGGGGGCGTCTTGGTCGTACGGATCCTGCGTGAACGCCTCGTCGTCGTCCGGTGGCGGGGGCCATTCCGGGTCGTCGTACGTGTCCGGGTCGTGTGTCGCGGTGGGCCGGCCGTCGTCGTGGGAGTCGAGGTTGTCCAGGTGGGCCAGGACGGTCTCGGCGGCCGCGCGGCGGCGGGCCAGCGCGGCCGCGTCCAGGGGCAGGGGCCACACCTGGTCGGCGGTCTCGCGGTGCAGGGCGGGGTTCTCCGCGTCCTCGGCCGGTTCGTCCGCCCATGCCTCGATCTCGCCGTACCCGGCCGCGCAGTGCTCGTAGAGGTCCTTGAGGAAGTCGGAGGGGCCCCGGCGCTTCTTCTGGGTGGGGCCCCACCAGTGGCCTGAGCCGAGGAGCAGGGAGCGGGGGCGGGTGAAGGTGACGTAGCCGAGGCGGAGTTCCTCGGTGTGCTGGTGGTCCTTCATGTCCTCCTGGAAGGCCTTCAGGCCGCGGGAGTCCCAGGAGGCGACGTCGGGGAGGGTGTCGGCGTCGCCGCGCAGCTCGTGCGGGAGCACCTTGGCCTGGGCGGTCCACTTCTCGCGGCCCTGGGTGCTGGGGAAGGTGCCGGTGACCAGGCCGGGGACGGCGACGACGTCCCACTCCAGGCCTTTGGACTTGTGCGCGGTGAGCACCTTGACGGTGTTCTCGCCGCCGGGGAGGGCGTTGTCGAGGCCCTTCTCGTACTGGGCGGCGGTGCGCAGGAAGGCGAGGAAGGCCAGGAGGGTCGCCTCGTTGTCCCCGGCGGCGAAGGAGGCGGCGACGTCGAGGAAGTTGGACAGGGTCTCGCGGCGGCGGGCGGCCAGGGCGTGCGGGGAGGCCGACAGTTCGACTTCCAGGCCGGTGACGGCGAGGACGCGGTGCAGTACGTCCATCAGCGGGTCGGACAGGGAGCGGCGCAGGTCGCGCAGTTCGGTGGCGAGGCGGGCGAAGCGCACGCGCGCGTCCGGCGAGAAGGGCAGACCGTCGTCATCCCCTTCGCCGTCCAGCGGCGTCTCCAGGAACGTGTCGAGGGCGTCCGCCAGTGAGATGACCTCGGCGGGGTCGACCCCCTCGACGGCCTCGGCGAGGCGGCGGTCGGGGTCGTCGTCGCCGTCCACGCGCGCGTGGGACACCAGCAGGCGGGCGCGGCGTCCCAGGAGGGCGAGGTCGCGGGGGCCGATGCGCCAGCGCGGGCCGGTGAGGAGGCGGACCAGGGAGGCGTTGGCGCCGGGGTCCTGGAGGACCTCGCAGACGGCGACCAGGTCGGCGATCTCGGGCAGGTGCAGCAGCCCGGACAGGCCGACCACCTCGACGGGGACGTCGCGGGCGACGAGCGCGCCCTGGATCTCGGCGAAGTCGGTCGCGGTGCGGCACAGGACGGCGATCTCGCCGGGTGCCTTGCCGGTGTTCACGAGGTGGGCGACGGAGTCGGCGAGCCAGTCGATCTCGTCGGCGTGGGTGGGCAGGAGGGCGCAGCGGACGGTGCCGTCGCGTTCGGCTCCGGGGGCCGGGCGCAGGGCCTCCACGCCCGCGTGCATGGCGCGCAGGGGCTCCGCGAGGCCGTTGGCGAGGTCGAGGAGGCGGCCGCCGCTGCGGCGGTTCTCGCTGAGGGCCTGGCGGGTGGCGGGGCGGCCGTCGGTGTGGGCGAAGTGCTCGGGGAAGTCGTCGAGGTTGGCGACGGAGGCGCCGCGCCAGCCGTAGATGGCCTGGCAGGGGTCGCCGACGGCCGTCACGGGGTGGCCGGTGCCGTCGCCGAACAGGCCTGCCAGCAGGACACGTTGGGCGACGGAGGTGTCCTGGTACTCGTCCAGGAGGACCACGCGGAATTCGTCGCGCAGGATGCGGCCGACTTCGGGGATCCCCGCGAGCTGTGCCGACAGGGCGATCTGGTCGCCGAAGTCGAGCAGGTCCCGTTCGCGTTTGGCGGCGCGGTAGCGGATCACGAGTTCGGCGAGTTCACGGCGGGCCGCCGCCGCCTCGGGGACCTTGCGCAGATCGGCGTTGGTGAGCTTGGCGCTCTGAAGGGTGAGCAGCAGTTCGGCGTCGTGCGCGCGCAGGGACTCGGGCCTCACGAGGTGTTCGGCGAGTTCGGCGTCGAGGTTGAGGAGGTCGCTGACGAGGTCGGCGAAGGAGCGGGTGAGGGCCGGGTAGGGGCCGGGGGCTTCGCGCAGTACGCGCGCGGCGAGTTGGTAGCGGGTGGCGTCGGCGAGGAGGCGGGAGGTCGGTTCGAGGCCGATGCGCAGGCCGTGGTCGGTCAGCAGCCGGCCCGCGAAGGCGTGGTAAGTGGAGATCACCGGTTCGCCGGGCGGATTGTCCGGGTCGATGACGTCGGGATCGGTGACGCCGGCCTTGACGAGTGCCTTGCGGACGCGTTCGGCGAGTTCACCGGCGGCCTTGTTGGTGAAGGTCAGGCCGAGGACCTGTTCCGGGGCGACCTGGCCGGTGCCGACCAGCCACACCACGCGGGCCGCCATCACCGTCGTCTTGCCCGACCCGGCTCCGGCCACGATCACCTGCGGGGCGGGCGGCGCGGTGATGCAGGCCGTCTGCTCCGGGGTGAACGGGATGCCGAGGAGCTCCTTGAGCTGCTCGGGATCGGTGATAGGGGTGGACACATCGGAGAGGCTAGCGGCGGGCACTGACACTCGATGCCGGGCAGCCCCTCGGGCCGGGATAAGCGCAGGTCAACACATGTGGTGCGATCCATCACGCCGGTCCCGCCAAGGACTTACTCGACCACATGCCGCCCTTCGGGCCGTGCGCTGCACGACGCCCGGAACGCGCAGTGTGTGCAGTGTTGTCCGGTGCTGGGTGCGAACCGTTCGTCGAGGACCTTGCCTGCCGCCGTGGCCAGCAGCTCGCCGACCCACTCCCCCTCCGGCCCCTCCAGGGGCTCCTGCCCCTGCACCTTGGGCAGCGTCTCGCCGCCGTCCCGCTTGGCGGCGCCCTGGCGCAGTTGAACTAGTTCGGCACCGCCGGGCTCGGGGGGCACGCCGTCGAAGGCGTCGTCGACGGCGCCCTCGCGGACGGCGAGCTGGTAGACGGCGAGCTGCGGGTGGCGGGCCACCTCGGCCGCGCTGGGTGTCTGCTTGCCCGTCTTGAAGTCGACGACGTAGGCGCGTCCTTCGCCGTCGGTCTCGACGCGGTCCATCTGGCCGCGGATGCGCACCTCGAAGTCGCCGGCCCCCAGAGTCACGTCGAAGTCGTGCTCGCTGGCCACCGGGGTGCGTCCCGCGCGGTCCATGACGTGCCACTTCAGGAAGCGTTCGAGCGCCACGCGCGCGTTGTCCTTCTCCTGCGCCGACTTCCAGGGCGCGTCGAAGGCGAGCGCGTTCCACACGGAGTCGAGGCGTTCCATGAGGACCGCGAGATCGGCCGGGGTGTGCCCGGAAGCGACCTCGTCTGCGAGGACGTGCACCACGTTGCCGAAGCCCTGTGCGGCGGTGGCGGGCGCGTCGGCCTTCACCTCGCGGCCCAGGAACCACTGCAGGGCGCAGGTGTTGGCGAGCTGGTCCAGGGCGCTTCCGGAGAGCACGACGGGCTGGTCGCGGCTGCGCAGCGGTACCTTCGACTCGGTCGGCTCGAACATGCCCCACCAGCGGTAGGGATGCGCGGCGGGGACCAGCGGACGGCCGTCCTCGTCGGCGAGTGCGGCGAGCCGGGCCAGTCGGCGGGCGGCGGCCTCCCGGAGAGTGTCCGACACGCGCGGGTCGACCGTGGTCGCCCTCAGTTCGGCGACGAGCGCGGCGACGGACAGCGGGCGGCGCGGGCGGCCCGTCACATCCCTCGGTTCCACACCGAGTTCCGTCAGGAAGCGGGAAGGCTGGTCTCCGTCGTCGGCCGGGGCCTTCACCGCCGTGACGACGAGACGGTCACGCGCGCGCGTGGCGGCGACGTAGAACAGGCGGCGCTCCTCCGCCAGGAGCGCCCCCGGGGTGAGCGGTTCGGCGAGCCCGTCGCGGCCGATGCGGTCGGCCTCCAGGAGGGAGCCGCGGCGGCGCAGGTCCGGCCACAGTCCCTCCTGGACGCCCGCGACGACGACCAGGCGCCATTCGAGGCCCTTGGAGCGGTGCGCGGTCATCAGGCGTACGGCGTCGGGGCGTACGGCACGCCGCGTGAGGGTGTCGGCGGCGATGTCCTCGGCGTCGATCTCCTCCAGGAAGTTCAGGGTGCCCCGGCCGCCGGTGCGCTCCTCCGCGCGGGCGGCCGTCGCGAACAGCGCGCATACGGCGTCCAGGTCCCGGTCGGCGTTGCGCCCGGCCGCGCCGCCGCGGCGGGCGGTGCGCTCCAGACGCGTCGGCCAGGGAGTGCCGTCCCACAGGTCCCACAGCGCCTCCTCGGCCGTACCGCCGCCCGCCAGGCGCTCACGGGCCTTGCGCAGCAGTGCGCCGAGCCGCTGGGCGCCACGCGCGTACGTGGGGTCGTGCACCGCCAGCCGCTCAGGCTCGGCCAGCGCCCGCGCGAGCAGCTCGTCCGAGGGCGGCGGCAGCGCGTTGCCCGCGGCCCGCTCCTCCTCACGCAGGGCTCGTCCCAGGCGGCGCAGATCGGCGGCGTCCATGCCGGCGAGGGGGGAGGCGAGCAGGGTGAGGGCGGTCTCGGTGTCGAGCCAGGAGGCACCGGGGTCGGGCCGGTCGACCGGGGCGTCGTCTTCTGGCTGGGGCCGCTCCTCGGGGCCACGGTCGTCCGGTTCGGGTCGGTGGGCGGAGGCGTCGCCCTTTTGGTCCGGCCGGTCGGACGAGGCGTCACCGTCAGGTTCCGGCCGGTCCTCAGAGCCGTCGTCCCCGGCTTCCGGCTGGTCCGCAGAGCCGTTGTCCCCGACTTCCGGGGATACGGCCGGTGCTCCGCTCTCGGCATCCGGAGAGTCGGCTCGCGCGCCCCTCCCGCCATCCGACGGGTCCGCCAAGGCCCTGCTCTCGGCATTTGTTGAGTCGGCCAGGACTCCGCTCGCGACACCCGCGGAGCCGGCCGGGACCCCGCCCCCAGCTCCCGCCCCGTCGTCCAAAGCGTCGCCCTCGACGTCCGCCACTCCCCCGGTACCCACCTCGCTCCCACCCCGCGCAGACTGCGCCTCGGCCATGGCCACCGCCCGCAGCGCCGTCAGCAATGGCGCCACCGCCGGCTCGTGTCGCAAGGGCAGGTCGTCGCCGTCGATGTCCAGTGGCACCCCGGCGGCCGTCAGAGCCCGCCGTACCGTCGGGATCGTGCGTGACCCCGCGCGCACCAGGACGGCCATGTCGCTCCAGGCGACGCCGTCCTCCAGGTGGGCGCGGCGGAGGATGTCGGCGATGTTGTCCAGTTCGGTGCCGGGTGTCGGGTAGGTGAAGACCTCGACGTGCCCGCCCTCGCGGGCCGGGGCGAGGTCGCGGTGGGCGCGGACCTTTTCCGCGGGGAGCCGGGTGAGGGGCATGCGCTGGGTCAGCAGCCGGGTCGCGGCCAGCAGGCCGGCGCCGGAGCGTCGGGAGGTGCGCAGGACCTCGACGGGCGCGGGCCGGCCGTCCACGCGCGGGAAGGCGTGCGGGAACTCCAGGATGCCGTTCACGTCGGCGCCGCGGAACGTGTAGATCGACTGGTCGGGGTCGCCGAACGCGACCAGGGTGCGGCCGCCGGCGAGGGCGTGCAGGAGGCGTACCTGCGCCGGGTCGGTGTCCTGGTACTCGTCGACGTAGACGGCGTCGTACCGCGCGGCGAGCCGTTCGGCGGCCTCGGGGCGGCGGGCGAGGAGGACCGCGCGGTGGACCAGTTCGGCGTAGTCGAGCACTCCTTGCAGGTCGAGCACGTCGAGGTACTCGGCGAGGAAGGAGGCCGCCGCACGCCAGTCGGGGCGGCCGATGCGGCGGGCGAAGGCGTCCAGGGCGTCGGGGCCGAGGCCCAGCTCGCGGCTGCGGGCGAGGACCGCGCGGACCTCGTCGGCGAAGCCCCGGGTGGTGAGGCAGGCGCGCAGTTCGTCCGGCCAGCGCACATGGGCGAGGCCGAGCCGCTCCAGGTCCGGCTGGCCCGCGAGCAACTCCCGGACGGTCACGTCCTGCTCGGGGCCGGACAGCAGCCGTAGCGGCTCCACGAACAGGTCGCTGTCCTGGTGGGCGCGGACCAGGGCGTAGCAGAACGAGTGGAATGTGGTCGCCTGGGGCGCGCGTGCCGCCCCTATGCGCAGGGCCATGCGGTCGCGCAGCTCCACCGCGGCCTTGCGGCTGAACGTCAGCACCAGGATGCGCTCGGGGTCCCCGCCGCGGTCGATGCGCGCCGCCACCGACTCGACCAGCGTGGTCGTCTTGCCGGTGCCCGGACCTGCGAGGACGAGCATCGGACCGGCGCCGTGGTCAACCACAGCGCGTTGTGCGGCGTCCAGACGAGGGGGAGCCACTCGCACCGCAGGGGTACGCACCAGCCGGTAAGCGCCACGGGTCCCCTGTCGACCCTGAGGGTGCGACAGGCGCCTGGTGGAGGAAGAGGAGCTCACGTGGTTCGCCGGTCCTGGTGGGTGTGCGAAGTGTCATGGCCGGCGCGGAGCGCCGTCGTCGAGGAGTGGTGGTCGGGTGACGGGTGGGCCGCCCCTCGCGTGTGGTGGGCGGTGGCCGCGGGGTGAGGGGGGCACGTGCAGCCGACGCTACGCCGAGGCACGGTGCGGAAGCAGGGCTTCCGATTCATCCCTCGGGGCACTCGTGGCTCGTGCGTCCCTCGACTCACGAACGTACGTCATGCCACGGACGTGCCCTGTTTCCCCCGTACGGATCACAGGTCACACGGCGGGCCGTCCGATGGCGGAAGCTGTCAGGTGTGACCCTGTGCGCGTTCGCCGCCGTCCCACCTCGCGCGCTTCATGTCGAGCCGCGGGAGGTGGCCCTCGGCGGCTCTGCTCGCCTCCTTCAGGGGCGTGCCCTCCGCGCGGTAGTGATCCAGTGCTCTCAGCTCGTGGCCGGGCAGCAGGGCCCCGTCCGCGCGGACCACCCGCCACCAGGGAACCGCTCCCCCGTAGAGGGCCATCACACGGCCCACCTGCCGCGGGCCGCCCTCCTCCAGCCACTCGGCGACGTCCCCGTACGTCATGACGCGCCCCGGCGGGATCAGCTCGGCGACCTCGAGGACCCTCTCGGCGTACTCCGGCAGCGCCTGCGCATACTCCGCACGGGTGTCGTCGTGGGCCTGACGGGCGCCGTACGGAAGGCTCTCCTCACTCATCCGCCCCATCCTGCCCCACCCCACCGACAATGTGACGTGCCCGCCACTGTGCGTATCCCTCGCCCTGAGGCGGCGCTTCGGGCAGACTGTGCGCCCCCGCATTTGCACCCTGATGCCCCCGTGTGTCGGTGGGGCATGCCACCATCGTGCGGGCGGTGACTGGTGATACGAGATCAAGAAGAGACGATGAAGCAGCAGGGTGCGCACCCGGATGACACGGAGAGCACCTCTGACGCTTCGTCGCGCCCCGGCACCGTGAACGCCGACAAGAAGGACACCGGCGAGAAGGACACCCGCGAGAGCGACGAAGGCGGGAAGGACGAGCCCAGGAAGGACGAGGCCAGGAAGGCCGCCGACCCCAACGACACGGGCCGCAAGGCCGTCGAGGGGAAGGCCGCGTACGACCTGGAGCTCGAGGACGCGCACGTCGACGAGGTCGAGGGCGACGAACCACTGCTCCCCGCGCGCGTGCACCGTCCCTCCGACCTGATGCGGCTCCTGGTGGGCGTGCTCGGCATCGCGCTGCTGCTCGCGATCGCCGCGTTCGCGCACGGCACCACCTCGGGCCTGGAACAGGACATCAACAAGGGCACCGGACAGGCGCCCGACGTGTTCAGCAAGATGGCCGGGCTGGTGTCCAGCATCGCGATCCTGCTGGTGCCGGTCGCCTTCGCGATCGAACGGCTGATCAAGCGGGACGGGCTGCGCATCGCCGACGGCGTACTCGCGGCGGTCCTCGCGCACGGTGTGACACTCGCCACCGACCTGTGGGTCGCGCGGGCCGCACCGGAGTCCATCCGGGACGCGCTCACCCAGCCCTCCCCCGGAGACGTCGGCTCCCTCACCGACCCGGTGCACGGCTATCTCGCGCCGGTCATCGCCTACATGACGGCCGTCGGCATGTCCCGCAGACCCCGCTGGCGTGCGGTCCTGTGGGCGGTCCTGGTCCTGTACGCCTTCTCCATGCTGGTCACCGGCTACACCACGCCGTTCTCGATCATCCTGACGCTGCTGATCGGCTGGACCGTCGCCTACGGCACGCTGTACGCGGTCGGCTCGCCCAACGTCCGTCCCACCGGCCGGACGCTGATGGCGGGCCTCAGGCACGTCGGCTTCCGCCCGGTGAGCGCGGCCCGCGAGGAGCTCTCCGAGACCCAGGAGACCACCGACCGCGGCCGGCGCTATTTCGTCACCCTGGAGGACGGCCCACCGCTCGACGTGACCGTGGTCGACCGTGAGCAGCAGGCACAGGGGTTCTTCTATCGCGCGTGGCGCAATCTCACCCTGCGCGGCTTCGCCACCCGCAGCAGCCTGCAGTCGCTGCGCCAGGCCCTGGAGCAGGAGGCGCTGCTCGCGTACGCGGCCATCGCGGCCGGTGCCAACGCGCCCAAGCTGATCGCCACCTCCGAGCTCGGCCCGGACGCCGTGATGCTGGTCTACGAGCACACCGGCGGGCACACCCTGGACTCGCTGTCGGACGAGGAGATCACCGACGACCTGCTGCGCGGCACCTGGCGCCAGGTCAAGGCGTTGCAGTCGCGGCGCATCGCGCATCGCAGGCTCGTGGGTGACGCGATTCTGGTGGATCGTTCCGGCAAGGTGATCATCACAGATCTGCGGATCGGTGAGATCGCCGCCAACACGCTGCTGCTGCGAATGGACATCTCCCAGTTGCTGGTGACGCTCGGCCTGCGCGTCGGCGCCGAGCGCGCGGTGGCCACCGCGGTGAGCGTGCTCGGCCCCGACGCCGTGGCCGACTGTCTGCCGATGCTCCAGCCCATCGCGCTGAGCCGCTCCACGCGCGCGACGCTGCGCAGACTGGCCCGAGAGCGGGCCCAGCGCGAGCGGGACGCGGTGCTGGAGGCGTCCAAGCACGCGAAGCACGCCCGCAGCGAGGAAGCCCCCAGCGAGACCGCCCCGGCGCTCGACAAGCCGGACAAGAAGACCGTACGGGCGCAGGCGCGGGCCGAGAAGCGGGCCATCGACGAGGCCCTTGACGAGGCACGCGAGGAGGATCTGCTCACCCAGATCCGCCACGAGGTGCTGCGGATCAGGCCGCAGGCCCCGGTCGAGCCGGCCCGTCTGGAGCGGGTGCGGCCGCGCACGCTGATCAGTTTCATCGCCGGTGCCATCGGCGCGTACTTCCTGCTGACGCAGCTCACGCACATCGAGTTCGGCCCACTCGTGGCGAACGCCCAGTGGGGCTGGGTGGCCGCGGCCGTGCTGTTCTCGGCGTGCAGCTACTTCGCGGCGGCGATGGCGCTGCTGGGGTTCGTGCCCGAGCGGGTGCCGTTCCGGCGGACCGTGGCCGCGCAGGTCGCCGGGTCGTTCGTGAAGATCGTCGCGCCGGCCGCGGTCGGCGGTGTCGCCCTGAACACGCGCTTCCTGCAGCGCGCGGGAGTGCGCCCGGGGCTCGCGGTGGCGAGCGTCGGCGCGTCGCAGCTGTTCGGGCTCGGCTGCCACATCCTGATGCTGCTGTCCTTCGGCTATCTGACGGGCACCGAGAAGACACCGTCGCTGTCGCCGTCCCGGACCGTGATCGCGGGTCTGCTGACGGTGGCGGTGCTGGTGCTGGTGGTGACGTCGGTGCCGTTCCTGCGGAAATTCGTCGTCACGCGCGTGAGGTCGCTGTTCGCGGGTGTCGTGCCGCGCATGCTCGACGTGCTCCAGCGGCCGCAGAAGCTGATCACCGGCATCGGCGGCATGCTGCTGCTGACCGCCTGCTTCGTGATGTGCCTGGACGCGTCCATCAGGGCGTTCGGCAGCGAGGGCACCTCGCTCAGCATCGCCAGTGTGGCCGTCGTCTTCCTCGCGGGCAACGCGCTCGGCTCCGCCGCCCCGACCCCGGGCGGTGTGGGCGCCGTGGAGGCGACCCTGACCGTCGGTCTGATCGCGGTGGGCCTGCAGAGCGAGGTCGCCGCGCCCGCGGTGCTCCTGTTCCGTCTGCTCACGCTGTGGCTGCCGGTGCTGCCGGGCTGGCTGGCCTTCAACCACCTGACCCGCAAGGGCTCGCTGTAGCGCGAGGCGCCGTACGTTTGCAGGGGACACGGAAGGTGCGGCGTCGTCGCTCGTACGGACCGTGCCCCGAGCGCCCCACCCCGTACGACCGCAGGATGGGAGCATGCCGAAGCCTGCCCGGATGCGCGCCGCTGCCCTGACCGCCACCGCCGTGCTGCTGTCCTGTCTGCTGGCGGGTTGCAGCGACGACGACTCCGGCGACGAGGACCTGACGGCCCAGGAGCTGAACTGGAAGGACTGCCCGGCGCCTTCCCAGGCGCAGGGCGGCGGGGGCAGCCCTTCGCCGCTCCCGGACGACGGCACCTGGAGTTGCGCCACCATGAAGGCGCCCCGGGACTGGGACGAGCCCGAGGGCGACACGATCGGCATCGACCTGATCCGGGTGAGGAGCACCGGCGACGAGGACCGGCGCATCGGCTCGCTGATCTTCAACTTCGGCGGCCCCGGCGCCTCGGGCGTCACCACGCTGCCCTCCTTCGGCGACCGCTACGAGAAGCTGCGCACCCGCTACGACCTGGTGAGCTTCGACCCGCGCGGGGTGGGTCGCAGCCGGCCTGTGCTGTGCGAGGACGACCAGCAGCTCGACGCCTACTTCCAGCAGGACACGACGCCCGACGACGCCGCCGAACGAACGGAACTGCTGGACAGCACCAAGGACTTCAACGACGCGTGCGAGGAGAACTCCGACGGGATGCTGCCGCATGTGCGCACCACCGACGCGGCACGCGACATGGACCTGATGCGGCAGGTCCTCGGCGACGACAAGCTGCACTACTTCGGCATCTCCTACGGCACCGAACTCGGCGGTGTCTACGCCCACTTGTTCCCGAAGAACGTGGGCCGCGCGGTCTTCGACGCCGTGGTCGATCCGACACTGGACTCCGAGCAGAGCTCGCTCGCCCAGGTCAAGGGCTTTCAGCTGGCACTCGACAACTTCGCCGAGGACTGTGTCTCCAGGACCGGGGACTGCCCGATCGGCGACACCGCGCAGGACGTCAAGGACCGTATGGCGAAGCTGCTGAAGGACCTCGACAGCAAGCCGATCGAGGGCATCTTCCCGCGTGAACTGACGCAGAGCGCCGCGACCAACGGCATCGCGCAGGCGATGTACTCGCAGGAGTTGTGGCAGGCACTCACCCAGGGGCTGGAGCAGGCGTACGACGGCAACGGCAGGGTCCTGATGCTGTTGTCGGACTCGCTGAACGGGCGCAGTGAGAACGGCGAGTACAGCAACATCGCCGCCGCCAACATCTCGATCAATTGCGCCGACGACAAGCCGCGGTACACGCCCGGGTACGTGGAGCGGAAGGTGCCGGAATTCCGGGCCGCCTCGCCCCTGTTCGGCGATGCCTTCGCCTGGTCCCTGCTCAGCTGCACCGACTGGCCGGTGGCGGGCGCCGCCGAGCATCCCGACGTCAGCGCACCCGGCTCGGCGCCGATCCTCGTCGTGGGCAACACGGGCGACCCGGCCACGCCGTACGAGGGCGCGCGGAGGATGGTGCAGGCGCTGGGCGACGGGGTGGGTGTCGAGCTGACGTACAAGGGTCAGGGGCACGGCGCGTACACCAGCCAGAACAAGTGCGTGCAGGACGCGGTGAACGGATATCTGCTGGACGGGAAGGTGCCGGCGGCAGGCACCGTGTGCGGCTGAGGGAATGCCGGGCCCGATACCGGGTCCACGCGCAGAAAACCGCAGGTCAGAGAGTTATCCACAGGCTCCGACGGGCGGATCGTGATCCGCCTACTATGGCCTGACTGCCATCCGCGGCACAGCGCGGACGGCTTGCGAGGGGGGAAGCGACATGACGCGTTTCGTACGGTGGACGGCCGTGGCGGCCGCCGCCGCGCTGTTGGCGACGGGGTGCAGCGGAGGCTCGTCCGACGAGGCGGAGACAGGTGACAGGACGAGCGGGCCGAGTTCCACGGCGGGCTCCGATGGTCCGGCGGCCCCGCTGCCGTCCTCGCTGACCTCGCAGAAGCTCGACTGGGGCGGCTGCAAGGCCACCGCCGACTCCCCCGCGCCCGGCGACGAGTGGCAGTGCGCGACACTCAAGGCACCGCTGGACTGGGCGGAACCCGACGGCAGGACGATCGACCTCGCGCTGATCCGCGCCAAGGCCAAGGGCGACGACCGCATCGGTTCGCTCTTCTTCAACTTCGGCGGGCCCGGCGGCTCGGGGCTGTCCACGATGCCGTGGTACGCCACCAACGCCTCCGAACTGGGCGAGCGGTACGACCTGGTGAGCTGGGACCCGCGCGGCGTGGGCGCCAGTGAGGGTGTGCGCTGCCGCGGCGACGAGGAGATCCAGGCCGCCGAGTCCGTGGACATCACACCGGACACCCCGGCCGAGGAAACGGCGTACTTCCGGGATGCCGCCGACTTCGGCAAGGGCTGCGAGAAGTCCGAGGGCACACTGATGGCGCATGTGTCGACGACCGACACCGCCCGCGACATGGACCTGATGCGCCAGGTCCTCGGCGACCCGAAGATGCACTACTTCGGCATCTCCTACGGCACCGAACTCGGCGGTGTCTACGCCCACTTGTTCCCGAAGAACGTGGGACGACTCATCCTGGACGCGGTCGTCGACCCCGGCGCCGACGCGGTGGGCCACGCCGAGAACCAGGCCAGGGGCTTTCAGCGGGCGCTGAACAACTACCTGAAGTCGACCGGCCAGGGCGCCGAAGAGGGCACGCGGAAGATCGTGGACCTGCTCCGGCGGATCGACGCGAAGCCGCTGCCCGCAGCGTCCGACCGCGAGCTCACGGAGTCGCTCGCGCTCACCGGCATCATCAGGCCGTTGTACAGCGAGGCGAGCTGGCCGACGCTGACCAGCGCCCTGAAGGCGGCCGAGCAGGGCGACGGTTCGGAACTGCTGGCGCTCGCCGACGACTACAACGACCGCGACGCGTCGGGCCGCTACGGCACGGGGACCCACTCCCACCGGGTCATATCGTGCCTGGACGACAAGCAGCGCCCGACGGTCGGGGAGACCAGGAAGCTGCTGCCGAGGTTCGAGAAGGTCTCACCCGTGTTCGGTCCGATGCTCGGCTGGGACACAGCCGGCTGGTGCCACGACTGGCCGGTGCCTGGGCAGTACGACTCCCCGGAGGTCAGTGCGGCGGGTGCGGCACCGATCCTGCTGGTCGGCAACACCGGCGACCCGGCGACGCCCTACGAGGGCACCCGGAGGATGGCGGACGAACTGGGCAAGGGCGTAGGCGTGATGCTCACCTGGAAGGGCGAGGGGCACGGTGCGTACGGGAGCGGGAGCGACTGCGTCGACTCCGCCGTGAACGCGTATCTGCTGCGGGGCACGGTCCCGAAGGACGGCCAGGTCTGCTCATGACGACGGCGGGGGCTTCGGGCACCCGTGGTGC
>NZ_BNBM01000003.1:115891-277410 GCF_014655715.1 Streptomyces lanatus | reverse complement strand
CCCCCCCGCCGCTGGAGCCTGACTCGCCCTACCGGTGAGGGCGTGCGCTCAGTAGACCGGCTTGTCCGGCTCGATCTGGTTGACCCAGCCGATGACGCCGCCGCCGACATGCACGGCGTCGGAGAAGCCCGCGGACTTCAGGACCGCGAGGACTTCCGCACTGCGGACACCCGTCTTGCAGTGCAAGACGATCTTCTTGTCCTGCGGGAGGCTCTCCAGAGCCGTGCCCATGAGGAACTCGTTCTTCGGGATCAGACGCGCGCCGGGGATCGAGACGATCTCGTACTCGTTGATCTCGCGGACGTCGATGATGTCGATGTTCTCGCCGTCGTCGATCCACTCCTTGAGCTGCTTGGGAGTGATCGTCGAGCCGGCGGCGGCCTCCTGGGCCTCCTCGGAGACGACGCCGCAGAAGGCCTCGTAGTCGATGAGCTCGGTGACGGTCGGGTTCTCGCCGCAGACCGCGCAGTTCGGGTCCTTGCGGACCTTGACCTGGCGGTACTGCATCTCCAGGGCGTCGTAGATCATCAGGCGGCCGACCAGCGGCTCACCGATGCCCGCGAGGAGCTTGATGGCCTCGTTGACCTGGATGGAGCCGATGGACGCGCACAGCACGCCGAGGACGCCGCCCTCGGCGCAGGAGGGAACCATGCCGGGGGGCGGGGGCTCCGGGTAGAGGCAGCGGTAGCAGGGGCCGTGCTCGGACCAGAAGACCGATGCCTGGCCGTCGAAGCGGTAGATCGAGCCCCAGACGTACGGCTTGTTCAGCAGCACGCAGGCGTCGTTGACCAGGTAGCGGGTCGCGAAGTTGTCCGTGCCGTCGACGATCAGGTCGTACTGGCTGAAGATGTCCATCACGTTGTCGGCCTCGAGCCGCTCCTCGTGAAGGATCACGTTCACGTACGGGTTGATGCCCTTGACGCTGTCGCGGGCGGACTCGGCCTTGGAGCGGCCGATGTCGGACTGGCTGTGGATGATCTGGCGCTGCAGATTCGACTCGTCCACCTCGTCGAACTCCACGATGCCGAGGGTCCCGACACCGGCGGCGGCCAGGTACATCAGCGCCGGCGAGCCCAGGCCTCCGGCGCCCACGGCCAGCACCTTGGCGTTCTTCAGCCGCTTCTGCCCGTCCATCCCGACATCCGGGATGATCAGGTGGCGGGAGTACCTGCGAACCTCGTCTACGGTGAGCTCGGGGGCCGGCTCGACCAGGGGTGGCAGCGACACGGGGACTCCGTTGGTCGGTCGATCACTACATTTGTTCTCCTGGTAACAGTGCCATGGCCTTTTTCATTCCGAGACACCTGTTCCGATCCGCGAGACGATTTCGTCCCAGTAGCCGGGCAGTGTCTCCCAGGGGTCGGCGCGGCCGCCGCGGTCCGTGTGGTCGGTGAACCAGATCGTCGCGGCGCCCTGCCAACGGGCGATGCGCAGGGCCTCGTCGAGATGGCCGAGCGGCACTCCGTGGACGAAGTGGCAGAAGCGGTCGGGGGGATAGTCCGCCGTCCACTCCGCGACCTGCGACCAGCGGTAGTCGCGCCACGCTCCGGAGAAGGTGACGAGCTGGTCGGCGCAGTCGGCATAGCCGGGGTGCGGGTGGGTGCCGTGGCCCAGGACGATGTGGGCCTTGTCACGCAGCGCACGGAGTGTGGTGACGGTGCGCAGGACCTCGGGCAGAGCGGTGCCGTCGGTCGGGCAGCGGTCCAGGAGGAAGCCGTCCACGCGGTACCAGTCGATGTAGCGGTGTGCCTTGGAGATCACCTCGCCGAAGGCGCGGGCTCCGTGGACCGTGCCGAGGTGGGCCCGGTCGAGGGCGGCGGCGTCGAGGTGACCGAGGACGCGTACTCCGGCGTTGTGGAGCCTTCCCGCGGTCTCCAGGCAGTGTGGGTCTGGGCGGGCGCCGGGGCCGTCGGCGACGTTCAGTACGGCCCAGTGCACGGGGGTGCCGGGGCGGGTGAGTTCGCCCCACTCGGCGGGGGCGAGGAGGGGGTGGGCATAGCCGGGGATGCCGAGGCCGGTGTGGAGGGCGGTGCTCGTGTTCGGCGAAGTCGATCGGGCGCCGGTCAGATACGGCATGCCGCCTCCATCCAGATGTCGCCCAGAGACTCCTCGAGGTTGATCCGCGGGCGCCAGCCGAGGCGGTCGCGGGCGGTGCGCACATCGGCCTGCTGCCAGCTGCCGCAGCCGTCCGGGTAGGCGACGGGGGCCGTGTGGGCGGTGTGGGCCGCGTGCGCTCCGGAATGGACCGTGTGCACTCCCGGGTGGGCCGCGTGGATCGCGTGGTCCGAGTCGGCTCGGGGGTGGCCGATGGAGGGGCGCAACGGTCCCGGGGGGCCGTCGAGTTCGTGCAGGGCGCCGCCGTAACCGGCCACGCGGGCCAGGATGGCGGCGGCGTCGCGCAGGCGGACAGCGCGGCCGGAGCCGATGTTGATGACGCCCTGCGCGGCGGAGAGGGAGGCGGCGTGGACGGCGCGGGCGACGTCGCGGACGTCGATGAAGTCGCGTTGGGCGCCGAGGCCGGTGAGTTTCAGCTCGCCGTCGCCGGACTGCATGGCGCGGCGCATGGCCTCGGCGAGGCGGCCGAGGGGGGAGCCGGCGGGGGTGCCGGGGCCCGCGGGTGAGAAGACGCGCAGCACGACGGCGTCCAGGCCGGAACCCAGGACCAGTTCGGTGGCGGCGAGTTTGCTGACGCCGTACGGGCCGCCGGGGCGGGGGACGGAGTCCTCGGCCGTGGAGGAGCCGGGCTGGCTCGGGCCGTACTCCGCGCCGCAGCCGATCTGGACGAGGCGGGCGCCGCAGCCGCTGCGGCGCAGGGCCTCGCAGACGGTGGCGACGGCGACGGTGTTGTGCCGGGTGAGTTCGCGGGCACCGCCCCTGGTGGCACCGGCGCAGTTGACGACCACGCCGGGGTGGACCGCGTCCAGGAAGCGCGTGAGGGCGCCGGGGCTGCCGGAGGCCAGGTCGAAGCGGACGTCGGCGTCATCACCTCGGCCCAGTGCGGTGAGTTGGACCGCGGGGTCGGCGAGGAGGCGGTCCGCGACGAAGCGGCCGAGGTAGCCGTTGGCTCCGATCAGTAGGACTCTCATCGGGCGGCTCCCGGGGCCGAGGGGTGATCGGGTCGGGAGGTGATCATTTGGGGGTCTCCTTCGAGGGCTTCTGCAGCTTCCGTGACTTCTGTGGCTTCTGTGGCTTCGGATAGGAGGGACGAGGGGGCCTGCCCCTCAACACGGGTGGTCCTGGGGTGCGTGGGCCGATGCCCTCGTCAGCGTGCGCATCGCATGCAGCAGGAGCGTCAGCGCGCCCGTGCCGCAGGCGATCGTGGGGATGGCCGCCGGGCCCCAGATGTCGAGGAGGGACTGGACGGGCGTCGCCAGTCGCGCGCAGCCGGGGAGGCGGGCGGCGAAGAGGGTCGCGAGGGCCGTTGCCTCGGCTGAGGCTGCCGCGGTGAGGACGAGTGCGGGGGCCTGGGTGAAGCCGTGGGCGGTGAGGAGGCGGGCCAGGAGCAGCAGGGCGCCCAGGGTGAGGGTCTGCGGGTAGGCGGCGGGCTCGTGGAGGGTGGTGCCGGTCAGGGTGAGCAGGGCCGTCAGGGCGCCCAGGTAGAGGGCGAGCGTGGCCAGGAGCAGGGGTTTCGCGGAGGTGGCGAAGTCCTTCAGGGCTCGGCTGGCCGAGAGTCTGTGGCGGGCCCGTACGGCGAGGAGGTGGGCGCACCAGGCCGCGGGGGCGCAGGACAGGGCCAGGGCCAGGACGGGCGCGACGGTGAGGGGCCATGGGCCCTGGGCGGTGCCGGTGGGGAGGGCGTCGGGGCCGCCGGTGGCGGCTGCTCGGAGGAGGCCGTCGCCGAGGAGGGCGTAGGCGATGAGCCAGCCGATCCGGGTGGCGGTCGGGCGGGTGATGTGCCGGCCGGCTAGGGGGCCTCGGGCCACGGCCGCGCGCAGGGCGAGGGTCACGACGAGGGTTCCCACGGCGGCCGTGATCAGTCGGGACTGGCCGTGGGTGAGGTGCAGGCCGGTCACCGTCGCCGCGCAGAGTGCCCCGGGGAGGAGGGTGAGGAGGATCCAGTCGGGGCGGGCGCGGGGAGGGGTCAGGGGCTGGGTGCCCGGGGGTTCCTCACCGTCCCGGGGTGTTCGGGCGTACATCTCCTCGGCGAGGGAGAAGACGTCCCGGTGCAGGAAGCGTGCCGCCGTGCGGTCGGTGATGCCGTGGGCCTCCAGGCCGGCCGCGATGTCCAGAGGGTCCACCGCGCGTTCGCACAGCTCACGGTGGCGATGCATCAGGGCCTTCACCGGGTCGGCGCCGGTTCGGCGGGCGGGGCGATCGGGGCGGGCAGCCGAGGCTCGGTCCACCGAGGTCCCGTCCACCGAGGTTCCAACCACGGCCCCCCGATCTGCAGACACCCGATCCTCAGACGCCCGCTCCCCAGCAAGCCCGGCCGGCGCGCCGGCCGCATCGTCATGGTCGTCCAGCCACTCCCCCGACCGTTCGTCCCACGCCCCGGCACTCGTCGGGGCCCCGGGGCGATCCAGTCCTCCCAGGCCGTTCATCGGGCGCCCTCCGTCCAGACCGTTCATCGGGCGCCCTCCGTCCAGGCCGTTCATCGGGCACCCCCCGTCGCCGGGATCGTGGTGGCGCGTACAGGCGCCCCCTGGGGGCGGGCCGGCCCGCCTCGGGCGACCAGGCCATGGGGCCGTTCGGTCCAGCGGCCGGGGACGTGGGCCTCGGCGGGGACGGCGAAGGGCAGGGGGTCTCCGGAGTCGTCGAGGACGACTCGGCGGACCGGGGTGCGCGAGACGATCTCCAGGTAAATGCCGTGAAACGCCGCGACGTTCTGCTCGACGGTGAACAGTTCGAGCGCACGCGCGCGTGCCGCCGCGCCCAGGCGCTCGCGGCGCTCCGGGTCGCGCAGCAGGGCGACGCACGCCTCCGCGAGGGCCCTCGGGTTGCGCGGCGGTACGACGAGACCGGTGCCGCCGATGACCTCCACCACCGCGCCGACGTCGGTGGACACCGTCGCGCGACCGCAGAGCATGGCCTCGACGAGGCCGATGGGGAAGCCCTCGACGACACTGGACAGGACGGTCACGGCGCCCGAGGCGTACGCGTCGGCCAGGGACAGGAGCTCCGGGTCGCCGATCTCCTCGAAGGACACCGGGTTGTCGCCCACGGTGTGCGGGCCCTCGGCCTCGTCGGGGAAGAGCTGCGCGGCCAGGGCCTTGCAGTGGCCGAGATAGGCGGCACCCTCGGAACCGGCAGGGGTGCCGACGATCCGCAGGCGTGCCTTCGTCTCCTCCTTGCGGACCTCGGCGAAGGCGTGCAGCAACGACACCAGGTCCTTGGTGGGTTCGACGCGGCCGACCCAGACCAGCGAGTCCGGGTCCGCGCAATCCGTGCTCTCGCCGACGTCCGCGAAGCGGGAGGCGTCCATGCCGGGGTAGACGGTGCGCAGCTTCGCACGGTCGGCGCCGCAGCGTTCCTGCCAGCGGCGGGCGTGGCCGTTGCCGGGGGTGATGAGGGCGGCCCGGGAGTAGGCCTCGGCGGTGAGCCGGCCGTGGAAGGTGGCGAGCAGGGCCCGTACGGCCGGTGAGGCGTCGGGCGCGGCCAGGTAGTGCGTGCGCAGCCGCACGCCGTACTCGGTCAGCAGCAGCGGTACGTCGCAGAAGTGGTGGGCGAGCAGGCCGGACAGGGCCGCGGGGCCGCCGGACGTGGCGTGGCACAGGTCGGCCGCGCCCAGGCCGTCGTCCTCGTACCAGTCGAGCGAGAGGGGGCGCAGGGCGTGTTCCAGCTGCGCGGCGACCGTCAGCAGATCGGGTACGCGCGCCTCGCGCGCCGCCCGGAGCGCGCCCCGCGACCGACAGGCGCGCTCCAGAGCGCGTACGGCGGCCTCCGAACGGAGCGCTCCCACCAGGCCGCCCTCGTCGCGGGCGAGTTCGGCGAGCCCGTACAGCGCGTTGCCGAAACGGTCCGCCTCAAGTGCGGACCCATCCTCCGGGGCTTCTGCGAGGCCCCCCGCACAGAGCACGGCCGCCAACTCGCCGTAGTGCTCGGCGAACCGTCGGCGCGCGCGACGCCCGTACCCCGCTCCGTCGTCCTCGGCGGCCCACATCGGCGCGGTGCGCACTCGGCTGACCTGCGCCGGCAGCGGGACCCAGCCCTCGTCCTCCTGGCGCTCGGTGCGGCTGAGCGCGTAGATGTCGAACTCGTGCTGTTCCAGCCCGCGTACGAGCCGGTCGCACCAGAGTCTGGCGTCACCGCTCACATACGGATAGCCGCCCTCCGTAATCAGTCCGATGCGCACGAGTACACCCCCGATCTCCCATAAGGGGAGCCGCCGTTCCCCCGGCGGCTCGCAGCGGGACGAACGTATGCGGACAAGGCGGTGGCGCGACGGACGGTTGTCCATCGCACCACCAAAAGGGGTGAACGGTCGTAACTTTCCCGTGCGGGTCGCGTTCCGTCGCGCTAGGAGATCAAACACGCACGGATCGTCACACCTGGACCGCGCTGACGGACCGGAGGGTCACACCGCCGCCAACTCCCGCCTTGCGGCCCGCCGCTGGGCCGCGATCCGGGGATCGAGTACCGGTACGGCGGCCAGGAGCTGCTTGGTGTACGGGTCCTGCGGGTTGTCGTACACCTCGTCGGCGGGGCCCTCCTCGACGATCCGGCCGCGGCGCATCACCGCGACCCGGTCGCTGACCTGACGTACGACGGCGAGGTCGTGGGCGACGAAGACGAGAGCGAGTCCGAGTTCGCGCTGCAACTCGCCCAGCAGGGCGACGACCTGGGCCTGCGTGGTGACGTCCAGCGCGGAGACGGGCTCGTCGCAGACGATGATGCGCGGGTCGGCCGCGAGCGCCCGTGCGATGCCGACGCGCTGGCGCTGGCCGCCGCTGAACTCGTGCGGATAGCGGTCGTAGTGCGCCGCTTCGAGCCCCACGCGCTCCAGCAGCTCTCTGACGCGCCCCCGGATGCGCCCCTCGTCGCGCTCGCCTCGCGCGCGGAGCGGGTCGGCGATCGACTCGCCCACGGTGCGGCGGGGGTTGAGGGAGGACACGGGGTCCTGGAAGACCATCTGCACGGCCGGATCCACGTCCACGCGCGCGTGCCCGTCGTACCGGACCTCCCCGGCCGTCGGCTCCAGAAGCCCGACCAGCATGCGTCCCAGGGTCGTCTTGCCGCTGCCGCTCTCGCCGACGATGCCGAGGGTCTCGCCGCGGTGGATGGTCAGCGAGACGTCGTCGACCGCCGTGAACGCCCGCTTCCCGCGCCCGAATTCACGCCGGAGGCCGGTCGCCTCCAGCACGACCTCCCCGACGGTCTCCGCCGCACGGACCTCGCGCGGCGCATCCACCCTCGGTACGGCACCCAGCAGCTCCCGCGTATACGTCCGCGCGGGCGCCCCCAGCACCTCGGCCACCGGCCCCTGCTCCACTGCCCGCCCGTGCCGCATCACCAGCACCTCGTCGACGCTCTCGGCGGCGACCCCGACGTCGTGCGTGACGAGCAGGAGCCCCATGCCGGTCTCCTCGCGGAGCGTGTGCAGGAGGTCGAGGATCTGGGCCTGCACGGTCACGTCGAGTGCTGTCGTCGGCTCGTCGGCGATCAGCAGATCGGGTTCGCAGGCCAGCGCCATGGCGATGAGCGCGCGCTGGCGCATGCCGCCGCTGAACTCGTGCGGGCGCGACCGGGAGCGCCGGGCCGCGTCCGGGATGCCGACCCGGTCCAGCACCTCGACGGCACGCGCGCGTGCGGCTCGTCGCGAGGCACGCGCGTGCACGCGGTACACCTCGGCGATCTGGTCGCCGATCGCGTAGTACGGGTCCAGGGACGACAGCGGGTCCTGGAACACCATCGCGGCCCTGCCGCCGCGCAGCCGCTGCAGTTCCTCGTCGGACGCCTCCTGTACGTCGGTTCCGGCGACGTCGATCGAGCCGCCGACGCGCGTGCCCGTGCCCCGGTGCAGCCCGAGCAGGGCCGAGGCGACCGTGGACTTGCCGGAGCCGGACTCGCCGACCAGGGCGAGGGCCGCGCCGCGCTCCAGCCGGAAGGTGAGGCCGTCGACGGCGCGCAGGTCGCCGAAGTCGACGGTCAGGTCGCCGACTTCGACCAGGCTCCGCCCAGGAACAGTCGTCACATCGCTCATGCCAGCACCACCCGTCGATCGGCCACCGCGTACAGCAAGTCCGCGACGGCGTTGGCGACGACCACGAAGAATCCGATGACCAGGACCATGCCGACGACGACCGGAAGGTCGACCACCTTGACGGCGTGGACCAGTTCCTGCCCGATGCCGGGCAGGCCGAAGAGTGTCTCGGTGAGTACCGCGCCGCCGACCGCGCTGCCGAAGTTGTTGGCGTTGAGGGCGATGACGGGCGCGAGGGCCCCGCGCAGCGCGTGCCGCCCGATGACCGACCGTTCGCCGACGCCGTAGGCCCGGAAGGTGCGGATGTGGTCCTCGGCCAGCGTCTCCAGCATCGACGCCCTGGTCAGCCGGGCGAAGGCGGCGGCCTCGATCAGGGCGAGCGAGAGCCAGGGCAGCAGCAGGTTCCACGCCCACTGTTCGGGGTCGTCGGTGAAGGCGACGTATTGCGGGAACGGCAGCAGTTGGAGCTGCCCGCAGACGACGATCATCAGGAGCAGGCCGATGACGAAGACCGGGGTGGCCACGCCTGCGAGCGTGATGCCGGTCAGCAGCCGCTCGGTGAGACGGCCGCGTCGCCATGCGGACAGGACGCCGGTGCCGACGCCGAGGATCAGCCACAGCACCATCGCGCCGAAGACGAGCGACAGGCTGACCGGGAGCTTCGCCAGGATCAGCGCGGTGACCTGCTGGTCGCTCTGGTACGAAAGGCCGAGGCAGGGCGCCGAGCAGTGCTGCACGGACGTGCCCGTGGAGTAGTCCTGGCCGGCGACCAGGCCCTGGAGGAAGTCCCAGTAGCGCGCGTACAGCGGGTCGCCCAGGTGCAGTTGCCCGGCGACCTGCTGGACCTGGGCGGGTGAGCAGCGGGGGCCGCAGGTGATCTGGGCGACGTTGCCGGGGGTGACGTAGAAGACGACGTAGACGATCACCGAGATGGCAAGCAGGGTGATGACGGCGCCCAGCACCCGGCGCGCGAGGAAGCCGGTCATGCCTTGGCCTCCCTCTTGCGGCCGGTGCCGACGCGCAGCCTGGACGCCGCTCGGGGGTCGAGCGCCGTGCGCACGCCGTCGCCGAGGACGGTCAGGGCGAGGACGGTCACGAAGAGCGCTCCGGCGGGCAGCAGCAGGTACTGCGGGGCGGCCTGGTACCAGACGTCGGCCGCGGTCAGCATCTGTCCCCAGGACGGCGTCGGGGGCTTCACGCCGACGCCCAGGAAGGACAGGGCGGCCTCGACGGTGATGTCGACCGGGACGAGCAGCGCCGCATAGGTGATGACCGGCGCGGCGATGCCCGGCAGCAGCTCGCGGCGGGCGATCCGCCAGGTGCCCCAGCCGCTGAGCCGGGCCGCGGCGACGTAGTCGAGCCCTTTGAGGGTGAGCGTCTGGGCACGCACGATCTTCGCGATGCTGCCCCAGCCGATCAGCCCGATGACCAGGGCGACCAGCACGGGCCGCGGGAAACTCGACGGCACGATCGCCAGCAGCGCGAGCGCCATGATCATCAGCGGCATGGCGACGATGACGTCGGTGAACCGGCTGAGCAGCTGATCGACCAGGCGGCTCCCGAGCGCGGCCGCGACGCCCACCACGACGCCGATGGCGACCTGGACGACGGTCGCGGCCAGCGCGACGCCGAGGGAGACCCGGGCGCCGTACACGAGCCGGGCGAACAGGTCCCGCCCGGTCTGCGGTTCGACGCCCAGCCAGTGGTCGGCGCTCACGCCTCCGAAGGAGCCGATGGGCACGCCCCCGCGCGCGGAGTCCACCAGGGACGGGTGATAGGTGGTCGGATCCTGGCCCTCGATCGCGGTGAGCAGGGGTGCGGCGAGCGCGACCAGGACGAGCAGCGCGACGACGACCGCCGCGACCAGGGCGGCACGCTGCGTGCGCAGCCGCCGCCAGAACTGACGGGCCCCCGAGGCCCCCGGGGCGGACACCCCGGGAGCCTCGACGGCGAGAACTGCCTCACTCACGGCGCTACTTCACCGCGACCTGGGAGATGTCCAGAACGCCGGTCCAGTCGCTGATCACGACGTTCTTGACGTCACCGCCGACCAGGCGCTTGTAGACGGGGTGGAACAGCGGCACGGTCAGCGCCCGCTCACCGATCTTCGCGTCCAGCGCACCCCACCGCTTGGCGGCGGCGTCCAGATCGGTCAACTTGTTGATCGCGTCGATCTCGGCGTTGACCGACTTGTCGTCGAGCAGACCCGTGTTGAAGTTCGCGCCGTCCTTGACGATCTGCCGGCCGTCGAAGATCGGGGCGAGGAAGGGACCGCCGGAGGGCCAGTCGGCACCCCAGTGGGCGAGGAAGAACCCGGGCTCGCTCTTCACGCTGTGGATCTTGTCGGAGTAGTCGTTCTCCTCCAGACCCTGGAGCCTGACCGTGATGCCGGCCTTCTTGAGCGCGTCCTGGATCGCGGTCGCGATCTCGGGGCTGGTCTCGAAGTCCTTGGCGTTGGAATGGGTCAGGGTGACGGTGAGCCCCTTCGCGTACCCGGCCTCCTTCAGCAGCTCCTTGGCCTTGGCCGCGTCACCGGCGTCGCCCGCCGGGAAGTGGTCGTACTGGGTGTAGCCGAAGGACTTCTGGTTCGGCAGGAAGGTGGTGGCGGGCTCGGCCAGCGCGGAGCCGCCGGCGGCGTTGACGACCGACGACCGGTCGATGGCGTACGAGATCGCCTGGCGCACCTGGGCGTTGTCGAACGGCTTGATCGTCGGGTTGAAGGCGATGTAGTCGGTGTAGCCGAAGTGACCGGTGCCGACCCGCGCGGCCAGCTCCTTGTCGCCGGTCACCTTGGCGAGCTCGGCCGGGCCGAGGTTGGTGTCCGTGGTGACCGCGGCGGCGTCCGCCCCTTGGGACGACGACAGCCGCTGGTTGATCACGGAGGAGTCGAGCCCGGACCGTACGTCGATCTTGTCGGGGTAGGCCTTGCGCTCGGCGTCCGTCGAGGCGGACCAGTGGGTGTTGCGCTCCAGGACGAGCCGCTCACCGTCGTTCTCGTTGCTGACGACCTTGTACGGCCCCGACGAGAGCGGGTGCTGCTCGTACTTCGTACCGGTGTCCTTGGCCTTCGGGACGGGCGTGAACTGCGTCTGCGTGGCCAGGTAGGGGAACTCGCCCTCGGGCTTGTTGAGATGGAAGACGATCGTCCGCGCGTCCGGTGTCTCGATCGCCGAGAGCCCCTTCGTGTCCCCCTTGTCCTTGTACGGCCCCTGGTAGTCGGCCGCGCGGACCAGCCAGTCCCGCAGGTAGGGGGCGCCGCCGGACAGCTCGGGCGCGAAGGAACGCTCGATGCCGTACTTGATGTCGGCCGAGGTGATCGGGCTGCCGTCCTCGTACTTCAGGCCCTCCTTGAGGGTGTACGTCCATACGGTGGCGTCCTTGTTGGGGCGCCCGGTGTCGGTGGCGAGGTCGGGGACGACCTTGGCGCCGGCCTCGCCGTTCTCGCGGTTGCGGGTGGTGAGGGTGCGGAAGACGAGGGAGGGGACGTTGCCGCCGCCGGAGGTGTAGAGGCGAGCGGGGTCGAAGTCCTGCTGGGGGTTGGAGTTGAGGACCGTGAGCGTGCCGCCCTTGTGGGGCGTGGAGTCGCCGCCGGAGCCCTTGGCATCGTTGTCCTCAGGGCCGCAGGCGGCGGCGCCCGCTGCCACGACCAGGCTGACGGATGCCGCGGCCACGCGGCGCGCTATGACGGACGGTTGACGCATCGGAGACGACCTCTCGGAGTGATGGATGCCGTACCGCTGTCTCGAATGGCGATACGGAATGACGCGGAGTGAGACGGAAACAGGCAGACGTCTGCCCCCGGCGTCGGGTCGTCAACGAGCCGTGACCGAGCCACGGAATGGAAGGAGAATCGCGACGCGAACGCCAGGGGCGAGCGTCAGCGACAGTGAATGTCGGCCACGCACAGAGCGGTCACGCCGATGAGCGCCAGCTCGATGGCGGCGCGAGTGGAGGCGTGACGGGACGACATGTGCAGAAATATGGATGATCTCGCTGCACATGTCAATGTGACATATGAGTCACCCGTCAACTCCCGGGGTACGCCCAGGGGTTGGGTCGGCAGTGGATCCCGTCGTGGTCGAGGAACTTGGTCTGCTGCTGCATGACCGGGGCGAGCTCGCCGTCCTTGTCGCAGGTCACATGGCCGTAGCCGAGCCGGTGGCCGACCTCGTGGTTGATCAGCATCTGCCGGTACTCGAGGATGCGGTCGTCGCCGTACGTCTTCGATCCCTGCGCCCATCGGTAGGCGTTGATCATGACGCGCTCGGTGGAGGCCGAGTCGCACGAGACGTTGTCCTCGGTGGTGTCGAGTCCGGACTTGGCGCACCAGTCGGCGGTGGTGCCGGGGCTGGCCAGCGTGATCACGAAGTCGGGCTTGCCGGTGTAGATGCGCTCGAAGGTGTAGGCGCCGTTGTGGGCCCAGCTGCGGTCGTCGTTGAGCGTCTTCTGCACGGCCTGCGCGAAGAGTTCGCCGTCGAGCCCGAGCCCCTTCTCGACGTCCACGCGATAGGTGAACTTCCGCCCCGTGCCGGGCGCCTTGTCGACGCCCTGTATCGCCTCGAACTCCCCCGAGCCCTTGAGGGTGGCGCCGAGCGGATACGTCGCGGCCATCTTCTGCGCGTACGTCAGCGGGACGGCGCCCGGCGCACCGGACGGCGTCGGCTGTCCGTCCGGCAGCGAGGCCGAGTCCCGGGCGTCCCGCGCCTGGTCGGTGGTGGACTGCGACTGTACGTCGCCGTCGTCCCGCCCCTTCGCGACCTGACCGGCGACGACCACGGCCAGCACGGTGACGACGGCGGCAGCGGCGATACCGGTGAAGGCCCGCCCCTTGCCGCCCTGAGTCTGCGCGGGTTCACCGGTCGGCGGGGCGTCGTCGTCGAACTCGGTGTCGTCCGCGACACCCACGCCCGGCCTGGTGTCCCAGTCGGCGACGGAGGCGTACGGGTCGGAAGCGTGCGCCGCCTCGGACGTACGGGGCGCGAAAACGTCGACATCGTCGCCGTCCGTGACGCCCCGCTCGAATGCGTCGAGGTAATCCTGCCGGGGCCCCTCGGAACGCGGCGCCCGCCGGGGCCGCGGCAACGGAACGCCGGTCGCGGGCGGAGCACCGGCGGCCACGGAAGCGCCGTAGGCGCCCTGTGCCGGGCCCCTCAAGTCACCCCAGCCACCACCGGGTTCACGCTGCTCGGGGTGGCTGCCACGGGCGCGGGGAGTGCCGTGGGCGGGGGTGCCGTCGGGAAAGCGGGGGATGCCTTGCGCGGGGGTGCCGTCCGGGAGGCGGGGGACACCGCGCGCGGGCGTGCCGTCCGGGAAACGGGGGACCCCACGCGCGGGCGTGCCGTCGGGGAGCCTAGGGAAGCCGTGCGGCGGGGTGCCGCCGGGCACACCCGGGAAGCCATGGGCGGGGGTGCCATCAGGCAGCCTCGGGAAGCCATGCGGCGGGGTCCCATCAGCCACCCCCGGGAAACCACGCGCGGGCGTGCCATCAGGCAGCCGCGGTATCCCTTGAGCCGGCGTGCCGTCAGGAAAGCCGCGCCCGCCGTACGCCGGTGCGCCCCCTGTCGGCATCCCCTGCCGAGGAACAGGCCCTTGACCCGGTATTCGCCGTCCCCCGGGCCCACCGGACTGAGGCCATCCACCCTGGCCGGTACCCGGCCCCGGACCCGGCGCCGCACCGGGCCGTGCCCCCGGAACCCTGCCGGGCCCCGTACCCGGCGCGGACGGCCCCCGCTGCCCGGAACCAGCCCCTGGCTCCGGCTGTCCTCCCCGGGTGCCCTGAGTGCCCTGTCGTGCTGTCGTGTCCGCGGTGTCCCGCTTGGCGGTCGACCCGCGGCGGCTGTGGCGTCCCACGTCGCGCCTCAGCTCCCGGCGTTCTCGGTCACGGCACCGTCACCGGCACTGCCGACCCCGGCGACATCCCTGACAGCCGGCTCGCCCGCCCCGGTGCCCGTGTCCTCAAGGAGGTCCCGGAACGCGCGGGCGACATGCTCCGGATACTCCATCATCGCCACATGCCCAGCCTCCGGCAGGCTCAGCAGACGGGAGTCACGGAACGTGCGGGCGGCCTTCTGGCACATGCGGTAGCCGACGAGCTGGTCGCGGCCGCCGTAGATGAGCAGCGTCGGTGCGAGCACCCGCTCGGCCTGGCGCCACAGCGCGTGCTGACCACTGAGGGTGTACGCGTTGACCAGCCCGCGCGCGGAACGCGTCAAGGCGTCCCAGAAGTACGGCAGTTGAAGCCGTCGTTCCATCTCCTCGACGGCGTTGCGGAATCCTTCCGGCGTGGCCCGCCCAGGGTCGCCGTAGCAGAGGTTCATCACCCCGCGGACGCGCTGCTCGGCCGTCCAGCCCCGGCTGAGCCGAGTGAAGAGCGACGTCACTCCGGGCACCGCGAGCAGTGCCGTCGGTACGGCGGTGCGCTGGACGCGGAGCTCGGGCAGGGCGGGCGAGACGAGGGTGAGCGTACGGACGAGGTCGGGACGGACCGCGGCCACGCGCGTGGTGACCGCTCCGCCGAGCGAGTTGCCCAGGAGGTGCACCGGGCCGCGGTCGGAGGCGTCGAGATAGCGAATCACCGCGCGTGCGTGCGCGGTGATCGAGTAGTCGCCGTCGTCCGGTGGCGGCGAGTCGCCGAAGCCCGGCAGGTCGACGGCCTCGCAGTCGACGTCTCCGTCGAGCTGTTGCATCAGCGCCGACCAGTTCTGCGAGGAGCCGCCGAGTCCATGGACGTAGAGCGCGGGCGGCAGCCCTTCGCGCGCGGGCTGTCTCGACCGGACCGTCAGCGTGATCCCCGGCAGTCCGACCGATCGCAGGCGCTCGCCGTCCGCGACCCTGACGGTCGCCACCTTGGGGAGCACACTGGCGGCCGGCGCTGAGGGGAGCTCGGTCGAAGACATGCGGCAATGTTACGAGACGATCACGCAGTGGTTCATGTGTTCGCCGTCACACGCGACACATAAATGGCATCGCCCGGCTCGACAGCCACCCAGCCGGACGATCCCCCGTACGCCACATAGCATCCCGAACCGGTGTCTCCTAGGCTCATACGCAGGGCACCCGGAGGTGGACCCCCGCTTCACCCAGGGACGAGAGCGCCCCCGGGACGCTCCAGGAAGGGAGCCCACCATGGCCGTCGATCCGACCGACCCCGACACGTTCGTGGACGAGGACACCGACGAGTCCGAGGAGTTCGACGTCGAGGCACCCCCGGCCGACGCGGCGGAGCAGCAGGCCGACGTCAGGCGCGACCGCGACGACCCCATGACCGGCGCCGATCAGGACCGGGCGAACGAGGCCGATCTGATCGAGCAGGCACGCGTCGTATCCATCGACGAGGACGACTACCGCTGACGAACCACCGGGACGGACGATCAGAAACGGCCGGAGACGATCAGTAGTGCGCCGCTGAGCAGGAAAGAGGCGGCTTGCTGCCCGTTGCGCCCCGGTTTGAAACCATCCGCGCGACTTTCGTCACCGTCCGGTCCGTGAAATTCTGCGCTCGCACCGCGCACACCAGGGTTACCGAAAAGTACGATGGCCGCGCGGCGCACACCGCATGTGGACGACATTGGGAGGCGGCGTGACAGCCATCGAGCAGACAGAGGCGGCACGCCCGCGGGGCACTCGCCTGCCGCGCCGTGCCCGACGGAACCAGCTCCTGGGCGCGGCCCAGGAGGTGTTCGTCGCGCAGGGCTACCACGCTGCCGCGATGGACGACATCGCCGAGCGCGCCGGCGTCAGCAAGCCGGTGCTCTACCAGCACTTCCCGGGCAAGCTCGATCTCTACCTCGCCCTGCTGGACCAGCACTGCGAGTCCCTGATCCAGTCCGTACGGAGCGCGCTCGCGTCGACGACCGACAACAAGCAGCGCGTACGGGCCACGATGGACGCGTACTTCGCGTACGTCGAGGACGACGGCGGCGCCTTCCGTCTGGTCTTCGAGTCGGACCTGACGAACGAGCCGGCCGTGCGCGAGCGCGTCGACAAGGTCACCAACGAGTGCGCCGAGGCGATCTGCGACGTCATCGCCGAGGACACCGGCCTCTCGCGCGCGGAGTCGATGCTGCTCGCCTCCGGCCTCGGCGGCCTCGCCCAGGTCGTGGCCCGCTCCTGGCTGCACAGCGACCGCAGCGTCCCGCGCGACCAGGCGGTGCAGCTGCTGACGTCCCTGGCCTGGCGCGGCATCGCCGGCTTCCCGCTGCACGGCGCCGAGCAACACTGACCGCTCCTTTGTTCCCGCCCGCTGTTCGCTCCTGGCGTTCTTGGGCGGAGCGTGTACGTCCCCTCACCGGGCTAATGTGTGCTGGGTACGGCGCGGAAGGACGCGCACTTCACTGACCGTCGGAGGGACATAGCCGTGGAGGTCAAGATCGGCGTGCAGCACGCGCCCCGCGAGATCGTTCTGGAGAGCGGTCAGAGTGCCGAGGAGGTCGAGCGGGCGGTGTCCGAGGCGTTGGCCGGGAAGACACAGCTGCTGAGCCTCGTGGACGAGCACGGCCGCAAGGTCCTCGTCCCGGCCGACCGCCTCGCGTACGTGGAGCTCGGCGAGCCGGCTCCGCGCAAGGTGGGCTTCGGCGCGCTGTAGCGAGGCGCCCACGCGGCAGACATGACGGGAGGGCCCGGCGACCTGGTCGCCGGGCCCTCCCGTTCTGCGTCCCTCCCACCCCTCCCGCCTCTCCACAAATGGAGCACAGCCCGTTCACAGAGGAGGATTGGATTCCGCAGGTCAGGGGTATGACGGGCTACGACCGTTTCGAGCAGGCCGGCCATGTGGGAGGGACCCCAACATGCTCTTGGAAGCGATCAGCTCCGCGATCCTCGGCCTGGCCCTGGCATGGGCTGCCGCACGCCGCCTGCCGCACCGGCTGCCCGCCCGCTCGCTGGTCCTCCCGACAGGTGTCGCCGGTGGCCTCTTCGGCGCTTTCATCACGCATACGGCGCTCGACTTCGGCAACCTCTTCGTGATCCTGATCGGCGCGGCGATCGTCTCGGCCGCTTCCCTGTCGCTGCTGGTCCGCCCGGCGGGAAGACTCAGCCGCCACTCGGCGACCGCGTAGACCAGGAGGACCGGCGGCCGCCGGACAACTGACGTCGGTGATCTTCCGACGCCGGTGGCTTCCAGCCGATGTCGGTGCCCTCCAGCCCGCGCCGGTGACATTCCAGCCGACGCCGGTGATCCTCCAGCCCGTCCGGCGTTTGAGGACGAGGCCCGTTCAGGGCCGACAACGGGGGTCCGGGGGCGGCAGCCCCCGGGGGACGGGAATGGGTAGGGGCGGCGGGGGCGAGAAACCTACGCCGCCAACCCCAGCGCAGCCATCCGCTTCGTATGCGCCTCAGTGATCCGCGAGAACATCTTCCCGACCTCGGCAAGATCGAACCCGTCCGCGACCCCACCCACCAACATCGTGGACAGCGCATCCCGATCGGCAACCACCCGCTGCGACTGCGACAACGCCTCCCCCATCAACCGCCGCGCCCACAACGCCAGCCGCCCACCCACCCGCGGATCGGCGTCGATCGCGGCCCGCACCTTCTCCACGGCGAACGAGGCATGCCCGGTGTCGTCGAGCACGGCCAGCACCAGGCTCCGCGAGTCCGAGTCCAGCCGGGCCGCGACCTCCCGGTAGAAGTCGCTGGCGATCGAGTCGCCGACGTAGGCCTTGACGAGCCCCTCGAGCCAGTCCGACGGCGCGGTCTGCTTGTGGAAGCCGTCCAGCGCGGCGACGAACGGCTCCATCGCCTGCGTCGGCTCGGCGCCGATCTCCGTCAGCCGGTCCCGCAGCTTCTCGTAGTGGTGGAACTCGGCCGACGCCATCTTCGCCAGCTCCGCCTTGTCCGCCAGCGTCGGCGCCAGCTTGGCGTCCTCGGCGAGGCGCTCGAACGCCGCCAGCTCCCCATAGGCCAGCGCGCCGAGCAGGTCCACGACAGCGGCCCGGTACTGCGGATCGGCGGAGGCCGTGGCCCAGTCCTGGGCGGCGACCCCGGTGTGTTCGACGGCGGTGTCGGAGGCGTCAGAGGTGTTGTCAGGCGTCGTCATGAAGCGCACAATAGCCCGCTCGCCGTGTCACGGAAGTCCCTGGTCAATCACTGTGACGCCGACTACGTGACCAATTCGGCCATCGCATGTGCGCGTTTCCGGGGTATGGTGGTAATGCGCCCGCTGAGTACTCAGACGTATCTCGACGGGCCGCACGTTATGAGGATGCCCGGTCGGTGGCCCGATCGGCTCCGACCCGACAGCCCTCCTCGGTCGTACGGCACAGTGCGTACGACGACCGGAGGGACACCCTCAGCGGTACGAGCGCTAGAGCGTCGGCAGTGGTCCCGTGTCCTACGGCCAATCCGTATGGCAGCCGACGTCCCCGGCACGGTCCGTCAAAGACCCCCGCGCTCGCCTCGCACCGCGCACACAGAAGAGGCAGCACCCTGACTACGACTTTCCGAGAGCTCGGAATCCTTCCCGAGACCGCCGAGGCCCTTGAGGCCGTCGGCATCGTCAACCCCTTCCCCATCCAGGAGATGACCCTCCCCGTCGCCCTCTCCGGCACGGACGTCATCGGCCAGGCCAAGACCGGCACCGGCAAGACGCTGGGCTTCGGTCTCCCGCTCCTGGAGCGCGTCACCGTCCCCGCCGACGTCGAGGCCGGCCGCGCCGAGCCCGAGGCGCTCACCGACGCCCCGCAGGCGCTCGTCGTCGTCCCCACGCGCGAGCTGTGCACCCAGGTCACCAACGACCTGCTGACCGCCGGCAAGGTGCGCAATGTCCGCGTCCTCGCGATCTACGGCGGCCGTGCCTACGAGCCGCAGGTCGAGGCCCTGAAGAAGGGCGTCGACGTCATCGTCGGCACCCCGGGCCGACTGCTGGACCTCGCGGGCCAGAAGAAGCTCAACCTCAAGCACATCAAGGCGCTCGTCCTCGACGAGGCCGACGAGATGCTCGACCTGGGCTTCCTGCCCGACGTCGAGAAGATCATCAACATGCTGCCGGCCCGCCGCCAGACCATGCTGTTCTCGGCGACCATGCCGGGCGCGGTCATCGGTCTCGCGCGCCGCTACATGTCGCAGCCCACGCACATCCGCGCCACCGCGCCGGACGACGAGGGCGCGACGGTCGCGAACACCGCGCAGTTCGTCTACCGCGCGCACAACATGGACAAGCCGGAGATGGTCGCGCGCATACTGCAGGCCGACGGCCGGGGACTGGCCATGGTCTTCTGCCGTACGAAGCGCACGGCGGCCGACCTCGCCGACCAGCTCCAGCAGCGCGGCTTCGCCGCCGGCGCGGTCCACGGCGACCTCGGCCAGGGCGCCCGCGAGCAGGCGCTGCGTGCTTTCCGCAACGGCAAGGTGGACGTCCTCGTCTGCACCGACGTCGCCGCCCGCGGCATCGACGTCGAGGGCGTCACCCACGTCATCAACTACCAGTCGCCGGAAGAGGAGAAGACGTACCTGCACCGCATCGGCCGTACGGGCCGCGCGGGCAACGCGGGTACGGCGATCACGCTGGTCGACTGGGACGACATCCCGCGCTGGCAGCTCATCAACAAGGCGCTGGAGCTCAGCTTCAACGACCCGCCGGAGACGTACTCCACGTCCCCGCACCTCTTCGAGGAACTGAAGATTCCGGCCGGCACCAAGGGTGTTCTGCCCCGCTCGGAGCGCACCCGCGCCGGGCTGGCGGCGGAGGAGGTCGAGGACCTCGGCGAGACCGGCGGCCGTGGTGCGCGCGGTCGCGGTGGCCGGGGCGGCCGGGACGAGTCCCGTTCGTCCTCGTCGGACCGTGAGCGCTCGGCGCGTACGCCGCGTCGCCGTCGCCGTACGCGCGGCGGAAGCACCCTCGACGCGACGTCGGCGCCGGCCACCGGTGCCGAGACCGTGGAGGAGACCACCGAGGCCACCCCGGCCGAGTCGGTCACCGCCGCGCGCACCCCGCGCCGCCGTCGCCGCACCCGCGGCGGAGCGGCGCCGGAGCCGACCCTGACGACCGCTCCCGCCCAGAGCGCGGAGGCGGCCGTCACGACGGCCGAGGGCCCGTCCCTGGACACGGCCGAGGAGACCGCGGCCAAGCCGCGCCGTCGCCGCACCCGCAAGTCGGCGGAGACGGCGGAGGTCACGCCGGTCACGGAAACCACCGAGGCAGCGACCACGGCACCGCAGGTCGCGGAGACCGAGGAAGCCCCCGCGGCCAAGCCGCGCCGGACCCGCAAGGCCACGGCAGCGACGGCGGAGGCGGAGACCGCGGTCGACACGGCCGAGGCCACCGAAGCCAAGCCCAAGGCTCGCCGCACCCGCAAGACCGCGGCGTCCACCGCAGAAGCCACCGCCGAAGCCGCCGTCGACACGGCCGAGGCCGCGGAGGCCAAGCCCAAGGTCCGCCGCACCCGCAAGGCCGCCACGACCGTGGCCGAGCCGGAGGTCACCGACATCCCGGCCCAGACGGCCCAGGAGCCGGAGACCACCGAGGCCAAGCCGAAGGCTCGCCGCACCCGCAAGGCGACGGCCACGGCCGAAGCCGCCGTGGACACGGCCGAGGCCACCGAGGCCAAGCCCAAGGTCCGCCGCACCCGCAAGGCCACGGCGTCGGCCGCCGAAGCGGTCGTCGACACGGCCGAAGGCGCGGAGGCCAAGCCCCGCCGCACCCGCAAGGCCACGGCAGCGGCCGAGCCGGAGGCCGCCGAGGCCAAGCCGCGCCGAACCCGCAAGGCCACGGCAGCGACGGCGGAGGCGGAGATCGCGGTCGACACGGCCGACGCCACCGAAGCCAAGCCCAAGGCTCGCCGCACCCGCAAGACCGCGGCGTCCGCCAAGGCCACCGAGGTCGCCGGCATCCCGGCCCAGGCCACGCAGGAGCCGACGGCCAGGGAGGCTCCCGCCCCCCGCCGCCGCACCCGCAAGGCCGCGGTCACCGCGGAGGCCGCCGACGCCACGGCCGAGGCCAAGCCCAAGGTTCGCCGTACCCGCAAGGCCACGGCTGCCGCGGAGCCCACGGAGGGCTGATCTCCCGTAGGACGTACGACGGCCCGGTCCCGCTTCTGGCGGGGCCGGGCCGTCGGCGTTTCCCGCAACACCACCCCCGACCGGCATGAGGCACCGAGCGCCCGACCACCCAGGCTCCCCCGCCACCCCCACCAGCTACCCTCCCCCCGTGACCACCCAACCCGCCTTCACCCCACCCCCGAACGCACGCGCCTACCCCCTCCACACCCCCCGCGGTACCTTCGCCGTCGTCGACCACCCGGCCGCCCCCGGCGTCGACCCCCGAGGCACCGCCCTGCTGCTCCCCGGATTCACCGGCAGCAAGGAGGACTTCACGCTCATGCACGAGCCGCTCGCGGCACGCGGCTACCGCACCGTCGCCATCGACGGCCGGGGCCAGCACGAGTCGGACGGACCGGAGGAGGACGAATCCGCGTACGCGCGGGGCGAGTTGGCCAAGGACGTCCTCGCCCAGACGGCGGCTCTCGGCGGCGACGGCGACACCCCGGTCCACCTCCTCGGCCACTCCCTCGGCGGCCAGATCGCCCGCGCGGCCGTACTCCTCGACCACACGCCGTTCCGGTCACTCACCCTCATGGCGTCGGGCCCCGCCCAGATCTCCGAATCCCAGCAGCAGCGCGTGAAGCTCCTGAGGGACGCGCTCGCGGTGATGACGATGGCCGAGACCTGGGAGGCGATCCTGGCGATGGGCCCGCCCGAGGAGGTCGGCGGCCCGGCCAAGGGCATCGGAGGCCCGGATCTGCTGCGCCGCCGCTGGCTCGGCACCAAGCCCGCCCAACTCCTCGCCACGGGACGTCAGTTGACCACGGAGCCGGACCGGGTCGACGAACTCGCCGCCCTCCCGCTCCCGTTCCACGTCCTGTCCGGCGCCAGCGACGACACCTGGCCGGTCCCGGTCCTCGACGACATGGCCGCACGGCTCAACGCCCACCGCACGGTCGTCCCCGGCGCCGAGCACTCCCCCAACGCCGACCAGCCCCTGCGCACGGCACAAGCCGTCGCCGACTTCTGGCAATCCATCGACGGAGCGGAGCCGGCCGCCTAGCGCCCACCACCCCGCACCCCGCACCTAGTACTGCGCCTGCAAGTGCTCCCAGAACCCGTCCCGCAAGGCCCGCCGCAGATCCGCCTGCCCCCGCAGCGAGTACTGCAACAGCGCCTCCGCCTCCACCAGCAGATCCTGGTCCACCGACCCGGGCAGATAGGGATGCCCGGGCAGCAGTTCCTCGAGCGACTCCCGCCCCCGTGCCGCGAGCCACTTCGCCGCGATCTGCGCACCGACGAACCGGACGCCCTCCCGCATCGGCCGGGTCCCGCCGGTCTCGTACACGGCGGCGGTGCGCCGGGCGACGTACGGCTTGAAGAAGTCGAGGTCCAGGGTGCGCTGGCTGTCGACCTCCCAGAGCAGGGGCTCCGCCTGGTTGCGGCCCTCCGGCGCCTCGATGCCCCACAGGTGCACCCGCGCCCCGTACCCCTGCGCCGCCTCGACCGCCGACACGAGGTCCTCGTCCCCGCCGAGCAGGGCCGCGTCGCTGATGGCGCGGTGTCTGGCCAGGGACTCCAGGTCGCTGCGGATCAGTGAATCGACGCCCTTCTGCTGGTTGTTGGCGTTGAGGTTGCCCAGCCGGACCTTCACATCGGGGAGTTCGGCGATCGACTGCTGCTCCGCGGTGTGGATACGGCGCCGCGCGCCGTCGTACCAGTAGACGCGCAGCAACCTGCTGTCCGCGAAGATCGTGCGCGCCTTGTCGATGAGTGCCTCGATCAACCCCTCGGCGTCCAGATCGAAGGCACGGCGGTCCTCGGTCCCGGCGACCAGCCGCCCCGCGGCCGCGTACAGATATCCCGCGTCGACGAAGATCGCATGGGTCGAGGGCGTCTTCGCCACCTCGGCGAGCATGCGCTGGAGCAGCTCGTTGGTGTGGTCGATGCGGGCGGAGAGTGCGCCGAGGTCGTCGTTCATCGCCTCCATTGTCCCGGCGGTCACGCTGCGAACACAACCGGTCCCGGTCGGTCCCGCCTTGATCACTCGGCGATGACTTACCGGCCAGTACTTAGGCGTTCGAAAAATTTCTTTAGCGTAGGGAATGTTTTCCGTGCGAAGCAGGTTGTGACCCATGTGACCAAGTAGTTCTCCTCAGGAGGATGACCAGACGAAGGGAGAAGCCATGCGCTTCGAAATCATGCGACTCGACGAGGTCGACGGCACGCCCGTGGACAGCACTGTCGTGGACGCCGCCTCCGTCAACCGGATCGTTCAGCAGGCCGCCTCGATCGGGCAGCGGCTGTGGATCCGACCGGCCGAGACCACGGCCTCATAACAGACGCGGATCACCGCAGAAGCTTCGAAGCCCCCGTACGGCACACGCCGTACGGGGGCTTCGCGCTTACGACGGCTCAGGCGCCCTGGATCACCTGGGTGACCCCGTTGATGATCTGCTGCACGGCGATCGCCGACAGCATCATGCCCGCGAGCCTCGTCACCAGGACGACCCCGCCGTCCTTGATGACCCGGATGATCAGCAGCGAGTACCGCATCACAAGCCACAGCACGACATGGATGGCGAGGATCGCCGCCCACACCGAGACCTGCGTGGCCGCGCTGTCGGCCTTCTGCACGGCGAGGATGACGGACACGATCGCCCCCGGCCCGGCCAGCAGCGGCATGCCCAGCGGGACGAGGGCGACATTGACGTCCTTGGTCTGCTTGGGCTCGTCCGTCTTGCCGGTGAGCAGGTCGAGCGCGATCAGGAGGAGCAGCAGCCCGCCCGCGATCATCAGCGCGGGGACGGAGACATGCAGATAGTTCAGGATCTGATGCCCGAGGAGCCCGAACACCGCGATCACACCGCCCGCCACACAGACGGCCTGGAAGGCCATCCGCTTCTGCACCTTGGCCGGGCGGCCCGCGGTGAGCGCGAGGAAGATCGGGGTGATCCCGGGGGGATCCATGATGACGAACAGGGTCAGGAAGAGAGAGCCGAAAACGGCAACGTCGAACATGAGCGCCTTGCGGATACGAAACGAGCGGACGTGAAGGGGTGGATGGGGGGCGAGCCTCAGACCCCGCCGGCCCCCGGCACGGGGAACGCCCCGGTCGCCCGCCGCGTGATCTCGCCGTACACCTCGGGATCCGTCGTGTACTCGCCGAGCACACAGGTCTTGCGGCTGCCGTGGTAGTCACTGGACCCGGTCGGCAGCAGCCCCAGTTCCTTGGCCAGCCCGCGCAGCCGCGCCCGCGTCTCGGGTTCGTGGTCCATGTGGTCGACCTCGATGCCGTCGAGCCCGGCGGCGGCCAGCTCGGCGATCGCGGCCTCCGGCACGGTGAGACCCCGCTTGCTCGCGGCGGGATGCGCGAACACGGTCACCCCGCCCGCGGCCTTGACCAGCCGGATCGCCTCGAAGGGGTCGGTCTCGTGCTTCTCCACATAAGCCCGCCCGCCGTCGGCGAGCCAGTCCTCGGTGAAGGCGTCGCCCACGGTCGGTACGACCCCGAGCTCGACCAGCGCGGTGGCCACATGCGGCCGCCCGACCGAGCCGTCCCCGGCGATCCGCAGCACCTGCTCCCAGGTGACGGGCACGCCCAGCGCGTTGAGCTTGGCGACCATGCCCTGCGCCCGGGGCACCCGGTCGTCCCGCACCAGCTCACGCTCGGCGAGCAGCGAGGGCTCCTCGGGGTCGAAGAGATAGGCCAGCATGTGCATGCTGATGCCGTCGATACGGCAGGACAGCTCGGCCCCGGTGACGAGCGTGAGCCCCTCGGGCAGCGCGGCGACAGCCTCGGCATACCCACGCGTGGTGTCGTGATCGGTCAGCGCCACGACGTCCAGCCCGGCGGCAGCGGCGTTACGCACCAGCTCGGCCGGGGTGTCCGTCCCGTCGGAAGCCGTGGAGTGGGTGTGCAGGTCGATACGCACGACGCGAACTCCAGACGGGGGACGACACGGAAGGGGCCGCTCAAGGATAACCGCATTTTCAACGACCGCATGTCACACCCGCACAGCACAAGAGACCCCTACAGTCGCCCACCTCAGGGGCGCGGGGCTGTATCGATATGCGGCTCCGCCGCGTGGGCGCGAGCAACCACAAACAACCCGCAGCCGCACACCCCCACCAGGCACCCGAGCCATTTGGCGCCCTACGGCTCGAGCAAGCGCGGCGACAACGCCCCGCACGGCACCAGCTCCACCTCGGCCCCCGCATCCCGCAGATCCGTCAGCACCAGCTCGTCGTACATCAACAGCCCCGACTGCTCGGGCCACATGACCGCCCACAGCCACATCCCGAGCGCCTCCCCCGCGAACACGGCACGGTCATCGGGCGTCCCCGACACATGCCACAGCGGCGTGGGCCGCCCGGCGGCGAGCACCTTGGCCTGTGGCGGCTTCTCGACATTCATGTACGACCCCGGATCCGGCCCGTCGATACCGGCGTACCGGGCACCGAGCCCGACCCCGAGCTCCTCCGCGACGAGGATCAGCTCACCCATCCCCCCGAGCGGCCCCGGCCCGGAGCAGGCGACAGCAGTCGCCCGACCCCCGCTGCGATCGTCACCCGCGCTCGCGACTCCCGTGAACAGCCAGCCGATCGGCAGCGGCCACGGCATCCAGACCGGCACCTGCGTGCGATGCACGACCACACCGAGGGCCTCGACGCTTGGCGGGATCACGGGCTGCACCGGATGCACGGTGCCGTGCACATCGCATTGCCAGGTGTCGGCGAAGAGTCCGGGAGCCCTGACCCGGCCACCACACTTCGGGCAACTGGGTTCGCCCCTCATAGGCCCCCACGGTCCTACCCCTTCTGCGCCACGTCAAGGACGATCACCCGTCCGGACGGAACCCGTCCGCCGGGGCAGCCGGATGCCCTTTGCATTATTTAGCCTACCTAACTTAATATATGTATATGCCATCTACTTCTCTGCTGCGACAGCCCCGGGCCGTCTGGGCGACCGCCGGCGCCTCCGTCGTCGCCTTCATGGGCATCGGACTCGTCGACCCGATCCTGCCGTCCATCGCCGGCGGCCTGAACGCCACTCCCGGCCAGGTCTCTCTGCTCTTCACCTCGTACTTCCTGATCACCGCCGTCGCGATGCTGCTCACCGGCTACGTCTCCAGCCGTATCGGCGGCCGCAGGACCCTCCTCCTCGGCCTCGCCTTCGTGGTCGTCTTCGCCGGTCTGGCCGGCACCTCCGGATCGGTCGGCGAGCTGGTCGCCTTCCGGGCGGGCTGGGGGCTCGGCAACGCGCTCTTCGTCTCGACGGCCCTCGCGGTCATCGTCGGCGCGGCGGCCGGCGGCAGCGCGGCGGCGATCCTGCTGTACGAGTCCGCCCTCGGCCTCGGCATGGCGTGCGGACCGCTGCTGGGCGCGCTGCTCGGGGACGCCAGCTGGCGCTACCCGTTCTTCGGTACGGCCTTCCTGATGGCCGTCGGCTTCCTGTGCATCACGGCGTTCCTGAAGGAGCAGCCGAAGCCGGCCCGCAAGACCTCGGTCCTCGACCCGATCAGGGCGCTCGGCCACGGCGGCCTGGCGTCGGCGGCGGTCTCGGCGTTCTTCTACAACTACACGTTCTTCACGGTGCTGGCCTTCACACCGTTCGTGCTGGACATGAGCCCGTACCGGTCGGGCGCGGTCTTCTTCGCGTGGGGCGTGCTGCTCGCGGTGTTCTCGGTGCTCGTGGCGCCGCGCATGCAGCGGCGGTTCGGTTCGCTGAGGGTGCTCGGCGGGTCGCTGGTGCTGCTCGCGGCGGATGTGCTGGTCCTCGGGTACGGCGACCACACCACGGCCGTCGTCTGCACGATCCTGTCCGGCGCGTTCATCGGCGTGAACAACACCGTCTATACGGAGCTGGCGCTCGGCGTCTCGGACGCGCCGCGTCCCGTGGCGAGCGCGGGCTACAACTTCGTGCGCTGGTTCGCGGCAGCGGCAGCGCCCTACTTCGCCCCGCGCATCGAGGAGTGGACCGGCAGCGTCCGCGTCCCGTTCGTGGTGGCGGCGGTCACGGCCGTGGCGGGCGCGCTGGTGGTCGTCGTACGGCGCAACGCGCTCACGCACGACGTGGAGGAACTGGAGACGCTGCACGCCACCGAGGACAGCGTCACCGTGTTCGCCAACTGATGCTTTTCGGCCACCCGTTGGTGAGGTTCCTCACGCCGCGTCAGTCCAGCGGGACGGACCTGCGGGCGGGATCCCTCAGGTCCGTACCGTTCGTCAGCCAGCGCTCCTGGAGGGCCTGGGCGCCGTGCACCCGCTTCCAGGCGGCCTCGTTCGGCGTCATGGGGAGCAGGGGCAGGAAGCGCACGGGGTCGAGGGGCTCGTCCAGCTCCAGGTCCTCGACCAGACCGCCGGGCTCGGCGACCAGGACCGAGGTGAAGGGGGCGTCGGGCCACAGCGGGTCACCGACGTCCAGCGAGGCACCAGGGGCGATGATCACACCCTCCACCTGGGGGGACGCGGCTAGTACGGCGAGCGGGCGGAGCGCCTTGTCGGTGTCGGCGAGCCCGGCGCGCACCGAGAGGACCAGCTCCGCGCGGGGGCCCTTGACCGGGTCGGCGATCATCGCGGAGGGGTCGCCCATGGGCTGCGCGGACATGCCGAGCGTGGCGTAGCGGACGATGTCCCCGTCCTGGAAACGGAGCACCTCGATGCGGTCCGTACCGAGGAAAGTGACCGCCGCGCGGGCGTCCGGTTCGCCCAGCGCGGTGCGCAACCGGGCCTCGACCAGAGGAAGAACATCAGCCATGCCGCGAGCATAGAACTCGTCAGTACCGGGCAAAGCAGCGCCTTGACACTTCAGTCGGCTGATACTCTTGCCCGGTGTTCGGGGCAGCACGCAGAAGCGTCGCTATCGAGTCCCGACGCTGATGAAAACTCCCCTACGGGGAACCCCGTACGGGGTGTGGATCGTCCCTTACGAGGGACCGGCCGGAGGAGGTGGGGCTGTCATGGATCGAAGTCGACCGTGCAGTACCACTCGCTCTTCCCGCCGCTGATGTAGCTGATTCGGCTGTTCCGCTCCGGCTGACCGCCGTCCTCTCACGCTTGCGTCCTCACACGGAAGAGCACTTCGTTTCGCTTTGCCTGATCGTCTGATCTGAATCAGCAACGAAGCCCATCACCGCAACGGTGCGGTGCTCCCCGCTTTGTGGACGTGCCAAACATCCTGAGGTCAGGACGTCCCCATTCCGGGCAGTTCCAGCCGTACAGCGGTTCTCCGCGCTTCGTTGCCCGTTGCGAAGGAGCCTGCTCATGTCGATGATCCGAGACCTGCGCGCCGTGGTCCGTCCGGCCCGTACCTCGCTGCGCAAGGACAGTGGCGCCTACGACACCACCCGCGACCCCGGGACCCCCTCGGCCGTCGTCGACTGCGCCGTCTACCGTGACGGCCGCCGACTGGAGACCGACAAGCCGCTGACCCCGCACGAGGCGATGCGCCAGGTGCGGCGTGACGGGGGCTTCGTGTGGATCGGGCTGCACGAGCCGACCGAGGCCGAATTCTCCGGTATCGCCGGTGAGTTCGGACTGCACCCGCTGGCCGTCGAGGACGCCGTGCAGGCGCACCAGCGGCCCAAGCTGGAGCGCTACGACGACTCCCTGTTCACCGTCTTCAAGACCATCCACTACGTCGAGCACGACGAGCTCACCGCCAACAGCGAGGTCGTCGAGACCGGCGAGGTCATGTGCTTCACCGGCCGGGACTTCTTCATCACCGTCCGGCACGGCGGCCAGGGCTCGCTGCGGGCGCTGCGGCACCGCCTCCAGGACGATCCCGAGCTGCTCGCCAAGGGCCCCTCGGCCGTGCTGCACGCCATCGCCGACCATGTCGTCGACGGTTACATCGCCGTCGCCGACGCGGTGCAGGACGACATCGACGAGGTGGAGACCGAGGTCTTCTCGCCCGGCCGCAAGGGCTCGCCGCGCGGCACGGACGCCGGCCGGATCTACCAACTCAAGCGCGAGGTCCTGGAGTTCAAGCGCGCGGTGTCGCCCCTCCTCCGCCCCATGCAGCTGCTGAGCGAGCGTCCGATGCGGCTGATCGACCCGGACATCCAGAAGTACTTCCGGGACGTCGCCGACCATGTCGCCCGTGTGCACGAGCAGGTCATCGGCTTCGACGAGCTGCTGAACTCGATCCTCCAGGCCAACCTGGCCCAGGCGTCCGTGGCGCAGAACGAGGACATGCGGAAGATCACCTCGTGGGCCGCGATCATCGCCGTACCGACGATGGTGTGCGGGGTGTACGGCATGAACTTCGACTACATGCCGGAGACCCACTGGAAGTACGGCTACCCGGTGATCCTCAGCGTCACGGTGGCGATCTGTCTCGGCATCCACCGCACGCTGAAGCGCAACGGCTGGCTGTGAGCGCCGCTCGCTAGGCTGAGCCCATGACAAGCGAGCTGCTCGACCAGGCCCTCGTCGAGGAGGCCACGAAGAAGTCCGGGCTGATCTGGGTCAAGGGGCCCGGCGTCCCGGCCCGTGCGCTGTGGCATGTGTGGCACGAGGGCGCGGCGTGTGTCATCGGCGACGGTCCGGGCGAGCAGCCGCTGCCGGGGCTGGCCGACGGGGCCGAGGCCGAGGTGACGGTCCGCAGCAAGGACAAGGGCGGGCGGCTGCTGTCGTGGACGGCGAAGGTCGTGGAGCTCGGGGCGGGGTCGGAGGCCTGGGAGGCCGCGGTCGCCGAGCTGAAGGGCAAGCGGCTCAACGCCCCCGACGGTGAGGCGATGCCGGGGCGGTGGGCCCGTGAGTGCCGGGTGCTGCGGCTGGAGCCGACGGGCACCACGGCACCGCTGCCGGACGGCTCCCTGGCCGAGGCACCGCTGCCGTCCCCGGCGACGACACGCCGGCCGATCCCGGCGGGCCTCCCGCGACTGCTGCTGAAGAAGCGGCGCCGCTAGGTCCTGTCACGACGTCGGCAGCTGCTTGCCGTAGTCCACCGTGTCGCCCTTCGGGGGCTCCTTCAGGGCGAAGTCCTTGCCCCAGTCGGAGAACGTGAGGGTGCCTCCGCCGCCCGCTCGGGTCAGCTGCAAGGGATACGGGTCGCCGTCCAGGGAGACGTCCAGGGTGCCGCCGGAGCCCTTGTCGCCGGTGATGCGGATGGTGCGGGTGCCCGCCTGCTCGTGGTGGCCGTCGGTCGCCAGGGTGCCGTGCAGGGTCAGCAGGCCGCCGAGGAGGACGGCCTTGTCCGTGAAGCCGCTGAACTTCTTGTACGCCGGGTCGCCCTGCGGCACCTTCACATACTTGCCGTTCAGTTTGTCCACGGCCCCGGCATCCGCCTTGCCGTCGTCGCCCGCGTCGCTCCAGAAGCCGGCGTCGGCCTTCAGATACAGCTGCTCGCCGATCCGCAGCAGCTGGAACGTGGACCCCTGCGCGGTCACCGACCCCGTCGCGCCGTCGGCCTTCAGCTGCATGTCGAGCTTGTAGGTACGGCCACTGGTCGCCACGTTCCCCGACAGGCGCACCGCCTTGGCGGACTCGGCGGCCGTGCGGGTCTTGCGCTGGATGTCGGCGGCCGGCAGCTTGCCGACACCGTTGGTGCCCTCGTCCGGGTCCTCACTGCATCCCGTCAGCCCCGTTCCCGACACGACCAGGGCGCAGATGGCGGTCATCAGCGCGGCCCGGCGAGTACGACCCTGGAGAATCGCAGTCACAGGTGGGCTGCCTTTCTGTCGTGAACTCGTGAGAGCTGAGCGGCGTACGGCAGCGTACCCGCACGTCACCCCCCAGGCGGAGCCAGTCCGTCCGGACCTCTCACCAGGGCGTATCGGATCCGGACGGGCTAGCCTGAAGCCCACCCGAGCGGGCAATTTTCGACAAAAGGCGGCACGGCAGCGCAGCCGCGACAGCACCACCGCACACCCCGCATGCGAAGGAGCCTGAAGCCATGGCAGCCGGCGCTCCCCGGATCTTCGTCTCGCACCTCGCCGGCATCGCCGTGTTCGACCCGAACGGCGACCAGGTGGGCCGCGTACGCGATCTGGTCGTCATGCTCCGGGTCGGCCGGCGTCCCCCGCGCCTGCTCGGCCTCGTCGTCGAACTCTCCACCCGCCGCCGTATCTTCCTGCCCATGACCCGCGTGACCGGCGTCGAGTCCGGCCAGGTCATCACCACCGGCGTGCTCAATGTCCGCCGCTTCGAGCAGCGCCCCACCGAGCGCCTCGTCTTCGGCGAGCTCCTCGACCGGCGGGTCACCCTCGTCGAGACCGGCGAGGAGGTCACCGTCCTCGATCTCTCGGTCGGCCAGCTGCCGGCCCGCAGGGAGTGGGAGATCGACAAGGTCTTCGTGCGGAAGGGCGGCAGGAGCGGCGCCTTCCGACGGGCCAAGGGCGAGTCGCTGACCGTCGAGTGGTCCGCGGTCACCGGCTTCTCCCTGGAGGAGCAGGGACAGGGCGCCGAGAGTCTGCTGGCCACCTTCGAGCAGCTGCGGCCCGCCGACCTCGCCAACGTCCTGCACCACCTCTCCCCCAAACGCCGCGCCGAGGTCGCCGCCGCCCTCGACGACGACCGCCTCGCCGATGTCCTGGAGGAGCTGCCGGAGGACGACCAGATCGAGATCCTCGGCAAGCTGAAGCAGGAGCGCGCCGCAGACGTCCTGGAGGCCATGGACCCGGACGACGCGGCCGACCTGCTCGGCGAGCTCCCGACGGACGAGCAGGAACGGCTGCTGAGCCTGATGCAGCCCGCCGACGCGGCCGACATGCGCCGACTGATGGCGTACGAGGAGCACACGGCGGGCGGTCTGATGACGACCGAGCCGATCATCCTGCGCCCCGACGCGACCGTCGCCGACGCCCTCGCCCGCGTCCGCAACCCCGACCTGTCCCCGGCCCTCGCCGCCCAGGTGTATGTCTGCCGCCCGCCCGACGAGACACCGACCGGCAAATACCTCGGCACGGTGCACTTCCAGCGCCTCCTGCGCGACCCGCCGTACACCCTGGTCAGCGCGCTGCTCGACGAGGCGCTCGAAGCGCTGGAGCCGGACGCCGCGCTGCCGGTCGTCGCCGGGTTCTTCGCGACGTACGACATGGTCGCGGCTCCCGTCGTGGACGACTCGGGGTCACTGCTGGGCGCGGTGACGGTGGACGACGTACTGGACCATCTGCTGCCGGAGGACTGGCGGGAGACGGAGTTCCACCTGGACGAGGAGAGCGACAACGGCGCGGGCGAGGGGGCAGCGGCGCATGGCACCTGAGCGTGAGAGCACACGCGAGCGCACAGCCTCGGGCGCCACCGCGTCCTCCCGGGCGCCCCGCAATCGCCTCGACCAACCCCGCCCGCCGCGCCGCCGGATCCTGCCCGAGTGGGACCCGGAGGCCTTCGGACGGCTCTCCGAGCGCATCGCCCGCTTCATCGGCACCGGGCGGTTCCTGGTCTGGATGACGATCGTGATCGTCGTGTGGGTGCTGTGGAACATCGCGGCGCCGACGGACCTGCGCTGGGACGAGTACCCGTTCATCTTCCTCACCCTGGTCCTGTCCTTGCAGGCCTCCTACGCCGCCCCGCTGATCCTGCTCGCGCAGAACCGGCAGGACGACCGCGACCGGGTCAACCTGGAGCAGGACCGCAAGCAGAACGAGCGGTCGATCGCCGACACCGAGTACCTGACCAGGGAGATCGCCGCCCTGCGCATCGGCCTCGGCGAGGTCGCCACCAGGGACTGGATGCGCTCGGAGCTCCAGGACGTGATGAAGGAGCTGGACGAGCGGCACAACGGTCACCGCGAGGCCGGGGTATTCCCGGCGGATCGGTCGCGCGGACGTGACGTAGACGACCGCTGACGGGCTTTCCGGGGCATGGCTACCGGGCCGTACCATCGTCCTATGGCTACGGAAGACGCGGTGCGCGAAGCACTGGCGACGGTGAACGACCCCGAGATCAACCGCCCCATCACGGAACTCGGGATGGTCAAGTCGGTGGAGATCGGTGCGGACGGTGCGGTCGCGGTCACCGTGTACCTGACGGTCTCCGGCTGCCCGATGCGCGAGACGATCACGCAGCGCGTGACGGACGCGGTCTCCGCGGTCGAGGGCGTCACGCGCGTCGACGTCACGCTCGACGTGATGAGCGACGAGCAGCGCAAGGAGCTGGCGAACGCCCTGCGCGGCGGCACCGCCGAGCGCGAAGTCCCCTTCGCCAAGCCCGGCTCGCTGACCCGCGTGTACGCGGTCGCCTCCGGCAAGGGCGGCGTCGGCAAGTCCTCGGTGACGGTCAACCTGGCCGCCGCGATGGCCGCCGACGGCCTCAAGGTGGGCGTCGTCGACGCCGACATCTACGGCCACAGCGTGCCGCGCATGCTGGGCGCCGACGGGCATCCGACCCAGGTCGAGAACATGATCATGCCGCCGTCCGCGAACGGCGTGAAGGTCATCTCCATCGGCATGTTCACGCCGGGCAACACCCCGGTCGTGTGGCGTGGCCCGATGCTGCACCGCGCGCTCCAGCAGTTCCTGGCGGACGTGTACTGGGGCGACCTGGACGTCCTGCTCCTGGACCTGCCGCCGGGCACGGGCGACATCGCCATCTCGGTCGCCCAGCTGGTCCCGAACGCCGAGATCCTGGTCGTGACGACCCCGCAGCAGGCCGCCGCCGAGGTCGCCGAGCGGGCCGGCTCCATCGCCGTACAGACCCATCAGAAGATCGTCGGCGTGGTCGAGAACATGTCCGGCCTGCCCTGCCCGCACTGCGGCGAGATGGTCGACGTCTTCGGCACGGGCGGCGGTCAGGCCGTCGCCGACGGCCTCACCCGCACGACCGGGGCGACGGTCCCCGTCCTCGGCAACATCCCCATCGACGTCCGCCTGCGCGAGGGCGGCGACGAGGGCAAGCCGGTCGTCCTGACGGACCCGGACAGCCCGGCGGGCGCCGCACTGCGGGGCATCGCGGGGAAGCTGGGCGGCCGGCAGCGGGGCCTCTCGGGCATGTCCCTGGGCATCACGCCGCGCAACAAGTTCTGACGGACCCGCCTACGGCGAGGGGGCACCGAGATCCGCGGTGCCCCCAATTTTCCATTTCCACTTACGCGTACTGGCCGATGTCCTTGATCACGGCGAAGCCGAGACCATACGCACTCATCCCCCTGCCGTACGCCCCCACATGCACCCCCGCCTCGGTGGACCCGGCGAGCACCCACCCGAACTCGGACTCCCGGTAGTGGAAGGGCGTGGGCACCCCGTCCACCGGCAGGGACAGCGTCGACCAGGCCGGCCCGGCGAGATCGTCGGCCAACGCCCAGGCCGTCTCCGTCTGCTGATCCAACCAGTCGTCGCGCAGCGAATGGTCCATCTGCCCGGGCCAGGTGAACGTCAGCAGCCCCACCCCCGCGAGCCAGGCCGCCGAGGACACCGACGTGGCCTCCAGCAGCCCCGTACCGTCCGCACTCCTCCGGGACGGATTCGCGGCGACGGTCACCACGACCGCGAACTTCTCCCGGTCCTCCGTCGCCTCGTTCCGCACGGAGGGCTCGTCCCCGTGCCCGATCGAACCGTGCTCCACGGCCCCGTCGGCCGCCGTGCCGACCTGCATCAGCCAGCGCGGCCCCGTGAAGGCCTCATCGAGGCCGTACCACGGGAAGGGCGCCAGCAGGTAGCCGTCGACCGTGCGCCGGGCGGAGGGGACCTGCTGTCCGCTCTCCACGGCCGGTTCCTGCGCGACTGCGCGACTCGTCGTCTGACTCGTCGTCTCCATGTGCCCGGACGCCTCCTCGCTCTCGACGGACCAGCCCTGCCCGCCCCCCTTCGGGCGGCGTTACTTGTCTGGGTACGGTCCGCACAACAACTCGGCAGCATAGCCACACCGCTCCGAGCAGCAGGGAAACCGCCCGGCGCGCGGGGCGCGCGGAGGGCGGGTTCAGGCCGCGCGCGACCCGGGCGGAGTATGAGAAGCGTCACGTACGAGCGGCTGACCGCTCCCGTGTTCGTACGGCTCAGGTGGCGTCGGCGTCGTAGGGCGGGCGCTCGTCGCGCGGAGTCTCGGGCTTCTTGGTCATGTCGATGGTGCCGCCGGAGGACCCGGACGAGCCGGCGGACGGCGTGGACTCCGCCTCACGGCTGTGGACGGCGTCGGTGACCTCGGCCATTTCCTTCTTCAGGTCGAAGCCGTTGCGGATCTCCTTGAGCCCTAGTTCATCATTGTCGAGCTGCTTGCGGATGAACGTCTTGGGGTTGAGGTCCTCGAACTCGAAGTCCTTGAACTCCGGACCGAGTTCCTGCCGGATGTCCTCCTTGGCGCTCTCCGAGAACTCGCGGATCTTACGGATCGTCCGCGTGACGTCCTGGATCAGCTTCGGGAGCTTGTCCGGACCGAAGACGAGCACGGCGAGGACGATGAGCGTCACCAGCTCGAGCGGTCCTATGTCATTGAACACCTGAAGCTCCTTGCGATGTCCTCGGTCCTCGGCCCTCGGCGGTCTGGGTGGTCTTCCGTGGTCCGGGCCGGATCCACGGTACCCGGCGATCCGCTACGACCGGTACTGTCCCGAGGCCTCCGAATGCGGGTGGCCGTGCGGTTTTCCGGGTTGTTTGCCTTGTCAGGGCGCGCGTGGGGCCGTCGGCGCGAGATGTCCTGTGAGGTTCATGTGAGTCCGGGGCCCTGCCCGGACCCGGCTCAGCGCCCACTCGAGGACCCCAGTGTCAGCTCGATCGTGATCTCCTTGCCGTCCCGCTCCAGGGTCAGTTCGAGCCGGTCGCCGGGGCGGTGGGCGCGGGTCTTGACGATCAGTTCCTCACCGGAGTGGACGCGTTGGCCGTCGACCTGGGTGATGACGTCGCCCGGCTCGATACCGGCCTTGTCCCCGGGCCCGCCCGCGGTGACCGCGGAGCCGCCGTCGCTGCCCTTGGTGCCCACGCGGGCCCCGTCGCCCGCGTAGTCCATGTCGAGGGTGACGCCGATGACCGGGTGTGTCGCCCGGCCGGTGTTGATCAGTTCCTCGGCGACCCGCTTGGCCTGGTTGACCGGGATGGCAAAGCCCAGGCCTATGGAGCCGGCCTGGCCGCCGTCGAGGTCGGAGCCGCTGTCGGCGGACCGGATCGCGGAGTTGATCCCGACGACCCGCCCCTCGGCGTCGAGGAGGGGCCCGCCGGAGTTGCCGGGATTGATGGGAGCGTCGGTCTGGAGGGCATCCACATACGACACATCACTCCCGTCACTGCCGTCCCCGCCCTCGCCTCCGGCGGTGATGGGACGCTCCTTGGCGCTGATGATGCCGGAGGTGACGGTGCCTTCCAGGTCGAACGGGGCACCAATGGCGACGACGGGGTCACCGACCTGGACGTTGTCGGAGTTGCCGAGCGGCAGGGGCTTCAGCCCGCGGACATCGCTGACCTTGACGACGGCGAGGTCATAGCCGCTGTCCCGTCCGACGACGGTGGCCTTGGCCGTGTCCCCGCTGTGGAAGGTCACGGATATCTCGCCGCCCTCCCCCGCGGGCTCGACGACGTGGTTGTTGGTGAGGATGTGCCCTTGGCCGTCGAGCACGAAGCCGGTACCGGTCCCCTGCTCCGCACTCCCCGTCACATGCAACGTCACCACACTCGGCAGCGCCCGCGCCGCGATCCCGGCGACACTGTCCGGCGCCCGCCCGACAGCCTCGACCCCGGCCTGCGGCAACACGACGTCCCCCACCCCACCATTCCGCTCGAGATACGCCCCCACGACCCCACCGACACCTCCGGCGACCAACGCGATGAGCAACCCCCCGACAACCAACACCTTCTTCCCCCGCGAACGCCGCTGCGCCTGACTGGGGACGGCGGCACCGGTTTGTTGGAGGGGAGCGGTGGGGTGGGGGGTCTGGGACCAGGGGTCGTAGTTCTGCCAGGGGTTGGTGGGGGGTGGGGGGTCGAAGGGGGGGTTGGTGGGGGTGTTGTTGAGGGTGGGGGCGGTCGGGGGCGCGGGCTGGGCAGGGGGCTGAGGCGCCGGTTGGGTGGGGATGGGGGCGGTGGGCGCCTCGGGGGCCGGGGGCGCCTGCCGGGCAGGGGCCAGGGGCGCCTGCTGGGCGACGGTCGAGGCCGCCGGCTGGACAGGGGCCTGAGGTGCCGACTGGGCGGGGACGGATCCGGTCGGCGCCTCAGCAGTCGGGTGCGTTTCCTGCGCCGGTATGCCTGAGGGCGGCGCCGGGGCGGCGGGGGCTGGGGGCGCCGGGTGCGGTGCGGGGGCGGGTATGCCGGGTGCTTGCTCTGCCGCGGGGGCCGGAGGGGGCGTGCGGGTCGAGAGGCCGGTCGCCTGGGGCGGCACGGGGGCGGAGGCGGCGGCTGTCGTCTGAGGCGCAGTGACGTCGCTCGCAGGCGCCGTGGCCTGCGCCCCGTACGCCGGGGCAGGCTCGGGCGGCGGCATCGGTACGGCCGTGCCGTGCGAGGGCGTCGTCGCCGGGTGCTGAACCGGTGGGGCGGGTGCCCAGGGGCCGGGTTCGCCGTAGGGCGGGGTGCTGTAGGGGTCGGGGTCGTGGAGGGGTGTGGGGCTGGCAGGAGGGGATGCGGCGCTGTCGGCAAGGCTCACCGCAGGACCGGTCTCGACACGGGCATCCTCGGAGGGTTCCGCGGTTACAGCGTCCGCAATACCAGCCGTGCCCTCCGATGAAGCGGGCACCGATACCCCGGCCGGCCGCGCCAGCTCGAAGTCCCCCTCGGAAGCGACGTCATCGCCACTCCCAGCCGGCCGAAGCTCGAAGTCACCATCCGCCGCCCCACCCCCCAACGGCCGTGCCAACTCGAAGTCGCCGTCAGCCGTGGGCTCCGAGGAATGGCCCTGCAATCGGGGGCGGTTCCACCACTTCGCCTTCGCGGGCTTGCCCTCGTTCATGTTCCGCTTCCTACTCCTGCTGACCGTGGCTCGAGTCCGGCTGGGCAGCCAACAGGAACGTCCCCGCGCCCGCATGCCTACTCAACTCTGCGCTGTCGCGCTCGGCTTCGAGCCACCTCCCCATCCGGCACACGGTGTATCGATTCCGCGCCCGGCCCATGGGCACAGCGCGCGGCCCACCCGGATTCAATCAGGTTCGCGGGCCGCTGCGCAGGGGCTGGGTCAGCGCTCGGTGGCGGGGGAGGCGGAAGGCGACGACGTCGCGTCGGGGACGGGTGCGGCGAGCAGGCCCGGGGTCGCGGGGATCCCGGTGTCCTTGGACCAGGCGGTCAGGGTGAGCGGCGGGGTCGCGCTGAGCGGACGTATCAACGGGGACATGGCGGCCGCACCGGCCACCACGGGTGCCGTCAGGGTGTGCAGCTCCGCGTCGGCGGGCTGGGCCGGCATCCCGGGCAGCAGCGGAGCCGACACCTCGGTCGAGGCCGCCGGGGTGTCGAGCGAACGCTGGCCCTGGCCCTGCGCGAGCAGGGGGCCGAGTCCACGGCGACGCTGGTTCTCCGGGGTCGTAGAGGCGCCGGTGCCCGCCGTCCGCGCGGGTGTCACATTGCTGCCGGACCCCGAGCCGCCGCGGGCCTCCGCATCGGTGGGCGCGCTGGTGGTGACGCCGCCCAGCGCGATCGCGGCCAGCGACACCGCGCCCGCCGCGACGAACGCGAACCGCATCCGCGAGGACGCCGAGCGATCAGTGTCGGGACGGCCCACGGGGTGGGTACGGAAGCCACGGTCCGCGACGGGGAGTATGGGGGCGTGGGCACGGGAGGGGACGTATCCGAACTCGAAGCGCTCGCCCCGCTTCATACCGAAGACGCCGGTGGCGGCGCCGGGCCGGCCGGGGAGTCCTTCGAAGCCGGCCCCGCCGCCCAGCGGCGATCCACCGTCGCCGTCGAGGTCGCTGCCCCCGGGGAGACCCTGGAGACGGGCCAGGAAACTCTCGGAGGGCGGTGGCGGGGCCGCCTCCGCGAAGACGTTCTTCAGCCGGCGCTGGGCGTCGACCTCGGACTTGCACCTGGCGCAGGTCGCCAGATGGGCCAGGACACGCTCGCGCGTCTCATGACCGAGCTCTCCGTCGACGAGGGCGGAGAGTCGGTCGCCTAGGTGCTGCTCGGCCAGGAGCCGTTCGGCGGGGTTGGGTCGGGAGCCACTCACGCGGTCGCGCCCCCTCCCCCCAGCGCTGCCACACGCGGCACGAAGGAGCGGCGCTCGGCGCGCGCCTCCGGCGAGCGGTGGGCGAGGGCCTTGCGCAGCTGCGAGCGGCCCCGGTGGATACGGGACCGGACGGTGCCGAGCTTGACGCCGAGGGTCGCGGCGATCTCCTCGTACGACAGTCCTTCGATGTCGCACAGGACGACCGCGGCGCGGAACTCGGGCGCGAGGGTGTCGAGGGCCTGCTGGACGTCCGCGTCGAAGTGGGCGTCGTTGAAGACCTGCTGCGGTGTGGGCTCCTTGCTGGGCAGCCGCTCGGCCGCGTCCTCGCCCAGCGCGTCGAAGCGGATGCGCTGCTTGCGGCGGACCATGTCGAGGAAGAGGTTGGTGGTGATGCGGTGCAGCCAGCCCTCGAAGGTGCCCGGCGTGTAGGTGGACAAGGAGCGGAAGACGCGGACGAAGACCTCTTGCGTCAGGTCCTCGGCGTCGTGCTGGTTGCCGGTGAGGCGGTACGCCAGTCGGTAGACGCGGCCGCTGTGCGTGCTGACGATCTCCTCCCAGGTGGGCGGAGTCCACGCCTGCCCGTCCGCGTCGGTGGAGAAGGTCGCGGTCTGGGCGTAATCGCCGGCGTGGCTGCGGTCAGCGGTGTCGTTCACGGATTTCGGCCTGCCCGCCGATCCGAGAAAGCGCCGCAGCACTCCTCCCCGATCCACAGGCGCAGCCGCACCTCCCCTGTCGGCTCTGGTGGTGTCCAGTGGAGCCCCTACCATAGCCACCTCGCCCGTTAGCTCCGGATAAGCGGTTTTACGAGAATTTGATCTGGGCCGATACGGCTGATGCGCCTGCGTCGGCACTTGCTCCCGGCCCTGCTCCTCATCGTGATCCAACTGTGTCCCCCCGCTCGTCTTCCCACCCCTCTAAACGCGCGGTCCCATCTGCGGGTTCCCGCCCGCAACGGATACAGTCACGCCCAGGCAACCACGGGGACAGGAGAGGGTCATTACCGGCAACCGGCAGACGAGCTGGGCGTTCGCCGACGCCTACGTCGCCGAGGACGACGTCCTGCGCTGGGCCCGGGACCGGGCCCGCGAGGCGGGGCTGCGCTCGGTGTCTCCCGGCACGGGCGCCGCGCTGCGGATGCTCGCCGCCACCGTGGACGCGAAGGCGGTCGCGGAGATCGGTACCGGCACCGGCGTCTCCGGGATCCACCTGCTGCACGGCATGCGCCCCGACGGCGTCCTGACGACCGTCGACCCCGAGCCGGAGCACCAGCAGTTCGCCCGCCAGGCCTTCCGCGCCTCCGGCTTCGCCAGCAACCGCGCCCGTTTCATCCCGGGCCGCGCCCTGGACGTCCTGCCCCGGCTCGCGGACGCCGGCTATGACCTCGTCTTCTGCGACGGTGACCGGCTGGAGTTCCTCGACTATCTCGCTGAATCGTTGCGCCTGCTGCGTCCGGGTGGCCTGGTCGTCTTCGAGGGCGTCTTCACCAACGGCCGCACGGTCGACTCGGGCCCGCAGCCCACCGAAGTCATACGCATACGTGAGCTGCTGCGCGCGGTGCGCGAGAGCCAGGAGCTGGTGCCGTCCCTGCTGCCGGTCGGGGACGGGCTGCTGTGCGCGGTCAAGCGCTGAGCACGAAGACCGCCTGACCAGCCGTACGGCACGGACGTACCGGATGTTCCACACAAGCAGCAACCCCGGCACCATGTGCGATGCCGGGGCCGCCGAAAGGGTGGGGTCGCTGCCGCGTCAGCCGACGACCTTCTTGAGGGCGTCGCCGAGCGCGTCGGCCTCGTCAGGGGTCAGCTCGACGACGAGCCGACCGCCGCCTTCGAGCGGAACGCGCATGACGATGCCCCGCCCCTCCTTGGTCACCTCGAGCGGGCCATCGCCCGTCCGCGGCTTCATGGCCGCCATGCTCGTTCCCCTTCCTGAAACCAGCTCATCGTCAAAGCCGACGGCCCCATGGAGGGCACGCGCGTCTGGCACAGACTCGCGACACCGGCATCGAACACATTGCTTCCAAGCCATTATCCCGCATCTCAGGACCCGATGACCAACATCAGTCGGCATCGCTTGGGCAACGCGCGCGAGCAAAACCACTCAATTCGGCGATGTGACTGCGATACTGCGCCACCGCACACACTTCGGCCCAACAGAACCGGACACAAATTCTTTGACGCAGGTCACACCTCCGGTCAGGGCCGTCGTCCGTGATCTCCGCCATGCTGTCCTCAGACAATCGCGTACTGATGAGTACGCCCCGAGCCGTACACCGGAGGGGATACGCCATGGCCGACACCGTGCTCTACGAGGTGAGCGACGGACTCGCGACGATCACGCTGAACCGCCCGGAGGCGATGAACGCGCTGAGCATCGCGGCCAAGGTCGCACTGCGGGACGCGGTCCAGGCCGCGGCGGACGACTCCGCCGTACGGGCCGTGCTGCTGACCGCGGCCGGGGAGCGGGCGTTCTGCGTGGGGCAGGACCTGAAGGAGCACATCGGGCTGCTGGTCGCCGACCGCGAGACCGGTTCCGGGCAGACCATGAGCACCGTGCGGGAGCACTACAACCCCATCGTGCGGGCGATCGCCGGGATGGCGAAGCCCGTGGTGGCCGGGGTGAACGGGGTCGCGGCGGGGGCGGGCTTCGGGTTCGCGCTGGCCGCGGACTACCGGGTCGTGGCCGACACGGCCGCCTTCAACACGTCGTTCGCGGGGGTGGCGCTCACCGCCGACTCCGGGATCTCCTGGACGCTGCCGCGGGTCGTCGGCCCGAGCCGCGCCACCGACCTGCTGCTCTTCCCGCGCAACATCAAGGCGCAGGAGGCGTACGAGTTGGGCATCGCGAACCGGCTGGTGGCCCCTGGTGAGCTGCGCGCGGAGGCCGAGAAGGTGGCTCGGGCGTTGGCCGAGGGGCCGACGGTCGCCTATGGGGCGATCAAGGAGGCGGTGGCCTTCGGGCTGTCGCACTCGCTCGAGGAGACCTTGGAGAAGGAGGACGAGCTGCAGACGCGGGCGGGGTCTTCGGAGGACCACGCGATCGCCGTGCAGGCCTTCGTCAACAAGGAGAAGCCGAAGTACTTGGGCCGGTGAACTCGGGGCCGCGCCCTGCGTAGGGGACTAGCCCGGCGTAGGGGACTACGAGAGGGCGCTTCTCACCACGCACGCCTCCAGGTGATCGTCGACCAGGCCGCACGCCTGCATCAGGGCGTACGCCGTCGTCGGGCCCACGAAGCGCAGGCCGCGCTTCTTCAGGGCCTTGGACAGGGCCGTCGACTCCGGGGTGACCGCCGGGACGTCCGCCAAGGTCTTCGGGACGGGGCGGGCGGTCGGGTCGGGCGCGTGGGACCAGATCAGGTCGTCCAGCTCGCCCAGGGCCCAGTCGGTCAGCACGCGTGCGTTGGCGATGGTCGCGTCGATCTTGGCGCGATTGCGGATGATGCCCGCGTCGGCGAGGAGGCGGTCCCTGTCGGCGTCCGTGAAGGTCGCGACCTTGGCGATGTCGAACCCGGCGAAGGCGGCACGGAAGCCCTCGCGGCGGCGCAGGATGGTGATCCAGGACAGGCCGGACTGGAAGGCCTCCAGGCTGAGCCGCTCGTAGAGCGCGGCGTCGCCGTGGACCGGGCGGCCCCACTCCTCGTCGTGGTACGCCACGTAGTCCGGGGTGGACAGGGCCCAGGGGCAGCGCAGGGCGCCGTCCGGACCGGCGAGGGCCGTGCCGTCGCTCACTGCTGGTCCTCTCTGGTGGGCTTGTCCATCGACACATGGCCCGCCCCATGGCCGCCGGCCGGCGTCTGGGCCCCGGCCAGCGCGGACTCCAGGTCGGCGATCCGGGCGTCGCGCTCGGCGAGCTCGGCGGCGAGGCGGCTGAGGGCGTCGTCGACGTCGGACATGCGGTAGCCGCGGGCGGCGAGCGGGAAGCGGAGGCTGTCGATGTCGGCGCGGTTGACCGGGCGGTCCGGCGGCAGCGGGTCCTGCAGTCGCTCGGGCGCGGCCTCCGGCAGCGGGCCGTCGCCCTCGCCGCCGCCCACCACGGCGAGGGTCACCGCGGCGACCACGACGGCCAGCGCGACGACCAGGAACAGGAACATAACCATCGCTGTGGCCCCCACGGTCGGTGTGTGCGTGCGGTCGAGTGTGTCAGTGTCCGATCGTGCCATGCGACTCTGACAGTTAGGGTCGCAGGCGGTCGAAAGGCCAGGACGCACCAGGACGCACCAGGACGCTCAAGGAGAGGTCACAGGGGATGCTCAGGCTGGGCAGGCGCGAGTTCGAGGCGCACGAGCCGGTGATCATGGCGATCGTGAACCGGACCCCGGACTCCTTCTACGACCAGGGCGCGACGTTCCGCGACGAGCCGGCCCTCGCGCGCGTGGAGCAGGCCGTGGCGGAGGGTGCGGCCATCATCGACATCGGTGGGGTGAAGGCCGGGCCTGGGGAAGAGGTGACCGCCGAGGAGGAGGCGCGGCGGACGGTCGGGTTCGTGGCCGAGGTGCGGCGGCGGTTTCCCGATGTGGTGATCAGCGTGGACACCTGGCGGGCCTCGGTGGGGGCGGCCGTGTGCGAGGCGGGGGCGGATCTGCTGAACGACGCGTGGGGTGGGGTGGATCCGGGCCTCGCGGAGGTCGCTGCGCGGTACGGGGTGGGGCTGGTGTGTACGCATGCCGGGGGTGCGGAGCCTCGGACTCGGCCGCATCGGGTGACGTACGACGACGTCATGGCGGACATTCTGCGGGTGACCGTGGGGTTGGCCGAGCGGGCGTTGGCGTTGGGGGTGCCGCGGGAGTCGATTCTGATCGATCCGGGGCATGACTTCGGGAAGAACACCCGGCACAGTCTTGAGGCGACTCGGCGGCTCGGGGAGATGGTGTCGACGGGGTGGCCGGTGTTGGTGTCGCTGTCCAACAAGGACTTTGTCGGGGAGACGTTGGACAAGCCCGTGAAGGAGCGGGTGGTGGGGACGTTGGCGACGACCGCGGTTTCGGCGTGGTTGGGGGCGCAGGTGTATCGGGTGCATGAGGTGGCGGAGACGCGTCAGGTGCTGGACATGGTGGCGTCCATCGCGGGGCATCGGCGGCCGGCGGTGGCGCGACGGGGGTTGGCGTAGCCGGGTTTTTCGCCCCCGCCGCCCCTACCCGTCCCATCCCCCAGGGGCTCAGCCCCGTCGCCCCCACTGGGGCTGCCGCCCCAGACCCCGCTCCGGCCCTGAAGGGGCCTTGTCCTCAAACGCCGGACGGGCTGAGAGATGCGGACCGGTGTTGGGAAGTGCCGTCCCGCCATCCCTGACGCCCCCTACGGGTGGGTGGGGGTTAGGGACGGCATGGCCCCGTGCTCGAACGCCGGACGGGCTGGGAGATGCGGGCCGGTGTCGGGAAGTGCCGCCCCTCCGGGTGGGTGGGGGTTGGGGATGGCGTGGCCCCGTCCTCGAACGCCGGACCGGCTGGAAGACACGGACCAGCGCTGGGAAATGCCGCCCCACCGGGTGGGTGGGGGCTAGGGATGGCATGGCCCCATCCCCGAACACCGGACCGGCTGGAAGGTGCGGACCGGTGTTGGGAAGTGCCGTCCCGCCATCCCTGGCGCCCCCTCCGGGGTGGGTGAGGGCCAGGGATGGTGGGGTGCCGTTCTCGAACGCCGGGCCGGCTGACAGTGCCGGCCGGCGTCGAGAGGTGCCTCGCCGTCTCCCCGGCTCAAGCCCAGCGCTAGCGCCCCGCCTCCTTCGACACCAGTGCCACCGCCTCCTCCACGTCGTCCGTGACGTGGAAGAGGAGGAGGTCCTTCTCGGCTGCCTTGCCCTGGGCGATGAGGGTGTTCCTGAGCCAGTCGATGAGGCCGCCCCAGTACTCGCTGCCGAAGAGGACGATCGGGAAGCGGGTGACCTTCTGGGTCTGGACGAGGGTGAGGGCCTCGAAGAGTTCGTCGAGGGTGCCGAGGCCGCCGGGGAGGACCACGAAGCCCTGGGCGTACTTGACGAACATCATCTTGCGGACGAAGAAGTAGCGGAAGTTGAGGCCGATGTCGACGTAGGGGTTGAGGCCCTGCTCGAAGGGGAGCTCGATGCCGAGGCCGACCGAGATGCCGCCCGCCTCGCACGCGCCCTTGTTGGCGGCCTCCATGGCACCGGGCCCGCCGCCCGTGATCACGGCCCAGCCGGCCTCGACCAGGCCCCGGCCGAGGCGCACTCCGGCGTCGTACTCGGGAGAGTCGACCGGTGTGCGCGCCGAGCCGAACACGCTGATCGCCGCGGGGAGTTCGGCGAGGGTGCCGAAGCCCTCGATGAACTCCGACTGGATGCGCAGGACCCGCCAGGGGTCGGTGTGGACCCAGTCGGTCGGCCCGCCCGCGTCCAGCAGCCGCTGGTCCGTGGTGCTCGCGGTCACCTGGCCGCGCCGCCTCAGGACCGGTCCCAGCCGCTGCTCCTCCGGTGGCTGCTTCTTGCCCTCGGGGTTGCCGGTAGCCATGTAGCGCTCCCTCCGCTTGCCAGGTCTTTCCACGTCAGCGTAGATCCATCCGGGTTACGGACGGGGGACGTGAGCATGTCCGCCATGAAGCGCCGTCCCGGCGGCCCCGCTACGCCGTGAGCCACGCCCTCAGCCGGGCCTCGCCCGCGAGGATCTTGGCCGTTTCAACACGTTCGTCCCGCTTGTGTGCCAAATGCGGGTTTCCCGGGCCGTAGTTGACCGCCGGGATACCGAGCGCCGAGAAGCGGGAGACGTCCGTCCAGCCGAACTTGGGGCGGGCGACCCCGCCGACCGCCGCCATGAAGGCCGCCGCAGCCGGGTGGGAGAGGCCGGGGAGCGCGCCGCCCGTGTGGTCGTCGATCACGAACTCCTCGACCCCGCAGTCGGCGAAGACCTCGCGGACATGCGCGACCGCTTCCTCCTCCGTGCGGTCAGGGGCGTAGCGGAAGTTGACCGTCACCACGCATTCGTCCGGGATGACGTTGCCCGCCACGCCGCCCGAGATGCCGACCGCGTTCAAGCCCTCGCGGTACTCCAGGCCGTCGATCACCGGGTAGCGCGGTTCGTACGAGGAGAGGCGGGCCAGGATCGGGGACGCCGCGTGGATCGCGTTCGAGCCCATCCAGGAGCGCGCGGAGTGGGCGCGCTCGCCCTTGGTCTTCAGCAGCACCCGGAGCGTGCCCTGGCAGCCACCCTCCACCTCGCCGTCCGACGGCTCCAGCAGCACCGCGAAGTCGCCCTGAAGCCACTCGGGACGGTTCTCGGCGATGTGCTTGAGGCCGTTGAGGTCGGCGGTGACCTCTTCGTTGTCGTAGAACACGAAGGTCAGGTCGCGGTTGGGGGCCGGGACCGTCTCCGCGATGCGCAGCTGTACCGCGACGCCGGACTTCATGTCACAGGTGCCGCAGCCCCACAGGACGCCGTCCTCGTCCAGCCTCGACGGGACGTTGTCCGCGATCGGCACCGTGTCGATGTGCCCCGCGAGGATCACGCGCTCCGCCCGGCCCAGGTTCGTCCGCGCCACGACGTTGTTGCCGTACCGCTCGACCGTGAGGTGCGGCAGGGCGCGCAGGGCGGTCTCGATGGCGTCCGCCAGGGGCTGTTCGGTGCCGCTGACGGAGGGGAAGTCGACGAGCTGCGCGGTGAGCTTCGCGGCGTCCAGCGTGAGGTCAAGGGAGGTGTCGGCCATGGTGCCGACCCTAACGCGCCAGCCCGTCACCCCACTTTTCCCACCGATTTTCCACACGGCCCATACTCCTCAGTAACCTCAGCTACCTTGTAGGATGTGCCAGAGTCGTCACCCTCCCCCAAGCGCCGTGGCCGCCTCCTCCGCAGCGGGGCGGCCTTCATGGTCCTGCTCGCCGTCGCGGGTTATCTCGCGGTGCAGTACGTCACCGGAGGGACCGGGACACCGGGCTGCGATGTCGTCTCGGGCAAGGGCGATGGCGCCAGATACGAGTTCACGCCGGAGCAGGCGGTGAACGCGGCGACGATCGCCGCCGTCGGCACCGGCCGCGGACTCCCCGAGCGGGCCGTCACCATCGCGCTGGCCACCGCCCTCCAGGAGTCGGGGCTGCGCAACATCGCCCATGGCGACCGCGACTCGCTCGGCCTGTTCCAGCAGCGGCCCTCGCAGGGCTGGGGCACCGAGAAGGAGATCCAGGACCCGATCTACTCGGCGGGCATCTTCTACGAGCACCTGGTCAAGGTCCGCGGCTACACGGAGTTGCCGCTCACCGTCGCCGCACAGCGCGTCCAGCGCAGCGGCTACCCGGAGGCGTACGCCAAGCACGAACCGGACGCGACCCTGCTCGCCGCCGCGCTCACCGGGCGTTCGGCGGCCACCCTGACCTGCGAGGGACGTCCGGGCGCCACCCGGGCCGCAGGGGCGGACTCCGTACGGGACGCGCTGCTGCGGGACTTCGGGCGGGACGCGCTCCAGCCGGCCGCGGCGGAGGTGAGCGGCGAGAAAGCCACGCCCTCGCCGACACCGTCCGTGATCAAGGAGGACGACCGGACCGTCGTGCTGCCGGTGCCCGCCGCCAAGAATTCCGGGGAGCGTGGGTGGCAGCTGGCCCACTGGGCCGTGGCCAACGCCTCTGATCTGCACATCAAGCGGGTGTCGTACGCGGGCCGGGAGTGGATCGCCGGGAACACCGACAGCCAGTGGCGCGCGGTCACCGCGCCGGGGTCGTCGGCGGCGGGCGGGAGCGCCGCGGGCCCGGTGCGGATCGTGACGAGCCGGTAGAAGGCCGCGCGGTACGCCCTGCCGTTCGACCGGTCACCCTCACGGGTTGCCCGAGGTGTTGGGCGGCGATGGCATGGGCAGGTTTTCGCGCGGTCATCCCCGAATCCGTCAAAAGCCTTGAGAACAAAGGGCTGTAAGGATTCGGCGGGCTTTCCGGCGGGAAGCGCTTTGCCCGTTTTTATCCGCAGGCGATAATGCGACGCATTGCCAACTCTTTACATTGGGGCGCCGCAACCTTCGCGGGCTTCGAGCGGTAGTCACTGCGTCCGAGCCCGGAGATCAACAGCCAGTCGGTCAACTGCCGGGCGGCGTCGGACACTTCATCGTTCTTATCCGACATACCCGTCGAAGGAGCATCATGTCCCTCCCCCTGACCCGCCGGATCGCCCGTGCCGCGCTGCTCGTCGCTGCGGGGGCGGCTGCCGGGGTCGGTGCGGCCGGCTCCGCCAGCGCGGCCCCCGAACTGCCCGACGCCTCCAAGGTCGGCGGGCTGACCGCCCTCGACGGCACGACCGTCGTCGACGGTGCGGCCGCGAACGCCACCGGGATCGCGGGTGGCGCCGTCGACACGGCGGTCGACCAGGCGCTGCCGACCGCCGCGAAGGCCGGCGACAAGGTGACGAAGACCGGCGGCAAGGCCGCGAAGAAGGCCGTGCCGACCGCGGCCAAGGCCAGTGGCAAGGTGACGAAGACCGGCGGCAAGGTCGCGAAGGAGCGGGCCACCGCCGCGCAGGAGACCGCGGGCGGCGTGGCCGGGTCGGCCGGGGCCGTCCTCGGCGACGTGGCCGGATCGGCGACGCAGGGTGGGCTGCCGTCGACCGGGGCGCTGCCGGTGCAGGGTCTGCCGGTCAGCTGACGATCGGCTGCGCCCGGCTTTCGCCGACGGGGTTCAGGGAGTTTCCCTGGGCCCCGTCGGCTTTTGTGTGCGTGCGGCTCGGTCTACGTCAGCTGGGGACGGGGCCGGTTCGGGCAGTGGCTACGCCAGCCGTCGTACCGCCGCCGCCACCCGCTCATCCGTCGCCGTGAAGGCCACCCGTACGTGCTGGGCACCCGCCTCGCCGTAGAAGTCGCCGGGGGCTACCAGGACGCCCAGGTCGGCGAGGTGGGCGACCGTCGTCCAGCAGGACTCGTCGCGGGTGGCCCAGAGGTAGAGGCTGGCCTCGCTGTGCTCGATGCGGAAGCCATGGGCTTCCAGGGCCTTGCGGAGGGCCTTGCGGCGGGCGGCGTAGCGGTCGCGCTGGACGCGGACGTGCTCGTCGTCGCCGAGGGCCGCGATGACCGCCGCCTGGGTCGGGGCCGAGGTCATCATGCCGCCGTGCTTGCGGATCTCCAGGAGGGGGCCCAGGACGGCGGGGTCACCGGCCAGGAACGCCGCGCGGTAGCCCGCCAGGTTCGAGCGCTTGGAGAGGGAGTGCACCGACACGATGCCCTCGTACGAGCCGCCGTTCACATCCGGGTGCAGGACCGAGACCGGGTCGGCCTCCCAGCCCAGCTCCAGGTAGCACTCGTCGGAGAAGAGCAGGATGCCGTGCGAGCGGGCCCAGGCGACGATCCGGGTGAGTTCGGCCTTGGACAGGACCTTGCCCGTGGGGTTGGACGGGGAGTTCAGCCAGAGGAGCTTCAGGCCCCTCGGGTCCAGCTCGGTCGGGTCGTCGTACGTCTCGTAGTCCGCTCGGGCCAGGCGGGCGCCCACCTCGTACGTCGGGTAGGCGAGGCGCGGGTAGGCGACCCGGTCGCCCGGGCCCAGGCCCAGCTGGGTGGGGAGCCAGGCGACCAGTTCCTTGGAGCCGACGATGGGCAGGACGTGGCGGTGGGTGACCTCGCGGGCGCCCAGGCGGCGCTCCACCCAGCCGGTGATCGCGTCGCGCAGGGCCGGGGTGCCCCAGACCGTCGGATAGCCCGGGGAGTCCGCCGCGTCGATCAGGGCCTTCTGGACCAGCTCCGGGACCGGGTCGACCGGCGTGCCGACGGAGAGGTCGACGATGCCGTCGGGGTGCGCGGCGGCCGTTTTCTTGTACGGCTCCAGCTTGTCCCAGGGGAAGGTCGGAAGACGGTCGGAGACTGCGGACACGGGATCTGACTCACTTTCTGGTACAGCCGCCGGTACTGCCGGATATGGCAACGCCTCGGTCCCGTACGACGATCAAGGTGATCGAGCCGTACGGGACCGAGGCGGCGCGCGTGCGGGCCGCTCTTACTGGTTCTGCGGCGGCAGCGCGGCGACGAAGGGGTGGTCGCGCTCGATCAGGCCCAGCTTGCTGGCGCCGCCGGGGGAGCCGAGCTCGTCGAAGAACTCGACGTTCGCCTTGTAGTAGTCCTTCCACTCCTCCGGAGTGTCGTCCTCGTAGAAGATCGCCTCGACCGGGCAGACCGGTTCACAGGCGCCGCAGTCGACGCATTCGTCCGGGTGGATGTACAAGGACCGGGAGCCCTCGTAGATGCAGTCGACCGGGCACTCCTCGATGCACGCCTTGTCCTTCACGTCGACACAAGGCTGCGCGATGACGTAGGTCACGCTGTCGTTCCTCCTCGATAGGGCGCTGGCGGGCCTCCGTAGGCTCCGCCGCCTGGCGCGCGGGAGCGCGGCGTCGTCGATGCCCGCCCCTAGTATCTCCGTTCTTGGGCATGATCCGAACAGGAGGGGTGAACCGACCTGTGGAAATATCTGCGAGCGGGCGCTTCGAGGTCCGTGTCACCGCTGCTGACGTGGGTAAACGGGTCTCCGTACGCCGCCTGAACGATCCTGCGACTCCGGGTGAGAAGTTCACCGACACGGTGGGTGTTCTCGCATCCTGGGACGACGGTGTGCTCCGGATCACACGGAAGAGCGGTGAGACGGTCAGGATTCCGGAAACCTCCCTGGTCGCGGGCAAGGTCGTGCCCGCCGCGCCCGCCCGCCGCCGGGGGCCCTCCGCCTCGTACGAGGAACTCGCGCATGTCTCCACGCGCGCGTGGCGGCCGGTGGAGAGCGAACGGCTCGGGGAGTGGGAGCTGCGGGCCGCGTCCGGATTCACCCGGCGGGCCAATTCGGCGCTGCCGCTCGGCGACCCCGGGCTGCCGCTGCCGGCCGCGCTCGATGCCGTACGGCGCTGGTACGGCGACCGTGGGCTCCCCGCGTACGTCCAGACCGCGACCGGCGCCGAGGGCACGCAGGAGCTGCTGTGCGCGGAGCTGGAGCGGCTGGGGTGGGTGCGGGAGGTCTCCGCCGAGATGTGGATCGCGGCGCTGGCGCCGATCGCCGACCTGGACGAGGGCGCCGGAGTGGTGCTGGCCCGGGAGGCGGACGAGGCTTGGCTTACGCGGTATCAGCGCAAGGGGGTGAGCGAGGTGGCGTTGCGGGTGCTGGGGAGCGGGCCTTCGGTGTGGTTCGCGACGGTCCCGGCTGCCGGCGGCGGTGCGCCTGCCGCCATCGGGCGGTGTGTCGTGGACGGGCGGTGGGCCGGGTTCGCCGCCGTGGAGGTGGATCCGGCGCTGCGGCGGCAGGGGCTGGCCACCCGGGTGATGGCCGCGCTGGCCCGGCGGGCCCTCGACGAGGGGGCGTCGGCGGCGTGGCTGCAGGTCGAGACGGACAACGTGGGCGCGCGGGAGATGTACGCCGGGATGGGGTTCACCGCGCACCACGCGTACCACCACTATCGATCTCCGTGAGGAGCGGTACCGATCGCCGTGAAAGGGCACGAGCCACCTATGCGTCCCCTGTACCCCCCGACCCCCGAACGCTCCGCCGAGCTGCGGCGGCGGTTCGCCGAAGAGGCACGGTCCGAGCGGCCTGACCTGTCCGTGCTGTGTCTGCTGCTGGGAGCGGAGGCGGACGGGGCGCTGGACGAGGCCGGGCTGGACTCCGCGCAGATGGAGCTGGACGACCTGGCCGGACAGCTGCCGTACCGGCCCGGCGGGCCGCGGGCGTGGGCGGTCGCGCTGCGGGAGCTGCTCGGCGAGCGGTACGGCTTCCGCGGGACGCCCGGGGACTATCAGCGACTGGAGTCGTCGTTGCTGCACGAGGTCCTCCGGAGGCGGCGCGGGCTGCCGATCCTGCTGTCGGTGGTGTGGCTGGAGGTCGCTCGGCGGGCGGGGGCCCAGGTGTACGGGGTCGCCCTGCCCGGTCACTTCGTGGTGGGGTTCGGGCCGGCCGACGATCAGGTGCTCGTCGATCCCTTCGACGGGGGGCGGCTGCTGACGGGCAGCGATGCGGAGCTGCTGGTGGTCGGGGCCACGGGGGCGCCGTTGGAGCAGTCGATGCTGACGGCGGCGGATCCGCTGGAGGTGGTGCAGCGGATCCTCAACAACATCCGGGCGTGGGCGGCCGCCCGGCCCGAGCGGACGGATGTGGCCCTGTGGGGCGTGGAGCTGTCGTTGGCGCTGCCCGCGCATCCGGCCCGGTTGCGGTTCGACCGGGCGCAGTTGCTCGTCCAGCGGGGGGATTTCCTCAAGGGCGCGGACGAGTTGGAGGCGTACGCGGAGGTCGTGGGCGCGGTGGACGAGGCGACCGCGGACCGCATCCGGCACAAGGCGCAAGCCGCGCGGGCGATGCTCAACTGACCGCCGCCGGCACTACAGCCAGCCCTTCTCCCTCGCGATCCGTACCGCCTCCGCCCGGTTGCGTACCGCCAGCTTCTGGATCGCCGTCGACAGGTAGTTGCGGACCGTGCCCTGGGACAGGTGCAGGGTCGCCGCCAGCTCGGCGTTGGTGGAGCCGTCCTCCGCCGCCCGCAGGACCTCCCGCTCGCGGTCGGTCAGCGGGTTGGCGCCCTCCGCGAGTGCCGCCGCGGCCAGGGTCGGGTCGATGACCCGCTCCCCCGCGAGCACCTTGCGTACGGCCTCGGCGAGTTGGGCCGCGGGGGCGTCCTTGACGAGGAAGGCGTCGGCGCCGGACTCCATGGCGCTGCGGAGGTAGCCGGGGCGGCCGAAGGTGGTGAGGACGACCAGCTTGACGTCCGGGAGTTCCCGGTGGACCCGGGCCGCCGCCTCGATGCCCGTCATGCCCGGCATCTCGATGTCCAGCAGGGCCACGTCGATGTCGTGGGCCCGGGCGGCCGCCAACACCTCGTCGCCGCGTGCGACTTGGGCGACGACCTCGATGTCGTCCTCCAGGCCCAGCAGGGCGGCCAGGGCCTCGCGGACCATCGACTGGTCCTCGGCGAGGAGGACCTTGATCGTGCGGCTCATGAGCCGGATCCTACGGCCCGGTCACCGGGCACCGGGACCCGGGCGACCAGCCGGAAGCCGTGCCTGGCCCGGCCCGCCTCCAGCGCGCCGCCCGCCTTCTCCAGGCGCTCGGCGAGGCCGGTGAGGCCGTTGCCGGGGCCCTCTCCGGAGCCGCCCGAGCCGTTGTCCTCGACGGTGAGTTCCAGGAACGGCCCGTCCAGGGTCTGCCGGTGCAGCAGCTCGACCGTGCAGGCGTTCGCGCCGCTGTGCCGTACGACGTTGGTGACCGCCTCGCGCAGCGCCCAGGCGAGGGCCGTCTCGCTGTCCTCGGGGACGCCGGTGAGGTCGGGCTCGGCGGGGAGCCCGGCCGTGACGCCGGCCGCCGTCAGGGCGACCCTGGCACCCGCCAGCTCGGCCGCCAGGCGCGGGCGACGGTAGCCGGACACCGCCTCGCGGACGTCGACCAGGGCCTGCCGGCTGACCTGCTCGATGTCGGCGACCTGCTGGGCGGCCTTGTCGGGGTGGGCAGGGAGCATGCGGCCGGCGAGTTCGCTCTTGATGGTGATCAGGGAGAGGGAGTGGCCCAGCAGGTCGTGCAGGTCTCGGGCCAGGCGCAGGCGCTCCTCGTTGGCGGCGAGCTGGGCGACCGTGGCACGGGCCTCGCGCAGGGCGATCGTGGTGCGGACGAGTTCGCGTACGCCGGTCATGGCGAAGCCGCCCAGCAGGGCCGGGATCAGCAGCGCGGGCAGGAATGCCGTGCCGTCCGGTGTCGCGAACGCGAGCGCCGTCATCAGCGCGCACGCGCCCGGGATGGTCCAGCGCGCCATGCGCAGCGGCAGGGCCGCGCCGGACGCGATGGAGACGTACACGAAGAGCACCAGCCACTCCCGGCCCAGGGTGAGGGCCAGGAGGGTGGACTGGGCGGCGAGGACGCCGAGGGAGGCGAGGACGACGCTGTTGCGTTCGCCGCGGCCGGTGCGGAAGAGCAGCAGCATGTACCAGGTGACGAATGCCGCGAGGCCGATCCAGCCGAGGATCCGCACGCCCGTGCTGTGCCCGCCGTGCAGCAGGTCGCCCGCCGGTGCGCTCAGGTACACCAGCCAGATGCCGGTCCACAGGACCTTGACGAAGCGTTGCTTGCGGTTCTCCGGGCGCTGCCCGATGCCGACGCCTGTGCCGCTCACGCCTTCAACGTGTCCTTCCGGTACAGCCAGGCCGCGCCGCCCGTGAACAGGGCGAAGGAGACGACGAGGACGACGAGGTCCTTCGCGTGCGGTGCCTGGCTCTGTTCGATGGCCTGCCCGAGGGCAGCGTACGCGTGCGTGGGCACCCACTTGGCGATGTCCTGGAGCCAGGACGGGAAGGACGTCGTCGGCATCCACAGACCGCCGAGGATGGACAGCCCGAAGTAGGTGATCATCGTGATCGGACGGACCGCGTCCCCGCTCGCGAGATAGCCGAGGGCGACGCCGAGCGCGGCGAAGACGAGGCTGCCGGCCCAGATCGCGCCGGTGAGGGCGAGCCACTGCCAGGCGTCCAGGCGTACGTCCTTCACGACCGCCGCGACGGCGAAGACGATGACGATGGACGGCAGGCTGACCACGGCCGCGCTCGCCGTCTTCGCCAGCACATACCCGCGGCCCGGCAGCGTGGTGAGCCGCAGCTGCCGTACCCAGCCGCTCTCGCGCTCCTTGGCGATGCGCTCGCTGTTGCCCATCAGGACGGCGGTGAGCGCGCCGAAGGAGGCCATGGAGACCATCATGTAGGTCGGCAGGGTCAGCCCCGTGCCGTCGACCTTGCTGGTGCTGTCGGCGCTGCCCGCTATGAGCAGGAACAGCAGCGACGGGTACAGCACGGAGAAGAACAGGAACTTCCGGTTGCGGAGGGCGCGGGTGAGTTCGAGTCGGATCAGGCCGTTCATGACGTACGTGCCTCCTCGGCGGTGGTGATGGCGACGAACGCCTGCTCCAGGCCGAGCCCGGTGACCTCGAGGCCCAGGGGGTACAGGCCGAGCCCGTACAGGGCGTGGACGGTCGCGTCGGCGTCGGAGGACTGGATGCGCACGGTCCGGCCGGAGACGGCGAGGGTGGTGAGGAAGGGCAGGTCGCGGAGAACGGACTCGTCCACGGTGCCGTCGGCGAGGTCGAAGGAGATCCTGCGCACCCCCGCCTTGGCCTTGATCTCGGCCGCCGTGCCGTCGGCCAGCAGCCGGCCCCGGTGCAGCACGAGCACCCGGTCGGCTATCGCGTCGGCCTCCTCCAGGTAGTGCGTGGCGAACAGGACCGTGCGCCCCTGGGCGGCCTGTTCGCGCATGGTGGCCCAGAAGGCCTGGCGGGTCGTGACGTCCATGCCGGTCGTCGGCTCGTCCAGCACGATCAGGTCGCTGTCGCCGGCCGTGGCGAGGGCGAAGCGGACCCGCTGGGCCTGGCCGCCGGAGAGCTTGTCGACCTTGCGGTCGGCGATCTGGGTGACGCCGGCACGGGAGAGGACATCGGCGACCTTGTACGGCCGCGGATGCAGATCGCAGGCCAGCCGCACCAGCTCGGCCACCGTGACCTCGTCCATCAGGCCGCCGCTCTGCAGCATGGCGCCGACCCGTCCGGCGACGATGGCCGAGCGCGGGTCGGTGCCGAAGAGGCCGACCGTGCCGCTGTCGGGCTGCTTGAGGCCGAGCAGCAGATCGAGCGTGGTGGACTTGCCCGCCCCGTTCGGGCCCAGCAGGGCCACGGTCTCCCCCGGGTGCAGCGCGAGCGTGAGGCCGTCGACGGCCCGTACGCTCCCGTAGCTCTTGCTCACCTGGTCGAATGCGACCACCGGAGTCGTCGTGTTCAACGCTGTCGTTGTCATGTCGCCAAGACTGGCCGCGCGGGGTGCGGGCCCGGCAGTGTCGGCGGTCCTGACTGCCGGATGACAGATGTCATACGACGGCCAGGGGGCACCCGGCGAGTGCCGGGTGCCCCCTGGTCCGAGCGGTCGGGCTAGCTCGGGTTGGTGTCGATGGTGACGGTGCGCTCGGCCGCCGACTTGCCGCGCAGGGCCTTGCGCAGGGCGGAGGCGACGTCCTGTGGCAGGACATCACGCTTGCCGCTCGCGCCGTTGATCTGCACCCCGTCGAAGGTGTTGCCGTACGCCGTCTTGAGCGCCGTGAGGTCGTACGTGTCCACGAGCTTGCCGTCGACGGCCTTGGCGCCGAGGATCTTCGGCAGCGACAGGGAGCCGAACTGGATGCTGTGCGCGGCGTCCGTCTGGATCGTGACCTTGTCGGCCATCGCCGGCTGGGCGAACTCCTTCATGAACCGGTCGACCTCGGCGTTCGTGACCGTCGGCTGCTGGGTGGTCGTCGCCACCTGCACCGCGCCGGACTGGCCCGTCTCCACCTGGGTGCGGTACGCCTGTTCGACCGCCGTGGCCGACTTGGCGGCGTCGATGCCCTTGCCGGGCTTGCCGTAGACGGCGACCGCCTTGCCCGTCTTGAAGCTGACCGTGCCCTCGGTCACCGAGCCGGAGCCGCCGGACGCGTCCCGCAGGGCGGCCTGCAGCTTCTCGCCGTCGGTGGGCATGACCGGGTCGACGACCCGTTCGTTGCCGAAGAGGGAGCCGATGACCGAGATCGGGTTGTAGTCGCTGTTCGCGGCCGTGCTGACGGTCTGCTGCATGTCGAACTGGAGCCCCGCCTGGTCCGGTTGCAGCTCCACGGTCTTGCCGCCCACCGACAGCTTCAGCGGTTTGCCGACCCGGTCGTCGAAGGCGTCGTTGAGCTTCTTGACCGCGTCGTCGCGGGTGCCGCCGCCGATGTCGACACCGAGCACGGTGGTGCCCTTGGGCACGTCGGTGTGGTTCATCAGCAGACCGGCGCCGTAGAGGCCGCCCGCGAGGACGACCACGCCGCCGCCGATCAGCGCCAGCTTGCTGCGGCCCTTCTTCTTGGGCGCGCGGGAGGACGAGGAGCCGGCGGAGGACGGCTCGGGGAGCTTCGGGGGCGTGTGCGGCCCGGGTGCCGCGCTGTCGCCGCCCGGCCCGAAGGGTCCGCCCTGGGCGCCGCCGGGCACGACCGGGATGCCGCTGGTGACGGTGTGGCTGGAGACGTTGTCCGCCACGCCGCCGTAGTTCGGGTTGCCGGGCTCGGGGGCCGGTTTCTGCGGCGTGAGGATCGCGGTGTCGTCGCTCATGCCGCCGCCGGGGCCGTGACCCGGGGGCTGGAAGCCGGCGCCGGGGCCCGCGGGGCCGTTCGGGCCGTTGCCGGGGACGCCGGGGCCCGTGGGACCGCCGCCGGGACCGTTCGGGCCGTTGCCGGGACCGTTCGGGCCGCCTGCCCGGGGCGGGCCCGCGTGGATGCCGGGGACGGTGAAATTGCCGGGCAGACCGGAACCACCGGGCGCCCCGGGTCCGCCGCCGCCGACCGGCGGCACCATGGGACCGTCGCCGGTGACCGGGCCGGTCGTGCGGCCGGCGGGGCCCTGTGAGCCGCCCCGGCCGCCATGGCCGTTCGGGCCGTTGAAGTCGCTGGAGCCGCCGAAGTCGCCGAAGTCGCCCGGAGCGCTGAAGTCCGCGGCCGGGTCGAAGCCGCCGGGGCCGCCCTGAGCGCCGTAGCCGCTCTGGCCGCCTGGGCCGTTCGGACGGCCGCTCCCGCTTCCGTTCCCGTTCCCGTTCCCGTTCTCCGAGAAGTACGGCAGGTCGTCGCGGCGCACCTCGCCGCCCGGGGAGGTGCCGTTGCCGCCGCCCAGCGGGCCCGCCGCCAGTGCCTCGGTCACGTCGAAGGAACCGGTGCCGCCGCCGTGCCCGGGGGCCACGGGGCCGCCGGTCGCGCCGGGGAGCCCCGCGCCGGGACGGGAGCCGCCGTCCGGCCGGGCGCCGTTCGCGCCACCGGGACGGGAGCCGCCGGGCACGCTCATGGAACCGACGACACCACCGGGACGCCCGGCACCCGCGCCGTTGGCTCCCGCGCCCGAACCGCCGGGCAGCCCGGCCCCGTTGGTGGCGGGGCCGCCCTGACCGCCCTTGCCGCCCGAGGACTTGCGCGGCGCGAACCAGTCGCTGGTCTTCTCGTCGGCCTGCGCGGCGGGCTCGGCCTGGGGCTCGACATGACCGGTGGCCGTGGAAGTGACGCCGGACGGTGCCGGTGCCTCTACTTCGGCGGCATCGCCGGTGTTCTCGGCAGCCTCGGTGACGGGCTTGCGCACGACGACCGGCGGAATGGGCCGGGACCCGGGGATGTTGATCCGGATCCGGGTCGTCAGCGTGGTCTCGGTCTTGCGTTCCTCCGGCTGCGAGCCCGAACGGGCCGCGTCCGCGCCGCTGTCGGAAGCCATGGGGGTCCCGTACGGCGGCGTGCCCGAGGGGTATGCGGCTCCGCCGCGCCCGTTGGGCCCGGAGGACGGAGTGTCAGTTTCACGACTCAAGGCAGGTTCTCCCGGTTGGCTCCACCGCCCGTTTCGCCCTCATTGCTGGGGGCGGCTCGGCGGCGCGCACCACCATACTGGCCACTTCTGGCCCGCATCCCACGACCGCCTGGGAAACCCACACGGGACTCGCACGAGTATCGAGTGGAGAAGTGGTACGTCACTTGGCAAGTCGGACGCCGTCGCCACCCGGTTGCCGCAATGGGGCGAGGGTGGCGCAGATCACAGCTACCGCCATGCCTCCGAGGAGGAAGAGATAGGAGGCGGTTCCTGTGCCGAAGACGAAGTCGCCCTCCGGACGGCTGGCGGTGAGCAGGATGACGGAGATCATCCAGCCGCCGGCCGGCGCCACGGCCCCGGCCCTGCTGCCCGCCGCCCGGCCGGCGCCCAGCAGGAGCCCGGCCTCGCCGGCGAGCGCGAGCAGCAGCCCGCCCGGGAACCACGCCGGCTGCACCAGCGCCCCGGCGACGCCGACGACGCCGCCGAGCACGAAGAGCCCGAGGTAGGCGAGGGCCCGCAGGGCGGAGGGCCGCTTCAGCTTCAGCGGCTGGGCGAGCATCGAGCTCATGACGCCTCCCGGGTGGCTTGACCGGGCGCGAGACCGGCGAAGAGGTCGGACTCCGTCTCCGCCCCCGCCTCACCCCGCACCAACTCGTAGTACTCCGTGGTGAAGAGCGGCTGCGCCAGCTCGTTGGACAGCGCGAAGTACGGCTCGGCCACCTCGATCTGTGTGGCGTGCGCCCGCATCGCGGCGGCCTTGGCGGCGGCGTGCGCGGTGCCGTCGATGACGGTGGTGATACGGGCGTCGTCCACGACGCCGGGGACGTCGTCGACCGCGGCGGACTTCCCGAAGGGCAGTCCGGGCAGATCCTCCCGAAGCCGGGCGAAGGCCGCGTCGGCGACGGCGCGCGGGACGCGGTTCCAGTAGATCTTGGGGATCTCCCACCCGGCGTCGGCGGCCAGCTCGGCCGCGCGCATCGCGATGCGGTGGGCCTGGATGTGGTCCGGGTGGCCGTATCCGCCGTCGGGGTCGTAGGTGACGAGGACCTGGGGCCGTACCTCCAGGATCACCTCGGCGAGGGTGCCGGCCGCGGCGTCGACGTCCGCCTGCCAGAGGCAGGCCGGGTCGTCGTTGTCGGCGAGACCCATCATCCCCGAGTCGCCGTAGCGGCCCTTGCCGCCGAGGAGACGGAAGTCCGCCACGCCGAGCTCGCGCATCGCGGCGGTCAGCTCGCCCAGGCGGTGTGCGCCCAGCGCGGCGCCGGTGAGATGCCGTAGCTCCGGGGGGATGACCTCGCCGAGTTCGCCGAGGGTGCAGGTGATCAGGGTCACCCGGGCACCCTCGGCCGTGTACTTGGCCATGGTCGCGCCGTTGTTGATCGACTCGTCGTCGGGGTGCGCGTGCACCAGCAGAAGACGCCGGTCGGGCAGTTCGGGCAGTTCCGTCATGGAGCCCACCCTACGAGGCGGCCAGGACGGTCAGAACTTGATGCTGCCGATCATGCCCGCGATGTTCGTCGTCAGCTCACTGATCGTGGGTGCGACGGTCGAGGACGCCAGGTAGAAGCCGAGCAGCATGCAGACCACCGCATGGCCGGCCTTCAGTCCTGATTTCTTGATCAGCAGGAAGACGATGATCGCCAGTAGCACCACCGCCGAAATCGAGAGTGCCACGGCGGCTCACCTCCAAGAATTCCAGACATGGGGGCAGACAGATCGCAGATAAATCCATGGAGCAGCCAGCAGGTTCATACCCACTATGCGCTAGTGATCATAACTATCCGTACGTGCGCATCGATCGGCGCACAGCCGCACAAGGGGGCGCACTGGCCAATATGGTCGGGGCATGACGACCGAGCCTGTCTCCTTCCCCCGACGGCACGCCCGCACCCAGAGGTTCACGCTCGGCGCGCCGCGCGCGTTCGCGGTGGCGCCCGACGGTTCCCGTGTCACCTTCCTGCGCTCCACCTCCGGTACGGACCCGGCGAGTTCGCTGTGGGTGCTCGACACGGAGACCGGCGAGGAGCGCGTGGCCGCCGACCCGCGCGCCCTGCTGGGCGGCGCCTCGGAGGACCTCTCGGCCGAGGAGCGGGCACGGCGCGAGCGCAGCCGTGAGGCCGGTGCCGGCATCGTCGCCCATGCCACCGACGCGGACGTAGAGTTGGCGTCTTTCGCCTTGTCAGGGCGGCTTTTCACGGCCGAGCTGCGGGCCGGCACGGCACGTGAACTCCCCGTCCCCGGCCCGGTGATCGACCCGCGCCCCTCCCCCGACGGACGGCACATCGCGTACGTCGCGCAGGGCGCCCTGAGGGTGGTCGGCGCCGAGGGCGAGGGGGATCGCGCGCTCGCCGAGCCGGAGTCGGAGGGGGTGACGTACGGCCTGGCCGAGTTCATCGCGGCCGAGGAGATGGCGCGCTACCGGGGCTTCTGGTGGGGCCCGGAGTCGGACCGGCTGCTGGTGGCGCGCGCGGACGACACGCCGGTGCAGCGGTGGTGGATCGCCGATCCGGCGCGTCCGGAGCGGGAGCCGCAGCGGGTGCCGTATCCGGCGGCGGGGACGCCGAACGCGGAGGTACGGCTGTTCGTGATCGGCCTCGACGGGGTGCGAACGGAGGTCTCCTGGGACCGGGCCCGGTATCCCTATCTGGCGCGAGTGCACTGGTCAGCGGCGGGTGCGCCGTTGCTGCTCGTACAGGCGCGCGACCAGCGCAGCCAGCTGTTCCTCGCCGTGGACCCGGCGACGGGGGCGACCCGGATGGTGCATGCCGACGAAGATCCACAATGGCTGGATCTTTTCCCCGGGGTGCCCTGCTGGAGCCCTTCGGGGAACCTCGTGCGCATCGCCGACGAGGGTGGCGCGCGGGTGCTCACGGTGGGCGAACGCCCGCTGACGGGACCGCAGTTGCACGTCCGCGCGGTGCTGGACGTCTCCGACGACAACGTACTGATCTCGGCGTCGGCGGGCGAGGCCGCGGCCGATCCGGAGATCGGCGAAGTGCATGTGTACCGGGTGAACGAGCTGGGCGTGGAGCGGGTGTCACAGGAGCCCGGCGTCCATGGGGCGGTGCGTGCCGGGGCGGTGACGGTACTGGTCTCCCACACCCCCGGTCGGCCGGGCGCGGAGGTGCAGGTACTGCGGGACGGAAAGCGGACCGCGACCGTCCGTTCTCATGCCGAAGATCCCGGTTTGACCCCGCGCGTGATCCTCACCGAGGGGGGCGCACGCCGCGTCCCGTGCGCCGTGCTTATGCCTCGGGACTACGCCGGTGACACCCCGCTCCCGGTTTTGCTCGATCCCTACGGGGGACCGCACAGCGCCCGGGTGGTCGCCACGCACAACGCCTTCCTCACCTCGCAGTGGTTCGCCGACCAGGGATTCGCGGTGGTCGTGGCGGACGGGCGGGGCACGCCGGGCCGCTCCCCCGCCTGGGAGAAGGCGATCCACGGAGACTTCTCCCTCTCCCTCGACGACCAGGTCGACGCGCTCCAGGACCTCGCCAAGTCGCACCCCCTCGATCTGTCCCGGGTGGCGATCCGCGGCTGGTCCTACGGCGGCTGGCTGGCGGGGCTCGCGGTGCTGCGCCGCCCCGACGTCTTCCGCGCGGGCATCGCGGGTGCGCCGGTGACGGACTGGCGGCTCTACGACACCCACTACACGGAGCGGTACCTGAGCGACCCCGCCACGCGGCCGGAGTCGTACGCGAAAAGCTCCCTGATCACCGACGACGGGCTCTCCTCACCCGCCGAGCCGCACCGGCCGCTGATGATCGTGCACGGTCTGGCCGACGACAACGTGGTCGTCGCGCACGCCCTGCGGCTGTCCTCCGCGCTGCTGGCCGCCGGCCGGCCGCACGAGGTGCTGCCGCTGTCCGGGGTGACCCATATGACCCCGCAGGAGCAGGTCGCGGAGAATCTGCTGCTGCTCCAGGTCGACTTCCTGAAGCGGTCACTGGCATAGCAGGGCAAAGGGCCATGAACCGCGTTAACACGCAGGCAACTTCACGGAAGCGGTACCGATATACGGACGGTGGAGGCTGAACAGCGTACGGCCGTGCGGGTGCCGTGAACGGGCCGGGGTGCGCCATGTCACCCCGGCCCGTTGTTTTGCCCTTCCACCACGCCCGCCTCCGCCGCGAAGTGACAGGCCGAGTCGTGGGCGACGGGCCCGCCGGGCTCCCTGAAGGGTGAGGGCACCGCCAGCACCGGTACCTCCTCCGCACACCGTTCCTGGGCCTTCCAGCAGCGGGTGCGGAAGCGGCAGCCGGAGGGGACGTTCGTCGGGGACGGGACGTCGCCGGCGAGGATGATGCGCTCGCGCTTCTCACGCGCCTCCGGGTCGGGCACGGGGACCGCGGAGAGCAGCGCCTGGGTGTAGGGGTGCGTGGGATGGTCGTAGATCTCGGCGTCCCTGCCGATCTCCACGATCCGGCCGAGGTACATCACCCCGACCCGGTCGGAGATGTGCCGGACGATGGACAGATCGTGGGCGATGAAGACGTAGGAGAGACTGAACTCCTCCTGCAGCCGCCCCATCAGATTGATGACCTGGGCCTGGACGGAGACATCGAGGGCGGATACGGGTTCGTCGGCGACGATGATCTCGGGGCGGAGCGCCAACCCCCTGGCGATGCCGATGCGTTGGCGCTGGCCTCCGGAGAACTGGTGCGGATAGCGGTTGATGTACTCGGGGTTGAGACCGACGACGTCCAGCAGAGCCTGGACCTTCTTCCGCCGGTCGCCCTTGGGGGCCACCTCGGGGTGGATGTCGTACGGCTCCCCGATGATGTCGCCGACCGTCATCCGGGGGTTGAGGGAGGTGTACGGGTCCTGGAAGACCATCTGGATGTTGCGGCGTACGGCCTTCAGGGCGCGGCCGGACAGTCTGGTGATGTCCTCGCCCTTGTACTTGATCGTGCCGGACGTCGGGCGTTCCAGGTTGACCAGCATCCTGGCGACCGTCGACTTGCCGCAGCCGGATTCGCCGACGATGCCGAGGGTTTCGCCTCGGTGGAGGGTGAAGTCGACGCCGTCGACGGCCTTGACCGCGCCGATCTGCTTCTTGAACAGGACGCCCCGGGTGAGCGGGTAGTGCTTGACGAGGCCGCCGACCTCCATGATCGCCTCAGCCATTGAGGCACTCCTTCCAGAAGTGGCAGGCGCTGCCCCGGTCTTCGTCGACCGCGTGCACCTCGGGCACGTCGGTGCGGCAGATGTCCCGGGCCTTGGGGCAGCGGGGGTGGAAGGCGCAGCCCTGCGGGATGTTCATGAGGTTGGGGGGCAGGCCCTTGATGGCGTAGAGCTCACGGCCCTTCTGGTCCAGGCGCGGGATGGAGTCCAGCAGGCCCCTGGTGTACGGGTGGGCGGGCGCCTTGTAGATGTCGTGGACCGGCGCGGACTCGACGATCCGGCCCGCGTACATCACGGCGATCCGGTCGGCGACGTCCGCTACGACGCCTAGGTCGTGGGTGATGAGGATGAGCCCCATGCGGTACTCGCGCCGCAGCTCCGCGAGCAGATCCATGACCTGGGCCTGGACGGTGACGTCGAGTGCGGTCGTGGGTTCGTCGGCGATGATCAGCGCCGGTTCGAGGGCGAGGGCCATCGCGATCATGATGCGCTGACGCATGCCGCCGGAGAACTGGTGGGGGTACTGCCCGACGCGCTCGACGGCGGCCGGGATGCGCACCCGGTCCATCAGCTCTACGGCCTTGGCGCGCGCGTCCTTCCTCGACATCCCCCGGTGCACGACGAACATCTCGCCGAGCTGTTCGCCGACGGAGAGCACGGGATTGAGCGCGGAGAGGGCGTCCTGAAAGATCATCGCCATCTCGGCCCCGCGGACCTTGCGCCGCTCGCCCTCCTTCAGCGTGAGCAGATCCCGCCCCTGAAAGAGGATCTCGCCGCCGGTGATCCTCCCGGGCGGCTGGTCTAGAATCCCCATCACGGCCTGCGCGGTCACCGACTTCCCGGACCCGGACTCCCCGAGCACGGCGAGCGTCTCCCCCGCGTCGACGCCGTAACTCACCCCGTTGACGGCTTTGGCAACCCCGTCCCGGGTCCGGAACTCCACGTGCAGATCACGCACTTCGAGCAGCATGACGGGGGGTCACCTCGGTTTCGGGGTGGGGGCGGGGGGATGGGGCGCCGAGGGTGGGAGGAGCTGGGGTCCCCGGGCGGGGGGAGATCCGGGATGCCGGAGCCCTCGGCGGCGGGTCGGGGGGCCGCCTCGTACGTCTCGCGCTGTGCGGTCCATCGCCCTGCACCGCAGCTTCGGATCGAGGGCGGGGGCCCAGGTCTCCGGGCGCGAGAAGGACCGCGGTCCCCGGGCGGGAGGAAACCCGGGTCGACGACCACCGGGCCACCGGGACCCTTGGCGGCCGGCGGGCCGCACGACGTCCCCCCGCGTGAAGGGGGCCGAGCCGCGGATCGCCGCGACGCCGTAGGCCCCGGCCAAGACCCCCGTCGCCAGGCCCCCGGAAAGCCTGCGGACGGTCGGTGACCCACCCGCGCATCCCGGATCGACAGAGTCCAGGGCCCTCACCTCAGCGATGGCCCTGGCCAAGGGCCTCGCCACCAGACCCTCGGAGAGCCTGTCAGCGGTTGGCGCCCCGCCCGCGCAACCCGCGTCCAGAGAGTCCACCGCCCCTCACCTCAGCTTCGGATCAAGGGCGTCCCGTACCGCGTCGCCCAGCATGATGAAGGCCAGGACCGTGAGGGCGAGGGCGGCGGAGGGCCAGAGGAGGGCGTGGGGGGCGTTGCGGATGTAGGGGGAGGCTGCCGAGATGTCGATGCCCCAGGAGACGCTGGGGGGTTTCAGGCCGACGCCGAGGTAGGACAGCGTGGCCTCCAGGGCGATGTACGTGCCCAGCGCGATGGTCGCCACCACGATCACGGGGGCCACGGCGTTGGGGGCGATGTGGCGCAGCAGGATGCGGGAGGGGGAGGCGCCCAGGGCTCGGGCGGCCTGGACGTAGTCGTTCTGTCGGGCGGTGATGACGGCGCCGCGGGCGATACGGGAGATCTGCGGCCAGCCGAGCAGCACGATGAAGCCGATGACCGGCCAGACGCTGTTGCTGGTCACCACCGAGAGCAGGACCAGGCCGCCGAGGACGACCGGGATGGCGAAGAAGACGTCGGTGACGCGGGAGAGAAGCCCGTCCCAGAGGCCGCCGAAGAAGCCTGCCAGCGCGCCCAGTACCGAGCCGAGGACCGCGACTCCCAGCGTGGCGCAGACGCCGACGGCGACGGACGTACGGGCGCCGTAGACGGTGCGGGTGTAGACGTCGCAGCCCTGGCCGTCGTAGCCGAAGGGATGGCCTGGTGCGGAGCCCTGCTGGGCCTTGGCGAGGTCGCACTTGAGGGGGCTGCCGGAGGCGATCGCCGAGGGCCAGAGGGCGATCACCAGAAGGAACAGGATGATCAGGGACGAGGCGATGAAGACCGGGTTGCGGCGGAGGTCGCGCCAGGCGTCGGACCAGAGGCTGCGGGCCCGTTCGGTGGGGGCGGCCACGACCTCGCTCTCCGGTTCCCCGGGTGTCCTGGGCGGGGCGGCCGGCGCGGGTGCCTCCACCGGGCTCGCGGTGAAGTCCATCGCGCCTCCCCTGCCGAACGGCTGCTCAGGCATAGCGGATCCTCGGGTCGAGTACGGCGTACAGGAGGTCGACGACCAGGTTGCAGAGGAGGAAGACCAGCACCAGGACCGTCACGAAGCCGACGACGGTCTGGGTGTTCTGGCGCAGGATGCCCTGGTAGAGCTGGAAGCCGACGCCGTGGATGTTGAAGATCCGCTCCGTCACGATCGCGCCGCCCATGAGGAAGCCGATGTCGGCGCCGATGAAGGTGACGACCGGGATGAGGGAATTGCGGAGGAGATGGCGGGTGACCACCCGGTGTCTCGGCAGGCCCTTGGCGATCGCTGTACGGACGTAGTCGGAGCGCCGGTTCTCCGCGATGGACGTACGGGTCAGACGCATGACGTACGCGAGGGACACCGAGGCGAGGACGAGACCCGGGACGATCAGCTCGCCGAAGGGGGCCGCGGGCGACACCGACGGTCTGATCCAGCCCCATTCGACGCCGAGCAGCAGCTGGAGCAGCAGGCCGGTGACGAAGGTGGGGACGGAGATGATGACGAGGGTGGCCAGGAGTACGCCTGTGTCGACGGGGCGGCCTCGGCGCATGCCGGTGACGACGCCGAGGGTGATGCCGATGAGGATCTCGAAGACGATCGCCACGATCGTGAGCCGGATGGTGACCGGGAAGGCCGTCGACATCAGCTCGGTGACTTCCTGGCCGTTGAACGCCGTACCGAAGTCTCCGGTGAAGACGTTCCCCATGTAGGTCAGGTATTGCTGCCAGACCGGCTGGTCGAGGCCGAATTCCTTGCGCAGCCGGGCCGCGGTCGCCGGGTCGCACTGCCGGTCGCCGCACAGGCCCGCGACGGGGTCGCCCATGACGTTGACCATGAGGAAGATCAGCAGGGTGGCTCCGATGAACACCGGGACCATCTGCAGCAGGCGCCGTACGACGTACTGCCCCACGGCGGGCTCAGCCGACCTTGATCTGGTCGTAGACGGGGACGCTGAAGGGGTTGAGGGAGACGTTCGAGAGGCGCGAGGACCAGCCCGCGCTGCCGTTCTGGTACCAGAGCGGGATGGCCGCCATGTGGTCGCGGACGACCTGCTCGGCCTTCTGGAAGGTCTGGACGGCCTTGGCGACGTCGGTCTCGGCGTTCGCCTCGTCGACGAGCTTGTCGAACTCCTCGTTGGACCACTTGCCGTCGTTGGAGGAGGCGTCGGTGTAGTAGAGCGGCTGGAGGAAGTTCTGCGGGAGCGGGTAGTCCATCTGCCAGCCCGCGCGGAACGGCCCGGAGAGCTTCTGGGTGGTGGACTTGGCCCGGAAGTCGGCGAAGGTGCCGATCGGGTTGCCGACGCAGGCGCGGTCGTTGTCCAGGGCGTTGTTGATGGAGTTGCAGACGGCGTCCACCCACAGCTTGTGGGAGCCGGTGTCCGCGTTGTACGTGATCTTCACCTGGCCGCCGGGCAGCCCGCCGCCCTCCTCGATCAGCTTCTTCGCGGCGGCGGGGTCGTAGTCGCACCACTGGCCGCACAGCCCGTCCTTGTATCCGCCCTCGGCTCCAAGGACGGGTGAGGTCCAGTCGGTGGCGGGGGTGCGGGTGCGCTGGAAGATGGTCTCGGTGATCTGCTCGCGGTCGATCGCCCGGGACAGGCCCTTGCGGACCTTGTCGGAGCCGGCCTTGTTCCACTCCTTGTCGTAGAAGGGGAACGCCAGGGTCTGGATGATGCCGGCCGGGGTGTTCAGATAGCGGTCGCCGAGGTCGGCCTTGACGTTCTTCAGCTGCTGGGCCGGGACGTCGTCGACGAGGTCGAGGTTGCCGGCCATCAGGTCGGTGTAGGCCGTGTTGTTGTCCGTGTAGACCTTGAGGGTGACGCCGCTGTTGCGGGCCGCGTCCTCGCCCGGGTAGGCGTCCCACTTCACCAGCCGCATCTCGGAGCCCTTGGTGTACGACTCGACGCTGTAGGGGCCGTTGCCGACGGGCTTGGCCAGCCAGGCGGCGTGGTCGTCGAAGAACGCCCGGGGCAGCGGAACGAAGGCGTTGTAGCCCAGGGTGTCGGGGAAGCTGGAGAACTTCTGGCTGAGCCGGACGGTGAAGGTGCGGTCGTTCACGACCTTCAGCCCGGACATGGTGTCGGCGGTCTGCGCCCCCTTCTCCGGGTGGACCTGGTCGTAGCCGTCGATGTAGCCGAAGAAGTAGGCGTTCTTCTGGTTGTTCTTCAGGCTCGCCCCGTAGTTCCAGGCGTCCACGAAGGACTTGGCGGTGACCTTCTCGCCGTCGCTGAAGGTCCAGCCGTCCTTGAGGGTGATGGTGTAGTTCTGCGAGTCGGTGCTCTCGATCCGCTCGGCGAGCACGTCCTCGGCCTCGCCGGTCTTCGGGTCGTACTGCTTGAGCCCGCGGAAGATCATGTTCAGCACCTTGCCGCCCTGCACCTCGTTGGTGTTGGCCGGCTCCAGCGGGTTCTGCGGATCGGTCCACGCGGCGCTCAGCGCCGCGTCGCCCGCGCTGCCGGTGTCGCCCCCGCCTCCGCAGCCGCTCGTCGCGAGCGCGACCGCCATCGCGCATGCGGCCCATCGGGCGTGCGTGGCTCCACGCATGGAGTGCCTCCTCTGGCGCTGATCCGTTACGGGCCAATATCGAGTCAAAAGGCACATAGCGCACACGGACTCAAGCCAATGGGGCGACAGACCATCCGGATGCACGCATCCATACGTCCGGCGAAACGGACTTCTCCATCCGGATCACCGGCCGCCCTCTTCACCGACTCCCCCGCCGACCCATGGATCTTCGATGCACCACGCAATGGATCTTCGCGATCCGATGCCGAACCGTTGGATTACGACCGCTGGATGTACACATTTCGATACGGGAGCATCCGCATATCGAACTCTCTGCCCGATTCGTCTAGTTGGTCCGAGTCAAGGCACAACTCAATATCGTTGCGCTACCCGCGTAGCTACGGAATGGTCAAGACAGGGTAAAGAACGTAAATAGACAACCAAGTCGGCCGAGAATTTATTGACCTTGAATGAATTGCGTTGAAAAAGTCCGGCGTAGCCCGTAGGGGAGCGTGCCCTGCGGAGTCACTCAGACCCTCCCTTGGGCCAGGAGCACCATGACCCCCCCAACTCCATCAGCGGCTGCCCCGCTTGAGGTAACCGACGACAGCGTCGAGAAGTCGATCACTTCTCCCGCCAACTCGGCCAACGAGAGCAAGTCCCCGGGACAGCTGGCCTGGCGACGCTTCAAGCGGGACCGCACGGGCATCGCCGCGGCATGCATCGTGATCTTCTTCTTCGTGATCGCGCTGTGCGCACCACTGATAGCCAAGCTCTACGGGAAGGACCCGTACACGACGTACGGCCTGAACACGCCCGGACTGCTGGGTGACAACAGCTTCCCGGTGAAGCCCAACGGTGGCATCGACAGCGAGTTCTGGTTCGGCATCGAGCCCGGGCTCGGCCGGGACCTCTTCACCTTCCTGCTCTACGGGATCCGCAACTCCCTGCTCATCGCCACGGCCATCACCCTCCTCGTGGTGATCATCGGCGTGACGCTCGGAGTCACCGCCGGCTATCTGGGCGGCAAGACGGACTGGCTGATCGGCCGGGTCATCGACATCCTGCTGGCCTTCCCGTCGCAGCTGTTCTTCGTGGCCTTCACCCCTGTGGTGCTCGCCCTGTTCGTGGGCGCCGACGAAAACACACCCGTCTGGCTCACCGTCGTCTGCCTCGTCGGCCTGCTCACCGTCTTCGGCTGGGCCTCCATCGCCCGACTGCTGCGCGGCCAGGTACTGGCCCTGCGCGAGCGGGAGTTCGTCGAGGCGGCCAAGGTCACGGGGGCGTCTCCGGCACGCATCATCTTCAAGGAGCTGCTGCCGAACCTCTGGACGCCGATCCTGATCCAGGCGACGCTCAGCGTCCCGGCGATGGTCACCACGGAGGCGGGCCTTGCCTTCCTCGGCGTGGGCATCCAGGACCCGACGCCGGACTGGGGCGTCATGATCGGCCAGGCGGCCAAGGTCTACCAGGACGACATCACCTTCCTGCTCTTCCCCGGTCTGTCCATGGTGATCTTCGTTCTGGCGTTCAACCTCCTCGGCGACTCGGTGCGCGACGCGCTCGACCCGAAGACCAAGCGTTGACTCCGGCTTTTTTCAGGACCCCGGCGACGGCGCCGGGGTGCCGGATCCCTCTCATCACTCACCTTTCGAAGGCAGGATTGCGATGTCCTTCTCGCGCAGAAACTTCCTGATAGCCACCGGTGTCGTGGCCGCGTCGAGCTCCGTGCTCTCCGCGTGCAGCAGCGGCGACAGCACCAGCAACTCGGGTGGCGGCGGCAAGCAGGAAGCGGCCAAGGCCGACGCGACCGTCGTCAAGATCGGCACCGCCGAGGACTCCAAGGGCCCGGCCCCCGAGGTCGCCGGCGCGAAGAAGGGCGGCACCGCCTACCTGCTGAACGACGACGACTTCTCGCACCTCGACCCGCAGCGCATCTACTACGCCTGGAACTCGCTCGCGGCGATCGTCATCTCCCGCACCCTGACCGGTTACAAGATCGGGGACGACGGCTCCCAGACCCTGGTCGGCGACCTCGCCACCGACACGGGCACCATGAAGGACGGCGGCAAGACCTGGACCTTCACCCTGAAGGACGGCGTGAAGTGGGAGGACGGCTCCGACCTCACCGTCGATGACGTCCGCCACGGCATCGAGCGCTGCTTCGCCAACTTCGTCACCGAGGGCGCGTTCTACGTCCAGACCTGGCTGACGGGCTCGCAGGAGTACCGCAAGTCGTACCCGGGCCCGTACGGCGGCAAGCACCTGAAGTCGATCGAGACGAGCGGGAAGACCATCACCTTCCGTCTCTCCGAGGCGCGTCCCGACTTCAACTACGTCCTGGCGATGCACTCCTACGCGCCGACCCCGGTCAAGAAGGACACCAAGCAGGACTACGACAAGAAGCCGGTGTCCAGCGGTCCGTACCGGATCAAGACGCACGTCACCGACAAGTCGATGACCCTGGTCCGCAACGAGCACTGGGACCCGGCGACGGACCCGATCCGCAACGCCTACCCGGACCAGTTCGACTTCACCTTCGGCATCGAGCAGCTGACGGCCATCGACCGTCTGCTCGCCGACGCCGGCAAGGACCAGTACGCCACCAGCTGGCGCACCATCCCGCAGGAGCGCATCCAGAAGGCGCAGACCGAGGCCAAGGACCGCGTCTTCGAGCAGCTCGGCAACGGCGTCAGCGTCTACTGGATCAACACCACCCGGGTCAAGGACAAGGCCGTCCGTGAGGCCATCATCAAGGCCTGGCCCACCGCCGGTATCCGTCAGCTGCTCGGTGGCAAGGTGCGCGGTGACTACGCGACCGGCATCATGAGCCCGCTCGTCGCCGGCTACGAGTCGCAGGACGTCTGGGGCAAGCTGGCGAAGCCCGAGGGTGACCCGAAGGCCGCCAAGGAGATCCTGAAGAAGGCCGGCAAGTCCGGCTACAAGGTCGTCTACGCCTACCAGCAGGACCCGCAGCAGGCGAAGATCAAGGTCGTCGTCGAGAACGCCCTCAAGGCCGCCGGCTTCGAGGTCGTCACCAAGGGCATCGACTCCACGACCTGGTACGACCAGATCGGCAAGCTCGACAACCAGTTCGACGTCTACTGGGGTGGCTGGTCCGCGGACTGGCCGACCGGTTACTCGGTGTTCCAGCCGCTCTTCGAGAGCAGCCAGGTCGTCGACCAGGGCCAGAACTACTCGCACCTCAAGGACCCGGCCGTCGACGCCGCCATCAAGGCCGCGACCGCCGAGACCGACCAGGACAAGGCCAACAAGATGTGGGCGGCCCTGGACAAGCAGATCACCGAGATCGGCGCGTTCGTCCCCGACGTCTACATGAAGCGCATCTACATGCACGGCTCCAAGCTCGGCAACGTGAAGATGGACCCGAACTTCGACGGTTGCATGCTCTACAAGATGTACGTCAAGTCCTGATCCACACCTGAGAGGTGGGGCGGCCGAGTGCCGCCCCACCCTCGGCTCGTCCACCGGGCCCCCCGGGTGACCCCCGGTCCGGCCTCTCCGCACGACGGCCCTCCCAGGAAAGCCACTCCCCCATGCTTCGCTTCCTCGTCCGCCGGTTCATCGGCGCCGTGGTCACGCTGTTCATCATCAGCGCGGTCACGTTCATGCTCTTCTACGCGGTGCCGCGCGACCCGGCCCGGATCGCCTGCGGCAAGCTCTGCACCCCGGAGACGCTGGAACTGATCCGCCACAACATGGGGATCGCGGACCCGATGCCGGTCCAGTTCTGGCACTGGCTCAGCGGCATCTTCCTCGGCCGGGAGTACCCGGGCTTCGGCAACTGCGACGCCCCCTGCCTGGGCTACTCGTTCGTCAACCGCGAGCCCGTCCTCTCCACCATCCTGGACCGGTTCCCGACGACGTTCTCGCTGTTCATCGGCTCGTCCGTGGTGTTCCTGATCTTCGGCGTCGGCGCCGGCATGCTCGCCGCCCGCAAGCAGGGCAAGGCCACCGACAAGTTCGCCAGCAGCGCCTCGCTGGTCGCCTCGTCCATGCAGATCTACTTCGTGGGCACCCTGGCTCTGTACCTCTTCGTGTACCAGTGGCAGATCCTGGACCAGCCCGGATACACACCCTTCTCCGAGAACCCGGGCGAATGGTTCGCCGGACTCCTGCTGCCATGGCTGATCCTGGCGCTGATCTTCACCGCGAACTACACCCGTATGACGCGCTCCCAGATGGTCGAGCAGCTCAACGAGGACTACGTCCGCACAGCCCGGGCCAAGGGCCTGTCCGGACCCAATGTGTTCTTCCGGTTCGCCTGGCGCGGCGCCATGGGCCCGATCGTCACCATCTTCGGCATCGACATGGGCGTCCTCCTCGGCGGCGGCATGATCACCGAGAAGACCTTCAGCATCCAGGGCATCGGCATGCTCGCGGTGAAGTCCGCGACCAACAACGACCTGCCCATGCTGCTCGGCGTCATGGTGGTCACGGCCAGCTTCGTCGTCCTCGCCAACATCGTGGTCGACGCCTGCTACGCCCTGATCGACCCGCGCATCAGGCTCGCCTGACCCCCGCCCCCACCAGCTACCCCGCATCACCCCTCACTGGAGCGTCCCCGTGACGAGCACCGATCAGCAGCCCTTCCTCTCCATCAAGGACTTGAAGGTGCACTTCTCGACCGAGGACGGCACTGTCAAGGCCGTCGACGGTCTGTCCTTCGACCTCGTACGCGGCAAGACGCTGGGCATCGTGGGCGAGTCCGGGTCCGGCAAATCGGTCACCAACCTGACCATCCTGGGTCTGCACAACCCGGACAGCACCACGGTCGAGGGCTCCATCACCCTCGACGGCGAGGAGCTGAACGGCGCCTCGGAGAGGACCCTGGAGAAGCTCCGCGGCAACAAGATGTCGATGATCTTCCAGGACGCGCTGACCTCGCTGTCGCCGTACCACACCATCGGCAAGCAGATCGGTGAGACGTACCGCAAGCACACGGGCTGCTCCAAGAAGGCGGCCCGTGAGCGGGCGATCGAGATGCTGAAGCGGGTCGGGATCCCGCAGCCGGAGATCCGGGTCGACGACTATCCGCACCAGTTCTCCGGCGGTATGCGGCAGCGCGCGATGATCGCGATGGCGCTGGTCTGCGACCCGGAGCTGCTGATCGCGGACGAGCCGACCACGGCCCTCGACGTGACCGTCCAGGCGCAGATCATGGACCTGCTGAAGGACCTCCAGAAGGAGTTCGGCACGGCGATCATCTTCATCACGCACGACCTCGGTGTCATCGCCGACATCGCGGACGACGTGCTGGTGATGTACGGCGGCCGGTGTGTGGAGCGCGGCACCAAGAAGGAGGTGCTGCGCGACCCGCAGCACCCCTACACCTGGGGCCTGCTGAGCTCCATGCCGAGCCTGGACCACCCGGTGGACGTGCCGCTGAACCCGATCCCGGGATCGCCGCCGTCGCTGCTGAACCCGCCGTCGGGCTGCCGTTTCCACCCGCGGTGTGCCTTCGCCGAGAAGGTCGAGGGCGGCCTGTGCTCGTCGGAGCGTCCGCTGCTGGAGCTCGTCGACGGACGTGGCTCCGCCTGCCACCTGACCGCCGAGCAGCGCGGCGAGTACTTCTCCGACCTGGCCGGCAGCTCGGCCAACTGACGTACAAGAGACGGGATTTCACCACCATGAGCAGCACCACTCCCCTCCTGGACGTCTCCGGGCTGACCAAACACTTCCCGATCAAGGGCGGTTTCCCGATCCGCCGGACCGTCGGCCATGTCCAGGCCGTCGACGGCCTCGACTTCCAGGTCAACGAGGGCGAGAGCCTCGGTCTGGTCGGCGAGTCCGGCTGTGGCAAGTCCACGACGGGGCGTCTGATCACCCGTCTGCTGGAGCCGACGGCCGGGAAGATCTCGTACCAGGGCAAGGACATCACGCACGCCAACCGCAAGCAGCTGGCGCCGGTCCGCTCCGAGATCCAGATGATCTTCCAGGACCCGTATGCCTCGCTGAACCCGCGGCACACGGTCGGCAAGATCATCGCCGGCCCGATGGAGATCAACGACATCAACCCGGCGGGCGGCCGCGAGAAGCGCGTCCGTGAACTGCTGGAGATCGTCGGCCTCAACCCCGAGCACTACAACCGCTTCCCGCACGAGTTCTCCGGCGGCCAGCGCCAGCGCATCGGTGTCGCCCGTGCCCTGGCCCTGGAGCCGAAGCTGATCGTGGCGGACGAGCCGGTCTCGGCCCTCGACGTGTCCATCCAGGCGCAGGTCGTGAACCTGCTCCAGAAGGTCCAGCAAGAACTCGGCATCGCGTTCCTGTTCATCGCCCACGACCTCGCCGTGGTCCGCCACTTCTCGCAGCGCGTCGCCGTCATGTACCTCGGCAAGATCGTCGAGATCGCCGACCGCGACGACCTGTACGAGAACCCGCGCCACCCCTACACCCGGGCGCTCCTGTCCGCCGTGCCCGAGGCGACGGCGGACGACACTCCGGCCCGTGAGCGCATCCGCCTCAAGGGCGACGTCCCCTCGCCCATCAACCCGCCCTCCGGCTGCCGCTTCCGCACCCGCTGCTGGAAGGCGACGGACAAGTGCGCCTCCGAGGCCCCGCCGCTGGTCCAGGTCGAGGGCAACAAGCCCGGCCACCTGACGGCCTGCCACTACCCGGAGACCCACGAGGCGACCACCGCACCGGTGCTCTCCAAGGAGCCGGTGGCCTGAGCCACGCCTGCGTTTCGTCCGAGGGCCCGCGCCTCCCCGGCGCGGGCCCTCGGACATTTCCTTCGCAGTGCGAGTAGTACGGGCTTCGCGGGAACTCGTGGGTCCACCGGCCCTCCCCTCGCCCCCGGATACTGGCGACATGCCCAACCGAGTAGCCGTCCTCTCCGACATCCACGCCGTCCTGCCCGCCCTCGAAGCCGTCCTCGCCGAGCCCGACGTCCGGGACGCGGAGCGGATCGTGCTCACCGGTGACATCGCGTACGGCCCGCAGCCGACGCAGGTCATGGATCTCCTGACCGGGCTGGGCGACCGGGCGGTGTGGATCCGGGGCAACGCCGACCGCGAACTCGTCGAGTACCGCCGTGGAACGCGTACGACGATCCCCGATCCCATCGCCCCGTTCGCCGCCGACAGCCTCCGCGACGAACAGGTCGACTTCCTGGAGCGGTTGCCGACGTCCCGCACGCTGCCCGTCGAAGGGCTCGGGCAGGTGTTGTTCTGCCATGCGACACCGCGCGACGACGAGGAGGTGGTGCTGGTCGACTCCGCCGCCGGACGCTGGGCGGAGGTCCTCGCCGGGGTCGCCCCCGCTGTCGGCACCGTCGTGTGCGGCCACACCCATATGCCGTTCACCCGGCTCGCGACCGGGCGGCTCGTGGTGAACCCGGGCAGTGTCGGGATGCCGTACGGCAGGCCCGGCGCCCACTGGGCGCTGCTCGGGCCGGGGGTCGAGCTGCGGCGCACCCCGCTGGACGTGCCGGCCGCGGTCGCCCGGGTCGCCGCGGAGTCGGCGTACGAGCAGGCGGCCGAGTGGGCCGACTACTTCCTCGCCGCCCGGGCCACCGAGGCGGACGCCTTCGCGGTGTTCGCGCCCCGTGACGGCCGCGAGCGCCTGTCCGGCGGATGAGGCCGGCCGAGGCCGAGGGGAACGGCATCTCATCGAATGCGGGTGAGTCGGCCGGGGCCGCCGGGGACGCGCCCTGCCACTCAACTCCCCTCCCCCTCAAGTAGGTTGAGAAGATGGCCCTTCACCTGCGCGGCACCCTCCTCCCCGCCGGCGCGGTCGGCGAGCTCTGGATCCTCGGTGACCGCATCACCTTCGAACGCCCCTCGGTCGAGGCGGAGACGGTGGCCGACGGCGGCTTTCTGCTCCCGGGACTGGTCGACGTCCACACCCACCCGGGGGCCGCGCCCCAGGACCAGGAGCGCTGGGACCCCGACGCGTTCGCCGAGCAGATCACCGCGCACCGGGACGCCGGGACGACGGCGTTGCGGTTCCCTGGGCTGCTCGGTGAGATCCCGGACGCGCTGCGGGACGCGCCCGACATGCCGCGCATGATCACCGCAGGGCGGTGGCTGGCGTGGGCCGGGCTGTCGAAGAACGCCGACTTCCACACCATCACCGACGACCTCGTCACCGCCGCCGTCGCCGAGGCCAAGGCCCATGACGGCTGGTGCAAGCTCATGGGCGACTGGGACTACGAGGCGGACCCGGTGCCGTACGACATCCTGCGTGCCGTCACCGACGCGGTGCACGCGGAGGGCGGACGGGTCGCCGCGCACTGCCAGTCGGCGCAGGGCGTGCTCAACGCGGCGCGGGCGGGCGTCGACTCGATCGAGCACGGCATGGGGATGCCGGAGGAGTGCGTGGAGCTGATGGCGGGGCACGGTGCCGCGTACGTCCCCACCCTCACCCCCTTCGCCCGAAGGGCACCCCAGGTCAAGGACAACCCCCGCGGGAGGCTCTGGCGCGAAGGCCACCGCATCATGATCCGCCGGGTCCGCGAGGCCCACGACGCCGGCGTCACCGTCCTCGCAGGCACCGACTCCGCCCCCTTCGGCAACGTGGCCACCGAGGTCGAGCACCTCATCGCCGCCGGACTGCCCGCCGACGTGGCGGTGGGCGCGGCGAGTTGGGTGGCGCGGGACTTCCTGGGGCTGCCGGGGCTGGTCGAGGGCGGTCTCGCCGACGTCACCGTGTACGACGCGGATCCGCGCCTGGAGCCCGGGGTGCTGCGGCATCCCCGGCGCATCGTCCTGCGCGGGCGGGTCCTGCGCTGAAGGACGGCGAAGCGGCCCTGGCGCAGGGGGAGTTGTGGCACACTTCCGCGAGTGGTCGATCGGTCGTTCGGGGATCTCTCGCTAGCCGCTCTGTACGACATCCTGAACCCCTGGGGGCCGGGGGACGACTTCTACCTCGGGTTCGTGATGGGTGCCGACGCGGTGCTCGATGTCGGATGCGGGACGGGGCAGTTGTTGCGGCGGGCCCATGGTGAGGGGCATCGCGGGCGCCTCGTGGGGCTGGATCCCGCCGCCGCCATGCTCGTACAGGCGCGGCAGCGCGCGGGCGCGGTCGAGTGGGTGCTCGGGGATCTGCGGACGCGGTACTGGTACGGCGAGTTCGATCTCGTCGTGATGACCGGGCATGTCTTCCAAGTGCTGCTCCGCGACGAGGAGTTGCGTGCCGCGCTACGGGCCGTGCGTGGCGCCCTGCGCGTCGGCGGGCGGTTCGTGTTCGAGACGCGGAATCCGGCGGCACGGCCGTGGGAGGCGTGGACGCCCGAGCGGGTGCGTGAGGTGGCCGCCCCGGACGGACACGCCCTGCGGATGTGGCACGAGGTGCAGCGGCCCGTCCTCGGCGATCGCGTGACGTTCACCGAGACCTACGACGGCGACACCTGGCAACGCCCCCGAGTCAGCCGCTCCACCCTGCGCTTCCTCACCCCCGAAGCACTGGACGCCCACCTCCGCGAGGCCGGCCTGACCGTCGTCGACCGTTACGGCGACTGGCGGCGGACCCCGCTCACCGCCACCAGCCCCGAGATCATCACCGTGGCCGAGGCGGCCCCTTAGTCGTCCTCCGCCCCCTCCTCCAGCGCCGCCAGCGCCGGATCCAGCACGATGTCCTCGTCCCGCGCCTCGATCGTCGGGTCCTCCGGGAAGTGGCAGGCCGTCAGATGGCCCGTGTGGTTGCCGGAGAGCTGCACCAGGGGCGGTTCCTCGGAGGCGCACTTGTCCTGCGCCTTCCAGCAGCGGGTGCGGAAGCGGCAGCCGGAGGGCGGGGAGATCGGGGACGGCACATCGCCGGCCAGCCGGATCCGCTCCCGCTGGGCCGCCTCCTCCCCGGTGATGTTCACCTCGGGCACGGCCGACAGCAGGGCGTGGGTGTAGGGGTGCCGGGGGCGGGTGTAGATGGAGTCGCGGTCGCCGACCTCGATCACCTTGCCGAGGTACATGACGGCGACGCGCTGGGAGAAGTGGCGGACCACGGCGAGGTCGTGGGCGATGAACAGGAAGGCGATGCCGAGTTCCTGCTGGACCTTCTGCAGCAGGTTCACGACCTGCGCCTGGATGGACACGTCCAGGGCCGAGACCGGCTCGTCCGCCACGATCAGCTTCGGCTCCAGGGCCAGGGCACGGGCGACACCGATACGCTGCCGCTGGCCGCCGGAGAACTCGTGCGGGAAGCGGTTGTAGTGCTCGGGGTTGAGGCCGACGATCTCCAGCAGCTCACGGACCCGTTTCTCCCGGCCGCCGTCCGGCTGGAGCCCGTTGATCTCCATCGGACCGGAGATGATCTTGCCGACCGTCTGGCGCGGGTTCAGCGACGCGTACGGGTCCTGGAAGATCATCTGGATCTCGGACCTGATCGGCGCCAGCTCTCTGCGCGTGGCGCGGGTGATGTCCTTGCCGCGGTACGAGATCCGGCCGCGCGTCGGCTCCAGCAGCTTGGTGATCAGCCGGCCGGTCGTGGACTTGCCGCAGCCCGACTCCCCCACCAGACCGAAGCTCTCGCCGACGTGCACGGTCAGGTCGATGCCGTCCACCGCCTGCACCTGGCCGACCGTACGGCGGATCGGGAAGCCGCCCTTGACCGGGAAGTGCTTGACGAGCTTCTCCACCTCCAGCAGCGGTTCGCCGGGCGCGTCGGTGACGGCGTCGCGGGGAGCGGGGAGGACGAGGTCCTCTGTCATATCCGTACTCCTCCTGGCCACTAGCCGAGTCGGGGCTTGATCTCTTCGATGAAGATGGTCCGCTTCTGCTCCGCCGTCAGATGGCAGGCGGAGGAGCGGTCCGGGCCGAGCAGCGGGACCTCGTTGACACAGCGGTTGCCGCCGACCCGGTCCTGGAAGGTGCAGCGGGGATGGAAACGGCACCCGGAGGGCGGGCGGAGCAGGGACGGCGGGGTGCCGGGGATCGGGGCGAGCGGGGCGTGCGGGTCCGAGTCGAGACGGGGCATCGAGTTCAGCAGGCCCCAGGTGTACGGGTGTTGCGGCGCCCTCAGCACCTCGGCGACGCTGCCGCGCTCCGCCGCACGGCCCGCGTACATCACCATGATGTCGTCGGCCATGTCGGCGATCACCCCGAGATCATGGGTGATGAAGATGATCGCCGAGCCGAACTCCTGCTGGAGGTCCTTGAGCAGGTCCAGGATCTGCGCCTGGACGGTGACGTCCAGGGCGGTGGTCGGCTCGTCGGCGATCAGCAGATCGGGGTCGCAGACCAGGGCCATCGCGATCATCGCGCGCTGGCGCATACCGCCGGAGAACTGGTGCGGGTAGTCCTTCGCACGCTGCCGCGGGTTGGGGATGCCGACCTTCCCCAGCATCTCCACCGCCCGCTCCCAGGCGGCCTTCTTCGAGGCGCGCATGTGCTTCATGTACGGCTCGGCGATCTGCCGGCCCACCGTGTAGTACGGCGACAGCGCGGTGAGGGGGTCCTGGAAGATCATGGCGACCTTGTTGCCGCGCAGCTTCTCCAGCTCGGACTCGCGGGCGGTGGTCAGCTCCTTGCCGTCCAGCAGGATCTCGCCCTCGACGGTGGTGAACATGGGGTTGTGCAGGCCGAGGATCGTCAGGTTGGTCACCGACTTCCCCGAGCCCGACTCGCCCACGATGCCCAGCGTGCTGCCGCGCTCCAGGTCGAACGACAGCCCGTCCACGGCCCGTACGACGCCGTCCTCGGTCCGGAAGCTGACATGCAGGTCCCGCACCGAGAGGAACGCGCCCTCGCCGGCCGGGACCGGGGCGCCGGCCTCCTTGGTCAGAGTGGTCACGTCAGTGCTCCTCAGCCTGTTCCTCAGCGCGGCCTAGGCCAGCCGCACACGCGGGTCGATGAAGGCGTACGTGGCGTCGACGACGATGTTGCAGAGCAGAATCATGGTGGCGGAGAACAGCATCACGCCCAAGAGGAGCGGCAGATCGCTGAAGAACACCGACTCCACCGCGAGCCGGCCGAGGCCCGGCAGTCCGAAGGTGTACTCCGTGATGATGGCGCCGCCGAGCAGTGAGCCGAGGTCGATGCCGAAGATGGTGACGATGGGGATCAGGGAGCCGCGCCAGGCGTAGCGGAAGAAGACGTACCGTCTGGACATGCCCTTGGCGCGGGCGGTGCGGACGTGTTCCTCCTGGAGCTGTTCGATCATCGACGAGCGGGACATACGGGTGTACTGCGAGGCGAAGATCGTGGACAGGACGACCCAGGGGATGATCAGGCCCGTGAACCAGGCCCCGGGGTTCTCGGTGAACGGGTTGTAGGCCGGTTTGTCGAAGACATGGGTCTGATAGACGAGGATCGCCAGGGCCAGCGGGCCGAGGAAGTAGATCTGCATCGAGCTGATCACCATCGCGCCGGCCGTGAAGGTCTTGTCGACGAGCGTGCCGCGCTTCCAGGCGGCGATCAGACCGGTGCCGAGACCGACGACCAGGAAGCAGACGGCCCCGCCGAGGGTGAGCGAGACGGTGGTGGGCAGCCGGTCCATCAGGGTGCCCCAGACCTGCTCGTTGGAGTGGTACGAGTAGCCGAAGCAGGGCGCGGGGCAGGGGCCCTGGGCGAAGTCGTCGCTGCCCGAGACCAGGTTGGTCAGGAAGATCCAGTACTGCTCGGGGATCGGTTTGTCGAGGCCGAGCACCCGGTGCAGGTTCTCCAGGTTGGCCGGGGTGCACGTCTTGCCGCACATCAGGAGCGCCGGGTCGCGCGGCATCCCGAAGAACAGCAGGAACGCGACGATGCTCAGCAGAAAGAGGATGATCACGGCGCCGAGGGACCGGCGGACCAGGAAGCGCAGCATGGCAGGCTCTCAGACGTCGAACCGGGCGGCATCCGGTGCCCCTCGCACGGGCGGAGGGCACCGGATGCCTGGCGGGCGGGGTTACTTGACGAACAGGCGGCGTGCGTCGACGCCGGCGATGATGTCGTCGTAGACAAGTCCGCCGATCTTGGATCCGGCGATCTGGACCTGCTTGTAGTAGGCGGTCGGTACGACGTTGACCACCTTGGTGAGCAGGTACTTGTCGAGCGTCTCCCATTCGGCCGCGGCCTTGACCGGGTCGGTGATCTTGTTGATGCGGTCGATCTCGCTGTTGACCTTGGGGTCGTTGACCTGCGAGTAGTTCTGGGCGCCCTCGGCGATCACGCGTCCGTCGTACAGCGGCGGGATCACGGTCGAGGCGGACGGCCAGTCGGCACCCCACGCGGTGTGGAAGATGTCGTAGTTGTTGTCCAGCTTGCTGACCTGGTCGTAGAAGGTCTCGGCCGGGATCTCCTGGCGCTGGACGTCGAAGCCGGCCTTCTCCAGGCCCGCCGCCATGGCGGTGGAGTACTGCTGGCCCTCGGGGGTGTTGATGTAGCCGAAGGTCAGCTTCAGTCCGGTCTTGCCGGCCTCTTCGAGCAGCTTCTTGGCCTTGGCCGGGTCACCGGCCGGCTTCTTCTTCTTGCCGTACGGGTCGAACGACGGGTCGTAGCCGCTGACGGTCGGGCTGATGATGCCGCCCGCGACCTCCATCGCGTCGGTGCCGCCGTAGGCACGCACGAACGGCGTGACCGGGAGGGCGTAGGCGATGGCCTGGCGGACCTTGAGGTCCTTCATCTCCGCGTGGCTCATGTTGATGTTGACCTGGCCGACGTACGGCTGGAAGCCGGAGACGGTACGGGACTTCATCTTCGGGTCGTTCAGGACCTTGGACAGGTTGCCCGCGTCGACCTGGTTGCTGAAGCTGACGCCGGTGCGGTCGGTGCCGCTGTCGGCGAGGAGCGCCTTGGTGGAGTCCTCGTACTGCTGGTTGAAGGTGATGTTGAACCGGTCGACGTACTGGTGCCGCAGCGGGTCGGTGGCCGGGTCCCAGTTCTCGTTCTTGACGAGCACCATGGACTTGCCGGACTTGAACTCCTGGATCTTGTACGGCCCGGTCACCACCGGCGCCTTGTCGTACTTCTCCTTGGTGTCGCCCTTCTGGGAGACGACGGCGTAGCCCGTCATGGCGAGGGCGTACGGGAGGTCGGGGTGCGGGTTCTTGAACTTGAAGAGAACCGTTTTCTCGTCCGGTGTCTCCAGGGTGCTGTCCGGCAGATGCTTGCCCTTGAACGGGCCGTCCGGCAGCAGCTTGCGGTAGTCGGTGCCCGGGGTGTCGGCCAGCCACTGCTGGATGTACGGCGGGCCCTGGTTGATGAAGGCCGCGAACTGCCGCTCGAAGGTGTGCCGTACGTCGGCCGAGGTGATCGCCGAGCCGTCCTGGAACTTGATGCCGTCCTTGAGCGTGAACTTCCAGGTCTTGCCGCCGTCGGTGGTGGTGCCGGAGTCGGTGGCGAGGTCGCCGACGACCTCGTGCTTGCTGCCGTCGTTGCTGGTCGCCTTGTAGCCGGTCAGACCTCTGTGCAGCAGTTGCGAGACCGACATCTCGTCCTGGACGTAGATCTGGGCCGGATCCAGGTGCGCATAACTGTCGCGTGCCAGCACCGAGATGGTGCCGCCGCTCTTGGCTCCCGGGACCTCGGCCGCGGGGCCCTTGGACGCGGCCGCGTCCCCGAACTTGATCGCCGACTGCTGGCGTTCGGCGTTCTCCTGCTGTTTCTTGTCATCGCCACCGCCCTTGCTGCCGCCCTCGCTGCACCCGGTCAGCACCAGTGCGCCGGCCGCGAGCACCGAGATTGCCGCGTATGTGTGGCGTCCGCCCTTACTCATCACTCAGTTTCCACCCATCTGTGTGTCACCAGTGCGAAGGAAGTGCCAACCAGTTGTTCAGCGCGCCGTCTTGGGGTCGAAGGCGTCCCTGACGGAGTCCCCGAGCAGGTTGAACGCGACGACGAAGATGATCATCGAGATGCCCGGGAAGAACATGTAGGTGATGTCGTTCTGCATCACGAGCTCGGTGGACGCCTTGGAGAACATCTGCCCCCAGTCCGGCGTCGGTTCGACGATGCCCACGCCGAGGAAGGACAGACCGGCCTCGGCGGTCACGAAGTTGGGGAGCATGTAGGTGCTCTGCACGAGGATCGGCGTGACCACGTTCGGCAGGATCTCCTTGCGGATGATCCGGCCCGGCGGGGCCCCGCTGACCTTGGCGGCCTCGATGAACTCCCGTTCCCGCAGGGCGAGTGTGGTGCCTCTGAGGATCCGTCCGAGGCTCATCCAGCCCAGGAACCACATCACCAGGATGAGGGCGACGACCCGGACGTAGACGGGGGTCTCGTCACGCGGGCTGACGAACAGGGAGACCACCACGGGCATGCTCGCGATGAAGAACAGCTGGGCCGGGAAGGCGAGCAGGAAGTCGATGACCCTGCTGATCCAGTAGTCCGCCTTGCCGCCGAGATAGCCGGCCGTGACGCCCAGGATGATGCCGGTGAGCACGGTCGCGAGGGTGACCGCCACCGCGATCCCCAGCGAAGTCCGGATGCCGTAGAGGAGTTTGGTGAAGACGTCGTAGCCGTTGCCCGGTTCGAGGCCGAACCAGAACTCGCCGCTGATGCCGCCGTTGGGCTGCACCGGCACGCCCGCGCTGTCGAACAGCTCGGGGCGTTCGTCGGCGTACACCGTGTACGGGTTCTTGCCGTAGAGCCAGGAGACGACCGGGGCGAGCAGGCCGATCAGGAAGAAGAAGATGACGACCGAGGCCGAGATCACGCCGGTGCGGTCGCGTTTGAAGCGGATCCACATCAACTGGCCGGGGGACCGGCCGACGAGCTGTTCCTCCTCGGCCTTCATCGCCGGCGACGGTTCACCGTCCGCGATGGCCGAGGCACCGCCACCCTCAATACCGATACGACTTGTCACGTTTCGCCCGTTTCGCTGGTATGAGTATGCCCAAAGCGAGGCGTACGGAAGTCCGCAGCCGGACGCGCGTAGGGAGGTTCAGCCGCCCCCCTGGTGCCGATAACTATCTGCCATGCGCCAACTACCGACTACCGTCTTTAAATCTCAATTCAGTCACAGCTGGCGCGTAGATCTTCCAAAGTCCGGACAAACCGTCGGCGTCAAGAACGGCGCGAAACGGGCGTGTTACATGGCTATCGGGCGACGATCCCCGCATTTCGGACAGGAGGCTGATTCTCGGCCATAGGAAAATGGCTTGCAAAAGGGCCCGGACTCCCCTAGCGGGGGAGTCCGGGCCCAAGTGTCCGAATACTAGCCGTGCTTGGCGCGGCTCGCGGCGCGGGCGCGCTCGCGGGCGTCCAGGTTCACCTTGCGGATACGGACGGCCTCCGGGGTCACCTCGACGCACTCGTCGTCGCGGCAGAACTCCAGGGACTGCTCGAGGGAGAGCTTGCGCGGCGGAACGATCGCCTCGAACGAGTCGGCCGAGGAGGAGCGCATGTTGGTGAGCTTCTTCTCCTTGGTGATGTTCACGTCCATGTCGTCGGAGCGGGAGTTCTCGCCGACGATCATGCCCTCGTACACCTCGGTGCCGGGGTCGGTGAACAGCACACCGCGCTCCTGGAGGTTCGTCATCGCGAAGGCGGTGACGGCACCGGCGCGGTCGGCGACCAGCGAACCGTTGTTACGGGTCTGCAGGGCGCCGAACCAGGGCTCGTGGCCCTCGTGGATGGAGTGGCCGATGCCGGTGCCGCGCGTCTGCGTGAGGAACTCGGTACGGAAGCCGATGAGACCGCGCGACGGCACCACGAACTCCATGCGGACCCAACCCGAGCCGTGGTTGGACATGTTGTCCATCCGGCCCTTGCGGACGCCCATGAGCTGCGTGACCGCGCCCATGTGCTCCTCGGGCACGTCGATCGTCATGCGCTCGACCGGCTCGTAGACCTTGCCGTCGACGTCCTTGGTGACGACCTGCGGCTTGCCGATGGTCAGCTCGAAGCCCTCGCGGCGCATCTGCTCGACCAGGATGGCGAGCGCGAGCTCACCACGGCCCTGGACCTCCCAGGCGTCCGGACGCTCGGTGTCGAGCACCCGGAGGGAGACGTTACCGATCAGCTCGCGGTCCAGGCGGTCCTTGACCTGACGGGCCGTGACCTTGCGGTCCTTGACGGCGGCCTTGTTGTCGGCGCCCTTGCCGGTACCACCACGGCCGACCAGCGGCGAGGTGTTGGTACCGATGGTCATCGAGATCGCCGGCTCGTCGACCGTGATCAGCGGCAGCGGGATCGGGTTCTCGGGGTCGGCGAGGGTCTCGCCGATCATGATGTCCGAGATACCGGCGACCGCGCAGATGTCACCGGGGCCCGCCACCTCGGCCGGCTTGCGGGTGAGCGCCTCGGTCATCAGCAGCTCGGTGATGCGCACGTTGGACATCGTGCCGTCGCGCTTGATCCACGTGACGGTCTGGCCCTTGCGCAGCTCGCCCTGCTCGACACGGAGCAGCGCGATACGGCCGAGGAAGTTGTCCGCGTCCAGGTTGGTGACGTGCGCCTGGAGCGGGGCCTCCTCGTCGTACTCGGGGGCCGGGACGTGGGACAGGATCGTGGAGAAGAACGGCTCCAGGCTGTCGCTGTCCTGCGGGACGGTGCCGTCCTCGGGCTTGGTCAGCGAGGCCACACCGTCACGCGCACAGGCGTAGACGATGGGGAACTCGATCTGGTCCTCGTCGGCGTCGAGGTCGAGGAAGAGGTCGTAGGCCTCGTTCACGACCTCGTCGATACGGGAGTCGGGGCGGTCCGTCTTGTTGATGCACAGGATGACGGGCAGGCGGGCCTGCAGCGCCTTGCGCAGCACGAAACGGGTCTGCGGCAGCGGACCCTCGGAGGCGTCGACGAGAAGCACCACCGCGTCCACCATCGACAGACCGCGCTCGACCTCGCCACCGAAGTCGGCGTGGCCCGGGGTGTCGATGATGTTGATGGTGATGACGTCGCCGCCATCCTTCGGGTGGTACTTCACGGCCGTGTTCTTGGCCAGGATCGTGATGCCCTTCTCACGCTCCAGGTCGTTGGAGTCCATCATGCGGTCGTCGAGCGACTCGGCGGCGTGCGCTGCGAAGGCACCGGCCTGCTTCAGCATGGCGTCGACGAGGGTCGTCTTGCCGTGGTCGACGTGGGCGACGATGGCGACGTTGCGGATGTCGTGGCGCGTGGCCATGGTGTGGCGTACTCCCGGAGTGGTGACGACGGCTCTCGCGTAGCTCTCTGATACGCGGGCCCTGCCGGGCTGGACACGCCACGGCCTCACCCCATGGTACGGGGCCGCTGCCGCTGGGGCTCGCCGGGATACGTCGGTGCAGGTGGGGGGCCTTTTATGCGCCCCCGCCGCCCCTACCCGTCCCATCCTTCCGGGGCTCCGCCCCAGACCCCTAGTCGGTCGAGGCCGTCGCCGCCGGCTTCTGCGCCTTCTTCAGGAACCCCATGTCCTCATACACCGGCGTCCCGAATCCGAACGCCCCCGCGTTCCCCACGCTCGCCCGCACCGCCACCAGCTGAGGCCGCTGGAAGAGCGGCAGCGATCCCGCCGCGGCCCAGATCCGTGAGTCGGCCTTCCGGATCAGCGCGCGCGACTCGGACTCGTCCAGCGTGGCGATCGCCTCGTCGAAGAGCTGATCCACCTGGTCGGTACCGACCCGCGTGTAGTTCTGCTCGACGTTCAGCGAGCCGTCGGCCGCCGGCACCGGCTTGGCGTAGATGGGCCGCGCGTCGGTCGCCGGGTACGCGGAAGCCGGCCAGGAGTAGAGCGCGAGGTCGTACTGCCCGGACGCGATGTGATCCTTGAAGTAGCTCTCGTCCGAGACCTTGCTGATCACGGTACGGATCCCGACCCGCTCCAGCATGATCCCGATCCGGTCCGCCACGGTACGCAGCGTCTGCGACCCCTCCCCCGCCGGCACCACGAACCTCAACGTCAGCGGCTTCCCGTCCTTGGCCAGCGGCCGCACCGCCGCGCCCGCCGGTGCCGCGGTGCCCTGCGGGGCATACGCGCCGGGCACCCCGCCCTTGCCGTACTGCTTGCCGTCCTGGGCGAGATGCTCCCCCTTGCGCCCCTCGTCACCGTCCTCCCCCTTGTTGTCCTCGCCGACGATGTAGGTCCCGTCGTCCCCGGACTCGGACTTCTTGCCGCTCTTCTCGCCCTTCTCGGCCTTCTCCCCCTTGGCCCCCGCCGCCTTCTCCCCCTTCTCCCCCTTCTTCTTCTCGACCGGCCCGCCCGGCACCCACCCCGCATCCGCGAGCAGCGCCTGCGCCTCCTTCCGGTCCTGGCCCCCGATCGCCCCGCTGCTGTCGGCGTACGCCGCCTGGCCGGCCAGTGCGAGATGGCTGCCGACCGGCTCGGCGGGGAGTCCGAGCGGGGAGAGGACCAGCTTCGCCAGTTCCTCGCGGTCGAGGGCGCGGGCCACCGCCCGCCGTACGCGCTCGTCGGCGAAGGGACCGTCCCCGCCGTTCAGCGCGAGCTGGGTGTACGACGGCTCCAGCGACTTGCGTACCTCGAAGCCCCGGAATCGCACGCGGTCCCGCTTCTGCTTGGGGGTGAGGGTGCGCCGGTCGGGGCCCATCAGCGGGGTGCTGGAGACACTGGCCGACGGTGAGGCGGGACGCGGGGGCGCCGCGAGCGCGATCCGCTTGGCCGCGGTGGGGTCGACCTCGGCCAGGTCCAGCTCCCCGGCGGCCAGCTCGGCGGCCCGCTCGTCGCGCGGCACGGCCCGCAGCAGGATCTCGTTGAGCTTGGCCGGCTCGCCCCACCAGCGCGGATTGCGGATGAGCCGGATCTGGTCGCCCTTGCGGTCGATCTTCTTCACGGTGAAGGGACCGGCGCTGACCTTGAGCTTGCCCCGGGCCCCGTCGTTGAAGGAGTCGGGCGTGCCCATGACCTCCTTCGGGTACAGCGGGGAGAAGAGGGAGCGCCAGTCCGCGTACGGGCGCCCGAAGGTGACCCGCACCTCCAGGTCGTTGTCGCCGCGCTCGATCTTCTCGATGCGGTCGTAGCCGGCGTTGCGGGCGGTCCAGTAGGCGCTGTCCTTTCCGGACAGGGCCCGCCACTGGGCGGAGAAGTCGGCGGCGCCGATCTCGCGGCCGTCGCTCCAGACGGCCTGCTGGTTGAGCTTGTACAGGACGACCTGCTTGGGCTCGGTCTCGACGATCTTGGCGGATTCGAGGTAGTTCGGGTTGCGTTCCGAGCGGCCGTTCGCGTCGAGCCGGAACATCGACGGCAGGGTGGCCTGCGCGATCCGGGTCGTCGTGGCGTCGGCGTCCGACTGGAAGGTGTTCAGCGTCTCCGGTACGGCGTCCACGGCCCAGCGCAGGGTGCCGCCGTCGGCGATCTCGGCGCGGGCGGCCGGGGCGATGTCCTGCCCTGCGAGGGGTTTGCCGGCCGGGTCGGGGTCGCTGCATCCGGTGAGCACGGAGACCGCGAGCGCGCCCGCGCCGAGGAAGGCGGCCGAGCGCATGACCGAGCGAGTTCCGACGCCGTCGTGGGACATCTGTGGTACCTCCGGGGAGCCAACCCGCCGGTGACGATATGTACGTTCTGATCACTTTTGGCGGTATTTTGGAGTTGATCAGATCTAAGGCACCCCACTGAAGAGGAAAGGGTTCGCCGGGCGGAGACGACACGGCGGCGGGAGCGCGCAAGCCCACCCGAGTGGAGCAACGCGGGCTCCCGCACTCCGTGAGCTCCCCCGGCGTACACAGAGCGCATGCGAGCGCGCGTCGGAGGCGCGCAATCCGCCAATCGCTGCACATGCCTTCACAGGGGCAGGTGTGACGCGCAACACTCGCAGGCGCATGAACGTTGCCACCCAGGGCCGAACGGCCCACGGAAGTGAGGTCACGTCATGTCCGTGCAAGACGACCTGACAGCTGTCCAGCGCTGCCTCGACGACCTGGCCCGGTCCGTGGGCCGGCTGGAGAAGCAGCTGGGCACCGGCGGAATCGAGATGCGCCGCGTCCGCACCGACGCCAACCATCTCCGCGAGAGCGTCGCGCTGCTGCGGGACTCCGCCGCGTCCCCCGCCACCCAGCGCAAACCAGAACTCGTCACCATCCCCGACACGCCGTACGACGACTCTCTGTGGATCGACACGGATGACGAGGGTCTCGGCGCAAGGGACCGCCACGCCCCCTGACCCCCCACCCGACCCGACCGGAGTCATGCATTGGCCACTGGTACGGAACCCCATCTGAACAGCGGCGGCGTACGCACCGGTACGCGCGCCGCGATCACCGCCCCGCACCTGCGGACCGACCGCTGGTGGCTGGCCCCGGCCGTCACCGCGGCCGGTCTGCTGGCGTTCATCGTGTACTCGACCTGGCGGGCCTTCGCCAACGCGGACTACTACGCGGCGCCGTATGTCTCCCCGTTCTACTCGCCCTGCCTCGCGGAGAACTGCGAGACCATGCGCGGCGGGCCGAACTGGGATCTCTTCGGGAGCTGGTGGGGCATCTCCCCCGCGATCATCATCCTGATCTTCCCGCTCGGCTTCCGCCTGACCTGCTACTACTACCGCAAGGCCTACTACCGCGGCTTCTGGATGTCGCCCCCGGCCTGCGCGGTGGCGGAGCCGCACACGAAGTACTCCGGTGAGACCCGCTTCCCGCTGATCCTGCAGAACATCCACCGGTACTTCTTCTACGCCGCGCTCCTGGTCGCCGGGATCCTGACGTACGACACGGTGCTCGCCTTCCGCGACGAGAACTACGAGTGGGGCCACATGGGCCTCGGCACCCTCGTCTTCCTCCTCAACATCGCGCTGATCTGGGCGTACACCCTGTCCTGCCACTCCTGCCGGCACATCGTGGGCGGCAAGCTCAAGCACTTCTCCAAACACCCCGTGCGCTACCGCATGTGGCAGTGGATCGGGAAGCTCAACGCCCGGCACATGCAGCTGGCGTGGGCGTCGCTGGTGAGCGTGGCGCTCGCCGACTTCTACGTCTATCTCGTCGCGTCCGGGGTCTTCGACGATCCGCGCTTCTTCTAATTCGTGAGTGGGGACTGAACAGATGTCCGTGGTCGAACGGCAGGAGTGGGACGTCGTCGTGATCGGCGCGGGGGGCGCGGGCCTCCGGGCGGCGATCGAGGCACGGGAGCGAGGCGCCCGTACGGCCGTGATCTGCAAGTCGCTCTTCGGCAAGGCGCACACCGTGATGGCCGAGGGCGGTATCGCGGCGGCCATGGCCAACGCCAACGAGCACGACAACTGGCAGGTCCACTTCCGCGACACCATGCGCGGCGGCAAGTTCCTCAACCAGTGGCGGATGGCCGAGCTGCACGCCCAGGAGGCGCCGCAGCGGGTCTGGGAGCTGGAGACCTGGGGCGCGCTCTTCGACCGCACGAAGGACGGCCGTATCTCGCAGCGGAACTTCGGCGGCCATGAGTATCCGCGCCTGGCGCACGTCGGCGACCGCACCGGCCTGGAGCTGATCCGCACCCTCCAGCAGAAGATCGTCTCGCTCCAGCAGGAGGACAAGAAGGAGACCGGCGAGTACGAGTCCCGGCTCAAGGTCTTCCAGGAGTGCACGGTCACCCGGATCCTGAAGGACGAGCGGGGTCGGGTCTCCGGGGTCTTCGCCTACGAGCGTGAGACGGGCCGCTTCTTCGTCATCCAGGCCCCGTCCGTGGTCATCGCGACGGGCGGGATCGGCAAGTCCTTCAAGGTGACGTCGAACTCCTGGGAGTACACGGGCGACGGCCACGCGCTGGCGCTGCTCGCGGGCGCGCCCCTGCTGAACATGGAGTTCGTGCAGTTCCATCCCACGGGCATGGTCTGGCCCCCCTCCGTGAAGGGGATCCTGGTCACCGAGTCGGTGCGTGGCGACGGAGGGGTGCTGCGCAACTCCGAGGGCAAGCGGTTCATGTTCGACTACATCCCCGACGTCTTCAAGGAGAAGTACGCGCAGTCGGAGGAGGAGGGCGACCGCTGGTACGAGGACCCGGACAACAACCGGCGACCACCCGAACTGCTCCCCCGTGACGAGGTGGCGCGGGCCATCAACTCCGAGGTGAAGGCGGGCCGGGGCTCGCCGCACGGCGGGGTCTTCCTGGATGTGTCGACGCGTATGCCGGCGGACGTCATCCGGCGCCGACTGCCCTCCATGTACCACCAGTTCAAGGAGCTGGCGGACGTGGACATCACGGCGGAGGCGATGGAGGTCGGGCCGACCTGCCACTACGTCATGGGCGGTATCGCGGTCGACTCGGAGTCGGCGGCGGCGCGCGGGGTGCCGGGCCTGTACGCGGCCGGTGAGGTGGCCGGCGGGATGCACGGCTCGAACCGCCTCGGCGGGAACTCCCTCTCCGACCTGCTGGTGTTCGGCCGCCGGGCGGGCTGGCACGCCGCCGAGTACGCGGCGGCGCAGGCCTTCGAACGCCCCGAGGTCAGCGACATGCAGATCGACACGGCGGCGGCGGAGGCGCTGCGTCCCTTCTCCGCGGAGGGCCCGACCGGGAGCGAGGACGACGGGCCGCGCCCGCCGGAGAACCCGTACACCCTCCATCAGGAACTCCAGCAGGCGATGAACGACCTGGTCGGCATCATCCGCCGCGAGGGCGAGATGGAGCAGGCGCTGGAGAAACTCGCCGACCTTCGGGTACGGGCCCGCCGGGCCGGGGTCGAGGGGCACCGCCAGTTCAACCCCGGCTGGCATCTCGCGCTCGACCTGCGCAACATGCTGCTGGTCAGCGAGTGCGTGGCGCGGGCGGCGCTGGAGCGCACGGAGTCGCGCGGCGGCCATACCCGCGAGGACCATCCGACGATGGACCGCAAGTGGCGCAACATCAATCTGCTGTGCCACCTCGCCGACCCGACGGGCGGTCTCGCGGCGACGGACCCCGAACGCGGCCAGATCAATCTTGTCCGGGAGACCACCGACCCCGTCCGCCAGGACCTGCTGGCTCTCTTCGACAAGGAGGAGCTGGTCAAGTACCTCGCCGAAGAGGAGCTCTACCAGTGAGCAGCAGCTACGAGGCCCGCTTCAAGGTGTGGCGGGGCGATGTCCAGGGCGGTGACCTGGAGGACTTCAAGGTCGAGGTCAACGAGGGTGAGGTGGTCCTCGACATCATCCACCGCCTCCAGTCCACCCAGGCGCCCGATCTCGCCGTCCGCTGGAACTGCAAGGCGGGCAAGTGCGGTTCGTGCTCGGCGGAGATCAACGGCCGCCCGCGGCTGATGTGCATGACGCGCATGTCGGTGTTCACCCGGGAGGAGACGATCACGGTCACGCCGCTGCGGGCGTTCCCGGTGGTCCGTGACCTGGTGACGGACGTCGGCTTCAACTACGACAAGGCACGGCAGGTCCCGTCCTTCGTACCACCACAGGACCTCGGCCCCGGCGAGTACCGGATGATGCAGGAGGACGTGGACCGCTCGCAGGAGTTCCGCAAGTGCATCGAGTGCTTCCTGTGCCAGGACACCTGCCATGTGGTCCGCGACCACGAGGAGAACAAACCGGCCTTCGCGGGCCCGCGCTTCCTGATGCGGGTGGCGGAACTCGACATGCACCCCCTGGACGCCGCCGCCGACACCGGCCTCGACCGCAAGAAGACCGCCCAGGACGAACACGGCCTCGGCTACTGCAACATCACCAAGTGCTGCACCGAGGTCTGCCCCGAAGGCATCAAGATCACCGACAACGCCCTGATCCCCCTGAAGGAACGGGCGGTCGACCGCAAGTACGACCCTCTCGTCTGGCTGGGCTCGAAGATCAGGAGGCGCTCCTCAGCAGAGTGAGCGTCTGCTGAAGGTTGTGCTCGGCGATGGCGCGCATCGGCGCCGGGTCCGGGAAGTCGCCGTCGAGGAGGCGCAGCGGGCCTGCCACCAGCCCGAGGTGCATGGCCAGGCGGTACAGCCGCAGACGGTGTTCGTCGAGGCCGGGGACGCGGAGGGCGTCGTAGTGGCGCCCGAAGCGGAGCCGGAGGAACACGTGCTCCTGCTCCACGTCGGCGTGGCGCAGGCCTTCGATGTCGATCAGCACGGGGTGCCCGTCGGGGGTCAGCAGGACGTGGTCCGGGCCGAGTTCGCCGTGGATGAGGGTGTGCCGGGCGCGGGGCCGGACCTCGGCGGCCAGCTCCCGCACCCGTGCGGTGAGTTCCTCGCGTACGGCGGCGATCCGCGGTTCGCGGGCGGCGGCCTCCTCGATGGAGCGCAGGGCGCCCTCGACGGGTGCGGCCTCGCCGACACGGGGGCCGGTGACGGCGTGCAGGGTGGCGAGCAGGTCCGCGAGGCGTTCCATCGCCGCGGGCGCCGTCTGCGGATCCCGGTGCAGCAGGTCCTCCAGGCTGCCGCCGGACAGGTCCTCCACGATCGCCGCGTCCGCCGGGAGGCGGGTGTGCGTGGCGTCGGTGTACAGCAGACGCGGGACGCGGACGCCGACGGCGGTCAGCCGGTCGTGCCCGGCCGTGAACAGGTCGAGGCCCGTGCCCTGGGAGAACGGGTCGGAGGGGCCGGCGTCCCAGTAGTCCTCGGCCGCGGACCAGACGTAGGCGACGACCGTCGTGCCGTCGTCGAGGGTGAGCCGGTAGACGCCCTTCCTGCTTCCGCCGCGCAGCCGGGTCACCGCGGTGAGCGTGCGGTGCGGGCCGGTCGCGGCGCGGGCGAGAGGGGCGAGGTCGGCGCGGGTGAGGGGCTTGCGGGTGGCGGTCACCCGGCCGATCGTCGCAGGCCGGCCCGGCGGCCCGCAGGCGCTTTTGCGGCGGCCCTGTCACACCCCGGTCGCGCGGTGGCTTTGCTGCTCATACGCTCCCAAATGTGAAGTCATCGTCGATCCGGGGCCGGCCGCCGTGTCAGCGCTCGCAGATATCGGTGCGGCTGGTGCAGGCGCTGGTGGGCGGGCTGGTCGGGGTGGTGTGGCTGGTGCTGCCCGGGATGACGGTGGTCGGCGGGGTCGCGGGCGGGGCGGAGCGGCCGGTCGCCGGGGCGGTGGGGCAGGGGGAGGACGAGGGGGACTCCGCGGTGGACTTCGTCCTGCCGGTGGCGGCCATCGTCACCGCGGGCGTACTGGCCGGGTACGGCTTCCTGCGGCGCAGGCGGCGGGCGCGGGAACGTACGACACCAGGTGGGGCGCCGGGGGCGGGCGTGGAGCCGCCTGTCGGGGAGCTGGACGAGCGGGCGCGGGCTTCGCTGGTCGCGGCCGATGACGCGGTGCGGGTCAGCGCGGAGGAGCTGGGGTTCGTCGCGGAGCGTTTCGGGGTGGAGCTGGACACGGCCGATGACTCGATGCGGGTCAGCGAGAAGGAGGTGGGGTTCGTCGCGGAGCGGTTCGCGGCGGTTCTGCGGGACGCGGAGGCCGAGTTGGCGGTGGCGTTCCGGATGCGGTGGCAGTACGAGGGCGGGGTGCCGGAGGAGGCCGCGGCGCGGCGGCACGCACTGGCGGGGATCGTCGGGCGGTGCGAGGAGGCGGGGCGGCTGCTGGACGGACAGGCCGCCGCGTTCGATCAGGTACGGGGGCTGGAGGAGGGGCTGGGCGGCGGCCTGGGGCACGCCCTGGTCGTCGCCGAGGGCCGGTTCCGGGAGCTGACGGGCCGGGCCGCGAGTGCCACCACCACCCTCGCCGAACTCGGCGAACGCCATGGTCCCGCCGCGATCGCCACCGTCGCCGGCCACGCCGAGCAGGCCAAGGACCGCCTCGTCTTCGCCACCACCCACCTCAATCACGCCCGCCAGTCCGCCGACGCGGGCACCCCCGACCGAGCCGCGACCCACCTCCGAACCGCCGAGTCCGCCATCGCCCAGGCCACCACCTTCATCACCGGCATCGAACGCCTCGCCGGGGACCTCGCGACGGCGGCGGCGATGGTGCCGGCGGCGCTGACGGGGGGTGAGGTGGAGATCCGCGGGGCGCGGGAGGCGGGAGTGAGGCGACAACCGCCCTCCGACGTGCCCCCCGGCGAGCTCCAGGCCCGCGTCATCCACGCCGATCTCGCTCTCGCCGGTGTGCGGGAGGTGCTGGTCTCGGGGCGGCCGTACGACCCCGTCGAGCTGTTGCGGCGGATCGTGCGGGCCGTCGCGCCGGTCGTGTCGGGGCGGGCCGGGGTGATTCCGGTCGCTGCCGAGGTGTGTGCGCGGGGAGCTGTCGCGGGGGCGGACGACGTCGTGGCGACGCATCGGGCGGCGGTGGGCGGCGAGGCGCGTACCCGGCTGGCGGAGGCCCGGCGTCTGCTGACCTCGCCCGCTCCGGGGCGGGAGCTCGCCGACCTCGTCGCCGCCGACACCCTCGCCCGACAGGCCCGCGACCTCGCCGAACAGGACATCCGCATGCACGGCAACCCCGTCGACGCCCCTGACGTGGGCGGCCTCGCGGGCGCCGTCCTCGGTGGCATCCTGCTGCGCGACGGCGCACCACCCAGCTTCGGCGGGCCCCGTACTCGGGACCGGCGCAAGTACCCCGCCGACTCCTGAGCGGTCTCAGAACAGGCTGAGCAACGCCTCCGCCGGGTCCGTCAGGCCGTTCTCCCCGTCCGGCAGCGGCAGTTCGAACCACACCGTCTTGCCGCGCGGGGTGCGGCGGGAACCCCACGCCGCGCTGAGGAGGCCGACCAGTTGGAGGCCCCGGCCGCCCTCGTCCGTGTCGCGGGCGCGGCGGCGGCGGGGCTGGACCAGGCCGGAGTCCCAGACCTCGCAGACCAGAGTGCGGTCCAGCAGCAGGCGGAGTCTGATCTCGCCCTCTCCGTACCGCAGGGCGTTCGTCACCAGCTCGCTGACCAGCAGTTCCGTCGTGTCGACCAGCGGCTCCATGTCCCAGGACAGGAGCTGCCCGCGGGCGTACTCACGCGCGCGGCCGACGCTGCGCGGCTCGCGTGGGAGGGTCCAGTCGCCCACCGACTCCGCCGGCAGTCCCTGGACACGTGCCATCAGCAACGCGATGTCGTCCTCGCCGTGGTGTGTGTCGAGGGTGTTCAGGACGTGGTCGCAGACGTCCTCCAGCGGCTCGGAGGGGTCGGTCAGCGCGCCGACGAACGCCTGGAGGCCCTCGTCCAGGGGGTGGTCGCGGGACTCGACCAGACCGTCCGTGTACAGGGCGAGGAGCGCGCCCTCCGGCAGTTCGACCTCCACCTCCTCGAACGGCTCCCCGCCCACGCCCAGCGGCATCCCCGGCGGCACATCCAGCATCAGCGCCGGCTCACCGGGCTCGACCAGGACCGGCGGGAGGTGGCCTGCGTTGGCGAAGGTGCAGCGGCGGGTGACGGAGTCGTAGACCGCGTACACGCAGGTCGCCAGATACACCTCCGACAGGTCCGCCTCCCGGGGGCGGCGCGCCGCGCGCGTCGCCTGCTGCACGCCCCCCGGCGCGCCCAGGCCGCGCGCGATCTCGTCCAGCGCCGAGAGGACCTCCGCCGGTTCGAGGTCCAGCAACGCCAGCGTGCGTACGGCGGAACGCAGTTCGCCCATGGCGACAGCCGCGCGCAGACCGCGGCCCATGACGTCCCCGACCACCAACGCCGTACGGTGACCCGGCAGTTCGATCACGTCGAACCAGTCGCCGCCCACCTCGCTGGGCCGGTCCGCCGAGGAGTTGCCGGGCAGATAGCGGCACGCGATGTCCAGGCCGGAGGCGACCGGGTCGCCGGGCGGCAGCAGGGACCGTTGCAGTATCAGCGCCCGCTCGTGCTCGCGCCGGTACAGCCGGGCGTTGTCGATGCACACCGCCGCCCGCGCGGCCAGCTCCACCGCGAGATCACGGTCCCGTTCGCCGAACGGCTCGCTGCCCTTCGTACGGGCGAACTGCGCCAGTCCTACGACCGTGTCGTGGGCGACCATCGGCACGACGAGCGTGGACTGGACGAGGCCGCCCTCCTCGCCGGGCACATGCTCCGGCCGGGCGGTGCGCAGGGCGTCCGCGCCGGGCGAGTTGAAGGGGTAGTGGTGGACGGCGCCGACCGCGACGGGCGCGCCGCCCCCGACGAACGGCGCGTCGGAGACCGCGCTGGCGAAGGCGACCCGGCGCAGTTCCGCGCTGCCGTCGGCGAGGCCGGGCGGGGTCTCGTCGCCGGCCAGAAGGCCCTGGTAGAGGTCGACCGTGGCCATGTCGCAGAAGCCCGGCACCACCACGTCGAGGAGTTCACGGGCCGTGGTCTCCAGGTCGAGGGAGTTGCCTATGCGGGCCCCGGCCTCGTTCAGCAGGGCGAGATTGCGCCGGGCGGCGGCGGCCTCGCGGGCGGCGGCGCGGCGGGCGGTGATGTCGATTCCGAGCCAGGCGATGCCGATGGGGCGGCCGCTGCCGCTGTGTACCCGGTAGAGATTGACGGACCAGTGGCGGCGGTCGTCGGAGCCCGGCAGAAAGCCGGTGACATGCATGTCCGTGATGGAGTCGCCGCTCTCCAGGACGCGCCGCAGGGTGGCGGCGACCCGGTCGGCCTCGGGGCGGGCGAGATAGTCGTGGACGTTCTTGCCGCGATGGTCGTCGGGGGTGCCGCCGAACAGCGAGGCGAACCGCTGATTGGCCCGCCGCACCCGCAGATCGGGGTCGATCAGCAGGAAGCCGAAGGGAGATTGACCGAAAATGGACTGCGAGGCAGCTAGGTCGGTCTCGATCCGGCGCAGGGTGCGTACATCCACGACGATGCAGACGGCGGCCTTCTCACCGCCCTCGGTCCGCGTCGGCATGACGTACACCTCGGCGAGGCCCTCCGCACCGGGCCGCCCCTCGGCGTCCGGCACTCGGAAGGGGACGACGCCGGTCCACTCCCGTCCGTCCAGTATCTCGGCCATCTTGCGCTGGCCGTCGTCGCGCAGGTCGGGGTCGACGAACGCCTCGATGGGGTCCATGCCGACGGCGCGCTCGGCCGGGATGCCGAAGACCTGCTCGGCCCGCAGGCTCCACTGGTCGACCAGGCCGTCGGGGCCGATGGAGAAGGAAGCGACCTTGATGTAGTCGTAGATGGAGCCGGGCGGGCTGCTCTGCCAGACGGGGTCGCCGGGGCGGGGCTCGTCGAAGGGGAGTGCCGGAGAGACATGTGTGTCGCGAGCGGTCCGCGAGCCCTGTGAGGCCCGTGTGTCGTGGGGCCGCTCCCCCGCGGCGCCCGTCGCGGCCCTCGTCCTCGCGCCGTCCGACGGGTCCTCGGACTCCGTCGCCTTCGCTGGTATCTCGCTCACGCGAACCGTCCCCTCCAGCTCACCGCGTCCGGCACCGGTCACCGGCGGCGGCTGCCCGCAGTATCCAGCACTACGGCCCCGCACAACACGGTGTTCACGATCACAGCACGATCCCGATGGTTTTCGGTCCCGGCTGCGGAAACACTTCCAGACTTCTAACCAGCGGACACGCAGTCGAATCACCCGGTTCGGCACCTGCCACTGGCCTGAACCATTCGTTCGACAGTGCACTGGTCGACGTACACCGCGACAGACGCCTACTGACGGGTTGTACACGGCTCGTACGGGGCTCGGTACGGGGCACGGGGGGCGCCAGGTATCACTCGGGCACCGCGAGTTCGAACCACACCGTCTTGCCGGTGTTCCGGCCCGGTCTGGTCCCCCAGCGGCGCGAGGAGTGCGCCACGAGCTGGAGTCCGCGCCCGCTCTCGTCCTCGATTTGGGCGACGCGTTCGCGGGGCGGATCCGGCAAGGGGTCGGAGACCTCGACCAACAGGACGTCACCCAGGTGGGCGGGACGGACCAGCCGTACACCGATGGGGCCCGTGGCGTGCCGCAGGGAGTTGGTCACCAGCTCACTGACCAGCAGCGCGGCGATGTCGACGAGGCTGTCAAGACCCCAGCCGGACAGCGTGCCCCGAACGGCGGCACGGGCAGCGCGCACCGCGCCCGCTTCCGCGGGAAAGGTCCAGTCGGCGCAGTCGCCTCCGGTGTCGATCACGCCGATCACTTCCCAGGCCAGCGGGTTCACCATGTCCGGTTTCGCAGGGTTAGTGACCACATACCCGATATTCGGGAGCCGGTACCGTGCGAAAGGTATGCGACAGGGTAGGAATCCGTGAAGGTATTCCGTGAAGAAACGGGACCCGGGATTCTAGGGCCGAAGCCGCGCCGCCACTTCCCTGACCGCCGGCACATCCTGGTCCAGCCAGTCCACGTCCCAGAGCTCGTCGGGGCTCAGCCAGCGCAGCGCGTCATGGTCCTGGAGGGCCTTGGGTTCGCCCGTGCCGGGGAGGAGACGGGCGGTCCACACCTGTAGGACGTACGGGGATCTCAGCGGCCACGACCCCGGTACGCGCTCGATCAGCTCGGCGTCCACGCCGAGTTCCTCCCGCAGCTCGCGCACGAGCGCCGCCTCGGGTGTCTCGCCGGGCTCGACCTTGCCCCCGGGCAACTCCCAGCGCCCGGCCAGCTCGACCGGCGCGCTGCGCCGCGCGGCGAGCAGGCGGCCCGCGTCCAGCAACGCGGCGCCGACCACGATCCGTTCCGTCATGCGCCGGAGCCTACGGGAGCGGAGGGTGTGTCAGTTGCCCCCGCTGTCCCCGTTCTGCGCGATCCGCTCGACCCAGTACAGCTGCTTGTGTCCGCGGCTGTCGAGGCTGTCCGCGATCTTCTGCGCCTCGGCCCGTGTCGCGTAACGGCCCACCCGGTAGCGATTGCCGTTGTCGTCCTGCCGGACGACGAGCCAAGGAAGAGTGATCGTGCTGTCGTTCATCGCGCTCCACTGCTCCTTCCCGCCCACGACCGGCCGCCGCGCCGTGCCCCGCCCGCTAAGGAAACCGCAATCCGCATATGCCCGAGCCTACGCCTAACCTTTACGCAGCGAATACGGCTTTTCACAAAGAGGTACGCAACCAGCCAAGTCGCAGGGGGCGCACGGCATCGAATGCGCCGTGCGGAGACGTAGATGCATCCGGTCACGGGCATACCGGGCACGCCCATGGCGACCTGCGAAAACGGCCAGATTGCAACGGCAGCGGAAGGGACGGGAGTTGGCGGGAGTGGAGTCCCTGACGATGGCAACTGCCGTGAGGTGTGCGCTACCTCACCCAGGAATGCGCTACTGCACCTACTGGGCGCGCTACTTCACCCTTCGGGTGGGCTACTTCACCGGCAAGTGGTACGAGACCCGGTAGCGGTCGGCCGGGATCACCACGTCCGCCGTCTCCACCGGACGGCCCGACGCGTAGTAGGTGCGCTGGACGACGATGACGACATGACCGGGGACGCCGCCGAGCGTCAGCAGCTCCTCCGCGAGGCCGGGCCGGGCGCCCACCTCCTCGGTGACGTTGTCCACGACGACGTCGATCGCGGCCATCCGCTCGACGACCCCCATGCCGCCGAGCGGGCCCTCCTCGGGCAGCATCACGGGGGTGCGGCCGGTGACGGCGAGGGGCTCCCAGGACGTGGACAGCATCATCGTCTCGCCCGCGTCCCGGAAGAGATACCGCGTGCACATCACGCGTTCGCCGGGCCGGATGCCGAGCCGCTCGGCGACGGCGACGCTGGCCTCGGCCTGCTCGCTGCTGGACTCCCAGGTGCCGCGCGCCTCACCGTCGGCCTGCTCCTGCCGGAAGGGCGTCGCACCGCTCGGCGGGCGGAAGCCGGAGCGGGCGATACGGCGCGGCACGGGCCGCTCTCGCACATAGGTCCCGGAACCGGAGCGCCCCTCGACCAGGCCCTCCGCCATCAGCACCTTGCGCGCCTCCAGCGCGACGGTGTCCGAGACGCCGTACTCTGCGCGGATCCTGGCCTGGGACGGGAGTCGGGTGTGCGGCGGGAGCGAGCCGTCGACGATCTTCTTGCGGAGATCACCCGCGACGCGCAGATACGCCGGCTGCTCACCGAAAGTCACTGGCCGCTCCCATCAGGTTGTACAGACAGCAACAGCGTGGCAACCATGAGTTGTCCCGTGCAAGCAAAGGCCAGAGAATCACTCGATGTGATGACTTGTGCCCACGGGGGGCTTTACGCAGGCACTTTCTCCCCGCTATAGCCGCGCTCACACATCGATCCCACCCGTGTCATCGCTCCCGCCGCCGCCTTCGGATTCGTCCTCGTACGTCGGTGCGGTGGTGTCCAGGCCCAGAGCTTCGCGGGCGGTGACGGTCGTGGGGCCGTCCACGTAGTCGTACCCGTTGTCGTAGTGCTCGTAGTACGCGTCCGCGTCCTTCGCCCCGGCCGCCCGTGCCCACTCCGCGCGGGCGTCCTCCATCTCCTCGATCAGCTCGGCGACCGGCTGCTTCGCCTCCGGCCCCCAGCCGTGCCCGCGCATCGCCTCGATCTGCGCGCCGAGCACCACCTGGACGTCCTTCGCCCAGGCCTTGTTGGCCGCGAGGTCGTCTTCCGCGTATTCCTCGGGCTCCTCGTACAGGGCCGTGTCGACGGCGTTGCTCGCGGAGAGGAAGACGGTCTGGTCCAGGCCGAGGGTCGTCGGGTCGCTGCGCAGGGAGCCGGTCAGCTCGGTGTCGCGCTCCGTGCCGCCGAAGAAGCAGGTGATCTCGCGGTCGCCAAGGCGCCAGCTCTGCCGGGACGGGATGAAGTAGTACACGTCCACGTCGTCCGGTACGGCCCAGGTGTCCATGGCGTAACCGTCCTGGAGGGCATAGCACTTGTCGTCGGCGTTCCTGGTGACCTCCTCGTCGCCGGGATAGGCCCCGCCCGGCAGGGTGACGACCGCGAAGACCTCGCCGTCGTGCGGGCCGGAGCAGGGCACCTCGTCGATGTCGTACGCCTCGCCCTCCAGGTTGCCGGTGGGTGAGTCGAAGCAGTTGCCCTTGTCCAGCGCGAAGGCGGTGCCCTCGCCGGTCGCCGCGCCCTTGAAGCCGTCCCAGAAGTCGGCGGCGGAGCCGGTGGTCAGCGCGAGCGTCCACAGCACGAGCCCGACGGTCGACAGGATGGAACCGGCGACCGCCATCCCCTTGCCCCGCTCACCCTTCCTCTTGATCTGCGCCAGCGCGATCAGCCCCAGCACCAGACCCACGGCCGGCACGAAGCAGAGGATGCCGAGGACGAGGGAGGCGATGGCGAGCCCGTTGATGGACACGGGCCGCCCGTAGGGGCCGTAGCCGGGATGACCGTACGGGTACGGCCCCGGGGCGCCGTATGGCTGCTGGGGTCCGGCAGGCGGAGGTATGGACACGAGTACCGTGCTCCTGATTCGGGGAACGGGCGTACGACTGCGCGCATGGTAAGCGTGCGGTGAGGGGGATTGTCATGTCGGTTACGAATGCGACGATCCGGGCAGCGAACCGGCTGACCGCACGCTGGGCCGACGAGACCAGTGACGGCACGGTCTTCTCGGCGACCGGCGCCTGGCCACTGCTCGCCTTCCTGGCGGACGGCGCGGGCGGTACGGCACGGGTGGAACTGGCCGACGCGGTGGGGATCGCGGCGGATGAATCGGCTTTCGCGGCACGGGAGTTGCTGCGAGCGATGGGGTCGATGCCGGGCCTGGACGTGGCACTCGGGCTCTGGACCAAGCGGACTCTGGAGCTGCGGGACGAGTGGACGGCGGGACTGCCCACGTCAGCGCACGGGGTGCTGACCGGGGATCCGGTGGCCGACAAGGGGACGCTGGACGCGTGGGCGGCGAAGCGTACGGGCGGGCTCATCGAGGAGATGCCCGTCCCGCTGACGGCCGACACCGAGTTGGTGCTGGCGAGTGCGCTGGCGCTGCGGACGAACTGGCTGCGGCCCTTCGTGGAGCGGCTGTGGATGCCGGAGAACGGCCCCTGGCGCGGGCAGGAGCTGCTGGGCCTGTCCCGCAGGAGCGCGCTGCTGGACCGGGTCGGCGTCGCGGACACCTCCGCCGGGCACGTCACCGAACTGAAGGTGCTCGGCGACAACGCCATCGACGTCCATCTGCTGCTGGGCGAGGAGGGGATGACGCCGGGGCAGGTGTTGGGGGCGGGGGTGGACGTCCTGGCCGGGCATCCGGTCGCCTCCGGTCCTCGACTCCCGTACGGCGAGGTGGGCCCCGGGTTGCGTGTCGTGAAGGAGCGCGCGGCGCGGCCCCGGCCGCCGACGCTGGACGTCATGACGTTGGCGTACGAGGTGCGGGCGAGCCACGATCTCCTGGACCACCACGAGGTGTTCGGCCTGACGACCGCGAGGCGCAATCAGTTGCCGGGCCACTTTCCAGGGGTGAGCGACTTCCCTCTGTACGTGGAGGGGGCCCGGCAGTCGGCCATGGCCCGCTTCGGCGCGCGGGGTTTCGAGGCGGCGGCGGTGACGGCGTTCGGCATGGTCGGGGCGGGTATCCCTCAGCTCCGCTGGCAGAACACGACCATCGAGGCGACCTTCGACCGCCCCTTCGGCTTCCTGGCCGTACACCGCCACACACGGCTCGTCCTCGCGGCGGGCTGGGTGACGGACCCGGAGCCGTACCGCGAGGACGAGGGGGACTACTGAGCGGCGGTCAGAACTGAAGCGCCCAGGCGTCGATCCGCCCGGTGTCGAGGTTCGCGTTGTCGCTCACGCGCAGCTTCCACACCCCGTTGGCCGCCTCCGACGAGGCATTCACGGAGTACGTCGTGTCGATGTTGTCCGAACTGCCGCCCGTCCCGTACGACTTCAGCGTGTACGCCGTGCCGTCCGGGGCGATCAGCTGGACCTGGAGGTCGCCGATGTATGTGTGGACGATGTGGACCTCGACGGCCAGGGCCGAGGGCGCGTTGCCGGAGACGCCGGAGACCGTCACCGGGGACTCGACCGTGGAGTTGTCGGCGATGGCGTAGTCACCGGTGTTGTCGAAGCGCGGGCCGGGCGGAGTGGTCGTACCGCCGCCGACGTACAGAAGCCGGTTGGGTGAGCCGGAGCCCGGGCTGGTGACGACGCCGGTCGTGGCGGCGGATGTCAGGGCCGAGGAGACCTGGGCCGGGGTGGAGGTCGGGTGGTCGGCGAGGTAGAGCGCCGCCGCGCCCGCGACATGCGGGGTCGCCATCGACGTACCGGAGATGGTGTTGGTCGCGGAGTCGCCGGAGTTCCAGGCCGAGGTGATGGATGAGCCAGGTGCGAAGAGGTCGAGCACCGAGCCGTAGTTGGAGTAGCTGGCCTTCGCGTCGGTCGACGTCGTCGCGCCGACCGTGATGGCCTCGGTGACGCGGGCGGGCGACCTGGTGGAGGCGTTGGTCGACTCGTTCCCGGCCGCTACGGCGAAGGTGACGCCGGAGGCGATGGCGTTGCGTACGGCCGTGTCGAGGGCGGTGTCGGCGCCGCCGCCGAGGGACATGTTGGCGACGGCGGGCTTGACCGCGTTCTGGGCGACCCAGTCGATACCGGCGACGACCTGGGCGGTCGTACCGGAACCGGAGTTGTTCAGCACGCGGACGCCGACGACCTTGGCCTTCTTGGCGACACCGTAGGCGTTGCCCGCGACCGTGCCGGCGACGTGGGTGCCGTGGCCGTTGCCGTCCTGGGCGGTGTTGTCGTTGTCGATGGCGTCGTAGCCGTAGGAGGCACGGCCGCCGAAGTCGCTGTGGGTGATGCGGACGCCGGTGTCGATGACGTACGCGGTCACGCCCTGCCCGGCCGAATCCGGGTAGGTGTACGAGCTGTTGAGCGGGAGGTTCTTCTGGTCGATGCGGTCCAGGCCCCAGGAGGGCGGGTTCGTCTGGGTGCCGCTGATGGTGAAGGTGCGGTTCTGGACGACGGAGGCTACGGCCGGGTCGGCGGCGAGCCTCTTGGCCTCGGCGGCGGAGGCGTCGATCGCGTAGCCGTTCAGGGCCTTCCTGTACGTCCGCTCGACGTCGGCGCCGTATCGCTCGACGAGGTCACGCCCCGCCTTGGAGCCCGAACGGGCGTGGTCGGCCTTGAGGGTCACGATGTAGCTGTCGGCGACGGCGCCAGCCGCGCCCTCGTACTGGATGTGACCCTGGGGTGCGGCCGTTGCGGTGGCGGGGAGCGCGGGGATGAGCGCGACGGCGAGGGTGGCGCCGAGGACGACGAGTCTTCGCCGGGAGTTACGCATCACTGTCATCTGAGGGGTCCTCCTCGATTGGTGGTGCGCGTGCGTTAGTTGAACATGAACCTGTCAATTTCCTGGCCAATACTGTGCGCCAGCGGAAAGATTGAGGGTTCCACAGGAATTCCACAAGGGTCGTGCACGGCGAACTCCGCCCACACGACTTTGCCGGGACTGCGCTCCCCCACGCCCCACTTGTCGGCCAGGGCGCCGACCAGCAGCAGACCGCGACCGCCCTCGTCGGGTTCGTCGGGGGTACGGGGGACGCCGGCGCCGCTGTCGTGGACCTCGACGCGGATGACGTCGCCGTCGTAGCGGACGCGGAGGAGGAAGCCGCGGCCGGGTGGGACGCCGTGGAGGAGGGCGTTGGTGGCCAACTCGCTCACGCAGAGGAGGAGATCGTCGGTTCGGGGCCAGTCGGGGAGGCCCCAGTAGGTGAGGGCCCAGGCTGTGAGGTTGCGGGCGGCGGGGATGGAGCGGCGGTGGCGGGCGTAGAACTGGTCGCGTTGGAGGGGGAGTTCGTTTGTTGCGTTCACAGGGCGAATGTTGCGCACAGTCACTAGCGTTGATCAGTGAGCGAGCCCGTACACCGGATTTGTACGGGTCCGCACCGGGTCGGCGTGAGCACGTGTGGGGAGTTAGCCGGGCATGAACTCCAAGAAGCCGCGGAAGAAGAACGTCTCGTCCATGCGGATGCTGGGCGCGCAGATGCAGACAGCGCGGAAGGCAGCGGGGCTCACACAGCGCGCGCTCGCCGCCGAGGTCCTCGTGGACGAGGAGACCATCGCGTCGATCGAACAGGGACGGCGAACGTTGCTGCTGGACATGGCGGAGGCGGTGGACCGGATTCTGGACACGAAGGGGACGTTGGCGGCCGGGGTCGAGAACTTCCCGGAGATCGATCAGTTCCCGCTGTACGCCGAGCAGTACATGGTGCACGAGCGCGAGGCCATCGCGCTGTCCTGGTACGACGCCCTCGTCGTCCCCGGCCTGCTCCAGACCGAGCCGTACACCCGCGCGGTGATGCGGGAGCGGGTACCGGCGTATGACGAGGACGAGATCGCGACCAAGGTCACCGCCCGCGTGGAGCGGCAGGAGATCTTGCAGCGCAAGTGCCCGCCGACGATGAGCTTCATCGTGTGGGAGCCGGTGCTGCATCTTGAGATCGGCGGCGACAGGGTACGTCGCGACCAGCTACGTCGGCTGCGTGAATGCGCTGAACTCCCAGGCTTGTCCTTGCAGTTCCTACCGACACGCACGTCCGCGCACGCTGGTGTGGACGGCCCATTCACCCTCCTGGAGACACCCGATCACCAGCAACTGGCCTACACCGAAGGCCAGCGCGGCAGCCAGTGGGTTTCTGACCCGGATGAGGTGTCCATCCTGGCGCGCAAGTATGCGATGCTGCGGTCACAGGCCCTGTCTCCCCAGGAGTCCAAGAGCCTGCTGGATCGTCTTGTAGGAGATAAATGAGCACCGCACTTAAGTGGTTCAAGTCGAGCTACAGCGGCAGCGAGGGCGGCCAGTGCGTCGAGGTCGCCCTCACCTCCCGCACCATCCACATCCGCGACTCCAAGAGCACCCCGGTAGACGGCCCCACTCTCCAGGTAACCCCCTCCGCCTGGGCGGCGTTCACTGCCGCGAGGTAAAGGCCGTCGCCCGCGCCCGCTCCTCCCACCCGGCGACATCCCCCCGCACCTGCTCCAGGTGACCGAGCACCGCATCGACCCCGTCGTCGCCCAACGGCAGCCTCAGCGGGGTCTTCTCGGACTTCAGCGCGGCCAGAATCAGCGCCGCCGCCTTCGCCGGGTCGCCGGGCTGCTTGCCGTCGCCGCCCGAGACGGCACCACGCGTCTCGCTCACCTTGGCGTACAGCCCGCTGTCCGCGCTGTCCCCCTTCCGCCCCGTCTCGAACAGCGACGTACGGAAGGACCCGGGCTCCACGATCAGCACCTTGATGCCGAACTCGGCGGCCTCGTCCGCGAGCCCCTCGGAGAGGCCCTCCAATGCGAACTTGGTTCCGCTGTACGCCGAGAAGCCCGCGAAGGACATCTGCCCGCCCATGCTGCTCATCTGCACGATCGCCCCGGACTTGCGCTCGCGCATGTGCGGCAGCACCGCGCGGGTGAGGGCGACGGGCCCGAAGACATGCACCTCGAACAGTTCGCGCAGCTCCCGCTCGGTGGTCTCCTCGAACGCGCCCACGTGGGTGCGCCCCGCGTTGTTGACGAGGACGTCGACGCGTCCGTGCCGGGCGATGACGTCCCGTACGGCGGCCTCGGCGGCACCCGTCTCGGCCACGTCCAGACGTAGCGCCTCCGTCTGGTCGGGGTGTGCGGCCACGAGGTCGTCCAGCGCCTCGGGACGCCGTACCGCACCCACCACCACATCACCCTCGGCGAGCACCGCCTCCGCGATGGCCCGCCCGAAACCGCTGCTCGCCCCTGTGATCAGCCATACCTTGGTCATGTCTCCAGCATGCCGCCGCGCCGGGTTGCCCGCCCAAGACCCATCCTGATAACCGATGGTTATGGCGATGGACGTTCATGTACGGGACCTGCGCTATTTCGTGGCCGTGGCCGAGGAACTGCACTTCACTCGTGCCGCCGAACGGCTGTACGTCTCCCAGCCCGCGCTCAGCAAGCAGGTACGGGCGCTGGAGCGGCAGCTCGGTGTGGAGCTGTTCCGGCGGGATCCGCAGGGCGTGGCGCTCACCGAGGCGGGCGGGGCGCTGCTGCCGCACGCACGGCGGGTGCTGGACGCCTGGTCGGAGGGGGCGGCGGCGCTGGAGGCGGCGCGGGCTGCGGTGCGCGGCACGCTGGTGGTGGGGATGAGCACCAGTCCGGGGCGTGGTGGGCTGCTGCCGGCGATCCGTTCCCGCTTCACGGCCGCGCATCCGGACACGGTGCTGCGGCTGCGCCAGGTGAGCTGGGAGGATCCCACGGCGGGCCTCGCGGACGGTGACGCCGACGTGGCCTTCGTCTGGCTGCCGCTGCCGGACGCCGAGCGCTACGGCTGGACGGTGGTCGCGGAGGAGCCCCGCCTGGTCGCCCTGCCGGAGACCCATCCGCTGGCAGCCCGTACCGAAGTCGACTTCACGGACCTCCTCGACGAGCCGTTCCTCGCCCTTCCCGCCGCCGCGGGGCCGCTGCGTGACTACTGGCTCGCCCTGGAGGAACGCGGCGGGCGCCCACCGCGCATCGGGGCCGAGATCGCGAGCACGGAGGAGACGTACGAGGCGCTGGTCGCGGGTCTCGGCATCTGCCTGGTGGCCACGGGGAACGCTCCGCTGATCAGCCTGGGTGGGGTGGTGACACGTCCGGTGCGAGGGGTGTCGCCCAGCCGGTATGCCCTCGCGTGGCGGCGGGAGGACGGACGGCGCCTTCTCGTACGGGCCTACGCGGAGGCGTGCCGCCGGGCGACGGGGCGGGCGTGACGGCCCCGGCCCCACCTCACTCCGTCGGCTCCAGCGCCGCAGGCCCCCGCGCCGCCGCCGTGCCCAACCGTGCCTGCTCTTCCTCCACGATCAGGCGGGCCAGGCTGAGGTCCGAGATGTCCACCGCGTCCGGCGTCGACTCGGCGACCGCGCTGCGGCGGGCGTAGGCGTCGAACAGGCGGGACTTGTTCTCCAGGAGCCGTACCAGTCGGTCGTCCACACCACCCGTGCAGAGCAGGCGGTGCACCTGGACCGTGCGGACCTGGCCCATGCGGTGGGCGCGGGCGACCGCCTGGTGTTCGACGGTGGGCTTGAGCTGGGGCTCGCAGAGGATGACGACGGACGCGGCCTGCATGTTGAGGCCCACCCCTCCCGCCTCGATCTGCGCGAGCAGCACCGCGTGGGCGGGGGCGGCGGCGAAGTCGTCCACGAGTCGCTGTCGGCGGGCGGGCGGCACGCTGCCGGAGATCGGGCCGAAGACGGGACCGCGGTCCGCCAGCGCCTCGCTCACCACGCGCAGTACGTCGCGGAAGGCGGAGAAGACGACGACCTTGAGTCCGTTCTCGGCGGCCTCCGTGGCGATCTCGCGCAGCCGGTCCAGCTTCGCCGACTGCTGGGGACGGGCGTATGCCGCCCGGCGCATGGCCATGAAGTTGCCCGCTGCCACGGCCTCGCGGTAGGCCTCCTCGTCCTGCGGGCTGGGCTCCTCCCACTCGTCGGTGTGCTGGAGCGCGGGAAGTTCGGTGAGGACGTCCTGCTGGTTGCGGCGGAGGTAGACCGGGGCGACCGCCTTGCGGAAGGCCTTGGAGCCCGCCACGCCGTCGTGGTCGTCGACGGTGCCGGCCAGTTCGGGCCGGAGTATGCGCACCAGGCTGCGGAACTCCTCGACCCGGTTCTCCATCGGCGTACCGGTCAGGAACAGCACGCGCTCGCAGTGCTCCGCCCACTCCGAGACGGCCATGGCGCGGCGGGTCTGCGGGTTCTTCACGAAGTGCGCCTCGTCGATGACGAGCATGCCCAGGTCGACATCACCATCGGGGGTCGGGAAGCCCCGTAGCGCGTCGAAGGTGGTGACGCCTACGCCGCCCCGGCCCTTCCAGTCGGCGAACCCCTCCTGCCGGTCGGGGCCGTGCAGCGGTGTCACGCGCAACGCGCTGCGCTTCTCGATCTCCCGGGTCCAGTTGATGAGCACGCTGGCCGGGCAGACCACCAGGAAGTGGGTCTCGCCCCCGGCGGACAGATGGGCGAGCGCGGCGATCGCCTGGATCGTCTTGCCGAGGCCCATCTCGTCGCCGAGGATCACCCGGCGCTGGGCGAGCGCGAAACGGGTGCCGAAGGCCTGGTAGCCGCGGAGGGAGACGCGGCGGTGGGTGTCGTCGAGGGGCTGGGTGCGGACCCGTTCGGCCACCTCGTCGGGGAGGAATCCCTCGGCCGCCGCCGGGTCTGGTGCGCGGCCCGAGAGCTCGGCGAGCAGGCCGTAGTACTCGGCGGAGCGCAGCTCGAAGTCGACGAGGGCGGCCACGTCGGAGTCCGGGCGGCGGAGGAGGTCGACCGAGGCCTGGGCGAGGAGTCGGTGCAGTCCGTCCTGCTCGGCCTGGTCGGTGAGGGTGCGGACCTCGGCCAGGGCGGTCAGGGCCCGTTCCCTCCTGTCCCTCCGCGCGAGCAGCATCCGCAGCCTGCCGGACGTCGGCGCCGCCTCGGTCAGCTGTGGGCCCAGGCGCTTCGTCAGGGTGCTTGCCGCGTCCACGGCCCGGCGTGCCTCGGGGCCCGCCTCCACCAGGACGTTGAGCGCGACGACCAGGGCGGTGGTGCGGGGCTCGGGCTGGTCCACGTCGATGTGCACGGCGACGGTCTCGCGTACGGCGTCGGCGATCCGCCGGGCGGCGGCCACGGTCTGGTCGGCCGTCTGCTGTCCGACCCCGGGCAGTTGGCGCAGTCGGTACGGTCCGGCGTCCAGGACCTGTCCGACCGTACGGAAGCCGCCCTTCTCCACCTCACCGAGGCGCAGCCTTCCTTCAGTGAGGTCCTTGAGGCGGGTCACCGGGATGGCGTCCAGTTCGTGCCGGGCCAGGTCGTCGTGGATCGGTTCCAGTGCGGTGCGTACGGCCTCGACGGCCCGCGTGTGATCGTCGACCACCGCCTGCGCCGCCTCGTACAACCGCTTGCCCCTGGCCACCGCCTCCCGCTCGCTCCGGCCCATCGCGCCCCCCTTCCGCCCCTCTCATCGCGTCCCCGCATCCTCCCACCCTGGGACGGACCCCGGACCTGGCCGGTTCGCGGCCTGCCCGTCCGCCCATCCGCCCGCCCATCCGCCCGTCAGAGGCCTCTCCTGATCTGGGCGAGGATCGACTCGTCGGTGATCTCGGTGTCGGCGGCCAGCAGGAACGCCTTGCTGAGGATCAGTGAGAGCCGGTCGTCCTCGAACGGCAGGAACACCTTGCCGCTGCCCTTGCGGTCCGTCCGGACGATGCACAGGTAGCTGTCGTCGGGCTCCATCAGGATGTTGGCCGAACCGAGATGGATCCGGTAGGTGCGCAACTCGCCCCGTACGACCAGGAAGCGGCCGTCGAGCGTGCAGCGGTCGGCGATCTTCAGCCGGGGCAGGATCCGCTCCAGGACATCCACGCGGGCCTCGGCGCTCTCGGTCAGCTCGGCGAACCGGGCCCTTTCCCAGTAGCTGCGCTCGGGACCGGCGTCCGTCCAGTCGGGGTCCGCGGCGATGGAGGTCACCCCGACGAACAGGTCCACGTCGCGCATGGCCTCGCTGAACACCAGCGGGGGTACATCGGCGAGCGGCGCCTCACGCCAGGTGCCCTCGCTACGGCGCAGGAAGCGGACCTGGTCGGTGGAGGCCAGCTCGTCGCCGTCGGCCCAGTCGTACCAGGTGTGGAAGAACACCACCTGCCACTCCCCCGCCCCCAGGCGGCGCTCGGCCCCATCGCCGTCCCCGTCGTCCCAGGGGCCCAGCAGACGGCTGCGCCAGCCACGCGCGCGGAACAACGCGAACAGGCGGCGGTAGTGGACGAGATGCGCGGCGAAGCGGTTGGAGTAGACGCGGGTCTCCTCCTCGGCCGGGGTGAGGAGGTAGATCTCGCGGAACGCCTGCTTGAACGGCTGCCGGATGCTCCGCTCCACGAGCAGGTCCCGCCAGGCCCGCACCTCGTCCGGCGTGGAGCGGATCGGATGCCAGAGCCGTACGGAGGCGTCGTCGTCCGGCGCATCGGGGAACTCCCCGGCCTCGGGCAGCACGGCCTGCCACCGACCGGGCTCGACCTCGACCTCCCAGATCAGCCTGCGTACGACCGTCCGCGCGAGCGGGTGCTCGACGAGCTCGGCGCGCCACCAGGCGTACGGATGGGCCGTGTCGACGGTGAACCCGCCCTCCAACGCGCGGGCCAGCGTGACCAGTTGGGCATCCACCCGCTTCACCAGCTCGCGCAGCTCCTTGAGGAGGGCCGGGTGGTCACGGCGGACCGGCGCCGGGGTGCTGCGCAGGGGGCGGCCGTCCTTCTCCCAGGTCAGGGTGGCGGTGTCGGTGACCGTGACGACGGCCGTGTAGTCGCCGGCCGTGCGGCGCAGGACGCCGTCGTCGCCGAAGTCCAGCCTCGGCAGCCGTAGCGCCACGTCGGTGCGTTCGGCCAGGGCCGCGTCGATCTTCTTGAGCATCTTGTCGAGCTGCTTGGGCACCCCGGCGTGCCGGACCGTCTTGCGGACGGTGCGCAGTGCGGTCACCAGCTCGGGGGTGGGGAAATCCAGGGCGGCGCGCGCGATTTCGTACAGCAGGGCCTGTGACGGCACCGTTCTGGCCGGCGTCGGGGCGAGGGTGACGCCGGGCAGCAGTCGGTCGAACAGCGCGGGCAGCCACGGCTCGTCACGCAGCAGCGCCACGCGGGCCGCCTGCCCGAGCGAGATGACCTCCCGGTCGGTGAACGCCTTGTCCGCCCGGTACGGGATCTCGTCAGCCCGGATCGCGTCGGTGCGGTCGGCCGCGGCTTCCAGGGCACGGCGGGCGAAGGCGACGTACGCGGGGCTGTCGGCAGACCTCTGCCAGATGTCCGCAGGCAGCGGCTCACTGAACCGGTGCTGCCGGTCGATGCGGGACAGCAGGGCCTGTTCGGCGGGGGCGAGCGCGGCGATGACGGCGAACTCGTCGGCGACGATGGGTCCGACGTCCCGGGTGAGGCGCTCCACGACCGCGCGCAGCGACTTCTCGCCCGCGAGCCGCGCGACCCCGAGCAGCGCGTACGGCTGGCGCACGGTGTCTCTGGCCAGCGACAGTTCGACGAGGGCGGCGGCGGGGGCGGACACGTCTGGCCGCGGGCCGGTGCAGTGCTCCAGCGCGTCGAGTCCGCGGGTGAGATCCGCCCAGCCGTCTTCCTCGGTCCGCGCCACCAGCTCCTCGAACAGCCGCAGACACGCCTCGGGTTCATGGCGCGACTCGATCGGTTCCATCACTTCTCCCCCTCTGTTTTGCCCGTGCCCCGATCATGGCATCCGCCACTGACAGTGACGGTGGAGCGGGCGGCGGTGGGGGCGTTGTCAGTGGGTGGCTCTACTGTTGCGGCCAAGTTGATCGAGCGATGACTGGCCGGGGGGCCGGGCGAGGGGTGGGGCTGTGCGGCGCTGGGAGTTTGTCGGGGACGGGTCGGCCAAGTTCTGGGAGGCGGAGGCCGAGGGGACCGCCGTCACCGTGCGCTACGGACGGGTCGGGGCGGAGGGGCGGACCCAGGTGAAGGAGCTGGCCTCGGCCGAGGCCGCCGAGGCCCACCTGGCGAAGGTGATCGCGGAGAAGGAACGCAAGGGGTATCGGGAGGTCGCGGGCGAGGCCGAGGTGGAGGTAGAGGTGGTGGGGGGCGCGTCAGCCGAGTCCGTCGTGTCCGACGCGGACGCCGTCGAACTCCCCGACGAGGACGCCTTCGAAGTCCCGGCCGCCTGGCGGCGGTTGGCCTACCCCCGCCGGGGCGGGATCCGTCGAAGCGTCAGCGGGCCGCGTGCGGACGCCGAGGAGCTGGTGGCGGGCCGGTTGAAGGAGGAGGCGGACTGGGTCGAGCAGATGCTGTCCGCGCCGAAGAGCGATCCGCAGATCGTCGAGGCCACCCGCGCGCATCTGAACGGCAGCCCCAGCCCGCTCGGAGCCGCCGCCCTTGCCACGGTGACCATGCACTACCAGCTGCCCGAAGGGGTCTTCGTGGACGCCTGGGTGAAGACCCACGGCCTGGCGTTCGCGGCGCGGGCGGTCATGGAGTACTTCGACATCGAGGGCTACTGGCTGCAATACGGCGGCCAGCGGCAGGAACCGAGGCTCTGCTTCCGGCACCCCGTCGGCCTGGTTGACGCCCGCTGGGCACGCCCCCAGTTCGCCGACCGGATGCGGGCGTTGCTCACCGTCGCCGACGAGGAGTCGTACCGCGAGGCTGTCACCGTCCTCGACCGGTGCCGGGACACCGAGCGGCACCGCATCGTCGTCTCCTATCTGATGCCCGGCGAGCGGGACTGGGTCGACGAGTGCTGCACCGGCGAGGTCACCGACGACCCGGTCCTCCAGGCGATGCTGCTGTGCTCGCTCCACTCCCCCGACCAGCTCGCGCACTTCGGCGACAAACTGCACCTGAACTGGGGCAGCTGGTCGATGGCTCTCATCGCCACCCTCGCCGAGGGCACCGGCGCGGCGTTCGCACCGCTGCTGGAGCGGGCGTTGGAGGAGGCGTACGGCTCCGATCGGACCAAGAGCATCGCCGGTGCGCTCGTCGAGCTGCCCACGGACGACGCCTTCGGGATCCTGCTCGCCCGTGTCGAGGACAAGCATGTCCGCCCGAGTCTGCTGGAGGCGATCCGGCGTTACCCGGTCCGTGCCCTGCGCCTCCTCGGCAAGGCGGCGCTCGGCTCCGCCAAGTACGCCTCCATGGCACAGCAGTTGCTCGCCACGCATGTCCAGGCGCACCAGGAGCTGACGGCCACCGCGCTGCCCGGCCTCCCCGCGGACATCGCGGCCCTCGTCGAAGCGCAGCTGACCCGCCCCGACCGGGTCACCGAGGCCCCGGTGACGGCGCTGCCCGCGCTGCTGGTCAGCCCGCCGTGGACGAGGAAGCGCACGGCCCGCAAGGCGCGCGTGGCGGCTGTGACGCCGGTGGCGCCCGAGCCGCGGGTCGCCTGGTTGCCGGGTGAGCGGGAGCAGTGGGCCGGTGTCCAGTCCTGGTACGCCAAGTGGCGCGACGAGTACACCTGGGGCAAGGAGATCGAACTCCTCCAGCAGGGCGGCCAGTTGCGGGACGTCCGCGACGCCCTGCTGTTCGTCGACGGCCCTGAGGACGTCGTACGACCGCTGCTGGCCACCTGCGCCCCGGAGGACTACTGGGACGGCGAGGCCACACTCAAGCCCGTCGCGGCCAAGCACGAGGTGCACGCCCTGCCGTTGCTGCTGCACGCCGCCGCCCGGCATCCCGCCACCCTGGGGACGCTGCTCCTGCCGTATCCGGACGTCGAGGTGGCGGGGCTGGTGTGCGACTGGCTGGCCCGGCTGAAGTCGGCCGACGCGACGGCACGCGCGTGGGTGTCGAGGCATGGTGTGGCCGCCGTTCCGGTGCTCGTCCCGCACGCGGTGGGCAGGACCGGAGTCGTGCGGCGGGGCGCCGAGAAGGCGCTGCGGCTGGTCGCGGACGCGCACGGCGGCGAGGCGGTGCTGGCGGCCGTCGCCGGGGCCGGGCAGGAGGCCGTGGACATCGTCGGGGAGCTGCTGTCCGCCGACCCGCTGGAGAGCGCCCTGCCGGCCCGGATGCCGGTCGTGGGTGCGTGGGCGGAGGCCGTGCTGCTGCCGCAGATCCTGCTGAAGGAGGGCGATGCGCTGCCTCTTGAGGCGGCCCGGCACGCCATCACCCTGCTGGCGCTGTCCAAGCCCGGCGAGGTCTACCCCGGCCTCGACGTACTGACCGAGCACTGCACCGCCGACTCCCTGGCCGCGTTCGCCTGGGGCCTGTTCGAGCAGTGGCGGCTCGCCGGGATGCCCCCGAAGGAGAGTTGGGCCCTGCACGCGCTCGGCTGGCTCGGCGACGACGACACCGTGCGCCGCCTCACTCCCGTGCTGCGCGCCTGGCCCGGCGAGGGGGCTCACCACCGTGCCGTGGAGGGCCTGAACGTCCTCGCGACGATCGGCAGCGACGTGGCGCTGCTGCATCTGCACGGCATCGCCCAGCGCGTGCCGTTCAAGGCCCTGAAGGTCCGCGCGCAGGAGAAGATCGCCGAGGTCGCCGAGGGCCTGGGGCTCACCGCCGAGCAGTTGGGCGACCGGCTCGTCCCCGACTTCGGCCTCGACGCCGACGGCAGCACCGTCATCGACTACGGCACCCGGAAGTTCACCGTCGGCTTCGACGAGCAGCTCCGCCCGTACGTCCGTGACGCCGACGGCAAGCCCCGCAAGGCGCTGCCCGCGCCCGCCGCCAAGGACGACCCGGAGCTGGCACCGGCCGAGCGCAAGCGGTTCGCCGCGCTGAAGAAGGACGTCCGCACCGTCGCCACCGACCAGGTGCGGCGGCTGGAGGCGGCGATGGTGAACGGGCGTTCCTGGACGGCCGCCGAGTTCCAGGAGCTGTTCGTGGCGCATCCCCTGCTGTGGCACCTGGTGCGCCGGCTGGTCTGGCTCAGCGAGGCGGACGGTGCGGTGACGGCGTTCCGGGTGGCGGAGGACCGTACGTTCGCCGACGTCGAGGACGACGAGCTGGCGCTGCCCGAGGACGCCACCGTCCGGCTGGCGCATCCGCTGCGTCTGGACGGCGACCTCGGCGCCTGGTCGGAGCTGTTCGCCGACTACGAGATCCTCCAGCCCTTCCCGCAGCTCGGCCGGGCCGTGCACGCCCTGACCGAGGAGGAGGCCGCGAGCCATCGGCTGGCCCGGTTCGAGGACGAGACCGTGCCGGTCGGCAAGCTGCTCGGGCTCACCAAGCGCGGCTGGGAGCGGGGCACTCCGCAGGACGCGGGCGTGGAGCGCTGGTTCTCCCGGCGGATCGACGGCGGCAAGTACCTCGTCATCGAGCTCGACCCGGGCATCGCCGTCGGCATGGTCGACGAGCTCGGCGACCAGACCTTCCGGGCCGTCTGGCTCGACGACAGCCCCGGCGACCACTACCCGAGGCGGAACTATCCGCTGCGCTTCGCCGGGATCGACCCGGTGATCGCCTCCGAGATCCTGGCCGACCTGACCGAGGTGACCGCGAAGTGACCGTCACCGAGGAGCAGTTGCAGCGCCCGCCCGCCGAGGTCCGCTACGCCGGGGAACTCGCCGCCCTGCGCGCCGCCGACGCCGACCCGCGTCCGCCGGGCTGGCAGCTCAGCCTGCGTGCCGCCCGCCGCTTCGTCGTGGGCGACGAACAGGCCGGGATCAGCCGTAAGTTCGTCGGCAACGTCTCGCTGGTGGAGCGGGCTCTGGTCACCCTGGCCACCAACCGGGGCCTGATGCTCGTGGGAGAGCCTGGCACGGCGAAATCGCTGCTCTCCGAGTTGATCGCGGCGGCCGTCAGCGGCAGCTCCGCGCTCACCGTGCAGGGCGGCGCGGCCACCACCGAGGACCAGATCAAGTACTCCTGGAACTACGCCCTGCTGGTGTCCGAGGGTCCCTCGCCCCGCTCCCTCGTCCCCGCGCCCATGCTGAACGGCATGGCCGAGGGCCGGATCGTACGGTTCGAGGAGATCACCCGCTGTCCGCTGGAGGTGCAGGACTGTCTGCTGTCCCTGCTGTCCGACCGGGTCATCACCATCCCCGAACTGGACGGACCGCAGGGCCTGGTCTTCGCCCGCCAGGGCTTCAACGTCATCGCCACCGCCAACACCCGCGACCGGGGCGTCAACGAGATGAGCGCCGCGCTCAAGCGCCGCTTCAACTTCGAGACGGTCTTCCCCATCCCCGACTGCGACACCGAGCTGGCGCTGGTCGAGGCCGAGGCGACGGCGTTGCTGCGGCAGTCGGGGGTGGAGGCGGCGCCGCGTCGAGACGTCCTCGAAGTCCTGGTCGGCACCTTCCGTGAGCTGCGCGGCACGGCCGAGCGGGGCGAGCGGATGTCGACGGTGATGAGCACCGCCGAGGCCGTGTCCGTCGCCCACGCGGTGGGCGTGCGGGGCTGGTTCCTGCGCGGCGAGGCGGGCAGCGCGGCCGACGTGGTGGCGAGCCTGGCGGGCACGGCGGCGAAGGACAGCCCGGAGGACCTCGCCCGGCTGCGGCGGTTCCTGGAGCAGGACGTGCCCCGGCGCAAGGGCGGACAGTGGCAGGCCCTGCACGACGCCCGGCATCTGCTGGCGGACTGATGCGGGGGACATCGAGGGCCGAGGGGGCGGGGGCCGGGGGGACGGTGGCGTCGTCCCGTGCCGACTCCGCCGTCTTCCTCGGCGTACGCCACCACTCGCCCGCGTGTGCCCGGCTGGTCGGCGGGGCGATCGAGGAACTGCGGCCCGCCTACGTCCTGGTGGAGGGCCCGGCGGACATGAACGACCGGCTGGACGAGCTGCTGCTGGGGCATGAGCTGCCGGTCGCCGTGTTCAGCCACTACCGGGACGAGACACGCGTCGCGACCTCCTGGACCCCGCTGTGCGACTACTCCCCGGAGTGGGTCGCGCTGCGGGAGGGCCGTGCCTCGGGGGCCGAGGTCCGCTTCATCGACCTGCCGTCGTGGCATCCGGCGTTCGCGGAGCGGGCCGACCGGCGGACCAACCGCTACGCCGACGCCGAGGCGCGGTACGCGGAGGCGACGGAGCGGCTCTGCGCGCACTTCGCGGTGGACTCGGTGGACGCGCTGTGGGACGGGCTGTTCGAGATCACCGAATCCGAGACCACCGAACCCGGCGGCGACGACCTTCAGGCCCGTCTCGACGCCTACTTCGAGCTGGTCCGCGGGGACGCCGAGGCCGACTCCGGCGACCGTGCGCGCGAGGAGTACATGGCGTCCTGGGTGCGCGCCGCCCTGGCCCACGCCGGGGAGCGCCCCGTCCTGGTGGTGACCGGCGGCTTCCACCAGCCGGCGCTGCGGGCGCTGTCGCGGCAGCGGGACGACTGGTCCGACGGGTCCGAGGAGTGGCCGGAGATCCCCGCCCCGCCCCCCGGCGCGATCGGCGGCAGCTTCCTCGTGCCGTACTCCTTCCGCCAGTTGGACGCCTTCGCCGGATACCAGTCCGGCATGCCCTCGCCCGGCTACTACCAACAGCTGTGGGAGGAAGGCCCGCAGGCCGCCGCCCAGGGCCTGCTGCGTACCGTCGCCGAGCGGCTGCGCACCCGTGGGATCCCGGCGTCCACGGCCCCCCTGATCGCGGCGCGCGGCCTGGCGCAGGGGCTGGCGTTGATGCGCGGGCACGCGTACGAGACGCGCGTCGACGTCCTGGACGGTCTCGCAGGCGCGTTGATCAGCGACGATCTGGATCAGCCGCTGCCCTGGACCGGGCGGGGCACGCTCGGCGCCGGGTCCCATCCCGTCGTCGTGGAGATGGTCGCCGCCTGCACCGGCGGGACCGAGGGCCGGCTGCACCCCGACACACCCCTGCCCCCGCTGGTGCACGACGTGGCCGAACAGCTGGCCCGGCTGGGGCTGGCCGACCGGGACCGCCCCTTCACCGTCGATCTCACCGACCCGGACGGGCTGGCGCGCAGCCAGGTGCTGCATCGGCTGCGGGTGCTGGGCATCCCCGGCTTCACGCGGCTCTCCGGTCCGGCCGACGGCGCCGACCCGGTGTTCGCCGAGCGCTGGGAACCGCACCCGGCGGGCGGGCGGGAGGCGGCGCTCATCGAGGCGGGGGCGTACGGGGCGCGGCTGGACGAGGCGGCGTCGGTGGCGCTCGGTGAGCGGGCGCGCTCGGCGGGGACAGAGGCGGCGCCGCTGGCGGGGCTGCTGTTCGACGCGGTGCTGTGCGGGGTCGGGCCGCTGTGCGACGAGTTGCTGGAGGCGCTCGCGGCACAGGTCGGCCAGGTCCCGGAACTCGGGCCGGTCGGCGAGGTGTTGACGGCGGCGCTGGGGCTGTGGCGGCACGACCGGGTGTTCGGCGTGGCCCGCGGCCGGCTACTGGGCAGTGTCGTCGCGGGCGCCGCCGACCGGGTGTTCTGGCTGGCCGAGGGCCTGCACGGCGGCCCCGGCGTGGACCTGGCACGGCTGCGCGCACTGGCCGCCGCGCGGGACGCGCTGCTGCACGCCCCGGAGCTGCTGTCGGTCACCCGGGAGGCCGCGGCCGAGGCCGCCGCCCGTATCGGCCGGGACCGTCGCGCCCCGGCCGATCTGCGCGGTGCCGCCTTCGGCCTGCGCTGGGCGCTCGGCGTCCCCGACGACCCGGCGACGGCAGTGCAGGCGCTCGCGTCCACCGCCGCCGACAGCCTCGGGGACTGGCTGGCCGGACTGTTCGCCCTGGCCCGCGAGGAGGTCACCGCCGGTGCGACGGCCGACGGGGAGCCGCTGATCGACGTACTGGACGGCATCGTCTCCGCCATGACCGAGGGCGACTTCATCACCGGCCTGCCCGCGCTCCGCCAGGCCTTCGCCTTCTTCCCGCCCCGCGAACGCGAGCGCATCGCGGAACGCCTGCTGCTGCGGCGCGGCAAGCACGGCTCGGCCCGTTCCCTGCTGCGCACCACCGCCGACCCGCTGCTGCTCGCCCGCGCGCGAACCCTGGAGGAGAACGTGGCCCGACTGCTGGACCGGCACGGACTGGGGAGGGTGGGATGAGCACGGCCGACGAGAAACCCTCCGCATCCCCCGACCCCGCCCTGGAGCGCTGGCGCCTCATCCTCGGCTCCCCCGCCGAGCGCTGCACCGGCCCGCTGCACGGCTCCGCCGCCGCCCGCGACGCCGCGCTCGACTGGCTCTACGGCAGGGACGAGGACCTGCGCCGCCGAGGAGTCCGACGCGGCGCGCCTTCCGAATCCCGCGAGGGCGGCACCGGTCCCTCCCAACTCACCGCCGTGGACTGGCTCGACGACATCCACCGGCTGTTCCCCAAGGAGACGGTGGAGCGGCTGGAGCGGGACGCGGTCGAGCAGTACGGCATCGACGAGATCGTCACCGACCCGGACGTCCTGGCGCGGGTCGAGCCGAGCCAGACCCTGCTGCGCGCGGTCCTGCGCACCAAGCATCTGATGAACCCCCAGGTGCTGGCCGCGGCCCGCCGGATCGTCGAGACCGTCGTACGGCAGCTGATGGAGCGCCTGCGCCCGGAGGTCCGCCGTGCCTTCACGGGCTCCCGTTCGCGCCGCCCCAGCCATCTGCCGCTGGCCCGCGACTTCGACTTCCGCACCACCATCCGCGCCAACCTGGCCCACTACCAGCCCGAGGAACGCCGCATCCTCATCCAGCGCCCGCACTTCCACTCACGCACCCGCCGCCACCTCGAACAATGGCAGCTCATCCTGCTGGTGGACCAGTCGGGCTCCATGGCCGGGTCGGTGATCCACTCCGCCGTCACCGCGGCCTGTCTGTGGAGCCTGCCGGGGCTGAAGACCCGTCTGATCGCCTTCGACACCCAGGTGGTCGACCTGACCTCCGAAGTGACCGATCCGGTCGAGCTGTTGATGAGGGTTCAGCTCGGCGGCGGCACCGACATCGCGCGGGCGGTCGACTACGGCGCCTCACTCGTGGAGAACCCGCGGCGCACGATCGTCGCCCTGATCTCCGACTTCTACGAGGGCGGCGACCCGTATCGCCTGGTGCGTACCGTGCGCGGGCTGGTCGAGCAGGGCACGACCGTGCTGTGCCTGGCCGCCCTCGACGAGGCCGCCGATCCGGTCTACGACCGGGCGCTGGCCGGGAGGCTGGCCCAGGTCGGCGCGCCGGTGGGGGCGATGACGCCGGGGCGGCTCGCCGAGTTCGTCGCCGAGAAGGTGGGCCAGGGAGGGCGGGGAAAGTGACCGTACGCGCCGACCTGCTGGCCCTGACGCCCCAGACGCTCGCCTCCCTGGCCAACCGTGGCCTGGTCAAGCGTGCCGAGAAGGACCTGACGGCGGGCTCCGGCCCCGAGGTGACCGTCACCGACGACGGCACCGTACGCGGGCGCTTCCCGGACGGCACGGACACGGCGCTCCCGCCGGGTCTCGGCCTGGACGCGTCGGAGTGCGCCTGCGGGGCGACGTCCGTGTGCCGGCACCGCATCGGGCTGGTGCTCGCGTACCAGCGCATCGCGACGGACGCCGCACAGGACGACTCCCGCGCCGCCACGGACGCCCCGCGCACCGCCGTAGACACCCCGGGCAGCACCACAACGCCGTTCACCGACTGGTCCCCGGCCGAGTTCGACGACGACGCCCTGACCGCCGTACTGGGCCGCGCCGCCCTGCTCGCGGCCCGCCGGACCAAGGAGCGCGGGTATCTCGCCCGGCTGCACCGCCCCACCCCCGACGACCCCGAACCCCGGGTCGAACTGCCCACCTGCACGGTCCGCTTCCCGGTGCCGCACGAGCTGGGCTACGCCCTCACCGACGCCTCCACCGCACTGCGCGGCGAGGTCGTGACGCTGGCGGTGTGGGCGTTCCGGGCGGCGGACGGGCAGGCCACGGAGGTGAGCGTCGGCGGCCGTGCCGCCACCACGGAGCGGGCCGACGCCGCCCTGCGCACCGCCCTCGCCCTCGCGGACGACCTGCTCCTGGACGGTGTGCAGCAGGCGGGACCGGTGTTCGCCGGGTCCCTCGTCCGAGCCCAGGAGTCGCTGACGGCGGCCTCGTTGCACTGGCCGGCCTGGGCGGTGGCCGAGCTGCGGGAGCAGATCGACGCGTACGCCGCGCGCGGCACCCGGTACGAGGCGGAGCGGTTCGCCCTGCTGCTGGCCGAGCTGCACGCCCGGCACCGGGCCGCGGGGCAGGATCCGGTCGGGGTGCTGGGCACCAAGGAGGCGCCGGAGACACCGTTGCGCCGGGTGCGGCTGGTGGCGCTCGGCTGCCGGATCGGGGGCACTGCGGGCGACCGTACGGCCGAGACGTACTTCGCCCACGCCGAGGCCGGACTCGCGCTGGTGCTGCGCAAACGCTGGGACCTGACGGAGGACCGGTCCCCCACCGGGCACGACCTCGCCGCCCGCCGAATGCTCGGCTCCCCGCTGCGCGACCTCGCCACGGCGAACGTCGTCAGTGAGCACACCGCACGCGCCGCCGACCGGACCGTCACCATCTCCCGGGGCCGTATCGCCGCCACCAGCGTCACCCCGCTCGGCTCGGCCTGGCGGGACCTGCCCGGCAGCCTGCTGGTCCGGGACACGGCCGCGCATCTGCGGGCGGCGGGCGCACGGCCGCCCCGGCTGATCAGGCCGCGGGTCGAGGCGGAGTCGGTGCGGGTGGTGGAGGTGGCCGCCGTGGAGTCGATCGGCTACGACCCGGCCACGCAGCGCCTGGAGGCCGTCGTACGGGACACGGCGGGCAATGACGTCCTCGTCGGCGCCGAGTACAACCCGCTGTGCCCCGGCGGCCTGGACGCGCTGGCCGCCGCGCTCGACGAGCCGGAGGTGTACGGCGTCAGCGGCATGCTGGGCCGCGCCCACGGCCGGATCGTGCTGAACCCGCTGGCCGTACTGACGTCCAAGGGCGTGACCGTCCCCGACCTCGCCCCCGGCGCCGGTGACACCGCGCTCGGCACAGCCCCGCCCCGCCTCTCGGACCCGATCACCACGGCCCTCACCTCCGCCCTGACCGCCCTCGCCCAAGCCGCCCACCAGGGCCTGCGCCACCTGAACCCCCCGGCCCGCACCCACCTCACCGACAGCGCGACGGCCCTGCGCCGCACCGGCCTGCACACCGCCGCCCGTCTTGTCGACGCCCTCGGCACGACCCTCCGTCGGGACGGTGCGACCGCGGCCGCGGCGGCCTGGGTGGACGCACAGATCCACCTGGCCGTGAGCTTGGAACTGCACGCGGAGGGGGAGAGCAACTGGCCCCCATCGCCCCATTCGTGGTAATTCCCAGCATTTTCCACCCCCCTCACACGCCCCCTCCCCCATCGTCGACCTGTGACGAAGCCCCACCTCATCGCCTCCCTGCTCGCCGCCACGCTGCTCCTGCCGATCCACCCCCACTCCCGCCCCCACCCGGCGCACGCCACCCCCTGCGAGGCCCCCGGCTGGTCCCCCACCGCCACCCGGATCGACCCGAAGGACGCCCACCACCCCTACGTCGGCAACGGCTACCTCGCCACCCGCGTCCCGCCCACCGGCACCGGCTACGCCGCATCCGGCGAGAGGACCGGCTGGCCCCTCTACACCCCGCGCTATGACGCCACGTTCGTCTCCGGCCTCTACGCCCGCGGCCCGGAGAACACCGCAGGCCGCGAGGCGCTCGCCGCGCTGCCCAACTGGACCGGCCTCGACATCAGGGCCGGACGCGAGACCTACGGCGCGAAGAGCCGTGTCTCCGCCTACCGCCAAACCCTCTCCCTGCGCTGCGGCTACATCCGCACGACCCTCACCTGGACCACCCCCGACGGCCGCCGCACCGACCTCGCCTACGACGTCCTCACCTCCCGCGACGACCCGCACACCGGCGCCGTACGCCTGCGCGTCACCCCGCACTGGACCGGCCGGCTCACCCTCACCGACCGCATCGACGGCCGCGGTGCCCGCCGCCTCGCACCCACCGGCAGGTCCCGGGCCGACGCCCGCACGATCGGCGTCGCCTTCCGCACGTACGGCACCCGGGTCGACGGCGCGGTCGCCTCCACGCTCCAGGCACCGCCCGGGGCACGGCCGCAAAGCACCCGTACGGGAAGGAAGTTGAGCGCCGCCCGGGCCGTCGCCCTCCCCGTCCGCGCCGGACGCACCTACACGGCCACCAAGTACGTCGGCGTCGACACCACCCTCACCTCCCGCGCCCCCGCCGCCACCGCCCGCCGGTCCGCGCACCGTGCCGCCGCCCGCGGCTGGACGGCGCTGCTGCGCTCGCACAGCGCCGCCTGGCGTCGGCTGTGGAGGTCCGACATCGAGGTGCCGGGCCACCCGGACCTGCAACTGTGGGTGCGTTCCGCGCGGTACGGCCTGCTGTCGTCACTCCGCCCCGGCGCCCGCGACAGCATCGCCCCGACCGGCCTGACCAGCGACAACTACGCGGGCATGGTGTTCTGGGACGCGGAGACCTGGATGTTCCCGTCGCTGCTGGCCACCCATCCCGAACTGGCCCGCCCGGTCCTGGAGTACCGCCACCGCACCCGCGCGGCCGCCGCCGACAACGCGGCGAGGACGGCGGTGAAGGGCCTGTTCTACCCGTGGACCAGCGCGAGTCACGGGCGGCTGTGGAGCGAGTGCCAGAGCTGGCGGCCACCGCACTGCGTGACCCAGAACCATCTCCAGGGCGACATCGCCCTCGCGGCCTGGCAGTACTACCTGTCCACCGGCGACCGCGCCTGGCTGCGCGACCGTGGCTGGCCGCTGCTCAACGGCCTCGCCCGGTACTGGACTTCACGGGTGACGGCGAACGACGACGGCTCCTACTCCATCAGCGAGGTGGCCGGTCCCGACGAGTACAGCAACGGCGTCACCGACGGCGCCTACACCAACGCCGTCGCCGCGACCGCCCTGCGCGCCGCCGCCGACGCCGCCCGCGTGCTGGGCAGGCCGGCTCCGGCGGACTGGCGGCTTATCGCCGGGCGGCTGCGCATCCCGTACGACGCGGGGCGCAAGGTGTTCCTCCAGTACGACGGCTACGACGGCTCCCCGATCAAGCAGGCCGACACCGCGCTGCTGATCTACCCGCTGGAGTGGCCCATGCCGGACGGCGCCGCGGCGGCCACGCTCGACTACTACACCGCCCGTACCGATCCGGACGGCCCGGCGATGACCGACTCCGTGCACGCCATCGACGCGGCGGCGATCGGCGAGCCGGGCTGTGCCGCGTACACCTTCCTGCGGCGGGCCTACCAGCCGTTCGCGCGGGGCCCGTTCGCGCTGTTCTCGGAGTCGCGCGGCGAGAAGGCGGGCGCCGCCGACCCGCTCGCGGGCTCCCCGGCACAGGACTTCCTCACCGGAAAGGGCGGCTTCCTCCAGGTCTTCACACACGGCCTGACCGGTCTGCGGCTGCGCCCGGACACCCTGCGCCTCGACCCGACGCTGCCGCCCCAACTCGACGACGGGGTACGGCTGTCGGGGCTGCGGTGGCGGGGACGGACGTACGACATCGAGATCGGCCCGGAGACGACCACCGTCAGGCTGCGCTCGGGTGACCCCATCCCCCTGGACACCCCCGAGGGTCGCCTCACCCTCCCCTCCGACGGCGAGGTCACCCTCAAGACCCGCCGCCCCGACCTGGCCCCCACTGCCGACCTGGCCCGTTGCCGTGCGGCGACGGCGAGTTCCGCCGAGCCGGGGCTGTACCCGGAGGCGGCCGTGGACGGCAGCCCGGCCACCGTCTGGTCCCCGGCCGCCGAGCGCGGCACCCTCACGGTCGACCTGGGCAGGGCGGTGCGGGTCGGTTCAGTGCGGCCGGACTGGCGGACGCGGCCGGCGTCGTATCGCGTCGAGGTGTCGGCGGACGGACGGCGGTGGCATCCGGCGGACGGGAGCGCGGTGCGGTGCGTGCGGGTGAGTGTGCGGGGCGAGGCGGCGCTGGCCGAACTCGACGTCCGTACATGAGTGCGGGAACCGGCGTCAGCCTGGCTTGACAACTCGGGTCGATGTGGCGCCCGTTGCCATACCGTGGGCATATGGCGCTGCATCACCACAGTGACGATCCGTGGCGTGTGAGGGTGGACGACGAGGACGGCACACCTTGTGGCGCCGGTGTACTGCTCGACGACCGTCATGTGCTGACCTGCGCGCATGTCGTCCGTTACGCCCAGGGCGCCACGGGTGGGGTGCGGATCAGCAGCGTGGCGTGCCGCCCGGAGTGGAGCGCCACCGCTCGCGTCGCGCCGGGCACCTGGGTGCACGAGAACGGCACCCAGCGCGGAGACGTCGCGCTCCTCGAACTCGACGAGCCGTCCGGCTGCGGCACCCGGACCAAGCTGTGGAAGGCCCCCATCGCCGGTGGCACGGTCCGGGTGTACGGCTTTCCCCGCGCCGAGCCCTTCGGCATGGGGACGGACGCGCGGCTGGCGGGCTCGGGCGGGCGGCAGGGTGAGTGGGGGCTGCTGAAGCGGGTGCGCACGGGCGATCCCTGGATCGAGCGGGGCTACTCGGGCGCGGGCGTGATGGCGCTGGGCGGCGCCTTCGACGGGCGGGTCATCGGCATCGTGGTGGCCGACTTCGTCGACGGCGACGCCAAGGCGGCGTGGATGCTGCCGACCGAGACGGTGCTGACGTATCTGCCCCGGATCGGCGAGCTGGACTGCGCGGACGGCGATCCGACGGATGAACTGGGCCGTGACCGGGGTGAGTTGCGGGATGCCGAAGTGCTCGGCGATCCGCTGCGGCTCGCCCTGACGCAGGAACTCACCCGGCTCCTCGACAGCGGCCGGCCCGGCACGATCGTCGTCGGCACCGGCGGCACTACGGCGGTCGGCGACTCCTGGCTGGTGCGTCTGGTGCGTACGGCCGACCCGGCGACCCGGGCCACCGTCACCGACGCGGAACTCACCGGCGCGCCCGGCGACACGGTCCTCGGTCTGGGCGCCATCGACGCCGCCTATGACGCGCACGGCAGGTCCGTCGCCGATGTGTCCGGCTATCTCGCACGCCGGTTCGGGCTGCCGGGCGGCGATGCCCCCGAGGTGGCGTGGCAGTTGCTGCGGCGCAGGCCGCCCGCCTGTCTGGTGGTCGGCGGCGTCGACCGCGCCGAGGACCCCCATGCCCTGGTACGCGACCTGCTGGGCGAGCTGGCCGACCGGGCCCGGTCGCGAGGCCTGCGGCTGGTCCTCGGCTTCGAGGGCGCGCCGCCCGAGGGACTCGCGCACGACGTGTCCCTTGACCCGGAGCCGATCCGTGGAGTGACCGTCACGGGGGTGAGCGCCGCGCGGGCGCAGGGGGTCGTCGTACTGCTCGCCGCCGAGGAGGACGCCGCAGCAGCGCTGGAACAGGAGTGGGGCGTACGGTTCTTCGCCGCGCCCCGCCTGCCGCCACGCGCCGCACCCCGGCTACGGGTCCGGCTGACCGTCGCCCGCACGACCGAACCCAACCCGGAACTCACCGCCGTCCACGACCGGGCCGTGGCCGCCCGCGCCGCCCTCGCCCGCTACGACCGCGATCTGCGCCGCCTGATCACCACCCACCAGGACCTCTCCTCCACCCTGGAACTGCACCGAGTGCGCGCCGCCCGCTACTTCGGCGACGAGGACCGCCGCCTCGCCGACCTCCACGCCCCCGCCACCCGCACCCTCCACACCATCCCGATCGACCTCACGACGGCCCGCCAGGCGGTCGACCGCTATGTCAGCGAGGTCAACCGCCGTATCGAGGAAGGGTGACGCCATGCCGATGTGCAATCGTCCCGACTGCGGTCTCGGCGAGATCGACGCGCAGGGATTCTGCGAGGTGTGCGACCGCAGGCCGCTGGCGCAGGCGCCGCCGCCCGCCGTGGTGGAGCGGGAGGCGGGGCGGGGTGAGGGTGTCGGGGTTGCCCATGTGCGGCCGGATCCCTGGTACGGGCTCGGACTGGTCGACTCCGATCCCGGGCCGGACGCCTCGGACGTACCGCCCCGGTCGGCCGACCCCGTCGCCGAGGAGCACCGCTTCTGCCCCAACCCCTCCTGCAGGCAGCCGGTCGGCCGGGGCCATGACGGCGAACCGGGCCGGACGAAAGGGTTCTGCCCGGCCTGCGGCACTCGCTTCGACTTCGCCCAGCCCAAGGGGCTGACCATCGCGGGCCGTTACGACGTCGTACGCGTCCTCGGCTCGGGCGCGTACGGCGCGGCCTACCTCGCCCTCGACAGGAACCTCGCCACCCATGTCGTACTGAAGGCCCTGAACCGGTCCGTCGCCAGGACCGCGCTGCACGAGCGGGACGTCCTGGTCGGGCTCCGGCACGACGCCATCGTCCGCATCCTCGGCTACGAGCACGAGGGGCCGCATCTGGTTCTGGAGTACGTGCCCGGCATACCGCTGTCGGCGGGTGACGACGACCGGCTGGAGACCCTCCTCGCGCATGGCGTCCGGGTCTTGCAGGCCCTCGACTATCTGCACACCAGGGGTCTGCTGCACTGCGACGTCAAACCGCTGAACATCATCAGGTTCCGGGAACAGAGTCCGGCCGGCGCCCAGGACCGCGTCCGTCTCATCGACTTCGGCGCGGTGCGCAGCCAGAAGGACACCGGCCGGATCATGGCGTACACCAGGATGTACGCGCCCCCGGAGGACGACCCGGAGCATCTGCGTCCGACCTCCGGCTTCGATCTGTACTGCCTCGGCACGACCCTGCGCGAGATGTGCCGGGCCCGCTGGACCGACCGTTCGGCGCCCGGCGTCGACTCGCTCCAGCTGCTCCTGGACCGCGCCACGGACATCGAGCGGCCGGAGCGGCGGTTCGTGTCGGCACGGCAGTTCGCGGAGCAGCTCAGCGGTGTCATCCGGCAGGTCGTGGCGGCGGCACCGGCCCGGCGTCAGGTGGCCCGCCCGTCCGCCCTGTTCGGCTCGATGCCGGAACCGCTGCACGGCGGCCTCGGCGCGGCCCGCCCGCTCGCGCACTGGGTCGAGGCACGGCCCGGCGAGGACGCGACGCTGACGATGCCGGCGCCGTTCTCCTCCCCCGAGCCCGGCGACATCGCGGCCGCGCTGCCGACGCCGCTGTCCGACCCGGACGCCCCCGACATGGCGGGCGAGACCAGCCGTGCCCTGGCGCAGAGCCGGCTCGCGCTGCGCCGCAGGGACCCGATGCTGGCGGAGCGCACCCTCGCGGCGGCGGGCCTGCCCGACTGGCACTGGCTGCACGCCTGGTACTCCGGTCTGATCGCGCTGGCCCGCGACGACGCCGGGTCGGCGACGACGGCGTTCACCACGGTACGTACGGCGCTCCCGGGCGAGTTGATACCGCAACTCGCCCTCGGCCTGTGCGCCGAGCTCCGCGGGGACCTCGCCGCGGCCCGCTCGCACTACGGCGCCGTCTTCGACACGACCCCCGCGCTCGGTGCGGCCGGCTTCGGCCTGGCCCGGGTCCATCTGCTGTCCGGCGACCGCACGAGGGCGGTGGGCGCAGCCGTACGCCTGGCCCAGGAGTTCCGCTATGAGCGGGAGGCGCGCGTGGCGGCCGTACGGCTCAGTGTGATGATCCTCGACGGTCCCGCCCAACCGGTGCCGAACGGCGACGACCTGGAGCGGGCCGGCGCGGGCCTGGACGGCCTCGACGTGGACGGGGCGGCGACCGCGGCCTTGTCCGCCGAGATCCAGTACGCGCATTTCCTGCACCATCGGGACCGTGAGCGTCTGTCCGACGCGATCCGCGAACTCGGCCCGCACGCGCCGACCGAGCGGGAGTACGTCGCCCTGGTGGACCTCGCCAACCGGCTGCGTCCCCCGGTGCGGTGGGGATGGTCCTTGCAACCTGGGAGAACCGGTCATTCCCGTTTCGGACGCACACCCGGGAAGCTAAGCTGCTGAGTACGTCAAGTAACGGGACGGTCACGATCAGGTGGTGACGGTGGGGGACAGGTCGCCCTTGGGGCTCAGCTTCGCCCTGGAAGTGGACGCGCCCGCGGAGCTGGCCCACGACCAGCGGCGCGCGGACGCCCTGATCACCGTCACCGCACGCGCCACGCCCGACGCGGCACCGGATGCGCCGGGCGCCGAGATCCTCATCATGGACCGGTCGTTGTCGATGGCGGGCCGCAAGCTGGACGAGGCGAAGCGGGCGATGTGCGCGGCCGTCGACACCCTGCGCGACGGCACCCTCCTGGGGATCGTCGCGGGCAACCACGGGGCCGATGTGATCTTCCCGGCCGGCGGTGGCCTGGCCCGGGTCGACGCCTCGACCCGCGAGGACGCCAAGTTCCGGGTCGTCGGTCAGCTCGCGGAGGGCGGCACGGCGATCGGCGAGTGGCTGAACCGCGCCCGCCACCTCTTCGCCTCGGCGGACTCCCCCGGCACGGTCCGCCATGCCGTCCTGTACACGGACGGCAAGGACGAGCACGAAACCCCTGAGCAGCTCGGTGAGATCCTCGCCGAGTGCTCCGACCGGTTCATCTGTGACGCCCGGGGGCTGGGCGAGGACTGGCACTACGCCGAGTTGCTGCGCATCACCGAGGCCCTGCACGGCACGGCGGAGGCGGTCGTCACCGCGTCCGACCTCACCGAGGACTTCACCCGCCTCATGCGGCAGGCCCAGCGCATCGTCGTGCCCCGCGTCTATCTGGGCCTGCGCCTGAACGACCGCTTCCAGCTCGCCTTCGTACGCCAGACCCGCCCGGTCGAGGCCGAACTGACGGCACACCGGCGGCAGGACGCGGAATCCCATGTGCCGTTGGGCTCCTGGCCGCCCCAGACCCGCCAGTACCTGGTCTCCCTCCACTTCGACCCGCACACCCTCACCGTCGAGGAGGACCTGCGGGCCGCCCGCATCACTCTGCACGCCGAGCACCCCGACGGCACCCGCGGCCCGTGCTCCGACACGGCCGCCCTCGTCGTCCGCCGCCGCGCCACCCCCGGGTTCGGCATCCCGCGCTCACCCGACCTCACCCGCGTCGAGAACGAACGCGAACTCGGCATGGCCATGCGCGCCTGCGCCGACGCCCAGCTGCGCGGCGACTTCGAACGCGCCGACCACGAACTGCGCCTCGCCATCGGCCTCGCCCAGGACCTCCACGACACCGCACGCCTACGGCTCCTGCGCGCGCTGGCGTCCACCGGCCCCGACGGCAGGGTGCGGGTGCGGCGGGACGCGTCCCGGGCGGAGATCCAGCGGATCGGCGTCGACTCGACGAAGACGGTGGCGCCGCCGGTGGACGTCGCTGAACTCCCCGCAGGTGAGGCGGCGTTACCGCCCCGGGTGTGCCCGAGGTGCGGGGCCGTATCGGCCTCGGGCGCGGCACGGTTCTGCGAGGAGTGCGGGCATCGGTTCGGCGACGCGGGTGTCGGGAGCGGGCCGGTGGATGCGCTGTGAGGGGCGCGCTGCGGGCGTTACGTAACCGGCGGCGGCCCCACCCCGTCGCCGTGGTGCGCTGGCTCCGCGTCGGTGTGCTGAGCATGGTGGCCCTGACGGCGTTGCTGTATCTGGTCGTGGCGAACCGCGTCGGGGAGCAGATCGCGGCGGCCCAGCGCACCCGCGAGGCCATCGCCGCCATCGACAGTGCCCACCGCCAGGCCGAGTTGGCGTACGCCGAACTGGGCGAGGCGTCCGCGACGAAGGCGCTCGACCTGACCGGCCCCGGCGCCGAGTTCGCCAACGCCACCACCCGGGTGGGCACCCTGCTCACCTCGGCGACCGAGGGCAATGCGGCCGGGGAACGGGGTCTGCATCACATCCAGTTCGTCCAGGGCCAGTTGACCACGTGCGTGCAGTTGGCGAACCGGGTGGTGAGCGACGGAGCGCGGGGTGTGGTGGCGGCGCGCGAGGCACTGAACGACCAGCCGGAGACGGAGGCCGATCGCGACGACGTCCGCTTCACCGGCGGTCTGATCGAGTCGCTGGAGGACCTGACCGAGATCGAGTCCATCGCCCTGGACGAACAGCTCCGCTCCCGCTGGCTGAACCCCTATCTGCTCTGGCCCCTGCTCCTCGCACCGGTGATCGTGATGCTGCTCCTGGTGACCGCGACCGACTACGTCATCGCCAGCCACTTCCGCCGCCGCCCCCACCCCGCCCTCGCCCTGGCGCTGCTGGCCACCGCGTCGGTCGCCGTCACCGGATGCCTGCTCAGCCGGGTCACCCGCGGCGAACTCCCCCACCACCCCGTGCTGCCCGGTGAGGGTTGGGTCATGGCGATCGCGCTGCCGCTGCTCGTCGGCGCGGGCGCGCTGGTGTATATGGCGTATCGGCCCCGGATCGCCGAGTACAGGTTTCCGCGCTCATGAGGGGGCACGCGTCCGTGAAGGGGCCGGCGATCGCGATGGGGCCGGGGTTCGTAAAGGTGCGAGGGCTTACGGCATCGCTGGTGCGCTGCGTCCTCGCCCTCGGGCTGCTCCTTGCGGCCGCCGTCGGGTGCGGGGCGCCCGGCAAGGAACGGGTGACGATCATGGTGCCGTGGTCGGACACCGAGTTCAGGGCGTTCTACTCGGTCATCGAGGCGTTCGAGGCGGACAACCCCGGCATCGACGTCGAACCGCAGATCACCCGCGCCCTGACCCAGCAGCTCGACGCCGCCGTGGCCGCGGACGCGGCGCCCGACCTGGCGGTGCTGCCGAGCGTCGGGGCGATCGCCAAGTACCAGCAGCTGCACAAACTCAAGCCCCTGGACGTCGACACCCGGTCCTACGCCGACCCGTTCCGCAGCCTGGGCATGCGCGGCGGCGAGGTCTACGCGGTGCCCGTCAAGGCGGACGTCAAGAGCCTCGTCTGGTACCGCCCGCGCACCGTGACCGTGCCACTTCCCCAGACCTGGCCCGCACTCCAAGCCCGCCCCGAACGCTGGTGCCTGGGCCTGGAGTCGGGCCTGGTCTCCGGCTGGCCCGGCGCCGACTGGATCGCGGACATCCTGCTCGCCGAGGAGGGCGCCGCCACCTACGAGGCCTGGGTGGAGGGCCGGCTGCGCTGGACATCCCCGCAGGTCACCCACGCATGGACGACCTGGGGCGACCTGATCGGGAGCAACGACCCCGAGGAGGCGTCCGCCCGCAAGTTCAACGAAGCGGCCGACGGCATGGCGGACGGCACCTGCGAACTGGGCCACGGCGCACTGTCCGCGATGGGCCTCCCAAAGACCGAGGTGGAGCAGGGGGCCTACACCTACACGACCCCCTCCCCCAAGACCCTGGAGGTCTCGGCGGACTTCATCGGAAGGTTCTCCGACAGCGCCGGCGCGAGCCTGCTCATCTCCTACCTCGCTAGCGAGAAGGCCCAGCAGACCTGGGTGAACAAACCCGGATACGCCCTCTCCGCCAACACCGAGGTGACCCACTACGACAACCCCGCCCAGGCCCGGATAGCGACGATGCTCCGCTCCGGCCACACCCTCTGCTTCAGCGCCGCCGACGCGATGGACCCCGACGTCACCGCCGCGTTCTACCGAGCGGTCCTCGACTACGCCAACGGCAAGAACCTCGGCCGCCTGCTGGCCGCGCTGGAGAGGGTCCAGCAGGAAACAGAACACGAGACGACGCCACCCCGCCCAACTCCCCTCTGCTCACCCTGACCAGGAGCCACCCCCATGCCGGACGCAGTCCAGTTCACCCTCTCCGACGGAACCGTCGTCCTCGTCGCCCCACCCACCCGCACCGGCACCGGAGCCGTAGGCCTCGGCACCCGCCTGGAAACCGCGGCCACCACCCTCCGCGACGCCCTCACCCCCGTCACCACCGCCGCCTCCGAGGTCCTCACCCAGTTCCGCGACGCCCCTCAACGCCCCGACGAGATCGAGGTCACCTTCGGCGTCACCCTGGACGCCAAACTCGGGGCGCTGCTGTCGAGCGCGAGTGGTGGGGCGCATTTGGATGTGACGTTGCGGTGGAGCGGGCAGCCGACGAACTGACGCTCCAGCGCGGCGCGTCAGGCGACCGCGGTGCCCTCGAGTTCCACCATCTGCCCCGGTATCGCCAGCCGTGTCACCCCGAGCATCGTGGTGGTTGGTGCGACCCCGGCGGTGCCCAGCCGCATCGCCAGTTCGCCGTAATGCTGGAAGAGCAGGTCGACGTCGGTGGTGTAGACGTTGAGGCGGACGAGGTTCGCGAGGGACATGTCGGCCTCGGTGAGGACGGCCTCCAGATTGTCGATGCTCAGCGCGAGTTGGGCCGCCATGTCGCCGTCGTGCTGTGGTTTTCCGTCGCTGCTCATCGCGGTCTGGCCGGAGCAGTAGAGGGTGCGGGTGTGCCCGGAGACGATCTCCCCCTGGTTGAACCCCATCTCGACCGACCATGTCACCGGGTTGACCGCCGTTCGTTCCATCGCCACGTCCGCTCCCTTCCCGTCGGCCAGCCAGAGGCCGCCGGTGCCGATGTCGTATGAACTCGCCTGAACTCGCGTGAACTCGTGTGAACTCGTGGGAAGGAGCTTGCCAATGAATCACGACATCCTCAGTCATGTATTTGGATAGGCTTTTCGCATGCGCGCCGACCGTTTGGTCTCGCTCGTGTTGCTGCTGCGCCAGCGCGGTCGGCTGACCGCGGACACGCTGGCCCGCGAGCTGGAGGTCTCCACCCGTACCGTGCTGCGCGACATCGAGGCGCTGTCCGCGGCCGGTGTCCCGGTGCATGCCGAGCGTGGTCGGCATGGTGGTTTCGCGCTGTTGCCCGGTTTCCGGACCGAGCTCACGGGGCTGAATCACGACGAGGCCCTCGCCGTGCTGACCGCCGGATCGGGGCGGGGAGAGCAGGTCTTCGGCCTCGGCTCGGCGCTCGCCTCGGCCATGCGCAAGGTGGTCGACGCGCTGCCCGAGAGCCATCGGGTCACGGCGAGTGACGCGGCCCGGCGTTTCCTCGTCGAGCCGGAGACCGATCTGCTCTCACGCCGACTGGTCACCGAGGCGGTACCCGGCACCACGATGATCGAGGTCCGGCGCGCGGTACTCGCCGGACACAAGCTCCGTATCCACTACGCCGCCACGGACCAGGAACCGCGTTGGCGCACCGTGGACCCGATCGGCCTGGTCACCGTACGGGACCGGAGCTATCTGCTGGCCACGAGAGCCGGCACTGACCGCACCTACCGCCTGTCGCGCGTACTGGCCGCCGAGGAGCTCCCGGAACCGGCACAACGACCGAACCGGGTCGATCTGGACCGGATCTGGCGGGAGCGTTCCGCGCGGTTCCTGTCCGGCGGCGACCACCTCACCGTGTCGGTACGGCTGAACCCGGCCCGGCGGGAGGAGTTGCTGGACACCGCGCTGGCCGTCCGCGCGGAGGAACCCGACGCGGACGGCCGGCTTCGGCTGGAGGTGACGTTCCAGGACGCACGGCACGCCGAGTGGGCGCTGTGGCAGCTCGGGATGGACGCGGAGGCGCTGACCCCGCAGTCGTTGCGCACCGCCCTGCACGACCGCGCCACCACGTTCGCCGCACGCTACGGAACCTCCCCGCCCGCCGAGATGTGATGCGGGCTCAGTAACTGTCCGTCCCGGCACAGATGTCTGGCTCCCGAAGGTCGTAGTGCCTGCCGGGCACCCGGAAGCCGTTGACGTCCAGCACGCATTCCTGGTCGAGGTCCACCTGAACGCCCGCGGGTTCGAGCGCCTGGCGTATGCGGTGCCGACAGGGCTCGCTGAGGAAGTGGTGGTGCGGCCGCCGAGGAGGGCACTCGCACCGGCGTCGCTCAGAACACCCATGGAACTATCCGGGAGAGATGGCACTCCACGTCCGTGATGTCTCCGAGGAACAACGACCGCAGAGCGGGCATCCGTTCACGCACGGCCAGCAGCGCTTCAGGGGTGATGCGCGCGGCAGTTCTACCAGCGGGGACTGACAGATCTCCCGGCTACGACACCTGCCCCTCCACGAGGGCCCCAGCGCCCAACTACGCCCATCAGGCCTCCACCACCCCCGCAGAACAGCCCCGGGAAAACTCAGAACCGTCCTGTGCCAGCCGGTGGAACGCCTCGACCAGTAGCGCGGTGGTGGTCTCACAGCGGCCAAGCGGCCAACAGATCGCCCGGGCCGTAGGCGGCATCGAGCCCCGGACAGTCGACTCCGTTGCGTGAGACCGCCACGACTGGAACAGGATCGTCCGTGAGAGCGGCCCGGTGTCGATGGAGGGCTGCCAGGTCGTGCCGGTCGAAGGGGGACCGCTCCAGCCACTTGACGGAGCCGACGAAGAGCAGCTCCTTGGCGAGGGGGGCGCGGTCCGCCCCGACGATGTCGATCTCGACGTCATTGGTGCGGGTCCAGTAGCCCCCTACCGCGGGGGCCGCGGGAAGCCGCTCGTCGGGCAGTATCCGGGCGAGCGCCTCGCGGACGAGCGGCTCGATCGCCCGGCCTCGCCAACTGGTCCAGCTCTTCCGGATCCGCGCCAACGTCAGATCGCCCCGCCCTCGTTCGATCTCCTCCATGGACGGACCGAGCAGATGCAGCCAGAACCGCAGGTAGGGATCCGCCACCCGGTAACGGCGATCCTTCGACGGACGCAGCGACACGGGCAGCTCCGCAGCCACGATCCGCTTGTCCGTGAGCAGTTCCAGCGCGCGCTGCAGCGGCGTGGCCCCGATCCCGCCGGCCGCACGGGCGATGTTGGTGAAAGTCCGCTCGCCACTGCCGATGGCCGCCAGCACCTTGCGCGCCTGAGCCTGCGGAGGGAATTCGGCGGCAAGCGAGCGCTCGGCCGACACCAGCAGGGCCGAGACGGGGTCGTTCAGGGCCTCGCCGAGGAAGTCCCACAGCCCTGCCCCGTGCGGCCACTCCGCGCAGATCAGCGGCAGCCCCCCGGTGACCAGCGCGGCGTCGAAGGCTTCCGCCGGTTCCAGCCCGATCATCCTCCCGACCTCGGCGGGGTTCAGCGGCCCGAGGACCATCTCCCGGCCTCGCTGATGAAAAGGGCGCCCGTAGCTGTTGAGAGCCTCCATCATCGACAGATCGGAGCCGATGAGGACCAGCAGCACCGGCTTGGTCTCCAGGACCCGGTCCCAGGCCCGTTGCAGCATCCCCTCGAAAGCGCCCTCGGCATCCATCAGATACGGCACCTCGTCGATGACCAGCACGCTTGCCCGGTCGGCGGGCAGCGCCGCGGCCAGCACATCGAACGCGGCATTCCAGCTCTCCGGCCGCGCGGCGGCCACCAGCCCCGCCAACGGCAGCGTCGACGCCTGGGCGTCCCGGGCCAGACGCGCCAGATCATCCCCAGGGGACGCGCCGGTCGCCGCGTAGAACAAGAACGGCGCTCCGGAAGACTCCGCGAACCGCTCGACCAGTCGCGACTTGCCCACCCGGCGCCGCCCGCGCAACATCACGCACCGTCCGGGACGCTCCCCGCCAACCCCAGCCGCCACCTTCTGGAGCTCGCGCTCCAACGTCGCCAGCTCCTGCCGACGGCCCACGAAGTCCACCATGCCTGCCGACCTCCACTCATGACACTAACAACATTGTTAGCAACATCGATGTTAGTAGAGAACCCCACGATCGACAAAGGGGTCCGATCCCGAAGGACCGAACCCCTCCTGACCTGCATGTCTACCAGAGCCAGATCAGCGACGTGGTGGTACGCCAGCCACTACACGTTGAACCGGAACTCCACCACATCCCCGTCCTGCATCACATAGTCCTTGCCCTCCATCCGCGCCTTCCCCTTGGCACGCGCCTCCGCCACCGACCCGGTCTCCACCAGGTCGGCGAAGGAGATCACCTCGGCCTTGATGAAGCCCTTCTGGAAGTCGGTGTGGATGACGCCGGCGGCCTCGGGGGCCGTGGCGCCCTTCTTGATGGTCCAGGCTCGGGATTCCTTGGGGCCGGCCGTGAGGTAGGTCTGCAGGCCGAGGGTGTTGAAGCCGACGCGGGCGAGGGTCGCCAGGCCGGGCTCCTCCGCGCCGACCGACTCCAGCAGCTCCATCGCGTCCTCCTCGTCGAGCTCGGCGAGGTCCGCCTCCAGCTTGGCGTTGAGGAAGATCGCCTCGGCGGGGGCGACCAGGGCGCGCTGCTCGTTCTTGAAGTCGTCGTCGACCAGTTCGTCCTCGTCGACGTTGAAGACGTAGAGGAACGGCTTGGTGGTGAGGAGGTGCAGGTCGTGCAGGAGCTCCTCGTTGCCGGAGCCCTGGGCGATGCCCGCGGAGAAGAGGGTGTCGCCCTTCTCCAGGATCTCCTTCGCCGCCTCGACCGCCGCGACCTTCGGGACGACGTCCTTCTTGATCCGCGACTCTTTCTGGAGGCGGGGCAGGACCTTCTCGATGGTCTGGAGGTCGGCGAGGATCAGCTCGGTGTTGATCGTCTCGATGTCGTCCTTCGGGGAGACCTTGCCGTCGACGTGCACGACGTTCTCGTCCTTGAAGGCACGGATGACCTGGCAGATCGCGTCGGACTCACGGATGTTCGCCAGGAACTTGTTGCCCAGGCCCTCGCCCTCGGACGCGCCGCGCACGATGCCCGCGATGTCCACGAAGTCGACGGTCGCCGGGAGGATCCGCTGGGAACCGAAGATCTCGGCCAGTTTCGTCAGCCGGGCGTCGGGGACGCCGACCACGCCGACGTTCGGCTCGATCGTGGCGAACGGGTAGTTGGCCGCCAGCACGTCGTTCTTGGTCAGGGCGTTGAACAGGGTCGACTTGCCGACATTCGGCAGACCGACGATTCCGATCGTGAGCGACACGTTGCGACTTCCCGTACGTGAGAGGACTGGAGAGGACTTCTGGGGCTGGCTGGGGCCCGGTCCGTCTTCGGTCGGACGACGCGACTCAGATGCACGGGCCGATCCACCAGTCTACGGCGTGCCGCGCCCGGCCCCGGCGCCCTGTCGAACACCTGGCCAAGGTCCGCCCCTAGGCGTGTCCGAGGGCCGATTCGCCACATAAACCGACCTAGGTTGGACCAGTGGAGCAAGACAGGGCGCGACCTGCCGGATATGAGTCGCCGCGCGGTACACCGCCTCCGTTGCCGCCACAGGCGGTGCGGGGTGGGGGTGGTACGGGGCGGCGCGAGGGCGGGTCCACTCGGGGCGAGCGCGGATTCGCGCCGGACGGGGATGGTGTGGAGCGGGGCGAGGGGCGTGGGAACACGTACGGGAGCAAGAACAGTGGGGGTGGTGGCCGTGTGAGCCGTTCGGGGCGGTCCGTCTGGGCGACCCGGTCGTATCGGCGGCCCTCCTCCGCCCCGCCCGCCCGCTCCAACCGGCCCGTCTCCCAGCGGCGGCCGAGTGCGGAGCAGGCCGCCGCGGCCGTACGGCGTCCGGCCCCCGCGCCGCAGGTGCCGCTACGCCGGTTTCCCGAGCCCCGGCTCACGGGACTGGGCAGCGGGCTGTTCTGCGGTGCCGTGATGCTGCTGCTCGGCTGGCTCGACTCGCTGCTCTTCGGGTCGCTCACCGTCTACGGCGTGCTGTTCCTCCCGGTGTGCGCGCTGACCGCCGTATGGGTGCGGGAGGGCGATCTGCTGACCGCGCCGGTGGTGGTGCCGATCGCGTTCGCCTTGGGGCTGCTGCCGTTGGTCGGCGACGGTGGGGGCGTCGGCGGGTACCTGATGGGGCTGGTGACCGCCCTCGCCACCGAGGCCGGCTGGCTGTACGGGGGGACGCTGATCGCCGGTGTCGTCGTGATCGTACGGAGAGTCCGGCTGGTGGCCCGGCGGGTGGCGGCCCGCCGTCGACCGTCGTGACCGGCAGCCCCGGCCACCCAGCCCGCCCCTACCCGTCCGACTCCGCCGCGTGCATCGCGGCGCCCACGATCCCCGCGTTGTTCTGCAGCTGGGCCGGGATGATCTCCGCCTTGATGCCCTTGATGTAGGGCAGGAACTTGTGGGCCTTGCGGCTCACACCGCCGCCGATGATGAACAGCTCCGGGGAGAACAGCATCTCGACATGGGCGAGGTACTTGTGGACGCGGTGCGCCCAGTGCTCCCAGGTCAGCTCCTCGTCCTCCTTGGCCTTGCTGGAGGCGCGCTTCTCGGCGTCATGGCCGTGCAGTTCGAGGTGGCCCAGCTCGGTGTTGGGGACCAGGCGGCCGTCGATGAACAGGGCGCTGCCGATACCCGTGCCGAAGGTGAGGAGGATCACAGCACCCTTGCGGTCACGGCCCGCGCCGAAGTGCATCTCGGCGACGCCCGCCGCGTCCGCGTCGTTGACCACCGTCACGGAGTGGCCGCCGAGGCGGTCGCTGAACAGGGTGCGCGCGTCGGTGTCGATCCAGCTCTTGTCGACGTTGGCCGCCGTGCGGATGGTGGATCCGCCGGTGACCACGCCGGGGAAGGTGAGACCGACGGGCCCCGTCCAGCCGTAGTGCTCGACGACCTGCTTCACACCGTCGGCCACCCCGTCGGGTGTGGCCGGGTGCGGCGTGAGCACCTTGAAGCGCTCCTGAGCGAGATCGCCTCTGTCGAGGTCCACCGGGGCACCCTTGATCCCGGATCCACCGATGTCCAAGCCGAAGATCTGCATGGCCCTACGTTACGACGGAGGACTGACAGTCACTCCCCGGAGTCGCCGGAGTCTCCGGTTCCGGTCCGCTCGGCGATCAGTGCCGTCGCCTCCTCGCGCAGGTCACGGCGGAGTTCCTTCGGCAGCGAGAAGGTGATCGACTCCTCGGCCGCCTTGACCAGCTCGACATCGCCGTAACCGCGCCCGGCGAGCCACTCCAGGACCTCCTCGACCAGCACCTCCGGCACGGAGGCGCCCGAGGTGACGCCCACCGTGGTCACGCCCTCCAGCCAGGCCTCGTCGATCTCGCTGGCGAAGTCCACGAGGTAGGCCTCGCGCGAGCCCGCCAGCTTGGCGACCTCGACCAGCCGCTTGGAGTTGGAGGAGTTGCGCGAGCCGACCACGATGACCAGCTCGGCCTCGGCGCCCATCTGCTTCACGGCGAGCTGGCGGTTCTGCGTGGCGTAGCAGATGTCGTCGCTGGGCGGGGAGATGAGCTGCGGGAACTTCTCCTGCAGCGCGTCCACGGTCTCCATCGTCTCGTCCACGCTCAGCGTGGTCTGGGAGAGCCAGACGACCTTCGACTCGTCGCGGACCTCGACCTTGGCGACATCGCCCGGGCCGTCGACGAGCTGGATGTGCTCGGGGGCCTCACCGGACGTACCGATGACCTCTTCATGGCCCTCGTGCCCGATCAGGAGGATGTCGTAGTCCTCGTTCGCGAAGCGGACGGCTTCCTTGTGGACCTTGGTGACCAACGGGCAGGTCGCGTCGATGGTGGCGAGCCGGCCGCGCGCGGCCTCCTCGTGGACGACGGGGGCGACGCCGTGCGCCGAGAACATCACGATGTTGCCCGGCGGCACCTCCTCCGTGCGTTCGACGAAGATGGCGCCCTTCTTCTCCAGGGTCTGCACGACGTACTTGTTGTGGACGATCTCGTGCCGGACGTACACCGGAGCGCCGTACTGCTCCAGGGCTTTCTCGACGGCGATCACGGCGCGGTCCACACCCGCGCAGTAGCCACGGGGGGCGGCGAGCAGGACACGGCGGCCAGGCGAAGCAGTCATGCGTCCCATCGTAAGGGTGCGTTGGGGGGCCCGGAGATCGCGTGGGTGACGGGTTGACGAGGAGACCGGCACCGGGTTGTGAAGGGTGGGGGACGGTGGGGCGGGCGGGGCCGGGGGGTGCGGGAGGTGGCGGGGCGGGACCGTGGAGCGTACGTCGGATGACGGAGGCGACGCGGCCCGGGCCGTCCCCGCACTCGTTGTCGGTGGCGGCCGTTACGCTCGCCGCATGGCTGTGAACACGACCCCGGAGTCCCCCCTGCCCGTCGGTGAGGTGTCACGGCTCATCGGGGGGTGGATCGACCGGCTCGGGGCGGTGTGGGTCGAGGGGCAGATCACCCAGTTGTCGCGGCGGCCCGGCGCGGGCGTGGTGTTTCTGACGCTGCGGGATCCGTCGTACGACATCTCGGTGAGCGTGACCTGCTATCGGCAGGTGTTCGACGCCGTCTCCGATGTGGTGAGCGAGGGCGCCCGGGTCGTCGTGCTGGCGAAGCCCGAGTGGTACGCCCCGCGCGGTCAGCTCTCGTTGCGCGCCACGGAGATAAAGCCGGTCGGCGTCGGTGAGCTGCTCGCCCGGCTGGAGATGCTGAAGAAGGCGCTCGCCGCCGAGGGGCTCTTCGCACCGGAGCGGAAGAAGCCGCTCCCCTTCCTCCCTCAGCTCATCGGGCTGGTCTGCGGACGGGCCTCGGCCGCGGAGCGGGACGTCCTGGAGAACGCCCGCCATCGCTGGCCGGCCGTCCGCTTCGAGGTGCGCAACGTCCCCGTGCAGGGGGTGCACGCCGTGCCGCAGGTCGTGCAGGCGGTCAAGGAGCTCGATGAGATCGACGACGTCGATGTGATCATCGTCGCCCGCGGCGGCGGCAGCGTCGAGGATCTGCTGCCCTTCTCCGACGAGCAGCTCGTGCGGGCCGTCGCCTCGTGCCGTACGCCGGTGGTGTCCGCCATCGGGCACGAGCCCGACAACCCCCTCCTCGACCATGTCGCCGACCTGCGCGCCTCCACCCCGACCGACGCCGCGAAGAAGGTCGTACCGGACGTCGGGGAGGAGTACGAGCGGGTGCGGATGCTGCGCGACCGGGCGCGGCGGTGTGTGGAGGGGATCGTCGAGCGGGAGGAGCGCGGGCTGGCGCACGCCCTCGCGCGGCCCTCGATAGAGGATCCGCACCGGATGATCGACGAGCGTGCCGATCATGTGGCGTCCCTGCTCGACCGCGGCCGCCGCTGCCTGGGCCATCACCTCGACCGCGCCGAGTCCGAGCTGACGCACACGCACGCGCGCGTGGTGGCCCTCTCCCCCGCGGCGACCCTGAAGCGGGGGTATGCGGTGCTGCAGCGGGCCGACGGGCATGTGGTCCGGGATCCGGGCGAGGTGAGTGCCGACGAGGTGCTGCGCGCGCGGGTCGCCGAGGGTGAGTTCTCCGTACGAGTCGACGCACAAGCGGATGCATAGGGTGGGCGCATGACCAGCAAGGTGGAAGAGGCACTCGGGTACGAGCAGGCCCGGGACGAGCTGATCGAGGTCGTACGGCGGCTGGAGGCGGGCGGTACGACGCTGGAGGAGTCCCTCGCGCTCTGGGAGCGGGGCGAGGAGCTGGCCAAGGTGTGCCGGCGCTGGCTGGACGGGGCGCGGGCGCGGCTGGACGCGGCGCTGGCCGAGGAGGCCGAGGCGGAGGCCGCGGGGGAGAGTGCCGGGGACGAGTCCTAGGGGCGGTCCTGGAGGTTCGCCCTCCCTGATGAGGCTGTGAAGCGGATCACCACGCCCTGCGTTTTGTTGAACCTTGAACTTGTCTCGCGTACTGTCGTCATCGTAAGCGGGCCCCGGTCCGCTTACCGCCCACCACGACGCACACGCACAACCCGAGAAGGTTCACGCATGTCTCTCGTTCTTGACCCCGCCGCCCAGGACCTGCTGTTCCGCGAGGCCCGCACCGCGAACTCCTTCACCGACGAGCCGGTGACCGAGGAGCAGGTCCAGGCGATCTACGACCTGGTCAAGTACGGCCCCACCGCCTTCAACCAGACCCCGCTGCGCATCACCCTGGTCCGCTCCGCCGAGGCCCGGGAGCGTCTGGTGCGGCACATGTCCGAGGGCAACCAGGCCAAGACCGCGAGCGCCCCGCTGGTCGCGATCCTCGCCGCGGACAACGAGTTCCACGAGGAGCTGCCGACCCTGTTCCCGGCGTTCCCGCAGGCCAAGGACGTCTTCTTCAGCGAGCGCCCGGCCCGTGAGAGCGCCGCCGGGATGAACGCCGCCCTCCAGGCCGCGTACTTCATCGTCGGCGTCCGCGCCGCGGGGCTGGCCGCCGGCCCGATGACCGGCTTCGACTTCGAGGGCGTCCGCAAGGAGTTCCTGGACGACGACCACACCCCGCTGATGGTCGTCAACATCGGCAGGCCGGGCGCCGACGCCTGGTACCCGCGCTCCCCGCGCCTGGAGTTCGACCAGGTCGTCACCACGGTCTGAACCGACCCGACCGCGCACACGAAAGGCCCCCGGCGATCGCCGGGGGCCTTCTCCGTACGCGTGGGGGTCAGCCCGCCTTGAGCGCCTTCGCCATCTGCGTCAGCTGCTCGAACGAACCCGTGCCCGCCACCACGGTCGTCGCGCCCTTCTCCTGGTGCACGAGCGCGTCGTAGCGGCCGCCCGTGTACCGGGTCCAGGTCCGGTCGCCGATCTTCTCGGTGACGTCCGTCGCCTCGCCGCCCTGGGTGGTCTCCTCCAGGAACGTGGCCGGCTTCTCGGCCGACTGCTTGACCTCCACGTAGTCCCCGCCGGAGGTGTGGAAGCCGAGGTGCCAGGCGTCGAAGTCGGCGCCGTCGAAGCGGACGGACGTCGGCTTCCAGGACGCGGGCAGTCCCTCGGGCGCGACCACCGGGTAGGACGCGGCACGCCTGGCCGTGAGCAGTTCGACGCGGTAGTCGACCCGCGGGAGGTCGGGGTCGCCGTCCTCATGCGGGACGAAGACGTAGATGACTCCCGCCGCGAGCACGGTCACTCCGAGCGAGAGGACCATGTTGCGGACCGACTTCTGCTTACCGTTCGAACCTGCCACGCCCCCTATCGTCGCAGGTGCCCCGCCCGCTCATCCGTGGGGCCCCCTGCTCATCCTGCGCGCCCGAGGATAGAGTCAGGGCAGTCACCCTCATCCGGCCGTCGTCGTATCAGAAAGGTGCGCCTCGATGACCGAGAATCATCATCATCTGCCGTCCGAACTCGAAGTACCCAGTGAAGCCCCCGACCGCAACCTCGCCCTGGAGCTGGTCCGTGTGACCGAGGCGGCGGCGATGGCCGCCGGCCGCTGGGTGGGGCGCGGCGACAAGAACGGCGCCGACGGCGCCGCGGTGCGCGCCATGCGGACCCTCGTCTCCACCGTGTCGATGAACGGCGTCGTCGTCATCGGTGAGGGCGAGAAGGACGAGGCGCCGATGCTCTTCAACGGGGAGCGCGTCGGCGACGGGACCGGGCCGGAGTGCGACATCGCCGTCGACCCGATCGACGGCACCACGCTCACCGCGAAGGGCATGCCGAACGCGATCGCCGTGCTGGCCGCGGCCGACCGCGGGTCGATGTTCGACCCGTCCGCCGTGTTCTACATGGACAAGCTGGTCACCGGCCCCGAGGCCGCCGACTTCGTCGACATCGACGCGCCCGTGGCCGTGAACATCCGGCGGGTCGCGAAGGCGAAGCGGTCCACGCCCGAGGACGTCACCGTCGTCATCCTGGACCGGCCCCGGCACGAGGGCATCATCAAGGAGATCCGGGACGCGGGTGCGCGCATCAAGCTGATCTCCGACGGCGATGTCGCCGGGTCGATCTACGCGCTGCGCGAGGGCACCGGCGTCGACATGCTGCTCGGCATCGGCGGTACGCCCGAGGGGATCATCTCGGCCTGTGCCGTGAAGTGCCTCGGCGGCACCATCCAGGGCAAGCTCTGGCCGAAGGACGACGAGGAGCGGCAGCGGGCGCTCGACGCCGGGCACGACCTGGACCGGGTGCTGATGACCGACGACCTGGTCGCCGGGGACAACGTGTTCTTCGTCGCGACCGGCATCACGGACGGCGAGCTGCTGCGCGGGGTGCGCTACCGGTCGGAGAACGCCACGACCGACTCGATCGTCATGCGGTCGAAGTCGGGGACGGTGCGGAGGATCGATTCCGAGCACCGGCTGAGCAAGCTGCGGGCGTACAGCGCGATCGACTTCGACAGGGCGAAGTGAGAGCGGGGCGGTCACCCGCCCCTCGGTGAAAGCCGAGACACGCAGCCGACAGGGCGCCCCCGGTGCGGAGGGGGCGCCCTGTCCAATGTCTGCTTCTCAGCCCGCCTGCGCTATCCGGTTCGTCGCCCGGGCCGCCTTGTTCAGCTCCATGTCGCGGCGACGGCGCCTGGCCAGCACCACGCGGCGCTCCGCTGCCGTGAGGCCGCCCCAGACGCCGTACGGTTCGGGCTGGAGGAGGGCGTGCTCGCGGCACTCGACCATGACGGGACAGCGGGCGCAGACCCGCTTGGCCGCCTCCTCACGGGAGAGACGGGCCGCGGTGGGTTCCTTGGAGGGGGCGAAGAACAGGCCGGCCTCGTCGCGGCGGCACACTGCCTCCGTATGCCACGGGGCGTCTTGGTCCCTGTCTCGCGTCGGCACCCGCTGGGCCGGAACGGCAGCGACCTGCAGGGACGAATGCGGCGGTTGCAGCACGGTCTACTCCTGACGACGGCTTCGCGAGCGAGAGACGATGCAGCAAGGTCTACCCGCTGTGCGCGCGCCTATGCAGTCAGTTCCGAACCGCTGGATTTCGGGGGGTCCTGCGCGCCGCTGTGCGGCCGTTCATCTGCCCCGTAGCCGGAGTCGGGCGGTCCGATTCACAACCGTCAACGATCCAGATGCTTGCGCAAACTCTTGTCGACCTTGCGCTGCACACGATCGAGGATGTCCGCGACGAGCTTGCCCCGCTTCGGCCTGCCCTCGATGTTGCCGAGCACGGCCCAGCCGTCGACATGGACGACCGGCGCCCGAGGATCCTCCGCGTCGAAGTGATCCACCTCGAAGTTGCCCAGCACACCGCCGCCGGTGCCGCGCAGCGAGACGTTCTCCGGGACGCGGACCTCGACATTGCCGAAGACCGAGATCGCCCGGATCATGACGTGCTGATACTCGAAGAGGGCCTCGCTGAGGTCTATCTCCACGCTGCCGAATATCGCGTACGCATGGATACGGCGGCCCGCGCGCCAGCGGCCCTTGCGGACGGCGCTGCTGAAGACGGCCACCACATTGTCGTCGGGCTCGGCCGGGATCGCGCCCGGGGCGGGGCGGGGGGCGGCCGGGCGGTGCGCGTGGCCGTGGTGGGCGGCGGGCAGGTCCCGTATGAACGCGTCCAGTTCGCCGACCGTCTTCGCCGCCAGCACGCCCTCGACCCGCTCGGCGTGCTCGTCGGCGGTGAGGCGGCCCTCGGCCAGGGCGTCGCGCAGGATGTCGGCGATCCGGTCGCGATCGGCGTCGGAGGCACGGAGCTCGGTGGCGCGGGGCTCGGCGGTGGCAGCGGGCGCGGTCTGCTTCTGAAGGTCCACGGCAGCAGCGTACCGAAGACACGATAGATCGCGATACCCCTGCGAGGTGATGATCTGGGTGACGATCTTCGGATGACGAACTGAGCCTTACCTCACAAACTTCCGGCCTTGGACAGGTTCTACGCTGATGGGGCCGCCAATGGAGGCGGTGCCGTCTGTCGAGTGAGGAATGGGCTGAGATGCCTGAGTTCGCGTACACCGATCTGCTCCCCATGGGAGAGGACACCACCCCGTACCGGCTGGTGACCTCCGAGGGTGTCTCCACCTTCGAGGCCGACGGGCGGACGTTCCTCAAGGTGGAGCCCGAGGCGATGCGCAAGCTCGCCGAGGAGGCCATCCACGACATCCAGCACTACCTCCGCCCGGCCCACCTCGCCCAGCTGCGCCGCATCATCGACGACCCCGAGGCGTCGAGCAACGACAAGTTCGTGGCGCTCGACCTGCTGAAGAACGCGAACATCGCGGCGGCGGGTGTCCTGCCGATGTGCCAGGACACCGGTACGGCGATCGTGATGGGCAAACGCGGGCAGAACGTGCTGACGGAGGGCGGCGACGAGGCGGCCCTGTCGCGCGGCATCTACGACGCGTACCTGAACCTCAACCTGCGGTACTCGCAGATGGCCCCGCTCACCATGTGGGACGAGAAGAACACCGGGTCCAACCTGCCGGCGCAGATCGAGCTCTACGCGACGGACGGCGGCGCGTACAAGTTCCTGTTCATGGCGAAGGGCGGCGGGTCCGCCAACAAGTCCTTCCTCTACCAGGAGACCAAGGCCGTCCTGAACGAGGCCTCCATGATGAAGTTCCTGGAGGAGAAGATCCGTTCGCTGGGTACGGCCGCGTGCCCGCCGTACCACCTGGCGATCGTCGTCGGCGGTACGAGCGCCGAGTACGCCCTCAAGACCGCGAAGTACGCCTCCGCGCACTACCTCGACGAGATCCCGGCCGAGGGCTCGCCGCTCGGGCACGGCTTCCGGGACAAGGACCTGGAGGAGAAGGTCTTCGAGCTGACGCAGAAGATCGGGATCGGGGCGCAGTTCGGCGGCAAGTACTTCTGCCATGACGTACGGGTGGTGCGGCTGCCCCGGCACGGCGCGTCCTGCCCGGTCGCCATCGCCGTGTCCTGCTCCGCCGACCGGCAGGCCGTCGCGAAGATCACTGCCGAGGGTGTCTTCCTGGAGCAGCTGGAGACCGACCCGGCGCGGTTCCTGCCGGAGACGACGGACGAGCACCTCGACGAGTCGTCCGACGTCGTGAAGATCGACCTCAACCAGCCGATGGACACGATCCTCGCCGAGCTGACCAAGTACCCGGTCAAGACCCGGCTTTCGCTCTCCGGTCCGCTGGTCGTGGCCCGTGACATCGCGCACGCCAAGATCAAGGAGCGGCTGGATGCGGGTGAGGAGATGCCGCAGTACCTGAAGGACCACCCGGTGTACTACGCCGGTCCCGCGAAGACGCCCGAGGGGTACGCGTCCGGGTCCTTCGGGCCGACCACGGCCGGGCGTATGGACTCCTATGTGGAGCAGTTCCAGGCGGCGGGCGGGTCGAAGGTGATGCTCGCGAAGGGGAACCGGAGCAAGCAGGTCACGGACGCGTGCGACGCGCACGGCGGCTTCTACCTCGGCTCCATCGGTGGGCCCGCCGCCCGGCTCGCCCAGGACTGCATCAAGAAGGTCGAGGTCGTCGAGTACGAGGAGCTCGGCATGGAGGCCGTCTGGAAGATCGAGGTCGAGGACTTCCCGGCATTCATCGTCGTCGACGACAAGGGCAACGACTTCTTCCAGGACCCGGCGCCTGCGCCGACGTTCACGTCGATTCCGGTGCGGGGGCCGGGGGTGGCGTAGGGGTTGTGGTCGGGGCGAGCGGATTGTTTTGTTTTTTCGCCCCCGCCGCCCCTACCCGTCCCGTACCCGGGGGCTGCCGCCCCCGGACCCCCGCTTTCGGCCCTGAACGGGCCTCGTCCTCAAACGCCGGACGGGCTGAAAAACCTCACCCTCCGTCGTCAGCTGAAAGTCCAGTCCCTCCGGCGGTCGCTGGAATTCAGCCCCTCCGGCGTTTGAGGAGCGGGGTCTGGGGCGGAGCCCCAGGATGGGACGGGTAGGGGCGGCGGGGGCGAAGAAACCCTCCCCGGTCCCCCCACCCCCCACCCAGCCCAACCCCCGGAACATCCCCGCCCTCCCGATCGCTGTACCTCCCATGAGCGACTACCGCATCGAGCACGACTCCATGGGCGAGGTCCGCGTCCCGGCGGACGCCAAGTGGCGGGCCCAGACTCAGCGTGCCGTCGAGAACTTCCCCGTCTCCGGGCAGCGCATCGAACGTGCCCATATCGAGGCCCTGGCCCGGATCAAGAGCGCCGCAGCGAAGGTGAACGCGCGGCTGGGGGTGCTCGACAAGGACATCGCCGACGCGATCCAGGAGGCGGCCGGTGAGGTCGCGGAGGGGCGTTGGGACGAGCACTTCCCGATCGACGTGTTCCAGACCGGTTCCGGGACCTCGTCCAACATGAACACCAACGAGGTCATCGCCACGCTCGCGACCGACCGCCTGGGCCGGGACATCCACCCCAACGACCACGTCAACGCCTCCCAGTCGTCCAACGACGTCTTCCCGTCCTCCATCCACATCGCCGCCACCGCAGCCGTCACCCGCGATCTGATCCCGGCGCTGGAGCACCTCGCCGCCTCCCTGGAGCGCAAGGCCGAGGAGTTCGCCGATGTCGTGAAGTCCGGGCGGACCCATCTCATGGACGCCACGCCCGTGACGCTGGGCCAGGAGTTCGGCGGATACGCCGCCCAGGTGCGGTACGGCGTCGAGCGGCTCACCGCCTCCCTCCCCCGCCTCGCCGAACTCCCCCTCGGCGGCACGGCGGTGGGCACCGGCATCAACACACCCCCCGGCTTCTCCGCCGCCGTCATCGAGGAGGTGGCCCACGCCACCGGGCTGCCGCTGACCGAGGCACGGGACCACTTCGAGGCGCAGGGCGCCCGGGACGGCATCGTCGAGACCAGTGGGCAGCTCAGGACGATCGCGGTGGGGTTGACCAAGATCTCGAACGACCTGCGGTGGATGGCCTCCGGACCGCGCACCGGGCTCGCCGAGATCTCCCTCCCCGATCTCCAGCCCGGGTCGTCGATCATGCCCGGCAAGGTCAACCCCGTCATCCCGGAGGCCGTGCTCATGGTCGCCGCGCAGGTCGTCGGCAACGACGCCACCGTGGCCACCGCCGGAGCCGCCGGCAACTTCGAGCTGAACGTGATGCTCCCGGTGATCGCGAAGAACGTCCTGGAGTCCATCCGGTTGCTGGCCAACGCCTCCCGGCTGCTCGCCGACCGCACCGTCGACGGCATCGTCGCGCATCGCGAACGCGCCCTTGAGTACGCCGAGTCGTCACCGTCCGTGGTCACGCCGCTCAACAAGTACATCGGGTACGAGGAGGCCGCCAAGGTCGCCAAGAAGGCCCTCGCTGAGCGGAAGACGATTCGCCAAGTCGTCCTGGAGGGCGGCTATGTGGAGCGTGGGGACCTCACGGCCGCGCAGCTGGACGAGGCGCTCGACGTCCTGCGGATGACAAGGCCGTAACCACCCGTCACGGCCGTGTGAACCGTGACGGGCGCCGCAGCGTCGTATGCCTGTGGCACCTAAAATCTGTTCATGGCAGACGGTGGAGCGATGTCGACGGAAGTGGAAGCGGGCGGCTCGACGGGTTTCTGGGCACCCGGGACACAGATCCTGTGGCGGTACCGGGAGAACGCCGGCCGTCGCTTCCACATCGCGCGTCCCGTCACCGTCGTGCGCGACGACGCCGAGATCCTCGCCGTATGGCTCGCCCCGGGCACCGAGTGCGTCAAGCCGGTGCTCGCCGACGGGACGTCGGTGCACCAGGAACCCCTGGAGACGCGGTACACCAAGCCGCGTTCCGTCCAGCGCGACCGGTGGTTCGGGACGGGTGTGCTGAAGCTGGCGCGGCCCGGTGAGCCGTGGTCGGTGTGGCTGTTCTGGGAGCCGGGGTGGCGGTTCAAGAACTGGTACGTGAACCTTGAGGAGCCGCTGGCCCGTTGGGCGGGCGGGGTCGACTCCGAGGACCATTTCCTGGACATCTCCGTGCACCCGGACCGCAGTTGGCACTGGCGGGACGAGGACGAGTTCGCACAGGCCCAGCGGGACGGACTGATGGACGAGAGGGTTGCCGCGCGGGTGCGGGAGGCGGGGCGTGCGGCGGTGGAGACGATCCGCGTCTGGGGGCCGCCGTTCGGCGACGGGTGGCAGAACTGGCGCCCGGATCCCTCCTGGGCTGTACCTTCTTTGCCTGAGGACTGGGATCGCACGCCCGCGCACATGTCCTCATGAGACCCTTGATGCGCCCCCGGGCAACAAACGTAGGATCGTCCTCCGCAAGGGCGCACAGGGCAACTACCGGAGTGCGCGCCGGGCTTGACCGATCGTCACCGAGGGGCGGCAGGACGTGAGCGAGGGTTACCAGGGCAACGCCGGCAGGGGCCGCAGTAGGTCCTCCGGCTGCACAGGAACTGCCTCTGGCCACGCGGGAATTCCGTTCCTGGGGCATGTATTCCGGGTATCGGAGTTTCGGCGGGACGAACTGCGCGGGCGGCGCGCAGCCCCGGACGGATGGATTCGAAAGGCGTGACGGAGCAGCCGACCTCGTTCGAACGCCCGGAGACGGGTGCAGACCCCGCGGAGGCCCGCGGGGCGCTCGTGCGCGCCTCGACACCGTCGACGACGCACACCACGCCGCCCCACACCCCCGGCGGCGGCAGCGCCTTATCCGCGCAATCCGCGCAGGCACGCGCCGGAGACACCCCCTCCACGCCGGGCACCACCACGCCGCCCGGCCCGAGCAAGGAGCCCCCAGTCATCGCCGGCAACGGCCCCGAGCACTCGCAGCCCTCCGTCGCCGCCGAGCCCGACGCCCACCGGCCGCGGCCCGTCCCGGAGGCCATCCCGCCACAGCCCGGCATCGAGCAGCCGCCGGGCTCCGCCGAGCGGCGCACCGGAGGGACCGTGCAGCCCGGCCGGCCGACACCCATGCGGCGGGACGGTGACCGGCTGCGCTTCGTGGGCGCAGCGACCCGGCGGATCGCCCGCGGCATCGACCTGGACGAGATCGTGATGGGGCTGTGCCGGGCGACGGTGCCGACCTTCTCCGACGCGATCCTGGTCTATCTGCGCGACCCGCTGCCGGTCGGCGACGAACGCCCCACCGGCCCGGTCGTGCTGCGTCTGCGCCGCACCGACCGCATCCCGGAGGAGCGCGACACCGAGGGCGGCTTCCTGCCGGCCCAGCAGCAGCCGGAACCGACCGAGCTGGCCACCGTCACCGCCGAACTGTGCGAGGTACGGCCCGGCGGCGCCCTCGCCGAGGTCCTGCGCGGCGTACGCCCCGTCTTCGCCGACGCCCCCGCAGCCCGCGCCGCCCTGCCCGAACTCCTCGGCGACGACGGCCAGTCGATCATCCCCGACGGCCAGCGAGCCATCCTCGCCCCACTCCGGGGCCGCCGCCGCGTCATCGGCGCCGCCGTCTTCCTGCGCCGCCCGGAGCGCCTCGCCTTCGAACCCGACGACCTCCTCGTCGCCGCCCAACTCGCCACCCACAGCGCACTCGGCATCGACAAGGCGGTGCTGTACGGCCGCGAGGCCTACATCGCCGACGAGCTGCAGCGCACGATGCTCCCGGAGACCCTGCCTCGCCCCACCGGCGTGCGCCTGGCCTCCCGCTACCTCCCCGCCGCCGAGACGGCCCGCGTCGGCGGCGACTGGTACGACGCCATCCCCCTGCCCGGCAGCCGCGTCGCGCTGGTGGTGGGTGACGTCATGGGGCACTCCATGACCTCCGCGGCCATCATGGGCCAGCTGCGGACGACGGCCCAGACCCTCGCCGGTCTCGATCTGCCCCCGCAGGAAGTCCTGCACCACCTCGACGAACAGGCCCAGCGCCTCGGCACCGACCGCATGGCGACCTGCCTCTACGCCGTCTACGACCCGGTCTCGCACCGCATCACCATCGCCAACGCCGGCCATCCGCCACCGGTCCTGTTGCACCTCGGCGGCCGGGCGGAGGTGCTGCGCGTCCCCGCCGGCGCGCCGATCGGTGTCGGCGGCGTCGACTTCGAGGCCGTAGAGCTGGACGCACCGGCCGGAGCGACGCTGCTCCTGTACACCGACGGCCTGGTCGAGTCCCGGCTGCGTGACGTCTGGACCGGCATAGAGCAGCTCCGCGAGAAACTCGCCGCCACCGCCCAGCTCACCGGACCCGATCACCCGCCGCCGCTGGAAGCCCTCTGCGACGAGGTCCTCGACATGCTCGGCCCCGGCGACCGGGACGACGACATCGCCCTGCTCGCCGCCCGCTTCGACGGCATCGCGCCGAGCGATGTGGCGTACTGGTTCCTGGAGCCCGAGGACGCGGCGCCGGGGCGTGCCCGGCGCCTCGCGCGGCGTGCGCTGTCCCGCTGGGGGTTGGAGGAACTCACCGATTCCGTCGAGCTGCTGGTCAGCGAGGTCGTCACCAACGCGGTGCGGTACGCCTCCCGGCCCGTCACCCTGCGGCTGCTGCGCACCGACGTACTGCGCTGCGAGGTCGGCGACGACGTGCCCCAGTTGCCCCGTCTGCGCCAGGCCCGCGCCACCGACGAAGGCGGGCGCGGGCTGTACCTCGTCAACCGCCTCGCCCGGCGCTGGGGAGCCACCCGGCTCAGCACCGGCAAGGTCGTCTGGTTCGAGCTGAACCGGGGCTGACCGGCGTCCTACTGGTCGTTGTCGGGTCTGCCCGGGTCCAGGGTGATCGGGTCCGTCGGCTCGTCCGTCGGGACAGTCGGGGCCGGCTCGGTCGTCGGCTCCTCCGTCGGCGGCTCGGTCGTCGGCTCCTCGGTCGGCTCCTGGGTCGTCGGCTCCTCCGTCGGCTCCTGAGTGGTCGGCTCCTCCGTCGGCTCCTCGGTCGTCGGCTCCTGACTCGGGGTCGGCGTCCAGGTCGGCTGGACCGCGGCGCCCTGGTCGGTGTCGAGGTCGAACTTGGCGTCGGTGTCCGTCACTCCGAACATGTACGCCGACCAGATCTGCGCCGGGAAGCCGCCGCCGTTGACGCGGTCAAAGCCCCCGGCGCCGTACATCTTGGTCTGCGCGTGGGTCTTGGCGTCCTCGCCGAAGAGGCCGACCGAGGTGACCAGGTCGGGCGTGTAGCCGGTGAACCAGGCCGACTTGTTGTCGTCGGACGTGCCCGTCTTGCCGGCGACCTTCTGGCCGTCGCGCTTGGGGTTGTTCGCCACGGACTGCTGGGCCGTACCGTCGTTGACGACGCCCGTCAGCACCGAGGTGACCGTGTCCGCGGCCTGCTCGCTGATGACCTGCTCGCCGACCGGGTTCGGGATGGTGACCGTACGGCTGTTGTGCTCGGCCGCCTTGAGGATGCTGGGCGTGACCTTCTTGCCGTGGTTGTCGAGGGTGGCGTACACCCCGGCCATCTGCAGCGGGCTGGCGCCCATGGTGCCCAGGGTCTGTGCCGGGACGGCCTGTTCATTCTCGGTGTCCATGCCGAGCTTGCCGGCGACGTCCATGACGTTCTTCATGCCGACGTCGACGCCCATCTGCGCGAAGACGGAGTTGACGGACCTGTTCATCGCCGTCTGGACGGTGACGTCGCCGTAGTCGCGGTCGTCCTCGTTCTCCGGTGCGAAGCCGACCTTGTCGCCGTCGGCGTCCAGCACCTGGCGCTTGCTGGTGCCGTCGTAGATCGTGTTCGCGGTGATCGGCTTGCCGGAGCGGGTCTGGGCGCTCTCCTCAAGGGCGGCGGCCAGGATCACCGGCTTGAACGTCGACGCGGGCTGGTAGTCGGTGCGGGTCGCGTTGCTCGTGTAGTGCTTGAAGTAGTCCACGCCGCCGTACAGGGCGACGACCTTGCCCGTCTTCGGATCGACGGAGACCGCGCCCGCCTGGACGTTCCCGTCGACCTTGCGCTTCTTCTTGTCGAGCTTGCTGGTCAGCTGTTCCTTGGCGGCCTTCTCCAGCGCGGCCTGCTTCTTCTTGTCGATGTTCAGGGTGATGGTCCAGCCCTGGTCGACGACGGCGGCCTCGGCCTGGGAGCGGGTGATGCCCTGCTCCTTCATCAGCTGGTCCTCCAGCTGACGGTTGGCGAGCTCGATCAGATAGCCCTTCTGCCCCTCCCGGCCGGCGGTGGGCCTGGGCTCCCTCGGCACCGGGAGCTTGGTCATGGTCTGGCGCTCGGCCTTGGTCAGCCAGCCCTCCTCGACCATGTTGTCGAGGACGTAGTTCCAGCGGTTGGTGACCAGCCGCTTGCCGGTGTCGGACGCCGCCTGCCAGTCGTACTGGCTCGGCGCCTGGAGCAGCGCGGCGAGGTACGCGCCCTCCGAGACCTTGAGCTTGTCGGCGTCCTTGCGGTAGTAGGCCTGGGAGGCGGCCTGGATGCCGTAGGCGCCGCGGCCGTAATAGCTGGTGTTGATGTAGCCGGCGAGGATGTCGTCCTTGGACATCTGGCGGTCGACCTTCAGGGAGATGACCATCTCCTTGAGCTTGCGGCTGACCGTCTGCTCCTGGCTGAGGTAGTAGTTCTTGACGTACTGCTGGGTGATGGTCGAACCACCCTGCGCGCCCTTGCCCATCAGCGTGTTGAGCACACCGCGGGCCGTGCCCTTCAGGTCGATGCCGTTGTCGTGGTAGAAGCTCTTGTTCTCGGCGGCGACAAAGGTGTACTGGACCTTCTTCGGCACCTTCGACAGGTCCACGATCTCGCGGTTGACCGTGCCGTCGCGGGCCAGGGTCGAGCCGTCGCTGTACTTGTAGACATTGCTCTGGCGCTGGGCGGCCTGAGCGGCGGCGTTGTCGTCGGGCACGTCCACCGCGAGGTACAGCGCGATGAAGGCGCCGATGCCGAGCAGACAGACGCCGAGGAACGTGCCGAGGATCTTCTTCCAGGTGAACAGCCTGCGTATTCGGCCCTTGCCGTCACCGCCCCTGCCCTTGGCCGCACGCCGGGCCGCGGCACGGCCTCCGACTGCGTCCGACGGTACGCCGATCACGGTGGTCGAAGGGCTGCCCTCGGTGTTCGACGGCGTCCCGGACGAACGCCGTGGTGCCGCGCGGCGGCCGCCGCGCTGCCGCGCTCGTCTCTCTTCCGCTCGTCCCATGGGTCCGTTCCGCTCCGCTTCGTTCTCGTGTGCGCGTCCGCCACACAGGTTCGCCGCTCAGGTCAGCTCAGAAAGCTAACACCGGAAGATGTGACAAAGGCCGGCCGATCCGGCCTTTTACGGACGTGACAATCAGCACCTGTCCCACCGGAACCGACGGCTGAGAGGTGTAGAGGGTTGCTCGGGCGGGGTAAAGTGATATCACTTGGATAGACCCAAGCTAGATGCGAGCCGCATGAAACGGGGGACCACCATGCCGACCGACCACACCGCACCCTCACCCGCCGACGCCCACACCAACGCCGACATACCCGAGATGCCCACCCCACAGGTCCGCGAGTTCACGGCGCACAGCATCGGCGGCGGGCGCGCCCTGCTGCTCGCGCTGGCCGGGCTGGTGGTCGGACTGGGGCTGATCCTCAGCGCCCCGGCCACACCCGCGGCGGGCGGCCAGGCCGCGCTGGTGATCGCCGGCGTCCTGGTCATCATCGCCGCCGTTCTCGCCATGTGCGGGCTGAACATGGTCGCGCCGGGCGAGGCGCGGGTCGTCCAGCTCTTCGGGCGGTACCGCGGGACGATCCGGCAGGACGGTCTGCGCTGGGTGAACCCGCTCACGTCCCGTACGAAGATCTCGACCCGGGTGCGCAATCACGAGACGGCCGTACTGAAGGTCAACGACGCCTACGGCAACCCGATCGAGCTCGCCGCGGTCGTGGTGTGGAAGGTCGAGGACACCGCGCAGGCGACCTTCGAGGTGGACAACTACCTGGAGTTCGTGGCCACTCAGACCGAGGCGGCCGTACGGCACATCGCCATCGAGTACCCGTACGACGCCCATGACGAGACCGGTCTGTCGCTGCGCGGGAACGCGGAGGAAATCACCGAGAAGCTCGCCTTCGAGCTGCACGCGCGCGTGGAGGCGGCCGGGGTGCAGATCATCGAGTCCCGCTTCACGCATCTCGCGTACGCTCCCGAGATCGCCTCCGCGATGCTCCAGCGGCAGCAGGCCGGGGCGGTCGTCGCGGCGAGGCGGCAGATCGTCGACGGGGCGGTGGGCATGGTCGAGGCGGCGCTCGCGCGGATCTCCGAGCGGGACATCGTGGAGCTGGACGAGGAGCGGAAGGCGTCGATGGTGTCGAACCTGATGGTGGTGCTGTGCGGTGACCGGTCCCCGCAGCCGGTCCTCAACACCGGGACGCTCTACCAGTGACGGTTCCCTCCGGGGGCTCGGCCCCTCAAGGTCGGCCGCAGCGCAAGCAGGTGCTGCTGCGGCTCGACCCGGCCGTGTACGAGGCGCTCGCGCGCTGGGCCGGGGACGAACTGCGCTCGGCCAATGCCCAGATCGAGTTCCTGCTGCGGCGCGCCCTCGCCGAGGCGGGCCGGCTGCCGGGTGAGGCCAAGCCGATCCCACGGCGTGGCCGCCCGCCCGCACAGCCCCCCGAGCCGCAGTAGCAGAACCGTGACAATGGGCCCCCACCTGGGCCTGAGCACCCTCGGCCATGATCTGCACACCAGGCGTATACATAGGGCGTATACACCCCGTGTAGAGTCCTCGCCATGTCCATCGGTCACACCCTTCTAGGGCTCCTGGAGTCGGGCCCCCGCCACGGTTACGACCTGAAGCGGGCCTTCGACGAGAAGTTCGGTCACGACCGGCCGCTGCACTATGGCCAGGTCTACTCGACGATGTCCCGGCTGCTGAAGAACGGCCTCGTCGAGGTCGACGGGATCGAGCCCGGCGGCGGGCCCGAGCGCAAGCGGTACGCCATCACCGACGCCGGCATCACCGACGTACAGCGGTGGCTCGCGACGCCCGAGAAGCCGGAGCCGTACCTCCAGTCGACCCTCTACACCAAGGTCGTCCTCGCCCTGCTCACCCGGCGCGACGCCGCCGACATCCTCGACACCCAGCGTGCCGAGCATCTGCGCATGATGCGGATCCTCACCGACCGCAAGCGCAAGGGCGATCTGGCCGACCAGCTCATCTGCGACCACGCCCTGTTCCACCTGGAGGCCGATCTGCGCTGGCTGGAGCTGACCGCCGCGCGTCTGGACAAGCTGGCCGAGGTGGTCGCCAAGTGACTCCGCCACCCGGTTCCCTGCTCGCTGCCGAGGATCTGCGCAAGGCCTACGGCCCGACCGTCGCCCTCGACGGCGCCGAGTTCTCTATCCACCCCGGCGAGGTCGTCGCCGTCATGGGCCCCTCCGGTTCGGGCAAGTCGACGCTGCTGCACTGTCTCGCCGGCATCGTGCCGCCGGACTCGGGCTCCATCACCTACAACGGGCGCGAGCTGGCCACCATGCCCGACGCCGAGCGCAGCGCGCTGCGCCGCTCCGAGTTCGGGTTCGTGTTCCAGTTCGGGCAGCTCGTGCCGGAGTTGACGTGCGTCGAGAACGTGGCGCTGCCGCTGCGTCTGAACGGCACCTCCCGCAAGGAGGCCGAGAAGGCCGCCCTGACCTGGATGGAACGCCTTGAGGTCGACGACCTGCGCAAGAAGCGGCCCGGCGAGGTCTCCGGCGGTCAGGGGCAGCGGGTCGCCGTCGCCCGCGCGCTGGTGACGAACCCGCGCGTGCTGTTCGCCGACGAGCCGACCGGCGCGCTCGACTCCCTCAACGGCGAGCGCGTGATGGATCTGCTGACGGACGCCGCGCGCTCCACCAACGCCGCCGTCGTCCTCGTCACGCACGAGGCACGCGTGGCCGCCTACTCCGACCGCGAGATCGTCGTACGGGACGGCAAGTCCCGGGACATGGAGCGCGTCGTATGAGCATGGGTCAGTGGGCCCGGGATCTGGGCATGGGGGTCCGGTTCGCCGTCGCCGGCGGACGCGAGGGGTGGACCAGGGCCCTGCTGACGGCCGTCGGGGTCGGGCTCGGGGTGGCGTTGCTGCTGCTGACCACGGCGGTGCCGAACATGCTGTCGGTGCGGCACGAGCGGGACAGCGCCCGCTCCGACATCGACTACAGCTTCGCCGAGAAGAAGAAGTCGGACCGCACCCTGGTCGTCGCGGACGTCGACACGGACTTCCGGAACAAGAACATCCGCGGCCGGGAGCTGGAGCCCGAGGGGGCGAAGGCACCGCTGCCGCCGGGGCTGGAGAAGTTCCCGGCGGTGGGCGAGATGGTCGTCTCCCCCGCGCTGAAGAGGCTGCTGGAGTCGGACGACGCCAAGCTGCTGCGTGAGCGGCTGCCGGAGCGGATCGTCGGCACCATCCAGGAGACCGGGCTGATCGGCTCGCACGAACTCGCCTTCTTCCGGGGCGGCGGAGGCCTCGCGCCGTACATCGACGGCGCCCGGGTCGCCCGTATCGACCGGTTCGGGGACACCACACCGACCGAGACACGGACCGACCCCGTGCTGATCCTCATGGTCATCGTCGTCTTCGTGGTCCTGCTGATGCCGGTCGCCGTCTTCATCGCCGCGGCCGTGCGCTTCGGCGGCGAGCGGCGCGACCGGCGGCTGGCGGCGCTGCGCCTGGTCGGCTCCGACAGCCGGATGACCCGGCGGATCGCGGCCGGTGAGGCGCTGGCGGGCTCGGTGCTCGGACTGGTCTTCGGCACCGGCTTCTTCCTGCTCGGTCGGGAGGTCGCGGGCTCGGTCGAGGTGTTCGACGTCAGCGTCTTCCCGAGCTACCTCAACCCCTCCCCCGCGCTGGCCCTGCTGGTCGGCATCGCGGTCCCCGCGGCGGCCGTACTGGTCACGATGTTCGCGATGCGCGGGGTGGTGATCGAGCCGCTCGGTGTGGTGCGTACGGCGAAGCCCACGCGCCGCCGGCTGTGGTGGCGGCTGCTGCTGCCGCTGGGCGGTCTCGCGATGCTCTGGCCGATGATCGGGCAGGGCCGGGACGGCGGCACCTTCAACGAGTACCTGGTCATCGGCGGTGTACTGCTGCTGCTCATCGGCGTGACCACGCTGCTGCCCTGGGTCGTCGAGGCGGTCGTCGCCCGGCTCGGCTCGGGCGGCGTGGCCTGGCAACTGGCCGTCCGCAGGCTCCAGTTGAGCAGCGGCACGGCGGCCCGCATGGTCAACGGCGTGGCGGTGGCGGTCGCCGGGGCGATCGCGCTGCAGATGCTGTTCGCCGGGGTGGAGAACGACTACACGAAGAACACCGGGTACGACACGGAGCGGGCGCAGATTCAGGTGTCCCTGTCCCGCGGCGCCCGACTCGACCCGGCGGCCGGGAAGTTCCGGGACACCGAGGGCGTCCGGCAGGTCTACGCCTACGCCGAGGGCTACCTGGGCGAGCGGCCCAAGGAGCCGAACATGGGTGCCGAGGTGACCGTGGGCGACTGCGCGTCGCTGCGTGAGGTGGCCAAGCTCTCCTCGTGCCGGGACGGCGACGCGTTCTACGTCACGAACGCCGAGTACGACGAGGACACCCGCAAGCTGGCGAAGGACGCGGGCCGTACGGTGTTCCTCGACCCGTCGTACGAGGGCGGCCCGCGCCGGGAGGAAGCAGCTTGGACCGTGCCGCAGGGGCTGAAGCAGGCCGGGATGCGAATGGATCCGATGGGCCGTGAGCGCGGCGGCTTCCTCCTCACCCCGAAGGCGCTGCCCACGGCCGCCCAGACGGCACTGCGGGGGCAGGTGTACCTGAAGCTCGACGCCTCCGTGCCGGACGTGTACGACCGGGTGCGGAACACATCGGCGGCCGCGGACCCGCTGTCCCAGCCGATGGCCTGGTCCTCCACGCGGACGTCCGATCGCTACGACACCCTCCGCACCGGCCTGTTCGTCGGCGCCGTCGCCGTCATGGCACTGATCGGCGCGAGCCTGCTGGTCTCCCAACTGGAGCAGCTGCGCGACCGCAAGAAGCTGCTGTCGTCGCTGGTCGCCTTCGGCACCCGGCGCCGCACGCTGAGCCTGTCGGTGCTGTGGCAGACGGCGATCCCGATCGCGCTGGGCCTGCTGCTGGCGTCGGTGGTGGGGATGACGCTGGGCGTGGTCCTGCTGAAGATGACGGACACTCCGGTCGTCGTGGACTGGATGAGCGTGCTGTCGATGACGGGCACCGGCGCGGGCGTCGTCCTCGCGGTGACGCTGCTCAGCCTGCCGCCGCTGCTGCGGCTGATGCGACCGGACGGGCTGCGCACGGAGTAGTCGGTACGGCGGTGGG
>NZ_BNBM01000003.1:0-115884 GCF_014655715.1 Streptomyces lanatus | reverse complement strand
CCCCCCACCGCCGCCACGTGCAACGAAGTCTCGCGAGAAACTCCAGGGGCTTCAACCCCGGGAGGAATGGCGTCCGATAGAGGGGGCGTCGAATGCCCGAGCGACCTATCACTGAAAAGTGGGACAGGCGTGCGGAAGTCGTCTGTTTGTACGGCCGCGCTCGTAGGGTCGGATGTCATGAAGCTGGTGGTGCAGGTCAAGCTGTTGCCTACGCCCGTGCAGGCGGCGGCACTTGAAGCGACGCTGCGTGCCTGCAATGAGGCCGCGTCCTGGGCATCCAAGGTCGCTTTTGCCAAGGACGTGAAGCGGAACTTCGCGCTGCGTGAGCACACTTACGGCGAGGTCAAGCAGCAGTGGGGGCTGGGTGCGCAGGCCGCCCAGCACGTCATCAAGAAGACCTGTGACGCGTACACCACGCTGAAGGCGAACCTGAAGGCCGGGAACCTGGGCAAGCCGTGGTCCAAACGCTACCGGAGGGCCACCGAGAATCCGATCGCCTTCCGTCCGGAAGGTGCGCAGCCCTATGACGACCGGATGCTGTCCTGGCAGATCCCGGAGCGGACCATCTCCATCTGGACCCTGGACGGACGAGTGAAGGGCGTGGCGTTCACCGCTTCCCCCGAGCAGCTGACCCGCCTGGCCCTGTACCGCAAGGGCGAGTCCGACCTGATCGCTCGGGCCGGCATGTGGTTCCTGCAGGCCACCTGCGAGATCCCCGAAGCCCAGCAGAATGCCGATCCGGCCGGGTTCCTGGGCATTGATCTGGGCATCGTGAACATCGCCACCACGTCGGACGGCCAGATCATGGCCGGTCGCGCCCTGAACCGGGGGCGGCTGCGCGAACGGACACTGCGCACCAAGCTGCAGAAGAAGAACACCCCGTCCGCCAAGCGCCGGTTGAAGAAGCGCAGGCGCAAGGAGGCGCGGCGGGTGAGGGACATCAACCACAAGATCGCGAAACATGTGGTGGCCGAGGCAGAACGCACCTCGCGCGGCCTCGCCTTGGAAGACCTCACGGGCATCCGCGAGAGGGTACGGCTGAGGAAGCCCCAACGGGCCACCCACTCCAGCTGGTCATTTGCCCAGCTCGGAGCATTCATCTCGTACAAGGCCCGCAAGGCAGGCGTGCCGATCGTGTACATCGATCCGGCGTACACCTCGCGCACCTGCGCCGAGTGCGGCCACATCGACAGGGCGAACCGGGTCTCGCAGGCCTGGTTCGCATGCCGGTCCTGCGGATTCGTTGATCACGCAGACCGCAATAGCTCCCGCAACATCCGCCGCCGCGCGGAAGAGTTGTGGCGACGCGGGGCGCAGTCAACCGCCCCAGACCCACCCTCCAAACCCGGGCGTGGGACAGGACGCAAGCGCAGCGCCACAGCCAGTAGCGCCCGCTATGCAAGCCCGCCGCTTTAGCGACGGGTAGTTGACAGGTTGTACTCCCGCCCCACCGGCCGTACCTGGGCGAACAGCAGGGTGGCAGGTGGCACATCGTCCGCAGCCGTGCGTGCGCAGGCGACGCCATCAGCTGCGCCGCAACCTTCTGCACCACATCGGCGTTCCACATGCCCATGGTCACCATCGGACGGCCGTCCGGCGCCACCCGCGGAGCCAACCGGCCAAGATCCCGCCTCGGAATCCCGATGACTCGCGGAACAAGGAAGGCGCTGCCGCTTGCACGTCATTGATCGATTTCACCTGCGACAGGAGTGTCTGAAAGGGTTACACCTGTCCAACCCAAGCAACACCTGAAGGGCCTGCACGTGCTCACTGTCGGTGACAAGTTCCCCGAGTTCGAACTGACCGCCTGCGTCTCGCTGGAGAAGGGCAAGGAGTTCGAGACGATCAACCACAAGACCTACGAGGGTCAGTGGAAGATCGTCTTCGCCTGGCCGAAGGACTTCACCTTCGTCTGCCCCACCGAGATCGCGGCCTTCGGCAAGCTGAACGAGGAGTTCGCCGACCGTGACGCCCAGGTGCTCGGCTTCTCCGGCGACTCGGAGTTCGTGCACCACGCCTGGCGCAAGGACCACGACGACCTGCGCGACCTGCCGTTCCCGATGATGGCCGACTCCAGGCACGAGCTGATGCGCGACCTCGGCATCGAGGGCGAGGACGGCTTCGCCAAGCGCGCCGTGTTCATCGTGGACCAGAACAACGAGATCCAGTTCTCCATGGTGACCGCCGGCTCCGTCGGCCGTAACCCCAAGGAGGTCCTGCGGGTCCTGGACGCCCTCCAGACGGACGAGCTCTGCCCGTGCAACTGGAGCAAGGGCGAGGACACCCTGGACCCGGTCAAGCTGCTCGCGGGAGAGTGACCCCCATGTCCCTCGACTCCCTCAAGTCCCGCATACCGGACTACGCCAAGGACCTGAAGCTCAACCTGGGCTCGGTCATCGGCAATTCGGACCTCCCGGCGCAGCAGCTGTGGGGCACGGTGCTCGCCACGGCGATCGCCGCACGCTCCCCGATCGTGCTGCGCGAGCTGGAGCCGGAGGCGAAGGCGAACCTCTCGCCGGAGGCGTACACGGCCGCCAAGTCGGCCGCCGCCGTGATGGCGATGAACAACGTCTTCTACCGGACCCGGCACCTGCTGTCCGACCACGAGTACGGCAACCTGCGCGCCGGTCTGCGGATGAACGTCATCGGCAACCCCGGCGTCGACAAGGCCGACTTCGAGCTGTGGTCGTTCGCGGTGTCCGCCATCAACGGCTGCGGCATGTGCCTCGACTCGCACGAGCAGGTGCTGCGCAAGGCCGGTGTGGACCGGGAGACGGTCCAGGAGGCCTTCAAGATCGCGTCCGTGATCCAGGCGATCGGCGTCACGCTCGACGCGGAGGCCGTGCTCTCCGAGTAGGCCGGCCGGAAGGGCCCGTTCACCTCGACGGTGAACGGGCCCTTTGTCACACCTAGGACGGCTTCGCGTCGGCCGGCGCCGCCGGTTGCACAGGAGCCACCTCCACCGCCGTCGCCCCCCTCGGCTCCGGCGCCTGCCGCAGCGCCGCCTCCTGCGAATAGGCCTTCAGATACCCGACGATCGTGTTCGACACCGCCACCAGCGGTACGGCGACCACCGCGCCGCCGATCCCCGCGACCATGCCCCCGGCCGCCACCGACAGCACAACGGCCAGCGGATGCACACGGACCGCGCGTCCGAGGATGAACGGCTGCAGGATGTGCCCCTCGATCTGCTGCACCGCCAGCACCACCACCAGGGTCATGACCGCGGTGAAGATGCCCTGTGTCACCAGCGCCACGACCACGGCCAGGGCACCGGAGGCCACCGCGCCGACGAGCGGGATGAAGGAGAACAGGAAGATGAAGACGGCCAGCGGAACGGCCATCGGTACGTCGAGGAAGTAGATGCCGATGCCGATGAACACGGCGTCGATGAGGGCGACGAGCACCGTGCCCCGTACATACGCAGTGAGCGTCGCCCACGCGCGCGGGCCGGCGCCGGCGACGCCCGGGCGGGCCGCGGCGGGCACGAGCTTCAGCGTCCACCGCCAGATCCGCTTGCCGTCGTAGAGCAGGAACAGCGTCGAGAAGGCCGCGAGCAGGATGCCGGTGAGTGCCTCGACGATGACCGTGACGCCTTCGAGGCCGGCCGAGGTGATCTCGTCGGTGTTGGCGCCGATCGCCTCGCGCAGGTTCTCGGCGATCTCGTTGATCTGCTTGTCGGTGACGTGGAACGGGCTGTTGAGCAGCCAGTTGCGCAGCTCGTCGATGCCGTCCTGGACCTGGTCGGAGAGGTTGTCGATGTTTTCCATGACCTGCCAGGTCACGAACCAGCCCATCAGCCCGATGACGACGAACCCGAGGATCGCGGTCAGCGCGGTGGCGAGCCCGTGCGGCACGCGCCGCCGGGTCAGCCAGGCCACCGAGGGCTGCATCAGCGCGGTCAGGAGCAGCGCGATGACGAAGGCGAACACGACGAGTTGGACGGCGCTGATGACCCGCATCAGCACCCAGACGGTGCCGGCGAGCACCAGCAGCCGCCAGCCGGCCTCCGCGGCGACCCGTACACCCCAGGGCACGACCTGTGCGGGGTCGGGGCGCGGCGGCGGGGCGGCGGGCGCGTAGTCGGGGGGCGGCGGCACATGGTCGACGGTCGGCGGAACGTCGTCCGGGGACGGCTCGGCCACGCGGCCCTCCCCCTCGACCGCGGCGCGGCGCTCGTCCAACCGCTCACTCATCTCTGTCAGACCGGCTCCGAGCCGACCGAGCCACCCTGGCACTCGCGACATGATCCGTCCTCTTCCCCCGTCTCTGAGCACCACTCCCCCTGGAGTCGTCGATTCCGACCGTACAGGGCACCGCACGAGGAAACGCGAAAGCCCCTCACCGAAGGACGGTGAGGGGCGACGCAGGGTTGAGAAGGAAGGCCTAGTACCAGCTGTTGGCCTGCCAGAAGGACCAGGCGCCGCAAGGGCTGTCGTACCGGTCGTTCATGTAGTTGAGGCCCCACTTGATCTGGGTGGCCGGGTTCGTCTGCCAGTCGGCGCCGACGGACGACATCTTGGAGCCGGGCAGGGCCTGGAAGAGGCCATAGGCGCCGGAGGACGGGTTCACGGCCTGGTAGTTCCAGTCGGACTCGTGGTCCACGATGTTGCTGAAGCACTGGAACTGGTCGGCCGGCACCATCGAGCGCGCCATCGCCTGGATCTGCGAGATGCTGTACGAGCTCTGCACGGGGAAGTCGGCGGAGGAGGACCGGGAGGCCTTCTCCTCGGCCTCTTCGCGCTCCTTGGCTTCCTTCGCCGCCTGCTCCGCCTTCTCGGCGGCCTTCTTCTTCTCGATCGCGCTCTCGGCGGCAGCCTTGCGGGCCGCCTCCTCCGCGTCCTTCTTGGCGCTCGCGTCCGCGGCGATGGCCTGGACATCCGCCTGCGCCGACAGGGACTCGGTCTGCACCTGGGCCTGCTGGCCCGCGGGTATGTCCGCGAGGAGCGTCGAATCGGCAGCCGTCGCCTCGGCGTCGTTGTTCTGCGCGGTGCTGCCCGCGGCAGCGCCCATGACGCTTCCGACAGCGGTGACCGCGGTGGCCGACGCCACTGCGAATCCCCTGACCGAAATCGGACTCACACGGTTTCCTTCCAGCATCGCCCGCTTCGGTGACCCTGGCGGACGCAATCGTGCCCCTGGCTCTGGCCTCCCAACTGCGGGGTCACGGGAGGCGCGGACCCGGTGGGCAACTCCCGTGAGGGAGCGCCGCGTGAAGACTCGGGCGGCATACGACGTCACTATGCAGTTGATGGTGGTGCTGCTGTGGTTCCGTACCGCTGGGGGTACAGGTGTGTCGTATGCGGGGCCTGACAGGAGTGAGACTCTGCCGCACCCGGACGCCGCAAGGCAATTCTGTGTTGCGTGTGAAAGCTCACACCTTGTTTGTCCCTGGGGTTTTACGGAAAGCCGCACACGCCGAGGCGCCGCCCGGATAGGCTCTCGGCCTTTCCGAACGGCGCCAACCAACGAGTAGCTACCGCAAGTTGAGCACTTGGGTCAGATCTGCCCGTCCTCCAGCATTTCGGTCACAAGGGCCGCGATCTGGGACCTCTCGGACCGCGTCAGCGTGACATGGGCGAAGAGCGGGTGCCCCTTCAGCTTCTCCACGACGGCGACGACACCGTCGTAGCGCCCGACCCGCAGATTGTCCCGCTGAGCCACGTCGTGAGTGAGAACCACCCGCGAGTTAGCACCAATTCGGGACAGAACGGTCAGCAGCACATTCCTTTCCAGCGACTGTGCCTCGTCCACGATCACAAAGGCGTCGTGCAGCGAGCGCCCGCGGATGTGAGTGAGAGGGAGGACCTCCAGCATCCCGCGCGCGGTGACCTCTTCGATGACCTCGCGGCTGGTGACCGCGGAGAGTGTGTCGAAGACGGCCTGCGCCCAGGGGCTCATCTTCTCGGCCTCGCTGCCGGGCAGATAGCCGAGTTCCTGGCCGCCCACCGCGTACAGCGGCCGGAAGACCATCACCTTCTGGTGCTGACGGCGCTCCAGGACCGCCTCCAGACCCGCGCACAGCGCCAGCGCCGACTTGCCGGTGCCGGCCCGGCCGCCCATCGACACGATCCCGACGTCCGGATCGAGCAGGAGGTCGAGAGCGATGCGCTGCTCGGCGCTGCGCCCCTTGATACCGAAGGCCTCCCGATCGCCGCGCACCAGGCGGACGTTGCCCTCGGGCGTGATCCGGCCCAGCGCCTTGCCGCGCTCGGAGTGGATCGTCAGCCCGGTGTGCACGGGCATGTCGACCGCTTCGGGGACGTGGATGTGGCCTTCCTCGAAGAGGATGTCCACCTGTTCGCCCGGCAGGGTCAGTTCGGACATTCCGGTCCAGCCGGAGGAGTCCGTGATGGCGAGCTCGGCGCGGTACTCCTCGGCGAGGAGACCGACGGACGAGGCCTTGATCCTGAGCGGCAGGTCCTTCGAGACGACGGTGACGTCGAATCCCTCGGCCTGGAGATTGCGGGCGACCGCGAGGATGCGGGAGTCGTTGTCCCCCAGGCGGTAGCCGCTGGGCAGCACGCTGGGGTCCGAGTGGTTGAGCTCGACACGGACGGTCCCGCCGAGATCCCCGATCGGAATGGGGGCATCGAGACGGCCATGCCGCACCCGGAATTCGTCGAGCAGACGCAGCGCCTGCCGGGCGAAATAGCCGAGTTCGGGATGGTGCCGCTTGGCCTCCAGTTCCGTCACCACGACGATGGGGAGCACGACCTCGTGCTCGTCGAAGCGGTTCAGGGCGTTCGGGTCGGCCAGCAGGACGCTGGTGTCGAGAACGTAGGTGCGCCGGTCGGGCTTGTGGCGCTTTGTGCTGGTCACCACGGAAGGACGTACCCCCTCGGATGAGGTCGGGGAGCGACGGAGTGGAGCTGGACCGGTCGTCGGCCGCCCTGCACGGGCCGAAAACCGGCCCCCCACGTCCTCTCCGTGCCGTGACCGCACGGTCGGGCTGGTGCAAAGGGCCTCCCGGGCGGACGGCTCCGGCGCCGCCCGCTGAGATACGACACCCGTGGTTCGGGTGTCGACCTGCTTGCCTTATGCCCTCGAACATGCGGTGCCATGCCAGCGCATATGACGGCGCGCTGGTGAACTCCTTGTTACTTCTGTCCCGGAGAGGGTTGATTTCACCTCACCGGAATACGACGTTCGGAGCGCCGGAATACGGCGATCGGAGCGTCGTGAGTGGCTCAGCCGCCGTAGCGCCGGTGCCGTGCCGCGTAGTCGCGCAGCGCGCGCAGGAAGTCGACCTTACGGAAGGCCGGCCAGAAGACCTCGCAGAAGTAGTACTCGGAGTGGGCCGTCTGCCACAGCATGAATCCGGACAGCCGCTGCTCGCCGCTGGTGCGGATCACGAGGTCGGGGTCGGGCTGGTCGCCGGTGTAGAGATGGCGGCCGATCAACTCGACGCTGACGGACTCGGCGAGGTCCTCCATCGCGGTGCCCTTGTCATGGGCGTCGACGATCATCGAGCGCACGGCGTCGGCGATCTCCTGGCGTCCGCCGTAGCCGATGGCGACGTTGACCAGTATCCCGTCGATGTGCGCCGTGGACTCCTCGGCTTCCTTCAGCACGGTCTGCATCTGAGAGGGCAGCAGATCCGGGGTGCCGACATGGTGCACCCGCCAGCGGCCGTCCGCGGCGAGGGTGCCCACGACGTCCTCGATGATGCCGAGGAGCGGGACGAGTTCGTCCTGCGGCCGGTCGAAGTTGTCGGTCGACAGCAGCCAGAGGGTGACGACCTCGACATCGGTCTCGGAGCACCAGCCGAGGAATTCCTCGATCTTCTCGGCGCCCGCCCGGTGACCGTGCACGGTGGTGGAACCCGAGGCCTTCGCCCAGCGCCGGTTGCCGTCCATGATGACGCCGATGTGCTTGGGCACCTGAGCGTGGTCCAGGTGACCCTCCACCCGGCGTGCGTACAGCCTGACCAGCAGGTTGCGCAGCTTGTCGCGCAGGTTCACGTGTTCGTCAGCCCCTCCGTACGACGGTCCCCTATCGGCGAAGCGTACCCCTGCGGGGCTTGGGGCGTGGTACTGGGTGCGGAGGGGTGGGTGTGGGCGCCATGAGTGGGGGGTGTCTGGGGTTCGTTGGCGGCTGCGGGTGGTTCATGGCTGGTCGCGCAGTTCCCCGCGCCCCTAAAAAGGGCGCTGCTGCACCCGGCACTCAGACATGCCCCTGCTCCGGGCATGAAAAACGGGCCGGTCCGTGGGGGGGAGACGGACCGGCCCGAGGGGGGGCTTCCACCATAACCCTTCGTGAGGGATGCTGCGCGCATCGGCGTGCCACAACTACTCTCCGGAATCGTTCGGCGACGCGGCGGTGGCCGCGGGAGGGCCTCTTCGTGGCGGAATCGTGGCCGGTTCGGTGCGGAATCCCAGGGGAAACGGGTGGGATGCGGCCGGATGCGGAGGGTTTGGCGGCTCTTGAGCGCTGACTGATGACTTGTCCGTGCGTCCCCCGCCCGGGTGACCCCGACCGCGAACGCCGCCTTGACGTCAGGCGCAGAAGGCACAGCACCGCGCAGCCCCCTCCACTGCGCGGTGCCGCCGCGCAGCTTTGCGTACGCGAATTGCCTTGGTCTGAACTTACGTGAGCAGTGAAGGGATTGCGAGTCGGCCACCATAACGATGTGGAAAAGGTGAGTGATCCTTGGATGTGCAGGTGGTCGGGGCTATTTGCCCATGGATATACGGTTTGCACCGACACGGCACCCCCGGGGAGCGGGTTAGCGGACGGGTTCCGACCTATATCCGGCCTACCGTCGCTCCATGACCTCTAGGACAGCGAAATCCAGGAGTTGGGACGAGGCGAGTGCGCGACGGCTGGAGCGGCAGTTCCTGGCCCGGCCCGCCGCGCCCGGCACTCCGGTCGCCGATGTGGTCGGGGCGATGCTCGGCGCGCATGCGCAGGTGCTGTCCGCGGCCGAGGTGTCGGTGGGGGTGCGGGCGGCCGGGGTGACGCGGGCGGAGGTGCGGGCCGCGCTGTGGGAGGACCGCTCGCTGGTGAAGACGTTCGGACCGCGGGGGACCGTACATCTGCTGCCCACCGCCGAACTGCCCCTGTGGTGCGGGGCGCTGACCGCGATTCCGACGGGGCCGAGCGCGTTCGCGCCGGACGTCCGGGTCAGCGAGGAGCAGGCGGAGCAGATCGTGGCGGCGATCGGGGACGCGCTCGACGGGGTGTGTCTGACCGTGGAGGAGCTGGGCGAGGAGGTCGTGGCGCGCACCGGTCCCTGGGCCGGCGACCTGGTGATGCCGGCCTTCCAGGATCTGTGGCCGCGCTGGCGGCAGGTCATGCACCGGGCCGGCCAGTCCGGCGCCCTGTGCGCCGGCCCGAACCGGGGCCGCAAGGTGACGTACACCCGACCGCCGTCCTTCGCTCCGTTGCCGGGTGAGGCGGCCCTGCGGGAGCTCGTACGGCGGTATCTGCGCGCGTACGGTCCGGCCACGCCCCAGAACTTCACCAAGTGGCTGGCGGCACCGGCGAGTTGGGTGGCCTCTCTGTTCGCCCGACTGGCGGAGGCCGGGGAGATCGAGGAGGTCGCCTTCGAGGGGGCGGTGGCCTGGGTGGCGGCGGGGGACACGGAGTTCCCGGGCGGGCGGGTGCGGGGGGTTCGGTTGCTGCCGTACTTCGACGCGTACGCCATCGCCGCGCAGCCCCGGGAGTCGCTGTTCCCCGGGGAGGCGTACCGGCGGGCGCTCGCGGGCGGGCAGGCCGGGAACTTTCCGGTGCTGCTGGTGGACGGCCGGGTGGCGGGGGTCTGGCACCAGCGGCGTCAGGGGCGTCGTACGACGGTCACGGTGGAGCTGATCGGGCGGTCCCTGACGGCGCGCCAGGAGCGGGAGCTGGGCGAGCAGGCGGAGCGGGTCGGGGAAGTGCTGGAGGCGAAGGCGGAACTGGTGCTCGGGGAGGTGACGGTCGGGCCGCACGCATGAGGCGGGGCCCTTATGGCCTGCGGGCCTCGAAGAGGTGGCGGGTGCTGTGGGCGACGAAAGAGCCCTCGGACTCGATCCGCTCGTGCAGGGCGCGCAGCCGGGGGCGGTACGTCTCGACGGTGAAGCCGGGCACCATCCACACCACCTTGCGCAGGAAGTGGACGACCGCGGCGATGTCGTGGAACTCCATACGCAGTTCCTCGGCGCGCAGGTCGACGATCTCCAGGCCGGCGGCCTCCGCGTCGGCCCGTTCACGGCCGGGGTCGCGGCCGGTGCGGACCTCTTCGGGCTGGGGGCCGAGGAAGTACTCGACGAGTTCGAAGACGCTGTGCGGCCCGACATGCTGGGCGAAGTAGGTGCCACCGGGCCGCAGGACGCGGGAGATCTCCGCCCAGTTGGCCCGCACCGGATGCCGGCTGCTGACGAGATCGAACGCCTCGTCGGCGAACGGCAGCGGGGCGTCCTCCGGCGCGGCGACGACCGCGACTCCGCGTGGGGCGAGCAGGGCGGTGGCCTTGGCGACGTTCGGCGGCCAGCCCTCGCTGGCGACGGTCAGCACGGGCGCCTTCGGGGCCCGGCCGAGGGCGAAGTCGAGGACCTCCCCTCCCCCGGTCTGGAGGTCGAGCGCGGCGGTCGCGCCGGCCAGCCGGTCGGCCAGGGACACGGCATACCCCCAGCTGGGCCGTGCCTCGGTGGCCCGCCCCTCGAACCAGGAGAAGTCCCAGCCCTCGGTGGGCACGGCGGCGCCCTCGGCGACGAGTTCCTCGAACGACCTGCTCCCCTGTCCCATCCCGTCATGATCGCAGGGCGTTGTCGGTGGCCGCTGCTATTTTTCAGCGCCATGACGGACTCGACGACGTACACGGCGGGCGAGAAGGAAACACTCCGGGCGAGCCTGGACCGGCATCGGGACGCGGTGCTGGGGAAGCTGGAAGGGCTGGACGACGAGCGGCTGCGCCGACCGATGACGCCGTCCGGCACCAATCTGCTGGGCCTGGTCAAGCACCTCGGCTCGGTGGAGTACGGCTGGTTCGTGTCGACGTTCGGCGGTGAGGTGGAGCCGCTGTGGTTCGACCCGTACAGCGACGAGGACATGCGGGCCGACCAGGGCGAGACGACACGGCAGATCGTCGAGTTCTACGGCCGTGCGCGCGCCGCTGCCGACCGCGTGATCGCCGAGCGCCCGCTGACCGACCTGGGGCAGCCGGCGTGGCGGGGCACCGAGGTGTCCCTGCGCTGGGTGCTGGTCCACATGATCGAGGAGACGGCACGGCACGCCGGCCACATGGACATCGTGCGGGAGCTGCTCGACGGGGCGACGGGGGATCAGCGGCCGGACTGAGCACCGAGTACGAGCAGCACATGCTCGTCGTCGCCGTGCCGGACGGTGCCGGTCCGCTGGAAGCCGTGGTGTTCGAGGAGGCGCACGGAGGCGGTGTTGGCATGGAAGGGGTCGGCGTACAGGGGGCGGGTCGGCTCTGCGGCGAGGAAGAGGGCGAGGGCTCTGGTGCCGATGCCTCTCCCCCAGTACGGCCGCCCCAGCCAGTACCCGAGGAAGCGGCGCTCGCCCTCCCACCAGGAGACGATGCTCCCGGCCACCTCGCCGCCGGCCAGGACCGTCCGCACGAGACAGGTCTCGTCCCCGAGCACGCTCGTCCGCCAGTGCTTCATGAAGGCGTCGCGCGGCCGGGGCGTGAACCTGGACCGCCGGAGGGCCTCGGGGTCGTGCTCGTACACGAGGAAGGCCTCCAGGTCGGCGTCCAGCACCTCCCGGAGGCTTACGTCCGCGGTGTCCACGCTGTCATCGCTCATACCCCGGAGTGTGGCAGCAGCCACTGACAACGCCCTACGGCACCAGCGGCCGCACTTCCTCCGCCGCGAACCGCACGAACCCCTCCGGGTCGGGCTCGTCCCCGGTCGGCTGCAGCACCACGGTGTCGGCACCGGCGTCCGCGAGTCGCTGCACGGCCTTCGCCACGGCCGCCGCGTCCCCGGCGACGCCGAGATCGGGCACCGAGGCGAGCCCCTCGTCCGCCAGCTCGGCCCTGAGCCGGGCGGGCCCGTCGGCGCCGGTGGCGGTGAGCAGATAGACGACGACCTCATGCGGCTCGCCACCGGCGCGCCCGGCCGACTCCCGCCCCTCGTCGATGAGCTGCCGCGCCCTGCGCACGCCCTCGGGCGGGGTCGAGGCGGTGAGCAGCGTCCCGTCGGCGGCGGCGCCGGCCAGCCGCAGCGAGCGGGGTCCGGTGGCGCCGGCGATCACGGGCACGGGTCCGGCGGGCGGCCAGTCCAGGGCGACGTCGTCGAGCTTGACGTACCGCCCCTCGACGGTCACCAACTCCCCGCGCAGCAGCGCCCGCAGCGCGTCGAGATGCTCCCTGAGCAGGGTCATCGGGGACTCGGCCCGCGCCCCGACCTGCCCCATCCAGTCCTGCACTCCATGCCCGACGGCGAGGATCGGCCTGCCCGGGAACATCCGGTGCAGGGAGGCGGCCTCCATGGCGGTGATCGCGACGTTCCGCAACGGCACGGGCAGCAGCCCGACACCGATCCTGACCCGCTCGGTCCAGGCCAGGGCGGCCGCCGCGGTGGAGATCCCTCCCTCCCGGAAGCAGTCCTCCCAGAGCCAGAGCTCTTCGAGCCCCGCCTCATCGGCGATCCGGGCGACGGATCGGAGTCGTTCGGGGGCCAGCTGGGGACGGAATACTGCGCCGAGTCCGGTCATGGGACCTTTCCTACCCGGGTAACACACCGCCGACAACCCGAAATCCAGGAGGTGGCTGAGGATGGGGCGACGCCTGAGCGACGGGCGGGGTGCGCTGGTCGTCCATGGGGACCGGGGTGACGTATCGGTACCCCTGGAGATCGCCTCGTCGTACCGGGCCCGTACGAAGGGCCTGCTCGGCCGGGATTCCGTCGAGGGCGCGATGCTGCTCACCCCCGCCGGCGGGGTGCACACCTTCCGCATGCGCATCCCCATCGACGTGGCCTATCTCGACCGCGGCCTGCGCGTCATCGCCGTACACACCATGAAACCGGGGCGGTTGGGTCTGCCCCGGCTGCGGTCGCGGCATGTGGTGGAGGCGGGTGCCGGGGCGATGGAGGGGTGGGGGTTGCGGAGGGGGGTGCGGGTCTCGGTCGAGGGCGGGTGAGTGCACCGCGGATTGAGTACGTGTACCTACGTCCGGCCAGGTGACCGCGCCCATACGCCGTGCTCCTCCGCCGACTTACCGTCCCCGCATGCCCGAAGCGACCGCCCCCGCCCCCGAGTCCGGTTCCCCCTCGCCCGCCCTGAGGGCCCTCGGCTGCGGCTGCGCCACGCTCATCGGCCTGCCGCTGGGGGCCGTACTCCTTCTGATCGCCACCCTCGCCTGGGACAACCGGGGCTCCACGGACTTTCCCCGGGTCGCGCCCGGGGACATGGCGAGCCGTGCGTTCCAGCGTTCCCAGGAGGCGTACGACGTCATGGGATTCACGCGCACCGTGCGGCCAGGAGCCACGGACAACGGCGGCGTCGGCCCGGAGAACACCTTCGGCTCCGACTTCTGCTGGACGAGCGGCCCGCTGGGGCTGGAGGACAAGACCGTGGACGGCGCGTACAGCATCAGTCACAGCTGGGCCCTGGACCATGTGCCCGCGAGCGAGGCCGTCGCGGGCCTGCGCCGGCTGCATCAGCGCTTGAGAGACGACGGCTGGGAGGTCACGGCCTACCGCGAGGGCGGAAAGACCGAGGACTGGCGCCTGACCACCCACCGGGACGACGGGGAGGAGGGGGACGAGGGGATGTCCTTCACCTGGTACCCGGACCGGGAGTACTTCATGGGCGGCGTCACCATGCCCTGCGCCTACGACCCGGGGTGGAAGACCGGCGACATCGGCCCGTCGGGCGAGCAGGAGACGCCGCCCGCCCTCGGTCCTTCACAGCCGTAGGTACTCAGGGGTCCACATCCTCGATCGAGCTGGGCCCCATCTGCGACGCGGAGCTGAACTCCGGCAATGTCGAAGGCTGGTCGAAGAGGAAGAAGCTCTGGTTCATGCCGAGGGTGAATTCCAGGTAGGCATCCGTGGTGGCGTCGAAGCCGTAGTAGGTGTTGCACTCCCCGGACCCTTTGCTGTAGGTGCCGTCCATTTCCGGGAGCGGGATGTTGACCATTCCGCTGCCGTTGTTGGACTTCGTCTTCGACGGGGGCGTGCCCAGCGCGCAGTACGAGACGGGGAGCCCCTTCAGAACGAAGTAGCCGTATTCGCCCTTCGCGTTCTGAAGGTAGACGTAGCTGAGTTTGCCCTTCGAGCTGTTCTTCCCCCAGGTCTTGATCCATCGGTTGATGGTCTCGCGTGTCGTCGAGTACTCGGGGACCTCGATCGGCTGATTCGCCACGAGTTTGTCGTAGCCCTTCTCCTTCGCCTCCGTCTCCTTAGCCTGTGAGGAGTCGTCATCACAGGCGGTGGCGCTGAAGCCGACCACCAGGACGGTGACGACGCCGAGTACGGTGCGGATGATGCGCTTCATGCCCTCTCCCCTCGTCATGGCGCACACGTCGTGTTCAGGTCGTTCACGTCCAGCCGCGGCGGCAGGTCCTTGTCCTTGAAGGCGCTCCGGTGCTCCTGTGCGGCTTTGGCGTTGTATTCGTTGACCGCTTCGATGCGGGACGCCTTCAGGGCGGTGAGGGAGGTGCTGATCTGCGCGCGCCTGGACGCGGAGGCCGCCTTTTCCTCCTCCTCAAGAGTCCTGATGACCCCTTCCTTCGACTGCACCGTCGAGCAGATTCCGAAGAACTCCTCGTACGTGGCGATCCGGAAAGCACCTGAACCTTCGGTGCGGTCACGCTTGTCGACTTCGCCGCGGAACGGGGCGGTCAGCCAACTGATGCCACCGATTGCGAGGGTGACGATAAGTCCGATCGTGACCAGGGCGGCGATTCCGCCGATGATCCAGAATCCGGTCTTCGCGTCTTCACGGGCCGTGCTCATGGTCCCTCCCGATGGGCAAACGCACGGTGGAACTGAATGACGAACAGCTCACCGGCGCACGGTACAGAGGAACTCCCGGGACCCGTCCCGGTCATCACCGCCGTGCACTCGATCTTGTTCGCGGCCTAGGGTGCAGGTGTCCAGTCCTCGCCCCGGTGCCGCATCCACACCTCGCGCAGGGCCGCCACCTCGTGTGCGAGGTCGGGAGTGTTGCGGTCGTTGAGGTGCGGCAGGATACGGCGGCGGCCCGACGCGTCGTACAGGACGACCATCCGGCTCGGCGCTCCCTGCGCGCCCGCCCCGGGGTTGACCTCGATCTCGATGCCCTGCACGTCCGGCCATGCCGTGACGTGGGTACGGAAGGCGCCGCGGGCCGTCAGATGGGTCGCGTCGGTGATGGTCGCCGTCACCGTGCTCGCGCGCAGCACCAACACGAGCAGGGCTACGAGCACCGCGCCGATGGCGCCGGGAACTACCACCGGCACGTCGTCGTCCTGGGCCATTTGCGCGATCAGCCCGATTCCCACCACGAAGGGAGCGGCCAGGCCGACCCACAGCCAACTGCCGCCCGAGTAGCGGTATTCACGGCGATCCGAGTCATCAGCGGTCACGGGCAGCAGGCTAGCCAGAGGGCTCGGGACCGGTCCCGGTGCACGAATCAGCCGTCCGAGCGCGGGAAGGACACCTCCACCCGGCGGTTCTTCTTGCGGCCCGACTCCGTCTCGTTCGAGGAGATCGGGTACTGCTCGCCGTAGCCCCGCACCTCGTAGGTGACCGTGGAGTCGTTCAGTTCCGACTCCAGGACTCCCTGTACGGCGTTCGCGCGCTTTCTGGACAGGACGTCGCCGTGGGCCGAGGAGCCCAGGTTGTCGGTGAAGCCGAAGACGCGGATCCGGGTGGCGTTCTGCTTCCCGATCTCCTCCGCGATCGAGGCGATACGGGCCTTCGCCTCGCCGGTCAGCTTCGCGCTGTCCTTGGGGAACAGGACCTCGGCCTGGAGCGCGAACTTCACGTCCGCGTTGGTGTCCTCCCGGCGTTCCTCCCCCGCCTGGTCCTCGACGACCTGCTTGATGTCGAGGACCTTGGCCTCGGCCAGCGTCGCGCCTTCCGGGAGCTTGAGGTCGGGGTCGTTGGCGTCCACCTCGACGGGAGCGGAAGCGGTGGCCTCGGTGCCGGGCGGGACGCTCGGGTCGTCGGCGGCATCGGCCGTCGTGGCGCCGATGATGTTGGCGGCGATCATGAGGGTGGCCGCGGTGAGGGTTAGGGGGAGGCGGGGGGTGCGGGTCATGGGGCCCTCACCCGGAGATCTGAATGGTGGCGGAGGCGAAGGTCGGCAGCTGGAAGCTGACCTCGTTCGCGCTCGTGGGCGGGGCCGGGAACTGCATGAACACCGGGATGGAGTCGCCGGGTTTGATGCGTGGCATGCCCGTCGTCGTCAGGGGACGGCCGTCGGTGTCCCGCAGCACGTAGTAGCGCTTCTTGCTCGCCGAGTCGACGAGTGTCGCTCCGCCGAACGAGGTTCCGTGCCTGATGATCTCGGTCTCGTCACCCGACGCACGCACCGAGACGCGGGCGGGTTCGTCGCCGTCGTTCTTCAACTCGCCGCTCACGGTGACGAATCCACCGGAGTCCCGCTGAGCAGAGGTGATGCTGAGGATCAGGCCGTCCTCGCCCTTGAGCTCGGCGAGGAGATCGTCGGTTCCCTCTTGGGCACTCGGATCGGACCCCCCGCCGTCGCTCTTGGAGGCCGACGCCGATGTCTTCGGCTCCTTGCCGTCGTCTCCGCCGCTACCGCAGCCGGCCACGGCGAGGGCCAGTCCGGCCGCGACGGTCATCGCGACCATCCCCCTACGGGCCTTCGTGGTGAACCGAATGCTCATGCCTCTGCTTCCTTCGCCATTCGTCGTTCGCTGTCAGTCGGCCAGATGGACGTCGAAGAGGTCCTCGGGGTGCGGAAGGGTGTCCGGGTCGTCCGGATCCGGCTCGAACTCCCCGTCGTCACAGGTGAGTTGCGGAAGCGGCAGGGTGTCGTTGCCGTCGCCCTCGTCGCCCTCGTCACCTTCGCCGCCGTCCCCGCCGGGGAGGTCGAAGTCGCAGAGAGGCTCGATCACGGCGGTGGCCGTCGCCGTCGACTTGTAGTCCTCCGTGCCGGGGACGATCGAGTCGCCCACGGACTCGTTGGCTTCCACGACCACCGTGTAGCCGACCCGGCCCTCCGATTTCCCGCAGTCCTCGACGTTGGCGTCGTTCTGGTCCGCCAGCTCTTCCGCCCGCCAGCACTCCTTGAACAGCAAGCCGTCGCCGTCGAAGATCTCCTGCCACTTCGCGGGGTCGGCCACGACGTCCCGCCAGTCCGCCGCCAGAAGGTCGCGGGTCTCCTGCGCAGCCGCCAGGGCAGCCGCGTCGGCGGCCGTCTGGGCGCCGTTCCGATTCGCCGCGGCCTGACCGACCGCGAGATACGCGAACGCGAGAAAGAGCAGGCCCGCCACCACCATGATGTAGATGGGGAAGGCCTGCCCTGCGTCGTCGGACGCGCGCCGCCCGATCAGGTGAGCTCGTCGATCTGATCCACGATGGCGTCGTAGATCGTCTGCCCGATGTCCGTCCCCGTGATGGCCAGCACGATCGCCACCACCACCGCGATGATGCCCAGATACTCCACCGCCGTCTGCCCCTTGTCGTCGCGCGCCGCGCGCGAGCGTAGGTGGGCGACGGTGGTGTGGATCCAGTTGCTCATGGTGTTCCCCTCGGGGCTCGCAAGTCCTGTGAGAAGTATCGGCAGAAACGTAAGCGTGGACACCCCGAACGCCAGAGGGTCCCTGGGCCCAATTCCATGCCTCGGCCGAAAACCATCCATATGTCATCGCCGGTCAGCTCCGTCCTGGGTGTGAACCCGGGGCCGTGCCCAGCCACTTGGCGGCGGCCTGGGCGCGGCTGGTGCTGTGGAGTTTGGCGAAGATCCGGTTGATGTGGTTCTTGACCGTCTTCTCGCTGATGAAGCAGGTGGCGGCGATCTGCTGGTTGTTCATGCCCGCTGCGATGAGGTCCATGATCTCCGCCTCCCTCCTGCTCAGCCGGAACCGCGAACTGTACGACGACGACTGTCCCACATCTGGTTGCATTCGCGAAAGCGGTTCCGCTGAATTGCTTACGGCAGCGGCGAGTTGGGCGTTTGCTTGCGCGAGTGAATCCGCCGCTCCGGGGCTGAGCCGGAGGGGTCGCCCCCGCTTGATGTCCCGTACGGCGGCCACCAGTTCGTCCGTGGTGAACTCACCGTGGACCAGGTAGCCGACGGCCCCCAGCCGCAGGGCCTCCCGGACCGTCTCCGGTTCGCTGCTGTACGTCAGCATCATCACAGGCGCGATACGCACCAGGTGCGGCAGCGCCTCGACACCCCCCGTCCCCGGCATGCGGACGTCCAGCAGGATCACATCGGGGCGGTGCAGGCCGGCCGCCGCCAAGGCCTCCTGGCCATCGGCCGCCTCCGCCACGACCGTGAGGTCCTCGTGCGTGGACAGGAGCGCCGTCAGACCGGCTCGGACCACTGGGTTGTCGTCGGCCACGACGATCCGCAGAGGTGGGTTCATGGGGCCGCCTTCGTCGTCGTCAGGGCCGCCAGCGGCAGCTCCAGGCGGATCTGGGTGCCACGGGCGTGGCCGCCCTTGCCGAAGTGGATGCGGGCGCCTATCGACGCGGCTCGCTCGGCCATGCCGAGGAGCCCGAAGTGGCCGGTTCTCCGCAGGTGTTCGAGGGTGGTGCCGGGCGGCAGGCCCCGGCCGTCGTCCGTGATCGTCACTGACAGCACATCGGCCCGTACCCCCGCTCTCACGTCCACCCGGGTCGCGTCCGCGTGCCGGTGGGCGTTCTCCATGGCCTCCGCGGTGATGGTGAGGAGCTGGCGGGCCACGGCGGGCGGGACGGGGGGTGCGGGGGCCTCGCCGGTGGTGTCGTACGTCGACGGCAGGCCTGTTCTCGCCGTGAAGTCCCTTGTCTGGCCGAGGAATTCCGGTGCCAGGTCCGTCATGCTGTCCGGGTCGGACTCGCGGCGCAGGTCCGCCAGGAGTTCCCGGGACTCGGCCGCGGCTCTGCGGGCCGAGCGGGAGACCAGTTCCGCCTGTTCCGCGATGCGGGCCGGGTCGAGCGGGGTGGTCCTCGCCGAGACCGCGAGGCCGTCCGCCGCCAGGGCCACGCCGTGCAGTGTCTTCGCCACCGAGTCGTGCATCTCGCGGGCCAGACGGGCCCGTTCCGCGCCGACCGCCTCGGTGACCGCGAGGCGTGCCTGGACGGTCGTCAGGGCCTGGGTGGCCGTGCCGAAGCGGAGCATGAGGTGGCGCAGGGACGAGCCGAGGGCGCCGGTGATGACGCACAGTCCCGGCAGGAGCAGTTTGTCCGCCAGGCTCGCCGACCTCGCGTCCGTGTTGATGGCGTAGGCCAGCAGCAGGATCAGGGACTGTGCGCTCGCGAACACGGCCGCGCCCCGGTAGCCGTAGACGATGCCCGCCAGCAGCGGGGTGCAGACGCTGACGTAGGCGAGGGTGGTGTCCGGGCCCGCGGAGATGAGGAGGAGGGAGGTGAAGAGGGTGTCCGCCGCCAGGAGGGTGGGGTGGCGCAGGAGGAGGGGGCCGAAGCGTTCCCAGTCGCGGAACAGGGCGTAGGAGAGCATGAACGTGACCACGACCGCCGCGCCGACCAGACGGGCGCCGAGGCCGGGGGCCGCGTTGAGGAGGGCCGCGGGGGCGGCGAGGGCGATCATCGCGAGGCGGAAGCCGAAGACCTGGCGGCACATGGCCTGGAGGGCGTTGACCTGGAGCGGTATCCGCACCGAACGGTCCGGCTCCCCCGGGCCGACCACGTCCCGGCGCCTGCCGCGCAGCAGCCCGGAGCCGAACCTCCTGGTGCCCGTTCTCACCCTTAACGGCACGCCTGCCACAGTCCCTCCCCGCTACTCCCCGGTCAACGACCCGAAGTCCGTGCCCGAGCCCAGCAACAGCCCCGCCCCCAGCAGCAGCATCGTCGCCGGAACCATGAACGTGGTGATCATCAGCGTGGCCCTGGGCACCGCGCGGGCCGCCTTACGGCGGGCGTTCTGTGCGTCGGTGCGGCGCATGTCCTTGGCCAGGGCGACGAGGGTGTCGACGATCGGCGCGCCGAGTTCCTCGCCCTGCTGGAGGGCGGTGACGAACATGGCGACCTGTTCGGAGTCGTTGCGCCGCCGCAGCTCCGTGAAGGCCTGGCGGCGGCTCATGCCGAGGTCCATCTGGCGCAGGGTGATGCGCAGTTCGTCGGCCCAGGGACCCTCGTACTTGGAGGCGACCCGGTCGAGTGCCTGGCGGAAGCCGAGGCCGGCGCTGACGACGACCGCGAGGACGTCGAGGAAGTCCGGCAGGGTGCGTTCGATCTCGTCCTTCCTGATCCGGATCGCCGCCCAGATGCCGACCTCCGTCCAGAAGGCGCCGAACGCCAGCAGCAGCAAGGCCACCAGGAACTGCCCCCGCAGCAGGAACACCAGGAAGCCGACCGCGCCCAGGAGGCCGTACACCGCCCGCCTGGCCGCGTAGCGGTCGATGGTGAGGCCGCCGGGGTTGCCCGCGAGGTCGATCCTCCTGCGGTACTTGGCGACCAGTTTGGGGCCCATCAGGCGCAGCACGGCGGGTGCGTAGCGCATGCCCATGCGGTCGATGAGGGAGTCCACGGCGCCGGTGCGGGTGGCGCCGACCTCCAGGGCCAGCGCGAGATCGCTGGGCAGTTTGGTCTCCGCGCGGTACATGCGGATGCCGGCGAAGACGCCCCAGACGCTCAGGGCCATGACGGCCGCGAGGAGAAGTCCGATTCCCGTGGTCATCAGCAGTCCCTCCTCAGACGTCGATCCGCGACATGCGGCGGATCAGGATGAAGCCCACCGCGTACAGCCCGAACGCGATCAGCACCGCCCCCTGGCCCAGCGGCGAGCCGGTCATCCGGTCCAGGGCGCCGTCCTGCACGCCGTTCATCAGGAACAGCGACCCGATGCCGAGAACCGGCACGGCGTACGACGTCATGCTCACCTGGGCGAGCTGGGTACGGACCTCGCGCCGGGTCTCCTTGCGCTCCTCCAGCGTCTCCGTGAGGTTGCGCAGCGCGCTCACCACCTGGCCGCCGGCCCGGTTGGAGAGGACCAGGGTGGTGACCAGGACGACCAGTTCCCGGGACGGGAGGCGTTCGGCGAGTTCGCCGAGGGCGTCGTCCATCGAGGCGCCGAGGGCCAGCTGGTTGGAGACATTGGCGAGTTCCTCGCCCGCCGGGGCCTCCAGTTCCTCCGCGGCGAGGCCGATCGCGGTGCGCAGGGCGAGGCCCGCGTGGGCGGCGTTGGCGAGGATGCGGGCCAGTTCGGGGAGTTGGTTGATGAACCGCTCGATGCGCTTCTGGCGCTGCCAGTTGAGGAACTGGACCGCCGCCCAGACGCCCAGCAGGCCCGCGATCGGGCCGAAGAACGGGGCCAGCGTCGCCTGGCCGGTCAGCCACAGCCCCGCCACCGTCGCCAGCATGTAGACGAAGAACTCACCGGGCGTGACGTCCAGGCCCGTCGCCACCAGCCGCAGCTCCAACTGCTTGCCCAGTTTCGTACGGCGCAGCCGCCGGTCCAGGTCGGCGAAGCGGCGTCGCCTGCCGCCGGCCCCGGTGAGCTGGCCGGCCGCGGACAACCGGTCGACCAGGGCCTGGCGCTGGGCCCGGCCCGCGGCGTAGGCGTGGACGCCCACGACGGCCAGCGCGCAGGTCAGCAGCGCGATGCCGGTGGTGAGCGTGATGCGGGTCTGGAGGTCCATGGTCGGGGTCCTACCTGGCTTCTCGGGTGGCGAGCTCTAGTGGGGACTGGGCGACGCCGAAGGCCTGCGGTATCGGCTGGCTCGCCATGTAGAGGCGGTCGGCGGTGCGGCGCGGGAGCGGATGGTAGGCGAAGGCGCCGTGGACCCGGCCGTCCGGTGTCATGGGCCGGGCGTTGAAGCGGGCCACCGTCGCCAGCCGGTACGGCTCCGCGCCATGGCTGTCGAGGATCGCGATCTCGGTGATCCGGCGCGCCCCGTCCGGGAACCGCGTCAGCTGGATGATCACGTCCACCGCGCTGTTGATCTGGTCGTGCAGCGCCTCGAAGGGGACCGTGACATCGGACATGGAGGCGAGGGTCTTCAGCCGCATCAGGGCGTCCTCGGCACTGTTGGCGTGCACGGTGGCCAGCGAGCCGTCATGGCCGGTCGACATCGCCTGGAGCATGTCGAGGGACTCACCGCCGCGGACCTCACCGACGACGATCCGGTCGGGGCGCATCCGCAGGGAGTTGCGGACCAGATCGCGGATCGTCACCTGGCCCTTGCCCTCGACGTTCGGCGGGCGGGACTCCAGGCGGATGACGTGGGACTGCTGGAGCTGGAGTTCGGCGGAGTCCTCGATGGTGATGATGCGCTCGGACTCGGGGATCAGACCGGACAGAGCGTTCAGCAGGGTCGTCTTCCCGGTGCCGGTCGCCCCGGAGACAATGACGTTGAACTTCGCCTGCACCAGCCCGGCCAGCAGATACACCATGGGTTCGTCGAGCGAGCCGAGGCCGGTCATCTCGTGCAGGGTGAAGGAGCGCGGGAAGCGGCGGATGGTCAGGGTCGCGCCGGTCAGGGACAGCGGCGGGATGATGACGTTGACACGCTCGCCGGAGGGCAGCCGGGCGTCCACCATCGGGTTGGACTCGTCCACGCGCCGGTTCACGGTCGACACGATCCGCTCGATGGTCTGCATCAGCTGGTCGTGGGAGGGGAAGCGCAGCGGCAACTGCTCGACCCGGCCGCCGCGTTCGACGAAGATCGCGTCCGGGCCGTTCACCATGATCTCGGTGATCGAGGCGTCCTCCAGGAGCGGCTCCAGGATGCCCAGGCCGAGCGCCTCGTCGACGACCCTGCGGATCAGCTGCGAGCGCTCGACGGTCGACAGCACCGGCCCCTCACGGCTGATGATGTGCCCGAGCACCCGCTCAAGGCGGGCCCGGCGCTCGGCGGCGGCCAGCGAGCTCATCTCCGCGAGGTCGATCTCCTCGAGGAGCTTGGCGCGGTACGAGGAGACGAGATGCCCGTCCTCGCCCCGGCTGCCGTGCTCCTCGGGGGTGTTGATGCGTGACCTCAGGCTCATGTGGATCCTCGTTCAGCGTCGAGCGGCATGGTCGCGGTCTTCTGGGCGGGGTCGAAGTCCCAGCCGGGGACGAGCGACGGGATCTCGACGGTGGCCGTGACGGTGACCTCGTCGTCGCCCTGCCCCTCGGAGCAGGTCACGGTCAGCCAGTCGCTGACCGCGTTCACGCATCCGTCCTGCGCGGTACCGGGGTCGAGGGAGGCGGCCCGCGCCCCGGCCCTGGCCGCCGTCCCCGCCTGCTGGGCGGTGTAGGCGATCAGCCCGACCTGAACTCCGGCCAGGGCGACGAGGATCAGGATCGGGATGAACCCGAGATACTCGATGGCGACCTGACCGCGGTCGCGGTCACGGACCCGGACTTTCGAGTCGTACGACATCTCAGTCCCCCTTCTCCTCCTGTACGGCCCCCGCATGGCCGTCGACGGTGAACGGGAAGCCGATCGCGCCGGGGAAGAGGACCGGCACCTCCAGGTGCACATCGGCCGTGACGTAGTCGCCGTCCCCCACGCAGTCCACGCGCGCGCCGCCCTTCCAGGCGCCGGGCAGATGCGCCAGCCCGGCCTCCTGGCAGGCGGCCTGCCCCTCGGATGCCGCCCCGGCCCGTGCCGCCTCGTCGGCAGCATTCCCCGCGAGCGTGAACGTGTACCCCACCAGCACGAACTGCCACAGCAGCACCAGGGTGATGATGATCGTCGGCAGCATCCCGAGGAACTCGACCGTCACCTGCCCCCGGTCGCCCCTGGGCCGCCGCCTCACCGCCCTATCTCCTTCCGCCTCCGGAAGGTCAGCGCCGCCCGGTCCGCGCCGCGCGCCCGGCCGTTGCGGTGCGGCTGGACCGTGCCCTCGGTGCCCTTGACCAGCCCCAGCTCGCCCGCGAGTCCCCAGAGCGCCTGCTTGATCGTGCTCTTGGGGTCCAGTTCGTGCACCCGGCCGGAGTCGACGGGGCCCTGGAGCTCCTTGAAGTTCGCGGGGATCGCGGTGGCGGCGATGCCGGTGCCGGTGATGCGCTGGATCAGGGCGGGCTGGATCTCCGCACCGCGGGTGTGGCGGTTGACGACGATCATCGTCTCCTCCGCCTTGCGGATCTGGAGCCGGTCCCACATCCGCACCGTGCGCTTGGCGGCGCGTACGGCGACCACGTCCGGGGTGGTGACGAGGAGCGCGGTGTCGGCCATCTCCACGGCTGCAGCGCTGGCGCCCGACAGCTGGGAGCCGCAGTCGATGACGACGACCTCGTAGCGGGACCGCAGGGCGCTGACGATGTGCCGGGCGGCCCGGTCGGTGACCTCCTCGCCGCGCTCACCGTCACCGGGGGCGAGGAGCAGGGCGACCCCGGTGTCATGCCGGAACACGGCGTCCGCCAGCACCCGAGGCGTGATGTCGTTGATGGCCGCGAGGTCGACCACCGAGCGCCGGAACTGGATGTCCAGGTAGGACGCGATATCACCCGTCTGGAGATCCATGTCCAACAGCGCGGCGCTACGGCCCGAGGCCTGCGCGGCGAGCGCCAGCTGGATGGCCGTCAGCGTCGCCCCCACGCCGCCCTTCGCACCGCTCACCGTCACCACGGTGCCGCCGACGCCGCTGAACACATCGCCGCCGGCGCCCAGATGACGCCGTACGCCCATCGACCACTGGGCGACGGCGTTGACCCGGCTGGCCAGCTCCTCGTAGCTCAAAGGCAGAGCGACCAGGCCGCGGGCGCCGTAGTCCATGGCGGCCTGGAAGAGGCCGGGCCCTGCGTCGGAGGTGACGAGTATGACGCCCACCGCCGGGAAGCGGAGCGCGACCTCGCGGATGAGCTCCAGGGCCGGGACGGGGCCGATACGTTCATGGACGACGACGACCTCGGGGAGTTCGTCGATGGACTCGGCGGCCAGGCGCGCGAGGGTGTCGACGAGCTGGGTGGAGTCGGTGACCGGGGCGACCGGCTCGGCGTCGGGGAGCTGGCTGAGCAGCGTCGTGAGGGACCGGACCGCGTCCGCGTCGCCGACGGCCGGGAGGATCCTCGTGGGCATGGGGGCCTCTCACTTGTCCTTGGCGAGTTCGTACGTGCGGTTCGTCGCGGGGATGTCGGAGTCGCCGCCGGGTGCCACCAGCGCGAGCCTGACCTCGTCGGCGAACGACTCGGCGTACGTCAGGCGCTGGGCGTCGATCGGCTCCAGCGCGAAGGTGATCGGTACGGCATCGGTGGGCTCCCGGCGCCGGTCGTCCTCGTCGGGCTTGAGCGAGGTCAGCTCGCCCACGTCGATGACCCGGGCGTTCTCCACGATCAGCCGGGACTGGTCGGCGTCGTTGTCGCTCTGCCCCTCGAAGGTGGCGTAGACGTTCACCGTGGACCCCGGGGTGATCTTGCCGGCCACACCGGTCGCCGCGTCGATCATGATGGCCAGCTCCTGCTCGCCGGTCTGCAGGGCGGGCTGGTCGACGATCATGTCGCTCTGCAGCAGGGAGCCGGACTTCAGGGTGGTGACGGCGATCTTGCCCTGGATCTCGCGCAGGCTGGTGACGGCGTTCTTCGACAACCATCGCTCGGGCATCTCGATCTTCTCGAACTGGGCGGCGCTGAGCGGGGTGTAGGGGGCGACGTCCCGCTTGAGCTGATAGGCGGAGACCTCCGGCCCGACCTTGGACTTCACGTCGTTGATGACGGACAGGACGCCGGCGAAGGCGCCGAGGGCGCAGAGGACCGACAGGAGCAGGAGTATCACGCCGCGGCGCTGACGGGAGTTCATCAGGATTCCTTCTTGGAAACCCCCGCGGTCAGGCGGGGGAGGAAACGGATCCCTGCGGGGCAGTGGAGAGAAAGGCGAATCGCCACCGGGCGATTCACCGTCCACCGTCCAACCACCCGCTTACCATTACAAGTTGACATGAGAGTTTGTGAGCCATGGCCAGTCGCATGAAGCGGGCCTATCGATACCGCTTCTATCCGACCGATGCGCAGGCAGCGGAGCTGTCGCGCACGTTCGGATGCGTGCGGAGGGTCTACAACCTGGCGCTCGCGGCCCGGACCGAGGCGTGGACACTGCGGCAGGAGCGGGTCAACTACAACGCCACCTCCGCGATGCTGACGGCGTGGAAGAAGACCGAGGAACTCGCCTACCTGGGCGATGTCTCCTCGGTGCCGCTCCAGCAGGCGCTGCGGCACCTGCAGGGCGCGTTCGCCGCGTTCTGGGACAAGCGGGCGAAGTACCCGCGCTTCAAGTCGCGGAAGAACTCCCGCAAGTCCGCCGAGTACACCAGCAGCGCGTTCCGCTGGCGCGATGGCGCTCTGACGCTGGCGAAGATGTCCGAGCCCCTTGACATCCGCTGGTCCAGGCCGCTGCCCGAGGGCGCGGAACCCTCCACGGTGACCGTGTCCCAGGACGCGGCCGGTCGCTGGTTCGTCTCCATCCTGGTCGATGATCCTGCGGTGCGACCGCTGGTCGCCACGGACACCACGGTGGGCGTGGACGCGGGCCTGAGCCACCTGGTGACGCTTTCCACCGGGGAGAAGATCGCCAACCCGAGGCACGAGCGCAAGGACCGGGCCCGGCTGGCCAAAGCCCAGCGGAAGCTGTCCCGCAAGGCCAAGGGGAATGGCGCCAACCGGGCCAAGGCGCGGCGGAAGGTCGCCCGCATTCACGCCCGCATCAAAGACCGCAGACGGGACCATCTGCACAAGCTCACCACTCGGCTCGTTCGTGAAAACCAAACGATCGTGATCGAGGATCTGACCGTTCGCAACCTGCTGAAGAACGGTCGTCTCGCCCGCGCCATCTCCGCTGCGGCGTGGGGCGAGTTCCGCAGCATGCTGGAGTACAAAGCAGCCTGGTACGGCCGCGATGTGGTCGCCATCGACCGCTGGTTCCCGTCCTCCAAGCAGTGCTCGACCTGCGGCGCTCTGCAGGGCAGGATGCCGCTCAACGTCCGCACCTGGACGTGCGACAGCTGTGCTACGACCCATGATCGGGACGTGAACGCAGCCAGGAACCTTCGCGCCGCCGGGCTGGCGGTGTCGGCCTGTGGAGCCGGTGTAAGACCTCAACGGGAGTCCTCCCGGACGGGGCGGTCGGCGATGAAGCAGGAACCCCTACGGCGCGAGCCGTAGGAATCCCCTCCTTCAGGAGGGGAGGAAGCCAAGAACCGTGAAACCTCATGGGAATTTGGGGGAATCGGTCGGGGGCGGTCGGATGGGGCTCGGGTCCGGTCAGCCCGCGCGGGCCGGTTGTTCGTGGACGGGTGGGACGGCGGAGCAGAAGACGCAGCGGTCGCCGATGACGTCGATGCCGCACCAGTGACAGGAGTTCTGCCGTACGGAGGTGACGAGCTGGTAAAGCACCGACAGGTCGGGCAGATAGGCGCAGAACTCGATCAGCTTGGGCGTCCCCCACCAGATGGCCGACTCGGCGGGCAGAGGGACCTCGCGCAGCCCCTGTGCGTTCCAGGACTTGGCCAGGGTCGCGGTGACCCAGTCGGACTGGAGTTGTCCCTGTGCGACCAGCATCGAGGTGCCGAACTCGGGGCCGGGGAGGGTGACTCCGGGGCCGATGCGCACGAGCTGCGGGGCGGGGTGGGCGAGGACGCCGAACTGGCTGCCGGGCATCCAGGACTTGGCGTGCGACTTGAGGTCGACGGGGACGCGGTCGAGGCGGGCGACGGAGCCGAGGAGCGCCCCGGTGTGTATGTAGTGGGTGAGCAGACGGCCGGCCGAGGCGAGGACGCCGGGGCTGAGGTCGCAGGAGGCGAGCTGGCGCAGCTGGCGGACGAGGACGGCGAGGCCGAGCGGGGGCAGTTCGGGCCGGAACACGGCGATGCGGTCGCTCTCAAGCAAGGACCGAACGGTGTGCAGCCGCTGGCGCACGGCGCGGGAGGCGGCGGTCGAGCAGACGACGATCACATGGCCGTGCTGCTCGACGAGGGTCTGCATGCCCGCCAGCGACCGCTCCAGCGGCTCGCGTTCGAGGTCCTGGAGCACGACGGCGGGCACGGTTCGCTCGTCCTGCGCCGGCAGCGCCATGTCGGCACTGGTCACGGCAATGGCAGTTGGCACGCGCAGCTCCCCGATGACTTCATTGCGTGACTATTTGAGCACTGTATCCACGGCTATGCGGCCGGAGAACAGCTTCTCTCCAGCGGAGAAGCAACTCCAGTCGCACAAGTCACGTCAAAACAGGGCATGTTGCGCACACCAATTCTCCACGACCGGAACACCTTGACACCGGGATTGGTCTGGACCAACTTGTTGACATGTTCACAGACAGGTTCAAGAACAGACGACAGGGGCCCCGCAGCCGGCCGGCCCGCCTCTGGGCGGCGGCCGTCACCACTGCCCTCTCCGTGACCTTCCTCGGCGCGGGCCAAGCGTCCGCCGCGGACGTCAACAACGCCAAGAACGCCGGCTTCGAGGCCGGCCTCAGCAGCTGGACGTGCTCCGCGAACAGCGGCAGCACCGTCTCCTCCCCCGTGCACGGCGGCACGACCGCCCTGAAGGCCACCCCGGCCGGTCAGGACAACGCCCGCTGCACCCAGGCCGTCGCCGTCAAGCCCAACTCGACGTACACACTGAGCGCCTGGGTCCAGGGCGGCTACACCTACCTCGGCGTCACGGGCACGGGCACGACGGACGTGTCGACCTGGACCCCGGACTCGCCGAACTGGAAGCAGCTGTCCACCACGTTCACCACCGGCGGCTCCACCACCTCGGTGACTGTGTACACCCACGGCTGGTACGGACAGGCGGCCTACTACGCGGACGACCTCTCCGTGTACGGCCCCGACGGCGGCGGTGGCACCGACCCCTCCCCCACGATCCCCGGTTCCCCGAGCGGGCTCAGCGTCTCGGGTACGACCTCCTCGTCCGTCTCCCTGGCCTGGAACACCGTCTCGGGCGCGACCGGCTACAACGTCTACCGCGGCGGTACGAAGGTGACCGCGGTGTCCGGCACCTCCGCCACCGTGACCGGGCTCGCGGCCTCGACCTCGTACTCCTTCCAGGTCACGGCGACCAACGCGGCCGGTGAGTCGCCGAAGTCGACGACGGTGACGGGCACGACCACGGCCGGTCCGGTGGGCCCGGCGCTGCCCAAGCACGCGGTGACCGGCTACTGGCAGAACTTCAACAACGGCGCCACCGTCCAGAAGCTCTCCGACGTGCAGTCGCAGTACGACATCATCGCCGTCGCCTTCGCGGACGCGACCACGACGCCGGGCGCGGTGACCTTCAACCTGGACTCGGCCGGACTCGGCGGCTACACCGTCGATCAGTTCAAGGCGGACATCAGGGCGAAGCAGGCCGCCGGGAAGAAGGTCATCGTCTCGGTGGGCGGCGAGCGCGGCACGGTGAGCGTGAACGACTCGACGTCCGCGACGAACTTCGCGAACTCGGTGTACTCCGTCATGCAGGAGTACGGCTTCGACGGCGTCGACATCGACCTGGAGAACGGCCTCAACGCCACCTACATGACACAGGCGTTGCGCTCACTGTCGTCGAAGGCGGGCTCGTCCCTGGTCATCACCATGGCACCGCAGACCATCGACATGCAGTCGACGTCGAACTCCTACTTCCAGACGGCCCTGAACATCAAGGACATCCTCACGGTCGTCAACATGCAGTACTACAACAGCGGTTCGATGCTGGGCTGTGACGGCAAGGTCTACAGCCAGGGCTCGGTGGACTTCCTGACCGCCCTGGCCTGTATCCAGCTGGAGGGCGGCCTGGCCCCGTCCCAGGTCGGCCTCGGGCTGCCGGCCTCGACGCGGGGCGCGGGCAGCGGGTACGTCGCTCCGTCCGTCGTGAACAACGCCCTGGACTGTCTGGCCAAGGGCACGGGGTGCGGTTCCTTCAAGCCCTCGCGGACGTACCCCGACCTGCGGGGCGCGATGACCTGGTCGACGAACTGGGACGCGACGGCGGGCAACGCCTGGTCGAACGCGGTGGGCCCGCACGTGCACGCGCTGCCGTAGCTCACCCCGCCGGACGATAGTGGCCGAGCACCCAGGCCAGCTGCGCGAACCACTCCTGCAGCCTGGCCCGGGGCTTGGCCTCCACCACGCACTCGTGGAACCGGCCGTCCGGATGGACCACGGCCACCATCAGGGCCTTGCCGTCGGGGCTCGCCCGGTAGTGGACACCGTGGATCTCCGGCCAGCGGAACTCCAGCGTGTGGCCGGACAGCTCGAAGGCGACACCGGACACGTCGACGACGACCGCGTTGTGCTTGTCGACGGCCAGGAACTCGGGGCCGGCCGGTGCCGGGGCGGGGTAGGGCGGGACCGGTGCGTAGGCGGGCGGCGCGGGCGCGTACTGCGGCGGGGGCGGGGGCGGGCCGAAGCCCGGCTGCTCGGTCATCGGTGGCTTCCTGGATTCTCGTGCTCGCTGCGACGTCTCGAAGTTTTTCAGTGCTGAGGTGAAACATTCTCCCTGCCCCACCGCATCAGTGAAGTGAAGGGCACCGCAGCAAGGGGGACGTATGAGACAGGCCCGCGCGGACGACTACGCGGAGTTCGCCGTGGCCAGGGCCGGGCATCTGTACCGGTCGGCCTGTCTGCTGACCGCCGGGGACACCTATCTCGCCGAGGACCTGGTGCAGGAGACGCTGGGCCGGCTGTACGTCCGCTGGGGCCGGGTGTCCCGGGTGGACAACCCCGCCGGGTACGCGCAGACCGTGCTGACCCGGGCCTTCCTCGCCCATCAGCGGCGGCGCAGCAGCACCGAGCGGGCCACGGACGTGCTGCCCGACCGTGCGGCCGAGAGCGGCGGGCCGGGGGATCTGCCGCTGCGGCTGACGCTGCTCCAGGCGCTGGCCCGGCTGCCCGCCAAGGACCGGGCGGTGGTCGTCCTGCGGTACTGGGAGGACCGGTCCGTCGAGGAGACCGCGGATGCCCTCAACGCCAGTTCGGCGGCGGTGCGGACGCGGTGCACCCGGGCGCTCGGGCGGCTGCGGGAGCTGCTGGGCGAGGACTTGAGCGAGTACGCGACTTCCTGACGACCCCCATTCGAGAAACGGTGGTTTGCCATGCCCGTCGAACTCAACGAGGAACACGACGAGGAACGCTTCGAGGGGCAGCTCAGCCATGCCCTGCACGACCTCGGCGGCGGCTTCGACACCGACCGCACCGCACTCGCCGCCGCAGGCCGGGCACGCGGTCACCGGCTGCGGCTCAGGCGCCGGGCGGCAGTGGCCGGGGGCGCGGCCGGGATCGCGCTGGTCGGCGTGGGCGGGGCGCTGCTCGTGCCGTGGGGTGGTGCGGCCGAGCCACTGCCGTCGAGCTCCAGCGTGGCCGAGCAGCCTTCCAAGACGCCGGCCGTGACGGGCGGCCGACTCATCGAGGCACTCGAAGGCCTGCTCCCCAAGGGAAAGTTCAGCGCGCAGGAAGCTCGCGGCGCCGACGAGGGCCCCCTGATGCTGCCGTACGTCCGTCTCGTGTACGACGACGGAAAGGGCCCCGGCGCCGTGGCCGTCAGCCTGAATCGGATCGAGCCCGGCAGCGACCAGGCCCGCGAGACGACCGCCTGCCCGGACAAGGCGCTGGTCCCGCACGACGACTGCGACTCCACCCGGCTGCCGGACGGCTCCCTGCTCAAGCTGTTCCGGGGCTACGAGTATCCCGACCGGCGCGTCGACACCAAGCTGTGGTCGGCCGACCTGATCACCCCGACCGGGCAGCACATCTCCGTCAGCGAGTGGAACGCCGCCGCCGAGAAGGACGCGCCGGTCAGCAGGAGCGAACCTCCGCTGTCCACCGGGCAGTTGAAGGACCTGGTGACGGCGAAGGTGTGGCGCGGATACGTCGACTCCATTCCCGAGGACCCGAAAAAGCCGACCGCCTCCGCCACCCCGGGCCACGAGACCGCCGAGCCGCCGACCACCGAGGCCGTCCTCGGCACCCTCCAGGCCCTCCTCCCCAAGAACATCAAGGTCGTCGAGAAGGGACGCGACTACACCTACGTCGTCCTCGACGACGGCAAGGGCAGGAGCTACCTCCAGATCGACGTCCAGCGCGGCATGGGCGATGCGGCGGGCGAGCTGTTCGGGGACGGGGCCGAGACCCTGCCGGACGGGACGAAGGTCGGCTTCCGTGCGAGCGGTGGCGACAAGGGCGTGGCCGGCGCCGTGATGTGGACCGTCGACACCCTGCGCACCGACGGTTTCCGGGTCGTCGTCAGCGCCTTCAACGCCGCGACCCAGCACGACGCCCCGAGCCGCGAGACGCCCGCCCTCACCGAGGAGCAGCTCCGGAAAATCGCGCTCAGCCCGGAGTGGGAGCAGTACCGCTAGGGCCGGACAGGCCCTAGAAGAACTCCGACCACGGCTGGTCCCAGACCTGCTTCACGCACAGCACCAGGAACAGCAGCCCGGCGATCGCCAGCATCGCGTTGCTCACCGGTCCGTTGCGCCATTGGCTCGGTGTGCGCGAGGAGTTGAGGAGCCACATCAGGGTGCCGGCGAGGAACGGCAGGAAGGCCGCGCCCAGCACGCCGTAGATGATGATCAGGCGGAAGGGTTCGCCCTGGAAGAGCAGGACGATGGGCGGGAAGGTCAGCCACAGCAGGTACGCGCGGAACGGCCAGGAGCGTTCGCGTGCCCCGGAGGCGACCTCCTCGCCCTTCTGCTCGCCCTGGCCCCGGAAGCGGAACACGAAGTCCGTGAACATCAGGCTCACGCCGTGCCAGACGCCGATGAGGGAGGTGAAGGACGTGGCGAAGAAGCCGATCAGGAAGAACTTGGCGGTCGCCGTGCCGTACTCCGCCTCCAGGATGTCGGTGAGTTGCAGCAGCCCCTTGTCGCCGCTGGCGATGGCGACGTTCGCGGAGTGCAGCAATTCCGCGCCGACGAAGAGCATCGCGATGACGAAGATGCCGGTGGTGGCGTAGGCGACGCGGTTGTCGAGCCGCATGACCTTCATCCAGCCGGTGTTGGTCCAGCCCTTGGCGTTGACCCAGTAGCCGTACGCGGCCAGCGTGATCGTGCCGCCGACGCCGCCGATCAGGCCCAGGGTGTTGAGGATGGAGTCCTTCTCGTCGGGCAGGACGGGGAGGAGGCCCGCGAAGGCGTCGCCCAGGTTCGGTGTGACGCGGATCGCGAGGTACACCGTCACCACGAACATGACGCCGACGAGGACCGTCATGACCTTCTCGAAGACGGCGTACTTGTTGAACCAGACGAAGACCAGGCCGACCAGTCCGCAGGCGATGGCCCACCACTCCAGGTCCATCACGTCCGGGAACAGGGCCTGCAGCGGCAGCGCGCTGGACGACATGGCGGCGGCGCCGTAGACGAAGCCCCAGATCACCACGTACACGACGAAGAACCAGGTGGTCCAGCGGCCGAGGCTGGCCCAGCCGTCGAACAGGGTGCGGCCGGTGGACAGATGCCACCGGCCGGCCGCCTCGGCGAGGGAGATCTTCACCAGGCAGCCGATGACCGCGGCCCAGAGCAGGGTGTAGCCGAAGTTGCTGCCCGCGATGAGGGTGGCGACGAGGTCGCCGGCGCCGACACCGGTCGCGGCGACGACGATGCCGGGCCCGATGTAGCGCCAACGGGACTTACCGAGTGGGGGGTTGCCGCCGGTGGATGCCTCAGTGGACGTGGGGTTGCCTGTGGTGTCCGCCATGCAGATCAAGAAAGCGTAAAGAGCGGGAACCTACAAGAGGGCGGTACACACCCACACGTTCCCAGCTCGAACCACACGGTCTTCCCCCGCGTGTCCCGCTGGCATCCCCACCGCCGGGCGAGCGTGTCCACCAGGAACATCCCCCGCCCGCTCTCCGCGTCCCCGGCCTCCAGCACCGCGGGCAACCGGCGCCCGGTGTCGGAGACCTCGCACCGCAGCACCCCGTGCGCGGCGGACAGCGTCAGCCGGAACCGGCTCTCCGCGTGCCGCACCGCGTTGGTGGCCAGCTCGCTCACCAGCAGCTCGGCCACGTCCGCCAGGTCGTCCCGGTCCGCGAGCCCCCATCCCTCCAGCTGGCGGCGGACCTCCGCGCGGGCCTCCTTGACCGCGGAGGGACGGGGGTCGTACTCGACGCTCACATGCCCGGCCCCTATGGGCGGTTGGGGATACGAGCCGAACTGAGGACCGGAATCAGGGAAGCGTGCCCCGTACAGGTGCAGCATGGACCCAGGGTGACGGGTGCGGGGGAACGGCCGCACGGGGAGGAATACCCGTTTCCATACCTGTTCTCCCCGGGGGTCACCCGTACTGGAGCCGTACGCTCGCCCCCTCCCGCTCGTCCCGCACATCGACGTACGCGCACACCTGCCGCGCGAACCACAGCCCCTGCCCCGGTTCCGGTGCCACGCCCGGTGGCGGTACGAAGCCCGCCAGCGGGTCGGCGACCCGGCGCGCGGCGAGCAGTTCGCAGACGCACGCCGGGGCCTCGCCCCACAGCTGGAGTCCGTCGAGCGGACCGAGGGCGGCGGCCGCCTCGGTGACGGCCGTGGCGAACAGCTCCGCGTCCGCGGCGGACAGCCCCTGCACGGTGGCCCAGGTGCGCACGGCGTCGGCGGCGGGCACCGGGCCGGGCAGCCGCTCGGCGTCGGCGGGCGCCGGCGGCAGCGGTACGGCGTCGAGCTCGGCGGCGATCCTGACCGGGTCCTCGTACACATCGGTGTCGGGGTGGGCCCGGCGGGCGGCGGCGACGATGGCATGACCGGCGACACGGGAGTCGTAGGCGCACAGGGCGGTGGTGGCGAACGGGGCGAACAGGAGGTTGGCGAGCGCCTCGTAGCGGATCCACTCGGCGGTCTCCCGCGGCGAGCGTCCCGCGCGCCCGCCCCAGACGGGTTCCATGAGCAGATGGATACGGCCGCCGGGGCCGGCGTTGTCGATGAGGTAACCGGCGCTCCGGGCGATCGCGTTGGCGGCGGAGCCGGTGTACCACTCGGTGTGCGGGACGAGGCCGACGTCCTTGGCGTCGGTGCCGAGGGCGTCGCGCAGCAGGTCGAGGTTGCCGGGGGCGGCGATGACGACGGGCGTGGGCTCGTCGGGGGCGGCGAGGGCTTCGGTGAGGAAGGGCAGGGCGGTGGCGAGGAACTCCCCGTCGGTGCGGAAGACGGCCATGCGATGGTCGAAGTGGCTGTGGGGCGGGGCGGGTCGGGTGCTCAAGGATGGTGCTCCCCTCGGGTGCGTGTTCTCTGTGGTGCGGGCCGTGCGGCTCAGCGCTGGGCCGCCACCCAGGCCGCGATCTGGCTGCGGTTGCTGAAGCCGAGCTTGCCGAGGATGCGTTCGACATGGCCCTCGGCGGTGCGGCGGGCGATGACCAGGCGGTCGGCGATCTGCTGGTTGGCGAGTCCCTGGGCGACGAGTTCGACGACCTCGCTCTCGCGGCGGGTGAGGCGGACGCCGGGTGCGTCCGCCTTGCGGGCGGCCGTGGGGCGCCGGGCCCGGCCGCTGTCGTCGTCGACGGCGTACTCGACGCCCCCGTCGAGATCGAGCGCGGCGCCGCTCTCGTACGCCCGCCGGTACGCGGGTGCGCCCAGTGCCTCGCGTGCCCTGCTCTCGCCGGCCCTGCGGGTGGCCTTGAGGGCGGCCGAGCCCCAGCGGTCGCGGTCGATGGCGGTCCAGGTGCGGTCGGCGGCGCCGAGCAGGACGGCCGCGCGTTCGTGGGCGCCGGTCTCGGAGGCGGTGCGGGCCAGGAGGTCGAGGGTGAGGGCGATGCCGATGACGTCGCGCACGGCGAGTTTGAGGCGCAGGGCCTGCCGGGCGTGGTGTTCGGCCCGCGTCCAGTCGCCCCGCACGCTGTGGGCGAGGGCGAGCATCCGCAGGACGTAGGAGTGGACCCATTCCTCACCGTGCCGTTCGCACATCCGCCGGGCCCGCTCGCAGACCTCGACGGCGCGGTCCGCCTCGCCCAGGAAGCCGAGGGCGCAGGCGAGTTCGACCTGGTCGAGGCCGTGCAGGCTGAGGTGCTGGCCGGGGACGGGGCCGCGGGCGACGCTGGCCTCGAAGTGCTGCAGCGCGGTCGGCAGGTCGTCCATGAACAGGGTGATGACGCCGATGACGTAGTCGGCGTGCGCGGCCTCCGCCTCGTCGCCGAGGTCCTGGGCGAGGAGGTGGGCGTCGCGGGCGAGGGCGAGCCCTGCGGTGAGGGCGTGGGTGGCGGCGGCGAGGAGTCCCGCGATCCACAGGGCGCGGGCACGTTCCCGGGTGGGTTCCGGGTTGGCGGCCAGGGCGCGGTCGAGCCAGTGCCGGCCCTCGCGCGGGGCGCCGCAGGCGTGCCAGTAGAACCACAGGGTGCCGGCCAGGCGCAGTCCGCCTAGGCGTTCGCCGGGTGTGGTGAGGCTGAAGTCGAGGGCGGTGCGGATGTTGTCCAGGTCGGCCCGCAGCCGGGCGGCGATCTCCCGCTGCCCCGGCCCGAACCAGGCCCGCTCACAGCCGGCGGCCCGCCGCAGCATCCAGTCCCGCTGCCGGCACCGGGCGGCTGCCTCCTCACCGGGCATCCGGCGCAGCCGCTCCAGGCCGTAGTGGCGGAGGGTGTCGAGGAGGCGGTAGCGGGTGCCGTCGGGGCCGGACTCGCGGGAGAGCACGGACTTGTCGACGAGGCCGGCGATGGCGTCGAGGACATCAAGGGTGTCGAGAGTGTGGGGGACGTCGATCGTGTCGGGCTCTGCACAAGGTGCCCACGTGCACACCGCCTCCGCCGTCTCCAGGTCGAAGCTGCCCGCCAGCACCGACAGCCGCGCCCACACCAACTGCTCGCGCCCGGTGCACAGTTCATGGCTCCAGTCGACGGCCGCCCGCAGGGTCTGGTGGCGGGGCAGGGCCGCCGGGCTGCCGCCGGTGAGGAGGCGGTAGCGGTCGTCGAGGCGGTCGAGGAGCTGGTCGACGTCGAGGACGCGCATCCGCACGGCGGCGAGTTCGATGGCGAGGGGGAGGCCGTCGAGGCGGCGGCACAGCCGGGCGACGGCCGTGCGGTTGGCGGCGGTGAGGCGGAAGCCGGGGACCACCGCGGCGGCCCGGTCGGCGAAGAGCGCGAGGGCCGGACAGCCCTCGGGCGAGGACAGGTCGCCGTCGGGGTCGGGGACCGGTAGGGGCCGTACGTCCAGGAGGTGTTCCTCGGTCAGGCCCAGGCGGTGGCGGCTGGTGGCGAGGATCCGTACGCCCGTCGTGCCGTGCAGCAGGGCCGCGGCGAGTTCGGCGCAGGCCGGCAGCAGATGTTCGCAGTTGTCGACCAGCAGGAGCAGCCGGCGGTCCCTCAGCTGGTCGACCAGCGCGTGGAGCGGCGGCCGTGCGGTGCGGTCGTGCAGGTCGAGCGCATCGGCGGCGGCGTGCGGGACGAGGGCCGGGTCGTCGAGGCCGGAGAGGGGCACGAAGCGGACGCCGTCGGGGAAGGTGCGCCGTACGCCCGCCGCGATACGGGCGGCGAGGCGGGTCTTGCCGACGCCGCCGGGCCCGGTCAGGGTGACGAGCCTGGTCCTGGCCAGCAGCTCGCGTCCGGCGGCGAGTTCACCGCGCCGGTCGACGAAGCTGGTCGTCTCGACCGGGAGCTGCTGTTCCCTTCGTGGCGCTGATCCGCCCATGATCAGCCGTCCTCCGGGGTGGTGGCGAGGGGACCGGGTGTCGGCGGCCGGGAGTCGGGGAGGCGGCGGGTGCGACGGTCCCCGCCACTCCGCCGCTCCCACCGCTCCCCCCTTGCGCGGATCACCACCCTGCTCCGGTCCCGCGCCGCCCCGCACGTCCGGATCACACCCCCGGGTGGACTTCCCCGGGGACCGCTCGCCCTGGACGCGCCATGCGTACACTGCGCGGCTGATTTTCGGATGGTTCACGCCATCGGACGGCCACCCACCCTTGACCCGTTCATGCCATGACCGCACCATGAGCGCCACCGCACCACGCACGTACGTCGCACTGAACCCCACCCCCCACTCCCACAAGGAGAATTCATGCGACTCCGCATACGCGGCTCCGGCGCCCGCAGCGGCAGACGGACCGCCGCGCTCGCCGCGCTGCTCGCGCTCACCCTCGCGGCACCGCTGTCCGCGAACGCCGACAGCGGCGACCGGCCCGACGGCACGGCCTCGTCGGCCGACGCCATCAGGCAGTACGAGGTCCGGCTGCACTCGACGGCCAAGGACCGCACGGCACTTCAGCGGGCCGGTGTCACCGTGGACGCGGCCGACGACCACGGTGTCGTCGTCTCCGGCCGCGCGGACCAGATCAAGAAGCTGAGGGCGCTCGGCTACGACGTCACCCCGCTCGGCGCGGTCCCCGACCGCTCCGCCGCCGAGGACGACGTACGCCTCCGCGACTTCCCGTCCGGTGACTCGCGCTATCACAACTACGCGGAGATGACGAGCGAGATCAACTCGATCGTCTCGGCCAACTCCTCGATCGCGAGCCAGCGCGTGATCGGCAAGTCCTACCAGGGCCGGAACATCGTCGCGATCAAGATCAGCGACAACGTCGGGACGGACGAGTCCGAGCCCGAGGTCCTCTTCACCCACCACCAGCACGCCCGCGAGCACCTCACCGTCGAGATGGCGCTGTATCTGCTGCGCGAGCTGACGTCCGACTACGGCAGCGACTCCCGGGTCACCGGCATGGTCGACAACCGGGAGATCTGGATCGTGCCGGACCTCAACCCGGACGGCGGCGAGTACGACATCGCCACCGGCTCCTACCGGTCATGGCGCAAGAACCGGCAGCCCAACTCCGGTTCGTCGGCCGTCGGGACCGACCTCAACCGCAACTGGGCCTATCGGTGGGGCTGCTGCGGCGGTTCGTCGGGGTCGACGTCCTCGGATACGTACCGGGGCGCCTCCGCCGAGTCGGCGCCCGAGGTGAAGGTCGTCGCCGACTTCGCGCGCAGCCGTGTCGTCGGCGGCAAGCAGCAGATCAAGGCCGGGATCGACTTCCACACCTACAGCGAGCTGGTGCTGTGGCCGTTCGGGTACACCTACTCGGACACCACGACGGGGATGACCGCCGACGACCGCAACGCCTTCGCCGCGGTCGGACAGAAGATGGCCGCGAGCAACGGCTATACGGCGGAGCAGGCCAGCGACCTGTACATCACGGACGGCTCGATCGACGACTGGCTGTGGGGCGACCAGAAGGTCTTCTCGTACACCTTCGAGATGTACCCGCGGTCCGGTGGCGGAGGGTTCTACCCGCCCGACGAGGTCATCGAGCGGGAGACGTCCCGGAACCGGGACGCGGTGCTGCAACTGCTGGAGAACGCCGACTGCATGTACCGGTCCATCGGCAAGGAGGACCAGTACTGCAGCTAGCTACTCGGCGGGGGCTTCCTCGTCGTCGTGCTCGAAGTAGGCGTCGAGGACCGCGTCCAGTTCCTCGTCCCACTCCTTGAAGCGGCTCCTGGCCGTCGCCTCGATCTCGATCGGGTACCAGCGGCGGTCAGGAGTGTGCACCGTGATGGTGAGCCGCTTGCCGAAGCGGGGCACCTCGGTCTCGATCGCGCCGATCTCGTCCCAGCGGAACTCGCACTCCTGGTCGTCCAGCGAGAGCCGAACGCCGTTGTGGTCGGCGAGGATTCTGGCGCGACGGTCGGAGGCCTCGAAGACGGGCCCGTCGACCGGGGCGTCTTGGTCTTCCTCGCCCTCGCCGTCGGCCTCTTCCTCGACGTCCTCAGCGACTTCCGCCTCCGGCTCGTCGGCGTCGTCGAGGACCGTCTCCTCCTCCGCCACGCCCTCCTCGGCGTTGTCCGCGTCCTTCGCGGCGGACGCGGGCGAGGTGAGTCCGGGGATGAAGGCCGGGTCGAACCCGGCGCCCTCCAGGGGCTGGCTGCCTGAACCTATGCGCTGCTCCACAGCCGACGAGTATGGTCGACAACCCTGTGTCCCGCACAACCAGCCCCCGCATCGTTATACGAAGAGGCTCAATACCGCGGCGACCACGAACCCGGCCACCGACAGGACACTCTCCAGTACCGTCCACGTCTTCAACGTGTCCCGCTCGCTGATCCCGAAGTACTTCGCGACGATCCAGAAGCCACCGTCGTTCACATGGGAGGCGAAGATCGAGCCGGCCGAGATCGCCATGATGACGAGGGCGACGAAGGCCTGGGAGTGGTCGCCCTCGGTGAGGAGGGGGGCGACGATGCCCGCCGTCGTGACGATGGCGACCGTCGCGGAGCCCTGGGCGATGCGGAGGACCACCGAGATGAGGTACGACAGGACGATGACGGGGAGGCCGACGTCGTTGAAGGTGTCGGACAGGGCCTGGGCCACGCCGCTGGCCTTGAGGATGGCGCCGAAGACACCGCCCGCGCCGACGACGAGCAGGATGTTGCCGACGGGCTTCAGGGACGAGGTCGACACCGTCTCCAGGGACTTGCGGGACCAGCCGCGGCGGATGCCCAGCAGGTAGTACGCCAGCAGCAGGGCGATCGTCAGGGCCACGAACGGGTTGCCGAAGAACTCGATCACCGAGCGGGTGGTGGAGGGGTCCAGCGCGATGGAGGAGAACGTCGCCGCCAGGATCAGGATCAGCGGCGTACCGATGATGCCGAGGACCGTGCCGAGCGGGACCGGCTTCTCCTGGGGCTCGACCCCGGCCTCCCGCTGCTCGTTGATGACCGCGAGCCTCGCCTCGGCCGCCGCCTCGACCATGTCCTGCGGCACGGCGACGAAGATGCGCTTGCCGATCCACGCCGAGAACACCCACGCGGCCAGCACCGCCGGGATACCGCAGATGATGCCCATGAGGATGACCCAGCCCAGCTCGACGTGCAGCAGACCGGCGGCCGCCACCGGGCCCGGGTGCGGGGGCAGGAAGGCGTGGGTCATCGACAGGCCCGCCAGCAGCGGCAGGCAGTAGAGCAGGACGGACTTGCCGGAGCGCTTGGCGGCGGCGTACACGAGCGGCGCGAGGACGAAGATGCCGACGTCGAAGAAGACCGGGATACCGAAGATGAGACCGGTGAGGCCCATCGCGAGAGGCGCCCGCTTCTCACCGAAGAGGTTGAGGAGTCTGGACGCCAACACCTCGGCGCCGCCGCTGACTTCGAGGATCGCGCCGAGCATGGTGCCCAGGCCGATGATGATCGCGACATGGCCGAGGATGCCGCCCATGCCGGACTCGATGGTGGACACGGCGTCCGACCGCTGGACGGTGCCGAAGAGTTCGGTGACGGACAGGCCGGCCATCAGGCCGACGGCTATGGAGACGGCGAGCAGCGCCACGAAGGGCTGGAGCCGGGCCTTGATGATGAGGAAGAGCAGCAGGGCTATGCCGATGGCGGCGACCGTGAGCAGTCCGGCCGTACCGTCGATGAGGAGGAGCAGTCCGCCGGTGTGGGGTGGTGCCTCGGGGGCGGCGGCTGCGGCGAGCGGATGGGACGACATTGGGGGTCCTCTGGGTAAGTACATGGAGCTTTCGGGCAGGGGGGATCGCGGCATGGCGCCCAGGGGGTGCGGGCCACCATGCCGGTCACGGCGTGCGGGGGGTTGAGGAGGCGTCAGCCCAGTACGGCCAGCGCGTCGATCTCGATGAGCAGCCCCGCGGGGAGACCGACGTAGACGGTCGTACGCGCGGCGGGCGGCTGGGTCAGCCCCTGCTCCTCGAAGTAGGTGTTGTAGATGTCGTTCATCTCGGCGAAGTGGGCGACGTCCGTCAGATAGACGCGGATCATCATCACGTCGTCCCAGGAGGAACCGCCCTCTTCCAGGATCGCCTTGACGTTGGCGAGGGTCTGGAGGGTCTGGGCGCGCAGGGTGGGCCCGGCGGGCGTCGGGGGCTTGCCCTCCTCGGCCGGCAGGAAGCCGACCTGGCCGGCGACCTGGAGGATGTTCCCCTTCTTCACACCGTGCGAGAACTTCGCGGGCGGGGTGGTGTGGGTCTTCGGGGTGAGTGCGATCTTCTCGGTCGTCATGCGGTGCCCTTCGCTGAGGTTCTGCCGGAGTACTCGCCGCTGATGCCGTCCGCGGTACGGCGCACCAGGGGGAGGAGGGTGAGGAGTTCGTCGGCGGTGACGACGACGTTGGGTGCGGAGACCGACATCGCGGCTACGACGCGGCCGTCGGCGCCGCGGATCGGCGCGGCGACACAGTTGATGGACTCCTCGTGGCCACCGAGGTCGGTGGCCCAGCCCTGTTCGCGCACCTTGGCCAGTTCCTTGAGGAAGGCGTCCGGGTTCGGCGTCGAACGGGCCGTGTACATGGGGTAGTCGAGCTTCTCGGCGAGGACGCGGCGCTCGTGCTCGGGGATGTCGGCGAGGAGCAGCTTCGCTACGGCCGCGACGGTGATGGCCACCGGTTTCCCGATCCGCGAGTACATCCGCACCGGGTACCGGCTCTCGACCTTGTCGATGTACAGCACCTCGTCCTCCTCGTACACGGCGAGGTGGACGGTGTGCCCGCACTGCTCGTTCAGCCGTACGAGGTGGGGGTGGGCGATCTCGCGGATGTCGAGGTTCTCCATCGCCTCCTGGGCGAGGGCGATGAGCCGGGCGCCGAGGCGGTAGCGCTGGTCGGACTGGCGGTAGACCATGCCGTGCTCGTGCAGCGTGCGCAGGAGGCGCAGGGCCGTGGACTTGTGCACGCCGAGGCGGTCGGCGACCTGGCCCAGGTCGGCGGGGCCCTCCGCGAGCAGCGGCAGGATGCTCAGCGCTCGGTCGACGGTCTGGCTCATGACGTACGTACCTCCTCGTCGGCCCTTCGCACGGCTTGCGTCCAGCCGGGGCCGAGTCGAAGTTTCTCCCACGCGGCGTCGTCGAGGGCGACGAGGCGGTCGGCGGTGTCGCGGGAGGGGGGTGGGGCGAGGTCGCCGGGGGTGGTGAGGGTGGCTGCCGCCCAGAGGTGGCCGTGGCGGAGGCCGTCCCTTATTGGCAGCCCACGGAGGGTGGCCGAGAGGAACCCGGCGGCGAAGGCGTCACCGGCCCCGATGGTTGATACGACGTCCACGGTCAGGGCGGGGACGAAGGTGCTCGGCGCTTGGGCCGGGGCGGGGGTGGGGTCGCTCACCCGCGCTGGCGGGGTGCCGCCTCTCTGTGGGGCGGGCGCCGCCCCAGCGGCACGACTGCCCGCAGGCTGGGGCTGGGTGCCTTGCGACGCCGGGACGCCTGCCGACCCAAGGGGCGCGGGGCTGTTACATGTGCGGCTCCGCCGCGTGGGCGCGACCAGCCCACGACCACCCGCACCCGACACGAATGCCGTAGCCCCCACCGCCCCCTGCTTGACCACCAACACCCCCGGCTCCGGCAACGCAGCCCGCACCGCCTCCGGTCCCCCCGAAATCCCCCACGCCTCCTCCGCCTCGTCCTCCCCCACGAACACGACATCGGCCCGGCGCGCCAGCTCCAGCAGCACACGCGGCCCGTCGCCGTTCCCCCACAGCCCCGACCGGTAGTTGACGTCGAACGAGAGCAGCGGACCACCCGGCGGCCGTGTGACAAGTTCCCGCAGCAGCCCGGAGCAGCTCTCGGACAACGCCGCCGTGATCCCCGAAAGATGCAGCACCCGCCCCGCCCGAACCGCCCCAAGGTCCACGTTCTCCACGGACATCGCCGAAGCCGCCGACCCCGCCCGGTAGTACGCCACCTCATGCGCATCCGTCGCCCGGTCCCCGGCCGTACGGAAGTACACCCCGGTCGGCCGCGCCGCATCCCTGCCCACCGCCGAGACATCGACGCCGTACGCCCCGATCGCCTCGACCAAGTGGTCGCCGAACCCGTCCGCCCCCACCCTGCTCACCCACCGCGCCGAATGCCCGCCCGCCGCCAGTGCGCACGCCACGTTCGACTCCGCCCCACCGATCCCCCGGTCAAAAGACGGAACGTCGGCGAGCCGACCCGGTCGGGTGGGCAGGAACGTGACCATGGACTCGCCGAGCGCGACGACATCCAGGCCGTCGGGGGCGTTGCAGGGTCCGGTGAGGGTCACGATGGTCGTAGCTCCAGGGCTTGGGCGGGTGGATCGGCGGCTCCGTTGACCCGCGGTTGGCCGAGATGTTAGACAGCGGTAAGCGATATACGCAATGGGTGTTGCAAGAAGTGCAACACCGCTGATCAGGGAGGTTCCATGAGCAACGAGGCACTCGCCCGTCTGGCCGAGGAACGCGTCGACCACCGCTTCAAGGGCCTCCCCCCGGACGCCGACGGCCTCACCGTCGCCAAGCTGACCGCCCAGCGCCGCAACCTCTTCACCGACGGCTTCGCCACCCCCGTGCTCGCCCTCTCCGCCGAGCGCCTGGAGCACAACCTCGCCCTCATGGAGACGTACGCCACCCGCCACGGCCTGGCCTTCGCCCCGCACGGCAAGACCTCCATGGCCCCGCAGCTGTTCCAGCGGCAGATCGAGCGCGGCGCCTGGGGCATCACGCTCGCCGTACCGCACCAGGTGCGGGTGGCGCGGGCCTACGGCGTCCAGCGGATCTTCCTCGCGAACGAACTCGTCGACGCCGCCTCCCTGCGCTGGATCGCGGGCGAGCTGACCACCGACCCCGGCTTCCGCCTCATCTGCTACGTCGACTCCGTGCGCGGCGTCGAGCAGATGGACGCGGCGCTGCGCGACGCCGGGGCCACCCGGCCGGTGGATGTCGTGATCGAGCCGGCGGCCGGTGAGCACGCCCGGACCGGCGCCCGCACCGAGGCGGTGTGCGCCGCCGTCGCGGACGCGGTGGCCGCCGTGTCCACGCTGCGGCTGGTCGGCGTCGCGGGCTACGAGGGCGAGGTTCCGCAGGCGGACTCCGAGCGGGTGCGGGGCTGGCTGCGCCGGGTGATCGCCATGGTCGTGGACTTCGACAAGGCGGGCCGGTTCGCCGGCCTGGACGAGATCGTCGTCAGCGCGGGCGGCAGCGCCTGGTTCGACGCGGTGGCGGACGTGTTCGCCGAGATCCCCGAACTCTCCGCCCCCGTACTGAAGTTGCTGCGCTCCGGCGCCTACGTCTCGCACGACGACGGCCACTACCGCAAGCTCACCCCCTTCAACCGGGTCCCCGAGGAGGGCGCCCTGGAACCCGCCTTCCGGCTGTGGGCCCAGGTCGTCTCCCGCCCCTCCGCCGAGCAGGCCTTCGTCAACGCGGGCAAGCGGGACGCGGCGTACGACCTCGATCTGCCGTTCGCGCAGGTGGTGCGGCGCGATGGCGTCGAGCGGCCGGCCACCGGCGTCTCGGTGACCGGCCTGTCCGACCAGCACGCGTGGCTGGCGACGACCGGCGAGGCGGATCTGGAGGTCGGGGACTGGGTCGGGATGGGGCTGTCGCATCCGTGCACGTCGTTCGACAAGTGGCAGCTGATCCCGGTCGCGGAGGCGGACGGGACGGTCGTCGACTACATCCGTACGTTCTTCTAGGAGAGACGGCCATGGAAGAACTCGTCATACGGGACGCGGACGTCGTGGACGGCAGCGGCGGTCCGTCCTACCGCGCCGATGTCGTCGTGGACGGCGGTCGGATCGTGTCGATCGTCCAGGAACCCGCCGCCGCCGGGTGCCAACGGCCCGAGGCGCGGCGGGAGTTGGACGCCGAGGGGCTCGTCCTCTCCCCCGGCTTCATCGACATGCACGCCCACAGTGACCTCGCGCTGCTGCGGGACCCCGACCACAGCGCGAAGGCCGCGCAGGGGGTCACGCTCGAAGTCATCGGCCAGGACGGGCTGTCGTACGCCCCGGTCGACGACCGCACCCTCGCCGAGGTCCGCCGCGCGATCACCGGCTGGAACGGTTCCGGCGACGACATCGACTTCGACTGGCGGACGGTGGGTGAGTACCTGGACCGGCTGGACCGGGGCATCGCGGTCAACGCCGCGTATCTGATCCCGCAGGGCACCGTCCGCGCCCTCGCCGTCGGCTGGGAGGACCGGGAGGCGACGCCCGCCGAGCTGGAGCACATGCGGCGACTCGTCGCCGAAGGTCTTGAGCAGGGCGCCGTCGGGCTGTCGTCCGGGCTGACCTACACCCCGGGCATGTACGCCAAGGACGCCGAGCTGACCGAGCTGTGCCGGGTGGTCGCGGATTACGGCGGGTACTACTGCCCGCATCACCGCTCCTACGGGGCCGGGGCCCTCACGGCGTACGAGGAGATGGTGGACCTGACCCGGGAGGCGGGCTGCTCCCTCCATCTCGCCCACGCCACCATGAACTTCGGCGTGAACAAGGGCCGGGCACCCGAGCTGCTGGCCCTCCTCGACAAGGCGCTCGCCGAAGGCGCCGACATCAGCCTCGACACCTACCCCTACACCCCGGGCTGCACGACCCTCGTCGCCATGCTGCCGAGCTGGGCGAGCGAGGGCGGCCCGGAGGCGATCCTGGCCCGCCTCTCCGACGACGACACCGCCGAGCGCATCCGGCACCACATGGAGGTCATCGGCGCCGACGGCTGCCACGGCGTACCCATCGAGTGGGACACGATCGAGATCTCGGGCGTGAGCGACCCGGGGCTGAATGAATTCGTCGGACGTACGGTGCGGCAGTCCGCGGCCGCACGCGGCGAAACCCCCTGGATCACCGCCCGCCACCTGCTTCTCTCCGACCGGCTGGGCTCGACGATCCTCCAGCACGTCGGCCATGAGGAGAACGTCCGCACGATCATGCGGCACCCCGTCCACACGGGCGGCTCGGACGGCATCCTTCAAGGGACGAAGCCGCATCCGCGGGCGTACGGCACCTTCCCGCACTATCTCGGCCACTACGTACGGGAGTTGGGGGTGCTGTCCCTGGAGGAGTGCGTGGCCCATCTGACCTCGCGCCCGGCGGCGCGGCTGCGGCTGCCGGACCGGGGTCTTGTCCGCGAGGGGTATCGGGCGGACCTGGTGCTGTTCGACCCGGAGTCGGTAGCGGCGGGCTCCACTTTCGAGGAGCCGCGCACGCTACCGACGGGCATCCCGCATGTCCTCATCGACGGCCGTTTCGTGATCGAGGACGGCCGGCGCACGGACGTACTGGCGGGACGGGCGATCCGTAGAACCCGATAGCCGTTGATCGATTACGGCTTGGGCAGCACGCAGCCGCTCGCGTTCAGGTCGAGCTTGTTGTCGACGCCGAAGCAGGCGGGGATCTGGTAGGTCTCCTGGGCGTAGTTGATGCCCTGGCGAACGGTGACGTTGCCGCTCTCGTCGACCTCGCACGGGTTGTTGACCGTGCAGCGCTCACCGGACTCGTTGCCGGTGTTGTTGACGGCGACGACCTTGTTGCTGGCCTGGTCGATGACGGGGGAGCCGGAGGTGCCGCCGATGGTGTTGCAGGCGGAGGTGTAGCGGACCGAGTCCTTGAAGGTCCAGTCGCCTTCCTTGAGGCGGTAGGCGAACCCGTCGATGTTGCAGCTGTACAACCGCTTCCAGTAGCCGGAGGCGACGGTGATGGCGGTGCCCTTGACCGGGTGGGTGTCGGCCACCGTCAGCGCGTTGATGCTGTACGAGCTCTTGATCTGCGCGTACGTGGTGGTGAGCTGGTAGAAGGCGACGTCCGTGTCGGTCATCGTCCCGTAAGCGATCTTGCTGGCGCGCAGCGTGGCGACCTTGCTGCCGGAGGCGTTGAGCAGGCTGAAGGTGCGGCTGGAGGCCTGGTCGACCACGACGTCGCCGGGGCCCGGCATGCCGGTCTCCAGACAGTGGCCGTTGGTCATCACCAGCGCCGGGTCGTTGTCCTCGGAGGCCGGGAAGCGGACGACCGAGCCGGAGCAGTTGCTGAGCGCGACGGTGCCCGCGAAGTTGACGGCCTTGGCCTTGGCGTTGGGGCTCAGGACCTGGCCGAGGGTGTCCGCGGTGGACGCGACGGTGTCATTGACGACCGACGTGACCGAGCCCGTGTCCAGTCCCTTGCCGAAGGAGGCGGCGGAGTCCACGGGAGCCGCGGCCGCGGGTGCGGCGCCGGCCCCGGCTATCGCCAGGGCGAGGAGGGCGGCGCCGAGCGGTTTTCTCATGTGGGGGTCCCCTCATACGAGGAGGGTGACCGGAAAATCTCCGGCCACCCGCACTTTTGTCATGCGCATTCTCACGCAGGAGGGGGGTGCGGACAAGGAGTTGATTACCGGCGAGTTCGCCCCCGTGGGGCGTAGGTCACCTCAAAGGCACCAACAGGTCGTGATATCTTCACAACTCTGCTGGCAGATCTCCCCGCAAATGGCGTTATACGGCAACGAATCGTGCGATATCGGAGCCATCCAAGAGAAACGGGGTTGTGCCCCGTATCAATTGGAGAGCGTGACCATGGCTGCCCCTGCCGTGTCGGTGATAGTCGCCGCCTACAACGCGATGCCGTATCTGACGCGTTGCCTCACCTCCGTCGTCGAGCAGACCATCGGCCGGAGCGAGCTGGAGATCATCGTCGTCGACGACGGCTCGACGGACGGCACCGCCGCGGAACTGGACCGGCTGGCCGGGGAGTACCCCGACCTGCTGCGCGTCTTCCGGCAGGAGAACTCCGGCGGCCCCTCCGCACCGCGCAACCTCGGTCTCGACCACGCCCGCGGACGCTTCGTGTTCTTCCTCGACGCCGATGACCACCTGGGCCCCGAGGCCCTGGAGCGCATGGTGGCCATGGCGGAGCAGAACGGCACCGATGTGGTGCTGGGCAAGATGGTGGGCGTCGGCGGGCGCGGCGCACCCACCTCGATGTTCAAGCGCGACCAGCCGCGGACGGACGTCTTCTCGTCCCGCGTGTACTGGACGCTCAACCCGATGAAACTGTTCCGCCGGGAGCTGCTGGAGCGGCTCCGGCTGCGGTTCCCGACCGATCTGTCCATAGGCGAGGACCAGCTGTTCGTCGGCCCCGCCTATGTGCACGCGCGCGGCATATCCGTGCTGGCCTCCTACGACTGCCTGTACTGGGTGCGGCGGGAGGACGAGGGCAACATCACGCTGCGCACCGGCGGCACCGAACCCCGGCTGGCCTTCCTGCCCCGCGTGATCGACATGCTCCTGGAGAACGTGCCGCCCGGCCCGGGCCGCGACCACCTGGCCCACCGCCACCTCACCGTCGAGGTCCACCAGCTCCTCGGCCACCTGGCCCGCGAACCCCGCGAGGTGCAGGAGAAGGCCCTCACCCGCCTCGCCGAGGCCATAGCCCCGATCTGGCACGAGGGGCTGAACGACCAGCTGTCGGCCATGGCCCGGCTGCGCCTGCATCTCGTACGTCACCGGATGCTCGACGAGCTGCTGGAACTCGTCGCCTTCGAGCGCGCGCTCGCCAAGAGCAAGGTGTCGACGCCCGTCCTCGTCGACGGCGGCCGTGCCCTCGCCCTCTATCCCTTCCTGCGCGACCCCGACCGCGCCGTCCCGGACGACTGCTACGACGTCACCGCCCAGCTCGGCGTGCGCCATCACGTCACCCGGGCCGACCTGCGCGGCACCGTGCTGCATCTGGCCGGGCACGGCTATCTCCACCGCGTGGAGACCCTCGACGTCAGCACCGAGCTGGTGCTGCGCGAGCGCGACAGCAAGGTGGAGTACCGGCTGCCGGTCACCCACACCGCGACGCCCGACGCCGGTGCCGGCGAGGACGGCGGACGGTTCAGCTACGAGCGGGCCGGGTTCGAGGTCTCCGTCGACATCGCCACGGCCGCCGACGGCACCCCGCTCGGCGACGGGCTGTGGGACATCTCCCTCGCCATCGGCGCCCAGGGGATCACCCGCGAGGTCCGCATCGGCAGCAAGCGGGCCGGGGACGTGTCCGGCGAGGCCGCCACACACCTCGTGACCACCGCCGGGGGCCTGCGGGCGGTCACCCTGTACACCACCCACCCGCACGGCAACTTCACGCTCGACCTCGGCGAGCGCAAGCACAAGGTGCGCTCTCGGCTCAGCCTCGACGACGTGATCCGGTGGGCCCCGGACGCCCCGACCGAGCTGGAGTTCACCGGCCGCTGCACACTCGCCGCGCACCCCGAGGGCGCCCTCACGGTGACGCTGCGGAACGGAAAGGGCGAAACGGTTTCCCACCGGGCGGTCCCGCGCACCGAAGGCGGTGGCTCTTTCGTCGTCCGCGTACCCGTCACCGAACTCCCGGCCGGCGTCTGGCGCGGCGAACTCCGGCTGGGCAGCTGGTCGTTGCCCCTTCCGGCGCTCCCGAAGAAGCTTCCGCCCGCCAAGTGGCGTCGAGGGACCCTGCCGCGGTACGCCAAGCCCGCCCCGAACGGCGGAGCGGGGTTCGCGCTGCAGGTCGCCAGGACCGACCTCGTCCGGGCCGTCGCCCGGCGTGTCAAGGGCTGAGGAGCGGGCCGGGGGCTGATGCGCGGTCGGGGGGCTGATGCGCGGTCGAGGGCGTCCCTACTCGGGCCCCTTAACTCGGGAACCCTTCACTTGGGACCCTTCGTGTTCCCCAGCCCCCGCCCCGGATTGTCGCCCCGTCCGCCGCCCGGTGCCGTCGTGCTCGCCGTGGCGGTCGGGGCCGGGGTCGCGGTGCCCGTGGTGGCGGGCGTCGATGAAGGCGTGAGGGTCCCGTCGTCCTCGCGAGCCGCATCGGACGCGGAAGCGCTCGGCGACGCGTCCAGGGCCTTCGCCGGGGGCGCCCCGGTGGCATCGGACGAGCCGGGCGCGGCCGGATCGCCGCCCGGGGAGCCGGTCCGGTCCACCGAGACCTCCGACGCCGGGCTCGTGTCACCCTGCTTGCCGCGCGAGCCTCCGTCCGACGAAGAGCCGGACAAGGAGAACCCCGCCACCAGCGCCGCCGCCGACACACCCACCGCACCTGCCGCGAGCACCACGCGCCGCGGGGTCCGAGCCCGCGGCCTGCGGCGCACCCCGCGCCCCGAGCCGCCCGACCGACGCCCACGGCGAGGGCCCGCGTCCGCGGGGTTGTCGTCGTGGCCGTCCACCGACCGAGGCAGCTCCGCCGTCTCGTCGTACCCGTTCTGCCAGCCGTGCGCGGCCGCCGGGTCCGCGTACTCCTCGTAGGCCGGGGGCGCCGCCGACCGTGGGTGGTACACGTTCGGCTGGCCCTGGGGTGCCGCGTTCTCGCGCTCGGGTGGCCTGGACATGGCCGTGGATTGTAGGGACGCGAGTGACCCCTGGGACAGCTACCGGCGGTAACGACCCAAACCCCCACGTCTCACGTGGCGGAAAACACCGACCAAGGCGCTTTACCGGGCCGTAAGCTCCTTGACATGCAGGTGATCCAGTCGACCAAGCTCGCCAACGTCTGTTACGAGATCCGGGGCCCGGTACTCGAGGAGGCGATGCGGCTCGAGTCGGCGGGGCATCGGATCCTCAAGCTGAACACCGGCAACCCGGCCGCGTTCGGCTTCGAGTGCCCGCCCGAGATCCTGGAGGACATCCTCCGCAATGTGTCGTCGGCGCATGGCTACGGCGACGCGAAGGGCCTGCTGGCCGCGCGCCGGGCCGTCGTCATGCACAACCAGACCCTCGGCATCGAGACCGACGTCGAGCATGTCTTCATCGGCAACGGCGTCTCCGAGCTGATCGTCATGGCCATGCAGGCGCTGCTGGACGACGGCGACGAGGTGCTGGTCCCGGCCCCCGACTACCCCCTGTGGACCGCCGCCGTGTCGCTGTCCGGCGGCACCGCCGTGCACTACCGGTGCGACGAGCAGTCCGACTGGATGCCCGACCTCGCCGACATCGAGCGCAAGGTCACCGACCGCACCAAGGCCATCGTCATCATCAACCCCAACAATCCGACGGGCGCGGTGTACGACGAGGCCATGATCCGGGGGCTGACGGACATCGCCCGCCGGCACAACCTCCTGGTCTGCTCGGACGAGATCTACGACAAGATCCTCTACGACGGCGCCACCCACACCGCGACCGCCGCCATCGCCCCCGACCTGCTGACCCTCACCTTCAACGGCATGTCGAAGGCGTACCGCGTCGCCGGGTACCGGGTGGGCTGGATGTCGATCTCGGGCCCGCGCGCGCACGCCGACTCCTATATCGAGGGCCTCACCATCCTCGCGAACATGCGGCTGTGCGCGAACATGCCCGGTCAGCACGGGGTGGTCGCCGCGCTCAGCGGGCGCCAGACCATCAATGACCTGGTGCTGCCCGGCGGGCGGCTGAAGGAGCAGATGGACGTCGCCTATGAGCTGCTCACGCAGATCCCCGGCGTGACCTGTGTACGGCCGAAGGGGGCGCTGTATCTCTTCCCGCGCCTCGACCCCAAGGTCTTCAAGATCAAGGACGACCGCCAGATGGTCCTGGACCTGCTGCGGCGCGAGAAGATCATGGTGGTGCAGGGCAGCGGCTTCAACTGGCCGGAGTCGGATCACTTCCGGGTGGTGACGCTGCCGACGGTCACGGACCTGCGGGACGCGGTGGGCCGGATCGGGCGGTTCCTGGACGGGTACGGCCAGCCGTGACCCTGCGTAGGCGGACGAGTCCTGTTTTGCGAAGCGCTCAACTTTAGACTGAATCTAAGCTAGGATGGTTTCCTGTCAGCGCACAGGAGGCCATCCCCATGTACGAACCGATCCGAACCAAGTCGGTCCACAGCACGATGGCCGGCACCACGTCCGACTTCCCGCACCGCTCGCGCGAGGAGGAGCTGGACATCCAGCTCGCCGGGCATCTCGCGGCGCTGCTCACCGTCACGGATGCGCTGCGCTCGCTCGAACCGTCCACCGACCTCGACGCGGCCGCCGAGCGGCTCGCCGAGCAGGTGGCCCGGCTGCGGGGTGGGACGACGCCGGTCCGGACGTCGACGACCGGCGACTCGAAGCTCGCGGCCCTGCATCGTCGCGCGCATGCCCTTGCCGGGCGGGCGCTGGTTGTCGCGGCGTCTCGGGCGGATACCGCTGCGGCGATTCTGGCTGCGGAGCGGATGGATGCGCATGTTGCTGCGCAGGCTGAGCCGCAGGAACTTAGCGGCGTCGGCTGAGCGGCCCCTGATCGGCCCCGGTCCGCGTGTGCACCGCAGTGACGCGCGGACCGGGTTGCCATGGTTTGTTGTGTGGCGGCTGACCGTCGTCTGTGGCTGGTCGCGCCCACGCGGCGGAGCCGCAAATCGACACAGCCTCGCGCCCCTGAGGGCGTCAGCGTCCCCCGTGTTGTAACGGGACCAGGACGACACCCCCCGTTCATCCCTTTCGCTCGGGAACGTTGGATTCCGCGAGCACTCTCCACCCCGTGAGACGTATCGCAGGAATCGTCCTCGCGGTGTTGCTGATCGGTGGCGTGGTGGCCGCCGTCGTCGCAGGCCGTAGCAATGAGGACAAGGGCACGGCAACGAAGACCGTGCGCGCGGTGATCGGGTCGGAGAAGGCCGAGTTCTTCGCCGATCCCGACGTGGTGAAGGCCCTCGCCGCCAAGGGCTACACCGTGAAGGCCGAGACCTCCGGGTCCTGGGCCATGGAGGGGCTGGACCTCAAGGGGTACGACCTCGCGCTCCCGTCGAGTCAGGCGCCGGCCCGTGAGCTGGCCGCCAAGTACAAGGTGACGGGGACCCTGCCCCGGCCCTTCTACTCGCCCCTCGTCGTGGTGGCGCACAAGAACGCCGCCGAGGTGCTCGCCAGCAACGGGCTCGCCACGCTGGACGAGGCCCACCGGGGGACGCTGAAGATGGCGGCCTATCTGGACGCCGCCCGCGCGGATCGCACCTGGCAGCAGCTCAAGGGGGCCAAGAAGTACGGGGAGTTGACCGGCACCCTCTACCTCTCCAGCACCGATCCCGAGACCTCCAACTCCGGCGCCCTCTATCTCGCCGCCGCCTCCTACGTCGAGAACGGCGGCAAGGTCGTCGCCGGCGAGCAGGAGGTCGGCCGCACCGCGCCCCTCCTGCACAAGCTGGTCAGTGTGCAGGGCGCCCAGCAGTCGAGCAGTGACGCCGTGTTCCGGGACTTCGTCAGCGGGGCCGGCAATCCGCTGGTCGTGGTCTACGAGTCCCAGGTCGCCTCCCTGCTGGCCCAGGGACAGCAGCCCGACGACCTGGTCGTCCTCTACCCGGACACCACGGTCAACAGCGACCACACCGTCGTACCGCTGACCGACAACGGCAAGGCCGTCGCCGAACTCCTCTCCACGGACGAGGAGTTGCGCAAGCTGGAGGTCCGGCACGGGTTCCGGCCGCAGGGCGAGATCGCGGGGTTCGCCTCGGACACCAACTACCTCAAGCAGGAACTGACCGGCGTCCACCAGGCCCCCGTGCCCACCTCCAAGGTGCTGCACGAGCTGGCGCTGCGGGCGCGCGGATAAGGGGGGCAACAGCAGATGAGCATCAACGACGACGGCGACTTCGTCCTCACCCCGCCCGAGCCCGTGGCCGCCGTGCCGCGCGAGAAGGCCGGTGGACTCGTCCCGGTCGACGACGGCGTCCGCAGCGACATGGCCGGCAAGGCGTCCGCCTATGTGGACGCGCTCGCCGGACTCGACGCCCGCTCCCCCGAGTTCGCCGGCAAGGTCGGTGAGATCACCGCGCTGGGGGCCGGGGAGATGCGGTCGGCGGCCGCGCAGTCCAACCGCATGCTGGAGCGGACCATCCGCAGCCTGCCCGACAAGGGCGGGGACGCGCAGTCGCAGGTCGCCGGATCGCTGGTGGAACTGCGCCGGGTGGTCGAGGACCTCGACCCGAGGGATCTGCCCGCCTCCAAGGGGCGGAAGTTCCTGTCGCGGCTGCCGGGCGGCAACAAGCTGCGCGACCACGTCGCCAAGTACGCCTCCGCGCAAGGCACCCTGAACAAGATCGTGGGGTCGCTGCGGGGCGGGCAGGACGAGCTGCGGCGGGACAACGCGGCGCTTCAGACGGAGCGGGTGCGGCTGTGGGAGACCATGGGCAAGCTCCAGGAGTATGTGGTGCTGACCGAGGCCCTGGACACGGCCGTCGAGCAGCACATCGCGCAGGTCGTCGACCCGCAGCAGGCCGACGGGCTGCGCGCCGACATCCTCTTCCCCGTCCGGCAGAAGCACCAGGATCTGCTCACCCAGCTCGCGGTGTGCGCGCAGGGATACCTCGCCATGGACGTCGTACGACGCAACAACGAGGAGCTGATCAAGGGCGTCGACCGGGCGGCCACGACCACCGTCTCGGCGCTGCGCATCTCCGTGATGCTGGCCTCGGCGCTCGACAACCAGAAGAAGGTCATCGAGCAGGTCAACGCCCTGCGCGGGACCACCGAGGACCTGATCCGGGGCAATGCCGAGATGCTCGCCACGCAGAGCGGGGAGATCCAGCGCATCGCCGCCGACCCGGCGGTGGGCGCCGAGACCCTCCGGAGCGCCTTCCAGCAGATCTACCGCACGCTCGACGCCATCGACTCCTACAAGGTGCAGGCGACCGAGGCGATGGCGGCGACCGTGGAGAACCTGACCGCCGAACTGCAGAACGCGAGCGGCTACTTGGAACGCAGCCGTTCGCAGGGCGCGCTGGAAGGCGGCCTCGGATGAGAGCACGCATACTCGCTCCGGCGCTCGCCGCGCTGGCGCTGCTGACCGCCTGCACCTCGCAGAAGGCGGCCGACGAGCCCGACAACGCCCCGAGACCCGGCTCCCTGCGCATCCTCGCCTCCAGCGAGCTCAGCGACATGGCCCCGGTCCTGGAGCGGATCGCCGACGACACCGGCATCGAGGTCCGGCCCACCTACATGGGCACCCTCGACGCCGTGGAACTGCTGGCGAAGGGCAAGGCGGACGGGCGTTACGACGCGCTGTGGCTGTCCTCCAACGACTATCTGCGGCTACGCCCCGAAGCGGCCAAGAAGGTCGTGTCGGAGACGCCGGTCATGTCGAGCCCGGTCGCGGTCGGCGTCAAGTCGACGCGGCTCGCCCAGCTGGGCTGGAAGCCCGGTGACGTCACCTGGTCGCAGATCGAACAGGCCGTCCAGGACGGCAGGTTGACGTACGGGATGACGGACCCAGCCCGCTCCAACTCCGGCTTCGCCACCCTGGTCTCCGTCGCCTCGGCCCTGTCCGGCGCGCAGGCCGCCCTGACGGACGCGGACGTCGACAAGGCCTCGCCCCGGCTGAAGGAGTTCTTCAAGGGGCAGAAGCTGACGTCGGGTTCGTCGGGCTGGCTGGCGACGGCGTACAAGCGGCGCGGCAACGTCGACGCGCTGCTCAACTACGAGTCCGTCCTCAAGGGCATCCCGGGCCTGACCGTGATCCGCCCCAAGGACGGCGTCGTCACCGCCGACTACCCGCTCTCCTCCCTCGCCTCGACGAACGCCGCGACCCGCGAGGACGTCCGCCGCCTCACCGAGGCCCTGCGCACAGACGGCACGCAGCGGCTGATCACGGAGCGCACCCATCGCCGCCCGGTCGTCCCCTCCGTCGACCCCGCACCCGGCCTCGACCCCGGCCGCCGGCGCGAACTGCCCTTCCCGGGCACCCGTTCCGTCGCCGACGGCCTCCTCGACTCGTACGAGAACGAGCTGCGCCGCCCGTCCAGGACGGTCTACGTCCTCGACACCTCGGGCTCGATGGAGGGCGACCGCCTGGAGCAGCTGAAGAAGGCGCTCACCGACCTCACCGGTGACTTCCGCGAGCGCGAGGAGGTCACGCTGATGCCGTTCGGGTCGAGTGTGAAGAGCGTGGCCACGCATGTCGTGGAGCCGTCCGACCCGAAGGCCGGGCTCGCGGGTATCCGGGAGGACACCGACGCGCTGACCGCCGAGGGCGACACCGCGATCTACACCTCGCTGGAGGCGGCGTACCAGCATCTGGGCTCCGGCAGGGACACGTTCACGTCGATCGTGCTGATGACGGACGGCGAGAACACCGCGGGCACCGACTCGGCCGGCTTCCACGCCTGGTACATCGGCCTGGACCGCGAGCGACGCTCGACACCCGTCTTCCCCATCCTCTTCGGCGACTCCAGCAAGTCGGAGCTGGAGTACATCGCCGAGCTGACCGGCGGCCGGCTCTTCGACGCCCAGCAAGGGTCACTGGACGGTGCCTTCGAGGAGATCCGTGGCTACCAGTAGGGCAGGGGCGTACCTGGAGTCCCGCAAGAACATCGCCGGCAGCGCGTGCGGGCTGGTCGGCCTGGCGCTGACCTTCACAGGGGTGGCGGGACCGTACTGGCCGGTCGTGGTCGTGGGCCTGTACGGCGCGGGCGCGCTGATCGCCCCGCCGGAGCGGCCCGCGCCGCCCGACTTCCCGGACCCCTCGGCCCAGCTGGACGAACTGCGCGGAGACTTCGAGAAGCTGCGCGGCTATCTGACGGACGTCGAGCTGTCGGTGACGGCCGCGGCCCGTCTCCGAGAACTGACCGAGCTCCTGACCGCGCTGCTCGACAAGGGCTGGGTCGCCGAGCTGCTCGCGCACGACCCGGAGGGCGTGCATGTCCTCTCCCGTATTGTCCGGCGCGATCTGCCCGAGGCCGTCGACAGCTTCGCGCGGACGCGGTGGTGGACGCGGATGTCGCCGGGCACCGAGTCGCCGGAGCTCCATCTGGAGCGGCAGCTCGGCCTGTTGAAGAAGGACGCGGAGAACCTGGCGGCGGGCCTGCGCGAGGTGGAGGCCCGCCGCCAGGAGACCCACACCCGGTATCTGGAGGACCGGGGCGGGACGGGCGGCGATCAGCCTCTGACGTAGACAGTGGCCGGGGCGGTCGACGCTGGTGCGGGTCGTTGATCGTGAAGGTGCCGTCGGCGTTCAGCGCGAGCCCCGGAGATGCAGGCGAGGGCCTGCCGCCGTGTCTCCGTCGGGGCGGACGAGGACGCGGCGACAGGCCCAGAGCCCCGTACGTCGTTGTACGGAACCTCGCCGGTTTCGCACCGCGGCCGGCCGTGACGATCACTGGTCAGGGCAATCCCAACCGGCCGCGGAGTTCGGTGGGCGGCGTCAGCCCAGGCGCTGCACCAGCGCGTTGTACTCGTCCCACAGCTCCTTCGGCGTGTGATCGCCGAAGGTGTTGAGGTGGTCGGGGACGAGCGCCGCCTCCTCGCGCCAGATCTCCTTGTCGACGGTGAGGAGGAAGTCGAGGTCGGACTCGGCCAGTTCGAGGCCGTTGGTGTCGAGGGCGCCCTTGGCCGGCAGGATGCCGATGGGGGTCTCGACGCCCTCGGCCTTGCCGTCGAGGCGCTCGACGATCCACTTCAGGACGCGGCTGTTCTCACCGAAGCCGGGCCAGACGAACTTGCCCTCGTCGTTCTTGCGGAACCAGTTGACGTAGTAGATCTTCGGCAGCTTGGCCTGGTCGGCGGACTTGCCGACCTTGATCCAGTGGGCCATGTAGTCGCCCATGTTGTAGCCGCAGAACGGCAGCATCGCGAAGGGGTCGCGGCGCAGCTCGCCGACCTTGCCCTCGGCGGCGGCGGTCTTCTCGGAGGCCACGTTGGCGCCGAGGAAGACGCCGTGGTTCCAGTCGAAGGACTCGGTCACCAGCGGTACGGCGGTGGCGCGGCGGCCGCCGAAGAGGATCGCGGAGATCGGCACGCCCTTGGGGTCCTCCCACTCGGGCGCGATGATCGGGCACTGGGACGCGGGGACGGTGAACCGGGCGTTGGGGTGGGCGGCGGGGACGTCGGAGGAAGGCGTCCAGTCGTTGCCCTTCCAGTCGGTGAGGTGGGCCGGGGTCTCCTCCGTCATGCCCTCCCACCAGATGTCGCCGTCGTCCGTCAGCGCCACGTTGGTGAAGACCGAGTTGCCCCACAGCGTCTTCATCGCGTTGGCGTTGGTGTGCTCGCCGGTGCCGGGCGCGACGCCGAAGAAACCGGCCTCGGGGTTGATGGCGTACAGGCGGCCGTCCTCGCCGAAGCGCATCCAGGCGATGTCGTCGCCGATGGTCTCGACGGTCCAGCCGGAGATGGTGGGCTCCAGCATGGCGAGGTTGGTCTTGCCGCAGGCGGAGGGGAAGGCCGCCGCCACGTACTTGGACTCGCCCTGCGGGGGCGTGAGCTTGAGGATCAGCATGTGCTCGGCGAGCCAGCCCTCGTCGCGGGCCATCACGGACGCGATCCGCAGGGCGTAGCACTTCTTGCCGAGCAGGGCGTTGCCGCCGTAGCCGGAGCCGTAGGACCAGATCTCGCGGCTCTCGGGGAAGTGGGAGATGTACTTGGTCTGGTTGCAGGGCCACGGGACGTCCTGCTCGCCGGCCTCCAGCGGGGCGCCGACGGAGTGCACGGCCTTGACGAAGAAGCCGTCGTCGCCGAGTTCGTCGAGGACGGCCTGGCCCATGCGGGTCATGGTGCGCATGGAGACCGCGACATAGGCGGAGTCGGTGATCTCGACGCCGATCGCGGAGAGCTTCGAGCCGAGGGGGCCCATGCAGAACGGGACGACGTACATGGTCCGGCCGCGCATCGAGCCGCGGAAGACGCCCTTCTCACCGGAGAAGACGTCCCGCATCTCGGCGGGGGCCATCCAGTGGTTCGTCGGGCCCGCGTCCTCCTCCTTCTCGGAGCAGATGAAGGTCCGGTCCTCGACGCGCGCGACGTCGGTCGGGTCGGAGGCGGCGTAGTACGAGTTGGGGCGCTTGATCGGGTCGAGTTTCTTGAAGGTGCCCTTGGCGACGAGCTCCTCGCTCAGACGCTCGTACTCGGCCTCGGATCCGTCGCACCAGACCACGCTGTCCGGCTGCGTCAGTTCTGCGATCTCGTTCACCCACGAGACCAGTTCGCGGTGGTTGGTGGGGACGACGGGGGGAGCCGCGATGTCGCGCGCCACGGTTGCTCCTAGAATGAGGGATTTTTCCTGGCTGTACAGGATGTTCGACTATGCCCTTGTATGCCCCGTGGGGGCCGCGACCCGGATGCTTCGCAGTTCGGATCGGCCATTCCGATCTTCCGCGCTCATCCGGTGCCGACCGCACTCATTTGATCATCCGACGCGTCTGCGCATATGTCCAGAGGGCGTCACAGGTGAGCGGCGTGAGCATCGCCACTCATCAAGATGTTTTCGATGCGTCACCACGGCTTCACCCCGGGTGCGTCCATTCCGGGTACCCCATGAGACGATGGCCACTAACGGTCACTCATCCGGCCGCTCTGACGCGTAACTTACGGTTCCGTAGGTACGATGCCCCGCATGACTGCGCCCGTCCCCGACGCGCAAACGGACACGCCGGCCGCCGGCCGCGGGTCCGCCGCGCCCTCGCTGCCGCACCAGATCGCGCACCATGCCCAGCAACTCACGGACGAGATCAAGCCGAAGCTCCGCGGCTGGCTGCACCTCGGTATGTTTCCGGCCGTTCTCGTCGCGGGCCTGGTCCTCACCGCCCTCGCGGACTCCCCCAGAGGCCGCCTCGCCTGCGGGATCTACGTCCTCACGGCCTGTCTGCTGTTCGGCGTGAGCGCGCTGTACCACCGGGGCAACTGGAGTCCGCGCATGGACGGCATCCTGCGCCGGCTCGATCACGCCAACATCTTCCTGATCATCGCGGGCACCTACACACCGCTGACGATGCTGCTCCTGCCGGGCGCCAAGGGGCAGTGGCTGCTGTGGGGCATCTGGGCCGCCGCCGCGGCCGGCATCGTCTTCCGCGTCTTCTGGGTCGGCGCCCCGCGCTGGCTCTACACCCCCTGCTACATCGCGATGGGCTGGGCGGCCGTCTTCTTCCTGCCCGACTTCATGCGCACCGGCGGCATCGCGGTCCTGGTCCTGGTGATCGTCGGCGGTGTCCTCTACAGCGCGGGCGGCGTGATCTACGGCATCAAGCGCCCGAACCCGTCACCGCGCTGGTTCGGCTTCCACGAGGTGTTCCACTCCTTCACGCTGGCGGCGTTCGTCGTGCACTACGTGGGGATCTCCCTGGTGGCCTACCAGCACAGGTAGTCCACCCCGCACCTCCTCCGAGGGCCATGGCTTCCGAGCCGTGGCCCTTTTCCATGCCCGGATTTCCGCGCGCACCCGAATCTGATTGACAGCGACCACCTTTTGAGAGCTACTCTCATTTCATGGTTACTGTCACTCCAGACCCTCGCCGTTGGTGGGCGCTCGGCGCACTCGTCGCGAGCATGCTCACGCTCGGCTTCGACATGACGATCCTCAATGTGGCGCTGCCGACGATGGCCGCCGACCTCGGCGCCACCACCGGCCAGCAGCAGTGGATGGCGGACGCGTACGTCGTCGTCTTCGCGGCGCTGATGCTCCCCGCCGGTCTGCTCGGCGACCGGTTCGGGCGGCGGCGCATGCTGATCACCGGGCTCGGGATCTTCCTCGCCGGATCCCTGGTCGGCGCGCTGGCCGGCGATGTGAACGCGGTGATCGCCGCCCGTGCCGTGATGGGCGTCGGCGCGGCCCTGGTCACCCCGCTCTCCCTGTCGGTGCTGCCCACGCTCTTCGGCCCCGAGGAGCGCACCAAGGCCGTCGGCATCGCCTCCGCCGCCTCCGCGCTCGGCCTGCCGCTCGGCCCGATCATCGGCGGCTGGCTGCTGAACCACTTCTGGTGGGGCTCGGTCTTCCTGATCAACGTCCCGATGGCCGCGATCGGCATCGCCGCCTGCGTCTTCCTGCTCCCCGAGACGAAGGACCCCGCCTCCCCCAAGGTCGACACCGTCTCCACCGCGCTCGCCGCGACCGGGCTCGGCGCCCTCGTCTACGGGATCATCGAGGCGCCCACCCGGGGCTGGGGCGACCCGCTGGTCCTGGCGATGCTCGCCGCCTCGGTCGTCCTGATCGCCGCGCTCGTGCTGCGGGAACGCCGGGTCGAGCGCCCCATGCTCGACATGACCCTCCTCGCCCACCGCGGCTTCCTCTTCAACACCGTCGCCGCCACCCTGGTGACGTTCATCCTGACCGGCCTGCTGTTCGTGCTGCCGCCCTACCTCCAGGCCGTCCTCGGCCATGACGCCCTGGGCACCGGCGTGCGGCTGCTGCCGATGATGGGCGGACTGCTGGTCGCCTCCCGCCTCGCGCCGAAGGTCGTCGCCCGCTTCGGCGCCCGTGCCGCGGTGAGCGCGGGCCTGGTGGTGCTGGCCTTCGCCGGGTTCCTCGGCAGCCGTACGACGGCGGACTCCGGCTATGGCTTCGTCGCGCTGTGGCTCACCATCACCGGCCTCGGCTTCGGCCTCTCCCTCATCCCCGCCATGAACGGCGGCCTGAGTGCCCTGCCCCGCGACCGGGCCGGCAGCGGCTCCGGGCTGCTGATGACCATGCGTCAGGTCGGCGGCGCGATCGGCATCGCCCTGCTCGGCAGCCTGCTCGCCGGCGCCTTCCGGGACCGGCTCGATGTCACCGGGCTGCCCGCGAAGGTCGCCGACACCGCAGGGGAGTCCGTGGTCGCGGCGCACCTCGTCGCCGAGCGGACGGGCTCCGCCGAGCTCGCGGCCTCCGCGAACAGCGCCTACGTCCACGGCATGGGCGTCGTGCTGCTGGTGTGCGGGATCGCGGCCCTGGTCTCCGCCCTGCTGGCGGCGGCGTTCCTGCCCGGCACCCCCGATGCGGAGCGGCCCGAGGCCCCGGACATGGCTGCCGAGGGGGCCGATGCCCGACAATGACACCCATGACCCCCGCACACTCCTCTCCCCTGACCGACCGTCCCCAGCTGGGGCTTCGTGAGCGGAAGAAGATCAAGACCCGGACGGCGATCCGCGACGCGACGTACGCGCTGATCAAGGAGCAGGGCTACGACGCCACGACGATCGAGCAGATCGCCGAGCGCGCCGAGGTGTCGCCGTCCACGGTCTTCCGCTACTTCCCGACCAAGGAGGACATCGTCCTCACGGACGAGTACGACCCGATGATGCTGGAGGAGCTGCGCGGTCGGCCCGACTCGGAGTCCTGGATGGACTCGGTGCGGTACGTGATGCACCGGTCCATGGACGCGCTGCTGGCCGAGGACCCCGAGGCGGTCCGGATCCGAGCGCACCTGGCGGTCCAGATCCCCGCCGTCCGCGCCCGGATGATCGAGAGCATGTCGGCGACCGGACGCCTGCTGCGGAGCGCCATCGCCGAGCGCCACGGGCTGGACCCGGACAGCCTCGAAGTGCGGGTCTTCGCGATGTCCATGGTCGGCGGCCTGATGGAGGTCAACATCGCCTGGGCGGAGAACGACTGCCGGGACGACCTCCGCGAGCTGGTGGACCGGGCCCTGCAAGTCATCGAGCACGGCCTCCCCGCGAAAAAGGCCTGAGGCCCGGACCCTCGGCCATGTCATCCTGGCCGGGTGAACGGTCCCGAGATCCATGTCGAGTTCGCCCCCGAGCTACGGGTGTTCCTGCCCAATGGACGGCGTGAGCGAGGCGCCGCCCAGGTCGCCGCCGACGGAGTCTCGACCCTCGGCCATGTCGTGGAGTCCCTCGGCGTCCCGCTGACCGAGGTCGGCCCCCTGGTCGTGGACGGCCGGGAGATGCCGGTGTCGTACGTCCCCACAGCCGACGTGTCCGTGTCGGTGCGGCCCGTCGCACGCCCCCAGCGGGTGCCCGGCGCTCCCCTGCGCTTCCTGCTCGACGTCCACCTCGGCACCCTGGCCCGCCGGATGCGGCTGCTCGGTGTGGACACGGCGTACGAGTCGACGGACCTCGGCGACCCGGCGCTGGCCGCGCTCTCGGCCGCCGAGCGGCGGGTCATGCTGAGCCGGGACCGGGGGCTGCTGCGCCGCCGTGAGCTGTGGGCCGGCGGCTATGTGTACAGCACCCGCCCCGAGGACCAACTCCGCGACGTCCTCGACCGGTTCCGCCCCGAGCTGCGGCCCTGGACCCGGTGCACCGCCTGCAACGGGCTGCTCAAGGAGGCGACGAAGGCCGAGGTCGCCGAGCAGCTGGAGGGCGGGACGCAGCGGTCGTACGACGTGTTCGCGCAGTGCACCGAGTGCAAGCGCGCGTACTGGAAGGGCGCGCACCACGAGCAGCTGGTGGCCATCGTGGAGCGCGCCCTCGCCGACTACGCGGGCTGAGACTAGCGCTTGGTCACATCACCCTTTCCGCAGGCGATCCCGTCCCGGTTCGGGTCCAGCCGCAGCGGGTCGTCCTTGCCGTTGACCTTGAGACGGCCGTAGTCGTTCTTCTTCAGCCACTCACACCGGGACTTCGTCGTCGCCTTCACCGTCGGCGGGAAGTCCGTCGGGACGCAGACGTTGACGGAGCCGTAGTGGCGGTCGCAGCCGGAGACGGTCGGGCTGACCTTCTGGGACTGGCGCTTCTTGCCGGGGCCGGTGACCTTGCCCTTGAGGTCGTCGGCGAAGTCGTGGACGTGGGCTTCCGTGCTGCTCAGCGCGGACGGGCCCTGCAAGTGGACCCACTTGGCCACGGACGGCACGCCGTTCGCGTCGACGGCGAAGAGCATGTACCAGCCGGGCGGGGCCAGGTTGGGGTTGCTCGTGACATTGAGGTCGATGTTGTTGCCGTCGACGGAGAGAGGCAGGTCCACGAACCGCTGGTTCGGGTCCGAGGAGTGGGTCACCGCCGCCGGGCGGATCAGCTCGGCCTTGGCGATGGGGCGGTCGACGGTGATGCGCTGGGTGTCGCCGTAGGTCCACTCGGTGTCGATGACCGAAGTGATCGTCGGGCGCTCGCCCTTGAGGAGATAGGGCGGGGTGTAGATCGACACGTCGTGGTTCCAGCTGCCGTTGCCCGGGTTGTCGCCGGTCGCCATCACGCGGCCGTCGGGGAGCAGGAACGCGGACGAGTGGTAGCCGCGCTCCTCGGGGTCCGCCGCCACCGGGTCGAAGGTGCCCGTCGCCGGGTCGTAGAGCGACGACTCGTACACCGGGTTGGCCCGGTTGTGCAGGGCACCGCCCGTCTCCAGGACCTTGCCGTCGGGGAGGAGTACGGCGGAGACGTACATCTTGCCCTGGTTGCCGGTCTCGGGGACCTTGCCGTTGCCGAGGTCGACGGTGCCCTGTGGGAGCGGCGGGCCCGCCACGTAGGACGGGTTGGGCTGCTTGAGGTCGATGACGTCGGTGAGGCGGTTGGCGTCCGGGTTGGAGTCGATGTTGCCGCCGCCGATGGTGAGGACCTTCTGGTCCTGGGCCGGGGGCAGCAGCACGCTCGCGGACTGGTCGCGCTCGTCCTTGTTCTGGAGTCCGGGGATCTGGGTGACGGTGTTGGCGTCGTAGTCGTAGATCGCCGAACCGGTGCCGGGGATGTTGTTGCCGAAGACATGGCTGCCGGAGTAGAAAAGGCGGCCGTCCTGCATCAGGATCATCGACGGGTAGAGGCCCCAGTACGACCAGGTCTGGTTGACCTTCCAGAGCTCCAGCCACTTCTGCTCGGCGTCCGACCACCGCTCGGCGGTGACCGAACCGGAGGAGTCCTCCTTCAGACCGCCGAAGGAGATCACGTCACCGTTGCCGAGGACGGTGGCCGACGGGTACCAGTGGCCGTCGTTCATGTCGTTGGTCTTGCTGTAGGTCTCGGTGACCGGGTCGAAGATGTACGAGTCCTTGTAGCCCTGGTAGCCGATCGTGCCGTCCGCCGACGGATAGCCCTTGTTGCCGCTCATCACGAGCACACGGCCGTCCTGCAGCTGCACATGCCCGGCGCAGAACATGTCCTTCGGCGTGGGGATCTGCTTGTACGTGCCGTTCTGGGGGTCGTAGACCGCGCTGGTGAACGTGCCCGCCTCGAACATCTCCTCGCTGTTGCCTGAGCCGGCGATCAGCAGCACCTTGCCGTTGTTGAGGACGACGGAGTGCATGGAGCGGACCGGGTTCTGGGTGGGCAGCACGTCCCAGCGGCCGTTGGCGCACTCCTCGGCGGTGCCCGTGCACACCGGGTCCGGGACGGGGTCGGCGACCTGGTCCATCGTGTAGTCGTCGGTGGTGGCGGAGCCGGTGCCGTAGACGGAGACGCCCCAGGTGATGCGGTCGGTACCGGCCGGTACTTCGGGAGTGCGGACCGTCGCCTCGGTCCAACTCCCGGCCATCTCCAGCGTCTTGAGGTCGGTCCAGTACTGCCAGCCCGCCGCCGCGTCGTGCCGGAACAGGGTGACCGAGGCGTCGGGGGTGGTCGACTTGTACCAGAGCCCCAGGTCGTACTGCTTCCCCGGCGAGACGACCGGCGCGCACTCGGCGGACTCGGTGATGAGCGCCTTGCGGTCGCCGTCGACGCGGCGGGTGAGCTCGACCTTCATCGCCTTGGTGCCGCTGTGGGCGTCGGAGGTCGTGGTGAAGGTGAAGTCGTTGTCGCCCCAGCCGGACTTCTCCCAGCAGTAGGGCATGTCGTCGGTGCCGGCGGTCTCGAAGCCGGGGTTCTTGATGAGGTTGGCGGCGGAGGCGGACTGGGGCGAGGTGAGGAGCAGGCCTCCGGTGAGGCCCATGACGGCCAGCAGGGCCGTTCTCCGTCCGGGTCGCATGCGGCTCGATCTCATGCAGTACTCCTTGCGGTGCGGCTCCCGCGCCGCCGACCTGAACGACGGCTCGGCAGATAGACCAGCGCCTCGGTTCCGACGAAGCGCAGGACGAAGGTGATGACCAGGGCCAGTGCCGTGGCGGGGAGTACGGCAAGGCCGAACTGGCCGACCAGCAGCGCGATCAGCGGGATGCGCAGCACCAGGTCGGCGTTGGCGAGCAGCGCGAACCGGACGGTGCGGTCGGCCCAGTGGCGGTGCTGACGGCGGTCGCGGAACAGCAGCTTCTCGATGAGCAGGAAGTTCCAGGCCACGCCGAACTGGTTGGCGACGATCTCCGCGGGCAGGTAATGCAGCCCGGCCTGCGTCATCGCCCACAGCGCGACCAGGTTCGGCACGAACCCGGTGAGCCCGATCAGCCCGAACACCACCATGCGGGACAGCGGGTCGGCCGTACGCAGCCCGGCGAGGTGGCGCAGGAAGCGGCGCCCCTCCGCCGCCGTCGACTTGGACTCCCCCGCGAACCGCTCCTGGAACACGAACGGCACCTCGGTGACCGCCCGCGGACGGCTCCGTACGGCCAGCTCCAGCAGGATCTTGTAGCCGAGCGGCTTGAGCGCCTCCGCGGTGATGTCGCTGCGCCGGATCGCGAAGAAGCCGCTCATCGGGTCGCTGATGCCGTGCAGCCGACGCGGGAAGAGGGCCTTCGTCAGCCAGGTCGCGCCGCGCGAGACGGCGACCCGGTAACTGCCCGCGAGCCCGGCCCGGCTGCCGCCCTTGATGTACCGGGAGGCGACGACCAGCCCGGCGTTCGCGCGCTCACCGGTCGCCACCAACTCCGGGACCAGGGACGGCGGATGCTGGCAGTCGCCGTCCATGACGACGATCCAGTCAGAACCGGCCGCCTTCATCCCCTCGACGACCGCGCCGCCGAGCCCGCCGACGGGTTCGTCCCGGTGGATGACGGTGACCGGGAACGGGCAGTCCTGCGCGGCCTCCTTGATGACCTGCGGGGTGTCGTCGGTGGAGTCGTCCACGAAGACGACCTCGCAGGGCAGCCGGGACGGCACCGACTCGGTGATCTGGTGCAGCAGCTGCCGTACGTTCGCGGATTCGTTGTACGTCGGCACGACGATGGTGACGGCACCGGGCTCGGCCACCTCGGTCGCTTCGACGGACGGATCGCCGATCTCCTCCGGCGCGGTGTACTCATGGGTCATCGCACGCCTCCGGCGGCTGTCTGGATCTGGCGGATCTCGACGCGGTCCTCGCCGCTGCCGAAGACGGCGACCGGCTTCGAGTGCTCGATGGCCGCCTTGACGTTGGGCAGGTCGACCGCGTCGCGCCGGACCGTCGGGGAGGCGACGACGTAGTCGAGGTCCTTCCAGCCGTGCGGCATGGTCTTGGTCACGGCCGGGTCGAGGTCGGCCTTGTAGAACCAGATGACGCCGAGCCCGGGTTTGTACCCGGCGTGGACGAGGTCCAGCCACAGTGCGTCGTCGACGAGGACACGGGTGTCCTCCGGGTCCTCCACCTCACTGGCCAGCCACTTCGAGGCCGCCTGGTAGGGCGCGTTGGCGTCGGCGGTGACGGCGGTGCGGTCACCCTCGTACCAGCGCGGGACGACGTACGCACCGGCCGCGATCGCGAGGACGGCGGCGAGCGCGTACCGTCCGCCGGTCAGATACCGGTGCTCGGCCTCGGACCGCCATCGCCGCAGCACGGCGTGGGCGACGGAGGCGGTGCCCCCTGCGAGGACCAGGGCGAGGAACGGCAGCGCCTGGATGACGTACATCGCGGGCAGATAGCCGCTCGGGCGCATGGCCACCAGGGCGAGGATGACCACCGCGAACGACGGTCCGGCCAGGGCGCGTGCGGTGACCGACCAGCGCCAGGTGACCAGGAGCAGCAGACCGCCCGCGAGGCCGCCGACGATGAGGACACGGTCGTAGTAGAGCCAGGACTGAAGGACGCCGTGCGAGCCGGAGCCCGCGTCGAGGATGAAGCCCGAACCCGGCCTCGTCATCTGGTACTTGATGCCGTCCCAGAGGGAGACATGCCCGCTGCCCGGCATGAGCTCGCCCTTGAGCAGGGCGAACAAGGGGTACGACAGACCGATCAGCGCGCATGCGGTGATCGCGCCGGTCAGGGCGAACTTGCGGGTGTCGCGGTGGCTGTGCCGCCACATGGTGATGAGGACCGCGGGGAGGACGAAGAGCATCGTCTCCTTGGTCAGTACGGCGGTCGCGGCGGCGATCCCGGCGCCGAAGTGGTGCCACAGGTGCCGGCTCGGCGAGGCGGCGAGGGCGAACGCGAGCAGCGTCCACATCACCGCGAGGTTGTCGAGGAAGATCTCCCGCTGGAGCACGACCGACAGCGGCGACAGCCCGAACAGCACCATGCCGAGCCCGGCGGCCCAGCGCGGCAGGGACAGCCGGCGCCCGATGACGTAGACGAGGACCGAGCTGATGGCGCTGATGACGAGCATCGCGGCACGCATCGTGCCGACGGTCATCGAGTCGGGGCTGAACGCGGCCGGTATCCAGGTCAGCAGGGCGAGCTGGATCCAGCCGAGCGGCGGGTGGTCGTACCAGTAGGTGTAGTGGGCGAGGCCCCGGCCCTCCTGGACCGCCCAGGCCTGGGCCAGGTAGGTGCCCTCGTCGTCGCTGAGGGTCGGGTAGTCGGCGATGTTCCAGCCCTGGACGACCAGGATCGCGACGAGGAGTACGCCGCACAGGATCAGGTCGGGGCGGGAGGAGCGGAGACGCCTCGGCGGCTCCGTTCGGCCGGTCGAACGTGGCGTAGGGACAGCTTGTCTCTGCGCGGGGACCTTCGGAGTGGTCACCGCGGGAAGGGTGGAGGTCACGCGGGGACGTCCTCTCGGAGGTCTCGGGTCGCTGTGGCATCGGACAGGTGCGCGCCGACGTGGCTGGTCAGCTCCCAGTCGTTCTGGCCGCGCTGCTCACGCCATACGGCGCGGACGGCAGCCCCGGCGAGGAGCACCTGATAGAACGGGCCGCCCACGACGAGCTTCAGATAGTGGACGAAGCGGACGCGCAGTCCGTACTGCTTGCCGAAGTCGTGCAGTCCGACGACCTCGAAGACGAAGGTCACGAGCGCGGTGACGGCCGGCAGGAAGGTGATGAAGGCGACGCTCACGGACACGTCGAGGAACACCGCGATCGCGATGTTCAACGGGATGATCAGCCCGGTGAAGGCCTGCATGAACGGCGTCATCAGCGTGTACCGGGCGAGCAACCGCTGTCCGAAGGTGGGCAGTTGCTTCCAGTCCTTCTTCCGGTAGACCTGGAGGAAGCCCTGGTTCCAGCGGGTGCGCTGCTTCAGCAGCGACACCAGGCTGCCGGGCGTCTCCTCCTTGGTCACCATGTCGGAGTCGTAGGCGACGACGACCTTCTTGCCGACACTGGAGAGCCGGACGCCCAGGTCGCAGTCCTCGGCGAGACAGTCGGGGTCCCAGCCGTCGGCCTCGCGCAGCACATCGGTGCGTACGAAGACGGTGTTGCCGCCGAGCGGGATGAACCCCTTCTGGGCGTGCAGATGCAACCGCGACCGGAACCAGAAGAAGTACTCCAGGCAGTTGCGCAGGCTGTACCAGCTGGAGTGGAAGTTGATCAGCTGGACACCGCCCTGGACCACGTCCGCGCCGGTGGTGCGGAAGGCGTGATCCACATGCGCGAGCAGCTCCGGATGGACCTGGTCCTCGGCGTCGAAGACCCCGACGACATCGCCGCGGCAGTGCGGCAGCGCCGTGTTCATGGCCTTCGGCTTGTTCTTCTTCTCATGGGTGTCGACGACCACGCGGACGCGTGGGTCACGGGCGGCCGCCTTCTCGGCGACCTCCGTGGTCTCCGGGTCGTCGTGCCCGACGATGACGATGATCTCGAAGTCGGTGTGTGTGGACTCCAGCAGTCGCTGGATGGTGTGGTCCAGCACGGCCTGTTCATGCCGTGCCGGAAGCAGCAGCGAGAACGACAGATGCTCCCCGCCGTCCGGTCTGCTGAACCGGGTGGAGGCCAGCACTTCGGGCGTACGCCACGCGTGCATCTGCCACCACAAGGTGAAAGCCGCCATCCAGAACAAGGCCAGCGAAACGACGGCTATGAAGACAGACGTCAGCAAAAGATCCCCCCAGATCCCCAATGCCCCCTGTCGCGACGGCGAGTTACGGAGCCAATCGCGGCACTGTGCAGAGATTAAGGGGGATCTGTGAAGTCCGCAGGACCTTTCGATGAAGAGCGCGTTTCATCACAACCGGACCCGAGACTGAACGGTTCGGGTACAGGTTGCGTAAGTGCCCCGTTATGGCGAGGGTTTCACCTGCTCAACGCGGCCCGCAGCAGGTCGGGATCCGTGGTCGGGGCGTCACAGGTGAAGTCACGGCAGACATACGCGGCGGGTTCACCTTGCTGCAACGGCCGGTCGGCGAGCAGCGGAAACTCATCACTCTCCGGAGTCCCGACAGCCACGACGGCGCCCGGGGCGGTGGCGAGAAGTGCCGTGCGGTGAAGGGTTCTCGTGCCCTCGTCGGCCAGGCCCGGTCCGACGACCGCGACCTCGCGCGGCCCGTCCAGATTGGCCTCGGCGACGGCGAGCCCCCAGCCGATGAAGCGGGGCACGCGCGGACCGAGGGCCTTCACGACGCCCAACGCCCGCTCGGCGGCGGTGCGATGGGGCGCGGCGCCGGTCTGGGCGGCGTACGACAGCAGCGCACCGGCCGCCGCGCTCCACCCCGAGGGGGCGGCGTTGTCGGTGGGGTCCTGCGGCCGGCGGATCAGCCGCTCGGCGTCGGCGGCGGTGTCGTAGAGCCCGCCGGACTCCTCGTCCACGAACCGGGCCAGCACATGGTCGAGCAGGAACCCGGCGAATTCCAGCCAGACGCCCTCCCCCGTGACGGACGCGAGCGCGAGGAAGCCCTCGGCGACATCGGCGTAGTCCTCCAGCACGCCCGCGTTCGCGCCGACCTTGCCGTCCTTGCTGGTACGGGCGATACGGGCCTGCTCGTCGAGATGCAGCCGGACGAGGAGGTCGGCGGCGCCGAGGGCCGCGTCCACGAGGTCGGGGCGGTCGAAGTAGGCGCCGGTCTCGGCGAGGGCGGCGATGGCGAGCCCGTTCCAGGCGGCGACGATCTTGTCGTCCCGGCCGGGCGCGGGGCGCGTGGCACGCCGGTCGAGCAGCCGCTGCCGTACGGATTCGATCTTCTCGGCGTCGAACAGCTCGTCCTGCTGTGGGAGTTGGAGGACGGAGGAGCCGTGCTCGAAGGTGCCGTCGTCGGTCACGCCGAAGTACCGGGCGGCGAGGTCGGCGTCCTCCTGGCCGAGGGTCTCCTGGAGTTGCTCCGGCGTCCACACGTAGTAGGCGCCCTCGACATGCCTGCCCGTGCCGTCATCGCTGTCGGCGTCGAGGGCGGAGGCGAACCCGCCCTCGTTGGTGCGCAGTTCACGCACCATGAAGTCGGCGGTTTCGAGCGCGACGCGACGGGCCAGCTCGGAGCCGGTGGCACGCCAGAGGTGGGCGTAGGCGCGGCAGAGCAGGGCGTTGTCGTACAGCATCTTCTCGAAGTGCGGCACGACCCAGTCACGGTCGACGGAGTACCGGGCGAACCCACCCCCGAGCTGGTCGTAGATCCCGCCCCGGGCCATGCGCTCACAGGTGTCCTGCGCCATCTGCAGCGCGCCCTCGGCACCGGTCCGCGCGTGATGCCGCAGCAGGAACTCGATCACCATGGACGGCGGGAACTTGGGCGCGCCCCCGAATCCGCCGCGCTGCGGGTCGTACTCCCGGGTGAGCCCGAGCAGCGCCTGCGCCAGCTCCTGCTCACCGGGCGCCTCTGGCCCACCGTAGGAGATCTCCCGCCCGGCGAGATCCCGCACGATCTTCCCGGCGACCTCGTCGACCTCGTCCCGCCGGTCGGTCCAGGCGCTGCGCACACCCTCCAGGACCTGGCGGAAGGACGGCATGCCGGAGCGGGGGGCGGGCGGGAAGTAGGTGCCGAAGTAGAAGGGCTCGGCGTCCGGGGTGAGGAACACCGTCATGGGCCAGCCGCCCTGGCCGGTGGCCGCCTGGACGGCCTCCATGTAGACGGCGTCTACGTCGGGGCGCTCCTCGCGGTCGACCTTGACGCTGACGAAGTGGGCGTTGAGGTAGTCGGCGGTCTCCTGGTCCTCGAAGGACTCGTGCGCCATGACGTGACACCAATGACAGCTGCTGTAACCGACGCTGAGCAGGACCGGTCTGCCGCTCTTACGGGCCTCCTCGAAGGCCTCGGCCGACCACGGCCACCAGTCGACGGGGTTGTCGGCGTGCTGGAGCAGATAGGGGGACGTCTCGTGGGCCAGTCGGTTCGCCATGGGGTCCATCCTGCCGCAGTACCCGCAATACGCCGGACAGCACGTGGTTCCGTGCGCCACCGTGCCGCGGGTCCCGGGGGCCGCAGAGGGGCGGGGCCACCGGAGGGCCGGGCAACCGGAGGTCGACTCCACACCCGCCCCACCCCCGTCCTCGCCCCACCGCCCTCGGCCCTCTCCCCACGCCGCCCCCAGCGCAGCAGACTTGACCGACGGAATTCCGGGAAGGGTCCGGGAGAGCGATTGGCGCCGGAGGGGGACGAGACATGCGGGACAGTCATCGGGCCGACGCCGAGCGGCTGTTGGCACGGGCCGTGGAGGAGGAGGTGCGGCGCTCGGGGGGCCGTATCGACGGGCAGGTGCTGCTGTCGCGGGCGCGCGGGGCGCTGGACTCCATGGCGCGGGCGGCGACCGAGGAGTACGAGGCGTATACGCGCGCGCTGGACGAGGCGGAGGCCGGGCGGCTGACGTTCGGGCAGCGGTTCGCCCGGGAGGGCGGCGGTACGCCGCTGATGGTGGCCGCGGTGGCGGCGGTCGCGGCGCTCGTGTCCGACCTGGCGCTCGGCACCGGCGCGAGCACGGCGGTGGGCGCCGGTGTGACCGTCGGCGTCGTGGGCGCGGCGGCCACCGTCGTGAAAGTGGCCGGTACGCATCTGCCCGCCGCGCACCACCGCGCGGGCGCCGTCGGCCAGCCCGGCGGCCCGGAGCAGCTGCGTCTGCAGTGGCTGACCGCACTGGAGGTACGCGGCATCCGCCCCTTCCTCGACCAGCAGCGGGTGATCAGCGCGTCCACCGGCCCGAAGAAGTCGGGGCCGCAGCTGCGAGGTGCCGACAAGAGCGCGGCGGCCCGCGGGCGCAGTGTGCTGGAGCAGTCGTTCGGTCAACTCCCGGAGCCGATGGGCCCGTTCGCGGGACGTCGGCAGGAGATGGCCCGGATCGGGCAGTGGGTGCAGGCGGCCCGCGCCAGTACGGAGACGAAGCCGACCGTGGTCGTGCTGCACGGCGCGCCCGGCAGCGGCCGTACGACACTCGCCGTCCGTGCGGCCCATGGTCTGAAGGACCAGTTCCGCGGGGCGTGCGTGGTGGATCTTCGCGGCGACACCGCGGACGAGCCGCCGCTGTCGACGAGGGACGCGCTGCTGCATCTGCTGAACCGTTTGGGCGCCCCGCGCGAGCAGCTCCTCTTCCGTGAGCGCTCGTCTCCGGAGCAGCAGGTCAAACGGCTCGGCGAGCTGTACCACCAGCACCTCACCGGCCTCCCCGTCACCGTCGTACTGGACGACGCCTCGGACGCGGAGCAGGTCCGCGCCCTCGTCCCCGAGCGCTCCGACAGCCTGGTCCTGGTCACCGCCCGCGAGCCCCTCGACCTGCCCGCGGAGCTCGCCGCCTGGGTGCACCAGCTCCCGGTGGAGACGCTGGACGCGGCGGGCGCGGAGGAACTGCTGACCGCGGCGGCGCAGGATGCGTCGGGGCCCTACGACGCCGAATCGGCCGACCGGATCAGGGAGTTGTGCTCAGGACTGCCGCTGGCGCTGCGCATAGCGGGGTCGTCGCTCGGCCCGCGCTCACCGCGCACCCTGGCGACGGACCTGGGCGCGTACGGCCCGGTGGAGCCGATCGAGCGGGTGCTGTGGCTGCGCTACACCGACCAGGCGGAGGCGGCCCGGCGTCTACTGCGCAGGCTGGCGCTCGCGGGCCGCGCCTCGCTGGGCGCGGCGGCGGCGGCCGCACTGCTGGCCACGGACGAGGCGGAGGCGACGCGCCATCTGGCGGCGCTGGCCCGGTCGGGGCTGATCGAAAATGTCCGCGGCAACCGCTACCGCCTGCACGACCTGGTCCGCGCCTTCGCGCACGCCCGTCTCCTCGACGAGGAGGAGCCCGCGGAGCGCACGGCGGCGCAGGAGCGGCTGATCGTGAACTACGCCGATCTCGCCGACTCGGTGCTGCGCCTGGTCGACGGCAACATGTCGACCCGCTCGGACCGCTTCAGCCCGCACGGCTTCACCTCGCTGGACGACGCGCTGCGCTGGCTGGACGACGAGTCGAGCTTCATCACGGCGGCCCTGCGGCACGCGGAGGACGCCAACCAGGCGGCCGTACTGAACCTGCTGGGCGCCCTGTGCGACTACTGCCTGCTGCGCGGCGACCTCTACCGCCTCGGTGAGATCAGCGAGCTGGCGCAGGCCGTGGACAAGGGCCTGCTGGTCCGCTCGGTGCAGTGGCGCACCGGCATCGCGGCCCGCCAGCTAGGCGAGCTGGACAAGGCCCGCACCACCCTGACCTCGGTCGTCGAGCTGTACATGGAGGCCCAGCACGACGCGGGCGCGGCCCGTGCCCTGTGCTCCCTCGGCATCACCCTGCACCACCAGGGGAACCTCACCGAGGCGGCCACCAAGCTCCGCGAGGCCCTGGATCTGCAGTCGGCGCCGAATCTGGCGACGGACCGCGCCTGGACGATGCACGCGCTGGCGGCCGTGGAACGCGACCGGGGCCGGGTCGCCGAGTCCCTGGACCTGCTGACCGAGTCCCTGTCCCTGCACCGGGCCGGCGAGTCCCTGCACGGCGAGGCGTGGGCCCACTTCCAGCTGGGCCAGCTGGGCCTGCGCATGGGCGACGTACCGGGCGCGGAGACGGATCTGCGGGCGGCCCTGGAGCTGTACGGCCGCACCCGCGACGCCCGCGGCGAGGCCTGGGCGATGACCCAGCTGTCCCGGGCCCGCCTGGTCGCCGGCGACCCGTCCCCGGCGGTGGACGGCCTGCGCCAGGCGGCCGCCCGCCACCGTGACAACGAGGACGCGCGCGGCGAGGCCTGGTCCCTGTACTACCTGGGCCAGGCCCTGGAGGAGACGGGCAACCTCGACCTCGCGGTACGGGAGCTGGAGCGCTCCCGGACGATGTTCTCGCGGATGCGCGACGTGTACGGGCTCGCCTGCGCCCGGCACCACTCGGCACGGGTGACCCGCGACCAGCGGGCGGCCCAGACGGGCTCCCTGCGCAACTCCGGATTCGCCCGCCAGCTCCTGGTCGACGCCCGCGCCGACTTCCAGCGCATCGGCGTCGCCCACGGCGAGGCCTGGACCTGCCTGGAGCTGGCTGTGGTGGACGCCGGGAACACCCGCACCCAGCAGGCGCTGACGCTGTGCGACGACGCCATCGGCCTCTTCGCGTCCTACGGCGACCGGCGCGGCGAGGACTGGGCCCGCTTCCTGCGCTCCACCCTGCTGCCGTACGCCGCCCCCGGCGGGGTGGAGGTCGGCACGGCGGTCGCCGAGGAGGAACTGGCCCAGCTCTCCCGCACCGGCCACACCCTGCGCGACACCAAGCTGGAGAGCTATGTCGACGCCTACCGGCTGCTGCTCGAACGCGGCGTGAACCTGGAGGAGGGCTGGCAGGCCTGGCGGCTCGGCATGGTCCCGAACCGCCACGCACGCGAGGTCATGGGGGTGACGGCGGCGGCCCGGCACTGAGGCGTGCCGAGGGCGGTGGTAGCTAGCCCTGCTGCGGCTTCGCCGCGCCGGTCGCCTCCGCCGAGTCCTCGGAGTCTGCCTTCGGATCCGGGACCTCGGTGAACTCGACCCTGCCCATGTGGCGGTTCATGGACCTCATCAGGCCCCAGACCGCCAGAGCCATCACCGCGAAGACGATGAAGCCGAGGACGCCGGGGGTGACCTTGTCCTCGTCCACCTCCTTGGCGAGGGTGGCGAGCTGTGTCATTGCCAGGCTTGCGCTTGCGCTCATGTCAGGCATTGTCGCGGACGCCCGCGAAGAGGTCGTCCTCGGGGAGGGAGGTATCGACGAGGGACTTCGCCAGCTCGTACTCCTCCGTCGGCCAGACCTCCTTCTGGATCTCCATCGGCACGCGGAACCAGCCCCCGTCGGGGTCGATCTGCGTGGCGTGCGCGATCAGCGCCTTGTCGCGGATCTCATAGAAGTCCGCGCACGGGACGTGCGTGGTCAGCGTGCGCTCGGTGCGCTCGAACTCGTCCCAGCGCTTGAGCCAGTCCCCGTACGGCGACTCCATGCCGCGCTCGAGCAGCGCGTTGTGCAGCGCCTCGGTGCGGGGACGGTTGAAGCCCTGGTTGTAGTAGAGCTTCTGCGGCTGGTAGGCCGGGCCGAACTCCGACTCCGGGTACTTCTCGGTGTCCGCGGCGCCCTCGAAGGCCACCATCGAGATCTTGTGGGTCATGATGTGGTCGGGGTGCGGGTAGCCGCCGTTCTCGTCATAGGTGGTGATCACCTGCGGACGGAAGCGACGAATCTGCTTCACCAGCTCACCGGCCGCCTTGTCGACGTCCTCCAGGGCGAAACAGCCCTCCGGCAGCGGCGGCAGCGGGTCGCCCTCGGGCAGCCCGGAGTCGACGAAGCCGAGCCACTCCTGCTTCACCCCGAGGATCTCGCGGGCCTCGTCCATCTCCTTCTTGCGTACCTCGTGGATGTGCTCCTCGATGTACTTGTCGCCCTGGAGCTTCGGATTGAGGATGGAGCCGCGCTCCCCGCCCGTGCAGGTCACGACCAGCACGTCCACCCCCTCGGACACGTACTTCGCCATGGTGGCCGCGCCCTTGCTCGACTCGTCGTCGGGGTGGGCGTGCACGGCCATCAGTCGCAGCTGGTCAGTCAAGACTCAATCCTCGTAAGTCGGCGCCCCGGTGTGCCCCGGTGCGATCGGCGGCTTCTATAGTGACCGAATCGGAGGGCGGATAATTCCGGGGTACGGCCCCGAGGCCCCTCTTTCTGGACATGGGCCCCGCCCCGGCGGAGAGGACGATCATGAGCACGGCGAGCACACGGCTCCCCGAGGGCCGCTACGGCCGCTCCTCTGACGCCCGCGCCGACCGCACGCTCAAGGCCGTCGGCGCCGCCCTGGGAGCGGTGCTCCTCGCCCTGGTCGGCTACTTCGCCTATCACTACATCGGCCAGAACAAGATCAGCGCCGAGGTGATCGAGTTCGACGCGGGCAAGAACGCGGTGAAGGTGCATCTGGAGGTCCGCAAGGACGCCGGCGCCTCCGGCTACTGCACCCTGCGCTCCCAGGCCGAGAGCGGCGCCGAGGTCGGCCGGGCCGACTTCCGCTTCGACGGCGACGCCACCCGCATCGACAAGGTCGTCACGCTCCGTACGACGTCACAGGGGACCACGGCCGAGCTGCTCGGCTGCCACGCCGGCTGATACCTGCGCGCTGACGTGCGTTGATGTGATTCTGATGGCTTATGTCCTCCCCCTTCGGCCATTGAATTGTTAGGCTCGTGGTTTCGCCCTTCCATGAAGGAACATCCTTCTGGGTAGGGCGATGCTTTGTATTCCCAGTACCTACGAGGAGCACCTGTGACCCAGACCAGCGAGAACGTCACCTGGCTGACCCAGGAGGCGTACAACCAGCTCAAGGCCGAGCTGGAGTACCTGTCTGGTCCTGCGCGCACGGAGATCGCCGCCAAGATCGCGGCCGCGCGCGAGGAGGGCGACCTGCGCGAGAACGGCGGGTACCACGCGGCCAAGGAGGAGCAGGGCAAGCAGGAGCTCCGTGTGCGCCAGCTGACCCAGCTCCTGGAGAACGCCAAGGTCGGCGAGGCGCCGGCGTCGGCGGACGGTGCGGTGGCGCCCGGCATGGTCGTGACGATCGCCTTCGACGGTGACGAGGACGACACGATGACCTTCCTGCTCGCCTCGCGCGAGTACGCCAGCTCCGACATCGAGACCTACTCGCCGCAGTCCCCGCTGGGCTCCGGCGTGATCGGCCACAAGGTCGGCGAGGACGCGGAGTACGAGCTGCCGAACGGCAAGATCGCCTCGGTGAAGATCCTCAAGGCGGTGCCGTACAACGGCTGACTCCGCCCTCGGGACCAGCATCAGCACCGGTCTCCCACGAGCCCCCGGCCGCCTGACGGCGCCGGGGGTTCGTCATGGGTGCCATGGGTGTCATGGCCGTCATGCGGTCGCCGAGCGGTACTTCCGGACCGCCAGGGTGCGGAACACGATGATGATCAGGACCGAGTAGATCAGCGAGGCCCACACCGGGTGCTGCATGGGCCAGGCGTCCGACTGCGACTGGCCCGGGTTGGCGAACAGCACCCGGCAGGCCTGCACGGTCGCGCTGAACGGGTTCCACTCGGCGATGTGCCGCAGCCACGGGGTCATATGGCTGGTGTCCACGAACGCGTTCGAGATGAACGTCACCGGGAACAGCCAGATCAGTCCGCTGGACGTGGCCGCCTCGGGGGTCCGCACGGACATGCCGATCAGGGCGCCGATCCAGGTGAACGCGTACCCGAGCAGAAGCAGCAGGCCGAAGGCGCCCAGGACCCTGCCCGCGTCCGTCTCGCCGTTCGAGCCCACCCGCCAGCCGACCAGCACGGCGACCACCGCGAGCACGACCAGCGTCAGCGCCGTCTGCACGGAGTCGGCGAAGGTACGCCCGGTCAGCACCGCCCCGCGCGCCATGGGCAGCGAACGGAAGCGGTCGATGAGCCCCTTGTGCATGTCGTCGGCAATGCCCGCGCCGGAACTGGCGGTGGCGAAGGTGACGGTCTGCGCGAAGATGCCCGCCATCAGGAAGTTCTTGTAGTCGGCGGCGCTGGTGCTGTTGCCGATCTGCATGGATCCGCCGAAGACGTAGGTGAACAGCACCACGAACATGATGGGCTGGATCAGCCCGTAGATGATCATCTCCGGGATCCGGGACATCCGGATCAGATTGCGTTGCGCGACGACCATCGAGTCCCGGAACGACTGGCTGACCGGGTTCCTGGCCGGGGCGACCCGCACGGCGTCGGTGACGGCGCTCACTTCGCGGCCTCCTTCTTGTCGTTCCTGTCGTTCTTGCCGTTCTCGTCGTTCTTGGCCTCGGCGAGGTGGCCCGTCAGGGACAGGAAGACGTCGTCGAGGGTGGGGCGGCGCAGGCCGATGTCGTCGATCTCGATGCCGCGGATGTCGAGCTCCCGGATGACCTCGGCGAGGAGCTTGGCGCCGCCGGTCACGGGCACCGTGAGCTTGCGCATGTGCTCCTCGACCGTGGTGTCGCCCTTGCCGAAGCCGCGCAGCACCTCCGAAGCGGGCTGTATGTCGTCGCGCTCGTGCACCACGACCTCGACGCGCTCGCCGCCGGTGCGGGCCTTGAGCTGGTCCGAGGTGCCCGTGGCGATGACATGGCCGTGGTCGACGACGGCGATGTCATGGGCGAGGTGGTCGGCCTCCTCCAGATACTGGGTGGTCAGCAGCAGCGTCGTACCGCCGGAGACGAGCTGTTTGATGACCTCCCAGAGCAGTTGGCGGTTGCGCGGGTCGAGGCCGGTGGTGGGCTCGTCCATGAACATCACGGGCGGTGAGACCACGAGGGCCGCCGCGAGGTCGAGTCGGCGGCGCATGCCCCCGGAGTAGGTCTTGGTGGGCCGGTCGGCGGCCTCGGCGAGGTCGAACTGCTCCAGCAGCTCGGTCGCGCGTGCCTTCGCCGGCTTCGCCTTCATCTGGTAGAGCCGGCCGACCATCTGGAGGTTCTCGCGGCCGGTGAGGTATTCGTCGACCGCCGCGAACTGGCCGGACAGGCCGATGGAGCGGCGCACGGCGTCGGGATCCTTGAGGACGTCGATCCCGGCGACGACCGCCGAGCCGCTGTCCGGTCGCAGCAGGGTGGTCAGACAGCGGACGGCTGTCGTCTTGCCCGCGCCGTTCGGCCCGAGCAGGCCCAGGACTGTGCCCTCGGGGACATCGAGGTCGACGCCGTCCAGAGCCCTTACGTCACCGAAGGTCTTCACCAGGCCTTCGGCATAGATGGCGCCTGGCATATGAGTCTCCACGTCGTCGGGAAGCTTCGGAAAGCCTAGGTTTGCACTTTTCGTTCCGCCGAGTGGCGGATTTACGCGACACACCATAACGCGATGTATCGCGTCTCTCAACAGAGTTGCCCGAACGAGTGACAAAGAGCTTCCGGCAGCTTCCGACCTGGATCTTCGTCGGCCCGCGCGACTGCACGCGGCCGCTCGCGACTCAGTCGATGACGGTGTAGCCCGCGTCGCGCAGGGCCTGGCCGACCTCGACGCAGTGCACGGGGCCCTTCATCTCCAGATGCAGCTCGACCTCCGCCTCCGAGAGCCCGAGGCGGGGATCGGTCCGCGCATGGCTGACATCGAGGACGTTGGCGTCCACCGCCGACAGCACCCCGAGCAGCGTGGCGAGCGCGCCCGGCCGGTCCGTCAGCCGGAGCCGTACGGCCAGATAGCGGCCCTGCGCGGCCATGCCGTGCCGCAGGACGCGCTGGAGCAGCACCGGGTCGACATTGCCGCCGGACAGCACCGCGACGACCGGGCCCTCGAAGGCGCCGGGGTCGCTCAGCAGCGCCGCGACCGGGCTGGCCCCGGCCGGTTCGACGACCAGCTTGGCCCGCTCCAGGCACAGCAGCAGGGCGGTGGCCAGGGCGTCCTCGGTGACCGTGCGGACCTCGTCCACCAGGTCGCCGATGATGCGGAACGGCACGTCACCGGGCCGGCCGACCCTGATGCCGTCGGCCATGGTCACCGGGTTGTCGACGGCGAGCGGACGCCCGGCCGCCAGCGAGGGCGGGTAGGCCGCCGCGCCCTCCGCCTGGACGCCCACGATGCGCACATCGGGCCGCAGCGACTTCACGGCCATCGCGATACCCGCCGCGAGCCCTCCCCCGCCGATGCCGACGACGATCGTGCGGGCCTCCGGGCACTGCTCCAGGATCTCCAGGCCGACCGTGCCCTGACCTGCGATGACGTCGGGGTGGTCGAAGGGGTGGATGAACACCGCGCCGGTCTCGGCCGCGTACTCCTGCGCCGCGGCCAGCGTCTCGTCGACGACCTGCCCGTGCAGGCGCACCTCGGCGCCGTAGTCCCGTGTGGCACTGATCTTCGGCAGCGGGGCGCCCTTCGGCATGAACACCGTCGAACGCACCCCCAGCAGCGACGACGCCAGCGCGACACCCTGCGCGTGATTGCCGGCGCTCGCGGCCACGACGCCCGCCGCGCGCTCCTCCGGCAGCAGCCCCGCGATGCGTACGTACGCGCCGCGCAGCTTGAACGATCCGGTCCGCTGGAGGTTCTCGCACTTGAAGTGCACCGGCGCGCCCACCAGCTGGGACAGATGCCTGCTGCCCTCCATCGCCGTCACCCGCGCCACGCCCGTGAGCATCTTCTGGGCGCCGCGTACGTCGTCGAGCGTGACGGGAGGCAAGGAGTCAGCCGTGCTGTAGCTCATGACACAAGTCTCGCAGTTCACAGGCGCAAGGCCCCGTTGTGACCAAGCACCGAGATGGGTTTGCGCAGCGCCGGTACACCCCGCCCCCGGGCCGCGTACCCTGTCCCCCAACCCAGCACCCCCTTCATGAAGTGAGCCTCCGGCCATGCCCACAACACCTGAAATGTCGATGGACATGACGACCGTCGCTGACAGCGGTCTCCTCGACACGCTGCAGCACGAAGTGGCGGTGTTCGCCCGCCGTGCCGAACAGACCCGGCTCGGTGGGGTCGGGCAGGTGCGCAACTCCATGGACCGCGCCGCATATCTGCTGCTCAACCGCCTCGACAAGGAAGGCCCCATGGGCGTCAAGGCGCTCGCCGCGAGCATGGGGATCGACTCGTCGACGGTCACCCGCCAGGTGGCGCCGCTCGTCGACACGGGGCTCGTCAAGCGGACCTCGCACCCCGAGGACGGGCGCGCGGTGGTGCTCCAGCTCTCGCCGCGCGGACAGTCGCGGCTGGAGGAAGTGCGCTCGTCGCGGCGTCAGTTGATGGCCGAGCTGACACACGACTGGGCGCCCGAGGAGCGCGAGACGTTCTGCGCGCTGCTCACCCGCTTCAACACCGCGCTGTCCTCGCGGATGGCGGCGCAGGGGATCTCGGGCGCGGAGACACCCGCGACCTGAGCGACCGTCCCAGGGGTACGCGCGTCCGAGTGATCGGCTCCCGACTCTTGACCCCGGGGCGCCGCTGGCCTCATATGAAACCGGGACTCCACGCGCGCGTGCCCGACACGCCAGGTGCGCGGCCGGGGCCCGTTCCTCGAGGCGCGGTCAGGCGGGAGGGGCGGTGGGACGAAGGCGTACGGTCCTGGACGCCCGCCGGGACCGGGAGTTCGAGGCGTTCGTCGCGGGTGCGGCGGGCCGGCTGCTGCATGCCGCCACGCTGCTGACCGCCGAACCGGCCGGGGACAATCCGCGCGCGCGGCGTCTGCTGACGCTGTCGCTGGCGCACACGTACGCGTGCTGGGACCGGCTGCGCGGCGAGGACCCGTACGACCGCACCCGCCAGTATCTGGCCACCCGCTTCTCCAGGGCCGCCTGGCATCAGTACGGCGCGCTGGGCGCCCTGAGCCGGTTCCGCGCGCGGGCGCACGGTCCGCTGGCCCGGCTCTCCCCGCAGGAACGCCTGATCCTGGTCCTGCGGCTGTACGAGGGGGTCGCCGAGGAACAGGCGGCGGCCCTGCTGGGTCTGCCGAGGGAGCGCGTCCACGCGATCTGCGACCGGGCGACGGCGACGCTGCTGCATCCGCCCCGGGAGCCCGCGCCTTCGGTGCCGGTGGCGAAGGTGGCGTCGCCATGAACCGCCCCCAACGGGAGGCGGCCGCCCGCCGGATCATGGAAAACACCCCGCCACCTGTGCCGCCGGAGCTCCACGCGGAGGTCGTCCGGCGGGGCGGGCGCATACGGCGCCGCAGGAGGGTGGCGATGCTGCTGATGTGGCTGCTGCTGGTCGCCGCGACCGTGGCATTCGTGGTGTGGGCGGTCACGGTCCAGCCCTGGGTGGAGCCGCCGTCCGAGACGACTCCACCTCTCAACGGCTGGTGAACCCTACTGGCCGAGAGCCTGCTGGAGGTCCTCCAGCAGGTCGTCGACGTTCTCGATACCGACCGACAGGCGGACGAGATCGCCGGGAACCTCCAGGGCGGAGCCCGTCACCGACGCGTGGGTCATGCGTCCCGGGTGCTCGATCAGGGACTCGACGCCGCCCAGGGACTCGCCGAGCGTGAACACCTTGGTGCGGTCGCAGACCTCGACGGCCGCCTCCTCACCGCCGGTGACCTGGAAGGAGATCATGCCGCCGAAGGTCTTCATCTGCTTGGCGGCGACCTCGTGACCGGGGTGGTCGGGCAGGCCCGGGTACAGGACGCGCGTCACGCGTGCGTGCCGGGTCAGCATGTCGGCGATCTTCGTGGCGTTCTCGCTGTGCCGGTCCATGCGCACCGAGAGCGTCTTGGTGCCGCGCAGCACCAGCCAGGAGTCGAAGGGGCCGGCGACCGCGCCCATCGCGTTCTGGTGGAAGGCCAGCTCGTCACCGAGGTCCGGGTCGCTGACGATCAGCGCGCCGCCGACGACGTCCGAGTGGCCGCCCATGTACTTGGTCAGCGAGTGCACGACCACGTCGGCGCCGAGGGCCAGCGGCTGCTGCAGATAGGGCGTGGCGAAGGTGTTGTCGACGACGAGCTTGGCGCCCGCGTCCCGGGCGATCTGCGCGACGACGGCGATGTCCGTGATGCCGAGCAGCGGGTTGGAGGGGGTCTCCACCCAGACGACCTTGGTCTTCGGGGTGATCGCGGCCCGCACGGAGGCCGGGTCGCTGGTGTCGGCGACCGACCACTCCACCCCCCACCGCGCGACGACCTTCGCGAACAGCCGGAACGTGCCGCCGTACGCGTCATCGGGGATGACGACGTGGTCGCCGGGGCTGAGCAGCGTACGCAACAGGCAGTCCTCGGCCGCCAGTCCGGACGCGAACGCAAGCCCGCGACGACCGCCCTCCAGGGCGGCGAGGTTCTCTTCCAGGGCGGTCCTGGTCGGGTTGGCGCTACGGCTGTACTCGTAGCCACCGCGCAGGCCGCCGACGCCGTCCTGCTTGTAGGTCGAGACCTGGTAGATCGGGGGGACGACCGCACCGGTGAGGGGATCGGCGGTGTTCCCCGCGTGGATGGCGAGGGTCTCGAAGTGCTGACTGATGTGCCTGTCACTCATGGGCACCGAGCGTAGTGCGCGAACGGTCCTGGTGCCGGACGGCCGCTGCGGAACCCTTTTTCCACAGCCCCTTTTCCACAGCCCGCCGACCTCGTTGGCCAATTGTCGGCGGCGTCTGGAACGCTGGAGGCATGGAAATTCTCTGGGTCCTGATGGCGCTGCTCATGATCGGCTTCGTACTGGTGCCGTTCATGCGGCGCAGGCGGGGCATGATCGAGCAGGTCCCGCCGGGTCACCCCGACGCCGCGGACCCGGCGAACTACGGCTTTGTACGGCAGGAGGAGCTGGACATCCGCATGCCCGGCCCCGACCAGGACCTGCTGGACGTCCTGGACCTGGTGCAGCGCACCCAGGACCACCGCGCGGCCTCGCAGCTCCTCGCGGGCACCGAGATGGAGGGCGAGCAGCGCTGGCAGCGTGTGCAGGCCTTCGCCGGTGCCGCGGCGCTGGAGTTGCAGCAGCGCCCGGGCGGCGTCAGCGAGGCGCCCGGCGGCCAGTGGCTGCGCGTGTGGCGGACCGAGCAGCCCAAGGACGCGGGCGGCGCGGCCGTACAGGCGGAGTTCCTGGTGCAGCAGGCCTGGCGGACGGCGACGCCGGGCACGGACGAGTTCCGGATCATCATGGAGGAGGCGAGGTCGGCGTGCGGTGAGGCGGCGCTGCTGGCTCCCGGTGACCCGATCCCGTACATCATCGAGCTGTCGGTGGCCCGTGGACTGGCCTATCCCCGGGCCGAGTTCGAGCAGGTCTGGCTGAAGATCCTGGACCGCGCCCCGGCCCACATGGGCGCGCACCTCGCGGCTCTGCACTACTGGTGCGAGAAGTGGCACGGCTCGCGCGAGCTGGCGTACGACTTCGCGGAAGCGGCGGCGGCCCGCGCGCCCCAGGGCTCCCTCCTGGCCGCGATGCCGCTCTTCGCGGTCTTCGAGCACCTGCCCGAGGTGAATCTGGTCAGCGGCTTCTACCAGAGCGAGGTCGTGACGAAGGCGGTCCACGGCGCTCTGTTCGCGGTGCACGCGGCCCGCCCCGACGACCCGATGCTGGCGCATGTGCGGCATCTGCTGGTGCTCTTCCTGGTCCGCGGCGAGCGCTGGGCGGAGGCCATGGACCAGCTGGTGCACGTGGACGGCCATGTGGGCGCCCTCCCCTGGACCCTGTCCGCCGACCCCGCCGCGGAGTTCGCGGTCTTCCGCGCGATAGCGGTCGCGGGCTACGAGGCGAACGGCGGCAGTCCGGCGACGCTGCCGAACTGAGGCAGGGCGATGTCCGAGACCACGCCCCTTGCGGCGCTGTGGCGGGCCCGGCGACCGTCCGGCCCGCCCGTCGCCCACACGTTCCGCGGCACCTACGCGAACCGCTGGGTGCGCTTCCACAGCCTGCCCGGCTCCAAGCGCCATCCGGAAACCGAGGACGAGTACGGGATCGTTCTGGAGCGGTACAACACCGTCCTCGACGGCCTGTTCGCCGGCAGGGATGTCTTCGTGGTGACCATGGACTGGTCCTACACGCCGACCGGCCCCGCCGGATGGCCGACCCCGCGCGAGCACCTCCACTCCGCGGGTCTGCACTGGTGGACCGAACCGAACACGGATGACCCCGACCCGGACTTCCACACCTACACACGCCTCTACGCCGACCGACGCCCCTGGCTGCCCGGCTGTGTCGACGGCCTGCTGCGCGCCGTGGCCGACGAGGCCGTCGTCGACGTATTCATCGCGGACACCGACCTCGACCGCATCCACCACCCCTACGACGGCGGCGCGGACATCATCCTCACCACACCGGCGGAACGGGACGCCCTCCGCGACCGCCACGCGGGCTGGCTGTCCAGCCACCCGGCCGGGCTGTGACCCGGCCGGGTCGGCTCGCCGTCAGCCCTGGGCGCGGGTGGGCAGGCGCCAGCCCGGACGGGGGAAGTGGCAGGTGTAGCCGTCCGGGTAACGCTCCAGGTAGTCCTGGTGCTCGGGCTCGGCCTCCCAGAAGGGGCCGACCGGCTCCACCTCGGTGACGACCTTGCCGGGCCACAGGCCGGAGGCGTCGACGTCCGCGATCGTGTCCTCGGCGACGCGCTTCTGCTCGTCGTCCACGTAGTAGATCGCCGAGCGGTAGCTGAGGCCGATGTCGTTGCCCTGGCGGTTCTTGGTGCTCGGGTCGTGGATCTGGAAGAAGAACTCCAGGAGCGCGCGGAAATCGGTCTGCTCGGGGTCGTAGAGGATCTCGATGGCCTCGGCGTGCGTGCCGTGGTTGCGGTACGTCGCGTTCGGCACATCACCCCCGGTGTATCCGACCCGGGTCGCCGTCACGCCCGGCTGCCTGCGGATCAGGTCCTGCATTCCCCAGAAACATCCGCCCGCCAGCACGGCCCTCTGCGCTTGCGCAGCCATCGCAGCCTCCATACGTATCGACCTGGTCACTCGGCCTATTCAACGTATGAGGGCCCCCGGCGATTCCGTGCCCCTGTCCGTGCCCGTGCCCGTGCCCGTCAGGGGCGTTCATAGAGCTGGAGGACGCCGCCGAGGGAGAAGCACGCGGCGCCGACGAGGGTGGCCCAGTTGGCGATGTCGGCGTTGAGGAGGCTGCCGGTGGCCGGGCGGGTGAAGGCGGCGAGTGCCGAGACCATGAAGAGGACGGAGCCGAGCTGGTTCACGGCGACGATCCACCAACCGAGGCTGCGGCGCCGGACACAGGGCCGGCCGTGGCAGATCTCGACGATCGCGAGATGGCCGGAGATCAGGAAGAGCATGCAGCCGACCACGTCCGGGGCCCAGATCAGCCGGTTGATCTGCTGGACGCTCAGCCCCTGGAGGAAGGAGTCCAGCAGGTCCACGGCGAACACCAGCGTGCCGGCGAAGAGGACGAACGTGCTCAGCCAGTCCACGCGCGTCGGCTCGTAGCTCCACCAGCGCCAGTCGCGAGTGAGGAGCCGGCCCTCGCCGCCGGGGACATGGCGGGGCGCGTTGATGACCTGGAGCAGTGAGACATAGCCGCCGGTGTTGAAGAAGAGGCCGCCGGCGAAGTAGATCGAGGCGCAGGTCGTGGCGTCGCCGGAGCCGAGCTGGGCGACGCCGGCGCCGGACGCGAAGAGGGCTCCGCCGATGATGAAGGCGGTCGCGGCGGCCGCGTTGAGCCCGCGCAGACGGCTGAGCGCCTCCTCGTCGGCGCCGGTGTGCCGGCTGGTGGGTGCGCCGAGCGGGCGTACGGCGATGACTCCGCGCCGGCGGGCGGGCCGTGACTCCCACACGGCGGTGCCGCCGCCGGGGGGATGCCAGGTGAGCCGGGTGGTGAAGGGTCCCGCGCCCTCGGCGCGCTGCTCGGGTCGTCCCACGGGCCGAGCGTAGATCGCCCGCCGGACCGTCCCGTGGGCGCAACGCCGCGATGGGTCACCCCGTCCCGGGCAACGCCGTCCCGGGCTCCGCGAACGCGAGCACACGATCGCGCAGTACGGGTAGCTCGGACCGGATACGGGCCACCTCCCCCATGTCGAGATCCACCGTGAGGGTCGCCTCCGTGGTGTCGGCCTCGACCAGGACGGTTCCAAGCGCGGGTGTGTACAGCGTCCCGTTCGACGATCGACCCGGCGTGCAGCCACGCCCCCGCCCGTCCGGCCGCGGCGGACATGGCCTCGGCGGTGGGTCCGTCGATCTTCTCGGCGTCGCGCCCCCAGTGGTCGTAGGACCAGGCGCCGGCCGTCCACAGCTCCGGCAGCACGATCAGATCCACGTCGTCGCCCGCCCGGTCACGGACCAGCGCGGCCGCTCTGTGACGGCGTTTCCGCCACGGAGTCCGACGCGTCCACGGACAGCTGGATCAGCGAGGCACGCATGGCTGCCACCTCCCGGGATGCCTCTCTCAGGGTAGGGAGAAGGGCATGGCGGTGCGCGCCGCGCAGGTCGTCGCGCCGTTGTCGGTGCCTGCTGCTTTCATGGGTGCATGACCAGCAGAAGTGTCGTCGTGGAGCGTCGTGTCGCCGCAGGTCAGGGCCCGGTCTGGGAGGCGCTGACCGACCTTGCGGGGATGGAGCGTGTGCTCAGCGGGGTGTCGAGGGTCGAGGTCCTCACGGAGGGGGGTTTCGGGGTCGGCACGCGCTGGCGGGAGACTCGGCGGATGTTCGGCAAGGACGCCACCGAGGAGATGTGGGTGACCGTCTGTGAGGCGCCCGAGCGCTATGTGGTGGAGGCCGAGTCGCACGGCAGCCACTACGTCTCGGAGTGGGAGCTGCGGCCGGACGGACCGTCGGCGACCACGGTCCGGATGACCTTCACGGCCCAGGCATCCGGCGGCATCGCGGGGCTGCTCGCGAAGCTCCTCGGCGGGATGGGCGAGAAGGCGGTGGCCAAGGCCATCGCGAAGGACCTGGACGATGTCGCGAGGGAGGTCGAGGGGCGCGCCCGCTGAGGCGACGGCAAGCCACGCCCATCCCATCCGGAAGAAGCCTCACGCCCCGGGCGCCGACGCCCCCGTCCCCGCCTTCGTCGCGTCCGCCCCCCAGCTCGCCAGCAGCCGCAGGGCCTCGGCCGACGGCGATCCCGGTTCCGCGTGGTAGGTGATCAGGACCTGATCCGTGTCGTCGGCCAGGCGGAACGACTCGAAGTTCAGCGTCAGCTCCCCCACCAGCGGGTGCCGCAGCGGCTTGACGCCGTAGCCCTTCTCCTTGACGTCGTGGATGGCCCACAGCCGTCGGAACTCCTCGCTCTTGACGGAGAGCTCGCCGACGAGGGCCGACAGCCTCGGGTCGTCCGGGTGCAGGCCCGCGTCCATGCGCAGGAAGCCCACCATGTCGGACGCCTTCTGGTCCCACTCCAGGAACAGCTCGCGGTACTCCGGCCGCAGGAACACGAGCCGCGCCCAGTTCCGCTCCTGCGCCGGCAGCTCCGCCCAGTCGCCGAAGACCGCCGCGGCCATCCGGTTCCAGGCGAGGATGTCCGAGCGCCGGCCGGAGATGTACGCCGGGACGCCGTCGATGGAGTCCAGCAGCTGCCGCAGCGCGGGCCTGACCTGTTCCGTACGGGCGGCCGGCCTCTTCTTGTTCTGCTTCGGCTTCGCCAGGTGCGTGAGGTGCGTGTGCTCGGCGTCCGTGAGGCGCAGCGCCCGCGCGATGGAGTCGAGGACCTCCGCCGAGACATTGCGCCCGTTGCCCTGCTCAAGACGCGTGTAGTACGCCACCGACACCCCGGCCAGCTGCGCCAGCTCCTCGCGCCGCAGCCCGGGCACCCTGCGGTGCCGCCCGTAGTCGGGCAGCCCGACGTCCTCGGGCTTGAGCCGGGCCCGCCGGGTGCGCAGGAACTCGCTCAACTCGGCGCGCGGGTCCAGGCCGCCCCGGGTGTCGGCCGTGGGTCCCGTCATGGATCGGGGCTGTTCATCCATGCCTCAAGTATTCCCGTTCGTACGCCCACGAGCCTGTCCCCGTCAGTGGTAGGACCGGCCGACGTACGTACGACTGGGGGCTGGGTGACCGTCGCCCGTCCCGGCAGGCTGAAGCCGTGCCCGGACGGAAAGCAGGACCAGAAGGCAGCCGGGCACGAACCCCCGCTAGGAGAACCCGGCATGACCACCGTTGCCGCATACGCAGCACCCGCCGCCAAGGCTCCGCTGGAGCGCACCACCATCGAGCGCCGTGCGGTCGGCGAGTTCGACGTCCTGATCGACATCAAGTTCGCCGGTATCTGCCACTCCGACATCCACCAGGTCCATGAGGGCTGGGGCGAGGCGATCTTCCCGATGGTCCCCGGCCATGAGATCGCCGGCGTCGTCTCCGAGGTCGGCCCGGGTGTGACGAAGTACAAGGCCGGCGACCGCGTGGGCGTCGGCTGCCTGGTCGACTCCTGCCGTGAGTGCGAGAACTGCAAGGCCGGTCTGCAGCAGTACTGCACCGGCGGCGGTGTCGGCACGTACAACGCCCTCGACAAGAACGGCGAGCCCACCTACGGCGGCTACTCGCAGAAGATCGTCGTCGACGAGAATTACGTCCTCCGCATCCCCGACGGCCTGTCCCTGGACGTCGCCGCCCCGCTCCTGTGCGCCGGCATCACCACGTACTCCCCGCTCAGGCACTGGAACGCCGGCCCCGGCAAGAAGGTCGCGGTCCTCGGCATGGGCGGTCTCGGCCACATGGGCGTGAAGCTCGCGCACGCGCTCGGCGCCGAGGTGACGGTGCTGTCGCAGTCCCTGCGCAAGAAGGACGACGGCCTGAGGCTGGGCGCCGACCACTACCACGCCACCAGCGACCCGAAGACCTTCGAGGAGCTGAGCGGCACGTTCGACCTGATCCTGTCGACGGTCTCGGCTCCGCTGAACCTGGACCAGTACCTGACCCTCCTCAGGACGGACGGCGCCTTCGTGAACGTCGGCGCCCCCGAGGAGCCGATCGCGCTGAACCTGTTCTCGGTGATCGCGGGCCGCAAGACCCTCGCCGGCTCCGGCATCGGCGGCATCCCCGAGACCCAGGAGATGCTCGACTTCTGCGCGGCGCACGGGATCGGCGCCGAGATCGAGCTGATCGGCGCCGACGAGATCAACGAGGCGTACCAGCGGGTGCAGGACAGCGATGTGCGGTACCGGTTCGTGATCGACGTCGCGACGATCTGACGCGGCCGCGTGACAGGGCCCCGGAGCAGCCACACCGCTCCGGGGCCCTCCCCTACGACGTACGGCCCCCCCCGACCAGCGCGGTGAGCGCGCCGACCGGTATCTCCAGCGGAGGAAGCGCGATCCGGGCGACGAGATCGGCGGCGACCAGCACGATCGCCCCGGTCGCCGCCGAGCCCAGCAGCGGCAGTTGCGGCGTCCGCGTGAGCCGCCGGGCGAGCTGTGGCGCGGTCAGTGCCACGAACCCGATCGACGGCGAGGGCCCGGCCTGGGCCCAGCCCCGTCCGTCGAGGCTTCCGGTCAGCCACAGCTTGACCTGCTCGGCGGCCTCCAGCTCACTGTCCGTGAGATACAGCTGCACCACGGCCGACAGCGGTCGCCAGCGCCAACGGCCAGGACGGCCCTCACTGAGACTGCGCGCACGACGACTCCCGCACCGATCATCCGGGCCCGAAGGCGGAGTACCGCAGGAGTAGTGCGGCCCCCTCCCTGCGACCGATGTGCCACGCGGCGGCGGCACCTAGCGTGAACAGCGAAGGAGCCAGTCCGAACCGTGCACACGAGGAGGCAGCCCCGATGACCGTCCAGCTCAACCACACCATCGTCGCCGCACGCGACAAGAAGGAGTCGGCCCGGTTCCTCGCCGACATCCTGGGCCTGGAGGTGAGCCCGCCGTTCGGCCCGTTCATCCCGGTCCCGATTCCCAACGGTGTGACCCTGGACTACCTGGACTCGTCCGGCACGATCACACCGCAGCACTATGCGTTCCTGGTGTCGGAGGACGACTTCGACACCATCTTCGGCCGCATACGGGAGGCCGGACTGACCTACTGGGCCGACCCGTACCACCGCCGTCCCGGCGAGATCAACCACAACGACGGCGGCCGCGGCACATACTTCGAGGACCCGAACGGCCACAACCTGGAGATCCTGACCAGGCCGTACGGCAGCGGCGGCTGACGCGCTCACGGCCGCCCGTCACATCACCGCTCCGCCCGGCGTCATACCGACGCAGGCAACCTCAGCACGAGGGACCACGAGGGAAGCGGAGCGGTCATGACATCAACGATCCTGGTCACCGGCGGTACGGGCACCCTGGGCGGCCATGTGGTCCCGCTGCTGCGGGCGGCGGGCCACGAGGTCCGCGTCCTCAGCCGCCGGGACCACGCACCGGAGCCCGGCGTCGAGTACGTCACGGGCGACCTGCTGCGGGACGAGGGCGTGCGGGCGGCCGTGGCGGGCGCCGGGACCATCCTGCATCTGGCGGGTGGCCAGAAGGGCGACGACGCGGCGACGCACCATCTCGTGCGCGCCGCGTCGGCGGCCGGAGTGGGCCATCTCGTGTATATCTCGGTCGTCGGCGCCGACCGGGTTCCGCTGGCCTGGCTCCGGATGAAGCTGGCGGCGGAGCGGGCGGTGGCCGACTCCGGGATTCCCTGGACGATCCTGCGGGCGGCCCAGTTCCACGACCTGACGCTGAAGATGGTCCGGCAGATGTCGAGGCTGCCGTTCGTGCCCGCCCCCGGAGGCCTGCGTCTGCAGCCGGTGGACTCCCGCGAAGTCGCCGCCCGACTGGCCGAGTTGACGCTCGACACCCCGTCCGGCCCGGTCCCCGACCTCACCGGCCCCAAGCTGTACGACCTCCCCGCCCTGGTCCCCCCGTACCTGGACCTCACCGGAAAGCGTCGCCGCCCGGCCCTGCCGATCCGCATACCCGGCAGGGCGGGACGCGCGTATCGAGCGGGGGCGAACCTCACCCTGGAGGGGGCCGAGACGGGGAAGCGGACATGGGAGGAGTTCCTGACGGAGCAGCACCGGACGCGCACCGCGTGAACCGGCGCCGGCCGTCACCCCCGATACGGCGGCGCCGCCCCCCAGTTCCAGCGCGGCACCGGCTGCTCCGCGGGCGGTGCCGCGTCCGGCCCGGAGAAGTACACCGCCAGCCGGGTCCCCCACTCCACATACGCGAGGAACGCCGAGCGGAACTCCGCGTCCGTCGGCAGGCCCGCCTCGTCGGCGGCGTCCTGGATGAGGTTGACCCAGCGGCGGCGCTGGGGCTCGGTGATGCCGCGACCCATGTGCTTGGCGACCATGTGGCCGTGGCCGCCCTGGGTCTCGGAGTAGGCGGGCGGGCCGCCGAAGACCTCGCCGAGCCACAGCGCCACATGCTCGGCGTGATGCGGGTCCAGGCCCTCGAACAGCGGGGCCAGGAGGTCGTCCTTGAGCACCTTGTCGTAGAAGGCCGACGTCAGCCGGGAGAACGCCTCCGCCCCGCCCGCCCAGCTGTACAGCGTGGGCACCGAGGCGCCCGCGCCGCGCACCGCGGTCGGCTTGTAGTGGCGCATCTCCTCGATGTGCGTGATGTACGGGCGGATCTCGGCGAGGAAGTCGGGGAACAGCTCCGACTTGCGGAAGCCCTCGATGTGGTCCTCCGTCGACGTCCAGGTGATACGCAGGACGAAGTGCTCGAAGTCCTCCTCGCAGCGGGCGAGTTCGTAGTCGACGCAGTGCGGCGAGGCGGCCAGCTGGGCCGCGGCGCGGGTGTAGGCGGCCAGGAACTCCGCCGACCTCTGCTCGGGGATGCGGTACCTGATGTATTCGACCGTGTGAGCCGTCATGGCCTCACCGAAACACGAAAACCGACCTGACGCTCGCCCTCCGCCGACTCTGTCGCCGCCGGGTTCTCAGGGCCGCCGGATCACCGCGACGTCGAACTCCAGCGCCACCTTGTCCCCGATCACCAACCCGCCCCAGCTGACCCCCCATTGCTTCCGGGAGATGACCGCCCCGCCCCGGAAACCGACCTTCCTCCCGCCCCTGTCGGCGCCGGTCAGCTCGAAGTCCACGGTGACCGGCCTGGTCACGCCGTGGACGGTCAGATCACCGGTGACCCGGAAATGGGCCGCGTCGAGCCGCTCGACCTCGGTGGAGGTGAAGGTGATCGTCGGATGCCGGTCGGCATCCAGGAAGTCGGCGCCGCGCAGATGGTCGTCGCACTTCCGCTTGCCCGTGCGGACGCTGCCCGCCCGGATCGTGACGCGGACGCCGGACCTCGACGGGTCCTCGCCGTCCAGCTGCGCGGCGCCCTCGAAGTCGTCGAACCGTCCGCGCACCTTGCTGACCATCGCGGCCCGGGCCACGAAGCCGATCCGGGTACGGGCGCTGTCGATGACGTAGTCGCCGGTCAGCTCGCTCAGTGTCGTGGTGCTCGTCATGCCGGTTCACTCCTAGGCCGTCCGTCTCACCGGTACGACGACACGGGCGGCGGGAATGTGAGGTACGGCCCGGACCTCACATTCCGGTGGGCCGGACCGTCGAAGTGGTGAGGGGGCCGACGCGATCGAGGGAGTCAGGCGCACCATGACCGATCAAGAGCTGGGCGAGATCATCAGCGAGCGGCGTCAGCTGATCAACGTCGCGTACCGGCTGCTGGGCTCCCTGGCCGACGCGGAGGACGTCGTGCAGGAGACGTACGCCCGCTGGTACGCCATGTCGCCGCAGGCACAGGAGGCCATCGAGAACCCCGGCGGCTGGCTGACCAGGGTCGCGAGCCGGATCTGCCTCGACCTGCTGCGCTCGGCCCGGGTCCGGCGGGAGCGGTACGTCGGCGAGTGGATCCCGGAGCCGCTGCCCGACCGTGCGGAGTGGCTCGACGGCGGCGGGGACACCGCCCCGGCGGATCCGGCGGACCGGGTCACCCTCGACGAGTCGGTCAACATGGCCTTCCTCGTCGTACTGGAGTCGATGACCCCGGCCGAGCGCGTGGCGTTCATCCTGCACGACGTCTTCCGCTACTCCTTCGCCGAGGTCGCCGAGGTCGTCGGCCGCACCCCGGCGGCCTGCCGTCAGCTGGCCTCGTCGGCCCGCCGCCGTATCCGCGCCCAGGAGGCCCCCGCGGCGACTCCGGCGGCCCGGCGCGCCGATGTGGTGCGGGACTTCAAGGAGGCCTGGGAGACCAAGGACGTCGACGCCCTGGTCCGGCTCCTCGACCCCGACGCCACGGCGGTCGGCGACGGCGGCGGCCTGGTGAGCGCCGCCCCGCACCCGGTCTCGGGCGGCGAGCGCATCGCCCGCTATTTCGTCGACCTGGCCGAGCGGGGTCCGGCCGTGACGATCCTCCAGCGCACGGTCAACGCCCAGCCGGGCCTGGTGGTGCGGCAGGACGGTGTGACGGTGACGGTGGTGGCGTTCGAGGTCGTCGGCGACCGCATCCGGCATGTGTGGGCGGTGCGCAACCCGGAGAAGCTGCGGCCCTGGACGACGGGCTGACGCCCAGGGCCTCGAAGCACTCCGCGGCTACTTGCCGTAGTACGCGTTGTAGATCGAGATCGTCGCCTTGTTGCCCTTCTTGTCGGCGACCTTGGCGTGGAAGGAGATCCCCTTCCCCTCGGCCGGGTTCTTGACGGTGACCTTGCCGTCCCGGACGTCGAGCTTCTTCCAGGTCCGGCCGTAGTCGTACGAGGCGTACACGTGCAGCGACCTGAGATTCGCGCCCGCGGCCGGGCCTACGACGGTGACCGGGAAGGTGACCTTCCTGCCGGCCTCGGCGCGGCTGTCGAGGCCGGTCGTGGCGCCGAAGCGGACCGTGGAGGCCGGGAGCCCGACCTGGTCGGCGGTGGACTTCTTGGAGCGGAAGGTCCAGCTCGCGTCGATCCGGGTGGAGGCGGCGGCCACCTTGACGCTCCGCTTGACCGAGGTGGTCAGCCGGTACTCGGCGTCGGCGGCCGGGACCCGAAACGCCTTCTCGCCGAACAGCGGGTCTTCGTTGGTGGCGAGTCTGGTGCCGTTGCGATAGAGGCTGGTGCTCACCGCGGTGAACTCCGACGAGCCGGCGTGCCTGCCGCCGTCCGCGAACAGCGGCAGCAGGCCATAGATGTCATTGCCCTCGCGGAACAGCCCGAAGTCGCGGTTGATGTCCGGGCCGAACACGGCCGTGTTGTACGTCTTCGAGTAGCTCCGGCCCGCCTTGAAGGTCTGCGGCGCGCCCATCGAGTAGAAGGCGTCGATGGCCGGGAGGCCGTCCTCGCCGACGGCGCCGTACTGCTCGAAGTCGAACGTCCACTTGATGTTGTCGGACGTCGACAGATACAGCGTCCGCGTGCCCGGCAGCTTCTGCACGACGGGCGTCCCGAGCGCGACGTCGTCCTCGAAGAAGCCCTGCGACAGCAGCCCACCGGACTTGCCGGAGGACGAGGCCCCCAGACGGTTCGTCACCTTGGCGAGCTCGCCCGCCTTGAAGTGCCGGACCTTGTGGCCCTGGATCTTCCTGACCTTGGCCGTGGTCGCGACGTCGTACTCGGCGTCGGCCCCCTTGGTCCACTGCGCGTTCCAGCTCTGGGTCAGACCGCTCGGGACCTCCGGGCCGAGGTGCGCCATGCGCAGATTGGCGTAGGAGTCGGCGCTGATCCCGAAGCCGATGTCCGCCGGGGCGTAGTAGTAGTTGCCGGCGGCGACGAACGGCTTGGCGCGCGCGTCCGGCACGGTGATGTCGGCCGACTTCGCCGTGCGGGCGTCGATCGTCACGGTGGTGTCCTTGGTGACGTTCAGCTTCGGCTGGATCAGCCAGTCGAGGCCGCCCTCGAGGTGCACCCAGTCCTTGGCGATCTGGGCGTCCAGCAGATACGAGCCCTTCGGCAGCCGCATCTTCGTGACACCGGACGCGTCAGGCTCGGCCGTCTGGATCCGGCCCTGCGCCAGACCCGCGAAGCCGTACAGGTTGGTGTGGTACTCGGGGGCCGGCCCGCCGTCCCGCCCGATGTGCTTGACGGTGACGTCGTACGACTCGATCTCACGCTGCACCGCGGCGCCCGTACGGACGCTCTGCCCACCGCCCGTGGCGGTCACATACGCGGAGTAGGCGCCGTCGACCGTGCCGCCCAGCCTGGTGTCGACGGAGAGGGCGACCGACGCCTCGCCGCCCGCCGGGACCGTCACCTTCGTCGCCCCGAGCTTGAAGAAGCCCGCGGGGGCCGCCTGGCCCTTGGGGTCGGTGGCGGTCGCGGCGAGCTGGAGCGTGACGTCCTTCGTGCCGAGGTTGCGGTACGTCAGCTGCCTGGTGACCGGCTTGTCGTCGGTGTGGGGCCAGGCCTGCGTGCCGAAGCTCACCGACACCGGTTCGGCGATCACGGTCTGCTTGATGGCCCTGTCGACCTGGATACGGCCCGAACCCTGCTGGAACGGCGTGTACTTGCCGCCCTTGGCGGACCCGGTGAGCACACCCTTGAGCTCGGTGTACGTCCAGTCCGGGTGCCGCTGCTTGAGGATCGCCGCCGCGCCCGCGACATGCGGGGTCGCCATCGACGTGCCCTCGATGGTCACATAGCCAGGCGGTTTCTCACCGACCTCCTGCTCGATGAGGCTGCCCTTGGCGGAGGCGGCCGTGATGTCGACACCCGGCGCGGTCACATCCGGCTTGATCGCACCGTCACCGGCCCGCGGACCGGTGCTGGAGAAGGACGCCAGCGCGTCCTTGTCGTCGACGGCACCGATGGTGAGCGCGGCCTCGGCGGAACCGGGCGAACTGATCGCCTCCGGCCCGGAGTTACCGGCGGCGATCGCGAAGAGGACCCCCTTCTCGGCGGAGAGCTTGTTGACCGCCGCCTCCATCGGATCGATCTCGGGCGAGTCCGGCCCGCCGAGGCTGAGGTTGATGACATCGGCGCCCTGCTCGGCCGCCCACTCCATGCCGGCCACGATGGCGGAGTCGTCGCCGAAGCCGTCGTCGTCGAGGACCTTGCCGTTGAGGATCTCGGCGCCGGGCGCGACACCCTTGTACTTCCCTGCCGACCTGGCACCGGTCCCTGCCGCGATGGACGCCACATGTGTGCCATGGCCGACCTTGTCCTCGGCCGTGGGGGCGGGGCTGAAGTTCTTGGCGGCGATCACCTGGTCCTTGAGGTCCGGGTGGGTCGCGTCGACGCCGGTGTCCAGGACGGCGATCCTGACGCCCTTGCCGTCGTATCCGGCGGCCCAGGCCTTGGGGGCGCCGATCTGCGGCACGGACTTGTCGAGGCTGGCCTTGCGGACGCCGTCGAGCCAGACGTGCGCTATGCCGGAGGCCGCCTTGTCGCCGTTGGTGAGCGCGTCCCACAGCTCGGCGGTGTCCTGGTGCGTGGTCTGTACGGCGTCCGCGTTCAGGGACTTCAGGCTGAGCCGGAGCCTGCCCGCGTCCCGGACATCGGACTTGGCTCCGGCGGCGGCGCCCTGGTAGCCGACGATGACCTTCGGACCCTTGGCCTGGGAGGCGCGGGTGGCGGACCTGCCGAGCTCGGTGATGTCGAACAGACGCCGGTCGAGCTTGCCGGTACCGATCAGCCGGGCGGCATCCACCGGGATCACCAGGGTGTGCCCGCCGGTCCTGCGTATCTGAACGGGTATGTGCTCGCGCCCCTTCGCCCGCTCCAGCCCCACCACCCGGCCCTTGGAGTCGACGGCGACCCGGTCACCCGTGATCAGGGTGATGCGGTGGGGGGAGGTGAGGGAGGCAGCGGGACCGGACGGACGCTGCTCGGATCGGGCCGACGCCGGGCTGGTCATACCCGTGGCGAGGGCGACGGCGGCCGCCGTGGCGACAGAGGCCGCGCACACTCTCTTGAATTTTCCGCGCAAGATTCCCCCTTGCAGACGTCCGGGGAAGATCCCGAACGCATGCGCGTCGCCCCCCGGAATACGCAGTATGCCGAGGGGCGATCAGACGCCTCAATAGACGGGAGGAAGCGGAGAAGCACGCCTGCCGACTGTTACGCGACGGCGTGAACTCCGTTACGCAGTCGCGCGGTTACGCTCCCGCATTCTCCTTGACACTGATGCGGCCCTTGCGGATGGTCGCGACCCGCGGGGCCTTTTTCGCGATCGCCGAGTCGTGGGTGACCATGATGAAGGTCAGCCCGAGCTCCTTCCACATGCGTTCGAGTACGTCCATGATCTCGTCGCGCATCGACTCGTCGAGGTTCCCGGTGGGTTCGTCGGCGAGCAGCACCTTGGGCTGCTTGACGAGTGCGCGGGCGATGGCGACGCGCTGCTGCTGTCCTCCGGACATCTCGGAGGGCAGGTGTGTGAGGCGTTCGCCGAGGCCGACGGAGTTCAGCGCGTCGGCTGCCCGCTCGCGCCGTTCCTTCGCCTTGATGCCGAGCGGGACGAGGGCCGTCTCGACGTTCTCCTGGGCCGTGAGGGTGGGGATGAGATTGAAGGCCTGGAACACAAACCCGATGCTCTCGCTCCGCACCCTGGTGAGCCGCGCCTCGGGAAGCTTGGCCAAGTCGGTACCGTCGAGCACGACTTCACCTGCGGTGGGCCGGTCGAGTCCACCGAGCATCTGGAGGAGGGTGGACTTGCCACCGCCGGTGGGGCCCTGAATGACGAGCCGGTCGCCGTCGGCGATGGTGAGGTCGACGCCGTCGAGGGCGTTGATGGATTCCTTGCCTCGGGTGTAGCGCTTGGTGACGTTTCTGAGTTCGTACATGGTGGCTCCTGGGAGGGTTCGGGGGTGGTGCGAGTTGTTTTCCGAGTGCGGGTGAGTGGGGGCTGGTCGCGCCCACGCGGCGGAGCCGCATATCGATACAGCCCCGCGCCCCTGGGGGGTTGCAGTCACGCCTACCTAGCTGCGGGCAGTCGTGCCGCTGGGGCAGCACGGGTGGGCGCAGCGGCAGCCCGCCAGCGCGGGTGAGCGACACCCCCCAGCCACAGCCCACGTCGGCTATTCCACGCGCCGCAGCGCATCCGCAGGCCGCAGTCGTGACGCACGCCAGCCGCCGAACGCCCCCGCGATCAGCCCACCCGTCACGGCCAGCCCGACCGCCAGCGCAACGGTCGTAAGACTCACCGGCGCAGTCAGGGCGACTTCCAGCGTCGTGGATGCCGTCTGCCGCATAGGACCGCCACCACCCGGACCACCCCCCATACCGCCCCCGCCGCCGCCCCCGGCACCCCCACCCAACTGGGCCTGCAGCGTCGGACTGATCGCCGTCACCACATAGGCGCCCGCGAGCCCGACCCCGATCCCCAGCACCCCACCGAGCAGCCCGTTCACGATCGCCTCGCCGACCACCTGCCGGGTCACCCGCCCCGACTTCCACCCCAGCGCCTTCAGCGTCCCGAACTCCCGCACCCGCCGCGACACGGCGGACGAGGTGAGCAGACCGGCCACCAGGAACGCCGCCACGAGCACCGCGATCGACAGCCACTTGCCGACACTCGTCGCCAGCGAGGACGCCGTGGACAGCGACCCCGACACCGTGTCAGCGAGATCGGCCGAGGTCGTCACCGTCGTACCGGAGATGTTGTCCTGGATCGAGGACTTGACCGCACCGATCTGCTGCGAATCCGTCGCCTTGACATAGATCGTCGTGACCTTGTCCTTCGCGTCGGCCAGCGTCTGCGCCTGCTTCAGCGGGATGTAGAGGTTGGCGGCGGCGTCCCCGCTGTCGGGGGTGGCGATGCCGATGACCTCGAACTTGGTGCCCTTGACCGTGACGGTCGAACCGACCTTGAGCTTCTTCTCCTTGGCGTACGAGGTGTCGGCGACGACGACCTTGGCGTTGGTCTCCGTCGACTTGAACGTACGGCCGCTGGTGATCTTCGAGGAGGTCAGCGGGCCGAGCGCCGGCTTGGTGACGTCCGCGCCGTACACGGAGTAGTTGTTGACGTCGAAGTCGGCGCCACCGCCCTGCACTTCGCCCTGCGGCGCCTGCTGCCCGGGCTCTCCGCCCTGCTGCCCCTGCTGCCCTTGCTGCCCTTGCTGGAACTCACCCCGCGTGAACTGTCCGCTGACCTTGATGACCTGGAGGGACAGCCCGCCGACCGCGTCGGAGACACCGTCCTGTGCGCCGACCTTGGTGACGGTCGAGGCGGACAGCGTCTGGAAGCCCTGGACCATGACCCGGTCGCTGGACTGTTCGTCGTCGGAGCCGTCGGCCTGCGCGTCGAATCGGAAGCGCGGGCGCTCCGAGGAGCTCGCCGCCGGCTCGGCGGCCTTGGTGACGGTCATGTCCGTGCCCAGGCCGTACAGCGACTGAAGGACCTTGTCCTGGGCCTGGCTCATGCCGGAGGACACGGAGTTGACCACGATGACCAGCGCGATGCCCAGCGCGAGTCCGGAGGCGACGACGAGGGCCGCCTTTCTGCGGCGGCGCAGCTCGCGCCTCAGGTAGGTGAAGAACATGCGCCGCAAGCTAGGGACGGCGCGTGATGACTGGATAAGGCCGGGATAAGAGGGGGATGAGAAGGCTGGGAACCACCCCGGAAACACCGATGCCGCCCCTGAGTATCAGGAGCGGCATCGGTCGGAAGACAGGCGTCAGACGGCCGAACCGGCCTTCCACTGCGCCCAGTCCATGTTCCAGCCGTTGAGGCCGTTGTCCGGCGCGATCGTCTTGTCACCGGTGTTCTGGACGACCACGACGTCACCGACGATGGAGTTGTTGTAGAACCAGTAGCCCGCGGTGCCCTTGTCCTTGGCGCCCTTGGTGTCGGACAGGCCCACACAGCCGTGGCTGGTGTTCACGCTGCCGAAGATGGACTTGGCGCCCCAGTAGTTGCCGTGGATGAAGGTGCCGGAGGTCGACAGCCGGATGGCGTGCGGCACGTCCTTGATGTCGTACTCGCCCTTGCCGTCGTCGTCGGTGAAGCCCACGGTCGCGCCGTTCATGCGCGTCTCCGTGAACTTCTCGGACATGACCATGGTGCCTTCGTAGGTCTTGTTGTCCGGGGAACCGGCGGAGATCGGGATGGTCTTGACGGTCTTGCCGTCCTGCGTGACCTTCATCTGCTTGGTCTTCGCGTCGACGTACGACACCTGGTTGCGGCCGATCTTGAAGGTGACCGTCTTCTCCTGGACGCCGGTGACACCGTCGGAGCCCTCGACGCCGTCCAGGGCCATCTTCATGGTGACGGTCGAGCCCTCCTTCCAGTACTCGTCGGGCCGGCAGTCCATGCGGGTGTCGTTGAACCAGTGGCAGACCACTTCCTGGCCGCTGGTGCTGGAGACGGTGATGCCCTTCTGGACGGCCGCCTTGTTGCTGATCGCCTTGTCGAAGTTGATCGAGACCGGCATGCCGACGCCGACGGTGGAGCCGTCCTCCGGCGTGAAGTAGCCGAGGAAGCTGTTCTTCGGGGAGACGGTGGTGAAGGTGCCGTTCTCGTGGGCCTCCAGGCCCTTGGAGTCCTTCGCGGTGACGGCGACCTTGTAGGTCGTGGAGCGCTCCAGCTGGGCGTTGGGCTTCCAGCTGGTCTTGTCGGCGGATATCGCGCCCTCGACCGCGGCGCCGTCGGCGGTCGTCATCGTCACCTCGGTGAGCGAGCCCTTGCTCACGGTGACGGCGGAGCTGTTGATGGAGGCGTTGTCGGAGCCGTCCTCGGGCGTGATCTTGATCTGGGCCTCGGAGGTCTTCTTGGCTGCCGCCTCGTCGACCTTGGCCTGCGAGGTGTCGCCGTCGCTCGCGGAGGCGTCGTCGCCGCCGGAGCAGGCCGAGAGCACCAGGACACCGCCGAGCAGTGCGGACGCGACCGTCAGGCCCTTGCGCCGCCTACTGTTCGTCATCACTCGCTTCTCCATCTTTCCCGAATCCCCAAAACGCCCGAGAGTCCCCGTCAAGAATCTTCAACGCTACGACCGGTTCGTCCCGTTCCACATCCCTAGGAGGTGTGGGGCACACCACGTCCGATGGGACGAGTGGTGCTGGTGGTACCGGTGGTGCTGATGGCACGGATGTCGGTCAGTGCGCGTCATGAGACGACGAAACCCCGGGCGGCGGTTGCCGCCCGGGGTCACGAATTCCCCAAGACGCCTCAGCCGGCCCGTACGGCCCCCTCGCCGTCGAAGTCCTCCTCACCATCATCCTCGCCGAGGTCCCAGTCCGGCGAATCCGGGTCGTACTCGATGCGCTCGCTGGACCAGGAGGCCTGGGCGAGTTCGACCCCGGGCACATCGCTGACCAGGTCGAACGGATCGACGAGATAGGCGAGGGCCTCCGCAGTGTCTTCCGTCACAGCACTCTCGGCGTGGACTCGTTCATCGACCGGCACGGTGGTGTCCTCGGCGATACGCCGCAGCGCGGCCCCGGTGACGGCGTCCGCGTCGTCCACTTCGAGAACGAGTTCCACGCGAAGCCGCACAAAACGTGATGTTTCTTCAGTACTCATGCCCGGAGAGTACGGCGCATTTCTCCCGTGACTTTCCCGTGACCCGCGACTTTCACTAACATCGCCCCACACGGCCAATTCGCCAGCACCACAAGGGGATCGATATTCCGTGTCCGCCGCTCACCGATCGTCGTCCACCGCACGCCGATCGCTGCTGACCGCCACCGCCGCGGGGGCCCTGTTGGGCGCCCTGTGGTTCGTCCCCTCCGCGAACGCGACGGGCGGCGACGAGCCGGGCGGAACGACGCCCTCGGCGACCCCGTCGACGCAGGTCACCCAGCAGGCGCGGGCCGCGGCCGACGATACGGGCAGCGGCACCGCGGCCGACACCCGGCTCGCCGACACGGGAAGCTTCGACACCACGCCGTACATCATCGGCGGGACCACCTTCCTCGCGCTGGGCGCGGGCTTCGTGACCTATGCGGTCCGCCGGGAACGTCTCGGTTTTTGATATCACTTGACGTCCTCTTCACCGGGGCTTCATAGTCCGCGCATGAAGAGATCATCGGGCGTGCGTGTAGCCGCCACGGTTGTTGTGAGCGCGCTGACGTGCGTCCTTGTCACGGGTTGCGGCGGGGACTCCGCCGGTTCCGACGCGAAGGCGCTCAGCGCCGCGGAGTTGAAGAAGAAGATCATCGCCGAGGGCGATGTCGACGGGCACGAGGTCTCGGCGACCGGGACCAAGCAACTCCCGTCCGCCAAGAGCGAGATCAACGGCGACGAGAAGTGCAAGCCGCTCGTCTACGTCGTCAGCGGCCTCGCCCCGGGCGACGCGGCCACCGAGGCCAGGACGTCGGCCACGGAGGAGAAGAAGCCCACCGACGCCGCCTCCAAGTCCCTGGAGGACATGTCCGAGGGCGACATCGAGGACGCGCTCAATGAGTCGATGAGCAGGAACGTCACGGTCGTGGGCCTGTCGTCCTACGACGGCGACGGCGCGGAAGCGGCCGTCAAGTCCGTCTCCGAGGCGATCGAGAACTGCGCCGGCGGCTTCAGCGCGGGCCAGAAGAGCGACCAGGCGAAGTTCACCGAGGTCGTCTCCGAGAAGGGCTCGGGCACCGGCGACGAGTCGGTGGCGTTCGCCCTGACGTCGGACCTGGAGGACGGCGCCACCGGCAAGGTGCACGCCGAGGTCGTCCGTAAGGGCAACACGGTGGCGACGTACTACACGATGAACCTGGGCGCCCTGATGACCGGCAAGGACTACACGGTCCCGACCGCGGTCATCGAGGCACAGTCGGCCAAGCTGAAGTAGTAGCGGCGAGGGCCCTGCCGTCCGTACGGCAGGGCCCTCCGCCCGTCACTGCAACGGCCCGGTGACCTTCTCGGCCGCCGCGACCAACTCCCCGCCGCGCACGAACGCGTCGGCCGCGGCGAGGTCCGGCGCCAGGAACCGGTCGGGCCCCGCACCCCGGACACCGGCACCCCGTACGGCGTCGATGACGGCCTGCGAGGCGGGCGCCGGGGCGAGCCCCTCCCTGAGCTCTATGGCGCGCGTGGCGGCGTACAGCTCGACGGCGAGAACCCGGGTGAGGTTGTCGACGGCGGTACGCAGCTTGCGGGCGGCGGACCAGCCCATCGAGACGTGGTCCTCCTGCATGGCCGAGGAGGGGATGGAGTCGGCCGAGGCGGGCACGGCGAGCCGCTTCAGCTCGCTCACCAGGGCGGCCTGCGTGTACTGGGCGATCATCAGCCCCGAGTCGACGCCGGGGTCGTCGGCGAGGAACGGCGGCAGCCCATGGCTGCGGTTCTTGTCCAGCAGCCGGTCGGTGCGGCGTTCGGCGATGGAGGCGAGGTCGGCGACGGCGATGGCGAGGAAGTCGAGGACGTAGGCGACGGGCGCCCCGTGGAAGTTGCCGTTGGACTCCACACGCCCGTCAGGCAGCACAACAGGGTTGTCGACGGCGGAGGCCAGCTCCCGCTCCGCCACGACCCGGGCATGCGCCATGGTGTCCCGCCCGGCCCCGGCGACCTGCGGAGCACACCGCACGGAGTACGCGTCCTGCACACGCGGCGCGTCGTCCTGGTGATGCCCGGTCAGCCCCGAACCCTTCAGCACGGCCAGCATGTTGGCGGCGGAGGCGCCCTGCCCGGGGTGCGGCCGGATGGCGTGCAGCTCGGGCGCGAGCACCTTGTCGGTGCCGAGCAGCGCCTCGAGGCTGAGGGCGGCGGTGACGTCGGCGGCCTTGTACAGGCCGTCCAGATCGGCGAGGGCCATGACCAGCATGCCGAGCATGCCGTCGGTGCCGTTGAGGAGGGCGAGCCCCTCCTTCTCCCGCAGCTCGACCGGCGCGATGCCGTGCTCGGCGAGCAGTTCCCCGGCGGGCCGCACGACCCCGTCCGGTCCTTCCGCGTCCCCCTCGCCCATCAGCGCGAGCGCGCAGTGCGAGAGCGGAGCGAGGTCCCCGGAGCACCCGAGAGAGCCGTACTCGTGCACGACGGGCGTGATCCCCGCGTTGAGCACATCGGCCATGGTCTGAGCGACCTCGGGCCGCACGCCCGTGTGCCCCGAGCAGACGGTCTTCAGCCGCAGGAACATCAGAGCCCGTACGACTTCCCGCTCCACCCGCGGCCCCATGCCGGCGGCGTGCGAGCGAACGATGTTGCGCTGCAACTGAGCCCGCAGCTCCTGACTGATGTGCCGGCTCGCCAGCGCACCGAACCCCGTGGACACGCCATAGACAGGATCAGGCTTGGCAGCCAGCGCATCCACGATCCCCCGAGCGGCGGCGAGCGCCGCGACAGCCTCGGCAGACAGCTCGACCCGGGCCCCACCCCGCGCCACAGCAAGAACGTCGGACGCGGTGACCCCGGACGTCCCCACCACCACAGTGTGCATATCCATATTCAGGAGCGTACGCAGTGAAGACGAAGATGTCACTAGTGGATGACCGGTACACCCCTTACAGCGCGAGTGGGTGCCGTCACGTCGGCCGCCCCCGGAACCGTCGCCGCTCCGCCACCCCCTCCCCGAAGGGCTCGTCGGCGAGGCGCACCACAGGGTCGTCCGGCCCTTCCCGGCCCGCCACGACAGGCCGGTCGGCCCGCATGGCCTTCGCCCGGTACTGGGCCGCGTCCGCGAGCCGGAACAACCGCCGGGCGGAGCGCACGGCCCCGATCGGGTCCCCGGTGGACGCGACCCCGCACGCCACCCCCTCCCCCAGCTCCAACTCCCCCGCCCGACGGCACAGTTCATCCGCCGCCTTCACCACATCGTCGGCAGCGGACCCCACCACCAGCAGACAGAACTCGTCCCCGCCCAGCCGAGCCGAGAGCGCCCCCGGCAGCATCGCCCCGCACAACGACAGCACCGACCCGAACCGCTCCAGCAGCCGGTCGCCGACGGCATGCCCCCGGGTGTCGTTGACCCGCTTGAGCCCATTGAGGTCACACACCACGAGACTGACGACGACCCCGTCCCGCCGATGCCGCTCGATCGCCTCCTCAAGACGCACATCGACGGCCCGCCGATTCGCCAGCCCGGTCAGCGCATCGGTGAACGCCAGCCGCCGGGCCTCCTCAAGCCGCTCGCTCTGCGCCAGCCCCGCGGCCACGACGGAGGCCAGCACGGTCGCGAAGTCGGCGTCCCCCCGGTCGAAGACCGGCGCCCCCGCGGCCCGCGCGACATACAGCTCCCCCCACGCCCGCCCGTTCAGCACGACCGGCGCGACGACACAGCACCCCCGCCCACGGCGCCGTAGCGCGGCCACCCGCTGATGGATGTACCCGGGATGCCCCGCGGCCGGCCCCTCGGCGGTCTCCACCCAGGCATTGGGCTCACCCCCGGCCACCCACCGCTCATGCAGAAACTCGGTGATCTCCGGAAACTGATGCACCGGATACGCCTCGTCCCCAGGAAACTCCTCCTCACCCCGGGTCCGCTCCCCCACATTCACCAGCACCCGCAACCGCCCGAGCTCCCGCTCCCACACCGACAGCGCGGCAAAACTCCCGGCGAGCGCCCGACACGCCCCCAGCGCCGCCGCCCGCCAGGACTCACGAGGGGTGTGCGCCGCCGCCATCCCCTGCGCCAGCGCCACCACGGCCGCGAGCCGTCCGTCCTCACCCATCACTCCAGGTTAGGGAGTTTCATCCCGATTTGGGACGTTGTCGTGGCGAACGGGGAGGTCACCGGCCCGCAGCGAGAGCCGGACAGCCCTCACTCCCCCGGCCACTCCGGCTTCCGCCGCTCATTGAACGCCGCCACACCCTCCGCCCGGTCCCCGGAGAACGCCGTGGCCCGCCAGGCCGCGTCCTCGACCTCCAGCCCGGCCCGCAGCTCCAGCCCCTGCCCCAGCCGCAACGCCCTCTTCGCGTTGCGCAGCCCCACCGGCGAGTTCGCGGCGATCCGGGCCCCCAGGGCCAGCGCCTCCTCCCGGTCCCGGCCCGCCTCCACCAGCTCGTCCACCAGCCCCAGCTCCCGCGCCTCGACGGCCTCGACCCGGCGCGCCGAGAAGATCAGCTCGGCCGCCCTGGCCGCCCCCACCCGCCGGGGCAGCAGCTGCGTACCCCCACCGCCCGGGATCACCCCGACCGACACCTCCGGCAGCCCCACCACGGCCGTACGGTCGGCCACGATCACATCGCACGACAGCGCCAGCTCGAAGCCACCGCCCAGCGCGAAGCCGTGCACCGCCGCGATCGTCGGCACCGGCAGCTCCAGTACGCCCGTGTAGGCCCCCCGCGCCACCGGCCGCTGCCGCAGCAGATCCGCGTCGCTGAAGGAGTTCCGCTCCTTCAGATCCGCCCCGACGCAGAACGCCCGCTCATGCGTAGAGGTCAGCACCACCACGCGTACGTCACGGTCCGCACCCAGTGCCGCACACGCCCCCGCGATGGAACGGGCCATCTCCGTCGACACGGCGTTCATGGCCTTGGGCCGGTCGAGGACGAGCTCCGCGACATGCCCTTCGCCCTGCCGCCGCACCAGCACGAACTCCCCGTACCGCTCCTCGCTCATGACACCCTCCGGCTCCGGTTAACGCGGGTTAACAACTCTCGCCCCGATCATCGCAGCCGGACCCCACCGGGAAAAGGCCCACCACGACCGGTTCCCGGGACCGGCCCCGACACCCCGTTCGAGTGACATCCCGCCCAACCCCGCCCCCACCGCCCACGGCCGCGCATAACGTGCCCGAGACCACTGCGCGTTGGGGGCGCGCATGTATGGGGAGGGGTCGCGATGGGGGTCAGGGCGGACGGGCCGAGGGCACGGGGTTCGGCATGGGAGGACTCGGCTACGGAGCCGTCGGCGCCCGACGCCCCCACGACCCGCCTCTTCGGCGCACGCGGCCGCCACCGCAGGCCCCGCCCGCGCAAGGTCGTCCTCGCGGCGGGCGGCCTGGCCCTGGCGGCCGGCGCGCTGAGCCTGGTCCGTCAGACGACGGACCCTACGGTCACCGGCCTCGCCGCACCGGAGTCCGATCCCACGCCGGACCTGGGAGCGGAAACGGAGGCGGACCGCTCGACGAACGCCGCCGCCACCGTCCCGACGACCGCCCCGAGGCCGGACCCGTCGGCGACCTCCGCCATGGGCGGCCTGGGCACGACACCGACATCGGGCACGATCGTCGTACCGACCAGGCACACCACGGCCACACCGCGACCCGGCACCCCGGTTCCCCCGACGACCGCACCCCAGAAGCACACCCCCGCGCCCCACCCACCGGCGACAACACCCCAGGCACCGCAGCAGACACCGCCACCGGGCCGGACGACGAGCCCGCCCAGCCCCCGGCCGACCCAGCCGGACGACGACCCCGTCTGCATCCCGGTCATCGGCCTGTGCGTGGACTCTGTGACCGCCGACGACTGACGAGCCGGGTCACTCGCCCGCGGCGGACGTCCTCCGCGTCAACAGCCAAGGCTCCACAACCCCAAGGCCTCGCACCGGCCGCTGCCACATCGGCTGCAACGCGAACCGGTACTCCGGCGGCTCCTCCCCCTCCTTCTCCGCCGCGGCCGCGGCATCCGCCGCCTCCGCCTCCGACGCCGGTGCCTCGCCGGTGCGGATGAGTTCCTCCGCGAACGCGCTGTCGACGAGGACGGCGTCACGCGGGGCTATCGACGTCAGCCGGGAGGCGAGGTTCACGGTCGTACCGAACACATCGCCCATACGAGTGGTCACCGTGCCGAACGCGATGCCGACACGCAGTTCGGGCATCGTCTCGTCGCCCGCCATCGTCTCGATGAGCCGGAGCGCGATCTCCGCGGCGACCCCGGCGTCGTCGGCCGCGTACAGCACCTCGTCGCCGAGGGTCTTGATCAGCCGTCCGCCGCGCGCGGCCACGAGGTCGGCGGCCGTGGTCTCGAAGGCCTCGACGAGTTCGCCGAGTTCCTCCTCCTCCATCCGACGCGTCAGCCGTGTGAAACCGACGAGGTCGGCGAAGCCGACGGCCAGCCTCCGGTCGACCATCTCCTCGTCGTCGGCGGCCTGGATGACCCGGCCCGCCGAGGCGGCGAGCTGGCGGCGCCAGACGTAGACGAGGAACTCCTCCAGCTCGGGCAGGAGCAGCTCGATGATCGGGTACGTGACCTCGGTGCGCGTCATGCCGGGCTCGGGGGGCTCGGTCAGGCCCTCCAGGAAGGAGTCGATCTGCCACTCGGCGAGCCGGGCCGTGGTCTGCCCGGTGGACCGCGCCACCTGTACGGCCATGGCCTCGCTCAGCAGGCCCGCCTCGACGAGACCGGCGAGGCGCCGCAGCGCCAGTACGTCGGCCTCGGTCAGCGCCTTGGCCTGCCCGATGTCGGCGAAGCCCATGGCCCGCCAGAAGCGGGACGCCAGTTCCATGGAGACCCCGGCGCTGCGGGCCGCCTGAAACGGGGTGTAGCGCCGCTCGGCGCCGAGGATGAGCTGTTCCAGACGCAGGGCGAGGGGATCCTCGGCGGGGTCGGCGGCGTGGGGGTCCACCCGGCCGTCCGCGCCCGTGCCGGAGCCCGAATCGTCGACGGTCACGCCTGCTGCCCTTCCGATCTGCCGCGGTCAGTAATCGACCGGCCTTCACTTTACGGCAGGTGTGAGCCAGCGCACTCCGTAAGAGAAGGCCCTGCCCGGCCTGGATCTGGGCCTCATGCCGACCGGAGGTGCACGATGTCTCCCGCCCCCACCGGTTCCTGTACGCCCTCCTCCGTCGCCAGCACCAGCCGTCCGTCCCCGTCGATGGCGACCGCCTCCCCGGTGAGCGCCCGGTCGCCCGGGAGTTCGGCCCGCACCCTCTTCCCCAACGTCGCACACCCCGCCGCATACGTCTCCTGGAGCCCGCTGACCAACGGATCCCCCGCCGCGGCCCGCCACCGCCCGTACCACTCCTCCAGTGACCGCAGCATCCCCCGCAGCAGCGGATCCCGGTCCGTGCTCACCGCGCCGGCCAGCGCCAGCGAGGCGGCCTGGGGCACCGGGAGCTCGTCCGTGCGCAGGCTGACGTTGATGCCGACGCCGATGACCACTCCGGCCTCCCCGGCCCGCTCGGCCAGGATGCCGCCGGTCTTGCGTTCCTCGCCGCCGATGGTCACCAGCACGTCGTTCGGCCACTTGAGTGCCGTGTCGACACCGGCCGCCCGCGAGAGGCCTGTCGCGACGGCGACGCCGGTGAGCAGCGGGAGCCATCCCCAGCGGGGCACGGGCACCTCGGCCGGGTTCAGCAGCACGGAGAAGAACAGTCCGGAGCGGGCCGGTGCCGTCCAGTCACGGTCCAGACGTCCGCGGCCGGCCGTCTGCTCCTCGGCGACCAGGACGGTGCCCTCGGCCGCCTTGCCCGTGGTGGCCAGGTCCACTAGGTCGGTGTTGGTGGAGCCGGTGCGCTGCACGACCTCCACCTCCCGCCACAGCCCGCCCTCCCGGACGAGCCCGCGCCGCAGCGCGGCGGCGTTGAGCGGCGGGCGGTCCAGATCGGACCAGCGGCTGTCGTCTGATGCATCTCGCGGCGTCATGCAAGCCACCCTAGGTGTGTGAAACGCCGCACTGCTGTTTCGTAGGGCCACCACTACTCTACGGATGAGTAACCGTCCCCCCTTTTGAGCAGGCAGGGAGCCGCGATCCCGATGTCCGAGTCGGAAGAGATCGACATCCACACCACCGCGGGCAAGCTCGCGGACCTCCAGCGCCGCATTGACGAAGCGACGCACGCCGGCTCCGCACGCGCCGTCGAAAAGCAGCACGCCAAAGGCAAGTTGACGGCCCGTGAGCGGGTCGACCTGCTCCTGGACGAGGGTTCCTTCGTCGAGCTCGACGAGTTCGCCCGGCACCGCTCCACCAACTTCGGCCTCGACAAGAACCGCCCCTACGGCGACGGTGTCGTCACCGGATACGGCACGGTCGACGGCCGCCCCGTCGCCGTCTTCTCCCAGGACTTCACGGTCTTCGGCGGTGCGCTGGGCGAGGTCTACGGCCAGAAGATCGTCAAGGTGATGGACTTCGCGCTGAAGACCGGCTGCCCGGTCATCGGCATCAACGACTCCGGCGGCGCCCGTATCCAGGAGGGCGTGGCCTCGCTGGGCGCGTACGGCGAGATCTTCCGCCGCAACACGCACGCGTCCGGGGTCATCCCGCAGATCAGCCTGGTCGTCGGGCCCTGCGCGGGCGGCGCGGTCTACTCCCCCGCCATCACCGACTTCACGGTCATGGTCGACCAGACCTCGCACATGTTCATCACAGGGCCCGACGTCATCAAGACGGTCACCGGCGAGGACGTCGGCTTCGAGGAGCTGGGCGGCGCCCGCACCCACAACTCCGCCTCCGGTGTGGCCCATCACATGGCCGGGGACGAGAAGGACGCCATCGAGTACGTCAAGCAGCTGCTGTCGTACCTGCCGTCCAACAACCTCTCCGAGCCCCCGGCGTTCCCGGAGGAGGCGGACCTCGAGGTCAGCGACGAGGACCGCGAGCTGGACACGATCGTGCCGGACAGCGCGAACCAGCCGTACGACATGCACACGGTGATCGAGCATGTCCTGGACGACGCCGAGTTCTTCGAGACGCAGCCGCTGTTCGCGCCGAACATCCTCACCGGCTTCGGCCGGGTCGAGGGCCGCCCGGTCGGCATCGTCGCCAACCAGCCGATGCAGTTCGCCGGCTGCCTCGACATCGCCGCCAGCGAGAAGGCCGCGCGCTTCGTGCGGACCTGCGACGCCTTCAACGTCCCGGTGATCACCTTCGTGGACGTCCCCGGCTTCCTCCCGGGCGTCGACCAGGAGCACGACGGCATCATCCGCCGCGGCGCCAAGCTGATCTACGCCTACGCCGAGGCGACGGTCCCGCTCATCACGGTGATCACCCGCAAGGCCTTCGGCGGCGCCTACGACGTCATGGGCTCCAAGCACCTCGGCGCCGACATCAACCTCGCCTGGCCCACCGCCCAGATCGCCGTCATGGGCGCCCAGGGCGCGGTCAACATCCTGCACCGCCGCACCCTCGCCGAGGCGGAGGCGAACGGCGAGAACGCCGAAGAAGCAGCGGCGGTGCGCGCCCGTCTGATCCAGGAGTACGAGGACACCCTCCTCAACCCCTACATCGCGGCCGAGCGCGGCTACATCGACGCGGTGGTCATGCCGTCCGAGACCCGCCGCCATGTCGTACGGGGCCTGCGTCAGCTGCGCACCAAGCGGGAATCCCTGCCTCCGAAGAAGCACGGCAACATCCCCCTGTAAGGAGCCGCGGTGAACATCAAAGTCATACGGGGCAACCCCACCCCGGAGGAGCTGGCCGCCGCACTGGCGGTGGTCCGCGCCCGCGCCGCGGCGGCGGCCTCCACCCCGCCCGGCGCGCCCCACCCCCGCGACTCCTGGGCGGACCCGTCCCGCATCGCGGGCCAACGGCTGCCGCAGCCGGGGGCAACGTCATGGGCCCGCACCTACTGGCCCGGATAGTCAGAGGAGCGCCGCCACGACTTCGGCCATCACCTCGTACCCGGCATCGTTCGGGTGCAGGTGATCGCCGAAGTCGTACGACGGGCGCAGACGGTCGGGGTCCGCGGGGTCGGCCAGGGCCCTGCCCAGGTCCGCCACCGCGTCGTACTCCCCCGAGCACCGGATCCACTCGTTCAGCTCGTGCGCGACCTTGGCCGCCCGCTCACCCCAGTGGTCCGACCCTCCGAACGGCAGCAGCGTGCAGCCGATCACCCGTAGTCCCGCCGCCCTCCCCTGCCGTATCAACTCCCGGTGCCCGGCGATGAGTTCCTCCGCCTCCACCACCGGCGCCGGTTTGTAGGTCGGCTGCTCGTCGGTCTCGCTGAAGCCGATGTCGTTCACCCCCAGGGACACGACGAGCGTGTCCACGCCGGGCCGGTCGAGGACGTCCCGGCGCAACCGGCGGACGCCCCCGTCCCCGTACCACGCGGAGTCGTTGAGCAGCAGATTCCCGCCGATCCCCGCATTGAGGACCGGCCGCCCCGTGCGCTCGGCGAGCGCATCCGACCACCGCCGGTCCGTCCCCACCGTCGACCCGAACCCGTCCGTGATCGAGTCACCGAAGAGCACGACGCCGTCCGCGCGCCCGGCGTCGACCTCGACCGCCGACAGGAAGTACCAGGACTCGGTGGTGGCGGCGTCGAAGCCCGCACCGCCCGCCTCCGCCGACAGGTCGCCCTCGCCCCGGTAGCTGGTCGTGAAGGCCTGGGCGTGAAAGGTCGCGGGCCCGGTGACGGCGTCGAAGTACAGGGTGACGGCGACCGACTCCCCGGCGACGACGGCGAGTCGGACGTCATCGCTGACGACCTCGCCGCCCGCCGGCATCTCGGCCTCTTCCGAGCCCCCGAAGGTGAGCCGCGCCAGTGACTCAGGCACCACACCGGCCTCTCCGCCCGCGCGCCCCACGCTCGCGCCCGCGACCCGCACCGGCGATCTGCCGTACGCGTTGGAGAGCCGCACCCGCACCCGGCCGCCGCCCGCCGACAGCCGGACGACCTGCCGCAGCGACTGGCGCCAGAAGCCCTCGCGGGACCAGTTGGGCGTGAAGCCCTCGCTGGGCTGCTGGGGCGACGCGATCCAGGAAGCAGTGAACATGACCCACCCCTCAAACGGGACTAGAGTCCCTTTAGCTGTTAATGGAACCGTAGCACCGTTTGAAAGGAAGTTGAGTATGCGTACTCAGGCGCCGCCCCGTCCCCCCGACCGACGATGGAAGGCATGCTGTGGTCCGACCCCGAGAACGAGCCGCCCAAGGAACTGCGCGACACGCAGGAGATGTTGCGGCGGCTGAGCGTTCTCATGGCGGTGGCCATGGTGCTGACGATGATCGTGCTCGGGCTGAGGTGAGACGGGGCGGGTGCGCCGTTACGCTGACCGCATGACTGATCAGCTCCGCCGCCGGCTCGTGCTCGCCTCCAAGTCCCCCGCCAGGCTCAATCTGCTGCGCCAGGCCGGTCTGACCCCCGAAGTCATCGTGAGCGGCGTCGACGAGGACGCCGTCAGCGCGCCCACCCCCGCCGAGCTGGCCCTGGCCCTGGCCGAGGCGAAGGCCTCCGTCGTGGCGGCGAAGCCCGAGGTCAAGGGCGCGATCGTGATCGGCTGCGACTCGGTCCTCGACCTGGACGGCGAGGCCCTGGGCAAGCCGGCCGACGCCGAGGAGGCCACGGCCCGCTGGAAGTCGATGCGGGGACGCGCGGGCACACTCCAGACCGGCCACTGCGTCTACGACACGGTCAGCGGCCGGTACGCCTCCGCCACGGCCTCCACGGTCGTCCGCTTCGGCGAGCCCACCGACGACGAGATCGCCGCGTACGTCGCCTCCGGCGAACCCCTCTACGTCGCCGGGGCGTTCACCCTGGACGGCCGCTCGGCCCCGTTCATCGACGGCATCGACGGCGACCACGGCAATGTGATCGGCATCAGCCTGCCGCTGGTGCGCCGGCTGCTGGCCCAACTGGGCATCGGCATCACGGAGTTGTGGGCGCCGGCGGAGGGGTGATCGCGGAACCGCCGTCGCCGCCCGGGGTGGCGTCGACGGGCTCCTCGGGGGCGGCCGGGGCGTCGTAGGTCATCAGCAGCAGCACTATCAGGGCGAGCACGACGACCATGAACAGGAACGCCGTCCAGCCCACCAGGCCCCAGACGAGCGCGCCCAGCAGCCCGTGCACCACGGCCGCGCTGATCAGCAGGATGCGCCCGAGCCCGGCCGGGGCACGGTTGCGTATGGCCACCAGCAGGGCGACCAGGCCGCAGAGCGCGAAGTAGGCGCCGAAGACCAGGCCGCCGATCTTCGAGGACATCGACATCATGTCCGGGTCCAGGCCCGCCAAGGACATGTCCTGACGGTCGACCACGATCCCGAGGAACCAGTTCAGCGCCGCGATGCCGAACGCCTCGACGAAGAGCACGACCGCCACGATCCACGCCACCGGTCTGCGCACCACCGGCCCCCACCCACTTTCGACTGCCGCCCGAGCCTTGCGCCCGTTACCCCAAGTACGTTCGAGACATCGTGAACGCTACTAACGGGTAAACCCCGGGACAAGGGTTCGGGAGATGGCAAAGATGCATTGGGCCATTCGTAGGGATTCCACAAAGAAACCGAGTGGCCCGCAGCACGTGATGACAGAGACCTTGACCACAGGGGCGAGCTAGGGTTTTCCGGGAGAGACCTGCGTACCGTGGCGCGACAAGGGATTTCGCGGGTTCGGCGAGCCTGGCATCACGCTCCGTGTGGGCAAGCTCACCACTGGGGACGGGTCGAAGTGTCGTGTCGGCAGTCCCTAAACTCGGCTTGTTTCAAGGAGGGAGCCTCAATCGTGCGCAAGGTGCTCATCGCCAACCGTGGCGAAATCGCTGTCCGCGTGGCCCGGGCCT
>NZ_BNBM01000002.1 GCF_014655715.1 Streptomyces lanatus | reverse complement strand
AGGCCTTCGCCATGATCAAGCCCGCCCAGCGTTAACAACGCTCGTGATCAATACACCTAGACCCCCGGCCGCCTGACCTCGGCCACCCCCGCCTCGTACAGCGCGTGCGCCGCCCGTAGGACCAGGTCGTCCCGGTGGCGGGCGGCCACGAGTTGGAGGCCGATCGGCAGGCCGTCGCCGTCGGTTCCCACGGGGACGGTCGCCGCCGGCTGCTGGGTCAGGTTGAAGGGGTAGGTGAACGGGGTCCAGCCGGTCCAGCGGCGATGGCCCGAGCCCTTGGGGACCTCGGCGCCCGCCTCGAACGCCGTGATCGGGAGGGTCGGGGTGACGAGGAGGTCGTAGGTGTCGTGGAAGTGGCCCATACGGCGGCCCAGTGCCATACGGACGTCCACCGCGGCCAGATAGTCCAGCGCCGAGCGCCGGGCCCCGGCGGCGCAGATCTCCCGCAGACCGGGGTCGAGCAACTCCCGCTGGTGCGGTCCCAGATGCTGGGTGACCCGGGCCGCCCCGGTGAACCACAGGGTGTGGAAGGCGTCCACCGGGTCGGTGAAGTCGGGGTCGGTCTCCTCGACGTACGCCCCGAGACCCGCCAGCCGCTCCACCGCCCGCCGTACCGCCGACGCGACCGCGGGACGCACCGCCACCTGGCCGCCGAAGGACGGCGAGTAGGCGACGCGCAGCCCGCGCACCCCGTCGGACAGCGCCGTGACGAAGGAGCCCGGCGCCGGCGCGAGCGCCGACCAGTCGCGGGAGTCGGGGGTGCCGATGACGTCCAGGAGCAGCGCCGCGTCGGCCGCGTCCCGGGTCATCGGGCCGACATGCGCCAGCGTGCCGAAGGCGCTCGCCGGGTACAGGGGCACCCGGCCGTACGTCGGTTTCAGGCCGAAGATGCCGCAGAACGCGGCCGGGATCCGGACACTGCCGCCGCCGTCCGTGCCCAGCGCCAGCGGCCCCGCGCCGAGCGCCACGGCCGCCGCCGCGCCGCCGCTGGAGCCGCCCGCGGTGCGGGTCGGGTCGACGGGGTTACGGGTGACGCCGTGCAGCGGCGAGTCGGTGACGCCCTTCCAGCCGAACTCAGGGGTGGTCGTCTTGCCGAGGAAGACCGCGCCGTGCTCCCGCAGCCGGGCCACCGAGGGCGCGTCCTCGTCCCAGGGGCCCTGCTCGGAGAGGGTCTTCGAGCCCTTCAGGGTCGGGCCGCCGCGCATCAGCAGGATGTCCTTCACGGTCACCGGGACACCGTCGAGCAGCCCGGCGGGAGCGCCGCTCCGCCAGCGCTCGGCCGATTCGGCGGCCCGCGCGAGGGCCTCGTCGGCGGTGAGGCGTACGAAGGCATTGACCTCCGGCTGGATCCGTTCGGCCCGCTCCAGCGCGGCGCGGGTGGCGTCGACGGGGCTGAAATCCCCCTGTCGGTATCCGTCGAGGAGTTGTACGGCGGTCAGTTCGGTGAGATCCGTCATGCGTCGCCCTCCAGCCGTAGACATCAGCGTCCGGGTACGTACCCACGCTGCTTGTCGACCACGTTCAGCAGCGGTCTGCCCGCCTCCCACCGCTCGTACAACTCCACGAACTGACGCCCGAGTTCATCCCGCCAGCCGATCGTGTCCCCGCTCATGTGCGGCGAGACGATCAGGCCCGGCAGCTCCCACAGCGGGCTGTCGGGCGTGAGGGGCTCGTGCTCGAAGACATCGAGCGCCGCCCCCGCGATCCAGCGCTTGGTGAGTGCCTCGGCCAGGGCGTCCTCCACGACGAGCTGCCCGCGTCCGACGTTGATGAACCGCGCCGAGGGCTGCATGACACCGAAGCGGCGCAGATCGAACATGCCGTGCGTCTGCTCGGTGAGCGGCGCCGCCGAGATCACCCAGTCGGCGCGGGACAGCAGCCGGTCGAGATCGTCGGGGCCGTGGATCCCGGTGCGCGGGACCCGTCCGACCAGCGCGGTGGTGACGTCGAGCGCCTTCAGCGTGCGGACGATCGTACGGCCGATGGGCCCGGACCCGACGACGCACGCGCGCGTGCCCGCGACGCGCTGCCCTTCCCGGTGCCGCCACTCCCGGCCCCGCTGGAGATCCAGGGTCCGCGGCAGATCCTTGGCCATCGCCAGCACCAGCGCGGCGACGTACTCGGCGATCGGCTGGTCGAAGATCCCGCGCGCGTTGGTGACCACGGTGTCGGACTCGGTCAGCTCCGGGCACATCAGATGGTCCACCCCCGCGCTCGCCGTGTGCACCCAGCGCGGCCGGGGCCCCTCGCCGGGCCAGGCGTGACGTACGGCGTGCGAGGTGAAGTCCCAGACCAGGAGCACATCGGCGTGCGGCAGGCGTGCGGCGAGCGTCGACGGGTCGGCGTGTTCGACACGGGCGCGGCCCGTGAGGCGGCCGAGGCGGGGGAGGGGTTCGGCATCGAGGACGAGGAGCGTGGGCGGGGCGCCGGGCGAGGTCATTCGGGGTCGCTTCTCCAGGGGTCGCGAAGGCCGTTTCTCGGGGGTGTGCGGACGCCGTCCCAAGGAGTTCTACTGGAAGGGACGGCCGTCTGACATGCGAGGTTTGACCACGCTCGCACCCGAACCTACCTTCGTCAACACGGGCGTTAAGTACGGTCCGTTGCTCACCTGTTTCTCGTAGTGAGGGCGGTGCCTGCCATGAGCTCCATGGACATCTCCTTCCTCGGCGGACCGTTGCCGCAGCGCGGTGTCGGAGTCGTCGCGCCGTTCGACTTCGCACTGGACCGAGAGCTGTGGCGCTGGGTCCCGGACGAGGTCTCGCTGCATCTGACCCGGACGCCGTACGTCCCGGTCGAGGTCAGCCTGGATCTGGCACGTCTGGTCAGCGAACACGAGACGCTCGGCGACGGCGTCCGCACCCTGACCGCGATCTCGCCCGAGGTCGTCGCCTACGCCTGTACCTCCGGCAGTTTCGTCGGCGGCATCGCGGGCGAGCGGGCGATGTGCGAGGCGATGACACAGGCGGGCGCGGTGCCGTCCGTCACCACCTCGGGCGCCCTGCTGGAGGCGCTCGCCGAGCTCGGCGTACGGCGGGTCGCGCTGGTGACGCCGTACACCGTGTCGGTCACCCGGGCCCTGGAGGAGTACGTCGCCGAGGCGGGGATCACGGTCACCGGGTGCGCCTTCATGGGGCTGACCCGGCACATCTGGAAAGTCCCGTACCGCGATGTGGCCGACATGGCCCGCACCGCCGTGCGCGGCGTCGCCGACGCCCTGTTCATCAGCTGCACCAACCTCCCGACCTACGACGTGATCCCCCAGCTGGAGGCGGAACTGCGCATCCCGGTTCTCTCGGCCAACCAGGTGACGATGTGGGCCGCGCTGCGCAGGCTGGGTACTCGGGCGGTGGGGTCCTATCAGGCGCTGATCGATCCGGCGGCCCGGATCGACCCGACGACCCGCAGCGGGCCCGTGCTCCCGGACGTGCCTGATCTTCCCGAGCAGGAACAGCAGTAGCAGTGGACGGAGAAAGGCTGACATGACCGCACTCGGATTTCTCTACCCGGGCCATTCCGCCGAGGACGACTATCCGCGCATCGAACAGCTGCTGGGCGGGGGCGTCCGGGTCGACCTGGTGCACACCGACATCGGCGAGGACGCGCACCGGGTGGACGCTCTGCTGCGGATGGGCTCCGCGGAGCGGCTCGCGGCGGGCGTGGAGGCGCTGCGGCTGACGGGTGCCGAGGCGGTGGTGTGGGCGTGCACCTCGGGCAGCTTCGTCTACGGCTGGGACGGCGCCCATGAGCAGGTGCGCACCCTCGCCGTCACCGCGGGCATGCCGGCCTCGTCGACGTCCTTCGCCTTTGTCCACGCCGTACGGGAGCTCGGCGTACGGCGGGTGGCGGTCGGCGCGACCTACCCCGACGACGTGGCCGCGCTCTTCGCGGAGTTCCTCACGGCCGGGGGCGCCGAGGTGCTGTCGGTGCGCGGCTCCGGGATCATCACGGCCGCCGAGGTCGGCACCTGGGGCGAGGCCGAGGTGTTCGCGCTGGCCAAGGAGGCGGACACGGCGGACGCGGAGGTGATCCTGCTGCCGGACACGGCCCTGCACACCGCCGCCCACATCCCCGCCCTGGAGCGCGAGCTGGGCAAGCCGGTCCTCACCGCCAACCAGGTCACCGTGTGGGAGGCACTGCGCCTGACGGACCGCAGGGTGAACGCACCGGCACTCGGGGCGCTGTTCACCCGGGAGCCGATCGTGCAGGTTTAGTGCCGCATCCCTCAGCCCGTCCGGCGTTTGAGGGCGAGTTCCTGCCGTCGCTGGTCCCTGCCCACGCGCTGGGGGTGGCGCACGGGCGCGGCTTGTTCTCGGCGCGGGCCCGTAGTCCTTCAGTTCGTCCGGCGCCTGAGGCCGAGTTCCTGCCGTCCCTGGCCCCACCCACCCGCTGGGGGCGGCATACGGGCGCGGCGTGTTCTCGGCGCAGGCCCGCGATCCTTCAGCCCGTCCGGCGTTTGAGGACAAGGCCCCTTCAGGGCCGGTAGCGGGGGTCTGGGGGCGCAGCCCCCAGGATGGGACGGGTAGGGGCGGCGGGGGCGAGGGAATAAACCGGAGACAGCCTCCTGTTAACCGCGCTGACGACCAACCGCACGGCGAAACAGCAGGAGGCACCAGGTGACGGCAGACGAGATCCGAGGCGAGACACAGGGCACCGCCCCCGTCCCCCTCTCCGTGCTGGACCTGGTCACGGTCAGCTCCGGCCGCACCGCCACCGACGCCCTGCGCACCAGCGTCGAGCTGGCCCGTCTCGCGGAGTCCCGCGGCTTCCACCGGTACTGGGTCGCCGAGCACCACTCGATGCCCGGCGTCGCCTCCTCCTCGCCCGCCGTGATCCTCGCCCACCTCGCCGCCCACACGGACCGCATCCGCCTGGGCTCCGGCGGCGTGATGCTCCCCAACCACGCCCCACTGGTCATCGCGGAACAGTTCGGCACCCTGGAGGCCATGGCCCCGGGTCGGATCGACCTGGGCCTGGGCCGCGCCCCCGGCACGGACGGCGCCACCGCGGCCGCCCTGCGCCGCACCGACCACCTGAACGAAGGCGCCGACGACTTCCCCGAGCAGCTCGCCGAGCTCACCCGCTTCCTCGACGACGACTTCCCGGACGGCCACCCCTACCGCCGTATCCACGCCGTCCCCGGCCCGGTCCAGGCGACCTCGCCCGGCGGCGTCCAGTCCCCGCACCGCCCGCCGGTCTGGCTGCTGGGCTCCTCCGGCTTCAGCGCCCGTCTGGCCGCGGTCCTCGGCCTGCCGTTCGCCTTCGCGCACCACTTCTCGGCCCGCAACACCATCCCGGCCCTGGACCTGTACCGGGAGTCCTTCCAGCCCTCCGCCGCCCTCGACCGCCCGTACGCCGTCATCGGCGTCTCCGCACTGGCCACCGACGACGAGAAGGAGGCCCGGCGCCAGATCAAGGCCGCCGCGCTCAGCATGGTCCGCCTGCGCACCGGCCGCCCCGGCCTGATCCCCACCCCGGAGGAGGCCGAGGCGTACGAATTCACGCCGATGGAGCGCGAGTTCGCCGACTCCTGGAACGCCAACATCGTCCACGGCACCGCCGACGAGGTCCGCGCCGGCCTCGACGACCTCCAGAAGCGCACCGGCGCCGACGAGTTGATGATCACCGGCAACGCGCCCGGCATGGACATCCGCCTGCGTTCCTACGAACTCATCGCGGACGCCTATGGACTGCCGAGGGCCTGAGAAACCCTCACACCCGCACACCCAGCAACTCGGAGATACGATCCGGCGGCACCGGCCGCGAGTACAGCCACCCCTGGCCGGTGTCGCAGCCGATCCGGCGCAGTCGTGAGGCCTGCGCCAGCGTCTCCACGCACTCCGCGGTGACCGTCAGACCCAGCCGGTGCGCCAGCTGGATCATCGCCTCGACGACGACCTCGTCGGCCGGGTTCGGCGGCAACTCGGCGGCGGCGGCGCTGCTGTCGCTCTCGTACTGGAAGCCCCGTACGAAGGAACCGTCCAGCTTCAGCACCGACACCGGCAGCCGGCTCAGATACGCGAGATTCGAGTAGCCCGTGCCGAAGTCGTCGATCGCGATGCGTACGCCCATGTCGCTGAGCGCCTGGAGGTCCTGGAGGGGTCGTCCCGCCGAGCCCATGACGGCCGACTCGGTCAGCTCCAACTGGAGCAGATGCGGGGCGAGTTCCGTCTCGTCGAGGATGCGGGCCACGTCCGCCACCAGGTCGGAGTCCCAGACCTGGCGCACCGCGACGTTCACGCTCACGAAGATCGGCGGCTCATCGGGATGCGCCACCTGCCAGGCGCGGGCCTGACGGCAGGCGGTCGCCAGGATCCAGCGGCCCAGCGGAACGATCGAGCCATCTTCCTCCGCCAGTCCGATGAACCGATTCGGCGCCAGTACGCCGAACTGAGGATGTTTCCAGCGGACCAACGCCTCCACACCGCGCAGCCGCCCGTCCTCCATGGCCACCAACGGCTGGTACTCCAGGGCGAACTCACCGCGCTCGATGGCCGGGCGCAGCGTGGCGGCGAGGGCCTGACGGGTGATGAGGTGGGCGTTGCGCTCGGGGTCGAACAGCGTCCAGCGGTCCTTGCCGTCGGTCTTCGCCCAGTACAGCGTCGTATCGGCGGCCTGCATCAGGGCGGTGGGGCTGGTGCCGGCCGCGTGCCGTTCGACGACGCCGATCGAGGCCGACACCGACAGACGCCGGCCGGCGATGTCGAAGGGGGCGCGCAGCGCGTCGAGCACCGACTCGGCGAGGTCGGCGAGTTGCTCGGTGCCCGTCGAGTCCTCGACCAGCAGGGCGAACTCGTCCCCGCCGAGCCGGGCCACCAGCGGCGGGCTGGAGCGGGCGTGTCCCGCCTCCTCGGCGCAGTGTGTGAGCCGCTCGGCGACGGCGGCCAGCAGCTTGTCGCCGACGCGGTTGCCGAGTGTGTCGTTGATCGCCTTGAAGCCGTCAAGGTCCAGGTAGCACAGGCCGATTCGGCCGGTGGTGCCGCTCTCGTCGTACGACTCCACCTCCAGCGCCGCCGACAGCCGCTCGAAGAACAGCGTGCGGTTGGGCAGCCGGGTCACCGGGTCGTACATCTGCAAGTGCCGCAGCCGCGCCTGGAGTTCGCGGTGGGCGCTGATGTCGGACAGGGACAGCAGGACACCGCCGGACGCGTCGCCGGGCAGCGGCGCGACCGTGACCTGCACCCACAGGAAGTGTCCCGCCGGGTGCTTGATGCGGCGGGTGCACCGCAGTTCGGCCTGCCGGCCGCGCAGCACCTCGCGGTACGCCTGCCAGGTCCGGGTGTCTGAGGCCAGGTCCACCAGGTCGGCGGCGACGGAACCGGTCAGGTCCGCCTGGGCCGTACCCAGCAGATCGGCGAAGGTCGGATTGGCGCCGGCCACCAGGCCCTCGCGGTCCACCACGGCCATCGCCAGGGGCGCCGCGGAGAAGGCGGAGGAGTAGGGCGGCACACCGGCACCGGGTGATGGCGGCGCGCTACTCTCTGTGACGGCCGGCCGGATGAGGTCTGCCGCGGGCGTCGGCCCTTCGGACGTTCCGCTCACCGCTCGCTCCCGCAGTGCACTCGATCTTCGGATGGGTCTCATCTCAATGGCCGGCCGGGTCGCGGTCGGCGCCGGGCCGTGTCCGTGCAGGGAAAGTGTCAGGAAAGTGTGCCGATCATAGAGGCTGCTCCCGGGCCCTTCCACCTACTGTCCAGTGTTCCCGCGCAACGCGCGCATCCGACAGATCGTTTCTGCCCGCACGTGGACGGCTTCTTCGGGCCCCCGACCGTTTGTGACGTTCCGTGAGCGAATCGGGGGTGTCGACCCTGACGCGCCTCCGGCCCACTCACCCGTCCGGTGCAGCAGAACAGGACGTAGTACGACAATCACACACAGGCTGGGTGCGGTGTCCCGCGAACCGCACTCGGAGGTCCACGTGCCGCGTCAGTTCCCCCTGCTCCGTGGGACGGGCCTGTTGCGGGACAGGTCCCGACTGCGCAAGCCGGCAGCCGTGTTCACCACCATGTCGGCGCTCGCCGCGACCTCCCTGGTCGTCGGCCCCTCGGTCGCCGAGCCGTTCGACTCGTCCCCCTGCGCCCTCGAACGCACCGACGCCCATCACTCCGAGGGCCTGGACACCTGGAACGCCTCCTACTCCCGCCCCACCCGCAAACTGGACGCGGTCATGGTGTTCCTGTCCTTCCCCGACTCGGCACCACAGACCACGCCCGCCGAACTGACGGCCGACCACTTCCCCGCCACCACCCACTTCTTCGAACGCGCCTCCTACGGCAGATTCACCCTGCGGCCCCATCCACTGCGGCACTGGCTGCGCATGCCGCGCCCGTCGACGTCGTACGCCATAAAGCGCGACTGGCGTGTCGCCGACCGCGCGGCCTATCTCCGTGACGCACTCGCCGTGGCCGACCGTGAGGTGGACTTCTCCCGCTACGACGTCGTCTACTTCGTCGCCGACCCGGACGCCCCCGGCGTCGACTCGGACGCCACGAAGGTCGTCAACCTGGAGACCCCGCTACGAGCCGACGGCAAGGACATCCGCCGCGTCGTCACCGTCTTCGAGAACCACCCACCCGACCGCCTCGTCCTCGCCCACGAGACCGGCCATGTCTTCGACCTCCCCGACCTGTACCACCGCCCGGTCGACGGCAAGGGCGACTGGGACACCTACGTCGGCGACTGGGACCTGATGGGCAGCCAGTTCGGCATGGCACCGGACCTCTTCGGCTGGCACAAGTGGAAGCTGGGCTGGCTGGACGCACGGCAGGTGGTGTGCGTCCAGGGCGCGGACGGCGACGGCTCCACGCGGCTGACACTGGAGCCGTTGTCGGCCGGGCCGGGGCGAGTGATGCAGGCGGGACCACCCGGGGCGGCCGCGATGAGACGGGGCGCCTTCGACTCCTACGACCCCTACGGCACCCACCCCTCCCGCACCTCCTCCGGCACCGGGTCGGCTTTCGGCCTGGGCGCCGGCGTCAAGCTCGCCGTCGTCCGTACGGGCCCCGACAGCGCCCTGGCCTTCGAGGCGCGCGGTCCCTCCGGCAATGACATGGAGGCCTGCCGCCAGGGGGTCCTGGTGTACCGGGTCCGCAGCCAGACCGAGTCCGGCGGCGGACCGGTCGAGGTGATCGACGCCCACCCCCACAGCGAGGCCTGCTGGGAGGAATCCGTCTACCCACCACTCGCGGACGCACCGGTCGGCCTGGGCGAGAGCTTCACGGTGCCGGGGGAGGGGGTCCGGGTGGAGGTGGAGGGGCGAACGGCTTCGGGGGCGTGGACGGTGAAGATCACGACGGCGGGGTGACTCGGGCGGCCGGTGACTTCCGTGACCTGCGGCCACGGCAGCCGACAGTGGAGGGGGTGTGGGTGGCGAAGGCGACCTTGGGAGCCCTCACCTCAAAATGCGAAAGCCCCCCGCAGCTGCGAGGGGCTTTCACTGTCGGTGCGCCGCCAGGGACTCGAACCCCGGACCCGCTGATTAAGAGTCAGCTGCTCTAACCAACTGAGCTAGCGGCGCCTGCTGACGTCGTAGACCTTAGCATCCTGATCGGGGTGGGGAAAAATCGATATCCGCACCGCGGCTCGGGCCGCCCTCACGGCCGCCCAGACCAGTACCTCGGGGCCCGGCAACCAGGGATTACGGGTGTCCGGGGCGACCAGCCAGCGGGAGCCGGAGGAGGTCGGGGACGCCGCGTAGGTGTCGGTCGGCGCCGGGACGGTGACCGCGTCGCCGGTGCCGTGGCACAGCAGCGGCGGCATGCCGTCGGCGCGGCCGAATTCCTCCCAGCGCAGCAATGAGGGCAGCCGCTGGGCCGTGCCCGGTGCCGCGAACATCAGGATCCGCCCGCGGAAGGCGGCCACCGGCCCGGACCCCGGGCCCTCGTCCCAGAGCCGGTCCAGCATCCGGCGCCCGAAGATCGCGGGGACGCTGACGACATCGAAGACGGAGCCGCAGGGCAGGACCACCGGAGCCGTGGGGCGTTCCCCCCAGAGGGTGAGCGTGCTGCGCGGATACGTTCCTGCCGAGGCGAGCCAGGCGGCGCCGTCGGGGGTGACTCCGCAGATGCCGGAGGGGCCGGAGATGAGGTCGTCCCGTGTGCTGCTCATGACCCATACATCTACTGGGCGTGAGCAGACGGTCTCCGAGTGTTGCCGAAATGCGGGACAGGAGGAGGCGGGAGCGGGTATCTTGCCCGCCCGGCATATGCCATACGGCTCTTGCGGGACCTGGCGTGCGTCAGACCGGGTCGACGTGGCCCGGCCCCTCGACCCCCCGCATCAGGTCTCTGCCGAACTCCACCATCTTCTTGGCATAGTCCTCGGTCCACTCGGCCCGCTCGGCGATATCGGCGGGCGTCAGCCGGTCGAATCGCCGGGGGTCCGCCAGCTGGGCCGCCGCGATGGCCTGGAACTCCATCGCCCGGTCCGTCGCCGCCCGGAACGCCTGCGTCAGCTCGGTCGCCCGCGCGAGCAGGGCACGGGGGTCGTCGATCGACTCCAGGTCGAAGAAGTGCTCCGGGTCGTCGGCCGCCTGCGCGGGCTCGAAGAGCAGGGGCGCGGGGCGTAGCCGCGGGTCGTTCCGACGCGGCGTGGGCTCCGCCATGTCTTCTCCTCCTCGTACGTAACCGGTCCACCGTCCATTGTCCCGCGCCCGCGCAAGTGGGCGTCGGGACAGGTCAAACGGGGTGCGGTTCCTTTCAAGGCCGCCAGGCCACCTGATGTTCCGCCAGCCGTGCCGACACCGAGTGATTCGCCTCCCAGCCATCCGGGCTGTATTCATTGGCCGCCTCCGGCGGCGTGCCGGACTCCGTCCGGCGGGTGGGCGGTGCTGTGGTCCGGTCGGTCGTGTGGGTGCGGTTCCTTTCAAGGCCGCCAGGCCACCCGATGTTCCGCGAGCCGTGCCAACACCGAGTGATTCGCCTCCCAGCCATCCGGAAACTTCACCACCGTCCCCAACTGCACCGGCTCCGTCGACGGATAGTCGTCCAGGAGGTGGCTCACCCCGGCCCGGCACACCACGATGCATGCGTGCCGGTGGCGGGAGGCGAGGACGCACAGGCGGCCTGTTTCCAGGTGGAAGGCGGTGGCGTCGGGGCGGCCGGAGAGGGGGTGGAGGATCACGGTGACGTCGTATTCGCGGCCCTGGAGGCGATTCGCCGTGTCCACCGTGACGTCGGTCACGCCCAGCTCGGCCAGCGCCGCGCGGACCGCCGCCGCCTGGTCCCGGTGGGCCGTGCCGACGGCGATCCGGTCGGCGGTCAGGGGCGCGGGGTCCGGTGAGCGCTCCGACGTCGCCGCGCCGCCCCGGTCCAGCAGGCGCCGTACGACCGTCGCGACCGCCCGTACCGCCTCCGGGTCCGTGCGCGGGGTGTGCCGGGCGGGCAGCTCCAGCAGGCCCCAGCCCGCCTCCGCCGCCTCGTCGATCACCCGGTCCGGGCCCGAGCCGTCGGACGGGACCGCGAAAGACAGCCGGCGGTCGCCGTGGTCCGTGCCGCTGCGGAAGGGCGTGTACGGGTAGAACGCGTCGGAGACCAGGGGCGCCGCGGATGCGGGGAGGCGCCAGGAGACCGGCAGGCGGTGCTGGGGCAGGTCCGGGTTGTGGGCCAGCAGGGTCGTCACCGCCGAGGCCGAGGGGTCGTACGACAGGCCCGCCCACTGCTCACTGCCGACGATGGCGAAGGGATCCAGCTGGCCCGGGTCGCCCACGAACAGCGCCCGCTCGAAGAGACCGGCCACGGCGAGGAGTGAGTCCGAGCGCATCTGGTACGCCTCGTCGACGATCGCGTGCCGCCATGGCTCGTCGACCTTGACATGCCCCCACTTGGCCGCCGTGGACAGCACGACCGCCAGGCCCGCGAGGTCGGCCGCCTTCGCCGACTTGCGTACGTTCGGCAGGTCGTCCAGCGCCTTGTCGTACGGGTCGGCGTCACTGCTGTGCAGCCGTCCCACCGGCAGCTCGGGGTTCTTCTCGGCGAGCCTGAGCACCAGGTCGTCGACCTGGGCGTTGGTCTGCGCGACGATCATCAACGGGCGTCCGGCGTCCGCGAGTTCCAGGGCCGCGCGGACCACGAGGGTGGACTTGCCGGCGCCGGGCGGGGAGTCCACGACGACACCGCGCGCGGTGCCGTGCAGGGTGTCCGCGAGGATCGCGTCGGTGGCCTGGGCCGCCGCGGCACCGGGGTCGAACACGGTGGTCACAGCACATCCTCCTGGGTCGGCGCATCGGCCGGCTCGGACACCTGTTCCCCGGGCGGGCCGCCGTGCGTCCACGGTGTCTGCTCCGGGTCGGGCAGCTTCGCGCCGCCCCGCTGCTCGTGCTCGAACAGCGTGAAGCAGACCAGGTCGCCCTTCTGCGGCACCGATCCCTCCTCGGGTTCCTTGCCGCGGCCCATCTTGTCCAGCACCCGCAGCACGACCAGCGAGCTGTCCCCCTCGTGCCCGACGAACTCCGCCGACTGCGGCTTCCCGCCCAGCGACCGGAACACCTTGGCCCGCTCGCCCAGATGCGGCCGGTCGTCTGTGCGGACGGTGACCAGGGGCCGCGGGCTCGGCCGCTTGCCCTCGCTGTACGCCATGACCACATCGGTGACCTCGCCCGCGAACGCCTCCCCGGCCAGTCGCCGCCCCGCCATCACCAGCGGATCGTCCAGTGCCTCCTGGGCCTCCAGACGAGCCTGTTCCCGCTCGCGCGCGGCGAGCTTGTTCGCGGCGGTGACCGCGTCGTCGCGGCGCGGCTGCGGGGGTTCCCCGGCGACGACCCGGTCCCGGTGGCCGGTGAACGACCAGCGGTCGCGGGTCCAGCGCTCCTCGACCCGCCCCGCCTCGGGCAGCTCCCGAAGCAGGTCGAGGCCCCGCCACACCGCGTCCCACGTGGGTCGCGTCCGGCTCGCCACGAGCGCTCGGATCTCCCGCTCGGCGGCGGTGAGGCCGCCCAGCCGGTCGTCGGCCTCCAGGCCGTCCTCGGACGCGGCGAGGGCGGTACGCGCGCGGTCGTAGCGCTCGATCGCCGGTGCCAGCAGCTTGTTGTCGAACGCCGGGTCGGTCGCGGGCCCGGCCGGCGGGCACAGCAGCTGGCCGTCCCGGTCCCGCGCGAGCTCCGCCCGCACAGCCGCCTCGGCGCCCGTCTCGCCCTCGGGAGGGGCGATCCAGGCGAGCAGCGCGCCCAGGTGCTGGTCCTCCAGGGTGGACTGGCCGGTCGCCCAGTGCCGGGACAGTACGTCCGTCATGGCGAGCAGCAGCGAGGAGCCGGGGACACGGGCCCGCTCCCCGAAATGGGTCAGCCAGCGGCCGAGCAGCGGCACGCGCGGGGGCGCCGGATAAGGGGCCTCCGGGTCCTGCTCCGCCGTACGCCGAAAGCGCATCGAGCGGCCCAGCAGCCGTACGTACTCGACGCCCGCGCGGCTCGGCACGATCAACTGCGGGGCGTCCGCGCACAGTTCCACCTCGACCTTGACACGCTTGCCGGTCTCCGGGTCGGTGTCAGTGCGCTCGGCCGCCTCCACGTCCTCGGCGTGGGCGTCGATGTACGGCAGGACGACATCCGCCAACTCGGACAGGAACGTGAACCTGAGGTCCCGGTCGCGCGGCTGCGGTACGACCAGCAGATGCGGGGCGTCCCGGTCGGTGCCGACCAGCGCGCCGAGCGGGGCACCGGCCTCGCCCGCGGTGGTGAGCGGCACGAAGACCAGGGGGCGCTCGGACAGGCGCCGGTGGCGTACGGTCGCGGCGGGCTGGGCGCGGCCGGTGCTGACGGCCTCCAGCCGGGCGAGGGTGGAGATCAGCGACACCCGGCCACCGCCTCCGCGCGCAGCTGTGCCGCTCTGCGCAGGGCCGCCACCGCCGGGTCGTCCGGGTCGCCGGACTCACCGCGCGCCGCCGACAGGACGTCCTCGACCGTGGTCAGACCGCCCAGCTCGGCCCGCACCGAGCGGCCCAGCGAGGTCACCGCGCCGGACTCCAGCGAACGGGCACGGCAGTGGAAGGCCAGCTCGCAGGCGGACAGGCACTCGGGCGCGTAGGTCGCCGGGACCGACTCGACGGCGGCCGTCAGCTCGGCGGCGGGCAGCTCGGGGGAGAAGCAGGTACCGGCGGGGAGGGTGTCGGCGATCTCCTCGATACGGGTGAGCCGCTCCAGCTGGCGGGCGGTCACCGCACGCTGCTTGCGGACGTCGACGGCCGAGGCGGTGGGGAGGTTGGAGAAGTCCTTCGGGCAGACCAGCAGGACGCGGTCACGCACGCGTGGGGTTGATTCCAGCCGGGCGGCGACCGCCTCAAGCGCGAGCACGTACACCGCCGCCTGCCGCGCGGCCGCGCCCACCTTCGCCGGGTCCGCCGAACCGTCCAGCATCGGGAAGGACTTGATCTCCACGACGGTCCAGCTGCCGTCCGGGTGCACGACGACCGCGTCCGGCTCCAGGAAGGCGGGCGATCCTGCGACGTCCAGCGCGAGCATGGGGTGGTCGAGCAGGGTCCACTCGCCGGGCGCCTCGATGGCCTCGCGCAGCGCCAGTGCCGTACGGGCCGTGCGGCCCTCGGGGCCGGTCGCGGTGAGTTCGGGCACGCGCGCGTGGGCGGGCGGTTCGGCGGCGCGGTCCAGCTTCTCGTGCACCAGGCGCAGCAGCTCGGCGCCGCCGTCCGCCTTGACCTTGGCCTCGAAGGCGTTGCCACGGGTGAGGGCGAACTGTGACTGCCCGAAGGCCGACGGCGACCCCAGCGCGCTCGCCAGCGCCGTCTTGTTCACCCCGGCGCCGTCCAGGATCGCCCGCCGTCTGCAACCGGGGTTGGCGGCGAGGGCGGCCAGGGCGCGCGCGTCCAGCGCCTTGGCCGGGACGTCGGGACCGCGCAGCTCAGCGAGCCGGTGCCGGAGCGCCGTCCCCCGCGTCCTGGGGAGAGGCACTTTGCCCGGCTCCGGATCCGAGCCGGGACTCGCGCTGCCGTGGAATTCGCTCACCCGCGGAAGTCTGGCATCCGCCACTGACAATCGAGGAAGAAGTGGCACCGGAGCCGACCGTGACGGGGGCGCCCGCGTTCCTGGCGACCGATCCGGCGGGGACCGCGGCCGGCGTCGCCGCCGGTCCGAAGCGCGTCCGCAGCCGGTCCATGATCCGCATCACATACGGCGCCAGCAGGAATCCGACGCCCATCACGGCGGCACCCGCGACCGCGTCGAGGAAGTAGTGGTTGGCGGTGCCCATCACCACGATCGTGGTGATCAGCGGGTAGGCCACCGCGGCGACCTTCGTCAGGCGCGTCCCGCCGAACCGCCACAGGATGACCCCGCACCACAGCGCCCAGCCCACATGCAGGCTCGGCATGGCCGCGTACTGGTTCGTCATGCCGCCGAGGCCCTTGGGCGCGCTCGCCTCGCCGCCCCACCAGCCGTACGAGCTGTACTGGGCCATCGTGTCCACGAAGCCATGGCCCTCGGCGAGCAGCCGGGGCGGGCAGGTGGGCAGCAGGGTGAAGCCGATCAGGCCTATGAAGGTCGACGTCATCAGCCAGGTGCGGGCCGCGCGGTAGCGCACGGTGCGGGACCTGAAGAGCCACACCAGGAGCACGGGCGTGATCAGGTAGTGCAGCGACGCGTACCAGAAGTCGGCCGGGACGCCGAGCCAGGGCTCGCGGGTGAAGAGGCGGTTGAGGGGGTGCTCCGCGTTGAGATACAGGGCCTTCTCGATGTCCAGGATCGCCAGGCCGTGGTCGACGGCATGGCTGACATCGCCCCGGGCGAGGAGCCGTCCCGCCGAGTAGCAGGCGTAGACCAGCAGGATCAGTGGCAGCTCGGTCCACCAGCGCAGGCGGGTCCGAGGCGTCGCCTCCACGCCAGCTGTTTCGGCGTGCGGCATCCGATCGCCTCCCCCTTCTCATTACGGCGCCCGGTTGACCGGTCGTGCCACTTTACGGTGTACGCGTGCGCCCCCTGCGGGCGCCCCGGCCCTCAAGACGCAGAGATCGCCCACCGGGTTGCCCGTGCACAGCGTGCGCGATGATGGATGTGTTCCGCCTCTCTTTTCTTCCGGAAGGCCCCCTTCATGGCACCGCGCATCCTGCTGGCCCGGCATGGACAGACGGCATGGTCGCTGTCCGGCAAGCACACCGGCAGGACCGACGTGCCCCTCCTGGAGGAGGGCCGCCGGGGCGCGAAGCTGCTCGGCGAGCGCCTGCACCGAGCGCCGTACGACGCGCTGACCGAGGTGGAGATACGCACGAGCCCCCTCACGCGCGCGCGTGAGACCTGCGAACTCGCCGGTTTCGGGGAGCGCGCCCGTACCTGGGACACGCTCATGGAGTGGGACTACGGCGCCTACGAGGGCATGACCCCCGACGACATCCAGGCCCTGCGCCCCGGCTGGCTCATCTGGCGCGACGGTGTGCCCGAGGGGGAGACCCTGGCCGAGGTGACCGCCCGCGCCGACGAGGTCGTGGCGTGGGCACGGGAGGCGGACCGGGATGTGCTGGTGTTCGCACATGGGCACATCCTGCGGTCCATAGGCGCGCGCTGGCTGGGCCTGCCGCTGGACTTCGCGGCACGGATCCGGCTGAACCCGACGTCACTGTCCGTGCTGGGCTGGGCCTACGGCGAGCCGGCCATCGAGAGCTGGAACGACCTGGGGCACCTGGCGGGCTAGCCCGCGCGGCCCCCGCTCACGGAGTACGGGGCGTGGACGCGTGCCGCTCCAGGAACGCCGAGACACCACTCGCGCGCCGGTGCGGCAACAGCACCCGCGCGGTCCCCGCCAGCATCGTCTGCACCCGGGACGACTGCACCTGGTCCAGCAGATCCAGCACCTGCATCCCGGCCGCGGCCGCCTCGTCGGGACGCCCCCCGCGGGCCAGGTCGTCGGCCAGTTCCGCCGTATAGAGGGCGATGTTGCGGGTGAAGTGCGGATCCTGGAGGTGGGCCGCCCGCCCGGCGTGCCGGGCCGCGCGCCGCCAGTTGCCCAGTATCGACCAGCACTGCGCCTCCAGGACCTCCAGTTCGGCCTCGCCGTAGAAGCTCATCCACTCGGGGTCGGCGTCCGAGTGGCCGCGTGCGAAGAGGGCCTGCGCCCGGACGAGGGCCTGCTCGCAGCCGGTCCGGTCGGCGAGCCCGGCCCAGCCGCCCGCCTCGCGCAGCGCCAGCAGCGACATCAGCCGCGAGGAGCCCAGGGACCGCGCCACGCGCTGTGCGGCCTGGGCCGCCCGCACCGCCTCGCGGGGCCGGCCCGCGTCCCGCGCGAGGAACGACGTATTGCAGAAGGCGTGCGCCTCCAAGGCCGGGTCCCCCGCCATCCGGGCCGTGGCCAGCGCCTCCGCGTAGTGCGAGCGCGCGTCGTCGAAGCGGCCCGAGTCGTGCGCCAGCCACCCCACCGAGATGGCCAGTTCACCCGCGCCCGCGTGCAGCCGGTCGCCGACCGCCTGCCGGGTCGTACCGGCGTCGAGCAGTGCGTAGGCGGCCCGCAGGGGCGCTGCCGCGCGCCGGTAGAGGCCGTCGGCGCCGTGCCGGTCGTCGAGCAGCCGGATACGGCGCACGGCTTCCTCGAGCGCGTCCGCCTCGCGCCCCCCGACACGTCGGACGGGACGCTCCGCGGCCGCGGCGTCGAAGGCGAGCCCCAGAGGGCTCAGCGAGGCGGCGGCCACCGTGGCGCCCCCGCCGGTCATGAATGCGCGACGTAGCACGTCGCTCTCCTCGTGGTTCTCGTGGTTCTGCGCTGTGCCGTACGCGTCGTACGGGTGGAACGGGTCCTGCGGGTTCAGTGGGTCATACGGCTCATGAGCCCCCGGCGTCTCACTCGTGGTGCACGCCGGGCTCGTGGTGCTTGCCGGGGGCGCGCCCTCGTCGCCCCGCGCCCGGCGTCCGCGTACGGACGAGCGGGGCGCGAAGCCGAGGTCGGTGAGTGTGCGGCCGGGGAACATGTGCAGGAACACCCGTTCGTACGCGTAGTTGGGGCAGCGGATCTCGCCCGCCTCGACCCGCCCGACGTAACGCGCGTCACAGCTCACCCGCTCATCGATCTCGCGAGCGGCCCGTCGCACCAGCGCGGCGAACTCGGCCGGCGAGCGCTGTCCGCGCAGCTGCCGGAACGCGAGATTCGGCCGCGTCGGCCTGGTGGGCTGGGACGAGGTCAGCTCTGACGACGCCATGGCCGGGTCCTCTCGTGCGAACCGTCGAACCATGCCGGGACGAGGGCGGGTTGACCCGAATGTCCGTACTGGAACCCGTACCGAATATCCGTGTGGTGCCCTTGCGTCCGGCGGGCATGAACGTACCTGCTGTAGCGGACCCTTCACGCAGGGTTTGGCTACAAACCGGATATCTCATACGTGATCTGCCATGAACTGCCATCCTTTGCGGCGGACTTCCGCCGTAGCCGTTGACGTCGCGCCGCGTTGAACTCTTAGGACTGCAAAAGGGGTTCCGTGGTGGAGGTCGGGATGGAGACCAGCCAGAGCATCGTTCCTCGTACGCCGTCGACCACGGCGGGGCACGCGCCGACAGTGGAGTGCAGCGAGCCGCCGGGCGAGGGCTGCGACCCGGACGCGGGGTGCGATGTGGTGACCGTCCCGGCGAGACAGGGCCTGGAGGCGGTCGACATCCTGCGGCGGGGCGCGGCAGGCGAGGCGGTGGGCCCCGTCCTGCACGACGACGGCTGCGACACCCTCGGCTTCGTCGTCCCGCCGGGCACCGCCGCCGCCTGGGACGTACCCGGCAGCACCTGCACCGAGACCGACGGCCGCGGGCTGAGCCTGGACCTGAACCCCGAGCCCCCCGTCGAGGGCTCGGACTGGCTCCTGCCGCCCGGCGAGGCCGACCTGGCGACCGACCCCGCGGTGCTGCGGGCCGCGCTCGGCGAGGCGGCACGGCTGATCCAGGCTGCCGACAACTGTCGCTGACCCGGCTGCCCGGGCGGCACCGCCGCCCGCTTGCGACAATGCCCCCATGGGAAAGTCCAGGAACCCTCGGCGCAGGTCGGCCGTGGTCGAAGCCGTCGTCGAGCGCGTCGACGGCGGACTCGCCGAGCTGATACCCGACCGGGACCGCGCCCGCGCCTGGACGCTCTTCATCGACGGCGCCCCGCAGTCGCACGTCGACCTGGACGACCCGGCGTATCTCTCCTTCGAGTACCAGCGCCGCCTCGGCCATGTCATCGACCTCGTCGCCCCGCCCGGCCGGCCGGTGCGCGCCGTCCATCTCGGCGGCGGCGCCCTCAGCCTCGCCCGCTATGTCGCCGCCACCCGGCCCCGGTCCACCCAGCAGGTCGTCGAGCGGGACGCCGCCCTCGTCCAACTGGTCCGGCGGGAGCTGCCGTTGGACCCGGCCGCCCGGATCAGGGTGCGGTCGACGGATGCCCGGGACGGCCTCGCCAAGGTGCCCGACGGATGGACCGACCTCGTCATCGCCGATGTCTTCAGCGGGGCCCGTACCCCCGCGCACCTCACCTCGACGGAGTTCCTCGACGACGTACGCAGGGTCCTGGCGCCCGGCGGTGTGTACGCCGCCAACCTCGCCGACGGCCCGCCGCTCGCGCATCTGCGGGGCCAGATCGCCACCGCCGCCGACCGGTTCGCGGAACTGGCGCTGGTCGCCGACCCGGCCGTACTGCGCGGCAAGCGCTTCGGGAACGCCGTCCTCGTCGCCTCCGACCGGCCGCTCCCGGTCCCCGAGCTGACCCGGAGCGCCGCCTCCGACCCGCACCCCGCCCGCGTCGAGCACGGCAAGGCGCTCACCGACTTCACCGGCGGGGCGCTCCCCGTGACGGACCTGGCGGCGGTGGCCTCGCCGGCCCCGCCCGCGTCGGTCTTCCGGTGACTCAGTAGTTGCCGATCTCCACCCGCGGCGGTCCGTCGTGCCAGGTGCAGAACACCGACACCCGGTCCGCGCCCGCGGCGAACTCGATCCGGATCCACGTCTCCGTCTTCCACACCTGCATCGACCAGCCCGCGCCCGGCGTGGCCGAGACGAGGGTCGCGGAGGACTCACCGATGTCGAAGACCGCCCGGCCGCCGTCGGTGTCGTAGCTCTTGACCTGGCCGGACGTGGTGGGGGAGGGGCTCGGGTTGCTCGGCGACGGCTTCGCGGGGGCCGGTGTGCGGGGCGTCTTCGTCGGCTTCGGCGAGGGGCTCTTCGACGGGGTCGGCCGAGGTGGCGCATGCGTCGAGGACGCCAGCGGCTTCGACACATCGGCCGCCGTGATGGGCAGGGCGCGCGGGCGGTCGTACACCGTGCCCGCCATCACCGTGTGGACACCCCACCACGACAGCGTGACCGCCGCGCCCGTGGCGAGCGACCAAGCCAGTGCGTGTACGAATCCTCTGCGCATCGCGGGCCATACTGCCTCACGCGTCACACAGGACGCACATGGTCCGAGTTATCCACAGGCCCCGGAACGGGTCCCGCACATGGCGTACGGTGCGGCGCATGGCAAGTGTGCTCGTGGTCGAGGACGACCCGTTCGTTCGCTCGGCGCTCATCCGGCACCTGACCGACGCGGCACACATCGTGCGCAGTGTCGGGACGGCGCTGGAGGCGCTGCGCGAGGTCGCCCATTTCCGTTTCGACGTGGTCGTCCTGGACCTCGGCCTGCCCGATCTGGACGGCTCCGAGGCCCTGAAGATGCTGCGCGGAATCACCGACGTCCCTGTGATCATCGCCACGGCACGGGACGACGAGACGGAGATCGTGCGGCTGCTGAACGCGGGAGCGGACGACTACCTCACCAAGCCGTTCTCGGTCGAGCACCTCTCGGCCCGCATGGCGGCCGTCCTACGGCGTTCCCGTTCCGCCGCCGGAGACGCCCCGCCGGAGACCGTGGTGCGCGTCGGCGGCCTCACCGTCGACCCGCTGCGCCGGCAGGCCGAGCTGGACGGCGCCCGACTCGACCTCACCCGCCGCGAGTTCGACCTGCTCGCCTTCCTGGCCGCCCGGCCCGGAGTGGTCGTCCCCCGCAAGGAACTGCTCGCCGAGGTGTGGCAGCAGTCCTACGGCGACGACCAGACGATCGACGTCCATCTGTCCTGGCTCCGGCGCAAGCTCGGCGAGACCGCCGCGCGACCCCGCTATCTGCACACCCTGCGCGGCGTCGGCGTGAAGCTGGAACCACCCATGGGGGAGCCGCCGCTATGAGGTGGGCACTGGTCAAGGTCTCCCTGGCGGTCACCACCATGGTCGTGGTCGCCTTCGCGGTACCGCTCGGACTCGTCATCCGGGAGATGGCCCGCGACCGCGCCTTCTCCAACGCCGAGCGGGAGGCCGCCGCCGTCGCCCCGGCGCTGTCCATCACCACCGACCGGGACCAGCTGGAGCGGGTCGTCGCCTCGGCCGGTTCCGACGCGGGCATGGCCGTGCACATCCCGGCCTCCGACGAAGCGAGTGCCGTCGACCTCGGCCGGCAGCGCGCCGCCGCCGAAGACATCGCGACCGTACGGAAGCTGGGGCGCGCCTCGACCACAGGGGTCCCCGGCGGATCCACGCTGCTCCAGCCGGTCGCGCTGAGCTCGGGTGAGATAGCCGTCGTGGAGGTGTACGTCCCCGAGGCGGAGGTCACCAATGGCCTCACCACGGCCTGGACGGTGCTCGCCGGCGTCGGCCTCGCGCTGATCGTCGGATCGGTGGCCGTCGCCGACCGGCTCGGCGTCCGGATGGTGCGGCCCGCGCAGCGCCTGGTCGAGGGCGCGCATGAACTGGGGGAGGGCAAGCTGGGCGCCCGGGTGCCCGAGGAGGGGCCGACCGAACTGCGGCTGGCGGCGGTGGCGTTCAACGCGATGGCCGACCAGGTCGTACAACTCCTCGCGAACGAACGGGAGTTGGCGGCCGACCTGTCCCATCGTCTGCGCACCCCGCTGACCGTGCTGCGGCTGAACGCGGCCTCGCTCGGGGACGGTCCGGCCGCCGAGCAGACCCGGGCGGCCGTGGCCCAGCTGGAGCGTGAGGTCGACACCATCATCCGTACGGCACGGGACGCCAAGCCGCAGACGGTGGCGGCCGGTCCGGGCGCGGGGTGCGACGCGGCCGAGGTGGTGCGTGAGCGGATGGCGTTCTGGTCGGCGCTGGCGGAGGACGAGGGCCGCAAGGTGCGGGTGGCCGGCGTGGACCGGCCGGTGCGGATACCCGTGGCCCGGGCGGATCTGGCGGCGGCGCTGGACGCCCTGCTCGGCAATGTGTTCCGGCACACCGCCGAGGGCACGGCGTTCGCGGTCGACGTGCACAACGGCGAGGACGCGGTGATCGTGCTGGTCTCGGACGCGGGGCCCGGCATATCCGACCCCGAGGCGGCGATGGCGCGCGGGCGGGGCTCGGGCAGCGCCGGGTCGACCGGGCTGGGCCTGGACATAGTGCGGCGGCTCGCCGAGTCGACGGGCGGCGACGTACGCATCGGGTCGTCGGTGCTGGGCGGGACCGAGGTGCGGATCTGGATCCAGCTGGACGGGAGGGAGCCGGTGCGACGAGGGCATCGCGGGTCCGTCCGCCGCCGTCGGCCCGGCAGATTGGTCTCGACCTTTAACCGTCCCCGATCCCTTCCTTAAGCGCACCCTAAGGTCCCCAACCGCCGTCCGGATCAGGCGCTTTGCCCGATTCGAGATCGCTAGCGTGCTGCCGCACCCCACCCCCGAACAGCAAAGGCAGACACGCGATGAGCACGCACCGGCGCAGGGTCAGCGGCAGGAGCAAGGCGATCGGCGGCCTGGTCGCGGCGGCCGCGGTCGGCGGTGGCGCCATCGTGCTCACCGGCACCGCCCAGGCGGCCGGGATCGGAGCGGCGTACACCAGGACCAGTGACTGGTCGACGGGTTACACCGCGCAGTACGTCGTCACGAACAACAGCGGTCAGGCGAAGAAGGACTGGACGCTGGAGTTCGACCTGCCGGCGGGCGCGAAGCTGGGCTCGCTGTGGAACGCCGAGTCGAGCGTGAGCGGTCGGCATGTCACCGTGACCCCGCCGAAGTGGGACACGGACGGGCTGGCGGCGGGCGAGTCGGTGACGGTCGGCTTCGTCGTCAACGGCACGGCGGCCCCGACGGGCTGTCTGATCGACGAGGCGAAGTGCGGCGTCGACGACACCGCGACACCGGAGCCGAGCGGCCGCCCGACACAGACCCAGTCACCGAAGCCGACCCCGACCCCGAGTTCGACGGCCACCACCACACCCAAGCCCACCACGACCCCCGGCACCGGCACGAAGGCGGGCGCCGGCTTCGCCCCGTACATCGACACCTCCCTCTACCCCGCCTTCGACATGGCGGCGAGCGCCGAGGCGACCGGCGTGAAGAACTACAACCTCGCCTTCATCACCGACGGCGGCGGCTGCACCCCGAAGTGGGGCGGCGTCACGGACCTCGGCACCGACGCCGTGGCCGCACAGATCGGCGACCTGCGCGCCAAGGGCGGCGACGTCCGGGTCTCCTTCGGCGGCGCGGCCGGCAGCGAGCTGGCGACGACCTGCTCCTCGGCGGACGCGCTGGCCGCGGCGTACGGCAAGGTCGTCGACGCCTACAAGCTGACCAAGGTCGACTTCGACGTCGAGGGCGGCGCACTGCCCGACAAGGCGGCCAACACCCGCCGCGCCCAGGCGATAGCCCAGCTCCAGAAGGCCCACCCCGACCTGGACGTCTCCTACACCCTCCCCGTCATGCCGGAGGGCCTCACCCAGCCCGGCGTCGACCTCCTCGCCGACGCCAAGCAGAACGGCGTCGACATCGACACCGTCAACATCATGGCCATGGACTACGGCCCCGCCTACAGCGGCGACATGGGCACCTACGCCGAACAGGCCGCCACCGCCACCCAGGCCCAGGTCAAGAGCGTCCTCGGCCGCTCCGACAGCGACGCCTGGAAGACGGTCGCCGTCACCCCGATGATCGGCGTCAACGACGTCACCACCGAGATCTTCAAGGTCGACGACGCCACCCAGCTGGTGAACTTCGCCAAGTCCAAGGGCCTCGGCTGGCTGTCGATGTGGTCGGCGACCCGCGACAAGCAGTGCGCGGGCGGCGAGAAGCCTGCGGCGGACGCGACGTGCAGCTCGATCCTCCAGGACAAGTTCGCCTTCTCGAAGGGGTTCGCGGCCTACAACTGAACCCAGGCCGCCCTCGAACCACGGGGGTTTGCGCGTCCCGGCCGGTCTTCCCCCCCATCCGGCCGGGGCGCGCCTGACCGTCCCCCGGGTCAGTTCTTCTGCAAGGTCCGCGTCAGTCCCGCGATGACGGCCGTGGTCAGCACCCAGCCGAAGGCGATCAGGGTGTAGGCGAGCCATTGCACGCCGGTGTCCGTCCAGTACCAGCCGGTGCGCTGGCCCAGGCCCCCGATGGGGATCAGCAGGTCGAGGGTGTAGACGAGCGGCTGGAACGGGGCACCCTCGCCCGGCTTCACCGCGGTCGGCGTATGGGCGCGGAAGACCAGGGAGCCCAGCAGGGTCAGCGTCAGCAGCCAGACGCCGGCCAGCCAGGGGCGGTAGCCGTAGCCGACGGTCGCGTCGAGCAGATGCCCCCAGGCACGCGCCGCCGGACGCAGAGTGCCACGGCGGTGACGCTGCTTGGCCAGCAGTACCCGGCGGGCGTCGTCGTCATGGCCGACCGTGCGGTACCAGGTCGCCAACTGCTCGTACGGCTGCGGACTGTAGCCCGGACCGCGCCGTATCCACGCGATGCGATGGGCGACGGAACCCCGCGAACCCACCGCCTCCCTGCGCTCACCGGCCTCGCCCTCCTTGATGCTGCCGTAGCTGAAACCGTCCAGCTCCACCACGTCCGGCCAGCTGTGCTCGCCCTCGTGCAGATACGACACCTGCGCGCCCCGCAGATCCACCGGGCCGGACGGCCGTCGCGCGAGGACGAGGTCGAAGTCGACGGCCTGCATCAGCATCGCCATCAGGGCGGGGCCACCACCCCCGGGCGGTCCGTTCAGCACCGCACCCTCGAACGTCAGGCTGTCCGTGATCCGGGCGCCCCGCAGCCGTACCGTCCCGTTGGCGGTGAACCCTCGGGAGAAGTCGAGCGTCGACGCCACCGCGCTGTTCAGGGCCAATGCCACTCCCCGCGGGCCAGGGCTCTCCAGGCGCGCGCCGTTCATGAAGAGACCACCCGGCAACTGCGCCCCCGGGAGCCGTACTTGACCGTGTGCGATCAGGCGTCGGGCGAAGAACCCCCCCTCCATGACCAGCCCACCCGCGCCCACGGCCCAGCCACCGGGCGCGTCGATCCGGGCACGGTTGAGGATGACCGCGCCGGACACCCGGGCGTTGATGAGGGACAGGGCCGTGACGGTGCTGTGGTGGGGCGAGGTACGGGTGTACTCCACCAGGGAACCCCGCAGATCGACGGTGCCCTCGACGCGGGTCGAACCGGCTTCGAGGCCGGGCACACGGCTCTCCACGATGGCGATCGACAGCGTCGACGCCCCGTAGAGCTCGATCCGTTCGTCGAACCAGCAGCCCGCCAGCCACAGCGCGTGCCCGATCTGTGCCCCGGCCAGATCGAGGCGCCCCGTGATCCGCGCACCGGTCAGCCGCAGACACGCCACGGCGCCCGGTTCGCCGCCGTGCGCGCCCAGAAGCAGCGCCGCGATCACGGCGGCCCGCACGGTGCGTTCGGGCCCCCACTGCCCGCCCGCGACGGGACGGTCGCCCTCGGAGTCGTCCGGGCGCAGATCGACCTGGCGCCCTTCGGGGAAGGCGTTCCACAACTCACGCTCCGGCGGCGTCAATTCGTCGTATGAGAGCACCCGAGCACAGTAGCCGCGGGGCGCGGCGCACCCCCTCGGCACACCGCGCCCCGCCCCCCGGAACGGCCCCCCGTCCCCCGGCCCTAGAACACCTCGTCCACCTCCGGCAACGCCCCCGTCCGAGCCGCCTTCCCGTACCAGTACGCGCTCGACTTCGGCGTCCGAACAAGCGTCGAGTAGTCGACGTACACCGCCCCGAACCGCTTCTCGTACCCGTATGCCCACTCGAAGTTGTCCAGCAGGGACCACAGGTAGTAGCCGCGGACATCGGCGCCGTCCGTGATGGCCTGTCGTACCGCCGAGAGGTGGCCGTGGAGGTAGGCGATGCGCTCGGGGTCGTGGACGCGGCCGTCGGGGTCGGGCTTGTCGTCGTAGGCCGCGCCGTTCTCGGTGATGTAGAGGGGCAGGCCGGGGGCCTCGCGGGTGTAGCGCATGATCAGTTCGTGCAGGCCGGTCGGGTCGATGGACCAGCCCATCTCGGTGCGCTCGCCCGGCGTCTGGTGGAACAGCACGTCGTCGGCGCCGGGCCACGGCGAGTGCTCGCTGGCGCCGTGGCCGTCGGCGCGCGGGCCGGTCGATTCGGCGTCGGACGCGGAGACCAGGGCCGGGGTGTAGTAGTTCAGGCCCAGCGCGTCCAGGGGCTGGTTGATCGCGGCCAGGTCGCCGTCGAGGACGTACGACCAGTCGGTCAGCAGCTCCGTCGCCGCGTACAGGGACTCCGGGTAGACGCCGTGCAGGATGGGGCCGTGGAAGACCCCGTTGGCCAGGTCATCGATCTTCCGGGCCGCCGCCAGGTCCGCCGGGTCCTGGGAAACGGGCCGGACGACGGAGGAGTTGAGGCTGAGCGCCACCGAGTTGCGGGCCGGCATCACCGAGCGCAGGGCCGAAGCGCCGAGCCCGTGCGCCAGGTTGAGGTGGTGCGCGGCGCGCAGTGTCGCCGCCGGTTCCGTGCGGCCCGGCGCGTGCACGCCCGAGCCGTAGCCCAGGAACGCGCTGCACCACGGCTCGTTGAGCGTGATCCACTGCTCCACCCGGTCGCCGAGCGCCTCGCCGACGATCTGCGCGTACTCGGCGAAGCGGTACGCGGTGTCCCGCTCGGGCCAGCCGCCCGCGTCCTCCAACTCCTGCGGCAGGTCCCAGTGGTAGAGGGTGACGGCGGGCTTGATGCCCTTCTCCAGCAGCTCGTCCACCAGGCGGCGGTAGAAGTCCAGGCCCACCTGCACCGCGGGGCCCCGGCCCGTCGGCTGCACCCGCGGCCAGGAGATGGAGAAGCGGTACGCGCCCAGGCCGAGGTCGGCCATCAGCGCCACGTCCTCGCGGTAGCGGTGGTAGTGGTCGACAGCGATGTCACCGTGCTCGCCGCCGGCCGTCCGGCCCGGGGTATGGCTGAAGGTGTCCCAGATGGACGGGGTACGGCCGCCCTCCCGCACCGCTCCCTCGATCTGGTATGCGGAGGTCGCGGCGCCCCAGAGGAAGGCGGAGGGAAAGGACACGGAGGACATGGGTTCAGGCATGGAAGCGCTCCCATTGGGGGTCGTGGAGGACCGACGGGTGGAGGGGGGAGAGGGGGAGGAGGGGCCGGGGCTGCGGTGACCCGGCCCCGAGTGGCCTGGGAAGAAGAAGGCGTGCCCGGGGCTCAGCCCTTGATCGCGCCCTGCATGATGCCGCCCACGATCTGCTTGCCGAACAGCAGGAAGGCGATCAGCAGCGGCAGGGTGCCGAGCAGGGCGCCGGCCATGATGACGGCCTGGTCGGGGACGTATCCGGTGCCCAGGGAGTTCAGGGCCACCTGGACGGTCGGGTTCTCCTGGTTCAGGGCGATGATCGGCCACAGGAAGTCGTTCCAGGCGAACACGAAGGTCAGCAGGCCGAGTACGGCCATCGCGGGCCGTGCCGCCGGGAACACCACATGCCACACCACCCGCAGACTGCTCGCGCCGTCCACCCGCGCCGCCTCGATCAGCTCGCTCGGCAGCGCCTGCAGCAAGTACTGCCGCATGAAGAACGTACCGAAGGCCGTGCACAGCGTCGGCAGGATGACCGTCTGGAGCTGGTTGGACCAGCCGAGGTCCGCCATCCACAGATACAGCGGTACGACCGCCAGCTGCGGCGGGATCATCATCGTGCCGATCGTCAGCAGCAGCAGGACGCCGGAGAACCGGAAGCGGAGCTTGGCGAAGGCGAAACCGGCGAGGGTGGCGAACAGCACCGTGCTGATGGTGATCGTGCCCGCGACGAACACGGTGTTGAACATCGCCTTCCCGAGCCCGGCCTCCTCCCACGCCCGGTCCATGTTCTTGAACAGGTTCCCGCCGAACCACAGCGGCGGCGGGGTCTCCGCGAGCCGTCGGTCGGTGCGCGAGGCCGCGATCGCCGTCCACACCAGCGGGGCCAGCGACACCAGCGCGAACACGGTCAGGACGACGTACGTCAGCGGGCCGGCGTGCAGCTGCTTGCCGGCGCCCATGACGCGGGGGCGCCGGGGCGGCCGTACCTTCTCGGCCCGCGGAGTCGTCAGTTCGGTCGCTGTCATTGGGACTTCCTCAGCCGTCGGGAGACCAGCAGTTGGATCACGGCGACGATCAGCAGGATCAGGAACATCGACCAGGCGATCGCGGACGCCTTGCCGAGGTTGCCGATGATCCAGCCCTGGTCGTACATGTACAGACCGAGGGTCTGGTACTGGTGCTCGGAGCCGCCCTTCGAGCCGCTCACCCCGCCGAACAGCAGCGGCTCGCCGAAGAGCTGGGTCGCACCGATCGTGGAGACGACCACCGTGAAGAGGATCGTCGGGCGCAGCTGCGGGACCGTGACATGGATGAACTGCTGCCAGCGGTTGGCGCCGTCGATCGCCGCCGACTCATAGAGGTCGGCCGGGATCGCCTGCATCGCCGCGAGGTAGATCAGCGCGTTGTAGCCCGTCCAGCGCCAGATCACGATCGACGACACCGCGAACTGCGAACCCCAGTCGGACTCACGCCAGTTGACCGGGTCGATGCCGACGAAGTCGAGGAGCCAGTTGATCATGCCGCCGTCCCAGGAGTACAGCAGCACGAACACCAGCGTCGCCGCGGCCACCGAGGTGGCGTACGGGGTGAGCATCACGACCCGCCACATCGTCGAGCCGCGCAGCCGGTAGTTGAGCAGATGGGCCAGGCCGATCGCCATCACCAGCTGCGGCACCGTGGAGATCACACCGATGGTGAAGGTGTTCCACAGCGCGTTCCAGAAGAAGTCCGAGGACAGCAGGTTCTGGTAGTTGTCCAGGCCGGTCCAGGTCTGGCCGTCGAGGTTGGACAACTGCACGTTGTGCAGCGAGTACCACGCCGTATAGAGCAGCGGGACCAGCGAGAACGCCCCGAAGACGATGAAGAAGGGGGCGATGAACGCGTACGGCGACGCCTTCATGTCCCAGCGGTACAGCCGGCTCCGCCAGGAGTCCTTCCCCGGCGGGGGTGTACCGCGACCGCGAGCGCGGCCGGCCGCGCCCGGCTGTTCACCGGGCGCGGCGTCGGCGCTCGACGCGGGATGCGCGAGGGCCTGCTTGGAGCTGCTCACTGGCCGAGCACGTCCTTGATCTCCTCGGAGGCGGCGTCCCAGCCGTCGTCAGGGCTCTTGCCCTTCTGCTCGACCTGGAGGATGCCGATGTCGGTCAGGGCCGTGTTGATCGCCTGGTCCTTGATGCCGAAGTACTGCGACGGGATCGTCTTCGCCGAGTCGGAGAAGATCTGTGTGATCGGCGCGTTCGAGAAGTACTCGGTGGTGGCGGTCGCCGGCTTCAGGGTGGAGTACGCCGACGGGGTCGACGGGAAGCTCGCCTGCTTGGCGAAGACCTTCGCCTGCTGCTCGGGCGCGGTCAGCCACTTCGCCAGGGCGATGGCCTCCTTCTGGTTCTTGCCCGACGTCGGTACGCCGATGAACGAACCGCCCCAGTTGGCCGCGGTCGGCGCCGCCGCCACGTCCCACTTGCCCTTGCCGGCGTCACCGGACTTCTCCAGGATGTAGCCGATCATCCAGGCCGGGCAGGCCACCGTGGCGAAGGTGCCGTTGGCGTAGCCCTGGTCCCACGGCTTGTCGAACTGCTTCAGCTTCGCCGACATGTCGCTGGTCGCCACGTCCATGGCGACGTCCCAGGCGTTCTTCACGCCCTGCGACTTGTCCCAGTCGACGGTGCCGTCGTCCTTGTAGTAGCGCTCGTCCGCGCCGCCGAGGGCCGCGTTGTAGACCGAGGAGGCCGAGTCCACGAACTTGGTGCCGCTGGGCGCCTTCTTCATGTACTCCTTGCCCAGGTCGACGTACTTGTTCCAGTCGCCCTGCCACTGCGCGGCGAGCTTGGTGCGGTCCGTCTCCAGGCCGGCCTTCTCGAACAGGTCCTTGCGGTAGCAGATCGCCATGGGCCCGACATCCGTACCGAGCCCGATGAGCTTGCCGTCCTTGGTGGTGGCCTGGGCGTTCTTCCAGTCCAGCCACTGCGACTTGTCGACCTCCTTGCCGAGGTCCACGAACTTGTCGGCCTGCGTCTGCACGGCCTCGGTGATGTTCATGACTTCGATGGCCTGGATGTCGTCGGCACCGGAGCCGGCCTGGAGGCGGGTGAGGACCTTCGGCCAGTAGACGTCGGTACGGGTGGTGACGTTCTCCTTGATGCTGATGTCCGGGTGCAGCTTCATGTACTCGTCGTAGAGGCCGGCCTGCTTGTAGCCGAAGGTGCCGAAGGTGCCGACGGTGAGGGTGGTCTTGCCACCGCCTCCGTTGCCACCGCCCTCGCCCGAAGAGTCGTCCGAGTCCTCGGCGCAGCCGGCGAGCAGCCCTGTCGTCAGCGCGGCCGCGACCGCGAGGGTCATCAGCCTGCGGGACCCACGGATACTCGTGCGCATTGGTTCCTCCTGTTGCCTGACCTGCCGACCCCCCGGCCAACTGCACTTGCTGGGCCCGTTCATTGTTCACGCTGCGGCTCGGGCGGGGAACGTGCGGGATGTGTATGTGTCAGGTACTGTGGGAGCGCTCCCACAGGTGATGTGTTGAAGGTTCGTCGGTCCGGGCGGGGGTGTCAAGGGTGGGGGAGCGGAGTTCTGCGTTCAGTTATCGGGCCGTTAACTGGACCTGCAAGGGGCGGTTCGGGGGCGCTCAGTGCGGCACGCGGGACTGTTAGATTCCAGGCCAGGCACGGAATACGGCGAGAGGGCGGAGCCCATGGCAAGCCACGGAGCGCGGGGCCGGAGCGGTGGCCGGCCCACCCTCGAAGAGGTGGCGGCCCGCGCGGGCGTGGGACGGGGCACCGTCTCCCGGGTGATCAACGGCTCGCCCCGGGTCAGCGACGCGACCCGCGCGGCGGTGGAGGCGGCGGTGGCGGAGCTGGGCTACGTCCCGAACACGGCGGCCCGAGCCTTGGCGGCGAATCGTACGGACGCGATCGCCCTCGTCGTCCCCGAACCGGAGACCCGCTTCTTCGCGGAGCCGTACTTCTCGGACATGCTCAAGGGCGTCGGCGCCGAGCTCTCCGACACCGAGATGCAGCTCCTGCTGATCTTCGCGGGCAGCGACAAGGAACGCCGCCGCCTCGCCCAGTACCTGGCGGCCCACCGCGTCGACGGCGTCCTGCTGGTCTCGGTCCACGCCGACGACCCCCTCCCCGACCTGCTGGCCCAGCTGGAGATCCCGGCGGTGATCAGCGGCCCCCGCTCGGCGGCGGAGACCCTGACCTCGGTCGACTCCGACAACTACGGCGGTGCCCGCTCGGCGGTCGAGCACCTGCTGGGCCGCGGCAGAGGGAAGATCGCCCACATCACCGGCCGCCTCGACGTCTACGGCGCCCAGCGCCGCGTCGACGGCTATCGCGACGCCCTCGGTGACGCGGGGCACCAGGTGGACGAGCGGCTCATCGAGGCGGGCGACTTCACCGAGGAGGGCGGGGCGAGGGCGATGACCATGCTGCTGGAGCGCTGCCCCGACCTGGACGCCGTCTTCGCCGCCTCGGACGTGACAGCGGCGGGCGCCCGCCAGGCCCTGCGCGAGGCGGGCCGCCGCATCCCCGACGACGTCGCCCTCGTCGGCTACGACGACTCCGCCATCGCCCGCCACATGGACCCACCCCTCACCAGCGTCCGCCAGCCCATCGAGGAAATGGGCCGCCGCATGATCGACCTCCTGCTGAGCGAGATCGCGGATCGGCGTCCGGCGGTGTCGCGGGGGTTGGAGAAGAGGCAGATGGTGCTGGCTACGGAGTTGGTGACCCGGGCTTCGTCGTGAGGGTGGGCGGGGGAGTGGGTGCGGGTGTGGGGGTGGCGTGGACGCCGGTGTACTGGGCGGTTCGGGGTGCGCTGGGGCGGTGAGTATCGCCGTGCGGCTGCCGGGTGGCCGGCTGACGGGGGCGGGTCGCCGCAGGGCGGCGGATCGGCGATGCGTTCGGCTTGGGTGGCGTAGGTGGCACGGGAGACTTTCGGCGGGTGCCGTTCGCTCGTGCCTGGGCGTCGTGAGGGTGGGCGCGGGTGTGGGCGTGGACGCCGGGTGTACTGAGCGGTTCGGGATGCGCTGGGGCGGTGAGCATCGCCGTGCGGCTGCCGGGCGGCTGGCTGACAAGGGCGGGTCGCCGCAGGGCGGGCCGATCGGCGATGGCTTCGGCTTAGGTGACGTAGGTGGCCCGGAAGACTTTCGGCGGGTGCCGTTCGCTCGCGCCTGGGCGTCGTGAGCGCGGGAGCAAGCGTGGGTGTGGCGTGGACGCCGTGTACCGGCGGTCCGGGATGCGCCGTGGGGGTGAGCATCGCCGGTGGGCCGACCGGCGACGGGCCGACCGGCGACGGCGACGCCTTAGGCGACGTAGGCGGCCCGGGAGCATTCGGCGAATGCCGCTCGGGCGTCGTGAGCGCGGGCGTGGGTGTGGCGTGGACGCCGGTGTGCATAGCGGTCCGGGATGCGCCGGGGCGGTGAGTATCGCCGTGCGGCCACCCGACGTCCGGCCGACGAGGGCGGGCCGATCGGCGACGTAGGCGGCCCGGGAGACTTCCGGCGGTGCCGCTTCCTCGCGTCGTGCCCGCGCGCTGATCCACCGCGACGGTCCGGTGCCGAGGGCTCGAACGCCGTGCCGACGTGGCCCATTCATCCGCGTGCTCGGACGCCGCCCCGCCGTACCTCCGCAGAAATCGGCCGACTTCGATCACCCCGGTACGCGGCCCGATGGACTGGGCAGGGATGGACCGCACACGCGGTCAGCGGCCCTCGGGACGGGGTCGGTACAGAATGTGGAGGGTGACCCATGCGTACCTTGACCTTCGTCATCGGTACGGGACGCAGCGGCTCGACCGCGCTGTCACGCATGCTCAACGCCCACCCCGACGTACTGAGCCTCAATGAGTACATGGCCTCCGTGGGCGACGCCGCCTTCCCCGAGGGGAAGGTGACCGGCGAGGAGTTCTGGCAGGCGCTCTCCCGTCCCGCCCCGCACTTCGAGCGGATGATCCGCAGCGGGCTGCCGCTGCCGGAGTTCCTCTACACCCGCGACCCCGGCCGCTACTCGGCGGAGACCACCGGCATCCCCGCCCTCTCCCTGATGGTCCTGCCCCACCTCACCGACGACCCGGACGGTCTCCTCGACGACCTCGGCGAGACGGTGCCCCGATGGCCCGGGCGCACCGCCGCCGAGCACCACCGGGCCCTCTTCGACCTGCTCTGCGGCCGTTTCGGCAGAACCGCGGTCGTCGAGCGCTCCGGCTACTCGACCGGCTGGGCACCGAAGCTGCGGGAGGCCTTCCCGGACGCGAGGTTCGTCCACATGTTCAGGAACGGCCCCGACTGCGCCCTCTCCATGAGCCGCCACGTCGGCTACCGCACGATCACCCTGCTCCGCGAGATCAAGGAACGGGCAGGCATCGAGAGCTTCTCGGACCTGACCCCCGAGCATGTACGCGCCCTACCCCCGGACTTGGCGCCACTCCTCGACGACCGCTTCGACCCGGCCCTCGTACGAGACCGCGACCTCCCCCTCCGCAGATTCGGCGCCCTGTGGTCCGAACTCGTCACCGACGGCACGGAGTTCCTGGCCGGCCTTCCCGCAGGACAGCGCACGACGCTCGCATACGAGAATCTGCTGGACAAGCCGACCGAAGAACTCACCCGCCTGGCCGAGTACATCGGAGTGGATCCCCAACCACAGTGGCTGGACACGGCATCCGCCATGCTCGACCACACCCGCCGAGGTTCAGCGAGCAGATTGCCGGCAGCCGAGTTCGCGGAATTGACGGAGAGTTGCGCGCCGGGCACAAATGCATTGGCCGGCCGAACAACAAACGCACGGACCCCCACGTGATGCCACCACTCACACGGGGGTCCGCTCGAAATGCCGGGAAGCCGCCCAACTCCCCAGCCTGCGCAGCTAACCGGTGGCCGTCACCCCCCGGCCCGCAGCGCGTCGAGGAAGTGCCGTCGGCCAGTGGGCCAGCGCGGCGGTCGCGGCGTACCAGGCCACCGCCCCGGCCGCGACGGCGAACCAGCCGCCCACCTTGGTGAGCCCGTCGTTGTCGGCGAAGGTGCCGATCGCCATGAGCAGCAGGGAGACGAAGAACAGCCCGTACGCACCCTGGCCGAGCTGGTCGCCGCCGGCGAGGGTGAGGGACAGTGCCACGAGGGCGAAGAGCAGCAGGAACAGTCCGGCGGCGTTGGCGGAGACCTGGGCGTCCGCCGCGACGGCCCAGGTGAACCAGAGCGAGCCGAGCGCCACGAACGCGGTTCCGTTCGCGCCGTCACGGTCGCGGAGGGCCATCAGTCCGGCGACGAAGAGGGCGATGCCGCCCACGTACTGGGCGATTGATACGGCGTCAGCGGCCGACACGCCGTCGATCACATCGGCGTACCCGAGGCCGAAGGCCAACAGGGTGATTCCGAGGGCGAGTCGGCCGACCACGCTGGTGATTCCGCTTCCCGCGGAGACGTCGTTGTCCACGGCGGGCTCCCTTCATGCATGTGCAGTTGTGCGGTGTGCCATATATGCCCTTCACAAGGGCACAAACACCTCTACGCGCCAGTAGATTCACGCAACGCGAGAAGGGGAGCGGTGTCTCGAACGGCTCATCTCACCTGGGACAACGGCGAGTTACGGAATGACAACGACGGGACGCTTGGCCCGCTTGGCGAGCCGCCCCGCGACCGACCCGAAGATCCGGCCGACGATGCCGTGCGTGGAGCCGACGACGATCGCGTCCGCCTCGTACTCCCGCCCCACCTCTTCGAGTTCGTTGCAGATGTCGCCGCCGCGCTCGACGAGGATCCACGGCACCTCGGCGAGGTACTCCGCACACGCGAGTTCGAGGCCGAGGACCTCGGTGCGGTGATCCGGTACGTCGACGAAGACCGGTGGCTCACAGCCGGCCCACACCGTGGTGGGCAGCCGGTTGGCGACGTGGACGATGATCAGGCCCGACCCGGAGCGATGGGCCATGCCGATGGCGTACGCGAGGGCGCGTTCGCTGGAGGTGGAGCCGTCGAAGCCGACGACGACGCCGTGTTTGAAGGCTGGATCGCAGGAGTGGCGTGGCTCTTCCGCCGCCAGGGGCTCGGCCGCCGTGGGGTCGGCGACGGGCCGCTTGCGGTCCGCGGGTTCGAAGAATTCGTGACCGGCCATGGCTGTCTCGGCGTAAAGATCCTTGTGTGGGTGGGACATCGTTGCGGCGGAGCTGTGTCCGGGAATGGTCTTCCCAACCCCATACCCCAAGGGTACGGCGGCACGCCTCCTTAGCCCAGATACCCGCTCACGGTCGGTGCGGGTTCCAGGGAGCATGCACGAGGGGACGCCCGTAACGCAATGGTTGCTGCGGTGTACAGGCGGTTTGCACAAGGTTCACTCGTGTCCCCCCGCATGGACAGCCGTTGATCAGTGACCCAGGGCTCGAACCCGCGTTGATCACCACGAGCCACCGCCCAGGGAGCCCAGGAGCACGCACCCATGTCCGGACCCCACACCCCCGCCGAGGACAGCGCCACCGATGTGGTCCGCTGGGCGGCCTTCAGCTGCGTCCTGGTCCCCGTGGTCCTCCTCGTCTACGGCACCTCGCTGGCCGGCGCGACCGGCACGGCCCTCGGTCTCGCCGCCGTGACGGCGGTGTGCCGGGTGCTGCTGCGCCAGTCCGAGCGCGGCGCGACCCGGCTGCGGCAGGAGGAGCGTCACGGCCCGTCACCCCGGCGTCGCGGGCGCCATCACCGGACGGGAACCGGGGCCCATAGAGGCGGACGTCACACTGGGGGAAATACACCGGTCGGCTGACCGGTTTTCACACCCCGGCACGCCACTTTTCAGCCAACTTCTGGCGCGCATGCATTCCCTGCCCCGAACACCCTCCAACCCCCGTTCCACCTGCACGGAAAGGGCCTCAGGGGGTCTGCGCACCCTACGTGGATTGGCCACCGCGACAAGGCGCACTTCCCTGCACGGCCCGTGAGTGCAACGCTTCGTGATCGAATGCTTCACGCCAAGTTGCCAAGTCGACAATGTGCCGAGTGGTGAACCGGCCACTGAGGCGCGGCGCGACACAGTAGATTCGATCTTGACTGTCTACGGCGGGGGACTCGTGCAGGACCGAGGGGAAACGTGCAGGAGCGACACAACCGAGGAGCCGCGACCACCGAGGGGGGCTTAGCAGTATGAGCCACGACTCCACTGCCGCGCCGGAAGCCGCGGCCCGGAAGCTTTCCGGGCGACGCCGCAAGGAGATCGTCGCGGTGCTGCTGTTCAGCGGCGGCCCCATCTTCGAGAGTTCCATACCGCTGTCGGTGTTCGGGATAGACCGCCAGGACGCCGGCGTGCCGCGCTACCGACTGCTGGTGTGCGGTGGCGAGGAAGGCCCCCTGCGGACCACAGGTGGCCTGGAACTCTCGGCGCCGCATGGCCTGGAGGCGATCTCACGGGCGGGCACGGTCGTCGTGCCTGCCTGGCGTTCGATCACCTCGCCGCCGCCGGAGGAGGCGCTCGACGCACTGCGCCGGGCGCACGAGGAAGGCGCCCGCATCGTCGGGCTGTGCACCGGCGCCTTCGTCCTCGCCGCGGCGGGCCTGCTGGACGGCCGACCCGCGACGACACACTGGATGTACGCACCGACGCTGGCCAAGCGCTATCCGTCGGTGCACGTGGATCCGCGAGAGCTGTTCGTCGACGACGGCGACGTGCTGACGTCGGCGGGCACGGCGGCCGGAATCGATCTCTGTCTCCACATCGTGCGGACGGACCACGGCAACGAGGCGGCCGGGGCACTGGCCCGCCGTCTGGTGGTCCCGCCGCGCCGCTCGGGCGGTCAGGAGCGCTATCTCGATCGGTCTTTACCGGAGGAGATCGGCGCCGACCCCCTCGCGGAGGTCGTCGCCTGGGCGCTGGAGCACCTGCACGAGCAGTTCGACGTGGAGACGCTCGCGGCGCGCGCGTACATGTCGCGCCGCACCTTCGACCGCCGGTTCCGCTCGCTGACGGGTTCGGCCCCGCTGCAGTGGCTGATCACCCAGCGGGTGCTGCAGGCGCAGCGGCTGCTGGAGACGTCCGACTACTCGGTGGACGAGGTCGCGGGCCGCTGCGGCTTCCGCTCGCCGGTGGCGCTGCGCGGGCACTTCCGCCGCCAGCTCGGCTCGTCGCCGGCCGCGTACCGGGCGGCGTACCGCGCCCGGCGTCCGCAGGGTGACCGACCGACGGACACGGAGCCCACGCCCGGACCGGGCCCGGTACCGCAGGGCCCGCCGCCCACGCCGTACCCGGAGGGCGGCCCCGTCCCGCTCCAGACCCGCCGCACCCCGGCACCCGTGGGCCCGCCCGCGCCTTCGGAGAACGGACGCGAGCTGTACGTCGGCGGCCGGGCAGCCCTGCCGGGCCAGCGCAGCGGAGCCTGACCTCGAGAACGCCGGACGGACTGACCGACCAGCCCGTCCGGCGTTTGAGGTCAGCACCGACGCGGGGCACCCAAGAACGGACGTCAGCCGTAGGGTGGGGCCCATGAACGATCGCATGGTGTGGATCGACTGCGAGATGACCGGCCTCTCGCTGTCCGACGACGCGCTCATCGAGGTTGCCGCCCTCGTCACCGACTCCGAGCTGAACGTCCTCGGCGAGGGCGTCGACATCGTCATCCGTCCGCCGGACGCGGCGCTGGAGACGATGCCGGAGGTGGTGCGTCAGATGCACACCGCGTCCGGGCTGCTGGAGGAACTCGCCGGCGGGACGACCCTCAAGGACGCCGAGGACCAGGTCCTCGCCTACGTCCGCGAGCACGTCAAGGAACCCGGCAAGGCGCCGCTGTGCGGCAACTCCGTCGGCACCGACCGCGGCTTCCTGCTGCGGGACATGCCGACGCTGGAGGACTACCTCCACTACCGGATCGTCGACGTGTCGAGCATCAAGGAGCTCGCCCGGCGCTGGTATCCGCGGGCCTACTTCAACAGCCCCGAGAAGAACGGCAACCACCGCGCCCTCGCCGACATCCGCGAGTCGATCGCCGAACTCCGCTACTACCGTGAGGCCGTCTTCGTGCCCCAGCCGGGCCCGGACTCCGACACCGCGAAGTCGATCGCCGCGAAGTACGTTCTGCCAGCTCAGTAGGTGTGTGAGGGGGGTCGCACCAGGGCGCCCCAAAAGGCGTGCGCGAGCACCCCTTCGGACCCTGTACACTTTTTCTCGGCCGGTCGGGGACTCCACGGAAGTCAACAACCGGACATGGTGGGTGTAGCTCAGCTGGTAGAGCACCTGGTTGTGGTCCAGGATGCCGCGGGTTCGAGTCCCGTCACTCACCCTTGATGATCAGCCGGTGACTTCATCGAAGTCACCGGCTGATTCTCTTTCCGCAGGGTCATCCGCCGGGCCGTAGGCTGCGGCGATGTCCGAACCCCGCACATCCGCCGAGCCGATCCGCACCGACCGGCTCGATCTCGTCCCGCTGCGCGTCGAGCACGCCGAGGAGATGGCCGTCGTGCTGTCGGACCCGGCGCTGCACCACTTCATCGGCGGCGCCCCGCACACCCTCGACGACCTGCGCGCCCGCTACGGACGGCTCGTCGCCGGAGCCCCTGACCCCGCGGTCTCCTGGTGCAACTGGGTGCTCCGGCTGCGCGCCGAGTCATGTCTCGTGGGCACCGTCCAGGCCACGATCACCGCCGACGGCGTCGCTGAGATCGCCTGGGTGGTGGGCCTGCCGTGGCAGGGGCGCGGGTTCGCCTCGGAGGCGGCGCGGGGGCTCGTCGACTGGCTGGGGCGGCGGTCGGTGCGTACGGTCGTCGCGCACATCCACCCCGAGCACCATGCCTCGGCCGCGGTGGCCGCCGCTGCGGGGCTGGCCGCGACCGAACAGGAGCGGGACGGCGAGACCAGATGGCAGTCGGTACTGCGCCCCTGATGCCGTCCCGCTCCCCGGCGGTGGCTACTCCACCGTCACGGACTTCGCGAGGTTCCGCGGCTTGTCGATGTCCCGGCCGAGGGCCAACGCCGTGTGGTAGGCGAGGAGTTGGAGCGGGATGCCCATCAGGATCGGGTCCAGCTCGTCCTCGTTCTTCGGGACGACGATCGTCTGGTCGGCCTTCTCCTGGTGCTGGTGGGCCACCGCGAGGATCTTGCCGCTGCGGGCCTTGATCTCCTCCATGGCGGCGCGGTTCTTCTCCAGGAGGTCGTCGTCGGGGACGATCGCGACCGTGGGCAGGGCGGGCTCGATCAGGGCCAGGGGGCCGTGCTTCAGCTCGGAGGCGGGGTAGGCCTCGGCGTGGATGTACGAGACCTCCTTGAGCTTCAGGGAGGCCTCGCGGGCGACCGGGTAGCCCCGGACACGGCCGATGAAGAGCATCGAGCGGGCCTCGGCGTACTCCTGGGCCAGCTTCTTGATCTCCTCCTCCTGCTCCAGCATCTCGGCGATCTGGGCGGGCAGCTTGCGCAGGCCCTCGATGATCCGCTTGCCGTCGCGGACGGAGAGGTCGCGGGTGCGGCCCAGGTGCAGGGCGAGGAGCGCGAAGGCCACCGTGGTGTTGGTGAAGCACTTCGTGGAGACCACGCAGACCTCGGGGCCGGCGTGGACGTAGATGCCGCCGTCCGCCTCGCGCGCGATGGCGGAACCGACGACGTTCACGACGCCGAGCACCCGGGCGCCCTTGCGCTTCAGCTCCTGGACGGCCGCGAGGACGTCGTACGTCTCACCGGACTGGGAGACGGCGATGTAGAGGGTGTCGGGGTCCACGACCGCGTTGCGGTAGCGGAACTCGGAGGCCGGCTCGGCGTCCGCGGGGATGCGGGCCAGCTCCTCGATCATCTGGGCGCCGATCATGCCCGCGTGGTACGAGGTGCCGCAGCCGAGGATCTTGACGCGGCGGATCTGGCGGGCCTCGCGGGCGTCCAGATTCAGCCCACCCAGATGGACCGTCGAGAAGCGGTCGTCGATGCGGCCGCGCAGCACGCGGTCCACGGCGTCGGCCTGCTCGTGGATCTCCTTGTGCATATAGGTGTCGTGGCCGCCCATGTCGTAGGAGGCGGCCTCCCACTCGACGGTGGTGGGCTCGGCGGTCGTACGCGTGCCCTCCGTCGTGTAGGTGCGGAAGTCGTCGGCCTTCAGCGTGGCCATCTCGCCGTCGTCCAGCGTCACTATCTGGCGGGTGTGGGTGACCAGGGCGGCGATGTCCGAGGCGACGAACATCTCCTTCTCGCCGATGCCGAGGACGACCGGGGAGCCGTTGCGGGCGACGACGATGCGGTCCGGGAAGTCGGCGTGCAGCACCGCGATGCCGTACGTGCCCTCGATCAGGCGCAGCGTCTCGCGGACCTTGTCCTCCAGCTTCTCCGCCTGCGAGCGGGAGATGAGGTGGACGAGGACCTCGGTGTCGGTCTCGGAGAGGAACTCGACGCCGTCGGCCTCCAGCTTGCGGCGCAGGTCGGCGGCGTTGTCGATGATGCCGTTGTGGACGACGGCGACCTTGCCCTCGGCGTCCAGGTGCGGGTGGGCGTTGACGTCGGAGGGGGCGCCGTGGGTGGCCCAGCGGGTGTGGGCGATGCCGGTGGTGCCCTTGAAGCGCGCGGGGACCTTGGCCTCCAGGTCACGGACCCGGCCCTTGGCCTTGACCATCTTCAGGGCGGGCGCCTTGGGGGAGGAGACGACCACACCGGCCGAGTCGTAGCCGCGGTACTCCAGGCGCTGGAGGCCCTCAAGGAGGAGGGGCGCCACGTCGCGCTTCCCGATGTATCCGACGATTCCGCACATATATATAGGTATCCCTAGCCGTAGACGATCCGGCGCAACTGGCGGAGCGTGAGCTCCGGCGGTGCCACCGTCCGGTATTTCAGGTCCGCCTCGATCCGTTCGAAGATCTCCGCGTTCACCAGGCCCTGGGCCTGGAGTTCGCGGTGGCGGCGACGGACGAACTCCTCGGTCGTCTCGTCGAAGTAGGCGAGCACGTCCTGGATCACCCGCGATGCCTCGCCCCGGCTGAGGGGCGTGCTGCGGGTCAGATGATCAACGAGGTCGTCGTGCACTCGGTAGATCCTGGGGTATGAGGGATCGCTTCGCAAGAATCCTGCCCGATTTCGGGCACGAGGGTGTCAGAGGGCTTTGGGAGAGTTATGGAACGCCCATGGGTGTTCGTTGGGCGGTTGTTCCGCGGGGGGATGTGTGCACCGGCCAGCTTGTGACGCCATGGACATACCTCGCATGGGAGTACCCCAGCACCTGGCCGAGCGCATGAGCATGGCCGAACAGCACGAGTACCTGCGCGCCAAGTTCTCCCGGCGCTCGATGATCAGAGGCGGCGCCGTCACCCTCGGTGCCGTCGCGGGCGGCGCGTTCGTGCCCGGCGCCACCGCCCAGGCGGCCGTACCGACGCAGAAGGCCGCCCCGCGCACCGAGACCGTCGACGGCGCCCTGGTCGCCCCCTTCGGCCGCCACCTCGCCTACGGCAACGACGCACGCACCGAGATGACCGTCTCGTGGCAGGTGCCGGTCGCCGTGAAGAAGCCGTTCGTCCGGATCGGCGCCCACCCCTGGGACCTCTCCCACAAGATCGAGGCCGAGGTCCGCAGCCTCTACACCCCGGCCGGTGTCGGAGCCAGCGCCGACCACACCCAGTACTACGTCCACGCCAAGCTGACCCACCTGCGCCCCGGCCGGACGTACTACTACGGCGTCGGACACGCCGGCTTCGACCCCGCCGAGCCGCACCTGCTCGGCACCCTGGGCACCTTCACCACCGCCCCCGCGCACAAGGAGCCGTTCACCTTCACGGCCTTCGGCGACCAGGGCGTCAGCTATCACGCGCTGGCCAACGACAGTCTGATCCTCGGCCAGAGCCCGAGCTTCCATCTGCACGCCGGTGACATCGCGTACGGCGACCCGGCGGGGCAGGGCAAGACCTCCGACACCGGCTTCGACTCGCGCACCTGGGACCAGTTCCTGTACCAGACCGAGTCGGTCGCCAAGTCCGTGCCGTGGATGGTGAGCTACGGCAACCACGACATGGAGGCCTGGTACTCGCCCAACGGCTACGGCGGCGAGGAGGCCCGCTTCACGCTCCCCGACAACGGGCCGGACAAGAAGCACCTGCCGGGCGTCTACTCCTTCGTCCACGGCAACACCGCGATCATCTCGCTCGACCCGAACGACGTGTCGTACGAGATCCCGGCCAACCTCGGTATCTCCGGCGGCACGCAGACCACATGGTTCGAGGCGCAGCTGAAGAAGTTCCGGGCCGCCCATGACATCGACTTCGTCGTCGTGTTCTTCCATCACTGCGCGTACTGCACCTCCACCGCGCACGCCTCGGAGGGGGGCGTGCGCCAGGAGTGGGTGCCGCTGTTCGAGAAGTACCAGGTGGATCTGGTCATCAACGGTCACAACCACCAGTACGAGCGCACGGATGTGATCAAGGGGGACGAGGTCGTCAAGAAGCTGCCGATCGGCGGCACGGCCTACCCCGAGACCGAGGGCGTCGTCTATGTCACGGCAGGCGCGGCCGGCCGCAGCCTGTACGCGTTCTCCGCGCCCGACTCCTACGAGGGGCACGAGAACGAGGTCGACTCCGTGGCCTCCTTCGTCAACCTCAAGGACGGCAAGAAGAACGAGACCGTCGCCTGGTCGCGGGTGCGGTACCTCAACTACTCGTTCCTGCGGGTGGACGTGAACCCCGCCCCGCGCGGCCGGTACGCCACCCTGAAGGTCTCGGGCATCGCCGAGACCGGTGACCGGATCGACCACTTCACGGTGGCCCGCAAGGCCAAGTAGGCCTCGCTACATCCGCTTCAGGACCGCCTGCTTGGCCATGGTGAACTCCTCGTCCGTCAGTACGCCGGTGCGATGCAGCTCGCCGAGTTCGCGCAGGCGGCGCAGGAGGGCGTCGTGGTCCTGGACCACGGGGTCCTCCTGCGGGACCTCGTCCTCGACCGGAGCGGACGGATGCGGAAGGCGGGCCTGGACCGCCGCCGCGACCAGGGCCATCAGCGGGTCCTTCTTGAAGCCCCACAGCTCCACGGCGTTCGGGTCGTACTTGGGCGGGGCCTTGGTGGTGGGCGCGTTCCGCACCACGAAGCGCAGGTGGCCGTTCTCCAGGCCCGCCGCCGGATGCCACTCCACGGCCGTGATGTCGGCGAGGCCGATGGAGCGGGTGCCGGCGGCGGCCTTGGCGTCCTCCGTCTTCCAGTTCCACTCCAGCCGGATGCGCTCGCCGTCGAAGCTGGCGGTGGCGTCCCCTGCGGAGACCGACAAGGGGAGGGGCGGGCCCGGCAGCAGGTAGCTGTCGACCGGATCGGCCGGGACCTCGTCCAGCAGCAGGGCGTTGCGGACCTCGTCCACGAAGTACTCGGCGACGCCGTAGCGGTCGGACTCCACGATCAGCTGATACGGGTCGTTGGGCTCGGCGAGCCGGCCGCCCGTGGCGTGCAGCAGCGGGTCGGCGCCGTCGCGCAGCCGCAGCCTGAGCCGCCCCGCCTTCTTGCCCTGCTCGAAGGAGACGCCCGCCAACGCGCCCAGCGGGACGACCAGTTCACCCAGCGTCTTGCGGAACAGGCTGACGTTCTTGTCCCGTCCGGGAGTCAGTCGCAGTGCGTCGCCGTCGAAGTCCCACGTGCCGTCCTTCTGGATGATTTCCGCCATGGGGTGGATTGTTCCACCTGTCTCACGAGAGGGTGGTCCAGACCTCTTGGAGCTCAACGGCTCGATGGCTCAACGGCTCGTCGAAGGGACGGTTTTGTGAGACACGGTCTTGTGAGACTCAGAACGCTGCGCCTTCTCGGTTCCCTGCTGCTGGTCGCGATGGGCGTCTCGGTGACAGGGGCCGCCCCCGCCGAGGCGGCATCGCCGGGACCGCTCGACCGGCTGGTCCCGGCGCCCGCCTCGGTCACCCCGGGCGGATCGCCGTACCGGATCACCAGCGGCACCCGGATACGCGTGGACGACTCCCGTGAGGCCCGCCGCGTCGGCGAGTACCTCGCGTCCGTCCTGCGCCCCTCCACCGGCTACCGCCTCCCCGTCACCGCCCATGGCGAAGGCGGCATCCGACTGCGCCTCGCCCAGGGCTCGTTCGGTGCGGAGGGCTACCGCCTGGACAGCGGCCGCGGCGGCGTCACCATCACCGCCGCGAAGCCCTCCGGGCTCTTCCACGGCGTCCAGACCCTGCGCCAGCTGCTGCCCGCCGCCGTCGAGAAGAACACCGTCCAGCCCGGCCCCTGGCTGGTCGCGGGCGGCACCATCCGGGACACCCCGCGCTACGGCTGGCGCGGCGCGATGCTCGACGTCTCCAGGCACTTCTTCACCGTCGACCAGGTCAAGCGGTACGTCGATCAACTCGCCCTGTACAAGTTCAACAAGCTGCATCTGCACCTCAGCGACGACCAGGGCTGGCGCATCGCCATCGACTCCTGGCCGCGGCTGGCGACGTACGGCGGCTCCACGCAGGTCGGCGGCGGGCCCGGCGGGTACTACACCAAGGCCGACTACAAGGAGATCGTCCGGTACGCCTCCTCGCGTCATCTTGAGGTCGTGCCTGAGATCGATATGCCGGGGCACACGAATGCGGCGCTGGCGTCGTATGCCGAGCTCAATTGCGATGGGGTGGCTCCGCCGCTCTACACCGGCACCGAGGTCGGCTTCAGCTCGCTGTGCGTCGGCAAGGACATCACGTACGACTTCGTGGACGACGTGATCCGGGAGCTGGCCGCGCTGACGCCGGGGAAGTATCTGCACATCGGCGGGGACGAGGCGCACTCCACGAGTCACGAGGACTATGTGAAGTTCATGGACCGGGTGCAGCCGATCGTCGCGGAGTACGGAAAGACCGTGGTGGGGTGGCATCAGCTCACCGGGGCCACTCCGGCTCCGGGCGCCGTCGCTCAGTACTGGGGGCTGGACAGCACGAGTGCGGAGGAGAAGGCGCAGGTTGCGAGGGCCGCGCAGAACGGGACCGGGGTCGTGCTGTCTCCGGCCGATCGGATCTACCTCGATATGAAGTACACCGCCGATACACCGCTTGGGCTGGACTGGGCGGGGCTGGTTGAGGTGAAGCGGTCCTACGACTGGGATCCGGGCGACTATCTGCCGGGAGTTCCTTCCGCCGCTGTGCGGGGCGTCGAGGCGCCGATGTGGACTGAGACGCTCTCGAAGTCCTCGGACCTCGAGTACATGGCGTTCCCGAGGCTGGCGGGGGTGGCTGAGCTGGGGTGGTCGCCGGCTGCCACGCATGACTGGGACGGCTACAAGGTGCGGCTCGCCGCGCAGGGGCCGCGGTGGGAGGCGTTGGGGATCAACTTCTACCGGTCGCCGCAAGTTCCCTGGTGAATGAAGACGGGCACCCCCGGAGGACCGTACTCCGGGGGTGCCCGCCAGCTCTGTGTGGGCCTGCTACAGCCCCGCTATCGGGTTCTTCAGGTTGCCCACCAGCTGCAATGCCCCCGCCGGATCCGCCAGATCCACCATCTGCTTGTTGTTGCGGAGCTGGAGGCGGTTGAGGCAGGACAGGGCGAACTCGGGGGCGAACATGTCGTACTGCTTGAACTTGTCGGCGAGTTCGGGCACCGAGTGCTGGTAGTCCCGGGTGACCTCGGCGACCGTGCGCCAGAAGTCGTCCTCCGTGAGGATTTCCTCGGCGGCGAGGTTCGCGGCGAGGAAGCGGAAGAAACAGTCGAACACGTCCGTGAAGATGGACAGGAGCTTCTTCTCCTCCGGGACGTCCACGCGCAGCCGCTCGACCGTGGGCGGCAGCACCGCGTCCACGTCCATGACGGCGATCTCCTCGGCGATGTCCTTGTAGATCGCGCGCTGGACGACGCCGTCCCTCAGGACCAGGATGACGTTCTCGCCGTGCGGCATGTACACGAGGTCGTAGGCGTAGAAGCTGTGGAGGAGCGGGGTGAAGTAGGCCTTCAGGTAGCGGCGCAGCCACTCCGTCGGGGTGAGGCCCGACTCGGTGATCAGCGCGCCCGCGAAGGACGCGCCCTCGTCGTCGACATGGACGAGGGAGGCCATGGTGGCCAGTGACTCGCCGTCCTTCAGCTGGGTCACCGGGCTCTCGCGCCACAGTGCCGCCAGCATCTTGCGGTACGGCGAGTAGCGGTCGGTGGCCGCCTCGTACTCCAGGTGCCGGTAGCCCACGGCGGCGCGCTCGCGGATGATCGACAGGCCCGTGGCCTTCAACACCGGGTCGTTGTCGATGAGTTGGGCCAGCCAGTCGTTGATGGCCGGGGTCGCCTCCATGTAGGCGGCGGACAGTCCGCGCATGAAGCCCATGTTGATGACGGACAGGGCCGTCTTGACGTAGTGCTTCTCGGGGCTGGAGGTGTTGAAGAAGGTCCGGATGGACTGCTGGGCCAGATACTCGTCGTCGCCCTCGCCCACGCACACGAGGTGCTTCTGGGCGACCTCGGCGGCGAAGGTGACCGTCAGCTTGTTCCACCACTGCCAGGGGTGGACCGGGATGAGGAGATAGTCGGCGGGGTCCAGGTCCTGGTCGTGCAGGACGGCGTGGAAGCGCTCGACGGTCTCCGCGCCCAGCTCGTCGCGTACGAAGGTCTCGTACCCGATGCCGACACCGGCCGTGAACGCGGCGCGGGAGCGATGGGCCGCCAGCCACACCAGGCGGACCGGGCTCGCGGTCTCGGGGGCGTACGAGAGGTACTCGTGGATGCCGAAGCCGAGCCGCCCGTTGTTGGCGACGAAGCAGGGGTGGCCCTCGGTCATGCCGGTCTCGATGGCCTGGAAGCCGGACTTCGCCAGCTCGGCGACCGGGACCTGCGGCTTGGTCAGCTTGTAGCAGGTGCCGGAGAGCGTGGAGGAGATCTCCTCCAGGTAGACCGGCAGGACCTCGTCGCTCAGGCCCAGGGACTTCTGGAGCTCGATGAAGAAGTCCAGGGCGGCGAGCGGGAGTTCGGCCCCGTCACGGTGGCGGGTGATCGAGTCGGCGTCGATCTGCCAGTGGTCGAGGGCACGGAGTACGGCCGTGAAGGTGTAGCGGGTGAGGCCGTCGTCGCTGCGGACGACGTACGCGCCGTCCTCGGCGGCCTCCGGTGTGATCAGGCGCTCGTGCGCGAACTCGGCGAGTGCCTTGCGGATCAGGAGGCGGTTGGCCCGCGCCCAGCGGTGGGGGGACAGATGCGCTACGGCGTCGGACAGGGTCATACGGCTACTCCTCCGGCGGCTGCTACGAACTGCTCACGGGTGCAGAAGCTGAGCAGCGCCTTCTTCTCCGGCTTCTGGATCTCGCGCTCGGGAACGAAGCCGACGGCTTCGTTCAGGGCGTGGACGGCCTTGTTGGACACGTCCGGTTCCACGACCACCCGCCGCACCTCCGGGTCCTCGAAGAGGTGCGCCATGACGGCCGTGATGACGGACCGGGTGAAGCCGCGGACGGGCCGGTCGGTGGGCGGCGTGAGGAAGTGCATGCCGATGTCGCCGGGTTGCGGCTCGTACAGGCCGACCAGCTCGCGGTGGGCGGGGTCGTACTTCTCCATCAGGAAGACGGGGACGCCGTACTCGTCGAGGCCGAGCAGCGCGTGGTGGTGCTCGTCGGCCGCGATCTCCATGTAGGCGCGCTCGACGTCGACCAGGCTCGCGTCCTGCATCATCCAGAAGGCCGCCTTGGGGTGGGTGACCCAGCCGTGCAGCAGCTCGGCGTCCTTCAGGGGGTCGAGGGCGCGGAACGTGAAGGTGTCTGTGCTGCTCATACCGAGAACTCCTGGAACGCGATCGTCTTCTCGACCGGGTAGTACTCGGTGCCGAGCAGCTCGCGGATGATGTACGCGTTCCGGTACGGGCCCATGCCCAGGTCGGGGCTGGTGATGCTGTGCGTGTGGACGCCGGCGTTCTGGAGGAACACTCCGCGGCCGGTGATGTCGACGGCGTAGTTGCGGGCGACGTCGAAGTTGCCGTGCGAGTCGTAGACCAGGCGGTCGCGCACGAGCTTGAGGAACTCCGGCTCGGCGTACTTGTAGCCGGTGGCCAGGACCAGGCCCTGCGAGTCCAGCTCGAACTCCTTGCCCTGCTCCTCCTGGCGGAAGGACAGCGTGTACGTGCCGTTCTCGTACCGCGCGCTGTTGAGGGAGGAGTTGGTGAGCAGGCGCGTGGGCACGGGACCGCCGAGGTTCTTCTGGTAGAGCAGGTCGAAGATCTCGTTGATCAGATCGCCGTCGATGCCCTTGAACAGGCCCTTCTGCTCGGTGGTCAGCCGGTAGCGGGTGGCCTCCGGCAGCTCGCGGAAGTAGTCGACGTACTCCGGCGACGTCATCTCCAGCGTGAGCTTGGTGTACTCCAGCGGGAAGAAGCGCGGGGAGCGGGTGACCCAGTTCAGCCGGTAGCCGTGGACGTCGATCTCGCTGAGGAGGTCGTAGTAGATCTCGGCGGCGGACTGCCCGGAGCCGACGAGAGTGATCGATTCCTTCTTCTGGAGCTCCTGCTTGTGCTGCAGATAGCGGGAGTTGTGGAGGAAGTCGCCGTCCAGGCCCTGGCAGGCCTCGGGTATGTAGGGCGGGGTGCCGGTACCGAGGACGAGATGGCGGGCGCGGTAGGTGTCACCGGCGGCGGTCTGTACGACGTAGACCTCGTCCTCGTACGTCACCTCCGTCACCGTCGTGCTGAAGCGGATGCTGCTCAGCTTGTTCGCGGCCCAGCGGCAGTAGTCGTCGTACTCGACGCGCAGCGGGTAGAAGTTCTCGCGGATGTAGAACGAGTAGAGCCGGCCCTTCTCCTTCAGATAGTTCAGGAAGGAGTACGGCGACGTCGGGTCGGCCAGGGTGACCAGGTCCGACATGAACGGGGTCTGGAGGTGGGCGCCGTCCAGGAACATGCCCGCGTGCCACTCGAAGTCGGGCTTCGACTCCAGGAAGACGCCGTCGAGTTCGTCGATCGGCTCGGTCAGACAGGCGAGGCCGAGGTTGAACGGGCCGAGCCCGATCCCCACGAAATCATGGGTTCTGGTCGGGTTTTCAGGACGCGCGGTCAAGGGACTCTCCCAGGTACTGCTCGGCGTGGCCGGCGATCAGATCGAGGACGGCGGCGATGTCCTCGGCCGTCGTCTCGGGGTTGAGCAGGGTGAACTTCAGGTAGTGCCGGCCCTGGACCTTCGTGCCCGCGACCACGGCGTCGCCGGAGGCGAACAGGGCCTTGCGGGCGTACAGGTTGGCGCGGTCGATCTCGGCGGGGTCGGTGACGGCGGCCGGGATGTAGCGGAAGACGAGGGTGGAGAGGTTCGGCTCGACCACGACGTCGTAGCGCGGGTCGGCGGCCAGCAGCTGCCAGCCCTCCACCGCCAGGTCGCAGACCTCGTCGAAGAGCTGCCCTATGCCGTCGGCGCCCATCACCCGCAGCGTCATCCACAGCTTGAGGGCGTCGAACCGGCGGGTGGTCTGGAGGGACTTGTCGACCTGGTTGGGGATGCGCTCGGTGACCATGCGCTTCGGGTTGAGGTACTCGGCGTGGTAGGTCGCGTGGCGCAGTGTCGAGGCGTCCCGGACCAGCACGGCCGAGGAACTCACCGGCTGGAAGAAGGACTTGTGGTAGTCGACGGTGACCGAGTCGGCGCGCTCGATGCCGTCGATACGGCCCCGGTACTTCACGGAGGCCAGCAGCCCGCAGCCGTAGGCGGCGTCGACGTGCATCCAGGTGCCGAACTGCTCGCACAGCTCGGCGATCTCGGGCAGCGGGTCGATGGAGCCGAAGTCGGTGGTCCCGGCGGTGGCGACGACGGCCATGGGGACGAGGCCGTCGCGGCGGCAGCGCTCCAGTTCGCGGGCGAGGGCGACGGTCTGCATCCGCTTGTCGTGGTCGACGGGGATGGACACGACGGCGTCCTGGCCGAGGCCCAGCAGTTTCGCGGACTTCTTCACGCTGAAGTGGCTGACCTCGGAGGCGAAGATGCGCAGTTTGGCGAAGGTGTCGGTCTTGGCCTCCTCGCGGGCGAGGAGCAGCGCCTGGAGGTTGGACTGCGTGCCGCCGGAGGTGAAGACACCGTCGGCGTTCGGGCCGAGCCCGATCCGGGCGGTCGTCCAGTCGATCAGTTTGCGCTCGATCAGGGTGCCGCCCGCCGACTGGTCCCAGGTGTCCAGGGAGGAGTTGACGGCGGAGAGGATCGCCTCGCCGAGCACGGCAGGGATGACGACCGGGCAGTTGAGGTGGGCGAGATAGCGGGGGTGGTGGAAGTAGATCGCGTCCCGGAGGTAGACGTCCTCCAGCTCGTCGAGCACCGCGGCGGTGTCCAGCAGCGGCTTGTCGAGGTCGATCGCGTCGATGGTCGGGGCGAGGGCGTCGACGGTGACACCGGTGAACGGACGGTCGGTGGCGGCGAGTTTGGCTGCCACCCGCTCTATACCTTCGGTCACGGAGCTGCGGTACCGCTCCGCGGTCGTGTCATTGAGCAGGTGCGAGCGCATGGGGAGGTCCTCCGGTGGGGACGGGCCGTGTTTGTGCGGGGGGTGCCGTGGTTCAACTTAGGTAAGCCTAACCTAACTAACGGAGGCTTAGGGCGGCCTCGACCGTGACCGTGATCACGTCGATCCCGGGAGTGACTACTCGGCGGCGCGCAGCTGTTCCTCGGTCATCCCCTGGCGCCAGTAGCCGACGAATGTCACCCTGCGCCGGTCGATCCCGCGTTCACCGACGAAGTGCCGCCGCAGCGCCTTCACCCGGCCGGACTCACCGGCGATCCAGACGTACGGGTGCTCGGCGGGCGGGAGTTGGGAGGCTCGGACGACATCCAGGGCGTCCTCCCGCACCAGCCAGGTGATCTCGGCGTCGGCCTCCGTCACCAGATCCTGGATGTCCCCGGCGTCATGCACCTCCAGCCACACCCGGGCACGGGTGCCGGCCGGCAGGGATTCGAGGATGGCGGAGACGGCGGGTACGGCGGTCTCGTCGCCCCAGATGACGACAAGGTCGGCGTCCTCCGGCGGCCGGAACCGGATCGCCCGGTTGTCCGCGATCGCGGGCCCGAGTAGCAGGACCCGGTCACCGGCGGCGGCCCGCGAGGCCCACTCGGACGCGGGTCCTGCCGGAGTGTGCAGCACGAAGTCGATGTCGATCTCGTCGGGGTTCCGGCGCAGGGAGCGCAGCGTGTACGACCGCATCACGGCCCGTACGTCGTCCGGCAGTTCCCGCCACCCCTGCCACCACCCGTCACCGAGCTCCAGCGGAACCTGCGGCTCGCTCTGCCCCGGGTGCGGCAGAAAGAGCGACAGGGACTGGTCACGCCCGTCGGAGAAGAAGTACGCGAGCTCGTCCCCACCAAAGGTGACCCGGACCATGGACGGCCCGAGCTGCCGCGTCCGTATGACTTGGAGGGAGAAGAAGCGGAAGGGGGCGGCGACGGCGGTGGTCATAGGGGGCAACTCCCAAATCGACGTCAGGTGTGCCTACTCAGGGGCGCGGGGAACTGCGCGACCAGCCGCAAACCGGCCCGCAGTCGCCCCACAACCCCAAGTGGCCGTCTCTTAGGCGACCTTCTTGGCCTTTTCGATGGCCTCGGCGAGGCTCGTGAGAAGCGGCGTGCACTTCGCATACGACAGAATCGGCTCAGGCGAACGCGCGATGACCTGCCCGGCCTTCACCGCAGGCAGCTTCTTCCAGGTCGCCTCGGTGATGTCAGCGGGCTGAATCGTCGAGGACCGGTCGTCCATCATGATGACGTCCGCCGGGTACTTGTCGACGTTCTCCCAGCTCAGCGACTCGAACCAGCCGCCACCCTCGGTCTTCGCGCTCTCCGGCGGCTCGACGAAGTTCACGCCGAGGGACTTGAAGTACTCAAGGTCGATGGAGAGGTTGGTGCCGGAGACGTAGAAGATGTCCTGGCTTGCGGAACCGGCCATCACCTTGATCTCGGGACGGGACTTCGCGGCCTTGCGCAGTCGCTCGGCGGCGGCCTCGAACTCCTTCTTCGAGGCCGCGACCTTGTCGGCCTTCATGTCCGCGCCGAGGGACTCGGCCAGCTCCCACATCTTCGCCAGCGGCTGGGTGATCTGGCGGTCGTAGACGGAGATCGCGGCGCTCGGCGCGAGCTTGGCGATCTTGTCCTTGGATGCCTCGGGGACGTACCAGAGGGTGCCGGCGCTGTCGAAGGTCGTGGAGATGAGGACCTCGGGGGCGAACGCGGCGTACTTCTCGACGTTGAACTGGTCCCACGCGTTGCCGAAGACCGTCAGCTTGCTGACGTCCATGTCGCCGGCCTGGACGTCGGCCTTGCCGCCCTTCGTCGTGGTCGGGCCGAAGACGCCCTTGACCTCGATGCCGTAGTCGTACAGGGCGGCGGCGACACCGACGAAGGCGACGATCTTCGTCGGGACCTTGTCGAGCTTCACCGTGGTGCCGCGGTCGTCCTTGAACGTCCAGGGGCCGGACTTGGCAGCGGTCGTGGCCTCGCCGGAACCACCGCTTTTCCCGTCGTCGTCCCCGCACGCTGCCAGCGCGGCCCCGAGGCCGAGGGCGCCGCCCGCGGCGAGGATGCCGCGACGGGTGAGGTGGGTGGCTCTGGCGTTGGGCATGGCTACGCTGCTTTCGAACAGGGCGGATCACCCGCCGGACAATTCGAAGGTAGGTTAGCCTAACCTGAGCTGATGTCCAGGGGTGGGGGCCCTTGTGATCGAAGCTGTTTACCTGCTGTGAGGGTGCCTCGGTAGATCAACAAGGCCCAACACCCTTGCAATCAAGGGATGTTGGGCCTTGTTCGGGTGGTCGGACGGGCTCAGCCCACCAGTCCCAGTTCCCGGGCGATCAGCATGCGCTGCACCTCGCTCGTACCCTCGCCGATCTCCAGGATCTTGGAGTCCCGCCACATACGGGCGACCGGGTACTCGTTCATGAAGCCGTAGCCGCCGTGGATCTGGGTGGCGTCGCGGGCGTTGTCCACGGCGATCGTGGAGGAGTACAGCTTCGCCAGCGCCGCTTCCTTCTTGAAGGGCTCCCCGGCCACGAGACGCGAGGCCGCGTCCCGCCACGCCAGGCGGGCCGTGTGGGCCTTCATCTCCATGTCGGCGATCTTGAACTGGATGGCCTGGTTGGCGCCGATCGGACGGCCGAAGGCGTGACGTTCCTTCGCGTACTTCACCGACTCGTCGACGCAGCCCTGCGCCAGCCCCGTCGCCAGTGCCGCGATGGCGATCCGGCCCTCGTCCAGGATGCGCAGGAACTGGGCGTACCCACGGCCCTGCTCGCCCAGGAGGTTGGCCGCCGGGACGCGGACGTCCTGGAAGGACAGCTCACGGGTGTCGGAGGCGTTCCAGCCGACCTTCGAATACGGCGCCGCGACCGTGAAGCCAGGTGTGCCGGACGGGACGATGATCGACGAGATCAGCGGCTTGCCGTCGGGCTTGCGTCCGGTCACCGCCGTGACCGTGACCAGGCCGGTGATGTCCGTACCGGAGTTGGTGATGAAGCACTTGGTGCCGTTGATGACCCATTCGTCGGTCTCCGGGTCGAGGCGGGCCGTCGTCCGCGTCGCCCCCGCGTCCGAGCCACCGTCGGGCTCGGTCAGCCCGAAGGCACCGAGGACCTCACCGGAGCACAGCTTCGGCAGCCACTCCCTCTTCTGCTCCTCCGTGCCGAAGAGATGGATCGGCATCGCGCCCAGCGAGACGCCCGCCTCCAGGGTGATGGCGACCGAGGAGTCCACCCGGGCCAGTTCCTCCAGCGCGATGCCCAGCGCCAGATAGTCGCCGCCCATACCGCCGTGCTCCTCCGGGAACGGCAGCCCGAACAGCCCCATGCGGCCCATCTCCCGCACGATCTCGTACGGGAACTCATGACGCTCGTAGAAGTCGCCGATCTTCGGCGCCACGACGTCGTGCGCGAACTCCTCCACCGTACGGCGGAGTTCCTCCAGTTCGGGGGAGAGACGGTGGTCCATGGCTGTTCACTGCTCCTTGTGGGAGAGGGCTCGTACGGTGCGGGACGGGCTGGGTCGGCCCAGTTGTTCGGCCATCCACGCGCTCGTGGCGACGAGACGGTCGAGGTCGACTCCGGTGTCGATGCCGAGGCCCCGCAGCATCCACACGAGGTCTTCCGTGGCGAGGTTTCCGGTGGCGGACTTGGCGTACGGGCAGCCGCCGAGGCCGCCGGCCGAGGCGTCGACGGTCGTGACGCCGTGCTCAAGGGCGGCGTAGGTGTTGGCGAGCGCCTGGCCGTAGGTGTCGTGGAAGTGCACGCCGATGACGTTCGTCGGCACGCCCTCCTCGTTGAGGAGGGAGAGGAGTTCGAGGACGTGGCCCGGGGTCGCCACGCCGATGGTGTCGCCGAGGCTCAGCTCGTCGCAGCCCATCTCCACCAGCGCCTTGCAGACCCGGGCGACCTGGTGGAGGGGTACCTCGCCCTCCCAGGGGTCGCCGAAGCACATGGAGACATAGCCGCGGACGTGCAGTCCCTCGTCCTTGGCGCGGCGCACCACCGGGTCGAAGACACCCAGCGACTCATCCAGCGTCCGGTTGAGGTTGGCCTTGGCGAAGGACTCCGTGGCGCTGGCGAAGACGGCGACGCGGCGAGCGCCCAGGGTCAGGGCGCGGTCCAGGCCGCGGGCGTTGGGGACGAGGACGGGCAGGTGCACCCCTTTCAGGTCGCTGACCAGTGGGAACAGCTGCTCGGCGTCGGCGAGTTGAGGCACCCACTTGGGGTGGACGAAGCTCGTCGCCTCGATCGTCGTCAGCCCCGCGTCGGCGAGCCGGCGCACGAACTCCGCCTTCACCTCCGTCGGCACGGTCGACTTCTCGTTCTGCAGGCCGTCGCGCGCGCCGACCTCGTGGATACGGACCCGGGCGGGCAGGTCCGCGGCAGGCACCGTCATGGGCAGCGTCATCAGTCCTCCTCCACCGGGGTGATGACCGCCAGGACCTGGTCCATGGCGACCGTCGAGCCGGGTGTGACATCGAGTTCGGCGACCGTGCCGGCGTGCGGGGCGGAGATGACGTGCTCCATCTTCATCGCCTCCACCACCAGCAGGCTCTGACCGGCGCTCACCTCGTCCCCTACGGCGACCTTCACCACCGTCACGGTCCCCGGCATGGGCGCGGTGAGCGAGTCGGCGCCCGCGTGGGCGGCCCCGGTGAGGGAGGCGGCCACCGGGTCGTGGTCGCGCACGTGCCAGGCGTCGCCGTCCCGGCCGAGCCAGTCGGCGGCGCGCTGGAAGGTGTGGCGTACGCCGTCGAGGGTCACGGACACGTCGTCGTCGGTGACGGTGGCGGCACCGCGCGGGGTGTACTCCACCGGGTCCTGGACGCGGAGAGGGAAGCTCGCGGGCCGGGGCGTGCCGCCCAGCCGCCAGCCGCTCGGCACCGAGAACGGGTCCGTCCAGCCCTCGCCCTTCGGCCGCAGCGCCTGATGCCGTACGGCCGCCGCCGCCTCGTACACCTCGTCGGGTACGTCCGTGGCGACCAGGTCGTCCACCACGCGCTCGACCAGACCGGTGTCCAACTCGCCCGCCACGACCGCCGGATGCGCGAGCAGCCGCCGCAGGAACCCGGCGTTGGTCTGCACGCCCAGCGTGACCGTCTCCGCGAGCGCCGCCCGGAGCTTCCTGAGCGCGGTCGCGCGGTCCGGGCCGTACGCGATCACCTTGGACAGCATCGGGTCGTACAGGCTGCCGACCTCCGTGCCTTCGCTGAGCCCGGAGTCGGTGCGGATGCCGTCGCCCTGGGGTTCGCGGAGCTTGAGGACGGTGCCGCCGGAGGGGAGGAACCCGCGCGCGCCCTCTTTAATGGACACAGTTTCCGCGCAGATACGGGCCTCGACGGCGTGACCGGTGAGCCGTACGTCGTCCTGCCCGAAGTCCAGCCGCTCGCCCGCCGCCACCCGCAGCTGCCACTCGACCAGATCCAGGCCGGTGACCAGCTCCGTGACGGGGTGTTCCACCTGGAGGCGGGTGTTCATCTCCATGAAGTAGTAGGAGGAGGGGTCGTTGCCCGGCACGATGAACTCGACCGTGCCCGCGCCCCGGTAGCCGCAGGACAGTGCCGCCTGGACGGCCGCCTCGCCCATCGACGCGCGCGTGCTCTCGTCCAGCAGGACGGACGGCGCCTCCTCGATGATCTTCTGGTGGCGGCGCTGCAACGAGCACTCGCGCTCGCCGAGATGGACGACATTCCCGTGGCCGTCGGCCAGCACCTGGATCTCGATGTGCCGGGGCCGGTCGACCCATCGCTCGACGAGGAGGGTGTCGTCGCCGAAGGAGGCGCGGGCCTCGCGGCGGGCGGCGGCGATCTCCTCCTCAAGCACGGACAGGTCCCGCACCAGACGCATGCCCTTGCCGCCGCCGCCCGCCGAGGGCTTCAGCAGCACGGGTGCGCCCAACTCACGGGCGGCATCGGCCAGTTCGGGATCCCGGCCGCCGGGGACGACCGGTACACCGGCCGTCTTCACCGTCTCCTTGGCGCGGATCTTGTCGCCCATGAGCGAGATGGCGTCGGCGGGAGGCCCGATGAAGACCAGCCCCGCGTCGGCGCACGCGCGCGCGAAGGCCGCGTTCTCCGCGAGGAAGCCGTAGCCGGGGTGCACGGCCTGGGCGCCGGTGCGGGCGGCGGCCTCCAGGAGCCGCTCGGCCGACAGATAGCTCTCGGCGGCCGGAGCCGGGCCGATCCGTACCGCCGTGTCGGCCTCCCGGACATGCCGGGCGTCGGCGTCCGCGTCGGAGAAGACGGCCACCGAGCGCACGCCCAGCGAGCGCAGGGTCCGGATGACCCGGACGGCGATCTCGCCCCGGTTGGCCACAAGCACGGTGTCGAACATCAATGCCCCCCTCACATCCGGAAGACGCCGAACTGGGGGTCACCCAGGGGCGCGTTGCCGCAGGCGGTCAGTGCCAGGCCCAGCACCTGCCGGGTCTCCAGCGGGTCGATGACGCCGTCGTCCCAGAGGCGGGCGGTGGCGTAGTAGGCGTTGCCCTGGCGCTCGTACTGCTCCCGGACCGGCGCCTTGAAGGCTTCCTCGGCCTCCGAGGGCCAGTCCTCGCCGCGCGCCTCCAACTGGTCGCGCTTGACGGTCGCGAGGACCGAGGCGGCCTGCTCGCCGCCCATGACGGAGATCTTGGCGTTGGGCCACATCCACAGGAAGCGGGGGGAGTACGCCCGGCCGCACATGGAGTAGTTCCCGGCGCCGTACGAACCGCCGACCACCACCGTCAGCTTCGGCACGCGCGTGCAGGCCACCGCCGTCACCATCTTGGCGCCGTGCTTGGCGATACCGCCGGCCTCGTAGTCCTTGCCGACCATGAAGCCGGAGATGTTCTGGAGGAAGACCAGCGGGATGCCGCGCTGGTCGCACAGCTCGATGAAGTGGGCGCCCTTCTGGGCGGACTCGGAGAACAGGATGCCGTTGTTGGCGACGATGCCGACCGGGTGGCCGTGGATCCGGGCGAAGCCGGTGACCAGGGTCTGCCCGAACTCGGCCTTGAACTCCGAGAAACGGGAGCCGTCGACCACGCGCGCGATGATCTCGCGTACGTCGTAAGGGGTGCGGGAGTCGACGGGGACGGCGCCGTAGAGGCCGTACGGGTCGACCTTCGGCTCTGCGGCGGGCACGACCTCCCAGGGGAGGTTCCCGCGCGCGGGGAGGGTGGCGACGATGTTGCGCACGATCCGCAGGGCGTGCGGGTCGTCCTCCGCGAGGTGGTCGGTCACGCCGGACACACGCGAGTGGACCTCGCCGCCGCCCAGCTCCTCGGCGGTGACGACCTCACCCGTGGCGGCCTTCACCAGCGGGGGGCCGCCGAGGAAGATCGTGCCCTGGTTGCGGACGATCACGGCCTCGTCGCTCATGGCGGGGACGTAGGCGCCACCGGCCGTGCACGAGCCGAGCACGGCCGCGATCTGCGGGATCCCGGCGCCCGACATCCGGGCCTGGTTGTAGAAGATCCGCCCGAAGTGCTCCCGGTCAGGGAAGACCTCGTCCTGCATGGGCAGGAAAGCACCGCCCGAGTCGACCAGGTACAGACACGGCAGGCGGTTCTCCAGGGCCACCTCCTGCGCGCGCAGGTGCTTCTTCACGGTCATCGGGTAGTACGTGCCGCCCTTGACGGTGGCGTCATTGGCGACGATCACGCACTCGCGGCCGCTGACCCGCCCGATCCCGGCGATGACACCGGCGGCCGGGGCCTGGTTGTCATACATGCCGTCGGCGGCGAGCGGCGCCAGCTCCAGGAAGGGCGATCCGGGGTCGAGGAGGGTGTCCACCCGGTCCCTCGGCAGCAGCTTGCCGCGCGCGGTGTGCCGGGCGCGGGCCTTCTCACCGCCGCCGAGCCGGGCCGCGGCGAGCTTGCCGCGCAGCTCCTCGCCGAGCGCCCGGTGGGCCTCCTCGTTGGACCGAAAGGCCTCCGACGCGGGATCTGCCGCGCTGTGGAGCTCCGGTGCCTCATGCATCCTGCGGTCCCCTCACCAGTGATCGACGGTGGATGAGCGCCTGTTAATGAGCGTTAACCATTTCCATCAGGTTAACGACCGCTAACCTCCCTGTCTAGAATTACCTTCATGGCCACCAGAACCGACGCCCCCACCCGCCGCGAACAGATCCTCAAGGAGGCCGCGCGGCTCTTCGCCGAGCGTGGATTCCACGGCGTCGGTGTCGACGAGATAGGCGCCGCCGTGGGCATCAGCGGCCCCGGTCTCTACCGGCACTTCGCCGGCAAGGACGCGATGCTCGCCGAGCTGCTCGTCGGCATCAGCGGTCAGCTGCTGACCGGCGCGAAGCGGCGCCTCGCGGAGGCCGACGGAGTGCCGGCCGAGGCGGTCCTCGACTCCCTCATCGAGGGCCATATCGACTTCGCCCTCGACGACCGCCCCCTGATCACCCTGCACGACCGCGAGCTGGACCGCCTGCGCGACAGCGACCGCAAGCTGGTGCGCCAGCTCCAGCGGCAGTACGTCGAGCTGTGGGTGGAGGTGGTGCGCGAGGTGTACCCGGACCTGACCGAGCCGACGGCCCGCTCGGCGGTGCACTCGGTCTTCGGCCTGCTGAACTCGACGCCGCACCTGGGGCGGCCGGGGTCGCTGCCGGGGCGGGGCGTCACGGCGGTGCTGCTGCACCGGATGGCGCGGGGGGCGTTCGCGGCGGCGTGACCTACCCGTCGGGGGCGCTCAGGTGCCGCAGCACCGCGAGGACGCGGCGGCTGTAGCCGGTCGTACCCGTCAGGCCGAGCTTGTCGAAGATCGCGTTGGTGTGTTTCTCCACGGCGCTCTGGGAGACGTAGAGCCGCTGGGCGATGGCCGCGTTGGTGCAGCCCTGGGCCATGAGCCCGAGTACGTCCCGCTCCCGTGGGGTGAGCCGGTGCAGCGGGTCCTTCCGGCTGAGGAGCCGCCGGACCACCTCGGGGTCGAAGACGGTGCCGCCCGCGCCGACCCGTTCCAGGGCGTCGAGGAACTCCTCCACCTGCATGACCCGGTCCTTGAGGAGGTACCCGACGCCCTCGCTGCTGCCGCTGAGCAGCTCGGTGGCGTAGCGGCCCTCGACGTACTGGGAGAGGACCAGGACGGCCGTGCCGGGATGGCGTTCGCGGACCTGGAGCGCGGCCCGTAGCCCCTCGTCGGTGTGGGTGGGCGGCATGCGTACGTCCATCACCACGATGTCGGGCGGGTCCGCAGCGACCGCCGCGAGGAGCGCGTCCGCGTTGCCCACCGCGGCCGTCACCACATGTCCCTCGTCGGCCAGCAGCCGGACGAGTCCCTCACGCAGCAGCGCCGAGTCCTCGGCGATCATCACCCGCATGGCAGCTCCGCCGTGATCACGGTCGGGCCCCCGGGTGGGCTGTCCACGTCGAGCCGTCCGTCGAGGGCGGCGACCCGCCGGGACAGGCCGAGCAGGCCGCCGGTGGTGGGGCGGCGTGGGGCTCCGCCGTCGCCGTCGTCCTCGATGCGCACGATCACCTCCGTGTCTCGCCGGGTCACCCGGATGTCGGCGCGCGTGGCGCCCGAGTGCTTCAGGGTGTTGGTGACGGCCTCGGCGGCGACGAAGTAGGCCACCGTCTGCACGGGGACCGGGGGAGGGGTGCCGTCCAGTTCGTACGACACCTGGACCGGGATCACTGATCGCTCCGCCAGTCCCTCCAGCGCGGCGGCCAGCCCCCGCTCGTCCAGGGCGGCGGGGTAGATGCGCCATGCCGTTTCGCGCAGGTCGGTCAGGGCGTGCGCGGACTCCTCGTGTGCCTGGTGCAGCAGGGCGTCCGCCTTGGCCGGGTCGGTGGCCCGGCGGGCGCGGCCCAGGAGCATGCCGAGCGCGACGAGGCGTTGCTGGACCCCGTCGTGCAGGTCGCGTTCGATGCGCCGTCGTTCGTCGTGCACGGCCTGCATCACCCCGGCGCGGGTCTCGGCCAGCTCGCCCACCCGGCGCCGCAGCAGTTCCGTCTCGCTGGGGCCCAGGTGGCGGCGTGCCAGCTGTTCGTCCAGCTGCGCCAGGCCCCGGCCGCCCTGCGCGCACAGGAACAGCAGGAACAGCCCGCCCAGCGCGGAGAAGACGATGTCCCAGGGGGCGTCCGGCTCCAGCACGAACCAGGCCCACAGCGGCAGCGAGGCGTACGCGAGGGCGATCAGCGAGGTCAGCAGCACCAGCAGCCCGAACAGGCCGAGCGGCCAGCGCGCGGACAGGTATGCGAGGGCCGCCTTCCGGCTGCGTGGAGGGTCCAGCTCGGCGGCTTGGAACACCGCGAGGCGGCGGCGCTCCCACTCGGCCAGGCGCAGCGCACCCGTCCCCGGCATGCCTATCCAGCCGCCGACGACACAGGCGAACTCGGCCAGCGCCGTCAGTCCGCCCAGCAGCAGTCCGGCGGCGAGGCGCAGCCAGCGCTCGGTGAATCCGATCACGACGGGTCAGGCTAGCCAAGGGTGCGGGGGCGGCACCCTGCGGAAAACCGCACTGTCGGCGTGCGGATCGCCACAGCCGGGTCTGCGGCCTTCCTCATACCGCCTTTAGGTCAAGACTTCGTAAAGTGGAGCACATGATCATTGCTGCAGAGGCTCCCCTCGGCGGAGTCGCCGGCTGGGCCTCCGACCTCATGGAGAAGCTGGGCGGGCCCGGCGCCGGACTGGCCATCGCCCTGGAGAACCTCTTCCCGCCGCTGCCCAGCGAGGTGATCCTGCCGCTGGCGGGGTTCACCGCGAGCCAGGGCCGGATGGACGTCTTCTCCGCGATCGCCTGGACGACCGCGGGATCGGTGGTCGGCGCGCTGGTGCTGTATCTGCTGGGCGCGCTCTTCGGCCGTGAGCGGCTGATCGCGGTGGCGGCCCGGCTGCCGCTGGTGAAGGTCGCCGACGTGGAGCGGACCGAGGCGTGGTTCCTGCGGCACGGCACGAAGGCCGTCTTCTTCGGCCGCTTCGTTCCCATCTTCCGCAGCCTGATCTCGATACCGGCCGGCGTCGAACGCATGCGGCTGCCGCTCTTCCTCGCCCTCACCGCGGCCGGCAGCCTCATCTGGAACGCCGCCTTCATCGCCGGCGGCTACGCCCTCGGCGCCCGCTGGCACGAGGTCACCGACGTGGTCGGCCTCTACTCCAAGGTGATCCTGGCGGCGGTGGGCGTGGCGGTGCTGGCCTTCGTCGGCATACGGCTGCTCCGGGCGGGGCGTGGCGCGCGGCGCCGTCCGGCGGGGTCGGGTTCCACACGGCGCCCCTAGAGTGGTCCCCTCTCCGGCGGCATGCCTGCGGAACGAGGGGGACGCATGACCGAGCAGACGGACGACACCGGCAGCGGCAGTGCGGCGCGGGCGATCATCGACGGGAACATGTACATGGTGCTGGCGACCGTCGGCCCTGACGGCGCCCCCTGGGCCTCGCCGGTGTTCTACTCCACCGAGGACGGGCGCGACTTCTACTGGGTCTCGTCCCCCGAGGTCACCCACTCGCGCAACCTCGCCCATGAGCCCCGGGTCGGCATCGTCATCCACGACTCCCGCGCACCGGTCGGCACGGCCGCCCCGCGCGCCCTGTATCTGACCGCCACCGCGACGGAGCTGGCCGGGGCGGAGGCGCTGGAGGCGCTGCGGGTCATCCCGAACCCCGCCGGCCGGGGCGGCTGGACGATCACGCCGGACGAGGTGCGAGCACCGGCCCGCTGGCGGGTGTACCGGGCCCGGGTCACCGCGTACTCGATGATCTGCCCACATGAGGCGGGGCGGCCCTGCGCCGAGCACGGGCTGAACTACGAGCACAGGGGAGACGTACCGCTGGAAGCGTGACGAGCGTTACGGACCTTGACCTCTGGACGCCTGTGGATACTCGCCGGTACGGTTGAGTGAGCAAGCGCTTAGACATGTACCGGTGGAGGTGGGCGGCGTGCGCCGTACGGTGTTCAACGAGGATCACGAGGCGTTCCGGGAGACCATCCGCGCCTTCATCGAGGCCGAGGTCGTGCCGGTCTACGACGAGTGGTTCGCGGCGGGCCAGGCGCCCCGCGACTTCTACTACAAGCTCGCCGAGCTGGGCGTCTTCGGCATCCGCGTCGACGAGGAGTTCGGCGGCGCCGGCATCGACTCGTACAAGTTCGAGGCGGTGATGTACGAGGAGACCGCCCGCGCGGGTGTGCAGTTCGGCGGCTCCGGTGTGCACGTGCTGCTCGGCCTGCCGTACATCAAGATGCTCGCCAGCGATGAGCAGAAGAAGCGCTTCCTGCCGAAGTTCGTCTCCGGTGAGGAGATGTGGGCGCTGGCGATGACCGAGCCGGGCACCGGGTCCGACCTCGCGGGCATGAAGACCACCGCCAAGCTGAGCGAGGACGGCACGCACTACGTCCTCAACGGCGCCAAGACCTTCATCACCGGCGGCGTCCACGCCGACCGTGTGATCGTCTGCGCCCGCACCGACGCGCCCAGCGCCGAGGACCGCCGCCACGGCATCTCCCTGTTCGCCGTGGACACCAAGTCCGAGGGCTACTCCGTCGGCCGCAAGCTCGACAAGCTCGGCCTGAAGACCTCCGACACCGCCGAGCTGGCGTTCGTCGATGTGAAGGTCCCGGTCGAGGACCTCCTCGGCGAGGAGAACAAGGGCTTCTACTACCTCGGCCACAACCTCGCCTCCGAGCGCTGGGGCATCGCCTTCGGCGCCTACGCGCAGGCCAAGGCCGCCGTGCGGTTCGCCAAGGAGTACGTCCAGGACCGCACCGTCTTCGGCAAGTCCGTCGCCTCCTTCCAGAACACCAAGTTCGAGCTGGCCGCCTGCCAGGCCGAGGTGGACGCCGCCGAGGCCGTCGCCGACCGAGCCCTGGAGGCCCTGGACGCCGGTGAGCTGACCCCCGCCGAGGCCGCCTCCGCGAAGCTGTTCTGCACCGAGGTCGCCCACCGCGTCATCGACCGCTGCCTCCAGCTGCACGGCGGCTACGGCTTCATGAACGAGTACCCGATCGCTCGCCTGTACGCGGACAACCGCGTCAACCGCATCTACGGCGGCACCAGCGAGATCATGAAGTCGATCATCGCGAAGGACATGGGCCTTTAAGGCTCCTGAAATCCCCTGCCAGTAGAAAAGGTGCCATGAACGAGGCACTTGAGGACCTCCTCGATCTGCTCGACCTGGAGCAGATCGAGGAGGACATCTTCCGCGGCCAGTCCCGCTCCGCAGTCGTCCCGCGCGTCTTCGGCGGACAGGTCGCGGCCCAGGCGCTCGTCGCCGCCGGCCGCACGGTGCCCGCGGACCGGCCCGCCCACTCCCTGCACGCGTACTTCCTGCGCATGGGGGACCCGGGCGCGCCCATCGTCTACAACGTCGACCGCATGCGTGACGGCCGCTCCTTCACCACCCGCCGCGTGGTCGCCGTCCAGCACGGCAAGCCGATCTTCGCGCTGTCGGCGTCCTTCCAGACGTACGAGGAGGGCCTGGACCACCAGACCCCGATCCCGCCCGCGCCGGACCCGGAGTCGCTGCCCACCTCCGAGGAGCGGCTGCGCGGCTACGACCACCTCGACCCGGCGGTCGTCGAGCGCTTCCTCGAGGCCCGCCAGGCGGTCGACCTGCGCTATGTCGACGAGCCGCCGTACGGCAAATTCGGCGAGCCGCGCGAACCGCACTCCCAGGTCTGGTTCCGCACCAACGGCAAGCTCGCCGACGACCCTCTCCTGCACGTCGTCCTCGCCACGTACGTCTCCGACATGACCCTCCTCGACTCCGTCCTGCTCGCGCACGGCCGGGGCGGCTGGGCCGTCGGTGATGTGGTCGGCGCCTCGCTGGACCACGCGATGTGGTTCCACCGGCCCTTCCGCGCCGACGAATGGCTGCTGTACGACCAGGAGTCACCGTCGGCGTACGCCGGACGCGGGCTCGGCCAGGCCCGTATCTACACGCAGGACGGCCGGCTGGCGGTGTCGGTGATCCAGGAGGGCGTGGTCCGGGTCCCGCGCTAAGAGCGGGTGGCGTTCCGCAGCCGCGCGAAGGACGTGTCCAGGCCCCGCTTCATCAGCCGGGCCGCCGGACGCTCCACACACCGGTGCACCAGCCAGCTCAGGCCCAGGAACCCGGCAATCACCACGGCGACCAGCAGCCGCGGGTCCATGGTGTCCCGCAGCCGGTTGATCAGCGTCGTACCGGCGAGGTAGTGCGTCAGATACAGCGGATATGTCAGTGCCCCCGCGGTGACCAGCCACCTCCACCGGATCCGGTCGGTGTATCCCAGTGCGACGGCGACCATGAACAGCAGGAACACCGTGTAGATCAGCGCGCTGCCGCGCCAGCCGGAGACATGCTCGACGGACTCGATACGGCGCCCGATCTCCACCTGCGCCATCAGCCACGACATGGTCAGCATGCCCCACAGCAGCAGGTCCTGGCCGAAGCGGTACATCAGGTACAGCACCAGACCGGCGATGAAGAACCAGGCCGCGACCGGGTTGACGATCAGGATCATCAGACGCAGCTCGGAGATCGGCGCGATCATCGCAGCGGTGCCCCAGACGCAGCAGAAGACGACCACTCTGCGGTAGGTGAGGCCCATGGCGACGACCACCAGGAACAGCAGATAGAAGCGCAGTTCCGTCCACAGGGTCCAGTACACGCCGTCGACGTGCGGCGAGGCCGAACCCGACTGGAGCATCGTGAGGTTGAGCAGGATGTCCCGCAGTCGCAGGCGCTCCCACACCCCGGGCAGGGCCACGATGACGGCCGTGGTGAAGGCGATGGCGAACCAGTACGCCGGGTAGAGCCGGATGACCCGCGAGACGAAGAACTGCCGGGGTGTGCGGCCCCAGCACGACATGCAGATCACGAAGCCGCTGATGACGAAGAAGATCTCGACGCCGATCCAGCCGTAGGCCGAGAGACGGAACACCGTGGGCATGATCTCGGACACCGGCCGGCCCCAGACCGGGTTGCCCGGCTGGTCGAGCCGGTCCGTGCCGGCGTAGTGGTGCACGGCCACCACCAGCGCGGCGAGCAGCCGGATCCCGTCGATCACATACAGCCGGCGTCCCTCCCGCGCGGGCACCGTCTCCGCGAGCGGGGGGAGCGGCTGCGAGGGCACACGCATCGCGCCCGGCGCCCGAAGAAGGGCCGTAGGTCCACTGTCGATTCCGCGCATCAGCAACATCCGTTCCCCTGAGAAACTCCGTCACTTCTGTTTCCGGTTGAACAGACAGGGACGTGTCTCAGGGGGATGTGTGCAGGGATGCGACCTCCACGAAGAAATCCCGCAAGGTTCGCCGAGATTTCAACGCGGTCGAGTACAACCCCCTACTCGACGAAGCCCGCCTCGCGCAGCAGATACGCCGTCATCGGGTCGTAGTGGCGCGGGCTGACCACATGGTCGTCCAGGGGCACCACCACCTGCACCGTGCCCTCCGACTCCGCGAGGAACAGCGCCGGGTCGTTGCAGTCGGCGTAGCCGACGGAGTCGACGCCGTGCTGCCCGGCGTACCCCGCCCAGCCGTGGTCGGCGACGACCAGGTCCGGCAGCGGGCGGCCCTCGCGCTCGAGGCCGGTGAGGATGGCCCGCATCGGCTGCCCGGAGTGGGTGTGCCACAGGGTGGCGCCGTGCTCCAGGACCGCGACGTCCGCGAACTGCATGACGTAACCCTCGTCGGTCTGCAGTCCCTCCGGGATCACGACGATCTCGCAGCCGGCCGCGCGCAGGGCGTCCGCCGTCGCACGGTGCACGTCGAGCAGGCCGCCCGGGTGGCCGGTCGCGAAGAGCACCCGCTGCTGACCGTCCGCCGCCTTGCGCAGCCGGGCCGCCATGCGCTCCAGCGCGGCCACCGTCAGCTCCGGGTCGATGGTGTCCTGGCCGTGGCGGTGCTCGGCGTCGTCGTTCACTCCGACCCGCTCCGCCATCACCGCGAGGACGTCCTGCTCATCGGTCCAGCGGTCGCCGAGCTCCAGGCCGAGCCAGTAGTGGCGGTCGCCGTTCGCGAGCTTGCGGTAGTGGGAGAGGTTGTTCTCGCGGGGAGTGGCGACGTCACCCGCGATACGGGTTCTGACGAGGTGGTCGACGAGCTCGGCGCGGCTGGGTGTCCCGGGTATCGGCATGGTTCCCATTGTGAGGCAGACAACTCCGGGAACGGCCGCGTCCGGGCCGCGTGCGACGCGGGTCACTTGGAGATCATGGCTCGAAATGGCGCAGCGCGAACCACAGCTCCATCCGTACGTCCGGGTCGTCCAGGTCCGTGCCCAACAGGCGCGCGCAGCGGGCGATGCGCTGGCGGACGGTGTTGCGGTGCACGGACAGCGCCACCGCGGTGCGGTCCCAGCTGCCGTGCAGGGAGAGCCAGGTGCGCAGCGTCTCGGCCAGCGGCGGGGCGAGCGGCGCGAGGAGCGCGCGGGCGTGCGCCTCGGCCTCGCCGGGGGAGACCAGGTCGGCCAGGGCGGCGCGGTGGGTGCCGTGCCGGTGCAGGGCGGTGCGGGTGGCCCTGGCCCGGGACAGGGCACGGGCCGCCTGGGCGTCGGCCGCCGGCCAGTCCCGCGCGCTCGCCGGGGCGCTGACGCCGAGGGTCCAGCCGGGCTGCGGGGCCGGTTCGCGGTCCGCCGGGACGAGGACGCGTACGACGTCCCGCGCCAGGTCGACCAGGGGTGAGCCGAGGGCGGCGCCCAGCGCGGCGGCGGCCACGGGGTCGCAGGGCGGCGCGGTCGGGCTGCCGTGCACCACGAGCCACTGACCGGCCCCGAGCAGCGGCGCCACCGCCTCCGGCTCGGCCCCCAGCAGCAGCCGTACGAGGGCCGACGAGCGCGCCGCCCCGGAACCGCTCTGCTGCTCGCCGGTGAGGAGGGAGAGGAGTACGGCGGCGACGGAGGCGATGGTGTGGTCGCCGGGGTCCCGGTGCGGAGCGGCGACCCCGAGAACGAAGCCATGACCGGCGCCGAGTGCGTAGGCGGCGAGGTGGGTGTCCACGGCGGTGTCGGTGGCGGAGGTGGGCGTACCCGGGCCGGAGGGCCGTACGACCTCCGCGAGCGCCGCCAGCGACCCGGCGACCGCGTCGTCCGGCCCCCGCCCCGCCGACGCGACCTCCGACCCCTCCGCCCCGTACAGCACCGCCCAACCCCCCACCCGCTGAGCCAACTGCCGTAGCACCGCCCGCACCGGATCCGGGCGTGATGCCGCCGCCGCCAACCCCTGCTGGGCCTCCGTCACGCGGCGTAGTTCGGCGAGGCGGGCCTGGGCCATCAGTTGCCAGACGGCGCGGGCCACTCCCGAGAAGGTGGTCCGAGGGGGGACCTCCAGGAGCGGGAGGCCGTATGTGTCGCACGCCTCCACCAGCGCGCGCGGCACCGTGTCGTGCACCGGGGCGAGGCCGAAGCCGAGGGCCGCGCCGCCCGCCGCGACGATCCGGGAGACGTAGTCGTCGAAGTAGGTGCCCGAGCCCGCCGGCTCCGGGATGTGCACCCCGGCCGAGAGCAGCAGCTCGCCACCCAGCAGATACGGATACGGATCCGCCATCTCCGACGTGTGCGCCCAGTGGATCACCGTGTTCGCGTCCGTCGGCCCGGCGATCTGGCGCAGGCCCAGGTCCTCACGGGCCAGCAGCGAGGAGAGGGGGACCGGCGGGGTCGGGGGAACGGTCGGTTCCGGCATGGGACGTTTCCTACACTCGCGCGACCAGTGATGGAGGAAACGTACACTTCGCAGTTGCTTTCCGGCCACCTAGTGTCGACGTCTGTCACCCCCCCGTGACGCCCGAGTGAGGGAGGTCCCCGTGGCCGTCGACTACACCGTCATCGTCGTCTATCTGGCCGGCATGCTGGCCATGGGCTGGTGGGGCATGCGCCGCGCCAAGTCCAAGAGCGAGTTTCTGGTCGCGGGCCGCCGGCTCGGCCCGGTCATGTACTCCGGCACCATGGCCGCGATCGTCCTCGGCGGCGCGTCCACCATCGGCGGCGTGGGCCTCGGGTATCAGTACGGCCTCTCCGGCGCCTGGATGGTCTTCACCATCGGCCTCGGGCTCCTCGCCCTCTCCGTCTTCTTCTCCGCCCGCATCGCCCGTCTGAAGGTCTACACCGTCTCCGAGATGCTGGACCTGCGCTACGGCGGCCGGGCCGGCGTCATCTCCGGTGTCGTCATGTGGGCGTACACCCTCATGCTCGCGGTCACCTCGACCATCGCCTACGCCACGATCTTCGACGTCCTCTTCGACATGAACCGCACCGTCGCGATCGTCCTCGGCGGCTCGATCGTCGTCGCCTACTCCACCCTCGGCGGCATGTGGTCGATCACCCTCACCGACATGGTGCAGTTCGTGGTGAAGACGGTCGGCGTGCTGCTGCTTCTCCTCCCCATCGCCGTCGTCAAGGCGGGCGGCTTCAGTGAGATGAAGGCCCAGCTGCCCACTGAGTACTTCGACCCGCTCGGCATCGGCGGCGAGACGATCTTCACCTACGTCCTGATCTATACCTTCGGCATGCTCATCGGGCAGGACATCTGGCAGCGCGTCTTCACCGCGCGCGGCGACAGCACGGCCAAGTGGGGCGGGACGGTCGCGGGCACGTACTGCCTCGTGTACGCCCTCGCCGGCGCCGTCATCGGTACGGCGGCCAAGGTGCTCTACCCCAAGCTCGGCAGCCCGGACGACGCCTTCGCGACCATCGTCAAGGACGAACTCCCGGTCGGCGTACGGGGGTTGGTGCTGGCCGCCGCCCTGGCCGCCGTGATGTCGACCTCCTCCGGCGCGCTGATCGCCTGCGCGACCGTCGCGAACAACGACATCTGGTCACGTCTGCGTGGCGCCATCCGCCCGTCGGCGGAGGGCCACGACGAGGTCAAGGGCAACCGTGCCTTCATCCTCCTCATGGGCCTCGCCGTGATCGGTACGGCCATCGCGCTCAACAACGTCGTCGAGGCGCTGACCGTTGCCTACAACCTGCTGGTCGGCGGCCTGCTCGTGCCGATCCTCGGCGGACTGCTCTGGCGGCGCGGCACCGTGCAGGGCGCGCTCGCCTCGGTCGTCGTCGGCGGCGTCGCGGTGATCACCCTGATGGCGACCCACGGCATCCTGGCCAACGAGCCCGTCTACTACGGCCTGCTCTCTTCCCTCGCCGCGTACATCGCCGTCTCCTTGATGACGAGGCCGACCGACGCGGCCGTACTCACCGTCTGGCGTGAGCGTCTCGCCGGGCGGGACCCCGAACTCGTGTCCGAACCGGTGCCGGCTCACCAGTAGAGTCGTAGGTATATATCGCTCATACGCGATGAAGCGTAGGAAAGAAGGCATTTCACGATGACTGGCAACGAGACGCCCCGTGGCCCTGTCGGCCCCGTCGACTCCTCCCGGATCCCGCGGTACGCCGGACCCGCCACCTTCGCCCGGCTGCCCCGCCTCGACGAGGTCGGCCGGACCGACGTGGCCGTGATCGGGGTGCCGTTCGACTCGGGCGTCTCGTACCGGCCGGGCGCCCGCTTCGGCGGCAACGCCATCCGCGAGGCGTCCCGGCTGCTGCGCCCCTACAACCCGGCGCAGGACGCGTCCCCCTTCGCCCTCGCCCAGGTCGCGGACGGCGGCGACATAGCGGTGAACCCGTTCAACATCAACGAGGCCGTGGAGACCGTCGAGGCCGCCGCCGACGACCTGATCGGCACCGGCGCCCGTCTGATGACCCTGGGCGGCGACCACACCATCGCCCTCCCGCTCCTGCGCTCGGTCGCGAAGAAGCACGGCCCGGTCGCCCTGCTCCACTTCGACGCCCATCTCGACACCTGGGACACCTACTTCGGCGCCGAGTACACCCACGGCACGCCCTTCCGGCGCGCGGTCGAGGAGGGCATCCTCGACACCTCCGCGCTCTCCCACGTCGGCATCCGCGGCCCGCTGTACGGCAAGCAGGACCTGACCGACGACGAGAAGATGGGCTTCGGCATCGTCACCTCCGCGGACGTCTACCGCCGCGGCGCCGACGAGGTCGCCGACCAGCTGCGCCAGCGCATCGGCGACCGCCCCCTCTACATCTCCATCGACATCGACTGCCTCGACCCGGCCCACGCCCCCGGCACCGGAACCCCCGAGGCGGGCGGCATGACCTCGCGCGAGCTGCTGGAGATCCTGCGCGGCCTGGCGTCCTGCAACCTGGTCTCGGCCGATGTCGTCGAGGTGGCGCCCGCGTACGATCACGCCGAGATCACGTCGGTGGCCGCGTCCCACACGGCGTACGAACTGACCACGATCATGTCCCGCCAGATTGCCGAGGCCCGCGCGAAGTGACCCACGACCACGACCTGGAACTCCGCCCGACGCCGGCCCAGACGGAGGCCGCGCTGAACCCGCCCCCCGGCCGCAACGGCGGCGACCTGGTCGTGGAGACCCTGGCGGCGCTCGGCACGACGACGGTCTTCGGCCTGCCGGGCCAGCACGCCCTGGGCATGTTCGACGCGCTACGCCGCTCCGACCTGCGGTACATCGGCCTTCGGGTGGAGAACAACGCCGGTTTCGCGGCGGACGCGTACGGCCGGATGACGGGCGAGGCGGCCCCGCTGCTGCTGTCGACGGGCCCGGGCGCGCTGACATCGCTGGCCGCACTCCAGGAGGCGGCGGCGGCTTCGGCGCCGGTGTTGGCGATCAGTAGTCAGATCCCTTCCTCCGGCCTGGGCGGTGGCCGCCACGGCTACCTGCACGAACTCCCCGACCAGGCGGCCTCGTTCCGGGGCGTGGTCAAGTCGGTCCACACGGTCCGCACCCAGTCCCAGATCCCCTCCGCGATCGAGGCGGCCTGGAAGTCGGCGCTGACGGCCCCGCACGGCCCGGTGTGGGTGGAGATCCCGCAGGACGTACTGCTGGCCGAGACCCCGATCCCGGTGGTGACGGGAGGCGACGCCTTCCCGGACGAGCTGCCGCCGCGCCCCGAACTGACGGCGGTGGCGGCCCACTTGCTGTCCCACTCGGCCCGCCCGGCGATCATCGCTGGCGGGGGAGTCGTACGGTCGGACGCCAGCGGCAAGCTGAAGCAGCTGGCGGAACTGATCCAGGCGCCGGTCGTCACGACGCCGGGCGGAAAGGGCGCGTTCCCTTGGATGCACCCCCTGTCCCTCCAGTCCTGGATCGAGGACCGGTACACGACGGACTTCCTGGAGGACGCGGACGTACTCCTCGTGGTCGGCTCCGGCCTCGGCGAGCTGTCGTCCAACTACCACACGTTCAAGCCGCGGGGCCGGGTCATCCAGATCGAGGCGGACCTCGGGAAGCTGGAGTCCAACCACCCGGCACTTGGCATCCACGCGGACGCGCGCCTGGCATTGCAGGCGCTGCTGGAGACGGTGTCGCGGCGGGAGGACGAGACGGCGCCGGAGCGAGTGAGTGAGGTGCTGGGGAAGGTATCGGACCGCATCTCCGCCCAGGAACTCACTCTGGAACAGCAGGTGTTGGCCTCCGTCCGCCGCGCCCTCCCCGCCGACTCCCCGTCCTTCTGGGACATGACGATCCTCGCCTACTGGGCCTGGTCCGCCTTCGACGCCAAGGGCCCCAACCGCCTGCACTCCGCCCAGGGCGCGGGCGGCCTCGGCTACGGCTTCCCGGCGGCCCTCGGCGCGGCGGTCGCGGACCCCACCCGCCCGGTGCTGGCGGTGTCCGGCGACGGAGGGGCGCTGTACTCCATCGCCGAACTCGCCACGGCCCGCCAGTACGACCTGAACGTCACCTGGCTCATCGTCGACGACGGCGGCTACGGCATCCTCCGTGAGTACATGACGGACGCCTTCGGCGAGGCGACGGCGACCGAACTGACCCGGCCGGACTATGTGGCGCTGGCCGAGTCGTTCGGGGTGCCGGGGGTGCGTACGACGCCGGAGGCGCTGGAGGCCGACCTGGCGAAGGCGCTGGCGGCGGAGGGGCCCTCGGTGGTCGTACTCCCGGCGGTGCTGCGGATGTTCGCGCCGACTCACCTCACGACGTGATGCCTCACCGGCCGTCGCGCGTCATGTAGGCGTGGTCGCGGTCGTAGCAGGCGTCGTCCACGGCCTGGCCGGTCAGCGGTACGGCCCAGGGGACGATCGCGAGCGCCTCCTTGCAGAGGCTGCCGCTGGAGTAGCCGGCGATGGTGATACGGCCCCGGTCGTGGTCGTCGGCGTGGGCCGGTCCCGCGAGTGCGAGGGCTGCCATGGTGAGCGCGGCGAGCGCGCTGATCTTCTTCATAGCCGGGTCAACGGGATGGGATCGGTGCAGGTCATTCCGCTGTACAGGTGGTGATCGATGGAGCGCGCCAGAAGCCGATGGGGCCCCTGGCGCGCCCGCGTCGACGGAGGCCTACCAGATCGACTCGACCCACTCCGGGTGGTCGATGAACGGGTTCCGGTTGTGCTGGTAGGTGTCGTAGATGACCTCGTTGCGGCGCTCCTCGAAGGCGCTCGGCGGGTCCTCGTCGTTCCACTGCTTGAGGACGGAGAGCTTGCCCATGTAGGGGGCGCTGCCGTTGTTGACCTTCTCGTTGGGCTCCAGGTCGGCCCAGCCGTCGTCACCCTCGTAGCGCACGGCCATGTAGAGGATCATGCGGGCCACGTCGCCCTTGTCGGCGTCGCGCGGCTCGAAGGAGTCGGAGTCGGTGAGGCTGCCGCCGCCGTTGGTGACGGAGCTGCCGCCGTTGTCGAAGTCCTTGTTGCCGCGGATGCTGTTGACCTGGACGTCCGCGGGGCGGAGGTGGTGCAGGTCGGTGCCGGGGCCGATCGCCTCGCCGAAGTCACCGTGCGACTTGGCCCAGGTGTGCTCCCGGTTCCAGTCGCCGGTGTCGCCGCCGTTGAGGGACTTGCTGCGGGAGACGCCGCTGTACAGCAGGATCACGTTGCTGCTGTTGTTCGGGTCCTGGTCGGTGGCCTTCAGCGCGTTCCAGACGGCCGAGTACGAGATCTTGGTCTGGTCGCTGATGATCTCGTGGAGCGAGTCCTTCAGCGCCGTACCGGTCTTGCCGATCGCGTCGGCGTAGTACGTGTCGTCGTACTCCGTCGTCGTGGCGGCGGCCGGGGACGCGGTGAGCGCGGGGGCGGTGAGGCCGACCAGGACGGCGGCCGTCGTCAGCGCCACCGACTTCCAGCGGCGGTGGCGTATGTGTGTCGCCAGCATGTGTGGGGTTCCCATCTACGCGGGGATCTACGCGGGTTGAACTGAGGCGGCAAACGGGAGAGTGGCATGGACATGCGGTCATGTCGAGGGCTTGCACGTGTCCATTGGGTGACGGGGAGCGGCAAATGGGGGCGTGTCTACGCGAGTTGACACGCGGGAACGGCCCCCGACGGGAGTCGGGGGCCGTTGTGGGTGAGGGGCTGGGTCGGTGTCAGCTGACGTCCGACGGGTCAAGTCGGTAGAGAGAGGACGTGCTGCTGGAGCTGTCGCTGGATGAGCTGCTGTCGCTGCCGCCGTACGCGCTCTCCTTCACCGCCGTCCCGTTCTTCTGCACCCACTCGGTGACCTCGGTGCTGACGCTGCTGCCGCCGCCGGGGCCGCCGCCCATGCCGCCACCGATCTGGATGTAGTGCAGCTCGCCGTTCTTGACGAGTTCCTTGAGCTTGGCCAGGGTCATGGCCTTGTCGGAGCCGGACCAGCCCCACATGGAGATCACCGGTTCACCGCTGCTCACGATCAGCTGGGCCGCGCTCTGCGAACTGGTCACGGCGAGCAGCCACTTGGCGCCGTCCTGGTGCTTCTTGAGGTAGGCGATGAGCTCGGTGCTGGCGCCGCCGCCCATGCCGCCGCCGCCCATTTCGCGGGTCCCGCCGGGGGCTTGGCCGTTCGGTACTTCTGCGTTCCCGCCGCCGCCCGGCATCTGTCCGCCGGCCTGACCGTTGGGCCCGCCCTGCGGCATGTTCCCCGGCATCTGCCCGCCACCGAAGCCACCCCGGCCTCCGCCGCCACCCCCGCCACCGGGACCTCCGCCGAAGCCGCTCCCCGTAGAAGGCCCGGCCGTCGGATTCGTACCGCCGCCCATGCCCCCGCCCGACCCGGACGGCACCGACCAGGCGTACGCGGCAGGCCCCGCGACCGCCGCGACGATCGCCGCCACCACGGAGGCAGCGAGCAACCGCACCCGTATCCCCGTGGCGGAGCGGAAGACGAGCAACCCCACAACCGCCAGCGCCATGACGACGGCGATGGTCGGCCACAGCCAGGTGTTCCAGCCGGAGGCCCGTCGAAGGAGTACGACAGCCCAGACGGCCGTGATCGCCAGCCCCGCGGGCAGCACCCACGCCCAGCGCCTGTCGGCGCGGAAGGCGCGCAGCAGCATCGCGCCGCCGCCTCCGCACAGTGCCGCGATGCCCGGGGCGAGGGCGGTCGTGTAGTACGGGTGCATCGTGCCCTCGGCCATGGCGAAGGTCAGATAGTGCAGGGCCGTCCAGCCGCCCCACATGAGCAGCGCGGCGCGGGCGAGGTCGGTGCGCGGGGCACGGCCGCACAGCACGAGCCCGCCGACGAGGGCGATCGCGGCGAAGGGGATCAGCCAGGAGATCTGCCCGCCGAGGACGTCGTTGAAGAGCCGCCCGATCCCGGCGGTCCCGGAGAACCCCCCGCCCCCGCCCCCGCCCCCACCGCCGTTGCCCTCGCCGCCGAGGATCCGGCCGAGGCCGTTGTAGCCCATGATCAGATCCCAGGCCGTGCCGTCGGTCGAACCGCCGATGTACGGGCGGTCGTCGGCGGGCACGAGGGAGACGGCCGCGGCCCACCAGAAGCTGGAGACGGCGAGGGCGAGACCGGCGACGAGCAGATTGAGGACCCGCTTCACGAGCTTGGGCTTCGCCGCGTACAGATAGACGGCGAAGACGGCGGGGAGTGCGATGTACCCCTGGAGCATCTTCGTGTTGAAGGCGAGACCGAAGCAGACCGCGGAGCCGACCAGCGGCAGCAACTTGCCGTTGTGGACGGCGCGCAGGGCGAGCGCCGCGCCGCCGGCCATCAGGAACACCAGCAGGGTGTCGGGGTTGTTGTCACGGTTGATGGCGACCGTGATCGGGGTCAGGGCCAGCACCAGCGCGGCGACGGTCGCCGCACCGTGCCCCCACACCCGCTTGACGGACGCGTGCACGATCCAGATCGTCGCCAGCGCGACCAGGACCATCGGCAGCATCATCTGCCAGGTGCCGTAGCCGAACACACGGCACGACAGGCCCATCACCATCAGCGCGAACGGCGGTTTGTCGACGGTGAGGAAGTTACCCGCGTCCAGCGAGCCGAAGAACCACGCCTTCCAGCTCTGCGTGCCGCTCAGTACGGCCGCGCTGTAGAAGCTGTTGAGGCTGGAGCCGGACAGATTCCAGGAGTACAGCACCGCCGCCAGGACCAGAATCGCGAGCAGGGCGGGGAGCGACCAGCGCGGCGCCTTGCCCGGCGGCGCCACGGCTGGGGTGGGCGGCGGCACATCGGGGGTTGCGGTCGGGTGGGGATGGGGTTCGGTGGCTGATGTCACCAGCGCATCGTGTGCGGTGGGGGTGGGTGCGGGCTGTGCCGTCGCTGGCGGTTCGCTGTGGATTCTCCAAGGGGTGTGCAAAGAGGTACGCGGGGCTCACCCCTGAGCTACGAGTCCCGCCACCAGCGCGGCCACCCCGCCCTGGACCGCCGTCAGGACGGCGTCCTTGGCACCGGCGGAGACCGCGCGGCCGAGGGCTCGGAGACGGCCCGGCTGGGACTGGACGGCGGCCACGACGGCTCCGGGGTCGACGACCGTGCCGTCCGGCGACACCATGCCGGCGCTGCGGAGGTCGGCGATGAACGAGCGGAGTTCCTCGACCGCGGCGTCCAATTCGGCGCGGGAGAGGCCCTCGCCGTTGTACTGGACGTTGTGATCGCCGACCTGTTTGTACTGGGTCCCGGTGACCTTGTCCCCGTGCACGTAATCCGACATGAGCGTGGCCTTTCGGTGTCCGGTGGGAAGGGTGGGGCGAATTCCGTCAGTTGAACATGCGATTCCCTGAGCCGGTCTGCTTGTACTGCCGATCGGCCTTGTCGCCCATCACGACGTCTCCCCGGACATCCACATGAACGGCTTCGATGGGCGGGTCCTCGATGGCGTTGACGATGATCCCCTTGATGCGGTGGATCTCATTCGGATCCGTGCCCATCAGGGCCGTGTACTGGGTACCCGAAGTCTCGATCATGAGGGCGTACCGGCTGCGCTGGAAAAACAGCCGGTACAACAGGAAGGCCAGCAGTACGGCCGCTCCGACGCCGGCCACGACGACCACGATGTCGGCCACCCCACGCACGATCTCCGCGGCGTCGGGGTCGAGTTCGGACGGTAGTCGGGGCGGGATCACGACGGCTGCGACGGCGAGAACGACCAAGGAGCCGATCTGCTGGAGCGAATGGAACGTCGTGAGCTTTCCCGTCCGCCGGATCCGCAGGGTCTGCATCCTGGATATATTCGCCAGGGGATAGGCCTCATGGCCTATTTGAACAACTCTTCGACTGATGGTGATGTGGCCGACCCGCTTCTTCGCCATACGGCAATTCCCCCGACCCCTGAGCGAAGTGGCTCCGGAATTAACTGACCGGAAGTATCCTCCGCCGCTATTGCGCCAACAACCCGTTTTCGGGAATTGGAGAGGGAGGGACCAGGGTGCCTGATGGTTCGTTCTCGTCAGCGAGGGACGCCTGCGTCGTCCAGGAACTCGTGCATGGTCTCCGCGGGGAGGCTCGGGTTGCTCAGGGCGTAGGAGGCGGATTCCGGATTCCGCAGGCACTGGAGGATGAGGTCCAGCGGCAGCGAAGGGTGCGCAGCCGCCATGCCACGAACGCGCTCGTCGGGGTCGGACAGCAACCGGACCACCACATCGACGGGCGCCTCGGGGTCGAGTCCCACCAGCCATCGTCTGCCCGGGTCCGGATCGCCGGCGAAGCGCCGCCCATTGCCCGTACGCGGGAAGTTGGGGTGCCGCAGCAGATCGCCCTTGGTGATGACCCGGCAATCCACATACGTCTGCAGCACCACCTCGCCGTCGACGGTCGGCTGGTTCTTCTCCCCTGGACCGGCGAAGGCGGCAAGCCGTGCTACCTCGACACCGACGGGACCGGCTGCCTCTCCCGCGTGGCCGACACCGTGGAGCGTGTGCAGCTCGGGATGGCGGGCGGGCTGCTCGAATACGCGGATGACATGCTCGCCGACCGCCGCGCGACGCCCGCGCAGCTGCGGTTCCTGGTAGCGCGGATGTGTGAGGCGCTGACCGATGTGTGTCGCATCGCGGAGAGCCGGGGCGCCCGGCTCAGGAGCGGGAGCGAATGAGGCGCCAGCCGAAGTAGCACGCGCCCGCCGCCCCGCCGACCGCGCCGATGACGCACAGCACCGTCGCCCATACGGCCGTGTCCGTCGTGAGCCAGAGCAGGCTCACGGCGACCAGCGCCACGGAGAGCGCGAGCCGCTCCCCGTGGCCGGGGCCGCGGCGACCTGTCAGTCCCCGATCGCGCTGCACTTGTACGTGACGCCCTTCATCTTGATGTCCCGGTAGCCAACCCTGAGGTCCCGGGAGGCCTTCGTGTTCATGGGGGCGACGTCGGTGCCGCCACCGCCGCCGGTGCTCTTCTTGCGGCAGGAGTAGCCGAGCGCCTCCAGTTTCTTGAGGTCGCTCTTCGCCTGGTAGTTCTTGTACGACTTGATCATGGCCGCCCGCTTCTCCGCGGGCGTGGCGTTCTTCGCCTGTGAGTACAGGTAGCAGCCGATGCTCGCGCCGATGCCGACCCATGACGCGCCCTTGGCGAGGGCCTTGGTGAGGCCCGCCGCGCCGCTGCCGATGCCGAGGACCGTGCAGATCTCGTCGGCGCCGACGCGGGTCTGGCCCGCCGCCGGCGAGGTCGCCGCGGACGCCGTCTGCGCGCCGATGCCGCACAGGGCGCCGGTCAGCGCGAAGGTCAGCGCGGCAGAAATTCCCTTGCTTCGTCTGCTCACGAAGTTGCTCACGAAGTACATCCCCCATGCAATCCGTAATTGCTGGTCAGGCAACTACTGGTCAGGAAATTGCTTGATCGTTTCATCGGGGACGCTAGTGGTCGCGGCGAGCGGTGCGCAATGGCGAAGTTTGCTCGCGGGGGTTTTCTTGACGAGTCCTTACGGGCGAAAGACCGGGCGTCAACACCTCGACATCCGACATCACCCCCATAACCTGCCATACGCGTACAACCTTTCCTTTCGCCTCACGAGTCATCAAGGCATGAACCACGGGACACCGAGCGACAGGGCAAGAGGCATTTCCAGACATGTGAGAGCGATCGTCGCGGTGGGTGTGGGTGCGGGCGTGCTCATGCCGTGCATCGCGGCCGCCGCGCCCGCCGACGCGATGGCGGCACCCACCGTCCGATGCAGCTCCGACGACGACGACCTCGCCGAGCGGCTGAGGAAGGACATCACCGCCGCCCTCGCCCACCGCGACAGCACCGTCGCCGTCGGCCTCCACGACCGTGCCACGGACACCACCTGCACGCTCAGGCCCCTCGCGGGCTATGACTCGGCCAGCATCATCAAGGTCACCGTGCTGGCCGCGCTGCTGTGGGACGCCAAGCGGCACGACCGGTTCCTGACGCGCCGGGAGGCGGCCCTCAGCAAGGTCATGATCGTGAAGTCGGAGAACGCCGCGACCCGCACCCTCTGGAAGCAGCTCGGCATGAGGACGGTCAAGGGCTTCCTCAAAGCCGCGGGCATGACCCGGACCTGGCCGGGTGCCAACGGCTACTGGGGTCTCACCCGGATCATCGTCACCGACGAGCAGAAGCTGCTGAGGCTCCTCACCACCAGGAACGCCGTGCTCAGCGACAACTCCCGCGGCTACATCCTGAGGCTGATGCGCCAGGTCGTGCCCTCGCAGCGGTGGGGCACACCGTACGGCGTCCCGTCCGGTGTCTCCGTGGCCGTCAAGAACGGCTGGCTGCGGCGGGACGCCCACGGCTGGCGGGTGCACAGCGTCGGTGTCTTCAAGGGGCGCGGTCACGACTACACCGTCACCGTGCTCACCCACGGGAACCGGGACATGAAGTACGGCGTCAACAGCATCCAGCGCATCGCCAAGGTCATCCACCGGGACCTCGCCGCGAGCTGACGCTTCAAGACGCTTCAAGACGCTTCATGAGCCGGTCTCCCCGGCGTCACCGACCCGCCCTACGGTGACCCCCATGCGCCTGAGAACCGTACTCGCGACCGCCACCGCGGCCCTGGCGGCGGCCACCTGTCTGACCGCCGCGGGCCCGGCGAGCGCCCACGCCAACTCCGGGAACCGGCACGCCTGTTCCCCTTCCGTCTCCCTCGACCGCTTCTCCGACGCGCTCGACAAGACGACCTACCAGGGCACCTTCGTCGGCAACTTCTCCGCGCTCGCCGTGGACGGCCGGGACGGTTCCCTCGCCGCCCTCTCCGACCGATCCGCCCTGCTCAAACTCGAAAGCGCCAACACCCTCACCCCCGAGGCCGTCGTCCCCCTCGCCGACGAGAGCGGCGCCGCCCTCGACTCCGAGGGCCTGGTCATCGACCGGGACCGCACCCGGCTGATCTCCTCCGAGACCGAGCCCTCCATCCGCCGCTACTCCCGTGACGGCAGGATCCTCGACCGCCTCCCCGTCCCGGACGACCTGAAAGTCGCCCCCGCCGGCCGTGCCGTCTCCAACGGCACCTTCGAAGGGCTCACCCTCCTTCCCGGCGGCCGCACCCTCCTCGCCTCCATGGAGTACGCCCTGGCAGGAGACAGCGGCGACATCGTCCGGTTCCAGACCTGGAACCGCACCCCCCACGGCCGCTTCACGCTCGGCCCCCAGTACGCCTACCGCGTCGACACCGGCCTCGGCGTCCCCGAGGTCCAGGCCACCCCGGACGGCCGGCTCCTCGTCCTGGAGCGCGGCTTCACCGCCGGAGTCGGGAACACCGTCCGGCTCTACGTCGCCGATCCGCGCCGCGCGACCGACACCAGCCACGTCGACAAGCTCACGGGGCAGGACAACATAACGATCATCAACAAGACCCTCCTCACCGACATCGTCAGCTGCCCCTCCCTCGGCGCCACCGCCAAGCAGCCCCAGCCCAATCCCCTCCTCGACAACATCGAGGGCATGGCGATCACGGGGCGTGCGCACAATCGCCTGAGGGTGGTACTCGTCAGCGACGACAACCAGAACGCCGTACAGACGACCCGCTTCTACTACCTGCGCGTCCGTATCTGACCGGTATCGATCGGTCACCGTTTGTTGCGGAGGGATGAAATCCGCATCCGCCCGCGTTGGTGCCTTCCGGCAGATCAGGACGAACGGAGGGCACCCGCGTGGCAGCGCAACGGGGATGGGCACAACGGCTGTGGGGCTACGCCTGGCGCTACCCCAAGGACGTGATCCTCGCCCTGGGCTCGTCACTCGCCGGCATGGCCGTGATGGCGCTCGTCCCGCTGATCACCAAGGTGATCATCGATGACGTCATCGGCGATCACAGTCGTGGGATGGCCGTCTGGGCCGGGCTGCTCATAGCCGCCGCCCTCGCCGTCTACGTCTTCACCTACATCCGCCGCTACTACGGCGGCCGTCTCGCCCTCGACGTCCAGCACGACCTGCGGACCGAGATGTTCGGCACGATCACCCGGCTCGACGGGCGACGACAGGACGAGCTGTCCACCGGGCAGGTCGTCGGGCGCGCCACCAGCGACCTCCAGCTGATCCAGGGCCTGCTCTTCATGCTCCCGATGACCATCGGGAATTTCGCGCTCTTCCTGATCTCCCTGGTCGTCATGGCGTGGCTGTCGCTGCCCCTGACCCTCGTCGCGCTCGCCGTCGGCCCCGCCCTGTGGTGGATCGGCAAGCGCAGCCGCACCAAGCTGCACCCCTCCACCTGGTACGCCCAGGCCCAGGCCGCCGCCGTCGCGGGCGTGGTCGACGGGGCTGTCAGCGGTGTACGCGTGGTGAAGGGGTTCGGGCAGGAGGAGCAGGAGACCGGGAAGCTGCGGGAGGTCAGCCGCAGGCTGTTCGCCGGACGGCTGCGCACCATCCGGTTCAACAGCAAGTACACCCCGGCCCTGCAAGCCGTCCCCGCCCTCGGGCAGGTCGCGATGCTCGCGCTCGGTGGCTGGCTGGCCGTGCGCGGGCACATCACGCTCGGCACCTTCGTCGCCTTCTCCACCTATCTCGCCCAGCTCGTCGGGCCGGTCCGGATGCTCGCCATGGTCCTCACCGTCGCGCAGCAGGCCCGCGCCGGCACCGAGCGCGTCCTGGAGCTGATCGACACCGAGCCGTCGATGAAGGACGGCACGAAGGAACTTCCCGCCGACGCGCCCGCCACCGTCGAGTTCGACGACGTGTCGTTCGGCTACGAGGACGGCCGTCCCGTCCTCGACGGGCTCAGCTTCGAGATACGCCCCGGTGAGACCCTCGCCGTCGTCGGCTCCTCCGGCTCCGGCAAGTCCACCGTCTCCCTCCTCCTGCCGCGCTTCTACGACGTCACGCACGGCGCCGTCCTTGTCGGCGGCCACGACGTCCGCGAGCTGACCTCCGACTCGCTGCGGGCCGCCATCGGACTGGTGCCGGAGGACTCCTTCCTCTTCTCGGACACCGTGCGCAACAACATCGCCTACGGCCGCCCCGACGCCACCGAGGACGAGATCCGCACGGCCGCGCGCGCCGCCCAGGCCGACCGCTTCATCGCCGAGCTGCCCGACGGCTACGACACCAAGGTCGGCGAGCACGGCCTCACCCTCTCCGGCGGCCAGCGCCAGCGCGTCGCCCTCGCCCGCGCGATCCTCACCGATCCCAGGCTGCTCGTCCTGGACGACGCGACCTCGGCGGTGGACGCCCGCGTCGAGCACGAGATCCACGAGGCGCTGAAGCAGGTCATGGAGGGCCGGACCGCCCTCCCGTCGCCCGACCACCACCCCTCATCGAGCGCTGACGCGCGCACCACCTTGTTGATCGCGCACCGCCGCTCCACCCTGAACCTCGCCGACCGCATCGCCGTCCTCGACGCCGGCCGTCTCGCCGACATCGGCACCCACGACGAACTCCAGCGGCGGTCCGCCCTCTACCGGCGCCTCCTCACCGACCCCGACGAACTCGGCGGCGTCTCACCCGGCCACACCCAGCCGGCCTGCCCCCGGGAGGACACCTCCGTACGCGACGAGCTGGAGGCCGAGTTCGACGCCGAGCGCGGCGTGACCCCCCGGTTGTGGACCGGCGACCGCGAGCCCAAGGACCTGGCCCTGACCGAGTCCCCGGCCACCCCCGAACTCCTCGCCCAGGTCGACGCGCTGCCCCCGGCCGCCGACACCCCCGACATCGACGAGGCGGGTGCGGTACGGCCGGAGGAGGCGTACGGCCTGAAGCGGCTGCTACGGGGCTTCGGGCGGCCACTCCTCATCAGCCTCGGCCTGGTCGCCGTCGACGCCGGTATGGGACTGCTGCTGCCGGTGCTGATCCGGCACGGCATCGACTCCGGCGTCACCCAGGCCGCCCTCGGCGCGGTCTGGGCGGCGGCCCTGCTCGGGCTGCTCGCGGTGACCGTCCAGTGGGCGGCGCAGATCGGCGAGACCCGGATGACGGGGCGGACGGGCGAGCGCGTCCTCTACTCCCTCCGTCTGAAGATCTTCGCCCAGCTCCAGCGCCTGGGACTCGACTACTACGAGCGTGAGCTGACCGGCCGGATCATGACGAGGATGACGACCGACGTCGACGCCCTCTCCACCTTCCTGCAGACCGGCCTGGTCACCGCCTTCGTCTCCGTCGTCACCTTCTTCGGCATCATGGTCGCCCTGCTGGTGCTCGACCTCCAGCTCGCGCTCGTCGTCTTCGCGACACTGCCGCCGCTGATCATCGCCACGGTCTACTTCCGGCGCGCCAGCGTGAAGGCGTACGAACTCGCCCGTGAGCGGGTGTCGGTGGTCAACGCCGACCTCCAGGAGTCGGTGTCCGGGCTGCGGATCGTGCAGGCCTTCCGGCGCGAGCGGGACGGCGGCGCGCGGTTCGCGGAGCGCAGCGACAGCTACCGCCAGGCCCGTATCCGCGGCCAGTGGCTGATCTCGATCTACTTCCCCTTCGTGCAGTTCCTGTCGTCCGGGGCCGTGGCGGCGGTGCTCATCGTGGGCGGCGGCCGGATCGACGAGGCGACGCTGACGACGGGCGCGCTGGTGGCGTACCTGCTCTACATCGACCTGTTCTTCGCGCCGGTCCAGCAGTTGTCCCAGGTCTTCGACGGCTACCAGCAGGCCACGGTCTCCCTCGGCCGCATCCAGGAACTCCTCCAGGAGCCGACGTCGACGAAGGCGGCCGAGGAGCCGCTGGAGGTGCTGTCGCTGCGGGGCGAGGTCGCCTTCGAGGACGTGCACTTCATGTACGGGGACGACGAGGAGGCGCTCAGCGGGATCGAACTGCGGATACCCGCCGGTCAGACGGTCGCCTTCGTCGGCGAGACCGGCGCGGGCAAGTCGACCCTCGTCAAGCTCGTGGCCCGCTTCTACGACCCGACCGGCGGCCGGGTGACGGTTGACGGCACGGATCTGCGCTCCCTGGACATCACCTCGTACCGGCACCGTCTCGGCGTCGTGCCGCAGGAGGCGTACCTCTTCCAGGGCACCGTCCGCGACGCCATCGCCTACGGCCGGCCCGAGGCGACGGACGCCGAGGTCGAGGCCGCGGCCCGGGCGGTCGGCGCCCACGAGATGATCGCGACCCTCGACGGCGGCTACCTCCACGAGGTCGCCGAGCGCGGCCGCAACCTCTCCGCGGGCCAGCGCCAGCTGATCGCCCTGGCCCGCGCCGAGCTGGTCGACCCCGATGTCCTGCTCCTCGACGAGGCCACGGCCGCCCTCGACCTGGCCACGGAGGCGCAGGTCAACCAGGCGACGGACCGCCTCGCCGGCCGCCGTACCACGCTCGTGGTCGCCCACCGGCTGACGACCGCGGCCCGTGCCGACCGGGTGGTCGTCATGGAGCACGGGCGGGTCGCCGAGGACGGTACGCACGAGGAGCTGCTGGCGCGCGGCGGGCGGTACGCCGAGCTGTGGCGGACCTTCATCGGGGAGGCCGAGAGCGAGGCCGCCGTCGCCTGAGCCCCGGGCGGCCGTGCAACCATCCGGCATACGTCCTGCGTCCGTACACCAGTACGCTCATTGCCGGTGTACGGGGAGGACAACACAGTGGACAGTGGTGCGATACGCCGACGACTGGCGGTCGGCCTGGCGTTGCTGACCGCGTCCGGAGTGCTCGCGGTGGCGGTCCCGGCGCAGGCGCACGCCGCCGCGCCGACGCGCTGCGAGGGGCGCAAGGTCAAGACGTACCCGTTCTCGACCGGCACCCTGTACGTCTACAAGCGCGGCGGCCACGTCTGTGTCATCACCCTGCCCAAGAAGCCCGGCCGCGACCAGTGGATGAAGGCCAGTGTCCAGGCGTACCGGGCCCGGCCGGTGACCGACGAGGGCGAACGCAACCGCCGCGCGGGGCCGGTCACCATCCACGCCGGCCAGCGCTGTGTGTGGGTGAAGGCCCGGGTGGGACGCGGTTCGGTGAGCAAGGGCTGGATCCTGTGCTGACCTGACGGGCGGGCACCGGATATTCCATCTCCCCTGGTGCGGGGCGGAGTTGGCCGCTAGCTTGCGGCGGACATCCGCTTCCCCCAGGGAGGGTGCATGGTCCGCAAGACCCTCAGATGGCTGGTGGCGCTCGCGCTGCTCACCGGCGCGCTCGCCACGGCCACGGCACCGGCGGCCACCGCCGCCGAGCCGGACATCGAGGAACGGCTGCTGTCCATACCGGGCATGAGCCTCATCGAGGAGAAGCCGTACCCCGGCTACCGCTTCTTCGTCCTCTCCTACACCCAGCCGGTCGATCACCGGAACCCGGCCGCGGGCACCTTCCAGCAGCGCCTGACCGTGCTGCACCGGGACGTCTCCCGCCCGACCGTCTTCTACACCAGCGGCTACGAGGTCTCCACGAACCCCAGCCGCCGCGAGCCGACGCAGATCGTCGACGGCAACCAGATCTCCATGGAGTACCGCTACTTCACCCCGTCCCGGCCCGAACCGGCCGACTGGACCAAACTGGACATCTGGCAGGCGGCCACCGACCAGCACCGCATCTTCAAGGCGCTGAAGCCGATCTACGACCGCAAATGGCTCTCCACCGGAGTCTCCAAGGGCGGCATGACCGCCACCTACTACGAGCGCTTCCACCCCCGTGACATGGACGGCGTCGTCGCCTACGTCGCCCCCAACGACGTCGTCGAGCACGAGGACTCGGCATACGACCGCTTCTTCGCCAAGGTCGGCACCAAGGAGTGCCGGGACCGGCTGAACGCGGTGCAGCGGGAGGCACTGGTCCGGCGGGAGCCGCTGAAGAAGCGGTTCGCGGCGCTCGCGGCCGAGCGCGGCTACACCTTCGCCACGATCGGCAGCCTGGACAAGGCGTACGAGACGGTCGTCCTGGACTGGGTCTGGGGCTTCTGGCAGTACAGCCTGCTCAAGGACTGCGACACGATCCCGGCGGACGCGGCCCACGCCACCGACGAGGCGATCTGGGCCGCCGTCGACTCGGGCGGCGGCTTCGACTTCTACACCGACCAGGGCCTGGAGCCGTACACGCCGTACTACTACCAGGCCGGCACCCAGCTGGGCTCACCGACCATCGGGTTCCCGCACATCGAGCGCGGGCTCATCCGCTACGGCTACCTCCCGCCCCGCGACTTCGTGCCGCGAGAGATCCCGATGAGGTTCCAGCCGTGGGCCATGCGGGACGTCGACAACTGGATCCGCCACCACGCCCGGCACATGGTCTTCGTCTACGGCCAGAACGACCCCTGGGGCGCGGAACGCTTCCGCGTCGACAAGGGCGCGCGTGACTCCTACGTCTTCGCGGCACCCGGAGCCAACCACGGCGCCCTCGTCTCCGGTCTCGTGGCGAAGGAACGCGAGCTGGCCACGGCCCGCATCCTGAACTGGGCGGGCGTCGCGTCGACCACGGCCGAGCCGAAGCCGCTGGCGAAGTTCGACGCGAAGCTGGACGTACGGGACCCGGAACGGGAGCCCACCCTGCGACCGTGACCTGACGCGTCACACGGGCCGCGCGCAGCCCACCGCCTTCTCGCCGCCCAGCTGGACGTACAGGGCCGTCGACAAGGGGCACTTCGCCCGCTTGTCGACGGCCTTCGTCACCTTGTACTGCGGCCGCTGCTCGCCCTTGCCGTCGCACCGGGTCTCGCGGACCTGACCGCCGCCGGAGTTGTAGACACAGTCACCGACGATCGTGCGGGGCCCGCCACCGCCGCCGGGGTCGCCGGGGTGCGGTGCGGCGAGGTTGCGCATACAGGCGTAGCCCTGCGGGATCGCGCCGTCGCCGTCCTCGTCGGAGGTGCGGCTCTGCTCGGTGATGTGCAGGACGAAGTCCGTCGTCCCGGGACATGCCGGTCCGTCGCCCACCGTCCCGTCGTGCCGTGCCACGACCCGCGCCGCCGCGCGCTCGCTGGTGCAGGACACCTCGGTGAAGCTCGTCGTACCGAAGGAACTGCACTCGTCGACACCGAGGAAGACGGTCCCGTATCCGGCGGGCCGCGTAGGTCCGCCGACGTGCCGCCCGCTCGCGCTGGAGGTCTCGGCCGGCCGCCCGTCCCGCTCCTCGGCCCCCGACGCCCCCTGACACCCCGTCACCAGGGCGACGAGCAGCGCCACCCACGCACAGGCCACCCCCACCGCACTTCTCCCACGCATCGCACTCCCCCCGGGTACCCCCGTCCAGCGTGGCCCGTGGCGGCGGGCGCACGCCAGACGTGTGGGGTCCTTTGCGTCGGTTGGGGGTGAGTGTGCCCGTTGTGTGGCGTACGGGCGCTACGTCCGCGAGGGTGTTTGGGGCTGGTTGGGCTGGTTCCTCCCGTACGACAGGCCATGACCGATCGGATACAGCACCCGGGTCGGATCGTCCGCCCGCTGCACCGGCACCGGCAGCCTCCCGCGCGGCGCCACCCGTCCGGCGATCACCCGGGCCGCCGCCCGCAGTTCGACGTCGGTCCAGGAGTACGCCGCCAGACAGGCCGGTACGCCGGGCAGCTGGGCCACGTCGTACGGGTTGCGGATCGCCACCGCCACCACCGGCCGGCCCGTTGCCAGCAACCGCTCGACCAGCGCCTTCTGCGCACTGCCCGCGGTGACGTTGTACGTCCCCACCACCACGGCGTCCGCCTCCCCCGCCGCCGCGACGGCCCGCTCGATGGTCGCGGCGGAGGGCGCGGTACCGGTCGACAGGGCGGTCGCCGTGAAGCCCAGTTCGGTGAGGGCGGTGGCGAGCACGCCGGTCGGCGGTCCCGTCGTACCGGACGGGGAGGCCGGGTCGGCGCCCACGACCAGCACCCGGGGGTGGGTACGGCGGGACAGCGGGAGCAGGTGCCCCTCGTTGACCAGCAGGGTCGTGGTGCGCTCGGCGATACGGTCTGCGGTCGCCAGGTGCGACCGGGTGCCGACGTTCCGGTCGACGCCGCCCTGACTGACGTACGGCTCCTTGAACAGCCGTAGCTTCGCCTTCAGCCGCAGCACGCGGAGGATCGATTCGTCGAGCCGCGCCTCGGTGAGCTCCCCGTCCTGGACGGCCTTCAGGACCGCGTTCCAGGCGATGTCGAGGTTCGGCGGGTTGAGGAGCTGGTCCACGCCGGCCTTGAGGGCGAGGACGGGGACGCGGTCGTCGCCGTATTTCGTACGGACGCCCTCCATGCCGAGCGAGTCGGTCACCACGAGCCCGTCGTAGCCCAGTCGCTCACGCAGGATGCCGGTGAGGATGGGGTGGGAGAGGGTGGCCGGGTCGCCGGAGTCGTCGAGGGCCGGGACCATGATGTGCGCGGTCATGATCGAGTCGATGCCGGCGCGGATCGCGGCCCTGAAGGGCGGGGCGTCGAGCTGGTCCCACTGCTCCTGGGTGTGGGTGATGATCGGGAAGCCGTAGTGGCTGTCGACGGCGGTGTCGCCGTGCCCCGGGAAGTGCTTGGCGGTGGCTGCGGTCTGCCGGCCCCGCTGATATCCGGCCACCTCGGCGGCGACCATGCCGGAGACTGCACCGGGGTCGGAGCCGAAGGAGCGGACGCCGATGACGGGGTTGGCCGGGTTGACGTTGACGTCGGCGACGGGGGAGTAGTTCTGCCGGATACCGAGCGCCCGCAGCTCCTGACCGGCGATCCGGCCGACTGTCCGGGCGTCGTCGCGCGAGCCACCGGCGCCGATGGCCATGGCGCCCGGGAACAGGGTGGCGGGCTCACCGACACGGCAGACGATGCCGTGTTCCTGGTCGGTGGAGATCAGCACGGGCAGACCGCGGGTCTGGCTGAGGGAGGCCCGCTGGATGCCGTTCGAGAGGTCGGCGATCTGGTGCGGGTCGCGGGTGTTGTGCGCCCAGGTGAAGTAGATGATGCCGCCGACACGGTACTTGGCGACCAGCTCGGCGGCCGTGCGGACGCCGATCTCCTTGAGGTTGGCGTCGATGTCGGCCTGGTCGGGGGCGGTCGCGGAGTGGCCGTAGACCCGCATCACGAAGAGCTGGCCGACCTTCTCCGGCAGGGTCATCCGGGCGATGAGAGCGCGGAGTTTGCGGTCGTCGGGGGTGGCGGCGTGGGCCGTGCCGCTGGCCGCCAGGACCGCGGTGACGCCTGCGGTGGCGGCGAGGACGGTACGTCTTGAAGGTGGTGCGGTGTGTCCCGTGCTTCCCGTACTGGAGTTGCGCACCTGCGCGCTCCTTCCATGGTGAAGGAAACTTCCAAGACGCACCAATAACCGGGAAGTTTCCGCCAGTCAAGGGAATCGGCCGTAACCGGAAGACGGCCGAGAGGCGGAGAGGGGCCGCCATCGGCGCAGTTGGAGGGGGGCGCGCCGATGACGGCGTGCTGCCGGCCGCGGCACGGCGGAGAGGGTGGTCAGCAATCGCAGCCAGCAGCGAGGGCCGACACCGCACCACGGTGACTCTCCGGCAGCTTGCGGGTTGGACGAGCGGGGGTGGGGGTGGGTTCCCGGGGTGGCCGGAATCTGTGAAGTTGGTGGGGAGGGGGCTGGTGGGGCGTCGAGGTAGTAGGCATGCGTCAGGGCCGCGGGTCCATCCCGTGGACATCCGGGCGCGGGCGCAAGTGGGCGCGGGATCATGCGGGCATGCCCGAAGTCGACATTCCCGGTTCCAAGTCCATCACTGCCCGTGCGCTCTTCCTGGCGGCCGCGGCCGACGGTGTCACCACGTTGCGGCGGCCGCTGCGTTCGGATGACACCGAGGGGTTTGCCGAGGGGCTCGGTCGGCTTGGGTATCGGATCGGTCGGGCCCCGGACGCCTGGCAGGTCGACGGTCGGCCGCAGGGGCCGGCGGTCGCGGCGGCCGATGTCTACTGCCGTGACGGTGCGACGACGGCCCGGTTCCTGCCGACGCTGGCCGCGGCCGGCCACGGTACCTATCGCTTCGACGCCTCGCCGCAGATGCGCCGGCGACCACTGGGGCCCCTTAGTTCGGCGCTGCGTGACCTGGGCGTGGATCTGCGGCACGAGGAGAAGGAGGGGCACCATCCGCTGACGGTGGCGGCGGCCGGGGTCCGGGGCGGCGAGGTGACGCTCGACGCCGGGCAGTCGTCGCAGTATCTGACGGCCCTGCTGCTGCTCGGCCCGCTCACCCGTGAGGGCCTGCGGATCACCGTCACCGAACTGGTCTCGGCGCCGTACGTCGAGATCACGATCGCGATGATGCGGGCGTTCGGGGTGGAGGTGGGCCGGGAGGGGGATGTCTTCGTGGTCCCGCCCGGGGGCTACCGCGCCACGACCTACGCCATCGAGCCCGACGCCTCCACCGCGAGCTACTTCTTCGCCGCGGCGGCCGTCACGGGCGGCGAGGTGACCGTTCCGGGGCTGGGAGAGGGGGCGCTCCAGGGCGACCTGGGGTTCGTGGACGTACTGCGGCGGATGGGCGCGGAGGTGACGGTGGGGGCCGACGCGACGACGGTCCGGGGGGCCGGTCAACTGCGCGGCGTCACCGTCAATATGCGCGACATCTCCGACACCATGCCGACCCTCGCCGCGATCGCCCCGTTCGCCTCCGGGCCGGTGCGGATCGAGGACGTCGCGAACACCCGGGTCAAGGAGTGCGACCGGCTGGAGGCCTGCGCGGAGAACCTGCGGCGGCTGGGGGCGGAGGTGGCGACCGGGCCGGACTGGATCGAGATCCGGCCGGGTCTGTCGGGTCGGGCGAGCCGACCGGGTTTCTCGGGTGCGGAGATCAAGTCTTACGGCGACCACCGCATCGTGATGTCCTTCGCGGTGACCGGGCTTCGGGTGCCGGGTGTGTCGTTCGACGATCCCGGGTGTGTGCGGAAGACCTTCCCGGGCTTTCACGAGGCGTTCGGGGCGCTGCGGGGGAGGCTCATGCCATGACCGCCTACCTCATCCTCCATGGCTGGCAGAACCACCGCCCCGAGGACCACTGGCAGCACTGGCTCGCCGACCGGCTCACCGAACTCGGACACCAGGTCGTCTATCCGCAGCTGCCGGATCCCGACGTACCCGAACTGGACGTCTGGCTGGCGGAGTTGGGTCGGCATCTGGACGGGCTCGACGCCGGGGCGGAGCGGGTCGTCGTCGCGCACAGCCTGTCCGCCGTGCTGTGGCTGCACGCCGCCGCGCTGGGGATGCCGGGGCTCGGCGCGGTGGACCGGGTGCTGCTGGTCGCGCCTCCGTCGGGGACGGTCCTCGCGGGATATCCGGAGGTCGCCGGATTCGCGGTGCCGCACCTGGAGTTCACGCTTCCGGGCCCGACCCGGCTGGTCGCCGGGGACGACGACCCGTACTGCCCGCAAGGCGCCGACACCGTCTACGGCACCCCGCTCGCCCTGCCGACCGACATCCTCCCGGGCGCCGCCCACCTGGATCTGGACGCCGGGTACGGGCCCTGGCCCGCGGTACTGGAGTGGTGCCTGGACCCGGCCGGGCGGCTTGTGGCTCGGTCCGAGTAGGGCCCGGGGAGGCGCCGCTCATCCGTCCTCCGGTGACGCCTTCCCGCCCCTGAGTTCCGGCGTCGTCGTGCCGACGTACGTCACCGCCAGTACGCACAGCAGCCCGCCCGTGATCAGGGCCGTCGCGCCGGAGGACCAGCCGGCGACCAGGCCGCCCCGGAGGTTGCCGAGGTGAGGGCCCGCCTGGCCGACGATCTGTTCGGCGGCCGTCACCCGGCCGAGCAGGGCGTCGGGGGTGCGGGTCTGGACGATCGTGCTGCGGGAGATGACCGAGAGGGCGTCGGCGGCACCGGCCACCACCAGCAGCCCGAGCCCCGTCCACGGGTCGGTCGTCAGGCCGAACAGCGTCAGTGCCGCACCCCAGGTCCCCGCCCCGACCAGCATCACGAGCCCGGGGCGGCCCAGCCGGGTCACCGAACCCGACAGGGCCGTCGCGGTGACGCCGCCCACCGCGACCGCCGACAGGAACAGACCGAGGGTGCGCGGGCTGCCGTCGAAGCGCTCGGCGTTGACCAGGGGGAACAGGCTGACCGGCATGGCGAGGACCGTGGCCGCGAGGTCGGTGATGAGGGCGCCGCGCACTACCCGGTGACCGGCCAGGAAGCGCAGGCCGTCCAGGACGCCGTGCAGCCCGGCCCGTGACGGCTCGCCCTCGGGCGGCAGCGCGGGCAGCCCGAAGGCGCCGTAGAAGGCGAGGCCGAAGCTCAGCGCGTCCAGCAGATAGCAGACGCCGATGCCGAACCAGCCGAGGAACAGCCCGCCCAGCGCCGGGCCGAGCAGCATCATCACCTGGGCGGAGGCGTGGTTGAGGGCCAGCCCGGCCGCCACCTGCTCCTTGGGCAGCAGCCGCGGTACGAACACTCCCGCCGCCGGGCCGCCGACCGCGCCGAAGCACGATCCGGCGGCGACGAGCGCGAGGATCCCGGCCACCGGCACGCCCCCGGTGAAGCCCTGCACCGCGAGCAGCAGTGCGCAGACCGCCTGCCCGACGGTGGCGACGAGGAAGATCCGCCGCCGGTCGCCGCGGTCCACCCATGCCCCGGCGAACAGGCCCACGCCCACCATCGGCACCGCCTGCGCCAGACCGACCGCGCCGCTCCAGACCGCGCTGTGCGTCAGGTCCCAGACCTGGTACATGACGGTCACCATCGTCATGAAGCCGCCGAGCACGGAGACCGTCCGCCCGATCAGCAGCCGCCGGAAGACGGGGGAGACGCGCAGCGGCCGTACGTCTATCAACGTACGGGCGAGGCGCGGGGCGGGTTCGGGCACGAGGGGCGAGGCTATACGGCACCCCGCGCACACGGCGAGCGAATTACCCGGCGGCTACGCCGATTCGTTCAGCAGCCGCGACAGATGGTCGTGCCCCGCGCCGAGGAGCCCCTCAAGGGGCGCGGCCTCCTCGTACCACCGCTTCTCGTACTCCCAGCACAGCCAGCCGTCCCAGCCGTGCCGGGACAGGACCTCCACGCACTCGGCGAGCGGAAGCACCCCGGCGCCCAGCGGCAGCGGGGTCGTGTCGTCGGCGGAGGCGATGTCCTTGACCTGGACGTAGCCGAGATACGGGGAGAGCGCGGCGTAGCTCTCCGAGGGCTGCTCCCCGGCCAGCCAGGTGTGCATGACGTCCCACAGCGAGCCCACGTGACGGTGGCCGACCAGGCCGAGGACACGGATCGCGTCGGCCGCGGCGCGGTGCGAGTCATGGGTCTCCAGCAGGATCCGTACGCCCATGTCGGCGGCGTACTCCGCGGCCGTACCGAGACGCCGCGCCGCGATCGCGTCGGCGCGCTGCCGGGTCTGCTCGTGGTCGGCGCCGGGGAAGACGCGGACGAAGGGGGCGCCGAGGTCATGGGCGAGATCGACGAGCCTGCGGACCTCCTCGATCACGGGCCCGTCGTCACCCGGCGCGGCGACCTTGGCGTACCCGGCGAGCCCCACCAGCTCGACACCGGCCGCCTTGAACTCGGCCGCCACATCGTCCCGTTCACCCGGTCCGAGGCCCAGGTGCACCGGCTCCTCGGGATGGGTGCGCAGTTCGACACCGTGATACCCGTGCGCGGTAGCGAGGCGCAGCACATCGGGGAGGGGGAGACCGGGGACGCCGAGGGTGGAGAACGCCAGTTTCATGCATCCACCTTGCCAGGGAAACGAGAAGACGCCCATCCGGGCGCAGGGGTCCGGGGCGTCACTCGGGCGCGTCGTGCAGGGCCAGGCGCCAGTCCTGGCCGGTCAGGTCCTTGCCGAAGGAGCGGTGCGGCTTCTCGGCGGCGAGCACGAAGCCATGGCGCTGGTAGATGCGGCGGGCGGCGGACAGCACGTCGTTGGTCCACAGCACGAGGTCGCGGTAGCCGACACCGCGCGCGAAGTCGACGACGGCCGTGACCAGCCGGTCGCCGATGCCGAGGCCGCGGGCGTCGGGCTCGACCAGCAGCAGCCGCAGCCGTGCCGTGGCGGGCGCCGTCTCGTCCCGTACGCACATCACACAGCCCACCGGACGGCCGTCCAGCTCGGCGATCCACACCCGCTCCAGATGCGGGTCGTGGTCCTCGGCGAAGTCGGCGACGATCCTCGCCACCAGCCCCTCGTAGTCGGCGTTCCAGCCGTACTCGGCGGCGTAGAGGGCCGCGTTGCGCTGCACGATCCAGCCGAGGTCACCGGGGCCGGGCTCGCGCAGCAGGACGTCCTCGCGGCGGGGAGGACGGCCGTCGGACAGGATCGTACGTACGGCGGTCATCGCCTCGGCGAGACGTGGCCGCTCGGCGGCCGGCACCGTCGACAGCAGCGAGCCCACCGATTCGTTCGCCCGCTCCTCCAGCAGCTTGCCGGTCTCCCGGCCGCGCGCGGTGAGCGTGACCCGCCGGCGCCTCGGGTCCTGCTTCGAGGCGGTGCGCTCGATGAGCCCGTCCTGCTCGAACTTGTTCAGGATCCGGCTCAGATATCCCGCGTCCAGCGAGAGCTCGGTGCGCAGATCGGCCGCGTCGGTACGCGGGGAGTGCGCGAGCTCGTACAGGACGCGGGACTCGGTGAGGGTGTACGGGGCGTAGAGGTGGCGGCTGTAGTCGAGGGCGCCGATGACGTTCGTGTAGAAGCGGTTGAAGGCGCGGATGTCATGGACGGTCATGATCGTGAACCTCGGATACTTGACTCAGTCAGAGATACCGTGGGTCCGAGCCTAGAACGCCCACGCCCTCGCGGCTACCCCTCGGCGCCCGCCGGCCGGTACACGCACACCAGCGCCCCGGTCTTGGCGGTGGTGGTGGAGACGAGCTCCAGCGGGCGCTTGCCGCCGTCCGCCGGGAAGATCGACTTTCCGCCGCCGAGCAGCACCGGCATCACGATGAGCTGCAACTCGTCGACCAGACCCTCCTGGATCAGCGTCCGTACGAGGCTGGGGCTGCCCATCATCGCCAGATCCCCGCCCTCGGCCGCACGCAGCTCCCGTACCCGCGCGACGGCGTCGGCACCGGGGATGAGGCTGGTGTTGTTCCAGGTCAGGTCGGCTTCGGTGAGGGTGCCGGAGACCACGTACTTCTTGATCGAGTTCATCCGGTCGGCAAAGGGGTCCCCGGCCCGCTCCGGCCACGCCCCCGCCATGGTCTGCCAGGTGCGCCGGCCGAACAGCAGCGCCTCGGCCTTCCGCAGCCCCGCGTCGAAGGCCCCGCCGAGGACCTCCGCGTCGAAGTACGGATGCGACCAGCCACCGTGCGCGAACCCGCCGTCGGTGTCCTCCTGGGGACCGCCGGGGGCCTGGACGACGCCGTCGAGGCTGATGAACTCGGTGATCGCGATGCGCATGGGACTCACTCCTGGGTGGTCGGTCGTGGGGCGGGGTTCGCTACGGCAGGGGAGACCGGGGAGCGGCCCGGAAATCATCGGTGGGCCGCGGGGCAGGCGGTCAGGGGGAGGGCGGTGACGGAGCCGGAGTCGAGCTTTCGGACGAACCGGTAGCACTGAGCGGCGGTGTCCGTGAGTCGTGCGTCGCGAATGAGGACGGTGATGGTGGAGTGCCGTCCCTCCCGGGTCGCGGTCCTGACGTCGTAATAGCCGAGTCTGCCCGTGGGATCGAGGGCCCGCCGCACCCCCGCGAGCGTCAGGTCCCTGGCGTACATGTTCCCGATCCGGTCCTGCGCGAGGCTCGCCCAACTGCCGATCGACCTGCTCGCCCGGCACCCTTCCTCGTCCCGCACGGCCACGGCCGAGGTCCAGGCCGAGCCGGTGCCGTGGGCGAAGGTGAGGTGGAGACAGCGGGTGACCTGGCTGGGGCCGCCGCCCAGCAGTACCGCCTCCTGGTCGTAGAAGGCGGCTTCGGACACGGTGGCGGTGAAGGTGCGGTGGGCCGGGTCGTAGGCGATGAGCGGTGCCTCGCTGTGCCGCCAGATCACACCGGTCAGGGCGTCGACGCCGGCGGCGGAACCACTCCGGTCCAGCGCCCGCCGCGTGTCCCCCTCGACCTCACGGGCGTGCCGCAGGATCGAGGCGACGGCGTCCCGCCGGCGCTCGTCGTTCACATGGCCGGCGTGCCAGACGGTGTACCAGAAGTAGACGACCACGGCGGCCGGGATCATCAGCAGCACGAGACAGCCGGTGGCGATACGCCGGGTCACGGGTCCCGGTCGGCTTGATCGTCCCCCGTCGCTCATGCGGCTGATGTAACAGCAGGGGGAGGGGGAGGGAAAGGCGTTCCGATGCATACGGCGGTGTCGGAACGGCATCGATCTGGACACGCCGCTCCACTCAACTGACCCGCACCAGACTGGAGTTACCGAATGACGGACCGGAACGACAGGCGATGGAACCACAACATCCATCACCACCCGCGCATCCTGAAGGCGGTCCCCGCCGGCGCCCAGCGTGCCCTCGACGTCGGCTGCGGTGAGGGCACGCTCGCCCGTGAACTACGCCGGACCGTGCCGCAGGTGACCGGGATCGACCTCCACGCCCCCAGCATCGAGCAGGGACGCGCATGGGCGGACGACGTCGACCACGTCCTCGGCGACTTCCTCACCCACCCCTTCGAGCCCGCCTCGTTCGACGTCGTCGCGTCGGTCGCCACCCTGCACCACATGGACGCCGCCACCGGACTGACCCGCATGCGCGACCTGCTCCGGCCCGGCGGCGTCCTCGTGGTCGTCGGCCTCGCCCGCAACACCCTGCCCAGGGATCTGCCGCACGTCCTCGCCGCGATCACCGTCGGCGCCGTCCACCGCGCGGCGAAAGGGCACTGGCAACACCCGTCCCCCGTGGTGTGGCCGCCACCCGTGACGTACCCGGAAATGCGAGCACTGGCCGCCGAGCTGCTGCCCGGCTCCCGCTACCGCCGTCACGTCCTGTGGCGCTACAGCATCACCTGGCGCAAGCCGCGGGACTGAAACGGCCGGTGCCGGCCACGGCTCATGGCTCCTCGTCCCTCAACCGCGCCCAGGTGTGGCTGTCCAGGCTGTCCAGGGGCCCGATGCGGGACAGTTCGGTGCCGTCGTGGCCCAGGGCCACGATGAGGGGGCGGGCCGCGGGGGAGGTGTGGCGGGAGGGGGAGGTCCAGGTCGTGATGAGGGCGCGGTGTCCGGGTGCCTCGATGCGGCGCGTGCCGATGACGACGTGGGTCACGTCCCGGCCCAGGCGGATCTTGGCGCAGCTGATCCAGGGGGCCGTGGTGACGGGGCCCCGGGTGCGGCTGAGGACGCCGGCGCCGTCGCGTACGTCGAGCACATCGACGTCTACGGGATCGTCGCCGGAGCCGAAGCCGCCCCCGACGTACCGCCATCGGTCGCCGTACCGCTCACAGAGCGCGAGGTGCTGGGTCATCCGTGGTGATCCCGGTCGCCATTCGGCCCAGACCGCCCCGACTCCGGCGGCGACATCGACGTAGACCGACACCACGGTCAGTACACGCCGGGGCAACCACCACGGCTGCGGCTCGGCTCCCGCCGAGGCCGCTCGCCTCAGCACGCCCAGCAGGAACGCCTCCCACCGCGGTCCCGTCCACATGCGCTCCGCCCATGCCCGCATGCGCCTGCGATACCCATGTGCCCGGCGGGTACGCCGACTCGACGGCTATGCGCCAAGAGCCGCCACACCAACAGCGGCTTGGGCCCCCTCCGTCAGGAAACCCGCGGCCCCCCACTGGACCCCCGCACCATCAACTCCCCCCGGATCGTGGCGATCCCCCCGGGCGGCGGCTCCTCCCGCCCCATCGCGATCCGGCCGGCCCGCGCCCCCGCCTCCGACAACGGCAGCCGCACCGTCGTCAGGGAAGGCACCGCGTCGATGCTGAACGGCAGGTCGTCGAAGCCCGCCACGGACACGTCCTCCGGAATCCGCAGGCCGGAGTCCCGCAGCGCGGCGCACGCCCCCAGCGCGACGGAGTCGTTCGCCGCGACCACGGCCGTCAACGACGGGTCGCGGCGCAGCAGTTCGAGCGTGGCCTCGTAGCCGGACCGCCGGTCGTAGCGGCCGTACACCGTCCGGCCCGCGTCGTCCTCGATGCCGTGCGCCTCCAGTGCGGCGCGGTGGCCCTCCAGGCGGTGGCGGGTCGTCGTGCGCTCCTCGGGGCCCGCGATATAGCCGAGCCGCCGGTGGCCGAGGCCGATGAGGTGCTCGGTGAGTTCGCGTCCGCCGCCGCGGTTGTCGAAGGTCAGGGCGATCGCACCCGTATCCGGCGCCGGCGGCCGGCCGCACAGCACCACCCGGGTCCCGGCGTCCGCCAGCTTCCGCAGCTTCGCCGCGACCGCCGCCGCGTGCGGGGCGTTCTCCACCGCGCCGCCGGTCAGGATGACCGCCGCGGCCCGCTGCCGCTGGAGCAGGGTCAGGTAGGTCAGCTCGCGCTCCGGGGAGCCGCCCGTGTTGCAGACCACCGCGAGGCGCTCACCGCCCGCCCGGCCCCCCGGACCCCCGATCTCCGCCTGGATCGCGCTCGCCATGATCCCGAAGAAGGGGTCGGCGATGTCGTTGACCAGGATGCCGACCAGGTCGGAGGTGGCGGCGGCCAGCGCGCTCGCGGGACCGTTCAGTACGTAGTCCAGCTCGTCCACCGCGCGCAGCACCCGTTCCCGGGTGGAGGCGGCCACGGGATAGTTCCCGTTCAGCACGCGCGACACCGTCGCGGGCGAGACCTGGGCGCGGGCCGCCACGTCCGCCAGGGTCACCGTCATCTCGTCGTCCTCCGGTCGCGCATCTCGTCGTTCCAGCTCGTACGTGCTGCTAGACAGGCCGCCGCAGCCCACGGTTCCACGTGGGCCGTTTACGGGTATGTCGAGCGAACCTTACGGCCAGAGACCCCCGCTGTTCGTCCCCTCGAACAACTCAGGCTGGTCACGGTCTTGTCCGGACCACTGCTGAGAGGCTAGCTTCTTATTGAATAGAAAGCGCTTGCTGAGACGCTCACCAGTGCAAGACGGGGCGGTACGCGGCGCGGACCCCGCGTACGAAGGGAATGACGTGACACGCAAGACGGTGCGTATCGCCATGAATGGCGTGACCGGGCGCATGGGCTACCGCCAGCACCTGGTCCGCTCCATCCTGGCCATCCGTGAGCAGGGCGGCCTCGACCTCGGCGACGGCACCGTGCTGTGGCCGGAGCCGATCCTGGTCGGACGCCGTGAGCACGCGCTCAAGGCACTCGCCGAGCAGCACGGCCTGGAGCACTGGGCGACGGACGTGGACGAGGTCCTCGCCGACCCGACCGTCGACATCTACTTCGACGCCCAGGTCACCTCCGCCCGCGAGGAGGCGCTCCAGAAGGCGATCGCCGCCGGCAAGCACATCTACACCGAGAAGCCGACGGCCACCGGGCTGGACGGCGCCCTGGAGCTGGCCCGGCTCGCGTCCGATGCCGGCATCAAGCACGGCGTCGTCCAGGACAAGCTCTTCCTCCCCGGCCTGCTCAAGCTCAAGCGCCTCATCGACGGCGGCTTCTTCGGCCGGATCCTCTCCATCCGCGGCGAGTTCGGCTACTGGGTCTTCGAGGGCGACTGGCAGACCGCCCAGCGCCCGTCCTGGAACTACCGTGCGGAGGACGGCGGCGGCATCGTCGTCGACATGTTCCCGCACTGGGAGTACGTCCTGCACGAGCTCTTCGGCCGCGTGAAGTCCGTCCAGGCCATCGCCACCACCCACATCCCGCAGCGCTGGGACGAGAACGACAAGCCCTACGACGCGACGGCCGACGACGCCGCGTACGGCATCTTCGAGCTCGACGGCGGTGCCATCGCCCAGATCAACTCCAGCTGGGCCGTGCGCGTCAACCGCGACGAGCTGGTGGAGTTCCAGGTCGACGGGACCGAGGGTTCGGCGGTCGCAGGTCTGCGCAACTGCCGCGTCCAGCACCGTTCCCTCACCCCCAAGCCGGTCTGGAACCCGGACATCCCGGCCACCTACTCCTTCCGCGACCAGTGGCAGGAGATCCCGGACAACGCCGAGTTCGACAACGGCTTCAAGGCCCAGTGGGAGCTGTTCCTGCGCCACGTCTACGCCGACGCCCCCTACCACTGGGACCTCCTCGCCGGCGCCCGCGGCGTCCAGCTCGCCGAGCTGGGCCTGAAGTCCTCGGCCGAGGGCCGCCGTATCGACGTACCGGAGATCGGACTGTGACCATCCAACTCCCCGACCCCAAGGGCGGGTTGAGGGCGTACACACCCCGCCCCGAGCCCCTCGCGCTCACCCCGGGCGCGCCCTTCACCTCCCGTACGGTCTTCTCGGCGGCGCATGTCGTCGCCGATCCGTACGCCGACACGAGCCCCGACGCGCCCGCCGCCGTCGACTGGGACGCCACCCTCGCCTTCCGCCGCCATCTGTGGTCCCACGGGCTCGGCGTCGCCGAGGCCATGGACACCGCACAGCGCGGGATGGGCCTGGACTGGGCGGGCGCGGCCGAGCTGATCCGCCGCAGCGCCGCCGAAGCGAAGGCGGTCGGCGGCCGGATCGCCTGCGGCGTCGGCACCGACCAGATCGCGGCCGGGTCTCTCGTGGAGGTCCGGGCGGCCTACGAGGAGCAGCTCGCGGTCGTGGAGGAGTCGGGCGCCCAGGCGATCCTGATGGCCTCCCGCGCCCTGTGCGCCGCCGCCTCAGGACCCGAGGACTACCTGGAGGTCTACGGCCACCTCCTGCGCCAGTCCGCCGAGCCGGTGGTCCTGCACTGGCTGGGCCCGATGTTCGACCCGGCCCTTGAGGGCTACTGGGGCTCGTCCGACCTGGACACCGCCACGGACACCTTCCTGAAGGTCATCGCCGAGCACCCCGACAAGGTGGACGGCATCAAGGTGTCCCTGCTGGACGCCCAGCGCGAGATCGACATCCGCCGCCGGCTCCCTGACGGGGTCCGCTGCTACACCGGTGACGACTTCAACTACCCCGAGCTGATCGCGGGCGACGAGAAGGGTTTCAGCCACGCCCTGCTCGGCATCTTCGACCCGCTCGGCCCGCTGGCGGCGGAGGCGGTACGCGTCCTGGACACGGGGAACACGGCCGGTTTCCGTGCCCTGCTCGACCCGACCGTCGAGCTCTCCCGCCACCTCTTCCAGACCCCGACCCGCTACTACAAGACGGGCGTGGTCTTCCTGGCCTGGCTGGCCGGCCACCAGTCGCACTTCACCATGGTCGGGGGCCTGCAGTCGGCCCGCTCCCTCCCGCACTTCGCCCGCGCCTACGAACTCGCCGACGGACTGGGCCTGTTCCCTGACCCGAAGCTCGCGGAGGAACGGATGAAGAACCTGCTCGCACTGTACGGAGTCGAACAGTGACCGCTCTCGAACGCTTCAGCATCAACCAGATGACCGTGAAGCAGCTGTCCATGCCCGAACTGGTCGAGGGATGCCTGGAGTTGGGCATCCCGGGCGTGGGCCTGTGGCGCGAGCCGGTCCAGTCGTACGGCCTGGAGGCGACGGCCAAGCTGGTCCGCGACGCCGGTCTGACGGTCACGACCCTGTGCCGAGGGGGGTTCTTCACGGCGATCGACGCGGGGGAGCGTGCGAAGGCGCTGGACGACAACCGGCGCGCGATCGACGAGGCGGCGACGCTGGGCACGGAGGTGTTGGTGCTGGTCTCCGGCGGCCTGCCGGCGGGCTCGCGAGACCTGCACGGCGCCCGGGAGCGGATCGCGGACGCACTGGCCGAGTTGGGCCCGTATGCGGAGTCGCGTGGCGTAAAGCTGGCCATCGAGCCCCTCCACCCCATGTACGCCGCCGACCGCTGCGTCGTGTCGACCCTCGCCCAGGCCCTCGACCTCGCGGAACGCTTCCCCGCCCACCAGGTCGGCGTCACCGTCGACACGTACCACCTCTGGTGGGACGACACCGCCCCCGCGCAGATCGCCCGGGCGGGCGCGGGCGGCCGTATCCACACCTTCCAGCTCGCCGACTGGACGACACCGCTCCCCGAGGGCGTCCTCACCGGCCGCGGCCAGATCGGGGACGGCGCGATCGACATGCCGGAGTGGAAGGGGTACGTGGAGGCGGCCGGGTACACCGGGGCCATCGAGGTCGAGCTGTTCAACGACGGGCTGTGGGCGCGGGACGGGCGGGAGGTGCTCGCGGAGACGGCGGAGCGGTTCCTGGAGCACCTCATCCGCTGACCGCGTAGGGCACCCGCCCCAGGGGAGGGTGCCCTACGGCCCGGCCGCGGCTGTCAGCAGCTGGCGACCCAGCGGACGGCGTCGATGGTGATGCTCGGCGTCCCGCTCGTCCGCTTGCCCGGCTTCAGGCAGCTCCAGTGGGAGGTGCTCTGGCCGGTGTAGTTCCACTTGAACTTCACGTGGTCCAGGCGCTCGCTGGTGTCCCCGTTGTTCCGGATCGAGTTGATGCTGTAGTAGTTGTTGTTCGTGTTGACGAAGCGCTGGTACCTCGTGCCGGTTCCGTTCGTCCCCTTGTAGAAGCAGACGGCACCCTTGGTGCAGCTCCACGCGGCCTTGGCGTCGACACTCTGCGGCGCCCCCGAGGCCATCGTCCCCCCGGTGACGAGCAGTGCGGCCGAGCTCAGGCCGACCAGAGCCATCTTCATCGTGCGCATGGATTTCTCCTGATCCCCGTTGTCCGCCGCCTCATTGACGGCATGCACACGACTGTGGCGCCCGGGCGGGCGCTGGTGAACCTCCAGGTTGATAGGTCTGGCCGTCACGGGCGGCCGATGCGGTGGCTACGGCTTCGCTGCTCTCTTCGTGAGCGTCGCCAGCACCGCCGGGATCACGGTCTCCACGACCCGGGAAACCGGCCCCGGCGGCAGCCCCGTCCGGTGGGCCACCGCGGCCGACACCCGCTCGGCCTCCTCGGCGAGTGCTCCGGCCATGAGGCCGCCCGTCGCGAAGCCGCCCACCGTGGCGACGCCCGTGAGCGGGGCGTCGTGCGGGGTCGCGACGGTCTCCGCCTTGTCGGACAGCGCCGACACCGTCGTACAGATCATCTGCCGGGCGCCCGCCTCGTCCGTGCCCAGCAACCCCGCGACCTCCCCGATCCGGTCGTCGCCGAGTTCGTCGAGGACGTCGTCCTGGAGCGAAGTGAGAGGGTTCTCGTCCACCTCTGACATGACTAAACGCTACGTCCGACCCGGTCGCGCGGCACTTCGGGGGCGAGGCGGGGTGGTGCCGAAAAAATCTTGCGGAGGCCGTACAACCCTTCCCCCACCTCGCCGGTCGTACTTGATGTCAGGACTCTTGGAGGGGGATCTGGGGGGATCGCGGGGGTTCTGACGGGAGGGGAAAACCCCGAGGGGCTCGGCCGGCCGGCCGGGCCCCTCGAAATGTCCGCAGGACCGCGCCTTCGGTCAGAAGAACACGCCGCAGCGCAGCAGCACATTCGCGTACGGCCGTGCCTCGCCGGTCCGGACGATCAGCCGGGCCCCGGCCGACAGCTCCTTGAGCCGCTCGTGCGGGACCAGCTCCAGATCGGGGAACTCGCCCGTGAGCAGCGCGGCCGCCGCCGGATTGGCGTCATGGATCTCCTTGGCCGCCGTCGCGCCCTCGATCACCAGCTCGGCCAGCAGACCGTCCAGTACGACGGCGAACGACGGCACCCCGGCGCGGAACGCCAGGTCCACGACCCGGGGACCGTCGGGTATCGGCATCCCCGCGTCGCACACCAGCACACCGTCGCCGTGACCGAGTTCGGCGAGTGCGCCGGAGAGATGGCGGTTCAGGATTCCGGCACGCTTCACAGGGCCTCGACCTCCGCCGCGGTCGGGAAGGACACCTGGGCGCCCTCCCGTGTGACGGCCACCGCGCCGACCCGGGCCGCGTACGCCGCCGCCTGGGCCAGGGACGCACCCGTCCCGAGCCGCCACGCCAGCGCCGCCGTGAACGCGTCACCCGCGCCCGTGGTGTCCACCGCGTCCACCTTCACGGCCGCCACGCGCGTGACGCCCTCCGCCGAGGCGACCAGGGCGCCCTCGGCGCCGAGGGTCACGACAACCGAGCGGGGGCCCTTGGCCAGCAGGATCCGCGCCCAGTCCTCGGGGGTGTCACCCACCGCCGAGTCCCCGAGGATCACCTTCGCCTCGTGCTCGTTCACGATCAGCGGGTCGCAGGCCGCCAGCACCTCGGTCGGCAGCGGCAGGGGCGGAGAGGGATTGAGGACGAAACGGCTGTCCTCCGCCAGATTCCGCACCGTCTCCACGACCGTCTCCAGCGGGATCTCCAGCTGCGCCGACACCACGCGCGACGCCTGGAAGAGGCTCGCGGCGGCCCGTACGTCGCCCGGGGCGAGCCTGGCGTTGGCGCCCGGCGAGACGACGATGCTGTTGTCCCCGGACGGATCCACCGTGATCAGCGCGACGCCGGTCGGCGCGTCGCCGACCAGGACGCCCACCGTGTCGACGCCGGAGGCGCGCTGCGAGTCGAGCAGCAGCCTGCCGTGCGCGTCGTCGCCGACCCGGGCCAGCAGCGCCGTACGGGCACCGAGCCGGGCGGCCGCGACCGCCTGGTTCGCGCCCTTGCCGCCCGGGTGGACGGCCAGATCGGAGCCGAGCACGGTCTCGCCGGCCCCCGGCCGACGCTCGACACCGATCACCAGGTCGGCGTTGGCCGACCCTACGACCAGAAGGTCGTAGTCGTACATGAGATCGCTCCCCTGATAGGTCCCCGTGGTGGCGTCCAGGCGGGCGGCCGCCCCCAGGTCCATGCTCCTGCAAGGACCGCCCGCCCGTTCGCCGTTCACCGATGTAGAGCCGTACGTCAGCCGCTGAAGCCCGCCACGTTCTCCTTCGTGACCACCTTCACCGGCACCTTCACCGTCTGCTGGACCTTCTCGCCGTCGAGCGCCTGGAGGGCGTTGTCCACGGCGATCCTGCCGAGCTGGGTCGGCTGCTGGGCGACGGACGCGTACAGCGAGCCGCCCTCGACCGCCTTCAGGCCGTCCGGCGTGCCGTCGAAGCCGACCACCGAGACCGACTTGCCGGCCTTGGAGCCCAGCGCCTTGATCGCGCCGAGCGCCATCTCGTCGTTGGCGGCGATGACGCCCTGCACGTCCGGGTGCGCCTGGAGCAGGTTCGACATCACGTCGAGGCCCTTGGTGCGGTCGAAGTCGGCGGGCTGCTGGGCGACGACCTGGATGCCGGGGAACGCCTTGAGCCCGTTCGCGAAGCCCTGGGCGCGCTCACGGGCGGCGGAGGTGCCGGCCTGGCCCTGGAGGATCACGATCTTGCCCTTGCCGCCGAGCTTCTCGGCGATCGACTTGGCGGCGAGCTCACCGCCGGCCACGTTGTCGGAGGCGACCAGGGCGTCGGTCTTCGCGTTGTTGACGCCGCGGTCGACGGCGATCACCGGGATGTCGGCCTTGTCGGCGGCCTTCACGGAGTTGCTCGCCGCGTCCGAGTCGACCGGGTTGACGATGATCGCGCCGATGCCGGAACTGGTGAAGTTCTGGAGCTGGTTGGCCTGCTGCGAGGCGTCGTTCTGGGCGTCGGTGACGGTCAGGTCCACGCCCCGCTTCTTCGCCTCGGCCTGGGCGCCCGCCCGGATCTGCACGAAGAATGGGTTGTTGAGGGTCGACAGCGACAGCCCCATCTTCCGGTCGGCCGACGAGGAGGAGCCGTTGTGCAGGAAGGAGGTCGCGCCGACGATCGCCACGGTGACGACCGCCGCGAGCGCGTACGTCCCCGCCTGCTTGCCCCTGCCGCCTCCCGCGCCCGTGCCCGCGGCCACCGGGGTGGCGCCGGCCTTGCGGCGCAGCGTGTCGAAGAGGACCGCCAGCGCGATCACGACGCCGATGACGACCTGCTGCCAGAACGCGGAGACGTTCAGCAGGTTCAGGCCGTTGCGCAGCACCGCGAGGATCAGCGCGCCGATGAGGGTGCCGGACGCCTTGCCGGTGCCACCGGCCAGGGACGCGCCGCCGATGACGACCGCGGCGATGGCGTCCAGCTCGTAGCCGTCGGCGGCCTGGGGTTGAGCGGAGGACAGCCGGGAGGCCAGCACGATGCCCGCGACGGCGGCGAACACGCCGGACAGGGCGTAGATGGCGAGCTTCTGCTTCTTCACTCGCAGCCCGGACAGGCGCGCGGCCTCCTCGTTGCCGCCGATCGCGTACATCGAGCGGCCGATGTAGGTCCGGCCGAGCACGAACGCGGCGATCAGACCCATCACGATCATCACCAGGACCGGCACCGGCAGCCAGCCGCCGAGCGTGTCACCGAGGTGCGAGACGGAGTCGGGGAAGGGGATCGGGGAGCCCTCGGAGATCACCAGCGACAGACCGCGGGCCACCGAGAGCATGGCGAGCGTCGCGATGAACGGCGGCAGTTTGCCGTACGCGATGAGGAAGCCGTTGACGAGTCCGGCCGCGATGCCGGTCGCGACGGCCAGCAGCACCGCTATGACGACCGGCACCCCGTGCTGCGTGGCGCTCCACGCCAGGACCGTGGCCGACAGGGCCGCCACCGAGCCGACCGACAGGTCGATGCCCGCCGAGACGATGACGAAGGTGACGCCGAAGGCGAGGACGGCGGTCACGGCCGCCTGGACGCCGACGTTGAGCAGGTTGTCGGTGGTCAGGAAGTCCCCCGACAGCGCCGACATGGCGATGACGAGGACGATCAGCGCGGTGAGCGCGCCGTTCTCCAGGAGCAGGCGGCGCAGGCCGCGGGTGGCGCCACCGGCGCCCGGCGTGCTCTTGAGCGTGTCAGTGGCCACGAGCGGCCTCCTTGCCGGTCTTGAGGTCAGTGGTGGGGTTGCTGACGGCGAGTGCCATCACGGAGTCCTGGGTGGCCTCGTCGGCGGAGAGCTCGCCCGCGATACGGCCCTGGGCCATCACCAGGACGCGGTCGCTCATGCCGAGCACCTCCGGCAGATCGCTGGAGATCATCAGTACGGCCGCGCCGGCGGCGGTGAGGTCATTGATCAGCTCGTAGATCTCGACCTTGGCGCCGACGTCGATGCCGCGCGTGGGCTCGTCGAGGATCAGCACCTTGGTGTCCGCGAGCAGCCACTTGCCGATGACGACCTTCTGCTGGTTGCCGCCGGACAGGGTGCGCACATGCTGGCCGAGCCCGGCCATCCGCACGCCCAGCCGGTCCGCGATCCTCGCGGCGGCCTCCCGCTGGCCCCTGAGGTCGACGAGCCCCGCGCGCGTGGCGGCCCGCATGGTCACCAGGCCGAGGTTCTCCTCCACGGACTGGTCGAGCACCAGGCCCTGGCCCTTGCGGTCCTCCGGGATCAGTCCGATGCCGGCCGCCATGGCGGCGCCCACGTCATGCCTCCTCAGGGCCGCACCGGCCACCTTGACGGCGCCCTTGTCGTACGGGTCCGCCCCGAACACCGCCCGCACCACCTCGGTGCGTCCGGCGCCGACGAGCCCGGCGATGCCGACCACCTCACCGGCGTGCACCTGGAAGCTGACGTCATGGAAGACGCCGTCGCGGGTCAGCCCCTCGACGGTGAGCAACGCGGCGCCTTGGTCGGCCCGTTCACGCGGGTACTGCTGCTCGATCGAGCGGCCCACCATGAGCCGTACGAGCTCGTCCTCGGGCGTGGCGGCGGGGACCTGCCCGACGCTCCTGCCGTCCCGGATCACCGTCACCCGGTCGCCGAGGGCGGCGATCTCCTCCAGGTGATGCGTGATGAACACGACCCCGACGCCGTCCTCGCGCAGCGTGCGCACGATCGCGAAGAGCTTGTCGACCTCCTCGGAGGTGAGCACGGCGGTCGGCTCGTCCATGATCAGCACACGCGCGTCCAGGCTCAGCGCTTTCGCGATCTCGACCATCTGCAGGCGCGCGATGCCGAGTTCACGCACACGCGCACGTGGCGACACGTTCACGCCGACCCGCTTCAGCAGGACCTCGGCGTCGGCCTCCATCCGCTTCCGGTCGATCATGCCGAAGCGGCGCGGCTGGCGGCCCAGGAAGATGTTCTCGGCGACCGTGAGGTCGGGCACGAGATTGAACTCCTGGTAGATGGTGGCGATCCCGAGCCGCTCGGAGTCCTGCGCACCGTGGATGCGCGTCTCCTCGCCGCCGACCAGGATCCGCCCGGCGTCGGGCGTATAGGCACCGGAGAGCATCTTGATGAGGGTGCTCTTTCCGGCGCCGTTCTCACCGAGGAGGACGTGCACCTCCCCGCGGCGCAGATCGAAGTCGACACCGTCCAGCGCGATCACGCCGGGGAAGGTCTTCCGGATGCCCTCGATGCGCAGCAACTCGTCCGGGTTGCTCACGACGTGCTCCTTTGCACTGGGGTGGGGGACTGCGGGGGGTTGGGCGGCTCGCCGCAGGAACGGCGTACGACGAGCCGCCCGGGCAGGGTGACGGACTCACCGGGCCGGCCCTCGATACGGTCCACCAGGGCCCGTACGGCGGCCCGGCCGAGCTCGCCCGTCGGCTGGGCGATCGCGGTGACCGGCGGGTCGGTGTGCACGAACCAGCGGATGTCGTCGAACGCGGCCAGCGCGAGGTCGTCCGGGACGCGCAGGCCACGCGCGCGTACCGCGTCCAGCGCGCCGAGCGCCATCAGGTTGTCGGCCGCGAAGACGACCTCGGGCGGCTCGGGCAGGTCGAGGAAGCCCTCGGTGACCCGCCGGCCGCTCTCGGCCTGGAAGTCGCCCTGCCCTATGTAGGCGTCGGGGAGTTCGAGCCCGTACTCGCCGAGCGCCTCCCGGAAGGCCTCGACGCGTTCCCGTCCGGTGGTGGTCGCCGCCGGGCCCGCGATGATCGCGAGCCGACGGTGCCCGAGTTCGTGCAGATGCGCCACGAGGTCCCGCACGGCGGCCCGCCCGTCCGTCCGCACGACCGGCACGTCGACGCCCGGGATCCACCGGTCCACGAACACCATCGGCGTCCCCGCGCGGACCGCGTCCAGCATCAGCGGGGAGCCGCCGTCGGTGGGGGAGACGAGGAGGCCGTCGATACGGCGGTCCAGCAGGTTCCGTACGTGGTGGTCCTGGAGGTCGGGCCGCTCGTCGGCGTTGCCGATGATGACGCTGTAGCCGAGCGCGCGGGCCTCCTCCTCGACGGAGCGGGCCAGCTCGGTGAAGTAGGGGTTCATCACGTCGCTGATGACCAGGCCGAGGGTGTGGGTCTGGTCCGTGCGCAGGGAGCGGGCGACGGCGTTCGGGCGGTAGCCCAGGGTCTGGACGGCGGCCAGCACGCGCGTGCGTGCCTCGGCGCTGACCGACGGATGGTCGTTCAGGACCCGCGAGACCGTGGCGACGGAAACCCCCGCCTCGGCAGCGACGTCCTTGATGCTCGCCATCGTCGCTCCACCTCCTCGTGGAACTCATGGAATCGATTACATCGACCTGCACGAAGGATTGGAATCGATTACATCCCGATTAATCAAGCCCTCAACCAGATCTCGAGACCGGATCGTGATGTCGCGACGCACTCCGGAGCGGTGGACGCTGAAGAGGCAGGGGTCATCTCACCAGGGCCCCTACGGGGGTCCGGAGTGGAGGAGCCATGACAGCGTTGACGCGCGACGAGGTACCCGTCACCCTCGGCGGCGACGGCGTGGAGGTCCGCACCCGGCCCATCGGCGGCGGTATGTCCGTCGGCTACATCAGCCTGCCGGAGGGCACGGACATGGGTCCCGCCCTCAAGGGCCTGGAGGGCGATGCCTGTCCCTGCCCGCACTGGGGCTATCTGCTGAAGGGCCGGCTGCGGATGCTGACGCCGCGGGGCGAGGAGTACTACGAAGCGGGCCAGGCCTACTACTGGGGTCCGGGCCATGTCCCGGTGGCCCTGGAGGACTGCGAGTTCGTGGAGTTCTCACCGTCCGACGACTTCCAGGCGGTGGTCGACCACGTGAAGTCGCAGGCCGGGTGAGAGCACGGGCCGCTGCCCCTTGCCGCTGCCTTGTCCACGGGCCGCCCGCGTTGTCGGACCCGACCGGTAGCGTCGGATCATGTCCAATCAGACGGGGAGCGGCGAGCGGCGGTTCGCCGTGCTCGAAGGCGTCCTGGAGCGGATCACCTACGCCAACGAGGAGAACGGCTACACGGTCGCGCGGGTCGACACCGGAAGAGGCGGCGGCGATCTGCTCACGGTCGTCGGTGCGCTGCTCGGGGCCCAGGTCGGTGAGTCGCTGCGGATGGAGGGGCGTTGGGGCTCCCACCCGCAGTACGGCAAGCAGTTCACCGTGGAGAACTACACGACCGTCCTGCCGGCCACCGTCCAGGGCATCCGCCGCTACCTCGGCTCGGGACTGGTCAAGGGCATCGGCCCGGTCTTCGCCGACCGGATCACCCAGCACTTCGGGCTGGACACCTTGACGATCATCGAGGAGGAGCCGAAGCGGCTGATCGAGGTCCCGGGGCTCGGGCCGAAGCGGACCAAGAAGATCGCCGACGCCTGGGAGGAGCAGAAGGCGATCAAGGAGGTCATGCTCTTCCTGCAGACCGTCGAGGTGTCCACGTCGATCGCCGTGCGGATCTACAAGAAGTACGGCGACGCCTCGATCTCCGTGGTGAAGAACCAGCCGTACCGCCTCGCCGCCGACGTCTGGGGCATCGGCTTTCTCACCGCCGACAAGATCGCCCAGAGCGTGGGCATTCCGCACGACAGCCCGGAGCGGGTGAAGGCGGGGTTGCAGTACGCGCTGTCGCAGGCCACCGACCAGGGCAACTGCTATCTCCCCGAGGAGCAGTTGATCGCCGACGCGGTCAAGCTCCTCCAGGTCGACACCGGGCTCGTCATCGAGTGTCTCGCCGAGCTGGCGGAGGTTCCCGAGGACGGCGGCGATCCAGGTGTCGTACGGGAGAAGGTTCCCGGCCCTGACGGCGGCTCCGTCACGGCCGTGTATCTCGTCCCCTTCCATCGCGCCGAACTCTCCCTCTCCGCCCAGCTGTTGCGGCTGCTGCGCACCGACGAGGACCGGATGCCGGGGTTCCATGACGTCGCCTGGGACAGGGCGCTGGGCTGGCTGAAGGGCCGTACGGGCGTGGAGCTCGCCCCCGAGCAGGAGGCCGCCGTCAAGCTGGCCCTGACGAAGAAGGTCGCCGTGCTGACCGGCGGCCCTGGCTGCGGCAAGTCCTTCACGGTGCGGTCGATCGTCGAGTTGGCGCGGGCCAAGAAGGCGCGTGTCGTCCTCGCCGCCCCCACCGGGCGTGCCGCCAAGCGCCTCGCCGAGCTGACCGGCGCCGAGGCGTCTACCGTGCACCGTCTGCTGGAGCTCAAGCCCGGCGGGGACGCGGCGTACGACAAGGACCGCCCCCTCCAGGCCGACCTGGTGGTGGTCGACGAGGCATCGATGCTGGATCTGCTGCTGGCCAACAAGCTGGTGAAGGCCGTACCGCCGGGGGCGCATCTGCTCTTCGTGGGGGACGTGGACCAGTTGCCGAGCGTCGGTGCGGGGGAGGTCCTGCGGGACCTGCTCGCCGAGGGCGGGCCCATCCCCGCAGTCCGCCTCACGCGCGTGTTCCGGCAGGCCCAGCAGTCCGGTGTGGTGACCAACGCGCACCGGATCAACGCCGGGCAGCATCCGGCCACGGACGGAATGAAGGACTTCTTTCTCTTCGTGGAGGACGACACCGAGGAGGCCGGGCGGCTCACCGTGGATGTCGCGGCCCGTCGGATTCCGGCCAAATTCGGGCTCGACCCACGCCGGGACGTCCAGGTCCTGGCACCCATGCACCGAGGACCGGCCGGCGCCGGGACGCTCAACGGCCTGCTGCAGCAGGCCATCACACCGGGGCGCCCGGATCTGGCGGAGAAGCGGTTCGGCGGCCGGGTCTTCCGCGTCGGGGACAAGGTCACCCAGATTCGCAACAATTACGAGAAGGGCGAGAACGGCGTCTTCAACGGCACCGTGGGCGTGGTGACCTCGCTCGACCCGGTCGACCAGCGCCTGACGGTGCTGACGGACGAGGACGAGGAGGTGCCGTACGAATTCGATGAACTCGATGAGTTGGCGCATGCGTACGCGGTGACCATCCACCGTTCACAGGGCAGTGAATATCCCGCGGTGGTGATCCCCGTCACCACCGGAGCATGGATGATGCTCCAGCGGAATCTGCTCTATACGGCGGTCACCCGCGCCAAACGGTTGGTCGTCCTCGTGGGGTCGCGCAAGGCGATCGGCCAGGCGGTGCGCACGGTGTCGGCGGGCCGGCGCTGCACGGCACTCGACTTCCGGCTCGCGGGCTCCTGAAGCCCGTTTCCGGCCTCCCTGTCGCGTCCCCCTCTGACCTGCCGTTTCGTGAGGCAATGAAAAAAATGATCGATCAAACGAGTCGTGAAGGTCACAGACCACTTCCAGATGGGGAAGACACGGGGCAGGATGACAGGTTGGCGGCACTCAGTGCCGCCAATAGGCCCAATGGTCGACCCCGAGTGCACTCTCCTGAGCCGAATGGGGGAGGGTAGAGACAGTCAGGGCAACCTCGAAGATGAGGCACAACGTCGGTGAGGGAAGACGTGAGCGACAACTCTGTAGTACTGCGGTACGGCGACGGCGAGTACACCTACCCGGTGATTGACAGCACCGTCGGCGACAAGGGCTTTGACATCGGCAAACTCCGCGCCCAGACCGGTCTGGTGACGCTGGACAGCGGTTACGGCAACACCGCCGCGTACAAATCGGCCGTCACCTACCTCGACGGCGAGGCGGGCATCCTCCGCTACCGCGGCTACCCGATCGAGCAGCTGGCCGAGCGCTCCACCTTCCTGGAGGTGGCCTATCTGCTGATCAACGGTGAGCTGCCGACCGTCGACGAGCTCTCGACGTTCCAGAACGACATCACGCAGCACACCCTGCTGCACGAGGACGTCAAGAACTTCTACAAGGGCTTCCCGCGCGACGCCCACCCGATGGCCATGCTGTCGTCGGTCGTCTCGGCGCTGTCCACCTTCTACCAGGACAGCCACAACCCGTTCGACGAGACGCAGCGCAACCTCTCGACGATCCGGCTGCTCGCGAAGCTCCCGACGATCGCCGCGTACGCGTACAAGAAGTCGATCGGCCACCCGTTCGTCTACCCGCGCAACGACCTCGGCTACGTCGAGAACTTCCTGCGGATGACCTTCTCGGTGCCGGCGCAGGACTACGACCTCGACCCGGTCGTCGTCTCCGCCCTCGACAAGCTCCTGATCCTGCACGCCGACCACGAGCAGAACTGTTCGACGTCGACGGTCCGCCTGGTCGGCTCCTCGCAGGCGAACATGTTCGCCTCGATCTCGGCCGGTATCTCCGCCCTCTGGGGCCCGCTGCACGGCGGCGCCAACCAGTCCGTGCTGGAGATGCTGGAGGGCATCCAGGCCAACGGCGGCGATGTCGACTCCTTCATCCGCAAGGTGAAGAACAAGGAGGACGGCGTCCGCCTGATGGGCTTCGGCCACCGGGTGTACAAGTCCTTCGACCCGCGCGCCAAGATCATCAAGGCCGCCGCGCACGACGTCCTCTCCGCCCTCGGCAAGTCCGACGAGCTGCTGGACATCGCCCTGAAGCTGGAGGAGCACGCGCTCTCCGACGAGTACTTCGTCTCGCGCAACCTCTACCCGAACGTCGACTTCTACACCGGCCTGATCTACCGGGCCATGGGCTTCCCGACCGAGATGTTCACGGTCCTCTTCGCCCTCGGTCGCCTCCCGGGCTGGATCGCCCAGTGGCACGAGATGATCAAGGAGCCGGGGTCGCGTATCGGCCGCCCGCGCCAGATCTACACGGGTGTCGTCGAGCGGGACTTCGTTCCGGTCGAGGCGCGCTAGACGCTCCGCTGAGGGCGCGTGAGGGGTTGTTCGTCGGCTGCGGGTGCGTCGTGGCCGGTCGCGCCCACGCGGCGGAGCCGCATGTCGATACAGCCCCGCGCCCCTTGGGGCGATGCACAGCCGTAGGCAATAAAGAAGGCGCCCTGGCGGCGGTCCCCCCACGGGCCGACGTCCAGGGCGCCTTCCCATGTCCCGGTGCGGATTCCCCCCACGGGATCCGGCCGGGCGTCTGAGAGAGCAGCGCCTGAATCGCTGTCTTTCGGTGTTGCCGTTTGAGCAGAACGAGCAAAACTCTTCGTACTCATGTATGCGGTTGTGCTCTGTATGCGATCTGCCGGGACAGCGCACGGTCGGGAGGGCCGCTCAAAGCTTCCCGATGTACGTGCCCCGGCAACGCAACTCTGAGGAAGTCCCCCAAGACATCCTCAGATGCCAGTAAGCGCCCCCCAAGACGCTGCCTGACATCGTCAACTTAGACCTTCGAACCCCTTCGATGGTTACGTTCACATCACTGTGATCTGCGTCTCTTGCATATGTCCGTTAGATGCGCAAGAGCCCCGATATGGCGATCGGGACCCAAGCGTAAGGATGATGCGTGAGCCTTGTGAAGAGCTTATGTGAGCTGGGCGTCGGACTCCAGAGGGTCCTGGCGGGGTTCTTACTACGAATTCACCGGAACGTCCGCAGCCGCAGGCTGTTTGACACCACGAACACGGACGAGAAGGCCATCGCGGCGCCCGCGATCATCGGATTCAGCAACCCCGCCGCGGCCAGCGGCAACGCGGCGACGTTGTACCCGAAGGCCCACACGAGGTTGCCCTTGATCGTGGCCAGCGTCCGCCGGGACAGCCGGATGGCGTCCGCGGCCACCCGTAGATCGCCGCGCACCAGCGTCAGATCGCCCGCCTCGATCGCCGCGTCCGTCCCCGTCCCCATGGCGAGACCCAGATCGGCGGTGGCGAGCGCGGCCGCGTCGTTGACGCCGTCGCCGACCATGGCGACACACCGCCCCTCGCGCCGCAGCCGCCGTACGGCTTCGACCTTCTCCTCGGGCAGGACCTCCGCGATCACCTGATCGATACCGACCGCGTCCGCCACCGCCTCGGCGACCGTCCGGTTGTCCCCGGTCAGCAGCACCGGGGTGAGCCCCAGGGCGCGCAGCTCGCGCACCGCCTCGGCGCTGGTCTCCTTGACCGCGTCCGCGACGGCCACGACACCGCGCGCCGTTCCGTCCCACCCGACGACGACGGCCGTACGTCCGCCTCTCTCGGCCTCTTCCCGCGCGCGGGCGAGCTCGGGTGGCAGTGCGTCGAAGAGGCGCCCCACGGCCACGTCACGGCCCTCCACGCGCCCGCGTGCGCCACGCCCGGGGACGTTCTCGAACCCCTCGACCGGCGGAAGTGGTCCTCCCAGGCGCTCCTCGGCCCCGGCGGCGACCGCGCGGGCCACGGGGTGCTCGGAGGCGTGCTCCACGGCGCCCGCGAGCCGCAGCACCTGCTCCTCGTCGGCGCCCTCGGCGGCGTACACCTTCTGGAGGGTCATCCGGCCGGTCGTGACCGTGCCGGTCTTGTCCAGGACGACGGTGTCGATCCGGCGCGTGGACTCCAGCACCTCGGGACCCTTGATGAGGATGCCGAGCTGCGCGCCGCGGCCCGTGCCGACCATGAGGGCGGTGGGGGTGGCGAGGCCCAGCGCGCACGGGCAGGCGATGATCAGTACCGCGACGGCCGCGGTGAAGGCGGCGACCGTGTCGTCGGTGATGCCGAGCCAGGCGCCGAAGGTGGCGACCGCGAGCACGATGACCGCCGGTACGAAGACCGCGGAGATCCGGTCGGCGAGCCGCTGCACCTCGGCCTTGCCGTTCTGCGCGTCCTCGACGAGCCTCGCCATCCGCGCTAGCTGGGTGTCCGCGCCGACCCGCGTCGCCTCCACGACGAGCCGACCGCCCGCATTGACCGTGGCCCCGGTGACGGCGTCCCCTACGGTCACGTCCACCGGCACGGACTCGCCGGTCAGCATGGCCGCGTCCACGGCCGAGGAGCCCTCCACGACCGTGCCATCGGTGGCGATCTTCTCGCCGGGACGTACGACGAACCGGTCGCCGACGGCCAGTCGGGCGATGGGGATGCGGTGCTCGCGGCCGTCTCTCAGTACGGCGACGTCCTTGGCGCCCAGTTCCATGAGCGCGCGCAAGGCCGCACCCGCGCGGCGCTTGGAGCGGGCCTCCAGATAGCGGCCGAGGAGGATGAACGTGACGACACCGGAGGCCACTTCGAGGTAGATCTGCGAGGCGCTGTCCGCGCGGGAGACGGTGAACTCGAAGCCGTCGCGCATTCCGGTCATGCCCGCGTCACCGAGGAACAGTGCCCACAGCGACCAGCCGTACGCCGCCAGCGTGCCCATCGAGATCAGCGTGTCCATGGTGGCCGCGCCGTGCCGGGCGTTCGTGAACGCGGCCCGGTGGAAGGGCAGTCCGCCCCAGACGACGACCGGTGAGGCGAGGGTGAGCGCGAGCCATTGCCAGTTGTCGAACTGGAGGGCCGGGATCATCGACAGGGCGATGACGGGGATGGCGAGGAGGGCGGAGACGGTGAGGCGGTCGCGGAGGGCGCCGGATTCGGCGGGGGCTTCCGGGGCCTCCGGGGCTTCCGGGGTTTCGTTTGGAGTGGGTTCCGGGGGAGCGGGCTCCTCGGCCGTGTACCCGGTCTTCTCCACCACGGCGATCAGGTCGGCGACCTCGATGCCCGCGGGGTAGGTGACCTTCGCCTTCTCCGTCGCGTAGTTCACCGTGGCGGTCACGCCGTCCATGCGGTTGAGCTTCTTCTCGACGCGGGCCGCGCAGGACGCGCAGGTCATGCCGCCGATGAGAAGCTCCACCGCCTCGGGCGTCCCGGTCGCGGTGGCTATCGCTGGTTCGTCGGTGGTGCGGGTCATGGCCAGGTTCAGATCTTGCCGACCAGTTCGAAGCCGGCCTCGTCGACGGCCGCGCGGACGGCCTCCTCGTCGAGCGGGGCGGCGGAGACGACGGTGACCTCGCCGGTCGAGGCGACGGCCTTCACCGAGCTGACACCGGGGAGCTCGGAGATCTCGCCGGAGACGGCGCCCTCGCAGTGTCCGCAGCTCATACCGCTCACCTTGTAGACGGCGGTGGCGGAACCCTGGGTGTCGGTCTGGGCGGTCATGTGGTTCTCCTCGTCGAGGTGTGCGGGGCTGAGGGGACCCACGGGGCCCCTTCCCTTCAACGGTATACCCCTACGGGGTACTGCTCAAAGAGGGGTGGCCCCTGTCGGTACAGCACGGACGTTCGGTGGGTGCCGCGCCCTCGGCCGTGTCCTCGGCTGCGCCCTTGATCGCGTCCTTGATCACGTTCTCGATCGCGTCCTCGCCCGGGATGCGGGTGGGGCGCGGGCGGGAGACAGTGGGGCGCGGGGTTCCCCCGAAGCCGGGAGCTGATCCATGCACACCTATCGGTGCGGGCGCGTCATGCCGTGGTCCGGGGCGCGTCCGGATGGCCGAGTCCTTCGCCCACGAGCGGGTCCAGATAGCGGATCAGGGCGTTCTTCAGCTCCTGGACGTAGGCGTCGCGCTCCGCGCCCTCGTGCGCCAGGACCAGCTCCAGGCCCGCCTTGTACAGGCCCAGGCACATATGGGCGGTCCGGGCCAGGTCGGTCGGGTCGGCCGCGGGCAGGAACGACGAGAGCAGGCCCTCTATCCGGGACAGCAGGGTCGCGTGCAACGCGTCGTGCTCCTCGGCCATGCGGCCGGGGACGTCGGGGCCGTGCATCAGCGTGAAGAACACGGGGTGCTCGCAGTTGAAGGCGATGAACCGGTCCACGGCCGCGCCGACGGCCTCCTCCAGCGGGGTCGTGGGATCGACCGGGGCGAGCGCCTCGCCGTACATCTCGCGCAGTTCGTGCATGAGCCGGTCGGCGAGCTCGATGGCGATCGCTTCCTTGTTGGGGAAGAACTGGTACAGCGTGCCGGGCGAGACGCCTGCCTCGCGAGCGATGGCGTTGGTGCTCGCCGCTGTGTAGCCGGTGGTGGTGAAGACGGCGGCCGCGGCCTCCAGCAGCTGGGCGATACGGCGCTCGCCGCGGGCCTGCCGACGGCGCGGCTGCTCCTTCTCCGACGTCTCGGATGTCTCCGGCGTCTCCGGCGTCTCCGACTTCTCCGGCACGAGTTGTCCCCAGCTCTCCGAACGCGATTGACAAACGCGAGTGGTCGCTCGCATTCTTGAGAAACGCGAGCGATGTCTCGTGTTTGCCAGTCTATGGCAGTGACAGCTCCATGCCGCCTTGCGTGCGCGGCATGGATCAGGGTGAAGGGGACACCGCACAATGACCGAAGTCAACAGGCCACCCCGAGTCGGAGGCTGGACCCGCTTCGTGACGGCCCGGCCTCGGCTGTCGCTGCTCGTGGCCCTGGTGATCACCGCGCTCGCCGTGCTGGCCGGCAGCGGCGTCGCCGACCGGCTGGGCAGCGGCGGCTGGGAGGACCCGGACGCCGAATCGACCTATGCGACCAAGGCGCTGGAGCGTGAGTTCCCCGCCTCCCAGCCGAATCTCCTGCTCCTCGTGGACGCGGGCGACGCCTCGGTGGACGACCCCGCGGTCGCCGCGGAGGCACAGCGCCTCGTGACCCGGCTGGCCGATGAGAAGGGCGTCGTCGGCGTCGGCTCCTACTGGCAGACCAAGGCGCCGGCCCTGCGCGCCGAGGACGGCCATGAGGCGCTGATCGCCGCCCGGATCACCGGCGAGGAGAAGCGGATGGGGGAGACCCTGGACCGCATCGCGCCCGAGTTCCGGGGCGCCCACGGCCCGGTGGAGGTGAGCGTCGGCGGCCCGGTCGCGGTGCGGCACGAGATGCAGACGACCATCCAGGAGGACCTGCTGCGCGCCGAGGTGATCGCCCTGCCGGTCACGCTGGTGCTGCTGGTGATGGTCTTCGGCAGCGCCGTCGCGGCCCTGCTGCCGCTCGGTATCGGCATCGTCGCGATCCTCGGCACCAACGCGGTGCTGCGCGGCCTGACCGAGATCACCGATGTATCGGTCTTCGCGATGAACCTCACCACGGCCCTCGGCCTGGGCCTCGCCGTGGACTACGCCCTGTTCATCGTCCGCCGCTTCCGCGAGGAACTCGCCACCGGCGCCGTACCGTTGGCGGCGGTCGGCACCACCCTGCGCACGGCCGGCCGCACGGTCCTCTTCTCGGCCCTCACGGTGGCCGTGTCCCTAGCGGCGATGCTGCTCTTCCCGCAGTACTTCCTGCGGTCCTTCGCCTACGCCGGGATAGCGGTGGTCCTGCTGGCCGCCGCGGCCGCGCTGATCCTGCTCCCGGCGGCACTCATCCTGCTGGGCCACCGGGTGAACTCCCTGGACCTGCGCCGTCTGTTCCGACGCGGGCGGGGCTCCGATCAGGCCGCCGGCGAGTCGGAGGGCAGGGGAGCCTGGGCCCGCACCGCGAACCTCGTCATGCGCCGCGCCCCCTTCTTCGCCCTGGGCACCACCGCCGTCCTGGTCCTGCTCGGCCTGCCCTTCCTGGGCGTGAAGTTCGGCACCGCCGACGACCGTCAGCTGCCGTCGAGCGCCGAGTCCCATGTAGTGCAGCAGCACATCCGCGACGGCTTCCCGGGCAGCCCCGGCGGCGGCCTGGAGGTACTGGCCGAGGGCCGGGCGACACAGACGCAGTACGCCGACTACAAGGAGAAGATCGCCGCGCTCCCGGGGGCGGTCCGGGTCGACGGTCCGCTGGTGAAGGGCGAGTCCGCGTACTTCACGGTGCTGCCGAAGGGCGAGGCGGTGGACGACCCGGCCCAACGCCTGGTCGACGACCTGCGCGCGACCAAGGCACCCTTCGACACCAAGGTGACCGGCGCGGCGGCGGTCCTCGTCGACTCCAAGGACGCGATAGGCGAACGCCTGCCCCTGGCGGCCGCGTTCATCACGATCGTCACCCTGCTGCTGGTGTTCCTGCTCACGGGCAGCGTGTTGATCCCGATCCAGGCGGTGGTGCTCAACGCGCTCAGCCTGACGGCGATGTTCGGCGCGGTGGTCTGGGTCTTCCAGGACGGCCATCTGTCCGGCCTGCTCGGCTTCACCAGCCCAGGCTCCATCGAGACCACCCTCCCGGTGCTGATGTTCTGCGTCGCCTTCGGCCTGTCGATGGACTACGGCGTGTTCCTGCTGTCCCGCATCAAGGAGGAGTACGACGCGACGGGCGACCACGACCAGGCGGTCCGGCACGGGCTGCAGCGCACCGGCGGTCTGATCACCGCGGCCGCCGTGATCCTCGCGGTGGTGATGGTGGCGATAGGCACCTCCCGGGTCACCAACACCAAGATGCTCGGCCTGGGCATCGCCCTGGCGGTACTCATGGACGCGATGATCGTCCGCAGCCTCCTGGTGCCGGCGGTCATGCGCCTGACGGGGCGGGCGACCTGGTGGGCACCGGGACCGCTGCGACGGTTCCATGAGCGGTTCGGGGTGAGCGAGGGGGAGCAGCCGACGCAGGTTCTGACGGCGGAGCCGGAACGGGAGCGGGACAAGGTGAGCACACCGAGCTGACCTGGCTGCAACGCCCTTAAGGGGCGCGGGGCTGTATCAATATGCGGCTCCGCCGCGTTGGGCGCGACCAGCCACGATGGACTCGCAGACAACCGACGAGCCATCACGGCCGATCCGTGGAGCGCGTCGCGGCCGATAAGGAGACAGGGCATGCGGGCAGTGGTATTCGAGCGCTACGGAGAACCGGCCGAGATACGCGACGTACCCGACCCCCACCCCACCCCCCACGGAGTGACCGTACGAGTCGAGGCGACCGGCCTCTGCCGCAGTGACTGGCACGGCTGGCAGGGCCACGACCCCGACATCACTCTGCCGCATGTGCCGGGCCATGAACTCGCCGGTGTGGTCGAGGCGGTCGGCGACAGAGTGACCCGCTGGCACCCCGGCGACCGAGTCACCGTGCCGTTCGTGTGCGCCTGTGGCAGCTGCGCGGCGTGTGCGGCGGGCGACCAGCAGGTGTGCGAGCGGCAGACCCAGCCCGGCTTCACCCACTGGGGTTCCTTCGCCCAGTACGTGGCGCTGGACCACGCCGATGTGAACCTCGTGGCCGTGCCGGAGGAGATGTCGTTCGCGACGGCGGCGTCGCTGGGCTGCCGGTTCGCGACGGCGTTCCGGGCGGTGGTGCAGCAGGGCAGGGTGGCGGCGGGAGAGTGGGTCGCGGTGCACGGCTGCGGCGGGGTGGGCCTGTCGGCGGTGATGATCGCGGCGGCGTCGGGGGCGCGGGTCGTCGCGGTGGACGTCTCGCCTCAAGCGCTGGAGCTGGCACGGAAGTTCGGGGCGGCGCAGTGCGTGGACGCGTCGGACGTGCCCGACACGGCGGCGGCGATCCTGGACCTCACCGGCGGTGGCGCCCACCTCTCCTTGGACGCCCTTGGCTCACCGGTGACCTGCGCTGCCTCCGTCAACGGTCTGCGTCGCCGGGGCCGGCACATCCAGGTCGGGCTGCTGCCCTCGGAGTCCGGCACGACCCCGGTCCCGATGGCCCGCGCGATCGGCCTGGAGCTGGAGTTGCTGGGCAGCCACGGCATGGCGGCGCACAGCTACCCGGCGATGCTGGAGCTGGTGCGGGCCGGGGTGCTGCGGCCGGAGCTGCTGGTGACGCGGACGATCGGGTTGGACGCGGTACCGGCGGCGCTGGAGGCGATGGGGTCGGCGCCGGGGGTGGGGGTGACGGTCATCGAGCCGTGGAGCTGACGGCGGCGGTGTCGGGCCGGCCGCGGTGGGCGGCCCACTCGGGGGCGAGGATCGCCATCCGCACCTGGTCGATCCACTCGCCGGCCTGCCACACCGACTGCCGGTCGACACCCTCGGCGACGAAGCCGACCTTCTCGTAGGCGCGACGGGCACGGGAGTTGTAGGACAGGGCGTGCAACGAGACGCGGTGCAGGCCGAGTTGCTCGAAGGCGTGGCCGACGATCAGTCGGACGGACTCCGTGCCGAGCCCGCGGTCGCGGCCGTCGGGGCCGATCAGGATGCGGAAGCTGCAGCTGCGGTTGTCCTCGTCCCACTCGTTCAGGACGGCCTCGCCGACGAGTCGGCCGCTCGCCCGGTCCACGATGCCGAGGTCGAGCCGGTCGGTCTGGTCGTTCCGGCTGCCGTACCAGGCGCGGATCTGGTCCAGTCCGAGCTCGTCCTCCGGACTGCCGGTGAGCCGGATGACCTCGGGGTCGGACAGGATCCGCGCCATCACGGGGATGTCCTCCTCGGTGAAGGGACGCAGCAGGGCCCGCTCGCCGCGGAGCACGGGTTTCACGGAGAAGTCGCTCATGGAGCGACTGTGCCCCATGGCAAGGGTGGGGCACAGCCGGTTTTCCGGGAGGTCAGTCCGCTCTGCGACCCCGGTTGCCCGGCCGGGACGCCACCCAGGCCCGTACGGTGTCCGCGTACCAGAAGGGCTTGCCGCCCTCGACATGGTCGGGCGGCGGCAGCAGCCCGTGCTTGCGGTAGGACCGTACGGTGTCCGGCTGCACCTTGATGTGCGCGGCGATCTCCTTGTAGGACCAGAGCCTTCGGTCGGTCATCACTTGGCACCTCCCCGCGCGCGCCGCGGCGGCGACCGGGGGCTGGTCGTCGGGGGTACCGTGCGCTGCGCTGGCGATCACAAAGCCTGTGCTCGGTCAACGACGCGGAGTGAGCGGCGGACAGGGCCTGTGCACGGCGTGTGACGCAAGTCCCGCGTACATGGGACATGTGTGACGTGAAAGGTGCGCTTGTGACAGAGGTGACGCAAAGGCGCACGCGGGCGTAAGGGCGTGGCGCGTTGACAAACGCCGCCGCACATACGGCGGGCCGGACCCGCTGCGCCGGGCCCGGCCCGCCAGCTCCCCCGCCTGAGAGGCTCTACCGCCGGCGGCCACAGCTTGCATTCAGCCAAGCTCACGGGTCTTGGAAAAAAGCGCACTGCGGTCGGAAGCGAGTACGAGACTCGTCGCCTCACCGGTCAGACGGTCCGGGGCCGGAGTCCCGCCCGGTGCGGCGAGCGCGTGCCGTCGCGCCGCCGTGAACTCACGGGGCGTGCACCCGGTCATCGCCTTGAACTCCCCGCTGAGATGCGCCTGGTCATAGAACCCGCAGGCCGCCGCGGTCTCCGCCTGCCCCCGCCCCGACGCCAGCAGACTGCGCGCACGCTGCAACCGCAGCACCCGGGCCGCTGCCTTGGGCCCCAGCCCGATCTGCTCCCGGAAGCGGTTCTCCAGGTGCCGTACGCTCCACCCGACCTCCTCGGCGAGCCGCGGCACCGGCACCGAACCGCCCGTGCGCACCAGTTCGGCCCAGGCCCGCACCACCCGCGCCGAACAGGGCGTACCGGCGTCCGACCAGCGCGCGAACACATCGTCGAGCAGCCCGAACCGTTGCTCCCAGGAGGGCAACGCGGCCAGCGCACCGGCGAGTTCACCGACCCGCCGGGCACCCAGGGCATGCGGCAGCTCATCGGGATCGACGGTCCGGTCGGCCAGCTCGTACTGCGGAGTCCCGAACAGCGTGAACGCCGCCCACGGCATCAACAGCACCTCGATCCCGGCCATCCGCCCACTGTGCTCACCCACGGCAGGGGTGGTGGTCGGCCCGCAGTACACGGAGACCAGCGTGTCCGGGGCCCGCCCGGCCCGCGTGATCCGCACCGGCTCCCCGAACCCCAGCAACAGGGTCGAGGCCCCGATGGGCGCCTCCAGCCGCCGCCGGGGCCGAGCCAGGGCCAGCCGTATCCCGCGATAACTGATCACGCCGGGCCGCAGCCGGGCATGGGGCAGAGCCACGGCAATCTCCCAAGCCCCCGAGGGACCGCCCCCGGACCACAAGCGCACAGCTCTTGTCATCCCCCCATGCTGCAACCCCGCCAGGGGCGCGGGACAGTATCGATTTGCGGCTCCGCCGCGTGGGCGCGAGCAACCACAACCCGACCCGCACCCGCCTCCGAGACAGAACCCGGCAGACGACTGGGCGCACGGCTCTCCCCCGGAGGGCACGGCTCGTTCGAATGTCTGGACAAAACATTGACAGGCCTCCATCACCAGGGCTACAAAGCCGGAGAGACCAAGAGTCGCGACAAGGGAGACCGAGGGAAGCCGATGGCGTACGACCTGATCACCATGGGGCGGATCGGAGTGGACCTCTACCCCCTGCAGACCGGCGTCCCGCTGCCGCAGGTCACGTCCTTCGGCAAGTTCCTCGGCGGTTCGGCGACGAACGTCGCGGTCGCCGCCGCCCGGCTGGGACGGCGGACCGCGGTGATCACGCGCACCGGCGACGACCCCTTCGGCACCTACCTCCACGAGGCCCTCCAGGGCTTCGGCGTCGATGACCGCTGGGTCACCCCGGTCCCCGGCCTGCCCACCCCGGTCACCTTCTGCGAGGTCTTCCCGCCGGACGACTTCCCGCTGTACTTCTACCGGCAGCCCAAGGCCCCCGACCTGGAGATCGACGCCCATGAGCTCGACCTCGACGCCATCCGGGACGCCCGTATCTTCTGGGTCACCGGCACCGGTCTGAGCGAGGAGCCCAGCCGTACGGCGACGCTCGCGGCGCTGGCCCATCGCGCGAAGTCGGGTACGACGGTCTTCGACCTCGACTGGCGCCCCATGTTCTGGAAGGACCCGGCGCAGGCCCGCCCCTTCTATGCGGAGGCGCTCCGACACACCACCGTCGCCGTCGGCAACCTCGACGAGGTGGAGGTCGCGACCGGTGTACGCGAACCGCACGCCGCCGCCCGCGCACTCCTCGACGCCGGAGTCGAGGTCGCCGTCGTCAAGCAGGGCCCCAAGGGCGTCCTCGCCGTCAACAGCAAGGGCGACCAGGCCGAGGTCCCGCCGCTGCCCGTGAACGTCCTCAACGGCCTCGGCGCCGGTGACGCCTTCGGCGGCTCGCTCTGCCACGGGCTGCTGGAGGGCTGGGACCTGGAGAAGATCATGCGCCACGCCAACGCGGCCGGCGCCATCGTCGCCTCCCGCCTGGAGTGCTCCTCCGCGATGCCGACGCCGGCGGAGATCGAGGCGGCGATCGCGGCGGGGGCCGTCAAATGAGCGTCGACATCTCGGAACTGGTCCGCCTGCGCGCCCACCAGCCCGAAGCCGTCGCCGAGGCCGCCGCGCGGCGGACACGCCGCCCGCTTCTCAACGACAACGGCCGTCTGATGATCGTCGCCGCCGATCACCCCGCCCGAGGCGCGCTCGGCGTGGGTGACCGCAAGTTCGCCATGGCCAACCGTGCCGACCTGCTGGAACGCCTCTGCCTCGCGCTCAGCCGCCCCGGTGTCGACGGCGTCCTCGCCACCGCCGACATCCTCGACGACCTGCTGCTGCTCGGCGCGCTCGACGACAAGGTCGTCATGGGCTCGATGAACCGCGGTGGCCTGGCCGGGGCGTCCTTCGAGATGGACGACCGTTTCACCGGTCACCGCGCCGAGGACATCGAGCGGCTGCGTTTCGACGCGGGCAAGCTGCTCCTGCGTATCGACTACGACGACCCGGGCTCCCTCACCACGCTGGAGTCCACCGCCCGCGCCATCGATGACATGGCGGCCCGCCGGCTCCCCGTCTTCGTCGAGCCGTTCCTGTCCCGTCGCCTGGACGGCAAGGTGCGCAACGACCTGTCCGCCGAGGCCGTCACCAAGTCCATCGCCATCGCCTCCGGCCTCGGCGGCACCTCCGCCTACACCTGGCTCAAGCTCCCCGTCACCGAGAACCCCGACGACATGGCCGAGGTCATGCAGACCTCGACCCTTCCGGCCGTCCTCCTCGGCGGTGAGGTCGGCGACGACCAGGACGGGGCATATGAGAAGTGGCGGGGTGCGCTCCAGCTGCCGACCGTGCGCGGGCTGGTGGTGGGGCGGTCGTTGCTCTACCCGGCGGACGGGGATGTGGCCGCCGCCGTCGACACGGCCGTAGGACTGCTGTGAGGTTTCCATGACGACGAGCCGGACGTTCCGTCCCGGGGGACAACGAGGCGTCACCGCCTCGGGGTTCGGCGGTGCGGACGCGACCGGCACAGCACGGCGCTCCGAGTGGAGCGTCGGTGCCCAGATCGCCTCCGGCGCGGGTGGCCGCTTTGCTTTGGCAGGAGCGAAGTGCGAGCGAAGACTCCCCGCCCGCTACGGCCCCGCGCCGGAGGTCCTTGTCGAGCGGTACCGAACGGATCCGGCACTCGGCGCGTATTCCCCTTCCATCCGGCACACGAATTCCTGCCGGCATACGAATTCTTTCCGGCACACGTAGAAGGCACAGGGGGTTACCGATGACCTCAACGACGAGGCTCACGGTCGCACAGGCGCTCGTCCGCTTCCTGTCCGCCCAGTACAGCGAGCGCGACGGCGTACGGCACCGTCTGATCGGCGCCACCTGGGGCATCTTCGGCCACGGCAATGTCGCCGGGATCGGCCAGGCGCTCGTCGAGTACGGCGATGTCATGCCGTACCGCCAGGGCCGCAACGAGCAGGCGATGGTGCACGCGGCCGTCGGATATGCGAGGCAGTCCAACCGTCTCTCCACCCACGCCGTGACCACCTCCATCGGACCCGGCGCGACCAACCTCGTCACCGGCGCCGCCCTCGCCACCATCAACCACCTCCCTGTCCTGCTCCTCCCCGGCGACATCTTCGCCACCCGCCCCGCCGACCCGGTCCTCCAGCAGCTCGAAGTCCCGTACGCGGGCGATGTGTCGGTCAACGACTGTCTGCGTCCGGTGTCGAAGTACTTCGACCGGATCACGCGCCCGGAAGCCCTGATTCCGTCCGCACTCCAAGCCATGCGTGTCCTCACCGACCCCGTCGAGACCGGCGCCGTCACGCTCGCGCTGCCGCAGGACGTACAGGCCGAGGCGTACGACTGGCCGGACGAGCTCTTCGCCGAGCGCACCTGGGTGGTGCGCAGGCCCGGCGCCGACCCGACCGAACTCGCCGAGGCGGTACGGGCGATCCGCGCCGCCCGCCGTCCCCTCGTCGTCGCGGGCGGCGGCGTCCACCACAGCCGCGCCGAGGAGGCCCTCGCCGAGTTCGCGGCGGTCACCCGCATCCCGGTCGCCTCCACGCAGGCAGGCAAGGGCTCCCTGCGCCATGACCACCCGCAGGACGTCGGCGGCGTAGGCCACACCGGCACCGCCACCGCCGACGAACTCGCCCGCACCGCCGACCTGGTGATCGGCGTGGGGACGAGGTACACCGACTTCACCACCGCCTCCGGCACCCTCTTCGCGGGCGACGGCGTCCGCTTCCTCAACCTCAACATCGCGCCCTACGACGGCCACAAGCTCGCCGGGATGCCGCTCATCGCGGACGCCCGCAGCGGTCTGATCGAGCTCACCGCCGCCCTGGACATGCACGCCCACCGGGTCGCCGACAGCTACATCGCCGAGTACACCGAGGACAAGGAGCGCTGGGAGCAGCGCGTCGACGCCTGCTACGAGGCCGACGAACCCGACGTACGGCCGACGCAGCCGCAGGTGCTGGGCGCCCTGGACGCGCTCGTCGACGAGTCGGACGTGATCATCAACGCGGCCGGATCCCTCCCCGGTGACCTGCACAAACTGTGGCGGGCGCGCTCGCGCGACCAGTACCACCTGGAGTACGGCTACTCCTGCATGGGCTACGAGATCCCGGCCGCGATCGGCGTGAAGCTGGCCGCGCCCGAGCGCAACGTGTGGGCGCTGGTCGGGGACGGCACGTATCTGATGATGCCGACGGAGATCGTGACCGCCGTGCAGGAGGGCGTCGCGATCAAGGTGTTGCTGGTGCAGAACCATGGGTACGCGTCCATCGGCGGCCTGTCGGAGGAGGCGGGTGCCGAGCGCTACGGGACCGCATACCGCTACCGCGCGGACGACGGGACGTTCACCGGTGCCCCGCTCCCCGTCGACCTGGCCGCCAACGCCGCGAGCCTGGGTATGCGGGTGCTGAGGGCGAAGACCGTCAGCGATCTTCGTGAGGCGCTCGCCGAGGCCCGCGCGGCCGACACTCCCACATGTGTCTACGTCGAGACCCAAACGGCAGACACAGTGTCGGGCGCGCCGCCCGCACAGGCCTGGTGGGATGTTCCCGTGGCCGAGACCGCGACCCGAGCATCCGCGGTCAAGGCACGTGAGCTGTACGAACGGCACGTCTCGACCCGACGCCGCCATCTGTGAAGGAGTAACCGGTCATGACGAAGATCGTCAACCACTGGATCGGCGGCAAGACCGCCGAAGGCGCGTCGGGCTCGTACGGGCCGGTCACCGACCCGGCCACCGGCGCGGTCACCACGAAGGTCGCCTTCGCCTCCGTCGAGGAGGTGGACGCGGCGGTGGCGGCGGCCAAGGAGGCGTACCTGACCTGGGGCCAGTCCTCGCTGGCCCAGCGCACGTCCATCCTGTTCAAGTTCCGCGCCCTGCTGGACGCCAACCGGGACGCCATCGCCGAGCTGATCACCGCCGAGCACGGCAAGGTGCACTCCGACGCCCTCGGCGAGGTCGCGCGCGGCCTGGAGATCGTCGACCTGGCCTGTGGCATCAATGTGCAGCTGAAGGGCGAGCTGTCGACGCAGGTCGCGAGCCGCGTCGACGTGTCGTCCATCCGGCAGCCGCTGGGCGTGGTCGCGGGCATCACGCCGTTCAACTTCCCGGCGATGGTGCCGATGTGGATGTTCCCGATGGCCATCGCGTGCGGGAACACGTTCGTGCTGAAGCCGAGCGAGAAGGACCCGTCGGCGTCCATCAAGATCGCCGAGCTGCTGGCCGAGGCCGGCCTCCCGGACGGCGTCTTCAACGTCGTCCACGGCGACAAGGTGGCCGTCGACCGCCTCCTGGAGCACCCCGACGTCAAGGCGGTCTCCTTCGTCGGCTCGACGCCGATCGCCCGCTACATCCACACCACCGCCGCCGCCAACCACAAGCGCGTCCAGGCCCTCGGCGGCGCCAAGAACCACATGCTGGTCCTGCCCGACGCCGACCTGGACGCGGCGGCGGACGCGGCCGTGAGCGCCGCCTACGGCTCCGCGGGCGAGCGCTGCATGGCCATCTCCGCGGTCGTCGCCGTCGGCTCGATCGGCGACGAGCTGGTGGAGAAGATCCGCGAACGCGCCGAGAAGATCAAGATCGGCCCCGGCAACGACCCGACGTCCGAGATGGGCCCGCTGATCACGGCCGTGCACCGCGACAAGGTGGCGTCGTACGTGGCCGGCGCGGCGGCAGAGGGCTGCGAGGTCGTCCTCGACGGCACCGGCTACACCGTCGACGGCTACGAGGACGGCCACTGGATCGGCATCTCGCTCCTCGACAAGGTGCCGACCAGCGCCAAGGCCTACCAGGACGAGATCTTCGGTCCCGTGCTGTGCGTGCTGCGCGCCGAGACGTACGAGGACGGCGTGGCCCTCATCAACAGCTCGCCGTTCGGCAACGGCACCGCGATCTTCACCCGGGACGGCGGCGCCGCCCGCCGCTTCCAGCTGGAGATCGAGGCAGGCATGGTCGGCGTGAACGTCCCGATCCCGGTCCCCGTCGGCTACCACAGCTTCGGCGGCTGGAAGGACTCCCTCTTCGGCGACCACCACATCTACGGCAACGACGGCACGCACTTCTACACCCGCGGCAAGGTCGTCACCACCCGCTGGCCGGACCCGGCCGACGCCCCGTCCGGGGTCGACCTGGGCTTCCCGCGCAACCACTGACGAGTGGCATGAGGGGCCGTCCGCATCGCGGACGGCCCCATTTTTTTGCGGCCCCGAGCTGCGATTCCCGCACGCGTGTCAGGCCCCCGTATACGGCCTTGATACGACGTTAACGCGCGCCGCGAGCGGTGATCGCCACGAATTCCGTAGGTGAACACCCATTGACGCGATGGTTTCCGTCGATGTTGCATCCCCCTCGTGACCGACACCCTCACCCCCGTCGAGGGCGCCGCAGTCGAGGCGTCGGACGGCCCCCAGAAGCTCAAGCGCTCCATCGGCGTGGTCGGCGGCACCCTGCTCACTCTGTCCTGCGTGACCCCCGCCTCCACCCTGTTCGTGGTCGTCCCCGACCTGTTCGGCTCGCTCGGCACCGCCACCGCCCTGACGATCGCCATCGGCTCCCTGCTCTGCATCGCCGTGGCGTTCTGCTACTCGGAGCTGGGCACCCTCATCCCCAGCGCGGGCGGCGAGTACGCGATGGTCTCCACGCTGGCCGGACGGCTGGCGGGCTGGCTCGTCTTCGTCCTTTCTCTCCTGGTCGTCATGGTCGTCCCGCCGGTGATCGCGATGGGCACCGCCGACTACCTCGCCCCGATCGTCCACCTCGACCCCGCCATGACCGGCGCCGGCGTCATGCTCCTCGCCACCCTCGCCGGTCTGCTGGACCTGCGCGCCAACGCCTGGATCACCGGTGTCTTCCTGGTCCTGGAGGTCATCGCAGCGGCCGTCGTGGCGGTGCTGGGCTTCGCCCACGCCGAGCGCGGCCCGGGGAGCCTGGTCTCGATGGAGGTGGCCGGCGCGGACGGCGGTACGGACACGGTGACGGCGCTGCTGATCGTGTCCGGCCTCGCCATCGCCCTCTTCGTCACCCAGGGCTTCTCCACGGCCGTCTACCTCTCCGAGGAACTGGAGAACCCACGCCGCAACGTCGCCCGCACGGTCCTCGCCACCCTCGCCATCTCGGCGGTGATCATCCTCGTTCCCGTCATCGCGATCACGCTCGGCGCATCGGACATCGAGGCACTCACCGCCGGTGATCTGAGCACCATGGTCACCGCCTGGTCCAACTCCGCCGTAGGCACCTTCGTCAGCCTCTGCGTGGCCCTCGCGATCATCAACGCGGGCATCGTCATGGTCATCCAGAACTCCCGCGTCCTCTTCGCCTCCGCCCGCGACAAGGCCTGGCCGACACCCGTCAACAACGTCCTCGCCAAGCTGGGCCGCTTCGGCTCCCCGTGGGTCGCGACCCTCGCGGTGGGCGTACCGGGGGCGGCCCTGTGCTTCGTCAATCTGGACACGCTGTACGGCGTGACGGGGGTGTCGGTGACGGGGATGTACCTGCTGGTGGCGGTGGCAGCGCTGTTCGCAAGGCGCGGCACCCACAGGCACACCCGCGCCTGGCGCATGCCCCTGTGGCCCGCGATGCCGGTCCTGCTGATCGTGGTCCTGGTGTACATCCTGAGCCAGCAGGAGACGAGTTATCTGCTGTGGACGGGCGGTATTACGGGGGTAGCCACCCTGTATTGGGCGCTGTATCTCCGGCCGCGAAGGGAGACGCGCTGGCTGGTCACAATCCCGGTCGATGAAACCCCCTAAGGGGCGCGGGGCTGTATCAATTTGCGGCTCCGCCGCGCGGGCGCGATCAACCACAACGAACCCGCACCCGGCAGCCCACAGAACCCCCCGAGCTCAACCCCGCCGTACCACGAACGCGGTAGACAAACCCCCCGCCGTACCCCCCTGGAAGGTCCCCCGATTCAGCCCCCGGTCGATAACTGACCGACAGCTTCGCCCCGTACCGTTGAACCATGGATCTTCGACTGCCCGCATTGCTGCGAGGGCGAGTGAAGAGGCCGCGCCGGTGGATCGCCGCCGCGGCCTCCGTCGTCGTCCTCGCCGGTGCCGGGACATGGACGGCCGTCGCCGGCGAGGACGCGCCGCAGATACGCCGTACGGACCGGGTCATGGACATGGGAGACGGGGTAAGAATCGACACCTCGTACTTCACGTCGGCCACGAACGGAGCCCGCCCCGCCGTCCTCCTCGCGCACGGCTTCGGCGGCAGCAAGGACGACGTACGGGAGCAGGCCCAGGACCTCGCCGGAGACGGCTACGCGGTGCTGACCTGGTCGGCCCGCGGCTTCGGGAAGTCCACCGGCGAGGTCGGCCTGAACGACCCGAAGGGCGAGGTCGCCGACGTGTCGAAGCTGCTCGACTGGCTGGCGAAGCAGCCACAGGTCGAGCTGGACAAGACCGGCGACCCGCGCGTCGGCATGGCGGGCGGCTCCTACGGCGGTGCGATCTCCCTCCTGGCCGCCGGATACGACGACCGTGTGGACGCCATCGCCCCGGCGATCACCTACTGGAACCTCGCGGACGCGCTGTTCCCGAACGGTGTCTTCAAGAAGCTTTGGGCGGGCATCTTCGTCAACTCGGCCGGCGGCTGCGAGAAGTTCGAGAAGCAGATCTGCGCGATGTACGACCGGGTCGCCGAGTCCGGCGTCCCGGACGCACAGGCGCGCAAGATGCTGGAGGAGCGGTCGCCGTCGGCCGTGGGCGACCGTATCAAGGTCCCCACCCTCCTCATGCAGGGCCAGTCCGACTCCCTCTTCCCGCTCGGCCAGGCCGACCAGGCAGCCAAGGCGATCAAGGCCAACGGCGCCCCCGTCGACGTCGACTGGATCTCCGGCGGCCATGACGGCGGCGACATGGAGACGGGCCGTATCCAGGGGCGTGTGAAGTCCTGGTTCGACCGGTATCTGAAGGACGACAAGGGCGCCGACACCGGTCCCGCCTTCCGGGTCACCCGTACCGGAGGCGTCGACTCCACCGACGGCCAGGCCCTGCTGCGGGGCGCGAGCGCGGACACCTACCCGGGCCTGGAGAGCGGCCCGAAGGCCTTCCGCCTCACCGGCCGCGAGCAGAGCTTCGCCAACCCGGCCGGCGCCAGCCCGCCCGCCGTCTCGGCGCTGCCCGGACTCGGCGGCTCCGGCGGACTCGCCCAGCTGTCCTCGCTGGGCGTCGGGGTGTCCCTGGACTTCCCGGGCCAGTTCGCCGCCTTCGAATCGGCGCCGGTCACCGGCAATCTGCACATCACCGGCTCCCCGAAGGCGACCGTGCACGTCAGGTCGACCAGCGAGGACGCGGTCCTCTTCGCCAAGGTCTACGACGTCGGCCCCGACGGCCGCCAGCAGGTGCTGCCGTCGCAGCTGGTCACGCCCCTGCGCGTCGAGGGCGCCAAGGCCGGCAAGGACGTGACGCTCACGCTCCCCGCCATCGACCATGACATCGAGAGCGGCCACCGGCTGCGCCTGGTCGTCTCCTCCACGGACCTCGGCTATGCCTCGCCGGTCTCCCCGGCGACGTACACCGTCTCCCTCAAGGGCGATCTGACGGTCCCCACGGCCCCCGGCGTCGGTACCGCCGTCGCCCCGCTCCCGTCGTGGGTGTGGTGGCTCCCGATCGTCGGCGCCGGTATCGCTCTCGCCCTGCTGCTGACGGCCCGCCGCCGCACCGCCACCCCCGCGCCCGATCCCGAGCAGGCCGAAGTCCCGCTCCAGATCACGGACTTGAGCAAGCGGTACGCGGGCTCGCAGGACCGGTACGCGGTACGGGACCTGTCCTTCCGCGTGGAGAAGGGCCAGGTCCTGGGTCTGCTCGGCCCGAACGGCGCGGGCAAGACCACGACCCTCCGCATGCTGATGGGCCTGATCAAGCCGGACGCCGGTGAGATCCGGGTCTTCGGTCACGCGATCCGCCCCGGCGCCCCCGTCCTCTCCCGCGTCGGCGCCTTCGTGGAGGGCGCGGGCTTCCTGCCGCACCTCTCCGGCCGGGAGAACCTGGAGCTGTACTGGCAGGCCACCGGCCGCCCGCCCGAGGACGCCCACCTCGACGAGGCCCTGGAGATCGCCGGCCTCGGCGACGCACTGGCCCGCGCGGTACGGACGTACTCCCAGGGCATGCGCCAGCGCCTCGCCATCGCCCAGGCCATGCTCGGCCTGCCTGACCTGCTCATCCTCGACGAACCGACCAACGGCCTCGACCCGCCACAGATCCGCGAGATGCGCCAGGTGATGATCCGCTACGCGGCGGCCGGCCGCACCGTGATCGTCTCCAGCCATCTCCTCGCGGAGGTCGAGCAGTCCTGCACCCACCTCGTGGTGATGGACCGCGGCCGCCTCGTGCAGGCGGGCCCGGTCGCCGAGATCATCGGCTCCGGTGACACGCTGCTGGTCGGCACGGCCGTACCGGTCGAGGAGCCGGTCGTGGAGAAGGTGGCGGCGCTGCCCGGCATCGCCTCGGCGATCGGCACCGAGGAGGGACTGCTCGTCCGCCTCGACCCCGACGGCAGCGCACAGCGCCTGGTCGCCGAACTCGTCCGCCTCGAAGTGCCCGTCCAGTCGGTCGGCCCGCACCGCCGTCTGGAAGACGCCTTCCTCACCCTGATCGGAGGCTCCGCATGAGCACGCTCACCGAGCCCACCGAGGTCGCCTCCGGCTACCGGGCGGGCCGTACGCTGCCCCTCCGGGTCGAGCTGGCCCGCCAGCTCAAGCGCCGCCGCACGCTGGTGATGTTCGGCATCCTGGCCGTCCTCCCCTTCGTCCTGGTCGCGGCTTTCGCGATCGGTGGCGAGCCGGACGCCGGCGGCGACCGCATCACCCTGATGGACACGGCCACGGCGTCCGGCGCCAATTTCGCCGCCGTGAACCTGTTCGTCTCCGCGGGCTTCCTGCTGGTCATCCCCGTCGCCCTGTTCTGCGGGGACACGGTGGCGTCGGAGGCCAGCTGGTCCTCCCTGCGCTATCTGCTGGCGGCACCCGTGCCCCGGGCGCGCCTGCTGTGGTCCAAGCTCGTGGTGGCCCTGAGCCTCAGCCTGGCCGCGATGGTCCTGCTGCCCGTCGTCGCGCTGGCGGTCGGCACGGCGGCGTACGGCTGGGGCCCGCTCCAGATCCCCACCGGCGGCTCGCTCGCCACAGGGACGGCGGCGCAGCGGCTGCTGGTGGTCGTGGCGTACATCTTCGTGTCCCAACTGGTCACCGCGGGCCTGGCGTTCTGGCTCTCGACCAAGACGGACGCCCCGCTCGGCGCGGTCGGCGGCGCGGTCGGCCTGACCATCGTCGGGAACGTCCTCGACGCGGTGACGGCGCTCGGCGACTGGCGCCATTTCCTGCCCGCGCACTGGCAGTTCGCCTGGGCGGACGCCGTACAGCCCAATGCCGAGTGGTCGGGCATGATCCAGGGCACGGCGGTTTCCATAACGTACGCACTTGTGCTGTTCGCGCTGGCCTTCCGGGGTTTCGCGCGCAAGGACGTGGTGTCGTAGGTCACCGGAAGATCACCTACCGGTCTCGGGAACCGGCCACCGTGGCTGCTTCGAGACCCATCCGCAACGCTTTGTAGCGCACGTTCCGGCCCCCTGGCCCGTCACAGTCACAGAAAGCCGACGTCAACGGACCAAGGGGGCACGGAAGATGGATCGACATCGCATACGTGGGGTGTTCGCGGTGGTGGCAGGGGCGGGGCTGCTGCTCACGGGATGCGCGGGTGGCGGAGGCTCGTCGGCGGACAACAGCAGCTACCCCGCGCCCGACCATCGCTACGGCAACAGTGGCGGCGGCACCGGCGAGCAGAAGAACGGCGACGACGAGCCCTCGGAGTCCCGCGACTTCGCGCCCGCCCCCGACTACCTCTCCACCTTCGCCCTCGACGTCGACACCGCCTCCTACGGCTACGCCCGCCGCACCCTCGCCGAGGGCCGGCTGCCCGACCCCTCGACGGTCCGCCCCGAGGAGTTCGTCAACAGCTTCCGCCAGGACTACGACCGCCCCGACGGCAACGGCTTCTCGATCACGGTCGACGGCGCCCGTACGTCCGAGGAGGACTGGTCCCTGGTCCGCGTGGGCCTGGCGACCCGCCCCGAACGCGACTCCGGCGAACGCGCGCCGGCCGCCCTCACCTTCGTCATCGACATCTCCGGTTCGATGGCCGAACCGGGCCGCCTCGACCTGGCCAAGGACTCCCTGGACGTCATGACGAACCAGCTGCGCGACGACGACTCGGTCGCGATCGTCACGTTCAGCGACGAGGCGGAGCGGGTGCTGCCGATGACCCGTCTGGGCTCCAACCGGGACGAGATCCACGACGCGATCGAGACCCTCGAACCCACCGACTCCACCAATCTCGGCGCGGGCGTGGAGACGGGCTACGAGACGGCCGTCGACGGCCTCCGCGAGGGTGCCACCAACCGCGTGGTCCTGGTGTCCGACGCCCTGGCCAACACCGGCGACACCGACGCGGACACCATCCTCGAACGCATCGCCTCCGAACGCCGCGAGCACGGCATCACCCTCTTCGGGGTGGGCGTAGGCAGCGACTACGGCGACGCGCTGATGGAACGCCTCGCGGACAAGGGCGACGGCCACACGGCCTATGTGTCCACCGACGAAGAGGCCCGCAAGACCTTCTGCGAGGACCTCCCCCGCAACATCGACCTGACCGCCCGCGACGCCAAGGCCCAGATCGCCTTCGACCCGGCGACGGTCTCCGAGTTCCGCCTCATCGGCTACGACAACCGTGCGGTGGCCGACGACGACTTCCGCGACGACAGCGTCGACGGCGGCGAGGTCGGCCCCGGCCACACGGTGACCGCCCTCTACGCCGTCCGCACCAAGCCCGGCACCGAGGGCCACCTCGCCACGGCGCACGTCCGCTGGCTGGACCCGAGGACGCGGGCCCCGCACGAGGAGTCGGGCGAGGTGGTGACCGGTGCCCTGCGCTCCTCGGTCTGGGACGCGGGCTCCCGCTTCCAGGTCACGGCGACGGCGGCCTACTTCGCGGACGCCCTCCGCCGGGACCACGACCGTGCGCTGCCGGGCTCGGAGGGGCTCTCCGAACTCGCCGACCGTGCGCACAGGTTGGCGTCCACGACGGAGGACGAGGCGGTACGGGACCTGGCTCGGGCCATCGACCGGGCGAGCGACCTTCAGGGCTGAGCGCACACGGAGGGCACCGCGCGCCGGAGTCCCTTCAGGTGCAGGACGTCGAGGTCATGGCCGTATGCCGACCTGGCCGCGGCGATGACGAGTCGCGGCTCGCACGAAGGGGACGTGCGCAGCCGCCCGGTGTCCTTGAGCGCGTCCAGCAGTTCGGTGGTGATGCGGTCGAGCACCGGGCGGACCTCCTTGACCAGGTCGGGGCGCTCGGTGGGCCGTTCGTCGGGGTGCGCGTCCCAGCGCGCGTACAGGCCGCGCTGCACGAGCTTGTTCGCCTCGATCTGGTCCCGGAAGACGGCTTGCGTGTCCTCCGGGTCCAGCCCGAGCGCGGTCGCGCGCGCGGCGACGTCGTCCAGGATCTGCTGCTCGCGCACCGGGTCGTCGATCGGCTTGTCGGTGCCGTACTTGGCGGCGGCGACCTTGTCGGCGACGAGGAGCCGTTCGGCGAAGAGGTCGGTCAGCGGGGTGAGTCCATGGAGATGGGGGGAGGCGGAGGTGGCTGCCGGGGCATCGCTCAGGGCCACGGCGGGGGCGGCTCCGGAGAGCAGTACCGCCGTGGAGACGGCGGCCACCAAGAGGGTCCGCGTACGTCGGATTCGCACAGGGCCCGTCCTTTCGCTGGGGGGTGCGTTCAACGTACCGGCGCACTTGTGCCGAGTACGGCCCGCCCCATTGACCTTCCTTTACGCGTGAGTAAGTTGACTCTCCAGTAAGTCCGACTGGCAACGGGAGCCGACATGGGCGTACGCAAGGACCTGAAGCGGGCGAAGCAGCGCGCCGATCTGATGGACCGCACCAGGGTGGAGATCGTCAAGGACGCCGACGGCGTGGTCCGCGAGGCCCGCACCCCGCCCCTCGCACCACACCCCACCTCCGGCACCACGGCGGACCTCCCGTACACCAACGCGGCCGAGGCCCCGGAGGCGGTGGTCCTCCGCCGTAAGCGAGGCACCACCTGGCACCCGGTCACAGCCAGGGCCTTCGCCCGCGAAGTCACGGCCGCGGCCAAGGGATTGATCGCGGCGGGGCTCGAACCGGGCGGCCGCGTGGCCGTCATGTCCCGCACCCGCTACGAGTGGACGGTCCTGGACTTCGCGATCTGGGCGGCGGGCGGCCAGACGGTCCCGATCTACGCCACGTCGTCCGCCGAGCAGGTGGAGTGGATAGTCCGGGACTCGGACGCGCGTTTCGTGATCACGGAGACGGAAGAGAACACGGAGACGGTGGCGAGGGGCACGGCGGGCCACCAACATCGGCCACACATATGGCAATTGGAAGCCGGAGCGCTGACCGAGTTGACGACCCTCGGGGAGGACCTCCCGGACGAAGAGGTCACGAAACGCCGCACCACCCTCACCCCCGACACGACGGCCACCATCTGCTACACGTCAGGCACCACCGGCAAGCCGAAGGGCTGCGTCCTCACCCACGCGAACCTCCACGCGGAGGCGGCCAACACGGTCGAGTTGCTCCACCCGATCTTCAAGGAGGTGACCGGCCAGACGGCGTCAACCCTCCTCTTCCTCCCCCTGGCCCACATCCTCGGCCGCACCCTCCAGATCGCCTGCCTGCTGGCCCGTATCGAGATCGGCCACTGCTCGAGCATCAAGCCCGATGAACTCCGCCCGGCGCTGAAGGAGTTCCGCCCCACGTTCCTCGTAGGCGTCCCGTACCTCTTCGAGAAGATCCACGACACCGGCCGTGCGACGGCGGAGAAGATGGGCCGCGCGGCGTCGTTCGACCGGGCCGACCGGGTGGCGGTCCGCTTCGGAGAGGCGTACCTGAACAAGTTCCTGGGCACGGGGAAGGGCCCGGGGCCGGGCCTCTACGCGGCGTGGGCCTTGTACGACCTCCTGGTCTACCGCCGGGTCCGCAAGGAACTGGGCGGCCGCATGAGCTACGCCATCAGCGGCGGCTCCCCGCTGGACCGCAACCTCAACCTGTTCTTCTACGCGGCGGGCATCATCGTCTACGAGGGCTACGGCCTGACGGAGACGACGGCAGCCGCGACGATCGTCCCGCCCCTCAAACCCCGCCCCGGCACGGTCGGCCAACCGGTACCCGGCACGGCCGTCCGCATCGCCGAGGACGGTGAGGTGCTCATCCGCGGCGGCATCGTCTTCGGCTCCTACTGGAACAACCCGGCGGCGACGGACGCGGTCCTCACCGACGACTGGTTCGCCACCGGCGACCTCGGTTCCCTCGACGAGGACGGCTACCTCACCATCACCGGCCGCAAGAAGGACATCCTCGTCACCTCGGGCGGCAAGAACGTCTCCCCGGCCATCCTGGAGGACCGCCTCCGCAGCCGCTCACCGATCGGCCAGTGTCTCGTCGTCGGCGACAACCGCCCCTTCATCGCGGCCGTCATCACCCTCGACCCGGAGGCGGTGACACATTGGCTGGCGGTACGCAAGATGCCGGCCGATACACCGACGGCGGAGGTGATCCGGGACCCCCGTCTACGCGCCGACGTCCAGAAGGCCGTCGACTACGCCAACGAGGCCGTCTCCCGCGCCGAGTCCATCCGCGCGTTCGCCCTGGTCGAGGGCGAATTCAACGAGGAGAACGGGATGCTGACGCCGTCGCTGAAGGTGAAGCGAGGTGCGGTGATGGCGGCTTATGCGGGGGAGATCGAGGGGTTGTACGGCAACTGAGGCCCTCAGACGGGCAGGTTCCAGGACGGCCTCGCGCCGCCTACGAGCACCTGCGGACATCCATCCGGCCCTACGCCTCGGAGCGGACAGGTCCCGGACTCAGGCCGGCGTCGGTCAGCGTCCGCAGGGTGGTGTCTTCACGCGGCTCTGAATTCTTCCTCGGGTCGGTGCACCCGGTAGCGGAGGTGCGTCACGTCCCGGTCCTCGAGCCGTCGGACCAGGTCGAGTTCGATGTGATCGCCACCCAGGTGGTCGAACAGCCGTCGGCCCTCCCCGAGGAGGACCGGGACCAGGTGGATCTCCATCTCGTCCAGCTGCCCGGCTCGGAGAAGTGCCTGGGCCGCCCCCGCCCCATGGACCATGACCGGCCGGTCCACTGCGGCCGCGCGTGCCTGACGGGCGCAGTCCTCGACATCGGTGACGAAACGCGCGTGACCGGGTGGCACGTCCCCGTCATCCACCTGGTGGGTGAGGACGAAGATCGGCACGCCGTCGTGGTGATCGCCCTGCCAGCGCCCGGCGAGTTCGAAGGTCCGACGGCCGGAGATCACCGCGCCGGTCGCCAACGCCTCGCGGTAGACCTGGCCGCTCGGACCGTCGGACTCCCGGTCGTCGAGCCAGTTGAAGAGCCGTCCACCGTCGCGTCCGAGCTCCTGCCCCGGCCGATCGTCCGGGCCGGCGATATAGCCGTCGAGCGACATCGACATGTACAGCCGAATCGGATTCTTCATCCTGGCCTCCCTCTCTCACAAGGAAGACTTCGGACAACCGGCGAACTCATCGGCCCGACGCGCCGGTCCGGTGCTCTCGGAGCGTTCGATGGTCAGCCCTGTTTGTCAGACCCCCTCGGTACGGTCGGTGCATGAGAGCTACGGGAACCTTCACCGTGAAAGCGTTCGTCCCGACTGAACTGAAACCCGAGCCTGCCGTGGCCACCGGGCTGCCGGTGGGGGTCGCGACGATGGAGAAGCAATTCGAGGGGGACGTCGTGGGGCGCTCGGCGACCCTGTTCACCGCCGCGTACGACCAGTCGACCGGCGTCGGCACGTATGTGGCCATGGAGTCGTTCGAAGGGTCGCTGCAAGGGCGGGAGGGGGCCTTCAACTTCGTGCACTCGGCGACGACGTCCGGCAGTGACCGTACGGCGGAGTTCTTCACCATCGTGCCTTCGAGCGGCACCGGCGAGCTGGCCGGGATCACTGGTGGCGGGGGGTTGGCTGTCGACGTCGACGGCACGCATCGCATCTGGTTCGAGTACGGGCTCGATTGAACGCCCCGCGCATCGCGCACACCGGCGCCCGGGGCGATGCCCTCGCTGCCTCCCTGCGCCCGTGGTCGTCACCCGGTTGGCGGAGTCACGAGGTCCGTTCGCGCGCGAGCCTGGCGGGGACCGATGGTTGCCAACTGCCGTAGGGGTGTCGCCCGTGACGACCGAATCCGCCTGTTCCCGGCCCGTCGGACCGACCGAAGTGGGGCGCGGTGATCCGCGCTATCAGGCGCTGCGCCGGGGGTTCAACCAGCGCTGGATCGCGGACCCCGACTACATCGTGGTGGCCTCCAGCACCAGCGATGTCGTCACCGCCCTCGACACGTATCTCGCCCGCACCGCCGCGGGCGCGGCACCCGGTCGGATCACCGTCCGCTCCGGCGGGCACTGCTACGAGAACTTCGCCTGCGGCGACGACGTCGGCGTCATCATCGATGTCAGCACCATGGACGGTGTCTACTACGACCCGGCGATGGACGCGTACTGCGTCGAGGCCGGTGCGACGAACTGGCAGACCGTCACCCAGCTCTACCGCCGGTACGGCCTCGCCGTACCCGGTGGATCGTGCTACTCCGTCGGTGCGGGCGGCCACATCTGCGGCGGTGGCTACGGGCTGCTCTCCCGGCTGCACGGCCTCACCGTCGACTACCTCTACGCCGTCGAGGTGGTCACCGTACGCAATGTGACCCACACCGAGGTCACCGTGGCCCGCAAGGACTCACCCGAGGCCGCGCTGCGCGACCTGTGGTGGGCGCACACCGGCGGCGGGGGCGGCAACTTCGGCGTGGTCACCCGGTACTGGTTCCGCGGCCTTCCCCAGCCGCCCGCCCAGGTGCTCACGCGTGCGCTGGCCTGGAAATGGAGCCTCTTCGAGAACGACCGGGACAAATTCAAGGCGCTCGTGCGTCGCTACGGCGAGTTCTTCGAGGGGGAGCGGACCGGTGAAGGGCCCGACATTCTCCGGGAGTTCGACTTCGACGACATGTTCACGCTGCTCAAGCTGACCAATCGCGCGGCCGGCAAGGTCGGCCTCATCCTCCAGCTCGACGGCACCCGCGAGGACTCGATCGAACGGCTGAATCAGTTTCTGCACTGGCTCGCCCCCTCCGACGAATACCCCCAGAGCCCGTTCGACGTGCAGATGGGCGAGCATCCCTCGCTCTACGAGCACTACATCCCCACCAGGCTGCCCTGGCTCACGGCGACCCAGAACCTCAACGACTCCGGCCCGAGCCGGTGCGGCAAGTACAAGTCCGCCTACCACACAGCGAACTTCACCGAACCCCAGCTCGACACGATCTACGACCACCTCAACGACCCGGTGTACGAGAACGACCAGGCCCTGCTCCAGGTGGACTCCTACGGCGGCCGGATCAACGACGCCGCCACGTCGGCGACGGCGGTCCCGCAGCGCTCGTCCGTGCTGAAACTCCAGTACCAGGCGTACTGGACCTGGGGCGAGGACGCCAACCGCGACGGCGCGTACGACTACCAGGACGCCCTGGAGGACCCGGGCATCGCCCAGCCCCACCTGGACTGGATCCGCGGCTTCTACGAGGGCATGTACGCCGGCACCGGCGGGGTTCCGGTCGTTCCTGCCCCGGACCAGCCCGAGCCGCCCACCACCGACGGCTGCTACATCAACTACCCGGACGTCGACCTCTCCGACCCCGACCTCAACACCTCCGACCAGCCCTGGTCCCACCTGTACTACGGCGCCAACTACCCCAGGCTCCAACACACCAAGGCCCACTGGGACCCACGGAACGTCTTCCATCACGCCCAGTCGATCCGGCTTCCGGGGACGGAGTAGACGGGGCAGACGGAGTAGACGGAGTAGTCCTGCTTCGGGACGGGTCCCCTGCTGTGGACGGTATCCATGGCGTGGGGGTGGCGGGGATGTTGTTCAGCGAGGTCATGCTGCGGCTGGGGACGGCCGCGGCCGGTGTCGGGTCGGTGGTTCTGGCCGTACATGTCGACGATCCTGTGATGCGGCTGTTGGCCGGGCTGCTCGCCGTGATGTTCCTGGGGCCGCTCGCCATGCTGCTGGTCGCGGATGTGCGGGAGTGGCTGGGTCGGCCGCCTCCGGAGGTCGATCCGGGTGGGCGGCCCGGAGCCGTCGAATGGGGCTTCGTCGTGGTCTTCGACGGTGTCGTGGCCGGGTTTGTGTACGCCGGAGTTCTCGAGGTGCGGCGGGGCGGGTCCAGCGAGCTGCTGGCCACCGGGCTCATGGTCGGCGTGGTGGTGCTGTTGCTCACCCTCGGGGTCGTGGGCCGTTGGTGGCGGCACCGTCGCGGCTGAGGTCCGTTCGGGCCCACTCGAATGGTGCGGGCGGGCCGGGTGTGACTACGTATCAGTGTCAGGACGTGAGAGGAGTGTCGGACCCAGGAGGATTCATGGCCGTCCCAGACCGTCGCCGGGCCGCCCGCAGAGGGCTGGCCCTGCTCATCGCCTCGGCGCTCGCCTCGGCGGCCCTCGCCCTCCCCGCCCTCGCGTCCTCCCCGACCCCGCCCGGCGGTGCCCACTCTCCCCAGGGCAAGCCCGCCTTCGGCGCCTACCTGCACTACGGCCCCGCCGGAGTGCAGCGCATGAAGGAACTCACCCGTTGGCTCGGTGGGCAGGAGCCGCGGGTGGGGCACACCTATCTGCCGGGGGACAAGTGGGGCAACATCGAGGGCGGGCACGGGTTTCTCGACAGCTGGGCCAAGTGGCGGCGCGCCAAGGACGACCGGATGCTCGTGCTCAATGTGCCGATGATGGAGCGCAACGAGGCGCATCTGTCCGACGCCGCCGTGCGCGAGCTGCTGCGGGGTGCGGCGGACGGTGACTTCGACGACCACTTCGAGGTGCTCGCCGAGCGGCTGGTCGAGCTCGGGGTGCCGGACACGGTCATCGTGCTCGGGTGGGAGATGAACGGGGTCACCTACACGCATCGGTGCGGGCCCGACCCGGACAGCTGGAAGCGGTACTGGCAGCGGATCGTGAAGGTGATGCGGTCGGTCGAGGGGCAGAAGTTCAAGTTCGACTTCGCGCCCAGCCGGGGCATGGACGCCATTCCCTGGACCGAGTGCTATCCCGGCGACGAGTTCGTGGACATCGTCGGCATGGACGCCTACGACCAGCCGCAGGGGCTCACCTTCGACCAGCAGGTCTCCGAGCCCTACGGCCTCCAGCACCACGTCGACTTCGCCCGTATGCACGGCAAGCCGATCTCGTATCCCGAATGGGGACTGTTCCGCAACGGCGACAACATCAGGTACATGCTGCGCATGCTCGCCTGGATGGACCAGTACAAGCCGCTGTACAACACCATCACCGACTACTGCCCGCACGGTGTGTGGCTGTGCTCGGACAATCCGCGGGCCTCCGCCCTGTACCGGGTGCTGCTCTCCACACCGCTCGCCCCTGCTCCGGCCACACCCACCCCGACCCCGGCACCGACCCCGGCCCCGACTCCCACCCCGTCGCAGCCACCCACCGCCAAGCCCACCGCCAAGCCCTCCGCGCTCCCCAACTGCACCCCCGTCGACCTGGAGAACTGGCTGGAGCACCAGATCGGCGGCGAGCTCACCCTCTGTCTGCAGTGGGCGAAGCGCTATCGGTGACGGCGGGGCCCGCGTCCTTGCGCAGGAGCTGCTTGGCGCGGTGACGGGCCGCGGCCTCGGCGGTGGCGGCCACGAGGAGCGGGTGGGTGCGGCGGCGGGAGAGAAGGAACCGCTGGTTGACGGCCGTGTCGGGGCACCAGCGGTATTTGTACGGCTCGTCCCCGCGCAGCATGCTCAGCGTCCGCACCCCGCCCGACGTGAGCAGTTCGCCGGCCTCCAGATGGTCGGTGGCCGCGTGCATCAGCATCGTCGCGATGTCGACCTTGCGCTCCCGCAGCTGCGGATGGAAGCCGTACATGTACATGCCCGCCATCGTCCCCGACAGCAGCATGACGTTGACCGCCACCACCGTGCCCTCGTGCACGAACTCCGTCGTCACGGCCTGACCGCTGCGCGCCATCGGCACCGCCGCCCGGACCAGATGCTCCAGGAACCGCGGCCGCAGATGCTCCTGCGTGACCTGTCGGCCCGCCCACTGCAGCCGGTGCAGTTCGAGGAGCCGGCGCAGCGCGGCCTCGGTCTCGTCGTGCGGTACGGCACGCCACTCCAGGCCGAGCCGACCGAGCTGGTTGACCTTGCGGCGGATCCGCCCGGCCCTGGTCACCGGCAGCCGTCCCACCAGCTCCTTCATCGGTACGGCGGGCAGATTCAGACACACCGAGTCCCGCATGCGCCGCCGCGGGCCGCGCCAGCAGAGGTAGACGCGCTCCATCGCGCCGCCCGGCCGCACCTCGCCGAAGTCGACCAGGGCCGTACGCGCCAGGTCGGCCATGGCGTCCGCCAGCGCCGCGATGCCCGCCACGCCCACCGCCTCGTCGACCAGCACATCGCAGAAGTCGGTGATCTCACCGCCGATCGGCACCAGCACCGGCAGCGGACGGCGCACCCGCATCAGCGGTGCCGCCGCGACCAGTTCACCGTCCCTGCGCACCAGGACGAGACGCAGCGCGCCCGGTCCGCCGTACGACAGCCACCACGAGTGCAGCCAGGCATGGCTCTGGAACGCGGTGGCCGAGGGACACGCCCGGCACAGCCGGTCCCAGTCCCCGGCCAGCTCGGCGAAGGCGCGCTCGTCGGTGCACACCTCCGCCGACAAGGCGCCCCCGGCGGCGGTCATCCAAGCGTCCCGTGCGCGTCGGCGGCACCCGCGGGACCGGGTACCGACGCACGGCCCGAGTCGTCGTCGTCCTCCTCGGGCCGCCGCGGCCGGGCCAGCAGTGTGAGCCCGCCCAGCAGCCCGCCGGCGCTCGCACCCACGAGTGACGTCAGCGCCCAGGACGCGGACGACGGCTCGGTGGGCGTCAGGGCACGGGACAGCCGCTCCAGCTTGATGCCGGTGTCGTCCTTGGTGAGGTCCGCGTGCGTGAGCAGCGCGCGGGACACCGAGTTGGCCATGTCGACGGCCTGGCCCGGGTTCGTCGAGGTCGCCGAGACCGCGACCATCGGCGCGTCCGGCGAGGTGGCGACCTTCACGCTCTCGCGCAGCGTCGACACCGGCACACCCGCCCACATCTGGGCGTCCCCGAGCACCGCGACCTGCGTGGCCACCCGGCCGTAGGCCTGCGCGAAGCCGAGCGCGTCGGTGCAGTCGGCATCGGTCTTCCCGTTGGGTACGGCGACGACGGAACTCGTCGCCGTGTACTCCGGCGGCCTCAACTGGCCGTACGCGCCACCGGCCACGGCACCGAGCAGCGCGCCGGCCGGCAGCCACCACCACGAGGGCAGCCACGGCGGGAGGATGCGTGACCGGTCGGCGGGGTTGTCTGTCATGAGGAACTCACTTCCGGGTTCGAGCCGGCCACCGTGGCCGTGTACAGATCCATCAGCTGCCGTGCGGTGCCCGCGATGTCGTAGCGGTGCACCACGTCCGGGACGTCGCGCCCGCCCGGTCCCGCCGCCCGCAGCCGCAGCACCTCACGGGCGTACGCCCCGGCGCCGCCCGTGACGCGCCGCGCTCCGGGCGCGGCCTCCGGCGGCAGGTCCTCGACGGCGGGACAGCTCGCGTACAGCACGGGCAGCCCGGCCGCGAGCGCCTCCACCACGGCCAGCCCGAACGACTCCTCCGGCGACGGGGAGGCGAGCACGTCCATCGCGGACAGCAGGGCCACCAGGTCGGGCGCCTCGTCGCGGGCGGCGGGCAGATACGGCCGCTCGCCGGTCAGCACCACCCGCTGCGCCACCCCGAGATCCCGGGCGGTGCGCCGCAGCACCTCCGCCTCGGGCCCGCCGCCGACCAGCAACAGCCATACGTCGAGCGGCAGCAGGGCCAGCGCCCGCACCAGCAGGTCGAAGCGCTTGCCCGGCGCGAGCCGCCCGACGCCGCCGACGACGTACGCGTCCTCGGGCAGCCCGTGGAACGCGCGGGCCTCCTTGCGGCGCGCCTCGTCGTAGCGGAACCGGGGTGCCTCGATGCCGTTCGGGATGACGCGGATGCGCTGCCCGGGCACGCCCCAGTGCCGCAGCCGTTCGGCGACCGTCGTCGAGACGGCCACCGTGGTGCTGCCGAGGCGTTCGCCGGCCAGGTACAGCCCGCGCACCCCGGCCGAGTGCCGCCGGCCCTCCAGGCGGGTGGCGCCGATCGAGTGCTCGGTGGCGACCACGGCCTCGACGCCCGCGAGACGCGCCGCGATACGGCCGTAGAGACAGGCCCGGTACAGATGGGTGTGCACCAGGTCGTAGCCGCCGGAGCGGATCAGCCGGGTCAGCCGGGGGAGGGCGCCGACATCGCGGTTGCCGGTCATCCCGAGGTGGGTGACCTCGACACCGTCGGCGGTCAGGCCCGCGGCGACCGGGCCCGGGTTGGTCAGGGTCACCACGTCGCACTGCGCGGGGAGGTGACGCAGCAACAGACGCAGCTGCTGCTCGGCGCCGCCCACGCCGAGGCCGGTGATGACATGCAGGGCTTTCACACGGCCTCCAGGGCGCGACCGTGGGCCCGGGCCAGGCGCCGCTTCAGCTCCAGGCGCAGCGGGTAGTCGGCCTGTGCGATATGGATACGGGGGATCGCGAAGTCACCGGAGCCGGCCGGGCCGGGGCTGATCGCGCAGGCGTAGCGGTAACCGGCGTGGCGTACGGCGTCGACGGTGCGCTCGTCCACGAAGCCGTACGGGTGACAGAAGCCCTCGATCTCGACGCCGGTGATGTCGGTGAGCAGACGGCGGCTCTCGATGACCTCGGTGTGCAGGGTCTGGTCGTCGGCCCTGGTCAGGTCGATGTGGGTGAGGCCGTGCGAGGCGATCTCCATGCCGGCGGCCTCGGCGCGGCGGATGTCGTCGACGTCGAGCAGCAGCTTGGTGGGGCCCGTCGACTCCCAGGCGTTCTCGCCGCCGAGCAGCCCGGGCAGCACGAACACGGTCGCCGTGCAGCGCCAGCGGTGCAGCACGGGCAGGGCGGTGGTGATGAAGTCGGTGTACCCGTCGTCGAAGGTGAGCCCCACCAGGCCGCGCTCCTGACCGCGGGCACGCGCCTCGAGGAGCTCGCGGACGCTGACCCCGCGCAGCCCGCGATGGGACAGCCAGGCGAGCTGCCGCTCCAGGCGGCCGGGGGTGACGGTGATGTCGTACGGGTCGTCGGGGCAGTTGGAGACCGAGTGGTACATGGCCACCCAGGCGGCGGGCCGCCGCCTCGGGTTTTCCTCGGCGAGCGGATCGGGTTCGGCCGCGCGCGGGGCGGCGGAGATGTCAGCGACCATGGCGGAGCCTTCGGGTGAGGGAGCAACGGACGGACTGCGTGACGGGAAGCGGAAGGGACAGCAGCCGGCGGGTGCCGGCCGCGTCCAGGAGGCGGGCCAGCAGCAGGAAGACGGCGGTCACACAGGTGCAGCAGGCGGCGAGGGACGCCGCCGGGGAGGCGAACAGGCCCGCGCAGAGCAGCCCGGCGCCGGTCGCGACGACGGCCGCGAGCACCGGGCGGAGCAGTTCCGCGACGACCCGGCCCGGGTGCACGGGCACGGTGCGCGGGCCGAGGCCGAGCAGCAGGAGCAGCGCGGTGAGGGTGATGCCGGCCGCGTTGGCCGCGGCGATACCCCGCGCGCCCCAGGGGTCCACGGCCCAGGCGCCGGCGACACCGGTGACCAGCGCGCCCACGCCCATCGCGCCGAGTGGGAACCATGTCGTACGGCCCGTCGAGAAGTACGACCGCACCAGCGCCCCGACCAGCGTCTGCCCGAGCAGCCCCAGCGCGTACACCCGCATCACGGCGGCCGTGGCGGCGGTGTCCTGGGCGGTGAACGCGCCGCGCTGGAACAGCAGTTGGACGATCTGCGGGGCACACGCCACGACCACGGCGGCGCCGAGCAGGACCAGACACGCCATCAGCGCCAGATCCCGCTCCACCCGTTCCCCGGCCCGCCGGGTGTCGCCCTCCGCGAGGGCCCGCGCCACCACCGGGAAGGTGACGACGCACACCATCATCGACAGCGACATCGGCAACTGCGCCACCTTCTGGGCGTAGTTGAGATGCGAGATCGCCCCGGCGGGCAGCCCCGACGCGAAGTACCGCTCGATCAGGACCTGCGACTGCCGGCACAGCGCGAACAGCAGCACCGCGCAGACCAGCCCGACCGCCACCGCCCGGCCACCGTCGTCCTCGTACCGGTGTGGGGCGGCCACCCGCTTCGTCGCCCCCGCGACGCGCCGCCACAGCGACGGTGCCTGTACGGCGGCCATCACGCAGCCGCCGAGCGCGACACCGAGCGCGGCGGACCGTACGCCCCAACGTGCCCCGAGCGCGAACATCGCGGCGATGATGACCGCGTTGTACGCGATGTAGATGGCGCCCGGCGCGAGATAACTCCGGTGCGCCCGCAGCGCCGCACTGCAGTACCCGGCCAGCCCGAAGCTCAGTACGCAGGTCGCGGTCAGCCGGGTGCAGGACACGGCGAGCGACGGATCGCTCAGCCCCGGCGCGAGGACCGAGACCAGCGACGGCGCCCCGGCCGAGAGCAGGGCGGCGGCACCGGCGAGCGCCAGGAACAGCCGCGGCAGCGAAGCGGCGACCAGAGCACGCACAGGGTCACCGGAACCGACCCCACGCGCCCGCCGAGCCAACGCCACACTGAACGCCGGCACCAGCACGAACGCCATCCCGTCCTCGATCAACAGCGTCGACGCCATCTCGGGCAACGTCCACGCCACCAGAAACGCGTCGGTCTCCGCCCCGGCCCCGAAGAACTGGGCCAGCACCTGATCCCGCCCGAGCCCCAGCACGGCACCGGCGAGGGAGAGCGCGGCGGAGAGGAGGGTGGCGCGGGCCAGGAAGCGGGTGGTGGGGGCGGGGTGGTGCGCGGGTGATGGTGAGGCCTTCGTGACCGGTTGCGGGGCCGGGATGTGCCCGGGCGGTGTGGGGTGGGGGGTCATCGCCGGTCCGATTCCGGCAGCGGGGCCGCGACCGAGACCGTGGTCGGAGTCGGGGCTGGGGCCGTCACGGGAGCCGGAGCCGGGATCGGGACCGGGCTCGCGTCCCGTGCCAGCGCCCACCACGCCGTCAGGCCGAAGCAGATCGCCGTCAGGGCCGTGGAGGGCCCGCCGATGTCGCCGTACAGGAAGTTGACGAGCTGCCACATCAGCAGGCCGCAGATCGGGAGGGCACAGTCCCGGGCGGGGGTGCCGCTTCGGCGGAGTCGGCGGAGTGCGCGGACCAGGAGGGCGAACCAGCTGCCCGCGACGGTGACCAGGCCCAGCAGGCCCTGTTCGCTGAGGACCAGGAGGTACATGTTGTGCGGGGAGAGCAGCGGCTGGCGCCGGTAGGCCTGGCCCGCCCCCTCCGTGTCGCTGCCCGATGACAGGGCGAACGAGGCATGGCCGTCCCGGTACGCGGGGAAGCCCTTCAGGCCCACGCCGGTCAGCGGGTGCTCGCGCCACATGTCTAGCGCCGCCGCCCACATGGTGTACCGGTCGACGACCGACTGGTCCGGCGCGTCGGTGACCTGCGTGATGCTGGTCAGCCGTTCCTGGAGGGCCGTGGCGCCCACCCCGAAACCGCCCACCAGCACCACCGAGGCCGCGACCGCCACGGCGCCCGCCTTCGCCGCCCGCCGCACCCCGACCAGCAGCAACAGCGTCCCGCAGGTCACGGCCGTGGAGATCCAGGCACCCCGGCTGAACGACAGCGCGAGCGGCACCAGGAGCACCAGCGCGCACCCGGCCGCCACCACGCGCTGCCGCCGCTGCCGGGCGCCCAGCGCGAGCCCGGTCGCGGCCACCACCCCGAGCGCGACGACGCTCGCCATGCCCATCACATCGGACGGCCCGAACGTGCCCACGGCCCGGATGTTCGCCCCTTGGAACGAGGCCCCGGTCGCCGTCAGATACTGCTTCACCCCGATCGCGCCCTGCCACAGCGCGAGACCGACCACGGACCACACCACCAGCCGGACCCCGCGCCGGTCCCGCACCAGCAGCAGCACCGCCACCGGCACCAGCACGAACACTTGCAGATGGCGGGCCAGCCCGGTGAGCGCGTCCTCAGTGGTCACCGCCCCCACCGCGGCGACCGCGATGCCCAGCACCGGCAGCCCGAGCACGATCACCGCGGTCCGCGTCAGCGGTCGCCGCGCCCGCAGCAGGGTGTCGGCGAGAGCCCACAGCACGAGCAGCCCCGAGGCGGCATCGGCCGGCGTGGTCGAGCCCGGTGCGACGGGCAGCCCCAGCAGGACGACGACCGCCGCGACCGGCAGCACGGGCAGGAACGGCAGGACAGTGCTCACCGGCGCTCAGCTCCCCGTCGGCCGTACGAACTGGGCCGCCGTGCGCAGCAGGATGCAGATGTCCTGCCACAGCGACCAGTTGTCGATGTAGGCGTTGTCGTAACGGCACCGGTCCTCGATCGAGGTGTCCCCGCGCAGCCCGTTGATCTGGGCGAGCCCGGTGATCCCGGTCAGCATCCGGTGCCGGGCCGGATAGCCCGGGTGGGACTGGCTGAACTCGGCGACGAAGAAGGGCCGTTCGGGCCGCGGCCCGACCAGGCTCATGTCGCCGCGGAAGACGTTCCACAGCTGTAGCAGCTCATCCAGCGAGGTGCGCCGCAGGAAGTGGCAGAAGCGGCTCATGTCCTGGTCGTTCGCCACGGACCAGCGGGTCGCCGCCTCATGGGCGCTGGCCGGCCGGTGGGTGCGCAGCTTCAGCATCGTGAACGGCCGCCCGTGCTTGCCGATCCGCTCCTGCCGGAACACCACACCCGGCCCGTCCATGACCCGCAGCACTAGCGCGCACACCAGCAGCACCGGCGCGGCCAGCACCAGCAGCGACCCGGACAGCGTCAGATCGAGCAGCCGCTTGCCCGCGCCCCCGAACCGCAGAGCCCCGTGCGGCCGCAGCATCGTCCGCGAGAAGCCGGCCAGATGCCCCGCGTCCCGGCGGTGCCCGCCCATGCCGTACGACGGCGGGTCCGCGTCCAGCTGCCACAGGGCACAGCCGTGCGCGGCCAGCCCGCGCAGCACGGCGGCCTTCTCCACACGGGTCGCGGCGCCCACCACGAGCACCGTGTCCACACCGTTCTGAATGAGCGCCCGCCGGGCCTCGTGCACGGTGGTGAGCACCGGCAGCCCCGACTCGTCGTCGGCCTCACCGAGCACCTCGGGGTCGTCGGCGACCAGTCCCACCGGCCGTACCCCGCAGTCCGGCCGGCGCAGCAGCGCCGCCGACACCCGCCGGGTCGCCGCGAGCGGGCCGACCACCAGGGCGGGCGAGGGGCGGCGCCGCAGCGCCCGGCGGCGCAGCACATGCACCGTCGCCCGGCCCGCGCAGGCCCCCGCACAGTGCACGGCGAAAGCGCCGACCAGCACGGTCAACGGCAGCGACCGCAGCGGGGAGAGAGCGGCGAGGACGGCCCAGGCGACGGCGATCCGGCCGCAGACGGCGGGCAGTTCGTCGAGCGCGCCGGGTACGACGGAGATGTCGTACAGCCGGGCCCGGCGGTTCAGCCCGATCACTCCGGCGACCAGCAGGACGACGACCAGCGGGTGGCGGTGCGGGGCCGGCAGGACCAGGGTGCCCAGCAGGGCGGCGCCGCCGTCGACGAGCCACAGTGCCGGTCGGGTGACGTGGCGCGGACGGCGGGTTCCGCGGCCGGGGCCCTGCCGGCGTCCGGTGGCCGGGCCGCGCGGGGCGAGGACGAGGACGGGCTGGTGCGCCGCCGGTGAGGCAACGGTGCTTTCCGCGGTCATGTGGTGATGCACTTCCTGCCCTCGTCGGGTCCGGCGAACTGCGCGGTGCCGAGGCCGAGCAGCTCGCGGTACACATCGGTCACTGCCTCCGTGGCCTGCCGCAGATCGTGCGCCCGGAGCACATGCGCACGGCCCTGCGCGCCCAGGGCGGTACGCAGCGGCTCGTCCCGCAGCAGCTCCAGAAGGGCCCGCGCCAGCGCGGCCGGGTCCTCCGGCGGCACCAGGCAGACCGGCGGATGGTCGGCCGGAAGGCTCTCGCGCGCCCCGTTCACATCCGTGACGACGACCGGCCGGCCGCACGCCATGGCCTCCAGCGGGGCCAGCGCCATGCCCTCCCAGCGGGACGGCAGGACCACGACATCGGCGGGCCGGTACCAGGTGGCGGTGTCCGCCGTCGCGCCGGCGAACTCCACCGCCGCGGGCGCGAGGGCCCGCAGCCGCTTCGCGTCCGGACCGTCGCCGACCAGCACCAGCCGCGCCCCGGCCACCTGCCGCGCCACCTCGGGCCAGGCCCGCAGCAGCACGTCCTGCCCCTTCTGCCGGCACAGCCGTCCCACGCACACCACCAGCGGGCCCGTCCCGGACGGCGCGACGTCCCCCTCCGGCCGGAACCGGTCGGTGTCCACCCCGTTGGGGACCACCTGCCACCGTGCCCAGATGCCGGACCGGTGCCCGGTACGCCGCTCGGCCTGGCTCACGCACAGCACCCGGGTCGCCCAGCGCGCCCCGAACCGCTCCCAGCCCAGCGCCAGCTGCTTCATGACGCCGTGCGCGGCCTCGAACGACCAGGCGTGCGGCTGATAGACGGTCGGCATACCGCCGCGCAGCGCCAGCCGGGCCGCGAGCCCCGCCTTCGCGCTGTGCGCGTGCACCAGGTCAGGGCGTACCTCGCGCACCAGCCAGGCCAGCCGCCGTACCTCCGCCGGGAGCCGGTGCCCCGGTGCGCGGGCCGCGTCCCAGCGCAGTACCCGGCAGCCCAGTTCACGCAGGTCGTAGGCGAGGGTGCCGCCCCGCGGACAGGCCACGGTCACCCGTAGCCCCGCGGCGAGTTGTGCCGCGGCCAGGTCCGTCACGACCCGTGCGACACCGCCCTCGACCGGCTGGGCGACATGCAGGATGTGCGGCGCGATGCGCATGACCGTGGTTGCCCTTCCGAAGAAATGAGACCGAACCAGTGACACGATGTGTGGCTCGCGTTCCCGGGATAAGATCCCGCACCTTTTCGGGAGGGTCTTCGGTTCAACCGGCTTCCTGGGCCCAGCGGATTCAACGGATAAGCAGTACCAGCCACTTATCCATATTTATCTTCTATCCGGTCAACAGTGTGGGAACGGCGACGGCTTCCGACTTGTTTCCCGCGCGGGACCACCCGTTCGGAGTCGGCGTGGGGTGTGGTTCCGGGCGGCCAGATGCAGGCGATCTGTTGCGAGCGCGCCGAGCCGGTTCAACGGTGATCGCACGATCCCGAAACTCACGAGGGGAATTCGATGCCTGCACCGACCATCCGGCACATCGCGACCTCCGCCCTGTGCGCGGCACTCTTCCTCGGGACCGCGGCCCCCGCGCTCGCGGCCCCGCCCGACTCCGCACGCAACGAGACCCGGGCGACCGCCCAGAAACGGGCCGTGCTGCAGGACCAGACACGGGCGCTGACCGAGCTCGGCACCGTGCTGACCCCGGTGACCACTCTGCTGAACCGCGCGCTCAAGGCGGACGACGACCCGCTGACGGATGCGGAGCTGAAGGAACTCGTCGACGAGGCGAACGAGGCCATCGCCCAGGCCAGGAAGGAGGCCGAACAGGCCCGCAAGGACGCCCTCGCGGAGGCCGACGCGGCGAGGGCGGAGGCCCGTAAGGAGGCCGAGGAGATCAGGAAGGAACTGCTCGCCGAGATCGAGGCGGCCAAGACGACTCCGTCCACGGCGACCCCGACCACGACGCCCAGCACGGCCCCGACCACCTCGACGAACCTCCTGGGCGGCGCGCTCGACGGTCTCGGCGAGGCGATCAACGCCCTGCTGGGCGTGCTCCAGCTCAACGGCGAGACCGAGGCGAAGAAGGAGGACACCGCGGCCAAGAAGGAGAGCACGGCCAAGGTGGAGACCGACGCCAAGGCCGAGGCGGGCGCTGCCACCAAGGAGGTGGAGGCCTCCGCGGACAACCTGCTCCAGGCCCTGGTGAACGTCGCCGTCGCCACCCTGCTCGACCGCGGCCTGCCCGCCGCACAGCTGCCCGGTCTGCCGCCCGCCTGATAGCGGGACCGGCGCCCGTGGCGAAGCGGCGCCGATCCTCACGACCCGTTGTGCCCGCCGAGGCCGGCACAACGGGTCTTTTCGTATGAGTTCCTGGAACTTGATGGCGCGGAGTTTCCCGACAGGTGCCCCTCTCGTTAGCCCAGGAGAATCAAGAACGGGTTTACCTGGAAAGGAACACGATGAAGAACCTGAAGGCTGCTGCCGTAGTCGCCGGCTCCCTTGCCATTGCCGGCGCCGCTGTCCCCGCCTCCGCGGTGGGCATGTCGGGTAACGGCCTCGTCGAGAACGGTAAGACGGTCGCCCGCAGCCTCCCCACCGCCGCCAAGGTGCCGACCGGCTACGTGGGCAACAATGTGAAGCGCACGGCGGACAACGTGAAGAAGGGCGTCAACGAGCAGGGCATGGTGAAGACCCCGGTATTCGGTGGCACCCTGCCGAACCCCGTCGACGGCCAGCTGCTCGGCGGACTTCCGCTCAACAGGTGACTTCGTCGCCCATCGGCTGATGACCGGGGCCGGCTCCGAGTTCTCGGAGTCGGCCCTTCGGTATGTACGACCAGGTACGACCGTGCATGACGGGGTGTTATTTTCGCCCGCGCGTTGGGCCGAATGGACGATTCGGAGTGACCGCGGCCGGGCCGGCGCCGTTGGTCCTGGTGAATGGGCGCTCTTTCCTCCTTGCCGGCGCTTCTTCACAGCCTTGGGCCCTGTCCGCTTTTCAGTGCGGACAGGGCCCAAGGCTTTGGCGTGGCCGGGTGTGTGAACGCCGAGTGGCGGTCCGCCGGAATTCCGGGGGACCGCCACTCGGGTGAAGCCGAACTCACATGAGGAGGCCGGCCGTCTTCACGGCGTTCCGGCCCTGCTCGATCTTCTCGGTGTTGCAGGAGGCGTAGTGCGAGTTCGGGGCCACGGTGCCGGCCAGGACGGCGCCGTTCGACCACGGGGCGAGGCAGCGCGCGTCGAGGACGGCGCCGTTGACGACGGCGATGCCCTGCTGCGGTTCGTTCACGACGACCGGAGCCGACGAGAAGCCGCTACCGCCCTTGACGGTGGTGGTGTCGGTGTCGGCCGCGGCGGTGCCCCCGGTGGCGAGGACGATGCCCGCGGCGAGGGCGGAGATGGCCGTAACCTTGTTACGCATGAGTTGAGCCTTTCCGGGCTGCGTTGGGAGATTCACCTGCTGCGAATCGCTCGGAGCAGGAGGTCACATGAGCAAGCCGCTCTGATGGAGGGCGCCCCGCCCCTGCTCGACATGCGCCGTGTTGCAGGCGGCGTACTTCGAGTTCGGGGCCACGGTGCCGGCCAGGACGGCGCCGTTCGACCACGGCACCGCACAGCGGAGGTCGGCGACTGTGCCGTTGACGATGAGAATGCCCTGCTGCGGTGCGTTCACGACGACCGGGGACGACGAGAAACCGCTACCGCCCTTGACGGTGGTGGTGTTGGTGTCGGCCGCGGCGGTGCCCCCGGTCGCGAGGGCGATGCCTGCCGCGAGGGCGGAGATGGCCGTAACCTTCTTACGCATGAGTTGCGCCTTTCCGGGTGGCGTCTGGGGGTTCACCTGCTGCGAATGGCTCGGAGCAGGGGTCACATGAGCAAGCCGCTTTCGTGCAGCGCGCCCCGTCCCTGCTCGACCTTGGCCGTGTTGCAGGAGGCGTACTTCGAGTTCGGCGCGGCGACACCGCCGAGCACGGATCCGTTGGACCACGGAGCGAGGCAGCGCCCGTCGATGAGGGTGCCGTTGACGATGAGAACGCCCTGCTGCGGCGCGTTCACGACGACCGGGGACGACGAGAAGCCGTCGCCGCCCTTGACCGTCGTGGTCTTGCCGCCTCCGTTGGAGCCGCCGTTGCCGCCGTTGCCGTAGCCCCCTGCGGAGGCGATGCCGGCGGTGCTGACGACGGTGGTGAGGGCGAGGGCCGTGATGACCGCGAACTTCTTGGGCAACTCGGTTCCTTCCTGAATTCACGGTTGCGCACGCTTACGAAAAGGAAACCCGTATATGCACGCATAAGTCACGGCGAAAACATTCAAACGCGGGCAGATTCCTTCGGATGGCGCAACGCGGGGAAATGGCCGGGCGGTTGTGTGGAATAGATTCCGGATGACATGCGTCCGGCCCACCGGCGAGGGGAGGGCCGGTGGGCCGGACGATGGTTCACGGGTGCCGGTGGGCGCGTGGGCCCGCCGTGCGCGGAGCTGGAACTGCGGGTCCCGGTCCAGCGTCCGGGCCTGCCGACGGTCGCCGGCCGCCGAGAACCGGATCAGAGACTCGGAATTCCGGGGCCGGTATACGCCGGTACGGCCGATGCGTAAGGCTGCCGGGTCGTCACTTGTTGGGGAGCAGCGTGCCGAGTCCGGCGGCGGTCGGCGCCTTCAGCGGACGCACCTGGACGTTGCCGCTGCCGGCCGGGTTCTTCACCGGAATAGTGGGCTTCCTGACCGCCTCCGGGTCCATGCCGTCCAGGTAGATGCCGGACATCTGCTGCCCCGGGCCCTTCTTGTCGAACGCGCTGCCCTTGGCGATACCGCCGTCCCGGGCCAGATTCGACACGACGTCCGCGGCTGGCACGACCGCCGGGCTCACCTTGGTCGGGGACATGAGCCCGCCGATCGGGCTGATCCCCGAACCGCCGCCCGCCGCCGACGCCGCAGCGGCGGAACCGCCCACAAGACCCGCACCGATCGCCAACGCCGCAGTGGTGAAAACTGCCTTCTTCATGATTCACCTCACTTGAAAGTACCTCTGATCCAACGGTTGGAGAACATAGCAGCCCATCGACCCTGTAAATGCGGTGCGTTGCTCCATACGCATGAAAGTCGAGGAGGGAAGAATGCAATGCGCAGAAGCTTTCGCATCATCGGAAATATGAAATTCAGCGCTCTCCTCGACATGATCACCGGCGGTGAGAAATTCACGCCGTCCCCGACCCCGGCCGGATCACTGGTCTGGGCGGAGGAGTTCGACGCCCCGATCGCCTGGGGCACCCGATGGGTCGGCGACCGCACCAGCGCGTTCCGCCACTGCGACCACAACCCGGACGACAACAAGCTCGACTGGCTCGACCCCGCCTGTGTGACCGTCTCCGACGGTGTGGCCACCTTCACCGCCACCCCGGCCGGCCGCACCCTGGAGAACGGAATGCAGGCCTGGCACACCGGGCTGCTGACCACCGAGTACTCCGCCGACGAGTTCCGGGTGCGGACCGGGGACCTCATCGAGACCCGCGTCAGGCTGCCCGCCGGGACGGGGGCCTGGCCCGCCCTGTGGACCTGGGACGAGGGCGGCAACGAGGTCGACACCTTCGAGTACCACCCGGACAACCCGCATCTGCTGGAGCTGTCCAACCACGTCAACCACGCGGCGAGCTACTTCACCGACGAGCGTGCCGTCGCCCCCGGCAGGTGGGTGACCCTCGGCACCCGCTACGGCGAACGGTGTGTCGAGTGGTATGTCGACGGCGGCTGCGTCTTCCGCGACGGCACCGGCGTCGGACCCGACTGGTCGGCGTATCTGATCCTGAACCTGTCGGTGAGCGCCGGCGCGCATCACCCGGCTCCGTGCGGACCGGAACCGATCACCTTCGAGGTCGGCCATGTGCGCGTCTACCGCGGAAGTGCCTCGGGCCGTCGATAAGGTCGCGCGGTGGTCACTGACGCACGCGCGGGTGGCAGCCGGGCGTTCGCCCTGCTGCTGATGGTCTGCGGGGCGGCCGGTCTGGTGGCGTCCTGGGTCATCACCCTCGACAAGTTCAAGCTGCTGGAGGACCCCGGCTTCGTCCCGGGCTGCAGCCTCAACCCGGTGGTGTCCTGCGGCAGCGTGATGAAGAGCGACCAGGCCGAGGCCTTCGGGTTCCCCAATCCGATGCTCGGCCTGGTGGCCTACGGCATCGTGCTCTGCGTCGGGGTGAGCCTGCTGACCGGGGTCAAGTTCCCGCGCTGGTACTGGCTGACCTTCGAGGCGGGCTGTGTCTTCGGGATCGGGTTCGTCTCCTGGCTGCAGTTCGAGTCGCTGTATCGGATCAACGCCCTGTGCCTGTGGTGCTGTCTGGCCTGGCTCGCGACGATCCCGCTGTTCTGGTACGTCACGGCCCTCCTCGTGCGCGTCGGCTTCCTGCCCGCGCCGGCCCCGGTGCGGTCCTTCCTCGACGAGTTCACCTGGGTGCTCCCGGTGCTGCACATCGGCGTCGTCGGCATGCTGATCCTGACCCGTTGGTGGGACTTCTGGACAAGCTGACCATTGCTGCACCCGGGGCGACACGGCCGTACCGGCGCTTCGGTGGTGACCGCCCGGCGCTCTGAACTGCTACTCGTACGAACACCGAACCGTACGAGGAGTGAGCGATGGCCGTCAGCGCGAGTGGCGTTTCGGTGGGCGGGGTCCAGGGCGCGGGCGCCGGGTCCGGCAGTTGGACGCGGCGGGAGGCGGCGCGGATGCTGCTGGCCTCGTCCGCGGTGGCGCTCGCCCCCGTGATCACCGCCTCACGGCCCTCGCGGTCCGCCGACCGGCCGCTGGGCGCCGGCGTCGAGGGCCCCTTCGACGAGACCTATCGGGGCCGCCACATCCAGGGCGTTCCGGTTTCCCACGACGGCCTCAGCGCCCTCGACGTCGCCTGGCACGTCACCGTGGACGGCCGGCCGCTGCATCTGATGCGCCGGGCCGACGGGACCTGGCTGAGCATGGTCGACCACTACGGCTGGCACCGGACCCCGCTGGAGGCGACCCGCGCGGCCGTCGACGAACTCGGGCCCCGCGAGCGGCTGCGCGACCTGGCCCCTGGTCCGTTCGACGGCGGGCATCCGCACAGGGAGGCAGAGCATGGTGTACGTGCGTAAGAACGTGAGCAAGCTGACGCGCACCGAGCGGCGGCGGTTCATCGAGGCGCTGCTGGAGATCAAACGGCGCGGGGTCTACGACGAGTTCGTACGGCTGCACATCGCGCACTTCATCGGCGACGGCTCACGGGGCCTGCGCGCCGCGCACATGGCGCCCTCCTTCCTGCCCTGGCACCGGATGTTCCTGCTGGACCTGGAGGAGGCCCTGCGCCGGGTCGACGACTCGGTGACGGTGCCGTACTGGGACTGGACCAAGGACCGCAAGGCCACCGCGCTGCCCTGGACCGACGATCTCCTCGGCGGCAACGGGCGGCCCGGCGACCGGCGGGTGATGACCGGGCCGTTCGCCCATGCGACGGGCAACTGGACCATCAGGGCGAACGTCACCGCCGGCGACTTCCTCACCCGGGACCTGGGCCGCTCCCGCAGCCCGCTCGACCTGCCCACCAAGGCCGATCTGCGGCAGGCGCTGGACGACCCCGTCTATGACGTCGCCCCGTGGAACTCGACGGTCACCAAAGGCTTCCGCAACCGGCTGGAGGGGTGGAGCCGGGGCCGGGACCCCTGGCGCAACCACAACCGCGTGCACCGCTGGGTCGGGGGCTCGATGCTCGGCGGCGCCTCCGTCAACGACCCCGTGTTCTGGCTGCACCACGCCTTCGTGGACATGCAGTGGTCCCGCTGGCAGCAGCGCCACCGCAATCACCGCTACCTGCCGGACAAGCCGCCCGCGCAGGGCAGCGACCAGTACCGGCGGATCGTCGCGCGGCACGAGCGGATGCCGCCGTGGGACATGACGCCGGACGATCTGGAGGACGTGTCCCAGATCTACCGGTACGCATAGCGGACCTCAGGGCAGCCGTCGTACCGGTGCGCCCGTCAGATACGCCTGGATGTTCTCCACCGCCTGGCCGTAGTACGTCGCGTAGTTGGCCTGGGAGACATAGCCCAGGTGGGGTGTGGCGAGGAGGCGGGGGGCCGTGCGCATCGGGTGGTCGTCGGGGAGGGGCTCGGTGTCGAAGACGTCGACCGCCGCCCCTGCGATACGGGCCTCGTGCAGGGCGGTGAGCAGGGCGTCCTGGTCGACGATCGCCGCGCGGGAAGTGTTGATCAGATACGCCGTGGGCTTGAGCAGGGCCAGTTCGGGGGCGCCGAGCAGGCCCCGGGTGCGGTCGCTCAGGGCGAGGTGGATGGAGACGAAGTCGCTCCCGCCCAGCAACTCCTCCTTGGACGCGGCGAGTTCGACGCCCACCTCGTCGGCGTACTCCTTGGTGAGGTTCTGGCTCCAGGCGCTGACGTGCATGCCGAAGGCGATGCCGACCCGGGCGACACGGCTGCCGATCTTGCCGAGGCCCAGCAGGCCCAGACGGCGGCCGTGCAGATCGGCGCCGACCGTGTTCTGCCAGGGGCCGCCCGCGCGCAGGGCGTTGTTCTCCTGGACCAGGCCGCGGGCGAGGCCGAGCAGCAGGGCCCAGGTGAGTTCGACGGGCGGGGTGGAGGAGCTGGCGGTGCCGCAGACGGTGACGCCGTGCGCCTCGGCGGCGGCGTAGTCGATCACCGAGTTGCGCATGCCGGAGGCGATCAGCAGCCGCAGCCGGGGGAGACGGGCGATCAGGGAGGCGGGGAAGGGGACGCGTTCCCGCAGGGTGACCACGATGTCGAAGTCGGCGAGGGCCACGGCCAGCGCGTCCTCGTCGGGGAAATGGGTGGTGAAGGGGACGACCTCCACGTCGTCCGCGAGCGGCGACCAGTCGGCGGCCTGGACCGCCGCGTTCTGGAAGTCGTCGAGCACAGCACAGCGCAGCCGCACGGTGGTTCCTTTCCGTGGTGCCTTCCATGGCCGGGAGGACCGACGGGAACGACTGTACGGTGATCACGGACCGCGACGTGCGGCCCGACGGTCGAGAGGGGGTACTCGCGCTTGTCGGCACGCATCCTTGTCACCGGGGGCAGCGGCTTCATCGGTGGGCATGTCGTCGCGGCGCTGCGGGAACCCGGTCACCGGCTGCTGCTTCGTGACCCCGTGCGACTGTCCCCGGCAGCGGACGTCGTACGCGCCGACCTCACCGACCCGGCGTCCCTGCGCGGCGTCTGCGACGGCATCGACGTCGTCCTGCACTGCGCCTCCCACATCGGCGGCGACGAGCGACTCGCCGAGGCCGTCAACGACCGCGGCACCCGCGCCCTGGTAGCGGAGGCGACGCGGGCGGGGGTGGGGCGCATCGTGTACGTGAGTACGGCGGCCGTGTACGGCCGGGGGCCCTTCACCGACCTGCTCCCGGGGGAATCGGTGCCCGCGCCCGCCTCGCCGACCAGCCGTTCCCGTGCCGCCGCCGAGCGGCATGTGCTGGACGCGGGCGGGGTCGTACTGCGCCCGCATCTCGTGCTCGGGACCGGTGATCGGTGGGTGGTGCCGGGGCTCGTGGCGCTGCTGGGCGCGTTGTCGGCGGGGGTGGAGGGGTGCGGGGCCCGGCAATCGGTCGTCGACGTACGGGCGTTGGGGCGTGCGGTGGTCGCGGCCGGGCTGTCGGACGACCCTGGGCTGGCGGGCGTGCATCACGTCAACCACCCCGAGCCGGTGGGCAGTTCGGAACTGCTCGATGCGGTGGCCGGGCGGTTCGGGCTGCCGCTGGCGGGTGGGCGGGTCGATCTCGGTGAGGCGCGGGCGCGGCTCGTCGGGCGGTCGCGTGCGCTGCACCATCACCTGGGGCTGCTCGCGGTGGACCACTGGTTCGCGGACGGTGGCTTCTGGGCGCGGGTCGGTGTCGATCCTGGTGCCGGGTTTGCGGAGAGCCTGGCCGAACATGCGCCGTGGTACAGGGAGTTCATGACATGACTGGCATAAATGGCATGACTGGCTTGGCCACCGGACGCGCGCTCACGGACAAGATCGCCCTCGTCACCGGGGCCGGCCGCGGGATCGGCCGAGGCATCGCCGAGCGGCTGGCCCGTGACGGGGCGCTGGTCGGCGTGCACTACGGCCGTAGTGAGGCCGCCGCGCTCGAAGTCGTCGCGGGAATACGGAAGAACGGCGGTCGGGCCTTCCCGGTCGGGGCGGAGCTCGGGGTGCCTGGTGACGTCAATGCCGTCTTCGCGGCCTTCGATGCCGGGGTGCGGGAGCAGACGGGCGCGGCGGCCGAGGGCGCGTGCCCGCTCGACATTCTCGTGAACAACGCGGGAGTCAGCGGTTCGGGGCCGATCGGGCAGGCCACGCCCGAGGTCTTCGACCGTATGATCGCCGTCAACGCCAAGGCGCCGTTCTTCCTGGTGCAGGGCGCGCTGCCGCGGCTGCGGGACGGCGGGCGTGTCATCAACGTCTCCTCGCTGGCCGCACGCCATGCCTTCCCCGAGTCGATGGCGTACGCCATGTCGAAGGGGGCGCTGGACACGATGACGCTGTGTCTGGCGAAGGAACTCGCCGGGCGTGGCATCACCGTCAACTCCGTAAGGCCCGGGTTCATCGCGACGGACATGAACGCCCGGCGCAGGACGACGCCCGAGGCGCGGGCCGCCCTCGCCGCGCGGTCCGCCTTCGGCCGGATCGGTGAGCCTTCCGATGTGGCGGACGTGGTGGCGTTCCTGGCCTCCGACGACTCCCGCTGGATCACGGGGCAGTGCCTGGACGTCAGCGGCGGCACCGATCTGTGACTCCCGTACGGCAGGCGGGAGTTCAGCTGCGGGGGAGGTAGCCGTGGAGGAAGGCGTGGACGCCGGCCGCCGCGATCTCGTGCGTCTCGGCGTCGGACAGCGCGTCCACGCCCGCCCGGCCCCGGCCCCAGGTGTTGGTGACCAGGACGACGAAGTGCTGGGCGGCCAGCTCCGAGTCCTGGACGTGCAGCAGCCCGAGTTCGGCGAGCCGGGCCATCCGGGCGGCGAGAGTGCGCTGCACCCGTAGCGGGCCGGCCTTCTGCCAGGCGTCGTGGAGGTCGCCGGGGAAGTTCTCGCCCTCGGCGTTGATGCGGGCGACGATCGCGAAGTGGTCGGTGAACTCCGGGCGCGGCCGCACCCAGTCCTCGGCCAGGGCGACCAGGTCGGCCTCCAGACCGGCCGCGCTGGACGTGGCGCCGAGACATCGTTCGACCATCGCCTCGTGGGCGGCGGCCACCTGCTCCGAGCTCTCGATCAGCACCGTGGAGAACAGCTGTTCCTTGTTCTCGAAGTGGTTGTAGATCGTGCGCGTCGACACCGACGCCTCGGTGGCGATCATGTCGATGCTGGCGCCCTGGTAGCCGACCCGGCCGAACACCTTCCGCGATGCGTCCAGGATGGCCCGCCGCTTCTCCGGGAACCCCTTGCGCGGCCTGCCCCGCCCGCTGTCCGCACTGGTCATCTGGCACCTCCTGGTCGATTACAACGGTCACTTTACACGGTGCAATGCACGTTGTACTTTACCGGCGGCACGAACGACACCCTCGACACCGTTCTCGATCAGGAGCACCTCAGCATGTCCACGAACACCCTGAAGCTCGCCGTCATACTCGGCTCGGTCCGTGAGGGCCGGTTCGGTGAAGTCGTGACCGGCTGGTTCGCCGGCCTGGCCAAGGAGCACGGCGCTTTCGACGTCGAGGTCGTCGACCTCGCCGAGACGGACCTGCCGCTCGCCCTGCCCGCGACGCCGCCCGCCATGGCGACCGAGGAGGTGCGGCCGGTGCGGATGCTGCCGCTCTCCGCGCAGCTGGCCGCCGCCGACGCGTTCGTCGTGGTGACACCCGAGTACAACCACAGCTTCCCGGCGTCCCTGAAGTCGCTCATCGACTGGCACTTCACCGAGTGGCAGGCCAAGCCGGTCGGCTTCGTCTCCTACGGCGCCCAGAGCGGCGGCCTGCGCGCCGTCGAGCAACTGCGCCAGATCTTCGCCGAGATGCACGCCGTCACCATCCGCGACGGGCTGGCCTTCCCCTTCTACTGGGAGGCCTTCGGTGAGGACGGCACCCCCCGCGACACCGAGGGCACGAACGGCGCCCTCAAGGTGATGCTCGACGAACTCGCCTGGTGGGGCACCGCACTGCACGAGGCCCGCGCCAAGTCTCCCTACAACCCGCAGGCCTGAGCGTTTCCGGTCCCACTTCCACTTCGATGGTCCGGAGAAGTCGTGTTCGGCGCCCCGGGCAGCTGGCACACGATGCCGGCGCTGCTGAAGTTCGCCGGTGCCGCAGGCCTGCTGGCCGACATCTTCTACCGGCCGTTGGGCATCGCGGCCGCCGTCAGGGTGGTGCGCTTCTTCCTCGGCGCGGTCGTCTCGCATCTGCGCGTCAAGGACGTCAAGGGTGTTCCGGTGCCGTTCGTCCTGGTACCGGTATCGGCCGCCCCGCTGGTGCTGGGCCTCGTCAACCTGTGATCCGGACGGCCGTCGGTGTCAGAGCCAGCCCAGGCGTACGGCCTCCACGCCGGCCTGGAAGCGGCTCTGGGCGTTGAGGCGTTTGAGCAGGTCGGCCATGAGGCGGCGGACCGTGCGGATGGAGACGCCCAGTTTGCGGGCGACGCCCTCGTCGGTGAGGCCGTCCTCCAGCATCTTCAGCAGGGCCAGGTCGCGTTCGCTGGGGCCCTCGCAGTCGGGCGCCGGGACGTCTCCCAGCGGTGCGGCGCGCTCCCAGACCAGGTCGAAGAGCTGGTTGAGGGCCGCGACGACGCTGGAGAGCTGGATGACGAACGCGCCCTCCCGGCTGGCGTCCGGGTTCACCGGGACGACGGCGACGGAGCGGTCGCACAGGATCAGGCGCATCGGAAGGGAGGGAACCGTACGGGCCTGGCCGCCCCGTGCGGTGAACCAGGCGGCGTACTCCACGGTGGCGTGGTCGTTGCGCACGCTGTCGAGGTAGACCGTCTGCATCCGGACACCGCGTGTCAGCGTGTCCTCGTCCAGGGGGCGGGCCGCCTCCAGCGCGCCCGGGCTCAGCGCGCCGCCGGGCATGAAGGCGCGGACCTCGGACGTGGCGCTCTGCGCGAGTTCCTGCAGCCGGACGCGGACGCCGTCCAGGCCTTCGAGGCGCTCCACGCCCTGCGACCCGGCCTGGATGCGCAGTGAGGTGTACTCGGCGGCCAGCGCGGCCACCGTCGCCCGGTCCCGGGTGAGTCTCGCGCGCTGCTCGTCGAGCTCGGCCTCCATCCGTTCGAGGAGGGGCTTGAGCTCGACCTCGGGGTTGGCCGTGATGAAGTGATCGGCGTCCGCGCTGGGACGCAACAGGGACAGCCGGGCGAGTCGGTCGAGCGCCCCGCGGACCTTGTCCTCCGGCAGGCTGAGATCCTGCTGGATGTCGCGTATACCCCAGTCGGGGTGCAGGAGCAGCGTCCGATAGACGTCCTGATCCTGCGTGGCCAGCCCGACGCTCTCCAGCATCCCGGTCATCCCCCCGTTTCCCGCGGCGGTGCCATGCCGCGGTTCTGGCGCATCATACTGGCAGGGTTGTTGCGATCAACAGATCGAATTTGCAGCCCCGCCGGGAGTGTGGACGCCCTCCCGCCGCCCGGGGGTTGTAACAAACCTGTGGCAGCTCCATGTCATGTCCGCAAGCGGTCGTGCGCACAATCGCTCCAAGGCACCCCAGCTGCGTATGTTCTCCTCATGTACGCCATCAAGGTTGTCCTTCACCCGGATCGCGGGGCCTCACAGACTGCTCAGCAGCTCTGTGAGATGGCCTCCGAACAGATCCGGAATGACGAGCAACCAGGTGTGGAACACGTCAGCCTCGTCCCCAGCCCGCCCGTGGTGATGGCCATGACCTTCGTGGTGGCCGCCGATCTGGTCCGGGCCGAGCGACTGGCCGCCTCCGCCTGGGCGGAGTGGCTGACCCGGAGCTGCTTCGACGGCTGGCGGCTCGCCTCGTGCACGGCCGACATGGCGCTCGGCGTATGGGCGGCCCAGGCGTCCTTCCTCCCGGACGGGGATGTCTCCGAGGCCGGTTGAACCCCGCCCTCGCCCCCGCCCCCTCTTTTCGGCCCCCCCCTCTCTCTCGCCCCCGCTTCCGCATCGCTGACCCCTGCCGCCGACTCACGGCGGTCCAGCGGGCGTTCGCGATTGCCCGCCGACGCTTTCTTCCCGCATTGACCAGGGAATTTCCGTACGGATATGGATCCGGCGGTGATGGCATCTCTAGGTCATGTCCGCCTGCTGCCATCGGACAGCGCTGACACAAGGCCTTCACGCGGGTCAGGATCTAGCCAGTCGACCGGAGATTCCCTCCCGACGAAGGGGGGCTTTCCGGAATGACGCGATCCCCTTCCTGTGAAGTCGCGTACCCATCCGCGTTGCTTCGGCACGCCCGAAAACCGTGAGGTCGAGATGAACCGCTGTATCAAGCAGGTCCTGAGCGCGACGTTCCTCTCCGTGATTCTCACCCTTCCCGCGATATCGGCCGCCCAAGCGTCCGACGCGGCGCCGCAGACGACCGCCGGCGCGGTGTCCTCCGAGGTCATCACGGCCACCACGCAGGACAACTGGGCGTGGGACTGAGCCCCCGCACTTCACTCGGATCCGTTCCGTGCAATCGGCCGACGTGTTGTTGATCGATAAATGAACCCAGGCAAAGAGTGAGGCTTTATGTCGAATCCGCTCGACGACCCCAATGGCCGCTTCTTCGTGGTGGTGAACGACGAAGGACAGTATTCCCTGTGGCCCGAGTTCGCTCAGGTGCCGGCCGGTTGGACGGTGTCCCACGGTGCGGCCGATCGCCCGTCCTGCATTGATTTCATCAACGCGAACTGGACGGATATGAGGCCACTCAGTCTTGTCGCCCACATGGCGCGCACCGCGTCGTCCGAGAGGGAATCCGCCCGATGAGCGCAACTGGTCCCGCGGGGCAGCTCGTCTCGCAGGCACGCCTCGACGCCATGTCCCCCGCGAAGCGAGCGCTTCTCGCCAAGCGCCTCGCCGGACGCGGCGGCCGGGCCGCCGACACCGTGGTGCCCGTGCCCCGCGACGGGGAGCCGCCGGTCTCGGCCGCGCAGCGACGCCTGTGGTACATGGACCAACTCACCCCGGGCAGCCCGGTGTTCAACCTGTCGGTGGCGCTGCGGCTCACCGGCCCGCTGGAGACCGAGGCGCTGCGGACGGCCGTACAGCGGGTCTTCGCGCGGCACGAGTCGCTGCGGACCGTGTTCCCGGCCCCCGGCGGCAGCCCCGTGCAGCGGATCCTGCCGGAGATCGAGGTCGGCCTGACGCCCCTCACCCTGCCGGACGGCGCCGACGACACCGCGCTCATCGCCGCGCTGGAGGCCGAGGCGGCCCGGCCCTTCTCGCTGGAGCACGGGCCGCTCGCCCGCGTCCGGCTCTTCCGGCTCGGTCCCGCGGAGCATGTGCTGCTGCTCGCCATCCACCACAGCGTGTGCGACGGCTGGTCCATGAGCATCGTGATCGACGAGCTGATGAAGCTCTATGCGGCCGGTGTCAGCGGAGACGAGGCCGAACTCGCTGCGCCGCCGGTGCAGTACGCCGACTACACGGCCTGGGAGGCCAAGCCGGAGCGCGAGAGTGAACTCGCGCCTCAGCTGGACTACTGGCGGCGGACGCTGCGGGGGGCGCCCGGAGCCATCGACCTGCCGATCGACTGGCCGCGGGCCGCCGTACAGAGCTTCCGGGGCGCGCTGCACCGGTTCACACTGCCGTCGGGCGTCTGGCCGGCGGTGCGGGAGGTCGCCCGCGCCGAGCAGGCGACCCCGTTCATGGTGCTGCTCGCCGCGTACTGCGCCCTGCTGTCCCGATGTTCGACGCAGGGCGAGGTCACCGTCGCGACGCCGGTCGCGAACCGGCCGCAGGACGAGATCCAGGACGTCGTCGGCTTCTTCGTCAACTCCATCGCCCTCAGGGTGGACACCTCCGGCGACCCCACCTTCCGCGAACTCGTCCGCCGGGTCCGCGACATCGCCCAGGAGGGCCTCGCCCGCAGCGGCGTCCCCTTCGACCGGGTGGTCGACGTGGTCGACCCGGCCCGCAGCCTCGCCCACGCCCCGTTGGCCCAGGTCAGCTTTGCGCTGTTGGACGACCAGGCGATGGACGAGGAGACCGGGGGCCTGCGGGTCACCACCGTCGAGCACCACACCGGTACGGCGAAGTACGACCTGACGCTGGAGCTGTGGCCGGACGCCGCGGGTGATCTGCACGGCACCCTCGAATACGCCACCGACCTCTTCGCCGAGCCGACCGCCACCGCGCTGATCTTCCGCCTCGGCACCCTGCTCGCCTCTCTCGCCCACGAGCCCGACACGGCCGTCGGACAGGCCCCTCTCCTGTCCGCCGACGAGACCCGGGCGATGGCCGAGGCCTGGCGGGAGGGTCAGGAGGCCGTGCCGTTCGAAGGGCGGTGTGCGCACGAGGAGTTCGAGCGGCAGGTGCGCCGTACCCCGGACGCCCCGGCGATGGCCACCGTCGAACCCGGCCCGACCTTCGCCGAGTTGGACCGGCGTGCCGATCGGCTCGCGCGGTCGCTGCGCGCGGCCGGTGCCGGGCCCGGGACACGCGTCGCGCTCCTCCTCGAACCGGGCGCCGACCTGGTCGCCGGTGCGCTCGGCACCCTGAAGGCGGGCGCGGTCTGTGTGCCCGTCGATCCGACCGGCCCGGCCGCCGGGATCGCGAGCGTGCTGGACGACGCCGACGTCACCGTCGTACTGACGGACAAGGGCCACGACTCGCTCGCCGAAGGACGGGCGTGGGTGCGTCCGGACGACGATCCGGGGTCCCTGCCCGCCGTCGACCCGTCGGCGCCGCATCCGCTGAGCGCGAGCTGCGTCCTGTACGGCGCCGGTGCCACCGCGCGGCCTGAAGGGCTGGTCGTCACCCATCGCGACCTGGCCCGGTACTGCGCCGGGGACGACGGACCCACCGTCGCCGACGCGCTCCGCGCACTGCTCACCACCGAAGAACCGCGGGGCACCCGTCACCATGTCCTCGACGCCGCGCTGCGGCCCGCCGCTCCCGGCACCGTCGGGGAGCTCTGGCTCGGCGGCGCCGGTGTCGCGGGCGGCTACCGGAACCGGCCCGAACTGACGGCGCGGCGGTTCCTGCCCGACCCGTTCGCCGGTACACCGGGTGCGCGGATGTTCCGTACCGGTGACCTCGTCCGGGTCGGTCCGGGCGGTGGTATCGAGTACGTCGGCCGTGTCGACTCCCGGATACGGGTGGGCGGGCGGCTCGTCGAACCGGCGGCGGTCGAGGCCGCCCTGGAGCGGCTTCCCGAGGTGCGGGAGGCAGCCGTCGCCGAGGGCTCCGACCGGAGTGCCATGGTCGCCTGTGTCGCCGTGGCGGACCCCGAGGGCACGTCGGCCGACGCCCTGCGCGCCGCCCTGGCCCGGGAGCTTCCCGGGTGCGCGGTGCCCGCGGACCTGATCGTGCTGCCCGCCCTGCCCCGCACCTCCGGCGGCGAGATCGACTGGCCCGCCGTGCCCCGCCCGGCCGACGTCGGCGCGACCGGGTCCGACGGCGCGGCCGAGCTGCCCGTGACCGCGCTGGAGCGGACCATCGCCGAGGTGTGGGCCGAGGTGCTGGGGCTGCCCGAGGTCGGCCGGGAAGCCAACTTCCTGGCGCTGGGCGGACATTCGCTGCTGGCGACGCAGGCCGTCGCCAGGCTGCGGGACGCGCTGGCCATGGACATTCCGCTACGGGTCTTCCTGCGGGCCTCGTCCCTGGCCGACCTCGCCGCACAGATCGAGAACCTCGGCGGCGAACGGCAGCGGCCACGGGTCGTGCCGACGCCCCGCACCACCCCGGCGCCCATGTCGTACGCGCAGGGCCGGCTGTACTTCCTGAGCCGGCTCGCCCAGGACAGCTCCTTCTACAACGTGCCCATCGCCCTGCGGCTGGACGGCACGCTGGACCGGGCCGCGCTGCGGCAGGCCTTCGAGGCGCTGTGGGCCCGGCACGAGGGGCTGCGGACGTACTTCCCCTCGCTCGACGGCGAGCCGATGCAGGCCATCCTTCCGGCCCGGAAGGTGCCCTTCGAGGAGATCTCCCTGGAGGGCGAGGCGGAACAGCGCAAGCTCTTCGAGGCGCTGGTGGACCAGGAAGCCCGGACCCCGTTCGACCTGGGCGAGGGCCCGCTGGTGCGCTGCCGGCTGCTGCGCCTCGCCCCGGACGCGCACGTCCTCCTGCTGACCCTGCACCACGCCGTGTCGGACGGCTGGTCCGTCAACGTCGTGCTCGACGAACTCGTCGCCCTGTACCGCGCCTTCCACGCCGGCGAGCCCTCACCGCTGGCACCGCTCCCGCTCACCTACGTCGACTACACGCGATGGCAGCGCTCGTGGCTGAAGGGCGCGGAACTGGACAGTCAGCTCGACTACTGGAAGCGGACCCTGGCCGACGTACCCGTGCTGGAGCTGCCGACCGACCGGCCCCGGCCCGCGGCGCAGAGCTTCAAGGGCGCACGGCACGAGATGCGCTGGTCCCGGGAGCTGTCACGGTCCCTCACCGAGCTCGCGCGGCGCGAGGGCGTGTCCCTGTTCATGGTGCTGCTCGCGGGATTCGACGTGCTGATGGCCCGCTCCAGCGGCCAGACGGACATCACCGTGGGCACACCGATCGCCGGCCGCACCATGACCGAACTGGAGCCGCTGGTCGGCTTCTTCGCGAACACCCTCGCCCTGCGCGTGGACCTCTCCGGCGACCCGACCTTCGCCGAGCTGCTACAGAGGGTGCGGGAGGCGGCGCACGGGGCCTACGCCCACCAGGACGTGCCCTTCGAGATGGTCGTCGACGCCGTGGCGCCACGCCGCAGCCTCAGCCATTCGCCGCTGTTCCAGGTGCGCTTCGCCCTCCAGAACAACGGCGACTCGCTGCCCGACCCCGGCGCGGAACTGCGCCTCACCGAACTGGACGGCGAGCAGCACACCGCCCGCTTCGACCTGGTCGTCGACCTGTGGGAGACCGAGGACGGGCTCGCGGGCCATGTCGAGTACAGCACCGACCTGTTCGACGCGGACACCGTCGCGCGTATGACGGACCGGTTGGAGACGCTCCTTGAGCGGCTCGTACGGGACCCGGGTCAGCGTGTCCTGGGCGGCCTCGACATCCTGCCGACGGAGGAACGGCAGGGCATCGAGGCACTGGCCCGGGGCGCGCGGCTGCCGGAGGACACCGAGGCGCACACGTTCGTGCGGCGCTTCGTCGAGCAGGCCGCGCGGCGCCCCGACGCACCCGCTGTGACCGGCGGTGAAGTGACCCTGTCCTACGGGGAGTTGCGCGCCAGATCCGGGAAGCTGGCCCGGGTCCTCGCCGCCGCCGGGGTCGGCCCCGGGGCCATGGCCGGCGTGTACCTCGACCGCGGTGTGGACTTCCTCGTCGCCGTGCTGGCGGTGCTGGAGGCGGGCGGCGCGTATGTGCCGCTGGACCCGGCCTATCCGGCGCAGCGCCGGGCGGCGATCGTCGCCGACGCCAGGCCCGCGCTGGTCCTCACCTCCCGTGCGCTGGCCGGTTCGGCACCCGAGGTGGCGGGGGAACTGCTCGTCCTGGAGGACGCGGAGGCCGGGGCGCCCGCGCTCACGGAACCGGCGCCGCCGCTGACCGAGCCGTCGCCGGACATGCCCGCGTACGTCGTCTACACCTCCGGCACCCAGGGGCTGCCGAAGGGCGTCGTCCTGACCCACGGGGCCCTTGCCGCGTATCTGACGGCACTGCCCGAGGCCGTGGAACTGCCCGCGGAACCGGTGTATCTGCACACCGCGTCCTTCGCCTTCTCCTCGTCCGTACGGCAGTTCGCGGTGCCGCTCGCGCACGGCGGCCGGGTCGTCGTCGCGGACCGGGAGCGCATCGCCTCGCCGGAGGCGCTGCTGGAGTACGCCGCCGGACACGGGGTGCAGGTGCTGGACCTCGTACCGTCCTATCTGCGGGTGGTGCAGCCCGCGCTGGCTCGGCACCAGGGGTGGCGGCCCGAGCTGGTGCTCACCGCGAGCGAACCCCTGTCGTACGACCTGCCCGAGGCGCTGCGGGCCGCGCCGGGCCGGACGCCCCGGCTGGTCAACATGTACGGCCAGACCGAGACCACGGGCATCGTCGCCGTGGCACCGGTCGTGGGCGGCCGGGACGGGCGCGGCGCGGTCGTGCCGCTGGGACGGCCGATCGGCGGTGCCCAGGTCCATGTCGTCGACGAGTGGCTGCGGCCGGTGCCGCTGGGCCACCCCGGCGAGATCGTCATCGGCGGCACCGGACTGGCGCTCGGCTATCTCGGCGACCCGGCGCTCACCGCGCAACGGTTCGTCGCCAGCCCCTTCGGGCCCGAGGGCGGCCGGCTCTACCGCACCGGCGACCGGGGACGGCTGCTGGCCGACGGCCGGGTGGAGTTCCTCGGCCGCATCGGCGACCAGGTGAAGATCCGTGGGCACAGGGTGGAGCCGCAGGAGGTCACCTCGGTCCTGTCCGCGCTGGACGGCGTCGCCGAGTGCGCCGTGCTGTGCGTCGAGGACGCCGTCGACGAACGCCGCCTGGTCGGCCACGTGGCTCTCCGCGCCGGTTCCCCGGCCACGGCACACACCCTGCGCACCGCACTGCGCGAGACACTGCCGGACTACATGGTGCCGACGCTCGTCCTCGTCGACGCCCTGCCACGACTGCCCAACGGCAAGGTCGACCGAGCGGCACTGACCACCCCGGCCACCGGACCGACGCCGACGTCTGGCGAACGGCCGCACAGCCGTACCGAGGAGATCCTGGCCGGGATCTGGCGTGAGGTGCTGCGGGTGCCGGAGGTCGGGCTTGAGGATGACTTCTTTGCCCTGGGTGGTGATTCGCTGCATGTGATTCGGGTGGTGGACCGGGCCCGTAAGGCGGGTGTGTCGGTGACGCCGGCGCAGTTCATCGCGCATCCGACCGTCGCTGGGCTGGCGGCGCTGGCCGGGGGCGGACGACCGCACGGCCGTACCGAGGAGATCCTGGCCGGTATTTGGCGTGAGGTGCTGCGGGTGCCGGAGGTCGGGCTTGAGGATGACTTCTTCGCGCTGGGTGGTGATTCGCTGCATGTGATTCGGGTGGTGGACCGGGCGCGTAAGGCGGGTGTGGCGGTGACGCCGGCGCAGTTCATCGCGCATCCGACCATCGCCGGACTCGCCGCGCTCGGCGATGTGCGCACGGTCGAGGACCGGGGCGCCGACGGGGGGCCGGTGCCCTTGGTGCCGTCGCATCTCGCGTTTCTCGAACGGGACTTCGCGGACAAGGAGATCTACACCCACCCGTTCATCTACGAGGCGAACGATCCCCTCGACCCCGCGCTCGTGGAGCGTGCCGTGGCGTGCGTGCTGGAGCACCACGAGTCGCTGCGGATCTGCTTCCCGGAGGACGGGGGCACCTACCGGGTGCGGGTCCAGGAGCGCTTCGAGCGCACGCCGTTCACCAGTGTCGACCTGTCGGCGCTCGAACCGGCCGCCCAGGACGTGGCGTTCCAGCGGCTGGACGCCGCCCTGCACCGCAAGCTCGACTTCGCCCAGGGGCCGCTGCTGCATGTCGCGCTCGTCAGATTCGGGCCGGACCGGCCCGACACGCTGATCGTGATCGTCCATCACCAGCTCATGGACAACAGTTCCTGGGACGTGCTGATGGAGGACTTCCAGGACGCCTACGTCGCCCTCGCCGCAGGTCGGGAGCCGGACCTCAAGCCGGCGACCGGGTCCTTCGCGTCCTGGGCGCGCGGCCTCGACCGGCTCGCCCGCTCATCGGAGCTCGACGAGGACGCCGCCTACTGGAGCGCCCTCGCCGAACGCCCCGTACCGGAGTGGCCGCTGGACCACGAGGGCGGCGAGGACTGCATGTCCACCGAGGAGTCGGTGGTCATCGGACTCGACGCCGAGGAGACGACGGCCCTGCGTCTGGCCATGCGGCACGGGTACCGCCTGTCGGTGAACGAGGCCCTGCTCGCGGCCACCCTCCGGGGCTTCACCGAATGGTCGGGACAGAGCTCGGTGATCGTCGACCTGGTCGCCCGCGGCCGGGAACTCGGCGACACCGGCCTCGACCTCTCGCGCGCCATCGGACGGTTCTCCATGACCTCCCCACGGCTGCTCGAAGCCCCGTCGCAGGACGGCCCGCGTGCCCTGCTCGACTCGGTCGCCGCACAGCTCGGCGCCGTTCCCCGCAAGGGGCTCGGCTTCGGCCTGCTGCGCTACATCGGTGCCCGGCCGGAGGTCTCCGAGGCCCTGGCGGCCCTGGGCAAGCCGCACATCCTGCTCAACAACTGGGGCGACTTCGACAACGTCGTGGCCGATTCACCGGTGCTCGGCCCGCCCGTCGAGGACGCGTGGCCGATGCCCGAGCTCCAGCGCATGCACCGCCTCATGATCGACTGCCGGGTCTACAGCGGCGCTCTCAAGGTCGGGTTCCGCTTCAGCCGGAACCTCAACGACCGCGCGAGCATCGAGCGCCTGGCCGGCCTGGTCGAGGACAGCCTGCGCAGCTTCGTGCGGCTGGGCGACGACCTCCCGGCAGCGCCCGCCCCGACAGGCGAGGCCATGAGCCCGGTCGAGCGCACCCTCGCCGCCATCTGGTGCGAGGTGCTGCGGGTGCCGGAGGTCGGGACGGACGACGACTTCTTCGCGGTCGGCGGTGACTCGCTGCATGTGATCCGGGTGGTGGACCGGGCGCGTAAGGCGGGTGTGTATGTGACGCCCGCGCAGTTCATCGCCAACCCGACCATCGCGGGGCTCGCCGCCGTCGCCACGGACCTGACGGCGGCACGGGGCGAGGACACGCACGACGAAGGGCGTCCGGGCCGTATCCCGCTGGTGCCCTCGCACCACGCCTTCCTGCGGCGGGAGTTCACCGACCAGCATCTCTACACCCATGTCTTCACCTTCGAGACCAAGCAGCCCCTCGACCCCGAACTCCTGCGGCAGGCGGTGACGCAGGTCGTGGACCACCACGACGCGCTGCGGATCTGCTTCCCGATGGAGGACGGCCGGTACACGGTCCGGGTCCAGGAGCGCTTCGAGCAGGCGCCGTTCACCAGCGTCGACCTCTCCGCGCTCGAACCGGACGCCCTCGGCGTCGCGTTCGGGCGGCTCGACCGGTCCCTGCACCGCAAACTCGACTACGGCAACGGGCCGCTGCTCCACTTCGCGCTGGTGAAGCAGGGCCAGGACCGGCCCGACGTACTCGTGGCGATCGTGCACCACCAGCTGATGGACAACAGCTCCTGGAGCATCCTGCTGGAGGACCTCCAGAGCGCCTATCTGGCCCTCGCCGCCGGGCGGCAACCCCAACTCCCCGCGCAGACCGCGCACTTCGTCGAGTGGGCGCGGCGCCTGGACCGCCTCGCGGCCTCGCCGGAGCTCGACGAGGACGCCGCGTACTGGACGGCGATCGCCGAGCGCCCCGTGCCGCGTCTGCCGCTGGACCACGAGGACGGCACGGGAGGCATGGCCTCCGAGGAATCGGTGGAGGTGGCCCTCGACGCGGCTACCACGGCCGAACTGCGCCGCATGATGCCGCGCACCTACCGGCTCTCCCTCAACGACGCCCTCCAGGCGGCCCTGCTGAAGGGCGTCGCCGACTGGTCCGGGCAGACGTCGATCCTGCTCGACCTGGTCTCCCGGGGGCGTGAGGCGGGCGGCGAGGACCTGGACCTGTCCCGCGCCATCGGCCGCTTCTCCACGACCTCGCCGAGGCTGCTGGAGCTGCCCGCGGACACCTCCCCGCGCGCCGTGCTCGACGCGGTCGCCGAACAGGTCAGGGCCGTACCACGCGGCGGCCTCGGCTACGGCCTGCTGCGCTACGGCGGCGCCCGTCACCGGGTCGCCGAGGAACTCGCGCCGCTCGGCGAGCCGGACATCCTGCTGAGCAACTGGGGCGAGTACGAGGCGAGCCAGGACGAGTCACCGCTGCTCGGGCCGGCCATGGGCGAGCTCGCACCTGTGCCGGACCTGGCCCGGATGCACCGCCTCATCGTCAACGTCGGTATCGCCGACGGCGAGTTGGGCCTCACCATCCGCTACAGCTCCCGGCTGCACGACCGCGCCACGGTCGAGCGCCTCGCGGACCTGGTGGCGCGCGCCCTCAGGTCGTTCGTCCGGCCGGACGGCGTCTGACCCCCACCCTGCGAACGATTGGAACTCCCGTCACATGTCTTACGTCAAGGAATGGTGCCTGTTCCCGGACCGGGACCGGGTGGCCGTCCACGAGGCGACCGAACCGGGCCTCGACCCCGCCACCTGGGCGGCGGAGAACGCCGACCGGCTGAAGGCACGGCTGCTGGAGGCGGGCGCCTGTCTGCTGCGCGGCTTCGACGCCCCGGACCCCTCGGCCTTCTCCCGGTTCGTCCGCGTCTTCGGCGAGGAACTCGGCGAGTACACCTACGGCTCCACACCCCGCAGCAAGGTAGGCGACGTCTACACCTCCACCGAGTACCCGGCGAGCGAGGTGATCCCGCTCCACAACGAGATGAGCTACACCAGCTTCTGGCCGGAGCGGATCTGGTTCTACGCCGCCGTCGCCGCACCCGTGGGCGGGGAGACCCCGCTCGCCGACAGCCACGCCGTGTACGAGCGCATCCCCGCCGAGGTGCGGGAGCGCTTCGAGCGGCACGGGGTGCGCTACGTCCGCAACTACCGGGCGGGGCTCGGCATCTCCTGGGAGGACGCCTTCGCGACGTCCGACCGCGCGGCCGTCGAGCGGTTCTGCCGGGAACGCGGCATCGCCTTCGAATGGCTCGACGACGGGGCGCTGCGCACCACCGAGATCTGCCAGGCCGTCGCCCAGCACCCCGTCACCGGCCGGACCGGCTGGATGAACCAGGCGCACCTGTTCCACATCTCCAACCTCAAGGAGTCCACCCGCCAGGCCCTCCTCGACCTCATGCCCGAGGCGGACCTGCCGCGCAACGCCTACTACGGCGACGGCAGCCCCATCCCCGAGGCCGACCTGGCCGCCGTACGGGCCGCCTACGACGCGGAGACCCTCGCCTTCCCCTGGCAGCAGGATGATCTGCTGATGGTCGACAACATGGCCATGGCCCACGGGCGTTCCAGCTTCGAGGGCCCCCGCAAGATCCTCGTCGCCATGACCGGCACGATCGACACCCTCGCCACCGACGGGGCCCGGTCATGACCGCCCCCGTCGGCCACACCGACAAGATCGCCTTCCTGGAGCGGCACGGCACCGACGCGCTCGCCCACTCCGGCGCCGACCTGCTGGCGCATCTGCAGGGCGTCCACGACCTGCTGCGGGCCTGGGATTGCGGCGACGCGCTGTGCGACGCCGGCCTCTTCCACTCGGTGTACGGCACGGAGATCTTCCCGACCGGCGCCGTACCCCTGGAGCTGCGGCCCGCCGTCCGTGAACTCATCGGCGACGAAGCCGAGTTGCTGGTCCATCTCTTCGGGACCGTGGCGCGCGGCAGCATCTTCGACGCCGCCTTCGACGGGGCGCCCTTCCTGCTGGAGACCCGCACCGGGGAGCACATCGGCGTCACCGACCGGCAGTACACCGACCTCGCCGCGCTCACCGTGGCCAACTGGCTCGAACAGCGGCCCCGCTTCCCGGAGTCGGCACAACTCAGCCGGGCCCGTGAGTTCGACGAGATGCGCCGCCATCTGCCCGATGCCGTACGGCACGCACTGGAGCAGGCCTACGGGTTCGACCCGCTGACCCTGCCCGCGATCTGAGACGAGGCGACGTGGCACTCACCGACACCCCGGGCCGCCCCAGTGAGGAGGGCGGCGCGGGACTCCTCTCCCGCCTCTTCATCCGGTGGCCGGCGCCCCTGGTGAAGGCGGGGTTGCAGCGCCGGCTCACCGCGGCCGACACGCTGACGCCGCCGTCGTACGACCACCTCGAACGCGTCGCACCGCGCTTCGAGGAGGCCTACGCGGAGCGCAGCGACCGGCCGGACGGGCTGCGCGGGGCGCTGTACCGGACCTACCGGCGGCGTTTCTGGGCCGCGGCTCTGATCTTCCTCGCCTACCAGACCTGCGCCACCCTCGGGCCGCTGCTGGTGCGCGAGCTGATCCAGTGGTTCGAGCAGGGCCGGCGCGACGCCATGGTCCAGGGGCTGCTCGTCGCCGCCTGCCTGGGCGCCTTCCACCTCGTGGACTCCCTGGCGCACAAGCACCAGTGGTCCGAGGCGTGGAAGTCCGCCCACTCCGTCAACGCGCTGCTGCGCGACCAGGTGCTGCGCAAGTACCTGCGCATGGACCGCGGGGCCCGCGCCGGCCATCCCGCCGGTGAGGTGATCACCCTGGTCGCCTCCGACTCGATGCGTATCGGACGGCTCGGGTTTGTGCACATGGCGTGGGCCGTGCCGCTCGGCATCGCCGGTTCCAGCGTGATCCTGTGCGTGCTGCTGGGCTGGGCCGGTCTGGTCGGGATCGCCGTCCTGATCGCGGGGCTCGCCCTGTCGCACGTCGCCAACGAGCGGGTCTACGCGCTGGTGCCGAGGATCCGGGACGCCAACGGCGTACGGATCGGCCTGGTCGGTGAGTTCCTCGCCGCGATGCGCACCCTGCGCGCGCACGGCTGGGAGGACGTCGCGGAGCGGGCGGTGACCCGGGAGCGGTCGGTGCTGGGCGAACTGCTGGTGCGCCGGCAGAAGCGGCTCGCGACGCTCTACCTGGTCAACGCGGCCGTACCGGTGCTGATGGTCAGCATCACCCTGATCACCTATGTGGCCCTCGGCCATGAACTGCGCGCGGCCGATGTGTTCTCCGCCGTCGCCGTGCTCACCGTGCTGCGTTCCCAGCTGCCCGAGCTGGTGCGCTACCTCGACATGCGCAACGAGTGGCGGGTCGCCCTCGGCCGGATGACCGCCTTCCTCACGGCACCGGACACCGCTCCGGCACCGGCCGCCACGGCACCCGAGGGCGGCGTCGAGCTGTCCGGCGCGGCCTTCGCCTGGCCGGCCTCCGAGCCGGCCGAACCCTGTCTGAGCGAGGTCGATCTGCGGATCGCCCCCGGTGAACTGGTGTGTGTCCTCGGCCGCGTCGGCAGCGGCAAGTCCGCGCTGCTCGCCGCGCTCGCCGGGACGATGCGGCCGGTCGCCGGGACCGCCGACGTGTCCGGCAGCGTGGTGTACCTGCCGCAGAAGGCCTGGATCATGCAGGGCACGGTCGCCGAGAACATCCGCTGCTTCTCGCCGCACGACCCCGAGCGGTACGCCGCCGTGGTGCGGGCCACCGCACTGGAGGCCGACCTGGCCGCCATGCCGAGGGGCGACGCCACGGTGATCGGCGAACGCGGCACCAACCTCTCCGGCGGCCAGCGCCAGCGCATCGCCCTCGCCCGCGCCGCCTACGAGGACGCCGACCTCTACCTCGTCGACGACCCGACCAGCGCCGTCGACGACTCGGTGGCCGGCGTGGTCCTGGACCAGCTGATCTCCGGCGTCCTCGCCGACCGCACCCGGATCGTCGTCACGCACCGGCTCGACTTCGCGCGCCGCGCCGACCGCGTCATCGTGGTGGAGGCGGGACGGGTGGTCGCGGCGGGCCCGTTCGACGAGGTGGCCGCCGGAATGCCGGAACTGCTGCCCGCCATCACCGAGGCCGCCCACGCCCACGACACACCCGACGCGGAGGACAGCGGCCCGGACGTCGAGCAGACCCAGGACGCCGTGGCCGAGGCCGAGCCGGCCATCCGGGGTGGCAAGGTGCTCGCCGACACCTACCGCGGCTATCTGCGGGTGCTGACCCCCGGTGTGCTGCTCGTGGCGCTGATCGCGCTGGCCGTCCTCGGCCAGAGCGCGCTGGGCGCCACCTCCTTCTGGCTCGGCCTGTGGACCGAACGGGCGGGCGAGGACACCCTGTTGTACGCCGGTGTCTTCGCCGGAATCGGCCTGCTCACCCTGTGGCTGGACCGCGGCCTGTTCAGCTTCGGCTTCTCCCGCGGCGTCAGGGCCGGGCAGACCCTGCACAAGGGGATGCTGCAGAAGGTGCTGCACGCGCCCGTGTCCTTCTTCGACAAGAACCCCTCCGGGCGGGTGCTCAGCCGGTTCTCGGCGGACACCGAGACGATCGACCTCGAACTGCCCGAATACACCATGGACACGCTCAAGATCGCCGTGGGCATGGTGATCCCGCTCCTCGCACTCAGCGTCACCAGCCCCGTCACCCTGGTCTTCACCCCGCTGGTGCTGCTGCTCTACGTACGCTGGCAGCGCCGTACCCGCTCCAGCACCGTCGAGTCGTCACGGCTGGCGAAGCAGGCCAGGGAGCCCGTGCTCTCCCTGATCGCCGAGGCCGTCGACGGGGTGACCACGATCGAGGGCCGCCCGGCACGCGTGCGGGGCTACGAGGCCGCCTTCCGCGAGCGGGTCCGCACCGCGCACTACGCCGATTACACCGTCAACTCCCTGTCCCGCTACTTCAATCTGCGCCTCGACCTGGTCGGCGCGGCGGTGCTGTTCGGGTTCGCCGCGCTGCTGGTCGTCCAGGGCGGGGTCGGCGCGGGCACCGTCGGTGTCGGCATCAGTTTCGTGTACACGCTGATCGAGACGCTCGCCATGAGCCTGATGACCGTACAGACCATGGACCTGGCGCTCGCCAGCTTCGAACGCGTCGACGAGTACACCCGGCTGCCCACCGAACCCACGGCCGGCGAGGCCGCCCCCGAGGGCTGGCCCGGCACCGGCGACGTTCGCTTCGAGGACGTCACCCTGCGCTACGAGGACGGCGGCCCGGCCGCCCTGGACGCCATCTCCTTCCACGCCCCCGCCGGGGAGAAGGTCGGCATCGTCGGCCGCACCGGCAGCGGCAAGTCCAGCCTCTTCGCCGCGCTGTTGCGCTTCGTCGACATCGAGAAGGGCCGCATCCTCGTGGACGGCGTGGACCTGGCCACCCTGCGGCTGACGGACCTGCGCTCCGCGATCGCCGTGGTGCCCCAGGACCCGGTGCTGCTGCCGGGCACCCTGCGCGAGAACCTCGACCCCTACGGGGCCTTCCCGGACGCCGACGTCGAGGCGGTCCTGGACAAGGTCGGCCTGGCCGAACGGCTCCGCCGGCTCCCGGACGGGCTCGGCCACACTGTGTCCGGCGGCGGGGCCCGGCTCAGTGCCGGAGAACGCCAACTGCTGTGTCTGGCAAGGGCGTTGCTGCATCAGGCGCGGATCGTGCTGATCGACGAGGCGACCTCGAACCTCGACGCCGAGACCGACGCGCGTATCCAGCGCATCCTCGCCGGCGAACTGGCCGAGACGACCGTGCTCACCATCGCGCACCGCCGGGACACCCTGGCGGACGCCGACCGGGTGGTCGCCCTCGACGCGGGGCGCGTGACGGAGGTGGCGACGGCGACCCACGCCGCCGCCCTCATGGGGGAGAGCGTGCGATGACCCACGACACCGAGCCACTGGCACCGGAACTCGTGACCGACCGGGCCCGTCCCGCCCACCCGGGACAGACCGTGGAGGCCCTCCAGATCCGGCTCGACGCCGCGACCGTACGGCGGCTCACCGAGGTGAGCCGCAGCCGTGAACTCCCCGTGGCCACCACCCTCGTCACCGTGTTCCAGCTGCTGCTGGGCCGCTACACCGACGCCAAGGACGTCTGCGTCGGCTCGGGCGAACTGGCCCTGCGCGGCCACTGGGACGACGACGCGGACCTCGCCACCCTGGTGCGCCGCGTCGAGGAGATCCCGTCGACACGGCCGCTCCGCGTCCTGTGCGGCACCAGCGGCACGCCGGCGGGCCCATTCGACCTGGCCCTCACCTGGGACGCGACCCCGACGGACGCCGGTGAACTGAACGGCACGCTCGCCTACGACCCCGAGCTGTTCGACCGGGCCACCGTCGAGCGGATGGCGGAGCACTTCACGACCCTGCTCACCTCCGCGCTCACCACCCCCACGGCCCCCGTCTCACGGCTCGTGCACACCACCCCCGCCGAGCGCGCCCTGCTCGCCGACTGGGGGACCGAAGGCCGCACGGCCCGTGTCGAGCACGTCATGGAGGCGTTCCACGCCCGCGCCGAGGCCACCCCCGAGGCGCCGGCGCTCTCCTTCGACGACGGGACGCTGACCTACGCCGAACTCCGGGACCGTGCCGAGCAGTTGGCGCGTGCCCTCGTCGAGCGCGGCGTCGAGCCGGAGAGCGTCGTCGGGCTGGCCATGGAGCAGTCGGCGTCCCTCGTCGTCGCGATGCTCGCGGTGCTCGAAGCGGGTGCCGTGTATCTGCCGCTCGATCTGGGGCACCCCGAGGCACGGCTGGCCCACATGCTGCGGGACAGCGGCGCCCGCCTGGTGCTGGCCGACCGCGAGGTGGGCTTCGCGGGCGAGGTGCCGGTGCTGCGGGCGCGGGACCTGGCGCCTGGCTCCCCGGACACACCGCTGCCCGCCGTGCACCCGGAGCAACGGGCCTGTGTGCTGTACACATCGGGGTCCACCGGACTCCCCAAGGGCGTCCAGACCACCCATGGCGGGATCGTGCGCCTCGTGTGCGACGCGGCCTATCTCGGCTTCGGCGCCGACGACGTCGTGGGCCAGGCGGCGAACATCGCCTTCGACGCGGCGTCGCTGGAGGTCTGGGGGGCGCTGGTGAACGGCGCCCTGCTCGTGGCGGTCCCCAAGGACGACGTCCTGGCACCCGAATCGCTCCGGGCGCGTATCGAAACCCGCGGTGTGACCGCGATGTTCCTCACCACCGCCCTGTTCCACCAGTGCGCGGACGCCGCCCCGGACATGTTCGCGTCCATGCGGACCCTCTTCGTCGGGGGCGAACCGGCCGACGCACGGCGCTTGGCCGCCGTACGGCGCGCCACACCCGGCCTGCGCCTGGTCAACGCCTACGGCCCCACCGAGGGCACCACCTTCGCCAGCACCCACGACCCGGTGGACCCCGAGCACGACGCGGTCCGCGTCCCCATCGGCCGGCCCATCGCCGAGACCCGCATGTACGTCCTCGACGCGTCCGGCCGCGAGACCGGCATCGGCGTCCCCGGCGAGCTCTATCTGGCCGGTCCCGGTCTGGCCCGCGGCTACGTCGGACGGCCCGACCTGACGGCGGAGCGCTTCGTGCCGAGCCCCTTCGGCACGGGCGAGCGCCTCTACCGCACGGGAGATGTGGCGCGCTGGCGCCAGGACGGTGTGCTGGAGTGCCTCGGCCGGGCCGACTCACAGGTGAAGATCCGCGGCGTCCGTATCGAGCCGGAGGAGATCGCGAGCATCCTCACGGCCGCCCCCGGGGTGCGCGCCGCCGTGGCCGCCGTACGCGGAACCGACGACACCAAGCGGCTGGTGGCCTATGTCGTCACCGGCGACGGGCGGCCCGCACGGCCCCGGGACCTGCGGGCCCACCTCGCCGCACGGCTGCCCGAGCCGATGGTGCCGACCTGGTACGTCACCCTCCCCGAACTGCCCCTCACCCCCAGCGGCAAGGTGGACCTGCGCGCCCTGCCCGACCCCTCGGGCGAACACGGCGTCCAGGCCGCGGCCCGGGTGGCGCCCAGCGGGCCGCGGCAGGAGCTCATCGCCCGGATCTGGGAGGACCTGCTCGCCGTCCGCGACATCGGCGCCCACGACGACTTCTTCGCCCTCGGCGGCCACTCCCTCCTCGCCGGGCGGGCGGCGTCCCGCATCGAGGCGGAACTCGGCGTACGGGCCCGGGTACGGGACCTGTTCGAGGCGCCGACCGTCGAGCGGCTCGCGGCCCGGCTGGCCACCGCGCCCGGCACCCGGGCGTATCCGCCGCTGGTGCCGGCGGGTCCGGGGCCGCACCGGCTGTCGTACGCCCAGCAGCGCCTGTGGTTCCTCGACCGGCTCGTCCCGGGCGGCGCGCTCTACAACGTTCCGCTGATCCTGTCCCTGCGCGGGCCCCTCGACGTGACGGCGCTCGCCGGGGCCGTACGGAATCTGGCGGCCCGGCACGCGCCGCTGCGCACCCGGCTGGTCGCGGACGGCGGCGGGGAGCCGCGGCAGGTGATCGACGCGGACGTGGACGTACGTCTCGACATCGAGGACCTCACCGGGCGTGAACACGCCGTCGCCGAGGCCGCCGAGCGCGAGGCACGGCGGGCGTTCGACCTCGAACGGGGGCCGCTGCTGCGGGCCCGGCTGCTCCGGCTGGCCGACGACCACTCCGAGCTGCTGCTGACCCTGCATCACGCCGCCTCCGACGGCTGGTCCGTGGGCGTCCTGTTGCGGGACCTGGGCGCCCTGTACGCCGCGGGCGGCGACGGCGCACCGCTGCCGCCGCTCACCGTCGAGTACGCCGACCACGCCGAGTGGCAGCGCCGGTTCCTCGACGGCGGGGCCCGCGAGAAGCAGCTCGCCTACTGGAGGGAGCGCCTCCACGGGGCGCCGCCCGCCCTGGACCTGCCGACGGACCGGCCCCGGCCCGCCGCGCCCCGGTACATGGGCGAGGTGCTGCCGCTGAGCCTGCCCGCGCCGCTCGCCGAGCGGCTCGCCGAGGTGAGCCGCGCCCATGGCGTGACCCCGTTCATGATGCTGCTCGCGGCCTTCCAGCTGCTGCTCGGCCGGTACGCGGGCGTCAAGGACGTCAGCGTCGGCTCACCGGTCTCCGGGCGCACCCACCCCGAGCTGGAGGAGCTCATCGGCTTCTTCGTCAACACCCTCGTCCTGCGCACCCGCTGGGACGACGAACCGACCTTCGCCGAACTCCTTGAGCGGGTCCGGGAGACCACGCTGGGTGCCCAGGAGCACCAGGACGTGCCCTTCGAGCAGATCGTGGAGGCCCTGCGGCCGCCCCGCGATCCCGGCCGGTCACCGCTGTTCCAGGTCATGCTCTCCCAGCAGAACATCCCGGAGACCGCGAGCGGCTGGCCGGATCTGTCGGTGACGGTGCGGGAGACCCCCGCGGGCATCGCCAAGTTCGACCTCACCGTCGCCTGGGACGAGACGCCCCTGGCCTCCGGGGAGCTGCGCGGCCATGTGGAGTACGACGTCGACCTGTTCGACCGGACCACCGTCGAGCGGATGACGCGGCACTATCTGCGCCTGCTGGAGTCCGCCCTGGCCGACCCCGGCTCGCGGGTGTCGGCGCTGCCGATGCTCGACGCCCACGAACTCGGCCGCCCGGCGGCCGCCGCGGCCCCGGAGGCGGCCACCCTGCACGGATGGGTCGCTGCCGCCGCCGCACGCCGGCCGGAGGCAGCCGCGCTCAGACAGGGCGAACTGACCCTGAACTACGCCGAGTTGGAGGCACGCTCCGACGCCGTGTGCCGGCAGCTCGGGGCGCGGGGCGTGCGGCCCGGCGACACCGTCGTCGTCGCCATGGAGCGCTCCCTGGCCTGGCCGGCCGCGCTGCTCGGCATCCTGAAGGCGGGCGCGGCCTACGTCCCGATGGACGCGCGTGCTCCACGCGAACGGTTCACGCACGTCCTCGCCGACGCGGGCGCCGTCCTGGTCCTCGGCTCGCGCACGACGCCCGTGCCGCCCTGCGGCGAGGTGCCCTTCGCCGCGGTCGAGGACGCCTTCGAGGCTCCGTCCGCGGCGGCCGGGGAGCCGTACGAGGTGCATCCCGCCGCCCCCGCGTACATCCTCTACACCTCCGGTACGACGGGCCGGCCCAAGGGCGTCCGGGTCAGCCACGCCAATCTGGTGCACACCCTCGGCGCGGTCGCCGACCGGTACGAACTCGGCGGTGACGACCGGGTCCTGCAGTTCGCGTCGCTCACCTTCGACGTGGCGGCCGAGGAGCTGTTCGCCACCCTGGTGCGCGGCGGCTGTGTCGTCCTGCCCCCCGCCGGACCGGTGCCGGGGATCGGCGAACTGATGGCGCTGGCCCGGCGCGAGCGGCTGTCGGTGCTCAACCTGCCGGCGTCGTACTGGCACGAGTGGGTGTCCGTGCTGGACCGTCACCCGGCGTCCGGGTGCCCGGCGCTGCGGCTGGTCGTCGTCGGCAGCGAGCGGGTCGACGCAGGCAAGCTCGCCGTCTGGCGGGCCGCGGTGCCTCCCGGCATCCGCTGGCTGAACGCCTACGGCCCGACCGAGACGACCATCACGGCCACCGTCCACGAGCCCGCCGACGCCGAACCCGGCGGCACCGTGCCGATCGGCCGCCCGCTGCCCGGCGTCCGCGCCCATGTCCTGGACGCGGCCCTCATGCCCGTGCCGCCCGGAGTCCCCGGCGAGCTGTACCTCGCGGGGCCCGGCGTCTCACAGGGCTACGTCGGCGACCCGGCCCGCACCGCCGCCCGCTTCCTGCCCGACCCCTGGGGCGGGCCGGGGGAGCGCATGTACGCCACCGGGGACCGGGCCCGACGCACCCCGGACGGGGTGCTGGAGTTCCTCGGCCGGGACGACGACCAGGTCAAGCTGCGCGGCTTCCGCATCGAACTCGGCGAGATCGAGGCCGCGCTCGCCGCGCATCCCCGGGTGCGCGACGCGGCGGTGCTGCTGCGCGAGGACACCCCCGGACAGCCGGCGCTCGTCGGCTACGCGGCCCTCGCCGAACCCGTGCCCACCGAGGAGCTGCGGGCCCATCTGGCCGACCGGGTGCCGCCGTACATGGTCCCGACCGCGATCGTCGTACTCGACCAACTGCCGCGCGGCGAACGCGGGAAGACCGACCGGCGGGCCCTTCCGGCTCCCGCCGCCCCGGCCCCCGAGGCCGTGCGCGGCGCCTTCGCGGGCGAGACCGAGCGGCTGGTCGCCGCGGTGTGGCGCGAGGTGCTCGCCACGGACCACGTGGGCGCCGACGACAACTTCTTCGAGATCGGCGGCCACTCGCTGCTGATCGTGCGCGTGCAGTCCCGGCTGGCCGAGTCGCTCGGCCGCCAGGTGCCGGTCGTGGAGCTGTTCCGCCACCCGACCGTGCGCACCCTCGCCCGGCATCTGGCCGGCGGCGAGGAGCCCGGCGGCCCCGGCGGGGCCCGGGGGCACCGCAGGGCCGAGGCGCGCAGACGGCACCAGGGCGCGCGCGTGCCGCGCCGGCGGACCGGAGACATTCGAGAGGCAGGAGAGACACAGTGACCACCGAGAACACCGAGTTCGCCGACGACGGGCTGCCCGCGGGCGCCGTGGCCGTCGTCGGGATGTCCCTGCGGGTCCCCGGGGCCCGCACCCTGGACGACTTCTGGCGCAATCTGCGCGACGGCGTGGAGTCCATCCGGACCTTCACCGACGAGGAACTCCTCGCCGCCGGGCTCACCCCCGGGGAACTGGACCGGCCCGGCCTCGTCAAGGCGTTCGGCGCGCTGGACGACATCGCCGGCTTCGACGCCGCCTTCTTCGGCTTCTCGCCCCGCGAGGCACAGCTCCTCGACCCGCAGCACCGCGTCTTCCTGGAGTGCGCGTGGGAGGCGCTGGAGCACGCCGGCTGTCCGGGCGACGGGGACGACACGGTGACCGGCGTGTACGCCGGGGTGGGGGAGAGCTCCTATCTGCTGCGCAACCTGCTCGCCCAGGACGGCCTGGTGGAGCGGATCGGCGCGTTCCAGACCTCGCTCGGCAACGACAAGGACTTCATGCCGACCCGGGTGTCGTACAAGCTGAACCTGCGCGGCCCCAGCGTCAGTGTGCAGACCGGCTGCTCGACCTCGCTGGTCGCCGTCCACATGGCCTGCCAGGCCCTCGCCGGCGGGGAGTGCGATGTCGCGCTGGCCGGCGGTGCGACCGTCGTCGCCGACCAGGACCGGGGCTACCGGTACGAGGAGGGCGGCGTCGTCTCGCCCGACGGGCACTGCCGGGCCTTCGACGTGGGGGCCTCGGGCGCGGTGCCGGCCAGCGGCGCCGGCGTGGTCGTGCTCAAGCGCCTGGAGGACGCGCTCGCCGACGGCGATGTGATCCACGCGGTGATCCGCGGGTCGGCGATCAACAACGACGGTGCCCGCAAGGTCGGCTTCACCGCCCCGAGCGTCGACGGACAGGCCGATGTCATCACCGAGGCGCTGGACGTGTCCGGGACCGACCCGGCGACGGTCTCCTACGTCGAGGCCCACGGCACCGGCACCCCCCTCGGCGACCCCATCGAGGTGACCGCCCTCAACAGCGCGTTCGCCGGGACCGGCGCGGGCGACCGCTGCGCCCTGGGCTCGGTGAAGACCAACATCGGCCACCTGGACACCGCGGCCGGCGTGGTCGGTCTGATCAAGACGGTGCTCGCGCTGAAGGCCCGCGAACTCCCGCCGACCCTGCACCACACCGCTCCCTCTCCCCGACTCGGCCTGGACGAGGGCCCGTTCCACGTCAACGCCGAACTGACGCCCTGGCGGGGGGAGACGCTGCGGGCCGGCGTCAGCTCCTTCGGCATCGGCGGCACCAACGCCCACGTCGTGCTGGAGGAGGCGCCGAAGCGACCCGCGGCCACCGGCGGGAGCGGGCCGCGGCTGCTGCCGCTGTCGGCGGCGACCCCGACCGCCCTGGACACCGTCGCCGCGAACCTCGCCGCCCATCTGCGGGCCCATCCAGACGAACGGCTCGACGAGGTCGCGCACACCCTGCAGAGCGGGCGCCGGGCGCTGCCGTACCGCCGCTTCGTCGTGACCGGGGACACCGAGGAGGCCGCGTCCGCCCTGCTGCCGGGGCCCGGCACGCGCGTCACCGAAACCGACCGGTCGACCGTCTTCGCGTTCTCCGGGCAGGGCACCCAGCGCATCGGCATGGGCCGCGCCCTGTACGAGCACGAGCCGGTGTTCCGCGCGGAGGTCGACCACGCCGCCGAGATCCTGCTGCCGTTCCTCGGCCGGGACATCCGCGAGCTGCTGTACCCGGCCGAAGACCGGCGCGACGCCGCGCTCACGGCCATCAGCAGCACCCGGTACGCCCAACCCGCCCTGTTCGTCGTCGAGTTCGCCCTGGCCAAGCTGTGGATGTCCTGGGGTGTGAAGCCCACGGCCATGCTGGGGCACAGCCTCGGTGAGCTGGTCGCCGCCTGCCTCGCGGGCGTGATGGCACCGCGGGACGCCCTGCGGCTGGTCGCCGAGCGCGGCCGGCTGATGCAGGAGGCGGCGCCGGGCGCGATGGCGGCCGTGCCGCTGCCGGAGGCGGAGATCGTGGCGCTGCTCACCGGTGAGCTGGCGCTGGCGGCCGTCAACGGGCCGCGCGAGTGCGTGGTTTCGGGACCGGCCGCCGCGATCGAGGCCTTCGAGGCGCTGCTCGCCGAGCGCGAGGTCACGGTGAAGCGGCTGCGGACCTCGCACGCCTTCCACTCCACGATGATGGACGCCGCGGCCACCGCCTTCGAGGCCGCCGTCGCCGGTGTCCGGCTCGCACCTCCGGCCGTCCCCGTCGCGTCGAACGTGACCGGCACCTGGCTCACCGACAGGCAGGCCACCAGCCCCCGGTACTGGGCCCGTCAGCTGCTGTCCGCCGTCCGCTTCGACGACTGTCTGCGCACCGTCCGCGAATGCGACGCCGTTCTGCTGGAGATCGGCCCGGGCCAGGTCCTCACCGGTCTCGCCCGTGCCGCCACCGAGGGCCGCGGCGCCGTCGCCTCCCTGCCCACGGCCGCCGAGGACGGGGACGCGCGGCGCGAGATGCTGGCCGCAGCGGGCGAACTGTGGTGCCAGGGCGTCGCCATCGACTGGCCGACGCTGCCCGGCGACACCCCCGCGCGCCGCACCGTGCTGCCGACGTACCCCTTCGAGCACGGCCGCCACTGGGTCGACGCCCCGCACGGCGACACCCCGGCGCGCACCGTCTCGCCGGACGGGCTGAGAGTGCGCGGCTTCCGCCGGTCCGCCCCCGTGGCCCCGAGCCCTGTCAGCGGAAGCTGGCTAGTCGTCACGGACGGGCCGTGCGGAGTGCTGAACGGCCTGGTGGAGCAACTGCGCGCCGGGAACCGGGAGGTGACGGCGGTACCGGCCGCCGCCCTGGCCACCCCGGACGACCGCACCCGTCTCCTCGCCGGGGAGGAACACCTCGCGGGCGTGGTCCACGGCGGGCTCCTGGACGGCGGCACCGAGGCCCTGGGCACGCTGGACGCCCTGTGCGAGGAGCTCGCCGAGCGGGGCACCCGCGTGGTCGCCGTCGCCTCCGGCGCCCTCGACGTCACCGGCGAGGAGGAACTCGCCCCGGCCAAGGCGGCGTCGACGGCCTGGGCGACAGCCGGGCGACCGGGTACGCGGAACCTGCTCGACATCACCCCGCCGACCACACCCCGCGCCCTGCGACGGCTCACCACCGCGCTGCACTCCGAAGTCACCGGCCCGGGACGCGAGCCCGTGGTCGCCCTGCGCGGCACCCACCGCTTCGTACCCGAGCTGCACCCCCTGCACCCGGCCACCGGCACCGACCGGCACCGCGACGCCCACTACACCGTCCTCGGCGACGAGGCGCACGGCGAGGCGTTCCACCGGGCGCTGACCCGGGCCGGGGCCACCGTCACCCGCTCGCCCGGCGGCTCGGCCACCGTGCTGGTGGTGCTCGACGGCACCGTCCCGCAGGACGGGGCGCTCGCCACGCTGGCCGAGGCCGCGGCGCTCGTCGAGGGCGCGCCCGCCGGCGCCGTGCGCGGCTGCGAGGCGCACATCATCGGCGACGCGCCGACCGTGTCCGCCCTGGAGGCCCAGGCCGCCCTGCTCGCCCGGGAGTCCGGCACGCCCTGGACGACCTTCGCCTGGCCGGACGCCGGGTCCGCCGCCGTCGAGGCCGCCGCGGTCCGCGTCGTGGGCTCCGCGTCCGGTGACTGCCATGCCGTGGTCACCCTGAGCGAGGAGCCCGAGGCCGAGGCAGGGGTCCCCGAGGCCGCCGACGGGGAGCCGCGCTACGCCGACGACACCGAGCGCCAGGTCGCCGCCGTCCTCTCCGACCTCCTCGGCATCCCGGGCGTCGAGGCCACCGCCAACTTCTTCCAGCTCGGCGGCCACTCCCTGCTCGCCGCCCAGGTCGTCACCCGGATCCGACGGGCCTGCGGCGTCGAACTGCCCCTGCGCACCTTCGTCGCCGACCCGACCGTCCGCGGCATCGCCGCCGCCGTCCGCGCGTCCCGCACCGACGACACCGCCGCCGAGGCGCTGCCCGTCGTCGTCCCCGACCCGGACCACGCCCACGAGCCCTTCCCGCTGACCGACGTCCAGCAGGCGTACCTGGTGGGCCGCACCGGGGTCTTCGAACTCGGCAACGTCGGCATGCACGCCTACGAGGAGTTCGACGTCGCCGGCCTGGACCTGCCCCGGATGCAGCGGGCCTTCCGCAGGCTGATCCAGCGGCACGGAATGCTCCGGGCCGTCGTCCACCAGCACGGGGAGCAGGAGATCCTCGCCGAGGTCCCCGACTACGTCATCGAGACCGGGGACCTGCGCGAACTGCCCGAGGACGCCGCGCGCGCCGCGCTCGAAGCGACCCGCGAGGCCATGTCGCACCAGGTCTTCACGCCCGAGCAATGGCCCCTGTTCGAACTGCGCGCCACCGTCATGCCCGGCGACGTCGGCCGGCTGCACCTGAGCGTGGACGGACTGCTCACCGACGCCTGGGCCTACAACCTGCTGATGCGAGAGCTGGCCCATCTGTACGCCGACCCGGGCGCCGAACTGCCCGAACTCGAACTCTCCTTCCGTGACTACGTACTGGCCGAGCAGAGCCTGGAGACCACCGACCGCTTCCGCCGCGCCGAGCGCTACTGGCAGGAGCGCATACCGGACCTGGCCCTCGCCCCCGACCTCCCGCTCGCCCGCGACCCGCGCACCGTCGACGTCCCGCGCTTCGCCCGCACCGCCGGTGAACTGCCCCGCGAGCAGTGGGCGGCGGTGAAGTCGGCCGCCTCCGAGCGCGGCATCACCCCGACGGCCCTGCTGCTCGCGGCGTACGGCGAAGCCCTGGGCACCTGGTCGAAGAACCGCCGCTTCACCCTCAACCTGCCGCTGGCCAACCGGCTCCCGCTGCACCCCGAGGTCGACGCGATCATCGGCGACTTCACCTCCCTGACGCTGCTGGAGCTGGACACCACGGCCCCGGTCCCGTTCGCGGAGCGCGCGGCGGCCGTGCGCGACCGGCTGGTGACCGACCTCGACCACCGGCTGTTCAGCGGTGTGCGGGTGCTGCGCGAGATGAAGAAGGTGCGCGGCGAGTCGGCGGCGGCCATGCCCGCGGTGTTCACCAGCCTGCTGGCCAACGACACCGAGGAGGGCCAGCTCGGCGAGGTCGCGTACAGCATCTCGCAGACCCCGCAGGTCTGGATCGACGCCCAGGTGTACGAGTCGGACGGCGCCCTGGTGCTGGACATCGACGCCGTCGAGGAGCTGTTCCCCGAGGGCATGGTGGCCGCGATCCACGAGGCGACGCTGCGTCTGCTGCGCACGCTCGCCGAGGACGAGGCCGGCTGGAGCCGACCCGCGCCGCTGCTCGTGCCTGGGGCCGAACTGGCCGCGCAGGCGGAGTACAACCGCACCGAGGGGCCCGTGCCGTCCGGGCTGCTGCACGAGCCGTTCTTCGCACAGGCCGCCCGCACCCCCGACCGGACCGCCGTCATCACGCCGCAGCGCGTCCTGAGCTACGGCGAACTCGCCGCCCGCGCCCAGGACATCGCCGCCCGCCTCACCGAGCCCGCCGTGGGCCCGAACGACCTGGTCGCCGTCGTCATGGAGAAGGGCTGGGAGCAGTCCGCCGCCGTCCTCGGCATCCTGGCCGCGGGCGCCGCGTATCTGCCGATCGACCCCGAACTGCCCGACGAGCGGATCCGTTTCCTCCTCGACCACGGCCGGGCACGCGCCGTCCTCACCCAGGCACGCGTGGCCGCCGCGGGCGAGAACAGGTTCGCCGGAGTGAGCACCTTGCTCCACGTGGACGAGCTGCCCTACGACCCCGACGCCACGGCCCTGCCCCTGCCCGCGACCGCCACCACGCCCCGGGACCTTGCCTACGTCATCTTCACCTCGGGCTCCACCGGGCTGCCCAAGGGCGTCATGATCGACCACCGGGGCGCCCTCAACACCGTCGTCGACATCAACGAGCGGTTCTCCGTGGGCGCCGACGACCGGGTCCTGGCGCTGTCCTCGCTCAGCTTCGACCTGTCGGTCTACGACGTGTTCGGCCCGCTAGCCGTCGGCGGCGCGCTCGTCGTCCCGGACGCCGGCGCGCACCGCGACCCGGCGGCCTGGCTCGAACTCGTGAACAAGGCCGAGGTCACGCTGTGGAACTCGGTGCCCGCGCTGATGGAGCTGTTCGTCGAGCACATGAGCGTGAAGGAGATCACCGGCAGCCCGCTGCGCACCGTCATGCTCAGCGGCGACTGGATCCCGGTCACCCTCCCCGACCGCATCCGCCGCACCCTGGGTTCCCCCGAGGTCATCAGCCTCGGCGGGGCGACCGAGGCGTCGATCTGGTCGATCCTGTACCCGATCGGCGAGGTCCCCGAGGACTGGGCGAGCATCCCGTACGGCAGGCCGATGCGTAACCAGACCTTCCATGTGCTGGATGAGGCGCTGCGGCCCCGGCCCACGAACGTGCCGGGCCAGCTGTACATCGGCGGGATCGGGCTGGCCTGCGGCTATCTGCGGGACGAGACGAAGACGAACGCGAGCTTCATCGTCCACCCGGAGACCGGGCAGCGGCTCTACCGCACCGGTGACCTCGGGCGCTTCCTGCCCGGCGGGGAGATCGAGTTCCTCGGCCGGGAGGACTTCCAGGTCAAGGTGCAGGGCTATCGCATCGAGCTCGGCGAGATCGAGGCCGCGCTGATGCAGCACCCGGGTGTGCGGGCCGCGGTGGTCGTCGTCCAGGGGGAGCCCCGCGGGGCGAAGCGGCTGATCGCGTTCGTCGTCCCGCAGGAGGGCGGGAAGGTGCCCGAGGACGTCATCGAGTTCCTCGGCGCCAAGCTGCCCGCGTACATGGTGCCCGGCATCTACCTCGAACTCGACTCCCTGCCGCTCACCGCGAACGGGAAGGTCGACCGGCGGGCACTCGTCGTCCCCGAGGACCTCAGCGACGACGACGCGCCCCGGCACGAGGCACCGGGCACCCCGATCGAGCAGACCGTGGCGGACGTCTGGGCGAGCATGCTGGGCGTCGAACGCGTCGGGCTGCACGACAACTTCTTCGCCCTGGGCGGCGATTCGCTCCTCGCGATGCGCTCGGTGATCCGGCTGCGCAAGGAACTCGACGTCGAGGTCCCGATCCGCGCCCTGTTCGACAGCCCGACCCTGCGGGACGTCGCCGCGGTCGTCGAGGACCAGATCCTCGCCGAGCTGGAGGACATGTCGGAGGAGGAGGCCGAGGCCATGCTCTCGACCTGAGCCCCCGGGGGCAGTGGCGCGCGGCCCGCGTCCCACCCCACCCACTCCCTCCGCCTGTCATCCAGCCCCTCGGCCCACCGAGCAATGGACCCCGGAGTCCCACACGTGAACGCAACCGCAGTACCGAAAGCCATACAGCCCGGCGTACGCGCCGGTGGCTGGATCGTCGCGCCGGCCCGGCGGACACCGCCCGCCCTACGGCTGTTCTGTCTGCCGTACGCCGCGGGCGCCGCCTCGGTCTACACCGGCTGGTCCGGCGCGCTCGGCGAGCACATCGAGGTGTGCCCGGTCGAGTACCCCGGCCGGCAGACCCGCTGGCGGGAGAGCCCGCACGCCCGCCTCGCCCCGCTGGTCGACGAGCTCGCCTCCGCGCTGGAAGGCGAACTCGACGTCCCCTACGCCCTGTTCGGCCACAGCATGGGCTCGCTCGTCGCCTTCGAGCTGGCCCGCGAACTGCGCCGGCGCGGCGCGGGCGAACCCCATGCCCTGTTCGTCTCCGGCGGCCGGGCACCCCGGCTGCGCCACGAGCAGCCCCGCACCCACGACCAGCCGGACGCGTTCGTCGTCGACCGGCTGCGCCGACTGGGCGGGCTGCCCGGCGAGGTCTGCGACGAGCCGGAGCTCCTCGAACTGCTCATGCCGGCCATCCGCGCGGACTTCGCGGTCTGCGAGACCTACGAATACCGCGCCGAGCCCCTCTTGACCTGCCCGGTCGTGGCCTTCGCCGGGACCGAGGACCCCGAGGTGCCGGCCGCGCGCATGGCGCCCTGGGCCGAGGAGACCACCGGCCCCTTCGTCCGGTACGAGCTGCCCGGCGACCACTTCTTCCTGCGCCCCTCGCGGACCCCGCTGCTGGACACGGTTCGCGCGGCGCTGACCCCCTGCCCGACTTCGTACACCCGACAGGAGCACCGATGAGCGCCTACAAGGTCGTGCTCAACGACGAGGAGCAGTACTCGATCTGGCCCCTGCTGCGCGACAACCCGCCCGGCTGGCGCGACGAGGGCACCCGCGGCACGCGCGAGGAGTGCCTCGACCGCATCGAGGCCGTGTGGACGGACATGCGCCCGCTCGGCGTCCGACGCCGCGCCTCCGCCCTCGTGGCGTGAGCGCACCCGCCGCCCCCACCGCCTCCGCAGCGAACACGAAAGGTCAGCGAACCTCCGACATGAACCACAGGACCCTCGCCCAGGAACGCGTCGGACCACCAGGTCCCCCCGCCATACCGGCCGCACCCGTCGTCGTCGAGACCTCCCCCCTGACCGTCCTGCAGACCGGCATGGTCTTCCACCAGGAACTCGACCCGCACGGCCTGCCCTACCACCACGTCCACAGCCACCTGGTCCGGGCGCCCCTCGACACGGCCCTGCTGCACCGCGCCGTCCAGGACGTGACGAGGCGGCACCCGGTGCTGCGCACGCGCTTCGACCTCGTCGACCACGAGGAGCCCCTGCAGCTCGTCCACGAGGACGTCGAACTGCCCCTGTCGTGCGAGGACCTGCGCGGCGTCACCGGGGACAAGCAGCTGAAGGTGCTGCGTGAGCTGGCCGAGGCGGAGCGGGTGCGGCCGTTCGATGTGACGTGTCCGCCGCTGGTGCGGCTGTTCGCGCACCGGCTCACCGACGACACCTTCCGGCTGACGCAGACCGACCATCACGCGCTGCTCGACGGTCCGAGCCGCACCCTGTTCCGCACCGAGGTCGTGGACCGCTACCGGCGTCTCCTCGACGACCCGGGCACGCCCGAGGACCCGGCGCCCACCACCGCGTTCCGTGAGTTCGTCGCCCTCGAACGGCGCACTGCCGTCTCCGAGGAGGTGCAGCGCTTCTGGGCCGACGCCCTCGCCGGCTGCGAGCCCTGCACCCTGCCGCACCGCCCCGACGAGCGGGCCACCGCACCTCACGGCACCGTCGAGTGCGAGATCCCCGGGGAGACCGCCGACCGCCTGCGCACCCTGGCCGACCGGCTCCAGGTCCCCCTGCGCAGCGTCCTGCTGGCGGCGCACGCCAAGGCCGTCGGCCTCGCCACCGGCCGCCACGACATCGTCACCGGCGTCGTCAGCGACGGCCGCCTCGAAGGCGCGGCCGGTGCCGGGGCGCTCGGCATGCACCTCAATGTCACCCCCCTGCGCGTTGACCTGACCGGTTCCGGCTGGGGCGAGCTGGTGCGGCAGGTGCACGACACCGACGCGGCGGCCCGGCCGTACCGGCGCTATCCGCTGGCCGTGGTCCAGTGGGACGTGGACGACGGTGAACTCTTCGACCATGTCGTGGACTTCGCCGACGCGGACCCGGACCTCGCACTGCGGGTCGCCCCGACCAGCCGCACCCTGTCGACCACGTTCCTGCACACCGCGGACGGCGGCCTGCGGCTGCGCCTCGACCACACCACGAGCCGCCTGGGCCAGGACCGGGCCGAGGACATCCGCGACGCCTACCTGAAGGTCCTCGCGGCGCTCCCCGACGCCGAGGAACGGCACGAGCACCTGTGCCCGCTGACCGAGTCCGCGTACCACCTGATGCTGAAGGAGTGGAACGGCCCCGCCCGCCCCTACCCGGTGGACCGGTGTGTGCACGAGCTGTTCGAGGAGCAGGTGCGCCGGGTCCCCGACGCCCTCGCGGTCACCGACGGCACGGTCGAGCTCAGCTACGCCGAACTCAACCGGCGCGCCAACCGGATCGCCCGCCGGCTGCGGCAGCAGGGCGCGGGCCCGGAGAGCGTCGTCGCCGTCCTCGCGGGGCGCGGCACGGAACTCGTCGTCCTGCTGCTGGCCGTACTCAAGTCCGGTGCCGCCTATCTGCCGCTGGAACCGCAGTACCCGGCCGAGCGCCTGCGCTATCTGCTGGAGGACTCCGGCGCCCGGCTGGTGCTGGCCCAGGAGCGGTTCACGGCACGCGTGCCCGAGGGGCCGTGGACGGTGTGGGAGACCGCGACGCTGGCCGAGGAGTCGGCCGGCCTGCCTGACACGGACCTCGGCCGCACCAGCGCTCCGGACAACCTGATGTACGTCATCTACACCTCGGGCTCCACCGGAAAGCCCAAGGGCGTACTGGTGCCGCACTTCGGCGTCGTCAACTACCTGGGCTGGTGCGGCGAGGGCTATGCGGCGCGCGGCTCCGGCGGGGCGCCCGTGTTCTCCTCCATCGCCTTCGACATGATCGTGCCCAACCTGTACACCCCGCTGGTCACCGGTGAGCGGCTGTGCATGCTGGACGACTCGCTGGACTCGGTGGCCCTCGCGGACCGGCTCGACGAGCTGGCCCCGTTCACCTTCATCAAGATGACCCCGGGCCATCTCGACCTGCTCGACCAGCTGCTGCCGCCCGAGCGTGCCCGCAGGCTCGCCACCACGCTCGCGGTGGGCGCCGACACCTTCCCGACCCGGATCCTGGACTCCTGGCGGCGCAAGGACACCGACAGCGTCATCCTCAACGAGTACGGCCCCACCGAGGCCTCCGTCGGCAACACCGTCCACATCGTCGACGGACCCGTCACCACCGAGCAGGTGCCGATCGGCCGGGCCATCCCCAACACCACCATGTATGTGCTGGACCACGCCCTGAATCCGGTTCCACTGGGTGTCAGCGGTGAGCTCTACATCGGCGGCGACTGCGTCGTCCGCGGCTACGCGGGCCGGGCCCGGCTGACCGCCGACCGCTTCGTGCCCGACCCGTTCAGCGAGGTCCCCGGCGCCCGGATGTACCGGACCGGCGACCTGGGCCGCTGGCTGCCCGGCGGCTCCCTGGAGTTCCTCGGCCGCGACGACGACCAGCTGAAGGTGAACGGCTACCGAGTCGAACTCGGCGAGATCGAGGCCGCCCTGGTCGCGCACCCGGCGGTCAAGCAGTCCGTCGCCGCGGTGATCGGCAAGGACCGCAAGACCCCGCGCCTGGTCGGCTACTACATCGCCGACGAGGAGATCCCCGAGCGGGACCTGCTCGCCCACCTCGCCGAGCGGCTGCCCGCCTACATGCTGCCCGGCATCATGACCCGGATCGACACCCTGCCCCTCAACGCCAACGGCAAGGTCGACCGCAAGGCCCTGCCCACCCCGAGGGCCCTCACCGAGGCCGCCTACGACGACCGTGCGGTGCCGCGCGGTGAACGGGAACGGACGATCGCCGCCGTCTGGCAGGACCTGCTCTATGTCGAACAGGTCTGGCGCACCGACGACTTCACGGCCCTCGGCGGCAACTCGCTGCTGGCCGTGCAACTGGTCTTCCGGCTCAGGTTCCAGGGCCTCGAAGTGAGCCTCGCCGACGTCCTGCGCCCGCTGCCGCTCGCCGATCTCGCGGCGGCCGCGACCCCGATCCGGCCCGGCGGCGCAGCCGATGAACCCGCCGGACCCGACAACTCCGACAGCTACGACGGCTTCGACAGAGATGGGATGCGATGAGCACCAACCTGGTTGCCCCCGCGAGCACCCTCGACCAGCCGGCCCTCTCGGTCGACGCGGCACGGCTGCTGGACCGGGTCGAGCGGTTCGCCGAGATAGGACGCAACGACGCCGGAGGCATCGACCGCGAGGGATTCAGCGACGCGGACATCGAGGCACGGGCCGAACTGGTCCGCGAGGCCGAGGCCGCCGGCCTCACCGCCCGGATCGACGCCGCCGGGAACGTCATCGTGCGCAGGCCCGAACGGGCCGGCTGTACCGAGCGGCCGACGCTGATGATCGGGTCGCACCTCGACACCGTGGTCAACGGCGGCCGCCTCGACGGAACCTACGGGGTGCTCGCGGCGCTGGAGGTCCTCCAGACCGTGTCGGAGGCGGGCGTCGAACCGGCCCATGAGCTGGTGGCCGTCGCCTTCGCCAACGAGGAGGGGGCCCGCTTCGCCCAGCCCTTCTGGGGCTCGAAGGTCCTGGTGGGCCGGCTGGCCGAGCTGCCCGACGAGCCGCTGGCCCATGACGGCTCGCCCCTGCGGGAGCCGCTCGCCCGGCTCGGCGGCGACCTCGACGCGCTCGACAGCGCCGTGTGGCCGCAGGGCTCCGTCGCCGCCTATCTCGAACTCCATGTGGAGCAGGGCCCGGTGCTGGAGCGCAGCGGTGACCGCATCGGTGTGGTCACCGGCATCACCGGGCGCACCGTGCTGACCGTGACCGTGCGCGGCGAGGCGGGACACGCCGGGACCACGCCGATGGAGCTGCGGTGCGATCCGCTGACCGGTGCGGCGCGCATCCTGCTGGCGGTCGAAGGGCTGGCCAAGGAGCAGCAGCTGTGCCGGGTGGCGACCGTCGGCCGGCTCGACATCCGCCCGAACTCGCCCAACACCATCGCCCAGGAAGTGCAGCTGACGGTCGATCTGCGGGACGGCAACCCGGTCCGCCTCGGCCTGGCCGAGCAGGCGGTGCGCAATCTCCTGGACACCGTCGCCCAGGAACGCGGGCTGGAGATCGAGGTGGCGGTCAGCACCAGGACCGAACCGGCGCAGGCCGACCGTGTGCTGCGCGACGCCATCGCCGACAGCTCGGCCGAACTCGGCCACCCGTACCAGCTGCTGCCCAGCGGGGCCGGGCATGACGCGCAGGTCATGGCGGGCATCGCCCCGATCGGCATGATCTTCGTGCCCAGCATCGGCGGGGTGAGCCATGTGCCGGAGGAGGACACCGCGCAGAGCGATCTCGTCGCCGGCGCCGATGTGCTGCTGCGTACCGCGCTGCGCCTGTGACCGGCCTGTTCCCCGCGGCGGACCCCTCACCTTCCAGGAGAAGACCAGTGATCCCTGCACGTTCTGCACGCAAGAGCATCGGAGTGTTCTGCGGCTCACGCCCCGGACGCCACGCGGAGTACATCGAGACGGCCGGCGCCTTGGGCCGTGAACTGGCCGACCGGGGCGCCGAGTTGGTCTACGGCGCCGGTGGAGTCGGTGTCATGGGCGCCGTGTCGACCGCGGCCATGGCGGGCGGCGCCTCCGTCACCGGGGTGATCCCGCACGCGCTGCACGAGCGGGAGCGGCTCGACAACGCCTGCGGCGAGATCTTCCTGGTGGGCGGCATGCATGAGCGCAAGGCCCTGATGTACCGGCTGTCGGACGCCTTCGTCGTGCTGCCCGGCGGGTACGGCACGCTGGACGAGCTGATGGAGGTGGCCACCTGGAACCAGCTCGGCCACCACGACAAGCCGATCGCCCTGGTCAACGTCCGCGGCTTCTTCGACCCGCTGGTCGCCATGCTGGACCGGATGCTCGACGAGCGCTTCTTCACCGCCCGCGACCGCGCCCTGGTCCATGTCGTCGCCGACCCCTGCGCGGCACTGGACGCGATCGGGGTGCCGAGCCCGGCGGAGGTGCCGGCCGCCGTGTGACGCGGCGGGCCGGTGGAATTCAGCGAGCACCGCACGCGACCCCCGCTGAATTCCACCGGCCCATACCAAGGGACGGAATTCAATTCCCCGGCCGGTTCCACTCGTCGATGACGGTCAATACGTCCTTCAGCGTCCCGACCGCCGCGTCCGGCACCGAGCCATGAGCCCCGAGTTCCTCCTCGGGAATGCTGCTGTGCGGCACCAGAATGGTCCGCATACCGGCCCGCTGAGCACCGTACACATCCTCGAAGGCCCGGTCCCCGACAAAGGCGCACCCGCCCGCCGAGGCCGCGCCGAGACCCGCCACCGACGCCGCGAAGATGTCGGGGTGCGGCTTGGTCCAGGACACCTCGCTGGAGTAGACGGCGGCGTCGACATAGCCGAGCACCCCGTCCCGCTCGAAGATCTCGTCGTGCCAGTCACCCGGCCACAGCGTGTTGGAGAGCACCCCGATGCCCAGACCGCGCTCGCGCAGCCCGGCCAGCATCTCCAGGGCGTGCGGGTCGATGAAGGTGTGCGCCTCCCAGGCCTGCCGGTACACCCCCAGCGCCCGCGCGGCCGGGTTCACCCCGGCGAGCTCGAACACCTCGTCGAGCCGGGCCGAGCACTGGGTCTCGCGGCAGCGCGTCATCAGCTCCCGCTCGGCCATGAGCAGTCGCTCGCCGACCTCGGCCGCACGGTCCGCGCCGACCTCGTCGAGGGCGGCCGCGGTCTCCCGCCAGATGCCCGGCAGGTCCACGGTGTGCCAGGGCGTCAGGGTGCCCGCCCAGTCGAAGATCACATGCTCGACGGTCATGCCGCCTCCTTCACACGTCGGTTCTCGTACGACGGCTGCCGTACGGCGATCTGCAGCAGCACCAGGCCCGCCACGCACACCGCGAGCAGACAGGGCCCCACGGCCCACCAGCCGTCCGCGGCGGTCACCGCGAGCCCGACCAGCGGCGGCATGGCCAGCGCCCCGACGCTGCCGAACTGTGCGACCAGACCGTTGGCGGCGCCCAGGTCGGCCGTCGCGCGCACCGCCAGCGGCACCGCCGCGAACACGGTCGCCACGACCAGCTCGTTGGCGAGGGCGACCACCAGCGCGCTGCCCACCGACACCCCGAGCCCGCCCGTCCCGGCGAAGGCGGCGAACGCCCCGGCCGGCATCAACAGCGCCACCACGAACAGGTACTTCACCCCGGCGCCGCGCACCAGCAGCCAGCTCGCCAGGAACCCGCCCGCCACCCCGGCCAGGGACACCACACCGGTGAGGGTGCCGGCCGACTCCGTGGACAGGCCGAACTCCTCGTGCAGATAGGGCGGGTAGAGGGTGACGGTGGCGACGATCGAACCGCTGATCGTGGCGAACCCGGCGCCCAGCGCCAGTGGACGCCCGAGCCGCCGTACGGCCGCCGACCGGCCCTCGCCCGACGGCCGCGCGTCCTCCCGGGTCCCCGGCACCGCGGGCAGCCGGGTGGTCAGCAGGGCGACCACCAGCGTCGCCCCCGCGGCCACCGTGAGCCACCCCCGCCAGTCGAGCCACGCCGAGAGCACGCCGCCGGCGAAGGAGCCCAGCGCCAGGCCCACCGGCATGAAGGTGCCCCAGATCGCCAGCGCGCCGGTCAGCCGCTTGCCGTCGCCCAGCGAGAACAGCAGCACCGGAGCGACGATCACCACGACGACATAGCCCACGCTCTCCACCAGCCGCCCGCCCAGCATCGCCCCGAAGCTGTCGGTCCGGGCGCAGAACAGCCCGGCCAGGCCCATGACCACGAGTCCGGCGACCAGCATGCGGTGTGGCGGCAGCGGGCGGATCAGATAGCTGACGAACAGCCCGAGCGCGGCGGCGACGGCGGTCACCAGCGAGGTGAGCAGCGCGACCTGAGCCAGGGAAAGGGAAAGGTCCTCGCGCAACGCCACCGATATCGGCGTCATTTTTCCCATACTTGTGGCGGCGAACAGCCCGGCCAGATAAATTAGAAAGAACTTCCATCGGAACGCGCGCGCCTCGCGTTTCTCCGCGAGTTCCTCCGATGTCGATCCCATTCCCGCGCCGCGCCTGGCGACTTCGGTCTCGTCAGTCATCAAGCATTTCCTCGCTCTTCGATTTCTCGGGGGTCATCCTGTGGGGTACGACGTGCTCGTGCTGGGCTCGCTCGTGATGGACCGCAAGTACTTCGCCACCGGCACGCTGGGCGGGACCGCCCCGGTCTGGGACGTCCAGCGCCACCACGGCGGCGTCGGCCGCAACATCGCGGTCAACACCGCCCGGCTCGGCGCCCGTACGGCCTTCGCCGGGCTGTCCGGGCACGGCAGGGACGCCGCCGAACTGGAGGCGGAGCTGACCGCGCTCGGCGTACGGCCGCTGCATGTGCTGCGCACCCCCGACGGGATAGGCCGCTGGGACGTACTGCTCGACGCGGACGGACAGCAGATCACCTCACGTATCGCCCTGCCCGACCCGGCCGCCGCACGCCCCCTCGCCGGGCCCGCGCTCGCCGCCACCGTCGCCGCGGCCGGCGCCGTCCTCGCCGAGGGCGGACTCGACGAGGACCTGCTCACCTGGCTGTCGCGGGAGGCCGGGAAGGGCGGCACACTCATGTGCTGTCTGCCCACCAGGCAGCGGGACTTCGGCCCGCGCGCCCATCTGCTGCCCCTGTACGACGTACTGCTGCTCAACGCCCGCGAGGCACTCGCCCTCACCGGCGAGGCGGGCACACCGGCCGAGCAGGCGCGGCGGCTCCTCGGACACGGGCCCCGTGTCGTGGTGGTGACCGCGGGCGCGGACGGCGCCGCCGTCGCCAGTGCCGAAGAGCCCACGGCGCTGGCCCTGCCCGCCGAGACGGGGCCCTGCACCGATGACACGGGCGCCGGTGACGCGCTGGCGTCCGCGTTCGTCGTCCACCTCGTACGCGGCGCGAGCCCCAGGGCGGCCTTGGCCCTGGGGCTGCGCGCGGCGCGGCTGACGATCGGCTGCGGACAGAGCACCTGCCGCACCCTGGCGACGGATCCGGCGCTCACCGCGCGCCGCACCGGGCGGTGGACACCACCCGGTGCGCGTGCATCGTGATGCCGTCCGCCGCCAGCGCCCGGGCGATCGTCTCCTCGTCGTAGGAGGCGAGACCGGCGTCGGTGAGGATCTGCAGATCCGTGGAGTGCATGTCGATCTCCCCGATCCGGGCCTGCCGGATCGCCCCCACGTTGTCCCCGGCGAAGCCCGGCCGCAGCGCGTACTCGCCGTCCGCGAGGAAGGCGAACATCAGCAGGTGGTACCCGCCCTTCTCCCAGGTTCCGGTGAACTCGTAGACGGCGAACAGCGAACAGGACCGGACCTCGATGCCGGTCTCCTCACGCGCCTCCCGCACCGCGGCGGCCTCGGCCGGCTCACCGGGTTCGATCCCGCCGCCGGGCAGCAGCCAGTTGTTCGCGTACGGCCCCTTCAGCTGGCGGATGAAGGTGACGGTGCCGTCAGGCCCGGGGATCACCATCAGGGCGGCGGGCAGGGCTTGGGCGAATCGGTCCATGGTCGTGCGGTCCTCGCTCGGTGCGATGTCGGTCAGTATTCGGTCGGCCAGCCGTCCGGCGGGATCACCAGCGCCAGTCCGATCCGTTCCCCCTCCACCCGGCCCTTGCGGTAGTAGGGCTCGGTCCGGGTGGTGAAGCCGTAAGTGGCCAGCGCCTGCCCCGGGTTGGAGAGATCGGGACCGCAGATGACCACCTTGGAGCGTATGTCGAAGGCCATCGCGTCGCGCACCAGTTCCTGGCCGGGTTCATCGGTCTCGATGTACGCCACGAACTCGCCCCGCGCCCTGATCGAGTAGTGCACCGACCTGATCGGATAGCCGAGGCCGGTCAGATGGGCGTACATCAGGTACTCGTTCTGGAAGCTCATCAGGGTCAGCCCCGACCGGGCGCCCGCCACGATCGTCGGCCAGGGCGCGCCCGGCGTCGCGGACACCCCGGTGACGGTGAGGACATTGCTGCGCCGGGCCTCGGCGTAGTAGCCCTTGAACTCCCCGAACGGCCCCTCGACCGCGTCCCGTTCCTCGACGAACCCGGTGATGACATGGCTGGCGTCGTCGGGCACCGGCGGGAAACCGCCGACGTCCACGCGCCGGCCCAGCAGCCGGGCCGCGATCTCGTAGTCGTCGCCCTCGGCCGGCAGCCGTGAGGCGGCCACCACGGTGAGCGCCGGGTCCGCGCCGAGGAACAGGGAGATCGGCATGGGGCGGCCGGTCTCCAGCCAGGCCAGCAGATTGCGGTGCCCGTCGGTGCGCGGGTCCAGGAAGATCCGCGCCTCGTCGGGGCCCACCACCTGGGTGCGGTAGAAGCCCATGTTGACGCCGCTGCCGTCCGGCCGCGTGGTCACCCCGACGCCGGCCGTGATGTACGGCCCGGCGTCGGCGGGGCGGTGCTGGAGGATCGGCAGATCGTCCAGCATGCCGGGCAACTCCCGCCGGGTGAGCGGGAGTTGGGCGGCAGCGGTCGTGGGTACGGGGCCCGTGAGCCGGCGGGACATCTCCGGCAGGTGCTTCTCCTCCGTCGTGCCCAGCGCGGACAGCAGCACCTGGCGCGGATACGGGTGGCACAGCACCCCCGTCCCCGGCCGCTCGGCGATGTCGGTGAACACCACCGTCGGCCGGGTGCCGTGCTCCTTCTCGATCCCGGCGAGCGTCCGCGCCACCTCGACCCGGCCGCTGATCCTGCTGTCGTAGCGGTACAGATCGACCGCGTCGTAACAGCCGGGCAGCCCGAGCGAGGCCGCGTCCGCCGCCCGGGTCAGACCACTGCCGGGGAAACCGCCGCTCACCGGCGCACCCGCGCCGAGGCCGGGAAGGGACGGCAGTCCTCGATGGACTCCCGGGCCGTCTCCCAGGGGAAGACGATCCAGTCGTCGACGACGGCCGGGCAGTGATCGGGGACATAGCCGCTGCGGTGATTGCGGACCACGGCGGCGAACCGCACGTCCTCCGCCGCGACCCCGGCCGCCGCGAGATGGGCGAGGACCGCGTCCGCGGTCGCCCCCGTGCCGACGATGTCGTCGACCACCAGCACCCGGTCGCCCGCCCGGAGCCCCAGCGGCCCCGAGGTGTCGACGACCGGCCGCTGCTTGGCCGCGTACCGGCTGTCGTCCGCCGTACGGCGCACCCGCACCGTGTGCATCACCGGCACATCCAGCGCACAGGTCAGATAACCGGCCGCGGCCAGCCCGCCCCGCGCCACGGCGAGCACGGCGTCCGGCACGAAGCCCGCCGCGCGCACCTCGTCGGCGATGTCCTCGACCAGCCCCCCGAAGGTCGCCATGTCGAGGAGGTACGGGCCCTGCCGCGTCCACATGCCGGGGCGTTCGCCCGCCGCGGTGGCCGAAGGTGTCGTCCCGCTCATGCCGTCACCGCCTTGGCGACGTGGTCGATGTCGATCTGCACCGAGCGTTCACGGGCATGGGGCACGTTCTCCGCCCGGCCCGCCGCCGTGACCCGGATGAACTCGGCCCGGGCGCGGAAGGCGTCCAGATCCGGGGCGCCCGAGTAGCTCATCGCGGACTGCACACCGCCGACGAGCTGACGCAGCGTCCGCGCCAGCGGCCCGGAGGCCGGGAAGGTCGCCTCGACGCCCTCGGGGACATAGTCGTCGACCTCCTCCTGGGTGACCGTGCCACCGGCCGCCCGGCGCAGGGTGAGTTCCATGCCGAGGGAGACGAAGCCGTTGCTGACCCGGTAGTGGCGGCCGTCCCGCTCCACCGGGGTCGCCTCGCTCTCGTCGGCGCCCGCGAGCGCCGAGCCCAGCATCACCGCATGCGCCCCGGCCGCGAGGGCCTTGGCGATGTCGCCGGCCTGCCGGATGCCGCCGTCGGCGATGATCGTCACGCCCGCTTCGGCGGCCGCGTCGGCGCAGTCCATGACGGCGGTCAGCTGCGGCACACCGGTGCCCGCCACCAGCCGCGTGGTGCACACGCCGCCCGGCCCGATCCCCACCTTCACGACCTGGGCCCCGGCCGCCGCCAGGTCCCGTACGCCCTCGGCGGTGGCCACGTTGCCCGCGATCAGCGGCGTGTCGGGATACGTGGAGCGCAGCTCCTTGACGGTGTCGATGACCTGGTCGCTGTGTCCGTGCGCGACATCCACCAGCAGGACGTCCACGCCGTGCGCGGCCAGTCGTTCCGCGCGCTCCCGCCAGTCGCCGGTGACCCCGACGGCCGCGCCGGCCAGCAGTCGCCCCTCGGCGTCGAGCGTGGCCCGCTCGGCCTGTTCGGCGTCGACCGGGACGGCCTTGACCGCCGCCAGCTGGTCGAGCTGCTGCTCGACGGTCTGCATCCGGTGCAGGATGCCGAGGCCGCCCTGCAGGGCAATCGCCGCCGCCATCCGGTCGCCGGTGCACCACTGGGTGTTGGCCGAGACGACCGGCACCCGCAGCCGCAGGCCCGGCAGCAGCTCGCTGCCGGTGTCGGCCTGGCGCCTGCTGGTCAGGGAGGTGCGCCGGGGCACGAACAGGACGTCGTCGAAGCTGAGCCCGGTCCGCTCGGGTTCGGAGATCCGCATCCGCCGTGTCTCCTTCACTGCCGGCCGTCGTTGGTGAGCGCGATCAGCTCGCCGCGCAGCGCGGAGTCCTTGAGCGCGCCCCGCCACACGGCGGTGGTCATCGTGGCGGGCGTACGGATGCCGCGCATCGCCATGCACAGGTGCTCGCCGCGGCCGATCACGGCCACATCACCGGACCCGGTCAGCCGCTCGACGTCGTCGGCGATCTGCTGGGACAGCTGCTCCTGCGACTGCAGCTTGTGGGCGTGCTGGTGCGCGATCCGCGCGAACTTGCTCAGGCCCAGCATCTTCTCCTGCGGGAGATAGCCGATGGTGACCCGGCAGGAGAAGGGCAGCAGATGGTGCTCGCACAGCGACCACACACTGATCCCGGAGACGGCGACCAGGTTGCCGCTCGCCGTCGTCTCGAAGAGGGTGTCGACGGACCCGGGCTCGTACCGGGTGAACTCGCGCCACCAGCGGGCGTAGCGGGCCGGGGTCTCCCGCAGCCCCTCACGGTCCGGGTCCTCACCGATCTCCACGAGCAGTTGACGGGCGATCGACTCCAGGGGATCGCTCGGCTCGCCCGCGTCCAGCAGGTCCAGATCCTCGGTCAACACTTCCATGCCGCTGGTCATCAGACACCCCGCTTGCTTCCCCACACGTTGACGTGCAGTCGTCCCGACAGATTCCATTTGCGCGCGATCACGTCGTCGGCCAGGTCACGCATCCCTTGGTCGATCTCCTCGGGGGACTGGCCCCGCGGCATGATCCAGACGTTGCTCAGAGCGAACCGGTCCACCAGTTCCTCGACCTCGGCCAGATCGGCCGCGTCGGCACAGACGAACTTGAAGGCGACGCCCGGCAGTTGACCGAACCGGCGCAGTGCCTCCGGGACGATGCGCCGGTCCTCGGCGACCCCGGAGTGCCTGAGCTTCGGCGACACGTTGAAATGTGCCCCGGCGGCCACCAGCGCGTCGCTCGGCACCACGGTGCCGTTGGTCTCGAACTCGACCAGCACCCGCCGCTCCGCCAGGGCCTGGACCACGGGCAGCACCCGGTCCTGCTGGCTGAGCGGCTCACCGCCCGAGATGACGATCAGCTCCACCCCGAACGCCAGCAGCCGCTCGGTGACCTCGGCCACGGACAGGGCGTGCAGCTCCTCGGCCGCGCGATAGGCGATACCGGTGTCCGACTCCCCCTTCCAGTCCCAGGTGTACGGCGTGTCGCACCAGCGGCACGTGAGATTGCAGCCCCCGAGCCGCAGGAACGCGCACGACCTTCCGGTGGAAGGCCCTTCGCCCTGTACGGCGCTAGGTGGGTCCGAACATCTCGTTCACCACGAGCTTCGGAACCGCCATTTACACCACCCCCTCGAGCCCGTACGGGCTTGTCGTCCGGAAAATTCGTCTGCGCCCGCTTATGCGGCGGGCCGGTACGTCGCCCAGGTCTTCGGTGTCTCCGAGACCCGCACCCCGGTCAGTTCGGGGAAGTCGGCCACCCAGGTGCGGTGGATCCACATGGCGATGTGCTCGGCGGTCGGATTGACGTCGGGCAGCACGTCGTTGAGGTGCCGGTGGTCGACGGTGTCGTCGAGCCACTTCTTGAACACCCCGAGTTCGCCGTAGTCCCGTACGAAACCCGTGTCGGTCAACTGGTCGGGACGGGCGCTCAGTTCGAGCACGACGACGTAGTTGTGGCCGTGCAGCCGGCCGCACTGGTGGTCCGGTGGCAGGCCTGCGAGCCGGTGGCTGGCGGAGAAGTGGAATTCCTTGGAGATGGAAAGCACGGTCCGGGTCCTCTCTCCCATGTCGCTCTGATCCTGAAGGCCGACAAGCCCCCATGTCAGCGCTTGCCGTTGGCAGTTGGGGGCCATGACCGCCAGCTGCCAGGGAAGGTCACTCCAGGAGCTCCTCCAGGTCCGGAAGGCAGTCCCCGCAGCCCGTGTTGGCGCCGGTGGCGCGGCGCAGGGCGGGGACGTCGCGGGCGCCCGAGGCCTTCGCCGCGAGGATCACGCTCTCCGGGACGTGCGCGCACAGACAGATCAGCGGATCCTCCGTCGGGCAGTGCGTCATGAGCCGCCCTCCGAGCCCCGGGCCAGCAGGGTCAGCGCACGGTCGAGGACCTCCGTCATCACATCCAGGTCCCGCTCCTCGATGACCAGCGGCGGATGGATGTTGATCACGTCCGGCGCCATTCCCGTCGAGGCGACGATCAGCCCGACCCGACGATCGGCCGACAGACACAGCCGCCGCAGCTCGGGGGCGTGGTCGCCGGTCAGGACGAGACGGGCGGCGCCGCCGAAGGCCCGGCAGTCGCGCACCAGGTCCGGATGGTCCGCCCGGAGCCGCTTGAGACGGTCCGTCAGCCGGCCCGCGAGCCCCTCCATGTCGGCGGCCGGATCGGCCCAGGAGTCCCAGCGGTCCAGGACGGCCCGGGTGACGCCCAGGGCGTGCGGGATGCCGATGTACGTCGAGGAGTGGCTGCCCGGCCGGTACGTCCCCGGGTCCGCGAGCGGCTCACGGGCCCACACCGCGCTCAGGGCGGCGGCGCCGTTGGTGAGCGCCTTGCTCGCGACGACCACGTCGGGCGTGACGCCCGAGCGCTGGAATCCCCAGCGCGGCCCGGTCCGGTGCATGCCGGTGAAGATCTCGTCGGCGATGACCACCGCGCCGTTGGCGCGCGCGTGGTCGACGGCCGCCCGCAGCAGCGCGTGATCGGGCTCGGCCATACCGCCGACGTTCTGCACGGACTCGAAGACGAAGGCGCTGACCCTGCGCCCGAACCCGGCGCCACCGACACCGGAGAGCTCCGAGCCCCACCTGGTGGCAGCGGCGATGCACCCCGCTCCGCAGCCCGTGCCGGCCGCCGTGGCGTGCGGGCAGCGACCGCAGTCGGGGCTGGGCAGCCGTACGACCTCCAGGCCCCAGGCCGCGAGCAGTTCGCGGTAGCGGGGGCTGGAGCTGAGCATGCTGGTCACCCCGGACCTGCCGTGGAAGGCGCCCTCGAACACCACGACCGTGCCCGGTCCGACGGCGCTGAACGCGATCCGCAGGGCCGTCTCCATGCCCTGCGCGCCGCCGAGGTCCAGCTCGACACGGCCCGGGGCGCCGATGGCCTCGGAGAACAGCCGCTCCAGCCGCTGGAGCACGTCGAGGCGAAGCTCGGACTCGCAGAAGGAGGGCAGCGCGGGCAGGTCCTCGCAGTGGGCGAGGGCGTCGCGCAGGATCCCCTTGTCATAGCCCCAGGCGACCGAGCCGTTGGCGGCCTCGGCGTCCAGATAGCGGCGGCCGTCGGCGGCTTCGAGGTAGCTGCCCTCGGCGCGCACGAAACGCGGTACGTGCGCGGCGCGGTAGATGAGGTTGCCCGCTCCGGCGAACGGGGGGACTGCGCTGCTCACGCGTACGTCACCTCTCTCGTGGTGTCGCCCGTGGTGCGCCAGGCGTCTGCGGTGCCGGTGGCGATGACCGGGAGAACTCCCTTTTCGTTGCAGTCGATCCAGCTGGTGAGGACGGTCAGCACATCCCAGCGGGCGCCGCCCGGCGGCAGCGGCGCGCGGCGCAGCACGCCGAGCCACTCGTCGATCCGGGCGGGCTCGGGCCGGTCGCGGGCGAGGTCGCCCCACGGTCCCGGCAGCGCCGCCAGCCGGGCGAGAGCGGCGGTGACGTCCAGGTCGTGCGCGGGGATCTCGGCGGCCAGCTCCGCGAGCAGCGCGGTCACCGTCCGCCACGGGTCGGCGGTGGCGTGCTCCGTCGAGCCGAGGAGCGGGCCCGCGCACCAGTCCCAGCCCGTCTGGTACGAGAACAGCTGCAACTCCCTTGCCACATCGGCCGGTTCATCGGCGGTGTGCATGAAGTTGAACAGGCCGTTGACCCGGCCGATCCTGGTGCGCAGATCACCGCTGCGTGCGGCGGAGGGCTCCGCCGACCCCTTGGCGGCCGTCAGCCGGACGCTGGCGGGCAGCCACTCCGGCCGCTCCCGGTCCTCCAGCAGCACCAGCAGGCTGCGGCCCGAGGACAGCAACGGGTCCACCACGGCGATGCGCTGCGCGGAGGCGGCGTTGAACTGGTAGCGCCACAGCTCGCGCACGAGCAGCGGATCGAAGCGCACCGTGGTCGCCGCGACCGGGTGCCAGCCCTCCGACCGCAGGATGCCGAGGATCAGTTCGCAGCGGCGCCCGGCCACGGCGTCGGGCTTCAGCACGACGAAGGTGTGGCGGTCGAGCACCCCGCGGTCCGGCACCCCGCGGTCCGGCACCCCGGACTCCCGTGCGGGGGCCAGCGCGTGGAGGGCCTCGCGCATATAGGGGTCCAGGCGGTAGGCCTCGGCCTTCCGGGGATCGCGGGTCAGCGCGTCCAGGTCCCGGGCGCCGATCACGGAGTACGCCACGGCCTCACATCTCCTCGGGTGTCTCTCGTGCGGAAAGTTGTCTGCCCCCGAGCGGCGTCGCGACGCCGTCGACCAGGACGACCCGGCTGCCGTCGGGATGCGTGTCCGGGGCCAGCGCGAGCGAGCCGGCGGCGAAGGCCCGCACGGTCCACTCCAGACAGGGGCGGTCGCTCAGGCCCTTCTGCTCCAGCTCCTGCGCCGCCGGACCGACTCCCCGCCGTACGGGCACGGGAGGGCCCTGGCACAGCAGCGCCCCGCCGTCATGGCTGTCGTCGACGAGGAAGCAGGAGGTCCGGGTGGCGGTGTGCCCGAGGGACATCGCCAGGGCGACCGGATCGTTGCCGGTCAGGACCCGGCGGCGGGCGGCGTCGAGCACGGTCAGGTCACCGGGGTGCTGGTTGATCATCCGGCCGTGGTAGCGGGTGAGCAGATCGCCCTCGATCCAGCGGTGGTAGGCCAGCACGACGAGGTCGAGGGGCCCGTTGGCCGACTCCCACCCGGCGATCCGGGCGTCGAGCCGGTCGTGCCACTCCCGGGCCCGGCGCCGGTAGACGGCCCGTTCGGCCGGGCCGCTCGCGCGGGAGGCGGTGCCGCAGTGGGCGTCGAAGTCGCCCGGCCAGGCCTCGATACCGTGCTCCCGGGCCAGTCCCAGTGCCTTGGACCGGGTGCCGTGCGAGGCGACCAGGGCCACCTCGTACCGGTCCGGCTCGGCGTGCCCCAGGTCGATCAGGGTGCGCAGATTGGCGCCGGTGGCGGAGACCAGGACGCCGATCCGCAGCGGGCCGTCGCTTCCGGCGCGGCGCAGCGGCAGGGTGGCGGGGCCGGGGTCCGCCGTCACGCGGCGTCCGCGATGTCGAGGGCGGCCCACTGCTCCCTGGTCGCGGCGAGCATGCCGTCGGGGAGCTGGCCCGCCTCCAGGGCGGTGAGTCCGAAGGCGCGGTGGGCGGTGCCGGCGGCCAGGTCCCAGAGCCGGGGGCCCTTGATCTCATGGCCCATGGCGTTGCGCATCTGCTGGGCCAGCGGCTGGGATCCGGCGGCGACGATGCCGCCCTCCTGGTACCACAGGCCGTTCTCCTCGCCCTGGGTGAGGTCCTGGCCGCCGAGCCGCGCGGAGTCGCAGCGGTCGGTCATCATCATGGAGTTCTCCAGGCCCATGAGCCCGACCGCGCGACTGGCGATGGCCAGGTCGACATGCTCGCCGTCGAAGTTGATGCAGGCGGCGATACGTCCCGCGGCCGCCGCGCGCATGATGGCCGCCGGTACGGGACCTGCGATCTCGTCCATCGCGTCCAGCGTCCAGCCCGGCAGGTCGTACGAGGCGAGCGTCGCGTCACGGGTGGCGCGGGCGCGGGTGGTGCGGAAGGCGTGCCGGATGTTGAGCGGCATGTCGTTGAACAGATGGTCCGTCACCACCCGGGCGCCCTTGCCGTTCCACTCGGTGTCCCAGGCGATGTCGACGATGTCCGTGACGAGCCGGGCGCTGAGCTCCGGGTCGGTCCGGGTGAAGTGGCCCAGCGCGGGCCGTACGCCGTGGCCGAGCAGCAGCGGGACGATCCACTCGAAGCCGGGGTGGCGGTCGAAGGTCTGGCCGTGGAAGTCCGAGGCGGGCGAGAAGGCGTCGGGGGAGAGGACCATGTAGCACAGGCCGAGGTCACCGAGGCGGGCCAGCCGCTCCCACTCCGCACGCGTCGGGGCCCACACGGTGTCGGCCGGTGTGCCGCCGTGGCTGGAGAGCAACGGGCCCTCCAGGGCGACCCCGACGACATGCGGGATGCGTCCGGCGCGGCGCATCGCGTCGTAGCGGCGCATGAACTTCTCGAACTCGCCCAGCCGGTGGTGGTGCAGATACAGGGTCGGGATGCTGAGCACCCCCTCCCGTGCGCAGACCTGCTCGAGGAGTTCGAGGTCGAGCAGGGAGAACTCGGAGAAGTCCACCCCGGCAAAGCCATGGCAGTGGACCTCCACCGGAAGCAGCGTCATCTTTCATCCCTCTCGCGTTCCTGCTGACTGTTGTCAATTGATCTACCGTTGGCAATTGATCTTTGACAATGATTGACAGACTGGGTGGACGAGCGTTGACGATATCACCGGAATCCCGTGTGGCAAGGGGTGTGTTGCCCATGGAGTGATGGCCTGCCTTGTCAATGAGCGTCCCTGCTGGGGTTGACTGGCATGTCAACGCTCTCTATGTTGATCTGGCAATTGCAGTCAAGCGAGCAAGGGGGGTACGGGTGGAGCACGAGCTGGTCGTCTTCGACAACAGCGGTGTCCTCGTGGACAGCGAGGCCCTCGCCAACCGGCTGCTCGCCGGGATGCTGACCGACGAGGTGGTGCCGACGACGGTCGCCGAGGCCGTCGAGCACTACCTGGGGAAGTCCTTCGCCGACATGGCGGAGACGGTCCGCCGCCGCACCGGCGCCGTGGTCCCCGACGACTTCCGCGCCCGGTTCCACACCCGCCTCTTCGAGGCCTTCCAACGGGAACTGAAGCCCGTCGAGGGGATCCACGAGGTGCTGGACGCGCTCGACGCACGGGCCGTGCCCTACTGCGTCGCCTCCAACGACACCGCGGACCGGGTCGCCGTCTCGCTGGCCCTGACCGGTCTCGCCCCGCGCCTGGCCGGCCGGATCTTCGGCGCCGACCAGGTGGCGCGCCCCAAGCCCGCCCCCGACGTCTTCCTGCACGCCGCCCGGCACTTCGGCGTGGCACCCGAAGCCTGCCTCGTCATCGAGGACAGCGCACGGGGAGTCGCCGCCGCACGCGCGGCCGGCATGACGGTGTTCGGCCTCGCCGCGCTCACTCCGCGCACCCGGCTCGGTGACGCCGGGCGGGTCCTCGGTTCGATGGGGGAGCTGCGGGAACTGATTCCCGCGCTCTTTCCCACCCGAACACTTCAGGAGACGACCCGACGATGACCGACGACCGCCACCCCGGCCTGCATGTCCTCGACCTCGACGGCACCCTGCTGCGGTCCGACGCCACCCTCAGCGCCTACGCCCGCGACGGCCTCAACACCCTGCTGGACGCGGGCACCGCGCTCACCTTCGCCAGCGCCCGCAGCGCCGTCGCCATGCGCACCCTGCTCGCCGGAGTACGCCTCACGCTGCCCGTCGCCGAGCTGAACGGCGCCTTCCTCACCGACCTCGCCTCGGGCCACCGCCCCGACCACCGCACCCTCGACGAGCCGGCCGCCGCCACCGCCCTCGCCGCACTCGCGGAGCTGGCCGCCGAACCGGTGCTGACCACCTGGGACGGCAGCACCGACCACGTCCTGCACGGGAGTTGCGGCAACCCCGCCCTCACCTGGTACATCGAGGAGAAGCGGGCCTACGGCGACCCCCGGCTCGGCACCTACGACGACCCCCGCGCGGCCGTCACCGGCACCTGCACCGCGGCGGTGATCGCCTTCGTCCCCGACGGCGACGCCAAGGCCGCGGTCACCGCCCTCGAAGCGGCGCTCGGCGACACCGCGGGCGTCATGGCCGCCGCCAACCGCTATGTGCCCGGCTGGACCGAGATCCAGGTGGCCCACCCGCAGGCCGAGAAGGGCTTCGCCGTACGCCGCCTCCGGCAGCTCGCGGGACTGACGCACCAGCCGCTCACCGTCTACGGCGACCACCTCAACGACCTGCCCATGTTCGCCGTCGCCGACCGCACCGTCGCCCCCGCCAACGCCCACCCCGACATCCGCGCCCGGGCCACCGTCGTCACCGCCGCCAACGACGAGGACGGCGTCATCCGGTACCTGCTGGACGGGGGCACACCGTGCTGATCGTCATGGAGGGCATCGACGGCAGCGGGAAGTCGACGGTGGCACGTCTGGTCGCCCGCGAACTGGCCCCGTATCGCGCCGTCTTCGTCGACAAGAAGGACATCGGGCCCGCCGACCCCGGCACCGAGGCCCGCGCCGGCCGACTGCGCGAGCTCATCTGGTCCTCGCCCGAGAAACAGGGCGACACCTACGGGGCCGCGCACTGGATCCTGCTGATCGCCTCCTGGTACGCGGGCCTGGCCCGGCTGCGGCCCGACCTGACGGACCCGGACACGCTCGCCGTGACGGACGGCTGGTACTACCGGAACATCGCCAAGACCCTCGTCCGTGAACGCCTGGACGCGCACTGGGTCGAGTCGCTCTTCGCGCCCGTCCCCGAATCCGCGCTGACGGTCCTGCTCGATGTCGCGCCCGAGGTCGCCTGGGCGCGCCGCCACGACTTCAAGGACACCGAGATCGGCCGCTGGGACGGCTTCACCGGCCCGCCCCGCGAGTCGTACCGCGCCTACCAGTCGGTCGTACGCGAGGAGTTGCTGCGCATGGCCAAGGACCGCGACTGGCTCGTACTGACCCCGGATCCGGACGATCCGCCGGAGCGCACCGCGGCGGCCGTGGTGGCCGCGGTGCGTGCGCTGAGGAGAACGCCATGAGCCCCACCCGTGACGTGGTCGGCACCTCCGACCTCGACGTCTTCGCCGACACTCTCGCCGACGTCGCCGCCGGACGCCGGCCGGCCGAAGAGCTCGCCCGGCTGCCGGCCGCCGGCTCGCCCGCGGCCCTGCGGATCCGCAGGGCCTACGAGGAGGCACTGGCCACCGACACCGCCCAGGAGCCGCCGGCCCCGCACGGCGGGCCACTGTCCGAACCGCCGCCGTACCAAGGAGAAAGCGTGATCGACCACCTCGACCGGCTCACCGTCGACTGGACCGACTTCGAAGCAGCGGGCGAGATCACCCGCGACGTCGTCCAGCGCCTCGCCGACGACAAGGAGTCCCTGCGCAAACTGGTCTACGACGTGGAGCACAAGCCGGAGCTCCTCGCCATGTGCGAGCGGCACCAGCTGCTCGACTACATCGTGCTGTACGACGCGCTCGACCGGGGTGTCCGGCTGCGGCTGCACATCTCCACCGACGACCACTTCGACCGTCCGCACGACCACCGGTTCTCCTTCTCCAGCCGCATCGTGACGGGCGGTTACACGCACACCTGGTACCACATGGACGGCGACCTCTACGGCGAGGGATCGGACCCCGAGGCACGCCAGTACCTCAACCGGCACAACCCGGACCCGAGGGCGAAGGACCAGCTGGAGAAGCTCACCCCGCACATCGTCCGCTGGGAGGCGCCCGGCAGCTGCTACACGCTGCACCACAGCGCCATCCACACCACGTTCACCACGCCCGACACCGTCTCCCTCTTCCTGCGCGGCCCGGCCGAGAAGGACCGCTCCGTGATCATGGACAAGCAGGAGGGCACCCTGTGGTGGCGCTTCGGCCGCCAGGACGAGCCCGAGGAGCGCCGCCAGCAGAAGGCCATGGGCATCGAGGCCTACCGGCAGATCCGCGACCGGCTGGAGGGGCTCGGCGTCATCTGACGCCCCGCCAAAGCCCGTTCCCTTCCCGCAGAGGAGAAACCCACCCATGAGCATCGAGACGGCAGACCGGGTACACGTCAACAACACCGCCGTCGAACTCTTCGAGAACGTCGGCACCATCGACTGGGACGACCTGCCCGCGGCGGCCGAGCTGACCCAGCGGCTGATCCGTGAGTTCGCCGCCGACAAGGCCCTGTTCCGCAAGCTGCTGTTCGCCGTCGAGCACGACCCCTATCTGTGGGCCAAGTGCGAGGAGGACGTGGTCGAGGACAAGATCGTCCTGTGGGACGACGTCGAGAAGGGCCTGCGGATCAGGCTCCGGATGTCCACCGACCACCAGCAGCAGCTCGCCCACAACCACCGCTTCTCCTTCACCAACCTGGTGCTGCGCGGCACCTATCTGCACCGCAACTACGTGGCGCGGGGCGGCTTCGACGAGAACACCCTGCCGGACGACGTACGGCCCGTGATGCTGCACCAGGACCGGGCCGGCGAGTGCTTCACCATCCACCACAACGCCCTGCACTCCACCCCGTTCACGGAGCTGGGCACCATCTCCCTCGTGCTGCGCGGCAACCCGGTCAAGGACAGGGCGCCGGTCATGTTCAAGGAGGCCCGGGGCCGCGAGGAGGCCCTGCGGCAGCTGCACGGCGACCAGGACGGCGGGCAGCGCGGTGAGCTGTCCGAGGTGGAGCCGGAGGCCGCGGAGGTCGGCACCATGTTCTGGCGGGTCGGCGAGGACCGCGAGTCCGCCGAGCGCCGCGCCGAGCGCCAGATGACCAAGGAGAAGTACCACTACTGGTGCCGCCGGCTGGAAGAGCTGGGGATCATCTGAATGTCCATCCGACGGCTCACACCCGGGCGGGCGGACCTGCGCTACGGCATCATCGGCCCCGGCACCCACGCACGGGAGAACCTGCTGCCCGCCTTGTCGGCGCTCGACGGCGCCCGGCTCACCGCCGTGGCCGCCCGCAGGCCCGACGCCGCCGCGGAGGCCGCCCGGCGCTGGGGCGCGGATCTGTGGACCGACGACTGGACGGACCTGGTCGACGGCGAGGGCGCGGACGGGATCGACGCCCTCGTCGTCGCGGGCTCCCCGCAACTGCACGCCGACGTCCTGCGGCGGGCCCTGCCCCGTGGCATCAGCGTCTTCGTCGAGAAGCCGCCGGCCCCCGACACCGAGACGCTGCGCAAGCTGGTTGTCGACGAACGCGACGCCCCACCCGGGACGGTGGCGTTCGTCGGCTTCAACTTCCCTTACGGGCAGTCCTACCGGAAGCTCCGCGACACCCTGCGCGCCCACGGCACCCTGCGCACCGTCGACGTCCGCATGGTCTCCGCCAAGCCCACGTCCCCGGTGTGGGGCTGCGCCACGGTGGAGGACAGCCTGCTCCAGGGACTCGGCACCCATGCCGTCGACCTGGCGCTGCGTGAACTCGGCAGCCCGGACCGGGTCACCGCCCGGCGCGCCGACATCGACGACCGCCGCCGAGCGATCCGGATCCTCCTGGAGTACGGCGACGGACGGCTGGCCACCCTGCTGATCGGCAACTACTCCAACCGCCTGGAGTACCGGTGCGAGCTGGTCACCGACCAGTCGGTCGTCGGAGTGCTCGACCACTTCAACACCCTGACCCTCAGCCGCCCGTCGAGCGCACCCGGCGCGGGTGTCCTCGACGGCAAGGAGATCCTGCGCCACGAATGGCCGGGCCGTCGCGGTGGCTACGGCCGCACCGGCTACTCCACCGAGCTGGAGTCCTTCCACGACAGCATCCGGCACGCCGGGCCCAGCGACTCGCCCCTGTCGGCGTGCCTGGAGGTCTACCGCGTCCTCGACGAGGTGCGGCAGCAGACGGGAGCCCGCCCGTGAACGCCGTATCCACCTCCCTGAAGGGCCGTACCGCGCTCGTCACCGGCGGCGGCAGCGGTATCGGCCGGGCCGTCGCCGAGACGCTCGCCGCGCTGGGCGCCCGGGTCGCGGTCAACCGCCCGCCCGGCGCCGGACGCGACGAGGACACCGGGGAACTGCCTCAGGGCTGCTTCGCGGTGGAGGCCGACGTACGCGACCGACGGCAGGTCGCCGCCATGTTCGAGGAGGTCGGCCGGCGCTTCGAGCGGCTCGACATCCTCGTCAACAACGCCGGCGTCTTCCCCCGGGCGCAGGTCCTGGACCTCGACGAGGCGCTGTGGGACCTGGTCCTCGACACCAACCTCAAGGGCGCGTTCTTCTGCGCCCAGGAAGCGGCCGCGATGATGATCCCGCGGGGCGGCGGACGCATCGTGAACGTCTCCTCCAGCGCCGCCTTCACCGGCTCGCCCAGGGGAGCGCACTACGCCGCGAGCAAGGCCGGACTCGTCGCCCTCGGCAAGTCGCTGGCCCGCGCCCTCGCCGTGCACGGCATCACCGTGAACACCGTCGCCCCCGGCGTGACCAGGACCGCCCAACCCGGCCTGGACGAGGAGGGTTTCCTCGCCGAGGGGCGGAAGATCCCCCTGGGCCGGGTGGCCGCCGGCCAGGACGTGGCGAACGCGGTGGCCTTCCTCGTCGGCGACCTCGGCGAGTATCTGACCGGCCAGACGCTCGGCGTCAACGGAGGCGCGGTGATGGTGCCGTGAGCCCGACCGCCGACTCGGTGCTCCAGGAGCTCACCGAGCGATCCGGCCCGCCCCTGTCACGGGTGCAGGCCAAGATCTCCCCGGTGCTGCACCCCTGGCTGTGCCGGTTCATCTCGCTGTCCCCGTACGTGGTGATGGCGAGCGGCGACGGACGGGGCCGCTGCGACGCCTCACCGAGGGGCGGCGCCCCGGGTTTCGTACGGGTGCTCGACGAGCGGACGCTGTTCATCCCCGAGGAGTCCGGCAACCGGCTGCTGCAGACCCTGCGGAATCTGACGGAGAGCCCGGGAGTCGGCCTGCTCTTCCTCATCCCCGGCATGCCGGAGACGGCCCGGGTCAACGGCCGCGCCGAACCGGTCACCTGCGACGACCCGCGCTGGTCCACCCTCCCGCTCGCCGACGACGAGCGCGAGCGGCTGCGCTGGGGGTCGCTCGTGCATGTCGAGGAGGCCTACTACCACTGCGGCAGGGCGAGCCGTTTCGCCGGACTGTGGGACGTCGAACGGATCAACCGCAACCAGTCGGACCCGCCGCTCAGCAAGCGGCCGGCCGTGGCAGCAGGAGGAGAGACGGATGTGCGGCACAGTGGGCCTGTTCATGGGGTGCTCGGCCGTGAGCCTGTGCCCCAAGCAGGCCCTGCTCGACCAGCGGGCTGAGCCGGCCGCGGAGGACGAGTACGTCAGCCCGTTCCGCAACTGGCACGCGCGGGCCACCGTACGCGTCGCCCGGCGCCGTGAGCTGACCCCTCTCGAGGACGGACAGGGCTTCTTCGCCCCGGAGTTGGTGCCGCTGGCCTCCCATCCGCTGATCGCGGCCCTGCGCGAGGAACGGCCGGACGTCTACCGCGATGTGATCGTGCGGCATCTGTACCGCTATCTCGACTTCACCGCGAAGCTGGAGCACCTCGTCGTCAACCGGACGGTGCTCGGCATCGCACACGGCACCATCGGGGTCCGGGTGCCCGAGGCCATGCGCCTCGACGCCTTCAAGATCTACTGCGACGAGGCGTACCACGCGCTGTTCTCGGCGGACCTCGCCGGACAGGTGCGCGAGCTGACCGAGGTCAGCGCCGAGCTGCCGCGGGTGCCGTACTTCATCACCCGGCTGGAACGCTTCCTTGAGGAGACCCCGGACGACCTGGCGCCGCTCACCGAGATCCTCTTCGTCATCGTGTCGGAGACCCTCATCACGGCCCAGCTGTCGGACCTGTGGAACGACCCCGACGTGGCCCCGGCGGTACGGGAGACCGTCCGGGACCACGCCATGGACGAGGGCCGCCACCACGCCTATTTCGCGATTTTCCTGCGTCATCTCTGGGGGCAGCTGACCCCCGCCACCCGAAGACGCGCGGCACTTCGGATACCCCGGCTGATCCGTATTTTCACGGACCCCGACGTGCCGTCGATAGAGAAAGAGATCACCGGCTACGGATTCTCCCTCGACGAGGCGAAACGCATCGTGGCCGAGCTGTTTCCCGACCCGGCCGTCGCGGCGTACGCGAAAAGCGTCGCCCGGCAGACGGTCCGGCATTTCGAGTCGGTCGGGGCACTGGACGACAGACAGGTGAGCGAGGAATTCGCGTCGCACGGGCTGCTGTGAGACAGCGGAAATACAACGGACAGAAGGACATGCCGATGGTGCAGACGATCACCACCGAGGACGGCCCGCGCCTCCTCGGTCAACTCCGGGAGCAGGGACTGCTCCCGGACCGGTACCGGTGCGTGTACGCGGCCGGCTCCCTGGTGCGGGGCTGGGGCAACGAGACCAGCGACCTCGACCTCTATGTGGTCACGGATGAGCCGTTCACCTCGGACGGTGTGGTCGACCACCATCCCGTCGCCCTGGCGCCGGACCGGATCCCGGTGGCGGTGCCCGCCCTGGACGACCGGCGCGGGGACGTCGAGTACTGGCAGACGGACCAGTACGAGCAGCTGATGGAGAAGATCTCCTGGGAGGCGTACCGCAGCGAGCGGGACGTCGGCGCCACGGTGAGCCAGTTCGAGCGGGACTGTCTGGTCAAGCTCGGGCACGCCATCGCCCTCGACGGAGCCGGCTGGCTCACGGAACGGCAGCGCCTGCTGCGGGAGTCCGCCTTCGGCCGGACCATCGCCGCGCACAGCCTCGACCTCGCGGACACCTTCGCCGAGGACGCCCTGGGCCAGCTCGGCTCCGGCGACGCCGAGAGCGCGCTGCTCACCGCGAAGCTGGCCTTCGGATACGCGGCCGACGCACTGCTCGCCCATCACGGCGAGTTCGGCACCACCGCCAAGTGGCGGTCCAGGAAGTACCGGGCCGCCGCCCCGAAGGTGCTGCCCTTCGACGGCTACTGGGCGATCGAGACGATGCGCGACTACGACCCCGCCGACCCGGGCCGCTGGATCGAGGACGTCATCGGCTGGGTCCGGCGCATCTCGATGGAGGCGGAGGTCTGATGGCGAAGGACATCGGGGCGAACAGTGTGATCCGGCACTGTCTGGAGGTCCGTATCAGGTCGTCCCAGGGGGCGATCCTGCTCGCCCGCTACGACCAGGCCTACGAGCTGCCCGAGGTGGCGGCGTTCATCTGGCGGCGCGTCAACGGCACCGACCGGGTCGAGGACATCGCCGGCTCGGTCGCCGAGCACTACGGCATCGACGCCGGCACGGCACTCGACGACACCGTGGAAATGCTGGAATGGCTTCTCGAGGAGAAGCTGGTGAAAACCGCCTCCTGAATTAATGGGCAGGGGCCCGATAAAGCCGTTCGCGTATATCGCGGACGGCTTGGAGGTGTTTCCCTGAATTGTTTTTCCAGGTGTTTTCGAGAATTCTCCTGCGGGGCTTGCGGGGAGCTGAAAAGCCCTCCTAATATCGGTGCAGCACGCCGGACCGGGGAAGCCGGGCGGCGGTATTCATCAATGAATGAGGTGCATGGGTATGAAGCAGTACAACAAGCCCGAGGCCAAGAAGATCGACTTCGGTCGCGTCATGATGGTGGTCCGCTAACCACAAGCGGACCAAGGGCGCCTCTCCTTTATTTCTGCGAGGGGCGCCCTTCCCCTTTTCATCAAGAAAGGAATCGGAGCATGTGCGGACTCGGCGGTGTGGCCCGCATCGACGGGCAGGACCTCGGCATCGACGCCGACACGATCCTGACGACCATGGCGCGCACGCTGGCGCACCGGGGCCCGGACGCCGAGGAACTCCTGCGGCAGGGCCCGGTCGGCATGGCGTTCACCCGGCTGTCCCTGGTGGACCCGGAGAACGGCGGACAGCCCCTCTACAGCGAGGACAGGTCGGTCGTCCTCATCGCCAACGGCGAGGTCTACAACCACCGGGAACTGGCGGCCACGCTGCCGGCCGGAACCCGGATGCGCACCGGCTCCGACTGCGAGGTGCTGGTGCACCTCTACCAGCACAAGGGCCTCGACTTCCTGGACGACGTACGCGGCATGTTCGGCCTCGTCCTGTGGGACCGGCGCCGCAACGTACTGCTCCTGGCCCGCGACCACTTCGGCGTCAAGCCCCTCTACTTCACCCGCGACGACCGGCGCATCGCCTTCGCCTCCGAGATCAAGGCACTCTTCGCCGACCCGGCCACGCCCCGCCGCGTCGACTGGGACCGCGCACTGGTCAACCCCCTGATGACGTCGGCGCCCTCGCTGGACCTGACGCCGCCCGCCACCTACTTCGAGGGCGTGGAGTCCGTACCGGCCGCCACCATCCTGGAGATCGACCTGCGCGACGGCGCGACCCGGCGCCACAGCTACTGGCAACTGCCCGACTTCGACGGCGACTCCACCCGCACCGACGAGGAGTTCGTCGCGGAGTTCCGGGAGATCCTCGCCGACTCGGTACGCGCCTGCGCCACCGCGGATGTGTCCATCGGCCTGTTCCTCAGCGGCGGCGTGGACTCGGCGGCCGTCGCGGCCCTCGCCACGGACACCACCGAGCTGCAGACCTTCTCCGTGCTGAGCGGCTCGACCGTGATCAACGGCGACGCCGAGCACGCCCGGATCGTGGCCGACAAACTCGGCGTGGCCAACCACCAGATCCGCTTCGACGCGGCCCAGGCACCCAGCGCCGAGGAGTGGAAGCGGCTGCTGTGGCTCACCGAGATGCCCACCTGCAGCCCGGAGCAGTACTACAAGCACGAACTCCACCGCTACGTCCGTGCCGAGCACCCGGAGATCAAGGGCATGCTGCTGGGCGCGGCGGCCGACGAATTCTGCGGCGGCTACTCCAGCACCCTCGCCGGGGACGGCGGCTGGCAGGGCTTCGAGGCTGGCCTCGCCGGCATGGCCCGGCGCGGACTGCTGGAGGACGGCCGGCCCAAGCTCGGCGCCTGGTGGGAGGGCACTGAGGGCGGGCTGCTGACCGACGCCGCCCTCGACCACGGCAGGAGCCTGCTCGCCCGCGACCCGTACGCCGCGTTCGTGAGGGCGAAGATGCGCGACGTCGAGCAGTTCAACTGCTGGCAGGAGGACCGTACGGCGGCCGGCAGCGGCACCGAGGCCCGCGTACCGTTCCTGGACCGGCGGCTGGTCGAGCTGGTCGCGTCGATCCCGGCGGCCCGGCGCGAGCGCCTGCTGTGGGACAAGGCCATCATCCGCGAGGCGGTCGCCGACCTGCTGCCGCCCGAGGTGGTTCACCGCCCCAAGGTCCCCTTCTTCTACGGCGAGGGCATCCAGCACACCCACCGGCCCTTCATCGAGATGCTCACCCGCGACGGCTCCGCCCTGGTCGAGGAGGCCCTCGCCACCGAACGCGGACGGACCATGCTGGACGCCGACCGGGTGCGGGCCCTGCTGGGCCGGCTGGCCGAGGCACCGCTGTCCGCCCATGTGGAGCGGCTCATACCGCTGCTCAACCTGTGTCTGCTCGACGCGATGGTCGCCGAACTCCCGCCGCCGCTGGTCGACTCCGCGGCCCTGCTCCCCGCGCCCCGCCCCGTCGACCGCTTCACCGACTGGCAGGCGGAGGCCCCCCGGATCGAGACGCTGGTCTTCGCCCCGTCCCGCTGGACGGCCGCCAGCGTGCTCACCCTGGCCGACCATGTCGCGCTCCTCAAGGACACCGCGGGCACCCCGTACCTGGCCGTCGACGGCTCCCTCGCCTACGAGCTGGAGGACGGCGGCGAGTGGACGGCCCTGCTGCACGCGCTCGACGGCACCCGCACGCTCGCCGAGGTGTGCGCCGACTCGGGCAGCGCCCCCGAGTCCTTCCGGCAGCTGCTCGACGACTGCCTCGACCTCGGCCTGCTGCGCCTGGCCCCCACCGAGTGAGACGGGAACGCTTCCGATGACCACCGACCTGGCGATCGAGGCCGAGAACCTGGCCCGCTCCTACCGCACACGCACCGGCTGGCTCCGGCCCCAGCGCAAGACGATCGAGGCCGTCCGCGGCGTCCATCTCGCCGTCGGCCGGGGCGAACTGTTCGGTCTGCTCGGCCCGAACGGCGCCGGCAAGACCACCACCATCAAGATGCTGAACACCCTGCTGCTGCCCACCTCGGGCACCGCCCGCATCCTCGGCTACGACGTGGCGCGCGACGCCCTGGAGGTGCGCAGGCGCATCGGCTACGTCTTCGGCGGCGACCGGGGCCTGTACGAGCGGCTCTCCGCCCTGGACAACCTCCGCTACTTCGCGGAGCTGTACGGCGTCGAGCCGCGCGAGCAACTGCCCCGTATCCAGGAACTCCTCGAAACCGTGGGGCTCAGCGGCCGCGAGAAGGAGCGAGTCGAGGGCTACTCGCGCGGCATGCGGCAGAAGCTGCACATCGCGCGCGGACTGCTGCACCGGCCGCAGGTGCTGTTCCTGGACGAGCCGTCGATCGGCGTGGACCCCGCGGCGGCCCGCGAACTGCGCCGCGTGGTCGCCGATCTCGTCGCGGGCGGTACGACGGTCCTGCTCACCACGCACTACATGGCCGAGGCCGACGAACTGTGCGACCGCATCGCCGTCATCGCCTCGGGCACCCTGCGCGCCGAGGGCACCCCGGCCGAACTCAAGGACCGGGTGCGCAAACTCGACGTCCTGGAGGTGGAGGTGCACGACGCGGTCGGGCCGGAACACCTCCAACGCCTGAGGGACACCGCAGGCATCGAGCAGGCCACGGTCGAGACCAGCGGCACCGTCGACGTGGTCACCGTCCACGCCCGCCCGTCCCACGGCACCCACGCCGCCGTCCTCGCCGCCCTCGCGGACCTGCGCACCGGCAAGGTGACCACGCGCGAGCCCACGCTGGAGGACGCCTACCTCTCCATCATCAACGGCACGACGACGGGGAGCGCGTGATGGCCCTCCCCACCCGGCGCGACGTACACCGCTTCTGGCGGCTGATGGCGGTCGGCGTACGCACCCACGTCCTGTACCTCTCCCGCTCCGGCCTGGAACTGGTCATGGCGGTGTTCGCGCCGATCGTCTTCGCGACACTCGCCGTGTACCTCTTCCGCGCCGGTGACCAGCCGGACCGGCTGCTCCAGGCCGCGGTCGGCGCCGGCCTCATGGGCGTATGGTCCGCGGTCCTGTTCGGCGGCGGCGGTGCCATCCAGGAGCAGCGCTGGATGGGCACCCTGGAGACCCTGGTGGCGGCGCCGACCCGGCTCTCCCTCGTCCTCCTGCCGATCACCTTCGCGACCGCCGTGGTCGGCATGTACTCACTGATCGCCACGGTGGCGTGGGGCGTCGTACTGTTCGGCATCCCCCTCACACCCGCCTCACCACTCCTCTTCGTCCCCGCGATGCTGGTGTGCGTGGTGGCCCTCGGCATGATGGGCCTGCTCATGGCCGCCACCTTCGTGCTGCTGCGCAACGCCAACTCCCTGGCCAACGGCCTCGAATACCCGGTGTGGATGTTCTCCGGCGTCCTCGTCTCCACTGCGACCCTGCCCGAGTGGACCCGCCCGATCACCTGGGCACTCCCGACGAGCTGGGCGGCCCGCGCGGTACAGGCCGCGACAGGCGGCGGAGAAGTCGTCTGGCCCTCGGCAGTGGCCCTCGGACTGGGCCTGGCCTATGTGGCACTGGCCCTGGTGGCCCTGGTCTGGGTGGAACGCCGTGCCAGGGGCACGGGAACGCTGGCACTCACCTGAGCGCAGGATTTTGGAGAACCCGAGGCGATGATGACCACTGTTTCCCATGCTTCCCGTGCTTCCCGCGCCCTGCGCCTGGCCTTCCACGGAGGGGGCCTTTCCTACCGCGCCCTGTTCAACTGGACGACACCACCCATGTTCATCGGCACGCTGCTCGTGGGCCCGCTGTTCCAGATCTTCTTCTTCGTCCACGTCGGACGCAGCCTGCACGTGGCCGACGACCGCTTCTACCTCCTCGGCAACGCGGTCCTGGCGACCAGCATGCCCTGTGTCTACGGCGCGATCATGGCCGTGGCGAACGAGCGAAGGTTCGGCACCCTGGGCGCGGTACTGCTCAGCCCGCGTTCCCGGGGCCTGATCTGGGGCGGCCGAGTACTGCCGTACGCCGTCAACGGCCTGGCCGTGATGACCTTCATGATGCTCGTGGGCGCACTGGTACTGGGCCTGACGCTGCCACCGAGTACGTTGCTCGGCCTGGCCCAGGTGTTCGTGGTGGCCGCGATGTCATGCGCCCTGTTCGGCCTGGCACTGGGCGCGCTGGCGGTACGCATCCGAGACGTGTACGTCATTTCAAACGCCGCCTTCACCCTGCTGATCCTCTTCAGCGGCGCCAATCTGCCACCGGAGTCCATGCCCGGCTGGATGAACGCGATCGGATCCTTCCTCCCCCTCCACCACGCGATCGAGGCACTACGGGCCCTCTTCGCCGGCGCGTCGTTCGGCGAGGTCTGGTCGGCGCTGGTGCTTGAGGTGGCGGTCGCCCTCGGGTACGCGGCGCTGGCGTACGGACTGCTCCGGTTCTTCGAGTGGCGGAGCCGGGCGAACGCGGCGTTGGACGTGATGTGAGCGCGAGAGTTGGGTTATTGCCAAGAACCATCAAGGCTTGCCAATAGCCATTGCCAGGATGGTCAATGTTTGCCAGGGTTGCCCCGGTGTGGAATCATGCGGAGGAAGGCCACCTGACCCAGTTCGCTCACCTTGGCCGACCTGCGAACCTTCCGCACAGAGGTGCAATTTGCTCGAGCAGCCGGCATTCGGCAAGCGCCTGCGCCAGATGAGGCAGCACCGGGGCGTCTCCCAGGTCGAGCTCACCGGACCGGGGATGTCGGCCGCCTATCTGTCGAGGCTGGAATCCGGGAACCGCAGGCCCACCGACCGGGCCGTGGCCTACCTGGCGGAGCGGCTCGGGGTGCCGCCGGAGGCGTTCGAGGACGACCGGCCGGAGGACAGCCTGATCGACCTCGTCGCGAACGTCGCCGCGATGCCGGAGCGCGACCTCGACGCCGAGACGGGCCGGCTCCTCACCGAGAGCCTCGCGGCGGCCGGCGACGCCGACCCGCTGACCCGCTGGCACGCGCTCACCCAACTCGCCCGGGTCTACGAGGTACTGGGCCACTTCCGGGAGGAGCACGAGGCGCTGGTACGGCTCAACGCCCTCAGCGAGGAACTGGGCCGCGCCGCGTTGCAGGTGCGCGCCCGGCTGAGGCTCGCCCGCTGCGCCCGCGACCTCGGCGACGCGAAGGCCGCCAGGGACGCGATCACCGAGGTGTTCCGCCTCCGCGAGGAGCGCCACACCAGGATCTCCGCCGCCGACTTGGTCCGCAGCAAACTCCTGCTGGTGTCGGTCCAGGCCGAACTGGGCGACCTCGCGGAGGCCGCGCGACTGGCGGGCGAGGTCTGCGAGTCCCTCCAGGGCGCGACCGGAGTGCTCGCCGCCGAGGCCCTGTGGAGCGCCGCCACCGTCGCCGCCCGGCAGGGCAATCACGCCCGGGCGATGGAGCGCCTGCTGGAGGCCAGGGCCGCCATCGACAGCCGCGACGACCTGAAGCTCTGGATCCGCCTCCGCCTGGCCGGCGCCTCCCTCTCCCTGGAGGCCACGCCGCCCCGAGTCACGGACGCCGAGTCCTTCCTGTCGGAGGCCGAGCCCGCACTGAAACTCATCGGCACCCCCCGCCACCTCCAGGAACTCCTCTTCCTACAAGCGAAGCTCGCCTTCCACCAGGGAGACCTGGGCCGAGCCACAGACCTCCTCACCAACGGCGCCCCCGGCAGACAACTCCTCTCCTACCGAGACCAGATCCGCTACGACGTCCTCCACGGCCTCCTCGCCCTACGCACCGGCAACCGCGACGCCCTCCACGACCTCAGGGAGATCGCGGCGCGGGTGCAGGCGGGGAACATGCCGGACCTGGCGGCGGAGGTTTGGCGGACGGTGGCGGAGAACTCGATGTGACGGGATGGAGCCGTAGAACCGTAGAGTCCCAAGGCTCCACCGAGGCGATCACACGCGGTCGGGCTTCTTCGCCGCCTTCGTCATCCACGACTGGCAGACCCAACGGGCCAGCCCGCCCACGGCGAGGGACACGAGAACGGCCCCCCAGTCGATGACATGAGGCAGTCCGGGAAAGAAGGCGAAGAAGCCCAGTGTGACGACGAGACCCGCGAGGAACGCGGCGATCCCTGCCCGACGGCGCCGGGTTCCCCACGCCTGGTCCGATTGCTGTTGTCCCTGCTGCTGCTCGGCCATGAATCGACTCACTTCGTGATGTGGTGGCACTGACTCACGCGCCGCACTCCGTTGACGTGGAGGTGGGCGCACGCCTTGCCATAACGAGGCAGCTTCTGGGGAGAGTTGTTCCGCATCGGGTCGATCTTGCACTCACTGTGCGTCCGGCCGCGCGAGGTGCGGTAGTTCCTGTTGTTGGTGTCGGCGTAGGTGAAGTCGATGCGCCAGTTGCAGAATCCGCTGCTGAGCGCTCCGACGAAGGCACAGTCGACACCGGCGTTCTGGTAAGTGATCTTTCTGCCGCTTCCACGAATGATGTGCGTGAACGTACAGCCGGTCGGCACCTTCATGGTCACCCCGCCCACGCTGTATTCGAAGGTGCGCACGGGCGTCGACCCGATCGCGGTGGCGTGCGCGCCCGCCGGGGTGGTGAGCACGAGCGCTCCTGCGGCGGCCAGAGCCGTGGTGAGGCGCGTGACGTATTGCATGACCAAGACGGTCCCCCTCTGGTGATCTTCTGATGAGCACCTGGGACAACCGCGCACCGTGGCGCCCGGATATGCGGGATGTCAGCCAATCCACTGCTATGAGTGATCAAGGAGACGACAAGCTGACCAGCCCAAACAGGTGCAGACAGGGAGTTCCGGGCCAATACCGCCCATGAAGCCCGTGAATCCGCGGCCTCACAGGACCGAACACAGCGCCGATCTTCAAAACGTCCGCACAGCCCAAGCCACGGCAGAACCCCACTCATGCTCAAGCAGGAGTACGAGCAGGGGCACCGGTCCCGAGAGGCGCGCTTCACCGGCCTCATGGAACTCCATAGGCGTTGTCACACAGTTGGGCACTCACCGACCCAGGACGTGATGTCGTAGGGGTCGGCTAGCTTGCACGGATGACTGACTTGGATCCGCTCGTGCCGGCACTTACCGGCCTGCTCGTTGACGTCGTTCGGTGGCTGGAGAGCTGTGGGGACGAGGAGGTGGATCCCGACTCCGCTGTGAAGACGATGGAGAGCGTGGGCGGGGTACTGCTGCAACTGCCCTCAGACCAGCGCGAACGGCTCCTGCAAGCACTCGCAGGCTTGGCCGAGGCGGAGGAAGATCCTGCGCGGCGGGAGTTCCTGGAGTCGTTCCCCTTTGCCATCGGCTTGGTCGGGGACGAAGAGAACTGAATACGTCAGCGGACGGCGGTGCAGTTCCGCCACAACTGATCACCGGCCGCCGGGTTGGTCACCGGTCCGCGTCCCAGGTCGTAGCCGTCAGTGGCCGATGAGAACGGCAGCGATACCGACGAAGGCGAGGAAGTGCTCGGGCTTTCGTTCGTAGCGGTGGTGAAGTCGTCGGCAGCCGGCCAGCCAGGACACTGTGCGCTCGACCACCCAGCTGTGTCGGCCCGGGTGCTGTGAGGAGTCGATCCCTTTGCGGCCGATGCGGTGACAGAGACCGCGTCCGCGCAGCCATCTCCGCAGGTGGTCGTGGTCGTAGCTCTTGTCGGCATGCAGCTTGGCCGGGCGGCGGCGAGGTCCGCGGCGGGAGCGGATAGGAGGGATGCCGCGCACGAGCGGCTGCAGCCCGAGGCTGTCATGTGCGTTGGAGGCGGAGATCCCCAAGGAAAGGGGCAGTCCGTTGCGGTCGGTGGTGGGTCGATGAGCAGTTGCCGGACCTGAGAGGCGGCTCGAAGCCGCCGGGGGATCTACCTGAGCTCTCCGACGCCGACTGATCCATCCTCTGGCGAAAGACTTCGACCCGTACTCGACATGGCGACCCGCAGAAACCCGGTGAAGTCGGACGGCTTCGGAGTCCTCCCACGTTCGGCAGGGGAGTGCCTAGGCTTTGTCGCGTTCCGTGAAACCCGCCCGAACAGCAAAAACGCCCTCCCGAAGGAGGGCGGAGACTGGGCGCCCCCGGCAGGACTCGAACCTGCGGCCAAGCGCTTAGAAGGCGCCTGCTCTATCCACTGAGCTACGGGGGCCGGTCGTGTTGGCCTCTGTCGTGGGGTCCGGGTGTGGGCGGATCCGTGACGTTGCCGGGGACAAGGATAGGGCTCCCGCATCCGTGTCCCTGTTGCTTCGCCTCCGTGCCTCGATGTGGAGGTTCGGTGAAGCGGTCCTGATAATCGCAGGCAGGTACGAATCGTGCACCGCTTTTGGCCTCTCGCGACCCGGGTGTTGTGCACTCGTTATGCCTGGACTGTGCCTGTGTCCCAGTCGCCCCTTCCGTCCCTTGTGTCCTATCGGCGCGCAGACATGCTCATATGCTTCAGAATTCCCCTAAAATTGGGCATTCTTCGCATGTGGTGACCTTGGACGTACGGCCTCAGTTGCTCGACGCACTTTCCGCCCTGCGCGACCGTGTCGCGGCCGCACGCTTCCCGCTGCCCCTGGCGGGGGCGCCACGCGCGCGTGCCAACCGCGATGAACTCCTCGCGCAGCTCGACGACTATTTGGTGCCCCGCCTCAAAGAGCCCGAAGCGCCACTGCTGGCCGTGGTGGGAGGATCCACCGGCGCCGGCAAGTCGACGCTCGTCAACTCTCTGGTGGGCCGGCGCGTGACGGAGGCGGGCGTACTGCGGCCGACCACGCGCAACCCGGTGCTGGTCTGCCACCCGGAGGACCATCACTGGTTCAGCGGGATGCGCGTCCTGCCCGACCTCACGCGCGTGTGGGTACCCGAACACGACCCGGGCGAGGAGCTGATGCTGCCCGGTGAGGACGCCTCGCGCGTGCTGCGGATCGAGACCGCCGACACCCTGCCGGCCGGGCTCGCCCTCCTCGACGCGCCCGACATCGACTCCCTCGTCGAGGACAACCGTGCCCTCGCGGCCCAGCTGATCTGCGCGGCCGACATCTGGATCATGGTCACCACGGCGGCCCGTTACGCCGACGCCGTCCCCTGGCATCTGCTGCGCACCGCCAAGGAGTACGACGCCACCCTCGTGACCGTCCTGGACCGGGTTCCCCATCAGGTCGTCTCCGACGTATCGAGGCAGTACGGGGCGCTCCTCACCAAGGCCGGCCTCGGTGAGGTACCCCGTTTCACCGTGCCCGAGCTGCCCGAGTCCGCCTGGGGCGGCGGACTGCTGCCGGCCACCGCCGTGGCCTCGCTGCGCAGCTGGCTCACCCATCAGGCCCAGGACCCGGCGGCCCGCGACCACTCCATGGCCCGTACCGCCTACGGCCTCCTCGACTCCCTCAAGGCCCGCCTGCCCGAGCTCGCCGCCGCCTCCGCCGCCCAGTACGCGGCCGCGCTACGGCTCACCTCCGCCGTGGACGGCGCCTACGACAGCGAGTACGCACGCGTGCGTGGCCGCCTCCAGGCCGGCGCCGTACTCGCCGGTGACGCCCTCAAGCGCTGGCGTGCCTTCCCGCTCGACTGCTCCGCCGGTGAGCTCCTCGATTCGCTGGTGGAGAGCCTGAGCACGCTCCTGCTGTGCGCCGTCACCGCCGCCGATGAGCGCGTCGACGACGTCTGGCGGCGCGAACCCGCCTCGGCCGCGCCCGAGCTGACGGTCCGTGAACCGAAGCCCGCCGGCGTCGAGCACCGCATCGGCGTGGCCGTACGGCGCTGGCGGCGCGAGCTGGAGGAGTACGCCGAGGACGAGGTGAGCTACCTCGACCGCAGCGTCGCCCCGGACCCCGAGGTCGTCACCGCCCTCGTCGCCACCGCCCTGCTGGGCGCCCGCCGGGCGCGGAACGCGGGGGAGGGGCTCGCCGAGCGGATCGGGGCGCACGGGGCGCTGCGACTGCGCGACCGCGCGGGGCGGCTGCTCAACGAGCACCTCGACCGGGTCATGCACAACGAACGCGAGCGACGGCTCGCCCCGCTCGATGCCCTGGAGGTCCACCCGGATCCCCAGGCCGAACTCATCGCCGCGCTGTCCGTACTGCAGAAGGAGAGGTGACCGGTGACCGCCGTCACTGACCAGGACCACACCGAACACGCCGATCAGCAGCAGGAGGACCGCGCCACCAAGGACGACGACCGCGTGAACGACATCCCTGCGGAGCGCACCTCCGCCAACGGCTTTCCCTCGGACGACGCTCGCACCACCGGCGAGCAGCGCGGCGAGAGCGAGGACTTCGTGGCCGACGACGAGCCGGAGAAGCGCAAGCTCTGGCGAAAGCTGGCCAAGTGGGAGGGTCGCGTGACCGACGGCCACGCACGCGTGGAGGCCGACCACGACACGCCCGCGCATGGCTCCGCCCCCGACTCGGCCGACAGCCGTCCGGGCGACACCGACGGGGTCCCGCGCGCGAGCGTCCCCGACCCCGGCGGCCGCAAGGCCGACCACGACCATCGCCATGACCACGACACGCCCGCGCGGGGCAGCGTCCCCAGCGTCCCCAAGGAGAGCGACGGCGCACCCCGCCGCACGGAGGCCTCTCCCCGCAGGGAACCCCCGCCTCGTATGGAAACCACACCTCGCAAGGAAGCCCCACCTCGCAAGGCGTCCCCGTCCCCCCGCCCGGATCCCACCGCCCCCTCCGACGCCGAACCCACCACCCCCTGGGACGACGGCCTGATCGCGCGGCGGGTGAACGAAGGCGCCCCCCTGGAGCCGCCCGCCGCCGTCGAGCCCCGCGCCTCCACCGGTGCGCAGGTCGTGACGCCGCTCGCCTACGACGGGGCGCTGCGGTCGCGGCTCGACGCGCTGCGTGAACTCGTCGGCCTCTCGCGCACCCGGCTCGACAACAAGACGCTCGGCGAGGCGGGCCGGGTGCTCGACGAGGCGGCGGCGCGGCGCAGGCTCTCCGGGCAGCACACGGTCGTCGCCATCGCCGGCGCCACGGGCAGCGGCAAGTCGCAGCTGTTCAACGCGCTCGCCGGCGTGACCATCTCGGAGACGGGCGTACGACGGCCCACCACGGCCTCGCCCCTCGCGTGCAGTTGGAGCGACGGCGCGGCCGGCCTCATCGACCGGCTCGGCATCCCGCCCCGGCTGCGGCGCCGCCCCGCGCAGAACTCGGTCGCCGACGGGCAGCTGCGCGGGCTCGTCCTGGTCGATCTGCCCGACCACGACTCGGCGGCCGTACAGCATCGTGAACAGGTCGACCGCGTACTGGCGCTCGTCGACGCGGTCATCTGGGTCGTCGACCCCGAGAAGTACGCCGACGCCGTTCTGCACGAGCGCTATCTGCGGCCCATGGCGGGCCACGCCGAGATCATGTTCGTCGTCCTCAACCAGACCGACCGGCTGCCCGGGGAGGCCACCGACCAGGTCCTCGACGACCTTCGGCGGCTGCTCGACGAGGACGGCATCGCCCTGGGCGAGCACGGTGAACCGGGCGCGGTCGTGCTCGCGCTGTCCGCGCTCACCGGGGACGGGGTCGGTGATCTGCGGGAGGCGCTCGGGGAGTTCGTGGCCGAACGCGGGGCCGCGGCGCGCCGGATCTCGGCCGATGTGGACGCCGCCGGGATGGGGCTGCGGCCCGTGTACGCGGCCCGTAAGCGGACCGGGCTAAGCGAGGAGGCGCGGGACGAGTTCTCCGCCCGGCTCGCGGACGCCATCGGCGCCACCGCCGCGGGCGAGGCCGCCGAGCGGGCCTGGCTGCGCAACGCCGGACGCGCGTGCGGGACGCCGTGGCTGCGGCTGTATCGCTGGTACCAGGATCGCAGCGAACCACCGACGGGACGGCTGTCCCTGCGGGCCCAGACCGACGAGGAGGCCACCGCGCGCCAGCGCGTCGAGCAGGCGGTGCGCACGGTCGCGGATCGTGCGTCGGCCGGGCTGCCGTCGCCGTGGGCGCAGGCGGTGCGCGAGGCGGCCGTACGGGGAGCCCAGGGGCTGCCCGAGGCGCTGGACGAGATGGCCGCGCGGGCCGGACTTCCGCCGGGGCGCCCGCCACGGCCGGGCTGGTGGCCGGCGGCCGTACTGGTGCAGGCCGCCATGACGATCCTTCAGATCGTGGGCGGGCTGTGGCTGGTGGCGCAGATCGTCGGGGTCATGGAGCCCAACCTGGGCGTGCCGGTGCTGCTGATGGTGGCCGGAATCGCGGGCGGCCCGCTCGTCGAGTGGAGCTGCCGGATGGCGGCACGGGGGCCGGCCCGGCGGTACGGCCTGGACGCGGAACGGCGACTGCGGGAGGCGGCGGCCGGCTGCGGGCGGGCCCGGGTACTGGATCCGGTCGCGGCGGAGCTGCTGCGCTACCGGGAGGTTCGGGAGCAGTACGGGCGGGTGATGGGGGTGGGGGCCACTCGGAGATGAGCGGAGATCAGCGGGGGTGAGCGAGGTCGACGCCCGGACGAGTGACGGAGATATCCACAGGCGGGCGGTCGTCCACAGGGCTCAGCGGGCTCGGCTCGATGGAGGCAGTCTGGCTTCGCGGCGATCGCGACGGACGTGACGGACGGACTAACAAACCGACGTGATGGACGAGACGCACGCGGTCGGCCGCTGTGACGGCGGCGCACCAGGACATACGGACGTGGTGCGCCGTCGTCAGCCGGACGCAGCCGTACGGGACGGGCCCGTACGCGTATCCGCCCGCCGGGACAGGCCGGGCGGCGAGGGAGGGGTTAGAGATGAACGAGACGATCATCTGCGCGGTGGGCAATGTGGCGACACAGCCGGTGTACCGGGAGCTGACGACGGGGCCGTCCGCCCGTTTCCGGCTGGCGGTGACCTCGCGCTATCTGGACCGCGGGAAGAACGAGTGGACCGACGGCCACACCAACTTCTTCACGGTGTGGGCCAATCGCCAGCTCGCGACGAACGCCGCCGCGTCGCTGAACGTCGGCGATCCGGTCGTGGTGCAGGGCAGGCTCAAGGTGCGCTCGGACGTACGGGAGGGGCAGAGCTGGACCTCCGCCGACATCGACGCGCTGGCCATCGGCCACGATCTCGCGCGCGGCACTTCGGCGTTCCGCCGCGCGACCAGGCCGGAAGCGGGCACAACGGGGAACATCGGCGCACCGGGGACCGCCACCTCACCCCCGCGACCCGAACCCGACTGGGAGACACCACCGGCCGACACCGTCGACGTCGGCGACGCCCCCGCCCAACAGGCCCAGGAACCAATGGCGGTGACGTGACGTCAGTCACCGCCCGACCCTGACCGAACTGCGGCTTATCGACGAATGCGCACCGAACGACCCCGGTGGATTTGTCGATAAGCCCTGCTCGCAAGGGATCTTGGCGATAACGATTCCGAGTCGGATCGGCCCCTCGAACGGGATCCCAGGGAAGCGTGGTGCGCCGCGTCCCTAGGATGCCGGACATAGCTCTCGGGACTCTCGGGGCTCTCGGGGCCCTTCGGACCTCGAAGATTCTGCTGGTGGGACCGTACCCCCACGTCAACGGGTCCTGCTCGAAGGGGAATTCTGTGTTTGCTGCGTTCTCAGCGCTGTCGGCGCGCGGACGAGGGGCGGCCCGCCTCGCCGCCGCGACCCTGGCGTCCGGGCTCGTCACCGCCACGGTGCTGGCCGGCACCGCGGTGGCCGCGCCCGCGGCCGACGCGGCAGTGCCGAGTCAGGGCGGCGCGACCGCCACGATAGGTGGCCTCAAGACGTACGGCGCCGCGGTCGTCCACGCCGACTCAGGCGACCAGGAGCTCTCGGCCGGCCTGTTCGAGATGTCCGTCGACGGCGGCGGCATGCTGCAGACGTACTGCGTCGACATCCACAACCCCACGCAGCGCGACGCCAAGTACCACGAGACGCCCTGGAGCGGCACCTCGCTCGGCGCCAACAAGAACGCCGGCCGGATCCGCTGGATCCTGCAGAACTCCTACCCGCAGGTGAACGACCTCGCGGCGCTGGCCGGGAAGGCGGGCTTCAAGGGCGGCCTCACCGAGCAGGACGCGGCGGCCGGCACCCAGGTGGCCATCTGGCGCTACTCGGACGGCGTCAAGGTCGACGCCGCCGACCCGCAGGCCGAGAAGCTCGCGGACTACCTGGAGAAGAGCGCCCAGGACGTGGCCGAGCCCGAGGCGTCGCTGAAGCTGGACCCGCCCGCGGTCTCCGGACACGCCGGTGAGCGGCTCGGACCGGTGACGGTCCACACCAACGCGGACACCGTGACACTGACCCCGCCCGCGGACGCCGCCACCAGCGGGGTGCGGATCGTGGACAAGGACGGCAAGGCCGTCACGACCGCGGCGGACGGCGGCCAGGTCTTCTTCGAGGTGCCCGAGGACGCGACGGACGGCCAGGCCGAACTGACCGTGCAGGCCTCCACCACCGTGCCGGTGGGGCGGGCCTTCGCCGCCGAGAGCCGCAGCCAGACGCAGATCCTGGCCGGCTCCAGCGAGTCGACCGTCTCGGCGACGGCGAGCGCGAGCTGGGCGGAGACCGGTGCGATACCGGCGCTGTCCGCGGTGGAGAACTGCGACAAGGGCGGTGTCGACATCACCGCGGCCAACAAGGGCGACGCGCCCTTCACCTTCGAGCTGCTCGGCATCGAGTACAGCATCCCGGCGGGCGCCTCGCGCACGGTGACGGTCCCGCTCCAGGAGGACCAGGCCTACGACTTCACCATCGAGGGGCCGGATGGCTTCGAGAAGCGGTTCGCCGGTGTGCTGGACTGCATGACGCAGGTGGGCGAGGCCGAGGCGGCGGGCACCGTGACCCAGACCGTCAGTGAGCCGAGCCCCGCCACGGTCGGTTCGGCGTCCGACGACACCAACCTCGCGGCGACCGGCGGCTCCAGCGTGACCCCCCTGATCGCGGGCACGGCCATCGGCCTGGTCGTGATCGGCGGCGCGGCCCTGCTCTACGTACGGAAGAAGGAAGCGGCGAGCCAGGACTGACCCCGGCGCCCCGGCCGGCCGGCCCCGTCGAGGACCTCGCCCGACGCCCCGCGCCACGCCGCCAGGCCCGAGCCCCGGCAAGACACCGGTCAGGGGCCGACCCCACTCTCGCGGGTCGGCCCCTGACCGGTTCCGGAAACCTCTGGGGGTCGGTATCGGCCTGTAGCCCGGTCGGCGCGGCTGGTCAGGCTCCGGTGCGTTGTCATCGGCGGAACAACCCAAGAACCGCGTGCTGCGGCCCGTACTCCACCGGTGGGTTTCGCCTGGGCACCGGTCCGCACCCGTCCCACGCCGTCAGTCACGGCGTGGGACATGGCCAGAGGCCCCGTGCCAAGGTGCGGCTCAGAAGGCGCTGTTGTCGCAGCCCATCGTCGAGCCGATGTGGGTGTCCTGCGCGCCCGTGTTGCCCTCGCCGTTGAGCGCGTTGCCGAGGGCGCCGTTGAGGATGCCGACCTGGCCGAGGACATCGACGTTCAGGTCGTGCGACTTGCAGTTCGAGCTCTGCAGCACGCTGACCTTGTCCCCGCCCTTGCCGCCGTGCCCGTCGAGGCCCTGGGCGGTGGCGGTGCCGGCGCTCATGAGACCGACGCTGCCAAGGGCGACGACTACTACCGCAGCCTTGTGGAGCTTGTGCATGTCATCTCCGATGGAGTGAGGTGAGTGCGATCCGTGAGAGATCGACTTCGTACAGTTACGAGAGGCTAATGTGAAAAATTAGGACATGTCTGTACGACGCGCCGGAAATTGATCCACTCTTGTGTGAGGCTCGAAGACCCACCCCTGTGCGACCGCAGGTAAAACCGCAGGTCAGAAGCGTCTGGGGATATGGGTTTCCGTCGCGGGCTGGACGTCGGGCAAGATGGGGTGTATCTGCCCACTGCCTGATTTCAAGCTGCCGGACGGTTTCTCTTGGCTGAGTACATCTACACCATGCGCAAGACGCGCAAGGCAATCGGCGACAAGGTCATCCTTGACGACGTCTCGCTGAACTTCCTGCCCGGCGCGAAGATCGGTGTGGTCGGCCCGAACGGAGCCGGTAAGTCGACCATCCTGAAGATCATGGCAGGGCTGGAGCAGCCGTCGAACGGCGATGCCTTCCTGTCGCCCGGGTACACCGTCGGCATCCTGATGCAGGAGCCCAAGCTCGACGAGGACAAGACGGTCCTGGAGAACGTCCAGGAGGGCGTCGCCGAGGTCAAGGGCAAGCTCGACCGGTTCAACGAGATCGCCGAGCTGATGGCCACCGACTACTCCGACGCGCTGCTCGAGGAGATGGGCAAGCTCCAGGAGGACCTCGACCACTCCAACGCCTGGGACCTCGACGCCCAGCTCGAGCAGGCCATGGACGCGCTCGGGTGCCCGCCCGGCGACTGGCCCGTGGTCAACCTCTCCGGTGGTGAGAAGCGCCGCGTCGCGCTGTGCAAGCTGCTGCTGGAGGCCCCCGACCTGCTGCTCCTCGACGAGCCCACCAACCACCTCGACGCCGAGTCGGTGAACTGGCTGGAGCAGCACCTCGCCAAGTACGAGGGCACCATCGTGGCCGTGACCCACGACCGGTACTTCCTGGACAACGTGGCCGGCTGGATCTGCGAGGTCGACCGCGGCCGCCTGCACGGCTACGAGGGCAACTACTCCAAGTACCTGGAGACCAAGCAGACCCGTCTCAAGGTCGAGGGCCAGAAGGACGCCAAGCGGGCGAAGCGGCTCAAGGAAGAGCTTGAGTGGGTGCGCTCCAACGCCAAGGGGCGTCAGGCCAAGTCCAAGGCGCGCCTGGCCCGTTACGAGGAGATGGCCGCCGAGGCCGACAAGATGCGGAAGCTGGACTTCGAGGAGATCCAGATCCCGCCGGGCCCCCGGCTCGGCAGCATCGTCGTCGAGGTCTCCAACCTCACCAAGGGCTTCGGCGACAAGGTCCTGATCGATGATCTGAGCTTCACGCTGCCGCGTAACGGCATCGTCGGTGTCATCGGCCCCAACGGCGCCGGCAAGACCACCCTCTTCAAGATGATCCAGGGCCTTGAGACCCCGGACTCCGGCGACATCAAGGTCGGCGAGACCGTCAAGATCTCGTACGTCGACCAGAGCCGCGCCAACATCGACCCGAAGAAGACCCTGTGGGCGGTCGTCTCCGACGAACTCGACTACATCAATGTCGGTCAGGTCGAGATGCCGAGCCGGGCGTATGTGTCCGCCTTCGGCTTCAAGGGCCCCGACCAGCAGAAGCCGGCCGGTGTCCTCTCCGGTGGTGAGCGCAACCGCCTCAACCTCGCGCTCACCCTCAAGCAGGGCGGCAACCTCCTGCTCCTCGACGAGCCGACGAACGACCTGGACGTCGAGACCCTGTCGAGCCTGGAGAACGCGCTCCTGGAGTTCCCCGGTGCGGCCGTGGTCGTCTCCCACGACCGGTGGTTCCTGGACCGAGTGGCCACGCACATCCTCGCCTACGAGGGTGAGTCCAAGTGGTTCTGGTTCGAGGGCAACTTCGAGTCGTACGAGAAGAACAAGATCGAGCGGCTCGGCCCGGACGCCGCCCGTCCGCACCGTGCCACCTACAAGAAGCTGACCCGGGGCTGATCGATCTTGCGCCATATCTACCGCTGCCCCCTGCGCTGGTCCGACATGGACGCGTACGGGCATGTCAACAACGCGGTCTTCGTCCGCTACCTGGAGGAAGCCCGTATCGACTTCCTGTTCCGTCCGGAGAAGGACTTCCGGCAGGGGTCGGTGGTGGCGCGCCACGAGATCGACTACAAGCGGCAGCTCGTCCACCGGCACCACCCGGTCGACATAGAGCTGTGGATCACCGAGATCAGGGCGGCGTCCTTCACCATCACCTGTGAGGTGAAGGACGACGACGTCGTCTACGTCCGGGCCTCGACCGTGGTCGTCCCCTTCGACTTCGAGGCGGAGCGGCCGCGCCGGATCACCGCGGAGGAGAAGGAGTTCCTCCGCGAGTACATGGACGACGCGGCCGAACAGGAGGAGGCCGTCGCCGCATGACGGTCCTCCACCTCGCCGACGAGGGGGAGGCGGCGGATCTCGCGGCCTTCCTCTCCCGGCTGCTCCACTACGACCGGGGCGCCGCGGTCCGCCTCCAGGCGGCCGGCACCGCACTCGCCGTCTTCGGCCGCCCGCCGTCCTTCGAGGTGCTGGCGATCCGTGCCGTACGGCTGGCGAAGCCGTACGAGAACGGGCTCGACGTCACGCTGGACGTGACCGTCTCCGCAGGTGAGCTCCTGGAGTCCGTGGACGAGTCGGCGGCCACCGCCGTCGTACCGGAAGCCGTGACCGGGCCGCCGTGGGCCGGGGTGCTCCCGCCGCGCGGCGGCTGGCGGCCCGTGCCGGGGCTGCCCGCGCCCGACGCCCTGCGGGCGATGATCGGGGCTGGGATCGCCGAATTCCGGTCCCGTACCGGGGAGTTGCCGGAGGAACGGCGTACCCGCGCCGAACTCGACCGCATCGGGCGGGAGATCTGGTCCCGGACGGTCGGGGACACACACCTTCCGGTACGGGCCGTGCACGCGGCCCAGTCCCTCGGATTCCTGCGCGCCACCGACGAGTTGGCGCTGCTCTCGTCCGGCGCGTGGCTACGGCTGCGCACGCCGTACGGGTCGATCGCGGTACGGCGTGCGGGGCTCGGGGCGCTGGACGTCAGCGTCCGCTGAAACGACGTTCTGCGCCCTGACGGAGGACTGCTGTGGGGTGGCCGATACGGGCCGCCGCCAGCTCTGCCAGGGGATCAGCCCGCCGTGTTCACCATCGATGCCGCCGCGTATGTCAGATAGCTCCACAGCGTCCGCTCGTGCTCCTCGGAGAGGCCGAGCTCGTCGACGGCGACCCGCATGTGCTTCAGCCAGGCGTCGTGCGCCGCGCGGTCGACGGTGAAGGGGGCGTGGCGCATGCGCAGACGGGGGTGGCCGCGGTTCTCGCTGTATGTGGTCGGGCCGCCCCAGTACTGGATGAGGAAGAGAGTCAGGCGCTCCTCGGCCGGGCCCAGGTCCTCCTCGGGGTACATGGGCTTCAGCAGCGGGTCGTCGGCGACACCCTCGTAGAAACGGTGAACGAGCCGACGGAAGGTCTCCTCCCCGCCGACCTGCTCGTAGAAGGTCTGCTCCTGAAGCGTGCCGCGCCGAATCTCATTCACGCTCTCCATGGTCTCAGACGCGGAGACCGAGGACTCAAGGCTTAGGACCAGCCATCCGGCAGCGGCTGTCCGGCGGGGCGCTCGCCTCGTACCGGCTCCCGCAGGACAGTGGACGTATGAGCGCGCACGCCCTCGACCGGGATCTGGAGGACCTCGCCGCCTCGGCGCGGGCCGCGCTGGTGCGTGCGATCGACCTGAGCGGGGCGTGGGCCGGCGACCCGGGATGGCGGGAGTCCTTCGCGGCCGTGCCGCGGCACCTGTTCGTGCCGTACTACTACGTCGGCGTCACCGGCGGCTACGAGCGCCGCTGGGGTCAGGACCCCGATCCGGGCGCCCGCGAGCGCTGGGTGCGCGGCGCCTACGCCGACGCCCCGCTGGCCACCCGGCTGCGCGACGGCGAACTGCTCTCCTCCAGCAGCCAGCCGTCCCTGATGGCGATGATGCTGGTGGCGCTGGAGGTACGGGACGGCGACCGGGTCCTGGAGATCGGCGCGGGCACCGGCTACAACGCCGCCCTGCTCGCCCACCGGCTCGGCGACGACGACCTCGTCACCACCATCGACCTGGAGCCGGAGATCACCGAGTCGGCGCGACGGCATCTGGCGGCCGCCGGGTACCACCCCGCCGTCGTCACCGGCGACGGAGCGCGCGGCGTACCCGAGCGCGCCCCCTTCGACCGCGTCATCGCCACCTGCACCCTGCCGTCGATCCCGCGCGCCTGGCTCGCCCAGTGCCGCCCCGGCGGCCGGATCCTGACCCCGCTCGCGACCGGCCTGGTCGCCCTCGCCGTACGGGACGCCGAGCACGCCGAGGGGCGGTTCCTGCACACCCCCGCCTACTTCGTGCCCCTGCGCGGAGGCAGCCGCCGCGAGCCGGAGCCGCCGCGCATGGGCGGTCTGCCGCGCCGGGCCCGGGAACACGAACTGTTCCGCTTCCTGCTCGCCCTGACCCGCGGCACCCTCGATCCCCAGGAGGCGTACACACTCTGGGAGCGCGAGGGGCAGCCCCAGCGGGAGCGGTACGGCATCACGGTCCGCGGCGAGCACGAATGGGCGTGGCTGGACGAGCCCGAGGGGCCGTACGCCTGGCCGCTGCCCGGCTGAAACGCCGGAAGGGGCCGGTCGTACGGATCTTCATCGCCGTACGACCGACCCCTCACGGGTCGCTCGGGATCTAGCCGCGCCGGATCGTGATCGTCGTCCACGCCCCCACGTGCACCCGGTCGCCGTCCTGCAGCGGTACCGGCACGAAGGGCTGGATGGGCTCCTCGGAGCCGTTCACCGTGGTGCCGTTCGTCGAGTTCTGGTCGACGACCGCCCAGGTGCCGTCCGGCTGCTGGACCAGGACCGCGTGCTGGTGCGAGACGCCCGGGTCCTCCGGCGGCACCGACAGGTCGATGTCGGGGGACTCGCCGGTGGAGTGGCGGCGGCGGCCGATGGTGACCTGGTTGCCGGTGAGCGTGCGCTGCTGCTCGGGCGAGTACGCGGGCAGGTTCAGGCCCGCGGCCTCGGGGCCGGAGCGCTGCATCATCGCCATGAAGTAGTCGCGGTCCGGACCGATGGTCGCCAGCCAGGTCGTCGGCTGCTGCGGGTAGCCCTGGCCGGGCGGCGGCGGGGCCTGGGTCCCGCCGGGCTGCGGGTAGCCGTAGCCGCCCTGCGGGGGAGCGCCGGGGGCACCCGGGCCGCCGGGGCCGGACGTCGGCGGGGAGATCATCCAGTCGTCGTCACCGCCGCCGAAGGACGGGCCGCCCTGCTGCGGACGGTTCGGATCCTGACCGAACCCGGGCGGGGCCGGCGGGGCGACCGGGCCGGGGCCGGCCGGGTGGAACGCCTGCGGAGCACCGCCGGTCGCGCCGGGGCCACCGGGCATGCCGGGACCACCCGGGCCACCCGGAACGCCGGGCGGGGTCGGGCCGGGCGGCGGCGGAACCGGCCGCGAGGGGTCGCCGCCGAAGCCGGAGGGGCCGTTCATGCCGGGACCACCGGGGCCGCCAGGGCCGCCGGGACCACCGGGGCCGCCAGGACCACCGGGGGCTCCAGGGCCGCCGCCGGGTGCGCCGGGGTGGGTGCCCGGACCGCCGGGACCCCCGCCGAAGCCGCCAGGGCCGCCCGGACCACCGGGGCCAGGGCCGAAGCCCTGACCGGGACCGGGGCCGGGGCCACCCATGCCAGGACCGGGGCCACCGGGACCAGGGCCAGGACCACCGGGACCGCCCGGAGCGCCATGACCACCGGGGCCACCGGGACCACCATGCCCACCCGGACCCCCCGGCCCCTGCGGATCCCCTCCGAACTGCGGGATCGGTTCCGCCGGGCGGTTCACCTGGGACGGGCGCGAGCCCTGGTAGTCGTAGGAGTCACCGCCGCCGCCGAACGACGGCGGGGGACCCGACTGCTGCTGGAAGTGGGACGGCAGGCCCGGGCCGCCGGGCGCCGGTGGGCGCGGGGCGGCGGGGGTGTACGACGTCGCGGTGTTGGTCAGGAAGTTCCACCGGCACTCCTCGCAGAACGGCGCACCGCCCTCACGCGGCGTACGGCACTGCGGGCACAGCTCGGGCTCCAGTCCACCGGACATGGGCGGCGGGCCGCCCGGCTGCCCCATGTTCGGGCCACCGGACGGGCCGGGGCCAGGGCCAGGGCCGGGACCACCGGGACCGCCGGGTGGCGGGAAGCCGTAGCCACCGCCCGGCGGGGGCGGCGGCGGAGGGGGCGGGGGTACGGCACCGGCCATGCGGTGACCGCAGACCTCGCACCAGTCGTCGGAACCCGACTGGTGTCCGTTCGGGCAGGTCGGCATGTCGGCGCTTCCCCCTCTCCTGTCCGGCCGCTTCCGACCGGATTTCTCCAACCCCAAGGGGTCAGGCTCGTTCTTTTCAGGGTCCTGCTGCGTCAGTTCTGAGTCACTTCTTTACACGAACAGTCTTTGTAGACCGTGTCTCGAGAGTCATCTCGTCGGCCTCCGCGACCTTCGCCTTCAGTCGCACAGTACCCGTCGCGGCGTCGACCACGTCCACCACCTTCGCAAGGAGTTTCGCGGTATCCGCATTTCCGGAAGCGCTTGCGAGCTGAACAGCGCGGCCCAGTTTGGCCGTTGCTCCGTCCATATCGCCCGCTTTGCGCAGATCCAAACCTTGTTGGATGGCTTGTGCCAGTTCTGCCTGACCGGTGTAGTGGGCGACCTGAGGGTTGATCGAGGTGGAGGCGACCATGTCGTCGGTCCATACGGCCCGTACGAGACCCTGCGCGCCCAAGTTCCCGGCGGTCCCGTCGGGTTGCGGAACGACCAGGGAGACCCGGGCGGCGAGCATCTCCTGGCCGAGGTCGGCGGCCGGGACCTCGACGCAAACGTGGTAGTCACGGGACTCGTCGCCCCAGGAACCCGTGGGGTAGTCACCGGCGCGCGGGCCGGCCTCGGTGCGGCGGTCGCTCAACTCCTCGACCGTGGGCGCGACTTGCTTGACGAACTTGACCTTCGTGCCGACCGGAGTCCACAGTCGCAGCGCTACGTCCGCGACCTCCTTGCCCATCGCCGTCTCCATCATCCGCGTGAAGTCGGCGGACAGAGCGGCCGGGTCGGCGACGATGTCGGCGCTGCCGAGCAGGGCGGAGGCGATCCCTGTGACTTCTTTCACTTCCCAGTCCGTGCCCACGCCACGGGCATCACAGGTGAAGCGCCCGGCGCACGCGTCCAGCGCCGCCTTGAGGTCCTCCGGCGACTCGTGTTCATTGCGGCCGTCGGTGAGCAGGATGCCGTGCCGGATGGCGACGTCGTCCGAGGACAGCAGCCGGTCGGCGAGACGCAGCCAGGTGCCGATCGCGGTGCCGCCGCCCGCGCTGAGCCGACGCAGCGCCTGCTTGGCCTGGTCGCGGGTGGCGGCGTCGGCCACGGCGAGGCGCCCGCCGCCCGGATACACCTCCTTGGCCACATGCGTGCCGCCGATCACCGCGAAGTGCACACCGTCGCGCAGGGTGTCGATCGCGGCGGCAGTGGCGTCGCGGGCGTTGCGCATCTTGGTCGGCGGGTAGTCCATCGAGCCCGAGCAGTCGACCATGATCGCCACCGCCGCGGACGGGCCCTGCCCCGGCGAGTACAGATGCGGCGCGGCGACCGCGCTGCCGACCGTGCCGCCGCCGGTCGACGTCACCGTGACGATCGCGTTGACGTCGCGACCGCCCTCGGGCAGGTACTCGTTCTGGTACACGTCCACCGAGAACTGCGGCACGTTTGATTTCGAGAAATTGGCCATACGTTCTCAAATCCCCCTAAAACCCCAAAGTGGGGCCATTGCTGCGGACGGACCGGTCCCCTCCGGTCCGATGAGGCCGTCCTGGCCGTCCCCGCAGTCGGCCTCAGGCCGATCCTGCCCCCATCGGCGGCGCCGGGAACGGCAGGACGGCCACTGTTACGTTGTCGTGGCCCCCGCCGTCGAGCGCGTGACCGACCAGTACCTGGGCGCTGTGCAGGGGGCGCGCGGCGGCGTCGAGGGGCACGACGTCGGCCATGTCCTCGGCCGCCTCCGCGTAGTTCCACAGCCCGTCCGTGCACACGATCACCACACCGGGCCGGTCCGGCTTGAAGGACGCGGTGTGCGGCTCCAGTTCATAGGCGTCGGCGCCGAGCCAGCCCGTGATGGCGTGGGCGCGCTCATCGGCGTACGCCTCCGCCTCGTTCATCAGGCCCGCGGCGACCATCTGCGCGGCCCAGGAGTCGTCCTCGGTGAGCCGGGCCGGGGGAGTGCTGCGGTCCACCGGGACCCAGTAGGCGCGGCTGTCGCCGACCCAGCCGACGACCAGCAGACCGGCGGTGACCACGGCGCCGACGAAGGTGCAGGCCGGGGCGTTCTGGTGGGGCCCCTGCTCGCGGATCGTGGCCGGCTCGCTGGCCAGCGCGTTCACCGCGTTCGAGGCGGCGAGGATCGCGTCGTGCATGGCCTGCTGCGGGTGCGCGCCGCGCGGCAGGGCGGTCAGCAGCGACTCGTTCGCGGCGCGGGAGGCGGCCATCGAGGCGTCGTCGGGGCGGGTCGCCGAGGACACGCCGTCGCAGACCACCGCGAGCACCGCGGGGCGGCCGTCGGGCAGCGTGGTGCCGCCGATGGCGAACGCGTCCTCGTTGCGGTGGTGGCGCAGACCGCGGTCGCTGACGGCGGCGACGGGGCCCGCGTCCTGCTCCATGTGGTCGCGCTCGCGGGGCTGGGCGTGCCCGCAGTTCTCGCAGTAACCGTCGTGGTCGACCCGGCCCGCGCGGCAGGCCACGCACACCTTGGTGCCCTCGGGCGGGGTCGGCAGATCGGTGGCGACACGGGGGTCGGGGGCCTGCAAGGCGTACTCCTCGGGCTCCTGCGGACGGTCGAACCGCACGCCGGACGCCGGGGAGACCGGGGAGCCGGTCGGGGCCGGGGGAGCGGCGGGGGGCTGCGCGAGCTGGCCGGGGGCCGGGGCGGGCGGCGGCACCTGGGGGCCGGCGGTCGGGAAGCCGGGCTCGGTCGGGGTCGGCGGCGGCAGCTCGGGGCTGTGCGCCGCCGGCGGCACCGGTGCGGCGGGTGGTGGTGACTGCGGGGGCGGCGGGGGTGTGCCCGGGGGCAGGGGGCGGCCGCCGGGGTCCGTGGCCTGGAGGTCCGCCGGCAGATGCGCCGGCGCGGGGACGCCGGGGACGGGGGCGACGGGCCAGTCCGTGCCGGGCGTGCCCGGGGCGGGGGGCGGCGTCGAGCCGTTCAGGGCGATGGTGGGGTGGTCGTCCGGCCGTACGGGCACGGCGGACAGGTCGTATCCACACGCACCGCAGAAACGGTCACCCGACTCGAGCGGCCATTCGCAGCTCGGGCAGGCGGACAACTGGGGCATCTGCGACATCAACTACACCCACGTCCGGGGGCGGTAACGGTTGGCACGTTCCACCAGGTCGATCCTCTCCTCGCCGCCCCGTGCGAGCCGGGCCAGCATGCGGTACGAACGCTCCAGACCGAAACGCAGGCCCCGCTCGTCCAGGCCGCTGCCGAGCAGCGTCCGTCCTCCGGCGGCGGGAGGGACGGAACCCTGGCCCCCGGAGAGTATCCAGTCCAGCGCGCAGCCGAGGACTTCCGCCGACAACTGTTCCCGGCGCGCCGGGTCCAGGCCGTACGCCTCCAGTGCTTCCACCTGCCCCGCGGCGGCGGTCAGGTCGTCCAGGAACGGTACGTCGGAGGCGGCCGCCGTGCGTTGACGCAGCCGGGCGCGGACCGCCGCCACGCGGGCGGCGGTGTAGTGGATGGAGCTCTCCGGCACCGACTCCAGGGTAGCCACGGCGCCGCGGCGGTCGCCGGTCGCGAGCTGCACGCGCGCGAGGCCGAAGGCGGCGCTGACATAGCTGGGGTCGGTGGACCACACCAGGCGGTAGTACTCGGCGGCGTTGTCCAACTGGCCCAGCACCTCCGCGCACAGGCCGAGGGCCAGCTTGGGCGCGGGCTCGCCGGGGAAGGCGTCGTAGATCGCGTCGAAGGCGAGTGCGGCGCCCTCATGGTCGCCGGTGACCAGCGCGGCCACACCCCGGTACCAGACGACCCGCCAGTCGTCGGGCCGCTCGTCCTCCAGTTTCAGCAGCGTCTCGTGCGCCGTGGTGGTGTCGCCGTTCTCCAGCCAGGCCCGCACCTGCCTCAGCCGGGTCTCGGTCGACGGCGCGGGCGCGGCGGCCAGCGCGCCGAGCAGTTCGGCCGCGGCGGTGGTCATCAGGCCCGCGAGGAAACCGGCGTTGGGGTCGGAGGGGTCGACATGGGGGACCGGCAGGGCCAGGGCGGCGACGGAGGCGTCGGCGGGCCTGACGATGCCGGGGGCGGCCTCCGGTGCGGCGGTGGCGGTGAGCTGCTTCCGCGCGGGCGCCACGCGTGCCCCCAGCCGTGAGACCTCCCCGTTCAGCTTGGGGAACAACTCCGTGTCCGTCACCCGCACTTCGGGCCCGAACAGGGTCGACAGCGACGGCCTGGCCCGCCCCGACTGCAGGGACACGACCTCGCGCAGCACGCCCGTCAGCTGCTCGGTCATCTCCTGCGCGGAGGCGAAGCGGCGGGCCGGGTCGGGGTCGGTGGCGCGGACCAGGAGGCGGTAGAAGGACTCGTACTGGTGGAAGACCTCGATGTTGTCGGGGTCGGGCAGCGAGTCGACGTAGACGTTCGTGTAGCCCTGGAAGTCGAAGGACAGCACGGCCAGGGTGCGCGCGACCGTGTACAGGTCGGAGGCGACCGACGGGCCGACGTCCGCGACCTCCGGCGCCTGGTAGCCCACCGTGCCGTAGATGGCCGACTCCTCGTCGTCCATCCTGCGCACCGCGCCCATGTCGATCAGCTTGAGCTGGTCCTCGGTCTGGATGGCGTTGTCGACCTTGAAGTCGCAGTACAGGAGGTTGCGGCTGTGCAGATGGCCGAGCGCCTCCAGGGCCTCGATGCCGTACGCGCACGCCTGCTCGACCGGCAGCGGGTCGCGCCGCCCGGTCTCCGTGCGGCGGGCGTTCGCGATCTCCTTCAGGGACTTGCCGCCGACGTACTCCATGACGATGTAGCCGTCGAGGGAGCCGGTGCGCTGGTCGAGGTGCTCGACGAAGTTGTAGATCCGCACGATGTTGGCGTGCTCGATCTCCGCGAGGAAGCGCCGCTCGGAGATCGCCGCCGCCATCGCGTCCTGGTCGCCGGTGTCGAGGAGGCCCTTGAGTACCACCCAGCGGTCGGAGACCGCGCGGTCCACGGCGAGATAGATCCAGCCGAGCCCGCCGTGCGCCAGACAGCCCACGACCTCGTACTGGCCGTGCACGACGTCCCCGGACTTCAGCTTCGGCACGAAGGAATACGGGTGCCCGCACTTGGTGCAGAAGCCCTCCGTGCGCCCCGGCCGCTCCCCGCGCGCCCGGCCGACCGGCGCGCCGCAGTCCGAACGCGAGCAGAAACGCTTGCGCTCGGGCACCTCCGGGTTCTCCAGGACCATCTCGCGCGGGTCCGGCCGCGGCACGTCCGGGACCTGCACCAGACCGACGCCGAGCCGCCCGCGCCCACTGGAGCCGGCGTTCGAACCGGAGCTGCGCACCGACACCGAGCGGCCCGTGGACCGGCCCGACAGCGCGCGCGACAGCCGTCCCGACACCGAGCGCCGGGACTTCGACGACTGCGACGACGTACGCGAACTCCCGCGGCCGGTGGAACGCGAACTGTCACTGCCCGAACCGCGCCCGCCCCTGCCCCCGCCCGTCACCCCGGTGGGCGGCGAACCGACCATGCCGCTCGCCGAGACGACCGGGGCGAGACCGCAGGTGTCGCAGTACAGCTCGCCGCCGCCCATGTCCTCGTACGCCCCGCCGCAGTCCGGTCGCTGACAGGGCTGCTGTGCCTGACTCATGACGACGACTCCCCCCTGTGCATCATGCTCATGCTCCCCCGCGATCCTCCGGCCCGCGCGGCCCCGGTACCCGTCCGCCGCCGAGGAGTTCGGCCGCCGCCTGCTGGTAGCGCAGGACCGCCTGTTCGGCGACGCGCAGGTCGCAGGGGGCGCTCCAGAGCATGCGGCGGGCCGCGTCGTAGCGCTCGATGAGGAACGAGTCCTCCGCGAGGCCGTGGCGGGCGACCTTCGCCTTGTACGCGTCGAGGCGGCCGCGCAGCTCCGCGCGGACCGCCAGGGGCGCGGTGACCGCGGTCAATGACTCGCGGGCGCGCAGCAGTTCGTCGTCCGCCTTCTGCTCCAGAGATTCCAGGAGCGGGGACAGGCGGTGCCACTGGGCGTGTCTGCGGTACTCGGCGGCCGTCGCCAGCTGCTCCTGCAGCACGGTCGGCGGGCCGCTGACCACCGGCACCTCCGTCGCGGCGATCTTCGCCAGCACCTCGCCGCGCGCGGTGCGGGCCTCGGCGAGCGTACGGTCCGCGCGGGAGAGCACGTCCCGCAGCTTGACCAGGCGCTGCTCGGCGTCCTGGCGGACCGTCAGAACGGCGTCGATCTCCCGGCGTACGTCCTCCAGGGCGCGCGCCTCGCGGTCGTAGACCGTGGTGTCGGGCCTGCCACCGCCCGGCGCCGAACTCCCCTGGGTGGGGAGCCAGTACGCGAGCGGGTCCGAGATCACTTCCGCCCGCAGGTTGGTGAGCGTGCGTGTGATGCGCTCCAGGTCGTCGCCCGCCGGGTGCTCACCGGGGCGTACGCCGACGGAGTGCGCGAGGCGGCGGGTGCGCTGGAGTTCCGCGGCGAGTAAATCGATCCGCGCGGGCAGCGCCGACCACACCGCGTCCGCGGCGACCACCATGTCCAGCGATGTCGCGTACAGCTCGTTCATCCGGTCCACCAGGGTGACCAGCGAGAACTGTTCGCTCAGCTTGCTCGAAGCGCCCTGCAGGGTAGGGGCGTTGGCGGTCGCGGTCGCCGATCCGGCCACCGTCACCGACTCACCGCGCAGCAGCTCCGTCAGCTCCACCAGGTCGTCCCGGCTGGACCAGCGGCGCCGGGAGCGGATCTCGCGGGCCGAGCGCAGCGCGTCGGTGTACGCGTCGAAGTACGCCCACAGCAGCGTGATCGACGCCTCCGCGGCCGTCCAGCGCTCCCTGGTGACACCGGTGAGCTCCGCGCCCTCGAGAAGTCTGCGGCCCGCGTGGTCCTGCAGGGCGAGGAGCGAGGTCTCGATCGCCTCGTGCTCCGCGCCGAGCCGCGCCAGCGCACGGTCCACCTCGTCCCGGTCCATCACCGGCCCGGCGGGGTCCGTGACGCCCATCGATCACCTCTCGCTGCGTTGTGGTCCTGGTCTGTCTCAGTGGTCGGTCACTTGTACTTGGCCGCGGGCGGTGTCGCCGACGCCGACTTCTTGTCGCCCTGGTCCATGGTCGGACGCAGCCATTCCTCGTACGACGCCTTCCAGCCGCCGTCCTTGATGTAGTTCTCCAGCGTCCGGTTGACCTGGCGTACCAGATCGTCCGAGCCCAGTTTCATCGCCACGCCGTAGTACTCGTCGGTGAACAGGCCGCCCTTCAGTTCGACCGTGGGGTCCTGCGCGGCCTGGCTGGCGGCGAGGGCGCCGTCGGTCACGACCGCGTCGACGTCGCCGAGCTGCAACTTCACCAGACAGTCGAGCTGGTTGGGGACGGTGGTGGAGATGTCGGTGGACGCCGGGAGGTCCTTGTCCGCGAGGCCCGCCTCCAGATTGTCGTAGGCCGTGGAGCCCTCCGCCGAGCAGACCTTCTTTCCGGCGAGGCTCTTGTCGAACCCGGTGATCTTCGAGGTCTTGGGGGCGAGGACCTGCTGGCCGGTGACGAAGTACGGGGCGGAGAAGGCGACTTGGCCGATGCGGTCGCAGTTGATCGTCATGGTGCGCACCACCATGTCGACCTCGCCCTTCTGGATCGCCTCGATGCGGCGGCTGGTCGGGATCGCCTTGAACTGCACCGCGTCACGGTCACCGAGGATGTCCTCGGCGATCCGGTGCACCAGGTCGATGTCGAAGCCCTCCAGCGCCCCGGAGGCGTTGTTCGGGTCGAGATAGCCCCAGCGGTAGCTGTTGGTGTCGACGCCGACGATCAGCCTGCGGTCCTTACGGTCCTTGATGGCGTCCAGGACCGGGGTGTCACCGCCGCCATCGGACGGGGAGAGGCTCTGGTCCTGCGGGTTCTCGCACTCCTCGGCCTCGGCCTGGGTGCCCTGGCTGACGCGGTGGCCGGCGGGGGCCGTATGACCGTCGGTGCCGACGGGCTGCTGGGACAGGGGGAGCAGGAGAACGAAGGCCAGGGCCATCGCGCACAGGACCGCCATCGCGCCCACGCCGCCCCAGCCGCGCAGGCCGGCCCGGAGGCGTCGCCATGCGCGGACCGCGCCCCCGAGGCGAACCGAGGTGTCGCTTGCGTTCATCGTCGTGCCCCCTTCCACCTGTACTCCGGTCATCGGTATTCCGACAGCCTGCGGCCGATGCCGAGGACCGCGCCGGCCGCGCCCAGCACCGCGAGGACGGCGGCGCCGGTCGGGAGGCCGGTCAGCGAGTCACGGCCGTCGCCCGCGGCCTGCTTGAACTCGGTCTTCTCATGGGTCAGCGCCGTCGCCAGCGCCTTGTCGACATTGTCGAAGCACACACTCGTCGGCTCCTTGGCGGCGCCGATGACGCGGTCGCGGGCGGCTTGGTAGTTGCCCGAGTCGTTGTCGTCGCGGGCCGCGGTGTGGCGGTCCTTCCAGACCTTCATGAAGCTGTTCGCGTCCTGCACGGGCTTCTTGCCCGCGGTGTCGTCGGCGAGGCCCTCGGCCCGGGTGAGCGCCTTGCCGAGCGCGTCGATCTCCTGGTCGTAGCCCCACTCGTAGGCGTCCACGACCTTGTCGTCGGCGAGTGCCTTGGTGTCCGCGCCGCGGCGGACCAGGGCGAGGTTCTCGTCGCTGCGGGCGGTGAGGGAGGCGATACGGGCTTCATGCAGCACGTTCAGCGAGCGGACGCCGTGCTCGTAGGAGTCGTTGAGGCCCGCGCGGGCGACGGTGTGGCTCACGGCGAGCCAGAGCAGGACCACGGTGGAGGCGGCCGTGGCGGTGACGAGGCCGTGGTTCAGGACCCGGTTCGTGCGCTGGTAGTTGCGGTGCTGGGCCCAGCCGAGGGCGGCCAGGGCGAGGACGCCGAGGCCCACGGCCGCCCAGGGGAAGGACTTCGCGTCGGCGTAGTCGTCGCTCAGACGCTGGTTCTCGGTCTCGTGGAGCTTCTGGGCCGCCGGCAGCATCTTCTTCTGCATCATCTCGTTCGCGGCGCGCAGATAGGCGCCGCCGACGGGGTAGCCCTGGCGGTTGTTGGCCCGCGCGGTCTCGACCAGGCCCTTGTACTCCGGGAGGAGCCTGCTGAGTTCGGCGATCGTGTCCGCGGAGGTGGAGCCCGGTTCGGAGTTGGCGGCGGCGGTGACGAGTTTCTCGGCGGCCGTGCGGATGTCCGACTCGTAGCCCTCGCGCATGGCGGGCTTCTCCTGCAGGCCGGCGAGATAGCCGCTGGCCGCCGCGGTGTTGGCGTCCGCGAGGGAGCGGTAGATGTCGGCCGCGTCGGACGTGAGGGGCTGGCTGCGGTTGAGCACGTCGTCGGCGGCGGCCGCGCGCTCGGTCATCTGCCAGGCGGCGATGGCCCCGAACGCGACGACGAGCAGGGCGAGAAGGGCGCCGATGATGCGCAGCCGACCGGGCTCTGTGGTGGCGGCGGCCCGGAGCTCGTCGAAACCCTCGGCGAAGGCGGTGCGGCGGGGTGCGGCGGGCGCGGTCGGACGGGAGGCCTGCGGGGGGACGGACGGCATGGTGGGGGTGCCGTGCACCGGGTCGTGACCCGGTGGTGGTGGCGCTGTGCTGCTCTTCGGTGTCTGTGTCACTGCTGACCTCCCCCATGGCCATCCGTCGCGGCAAGTATCGCTGCCGGGACTGACATCCGCACCGGCCTTCACTCGATCTTGATCGGATCGCAGCGCCGGAACACGCCCTGCACCACCCCCTGCCCATGAATACGCCGGGGGAATCGGTTCGGTTCCAGGTTCGAGGCCGAGTTCGAGGCGGGTTCGGGGCGAGTTCGGGGTGGGCGAGGCTCCCGCGGAGCCTCGCCCTTGGCGGAATCAGCCCCCGAAGTGGCGGCGGAGGCGGGTGTGCACGTCCGGCGGCGCGGCGACCGCGTCCAGGCCCAGCAGCGCCGCTCCCAGCACCGGGCTCGCCGTGACCACCTCCGGGACCGCCTTGGGCGCCCGGGACGCGAGCAAGTCACGGATGCCGTCGATCAGTCGGGGGTGGCGGGCCGCCAGCACACCACCGCCGAGCAGCACCGGCGTCTCCTCCTCCAGCAGATCGAGGCGGCTCAGCGCGACCGTCGCCATCGTCACCACCTCGTCGGCCAGCCGGTCCACGATCGCGCGGGCGACCGGATCACCGTCCGCCGCCGTGCCGAACAGGACCGGCGTCAGCTCATGGCGGCGGAGCTCCTCGACATGCCCCAGATGCAGGGCCTCGATCAGGGCGTACATGGTGGGAAGGCCGAAGTGGGCGGGGAGGGCGTGCGCGAGGGACGTCGCCGGGCCGCGGCCGTCCTCCGCGCGTGCGGCGTGCCACAGCGCCTCCTCGGCCAGACCCCAGCCACCGCCCCAGTCACCGGAGATACGGCCCAGCGCGGGGAAGCGGGCGGTGCGGCCGTCGGGGCGCATGCCCACGCAGTTGATGCCGGCGCCGCAGACGACGGCCACGCCCCGGGGTTCGGTCACGCCCGCCCGCAGGATCGCGAAGGTGTCGTTGCGGACCTCGACCGCCGTGCCCCACGCGCGTGCGTGCAGCGTGGCCGCCAGGGTCTCCTCCTCGACCGGGAGGTCGGCGTTGGCCAGGCACGCGGAGACATGGTCGACGGATGTCACGTCCGCCGCCGCGAAGGTTTCCTCAACGGCCTCGGCGAGTGTGTCCATCGCCGTCTCCACACCCACCGCGGGTGGCCTGAACCCCCCGCCGCGGGCGGTGGCCAGGACGGTTCCGTCGCCGGCCACCACCGCCACGTCGGTCTTGCTGTTGCCCGCGTCGATGGCGAGGACACGTGCGGTCATGCCCACGCGAGGTGCTCCCGGTTGTGTGCGATCAGTCGGTCGGTCAGCTTCTCCGCGTATTCGTACTGGCCGATGAGGGGGTGCGAGAGCAGCGCCTTGAAGACGCGGTCACGGCCGCCGCGCAGCGCCGCCTCCAGGGCCAGGTCCTCGTACGCCGTCACCTGGGCCATCAGACCCGCGTACAGGGGGTCCGGGCTCGGCACCGGCAGCGGGACGGGGCCCTTCCTGCCCACCGCGGCCTGCACCTCGATCACCGCGTCGTCGGGGAGGAACGGAAGCGTGCCCTTGTTGTACGTGTTCGCCACCTGGTACGGGCTGCCCGCCCCGTTCAGCAGCGCCGCCGCCAGATCCACGGCCGCCTCCGAGTAGTAGGCGCCGCCCCGCTTGGCGAGGAGTTCCGGCTTCGCGTCCAGGGACGGGTCCGCGTATAGGGTGAGCAACTTTCTTTCCATTTCGGCCACTTCCGCGGCGCGGGACGGTTTGGTCCGTAGTTCGCGCACCACCTCGTCGTGTGCGTAGTAGTAGCGCAGGTAGTAGGACGGGACGACGCCCAGGCGGTCCAGGAGTGCGCGTGGGAGGTGCAGGTCCGCGGCGATCCGGTCGCCGTGGTCGGCCAGGAGCTTCGGCAGGACGTTCTCGCCCTCGGGGCCGCCCAGGCGCACCCCGGTCTCCCAGGTGAGGTGGTTGAGGCCCACATGGTCGAGGTGGACGTCGGAGGGGGAGACGCCCAGCAGGGCGGCGAACTTCCGCTGGAAGCCGATCGCCACATTGCACAGGCCGACCGCCTTGTGGCCCTCCTGGAGCAGGGCCCGGGTCACGATGCCGACCGGGTTGGTGAAGTCGATGATCCAGGCGGTGGGGTTGGCGCGGCGGACGCGTTCGGCGATGTCGAGGACGATCGGGACCGTGCGCAGGGCCTTCGCCAGGCCGCCCGCGCCCGTCGTCTCCTGGCCCACGCAGCCGCACTCCAGGGGCCAGGTCTCGTCCTGCTCACGGGCCGCCTGGCCGCCCACACGGAGCTGGAGGAGGACCGCGTCGGCGCCGTCCACGGCCCGGTCCAGGTCCGTGGTGGTGGTGATGGTGCCGTTGTGGGCCTGCCGGGCGAAGATACGGCGGGCCAGTCCGCCGACCAGCTCCAGGCGGTCCTCAGCCGGGTCCATCAGGACCAGTTCCTCTATGGGGAGGGTGTCCCGGAGGCGGGCGAAGCCGTCGACGAGTTCGGGTGTGTAGGTCGAGCCTCCGCCGACCACGGTGAGTTTCATGCGTGCATCAACCCTTTACTCCGGTGAGCGTGACGCCTTCGACGAACGCCTTCTGGGCGAAGAAGAACACGAGGATCACGGGGGCCATGACCAGCACGGTCGCGGCCATGGTCAGGTTCCAGTCGGTGTGATGGGCGCCCTTGAACGACTCCAGGCCGTAGGACAGCGTCCAGGCGCCTGGGTTCTCGGACGCGTAGATCTGGGGCCCGAAGTAGTCGTTCCACGCGTAGAAGAACTGGAAGAGGGCCACCGCGGCTATGCCCGGCTTCGCCATGGGGAGGACGACCCGAAGGAGCGTGCGCAGTTCGCCGCAGCCGTCCACCCTCGCCGCGTCCAGGTACTCGTTCGGGATCGTCATCAGGAACTGGCGGAGCAGGAAGATCGAGAACGCGTCCCCGAACGCCATCGGGATGATCAGCGGCCACAGGGTGCCCGAGAGGTCCAGCTGCTTCGCCCAGAACAGGTACATCGGGATGATGACCACCTGGGGCGGCAGCATCATCATCGAGATCACCAGCATCAGGGACAGATTCCGGCCGCGGAAGCGGAACTTGGCGAGCGCGTACGCCACCGGGATCGACGACACGACGGTGAGGACGGTGCCGAGGCCGGCGTAGATCAGGGTGTTCTTCCACCAGGTCAGGAAGCCTGGGGTGTCGAAGACCTTGGTGTAGTTGCCCCATTCCCAGGTGTCCGGAATCAGATCGCGGGTGAGTGCCTGCTGGTCGCTCATCAGCGAGGTCAGGACGACGAACACGAAGGGCAGGGTGAAGAACAGCGCGGCGGCGACGCCGAGGGAGTGGACCGCTATCCACTCCAGGAGCGCCCTGCGGCGGGCGGTGCGCTCGGCGACTGTTGGGTTTCCCAACTGCACCGGTTTGTCGAGCACTTGGGTCATGGTCATTCACCTGCCTGGATCAGTCCGCCCCGGCGCCGCATCAGCAGCGCGGTGAACGCCATGGCGAGGGCGAACAGCACGAGTGCGACCACACAGGCCGAGCCGTAGTCGAAGCGCTGGAAGCCGAGGTTGTAGACGAGTTGGGGGAGGGTCAGCGTCGACTTGTCCGGGTAACCCGGCTCGAACTGCTGCCCGGAGCCGCCGATGATGCCGGAGGCGACCTTCCCGGCCACCAGGGGCTGTGTGTAGTACTGCATCGTCTGGATCACGCCCGTGACCACGGCGAACATCACGATCGGCGAGATGTTCGGCAGGGTGACATAGCGGAACCGCTGCCAGGCCGACGTACCGTCCAGCTCCGCCGCCTCGTACTGCTCCTTCGGTACGTCGAGCAGCGCGGCCATGAAGATGACCATGAGGTCGCCCACGCCCCACAGCGCGAGCGCGGTGAGGGCCGGCTTGGACCAGGCGGGGTCCGTGAACCAGCCGGGCGTCGGCAGACCCACGCTGTCCAGGACCGAGTTGACCGGCCCGGTACCGGGGTTGAGCAGGAAGACGAAGGCCAGCGTCGCGGCCACCGGCGGGGCGAGGTAGGGCAGGTAGAAGAGAGTCCGGAAGACGCCCGTACCCGTCTTGATCTTCGTGATGAGCAGGCCGATGCCGAGGCCGAACACCACCCGGCAGGTCACCATCACCAGCACCAGCCAGAGCGTGTTGCGCAGCGCCGGCCAGAACAACGGGTAGTCGTTGAAGACGTAGGCCCAGTTGCCCAGGCCGCGGAAGGCCGGTGTGCCGAAGCCGTCGTACTTCATGAAGGAGAAGTACACGGTGGACACCAGCGGATAGGCGAAGAAGACGCCGAACCCGATGAGCCACGGTGACAGGAAGGCCACCGTTCGAAGCGCCGACCTGCGGCGCTTCGCGCGGAGAGTGTGCGTCGACATCGGGAGCTACTTCGCCTGCTCGATGTCGGTGTCGATCTGCTTCGCGGTCTTCTCCAGACCGGCCTTGAGGTCCTTCACCTTGCCCGACTCGTACTGGTAGCCGAAGTCCTGCAACGTCGTCTGGTACGTGGAGCCGTTGACGGAGGCTGGCGGGGTGTTCGACTTCGGGTTCTGGGCGATGTCCAGGAACGTCTTGAAGCCGGGGTCCACCTTCAGATCGGGCGACTTCAGGGCGGCGAACGTGGACGGCACATTGTGGATGGCGTTGGCGAAGGAGACGACGGCCTGGGTGTCGGTCGTCAGGTACTTCACCAGTTCCCAGGCCGCGTTCTGCTTCTCGCTCTGCGGTGCGATGCCGATGATCGTGCCCGAGAGGAAGCCCTTGCCGTACTCGTCGGCCTCGTCGTCGGCGACGGGCATCGGAGCGGTGCCGATCTCGAAGTCGACGCCGGCGTCGTTCGCCATCCCGAGCCGCCACTCGCCGTCGAGCTGCATGGCCACCTGGCCGGTCTGGAAGGGGTGCTTGGCGCCCCACTCGTCACCGAAGGTGTTGCGGTACTTCTCCAGCTTCGCGAAGCCGCCGAGGTCGTCGATCAGCTTCTTCTGGTACGTGAACATCTCCGCGAAGGCCGGGTCCTTGGCGATGTTCGACTTGCCGTCCTTGTCGAAGTAGGCGTGGTCCCACTGCGACATGTAGTGGTCCACGACCGTCTCGTAGCCGTGGTACGTCGGCATGAAGCCGAGCTGCTGGTAACTGTCACCCTTGCTGACAGTCAGCTTCTTGGCGTCCGCCGCGAACTCCGACCAGGTCTTCGGCGGGGACTTGATGCCGGCCTTTTCGAAGGCGTCCTTGTTGTAGTAGAGGCCGTAGGCGTCGCCCAGCAGGGGCAGTGCGCAGCGGGTGCCCTCGAACTGGGTGTAGTCCAGCATCGGCTTCGGGATGAGCTTGTCGAGGTCCAGCTTCGACTTCTCGATGAAGGGCTTGAGGTCGAGGAAGGCGCCGGAGGAGCAGAACTTGCCGATGTTGGAGGTCGTGAACGACGACACGACGTCAGGACCGTTCGAACCGCCCGCGCGCAGCGCCTGGTTGAGCTTGTCGTCGTTGATGTTGCCGACGACCTTCACCGTGATGTTCGGGTGGGCCTTTTCGAACGCGTCGACGTTCGCCTGGATCGCCTTGACCTCCGCGGGCGCGCTCCAGCCGTGCCAGAAGGTGATCGTCGTCTTGGCGTTGGGGTCGTCGTTCGCACCGGACTCCGGCTGGCCCGTACAGGCCGTGGCCAGCAGGGCCAGGGAGGCGGAGGCGGCGAGCGCGGCGGCGGTCTTGCGGGACGCTGAGGGTATGGCTTTCCGGGACTTTCCGGGCATGGCGAGGTCTCCCAGGGGCGGGACGGGGTGGGTGAAGGGAAGGCGGGGGGTTCAGGTGTGGGTCGAGCGGGGCGGGCGGTCAGCGTGAGGTGTTGAAGACCTCGTCGCGTGTCGTCGCGAGCGCGCTCTCCAACGCGCCCCGCAGCACGGGGTGTTCACGGACGTCGCCGACGACGAGCCGGGGCCGGGAGGCGGCCAGTTCCTCCAGCTCGGCCTGGACGAGAGCACGCAACACCTCTCCACCATTGCTGAGGGAGGCGCCGCTGAGGACCACCAGTTCGGGGTCGAGGACGGAGACGAGGGAGGCCAGACCGGTGGCCAGCCGGGTCGCGTAGGTCTGCAGGAGCAGCCGGTGCAGGACGGTGTCCTCGGTGGCGGCCCGTTGGACGAGGGTGGCGGCGGCCTCGGCGTACGGCGTCGACGGGACGTCCATCATGCCGATCTCACGGGCCAGCCGGGGGATGGCCTGGGAGCCGGCCAGCTCCTGATAGCCACCACTGTTGGCTTTGGTCACCTGCCGCACCAGGGGCGTACCGGGAACCGGCAGGAAACCCACCTCGCCCGCACCGCCGGTCCAGCCGCGGTGCAGCCGGCCGCCGAGGACCAGGGCGGCACCGAGACCGCCCTCGTTCCACAGCAGCACGAAGTCCTCGTGGCCGCGGGCCGCGCCGAGCCGCTGCTCGGCCACCGCCACGAGGTTGACGTCGTTCTCGTACTCGACCGGCATCGGCAGCGCCGCTGCGAGTTCCTCCAGGAGCGCCGGGGTGTGCCAGCCGGGGAGGTGGGAGGCGTAGCGCAGTCGGCCCGTGTTGGGGTCGAAGGCGCCTGGGGTGCCGATGACGAGCCGGTGGACGTCGTCGCGGGCGAGTCCTGCCGCCTTCACCGCGCCGTCGAGGGCGTCGGTGACCTGCCGGACGACGGGCTGGGCCGGGCGCCTGCCGGGGGTGGGCAGTTCGTACGAGCCGACGGTGCGGCCCGTGATGTCGGAGACGGCGGCGAGGATGCGTTCGGGGGTGACGTCGAGCCCCGCGGCGTACGCGGCGCTCGGATTGACCTCGTACAGCTGGGCGTTGGGGCCGGGGCGGCCCTCCGTCGTGCCGGTCGCCAGGACGAGGCCGGCGGCCTCCAGGCGGGCCAGCAGCTGGGAGGCGGTCGGCTTGGACAGGCCGGTGAGCTTGCCGATCCGGGTGCGGGACAGCTGCCCGTGCTCCAGGAGGAGGTCCAGGGCGGCACGGTCGTTCATGGCGCGCAGGACGCGCGGGGTGCCCGGCGTACCGGCGGTTCCTGCCATGGGGTCGACACCTGCCTCTCGGCTGACCAGCTTCTCAGTGATCTAGGACGGAAGTCCATCCAGACGTCCGTTCAAGGTCACTGTTAGGAAAGTTTCCTATTGGGTTAGCCAGAATGTATTCCCGCGGAGGGGCCACGTCAAGAGAGGTCTACACCAGCGATGCAGTCGTTACTTGCGGGTGCTGGAGTGGGGGGTCCGCTCATGGCGGGGGAGCAGGAGTGGGGTCGCCAGCAGCAGGACGCCGGCGACGGCGATCGCCGTACGCGGGCCGGTCAGGGCCGCCAGCCCGCCCCACAGCGCGGTCGTCGCCGCGGTCGCCGCCTTGGTGGTGATCGACCACGCGGTGAGGGTGCGGGTCACCCGGTCCGGCGGGGTCAGTTCGAGGCGGGTGGTGGCGAGCATCGCGTTGAACGCGCTCGCGCAGGTGATCAGGCCGAACTCGACGGCCATGACCAGGAGCAGGCCGGGGGTGCCCGGGCCGGTGAAGGCCAGCCCGACGGGCCAGCAGGCGCGCAGGGCGCCCGCGATGAGCAGGATCCGGTGCCGGCCGTGGCGGACGGTCAGCCGCCGGGACAGCCGTGAGCCCAGCAGGCCGCCCAGGCAGGGCACCGCGAAGGCGAGGCCGTACTGCCAAGGGGTGAAGCCGAGCCGGCCGAGCATCAGGACGGCGAGCAGTGGGGCCGACGCCATGATCAGGGAGTTGACCAGGACCGTGTTGAGGAAGAGCGGGCGCAGGGTGGGGTGGGCGAGGATGTGCCGCCAGCCTGCGCGGAGTTCGTGCGCCCGGGGTCCTGAGGGGACGTCAGCACGGGACTGTTGGCTTTCCTCACCCCCGATCGCCCGGATGCCCAGCGCCGAGAGAAGAAAGCTGACCGCGTTCGCCAGCACCGTCGCCATCGGGCCGAACACCCCGATCGCCGTTCCGCCGAGCGGTGGTCCGATCGCCGTGGCCGTCCACATCGTGGCCTCCAGGCGGCCGTTCGCGACGAGCAGGTCCTCCGGCGGGAGGAGGGACTTCAGATAGGCGCCGCTCGCGGCGTTGAAGGTGATGTCCGCCGCGGCCACCACCACCGACACCGCAAGTAGTTGGCCGAGGCCGAGCACGTCCAGCGCGAACGCGACGGGGAGGCTGAGCAGCGTCCCGCACCGGACCAGGTCCGCCGCGACCAGCACGGGCCGCTTCGGCCGGAACTCCACCCACGCCCCCAGCGGCACCGCCAGCGCCGCCCCCACCGCGAGCCCCGACGCCGACAGCAGCGCCACCTCGGTCGCGCCGGCGTGCAGCACGATGACCGCGATCAGGGCGAACGCGTCGAACGCCAGCCAGGTCCCGAAGACACTGACCGCATACGCCCCCCACAGCCACCGGAACCGCCGCCCCGCAACTCGCTCGCCCACCCTCACCACAGCCCCGCCCGCTCGCCCACCTCGACCGGAACATCAAAGCCAGCGGGAAGCAGCTGATCAAACAACCGTCGGGTCGCCCTCCACAACGGCCGGTTGTGCGCGGGCACGGACGACGGAGAGGAGCTCACCGGGACGCCGGAACGCTGGAGCTTTGGGAAGGCCGGGACGCCGCGACGCCGGGACGCCGCGACGCGGGCGCCGTACGCCGGGGCTCCGGCACTCCGCCGGCCACCGGGGCGTCGGGAAGCGTGCGGCCAACTCGGCGAAACGCGGGCGCCGCACGCCGGGAGCCGGCACGCGGACGCCAGTATCGGCCCCCCGCTACTCTGCACCGATGCCGCCGCCGCCCCGCGACCGAGGTCACCGCCGTCCGCTGCTCCTTCTGGCCACGCTCGCCGTATGCGTCTCAGGCGGCTTCGCGGTGCACTGGGCGACGCGGCCCGTGTCGCACGGGGAGTGCGTCGTCGCGTACTCCCGCATCACCGGCGACGGAATCACCCGCCCGAGCGCACGTGAGCTCGATGAGCTGGTCAGGCGGGCCTACGAGAAGGCGATCCGCGATGGACGCTGTGAGCGCCCACGGCCACGTTGGCGGGAGTGGCTGGACTGAGCCCCTACTTCGTCACGCTCGGCGGTGCCAGCGGAGTGGCCGCCTGGGACTGGGGTGAGGTGGTGTTCGAGTAGGCCGAAGGGGCGGCCATGCCCGCCGTGGGGTCGGCCGCGGTCTGTTCCTCCGCGGCCAGCGGCACGCGGCCCACGATCGGGATGTCGGCGGCGTCGAAGGCGCGCTTGATGCGCCAGCGCAGTTCGCGCTCCACCGTGAGGGCCTTGCCCGGCATCGTCTTCGCCGAGACACGGACGACCATCGAGTCCAGCAGCACGCTGTCCAGGCCGAGCACCTCGATCGGGCCCCACAACAGCTCGTTCCAGGGCTCTTCCTTGCTCATCTTCTCGCCGACCTCGGCGATGACCTGCCGGACCTTGTCCAGGTCCTCCGAGGAGCGGACGGTGACATCCACGCCGGCCGTCGACCAGCCCTGCGAGAGGTTGCCGATGCGCTTGACCTCGCCGTTGCGGACGTACCAGATCTCGCCGTTGTCCCCGCGCAGCTTGGTCACGCGCAGGCCGACCTCGATGACCTCGCCGGAGGCCACGCCCGCGTCGATGGCGTCGCCGACGCCGTACTGGTCCTCCAGGATCATGAAGACGCCGGAGAGGAAGTCGGTGACCAGATTGCGGGCGCCGAAGCCGATCGCCACACCCGCGACACCGGCGGACGCCAGCAGCGGGGCCAGGTTGATGTCGAACGCGGACAGGATCATCAGGGCGGCGGTGCCCATGATCAGGAAGCTCGCGACCGAGCGCAGGACCGAGCCGATCGCCTGGGAGCGCTGACGGCGGCGCTCCACATTGACCAGCAGACCGCCCAGAGCCGTGCCGTCCACCGCCTGGGCGGTGCGGTTCATCCGGTCTATGAGCTTGGTGATCGCCCGCCGGACCGCCACTCTCAGCACCGAGGCGATCACCAGGATCAGCAGCACCTGCAGGCCGATGGCGAGCCAGGTGGACCAGTTCTGCTCCACCCAGCCCGCGGCCTGCGTCGCGCTCTCGTGGGCGTCCTGGAGCGAGGGGACCGCCGGGGTCGTCGTCTCCGAGGGTGTCGGGGACGGCGACGGGTCGGCGGCGGCCAGTAGGCCGACGGGCAAAGACACAGCAGGTACCTCCAGTGAGCGGCCCGCCCCACCGGTAGGCGGTCAAGGTCGTTCAAGGTCACGAAAGGGTCACCGGCGGGGCAGCCTCACCACACTATCGGGGCATCGTGTGTGGATCGGCGCCATGTTCGAGGGAGGAACCGTGCCCTCCGGGGGATGAACTGGTGGGATGAACCGTTCGCCGTCCGGGGGATGAATTCAGATGTGGTCGAAAACACTCCCAGCCCGTTACCGGGACATGGTGGCGCTTTCACCAGGCAAGAGGGGAGACTGACTACAGATCGTCCCGGCGCGAGCCACGCGCCGCCGACGCCCAAGGAGGCATCCGTGCCGCATGTCCTGGTCCTCAACGCGTCGTACGAGCCGCTCGGCGTCGTACCGCTCCGCCGCGCGCTCGTCCTCGTCCTCGAGAACAAGGCCGTATGCCTCGAGGAGTCCGGCGCCTTTATGCACAGCGCAACCGTCACAGTCCCCGCACCCAGCGTGGTCCGGCTCAAGCGATTCGTCCGGGTTCCCTATCGGGGGCCCGTTCCTCTTACCCGCAGGGCGCTCTTCGCGCGCGACGGGGGCCGGTGCATGTACTGCGGTGGCGTCGCAACCAGCGTCGACCATGTCATTCCGCGCAGCCGCGGGGGCAAGCACGTCTGGGACAACGTGGTGGCGTCCTGCCGCCGCTGCAACCACGTGAAGGCCGACCGACATCTCTTCGAGATCGGCTGGCGGCTGCGCCACAAACCCGCTCCACCCACCGGTCTCGCCTGGCGCATCATCGGCACCGGGCATAGGGACCCGCGCTGGCTGCCGTACTTGCAACCGTACGGCGCCGAGGACGCCATGGCCCGGATCGACGGCATCTCCGCCTGAGGATCCGGGCTTTCGCATACCTGGCGCACCTGGCGAAGGCGCGGGTGCCATCCGGCCCCGAGGGTCCCCCGTGCCCTCGGGGCCGGACCGCTGCGCGGGCGGCATGCGGCGGCGGCCGGTACGCCCCGCTCAGGCGTACCGCAGCTCCGCCGGCCGCACCGACCTCCCCAGCAACGGCAGTGATGTCGCCGCGGCCAGCAGACAGGCCCCGTACACCACCACCGGGACCAGCAGCACCACATACGGCATCTGCTGCGAGGTCAGCGCGGCGTACCACGCGGTGATCGCCACGCCGCCCGCGCCCGCCAGCACGACCGCGGGCGCCAGCGGCAGCGCGGTCTCCAGCAGCAGCGCCCGCCGCAGCACCGAGCCCGGCACCCCGGCGGCGGTCTGCGCGGCCAGCCCACGGCGCCGGGTGGCCAGCGACTCGGCGGTGCCGACGGCCAGCGCGGCCAGCACCAGGGCGAAGGCGACGAGGATCGCGGCGCCCGTCAGATCGAGGCCGGTCGTGTAGTACGCCATGTCCCTGGCGAGCTGATCCTCGCGGCGTATCTCCCGCAGAGTGTCGATCAACACCGCGCGGACGCCGACGAAGCCCGAGCCCACGACCGTCACCAGCAGCACCGCCGCATGCGTACGGGACGCCGCCCACGGGTCGTCGCGCAGCCGTTCCGCGGCGATCAGCAGCGCCGGGCTCTGGGCCCGCGCGGCGAGGACCCCGCCCAGCCGGCGCGACGACCAGCCGGCCAGCCACAGCGCCGCGGCGCCGGTCAGCAGGGCCAGGACGCAGACCGCCAGCGGGACGAACGCGAACCCCAGCCGGTCGGTGAGGTACGGGGTCGCGGCGATCAGCACCGCCAGGCCCGCCAACAGCCCGGTGACCAGCCCGAACACCCACCCCGGCCCCCGCGTCGGCCGCACCCGCCGTACCCGGCCCAGTGGCGAGGCCACCACCCGGCGCAGCGACAGCACGCTCACCGATGCGCCCAGCACCGGCACGGCCACCGCGACCAGCGCGATGCCGGCCCAGGCGAGGACCGGGGGACGCTGCCACTGGCTCAGCAGTACGGGCACACAGCCGACCGTGGCCAACACCGACCCGGCCAGACAGGCGAGCCCCGACTCCAGCGCCGCGATCCGCCGCACCTGCCCCGGCGCCGCTCCCGCGAGCCGCAGTGCGGCCAGCCGCCGGTCACGGTGCACCGCCCCGATCCGCGCGCACTGGCCCAGGAACCCCAGGATCGGGAGGAACAGCAGCGCCAGGGTCATGACCACACCGGCCCGGGTGCCGGGCTGGTTCAGCAGCCCGGATGCGAGGGGCACGTGGTACTGCCCCCGAAGCGGGGCGATGGCCGCGATCGCCAGCCCGACACCGGTCGCGAACACCGCCCCGACCGCCGTGAGTCCGGCCCGCCACCACTCACGCCGGTCGGATCCCCGGGTGAGCAGCCAGGCCAGCCGCAGATCGACACTCATACGGCCATGCCCGGCGGCCGGGACCGCGCCGCTCACGCCGCCACCCCCAGCGCCTCGACCATGCCGTCCGTCAGCTGTACCTCGCGGTCCGCGTACGCCGCGACCTGGGCGTCATGGGTGATCAGCAGGACCGCTGTGCCCGACTCGCGGGCCGTATGCGTCAGGGCCGTCATCACCTGTTCGCTGGCCAGGGAGTCCAGCGCCCCGGTCGGTTCGTCCGCGAAGACGACCTTCGGGGCGGTGACCAGGGCCCGGGCCAGGGCGACCCGCTGGGCCTGGCCGCCGCTCATGGCGCCCGGACGCAGCTCCGCCTGGCCGCGCACCCCGAACCGCTCCAGCCACTCACCGGCCGTGGCATGGGCCTGCTGACGGCTCGTACCGGCGAGCAGCAGCGGCAACGCGACATTGTCCAGCGCCGTCAGCTCGGGGATCAGCTGCCCGAACTGGAAGACCACGCCGAACTCCGTGCGCCGCAGCTCGCTCAGCCGCCGCTCGGGCAGCCGGTCGAGACGCTCCCCGGCATAGGTCACCGCACCGGTGTCCGGGCGGACGATGCCGGCCAGACAGTGCAGCAGCGTCGACTTCCCGCTGCCGCTCGCGCCCGTCACGGCGAGGATCTCGCCGGGCGCCAGCTCGATCGAGGCGCCGCGCAGGGCCTCGGTCCTGCCGTGCGCCTTGACGAGGTCACGGGCCGCCAGCAGCGGAACCGGACTTCCCCCTTGGTTGCTCATCCTGCGTCGACCTCCGCGGTCAGGGTGGTGAGCCGGGCCGCCGTGGTCGTCATCCAACGGAGGTCGGCGTCGAGGTGGTTGAGGGCGTAGTCCGCCGAGAGCACGGTCGCGAGATCGCCGCCGGGCGCGGTCTTGAGCGCCGTGAGCTCCCGCATCCGTGCCATATGGGCGGTGCGCTGGGCGCGCAGATAGGTCTCCGGGTCGCCGCCGGACAGGATCGACACGACGACCTTGGCGAAGATCTCGTTCGTCACGAACGGCGCGGGCGGCGCGATCTCCCCCGCCCACCGGGCCAGTTCGGCCGCCCCCTCGTCCGTCGCGCGGTACGCCGTCCGCTCCGGCCCGCCGTCCGAGCCGGTGCCTTCGACCTCCGCGAGCCCGTCACGGACCAGCCGCTGCAACGTCGTATAGACCTGCCCGTACGCCAGCGGACGGGCCTGCGGGAAGCGCTCGTCGTGGCGTCGCTTGAGGTCGTAGCCATGGCTCGGCCCACCGGCGAGCAGGCCCAGCAGGATGTGGCGGGTGCTCATGGCGATCATTATGCACTGAGTACATGTACTGAGTGCATAGTGATTAGAGAATCGGTTCGAGAGGGCGGGCCCGACGGAAGAATGTGCGGAACAAGATGTGACTAGGCGCACGTTGTTCCTGTTTGCACGTCTGCCGCCGCGCCTGCTGGGTAGGGCTGGCGGTAGCCCGCGATGCCCGTACTCGACAAGGAGGCCCCCGTGGCCACAGCATCGGCCCTGTCCAAACCCGAGGCGCCCAGCGAGCCCGAGATGCACGCATGCGTCTTCCTCGCCGAGGGCGCCTGTGTGGAGACCCCCCTGACCAGCGAACCACCCCTCCGGGACGCCGAGCCCCTCACCAGCGAGCCGCCACTCGCCGACGCCGCGCCGCTGACCAGTGAGGCCGCGGTGTGGGATACGGGTATGGACATGGGTATGGACACCGACATGGACATGGATTTCCTGAGGTCGTAGATGGCAGCAGAGCGGTCGGCCGAAACCCCTGCCGAGGGTCCCGAAGGTTTTGCGGATCTCCCCTCCGACGATCTGTGCCGGCTCGCCGAGCTGCACGGCGTCGCCCCCTCCTACCAGCCGTCCGCCGACCGCACCGTCACCGCCTCCGCCACCGCGCTCACCCTCGCCCTGGCCGCCCTCGACGTGGACGCGAGCACACCCGTCGCCGTGAGCGCGGCGCTCGCCGCCCGGGAGCGGGAGTCGGGGGAGCGGCTGCTGCCGCCGACGCTGGTGTGCTGGGGCGACGGGGACGAGCCCGCGCTGCCCGCCGGCAGCCGACTGCGCATCGAGACCGAGGACGGCGAGACCCGGGACGGCTTCGACCGACTCCCGCCCGGCGTCCACCGTCTGACGGCGACCGCTCCGGACGGCCGTACCGCCACCTGCCATCTGGTCGTCGCCCCGCCCCGGTTGCCGACGCCCACCGGACGCTCGTACGGCCTCCTCGTCCAGCTGTACTCCCTGCTGTCCCGCCACTCCTGGGGCATGGGCGACCTCGGTGACCTCGCCGAGCTCGCCACCTGGGCGGGCAGAGCCCTCGGCGCCGGATTCGTGCAGGTCAACCCGCTCCACGCCGCCGTACCCGGCACCCCGACCGACCCCTCCCCCTACCGCCCCTCCTCCCGCCGCTTCCCCGACCCGGTGCACCTGCGCGTCGAGGACGTGCCCGAGTTCGCCCATGTCGAGGACCGTGAGCGGCTCGGGGAGCTGCGGGAGCGGGCCGGGCGGCTGCGGGAAGCGGTGCTGGAGAAGGGGGAGTTGATCGACCGGGACGCCGTGTGGCAGGCCAAGCGGGAGGCGCTGGAGCTGGTGCGCGAGGTGCCGCTCGGGCCGGGGCGGCGGGCCGCGTACGTCGACTTCCTCGCGCGGGAGGGGCAGGCGCTGGAGGACCACGCCACGTGGTGCGCGCTGGCCGAGGTGTACGGCTCGGACTGGCCGCGCTGGCCGGAAGGGCTGCGGGATCCCCGGTCGCCCGAAACGGCCCGTGCGCGGGGCGAGTTGATGGACCGCGTCGACTTCCACTGCCGGCTCGCCTGGCTCACCGACGGTCAGCTGACCGCCGCCCAGCGGGCCGCCCGGGAGGCGGGGATGCCGGTCGGGATCGTGCACGACCTCGCGGTCGGGGTGCATCCCGGGGGCGCCGACGCCTGGGCCCAGCAGGAGTACTTCGCCGCCGGGATGTCGGTCGGCGCACCCCCCGACGCCTTCAACGCGCGCGGCCAGGACTGGGGCCTCCCGCCCTGGCGCCCGGACCGGCTGGCCGAGTCGGGCTACGAGCCGTATCGCCGGTTGCTCCAGGGGCTGTTCCGCTACGCCGGCGCCCTGCGCATCGACCACGTCATGGGACTGTTCCGGCTGTGGTGGGTGCCGCAGGGGCATCCGCCAACGGAGGGGACATACGTCCGCTACGACGCCGAGGCCATGCTCGCGATCCTGGTGCTGGAGGCTTCGCGCGCCGGGGCGGTGGTCATAGGGGAGGACCTAGGCACGGTGGAGCCGGGGGTGCGCGAGACGCTGCGCGCGCGGGGCGTGCTCGGCACCTCGGTGCTGTGGTTCGAACGGGACTGGGACGGCGACGGCCGCCCCCTGCCGCCGGACTCCTGGCGCGCCGACTGCCTCGCCACCGCCACCACCCACGACCTGCCGTCCACCGCGGCCCGGCTCAGCGGCGAACACGTCGAACTCCGCGACCGACTCGGCCTGTTGACGCGACCGCTGGAGGAGGAGCGGGCCGAGGCCTCGGCCGACACCCGCGAGTGGCTGGAGCTGCTGTCCCGGCTCGGACTGCTGCGGGGCACACACGGCGGGCGCTGCGCCTCCGAGGAGGAGGCCGAGATCCAGGCCGTCCACCGCTTCCTGCTGCGCACCCCGGCCCGCATGATCGGCGTCTGGCTCCCGGACAGCGTGGGCGACCGCCGGCCGCAGAACCTGCCGGGGACCTGGGACCAGTACCCGAACTGGCGGCTGCCCATCGCCGATGCGGAGGGGCGGCCGGTGACGCTGGAGGAACTGGCGGCCTCACCGAGGATGTGGGCCCTGCTGGAGGTGCTGCGGGAAGCGGGCCTGCGGCGGGGCTGACATCGCCCCGGGGCCGCCCCTGGAGCGGGCTCGCACCTGTCCCGCTCCTCATACGGCACCCCGGGCGCGCGCCGCTTCCCGTCGTTCGATACTTTTGGCCCCGTGGACAAGAAGAACGCCCTGCGCGCCGGCGCCCTGGCTGCCGGTACGACGCTGATGATGCTGCTCATGTCGTCCCCTGCGCTCGCTGTGTCGCGTGACGACGGCGACGACCCCGGGCAGGGCCTGACCGTCATGGAGACGCTGGCCCAGTTCGTCATTGCCCCGATCGTGATCTTCGCGGTCATCGTGGGCCTCGTGATGGTCCTGGACCGTTCCTCGGACCGCCAGCCGAAGGCCAAGGCCAAGAAGGCCTGACCAGGGCTGTTCCAGCCCGACTCCTTACTTCGGTCGAGGGCGTCGGACCGGGTGCGTGCGTAGCGTGGTTGCGCTTGCGTACACCTGGGCCGGCGCCCTCGACGTGTTCTCCGGCGGGTGCCTCTCACGCCGGGTGCGGCGCGGTCAGGTACCGCTGCACCGTGGGCGCCAGCCACGCCACGACCTCCTGCGGCGCCAGGGCCACGGCGGGCGGAAAACGCAGTACGTAGCGCGTGAGCGCCAGCCCGAGCAACTGTGACGACACCAGCGCGGCCCGTACCGGGGCCTGCTCGGGGTCGGGGCACACCCGGCGGGCGAGCGGCAGCAACTGGTCGGCGAAGATGCCCCGCATGCGCTCGGCCCCGGCCTGATTGGTCGCGCCGACCCTGAGCAGGGCCGTGAGCACCTCGTTCTCCTCCCACATGTCGAGGAAGTGCGTCACCAGCATCCGGCCGGCCTCGTCCCGGTGCAGCGAACCCGGGTCGGGCAGCTTCAGATCTATGGCCATGGCCGCCGCGAACAGGCCCTCCTTGTTGCCGTAATAGCGCATCACCATCGACGGATCGATGCGGGCGTGCTTGGCGATGGCGCGGATGGTCGCCCGCTCATAGCCGTCGGCGGCGAAGCGCTCGCGGGCCGCGTCGAGGATCGCGGTGCGGGTGGCGTCGGAGCGGCGGGGTGGGGTGGGGGTGGGGTCGGGACCGGTGCCGTGGCCGGTGCCGGTGCCGGGGCTGCTCTGGTTCATGCCCACAACCGTAGGCCAACATGCGTAGGCCAACAAGCGTTGACAGTCCCGGCGGGGCCTCCTAATGTTGCCAACAAGCGTTGACCAACAGGTGTTGACCCACAGCTGTTGGCCCACGGTCGTTGACCTACGGCCGTTGACCTACAACCGTTGGCACTCAGGAGGCCCCCATGACCGGCACTGTCTCCCCGAACCCCGTGATCGTCGTCGGCTCCGGCCCCACCGGCCTCCTCCTGGCCGGTGATCTCGCCACCGCCGGCATCCCCGTCACCCTCCTCGAAAGGCGCCCCCGCAAGATCAGCAACCTCTCCCGCGCCTTCGGTGTGCACGCCCGCACTCTGGAGCAGCTCGATGCCCGCGGCCTCGCCGACCCGCTGCTCGCCACGGGCAGCACCATCACCGAGCTGCGCCTCTTCCGCCGTCTCTCCCTGGACCTGGGCACGCTGCCGTCCCGCTTCCCGTTCCTGCTGATCACCCCGCAGTACGAGGTCGAGCGGCTGCTGGAGCGGCGGGCGCTCGACCTCGGCGTGGAGTTCCGCCACGAGAGCGAGGTCGTGGGGCTGCGGCAGGACGACGCCGGGGTCGACCTGGATGTGCGCGGCGCCGACGGGACGGTCGTCACCCACCGCGCGGCTTACGTCGTCGGCGCCGACGGCCACCGCAGCGCCGTACGGGAAGCGGTCGGCCAGCCCTTCCCCGGCGTCGCGGTCATCAAGTCCCTGATCCTGGCCGACGTCCGGCTGGCCGAGCGGCCCGAGGGTGTGCTCACCGTCAACGGCGCGGGCGACGCCTTCGCGATGATCGCCTCCTTCGGAGACGGCTGGTACCGCGTCATGGGCTGGAACCGCCGCCACGAGGTCCCCGACGGCGCCCCCCTCGACCTCGACGAGGTCAGGGAGATCACCCGCCGCGCCCTGGGCACCGACTACGGCATGCATGACGCCCGTTGGCTCTCGCGGTTCCACAGCGACGAACGCCAGGTGCCGCAGTACCGGGTCGGCCGGGTCTTCCTGGCCGGCGACGCGGCGCACGTCCATTCACCGGCCGGCGGACAGGGTATGAACACCGGCCTCCAGGACGCGGCCAACCTCGGCTGGAAGCTCGCCGCCGTCCTCAAGGGCCGGGCGCCCGAGAGTCTCCTGGACACCTACCAGTCCGAACGCCACCCGGTCGGCAAGGCGGTGCTGCGCAGCAGCGGCGGACTGGTCCGGCTGGCCCGGGCGCAGAACCCGGCACTGCGCGCCGTACGCGCCCTCGTCTCCGCCGTCGCGAACGCGGCCCGCCCCGTCCGGGACAAGGCGCTGGCCCAGGTCTCGGGCATCGGCTACCGCTACCCCGCACCCCGCGGCTCCCACCGCCTCGTCGGCACCCGGGTCCCGGACGCGGCACTGGAGAGCGGCCGCCTCTATGAGGCGCTGCGCGGCGGGCGGTTCGTACTGATCACCCCGAAGGGGCTGGAGGTGCCCGTTCCCGAGGGTGGGCCGGCCGTGGAGCACTGGGCGAGTGATCGCCGTACGACGGTGCTGGTGCGGCCCGACGGATACGTGGCCTGGGCGGCGGACGACGCGGACGTCGCGGCGATCGAGGCGGCGCTGACAGTTAAGCCCAACCGTTAAGTTCTTCTGAAGAGAATCCTCGAAAACTTTCGATGGACGTGACGGATGGCCCGCTGCGACGGTGGATCAATGACAGCAGCCCTCCCCAGGACACCCACCCGGACCCTCAGCACGAGCACCCAGATCCCGAGGACGGCCGCCCCCGTCCTCGGGATCGCGCTCGCCGCCCTCGCCACGGTCGTCTGGTCCGGCAGCTTCGTCACCTCCCGCGCGCTGCACGACAGTGTGCCGCCGGTGCAGCACGCGTTCTGGAGATGGCTGGTGGCGTTGGTGGCGGTGGCCCCCTTCGGGGCGCGGCAGGCATGGCGGCAACGGAACTTGATCCGCCGTCACCTCGGCTTCGTACTCCTCGCCTCCCTCCTCGGCGTCACCACCTACAACACCCTCGTCAACCAAGCCGGCTTGACCACCCCGGCCGCCAACATGGGCATGATCATGGCCGCTTCACCGGTCCTGATGGCCGTGTTCGAACGGGCCTCGGGGGTACGGCTGGGCGCGCGGCGAGTGCTGGGGCTGCTGGTGGCCTGTGCGGGCGTCGTGCTTCTGATCGGGGGAGGGGCGAGTTTCGCGGCGGGGGACCTGTGGATGGTGGCGGCGGCGTGCTGCTTCGGGGCGTACAGCGGCCTGCTGCGTCGCAAGCCGGCCGAACTGGGCGGTACGGCCTTCCTGTTCACCACCTTCCTGCTGGGCACGGCCCTCCTGCTGCCCACGCAGGGCGTGAGCCTGGCCGTGCAGGGCGGTTTCGCCCCCACCCCCGCCACGGTCCTCCCGATCCTCTACGTCGGCGTAGCTTCTTCCGCCGTCGCCTTCTTCGCCTGGAACCGGGCGATCGCCCTGGTCGGCCCGAGCCGCGCCGGAATCGTCTACTACCTCCAGCCGGTCTGCGTGTCCCTCCTCTCCTGGACGATCCTCGGCGAACCCACCGGCTGGACCCAGGCCCTCTGCATGGCGCTGATCCTCGGCGGGGTCGTGCTGGGGGCGGCGGGGCGTCGCTGACATAGGTTGGCCGCCATGGTCGACTGGGACATCCGGAAGCTGCAGATCCTGCGGACGTTGCGGGAACGGGGGACCGTGACCGCGACGGCCGAGGCGCTGCGGATGACGCCGTCGGCGGTGTCACAGCAGCTGACGAACCTCGCCAAGCAGGTCGGGGTGCCGCTCCTCGAGGCGCAGGGGCGGCGGGTGCGGCTGACGGACGCGGCACGCCTGGTGCTGCGGCACGCCGAGGCCGTCTTCGAGCAACTGGAGCGCGCGGACGCGGAGTTGGCGGCCTATCTGCACGGCGAGGCCGGGGAGGTCCGGGTCGGGGCCTTCTCCACGGCGGTGCGCGCGCTGGTCGTCCCGGCCGTGCGGGCGCTGCGGGAGACGGCGCCCGGCGTGGTCGTACGGGTACGGGAGGCCGAGGCCTCGGAGGCGTACGAACTGCTGGCCGCGGGGGAGGTCGACCTCGCACTGTCCCTGGCCGCCCAGGCACCGACGGTCGGCGATGCCCGCTTCACCCGACTGCAACTGCTCGCGGACCCCCTGGACGTCGCCCTCCCGCCAGACCATGAACTGGCGACCGCCGAAGGGCTCCGGCTGGCCCAGCTCGCCGGCGAGGACTGGATCTTCGGCGGCAGCGGCCCCTGGTCGGACATCACCCGGGGCGCGTGCGAGGCGGCCGGGTTCAGCCCTCGGCAAGGGCATTCGGCGTCGGGCTGGACGGCGATCCTGGCGATGGTGGAGGCGGGGATGGGCGTGGCGCTGGTGCCGCGGATGGCCGCCGTGGGCAGGGGCGGGGTCGTGATGCGGGAGTTGGGGGAGGAGCGGCCGGTGCGGCATGTGGTGGCGGCGGTGCGCAGGGGGAGTGAGGCGGGGGCGGCCCTGGAGAGGGTGCTGTCGGTGTTCAGGGATGTCGCCGCGGGGCTTGCCCAAGGGGCCCGGCGGATTCCCTGAGGACGACGGAGGGCGCCCGGTGCCGCGGCACCGGGCGCCCCAGGCATAGGTGCGCCTACTCCGCCGCCGCGTCCGCCTCCTGAGCCCGCAGCGCGCGCTCAACGCCCGCCCGCGACTCCGAGACCAGACGCCGCAGAGCCGCGTTCGGCTCGGCCGACGACAGCCAGGTGTCCGTCTTCGTCAGCGTCTCCTCGGAGACCTGGAGCGCCGGGTACAGGCCGATCGCGATCTGCTGGGCGATCTCGTGGGAGCGGGCGTCCCAGATGCCCTTGACCACCTCGAAGAACTTGTCGGTGTAGGGCGCGAGCAGCTCGCGCTGGTCGGTCTGGACGAAGCCGGTGATCACCGCTTCCTGGAGGGCGTTCGGGAGCTTGTCGGAGTCGATGACCGACGCCCAGGCCTCGGCCTTGGCCTCGGCGGTGGGGCGGGCCGCGCGGGCCGTGGCGGCGTGCCGCTCGCCGGCCGCCGTCCGGTCCCGGTCGTACTCGCCGGCGATCTCCGTCTCGTCGAAGCGGCCCACCGCCGCGAGGCGCTGTACGAACGCCCAGCGCAGCTCGGTGTCGACGGCCAGGCCCTCGATGGAGTGGGAGCCGTCCAGCAGGGACTCCAGGAGGTCGAGCTGCTCGGGCGTACGGGCCGCCGCCGCGAACGCCCGCGCCCACGCCAGCTGGTGGTCGCCGCCCGGCTCCGCCGCACGCAGATGGGCCAGGGTCGCGTCCGTCCAGCGGGTCAGCAGGGCCTCGCGGGCGGTCGGGGCGGCGTACAGCTCGATCGCCAGCTTCACCTGGCGGTGCAGCGACTGCACGACGCCGATGTCGGACTCCTTGCCGATGCCGGACAGCACCAGGGAGACATAGTCGCGGGTGGCGAGCTCCGCGTCCCGCGTCATGTCCCAGGACGACGCCCAGGACAGGGCGCGCGGCAGGGACGCCTCGAAGTCGCCGAGGTGCTCGGTGACGAAGGCGAGGGACTGCTCGTCCAGGCGGACCTTCGCGTACGACAGGTCGTCGTCGTTGAGGAGGATCACGTCGGGGCGGCGCTCGCCCGTGAGCATCGGTACGGCGGTCAGTTCGCCGTCGACGTCGAGTTCGAGGCGCTCGTCGCGCAGCAGCTTGCCGGACTCCTCGTCCAGGTTGTAGAGGCCGACGGCGATGCGGTGCGGACGCAGCGTCGGCTCGCCCTTGGCGCCGGCCGGGAGCGCCGGGGCCTCCTGGCGGATCGCGAAGGACGTGATCACACCGTCGGCGTCCGTCTCGATCTCGGGGCGCAGGATGTTGATGCCGGCGGTCTGCAGCCACAGCTTCGACCAGTTCGCCAGGTCACGTCCGGAGGTCTTCTCCAGGGCGCCGAGCAGGTCGGACAGGCGCGTGTTGCCGAACGCGTGCGCCTTGAAATAGGCCTGGACGCCCTTGAAGAACTCGTCCCTGCCGACGTAGGCGACGAGCTGCTTGAGGACGGAGGCGCCCTTGGCGTACGTGATGCCGTCGAAGTTGACGAGCACGTCGTCCAGGTCGCGGATCTCCGCCATGATCGGGTGCGTCGACGGCAGCTGGTCCTGCCGGTACGCCCAGGTCTTCGTCTGGTTGGCGAACGACGTCCACGCGTGCGGCCAGCGCGAGCCGGGGGCGTACGCCTGGCAGGCGACGGAGGTGTAGGTGGCGAACGACTCGTTCAGCCACAGGTCGTTCCACCACTCCATGGTGACCAGGTCGCCGAACCACATGTGGGCCAGCTCGTGCAGGATGGTCTCGGCGCGCCCCATGTACGCGGCGTCCGTCACCTTCGAGCGGAACACGTACTGGTCGCGGATGGTCACCGCGCCCGCGTTCTCCATCGCGCCCGCGTTGAACTCCGGCACGAACAGCTGGTCGTACTTCTTGAACGGGTACGCGTAGTCGAACTTCTCCTGGAACCAGTCGAAGCCCTGCCGGGTCACCTCGAAGATCGCGTCCGAGTCCAGGAACTCGGCGAGCGACGGACGGCAGTAGATGCCGAGCGGCACGCTCTGCCCGTCCTTCTCGTACACGCTGTGCACGGAGTGGTACGGGCCGACGATCAGCGCGGTGATGTACGTCGAGATGCGCGGCGTCGGCTCGAAGGACCAGACGTTGTCCTTGGGCTCCGGGGTGGGCGAGTTGGAGATGACCGTCCAGCCCTCGGGGGCCTTCACGGTGAACTGGAAGGTGCCCTTCAGGTCGGGCTGCTCGAACGCCGCGAAGACACGGCGGGCGTCGGGCACCTCGAACTGGGTGTACAGGTACGCCTGCTGGTCGACCGGGTCGACAAAACGGTGCAGGCCCTCGCCGGTGTTGGTGTACGCGCAGTCGGCGACGACACGCAGCACGTTACGGCCCTGGAGCAGGCCCGGCAGGGCGATCCGGGAGTCCTTGAAGACCTCGCTCGGGTCGAGCGGGTCGCCGTTGAGAGTCACCTCGTGGACGGTCGGTGCCACGAGGTCGATGAAGGAGTCGGCGCCGTTCTCAATGACGTCGAAGCGCACCGTGGTCACGGACCGGTAGGTGCCGCCCTCCTGCGCGCCGGAGAGGTCGAGATCGATCTCGTACGAGTCAACGGTGAGCAGCTTCGCCCGCTGCTGCGCCTCTTCGCGAGTCAGGTTTGTGCCAGGCACGCGGTCATCTCCTCGATATGTATGGGTTCGGTCATCCTTCCATGGGACCTGCACGGAATGCGATGTCCGTTTACCGCCGGTGGGCGGCGCGTACGCGCGTGAGGCTGGGGACATGACGACCTATCTCGCACGCCCCATCTCTCCGACGGTCCTGAAGGAGCTCCGCTCTGCTGACGACGCGGGACGGCGGACGGTTCCCGTGACCGACCAGGAGGGCGGCGCACCACTGCGCTGCTGCCTGCGCCGCAGCGCCCCCGGCGAGCGGATCGCCCTGGTCTCGTACGCGCCGCTGCGGCGGTGGGCGGCGGAGAACGGGGTCGATCCGGGGGCGTACGACGAGCAGGGGCCGGTGTTCATCCACGCCGAGGAGTGCGGCGGGCCGGACGGGGACGCGCTGCCCTTCACCCACGCCCACCGCACGCTTCGGCGGTACTCGGCCGACGGGCGGATCCTCGGGGGACGGCTGGTGGAGCCGGGGGATTTCGAGGCGGGGTTCGCGGAGGCGTGGGCCGAGCCGGGGGTGGCGCTGGTGCAGGTGCGGGCCGTGGAGTACGGGTGTTTCCTCTATGAGGTGCGCAAGGGGTAGGGTCCGATCGGTAGTACGATTGGTAGCCACGATGGTCATACCCTGCTACTCTGAGGGTATGAAGATCAGTGTGAGTCTGCCGCAGGAGGACGTCAGCTTCGTTGATCAGTACGCCGCGCGTACTGATGCCGACTCCCGGTCGGCCGTGATACACGCCGCCATCGAACTGCTGCGTCAGGCGCAGTTGGAGCAGGAGTACGCGGAGGCCTTCGCCGAGTGGGACGGAAGCGAGGACGCGGAGTTCTGGGACCAGTTCTCGGGTGACGGGCTGACCGATGAAGCGCGGTGACATCTACCTGGTCGACTACGAGCCGGTGCGTGGCAGTGAGGCCAACAAGGCGCGTCCGGCGGTGATCGTCTCGAACGACGGCGCCAACGCGGCAGTGGAGCGGACGGGGCGAGGAGTCGTCACGCTGGTTCCACTGACGACGAACACGGCCCGCGTCTTTCCGTTCCAAGTGCTGCTTCCCGCCGGGGAGTCCGGTCTGCTGAAGGACTCCAAGGTGCAGTGCGAGCAAGTGCGTGCTCTCGCCCTGGAGCGGTTGCTGCGGCGGATCGGTTCCGTGCCGCGTCAGCGTATGGCCGAGATCGACGTGGCGCTCCGGCGGCACCTGGCGCTCTGAAAACCCGAAGGGGCGCCCACCGTTCACCGGTGGGCGCCCCTTCGTCGTACGTGAGGCCCGTCAGCCCTTCAGCTCAGCCGCCACCAGCTCAGCGATCTGCACCGCGTTCAGCGCGGCCCCCTTGCGGAGGTTGTCGTTGGAGAGGAACAGGGCGAGGCCGTGTTCGACCGTCTCGTCGGTGCGGATGCGGCCGACGTAGGACGGGTCCTGGCCGGCGGCCTGGAGGGGGGTCGGGACGTCGGTGAGGGCCACGCCGGGGGCGGCGGCCAGGACCTCCTTGGCGCGCTCCACGCTGATCGGGCGGGCGAAGCGGGCGTTGACCTGGAGGGAGTGGCCGGTGAAGACCGGGACGCGGACGCAGGTGCCGGAGACCTTCAGCTCGGGGATCTCCAGGATCTTGCGGGTCTCGTGGCGGAGCTTCTGCTCCTCGTCGGTCTCGTTCAGACCGTCGTCCACGATCGAGCCCGCCATCGGGAGGACGTTGTACGCGATCGGCGCCACGTACTTGTTCGGCTCCGGGAACTCCGCCGCCGAGCCGTCGTGCGTCAGCTTCGGCGCGTCCTCGCCGACCTTCTTGACCTGCTCGAACAGCTCATCCACGCCCGCCAGACCCGAGCCCGACACCGCCTGGTACGTGGCGACGACCAGCGCCTCCAGGCCCGCCTCCGCGTGCAGCGGCCGCAGCACCGGCATCGCGGCCATCGTCGTGCAGTTCGGGTTGGCGATGATGCCCTTGGGGCGGTCGGCGATCGCGTGCGGGTTGACCTCGGAGACCACCAGGGGGACCTCGGGGTCGCGGCGCCACGCCGAGGAGTTGTCGATCACGACCGGGCCCTGCGCGGCCACCTTCGGCGCCAGCGCCTTCGACGTGGCGCCGCCCGCCGAGAACAGCACGATGTCCAGGCCGGAGTAGTCGGCCGTCGACGCGTCCTCCACCGTCACGCCGTCCAGGACCGTCCCCGCCGAACGCGCCGAGGCGAACAGGCGCAGCTCGGTGACCGGGAAGGCGCGCTCCTTGAGGATCCTGCGCATGACCGTGCCGACCTGACCGGTGGCTCCGACGATTCCGACCCTCACGGCGACTCCCTCTGTACGCGGTTCTGCATGTCTGCGGCCTTTCCATCATGCGGCCGACCCCGGTCCGCCTGTCCAATTCTTTGCGCTTCATACCCGTCGGCCACAGCACTCCGACCCGCCCCACGGTTCCGGAACTCCCGTCCGCACCCACTCTGAGCTGCAGATATTCGTCCTACGGCCGCCCCGCGCCGCAAGCTGTTCTGCCCCCGCGTGTCGGTGTGACGTACGCCTCGCGGAAACTCCTGCCCACCCGGTCGAACGTTTCGGTGCGCTGCGGCGTCGTAGAGGAAACGCGGTGAGGGGGTGGCTTGTGCTGCGCAGAAAGGCCCGCCGTGCCCAGGAGGACGATCGCACCGATCCCCTGGACACGGCCCAGGAACGCCGGGTGCGGGCGGTGCTCGCGCTCGGCGGCGTGCCGCAGGCGGACCTGCTGGACGGGGTACAGCAGGTACGTCTGCGGCTGCTGGAGCGTGCCGCGAGCGGACGTGAGGCGCCGCGCGACGTGTCGGCGTGGGCGGCGGTCGTCGCCTCCAACCTCGCCATGGACTGGCACCGGGCCAAGAAGCGCCAGGAGCGGCTGGGGGAGCGGCTCGCCTCCCTCCGTACGCTCGATCACCCCTCCGGCGAGGACACCAGCCTGCTCTCCCTCGCCGTCGGCCGGGGCATGGACGAGCTGCCCGACGCCCAGCGTCAGGTCCTCGTCCTGCGCTTCTTCGCCGACCTCCCGGTGCGCGACATCGCCGAGGAGCTGGGCATCCCGGAGGGCACGGTCAAGAGCAGGCTGCACACGGCGGTTCGGGCCCTGCGCGCCCGTCTGCACGAGGACGAGGTGGTGTGACGTGACCGCCGAGAACCAGAGCCGGGGCGCCGATGCGCTGATGGCCGCCATCAGCGGCGAACCGCTCACCGACGAGGCCCGCGCGGACGCCTCCTTCATGGCCGAGCACCGCGCCGCCGAGGCCGACCTCGCGCTCCTGCGCGAACAGCTCGGCATCATCGGCCACGCCCTCGCCGAGCCAGAGGCACCGAAGCCCGCCCCCATTCCCGTACGACAGCCCACCCGGCGCCGACTCCTCCCGCTCGCCCTCGCCGCCACCGCCGCGTCCGTCCTGGTCGGCATGGGCTGGCTGGTGGTCCAGGCCGGGAGCGGCGCCAACTCCGACGCGGGGGCGAGCAGCGCCGCCGACGAGGCGGCCCCCCAGTCCGGCGGCACCGTCTTCGGCAGCCCCAGCTACCTCGCCTGCTCCCGCCTGGTGGCGGAGGGGACGGCCACGGCCGTCGAGCAGCTCCCCGGTACCGAGTCGATCAGGGTCACCCTGCACATGACCCGCTACTACAAGCCCGACAAGGAAGGAGAGCAAGAGCTGACCTATGTGGTCGACCGGAATCTCGTCCCCGGTCTCCGCAAGGGCGACCCCGTGCTCATCGGCATCCTCGACGGCGCCCGCCAACCCGACTTCTGGGCGGTCGGCGAGCGGGACATCGCGCCCGAGCGGGCCTGGATCACCGCCTCGCTGCCCGAGGCACGGGAGCTCGGCTGCTGAGCCGAAAAAAAGGGGCGGGCGCCCGAAACGGACGCCCGCCCCCATCGCCGTACAACCGACTACGGCGTGACCTTCTCGATCTTCACATTGCCCACGCCCGCGACCGTGCCGCGCGCGTTGAGCAGCTGGACCTGGCCGAAGAACTCACGTCCCTCCGGCGCCGGAGCCAGCGCGGTGACGCTGCCGGAGAGCGTGGTCGACTCGCCCGTGCCGAGCTTCACCGGCGATCCGTCGACGGAGACGGTGCCGAGCGCGGCGGAGAAGAACACGTCCAGGTAGTCGTACGCCGTCGAGCCGGACGGCACCGAGTAGCCGACGACCTCGATGCTGTACTTCCCGGCGGCCGGCTTCGCGACCGAGACCGACTCCTCCGAGTCACCGTCGGCGGAGCTGCCGACCTCGGTGCCCGCCGCGTCGTAGACGACCAGGTCGAGGTCCGCGGCCGCGTCGGAGACATTGCCGATGGAGACGTCCAGCGAGGTCGCGCCCTCGGGCACGTCGACCGTGGTGGTCTGCGTGACGCCCTCGGTGATGTCCGGGCGCGCCGCCTTGGACGAGCCGAGCGGGCCGCCGGCCGGCTTGCCGTCGATCGCGGCGTAGTTGTTGGTCACCTTCCAGGAGGCGGCGGCCGGCGTGCCGACCTTGGCCTCCGGCACGGTCACGGTCTCCGGGTCGAAGGCCGCGCCGAGGACGGTGACGTCCAGCTTGTACGGGTTGTCGAGCAGCGGCGACGTACGGCGCGCCTCGACCTCGATCTCCCAGACGCCGGGCTGCGGGTCGGCGTAGGCACGCACGTCGGGCTTGCAGCCGTTGCCGTCGAGGTAGTTGTTGTAGCAGTACGGGGTGCCGGTGTTGTCGGACGGGACGCCGTACGGGTGGATGGCGATGAACCGGGTCTGGCTCTTGTCCTTCAGCCCGCCGATCGCGACCTCAAGCGACTTCGCGCCCTCGGGGACGGTCACGAAGTACGACTTGCTGCTGTTGCGCTGGGTCGAACCGGACGCCGAGTAGGTGTACTTCAGCGGCGCGGAGACCACGACCGTGTTGAGGATCTGCTTGTCGATGCCCTCGGTGCGCGGGTCGTCGACCTCAAGGATCGCGCTCTTGATGCCGGCCGAGGACGGCTTCGCGGCGACCTTGACGGTGACCGGCTTGTTCAGGCCGAGGCTGATCTCGTCGGAGCCGACGATGCGGAAGGTGTCCCCGGCGTTGTTTTCCAGGTGCAGCTCGTGCCGGATCGCCCGGTCCGCGCCGGACGTACGGGTGATGGTGACGTCGTACGTCTTCTTCTGGCCTGTCTTCAGGCCGCCCTCGCGGTCGTAGACGCCGGTGCCGAAGCCCGGGGTCTTCAGGAACTGGTCGATCGCGGTGTCGACCGGCGCCTTGACCGTGTACTCGTGGGCGGTGGCGCCGTCACGGATGGAGTCCCAGGCGTCCGGGATGTTGATGAGGCCGGCACCCTCCTCGTACGCCTGAACACCCTTGATGTGATCGGCAGTTGAGGTCAGCGCGGTGCGCAGCTTCGCCGGGGTCAGGTCGATGCCCTTGGCCTTCGCGGCGCTCAGCAGCAGCGCCGACGCGCCCGCCGCCTGCGGGGACGCCATCGAGGTGCCCTGGAGCATGGCGTAACCGGCCGGGAGGGAGTAGCCCGCCTCGGCGACCGGGGCGCCCGGCATCCAGGTCTGGATGGTGTTGATCGCGGCGCCCGGCGCGGACAGCGTCGGGGTGAAGCCGCCGTCCTCACGCGGACCGCGCGAGGAGAACGGCATCATCGCGTACGGCTTGGAGACCACCGAGCCGTAGTTGGCGGCCCAGGTCTCCTTGGACACGGTCGCGCCGACGGAGATGACCTTGCTCGCCAGGCCGGGGTCGCCGATGGTGTTTGCGCCGGGCCCGGAGTTGCCGGCGGATATCACCAGCTGCACGCCGTAGGTGTCGATGAGGCGCGTGTACAGCTCGGCGCGGGCGTTGTTGCCGTCGTTCAGCGCCGGCAGGCCGCCTATGGACATGTTGACGATGTCGACGCCGCGGTTGACGACGAGGTCGATCATGCCCTCGGTGAGCGCGACGTTGGTGCAGCCGCCGGACCAGGTGCAGGCACGGGAGGCGACGAGCTTGGCGCCGGGGGCCTGGCCGTTCATCCTGCCGCCGAACAGGCCGTTCGCGGCGGTGATGCCGGCGACATGGGTGCCGTGCTCGGACTCGATGACGCCGATGTTGACGAAGTCGCGCTTCTGGCCGACCCAGTCCCCGCCCAGCGGGTCCATCGGCACGTCCTTGCGGATCTGCACGACGAACGGCTGCCGCTCGGCGACATCGGTGGCCGGGTCGTCGGTGCCGAAGTACCCGATCTGGTAGCCGTCCTTGTACGGCTTCATCGGGGTGTCGTCACCGAAGTCGAAGTTGTTGTTGAGGTCGACCCGGACGGTGCCGTTCGCGGCGTCGTAGAGGACGCCCCAGGAGTCGGTCTTGTCGCCGTCGCGGTTGGCGTCGCCCGCCGCGTCGCCCCCCGTGGTGTACGACTCCAGGAAGGTGCTCACCTGGTAGGAACCGGCGGGCGCGGTCCAGGTCTTCCCGCCGTAGGTGAAGGTGGGCCCGGAGACGGAGGTCACCATCGGGCGCCAGGTGCGGTCGTTGTCCACCAGCGGGTCCGTCGCGGTGACCCAGTCGACTATCTTCCGCTCACCCGTGGTGGTCTTCTGCAGCGCCGGGTGGGCGAGGTCGATGCCGGAGTCGAGGATGCCGATGGTGACGCCGCGGCCGTCCGCCTTCGGGTTGTCCTTCACGAAATCGACGGAGCCGGTCTCGAAGGACGGGTTGTACGGGTTCTCGGCGGGGGTCCGCTTGCCGGGGGCGGGGTAGGAGGCCGCGCCGCTCGCGGACTTCTTCGTGTCCACCGCCGGATCGTCCAGGGGTATCTCCTCGCGCAGGTCGATGCCGTGCACCGAGGAGAGCTTCGCCGCGGCGGCGATGGCCTTGTCGGCCTTGCCGGTCGGGACGGTGGCCCGGACATAGCCGAGCTTGTCGTACGTACGGCCCACAGAGCCGACCGCGTCCAGTTGCTCGGCGACCTGCTCGGTCTGTCCGGGCGCGGTCGCGACCATCATCGTGACGTTCTTGGCGTCACCGGCCTTCGCCTCGGCGAGCAGGTCGGCATCGTCCGAACCGAGCTTGTCGTGCGCGGACTTCACACTCGGGTCGGTCGTGGTGGGCGCGGGGTCCGCGGCTATGGCCATCGGTATCGGCCCGGCCGCGGACAGCGCGGCGACGAGACCGACGGCCACGGCTATGCGGGCCGAGCGTCTCGCGCCCGGCTTCGGATCGCGCTGGGGGGTGAGGGTCATGGGCATCCCTTGTAGGTAAAGGAGCTTGAGGCGTCCGGTATGTGGTGCCGGACGACCGCACAGCCTGACGCAAGGGAAGGATGTTTGGGAAGAGTTGACCCGATCGAAATGGACGGGTGGGGAAAACCCCCTGGCCACATTTCGGAAGTCCACCCCATACAGGGCATAGGTGTGCTCTAACGTCCCTACGTGCGGAAGAACCTGAGGGTGGCGGCCTACGCCATATGCGTCCGCGACGGACAACTCCTCCTCGCCCGTTCCCCGGCCCCCGGCGGCGGCTTCGAATGGGTGCTGCCCGGTGGCGGCATGGAGCACGGCGAGGATCCCTACGACACGGTCGTGCGGGAGGTGGAGGAGGAGACCGGCTATCGCGTCGAGCCGACCGGCCTGCTGGGCGTGGACTCCGTCCGGCGCACGGTGCCGGGCCGCCTCGGCGGACAGGTCGACCATCACGGCGTGGCGCTCGTCTACGAGGCCCGGATCACCGGCGGCGAGCTGCGCTACGAGGCGAACGGCTCGACGGACATGGCGGCCTGGCATCCCATGGACCGGGTGGCGGAGCTGACCCGTGTCCCGATGGTCGGCAAGGGCCTGTCGCTGTGGCGGGAGCGACCGGCGGCCGGTCGGATCCCGGCCGCCGGGAGCTAGTCGCGCGGCCTCACCGCCCCTTACCGCAGAACTCGGCCTCGACCACGGTCGCCGTCTCCCCCGCCCAGTTCCCGTTGAAGTTGAAGGCGAGGGAGTGGCGGCCGTCCTTGGTGGTGACGGCCTCCGAGATCGAGCCCGGGATGCCGCCGCCATGGCCCCAGAGGGTGATGCCGCAGGACAGCCGGGTCTTCATCAGGCCGAGGCCGTAGCTGTTGGTGGCGTCGACGGGGACGGTCTCGGTCATCTCGGCCAGCTGCTCGCGCGGGAGAAGCCTGCCGCGCAGGAGGGCGGTGTAGAAGCGGCCCAGGTCACGGGAGTTGGAGATCATCTCGCCGGCCGAGTAGGCGATGGAGGGGTTGATCTCGGTGACGTCGTACGTCGGTCCGGTCGTCGTCTCGGCGAGCTTGGAGTAGAACCGGCTGCTGGGCCCCGGGACCGTCACCCGGGTGCCCGGGACGGAGGTTCCGGTCAGGTGGAGGGGCTTGATGACGCGGTCGCGCACCTCGTCGCCGTACGGCCGCCCCGTGACCTTCTCGATCACCATGCCGGCTGCGACGTAGTTGGTGTTGGAGTAGCTCCAGGACGCCCCCGGCTCGAATTCGGGCTTGTGGGTCATGGCGAGGGCGACCAGTTCCTCGGGCTTCTTGGTGTCGTAGCGGTGCTCGAAGAAGCCGTCCTTGAGGAAGTACGTGCGGGCGAATTCCTCGTCGTCCGTGTAGTTGAAGATGCCGCTGGTGTGGTTGAGGAGCTGGCGGAGCGTGATCCGGCTGCCGTCGTGGCCGTTGCCGCGCACGAGTCCCGGCAGCCACTTGTCGACCTTGTCGTCCAGCGACAGCCGGCCCTCCGCCTCCAGCTGGAGCAGCACCGTCGCCACGAAGGTCTTGGTGATGCTGCCGACCCGGTAGCGGTCCTCGGCCGAACGCGGCGCGCCCGTCCGGAGGTTGCCGACGCCCTCCGTCGCCGCCCAGGTGCCGTGGCCGTCCTTCGCGGTCAGCGTCACCCCGGGGACGCCCGCTTCGACCGCGGCCGCCATGGCCCTGCGGGTCTCCTTGTGGCCGGTGCCGGCGGGCGCCGCCGCCAGCGCGGGGGCGGCGAGGCCCAGAGACAGGGCCGCTGCCGTCGCCGCCACGAGGGTCGCGCGTATCGTCCGTATGGTCATGGTTCGTTCCCCCTTGTCACTTGCCGCAGAACTCGGCCTCGATCACCGCGTCCGCGTCCCCGGACCAGTCGCCGTTGAAGTTGAACGCCAGGGCGTGGCGCCCGTCCGCCGTCGTCACCGCGTCCGTGTTCGAGCCGTGGATGCCCCCGTCGTGGCCCCAGACGTGCACGCCGCAGCTGAGGGGGCGATCGACGAGCCCCAGCCCGTAGCGGTTGGTGCCCCTGGACTCGACCGTCGTCTTCATCTCCTTCAGCTGCTCGGGCGGGAGCAGCCCGCCGCGCAGCAAGGCGGTGTAGAAGCGGATCAGGTCGGCTGAACTGGAGATCATCTCGCCGCTGCCGTAGGCCAGTCGGGGGTTCAGCTCGGTGACGTCGTACGTCGGGCCCGTCGCCGTCCTGGCCAGCTTGGCGTAGGCGCGGCTGCTAGGGCTGGGAAGGGTGACCCGGGTGCCGGGGACCGAGGTGGCCTTGAGATGCAGGGGGCGGATGATTCGGCGGCGGATCTCGTCGCCGTAGCCGTTGCCGGTGGCCTTCTCGATCACCCGGCCGGCCAGCGCGTAGTTCGTGTTGGAGTACTTCCACGAGGTGCCCGGGGCGAAATACGGCTCGTGGGTCATGGCGATGGCGATGAAGTACTCGGGTTCCCTCTGGTCGTAGCGGTGTTCGAGGAAGCCTTCCGCGGCCATGTACGTCTGCTGGAAGTCCGGGTCCGCCAGATAGTCGTAGATGCCACTGGTGTGGTTCAGGAGCTGGCGCAGGGTGATCCGGCTGCCGTCGTGGCCGTTGCCCCGGACCACTCCCGGCAGCCACTCCTCCACCGTGTCGTCCAGCGACAGCCGGCCCTCCGCCTCCAGCTGGAGCAGCACCGTCGCCACGAAGGTCTTGGTGATGCTGGCGACCCGGTAACGGTCGTGCGCTGAGCGCGGCTCGCCCGTCTCCAGGTCGCCCACGCCGGCCGTCGCCGACCAGGTGCCGTGGCCGTCCCTCACCGTCGCCGTCACGCCGGGCACGCCGTCCGCGACGGCGGCCTCGATCGCCGTTCTGGTGGCCCCGTGACCGTTGCCGGCCGACGCCGCGACCGCCGGTCCCGCCAGGGCCAGCGACAGCGCCACGGCCGTCAACGCCGTCATCGTCGTACGTACAGTCATGCCTTTCTCCCCGTCTCGCACTCGGCTCGATCGAGGAGGCAGACCGGGGCTGTACGCGGAAGGTTGAGGCGCTGTACGGCAGTTGAGCGGGTTTCAGCCCTTCTTGAGCACCAGCTCCGTGTTGCGGTCCTTGCGGTCGCCGCCCAGCTTCGTGCTGGCGCCGGGCGCGTTCAGGGACAGCTCGCGATAGAGCGCGGCCAGGCCCGTCTGGGAGAGGTCGGTGAAGCTGGTGCGGTGCGGGGCGGAGGACTCGATCAGGGTGGTGAACAGGGAGAGCGTGCCGTCCTTGTTGTCCACCACCTCGATGATCCGGGCGAGTTGGGGGAAGTCGACGTGGGAGGCGGTGGAGATCTCCCAGAAGGCGTGGCCGCCGGAGCCGGTGTGCGGGGTGACGACGTTCTTGTGGATGTGGCCGTTCACCCAGGCCAGCACGTTGCGGTGGCTGCCGAGCAGCTGGAGCACCTCGGCACCGCCGACGCGCCGGTCGCCGGGGTGGGCCGGGTCGCGGCGCAGGTTGTCCATGGTCTCGCTGGTGTGATGGCTGAAGACGATCGCGTACGAGTCCTTGTTGTCCCGCAGCGTCTTGTCCAGCCACTTGAACTGGGCCGCCCCGATGGACCCTTCGTAGTGGCCGCCCGGGTCGGTGGTGTCGAGGCTGATGCCGATGACGTCGTCGGCGATGCGGAAGCTGTAGTACTGGGTGCCGGCGGCGAGGTTGGCCGTCGAGTAGCCGTGGCCGACCGGGCCGTGGCCGCGCACTGCCGGGTCCAGGTGGGCCTGGAGGTACTCCTTCGGCGTGAACGGGGCGCGGCTCTCGTCCGGCGTGACCGAGCGCATCGAGCGGGCGTGGGCCTTGAGGAAGTCCTTGAAGACGGTGCCCCTCGGGTCTTTGTCCTGCTTGAGGGAGTCCTGGAGCTTCTTGGCGTCCGCGGCCGACACGTTCATCAGCTTCTTGCCGCCGACCGCGAGGTCGGTGAGGTAGGAGTCGGCGTGCGAGGCGTAGGTGCCGAGCGGCATCGCGTCGTGGTTGCCGACCGTCGAGTACCACGGGATGTTCAGGCCGGGGCTGCGCAGCTCGCGGATCGCGGCGGCGAGGTAGCCCTCGATGTGCGGGAAGCCGAGCTGCTTGTCGGCGTCGCGGACGGTGTCGTCGGCCTGCCAGTACTGCTTGAGGCCGCTGTTCTGGACGCCCTCGTAGCGCCGCGGGTCACCGGTGTTGGGGGTGACGCGGCCACCGCTCATCACCTTCAGGAACCACTCCAGCTCGGACTTGCAGTTGTTGTCCGTGTTGTCGCCGGTGGTCATGGCGAAGTGCAGCGGGGCGCCGGTGACGGGGCCGCCCCGCAGTGCGTTGACCCGCTCGACCAGCGCGATGGCGCCGGGCACGGTCAGCGCCTCGTGCGGGCGCCAGGCGTGCACATCGGTGGAGCGCAGGTACTCCAGACGGAGCGGGTGCTGGGCGTCGATCAGATGCAGATCGGTGAGCTGCACGAAGGCGGCGAGCGCCGTACGCCGGCTCTCGCGCCCCGACTTGGCCGCCGCCAGGTTCTCCCGCACGACCCGCTTCCAGCCGGGCCCGTCGCCGAGCCTGCGGTAGCCGCCGCTGCCCTGCGGGGTGGCGACGCTCGCGACGGTGGTGCCGCGGGTGTATGGCGCGAGGGCGGCCGGCACCTTGCGGGAGGCGCCGACCGGTGCCTCCGCGGCGGCGGCGTCCGGCGCGGCCTGGGCGGCGCTGCCGGGTGCGGCCTGGGTGGTCGTGGCGGCCTCACTCTCCGTGGGCCGCAGGGCGTAGCCGACGCCCGCGGAGAGGGTCACCGCTCCGGTGGCGGCGAGCAGGGTACGGCGGTGGACCCCCAGCGCGGAGCTGGCGACAGAGCGTATGCGCGACATGGCGCGATCTCCCCGAGTGCGAACGCGTCGGCAGTGGTCGCGGGGCGATCGCGGATGCGAACATCCCGCTCACTGTGGATCGTTGGCACCGGGAGTGACCTGCGCATGAACATGACTGCAACGCGCAGCGCCGATCACCGTACGTGGATCTTGGACTACCTTCCGCGTCCACGGCCGCTCCTCGAACGGCCGGGAGGCGGTCACTCAGTGTTCATCTTTCGGGGTAGTGCAGCTATTCCGGGGCGCTCCAGGCGGGGACAGGACCTAGGCGGCGGAAACCTCGATCCCGTGGGCGAACAGGGCCGCCCGGACGCGGTTGTCGACGCCGCACTTGGCGTACACGGCGCTGATGTACGACTTGACGGTGCACGCGCTGAGGCCGATGCGGCGCCCGATCTGCTGGTTCGTCAGGCCTTCGCCGAGCAGGGCCAGAACCTCGCGTTCCCGCAGGGACAGAGGCACCGTGCCGGGTGCCTCCCGTGTGTCGCCGCGGGAGACGGTGACACCGGTGTGCTGGATCCAGCTGGCGGGCAGCACCGCGGCGCCCGAGGCGAGGGTGTGCACGGCGTGCCGCAGGGCGCGGGTGTCGGCGTCTTCGGGGAGGTAGCCGGAGGCGCCCGGGGGCAGGGCGACGGCCGAGGGGTGCGTGAGGGCGGTCGCGCCGAGCAGGGCGACGGAGACATGGGGCAGTGCGCCGTTCCGGCCGGCACCGAGGAGGCGTTCGATGCCGGGGAGCGACGTGGCGGCCAGGGCGACCGAGCCCGGCCGTGTCCGTGCCCACGCGAGCACTCCGTCGGCGTCGCTGTGGCTGGCGACGTCGAACTCCTCGTTGTCCATCAGGGATTGTGCGATTCCTCTGCGGATCAGCGGATGGTGATGAGCGACCGTCACGTCGAGCATGGCTTCCCCCATGAAGTCAAGAGTTGGTCAAGAGCAAGTGGTCGCGGGTCAACATACCCCATAGATCACACACGGAATGATCACTGATTTATCCGCGCAAAACCGATGAATCTTCGCCTGGTTGTCCAGGTTTGTCGCCGTTACTCCCGGACAGTGGCCGAACGGCCCGGTCAACAGGCGGTACACCGCTTCATCGAATCATCGCAAGATCATCACTGGCCCTCGCGCTGTCGCGGGGCCCGGACCGGACGTGCCCGCCCCGCGCCAATCGGGGCGGGCACGCGTCCGATCGTAGTGAATCGATCTGAAGGAAAACCTGACATGAACCGCTCGGCCTCGCGCCGTCCCCTGTCCACCGTCGCTGTCGCGGCCACCGTCTTCGGCGCCTTCATGGTCGCCGCGACCGCCACCCCGTTCTTCCTGAAGAACACTCTCAACATGAGCAAGGAGTCCGCCTCCACCGTCTACCAGTCGATCATGGCGGGCATGGACGTGGCCTCCGCCGTCGGCCTGGTCACCGGTGGTCTCGCCATCGGCTCCATCGTGATCTGGGGCATCAAGAAGGCCATCAAGGCGGGCGGCAAGAAGGCCGCCATCGCCTGACCCGCGGTGTAGTGCGTCCGCCGGTGGCACTAGGAGACCCAGAGGCAGATGGAGACGACGACCGCGCTCTTCCGGCGGCAGTGGCCCGCCGTGGTGAGCGGTGCGCTGCTGTGGCTGGCCGCGTTCGGGATCGGCTGGTGGTACGCGCCCACCGACCCGACCGGTGTGAGCCGCGCCCACCAACAGCCCGGCTGGGACCTGTTCTCGGAGATCCTCACACGCAACCTCGGCGTCTCCGCGGCCCTCTTCCTGGGCGCCGTCACGCTGGGCGTGATGACGATTCCGCTCACGCTGGTGACCGGCACGATCGCCGGTTACCACTGGGGCCAGGGCAGTCAGGTCCTCGGCACGGGGGAGGTCGTACGGCATGTGCTGCCGCACATGCCGCTGGAGCTGGCCTGCCTCGCGCTGGCCGCGGCGGCCGGCCTGGTGCCGCTGGTGAGGTGGGCGCGGGCCGGGCTCGGACGGCGGCCCGTCCAGGAAGCGGGCGGGCCGGGCCGGTTCGGATTCCGGGACGCCTGTCTGCTGTGGGGCGTGTCGTTGGCAGGACTGATCGTGGCGGCTGGAGTGGAGACATGGGTGAGTACATGACGGCGAGGACGCACGGCGCGGCCGGGGCTTCGGAGGAGACGGCGTACGCCTTGAGGTTCCCCGTCGACGACGCCCCGGAGCTTGCGGCCCACACGGACAGTGACCCGGACGTCGCGTCGCCCCGTACCCTCGTCGACGGCCTGACGAGCAGACGAGGACACGCCTTCGGGATCGCCGTCCTCGTCCTTGCGACCGCCGCCTTCAGCGTGCCGCTGTGGGACGTCATACGCGCACAGGTCGAGGAACGGGTCGGCGGCGCTCCCGACGGGGCGATCGGCGTCGGCGCCGCCATCGCATGGTGCACCGGTCTCCTGGCCAACGTCCTGACGCTCGGTCTCCTCGGCGTCCTCGTCGGCGCGCTCGGCGCGGTCGCCGCGCGTCATCTCCCGCTGCCCGGTTCCGCCGTCCGCCCCACCGCGCGGCCCGACGACTTCACCCGGGTACGGCGGGCGTTCACCCTCGGCTGGGCCGCCTTCGTCCTCGCCAAGCTGATCGCCTGGACCGTCGCGGGACTCGCCCTGGGCAGAGACGTCGCGCGGGCCGTGCCCGCGGTGACCCACCTCGACGGCTGGCTCCTCCTGCTGCCCGCCGTCCTGCTGTGCGCGGGGCGTGCCGTCGGGTACGCGTGGCCGCGCGCCGCGGCGGTCGCCGTGGCGGTCACCGCCGCCTACGCCACCGCCCTGTGGCTCACGCCTTCCTGACCCCGACCTCCACCACCCCGCACGCACCGCCGTACCACTCCGGAGAACCATGCTGCACCGCCTCCTCTTCGCCACCTTGGCCAACCCCCGGCTCATCCGCTTCGCGCTGCGCTGCTGGACCGTGATCGTGGAGGGGATCGCCCGCCCCGGAGTGCGGATCACCGGCGGTGTCCTCGCCGCCGCGGCAGGCGCGTGCGCGGTGGGCTACTTCGCCGCCTTCCGGGCCACGAGCGGTGCGACGCGCCGGGCCGTGGCGGCCTCCGACGACCTTCGGGGCGATCCGGGCGACGTGATGGAGGTCCTGCACCTGCTCAGCGTCGTCTGGCTGATCAGCGGAGTCGTCCTGCTGGCCCTCGGGCTGCTCGTCGCCCTGGCCCGCTGGGGCAGCGTCCTGATGATCGCCGGCGGAGCGCTGTGGTGGGCGCCGCTCGGCATCCTCGGCCTGTATCTGCCGTCCGCGACCGCGCCCAAGCTGCTCGCCGCGGTGTTCGTGGCCCTGGTCGTACCCGCCACCGTGCTCTGCCCCGCCCAGCGGTTCGGTGGAGCACGTGCCGGTGCGGCGACATGACGGCGCCGCCTCGCGGGACCGCGGCCGGCCGTTTCTGGATCCGGACCGTGCACGCCCTGTGGCTCGCCGACGTCCGGCGCCGACTCAACCTCCTGACCGGCGCGGGCCCGGAGGCACACCGGCGGCGGCGTACCGCCCGTGCCGTCGTCGCGTGCGGCGCGGCAGCGGTCCTCGGCACCCTCGTCGTCCTCGGCCGCACCCTCGGCACCCTGGTGCCTCCGGGTCCCGGACTCCGTACCGACCTCGCCACCTGGACCTGGACGCCGGTCGTCCTGGCGTTCCTGGCCCAGACCCTGAGTGCCGAACCGGCGAAGGCACGCGCCCTGGTGCGGCCACCCGACGAGGACGTGCTGCGTACTCTGCCGGTCTCCCGCGCCCAGTTGGTGACCGCCCGGCTCGTGATCCCGGCCGCCGGGGTCGCCGTGGGACTCCTGACCGCCGCCGCCGCGGTCGCCGTGCCGTGGCTCATGGCCGGCGCGGAGGGACGCCGTGCGCTGCCGGTGCTACTGGTGCACGCCCTGGGCGTGGCCGTGAGCGGCGTCGCGTTGCGCGTGACGCTGGTGACGGCCTTCATGGTGCGGGCGGTGCGCGTCCCGCATCTGCCGCGCCTGGTGGTCGCGGCTGTGGTCGGCGGTCTCATCGGTGTCGTCGCCTCACCCGTCGCGCGGGCGCTCGCGCGCGGCGGCGGGCCCTCCGAGGCGGAGCTGACACGGATCGTCGGGGACGCCGTCACCGCCTCCCGCCCCGCGATGTGGACCGAGCTGCACCGGCCCGGGACGATCGGCTGGGTGGCCACCGCGTACGCCGCCGTCACCGTCCTTCTGGGCACCTGTGCCGTGCTGCGTGTGCGCGCCACCGTACGCCGCGACGCCCACCCGAGCCCCGGCGACCGACTCCTGGCCCCGTCGCCGGGCGGTCGCCGGACGCCGTGGCCGTCGTCGCCTTACCGAGCGGTGTGGCGCCTGACGTGGCTCCGGCTGCTGCGTGGGCATCCGCAGACCGTCGGCGGGCTCGCGCGGCTCCAGCGGTGGAGCGTGCTCCTCGGGGCGGTGTGCCTGGGCCTGGTGCTGACGGCGGGTCAGCCGGTGTGGCGGCTGCCGTTCACCGCCGTCGCGGCTCTGTTCGTGGCCATCGCCCTGATCACCACCGGCGAAGTGGCACAGGTCTGCGGTATCGAGGCCGACCGGGACTGCTGGGACGCCCTGCGCCAGTCACCGCGCCCGACGGGCGCCTGGGTGGCGGCGAAGGTCACGGCCGCCGCCGTCGCGGTCGGTGCGGTGACCGCGCCCCTCTGCCTGGGCGCGGCGGCGCTGTGCGGCATCGCGGGCGCGGCGGCCTGGGCGAGGACCGTACTCGCCGTGGGCGTCGTGTCGCTCGGCGCGGGGTGCGCCACGGTCCTGACGTACTTCTGCGTCCCGCGCCCCGAGGCCTTCTCCGACGGACGGGTCACCCGGGCCCCCGCGGCGGACGTTACGGAGGGTGTGTTCGTCGCGCTGTTCACCGTGCCGGTCACCGCGGGCGCCGGGCTGAGCGCGGCACTCGCCGACGGCACGGTCGAGACGCCGGCGCACTGCGCGCTGCTCGCCGCCTCGCTCGCCGCCGGGTATGCGGTCCTGCGCGTGGTGGCCGGGCGCGACCTGCCCGCCGCCGGACCGGGGTCCGCCGCCCACCTGCCGCACGACACCCCCGCCGCACCCTCGGACCGCCGACCGCGGCCCACCCGCCAGCAGAAAGCCGGAACACCACAGTGATCGACATCGAAGACCTCGTCGTCCGCCGCGGCACGACGGAGGTCCTGAGCGGCTTCAGCGCCCGCGTCGCGCCGGGGGAGTCGGTCCGCGTCGCCGGTCCGAACGGCAGCGGCAAGAGCACCCTGCTCCGGGTGCTCGCCGGGCTCACGGCCCCCGACTCCGGCCGCGTCACGATCGGCGGCCGCCCGCCCGCCGACCCGGCGGTGCGCTCCGTGCGCGGCTATGTGCAGGAGCCACCGCCGCTGTACGAACACCTCACGACCGGCGAGCAGATGGAGTTCACGGCCGGGGTGTGGGGCGTCCGCCCGCAGGAGATACGGGAACGCGCCGACGCCCTCGGACTGGCCGAGCGGCTCGACGTGCTGGTCGGTGATCTCTCGCTCGGACAGCGCAAGAAGCTCGGCCACGTCTGCGCGACCGCGCACGAGCCGCGGCTCATCCTGCTCGACGAGCCGTTCAACGGCCTGGACGCCGCCGCCGAGGACGCGGTCCGTGCCGACCTCGCCCGATGGCGCTCCGATGGCCGCACGCTGGTGATCGTGTCCCACTCCGACGCCTCGGTCGCCGGCCTGGTGGACCGCACGCTCATGACCCGCGCCCGCACGGAGACCGACGCGTGATCGAGGTACGGGAACTGGTCAAGACCTACGCCGGCCGCCGCGTCCTGGACGGACTGTCGTTCACGGCCGGGCCGGGCCGCGTCACCGCCTTCCTGGGACCCAACGGCGCGGGGAAGAGCACCACCCTGCGGATGATCCTGGGCCTCGGCACCCCAGACGCGGGCAGCGCCCGGGTGCGCGGTGTGCCGTACGCGGAGCTGCGCGCACCTCTGCACACGGTCGGCGCGCTGCTCGACGCGTCGGCCTGCCACCCCGCGCGCAGCCCACGCGCCCACCTGTCCTGGCTCGCCCGCACCCACCGCATCGACCCGGCGCGGGTGAACCGGGTCCTCGCCCTGGTGGGGCTCGAATCCGCCGCCCGCCGTCCCGTCCGCGGCTTCTCGCTCGGCATGCGGCAGCGGCTCGGCATCGCGGTCGCGCTGCTCGGGGACCCCGAGATCCTGCTGCTCGACGAACCGATGAACGGCCTGGACCCGGAGGGCATCCAGTGGCTGCGCGGGCTGCTGCGCGCACTCGCCGACGAGGGCCGCACCGTCCTGGTGTCCAGCCACCTCATGCAGGAGATGGCCGTCACCGCCGACCACGTCCTGGTGATCGGCCGCGGCCGGGTGCTCGCCGACGGCGCCCTGACATCCCTGGTGAGCGCGGCGGCGGATCCGCCGGCCGTCCGGATCGTCACGCCCCGGCTCGAACCGCTGGCGCACGCCCTGCGCGAGAAGGGCGCCGAGGTGACGTACGGCGACGGGCCGGGGGAGGCGACCGTGACGGGCCTGACCGGCGCGCACATCGGGGACATCGCCGCCCGGCACGGCTGGAGCGTGCACGAACTGACGCCGGTGCGCCCGTCCCTGGAGGAGGCCTACCTGCGCCTGACGGCGACGGCCGCGGAGTACCGGGCGACGGCACCCGAGGCGCTCGCCGCCCACCACGGCGACGCCCGGAAGGAGACCGCCTGTCATGCGTGACCTGCTCGCCGCCGAGTGGATCAAACTCCGCACCGTGCGCTCCACCTGGGTCCTGCTCGCGGTCGGCTGCACGCTCACGGTCGCCGTCGGTGTGCTGTTCTGCGCGCTGATCGGCCCCGAGTTCCGCGCCGCGGACCCCGTACGGCAGCGTGAACTCGACCCGGTGGGGCTGCCGTTCACCGGCCTGCAGATCGGCCAGGTACCCCTGGTCGTGCTCGCGGTGCTGGCCGTCGGCAACGAGTACGGCACCGGAATGATCCGCACCACCCTCGCCGCCGTACCCCGCCGGGGCAGGCTCCTGGCGGCCAAGCTGGCGCTGCTCGGCCTGACCGGCCTGGGCTGGGGGCTGCTCAGCGGTGCCGCCGCGCTGGCCGCCGGAAGCGGTGCGCTCGGTGCGGCACCCCCCGCCGGGGAGGCGCTGCGAGCGGTCGGCGGGGCCGGTCTGTACGCCGCCCTGCTCGCGGTCCTCGCCGGTGCGTTCACCGTGCTGACGCGACGTTCGCTGACCGCGCTCGGCGTGCTGCTTCCGCTGCTCTTCGTCGTCTCCGGGATCCTCGCCGCGACTCCCCGGCTGCGGTCCCTGGCGCGCCTGCTGCCCGACCGGGCCGGGCTGCGCCTGACGCAGACGCACCAGGACGTCGGCGACCTGTCGCCGCTGGCGGGCGGCGGTGTGATGCTGCTCTGGGCGGTGGCGGCGATCGTGGCGGCCCGGACGGCCCTGCGTCGTCAGGAGGTGTGACGCCCGACGCCGAGTGCGCACCGCGGCGACGAGGAGGGGCCGCCCGGCGCATCCGGCCCGGCGGCCCCTCCTCTCCCCTCCTGATGCTGCGCGCGGTCCGTCACTACCGCGGCAGCACCACGACATACGCGGCCGGTTCCCGGTCCGCCGCCGCCATCAGGGCCGTACGGACCACGGCCGCCTGCTGCTCCACCGCGTCCCGGAGCTTCTTCGGGGTGATGTGGACGACGGTGATGCCGAGCCGCTCCAGGTGTTCGCGCTTGCGGGCGTACTCGGACCACAGGGCGTCGTCGTCGTGCCGGTCGCCCTGGCGGGGTGCGCGGGTGTCGAGTTCCACCGCCACCGACTGCTCCGGCCAGTACGCGTCGAGGCCGCCGAGGTGGGGGCCGCCCGGCAGTCGCAGGTCCACGTTCCAGACCGGGTCGGGCAGGCCGTACTCGTGGACCATCGCGTACAGCCGGTCCTCCGCGATCGCGCGGCCCTCGGCGAGCAGGGAGTCCACCGCGTCCACCACATGCGGGCGGGACAGGAGCTTCGCCTGGGTCAACTCCCTTACCACCGACGCTGGTTCGCAGTGCCCGGCGCGTACGGCCTCGGTCAGCAGACGGCGTACGGCGCTCGCATCCGTGAGTTCGGCGACCGCGTCGGCCAGGGCGCGCGGGACCGGTGCCACCGGGAGGCCGGTCACCTGCTGGGGGGTGGGGAGCGCGGGGGCGCGCAGGATGCGGGCGCAGCCGGTGGAGCGCAGTCGGCGCATTCGGGGGACCAGGACGTCGATGGTGTCCAGGGCGGTCAGCGGGGGAGTCGCCGAGAAGCCGTGCAGGGTCAGGGCCGCCAGACCCGTGATCATCGCCTCGGCGTAGGGGCTGCGCTGTTCGCTCGTGTTCGGCTGGGACGGCACGCCGGGCGAGCGCTCCCGGGACGCGTACATCAGCACCGCGTGGAGGCGTTCCTCGCTGGTCGGCGGGCCGGGGTGGAGCAGGAAGACGCCGGGGAGGATCTGCTGCCAGGGGCCGCCGGGCCGCCGGCACTGCTCGTTCATCTCGGCCGGTGAGACACCGTGCGACTTCAGCTGAGCGGTCGTCATGACGCGCCGGTGGACCTGGGAGAGGTGGCGCAGCGGGCGGGGGGAGAGGGGGGAGAGCGGGGTGTTGTGGTTCATGACCCGGAGGTTTCCGTGTCAGATCGGCCCGCTAACCGCTGTTACAGGCCCGTCGACAAAAACGGATAACCCGGCACTAAAGGACGGGTGTTCGGATGCCGAAGGGGCGGCGAAACCCCTGGTCCGATCGGGTGGGACCAGGGGTTACGGCTGCTATTGCCTGAATTCCGTAACGGTCACGCAGGCCATGACCGTTGGCCAAAGGTCTTAGTCGGTTGACGCCGCCGCGTCACACGCCTGCCCCCGCAGCCCCCGCGCCAGATCGTCCCGCGCCTCCAGCACCAGCCGCCGCAGCGCCGGAGCCGCGTCCTCGTGCGCCGCGAGCCACGCGTCCGTCGCCTCCAGCGTGCCCTGCGACTGCTGGAGCCCCGGGAACAGGCCCCGGACCACGTCCATGCCGATCTGGATGGACCGCTCGGCCCACACCCGCTCGATCGCCGCGAAGTACTTCTCGGCGTACGGCGCCAGCAGTTCACGCTGCGAGGGCTGGCCCCAGCCCGCGATCGTCGCCTCCACCAGCGCGTTGGAGAGGGCGTCCGACTCCACCACCTGCGCCCACGCCTGCGCCTTCACCGCCGCTGAGGGCCGGGCCGCCAGGCAGCGCACCTGGTGCCGCTTGCCGGACGCGGTGTCGTCCCGGGCCAGCTCGGCGGCCAGCTCCTTCTCACCGGCGACGCCGTGCGTGGCCAGCGTGTCCAGGAACGCCCAGCGCAGCTCCTGGTCGACATCGAGACCGTCCACCGACGCCGTGCCGTCGAGCAGGCCCGTCAGCAGCGGCAGGCCCGAGTCGTCGGTCACCCGCGCGAAGAACCTGGCCCACGCCAGCTGGTGCTCGCTGCCCGCCTCGGCGCCGTGCAGCTCGTCCGACGCGCCCTGCGTGAGCAGCCGGGAACCCTGCTCCCGCCACCCGGGCGCCGCGTAGTTCGTCAGCGCCGACTCCGCCCACGCCTGGAGCATCTGCAGCACACCGATGTCGGACTCGCGGCCCGCGAACCGCAGCACCAGGTCGATGAACTCCCGCGCCGGCAGCAGCGCGTCCCGCGTCATGTTCCACAGCGCCGTCCAGCACAGGGCACGCGCCAGCGGGTCGGCCATGTCGCCGAGCGAGGCCCGCAGCGTCGCCAGCGAGGTGTCGTCGAAGCGGGTCTTGCAGAACGTCAGATCGTCGTCGTTGACCAGCACCAGCTCGGGCGCCTCGGCGCCCACGAGGTCGGTCACGACGGTGCGCGGTCCGTCCACGTCCACCTCGGCACGCGCGTACCGCTCCAGCGTCCCGGCCCCGCCCCGCCGGTACAGGCCCACCGCCACCCGGTGCGGGCGCAGCTCGGGGTGCGACTCTGCGGCCTCCTGCACCACCGCCAGCTCGCTCACCCGGCCCTCGCCGTCCAGCAGCACCTGCGGCGTCAGCGAGTTCACGCCCGCCGTCTGCAGCCAGGACCGCGCCCACGCGCCCATGTCCCGGCCACTGGTCTCCTCCAGCACCGACAGCAGGTCCCCCAGCCGCGTGTTGCCGTACGCGTGCCGCTTGAAGTAGCGCCGCGCGCCCTCAAGGAACGCGTCCTGGCCGACGTACGCCACCAGTTGCTTCAGTACGGACGCGCCCTTGGCGTAGGTGATGCCGTCGAAGTTGAGCTTGGCGTCCTGCAGATCGCGGATGTCCGCCGTGATGGGGTGCGTGGAGGGCAGCTGGTCGGCGCGGTACGCCCAGGTCTTGCGGCGGTTGGCGAAGGTGATCCAGGCGTCCTTGAAGCGGGTCGCGCCGACATTGGCGAACGTGCCCATGAAGTCCGCGAAGGACTCCTTCAGCCACAGGTCGTCCCACCACACCATGGTGACCAGGTCGCCGAACCACATGTGCGCCATCTCGTGCAGGATGACGTTCGCCCGGCCCTCGTACGACGCCCGCGTCACCTTGCCCCGGAAGATGAACTCCTCCCGGAAGGTCACCATCCCCGGGTTCTCCATCGCGCCCAGGTTGTACTCGGGCACGAACGCCTGGTCGTACTTGCCGAAGGGGTACGGGTAGTCGAAGTGGTCGTGGAAGAAGTCCAGGCCCTGCTTGGTGACCAGGAAGACGTCGTCGACGTCGAAGTAGGGCGCCAGGCCCTTGCGGCACATCGCGCCGAGCGGGATCTCCAGCTTCGTACCATCGGCGAACGTGCGGGAGTACGAGTCCGTGGCGTAGTGGTACGGGCCCGCCACCACACAGGTGATGTACGTCGAGATCGGCTTCGTCTCCGCGAACCTCCAGGTGCCGTCCGCGAGTTCACCGGCGCCGTTGCTCCACACCGTCCACCCCTCCGGCGCCCGCACCTCGAAGCGGAACGGTGCCTTGAGGTCGGGCTGCTCGAAGTTGGCGAAGACCCGGCGGGAGTCGGCCGGCTCGTACTGCGTGTAGAGGTAGACCTCGCCGTCCTCGGGGTCGACGAAGCGGTGCAGGCCCTCGCCCGTGCGGGAGTAGGCGCACCGGGCGTCGACGACCAGCTCGTTGTCGGCGGCCAGGTCCTCCAGGGTGATCCGCGAGCCGTCGAAGACCTCGCTCGGGTCGAGGTCCTTGCCGTTGAGGGAGAGCGCCGTCACGCTCGGCGCGATCAGGTCCGCGAAGGTCGTCGCGCCCGGCTCGTTGCAGCGGAAGCGGATCGTGGTCACCGAGCGGAAGGTGCGCGGCCCGCCGTCGTCGGAGTCGTTCCCGCCGAGCGCGGAACGGACGTCGAGGGACACGTCGTACCCGTCGACGGACAGCAGGGCGGCCCGCTCGCGGGCCTCGTCGCGGGACAGGTTCTCACCGGGCACGGAAGGCACTCCCTCGGGTGGTGTTCAGTATGCGGACAGGCCGATCCTGCCATGTGCCCCTGACCCGCGGCACCGGGGAATGGCCGGGCGGGCAGCGGTGTTCCCCCAGAGGTTCAGCTGAGACCTGCTTGCCTCATGAGGAGAGACATGTCGGACAAGACCCCCGTCGACTTCTGGTTCGACCCGCTGTGCCCCTGGGCCTGGATGACCTCCCGCTGGGTGCTGGAGGTCGAGAAGGTCCGTGACATCGAGGTCCGCTGGCATCTGATGAGCCTCGCCGTCCTCAACGAGGACAAGCTGGACGACCTCCCCGAGGAGTACCGCGAGCTCCTGGAGACCAAGGCGTGGGGCCCGGTCCGGGTCGTCATAGCGGCGCAGGAGGAGCACGGCGCCGAGGTGCTCGGCGACCTCTACACCGCGCTCGGCACCCGCATCCACAACCAGGGCGAGGGCCCCGGCAAGGAGACCGTCGCCGCCGCCCTGAAGGACGTGGGCCTGCCCGACTCCCTCATGGACCACTGGGACGGCACCGCGTACGAGCCGCAGCTGCGCGCCTCCCACAAGGAGGGCATCGACAAGGTCGGCCAGGAGGTCGGCACCCCGGTGATCGCCGTCCCCGGCGCCGACGGCGAGCAGATCGCCTTCTTCGGCCCGGTCGTCACCCCCGCCCCCAAGGGCGAGGACGCCGCCAGGCTCTGGGACGGCACCCTCGCCGTGGCCTCCGTGCCGGGCTTCTACGAGATCAAGCGGACCCGGACGAAGGGCCCGGACTTCAGCAACCTGTAGGTCACTCGCCGGCCGCCGCCTCCTCCTTGACGAAGCTCTCGGGGAGGCGGTCGCGGTCGCTCAGGCGCCCGGCGCGGAAATAGGTCAGACAGCCGGCGGCGGTACAGCGCCAGAGGTCGTCCACATAGTGGCTCTCCCCCCTCTTGGCACGGACCGCCGCCTTCTCGTCGTCGTCGAGTTTCCGGAACTCCTGCATCGTGCCGCAGGTCGGGCAGGCCCGGCTTCGCGTCATCAACCCCTCCTAGCCATCACCGCCAGATCGGGGAAGTCGGTCACCACGGCGTCGACTCCCATCCCGTAGTACAGCGCGTACTCCGCGAACGCGTCCCCGAAATCGTTCGCTCCGTCACCCCTCCGGAACTGAGCCGCCAGGAACTGGTTCTCCGCCCGGAAGGTGTACGGCCCCACCCGCAGCCCCGCCGCATGCGCGTCCGCGAGGAGCGGCGTCCCGACGAGCGAGGCCTTGTCCGGCCCGATCCAGTCCGCGTACCGGGCGATCCGCGCCAGCCCCGCCGGCGTCATCATGTCCTTGTACGTCGTCGGATCCCCGGCCGAGACCAGGTCGTACGGCCCGCCCGTGGTCCCCAGCGCCTGCCACAGCGGCACGCCCAGATCCGTCATGCGTCCAAGGCTCGTCGGCTCGAAGGACTGCACGACGCATTCGCGCGGGCCCAGCCGGTTGCGGCGGATCGCCCGCGCCAGCTCCGGCTCCAGCGGCAGACCGAGGGAGCGGAAGTACGTCGGATGCTTGGTCTCGGGGAAGACGGCGATCGTCCGGCCGTACGCCTTCGAGAGCTTCCGTGCGAGGTCCACGACCTCCTGGAAGGTGAGGATCCGATCCCGGCCGTCGAAGACCGTGTTGCGGTTGCGGACCAGCGGCAGCCGCTCCACCGCGCGCAGCGTCTTCAGCTCCGCCAGCGTGAAGTCCTCGGTGAACCAGCCGGTCACCGCCCGCCCGTCCACCGTCTTCGTCGTACGGCGGCCCGCGAACTCCGGGTGCGCCGCCACGTCCGTCGTCTGCGAGATCTCGTTCTCGTGCCGGACCACCAGGACATGGTCCTTCGTCGGCACGAGATCCGGCTCGATCCAGTCGGCGCCGGTCTGCACGGCGTAGGTGTACGAGGCCGCCGTGTGCTCGGGACGCCAGCCGGCGGCGCCGCGATGGCCGATGACGAGGGGGGTGCGATGGGATGGGGCGGACTGTTCGGCCGCGTGTGCGGTGACGGCCGTGGCGGCGGGGGCCGCGGCGGCCGCCAGGAGGAGGGAACGGCGTCTGACGTGCATGTGACTCCCTTGTCTCGTCGGGTCGTTCACGTGCGAGCGCGGTGCCTCGCCTGAGCCAGCCGGGCCAGATGGTCGTCGTAGGCGTCGCGGTAGTACGCCGCCCGGGCCGCGTCCGGCTCCACGACCGCCGTCGGCTCGGTCCACGCCGCCACGTCCAGGTCGACCCCGAACCGCTCCGCCGCCGCCAGCACCGCGCCCCGCGCCCCCACCTCACCCTCGACGACCCTCAGCGGACGGCCCAGGACATCCGCGAGCAGCCGCATCCAGGCGGGGCTGCGGGTGCCGCCGCCGCACACCGCGAGGGTGCCGGTCAGCCCCGCCGCCTCCAGACAGTGCCGGGCCGCGAAGCCGATGCCCTCGCAGGTGGCGCGGATCAGATCGGCCTTCGTGGACTCCAGGGAGACACCGGTGAGTTCGGCGCGCAGCCGCGGCTCGACGAAGGGGGCCCGCTCGCCCGAGGGGGCGAAGTACGGCAGCACGCGGACTCCGTTCGCGCCGGGCGGCGTCTCGGCGAGCAGGGCGTCGACCTCGTCATGGTGGACGCCGGTCGTGGACAGCACCCAGTCCAGGGCCGCCGTGCCGACCATCGCCGGCATCGCGCGCAGCCAGTGGCCGGGACGGTCCGTGGAGATGTACAGGCCGGCCGCCTCGCCCTTCAGATCCAGGTCCGTCGTGGCGACCAGGCTGGCCAGACAGGTACCGACGATCAGCAGACCGTCGCCGGGCGCGGTCACGCCCGTGCCGAGCGCGCAGGAGGGGAGGTCGTACGGGCCGTTCGCGATGCGGGTGCCTGGGGGTAGGCCCTCGTGTGCCTCGGCCGTCGTGATCGGATCGCCGATCGGCGGGAGGAGACCGCGGCGATGCGTGAGGCCCAGCAGCTCCACGACCCGGTTGTCGTAGGTTCGGGTACGCGGGTCGAGGAACGGCATCGACGCGTCCGAGACGTCTGTGGTGACCGGGGCGCCGGTCAGCCTGCGGAACACCATGTCCTTGCAGTAGAGCGCCGTGGCCGCGGCGTCCAGAGACGCGGGCTCATAGCGGTCGAACCAGGCGAGCAGCGGGCCCGGACACCCGGGGAACATCGCGCTTCCGGTACGGCGGAACACCGTCTCGAACGTGCCGTCCGCCAGCCACTGGTCGAGCAGCTCGTGCGCCCGGCCGTCCATCCAGGAGGCGGCGGGACGGACGGGGCGGCCGTCCTTGTCGACCAGCCAGACGCCGTCGCCCTGGCCGGTTAGGCCCGCCAGGTCCACCGGGTGGGGGATGCGGGAGGTCAGGGCGTTCAGTACCTCTAGGACTGCTGTGTACACCTCCTCCATGTCCTGCTCTACGTGACCTGTGTGCAGGGAGAGCGCCACCGGGTGTGCTTCTACGGCCAGTTCGCGGCCGGTGTCGTCGAACGCGGCGGCTTTTACCGTGGAGGTGCCCACGTCGATGCCGATGTACATTCCAACCCACCTCTTCGGCTTGGTCGGCTGTGCGGTGCCTTTTGCGGCTGGGGTGCCGAATGTTTGGCTCTTTCGCCTCCGGGGCGCCACATGCCGGTGTCGTCGGACCAGTGCGGTTGGTGGGCCCCGACCCGGCGTTGTGCGGGTCGCTCACGTCAGGCAGTGCGCCAAGGGCTCGCCCCGTGCCCAGCGGGCCACCTCCGCCGCCGCGATCGCCGCCGCCTTCTCCGCCACCGCGCGCGACGCCCCGCCCAGGTGTGGGGTCAGGACCACCCGGTCGGTGAGCGCGTGCAGGCGGGAGGCCGGGGGCAGCGGTTCCTGTACGTAGGTGTCCAGGGCCGCCGCCGAGACCTGGCCGTTCTCCAAGGCCTCGCACAGGGCGTCCTCGTCCAGCAGCGCGCCTCGGGCGGCGTTCACCACCACCGCGCCGGACGGCAGCAGCCCCAGCTCCCGGGCGCCGATCAGCCCCCGGGTCTCGGGGGTCAGCCGGGCGTGCAGGGTGATCACCCGCGAGGATCGCAGGAGTTCGTCCAGGGACGCGACGCGCAGGCCGTGGATCTCGCCCTTGACGTAGGGGTCGTACACCATCACCCGCGCCCCGAACGCGCAGAGCACCCGAGCGACCCGGCTGCCCACCGCCCCGTAGCCGACCAGCCCGACCGGGAGGTCCTCCAGCTCCAGGCCGCTGTGCTCGTAGGTGTAGTACGTCGCCCCCTCCCAGCTGCCGTGCCGGGCCAGCGGCTCATGGGCCTGCGGGATGCGGCGCAGCGCCGACAGCATCAGACCGACGGTGAACTCGGCGGTGGCGGCGGCGTTTCGGCCCGGCGCGAAGCACACCCGCACATCGTGCCGCTTGGCCGCGTCCAGGTTGACGTTGACCGGCCCGCCCCGGCACACCACGACCAGCCTCAGCTCGGGGCAGGCGTCCAGCACCTTCTCGGTGACCGGCCCCATCTGTGTGACCAGCACCTCCGCCCCGGCGAGTGCATCGATCAGCTCGTCCTCGGCGTCGCTGGCCTCCTGCACCTCGGCCACCGGACCGAACGGCTCCAGCGGCCAGCCGAGCCTCAACTCGACGACATCGCCGGTGAGTTCGCGGGCCAGTGCCTCCTTGATGAGCGACGGCAGGATGAAGTGGTCGCCGGCGGCCACCACGCGCACTCGTTTCCCGTTGGTCATCGCAGAGAGTCTCCCGTCTCGGCGTCGAAGACATGGGTGAGGTCGGGGTCGGCCGTGATGTGGACCTGGTCGTCGTGGGCGAGGCGGGTCTCGGGGGCGGTGAGGACGACCAGGGGGTTGTCGACGCCGTCGAGGGCGAGGGTCGCGATGCCGGACTCCAGGAGGGGTTCGTGGGCGATGACCCGGGCCGTGAGGTTGCCGTCCTCGCCGGTCAGGGCGAGGTCCTCCGGGCGGATGCCGACGACCACCTCCCGGCCCGCCGCGACCGGTACCGGCAGCGCGATCCGGGCCGTGGCGGAGAGGCGGGCGTGGCCGTCGTCCGTGGCCACGCCGGGCAGGAGGTTGATCGCGGGTTCGCCGACGAAGTCCGCGACGAAGACATTGGCGGGGCTGTCGTAGATCTCGTACGGGGTGCCGAGCTGCTGGATGACGCCGTCCTTCATCACGGCGATCCGGTCGGCGAGGGAGAGGGCCTCCTCCTGGTCGTGGGTGACGAGGATGGTGGTGTGGCCCAGGTCGCGCTGGATGCGCTTGAGTTCGCGGCGGGTGGTGTCGCGCTGGGCCGCGTCCAGGTGGGAGAGGGGCTCGTCGAGGAGGAGGACGTCCGGTTCGCGGATCAGGGCGCGGGCCAGGGAGACGCGTTGCTTCTGGCCGCTGGACAGGCCGGCGGGGCGGGCGTCCAGGATGGCGGTCAGGTCGACGCGGTCGGCGATCTCCTTGACCTTGCGGTCGACGTCGCCCCGCTCGGCCCGTCTGCGTGCCTTCAGGCCGAAGGAGAGGTTCTCCGCCACGGTCAGGGGCGGATAGAGGGCGTAGTTCTCGAAGGCGACCCCGATGTTGCGCTGTTGTGCCGGGCGGGCGATCACCGAGGCGCCGTCGACCAGGATGTCCCCGCCGGTCACCGTCTCCAGGCCGGCGATCATCCGCAGGGTGGTCGACTTCCCGCAGCCCGACGGGCCGAGCAGGCCGAGCAGTTCACCGGAGCGCAGGGTCAGGTCGATGCCGCGTACGGCGTCCACGGAGGGGCGGCCCCGTACCCGGTAGGTCTTGCGCAGATCACGTAGCTCCAGCTCGGTCATCGCTGCCCTTCGTCGCCGTCGTCGTCGCGCAAACCTCGTAAGGGACCTTGTGCTCGTCCAGGTCCCGCAGCGCCTCCGCCGACGCCCCGTCGTCGACGAGGAGCAGGTCGAAGCGGGCCAGGGGGACCACCCGGTGCAGGGCGACCCGGGCGAGCTTGGTGTGGTCGATGAGCAGGATGTTGCGGGCGGCCGCGTCGAGCATGGCCCGCTTCACCGACACGATGTGCTGCTCCTGGTGGTAGGCGTAACCCCCGTGCACGGCCGACGTCGACGCGAAGCAGACGTCCACGCGCAGCTGCTCGATCGCCTCGACGCAGGACACGCCGAGGAAGGAGGAGTGCAGCGGGTCGTAGTCGCCGCCGAGGGCCATGAGGTGGATGCCGCGCTGGTCGGAGAGGAGGTTGATGGCCTCCAGGAAGTTGGTGACGACCGTGAGCGGGGTGACCTCGCCGAGGCGCAGCCTGCGCGCTATCTCCAGGGTGGAGGTGGAGTCGTCCAGCATGATCGCCATGCCGGGCTCGATCAGCTTCAGGGCGCGGTCGGCGACGGCGGCCTTCTCGGCGCGCATGGTCTTCAGCCGGTACTGCACGTTCGACTCGAAGACCCCGGAGGGCTGGGCCGTCACTCCGCCCCTGGACTTCCTTACGATCCCCTGCCGTTCGAGTTCGTCGAGGTCCCGGTGGATGGTCATCAGGCTGACCCCGAAGCGCTCGGCCAGCTCGGCGGCCGTCGCCGAACCGTCGGCGAGGACCTGCTCGGCCATGGCGGCCTGACGGGCGGCGGGGCCCTGTGCGTTAGTCATGGTCGATCCTTCGTCCTGGACGCTCCGGCCGGTCGGCCTCGAACAGCAGCAGGTTCTCAGGCCGGACCGACAGTCGTACCGGATCGTCGGGACGCAGACCGGTCGCCCCGCCGCGCGGGGCGACCAGCGACACATGCTGCTCGCCGAGCCGGACGGTGACCTCCACGGACCGGCCGAGCACCTCGGTGACATAGACGGTGCCGGTGAGTTCGTGTCCCCGGCCGTTCAGCTCGATGTCCCGTGGGCGGACGCCGACCAGGACCTCCGTGCCGGGGGCGGCGTCGGCGCGCATCGGCAGCTCGACCTTGCCGTCCGCCGAGCGGAAGCTCCCGTCGGGCGCGATTGCTCCCGGGAGGAGATTGATGCGGGGGCGCCCGAAGGCCCGCGCCACCTCCGTGTCGTGGGGCCGGTACCAGATCTCCTCCCGCGTCCCCGTCTGCACGATCCGCCCGTCCCGGATCACCCCGATCCGGTCGCCCAGCGCCAGGGCCTCCACGGAGTCGTGGGTGACGTAGAGGGTGGTCGTGCGCCGGACGGCCCCGATCGCCTTCAGTTCCGCCCGCATCTGCTGGCGCAGCTTTGCGTCCAGGTGGGACAGGGGCTCGTCGAGGAGGAAGGCCCGCGCCGGGCGGACCAGGACCCGGCCCAGGGCCACGCGCTGGCGCTGCCCGTTGGAGAGCCTGCCGACCGGGCGGTCCAACAGGGCGGAGATGCCGAGGAGTTCGGCGACCTCGCCGATCCGCTCCCGGGCCCGGTCCGCGGGGAGGCGGTGGCGTGGGGAGCGGAGCGGCGAGGCCAGGTTGTCGTACGCGGACTTGTGCGGGTAGAGGGCGTAGCTCTCGAAGCACATCGCCACGCCGCGGTCGTACGGTTCGACGCCGCGCATGTCCTCGCCGTCGAGTTCGACGGTGCCGGCGTCGGGGATCTCCAGGCCGGCGATCGTCTTCAGGGTCGTGGTCTTGCCGGCGCCGGAGGGGCCGAGGAGGCAGAAGAACTCGCCCTCCCGGACGTCCAGTTCGAGACCGTCGAGTGCGGTGACCTTGCCGTATGTCTTGCGGATGCCCGACAGCCGGATCATGACTTCACCGCCCCGAAGGACAGGCCGCGCACCAGATACCGCTGGATGGTGAGGGCCAGCAGCAGGGGCGGGACCACCGAGACGAGCGCTGCGGCGGCCGTCAGGTTGTACTTGGGGCGGTCGCCGCCCAGGAAGGACAGGGCGCCCACGGTCACGGTCTGCGCCTCGTTGGAGGTGAGGATGAGCGGGAAGACGAAGTTGTTCCAGGCGAAGATGAAGGCGAGGAGGGATACGGCCGCCACTCCCGGCTTCACCAGCGGCAGCGCCACCCGCACGAACGCCTGCTTGCGGGTGTAGCCGTCCAGCAGCGCCGCCTGCTCCAGCTCGGGGGTGAGGTCGGCGAAGTAGGACCGCATGATCCACACGATCAGCGGCAGGGTGACCAGCTGGAGCACCCACACCATGCCGACGTACGTGTCGAACAGACCGAGCTTCTGGTAGAGCACGAACAGCGGGATGATCACAGTGAGTTCGGGGGCGAACCGGAACGACAGCAGCGTGAACATCAGGTTCTCGGAGCCCTTGAACCGCCAGCGCGCCGAGGCGTACGCCGCCGGGAGCCCCACGAGCAGCGAGAGGACCACCGCGCCCACCGACACCACCAGGCTGTTGACGAAGAACCGCACGAAGGGGATGCCCTCGCTGTCGCCGAGGACCGTGCGGTAGCCGTCGAGGGTGGGGGAGAAGGAGAAGTAGGTGGAGAAGAGTTCGTTCGTCGGCTTCAGCGACAGGATCACCATCCAGGCGATCGGGAACAGCGCGAAGACGAAGTAGAGGACGAGAGCGGCATCGGCCAGCCATCCCAACAGGCGCTTCTTCACGGTCATTTCACCTCCGCCGCCTTCCGCTGGATCTTCCCCAGATGTTTCACCAGCACCATCGCGGCGAGATACACGACCGCCCACAGCACGATCGTGTAGCTGATGCCGAAGGAGTAGCGCTGGAAGCGGATCGCCTCCAGATAGGCCCGGATCTGGAGGACGACGGTCGAGTCACCCGGGCCGCCCTCCGTGAGGGCGTAGATGATGTCGAACACCTTCAGCGAGTCCATGAACCGGAAGATCACCGCCACCAGGACGTACGGCCACAGCATCGGCAGCGTGAGGCGCCGGAAGGTGTACCACCAGCCCGCCCCGTCGACGGCCGCCGCCTCGAAGGGGGAGGTGGGCAGGGAGCGCAGTCCGGCGAGGGCGAGGATCGCGACGAACGGGGTGTAGACCCAGACGTCCACCGCGATCGACGACAGCAGCGCGCCGGTCGGGGTGTCCGTCCACTGCACTCCGCCGAGGCCGAAGGGTCTGAGGAGGTAGTTCACGACTCCGACCGACGGCTGGAGCATCAGCTTCCAGATGATCGCCGCGATCACCGGTGCGATCATCAACGGCAGGATGAGGATCTTCTCCAGCACCCGCCCGACCAGCGAGGAGCGGTGCAGCAGCAGGGCCACGGCCACGCCCAGCACGGTCTCCACGGCGGCCGCCCCGACCGCGTACAGCACCGTCACCCATGCCGAGTTCCAGAACGCGTCCTGGGTGAAGACGGTCTCGTAGTTCTCGAACCGCACCATGTCCGGCTGCGGTTTGCTCGCCGAGAAGTCGAACAGCGTGTAGTAGAGGCCGAGCCCGAAGGGGTACAGGATCCCGCAGGTCAGCAGCAGTGCGGGGATGATCAGGAGGTACGGGCGCAGGGCGAGCCGCATGCCTTAGCCCACCTTGTCGGCGAGGTCGCCCGCCAGTCCGTCGAGGACGCCCTTGGCGCCCTTGCCGCCGTAGATCTCCTGGAGGGAGGCGGCCCAGCTGGTGGTGGCGTCGAAGAACTGGGCCTGCGGGGTGAACTGGATCTTCGTCTGGTCGACGACGGTCTCGAAGGTCTCGATGAAGCCCGGCAGGTGCCTCATCTTGTCCTTGTAGGCGCTGTCGTCGGCGATCGACTTCCTGACCGGGTCGATGTGGTTGTGGGTGATCGCGCTCCGGCGCAGATGCTCCTTGCCGGTCGCCCACTGCAGGAACAGCCAACTGGCGCTCTTCTTCTTGCTCTTGGCGTTCATGCCGAGCGACCAGATCCACATGTTGGTGGCGAGGGACCCGCCGGGTCCCTTGGGCCCGGGATGGAAGGCGATCTTCCCGGAGGCGGGGCTGGCGCCCTCCACGGCCTGGAAATAGGCGGCCGTGTCCGCGTCGAACAGCATCCCGGCCTTCTTCGCGCCGAGGTCGCTGGAGCACTGGTACCAGGTGTACGACGTCCAGGACGGTGGCCCGCCCTGCTTGACCATGCCCGCCCAGTCCTCGGTGAAGGCGACGGCCTCCGGGGTGTTCATGGCGGGTGTGAGCTTCCCGCCCTGGACTGTGAAGTCCTTCAGTCCGTTGCGGGCGTACATGGTCATGAAGCCGGGGTGGATGGTCGCCCAGCTCCTCGATCCCCGTACGGCGATCCCGTACATGCCGTCGAATCCGGCGCCCGGCGCCTTCTCCTTGATGGCGCCGGCGATCTCGCGCAGCTCGTCGAAGGTCTCGGCGGGCTTGAGGCCGAGCTTCTTGAAGACGTCCGTGTTGTAGGCGACGACGTTGGTCTCCCAGCCCCACGGCAGCCCGTACTGCCCGCCCTGTCCGAGCGGCGCGCCCGCCTTCAGGGACCACTGGTCGGCCTGGAGGAGGTTGGGGAAGAAGTCGGCCTGGTCCCATTCGGCGCCGGTGGCCGAGGAGTTGCGCATCCAGGGGCCGAGGTCCTCCAGCCAGCCCGGCGGCCCGTACTGCCACACCATGTACGCGCCCAGCATGAAGACGTCGTACGAGGCGCGCCCGCTCGACAGATCCACGGTGAGCTTGTCGAAGTAGTTGTCCTCGGGGAAGACGTCGTACTCGACCTTGATGCCGGTCTGCTCGGTGAACGCCTTCAGGTCGGCGATCAGGGCGTCCGTGTACGGGTGCTTGTTGAGCAGCGCCTTGACGGTGGTGCCCTTCTCGCGCTTCCAGTCGAAGGAGCCGGTGACGTCGTCCGCCGCCGAGCCGTCGCTCTTGTCGTCGTCACCGCCGAATCCGGCACCGCAGGCGGACAGGAGGGGCGTGGCGGCCAGGGCGGCGCTCAGCGCCAGGAAGCGGCGGCGGTCGTGCGCGTGCGTGTCCATCCGTGACCTCCACGTGGGGTTCGGTCAGTTGATCGGGTTAACACGGTGGGTCGACTCGTTAACAGAGGGTGGAACGGCGGAAGTTGGGCGTCAATCCCTCGCGCAGAGGAAAATCTCAGGGCAGAGTGTGAAGTTAACGGATCCAGATGTGCGGGAGGTCCGGATGGCAGCGGATGAACAAGACGCCTGGCTGGGGATCGACCTGGGCACCCAGAGTGTCCGGGTCCTGCTGGTCACCGGGGACGGCACGGTCCTCGGCAGCGGCTCGGCCCCCCTCGGCGGACGGCGCGACGGGGTGCGGCACGAGCAGGATCCGGTGGAGTGGTGGGACGGGCTGTGCGCGGCGTCGCGGGCGGCGCTGGGTTCCGCGAGGGGCGTACGGGTCGGCGGGCTCGCCGTGTGCGGGACGTCCGGGACCGTGCTGCTGACGGACGGGGCGGGGCGGCCGATGAGCCCCGCGCTGATGTACGACGACGGACGGGCCACGGTGTATGGCGCGCGGGCCCGGATGGCGGGGCTCGCGGTGCAGGACACCTGGGCGCTGCCGAAGGCCCTGTGGCTGACCGAGCACTACGGCCACGGCCGGATCACCCACCAGCCGGACCTGGTCGTCGCCCTCCTCACCGGCGCGCCGCCCCCGGCCGACTCCAGCCATGCCCTGAAGACCGGCTACGACCTGGAGCGGGACGCCTGGCCCGGGATGCTGCACCGGCTGGGCCTGTCCGACGCCGCGATCCCCGACGTCGTACGCCCCGGCACCCTCCTCGGCGAGGTCTGCGCCTCCGCCGCCGACGCCACCGGCATCCCCGCCGGCACCCCCGTCCTCGCCGGGATGACCGACGGCTGCGCGGCCCAGATCGCCTCCGCCGCCCTGCGCCCCGGCTCCTGGAACTCGGTGCTCGGCACCACGCTGGTCCTCAAGGGCGCGTCCCTGGCGCCGGTCCGGGACGCGACCGGCGTGGTCTACAACCACCGTGCCCCGGACGGGAGTTGGCTGCCCGGCGGCGCCTCGAGCGTGGGCGCGGGCGTGCTGACGGCGGCGTTCGCGGGCGTCGATCCGGCGGCCATGGACGCGCTGGCCGCCGGCCATGAGCCGTCCGGCGCGATCGCCTACCCGCTGGTGTCACCCGGCGAGCGCTTCCCGTTCCTCGCCCCGGACGCCACCGCGCTGGTTCTGGGCGAACCGGAGTCCGACGCCGACCTGTGGGCCGCGCTGCTCCAGGGCGTCGCCTTCACGGAACGCCTCTGCCTGGACTATCTGGACCACCTGGGCGCCCCCCTCGACGGCACCCTCACCTTCACCGGCGGCGCCGCCCGCAGCCCGTACTGGAACCAGCTGCGCGCCGATGTGCTGGGCCGCCCGGCCCGGGTGCCGCGGCAGACGGAACCGGCCCTGGGGATGGCCGCGTTGGCGGCGTACGGCGCGGGTGCGGCGCCGGGGCTGCCGGAGGCCGCGGAGGGCATGGTCCGTCCCGGCACGACCGTCGAACCCCGCCCCGGCGGCACGGCCCGCTTCGCCGAGCCCTACGCCCGCCTCGTCGACGAACTCACCACCCGGGGCTGGCTCCCGGCCCCGGTCGCGGCGCACGCGCACGCCCGCCTGGACGGGGATACTGCCTCATCATGACGACGACACTGCTGCTGGCCCGGCACGGGCAGACCGTCTGGCACGCCGAGAACCGCTACGCCGGAGTGAGCGACGTGCCCCTCACCGACACGGGCCGCGCCCAGGCCGAGGCCCTCGGCCGCTGGGCGGGCGCCCACCCCGTGGACGCGATCTGGACCTCACCGGTGTCCCGCGCGGTCCGCACCGCCGACCCGGCCTGCCGGGCCCTCGACCTCACCCCGCACCGCGAACCCGACCTGCGCGAATGCGACTTCGGTGTGCTGGAGGGCCGTACCCTCGCGGAGTTCGCGGCCGAGGACCCGGCGGCGGCGAAGGCGTTCCGCACGGACCCGGTGGCGAACCCCTTCCCGAGGGCGGAGGACCCGTCGTCCGCCGCCGAACGAGGCGCCGCGGCCCTGCGCCGGATCGCCGCGGCCCACTCCGGCGAGCGGGTCCTGGTGGTCGCGCACAACACCCTCCTCCGTCTCGTCCTGTGCACCCTGCTGTCGATCCCGACCGGGGAGTACCGCAGAGTGTTCCCCCGGTTGCGCAACGCGGCGATCACCGAACTCCTCATGAACCCCGACGGATCCGCCGCACTTCTCTCCCTCAATGTGCCCTGCGAGCCCGACCCGGCGTAGCACCATGGGCACATGACGGAGATCGACACCTCGGTACCGCACTCGGCCAGGATCTGGAACTACTGGCTGGGCGGCAAGGACAACTACCCCGTGGACGAGGCGGCGGGCGACGCGTACACCGCCGTCTTCCCCGGCATCGTCACGATCGCGCGCAGCAGTCGCGCCTTCCTGGGCCGCAGCATCCGGTATCTGGTGACGGAGGGCGGCGTACGCCAGTTCCTCGACGTCGGCACCGGACTGCCCACCGTCGACAACACCCATGAGGTCGCCCAGCGCCTCGCCCCCGAGTCGAAGATCGTCTACGTCGACAACGACCCGCTGGTCCTGGCCCACGCCCGCGCCCTGCTCACCTCGACGCCGGAGGGTGTGACGGCGTACGAGGACATGAGCCTGTACGAGCCGGAGAAGATCCTGGAGGCGGCCTCCCGCACCCTCGACCTCTCCCGCCCCACGGCCCTGATCCTCAGCGGCATCCTCGGCCATGTCGCCGACTACGACCAGGCCCGCGACCTGGTCCGCCGCCTCCTCGCCGGCCTGCCCTCCGGCAGCTACCTCTGCGTCAACGACGGCTCCCGAGGCACCGACCCGGCCTACGAGAACGCCCAGGACGCCTACAACGAGACCGGCGCCGTCCCGTACTTCCTGCGCCCGGTAGACAAGATCGAGGCATTCTTCGAAGGCCTCGACCTGGTCGAGCCGGGCATCGTCTCCGTCCCGCTCTGGCGCCCCGAGCCCTCCGACGAGGAGCCCCGCCCGATCGGCCAGCACGGCGGGGTGGGCCGCAAGCCCTGACGCCGTCCGGCACATGGGAAGCCCCCGCGAGTCACGTCCTCGCGGGGGCTTCCTTCATTCCGCCTGCCATGCGTGAAGGTTGAGAAGACGATCACGAGGCAGGACGCTCGGGGGCCGGGTTCACGGAGCGAGCAGCAGGACATCCGCACGGGACTTGGCGGCCTCGTAACGCCGGGCCACGTCCTGCCAGTTGACGACGGCCCACATGGCGTCGATGAAGTCGACCTTCTGGTTCTTGTACTGCAGGTAGAAGGCGTGCTCCCAGGCGTCGAACACCAGGATCGGCGTCGATCCCTGCCCGACATTCCCCTGATGGTCGTAGACCTGCTCGACGACCAGCCGCCCGCTCAGCGGCTCATAGGCCAGCACACCCCACCCGGACCCCTGCGTGGTCGCCGCGGCCTTGGTGAGCTGCGCCTTGAACCCAGCGAAGGACCCGAAGGACTCGGCGATGGCATCCGCCAGCTCCCCCACACCGTCGGTGGCGAGCGGCTCGCCACCGCCGTCACCGGTCATGTTCTGCCAGTAGATGCTGTGCAGGATGTGCCCCGACAGATGAAAGGCCAGATTCTTCTCCAGCCCGTTGATCGCCCCCCACGACTCCTTGTCCCGCGCCTCGGCCAACTGCTCCAACGTGTCGTTGGCGCCCTTCACATAGGCCGCGTGGTGCTTGTCGTGATGCAGCTCGATGATCTCGGGGCTGATCACGGGCGCGAGCGCGGAGTAGTCGTAGGGCAGTTCCGGGAGTGTGTAGACGGACATGAAGGGTCCCCTCAGAGCTCTTATTGCAAGTAGCTTGCAACAACAAGCTAACAGCAAAAAGCCCCCGTGTGGATCACACGGGGGCTTTCTCGCGGTGAGGTGCGGGTCAGGCCTTGGCGCGCGCCCGCTGCCATGCATATCCGACGACCGCCAGGACCAGGGTCATCCCGCCCGTCGAGTACAACTGCACCCGAGTGTCCGGCTCCCGGGCCATCAGGACGAAGATCGCCGCCATGCCCGCCAGTGCGACCCAGGTCAGCACCGGGAACGCCCACATGCGGACGACGAGCTTCTCGGGGGACTCGCGTTCCAGGCGGCGCCTGAGGCGCAGTTGGGAGACGGCGATGAAGATCCAGACGACGAGGATGACCGCGCCGATCATGTTCAGGAGCCAGGGGAAGACGTCGTCGGGGCGCCAGTAGGACAGGACCACGCATATGAAGCCGAAGACCGACGACGCGAGGACCGCGATCCTCGGGACGCCGCCCGAGACGCGGCCCAGTGTCGCGGGGCCCTGGCCGCGCTGGACGAGGGAGTAGGCGATGCGTGAGGAGCCGTAGATGTTGGCGTTCATGGCGCTGAGCAGGGCGACCAGGACCACGACGTTCATCAGCTGGCCTGCGGCGGGGATGCCCAGGTGGTCGAGGGCGGCGACGTACGGGCCCATCTCGACGACCTCCTTGGAGTCCCAGGGGACGAGGGTGACGACGACCGCCATCGAGCCGATGTAGAAGAGGGCGATGCGCCACATGGCGGTGCGCACCGCGCTGGCCACGCCGCTGACCGGGTTCTCCGACTCGGCGGCCGCGATGGTGACCGTCTCCATGCCGCCGTAGGCGAAGACGGACGCGAGTAGGCCGATGATCAGGCCCTCGGTGCCGTTGGGGAGGAAGCCGCCCGCGCCGGTGAGATTCGCGGTGCCCGGTGCGTCCGTGCCCGGCAGGACGCCCGCGATGGCCAGGCCGCCCAGGACGAGGAAGAGGCTGATCGCACCGACCTTCAGTGCGGCGAACCAGAACTCGAACTCACCGAAGTTCTTCACGGCGGCCAGGTTCGCGCCGCAGAACACCACCATGAACAGGGCCACCCAGGCCCACTCGGGGGTGTGCGGCAGCCAGGTCGTGACGATCTTCGCGGCGCCGATGCCCTCCAGGCCGACGGCCGTGCAGAGCAGGACCCAGAAGGACCAGCCGGCGGTGAAGCCCGCCCAGGGGCCGATCGCCTTCTCGGCGTGCGCGGAGAAGGAACCGGAGGAGGGATACGCGGCCGACATCTCGCCGAGCATCCGCATCACCAGCATCACGAGGAGGCCGGAGACGACGTAGGCGACGACGATCGAGGGCCCGGCGGCGGCGATCCCGGCGCCGGAGCCGACGAACAGACCCGCCCCGATGACACCGCCGAGGGCGATCATCGACAGGTGGCGCTGTTTGAGGCCGTGGGAGAGGGAGACGTCGTCCGCCTTCGCGGGCGTCTCCGTGGTGGTGCTGTTCTGCATGGGCGCGGCTCGTCCAGTGCGTGAGAGGGCGTGCGAGGGCAAAAACGCCCACAGTCTGGGCAGCCTCCCCGCTCAGAAGGAGAGGCTGCCCACTATGCGGACAGTCGCCGCACTGTAGGTGACCCCACCGTCACGCCGCGACCGGTGTGTAGTGCGACGCGTCACCCTCGATCGAGTAGCTCTCCTTGCCCTCGATGCCCACGGGCACGTCACCCGCGACGGTCACCCGGTGCAGCCGGCGCGGCAAACCGTCGTAGTTGTCGATGGCGTAGTGCTGGGTGATGCGGTTGTCGAAGACGACCAGCTGGTTCTCGGACCAGCGGTGCCGCAGGATGTTCTCCGGCCGGGTGACATACGCCTGGAGCAGGTCGAGGATCTTGCGGGACTCACCCGGCGACAGCCCCACGATCCGCTGCGCGAACCCGCCGATGTACAGGCCCCGCTCCCCGGTCAGCGGGTGCACGCGGACCACCGGGTGGACCGTGCGGTACTTGATCGCCGTGAACTCGGCGCGGTTGGCGGCCTGCTGCTCGTCGACCTCCTCGTCCGCCACTGCGTAGTCGTAGTCGTTGGTGTGCTCCGCCCACAGGGTGTCGGCCAGCTGCCGCAGCGGCTCGGGCAGCTGGCGGTAGGCCGCCGCCGAGCTGGCGATCAGGGTCTCGCCGCCGTACGGCGGGATCGTGATCGAGCGCAGCGTGGTGGCCTGCGGAGGGTTGAGGACGAACGTGACGTCGGTGTGCCAGTGGTTGGCGGCGCGTCCGCGCTCGCTGTCGACGGGCAGCACATTGGGGGTGCCGGCGATGGAGGAGACCGTCGGGTGGGCGGTGGTGACGTCGCCGAAGTGCCGGACGAAGGCCTGCTGGCTCTGGTCGTCCAGGTTCACGTCGTCGAAGACGAGCGCCTTGTGGACGTTGAGGGCCTCGCGCAGGGCGGCGACCGTGTCGGAGCCGAGCGGCCGGTCGATGTCGACGCCGGACACGCGGGCGCCGATGTGCGCGGTGACCTTCTGGATCTCGATGGGGGACATGGAGGGGTCCTTTCAGACGAGGGCGTTCTCGCGGGTGGTGTACTGGTTGGCGGGGCGCGGGAGGCCGTAGCGCTCGCGCAGGGTGGTGCGGGGGCCGTACTCGGCGCGCAGCAGGCCGCGGGCGCGCAGGATCGGGACGACGTGGTCGACGAAGGCGTCGAGGCCGGAGGGGAGCACCGGCGGCATGATGTTGAAGCCGTCGGCGGCGCTCTGTGTGAACCAGGTCTCGATGGCGTCGGCGACCTGCTCGGGCGTACCGGCGAAGGTGAGGTGACCGCGCCCGCCGCCCAGCCGTCCGATGAGCTCCCGGACGGTGAGCCGCTCACGCCGGGCGAGTTCGACGACGAGCGTGTAGCGGCTCTTGGCGCCCTCGATGGCATCCTCGGACGGCAGATCGTCGGGGAGCGGGGCGTCCAACTCCAGTGCACCGGACGGAAGATGCAGCAGCGACTCCAGACGGCCCACACCGTGCGCGTACACGATGTGCTCCTCCAGCGTCCGCTCCAGCTCCCGTGCCTCCGCCTCCGTCGAACCGATCACCGGCACGATGCCGGGCAGCACCTTGATGTGCCCGGGGTCGCGACCGGCCGCCGACGTACGCGCCTTGAGGTCGGCGTAGAAGGCCCGCGCGTCCTCAATCGTCTGCTGCGCGGTGAACACCGCCTCCGCGTAGCGCGCGGCGAAGCGCTTGCCGTCCTCGCTCGACCCGGCCTGCACGAGCAGCGGGTAACCCTGCGGTGAGCGGGGGACGTTGAGAGCGCCCTCGACCTGGAAGTACGTCCCCCGGTGCCGGGGCGGATGGATCCTGGCGTCGTCACCCCACACCCCGGCCGCCTTGTCGGCGACGATCGCGTCGTCCTCCCAGCTGTCCCAGAGCTTGAAGGCGACGTCCAGGAACTCGCCGGCCCGGGCGTACCGCTCGGCGTGCGCGGGCTCCGCGTCGAGCCCGAAGTTCCGGGCGGCCTCGGCACCGGCGGTCGTCACGATGTTCCAGCCCGCCCGGCCACCGCTGACGATGTCGAGCGAGGCGAACCTGCGGGCCAGGTTGTAGGGGGAGTTGTAGGAGGTCGACGCGGTCGCGATCAGCCCGATGTGCTCGGTGGCCGTCGCCAGCGCGGTCAACAGCGTCAACGGCTCCAGGGCACCGGCGGGCCGCTGCGCGAGGTTGTTCCACAGCTGGGGGCCGTCGGCGAGGAAGAGCGAGTCGAAGGTACCGCGCTCGGCGACGCGGGCGAGGTGGACGTAGTGGGCCAGGTCGACGTGCGCGTAGGGGTCACTCTCGGGGAGCCGCCAGGAGGCTTCGTGGTGGCCGGTGTTCATGAGGAAGGCGTTGAGGTGGAGCTGTCTGGGCATGCGGTGTCCTTGGTTGTTTTTGAGCCCGCGCGGCGTTGGTTGTCTTTCAGCCCGTCCGGCGGGTGAGGCTTTTCAGCCCGTCCGGCGTTTGACGACGAGGCCCTTCAGGGCCGGCAGCGGGGGTCTGGGGGCCCAGCCCCCAGGGATGGGACGGGTAGGGGCGGCGGGGGCGAGACCCACCCGACGGTCACCGAACGTCCTCGGTCACCCCCAACGCCGCCAGCAACCGCCCCCGATACTCGCCACGCGCACGCGCATCACGCTCGATGGCCAGATCGACCCCGATCCGCCCCTCCTCCAGCACCAGCACCCGATCGGCGAGCACGATCGCCTCGTCCACGTCATGGGTGACCAGCAGCACGGAGGGCCGGTGCCGTTCCCACAACTCCCGCAACAGGTTGTGCATCTTGATCCGGGTCAGAGCATCCAGCGCCCCGAACGGCTCATCCGCCAGCAGAAGTTCGGGCTCACGGACCAGCGACCGTGCCAGCGCCGCCCGCTGCTGCTCCCCACCGGACAGCTCACTCGGCCAGGCCCGCTCACGCCCCGCCAGCCCCACCTCGGCCAACGCCTCACGGCCCCGCCCCGCCGCGTCCTCGCCGTCCAGCCCGAGGAGTACGTTGTCCAGGACCCGGCGCCACGGCAGCAGCCGAGAGTCCTGGAACACCACGGACACCCGCTCCGGCGCGATGAGCTCCCCGCCGCCGACCACCTCGTGGTCGAGGCCCGCGACGGCCCGCAGCAGCGTGCTCTTGCCGGAGCCGCTGTGCCCGAGCAAGGCCACGAACTGGCCGGCGGGGATGTCCAGGTCGATGCCGTCGAGCACGACACGACCGTCGAACGACCGTGTCAGCCCCCGCAGCCGGACGGCGGGACGGGTCAGCTGCTCAGTGTGCGGCGCCACGACAGCACCCTCCGTTCGATGAGACGGACCGTGCTGTCGGAGACGAGGCCGAAGACGCCGTACACCACCAGACCGACGAGGATGACGTCGGACTGGCCGTAGTTCGTGGCCTGGAACATCATGTAGCCGAGACCGCTGGTGGCGTTGATCTGCTCCAGGACCACCAGGCCCAGCCAGGAGCCGGTCACACCGAGCCGGAGTCCCACGAAGAACCCGGGCAGCGCGCCGGGGATGACGATCTCCCGGATGAAGCGCAGCCTCGACAGGCCCTGCACCTCGGCGAGTTCGACGAACCGGTTGTCGATGCCGGACAGCGCGGCATGTGTGTTGAGGTAGATCGGGATGTAGACGACGATGGCGATGATCGCGACCTTGAAGGTCTCGCCGATGCCCAGCCACAGGATGAACAGCGGGATCAGACCGAGCGTCGGGATGGCCCGGTTGAGATTGACCGTGCCGTCGATCAGCGCCTCCCCGGTGCGGGTGAGCCCGGAGGCCAGGGCCAGCACGACACCGGCGGTCAGTCCGATCGCGAAGCCGGACGTGGCCCGCTGGAGCGAGGTGAGGATGTCGGTGACCAGCGTCCCGTCGGTCCACAGCTGGGCGCCGGTCTCCACCACCGTCCAGGGCGCCGGGATCGCGGCGGGGTCGAGTGCCTCGGCGGCGGAGGCGACGGCCCACAGGGCGAGCACCAGCAGGGGTCCGGCGAGCCGTGCGGCGGGCAGGCGCTTGCCGGGGGCGAGCCGGCGGCGGCGTTTGCGGGGCCGCTCGTCGTCGGCGATGACGACGTCGGCCTTGGCCAGGGTGGTCGTGGTCATGGCGGTCACTTCCGGTACTCGGCCGGCACGGACTTCGCGGCGATGCCCTCGAAGCGATGGTCGAAGAGCTCACCCACGTCGAACTTCTTCACGAACCCGCCCTCGGCGAGCAGATCCGCGGTCTCCTGCTCCCATTTGATGGCCTCGTTCCAACTGGGCGGGAACAGCGGCTTGTTGGCGAGCTCGGTGATGGCCTCGGCCTGGGCGAGGGTCAGGTTCTGCGTCTTGACGTAGAACTCCCGGTTCCAGACGTCCGGGTTCTCGTATGTCCACACCTGGCTCCTGGCCCAGTACGGGATGTACGCGGCGATCGCGGCGGCCTTCGCGGAGTCGTTCAGCACCGACACCGGCGCCCACAGCAGGCTGAGCAGGTCGACGACGTCGGTGGTGATGACGCGGGCGCCCTTGCCCTCGTACTGCTTCAGATAGGCGGGCGCCTGACTGTTGCCGAGCGGGGCGATGTCGACCTGCCCGGACTGCAGGGCGGTGAGGAACTGGTTGCTGGTCAGCGGGACCAGCTCCACTTCGTCGTACTTCAGCCCGGCCTTCCTCAACGCCCGCAGCAGCACCACGCCCTGCGCCTGGCCCTGCGAGAAGGCGAGCTTCCTGCCCTTGAAGTCCTGGACCGAGCGGATGTCGCTGCCGGGCTTGGTGGCGAAGAGGTAGTTGGGCTTGCGGGTGATGTTGATCGCCACGATCTTCGCGTCGAAGCCCTGGTAGTGCGCCTGGATCGGCGGGATGCCCGCGTTGTTGGCGACGTCCAGGGACTCGGCCCGGAAGGCGTTGATGACATCGGGCCCGGCGCCGATGTTCAGCCAGTCGGTGACCTTGAAGGGGGGATCGCCCAACTGGGCCAGTCTGAGCTGGAGTTGCTGGGCGTTCTGGTACGAGGAGATCTTCAGGCCGGTTCCGGCGGGAACCTTGGTGGCGAGCGGGGCGGTCGAGGCGCCCTCGCCGTCCGCGGCCGCGCTGCTGCCGGCGCAGCCGGAGAGCCCGGCGACACCGGCCGCCGCGCCGAGCAGGGAGGTGAGGAAGAGCCGTCGGTCGACACCGGGCACGGGGGAGGAAGGCATGGGAGGACTCCGATGGTTCAAAAGGAGAGAAGGCATGCCGAATTCCGGGCAGCAAGAAGCCGGGAAAGGGAATTCAGGCAGGGAGAAATGAGCGCTTCACACGCGGCGGCGAGTCAGCAACAGATGGTGCGACAACTCACGAACGGGCTCACGAACAGGCTCATGAGCAGTAGGTTCCCGGCCATCGGTGTCCTCTGTCAATATTCCGAGTTTCTGAATTAAATAGCCTCAGGTGACGCGGCCAACGGATCCCGGTAGAGCATGTCGAGGGCCACCGCACCGCCGGCCACGGCGAGCACGGAATGCGGGAAACCGGTCGGCACTACGGCCGCCGCCCGTTCGTCGCCGACCCCGGCGCGCAACGCGGCGAGGCAGTCCTCCCGGTGCACGACCCCCAGCTCGGTCACCACCACCGTCTCCGGGTTGAGCACATCGAGCAGCAGCCCCACCGCCCGCCCGGTCATCCGCGCCCGCTCGGTCAGCAGCCGTACCGCCACCGGATCACCGTCCCGCGCGGCCCGCACGACATGCCGCGGATTCGTCCCCCCGATGACCCCGGCCGCCCGTGCCCGTCGGCACAACGTCCGCTCGCTCAGCTCCACCTGGAGGCAGCCGACGCGCCCGCAGTCGCAGATCTCGGTACCGCCGGGCACCGGCAGATGGGCGATGGTGCCGGCCTGCGAGCGGGGACCGTGGTGCACCTCGTCGCCGGTGGCGAAGGCCGCGTCGACGACATTGCCGACGAACAGATGCAGCACGCTGCCGCTGCCGCGGGCACGCCCGAACAGCCGTTCCGCGTTCACCAACGCCCGCGCGTGCCCGTCCACATGGACCGGCAGCCCGGTGTGTGCGCCGAGCACCTCCCGCACCGGGACCTCACGCCAGCCCAGCAGCGGATGCTCGACGACGACCCCCGAGTCCCGGTCCACCCAGCCCCCGGCCGCGAACCCGACACCGAGCGGCCGGCTGCCCGGCGCCGTGTCCAGCAGCGCGGCCAGCCCGTCGGCGGCGCGGGCGAGGACACCGTACGGATCGGTCGCCCCCGAGTGCTTCAACTCCCGTTCGGCGACGACCCTTCCGCGCAGATCGAGCAGCGCCACCGTGGTGTGCGGCACCGCCACATGCACCCCGCCCACCACCAGCCGCGAGTCGTTGAGGTCGACCGGCACATGGGGCCGCCCCACACCCTTGGCGGGCCGGGGCGCGGCGGCCTCGCGGATGAGCCCGAGCCGGGTCAGGTCGGCGCAGTGGCCGGTCACCGACGCCGGTGACAGGCCCGTCAGCCGGGCTATGGTGCTGCGCGCGACCGGCCCGTGCGCCAGCACGGACCGCAGGATGACGCTGGCGCTGGTCCGTCGCCGGTCGCGGTCGGCGACCCGGGGGACGGGGGAGGACAGGGCGGGTGGTGCCGCGGTACGGGGCATGGGGAACTTCCTCGGGAGCCGGTCCGACGCTGCGCCGTCTGGCGAGCCGGACCGACGGGCCGGCTCACCCAGGCAGGCGACAGGCGGCCGCGCCCACGCGTCGCAGGTCGACATGGCGACGCGACGTGAAGTTCCGGGACTGGGCGACCATGTGCTCGAAGCTAGCAAAGCGGACCACCGCTGCCCAGACGGCGACCGACGGGCGAGACGGCTCTTCACTCGCGGGCAACATGTTTGGCGCATTCCCACAGTCGGTCCGAAGTCCCGCCCTGTGAGCCGTACGTCCCCACCTCAGTGACCGGCGTCACCCCGTACCCCGTGTAACCCCCACCCTTTGTCCGAAGCCGACCAACCCCACGATCCGGCCTTTGTCGACCACTGACGGTGAGCGAGCCGAACACCCTGGGATAGCGTCACAGCGTCCCGTACCGCCCTCACCCTCGCGGAGTCCCCATGAGCACGGCAGCCGCAGACGCCCCCGCCCTCCCCCACTCTCGAATTCGCTCGAGCGGGGGGACCCCCATCGGCCAGGTCCTCGCCGACCTGCTCCCGGCTTCCCGCGTCCGCGACATCGCGCTCGTCGTCGGCGGCGCCGCGTTCACCGGCCTCGCGGCCCAGATCGCCGTGCCCGTGCCGGGCTCCCCGGTGCCGGTGACCGGCCAGACCCTCGCTGTGCTGCTGGTCGGCACGGCCCTCGGCGCCGGCCGCGGCTTCCTCTCGCTCGCGCTGTACGCGCTGGCCGGCATCGCGGGCGTGCCGTGGTTCGCGGAGGGCACCTCCGGCGCCGCCGCCCCGTCCTTCGGCTACATCCTCGGCATGATCCTCGCGTCCGCCGTCGTCGGCGCCCTCGCCCGCCGCGGCGCCGACCGCACCGCACTGCGCACGGCCGGTGCGATGGTGCTGGGCGAGGCGATCATCTACGCCGTCGGCGTCCCGTACCTGGCCCTCGCCACCGGCATGTCCGCCACCGCGGCGATCGCGGCCGGCCTCACGCCGTTCCTGATCGGGGACGTGCTGAAGGCGGCGCTGGCGATGGGCGCGCTGCCGACCGCGTGGAAGCTGATCAACCGCTGACGCGGCAGGTCCCACGGAAGAGGCTCGCCAGGTCGTACCGCGACCCGGCGAGCCTCTTTTTCTCACTCCGAGTGCCGCTTCGGGCGCCGCAGTTGGGACCACCACAGCCCGGCCGCGCCCACCGCGATGAGCGTCGCGCCGGCCGCACCCAGCGGCAGCACATCACGGCCGAGGCCGGTCTTGGGCAACTCGTCGGCGCCCGGCGCGACCGGCTTGTTGTCGGTACCCAGCAGCAGCGGGGTGGCCGGGGCGTCGGGGGACGGGTTCGTCGTACCGAAGGGCACCGGGCCCTGCTGCCAGTACGTCTTCTTGCCGTCGCCGGTCTGGACGGGGAGGCAGATCTTGCCGGTCCTGCTCAGGTCGTACGTCGCGTCGACGGCGTACGACTTCGACTCACCGGCGGCGAGATTGTCGACGGGACAGGCGAATCCGCTGTTCGATCCCTCGGGAAGATTGTTCTTCTCGATCGCCGAACAGCCCTCGACATTCTTGACCGTGAGGCCGTCGAACCCGACGACCAGAAGCTGGATCTTTCCGCTGTCCTTGGTCCCTTCGTTCTTGACCGTGGCGGTGATGTCGGTCGCCTGCGAACTGTTGTCCACCGAGATTTTCTCGGGCAGTTCGGTGGTGAGCTTCACCCCGGCCGGTGCCTCGTCGATGACCTTTCCCCCTTTACTGCTCCCGGGTCCCTGGTCGTCCGCACTGGCAGTGAAGGAAAGGATCATCACTGCCGAAAAAGATGTCGCGACCAGCGATCCCGCGATGGCCGTCGTGCGACGAGAACTCATGTTCGCCCCCCTTGCCTGCGCCTGAATTCGCAGTACTTGAAGAGCTACCACAAGATTTCTCCGCACTATGCTGGTGCGGCACGAAGTGTGACCATTGTGTTTCGGTCGGGGGGAATGATGGGAACAGGCGGTGTTCCAGGGCTACTCGTGGCAGGGCGTTATCGCCTGGTCGAAAGTATCGGCCAGGGGGGAATGGGGCGCGTGTGGCGAGCCGTCGATGAAATGCTCGACCGACTCGTTGCCGCAAAAGAAATGCGGATCGACGGCTTGGACGCCGAGGATGCTCGCACCCGCCGTGAACGCACTTTGCGCGAGGCGAGGGCGACGGCACGGATCGACCACCCCAATGTCGTACGGGTCTACGACGTGGTCGACGAGGGCGAACGCCTGTGGATCGTCATGGAGTTGGTGGCCGGCCGCTCCCTGGAGCGCATCATGGCGGAGGAGGGCCCACTGAGCCCCTCCCGCACGGCCCGTATCGGCCTGGGCCTGGTGGCGGCGCTGCGCCAGGTGCACGACCGCGGAGTGCTCCACCGGGACATCAAGCCGGGCAACGTACTCGTCGAGTCCGAGGCCACGGGCGGTCAGAGCCGGGTGGTCCTCACCGACTTCGGCATCGCGGCGATCCAGGACGCGAAGGCCCTCACCATGGTCGGCATGCTCGTCGGCTCCCCCGACTACATGGCTCCCGAACGCATCTCCGGCCGCCCCCAGGGCCCGCCGTCCGACATCTGGTCCCTGGGCGCCACGCTCAGCGCGGCCCTCGCCGGCCGCTCCCCGTTCTCCCGCGACACGACCCTGGCGACCCTGCACGCGGTCCTCTACGAGGAACCCGAACTCCCCGCCGCCGCAGGCCCGTTGCACGACATCCTCGCCGCCCTCCTCGCGAAGGAGCCGACTCTGCGCCCCGGCCTGGACGAGGTGGAGTCGGTGCTACGGCCGGTGGCGAATCCGGAGCCGGAAGTGGTACCGGAGCCGGAGCCGGAAGTGGAGCCGCAACCGGAACCCGCCGCAGTGCCCGCCACCGAAACAGCACCCGCCCCGCCAGTCGCATCCCCCCACGAGCAGGAATCACCCACCCCCGCCCTCCTGGACGCCTCCCGCATCCCCGCCCCGCCCGACCCACGGCAACCGGGCGCGATACACGACGCGATACCCCCAAACAACCTCAACCCCCCACAAGCCCCACGCCCCCCGAGCGCCTCCACCGAACACACCACCCCCGACTCCCGCTCCGAGACCCGCTCGGCGACCCCGGCCGGCAACTCCACCGGCCCCACCCCCCGACGCCCCGGCGTCTCCCTCTCCCGCGCGGAAGCGGCGACGGAACGACGCCCAGCCGAAATGCCCCCCGGCGAACTCCCGGGCCCAGCACGCCCGGCGCACCCCCGCCACCCTCACGGGCATCGCCGTACGGGCATCCTCGCCGCCGTAGGGATCGTCGCCGCGGGCGCTGTCGTAGCCGTCCTGCTGGCGAGCGACTTCGGGTCGCCGAAGGACGACCGCGGCGGAGCGGGCTCCTCGGCGTCGGCGTCCTCGATAGCGTCGTCCCCCGACGGAACCCCGTCGTCCACGGTCGAGGGCACATCGAGGCCGCAGAGCCTGCCGCCCGGTGCGCGCCGTGAGGCGGGCGGGTTCGCGTGGGCGCCGCCCGAGGGATGGCGGCGGGATGTGCAGACCGGTTCGGAGGTGCACTACACGTCACCGGACGCCGGGCAGGAACTCGCCGCCAAGTCCTCCCTGGCCCGCGACGACTTGATGGTCTCCTGGCAGAAGTCGGAGCGGAACGCCCAGCAGGGCAAGGACTACAGCAAGATCCGCCTGGAGCGGACGACCTTCCGCGGACACCCGGCGGTGGTCTGGGAGTACACCTTCACCTTGCAGGGCGAGCCCTGGCACGCCCGGCTGCTCGGATTCACGGTGGGCGGCAAGTCGTACCAGATCAACACGTGGTACCGCCCGGACATCGAGGCACAGGCCCTGAAGACATACGAGAAGGTGAGGGACGGCTTCACGGTGCTGTGACGGGAAGACGAGGAAGGAGGGGTGGTGCAGCGCGGGCATACGCTGCACCACCCCTCCTCACCGGGTGGCCGGCCGCTGTCAGCCGGTCTTGATCTCGTCGCGCGCCGCGTCCGAAGCGACGGCCTCGACCGTCGCCGGGCGTCCGCCGCGGATCTTCTCCTTCACGAAGGCGATGATCAGCACGACCGCGGCCACCAGCAGGGACAGCAGCACGGTCGTGCGGCCGTCGTGCTCGGTGTCGGTCAGCATGTAGCCGAGCACGAACACGATCAGCGCGGCCGCCGCCCAGGTCAGATACGGGTACAGCCACATCTTCACGACGAGCTTCTCCGGCGCCTCCCGCAGGATGATCTTGCGCATCCGCAGCTGCGAGAAGCAGATCACCAGCCAGACGAACAGCGCGACCGCACCGGAGGAGTTGACGAGGAAGAGGAAGACAGAGTCCGGGAACTTGTAGTTGAAGAACACGGCCACGAAGCCGAACGCGACGGACACGAGGATCGCCGTGCGCGGCACGCCGTTGCCGGTCGTGCGGGCGAACGCCTTCGGCGCATCCCGGCGCTGGCCGAGAGAGAAGGCCATGCGGGAGGCGGTGTAGAGGCCGGAGTTCAGACAGGACAGCACCGAGGTCAGCACGATGAAGTTCATGATCTGACCGGCGTGCGGGATGCCGAGCGACTCGAGCGCGGCGACGTAGGAGCCGTCCTTGGCGATGGCCTTGCTGTCCCAGGGCAGCAGGGAGACCACGACGAAGATCGAGCCGAGGTAGAAGACGGCGACACGCCAGATGATGCTGTTGGTCGCCTTGGTGACGGCCTGCCGGGGGTTCTCCGACTCACCGGCGGCGAGGGTGGCGATCTCGCTGCCCATGAAGGAGAAGACGACGAGCAGCACACCGGTGAGGATCGCGCCGGGTCCGTTGGGCAGGAAGCCGCCGTGCGAGGTGAGGTTGCTCAGCCCGGCCTGGTCGCTGTCGACCCCCGGCAGGACACCGAAGACGGCCAGCCCGCCGACGACGATGAACGCGGCAATCGCGACGACCTTGATCCCGGCGAACCAGAACTCGAACTCACCGTACGAGCCGACGGAGACCAGGTTGGTGGCGGTCAGCACCACCATGACGATCAGAGCCCAGCCCCACTGCGGGACGGCCGGGATCCAGCCCTCCAGGATCACCGCACCGGCGGTCGCCTCGACGGCCAGTACGACCACCCAGAAGAACCAGTACAGCCAGCCGATGGAGAACCCGGCCCAGGGCCCGAGCGCGCGGTCGGCGTGTGCGGAGAAGGACCCGGAGGTCGGGTTGGCCGCGGACATCTCACCGAGCATCCGCATCACCAGCACCACGAGCGTGCCGACGAGGGCGTACGACAGGAGAATGCCGGGTCCTGCGGTGGCGATACCGGAACTGGACCCGACGAAGAGTCCGGCACCGATGACGCCACCGATGGCGATCATGGACAGATGGCGGTTCTTGAGTCCGGCCTGTAGGCCATGGCCACCGGCGGGCGGTCCGGCCGTCTTCTTGGTCGGCTGCGAAGTCATGGAGGGGATTTCCTTTGCGCCGTGGGGAGCAGTTCTCGTACGAGCGGTAGTGGAGTGGTGTACGAGTCGGACCAGTGAATCGGAGGAGAACGGATTCGGGAACCTTTGATTCGTGATTGTTACTTGAGGTTTCCTTGAGCTTCCATGCTCTGCGTCACAATTGACGCGATCGACACCCGACGCTGCTGCCCGGAAACAGCCGTGTCACACTCGTCCCATGCGCGTGTATCTCGGCTCGGACCATGCGGGCTTCGAACTCAAGAACCACCTCGTCGAGTGGCTCAAGGCGGCGGGCCACGACCCGGTCGACTGCGGCCCCCACATCTACGACGCCCAGGACGACTACCCGCCCTTCTGCCTCCGCGCGGCGGAGAAGACGGCCGCGGACCCCGATTCCCTCGGCATCGTGATCGGCGGCTCGGGCAACGGCGAGCAGATCGCCGCGAACAAGGTCAAGGGCGTCCGCGCGGCACTGGCCTGGAGCGAGGAGACGGCCTCCCTCGGCCGCCAGCACAACAACGCCAACGTCGTCGCGGTCGGCGCGCGCATGCACCCCACGGAGGAAGCGACAAAGTTCGTCGAGACCTTCCTGGGCACCCCCTTCTCCGGTGACGAACGCCACATCCGCCGCATCGACATGCTGGCGACGTACGAGACGACGGGCGACCTTCCCCCGATCCCGCCGCACCACCCGCAGCAGTAGGGACACCGGGCGATCTTTCAGCCCGTCCGGCGTTTGAGGACGGGACCCTACCGTCCCGAGCCCCCACCCACCCGTAGGGTCAGCGCCGGTCGGTGTTTTCAGCCCGTCCGGCGTTTGAGGACAAGGCCCGTTCAGGGCCGGCAGCGGGGGTCTGGGGGCGGCAGCCCCCAGAAGCACGTCCGGGGTCGAAGGGGCAGAGCCCCTGGAGGACGGGACGGGTAGGGGCGGCGGGGGCGAGAAAAAGCCACCCCCACCCCACCCGCCCACACAAAAACAAGGAGCCACCGTGCCCGAGGGCCACACCATCCACCGTCTGGCCCAGGACTACGCCGCCGCCTTCCTCGGCACAACCCCCCAGGTGACCAGCCCCCAGGGCAAGTTCTCAGACGCCGCGGAACTCCTCACCGGCGCAGAACTCACCCACACCGAAGCCCACGGCAAACACCTCTTCCTCGGCTTCCGCAACACCGACTGGATCCACATCCACCTGGGCCTCTTCGGCAAGGTCAACTTCGGCCCCACCCCCGCACCCCCACCCACGGACACAGTCCGCCTCCGCCTCACCAACAGCACCGCCCACGTGGACCTCCGCGGCCCCACCACCTGCGCCCTCATCACCCACCCCGAGAAGCAGGCGATACACGACCGCCTCGGCCCGGACCCCCTCCGCGCCGACGCCGACCCGAACCAGGCATACCGACGGATCTCCCGAAGCCGTACGACGATCGCCGCCCTGCTCATGGACCAGAAGGTCATCGCAGGCGTCGGCAACGTCTACCGAGCCGAGGTCCTCTTCCGCCACCACATCGACCCCTACCGCGCGGGCAAGGACATCACCCCCACCCAGTGGGACACGATCTGGTCGGACCTGGTGGCGCTGATGCACGAGGGCGTCCGCAACAACCGCATCGACACGGTCCGCCCCGAACACACCCCGGAGGCGATGGGCCGCCCACCGCGCGTCGACGACCACGGCGGCGAGGTCTACGTCTACCGAAGGGCCACCCAGCCCTGCCACCTCTGCGGCACCGAGATCCGCACCGCCGACCTGGCAGCCCGCAACCTCTTCTGGTGCCCCAACTGCCAGCAGCCGTAGGAAAGTCCGAGCCGACCCCGCCTCAGAACCCGTGGGGCAGCCAAGGCGCCACCGCCGACCCGAACCCCACGGCCGCCTGCGCCAACGCCCCCCGCCGCAGCTCCCGCACCCGCCCGGCCGCGCCGAGCGCCGCAAGGCTCACCCCACCGAGATAGGCCGCCCCCAACTCCCGTACGGACAGGGAGAGATCGGCGGCATCCGTCGTACGCTCGCACGACGCGCCCTTCCCGTCCCCGCTCAGCCGCCAACGCCCGCTGTTCCAGGGGCAGAAGGCGTCCTCCACCTCGAACACCACGTCCACCGGCGCATGATAGGTCCGAGCCTCAAGAGCGGCCCCCACCTCCACCAGCCGCACATGCAGGGCGTCCCGCACCCGCACCGCACACCGCCGCAGATCGGACACCTGGTACTGCCACGCCTCGTCCACCGGCCGTGCGTACGCCTTCACCGTGCACGTCAGGTCGATGCCGAACAGGAACCGCCACAACGCGGCCTGAGCCACCGGATCGACAGCCTGTACGTCCCGCACCCGCACGACACCCTTGGCCCCACTGGCGTCCCACTCCGGCTTGACGTGAAAGCGCGCGTATCCCACGACCTCGCCGTCCAGCTCGGCCAGCACGCACTGCAACGGCGACGAGCCCTCCCGCTCGCTCTCCGGGTCGAGCAGCCCGAGCCGCTCCCAGCCGGGCAGCCGGGCCAGCATCCCCGGCCGCCCGGTCACCGTGCGGGCGTACAGCGCCTCGCACACGTCGAGGACGTCGGCCGGTGCGGCGTACCGCAGACGTACGTCATCGGTGCCGGCCGGCACCGAAAGCCGCACACGTGTCGTATCGATCTCGGCGCTCACCTGGAGGCTGCCGACGTCGTACCCGAACCGGCCGTAGATCTCGGGCTCGGAGGCGGTGAGGACGGCCAGCGGCCACCCCCACTCCCGCACATCGTCCAGCTGCCGTCGCATCATCGACGTCAGCACACCGCGCCGGCGATGCGTGGCGGCGACACTGACCATGGTCACACCGGCGGCGGGGACGGCCGCCCCGCCCGGCACCGTGAGCCGGAAGCTGAACACCCCCGCCGTGCCCACGCAGGTGTCGCCGTCCCAGGCGCCGAGGGACCGGTCGAGTTCGGTGAGCGTGTCCCACAACTCCCGTTCCTCGGCGGTCTCGGGGACTCCGCCGAAGGCGCGGATGAGAGTGTCGTACCACACGTTCCACTCGTCCTGACGCAGCACCCGGAGTTCCGGGCGGCCGGTGTCACGCGCGCTGTCATTCGCCATGAACCATGCCTACCAGGGCATTGCGGGACGAGCGAGGGAATTTCTCGGTGGTGGCGGCGAGACCGCTTTCCGTGAAGTTCACTGTGAAGTTGAACCTCGGACGGGGGACAAGTGGGACCTCCCGTGCCAAGCAGCTGGTCCGATGGATAGGGTCCCGAACTAATGGCAGCAGGACGAGAGCGGCGCACGGCGGCCGAGACGTTCATGGCCCGGTTGAAGATGCAGTGGCACCGGGTCCGCACCGGCCTGCGCAGAAGCGCCGTGGACTACTTCCGCGGCGACGGCTCGGACTGGGTCGCGCTGGCCGGCCTGCTGCTGACGGTGCCGCTGATCTGCTCCCTGACGATGGCCAACCCGGTGTGGTTCTCACCGGCCGCACTCGTCCTGCCGATCGTCGCGGGCGGTCTGCTGCTGCGCCCCGCGAGCCTGCTGGGCCTGTACGCGGCGGCGGCGACGGCCCTGATCGTGGAGTCGGTCCAGCTCGGCCCGTACACGGAGGGCCCGTCCCGCGTGACCCCCGGCGTGGTCCTGGTCGTGGCGGCATGCGGTTTCTTCGGCCTGCTCATCGCGCAGTTCCGCAGCCGCGTCGGCGTGCCCTGGCGGCGCGGCGGCACCATGCTCTTCGACCTCCGCGAACGCATCCGCGTACAGAGCAAGCTGCCGCAGCTGCCGCACGGCTGGCATCGAGAGATGGCGCTGCGCCCGGCGGGCGGCCAGTCCTTCTCCGGCGACTTCGTGGTGGCGGCGCGAACGAACGGCGGCCGCACGCTGGAGGTAGTGCTGACGGACGTGTCGGGCAAGGGCATGGACGCGGCGTCGAGGGCGTTGTTGTTGTCCGGCGCCTTCGGCGGCCTCCTGGGCAGCCTGCCCCCGCACGCCTTCCTCCCGGCGGCCAACGGCTACCTCCTCCGCCAGGACTGGGACGAGGGCTTCGCAACCTCGATCCACCTGGTCCTGGACCTGGACTCGGGCGACTACGAGCTCTACTCCGCGGGCCACCCGCCGGGTCTGCAACTGAGCGCGGGCAGCGGCCGTTGGGAGGAGAAGGCCGCCGAGGGCCCCCTCCTCGGCGTCTACGACGGTGCCCAGTTCGACCCGGTGAAGGGCTCCCTCCGCCCCGGCGACGTCCTCATGCTCTTCACGGACGGCCTCGTCGAAACCTCGGACCGAGACATCGTCGAGGGCATGGACCGCCTCACCGGCGAGGCCGACCGCTACGTGGCCGGCGGCTTCCACGGCGCGGCCTGGCACCTCATCGAGGCAGTGGCAAAAGACGTCAACGACGACAGGGCACTGCTGCTGATCTGCCGAGAGGGCCCGACGACAACACCGGCCCGCTGACCTGCCTTGATCAGCCCGTCCGGCGTTTGAGTTTCGACGCCGGTCAGGCTCCTTCAGCCAGTCCGGCGTTTGAGGACAAGGCCCGTTCAGGGCCGGGGCGAGACACTGGAGCCGTGACCGAGACACCCCGCCCCCGCCCCCACCTCACCCTCCCCGCCGTAGAGGCCATCGCCCGCACCGCGCACGCGAACCAGACCGACAAGGCCGGCCGCCCCTACACCGAGCACCTGGCAGCCGTAGCGGAGGGCGTACGCGCCCGCGGCGGCGACGAGGACCAGATCGCCGCGGCCTGGCTGCACGACGCGGTCGAGGACGACGCGCTGTCCGAACAGTGGCTGGAGGACGCCGCACTGAGCCACCGTACGAAGACCGTCGTACACGCCCTCACCAAGCGCCCAGGAGAACCCCCCGAGGCCTACGCCGCACGCATCCTCGCCACCCCGGGCGCCCTCCTCGTGAAGGAGGCGGACCTGGCGCACAACGCGGATCCGACCCGACTCGCGGCCCTGGACGAGGCGACCCGGAAACGACTGACCGAGAAGTACGCACGGATGCGCGCACTCCTCGGTCTGTCAGGAGACTGACTCTCCTCGATATGAAGCGGAGAGCGACTCTCCTCGTTGTGAAGGAACAGCGCAGGCTCAGGCGTTGACCTTCTCGCGCGCCCCCGCACCCTCACGCTTCTCCCGCTCCCGCGCCACCTGCGCGGCATCCCGCTTGAACGCCCACTCCATCCTGGGCTCCATCGCGAACCGGAAGATCCGCTGCACCGGCGGCGTGCACAGCAGCGTGACACCGACGGCCGCGACGACCGTGACGAAGATCTCGCCGAGCGGCCGCTGCAGCCAGGCGTGGTCGAACCAGCCCTGGTAGTCCCCGGCCTTCACGACGAACCCGTGCAGCAGATAGCCGTACAGCGTGCCCGCCCCGAGCGCCGTGAACCACATGTGCCGACGCGGCACCCAGGCGAAGAAGCAGGCCGTCAGCAGCAGCGAGCAGCCGAACATCGCAAGGACCATGACCGGCCCGGTCCACCACGGCGCGTGCAGCTCCTGCGCGGCGTCCCGGTGGTAGAACCACGCGGTGTTCATCCGCGGCACCGCCCACCACCCGAAGGCCAGGGCCACCGCGCCCACCGGCACGGCCACGATCCGCATCGTGCGCGTACGCACCATGTGGAAGTGCTCGGCCTTCATGATCAGGCCCAGCACGAAGTACGGCAGGAACTGCAGCACCCGCTGGAGGTCGAGGTCGTCGCCGATCTCGGGGGTGACCGTCGCCGCCATGGCGAGGCCGAGCGCGATCGGCAGCGGCCAGCGGACCATCTTCCAGATCGGCGTGGTCATGCGCCAGATGAACAGGGCGCACAGGAACCAGGTCAGGTACCACGGGTCCAGGAGGCTGATGTCCTGGCCCGGGTCCTCGTCGATCCAGCGCTTGAAGAGCGGATACGCCGTCTCGAAGATGACGTACGGCACCGCGACACCGGTGATCAGGCGCTTCAGCCGGTTCGGGCTCGCGTCGAAACTGCGCGAGAAGAAGCCGGAGATGATGATGAACGCCGGCATGTGGAAGGTGTACACGACGGTGTACACGGCCTCCAGGATGCGGCTGTCGCCCTTGATCGGCTCCCAGGCATGGCCTATGGCGACGAGCACGATCGCCAGGTACTTGGCGTTGTCGAAGAACGCGTCGCGCTGCTTGGCACCGCTGGACGCGGCCCGGGCGTCGCCCTGGGCCTTCGTCTTCTCGCTCTGCGGTGAGCGCGGACTCGGCACTCCGTCCGCCGACTGCTGTGTCGGGGGGAGCGGCGTTCTGTTGTTGCCGTGCGGTCGCAGCGGGTCCGTCACAGGGACCTCGCTGCATATGCGGGGGACGAGGCAGCGTGGAACATCTGAGGCACCCTAGCGTTGCCTGTGGGATTTCGTAAAACCCCCGAGGTCGTTAGTGGTTATTGCGCATGACTTCGCGTGTACAGCGAACATGCACTTTGCAGACACCTGTTGGTCACCCTTCTTGTCCGGATTCATCCTGACTAAGTAGTGCATATGGCCAGGAGGTGACGTCGATGAAATGATCACCGCGCCGCGAATTCGAAATACCGGCGAACACGTTGTGTGTCGATGGAAACGATCCCGCCGAATTACGTGTACGACCGTCACGCCGAAATGCCGTACGACCCGAAGGCGAGAGGTCGTTGCGTGCAGGGCGCCCGCACAGATCCGGCACAGGTGTGGCGAACGAAACGTCACGTGTCGCATAGCGAGGGCCGGTTGGTGGCACGATGGTTCTGGCGGGGGTGCGCGGGGTCGCGTCCCCGGGCCGGGAGAGCGGACCGACCGAGGGTGTGATCTGTTGTGGCCATTTCGCTGTCAGTGGTGCTGCTGTTGGCGATCATCTTGGTGGTGCTGATCCGTGGCGGATCCCTGAAGGCCGGTCCTGCCGTCGTCGCCGTGCTGTTCGGCTTCTTCCTGGCCTCGACCGGCATGGCCGACGACATCCAGAGGTTCCTGAACTCGATAGCGGAGACCATCAACTCCATCCAGTTCTAGGGCCCGCGGGGCGACCCGGAAGCGTACGGATACCCTCGTTCGAGATCGTCGAACGGTACGGAACGGGGGAACGTACGGGATGGCGCTGCGCGAGTCGGACCCGGTGGAGATCGGCGGCTACCGGATCGAGGACCGCCTCGGTTCCGGTGGCATGGGCGTGGTCTACCTCGCCCGATCCGCCTCCGGACGCCGCCTCGCCCTGAAGGTCGTCCACGCGCAGTACGCCGACGACGACGAGTTCCGCACCCGCTTCCGCCGCGAGGTGGCCGCCGCCCGCCAGGTCAGCGGCGCCTTCACCGCGCCCGTCGTGGATGCGGACTCCGACGCCCCGCGCCCCTGGATGGCCACCCTCTACATCCCCGGCGAGGACCTCGGCACCCATGTCCGCCGCCACGGCCCCCTGCCCCTGCCGAAGCTGTACGAACTCGCCGCCGGCCTCACCGAGGCCATCCGCGACATCCACCGCGCCGGGATGGTCCACCGCGATCTGAAGCCGGCCAATGTGATGCTCGCCGAGGACGGCCCCCGCGTCATCGACTTCGGCATCTCCCGCGCCACCGAGCTCGCGGCCTCCGACGTCCTCACCCAGACCGGCCGTGTGATGGGCACCCCGCCCTTCATGTCGCCCGAGCAGTTCTCCTCCCCGCAGGACGTGGGCCCCGCCGCCGATGTCTTCTCCCTCGGCTCGGTCGTCGCCTACGCCGCCACCGGTCGCGGCCCCTTCGACAGCCCGAGCCCCTATGAGACGGCCCTGAGGGTCGTCGACGGCACCCCGGAACTCGACGGCACCCCGTCCGAGTTGCTCCCCTTCATCCACCTCTGCCTGGAAAAGCACCCCAAGTCCCGCCCGTCCCCGGACGAGTTGCTGCACCTCCTGCGTGACGGCGAGCTGCCCGACCCGCGCCCCGAGACGGAACCGATCCCGGCCAAAACCCCCGCGCCCCGCCGAAAACGCCTGGCGCTCGCCGCCACCCTGGGCACCCTCCTCCTGGCCGCCGCGACGACCCTCACCCTCGTGGCGGTCAACGTCAGCCCGACTCCGGTCGAACACGATCTGCCCCTCGGCTGGCAGGCCTGGCACAAGAAATCGCGGGACCCCAGCGTCGACGCGGAGCCGATGGCCGCCGACGGGGCGTTCGCCCGCTGCGCGGCCACCGGCAGGTCCCTGGTGTGCGCGGGCGACGACATCATGGCCACCCGCTTCGCCCTCGCCGACGGAGCCAACACCTGGGCCCGTCCGATCGACGAGACCGCCGACGACCTCGCCGGCGGCGACCAGGGCACGATCATCGCCGCCCGCGACGGCCGCGTGTACGTCCACGGCGCCGACGACGCGGACGTGGACGAGGACAGACCTCCGTCCCGCTACACCATCCAGGCGCTCGACGCCGAGACCGGCAAGGTGATCTGGAAGACGGTCTCCGGCGAGGGCGAGGTGGCGACGGAGCCGAGCAGGGAACAGGGTCTGGCCACCGCCGTACCCGAAGGCGTCATCGCCGTCTACGGCGCGAAGGGGCAGCAGTACGCCCTGCTGGACGCCGACGACGGCAAGGTCCGCTGGACGCGCCCGCTGCCCGCGCCGGACACCCGGATATGCCTGCTGCGCAGCGCCGCCCGCAACGCGTACCTCGTATGCCAGGACTGGCCGGAGAGCGGGGCCGGCGGCACGGGCGTCGCCCAGCTCGACCCGGCCACCGGCCGCGCCCGCTGGACCGTGCGGGTCAAGGGGAGCCAGGACATCGTCGGCCAGGCCGACGGGCGCCTGGTGCTGCTCGCCACCAAGGGTTCCCATCGCATGCTGACCCTGATCAACGCCGACTCGCACATCGTGACGACCGTCCGGCTGTCCCACGCCCAGCCGGCGGCCGGCACCCCCACCCTCCTGAACGGCACGCTCTACTTCACCTTCCGCAGCGGCAGCGTCCGCGCGATCGCCCCGGACACCGGCCGCCGCCTCTGGGAGAGCAACTCCACGGTGGAATCACCGGGCCCCCCGACCGCCTCCGCCACCCGCCTCTACCTGGCGTCCCCCAGCGGCCGCCTGGCTGTCCTGAACCGGCGCACGGGCACCCTCGAAGCCACCCTCCAGGGCCGCGACGACGGCGGCACCGCCGACTCCACCGGCCCCGGCGCCCCCCTGACCCTCGTCGGCGACGCCCTCTACGTCCCCTACGGCATCCGCTCCGTCTACACGGTGGACGCCCGCGGCCTCTGAGAACGACTCAGGGCCAGGCCGAGGAAACATCCTCCGACCTGGCCCTGAGCCATATGGAGCGGGCGACGGGAATCGAACCCGCGTAGCTAGTTTGGAAGACTAGGGCTCTACCATTGAGCTACGCCCGCACAGCGACGCGCCGCAGGTCAGGTGACCGCGGCACACAAAGCATCGTAGCGGGTCGGCCCCCCTCGTCGCACACCCCGTAAATGCGGCGGCCCCACTGCCTGCGGGCATGTACCCTACGTGTCGCACCAGCACGGGGTGTGGCGCAGCTTGGTAGCGCGTCCGCTTTGGGAGCGGAAGGCCGTGGGTTCAAATCCCGCCACCCCGACCACGACCGGTGAAGGCCGGGACCGGTGAAGACCGGCCACACACGCGACGACCTCGGGTGATCGCGTCCCGTGATCGCCTTTGGGGGCGTGTCGCCGCTGCCGTTACTATGCAAGCTGCATGCCCGTGTGTCTCTCAGCCGGGCACGATCCCTAAAGTCAGCCCCAAGGAGACCGAACCGTGAAGAGCGCCGTGGAGACCCTGAACCCGACTCGGGTTCGGCTCAGCATCGAGGTGCCCTTCGAGGAGCTCAAGGACAGCCTCGACGCGGCGTACAAGAAGATCAACCAGCAGGTCACGGTGAAGGGCTTCCGCAAGGGCAAGATCCCGGCCCGCGTCATCGACCAGCGGTTCGGCCGCGGTGCGGTCCTGGAGGAGGCGGTCAACGACGCGCTTCCGAAGTTCTACACCGAGGCGGTCAACGAGGCCGAGCTCAACGTCCTGGGCCAGCCCGAGGTCGACATCACCGAGCTGAAGGACGGCGAGACGCTGAACTTCACCGCCGAGGTCGACATCCGCCCCGCCATCGAGATCCCGGACTACTCCGGCATCGAGGTCGAGGTCGACGCCGTCGAGGTCAGCGAGGAGGACGTCGACAAGGCCGTCTCCGACCTGCGTGAGCGCTTCGCGTCCACCTCCCCGGTCGAGCGTGCCGCCGAGGACGGCGACGTCGTCACCATCGACCTGGAGGCCAAGGTCGACGGCGAGGTCCTGGAGGACGGCGTCGCTTCCGGCGTCTCCTACACCATCGGCTCCGGCGAGCTGCTCGACGGCATCGACGACGCCGTGAAGGGCCTGGAGACCGGCGCCGAGGCCACCTTCACCTCCGAGCTGAAGGGCGGCTCCGCGGCCGGCAAGGAGGCCGAGGTCACCGTCAAGGTCACCCAGGTCGCCGCCCGCGAACTGCCCGAGCTGGACGACGAGTTCGCGCAGCTCGCCTCCGAGTTCGACACCCTGGAGGAGCTGAAGGCGGACAGCCGCAAGCGCCTCGAGAACATGAAGCAGTACGACCAGGCCACGCAGGCCCAGGAGCGCGTCCTGGAGAAGCTGCTGGAGCTCGTCGAGGTGCCCGTCCCCGAGAAGCTGCTCGAGGACGAGATCAACACCCGTAAGCACAACCTCGAGCACCACCAGCTCGGCCAGATGGGTCTCGACCTCGAGAAGTACCTCGAGATCCAGGGCAAGACGGTCGAGGAGTTCGACGCCGAGACCAAGGAAGCCGCGGTCAAGGGCATCAAGACGCAGTTCGTCCTCGACGAGCTCGTCAAGCAGGAGAAGCTGAACGTCAACCAGGAGGAGCTCACCGAGCACCTCATGCGTCGCGCCGCCTCCTCCGGCATGTCCCCCGACCAGTTCGCCCAGGCCGTCGTCGAGGGCGGCCAGGTTCCGCTCCTGGTCGGCGAGGTCGCCCGCGGCAAGGCGCTGGCCGTCGTGGTCGAGAAGGCCGTCGTCAAGGACACCAACGGCGAGGTCATCGACCTCGACGACGAGGACGAGGTCGAGCAGGCCACCGAGACGGTCGAGGCCGCCGAGGGCACCGCTGACGACGCCGCCGAGGAGAAGTCCGAGGGCTGAGCCCACGGCGCCGCGTAGCTCGCAGGAAGGGCCCCGGGGAGGTCGAATCCCCGGGGCCCTTCTTTCGTGGGCCCGCGCACCTGCGGCCCCGTGGCGCTACGCCCCCGGCGAACACCCGCGGAACCGGGATTGCAGCACAGGGCCACCGCGTTAGGGTCCATGAGTATGAGGGCAGGGGAGCCCCCGTTGCCCGCAGAAGACGTAAGACGGCCCGGCGCCGTCGTAAGACGAGCAGGTGGATACGTGACGAATCTGATGCCCTCCGCCGCCGGCGAGCCCTCCATCGGCGGTGGCCTCGGCGACCAGGTCTACAACCGGCTGCTCAACGAGCGGATCATCTTCCTCGGCCAGCCGGTCGACGACGACATCGCGAACAAGATCACCGCACAGTTGCTGCTCCTTGCCGCGGCCGACCCCGACAAGGACATCAACCTCTACATCAACAGCCCGGGCGGCTCGATCACGGCCGGCATGGCGATCTACGACACCATGCAGTTCATCAAGAACGACGTGATGACGATCGCCATGGGCCTCGCCGCCTCGATGGGCCAGTTCCTGCTCAGCGCGGGCACCCCCGGCAAGCGCTTCGCGCTGCCGAACGCCGAGATCCTGATCCACCAGCCCTCCGCCGGCCTCGCCGGCTCGGCCTCGGACATCAAGATCCACGCCGAGCGCCTGCTGCACACCAAGAAGCGCATGGCCGAGCTCACGGCCCAGCACACCGGCCAGACCGTCGAGCAGGTCACCCGTGACTCGGACCGCGACCGCTGGTTCGACCCCGAGGAGGCCAAGGCGTACGGCCTCATCGACGACGTCATCACCACGGCTGCCGGTATCCCGGGCGGCGGCGGTACCGGGGCCTGAAGCCCCCGGACAGCCCTCAGCCGACCGCCACAGCCCCTAGGAGACAGACAGTGAACGACTTCCCCGGCAGCGGCCTGTACGACCGCACGCGCGCCGAGTACGCGGGCCCCGTCGCCGAGTCCCGGTATGTGATCCCCCGCTTCGTCGAGCGCACCTCGCAGGGCATCCGCGAGTACGACCCGTACGCGAAGCTCTTCGAGGAGCGCGTGATCTTCCTCGGCGTGCAGATCGACGACGCCTCCGCCAACGACGTCATGGCGCAGCTGCTGTGCCTGGAGTCGATGGACCCCGACCGGGACATCTCGGTCTACATCAACAGCCCCGGCGGCTCCTTCACCGCGCTGACCGCGATCTACGACACGATGCAGTTCGTGAAGCCGGACATCCAAACGGTCTGCATGGGCCAGGCCGCCTCCGCCGCCGCCGTCCTGCTGGCCGCCGGTTCGCCCGGCAAGCGCATGGCGCTGCCCAACGCGCGCGTGCTGATCCACCAGCCGTACAGCGAGACCGGCCGCGGTCAGGTCTCCGACCTGGAGATCGCCGCCAACGAAATCCTCCGGATGCGCTCGCAGCTGGAGGAGATGCTGGCCAAGCACTCCACCACGCCGATCGAGAAGATCCGCGAGGACATCGAGCGCGACAAGATCCTCACGGCCGAGGACGCGCTGTCGTACGGCCTGATCGACCAGATCATCTCCACGCGGAAGATGAACAACGCCGACGTTCGCTGACGCGGACCGGTATTGTCTGCTGCCCCTTGGCACGGTTTGGGACGGTGCACGTCAAAGTGAACCGCGCCAAGGGGGGCCCGAACGGGGGGCCAGGCAAGGTACCGTCGACATAAGGCAGCACCAGGAGCCGCTGGATTCGAAAACGTCCAGGCGTCTCCCAGGCGAAGGGGAAGCACACCGTGGCACGCATCGGTGACGGCGGCGATCTGCTCAAGTGCTCGTTCTGCGGCAAGAGCCAGAAGCAGGTCAAGAAGCTCATCGCAGGCCCTGGTGTGTACATCTGCGACGAGTGCATCGATCTCTGCAACGAGATCATCGAGGAAGAGCTCGCGGAGACCAGTGAGGTCCGCTGGGAGGAACTGCCCAAGCCGCGCGAGATCTACGAGTTCCTCGAGGGCTATGTGGTCGGCCAGGAAGCCGCCAAGAAGGCGCTCTCCGTCGCCGTCTACAACCACTACAAGCGCGTCCAGGCCGGCGAGAACGGCGGCGCCCAAGGCCGCGACGACGCCATCGAGTTGGCGAAGTCCAACATCCTGCTGCTGGGCCCCACGGGCTCCGGCAAGACGCTGCTCGCGCAGACCCTGGCCCGCATGCTGAACGTCCCGTTCGCGATCGCCGACGCCACCGCGCTGACGGAGGCGGGCTATGTCGGCGAGGACGTCGAGAACATCCTGCTGAAGCTGATCCAGGCGGCCGACTACGACGTCAAGAAGGCCGAGACCGGGATCATCTACATCGACGAGATCGACAAGGTCGCGCGGAAGAGTGAAAATCCGTCGATCACGCGAGACGTCAGCGGCGAGGGCGTCCAGCAGGCCCTGCTCAAGATCCTCGAAGGCACCACGGCCTCGGTCCCGCCGCAGGGCGGGCGCAAGCACCCCCACCAGGAGTTCATCCAGATCGACACGACGAACGTCCTGTTCATCGTGGGCGGCGCTTTCGCCGGTCTGGAGAAGATCATCGAGTCCCGGGCCGGCGCCAAGGGCATCGGCTTCGGCGCGACGATCCGCTCCAAGCGCGAGCTGGAGGCCAAGGACCAGTTCGAGGACGTCATGCCCGAGGACCTGGTCAAGTTCGGCATGATCCCCGAGTTCATCGGCCGCCTCCCGGTCATCACCAGCGTGCACAACCTGGACCGGGAAGCCCTGCTCCAGATCCTCGTCGAGCCCCGCAACGCACTCGTCAAGCAGTACCAGCGCCTCTTCGAACTCGACGGCGTGGAGCTGGACTTCGAGCGCGAGGCCCTGGAAGCCATCGCCGACCAGGCCATCCTCCGCCAGACCGGCGCCCGCGGCCTGCGCGCCATCATGGAGGAAGTACTCCAGGGCGTGATGTACGAGATCCCGTCCCGCAAGGACGTGGCCCGCGTGGTCATCACGGCGGACGTCGTCCACTCGAACGTGAACCCGACGCTGATCCCGCGGGACGCACGCGGGCGCGGACCGGGCGAGCAGAAGACGGCGTAGCCGCTGTACCGGTGCATGTGAGGGTGCCCAGCCGACTCATCGGCTGGGCACCCTCATTGCCTGTCGCAAAGATCAAGACAATCTCAGTCGAACGCTTGTGCCTTTCATGTTTGTCCTGTTTGGATCTTCGTGACCGAAGTCAAAACGGGAGGGCAAGAACATGGCGTCATTGAAGAGGAAGCGTGTGCTGGCGACGCTGGCACTGACTGTTGCCGCGGGGGCTGTTCCGCTGGTGACAGCGGCCCCGGCGCATGCCACTGCCAGGCAGTGCGAGAACTACCTTGCTGGTAAGGACTACATCGTGGGGCCCAAGGTCAAGGCTGCGTGCCAACTCGGCACCGTCGCCCTGGGGCAAGCCGGTTGTGTGGCGCATCTGATGGACGTCAGGGTCCGTCAGGTCTATGCCCAGAACGCATGCGCCCTGGCCATGAATTGATTTGCTGAGCGCCTGAGTCGGCCTCTGTCCCCGGCGCTGTCGCATCGAGAGGCGGGCCGGACCAAGTGAGGGCACCCGTTCCTGGAGGACGGGTGCCCTTCGTGTGGAGCTGACCTTGCCGCCGACTTCCTGGCGGCGGTGGCCAGCCACGGGCGTCAGGCCTTGACGCGGACTTCTGAGCGCACCTTCGTGGTGATGTTGACCGCCACGTCCTTGGAAACCTCCGCCGCGGCATCGGTCGGTGACACCAGAGCGATGGTGCTGTAGTCGGCCCAGGCGCAGAACCAGTTGGTCTGCTCCTTCTTGGTGATCAGGCTCTGTCCCTTGACCGCCTGGCACTTCATGACCGCACCGTCGAGGTCGGCCGCCTCGGGCTCGCCGACCAGTTCGGTCTTGTCGGCGCCGCTGCTGCTGTCGGAGGAGGAGTTGTCCTCGGCGGACTTCTTGAAGTCGGCGAAGAACGCGTCCAGAGCCTTCTCCGGGTCGGCGATCTCGCCGTAGACGCCCGCGTAGTAGATGCCCTTGGCCGTCGCCAGTTCGGACAAGTCGGCGCTGTTCGGGTCGCTGGGGTCGACCTTCGACGGGTCCGCTGTCGAGTAGCCGGCGACCACGTCCTTGCCGTTCTTGACGCCGCTCTTCACCAGGTCCTCCGCGTTGTCGCCGGACGACTGGCCGTCTTCGGTCACCCGCGAGTACTCGCTGAGCAGCTTCTGTGGCGTCGCCAGCTTGTGCGCCCCGTCGTCGTCGAGGTTGCCCGCGCCACCGCCCCCGCCGATCACGAAGTACGCCCCGACGCCGATCGCGACCACGACGGCCACGGCACCGATGATCAGGCCGGTCTTCTTGCCGCCGCCACCGGGCGCCGGCGGCTGCGGTGCCCCGTAGGGAGCCTGGCCGTAGGGCGGCTGCTGGCCGTAGCCCGGCTGCTGCTGGCCGTACGGCTGCTGGGGCGGGACGCCCTGCGGGGCCTGCTGCGGGTAGCCGTACCCCGGCTGGGGCTGGGCCGGCGGCTGCTGAGGGTAGCCGTAGCCGGGCTGGGGCGCCTGCGGCTGCTGGCCGTAGGGACCGGGCTGCTGAGGCTGCCCGCCGTACGGACCGGGCTGCTGGGGCTGCCCGCCGTACGGGCCCGGCTGGTTGTAGCTCATTTCTGGGTTCCCCTCCAGATGCTTATGTGTTCCTGACATCCTGGCGCAGACGCAGGCAACGCATGGCATCGGGGTGCCCACCGTTACAGAACAAACGCGTTTCGGGACACGCCCGGGACACCCCTAAACTGAGCGCGTGACCGAGAACGCTCAGCAGCAGCCACCAGCGCCCGACACCGAACTGCCGACCCAGTACGCGCCGGCCGATGTAGAGGGGCCGCTGTACGAGCGCTGGGTGGAGCGCGGTTACTTCGAGGCGGACGAGAAGAGCGACAAGCCGCCGTTCACCGTCGTCATCCCGCCGCCGAACGTCACGGGCAGCCTGCACCTGGGACACGCCTTCGAGCACACCCTCATCGACGCCCTGACGCGCCGTAAGCGCATGCAGGGCTTCGAGACGCTGTGGCAGCCCGGCATGGACCACGCCGGCATCGCCACACAGAACGTCGTCGAGCGCGAGCTCGGCAAGGAGGGCAAGTCCCGCCACGACCTCGGCCGCGAGGCGTTCGTCGAGCGCGTCTGGCAGTGGAAGGGCGAGTCCGGCGGGCAGATCTCCGGGCAGATGCGCCGCCTCGGTGACGGTGTCGCCTGGTCGCGTGAGCGCTTCACGATGGACGAGGGGCTCTCCCAGGCCGTTCAGACCATCTTCAAGCGGCTCTACGACGACGAGCTGATCTACCGCGCCGAGCGCATCATCAACTGGTGCCCGCGGTGTCTCACCGCCATCTCGGACATCGAGGTCGAGTACCAGGACGACGACGGCGAGCTCGTCTCCATCCGGTACGGCGAGGGCGACGACTCCATCGTCGTCGCGACGACGCGTGCCGAGACGATGCTCGGCGACACCGCCGTCGCCGTCCACCCCGAGGACGAGCGCTACCGCCACCTCGTCGGCCGTGAGATCGAGCTGCCGCTGACCGGCCGCCGTATCCCGGTCGTCGCCGACGAGCATGTCGACCCCGAGTTCGGCTCCGGCGCCGTCAAGGTCACCCCGGCCCACGACCCGAACGACTTCGAGATCGGCCAGCGGCACGACCTGCCGGCCATCGCGATCATGGACGAGCACGCGGTCATCACCGCCCACGGCCCCTTCCAGGGCCTGGACCGCCTGGAGGCCCGCTCGGCGATCGTCGCCGCGCTGCGCGCCGAGGGCCGGATCGTCGCGGAGAAGCGGCCGTACGTCCACAGCGTCGGCCACTGCTCGCGCTGCAAGACCACGATCGAGCCCCGTCTGTCGATGCAGTGGTGGGTCAAGGTCGGCCCGCTCGCCAAGGCCGCCGGTGACGCGGTCCGCGACGGCAAGGTCAAGATCCATCCGCAGGAGATGGAGAAGCGGTACTTCGACTGGGTCGACAACCTCCACGACTGGTGCATCTCGCGGCAGTTGTGGTGGGGCCACCGGATTCCGGTCTGGTACGGGCCGGAAGGTGAAGTCGTCTGCGTCGGGCCCGACGAGGAGGCGCCGAGCGGCGAGGGCTGGCGTCAGGACACCGACGTCCTCGACACCTGGTTCTCCTCCGGCCTCTGGCCCTTCTCCACGCTCGGCTGGCCCGAACAGACCGAGTCGCTCGCGAAGTTCTACCCGAACTCCGTCCTGGTCACCGGCTACGACATCCTCTTCTTCTGGGTCGCCCGGATGATGATGTTCGGCCTGTACGCGATGGACGGCACCCCGCCGTTCCACACCATCGCCCTGCACGGCATGGTCCGCGACCAGTTCGGCAAGAAGATGTCGAAGTCCTTCGGGAATGCCGTCAATCCCCTTGACTGGATGGACAAGTACGGCTCCGACGCCCTCCGCTTCACCCTCGCGCGCGGCGCCAACCCCGGTGTCGACGTCCCGATCGGCGAGGACTGGGTCCAGGGCTCCCGCAACTTCGCCAACAAGATCTGGAACGCGACCCGCTTCGCGCTGATGAACGGCGCGACGGTGGAGGGCCCGCTGCCGGACGCGTCGGCGATGTCGTCGACGGACCGCTGGATCCTCTCCCGCCTCAACTCCGTCGTCGCCGAAGTCGACGCGTTCTACGAGGACTTCCAGTTCGCCAAGCTGTCCGACGCCCTCTTCCACTTCGCGTGGGACGAGGTCTTCGACTGGTACGTCGAGCTGTCCAAGACGACGTTCCAGGCGGGCGGCGAGGCGGCCGAGGTCTCCAAGCGCGTCCTCGGTGAGGTCCTCGACGTCACCCTCAAGCTGCTGCACCCGGTGGTCCCGTTCGTCACCGAGACCCTGTGGACCACCCTCACGGGCGGCGAGTCGATCGTCATCGCCGAGTGGCCGGCCGACAGCGGCTTCCGCGACAAGGGCGCCGAGCAGGAGATCGAGTCCCTCCAGTCGGTCATCACCGAGGTCCGCCGCTTCCGCGCCGACCAGGGCCTCCAGCCGGGCCAGCGCGTCCCGGCCCGCCTGACCCTGGACGGCACGGCCCTGGCGCCCCACGAGGCCGCCATCCGCCAGCTGCTGCGCCTCCAGCCGGAGGGCGAGGGCTTCTCGGCGACGGCGACCCTGCCGGTCGCGGGCGCCACGGTCGCGCTGGACCTGTCCGGCACGATCGACGTGGCGGCGGAGCGCAAGCGCCTCGCGAAGGACCTGGCGGCGGCCGAGAAGGAGAAGGCGCAGGCCAACGCCAAGCTCGGCAACGAAGCCTTCCTGGCCAAGGCGCCGGACAACGTCGTGGAGAAGATCCGTGGCCGCCTGGCGAAGGCGGAGGAGGACATCGCGCGGATCGCCGCGCAGCTGGAGCGCTTGCCGGAAGCGTGAGTCGTTCTACGCGACTGAAGGCCCCCTGTGCGATGTGGCACCGGGGGCCTTTGCCTACCACCCCACTCCCTGGGCGCACTGTCAGTCCCCCTCCGTAGACTGACCCCGTGAGTGAGAGCGACGACGACTTCGACGAGATCATCGCGGCGGAAACTGAGCGCGACCCTGACCTCGCCGTCATCGAGGCAGGCAGCCGAACCCTCCGTACCCAGGGCGGCGCGCCGCAGGCCGACGTGCCCGCACGCCCCGAGGACCCCGAGGTCGACAAGGCATTGCGCGAGGTCGAGGCGGAGCTCGCCACCCGCTGGGGCGAGACCAAGCTGGAGCCGTCGGTCAGCCGTATCGCCGCGCTCATGGACGTGCTGGGCGAGCCCCAGCGCTCGTACCCCTCGATCCACATCACCGGCACCAACGGCAAGACGTCGACGGCCCGCATGATCGAGGCCCTCCTCGGCGTCTTCGAGCTGCGCACCGGCCGCTATACGTCACCGCACGTCCAGTCGATCACCGAGCGGATCAGCCTCGACGGCGCCCCGATCTCCGCCGAGCGCTTCATCGAGACGTACCAGGACATCAAGCCGTACATCGAGATGGTCGACGGACAGCAGGAGTACCGGCTGTCCTTCTTCGAGGTGCTCACAGGCATGGCGTACGCGGCCTTCGCGGACGCGCCCGTGGACGTCGCCGTCGTGGAAGTGGGCATGGGCGGCTCCTGGGACGCCACCAACGTCATCGACGGTGATGTCGCCGTGGTGACGCCGATAGACCTCGACCACACCGACCGGCTGGGCTCCACGCCGGGCGAGATCGCCGTCGAGAAGGCCGGGATCGTCAAGCAGGACGCCACCGTGATCATGGCCCAGCAGCCGGTGGACGCCGCGCAGGTGCTGCTGAAGAAGGCCGTGGAGGTCGACGCCACCGTCGCGCGTGAGGGCCTGGAGTTCGGGGTCGTCTCACGCCAGGTCGCCGTCGGCGGACAGCTCGTCACGCTGCGTGGGCTGGGCGGTGAGTACCCCGAGGTGTATCTGCCGCTGCACGGCGCGCACCAGGCGCACAACGCCGCGGTCGCCCTCGCCGCCGTGGAGGCGTTCTTCGGCGTCGGCGCCGCGCGCGCCGAGCCGCTGGACATCGACACCGTCCGCAAGGCGTTCGCGGCCGTCGCCTCGCCGGGCCGGATGGAGGTCGTACGGCGCTCTCCGACCGTCGTGCTGGACGCCGCGCACAACCCGGCGGGCGCGCGGGCGGTCGCCGAGGCGATCGGGGAGGCCTTCGACTTCAGCCGGCTGATCGGCGTCGTCGGCGCGAGCGGCGACAAGAACGTACGGGGGCTGCTGGAGGCCTTCGAGCCGCTCTTCGCCGAGGTCGTCATCACCCAGAACTCCTCGCACCGCGCGATGGACGCCGACGAATTGGCCGCGATCGCCGTCGAGGTGTTCGGCGACGAGCGGGTACAGGTCGAGCCGCGGCTGCCGGACGCCCTGGAGGCCGCGATCACGCTGGCCGAGGAGGAGGGCGAGTTCGCGGGCGGCGGTGTGCTGGTCACGGGGTCCGTCATCACGGTCGGCGAGGCCCGGCTGCTGCTGGGGAAGGGCTGAGTCCGAAGATGCGTATCCTCTGTTCCTCGACACTGATCGGCGAGTTCTTCGTCATCGGCTTCGCCGGTCTGGTCGCGATGAAGGACCCCGATCTGGCCATGTCGACGGTGTGGACGGTCAGCGGGATCGCGATGTTCCTGTGCGTGCTGCTGTGCGGCCTGGTGACCCGCCCCGGCGGCGTCGCCCTCGGCTGGGCCCTGCAGATCGCGCTGATCGCGTCCGGCTTCATCGTTCCCACGATGTTCTTCCTGGGCGCGATCTTCGCGGCACTCTGGTGGGCTTCGGTGCACTACGGCAAGAAGGTCGACGAGGCGAAGGCGAGATTCGCGGCGCAGGCCGACCCCTCCACACCTGACGCTGTGTAACGGGCGCCTGGACACGCCCTGTAACCTCATCCCACCGTCCACCGGCATCCACCGCACACCGGCTGTAAGAAGGAGCCCTCCCGTGACCCAGCGCACCCTCGTCCTGCTCAAGCCCGACGCAGTCCGCCGCGGCTTGACCGGCGAGATCATCAGCCGTATCGAGCGCAAGGCCGGCTGGGCGATCACCGCGCTGGAGCTGCGCACCCTCGACCAGGAGACCCTGGAGCAGCACTACGGCGAGCACAAGGGCAAGCCCTTCTACGAGCCGTTGGTGGAGTTCATGGCCTCCGGCCCGGTCGTCGCCCTGATCGTCGAGGGCGAGCGGGTCATCGAGGGGCTGCGCGCCCTGGCCGGACCGACCGACCCGATCGCCGCCGCACCCGGCTCCATCCGCGGTGACTACGGCGTCATCGTCCGCGAGAACCTCATCCACGCCTCCGACTCCGAGGAGTCCGCCGAGCGCGAGGTGAAGATCTTCTTTCCGGGCCGTGCTTAAAGCCCACGGCGGTTGAACGGCAAGGGTGTGGCGGCTGAAGTCTCCACACCCGAATGCACTACCAGGCATATGCGCGCCGATCGAGGGAACGAGAGCCCCCGATGGCCCGTCTCCACAAGCGGGGCGGCTCGCCATCAGCTGACAATGGCGAAGACCCTCCCGCAGTGTTCGTGCAGGCGCGTCTACGATGGAAGCCTTCACGTCACAGCACCCACTTCGCCGTCCTGAAAAGCCATCAAAAGCTCCCAGGAAGGCCAGATAATCCTGATGGGGAACTCAATGTCGTTCATCGGCCGTGACATGGCTGTCGACCTCGGGACCGCCAACACGCTGGTGTACGTCAGGGGTCGCGGGATCGTACTCAACGAACCGTCCGTCGTCGCGATCAACACCAACACCGGTGGGATCCTCGCGGTCGGTGCCGAGGCCAAGAAGATGATCGGGCGCACGCCCGGCAACATCGTTGCCGTGCGTCCGCTGAAGGACGGCGTCATCGCCGACTTCGAGATCACCGAGCGGATGCTCCGCTACTTCATTCTGAAGATCCACAAGCGGCGGTATCTGGCTCGTCCGCGGGTCGTCGTCTGTGTGCCCTCCGGCATCACCGGCGTCGAGCGCCGCGCCGTCATCGAGGCCTCGTCCCAGGCCGGCGCCCGCCAGGTGCACATCATCGAGGAGCCCATGGCCGCGGCCATCGGCTCCGGCCTGCCGGTCCACGAGGCCACGGGCAATATGGTGGTCGACATCGGCGGCGGCACCACGGAGGTCGCGGTCATCTCCCTCGGCGGCATCGTCACCGCCCAGTCCATCCGCGTCGCGGGTGACGAACTGGACAACGCGATCATCCAGCACATCAAGAAGGAGTACTCCCTTCTGCTGGGTGAGCGGACGGCCGAGCAGATCAAGATCACGATCGGTTCGGCGTACGATCTCGACGCTGACGAACACACCGAGATCCGTGGCCGAGATCTTGTCTCCGGGCTGCCCAAGACCGTTGTCATCTCCGCGGCCGAGGTGCGCAAGGCCATCGAGGAACCGGTCAACGCCATCGTGGACGCGGTGAAGACGACCCTCGACAAGTGTCCGCCGGAGCTGTCCGGCGACATCATGGACCGAGGAATCGTTCTGACCGGCGGCGGTGCCCTGCTGCGCGGCCTCGACGAGCGGCTGCGCCGTGAGACCGGCATGCCGATCCATATCGCCGAGGACCCGCTGGACAGCGTGGCGCTCGGCTCCGGCAAGTGTGTCGAGGAGTTCGAGGCGTTGCAGCAGGTGCTGGACGCCCAGCCGCGCAGATGACGTAACTCTTCGGTTCCGCCGTACGGGATGATCTCCTCTCGTACGGCGGATCGTTGATATAGAGGCATAAGCTCGCCCATAAGTCTCTGCAGTCTCTGCGTATCCGAACGAGCTCAACCATTCGCACCATCTGAACACCGAATACCACTGCACATTCCAATGAGGAAGGCACGGCCGCCGCACGTGAGGGACACACGAGAGAGCCGGCTGCTCCTGGTGCTGCTGATCGCCATCGCGTTCGCTTTGATCACGGTGGATATCCGCGGTGGTGAGGACTCCCCGGTCGACGGTGCCCGCCAGGCCGCTGCCACGGTCTTCGGCCCGATCGAGGACGGTGTGTCGGCCGCGGTGAATCCGGTCGGCAACGCGGTCGCCGCGATTCGTGACTCCGGTGAGCGCCATGACCGGCTCGCCCGGCTGGAGCAGGAGAACGCCGCCCTCAAGGCGAAACTCGGCAGCAGCGACCGCGACCGCAGCCGGCTGAAGCAGCTGGACAAGATGCTGAAGATCGCGGGCGAGGGCCAGTACGGCATCAAGGGCGCCGAGGTCATCGCCATAGGAGCGGCCCAGGGCTTCTCCTGGACCATCACCATCGACGTCGGCGAGAACGACGGCATCCGCCGCGACATGACCGTCCTCAACGGCGACGGGCTGGTCGGCCGGGTCACCACCGTCGGCCCGAACACCGCCACCGTGCTCCTCGCCAACGACCCCGACTTCACCGTCGGCACCCGCATGGAGTCCACCGACGAACTCGGCTTCGCCTCCGGCCAGGGCGACCGCCCGCTGCGCGTCGAACTCCTCAACGGCAAGGCCGAGGTGAAGAAGGGCGACCGGCTCGTCACCTTCGGCTCGCAGGCCGACAAGCCCTTCGTGCCGGGCGTCCCCGTCGGTGTCGTCTCCCGCGTCGACCCGTCCGGCGGCGACCTGACCCGCACCCTCTATGTCACGCCGTACGTCGGCTTCTCCAAGCTCGACATCGTCGGCGTCGTCGTCCAGGCCCCGACGAAGGACCCGCGCGACACGGTCCTCCCCGACAAGCCCCGGCCGACCCCGAGGCCGACCGTGACGGTCACCGTCACACCGGGCGCCGACGGTCAGCTCCCGCCCGAGGGTGAGGAACAGGACCAGCCGCAGGCCGACGGTCCGTACGAGCCCCGGGTCGAAGGCCAGGAGCAGCCGTCGGCCGACGGCCAGAACCAGTACGAGTACGAGCAAGAGCAGTAGGAGCTGAAGCCCCATGCGCGTCAACCGAATCCTGCTCTCCTCCTCCCTGGTCGTCGTCGCCCTGGTCGTCCAGGTCAGCGTCCTGGCCCGGCTGCACCTCCCGGGCGCCGTCCCCGATCTGCTGCTGCTCACCGTCCTGGGCCTCGCCATGGTCTACGGCCATGTCGGCGGCGCCCTCGTCGGCTTCGGCGCCGGTCTGCTCGCCGACCTCGCCCCGCCCGCCGACCATGCCGCCGGCCGCTACGCACTGGTGCTGTGCGTCATCGGCTATGTCGCCGGGCTGGTCAAACCGGCCGACGGCCGGCTGAAGTCGGCCACCGGGCCGATGGTCGTCGTGGTCGTCGCCGCGATCGGCGCGACCCTGCTGTACGCGAGTGTCGGCGCGGTCGTCGGGGACACCGCCGCACGCCATGTCGGGCTCGGCAGCCTGCTGTTCACGGCCGCGCTGTACGACCTGCTGCTCGCGCCGTTCGTGGTCCCCGGGATCATGGCGCTGGCCAGGCGCGCGGAGAACGACCCGCTCGCCGACACAAGCTCCCAGGCCAAGAAGCCCGACATCTCCTCCGGCTGGCTGTCCGGCGGCACGGGGCTGCGCATCGGTGGCCAGCGCGCCGGGCTGAAGGGCGGCCTGAAGGTGAAGGCGGTCCGTTCGCGTACGGCGCGCGCCGGGCGCATCAAGGGGGTCAAGCGGCTGTGAGGACTGGGGAGTTCACCCTGACGGGTGAGTCCGGGAGGAACTGGGCCGTGCGGGCCGGACGTTCATCAGTCGAACGCACACAGTCGTGTTCGTACTCGTATCCGTACTCGGGTCCGCGGTCGTATCCGTGCCCGGGTCCGGGGCCGTATCCGCACTGGCACTCGCACTGAGAGGGGGAGGCAGCCGCAGTGACCAACATCCCCGAGACCGGCCGGACGCCACGCGTCCAGATCCGGCTCATCGTCATCCAGATCCTCGTCCTGTCCCTGCTCGGCACTCTCGGCGGACGCCTGTGGTACCTGCAGATCCGTGAGGGCGACGCCTACGCCAAGGAGGCGTCCGGCAACCACGTCCAGCAGGTCGTCCAGCCGGCCGTGCGCGGCGCGATCCTGGACGCGCGCGGAGTGCCGCTCGCCGACAACGAGACCCGGCTGGTGGTCTCGGCCTCCCGCACCGACCTGCTGAAGATGCCGGACGACGGCAAGGGCGTCCTGACCAAGCTGGCCGGCGTGCTGGGCATGAAGCCCAACGAGGTCATGGCGAAGGTCCGGCTGTGCGACGCGGAGACCCCGCAGCCCTGTTGGAACGGCTCGCCGTACCAGCCGATCCCCATCACCGACGAGGCCACCGCCAAGCAGGCCCTCCAGATCCGTGAGCGCGCCGAGGACTTCCCCGGCATCACCGCCGAGCCCCAGGCCGTCCGGCGGTACCCGGGCCCCGGCAAGTCCAACACCGCCCAGGTCCTCGGCTATCTCTCCCCGGTCACCGACGAGGAGATCCAGCAGGCCAAGGACACCGACTCGCCCTACCTGCGCTCCGACCAGGTCGGCCGCTCCGGTCTGGAGCGGGAGTACGACAAGGAGCTGCGCGGCAAGGCCGGCGTCACCCGCTACGAGGTCGACAATCTCGGCCGCGTCATCGGCCAGGCCCAGGCGGACGCCGCCCAACCCGGCTCCAACCTCGTCACCAGCATCGACGCCCGGGTGCAGCGGGTCGCCGAGTACGAGCTGAACGACGCCATGAAGAAGGCCCGCCAGGAGTGGGACCGCAACACCAACGAGCGGTACAAGGCCGACTCGGGCGCGGTCATCGTGATGGAGGCCAAGACCGGCCGCATCGTCGCCATGGCGTCCAACCCGTCCTACGACCCGAACGCCTGGGTCGGCGGCATCTCCGCGAAGGACTACACCACACTTACGGGCAAGGCCTCGAACTACCCGCTGCTCAACCGCGCGATCCAGGGCCAGTCGGCACCCGGCTCGATCTTCAAGGTCGTGCCCACGGCCGCCGCGGTCAACGCCGGCTACTCCTTCGACGGCCCCTATCAGTGCTCCAGCTCGTACTCGATCGGCGGCCAGGTCTTCAAGAACTTCGAGTCCCAGGGGTACGGCCCGATCAGCCTCGGCCGCGCCCTGGAGGTCTCCTGCGACACCGTCTTCTACCGGCTCAGCCATGAGGAGTGGAAGCGCGACGGCGGCACCAAGCCGAAGAAGAACGCCAACGACTGGTTCTACAAGACGGCTCACCAGTTCGGCCTCGGCGCGGAGACCGGCATCGACCTGCCCAACGAGGTCACCGGCCGGATCCCCGACCGCAAGTGGAAGCTGGACTACTGGAAGGCCAACAAGGACGCCTGGTGCAAGTACGGCAAGAAGGACGGGTCGTACGCCGAGAAGATCGCCTACGAGAACTGCCTCGAAGGCAACCGCATGCGCGCCGGTGACTCCGTCAACTACTCCATCGGACAGGGCGACACCCTCGTCACCCCCATCCAGATGGCCACCATCTACTCGGCGATCTCCAACGGCGGCACGCTCTACGACCCCACGGTCGGCAAGGCCATCGTCAGCGCCGACGGCAAGGCCGTCCAGGAGATCGCGCCCAAGTCCCACGGCAAGCTGCCGATAAGCCAGAAGACGCTCGCCGAGATGGACGACGCCCTGGCCGGTGTCGCCACCCGGGGTACCGCGGCCTGGCGGTTCGCCGACGTCGGCTGGCCGCAGGACAAGATCCCGATGCATGCCAAGACCGGTACCGCGGAGGTCTACGGCAAGCAGACGACCTCGTGGTTCGCGACATACACCAAGGACTACTCGGTCGTCATGACGATCTCCCAGGGTGGTACGGGTTCCGGTGCCTCGGGTCCGGCCGTGCGCAACATCTACGACGCGCTGTACGGCGTCGCCGACGACGGTGCGATCAACAAGAAGAACGCGCTGCTGTCGACGCCGGAGAAGGACCTGCCGAAGGTCCGCACCGACGGCACCATCACCTCGCCCAAGGTCTCCAAGGACCCGGCGAAGGAGCAGCGGGTCAGCCAGGAGGGCGACAAGGCGCCGGACGAGCAGCAGCTCGCCGGCACCGTGCCGACGCAGACGCCCGAGAACCGGGACACCCGGCGCAGGCGACGCGCGGGGCGCGGGGGACGTAAGCGGGGAAGCCGGAGGATGCTCACATGACCGGCGCCAACAGTTTCCAGGTCTCCGGGTACGGGCCGGAACGGGCGGGCTGGACCCGTCTGTTCGCCCGTGACTCGCTCGCCCGCCGGCTCGACTGGCCGATACTGCTGTCGGGGACGGCCCTGTCGCTGATGGGCGCGCTCCTGGTCTTCTCGGCGACCCGCAACCGCACCGAGCTCAACCAGGGCGACCAGTACTACTTCCTGATCCGGCATGTCCTGAACACCGGGATCGGGCTGGCGCTGATGATCGGGACCGTGTGGCTGGGCCACCGCACCCTGCGCGGGGCGGTGCCGATCCTGTACGGCCTGTCGGTGTTCCTGATCCTGCTGGTGCTCACGCCGCTCGGCTCCACCATCAACGGCGCCCACTCCTGGATCAAGCTGCCCGGCGGTTTCTCGCTGCAGCCCTCGGAGTTCGTGAAGGTCACGATCATCCTGGGCATGGCGATGCTGCTGGCGGCGAGAGTGGACGCGGGCGACAAGCCGTATCCCGACCATCGCACGGTGATGCAGGCGCTGGGTCTCGCCACGGTGCCGATGCTGATCGTGCTGCTCATGCCCGACCTCGGGTCGGTCATGGTCATGGTGGTGATCGTGCTGGGTGTGCTGCTCGCGTCCGGTGCCTCCAACCGCTGGGTCTTCGGGCTGATCGGTGCGGGGACGACGGGCGCGATCGCGGTCTGGCAGCTGGGGGTCCTGGACGACTACCAGATCGCCCGGTTCGCGGCCTTCGCCAACCCCGAGCTTGACCCGGCGGGCGTCGGTTACAACACCAACCAGGCCCGTATCGCGATCGGTTCGGGCGGGCTCACGGGGTCGGGGCTGTTCCACGGCTCGCAGACGACCGGGCAGTTCGTGCCGGAGCAGCAGACCGACTTCGTGTTCACGGTGGCGGGGGAGGAGCTGGGCTTCGTCGGCGGCGGGCTGATCATCATCCTCCTCGGCGTGATCCTGTGGCGGGCCTGCCGTATCGCACGCGAGACGACCGAGCTGTACGGGACGATCGTGGCGGCCGGGATCGTGGCGTGGTTCGCCTTCCAGGCGTTCGAGAACATCGGGATGACGCTGGGGATCATGCCGGTGACGGGTCTGCCGTTGCCGTTCGTGTCGTACGGCGGATCGTCGATGTTCGCGGTGTGGGTGGCGGTGGGGTTGCTGCAGTCGATCCGGGTGCAGCGTCCGATGTCGGCGTGACCCCCGCAACGGCCGCCCCCTGGCTGTCATCTGCCGTTTCCCCGGGGTTCATGGCTGGTAAGCACTGTCGTCCCGACGTGACTCCGATTAGATTCGGTTCATGGCGGACACGAAGCGCGAAATCGAGCGTAAGTATGAATCCGACGACAGTGGCCTGCCCGATCTGACCGGTGTCGCCGGAGTCGCGACCGTGGTCGACAAAGGTGTCGCGCAGCTGGACGCCACCTATTACGACACCCCGGACGAGCGGCTCGCCGCGTCATCCATCACCCTGCGCCGCAGAACGGGCGGGGCGGACGCGGGCTGGCATCTGAAGTTCCCCGTGGCGAAGGGGGTGCGGGACGAGATCCAGGCCCCGCTGTCCGACAGCCTGCCCCGAACGCTCGCGGGGCTGGTCCGCTCCAGGGTCCGGGAGACCGAGCTGGTGCCGGTGGTCCGGCTGCGCTCCGACCGCGATGTGCGCGACCTCGTGGACGCCGACGGCAGGCTGCTGGCGGAGGTCAGCGTGGACGCCGTGCGGGCCGAGCGGCTGGACGGGGGCAGCGGGACCGTCCAGTGGACCGAGATCGAGGTGGAGCTGGCCGACGGCACCGATCCGGCGTTCCTGGACAAGGTCGAGAAGCGGCTGAAGAAGGCGGGCGTACGACCGTCGTCGGCGGAGTCGAAACTGCAGCGGGCGCTGGCCGAGACAGCGCCGAAGAAGCAGAAGAAGCGGGCAGCCAAGGCACGAGAGCCCGAGGCGCAGGCGCCGGCTCCTGCGCGGACCGCCGGTGATCATGTCCTCGCCTATATCGGCGCCCAGCGGGACGCGATCGTCGAGCTCGACCCGGCGGTGCGGCGGGACGTGTACGACTCCGTGCACAAGATGCGGGTCGCCACCCGGCGGATGCGCAGCGCCTTCAAGACGTACGGCAAGGTCCTCGACCGTGAGGTGACCGACCCGATCGGCGAGGAGCTGAAGTGGCTGGCCGGGGAGCTGGGCGTCGACCGTGACCAGGAGGTGCTCACGGAGCGGCTGACGGAGGCCCTCGGCGAGCTGCCGCGGACCTTGATGTCCGGCCCCGTCCGCACCCGGCTGCGCACCTGGTCGCACGCCAAGCGCGGTGGATCGCGGCGGCGGCTGATGAACGTACTCGACGGCAAAAGGTATCTGCAGCTGCTCGACACCCTCGACGCCCTGGTGGCCGAGCCGCCCCTGCTGAAGGCGGCCGCCGGCAAGCCGGAGAAGGTGATCGCCAAGGCCGTACGGAAGGACTTCGGCAAGCTGTCCGGGCTGGTCGAGCACGCCCTCGAACTGGACTCCGGCGCGGATCGCGACCTGGCGCTGCATGAGGCCCGCAAAAAGGCGAAGCGGACCAGGTATGCGGCGGAGTCGGCGGTTCCGGCGCTCGGGGACTCCGCCGGGAAGCTGGTGAAGTCGATGAAGTCCCTGCAGAACCTGCTCGGCGACCACCAGGACAGCGTGATGACCCGGGAGGCCCTGCGGGAGCTCGCGCGGCAGGCGCATGCGGCGGGGGAGAGCACGTTCACATACGGGCTGCTGTACGGCAGGGAGGAGCAGCGCGCGGCGGCCGACGAGGCGGCGCTTCCGGAGGCGTGGGCGCAGATGAAGGCCGGAGTGGCGGTCTGAGCCGACCGGCACACTGGACGCGGGCAGGCATGCTGGACGTACGGAGGGCCGTCGCGGTCGCGTTAGGCTAGATGGTCACCCCTGTCAGTCCAGTCCCGCTCACGAAGGTTCGCGAGATGCCTGCCGAAGCCGCTGCGGCCGCCGAGTCCGTGTTCCCGCAGCTCGAAGCTCTGCTCCCGCATGTGCAGAAGCCGATCCAGTACGTCGGCGGAGAGCTCAACTCCACGGTCAAGCCGTGGGAGTCCTGTGACGTCCGCTGGGCGCTGATGTACCCGGACGCGTACGAGGTCGGGCTGCCCAACCAGGGCGTCATGATCCTCTACGAGGTACTGAACGAACAGGAGGGCGTCCTCGCCGAGCGCACGTACAGCGTGTGGCCGGACCTGGAGGCGCTGATGCGGGAGCACGCCGTCCCGCAGTTCACGGTGGACAGCCACCGGCCGGTTCGCGCTTTCGACGTGTTCGGGTTGAGCTTCTCCACCGAACTCGGCTACACGAACATGCTGACGGCGCTGGACCTGGCCGGGATCCCTCTGGAGTCCAAGGACCGGACGGTCGACGACCCGATCGTCCTGGCCGGCGGCCACGCGGCCTTCAACCCCGAGCCGATCGCCGACTTCATCGACGCGGCGATCATCGGCGACGGCGAGCAGGCCGTGCTCGACATGACGAAGATCATCCGTGCGTGGAAGGCGGAGGGCTGCCCCGGCGGCCGCGAGGAGGTCCTGTTCCGCCTGGCGAAGACGGGATCGGTCTACATCCCCGCGTTCTACGACGTCGAGTACCTCCCCGACGGCCGTATCGCCCGAGTGGTCCCCAACAAGTCGGGCGTCCCGTGGCGTGTGTCCAAGCACACGGTGATGGACCTCGACGAGTGGCCGTACCCCAAGCAGCCCCTGGTCCCGCTCGCCGAGACGGTCCATGAGCGCATGTCCGTCGAGATCTTCCGCGGCTGCACCCGCGGCTGCCGCTTCTGCCAGGCCGGCATGATCACCCGCCCGGTCCGCGAGCGCTCGATCACCGGCATCGGCGAGATGGTCGAGAAGGGCCTGAAGGCGACGGGCTTCGAGGAGGTTGGCCTCCTCTCCCTGTCCTCGGCGGACCACTCCGAGATCGGCGACATCGCGAAGGGCCTGGCGGACAGGTACGAGGAAGACAAGATCGGCCTCTCCCTCCCCTCCACCCGCGTGGACGCCTTCAACGTCGACCTCGCGAACGAGCTCACGCGCAACGGCCGCCGCTCCGGCCTGACCTTCGCGCCCGAGGGCGGCAGCGAGCGTATGCGCAAGGTCATCAACAAGATGGTGTCGGAGGAGGACCTCATCCGCACCGTCGCGACGGCCTACGGCAACGGCTGGCGCCAGGTGAAGCTGTACTTCATGTGCGGCCTGCCGACGGAGACCGACGACGACGTCCTGCAGATCGCCGACATGGCGATGAACGTGATCGCCAAGGGCCGCGAGGTGTCGCGTTCCAACGACATCCGCTGCACGGTCTCGATCGGCGGCTTCGTCCCGAAGCCCCACACCCCCTTCCAGTGGGCCCCGCAGCTCTCCGCCGAGGAGACGGACGCCCGCCTGGAGAAGCTCCGCGACAAGATCCGCGGCGACAAGAAGTACGGCCGCTCCATCGGCTTCCGCTACCACGATGGCAAGCCCGGCATCGTGGAAGGCCTGCTGTCGAGGGGCGACCGCCGCATCGGCGCCGTCATCCGCGCGGTCTACGAGGACGGCGGCCGCTTCGACGGCTGGCGCGAGCACTTCTCCTACGACCGCTGGATGCAGTGCGCCGACAAGGCGCTGGCCCCCTTCGGCGTGGACGTCGACTGGTACACCACCCGCGAGCGCACCTACGAGGAGGTCCTCCCCTGGGACCACCTCGACTCCGGCCTCGACAAGGACTGGCTCTGGGAGGACTGGCAGGACGCCCTCGACGAGACGGAGGTCGAGGACTGCCGGTGGACGCCGTGCTTCGATTGTGGGGTGTGCCCGCAGATGGATACGGCTATCCAGATCGGGCCGACTGGGAAGAAGTTGCTGCCTCTGGCGGTCAAGAACGCGGCGCCGACGCCCAGCGGCCACTCGCACTGAGCTGGGCGAGGCGCTCGATCGGTTGACTGGGGCCCTGGCTGAGGCGAGCGAGGAAGAGCCCTCGGGCATCCACTCAGAGGTCGAGTGGGTCCGAGTGCTCAGACCTTGCTGAGGCCCTATGGCGATGTTGAGCCCCCTCTCAGTGCAGAGAGGGGGCTCAATGCTGTCCGACGCCTGTGAGCCAGCACCAAAGGAAACGTCGGCCAGGAAGGCTTGCTGACAGGTCCTGTTCCCAAGAGTCGGGTACTACCACCAGGGGGTGCAGGTGATGCCGGTGATGGGGGAGGGAGAGACCACCTGTGCGCAGACACGGAAGGCCCGACTCGCCGAGCTGCTGGTGGGGTAGGCCGCGGTCGTGATCCTGGCGCCGCCTCTCGCATCGAACGGGCCGCACTGGATCCACGAATTCTTGCCGTCGTTGGTGACATCCATCCAGACCCTGCCCACGGCACCGGGGCCCCAGGTGCTGGAGCTCGTGGTCAGGACGCCCCACCCCATCTGTCTGCCGCCGACGGTGCCGGTCTGCATCGCGTACGAGGCGATGGCGTACGGCACGTTGGTGGGGAATTCGAGCACCACCGCCCCCGCCCCCGCCACACCGCGACCGCTGAGACTGTCCGGGATGTCGGTGAAACCATTCGCACCTCCCGTGCAGTCCGACGCCGCGGCCTGAGCCGTACCGGAAGAACCCGCCACAAGCCCTGCCCCGAGCACGAGCGCGGCCGTGCCCACGCTGAAGATCCTGCGGATACTGCGCATGAATTCTCCTTGATCGAAGGGCTGGGAGCGCCCACAGATCGGCCCTTTGCCGTAGCGCTCGCCTGGCCGGGACCTTCGTCATGTCGTCACGATGGCCATTACGGCGGCCAAGAGGTCCCCCGAGCCGGCGCCTCGAACGGTAGAGCGTCACTGGGGCGTCGCGTCCCTGACAGATGTCAGGGTGTTGACTTGGCGGAACAGCTGGGTCGGTTGGGGGCAGCGTCGGTGCCCTGGCGAACGGTTCTGAACTGGAGACCGACGTGCAGCCCGGCCAGACTGCCCAAGGCGAGTCCCCCACGACGCTGAAGTCTGCGGAGGGCATCAAACTCAACATCACCAGCTTCAACCGCACTGCCAGTTACTGAACAGCTAAGCTGCCCACTTCCAAGATCGACTGGAAGTGGGCCCAGACACGACGCCATGACTTGTCTGAGCCCGCGCGCACGTCTCGCCGCCTGCGACCGGCGTCATCGCCTGGCAGATCGACGCGCTCTGATAGCGGGGCAGATGCGCATTGAGTGGCTCCCGGCGTGACTCTGGCTGTGCGCCAAGTGGCTGAAGTCTGCGGCTCGTCAACGAACTGACTTCGGGCGGTGGCAATGCTTCGTCCATGACGCCCAGTGCGGCTACCGCGAAGGGTTCGGCCAAGGCGCGGCTCGTCCTGTGGACGCTCGCGGCGGGGCAGTTTCTGATGGCGCTCGACAGTTCCGTCATGAATGTGTCCATCGCGGCGGTGGCCGAGGACGTGGGCACGACGGTGACCGGGATCCAGGGCGCCATCACGGCTTACACGCTCGTGATGGCGATGTTCATGATCCCGGGCGGCAAGGTCGGAGCACTGATCGGCCGCAGACGCGCGTTCATGATCGGTTGCTGTATCTACGGGTGTGGTTCGCTCACCACGGCGCTTGCGCCGAATCTGCCGGTGCTGCTGTTCGGCTGGTCCTTCCTGGAGGGTGTCGGGGCGGCGCTCATCCTGCCCGCGATCGTGGCGCTGGTGGCCGGCAACTTCGCCACTGAACTACGTCCCTCCGCTTACGGACTCGTCGCCGCCGCCGGTGCCGTGGCCATCGCGCTCGGGCCTCTCATCGGGGGTCTCGCCACGACGTATCTGTCCTGGCGCTGGGTGTTCGCGGGTGAGGTGCTGGTCGTTCTCGTCATTCTGGCGCTCGCCCGCCGCATCGCCGACGTCGTGGGCCGCGAGCGCCGGCGCATCGACCTCATCGGCTCGGCGGTGTGTGCCCTCGGCCTCGGGACGTTCGTCTACGGCGTGCTCCGCACTGATGAATGGGGTTGGTTCCGGCCGAAGCCCGACGCGCCTTCGTGGCTCGGAGTCTCGCCGGTGATGTGGCTGATGCTGGCGGGTGTGCTGTTGATCTGGCTCTTCCTGCGCTGGGAGGCCCGCCTCGTGGAACGGCACGCGGATCCGCTCATCGACCCGGCCCTGCTGCACACCAAGCAGCTCACCGGTGGCCTGACCATGTTCTTCTTCCAGTACCTCGTCCTGATGGGCGTGTTCTTCGTCGTACCGCTGTATTTGTCGATCGCCCTGGGGCTGTCCGCGCTCGAAACCGGTGCCCGTCTCCTACCGCTCTCCTTGACCCTGCTGGCGGCCGCCACCCTCATCCCCCGTTTCCTCCCGGACGTCTCGCCGAGGCGGGTGGTGCGGCTCGGGATCCTCGCCCTGCTCGCCGGCGCGGTGGTACTGATGGCCGCCCTGGACTCGGGCGCCGGGGCGGCGATCGTGACCGTGCCGTTCCTGCTCATCGGGCTGGGCACCGGCGCGCTCGCGTCGCAGCTCGGGTCCGTCACCGTCTCGGCGGTGCCGGACGAGCAGAGCGCGGAGGTCGGGGGCATCCAGAACGCGGTCACCAACCTCGGCTCCTCGATCGGTACGGCACTCGCCGGCTCGATCCTGATCGCCGTGCTCTCGTCCTCCTTCCTGACCAACCTCGAAGAGAATCCGGCGATCCCGGCCGAGGTCACGAACCAGGCGGCCGTGGAAATCCAGGACGGGGTGACCTTCCTGTCGGACGCCCAGCTCAGGACCGCTCTCGACGAGGCGGGAACGAGTGACGAGGTGGCCCGGGCCGCGCTGGACGCGAACGCCGAGGCCCGGCTGGACGGCCTGCGTGCCGCGCTCGCGATCCTCGGGTTCGCCTGCGCCCTCGCGATGTTCTTCACGTCGAGGATCCCGACGACCCAGCCCCGCTCCGCGTAGGCCGAGCGATGCCGAGCGGCCAGGTAAACAGGCAGACAGGCATCCGCCGCGATGAGTTCCGGTCCCGACCACAGTCTGTTCTCGTGACCGTCGTAAGGCGCTCCCCGGCACCAGACCCCGATGACACCCCGGAGGACATCATGGCCATCACCCCCGACGAGCCGACCGCCGCACTGCCCGGACGGCCGCCCGTCGTCGATCCGGCCACCTGGCAGGCCGCCCGTGATGAGCTCCTGGTGCGGGAGAAGGCCCACACCCGGGAGGGTGATGCCATCGCCGCGGCCCGTCGGAGGCTGCCGATGGTGGAGTTCGACGGGACGGTCGAGGTCGTCGGAGCCGATGGGCCGGTGCCGTTCCTCGATCTGTTCCAGGGGCGGGACGAGCTCGTGGTGTACAAGCACATGTGGTACGACGGTGCGCCGCATCAGGGGCAGTGTGAGGGGTGTACGACCACGGCCTGGCATATGAAGGACGCTGTTTATCTGCACGCCCGCGGCGTCTCGTTCGCCATCCTCACCACCGGTCCTTGGGACGAGGTGGCCTCCTACGTCGAGTTCATGGGCTACACGCAGCCCTGGTATTCCGTACGGGATGTGGCTGAGCCCGTTGGCGGGGACATGGGGTACATCGCCTGCTTCCTGCGCGACGGCGACCGCGTGTTCCTGACCTACTCCACGACAGGCCGTGGCAATGAGCCCGTCAACGGCTCCCTCGGGCTGCTCGACATGACGCCGTACGGCCGCCGTGAGGCGTGGGAGGACGACCCCGAGGGCTGGCCCGAGGCGCCGGAGGCCGGTGCGCCGGTCGGTGGGCATGGTGCGCCGATCTGCTGGTACTGGCGTGCCGACGCGGACGGGAAGGCCGACTGGGGACCGACCAGCCGGCCCGTGCCGCAGTGGACCCGTCCCGGAGCGACCCCCGAGGAGACCCTCGGCCGGCGGGGCCACCACCACTGACCACCGCGACCCATCCGGACCTGTCGGGCTGGGCATCCGGTGCGGTCGGCGTGAGGCTGGGGCCAGTGGAAGGCGTCCAGTCCGAGGAGCGGCCGTGGCTGAGCAGCAGCAGGAGTCCGAGCGCATCGTGGTCGGCGTCGACGGCTCGGACTCGGCGAAGCAGGCCCTTCGCTGGGCGGTGCGTCAGGCGGAGCTCACCCGGGGCGAGGTGGTCGCGATGACCGCTTGGGACATGCCGCAGTTCCATGGCGCGCTCGGCTGGCTGCCCCCGTCGAGCAGCGACGAGTCGGCTCTGGAGGGCCGGGCCCGTGACGACCTCGCGCGGGTTGTCGAGGAGGTCGTGGAGGCGCGGCCCTCCGTCGCGGTGCGTACGGAGGTGCATTACGGCACGCCCGCCAGCGTGCTGCTCCGCGCGGCCCGCGACGCGTCCCTGCTCGTCGTCGGCAGCCGCGGCCTCGGGGGCTTCGCGGGGCTGCTGCTGGGGTCCGTCGCCCAGCACTGCGCCCAGCACGCCGCCTGTCCGGTTGTGGTGGTGCGGGGTGGGGACCGATGACCGGGTGGTCGAGCACCAGCCTCCGTCTGCTCCGCGCAGGCCCTTTTTCACTGGAACGCACCACCCCTGTAGCGGCCGGATCGCGAACCCGCACGATCCCCGGAACGCTGGCAGTGACAGTGGCGTGATCCGGTGCACCGGCAGGAGGACAGGCGGTTGAAGGCGTTCGTGATGAAGGAAATCGGGCGGGTGGGCTTCATGGAGAAGCCCGTTCCGCAGCTGGGTCCGGGTGACGCCCTGGTGCGTACGACTCGGGCCCTGATCTGTACCTCCGACTCCCATACCGTCCAGGGCGGCATCGGTCCGCGGGAGAATCTGACGCTGGGGCATGAAGCGGTCGGTGTCGTGGAGGCCGTGGGCGGCGAGGTCAAGGAATTTCGGCCCGGCGATCGGGTGCTGGTCGGTGCCATCACTCCCGACTGGGGCGATCTGGCCTCCCAGAACGGGCATCCCTCGCAGTCCGGTGGCGCGCTCGGCGGCTTCAAGTTCGCGAACTCGAAGGACGGGGTTTTCGCCGACTTCTTTCATGTGAATGATGCCGATTCCAATCTCGCCGCGATTCCCGACGGTATTTCCGACGCGGACGCCGTGTACTGCGCCGACATGCTCTCCACGGGATTCATGGGTGCCGAGAACGGCAACATCCCGATGGGCGGGACCGTCGCCGTGCTCGCGCAGGGGCCGGTCGGTCTGATGGTGACGGCGGGGGCCAGGCTCTGCGGCGCCGGGCTCGTCATCGGGGTCGAGTCGGTGCCCAGCCGGCAGAAGCTCGCGCAGCTGTACGGCGCGGACGAGGTCGTCGACTTCACCAAGGAGGATGTCGTCGAACGGGTCATGGAGCTGACCGACGGGCGGGGAGTCGACACCGCCATCGAGGCACTCGGCGCGGATGTGACCTTCCAGACCGCGGTGAAGATCACCAAGCCCGGGGGCACCATCTCCAGCACCGGCTATTTCGGCGAGGGCGAGTTCGTACGCATTCCACGCGTCGAATGGGGCGTCGGTATGGCCGACAAGACCATCACCACGGGACTCTGCCCCGGCGGACGACTGCGAATGGAACGACTTCTGCGGCTGCTGGAGTCGAACCGCGTCGACCCGTCGCATCTGACGACCCATGAGTTCCACTTCGACGATATGGAACGGGCCTTCGAGGTCGCGGACCAGAAACTCGAGGACGTCGTGAAGGTCATGATCTCTTTCTAGAAGAAAGCCCATCATCCGTTTCCAGAAGCGAGGTGGCATGCAAGACCCCGATCCACCCTTCCGGCCGGTCCGCAGGCGGGAGGGCTGTCTGCCGCTGGAGGACCTCGGTCTCATCGGGGACGGCACGACCACCGCGCTGGTCGGCCTGGACGGCTCCATCCCGTGGATGTGCGTGCCCCGCTTCGACGCCGATCCTCTCTTCTGCGGCCTGCTGGATCCCGCGCGAGGCGGGCACTTCACCCTGGCCCCGGAGGGCCTGGTGGAGGCGCGCCAGCGCTATGAACTGGACTCCGGCGTACTGATCACCGAGCTGCGAGGCCCCACCGGCACCGTCCGTGTCACCGACGCGCTCGCCCTGCGCTCCGGCGCCGACCTCACCGACGACGCCCCGGCCGACCGGGCCGAGCTGGTGCGTTCGGCGGTCGTGGTGGACGGTGACGTACGCCTGCGAGCGGATCTGGAGCCGCGGGGCGGTGCGCAGACGCGGGCCCTGTTCAGCGGTCTTGAGGTACGGCCCGCGCGGCGGCCCGACCTGCGTCTGCACCTGCGGTCCAACCGGCCCCTGACCGGTCTGCACAGCACCCACGAACTGCGGCAGGGCGATCGCCTCGACCTCGTGCTGTCCTGGGGCCGCTTCCACCGTCACCACCGCCTCGACACCGACGCCATGCTGTGGGGGACCGCCGACGCGTGGCGCCGCTGGATGCGGCACTTCGAGTACGACGGTCCCGAGGAGCGGCTCGTGCGGCGGGCCGCGCTGACGCTGAAGCTGTGCGACGACTGGGCCAGCGGCTCGCTGGTCGCGGCCCCCACGTCCTCCCTGCCCGCGCCCATCGGCGGGGTCCGCAACTGGGACTACCGCTACGCCTGGATCCGCGACGCCGCCTTCGCCATGTTCGCGATGCGCCGCATCGGCTTCGGCGGCGAGGCCGACGCGTTCCTCGGCTGGGTCCTCGACGCCTTCGAGTACAGCAGGCAGCCCCGGATCATGTACGACGTGCGGGGTGATCCGGTGCCCGACGAGGTCGAGGACGGTGAGCTGGAGGGCTACCAGCGCTCGGCCCCGGTGCGCTGGGGCAACGGCGCCGCCGACCAGCGTCAGCACGACGTCTACGGCGAGATCCTGGACTGCGCCGACCAGTGGCTGCTCGCCGGCGGCGAGATCCAGCCCGCGCTGTGGGCGAGCCTGGCCAAGCTGGCCGACTCCGCGGAGCAGGCCTGGCGGCAGCCGGACCAGGGCATCTGGGAGGTGCGCAGTGAGGGCCGGGTGTTCACATACTCGGCCGGGCTGTGCCAGGTGGCGCTGGACCGGGCCGCGCGGATGGGGGAGCGGCTCGCACTGCCCGGGCGGATCGCGCAATGGCGTGCCTCGGCCGACGATCTGCGCCGCCGCATCCTGGAGCAGTCCTGGGACGAGCGGGCGCAGACCCTCAGCGCCCACCTCGACGGCGGTGGTGTCCTGGACGCCAGCCTGCTCGCACTCCCGTTGCGCCAGGTCGTGCCGGCCGATCACCCTCGTATGGTGGCGACCGCCACGGCCGTCGCCGAGCGTCTGTCGGCGGGCGACGGGCTGCTCTACCGCTATCTGCACAAGGAGTCACCCGACGGACTCGCCGGCGATGAGGGCGCCTTCCTGTTGTGCAGTTTCTGGCTGGTCGACAACCTGATCGGCCAGGGCCGGACCGAGGAGGCCGAGGAGCTGTACGCCTCGCTGTGCGCCCGGGCGAGCCCGCTGGGGCTGCTGTCGGAACAGATCAATCCGTCCACAGGAGAGTTCATGGGCAACTTCCCGCAGGCGTTCAGCCACATCGGGATCATCGCGAGCGGAGTGAACCTCGCCCGAGCCAAGGCAGGCAAGGCAGGCAAGGCAGGTAAACGGGCATGATCGACCGGCTCGTCGTCCTCGGCGCGACAGGAGACCTCTCCGCACGCTATCTGCTGCCGGCCCTGGCGGCCCTGCGGGCGGCGGGGCAGCTCGACGACCGGTTCCAGCTGACCGGCGCGAGCAGGGAGGAGTGGAGCAGCGAGCGGTTCCGGGAGTGGATCGGCGCCCGGCTCGACCTGCACGGCGGACCGTATCCGGCCGACGCGAGGGAGGCGATCGCGGCCCGGGCCCGCTATGTACGGGCCGATGTCACCAGTTCCGCCGATGTCGCCGAGGCCATCGCGGGCGACGGACCGGTCGCCGTCTATCTCGCGCTGCCGCCGGGACTCTTCCCCCGCGTGGTCACCGCGCTGCACGAGGCGGGTCTGCCGGCGGGCAGCCGGATCGTGCTGGAGAAGCCGTTCGGCGAGGACCTGGCCGGCGCGCAGGAGCTGAACCGGCTGCTCGCCGACCTCGTCCCGGAGCAGGCGGTGTTCCGCGTCGACCACTTCCTGGCCATGACGACCGTCCAGAACGTCCTCGGCAGCCGTCTGGCCAACCGTGCCCTGGAGCCCATCTGGAACAGCACCCACATCGCCGAGATCGAGATCGTCTGGGACGAGACCCTCGCCCTGGAGGGCAGGGCCGGCTACTACGACCATGTCGGCGCGCTCAAGGACATGGTCCAGAACCATCTCCTCCAACTGCTCTGCCTGGTGGCCATGGAACCCCCGATCACCCTCGGCGAACGGGACCTGCGCGACCGCAAGGTCGACGTCCTGCGCTCCGTGCGGCCCCTGACCGAGCAGGACGTCGTACGCCGCACCCGTCGCGCGCGCTATCTGCCCGGCAGGGTCGGTGACCACGACATTCCCGCCTACGTCGACGAGGACGGCGTGAGCCCGGAGCGGCGCACCGAGACCTTCGCCGAGGTGGAGCTGGAACTGGACAGCTGGCGCTGGTCCGGCACCAGGTTCCGGCTGCGCAGCGGCAAGGCGCTGGAGGCGGACCGCAAGGAGGTGGCGGTGCGGTTCCGTCCGGTGCCGCATCTGCCGTTCGGCCACAGCGGGGAGGCCCAGCCCAATGTGCTGCGCTTCGGCCTCGAACCGGAGGGGCTGACCCTCGATCTGACGGCCATCGGCGCGCACGCCCATGAACTCGCCCCGCTCTCCCTGACCGCGCGGATGGACCCAACGGGCCTGCCCGCCTACGGCCGGCTCCTGCTGGACGTCCTGACCGGGGATCCCGCCCTGTCCATCCGCGGCGACGAGGCCGAGGAGGCATGGCGGGTCCTGGAGCCCGTACTGTCGGCGTGGGAGAAGGATCTCGTGCCGCTGGAGGAGTACCCGGCCGGCTCGCAGGGGCCACCGCGGCGATGAACGAGCGCACCCCTCTGTGCATCGTGGTCATAGGAGTCTCCGGCACCGGCAAGACGACGACGGCCCGGCTGCTCGCGGAGCGGCTGGACATCCCCTTCGCGGAGGCCGACGATCTGCACCCGCCGGCCAACATCGCCAAGATGTCGGCCGGTGTCCCGCTCGACGACGCGGACCGTCAGCCCTGGCTGGAGTCCATCGGCCGCAGGCTGCACGCGGGCGACGCGGCGGGCACCGGCTGTGTCGTCGCCTGCTCCGCCCTGAAGCGGCGCTACCGGGACACTCTGCGCGCGGCCTGCCCCGGCATCTTCTTCCTGCATCTGACGGCCGGCCATGACGTGCTGGAGGAGCGGATCGGCAACCGCACCGGCCACTTCATGCCGAAGGCGCTGATCGACTCCCAGCTCGCCGCGCTCGAACCTCTCGAACCGGATGAACGAGGGGCCGCGCTCGACGTGGGCCCGGCTCCCGAGGAGGTCGCCGAGGCCGCGCTGGAGCTGCTGGCGGAGCGCTGAGGTCCGGTGCGCTCGACGCGCGCCACCGGCCCGCGACGCCTACGCTTGATGGGCAACCGCCGGACCCCCAGGGGCGATTCCGTCGTTGAGCGGGGTGCGGTGGCACTTCCTACGGCACCGGAGGGCGGTCCTCGTCATGGCCACTGCATCCGAGACTCCCGTACTCGACACGATCGCCGCGATGACGATCGACTCCATCGAGCGCTGCAACATGGACGAGCGGACGCTCATCCTCTCCCGTATCGCCGCGCTCGTGGCGATGGACGCACCCGCGATCTCCTACCTGGCCCACGTCAATCCCGCGATGAAGGCCGATTTCACCGTCGAGCAGCTGCAGGACCTGCTCGTCGCGATCGCGCCCGTCGTGGGGACCGCGCGCGTCATGTCGGCGGCGGGCCATATCGCCGAGGCGTTCGGCGTCACCATGGCGCTGGCCGAGAGCGAGGCGGAAGCGATCGCCCAGGCGGAGGCGCAGAGCCGCTCCTGAGGCCAGTCACGGGCCGACCGCGCGTGTGGCGGCCAGCCGTCCCGACTCCCGGTCCAGCCAGTGGCGGCGCAGCGCCTCCAGGACGATCGAGACGTCGAAGGACATCACGCCGGGCAGTTCGGCGAGGTCGTGGGTGAGGAAGTCGGCCAGGCCGTGCTCGTCACGGAAGACGCCCTGGTGGACGACGCAGGAGTGGCCCGCGGTGGTGGAGACGTAGCGGGCTGAGGGGTGCTCGGCGAGGGCGGACGCCACCTTGGTGATCGCGCCGGGGGAGACCGTCAGGGCCACCACCGCCTCCAACGCGTAGCCGAGCAGCGACGGTTCGATCTCCACCCTCGGGCGGACCAGGCCGCGCCGCAGAAGGGACTGGGTCAGCCGGTAGGCCGTGGACCCGCCGAGGTCCAGGCGCCGGGAGACCTGGGCCGCGGTCGTACGGCCGTCGGTGGCGAGGAGGCGCAGGGTGCGCAGTTCGTCGGCGGTGAGGGTGCCGGGGGCGGGCGGGGCGGACGTGGGGGTGTCCTGGGCCGCGTGGGCGGTGAGGGTGTCGATCCGGTCCTTCGTCAGGCGGGGGAGGCGCCAGGCGTCGGACTTGGTGGTGGCGGACAGGACGAGCTCGGAGCGCGCCGCACGCACGCCGGGGGTGCCGGGGATGCCGCGGGTGAGCAGATCCCGTGCGGCGGACCGGTGTTCGGGCAGGACCGAGCAGTAGACATCGGCCTGGCCCGCGGTGACGGCGACCAGGGTGGTGCCGGGCAGCTCGGCGAGACGGCGGGCGACCTCGGGGGCCTGGCCCGGTTCCGCCGTCACCCACACATGCCAGGGGTGGCCCTCGCCGGACACCGACCAGTCGAGCTGGCCGATCACCCGCAGCAGCCGATCCGACTCCAGCCGCGCCAGCCGCCGCCCCACGGTGCTCGCCGACATGCCCAGCGCCTCCGCGAGCAGGCTCAACGGGGCACGCGGGGCGTGCTGGAGCGCGGCGACGAGGTCGAGATCGTCGTCGTCCAGGAGCTCCATGTCGTCCATGTGGTCCATGTCGTCCATGGTCGCGGCATCCAGTCGTAGAGAGAATCGGTCAGCGTGTTAATTCGTGTGAACGATACATTCAATATTGCCCAACACCTTGCATGAATCCATCAGGGAGTGGTCAATGGACCGGTGGCTTCCCCCAAGCAGACCACCGACCAGACGACCGCAGAGACCTCCGAACAGGCCCCGCTCACCGGCCTGATGGCCCTGCTCGTGCGCATCGAGCGACTGGGCAACAAACTCCCCCATCCCTTCTGGCTGTTCGGCGTGCTCAGCGTGCTGCTCGCCCTGGTGAGCTGGGCGTTGTCCGCCGCCGGGGCCTCCGCGCCGAACCCGGCCACCGGAAAGACGGTCACCGTGCACAGCCTCGTCTCGGGCGAGGGGCTGCGCATGATGATCGACGACGCGGTGACGAACTACGCCACCTTCCCGCCGCTCGGCACGATCCTGGTCGTGATGCTCGGCGTGGCCGTCGCCGACCGCTCGGGCCTGCTCCCGGCGATGCTGCGGGGCGCTGTCGTCCGCGTCCCGGCCCGCTGGCTGACGTTCACCCTCGCGTTCACGGCGATGGTCGCGCACGCCGCCTCCGACGCGGCCTACGTGGTCCTTGTGCCGCTCGGGGCACTGGCGTTCAAGGCCGTGGGGCGCAGCCCCATGCTCGGCGCTGTCGTGGCCTTCGTGTCGGTGTCCGCCGGGTACGACGCGAGCCCCCTGGTCACCCCGACCGACGCCGTCCTCGCCGGGCTCACCACCGCCGCCGCGCAGACAGTTGACCCGGGGTACGTGGTCAACCCGCTGTCCAACTACTTCTTCTCCATCGGCTCGTCGGTGGTGCTCGCCGTAGTCATCACGGTCGTCACCGAGAAGGTCATCGCGAGGCGGGTCGCGGCCATGCCGGACGAGCCCGACCAGGACACGGAGGAGGACCCGTCCGCGCCCCTCACCCTCGGCGCCGACGAGCGACGCGGACTGCGCAACGCCGGATGGGCGCTGCTGGCGTACGTCACGGTCGTCGTCGTGGCGATGATCCCGGGCTCCTCACCGCTGCGGGGCGAGGGCGGCAGCATCGTGCAGTCGCCGGTGCTGACCGGGATCGCGGTCGTGCTGGCGGTGGCCTTCCTGATCGCGGGTGCCGTGTACGGGCGGGCCGTCGGCACCGTGCGCAGCGGCCGGGACATCCCGGACCACATGGCGAAGGGGCTGCGCGAGATGGCGCCGATCCTGGTGCTGTTCTTCGCGATCTCCCAGTTCCTCGCCTACTTCAAGTGGACCGGCGTGGGCGAGGTCATGGCGATCCGGGGCGCCGACCTGCTCAAGTCGGCGGGCATCACCGGAGGATGGGCGTTCCTCGGCATCCTTCTCGTCTGCACCGTCATCAACCTGCTGGTCACCAGCGGCTCCGCCCAATGGGCCCTGGTCGGCCCGGTGTTCGTGCCGATGTTCATGCTCCTCGACATCCCGCCCGAGGTCACCCAGGCCGTCTACCGCATCGCCGACTCCTGCACCAACGCCGCCACCCCCATGAGCGCCTACTTCGTCATGACCCTGGGCGTCATCCAGCGTTACCGCCGCTCCGCCGGCATCGGCACCCTGCTCTCCCTGACCCTTCCCCTGTGCCTGACCATGCTCGCGGCCTGGACGCTGCTGTTCTACGCCTGGTGGGCACTCGGCATCCCGCTGGGCCCCGGCGTCCCCGTCCGCTGACCACACAACCCCTTTGAGGAGAGCCCCCGTGCCCCCGCGCCGTATCGAGTCCCTGGCCAGCACCGCCCTGCCCGAGATCACCGGCGACCTGCGAACGCTCGTCGAGCTGGAAACCCCCAGCCATGACAAGGAGTTGCTGAACCAGGGCCTCACGGCCATCGAGGAGTGGACGCACCTCCGGCTCGGCCCACCCGACCAGGTACGGCGCCACGACGGCGGCCCGCACGGCGACATGCTGGAGCTGCTCTACGAGGGCACGGCGGCGGCCACCGTACTGGTGCTGTGCCACTACGACACCGTGTGGCCGGCCGGCACCCTCGCCGACTGGCCGTTCCGGGTGACCGACGACGGCTCGGCGAGCGGACCGGGCGCCTTCGACATGAAGTGCGGCCTGGTGCAGGCCGTCTGGGCGCTACGGCTGCTGCGCGAACTGGACCTGCCGCGCCCCGCCGTACGGCTGTTCCTCAACGGCGACGAGGAGATCGGCAGCCCCGCCTCCCGCCCGCACATCGAGCGGCTCAGCGAGGACGCGGCGGCCACGCTGGTGTGCGAGGCGTCGGCCGGGCAGGAGGGGGCGCTGAAGACGTCCCGGAAGGGCGTCGGGCTGTTCGAGGTGACCGTGGCGGGCGTGGAGGCGCACGCCGGCCTCGATCCGACCGCCGGTGCGAGCGCCGTGCACGCCCTCGCCGAACTGGTCACCCGCATCACCGCCCTGGCCGCCCCGGGCCGCGGCACCACCGTCAACGTCGGCCTGATCAGCGGCGGAACCGGCACCAACGTCATCGCTGGGCACGCCCACTGCGGCATCGACGTACGCATCGCCCTGCCCGCCGAGGCGGCCCGCGTCGACGCCGCCCTCACCGCACTGCGCGCCGCCGACCCCCGGGTCCGCGTCACCGTCACCGGCGGCTGGAACCGCCCGCCCATGGTGCCCGACCCCGGCTCCCAGCTCCTGTACAAGCAGGCCCAGTCGATCGCCGGCGAGCTGGGGTGGCGGCTCGCGGAGACCTCCGTCGGCGGAGCGAGCGACGGCAATTTCGTCGCCGCGCTGGGCCGCCCCGTCCTCGACGGCCTGGGCGCGGTCGGCGGCGGCGCCCACGCCCGCCACGAACACGTCCTGCTCGACCACATCCCCACCCGTACGGCGCTATTGGCAGGGTTGCTGATGACACACGCGCAGTAGTTGCCGGATCGTGTCCCAGACCCGCATCCGACCAGGTCGCCCCGGCGTCTACACCGGTATGGACACCGGAATGGATCTCGAAAAACCGCCACCGCGCCGCCAGGAGCCCGAGGGCTGCCTGGTGGCCGCGATCCGTATCCCGGTGCGCATCGTCGTGCTCGTCCTGGTCGTGCCCGTACGGATGGTGTGGGACGCGCTCGTCGTCGCCGGCCGCTTCCTGAACGACACCGTGCTCCGCCCGGTCGGCCGGGCCCTGCTCTGGCTCGGCCGCGCGGTGTTCGTCTGGCCGTTCGTGGCGCTGTGGCGCTACGTCGTCGTCCCCGTCGCCAAGGCACTCGCCTGGCTCGGGAACGTGCTCCTCGTCATACCGGTCGTGTGGCTGTACCGGTATGTGCTGACTCCGGTCGGGCACGCGTGCGCGTGGGTCGCGCGAGGCATCGGGGCCGGGTTCGCATGGCTCTACGCGCGCGTGCTGACGCCCATCGGGCATGCGGTCATGTGGGTCCTCAAGGGCATCGGCACGGTGCTCGCCGCCATCGGACTCGGCATCTTCGGCGCGTTCGCGTGGCTCGCCCGATACCTCCTCGTGGTCCCCGCCCGCTGGCTCTACGAGTGGATCCTCACCCCGATCGGACATGCCGTCGCCTGGTGCGCGAAGGGCCTCGTGTGGCTGGTGGGCATGGTCGTCACCGGCATCGGGATGGCCCTGTACTGGATCACGCGCGTGCTGTTCGTCCTGCCCGCGCAGGCCCTGTACCGCTGGATCCTGGCCCCCGTCGGCCGCGCCCTCGCGATCGTCGGCAAGGAGATCTGGGACGCCCTCGGGCACGCGTGGCGGGTCGCCGGGCGGATCTCGCTCGCCGTCGGGCGGTTCCTCGCGAACCTCTTCCGGTGGATCTTCGTCGAGCCGGTGCGCTGGGTGTACCGCACGGTGCTCACACCGATCGGCCACGTCGTCCGGGACACGGTGCTGCGCCCCGTCGCCGACGCCGCCCGCGCCGTGGGCCGGGCCACCCGGCAGGCCCTCACCACCGCCCGCGAGTCCGTACGGCAGGCACGCGCCGACTTCCGGCGGATGCTCTTCGGAGAGCCGAAGCCCCGAGAAGCGGTCGCCCGACGGGAACCTCGGGGCGGCGAGACACGTACTCTTGGTAGCAGTACGACCGCTCTCACTAAGGACTGAACGACACTGGGCAAGCGACAGCCCGAAGGCCCGCCGCCCGCACCCGCGGTGCAGCGCATCCGACTGCGCTACACCAAGCGCGGCCGCCTCCGGTTCACCAGCCACCGTGACTTCCAGCGCGCCTTCGAGCGTGCGCTGCGCCGTGCCGAGGTGCCGATGGCGTACTCGGCGGGGTTCACGCCGCATCCGAAGGTGTCGTACGCCAATGCCGCACCCACCGGCACGGGCAGTGAGGCGGAGTACCTGGAGATCGCGCTCACCGAAGCGCGCGATCCGGAGCAGCTGAGAGTGCTCCTCGACGAATCGCTGCCCCCAGGGCTCGACGTCGTCGATGCCGTCGAGGCCCGGGTTTCCGGGCTCGCCGACCGGCTCACGGCGTCCGTCTGGGAGCTGCGGCTCGACGGTGTGGACCCGGCCGAGGCCGCGCGAGCGGTCGCCGCCTTCGACGCCGCCGAGACCGTCGAGGTCCAGCGCATGACCAAGAACGGCGTGCGCACCTTCGACGCCCGTCCCGCGGTCGTCCGACTGGCCAGCGGCCAAGAAACAGAAACGCACAGTTCGAACGCTGATAGGCCGACCGACCAGCCCTGTGCGATACTGCGGCTGGTTGTTCGGCACGTGACGCCTGCCGTACGACCCGACGACGTCCTGTCCGGTCTCCGCGCCGTGGCCGACCTGGCGCCGCCGGTCCCCGCAGCGGTGACCAGGCTGGCGCAGGGGCTGTTCGATGAAGAGACCGGCATGGTGACCGACCCGCTCGCGCCCGACCGCGAGGCAGCGACGGCCCCATCCGAGGCCGAGCCCGCTGCCGCCGCGAAGGCGTCGGTGTAAGGAAGGTTCCGTAGGGACGGACGTCGAAGCGCCGCCCTCGTACTCGGGAGCCACCTGGGTCGGGCAGCGCACCGACCAGAAGACTTTCGCCAGGCCGTACGCATGAGGCGTACGGAACCGGCGAGACAGGACACAGAGAGCTCCCGTGCGGCGCCCGCGCCCCGGACGGCGGCAGTCGCGCATCGCGCGAGCCGCGGACGTCACCGGCATGCCGCCGGACCAGGCGCGGCGCCCGGGAGCCTGACGGGAGAAACGCCCGCATGCTCGAACCGACCGAACCCACCGAGGGTTCCGAACTGAACACTCCAAGCGACACCCTGCCGCCGCGCCGTCGGCGTCGTGCCGCGTCCCGCCCGGCGGGACCGCCCGTGGCCGCCACCGAGGCGCAGCCCACGGAGGTTGTCGAGCCGGCCATACCGGCCGCGGAGTACGAAGAGGCCGAAGAGGCCCAGAAGCCGGACGAGAACGTCGAGACCGACGTGACTCTTGAGGCCGACGAGACCGAGGAAGCCGAAGAGGCAACCGCGGCTGAAGAGGCTGCGGCTGCCGCTCGTCCGCGTCGCCGTGCGGTACGCCGCGCGTCCGCGCCCACCGGGTCGCCCGCGGCGGCCGAGGCCGCCGAGACCGTGGTGCCCGTGACGGCTGCCGCACCCGTTGCCGCCGAGGAGAGCCCGGCCGTGACCGCCGCCGAGAGCACCGAGGAAGCCGCACCGGCCCGTACGCGTCGCCGTGCGGTGCGTCGGGCGTCGGCACCGACCGGGTCGCCGACCGCGGCCGAGGTCGCCGAGACCGTGGTCTCCGGTGCCGATGAGGCGGCCGAGAGCCCCGCCGCCGAGGAGGCCCCTGCCCCCGCCGAGGAGGCCGCTCCGCGTCGTACGCGTCGGCGTGCCACCCGCCGGGTCACCGCTGCCGAGGAGAGCGCCGAGGCCTCCACCGCCGAGGTCTCCACGGTTGGGGTTTCCGCTGAAGCCTCCGACGAGGCCGAGACGCCGGTCGAGTCCGCCGTACCCGCGGAGTCCGCCGAGTCGGCCGAGGAGACCGAGGACGCCGCCCCGCGTCGCAGCCGTCGCCGTGCCACGCGCCGCGTGTCCGCGCCCGCCGATGAGGTGGCCGAGGCCGCGACCGAGACGCCGGTGACCGAGGAGGCCCCCGAGACCTCCGCCGTCGAGGCCGACGAGGACGCCGCCCCGCGTCGCCGCCGTAGGGTCGCCCGTCGGGCCGCCACCGGATTCGCCGCGCCCGCCCAGGCCGCCGCCGCCGAGGAGTCCGACGAGGCCCCGCGCCCGGCGCGGCCCTCCGTGGCCGTGTTCCAGGCGCCCGTGTTCACCGAGCCGCAGTTCCAGACGCCGCAGCGGGCCGCTGCCCAGGCGGCCGCCGCCGAGGCGGAGACCGAGGACGTCGAGGAGCTCCCCGAGGAGCAGGCCGGCGCGTCCAGGCGTCGTCGCCGGCGCCGGGGTGCCGCCTTCGCCGAGGAGGCCGAGACCCAGGCGGTCGAGACAGCCGCCGTCGAGGACGAGACCGAGGAGGCCGAAGAGGCCGCCGAGGACAGCGCCGAGGGCGATGAGGCCGAAGAGGCCGGTTCGCGTCGGCGTCGTCGTCGCGGTGGCCGTCGCCGCCGTCGCGGTGAGTCCGCCGACTCGGACGCCGATGGCGAGGAGTCCGACGAGCTCGCCGCCGCCCAGGCCGAGCAGGACGCCGAGGACACCGCCGAGCAGGAGGAAGAGGACGACGAGGACGCGCGCGCCGAGGACGGCGGCGGGTCCAGCTCCAGCAGCCGTCGCCGCCGGCGCCGTCGTCGTCGCGCCGGTGACAGCTCCGCCGACACCGAGCCCGGTGACGGCGACCCCGAGCGCACCGTCGTCAAGGTCCGCGAGCCCCGCCCGAAGGCCGAGCCGTCCGACGAGGTGCAGTCGATCAAGGGCTCCACCCGTCTGGAGGCCAAGAAGCAGCGCCGCCGCGAAGGCCGTGAGCAGGGCCGCCGTCGCGTCCCGATCATCACCGAGGCCGAGTTCCTGGCCCGCCGCGAGGCCGTCGAGCGCGTCATGGTGGTCCGCCAGCACGGCGACCGCACCCAGATCGGCGTCCTCGAGGACAACGTGCTCGTCGAGCACTACGTCAACAAGGAGCAGTCGACCTCGTACGTCGGCAACGTCTACCTGGGCAAGGTCCAGAACGTGCTGCCGTCGATGGAGGCCGCCTTCATCGACATCGGCAAGGGCCGCAACGCCGTCCTGTACGCCGGTGAGGTCAACTTCGAGGCGCTCGGCATGGCCAACGGGCCGCGCCGTATCGAGTCCGCCCTGAAGTCCGGCCAGTCCGTCCTCGTCCAGGTGACGAAGGACCCGATCGGCCACAAGGGCGCCCGCCTCACCAGCCAGGTCTCCCTCCCGGGCCGCTACCTCGTGTACGTCCCCGAGGGCTCCATGACCGGCATCAGCCGCAAGCTGCCCGACACCGAGCGGGCCCGGCTGAAGACCATCCTCAAGAAGATCGTCCCCGAGGACGCGGGCGTCATCGTGCGCACCGCCGCCGAGGGCGCGAGCGAGGACGAGCTGCGCCGCGACGTCGAGCGGCTCCAGGCGCAGTGGGAAGAGATCCAGAAGAAGGCCAAGAGCGGCAACGCCCCGACGCTGCTGTACGGCGAGCCGGACATGACCGTCCGGGTCGTCCGCGACATCTTCAACGAGGACTTCTCCAAGGTCGTCGTCAGTGGTGACGAGGCTTGGCAGACCGTCCACGGATACGTCTCGCACGTGGCGCCGGATCTCGCCGAGCGGCTCCAGAAGTGGACCTCCGAGGTCGACGTCTTCGCCACCTACCGGATCGACGAGCAGCTCGCCAAGGCCCTGGACCGCAAGGTCTGGCTGCCCAGCGGCGGTTCGCTGGTGATCGACCGGACCGAGGCGATGGTCGTGGTCGACGTCAACACCGGCAAGTTCACCGGCCAGGGCGGCAACCTGGAGGAGACGGTCACCAGGAACAACCTGGAGGCGGCCGAGGAGATCGTCCGCCAGCTGCGGCTGCGCGACCTCGGCGGCATCATCGTGATCGACTTCATCGACATGGTGCTGGAGTCCAACCGGGACCTGGTTCTGCGGCGCCTCCTGGAGTGCCTGGGCCGCGACCGTACGAAGCACCAGGTCGCCGAGGTGACCTCGCTGGGGCTCGTCCAGATGACCCGCAAGAGGGTCGGCCAGGGCCTCCTGGAGTCCTTCTCCGAGACCTGTGTCCACTGCAACGGCCGTGGCGTCATCGTGCACATGGAGCAGCCGACGGCACTCGGTGGCGGCGGCAAGCGCAAGAAGCGCGCGCGTGCCGGTGCCGGGCCCGAGCAGGTGCACGAGGCGTCCGTCGCCGCCGAGCCGGTCGAGACGGCCGAGGAGGAGGCGGAGACCGAGGCCGAGGTCGCCGCGGAGATCGCCGAGCCGGCCGCGCTGGCCGAGCCCGCCTTCGCGCCCGACGAGGAGCTGTACAGCAGCGTCGCCGAGGCGGAGGCCGCGGCCGGCCGCGGTGGCCGTTCGCGGCGCCGTGGCGGTCGGCGGGCGTCGGCCCCGGCGGGTGCGCCCAGGAGGTCCGAGGCCGTTCCCACGGCCCAGGACGTGACCGTCGCCGAGGAGGTCGAGCGTCCGGTGCAGCCGGAGCCGGCCGCCGAGGCGAAGGCCGAGCCGGTCGCCGTCGAGGACGCGGTCGTCGAGACCGAGGTCACCGAGGAGGCCGCGCCCAAGGGCCGTACGCGTCGGCGTGCGACCCGCAAGGTGTCCGCGCCCGCCGGGTCGCCCGCGGGGGCCGAGGCCACCGTGGTGACGGTCGGTGAGACGGCCGTCGCACCCGAGCAGGCCGAGGAGGCCCCGGCTGCCGAGCCGGTCGCCGAGAGCGCCGCTCCGGCCCGTCCGCGGCGCCGCGCCGTCCGCAAGGCCACCGCGCCCACCGCGTCCGAGGAAGCGGCCGTCCTGGTCGTCCCGGCCGCGGAGGGCACCGGCGAGGACGTCGTCGAGGAGACGGCTCCGGCCAAGAAGACGGCCCGTAAGACGGCCAAGAAGGCCACGGCGAAGAAGGCCGCCACCAAGAAGACCGCGGCCAAGAAGACGGTCGCGAAGAAGGCGACGGCCAAGAAGGCGGCCAAGACCACCACCACGGCCGCGAAGAAGTCGGCGTCGAAGAAGACGGCGGCGGCGCAGCAGAAGGCGTCCGCCGTATCGGCCTCGACGGAGGACTGACCGGAACGACCGACGGTCCCGGGGTCGCCCAGACCTCGGGACCGCCCGGCCCGGCTTGAGCGCGGGGCACCGGAACCAACCGGTGCCCCGCGCTTCGGCGTTCACGGCGCCCGTCGCTCATGACCCGCCGCACCCCGTATGCCACGACTTCCCTATGGTCACCCTGTCTTTACTGCTCCGTCACTTTCCGTATTGCTTATGAGGGACGCGCGTAAAGTCAAGGTTTCGCTGTGATAACTCAGAGGTAATGCGAAGTCTTTGTGCTGGTAACGTGACCACGGTCCCGGCAGCTGAGACGCCCGCTGCCGTAGACCCAGCCGAGCACGCCCGGTCGTCCGACGCGGACCACGGCTGACCTCCCGCAAGGCACCCCACTGGGGGGTGGAGTGCTGCGCGAAAAGCCGTTCGCCGCCGCGACAGAGTCGGCGAACGTCCAGGGATGCGGACGTGCTGCGCTCGACAAACGTCCCTCCCGACCCGGCACGACGTGGTGCGCCCCTTGAGGTCGCCGAAGAGGAGGGGGAGTCGATGAGTGACGCCCAGGAGTTGATACCGGCTGCCAAGCCCGTCATCGACGAGCAGGAGATCGAGGCCGCGGTGCGAGTGCTGCGCAGCGGCAGGGTCGTCCAGGGGCCGGAAGTGGCGGCCTTCGAGGAGGAGTTCTCGGAGCTGGTGGCCGGGCGACACTGCGTCGCGGTCAACTCCGGTACCTCCGCGCTGCATCTGACGCTGATGGCGCTGGGCCTCGGCCCCGGCGACGAGGTGATCGTCCCGTCGTTCTCGTTCGCCGCCTCCGCCAACGCCGTACGGCTCGTCGGCGCGGACGTGGTCTTCGCCGACATCGACGCCGACACGTTCTGTCTCGACCCGGCCGCCGTCGAGGCCGCGATCACCCCGCGCACCGCCGCGATCATGCCGGTGCACCTGTACGGCCACCCCGCCGCCATGGACCGGATCATGGCGATCGCCGAGAAGCACGGGCTGGCCGTAGTCGAGGACGCCTGCCAGGCGCACGCGGCCGCGCTCAACGGCACGCCGGTCGGCGCTTTCGGCAACGGCGGAACGTTCAGCTTCTACCCGACCAAGAACATGCACAGCCTCGAAGGCGGCATGGTCTCCACCGCCGACGCCGAGGTCGCCCGCACCCTGCGGCTGCTGCGCAACCAGGGCATGGAGCAGCGCTACGCCAACGAGATCGTCGGCGCCAACGTCCGTATGACCGACGTCTCCGCCGCGATCGGCCGGGTGCAGCTGACCAGGCTGCCCGGCTGGACCGAGCGCCGGATCGCCAACGCCGCCCACCTCACCGAGCACATCACCGCGCCGAACGTGGTCACGCCGAAGGCCGCCGAGGGCGCCCGGCACGTCTACCACCAGTACACGGTGCGCGTCCTGGGTGACCGCGACGCCGCCATGGCCCGTCTGACCGAGGCCGGGATCGGCAACGCCGTCTACTACCCGACCCCGATCCACCGGCTGAAGCCGTACTGGGAGCCGGACCAGAAGGCCGGCCGTACCTGGGACCTGCCCGAGACCGAGCGCGCGGCCGCCGAGGTCGTCTCGCTCCCGGTCCACCCTGCTCTGACCCGGCAGGACCTGGACCGCATCGTGACCGCTGTGAACACGCTGGGGGAGAAGCTGTGAGCAACGGAAGACCCTTGCGGGCCGGACTGGTCGGCCTCGGTTCGATGGGGCGTCACCACGCCCGTGTCCTGGCCGGTCTGGACGGTGTCGACTTCGTCGGAGTCGTCGACCCGATGGGCGACACGTACGGCGCCGCGCAGGGCGCGCCGGTGCTCGACACCGTGGAGCAGCTGCTCGCGCTGGGCGTCGACTACACCGTCGTCGCCTGCCCCACGGCCCTGCACGAGGAGGTCGGCCTCCAGCTCGCCGAGGCCGGGGTGTGCGCACTGGTCGAGAAGCCGGTCGCCGACACGGTCGAGGGCGCCCGCCGCATGGTCGAGGCGTTCGAGTCGCGCGGTCTGGTGGCCGGCGTCGGCCACATCGAGCGCTGCAACCCGGCGCTGCGTTCGCTGCGCGCCCGCCTGGAATCCGGTGAACTGGGCGACGTCTACCAGGTCGTCACCCGTCGTCAGGGCCCGTTCCCGCACCGAATAGCCGACGTCGGCGTGGTCAAGGACCTGGCCACGCACGACATCGACCTCACCGGCTGGGTGACGGGGCGCGAGTACGTGTCCATCGCCGCGCACGTCGTCTCCAAGAGCGGTCGCCCGCACGAGGACATGGTCTCCGCGGTCGGCCGCCTGGACGACGGCACGATGGTCAACCACCTGGTGAACTGGCTCAGCCCCCTCAAAGAACGTTTCACCTCGGTCACCGGCGAGCGCGGCTGCTTCATCGCCGACACCCTCACCGCGGACCTCACCTTCCACTCCAACGCGGCCGTCGCCACCGAGTGGGAGGCACTGCAGGCCTTCCGCGGCGTCGCCGAGGGCGACATGATCCGCTACGCCATCCAGAAGCGGGAACCGCTGCTCGTCGAGCACGAACTGTTCCGGGACGCGGTCCTCGGCAAGCCGGCGGACATCTGCACGCTGCGCCAGGGCATGCGGACGGTCGAAGTGGCCGCCGCGGTGCTGGAGTCGGCCGTGTCGGGACGCAGTGTTGATCTTCAGTCGGAGGAATTGGCGACCCATGGCGTCTGAGAACCACGCGGCGGCGCGGCGGGCCACGCGCGGGCGGATCGTCATGCTCGTCGACAACAGCGTCAACGGCGACTCGCGCGTGCAGAAGGAGGCCCGCTCGGCCGCCGAGGCCGGCTGGGACGTCGTCCTGCTGGGCAAGGCCAGGGGCAAGAAGGACGAGACCTGGCAGATCGGCCATGCCGAGGTCCGCCTGATCCGGGTGCCGGGACCGATGGCGCGGCGGCGCCACGAGTATCGGCGCGCCGTGCTGCGCTCCCCGCTGGCCTACAAGCCCGGTCCGCTGGCCGCGTACCGGCGACAGAGGATCAAGGCCTGGCGTGCCGATCTCAACATCCGGCTGATCCTCGCCCAGCGGGAGGGCTCGGCCCTCGCCCGGGTGCGGCTGGTGGCACCGCGTCTGACCGCACGGCTGATGTACTCCTGGGTGAAGCTGAGGCACCGAAGGACCCTGGCGTTGGAGAAGCGCCGCAAGGCCATGGACTCGGCCCTGGACCGGTTCACCACGGCCTTCTGGCAGAAGACCATGGGCAACCGCAGCTGGCGCCGGCTCGACCCGCACCTGTGGGACTACGAGCTGGCCTACGGCAAGGTCATCGACGAGCTCAAGCCGGACCTGATCCACGCCAACGACTTCCGCATGCTCGGCGTCGGCGCCCGCGCCACACTCCGCGCCCGCGCCCGGGGCAGGAACGTCAAACTGGTCTGGGACGCACACGAGTTCCTGCCCGGCATCAAGCCGTGGAACCCGCACCCACGCTGGCATGTGGCCCAGTGCGCGCACGAGCGGGAGTACGCCCGGTACGCCGACGCCGTGACGACGGTGTCGGACACCCTCGCCGGGATGCTCCAGGAGCGGCACGGGCTGAAGGCGAAGCCCACCGTCGTTCTCAACGCCCCGGACGCGGAGGTCTCGCCCGAGCAGGCCGCCGAGCCCGTCCCGGACCTGCGGGAGCTGTGCGGCATCAGGCACGATGTGCCGCTCACCGTCTACAGCGGAGCGGCCGCTCCACAGCGCGGCCTCGACATCATGGTCGAGTCCCTGCCGCTGCTGGCCGAGGTGCACACCGCGTTCGTCGTGCTCAACACCGAGTCCGAGTACATGCGGACCCTGCGGGCGCGGGCCGAGGAACTCGGGGTCGGCGACCGGCTGCACATCCTGCCGTATGTGCCGCACTACCAAGTGGCGCGGTTCCTGTCGGCCGCGGACCTCGGGGTCATCCCGATCCATCACTGGCCGAACCACGAGATCGCGCTCATCACCAAGTTCTTCGAGTACTCCCACGCGCGGCTGCCCCTGGTGGTCAGCGACGTGAAGACGATGGGCGCCATGGTCGAGAAGACCGGCCAGGGCGAGGTGTTCCGGGCGGAGGACTTGGAGGACTACGTGCGTGCGGTGAAGTCGGTGCTCGGTGACGCCGAGCGGTACCGGGGCGTGTACGACGCGCCCGGGCTCCTCGACCAGTGGACGTGGGAGGCACAGGCCGAGGTACTGGACTCCGTCTACACCGGGCAACTGCCCGCCAGCGGGTCCCGGCAGACGTCCGACCGGAGAGCGGCGGAGGCGCGGGTATGACCACCCCCGATGTCAGCGTGATCGTCGCTGTCTACAACACCATGCCCTACCTGACGGAGTGCCTGAACTCCCTGATCGGGCAGAGCATCGGCCTTGGCCGGCTGGAGATCGTCGCCGTCGACGACGGGTCCACGGACGACAGCGGCCGCGAGCTCGACCGCTTCGCCGAGCGGTACCCGGACACCGTCAAGGTGATCCACCAGGCCAACTCCGGCGGCCCCGCCGCGCCCAGCAACCGGGCCCTCGACGTCGCCACGGGCCGGTACGTGTACTTCATCGGCTCCGACGACCACCTCGGCGAGGAGGCGCTGGAGCGCATGGTGGCGGCCGCCGACGAGCACGGTTCGGACGTCGTCGTCGGCAAGATGGTCGGCACCAACGGGCGGTACGTGCACCAGGCGCTGTACAAGGAGAACGCGGCTGACGTCAGCCTGTACGACTCCGCGCTGCCGTGGACGCTCGCCAACACCAAGCTGTTCCGGCGGGAGCTGGTCGAGCAGCACAAGCTGCGCTTCCCCGAGCACCTGCCCGTGGGCAGCGACCAGCCGTTCACCATCGAGGCGTGCGTGCGCGCGAAGAAGATCTCGGTGGTGGCCGACTACACCTGCTACTACGCGGTCAAGCGCGGCGACGCCAGCAACATCACCTACCGGGCCGACCATCTGGCCCGGCTGCGGTGCACCGCGGAGATCATGGACTTCACCGCGGGGATCGTCGAGGAGGGCCCGCAGCGGGACGCCGTGCTGCGCCGGCACTTCACCTGGGAGCTGGCGAAGCTGATCCAGGACGACTTCCCGGCCCTGGACCGCGAACTGCGGCGGGAGATCTGCGCGGGTGTCGCCCGGCTCGCCGACACCTACTTCACCGACGGCATCCGTGACGCCATGGACGTCAAGCGCAGGGTGCGGATCTGCCTGGCGCAGGCGGGCGCGGTCGACGAGCTGTGCGAGGCGATCACCTCGGAGAAGCAGCACGGGGCGCCGCCGTTCGTCGTCGAGGGCGACCGCGCCTACGCCCGCTACCCGGGCTTCCGCGACCCCCGCATCGGCCTGTCCGACCGCTGCTTCGAACTCGTCGGCGAGGCGGTCCCCGGCCGGCTCGCCAAGGGCACCGAACTGCTCGCCTCCGCCTGGGAACAGGAGGGCGAAGGGATCACGTACACGGCCTCCGTCAAGGTCGGCGTCCTCGGTGACGTCGACAGTGCCGTCCTGCGGTTCGCGCAGGGCGCCATGCCCAAGTCGGCCGACAAGCCCGGTGCCAGGAAGCTGCCGGCCGGGCACAGCCTCGCCGAGCCGGTCGGCGAATTCAGCACGGAGCTCGCCGAGGACGGCGCCGGCACGGTGCTGCACGCCCGCATCCCGCTGGAGCGGCGTACGGCCAAGCTGGGCGTCCGCCTCTACGTGGACGTCGCGGGTGCGACGTACGAGATCCCGGTGCGCGGCAAGGGCAAGCCGATGCCGTTGGCGCGCCGCTGGGGCGCCTACGAGGACCCGTACCGGGCGTCGGCCCTGGTCAACCCCAAGGGACGCGTGGTGATCGACACCGCCAGGATGTTCCCGCCGAAGCCGTCACTGGCCGAGCGGGTGAAGGCGCGCCTCGCCCGCGGCGTACGGCCCCGACGATCCGCCGCCGCGAAGCCGAGCGGTGCCAAGAGGAAGTAGTAGCGACCGTCCATGAACATCTGTGTAGTAGCGCTCGGCAAGATCGGTCTCCCGCTGGCCGTGCAGTTCGCCTCCAAGGGCCACCGGGTCATCGGCGCGGACGTCAACGAGAAGGTCGTGGAGCTGGTCAACGCCGGCACCGAGCCGTTCCCCGGTGAACACGACCTGGACGTCAAGCTCAAGCAGGCCGTCGACGCCGGGCTGCTGACCGCGACGACGGACACCGCGGCCGCGGTCGCCGAGTCCGAGGCCGTCGTGGTGGTCGTCCCGCTGTTCGTCGACGCCGACGGCGTGCCCGACTTCGGCTGGATGGACGCGGCGACGAAGGCGATCGCGCAGGGCCTCAGGCCCGGCACGCTGGTGTCGTACGAGACGACGCTCCCGGTCGGCACCACCCGCACCCGCTGGGCGCCGATGCTCGCCGAGGGCGCCGGCCTCACCGCCGGCGAGGACTTCCACCTGGTCTTCTCGCCCGAACGCGTCCTGACCGGCCGCGTCTTCGCCGACCTGCGCCGCTACCCGAAGCTGGTCGGCGGCATCGACGAGGCGTCGACGGCCCGCGGCGTGGAGTTCTACGAGCAGGTCCTCGACTTCGACGAGCGCACCGACCTGCCGCAGCCCAACGGCGTCTGGGACCTGGGCACCGCCGAGGCCTCGGAACTCGCCAAGCTCGCCGAGACCACGTACCGCGACGTCAACATCGGCCTGGCGAACCAGTTCGCGCGCTTCGCCGACGCCAACGGCATCGACGTCAAGAAGGTCATCGAGGCCTGCAACTCCCAGCCGTACAGCCACATCCACCAGCCGGGCATCGCCGTCGGCGGCCACTGCATCCCGATCTACCCGCGGATGTACCTGTGGAACGACCCGGCGGCGACCGTCGTGCGCTCCGCCCGCGAGGCCAACGCCGCGATGCCGGAGTACGCCGTCGACCTGCTCGCGGCGGCGTACGGCGACCTGACCGGGGCGGGCGTCCTCGTCCTGGGCGCGGCCTACCGCGGCGGCGTCAAGGAGACCGCCTTCTCCGGCGTCTTCCCGACGGTCGAGGCCCTCAAGGCGCGCGGCGCGGTGCCGTACGTCTCCGACCCGATGTACACGGCGGAGGAGCTGGCGGGGCTGGGTCTCACCCCGCACGCCGGCGAGAAGGTCACCGCGGCCATCCTCCAGGCCGACCACGCCGAGTACCGCGACCTGACGCCGGCCGACCTGCCGGATGTCACGGTGCTGGTGGACGGGCGCCGTACTACCGACCCGGAGGCATGGAAGGGCGTCCGGCGGGTCGTCATCGGCGGCTGACACAACGGTCGTCACAGCATCCGGCCCCGGCCAGCCGGCCGGGGCCACCCCCACTGCCCAGGAAACCCCGTACGTGCCCGTCGCCCCCACCGCCCCCAAGGCACCGGCCGAGGCGCAGACCCCCGCCCGCGTGCTGCGCCACCGGGCTGCCCTCCCCCTGCTGGTCTGCGTCCTGTACGCCATGCTCCAGCTCGCGGCGGGCCCGCAGTGGACGCTCTTCCCCGACTCATACCGCTACGCCCGGGCCGCCGAGCAGTACCTCGGCGCCTCACGCGAGGAGGCGCACGGCACCGCGCTCGCCGCTTACTGCGCGAGCCGCGCCGCGCGCACGGCGCACGAGGAGCGGCTGCAGCCGCTGACCCGGCGGAGCGAGCGTGCGATCGAGCAGCGCGAGTGCCTCGACCGGTGGGCCGACGCCCCCGACATCACCACGGGCGACTCCCGCTACCAGGCCATCTTCTCCACCCGGCCCGGCTATCCCCTGCTCGCGGCGCCCTTCGTGGGCGCCTTCGGGGTGCTGACCGGCATGCGGCTGCTGGGCCTGGTCACGGCCGCGGCGGGCTCGCTCCTGGTGTTCGGGCTGCTGCGCGGCGCGGGACTGGGCAGGAGGGCCGCCGTCGTGGGTCAGGTGGCCTTCCTGGCCACTCCGCTCGGCTGGTGGAGCGCCCAGGCGCTGGGGGAGGGGCTTTTCACGGTCTGCACGCTCGGTGTGCTGTGGGGCGGTCTGCTGCTGATCCGCAACCGGCAGCTGCCGACAGCGGTGGCGATCACGGTTGTGTCGTACGCGACGGCGGCGATCACCCGCTACTCGTCGGTCCTGGTGCTCGCGGCGCTCCTGACCGCCGCCACGGTCGGCGCCCTCTTCGTCTCGGGTCGGCCGCGGCACCGGGGCACGGTCGTGTTCGCGGGGCTGTCCGCGGCTGCCGCCGGCGCCGTCGCCGTGGCGATGCGTGTCCTCGGCCTGCCGTCCTCGCAGATAACCCTGCAGGACACCTTCACCCGGCACTTCACCGCTCCCGAGGTCTCCGATCCGTGGGGAGCGCTGCTCGGCCTGGCCGCCGGATTCTGGCGGCACTGGTTCGCCGAGCAGGCCGCCCTGCCGTACTTCCTGCTGCTCACAGCCCTTGCGGCATGGGCCCTGGCCACATACGGTGACGGGCTCGGCTGGCTCGCGCTCGCGACCGCCCTCACAGGTGCCTGCCTGGTCACCGCACACCCTCTCGTCCAGGAAGCCGACCGGCTCGGAGTCCTGATGTGGATGCCCGTCGTCCTGGGTCTGCCCCTGATCGTCGAACGCCACTGGGCCATACGTCCGGTGCGGGAGCTGGAGATACGCCGTGCCGGTGCCTCGGACAGTCGCTGAGAGGTTGATCAGCCTCACCCGCTCGGTGAGTTCCGCCCTGGCCCGGGCGGGGGTGCCTACCGCTGGGGCCCTGCTGCTGGGCTCCCTGGGCAGACGCGCCGGCGGGCGCAGGCGGAAGGCCGATCTGCTGGCCGAGACAGCGTAGTTGGAGCTGTCGTACGGCCGTACCCCGCGCCGTCTCGCGGACGCCTACGCGGCCCGAACTCGCCTGCGCGGACTCGCTGCACAAGCAGGGGGACAAGAAGGCGGCCACCGCCTCACCGGCCAAGGCCCTGATGCTCGCCTTCCACCGCGTCCCGCATCTCGACGGGCTGTCGTCGCCCCTGGCCGAGGACCCGCAGGGCTTCACAGCCCCGCTCCATCGCAGCCGCGCCCTGCGCGCGACAGCGGCCCCGCGCGGCCGCGCCACGCCCGCGGCGCCCCCTCCGGCAGACCGGCCCCTGCGGCTGCTGATCGTCAACCGGTCCAACGCCAACTTCCTCCCCCTCATCACCGCGCACTACGAGCAGCACCCCGACGTCGAGGTCCGCACCCTCGACCTGGCCGCCGACCCGGAACTCGCCCCCCTCGCCAAGGGGCTGCAACGGATGATGGAGCGCTCCGTCGGAGGCCAGGTCCCCTACGGGCGCAAGATCGAGCAGGCACTGCGCCCGCACCTCGACTGGGCCGACACGGTCTTCGTCGACTGGTGCACGGTCGCCGCGGCCTTCCTCACGCTCGTCGATCCCGGCACGACCCGCGTGGTCGTACGGCTGCACAGCTTCGAGGCCCTCAGCTACTGGCCGCACATCATCGACTTCTCGCGTATCGACGATCTCGTCTTCGTCGGCGCCCACGTGCGCGATCTGGTCACCGCCACGGTGCCGCGGCTGCAGGGCGACGGCGCCTCCCGCCTGCATGTGATCCACAACGCGATGGACCTGGCCGCCTTCCGGAACTCCAAGCACCCCGATGCCCGCTTCACCCTCGCTCTGGTGGGAATCGGCCAGGTCGCCAAGGACCCCCGCTGGGCGGTCGAGGTCCCGCGGCTGCTGCGCCGGCACGACGACCGCTATCGGCTGCTGCTCGTCGGCGGCGGCATGAACCCCGAGACCGGTCCCGCCGTACACGCCTACCACGAGCGGCTGGAGCGGGACCTCGCGCGACTGGAACCGTCGGGTGCCGTCCGCCGGACCGGACACACCGACGACATGCCGACCGCGCTCCAGGAGGCCGGGGTGATCCTCAGTACGTCGGTGCGGGAGAGCTTCCACTGCGGGTTCGTCGAGGGCGCCGCCAGCGGTGCCGTGCCCGTCGTACGCGACTGGCCGTTCTTCGCGGGCCGGGCGCAGGGCGCCCGCACGCTCTTCCCGTCGGACTGGGTGGTCGGTACGCCCGAGGAGGCGGCGCGGCGGATCCTCGCTACCACCGCCACCGAGGAGACCTGGCTGAAGGCGGGCCAGGCGGCCGCCGAACACGCGCTCTCCGCCTGGGACTGGACCGTCGTACGCGACGATTTCGACCGGCTGCTGCTCGGCGGCCACAGGAAGGTTCAACAGTGAGCTACACCGTCAAGCCCACCGCCCAGGTCGACGACAGTGCCGAACTGGGCGACGGGACCACCGTGTGGGAACTCGCGCAGATCCGTGAGAAGGCCCGCCTCGGTGCGGGCTGTGTCATCGGCCGCGGCGCCTACGTCGGCACGGGCGTGCGCATCGGCGACAACGTCAAGCTGCAGAACCAGGCCCTGGTGTACGAGCCGGCCGAGCTCGGCGACGGCGTCTTCGTCGGCCCCGCCGTCGTCCTCACCAACGACCACAACCCGCGCTCCGTCGACCCCGAGGGCAAGCAGAAGCGGGGCGGCGACTGGGAGGCCGTCGGCGTCAAGGTGGCCGAGGGGGCCTCCCTCGGCGCGCGTTCGGTCTGTGTCGCCCCGGTGCACATCGGCCGCTGGGCGTTGGTGGCGGCCGGTGCCGTCGTCACCAAGGATGTCCCGGACTTCGCGCTGGTGGCGGGCGTCCCCGCCCGCCGCATCGGCTGGGTCGGCAGGGCCGGGATGCGTCTCGTCGAACGTGAGGGCGAGCCCGGCGCGTGGGAGTGCCCGCAGACCGGTGCCCGCTACGCGGAACGGCCGGTCGAGGGCGTCAATGGCACGAGTGTGCTGGTGGAACTGCCGGCCGAGTGAGCCGAGGCACCGCCGACGCGCTGCCTCGGCGAAGCCGCTAGGCCGTTGGCGTGTTCAATGGCCGTGGGATCCGTCCGTGATGACGCGGAGAGGATCGGGCGGCAGGGGGAGGGCCACTGGTTCAGGCCCCCGCCCGACACCGTATGAACGCGCCGGTTCCGCAAGCGAGACCAGTCGCGAGAGCGGCCTCGTCTGTGAATCCATGAAACATGCGTCGCTCAGACGGATCGCTCCGTCAGAACGCCCTCCTTCTCGTCGTACAGTGCCCCAGTCGTCGGGCACTCCCACACGCCCGGCTCACCGGCCCGCTCGACCAGCCGGACCCCGGCCCGACCGACCCAGCCGACCTGGCGGGCGGGTACGCCCATCACCAGCGCGAAGTCCGGGACGTCCTTGGTGACGACGGCTCCGGCGGCGACCATGGCCCAGCGGCCGATGCTGATCGGCGCCACGCACACCGAACGGGCGCCGATGGACGCCCCGTCGGCGATCCTCACCCCGACGGCCTCCCAGTCGCCGCCCCGCTTCTGCTTGCCCTCGGGGTCGACGGAGCGCGGGTTGTGGTCGTTGGTGAGGACGACGGCGGGGCCGATGAAGACGCCGTCGCCGAGTTCGGCGGGCTCGTACACGAGGGCGTGGTTCTGCAGCTTGCAGTTGTCCCCCATGCGCACACCGGAGCCGACGTAGGCGCCGCGGCCGATGACGCAGCCCTCGCCGAGGCGGGCGTTCTCACGGATCTGGGCGAGGTCCCAGACGCTGCTTCCGGCGCCGATCTCGGCGCTGTCGTCGACCTGGGCGCTGGGCTGGACCCTGTAGTTCACTTCTCCGCCTTCCGGCTGTTCGGCTTCGCTTCGTGAGCATACGAGGGTGTGGCCGAGCGGGGAGAAGTGGAGTAATCCCGTTACTTGTGGAACTCCTGTGACTGATGTCACTTTTGTCGAACGCATGCGCGTATTGCATGTGCATATCAGGTGAAGGAATGATCCACTGGCCTTTAAAGTCTCTTTATCTTGAGGTGTCTGTGCCAAGGGTGGGGAAAACATGGCGGCGCAGTGCGGCCGCTGTTCTTGCAGGGACGTTCCTGGCCTGGGGGGTGGGGACCGGCGGCACACCAGCGGCGGCCGCCGTTGCCTGCCCGTCGGGCGTCGAATCCGATTTCAACGGCGACGGGACCAGGGACACGGCCGTGGCCGACCCCGAAGCGACCGTCGACGGCGTGGCGAAGGCCGGTGCCGTGCACGTCGTCTACGGCGGCGGCAAGGGGACCACGACGCTGACGCAGGCGCTCGACGCCGTCCCGGGCGTGCCCGAGGCGGGCGACCAGTACGGCTACTCGATGGCCGTCTACGACGCCGACCTCGACGGCTGCAGCGACCTGGTGGTCGGCGCGCCCTACGAGGACATCGGCACCGCGCCCGACTCCGGCGCCGTCCATGTGATCTACGGCTCCACGAGCGGGCTGAACGCCGGCAGCAAGCCGGTCAAGGAGTTCCTCCAGGGCACCGACCGGCCGCTCGGCGGCGGTGCGGAGGCCGATGACTGGGTCGGCTACGCGGTCGCGGCCGGCAAGACCTCCTCCGGCTCGCCGTTCCTGCTGATCGGTTCCCCCGGCGAGTCGATCGGCACCGTCGAGGACGCCGGTGCCTTCTACTACATCAGCGGCACCGCGCAGAACGCCGTGATGGTCCATCAGGACACCGACGCCGCCGGCGCCGTCTCCGGCACGGCCGAGCAGGACGACCGCTTCGGCTCCTCCCTGGCCGCGACCCCGACCCACTTCGCGGTCGGCTCGCCCGGCGAGGCGCTGGGCTCCGTCTCCTTCGCGGGCGGCGTGGGCTACTTCAACCACACGCTCACGTCCGGCTACCCCAAGCCGCTCGGTGGACTCGGCCAGGACCAGGACACGATCAGCGGCGCCGAGGAGGTCGGCGACCAGTTCGGCGACGCGATCGCCATGGTGCCTTACCGGCCCTCGGGCGCCACCTCCACCACCGAGTCGCTGCTCGTGGTCGGCGTCCCGGGCGAGGACCTGTTGACCACCGTCGACGCGGGTGCCGTCCAGGTGTTCCGGATCACGGCGAGCGGCTCGTTCTCCCAGACGGCCTGGATCGACCAGAACACCGCGGACGTCAACGAGGAGTCGGAGGCGGGCGACCTCTTCGGCAAGCGGCTCGCCGCAGTCAACATGTCGCCGAACATCACCGCCACCGGCACCACCACCCGGGTCGCGATCGGCGTGCCCGGCGAGGAGTGGGCCGAGGAGAACCCCGACAAGGGCGGCGTGCAGATCGTCCCGCTGGTCGGCGCGCCCGGCGCCTCCGACAACTGGATCGACCCCGGCTACGGCATTCCGTCCGCCGCCGCACCGCGCATGCTCACCGGCCTCGCCCTGGGCGCCACCCCCTCGCTGCTGTACGTCGGTGTGCCCTACGGCCCGGCCGACGGGCGAGCCGTCTACGGCTTCCCGTGGAACGTGCCCTCCGGCGGTGCGCCGACCCAGACCTTCAAGCCCGGTGAGGGCGGCATTCCGGCCGGCGGCGTCGCGTTCGGCGCGACGGTCCGCTGATCTGACGGGACAGGAACCATGACACCGATGCACAGCGGGCGCATGCCCGCGCACAGACCCGACCGGACGCAGGGCAGCGGCGTGCTGCGCCGCGCCACACTCGCGGCCGTCGTCGCGGGTGCCGTACTCACCGGCACCCTCGCCGCCCTCCCCACCCCCACCCCCGACCAGACCCCCGTCGCCGCCGACCGCCCCGCCCAGACCGAGCAGCAGGCCCTCGCCCTCGCGAAGAAGAGCGGCAAGGAGACCGAGGTCGTCGGCATGCGCACCGAGCGCCGGGAGATCTTCGCGGAGCCGGACGGCACCTTCACCGCCCGCGAGTACACCGAGCCGGTCCGCACGGTCCGCGACGGCACGTGGGTCGACATCGACGAGACACTCGTCAAGCGCTCCGACGGCACCTGGGGGCCCAAGGCCGCCACCGTCGACCTGAGCCTGTCCGCCGGGCAGGCGGGCAAGCCGTTCGTGACCATGCGGCGCGCCGGCCGCGAGTTCGCCCTGACCTGGCCGTACGGCAAGTTGCCCGCGCCACGCGTCGAGGGCGACACCGCCACCTATGTCGACGCCCTGCCCGGCGTCGACCTCACCGTGCGTGCCGAGGCCGACGGCTTCGGGCACCTGCTGGTCGTCAAGACGCCGGAGGCGGCAGCCGACCAGCGCCTCGCCCGGCTCGACCTGGGCATGACCACCGACGGTCTGAAGGTCGCCGAGGACGCCACCGGGGCGATCGTCGCCGAGGACGCCGTCGTAGGCGGCACCGTCTTCCAGGCGGGCAAGCCGGCGATGTGGGACTCGGCCGCGGTGGCCGAGGCCGCCGCCCGCAGGCAGGGCCCCAAGGCCGTGGCCAAGCCCCTGACCTCCGCCGCGACCGGCGCGGACGCCGACTCGACGCCCACCCCGCAGGCCGACACGGCGCCCGAGCCCGCCCTCGAAGGCCCCGGCGGCGGCGGACGTGTCGCCCCGCTCGGCGTCGAGGTGGCCAAGGACAGGCTGAGCCTGGTCCCCGACCAGAAGCTGCTCAAGGGCGAGGACACGGTCTTCCCGGTCGTCATCGACCCGATCCAGCGCACCACTTCGCGCACCTCCTGGACCGGCATCATGTCCGGGATGCCCAGTGAGCAGGACTGGAAGTACTCGGGCAGCGCGGGCGTCGGCAAGTGCCCCACCGACTACAACCCGGTCTCCTGCAACGGCGTCGGCACGCGCCGCGTGATGTTCACGATGCCGCTCTCCTTCTACAAGGGGAAGCAGATCCTGGGCGCCACCTTCTCCGCCCGCGTCGAGCACATCTACAGCGCCTCCCCGACCGCGGAGCCCATCCGCCTGTACCGGATCGGCGGCCAGAACTACTCGCTCTCCTCGTCCAGCAACTGGTCCAACACCTCGGACGACTGGGTGGACCACATCGCGACCGTCGACAAGGCGATCTCCCCGACCTCCTGCTCCAGCCAGGCCAACCTGCACTTCGAGAGCGACACGAAGACCAACCCCGAGCTGACGAGCGAGATCAAGACGGCCGCCGCGGGCGGCTGGAACGCGATGACGCTGGGTCTGCGCGCGGCCGACGAGTCCCGGTTCGCCGAGTGGAAGCGGATCTGCGGCAACGCGTACCTGTCGATCAAGTACAACAACCTGCCGCGGCAGATCAAGACGTCCGACATGCTCACCGACCCCGGTGGCGTGTGCAAGTGGGGAGCGAGCCGCCCGTACACCGACGTCCCGCCGAAGCTGAAGGCCATCGCGAGCGACCCCGACCACGGCAACGGCCAGACCGACAAGGTGAAGGTCGAGTTCAAGGTGGAGTGGACCGACCCGAACACCAAGGAAGCCAAGTCCTACACCTACCTGACGAACGACTGGCTGTCCCCGACGACCAGCACCAGGTTCGAGCACACCGTCAAGTCGACGATTCCGCAGAACACCGTCATCTACTGGAGCGCACGGGCGAACGACGGCGACGGCTCCGGCCCATGGAGCTGGGAAGGCGACACCGCCCAGCGCTGCGAGTTCATCTACGACAGGACATGGCCCGGCAAGCCGCTCGTGCTGTCCAAGCAGTACCCGTCCGACACCGTCTACCACGACGGCGTGGGCACCTACGGCACCTTCGCCTTCTCGCCCAACCCGAACGACTCCATTCCGGACACGGACGTCGTCAAGTACCAGTACTCGTTCGACGGTGCCGCACTGGCCACGCTCACCCCGGCCACAGCGGGTGGCTCCGTCACCAAGGAGTGGATGCCGACCCGCGCCGGCCGGCACGTGCTCGAGGTGATCGCCATCGACAAGGCGGGCCACGCCAGCAGCACCCCGTACGACTTCCTGGTCAGCGAGGGCAGGCCGGTCGTCGCGCAGTGGAACCTCGCCGACCTGGCCGGTGAAACCGAGGCCCACGACGAGAGCGGCGACTTCTCTGCGACCGCGGGCAGCGCCGTCACCTTCGGCGTGGACGGCCCTGGCGGCAAGGTCGACAAGGCGGCCCGCTTCGACGGCACCTCCGACGCCTTCCTGGACACCAGCGAGACGGTGCTCGACACCTCCAGGAGCTTCAGCGTCAGCGCCTGGGTGCGGCCCACGGCACTGGACCGCAGCATGACGGTCATCAGCCAGGACGGCACCGGCGAGCCCGGCTTCACCCTGGGCTACGACGCGTCCGCGCAGACCTGGAAGTTCGCGGTCCCGGTCAACGACGTCGACTCGCTCGGCGAGTGGAAGGCCGTCTCCACCGGGGTGTCCGTGGTCAAGGACCAGTGGGTGCTGCTGACGGGCGTGTACGACGCCCAGAAGACCGGCGGCCCGCAGCTCCAGCTGTACGTCAACAAGGACCTGAAGGGCTCAGCCGGGCGCCGCTCCACCTGGAAGTCGTACGGCCCGCTGCAGATCGGCCGCGGGACGGCCAAGAGCGGCTACCGCGACCCCTTCACCGGTGACCTCGCCGAGGTCCGGGTCTTCGACCGCGTCCTGCCGGCGGCCCAGGTCGCCGAGCTGATGACGATCAAGCCCGCCCGCAAGGGCTACTGGCAGCTCGACGACGCGCCCGGCGGGGCCTCCGCCGAGACCGGTGGCGGGCAGGCGCTGACCCTCACGGGCAACGCCTCCGTCTACCGCCCGGCCGACCCGCTGTTCGACATCGCCGCCCTGGTCGGCGACGGCAACCTGGTCCTGGACGGCGACGGGGACTACGCGTCCACCGCGACCGCCCCGGTCACCGGCAACAGCAGCTTCACCGTCTCCGCCCGCGCCCAGCTCACCTCGCTGGACCCGGAGAAGTCCCAGACGGTGCTGTCGCTGCCGGGCGCCAACGCCAACCGCTTCCAGGTCCGTTACCAGGCGACCACCCAGCAGTGGGAACTGGCCGTGGCGAAGACCGACTCGGCGACCGCGGAGATCGTCACCTTCACCGACGACCAGGAACTGCCGGACACCGGCGGCTCCGGTCAGCACCTGGCGGTCGTATACGACGCCTTCGCCAACTCGATCCGGCTGTATGTCGAGGGCCAGCTCGTGGCCGGTGCCTACGGCAAGGACGACACCCTGTGGTCGGCCACCGGCGGTCTGCAGGTGGGCCGTTCGCTGCGCGGTGCGAGCGAGTACTTCGCCGGCGCGCTCGACGAGGTCCGCGTCTACAGCGGGGCCGCAGACCAGATCGCGGTGCAGCGGATGGCTCAGCTGGCGGCCGTGCCGGACATGTGACAGCCCGTCAATTCTCAGGTGTGCCGGGTCCTCGGGGCCCGGCACACCCGTCCCCTGCCATTTCTCCCTTCCATTCCACGACGTTCTCCTCCGAAAGGGAACCGACCACATGTTTCGTGGCCGCTCACTGAGCCGCCGCATGCCGAGACAGGCGGTCGTCGCGACAGTGCTGGGACTCTCCCTCGCACTGTCCGCGTCGACCGTCGAGGCTGTGGTGCTCGACGACGGCGCCAGGGGCCGCACCAGCCGCCCCGGCGTCCAGGACGACGGCGATGCCGTCAAGGGACGCGACGCCAAGTCCAAGTCCCGTCCCTCCGACCCGGCCCGCAAGGCCGCGGTCAAGGGCCTCGACAAGGCGGTGTGGCCGAAGCAGGGCGGCACCGAGGTGAAACTGGGGGCCACCGCCGAAGCGGGCGGCCTGCCGGTGAAGGTGCTCAAGCCCAAGTCCGCCAAGGCGGCCAAGGCGGCGCCGTCCGAGGTGCAGGTCGATGTCCTCGACCCGTCCCGCGCCGCGAAGCTCGGTGCCGGCGTCCTGCTCGGCGTCGAGCGGGCCGACGGCGGCGACAAGGCCGCCAAGGTCCGCCTGACCGTCGACTACTCCGAGTTCGCCGAGGGCTACGGCGGCTCGTACGCCTCCCGGCTGCGCCTGGTACAGCTGCCCGCGTGCGCCGCGTACGCGACCCCCGGCAGCAAGGAGTGCCCGGAGCAGCCCAAGGTGCTGCCCACGGTGAACGACGTGCGCACCGGCACGGTCTCCGCCGACGTGACGGCCGCTCCCGCCCCCGCCGACGGCCTCTCCACGATGGCCGGCGAGTCGACGTCCCTGCTGGCGGTGGCGGCGGGCCCGTCCAGTGCCCAGGGCACCTATCAGGCCACCGCCCTGTCCCCGTCGGCCAGCTGGAGCGTGTCCACGTCCTCCGGCGCCTTCAACTGGAACTACCCGCTGCGCTCGGTCCCGACCCCGGGCGGCCTGGTCCCCACCGTGGGCCTCGGCTACTCCTCCCAGTCCGCGGACGGCCGCACCTCGGCCACCAACAACCAGGGCTCGTGGATCGGAGAGGGCTTCTCCTACGACCCCGGCTACGTCGAGCGCCGCTACAAGCCCTGCTCCGAGGACGGCCACTCCAACTCCGGCGAGCAGTGCTGGGCGTTCGAGAACGCCACGGTCATGCTCAACGGCACCGCCGGTGAGCTGGTCAAGGACGACACCACCGGCAAGTGGCACATGTCGTCCGACGACGGCAGCAAGGTCGAGAAGCTGACCGGCGCTGTCAACGGCGACAACGACGGCGAGTACTGGCGCATCACCACCTCGGACGGCACGGAGTACTACTTCGGCCAGAACCGCCTGCCGGGCTGGGCCACGGGGAACGAGGAGACGAACTCGACGTGGACCGCCCCGGTCTTCGGCGACGACTCCGGTGAGCCCTGCTACAACGCCACCTTCACCAGCGCCCACTGCAAGCAGGCCTGGCGCTGGAGCCTGGACTACGTCAAGGACACCCACGGCAACGTGATGTCCTACTTCTACGAGCGCGAGACCAACTACTACGCGCTGAACGGCAAGACGGACGTCAATGGCACCTCGTACCACCGCGGCGGCTACCTCAAGCGCATCGACTACGGCCAGCGCGACGGCCAGGTGTACGCGGCGAAGGCCCCGGCCCGGATCGCCTTCAACGTGGCCGAACGCTGCCTGCCCAACGCCGACTTCGACTGCGCGGAGAGCAAGCGCACCAAGGCGAACGCCGCCCACTGGCCCGACGTCCCGGTCGACCAGGAGTGCAAGGCCGACACCAAGTGCACCGCACCGGTGCAGACGTTCTTCACCACCAAGCGGCTGACGTCGATCGTCACGCAGATGCGCAAGGACGCCACGACCTACCAGGACGTGGACGCCTGGCTGTTCACGCACCTGTTCACCGACAACGGCGACGACTCCAAGACGCTGTGGCTGTCGAAGATCGAACACGAGGGCCGCGCCGGTACGGCGGTCAAGCTCCCGTCCGTCGACCTCTTCGGCGAGCAGCTCGCCAACCGCGTCGACGCGATCGGCGACAACATCGCGCCGTTCCACCGCTTCCGCCTGTCGATGGTCCTCAGCGAGACGGGCGCCCAGCTCGACGTCAACTACGCCCCCACCGACTGCACCAAGGCGACGCTGCCCCAGCCGGGCGAGTCGACCAAGCGCTGCTACCCGGTGAAGTGGGCCCCGCCGGGCTCCGTCGACCCGATCACGGACTGGTTCCACAAGTACGTCGTCGCGGCGGTCATCGAGACCGACCGCACCGGCGGCAACGACGGCATGGTCACCCGCTACGACTACCAGGGCGACGCGGCCTGGCGTAAGGCCAAGCCGGACGGCATCACCGACGCCAAGTACCTCACCTGGGGCGGCTGGCAGGGCTACGGCAAGGTCTCCGTCACCAGCGGCACCGCCGACAAGCAGACCACCCGCATCGACTACACCTTCATGCAGGGCATGAACGGCGACGCGAACCCGGCCGGCGGCACCCGCTCGGTGACGGTCAAGGACTCAACGGGCGCCACGTACACCGACGACGAGGAGTTCACCGGTCACCAGCTGGAGGCGGCGACGTACGACGGTACGAAGCTGGTCTCCAAGACCATCGACACCCCTTGGAGGCACTACACCGCCACCCAGACTCGCAGTTGGGGCACCACTCGTGCGGCGATCGTGCGGCCCCAGGTCGGCCGCGGCTTCACGCTGAAGTCCGACGGCACCTGGGAGGAGACGAAGTCCACGACGACGTACGACACCGCGAAGGGCGGCCGGGTCACCCAGGTCGAGGACCTCGGCGACGTCTCCACCGCCAAGGACGACTCCTGCACCCGCACCTGGTACGCGGACAACGCCACGCAGAACATCCTGTCGCTGCCCTCCCGCAGCGAGTCCGTCGCCGTGAAGTGCTCCGTCACCGCGGACTACAAGACCCAGGTCCTGGCGGACGAGCGCACGTCCTACGACGGCGGTGCCTACGGCGCGGCGCCGACCAAGGGTGACGCGACGAAGACCGAGCGCCTGACGTCCCACGACGGCACGACCGCGACGTACCAGGTCACGGGCACCACGACCTACGACGCGTACGGCCGGCCGCTGACCCAGAAGGACGCCAAGCAGAACCAGACCAGAACGGTCTACACCGAGACCGACGGCCTGCTCACGAAGACGGTCGTCTACAACGCCCTCAACCACGCCACCACCACCGACTACGTCCCCGCCTGGGGCATGTCGAAGGGCCAGACGGACCCGAACGGCAAGCGGACGGACCTCGCGTACGACGCGCTGGGCCGCCTGACGTCGGTCTGGCTGGCGGACCGCGCCACGTCGCAGACCCCGAGCATCAAGTACTCCTACAACGTCCGCAAGGACAAGGTCACCTCGATCAAGACCGAGAAGATCGAGAACGACGGCTCCTACGGCGCCGAGTACCAGCTCTACGACAGCCTGCTGCGCGCCCGGCAGATCCAGACCGAGGGACCGGACGGCTCCCGCATGGTCGCCGACACGTTCTACGACGGCACCGGCAACGTCCGGAAGACCAACTCGACGTACAACGCGGCAGGCGCCGCCTCCGACGAACTGCTGCTGGTGAGCAACAGCCAGGTCGGCGCGCAGAGCCTGCTGGAGTACGACGGGCTGGGCCGCACCAAGGCGCAGATATTCGCGGTCAGCGGCGCCGAGCAGTGGCGTACCACGACCACCTACGACGGCGAGCTGACCCACGTCGACCCGCCGACCGGCGGCGTGCCCACGACCACGATCACCGACGGCCAGGGCAACGTCTCGGAGATCCGCCACTACCGGGGCGCGTCCCCGGGCGCGGGTGTGCCGTACGACTCGACGAAGTACACGTACAACACGCGCGGTCTGCTGGAGACGGTCACCGACGCCAAGAGCAATGTGTGGCGGTACGAGTACGACCAGCTGGGGCGGAAGACGAAGTCGATCGACCCCGACGCTGGCACCTCGCGAGCCGAGTACGACGAGCTGGACCGGCCGGTCACCACGTATGACGGCCGGAACAAGAAGATCTCCACGGTCTACGACAACCTCGGCCGCATGGCGTCGACCTGGCAGGGCGACGCCACCACCGGAACGAAGCTGACGGAGACGAAGTACGACAAGGCGGGCTGGCTGGGGCAGGCCTACGGCTTCCTGAGCTACGTCTCGCCGACGGAGTACTTCGCCACGGCCGTCCAGTCGATGGACGAGTTCTACCATCCGCTGAAGACGGCCTACCAGGTGCCCGCCTCGCAGGGTTCCCTGGCCGGCACGTACGTCTTCAGCACCACGTACAACCGTGACGGCACAGTCCAGGGCACCGGTCTGCCGGCCATCGGCGACCTGCCGGCGGAGGCGCTGACCTACACGTACGACTCCCTGCAGCGTCCCAGGACGATGACGGGCTCCACGTCGTACGTCACGAACACCGTCTACTCGCGCAACAGCCAGCTCCAGCAACTGGAGCTGTACGAGGGCAGTGGCAAGAAGGTCTGGCAGACGTTCTCCTACGAGACGGGCACCGACCGGCTGACCCGTTCCGTGACCGACGTCTACGGCGCGACCGCACCGGCGAAGGACTCGAAGTACTCCTACGACCAGGCGGGCAACGTCCTGTCCATCGCGGACACGGCGAACTCGGCCTCGCCGGACGTGCAGTGTTTCGCGTACGACGGCCGCCAGCGCCTGAAGGACGCCTGGACCCCGGCGGCCACCGCGACAACGGCGGGCGGCGCCGGCACCCGCGGTTCCACCACCCCGGTGGACGGCACCGGACCGACCGCGTGTGACGCGGCGGCAGGATCGAGCGCCCTCGGTGGCCCGGCCCCGTACTGGAAGTCGTACGAGACCGACGCCATCGGCAACCGCGTCACGGAGACCAACCACGACACCGGCCTCGACGCCGCGAAGAACATCACTCGCAGCTACGAGTACGGCACGGCGGGCGCCCTGGGCGACGGCCCGCACCAGGTCACCAAGATCACCGAGAAGACGCCGACGGGTGACCGGCAGTCGACGTACGAGTACGACGACTCGGGCAACACCACCAAGCGCACCATCGGCGGCAACGCCCAGTCGCTGACCTGGACCGACACCGGCAAGGTCAACGAGGTCACCGAGGCGGGCGGCTCGAAGACGAGCTACCTCTACGACGGCTCCGGCAACCGACTGGTCCGCAAGGACCCCTCCGGCACGACCGTCTACCTGCCCGGCACCGAGCTGAAGCTGTCGGCCGACGGCACCAAGAAGGAGGCGACCCGCTACTACGAATTCGCCGGCCAGAGCGTCGGGGTCCGTACCGCCGGGAAACTCTCCTTCGTCGCCTCCGACCACCACGGCACGGGTGAGCTGGCGATCGACGCCGCGACCGGCGCGATCAGTCAGCGACGCTTCGACCCCTTCGGCGTGGAGCGCGGTGAGAAGACCGGCACCTGGCCGGGGGAGAAGGGCTACGTCGGCGGCACGATCGACGCCTCGACCGGCCTGACCCACCTGGGCGCACGGGAGTACGACTCGGCCATCGGCAAGTTCATCTCGGTCGACCCGATCATCGACTACACGCAGCCGCAGCAGATCAACGGCTACGCGTACGCGAACAACTCGCCGGTCACGCACGCCGACCCCAGCGGCATGATCGTCCCGGAGTGCCGGGAGGGTCTGATCGAGTGCCGGGGCGGCATCCCCGTCACCAACGTGGACAAGGGTGTCCAGAAAGCCCAGTCGGAGTACAGCAAGGCGTCGTCGGAGCTGGGCATGGCCCAGCTCAACCAGTCCACCGCCAAGCAGCGCATCAAGTCGGCGGGCAAGGCCCTGGTCAAGATCGCCCGGGACATCCTGGGCGTGGACGCGGCCCTGGACTGCATCTCCAGCGGTGACGTCGGTGCCTGCGGCGAGACCCTGCTCAACATCGCCGGCAGCTTCGCGGGCGGCCTGGCGGGCAAGATCCTCGCCAAGTACGGGGCACCGTGGAACTGGGCCAAGGGCTACAGGCTCGCCAAGCGGGTGACCGGCCTGGTCGGGGACCTGATCGGCGGGGCCAAGGATCTGTGGAAGGCCAACAAGGCGGTTGGGAAGGCGAGTGCCGGCCTCTCCAAGGCCGCAGACAAACTGGCGGACGCCAGGAAGAAGGCGGCGGCGGCCCTCAAGAAGAATAAGAAGTCCTGCGAGGTCTCGCACAGCTTCCTACCCGGTACAAAGGTGCTAATGGCGGGTGGCTCGACCAAGCCGATCGAGAAGGTGAATCTCGGCGACAAGGTCGTGGTCACCGATCCTGACAGCGGCGAGACCACGGTTCGCGAGGTTGTCGGCACGATTGTCACGGAGGACGACAAGCACTTCGTCGACCTGACCGTGAAGGGGACGTCCGGCAAGGCTGAAAAGCTGGTCTCCACCACGACGCATCCATTCTGGGTCGAGTCGGAGAACCGGTGGCTCGAAGCGGGTGACCTGCAGCCCGGCATGGAACTGCTCACTCCGTCCGGCGAGAGCGTGGAACTGGAGTCGGTGCGTGTCTGGCACCGGATGCAGCGCACGCACGATCTGACGATCAGCGGCATCCACACCTACTACGTGCTGGCGGGCGCTACAGCGGTCCTCGTCCACAACTGCGATGTCACTTTGTCGCAGGAACAGGCCAATGTTCTTGATGTCGGCCCACATGCCGACGAGGTAACGCCGGTGGAGGCGACCGGACCGAAGGTTGAGCCCGCCCAGTCCGAGGCCATGCAAGGTCAAAAGTGCCATTCATGCGGAGAAAGTCCTGAAGGTGAGACGATGGTCGGCGACCATCAGCCGGCGAGTGCGCTGTCCGCTCCTCGAACGCCAAGACTCCTCTACCCGCAGTGCCCGGCATGCAGTGGCATGCAATCGAGGGCCGTACAAGTCGCACAACGGATCATGAGAAATCATGGGTGGTATAATCCCGACACTCCCGGGTATCTCGATAAACTGAGATCGATACTGGGGGACCATATTTCCAAGTAGAGTGAATGCGGCCCCGCAGTGTCGTGGACATTGCGGGGCCGCTGGAATGGAACTGCAGTGATCATCGGTCGCACCCACCTGCTGCTGAATCATTCGACTGTTTTCATTGGGTCCACTGGATTCCCGAGCGATCAGCTTGACCTGGCGGAACCCCTCAAGTCGGTCGCAAGTTCAAGTGAGCATGTGATGCTCACGGTCAGGCAACAAGTAGCCCCAGTCAGTGTCACGCTTTGGCAGCAGGTCTGGCCGAGATACGGCACAGTGGTGTTCGAGGGGGATCTGACTCTTTCGGATGGAACGCTGGCCGTATTTGACATCGATCGCCTCTCTCGTTATACAAGCCTAATTGGCGAGCCTGGTGTTCATCGATTCTCGGTCGCAGTTGATGATCCCGGAAAAGCTTCCCGCATTCACGTGGTCATTGATCCAGGAGAAGGGGAATCTGCTATCGGCAGTGTGCCTGGGTATGAACTGACACCAGTGAGTGGAATTTCCCGCGACTCGATTGCGCCCGCAACCGAACTTGGGATTATTCTGTCCGAGTATGATCGGCCGGTAGCGCGGCTTGTCTGCGCACTGAAGCTGATCTTCTCGGAATCTCCCAGTGACGTGCGTCGCAAAGAAGCGATCAATTTCTCTCGGGTTCAGAGTGTTGTGGAGTGGCTGCGCTGGCTGCACCCTCAGATCTCGCTGGAATATTGCAACGAGTTGGGTTCTTTGATTCACGCCCGACTGGCCGAAGAATTCTCGCGTGAGGTCGACGACGCTGCTGTTCTTCTAGCGCATCGAGTATGGGAGCTGATTGAGAGCCACCCGTACTGAACACCAAGGGATCTTGGTTTCTTGAATGCAGGTGGGTGGTCGAGGGAGAAGACGTGCACGCACTCTGACCGGCACTCCTCCAGGGCCGCCCCGCCCGCGCTGTCAGCCCTGAGTTGGTGGCGCTCTGCGGCCAGCGGGCCGACATCCCCGTTTCGGCGTTCACCGGTTTCCTTGCCCAGGCCCGGGATCCGACCAGGCAGCAATGTGCTGTTCGTCATATCGATCGAAGCCTTCGACGACACTGGATGGGCGGTGGGCGAAACCTTCCTCCAGTGGCAGGTCGCAGCACCGGTGAATGACGTTCGGGCAGAGCTTTCGATGAGGTTCTGCCCGAAATTCTTCACGACATCAGTGCCGCTGGCTGTACGTACCGGGCGATGTCTCCCGCACCAGCTTTTTTCTTACGCAGACCAAGAAGGAGCTGGCTGCTGTGGATCAATACGCCAGACCTGACGGTCAAGACCAAGTCGGGCAAGGCGGAGTCCCTGGTCTCCACGACCACGCACCCCTTCTGGTCGGACTCCGAGAACGCCTGGATCGAGGCCGGATTCCTCAAGCCGGGGATGCGCCTGCACACCGCCGACGGCGAATCGGTCGAGATCACGGCCGTCCACGCCTTCGACCGGCGCCAGCGCACCCACGACCTGACGGTCGAGGACGTTCACACGTACTACGTGCTTACGGAGGAGATTCCCCTCCTCGTGCACAATTGCGGGAACCACCCGGACGACCGTGCGGGCGATGACTTCACCGACGCCGGTCGGCAGCAGGTCTACGACGAGAACCTCAAGGAGAACGACGGGGTCCTCACGTGTGACTACTGTGGTCGCACGGTGGAGCGGCGCGCTTCGCGTGACGCCGACGGTACCCCCCATCAAGGGACAGCCGGACGACGCCCAGATCGACCACGAGATTCCCAAGGCGCAGGGAGGCTGCGGGTCACCGCACAACGGCTGCGTGGCCTGTCGGCGCTGCAACAGGGACAAGTCCGCGAAGAGAGTCGAACAATGGGACGACGAGTTGCGGGAATTTCTGCCCGAGGAGTAGACGTGGCCCAATCGAGCGAGCGGCCGGTCTCGGCCAGTGGTGCGAAGCTGTTCAAGGTCGCCTTCGACCTCGACGCTGAGCACGCGAACTGGCCGCCGGTCTCCGTGGAACGCCTCTGGGGCGAGAAGACGGACGTCAGGTTTGAGATCAAGGTGGTGAATACACCGTTCTTCGTGCGGGGCATCTCGTACGGAGACCTGATCCGAGTCCAGCCGGACCACGAACGACGTGAGCTCGTGTTCGAGAGCTTCACGTCGGAGTCCGGGCATTCGACGATCCGAGTCGTCTTCCTGCGCAGCGGCGTCCGAGAGCCCGTGGAGCTTCGGCTGAGCGAGGCGGGCTGCAGTTGGGAGACCACCCGCGGCTTCGAGAACCTCCTGGCTGTCGACATTCCACCGACGGCTGCGTACGGAGAGTTGCGCCAGTGGCTGCGCGAGCGCGTCGACTCCGGAGACCTTGAGATCCAGGAGAGTGCGATCTCGGCGATTCACCGGAGGCAAATGAACGACGCCTCCTAGGTTCTCCCAGGACAACCGCAAAAACCGCGGGGCCCGGCTTGACCCCTCAAGTTGGGCCCCGTACGCATGATTCCAGCGGGGAGCGGCGACTCCGATGTTCAAGAACGGAGAGGTTGAAAGTGGCTGGTGATTACGCCACCTTTCCGGGCCGCCCCGCCGGGTCCCCGGAATGGCGCGACGCCCTGACGGCCGACATCCGGGGAACCGACGTCGGCCGGGCCACCAGGGCCCTGCTCGTCTTCACCTACGACGAGCCGGAGCGTGAGGTGACCGAGGCGCTGCTGTCCGAGTGCCTCGATCCGGCCGGCCCCGCGGTCGACCCGCAGGTCGGCGCGCTCGCGGTGACCTGTGTGGGGCACGTGGCGAGGATCCACGGCGAGGTCGGTCCGGATCTGGTCGCCCGGGTCCGGGGCCTGCTTCAGGACCCCGTCCTCGGCGGTCGCGCGGAGGACGCGCTGGACGATGTCGCATCCTTCGCCCCGCACGCGCTGGGGCCGCGGCGCGGGACCGGCTGACCGAGATCGCTGGCGAACGGGGCCCGGTTTGACCCCTCAAGCCGGGCCCCGTAACCTTGACCGTCGGCGTGTCCATAGGTATAGGTGCGCCTCATCCCCGTAAACCTCTTCCTCCGGAGCACTGGGTGCCCTGGAGAGGCTGTCCGCGTGCCGGGCGGCTGGACTTCGGGGGTGCCGTTTCCGAGCGAGAGAGTGAGATCCGCGTGTACGCCATCGTGCGCAGCGGTGGTCGCCAGCACAAGGTTGCTGTCGGCGACATCGTTGAGGTTGACAAGATTTCCACCGCCCAGGTTGGCGACACGGTCGAGCTCTCGACCCTGCTCGTTGTCGACGGCGACGCTGTGACCAGCGACCCGTGGGTGCTGGCCGGCATCAAGGTCCAGGCCGAGGTCGTGGACCACCACAAGGGCCAGAAGATCGACATTCTGCGCTACAAGAACAAGACCGGCTACCGCCGTCGTCAGGGCCACCGCCAGCAGTACACGGCGATCAAGGTCACTGAGATCCCCACGGCTGCGAAGTAAGGGACTGAGGAGACATGGCACACAAGAAGGGCGCATCGTCCACCCGGAACGGTCGCGACTCGAATGCCCAGCGGCTCGGCGTGAAGCGCTTCGGCGGTCAGGTCGTCAACGCGGGTGAGATCCTGGTCCGCCAGCGCGGTACCCACTTCCACCCCGGTGCGGGCGTCGGCCGTGGCGGCGACGACACGCTGTTCGCGCTGCAGGCCGGTGCGGTGGAGTTCGGCACCAGCCGTGGCCGCAAGGTCGTGAACATCGTTCCGGTCGCCTGAGTCCTCTGGCTCAAGGCTCGACCGAACTTTTCGCGAGGCGGACCTCACTTCCCCTGTGGGAAGGCGGGTCCGCCTTTCGCGTGTTACGCAAGAGACATTCCATAAGCTTTCTGGAGGCACTGACCATGACCACCTTCGTGGACCGCGTCGAACTGCATGTCGCCGCGGGTAACGGAGGCCACGGCTGTGCCTCCGTCCACCGTGAGAAGTTCAAGCCGCTCGGCGGGCCCGACGGCGGCAACGGCGGACGTGGCGGCGACGTGATCCTCACCGTCGACCAGTCCGTCACCACGCTGCTGGACTACCACCACTCCCCGCACCGCAAGGCCACGGGCGGCAAGCCCGGCGAGGGCGGCAACCGGTCAGGCAAGGACGGCCAGGACCTGGTCCTCCCCGTGCCCGACGGCACCGTGGTGCTGGACAAGGCCGGCAATGTGCTCGCCGACCTCGTCGGGCACGGCACGTCGTACGTCGCCGCACAGGGCGGCCGGGGCGGCCTCGGCAACGCGGCGCTCGCGTCGGCGCGGCGCAAGGCGCCCGGTTTCGCGCTGCTCGGTGAGCCCGGGGATCTCCAGGACATCGTCCTTGAGCTGAAGACGGTCGCCGATGTGGCGCTGGTCGGGTACCCGAGCGCGGGCAAGTCCTCGCTGATCTCGGTGCTGAGCGCCGCCAAGCCGAAGATCGCGGACTACCCCTTCACGACGCTGGTGCCCAACCTCGGTGTGGTGACCGCCGGTTCGACCGTGTACACCATCGCCGACGTCCCGGGGCTCATCCCGGGCGCCAGCCAGGGCAAGGGCCTGGGCCTGGAGTTCCTGCGGCACGTCGAGCGGTGCAGTGTCCTCGTGCACGTCCTGGACACCGCGACGCTGGAGTCCGACCGCGACCCCGTCTCCGACCTGGACATCATCGAGACGGAGCTGCGGGAGTACGGCGGCCTGGACAACCGGCCCCGCATCGTCGTCCTGAACAAGATCGACGTACCGGACGGCAAGGATCTCGCCGAGATGGTGCGGCCGGATCTGGAGGCCCGTGGATACCGGGTCTTCGAGGTGTCCGCCGTGGCGCACATGGGGCTGAAGGAGCTGTCGTTCGCGCTGGCCGAGCTGGTGGGCAAGGCGCGGGCCGCGAAGCCGAAGGAAGAGGCGACGCGGATCGTGATCCGGCCGAAGGCCGTCGACGACACCGGCTTCACCGTGACCCACGAGGAGGTCGGTGGGGAGCCGCTGTTCCGGGTGCGCGGCGAGAAGCCCGAGCGCTGGGTGCGGCAGACCGACTTCAACAACGACGAGGCGGTGGGCTATCTCGCCGACCGGCTCAACCGCCTCGGTGTGGAAGAGGAGTTGATGAAGGCGGGGGCCCGCTCCGGGGACGGCGTCGCCATCGGGCCCGAGGAGAACGCCGTCGTCTTCGACTGGGAGCCGACCATGATGTCCGGTGCGGAGATGCTCGGCCGGCGTGGCGAGGACCACCGCTTCGAGGCGCCCCGGCCGGCGGCGCAGCGGCGGCGGGACAAGGAAGCCGAGCGGGACGAGTCCCTTCGGGAGTACGACGACTTCGAGCCGTTCTGAGGGGCGGAGCCCGGGCCGATTTTGGTTAACGCCCGGTGAATTGGGGCCGCCTTCAAGGGCAACCCCCACCCCACCCGGTGAGTCGTACAGGGCAACGCGGATCAAGATCTCCGATCTCTCCGCGTGCGCCAACTGCCCCCAAGACTCCCGGAGTCGACGTGGATCACCAGGCCCCCCACACCCCCCACACCCCCCACTCCCGACGCACCCGTCTCGCCCTCGCCACCGGCATCGCGCTCCTGGCCGGCGCCCTCGCCGTCCCCGCGACCGCCGCCCCGAGAGCCGAGCAGCTGCACGACGACTTCAACGGCGACGGCTACTCCGACCTCGCCGTCGCCGCCCCCGAGGCGACCGTCGACGGCAAGAAGCAGGCCGGGTATGTCGCCGTCGTGTACGGGTCGGCCAATGGTCTCGACACCTCCTCCAAGCAGGTCCTCAGCCAGAACACCCCCGGCGTCACCGACTCCGCCGAGACCGGCGATTTCTTCGGCAGCGCCGTCGACAGCGCCGACCTCGACCGGGACGGCTACGACGACCTGATCGTCGGTGTCACCGGCGAGGACTCGGTGGAGGGTGGTGCCGAGACCGGGCTCGTCCAGGTCGTCTGGGGCGGGCCGGACGGGCTGTCCGGCGGGGCTCCGCTGGCGTACGGGCATGAGACGTACGACCGGCTCAGCGCCCGTGGGCAGTTGACCGTCGGCGATGTGAACGGGGACGGCGCGGCTGACCTCGTCATGGTCGAGAGCCTCGTCAAACTGCGGGTCGTCAAGGGGCCGTTCGGGCGGGACGGGGCCGCGAGCGGTGGCGAGCAGATCGTCCTGGACGAGTCCGACCCCCGGTTCCTGGACCTCACCACCGGCGACGTCAACGGTGACGGCATCGATGACGTCGTCGGAACCATGAACGACGGCGACGAGTACGACGCCCGCCGCGTCACCTACTGGCGCGGCACGGCGGACGGACTCGCCGAGGGGACCGTCGTACGCGATGGGCGGGATCTGAGAGTTCAGGGCGGTGAATCCGTCGGGGTCGGTGATGTGAACCGGGACGGGTACGCGGACATCGTCGTGGGGCGGTCCGTGGACGGGTACGACAGTGACCTTGACACTCCGATCCCGACGGGTGGGCGGGTCGCCCTCATACCCGGCTCCGCCAACGGGCCCCTCGGCACCAAGGTCACCTACGTCAATCAGGACAGCGCCGGAGTCCCGGGCGCCGCCGAGCGCGGGGACGGCTTCGGCTCGGACATCGCGGTCGCCGACGTCGACGGCGACGGGTACGCCGATGTCTCGACCGGCGTCCCCGGCGAGGATTTCGACGGGCTGAGCAACGCCGGCGGGACCGTCGTACTGCGGGGTGGGGCGAGCGGGCTCAATGGGGCCAGTGGGGTCAATCAGGCCACTGTCGGGGTCCCCGGTGCGGCCGAGACCGACGATGCCTTCGGCCGCGCCACCCACCTCCTCGACGCCAACGGCGACGGCCGCGCCGAACTCGCCGTAGGCGCACCCGGCGAGAACGCCAACGCCGGCTCGGTGTGGGTGTTCAAGTCCACCTCGGCCGGGATCACCCCGACCGGATCGTTCACCTTCGGCGCCGGGACCCTCGGCACGGTCGCCGCGAACGCGAAGCTGGGCTCCGGATTCAACCACTGATTCATCGACAGACCCGTTGCGGTAAGGGCACGTTCTCGTCCTTCTGCAACGGGTCTTCTGTTGTCTCCCTGTTTGTCATGCACGCGAAGTATGCCGTTCAACGGGCGGTCCGCCCTGAAGCATGAGCATCCCAAGTGTCCGCAAGAGGCCAGCGAGGCAAGGGAGTTCGCCGATGACCCACGAGACCGGGTCCGTGTCCCCCGACCGACGTCGCTTTCTGACCGCCGGAGCCGCTGTGCTCGGCGCCGCGGCCTCCGCCCAGCTGTGGCTGCCGACCGCCGCACGTGCCGCCGAAACCCCGCTGCCGGACGGTGTGTTCAGCCTCGGCGTCGCCTCCGGAGACCCGCTGCCCGACGGCATCGTGCTGTGGACCCGGCTCGCGCCGGATCCGCTGAACGGCGGCGGCATGCCCGACCGTGTCGTGTCCGTCGAGTGGGAGATCGCCGAGGACGAACGGTTCCGCAAACCGGTGCGCCGCGGTGTCGCCCAGGCCCGCCCCGAGCTGGGGCACAGCGTGCACGTCGACGTACGGCGGCTGCGTCCGGGGCGTGAGTACTGGTACCGCTTCCGCACCAGCGGCCAGATCTCGCCCATCGGGCGCACCCGTACCGCGCCGCATCCGCACAGCTCCGGCGGGCGGCTGCGTATGGCGCTGGCCTCCTGCCAGAACTGGCAGCACGGCTACTTCACGCCGTACGCCGACATGCTGGACCAGGACCCCGACTTCGTCCTGTTCGTCGGCGACTACATCTACGAGTCGACGCCGGCGTCGACGGGCGTGCGCCGGCACGAGGGCACGGGTGAGCCGTTCAGCCTGACGCAGTACCGCAACCGGTACGCCCAGTACCGCACCGACCCGGACCTCGCGGCGATGCACGCCAACGCGCCCTTCGTGGTGACCTTCGACGACCACGAGATCGACAACGACTTCGCCGGCGAGATCCCGCAGGACCCGGACAAGCAGTCGCACGACGCCTTCGTGGCCCGGCTGACCGCCGGCTACCAGGCGTACTACGAGCACATGCCGGTCCGGGCGAGCGCCATCCCGAACGGCCCGCACATCCAGATGTACCGCCGCCTGGAGTTCGGCCGCCTTGCCCGGCTCAGCGTCCTCGACACCCGGCAATACCGCAGCGACCAGGCCAAGAGCCAGGAAGGCGCCCAGGACCCCTCGCTCACCATGCTCGGCGCCGAGCAGCGGGACTGGCTGATCGACGGGCTGCGGCACTCTCCGGCCCGTTGGAACATGATCGGCTCGCAGATCATGATGGCCGAGACCGACCTTCAGGTCGGCCCGGGCAAGCTCTGGTTCTACGACGCCTGGGACGGCTACCAGGCCGAGCGCAACGCCCTGATGGAGGAGCTGAAGCACGTCCGCAACCCGGTCGTGTTCACCGGCGACCGCCACCTCACGATGATCAGCGATCTGAAGGAGGACTACGCCGATCCGGACTCCGCCGTCGTGGGCGCCGAGTTCGTCGGTACGTCCATCTCCAGCAACGGTGACCAGGACCAGGCCGCGTTCCACAAGGAGTGGGACCCCCGCGTGCCGGACAACCCGCACTGGAAGCTGCTCGACGCCCATCGCGGCTACCACCTCTTCGACGTCCGGCGCGACGGGATCGACGCGCAGGTGCGGGTCGTGGACACGGTCCGGCAGCAGACGTCGACGCCGAGCACGCTGGCGTCGCTGCGGGTGGAGGCGGGGCGGCCGGGCGTCGAGGTCGTCTAGACGGTCGTAACAACTGGTGGGGGGCCTGGGACTCATCCGTGTCCCAGGCCACTCTCAGCGCGGTCTCAGGAACCTCTCTTACCGTCCTCTGACCATGGAGACGGACTGTACGAGAGATGAACTCCCGGTCGACGGTGATGTGATCGCCCCGCTGCCGACCGGGACCCGGCTGCTGCACATCGGTCCGCACAAAACGGGCACCACCTCGATCCAGGGCGCGCTGTTCGCGGCGAAGGACGAGATGAGCCGGCATGGCGTCGAGTGGCCGGCCACCACCCGGCACCCCATGGAGGCGGTCCTCGCCGCCTGTGCCCGCACCGGCATGATCGGCGACACCGCGCCCACCGAGCGGCACTGGGAGCGCCTGCTTGAGCAGGTGCGCGCCACGGGCCGGCGCACCTCGGTGCTGAGCAGCGAGTTCTTCGCCGACGCCCCCGACGACACGGCCATCGCGCGGATCGTGGAGCAACTCGGCGGCGACCGGGTGCATGTCCTGGTCACCCTGCGCCCGCTCGTGCGGATCATGCCCTCGCAGTGGCAGCAGTACGTGCAGAACGGCCTGCGCATGGGCTACGAGGACTGGCTCACCCACATGCTCAAAAAGGCGCCGTACGAGCAGCCCAACCCCAGCTTCTGGCGGCGGCACCGGCACGATCGGCTCGTGGAGCGCTGGGTGCGGGTGGCCGGTGCCGGGCGGGTCACCGTGGTCGTGGTGGACGACCGGGACCGGGAGGGGCTGATGCGCACCTTCGAGGCGCTGCTCGGGCTTCCGGAAGGTCTGTTGCGTCCCGTTCCGGACGCGGCGAATCGCTCGCTCACCCTCGCCGAGACCGAAATGCTGCGGAATCTTAATAAGGAATTCCGAGCCAATGAACTGCCCGAGGAGCTGTATTCACAGCTCGTCCGAAACGGCGCCGTGATGCATATGAAGAACTCGTGCGTCCCCGGTCCCGGCGACGTGAAGATCCGCACCCCGCGATGGGCCGTCGAGGCCGCCGCCGGAATCGGGGAGGAGATCGCGGAGCGTATCGGGGGCACGGGCGTGCGAGTCCTCGGCGACATGCAGCTGCTGTCCGCCGAGGACGAGGCGGGGACGGGCGCCGTCGCCGAGCCGCGCATCGCCCCCGAGGTCGCCGCCCAGGCGCTCTACGGAGCCCTCGCGGCCGCCGCCGTGCCCGCCAGGACGCGCTCGGTCCACCAGACGCCGTCGGGCGAGCTGGTGCGGGTGCTCGGGCACCGCTGCCTCAAGCGACTGCGGCTCCGCTGAGCCTGTGCGGTTACTCACAGCTATGACCCGGAGTCTCCGGAGAGGCTCTCGCCATCGACCATGCGTACAAGGTGAATGACAGGTTGCGCGCACATATGCAGCCGGGGACGCTCACCTTGCACTGCGGTAACCGCAAGTGGGACCATTTCCAGGTTCCCAGTCGCCACAAGGTAGGTCACCTGTGTCCCAGCACATAGCCAAGCCCCGTACCACCGCAGTGATCCTGGCCGGTGGCACCGGTCAGCGGGTGGGTCTGTCGATCCCCAAGCAGCTGCTGAAGATCGCCGGCAAGGCCGTCATCGAGCACACGCTGACCACCTTCGAGAAGGCCGACTCGATCGACGACATCATCGTGCTGATGGCGCCCGGTTATGTGCCGGACATCGAGAAGATCGTGGCCAAGGCCGGGTTCACGAAGGTCAAGAAGATCATCGAAGGCGGCTCGACGCGAAACGAGACCACCGAGCGCGCCATCGCGGCCCTCGGTGAGGGCCTCGCCGAGGGCGAGGACCTGAACGTCCTCTTCCACGACGCCGTACGCCCGCTGCTGTCACAGCGTGTGATCGACGACTGTGTCGTGGCCCTGGAGCGCTTCCAGGCCGTCGACGTCGCCATCCCGTCCGCGGACACCATCATCGTCACGCGCACGCACGGCGAGGACGGCGAGTTCATCACCGAGATCCCGGACCGCTCCCGGCTGCGCCGCGGCCAGACGCCGCAGGCGTTCAAGCTGTCCACCATCAAGCGGGCCTACGAGGTCGCCGCCGGTGACCCCAACTTCCAGGCCACGGACGACTGCTCGGTCGTGCTCAAGTACCTGCCTGACGTGCCGATCCACGTCGTCGCGGGCGACGAGTACAACATGAAGGTCACCCAGCCGGTCGACGTCTTCATCGCCGACAAGCTCTTCCAGCTGGCGTCCACCGCCACGCCCGAGCAGGTCTCCGAGGAGACCTACCGCGAGCTGCTGACCGGCAAGACCGTCGTCGTCTTCGGCGGCAGCTACGGCATCGGCAAGGACATCGCCGAACTGGCCGAGTCCTACGGCTCCAAGGTGTACGCGCTGGGCCGCTCCACCACCGGCACCCACGTGGAGAACCCGGAGGAGGTCGACGACGCGCTGTCCAAGGCGTACGCCGAGACCGGCCGGATCGACTACGTCGTCAACACCGCCGGTGTGCTGCGCATCGGCAAGCTCGCCGAGACCGACAACGCCACCATCGAGGAGGCGCTGAAGGTCAACTACCTGGCCCCGGTGCAGATCGCGCGCTCCTCGTACAAGTACCTCTCCGAGACCAAGGGCCAGCTGCTGCTCTACACCTCCAGCAGCTACACCCGCGGTCGCGCCGAGTACAGCCTCTACTCCTCGACCAAGGCCGCCATGGTGAACCTCACCCAGGCCCTGTCCGACGAGTGGGCCGGTGACGGCATCCGGGTGAACTGCATCAACCCGGAGCGCACCGCAACCCCGATGCGCACCAAGGCCTTCGGCCAGGAGCCCGCGGGCAGCCTGCTCTCCTCCGAGGCCGTCGCCCGGACCTCCCTGGACGTGCTGCTCTCCGAGCTGACCGGCCATGTCATCGACGTCCGCCAGCAGGACCCGACCGCGGCCGCCGGTCAGGCCTCCGGCTTCGAGCAGGCGCTGGCCAGTGTCCTCGACCGGCAGGACGGCATGGCATAATCAAGATTTAATAGCCTTATGGAATTCAGGCCTCTGCGTTTCTTCGTTCACGGAGAATTCACAGGGGCCTGAGTCCTTCCCCCCTCCATCAGACCGGCCCCTCTCCTGAGCAGGTTCTACGTGATATCCACTGCTATTCGCGTCGCCCGGGTGGGCAGCGCGGCCGAGCTGGCCGCGGCGGCCCTCATGATGCTGGGCTTCCCGGCACTCATGCTGGCCGCGCTCGTCCCGAGCATCCCCGCCTTCGCCGCCGCGGCCGCCGTGACGTACCTGGCGGACCACTATCTGCACCGCAAGGGCAGCTATCTGGTCAACCGCCTGAGCAAGGTCCGGGCCGGTCTGTCGATCCGCTTCCTGATCCGGCAGCTGCTGCTGATCCTGCTGCTGGCCCGCCTCGGCCTCGCGGACGACCTGATCTACTACGGCGCGATCGCCTGCTTCATCGCCTTCTACGGCCTCCAGGCCCCGCACGGCGCGCTGGTCACCCTGATCCGCAACCGCCGCCGTATGCCGGTCGCCACCCGCAACATCGACCTGGCCTCGCGCATCCGCATCCCGGACGCCCCGCCGCGCGTGCTGCTGCACCGCTCCGCCGAGAAGATGCTGCACCTCGATCTCGCGGCTGTCGCAGGCATCCTCGTCTCGGCGTCCCTGGAGTCGGCCGTGGCCGGGTTCATCGGCATCGGCGTCACCGTGGGCCTGGGCCTGCTGTACGTGCTGGCGCTGGTGCCGTATGTGCGCGGCGCGAAGATCCCGCCGAACGCCGACAAGGTCCTGGCCGCCGTCGACGCCTGGCTGGCCGAGTACCGGCCCGAGACGGTGCTGTACTTCTCCGGCTCCAAGGACTCCGCCTACCAGGTCAACATGTGGCTGGAGACCATGGAGCAGCTCGACTCCAGGCCGCTTGTCATCCTGCGTGAGCGGGTCATCCTGAACAACCTCGCGCCCACCACGGTCCCCGTGATCTGCGTGCCCGGCGGCGTCCACCTGATGAACCTGGACCTGACCAACGTGCGCGTCGCCCTGTACGCCGCGAACGTCGGCAAGAACATCCACCTGCTGCGCGTCCCCACCATGAAGCACGTCTTCATCGGCCACGGCGACAGCGACAAGCTGGCCAGCGTCAACCCGTACAGCAAGGTCTACGACGAGGTGTGGACCGCGGGCCGCGCGGGCCGCGACCGCTACGCCATAGCCGACGTCGGCGTCCGCGACGACGACATCGTCGAGGTCGGCCGCCCGCAGCTGGCGCCGATCCAGGGCTGGAGCGGGGTGCCGGACGGCCGTATCCCGACCGTGCTGTACGCGCCCACCTGGGAGGGCTGGGACGGCAATCCGGGCAACACCTCGATCGTGCTGGCCGGCGAGAACATCATCAAGAAGCTGGTGAAGGCCGACCCGCCGGTCCGCGTCCTGTACAAGCCGCACCCCTTCACCGGCACCGTCAGCAAGGAGGCCGGCGCCGCGCACCGCCGGATCACCGCGCTGGTCGAGAAGGCCGCCGCCGAGCGCGCCACCGACGCCCGCTTCACCGCCGACGCCGCCGCGCAGGCCGCCGCCAAGGCCGAGCTGACCCGTATCGAGGCGCGCCTGGCCGAGCTGTCCGGCAAGGGCAAAGGCAACGCCAAGGGCGACGAGGCCGAGGCCACCCGCGACGGCCTGGTCGACATCGCCAGGCACGAGGAGGTCGCCCGGCTGCGCGCCGCGTGGAACACCGCGTACTGGAACTCCTTCGGCGGCCATGAGCACCGCGTCATCACCGGCGCCGAGCCGCGGCTGTACGACTGCTTCAACGTCTCCGACGCGATGGTCTCCGACATCTCCAGCGTGGTCTCCGACTTCATCGCCAGCGGCAAGCCGTACGCGGTCACCGACTCGGCCGAGCTGGGCGTGGAGGAGTTCAAGCGGCAGAACACCGCGGTGCGCGCCGCGACGATCCTGTCCAACAGCGCGGCCGAACTGGGCGGGCTGCTGGACGCCGTACGGGACCCGGCGGCGGACCCGCTGGCCGAGGACCGGGGCGACCTCAAGCGGTATCTGCTGGGCCCGGACGAGCCGACGTCCATCGTCCAGTTCAACACCGCCGTGGGGAACCTCGCGATCAAGGCCGAGACGCGCAATGTCGGCCAGGAGTCACGGGCGGCGGCGGCCGTGCCCGAGGCGTCGGTGACGGTGGCGCGGGACGATCTGACGGCCTGAGACACCCGCCAACGGCGCGGCCCCCGAGGAGCATTCCTCGGGGGCCGCGCCGTTTTTCATGAGTTCTTGTGGTTCTCATGCCTTCTTGCGGGCCCCTTACGGTTCCCGATTAGCGTGAGTCCATGTCAGTTCCCTATGTGATCTGGATCACTAAATGACATGGCTAAGGCAACCGGTTGGCATGCTCAACCGTCTACCAGTTAGCGAATGAGCTGATACGGGGGAAATATCCCATTGATGAGGGGGAAACGTGACCGTTGCGCAGCCTGATGTGACTGTGATCATCGGGGCGTACGAAGCGATGCCTTACCTGGTCGAGTGCCTGGCGTCGGTCGAGGCACAGACCATCGACCCGGAGCGGATCGAGGTCATCGCGGTGGACGACGGTTCGACCGACGGCACGGGGCAGTGCCTGGAGGACTTCGCGGCCCGCGTGCCGATGCGGGTCACCGTGATCCGGCAGGAGAACTCCGGCGGCCCGAGCGGACCGCGCAACGTCGGTCTCGGCAAGGCGACCGGGCGCTACGTCTTCTTCCTGGACGCCGACGACCGGCTGGGCCCCGAGGCCCTTGAGCGCATGGTCGCGATGGGCGACAAGAACGGCACGGACGTGGTGCTCGGCCGCGTCGAGGGCGTCAACCGCACGGCGCCCAAGTCGATGTGGGGCAAGACGCTGGACCGTACCGACGTCTTCTCCTCCAACATCAAGTTCACGCTGAGCGCGCAGAAGCTGTTCCGCCGGGACCTGCTGACCCGGCACAACATGCGCTTCGACGAATCCCTGTGGACCGGCGAGGACGCGCTGTTCACGATGGAGGCCTATCTGCGGGCCGACGGCGTCTCCGTGGTCGCCGACTACACCTGCTACTACCTGGTGGGCCGCGACGACGGCAAGCATGTGACGAAGAGCGGCGGCTACACCCTGCGCTTCGACTCCGCGCGCGCCCTGATGAACCTGATAGCCGAGCACCTGCCCGCCGGCGACCGCCGCGACCTGCTCATGGTCCGCCCGTTTCTCATCACCCTGCTGCCGCAGTTCGGGCCCCAGTACGCCAAGGACAGCGAGAAGGTCAGGCAGCACAAGCTCGAACTGGCCAAGCCCCTCATGGACACCTTCTGGACCCCGGACATCGCCCGCCGCCTCAAGGTGGACGAGCGACTGCGGCTGCACCTGGTCGCCGCGCAGCGCGCCGATCTCCTGCTGCCGGTCGTGGAGTTCGTCCGGGCCAAGAAGCAGCCGGCGGCCCTCCTGGAGAAGAAGGGCCGCCGGCTCTACCTCGCCTACCCGCACTTCCGGGACCGCGCGGCCGGTGTCCCCGACTCGGTCTACCTCGCCGATCCGCGCCAGGCCCGCGCCTACCCCGGCTACCGGGAGGGCGGCACCGACTCGTTCCTGCGCCGCGCGGTGCGCAAGGCGCGCCGGGTGCTGAGGTCCGCGGGCGGCGGCGCGAGGCCGTCGTCGGGCGGGCCTACGCCGGGTGGGCGGGCTGCGGCGGCGTAGCGGACCGCCGCTGGTCCGGGATCTCCGTTGCGGCCTCCGCAGCCAGCCGCTCCGCCATTCGTGTGCGGTGCTCCCGGGCCGTCTTGCACAGTGCTTGCACGGCGTCGTTGAAGCGCACCTGTGACACCGGCTCGTCCGGCCCCAGCAGGTGTCGCTTCAACTCGGCCCGAGCATCGGCCAGTTCGTCCTTCTCGGGGTGCCGCACCGTCCGCAGCAGGTCCGGCACCCCGGCCGCGTCCGGCGCCAGCACGGTCGCCGCGCGCACGGTAGGGAAGGCCTTGCGGAACACGTCCTCCGCGAGGCCACTGGTGTTCGCCACGGCGTACGGCTTCCCGCTCGCCAGGAAGTCGCTGATCACGCTCGACACATCGCTGATCAGCAGGTCCGCCTGGTTGAAGCAGGCGTACAGCGTGGGCCGGGGTGTGGTGACGACCTGGTGCTCGTCCTCGGGCAGCGAGGCCCAGTAGGCCTCCTCCCAGGCCGCCGTGGCCGCCGCCACCGCGTCCGCCCGCCCCGGCTCCGGCGCCGCCTGGAACAGCATCCGCTCCACCTGATCGGCGCCGGCCCGCAGGGCGGTCGTGGTGAGCCGGTCCAACTCCAGGGTGCGCAGCGCCAGTTCACCATTGCTGTCACCCGCCCGCTTCCGGTTCGCCGCCCCGATCAGTTCACGGATCCGCAGATCGGCCGCCCCGGCCCGCGCGTCCACGGAGCCCGTCAGCGGATGCGGCTTGTACAGCAGCCGTACGCCCGGGTCCGCGAGCAGCGCCCGTACGAGGTTCTCGCCGGCCTCGATCACCGAGGTGTTGCCCGGGTTGCCGTCCCAGCCCTCCCAGGTCGGCGCGTACAGCACGGTCGTACGGGCACCCGTCGGCGCCCCCTCGTACGGCCGTACGGCGTCCAGCTGCGGGCGGCCGATCTCCACCACGTCCTTGTCCTCGACGCCGACCTCGGCCTGCGCATACCGCTCCCGCGCCGCCGGACCGGCCACCCACACCTCGTCGTAGGCCTTCGCGTACGGGTTGCAGGACGACAGCTTGTCGCTCTCCCCGTGGTTGACGAAGGTGTGCTTCAGCGTGGGGATGCGCAGGACCTGGGAGGTCTTGCCGGAGTTCGAGGGGTGGATGAGGACTTCGAGCGAGGAGTCCTCCAGGCGCATCAGCGTCGACACCTTCGGCAGGCACAGGATCGGGACGTCGGTCGGGGCGATCTTCTGCACCATGAACCGCTCCCGCAGCACGATCAGCGGACGGCCCTCCAGCTGGGCGAGGGGCTCCAGCCACATGTTCGCCTGGTACGCCGAGGAGGCGCCGCCGGAGAAGTACAGGCCGACCGTCGGCCGGTACTCCGCCAGCCAGGCGTCCAGCCACTGGAGCGCCTCCCGCTCGCCCGCCGGGCGCCGGGACGGCAGCAGCCGTACGAGAAGGTCGTACAGGCCCAGCAGGGCCAGCCCCAGGGACAGCGCGATGCCGAGCGCGGCGCAGCGCCGGTCGTCGGTGGCCGCCGTGGCCAGCAGGCCCGTGGTGGCCGGGAGGCCGAAGATCAGCAGCCGGTGGCCGGGGCGGCGCAGCAGGACCGGTGGGGCGGGGGACAGGCGCAGCGCGGAGGCGTCGATGTTGCGGGTGACCACCGGCAGGGTGCGGGTGCGGCGGACCAGCACCGAGACCGCCTGGATCGCGCAGTGCAGCGCGTAGAAGGCGAGCAGACCTGCGATGAGCGGTGTGTACAGCGTCTCCCGGTGCTGCTCGCCGAGCCGCAGCAGGGCGACGACCAGCAACAGATCCCGCAGCACATGCCGCACGGTGATGTCCGCGTGCGACTTGGCGAACATCGACAGCATGCCGCGGTGCCAGCGGTACAGCACGCCCTCGACGGCCAGGGACACGACCGTCGAGGCGAGCAGCAGCGGGACGTGCGGGCGCAGCGCGGCCACGGCCTGGGCGCAGAAGGCTGCGGCCAGGAGAGCCGCGACCAGGGCTCTGGCCGGGATGCGGGACAGGGGTGTGGGCAACTGCGGTCACTCCAAGGTCGGCGCGGGACGTCGTGCGCCGGGTTAACGCGCGGCGGCCTGCAGACGACACGCACGTGTCCTGACCGTCCGAACGGTCACTCGACGGCTGTCCGGGGGCTGGACCGGTGCGCGCCGCGCCATCCGGTTCGCGTAGATTTCGAGCCGAGGCAACCGGCATTTGCGCGAGGGGAAAGAGCACAGGTGACAGGGGCAAGGCAGGGTGTGCGCGAGGCTCGCAGAGTCGTCGTCAAGGTGGGCTCCTCGTCACTGACCACCGCGTCCGGCGGCCTGGACGCCGACCGCGTCGACGCGCTGGTGGACGTCCTCTCCAAGGGCCGCAGCGGCGGGGAGCGGGAGATCGTCCTGGTCTCCTCCGGCGCCATCGCGGCCGGGCTCGCCCCGCTGGGACTGCGCCGCCGCCCCAAGGACCTGGCCCGCCAGCAGGCCGCCGCCAGCGTCGGCCAGGGCCTCCTGGTCGCCCGCTACACCGCCTCCTTCGCGCGTCACGGCGTCCGCGTCGGCCAGGTCCTGCTGACCAGCGACGACATGAGCCGCCGGGCCCACCACCGCAATGCCTCGCGCACCCTCGACAAGCTGCTCGCGATGGGCGCGTTCCCGATCGTCAACGAGAACGACACGGTCGCCACGGACGAGATCCGCTTCGGCGACAACGACCGCCTCGCCGCGCTGGTCGCCCATCTCGTACGGGCGGATCTGCTGGTCCTGCTGTCCGACGTGGACGGCGTGTACGACGGCGACCCCAGCAGGCCGGGGACCTCGCGGATAGCGGAGGTGCGGGGGCCGCAGGACCTGGCCCATGTCGAGATCGGCAGCGCGGGCAAGGCGGGCGTCGGCACCGGCGGCATGGTCACCAAGGTCGAGGCGGCCCGGATCGCGGCCGCCGCCGGTATCCCGGTCGTGCTGACCAGCGCGATCCACGCCGCCGAGGCCCTGTCCGGCGGCGACACCGGCACCTGGTTCCACGCCACCGGCAAACGCTCCGCCGACCGGCTGCTGTGGCTCCAGCACGCCTCCACGCCCCAGGGCTCGCTCACCCTCGACGACGGTGCGGTGAAGGCGGTCGTGGAGCGCCGCAAGTCCCTGCTCCCGGCCGGGATCGCGGCCGTCGAGGGCGAGTTCAGCGCGGGCGACCCGGTCGAACTGCGCGACAGCACCGGGCACGCGGTCGCCCGCGGGCTCGTCAACTTCGACGCGAAGGAGATCCCGCAGCTGCTCGGCCGGTCGACGCGGGAGCTGGCGCGGGAGCTGGGGGCGGAGTACGAGCGGGAGGTCGTGCATCGGGACGATCTGGTGGTCCTGGAGCCCTGAGAGGGCGGCGGCAGCCGAAAACAGGGGGAACGCCCCGCTTCAAACGTCGCCCTGAGGTGGACGTTCCGCAAAACCGCCCCGCGAGCCCTTGCGGCCTGCTCAACTTTGTCTCAGGGACAGATTCCACACTGCTCGACCCTTGCGTGAAGGAGGCCGCCGTGAGACGAGTGCGCCCTGGGGCGGCGGCGTCCCGTGCGGCCGGTGAGGAGCGCGCCTTGACGAGCGTCGCGGCCGGAGACCGGTACGAGCAGCCCGAGGACCTGCCCCGTCTGTGGCACGTCACCCTCAGTGTCTCCGGCCGGGAGGCCCCGCTGAAGGAGGTGCGGCGCGCCCTCGAACAGCTCGCCCACGACCACCCCTTTCTGCTGACCAGCCGCTACGCCAACGACCACGCCGAGATCCGCTACTGGGAAGAGGCCCGCGACCTGCACGACGCGGCCGCGGTCGCCCTGCGTCTGTGGGGCGAGCACCGCCAGAGCGCGGGACTGCCGCCCTGGGAGATCGTCGGCCTGGAGGTCATCGACCGCGAGACCTACCACCAGCGCATCGCGGAGGGATACGGACCGCCACCGGCGACGCCGGTCGGTGTCCACCCCTTTTGACCGGTCGTGGAGGGCTCGTCTCGGGGTTTGAAACGAACGATGGACCGGCCTCGCGGGCGCACTACCCTTCTTTCATGACCACGCTTTCGCCGTACGACTCCATGTCCCCGGTCAACCGGGCCGCCTACCGCGCCAAGGCCGCCGCCGCCGACCTCGCCCCGCTCCCGCGGGCCGACAAGGACGACGCGCTGCTCGCCATCGCGGACGCCCTGGAGGTCCGTACGAGTGAGATCGTCGAGGCCAACGCCAAGGACATCGCCAAGGCCCGCGAGGCCGGCACCAGCGAGTCCGTCATCGACCGGCTGACGCTGACGCCGGAGCGGGTACGCGCCATCGCCTCCGATGTACGGGACGTCGTCGCGCTGCCCGACCCGGTCGGCGAGGTCGTGCGCGGGTCCACGCTCCCCAACGGCATCGACCTGCGCCAGGTGCGGGTCCCGCTGGGTGTCGTGGGGATCATCTACGAGGCCCGCCCGAATGTGACGGTGGACGCGGCGGCGCTGTGCCTGAAGTCCGGCAACGCCGTGCTGCTGCGCGGCTCGGCCTCGGCGTACGAGTCGAACAGCGCCCTCGTGCGGGTGATCCGGGACGCCGTGGGCGGGGCCGGGCTGCCCGCCGACGCCGTGCAGCTGGTGCCCGGGGAGAGCCGGGAGAGCGTGCGCGAGCTGATGCGGGCCCGCGGCCTGGTCGACGTGCTGATCCCGCGCGGCGGTGCCTCGCTGATCCAGACCGTCGTCTCGGAGTCGATCGTCCCCGTCATCGAGACCGGCACCGGCAACTGCCATGTCTACGTCGATGCCCGCGCCGACCTCGACATGGCCATCGAGATCCTGATCAACTCCAAGGCCCAGCGGGTCAGCGTCTGCAATGCCGCCGAGACCCTCCTGGTCCACCAGGACATCGCAGCCGACTTCCTGCCGCGGGCCCTGGACGCCCTCGCGGAGGCGGGCGTGACCGTGCACGCCGACGAGAGGGTCATGGCGTTCGCCAAGGACTCCAAGGCGACCGTCGTCGAGGCCACGACCGACGACTGGGAGACGGAGTACCTGTCGTACGACATCGCGGCGGCGGTCGTGGACTCCCTCGACAAGGCCGTCGAGCACATCCGGCTGTGGACGTCCGGTCACACCGAGGCGATCGTCACCACTTCGCAGCAGGCGGCCCGCCGGTTCACCCGACTGGTCGATTCCACGACGGTCGCGGTGAACGCCTCCACCCGCTTCACCGACGGCGGCCAGTTCGGCTTCGGCGCGGAGATCGGCATCTCCACCCAGAAGCTGCACGCCCGCGGCCCGATGGGGCTGCCCGAGCTGACCAGCACCAAGTACATCGTCACCGGCGACGGGCACGTACGCCGCTGAGCCGGACGGCGTAGGGGCGCGCGGCCAGGGCATATGCGTCCGACACGCGCCCCCGGCTGCCTCCGTGACGCACGAGGGGTGTCTCACAAGGCGGATGAATTTCCATACCGTCTGCCCAAATTGACCCCCCAGGACTACTCTGGATCCCGTGCCGGAGGACGTGGGGGGCACGCCGTTCCCTGACGGCTGGGAGCCCGACGACGACCACGACCGCGGGGTGTCGGACGAAGAGTTCGCCTCCGTGGTCTTCGACGAGGCCTTCGTACAGGCGGCCGCGGTGCATGAGCCGACCGCCGTCGAGCGCCTCCTTGCCGCCGCCCAGGCCAGAGCCGAGGCCTCCGAGGCGGAGGCCCGCCGGGCCCACGGCCGCGGCGAGCGGTACGACGACGGGTACGGCCCCGACGGCCGCCCCGCTTTCGGCCATGATCCCGAGCTGGACGATCTGGACGACACGGACATCCTCGAAGGCCCCTACGGCTCCCCGGGGACGTACGGCAAGCAGGTCCGCTGGCATCGTCCCGTGGCCTGGATGCTCGCCCTGGTGATGGGCATCGGCATGGTCGCGCTTGCCTTCGCGGCGGTCTATCGCGGCGCCTCCTCGGACAACCGGGACCAGGTGGTGCCACCGGCGTCCACCGGCCTGGAGCAGGGCAGCGGACCGTCGCCGTCCGCTTCCGCGGAGTACTCGCCGCCGGCCGTTCCGGCCACCCCGCGGACCCCCTGACCGGAGTCGATCGAGGGCCTGAGCGTTACGGAGAGCCGCCGCACGATTCTGGTGAGAACCTGTCAGAAGTTGTCGTGCAACAGGGCGTTTACCCGGGCTCCCCGCGACCTACCCTGAAGATATGGGAGGGCCTGGAGACCCACCTGAGGGGACACCCGAGGGCGGCCCCGGAGGTGGCGAGGACGAGTACCGATCCGTCGTCTTCGACGAGTCGTTCGTCCGTGCTGCCCAGCTTCAGGAGTTCTCCGCCCAGGAGCGGATGACCGACCACACGCCCGCCGTACGCCGCCGTGCCCCCCTGCGCCGCGGCCTGTCCCGGCAGGCGCTGATCCTCGTGCTGCTGATCGCCGTCGCCTTCGGCACGGCGATCTACATGGGTGTACGGCACCCCTACCAGACCCAGGCCGGTTCGGGGCCGCCCGCCGAGCCGCTGCGGATGACCGTCATCCCGCTCGCCCCGGAGGGCGAGGTGCCCGGGATCGCCGACACCGACTACCTGTACGCGCACAGTCCCGCCGCGCAGTACCGGATCGGCGCCGAGGGCATACCGCTGCCGGCCGCGCGCAGTACCGCGCACTTCTCGGACAGCCAGGTCACCAGCGCGCTCATCATCGCCAAGGACTACATCGTGCGGTCCTCGCTGTACCCCGAGGTGCTCACCGGTGACCAGGTCCGTCCGGTGCGGGTGCTGCTCGACCCCGACCAACTCGACCAGTTCGACCAGAGCTTCGGGCATCCGGCCGCGGACGGACGGCATGCGCCGACCGGGTGGCTGGTTCGCTTCGACGCCGCGCAGGCGGAGCTGGCCGACCGCAAGATCCGGGTGCAGGGCACGCTCCAGGCCGCCGAGACCGACGCCTCCGCCCTCGAGGTCACGGCGGACCATACGTTCGTGTACGCGCTGCGGCCGGCGCAGGCCGGGGCGAAGGCGAGCGAGGCCTCGCTCTTCACCGTCCGGCGTGAGCTGCACTTCCGCTTCGACCGCGAGGACCTGCGCCTGCACCAGGCCCAGCTGGTCGTCTCCTACGTCCAGGCCGGGCCGCTGTCCTGCGCCGACGACTCCACGAACCGGCTGCATCCGCTGCTGGCGGGCCAGACGGCGAAGGAGGGCGGCCCCGCGGGGACCGACCCCTATGCGACGGGTGGGGCCACGGCGCTGTGCGGGTCGCTGGCGCCGGGGTCCCAGCCGAAGGTGTGAGCCGTCGGCCCGGTCGTCAGCTCTCGGTCCCGTCGGCGTCGTCCCTGCCGTCCGTACGGTCCGTGCCGTCCGTACGGTCCGTGCCGTCCGTACGGTCCGTGCCGTCCGTCTCGTCCCGCCTCGGCGCGTCCTTCGGCGGCGCGCTCGTGAAGCCGCCGAAGCCCCGGCGGACCCGGCCGCCCAGGTCGCCGGCGCCGCCAGCGATGTCCGTGACCAGCTTCATCAGCGGGTCCTTGGAGGACTTCACGTGCGTGGCGTAGTGGGACGCCGACTCACGGAAGGAGTCGGTGACCGAGGTGTCCTTGTCCTCCGTGCGGCGCGGGTAGTGACCGTCCATGATCCGCTGGTAGTCGCGGGACTCCGCCCACTTCTTCAGCTCGGCCGCGCGGACCGTGGTGAAGGGGTGGGAGCGGGGCAGGACGTTCAGGATCTTCAGGACCGAGTCGCGCAGGTCGCCGCCCGCCTCGTACTCCTCGGCCTGCTTCAGGAACGCGTCCACGTTCATCTCGTGCAGATGGTGGCCGCCCGCGAGCTTCATCAGGCCGCGCATCGAGGCCTGGAGATCCTGGCCGACCAGCAGACCTGCCCGGTCGGCGGAGAGCTCCGACTTGCGGAACCACTCCCGCAGCGCCGTGACGATCGCCATGATCGCGAGATTGCCGAGCGGGATCCAGGCGACCCGGACGGCGAGGCTGGTGAGGAAGAGCAGGATCGTGCGGTACACCGCGTGGCCGGAGAGGGCATGGCCCACCTCATGGCCGACGACCGCCCGCATCTCCTCCTCGTCGAGCAGCTCGACCAGGCCCGTGGTGACGACGATGATCGGCTCGTCCAGGCCGATGCACATGGCGTTCGGCACCGGGTCCTGGTTGACGTACATCGGCGGGACCTTCTCCAGGTCCAGGATGTAGCAGGCGTCCCGCAGCATGTCGTTGAGGTGGGTGAACTGCTGGTCCGAGACGCGGACCGAGTCCGACAGGAACAGCAGCCGCAGACTGCGCTCGGGCAGCAGCCCGCTGAGCGCCTTGAAGACCGTGTCGAAGCCGCTGAGCTTGCGCAGGGCCACCAGGGCCGAACGGTCCGCCGGGTGTTCGTACGCACGCGAGGAGATCCCCGGGAAACGCCTGCGCTGCCTGCTCGGCACGTTCTCGTGCCCGTTGTGCTCGTGGCCGTCGGACATGTCTTCCCCCATGTGCGTCTCGATGGGTCTCTCTCGGCCCTTTGCGGAGCCTTGTTCCGCCCTTTGCGCCCCCGAAGCAGAGCCCAGCCTAGGCGGAGTTACCTTGGACGGGCACTACAGCGAAGGAGTTCCGCGTCATGGAGCACAACCCCGCGGCCGCCTGGCTCACCGAGGCCGCGACCGCAGCCGAGCAGCAGGGGGCGGGAAATCTGCTCCGGGTCGTACTGATCGTGATGGTCGTGGGCTGTGTGCTGACCGCGTGGTTCCTGTTGCGCGGCTACAGGCAGAAGGACGACTGAACCGCCGGGAAGGTTGCCCGCCGGTCGTCGAAGGCGCCCGGGCGGGGGAGTCGGCGTGATCCTCGTCATGGCGCCCGCTTACGATGAGCCGACATCTTTATCCCGCCCACACCGATAGGTCACGCCGAAGATGAGCTTCCACAGCGCAGCTGCCCAGTTGGTCACCCTCGCCGCCGAGGGCGAGGAGCACGGCGGCAACCACGACAGCATCAGCCCGCTGGTCACCGGCGGCGGCGCGTTCGTCATCCTCATGCTGCTGCTGTGGATCACCACCCGCTTCAACCGCGACCGCTGAGTCCCGGCCAGCCCCCTGTCTCCGCCCGGACAACTGTCGGCGGAGCTCTCAGGCGGGGCCGGTAGGGTCTGCACGCATGGGAGAGCAGGACATGCCTACCGGCCCCGGAAACGGCCCGACGAACCCCGGCAAGCGCCGCCTCGGCGTCATGGGCGGAACGTTCGACCCGATCCACCACGGCCACCTCGTCGCGGCCAGTGAGGTCGCCGCGCAGTTCCATCTGGACGAGGTCGTCTTCGTGCCGACCGGCCAGCCGTGGCAGAAGAGCCACCGGAATGTCTCCCCGGCCGAGGACCGCTATCTGATGACGGTCATCGCGACCGCGGAGAACCCGCAGTTCTCCGTCAGCCGCATCGACATCGACCGCGGCGGCCCCACGTACACCGTGGACACCCTGCGCGATCTGCGCGCGCTCAACCCCGACACGGACCTGTTCTTCATCACCGGCGCCGACGCCCTCGGCCAGATCCTGACCTGGCGGGACTCCGAGGAGCTGTTCTCCCTGGCGCACTTCATCGGCGTCACCCGGCCCGGACACCACCTCGACGACGACGGACTCCCCGAGGGCGGTGTGTCGTTGGTCGAGGTTCCCGCGCTGGCCATCTCGTCCACCGATTGCCGCGCGAGAGTCGCGAAGGGAGATCCCATCTGGTATCTGGTGCCCGACGGAGTCGTGCGCTACATCGACAAACGTGAGCTGTACCGCGGCGAGTGAGGCGAGTGAGCCGAGAGGGGCTACCGGTGAACGACCGATACGACGCGGGGGACGCAGGGCACGGGGCCGACCAGTACGAACTGGTCGGGTACGACGAGTACGGGCGGCCGGTGTACCGACAGGTGCCGCCCCAGCAGCAGTACGACCCTTACGGACAGCAGGGCTACGGCTACGACCCGTACGCGACCGGCACCGGGCAGCAGCAGACCCAGTCGTACGACCCTTACGGCGGCGGCGACACCGGCCAGCAGCCCCGCCAGCCGTCGGGCTACGACCCGTACGGCACCGGCACGCACCAGCAGCAGACCCAGTCGTACGACCCCTACGGCCGTACCGCCACCAGCGGGCAGCAGCCGCGTGCCGCCGAGCAGACCGCGTACATCCCGCACCAGGCCGGACCGGTCGAGGACCAGGGCGCCCAGGGGCGCGGCGACCGGGACTACCGCACCGAGCAGTTCGCCTTCGTCGAGGAGCCCGACCAGGACTCCGAGGACGTCATCGACTGGCTGAAGTTCACCGAGAACCGCACCGAGCGCCGCGAGGAGGCCAAGCGACGGGCACGCGCGCGTGTGATCGCCCTCGTGGTCGTCCTGGCGATGGTCGCGGCCGGCGGCGTCGGCTACCTCTGGTACGCCGGGAAGCTGCCCGGACTCAGCTCCTCGGACGACAAGACCGACACCGCGACACCCGTGGGCGCCCAGAAGCGCGACGTGATCGTCGTCCACCTGCACAACACCGGGAAGGGCGGCACCTCCACGGCGCTGCTCGTCGACAACACCACCACCAAGCAGGGCACCACCGTCCTGCTGCCCAACTCCCTCGCGCTGGCCGGCGACGACGGCAGCACGACCACGCTCGCCAAGTCGGTCGACGACGACGGCTCCTCAGGCACCCGCGACGCCATCGACACCGCCCTCGGCACCGAGATCCAGGGCACCTGGCGGCTCGACACCCCGTATCTGCAGAACCTCGTCGACCTGATCGGCAACATCGAGGTCGACACCAACGCCGACGTGCCCGACCCGGGCGCCAAGTCCAAGGGCGCCGCACCCCTGGTCCGCAAGGGCAAGGCACAGACCCTCAGCGGCAAGACGGCCGTCGCCTACGCCACCTACCAGGGCTCCGGCGAGGCCCAGAACGCCCAGCTGGAGCGGTTCGGGCAGGTCATGCAGGCCGTGCTGCGCAAGCTGACCTCGGACACCCAGGGCGCGACCACCACCGTGCAGACCCTGGGCATGATCATCGAGCCGCCGCTGACCGACAAGGACCTCGGCGCCTTCCTCGCCAGGCTCGCCGACCTCGCCAAGGGCGGCGACTACAAGACGGCGATGATGCCCGTACAGGGCGACGGCACACTTAATGCGCAGGCCAGCGCGAGCGTCGTCAAGGACGTCCTCGGCGGCACCGCCAAGAGCCCCGACAAGGACGCCGCGATCCGGGTGTCCGTCCGCAACGCCAGCGGCGTGAAGGACAACACCGGCAAGGCCCGCGTGGTCCTGCTGAACGGCGGCTTCACCTTCCTGGAGGGCGGCAACACGGCCACCGAGGCCACCTCCGAGGTCGTCTACGCCGACGCGGCCGACAAGGACAACGCCACCGAGGTCGCCAAGACCCTGGGCCTGTCCGCCGACGCGGTCAGCAAGGGCGACGTGGCCGGGAACGCCGATGTCTCGGTGCTCCTGGGCCAGGACTACGAACCGTCCTCCTCGTAGCGCCGCTCCGTACATCACCGCAGGCCACCCCACGTGAAGCGATAATCACGTGGGGTGCTGTCACTGGTCCGTGAGACCCTTGAGGTCGAATGAAGCCAAGTGTCCGCCGACCGAAAGCCTTGTAGTGACCGCTACCGACCGTTCCCTCGAGCTCGTCAACACCGCCGCCCAGGCGGCCGCCGACAAGCTCGCGCACGACATCATCGCCTACGACGTCAGCGACGTCCTGTCGATCACGGACGCCTTCCTGCTGGCCTCCGCGCCCAACGACCGCCAGGTCAAGTCGATCGTCGACGAGATCGAGGAGCGGCTCAGCAAGGAGCTCGGCGCCAAGCCGGTGCGCCGCGAGGGCGACCGAGAGGCCCGCTGGGTCCTGCTCGACTACGTCGACATCGTCGTCCACGTCCAGCACAGCGAGGAGCGCGTCTTCTACGCCCTGGAGCGGCTGTGGAAGGACTGCCCCGAGCTCGACCTGCCCGAGGACGCCAAGGCGACCCGCGGCAAGGCCGCCGAGCACGCGGAGCACCAGGCCGCCGAGGAGGCGGCCGAGCTCGGCGGTGAGTGGCGATGAGCACCACCGACCAGGTGCCCACCGGCAAGCGCGGCCGCCGCGTCATCCTGTGGCGGCACGGCCAGACCTCGTGGAACGTGGAGCGCCGCTTCCAGGGCACCACGGACGTCGCCCTCACCGAGGCGGGCATCTCCCAGGCCCGCCGCGCCGCCCGACTCCTCGTGAACCTCGAGCCCGACGCGATCATCGCCTCCGACCTCCAGCGCGCCGCCGCCACGGCAGCGGAGCTGGCCGGTCTCACCGGCCTGGAGGTGACCTACGACGAGGCCCTGCGCGAGACCTACGCGGGCGCCTGGCAGGGCCTGACGCACGAGGAGATCATCGCCCGCTACGGCGAGGAGTACGCCGCGTGGAAGCGCGGCGAGCCGATCCGCCGCGGCGGCGGCGAACTGGAGACCGAGGTCGCCGACCGCGCCGCGCCCGTGGTGCTCCGGCACGCCGAGAAGATCCCCGAGGACGGCACGCTCGTGGTGGTCAGCCACGGCGGCACCATCCGTACGACCATCGGGCGCCTCCTCGGCCTCCAGGCCCGGCACTGGGAGAGCCTCGGTGGCCTCTCCAACTGCTGCTGGTCGGTCCTGGGTGAGGGCGCGCGCGGCTGGCGCCTGCTGGAGCACAACGCCGGCACCCTGCCGGAGCCGGTGCTCGGCGACGACGACTGACACCGGGCCGGATTTCACTTTCTGGCAGGTCGCAGGCTAAAGTTCTTCTTGTTCGCCCGCCGAGCGGGAGGAACGCAAGGGGCTATAGCTCAGTTGGTAGAGCGCCTGCATGGCATGCAGGAGGTCAGGAGTTCAATTCTCCTTAGCTCCACAGCGAGACAACAAGATCCCGCCGATCGATCCGATCGGCGGGATCTTCTGGTATCCGCGCCGAACTGCTCCGGGATCGGCTTGAGTCACTCGGGCCTCGCAGGCGTATACCTCTCAGGAGGCGCTTCGAGGTGCGTGTTCATGCGAGGGGTACGGCCACGGAGGCTGCCGTGTCCGGACTGGTACTGAGGCGTCGCTGACCGTATTGGTCCGGCCGTGGCAGAATCAAACGGCCGGAGGGGGCGCGGCCCGACGGGAGGGAGTAGCGATGCCTGCGAGCATCCTCGAAGAGGTCGGTCACCTCTTCGAAGCAGCATTGACACGGGATACGATCACCCGCCTCAGCTGCCCTTCCTGCGGTTCCGTCCACGTCGCCCAGCTTCTCGGTGACAACGGCGGAGTTTCCTACGTGTGCACGGCCTGCGGCCACAGCTGGAGCTGATCGATGGGTGCACACAGGCGAAAGTGCGACTGGTGCGGCAGCGGGACGCCGATCGTCCGTGACATGGAACCGGTGAACCCCGACTACCAGTACTGGTGCGAGGAATGCGCGCGGGCGCTGATCATAAAAGGCGACCCGATCGAGACGTACCGTGAACTCGAGGGCGAGCCGATCTATGGCCGTCTCCTTGAAGAACACTGCACGCTCAAGCGGTTCTATTCCTTCGTGACCGCATGATCATCGGGGCTGGCGGATTCCGACATTTCGGGTCGTACTGCCCTGCGGGGTAAACGATTTGGTGCTGCACCCGGTCGCCCGGTAATGTTGGCGTCGCCGCGAGGGAAACCGGCGGAAACCAGGCAAGGGGCTATAGCTCAGTTGGTAGAGCGCCTGCATGGCATGCAGGAGGTCAGGAGTTCAATTCTCCTTAGCTCCACAGACGCGAAGGCGGATCATCCACCAGGATGATCCGCCTTCGTCGTGTTTCAGCGGCCCAGGGCCCGCCGTCCGCGGCCCTGGGAGAGGACCGGCAGGTTGTTGCGGGAGGTGTCCTGACCTCGGGTGTCCTCCTCGATGCGCAGGGCGAGGGCCGGGCAACGGCGCACCGCGCGCAGGGCCTTGGCCTCCGCGTAGCGCGGGACCATCGCCTGGGCGACGGTCGGGAAGCCGTCGGCGCCGAGTTGGAAGACCTCCGGGAGGATGTCGGCGCACAGACCGTGGCCGCGGCACAGCGTCCAGTCGACGTAGATCTTCTGGCGCGCGGGGCCGTTCTCCTCCTCCTCCGCGCCGCCCGGGATGCCCGTGGGGGCCCTGCCGCCCTCGAAGAGCGGCAGAACGCCCTCCACGGGCCGTCCGCAGCCGTTTCCGAGGACATGGGCCGCGAGGTCGTCGGTGAACGCCTTGATGGTCGACTCCAGGAACATCGCGGAGCCGTCCGGGTGCGAGCACGCGCCGCGCCGCTTCACGTTCTTGGCGACCTGCTTGAGCGCCTCCAGGGCGGCCGGGCCACCGCCGTTGAGGATGTCCTCCATGCCGCGCGCGGCGGCCGGCAGACCGAGGTAGCAGGGGCCGCACTGGCCCGCGCTCTCCTCGGCCAGCCACTGTGCGACACGCAGCGACTCGCCCAGCGGGCAGGTCTCCTGAGTGATCGGCAGGATCGCGCCGGCGCCGAGCGCGCCGCCCACCGCGTCCAGCGAATTGCGGGAGACGATCGCCTCGTTGACCGTCGCCGCGTCGATCCACTTGCCGTGGTAGCCGCCGGTCAGCACGCCCTGCGGCACCGGCGGGGCGCCGGCCAGCTGGAGGACGTAGCGCAGCGGCACGCCGGTCGGGACCTCGATGACCATGGGCCGCGCCACCGCGCCGGAGACCGTGAGCATGACGGTGCCCGGCTCGTCGTACAGACCGGTGTTGCCGTAGCGCTCCGGGCCGATGCGGGCGGCGATGGCGAGTTGCGCGAACGTCTCGGCGTTGGAGAGGAGCGTGGGTGCGCCGCCGACGCCGTTCTGCGAGGCGCTGACCTTGCGGCCGGGCGGGATCGCCGGGCCGCCGTCGATCGAGCGGATCAGGGAGGCGGCGGCGCCGGTGACCATGCGCACCGGGTTGCGCTGCACGAACGCGCGTAGCGCGGAGCGGCGGCTGTTGCTCAGGCCGCGCTCGGCGAGGGCGGCCTCCATGGAGCGCTGGGTGGACTCCCGGGTGACCCCCACCACGAGCGTGCGGGCACCCAGGGCCTCGGCGCACAAGAGCGCGCCGTCCAGGATGAGATGCGGGGCACGGTTGATCATCACCGTGTCCTTGCGGCAGGCCGGTTCGTCCTCACTGCCGTTGACGACCACGACCGGCCGTACGCCGCGCTTGATCGCGGCCTCGGCGACCGAGCGCAGCTTCTTGTGGAAGGGGAAGCCCGCGCCGCCGCGGCCCTTCAGGTTGATGTTCTCGGCGAGCTTGGCGAGTTGCTCGCCGCCCAGCGGTTCGAGCGGCCCGTGCACCTTGAGGTGCATGGGCAGATCCAGTCTTTCGACAAGGTCGAAGCCCGACGTGAGTTGAGGGAGACCGACCACGCGGACCTCGGGTACGTCGGGCAGGGCCTCGTTCACTTAAAGCCTCCGGAAGGCGTGTTCCAAGGTTCGCCCGAACCCGGTGCGTCGAAGTCGTAGGACGTACCGGGGAATGTTTCAGTGGCGGGACCGCTGTTGTTGTACGTGTCGTTCTGGTTGTACGTACCGAAGACGGCGTTTGTCTCAGCGGTGTCGTACACATCACTCGACCCGTAGCCGGCCGCGTTGGCCCCGTAGCCCGAGGTGTTCGAACCGTAGGTCGTGGTGCCGGAATTGTCGTAGACCGGGATGTTGTAGCCCGTGTCGTTGAGCGGGTCGTAGGCGGACGGGGGTGCTTCGCCGACGGGCGGCGGGGAGGGGATGGGCCAGCTGCCGGTGCCGCCCGGGCCGCCGTCGACGCGCGGGATGGCCTCCGTCGGCTGCATGTCCAGGGGCATGTCCATACGGGAGGTCTGGTCGGCGTACGGCTGTTGTTGCTGGCCGCGCGGGTTGACGGCGCGGTAGGCGGCGGCGAAACCGCCCGTGGTCTCCGCGGCCGAGGGGGCCTGGGAGGGCATGCCGGGCAGCGGGCCGGGGCGCTCCTCGCGTGAGCCGCGCGCCGGGCGCGGGTTGTCGTAGCCCGGCAGGGAGGATCCGGACGCCGCCCTGGCGCGGCTCTCCTCCAGGTCGTCGCGGGCGCCGGGGTCGTTGCCGATGATCTGGGCGAGCCGGTCGGCGACCTTGCGCTTGACGGGGCGCGGGGCCGCGCGCAGGGCGAGGGCGGCGGCGACGGCGACGACGCAGAGTTCGTAGCTGACCATGAAGAACGTCTTCGCCGGGCGGCCGGCGAACAGACCGTGGATCAGGGCCGAGCACCAGGCCGGGTAGGCCAGCATGTGCATCGCGCGCCAGCGGGCGGCGACCGGCGCCGGGGAGGCGAACTGGTTGCGCAGGGCGCCGGTGATGCCCACGAAGATCATGAGCAGGGCGGCCAGGGAGCCCAGGCCGATGAGGAAGGCGCTGCCCGGGATCTCGCTGCCGCCGGCGAAGACCAGGCTGAAGGGGATGATCGCGGCGATCGGGGTGGCGTGGTCCAGGGCCAGCTTGACGCCGATGTGCACCAGGAGGAAGGCGATCGAGCCGACGGCGGTCACCCGGTGGATGCCCTGGGCGATGATCCGCTGGCGGGTGTTGAGGATCATCCGGTCCTGGGCGACCAGGCCCCAGATCACCGAGCAGGTCAGGCAGACGAGCGACAGGACGCCGGCACCGAAGTTGAGGAACTCCTGGAGCCAGGTACCGCCGAGCAGCACGACCAGGGGTATGAGAAGCAGAACAGCAGCGGTCGCCACCCCATAGGCCGACCGGCCCGTCCTGGGGAGCGAACTGTTACTACGACGAGGGTTCATGGGGGCAACTCCGAGCGGTTCGGGAAGGCGGTCCCGTTGCCGCACTCTAAGTGGCTCCATACCGGGGGGTACGGCGTTTGAGTTATTGCGTTGTTATCTACGGGCTGGGTGGGACGTGCGATGTCCCTTAGCGACTGTTACGCCAGGTAACAATTGAACGTTGTTCAGCTTTTCGAGGTCTTCACAACTTTCAGGTACGGAGCGGGGGGTGCGTTTGTTCATATGTGAGCTCCGCGTGAGCACCGTCACCAGCCTCGCCGGAAGCCCGTCGCGACCCGCTACGGCGCTGCGGTACCCTGACGCCATGCGTGCCGTACGCCTTCTGCTTAGCGAGCCGCGCTGATCAATCCCGACCACCGGGCGAATCGGATGGTCGGCATCGGCGCGGCGTCCCCTCCTGTGCGAGGGGATTTTTCGTTTCCGGAGAACCGCAGCCGCTGGCAGAGACGATCGATGGAGCTTTGAGGATCATGAGCGAGACGAACCCCGCTGCCGCCGAGGTGGCCGCGCCGCACCGCTACACGGCGGCCGTGGCCGCCGACATCGAGGCACGCTGGCAGGACTTCTGGGACGCCGAGGGCACGTACGCGGCGCCGAACCCCAAGGGCGATCTGGCGGGCGACCCCTCGGTCGTCGCCAAGCCCAAGAAGTTCATCATGGACATGTTCCCGTACCCCTCCGGTGCGGGCCTGCACGTCGGCCACCCCCTGGGCTACATCGCCACCGACGTCTTCGCGCGCTTCCAGCGCATGACCGGCCACAACGTCCTGCACACCCTGGGCTTCGACGCCTTCGGCCTGCCCGCCGAGCAGTACGCCGTGCAGACCGGCACGCACCCGCGTGTCTCCACCGAGGCCAACATCGAGAACATGAAGGTCCAGCTGCGCCGGCTGGGCCTGGGCCACGACAAGCGCCGGTCGTTCGCCACGATCGACCCGGAGTACTACAAGTGGACCCAGTGGATCTTCCTGCAGATCTTCAACTCCTGGTACGACGACGAGGCGAGGAAGGCCCGCCCGATCGCCGAACTGGTCGCGCAGTTCGAGTCCGGTGAGCGCGCCGTCCCCGGTGACCGCTCCTGGGACACGCTGACCGCCGGCGAGCGCGCCGACGTCCTGGGCGAGTACCGCCTGGCCTACGCCTCCGACGCGCCGGTCAACTGGTGCCCCGGCCTGGGCACCGTGCTGGCCAACGAGGAGGTCACCGCCGAGGGTCGCTCCGAGCGCGGCAACTTCCCGGTCTTCAAGGCCAAGCTGCGCCAGTGGAACATGCGGATCACCGCCTACGCCGACCGGCTGCTGACCGACCTGGACGAGCTGGACTGGCCCGAGGCCATCAAGCTGCAGCAGCGCAACTGGATCGGCCGCTCCGAGGGCGCCCGCGTCGACTTCCCCGTGGACGGCGAGCGCATCACCGTCTTCACCACCCGGCCCGACACCCTGTTCGGCGCGAGCTACATGGTGCTGGCGCCCGAGCACCCGCTGGTCGACAAGTTCACCCCGGACGCCTGGCCCGAGGGCACCCACGACGTGTGGACCGGCGGTCACGCGACCCCGGCCGAGGCCGTCGCCGCCTACCGCGCGCAGGCCGCCTCCAAGTCCGACGTCGAGCGCCAGGCCGAGGCCAAGGACAAGACCGGCGTCTTCATCGGCTCGTACGCGACCAACCCGGCCAACAGCGAGCAGGTGCCCGTCTTCATCGCCGACTACGTCCTGATGGGCTACGGCACCGGCGCGATCATGGCCGTACCCTGCGGCGACCAGCGCGACTTCGAGTTCGCGCGCGCCTTCGAGCTGCCTATCGTCTGCATCGTCGAGCCGACGGACGGCCGCGGCACGGACACCTCCACCTGGGAGAACGCCTTCTCGTCCTACGACGCGAAGATCATCAACTCCACCGGTGACGGTATCTCCCTGGACGGCCTGGGCGTCGTCGAGGCCAAGGCCCGCATCACCGAGTGGCTGGAGCGGTCCGGCGTCGGCGAGGGCACCGTCAACTTCCGGCTGCGCGACTGGCTGTTCAGCCGCCAGCGCTACTGGGGCGAGCCCTTCCCCATCGTCTACGACGAGGACGGCATCGCCCACTCGCTGCCCGAGTCGATGCTGCCGCTGGAGCTGCCCGAGGTCGAGGACTACAGCCCGCGCACCTTCGACCCGGACGACGCCGACACCCAGCCCGAGACGCCGCTGTCGCGCAACGAGGACTGGGTCAACGTCACGCTGGACCTGGGCGACGGGCGCGGTCCTCGCCCCTACCGGCGTGAGACCAACACCATGCCCAACTGGGCCGGTTCCTGCTGGTACGAGCTGCGCTACCTGGACCCGCACAACTCCTCCCGGCTGGTGGACCCGGAGATCGAGCAGTACTGGATGGGCCCGCGCGAGGGTCAGCCGCACGGTGGTGTCGACCTGTACGTCGGCGGTGCCGAGCACGCCGTGCTGCACCTGCTGTACGCCCGCTTCTGGTCCAAGGTGCTGTTCGACCTGGGGCATGTGTCCTCTGCGGAGCCGTTCCACAAGCTGTTCAACCAGGGCATGATCCAGGCCTACGTCTACCGCGACAGCCGTGGCATCGCGGTGCCGGCCGCCGAGGTGGAGGAGCGCGACGGCGCGTACTTCTACCAGGGCGAGCAGGTCTCCCGGCTGCTGGGCAAGATGGGCAAGTCCCTGAAGAACGCGGTCACTCCGGACGAGATCGCCGCCGAGTACGGCGCCGACACGCTGCGTCTGTACGAGATGGCGATGGGCCCCCTGGACGTCTCCCGCCCGTGGGACACCCGCGCGGTCGTCGGTCAGTTCCGGCTGCTGCAGCGGCTGTGGCGCAACGTCGTGGACGAGACGACCGGCGCCGTGACGGTGGTCGACGCCGAGCCCGACGAGGACACGCTGCGTGCCCTGCACAAGGCGATCGACGGGGTGCGCGGGGACCTGGAGGGCATGCGGTTCAACACCGCCATCGCCAAGGTCACCGAGCTGAACAACCACCTGACCAAGGCGGGCGGCGCGGTTCCGCGCTCCGTCGCCGAGTCGCTGGTGCTGATGGTCGCGCCGCTGGCCCCGCACATCGCCGAGGAACTGTGGCGCAAGCTGGGGCGGACCGGCTCGGTGGTGCACGAGGACTTCCCGGTCGCCGACCCCGCGTACGTGGTCGACGAGACGGTGACCTGCGTCGTGCAGATCAAGGGCAAGGTCAAGGCCCGTCTGGAGGTCCCGCCGGCCATCTCCGAGGAGGAGCTGGAGAAGGTCGCGCTGTCCGACGAGAAGGTCGTGGCGGCGCTGGACGGGGCCGGGATCCGGAAGGTGATCGTGCGGGCGCCGAAGCTGGTGAACATCGTTCCGGCGTAGGTCCCGGCCTGGGTTCTCGTGTAGGGCCCGCGTAGGTTCTTGCGGCTCGGGGTGATCCCCTACGGGCAGGTTCGGGGTTCTTCTGGAACTCCGGGCCTGCCTGCTGCGTTTACCGTTGAAGAGTGATGTGGCGTGCCGTGACGTGGCGTGAGGTCGGGCATGTCGCGGCCGGTCGGAGGAGGAGTTCGTGGAAGCAGTGATCGCAGTCGTCGCCCTGCTCTTCGTGCTCTTCGTCGCACTCGGTGCGTACGCCACGGTGAAGGTGGTCGGCGCCGCCAAACGCCGCGTGGACGAGACGATCACCCACGCGCGGCGCACGGTCGAGGACCACACCCTGCGGGCCAAGTCCTTCGCCCAGCCCGGAGCGGTCGGCGAGCTGGCGCAGCTGAGACTGAAGCTGCGCACCTCCATGCGGGCCACCCAGGACGCGCTGCAGGCCGGCGCCACCGAGGACGAGTCCCTCAAGGAGTCCCTCGGCCTCTTCCAGCGCCTCAGCGCACATGGCCATGAACTGGACGCGGAGCTCAGGCGTCTGGAGTCCGAGCCGGACCGTACGACACTCGCCGGGCGACTGCCCGACCTGCGCGAGCGCACCGAGCGCATCGTCGAGGCGGCCGACTCACTGCGCTGGGCGGCCCGCGACCGCGCCCGCCGCTTCGCCGACGACGACCTCGACACCCTCAGCGCGCAGATCGACGTGGAGACCGGGGCCCTGCGGCACTGGCAGACGACGGAATCCACGACGGAATCCACCGTGGAGGAGGCGGTGCCCGAGCGTCCGTCCTCCCCGCCGCCCCCGTGGCCGGAGGCACCCGCCGCCGACGCCGGTGACACGACCGAGCAGACCTGGCCGGACAGCCCTCAGCGGCAGCGGGCCGAGGAGCCCACGAGGGCCGCCATCAACCCGCCGGGCCCGCGCCAGACCTATCCCTGGCAGAAGAAACCCCGCCCTGAGAGCACGACTTGAGCACCCGCGGCCACGCCCAGCTCCGGTCAAGGCTTCACCGGCTGAGCGGGGTCGGGCTGCCGCCCGGGCGCTACGCCAGGTAACCTCCAGCTCATGTCCCGCCATGTCGCGATCGTCACCGATTCAACGGCCTACCTGCCGCCCCGGACGATGGAGCGCCACGGCATCACAGCGGTACCTCTGACCGTGGTCGTCGGCGGCCAGGCGCTGGACGAGGGTACCGAGATCTCGACCCGTTCCCTCGCCCAGGCGTTGCAGAAGCGACGCCCCGTCACCACCTCGCGCCCCAGCCCCCAGGTCTTCGCGGAGCACTACCGCGAGGTCGCCGAGTCCGGCGCCACCGGCATCGTCTCCCTGCACCTGTCCGCCGAGCTCTCCGGCACCTACGACGCGGCGGTCCTCGCGGCGCGCGAGGCGCCGGTGCCGGTGCGGGTGGTGGACACCGGCATGGTGGCCATGGCGCTCGGGTTCTGCGCGCTCGCGGCGGCCGAGGCGGCGGAGTCGGGCGGCACGGTGGACGAGGCCGTCACGGCCGCCGAGAAGCGGGCCGGGGCCACGGCCGCCTACTTCTACGTCGACACCCTGGACTATCTGCGCCGCGGCGGTCGCATCGGCGCCGCGCAGGCCTTGCTGGGTTCCGCGCTCGCGGTGAAGCCGCTGCTGCAGTTGGAGGATGGCCGGATCGGCCCGCTGGAGAAGGTGCGGACGGCATCCAAGGCGATCGCGCGCCTGGAGGAGATCGCGGCCGACCGTGCGGGCAGCGCACCGGTGGACATCGCGGTGCACCATCTCGCCGCTCCCGACCGGGCGTCGGCGCTGGCGGACCGTTTGCGGGCGCGGGTGCCGGGGTTGGCGGATCTGCATGTGAGCGAGGTCGGGGCGGTGATCGGGGCGCATACCGGGCCCGGGTTGTTGGGGGTTGTGGTTTCGCCTCGGTGACGGGGAGGCGCCCTCGCGTCACTCGTGTGAGTGGCGGGGTTATCCACAACTGGGTGGTAATCCCCGGGAATTGAGCAAGATCATCGCGGATGTGGCGTGGTGTCGGATCCTCGTCGCATGGCGATTCGATCACGCACAGATACGAGTACGGGCGTAGGTACTGGCACTCGGGCACGTCGCCCGGCGGTGACCAGTGGTCCGGGGCGAGGGCCGTACTCCGACGGCCGCGCCCGGCAGCGACGAGGCACGCGGGTCCGGGGCAGGGCGCGGCAGCGGCATGCGTCGGCGGAGGAGTTGAGGCGCCGCGCCGAGGTGATTTTCGGCGAACGTGGCGGGGAGTGGCGGGAGTCGGGGGCGGGGCCGCCGGGCGGGGACGGTCGCGGGGCTGATGGCGGGGGTGCTGTCGGCGTCGGTGCCGATGCCGGTGTGGCCGTCGGTGGCGGTGCCGGTGACGGTGATGTGAGTGGTGACGTAAGGGCCGAGCGCTGGCGGGCGCGGGCCGGGCTGGCGTTGCGGGAGCGCATGCCCGTGTGGTTGCAGGCGCGGTGTGGGTTGGAGCGGCGGAGCGTGGTCGCGCTCGCGGTGGTGCTGGTCCTCGCCGCCGGTTTCGCGGTGCAGCACTTCTGGGCCGGGCGAGCGCAGTCCGTGCGGGCTCCTGAGGTGGTGCGTGCGGCGGCCCAGTACGGCGGCGCTGGTGAGGGTGCCGGGGAGGAGCAGGGCGGGGCGGCCGGTTCGGTGACCGGTGGCTCGGCATCCGGTGCCGCAGGTGCTGCCGGCACGGCCGCCGCCGAGATTGTGGTGGACGTCAGCGGCAAGGTGCGCGAGCCCGGGATCCATCGTCTGCCGGCGGGCTCGCGTGTCGCCGACGCCCTGCGCGCGGCCGGTGGGGTGCGCCCCGGCACCAACACCGACAGCCTCAACCGGGCCCGGTTCCTGATGGACGGGGAGCAGGTCATCGTCGGCGCTCCGGCCGCCGTGCCCGGAGCCGCTCCGGCTACCGGCTCGGGCGGTGCGGCGGCCCCAGGTACCGCCCCGGCCGCACCGGTCGCCCTCAACACGGCGACCGTGGATCAACTCGACACCCTCCCGGGCGTGGGCCCGGTACTGGCCCAGCACATCATCGACTACCGCACCCAGCACGGCGGCTTCCGCTCGGTGGACGAACTGCGCGAGGTCAATGGCATCGGCGACCGCCGGTTCGCCGATCTACAGAATCTCGTACGGCCATGATCCACGACGTCCGCCCACCCGACCCCGCGCCCCCTCCCTCGCCCTCCCGCTCCACCGTCCACGCCGAGTCGGGACGACGCCTGGGCGCCGCTCACCCCCGGCAGGAAGGACCGACCGACCTACGTCTCGTCCCACCGGCCCTCGCCGCCTGGGCGACGGCGGCGCTGATGCTGGATGCCCCGCCGGAGTGGGTGGGCGGCGTGGCGGTGGTCTGTCTGCTCGGGGTGGGCCTATTACTGCTGGTGCGGCGGGGTGGGACAGGTATCGGGACAGCAAGGGTGAGCGCGCGGACCCCGAGCCCGGCGCCGGTGCGTCCGACCTGGCCCCGTATCTCCGTCGCCGCCCTGCTTCTCTGCGTCGCCGCAGCCGCCGTCTCCGCCGGGCTGCACGGGGCTGATCTGCGGCGTGGGCCGGTGCCGGAGCTGGCGCGGGAGTTCGCCACGGTGACCGCCGAGGTCGAGGTGACGTCCGATCCCCGGCTGACCCGGCCGCGGGTCAAGGGCAATCACATGGCGCCGAGTTCCGTGCTGATCAACGCGGATGTGCGACGCGTCGAGAAGCCGGACGGGACGGCCGTGGTGACACGGGCGCCGGTGTTGATGATCGTCGACGGGGGCTGGGGGACCTCGGGCGACGCAGGCGGGCGGCCGCAGCGTGGGCAGGGCCCGCAGGGCCCCTCCGCCACCCGGCCCACGCCCCAGCCCACGCACCACCCCACGCCCCGGCCCTCACCCTGGCTGAACCTCCTCCCCTCCACCCGGCTGACGGTGACCGCCCGGCTCGCGCCCTCCCTGATGGACGGGGACCGGATCGCGGCCGTGCTGAGGGTGCGGGATCCGGTGGTGCCGGAGGTGGTGGCGGAGCCGTCGGCCGCGCAGCGGCTGGCGGGGAGGTTGCGGGCCGGGTTGCGGGAGGCGACCGACGGGTTGCCGGCGGACGCGCGGGCGTTGCTGCCGGGGCTGGTCGTGGGCGACACCTCGCGGATCACGCCGGAGCTGGACGAGGCGTTCAAGGAGACCGACCTCGCGCACACGCTCGCCGTCTCCGGCAGCAACCTCACGATCATCCTGGCCCTGCTGATCGGTTCGCCCGGTACGGCCCAGCTGGTCGAGCGCCGTGGGCTCGCGCCGCGCCTCGGCATCTCGTTGCGGACGACCGCCCTGCTCGGCGGAGCGCTCACGCTCGCATTCGTCGTTGTGTGCCGACCGGACCCGAGCGTGCTGCGGGCCGCGGCCTGCGGTGCGGTCGTGCTGCTGGCCCTCGCGACCGGACGCCGCAGATCGCTGATCCCGGCGCTGGCCACGGCCGTACTGCTGCTTGTGCTGTACGACCCCTGGCTGGCCCGGAGCTATGGCTTCCTGCTCTCCGTCCTGGCCACCGGTGCCCTGCTCACCCTCGCGCCCCGCTGGAGCGCGGCGTTGCGCAGACGCGGAGTGCCGCCCCGCCCGGCCGAGGCGTTGGCGGCCGCGGCTGCCGCGCAGGCGCTGTGTGCGCCGGTCGTGGCGGTGCTGTCGGCCCGGGTGAGCCTGGTGGCGGTGCCGTGCAATCTGCTCGCGGAGTTCGCGATCGCGCCGGCCACGGTGCTGGGTTTCGCGGCGCTGGCCGCGGCACCGTTCGCGATGCCGGTGGCCAAGGCCCTGGCGTGGTGCGCGAGTTGGCCGACCGGTTGGCTCGCGGACGTGGCCCGGACGGGTGCCGCGCTGCCCGGCGCGGGTGTGGACTGGCCCGGCAGCTGGACCGGGGCGGCGCTGCTCGCCCTCGTCACGGTGCTCGTGGTGCTCGTCGGCCGACGGCTGCTGCGGCACCCCTGGTGGTGCGGTGTCTGCGGGGCGCTGCTTCTGCTGGCGGTGGTGCAGCCACCGCCGCTGACCAGGGTGGTCACGGGGTGGCCGCCGCCGGGGTGGCGGTTCGCGATGTGCGATGTGGGACAGGGCGACGCGACGGTGCTCGCGGCGGGCGCGGGGACGGGCGTGGTCGTGGACGCAGGCCCGGATCCGGCACCGATCGACCGATGTCTGCACACGCTCGGCATCACGAGGATCCCGCTCGTCGTGCTGACCCACTTCCACGCCGACCATGTGGCGGGCCTGCCCGGTGTGCTACGTGGGCGTGCGGTGGGCGCGATCGAGACGACGGGGCACGAAGAGCCGGTGGACCAGGTGGAGTTCGTACGGAGGGAGGCGGCAGCCCGGAGGATTCCCGTGACGCGGGCCGCAGCCGGGGAGGAGCGGTGCACCGGGGCCCTGAGCTGGCGGGTGCTGTGGCCGCCGCCGCACCCGGCTCTGACGGCTGACGCCCCGGACAGCCCGAACGACTCCAGCGTCACCCTGCTCGTCCGGTCGGCCGGGCTGCGGTTCCTGCTGCTCGGCGATCTGGAACCCCCGGCCCAGCGGGCGCTGTTGAGATCACCGGCTGCGGCGCTGCTGAGCGGCGTGGACGTCCTGAAGGTCGCCCACCACGGCTCGGCGTACCAGGACCCGGAGCTCATACGCCGGGCCGCGCCGAGGCTGGCGCTGATCTCCGCGGGGGCGGACAACCCCTACGGTCACCCGGCTCCCGGCACGGTCGCGGCGCTGCGGGCGCAGGGAGCCGTGGTGCTGCGGACGGACGAGGACGGGGCGCTCGCGGTCGCGGGTACCGGCGCGGAGCTCACCGTGGCGGGAGACTGAGGCCATGGATTCCGTAGAGGTTGATGCCTATCTCCGGCGCCTGGGAGTCGAGCACCCGGCGTGGCCCACCGTGGACGTGCTGCGTGAGCTGCAACTGCGCCACCTTCAGACCGTGCCCTTCGAGAACCTGTCGATCCACCTCGGCGAGGAGATCGTGCTGGAGGAGAAGCGGCTGCTGGACAAGGTGGTGGGCGCGCGGCGGGGCGGGTTCTGCTACGAACTGAACGGGTCGTTCGGGGCGTTGCTCGGTGCGCTGGGGTTCGATGTGACGCTGCTCGCGGCGCGGGTCTACGGCCAGGAGGAGCGGCTCGGGATCCCGTACGACCACATGGCGCTGCAGGTGGGGACGGTGGACGGGGGCGCGTGGCTGGCGGATGTGGGCTTCGGGGCGCACAGCCACTATCCGCTGGCGCTGGAGGCCCGGGGCGAGCAGGTGGATCCGGCGGGGGTGTTCCGGGTCGTCGAGGCAGGGCCGGACGCGGCCGGGGTGCGTGGCGCGCAGGAGACGGCGGAGGCGGCGGATCTGGACGTCGTCATGGACGGCAGACCGCAGTACCGGCTGGACCGGAGGCCCCGGGCGCTCGGTGACTTCGTGGCCGGGGCGTGGTGGCACAGCACCTCGCCGCTGTCGCACTTCACACAGTCGCTGGTGTGCTCGCGGGTGACGGAGGAGGGAGGGCGGATCACGCTCAGCGGCCGCACGTTCAAGACGACGGCGGCGGACGGGTCGCGGGAGGAGAGGGAGTTGGGTTCGGACGAGGAGGTGCTGAGGGTGTACCGGGAGCGGTTCGGGATCGAGGTGGACCGGGTGCCGACGGTGAGCAAGGCCGACCGGGGCGGCTGACGGAGGGCGGAGGGCCTGGGTCCGGTTCGATGCCCCACTGGTGCTACTAGCGGGTAGAACCAGCGCAAGTGCCGGTTTCCCACGATGTGATCCCGTGTTGCCCCGAAAAACTCAGCGGTGGTCGAATGCCCCTTCGGTAACGCGTGAGGTCGAGTCGTGCAGGGGGTGTCGAGGATGATCGGTCGCCGGCGGGGAAGCCGAACGAACCGGGAACAGCGGACGAGCCCTCTGGCGGCGCTGGAAACCCCGCCGAGCGCGGGGGTGCTGAGCTGCCGGGTGCTCGATCCGGTCAACGAGCCCGTGCGGCACGCGGAGTTCACGGTCAGCGACGCCAGGGGGCGGACGGTGGTCAGCGGGGGGATGGATCCCTTCGGGTCGTTCGTGACGACGGTGCCGGCGGGTGAGTACCGGCTCGCGGTGTCGGCCGAGGGATACACGCCGTACCGGACGACCGCGACGGTCGGGGAGAACGCGCTCGCCTCGCTCGGTGACGTGATCCTCCAGGTCGCCCAGCCGCCGGAGCTCCCGGGGCCCGGCGACTGGGAGATCGAGCCCGCGCACACCTCGATCGGGTTCTCCGCGCGGCACATCGGGCTGGCATGGATCCGCGGCAGGTTCAACTCGTTCGCGGGGGTGGTGCGGATCACCGACCCCGTCGAGCGGTCGGCGATGCATGTGGTGATCGACGCGGCGTCCATCGACACGGGTGTGCGGATGCGGGACGACCACTTGCGGTCGGGTGACTTCCTGGATGTGGCGGCCTTTCCGACGCTGGAGTTCTACAGCGAGCGGTTCGTGCACAAGGGCGGCAAGCGGTGGGCCGTGACCGGGGCGCTGTCGCTGCACGGGGTGACGCGGACGGTCGTGCTCGACGCGGAGTACCTCGGCCTCGGCAACGGCATGGAGGGCGAGGTGCGGGCGGCGTGCCGGGCCACCACCGAGCTGCATCGGGACGACTTCACCGTGAGCTGGCAGACCGTGCTGGCGCGGGGGATCGCGGTGGTGGGGCCGAGCATCCAGGTCGAGCTGGATGTGCAGCTGGTGCGCAAGGGCTGACCCGGGACTCGCCCCACGCAGGGTGCCCGAGAATGGCTCCGTGAGCGATGTGAGACATGTGCTGGTGCTGCCCGACCGAGACGCGGCTCAGGAGGCCGCGGAGGCGCTCGGGGAGCGGTTCGGCATCGACGAGGAGCCGCGGCTGGTGCGGGACGCCTTGGCCGGCGAGGACGATGCCGAGGACGCGCAGTGGCTTGTTGTGCTGCGGGATGAGCAGGGGCGGCTGGATCCGGGGGCGCTGGACGAGTTCGCGGGGGAGTGGGACGGGTGGCGGGAGGAGCCGTGACGCTCCGCTGGGAGGGCCTCGTGGTGACGTCGATTGTCGTGCCCTGCCGCATGCTCGCCCGGTAGGGGTTGTCAGTGGCCCATGCCATCCTTGTCGCGATGGCCAAGAAGAGTGCGAACGACGATCCCCTCGCCCCCGTGACCCTCGCCGTGGGTCAGGAGGAGCTGTTGCTCGACCGTGCCGTGCGGGAGGTGGTGGTCGCCGCCCGGGCCGCCGACGCGGACACGGATGTGCGGGAGCTGATGCCGGAGCAGTTGCAGCCGGGCACGCTGGCCGAGTTGACCAGCCCCTCGCTGTTCGCGGAGCGCAAGGTCGTCGTCGTACGTAATGCGCAGGACCTGTCGGCCGACACCGTCAAGGACGTGACGGCGTATCTCGCCTCGCCCGCCGAGGAGATCACGCTGGTGCTGGTGCATGCCGGTGGGGTCAAGGGCAAGAAGCTGCTCGACGCCGCCCGCAAGGTGGGGGCGCGGGAGGTGGCGTGCCCGAAGATGACGAAGCCGGCGGACCGGCTGGCGTTCGTCAGGAGCGAGTTCCGGGCGACGGGGCGTTCCGCGACGCCCGAGGCCTGCCAGGCGCTGGTCGACGCCATCGGGAGCGATCTGCGGGAGCTGGCGTCCGCGGTGAGCCAGCTGGTCGCCGATGTCGAGGGCACCATCGACGAGGCGGTCGTCGGGCGGTACTACACCGGCCGCGCGGAGGCGTCGAGCTTCACCGTGGCCGACCGGGCTGTCGAGGGCCGGGCGGCCGAGGCGCTGGAGGCGCTGCGCTGGTCGCTGGCCACCGGGGTGGCGCCCGTCCTGATCACCAGCGCCCTCGCCCAGGGCGTCCGGGCCATCGGCAAGCTGTCCTCCGCGCGCGGCGGGCGTCCCGCCGATCTCGCGCGCGAGCTGGGCATGCCGCCGTGGAAGATCGACCGCGTCCGGCAGCAGATGCGCGGATGGACACCCGACGGGGTGGCGATCGCGCTGCGGGCGGTCGCCGAGGCCGACGCCGGAGTGAAGGGCGGCGGCGATGATCCCGAGTACGCCCTGGAGAAGGCGGTCGTGACCATCGCGCGGGCGGCTCGGTCCAGAGGGCGCGGCTAGGCCCGGGAGAGGAGAATCGGGCGTATCAGCCGTATTTCGCCGGATTGGGAAAGGTGGCGAGCACCATGGCTGAACACCCGCACGCGGCTCTCGTACGCAAGGGCTACGAGGCCTTCCAGCGCGGAGACATGGACACCCTGCGCGGCCTGATGACCGGGGACTGCACGCACCACGTACCCGGCTCCCACCCGCTGTCGGGGGACTACAAAGGCGTCGACTCGATCTTCGAGGGGTACTACGGCCGGCTCTTCTCGGAGACCGACGGGACGTTCAAGGTCGAGCTGCGCAACATCTTCGTAGACGGCCGCGGGCACGCCATCTCCGCGCACCACTTCACCGCCGACCGCGGTGGCAAGCACATCGACGAGATGGGCGGCATCGTCTTCCGGATCGTCGGCGACAAGATCACCGACCTCGACGAGTGCGTCGCGGACATCGAAAAGGGCAACGACTTCTGGTCCTGACGCAGTCATGCCGAAGGCCCCGGCGCCCGCCCTGGGGAAGGGCGAGGTGCCGGGGCCTTCGAATGAAGCTGCTGGATCCGCACCCGCGTGGCGAACGCAGGCCGCGTGCGGATCCGGGGTGCCGGTCGGGAGCGGATGAGAGAGGGCCCGCTCTGGGTCCTTCCGGCGGTCAGATCAGAGAAAGGTGTCAGCCCTTGAGGGACGCGACCTTCGAAGCAAGCGCCGACTTCTTGTTGGCGGCCTGGTTCTTGTGGATGACGCCCTTGGAGACGGCCTTGTCGAGCTGACGCGCGGCGAGGCGCTGGTACTCGGTGGCCTTCTCGACGTCACCCGCGGCAGCGGCCTCGCGGGCCTTGCGGATCGCGGTCTTCAGGGAGGACTTGACGGCCTTGTTGCGCAGCCGGGCCTTCTCGTTGGTCTTGATCCGCTTGATCTGGGACTTGATGTTCGCCACTGATTGAGCCTTTTCAGGTTCAGGCACGGGACCGTGTGGGACCCCTGCCAGGTGATTTCTTGGGGTGTGCCTCGCGCTGAGAGGGCATGAGACACAGCCACCCAGGCTACCAGCGGCCCGGAGAATGGCCCAAACCGGCCCCAGTCCGCCGCCCATGGGACCATGGAGCCTACGTATAGATCCGACCCGAGGCATAAGGCGCCTCAAGAGACAGGACCCTGCGTGCCCGCGACCCCTAACAATGTGCCCGAGCCGAGCCGTACCGACCCGGCTCTGATCCGCAATTTCTGCATCATCGCGCACATCGACCACGGCAAGTCCACGCTCGCCGACCGGATGCTCCAGCTGACCGGCGTGGTCGAGCAGCGGCAGATGCGTGCTCAGTACCTCGACCGGATGGACATCGAGCGCGAGCGCGGCATCACGATCAAGTCCCAGGCGGTGCGGCTGCCGTGGGCTCCCACCCACGAACCCGGCAACACGCACATCCTCAACATGATCGACACCCCGGGGCACGTCGACTTCACCTACGAGGTCTCGCGGTCGCTCGCCGCCTGCGAGGGGACCGTCCTCCTCGTCGACGCCGCCCAGGGCATCGAGGCCCAGACCCTCGCCAACCTCTACCTGGCGATGGAGAACGACCTCACGATCATCCCCGTACTGAACAAGATCGACCTGCCGGCCGCGCAGCCCGAGAAGTTCGCAGAGGAGCTCGCCAACCTGGTCGGCTGCGACCCGAGCGATGTGCTGCGGGTGTCCGCCAAGACCGGTCTCGGTGTCGACGGCCTGCTCGACAAGGTGGTCAAGGAGGTCCCGGCGCCGGTCGGCGTCAAGGACGCCCCCGCCCGCGCGATGATCTTCGACTCGGTCTACGACTCCTACCGCGGTGTCGTGACGTACGTCCGTGTCATCGACGGCCAGCTCAACAAGCGCGAGCGCATCAAGATGATGTCGACGGGCGCCACGCACGAGCTGCTGGAGATCGGGACGAACTCGCCCGAGATGCTGGGCGCCGACGGCCTCGGCGTCGGTGAGGTGGGTTACCTCATCACCGGTGTGAAGGACGTCCGCCAGTCCAAGGTCGGTGACACCGTCACCAGCCAGCAGAAGGGGGCGACGGAGGCCCTCGGCGGGTACAAGGACCCCAAGCCCATGGTCTTCTCCGGGCTGTATCCGCTGGACGGCTCCGACTACCCCGAGCTGCGCGAGGCCCTCGACAAGCTCCAGCTCAACGACGCCGCGCTCGTCTACGAGCCGGAGACCTCCGCCGCCCTCGGCTTCGGCTTCCGCGTCGGCTTCCTCGGCCTGCTCCACCTCGATGTGATCCGTGAGCGGCTGGAGCGCGAGTTCGGCCTCGACCTGATCGCGACCGCGCCGAACGTGGTCTACCGGGTGGTGATGGAGGACGGCACCGAGCACACCGTCACCAACCCGAGCGAGTTCCCCGAGGGCAAGATCAACGAGGTGTACGAGCCGGTCGTGCGGGCCACGATCCTCGCGCCGACCGAGTTCATCGGCTCGATCATGGAGCTGTGCCAGACCCGGCGCGGCACTCTGCTCGGCATGGACTACCTCTCCGAGGACCGCGTCGAGATCCGCTACACCCTCCCGCTCGCGGAGATCGTCTTCGACTTCTTCGACCAGCTGAAGTCCAAGACGCGCGGTTACGCCTCGCTGGACTACGAGCCCACCGGTGAGCAGACGTCCTCCCTGGTCAAGGTGGACATCCTGCTGCACGGCGACAAGGTGGACGCCTTCTCGGCGATCACGCACAAGGACGCGGCCTACGCGTACGGCGTGCGGCTGGTCGCCAAGCTGCGCGAGCTCATCCCGCGGCAGGCCTTCGAGGTGCCCATCCAGGCCGCCATCGGCTCCCGGGTGATCGCCCGCGAGACCATCCGCGCCATCCGCAAGGACGTCCTCGCCAAGTGCTACGGCGGTGACATCTCCCGTAAGCGGAAGCTGCTGGAGAAGCAGAAGGAAGGCAAGAAGCGGATGAAGATGGTGGGTTCCGTGGAGGTTCCGCAGGAGGCCTTCATCGCGGTGCTCAGCAGTGATGACAGCGCGGGGTCGGGCAAGGGCAAGAAGTAACCGCAGGTAACACCAGGTGACCCGGCAAATCGCCGCAACAGGGGTCCGTCGTGCGAAAGCGCGACGGGCCCCTACGCGTGCGTAGCGTCGCTGTCTGTAGGAAGTGACAGGCCGCAGCCCCTTACGTCGGGGCCGGTCGGGCTCTAACCTGATCCCTGCTCGATAGTTACTCACGAGTTAAACAACGTGAGTGGAACCAATGTGAGTGGAACCAGCCGCACAGTCGCGGGCCCCCGGAGGATGTCTTGAGCGACACACAGACACTGATCGAGAACCGTCCGCCGAGCGTGGCGACCCTCTTTCTGGAGCGCGTGGCCGCCACGCCGGACGCCGAGGCATACCGCTATCCCGTGCCGGCGGCCTCGGGGCAGGGCCCCGACGAGTGGAAGTCGCTGAGCTGGGCGCAGGCCGCCGAGCGGGTCTACGCCATCGCGGCTGGACTGATCGAGCTGGGCGTCCAGCCCGAGCAGCGCGTCGCCCTCGCCTCCTCGACCCGTATCGAGTGGATACTGGCCGACCTGGGCATCATGTGCGCCGGTGCCGCGACGACCACCGTCTATCCGCAGACCAACGCCGAGGAGTCGGCGTTCATCCTCTCCGACTCCGAGAGCCGGGTGCTGATCGCCGAGGACGCGGCGCAGCTGGCCAAGGCGGTGGAGAAGCGCGCCGAGCTGCCGCATCTCACGCATGTCGTGGTCATCGACCCGGCCGGCGTCGAGACCGCCGACTGGATCCTCACCCTGGACGAGCTGGAGAAGCGCGGCGCGGCCCGCCTGGAGAAGGACGCCGACCTGGTCAAGGAGCGGGTCGGCGCGATCACCAAGGATCAGCTGGCCACCCTCATCTACACCTCCGGCACCACCGGCCGCCCCAAGGGCGTACGGCTGCCGCACGACAACTGGTCGTACATGGCGAAGGCGATCGCCGCGACCGGCCTGGTCAGCAGCATCGACGTGCAGTACCTGTGGCTGCCGCTCGCGCACGTCTTCGGCAAGGTGCTGACCTCCGGGCAGATCGAGGTCGGCCACGTCACCGCCGTCGACGGCCGCGTCGACAAGATCATCGAGAATCTGCCGGTCGTGCAGCCGACGTACATGGCGGCCGTGCCCCGCATCTTCGAGAAGGTCTACAACGGGGTCGCCGCCAAGGCCCGCGCGGGCGGTGGCGCCAAGTACAAGATCTTCCAGTGGGCCGCCGAGGTCTCCCGCGAGTACGCCAAGGTCACCCAGGACAACTTCCGGCGCACCGGCACCCACTCCGCGCCCTTCGGTCTCGCCGCCAAGCACAAGGTCGCCGACGCGCTCGTCTTCGCCAAGATCCGCGAGGCCTTCGGCGGCAACCTGCGCGCCTGCGTCTCCGGGTCGGCCGCGCTCGCCCCGGAGATCGGCTACTTCTTCGCCGGCGCCGGCATCCACATCCTGGAGGGCTACGGCCTCACCGAGTCCTCCGCCGCGTCCTTCGTGAACCCGGGCGAGGCCTACCGCACCGGCACCGTCGGCAAGCCGCTGCCCGGCACCGAGGTCCGTATCGCCGACGACGGCGAGATCCTGCTGCGCGGCCCCGGCATCATGGAGGGCTACCACGGGCTGCCCGACAAGACCGCCGAGGTGCTGGAGAGCGACGGCTGGTTCCACACCGGTGACATCGGCGAGCTGTCCCCGGACGGATACCTGCGCATCACCGACCGCAAGAAGGACCTGATCAAGACGTCCGGCGGCAAGTACATCGCGCCCGCCGAGGTCGAGGGCCAGTTCAAGGCGGTCTGCCCCTACGTCTCCAACATCCTGGTCCACGGCGCCGACCGGAACTTCTGCACCGCCCTGATCGCCCTCGACGAGGTCGCGATCCTGGGCTGGGCCGAGGAGAACGGGCTGGGCGGGAAGTCGTACGCCGACGTCGTGGCCGCGCCGCAGACCGTGGCGATGGTCGAGGAGTACGTCAAGCAGCTCAACGGCGGACTGCAGAAGTGGCAGACCATCAAGAAGTTCCGGCTGCTGCCGCGGGATCTCGATGTGGAGCACGGTGAGATCACGCCGAGTCTGAAGTTGAAGCGGCCGGTGGTGGAGCGGGAGTACAAGGCGCTGATCGAGGAGATGTACGCGGGTACGCGGGAGGCGTAGGGGATGGCGGGGGGCTGAGTGGTGACGGTCCGGTGTGTGAATCACGCCTGTCCGACAAGCCGGCGTATCTCGTGGACCCTCGCGCGCAGGTCCGTCATGTCCGGGGGCGTGTCCTCCGCCAGTTGCTGCTCCAGGGCCGTCAGCTGTGCGCTCAGCTCCTTGCTGTGCCCGTGCTCGCGGCTCAGGAGATGCTCCAGCTGACGGTTCTTGCGGTACAGGTCCAGGAACACCGTCACCTTCGCCCGCAGCACCCACGGATCGAACGGCTTGGTCAGATAGTCCGCCGCGCCCGTCGCATAGCCGCGGAACGCATACACGGGATCGTCCTCCACACCGGTCAGGAAGATGATCGGGACGTCCTTGGTCTGGTCGAGGCGTTTGATGTTCGTGGCGGTCTCGAAACCGTCCATGCCCGGCATCCGGACGTCGAGGAGGACCAGGGCGAAGCGCTGCCGCAGCAGCGCCTTCATGGCCTCCTCGCCGGAACGCGCGCGGACGAGCGGCTCGTTGAGGGACCCCAGGACGGCCTCCAGCGCGATCAGGTTGTCCTCCATGTCGTCGACCAGGAGGATGCCGGCACGCTCTTCGGTCGTTACCTCAGCGCTCATGTTGAATTGGCCTCATTCATTCGTCGGCGGATCCCGCCGTTTCCTCCGGGGTGTCAGCCGCCGTGGCGTCCGCGCCCTCGGGGTCCAGGAGGTCGCAGACGACGGTGAGCAGCTGATCCACGTCCACCGGCTTCGGTACGTAGTCGTTGGCGCCCCGCGCGATGGACTTCTCCCGGTCTCCGGGCATCGCCTTCGCGGTCAGGGCGACGATGGGCAGATGCGCCCAGCGCGGAGTGCGGCGGATGGCCGAGATTGTCTCGTACCCGTCCATCTCCGGCATCATGATGTCCATCAGGACGAGTTCGACGTCCGGGCTGCGCTCCAGGGTCTCGATGCCCTCGCGGCCGTTCTCCGCGTACAGCACGGGCATGCCGACCCGGCCCAGCACATGGGTGAGCGCGAAGACGTTGCGGATGTCGTCGTCCACGATCAGCACCCGCCGGCCCGGCAGGACCCGGCCTGCCCGCCCCGTCTGCCACGCCTCCAGCTTGGTCGGCGTCGGCCAGGAGTCGTCCGTGTCGTGGGCGGCCGGGTACGGCTCGGCCGACATCTGCTCCGGCACCGGCAGCGGACGGTCCTCGGGCACCGGGCCGGTCGCCGAGTGCCCGGGGCTGACGACAGGGACGTACAGCGTGAAGGTCGATCCCTTGCCGGGTTCGCTCTCGGCGACGATACGGCCGCCCAGCAGGCCCGCGATCTCGCGGCTGATGGACAGGCCGAGCCCCGTGCCGCCGTACTTGCGGTTGGTGGTGCCGTCGGCCTGCTGGAACGCCTCGAAGATCACCGGGAGCTTCTCCGCCGCGATGCCGATGCCCGTGTCGCTGACCGCGAAGGCGATCACCTCGTCGCTCTCCAGGACTCCCCCACTCTCGACTTCGCTCGAGCGGGGGGACCCCCATCGGTGCTCGGGGTCCTTCAGCCGGCCCACCCGTAGCTCGACCCGGCCCGTCGCGGTGAACTTGATCGCGTTGGACAGGAGGTTGCGCAGGATCTGCTGGAGGCGCTGCTCGTCGGAGTACATCTCGCGCGGCACGTCCTCGCCGACCGCCACCTCGAAGGCGAGCCCACGGTCCAGGGTGAGCGGGCGGAAGGTGGCGTGGACGTAGTCCAGGAGCTTGATCAGCGGGAGCTTCTTCGGGCGTACGTCCATCCGGCCGGCCTCGATCTTCGACAGGTCCAGGATGTCGTTGATCAGCTGGAGCAGGTCCGAGCCGGAGCGGTGGATCGTCGTCGCGAACTGCACTTCCTGGTCGGAGAGATGGCCGTCCGGGTTGTCCGAGAGCAGACGGGCCAGGATCAGCAGGGAGTTCAGCGGGGTGCGCAGCTCGTGCGACATGTTCGCCAGGAACTCCGACTTGTACTGCGACGACGTCGCGAGCAGCGCCGCCTTCTCCTCCAGCTCGGCGTTGGAGCGCTGAAGCTCCGCCTGCTGCATCTGGAGTTCGTCCGAGCGTTCCTGGAGCTGCATGGCCAGACGCTGGGACTCGCCGAGCAGGGACTCCGTACGGGAGTTGGCGATGATCGTGTTGATCGCGACGGCGATGGTGTTCACGAACTGGTCGAAGAACGCCAGGTGCACATCGGAGAAGCGGGAGAAGGACGCCAGCTCGATCACGCCGAGCAGCTTGTCCTCGAAGAGGATCGGGATGATCACGACGCTGCTGGGAGACGCCTCGCCGAGCCCGCTGTTGATCTTGATGTAGTCCGGTGGGGCCTCCTCGACCAGGATCCGCTTCTTCTCCCGGGCCGCCTGCCGGACCAGGCCGTGCACCGGGAGACCGCCGGTCTCGATGGTCGTGCCCTGAGCCGAGCCGTACCCGGCGATGAACGCCAGTCCCTTCGTGGGAACCGTGGTGCGCAGCGCGGCGCTCTCCTCGTCCGGGTCGGCCAGGAAGAACGCGCCGTACTGGGCGTTCACCAGCGGTGTCAGCTCGCGCAGCAGCAGGTCGGCGACCTCCATCAGGTCACGGTGGCCCTGCATCAGGGCGGCGAGGCGGGCCAGGTTGGACTCCAGCCAGTCCTTGGCGCGGGTCGTCTCGCGCAGGTTGGCCACCATCAGGTTGATGTTGTCCTTCAGCTCGGCGACCTCGCCGCGCGTCTCGACCGTGATCGAGCGGGACATGTCGCCCTGGGCCACCGCGGAGGCGACCTCGGCGATCGCGCGGACCTGGGTGGTCAGGTTCGACGCCAGCTCGTTCACGTTCGTCGTCAGACGCTTCCAGGTGCCGTACACGCCCTCCACCCGTGCCTGGCCGCCCAGTTGGCCCTCGGAGCCCACCTCGCGGGCCACGCGCGTGACCTCGGAGGAGAAGGAGGAGAGGGTGTCGACCATGGTGTTGATGGCGGTCTTCAGCTCCAGGATCTCGCCGCGCGCGTCCACGTCGATCTTCTTGGAGAGGTCGCCGTTGGCGACGGCGGTGGTGACCTGGGCGATATTGCGCACCTGGGAAGTGAGGTTGTCCGCCATGTAGTTGACGTTGTCGGTGAGGTCCCGCCACACCCCGGAGACGCCCAGCACCTGCGCACGGCCGCCGAGCCGGCCGTCGGTTCCGACCTCGCGGGCGACCCTGGTGACCTCGTCGGCGAAGGCGCGCAGCTGCTGCACCATCGTGTTGACGGTGTCCTTCAGCTCCAGGATCTCGCCGCGCGCGTCGACGGTGATCTTCTTGGAGAGGTCGCCGTTGGCGACGGCTGTCGTCACCTGGGCGATATTGCGGACCTGTGAAGTCAGGTTCAGCGCCATGAAGTTGACGTTGTCGGTGAGGTCTTTCCAGACCCCGGACACGCCGCGCACCTGCGCCTGACCGCCGAGGTTGCCCTCGGTGCCGACCTCGCGGGCGACGCGGGTGACCTCGTCGGCGAAGGCGGAGAGCTGGTCCACCATCGTGTTGATGGTCGACTTCAGTTCGAGGATCTCGCCCTTCGCCTCCACCGTGATCTTCTTGCCGAGGTCGCCCTGGGCGACGGCGGTGGAGACGAGGGCGATGTTGCGGACCTGGGAGGTCAGGTTGTCCGCCATGAAGTTGACGTTGTCGGTGAGGTCTTTCCAGACCCCGGACACGCCGCGCACCTGAGCCCGGCCGCCGAGGTTGCCCTCGGTGCCGACCTCGCGGGCGACGCGGGTGACCTCGTCGGCGAAGGCGGACAGCTGGTCCACCATCGTGTTGATGGTCGACTTCAGCTCCAGGATCTCGCCCTGGGCGTCCACGGTGATCTTCTGCGACAGGTCGCCGTTGGCCACGGCGGTCGTCACCTGGGCGATATTGCGGACCTGTGAAGTCAGGTTCGACGCCATGAAGTTGACGTTGTCGGTGAGGTCCTTCCATACGCCGCTGACGCCCCGCACCTGCGCACGCCCGCCCAGCTGCCCCTCGGTGCCGACCTCGCGGGCGACCCTGGTCACCTCGTCGGCGAAGGCGGAGAGCTGGTCGACCATCGTGTTGACGGTCAGCTTCAGTTCGAGCAGCTCGCCGGTCGCCTCGACGGTGACCGTGCGGGTCAGGTCGCCCCGCGCCACGGCCGTCGTCACCGCCGCGATGTCCCGCACCTGGGCCGTCAGCCGGGACGCCATCGCGTTGACCGCCTCGGTCACGTCCCGCCAACTGCCCGACAGGCCCGTCACCTTGGCCCGACCGCCGAGCCGGCCCTCGGTGCCGACCTCGCGGGCGACGCGGGTGACCTCGCCGGTGAACAGGGAGAGCTGGTCGACCATCTTGTTCACGGCCCGGCCCAGCCGGCGCAGGTCGCCGCGTAACTGACGGGTGCCGTCATGCAGATCGACGCGCTGGGTGAGATCGCCGCCCGCCACCGCGTCCAGCACGCGCGTGGCGTTCGCCGCCGGGGCCACCAGGGCGTCGAGCAGATGGTTGACGTCGTTGACGCGTGTCGTCCAGTCGCCCTGGCCCGGGCTCGCCGAGAGCCGCTCGTCCAGCCTGCCGTGCCGGACCAACTCCCTTTTCACGCGCTGCACTTCTCCATTGAAATGCGTACTGCGGTCCATGACCTGGTTGAAGACCGCGGTCAACTCGGCCACGACCCCCTCGCCCGTCTCCGGGAGCCTGCGGAAGTCGCCGTCCCGGGCCGCGGTCATCGCGGCGAGCAGCGCGCGCAGGTCCGATGCTCGAATTTGACCGTCTTTCTGTCCGTCTTCGAGCACACGCGTAGCACGGTTCTCACTCATGGCGGCCCACTTCGGTAACTCGGTGCTTATGGGCGTGGCCAGTCTGTCACTCTGTCGGCGTCGACTGAGGCGTATTCGTCCGAACCGTTCGGGGAGCTGTACATGGGGGCCATTCCGGTGCAACGGGAGACGCTTTCCCGTGCCTCTGAGGCGCCCGCGCACGAGGGTCCGCGAGCGGAGACCGGCGCGGAGGCCCGCACCACCCTCCCCGGCAGCCCGCTCTCCCCGGGCTCCGCCCGCACCCTCGTACGCTCCGCCCTCACCGAGTGGGCCGCGTCCGGACTCCCCGGCACCGAGCACGTCAGCGAGCGGCTCGTCGACGACGCCGTCGTGGCCGTCAGCGAGCTCGTCACCAACGCCGTCGTGCACGCCGGTACCGAGGTCGAGCTCACCTGCCGGCTGGAGCCGGACGGCGCCCTCCTCGTCGAGGTCCTGGACCACCACCCCTCGCGCGCCCCGCGCGACGGGGAGCTGGAGGCGCCGTACGAGACACCGGAGTACGGGCGCGGGCTGCGGCTGGTGTCCCGGCTCGCGGAGTCCTGGGGCGTCACCTATCGCACCGGCGCCAAGACGGTGTGGGCGCGGCTGCCGGCCGAGGACCCGGTGGCGGCGGGGGAGTACCCGGAGACGTACGCCGAGGGGCGCGGGCTGCGTGTCGCCGAGATCCTCGCGCCGGAGCCGCAGCGCGCCGAGCGGGAGCGGGACTGGCTCAACCGGGGCGCCCTGTCCTTCCTCGCCGAGGCCTCCGACCTGCTCGCCGGGCAGCTCGACGAGAACCTCGTCGCCGCGCTCGCCGGCCAGCTGATCGTGCCGCGGCTCGCGGACTGGTGCGCGGTGTGGCTGGAGGACGAGGTCGCCGGGCGCTGGGGGTACCCCGGCTCCGGTGAGACGCAGGGCGGGGCGGGCTGGCCCGCGGACGCCACGGCCGGCACCGGGCCCCGGCTGGCCCGCGTCTGGCACGGCTCGGAGAACCTCATCGAGGAACTGCGCCGCGCCCTGGAGAAGGAACCGCCGATCCCGCCCGACAACCACCGCACCGGGCCCGTCCCCTACCCCTGGCCCGGCGAGGCGCTCGGCACCCGCCACGCGCACGGCACCGCGCTCGCGTACCGCCTCATCGCCGGCGGCCATCCGCTGGGCACCCTGGTCATCGGACGGGCCGACCTCATGCGCTTCCCCGACGAGGTCACCGGCCTTGTGGAGGACCTCAGCCGCCGGGTGGCCCTCGCCATCGGCGCGGCCCGCCAGTACGCCCGCCAGGCCACCATCAGCCGGGTCCTGCAGCGCGGACTGCTGCCCGGCGCCGTCGCGGAGATCCCGGGCGTCGCCAGCGCCCTCGTCTACGAGCCGTACGACAAGGGCGGTCCCAGCGGAGACTTCTACGACCTGTTCCCGGCCGGCGACGGCCGCTGGTGCTTCGCCATCGGCGACGTCCAGGGCAAGGGCCCGGAGGCCGCCGTGGTGATCGGCATCGCCCGCCCCTGGCTGCGGCTCCTGGCCCGTGAGGGCTACCGGGTCTCCGACGTCCTGGACCGCCTCAACCAGCTCCTCCTGGACGACGCCACCGAGGCAGCCGACGCCGCGGCCCGCGCGCTGGTCGGCCCGGCGGCCCCCGGGGACGGCCCCCAGACCCGCTTCCTGTCCCTCCTCTACGGCGAGCTGACCCCCGTCGAGGGAGGCATCCGCTGCACCCTCGCCTCCGCCGGCCACCCCCTGCCCCTCCTCCTCGGCCCCCACGGCGAGGTCCACACCGCCGCCGAGCCCCAGACCCTCCTCGGCGTCTTCGAGGACGCGACCTACACCAGCGAGACCTTCGAGCTGCGCTCCGGCGACACCCTGCTGTGCGTGACCGACGGGGTGACGGAGCGGCGCAGCGGCTCCCGCCAGTTCGACGACGGCGACGGCCTCGCGGCGGCGCTCGCCGGGTGCACGGGCCTGAACGCCCAGCTCATCGCGGAACGCATCCGCCGCCTTGTGCACGAGTTCGGCGGGCGCCCGCCGGAGGACGATCTGGCGCTGCTGGTGCTGCAGGCGGAGTAACCCGCGCGGTACGGGACAATGGAACCCATGCCCTCCGCACTCCCCGACGGCGAGCCCGTCCCCGCCGACGGCGCGCTCCCCGCGCAGGCCCTCACCGGTTCCGCCGACCGTCCCCTCGGCTTCTACCTCCACGTCCCGTACTGCGCGACCCGCTGCGGCTACTGCGACTTCAACACCTACACGGCGACCGAGCTGCGCGGCACCGGCGGCGTCCTGGCGTCCCGCGACAACTACGCCGAGACCCTGATCGACGAGATCCGACTCGCCCGAAAGACCCTCGGCGACGACCCGCGCGAGGTCCGCACGGTCTTCGTCGGCGGCGGTACGCCCACCCTCCTGGCCGCCGACGATCTCGTACGGATGCTGGGGGCGATCCGCGACGAGTTCGGACTGGCACCGGACGCGGAGATCACGACGGAGGCGAACCCGGAGTCGGTGGATCCGGCCTACCTGGCCACGCTCCGCGAGGGCGGCTTCAACCGGATCTCCTTCGGCATGCAGAGCGCGAAGCAGCATGTCCTGCGCGTACTGGACCGCACGCATACGCCGGGACGCCCCGAGGCATGCGTCACCGAGGCCCGTACGGCGGGCTTCGAGCACGTCAACCTCGACCTGATCTACGGCACCCCCGGCGAGTCCGACGACGACTGGCGGGCCTCCCTGGAGGCGGCGATCGGCGCCGGCCCGGACCATGTCTCCGCCTACGCCCTGATCGTCGAGGAGGGCACCCAGCTGGCCCGCCGTATCCGCCGCGGCGAGGTCCCGATGACGGACGACGACGTCCACGCGGACCGGTACCTGATCGCGGAGTCGGTGCTGTCCGAGGCGGGCTTCGACTGGTACGAGGTCTCCAACTGGGCCACCTCGGACCCGGCCCGCTGCCTCCACAACGAGCTGTACTGGCGCGGCGCCGACTGGTGGGGCGCGGGCCCCGGAGCCCACTCCCACGTGGGCGGCGTCCGCTGGTGGAACGTCAAGCACCCGGGCGCGTACGCGGCCGCACTGGCGGAGGGACGCTCGCCTGGGGCGGGGCGGGAGCTCCTGTCCGAGGAGGACCGAAGGGTCGAGCGCATCCTGCTGGAACTGCGGCTCCGGGAGGGGGTGCCGCTGGGGTTGCTGCGGGAGGAGGGGCTCGCGGCTTCTCGGCGGGCTCTGGGGGAGGGGCTGCTGGAGGGCGGGCCTTATGACGAGGGGCGTGCGGTGCTGACGCTGCGGGGGCGGTTGCTGGCGGATGCGGTGGTCAGGGATTTGGTGGACTGATCACTCGGGTGAGTGAAGCGGTGCCCGAGGCCGGTTCGGGTGGCTACTCAATTCGTAGGGTGCCGCTGTGAACGACCGCGACATGATCAAGTTCTTCGAGGAACTGGAGCCACCCGAGGGCATCAGGGTCGAACTTCTGCGAAGGGCGATCGTGATGTCGCCCAGCCCTGATCTGGTCCACAACCGCGACGTCACGGAGGCGGCGGACCAGATTCCCCGCCTGCGTTGGTTCCGGCCCCAGACCCAGTGCGTCGACATGCTCGACGATGTCAGCGCGCCCGTGCCGGACCTGGTGGTGACCGAACGTGGTGTTGGTCCGGATCAAGGGACGTACATGCCCTCGGAGGTTGTCACGGCGTTGGTGGAAGTCGTCTCCCGGACCAGCGTGGATCGCGACTACGGGATCAAGCGCGAGCTCTATGCGGCGAGTGCCGTGCCCGTCTACCTGATCATCGACCCGATCATGGCGCACTGTGTGCTGTTCACCGACCCGAAGGGCAGCGGGGAGGAAGCCGATTACCAGGTGCAGCGGCTGAGCAGGTTCGGCTGCCCGGTACCGATCGAGTGTCTCGGCATCGAACTCGACACCACCCGATTCGTCACCTTCACCGACGTCAGGCCCCACCGCTACCCGTGACAAAGTCGATCAGCTCCTCCACCCTCCCCAACAACTCCGGCTCAAGATCCTTGTAAGACCCGACCCGCTTCAGGATCGCCTGCCACACCGCCCCGGTGTTCTCCGGCGGCCACCCCAGCGCCCGGCACACCCCCGTCTTCCAGTCCTGCCCGTGCGGCACCCGGGGCCACGCCTCGATGCCCAGGGTCGACGGCTTCACCGCCTCCCAGATGTCGATGTACGGGTGGCCGACCACCAGGGCGTGTTCGCTGGTCACGGACTCGGCGATGCGCCACTCCTTGGTGCCGGGCACCAAGTGGTCGACCAGCACGCCCAACCTCGCGTCCGGACCCGGTGCGAAATCGGCCACGATCGACGGCAGGTCGTCCACGCCCTCCAGGTACTCCACCACCACGCCCTCGATGCGCAGGTCGTCGCCCCACACCTTCTCGACCAGTTCGGCGTCGTGGCGGCCCTCGACGTAGATGCGGCCGGCGCGGGCCACGCGTGCGCGTGCGCCGGGGACGGCGAGGGAACCGGATGCCGTACGGGCGGGGCGGGTCGGAGCCGGGGACGACGGGCGGACCAGGGTGACCACCTTGCCCTCCAGCAGGAAGCCGCGCGGCTCCAGCGGGAACACCCGGTGCTTGCCGAAGCGGTCCTCCAGGGTCACCGTGCCCGCCTCGCAGCGGATCACCGCACCGCAGAAGCCGGTGCCGGGCTCCTCGACCACCAGGCCGGGCTCCGCCGGTACCTCGGGGACCGGCTTGGGCTTCTTCCAGGGCGGGGTCAGGTCCGGGGAGTACTGGCGCATTCGGATGACGTTAGGAGAACCGGTCCCACGGTCACTGCGACACGCCGAATCTCGTGGCCAGCTCGTCTCGCTGGCGTCGTACGAACTCCGCGTCCACCACCGCTCCGTGACCGGGTACGTACAGCGCGTCCTCGCCGCCGAGATCCAGCAGACGGTCCAGGGCGGCCGGCCAGTGGGACGGTACGGCGTCGGAGCCCGCCTGGGGTTCGCCGGACTCCTCGACCAGATCGCCGCAGAAGACGACCTCGGGGTCGCCCGGCACCAGCACCACCAGGTCGTGGGCCGTGTGCGCCGGGCCCACGTTCGCCAGCAGGACCCGGCGGCCGCCGCCCAGGTCGAGGGTCCACTCGCCGCTGACCTGGTGGTGCGGTCGGACCAGCGCGTCCACCGCCTCCTCGGCCGACGCCGGGTCGAGGCCGTTGCGGACCGCGTCCCCGCGCAGCTCGTCGCGCGCGTGCCTGCCCTCCAGCACCGTGTCCATGCCCACCGGGCCGTACACCGCCGTCCCCGCGAACGCCGCGGCGCCGAAGACATGATCGAAATGGGGGTGCGTCAGCGCGAGATGAGTCACACGGTGACCCGCGAGCCACTGCGCCTGCGTACGCAACCGGGCGCCCTCCGCGAGCGACGACCCGGCGTCCACGATCAACGCGCTGCCCTCCCCGACGACCAGCCCCGCCGTGCAGTCCCAGCCCGGAAGCCGGCACCGGCCGACCCCCGACGCCAGCCGTTCCCACCCCAGCTCTTCCCAAGTCACCGTCATACGGCGACGCTAACCAAGACAGCACCACCGGGCACGGCGGACCTGGCCCGGCCTTGCCCGGGGCGTACCCCACCGCCGTACACTGGCCGGGGACGGCTGGCACTCGGATGGACAGAGTGCCAGGAAAGGCGCCAAGGGGAACTACTTCTGGAGGTGTGCGCGAGATGCTGAGTGAACGCAGGCTCCAGGTGCTGCGCGCCATCGTCCAGGACTATGTGGGGACCGAGGAGCCGGTGGGGTCCAAGGCCCTGACCGAGCGGCACAACCTCGGAGTCTCGCCCGCCACCGTGCGTAACGACATGGCTGCCCTGGAGGACGAGGGCTTCATCGCCCAGCCGCACACCAGCGCCGGGCGCATCCCCACCGACAAGGGCTACCGGCTGTTCGTCGACAAGCTCGCCGGCGTCAAGCCGATGACCCCGCCCGAGCGGCGCGCCATCCAGAACTTCCTCGACGGCGCCGTCGATCTCGATGATGTGGTGGCTCGGACCGTACGGCTGCTCGCGCAGCTGACGCGGCAGGTCGCCGTCGTGCAGTACCCGTCCCTGACCCGGTCCACCGTCCGGCATGTCGAGCTGCTCTCGCTCGCCCCAGCGCGCGTGATGCTCGTCCTGATCACGGACACCGGGCGCGTCGAGCAGCGGATGGTCGACTGCCCGGCGCCCTTCGGCGAGGCCTCGCTGGCGGATCTGCGGGCCCGGCTCAACAGCCGGATCGCGGGCCGGCGCTTCGCCGATGTGCCGGGGCTCGTCGAGGACCTCCCCGAGGCCTTCGGCGTCGAGGACCGCGGCACCGTCTCGACCGTGCTCTCCACCCTCCTGGAGACCCTGGTCGAGGAGAACGAGGAGCGGCTGATGATCGGCGGCACCGCCAATCTCACCCGCTTCGGACATGACTTCCCCCTCACCATCCGGCCCGTCCTGGAAGCGTTGGAGGAGCAGGTCGTGCTCCTCAAACTCCTTGGCGAGGCCGGGGATTCGGGCATGACCGTGCGCATCGGGCACGAGAACGCCTATGAGGGACTCAACTCCACTTCCGTGGTCTCGGTGGGCTACGGTTCGGGCGGCGAGGCAGTCGCCAAGCTCGGCGTGGTCGGACCGACCCGCATGGATTACCCGGGAACGATGGGAGCGGTACGCGCAGTGGCACGTTACGTCGGACAGATCCTGGCGGAGTCGTAAGTGGCCACCGACTACTACGCCGTGCTCGGCGTGCGTCGCGACGCGTCGCAGGAAGAGATCAAGAAGGCCTTCCGGCGGCTCGCCCGCGAGCTGCACCCGGACGTCAACCCGGATCCGAAGACCCAGGAGCGGTTCAAGGAGATCAACGCCGCTTACGAGGTGCTGTCGGACCCGCAGAAGAAGCAGGTCTACGACCTCGGCGGTGACCCGCTGTCCCAGGCGGGCGGCGCGGGCGCGGGCGGCTTCGGCGCCGGTGGCTTCGGCAACTTCTCGGACATCATGGACGCGTTCTTCGGTACGGCGTCCCAGCGCGGTCCGCGCTCGCGCACCCGGCGCGGCCAGGACGCGATGATCCGTCTTGAGGTCGAGCTCGACGAGGCGGCCTTCGGCACCACGAAGGACATCCAGGTCGACACGGCCGTCGTCTGCAACACCTGTAACGGTGAGGGCGCGGCGCCGGGGACCTCCGCCCAGACGTGTGACATGTGCCGCGGTCGCGGTGAGGTGTCGCAGGTGACGCGGTCCTTCCTGGGCCAGGTCATGACATCGCGGCCCTGCCCGCAGTGCCAGGGCTTCGGCACAGTCGTCCCCACCCCGTGCCCCGAGTGCGCCGGTGACGGTCGCGTACGGTCCCGTCGCACCCTCACGGTCAAGATCCCGGCCGGTGTCGACAACGGCACGCGGATCCAGCTCGCCGGTGAGGGCGAGGTCGGGCCCGGTGGCGGCCCCGCCGGTGACCTGTACGTCGAGATCCACGAACTCCCGCACTCGACCTTCCAGCGGCGCGGCGACGATCTGCACTGCACGGTGACGATCCCGATGACGGCGGCGTCCCTCGGCACCAAGGTGCCGCTGGAGACGCTGGACGGCATGGAGGAGGTCGACATCCGCCCCGGCACCCAGTCCGGCCAGTCGATCCCGCTGCACGGACGCGGTGTCACACATCTGCGGGGCGGCGGACGCGGCGACCTCATCGTCCACGTCGAGGTCCAGACCCCGTCCAAGCTGGACCCGGAGCAGGAGCGACTGCTGCGGGAGCTTGCGAAGCTGCGGGGCGAGGAGCGGCCTCAGGGGCAGTTCCAGCCTGGGCAGCAGGGGTTGTTCTCGCGGTTGAAGGATGCGTTCAACGGTCGCTGACGTGAGCTCGGCGGGCTGCTGGGGGTCCGGGGGTCGGCCCCCGGGCAAGCACAGTCAGCCGGGGCAGCAGGGGCTGTTCTCGCGGCTGAAGGACGCGTTCAACGGGCGCTGACAGCTGAGGGAAGGGCCGATTCGGACTTGTTCGGAGGACGTGACAACATGCCGTCATGTCCTCCGCGCTGACCGATCTCTTCCCCCATCCGATCGTGCAGGCCCCCATGGCAGGCGGCGTGTCCGTGCCTCAGCTCGCCGCTGCCGTGTCCGATGCCGGTGGGCTGGGGTTTCTCGCTGCCGGGTACAAAACCGCCGACGGGATGTACCAGGAGATCAAGCAGCTGCGGGGACTGACGCAGCGGCCGTTCGGCGTCAATCTGTTCATGCCGCAGCCCGAGTACGCCGACGCCTCGGCTGTGGAGGTCTACTCGCACCAGCTGGCCGGTGAGGCCGCCTGGTACGAGGTCGAGCTCGGGGACCCCGACAGTGGACGCGACGACGGCTACGACGCCAAGCTCGCCGTGCTGCTCGACAACCCGGTGCCCGTGGTCTCCTTCCACTTCGGCGTGCCCGGCGGTGAGGTCCTGGAGTCCCTGCGCCGTGCCGGCACCGTCACCCTCGTCACCGCCACCACCCCGGACGAGGCCCTCGCCGTACAGCGGGCCGGAGCCGACGCCGTGATCGTGCAGGGTGTCGAGGCCGGCGGGCATCAGGGAACCCATCGCGACAACCCCGAGACCGACGGCACCGGCATCGGGCTGCTCTCCCTGATCGTCCAGGTCCGCGAGACCGTGAGCCTGCCCTTGGTCGCCGCCGGCGGCATCATGCGCGGCAGCCAGATCGCCGCCGCCCTCGCGGCCGGGGCGAGCGCGGCCCAGCTCGGCACCGCGTTCCTCGCCACCCAGGAGTCCGGCGCCAACGCCCTGCACAAGCAGGCGCTGACCAACCCCCTGTTCGTACGGACCGAGCTGACGCGCGCCTTCTCCGGTCGCCCCGCGCGCGGCCTCGTCAACCGCTTCATGCGCGAGCACGGCCCCTACGCCCCCGCCGCGTACCCCGAGATCCACCATCTCACCTCGCCCCTGCGCAAGAAGGCCGCCGCCTCCGGCGACCCGCAGGGCATGGCCCTGTGGGCGGGACAGGGGCACCGCATGGCGCGCGAGCTGCCCGCCGGACAGCTGGTGGAGGTGCTGGCCGCCGAACTGAACGCGGCTTGGACAGCGTTGTCGGGCTACCCGCAGGGCGGTGCCGGACGATGACCGCGCCGGTGTTCGTCGTCGAGGCGTTGCGGGCCGGCGACTTCGTGCTGGACGGGCCCGAGGGGCGGCACGCCGTCTCCGTGAAGCGGCTGCGGGCCGGCGAGGACGTCGTCCTCACCGACGGGCACGGCCGCTGGGCCGAGGGCGTCGTCGAGGCGGCCGAGGGCAAGGACCGGCTGGTGGTGCGGCTGGGGGACGTACACGAGGAGCCCCCGGAGCAGCCCCGTATCACCGTCGTCCAGGCCCTCCCCAAGGGCGACCGCGGTGAGCTCGCCGTCGAGACCATGACCGAGACCGGCGTCGACGCGATCGTGCCGTGGGCGGCCTCCCGGTGCATCACGCAGTGGAAGGGCGAGCGGGGCGTCAAGGCCCTCGGCAAGTGGCGGGCCACCGCGCGCGAGGCCGGCAAGCAGTCCCGCCGGGTGCGCTTCCCCGACGTCGCGGACGCGGCGACGAGCAAGCAGGTCGCGGCGCTGCTCGCGCAGGCCGACTTCGCCGCCGTACTGCACGAGGACCGTGACTACGGCAGTGAGCCGCTCGCGACGGCCGAACTGCCCGCCGAGGGCGAGATCGTGCTCGTCGTCGGGCCCGAGGGCGGGGTGTCGCCCGAGGAGTTGGCGCTCTTCGAGGAGGCGGGGGCGAAGGCGTACCGTCTGGGCCGTGCCGTCCTGCGCACCTCCACCGCGGGAACCGCGGCGACGGCACTGCTCCTCGGCCGCACCGGCCGCTGGTCCTGACCCGGGAGGCGCGTCGCCGTGGAACTCGCTCAAGTACGGCTGCTGGTCGGCGACTTTCCCGCCTGCTACCGCTTCTACGCCGACGTCCTCGGCCTCAAGCCGCAGTCGGGGGCGATGAACGGGCCGTACGAGAAGTTCAGCCCCGCCACCGGCGCCGCGGGCATCGCGCTGCAGGACCGGGCGATGATGGCCGAGATACTGGGCGAACTCGGTGACGCGGCCAGCGGCCACCGCTCCCTGGTGGTGCTGCGCGTGGACGATCTCGACGGCTACTGCGAGCGGATCACCTCCCGCGGCGCGACCCTGCTGCACGGTCCCGCACCCATGACGGACCGTATGCGCGTGGCCCATCTGAAGGACCCGGAGGGCAACCTGGTGGAACTCCAGGAGTGGCTTCTGCTGCGTACGTGAGTGGCCGTATGCGCTCTACCGCGGCGGCCGGGACAGTGGCAGGCTGCCCTCCCATGGGGGCTTTGAGCAGGGTTCGGAGCTTGCGCGGGGCGAGGCCGGCCGGTGCGGCGGGCATCGTGGTGCTCGTCGTCGGCGGGATGACCGCCTGTGATCCAGGCGGGCTCAGCAGCGCCACCGTGGCGTTCACCACCGACCAGACCGTGACCGCGGAGCTGGAGCGGCAGAAGGCCGATGTGCAGTGGCTCAACTGCACCGGCTCGTACGAGGGCGGCAACGGCAACGGCTCGCCGACGGCGACCGAGAACACCGTCGTCAAGGTCGACTGCGAGGGCGAGACGAAGGACGGCAAGGACATCACCGTCACCGGGCGGATCACCCGGGCCGTCAGCGGCTCCTGTGTGCGCGGGGATCTCGTCGCCAAGGTCGGCGGCAAGGAGTGGTTCCATGTGAACGGGCTGGGGAACTGCGATGCCACCCCCTCGCCCGTCAATCCGTCCGGCGGCGGACAGCAGCCCGGCCCCACCGTCACGGTGACGGTCACCAGGACCGTCTACTGCCAGCAGCACCCGAACTGCTGGCCGCAGGGCAAGTGACCGTATCCGAGCGGGAGTTGGCCAAGTGATCGAAAGGCCTGTTCCCGGACGCCGCCCGCTGCTTAAGGTGATCGGGTGACTCAGCCAGCGACGCCCGGATCGTCGTCCTACCTCCGGTATCCGCATCTGCACGGTGACCTGGTCGCCTTCACCGCCGAGGACGACGTGTGGCTCGCCCCCGTCGACGGCGGCCGCGCCTGGCGGGTCAGCGCCGACAATGTGCCGGTCTCCCGGCCCCGCATCTCGCCCGACGGCACCACCGTCGCCTGGACCTCCACCCGCGACGGCGCCCCCGAGGTGCACATCGCACCGGTCGACGGCGGCCCTTCCAGGCGCCTCACGCACTGGGGCAGCTGGCAGACCCGGGTGCGCGGCTGGACCCCGGACGGCCAGGTCCTGGTGATCAGCACCCAGGGCCAGGGCAGCAACCGCCGCACCTGGGCCCGCACGCTCCCGCTGGACGGCGGCCCCGCCACCACTCTGCCCTACGGCCCGGTCGGCGACGTCGTGCACGGCCCGCACCTGGTGGTCGCCTCCGCGCCGATGGGCCTCGAGGCCGCCCGGTGGAAGCGCTACCGGGGCGGTACGGCGGGCAAGTTGTGGATCGACCGGGACGGGGAGGGCGAGTTCGTACGGCTGCACGAGGACCTGGACGGGAACCTCGAAGACCCCATGTGGGTGGGGGAGCGGATCGCCTTCCTCTCCGACCACGAGGGGGTCGGCGCCGTCTACTCCTCCCTCGCCGACGGCTCCGACCTGCGCCGGCACACCCCCGTCGACGGCTTCTACGCCCGGCACGCCACCAGCGACGGCACCCGCGTCGTCTTCTCGTCCGCCGGTGAACTCCGGCTCCTGGACGACCTGGACGGCGCCGAACCGCGCCGCCTCGACATCCGGCTCGGTGGGCAGCGCACCGACCGGCAGCCGTACCAGCTGAACGCCGCCCGCTCCTTCGGGGAGGCCGCGCCCGACCACACCGCGCGCGGCAGCGCCGTCTGCGTCCGGGGCGCCGTGCACTGGGTCACCCACCGCTCGGGCCCCGCCCGCGCGCTGGCCGCCGAGCCCGGCGTACGGGCCCGGCTGCCGCGCACCTTCCGGGCGGAGGGCGAGGAGTGGGTGGTGTGGGTGACGGACGCGGAGGGCGACGACGCCCTGGAGTTCGCCCCCGCCACCGGACTCGCGCCCGGGGCAACCCCGCGCAGACTGGCCGCCGGGCAGCTGGGCCGCGTCCTGGAACTCGCCATGGCGCCCGACGGGAGCAGGGCGGCGGTCGCCGCGCACGACGGAAGGCTGCTGCTCGTCGAGCGGGAGACCGGCGAGGTCCGCGAGGTCGACCGCAGCGAGGACGGCGATGTCTCCGGGCTGGTCTTCTCACCCGACTCGGCCTGGCTCGCCTGGTCCCACCCCGGCCCGCGCCCGCTGTGCCAGCTCAAGCTCGCCAACACCACCGACCTGTCGGTCTCCGAGGCGACCCCGCTGCGCTTCCAGGACTTCGCACCGGCCTTCACCCAGGACGGCAAGCACCTGGTCTTCCTGTCGACGCGCGCCTTCGACCCGGTCTACGACGAGCATGTCTTCGACCTCGCCTTCGTGGTCGGCTCCCGCCCCCACCTGATCACCCTCGCCGCCACCACCCCGTCCCCCTTCGGTCCGCAACGCCACGGCCGCCCCTTCGACGCCCCCGACAAGGACGAGACCCCCGACAGCGAGGGCACGCCCACCACCCGTATCGACCTCGAAGGCCTCGCCGACCGGATCGTCCCGTTCCCGGTCGAGGCCGCCCGCTACACCACCCTGCGGGCCGCCAAGGACGGCGTGCTCTGGCTGCGCCACCCCGTGCGCGGCGCCCTCGGCGCCTCCCGGGCCACCCCCGACGACCCCGAGCCCAAGACCGAGCTGGAGCGCTACGACCTCCTCCAGCGCCGCGTCGAGCATCTCGCGGACGACGCCGACGACTTCGAGGTCAGCGGCGACGGCAAGCGAGTGCTGCTGTGGACCGACAGCAGGCTCAAGGTCGTACCGAGCGACCGGCGGGCCTCGGGCGACGAGGACAGCGACTCGAACATCACCGTCGATCTGACCCGCGTACGGCAGACGGTCGACCCGTCGGCCGAGTGGCGGCAGATGTTCGACGAGGCCGGCCGCATCATGCGGGACCACTTCTGGCGCCCCGACATGAGCGGCGTCGACTGGCCGGGAGTCCTGGACCGCTACCGTCCCCTCCTCGACCGCGTAGCCACCCACGACGACCTGGTCGACCTGCTGTGGGAGGTCCAGGGCGAACTGGGCACCTCGCACGCATACGTCTCACCGCGCGGCGGATACGGCGGCGGCGCCCGGCAGGGCCTCCTCGGCGCCGACATCTCCCGGCACACCGACGGCACTTGGCGCATCGACCGCATCCTCCCCTCGGAGACCTCCGACCCCGAGGCCCGCGCACCCCTGGCCGCACCCGGAGTCGCGGTGCGCGTCGGCGACGCGATCGTGGCGGTGGCCGGCGTACCGGTGGACCCGGTCACCGGCCCCGGCCCCCTCCTCGTCGGCACGGCCGGCAAGCCGGTGGAGCTGACGATCTCGCCGGCCGGCGGCGGGGACGTACGGCACGCGGTCGTGACCCCCATCGCCGACGAGCAGCCCCTGCGCTACCACGCCTGGGTCGCCGACCGGCGCGCCTACGTCCACGAGAAGTCCGGCGGCCGCCTCGGCTACCTCCACATCCCCGACATGCAGGCCCCCGGCTGGGCCCAGATCCACCGCGACCTGCGTGTCGAGGTCGCCCGCGAGGGCCTCGTCGTCGACATCCGCGAGAACGGCGGCGGCCACACCTCCCAACTCGTCGTGGAGAAGCTGGCCCGACGCATCGTCGGCTGGGGCCTGCCCCGCGGCATGCGCCCCTACAGCTACCCCCAGGACGCCCCACGCGGCCCGGTCGTCGCGGTCGCCGACGAGTTCTCCGGCTCGGACGGCGACATCGTCAACGCCGCGATCAAGGCACTGGGACTGGGCCCCGTGGTGGGCACCCGGACCTGGGGCGGCGTGATCGGCATCGACAGCCGCTACCGCCTGGTCGACGGCACCCTGATCAACCAGCCGAAGTACGCCATCTGGCTGGAGGGGTACGGGTGGGACGTGGAGAACCACGGGGTGGACCCGGATGTGGAGGTCGTGCAGCGGCCGCAGGACTGGGTGGCGGGGAGGGACGTACAGCTGGACGAGGCGGTGCGGTTGGCGTTGGCCGGGCTGGAGGAACGGCCCGCGAAGACTCCGCCGACGCTGCCCACCTCGTAGGGGCGCGGGGCACTGCGCGATCAACCCCCACGCACCCGCACCCAGCGACGATACGATGCCCCCCGTATGTGAACCGGCCGAACCCCCGGAGGGAAAATGTCAGGCGAGCCGCAGGACGACTGCCTGTTCTGCAAGATCGTCGCAGGCCACGTCCCGGCGACGATCGTGCGAGAGACGGACACGACCGTCGCTTTCCGGGACATCAACCCTCAGGCTCCCACTCACGTCCTGGTCATCCCCAAGACGCATTACAAGGACGCCGCCACCTTGGCCACCGCCGAGCCGGCTCTCGCCGCGGACGTCCTGCGCGAAGCAAAGGCCGTCGCCGACGAGGACAAGCTGGAGAGCTACCGCATCGTCTTCAACACCGGCGCCGGCGCAGGCCAGACCGTCTTCCACGCGCACGCCCACGTCCTCGGCGGCCGCGGCATGCAGTGGCCCCCCGGATAGGTCCAAGTCCCCGTGTCCGTACGTGAATTGGTCGTCCTGGGGACGGCGAGCCAGGTCCCCACCCGGCACCGGAACCACAACGGCTACCTGCTGCGCTGGGACGCCGAGGGCATCCTCTTCGATCCCGGCGAGGGCACCCAGCGGCAGATGCTGCGTGCCGGGGTCGCCGCGCATGACCTGAACCGGATCTGCGTCACCCACTTCCACGGCGACCACTCACTCGGACTCGCCGGAGTCATCCAGCGGATCAACCTCGACCGGGTCCCGCACCCCGTCACCGCGCACTACCCGCGCTCCGGCCAGCGCTTCTTCGACCGGCTGCGGTACGCCACCGCCTACCGCGAGACCGTCGACCTGGCGCAGGAACCGATCAGCGCCGACGGCGTGATCGCCGAGACCGATGGCTACACGCTCCACGCGGCCCGGCTCTCGCACCCCGTCGAGTCCTACGGCTATCGCCTCGTCGAGCCCGACGGCCGCCGCATGCTGCCCGAACGGCTCGCCGCGCATGGCATCAAGGGCCCGGACGTCGGCCGTCTGCAGCGTGAGGGCGAGCTGGGCGGGGTCTCGCTGGACGAGGTGAGCGAGTTCCGGCGCGGGCAGCGGTTCGCGTTCGTCATGGACACCCGGCTGTGCGACGGGGTGTACACCCTCGCCGACGGCTGCGACATGCTCGTCATCGAGTCCACCTTCCTGGACGAGGACGCCGAACTCGCCGTCGAGCACGGCCATCTGACCGCCGGTCAGGCCGCCCGCGTCGCCGTCGAAAGCGGAGTGCGACACCTCGTGCTCACCCACTTCAGCCAGCGCTACACCGACCCCGACGAGTTCGAGCGGCAGGCACGGGACGCCGGTTTCGACGGGGAGCTGACGGTGGCCCACGACCTGCTGCGGGTCCCGCTGCCGAAACGTCGGTAATACGGCCGTACGATGCCTTGATGCCCCTCCCCAAAGCAGAACTGCACCTCCATATCGAAGGCACCCTCGAACCGGAGCTCGCCTTCGAGCTGGCCGCCCGGAACGACGTCCAACTGCCCTACGGCGACACCGACGCGCTCCGCAAGGCCTACCAGTTCGAGGATCTGCAGTCCTTCCTGAACCTGTACTACGAGCTGATGGCCGTCCTGCGCACCGAGCAGGATTTCGCCGACCTCGCGAACGCCTACCTCGCCCGCGCCGCCGCCCAGGGCGTACGGCACGCGGAGATCTTCTTCGACCCGCAGGCGCACACCAAGCGGGGCGTCGAGCTGGGCACGGTCGTCGAGGGGCTGTGGCGGGCGCTTGAGCGGAGCCAGGCCGACCACGGCATCTCCACCCGGCTCATCATGTGCTTCCTGCGCGACGACTCCGCCGAGTCGGCGATGGAGACGCTGCGGGCCGCCGAGCCGTATCTCGACCGGATCACCGGCATCGGCCTCGACTCGGCCGAGGTCGGCCACCCGCCGGTGAAGTTCCGCGAGGTGTACGAGGCCGCCGCCGCGCTCGGGCTGCGTCGGGTCGCGCACGCGGGCGAGGAGGGGCCGCCCGCCTACATCACCGAGGCCCTGGACGTCCTCGGCGTCGAACGCGTCGACCACGGGCTGCGGTGCGTGGAGGACCCGGCGCTGGTGGAGCGGCTGGTGCGGGAGCGGGTGCCGCTGACGCTGTGTCCGCTGTCGAACGTCCGGCTGCGGACCGTCGACACCCTGGCCGACCATCCGCTGCCCGCGATGCTCGACGCCGGGCTGATGTGCACGGTGAACTCCGACGACCCGGCCTACTTCGGCGGGTACGCCGGCGACAACTTCGACGCGGTCCGCTCGGCGCTGGGCCTTGACCGGGAACGGCTCCGGGAGCTGGCCCGCAACTCCTTCCTCGCCTCCTTCCTGGAGGACGACGAGGAGCTGCGGGCGCGGTATCTCGCCGAGGTGGAGGGCTACGAGTTCACGTAGCCGGGGTCAGGCGGTCGGGGGCGGCCTGCGCGGTGTCCAAGGGGATCTCGACGACATCCAGGCCTTCCGCGATCTCGACGGTCGCCTCGTGGCGCCTGCCCAGCGCCACCGCCGTCATCGGTACGGCGATCACCAGCAGCCCCACCGCCAGGACCAGGCCCATGACCGGGAACCCGGCCTGCGCCGACAGCACGCTCCCGGCCAGCGGGCCCGCCGCCGTGCCCAGCGATGACGCCGAGCCGACGAGCACCGCCCAGCGGCCGCGGGTGTCGAGGGAGGCGGCGAGGCCGATGACGTACGACAGGACGATCGGGTAGAGCGTGTTCCAGGCGATCTCGCCGGTCGCGAAGGTCGGCAGGTCGGTCGCGGACGCGCTCAGCACGATGCAGGCCGCGATGAGGACCGTGCCGCCGCCGATGGGCAGCGCGCGGCCGAGGCGCGGGCCGAGCGCGCCCGCCCCGGTCACCCCGAGCAGCCCGGTGCCGAGCGCCACGGCGAACACCGCGCCGACCGTGGCCTCCGTCAGCTGCGCCTGGGTCAGGCCGATCCGGCCGCTGACGCCCCAGAGGGAGTTCTGGGCGAGGGACCAGCACAGCATGCAGGCGGCGAGGGTTCGGCCGGGGCGACGGTGGGGGAGCCGGGTGGTCGCGCGGGTCTGCGGGTGCGGGGCGCTGTCCAACGGCAATCGGCTCGTCGTCGGCCATACGGCGAGCGCCGTGAGGGCGATCGCTGCCAGCGGCTGGCCGTGGCCGGGGCCGAGGTGCGGGACCGTCAGATAGACGGCGCCCGCGAGGGCGGAGACGCCGAGCAGGCCGACCGTGGTGGCCCGGTGCGGGTCGGGCTGGGCGGCGATACGGGTGGCGGCGACCGCGGTGGCCGTACCGGATCCGAGGCCGCCGATCAGCACACCGAGGACGACGGCCGGGACGGTGTGCGCGAGGGCCGCGCCGCCATAGCCGAGCAGGGCCAGGGTGAGGCCGATCCGGGCCAGCCGGCGGGCGCCTGCGCGTTCGACGCGGGACGCCAGCAGGAAGCCCGCCGCCGCCGAACTCAGCAGCAGCGCGCTGCCGACGGCGCCCGCCTGGGTGGGCGAGAGCGGAAGACCGGAGTCGAGCCTGCCGACGACCGTCGGCAGCAGATACGGAGCGAGGTACCCGGCCGTGAAAAGGGCGACGAGGGGCCAGGGAGTGGTGCGGGGGGCGAACACGGGCGTTCCCAGGGCATGCGAAAGGAGCGGCACAAGAAGGGGGAGGGGCGCAGGCCGTCGACGGACAGGAACGCGCGGGCAATTTGTATCAAGCGAAAGGACGCGCGAAAAAGTGGGGACGGTGTGATCTGAGGCACGTTCTGTTTGCGGTGAGGGAAGGGGGGTAGGAACGTCGCCCTCATCCGTCCGCTACGGCCGCCTCACTTGCGCCAATGCACCGCTCCGCGCACGCCTCCGCCCGGCACCGTCGCCTCGATCTTCGCCCTGATCTCCCGCATCACCGCGACGATCCGCCCCTCGTGCTCCGCCGACAGCCGGGCCACCGGCACCGAGCAGCTGATCGCGTCCTGGGCCGGGGCGTCGTAGCGCAGCGCGAAGCCGAAGCCGACGATGCCGGGGACGCCCTCCTCGCGGTCGACGGAGTAGCCGCGCCGCCGCACCTCGGCGAGGTCGGCGGCGAGGGACTCGCGGGTGGTGTGGGAGTTGGGGGTGCGGGCCTCGTAAGGGCCCTCGGGGAGGTCGGTGTCGGGGCGTTCGGCGAGCACGGCCTTGCCCAGGGCGCCGATGTGCGCGGGGAGGCGCCGGCCGACCCGGCTGATGGTACGCAGGTACTCGTGCGACTCGCGCGTGGCCAGATAAGCCACGTCCTGGCCGTCGAGGCGCGCCATGTGGATGGTCTCGCCCAGCGCCTCGGAGGCCTCGTCGAGATACGGGCGTACGGCGCGGACGCGCGGGTCGGAGTCGAGATAGCTGGTGCCGGTGAGCAGGGCGTGGATGCCGATGCCGTAGAGGGAGCCGGTGACGTCGGTGCGGACCCAGCCGCGGGAGATCAGGGTCTGCAGCAGCGCGTACATCGAGCTGCGCGGCACCTCCAGTTCGTCCGCCAGTTCCTGGAGGCGCGCGGGCCGGTCGCCGCGCAGGGCGAGGAGTTCCAGCAACTCGACCGTGCGCGCCGCCGACTTCACTTCACGGACGCCGCCTGTCTCTGACATGGGCCGATCGTAAACGGGCGGAGTTCGTGGTGGGCGGTGTCATTGACGGTGGCGGTTCGCGTATCTAATCTCGATTCTCATACATGGATGACATCTACATGGGGAGACGGTGTGACTCTGGATGACGGTGTGACTCTGGATACGGACACGACCCGGCGATTGCGGGACGGCATGGCACGCGGCGTGCTGTCGTTCCCGCTCACCAGCTTCCACGAGGACGGCTCGCTGGACCCGGACGGCTTCCGCACCCATGTCGCCGCCCAGCTAGCCACCGGGCCTGGCGCGATCTTCCCCGCCTGCGGCACCGGCGAGTTCTTCTCGCTCGACGAGGACGAGTACCGCGTCGTCGTCACCGCGGCCGTGGAGGAGGCCGGCGGCAGGGTGCCCGTGGTCGCCGGGGTCGGGTACGGCTGGGCGCAGGCCGCCCGGTTCGCCCGGATCGCCGAGGAGGCCGGCGCCGACGCCCTCCTCGTCCTGCCGCACTATCTCGTCGCCGCTCCGCAGGACGGCCTGGTCGCCCAGCTGGAGCGGCTCGCGGCCCGGACCCGGCTGCCGCTCATCGCCTACCAGCGCGGCCAGGTCGCCTTCACCGCCGACTCGTTGCGGCGTATCGCCCGGATCCCCGGTGTCATCGGCCTCAAGGACGGCCACAGCGACCTCGACCGGCTCCAGCGCCTCACCCTGGCCGCACCCGAGGGCTTCCTGTTCTTCAACGGCGCCTCCACCGCCGAGATCCAGGCCCGCGCCTACGCCACGGTCGGCGTCCCCGCCTACTCCTCCGCCGTGCACGCCTTCGCCCCCGAGATCGCGAACGCCTTCTTCGCCGCGCTGGGGGACGCCGACCACGGCCGTACCGACAAGCTGCTGCGCGACTTCTACGTCCCGCTCGTCGAACTCCGCGACCGGGTCCCCGGCTACGCCGTCTCGCTGGTCAAGGCGGCGGCCCGGCTGCGCGGCCGCCCCGTCGGCCCCGTGCGCGCCCCGCTCACCGACCCCTCGGCCACCGACCTGGCCGAGCTGCGGGCCCTTCTCGTCACCGGACTCGACCTCGTGGGAGCCGCCCTGTGAACCTCACCCTCACCGACGTACGCCTGACCCCGATCCTCGTCGCAGACCCGCCCCTGCTGAACACCCAGGGCGTCCACCAGCCGTACACGCCCCGACTGATCGTGGAGGTCGAGACGGCGGACGGGGTCGTGGGAGTGGGGGAGACGTACGGCGACACCAAGTACCTGGAGCTGGCCCGGCCCTTCGCGCAGAAGCTGATCGGTCGTCAAGTCAGCGACCTCAACGGCCTGTTCGCCGTCGCCGACGAGGTGGCCGTCGACCGGTCCCGGGTCTCCGGGCAGCTCGACGTCGGAGGACAGCGCGGCGTCCAGACCGCCGACAAGCTGCGGCTCTCCGTCCTCTCCGGCTTCGAGGTCGCCTGTCTCGACGCCCTCGGCAAGGCGCTCGGGCTGCCGGTGCACGCGCTGCTCGGTGGCAAGGTGCGGGACGCGGTCGAGTACAGCGCGTACCTGTTCTACAAGTGGGCCCTCCATCCGGAGGGCGTGCGGGCGGAGAAGGACGACTGGGGTGCCGCCGTCGACCCGGCCGGGATCGTCGAGCAGGCACGCAGGTTCAAGGAGCGCTACGGCTTCACCTCCTTCAAGCTCAAGGGCGGCGTCTTCCCGCCGGAAGAGGAGATCGCCGCCGTACGGGCGCTCGCGGAGGCATTCCCCGGGCATCCCCTGCGCCTCGACCCCAACGGGGCCTGGTCGGTGGAGACCTCGCTGGAGGTGGCCCGGGAACTCGGGGACGTACTGGAGTACCTGGAGGACCCGACGCTCGGTACCGCCGGTATGGCCGAGGTGGCCGCGCGGGCCGGGGTGCCGCTGGCGACCAACATGTGTGTGACGACGTTCGCGGAGATCAAGGAGGCGTTCACACGGGACGCCGTGCAGGTCGTCCTCTCCGACCACCACTACTGGGGCGGACTGCGCAACACCCAGCAGCTGGCCGCGATCTGCCGGACCTTCGGCGTCGGGGTGTCCATGCACTCCAACACCCACCTCGGCATCTCCCTCGCCGCGATGACCCACGTCGCGTCGACCGTGCCGGACCTCCACCACGCCTGCGACTCCCACTACCCCTGGCAGTCCGAGGACGTACTGACGCGGCGCCTTGCCTTCGACGACGGCAAGGTCGCGGTGTCCGACGCGCCAGGCCTCGGTGTCGAGCTGGACCGCGACCGGCTCGCCGAGCTGCACCGGCGGTGGCTGGATGACGACGGCGCGCTCAGGGACCGCGACGACGCGACGGCGATGCGGGTCGCGGATCCGGCGTGGGTCATGCCGTCCGTGCCCCGCTGGTGAGACCGGAGGCGCCGCCTCGACGGTGACCCGGAGGGGCTCGGCCGGGATCGCGGTGGCGTTGTCAGTGGCGTGGTGCACACTGGCCAGATCAGCACCACGTCAGGGAGCGCACCGTGACCACGCCCACCGCAAGGGGACCCGCGGCACAGGGACCGTACCGCCGGGCCCAGGTCGACCCCCTCGTCGGCCTGCGCGCGCCCTCCGACCCGCCCTGGGACGTCTACCTCACCGGCACGGTGTTCCTGGACATCATCTTCACCGGCCTCGACTCCGCGCCGGTGCGGGGCACCGAGTCCTGGGCGCGCGGCATGGGCTCCAGCCCCGGCGGCGTGGCGAACATGGCCACCGCCCTGGCCCGCCTCGGCCTGCGCACCTCGCTCGCGGCGGCCTTCGGCGACGACCACTACGGCGACTACTGCTGGGACGCGCTGGAACAGGGCGAGGGCATCGACCTCTCCCCGTCGCGCACCGTGCCGGGCTGGCACTCACCGGTGACGGTGTCGATGGCCTACGAAGGGGAGCGCACCATGGTCTCCCACGGCCATGAGCCGCCCCCGGAGGCTGTGCTCGTTCAAGAGGGCGGTCCGGACTGCCCGCCCCGCGCGCGTGCCGCCGTGGCCTCCCTGGTGCCGGGCACCCGCGCACCCTGGATCGCCCAGGCCGCGAGCAAGGGCGCCCGCATCTTCGCCGACGTCGGCTGGGACGACACGGGCGCATGGGATCTGGCGGGCCTCGCGGACCTGGAGCATTGCGAGGCATTCCTGCCGAACGCGCAGGAGGCCATGCGGTACACCCGCACCGAGTGCCCCCGCGAGGCCGCCCACGCCCTGACCGAGTACGTCCCGCTGGCGGTCGTCACCCTCGGCGCGGAGGGCGCGTACGCCGTGGACGGCAGGACCGGCGAGACCGCTGTGGTCCCCGCCATCGCCGTGGAGGCCCTGGACCCGACCGGCGCCGGTGACGTCTTCGTCGCCGGATTCGTCACCGGCACCCTCGCCGACTGGCCGCTCGCCGACCGCCTCGCCTTCGCCGGGCTGACCGCCGCGCTCTCCGTCCAGGAGTTCGGCGGCTCCCTCTCCGCCCCCGGCTGGGCCGAGATCGGCGCCTGGTGGCGTCAGGTCCAGTCCCTCGACCGGCAGGACCCCGAGGCCCTGCGCCGGTACGCCTTCCTCGCGGACCTGGTGCCGGAGGAGGCGGGCAGACCCTGGCCGCTGCGCAGGGCGGTGCCGACGATCGGGTTCAGACGGTCGGCGTGAGTGCTCAGCTCGGCGGCGTCGCCGGGGTCAGTACGACGAAGTCCGCGTTCGACGGGTCCACGCACACCGCCAGCCGGCCGACGCCCTCCGCGTCCTCCGGGCCCATCTGCACACTGCCGCCGTTCCCGGTGACCTTGGCGACCGCCGCGTCGCAGTCGTCGACGTTGAACACCGGGTGCCAGTACGGCCGCCCGCCTGCCAGCGCCAGGTTCTCCGCCGGCAGCTGCATCACACCGCCCTGCATCCGGTCCTCGGGCAGCCCGGCGGGCGTGATCAGGGTGTACGCGCCACCGCCGCCCGGCAGTTCCATGTCGCTGTACTGCCAGCCGAAGAGCCCGCCGTAGAACTCCTTCGCGGCCGCCGCGTCGGTCGTGTACAGCTCGGTCCAGGACAACGACCCCGACTCGTCCGCCAACTCGAAGCCCGAGTTCTTCCCCGGCTGCCACACGGCGAACTGCCCGCCCTGCGGATCCGTGAACTGCGCCATCCGACCCCAGTCCTCCAGGTCCATCGGCGCCACCCGCACGGTGCCGCCCGCGCTCTGCACGGCCTGCGCCGCGGCGTCCGCGTCGGTGACGGTGTAGTAGATCATCCAGGCCGACCGCGCCCCCTCCTCGGTGAGCTTCCCGAGCCCGGCGACGGTCTTGCCGTCCTTCTTGAACATCCCGCCCTCGAACTCCTCCCCCTCACCCATCGACTCGTACTCCCAGCCGAGCACCGCACCGTAGAAGTCCGCGGAAGCCCGCACATCGGGTGCGCCGAGGTCCAGCCAACAGGGGGAGCCGGGCGCCTGGTCGGTGGTGATCATGACGATTCCCTTCCGCCGATCCGGTATGCCTTCAGCCTGACACCGGCCAGGGACAATCGCCCGTCGACTCTTTTTCGCCCCCGCCGCCCCCGGGGACGGGACGGGTAGGGGCGGCAGGGGCGAAAAAAGGTCCGGCCCTCAGCCCGCCGTCACCACCACCCGCACCGCCCCATCCGGCCCCGCCACCAGCACCGGCGTCCCCGCCCCACCAAGATCCCGCACAGCGGCCCGGTCGGCGTCCGACGCCCCGTCCGCCTCCGTCACCACCGCCGCCGCCTCCAAGGACGTCGCCCCCGAAGCCACCGCCATCGCCACAGCCGTCTGCAGCGCGCTCAGCTTCAGCGACTCCAGGGCCACGGTCCCGGCGACATACGTACGCCCCGTGGAGTCCCGCACCGCCGCCCCCTCGGGCACACCGTTGCGGGCCCGCGCCGAACGGGCCAGGGTGACGATCTTGCGGTCCTCGGGGTCAAGCGCACTGTTGTCGGTCATGATCCGAGCATACGTAGCGCCACCGGCGCCCTATCCGGCCACCGGGTACATCGCCCCGCGCCGCCCCTCGGGAGACGCCAGCCACTGAAGCTTCGCCGCCGTGTTCGCCTCGTCCAGCGGGGTGTGCAGCACGATCGACAGATCCGGCCGCACCGGCATCTGCATCACGCTCGACTCCAGACACAGCACCCCGACCAGCGGATGCTCCAGCTCCTTGCGGATCTGCCCGGCGTCCTCGATGTCCCGCCGCTCCCACAGCTCGTTGAACTCCGCACTGGACGCCTTCGCCTCGGCCAGCACCGCCTGGAACCCCTCGTCGTCGGGGGACGCCGAGCAGACCGCCCGGAACTGCGCCACGACCGTCGCCGCGTTCGCGTCCCAGTTACGAGAACGCGCCCGGTACATCGGGTCCGTGAAGAAGTCGATCAGACAGTTCCAGCGCTTACCGGGCCGCATACCCAGCACGATCGCCGCCGCGTCGTTGTGCAGGACGCCGTTGTAGTACCTGTCCATGATGTGCGCCGGATACGGCATCCACGCGTCGATCAGCCGCCGCAGCCCGTCGCACATGTCCTGCTTCTCCGGCGCCACTTCGGCCACCGGCGGATTCAACCCGGCCAGCAGATACAGATGCCGCCGCTCGGCGTTGCTCAACCGCAGCACCCGGGCCACCGAGTCCAGCACCTGCGGCGAGACGGAGATGTCCCGCCCCTGCTCCAGCCACTGGTACCAGGACGCGCCCACCCCGGCGAGCACGGCCACCTCCTCGCGCCGCAACCCCGGCGTACGGCGCCGCGCGCCGCCGTCCGGCAGCCCCGCCTCGCCCGGAGTCACCCGGGCCCGCCTGCTCATCAGGAACTCGCGCAGTTCGAGCCGCCGATGGCTCTTCAGCGTGCCCTCGGACACGTACGGATCCCCCTCATCCCGTTGCCTGGTGGTGCCACCACCAGCACAACTTCCCGCTCCCCACGGCTATTCCGGAGCCGCCAGTCTCGTACCCATGGCGATCGACACCACGACCCCGACCCCCACTCCACCGCTCGACACCCCCCGGCTGTCGACCCGCGACAAACTCGTCCTGTTCGTCCTGTGCGCCGCCCAGTTCATGGTCGCGCTGGACTTCTCCGTCCTGAACGTCGCCCTCCCCGTCCTCGGCGCCGACCTCGGCATGAGCACCTCGGCGCTGCAGTGGGCGGTGACGGCGTTCGCGCTGCCGTCCGGTGGCTTCCTGCTGCTGTTCGGCCGCATCGGCGACCTCTACGGCCGCCGCAAGCTGTTCCTCACCGGTCTCGCCGTGTTCGCCGCCGCCTCGGTGCTCGCGACGTTCGCCTGGGACCCGGCGTCGTTCCTCGCCGGACGCGCGCTCCAGGGACTCGGCGCGGCGGTCATCGTCCCGACCGGCATGTCCCTGCTGACGACCACCTTCGCCGAGGGCCCCGCCCGGGACCGCGCGCTCGGCATCTCCGGGACGCTGATGTCGCTGGGCTTCACCATCGGCATGGTGGCCGGCGGCGTCCTCACCGACGCGTTCGGCTGGCGCTCCACCATGGGCCTGCTCACCATCTTCGCCCTGGTCGTGCTGCCCCTCGCGCCCGGCCTGCTGCCCGAGTCCCGCACCCCGCACCGCCCGCACTTGGACGTCCCCGGCGCGATCACCGTCACCGGCGGTCTGCTGTCCCTGATCTACGCCCTGACGACGGCCGCCGACCACGGCTTCGCCCGCACCGATGTCATCGCCACCCTCATCGCCGGCCTCGCGCTGCTGGCCGCCTTCGTGATCGTCGAGTCCCGCACCGCGGCACCCCTGGTCTCCCTGCCCATGCTGCGCCGCCGCACCGTGGCGTGGGGCAACCTCGGCGGGCTGGTCACCTTCTCGATGATGTCGACGGTGGTCTTCGTACTGACCCTGTACCTCCAGGAGACCCTGGACCTGTCGGCCTGGGAGACGGGTCTGGTCTTCGGCGTCCAGGGCGTGGTCTCGGTCGTCGCCGGCGCACTCACCCCGAGGTTCGTCAGCCGCCTCGGCGCCCGCCGCACCCTGGTCCTCTCCCTCACGGGTCAGGGCGTCTTCGTCGCCGCCCTGGTGTTCCTGGACGCCGGCACCTGGTCCGTGTGGCTCGCCACGGCCGCCGTCTCGGTGGCGAGCATGTTCCACCTGGGCGCGATCATCTCCTACGGCCTCACGGTCACCTCGGGCGTCCCCGACGAGGAACAGGGCCTGGCCACCGGCCTGGTCACCTCGACCCAGCAGATCGGCATCACCATCGGCATCCCGCTGCTCGGCGTCCTCGCGACGACCTCCGACGACCTGCTCTCCGGCACCCGCACGGTGATGGCCCTCAACGCGGCGATCGTGCTGGTGGCGGCGGCCCTGATCGCCGTAGGCCTGCGCGCAAGGAGTGCCCAGGGCTCAGGGGCGGTCGAGACGCAGCCGCTCGGCTCTCGGTAGACCGGCCACCACCAGGTCGTACGAGTCCTCGATGAGCTCCCGGACCAGCCGGTCCGGGAGCTCGCCGTCGACCGTGACGGTGTTCCAGTGCCGCTTGTTCATGTGGTAGCCGGGCATGATCAGCCCCTCGTGCTCGTCGCGGAGCCGTACCGCGTCCTCCGGGTCGCATTTGAGGTTGACCTTGAGGGGGCGCGCATCGATCCAGCTCAGCGCGAACACCTTGCCCAGCACCTTGAAGACCGAGATCTCGGGGGCGAAGGGGAAGTCCTCCACCGCCGCGTCGAAGGACAGGCAGAAGGCGCGCAGCTCCTGAGGGGTCACTCCGGCTTCGTCTCCTCGTCCGGGGCACCGGCGGGACCCACCGGCTCCACCAGTACCGTCACGATCTTGTTCCGGCGCCCGGCCGCGGCCTCCGCCGTCAGCCGCAGCACCCGTCCGTCGGGCAGTTCGACCACCGACGACGCCCCGGCGATCGGCACCCGGCCCAGGGCCTTCGCCAGCAGTCCGCCGACGGTCTCCACATCCTCGTCGTCGTACTCGTCGAGGCCGTACAGCTCGCCCAGGTCGGTGATGTCCAGGCGGGCGGTGACGCGGTGGCGGTCCTCGCCCAGCTCCTCCACCGGCGGCAGCTCACGGTCGTACTCGTCGGTGATCTCACCGACGATCTCCTCGAGGATGTCCTCGATGGTGACGATGCCCGCGGTGCCGCCGTACTCGTCGATCACGACGGCGACGTGATTGCGCTCCTTCTGCATCTCGCGCAGCAGATCACCGGCGTTCTTGGTGTCGGGCACGAAGACCGCGGGCCGCATCGCCGTCGACACCAGCTCGCTCTCCGCGTCCCGCGAGATGTGCGTCTTGCGGGTCAGGTCCTTCAGATACACCATCCCCACCACGTCGTCCTCGCTCTCCCCGACCACCGGGATCCGCGAGAACCCGGAGCGCAGGGCCAGGGTGAGAGCCTGGCGGATGGTCTTGTAGCGCTCGATGACGACGAGGTCGGTGCGCGGGACCATGACCTCGCGCACGAGGGTGTCGCCGAGCTCGAAGACCGAGTGCACCATACGGCGCTCGTCGTCCTCGATCAGCGACTCCTTCTCGGCGAGATCGACCAGCGCCCGCAGCTCCGCCTCGGAGGCGAACGGACCGCGCCTGAAGCCCTTGCCGGGAGTCAGGGCATTGCCGATGAGGATCAGCAGATACGGGATCGGGCCCATGATCCGGGCGAGCGGCAGCAGGACGTACGCCGCCGCCGTCGCCGTATTGAGCGGATGCTGGCGACCGATGGTGCGCGGCGAGACCCCGACGGCCACGTACGACACCAGCACCATCACCGCTATCGCGACCAGCAGGGCCTCGGTGGTGCTGTCGAACTCCTTGAGGCAGGCGTAGGTGACCAGCGCGGCGGCGGCCATCTCGCAGGCCACGCGCACCAGCAGTGCCACATTGAGATAGCGCGTGGGATCGGCGGCGATCAGCGCGAGCTTCTCACTCCCGCGCCGCCCGCTCCGTACGGCCTCCTCGGCGCGGAAGCTGGAGACGCGCGCCAGGCCCGCCTCCGCGCAGGCGGCGAGCCAGGCGACGACCACCAGGGCGATGGCGCCCGAGACGAGGGCGAGACTCATGACACGGTCGGGGCCGGGGAGGGCCCGGTCAGGCCCTTCTCCGCACGCCAGCCGTCCACGATGGCCGCCTGCAGACCGAACATCTCGGCCTTCTCATTGGGCTCCTCATGGTCGTACCCGAGGAGATGCAGCACCCCATGAACGGTGAGCAGCTGGAGCTCCTCGTCCATGGAGTGCTGTGTGGGCGCTTCCGTCCCTTGCTTGGCGGCGACCTCGGGGCAGAGCACGATGTCGCCGAGCAGCCCCTGCGGCGGCTCGTCGTCGTCCTTCGACGGCGGGCGCAGCTCGTCCATCGGGAAGGACATGACATCCGTCGGCCCGGGCAGGTCCATCCACTGGATGTGGAGCTGCTCCATGGCGTCGGCGTCCACGACGATCACCGAGAGCTCGGAGAGCGGGTGGATGCGCATCCGCGCGAGCGAGTAGCGGGCGATGTCGAGGATCGCCTGCTCATCGACCTCGGTTCCGGATTCGTTGTTGACGTCGATCGACATGGTCGCGCTGGTCTACTTCCGTTTGTTACGGGCGCCCTTGTGGGTGCCGTTCTCCGTGCCGTTGCGGCTGTCGTACTTCTCGTACGCGTCGACGATACGGCCGACCAGCTTGTGCCGTACGACATCGTGGGACGTGAGCCGGGAGAAGTGGACGTCGTCGAGGCCCTCCAGGATGTCCTGGACCTGACGCAGACCCGACTTCGTGCCGCTCGGGAGGTCGACCTGGGTCACATCACCCGTGATCACGATCTTCGAGTCGAAGCCGAGGCGGGTGAGGAACATCTTCATCTGCTCGGGCGAGGTGTTCTGGGCCTCGTCCAGGATGATGAAGGCGTCGTTGAGCGTACGGCCGCGCATATATGCCAGCGGGGCGACCTCGATCGTCCCGGCCGCCATCAGCCGCGGGATCGAGTCCGGGTCCAGCATGTCGTGCAGCGCGTCGTACAGCGGGCGCAGATACGGGTCGATCTTCTCGTAGAGCGTGCCGGGCAGGAACCCGAGGCGCTCGCCGGCCTCGACCGCCGGGCGGGTCAGGATGATGCGGTTGACCTGCTTGGACTGCAGGGCCTGCACCGCCTTGGCCATGGCCAGGTAGGTCTTGCCCGTACCGGCGGGGCCGATGCCGAAGACGATGGTGTGCTTGTCGATGGCGTCGACGTACCGCTTCTGGTTGAGCGTCTTGGGGCGGATGGTGCGGCCGCGTGAGGACAGGATGTTCTGGGTGAGCACCTCGGCCGGGGTCTCCTGGCCGTCGCCCTCGCCGTCCTCACTCGCCCGCAGCATGGCGATCGAGCGTTCCACCGCGTCCTCCGTCATCGGTTGCCCGGTGCGGAGCACCAGCATCATCTCGTCGAACAGGCGCTGTATGAGGGCGACTTCAGCCGAGTCGCCGATGGCGCTGATCTCATTGCCCCGGACATGGATGTCGGCCGCCGGGAAGGCCGTCTCGATCACGCGCAGCAGGGAGTCGCCGGACCCCAGCACGGTCACCATGGGGTGCTGGGCGGGGACGGTGAACTGTGCTCTCGCCTGCCCCTGCGCGGGTGTGTGAGCTGTGGGTGTCTGAGTCATGGGCCGGCTCGTAGGCCTTGCTCGTCCTCCTCGATACGACTCGCCCGCCACAGGGGCGGCCTGGCGATTTCAAGGGTACGCCGGGGGAGTGACAGTGCCGTAGGGCTTTTCGGCGAGGAGGTTACGGCTCTCAGAAGCCCAGCTTGCGCAGCTGCCGCGGATCGCGCTGCCAGTCCTTGGCCACCTTCACATGCAGGTCCAGGAAGACCGGCGTCCCCAGCAGCGCCTCGATCTGCTTGCGGGACTTGATGCCGACGTCCTTCAGGCGCTTGCCCTTGGGGCCGATGATGATGCCCTTCTGGCTGGGGCGCTCGATGTAGACGAAGGCGTGGATGTCGAGGAGGGGCTTGTCGGCGGGGCGGTCCTCGCGGGGGAGCATCTCCTCCACGACGACGGCGATGGAGTGCGGGAGCTCGTCGCGGACGCCCTCCAGGGCGGCCTCGCGGATCAGCTCCGCGATCATGACCTGCTCGGGCTCGTCGGTCAGGTCACCCTCGGGGTAGAGGGCCGGCCCCTCCGGCAGCAGCGGCACGATCAGGTCGGCGAGCAGGCCCACCTGCTTGTCGCCGACCGCCGAGACCGGCACGATCTCGGCCCACTCGAAGCCGAGCTCCTTGCCGAGCTGGTCGATCGCGATGAGCTGCTCGGCCAGGGTCTTGCCGTCCACGAGGTCGGTCTTGGTGACGATCGCGATCTTCGGCGTCTTCTTGATCGACGCGAGTTCCTTGGCGATGAAGCGGTCACCGGGGCCGAGCTTCTCGTTCGCGGGCAGGCAGAAGCCGATCACGTCGACCTCGGCCCAGGTGGTGCGGACGACGTCGTTCAGCCGCTCGCCGAGCAGGGTGCGCGGTTTGTGCAGGCCAGGGGTGTCGACCAGGATCAGCTGGGCGTCGGGCCGGTGCACGATGCCCCGGACCGTGTGCCGCGTGGTCTGCGGCTGGTTCGCGGTGATCGCGACCTTCTGGCCGACCAGAGCGTTCGTCAGGGTGGACTTGCCCGCGTTGGGGCGGCCCACGAAGCAGGCGAAGCCGGCGCGGTGGGGGGCCTGCGAGGGTACCGACGGCTCGGATGACTTGCTGCGAACGCTCATGGCGACCATTCTCCCTGATCCACAAGCCCCTGCCGCACAAGGGAGCGACCACCCCCTGTCGTGTGAGCTTCCGGAAACCCTCACGCAATGAAACGTCCCCGAAACACACCCGTGCACGGCCGGAAACGCGAGCCCGTGAATCTCTGACGAGCCCCCACACCGTTGGAGAGGACCATGACCACCGTGCCCCTCGCCGCCGCAGGCATCGACACCGGCGACACCGCCTGGCTGCTCGCCGCCACCGCGCTAGTCCTGCTGATGACCCCGGGTCTGGCCCTCTTCTACGGCGGCATGGTCCGCACGAAGAGCGTCCTGAACATGCTGATGATGAGCTTCGTGTCCATCGCGCTGGTCACCGTCGTGTGGCTGCTCTGCGGGTACGCGCTCGCCTTCGGGGACGACGCCGGCGGCGGGCTGATCGGCGGCCTCGACCACGCCGGCATGGCCGGTATCGGACCGGACAGCGTCCAGGGCACCGTCCCGACCCTCCTCTTCGCCACCTTCCAGCTGACCTTCGCGATCGTCACCGCCGCCCTGGTCAGCGGCGCCGTCGCGGACCGGGCCAAGTTCGGGGCGTGGCTGGTCTTCGTCCCGCTCTGGGCGCTGCTCGTATACGTTCCGGTCGCGCACTGGACGTGGGGCCCCGGTGGCTGGATCCTCGACGGGCTCGGCGCCCTGGACTTCGCGGGCGGCCTTCCGGTCGAGATCACCTCGGGCGCCTCCGGACTGGCGTTGTGCCTGGTCCTCGGCCCGCGGCTCGGCTTCAAGAAGGACGCGATGCGGCCGCACAACCTGCCGATGGTGGTGCTCGGCGCCGGTCTGCTGTGGTTCGGCTGGTTCGGTTTCAACGCGGGCTCCGCCCTCGGCGCCAACGGTCTCGCCGCCGCCGTCTTCCTCAACACCCTCGCCGCCGGCTGCACCGGCCTCCTCGGATGGCTCCTCGTCGAGCACAAGCGCGACGGCCACCCCACCACCCTGGGCGCGGCCTCCGGCGCGGTCGCCGGGCTCGTCGCCATCACCCCGTCCTGCGGCTCGGTCTCCCTGCTCGGCGCGCTGGTCATCGGCCTCGCCGCGGGTGTCGTCTGCTCCTACGCCGTGGGCTGGAAGTTCAAGTTCAACTACGACGACTCCCTGGACGTCGTCGGTGTCCACCTGGTCGGCGGTGTCATCGGCACCCTGCTGATCGGCGTCTTCGCGACGGCCACCATGACGGGCGGGGCGGAGGGCCTGCTGCACGGCGGCGGGTTCGCCCAACTCGGCAAGCAGCTGGTGGCGATCGTGGTGGTGGCGGCGTACGCCTTCCTCGTCACCTACGGCATCGGCAAGCTGATCGACAAGGTCATGGGCTTCCGGGCGAGCGAGGAGCAGGAGCACACCGGCCTGGACCTTACGGTGCACGCCGAGACGGCCTACGATCACGGGGTCCTGGGGCACGGCGCCCCGGTCACCGCGTCCGTCCCCGCCGCGCAGAAGGTCAAGAAGCAGGCATGAAGCTGATCACCGCGATCGTCAAGCCGTACCGGCTCGACGAGGTCAAGACCGCTCTCCAGGAGATCGGCGTCCAGGGCCTGACCGTGACCGAGGCCAGCGGCTACGGCCGCCAGCGCGGCCACACCGAGGTGTACCGCGGCGCGGAGTACCAGGTCGACCTGGTACCGAAGGTCCGTATCGAGGTCGTCGTCGACGACGCGGCCGCCGAGGACGTCATCGACGCCATCGTGAAGGCCGCCCAGACCGGCAAGATCGGCGACGGCAAGGTCTGGGCACTGCCGGTCGACACGGTCGTACGGGTACGGACGGGCGAGCGCGGCCCGGACGCGCTGTAGCGGTCGTAGCGGGGCCGGGACCGCGCTCTCGGTGCGTCAGGTGGCTCAGTCGAACACGAACGGACCCGGCGACTGCGCCCCCGTCGCCGTGCAGGTGATCGTGATGCCGAGGACCGTCATCTTCAGGGAGCCGCCGAAGGCCTCCAGGCTGTCGCCGGAGGCGACGGTGCCGGGGAGGGGGCCGACCTGGACGGGGTCGCCGGCGGCCATCGCCGGGTTCTCCGTGGCGGTGAAGGTGGTGGTGCCGCCGCTCGCCTTGACCAGGGTGAGCGTCGAGGAGATCGAGTCCGCGGAGAGTGCGATCGGGGCGGTGATCGCGGACGAGTTGACGGTCATGGTGGCGGACGTGCCGTCCTGAGTCGCGGTGAGCGTGGCCTCGCCGCCGCCGAAGCTGCCGCAGTCGGCGGTGATCGTGGCGGTGGCGGGGGTGACGGCGAGGGCCGCGGGTGCGAAGGCCAGGCCGGTGACGGCGAGGGCCCCGGCCGCGAGGGCCGCACCTGCTCCTGTGCGCGTTCGTCTCATGGGGAATCGCTCCCTTTCGGGGGTGGGGGAATTCGGTGTGCGTGGGGGGTTGGCCGGCAGGTGGGTGCGAACACGCTGCGCGGTGACCGAATCTGACGGTCCGTCGGAAACCGTCGGTTCCATTGATACGCGTGGGACGGGGGTCGGCAAGGGTGATTTCCGGCCTGCTTACTCGCGAGTCAGTTGGCGGTGGGTGAGCGTCGCCTCCATGAGCGTCGCCAGCCGTGCCGCCAACACCCGCGCCCACGCCCGGTATCCGTCCGCCGACGGGTGGAAGCGGTCCGCGGCCAGCCACTCGCCCGTGTGCTCGGGTGGGCCTCCGGAAGGGAGGTGGAAGACGGCGACTCCCCTCGTGGCCGCCGTCTTCAGCTGGTGGTCGAGTACACGGACGTACCAGGCGAGCGGGATCCGCACCCGGCGCGGCAGTGCCGCCAGCCGGTCGACGGAGGGCAGTCCCGCGAACACCATCGGCACGTCCTCACCGAGCCGCAGCCGCACGTCGCGGATCAGGCGCTCGGCATCCCGGCGGAAGGCGCGCGGCCGGCGCAGCCGCAGGGCGTCGTTGGTGCCGGCCACCACGACGACCACGTCCGGCCGCCACCGCGTCATCGGGTCGGTCAGCCCGGACAGCAGGCCCTGCCGTACGACCGTCAGCGTCGCCCCCGCCCGCGCCGACACCCTCCAGGACACCGCCCGCCCCGTCATCGCCGACACCGCCTCCGCCAGCCGCCCGGCCATCGCCTCCCGGTGCTCGGCGGCCCCCACGCCCGCCGCCACCGAGTCCCCGAGCACGGCCATTCGCAGCGCGGGTTCCTTGCCCTCGGTCGTGCCGTGGTCGGCCCCCGCCGCCTCGGGCAGCCGTATGAGCCGCCCCCGCATGCCCTTTGTGACGCCCTTCGCAAACATCTGGACCCCCGTACCCGACGCCCCATAACGGCGTCATAACAGCGTTATACCTATAACAGCGTTATTCTCACTCCGTGTCAACAGCGAAGGACCGCCCGGCCGCCCACACCCGCCGCCTCCTCGTCGACGAAGCCGCCCGCGTGCTCGCCGAGGAGGGCCCGGCCGCGCTCAGCGCCCGCCGTCTCGTCAAGGCCGTCGGGGCCTCCACGATGGCCGTGTACACGCATTTCGGGTCGATGCCGGGGCTGGTGCGCGAGGTGATGCGGGAGGGCATCGCCCGCTTCGAGGGACGCGTGGCCGAGGTCGCCGCGGGGGACGATCCCGTGCGCGAGCTCGTCGAACTCTGCCGCGTCTACCAGGAGTTCGCCCGCGCCGAACCCGAGGTGTACGCCGTCATGTTCGGCGGCTCAGGCACCGCCGGGTTCGAACTCACCGAGGACGACCGGGGGATGGGCGTACGGCTGCTGCGCTACCCGCGCAACGCCATCCGCCGCTGCGCCGCGGCCGGGCGGTTCCGCCCGGACACCGACGCCGATCTCCTCGTACGGCAGCTGTTCGTCCAGATGCACGGTCTCGCCCAGCTCGCGCACGCCGGCTACATCATCGGCGTCTACGGCCCCGACGACGTCCTCGCCGGAACGCTGCGGGACTTCGCGGTCGCGGCGGGCGACGACCCGGAGCGCGCGGCGGCCTCGGTGCGGTCAGGCCTTGCTGGGTGACATGTCCTGGAGGCCCACGACCCGCAGCAGTCGCAGCCGCTCATAGGCATCCGTGCCGGGGCGGGCGGAGTGGACGACCAGGAGGTGGTGGTGCTCGTGGCTGACCATGACCTCGCAGTCCAGTTCCAGGAGGCCGACCAGCGGGTGCTTGAAGCGCTTGGTCGCCTGGTCGCGCCGGGACACCTCGTGCTCGTCCCACAGCCGGGCGAACTCCTCGCTGCCGGCGCGCAGTTCGGCGACCAGCGCGGCCGGTTCCGGGTCGTCGGGGCGGGCCGCCGCCACCGCGCGCAGGCTGGAGACATGGGCACGGGCGTGGCCCGGCCAGTCCTCCTCCGGGATGATCGTGCGCGCGACCGGGTCGAGGAAGAACAGCCGGATCAGGTTGCGCTCGCGGCGCGGACCGGACATCACATCGCCGACCAGCGCCTTGGCCATGGCGTTCTGGGCCAGCACCTCCCCGCAGTCGTTCACCACCTGGGCCGGGGTGTCGTGCAGCCGGTCCAGGATCAGCAGCAGCCCCGGGCGGACATGTGGTGACGCCGTCTCGCGCCGCGGCGGCTCCTCACCGGCGAGATGGAACAGATGGTCCTGCTCCACATCGGTCAGGCGCAGGGCACGGCCCAGCGCGGTGAGCATCTGACGGGACGGGTGCGGGCCCCGGGACTGTTCGAGGCGGGTGTAGTAGTCCACGGACATGCCCGCCAGCTGCGCCACCTCCTCGCGGCGCAGGCCAGGCGTACGGCGCCGGGGGCCGGGCGTGAGGCCCACGTCCGACGGGGCCAGCCGGGCGCGGCCGCGGCGCAGGAAGTCGGCGAGTTCGGCTCGGTTCACCTCTCCAGCGTGCGGCACGGCGCGCGCCTTATCCAGGGACTGCCGATCCCCTGATCAACGGGTCTCTCCCGCCCACCCCGGTCCCGTCCGAGGGTGGTGAGTGACGAGAGGAGCAGGACATGCTGACGTTGGTGACAGGTACGACAGGGCAGGTCGGCCGGCGCTTCGTGCCGAGGCTGCTGGCGCAGGCCAGGGCGGGGGAGAAGGTACGGGTGCTGGTGCGGGACGCGGCGCGGGGCGAGCCCTTCGCGGAGCTGGGCGCCGAGGTCGTCGTCGGCGACCTGCGGGACACCGAGGTGCTCGGCAAGGCGGTGGCCGGGGTCGACGCGGTCGTGAACGTCGCGGCGTCCTTCCGCGGGGTCCCCGACGAGGAGGCGTGGGCCGTCAACCACGAGGCGGCCGTAGAGCTGGGCCGCGCCGCGCAGACGGCCCATGTCGAGAGGTTCGTACAGGTCAGCACGGGTCTTGTGTACGGCACCGGACGCGGCCGCCCGCTGACCGAGGACGACGAGAGCCGGCCCGGCGGGGGCATGTGGGGCGCCTACCCCGAGTCCAAGGCGCGGGCCGAGCGGGAGCTGCGCGCCCTGGACGGCATAGACGTACGCGTCGCCCGTCTCCCCTTCGTGTACGGCGAGGGCGACCCGCATCTCGCCCAGTCCCTGATCTGGGCCAAGAACTGGGCGGCCACCCAGCGCCTCCACATGGGCCACCACGTGGACGTCGCCCAGGGCCTGCTGCGCATCCTGCACGCCCCGGGCATCGCGGGCCGTATCTACAACATCGCCGACGACGCCCCCGTCACGGCGGTCGAACTGCACCAGCTCAACGGCGTCGACATCCCGGAGGAGCTGTACACCCGCACCGACCCCGACCCGTGGAACCAGATCACCTCCACCGAGCGGATCCGCCGCGAGCTGGGCTACCGGCCGGTGTATCCGTCGGTCTACACGGCCCGGGACGCCGGAGCCCTGTGAGCGGCGCCCCTGACATCTGTCAGGGACCGAAGAGCTGAACCATGCGTGATGCTGGGGCACTTGGAGGCGGCGACCGACCATCGCCGCCCCACGGTGACCGAGACGGAGGACATGGTGAAGGCACGGTTTCGTATGAAGGCGGGCGTGGGGGTGGCGGCGCTGCTGATGACGGCGGCCATGGGGGTGGCCGCCGCGCCGTCGGCATCGGCGGCCCCGGCGGACTGTCCCAAGGAATACGTCTGCGTATGGGACAACGACACGGCGTCGGGCCAGCCGAAGTGGAAGTCGAAGGGGAACCTGTACGACCTGCGCTCGGAGAAGGGGGTGACCATCGTCAACAACGGCAAGCGCCTGCCGGGCGCGGACCACATCTGGTACAACCTCACCGCCACGCCGGAGAACGGCGGCAACTTCAAGGGCTGCCTGCACTACCCGCCCGACACGCACATGGTGACCTTCGAGGGCCCCATCACCCTGCACAGCGCACGCTGGGGCGGCGAGTGCTGAGTTCGCCTACTCCACGCCCTTGATCCGCCCCACCAGCACCGCCCCCGCCAACCCGATCACCGCGGCCAGCAGGTACAGCACGCGATACCCGCCCAGGTGGGTCACGATCGGCGCGGCGAGGGCGGGTGCCGCGACCTGGGGCAGGGCATTGGCGACGTTGATGACGCCGAGGTCCTTGCCCCGGTCCCGCGCCTTTGGCAGTACGTCCGTCATCAGCGCGAAGTCGACCGACATGAACACCCCGAGAGCCACGCCCAGCAACGCCGCCACGACGATCGCGCCCGCCCAGGTCTGCCAGACCGCCAGCAGGGCGGTGGCGGCCGCCATCAGCACCCCGGACCACCGCACGAACGGCTTGCGGCGGCCCACGCGGTCCGACCAGACGCCTCCCACCACGACTGTGGCCAGCAGCGCCACGCTGTCCACCGCGGTGAGGATGAGCACGCCCTGTTCGGGGTCGTGGTGGTGCAGCCGGTCCCGCAGGTAATACAGCAGGTAGAGCAGGACCAGCGCGTTGCTGAGGTTGATCAGGAAGCGGGTCAGCCAGGCCCAGCCGAAGTCCGGGTAGCGGCGCGGGCTCAGCCAGAACCCGCGGACGAAGGAGCGCGCGGACGGCCGGTCCCGGTCCACGAGCCGCAGATCCCGGTACCGGAGCACATACGGCAGCACCCCCGCCACCGCGAACACCGCGCACGCCGCATACCCCGCCGCGATCCCGCCCGCCGCCGTCGCGAGACCCGTCCCGACGACCGCCCCGAGGATCTGCGCCGCCCCCAACCAGCCGCCCACCGCGCCCCGTTGCAGCCGCGGCACCCGGTCCGGCACCGCCGCCGTCACCGCCGCGAACGCCGCGTTCAGGGTCAGCTGGACCAGGCACCACCCGACCGCCATCACCCACAGCCCGCTCGCCCCCGCGAGCACCAGCAACGACAGCGCCCCGCCCGCCGCCCCGGCCACGATCCACGGCGTACGGCGCCCCCAGCGGGCCGTCGTCCGGTCCGACAGGGCGCCGAAGAACGGGTTGGCCGCCAGCGACACGGCCGCGCCCACGCCCGTCACCCAGGCCAGCAGCGTCTCCTTCGACATCCCGGTGCCGGGCGCGAAGTCCTCCGCCTGCCGGGCCAGCAGGATCTGCAGCGGGCCGTACCAGCCCACCCAGATCGCCACGTTGGCCAGCGAGAGCGCCGCCGTCCAGCCCTTGCCGACCCGGTCCACCGGCTCCGCGAGAGCAAGGGCCTCGGTTGTCATCTCTGCGCCCGGAGCACGTCCCGCAACCAGCCGTAGGACCGCTTGGGCGTCCTGACCTGCGTCTCGTAGTCCACATGCACCAGGCCGAACCGGCGCGCGTACCCTTCCGCCCACTCGAAGTTGTCCAGCAGCGACCACACGAAGTACCCGCGTACGTCCACGCCCGCCTCCACCGCCCGGTGCAGCGCCCGGACATGGCCGTCCAGGTAGGCGATCCGCTCCTGGTCGTCGACGCCCTCGTAGGAGCAGCCGTTCTCGGTGATGACGACGGGCGGCAGCCGGTCGCCGTAGCGGTCGCGGAAGGCCGTCAGCAGTTCCGTCAGGCCCTCGGGGACCACCGGCCAGCCGAAGTCCGTCGTCGGCACGCCCTCGATCTGCCGTACCGAGAAGGGCAGTTCGGCCGGCATGCTGATCCCGCCGAACTCGATCTCGGTGCCCTGCGGGGCGCCGACGCGGGTCGGGGCGTAGTAGTTGACGCCGTAGAAGTCGAGGGGTTCGGAGATCACTTTCAGATCCGCCTCGACATCGCCCGGCATCAACTCGCCGATTCCCTCCGGGTATTGGCCCAGCAGGAGCGGGTCGGCGAACAGGCGGTTCAGGAGCAGGTCGTAGAAGTCGGCCGCCTCCAGGTCCGGCTGTTCCTTCGAGGCCGGCCAGGTCGGGCCGTGCGAGTTGGCGATGCCGATGTCCGTCGCGCCGGCCGCGCGCAGGGCCCGTACGGCGAGACCGTGGGCCAGGAGCTGGTGGTGGGCGACGGGGAGGGCGTCGAAGAGGAGCTGCCTGCCGGGGGCGTGGGTGCCGAGGGCGTGGCCGAGGAGGGTGTGCTCGGCGGGTTCGTTGAGGGTGATCCACTTGCCGACCCGGTCACCGAGGCGCTCGGCGACCAGCGACACGTACTCGGCGAAACGGGCCGCCGTGTCCCGCTCCAGCCAGTCCAGCGTGACCGGCAGATCCCAGTGGAAGAGGGTCGGCACCGGGCGGACGCCCGCCGCGCACAGCTCGTCCACCAGGCGGTCGTAGAAGTCGAGGCCCTTCGGGGAGTTCACCCGGGGCCAGGAGACCGAGAAGCGGTACGCGTCCACGCCCAGGTCGGCCAGGAGCGCCACGTCCTCGCGGTAGCGGTGGTAGTGGTCGCAGGCCACCGCCGCCGTCGAGCCGTCCTTCACCGTCCCCGGCTCGGCCGTGAAGGCGTCCCACACGGACCGCTCGCGCTCGTCCACCGCGCCCTCGATCTGATGGGCGGACGTCGAGACGCCCCACAGGAAGCCGGCCGGGAACTGGGGTATCGGGTCAGTCGCCATGCGCCGGATCATCCGTACCGGCGGTAACGGAAGTCAACGCCTCGGCGTGAACTGCCCGTTACGCTCCTTCCTTCAGCACCCTGGAGATCAGCTTGCGCTGCTCGTCGGTGAGCCGGGGGTCCGAGCAGTACACCGTGTTGCCGTCCACGGTGATCTGGTAGCTGAAGCCGTCCGGAACCCCGACCGGGGGCGTGCCCCGGCCGGACGCGACCGCGCTCTCGGCCAGGGCGTGCCAGTCCTGGGCGTCGGGGCGCCCCGAGGTGTCGACCTCGGCGTGCCGCTCGATGCCCGCGAATCCACCCGTGCGCCTTACCAAAATCCGCATGGGTCCCTGTCTAGTACGGACTCAGGAGATCCGCACCCCGACCTGCTCCCATGCCTTCGACACGGCCTGGAGCTCCTCGCCGCCGTCCCCGAAGCGGTCCTTCGCGGCCTTCACGGTCAGCTTGGCGAAGTCGGTGAACATGGCCCGGTCCGACAGCTCACCGCCGGTCAGCACGTCGTACCAGACCTGCCCGGCCTTCTCCCAGGCGTGCCCGCCGAGGGCGGTGGCGGCCAGGTAGAAGGCGTGGTTCGGGATGCCGGAGTTGATGTGCACACCGCCGTTGTCACGGCCGGTGCGGACATAGTCGTCCATCGTGCCTGGCTGCGGGTCCTTGCCGAGGACGTCGTCGTCGTACGCGCTGCCCGGCTCCTTCATGGAGCGCAGGGCCTTGCCGGAGACGCCGGGCGCGAGCAGCCCCGCGCCGATCAGCCAGTCGGCCTCGGCCGCGGTCTGGCCGAGCGTGTACTGCTTGATGAGGGCGCCGAAGACATCCGACATCGACTCGTTCAGCGCGCCCGGCTGGCCGTAGTACGTCAGGTTCGCCGTGTACTGGGTGACGCCGTGGGTGAGCTCATGGCCGATGACGTCGATCGGGATGGTGAAGTCGAGGAAGATCTCGCCGTCACCGTCGCCGAACACCATCTGCTCGCCGTTCCAGAAGGCGTTGTTGTAGTTCTCGTCGTAGTGGACGGTGGCGTCCAGCGGCAGGCCGTCGCCGTCGATGGAGTGGCGGGCGTAGGCCTTCAGGAAGAGCTCGAAGGTGGCGCCGAGCCCGGAGTAGGCGCGGTTGACGGTGGCGTCCTGGCCGGGGTCGGCGCCCTCCTCGCGGACCTTGGTGCCGGGCAGGGCGGTGCCGTGCCGGGCGTCGTAGATGGTGCGCAGCGCCTGCTCCGACGGTGCCTTCGCCGTCGGGGCGGCCGCGAGGGCGAACTCGGTCGTGACACGGCGCCTGCCGCGCAGCTCGCTGTCGCGCATCAGGGTCCGGCGGGCCGGTCCTGAGAGTGCGGGGTCGTCGTTGCGGGCCAGCTTGTCCAGGACGTGTGGCGGAACGACGGTGCAGAAGACGGGCTCGAAGCCCCCGTTTGTCGTCATGCCCGGCACCATTGCACTGCGTCAGATGGCTGTCACTAGGCGCAACCATGATTGGTGAAATATGGGGATAGAGGGCCACTCGCGCCGTGACCAAGTGCTATGGCGCACGTTTTTTCCCTTTCGTGCTCCAGGTCCCGCATACTGATACGGCGCCCCGCATCCGAAGAGGCTCGGCTAGCATGCTTCGCATCATGCGTTTCGGGCTGCTTCTTCTTAGCTGCCGCGGCGAGGGCCTGTAGTCCAGGTCGACTCCCTCCCCGCGGAGCTTGGTGATGCGTCGTCGGCCGTCCTTGCCGGACATCCTGAGGAGCCCCGCAATCATGGCGAACCGCCAGCAGCCCAGTTCCATGCCGATCCAGAAGTACGGCCGCTACGAGCAGGTCGACATCCCCGACCGCACCTGGCCCGAGCAGCGTGTCACCACCGCTCCCCGCTGGCTCTCCACCGACCTGCGTGACGGCAACCAGGCCCTGATCGACCCCATGTCGCCCGAGCGCAAGCGGCGGATGTTCGACCAGCTGGTCAAGATGGGCTACAAGGAGATCGAGGTCGGCTTCCCCGCGTCGGGACAGACGGACTTCGATTTCGTACGGTCGATCATCGAGGAGCCGGGCGCGATCCCGGACGACGTCACCATCTCCGTGCTGACCCAGGCCCGCGAGGACCTGATCGAGCGGACCGTGGAGTCGCTGAAGGGCGCCAGGCGCGCCAATGTGCACCTGTACAACGCCACCGCCCCCGTCTTCCGCCGTGTGGTGTTCCGCGGCTCCAAGGACGACATCAAGCAGATCGCCGTGGACGGCACCCGCCTGGTGGTGGAGTACGCCGAGAAGCTGCTGGGCCCCGAGACCGAGTTCGGCTACCAGTACTCGCCGGAGATCTTCACCGACACCGAGCTGGACTTCGCCCTGGAGGTCTGCGAGGCGGTCATGGACGTCTGGCAGCCCGGTCCCGGCCGCGAGATCATCCTCAATCTGCCGGCCACCGTGGAGCGTTCGACGCCGTCCACGCACGCGGACCGCTTCGAGTGGATGCACCGCAAGCTGTCCCGCCGACAGTACGTCTGTCTGTCCGTGCACCCGCACAACGACCGCGGTACGGCGGTCGCGGCGGCCGAGCTGGCGCTGATGGCCGGCGCCGACCGCATCGAGGGCTGTCTGTTCGGACAGGGCGAGCGCACCGGCAACGTCGACCTGGTCACCCTGGGCATGAACCTGTTCTCGCAGGGCGTCGACCCGCAGATCGACTTCTCCGACATCGACGAGATCCGTCGCGTCTGGGAGTACTGCAACCAGATGGAGGTCCACCCGCGCCACCCGTACGTGGGCGACCTGGTCTACACGTCCTTCTCCGGCTCCCACCAGGACGCCATCAAGAAGGGCTTCGACGCGATGGAGGCCGACGCGGCCGCCAAGGGCGTCACCGTCGACGACATCGAGTGGGCCGTGCCGTACCTGCCGATCGACCCGAAGGACGTCGGCCGCTCCTACGAGGCCGTCATCCGCGTCAACTCGCAGTCCGGCAAGGGCGGTATCGCGTACGTCCTGAAGAACGACCACAAGCTGGACCTGCCGCGCCGGATGCAGATCGAGTTCTCGAAGATCATCCAGGCGAAGACGGACGCCGAGGGCGGAGAGGTCACCGGCTCCGACATCTGGGCGACCTTCCAGGACGAGTACCTGCCGAACCCCGAGAACCCGTGGGGTCGGATCCAGGTCAAGAACGGCCAGTCGACGACCGACACCGATGGCGTGGACACGCTGAAGGTGGAGGCCACCGTCGACGGCGTCGACTCCGTCCTGGCCGGCACCGGCAACGGTCCGATCTCGGCCTTCTTCGACGCGCTGGCGAAGATCGGCATCGACGCCCGGCTGCTGGACTACCAGGAGCACACGATGAGCGAGGGCGCGTCCGCGCAGGCCGCGTCGTATATCGAGTGCGCGATCGACGGCAAGGTCCTGTGGGGGATCGGTATCGACGCCAACACCACTCGCGCCTCTCTGAAGGCGGTCGTCTCCGCCGTCAACCGAGCGGCTCGCTGACCAGCCCGACCGGCGGTTTCAAGGCCCCGTTCGCCGATTCCCGGCGGGCGGGGCCCGCTCATTTCCGGCCATTGACCTGTGCAGGTCACGGAAAGGTCTCGTCCGGGGTGCTGACTGCACGTCCGGGATGTGGCTAACATCACGCAAGCGCGGCGACGTTGCCGCGAGGTTTCGCGGAGGTGCGACGTGCTGCCAGGACGGGGACGAAACGGCCGTGCCACCAGGGCTGCGCGCATCCTGGGCACCCGCACCGCGTGGTCGGCCGTGGGCGACGGGGAGTTCTTCTGCCCCGGATGCGGAGGCGACCGCAACTACCAGCGGCTCACCGGCCATCGCCGGTTCACCCTGCTCGGGGTGCCCGTGCTGCCGCGCGGCGAGAGCGCGCCCGTCGTGGAGTGCGCGGCCTGCCGGCGCCACTTCGGCACCGACGTCCTCGACCATCCGACGACCACCCGCTTCTCCGCGATGCTCCGCGACGCCGTCCACACCGTCGCCCTCGCGGTACTGGCGGCCGGCGGCACCTGCGCCCGGCCGTCGCTGGAGACCGCCGCGGCCACCGTGCGCGCGGCCGGCTTCGACGACTGCACGGAGGAACAGCTGAGCGCCCTGGTGGAGGCCCTGGCCGCCGACACCGGCCGCGTCTTCTCCGCGCCCTGCGGCGCGGGCCTCGCCATAGAGCTCCACGAGGCCCTGGACCCCCTCGCCCCGCACCTCGCCGCCACCGGCCGTGAGTCGATCCTGCTCTCGGGAGCCCGTATCGCCCTGGCCGACGGCCCCTACACCCCCGCCGAACGGGACGCCCTCGCGACGGTCGGCGCCGCGCTCACCATCCGCGCGGAGGATGTGACCCGGTTGCTGGCCGCGGCGGCGCGGACACCGTCGTAGACCAGGCCGGTCAGCCGTACGCCACGGACGCCGCCGCGCCGACCACGACGGTCATGCCGACCAGCAGCTGCAGCCCGGCGCTCACGATCGCCCGCAGCGCGTAAAGCAGCGCGGCGCTCAGTGTCACGAGGGCGCCCGCGATGCCCACGTAGAGCCATTCGACCGTGATCGTGACGTCGGAGTTGTCCGCGCCCGGGTCGAACGGCTTCCAGTCGCCGTGGACGTCGATGCCGAGGACGACGGCCAGCACGACCCCGATCGCGTCCAGCACCAGCAGGCCGACCGCCAGGGCGATGTCCCCGACGACGGGCAGCCATGGGCGTTCGGTACGCGGGGGCGGCACATTCGCGCCGTGGAAGTGAGGGAGGCCGGTCATGGGAGCAATCCTCCACAGAGAGCGGGCCCTGAGCCTGAGTACGGATACTCAGGCCCCGCGCCGCCCCGCAGTACTCCCCGGGGAGTAATCGCCGCTCGCCGCCGCCCCCGGCAGTAGGCCCCAACTCGCCCTCCCGTCCGACGATTCGGCCCCCGCCCGACGGAAGTCTGGAACCCGACCGGACAACCGCCGCGGAAGGAGGCCCGTCTCATGGGGGCCGCAAGGACAAGCACTCGACGACGACGGGCCGTGCCCTGGCTCGTGCTCGGGCTGTGGATCGCCGTGCTCGCGCTCGCCTCGCCGTTCGCGTCGAAGCTCGGGGACGTGCAGCGGGACCGCGCCGTCGACTATCTGCCGGCGAGCGCCGACTCCACACAGGTGGCGAGGATCCAGGAGCGGCTGCCGGGTGGCGAGGCCACCGAGATGGTCGTCGTCTACCACCGGGACGGCGGACTCACCGGCGCCGACAAGGCCACCGCCGCCGAGCAGATCGGGCGCGTCGCGGACGAGCACCGGCTCACCGCGGAACCCCGGGGTGTCCCGTCGGGGGACGGCACCACCCTGATGTACCCGATCGCCAGCACCGAGCCGGGAACCGACGAGAAGGCACGCGACCGGCTCGTCAACGACGTACGGGACGTCGCGCGGGGCAGCGACGGGCTGAGCGTCGACGTCGGAGGGACGGGGGCGCTCGCCACCGATGCCTCCGAGGTCTACAACTCCCTCGACGGGCCCCTGCTCTACACCACCGCGGCCGTCGTCGCGCTGCTGCTGATCCTCATCTACCGCAGCCCCTTCCTGTGGCTGGTGCCGCTCGCCGTCGCCGGCATGGCCGACTATCTGTCGATGGGCGTCGCCTACGGCCTCAACCAGGCCTTCGGGACGTCGGTTTCCGGCCAGAGCTCCGGGATCATGACGATCCTGGTGTTCGGCGCCGGCACCGACTACGCCCTGCTGCTCGTCTCCCGCTACCGCGAAGAGCTACGGCGCGTCGAGCGCCCCTACGACGCGATGGCCGCCGCGCTCAAGGGCTGCGGGCCCGCCGTGCTCGCCTCCTCCGGCACCGTCGCCGCCGGACTGCTGTGCCTGCTCGCCGCCGACCTCAACTCCACCCGGGGCATGGGCCCGCTCGGCACCGTAGGCGTGCTGTGCGCGCTGTTCGCCATGCTGACGCTGCTGCCCGCGATCCTCGTACTGCTCGGCCGGCGTGTGTTCTGGCCGCTGGTGCCCCGCTACGGCAGCACACCCAAGGCCCGCCGGTCCCTGTTCACGGCGATGGGCGGCTCCGCGGGACGCCGGCCGCTCACCGTCCTCGCGGGCGGCGCCGTCCTGCTCGGCGCCCTCGCGCTCGGCACCCTCACCCTGCCCGGCAGCCTCAAGCAGGAGGACTCCTTCACCTCCAAGCCGGACGCGGTCGCCGCCATGGAGACCCTGGGCAAGGCCTACCCAGAGCGCGGCACCCAGCCCATCAGCGTCCTCACGCCCGAGGACCGCGCCGAGTCCGCCCTCGCCTCGATCCGCGGCACCCGCGGCGTCGACAGCGCGCGGGAAGGCCGTACCGGAGACGGCTGGACGGAGATCTCCGTCCTCGCCACCGCACCGCCCCAGTCCACCGGCGAGACTGCCACCATCGAGGCCCTGCGCGAGAAGCTCGACGGGTCCTACGTCGGCGGGGCGAGCGCCCAGCAGCTCGACCTGAAGGACACCAACGCCCGCGACCGGCTGGTCGTCGTGCCGATCGTGCTGCTGTCCGTGCTGCTGATCCTCGTCGTCCTGCTGCGCTCGCTCGTCGCGCCGCTGATCCTGGTGGCGGCCGTCGTCGCGGTGTGGGGCGCGGCGCTGGGCATCGGCGGACTCGTCTTCGAGCCGCTCTTCGGCTTCGAGGGCACCGACCCCGGCCTCGGACTGCTGTCCTTCGTGTTCCTCGTGGCCCTCGGCGTCGACTACGGCATCTTCCTGATGCACCGGATGCGCGAGGAGTGCCTGAACGGCGCCGAACCGGACACCGCCGCGCTCACCGCGCTGCGCACGACGGGCGGCGTCATCGCCTCCGCGGGCCTCGTCCTCGCCGCCACCTTCGCGGTGCTCACCAGCATGCCGCTGGTGCCACTCGTCGAGCTGGGCTTCGTCATCGCGGTGGGCGTCCTGCTCGACACGTTCCTGGTCCGCACCTACCTGGTGACCAGCGCGAGCGTGGCCCTGGGGCGCAAGGTGTGGTGGCCGGGCCGGCTCTCCCGCGCGCCCGAACCGCCCGTGCCGCCGAAGGAACCCGAGCGCGTGGCCGTGGCCGCCCACTGAACCGACGGGCGCCCCTCCCTCCCGGAGGGGCGCCCCCATCGCCGAGGATGAGCCCGTGCAGGCAACCAGAACACCGGCCCGGCCCCGCGTCGGCGAGCGCGTCATGGCCGCGATCAACCGCGACCCGATGACCGCCCCGCACCGCACCCGCAACGACGCGCTGCTGGCCGTGGCATGGGCCGTCCTCGCCGCGGTCCTCGCGCTGCTCGGCGACAAGGAGCTGCGGCCCGACGCGCTCGGCTGGACCCTGCTGTTCGCCGCCCATGTACCCCTGGTGTGGCGGCGCCACCGTCCCCTGCTGGTGCTGCTCGCGGTGATGCTCTGCATCGCCCCGTACCACGCCCTGGACAACAACCACGCCGCGCCCATCTTCGCGACCATGGTGGTGCTGTACACGGTCGCGGCGACCGGCACGGTGCGCCGCACCCTGCTCACCGGCGCCGCCGTCCTCGGCGTGACGCTGATCCTCAACGCCATCACCAACCCCGACGGCACGATGGAGCTGGTGCGGATCTCCGGCTGGGTCCTCGCGTTCCTCTTCAGCGGCATCGACGTCCGCTACTACCGCCAGTACGTCGCCGCCATCGTCGAACGCGCCGAACGCGCGGAGCGCACCCGCGAGGAGGAGGCACGCCGCCGCGTCGCCGAGGAACGTCTGCGCATCGCCCGCGACCTGCACGACCTGCTCGCCCACAGCATCACCCTCATCGGCGTCCAGACCTCGGTGGCCGCGCACGTCCTGGCGGCCGACCCCGAGCGGCTGGACCGGGAGACGATCGCGAAGGCCCTCGACGACATCGCCGAGACCTGCCGCACCGCACGCGGCGAAGTGCGCGGCACGCTGGAGGTGCTGCGCGAACAAGGCGTCGCGGGCGAGACGCGCGGTCCGCTGCCCGGCCTCGACGGCGTGCCGGACCTGGTGGCGGCGGCACGGCTCGCGGGGGCGCGGGTCGAGTCGGCGGTACGGGTGGCGGGGGCGCCGCCCGCCGTGGGGGCGGCCGCGTTCCGGATCGTGCAGGAGGCGCTGACCAATGTGGTCCGGCACGCGGGCCCCGAACCCGCCGTGCGCGTCGAGCTGTACGAGGAGCGGGGCGCCCTGCGTGTGTCGGTCACGGACGACGGCACCTGCCCGGCGGAGGTCGCGTCGAGCGGCGGGTACGGCCTGGTCGGCATGCGTGAGCGGGCCCGCAGCGTGGGTGGCACACTCGACGCCGGACCACGCGACGAGGGGGGCTTCGAGGTGAGTGCCGTACTGCCGACCGGGACCGGCGGCCGGGAGGGGGAGCGATGATCCGCGTCCTGCTCGCGGACGACCAGACGCTCGTCCGGGAGGCGTTCGCCATGCTGGTCGAGTCGGCCCCCGACATGGAGGTCGTCGGCCAGGCGGCCACCGGCCGGGAGGCGGCGGAACTGGCCCGTGGCACTCAGGCCGACCTCGTCGTGATGGACATCCGCATGCCCGACCTCGACGGCATCGAGGCGACCCGGCTCATCGCGGCCGACGACGACCTGGCCGGGGTGCGGATCCTGGTCCTCACCACTTACGACACCGACGAGAACATCGTGGACGCGCTGCGCGCCGGTGCCTCCGGGTTCCTCGTCAAGGACACCCGCCCGGCGGAACTCCTCGACGCCATCCGCACGGTCGCGGCCGGTGAGTCCCTGCTGTCACCCGGCCCGACCGCACGGCTGATCGAGCGGTTCCTGTGCAGCCCTGTCGCCCCGGCGGCCGGTGGACCCGAATGCCTGTCCGAACGTGAACGCGAAGTGATGACGCTGGTCGCACGCGGGCTCAACAACACGGAAATAGCTCAGGCGTTGGGACTGAGCCCGCTCACCGCGAAGACGCACGTCAGCCGCATCATGGGGAAACTGGGGGCGCGGGACAGGGCGCAATTGGTCGTCGTGGCGTATGAGTCAGGGATGGTGACACCGGGGAACCTGTGACGGACAGGTGCACATCTGACCCTCCGTCAAGGGAGCCCGATGACCACCCTGAGCCGCACGTCCCTCCTCCTGGCCGCCACCGCAGCACTCCTGACCACACCGCTCATGTCCGCGGGCGAAGCCTCCGCGGGCACCGCCTGCGCCACCTCCGTCCCCTACCGCTCGGGCGAGGACGGCTACGACACCTACCGCATCCCGGCGACGATCACGACCCCACGGGGCACGGTGCTGGCCTTCGCCGAGGGCCGGCACGACGGGGCCGGTGACACCGGCGACATCGATGTCGTCCTGAGACGGTCCCTCGACGGCGGCTGCACCTGGGGGCCGGTGGCCGTGGTCGCCGAGGGGGATGGCGACACCCGGGGCAATCCGGCGCCGGTGGTGGATCCGCGCACCGGTGCGGTGGTGCTGGTCACCTCCTACAACAGCGGGGATGTGACGGAGGCCCAGATCATGCGGGGCGAGGTGACGGCGGAGCAGAGCCGGCGGGTGTTCGTGCAGCGGAGCGCGGACGACGGCCGCAGCTTCACCTCTCCGCGCGATGTCACGGGCGACGTGAAACCGCCCAACTGGCGCTGGTACGCGACCGGCCCCGGGCATGCGATCGCCCTCCGGCACGGCAAGCACGCGGGGCGTCTTGTCGTCCCGTCGAACCACTCGGTGGCCCCGCCGTCCGGGTCCTCCGACACGGGGCAGGAGGCGAAGTACTACGGCGCCCACGCCATCTACAGCGACGACGGCGGGCACACATGGCGGACGGGCTTCGTCGACCGGACCTACGACGGCTACAGCAACGCCAACGAGTCCACCGCCGCCGAACTCCCCGACGGCAGGGTGTACTTCAACTCACGCGACCAGCTCGGCACGAGCGCCGGCAACCGCGTCGACAGCGTCTCCAGCGACGGCGCACAGACCCTGGACCGCCCGTACACCGTGCAGCCCTCCCTCAACGAGGTCCCGGTCGTCGAGGGCAGTGTCCTTCAACTCCCCGCCCCCGGAGCCCCGTTGCTCTTCTCCGGCCCGTCCGTCCCCACCGCCCGCCAGTCGATGGCGATCTGGCGCAGCACGGACGGCGGGGCGACCTTCAAGAAGGCCCTGACACTGTCCGACCACCGGGCGGCCTACTCCGACCTCGTGCCGCTCGGCCGGCGGACGGCGGGGATCCTGTACGAGACGGGCGAGTCGGGGACGTACGAGACGATCGAGTTCCGGCGGATCCCGGTGACCGACCTGACCTAGCCGACTTGCTCGCCTAGTCCCACCAGAACGACCAGGAAGTCCGCCCGATGAGGTTCGCCGCGTACTCCGGGAAGGGGGTGGGCGGGTCGTCGACGATGTTGTCCGCGGTGGACAGCACATGCTCCAGGGCGAGCAGGTTCGCGGGCTCCGCCCCGACGGGAGGTCTCGCGACCGAGACATGCAACTCACTGCCGAACCCGGCCACGACCTGGGCGCCGAAGCGGTCCTCCCAGCTCCGCAGGAGCGCGCACAACAGCGGCAGGGGTGCCTCCGCGGACCAGCCGGTCAGCGCCAGGGCATCGCTGCTGCGACGGGAAGGGACGAGCATCAGGCAGCACTCCTCCAGCCCGAACCGACCCTCGTCGATGAGTTCGGCAACCAGGCCCGACGCTGCCTCCTCGGGCGTCGGGCCCGCGGGCGGGGCCGGCATCGGCGGTGCCAGCCCCGGCCACCGCTCGAAGGGCGGCCCGGGGTCGTGCGGCCACGGCTCGACGTCCTCGGGCACCTGAGCCGGCGTCGGAGCCTTCCACAGGGGCAGCCTCCGGCGACGGTACTCGGCGAAGTCCGCGGCCAGCCTTTCCTCCAGCCGGACGGCGTCGACCTGTTCCGGGTCGAGCGGTCCGCCCAGGGCGTCGGGCGGGCACAGCAGCGGAACCAGGCCGTGCATGTTCAACCGGGGCCACAGCCGCTCGACGTCATCAGGGAACTCCTCGGAGACCCACACAGACGCGGGCCCACGAGTCAGGAACCGGCCGGCAGGCAGCCCGTCGGGCAGGGGGAACGACATGGCGGCACCGTAGACGGCGGCACTGACAACGCGGCCACCGCGGCCGCGCACCGCCTACAGCAACCCCGCCCCCGCCAGGAACTTCCCCACCCGCTCCACCTCCTCCGGCGAGAGCGGAATCTGAGGCTCCGCCGTCGCCGGGCAGTCGATCACCCCGCGCAGATACAGCGCCGCCTTGAACGCCCCGAGCGCCGACGAACTGCCACCCATCCGCCCGGGGTCCCCGACCGTCACCATGCCGAACAGGGCGCACAGGCGTTCCTGCTCGGCGCGGGCCGAGTCCAGGTCGCCGGAGTGGTGCAGGCGGTCGAGGCGGACGTAGCCCGCGGGGTCGACGTTGGCGAGACCCGGCACCGCCCCGTCCGCGCCGACCGCGAGGGCCGCGTCGATGATGAGCTCGGAGCCGGTGAGCACGCTGAAGCCCTTGAGTTCGGGCCGGTTGCGGACGCCGACGACGACCTCGCGGAAGGCGGCGAGGTCGCCGCTGGAGTCCTTCAGGCCCGCCAGCGCGCCCTCGGCGGCGAGGTCGAGGATCACCTCGGCGGGGAGTTTGGTGTGGACGGAGGCCGGGAGGTCGTAGGCCACGACCGGGACCGGGGACGACGCCGCGAGCAGACGGTAGTGGCGGGCGATCTCCGCCGGGTGGGTGACGCGGGCGTAGAACGGGGCCGTCGCCACCACCGCGTCCGCGCCCGCCTCCGTGACCGCGCGCACATGGTCCAGGACCCTCGGCGTCGTCATGTCGATCACACCGGCCAGGACCGGGAGCCGGCCCCCGACATGCCGCACGGCCGTCTCGACCACGACCTGCCGCTGCCGGTTCGTCAGATACGCGACCTCCGATGTCGAGCCGAGCACGAACAGGCCGTGCACCCCGCCCTCCATCAGATGGTCGATCAGCCTGCGCAGTGACGGGACGTCCACCTCGCGGTCCGGTGTCAGGGGCGTGCAGACGGGCGGGACGACACCGGTGAGCGGGGTGGGGATCATGATCAAGGCTCCCTGGAGTGATGGCTCTGTCGTACGAGGTCGCGGGTGGCCTCGCCCTCCTCCACCGGATGGTGACACCTGTAACGATGCTCGGGGTGGGACGTGGCCGAGAACTCCGGCATTGCCTGCGCGCATACCTCGTTCGCCTTCCAGCATCGCGTCCGGAAGGGACATCCGCTCGGCGGGCGCGTCGCCGAAGGGACCGGGCCGACCAGAGGGATCGGGTCGATGGGGTCCAGCAGACCGGGTGTCGCGGAGAACAGGGCGCGGGTGTATGGGTGCCGGGAGCCGTCGGTGACATCGGCCGCCGGGGCCTCCTCGACGATCCGGCCCAGATACATCGTGATCACCCGGTCGCTCATCCGGCGTACCGTCTGGATGTCGTGCGACACGAACACCAGGGCCAGGCCCAGCCGCTCCTTGAGGTCCAGGAGGAGGTTCAGGATCTGGGCGCGGACCGAGACGTCCAGGGCGCTCGTCGGCTCGTCCGCCACCACCAGGTCGGGGTCCAGGGCCAGGGCGCGGGCGATGGCCACGCGCTGGCGCTGACCGCCGGAGAGCTGGCCGGGCAGGGCGTCGGTGAGGGCGCGGGGGAGACCGACCAGGGACATCAACTCCCGCACCCGGTCGTCGCGTTCGCGTTTCGTGCCGCGCTCGTGGACGTCCAGCGGGTCCCGCAGGATCTGGCGGACCGGCAGTCGGCGGTTCAGTGCCGTCGACGGGTCCTGGAAGATCATCCCAGTTCCGGCGCCCACCGCCGTCCGGCGCTCGCCCGGTGTCATCGTCCACAGGTCACGGCCCCGGAAGGCGACCGTCCCCGCCGTCGGCCGCTGCACCCCCACCAGCACCTTCGCCAGCGTCGACTTGCCGCACCCCGACTCCCCGACCACGCCCACCGTCTCGCCGGGCGCGATGGTGAGATCGGCGCCGGTCAGGGCGTACACCTTGTCCCGGGTGAACAGGCCGCCGCTGCGGGCCTTGTGCACGACATGCGCGTCCGACAGTTCCACCAGCGCGTTCACTGCACGACCCCGCTTTCGGAGCGATCCGTCGGCGCCAGCAGGATCGCCGGGTGATGGCAGGCCGCCGTATGGGTGGAGGTACCGGCCAGGATGGGGGCCGTCGTACGGCACACCTCGCTCGCCAGGGGGCAGCGGTCCGCGAAACGGCAGCCCGCGGGGAAGTCGGCGGGGGACGGGACCACGCCCTTGATCTGCGTCATCCGTTCCTGCGCCGACTCCAGGGACAGCACGCTGCCCAGCAGGCCGCGCGTGTAGTGGTGCGCGGGGGACTCCACCAGGTCGGCCGTGACGCCCGTCTCCACGATCTGCCCGCCGTACATCACCACCACCCGGTCGGTGACGTCCGCGATCAGCGCCAGGTCGTGCGAGACCAGGATCAGGGCGAAGCCCAGCTCCTCCCGCAGCCGCAGCAGCAGCTCTATGATCTGCGCCTGCACGGTGACGTCCAGCGCGGTCGTCGGCTCGTCGGCGACGATCAGCTTCGGGTCGCGGGACAGGGCCATGGCGATCAGGACGCGCTGGCGCTGGCCGCCGGAGAGCTCGTGCGGGTAGCTGCGCAGGGTGCGTTCGGGGTCGAGGCCGACCAGGGTGAGGAGTTCGTTCGGGCTACGGCGGCCGCCGCGGCGTACGACCTGCTTGAGCTGCGAGCGGATCGTCATCGCCGGGTTCAGGGACGACAGGGCGTCCTGGTAGATCATCGCCATCTCGTGGCCCAGCAGCTTGCGGCGCACCCGCATCGGCTCGCCCACCAGCTGGCGCTGGTTGAAGCGGACATGGCCGTGCACCCGGGCGCCCTTCGGCTCCAGGCCCATCACCGCGAGCGCGGTCAGCGACTTGCCGCAGCCCGACTCGCCGACCAGGCCCAGCACCTCGCCCGGCTGCACCTCGAAGCTGATGCCGTCGACGATGTCCACGCCGGCATGACGGCTGTCGAACCCGATCGCCAGGTTCTCCACCGCCAGCACCGGTTGCCGCCCCTGCGGCAGGGGCCGGGCCCTCGACCGCAGTCGGGCCGCCGCCTCCGCCAGGCCGGGCAGCTGGAGCACCTCGCCGCTGCCCGGTTCCGGTGCCTCCAGATGGTCGTGCTGGTCCTTCACATCGACCTCGCGCGCCGACGGTGCCGCCCACGCGTCCGAGACGCCCTCGGAGAGGATGTTCAGGCACAGCACCGTCACCAGCATCAGCAGGCCGGGGAAGACGGTCGCCCACCAGCCGCCGGTGAGCACCATGTTCTTGCCGTCCGCGATGACGCTGCCCCAGGACGGGTCGGGCGGTCGCACACCGGCGCCGATGAAGGACAGCGACGCCTCGAACACGATCGCCTCCGCCACCTGCACGGTGCAGAACACCAGCACCGGGGCGGCGCAGTTGATCGCCACGTGCTTGATGACAATGTGCGGGGTGCGGGCGCCGATGACCCGTTCGGCGGTCACATAGTCCTCGCCGTACTGGTCCAGGACGTTCGCCCGTACGACCCTCGCCACCGGCGGGGTGAACAGGAACGCGATCGCGCAGATCAGGACGGTGATGCCGCCGCCGAAGACCGCGACCAGCACGGCGGCCAGCGCGATGCCGGGGAACGCCATCACCACGTCCAGGCAGCGCATCAGCGTCTCGTCGACCGCCTTGCGGGAGGTCGCCGCGATGGCGCCGATCAGTGCGCCGACCACCAGCGCGAGCGCGGTCGCGCCGAGCCCGATCGCCAGGGACCAGCGGGCGCCGTACATCAGCCGGCTGAGGATGTCGCGGCCGAGGCTGTCCTGGCCCATCCAGTGCTCGGCGGAGGGGTGTCCGGTGCCGTCGACAGGCGGCTGCTGGTCGAGCGGGTCGTGCGGGGAGAGGAGCGGGGCGAACAGGGCCAGCAGCACCACGACGGCCAGGAAGCAGACGGCCACCTTCGACAGCAGCGGCAGCTTGCGCCAGGCGCGCAGGCGGATGCCCGGCCGGGACAGGGCCTCGGCCAGGCGCTTGCGGTTGAACGTCACGTCGCCTCCCGCAGTCGCGGGTTGACCAGCAGATACAGGATGTCGATGACGAGGTTCACGACCACGAAGCCGATCGCGGTCGTCAGGACGACCCCCTGGACGACCGCCGGGTCACCGTTCTTCACCGCGTCGATCATCAGCTTCCCCATCCCGGGCAGCGAGAAGATCGTCTCGATGACGACGGCGCCGCCGAGGAGATAGCCGACGCGCAGTCCGAGGACGGTCAGCGGGTTGATGAGGGCGTTGCGGAGCACGTTCCGCCCCACCACCACCCTCGGCGGCAGCCCGCTCCCCACCGCCGTACGGACGTAGTCCTTGTCCAGCTCCTCCACCACCGAGGTGCGCACGATGCGCGTCAGCTGCGCCGCCACCGGCAGTGACAGCGCGAAGGCCGGCAGGGTCATCGTCTTCAGCCAGCCGGTGAAGGAGTCGGCCGGGTTGATGTAGCCGCCGGTCGGGAACCAGCCGAGGTCGACGGCGAGGTACTGGATCATCAGCAGCGCCAGCCAGAAGCCGGGGGCCGCGACCCCGGTCAGGGAGACGACGCGGATGATCTGGTCGGGCAGCCGGTCGCGGTAGATGGCCGCGGTGACGCCGCCGAGCAGGGACAGCACGACCGCGATGCCGAGACCCATGAAGGTCAGCTGGAGGGTCAGCGGCAGCGCGGTCATGACCTGGTCGACGACCGGCGCCCGGGTCAGGGCGCTGGTGCCCATGTCCCCGTGGAGCAGATCGCCGATGAAGATGACGTAGCGGACGGGCAGGGGATCCAGCAGGCCGTTCTGCTCACGGAAGTCGTGCAGCTGCTGGGGCGTCGGGTTGGCGCCCTGGAAGAACGCGGACGCCGGGTCGACGTCCGAGAAGCGCATGACCAGGAACACGAACAGCACGATGCCGAGCATCAGCGGCACGAGCAGCAGGACGCGGCGGGCGAGGATCCTTACGACGGTGACCACGCACGGACTCCTAGGCCCACTTGGCCTGAAGGAGGTTGATACCGGGGTACGGCTGTGCCCTTATCCCCGTGAGCTGCTTGGCGTTCCAGGCCGTCATCAGCTCGTTGTGGACGACCGGATAGAGCACCGCCTGCTCCGCGACGACGTCGATGTAGTCCTGGACCATCGTCTTCTTCTTCTCGCCGTCCGGCTCCCGGGTCGCCCGGTCCATGTCCTTGAAGAGCGCCTTGGCGACGGAGTTGTCGGCCCACCGCGTGTACTGCATCCACAGGTTCTCGGGCCCGTAGTTGTAATGCATGATCAGATCGGCGTCGAGGCCGAACTGGTTGGGGTTCGAGGCGGCGGCGACCACTTGATAATCCTGCTTCTGGTCCATCTTGGTGAAGACGGCCGTGGTCTCCTGCGGATTCAGGGTCGTCTTGACGCCGATCGCGTCCCAGGACGACTTGATGGTCGGCAGACAGTCCACGATCCAACTCACATTGACGGCGAGGATCTCGATCTCCAGCCCGCTGACCCCGGCCGCCTTCAGCAGCGCCTTCGCCTTGTCGGGGTCGTAGTCGTAGACGGTCTTGGCCGCCCGGAAGCTGGGATTGGACCGATTGAGGAAGGACTCCGACGGTTTCCCGTGCCCCTTCAGCGCGACCTCGATCATCTTGCCGGTGTCGATGGCGTAGTGCAGGGCCTGGCGCACACGGACGTCGTCGAAGGGCTTGTGCTTGGTGTTGAACATCAGGAACAGGTTGTTCATCCCGGCACCGCCCGCGACGGTCAGCCCGCCGCCCTCCAGCTGTCCGATGTTGGCGTACGGGATGTTGTCGGCGATCTGCGCGCCCGCGCTGGCGCCCGAGATCCGCGCCACGCGCGGCGCGGCGTCCACGATCGTCAGCCAGTTCATCTTCTTGAAGGCGGGCTTGCGCGGGCCGTTGTAGTCGGCGTACGCCTCGAAGGTGGTGTTCGACTTCGGGTGGTGCGCGGTCTGCCGGTACGGCCCCGAGCCGATCGCCTTGCCCTTGATGGCGTCGTCCCAGCCACCCGGCTGGGAGAACACGTGCTTCGGCATGATCTTGGCCAGGGTGAGCCGCGAAAGCCCGTCCGGGAAGGGGAACTTCAGCACCAGCTCGACGTTCTGAGCGTCGACCTTCCGCACTTCCTTCAGCCAGCTGGCGAAGAACCCCTTGGCAAGGGTCTGTGTCTTCGGGTCGAGGATCCGGTCGAAGACGAAGACGACGTCGTCCGCGGTGACGGGCTTCCCGTCGTGGAACCTCGCCCCCGCGCGCAGGGTGAACTTCCAGGTCGTGGCGTTCGGGTCGGCCGGCACCTGGGTGGCGAGCGCGGCGTACGGCTCCCGGGAGATCGGGTCCGTGTCCAGCAGCCCCTCGTAGATGTGGTTGTTGGCGGCCATGCAGAAGGCCGACGCGGTCTGGGTCGGGTCCCAGCTCCCGTCATTGCCGTAACCGATCACGGCGGTCAGCGTCCTGTCCTGGCCGCCGCCTCCACCGGTCTCGTTCGTGGACTCCGGCCCCGACGAACAGGCCGAGAGCGACGCGGAGACGGCGGCGGCCGCGCCCAGCGCGCCGGTGTACTTCAGGAACGACCGGCGGTGCAGCGCCGGCACGTCGTGGGTCACGTCGCGCACGGTTCCTCCAGCGGGGAAGGGCTCGGGAAGGGCTCGGCGAAAGGGCTCGAAAATGTGAGGAGATACGACGTCCTACGTCCTGACGGTCAGCGCGACCATAGGTGGGGGGATGGGGGCGGTCAAGGGATCTCACACGAATGGCGCATCTGCCACAGGTCGGACCAATGGCGCTGTGAAATGGCGCGAGTTGATCCCTCGTCAGGGGTGTATCCGGCGGACATGGGACGTGGGACGTCCGGGTGCGCGTACCATGCGCCGCATGCCCGGGCAGCCCAGGAACAGTCGTACGTCCGAGGAGTCCAGGAACAGCCGGATCCAGCGCCAGATCATGCAGCTGATCATCGACCGCAGGCTCCAGGCCGGCACGCTCCTGCCCACCGAGGCCGAGCTCATGGACGACCTCCGCGTCAGCCGCAACTCCGTGCGCGAGGCGCTGAAGGCCCTGCAGGCCCTCGACATCGTGGAGATCCGGCACGGCTATGGCACCTATGTCGGCGAGGCCTCGCTGACCCCGCTGATCGACGGGCTGACGTTTCGCACGCTCGCCCGGCACGACCACGACGACTCGGGGGCGCTGTCGGAGATCCTCCAGGTGCGGGAGGTGCTGGAGGAGGGGCTGATCCGGCGGGTGGCGGCGACGGTGACGGAGGCCGAGCTGGACCGGCTGGAGGTCGTCGTGTCGCGGATGGAGGCGGCGGGGCGGGTGGGGCGGGCGTTTCCTGACCTGGACCGCGAATTCCATGAGCTGCTGTACGCGTCGTTGGGGAACGATCTTGTGCCGCAGTTGCTTGCCGCGTTCTGGACGGTGTTCCGGCGGGTGAACGGTGCGCGGGGCCGTCCGGACGATCCGTCTCCGTCGCTGACGGCTCGGTGGCATCGGGACATCGTGACGGCGCTGCGTGCGGGGGATGTGGAGGGGGCGCAGCGGGCGATGACGGTGCATTTTCGGGGGATCGCGGCGAGGGCGGGGCAGAGGGCGGAGTGATTCCGCCCCGCCGCCCCTAGCCGTCCCGTCCTGGGGCTCCGCCCCAGACCCCGCTCCTCAAACTCCCCCAGAGGGGGGCACCCCCAAGGGGCTGAATTTCAGTGACCACCGGCGGGGGCGAAAGAAAAAGAAGCTGGGATCCCAAGCCGTAGAAGCTGGGATCCCAAGCCGTCAGGAATCGAGAAGCGCCGCCCCCGCGCCCCGGCTAGCGTGACGGGCATGGACATCAGTATTCACGCCAGTTTTCTCCCGCACGACGACCCGGACGCCTCCCTCGCCTTCTACCGCGACGCCCTCGGCTTCGAGGTCCGTACCGACGTCGGCCAGGGCAAGATGCGCTGGATCACGGTCGGCCCGCCGGGCCAGCCGAACACGTCCATCCTGCTCGCACCCCCCACCGCGGACCCCGGCATCACCGACGACGAGCGCCGGGTCATCGCCGAGATGATGGCGAAGGGCACCTACGGCTGGATCCTCCTCGCCACGGAGAACGTGACCGACACCTTCGAGAAGGTGCAGGCCACCGGCGCCGAGGTGGTCCAAGAGCCCACCGACCAGCCGTACGGCATCCGCGACTGCGCCTTCCGCGACCCGGCGGGGAACATGGTCCGTATCCAGGAGCGGGGCTGAACACGATGACCGAGCCGCAGTCGCACATCGCCGACAGCCATGACCTGATCCGCGTGCACGGAGCGCGGGAGAACAACCTCAAGGACGTGAGCATCGAGATCCCGAAGCGGCGGCTGACCGTGTTCACGGGTGTCTCGGGTTCCGGGAAGAGTTCGCTCGTCTTCGACACCATCGCCGCCGAGTCGCAGCGGCTGATCAATGAGACGTACAGCGCGTTCCTCCAGGGCTTCATGCCCAACCTCGCGCGGCCGGAGGTCGACGTCCTCGACGGTCTGACCACCGCCATCACCGTCGACCAGCAGCGCATGGGCTCCGACCCCCGCTCCACCGTCGGCACCGCCACCGACGCCAACGCGATGCTGCGCATCCTCTTCAGCCGGCTCGGCGAGCCGCACATCGGCCCGCCCGCGGCGTATTCGTTCAATGTCGCCTCGGTCTCCGCGAGCGGCGGGTTCACCGTCGACCGGGGTGCCGAGAAGACCAAGACGGAGAAGGTCTCCTTCAGCCGTACCGGTGGCATGTGTACGCACTGCGAGGGGCGGGGGCGGGTCTCCGACATCGATCTCGCGCAGCTCTTCGACGACAGCAAGTCGCTGGCCGAGGATCCGTTCACCATCCCCACCTACACGGGAGATGGGTGGGTCGTGCGGGTCATCGCCGAGTCCGGCCTCTTCGACAAGAACAAGCCGATCCGCCAGTACACCAAGAAGGAGCGGCACGACTTCCTCTACCGCGAGCCCACCAAGGTCAAGATCAACGGGGTGAATCTGACGTATGAAGGGCTGATCCCCAAGCTGCAGAAGACCTTCCTCTCCAAGGACCGCGAGTCGATGCAGCCGCACATCCGGGCCTTCGTGGACCGGGCGGTCACCTTCACCGAGTGCCCCGACTGCGACGGCACCCGGCTCAGCGAGCTGGCCCGCTCCTCGAAGATCGGCAAGATCAATATCGCCGATGCCTGCAAGATGGAGATCCGGGATCTGGCGGAGTGGGTGCGTGGGATCGAGGCGCCCTCCGTCGCGCCCCTGCTCGCCAAGCTCCAGCACTCCCTCGACTCCTTCGTCGAGATCGGCCTCGGCTATCTCTCCCTCGACCGCGCCTCCGGCACGCTGTCCGGCGGTGAGGCGCAGCGCACCAAGATGATCCGCCACCTCGGCTCCTCGCTCACCGATGTGACGTACGTCTTCGACGAGCCCACCATCGGTCTGCACCCGCACGACATCCAGCGCATGAACAACCTGCTGCTGCGCCTGCGGGACAAGGGCAACACGGTGCTCGTGGTCGAGCACAAGCCGGAGACCATCGCCATCGCCGACCATGTGGTCGACCTCGGTCCCGGCGCCGGGACAGCGGGCGGCACCGTCTGCTTCGAGGGCACCCTCGACGGGCTGCGGGCCTCCGACACCGTCACCGGCCGCCACCTCGACGACCGGGCCACCCTCAAGGACACCGTCCGCAAGCCCACCGGCAAGCTCGCGATCCGCGGCGCCACCGCCAACAACCTCCAGGACGTCGACGTCGACATCCCGCTCGGCGTGCTCTGCGTGATCACCGGCGTCGCCGGTTCCGGCAAGAGTTCGCTCGTGCACGGGTCGATACCGGCGCCGGAGGGTGTCGTCTCGGTCGATCAGACGCCGATCCGCGGCTCGCGGCGCAGCAACCCCGCCACGTACACCGGACTCCTCGAACCGATCCGCAAGGCCTTCGCCAAGGCCAACGGCGTCAAACCCGCCCTCTTCAGCGCCAACTCCGAGGGCGCCTGCCCCACCTGCAACGGCGCCGGTGTCATCTACACCGACCTGGCGATCATGCAGAGCGTGGCCACCACATGCGAGGACTGCGAGGGCAAGCGGTTCGACGCGTCGGTGCTCGAGTACCACTTCGGCGGACGGGACATCAGCGAGGTGCTCGGGATGTCGGTGGCCGAGGCCGAGGAGTTCTTCCGGGCGGGGGAGGCGCGGATCCCGGCCGCGCACAAGATCGTCGAGCGTATGGCGGACGTAGGGCTCGGATATCTCACCCTCGGCCAGCCCCTCACCACCCTGTCCGGCGGTGAGCGGCAGCGGCTGAAGCTGGCCGTCCACATGGCCGACAAGGGCGGCGTCTACGTCCTCGACGAGCCGACCACCGGCCTCCACCTCGCCGACGTCGAGCAGCTGCTCGGGCTGCTGGACCGGCTCGTGGAATCCGGCAAGTCGGTCATCGTCATCGAGCATCACCAGGCCGTGATGGCGCACGCCGACTGGATCATCGACCTCGGTCCCGGTGCCGGTCACGACGGTGGCCGGATCGTCTTCGAGGGCACCCCCGCCGACCTGGTCGCCGAGCGCGCCACCGTCACCGGTGAGCACCTCGCGGCCTACGTCGGCGGCTGACCTGCGATGTGTCTCGCCTCGGCACCGGTGATGGCCCTCCTCTCGTCCCGCTCCCGCCAGACGCGGGAGTGGACGGGAGGGGAGGCCGCCCGGGAAGATGCGGATGTGAGCCCCCGCAACTCCACGTCCGACGAGCAGCGCCTGCGCACCCTCGTCGCGCTGCGGCGCGTCCGTGACCGGATGGACCGGGAGTACGCGCAGCCACTGGACGTCGAGGCGCTCGCGCGGGGCGTGCACATGTCGGCCGGTCATCTCAGCCGCGAGTTCAAGGCCGCCTACGGCGAGTCTCCGTACGGCTATCTGATGACGCGGCGCATCGAGCGCGCCATGGCGTTGCTGCGCCGCGGCGACCTCAGTGTCACGGAGGTGTGCTTCGAGGTCGGCTGCTCGTCCCTCGGGACCTTCAGCACCCGGTTCACGGAGCTGGTCGGCATGTCGCCGAGCGCGTACCGGCGCCTGGAGGCGGACGCCGCGGCCGGTATCCCGTCCTGCCTGGCGAAGCAGGTGACCAGGCCGCGGCGCTAGCGCCGGTCCGGCGGATCAGACGAGCGTCTCCGCGAGATGCTTCGCCGTCTGCACGATCAGGTCGTGGTCGTACGCCGCGTCCTGTTCCGGCAGTGTCGTCTGGACCGCGAGAACGAGCGGGGTGCCGTCCTCGGTCCAGGCGATGCCGACGTCGTTGTTGGCGCCGTAGAAGCCGCCGCCGGTCTTGTCGGCGACCGCCCAGGTCGGGGGCAGTCCCGCGCGGAAGCGGTTGACGCTGGTGGTGTTGTTCAGCAGCCAGTGGGTGAGCAGGTCGCGGTCGCGGTGGTTCAGGACGTCGCCGAGGACCAGCCGGGCGTAGCTGCGGCCGATGGCGCGCGGGCTGGTGGTGTCCGTGATCCGCCAGGGCTCCGCCGAGTTCAGCTCGGTCTCCCAGCGGTCGAGGCGGGTCACCGGGTCGCCGATCGAGCGGGCGAAGCGGGTGACGGCGGTGGGGCCGCCGAGCTCGCGCAGCAGCAGGTTGCCCGCGGTGTTGTCGCTGAACCGGATGGCCACGTCGGCGAGTTCGCCCACGGTCATGCCGGTGTCCAGGTGCTTCTCGGTCTCCTTGGAGTTGTCGACCAGGTCGTCCGCCGTGTAGTGGATCCGCTTAGCGAGCACCTCGCCGTCCCGGTCCAGGTCACGCAGGACGGCCGCGGCGGCCAGCGTCTTGAACAGCGAGCAGATCGGGAAGCGCTCGTCGGCGCGATGGGTGACGGTCTTCCTCGTGCGCACGTTGTACGCGAACACGCCTAACCGGGCGCCGTGCTGCCGCTCGAGTTCGCTGAGGCGGTCGGTGGTGGCGTGGGCGGCGGGCGCGCCGGTGAGAAGTGCGGCGGCGGTGGCGGTGCCTGCGGTGAGCAGGGTGCGTCGGCCTAGAATCTCGGGCTCCTTCGTCTCATGGCTGATGACGATCTCTTCAGTGATCGACGCCGTACGTCATTCCTTGGTTGCCGTGTCATAGACCATCGGCCGACGACGCGGCCCGCACGCCCTCGCCACAGTGGCCGTATGGAGAACACCAGGAAAGACGTCCAGGGCATCAGCAGGGCACGCTTCCTCGCGGGGGCGGCGGCCGTCGGACTGGCCGGGGCGGTGCTGCCCTCCACGTCGGCCGCGGCCACCGGGGGCCGTCATGGCGGGCTGCGGCATCGCGGCGTCGTCTACACCCTCGGCGCGGGGGAGACCCCCGGCACCGCGTGGAGCGCCGCCCGGATGCGACGGGACATCCGCGTCATCCGCGACGAACTGCACGCCGACACGGTCGACGTCACCGGCGACGACGTCGAACGCCTCACCACCACGGCCGCCGAGGTCGCCGAACGCGGGCTGCACCTCTGGCTCCAGCCGACCCTCGGAGACATCCCGCCGAAGGAGATCCTGGACTTGATCGCCGAGTGCGGCCGGTTCGCGGAGCGGCTGCGGCGGCAGGGCGCGAGCGTCGACTTCAGCGTGGGCTGCGAGTTCTGGCTGTTCGTGCCGGGGATCATCCCCGGCGAGACGGTCCTGGACCGCGTCGACAACCTCCAGAAGGGCAACGTCGACATGGCGCAGATGCAGCGCCGCCTGGCCCGCTTCACCGCGAAGGCGGCGGCGGTCGGCCGCTCCGTCTTCCACGGCCGCCTCAGCTACGCGGCCGCCCAGGACGAGAAGTTCGAGCCGGTCGACTGGAACCTCTTCGACGTGGTCGGCATCGACTACTACTCCTACTTCCGCGACCACTCCGACTACATCCGCGAACTGCGCGGCTACCAGCGCTGGGGCAAGCCCCTCGCCATCACCGAGTTCGGCACCTGCGCCTACGTCGGCGCCCCGCAGACCGCCGGCATGGGCTGGAACATCGTCGACTACACGAAGGAGCCCAACGAGATCAAAGGCGACCCGGTGCGCAGCGAACGCACCCAGGCCGCCTACCTGACCGAACTGCTGGACGTCTTCGAGTCGATGGGCCTGTACGCGGCCATGGCCTTCGAGTTCGTCACCCCGGACGCCCCGCACCGCCCGGACGATCCCCGCTACGACCTGGACCTGGCGAGCTACGCCATCACCAAGCCGATCAAGGACCGACCGGACGACCCGACTTCAGGCTGGCACTGGGAGCCGAAGGAGGCGTTCCACGCCTTGTCACGCCGGTACGCACAGTGCCGCCCTCAGGGACCCGGTCACTCGCAGTAGAGATCCCCACCCGGCCGCTTCCCCGTAGCGAGGTATCGGGACACCGCCGCATCCCCACACGCATTGCCGTTCTCCAAATAGGAGCCATGCCCGGTGGAGTTGACGGTCACCATCACGGCCCTCCGCCCCAGCGCCTCGCGCAGCTTCAACGCCCCGCTCAACGGCGTGGCCACATCCCGCTCGTTCTGAATGAGCAGCACATTCGACGGCCCCCGGTCGTCCACCCGCACCGGAGCCTCCGCCGGCTGCCAGTCCCACGCGGCGCACACCATCGCGTTACGCGGCATCCCGGCGGTCAGCGGATACCGCTTCCGGCTCTCGGCCACGCCCTTCTCGTACACCGCGGCCGACCGCGGCCACGCACCGTCGTTGCAGATGGTCGCGCCGCCCACCGCGACGTAGTTCTGGATCAGCTCCTCCGGAGGGCTCGGCGGAACCGCCGGTACCGTGCCCTTGCGCGCGGCCAGCATCAGCTTCGCGAGGTCCGGATAGTCCTCGGGGTCGTAGAAGCTGTCCAGCATGGTCTGGCGCAGTACGTTGCCGTTCAGCTCCGCCGGGTTGGCCCCCGGCCAGGGAATCGGCTCGCGGTCCAGGCGTGCGGCGAGCCGCAGGAAGAGCGGCCGTACCTCGGCGGCCGTGTCGGCGACGCGGTCCGGGTTGCCGGGTGCGGAGGCCCACTTGGCGAACTCGGGGAAGTTGTCCTCGACGCCGGCCTCGAAGGCCCGGAGCCAGGCGCGTTCCGCCAGCACGGGGTCGGGGTTGTCGTTGCTGTCCAGCACGATGCGGTCGGTGCGCCCGGGGAACATGTCGAGGTAGGCGGCGCCGATGTAGGTGCCGTAGGAGGTGGCCCAGGCGGACAGTTTGCGTTCGCCGAGGGCGGCTCGGATGCTGTCGATGTCGCGGGCGTTGTTCTTGGTGCTGATGTGCTTCATCAGCTCACCCCCGTTGCGGGCGCAGGCGTCCGAGATACGCCGGGCGACGGCCATGTTCTCGGCGACGGACCCGTCCGGGGCGGGCCAGGGGCGCAGGGTCGTGCGGGCGAGGTCCTGCTGCCCGACCTGGCAACTCACCGGTGTGGAGGGCGCGTTGCCGCGCGGGGCGAGGCCGATGAGGTCGTAGGCGTCGCGCACAGAGCGGGGCATCTTGCGGCCCTCGACGGTGGGGGCGGTGAGGCTGTCGCCGCCGGGGCCGCCGGGGATCATCAGCAGCGCGCCCCGCCGGGCGGACGGGTTCTCGCTGCGGATACGGGAGATGGCGACGTCGATCCTCCGGCCGCCGGGGTCGGCGTAGTTCATCGGCACGGAGACGGTCGCGCACTCCTGCCGTGGATCGAGCCCCTCGCCCTCGCACTTGGTCCACTTGAGCGAGGCGGGCGCGTCGGTGGCGGACGCGGTGAGCGGGGTGATGAGGCCGAAGACGACTCCGGAGGCGGCGGCGATCAGTGCTGCACTCTTCGCGATCTGGTTCATGCACAGCAGCCTGGCCGACCGTGACGGACAGTCACATCCGGGCAACTCCCGTATATGCACGGGGGATTACCCCCCGGCCGCCCCCTTGGACAACCCCAGCACCATGATGAGCCGGTCCTCCCCGGGCCCCAGATAGTTCCGGTGCACGCCTCCCTCCGGGGCGAACCCGAGGGTCCGGTACAGCATGATCGCCGCGGCGTTCGTCGGCTCCACGGTCAGCCGGACCTCTCCCACCCGCTCTCTCCGTAACTGCCGCAGCACCTCCAGCATCAGCCGCTTCCCCAGCCCCCGTCCGCGCTGGTCGGCGCTGACGGCCAGGCTCAGCACCCAGCAGGCATAGCCGTCCGAAGTGGTCACGAAGAGGACATAGCCGTGCAGGCAGGTGCCGTCGTCGAGGACGAGGACCCGGTCGCCGTGGACGTCGAGATGCTGGCGCAGTACGAAGTACGGATACGGATCGTCCGGAAAGACCTCTCTGTCCACACGGAGCAGTTCCGGCAGGTCCGCGTCGGTGACGCCCCTCATGGTCAGCGGCCGGTCGCCGCTGTCGGCGAGGAATGCCTGGTCAGCGTGGCGACCTGAAAAAGGGAAACGTTCCTCCGGAACGGCCATCGACTGCCCCCCTATGCGATGGATTGGTTCGAGATCAGCCCATCTTCAGATGGGTGATCCGGAGGTACAAGAGTGCGATGTCTCCGTGCTACCACGCGCTCCCGGTGCGCCTTCTTTCTTTGGTACCGTGACAGAATGACCCATAGATCGTCGGGGGGCGTCCAGTTGAAGAACGCAGAGGTAACCTGGGCGGCATTCGACCCGATCGCCTACGTCGAGCACAACTACCGCGACCTACAGGCAGAGGACGCGGAGATCCTGCACATGGTCCGGGATCATTTCGGCGATCATTTCCAGAAGCAGGGCGGCGGTCCCGTTTCCGGTATCGACGTGGGGGCCGGTGCCAATCTCTATCCCGCGCTCTCCATGATGCCGTGGTGTGACGAGATCACGCTCTTCGAGCGCTCGTCCTCGAACGTCGACTACCTCCGCGGTCAGGTCGACTCCTACGACCGCAACTGGGACCAGTTCTGGAGCGCCCTGTGCGAGCACGAGGCGTACAACTCCCTTGGCATGGACCCGCGTGAACGGTTCAGCAAGGTCGTCTCCGTGCAGCAGGGCGACCTCTTCGATCTCGCGCGGTTCGAGCGGCGGTGGTCCATGGGGACCATGTTCTTCGTCGCCGAGTCGATGACCACGTCCCACCAGGAGTTCCGGCTCGGCGTCGAGCGCTTCATGCGGGCGCTGTCCCCGGGCGCCCCGTTCGTGGCGGCCTTCATGGAACATTCGAAGGGCTATCACGCGGGTGAGCATTTCTTCCCGGCGTGTGACGTGGGAGAATCCGAGGTGCGCGCGAGCCTTGAGGCATTCGTGGGCGACTTCAAGGTGCAACGGCTCGAATCCGAGGCCGAGGTGCGCGACGGATATTCCGGAATGATCGTCGCCTACGGCTGGCGCAATAATTCGGACTCGATCATTCCGATCGACTGATCAGCGATTTTCGCAAGTGAGCTTCACAGCACATCTTCACAACAGAAGAGGGATATTCCTCGACTGATGGCAGTGCGGCCTGTGTGAGGGGCATGGGATGCAGATCAAGCCACGCCAGCATCTGCTGGACATCTGGCAGGGAATCGCCCGCCACTCTTTCGACGGGGGAGAGTGGGAATGGGGCGAATGGGGCGGAGAGAGCAGTGTGGCCGACGCCGAGCGGCTGCTCTGCCTGCTGTACCCGGCGACCGAGATCCCCGCGTTCCGGCTCGACGACCCTGACACCACCCAGGAGGACGTCCAACAGGCCATGAAGAAGGCCGGCGGGCGACTGGACATCCCGGCCAACATCGTCACGGCCGCCGCCCAGTTCATGCACGCGCACACCGGCGACGACAAGCGGCCCACCTTCGCCGGCGGCTACTACTTCGGCTCGGCCGACAAGACCAAGGAGATCAGCGAGGAACAGCGCCGGGTCGGCGTGGTCGACTCCTTCTCCATGTCGATCACCCTGTGCCTGGCCACCCTCGGCTTCCTCAAGGTCTACGAGACCAGAACCCGGCGCAGCGACGTCAAGGAGACGATCGCCGGACTCCGCCAGGCCACCAGCAACCGGCTCACCGCCGCCATGGTCAGCCTGCTGCGCTCCTTCGTCGTCAACGTCTTCGACACGGACTCCTCGCAGGGTCGCACCCTCACCGAACTCCTCGGCCAGGGGCGGATGTCGCAGCGCCAGGTGCTGAACAAGTTCCAGAGCCGCTTCCGTGCGCTGCGCGCGGCGATCGTCGAGAGCGTCTACCTCGGTATCGACGTCCAGGAAGGCCTCAAGGACGAGAACCAGCTCTTCGAGTGCGGCTGGGCCTGGAGCATGGTGGACGACGCCCCCGAGGTCGAGACCAGCGAACCCATCGGGCCGCAGCCCCAGGGCGTCGCCAAGTCGGTGCCGTATCTCTACTTCACGGTGGTCGCCCTCGACGGTATCCAGGACCTGTTCTCCGACCGCACCCTCACCCTCGGCCTGCTCAACGCGGAACAGCAGAGGCTCGCCGAGGCGCTCCGGCTGCGGTGGGAGCTGACCCAGCAGTACTGGTCCCGCATCGCCCGCTTCGACGACGAGCGCTGGCCCCTGGAGGACATCCCCTGGCGTACGACGGGACAGAAGCTGGAGTCCGAGTACTTCTCCCTCTCCGTCGCCGCCATCCTCGTGCACGACCTGATGCGCCGCCGGGCCACCGACGACGACCTCACCCGCACCGTCGGCATCATGGAGCGCCTCGCCGAGCGCGGCCGTATCACCAGCCGTATGACGAAGGACGACCCGATGGTGCACCAGCTGCACAATGTCGGTGTCGCGCTGCCGCTGCAGGGCAGCGAGCGGATCGGCCCGCCCATGACCTGGTCCATGACCGACTTCTCGGCCCAGCTGCTGAAGCGCACCGTCCAGCTGTGCACCCTCTCCCGCAACCTCGCCTCGCACGACCGGCTGCTCAGGCTGGCCGAGGACATCTTCGACCATATGTGGCGGCGCCGGATCCGCGACGGCGAGGGCGTCGGCCTCTGGGACAACGTGCACGCGGCGTATCCCGACGCGGAGATCCATAAACGCCGTGTCCCGGTGTCCTGGAGCATCACCGAGCGAGTCACCGAGGTGATGGTCCAGGCCCACGACATGTACCGCCAGCCCCCGATCCGCAGCCTCGAACTCACCGAACTGGCAAGGGCGTTGCTCAGTGAGTCCGCGCACCTGCTGGGCAACGAACAGATGGAACCCGCGCCCTCCGACTCCGGCCGGCACGGTATGGAACTGAGGAACATCGAGGTCAAGTTGCGCCGCGCCCGCAGCCTCGTGGATGAACAGCCGGGTACGGCCTACGCGTTGACGCTCGACGTGCTGGGACAGCTCGACTCGCTCGCCCGTGCCCGCGAAGCCGCGGACCGGGGAGTGTGACACGGTGCTGATCTTCGCCGCCTCCGACAAAGGAGGCACGGGCCGCTCGGTCACGAGCGCCAACCTCGCCTACCACCGCGCGATGGCCGGGGACGACGTCTGCTACCTGGACTTCGACTTCGGCTCGCCCACCGCGGCGGCCGTCTTCGACGTGGCCGACGCCCGCCAGCAGACCGAGGACCGCGGTCTGCACGCCTACCTCATAGGCGAGGTCAGCGAACCGGCCCGGATCGACGTCTGGTCCGAGACGGAGCACCAGGTACTGCGCTTCCCGCCGCCCGGCTCCGGCCGGCTGGTGCTGATGCCCGGCGATGTCAGCGGCGGCGAGTTCGCGATCAGCGGCGACAATCTGCGCCGCTGCGTCGATCTGCTGACGACGCTCTACTACGAGTTCGACCTGGTCGTCGTCGATCTCAGCGCGGGCCGTTCCTACGCCGTCGACATGGTCCTGGAAGCGACCGCACAGGCCGAGATGCGCGAGATCACGGCCCGCTGGCTGGTCTTCCACCGCTGGACCCGCCAGCATGTCGCCGCCGCCGCGAGCCTGGTCTTCGGCAAGCGCGGCATCCTCGCCGGAGGCGCCGACCGCGGCCATGACGAGGAGGCATTGCGCAACTCGATCCGGTTCGTCCGGGCCGCCGTACCCGACCCGGAGTCACCCCTGTGGTCCCAGGTCTCTCCCACCCAGTCGGCGTGGATGCGCAAGACCGACGGCGACCTCAAGCAGCTCGCCTCCACGCACGGCATCGGCTACAGCCAGGTCCTCGGCTCCGTACCGCTCGAACCGGTCCTGCAATGGCGTGAGCAGCTCATCACCGACGAGGACGTGCTCGACAGCCAGATCGCCAACCAGGAGACCTGGCAGGCGCTGAGCCAGCTCGCCGGACGCCTGACCGACGACAAGTACTGGGAGCAGGTGTGACCGAGGCCGTTTTCCAGGAGACCACAGCGGAGCTGCGCACCCAGGCCGTCCCGCTGGCCCATCTCTCCCTCGAACTGGGCCATCTCTACATGGAGGACTTCGAGGCGGGCCCCAAGAGGCTGGGTGAGCACTTCGCGGAGGTACGGGTCTGGGCGGACGCGGTACGCGCGTCCCTGGAGCGCCGCACTCAGCGCCCGCGCATCAGCACCTGCTTTCTCATCGACGACTACTTCACCCGCTTCTCCACCCCGGCCGAGCTGATCCCGATGGTGCTGAAGGAGGCCGAGAAGGCGGGCCTGGTCATCGACTACCTGGCGCGTGAGTCGGGTTGCGCGGTGGCGGACAGGATCGAGCTCGCCGAGTCCGTCATGCACCGGCTGGTGGAATCCCCGCCGCCCGGCAGCTACGGCTCCCGCCCACCCGTCTCGCAGACCGGCTGGCTCGCCAACGGCGAACGTACGCCCTCGGCGTCCCGCAGCGCGCTGGGCGCGGTCAAGGGCTGGGAGTCACCACAGGAGACCGCGGCCCGCAACCACTCCATCTTCATGGACGTCGAGCTGTGGTCCGAGAAGGACGGGCGGCGGCTGTGGTCCTGCCCGTTCCTGGCCGCCGTATGGCAACTGGCCAGACTCGGACTGTTACGGCACCTCGGTGAGCCCGTGCTGGTGCCGAGGGAGTGGGGCGGCGCGGACTTCCCGCACGACTGGGACCGGCTGCCCCCGCTGATCAAACTCACCGACACCAGGGCGGCGTTCAGCGCCTATCGCACGTGCAGCATGATGCCGAACCGCTTCATCGCCGTCGAGGACGCCGTACGGCTCATCCTCGACCAGACAGACGTGGACGCCGGGGCGCTCCAGCAGGTAGCCGAGCGATCCGCCGCCGAACGTATGCCGGTCCCGGCAGCCGTCGCGCAACGCGCCACCTATGTCTTCTACGAGGAGCCCGCGGACTCCTCCGAGGCCGAGGGGACCTGAGATGACGGCGGCTCTCGGACAACCCGCGCGTTCGGTCCTCGCCTGCGGTGAGGTGCGCACCTGTCTGCTGCCGTCCTTCCAGGCGTTCGACGCGCGGGCCGCCGCCCAGCTGCTCCGGCTGCGCGCCGACGAACCCGTACGGATCTCCGAACGGCCCAGCATGTACGCCCTGTCCCCCGAGATCCTCACCGGTGTGGACTGCCGGCTGCCCGCGTCCAACGGCTCCAAGGTCAGGTCCGTGGGTACGGTGGCGGCGCGTGCGGCGCTGACCGAGGGAAGGCTGCTCCAGGCGACGGCGTACTTCAGCCTCCCCGCCGCCGGGCCCGACATCCGCCGCCCCTGGGGCCAGTACCTGGTACGTCCGGGTCTGGTGGAACCCTTCGGCAAGCTGCCCCAACAGGCCACGGTGGAAGGCATGTTGCGAGGCGCGCGGCGCGGTGAGCTGGACCTGGGGATGATCGCCGAGGGCCTGCTGGCCGCACTCCGTCGCCACGCGTTGCTGGACCGGCGGGTGCCGTTCAAGTCCAGTCCCACGAGGCTGCGTTGGGTCGCCCGGCGTGGTGATCAGCAGGCCTCGCTGGTGAACTTCACGGTCGCCGAGGGCGGCCTGCGCACCATGGAGCTACGGCTCCCCGAGCACATCCCGGCCGCCGCTGCGGCGGGCCTCTGCGAGGATCTCGCCCTGCACGACTGGCTTTTGACGACTGTTCAGCACATGCTTGACAACAGCAGGCTCGGTACGGCCGACGGGCCTTCTGTGGTCGAGGCGCTGCATCCGGTCGTCGTACATCTGCTGCATCTGTGGATGCCGCGCGCACACGTGGACCCCGCGCTGGGTCACCTGTGGGACGTGCTGGAAGAGAAACCGGGCTTCTCCCGCCAGTGGGAGAACCTCAGCCGGCGCATCCGAGACCGACTGGCCCTCCAGGCCGTGGCGATGCCGCACCAGGCGCTCAGCACGAGCTGACGGCGGCAGCCGGAAAACAGATACCCGACGGGGGATGAGACATGAGCGGGGCGTCATCGTTAGGAGCAGGCGGCAACGGGCAAGTGGTACCGCGGCAGGAGCCACGTATGCCCAAGATGTTCTGGCGGATCGTGATCACCGCCGGAGCGGCGGGCGGGGCCTTCCTGCTCACCAGCATCCTCAGTGAGGACGACGGCAACATCTGGCAGTGGGTGGCGTCCATCGTCATCGGCAGCGCCGCCCTGATCGTGCAGTACCTGATCGACTTCGGGGAGCGGTTCGAGAAGGTCGACACCCGCTTCAACGAGATCCTCGCCGCGACGACGCTGTTCAGCCAGGTCGACGGTTCCGTACTGCGCTCCGACGAGGTGACCCGGCTCGTCCTCGGCTACACCAAGGTCCGCGAACAGGGCGGCGACATCGTCCAGGCCTTCGCCGAGAAGGAACTCGGCCGCCTCGCCAAGATGATGGAAGGCCTCGGCAGCGGCAACGCGGACTGCCCCGGCGAGAACCACGAGTGGCTGATCGACATCACCGACTGCGTCAAGATGACCCTCGACGCCACGAGCACCTCGGTGGACCGGGAGTTCTGGACCAGCGGGCCCGGCGAACGGTACCTCGACGCGCAGGAGAAGGCGATCAAGCGGCGGGGCGTGGAGATCCGGCGCGTGTTCGTCGTCCTCGACGAGGAGGAGGTCACGCCCGACCTCAGAGCACTGTGCGAGCGGCACCGCCGGCGCGGCATCGACGCGCGTATCGCGGTGCGGTCGCTGATGGAGTCCAACCCCCGCGTGAACGACTTCATCATCTTCGACGGCGAACTCTGCCACGAGACCAAGCCGGACCAGGAGAACAAGCCGGACAGCACCCTGCTCAGCGCCGAGCCGGACCACATAGAGGACCGCGAGACCCAGTTCGCCGAGCTGTGGGCAGAGGCGGAGCGTCAGGGCACGACGACGCCAGCGCCGAGGGTCACCGCAGAGACGTGAGGAAGCGGTCCCAGGCGGGGGCGGGGATGAGGAGTACGGGGCTGTCCGAGGCGAGTTTGGAGTCTCGGACGGGGATGACACCGGGGACTCCGTCGGCTACTTCGAGGCAGTTGCCGCCCTCGCCGTTGCTGTGGCTGCTCTTGCGCCAGTTCGCGCTGCTCAGGTCGTACTCGCGCATCGTCTGAAGTCCTCCGCCGCCGACTCGATCAGGGCCAGGGACGCCTCCGGCGACAGCGCGGTGCCCCTGAGCAGATCGTATGCGCGCTGCGCCCGCTTCACCACAGCCGGATCGTCCAACAACGTTCCCGAAAACGACGTCTCTGTATAGGCGACCGGAGGGGCGTCCTCGAACTCCATGAGCCGAAGGTCCCCGATCATCGACGCGTGTGCTCCAACCGCGTACGGGATCACCGTCAACCACACCGTGCGCTCGCGCATCAGATGCGCGATGTGCTCCAGTTGCTCGGCCATCGCCTCCGGGCCGCCTACCGGGATGCGCAGCACGTTCTCGTGCAGGATCGCCCAATACTCCGGCCTTGTAGCGTCCTTGAGGATGTCCGCTCGTTCCAAGCGGGCCATGACCTTCTCCTCGACGTACGCGTTGGTGACGAAGGGGTTGGCCGCGATGGTGACAGCCTCTGCGTACGCTGCCGTCTGCAACAGGCCCGGCACCACCGTGGGTGCGTACTCGCAGATCTTCGTGGCCAGCCGCTCCAGCTCCACGACCGGCCCGAAGTAGTCGGCGTACCGCTTGTCGTTGATGAGCTGTCGCCACGTCCGCTCGAAAAAGCCGTCGGTTTGTAGAACCTCGTCAATCCGCTGGGCTACATCCAGTTGCGGCTTTCGAATTGCCTGTTCGAACTGGCCGATATAACCACCGGAGACGAATACTCTCGCCCCCAACTCCACCTGAGTGATCCCGGCGTTCTCCCTATGCCTCTTCAGCTCGCTGCCGAAGAACTCCCACGCCGCCATCCGCGAACCGTTGGCCATAACCCAACCCCCTTACCCTGCCCCGCACTTGTAGCGCACAGACTCCTGCCGAGTGTAGACGTCGCAGGTCACCATGGATGTGGAAAGAATGAAACCCAAAAGACAGGGGAGCAAGGTGACGGCACGACACTCGGCGCGCTGCGTCGAAGAAGCGGAGGATGCAGTGAAGGAATTGCGGGCGGCACTGGAGAAGGCAGGAATTACGCTTCCGACACTCCGGATCGATCCGGCGAGTCTTGCGCGTGAAGCCCCGTGCCCGCTCGTCGAATTGGGCCGTTGTTCCGTCGAGACCGCGCAGCGTCTCGCGACGGTGTTGCGATGAAGCCGCCTATCGGGGCCTATGTCGTCGACACTCGTTCGGGTCGGATCGGCGTCGTGATGGGGCATGAAGGGCCGTATGTCCAGCTGAGACCTTACGGCGGCGGCAAGGAGTGGGACGCCGAGCCGGCGTCCGTACGTACGGCCACTCCCGCCGAGCGGCTGCGCGCGGCGACGGCGTACGCGAACGCACGAAGCAGGGGTGAGGTTCCTTGACGTAGGGGCGGGTGCGTAGGGTGCGGCGGCATGGCTTTGTGGAGATGGAGACGGCGCGGTGTGAAGGCGACGCGCCGCTACCCCGTGCCGCTCACCATGCACCAGCTGTGGATGGTGTCGCTGAGCGCGCCGGTGAGCCGGGACAAGAGCGCCTCGCGGACGACGCTGTACCCATATGTACGGATCGACGACGACAGCGCCCGGCGCTGGTTGGCCGACCAGTGGGAGATCACCTCGCGTGAGGGGCTGGTCGGTCGGCTCGACGAGCTGGCCCACAGTGGTTACCGGGCGCGGGCGTACCGGCAGACCGGCGTCTCGCCGCTGGCCTGGGACGCCGCCCTGTATGTCGACATCGCCCGCCGGGGCTTCGCCTGCGGGCTGATCGACGAGGGCGACGCCTGGACGGCGCTGAAGAACATCGTGCCGACGGTGGTGCGGACGTATGCCTCGTGGGAGGAGTACGCCGGTCATTATCTGCTCGGGCGGCAGGTGTGGCGGGCGGCGCTGCGGGACGCGGAGGAGTCGGATCTGCCCGCGTCGCAGGCGGTCGCCGATGAGCATCTGCGGGCGCTGCTGGACGCCGGGAACCGCGCCAGTCCATGGAATCTGGCCCCCTGGGACAGCATCAGCCACCCCGACCGCCCCCGCTGACCCCCGCCGTACGCGAGAATGAACCCATGAGTCTGTTCCGCGACGACGGCATCGTGCTGCGCACCCAGAAGCTCGGGGAAGCGGACCGGATCATCACGCTGCTCACCCGTGGGCACGGCAGGGTCCGGGCCGTGGCGCGGGGTGTGCGGCGTACGAAGTCCAAGTTCGGTGCCCGGCTCGAACCCTTCTCCCATGTCGACGTGCAGTTCTTCGCGCGGGGGAGCGAGCTGATCGGGCGCGGGCTGCCGCTGTGCACGCAGAGCGAGACCATCGCTCCGTACGGCGGCGGGATCGTCACGGACTACGCGCGGTACACCGCCGGGACGGCCATGCTGGAGACCGCCGAGCGGTTCACCGACCATGAGGGCGAGCCGGCGGTGCAGCAGTATCTGCTGCTGGTCGGAGCCCTGCGGACGCTCTCCCGCGGCGAGCACGCGCCCCACCTCGTCCTCGACGCGTTCCTGCTGCGCTCCCTCGCCGTCAACGGCTACGCCCCCACCTTCAGCGACTGTGCGAAGTGCGGCATGCCCGGACCGAACCGCTTCTTCTCGGTCGCCTCCGGGGGCTCGGTCTGTGTCGACTGCCGGGTGCCCGGTAGCGTCGTACCGTCGCCGCAGACCTTGGAACTCCTCGGCGCGCTGCTCACGGGAGACTGGGAGACGGCGGACTCCTGCGAGCCGCGCCATGTCAGGGAGGGCAGTGGGCTGGTGTCCGCCTATCTGCACTGGCACATGGAGCGCGGGCTGCGGTCGCTTCGGTACGTGGAAAAGTGAGTCACGAGTAAGCGTGAGTATGAGGGAGACGACAGGCACATGGCTGTGAGTGGGTTCCTTGGGCGTCGGCGCCGTGAGTACAGGGCGCCGGAGCCGCACCCGTCCGGTGCTCGCGCGCCGAAGCTGCCGGGTGAGCTGATCCCGAAGCATGTGGCGATCGTCATGGACGGGAACGGGCGGTGGGCGAAGGAGCGGGGGCTGCCGCGTACCGAGGGGCACAAGGTCGGTGCCGAGCGGGTGCTCGACGTCCTTCAGGGCGGGGTCGAGATGGGCGTCGGGGCGATCTCGCTGTACGCCTTCTCCACCGAGAACTGGAAGCGGTCGCCGGACGAGGTGCGCTTCCTCATGAACTTCAACCGTGACTTCATCCGCAAGACCCGTGATCAGCTCGATGAGCTGGGGATCCGGGTGCGGTGGGTGGGGCGGATGCCCAAGCTGTGGAAGTCGGTCGCCAAGGAGCTCCAGATCGCCCAGGAGCAGACCAAGGACAACGACAAGCTGACGCTGTACTTCTGCATGAACTACGGCGGGCGGGCCGAGATCGCGGATGCGGCGCAGGCGTTGGCGGAGGATGTGAAGGCCGGGCGGCTCGACCCCTCGAAGGTGAACGAGAAGACGTTCGCCAAGTACATGTACTACCCGGACATGCCGGACGTCGACCTGTTCCTGCGTCCGAGCGGCGAGCAGCGCACCTCCAACTATCTGTTGTGGCAGAGCGCGTACGCCGAGATGGTCTTCCAGGATGTGCTGTGGCCGGACTTCGACCGGCGTGATCTGTGGCGGGCTTGCGTCGAGTTCGCCTCGCGGGACCGGCGGTTCGGTGGGGCGATCCCGAACGAGGAGCTGGTGGCGATGGAAGGGCGGCGGGAGGAGGACTGACGGTCCCTGCCGGGTGCGGCGAGGGTCCTTTTTCGCCCCCGCCGCCCCTACCCGTCCCGTCCTGGGGCTCCGCCCCAGACCCCGCTCCTCAAACTCCCCCAGAGGGGGCACCCCTAAGGGGCTGAATTTCAGCGACCGCCGGCGGGGGCGAAAACCGTGTGGCCCGCTCCCACCCCGTGTCCTCGTGGGAAGTCCGACTGTTGTCCAAGCCGATGATCCGATGTGAGCTCAAGGATCGAAGGGCGGGGCTTCATGAGGGGCGAGTGGCGTGGCGGTGTCCGGCGGAGACATTGCGCGGTTCTTCTGGCGGCGGTCAACGGCGCCGCCTTCGCGCTGCTGGCCAGCGGGAACGCGGGTGCCATCGAGGTGTCCATGGCCGGGCGCTCCCCGGTCACCATCACCGCTGACCGCGTCACCGTCTCCGGTCTGTCCCTGGCCCCCGGCGCAGCCCCTGGCGGCAGGACCGACGCCGCGTTCGTGGAGCTGTTCAAGGACTTCCGAGCCGAGCGTGTCTGTCTGACCTCTCCCGTGCGCGTCCCTCTCGCCGGGCGCTTCATGGTGCACATCGGCATGGAGTCCATGAGCGCGTCCGGCTTCACCATCGAGGCCGCCGGCCTGTCCGCCTCCCGTCTGTCCATGGCGGACGCCGGGCTGGCGGTGGAAGCCGAACCGTCGCGCCCGTTCGAGCTGACGGCCGGTTCGTTCAAGGCGTCGCAGGTCACGATCAAGCCGCGCGCCTACACCGCGGCCACCATGTCCGCGCGGGGATTCCAGGCGGGCGTGAGCCGCGACGGGGACGGCTGCCCGTGAGCTGGACGGCATGGCGCCGGTCCCGGCCGTTCTGGGGCGGGCTGCTGATCATGGCGGGTGGGGTCGAGGTGGTGTGGACGACCTGGGGCGGGCTCGGGCTGGTCCAGTTCTCCGGGCTCGCGGGGGCGACGGGGTGGCTGGTGTGTGTCGCTGCCCTGACGGCGGGCGTCCTCGCCTGGTGGTCTCCGGACCGGTGCGTCCTCCCCGGCGTCCTCGCCCTGGCCATCGCGTTCGTCAGTCTCGTCATGGCCAACCTGGGCGGTCTGTTCCTCGGGTTCCTGCTGCTCTCCACGGGCGGCGCGATGACCGTTACCTGGGCCCCGGGCCCGTACTCAGAAGAAGAAAGGCAGCGTCGTGGCGCGCTGGGAGATCGACAAGTTCAATGATTGCCTCACGGCCTCCGGGATCACGGACGCCAGGCTGCGGAACTCGTACCGCACCTGCTTCCAGCTGGCCCTGAAGACCGACCGGGGCATGGCCATGCCGGGCGCCCTGCTGCCGGCGCGGCACCGCCCGGCGCTGGCAGCCGTCGGAGCGCTGGTCCGGTGGGTGGACGACCTGGCGGACGGTGACGGGTCCGGCCCGGCGCGCTTCGACGACGAGACCGGACTGCTGCTGGAGGAGATCGGCGCGGGAACCTCCGAGCATCCCGTCCGCGCGGCCCTGGTGCATGCCATCACCCGCTTCCCGCTGCCACGGCAACCGGTGCGGGAGCTCATCGAGACCACCCGCGGCGACATCGGCCGCCGCGACGGCTTCGCCACCGAGGAAGAGCTGTCCGCCTTCGCCCGAGGCGTCGCCGGCGCCCCCGTGCGGATGTCCCTTCCCCTGCTCGGTTGTTCAGGCGATGATGGCGATGATCCGGTGCTCGACGAGCTGGCCATGGCCTTCGGCGAGGGACTGGACCGGGTGGACAATCTCCGCGATCTTTCCCAGGACCTGGCCCGCGGCTGGGCGGGGATCTCCGACGAGATGCTGCGCGCCTGCGGAACTGATCGCGCCGAACTCCTCGAACGCCGGGCGACACCGGGCGTGCTGGAGGCGCTGGGCCGGGCGGCCCGGCATGCCCGCGAACTGCTGACGTACGGCGACAAACTGGCCGCCGGACTGCCCCCGTACGGCGGGGCCGCGATCGATGCGATGGGTTCCCTCTACCGCTCGCACCTCGACGCCGTCACCAGCGATCTGCCGGCCGTACTGCGCCGCGTCCCCCGCATCCGGAAGGCGGAACTCAAACGGCTCGCCCTGCTGACGCTGCGGCAGTCGCCGACGTGCACGGAGGACGCGGGGATCACCACGGCGGCATCTGTCGCCCAGGACATCCGGCAGTGGCCCACGCACCGGGCCGCCCGCGCCGAGCTCACCCGGCGCGTCACGGGAGCCGACGACGACGCTCTCGCCCGTATCCAGCAGCACGCCCTGCTGCCGCCGGGCAAACTGCTCAGGCCGGTGCTGGTCCTGGAGAGCGCCGGTTCCGTGGGCGGATCACCGGAGTCGGTGCTGCCCGTCGCGGTCGCGATGGAGATGACCCATGTGGCGAGCCTGATGCACGACGACATCATCGACGGGGACCAGCAGCGACGGGGCCGGGACACCGCACCGCGCCGCTTCGGTCAGGGCTTCGCCCTGCTCGCCGCCAACGCCCTGTACATGTCCGCCATGCAGAGCCTGACGGAATGCCTGACGCGCGGGATCAGCGCGGAACAGGTCAACGAGGCATGGCACGGAGTGAGCGCGACCGCGGAAGCCATGGCCCGGGGCGTGGCCATGGAGCTGGAGATCGAGGACGACCTGACCTGCGGACAGGAGCGCTATCTGGAGATGGCCCGCCTGAAGACGGCGGTACTCTTCGGCCTCTCCTGCCGGCTCGGGGCGCAACTGAGCGGTGGTGGCGAACACGCCGACGCGCTCGACGGTTTCGGTACGGCCCTCGGGATGGCGTTCCAGATCCGCGACGACCTGCTGCCCTACGACGGCTCCGCGCAGGACGTCGGCAAGGACCCCGCGAGCGATCTGCGCAATCACCGGCCCACTCTGCCGGTGCTGCTCGCCCATGAACACGCGGGAGCTGAGGAACGGGCCCGCCTGGACGCCGTATGGCGCGCCCCTGACACGGAAGCGGCCTTTCCCGAGCTGCGCGAGCTGCTCCAGGAGACCGGCGCACTCGCTCTGGCCCGGTCGGCCGCTGACGCCTATGCCGGGCAGGCGCAGGACCTGCTGCACCGACTTCCCGACACCCCGCATCGCACTCGGCTGCGGTATCTGGCACAGCAGAGCGCGCGGCGCTCTCACTAGGCGCTCAGCGCGCGGCGCACTCCGCGCATGTGCCGAAGATCTCCACGGTGTGCGCCACGTTCACATAGCCGTGCTCGGCCGCGATCGCGTCCGCCCACTTCTCCACGGCCGGACCCTCGACCTCCACCGCCTTGCCGCAGACCCGGCAGACCAGGTGGTGGTGGTGCTCGCCGGTCGAGCAACGGCGGTACACCGACTCGCCGTCGGAGGTGCGCAGGACGTCGACCTCACCCGCGTCGGCGAGGTTCTGGAGGGTGCGGTAGACCGTGGTGAGGCCGACCGAATCGCCCTTGTGCTTGAGCATGTCGTGGAGCTCCTGCGCGCTGCGGAACTCGTCGACCTCGTCGAGGGCCGCCGCCACAGCGGCCCGCTGCCGAGTCGCGCGGCCCTTCACGGGCGGTCCAGCGGTGGTCACCGGTTGCCTCCTCACGTCTGCACTTGCCGGGCCATTGTGCCAGCCCCGGCTGAGCGCGGTCAGACGCTCACCTTCCCGTCCGTCCCCCGGCTGGCCGGAATCGCACACTCCGCCGGGTCGGTGGAAGGCTGGGCCGCCGCCAGGGCGCGGGCCCTGCGCCTGGCCAGCGGGGTCGCCAGCGCGGTCAGCGCGATGAATGCGCCGATCGTCAGCAGCACGATCGTCGCGCCGGGCGGCACGTCCTGGTAGTAGGACGTGACCGTGCCGCCGATCGTCACCGTCACACCGATCGCCACCGCGATCGCGAACGTCGCCGCGAAGCTCCGCGTCAGCTGCTGCGCCGCCGCCACCGGCACCACCATCAGCGCGCTCACCAGGAGCAGGCCCACCACGCGCATGGCGACCGTCACGGTCACCGCCGCCGTGATCGCGGTCAGCAGGTTCAGGGCGCGGACCGGGAGGCCCGTGACCCTCGCGAACTCCTCGTCCTGGCTCACCGCGAACAGCTGGCGGCGCAGGCCGAGGGTGACCAGCACCACAAAGGCGGCGAGCACGATGATCGCCGTCACGTCCGACTCGCTCACCGTGGACAGCGAGCCGAAGAGATACGAGGTCAGGTTCGCGTTCGAGCCGTTCGGCGCGAGGTTGATCAACATCACGCCGCCGGCCATACCGCCGTAGAAGAGCATCGCGAGCGCGAGGTCGCCGCGCATCCTGCCGTACCAGCGGATCAGTTCCATGGCGATCGCGCCGAGCACCGACACCAGCGTCGCCATCCACACCGGCGACCAGGAGAGGAGGAAGCCGAGACCGACGCCGGTCATCGCGACATGGCCGATTCCGTCGCCCATCAGCGCCTGGCGGCGCTGGACCAGGTAGATGCCCACCGCCGGGGCCGTGATGCCGACCAGTACGGCCGCCAGCAGCGCCCGCTGCATGAAGTCGTAGTTCAGGAAGTCCATCAGCTCAGCAGTCCCGTCCGGATCGGCTCGGCGTCGTGAGCCGCGTGGGGGTGGACATGGTCGTGGCCGGGGAGTGCGTGCTGGCCGACTGCCTTCGGGGGCGGGCCGTCGTGCAGTACACAGCCGTCGCGCAGGACCACCGCGCGGTCGATCAAGGGCTCCAGCGGCCCGAGTTCATGGAGCACGAGGAGGACCGTCGCGCCCGCCGCCACCTGTTCCCGCAGCGTGCGCGCCAGCACCTCCTGGCTCGCCAGGTCCACGCCCGCCATCGGCTCGTCCATGATCAGCAGCTCGGGCTCGGAGGCCAGGGCACGGGCGATCAGGACGCGCTGGTGCTGGCCGCCGGAGAGGGCGTTGACCGAGTCCTTCACGCGGTCCGCCATGCCCACCAGCTCCAGGGCATGCCGTACGGCGGCGTGGTCGGCCTTGCGGAAGACGCCGAAGCGGGTGCGGGACAGACGGCCCGAGGAGACGACCTCGCCGACCGTGGCGGGCACGCCGCCCGCGGCCGTCGTGCGCTGCGGGACGTAGCCCACCCGCGACCAGTCGCGGAACCGGGCCCGCGCGGTGCCGAACAGCTCGATCTCACCGGCGCTGACCGGGACCTGGCCGATGACGCTGCGTACGGCCGTCGACTTGCCCGAGCCGTTGGCGCCGAGCAGGGCGACGACCTCACCGTGGCCCACGGTGAGGTCGATGCCGCGCAGGACGGGGCGCGAGCCCAGCTCGGCGCGGACGCCGCGCAGTGAGATGACGGGCTCGGTCATGCCGTCCTCCATGGGGTCGATCACTTGGCTCCCAGAGCCGTCTTCAGGGCCGTGAGGTTGGCCTGCATGACCGCGAAGTAGTCGTCGCCCTTGGACTTGTCGGTGATGCCCTCGAGCGGGTCGAGGACGTCCGTCTTCAGGCCGGCGTCGTCGGCGAGGGTCTTCGCGGTCTTGTCGGACACAAGTGTCTCGTAGAACACGGTGGTGACGCCGTCGGCCTTGGCCTCCTGCTGGAGCTCCTTGATCCGGGCCGGGCTGGGCTCGCTCTCCGGGTCGAGGCCGGAGATGGCCTCCTGGGTCAGGCCGTAGCGCTCGGCGAGGTAGCCGAAGGCGGCGTGGTTGGTGAAGAAGACCTTGGACTTGGTGTTCTTGAGCCCGTCCGTGAACTCGGTGTTGAGCTCGCCGAGCTTCTTGACCAGCGCGTCGGTGTTCTTCTTGTAGTCGGCCGCGTGGTCGGGGTCCGCCTTCTCGAAGGCCGCGCCGACGCCCTTGGCGACCTCGGCGTACTTCACCGGGTCCAGCCAGATGTGGGGGTCGCGGGCGTGCTCCTCCTCTTCCTCGGAGTGCGCCTCCTCGCCCTCGTGCTCATGGCTGTCCTCGAGGTTGCCGTGGTCCTCCAGCTTGGTGAGCGTGGCGGCGTCGATCTTCGTCTTCAGGCCGGACTGGCCGACGGCCTCGTCGACGGAGGGCTGGAGACCCTTGAGGAAGAGCGCTGCGTCGGATTCCTCCAGCTGAGCGCGCTGCTGGGCGCTGATCTCCAGGTCGTGCGGCTCCTGGCCGGGCTCGGTGAGGCTGGTGACCTTCACATGGTCGCCGCCGATCTCCTCGGCGAGAAAGGCCATGGGGTAGAACGACGCGACGACGTCGAACTTGTCCGTGTTGCCCGCGGCGGCGCTGTCGGAGGAGCAGGCGGAGAGGGTGCCGATACCGAGTGCGGTGACGGCCGCGAGGGCGATCCCGGATATGTGTGGTCGTCGTACGTTCATGACAGTCATTTTCAGCGAAATTGGAAACGGTTGTCAACAAGCGTGAGCGGCCGTCCACAGAGGGCTACCGATTTGGTTGAGGGGGAGCCCTCGCCGGTACCCTGAAGCATTCGCTGCCCGTCGTCGTAATGAAGAGAGCACCGTGGCCGCCGACAAGATCGACACCATCGTCAGCCTGAGCAAGCGCCGTGGCTTCGTATTCCCCTGCAGTGAGATCTACGGCGGCCAGCGCGCCGCCTGGGACTACGGGCCGCTGGGTGTCGAGCTCAAGGAGAACCTGAAGCGCCAGTGGTGGCGCTACATGGTGACGTCGCGCGAGGACGTGGTCGGTATCGACTCGTCCGTGATCCTGGCCCCCGAGGTGTGGGTCGCCTCCGGCCACGTCGCCACTTTCACGGACCCGCTCACCGAGTGCACCTCCTGCCACAAGCGGTTCCGCGCGGACCACCTTGAGGAGGCCTACGAGGCGAAGAAGGGCCACCTCCCGGAGAACGGCCTCGCCGATGTGAACTGCCCGAACTGCGGCAACAAGGGCCAGTTCACCGAGCCCAAGCAGTTCTCGGGCCTCCTGTCGACGCACCTGGGCCCGACCCAGGACAGCGGCTCCATCGCTTACCTCCGCCCCGAGACCGCCCAGGGCATCTTCACCAACTTCGCCCAGGTGCAGACGACTTCCCGCCGCAAGCCGCCGTTCGGCATCGCGCAGATGGGCAAGTCCTTCCGCAACGAGATCACGCCCGGCAACTTCATCTTCCGTACCCGTGAGTTCGAGCAGATGGAGATGGAGTTCTTCGTCAAGCCGGGCGAGGACGAGAAGTGGCAGGAGTACTGGATGGAGCAGCGCTGGAACTGGTACACCGGCCTGGGCCTGCGCGAGGAGAACATGCGGTGGTACGAGCACCCGAAGGAGAAGCTCTCCCACTACTCCAAGCGCACCGCTGACATCGAGTACCGCTTCCAGTTCGGCGGCAACGAGTGGGGCGAGCTGGAGGGTGTCGCCAACCGCACCGACTACGACCTCGGCGCGCACTCCAAGGCCTCCGGCCAGGACCTCTCCTACTTCGACCAGGAGGCCGGCGAGCGCTGGACGCCGTACGTCATCGAGCCCGCGGCCGGTGTCGGCCGCGCGATGCTCGCCTTCCTGCTCGACGCCTACGTCGAGGACGAGGCGCCCAACGCCAAGGGCAAGATGGAGAAGCGCACGGTGCTGCGCCTCGACCACCGTCTGGCGCCGGTGAAGGTCGCGGTGCTCCCGCTCTCCCGGAACCCGGAGCTCTCCCCGAAGGCCAAGGGCCTCGCCCAGGCGCTCCGGCAGAACTGGAACATCGAGTTCGACGACGCGGGCGCGATCGGCCGCCGCTACCGCCGCCAGGACGAGATCGGTACGCCGTTCTGTGTGACGGTCGACTTCGACACGCTTGAGGACAACGCGGTCACGGTTCGTGAGCGCGACTCGATGAAGCAGGAGCGGGTGTCCCTCGACCAGATCGAGGGGTACCTGGCGAGCCGGCTCATCGGTGCGTAGGGATTAGTCGAAGCGGCTGACGGGGGACGCGATGTCTCCCGTCAGCCTTTTTTGATTGGTCCGGGAGCGGGGACGTCGATTGGCCCTGTTTCCCGGGGCGCGGCGGCACAAGGCTTACGGCCATGAGTCTCGCCTTCCTCCTCACCACCCTCGTCGTCGTCGCCACCCCCGGCACCGGTGTCGTCTACACGCTCGCCGCCGCACTGTCCCGGGGGCGGCGCGCGAGTGTCGTCGCCGCCTTCGGGTGCACCCTCGGGATCGTGCCGCACATCCTGGCCACGGTCACCGGTGTCGCCGCGCTGCTGCACGCGAGCGCGACCGCGTTCCAGGTGCTGAAGTACGCGGGTGTCGCCTACCTGCTGTACATGGCCTGGGCGACGGTCAGGGACAAGGACGCCATCGTGGTGGAGGAGGGGGCCGCGCCGCCTTCCTCGGGGCGGGTGATCATGCGCGGGGTGCTGATCAACATCCTCAATCCGAAGCTGACGTTGTTCTTCTTCGCCTTTCTGCCGCAGTTCGTGGATCCGGGCGCGGCGAACGCGGTGCCGCGCATGCTGGGGCTCAGCGCGGTGTTCATGCTCGCGACGTTCCTGGTCTTCGCCGCGTACGGCGTCCTCGCGGCCTCCGTACGCAGCCATGTCACCTCCCGGCCCCGGGTGATGACATGGCTGCGGCGGACCTTCGCAGGGTCGTTCGTGGCCCTGGGCGCGAAGCTGGCGCTCACCGCCCGTTAGCGTTCGAGGCGGACCAGGAGCGGCCGGCTCCCGAACAGGCTCAACTGCTGTACGTGGACGGGGGACAGGCCGAGCGCCAGGGCGCGGCCGAGCCCCCGGGCGTCGGGCAGCAGCACGATCGCCCGTCCCTCGTCGGAGAGAACCCGGGCGAGCTCGCGCCACCAGCGCTCCGGGTGCCCGGCGAGACGGCCGCCCGGGTCGACCTGGTCGCCCCACGGCGGATTGCACAGCACCCGGTCGACGCTGCGGTCGGCGAGGGGGAGGGCGCCGGCGTCGCCGTGGCGGATGGTCACGGGGAGCCGGCCGGCGTTCTGGCGGGCCGCCCGGCGTGCGGCCGGGGCGAGGTCGAAGCCGAGGAGCGTGGTGCCGGGGGTGGTGTGGTGGGCCTCGATGAGGAGGGTGCCCGCACCGCAGCAGGGGTCCAACACCCGTTGACCTGGGCGGAGTTCGGCCGCCTGGGCCATCGCGGCGGCTACCGGTGGATGCAGGGTGCCCGCGATCGTCGCGCTCTTGTAGGCGCGCCGGTGCGTCGGTCGCCGTCCCAGGCGCAGCAGCAGGGTGGCGTGGGTGCCGTCGAGGGTGAGGCGCCAGCCGCTGTGGCCGGGCGGGGGCGCGTCGCCGTCACGGCGTGAGTGGTACGGGACGCCCGCGCGCTCGGCCAGGACCCGGCCGACGGTGTCCTCGATGTCGTAGCGGTTGTACGTCCGGCGCCCGAGGAAGGACGCCGAGATCTCGATGCCGTCGCCGAAGCCCCGGCGTGCCTTTGTCAGGCCCTCCAGGTCGACCGCGCGGGCCAGGTCGGCCAGGGCGGACAGGTCGGTCTTGTGCGGGCCGATGTCGTGCCGGCGATGGGCCAGCAGAAAGACATCGTCGGCGGTCCGCAGCCGGACCCCGTCCCCGTCTCCGTTCAGGTCGGTTCTGAAGCTCACCTCGCGGTGGCCGATCAGGTCGATGGTCGCGGAACCCGTCCGCAGAATCTCCGTGCCGAGTGCGGGCTCCAGCCCTCGTACGCACCGAGCCACCAAGGACACACGCCGTGCGCGCATGATGTACGTCTTCTCCCACGTCGCAGCCCGGGACGGCGGAGTGGACGGCCGTCCCGCATCGTCGGCGCCGGGGTGAACCGCGTCGTGCCGACGGAGCGACTAGCGAAGGTGGAAGAAGTACGTCATCGTCATGATCGAAAAAGCGTACCAGAGTGACGGGTTGCCGTGTTGTGGCAAAAGCTTTCGTGAGAGCCTGCGGCATGGCCGTCATTCATCACACCACCCTCAAGCCGACCAAGCTGGAACTCCTCACCTCCTGGCTGCCCACCCGCCCTTGGTACGCCGGTGCCGGTGCGCCCCGACTGCACAAGTCCGGCGGCTTCCGGCTGGACGACCCGGCGGGGGAGGTCGGGATCGAGTTCATGGTGGCCACCGATGAGGTGGGGGCGGTGAGCTACTTGGTGCCGCTGACCTATCGCGGTGCCCCTCTCGACGGTGCCGAGCATGCCCTCGTCGGAACCATGGAGCACGGGGTGCTGGGGCCGCGCTGGGCCTACGACGGCTGCCATGACCCGGTGCTGGTCGGGCAGTTGTGGGCGCTGATCGAGGGGCGGGCCGAGGCCCAGGCGCAGAGTCTCACTGATGTGGTGGATCGGGAGGTCACTCGCTCCTACGGCGGTCCGGGGCTTGGAGCCCACGGGCCCACGGCCGTCTCCGAGGACTCCGAGGGCACCTGGCTGACCGCGCCGGACGGTACGACCCTCCTGCTGCACCGCGTCCTGCGGCCCGCACCGCACGGCGTCCCCGAGGGGGCCATCGGCCATGTCGGCGGTGCCTGGCAGGTGCCGGACGGGCCGCGCGTGCACGGGCTGTTCGCGTCCCTGTACGCCCACGGAACGGCGCCGTGAAGCTGTCCGACGGGGTGATCGCCCTCTCCCCGCTGGTCCCGGCCGACGCCGAGGCCCATCTCGCGGGTGAGGACGAGCAGTTGGTCCGCTGGCTGAGTGGCGGTCCCGGTACGCGTGAGGGCGTCGACGCCTATATCCGGCACTGCGGGGAGCAGTGGGCGGCGGGCGGTTCGCTGCGTGCGTTCGGGATCCGGGTGGGCGTCGGTGAGACGCTCGCGGGCACCATCGATCTGCGTTTCGCGGCGGAGGGGCTCACCCGGGGGCAGGTCAATGTCGCCTACGGGCTCTATCCGGCGTGGCGGGGGCGGGGGCTCGCCACCCGGGCCGTCCTCCTGGTCTGCCGGTACGCGGCCGGTGAGGGCGTGAGCGGGGCGGTGATCCAGGTGGAGCCGGGCAACGCAGCGTCCGCCGCCGTCGCCCGCCGGGCCGGGTTCGCGCCCGGCGGGCAACGGTTCACCGAGGACGGGACGTTGCTCGACCGCTATGTCCTCGACCTGCGTGCGCCGGGATCAACGGCCCTGCAGTGACTTCACGTTGTCGCCGAAGGTCCAGTTCTTCGAACCGTCCCAGTTGATCGACCAGGTCATCAGGCCCTTGAGCGAGCTGCCGTAGTGCCGCCAGGCCTGGGCGACGAGGGACGGTGACATGTAGCCGCCGCCCGCGCCCGACTGGGCGGGCAGGCCGGGGACCTGCTTGTCGTACGGCACCTTGATCGTCGTACCTTGAATGACGAGACCCTTGTTGAGGCAGTCGGTCTGGGCGGTGAAGCCCTCGACGGTTCCGGCGGAGTAGGAGTCGCCGGAGCAGCCGTACATGCTGCCGTTGTAGTACTGCATGTTCAGCCACCACAGGCGGCCGTTGTCGGCGTACTTCTTGATGACGGGGAGGTAGGCGCCCCAGATCGAGCCGTAGGTGACGCTGCCGCCGGTGACGTAGGCCGTCTCCGGGGCCATGGTCAGGCCGAAGTTCGATGGCATCTGGGCGAGGATTCCGTCGATGATGCGGATCAAGTTGGCCTGGGACGTGGAGAGTTGGGCGATGTTGCCGCTGCCCGTCAGGCCGGTCTCGATGTCGATGTCTATGCCGTCGAAGTTGTACTTCTTCAGGATCGGGACGATCGTCGCGACGAACTTGTCCGCGACGGCGGTCGAGTTGAGGTCGATGCCGGCCGTGGCGCCGCCGATGGACATCAGGATCGTCTGGCCGGAGGCCTTCGCCGCGCACATCTCCGCGGGGGTTGCCACCTTCACCCCGCTGTCCATGCCGTCCTCCCAGAGTGCCGTTCCGTCGGAGCGGATGACCGGGAAGGCCGCGTTGATCACGTTGTAGCCGTGCGCCGCCATGCGGGAGTCGGTGATCGGGGTCCAGCCGAAGGGCGGGTGGACGCCGTTGGCGGCGCCGTCCCAGTTCTCCCAGTAGCCCTGGAGGACCTTGCCGGACGGCTTGGACTTGACGGCGCAGGTGTCGGCGGCGGACGCGGGGGATGCGGCGGGGAGCTGGGTGAGACAGGCGGTCGCCAGTGCCGCGGTGAGCAGGCTGAGGGCGCGGCGGAGCATACGGGGCCTCCCGGTGGGGGTCGGGGCGGGCGATGTCGTAGGCATGACAGTGCTCGTGGTCCAGACCTCTCGTCAATAGGTCTGGACCACATTGAGATGGCCGCGTGAGGCGCGCTGACAAGTATGGAATGACAGATATTGAAATCTGTCAGCTGTTAGGGCATGGTGGAGGCATGACGATGCAAACCCGCACCCTCGGAACCACCGGCCCCCAGGTCTCCGCCCTCGGCCTCGGCTGCATGGGCATGTCCGCGCTCTACGGCGGCGCGGACCGGGCCGAGTCGATCGCCACCGTCCACGCCGCCCTGGAAGCGGGCGTGACCCTGCTCGACACCGGCGACTTCTACGCCATGGGGCACAACGAGATGCTGATCGGCGAGGCCCTGCGCACCGCGCCCGCCGCCCTGCGCGAACAGGCCCTGACCAGCGTGAAGTTCGGCGCCCTGCGCTCCCCGGACGGCGAGTGGGCCGGCTACGACGGCCGACCCGCCGCCGTGAAGAACTTCGCCGCGTACTCGCTGCAGCGCCTCGGCGTCGACCACATCGACGTCTACCGGATCGCCCGGCTCGACCCCGACGTACCGATCGAGGAGACGGTCGGCGCGATCTCGGAACTGATCGAGAAGGGGTACGTCCGCCATGTCGGGCTGAGTGAGGTGGGCGCCGACATCATCCGCCGGGCCGCCGCGACGGCCCCCATCTCCGACCTCCAGATCGAGTACTCGCTCATCTCCCGGGGCATCGAGGATTCGGTCCTCCCGACCACCCGTGAGCTGGGCATCTCCATCACCGCGTACGGCGTCCTGTCGCGCGGCCTGATCTCCGGGCACTTCACCCATGACCGGCAGCTCGCCGCCAACGACTTCCGGGCGCACTCGCCCCGCTTCCAGGGCGACAACCTCCGGCACAACCTCGACCTCGTCGAGGCGCTGCGGAAGATCGCCGGACAGAAGGGCGTCTCCGTCGCGCAGATCGCCATCGCCTGGGTGCTCTCCCGGGGCGAGGACATCGTGCCGCTGGTCGGCGCCCGCACCCGCGAGCGGCTCGACGAGTCGCTGGGCGCGCTGGACGTCACGCTGGACGCCGCCGACCTCGCGGCGATCGAGCAGGCGGTCCCGGCGGACGCGGCGGCCGGCGACCGCTACCCGGCCCCGCTGATGGCCCACCTGGGCAGCAAGTGACCAGCCCCCTGCCAGGTACGGTCTAGGGCATGCCACCGACCTCCCAGACCCTGACCGCCGAGCGCATCCTCGAAGCCACCGAGGAGGTGCTGCGCCGCCACGGCCCGGCCAAGGCCACCGTGGTCGACGTGGCCCGCGCGCTCGGCGTCAGCCATGGCAGCGTCTACCGGCACTTCCGCACCAAGGCCGCGCTGCGGGAAGCGGTGACGAAGCGGTGGCTGGACCGGACGACGGGGGTGCTGGCGGGGATCGTCGCGGCGGCCGACCTGGACCCGGAGACGCGGGTGCGCGAATGGCTCGCGGCACTGTTCGCCGCCAAGCGCCGCAAGGCGTTCGACGATCCGGAGCTCTTCGCCACGTACTCGGTGCTGACCACGGAGACCGCCGAGACCGTCGTCAGCGAGCACCTTGCCGAACTCACCGGCCAGCTCACCGAGATCGTCCGCGCGGGCGTGTCCGCGGGCGCCTTCACCGCTGACGACCCGGCCGTCACCGCGGGCGCCCTCTTCCGAGCGACGGACCGCTTCCACGACCCGCATTACGCCAGGGAGTGGGAACGGCCTGGTGTGGAGGCGGAGTTCGAGGCGCTTGTGGATCTGTTGCTGCGGGGGTTGCGGGCCCGCCACTGAGCCGTCAAAGGGCGTCGAGTTCGTCCGTCGTGCGGCCGAGGTAGGTGACCGGGCCCGGGGCGGGGACGGGTATCTCGTGGAAGCCGAGGCGGTCGTAGAACGCCCGCGCGGGCTTGTTGGCCGTGACCATCGACAGGTGGACGGCCGGGACGTTCCTGTCCCCGAGAGCTTGTAGCAGGGTGCGCATCAGCTCGCGGCCGTGGCCCCGGCCCTGGCGGTCGGGCAGCAGGTCGATGTGGAGGTGGGCCGGGTAGGCGGCGACCTCCGGGACCAGCATCCGCTCCGGGTGGTGCAGCAGCCCGGCCATCTCCTCGTCCGGCGTGCGGGGTGGTCCGGCCGGCGGGGGATGGCGGTCGGTGACGGACGGCAGCCACCTCGTGCGGAACGCCGTCACGAAACGCGGGGTGTCCGCGGCGCCCACGACATAGCCGACCGCCCGCCCCTCCCCGTCGTCCAGCACGAACGCCAGGTCCGGCTCCAGGACGGCGTACGGGATCGCGAAGGTCGCCGGGAAGACGGCGGGGTCCCGGTAGTGCGGCCGGCTGTCACCGCCCTCGTGCGCGGTGCGGACGCAGATGTCCTCGACGGCCTCGCGGTCGGCGGGGCGGTAGCGGCGGATGTGCGTCATGCCGTGGGTCATCCTGTGCGTCATCCGTCGGACTGCGGCGCCTCGGCCGGGTCCACCGTCGCCTGGTGGGCCTCCGCCAGATGCTCCTCCGCCTTCAGCCACGGCAGGAACTGCGCGCCCTTGCGCCAGCCACAGGTCTCACATCTGACCGTGCGTTGCGTGCCCTTGCGGACCACCCGGACGACATGTTCGCGTCCGTGGTGGTCCCAGCGGGTCACCTTGCTCGTGTTGATCTCCAGCATGACGCCTCCAGCGTCCGAGGACATCGAGTCTGTGTGCGCGGCCTTTGCGCAGCAAGGAGTGTGCAGCAAGACCAACATCAACAGGGACTCTTCCCCGGCGCGTTGACCAACCTGTGGCCACACCCTCACAACTCGATCAGGCCCTCAGGCGATCGTGCGCGGCAGTCGCAGGCTGAGCAGACCCGTCAGCGCCACCCCGGCCAACTGGACCAGCAGCGTCGTCACCAGGGCGTCCCGCATGCCCACCCCGCCGGCCAGGGACAGGAACAGCGTGCCCAGGGTCGCCACACCCAGCGCCAGCGCCGACTGCTGGGTCGTGATCATCACCCCGCTGCCCACGCCCGCCCTGGCCGGCGGCACCTCGGACAGCACGATCCGGAAGACCACGGGGAGTTGCAGGGCCTGGCCCGCGCCGGCGATCGCCGCACCGGGGAGCAGTTCGAGGAGACCGAGGCCCGGCCAGGAACGCCAGGCGGCCACGGCGATCAGACCCACGCCCACCGCCTGGATCGCCGCACCCGCGGTCACCACCCGGGTGCCGAACCGGGCCACCAGCCGAGGACCGGCCAGCGAGACGCAGAAGAACGCCACCGCCATCGGTACGAGTGCAAGGCCCGCTCCGACCGGACCGAGCCCCGCCCCCTGCTGCAACGCCACCGCGATCACGAACATGAAGCCGCTGAAGCCGATCGAGAACGGCACGATCAGCAGCAGACCGCGACGCAGGGACAGCAGTCCGAACAGGCTCGGCGGTACGAGGGGCGTACGGCCCGCCCGGTCCGCCCTGCGCTCCACCGTGTAGAACGCCCACGCCACCAGCGGGAACGCCGCCAGCGACAGCCACGTCCACAGCGGCCAGCCCGCCGCCCGGCCCTCGGTGAGCGGGGCCAGCAGCGTGAGCAGGGCGGCGGCGAGCAGGACCGTGCCGGGGCCGTCGAGCGGCTCCGGGTGCTGGGAGCGGGTCTCCGGGACCGCGCGGGCGGCGAGGAACAGGCCGACGAGGACGACGGGCACGTTCACCAGGAACACCGAGCGCCAGCCGGTGCCCCAGATGTCCGCCGCGACCAGGACGCCGCCGAGGATCTGCCCCGCGACCATCGACAGCCCGGCGGTGGCGCCGTACAGGCCCATGGCCTTCGCGCGGCGCGGGCCGCTGGTCGCCGCCTGGATGGTGGCGAGCACCTGCGGCAGCATCGCCGCCGACGCCGCGCCCTGCGCGACCCGCGCCGCGACAAGGGTCCACGCGCTGGGCGCGAGACCGCACGCCAGCGAGGTCAGCCCGAACGCCGCCATACCGCCGAGGAACAGCCGACGCCGGCCGAACAGGTCTCCGAGCCGCCCGCCGAGGACGAGCAGCACGGCGTACGCCAACCCGTAGCCCGCGACGACCAGTTCGAGCACGGCCTCGCTCGCCGCGAGGTCATGGCCGATGGTGGGCAGGGCCACATTGACGATGAAGAAGTCGATGAGAGGAAGTGCCGCCGCTAGCAGCACCGTGAAGAGGCCGAGGCCGCCGAGCGAGGGTGGTGCCGCGGCGGTGCCGGTCTTGTGCGCAGTGATGGTTTCGGTCACAGTGACGAGCCTGCGGGCTTCCTCAGGGGGGTACCAGAGTGTTCTTATCCTGGTAGCAGAACCACCTGGAAACAGGTTCCGGAGCGAGGCACGCTGGAGGCATGACGACCATGGCCCAGGAAACGGTGACCTCTCGCCCCACGGCAGCCTCGGAGATCCGGCGCCATGAACTCGCCGCCTTCCTGCGCCACCGCCGCGAGCACCTCACCCCCGAGCAGGTCGGCCTGCCCCGCGGCCGCCGACGCCGCACCCCCGGCCTGCGCCGCGAGGAGGTCGCCCAGCTCTCCGCGGTCGGCGTCACCTGGTACACCTGGCTCGAACAGGCCCGTGACATCCAGGTCTCCGTCCAGGTCCTCGACGCCCTCGCCCGCACCCTGATGCTCGACCCCAGCGAGCGCTCCCACCTCTTCCAGCTGGCCGGCGCGGTGGACCCGACACCGGCCACGACCTGCCCGTCGGTGACACCCGCGATGCGGGCCGTACTGGAACAGCTGGAGCCGTATCCGGCGTGCCTCCAGAACAGCCGGTACGACATCCTCGCCCACAACCGCACGTACGGCCTGCTGCTCTGCGACCTGGAGACGGTGCCGCCCGAGGACCGCAACTGCATGATCCTCTCCTACACCAACCAGGACTGGCAGTCCTCGATCGTGCACCTCGGCGAGACCCAACGCCTCATGGCCGCCCGCTTCCGCGCCGCCATGGCCGGCCACCTCGGCGAGCCCGCCTGGAAGATGCTCCTCAAGCGACTTCGCACGGAGTCCCCCCAGTTCCGCGAGGTGTGGGAGCGACATGAGGTGGTGTCCCACCGCAGCAAGCGCAAGGAGTTCCTCAACCGGTACGTGGGTCGACTCGTGGTCGATCACACCGACTTGTGGTTGAGCCCGGAGGTGGGGCCGCGGATGGTGACGTATGTGCCGGCGGATGAGGAGTCGGCAGAGCGTCTCAAGAAGCTGCAGGAGATCGCCCTCAAAGGGGCGCGGGGCTGAGTTGAATATGCAGCTCCGCCGCTACGCAACCACCCGAGACGCCTTGCGAAGCTCACCCGACTCCAGCAAATCAGCCGCCCGCTCAGCCGTACCCCGCGCCCACGTCCCACTCGTGACCAGCCCCGCCACGAGAACCAGCAGCCCACACCCCGTGAGCACCCACCACCCCGGCCCCGCCGCGGCCACGAACGACTCCTTGTACGACGACGCCCCCACCCCGGAAGCCAACACGGCCCCGATCACCGCGACCCCCAGCGTCTGCCCCAACTGACGACTGGTGGAGGCGACGGCGGCCGCCACCCCGGCCTGGGCCCGCGGCATCCCCGACACCGCCGTATTGGTGATCGGCGCGTTCACGAACCCGAACCCGATGCCGAAGAGCACGTACCCGAGCAGCAGCGTGACATTGGACGTCTCCGCCTCGAAGACGGCGAACAGCGCACAGCTGGTCGTCATCGCGAGGCCCGCCACCAGCAGCGGCAGCCGGGGCCCACGGCTCCCCACCAGCCGTCCGGACAGCGGCGCGCACAGGAACATCGGCGTCGCCATCGGCAGCATCCACAGGCCGGCGTGCAGGGCGTCGAGGCCGCGTACGTTCTGCAGATACAGCGTCGACAGGAACAGGAACCCGCCCAGCGCCGCGAACGCCCCGATCGCGATCACCGTCGCCCCGCTGAACGGCGCAGACCGGAAGAACCGCAGGTCGATGAGGGGTTCGGCGCGACGGGGCTCGTACCAGAGAAGGCCGAGCAGCGCCGCCAGCGCGATCACCGCGAACGGCAGGACGGCCGTGAACCCGGCGTTCGGCGCCTCGATGATCGCGTACGTCAGGGAGCCGAACAGGGCGATCACCAGGAGCTGGCCGACCGGGTCGAGGCGGCGGGCCTTCGGCGCACGGGACTCGGGGACGAAGCGGAGGGTGAGCAGGAGGGCGGCCAGACCCACCGGAAGGTTGACCCAGAAGATCGCGCGCCAGTCCACCCCGTCCACGAGCAGACCGCCGACGAGCGGTCCCGCGGCCATCGATATGCCTACGACGCCGCCCCACACGCCTATCGCCCGTGCGCGCTCGCGCGGGTCGGTGAAGGTGTTGGTGATGATCGACATCGCGACCGGGTTGAGCATGGAGCCGCCGACCGCCTGCACCATCCGGAAGACGATCAGCGAGTCGAGGGTCGGTGCGACGGAGCACAGGGCCGAGCCGATGGTGAACAGGATCAGGCCGGTCATGAAGACCCGTTTGCGGCCGATCCGGTCCGCCGTGGAGCCGGCCAGCATCAGCAGGGAGGCCAGGACCAGGGTGTAGGCGTCGATCGTCCACTGCAGCCCCGAGGTGCTGGCGCCGAGGTCGCGCTGCATCGCGGGCAGGGAGACATTGAGGGCCGTGGTGTCGAGGCTCACGATCAGCAGGCTCATACAGCAGATCGCGAGGACCAGCATCCGGCGGCGTGGGCTGAACTCCGGCATTCTTGAATAGTACGCCTAACTAATGAATTTAGCCGCACCCCGTCCGGTACGTGAGAATGGGTGGATGCCCACGACCGCCCCGCCCCTGCCGATCGGCCCGCACACCGTCCAGCCGCCCGTCGTCCTGGCCCCCATGGCCGGGATCACGAACGCGCCCTTCCGCACCCTGTGCAGGGAGTTCAGCGGCGGCAAGGGGCTGTTCGTCAGCGAGATGATCACGACCCGGGCGCTGGTCGAGCGCAACGAGAAGACCATGCAGCTGATCCACTTCGACGAGAGCGAGAAGCCGCGCTCGATCCAGCTGTACGGCGTCGACCCGGCCACGGTCGGGAAAGCCGTCCGCATGATCGCGGAGGAAGGCCTCGCCGATCACATCGACCTGAACTTCGGGTGCCCGGTGCCGAAGGTGACCCGCAAGGGCGGCGGCTCGGCGCTGCCGTTCAAGCGGAACCTGCTGCGGGCGATCCTGCGGGAGGCGGTCAGTGGGGCGGGCGATCTGCCGGTCACGATGAAGATGCGCAAGGGCATCGACGACGACCACATCACGTACCTGGACGCCGGGCGGATCGCCGTCGAGGAGGGCGTCACGGCCATCGCGCTGCACGGCCGTACCGCCGCTCAGCACTACGGCGGCACCGCCGACTGGGACGCCATCGCCCGGCTGAAGGAGCATGTGCCGGAGATTCCCGTGCTCGGCAACGGCGACATCTGGTCGGCCGAGGACGCGGTGCGGATGGTGCGGGAGACCGGGTGCGACGGGGTCGTGGTCGGGCGCGGGTGCCTGGGGCGGCCTTGGCTGTTCTCGGACCTGGTGGCCGCGTTCGAGGGGCGGGACGCCGACATCGCACGGCCCGCGCTCCGAGAGGTCGCCGACGTCATGGTGCGGCACGCCACGCTGCTCGGGGAGTGGATCGGTGACGAGGCGCGGGGCGTCATCGACTTCCGCAAGCACGTCGCCTGGTACCTCAAGGGCTTCGCGGTCGGCTCGGAGATGCGCAAGCGGCTCGCCATCACGTCCTCGCTGGCCGAACTCCGGGGCGGCCTGGACGAGTTGGACCTGGATCAGCCGTGGCCGACGGGCGCTGACGGTCCCCGTGGCCGTACGTCCGGCAACAACCGGGTGGTGTTGCCGGACGGGTGGCTGAAGGACCCGTACGACTGCGCGGGCGTGGGCGAGGACGCGGAGCTGGACACCTCCGGCGGCTGAGCTACTTCTTCCCGCTCGGGGTGGAGCCGTACGCCGTCAGGAAGCGGTCCCGGAAGCTGCTCATCTTCCAGACCGGGGCCTTGGAGGCCGGCTGGAGGCCGTCCGTCCAGTTCCAGTCGGCGATCTTGTCCAGCATCTTCGGGTCCTTGGCGACGATCGAGATCGGCACGTCCCGGCTCGCCTTGGTGCCGCTGACGCGGGACATGGGTTGATGGTCGCCCAGGAAGACCAGAACCGTGTCGTCGGTGCCGTAGCGCTCCAGCCACTGCGTGAGGCTGGTGACGGAGTACGAGATCGACTTGCCGTACTCCTGCTTGGAGCGGTCGGAGTCGGAGATGATGTCGGCCGGCTTGGTGCCTGATTGCTGGATGGCCTTGAAGAGGGAGCCGTCGCCCAGATCGTCCCAGTCGACCATCTTCGGGATCGGTGCCCAGGGCTGGTGGCTGGAGGTCAGGATGATCTCCGACATCAGGGGCTTGTCGCGCTTCTTGCCGTGGACCTGGCGCTGGAAGGCTTCGAGGGCGTACTGGTCGGGCATGGTCGACCAGCTGAACTTCGGGCCCTTGTAGCCGAGTTGGAAGGCGTTGTAGAGCTTGTCCAGGCCGTAGTACTTCTGCTCGGGCCAGCTCTTCTGCACGCCCGGCATCACACCGACCGTGTCCCAGTCGCCGGTCTTCTGGAAGGCCTTGGTCAGGCTCAGGTGATCGCTCGCCATCACCGTGCGATAGCGCTGCTGGTTGTCGATCCAGAGGCCGGAGAGGGTCGTGGAGTGGCCGAGCCAGCTGTTGCCGCCGAACGTCGCCGACGTCAGCCAGCCGCTCTTCGCGCGGAAACCGGCCTTCGCGAGGGCCGCGGTGCTCGTGTCGAGGGTGCGGGTGACGCCGGGGGCGATGTCCGGGTCCTCGATCGCGGTACGGCCGTAACTCTCGATGAACGTGAAGATGACGTCCTTGCCGCGCAGGTCGGGGACGAGTTGGGCGGGCGGGGTGCTGCCGAAGGTGTCGGCCCTCGCGTCCTTCGCGAACTGCGCCTCGTCCCGGAGGGTGTCCACCGCTCGGTGTGCGTGGACCTTGATGATGCCTGCGGTGTGGTCGGCGGCGAGCGGCACGCCGGCGATCTGGAGGCCGAACGCCGTGCAGGTGATCCAGACCGTGCCGGCGATCAGGGCGCCCCTCGACGCGTCCGCCTTGTGCCGGGCCAGGATGTTCGCGACGCGGACGGTGGCCAGGGCGACGACGACCATCAGGAGTACGGCGAGGAGGATGAGGCCGATGGTGAGCAGCACGGTGGTGGTGCCGCCCATCGAGTCCTTCATGTACGACTGGGCGTCGTCCAGGAGTTCCCAGTCCAGGACGATGTTGAAGTGGCGGCCCAGGTATTCGTTGAAGCCGATGTCGAGGAAGTTGAGGGTGGTGAGGGCGCCGAGGGCTGCGCCTGCTGTGGCCGCGATGATGACGCGGGGGCGGCGGGGGAGGCTGAGGAGGACCGCGGCGCCGATGATCGCCTCTGCGGGGAGGCGGATGAACTCCGTGGGTTTGAGGTTGCCGAGGGTGTTCGGCATTTGGAGGCAGATGTGGATGACGGCGGCGGAGAGGAGGGTGAGGGTCCAGGGGAGGTAGGGGTGTCTCTTCCGTCCGCCTTCGACTTCGACTTCGGCCTCGGCTTCGCCTTCGGCCGGTTTGTTCCCACCCGCACCACCCGTTTCACTCTCGTCGTCAGGTGCGGGTGGCCCCTGTGGGGCGGATTCGCCGTCGGCGGCTGCGGGCTCCTCGGGTGCTGTCTCTATGGGCAAGTCGCCGTCTCTGCCCGGCAATTGACGAAAGCGCGTGAAGACAGGCACCCGAAGGTCCTTCCGTGCGAGGCCCCTGCTGAAGTGGTGTGGCGGGCCACGCTGGGGAGGCTGAAGACCCGCCATTCCCTCGTACGGTCCCACCTCGGCCTTTGTTCACCCACTCCACCCCAGCACTGCGCAAACACCCGGCAAACGCCAGGCCAACAGGGTCAGGGGCGCACTCGTCGACGGCGAATCCGCCCCACCGGGGCCACCCGCACCCGACGACGAGAGCCGCACGGGCGGTGCGGGTGGGAACACGGATCGGCCGAAGGCGAAGCCGAGGCCGTGCGCTACGCCCCACCTACCGCCGTCAGCAGCGCCAACGGCGTAGCCGCCGCGCGGGACTCGCGCTCGCACGCGTGTGGGTACGGCACCGGCTCCGCGTGGGTGTCGCGGCCGTACCCCGCCAGTACCTCCGGTAGCCGATGACCGGAGGTCGTCGCCGCGTCGACCAGGGCGTGAGCCACCTCGCGGGCCTCGTCGTGGAGGCCGTAGCGGGCCAGGCCCAGGGTGATCAGTGCGTTGTCGTGGGGCCAGACCGAGCCCCGGTGGTAGGAGAGGGGGTGGTAGGCGGACTGGCCGGAGGCGAGCGTGCGTACGCCCCAGCCCGAGAAGAAGTCCGGTTCCAGCAGCCGCCGGCCCACCAGCTCGCCGTACTCCTTGTCCAGCAGCCCGGACCAGAGCAGATGCCCCGCGTCCGAGGCCAGCGCGTCGACCTGCCGGCCCGCGCCGTCCAGCGCCAGCGCCGGGAAGGAGTGCTCCGGCATCCAGAAGTCCCGTTGGAAGCGGTCGCGCAGATCGGCCGCCGCCTGCTCCAGCAGCGCCGCGTACGTCTCGTCCTGCCATACCGTCCGCGCCAGCCACGCCGTGCGGCGCAGGGCGTCATAGGCGTAACCCTGCGCCCCCGCCGCCATCACCGGCCCGCTCGCCCGCGTCCCGTCGGCGAAGCAGACCGCGCCGGGGGAGTCCTTCCAGTTCTGGTTGGCGAGGCCGCCCTGGTCGGCGCGGTAGACGAGGTAGCCACGGGTGGTGAGGCCGCCGTGGTCCAGCATCCAGCCGATCGCCGCCCGCGCGTGGGGTTCGAGGCGGCGGGCCAGCTCCGCGTCCGCGGTCTGTTCCACGTAGGCGCCGAGGAGGATCAGGAACAGCGGCGTCGCGTCCACCGAGCCGTAGTAACGCCCGTACGGCACCTGCCCGAAGTGCGCCAGCTCACCGTGCCGTACCTCGTGCACGATCTTGCCGGGCTGCGAGACCCCGTCGGCCCCCCGCTCCGTCGCCTGCGTCGCGGCCAGCGCGGGCAGGGTGGCGGCGGCCAGCCGGGGGCGGTAGGGCAGGGCGAAGAGGGAGGTGAGGAGCGCGTCCCGGCCCAGCAGGGTCAGGAACCAGGGCGCGCCCGCCGCCGGGACGCGCAGGTCCTCGTCGTCGGGGCCCTTCGCCGAGACCTGGAGCGTGGCCAGGTCGGCAAGACCGCGCGCACAGGCCGCCGCCAGCTCGGGCCAGCCCGTCGGGAAGGCCACCCCCTCTACGAACTCGCCCTCCAGGGAAAGGAGTTGGGAGGAGAGGGCCGCGGGGGAGCGGGGGACGCGCAGCGCCCGTTTGTCGCCGTGCGGGCGGGCCATGACCCTCAGGGTCAGCTCCGCCGTGCTGTGGGGGTCCAGGTCGAGGGTCCAGACGAGGCGGCGGGCGCCGGTGCCCGTCTCCTCCACGGTGTCGGGCGCGGGGTCGGCCGTCACCGTCGTCACCGAGCGCCACTCACCCCGCTGGTAGACGAACTCCAGTCCGTGGTCGAGGACTTGGCGGGAGCGGGTGGCGCCGGTCTTGGCGTACGTCCGGTGGTCCGAGCGCAGCTCGAACTGGTCGGTGAAGTCGGCGTCCACGGTGAGCGCGAGACGGATCGACGTCGGCACCGGACGGTTGCTGGTGACACGGATCAGATCGATGAACGAGCTGTCCCCCACGACCTGTTCACGGAAGAGCGTGTACGCCGCGGGCTCGTCGCGTCCGCCGCGCGGGACCAGCACACAGCGCGCCGTGTCCCCGTCGGCCACGGGGGACAGCGTCTCGGGCACCGCCCCGTCCACGGTGAGCTGCCAGCGGCTCAGATGCCTGGCGTCCCGTACGAACAATCCTTCCGGGGAACCCGCGGCCCGTACGCCGCTGATGTCCCCGCCGTCTCCCACGGCGGCGAACGTCCCCCCGTACACGAGCAGATGGTGACGGTCCGTCATCCCCGGTTCCCTCCCTTGGGGTCCTTGAGGCCTTTCGGGTCCTCGGAGTCGTGCAGCAGGTCGAGCGTGAGCGCGGCGGTCCAGCCGAAGCCGGTGGTGCCGCAGGCCTCGCCGGTGTACGGGTCGACGTACTCGGCGAAGTCGGAGGTGACGGCGAGATCGAGCATCGCCTCGCGCAGCGCGTCGGCCCGGTCCCGCTCGCCGTGGGTGCGCAGGCCGCGCTCCAGCAGCCAGCCGGTGTTGAACCAGGCCGGGCCCCGCCAGTAGCGGTGCGGGTCGAAGGCCTCGCCCAGGAGGTCGTACGACGGGGCGAGGCGGGTCGTGGTGCCGAGGCCGAAGTGCGGGCCGTGGGCCGTGCGGACCAGGGCGGTGACGAGGGCGCGGGGGAGGGTCGGCAGGAGGAGGGGGACCAGGCCCGCGACACTGCGCTCAGGGATGAGTTCACCCGTGCGCACGTCGTGGCAGAGGAACATCCCGCTCGCCGGGTCCCACATACGGTCGATCAGGGCCGTCGTGAGGCGTTCGGCTCGGGCGTGCCGGGCGGTGCCCGTCGCGCCCAGTTCCGTCGCGATGCCTGCCAGCGCGTGCTCGGAGGCGATGAGCAGCGCGTTGAACGCCGGGTCCTCGACGGCGAACTCTCCGAGACCGTCCGTATATCCGCCTTCCCGGTAGTCCGTCGCGAGCCGCACATACCGCCCGTAGTCCAGATCCGTCGGCCGGTCCTCGGGTGCGCCGTGCGCGAGGTCGGCGCGGCGGAAGGAACGGGACGGGGCCGGTGTGACGCGGGACAGCGGGGCGTCCCAGCAGGGGCTGTTGTCCATACCCTGTTCCCAGGGGTGCACGACGGAGGCGAGGCCGGCGCCGCCGAGGTCGCGGCGGTGCAGGAGGTAGCGGTGCCAGGCGGCCAGGCGGGGGTACATCCGGGCGAGGAAGCCGCGCGCCCGGGACAGGCCCGGGTCGGCGCGGTGCACCAGCCAGACGGCGAGCGCGTGCACCGGCGGCTGCACGATGCCGGAGGTCTGCACGGTGCGCGGGGCGCCGGCCGCGCGCCCGGCGGTCGAGGAGCGCCAGAAGTCGGGGCTCGGGAAATAGGCGTCGAGGGGGACCGAGGGGTTGAAGACGATGTGCGGGATACGGCCGTCGCCCCACTGGGCGTCCAGCAGTGTCTCCAGCTCCGTCTGGGCCCGTAACGGTGAGATGTGCCGGAGGCCGATCGCGATGAACGCGCTGTCCCACGACCACTGGTGCGGGTACAGGCTGCGGGAGGGGACCGTCGACGCCCCGGTCCAGTTGGCCGCCAGCACCTCGGCGGCCCTCCTGTGAGGGGTGTCGGGCGGTGGATCGTATGCGATGTCACGGGCCGTGGGACGGGCGGTGAGTTGGGCAGTGCGATCCACTCGGGGCTCCCCGAAAAGACGTCCGGCCGACCGGTTCGGTCAGGACCACCGTAGAGTTACGTCTATTTAACACGCAAAACCCAATATGTAATGCAAGCTTGAGAAACACAAGGGGGTGTGCATGAGCGCACGGGGTCAGGCGAGTGCCGGGGAACTGCTCGAACTGGTGCGGAGCGGACGGGCCGTCACACGCGGAGCACTTCAGCAGGCGACCGGGCTGTCCCGTGCCACCGTCGGCCAGCGCCTGGACCGGCTCTTCCGGGCCGGCTGGCTGCGCGAGGGGGCCGGCGGTCCCGTGGGCTCCCCGCTGGGCGGGCGGCCCGCCATCACCCTGGAGTTCGACGACGCCCACGCCGTCGTCCTCGCCGCCGACCTGGAGACCCGGCACGCACGTGCCGCCGTACTGTCGCTGACCGGCGAGATCCTCGCCGAGCACAGCGGGACCCTGGTCGTCGAGGACGGCCCTGAGGCGGTGCTCGGCGACCTTGGGCACTGGTTCGCCGAGCTGCTGGAGAAGGCCGGGCGGCGGGCCGAGGAGGTGTGCGGCATCGGGCTCGCGGTGCCGGGCCCGGTGGACAGTGAGACCGGCCGGGTCGTCCAGCCGCCGATCATGCCGGGCTGGGACGGCTACGACATAAGGGGCCGGCTGGCCAGGGCCTTCAGCGAGCACACGGGCGCCCCGACGGTGCCGGTCCTCGTCGACAACGACGCCAACCTCATGGCGTACGGAGAACAGCGCACGGGGTACCCGCGCTGCTCGGCCTTCGTGCTGGTCAAGGTGTCGACCGGCATCGGCGCCGGGGTCGTCGTGGACGGCTCGGTGTATCGCGGCATCGACGGGGGCGCGGGCGACATCGGGCACATCCGGGTGGGCGCCGACGCACAGTGCCGGTGTGGCTCCTACGGCTGTCTGGCCGCCGTCGCCAGTGGTGGTGCCGTGGCCCGGCGGCTGGCCGAGGCGGGGGTGCCTGCGGCCTCCGGCTCGGATGTGCGGGACCTGCTGGCGTCGGGGCATCCGGGGGCGGCGGCGCTGGCCCGGGAGGCGGGGCGGCAGGTCGGGGATGTACTGGCGACCGTGGTGACGCTGCTCAACCCCGGCGTGCTGATGATCGCCGGGGATCTGGCCGGGACGCCGTTCCTCACCGGCGTACGGGAATTGCTGTACCAGCGGGCGCTGCCGCGCTCCACCGCTCATCTGGACGTCGTGACCTCGCGGCTGGGGGAGCGGGCCGGGCTGATCGGGGCCGGGGCGCTGGTCGTGGAGCATCTGTACGCGCCCGAGCGGGTGGAGGAGCGGCTGGTCGGGATGGGTGTGTGACGGGCAGGTTTCCGTTCCGGGAGGCGTCTCGGCGGACGTCCGCATGGTGAAATTCCGTCGCCTGTGGCAGCGTGATTCTCGCCACCCTTGATAAGGGTTGCGCTCAGATGAGCGGATCTTGAGCGGCTGCACTTCTCCAAGGGGTGGCACTCGGTGCCACCCCTTGATCGTTCATCGATCGAAATCAAACGTGCGGTAAGGCTGCTCATCTGAGCGAAATGCTGCACCTGTGGGCGCTCTTGCGTTCAAGAAGTGAAAACATCCGCCCGTCACGGCTTGCCAAGCTTTGACTTTCGATCCACTGGCGGACGGGTGGTTACAGGCGCATGACGCGTGAGTAGACGTACCCAGGCGCCTTCGATCTGGGTATGTTCCTCGCCGTCAGGGCAGCCACCACGTCCTCGAGGGAGTCGAGACCGTGTCGGAAAACAAAGATCCCCATGTAGCGAAGTTCGTTTACGACTTCACCGAGGGAAACAAAGACCTCAAGGACCTCCTGGGTGGCAAGGGCGCCAACCTCGCCGAGATGACCAACCTGGGGCTTCCCGTTCCCCCGGGCTTCACGATCACGACAGAAGCCTGCAAGGTCTACCTCGACAGCGGCGAGGAGCCCGCGGCACTGCGTGACGAGGTGAGTGCGCACCTCGACGCCCTTGAGGCCCGCATGGGCAAGAAGCTCGGCCAGCCCGACAACCCGCTGCTGGTCTCGGTCCGCTCCGGCGCGAAGTTCTCGATGCCCGGAATGATGGACACCGTCCTCAACATCGGGCTCTCCGACAAGTCCGTGAAGGGCCTCGCCGAGCAGGCGAACAACGAGCGGTTCGCGTGGGACTCCTACCGCCGCCTCATCCAGATGTTCGGCAAGACCGTCCTCGGCGTCGACGGCGACCTCTTCGAGGAGGCCCTCGACAAGGCCAAGGAGACCAAGAAGGTCACGGTCGACACCGACCTGGAGGCCGCCGACCTCAAGAAACTGGTCACCGCCTTCAAGAAGATCGTCAAGAAGGAGGCCGGCCGGGACTTCCCGCAGGACCCGCGCGAGCAGATGGACCTCGCCATCCACGCGGTCTTCGACTCCTGGAACACCGACCGCGCCAAGCTCTACCGCCGCCAGGAGCGCATCCCCGGCGACCTCGGCACGGCCGTCAACGTCTGCTCCATGGTCTTCGGCAACCTCGGCCCCGACTCCGGCACCGGCGTCGCCTTCACCCGTGACCCCGCCTCCGGCCACCAGGGCGTCTACGGCGACTACCTCCAGGACGCCCAGGGCGAGGACGTCGTCGCGGGCATCCGCAACACCGTGCCGCTCGCGGAGCTGGAGTCGATCGACAAGAAGTCGTACGACCAGCTGATGCAGATCATGGAGACGCTGGAGAACCACTACAAGGACCTCTGCGACATCGAGTTCACCATCGAGCGCGGGCAGTTGTGGATGCTCCAGACGCGCGTGGGCAAGCGGACCGCCGGTGCGGCCTTCCGTATCGCCACGCAGCTCGTGGACCAGGGGCTCATCGACGAGGCGGAGGCGCTGCAGCGCGTCAGCGGCGCCCAGCTCGCCCAGCTGATGTTCCCGCGCTTCGACGAGGACGCCAAGGTCGAGAAGGTCGGCCGGGGCATCGCGGCGTCGCCGGGTGCGGCGGTCGGCAAGGCCGTCTTCGACTCGTACACCGCGGTGAAGTGGTCGCGTTCGGGCGAGAAGGTCATCCTGGTCCGCCGGGAGACCAACCCCGACGACCTGGACGGCATGATCGCGGCCGAGGGCATCCTGACCTCCCGCGGCGGCAAGACCTCCCACGCGGCCGTCGTGGCGCGCGGCATGGGCAAGACGTGTGTCTGTGGCGCGGAGGAGCTTGAGGTCGACACCAAGCGCCGCCGGATGACCGTCCCCGGCGGGCATGTGGTGGAGGAGGGCGACGTCATCTCCATCGACGGCTCGTCCGGCAAGGTCTACCTGGGCGAGGTCCCGGTCGTCCCCTCCCCGGTCGTCGAGTACTTCGAGGGCCGGATGCACGCGGGCGCCCAGGACGCCGACGAGCTGGTGGAAGCGGTCCACCGCATCATGGCCTTCGCCGACCGCAAGCGCCGGCTCCGTGTCCGGGCGAACGCGGACAACGCCGAGGACGCGCTGCGCGCCCGCCGCTTCGGCGCGCAGGGCATCGGCCTGTGCCGTACGGAGCACATGTTCCTGGGCGAGCGGCGCGAGATGGTCGAGAGGCTGATCCTCGCCGACACCGAGGAGGTCCGCGAGGCCGCCCTCGCGGAGCTGCTCCCGCTCCAGAAGAAGGACTTCGTCGAGTTGTTCTCGGCGATGGACGGCCTTCCGGTGACGGTCCGTCTCCTCGACCCGCCGCTGCACGAGTTCCTCCCCGACATCACGGAACTCTCGGTCCGCGTGGCCCTCGCGGAGTCCCGCCAGGAGCCGCACGAGAACGAACTCCGCCTGCTCCAGGCGGTGCACCGCCTGCACGAGCAGAACCCGATGCTGGGTCTGCGCGGCGTACGCCTGGGCCTGGTCATCCCCGGCCTGTTCACGATGCAGGTCCGCGCTATCGCGGAAGCGGCCGCCGAGCGCAAGAACGCCAAGGGCGACCCGCGCGCCGAGATCATGATCCCGCTCGTCGGCACCGTCCAGGAGCTGGAGATCGTCCGCGAGGAGGCCGACCAGGTCATCGCGGAGGTCGAGGCCGCGACCGGCACGAAGCTCAAGCTGTCGATCGGCACGATGATCGAGCTCCCGCGCGCCGCCCTCACGGCCGGTCAGATCGCGGAGGCGGCGGAGTTCTTCTCCTTCGGCACGAACGACCTCACCCAGACGGTGTGGGGCTTCAGCCGGGACGACGTGGAGGCCTCCTTCTTCACCGCGTACCTGGAGAAGGGCATCTTCGGCGTCTCCCCCTTCGAGACGATCGACAAGGACGGCGTGGGTTCCCTGGTGAAGCTCGCCGCCGAGGCCGGCCGCGCCACCCGCCCCGACCTCAAGCTCGGCGTCTGCGGCGAGCACGGCGGCGACCCGGAGTCGGTCCACTTCTTCCACGAGGTGGGACTGGACTACGTCTCCTGCTCGCCGTTCCGGATCCCGGTGGCACGCCTTGAGGCGGGCCGGGCCGCCTCGGAGTCGGTGGGCAGCGACCACCGGTAGGCCATACGGCCACTGAAGCCCCGGAGCCGCCGCCCGTCCCCGACCCTCAAGACCGATGGGCGGCGGCTCCGGATCACGAAGGAGGGCGGCACCCGTGCGGGGGTGCCGCCCTCTGCGTTCGGCTAGGGAAAGTTGGCCGGTGCCCCGCGCTTCCGCCAACTGGAGGCGACCGCGGGGTTAATAGCTGGATCGGTCCGTTCAGGGGGTACAACCCCCCACAAGTCCCCCTTGTCTCACGCGGGTGAAGCAACCACCCAATTCATCGAGCGTGGGGAAACCGAACACGATGCGCAGACGCGCCACCGCAGCCATAGCCACCGCCGCCGCCTTCAGTGCCGTCCTGGGCGTAGCGGCTCTCGCCGTGCCGGCCGCCGGGGTCGGTCAGGACGACTCGGGTACGAAGTTCTGGAACATCGATGTCAACCACGACCGCGACTACACCGTGGGCGTCGCGGCCGTGCAGAAGAGGGTGTTCTCGGTGTCCGCGACGGTCACCGACCCGGACGGCGTCCAGGGCGTGACGTACGAGCTGTGGCACGGGGAGGACCGGGCGACGGCCGACGGGGTCATGACCGGGGCCGCCCACTGCTCGAAGCTCGACGAGACCACCTCCTACTGCGAGGCCCTCGTGACCGCCGACCCGAGCGTCAACCTCCGCAGCAACGCCCTCGCCGGTGTCTGGACCATCACCCCCGTCGCCACCGACGGCGCCGGCAACGTCACTCGCGGGGACGGTGCCTACCTCGCCCGTATCAAGCGCCAGACCTATATGTCCCAGACCGTCGCCACCCCGCAGCCGGTGAAGAAGGGCCAGAACCTCACGGTCAAGGCGCAGATGACCGTCGCCGGCTGGGAGCAGGGCAAGAACGTGCCGCTCATCGGGCACCAGGTGCTGCTCCAGTACCGCAAGGGCACGACCGGCGCCTTCACCACGCTGAAGAAGATCAAGACCGACCGCAACGGCTGGGCCACGACCACCGTGCCGGCGACGGCGGACGGCGGGTACCGCTACGACTTCGCGACCACGAGCCTCACCACGGCCACGACCGGCTCGGCCGACTACGTCGATGTGAAGTGAGCCCGGAGCCCAGCCCGGACCGATGACGTGACCGCCCGCCGCGGCCCGTGCCGTGGCGGGCGGTCAGGGTGTCTACCGGTACTTCCAGGACTGGGTGGCGCAGGTGTCGGATCCCAGGTCGTCCACGCAGATCTGGTACCTGCCCCGGTCGACGTAGATGGCCTGGGGGTCGTAGATCTCGCGGTTCTCGGAACCACAGCCGGACGCGCTGCCGTTGGCGTCGCCGCGCTTGGACGACCAGCCGTAGCCCTCCACCTGGCCCTGGCCGTACACGCCGTCGCCGTCCGCCTTGAGGTCGCAGACGCTTCCCTGCACGACGAAGCCGCCGTGTCCGGTGCTCGAAGGGTTGAACTTGTACTTGCCGGTGAACTTGGCCCTCCCCTCCACCTCAAGGGTGAAGTTGTGCCAGACCCCTTCGTCCGCCTGGGCACTGCCGCCGCTCGCCAGGGTCAGGGCCGTGGCGAGGCCGACGGTCCCGACCGCCGTACAGGCCTTGCGCAGGATCGCGTGCATGGTCTCCCCGTTTCTGCCGCGCCACCGTGACGCGGCGCCGTCAGCGTCCCAAGCGGCCGGTGAGGGGGGTACCTGGAAGGTTGCAGGGTTCGGCAAGGGGCTGGGTGTCCAGGTAGAACCACTCGGCGTTCGGGCCGGGGACCGGCGGTGGCGTGGGGGTCGGCTCGGCCGGGGTCGGCTTCGCCGGTCCCGGCATCAGCAGCTCCACCCGTAGCCCCAGCCCTCGTTGCTGCGCGGTGAACTCCTCCACCTGGTTGCGGCAGGCGTGGTCCAGGTGGGTCACGCCGGTCAGGTCGAGGCGGATGCGGGGCTTGCCCGAGGCGGCCGCCGATTCCAGGGCCTCGATGACCTGGGGGAGGCGTAGGAAGGTGGCGTTGCCCGCCATGACGACCTTCGCGGTGTCGTCGTCGATGTGCTGGCGGATCACCGTCCGGGACATGCGCAGGGCGGCCAGGACTATTCCGGCCGCGAGGCCGATCAGGACGCCTTCCAGGAGTGCCGTCGCCACGATGACCAGCGTGGTCACCGTCATCACCACGAACTCGCCCCGGTCCTGGCGCCACATCTTCGGGAACTCCTCCGGCGCGAACAGCTTCCAGCCGCTGTGCACCAGGACGCCGGCCAGCACCGAGATCGGGATCAGGGCCAGGACCTGGGGGAGGAGGAGGGCGAAGGCCAGGAGCCACAGGCCGTGCAGGGTGCGGGAGATACGGGTCTTCGCGCCTGCCTGGACGTTCGCCGAGCTGCGGGCCACCACCGCTGTGATCGGGAGGGCGCCGACGATGCCCGCGAGGGTGTTTCCGGCGCCCTGCGCGATGAGTTCGGTGTTGTAGCGGGTGCGCGGGCCGCTGTGCATACGGTCCACCGCGGCCGCCGTGAACAGGCTCTCCGCGGAGGCGATCACCGTGAAGGTGACGATGGCGGTGAGGATCGCCGGGTCCGCCAGGCCCGCGAACTGTTCGGCGCCGGGGGCTCGGATCGACGCCAGCAGGTTGTTGACCTGGAGCGTCTTCACGTCCACCCCCGGCAGCGCGGCGACCGCCATGCCGACGCCTACCGCGACCAGCGCGGCGGGGATCTTCTTCGCCGGGCCCCGCACCTTCTTCCACAGGAAGCTCAGCACGATCGTCACGACGCCGAGCAGCGTGGCGATCATCGCCTGCGGGTCGGTGAGGATGTCGGCGAACAGACTCGGTATCCCCGCCATGTTCTCGATCGGCATGCCCGGCGCCTTCGCGTCGGCCATCGGATACGCCTGGCTGAACATCAGCGGCAGTCCGATACCGGCCAGCATCCCCTGGACCACGGCGAGGGAGATCGCCTGGAACATCCGGCCGAGGCGTACGACGCCGAGGACGATCTGCAGGATGCCCGAGAACAGCACGATCACGCCGAGCATCGCCACACCGTGCTCCAGCACCGTCTCCGAGACCAGCGCGGCGAGCCCGGCGGCCGGCCCGCTGACCTGGAGCGTGCTGCCCCGCACCGCGCCGACGACCAGCCCGCCGATCACGCCGGAGATGATGCCGAGCTCGGCCGGGACACCGGAGGCCACGGCCACGCCGATGCACAGGGGCAGGGCGACGAGGAACACGACGAGGGAGGCGGTCACCTCGTTGAGGAGGTCGGGTTTGGGTCCCGGCTTCGACGTATTCGACGTAGAGGTCCTCGGGGTTTTCGTGGCGGGCGCCGCCGTCGTACGTACCGGACCGCGCCCGCGCGCATGTGCCCCGCTCATCCGCCGTGCACCCGGAATCGCCCGTCGCCCTCCAGCTCGTGCACCTGCCCGGTGTCGACCTCGTAGTACCAGCCGTGCAGCCGCAGCCGTCCCCCGTCCAGCCGCTGCCGCACCACGGGGTAGGTCCGCAGTACGGCCAGCTGGTTGACGACATTGCTCTGCGCCACCTCGGGCAGCGAAGGGTCGTCGGAGGCGGCGGTGAGGACCGGTGCCAGTTCGGGGCGGGCCAGTTGGAGCCAGGCGTCCACGCCCGGCAGCGCGGTCAGGTCGTCGCCGGACTTCAGCGCGCCCATCGCGCCGCAGTGTGAGTGACCGCACACGACGATGTCCTGAACCCCGAGCACCTCCAGTGCGTACTCGATGGTGGCGGCCTCCCCGGACGCGCCGGGGCTGCCGTACGGCGGCACGATATTGCCCGCGTTGCGCAGCTCGAATATCTCTCCGGGGCGTGCGCCGGTAATCAGCGCGGGTATGACCCGTGAGTCCGAGCAGGTAATGAAGAGCGCCTCGGGATATTGCCCGTCGGCCAGTTTCCGGTATTCGCCGCTCTCGGAATCGACCCTGCGCCTGAACGAGCGGGCCCGGTCCAGCAATGCTTTCAACGATGCCTCCTCGACTGGGAGTTCGGCCTGTTCACAGGAGCGTAGAGCGGCCCACGCCAGAGGAAGGTTAAGTAAGTGCCAGAGCCCGTCCAGTAATTGGACATTCTTTGTCGCAATGCCCGGCAAGCGCTTGTTTCTTGTAGCGTGTCGACGTCAGGGCAGAGAATGTGAATTCACGGAGAGACAGGACGTATGGGCATACGAGTGCTGCTCATCGAGGACGACGAGACGATCGCCGAACCGCTCGCCGAAGGGCTCGGGCACTTCGGACTGACGGTGCATCATGTGACCACCGGGGCGGAGGGGTTGAGAGGTCCGTACGGCGATGTCGTCCTGCTCGACCTGGGGTTGCCGGACATGGACGGCATCGACGTGTGCCGTGGCATCCGGCAGGTCTCGGACGTGCCGGTCATCATCCTGAGTGCGCGGGGTGAGGAGGCCGACCGGGTGCTGGGCCTGGAGCTCGGCGCGGACGACTATCTGGCGAAGCCGTTCAGCATGCGGGAGCTGGTGGCACGGGTGCGCGCCGTGACCCGGCGGACGCAGCGGACGGGGGAGGCGGCGGACACCCCGGAGCCGGTGGTGGAGCGGGGGCGTACGGAAGCCCTCGTGGAGCGGCTGCGCGCGGAGGCGCTGGCGGAGCAGACCCCTCCGCCATCGTTGTCGTACGACGAACCCGGCCCCCAACCCTCGTACGCCCCGGGCCCCTTGGTCGTCGACCGCCGTACCCGGCAGGTCTGGGTCGGCGAGATCCCGGTCACCCTCACCCCGAAGGAGTTCGAGCTGCTGGCGCTGCTGACCGAGGATCCGGGGGCGGTGTACTCCCGGCAGCAGATCCTGGACCGGGTGTGGGACCCGCACTACGAGGGCCCGACCAAGACGCTGGACGTCCATGTGGCCTCGCTGCGGCGGAAGTTGGGGGACCCGGCGTGGATCCAGACGCTGCGCGGGGTCGGCTTCCGGCTGGCGGTGCAGACCGAGCCGGGCGGGCAGCGGGTGTCCTCGCCGTGACCCGCAGGCTGCTGCTGAGCTACCTCAGCCTCGCGGCGCTGGTGCTGGCGTGTCTGGAGATCCCGCTGGGGTTCGTGTACTCGCGCAGTGAGCGGGAGCGGGTGGTGAGCGCGGCGAAGGACGAGTCCGAGTCGGTGTCGGCGTACGCCTCGCTGTCGCTGAGCACGGGCCGGGCCGAGCGGGATCTGCCGCGCCGGGTGATGCACTGCGCCGAGCGGATCGGCGGGAAGGTGGTGGTCGTCGACGCCTCGGGCACGCTGCTCGCCACCTCTCACCCGCTGGCCGCCGTGATGTCGGCCGACCTCGCCTCCCGCCCCGGCATCGCGGCCGCCCTGCGCGGCACGTCCACCGTGGACGTCCGTACGTCGACGATCGGCGGCGTCGAGTACCTGTCGGTCGCCGCGCCGGTGCAGCGCGACGGGCTGCTCCAGGGTGCCGTATGGCTGACGCTGCCGACCCGGACCGTGCATGAACGCGTCCATCACATCTGGCTGTTGCTGGGGCTCGGCGGGCTCGGGGTGCTCGCGGCGGTCGCCGTGGTCGGGTTCGCCATCGCGCGCTGGACCGGCCGGCCGATCCGTGAACTGGAGCGTGCCACCCATGAGCTGGCGGAGGGCGGCCGGGCCACGCCGGTGACGATGACGAAGGGCCCGCCGGAGGTACGCCGGCTGGCCACCGCGTTCAACCGTACGGCGGCCCGGCTCGCCCACCTCCTCGCCGCCCAGCGCGCGTTCGCGGGCGAGGCCTCGCACCAGCTGAAGACGCCGCTCGCGGCGCTGCGGCTGCGGCTGGAGAACCTGGAGCCGAATGTCACCGACCACGGCATCGGCAGCCTCACCGCCGCCGTGACCGAGACCGACCGGCTCTCGCGGATGGTGGAGGGGCTGCTCGCGATGGCCCGTCTGGAGGAGGACTCGGCGACGCCCGCGCAGGTCGACGTGGGCGCGATCTGCGCGGAACGGCACCGCACCTGGCTGCCCCTCTTCGAACGGCAGCGGGTCGCGCTGGTGCTGTTCGCGGGCAGCGTGGGGCCGGTGCTCGCGGTGCCGGGCGGGGTCGAGCAGATCGTGGACAACCTGCTCTCCAACGCCCTGCGCGCCTCGCCGCCGGACAGCACCGTGGCCATCGAGCTACGGCTCCACGTACCGGCCCGGCGCGCCCTGCGCGACGCCCGCCCCGCCTGGGTCGACCTGCACATCACGGACGAGGGTCCCGGGATGACGGCGGAGCAGCGGGCCCGCGCCTTCGACCGCTTCTGGCGCGCGCCGGGCGCCCCCAAGGGCGGTACGGGGCTCGGCCTTTCGCTGGTCCAGCGGCTCGCGCACGCCAGTGGCGGCGAGGCGAGCCTGCATGCCGCGAGCGCGGGTGGCCTGGACGCGGTGATCCGCCTGCCGTCGGCGGAGCCGCCGCGCGAGGGGCACGGCCATGGCCCGGGGCCCGACAAGGCGGCCGGGCAGCGCAAACGGGTGGTGCCGGTGCTGCGTGCGTGAGCGCACGGGGGCGGGGATACTCAGGGGGCGCACACTGGAGGCGGCACGCCGGGGAGCGCACGCGGGTGGCACTCACCTGAGCGCTCGTCAGCGGCGCACAGGCAGAACCCAGGTATGCCGTCCGTCGGCCATGCGTTGGCCACGGCCCGTCAACCATGCGCCTCTAGTTTCCATGCCGCCCCCCAGGCACGACCCCTGCCGCCGACCGGCGGCGGGGCGGTCTCCACCTCTTGGAGTGAGAGTGGAACGTCGTAATCTGCTGCGTGCGGCCGTCCTCGGCGGTTCTGCCGCCGTCTTCGGCGGAACCCTGTGGCGCGGCGCCGCGTACGCCGCGCCCGCCCAGCCCGGCCCCGGCCCCTACGGGGCGCTCGGCTCCCCCGACGCCAACGGCATCAGACTCCCCAGCGGTTTCACCAGCCGCGTCATCGCCCGCTCCGGCCAGACGGTCTCCGGAACGTCGTACACCTGGCACAACGCCCCTGACGGCGGCGCCTGTTACGCCGACGGCTCGGGCTGGATCTACGTCTCCAACTCGGAGATCAACCCCTCCGGCGGCGCGAGCGCGGTGAAGTTCTCGTCGACGGGCGCGATCACCGCCGCGTACCGCATCCTGTCCTCCACCCGCCAGAACTGCGCGGGCGGCAAGACCCCGTGGAACACCTGGCTGTCCTGCGAGGAGGTGTCCCTCGGCTATGTCTACGAGACCGACCCGTGGGGCACGAACGCCGCGGTGCAGCGCGCCGCGATGGGCCGCTTCAAGCACGAGGCCGCCGCCGCGGACCCCGTCCGCAAGGTCATCTACCTGACCGAGGACGAGACCAACGGCCGCTTCTACCGCTTCGTCCCGACGACCTGGGGCAACCTGTCCTCCGGCACCCTCCAGGTGATGGTCGCGGGCAGCGCCACGTCCGGCTCCTTCACCTGGGCGAACATCCCCGACCCCGACGGCTCCCCGACCGCCACCCGCTCCCAGGTCTCCGGCTCCAAGTCCTTCAACGGCGGCGAGGGCTGCCACTACGCCGACGACACGGTGTGGTTCACGACCAAGGGCGACAACCGGGTCTGGCAGCTCAACCTCACCGCCAACACCTACGAGCTGGCGTACGACGACTCCCTCGTCAACGGCACCGCCCCGCTCACCGGCGTCGACAACATCACCGGCGCCTCCTCCGGCGACCTCTTCGTCGCCGAGGACGGCGGCAACATGGAGATCTGCGTGATCACCCCGGACGACGTGGTCGCGTCCTTCCTGCGCATCGACGGCCAGTCCGGCTCGGAGATCACGGGCCCGGCGTTCTCACCGGACGGCACACGCCTGTACTTCTCCAGCCAGCGGGGCACCAGCGGCAGCTCGTCGGGCGGCATCACGTATGAGGTGACAGGCCCCTTCCGCGCCTAGCGATTACAAAACGGCCACATCTCCTTCACATCTGGCCACCGGGCATTACGGTCATCCCCTCACGCAACACCAGTGGGGGGATGACATGACCAACCCGTACACCTCGACACCCATGGCCCCCAAGTGGGCCCGCAAACGCTACGTACTGCCCGCGCTCGGGCTCGCCTTCCTCCTGGGCATCGGCGCGGGCGGCGCGTCCGGCGAGGAGTCCAAGAACACCGAGGCGGCGCCCAAGGCGGCCTCACCCCAGCCCACGGTCACCGTCACAGCGACCACGACGGCCCCGGCCGAAGCCCCTGAACCGGCGCCGACGGTGACCGTGACGAAGACGGTCAGGGTCACAAGGACGGTCACGGCGCCCCCCGCGGCCGACACCGGCGATGACTCCTCCGGCGGCGACGTCTACTACGCCAACTGCAGCGAGGCCCGCGCGGCCGGCGCCGCCCCCATCCACCGAGGCGAACCCGGTTACGCGTCCCACCTCGACCGGGACAATGACGGGGTGGGGTGCGACAGCTGACGTTGCGTGGGGCGGCTCCGCGACACGAGTGTCATGGGCACACGGGTCCGGCCGGGACCGGTACCGGCTGGCTCCTGCGTTCGTCCGCGGTGAGGTCGCGGGCGCCGATCTTGTCGCAAAGGGCTTCGGCCCAGCTGTCGGGGTGCAGTGACAGGGGGCGGATGATGTTCGAGACGCCGGCGCGGTAGAAGAGCAGGGTGTCGCCGTCAGGGGCGGAGTCCAAGAAGTAGTACTTCGGCGGGTCCAGACTCAGTTCGCTGGTCGGACCCAGGTCGAACGACGACTCGTAGCCCTGTCCGCCCACCCGGTAGACGCGGATCTTGTTGCCGCTGGCCAGCAGGAAACGTCCCGTGCCCTTCAGGAAGCCCAGGGCGGAAGGCACGTCGAAACTCGGCAGCGGGCCGAACTCCTTGCGCAGGGGATCGGCGCGCCACAGCTCCAGGATCTGGCTCCGGCGCATCAGCGCGAGAAACCGCCCGCTCGGGTCGAAGGAGGCCGCCACGAGGTCCTTGTGCCCGGTCCCGTAGCGGACCACCTGCCGGCCACCGGGCAGGTCGACGACGCGGACGTACGGGTCGCCCTGGACCACCACCGTCACCAGGTCGGGATCGGGATGGCCGCTGACGGAGATGCTCTCGAAGTCCATGTCCTTGCGCTCCGTGACCACACGTCCCAGGGCGTTGAGGTCGTAGTCGTCGACGGAGCGGCCCGACCGCGCGTCCCAGCGCTGAAGCAGTGTCCCCGAGACGGTGACGAGGCGGTCCGCATCGTCGAAGAAGTAGTCGAGGGACGGCTCCTTGTCGGGCCGTGAGGGCGTCGGCGGCATGGCGGTGGTGATCACGGCCAGCTGTCGCAGCGACGTCGCGTCCCGCACCACGACCCTGTCCACGGCTTCACGCTGGGCCAACAGGCGGCCGTCGTCGCCGAAGACGACCAGGTCGTCGTCGCTCGTCCAGTAGGGCTTCAGACGCTTCTGCCGGGCGGTCACCCGGCTGTCGACGCCCACGGTCCTGCGCTCGATGGCCTCCCCACTGGCAGGGACGGTGATCATGTTCCGGCCGCCAGAGGTCAATTCGATGTGCTGGATGTTCTCCGCCGGCGCGGTGGACGTCTCGGTGCCGAAGATTCCAGTGGCGTTTCCACTGATGAGCAACGGCTTCGAGGCGTCGCCCACGAGCCGCGCATAGGTGATCGCGGGGGTCCCGCTCTCCTCCGGTTCGCGGAACTTCGACACAGCCCTGCCCCGTGAGAGGTCGACCAGGGTCTTGGTGACGAACCCGATGACGAGATGACGGCCCCCGGGACCGAGAGCGACGGTGTCGCACGTGGAGCTCTCCACGTCCTCGAACCGTCCGAGCACCCTTCCGTCCGACACCCGCAGCCCCGTGTAGACGGTGGGTTTCGGGCCACCGGTGCTGTTCCCCGGCCGACAGGTCGCCACAACGCCGCCGTCCCCGGAGATCACGGCCTCCTCGAAGGAATCAGCGATGACCCGGGCGTCGCCGGTACGGCGGTCGACGACGATCAGACGCTGCTTGTAGGCGCCCATCTGGGCGAGCGCGACGAGGGTGTCGTCGTCCGGGCCGAACCACACGCCGCGCAGCTCGCCGCCCCGTGCCTGGGGCAGGGCGATCCTGCCGCCGAGCGCGCGCCGGTCCAGGTCCCACCACGCCAGGCTGGTTCCGCTGCCCGCCGCGAACAGGCGCCCGGTCGAGGACAGTTGGGCGTACTGCGTCTTGCTGAGGCCGTTCGCGACCTCCGGGGCGTCGGTGCGCAGCTGGTGAGGGGCGCCGACCGGCGAAGGCGCGTCCGGGTGGACGTCGTACCAGACGAGACCGCGCCCCGCGACATAGCCGACCCGGCTGCCGTCTCCCGAGACCAGCGGATTCATGGCGTAGCCAGGTCCGGTGAGCTGGCGGCTGCGCACCCGCGCGCCGAGTGCGTCGACGAAGAGCGTCGCCCGGCCCGCGGCGGTGCGGGCCACCATCACGTCGCCGTCCCGGCTCGCCCGGAAGTCGTCCACCTTGCCCAGCGTGCCGGACAGGATCCGGGACGACGCCCCGTACTGGGCGTAGTACCGCAGCAGCGTGTTCTTCGCCTCGTCCGTCGGGGAGGTGCGGTACGCCGCCAGCGCCAGCTTGATCGCCAGTGCCGGGTCCTGGATGCGCTGGTCGGCCGAGAGGCTCGCCAGCGCCCGGGAGTTCGCCGCGGCGTGCTGCTCGGCGCTGACCTCGCGCTGGTAGCCGAAGAGCACCCCAAGGACCAGCGCGAGCACCGAGACCAGCCCGATGGCGGAGAGCAGACCGCGCCGTCGCCGCAGGGCCGACCGTCGACGGAGCCGGCCCCGTTCCAGGAAGTCGCGCTCGGTGTCGCCGATGTCGTCGGCGCGTTCGGTGAGCCAGCGCTGGGCCGCGGCCAGGACCACCGTGCCGGGGAGCAGTTCGGCGGGCTCTCCCTCGGCCCGCCAGCGGTCCAGGTCGAGCCGTACGGTCTCGCGCCAGGCGAGGAACTCATGGTCCTGCGTCACCCACGCGGCCAGCTTCGGCCAGCCGGTGATCAGCGCCTCATGGGCCAGCTCGACGGTCTCGCCCCGGCCGGTGACCAGCAGCCGGGTGGCGGTGAGACGCTGGGCGATCTCCCATTCGGCAGGGGCGAGTTCGGAGCGGGCGGCGGGCCTGCGGGCGACCGCGCCGGAGCCGGCCACCGGAACCTGCACCAGACGGGTGAACAGGCGCCGCGCGTGCGGTTCGTCCGCCTCGGTCACCGTGTCCGCCCAGGCGCGCTCCGCCTCCCGGCTGAGGGCGCCGGTGACCCCTTCGATGCGCTCGTACGCCTCATAGGTCAGCCGTCCGTGCACGGACTGCTCCCGCCACAGCAGGTCCAGCGCCATGACGAGCAGCGGCAGGGCGCCCGGGGCGTCACCCGTGTCCTTGAGGATCCGGTCGTCCAGGCCCGCGTCGTACGTCACGTCCGGGGTGGCGGCGACCGGCGCGGTGATCACCTCCCGCAGCTGGTCCCGGGCCATCGGGCGCAGTGCGTGGAGGTGGTGGCCGACGAGAGGGCCGAGGGAGGGGGCGGCCAGCGCGGGTTCGAGGAAGTCGGCGCGCAGGGTGATCAGGACGCGTAACGACTCGGGCGTCCTGTCGAGGGCGAGGACGTCCGTCAGCGCCGCGACATCGCCCGCGGCGGCGAGGGCCTCCTCGCACTGGTCGATCACCAGCAGCAGACGCCGGTTGCCGGTCCGTTCCAGGACGCGGGTCACCACGCCGTGCAGGCCGGGCGGGTCGTCCTCCCCGAGCAGGCCGGCCAGTTTCCGGACCCTCTCCAGCCGGTCCACCTCGGGCAGATCCGGTTCCAGGAGGGGGAGCAGCGCGGCGGCGAGCGCGGTCAGCGGGCTGCCGTAGGAGGAGGTGGGGCGGAGCACGACGGCCTCGTACCCCTCCTCCCTCAGCAGGGGTACGACGCCCGCCATGGCCAGCGACGACTTGCCGGAGCCGGACGGGCCGACCAGGGTCACCGCCTTGTGCCCGCGCACCAGGTCCGCCACCTCGGCGGCCTCCCGATCCCGGCCGAAGAAGGACTTCGCGTCGGACTCGCCGAAGGCGGCCAGCGGGCGGAACGGCGACTCGGGTACGGCGAGGCTCGCCAACTCCGGCCAGGGGCCGAGCAGTTGTTCCACCGGGATGAGATACGCGGCAGCCGGATCCCTGGCCTCTGCGACCACCACCATGCCGACGACGCCGGCCAGTTGCTCGTCCCACACGGGTCCGCCGCTGAAGCCGGGCGCGATCCGGTAGCCGCTGAGGGACGTCATCTCGGTCTGGATCCAGCCGTCGCCCTGCCGCCCGAGGAGCCGCCCCGAGTGCCACACCCCGCTGTCCCGGCCGGCCGGGAATCCGAAGGCGGCGATCGGGTGGTGCCACACCTCGTCGGCCCGCACGAGCCGCACGGGCCGGGCACCCGGCAGCGGCTCGTCGAGCCGCAGGACCGCGATGTCCCCCTCACCGGACCACTCCACGACCCGCGCCGAGACCACCGCCGTACCGCCCACCAGCGGCAGGTCGACCCGGATCCGCGCCGACTCCGCCGGACGCCCCTCCGGCCCGCCGAGCGCGGCGGTGACCACATGGGCACAGGTGAACGCCACCTCACCGCTCACCAGGAACCCCGCCCCGACGGGCGCCCCCCACTCGTCCCGGATCCGCAGGACGGCGCTGTCCAGCGCCCTGGGCCCCACCACTGACATACCGTCGCATCCCCCGGATCGCGTACGTCATCAACCTCGGGGAGCGATGTTAGTGGTGATCGAGGAGCGACTACGGCACGTTCCTCCGAGACCGCTCAGCCCGCATGGTGGTGTGACCAGGAACGTTCGGATTCCGACAGTCGACGCAGCATCTCGATGACCGTGTTCCTGGCCTCGTCGAATGCGTCGATCACCTCGATCATCTCCCAGTAGACGCCCTCCTCCTCGGCCCCTGCTGCGACGCCGACTGCGGCCACGCCGGCTTCCCCGAGCAACCGGCCGAGTAGGAGCAGCACCGGGCGCAAGTCGTCCGTGTCCGTCAGGGCGACGGCTCGGGCATCGGTGAGGGGGGCCGACCGGGCGATCCTCTCGGTGAGGCGCAGGGCGGGTTCCCTGAGCCTCTGGGGTCCGTGGTCGACCAGGCTGAGGCCCACCACCGCCGTCACGCCCGCCACGGCACGCAGGGACGAACGCACATGGAGCGCCTCGGAACTCGACGCCAAGGTCCTGCGGCACTGGACGACGAGCCCGGCGAGATCGGGAGCGGTCGCGGCATCGGGCGCCGTCCCGACGGCGGCGGAGGAGGCCGTCGGCGAGAGATGCCGTCGGATTCGAGCGAGCCGATCCCGTGTCGCCTGGTCGTCCGTCCACAGGCCGTCAACCGCTCGTCCCGCCTCGCGAAGCCGCTTCTCAAGCGCCATGGAAACCCCCTTCCTCTGCGTCGAGCCACTCTTTCAACCGCTTGCGCGCCAGGTGGAGATGCTTCTTGACCGCTCCGACGGAGATGCCGAGGACGTCGGCGATCTCGCGGAACGGCAGGTCGTACTGGATCAGCAGGGCCATGGCGGCGGCTTGCTGAGGGGGAAGTCTGCGTACGGCCTCCAGAATGTGCAGCCGGTCGTCGCACGTCGCTGTCTCGTCGCGCGCTGTGAGGGAGGCGCAGACGTCGGGAGGCTCAGCGAGCACTCCCAGCCGGCTGCGTGCCGCCTGCGCATCGGCGAGGCGCTGGCCGGCGACCTTGAACAACCAGGCGCGGGGCTGCTCCAGGGTCGACAGCCGCTCCCAGTACCGGTATGCGCTGATCATCGTCTCCTGGGCGACATCGTCGATGATCGAGAGGTCGCCCTCGAGCCACACCAGATAGCGCCTCACCTGGGGCTCCCACTCCAGGAAGAAGGGCGTGAACTGATCCGGCACCGCCGGGTTCTCGTGCGAGCCTGACGCGGTCACGAACACGAATTCTGATCACCTCCGGTCGTCCGCCCCGAGTGGAGCAGCAGCCTGATGGTGCGTCGGTGCTCTCGCTCCAGCCCTTTGCGCGCATGCCCGCGAGCCAGCTCCAGCAATACGTCACAGAAGTTGGACCGGCCGACCCGCGGGGTCAGCACCCATCCCAGCACCGCGACCACCCCCGGTGCCAGAGCCGCCAGCAGTTCGAAACCCATGGGCCTCCCTCTCCGTCCGACGCAAGTTGTGCCCACTACAGGGCGGGTGGCCGGGGAAGGTTGAACGGGGCGGAGCGAGAGGCGGCATCTCGTCAGAAATGAGCGAAGCCGGAATCGGCCGCGGCGGGGCCGGTCGCCAACCGATCGCCCGAGTGGCAAAACCTGTCAGGATTCGATCACTGCTGGATGCGGCCGCCTTCGTCCGGCCAGTGTGTGCCACGGAGCTCGCCCATGCCGGGCAGAACTCCCGCCAGCCGTACCGGACTTCTGCCGGAGGGCTCGTTTCCATGATGTGCCGCGGGCGCGCTCAGCGAATGCCACGAGCACCGGAACGGCGGGGGGACTGCCGGGAAGGCGGTCATCGCGCCGGCTGCCGCCGATCAGGCGGATCACGGTGGCTGTGACGGCAACCCTCCCCACGCGGGGCACCTGCTATCTCCACTCCACCAACCGTCCGGGTGGTGGACCGAGCGGCGGCAGCACACCGCGTGAATCCAGGGAATCGCCATGACCACTTGTCCGACCGTCGATCACAGCTCCCCGTCCGAGGAACCCGAGGGCGGCTGTGCGCAACGTCTGACGGCGCTCGAGAACCGCGTCGGCGAACTGGAGCGGCGACAGCGCAGGGATCGCATCGTGCAGTGGGTCCGTGCGGGCGTCACCTCTGTGTTCCACGGCCTGTGGCCATAGCCGGGCGGAACTCCAACTCCACTCCTGGACGTCCGTACGCAACTCTCGCAGCGAAGAGGTCATCTGCCATGTCCGAATCCCGTCCGCCCAACCCGTTCCCCGCTCCCGCGCCGGCGGAGTGGCAGGAGAGATGGATCGACGCGGTGCTGTCGGCACCCGGGGTGAACGTGCCTCGGGACGCCCTGGAGAACATCGCCCCGTTCATCGTGCGCCCCAAGGACTCCTTGACGGACGCCGACTCCGAAGGGCAGCGGCGGCTCAAGCCCAGCCGGTTGCGCACGGTGCGCACGGACGCCGGCGAGATGGTGGTGCTCCTGGTCCGTATGAACGGCGTGGGAGGCGTCGTATGGGAGCACAACGAACGCATCAGCTCGACATGGCACTCGGCCGCCGACCCCGCGACGGCGGGAGCGCCACGGCGTTCCCTCACCCGTGTCCTGCCGTGGACGCGGACCACGGAGGACGGACGGGAGAAGGTCTTCGCGGCGCTGGAGAGCCGGACCGAGACCTTGAGCCGTCTGCTGGGCAATGTGGAACAGGCGGCGGCCGAACTCGACAACCGGGACGGTCGCCGGACGTACAACCTGGGCGAGGACCTGGTCCTCAACGGACAGCACGAGCCATGTATGTACGTGGCGCAGCATTTCCGGGTCGACGAGGAGATCGGTGAGGACGCCGACGGAAAGCCGCTCCATCCCTCCGCCTACTGGGGATGGATGGCCGTGCGGGGCAACAACCGGACGCGGCGGCGGCAGGAGATCTTCGACATCAGCTCCGCCGAAGTCCTGACCGGGGTGCCCTTCAAGAAGCTGGGGTCGGACGGGGAAGGCGTCGCGGTCAACCCCGGCTACTGGCTCCGGAGCCTCGCTCAGACCCTCAACGGCGAGTTCGCCGCCCTGACGGAGCAGCCCGATCCGGACGCGCGTGCCCATCGCGCGCTCAAGATCGCCGAGGTCGAGGCGCATCTGGTCGTGGGCAGCCCAACCCCCGCGCGCCTGTTCCGGACCGTCCAGGTGAGCAATCGCCGTGATCACGTCCATCCGCCCCTCGAATTCACGCCCAACGACCAGGGCCGGGCTCTGGGGCGCAGCGTGCTGGGTGCCTATGTGGCGCAGGGCGTCCTCGACGAGGCCACCGCGGACGTGCTCTCGGGGGCGGCCCCGGTCAGTGAACTGCCCGGGGCTCCAGCGGGCGCGTCGGTTTCGACACTGCGTGATCTGCGGTCGATGTGCCTGCTGCGCGAGCTCTTCCCGGTGGACCAGCGCAAGCGGGAGATCATCCGTCGCGCGCTGAGCGAGGGCCCTCCCTCCCTGCTCAACTCGCGTGAAGTCAACCTGAGAGCGCGGGCTTGGTCCGCGCTCACCTCCGAGAGCTATCCCCAACCGTGGAATCCGCGCATCGCGGAGGTCTTTCCCACCGCCAAGGCCAGAGCCGGGTTCGCCCCGTCCGAGCGGCCGTTGGAGGAACTGCTGGCGGCGGCGGACACGGACCCGGTCGCCTTCGAGGAACTCATCATGTTCCGCGCCGCTCACTGGCTCGCGGCCTTCGACATCATCGACGCCGACCGTGGTTCGCTCACCGGCCAGAAGACCGTGGACGACGACGGCACCGAGGCGGAGCGCGTCCGACGGACCGTGAAGAACAACCTCTACGCCATGCAGAACAACCCCGCGGCAGCGGTCTCCTTGCTGCGTGAACTGGCCCTGGCCATGGACGAGGGCCGCAAGCCCCGGAAGGTCTCCGTCTCCGGGGAGGTACTGGACGGGGCGGCCAGCCGGGCCTGGTTCAACCGGACCTTCCCCAAGGAGACCGGCACCCGCCCCTACACACGCCGGACTCTGGAACGCGAACACCCCACCACACTGCGCGGCGGCAGGACCACGCTCACCCTGGACACCCTCACCGACCCCCTTGCGGAGCCGGCCGAGGCGGCCTCGGCGCACGCCCCGGTCGAGACCGACGCTCAGGCCGTCGAGCGACTCGCCCGCGAACTGGAGACCCAGATCAACGCGATGGCCGACGGCGCCACCGAGATCGGGGAACTCCTGACGGAACTGCAGGGCAAGGCGGACGCCGCCGGAATGGAGTACGCCCTGACCCGGCAGCAGGCGGACGACACGGTGCTCGGGCTCGCCAAGACGCTCAGCGAGCTGCGCAAGTGGCCCGAGGTCGTGCCGAGCATGGGGCGGCCGAACTGACCGATCGGTTCAGCAGGCTTGCGACGCCTACGCGGCCCGTACCTCATACGTAGTGATCCGTACCGACTCGTCGTCCAGGCACTGCCCCGTCTCCAGGTCGAACCGCTGCTTCAGCAGTGGCGAGGCCACGAACGGGCGGCCCTGGTGGGTGCCGGTGAGGCCGCGGGAGAGGACTGCGGCGCCGCCGAAGGGGTCGCGGTTGTCGATCGCGTAGAGCCGGCCGGCGCGGTCGCGGAACAGGGCCACCTGGCCGCCGTCCGGGAGCAGGGCGGCCACGCCGCGGCCGGGGAGCAGGCGGGTCAGGTCGCAGACCGGCATCCAGTCCTCGTCCAGGCGTACTTGGACCTTCAGGTCGGTCGTCTCGGGTGCCAGGGTCATCGCTGGGCGCTTCCTTCCAGGGGGCGGTGGCCGATGGTCAGCAGCGGCAGATCGGGCTTGATCTGGTCGCGCTCGGGGACGAAGCCGACGACCGGGTCGGGGGTGTCGGGGGCGTTGATGAAGGAGACGAAGCGGGCGAGCTTCTCGGGGTCGTTGATGGTCTCGGACCATTCGTCGCGGTAGTTCGCGACATGGGCCGCCATCAGCGTCTCCAGCTCCTCGCAGATGCCGAGGGAGTCCTCGACGACCACGTCGCGGACGTGGTCCAGGCCGCCGGGGATCCGCTCCAGCCAGACCGAGGTGCGCTCCAGGCGGTCGGCCGTGCGGATGTAGAACATCAGGAAGCGGTCGATCAGGCGGATCAGTTCGGCGTCGGAGAGGTCCTGGCCGAGGAGGTCCGCGTGGCGCGGGGTCGCGCCGCCGTTGCCGCCGACGTAGAGGTTCCAGCCGTTGGCGGTGGCGATGACGCCGAAGTCCTTCGACTGGGCCTCCGCGCACTCGCGCTGGCAGCCCGACACCGCCGACTTCAGCTTGTGCGGGGAACGCAGGCCCCGGTAGCGCAGCTCCAGGTCGATCGCCATGCGGACCGAGTCCTGGACGCCGTAGCGGCACCAGGTCTGGCCCACGCAGGACTTCACGGTGCGCAGGGACTTGCCGTAGGCGTGGCCGGACTCGAAGCCCGCGTCGACCAATCGTGCCCAGATCAGGGGGAGTTGCTCGACCCGTGCGCCGAACATGTCGATGCGCTGGCCGCCCGTGATCTTCGTGTAGAGGCCGAAGTCGCGGGCGATCTCGCCGATCACGATCAGGCCCTCGGGGGTCACTTCACCGCCGGGGATGCGCGGCACGACCGAGTACGAGCCGTTCTTCTGGATGTTGGCGAGGAAATGGTCGTTGCTGTCCTGAAGGGCCGCCTGCTCGGCGTCCAGGACGTAGCCGCTCGCGCCGATCGTCGGGGCCAGGGACGCGATGATCGAGCCGATGGCCGGCTTGCAGATCTCGCAGCCGTCGCCGCCCCGGGCGCCGTCGCGGCCGTAGCGGTCGAGGAGGTCCTGGTAGGTGTTGATGCGCAGGGCGAGGACGATCTCGTAGAGCTCCTCGCGGGTCTGCCCGAAGCAGCCGCACAGGCCCTTGTCGACCTCGACGCCGGACGCCTCCAGCTCGGCGGTGATCAGCTGGCCGAGGACCTTGACGCAACTGCCGCACGTCGTACCGGCCTTGGTGCACTTCTTCACCTCGGGCACGGTGGTGCAGGAGTGCTCCGTCACCGCGCCGCGGATGGTGCCCTTGGTGACGTTGTTGCAGGAGCAGATGATCGCGTCGTCGGGGAGCGCCGAGGGGCCGAGCTGGGCGGGCGCGCCGGCGCCGGCCGGCAGGACGAGCGACTCGGGCGAGACCGGCGGGACCGAGCCGGTGAACGCCTTCAGGGTGCCGTACGCCTCCGCGTCGCCGACCAGGATGCCGCCGAGCAGGGTGCCGTCGCGGCCGATGACCAGCTTCTTGTACAGGCCCGCGCGGGAGTCGGAGTACACCACGTCCAGGCAGTCCTCGGCGGTGCCGTGCGCGTCGCCGAAGGACGCCACGTCCACGCCGAGCAGCTTCAGCTTGGTGGAGAGGTCCGCGCCGAGGAACGACGCCTCGTCGGACGCGATCGTCGCCGCCGCCGTCTCCGCCTGCTCGTAACCGGGGGCCACCAGGCCGTACACCCGGCCGTCCGCGGCCAGCGCGCACTCGCCGATCGCGAACACGCGCGGGTCGGCGACCGTACGGCACTGCTCGTCGACGGTGATGCCGCCGCGTTCGCCGACGGTGAGGCCGCAGTCGCGGGCCAGCTGGTCGCGGGGGCGGACACCGGCGCTGAACACCACCATGTCGGTGGCGAGTTCGGAACCGTCGGACAGCTTCATGCCGGTGACGGCGCCGTCGCCATCAATGATGATCTCCTGCGTGCCCACACCCGTGTGCACCGTCAGGCCCATGTCCTCGATAGTGCGCAGCAGCGCCGCGCCGCCGCCGTCGTCGACCTGCACGGGCATCAGCCGGGGCGCGAACTCCACGATGTGGGAGGTCAGTCCGAGGCCCTTCAGCGCGCCCGCCGCCTCCAGACCCAGCAGTCCGCCGCCGACGACCGCACCCGTCGTCCGCGACTTCGCGTACTCCTCGATCGCGAGCAGGTCCTCGATCGTGCGGTACACGAAGCAGCCGGCGGCGTCCTTGTTCGGGACCGGCGGCACGAAGGGGTAGGAGCCGGTGGCGAGGACGAGAGTGTCGTACTCGAAGACCTCGCCGGACCGGGCGGTGACCTTGCGGGCCTCGCGGTCGACGGCGACGGCCGGGTCACCGACGTACAGCTCGATGCCGTGCGTGTCGATGAACTCCATGTCGGTCATGGAGAGGTCCTCGGGGGTCTTGCCCGAGAAGTACGAGGTGAGCGCCACGCGGTCGTACGCCGGACGCGGCTCCTCGCACAGCACGACCACACGGTGCGTGGCGGTCATGCCGCGCTCGGCGAGTGCCTCCAGGAAGCGCTGGCCGACCATGCCGTGGCCGACGAGCACGATCGTGGGGGTGGCCTCCGTGGCCTCCGGGGTGGCGGTCATCAGGAGCCTCCATCGTTGGTGAGCAGGTGGAGCAGGGGGCCGTCGTCGGGGAGCGGCTCTGCTCCCTCCCAGGCGCGGGCGAGCGCGCCGACGGTGCCGAGTTCGCCGACGAGGACCCCGCCGACCAGGCGGTCGTCGCGGACGACGACCTTGCGGTAGGTGCCGCGGGTGGCGTCCGTGAGCTGGACGACGTCGTCGCCGGGCCGGGCCTCGGTCTCGCCGAACGCGGCGAGGTCGAAGAAGCCCTCACCGGCCAGCGTCAGCCGGGTCAGCGCGCGGGTGCCGGTGTAGCGGGCTTCGCGGCCGGCGATCGACTCGGCCAGGACATCGGCCTGTTCGAGCGCGGGCGCGGCCAGCCCGTACACCGTGCCGTCGTGCTGCGCGCAGTCGCCGACGGCCCGGATGTGCGGGTCGGACGTACGGAGTTCGTCGTCGACGAGGATGCCCTTGTGGACGGCGAGCCCCGCGTCCTTGGCGAGGCCGGCGCGCGGGTGGACGCCGCAGGCCAGGACGACCAGGTCGGCGTCGAGGGCGTAGCCGTCGGCCATCTCCACCGAGCGGACCGCGCCGCCGACGCAGCGCACGTCCCGTACCCGCAGATCGGTGTGGACCTCGACGCCGAGGTCGGTGAGATGGCGCCGGACCAGTTTCGAGGCGGCCGGATCGAGCTGACGCTCCATCAGTCGCTCGGACTGCTGGGCGAGCACGACCTGCGCACCGCGCAGCGCCAGGGCACGGGCCGCGGAGACCCCGAGGAGCCCGCCGCCGATGACGACGGCCTTGACGCCCGGCCGCACGGCCTTGGAAAGCCCCAGGCAGTCGTCCATGGTGCGGAAGGCGTGGACGCCCTCCGGCAGCTCGTGGTCGGGCGTGAACAGACCGCGCAGCGGCGGCAGCACCGGGTTGGACCCGGTGGCCAGGACGAGGGTGTCGTATGCGATCTCCGACCCGTCCGCGAGACGTACGGCTCGCGCCTCGCGGTCGATGCCGGTGACCCGGCCGCGGGTCAGCTCCGCGGGCGCCGGCAGGGCGATCACCTCGGGGCTGTACCGTCCGGCCAGCACCTCGGCGAGCAGCACCCTGTTGTACGGGCGGTGCTCCTCGTCGCCGACGAGCGTCACGGGCATGCCCAGCTCGCCGAGCCGCCGGGCGAGCCGTACGCCCGCGAGGCCGGCGCCGATCACCACCACACGCGTATTCGAGGTCATGTCCAGGAGCGTGCGGTGCCGGTGTTTCCCGACCGCATCACCTCTGTTTCCCACGAGGAACGCTGCCCTCAGCGAGCCCGGGGCGTGGGTGTGAGGGTTCGGCGGGCGCGGTGGGAGCGGGCTGTGAGGCCGGGTGCGCCGGAGGCGTGGTGGGGTGAACCGTACCCTCGACTTCCGTGCAGGCCCCATCGAATACGACCGCGCGGGGCGGGACGCTGTAGGCATCGGCTTTCAGCAGCTCGGACCCAGGGGGACGCGGCATGGACCTGATGCGGGAACCCGCGCGGCAGGACGCCGCCGCCATCTGGATCTGGCGGCTGGTGCGCGAGCCGTTCACCGCGGTGACCTGGCGGCGCACCGCGTATGCGGTGGCCGCGCTTCCGGTGGGTGTGGTGTGCGTCCCACTGGCTCTGGCGGGCCTGCCGACCGGGCGCTGGCAGCGGGGGCTGGTGCGCGGACTGCTCGGCGCCGAGCTGACCGGCGGCCCGCGCGCGGGGCTGCTGCACGCCCTGGCGGCACTGCCGCTCAACCTCCTCACCGCCGCCGTCACCCTGTACGGCTGGTCCATCGTCCCCATGAACCTCGGCTGGCCCCTGCGAGCGGGCGACGACGCCTCCGACGCCTGGGGCGGACCGACGTACGGCGGGGCCTGGGCGTTCCACGCGATCGTGGGCGGCCTCGGCTTCCTGCTGCTCATGCCATGGGCCGTACGCGGCCTCACCACCCTCCAGCTCCGCCTCGCCCGCACCACCCTGACCTAGGTTGACCCCGTGAACCGCCTGCGCTCCCTCGCCGCCGCCACCTTCGGCCGCCGCGCCCTGGCCGCCCTGCTCTTCGCGGTGATCGCCTTCCCCCTCGCCCTCGTCGGCTTCGTGCTGGTCCTGGTCGGGCTGGCGGTGGGCGGGGTGCTGTCCGTGACCACGCTGGGGCTGTGGCTGATCGCCGGGACCGTGCGGGGTGCGCTCGCGCTGGGTGCGCTCCAGCGGGCGCTGGCCCGCGGGCTGCTCGGCGTGGAGATCGAGGCGCCGACGCCGCCGACGGGCGCCGGGGTGCTGGGGTGGCGGCGGGCGGTGCTGGGGGAGCGGACCGGCTGGCGGGCCGTGGGCTGCGCCCTGGCGACGCCGTTCACCGCCGTGCTCGGGCTCCTCGCCGTCGTCGCCGGATATGTGTACGGCGTCCTGCTCACCCTGCATCCGCTGCTCAAGCACCTGAACCACCGGACCGTCCACCATGCCGACGGCTCGGTGTCGCAGGTCTCGCTGGAGTTCTTCGGGTACCAGGTCGACAGCTGGCCGCGCTGGCTGATCCCGGTCGCGGTCGGACTGCTGCTGCTCGCCGTCGCCCCCGTCCTCGTCCGGCACGCCCTCACCCCTCACCGGCTCCTGCTGGCCGCGCTGCTCGGCCCGAGCGCCGCCGACCGCCGGATCCGGGCCCTGGAGGAGACCCGCGCGCACGCCGTCGAGGACGCCGCCGCCACCCTGCGCCGGATCGAGCGCGACCTGCACGACGGCACCCAGGCCCGGCTCGTCGGCCTCGCGATGCATCTGACCGTGATCGGCGAACTGGTCACCGCCGACGCCGACCGCGACCGCGTCCTCGCCGCCGTCGACACCGCCCGCTCCAACGCCACCCAGGCCATCGCCGACCTGCGCCATCTCGTCAAGGGCATCCATCCGCCCGTACTCGACGAGGGCCTGCCCGCGGCCCTCGCCACCCTCGCCGCCGACAGCCCTCTCAGCGTCCACGTCACCACCGACATCCGCGTCCGCCCCACCCCGGCCGTCGAGTCCATCGCCTACTTCTGCGCCGCCGAACTCCTCGCCAACGCCACCAAGCACAGCGGCGCCGACTCGGCGACGGTGACCGTCACCGCCGACGGCGGGCCGCTGCGCCTGCGGGTCGCCGACGCCGGGCGGGGCGGGGCGGTGATCGGGGCGGGCTCCGGGCTCACGGGGTTGCTGGCGCGGGTGCGTACGGTGGACGGCACCTTGGTCTGCGACAGCCCGGAGGGCGGGCCGACCGTGGTGACGGTGGAGCTGCCGTGACGGCACGAGGGTCTACGGTGGTCGAGGTCGAGCCGCCCGTGCCCGGCTCACCGCCCCCGACCTCTCCCCGACCGCCGATCGGAGCCGCATGCGCGTCGTCATCGCCGAGGACTCCGCCATCCTGCGGGACGGACTCGCGCAACTGCTGCGGCTGAGGGACGTCGAGGTCGTCGCGGCCGTCGCCGACGCCGAGGCCCTCCTCGCCGCCGTCGCCGAACACGCCCCCGACGTCGCCGTCGTCGACGTCAGACTGCCGCCCGACCAGAGCGACGAGGGCGTGCGCGCGGCCCTGCGGCTGCGGCAGGAGCACCCGGGGCTGGGGGTTCTGGTGTTCTCCCAGTACGTCGAGACCGCGCACGCCGCCCGACTGCTCACCGACCCCGCCGGGTTCGGGTATCTCCTGAAGGAACGGGTCGTCGACATCGGGGAGTTCGTCGGCGCGCTGGAGCGGGTCGCGGCCGGCGGCACCGCGCTGGACCCCGAGGTCGTCGCCCAGCTCTTCGGCGCGAGCCGCCGGGCCACCGCCCTGGACTCGCTGACACCCCGCGAGCGCGAGGTGCTCGGACGCATGGCCGAGGGCCGCACCAACCACGCGATCGCGACCGCCCTCACCATCTCCGAACGGGCCGTGGAGAAACACGTCGCCAACATCTTCACCAAGCTCGACCTACCCCCGTCGGACACGGGCCACCGCCGGGTCCTGGCCGTCCTCAAGTACCTGGAGGGGACGCGGGCGTGACCCCGCCGCTCCATCGCCGCACGGTTTCCGGCAACCGGTCGATCAGATGCCCCTTGCGGTCGATCGTCACATCGAAGTAGGCCGCGCTGCGCGCCGACCGGCACACGCCGTGCACGGCCTCCTTGGCGGTGCGCTTCAACTCGGCGGCCTGGTCGGCGAGTTCGAGCAGGGTGGGCCGGAGCATGGGGTGGTCGAGGACGTATGACCTCAGGCGGGTGCCCGTGAGGGTGCTGGGGTCCGCGGGGGGTGGCCCGGAGGTGAGGAGTTCCAGGAACACCCGGTTGCTCAGCCCGTCGAAGTCCTCGTGGGTGTTGGCGCCGCCCAGCTCCGGCAGGACGTCGGTGAGGTCGTTGAAGAGCTGGCTCGCCAGCCCGAGCCGGCGCATCGCGTCGTCGAGGACATGCCGCTCCTCCTCGACCACCCGCAGCCCCGCGAGGGCCGCGTCCAGCGGCATCCGGAACAACGTGCCCGTCTTGCGCTCGGCCATCGACTCCCAGAACCGCACCCGCGCCTCACCCGAGTCGGCCAGCAGCTCGGCGCGGGTGTCCGCCGACCGGGTCGCCAGATCGAGCGCCTGTCCGGTGAAGCCGTGCCCGACGCTGCGGACCAGGCTGTCCGCCACCGCCGGGTCCGCGACATACCGCAGCGCCTCCATGATCAGCCAGCAGCCGGTGTTCAGGGCGACCGGCACCCCGTGGGTGGCATGCAGCGCGGGCTCGCCGTAGCGGACGTCGCTGCCGTCCTGGATGTCGTCGAGCGCGACCCCGGCCTTCAGCAGAACCCGCACGGCCACCGCCACCCGCCGCACCACGGCCAGGTCGGGAGGGGCGGTCCCGTCGCTCGGCCCGCCCGGAAATCCCCGGTAGTTGCGGTACGCCCAGTACACCATCGACGGCCGCAGCGGTGCCGTACCGCCCGGCGCCCCCGCGGTCGGCGGCAGTGCCTGCTGGCCCACCTTGGAGCCGAGGGCGTCGGCCACCGGGGTGTGGAGGGAGCGGTGCAGGGCGGTGGCGTACGCGGACGCCGTGCCCGTGCCCGGGGTGAGAGAGTCCAGGAACGCGCGCAGGTCGTCCTCCAGGAGCGCGGAGTCCCGACGTACCACCGAATCCACATCCGTATACGCATACGTATCCGCATCCATGCTCGGATGGTCCGTTCCGGAGCAAAGGCGGTCAAGATCGCTTTTCCGTCACCCGGCACGATCCCGCCCGCGTTCCCCAACCTCAGATGCCGCTCATATACGTGGACGGTGCACGCGTCCCCTGTCTAGGGTCGCGATCATGCCCGACATATCCCTGACCACGCTCGTCGTCCTCTGCCTCGCGGCCCTCGCGGCCGGCTGGATCGACGCCGTGGTCGGCGGCGGGGGCCTGCTGCTGCTTCCCGCCCTGCTGCTGGGCCTCCCCGCGCACACACCGGCCGCCCATGTGCTCGGCACCAACAAGGCGGTCGCGATCGTCGGCACATCGGGCGCCGCGGTCACCTACGCCCGCAAGGCCCCCGTGGACGTACGCCTCTCCGTGCGCATCGGCCTCGCCGCCCTCGCGGGTTCCTCCGCCGGCGCCTTCTTCGCGGCCGGAATGAGTACCGAGGTGCTCAAACCCGTGATCATGGTGGTGCTGCTCGGCGTCGCCGCCTTCGTCATCCTGCGCCCCGCCTTCGGCACGGCCCCGGCGACCGGCCCGGCCTCCCGCCGCCGGATCCTCGCCGCGATCGGCCTCGCGGGCCTCGGCATCGGCTTCTACGACGGCCTGATCGGCCCCGGCACCGGCACCTTCCTGGTCCTCGCCCTCACCGCGGTGCTCCACCTCGACCTCGTCACCGCCTCCGCGACCGCGAAGATCGTCAACTGCTGCACCAACGCCGGGGCGCTCGCCACCTTCGCCTGGCAGGGCGCGGTCCTGTGGCAACTGGCCGCGGGGATGGCCGTGTTCAATCTGGCGGGCGGAACGCTGGGGGCGCGGACGGCACTGAAGAAGGGCAGCGGCTTCGTCCGGGGCGTGCTGCTGACGGTGGTGTTCGCGCTGGTGGTGAAGCTGGCGTATGAGCAGTGGGTGGCCGCGTAGGCGGGCCAGGTCAGCGACGCCCCCCTTCGATGTCGCCCCCTACTCCCGCCGCAGGTCGAGCAGTTCGACCGCGCCGGTCGTGTCCTCGTCCCCGTGCCCGTCCGCCAGCCACCGCTCCAGGAGGCTCATGTACGGGGTCAGCAGCTCCGCGCTCACCGCCTGTTCCTCGGCCGTGGCGAGCAGGGTCGCGCTGCCCGCGACCTGCATGGCGAGGTTGGAGACGACGTCCTTGCCGAAGTCGCCGCTCTCCAGATGCTCGGCGGCCTTGTGCGCGGCGGGTGCCATGGCGCCGAGCCACGACACCAGCAGCGGCGCGAAGTCCCGCGGTGCGATGTCCTCCCGGCGGATCAACGCGAAGGCGTGCAGGACGCCCGCGAACATGCCGCTCATCGCGCTCAGCAACGCCACGTCGTGCAGCGCGGCGAACCCCGGGTCCGCGCCGACATAGCGGGTGCCGGCCGGGACGGCGAGGGTGTCGCCGTGCTCCTCGAAGAGGCCGGGCGAGCCGCTGTAGAAGACGTACGCCCCCGACTTCGCATCCCCGATCATCGGCGGTACGGCCATGATCCCGGCGTCCAGGAAACGGGCGCCGCGCGCCTCGGCCCAGGCGGCACGGGCGCGGCCCTGGGCGGGCGTTCCGGTGGTGAGGTTCACCAGGTCGCGGCCCGACAGGTCGGCGTCCTCGAGGGCTTCGCCGACCGAGGCGTCGTCCAGCAGACACACGACGACCAGCCGGCTCGCGGCCACCGCGTCGGCGGCGCTCGCGGCGACGGCCGCGCCCTCGGCGGCCAGCCGTTCGGTACGGGCGGGGGTGCGGTTCCAGACGGTGACGGGGTGTCCGGCGGCGAGCCAGGCGCGGGCGAGGGCGGTGCCCATGGCGCCGGTGCCGAGGAGGGAGACGGGGGTGCGCGGGGCGATCGGGTTGTCAGTCATGGCGTTTAGGCTCGTCGGAGATCGACTGCCTGCTCAAGTACGTACTTGGGAGTGGGTGGTTACCACGGGGAAAGAGTCCAGGCAGGGGAGGGGCGGCATGAGGGTCGGACGGCGGCCGGGGGCGTACGTCTGCGGGATCGACGCGGCGATGGACGTGGTGGGCGGCAAGTGGAAGGTGCTCGTCCTGTGGGCGCTGAACGAACGCCCGCACCGCTTCGGGGAGCTGCGGCGGGAGCTCCCGGGGGTGACCGAGAAGGTGCTCGCGGCCCAGCTGCGGGAGCTGGAGGCCGACGGCATCGTCCACCGGGAGGCGTACGACGAGATACCGCCGAGGGTGGAGTACTCACTGACGCCGCGCGGCGCCGCGCTCAACACGGCCCTGGCCCCGCTGGGCGCGTGGGGCCGGGAGAACGTGCTGGGCGGGCGCGGAGAGGGGTCAGCGGCTGCCGCCGACCAGATGCGCGAAGACCACGACATTGCCCCGGTACCCGGTCGTCCGTGAGTAACCCCCGCCGCAGGTGATCACCCGCAGCTCGGGCCGTGCCGCCGCGCCGTACACCTTCTCGTCGGGGAAGGCCTTCGCGTCGTACACCTCGACGGCGTCGACCTCGAACAGGGCGGTGCCGCCGTCGCGGCGCTCCACCTCGATCGTGCTGCCCCTGCGCAGGGCGCCGAGCCGGTAGAAGACGGCGGGCCCGTCGGCGTTGTCGACATGCCCGGCGACGATCGCGGTGCCCGTCTCGCCCGGCGTGGTCCCGGCCTCGTACCACCCGGCGAGGTTCCGGCGCCCCGCGGGCGGCACATCGAGGCTGCCCGCCTTCGTCAGGCCCAGGCCCATGAGGGGCGCGTCGACGCGTATCGAGGGGATGCGGATGCGGTCGGGAGGGGAGGGCGGGAGGGCGGGGGCGCCGGGGCCGGTGCGGGGCGCGCCGGACACGTCGGCCTGCGAGGCGGCGGGCTGCGGCGGGGCATGCCCGTCGTCGCCGCTGGTCAGCAGCCAGGTGCCGGAGCAGAGCGCGAGGAGGGTGACGGAGGCTATGGCGGCGTCACCGACGCTCCTTCGACTGCGCACGTGAGCCTCCTGGGTCTCTCCTCGGCCACCCGTTCCCCCTCCGGGCCGCGAGGGGCGTCGGACCCGGAGGGGGAGGGGACGTGCGGTACCGGCGGACGGACAGCGGAGGGTGTCCGTCAGATCCCGTCGCCTCTCGCCCGGCGATGCAGGAGCCAGGTACCGCCCGCGGCGGCGACGGCGAGAGCCGTCACGCCGGCCGCGGTCTGTACGGGATCGCGGCCGAAAGCACCGCCGACCCCCGTCTTCACACTTCCTCTCGGATGCACCTGCCCCGGCGTCGACGTCAGCGAGACCACCAGGTCGCCCGTCACCCGCCGACCGCCCTCGGCACAGTCCGCGACGATCTCGTACGTCCCCGGCTGCGCACTCGGCGGCACCCGGAACTTCCCCGTCGCCCGCCGGTCGTCCGAGCCCGGCGCCATGGTGAAGGCCCCTGCGCCCACCGCACTGGCATCGCCCGCGGCGGCGCCGTTCTTGCAGACGTCGGTGTGCACACCGACCTCCCCACCCGGCACCACCGAGGCCGGCCCCAGCTCCAGACCGCCCCCTTCGGCGCCGTACGCGGGCACGACGACCATCCCCACAGCGCCGACGGCCAGCGCGGTCCCGGTCAGCATTCGGGCGGTACGTCGCATCGAAGCTCCTCCGAACACAACGGGCCCACGACCCGCGACACCCCCAAGTGCCGCCGCCTCGGCCGTGCCCCTGCCTTTCCGAGGAAACGGGCACCGGGCCGGACGCGCTTGTCGAGCGAGCGCCGGGAACGGGGTGAACGGGTGCCGGGAGGGCGGCCCGGAGCCTGTGCCGCGGGGCCGTTTCAGCAGGTCATCGCGGTGCCCGGGACACACACGGGAGGAGATTTCGACGAGGAGGGCGCCGGGGGTGTGAACGGGTGACCCGGGCGGTCACCCCAGGATCTCACCACGCTCCTCGCGACTCGGCGACCGACCCTGCTGCGATCCGCCTGACCCCGGCATCGGTCAGCCCCACACCAACTGCCGCACCCCGTCGTCCTCCTGGACGTACTCGGCCCGGATCTCCCGTCCCGTGGCCGTCACGATCGGGCGCCCGGTCTCCAGGGAGGTCACCGTCTGCTCGAACAGCTCCGCCACGCTCTTCCAGCGGACGGCGCCCCAGATCTCCAGGTCCTGGTCGATCTCCAGGACCGCCCCTCGGGTGGGCCCCTCGCGGTGGTCCACGACGAGTTCCGTTCCGGTCAGGGTCCTGGCCAGTGGGACCCACCGGACATGGGCCGTGGTGCCGACGACGGAGTCCGCGTCGCCGTCCTCCAGGCTCCAGGCCACCGCCTGCTCCATGTCCCGCTGGCCGAGCCGCATGCCCTCGGCGTCGAGGGGATAGTGCCCGCCGGGGAGCAGCCCTCCCGGTCCGCCGGGACGTGCCCAGGTGGACACCCCGTCGTGCCGGGAGAGCCAGAGCCGCAGTTCCGGATCGAGTGCGAACCGGTTCTCGGCGATCTCACCGATCCGCCGCGCCGTGGCGGGCGGATTGAGGACGTGCCGTTCGGTCGACGCGTTGGCCTCCAGCCACAGGTCGAGGCGGTTCAGTACGTCGTGGAAGGTCACGGCTCGTCCTCAGGTCCGGATGGCAAGCGTCCGGACCCTTCCTGACAGGCCCCGCTCAGCCGACGTCGACCGCACTCCAAGCAGCCCCCACCGCGCCGTACTCCGCGCTGCCGGCCCCGTACAGATCCTTCGCCGCGTTCAGCGTGGCCGTCCGCGCGCCCGCGTAGTTCGTGGAGGACGTCATATAGACCGTCAGCGCCCGGTACCAGATCTTGCCCAGCTTGTCTCGGCCGATCCCGGTCACCGAAGAACCGTCGCAGGTGGGCGAGTCGTACCGCACCCCGTTGATCGTCTTCGCCCCGCTCCCCTCGGCCAGGAGGTAGGCGAAGTGGTTTCCGATGCCCGACGAGTAGTGCACATCGAGCTGTGAGGTCGACGTGGTCCAGCAGTCGACCGAGACCCCGTCCTTGGACGGCTTGTCCATGCGCCGCAGGGCATCCCGCCCGAGCCCGGCCCGGACGACCTTCTCGCCGATCAGATAGTCCCCGGGGTCCGAGGAGTTGTCCGCGTGGAACTCCACCAGCGTCCCGAAGATGTCGGACGTGGCCTCGTTCAGACCACCCGACTCACCGGAGTACGTCAGCGCCGCCGTCTTCGCTGTCACCCCGTGCGACATCTCGTGCCCGGCGACATCCAGCGACACCAGCGGACCGAGCTGGGTGCCGTCGCCGTCGCCGTATGTCATGCAGAAGCAGTTGTCGTCCCAGAAGGCGTTGTTGTAGGCGTTGCCGTAGTGCACGCGGTTGTACGACCCCTTGCCGTCGCCCGCGATGCCGTTACGGCCATGGACGCTCTTGTAGTAGTCCCACGTCGCGTCGGTGCCGTACTGCGCGTCCACCGCGGCCGACGCCCGGTCGGCGGTCGTACCGGTGCCCCAGTGGTTGTCGGAGTCCGTGAAGACCGTGGCCGGGGCGCGGTTGAGGCAGATCGTGAGGATGCACAGGTCCGTCTTGTTCGCCGCGTCACCCGTGTATGTGCCGCCGCGCGTCGGGTCCTTCAACTGGTACGTCGAACCCGACGCCGTCGTCTGCAGCGGCACCGTCCCCGCGTACAGCGACTTCCCGTCCCCGGACACCGTCTCGATGCTGTCCCACGCGTCGATCTGCGCACCGCTCCCCGCGTCCGTCAGCACCGTCCGGGCGACCGGATTGCCGCGCGCGTCCTGGGCGACGGCATCGGTCCGCCAGGCCAGCTTCGGGGCGCCGTGCAGGGTGTCGACGACCAGCTGGGGCTTGGCGGTGAGCCGCTTCAGCGTCTCGCCGAGGTTCAGCGCGCGCAGCACGCCCGCGGCGAGGTCGGCCGCCTTGGGTGCCGAGACCTTGGGCGTCACGCTCTTCGGGGCGATCGCGCCCTTGGTGGCCCGGGACGCGCCGCGGTAGGTGCCGTCCTTCGCCAGGTGGAGGACGAAGTCCCCGCCCAGTACCGGCAGTTGGTGATACGTCCGGTCGTAGCGGACGTGCTGCGTGCCGTCCGGATCGACGATCACGTCCCGAACACGGGTGCCCTGCGCGGCCGTCAGTCCCAGACTCCCCGCGACGTCGTCGAGGACCGATGCGGCGTTCGCCACGGCGTCGGCCCTGCTCGGCGGCTCCTCCGCGCCGGCGGTGGGGGAGAGGGTCGTGGCCAGCAGAGCGGTCGCGGTGACAGCGATGCCCGCCGTGGCGAGCCGGGCCCCTCGGAGGTGCGAACGTATTCGGCGCATCGGTCTCCTTGAACTGAACGGCGCAGAAGGATGACCAAGATTCAAGGGGCCGTGCACATGCCATGGCCAGGGTGAATACGTGCAGGTGTGTGAGGGGAGAGAATCGTTTCCGTGACGGCCCTCCCTCCCCGACTCCCGTTCTTCGTCTACGGCACGCTCCGCCCGGGCGAGCCCAACCACGACGCCTTCCTGCGCGGCCGCACGCTCGCGGAGGAACCGGCACGATGGGAAGGGGCGCTGCTGTACGACGGGCCGGGCTATCCGTACGCCGTCGAGGAGGCGGGGGCCGGTGACCGCATGGTGTACGGCGACTTGGTCACCGCCCGCACCGAGGAGTACGCGGCGCTGCTGGCCGACCTCGACCGCCTGGAGGAGTACGCCCCGGCAGACCCCCGCAACCTCTACGAGCGCCTCGCCCGCAAGGTGCTCCGCGACGCGGACGGAACGGCCGTACAGGCGTGGGTGTATGTCGCCGCCCCGTCCGTCGCCGCCCGCCTGCGCGCGAAGGGCAGCCTCATCGAGAGCGGCGACTGGGCGATACGGCGCGGCTGAGCGCCCCCGCTCCTACGGCACCTGTGCCCCCTACGCCTTCACGGCCTCCAGCCGCACCGCGCACGCCTTGAACTCCGGCATCCGCGACGTCGGGTCCAGGGCCGGGTTGGTCAGGGTGTTGGCGCGGCCCTCGCCCGGCCAGTGGAACGGCATGAAGACCGTGTCCGGGCGGATGCCGGTCGTGATGCGGGCCGGTGCCACCGCACGGCCCCGGCGCGAGACCACGGCCACCGGGTCGCCCTCGGCCGCCCCGAGCCGGGCCGCCAGCCGGGGGTGCAGCTCGACGAACGGGCCCGGCGCGGCGGCGTTCAGCTCGTCCACGCGGCGGGTCTGGGCGCCGGACTGGTACTGCGCCACGACCCGCCCCGTCGTCAGCAGGACCGGGTACTCGTCGTCGGGTTCCTCGGCCGCCGGCCGGTGCGTGACGGGGGCGAACCTCGCCCGTCCGTCGGGGGTGGCGAAGCGGTCGAGGAAGAGGCGGGGCGTGCCGGGGTGCTCGGTGACCTCCGTGTTCCCCGCGCCCTGTGTGTTCCCCGCGCCCTCCGTGGTTCCCGCGCCCGTGGGACACGGCCAGAACACCCCGTTCTCCTCCGCCAGCCTCCGATACGTGATCCCCGAATAGTCCGCCGGCCCGCCCGCACTCGCCCGCCGCAGCTCCTCGAAGACCTCCTCGGCGTCGGTCGGGAAGCCCTTCTCCAGGCCCCTCTCCCCGCCGAGCCGCGCGGCCAGTTCGTGCATGACCTCCAGGTCGCTGCGGATGCCCTCCGGCGGGCTGATCGCGCGGCGGCGCAGCAGGACCCGGCCCTCCAGGTTGGTCGTCGTGCCGGTCTCCTCCGCCCACTGGGTCACCGGGAGTACGACGTCCGCGAGTTCGGCCGTCTCCGACAGCACCACGTCGCACACGGCGAGGAAGTCGAGGGACTTGATCCGCTCCTCGATGTGCGCGGCACGCGGCGCCGACACGACCGGGTTGGAGCCCATCAGCAGAAGCGACTTGATGTCCGTGCCCAGCGCGTCCAACAGCTCATAGGCGCTGCGCCCCGGTCCCGGCAGGCTGTCCGGGTCCACGCCCCACACCTCGGCGACATGCCGGCGCGCCGCCGGGTCGTCGAGCTTGCGGTAGCCCGGCAACTGGTCGGCCTTCTGGCCGTGTTCGCGCCCGCCCTGTCCATTGCCCTGCCCGGTGAGACAGCCGTATCCGGACAGCGGCCGGCCCGCCCGCCCCGTCGCCAGGCACAGGTTGATCCAGGCGCCCACGGTGTCCGTGCCCTTGGACTGCTGCTCGGGCCCGCGCGCGGTCAGTACCATCGCGTGCTCGGGCTCGCAGAACAGCCGTACGGCTTCCCGGAGTTGCGGCACGGGCACGCCGGTGATCCGCTCGACGTACTCCGGCCAGTGCGCCATCGCGGCGGCCCGCGCGTCCTCCCAGCCGGCCGTGCGCTCAGCGACGTACTCCTCGTCCACCCGCCCCTCGGCGACGACCAGGTGCAGCAGCCCCAGGGCGAGGGCGAGGTCTGTCCCCGGCCGGGGCGCGAGGTGCAGGTCGGCCTGTTCGGCGGTCTTGGTTCGGCGCGGGTCGATGACGACGAGGGTGCCGCCGTTCTCCTTCAACTCGTTGAAGAAGCGCAGTGACGGCGGCATGGTCTCCGCCAGGTTCGAGCCGACGAGGATGACGCAGCCCGTCCTCGGGATGTCCTCCAGCGGGAACGGCAGCCCCCGGTCCAGGCCGAACGCCTTCATGCCGGCCGCGGCCGCCGACGACATGCAGAAACGGCCGTTGTAGTCGATCTGGGAGGTGCCCAGCACCACCCGAGCGAACTTGCCGAGGCTGTACGCCTTCTCGTTCGTCAGGCCGCCCCCGCCGAAGACCCCGCACGCGTCCGGGCCATGTTCCGTACGCGTGCGTGCGAGGCCCTCGGCGATCCGGTCCAGCGCCTCCTCCCAGGTCGCCGGGACGAGCGTGCCGCCCGACCGCACCAGCGGCGAGGTGAGGCGGACGCCCGACGCCAGCACCGCGGGAGCCGTACGGCCCTTGCCGCACAGCGCTCCCCGGTTCACCGGGAAGTCCGGGCGCTCGACCACCGTGACACCCCCGTCCCGCTGGGGCGTGAGGTTCATTCCGCACTGCAGGGCGCAGTACGGGCAGTGCGTGGGCGTCACGGAGTTCGGCATACCGTTCAGCGTGCTTCCGGCGTGTTACGCCCGCGACGGCCCCCTGTTACACGGCCGGGACGGTGACCTCCCCGCCACCGGCCGGCCACGGTGAGGCCGCACGGGAAAGGGCGGGAGCGCAGGCACCGTCGCGACTACGGATAGCTTCCGCTGGGGGTATTCACGCGGTCGGCTGGCGTGCGCGCGTCAAAACCGGCGGGCGAGAGCGTCCGCCCTCCTGCCGGGCGCCGCCCTCATCGCCCCGCCGCCAACGCGTTCGCCACCCCCGGCTCCCTCGGCCCGAGGAAATGGGGATCCGGCTCGAAGACCGCGTCCAGGGCCGCCTTGCCGGCCGCGAGGATCTCGCGGGTCCCGCCGTAGTACCAGGTCGCGTCGTGCTTGGCCTGGACCCCGACACCGTACGACGCGACCCCCGCCTCCTCGCAGAGCGCGACCGCCCGCCGGATGTGGAAGCCCTGGCTGATCAGCACCGCCTCGTCGACGCCGAAGATCTTCTTGGCCCGGACACAGGAGTCCCAGGTGTCGAAGCCGGCGTAGTCGCTGACGATCTGCGCGTCGGGCACCCCATGCCTGGTCAGATAGGCGCGCATCGCGTCCGGCTCGTCGTAGTCCGCGCGGCTGTTGTCGCCGGTCACCAGGACCACCTTGATCCGCCCCGCGCGGTACAGCTCGGCCGCCGCGTCGAGCCGGTGGGCGAGATACGGCGACGGCTCACCGGCCCACAGTCCGGCGCCGAAGACGACGGCGACGTCGGTGCGCGGCACGTCCGCGGTCGTCCGCAGCCGGTCACCGGTGACGACGTACATCCAGGTGGCCGGAAGCAGCGCCAGCACGCATCCGGCCATCACGGCCTGCACCAGCCGTCGCTGCCCGGCACGCGTGCGTGGCAGTCTCGGTCGGCGCGGCTTCGGCAGTCGCATCGGACGGTCCCTCCCCGGGGCGGCTGACGCCCCGCCCTCGACACTCAGGGACGTCCCACAGCCCTCCACGGTTCACCCGCCCGACGTGATCAGCTTCACTCGCATCCCGCGAACCCGCTGGTCACACCACCTCACACCGCCCGCCCCTCGCATCGTGAACCCGGTGTAAGAACCCGTCATTCCCGCGAAACGGAAAGGCAACGTCCCGCCGCCACCATCGGTTCATGACGGCGTCGAACCTGCTTCACGACGAGTCCACGACCGCCCACCTCGACAGTACGGCGCACCTCATGAACCGGATCAGCAGCCAGCTCGCCGGCCGCCTCGGCCTCATAGGGCTCGACGGCCGACGACGCCCCGAGCCCCCCGCGCTCGTCGTCGTCGCCCACGGCAGCCGCGACCCGCGCGCCCTGAGCACCGTGAGCGCACTCCTCGACAAGGTCCGCGCCCTGCGCCCCGGTCTCCCCGTCCACCTGGGCCACATCGAGCTCAACGAGCCCCTGCTCCCCGACACCCTCACCGCCCTGGGCGACCGCGAGGCGATCCTCGTCCCGCTCCTCCTCAGCCGCGGCTACCACATCAAGCGCGACATCCCCGAGATGGCCGCCGAGTCACAGGTACGCGCACGCGTGGCCGGCGCCCTCGGCCCGCACCCCCTGCTGGTGGAGGCCCTCTACTCCCGCCTCGTGGAGGCGGGCTGGCGCACCCGCATGGACGAACCGACACGCCGCGAGAGCGCGGTGATCCTGGCGGCGGCAGGCTCCCGCGACCCCGAGTCGAAGGTCGACACCTCCCACACGGCCCACCTCCTCGCCAACCGCCTCGGCGTCCCGGTGATCCCGGCCTACGCGACGACGGCGACCCCGACGGTCGAGGACGCGCTGGCCGACCTGGCGGCAAGGGGCCGTACGAGGGTGGCGATCGCCTCCTACTTCACAGCGCCGGGCCGCTTCGCGAGGGAGTGCGCGGAGGCGGCACCGTGGCTGGCATCGGCACCGCTGGGCACGCATCCGGCGATGGCGAGACTGCTGCTCCATCGCTACGACCAGATGCTGAGGACGCCGGTCACGGCAGCACCGGAGCTGGCGTCGGCTTAAAAGCGCCGGGGGAGGTGACCAACTTCAAGGGCGCGGGGCTGTATCGATTTGCGGCTCCGCCGCGTGGGCGCGACCAGCCACACACAACCCGCACCCGGCACACAACATCACCCGGCAGACGCAAAGCCGCACTCCGTTTGTCACCCCCTGCCCGTACTGTCGAGTCATGCCGTACGACCTGCCATCCCTCGAACGATGGGCCCCCGAACCCGACAAGCGCCCCGGCCGAACCGCCTTCCAACGAGACCGAGCCCGAATCCTCCATTCCGCCGCCCTGAGAAGGCTCGCCGGCAAAACCCAGGTCGTCACCCCAGGAACCCACAGCAACGCGTGGGACCCGAGCCCCCGCACCCGCCTGACCCACTCCCTGGAGTGCGCTCAGGTCGGCCGAGAGCTGGGCGCAGCCCTCGGCTGCGACCCCGACCTCGTAGAAGCCGCCTGCCTGGCCCACGACCTCGGCCACCCCCCGTTCGGCCACAACGGCGAAGTCGCGCTCAACGAATTCGCGGAGGACTGCGGAGGCTTCGAGGGCAACGCCCAGTCCCTCAGACTCCTCACCCGCATCGAGCCCAAGCGCTTCACCCCGGAGGGCTCCGTCGGCCTCAACCTCACCCGCGCCACCCTCGACGCCGCCACCAAGTACCCCTGGCCCCGAGGCGCCCACCCCACCGACCCGAAGTCCCCCAAGTTCGGCGTCTACGACGACGACCGGCCGGTCTTCGACTGGGTCCGCAAGGACGCCCCCGGCAGCCGTACCACCTTCGAGGCCCAGGTGATGGACTGGTCCGACGACGTGGCGTACTCGGTGCACGACGTCGAGGACGGCCTGCACGCCGGCCACATCGACCCCAACCTCCTGCACGCCGAGCCCGAACGCCGCGAGGTCTTCGCGGTGGCCATCGGACGGTACGTCCCCGAGGACACCGACCCCGCCGAGCTCGCCGCCGCCCTCGACCGCCTCCAGGAAGAACCGTGGTGGCCGCACGGCTATGACGGTTCCGCCGTCGCGCAGGCCCGCCTCAAGGACGCCACCAGCCAGCTCATCGGCCGGTTCTGCCTGGCCGCCGAGAGCGCGACCCGCGCCGCGTACGGCGACGGCCGGCTCACCCGCTACGGCGCCGAACTCGTCGTACCGCACGAGACCCGCCTTGAGTGCGCGGTCCTCAAGGCCGTCGCCGACCGGTACGTCATGCAGCGTGCCGAGCAGGAGCGGCTGCGCGCCGACCAGCGGATCGTGGTCGCCGAACTGGCCGAGGCGCTGACCGCGCGGGCGCCCGAGGGGCTGGATCCGCAGTTCCGGGCCCTGTTCGACGCGGCCGACGACGACCGTGCCCGCAAGCGCGTGATCGTCGACCAGATCGCCTCCCTGACGGATGCCTCGGCCCGCGCCCTGCACAGCCGTATGAAGCGCTAAAGGGTCCCGTTGAGCAGGGCATCGCCCAGCCGCGTCCGCAGATGGAACACCCGGTTCCCATGCCGCCGCGATTCCACGAGCCCGGCCTCCCGCAGCACCGTCGCATGCCGGCTGGTCGTCGGCGGGGTGAGCCGCAGCAGTTCGGCGAGCTCGGTCGTGGTGCGCGGATGCTCCAGGGCCTCCAGCACCATCGCCCTGGTCGGCCCGATCAGCTGGGCCACCGGGAGCTGCTCGGCGGCCTCCCGCCGGGAGCGGGCCAGCCAGCCGGGCGCCGGGTCGAGGGGATGGACCAGTACGGGGTCGAGGTGCGGGTCGGCCAGCGTCACCGGGGTGCGGACACAGAAGAAGGCCGGGACGATCGTCAGGGGGCGCCCGTCGAGCCGTAGGCCCCGGTCGAAGGGGTAGTCGGTGACCAGCGCCTCCTCCTCCCGGTCGGCGATGGTGCGATAGCTGTCGAGCAGCCCCTGCGGCCCCGCGGTCAGCGCCGCCTCCGCCCGGATCGAGCGGTCCGCCGTCACCGCCGCGCGGATCGCCGGGAGATACGGCGCCACCGCCACCTCGTGATAGCGGCGCAGTGCCTCGCCGAGCAGCTCCAGCGTCCGCGGATCGCCCTCGCCGAGCCGCCGCAAGCCCCGCGGAGGGGTCTTCGGGTACAGCTTCGACAGCTCCCGCGTCAGCCGGGTCTTCGGTGTGCCGAGCACCAGGTCGATCCCGGCCTCCAGATCGGCGACGCCCTGACCGGGGGTCAGGAAGTCGGGGAAGTACGCGGCACGGCGCGCGAGCAGCATCAGCACGGCGGCCGTCGAGGTCAGCCCCGCCCGGGCGAGCGCGGTGCGCACCTCGCGCCGCCAGGGGTCGAAGACCACCGCCGCGCTGCGGTCCTGGAGCCGCATCAGCGACAGTACGGTCTCCCAAAGCGGGTCGGGTTCCCCGGCGACCCGTAATCGGTTCAGGTCCTCCGCGGTGAAGTCGATTCGCAGCATGCGTCCCCCGAGGCGTCTGCAAAAGCGATTGCCGAACCCCTCCACCGTAGCCACGGAACCGGCGAGGTCCTCATGGAACGCGCTCTCCTCTTTGCGTTCTGAGCGAATGTCCCGGCAACTCCCGGCCACCGCGCGAGCCTTGGCGTGGTGGGGGGGGAGCGCCTGTCCCGGGGGGAGGCAGGCGCGCCGCCGACGCCTCCTCTCCATGCGACGGGTGAGACCTGTGGGACGTACGGGCACTCGAAAGTGACCCTGCGTGGCCTGATCGGGTCACCCCCTCTTCCCGCATCACGCTGCGTGCGGGACGCTCGCATGTGGCGGCACCCGCTGTGTTTTCTGGGGGGACACCCCCCAGACCCCCCGGTAGGAGGCATCAAGTGGTCGACGCGGATCAGACATTCGTCATCGTCGGAGGAGGACTCGCCGGCGCGAAGGCGGCCGAGACGCTCCGCGCGGAGGGCTTCACCGGGCGGGTGATACTGATCTGCGACGAACGCGACCACCCCTACGAGCGCCCGCCCCTCTCCAAGGGCTACCTCCTCGGCAAGGAGGAGCGCGACAGCGTCTTCGTGCACGAGCCCGCCTGGTACGCCCGCAACGACATCGAGCTCCACCTCGGCCAGACCGTCGACGCGATCGACCGTACGGCGAAGACCGTGCGGTTCGGCGAGGACGGCACCGTCGTCCACTACGACAAGCTGCTGCTGGCCACCGGCGCCGAGCCGCGCCGCCTGGACATCCCGGGCACCGACCTGGCCGGCGTCCACCATCTGCGCCGGCTCGCCCACGCCGAGCGCCTCAAGGGCGTCCTGGCCTCGCTCGGCCGGGACAACGGCCATATCGTGATCGCCGGCGCCGGCTGGATCGGCCTGGAGGTCGCGGCGGCGGCCCGGGAGTACGGCGCCGAGGTCACCGTCGTCGAGCCGGAGCCGACCCCGCTGCACGGCGTGCTCGGACCCGAGCTGGGCGGGCTCTTCGGCGAGCTGCACCGGGAGCACGGCGTACGGTTCCACTTCGGCCGGCGGCTGACGGAGATCGTCGGCCAGGACGGCATGGTGCTGGCCGCCCGCACCGACGACGGCGAGGAGCACCCCGCGCACGACGTCCTCGCGGCGATCGGCGCGGCCCCGCGCATCGGCCTCGCGGAGGCGGCGGGCCTGGAGATCGCCGACCGCGCGGGCGGCCGGGGCGTCGTGGTGGACGAACAGCTGCGCACCTCCGACCCCGACATCTACGCGGCCGGCGACGTCGCCTCCTTCCCGCACGCCCTCTTCGACACCCGCCTGCGCGTGGAGCACTGGGCCAACGCCCTCAACGGCGGCCCGGCGGCGGCACGGGCGATGCTCGGACGGGACGTCGTCTACGACCGCGTCCCCTACTTCTTCTCCGACCAGTACGACCTGGGGATGGAGTACAGCGGATGGGCGCCGCCGGGGTCGTACGACGAGGTGGTGATCCGCGGGGACGCGGGCAAGCGCGAATTCATCGCGTTCTGGGTGAAGGACGGCCGGGTGCTTGCCGGGATGAACGTGAACGTGTGGGACGTCACAGAGCCGATCCAGCAGCTGATCCGTTCGAAGGCCCAGGTGAACACCGACAGCCTTGCGGATCCGCACATTCCGCTCGAAAACCTCGTCCCGTAGGTGTCAGTGGACCCCCGTAGAATTCACGCGTGGCAGGACGGATCAACGACGACGACGTGAAGGCGGTACGGGACGCGGTCCCGATCGACGCCGTGGTGTCCGAGTACCTCCAGCTGCGCGGCGCGGGCGGCGGGAACCTCAAGGGGCTGTGCCCCTTCCATGACGAGAAGTCGCCGTCCTTCCAGGTCAGCCCGAGCAAGGGACTCTTCCACTGCTTCGGGTGCCAGGAGGGCGGCGACACCATCACCTTTGTGATGAAGGTCGACCACCTCTCGTTCTCCGAGGCGGTCGAGCGGCTCGCCGCCCAGGCCGGCATCACACTGCGCTACGAGGAGGGCGGGTACAACCCCTCCCACCAGCGCGGCGAACGCATCCGCCTGGTCGAGGCCCACAAGATCGCCGCCGAGTGGTACGCCGAGCAGCTCGCCACCAGCCCCGAGGCCGACACCGGCCGGATCTTCCTCGCCGAGCGCGGCTTCGACCAGGCCGCCGCCGTCCACTTCGGCGTCGGCTACAGCCCCCAGGGCTGGGACCACCTCACCCGCTACCTCCGCGGCAAGGGCTTCACCGACAAGGAACTCCTCCTCTCCGGGCTGTCGCAGGAGGGGAGGAGGGGTCCCATCGACCGGTTCCGGGGACGGCTGATGTGGCCGATCCGCGACATCGCGGGAGATGTCGTCGGCTTCGGCGCCCGGAAGCTGTACGAGGCGGACAACGGGCCGAAGTACCTCAACACCCCCGACACGGCGATCTACAAGAAGTCCCAGGTCCTGTACGGCATCGACCTCGCCAAACAGCACATCGCCAAGGTCAGCCGGGCCGTCGTGGTCGAGGGGTACACCGACGTCATGGCCTGCCACCTTGCCGGCGTCACCACCGCCATCGCGACCTGCGGCACCGCCTTCGGCGGCGACCACATCAAGATCCTGCGCCGACTGCTGATGGACAACGGCTCGGCCCGCGTCATCTTCACCTTCGACGGCGACGCGGCCGGCCAGAAAGCGGCCCTGCGCGCCTTCGAGGACGACCAGAAGTTCGCGGCGGAGACGTACATCGCGATCGCGCCGGACGGCATGGACCCCTGCGAGTTGCGCCTGGCGAAGGGCGACGACGCGGTCTCCGACCTGGTCGAACCACGCACCCCGCTGTTCGAGTTCGCACTGCGCCAGATCGTCGTCCGCTACGACCTCGACACCCCCGCCGGCCGCGCCGCCGCCCTGGACGAGGCGGCGCCGATCGTCGCCCGCATCAAGAACAGCGGCGCCCAGCACGAGGTGGCCGTCCAGCTCGCCGGCATGCTCGGCATCCTGGACACCCAGTTCGTGGTCAAGCGGGTGGCCCAGCTGGCGCGTTGGTCCCGGGAGCGTGGCGGCAGGGGAGGGGCGCCGACGTCCCGGGGCTCGCAGCAGCCGTACGAGGCGGCCCCCGCACCCCGCGCCTCCGGCCCCGCCCTGACCCTCCGCAACCCGGTGTACGCCACCGAACGCGAACTCCTCAAACTCGCCCTCCAGCGCCCCGAGTTGGTCTCCCCGGCGTTCGACGCGTACGGCGTCGACGAGTTCACCGCCGCCCCCTACGCGGCCGTACGGCAAGCGATCATGGACGCGGGCGGCGCGGAGTACGGCATCCAGGACTCGCCGGAGTATCTGGTCCGGGTCCGTGACGCGGCCCCCGACGACCAGGTCCGCGCGATGGTCACGGAGCTCGCGGTCGAGGCGATCATGCGCAGGACGGTCGACGAGAACTACGCCGGCGAACAGCTCGTCACCGTCCGCCGCCGCGCCGTGGCCCGCCGCGTCGTGGACATCCAGAGCCAGCTGACCCGACTCGGCGCGGGCGGCGACCCCGCCCAACTGGCCGCCGTACAGAACGAACTGTGGGTGCTGCAGCAGTACGACCAGGCGCTCCGGGGACAGGGCGCGGCCGCCCTCTGAGCAGCCGGTCACGGACCGGACGCAAAAAGTCACCGCACGCCCCTCGTGGCGGCGATGTGTCGTACTCCACACTGGGTTCCGGTGCCTGAGTCCTCGGAGCGCGGCCGATCCGTTCCCCACGGGTCCCACACCCCCGCGGTTCCGCTCATCGCGTACGGGACGGACAGCGGCGAGGCCGCCGACTCCGCCCTCGAAGCAGCGCTGCCGTACGCCTCGGCAGCGATCATCCTGGAGGTCGCCCCCGTGCAGACCCAGACCCTCATCGAGAACAGTACGGACGACACGGAGCCGGAAGCGGAGACCGACGTTCTGGTCGCGGTACCGCCGCAGAACCGTGTCGCGCACCATCCGGAGGCGGAGCCCGAAACCGAGGCCGAGCCGACCGAACCCCCGGCCGGGGCGCTGGACGCCACCGAGCCGGTCGAGACACCGCCGCCGGCCCGTAGCCGCGCCGACACCAGCGGTCCCTCCTCCGATCTCTTCCGCCAATACCTGCGGGAGATCGGCCGAATCCCCCTGCTCACCGCGGCCGAGGAGGTCGAACTCGCCCGCCGGGTCGAGGCCGGCCTGTTCGCCGAGGAGAAACTGAGCAGCACACCCGACCTGGACAGCCAGCTGGCGCTGGACCTGGACCGGCTGGTCGTCATGGGCCGGATGGCCAAGCGCCGCCTGATCGAGGCGAACCTGCGGTTGGTGGTGTCGGTCGCGAAGCGATACGTCGGCCGGGGCCTGACCATGCTGGACCTGGTCCAGGAAGGAAACCTGGGCCTGATCCGGGCCGTGGAGAAGTTCGACTACGCCCGCGGCTACAAGTTCTCGACCTACGCCACCTGGTGGATCCGCCAGGCCATGTCCCGCGCCCTCGCCGACCAGGCCCGCACCATCCGGGTCCCGGTCCATGTCGTCGAGCTGATCAACCGCGTGGTCCGCGTCCAGCGCCGCATGCTCCAGGAACGCGGCTACGAACCCACACCGGAAGAGGTCGCCGCCCACCTCGACCTGCTGCCCGAACGGGTCAGCGAGGTCCTCCGCCTGGCCCAGGAACCGGTGTCGCTGCATGCGCCGGTGGGCGAGGAGGACGATGTGGCCCTCGGCGACCTGATCGAGGACGGCGACGCGGCCTCACCGGTGGAGTCGGCGGCGTTCCTGCTGCTCAGGGAACACCTGGAGGCGGTCCTGTCGACCCTCGGCGAGCGGGAGCGCAAGGTCGTCCAACTGCGCTACGGCCTGGCCGACGGCCGCCCGCGCACGCTGGAGGAGATCGGCCGCATCTTCGGCGTGACACGGGAGCGGATCAGGCAGATCGAGTCCAAGACCCTCAACAAGCTGCGGGACCATGCGTTCGCGGACCAGCTGAGGGGTTACCTGGACTGAGCTCGGGGCCGCTCACACGCATGAGCGGCCCCGTACGCCTAGTCGACCTCCGCCACCGCCTGGGCGAACTGCGCCTTGTACAACCGCGCATACGCCCCGTCCGCCGCCAACAGCTCCCCGTGCGCGCCCTGTTCCACGATCGAGCCGTTCTCCATGACGAGGATCGTGTCCGCGTCCCGGATGGTGGACAACCGGTGTGCGATGACGAACGACGTACGTCCGTGCGCCAGCTTCGCCATCGCCTTCTGGATCAGCACCTCGGTCCGGGTGTCGACCGAGGACGTCGCCTCGTCCAGCACCAGGATCACCGGATCCGACAGGAACGCCCGCGCGATCGTGATCAGCTGCTTCTCGCCCGCGCTGACGCCCGACCCCTCGTCGTCGATCACCGTGTCGTACCCGTCGGGCAGCGTCCGCACGAACCGGTCGGCGTGGGCGGCGCGCGCCGCCTCCTCGATCTCGCCGCGATTGACGTCGCGGGACGCCCCGTACGCGATGTTCTCCGCGATCGTGCCGCCGAACAGCCAGGTGTCCTGCAGCACCATCCCGATCCCGGCCCGCAGCTCGTCCCGGGACATACGGGAGATGTCGACACCGTCGAGGGTGATACGGCCGTCCGACACGTCGTAGAACCGCATCAGCAGGTTCACGAGAGTCGTCTTGCCGGCCCCCGTCGGCCCCACGATCGCGACCGTGTGCCCCGGTTCCACCGTCAGCGACAGGTCCTCGATCAGCGGCTTCTCGGGGTCGTACCGGAAGGACACGCCCTCCAGCGCCACCCGCCCGCGCAGCTCCTCCGGCCGCAGCCCCGGCACCGGGTCCGCCTCCTGCTCCTCCGCGTCCAGCAGCTCGAAGACCCGCTCCGCCGAGGCGACACCCGACTGCACGAGGTTCGCCATCGACGCGACCTGAGTCAGCGGCATCGAGAACTGGCGGGAGTACTGGATGAAGGCCTGCACATCACCGATGGACAGGGTCCCCGACGCGACCCGCAGACCGCCGACGACCGCCACCAGCACATAGTTCAGGTTCGACACGAACATCATCAGCGGCTGCATCACACCACTGTTGAACTGCGCCTTGAACCCGGCCTCGTACAGCGCCTCGTTCTGCTCGGCGAACTGCGCGGCCGACTCCTCCTGGCGTCCGAACACCTTCACCAGGGTGTGCCCGGTGTACATCTCCTCGACGTGGGCGTTGAGCTTGCCCGTCGTACGCCACTGCTGCACGAAGTGCGGCTGCGACCGCTTGCCCACGCGCGTGGCGACCACGAACGACAGCGGCACCGTCACCAGCGCGACCAGCGCGAGCAGCCATGACACCCAGAACATCATCGCCAGCACACCGATGATGGTCAGCACCGAGTTGATGAGCTGGCCCATCGACTGCTGGAGCGTCTGCCCGATGTTGTCGATGTCGTTGGTCGCCCGCGACAGCACCTCACCGCGCCGGCTCTTGTCGAAGTACGACAGCGGCAGCCGCGACAGCTTCCCCTGCACGTCCTCGCGCATCCGGTACATCGTGCGGTTCACGGCCCGGTTCACCAGCCGCGTCGCCACCGCCATCAGCAGCCCGGCGACGAGGAACACGCCGAGCGCGAACAGCAGGACATTCCCCACGGCCGTGAAGTCGATGCCCTCGCCCGGTGTGAAGTCCGTGCTGCGCAGCATGTCGGCGATCTGGCCGTCGCCGCGCTCCCGCATCGCCGTGAGGACCTGCTCCTTGGTCATCCCGGGCTCGAACTGCCGCCCGACGATGCCCGCGAAGACCAGGTCGGTGGCCTCACCGAGGATCTTCGGCCCGGCGACCGAAAGCCCGACGCTCACCAGCACACAGAACAGCAGCACATAGATGGTGATCCGCTCGGGCTTGAACTGGCCGATCAGCCGTTTGCCCGACACCTTGAAGTCCAGCGAGCGCTGATCGGGACCCCCGCCGGCCATCATCCGTCCCATGGGCCCGGCCATCAGGCGGCCTCCGCTTCCGTCAGCTGGGAGAGCACGATCTCCCGGTATGTCTCGTTGTCCGCCATCAGCTCGTGGTGCCGGCCCGTGCCGACGACCCGGCCCTCGTCGAGGACGACGATCCGGTCCGCGTCCCGGATGGTCGCCACCCGCTGGGCGACGATGACGACGGTCGCCTCCGAGGTCTCGTGCGCCAGCGCGGCACGCAGGGCGGCGTCGGTGGCGTAGTCGAGGGCGGAGAAGGAGTCGTCGAAGAGATAGATCTCCGGGCGCTGCACCAGCGTGCGCGCGATCGCGAGCCGCTGCCGCTGACCGCCGGAGACATTGGTGCCGCCCTGCGCGATCGGGGAGTCGAGCCCGTTCTCCAGCCGCTCCACGAACCCCTTGGCCTGCGCCACCTCCAGCGCGTGCCACAGCTCGTCGTCCGTCGCGTCCGGATTGCCGTAGCGCAGATTGGTCGCCACCGTCCCGGCGAAGAGGTACGGCTTCTGCGGTACGAGGCTCACCGTCTTCGCCAGCAACCGCGGTTCGAGGGCGGCCACGTCCTCGCCGTCCACCAGCACCTGCCCGTCGGTCGCGTCGAACAGCCGGGGTACGAGCCCCAGCAGCGTCGACTTCCCGCTGCCGGTCGAGCCGATGACCGCGGTCACCTCACCGGGCCGGGCGACCAGATCGATCGACCTCAGCACCGGTTCCTCGGCACCCGGATAGCGGAAGCCCGCGCCCCGGATCTCCAGATGCCCGTGCCGCCGCAGCTCCCGCACCGGCGCCACCGGAGGCACGACACTCGACTCGGTGTCCAGGACCTCCTGGATGCGCTCGGCGCACACCTCCGCGCGCGGCACCATCATGAACATGAAGGTGGCCATCATCACGGACATCACGATCTGCATGAGATAGGCGAGGAAGGCCGTCAGATCACCGATCTGCATGCCGCCGCTGTCGATGCGATGGGCGCCGAACCACACCACCGCGATGGACGACAGGTTCACCACCGTCATGACGATCGGGAACATCAGCGCCAGCAGATTGCCGGTGCCCATCGCCATCGCGGTGAGCCCGCCATTGGCCTTCCCGAACCGCTCCTGCTCATAGCCGTCCCGCACGAAGGCACGGATCACCCGGTTGCCGGTGATCTGCTCGCGCAGCACCCGGTTCACCGTGTCGAGCCGCTCCTGCATGGTCCGGAACAGCGGCCGCAGCCGCCGCACGATCAGGAACACGCTGATGCCGAGCACCGGCACCACGGCCACCAGCACCGCGGACAGCGGCACATCCAGGCCGAGCGCCAGCACGATGCCGCCGACGCACATGATGGGCGCCGACACCATCAGCGTGAACGTCATCAGCACCAGCATCTGCACCTGCTGGACGTCATTGGTCGTCCGGGTGATCAGCGAGGGCGCGCCGAAGTGGCCGACCTCACGCGCCGAGAACGACTGCACCCGGTCGAAGACGGCGGCCCGTACGTCCCGGCCGAGCGCCGAGGCGGTCCGGGCGCCGTAGTACACGGCACCGATGTTGCACACGACCTGCGCCAGCGAGATGCCGATCATCAGGGCGCCGTAGGTGAGGATGTAGCCGGTGTCGCCGTTGACGACACCCTTGTCGATGATGTCCGCGTTCAGCGTGGGCAGGTAGAGGGTGGCGCAGGTCTGCAGGAACTGCAGCAGCACCAGCCAGGCGATCGGTTTTCGGTACGGACTGAGGTGGGTCCGCAGAAGTCGTATGAGCACGCTGCTTCTCTCGGAGTCGTCGGCGATCGGGGCCGCTTTTGGTTGCCCCTGGCCCCTATCGTCGAACACTCCGGTGGTGTTACCTCAACCGATTAAGCCGTCAGCGCGGCCTCGTACGGCCTTCCGGGTTCGGTTCCTACCGGTGTCTTACCTTCCGCTACGCCCTCGGCCCTACGACCGGAACGCCCCGGGGTGGGTCTGCTCCCGCACCGACACGAACTGCTGGCGCACCGCCTGCCCCACCGCCAGCTCCTCGCCGGGCTCCAGGACCTGCGCCGCGGCGCCCTGCCACACCGGCGGCGTACGGGGATCGAGCGTCCCCTGCGACACACCGAGCGCCCAGGCGGCCTGCCGGGCGGCGCCGATCGCCGCGTAGTCCGCGGGCTGCGGTACGACGACCTGCGTCCCGAACAGCGCGGGCGCCGCCGCCTGCACGGCCGACAGCTCGGCGACCGCCCCGAGCAGGAAGACCCGCCGCACCTCGACACCCCGGCCGCGCAGCACGTCGAGCGCGTCCGCGAGCCCGCACAGCATGCCCTCGAACGCGGCCCGCGCCAGATGCTCCGGCTTCATCGACTCCCGCCGCAGCCCGGCGAGGGTCCCCGCGGTGTGCGGCAGACTCGGCGTCCGCTCACCCTCCAGATAAGGCAGCAGTACGAGCCCATGAGCGCCCGGCGTCGACTTCATCGCCAGGTCGGACAGGCCCTCCAGGTCCGGCACACCGAGGAGTTCCGCGGCGCCGCGCAGGGTGCGCACGGCGTTGAGGGTGGTGACGACGGGAAGGTGCATGCCGGTCGCGTCGGCCAGGGAGGTGATCATCCCCGAGCTGTCGACGAGGGCCTCGGGATGCACGGCCATGACGGAACCGGACGCGCCGAGCGAGACGACCGCGTCCCCCAGCCCGATGCCCAGCCCGAACGCGGCGGCCATGGTCTCGCCGGTCCCCGCCGAGATCAGCAGCCCCTCCGGGGTCGTACCGGCGGCGTCGGACGGCCCGATCACCTCGGGCAGCATGGCCTGGTGGCCGAGGGCCAGCTCGACGAGATCGGTGCGGTAGGCGCCGGTGGCCGCCGACCAGTAACCCGTCCCGGAGGCGCCACCGCGATCTGTGGTCCTTCTCACGGGCCGCCCGAGCAGCTGCCACACCAGCCAGTCGTGCGCCTGCATCAGAACGGCGGCGCGCACGGCGTTGTCCGGCTCGGTCTTGGCCAGCCAGCGCAGCTTGGTCACCGGCTGCGGGGCCTGCGGCACACAGCCCACCGCCTGCGCCCACGCCTCGCGCCCGCCGAGCGCGTCGATCAGATCGGCCGCCGCGACCTGCGCGCGCTTGTCCCCGCCGACCATCGCCGGGCGCACGGTGTTGCCCTGCGGGTCGAGCGGGACGACGGCGTTCTGCTGCGCCGACACGCCGATGGCCTGCACACCTTCGAGCAGCCCACCGCCCGCCGCCTCACCGAGGGACAGCAGCCAGGCCTGCGGGTCGACGTCGGAGGGGCGCGCGGTGCCTTCCGGCGATTCCACCGGGTGCGGGGCATACCCCTGCCTGAGCACGGCGCCCGAGTCCGTGTCGCAGACGACGATGCGAGTGAAATCGGGCGAACTGTCCAACCCGGCGACTATCCCCATGGCCCAAATTGTGCCGTAGCGCTGCGCTGGCTGTGGCCGTGGGCGCCGTGGGGGTGCGGTTCGTGTTCGGCGTGCGGGTTGTGTGTGGCTGGTCGCGCCCCGCGGCGGAGCCGCATATCGATACAGCCCCGCGCCCCTGAGGGCACTGCAGCCACCGGCATCCAGGACGTACCGCTATGTGTTGCTTGTGCCCCAGTCATCCTCTGCGCCTCCGTTGTGGGCGCTGCGTTCGCGCAGGCTGCGGACTCGCTGGGCCACCGTCTCCGGGACCCGGTCGCCGACCTTCTCGCTCACCGTGTGGTACGCCTTGCCCGCGAAGTGGCGGCCCTGCTGTGCCGCCGACTCGGCGGTGTTGCGGACCGCGGGGTTCTGCGCGACCTGGCGCGCGGACTTCTTCAGCTGCTCGTAGCGCTCGCGCCCGGCGCGTGTGCCGAGGACGTAACCGACGGCGAGTCCGAGGACGAACGTGAGCCGGTAGCGCATGGCTGCCACCCTTCCCTTGGTGTGGGGGGAACCGATTGGCGGAGCACCCCCCTGCTTGCGCTAATGTATGTGTCGCAGCGAGCGCACGCCCCCTGGCGAATACCCAGGTAGGTACGTTCGATGCAACGAGGCATTCCTCCGTAGCTCAATTGGCAGAGCAGCCGGCTGTTAACCGGCAGGTTACTGGTTCGAGTCCAGTCGGGGGAGCTCGGTCCTCCGTAGCTCAATTGGCAGAGCAGCCGGCTGTTAACCGGCAGGTTACTGGTTCGAGTCCAGTCGGGGGAGCATGCTGAACGAGGACCCCTCAGGGGTCCTTTTTCATGTCCGTTCACCTGCGGTGGGAACCGTGCAGGTCGTGGCGGAGTCCTTCAGGGCATGCGAAGTCGACCATGCGAAGCAGGAGATCGTATGAGCGGCTATGCTGCGGCAGACGGCGCGCACACTTGTACGCGACACGCCGCTATGGGGCGGTAGCTCAGCCGGTTAGAGCAGCGGACTCATAATCCGTCGGCCGTGGGTTCGAGTCCCACCCGCCCCACCAGCGCTCTCCCATGCAGAAACGTTCTTACCTGCGGAAACGTCTCATCTGGCGTGCGGATTCAGGGTTTTGGGCTGCGGGGCTGAATCCGCTGCTCGTGAGTTCAACTCCGTGGCCGCCAGTGTGTGTTGGGATCGCTTTGACCTGCGCGCCGGCTGGACGCGAGGATCCGGAAGTGGTGCCAGGCAGTCCCGCCCCTTCAGCGGCGGCGGCCACCAGCAGATCGAGGGGACCCGCGCTGCAGTGCTCTCCCTTGGCCGTCAGTTGATCCTGGACGATTCGCGGTCCGCCGCCGAACGGGCCGAGTGCAGAACTTCCAGCGCGGTGAGGTGGTCGGCGACCGTCACTCGTCCGCTCCGGCGCCGCGGTCGTCGCCTGCCGCGCTCGTGGGGCGGTACGAGTCCCCTGCCGTGCCTGGCGGGCGCGGCAGGGCCTGCGTTCAGCTGATCGTGGCGGCGAAGATGCAGGTCCGCCTGCGGCTGCTGACCACTGCGGACACGACTGCTTACCGCCCCTTCACCCGCTCGATCACACGGCGCCTGGTGGCACACCTCCTTCTACTGTGGGGACCGTGACCGGAGGGATGGTCGCGGGCATGCCCCCGGTGACCGGGCCCAGGACGCTCCGCTCGACACCATTCGCTTAGGCTGGTCCCTTGTCGCCGGTAAGGAGGCGCAGGCTGCGGCAGCGTGTGCTCGCCGTCCGTCCGAGGGAGGCGTTCGCGTGGCAGTTGCCGGAGGCCGGTCGACGAAGCGGCTCCAGCGGGGAACTCTCTCCCAGGGGCTCATCGTGGGGACCGCGCTGCGGATCCTCGACGAGGACGGGCCGGACGCGCTGACCTTCCAGCGACTCGGCAAGGAACTGTCCTCCTCCGCGACCGCGGTCTACCGGCATTTCGCGAGCCGCGACCACATCATGATCGCCGTCGCGGACGAGCTCGACAGGATCTCCCTCGAGGGGTACGAGCCGCACGAGTCGTGGGCGGAGTCGCTGCGGGACCTGGCGATCCGTGCCTGGAACACCGCGCTGGACCACCCTGGTGCCGCCGCGCTCTGCATGGGCAGAGTCACCCGGGGCGTGCACGAGTTGCGCGCCGTCGACGCCGTCCTGGAAGCGTTCCACCGCGGCGGCTGGCGCGGCCGGGCGGCCGTCCTGCACTACCAGGCGTTCTCGAACTTCATCCTCGCCATGGCGAGCAACAACGCCTGGCGGCTCGTCAACCAGCGGTTCGGCGCCGAGGTGAACTGGGTGCAGGAATACCAGCCGGCGGATCCTGACGCGTACCCCTACGCCGAGGCGGCGAAGGAGCACCTGCGCAGCATCGACATGACCGACGTCTTCCACCGGCAGACGGACATCCTCCTCGCGGCCCTCGAGGCGGAGGCGGCGACGCTCCCGCGCGACTGACCTGCGTCAGCTCTCGCATCCACCGCCCAGCGGCGTTCTCGCGGCCGAAATCGGCGGCAGGGCTGGCGCGCGCAAAGATAGTTAACGCTATTGACTACGTCGTTCACTTGGCGGCATCCTCTCCACACCCAGTGCTCCACGGCTCGCTGCCAAGCGGCGTCCACCGAGCGCCGCGCGCACCGCCTCCACCCGAACTGCTCGCGCTCGTCCCGCCCGAACCCTTGCGACCTGCGCAGAGCGTGACATCCCTCTCCAGGAGCACTCATGCGCCAGACCCGTACCCGCGCGGTCCCTGTGACCGCTGCCGTCGCCATGACGGCCGTGCTCGCCGGCTGCACCACCACGGGATCGACGTCCGCGGACCCGGGCGGCGGCGATGCCGCCACGGCGACGAAGATCCGGACGACGATCGACGTGCCGGCCGGCTTCGACCCGGCCAAGGCTCTGTCCCTGCCGGACTACCAGCTCGCCCGGAACAGTTACGACACCCTCGTGCGCAAGGACGACGGCGGGCTCGTCGGCGGGCTCGCCACCAAGTGGACGAACACGCCGACCTCGGCCACGTTCACCCTGCGCGCCGGCGCGACCTGCGCCGACGGGACGCCGATCACGCCGACGGTCGTCAAGGGCTCCCTCGACCGTTACATCGACCCGAAGACGGCGGCGCCCGATCTGCCCACGGTCTTCGGCCCCGGCAACAAGGTGACGGTGACCGCCGACGACGCGGCGCAGACGGTGAAGATCACGCTCGCCAGGCCGTGGGGCGATATGGTCACCGGCCTGTCGGTCGCGAGCACGGGCATCGTCTGCCCGGCGGGACTGAAGGACCTCAAGGCCCTCGCCGCCGGTAAGGCCAAGGGCTCCCAGTCCGGCCCGTACCTTCTCGAGAAGTCCCAGTCCGGCGTCTCGTACTCCTACAGGCTTCGCCCGGAGTACAAGGCATGGCCGGCCTGGCGTACGAAGATCCCCGGCAAGGTCGCCGCGACGATGGAGTACCTGGTCTCGCCCGACCCGACGGCGACCGGCAACCTAGTGACCAGCGGTCAGCTCGACATCGGCAAGATCGACGCCTCCGGCATCCCGCGCTTCGACGGCGTGGGCGGCAACAGCGTGAGCATCAGCCGGTTCTCCGACTTCTACCTGCTCTTCAACGAACGACCCGGCACGGTCTTCGCGGACGCCGCAACCCGCCGGGCGGTCGCCCAGGCCGTCGACCGCGCCGCCTTCACCAAGGTCGTCTCGAAGGACACGGGTGAGCCGTCGACGATGTTCGTGCAGAAGGGCATCCCCTGCAACGATCCCGGCACCTCCTTCCTCGTACCGAAGGACAAGGCCGCGGCGGCGGACGTGCTCAAGGGCAAGAAGATCCGCCTCGTCGGCCCCCAGGTCGTCGGGCCGGCCGGCGCCGGAAACCAGTACATCCAGGAGGCGCTGCGGGCCGCGGGCGCGGACGTCACCCTCGCCAACGTCGACGTCGGGGCCTGGGTCGGGACCGTGTTCGGCAAGCCCGACGCCTGGGACCTCACGGTCTTCGCCGACCTCAACTTCCTCGGCAGCATCGCCAACCCGCTCAGCCACTTCGTGGGCCCGACCGTCCCCGAAGGCGGCGGCAACCTCGGCGCGGTGAAGAACCCCGTGCTGAACAAGGCCTTCGCCCAGGGCGCCGAGGCGACGACCGAAGGGGCCCGCTGCGCCGCCTACCAGAAGGCAGCCAAGGCCCTGATCTCGCAGGTGGACGCGGTGCCGTTGGTCAACGACCCGTTCATCTACGCGCTGCGCAAGGGATTCAGCGCACAGATGCTCGGCGGTTCGCTCGACGACCCCATCCTGCGCATCACCGGCTGACCGGCAGGCCGCGCGCACGCGGCGCGGCCGGGCCCGACGGTCCGGCACGGAGATTCGCCGCGCGGTTCCGGCGCCCCGCACCTGAGACGACCTTTTGCACCTCTCCGACAGGAGTCCCCTGGTGATCGACCCATTCAGCACCGCCCAGCAGATCGCCGACCTCGTGCGCACGAAAGAGGTCAGCCCCGTGGAGGTGGCCGAGACCTACCTCGACCGCATCGAGCGGATCAACCCCGCCGTCAACGCCGTCGTCTGGCTCGACGCCGACGCCGTGCGCGCGGCGGCCGTCCGGGCCGAGCAGGCGGTGCTGCGCGGCGATCCGCTCGGCCCGCTGCACGGCGTCCCCGTCCCCATCAAGGACCTCAACTCCGTCGCGGGACAACCCAACACGATGTCCTCACTGGCGATCCGGGACACCCCGCGGACGGTCACGGATCCCGACGTCCAGCTCCTCCTCGACGCCGGCGCGATCCCCCTCGGCCGGACGAACTCGCCGGAGTTCGGCGCTCTGACCGTCTCCGAGAACGCCCGGCACGGCAAGACACGCAACCCGTGGAACCCGGCGCACACCTCCGGCGGGTCGAGCGGCGGCGCGTCGGCGGCCGTCGCGGCCGGGCTCGCCCCGGTGGCGCACGCCTCCGACGGCGGCGGATCGATCCGGGTCCCGGCGTCCGTCACCGGCCTCGTGGGCCTCAAGCCGAGCCGGGGACGCGTGCCCGCGTTCGTCCGGGGCTGGGAACACTCGACTACCGAAGGCGCGATCACCCGCACCGTGCGCGACGCGGCCCTCATGCTCGACGTCATGGGCCGTGCCGACCGGCTCGCCTGGTATAGCGCGCCCGAACCGAGCCGCCCGTACATCGAGGAGGCCAGTGCCGATCCCGGACGGCTGCGGATCGGCCTGCTCCTCGACGCGCCGACCGGGCTGCCGGTCGACGAGGAGTGCCGCACGGCGGCGCTGACGGCCGCGCAGGCACTGCGCGACCTGGGGCACGAGGTCGTCGAGGCCCGTCCGAAGATGTTCTCGTACGAGGCGATCATGGGCTTCACCTGGACGATCATCAGTGCCTCCACCTACGCCATCGAGGTCGACGATCCCGACGCGGTGGACCCCTACATCCGGCGCCGCCGGGAGACCGCCCTCGAGGTCACCGCGGGCGACTACGCCCGGACGGCGGCGCGTCTGCAGGCCGAGTCACGTGACGTGGTCGCCCAGTGGGGCCGGGACTTCGACGTTCTCCTCACCCCGACGACGGCGGTCGTGGCGCCACCGGTCGGCCCCGTGTACGACGAGGCGAACTCCGCCCCGGACGGCCCGCGGCACACCGAGACCCGGATGGTCTCGTTCACCGCGTTCGCCAACATCGCCGGGCTGCCCGCCATCTCGCTGCCCGTCCATACGACCCCGGACGGCCTGCCGGTCGGTGCGCAACTCGTCGGCGCGCCCTACGACGAGGCGACGCTGCTGCGGCTCTCGGCCCAGCTCGAACCGCGGTTCCGCTGGTACGAGCGGCACCCGGACGACGCGGCGCTCACGGCGGCGGCGCTGTGAGCGCCGGGTCCGCGGTCCCGACCGGGCCGCTGCAGGCCGCAGCCGTCCGGCGCGCTCCCCGGCTGCGGCTGGGCGGAGGCTGGGCCGGGTTCGCCGTCCGCCGGGCGGGCGGGCTGCTGATGTCCATGCTGCTGCTCGTCCTCGTGACGTTCCTCATCGTGCCCCTGCTGCCCGGGGACCCGGCCCGCGCGATCGCCGGCACCAACTCGTCCCCGGCCACGCTCGCGGCGATACGCGAACGACTGGGCCTCGACGAGCCGATCACGACGCGGTTCGTCCACTACCTCGGCGACATCGCGTCAGGACGGCTCGGCACCTCGTTCCGGTTCGACACCCCGGTCGCGGACATCGTCGCGACCCGGTTGCCGTACACCGTCCAGCTCGTCATCCCGGCCGTCCTGCTCTCCCTGGTCATCGCCGTCCCGCTGGGCATGACCGTCGGTGTCCTCACCCGTGACGGACGCCGCCGCCGGCTCGGCGTCGGCTTCGGCACGGTCGCCGGGCTCCTCGCGTCGGCGCCGGTCTACGTCGTCGCGACCCTCCTCATCGTCCTGTTCTCGATCAGCCTCGGGCTGCTGCCGTCCGGCGGCGCAACGACACCGAGCGCGCTGGTCCTGCCGATCGCCGCGCTCTGCATCGGCCCGGCCTTCGCGATCGCCCGGGTCGTCCGGCAGGAGACGGCCTCGGTGCTCGCCCAGGACTACATGAGGACCGCCCGCGGCCACCGCCTGGGATCCGTGCGCCTCCACCTCCGCCACGCGCTGCCCAACCTCGTGACGAGTGTCCTCACCCTGAGCGGCCTCGTCCTCACGTCCCTGCTCGGCGGGACGATCATCCTGGAGAACGTCTTCACCTACCCCGGGCTCGGCACCGAGGTCGTCCAGGCGATCATCTACAAGGACTATCCGGTGATCCAGGGCATCATTCTCGTCGTCGGCATGCTCGCCCTGCTCGTCAACCTCCTCGTCGACGTAGTCCTCGGGATCGTCGACCCCCGCACGCTCGAGGGAGGTCGTCGTGGCCACTGAAGCGACCGTGCGCCGATGGCACCGCAACCCGTCGCTGCTGTCCGGCGCCGTGATCCTCGGACTGCTCCTCGTCGTTGCCCTCATCGCCCCGCCGCTACTCAGCGGTTCGGCCGAGACCCTCACCGACAACGCCCGCCTGGGGCCCGGCGCCGGGCATCTCCTCGGCACCGACGCCTTCGGCCGTGACGTCCTCGCCCGGGCCCTCGTCGCGACCCGGCTCACCCTGCTCATGGCCGCCGCCGCCACCGCCGCGTCGTTCGTCGTCGGCGTCGCGATCGGCGCGCTGGTCCACCTGGCCCCCGGGTGGCTGCGCGAGACATGTCTGCGGCTCATCGACTCGGCGGTGGCCTTCCCCTCGCTCGTGCTCGCCCTCGTCATCGCGGCGGTGCTCGGACCGGGCACGGTGTCCGCGATCGTCGCGATCGCCGTCGCCGGCGTCCCCGGGTTCGCACGGCTGACGGCGAATCTCGCCGCGACCGTCGCGGACAAGGACTACGTCCTCACCGCGCGCCTGCTCGGCGTCCCCGGCCTGCGCATCCTGGGCCGGCATGTCCTGCCGAACATCAGCGGGCCGCTGCTGGTGCTCCTCAGTTCGAGCTTCACCCTGTCCCTGCTCGACATCAGCAGTCTGTCGTTCGTCGGCCTCGGTGTGCAGAACCCGCAGTACGACTGGGGCCGGTTGCTCAACGAGGCGCTGCCGTCGATCTTCGCCCAGCCGTCGGTCGTCCTCGCCCCGTCGATCATGCTCATCGTCACCGGTGTGGGCGCCATGCTCCTCGGAGACGGCGTGGCCTCGCTCGTCGACCCGCGAACCCGCGGCACAGCGCCCGCACCGGCCGGGACGGCGGACGCGGCGGGACCGGCCGACCCGGCACAGAAGCCTCGGACGCTTCATGCGTCGGGGGACGCCGGCACGGAGCAGGACAGCCTGCTGACCGTCGCCGGGCTGACCGTGCGGGCCGGCGACCGGACACTCGTCGACGACGTGTCGTTCACCATCGGGGCCGGCCAGATCGTCGGCCTCGTCGGGGAGTCGGGCTCGGGCAAGTCCACCATCGCCATGGCGGTCGCGGGCCTGCTCCCCGAGGGCGTGCGGGCGAACGCGTCGCGCCTCGCCCTCGGCGACCTCGACCTGCTCGGAACACCGCCGGAGCGACGCCTCGCGACCGAGATCGGCATCGTCTACCAGGACCCGATCGGCACGTTCAACCCCGCACTGAGGCTCGGCACCCAGCTCACCGAAGTGGCCAGGGTCCATCAGGGGACGCCCCGGCGCCGGGCCGCACAGGACATGGTCCGCGCCCTGGCCGACATCCACGTCACCGAGCCGGACCGGCGGCTGCGCCAGCACCCGCACGAGCTGAGCGGCGGCATGCTCCAGCGCGCCTCGATCGCCTCCGCGATGACGACCAATCCACGGCTCCTCATCGCCGACGAACCGACGACGGCACTCGACGTCACCGTCCAGGCGGAGGTGCTACGGCAGTTCCGGCGCATCAATCGCGAGCACGGCACGGCGATGCTGTTCATCTCGCACGACATCGGCGTGGTCGGCGTGCTCTGTGACACCGTCCTGGTGCTCCACGGTGGCCGGGTCGTCGACCGGACGACGGGCGGTGACCTGCGCCGGGGGACGGTCACTCACCCCTACACTCGCGCGTTGCTCGCGGCGACGCCCGCCGCGGTCGAGGCCGGTGGAACCCTCAGCGCGGTCCGGTGGACGGCCGACGCGCAGGCGGCGCAGCCGAACGGGACGCCGCCGGACGACCTTTCCGACAAAGCCGCGGACCGTCCCCCGGCCGCGGAAGGGAGCCGCTGATGTCCGCCACCGCCACCACGCTGCTGCGCGTCACGGACCTCACCGTCGAGCTCGGCCACGGCGCCGCGGCCCGCAGGGTGCTCAAGGGAGTCTCGTTCGACATCCCCCGGGGCACCACCCTCGCACTCGTCGGCGAGTCCGGGTCGGGCAAGACGACGCTGGCACGGGCTCTCGTCGGCGTCCACAGGCCGTCGAGCGGTCGGATCTTCGTGGACGGCGCCCCGCTGCGCACCTCGCGCGGACGGGCGGGAGCCGCGACGGTCCAGATGATCCCGCAGGACCCGTACTCCTCGTTCGACCCGCGGCGCACCGTCGCCCAGTCGCTCGCCGAGGCACTCGATCCGATCCGGGCCAGGGTAAAGCCGGTCAGGACCCGGATCGCCGAGCTGCTCAGCCAGGTGAGCCTCGACCCGGACACCATGGACCGCTACCCGCACGAGTTCTCCGGCGGCCAACGGCAGCGGCTGGCGATCGCACGGGCCCTCGCACCGCGTCCCCGGTTCGTCATCGCCGACGAGATCACCTCGGCCCTCGACCTGACGACCCAGGCCGAGATCCTCAACCTGCTCGCCGATCTACGCCGCCGACTCTCGCTGACGATGCTGTTCATCTCGCACGACCTGGCCGTCGTACGGCACGTCAGCGACACGGTCGCGGTCCTGCTGCACGGGGACCTCGTCGAGCTCGGCCCGACCGGAGCCACCTTCGCCGAGCCGAACCACCCGTACACCGCTCAACTCCTCGCGTCCGTCCCGGGCGACCCGAGGTTCCGCCTCGACGAAGAGCCGGCCACGGCGTGAATCGACCGGACGCGGTGCGGCTTCCGGCCCGCCGACCGGCCCATGCCGGTCGGCGGGCCGTGCGGCGCTGTGGGGCCCGCCAGTGCCGAACGACGGGGGCAGCAGGCCGAAGACGATCACTCCCGGACAGAGGGTCGAAGCCCAGCAGCACTCCGCGCTGTTCCATGGGCATACAGGTCTCCCTCGGCCGCCTGAGGCGTCCTGAAGATCAGAGCGGTGCGCAATGTGACGGATCGGCTCTCGCGGACATCGTCAGCGAGTTGCATGTCGAGGCGGTCTTCGACGACGGCTCGCGGTCGTGAGCGACCCGATCGGCGGGTGTCTCGGTGAGCGGGCTCCGGGCGCGCTGCTGCCGGGTCCCGAGCACGCCGAGCCCGAGGGCGGCCGTCCGGCTGACGGTCACCAACACCGCCACCATGCCGGTCTCCGTCACCTCCCACTTCCGGGCTCAAGTCATGCGCCACGTACGGGAGTTCCTGGACGGCAGCCTCCTCGCGGACTCCTGAGTCCACGTCCACGGCACCCCCGGCCGCCCGCACCATTCGCTCGATTCGAGCGCATCAGTACTTGAATCGAGCATGCAGATCCGTCATTGTGCTTGAAACAAGCGCAATGCCTGCCGTTCACGCAGGGGAGAGGTGCCGCATGGACGACATCGACCGGGCCATCCTGCGGGAGCTGCAGGCCGACGGCCGGATCCCTTACGCCGATCTGGGTCCGAAGGTGGGGTTGTCACCCTCGGCCGCGAGGCTCCGGCTGCAGCGGCTGATCGACACCAAGGCGGTCCAGGTCGTCGGAGTGACCGACCCGATGACCCTGGGCCAGCAGGCGATGGCACTCCTGGGCTTGCGCGTCGACGGCGATCCCCGGGCGGTGGCCAATGAACTGTCCCGGCACGACCAGGTCGTGTACACGGTCCTGACGGCCGGCGGCTTCGACCTGTTCGCGGAGGTGGTGTGCCCTCAGCCCCGGGATCTTCTGGACTTCATCAACGACGTCGTGCGGCCCGTCGAGGGTGTCGCGTCGGTGGAGAACTTCCCCTACTTCGCGATTCACACGCACCGCTTCTTGTGGCACGTCGACTGAGGCATCCGAGCGTCGGAGTCCTATTCGCCCGCACCAGCCGAGGAACCCTGCATGCTGCTCGACGAGCACCGCACGATCGACTTCTTCACCAAGGACGCCCTTCCCGCACCCCGCACGGCGCCGGCCGAGGCTGAGCTCATCGCTGCCGAACACCTCGGCATCACTGCTCGCGCGCAGGCGCTGGGCAGCCAGCAGGACGCCAACTTCCTGCTGCACGCCGACGACGGGGCGCCCGCGGCGATTCTGAAGATCGCCAACCCCGCCTTCGGCACGGTGGAGATCGAAGCCCAGGACGCGGCAGCCGACCTGATCGCCTCGGCCTGCCCCGAACTGCGCATCGCCACGGTCCTGCGCTGCCCTGACGGCTCCCCGCGGCGCACCACGGTGGACACCGAGAACGGTCCGGCCGTCGCGCGCCTGCTGCGCCACCTGCCCGGCGGAACACTCTCGGGACGACGGCACCTGTCCCCGGGCGCCGTGGCGAGCATGGGCACGATCGCCGGAAAGGTCAGCACCGCCCTGCGCGACTTCCGGCACCCGGGCCTCGACCGCGTGCTCCAGTGGGACCCGCAGCACGCCGATCGCGTCGTCGCCAAACTCGCCGGGCACATCGACGAATCCGGCCGGCGCACCGCCGTCCGGACCGCGACCGCCGAGGCCTGGGCACATGTCCAGAGGCTCGCCGCCGCGCTGCCGTCGCAGGCCGTGCACCTGGACCTCACCGACGACAACCTGATCCGCCGTCCCGACAGCCGTCCGCCCATGCCGGACGGGGTCATCGACTTCGGTGACGTGACCACGAGCTGGGCGGTCGGCGAACTCGCCGTGTCACTGTCCTCGATGCTTCACCACGACGGGATGGAGCCTCACCATGTGCTGCCGGCCGTCCGCGCCTTCCACGCCGTACGGCCGCTCTCCCCCGAGGAGGCCGAGGCGATGTGGCCGCTCGTGGTCCTGCGCGCCGCCGTCCTGGTGGCCAGCGGACGGCACCAGGCCGCCGTCGACGAGGACAACCTCTACGCCAAGGCCGCGCTCGACCGCGAATGGCGCATATTCGAACAGGCCACCTCGCTGCCCCTGCCCGTGATGATCCGCCTCATCAGGGACGCGACCGGCATGGCCGACCTGCCTGCCCGGACCGCGCGGACCGCGCGGGCCGACGCGCCGGTGCGCCCTCTCCTGCGGGACCTCGTCGCCGACGACATCACCCTCCTCGACCTGTCCACCGAAGCCGATTCCATGGACCACGGAGCCTGGACGGACGCCGGCACCGAGGCCCGGCTGGTGACCTCCGCGCTCGCGGACGGAGCGGCCGCCGTCGCCACCCGGTACGCCCATGCGCGACTCACTCGGACACCGGCGCTGTCGGCGGGGTCCGCCGACACGGTCCCCACCGGAATCGACCTATGGCTCGGCCGGGATGCCGTGGTGCAGGCGCCCGCCGCGGGCAAGATCCTCGCCGCGGCGCCGGGCCACGTGGAACTCACCTACGGCGCGCAGACGCTGTCGCTGTCATTCCCACGAGAGGTCCAGCCCATGATCACCACCGGTGCGACGGTGCAGGCGGGCGAGGACATCACCCACCTCGGCTCCGGTGCCTCGGTCCACGTCGCGCTGCGCGACGCCGACGGCCCCGCCGTCCCCCACCTGGTCCGTCCCGAGTACGCCGCCGGCTGGCTCGCGCTCACCGCCGACCCCGCCCCGCTCCTCGGCCTCCCCGCCGACACCGGCCGTACGCGCGAAAGGGACCTGCTCGACCGGCGTGACGCCGCGTTCGCCACCGTGCAGGAGCACTACTACGCCAACCCCCCGCGCATCGAACGTGGTTGGCGCCACCATCTGCTGTCCACCGACGGCCGGTCGTACCTCGACATCGTCAACAACGTCACCCCATTGGGTCACGCCCACCCCCGCGTCGAGCAGGCGGTCTCCCGGCAGTTGCGGCGGCTCAACACCAACTCGCGCTTCCACTACGCCTCCGTGGTGGAGTTCACCGAGCGCCTCGCCGCCCTCCTCCCCGACCCTCTGGACACGGTGTTCCTCGTCAACTCCGGTTCGGAAGCGGTGGACCTGGGCCTGCGCCTGGCCATCGGGGCCTCCGGCCGGCCCGACGTCGTCGCGCTGCGCGAGGCGTACCACGGCTGGACGTACGCCTCCGACGCGGTCTCCACCTCGCTCCAGGACAACCCGAACGCCCTGGCCACCCGCCCGAGCTGGGTGCACACCGTGGACTCGCCCAACTCCTACCGCGGCCGCCACCGCGGGCCGGAGGCCGTGCGCTACGCACCCGAGGCCGTCGCGGTGATCGACGAACTGGCTGCTGCCGGCCGCCCGGCGGGAGCGTTCATCGGCGAGACCTTCTACGGCAACGCCGGAGGAGTCGCCCTTCCCGACGGCTATCTCGCCCAGGTGTACGAGGCGGTACGGCGTCACGACGGCCTGGCCGTCGCCGACGAGGTCCAGGTCGGATACGGCCGCCTGGGACACTGGTTCTGGGGCTTCGAGCAGCAGCAGGTGGTCCCCGACATCGTCTGTGTCGCCAAGGCCATGGGCAACGGACACCCCCTCGGCGCCGTCATCACGTCCAGGGCGGTCGCGGACCGGTACCGCGACCAGGGCTACTTCTTCTCCTCCACCGGCGGCAGCCCCGTCTCCAGCATCGTGGGCCTCACCGTCCTGGACACCCTGCGCGACGAAGACCTCCAGGGCAACGCGGCGCGCGTCGGCGGCCATCTGAAACGCCGGCTCGAGGCACTGGCCGACCGCTACGGCATCATCGGCGCCGTCCACGGCTCGGGCCTCTACCTCGGTCTCGAACTCGTCCGGGACCGCGCCGACCTGGAACCCGCCACAGAAGAGACCGCCGAACTCTGCGACCGCATGCTCGACCTCGGCGTGATCGTCCAGCCGACCGGGGATCACCTCAACATCCTCAAGATCAAGCCACCGCTGTGCATCGACACCGCCGCAGCCGACTTCTTCGCCGACATGCTCGACCTGGCCCTCACCCAACTCGGCCACTCCCGCTGACGCCGCACACCCGAAGGCGTCCATCAGAGGTTGCTGAGGCGCTGGCAGGGTCGGCTCAGTTCTCGACTGGTGGTCGTAGGACCCGGCGGCGGCAAGGCCATGGTGCGTGACATGGCCGGGAGTTGTCGCTTCTCGGGCCTGTTTGCACTGGTCGTTGGCGGCAACGGTGGCCATCATCGGGTTGCTGGTCGGCGGCGGAATCGCTCTGTTGATGCGGGGACGTACCTCAGCCGACCGCCACGGGAAAAGCGGTCACTCTCCGAAGGGAATGTCGCCGTTGGTGGCGAGATGGTGGGTAGTGCTGTGGGCCTGAACCCAGGCGGTGATGTAGCGCAGGGCCTTCTCGGCGGCAGAGTCGTCCTTCCCGCAGCCCTCCGGGCCACGCACACCGTCGGGATAGCAACTGGCCGTATGCCCGTAGATCAAACCGTCCGCGCCCGAGCCGCGGGTGCCGAGATAGGCATCTACCTGCCGTGCGGCCCCTGCGCGATGCTCTGAGCTGCTGATGGTCCACCCGAAGACGCTGGCGAATGCGCCGCGATCGCGTGCCTGGGCCCCGAGACGGAGCTCCTGACCGATCGAGGCGAACTTCAGACCGGGGTCGAACAAGCCGTGGTCCATGACGCGCTGACTGCGCGGGATGCTGGTGCCGAGTGTGTCGAACGCCGTCCGCACATTCTCGTAGTTGTCGCTGACGGCAACGCCCTCCTTGGCCGTCAACCCGTCGGCCACGGCCTTCCAGCCGACACCTCCCACACTCGACGTGGCGAAGCCGTACAGGACACGAACCCCTTGGTTCTCGAGTTTCCTGCGTGCCAGGTCACGCAGACCCGCCACCGAACAGTGCGTCCGCTGCGGGGAACTGCCGTCACAGAAGTCAGGGTTCTTGATGTCCAGCCACACGAAGTTGACGCGTGCGCCACGGGCGCGCTCTATTGCGACCCGGTCGAACACCACTTCCATCGTGTCGCCGCGGCTGGTGATGGTCCCGTCGTGATCGGCGTACCAGCCGCCGTCGGTCCACGCGGTTGCGTCCATCTCGAGAGCGTTCGCACCATGCGCCAGTGCGTTGACCACCCCTTCCGCGGTGAGCACGCGGTGGGCGACGGCGTATACGGGCCGGCTTCCACCGTCGTACGACGGTGCGTGCGCGCTCGCACCTGGCGCGGGGAACATGCCCGACAGTACTGCGGTGATCGCTGCGCATGCGCCGATCACGGCCGTCGCCTTGCTGTACCGAAGGCTGACCACGTTGCCAACTCCTGTTGAGAAATAGGTCGCGAATCAACTCAGGGGCTTCGCGGATGTCGGGCGGCCAGGATGCGCATGATCACGTGCCGTGCGACAAGCGCAGCTGCGTGGGATCACCTTGAAGAGGTAAACCGTCGATCATGTTGTCCGTCCGCCGGTGGGTTCTGCTGCCGAATGCGTATCGTCGGGGCGCTGGAGTTACCGCAGGTCAGGGCCCCAGGGAAGGGGCATTCGGCTGGGTGGTGATTGGAGCCTGACCGGCTTTCGTTGCGCTGAATGGGGGATATGCCCTCTAGCGTGCAGGCGTGACGACTTCGATCAACGCCCCTCGTGAGGCAGAGCAGCCGTTCATGTCCCCGGACGTGAGCGGGATACGCGTGGTGGTCACGGGGGCCACGGGGTTCGTGGGTCGGCGGCTGTGCCGCCGGATCGCTGAGGGCGGTGGCCGGGTGACGGCGCTGGTGCGGCCGCAGTCCGATCGCCGGGCGCTGGACGGCTGTCCGGTCGACGTCGCCGTAGTCGATCTGCTCACCGGTTCGGGGGTCGTGGAGGCCGTCTCGGGCGCGGACATGGTGATTCATCTGGCGGCCGCGGTGCGGGCCGCGTCACGTGCCGAGTTCCGACTGGCCAACACCGTGGCGACGGGCGTGCTGGCGGGTGTGCTGGCTTCCTCGGATGCGCCGCCGCGGCTCGTGGTGTGTTCGTCGCTGGCCGCGGCCGGCCCCGCGCCCGCCCCGGGGCGGGCGCGGCGTGAGGAGGACCGGGCCGGGCCGGTGTCGTGGTACGGAGCCAGCAAGCTGGCCGGGGAGCAGGCGGCACGGCGGTTCGCCGGGCAGGTGCCGACCGTCTTCGTGCGCCCCCCGATCGTGTACGGGCCGTCCGACGTGGCGTTCGTGCCGAGCCTCGCCGCGATGGCCCGTACCCGGGTGGCAGTGCGGCCCGGCCCGGCCGCCCGCGTCTACTCGGTGCTGCACGTGGACGATCTGTGCGACGGACTGATCGCCGCCGGCCTGCAGGGGCGTACCGCTGCTCCGGGCGAGTCCCACAGCGGTGTCTATCAGTTGTCCGACGGGGTGGAGTACACCCTTGCCGACCTGGTGCGGACGGCTGGTGGTCTGCTGGGCCGCGGCAGGCCGCTGGTGCTGCCCGTGCCCTCGACCGTGGTGCGGGCTGCCGGTGTGGTGAGTGAGGCGGCCGGACGGCTGCGGGGCGGCGTGCCGGTGTTCAACAGGGACAAGGCGCGCGAGGCGGTGGCCGGGTCCTGGACTGCCAGCGCGGACCGCGCGTACAGGGATTTCGAGTTCCGGGCCCGGGTGGGCCTCGAGGACGGACTGCGAGAGGCTTTCAAGGAGATGCTTCATGGCTGAGACCACCGAGCTGGCCCCGGCGCCGGCGAGCGCGCCGTCGCTCCACGCGGCACGGAAACGGCTGGGACACCTGGCGGTCGCGGTCATCGGTATGTCCGGGCTGCGCCTGGATCAGCCCGAACGCCGTGTGCTGCGCGCCTTGGTCTGGGCATGTGTGGTGGCTGCGGGTTTCGCGGCCGAGCAGCAGATCCGCGCTGCCGCGGGCAGCGGGGCGGTGCTCTGGGCAGCGGTCGGGTACGCCGTGATGATCGCGGTCCTGTACTACGGCTGCCTGATCGCTGTGTTGGACACGGCAGTTGCCCGCCGCTTCACCCATGCCGTCGGTGAGGCGCGGGCTGTGGAAAGGTTCGACTTCGTGCTGGGGCTGCTGTTTCTGCAGCAGGGCTTGTGCCAGGGGTTGCTGATGGCGGCCTTCCCCGGCCGGTTGCCCGAAGTGGGCGTCGAAGGTCTGTGGCTGGTGCTGGGCGTGGTGCTGGGCATCGTGGGCTTCGGCACCAAGCTGTGGGCGACCTGGCTGACCGGCCTGAACACCTACTACTGCCGCGACATGTTCCTGGGCCGGGCCGACGCGACGGACGGCTTCGTGGTCCGCGGCCCCTACCGCTGGCTGCGCAACCCGATGTACGGGGTGGGCAATCTGCACGGCTACGGCGTGGCGCTGTGCTACCGGTCGGTGGCCGGGCTGGTGTGCGTGGCCGTGTTCCAGGTACTGATCTACGTCTTCTACCTCGTGCGGGAGAAGCCGTTCATCGTCCGTACCTACCTCGGCGGCACCGCCGCCTGAAACACGTTGTGGGGCCGCCCCGTTGGCCGGGGCGGTCCCATATAAGTGTCTGCTTCGCTTCGGTGCACACTGGATGCGGGTCAGGATCCGCGCAGGATGAGTGCGGCGTTGGCTCCGCCGAAGCCGTACGCGGGGCTCAGAACGGTGCGCAGGCGCGCGGCTCTGGGGGCTTTGCGGACGATGTCGAGGTCGATGGCGTCGTCTTGGTTGTCGAGGTTGGCTGTGGGTGGGATGGCCTGGTGCCGCAGGGTCAGCAGGGCGCAGGCGGCCTGGATGGCTGCCGCCGCACCCAGTGCGTGCCCGAGCAGGCTTTTCAGGGCCGTGACCGGTGGCGGCGTGGATGAGAAGAGGTGGCTCAGGGCGCGCGCTTCGGCAAGGTCTCCGACCGGCGTGGAGGTTGCGTGAGCACTGACATGATCGATGTCGGCGGGCGTCAAGTCCGCATCGGCCAGGGCTGTCCTGATGGCCTGCTGCAGGCCGCGCCCGTCGGGGTGGGGGTTGACAGGGTGGTGGGCGTCGGCAGAGGCGCCGTACCCGGCGACGACGCCGTGGTGGGTTGCACCGCGGGCGCGAGCGTGGTCACCGCGTTCGAGGACCAGCACTGCCGCGCCTTCACTCAGGACGAAGCCGTCGCGGTCGCGGTCGAAGGGGCGGGAGGCCCCGGACGGATCGTGCCGGCGGGTGGACAGGGCACCCAGACGGGCGAAGCCGATGGCGCTGAGAGGGGAGCGGCCGGATTCCGCACCACCGGCCAGCACGATGTCGCAGGTGCCGGAGCGGATGAGGTCGCGGGCGACGCCGATGGCGTGAGCGCCTGAGGCACAGGCGCTGGCCACGGTGAAGCTGGGGCCTCGGTAGTCGAGGTGAGCTGCTACTTCTCCGGCTGCCATGCTGGGCACGCTCCGTGGCAGAGCGAATGGGGACACCAGGTGGTGTTCACCGGCCTGAAGGCGATCCCAGACTCCTCCGTATCCCATGAGGCTGTTGGAGCCGACGCCGAGGACGACGCCGATGCGGGTGGGTTCGGCGGAGCCGGATGTGAGGCCGGCGTCCTGGGCGGCTTCTTGAGCGGCGGCGAGCGCGAAGTGGATGAAGGCGTCGGTGCGCCGCACGGTCCGTCGCGGGAGGTGATCGTATGCGTCGAAGTTCTGGACGGGGCAGGAGAGGTCCACTGGTAGCCCGGTCAGGAGCGGATCCTGAGCCGTAGTGACGGACCGCCCTGAACACAGACCCCGCCACGTCGAATCGGCGCCGACACCGACGGGTGTGATCAGCCCGATTCCAGTGACGGCGATGTCGAGGGTCACAGCGCACCCATGACGGACGGAGCAGCCTCAGCGCCGGAGGACTGCTCGGCCACTGCATGTACGAAGTCGGCGATCGTGGTCTCGGGCGTGAGGTCCAGGCCGGCCGCCAGGTCGACTCCGTGGCGCTCGGCGAGAATGACGTCGAATTCGGCCAGGAGCAGGGAGTCCATTTCTACGTCCAGCAGGGTGGTCTGCGGGGTGATTTCGTCCTCGTCCATTCCAGTGATTTCGGCGAGGATCGAGACGACGTTGTCATACGTAAGCGGCATGGGTGGCCTCCAGGGCGGGGTGGGCATGGGCGGCGAGGCATGAGCACGGCTCGCTGTGGCGCACACAGCGCGCGTACAGGCGGTGGCGTTTGTGGATCGTGGCGCCGGCGGCGGCCAGCGGCTTGTTGGCGGCCTGGTTGTCCTCCAGGACCCAGGACACGTCGACCTCGTTCCAGCTGTGCTTTCGGGCCATGTCCAGGGCGTCGCTGAGCAGGGCGAGCGCGGCTCCTTTGACACGGTTGTCCTCGGGGACACCGAGGGCCATCAGGCGGCCGCGGGTGATGGCGCGTCGGCCCCGCCACACGCGCCAGGCTCCGACCGGCCAGCCGTAGCGGGTCAGGCGTCCACGAGCGGGCGCGAGGGCCTGGTTGAAATCGGGCAGCAGGATGCTGAAGCCGACCGGTGTTCCCTCGTGCTCGACGATGCGGACGCCCGTGGGGGCGAGCAGCCGGACCTGGCGAGCCAGGTAGGTGAACTCCGCGTCGGTCGCCGGCGCGAAGCCCCAGTTGTCCTGCCAGCACGCGTGATACAGCTCCCGCACGAGATCGGACTCGCTACGGAAACAGCGCCAGTCCGCCAGCCGCACCGTCAGGCCGTGTTTGAGTTTCAGCATGTCGGCGAAGCCGGTCAACTGCCTGACCTTGCGGCTGGTCGGGGACAGCCGCCATGACAGCAGGTCCTTGACCGGGGTGAAGCCGCCCGCGACGAACAGGTCGGCGTAGTAGGGAGGGTTGTAGGGCATGCCGATGCGGGGGGCGTCGCCGAAGCCGTCGACGAGCAGTCCGCACTCGTGGTGCATGTTCGGGTTCATCGGGCCCGTCACGGTCTGCACGTCCCGCTCCCGCAGCCAGGCCACCGCCTGCTCCCACAGGGCACGCGCCACGGCAGGGTCTTCGGTGCACTCGAAGAAGCCCACGTAGCCTTGGCGTTGGCTGGCTGGTCCGTCCGGGCCGATGATGGCCGCGACTCGGCCCACAGGCGCCCGGCCGCGGCGGGCCAGGAAGTAGCCGACGTCGCTCTGGCGCAGGTAGGGGTTGCGGCGGGGGATGAGGAACTGGCGCCGTTCCACTTCCAGCGGGGCGACCCAGTGCGGGTGCGCCCGGTACAGCTGGTAGGGCAGCCTGATGAAGTCATCCATGTCGGCGCGGCTGCGGACCATCACGATGTCGGCAGCGCCTTGCGGGGTCTGGGGAGCGCGCATCAGGCGGGACACGGGATCGGGTCCGCTGCCACGCAAGTGGTGTCGGTGGCCGACAGGAGTTGGCCCACGACCTCCAGGATGTGGTCGATGTGTGCTTCGCTGTGGGCGGCGGTGACGGACAGGCGCAGCAGAGACTGGCCCGGTGGGACGGCCGGCGGCATGAACGGCGCAGTGAACACTCCGGCTTCCAGCATCGCCCGCCATGTGTGCAGGCACTGGTCGGCGTCGCCGGCCGGGAGCGTGACGATAGGGCTGGCCCAGTGGGGACGGGCGTATCCCAGCTCGGCCAGTCCGTCGTGCAGACGGTCCGCCAGGCGTGCCAGCACGGCGCGCTGTTCGGGCTCGTCCCGGATGATTCGCAGCGCGGTGAGCGCCGCTGCGGCGGTCGGCGGCGGCATGGACGCCGAGTAGATGGTGGCCTGTCCGAACGCGCGGCAGTGCTCGATGAGTTCGGTGCTTCCGGCGATGAATCCGCCACCGGCGCCGAACGCCTTGGAGAAGGTCCCGGACAGTACGTCGATGTCCTGCTCGCAGCCGAGGTGCTCACCGGCTCCGCGTCCCGACGGTCCCAGGATGCCGATGTCGTGAGCCCCGTCGACGATAAGCATCCCCCCATGACGTCCGGCGAGATCGGCGATCTCCGGTAGTACGGCCAGCTCCCCGCCCAGCGAGAACGCTCCCTCGGTCAGGACCACCGGCGACAGGCCCTGTCCCGACGCTTCCTCCAGCAGCCGCGCCAGGTGGCGAGGCGTGTTGTGCCTAAACCGGCGGTTCTTGGCGGCTCCGAGCCGCAACGCATCGACGAGAGAGGCATGGATGTGCCGGTCGGCGATGACCGCACGGTCCTCGCTGAAGAGGCAGGCCAGGGCAAGATTGGCCTGGAACCCCGTGGTGGCCAGCAGCACCGCCGACCGGTGCAGGAAGTCGGCCAGTTCCTCCGCCAGTTGCGCGTGCACCGACCAGGTGCCGATCAACACGGGTGAGCCGGAGCACGAGGCGCCCAGGTCGCGCGCCGCAGCCGCCGCCGCCTCGCGTACCCGTGGATCCGCCGCCAGGCTCAGATAGTCACCGGAGGCCGCGTTGATCGCCCGCATGCCCTCGACGAGGACTTCTCCCGGCGCCGGCTGCCCGGTGATCCGGCGGAAGAACGGATAACCGCCGGTTTCCCGGGCCCGGTTGAGGGCGGCCCAGGTAGCGGCCGCTCCACTCACATCTGACATCGCCAACCCGCCTGTCACACCAATTACTTCAGGATGAGCGCACAACGTATCTGATCCAATACGTTAAGTTACAACGGGTGGTTGGGGGCTTCCGCCGATCTCGCCACCTGCGTCGCAGTCACTCGGAAGGACATGTCATGGCCCTCGACCGTGCAGAGAAGCTGTCCGCCTCGCCCGCGATGTTCCGGTCTGCTCGCCTGGATCGCCTGACACGGACGCACCCGGCGGTACCCGTCCTGCTCTATGGGCCAATTGCACTGATCCTGGCCGTCGGCAGCATCGTCGCGGTCGGCTGGAGGGCAGGCGCTTTCATCCTTATGGGCTACATGGTGTGGACGCTCAGCGAGTACTGGCTTCACCGGATCGCTTTCCACCACGTCCCTCCCGGCCGCTGGGGGCAGCGCCTGCACTGGATGATTCACGGCGTGCACCACGACCATCCGAACGACGCCCGGCGGCTGGTGTTCCCTCCTGTGGTCAGCCTGCCTGTCGCTGCGGCGGCAGCTTGGGCCTTCCAGGCCGTTCTGGGAACTCAGGGCGGGGGCGCGGCGACCGCCGGCTTCGCGATCGGCTACGTCGTCTACGACACGCTGCACCACCATCTGCACCACCGTCGGCCCACCACCCGCCTCGGCCGCGCTCTCCGACGCCGCCACATGCAGCACCATTTCCGGGATGACAGCAGGGGATTCGGTGTCAGCTGCCCCTACTGGGACTACATCTTCGGAACCGCGCACACCGGGCGCAGCGAACCCGGCTGCGCTTCTCCTGGCACCCCGGTCTCATGAGGAGGACGGCCCCGGCACTTGCCCGGCCCGCTGGACCGTCCGGCACGCCCTCCCAGCCGGACAGCCGCACGCTCCCACGGATGGAGCCGGCCGAGAAGGCCACGCTGGGATACCTGGCCTGCGCTGCGGTGGCGGTCGTTCTCGGCCGCCACAACGTGCCAGATGCACTGCTGCTCGTGTGCCTGTACGCGGCTGTGGCGGCTTTCGTCGGTGCCTGCTTCATCGCCCAATCTCGCTTTCCCTCACCGGCCCTGCTGTGGCTGCGCACGCTCTACCCGCTGGCCTGTGGACCGCTGCTGTTTTCCGTAGCCGGATCGCAGTCCCTGGCTCTGCACGGCCGCATGCTCGACGAGGTGATGCTGACGTGGGAACAGCAACTCCTTGGTGCGTATCCCAACGTCTTGCTGGGCGCTGTGGCCTCCCGTCCTCTCAATGAACTCCTCAGCCTCAGCTACAGCTCCTACTACCTGTACTTCGTCCTGCCGCCCGCCTACTTCATCGCCACCCGCATGCATGAGGCGTCAAAGCGCTACATCCTCGCGATGTGTGTAGCGATCTACCTGTGCTGTCTCGGCTTCATGCTGCTGCCCCTCGTCGGCCCGATCGCAGCCCTGCACGGTGCCTTCATGCCTGAGCACCTGCAGGGCTACCTGGCCCAGCCCCTCCAGGCACAACTGATGGCGAGCGCCGACCCGCCCGGCACCTGCTTCCCCTCCTCTCATGTCGCCGGCGCCTGGGCGGCGGCGCTCTCGGTGTGGGCCGCCCCCGTACCGCGCCCGGCGAAGCGGCTGATGATCGCGGCCACCGTGCTGCTCACCGTGTCGGTGGTGTACTGCCGCTACCACTACGTCCTCGACGCTGCCGCGGGGATGGCCACCGCCGCACTGGCCGTCTTCCTCGCCAAGTGGCTCACCCGCCGCGACAGCAACTGACCGCAGCACCGCGGAGTTCAGTGAGCGGCAGACGCCTCCGCGGAACTCTCAGCGACCATGTCCTGTCCGTGCTGCGGGGCGTTCGCTCCCCGCGGGGCAGGTCGTTTGACCCACGCCGGGGCCCACCAGTTGGCCCGCCCGGTCAGCTGCATGAAGGCCGGCACCAGGATGCCGCGCACCAGCGTGGCATCGATCAGGACCGCCACCCCCAGTCCGACGCCCATCATCTTCAGTGTCGTGATGTCGGAACTCGCCAGTCCGGCCATGCTGATGGCGAAGACCGCGGCGGCCACGGTGATGAGCCGGCCCGTGCGGGCGATGCCCTCGATGATCGCCTCGCGGTGATCCCCGCCGGCGTCGTAGTGCTCCTTGACCCGGGCCAGCAGAAAGACCTCGTAGTCCAGCGACAGCGCGAACGCGATCGCACACAGCAACGGCGGAATCGTCATGTCCAGGAAGCCCGTGGTCGTGAACTCGCCTACCAGCCACCGTAGATGGCCCTCCTGGAAGATGTAGACCACGCTGCCCAGGCTGGCCGTCAGGCTCAGCGCGGCCATCGCGACGGCCTTCAGCGGAATCAGTACCGACCTGGTGTACAGCAGCAGCGCGGCGAGCGTCGTGGCCGCCATGAGCAGTACGGCCCAGGGCACCCCATCGGCCAGAGCCGTCTTCGCGTCGACGTGCCGGGCGGGCGAACCCCCCACCCAGTGCGGTCCGGGCACGCGCAGCTCCCGCACCCGCTCCACCAGGCGTGCGGCCGCCGTCGACTGCGGATCCAGCCCCGTCGATGCCTTCAGCCACACTGCCGTCGCCCCATCCGCTACCGCCTGGACGACTGCGGTGCGATGGCGGTCGTGGTAGCGGCCCGTCGGGGCGGTGACCTGGACGACGCCGGGCACCGCACTGATGCGCCTCGCGTAGTCGTCCACGCTGCGGCCATCGGGCACCGGGGCCAGCACGATGATGAGATCGCGGTCGGGTTGGGCAGGGAAATCGGTGCGGAGGCGTTCGGTGAACTCCCGGGCCTGTGAACCGGCGGGGAGCGCACGCTCGTCGGCGAACCCCCACTGGGCCTGTCCGAACGGCCACACCAGCGCGGCCATCAGCACCGCGCAGCAGACCGCCCACGGCCACGGCGCCCGGGTCACCCACCGCGCGAGCCGCCGCCACGCCGGACTTGACGCCGCCCGGCGGTGCCCGATCCGGGAACCCAGCATCGCCAGCAGCGCCGGCAGCAGGACGACGCTCGCCGTCGCCGCCAACAGCACCACCGCGACCCCCGCCACCGCCATCGACCGCAGCCACGGGAACGGGAACACCCACAGCGCGGAGAATGCCAGTGCCACCACGCCGGCAGACACCAGCACGCTGCGACCCGCGGTCCGGGCCGCCTCAACCGCGGCATCCGGCACCGCCAGCCCTCGCGCACCTTCCTCACGGAAGCGAGTCACCACCAGCAACGCATAGTCCACGGCCAGCCCGAAGCCCAGAGCGGTCGCGATGTTCAGCGAGATCGCCGACACCTCCATCACACCACCCAGCAGGCGCAGGAACGCCCACGCCCCCGCCACCGCCAATGCCCCCACCAGCAGCGGAAACAGCGCCGCAAGCAACGACCCGAAAGCGAGGACCAGGCACCCGAAGACGACCGGCGCGATCACCAATTCCGCCCGCACCAGGTCCCGTTCACCCAGCTCGGCCGCCTGGATCCCACCCCAGACCCGTCCGCCCGGCGACACCCGCAGCACCCCCTGCCGACCCGTCACCCGGGGCACGAGCCGTGACGCGGCACGCGCCTGCGCCGCCTCATCACCCTTCAGCGCGACACCGATCAGCGCCGACCGTCCATCGCGCGCTCGCAGCGCGGGCGAACGCGACGGCCAGTACGACTCCACCGCGGCCACTCCCGGTTGAGCAGCAACCCGCCGTGCCAGCGCCGCCCCGTCCGAACGCGCCTGAGCCGAGTCGACCGACCCCTCCGACCGGACCCGCAGTACCAGTCCCGGATCAGCCCCACCGAACTTCCGCAACAGCGCATCAGCATGCGCGGACTCCGTTCCCACGGAGTTGTATCCCCCCGTCGACAGGGCAGCCGTGGTGCCAAGCGCCGTCACACACACCACAGCCACAGCGCACAGCACCGCCGCCCACACGGTGCGCATCGGAGCCCTGACACTGCGACAGGCCAGCCAGCACAGCGGTCCGCTTCTGCCGGCACCCATGCCCGCCTCCGATCGGCCCGGCCCCGGTGCACGATCGTCCTGTGGCTTGCAAGCATCACGGTCATCGCGCGCGGAACTGATCGTCATGAGAGTCCCCTTGCGTCGCTGGGGGCTGGATGCACGGCAGCCGGAGCGATCAAAAGGGCGGCTGTAGCGCCAACGGCGCGGGGCAGACACACGAGCGGGGTTCCCCTCGAAGATCACGGACAGGTCGGCGATCTTCGTATCGAGCGCCCTCTCCTGCGGTACGAGGATTGGCCGCTGCCTCACCCACCCGGGCGGTAATTCACATCATCGACAGTGATGGTTCGACCGGCTTTGACCGGGCCCGTACCTCCCCGACAGCGGCGACAGGGCGCATCCTGTCGCAGTGCATTTGGCAGGCAGCGGGCTACGGAACTGCTGGGCTCGGGCTCTCCTACGAGGGAGAACGAGTGAGAATCCGACAGCTTCAATGTGACAGGACAGCGCGCACCGCAGCCCAGCCGTCACATCCGCTCTGATCCAACGAAGCGGGATCGGACCGGCCGCCAGGATCAGCCGTCGCGTCTCAGCAGAAGGTTGGCCAGTGCGAAGGCGGCCTCGGTTTTCGGGTGGGTTCCGCCCAGTCGGGTGTTGAGGATCAGGGCGCCCCTGCGGGCGAGGCTCGCCGCGGTCGGGTCGTTCAGCGCGTGTACGGCTCGGGCCTTGAGCAGCAGGGCGTATCCGATGTACAGGTGGTCCGGCGCGTAGCTCGCCTCGCGGATGCGCAGGGCCCGGGAGATCAGCGGTACGGCCGTCGCGTGGTCGTCCAGGTCGAGGTGGACGCTCGCCAGGGCTATCAGGTCGAAGCTGACGTAGGGGTCGTCCGGTCCGTACGCCGCCTCGTCGATCCGCAGCGCCCGCTCGGCCAGGGGCACCGCGGCCTCGTGATCGCCGAGGACGTGTCGGATGCGGGCCAGGGTGGCCAGGTCCGTGGCGATGGCGGGGCTGTCCGAGGGCAGGCAGGACTCGTGCAGGGTCAGCGCGCGTTCCGCCAACGGACGGGCTCGCTCCGGTGCGCCTCGGTCCCGGTGGATCTGCGCCAGCATGATCAGGTCGAAGGCGACTTCCGCGTCCCGCTGTTCGAGCGACTCGTCGATCGCGAGGGCACGCTCGCACAGGGGCAACGCCACCGTGTGGTCGCCGATCGAGAGAAGGAACTCCGAGGCCAGCCTCAGCAGTGTCGCCGTCTGCGCGGCGCATTCGGCGGGCGGCGGCTCGGCCTTGGTCACCGCGAGCGCGTGCGGGAGCAGTTCCTGCCAGCGTGAGCGGGCGTCCGGGTCACCGTGGATGTCGTGGGGTACGGCCGCGAGCAGCGCCCGGCACAGTCGTACCCGGGCGTCGGTGCGTACGTCGTCCGGCATCGCGGCGCGGATGGCGGCCTGCACCAGCCGGTGCAGCAGCAGGGAGGAGGCTTCGCGTCGCGCGAGCCCCAGGCCGGCCAGGGCACCCACCGTCGTGTCCCACACCACCGGGTCGGCCGCGGCCGTGACCAGTGTCTCCGGGCTGCCGCGGAACAGGTCCAGCGGGATCGGCTCCGGTGCGAGCAGGGCGCACAGCTCCAACAGCCGCATCGCCTGCGGCCGCTCGGTCCGCAGCCTTCGCACACTGAGCTGCCACAGGGTCGCGACCACCACCGTCGGCCGGTCCACCAGCTCGCCCAGCGCGATCATGTCCTCCAGTCGCGACGTCAGCAGAGCCAGATAGTCCTCGGGCGCGGTCTGGTTGTAGTCCATGTACCCGGCCGCCTGCTCCAGCGCCAGCGGCAGGTCCCCCAGGTGCTCGGCGATCCGGTCCGCCGCGTCGGTGGTCATGCCCCGCACCCGCCGGGCCAGCAGCTCCACCGCCTCCCGTCTGGTGAACACCTCCAGGTCGATGACGCCGGCTCTGCTCGACCAGCCGCGCGACCTGGTGGTGACGATGACGTGACCGTCGTTCCCCGGGTCACCCGACGGCAGCGCGTTCGCGAGCGGGCCGGGTCTCTCCCCGTTGTCGAAGATGATCAGCCAGGGCCCGTGGTCCCGCAAGGCGCCGTAGACCAGTGGGACGACCTGTTCGGAGCTGACCTCGGCCAGCCCCAACTCCCTGGCGAGCGCCGCGAATTGTGACGCCACCAGGTCGGGATCCTCGGCGTCCACGAACGCCATGAACCGGTATTCCGACCGGTGGAGATGGGCGTACTCGACCGCGAGCTGCGTCTTGCCGACGCCACCCAGCCCGTGAACGACCTGTATGGCGCCGTCGTCGGCCGAGGTGAGGCGCTGGCGCAGTTCCCGCAATGTGGCGTCGCGGCCGGTGAAGTTGGTGTTGCGCGGTGGCAGCCGGTAGGTCGCCGGACCGGGCCGCGAGTTGCTGCGCGGACGCGGGGCCGGGGCGCGGTTCTCCCGGACGGCGGTCTCGAACAGGTCGGTGAGCGTGGCATGGTCGCTCCGCAGCCGCGCGAGTTCCTCCTCGCAGGAGAGGTCGATCCGGCCGGCGTGCGCGGCACGGACGCACGCGGTGGCATAGGCCGCGACCCGTTCCCACGGGGGCGGCTTGGCGAACTTGCCTGCCAGCAGGTCCGAAAGGGACGACCGGGTGAGGACCTTGGTCTCGTCGTGGGCCAGCAGCTGTGCCTGGGTGGGTGACCCCGAGGACGTGCGCAATCGCTGCAACCGGCCGACGAACCAGCTCTGTGGCGAGCCCGGTCCCCTCATGTGCGCCGCTTCCCCCGTCCCGCTCTCCGGAATCGTCCGGACCTCGCAGTCCGGAAATGTAGCCCATCCAGCGGAGGAGCCCAGCGGATCCGGGATCCTCCGGGACTGCCCTACCCGAGCGGCGCCACCCCTCAACGTAGTCGGCGGCACGGATGCCGTAGCGCATCCCGATATTCAGAAACGAGGGGATCAGTCATGGAGCTCAAGGGAAGCCTCGGCCGACTCGCCGGCGCGGGGGCGGCGATCGCGTTCGGTTCGACGCTGCTGGTCGGCGGCGCGACCTCGGCGCAGGCGGCGCCGGTGAACTACCAGGTGATCAACGGCAACAGCAGCAACTCCTGCCTCCAGGTGAACATCTCGGGAGACAAGGGCAACCTCGTCCTCGGCAAGTGCGACCGCAGCGCCAAGCAGGTGTGGCGGATCACCGGCGGCGTCTTCAGGAACCCGGCGTCGGGCCACTGCCTCGACGGCAACGGGGCCGATGTCTACACCTTCAAGTGCAACGGTGGCGCGTACCAGAAGTGGACGACCACGTCCGGCAGCAAGAAGTCCATCCGGCACAGCCAGAGCGGCAAGTACCTGGACGCGAACGGAACGGTCGGCGCCCAGGTCGTCTTCCAGCCCACCATCGGAACGGCGTCCCGCTGGGTGATCGACCCGGTGTGACGCATCGGCCGACGACATGAACGCGGTACGGCGGGCCGTCCCCTCTGGCGGTCCGCCGTCCCCCGCCCGCAGCCTCAGAAGGCCAGCTTGCCGGTGTGCTCAGCGGAATTCTTGAAGTACAGGTTGAAGGCGAACCCGTCCTTCATGTCGTAGGCGATCACTTTCCACTGGCCCGCTGTGGTCCGGGTGTAGCGATCCGGGCAGGCATACGTCATGTGACCGGTCCTCATGCATACCTTCACGTCCACCGCGGAATTGGTCTTGATGTTGATGTCGGAGCAGCGGTTCGTGGTGACGTAGTAGCCGCGCAGATCCGGCGGCTGGATGTACTTGTTGGCCTTCTTGGTGTAGCTCGCGGCTCCGCCGTAGCACGTGACCGCGTTGGCCGACGCCGCTGTCGCGAGTGTGAGTCCGGACGCCAGCAGGACGCCGGCAGACGTGAGTGCGACGATTCTTTTCATGTTTCCCCCAGGTCGACGTGCTAGCAGTTGGGCTGGGTCTCGATGCGGATGCCGGTCACTGTGAGGCCGGGGCCGAAGCCGTGCGTGGTGTTCGGGGGTACGCACGAGTAGTAGGCCACGCCGGACCGGTCGATGTAGTGACGTCCTGGTACGCGGCGCTCGGATCGCCGTTGTCCCAGTCGGCGGTGGTGGGCGAGTGCGGCGGACGCCGTCGCGAGTACGGCCATCTGTCTGGGCAGCACTCGAACGCCCATGGGAGCCTCCTGGTTCGTGTCGCGGTGGGTGTGTGCCGGTCCGGCACACAGGACTGTCTCCCGGGCGTGGGTACTTGGGGCACCTGGAACTGTTCAGGTTGCGTCATCGGTCCTGTGCCAGGGCGACGAGTTCCGCGAACAGGCCGCCGGCGTGGGTGAGGTCGTCGTAGGTGCCCTGTTCGATGATGCGGCCCTTGTCCATGACGACGATGCGGTCGGCGAGGCGGGTGTTCTGGAGTTGGTGGGTGACGACGATCGTCATGCGCTCGGCCGCGATGCGCTTGATCTCCAGGAAGATGGCGTGTTCGCCGCGGGTGTCCATCTGGGAGGTCGGTTCGTCCAGGATGAGGAGGGGGGTCTGCCGGTAGAGGGCGCGGCCGCACACCAGGCGTTGCCATTGGCCGCCGGAGAGTTCGGCTCCGCCCCAGAGTTCCTTGGCGAGGAGGGTGTCGAGCTGCCGGGGGAGCTTCTCGATGGTGTCGCGCATGCCCACGGCGTCGACGACGTCCCACACCGCCCTGTCGTCGTGGGTGCGCGGCTGGCCGAGCGTGATGTTCTCGCGGGTGCGCAGCGGCCAGCGGGCGAAGCTCTGCGGGACGAGTGCGGTGCGTTTCCATACGGCGTCGGGGTCGGCCCGGGCGAGGTCGGTGTCGTCCCACAGGACGCGGCCCTTGTCGGCGAGGAGGATGCCGGTGACGAGTTTGGCCAGGGTGGACTTGCCGGAGCCGTTCTCCCCGACGACGGCCAGGATCTCGCCGCGGCGGAGGGTGAGGGAGACGCCCGCGACGGCCGGTTCCGCCTTGCCGGGGTAGTGGTAGACGACCTCGTCGAGGCGGATCTCGTCCACGCGCTCACGGATGGTCGATTTCGCTCGGTCGGGGGCGCGTTCACCGGCCAGGTCGAGGAACGCGCGCATGTCGGCCAGATAGAGCGAGGTGTGGAACATCGCGGCGCCGTAGATCACGAACTGGGAGAGCGCGGCCAGGGTGGTCTGGACGGCGACCACCGCGGTGGCCGCGAGGGGCAGGGCGACGCGGCCCGTGGTGGCCAGCCAGGCGAGGGTGGCCCAGGTGCAGAGCAGGAAGATCCCGCCGAGGGCGCTCGTGGACACGTTGATGCGGAGCATGCGCGGGGCCGCGGTCAGCGTGCGCTGGTCGATGCGGTCGGACAGGGCGCGGTACCAGTAGGTGAGGTAGCCGGTCATGCCGTTGGCGCGGACCTCGTCGCCGAAGCCGGAGTAGGTGGCCCACCAGCGCATCATGGAGCGGACGTTGCGGTCGCCGAGGTTGAGGTAGTGGGTCTCGTAGTCGACGCGCGCGGACAGTACGGCTCCGGCGCCGGCCGGGAGTACGGCGAGGAGGAGCAGGGGCAGCATCAGCGGGTGCAGGGTGGTGATGACGCCGCTCGCGGCGAGCATACGGATCAGGGCGGACATGAACCGCTGGGCGTCCTGCACCATCAGCCGGGTGCGGGTGACGCCGATCTCGGCGGCCTCCTGCCGGTCGGCGAACCCGTCCTCGCCGTACGCGCTCGACTCCACCCGGCACACGGCCGACACGAGGGCGATGTCCGCCTCGGTCGTCAGCCGCGGGGTGATCCGGCCGTCGGCGTACGAGGACACGGCGCCGCTGATTCGGGCGACGGCCGCGGCCGCCGTCACGACGACCAGCGCGGGCAGCGCGGCGTGCAGGCGTTCGGACACGGTGCCGGTGCCGAGGATGTGGGTCATCGCCCGTGCGGTGGACGCCAGCACGACGGCGGCCGCGACCCCGGTCAGCAACTGGCAGACGAGCAGCAGTGCCACGCCGGCCCTGTCGACGGCCCATGCCATCCGCGCCGTGTGCGCGAGCACCGCGGGCAGACGCCGGCACATGGCCGTGAAACTGGCGCCCGCCAGCGGGTTCTTGCCGAACTTGCCCTCGAAGGCGATGGTGGCCGGGGGCGGTGGGGGAGGTGTCCCAGCGCTTTCGGTCGAGGTGTCGGTCACGGTCACCTGCATCCCTCCTCGGGGGCCTGGCCGCACCTGGATGGCTCGGCGTGCAGGGCATAACGACGCGACACGGGAATCGAACGCGCTCGATTCCGGACGAGTGCGATCCCAGTCCCGGCAAGGGCGCGAGGGTGGGGGCGCGGCGCTGGGGCCCTCGTCGGGCGGCGGAGGGTGGCCGAATCGCCGATGCCGGGAAGGGGTGTGGCGGATGAGGTCTCAGGGTGGGGGGCGGACGCCTTCATGGCGCAGCGGGCCTGTGCCAAACGGCGTCGTATCTCCTTACGACGGCCTTGAGTTCCCGGGCGCTTCGAGGCGACAAGGCCTGCGTCACGGTGTCGAGGAGGGCGCGGGCTTCCAGGGGGTTGCCGCAGCAGTACCAGTGTGTGTCGCCCCACTCGTAGTCATGCCACAGTTGCCGCTCGGGGCGGCCGACGTAGTCCTTCCACAGACGTACGGCCGTGGAGATGTCCCCCGGCTCCAGGTAGTTCCGCGTGCGCTCCAGGCGGATGATCTCGGACAGGGCGTGCCGGGAGAGGCCGTTGATGACCGGTCTCGCATCCCGTGTCCGGTGCCGCAGGGGAAGGGCGGCGCGGAGGTGTCCTGGCCGTCTACGCGGCATGGACCTTTCGGTTGGTCGTCATGGCCTACATCGTGCCACGATCTCGAACGCCGTCGAACGGTATGGGCAGCGGGCGCTCGCCGCCGTCCCCGTGAGCAGCGTCCCATTGTCACGCCTCGGACCCGCCACCGTCCCCCGACGGCACCCGTCCGAGCAGCGTCACCAGGAGGGCGCCCAGCGCCGGCGTGCCGCCCAGCCACAGCACCGACCGGGTGCAGGAGCCGTCCGTCGCGCGGCCGCCCGCGAAGGCGCCCAGGGCTATCGCCCCGTTGAACGCGCCCACGAACAGGGACGGGACCGCACCTCTTCAACAGCGCTGAGGCCGCGCCGACCGCCACTCGCACTGCCGTCGGACGACTGTCACCCGTCTGTCTGGATCTTGCCCCTCCCCGGGGCATCGCCGCTGCCGATCGTCTTTCCTGGAGGAATGATGCGCGGAGGCAGGGTTGCCATCGTCGGGGGCAGTGTCGGGGGATGTGCCGCGGCGCTCGCGGCGCACCGTGGCGGTGCCGGTGAGATCACGGTGTACGAGCAGGCGGCGGGCCGGCTCGCGGACCGGGGCGTCGGGGTCGCGGTGCACGACGGACGGTACGCGGAGCTGGAGTCGGCCGGTTATCTGGACGCGGGTGTGCCGTGGGTGCAGGTCGTGCGTCGGCGTTGGTACGTACGTGACGACAGCGATGACGGTGCGGGGCCGCTCGGGCGGGAGATCGGCGTCATGCCCTTCCCCTTCCGCATGTACACCTGGGGGCCGCTCTGGCGGGAGCTGCGCCGCCGGCTGCCGGCGACGGTGGAGTTCCGGACGAGTGAGCGGGTGCGGCGGGTGGCACCGGTGCCGGGTGGTGGTGGGGCGGTGGTGGAGACGGAGCACGGCTCCGACCGCCATGACCTGGTCGTGGGGGCGGACGGCTATCGCTCGGTGGTGCGTGCGGCGGCGTTCCCCGACGTACGGCCCCAGTACGCGGGCTATCTCGCCTGGCGCGGTGCCTTCCCGGCCGCCCGGCTCACCGACCCGGACCGGTGGGCGGCCGAGGACGGCGTGTACGTCGTCTTCCCCGGCGGCCACGTCATCATCTACCGCATCCCGGACGGCGCCGGCGGCCACCGCGTCAACTGGGTCCTGTACGCCACCCCGCCCCCGGACCTCGAACTGCCCGTCGACGCCCCGACAAGCCTCCCGCCCGGCCAGGTGACGGAGTGCCTGCACACGCGACTGGCGCACATCGCCGAGCACCTGCTGCCGCCGTACTGGGGCGCGTTGGTCCGTCTGACGACGCCGGATGAACTCTTCGTCCAGCCGATGTACGACTTCACGGCACCCCGCTACACCGCGGGCGCGCTCGCGCTGCTGGGTGACGCGGCGACCGTCGCCCGACCGCACACCGGGGCGGGCGCGGTCAAGGCGCTCCAGGACGCCACGGCCCTGGAGTCCGCCCTGACCACCGCCACGGCCTGGCCCGACGCCCTCGACGCCTACGACAACGCCCGCGCCGCGGCCGGCCACGGCATCGTCGACCTCGGCCGCCGACTGGGACGCGCACTGGTCCAACAGACCCCGGACTGGCACTCGCTGGACCAGTCGGCACTGGAGGTCTGGTGGAAGCGGGCGGACGGGTCCGGCATGTTCGGCGGCGGTCGGCTGGGGCATCGCCGGGAGCCTTGAGAAGGCCGTACGAACGTACGGCCGGGCATGGGCCGTCCGTCCGTAAAAGGCCTAACCGATGGCGCAGTTGGACTCGGTCGGGATGTCAGAACGCTTCCGGTCGGCCACATTGGGTGGGACGACGTCCGGGAGGAACAGCGTGGACAAGCACGAGCGCCAATGGGTCATCGCCGAGGTCCAGGCCGAACGGGAGCGGTTGCTGCCGCTGCGGGCGGAGGCGACGCAGACCACGATCGAAATGGTGCGGAAGAGCGGGGCACAGGTCGCCGAACCCGACCTCGTGCCCTATCTCAACCTCGCCTATCTGCTGGGGGTCAAGCGCGCCCGCGGCGAGGACGAACTGCTCGCCTTCGCACTGTCGTTGGCGAACTGGGCGGTCGCCGCGGTCGCCGACCTGGCGAAGTGCACCGACCGCACCGTGGAGCAGGTCGTCGACGTGTACGAGACGGCGCTGATGGCGGCGGCGGAAGCGGGGGAGGACCCGACCTGACCTGGCTCGCGGTCATGCCAGTTGCGGCACCACCGCGACCGGGCACCGCGCATGATGCAGCAGCGTGTGGCTGGTCCGGCCCAGCTGCAGACCGAAGTGGCCGTGCCTGTGGCGGGCGCCGATGACCACGAGGTCGGCCGTGGACGAGCGGGCCACGAGGATGTGGCCGGGCGGGCCCTCGATGGTCGTACGGCGTACGGGGACGGTGGGATGTTCGGCTTCGGCCTCCCCTAGGAGGTCATCGAGCCGCGCCGCCGCTCGCTTCTCGTGTGTGCCTGCGCCCTCCTGCGCGGACCAGCTCCAGGCGCGTACGGCATCGAGTGCGCACCCGCGTGCCTCGGCCGAGCGGAAGGCGAAGTGCACGCCGCGGCCGGCGCTCGTCGGATTCCCCGCGCCGAGCAGGACCCGCCGGTGCAGGCCCCGCCAGGGCGGCGTCGTCGCCGCGGACCACGATCACCGGGCAGTGCGCGCGGGCGGCGACACCCAGGCCGACCGACCCGAGGAGCAGCCCCTTCAGCTCGCCGCGGCCCAGACCGCCCGTCACCAGGGCTCCGGCGTTGTGGGCCTCGTGCAGCAGGGCACGGATCGGCTCCTCGGGGACGATGCCGGTCGTCACCTTCACCTTCGGATCGCGCCGTACGGCACGCTCGGCCGCCGAGGCGATGATGTGCTCGGCAGCGGCAGACCGGTGCGCGCGGCTTCGTCCACCGCCCGGTCGACCGCCCGCAGACTCGGATCCGATCCGTCGACGCCCACCACCAGGGGGAGTGTCAGCGGTCTCATCTCACTCACCGCCTTCCCACATCCCACCGTCGCATCCGTGGGCGGGCCGCAGGAGGGGCGAGTGGGTCCCAGGGGGAGGACGTAGGGTCGCATGCGCCTGGGCCGTTCGGCCCTGCCGTGCTCCCGGCAGCTGGTCGCCTTCGGGTCCGGGGAGGCGGCACTCTTTCTGTCAAGTATGGGGTGAAAAGCGGGAGTTGAGGAGGAGAATCGGATTCTTCGGTCGATAGGAGGCCGCGATGGGACACAGCCCTTACGACATCGGTTTGATCTTTCCGCTCGCTGAGGAGTTCGAGTACGCCCGCGAGGCCATGTCGTTCGATGAGCCGGTCATCGAGGAGGGGCGGTACTTCCACCCCTTCGACATCCCGGGTACGCGACTGCGTGGTGTGGCGGCCGTGCAGCACGACATGGGGCTTGCTTCGGCGACTCTCGTCGCCGCGGACCTGCTCAACAGGTTCAAGGTGCGGATGCTCGCCCTGATCGGCATCGCCGGGGCGCTCGACGACGACCTGAAGCTGGGAGACGTGGTGATCGCCCAGGGCGTGGAGGAGTACCTCACCGGTGTGAAGGCCGAACCCGTACCGGGCGCGGCAGACGTGTACGAGTTCGCCCACGCCGGCACCCCCTGGAACATCAGCGCCGACATGCTCGCGTACGTCAGGGAGTTCCGTTTCAGGTCGGAGGGGCAGGTGCTCCACCAGTCGTGGCAGCGGGAGGCGGACGAGCGCAGGCAGCAGGCCGGGCTGCCCGGCGGGCTGGTCTCGGACGCACCGAGGTATCACGTGCTGCCCATAGCGTCCGGCGATGTGGTGGTCGCCGCCGAGCCTTTCGCCCGGTGGCTCAAGAGCCGCAATCGGCGACTGGCCGCGGTGGAGATGGAGGGCGGCGGCGTCGCCCGCACGTTCTACAACAGCAGGGGCGGGGTCGAGCTGCTGATCATCCGTGGGATCAGCGACTTCGCCGATGAACGCAAGCGCACGCTGGACCGTGCCGCCGGAACGCGGATCGCCCGCGGCGCCTGGCGGCAGTACGCCACGCGCAATGCCGTGGGGCTCTTCCAGGCGCTGGTCAGCACACCGGGGCTCCGTCTCCCTGGGAGGGGCGACGGCGGGGGCGGTGCGACAGGGGAGGGAGGCAGAGCGAGCGGTCGACGGGGCGCCGGGCTGGTCCCCTACTTCGCCGGGGAGAAAGCCTTGGAATTCGCCATCGATGAGGTCACAGGGCCGGACGCCGTGCCCCCTGACTGGTCGGCCGACCGGTCCGTTGCCGACGAGGTGGACCCCGACGGCCGGCCGGGTGACCTCGACGGTCACCCGGGTGACGTGGACGGCGGATGGGACGACTCCGGCTATGGCGGCGAGTATGCGTAGCCCGCGCCAGGGGCCCGGCGTCACACCGTGGATGTCCCGGTCAGCTCGGCCAGATCGCCGAGCAGGGTGTCCGCCCGGGCGATGGCTTCCCGGTGCTCCGCGACCCGGGCGGCACGCTGCTCGGGGGTCAGCCCGGCGCGCTCGGACAGATAGCGCCGGTCCTCGCGGACCCGTTTCTCGAGGTCGGCGAGCGCGTTCCTGATGCCCTCGGCCAGTTCGTCCCTGCGCCGCGCCAGCACCTTGAGGGCCTCGGCCGCAGCCGTCTCCCGCACCTGCCAACAGACCGACGCCAGTACGTCGGCCGCTTGGTTCGCGGTGCGGGCGCGGTACTTGCGGTACGTGCTGATGCCGCCGAAGACCGTCGCGCCGATGACGAAGGGCCAGAACACGGGTATCGCGGCCCCGACTCCGATCAGTCCCGCGTTCTGAAGGACGACGGCTCCCACGGCGGTGACGCCGACCGCGGTGATACCGCCGCCCATGGCGGCCGGCACATCGGTCACGTCCATCTCCCAGCCGGTGTCCTTCGGCGCGGGCAGCCGTTGGAACACCTTCTCCGCCTGCGCTTTCTGTGCGAACGTCTCGTCGATCCCCTCGTCGGCCATGAGCGCCCGCACCCGGGCGACGGCGGCGTTCAACTGCTCCTCGCCGAATCGCACCAGTTCGGTGAACGCCAGCTCCGGCTCGCCGAGCAGCTGCTGGACCTGATCGTGCACCTCCGCCGGCTTGAGCCCGGTCAGCCTGGCCCGGTATTCCCGGTCGAGTTCGGCGGCATGGTCCCTGGCGCGAGCCTTGATGGCGCTGGACATGCTCTGGCACACGGCCTCGTACTGCTTGCGCCAGTAGTCCCCGTCGTGAGCCACCCACCGGGCGATCCTGGTCTCCCGCTCGGAGATGACGGCACTGGCCTCCTCGGCCCCTCGGAGGACCGCGATGCGCTGTTCGGCCCTGCTCCGCAGGTCGGTCAGCAGGATCGTCACCAGCCGGCGGATGTTGGCCCGGTGCAGACTGTTCCCGCGGTCGACGACCTCGGTATCGAGCAGTTCGCGCAACAAGGACAGCTGGGAGACGGCCAGCAACTCCTCGGCTCCGGAAGGGACGGCGCCGTCCTCCGGGTCCAGGGCGTCCAGGGCATTGCGGGCGGACACCGACACGCCCGGGACGGACGCGAACCGTTCGGCGAGGCGCCGGCCCTGCTCGGCATCGCCCAGCAGGGCGCTCCACTGCTCCGGGTCCCGCAGCGTCGCCATCTCCTGCTCCAGCGTCCGGTCCGCGTCCCGGGTCTCGTCGCGATGGGGCTGGACGACGATGCAGGCGGTCACCCGCTCCACGGCCTCGGCGAGAAACAGCCGTTCGCTGCGGGTCAGCGGCGCGCCGGGCTTGGTCACGAACATCACCGCGTCGGCCTCGACGAGTGCGGCAAGGGCCGCCCTGCGGTGCGCCGCCCGTAGCCCGCCCACTCCCGGGGTGTCCAGAAGCTGGAGTCCGTCGCGGAGGATGGGCGCGGGCAGTGTGATGTCGACGTACTCCACGCCGGTGCCCCGGCCGTGCCGGTCGGCGACGAGCCGCTCGCCGTCGACCGACAGATAGGCACCCAGGTCCGCCTCGGCTATCTCGGCCGCGACTGTTCCGCCGGTCGCGGAGCGCAGCCATGCCCGGGCGCCGAAGCCGTGTCCGTGGTGCAGATGGGTCCAGGTAGCCGTGGACGTGGCGAAGTGGGTGGGCAGTAAGCGGCGGCCGAGAAGGGCGTTGATCAGCAAGGACTTGCCGGCGGACACCTCACCGACCACCACGACGGGCAGCAGCCGCGCCTCCCAGCGCCCCCGCAGTCGCGCCAGTGCGTCACAGGCGGAGGCGTCGGCGCCGTACTCGCGTCCGAACGTGGCGGTGGTCTGCGCGAGTCGCGCGAGGCGTTCGTCGGTTCCGCGGATGTCGCCTGCGGGTCGGGGAGGTGCGTCGGGCGGCTTGTGTGCGGAGCTGGTCATGTCTCGTCTTCCGTCCTGTCGAATACGGTGACCAAGGCCCGGCGCTGTATGGCGCCGTGCTGGTCGGCGAAGCCCGCGTGGATGGTCTCGGCGACGGTCTCGACGTCATCCGGTGTGGCCGCGGGGACGCTTCGCGCCCACTTGTGCAGGGCGGGGTCGAAGCGCACGCCGCGTGCCGGAGCGATGACCTGCGCACCGGGCAGCAGTCCGACTGCCTCCGTCAGTAGCCGCCGCAGCTCGGCGCTGCTCAGGCGGAGCGACACGTCGAGGACGGCCTCGACGACCCGCAGGTCAACCGATGGGGACCTGGGCGCGGGTGGTGGCGGTGGCGTCCCCTTGGTGGGCGGTCGTGGCTGCCCGTTGTCCTGCCCCGCACCGCTGCCCGGAGGCCGGGGGACCGGCGGTGGGGTCGCGATCGGCTCCTGCGCCTCAGACGCTCGTACGCTGAACCGCTTCCACAGCCAGGCCAGTAGACCTTTCATCCCCTCGGCTCCTTACGCAGGGTCTCGGCGCACGAACAGTGCGCTTGAACGGGTGGCGGTGCGGAGGCCGCTTCGATCACCAGCCGGGCGACCCGGCCGACCTCGGTCGACCGGCCTGGCTGGAAGGCGAGTCGCTGCCAGTGGGCGAGGGCCGACGGGGGGAGCGGGCCGTCGCTCTCGCCGCGCAGCAGGGCGGCCGTCGCGGCCCGGTCGCCGTCCGGAACGGAGCGCAGGGCCGGGCCGCGTAGGTGCAGGGCCGCCCCGCGGCGGTCCAAGGCGACGAAGTGAGGGCAGCGGCGCAGCTGAGCGAGTCCTCGCTGGATCCGGTCCGCGCGCGCGGCGCCGAGCCGTGCGGCCAGCCGGTGCAGCCGCCCCGTGACGGCGTTGACGGTGAGTACTTCGCTGTCCTCCGCCAGCGATTCCAGCGCCGCCTCCACGGCTCGCAGGCCGGACAACTCCTCCCAGAACCCGGAGAGTTGGCGGAGCGTCCCGATGGTGCCGTCCGCCACCAGCGGCAGAGCGGGTGTGACGCAGGGCAGTGGGGCCACCTCGGCGAGCGCGGCCAGCGCGTCCATGGCCACGCCGGTGCGCCGGGCGGTCAGCTCGAGGGCGTGCCAGCCGCCGGGCACGGCAGCCGCCAACTCGCTGTTCCCGGCGAGCGTCCGCAGCGTGGCCAGATGGCCGGGGCGCAGCAGCTCCGCCCTGACCGTCATCGCCAGCTGCTGCGACACCGCGACCGCGCGGACGCCGGGGATCCGGGACTTGGCGATCAGGTTCTCCTCGATGCTCGGCCAAGGGGCCGTGCAGGTGTCCGCCTTGGCCGCGACCAGGACGATGTTGAAGCCGCTGCCGTACTCGCCGCGGGTGAGTTCCACGAACCGCCTGAGCCGTTCGCGCGATCCGCCCATCAGCTCGGCGCCGCTCAGATAGAGCAGCACCGTGGCCGACGCCGCCGCGTCCGACGCGGCGGACAGCATGTCCTCGGTCACCCGCCCGCGCCCGGAGGCGGTGTTGACCCCGGGTGTGTCGGCCAGCACGATCCGGTCGGCCAGGGGGAACGGCACCACGGCCATCCGGTGCTCCGGTCCGGGAGGCAGTCCCGGGGGCAGCGACGGATGGCGGTACCAGGTGACCTCGGCGGTCGTCTCCTCCCACCGCACGGCCGCGTGCCGCCCGCCGAGCAGCGCGTTGACCAGCGTGGACTTGCCGCAGGAGACATCTCCCGTCACCGCCACCCGCAACGGCTCCCTGCAATGGGCCGCCATGTCGTCCAGTACGGCACAGGCGGGACCGGCGAACTCGTTGCGGGAGCGGAGGAGTTCGCACAGCACGGCCAGACAGCCGGCGGCCGGGCCCGGCGTCCGCGGCGGGGCCGGCCGCCCACCGCTCACGGTGTCCATGGCGTGCCTCAGGCCTGTTCCAGAACAAGCGCGGACAGTTGTCTGCCCTGCCGTACGACGAACTCCCCGGCGTTGCCCGTCGCGCAGATCTGATGCACCGCGCCCTTCTTCATGGGCACCTGGCACAGCTCGGAGCCGGTCAGTCCGTCCAGGACCGTGATGGCCTTGTGGGGCTTGCTGAAGGCCAGCAGCACCGGACGGCGCCGCAGCAGCGCGCACTCGATCGCACCGCCCTCGAAGGGAAGCCGCCAAAGTGACGTGACGGTACGGGTCCTGACCCGCAGGGCCTCCAACCCGTCGGGCCGGGAGAGGAACACCATCGCGGGTTTCGGCAAGACGGCTGCCTCCGTCGCTTCCGCCAGAGCGAAGGGGACACTCGTCTCCTGGCCGCCGTCGGCGAGGCAGTGCACGTGCATGTGGGACGAGGTGAACTGAAGCACGGCCTCGGGGGAGTCGAGGAAGGCCAGGGCCGAGGTCCCCGAGTGACGGCGCAGGACGGCGGTCTGCCGCCAGCGGCGACTGTTGCGCCGGAACACCGCCCCCGGCTGCTCCTCTCTTGCGCAGGCCGCCCGGTCACCCCGGATGGCCACCGAGGTCACGCTCCAGCCGGTGAACGTGGCCATCCAACGGAAGTCCGCACCGAGATACCCGAGCGGAGCGAGGGCTCCGGAGCCGTTCACGGACCATTCCTGCACCAGGCCGGTGTCCGTGCCGGTGAGGATCCGCCCCGCGCCGGGGTCTGTGGCCAGCACGACCTTGGTCGTGAGGAATCTGCCCGGTGTGGCCGAGCCGCGATCCGTCCCGGTGCGGTCGGTGAGCCGGAGTGTCGAATTCGTGGTCACGGAGGCGAGATTGCCGTGGCCGGCGACCTCCACCCGCCGCTCGGTCGGCAGCTGTCCGGTGCGCCGCAGCTGTCCCCGTACCGAAGCCGGCAGATGGACGGCGCCGAGCGCGACGCTGTGCTCCCAGTCGGTCTCCTCCGTGCCGTCCCCGGTCGCCAATTCCGCGCCGATGTCCTGCGCGAGGTCCCCGACCAGCGCCTGGACGAGCGGGATCCGGCTGGATCCGCCGGACAGGGCGACGGCGCCGACCTTCGTCGTACGGGGCAGGGCGTCGATGCCCTGCCGGAGCAGGGACACGCAGGACTCCACGAGTGGCTCGATCGCGTCCTCGAAATCGCTTCGGTACAGCACGACGTCGGGCAGATCCTGGTGGGCGAAGACGATCTCGTCCTCCGTGGACAGCCGCTCCTTCGCGCTCCGGGCCGCCGACCACATCTCGTAGGCCGCCTCCGTCCGCAGACGCTCGAAGTCCTCTCCTGCCCGCTCTGGCAGCAGCGTGGCGACCAGATCCAGTACGGCGGCGTCGAAGTCGTCCCCGCCGACGAGCAGCCCACGGCAGAACCGGGGCGCCGGAACGGTCTTGTCGACCCTGTCCAGGACGGCGGCGTCGAAGGTCGAGGCCCCCAGATCGAAGACCGCGAGCGCGGCGTCCCCCGCGCCGGCGGGCAGTGCGCCGCGGCGCAGATGATGTGTCGCCGCGGCGACCGGCTCGGCGGCCAGCTCGACACGGCACGCGATGCCGGCCTTCTGTCCGGCCCGGCGCAGCAGATCCCGGTCGTCGCTCTGCCATTCGGCGGGATGGGTGAGGACGAGGGCGGCGGGATGCGCACCGATCGCCTCGACCAGCGCCGTGTACGCGTGCGAGAGGACCGTGGCCACGCCGTCCAGGAGGGACAGCGAGACGTCCGGGCCCTGGCGGATGGTCCGCTTGGCGGGTGCGACGCCGTCCGCCCGGTGGACGTGCTGCTTCAGCCACCTGAAGTAGCGGGACGGATTACGGCCTTGGTACGCGTCCGCGTCGTGCCCGACCAGCAAGGTGCCATCGGGCCGCAGGAAGACGGCGGTCGGAAACTGAGAGTACCTCCCGAACATCACCAACTCACCTGCCGCTGCGGTGAGTTGACGATAGGTCACCTTGGTCTGCGAAGCGCCGAAGTCGATGCAACCGATCACGCAGTGCCTCCCACGTGTCTCCCCCGAACAGTGGTTGCCTTCGGCGTTCGACTGTACGGAAGGCGGGGGGACTTCGCGCCCGGAACGTGCGATTTTCGGGGAGATTTATTCCTTCGTGCGGTCTGACCGCTTCAGGTGTGTTAGAGGGTCACTCGCACGCCACCTCGTCCCGAGGCTTGTAGTGGGTCCGGAACGGCTCCCGTTTCACCACTTCGCCCTGCTGGACGAACACCCGCTGCACGATGACGTCGAAGCCCACCAGCGGGGTCTGCGGGACGCACCGCTTGTCGGTGTTCACCTTCCGCTGCGGCTGCTTCACATTGGTGCGGTCGCCCTTGATCGAGCCGATCTCGTCGTACTTGCGGGTGCCGAGGAAGGTGACCGTGACCGATGAGTCGGTGGACTCGGCCTTGATGTAGATCGCGTGACCGGAGTCGTTCTTGAACTGGAGGTCCAGGCTGCCCCAGGCGACCGTCGCCTCACGGCCCTCCGGGTAGCGCTCGATGTAGAAGGAATGGGCGCCGTACTCCACGGGCTTGACGCCGGCGAAGAACATCGCGTTGAAGGTGGTCGTGGCCACGGCGGAGACACCGCCGCCCGGAGCCTTCGTGAACTCGTCGTTGAGGATCATCACGCCCTCGACGAAGCCGTTGGACTCGGTCCGCTCGCCGACCGTGCGGTTGAAGCTCCAGATCTTGTCCGGCATGACGACGGAGCCGTTGATCAGCTCCACGGCACGGCCGATGTTCTTCGAGCGGTACGGCGCCGGTTCGAAGTTGACCGTGAAGGATGACATCTGCTCGCGCAGCCCCAGCCGGTCGACGTTCTCGCGGGTCACCTGCGGCTCGGCGACGAGGGTGGCGATCTCACCGCTGCGGGCGGCGCCCCGCTTGGTGAGCAGCGGCATTACGGCCTTGCCCAGCGCCTTGTCGGTCACGACATGGCCGGCCCGGCCGTCCTCGGCCACCCCGACCCGGTTGCCGACCAGCCGCAGCTCGGCGTTACGGGCCCTGGCGGGCAGCCTGGACAGCGGGTACGCCACGTCGGGGTCATGGCGCAGGCCCTCGGCGTTCAGTCTCGGGGTGAGCCGGCCGGCGCTGTCGGGGCGCATCGTCAGGTACTCGCTCAGGACCGCCTGCTCGATCGTGAAGCGCCGGTCGGCCGCGGTGAGGGTGACCGGCGCCGACATCGCGGGCTCGGCGAACGTGCGCACCGCCCGCTGCACCTCCCGCTCGGTGACCTTCGGCTCGGTCGCGCGGGTGGGCAGCGCGGTGACGGAGTGGGCGTCGCCCTTGAGGAAGGCGGCGCGCAGGGGCTCGACGGCGGCGGCCGTGTCCAGGGCGTAGCCGCCGTGCGGGGCGGTGGTGCGGACCTGGCCGTTCTCGAAGGTGACGGCGCCCTCGCGGACCTTCTGGTCGGCCGCCTTCGCCAGCTTCGTCAGCCCTTTGCGGGCCTGGTCCTCGTCGACGTGGACGACCGGCTCGACCCGGCCGCCCGAGCTGAAGAGGCCGCCGATCACGCTGAAGGGGTCGGCGTCCTCGGTGCGCGAGGCGCGGTCCACCGTCTTCTCGTAGTCGAAGGTGATGCCGACCTGCCGGGGATCGACGGGACCCTTGCGGTCACCGACGGTCACGCGTAGATCGCGGTCCGCGGCCGGACCCAGCCGGTCCTCCAGCTTCCGCACGGCCTCCGCACGGGTCAGGCCGCCGATGTCCACGCCGCGCACCGTCGTACCGTCCTCTATGTCGCCGCCCGCGAGCAGCAGCCCGGCGAGATACAGGCCGCCGACGCCCAGGGTGAGGGCGCCGCCGGCCAGGGCGAGAGGCGGAAGCGAGCGGACGTTGACGCGGCGGGCCGTGACGGCGGGGACGCGGAGGCGCATGGGTCTCCCGGACGGGCGATAGACGGGGACGGCGCGTGGATCACGCGACGCTGAGCGCGAGGCAAGCACATCCAGCTAGCCATAACCGGACGAAAACGCCTATGTCGCACGCCACGTATGTTTCACGTCACGCCAGCGCCCTATTACGCCGCACCGAGGCCAGGAACGAAGCCGCGATCAGGACCACACCGATCAGGCCCGTGATGATCTCGCTGATCTGGTGCTGGATGGTGATCAGCAGGATCGCGGCGAGGGCGCCGATCGCGTAGTGGGCGCCGTGCTCCAGGTACACGTAGTCGTCGAGGGTGCCCTGGCGGACCAGGTACACGGTCAGCGACCGGACGTACATCGCGCCGATCCCGAGACCCAGCGCCATCCAGAAGATGTGGTTGGTGATGGCGAAGGCGCCGATCACCCCGTCGAAGGAGAAGGACGCGTCCAGGACCTCCAGGTACAGGAACATGAAGAACGCGGCCTTTCCGGCGAGCGCGACCGCCGAGACCGGTCTGCCCTCGGCCCTGGCCTTCTCCTCCTCCTCGTGCTCGTGTTCCTCCTCCTCTTCGAGCCGGTTCTCGAAGTGGGCGGAGAGGCCGCCGACCACGAGATACGTGATCAGCCCCGCCACCCCCGCCAGCAGCACGGTGGTCGTCTTGTCCGCGTGGCCCGTGCTGACATGGGCGTGCGCGGCGAACGTCAGCGCGGCCGCCAGCAGGGCGATCAGGGCCAGGCAGACCGCCAGCATGTCGATCTTCCCGAGCTTCGCGAGCGGGCGCTCCAGCCAGGCCAGCCACTTGATCTCGCGGTCCTCCATGATGAAGTCCAGGAAGATCATCAGCAGGAACATGCCGCCGAAGGCCGCGATCGCCGGATGGGCGTCGGTGACCAGGTCCTGATAGCGGTCGGGGTCGTCCAGGGCCAGCTGGACCGCCTCGATCGGCCCCACCTTGGCGCTGATGGCGACGATCACGACCGGGAACACCAGCCGCATGCCGAAGACGGCGATCAGGATGCCGACGGTGAGGAAGATCCGCTGCCAGAAGGCGTTCATCTTCTTCAGGACCCCGGCGTTGACCACCGCGTTGTCGAACGACAGCGAGATCTCCAGGACCGAGAGGATCAGCACGATCCCGAAGGCCTCCCAGCCCCACTGCCACGCGGCGAAGGCGAGGCCGAGCACCGTCACGGCGAACGACCAGCCGAAGGTTCGCAGCAGCACCGTCAGCCCTCCGCCTTCACGGCGAGCACCGGGCAGCCCACGCTCAGCAGGATCTGCTGCGCCGCCGAGCCCATGATCAGCTTGCCGACCGCGCTGCGCCGCCGCAGCCCGATCACCACCAGGGAGGCACCCTTGGTCTCCGCTAGATCGATGATCTCCTCGGCGGCATCACGGGCGCCGAGGACCTGACGGATGTCGAAGTCGATGCCCAGCGCCGCGAGGTCCTCGCGGACATGGCTCAGATCGGGTTCCTGGGCGAAGCGCGGGTCCGCGAGTGCATCGCCCCGGGTGGTGTTCACCACCAGCAGTTTCTCCTCGCGGCGGCGGGCCTCGTCGATCGCCGCGCGCAGCGCCGCCTCCCCCTCGGGGGAGGGGACGTAGCCGACCAGGATGGTCATGTCAGGTCTCCAGCGGTATCAGGCGGCGCTACGGGCGCGCAGCGGACGTACGACGAACCTGCGGATCAGCGGCCACAGCAGGACCACCGCGACCACCGTGTAGACCGTGTACGACACCGGCCCGCCCAGCAGCCCCGACAGCTCACCCCCGGACAGCTGGAGGGAGCGCCGGCCCTGGAGCTCCGCGCGCGGGCCCAGGATCACACCGACGATCAGCGGCAGCACCGGAAGCCCGAAACGCCGCATGGCGAAGCCGAGGAGGCCCAGGGTGAGCAGGATGAACAGGTCGAGGGGCTGGGCGTTGACGGCGTAGGCCCCCATCGTGGCGAAGAAGAGGATGCCTGCGTAGAGGTACGGCCGCGGGATCTGGAGCAGCTTCGCCCAGGCCGGGGCCAGCGGGAGGTTCAGCAGCAACAGCAGCAGGTTGCCGATGAAGAGGCTGGCGATCAGGACCCAGACCAGGCTCGCCTCCCGCTCGAAGAGCAGGGGGCCCGGCTGGATGCCGTACGACTGGAAGGCCGCCAGCATCACGGCCGCCGTGGCGTTGGTCGGCAGGCCGATCGCCAGCATCGGGACCAGGGTGCCCGCGGCGGACGCGTTGTTCGCGGCCTCGGGACCGGCCACGCCCTCGATGGCGCCCTTGCCGAACTGCTCGGGGTGCTTGGTCAGCCGCTTCTCGGTGGCGTACGACAGGAAGGTCGGGATCTCCGCGCCACCGGCCGGCAGCGCGCCGAACGGGAAGCCGAACGCCGTCCCGCGCAGCCAGGGCTTCCAGGACCGCTTCCAGTCCTGCCTGCCCATCCACGGGCGGCCGACCGGGATCACCTCGGCGGGCTTGCGGCGCAGATGCGCGGCCACCCACAGCGCCTCGCCGACCGCGAAGATGCCGACGGCGACCACGACGACGTCGATGCCGTCCGCCAGTTGCGGAACACCGAGCGTCAGGCGCTGCTGCCCGGACACGGTGTCGATGCCGACCAGGCCGATCGTCAGACCCAGCAGCAGGGATATGAAGCCGCGGATACGGGACGAGCCGAGCACCGACGTCACGGCTATGAACGACAGCAGCATGAGTGCGAAGTAGTCGGGCGAGCCCAGGCTGACCGCGAAGTCGACCACGAACGGAGTGATCAGGACCAGCAGCAGGGTGCCGATGGTGCCCGCCACGAACGAGCCGATGGCGGCCGTGGCCAGGGCCTGGGCCGCGCGGCCCGCCTTCGCCATCTTGTTGCCCTCGATGGCGGTGACCACGGACGAGGACTCGCCCGGAGTGTTGAGCAGGATCGACGTCGTCGAACCGCCGTACATGCCGCCGTAGAAGATGCCGGCGAACATGATGAACGCCTGCACCGGCTCCATGCCGTAGGTGATCGGCAGCAGCAGGGCCACCGTCATCGCCGGGCCGATGCCCGGCAGCACGCCCACCGCGGTGCCGATGACCACGCCGACCAGAGCGAGCAGCAGGTTCAGCGGGGCCATCACGTCCGCGAAGCCCTGCATCAGGTTGTTCAGGTTGTCCATGGCGCGGGCCTCACAGGATTCCTTGCAGCACGCCGGCGGGGAGATTCACGCCGAGGCCGATCGCGAACGCGTAGAACGTCGTCAGGGAGAGCGTCGCGGCGATCAGCAGATTGCGGATGTAGTGCCGGTTGCCGAGCGCGAACGCGGTGCCCCAGAACAGCAGGCCGCCGCTGATCACCCAGCCGAGCCGCTCGATGAGCAGCGCGTTCGCCACGAACACCGCGATCAGCAGCGCCACCGTGCGCCAGTCGGTGCCGTCCGACAGATCGACGTCCTCGCCGGCCTCCATCTCACCGCGGCCGCCCCGGGCCACGTCGACGGCGTACAGCACCGCGAGCACCACCAGCAGCGTGCCCAGGATCAGCGGGACCGCGCGCGGGCCGACCGGGTCGGTGCCGCTGGTGATGTGCGCGATGCCGAGGGCGTCCACGATCACCGCGGTGCCCAGCAGGGCGAGGAACACGCACACGCCGTACTGCGCGCGGTCCCCGCCCCGGCTCGGCGGAGGGGAGTCCTCCACGGTCCGCTCCTCCACTTGCGAACTCATGCCAGCCCGAGCTCGGCCAGCAGGTCGGCGACGGCCTTGTCCTGCTCGGTCAGGAAGGTGCCGAACTCGTCACCGGTGGCGAAGGCGTCGACCCAGCCGTTCTTCTTCAGCTGCGCCTGCCACTCCTTGGAGTCGTGCATCGTCGTCAGCGAGTCGATCCAGGTCTTCTTCTGCTCATCGGTGATCCCGGGAGGGGCCACGATGCCGCGCCAGTTGGTGAAGACCAGGTCGATGCCGGAGTCCTTGAGCGTGGGGGCGTCCTTCAGCGCGTCGATCGGCTTCTCGCTCGTCACCGCGAGGACACGGACCTGCCCGGCCTCGATCTGGTCGAGGAACTCACTGAAACCGCTCGCACCGAAGGCGATCTTGTTGCCGAGAATGGCCGGAAGCAGTTCCCCACCGCCGTCGTACGACACGTAGTTGACGTCCTTCGGCTTGATGCCGACCGCCTTCGCCAGCTGCATCGGCAGCAGATGGTCGGGCCCGCCCGCCGTCGAACCGCCGCCCACGGCGATCTTCTTCGGGTTCGCCTTCCACGCGGTGACGAGGTCGTCCATCGACTTGTAAGGGGAGTCCTTCGGCACGACGATCGCGCCGGCCTCCTCTATCAGCTTGGCGAGCGGCGTGGTGTCGGTCAGCGTCGCCTTCGACTTGGAGGTGTACGAGGCTCCGACGACACCCAGGCCCATCTGCATGGCCATCTTGCCGTTGCCCTTCTCGTTCACCAGGCGCTGCAGCCCCACGGTGCCGCTGGCGCCGGGCAGATTGAAGACCTGGACACCCGAGGCGACCTTGGTGTCCTCCATGACCTGGGTGACGGTGCGGGCGGTGAGGTCGTAACCACTGCCCGGGGTGTTGGGGACCATCAGCCGGAGACCGGTGACGGGATCGCCGGATCCGCCTCCGCTCCCCGAGTCCTTGTCGGCGGTCGCGCCACAGGCGCTGACCGCGATCATCGACACGGTGGCAAGAGCGCCGACAAGTGCGGCTCGTCTGGTTCTCATGGCTCATCCCTTTCGCTCGGCCCGATCCGGCGCCATGATTGTGCGGTTCCCGAGACGACCTGTCTCAGTTGTGTGACCATTGAAGGTTGAGTTCATAGTGGTCATTACGTCCCGGCCACACAGGCGCCAGACCCTCGCAGGTGAGCTGCTTGTATGGCAGCTCGCCATTGTCCTGATCGTGTTGGTCGCCGTGGCCGCCGTTTCGCTGTCGCAGTCCACGGCGACCTTCGACCGGGTCGAGGGCCGCCGCGTCACCGCGCTCGCGGAGGAAACGGCGAGCAATCCCCTCGTACGCACCCAACTCGTCCGCCCCGCCCCCGCCGAGATGCTCGCCCCGCTGCTCCAGTCCACGGTCACCCGGGCCGGCGTCACCTCCGCCATGGTCGCCGACAGGAAAGGGAAGATCGTCGCCGCGACCAACCCCACCCTGGTAGGGACCCGGCTGCCGACCGGGGAACCGGGAGTCGCCGCGGTGCGCGGCTGGTCCGGGGAGCTGCCGGTGGAGGGCGTCACCCAGCTGGCGGCGCAGGCACCGGTGCTCGGCAACACCGGGGCCCACCTGGGCACGGTGATGGTCGGCCGGGCCACACCGTCGGTCGGACAGCGCCTGGTGGGCGCCTCCTCCTACCTCCTGGTCTACCTCGGCGTCGCCAGCGTCCTCGGCCTCGCCGGCTCATGGCTGCTGGCCCGGCGCATCAAACGCCAGACCTTCGGCATGGAGCCGCGCGAGATCGCGGGGCTGGCCGAACACCGGGAGGCGATGCTGTTCGGCATCGCCGAGGGAGTCGTCGCCCTCGACCCGCAGCAGCGCCTGACCCTGGTGAACGAGGTCGGCCGCGGACTGCTCGACCTGCCCGAGAACTGCGTCGGCATGAGCCTGGCCGACCTCGGGATCGAGGGGCGGCTGTACGACGTCCTGGCCGGGACGGAACCGGGGGACCTCGACCGGCGCGACGAGGTGGTCGTACGCCGGGGCCGCGTCCTGGTGATGAACCGCATGGACGTCACCAAGGACGGCCGCCGCCTCGGCTCCGTGACGACCCTGCGCGACCGCACCGAACTCGCCCGCATGGAACGGGAGTTGGGCTCCTTCCGCAGCACCACCGAGCTGCTGCGCGCCCAGGCCCACGAGTTCTCCAACCAGCTCCACACCATCTCCGGACTCATCCAGATCGGCGAGCACGACGAGGTCGTACGGTACGTCCGCGCCCTGCGCAAACACCGCGAGTCACTCGATCTGCACCTCACCAGCCGGGTCCGCGACCGGGCCGTCGCCGCGCTCCTCATGGCCAAGTCGGCGCTCGCCTCGGAGCGCAAGGTACGCCTGAAGATCTCCGAGCAGACCTCGCTGGAACGGCTGGAGCCGACCGACTCCGCCGATGTGGCGACCGTGCTGGGCAACCTCGTGGACAATGCCGTCGACGCGGCCGCGAGCGGATCCGGCACCGGGGACGAAGGCGCCTGGGTGGAGGTCGAACTGCGCCAGGACGCCTCCAGCGTGGAGATCGTCGTACGCGACTCGGGGCCGGGGGTGGCCCCCGAGCTGGCGCAGGAGGTGTTCTCGCACGGGTTCACCACCAAGGCCGCACAGGGCGGCGACCGGGGGATCGGACTGGCCCTGACCCGGCTGGTGTGCAAACGGCGGGGTGGTGAGGTGTCGGTGGCCAACACGTCGGCGGGCGCCATGTTCACCGCCCGGATGTCCGTCGGCCGACCGGCCGACCGAGCGACGGAGGGAGTCCGATGATCGATGTGCTGATCGTGGAGGACGACTTCATGGTGGCGCGGATCCACCGCGGTTTCGTCAACGACGTCGCCGGGTTCCGGGTGATCGGCACGGCCGACTGCGGAGAGCAGGCGCTCACCGCGGTGGCCGAGCTGCAACCCGACCTGGTGCTGCTCGACCTCTACCTCCCCGACATGTTCGGCCTGGAGATCATCCCCCGGCTGCGCACCGCCGGACACGACTGCGACGTCATGGTGATCAGCGCGGCACGTGAGTCCGAGGCGGTGCGCGGTGCCGTACGGCAGGGAGTCGTCGACTATCTGCTGAAGCCCTTCGACGCGGGGGATCTGCGGGCTCGTCTGGAGCGGTACGCGGCCCGGCGCAGCAACCTCTACTCGGCCGTGGTCAGCGGCCAGTCCGACGTCGACCGGGCACTGGCGCGAGGTGCGGGCCCGGCCGCGGCGGTGGCTCCGCTGCCGAAGGGCATGAGCGTGGAGACGGCCGAGCTGATCGAGCGGGAGCTGCGGGGGGCCGGGGGGAGTCTGTCCGCGGCGGAGTGTGCGGCGCGGTCGGGGGTGTCGCGGGTGAGTGCGCGGCGGTATCTGGAGCACTTCAGTGTCACGGGGCGGGCCGAGGTGGCGCTGCGGTATGGGCAGGCGGGGAGGCCGGAGCGGCGGTATCGGTGGGCGGAGGACTGATCGCCTACAGGGGGTGCCGCGTCCCTTAAGGGCGTTTTCCTCCCTGGGAAGTAGCCGTGCCCCCGTCCGCTCCTCCTGCGGAGGCATGACAAGTGTCTCCGTGGGCACGATGTGCCGAAAGGTTGCGTAGAGAAGGCTGGTCGCAACGGACCGAGATACGAGGAGGGCGCCATGAACCGCCAGACCCACGTTCGCGTTCGTGTCACCCGCAGGCCGGCCGCTCCCCGCGACACCAGGGGCGAGATCGACCGCCGTACGCCCTCGGGGCGGATCCTGCCGTACTGACCGCTCACGTGGCCGGGTTCAGCTCCAGCGGCTCGACCTTGCCCTCCAGCATGGTGCCGAGGCCCTGGACCGCGCACACGTCGGGGCGCTCGGCGATGTGCACCGGCATGCTCGTCGCCCGGCGCAGCATCTCGTCGAAGCCGGGGAGAAGCGCGCTGCCGCCGACCATCATGATGCCGCGGTCCGCGAGGTCCGCCACCAGATCGGGCGGGCAGTCCCGCAGCACCTTGCCGATGCTGTCGAGCACGGCGGTCAGCGGCGTCTGGATGGCGTCCCGTACGGCGGCGGTGTCGACCTGGACGGAGCGGGCGAGGCCCGTGCAGACATCGCGGCCGTGGATCTCGGTGGAGGTCGGGCCGTGCGGGCTGAGCCCGTTGCCGGACAGGGCCAGCTGCAGCGGCCGTACGTTCTGGCTGGGCAGCATCAGCTCGTGCTCGTGCCGCAGGTGCTGCACGATCGCGTGGTCCACGGCCTCGCCGCCGACCCGGACGCGTTCGGCGGTGACGATGTTGCCGAGCGACAGCACCGCGACCTCCGTCGTCGCGGCCCCGCACACCATGATCATGCTGGCCTCGGGCTGCTCCACGGGCAGCCCGCAGCCCACCGCGGCGGCGATGAGCGTGTCCACCAGCTCCACATGCCGCGCCCCCAGTCCGACCAGCGTCTCGATGGCCGCGCGCCGGGCCAGCGGGTCCGGGGCGTGCGGGGTGCAGGCGGCGCCCCTCAGGAACGGCTTGCGGCGCAGCGCACGGCGCATCTTGTCGCCGAGCAGATGCCGCAGCATGCGCTGCGCCATCTCGATGTCGACGACGGTGCCGCCGGACACGGGCCGTACGACACGAATGTAGTCCGGGGTGCGCCCCGTCATCCGCTCCGCGAACTCACCGACCGCGATCAGGGCGCCGGTGCGGGTGTTGACCGCGGCGACGGAGGGCTGGTCGACGACGAGTCCCGAGCCCTTCACATAGACGCGGGTCCTGGCCGCCCCCAGGTCGACGGCGAAGTGGCAGCGGCGCAGCTGCTCCAGTGTGGCGGGCATGGGATGTCCTCCCGATAGCGCAGACCATGGGTCCGCCGGGTGGGTGGCGGGCCTCGCATTGGGGTGTGGGTCGAATGTGCGGGGCCGGCGGGTGGCGGCCTCTCCTTCGCCATCGTGCGCGCGGGAGGGAGGGGGTCGCCTTCTGGAGGGGGCCGGGTGGGGTGCGGCTGAACGGGGGATTCTGCAAGTGATGGGGTGTCAGGCGGCGTGTCGCGGTCAGAGAGAGCGGGCGGCGTCGAGTAGGGGCTGGAGCGAGTCGACGATCAGGTCGCAGCCGGCCTCGAGGAGGTCCGTTCGGGTGAGGGGGGAGTCGGCGTAGCCGATGACGGGGAGGTCGAGGCGCAGGGCGGCGGTGACCTCGGCCGCGGTCGAGGTGATCAGGACGCTCCGGGCAGGCTGCATGAAGTGGCCCTGGGCGAGGCGGAGGCACTGCGGATCGGGCATCAGCAGCGTGCCGCGGCCGAAGATCGCCCTCAAGGGGAGCCCCACGTGTTCCAGATGGCGGCGGACCGCCTCCGCGGAGAAGTTCGAGACGACGGCCATGGGACGACCGGCGACGCGCAGGGCCTGCACCAGTTCGGCGGCGCCCTGCGTCGAGCGGGACTCCGCCGCGGCCCGCAGCTCCAGCTGGTCCAGGCGTTCGCGCAGCAGCGGGGCGAGGCCGCTGTCGGCGAAGGCCCGCAGCACCTCCAGCGGGTGCACGGGTTCGCCCGAGACCGCGGTGCTCGTCAGGGGCCGTCCCGCCAGCGCGTCCTCCGGGTCGCGGTTCTCGACCACCAGGGACAGCAGGTCGAGCGCGGCGTCACGGGCGGTCTTCCTGGAGAACGGCCTGGTCAGTGGGCCGTCGAAGCCGAGGAGGACGACTTCGGCGTTGTGCAGTAGGGCGGTGGCCGGGGGTGGGGTGGAGGGCTGTTGCTGGACCGGGGGCAGGTGCTGGATTCCGGGAACGGGTGGTGCCTCCCCCGTCAGCTGGATCGAGTACGTCACCGACAGCCCCGGCACCGGCCCGTGGCGCAGCCGGGTGCGCAGGGCCTGCTGGGCAGCCCCGACCCGGCGCAGCGGGTAGCGGCGGGTGATACGGCTCGCCTCCGTGGCGACGTGCCGGAGGAGGAGGTCGGGGATGTCCGTGGCCTCGCCGCGCAGGAAGGCCACCGGGTCCTCCACATGCCAGGACAGCTCGACCGTGGCGGCGAAGCTGCCGCCCGCGGAGGCGGGGAGGGAGACGACGGTGCCGCTGCGGTGCACCGTGAGGTCGACCTCGTAGTACGTCGTGCGTAGCGGCGGGCGCTGGGCCAGTGGGTGGTTCGGGAACAGGACGGTCATCGAGCCGTCGCTCGGTGCGAGCACGACGGCGGTGCGGCCGGGGTCCGGGGCGGCGAGCCGGCCGGTGTCGGGGGTGGTGAACGGGCCCCGGACCAGGTCCTGGGCCTCCTCGTCCGGGACCCGGCGCGGCAGGTCCGGGGTGCTGTACCAGGCGAGAGGAGCGCCGGGCCGCTCTCCCGTGCGCAAGGGTTGGAAGTGGGCCGTACCGATGGTGGCGCTGCTGTCCGCGTACTGCTCGTACAGGTAGGAGGAGACAACGACCAGAAGGTCCGTGTCGGCGGTGTCCAGGGCGGCCTGAACCTCGTCCGGCACCACGCGCCGGTTGGAGTCGGTGAACCAGGGCGTGTGCCAGAACGCCACCCGAAGCGGTGGCGGGTCCGCGACCTCCATGAGAGCCGCGGGCAGATTGCGCAGCAGCGCGGGCAGCACAAAGGCGTCCGGCTCGGTCAGTACGGCGTAGCCGTTGTCGCGGGTCAGCACCTCGAACTGGTGCGAGGCCAGATCCCCACGGGACAGCAACTGCGTCACCGCGCGGCCCAGGGTGTCCCGGGCGTCGGGCCGCTGGTCCAGGGCGGGAGCCTCGAAGAGGATGGTCAGCCGCCCCCGTTCGCGCGTCGCGCGCAGTTCGAGGTACAGCTGGTGCAGGGCCGCGTCGACCGGGCTGCCATGGACCTCGGAGTAGGACTCGTACGCCTCCACCGCCTCCGCGACCCGCCCCGTCCCCTTCAATGCCAGGATGTGCAGCCGGCGGAATTCCTCGCGCTCCGGGTGTTCCCGGACCAGGGCCGCGAGGTCGGTCGCCGCCCGTTCGAAGTCGCCGAGTTCCAGGTCGAGTTCGGCCCGGGTGGCGCAGAGGGTGAGGCGCAGGGTGCGCAGGCGGGCGCGGGTGGCCTGCGCGGCGGGGCCGGGGATGCCGTCCAGGGGATCGCCGTAGAACAGGCTCAGGGCCTCCTGGATGAGGGAGTACCGGGTGCGCGGGGTCATGTCGTCCGTGCGGCCGCCCAGGAGTTGCTCGCAGTGGTGTACGTCGACGTAGTCGTCCGGCAGATGGAGGGCGTAGCCGCCGTCGGCGAGTTCGGCGAGAGTGCAGGGGCCGAGGAACCGGCGTAGCTCGCCGGCCAGGTCGTGACAGCGGCGCAATGCCTCCGTCGTCGACGGAGGGTCCTCCCACAGCCCCTCGGCCAGCGCGGCGAAGCCGACGCGGCGGCCCTGGTGGAGCAGGAGCATGCACAGCAGGGCCTGGGCCTCCGGGGACGGGGCGTCGGCGGAGCTGCCCGCGAGCCTGATGCGCGGCGGGCCCAGCAGGGTGATGCTCAGGCGCTCCGCGTCGCCCTTCGCGGGGTCGGAGTCGTCCGACAGCGCGAGCTGCCGTACGGCAGAGGCCGGACTGTGGTAGTCCGCCAGCCGGGCGAGGGCCGGACGGAACGGTAAGTCGTCCGTGGCGTCCACCGTCAGGTCCTGGAGCAGCAACCTGAACTGCGTGAAGTCCGAGTAAGGGCTGTGCGCCTCGGACAGCTCACCCAACTCGAACCGGCTGAGCACGACCTGGCCGTCCGGCCGCAGCAGCAGCCCGTCCCAGCCCAACTGCCCCCGCACCAGCCCTCGTTCGTGCAGGGCGTCCAGCCCCCGTGTCACATCCCGCACCAGCCGCGCGAACACCCGGAACGAGATCCCACGGCCACTGCCCTGCATCAACTCGGCCAGCGTCACGCCGTCCACGAACTCCGCGACCAGATAGGGCCGCGAGTCCTGCACACCGAAGTCGATCACGGAGGCCAGATTCGGATGGGCCAACCCGGCCAGCGTCCCCGCCTCCCGCAGGAACCGGTCCTGCGGCGCCGCCTGCGGCCCATAGAGGTGAACCGCCACCCGCCGGTCGGACCGTACGTCCACGGCGGCCCACACCCGCTGATTGGCCCCGCGCTGCCGCACCAGCCGATACCGCCCCCCGACCAGCTCGTGGTCCTGCCACTCCGCCGCGTCATCACCGAGTCGGCCTCGCCGCTCGCCGGTGGCGCGCGGAGGCTCGGTGCCGCGGCCGGGCTCGCGCGTCGTGACGTGGACGGGCCCGTCCGCGGTCTCGCCGGAGGGCCTGCCTTTCGTCTCGCCGGCCGGAGGCTGCGCTGTCTCGCCGGCGGGCCTCTCCTCCGTCCCGTCGACCAGCCCTCCAACCGCCTCCCCGCCCAACCGCCGCACCGTCTCCGCCCGCACAGTCGCGAACGCCCTCTCCGCGTCCCGTCCCGGCTCCGCCCCGAACTCGCCCGCCGCGAGCCCGGCCCGCTCGTCGATCAGGCCGCCGACGCGGGCCAGGAACTCCCGGGTCCGGGTCCGTGCCGTGCGTGGCAGTGACCGTAGGAGCAACTGCCGTACGCCTGGTCGGAACTCGTACGACCCTGGCGGTCCCGCCACCGCCGTCAGCAGGCCGCTGAGGATGATCTCGGCGAGGTGCTGGGGGCGTGGGCTGCCGTCCAGGGCGCGTTGGACGAGGCGCATCACCGGCAGGGAGGGGTTGGCCAGGGCGAGATGGCCGGCGATGCGGAAGGCCTCCGGGGACGCGGTCGCCCGGAAGCGGAGCACCAGGTCCGACACCGGCAACTCGGCGATGTCGGGGGCCGGTTCGGCGGGCGGGACCGGCGTGGGTGGCAGCCAGGCCAGGGCACCCGGTGCTCGGCCGCCGCCCGGCGCGGCGACCAGGGCGGCCCAGTTGGCGAGCCAGGCCGGGGCCGGTTCCAGGACGGGGAGGGGGACGGCCCCGGCGGGCGGCTTCTGTGCCTCGTCCTCGTAGGGAAGGAAGGTGAGCGCGGCCGACGGTGCCGCCGCGGCCGGTGCCGTGAGCAGGCCCGGTGCGGCGGGCAGGGCCGTGGTGTGCCAGAGGTGTTCCGGCAGGGGCTGGACGACGGCCAGGGGCATGCGCCCCGCCCAGCGGCGCAGGGTGCGGTGCCAGCGGTCGCCCGCCGGGCCGGGGCGCCACTGCGGGCCCATGCAGTCGCTGACGATCAGGGTCACCGTACGGCCGTCCGCGAGCGCGGGGACGTGGTGGGCACGGCCGTCCGGAGTGGCCCGGTGCACGGTGACGGTGCGGAAGACGCCCGACTGGGCGAGCGTGGTGTGCAGTTCGCGCACCAGGGGGCGCCACACGGGCATCGTCGGTCCCGTGTCGTACACCAGGTTCAGCCGCAGCCAGCGGTCCGGCGCCGGGCGCAGCACCGGGAGCCAGACGTCGGGGCGTCCGCCGAGGCGGGCGATGCGGTCGGCGGTGGCGTGCTCGTCGAGGAGCCGGACGCGGGGGGAGGGGACCTTGCGTTTGAGGGGGCGCAGGGCGCGTTGGAGGGCGAGGGGGTGGGGGAGCATCGCGGGCGCGGGGGCGAGCAGCGGGGGTCGTGTTCCGCGCGGGTTCGGCGCGGGGAGGTGGAGGGGGACGCGGTCGTCGGGCGGCGGGTCATGGGGTGGGGTGGGCGGGGGTGCGGCGATGGGGTCGGGGGTGAAGTCAGTAGCGGTGCCCGTGTCGTGGTGGGTGTGGCCGGGGGGAGTCGGCGGAGCCGGTGCCCCCGCCCCACCCTCACCCCCGCTCCCCTCGCCCAACTTCCCTGCGAACCAGAGGAGTTCCGCGATCTCCCGCGACGTCGGCCCGGCCTCCCCGCCCGCACCCGTGCCCGCGCCCGCGGCCAGCACGGCGGCCAGCCGGGCGACGTCTGAACCCCCGACCGCCCCCGCCCGCTCCCGCCCCTCAGAAGCCATCGCCGTCGGCCGTCGTGCTCAGGTACGGCATCAACCGCTCGGCCAGCTTCTCGCGGGAGTCGGCTTCGAGGCCCGCGACGCCGGTGAGGTAGATGGCGTTGAGGAGCTGGTCGGTGGCCAGTTCGCCGGTGCCGGCGCGGGTCAGGAACTCGGAGATCAGGGCCTGCGCCCGGGTGTCGGGCTCGCCCAGGTGGGCGCGGACGATGTCGGTGAGCTGGGCCCGGTCGGGGCGGCGCAGGCGCAGCCGGACGCAGCGGCGCAGGAAGGCGGGCGGGAACTCGCGTTCGCCGTTGCTGGTCAGGACGACGAAGGGGAAGGCACGGCAGCGGACCCGGCCGCGGGAGATCGTCACCGGGGTGTCCGTGCCGTCGGTCAGCACCTGCGCGGTGCCGTCGGCGGAGTGACGGGCCGCGCGGACCAGCTCCGGGATCTCGTACTGGCCCTCCTCCAGGATGTTGAGGAGGTCATTGGGCAGATCCAGGTCGCTCTTGTCGATCTCGTCGACGAGGAGCGCGCGCGGACGGTCGTAGGGGAGCATGGCCGTGCCCAGCGGGCCGAGGCGCAGATGGTCCTCGACGCCGTCGCGGGTGGCGGCCTGGCCGTCGTCGCGGCGGGCCGCGTACAGCCGGGACAGCGGGTCGTACTGGTAGAGGCCGTCCGCGAGGGCGCTGCGGCTGGTGATGTTCCAGCGCAGCACGGGGCCGAGGCGCAGCTCGCGGGCGACGGCGTAGGCGAGGGACGACTTGCCCGTGCCGGGCGGTCCGGTGACCAGCAGCGGGCGGCGCAGACACAGGGCCGCGTTGACGAGCTGGACGCTCTCCGGGGTCGGCACGTAGGTTTTCGCCCGGTGCACGCGGTCGGGGGAGACCGCCGCCTCGTCGTCGGTGTCGGCGGGCGGCGGCAGCGGCGGGCCGCCGTCGAAGGCGCGCCAGGGCGGCGGTTCGGGCAGCGCGGCGATGCCGTCGTGCTGGGTGTTGGTGCCGGTGTAGACGGACCAGTGCGGCATGGTGCTCCCCATTGGGCGACGGGCTCAAGCGACGGGTGACCGGGTGTGTACGGCCGTGGCGTGCGGGTCGGTGAAGCGGCGGGGGTCGTCCCACAGGAGCTGGATGTCCCGCGCCCAGTGGCCGTCGTCCGCGACGGCGAGTTGGCGCAGGCCGAGGACCCGGCGCGGCAGCCGCGCGGGCGGCACCCCGGAGGCGAGCTTGTCGAGGGCGTCCAGGAACGCCGTACCGGGACAGTCGGCGGCGCCCGCGCAGTCGGCCCGGTCCGGGTCGCAGCCCCGGCGCGACCACACCATCACCGGCGCCGGCGCGGTCAGCGACGTCTCGAAGTGCGGGCGGGTGCGGGAAGAACGGGGCGTCGCGGCGAAGCCCGTGAGGCCGGCCTCGGACTGCACCAGCGCCAGCCAGAGCTGCTTGGGGTCCTCGGTGCCCGAGCAGGCGACGCGGCGTACCCGGGTGCCGTCCCGGGTGTCGAGGTGCTGCCAGGCGCTCGTCAGGACGTGCCGGGTGCTGGATCTGCGCCGGGCGTGGTCGGTGACCACCACCGGGTGGACACAGCCGAGGGGCGTGTCGTCGTCGGGGCCCTTCTCCCAGCGGTCGACCGGCCAGTCCAGCCAGTCGCGGGGCAGCACGAAGGCGATCAACTCGTCGGCGCCGGGGGTCAGATGGCAGAAGGCGTCCTCGATACGGTCCTGCACACACGCCTTCAGCCGTGCCCTCGGGATGGTCTCGGCCGGGACCGGATGCCGGCGACCGCCGCTGTACGCCGACACCTCGACCCGCACCAGATCGTCACCGGCGCCGCTGTGCCCCAGCTCGACGAGGATGGCGCCGGTCTCGGCGACGGGCGGGGCGGTGAGCAGCCCGTCGAGCCGGTCGGCGAACCGGGACACGGTGTCCGGGTCGTCCACCTCGCACAGCACGAACCACGCCGCCGACCACAACGACCCGAAGCCCTCGGGCGGCGGCAGCGGGTCGAACGGCCCGGCCGCGGCCGTGTAGAGCCGGACGGGGTCGCAGTCGAGCCGGGCACGAGCAGCCTTCTCGACCAGGGCACGCAGCCGGGGGCCGTCGGGATGGCCGGGTAAGTGGATGGGGGCGGGGCTGTCCGGTGCCCCGCCGAAGTTCCGGCCCGGTGCTCTGCCGAGGTCCCACGTCGGCGCACCGGCGACGTACGCGGCTCCCGCACGCGCCATGCCCCGCCCGTGCCGCCCGTGCCACCCGTCCCGCACCGGCACCAGCGCGCTGAGCGCCGGCCAGTAACGGGCCATCACATGGGTCGGCATCATCCGCCCGGTGTGCACCGAGTTCGCGCCCGCCGCCGCCGTGACCATGCCGACGACCTCGCCGGTGTCGACGAAGGTGACCGCGCCGCCGCTGAAGCCGCGGGCGAGTGGCTGTCCGTGGGCGCTCCGGGCCTCCAGCTCGATCCACTCGCCGCCGACCAGCATCGGACCCACGGCGTGCAGCGCGGCCTGGGTGCCGAAGCCGGTGTGGCCGGTCGGGAAGCCGTACGCGAAAAGCTCGCGGTCGCTGTGCGCGGTGTCGGCGGGGGCCAGCACCGCGGGGGTGATCGGCATGTCCCGGTCCAGTTCCAGGACGGCCAGGTCTCCGAAGTCGGTGCCGTGTCCGACGTCCCAGCCGCCGTCCGCCACGACCCGCGCGGTCACCGGGGGCTCGCCGGGGCGCTGCGGGAAGGTCACGGTCACCGGGCCCAGGTCACCGTTGTCGACGACATGGGCGCAGGTCAGCACGGTGTTCCCGGTCACCAGGAACCCGGCCCCGCACACCGTGCCCCCGCACTCGACCCGGGCATGCCACTCCGCGCCCCTCAGACCTGTCATGACGCCCCCGTCAGCCGTCGTCTTCTGCGCACGCCCATTGTCCAGGACGGCCGCGGAAGTTGTCCCGGGTTTCCCCTCCGTACCCTCGTACTCCGGGATCATGCCTCGGACAACTCCTCGGCTGACGTCTGGGACGACCGCCTCAGATCACGCCCCGGATCACCCCCAGCTCCACCAAGTCCTGTGGCCTGATCCGGAGTTGATCCGCCGTCGCTTCCACCTCACTCGCCCCCCGCTTCAGGATCGCCGCCGCCAACTCCGGTGCGATCACCGAGAAGTAGCTGTCCGGTGTGGCCCAGGTGTCGCCGGGCGCGGCGAGGGCCAGGGCACCGCCCGAGCCGCCCTCGCCGATGAGGAGGGTCGTGATCGGCGTACGCGCGGACGCCACCACCCCGAACAGGTCCGCGATGGCCGCCCCCACGCCCTGCCGCTCCGCCTCCGCGTCATTGGCGGCGCCCGGCGTGTCCACCAGCGTCAGCACCGGGATGCCGAGCCGGTCCGCGAGACGGATCAGCCGCGCGGCGGTGCGGTAGCCGGCGGGGCGGGTGGCGGTGCCGGTCTGCGCGGCGTAGGCGACCGTACGGCCCTCGTGCGCACCGAACCCGCAGCGCATGCCGTCGGGGTCGGTGCCGCCGCAGCGATCGCCGCTGATCTCGACGCGGTGGGTGAAGTAGGCGGCCAGATAGGCCTCCGCGCGCGGACGCCGAGGCGAACGGGCACGCTGGACGGCGTCCCAGCCGGTGGCGGGCGGCTCGGTGTCGCCGAGTGGGCGCGGCGGCGGGGCGGCATCCCCGGAGGGCGCCGACAGCAGCCGTAGCCACTGCCCCAGCACCTTCCGCAACTCCCCCGGCCGCACCACCCCATCCACCGCCCCCGCCGCCACCTGCGCCTCGGCCGTGTACGCCGCCGGGTCCGCGTCCGGCGGGCGGACCCTGGAGCCCGCGAAGCCGATCTGGGCGCCGGGCAGGGCGAGGGTGACGTCGGCACCGGCGCCGAGGGTGGCCCAGCCGCCGCCGGTCGTCGGGTCCCGGAGCACCGCGATCTGGGGCAGCCCGGCCTCCCGGGTGAGCGCCGACTGCCGTGCCACGCACTGGAGTTGGGTCAGGGCGAGCATGCCCTCCTGCATACGGCTGCCGCCCGTCGCCACCAGAGGGACGACCGGCAGCCGGTGGGCGCGGGCGTAGATGTACGCCGCTTCGAGCCGGTCGCCGGTGCGCTCGCCCAGGGAACCGCCGAGGAAGCCGAACTCGAAGGCGATCACCACCGCGCGGGTGCCCTCGATCGCGCCGGTGCCGCAGATCACCGACTCCTCCTCGCCGGTGCGTGCGGCGGCACGGGCGCGGGAGGCGTCGTAGCTCTGCCAGGCGAGGGGGCCGTCGGGGCTGGACGGCTTCTCCGGGTGGGGGAGTTCAACGAACGTGTCGGGGTCGGTCAGCAGGGCGATGACCTGCCGTGCCGCGAGGCGTTCCGTCATGACGCCGTCAGCGCCCGCTTCATGATCTTCCCCATGTCGTTGCGGGGGAGGGCATCCAGGTAATGCACCCTGCGCGGGCGCTTGTGCGGGGCCAGTCGGGCGGCGACATGGTTCGCCAACTCCTCGGCGACGGGCGGTGATTCGGGGTCCGCCGGGACGATCCACGCCACGATCCGCTCGCCCAGGTCGGCGTCCGGTTCCCCGGTGACCGCGGCCTCCCGCACCCCGGGGTGTTCCAGGAGCGCGTTCTCGATCTCGCCCGCCCCGATCTTGTAACCCCCGCTCTTGATCAGGTCGGTGGCCTTGCGGCCCACGATCCGGACGTACCCGTCGGATTCGCGCACCGCCATGTCGCCGGTGCGGAACCAGCCGTCCGGAGTGAAGGCGGCGGCGGTGGCGTCGGGGCGGTTGAGGTACTCCGTGAACAGGTTCGGGCCGCGCACCTGGATCTCGCCCACCGTCTCGCCGTCGTACGACGTGATCGGCGTCCCGTCCTCCTCCACCAGCCGCAGCTCCACGCCCGGCAGCGGCACACCGACGGTGCCCGCCCTGGCCTCGCCGTCCGCGCGCACGCTGGTGTTCATCAGCGTCTCCGTCATGCCGTACCGCTCGACGACCCGCTGACCGGTCGCGGCGGTGATGCGCTCGTGGTCATGGACGGGGAGCGCCGCCGAACCCGAGACGAGCAGCCGGGCCTTGCCGAGTGCCTGCGCCAACCCCGGGTCCTCGGAGAGTGCCTGGGCGACCCGGTGGTACATCGTCGGCACGCCGAACATCATCGTCGCGCCCTCGTTCAGCTCGCGCGTCACACCCTCCGTGCCGAAACGGCCCAGGTGGCGCACCGATCCACCGCGCCGCAGCGGGCCGAGGACGCCGAGGACCAGGCCGTGCACGTGGAACAGGGGGAGGCCATGCACCAGTACGTCGTCCGCCGTCCACTGCCAGGCGTCGGCCAGCGCGTCCAGGGTGTGGGTGACGGCACGGCGGGGGATCACGGCGCCCTTGGGCGGGCCGGTGGTGCCGGAGGTGTAGACGACCAGGGCGGGGTCCTCGCCATCCGCGGTGCCGAAGGGGAGGGGGCCGGTGCCGTGCACATCGACGTCGATCCGCTCCAAGTCCCGTACAACCGAAGGCAGTTCCTCACCCGGCGCCGCCAGCACCGCACTCGGCGCGCTGTCCGACAGGATGTGCCCGAGCTCCTTCTCCCCGGACTTCGGGTTGAGCGGTACGGCCGCGACACCGGCCTCCAGCGCCGCCACCACCGCCACGGCCGTCTCCAGCGCCGGGGTCGCCCATACGGCCACTCTGCCGGTCCCGCCGATCCGTGCCGCGAGGGCACCGGCGGCGGCGCCGAGCTCGCCGTACGTCAGGGAACGGTCGCCGAACCGCAGGGCGGGCCGGTCGGCCGGAGCACCCGTGAGGGCCGGGAAGAGAGAGGACACGCGTCGTACTCCTAACTGTTGCTACGGACACCGAGTGTTGTGGCCGTGACCGTCGTGTTGTGACCGTCCGGGCCTATCCCCAGCCCGGCACGACCAGCGCCAGCCACACCACGGCGGGCACCACGGCCACCACGATCCCTCCGTACACCATCAACTGCCGGAAGAAACGCTCACGGTCCACGTCCGGTGCCGCGGCCAGCACCAGCGCGCCGTTCGTCGAGAAGGGGCTCACGTCCACCACCGTCGCCGACACCGCGAGCGCGGCCACCATGCCGACCGCCCCGATCTCGCCCTGCGCCAGGAACGGCACGGCCAGCGGGATGAGCGCGCCCATGATGCCGACGGACGAGGCGAACGCCGAGACGATCGCGCCGATGTAGCAGAGCAGTACGGCGGCGAGGAGCGGTACGCCGATGCCGCCGACGCCCTCGCCGGCCCAGGTGATGGTGCCCATCTCGTCCAGGACGCCGACGTAGGTCAGCACACCGCAGATCAGCAGCACGGTCGGCCAGGCGATCTCGCCGACCGCCTTGCGGCTGTCGTCCGGCCAGGCGGTGCTCAGGACGACGGCGAGGGTGATCGCGGTGAGGCCCGCGTCCAGGTCGAGGACGAGGACGGCGATGACGAGGGCGACCAGGGAGATGAGGGTGGCGATACGGGCGGGGGTGAGGTGGGTGGCGGCGAGCTGGGTGGGGGTGGGGGCGGGGCGGGTGACCGTGGTGCCGGGCTCGCGGGTGGCACCGCCGCCGGATCCACCCGAGCCGTCGGTCTGCTCGGCACCGCCCTTTCCGTCCGTCTCCACCGCTCCCTGAGCCCACAGCTTCAACCCGCCGAAGAGGACGAACACGATCGCCGCGATGACGAGGTTGACGATCAGGGACGCCAGGAACAGGGAGACCTCGTTCCCCGGCAGCTTCTCCCGCTCCACGATGCCGTTGACGATCGAGCCGTAGATGCTGATCGGCGAGAAGCCGCCGCCCTGCGCGCCGTGCACCACCATCGCGCCCATCAGCAGCGGACTGATGCCGTATCGCGCCGCGAAGCTCAGCGCGATCGGCGCGACGATCGCGACCGCGGCCGGGCTCACGGCGCCGATCGCGGTGAGTGCGCCGGTGATGGCGAACATGACCCAGGGGATGAGCGCCACCCGCCCGCGCACGAGCCGGATGGAGGCGTGCACGAGCCAGTCGGTGGTGCCGTTGGAACGGGCGATGGCGAAGAGGTACGTGACGCCGACGAGGACGACGAACAGATCGCCGGGGAAGCCGGCGAAGATGCCGTCCGCGTCGAGGTCGGCCACGAGCGTGCCGACTCCGAAGGCGGCGGCGAAGGCGAGCGCGCCCATGTTGATCGAGCGGGTCGTGGCGATGACGAACACCACGACGAGGACGAGGATCGAGATGAGTTCGGGGGACATGCGGGCTCCCGTCTTTGGGTCCCGTAGCGGTTGCGGGGTCCACACCGCCGTAGTGGCCAAGTGGCTCAGCCAATTCGGGGTGATGGCTGGATAGCGTGGGCGCACGACGGGGGCACGTCAAGGGGGTGCGCGGAAATTGGCTCAGCCACCGGTCCAGTCACCGGTCCCGGTGTTACGCTCCCGGCGAGAGGGGGACCCCGTGACCGACGCCCTGCGCCCCATGACCAAACAGCGCCTGTACGAGCAGGTGCTGGACCGGTTGCGTGCCTACGTCGCCGAGGGCGGCCTCGGCGCCGGGGACCGGCTCCCGACCGAGCGTGACCTGGCCCAGCGGCTCGGGGTGAGCCGCGCCTCCGTGAAGCAGGCGATCGTGGTCCTTGAGGTGCAGGGCCTGGTGGAGGTACGCCACGGCGGCGGCACCTACCTGGTCCGGGACAGCCTCGACGTCGAACCGGTGGACCGCATGGTCGAGCGCCGCCGACGCCTCCCTGACGTCCTGGAGGCCCGCGAGGCCCTGGAGACGAAACTCGCCGAACTGGCCGCCGAGCGCCGCACGGAGGACGACCTCGCGGCGATGCGCTCGGCCCTCGCGCACATGGCGCAGGAGATCGCCGACGACGCCCACGGCGTGGAGGGCGACCGCCTCTTCCACGCCGCGGTCACCGCCGCCGCGCACAGCAGCATCCTCGCCGAGTTCATGCGCTCCATCGCCGACCAGATCGCCGAGAGCCGCACCGAGTCCCTGCGCCAGCCCCACCGCCCCGCCCGCTCCCTCGCCCAGCACCAGGCCATTCTCGACGCGATTGCCGACGGCCACCCCGCCCGCGCGGCCACGGCCATGCGCCGGCATGTCCGTACGGTGGCGAAGGTGCGGTTGCTGGACTGGGAGCCGGACGAGGAACGCCAGCCGTAGGTTCCACGCCGCCCGCTGTTCTCACACTCCGTCACACGTTTCCCTTCACCTCCTTGGCATGGGCACGTAAAGGCAATCAAGCTTTTACACCGGCGCAGGTGTGGCGTCACGGCTCCCGGCGAGGCTAGGTAGCGACAAAAGGTCCTCCCCCCACATCCGAACAGGATTGGACCCACATACATGACCACCGAACTGAGGCGCGCGCCGGCGCCCCGGAACACTCCCGGCTGCCCGCCGACCGACGGGCCGCCGCAGAGTCACGTCCTCGCGGTCGGCACCCCCGGCCCCCGACGCGAAAAGCTCACCCGCACCCTCGAATCCACCGGCTACACCGTCACCCACGCGGTCCCCGGCGACATCGGCCGCAGCGTCCGGCAGACCCCGCCCGACGCGATCGTCGCCCTCGACGGCCAGGGCGGTGTCGAGCAGGCGCTGGCCGTCGTACGGGAGATACGCACCGCACCCCAGGGCCAGGTGCTGCCGCTCGTCATGGTCACCGCCGACCGTGAACCCGACGGTGTAGCACGGCTGTTGCACGGCGGCGCCGACGACTGTCTCCCCGAGGCCGCCGAACCCGTCGAGCTGTCGGCGCGTATCGCCGCGAAGCTGCACCGCGTCCCGGTCCCCGTGGAGCGGCTGGCCCTCGACCCCCGCACAGGCCTGTACTCCGCACCCCATTTCCGCGCCGAACTCGACCGCGAACTGTGCCGCCCCGGCAACCGTCCCGGACGCCGCGCCGGTGTCCTCGCGGTGGTCGGCGTGGCCGAGGCGGAAGCGCTGGAGGAACGGTTCGGGCCGCGGGTGCGCCGCGAGGTCGCCGAACGCCTCGCTGCCGTCGCCGAGCGGCTCGGCAACGGCAGCGACCGGCTCGGCCGCGACGAGGAGGGGCGCCTCCTCGTCCTCCTGCCCGGCGTGGACGAGGAGGCCGCCCGCCGTGCGCTGCAGGAGTTCGCCAACGCCGTGGCCGGCACCCGGTTCGTGGTCGCCGACGAGAACGTACGGCTGACCCCGGCCGTCGGCTGGCTCCCGCTCACCGACGCCGACGACCGTGCCGTGGACCGGGCGGGCGACGCCGTCGCCGAGGCGCTGCGCCACCGCGACCTGCGCCCCGTGCGCTACGAGCCCTGGATGCGGGCGGCCGCCCCGCGCGGCGGCACCCGGAAGTTCGTACGCCCCCTCCTCCTCGCCCTGTCCCCCCTGCTCGCGCTGCTCATCGGCGTGGGCGTGCCGTTCGCGCTGTACGAGCAGACGTACGCGGTGCTGGGCTGGGACATCGCCTCGCCGGTCTACTGGGTGGTGGTCGCCGGACTGGTCCTCTCCGCCTCCCTCATCCTCCTCGAATGCCTCTTCTCCCTCGACGCGCCCACCCGGCCCACGGCGCCCGCACAGCCGTACCCGCCCGCGAGCGCCGTCATCGCCGCCTACCTCCCGAACGAGGCCGCGACCATCGTCGACACCGTCGAGTCCTTCCTGCGCCTCGACTACCCGAACGACCTCGAGATCGTCCTCGCCTACAACACACCCGAGGCCCTGCCCGTCGAGGACACCCTGCGCGACATCGCCCGCCGCGACCCGCGCCTGGTCCTGCTCCCGGTCGCCGGCAGCACCTCCAAGGCGCAGAACGTCAACGCCGCCGTCAGCCGGGTGCGCGGCGAGTTCGTCGGCATCTTCGACGCCGATCACCACCCGGCGCCGGACGCGTTCCGGCACGCCTGGGACTGGCTGTCCCACGGCTACGACGTCGTCCAGGGCCACTGCGTCGTCCGCAACGGCGACAGCTCCTGGGTGGCCCGGCAGGTGGCCGCCGAATTCGAGGCGATCTACTCCGTCAGCCACCCGGGCCGCACACGCCTGTACGGCTTCGGCATCTTCGGCGGCTCCAACGGCTTCTGGCGCACCGACCTGCTGGCCCGCACCCGGATGCACGGCTCGATGCTGACGGAGGACATCGACTCGACGCTACGCGCGTTGACGGAGGGCGCCCGCATCGCCACCGACCGGACCCTGATCTCCCGCGAGCTGGCACCCACCCGCCTCAAGCCGCTGTGGAACCAGCGCTCCCGCTGGGCCCAGGGCTGGCTCCAGGTCTCCCTCCGCCACCTCCGCCAGGCCCTGCGCAACCCCGCCTTCACACTCCGTCAGAAGACGGGACTCGTGGTCCTGCTGGGCTGGCGCGAGGTACAGCCCTGGCTCTCCCTCCAGATCCTCCCGATCCTCCTCCACTCGGCCCTGCGCGCGGGCGGCGCGGACCGCATCAACTGGGCCACCCCCGCCTGCCTGGTCGCCTTCGCGTTCACCCTGTCGGCGGGGTTGGTCCAGACGGCGTTCGCGGGCCGTCTCGCCGTACCCGAACTACGCCGCAGGCGCGGCTGGTTCTGGCGGCACGCGCTGATCTCGACGGTCTTCTACACCCACTTCAAGAACGTGGTGGCCAGGCAGTCGCATCTCAAGGAGCTGCTGGGGGACAGGCGTTGGCGAGTGACGCCACGGGCGGCGGCTGCGGCTGCTTCGGGGGCGGTGGGCGGCGAGTGACGAACACGCCCAAGCCCTCGATGCGCAGCACCGAACTCCAGGGCTACCGAGGCCTGGCCGCCCTCAGCACGGTCATCTTCCACGTCTGGCAGCAGTACTACATCTACGACGCCCAGGGCGCCCACCCACCGATCGACAGCCCGTACCTGGGCGCACTGATCTCCCTGGAGGTCATCGACCTGTTCTTCGTCATGTCGGCGTACCTGCTGACTCTGTCTTACGCCCGAGCCGCGATAGACGGCGAAGACCGCACCCGCCCGAGGAGAGACTTCCTCTTCCGCAGGGCAACACGCATCCTCCCGCTCTACGTCCTGGCGGTGCTCCTGGTCTGGTCCCTGCGTAACCCGTCCCTCCCAGGCGACTGGCGCGACCTGCTGGAACACCTCACGTTCACACACGTCTTCGACCAGAAGCGCATCTTCTACACGCTGGGCCCGACGTGGTCGCTCTCACTGGAGATCGCGTTCTACGTCACCTTGATCGCCGTAGGCCCGGCGGCGATCCGAGCCTGCCGCCACCTGTGCACCCGCCGAGCCCGGGTCCTGCTGTGCGCGTCGGGCTGCGCGGCGCTGTACCTGGCGCCGGTGGCCTGGATCGCCGTAGCCCACCACGCCGTAGGCGTCCCGCACACCAACTGGCCGGTGTACTTCGGCCCGCAGGCCCGCCTGGGCGGCTTCGCGGCGGGAATGCTGCTGGCGGTGCTACTGGTGGCACTGGGCGAACGGGGCCGGATGGGCAGGCGCTGGGCGACAGCGACGGCACTGACCGCGGCGGCCGGCCTGTACGCCCTGTCGTACCACTCCGACCCGGAGAACACCTGGCACACCTACTACCACCCCCTGGCCGCCCTCCTCTGGTTCGCCCTCCTCTACGGCACACTCCACGTCCGTACGACGTCCCGCCCCCGCTGGCACGCCCTGCTCCGCTCCCGCTGGCTCACGGGCGCGGGCCTGGTCAGCTACAGCCTCTACATCTGGCACGAACCCCTGATGCTGGCCCTGTACGACGCCGGCGCCCTACCCCGCTCCCAGGCGGCCTTCCCGATGGCGGCACTATTCGTGGTCGCGGCCGGGGTGCTGGTCGCGACGGTGAGCTACTGGGCGGTGGAGTATCCGGGGAGTCTGCTGGCGGGGTTGCGGGACAAGAAGGGCAGGCCGAGGGAGTTCTATCCGGAGCCGACGCCGGAGCCGGAGTCGGCGATGCGGTGACTGTCTGGCACTGGCGGGGCGACGACGTGGGCTTCAGGGCAGTTGCTTCAGGGTGCCGCTGGTGGACGGCCAGGTCGGCGAGGGCGTCGCGGTGCACCAACCCACGACGCCCTCGGCGAAGCTTCGATCCCGCCGTACTCGGCCGTCGCACAGGCGGATCGGTCAGGCCACCCCCTCCGTCACGTCCGCCACCACACAACTGACGTTGTCCGGGCCGCCGGCCTCGTTCGCCGCGTCGATCAGGGTGTGGACGGCGGCGTCGGGGGACGGGGCCGTGCTGAGGACGTGGCGGATGCGGGCGTCGGGGACGACGGAGGTGAGGCCGTCGGAGCAGAGGAGGTAGCGGTCGCCGGGTTCGGTGTCCTGGAGGCGGAGGTCCGGGGACGTGGGGGTGACCGGGGTCAGGCATTTCAGGAGCAGGGCGCGCTGCGGATGGGTGACGGCCTCCTCCGGTGTCAGCCGGCCCTCGTCGATCATCGACTGGACCACCGTGTGATCGTCCGTGATGCGGAACAGGGCGCCGTCGCGCAGCAGATAGGCACGCGAGTCCCCGATGTGCACCAGGGCCAGCCGGGAGCCCCCGGTCAGCAGGAGGGCGGTCAGGGTGGTGCCCACCTCGGGCTGTCCGTCCGCCGCGTCCCGGACCGCCTCGCTCGCGCCCCGTACCGCGTCCTCCAGCAGATTCAGCACGTCCCCCGCCCCGGGCTCCGCCGTCTCCAGGAAGCGCAGCGCCTCCACCGCCGCGCTGCTCGCGGGCGCGCCCGCCGGGCCGCAGCCGTCGGCCACGGCGAGCAGTCGGGGGCCCGCGTAGGCGGTGTCCTGGTTGGCGGGGCGGACCCGGCCCCGGTCGGAGTGGGCGCAGTAGCGGAGTTCCAGCATGGTGGTGTCCTTCCTCGTCGGTGGTGTTGTCAGGTGGTCGATGAGGAACCCGGCCAGGTCACGCCGTACGGCCGTCTCGGCCTCGACCCGCGTCCAGTACGCGCGGACCGCCCGGGCCGCGGCCTCCGGCTCCAGCGCGCACACCTCGCGGATCCGGGCCAGCGGCATGCCCAGCCGGCGCAGCCACGCCACCAGACGGGCCGCCTCGAGCTGGGCCGGCGCGTAGTACCAGTACCCCGTGTCGGGGTCGACCCGCGCAGGACGCAGCAGGTCCAGTTCGTCGTACAGCCGCAGGGCCTTCGGAGACAGCCGGCAGGCTTTGGCGAAGGCGCCGATGGTCAGCATGTCGTCGCGCACCCCTTTCGGTTCCCGCCACCGATGCTGTGGCTTCACCAAAGGTGAAGGTCAAGCGGCCCGCCCCGGTTCCGGAGGCGCTTGTTAGCCTGCGAAGCGCCGACCCGCCCCACTCGGAGGAGCCCCCGTGCCCCGCATAGCCCTCGTGACCTGCCGTCCCGGCCCCGAGATCTCCGTCGACCGCGACCTCCCCGTGCTGGTGGCGGCGCTCAGGGCGGCGGGGGCCGAGGCGGACTCCGTGTACTGGGACGACGAGACGGTCGACTGGGGCGGCTACGGCCTCGCCGTGATCCGCTCCACCTGGGACTACAGCTGGCGGGCGGCCGAATTCCTGGCGTGGGCGGAGCGGTGCGGCAAGCTGACCCGGCTGGCCAATCCGGTGGGCGTGGTGCGCTGGAACGCCGACAAGCGGTATCTCGGCGACCTCGCCGAAGCCGGGGTGCCCGTGGTCCCCACCCGCTACTTCCCGCCCGGCGACGGAGTCGACGGCCTCCCGGTCGACCACGAGTACGTCATCAAGCCCACCTCCGGCGCGGGCGCCCGCTTCGCCGCCCGCTACACCCCCGACGAGCACGAGACGGCCGTACGCCACCTCACGCGGATGCACAAGGAAGGCTTCACCGCGATGGTGCAGCCCTACCTCAACAGCATCGACACCACCGGCGAACGGGCCCTCCAGTTCTACGGCGGCCACCTCCTGCACGCCAGCCGCAAGGGCGCCGTCCTCACCCCCGGCACGCCCTACGACGACCGCAAGACCGCCCACCCCGACCTACGGCCCTGGACCCCCACCCCGGCCGAACTCACCACCGCCGAACAGGCCCTGACCGCCGTACCGAACCCCACAGGACTCCTCTACGCCCGCGTGGACCTCGTCGACGGCGAAGACGGCCAACCCCGCGTCATGGAACTGGAACTGGTCGAACCGAACCTCTTCCTGTCCCTGCACCCGGCGTCGGTTCCACGCGTGGCGGAGGCGATCCTGGCGGCGGCCGCCAACCCCTAGCCGCTAGCCGTTGACCGCCACCCGCTGCAGCAACCCCCACGTGAACTCGGCCACCACCTCCCGCCGCACCCCCTCCTCGTCCGGCGCCATGAAGGCCAAGCCCCACCTCGTCGGTGCCGTGCCCTCCAGGGGGCGGGCAGGGGCGAAGGCTCGGGCCGCCTCGTCCACCGTGCAGGACCAGGGGGTGAGGTCGGAGAGGGTGTGGAGGGCTGGACCCTTCGCTCCCGGGGTGCGGATCAGCCACTCGTTCCACACCGTGCCGTTGGGGGCCAACAGCACCTCGAAGCGCAGGTCGGGCCAGAGGGGGAGCGGGAACAGCCAGGCCTCGCAGTCCAGGTCGCCGATCCTGCGGGGGACGGTCGACTCGGGTGGGCCCAGGACCGAGCGGTAGCGGGCGGCGGCGGGGCGGGACCGGGGGGAGTGGAGCATCGCCTGCCAGCGTTTGTTCGCCTCGCGCATCTCGGCGAGGGACGCGTCCAGTTCGCGGCGGGCGTCCTCCACCAGGCCGGGGTTGTGGTCGGCCATGCGGCGCAGCAGCACCAGCTGGAAGTCGCGCGGAGTGAAGGGGCTAGCGGCGGGCTTTCCTGAGGGCATGTGTTCCATGGTCGTCGATCGGGCGGCGGCCGTCGGGCAGGAAGAGGACCGAATTGACGTAGCGCGGGCCCCGGAAGGGGAGCACCCGGCGCAGCAGACCCCGGGTGACGACGTGCGCGGCCTCGGCCTGGTGGGCCTCCAGCGGGAAGGACGACAGGGGGACCCAGTCGCGGCTGGGCAGGACCCAGCCGTCGTAGCCGAGGAGCGAGAGGTACGTCAGCACCGGCGCTATCGGCTGGATACGGGACTCCAGCTCGATGAACAGGGCGGGCCGGTCGCGGGCCAGGGTGCCGGTCGCGCCGCGCAGCACCGCGAGCTCGCTGCCGTCCACGTCGACCTTGATGAAGTCGACTTCCTTCAGGCCCAGTTCGTCGAGGGTGACACAGCCGACGTGCAGGGCCGTGGCATGGATGCTCCGGCGGACCAGCGAGGACACCCCACGGTCGCCCGCGTCGTGCGGCGGCAGCCAGAGCCGGGCCGTGCCGGGGCGCTCGGCCGCCGCGGCCTGGACGACCCGGACATTGGGCGGGGCCGTCGCCGCGAGGAGCCGCGCGAGATGCGGGACCGGCTCCACGGTCACCACCCGGCGGGCCCGCCGTGACAGCCGGCGCGTCCACGGGCCGTACCATCCGCCGACGTCCACGGCCGTCCCGCACCCGGCGGGGCACAGCTCCGCCAGCCGGGCCAGCTCCGGCTCGAAGCGCGGGTACACGGCGCGGGCGACCGCCGCGACCAGACGGGTGGGCAGCAGAGGGGCGATGTGCGCGGCGAGGGTCATGGGGCCATCCGTTTGAGGAGTTCCTCGTGTTCGTCGTCGGAGACCTGCTCCCCGGAGGCGGGCAGCAGTTGCGGGATGCCGTCGACGATCGGGTAGCGGCGGCGCAGCCGGGGGTTGTACAGCGCGTCGTCCTGCGCGATGAGATGCAGCGGCCCCTTGTCCAGGGGACAGGCCAGGATCCGCAGGAGCGGGTCGTCGGACTTCATGGTCATGGTGGTGTCAACTCCTTGGCTCCCACGGGTGGTTGAGGGGACGATGGCTCCTCGGGGCGGCGGTCGTGCCGCGGCATCGACATCAGTACGGCGAGGGAGAGCGTCGTACCCGCGACCCGCAGCGCCAGCCGCAGCGGATCCTCGGGCAGCGCCTCGCCGAACGACAGCGTCCCGAGCACCGCCGTGTACACGCAGGTCACCGTCGTGCACACCGGCACGATCAGCGAGGCCCGGCAGCGCTGCAGCGCCGCCTGCGACATGACCAGCCCGAACGCGCCGGTGAAGAGGAGGAGATACGGGTACGGGGAGCGGAGCAGGTCCAGTACGGCGCCGCCGACTCCGCTCGTCGTCAGATGGCTCGACACCCCCTTGATCGCCAGCGAGCTCACCCCGTACAGCAGCCCCACCGCCACGCCGTACTCGACGCCGGTCGTCGGCAGCCGGTGCCGGTGCCGGGTCCTGCGCTCGGCGGAGTTGTACAGCCAGACGCCCGCCGCGAGCGACGGCACGCACACGAGGAGGATGAGGGGGTAGGGGGCCGCCTGGCTGACAGAATCGGCGCCCTCCCGTAGCGACAGCACAACCATCAGCAGCGCGGCGAGGATCGCACCGAGCGCGTACCGCTCCCGCCCGCTGGTCTCCTCGCCCAGCAGCCGCGCGGACAGCAGCACGAGGAGGACGAGCCCGGAGACGAAGATGCCCTGCGCGGCGGCGATCGGCAGGGTGCGGTAGACGACGAGCTGGGCGGCGAAACCGGCCGCCAGGGAGAGGGAGCCGCCGATCCACAGCGGGCTGCCGAGCACCAGCCGCAGCAGCCGGGCGGGCTGCCGGATGCTCACCTGAGGCAACGCGGTGAGCGCCCGCTTCTCCAGCACGAAACCGAGGCTGTACAGGGTGTTCGCCAACAGGGCCGCGCCCACTCCCCACCACATGGCCTACTTCTTCCTGGCGTGCAGCAACAGGATCGACGCGAGCGACGGCCGGGCACAGGCCAGCCGGTCCAGGGGCCGGAGCGGACGCGGCACACCATGGAAGGGCGCACCCGCGAGCCGTACCACCTCGAAGCCGGACGCGGCCACGAACTCCCGCAGCGCCCGCGCCGTGTACAGCCGCAGATGCCCTACGACCTCCCGCCCCGGGCGCCCGTGGATCCCCCGCAGACTGACCTCCGAGAACACCGGTTGCACACCCGCCAGCAGCAGGGCGCGGTTGTACCAGGCGGCCAGATTCGGCGTGGACAGCATCAGATGGCCGCCGGGGCACAGCACCCGCCGGATCTCGTCCAGGGCGGCGTCCGGGTCGACGAGATGCTCGATCACCTCGCTGAACAGCACGGCATCGGCGGAGCCCTCGCGCAACGGCAGCCCGCCGTCGGTGAGTTCGCCGCGCACGGCGTACGGGATCCGGGTGCGGGCCCTGCGCAGGGCGTCCTGGGACCAGTCGATGCCGACGATGCGGTGGCCGGTGAGGTAGGGGGCTGCGGTGGCCGCGGCGGTGCCGTCGCCGCAGCCGATGTCGAGGATGGTGCGAGCGCCCCCGGCTGCGGCCGGTCCCAGGGCCTCGGCGAGCATGCGGGCCTGGCGGCGGCTGCGGGGGGTGCCGGAGGCGACGGGGACGGCGGGGTTCTCGTAGAAGTCGCGGAGGTCCTTCGGGGGTGGGGCGGTCGTCGTCACTCGGTCACCTCCGTGGAGTGCAGGTAGTGCTCGAACAGGTCCCGCAGATGGGCGCCGTCGCCGTGGCCGAGCAGGGTCCGCGACCAGCGCAGCGCGAGGTGGAGGCGGCCGGCTGTGGAGGCGGTGGTGACGGTGAGGCCGCGTGGCATCCGGGCGGGCGCCGAGAACCACACGGCGTGCGCGCGGCCGGCCTCCTCGCCGAAGTCCAGGGGGTACGGGATACGGCCGATGTTGCTGAGGAGGGTCGTGGAGGTCCAGGGCGCGGCGGCTCTGCGCAGACCTCGGGTGAGGGCGGCGCGCCAGGGGACCGGGGTGATCGGGGCGGTGAGGAGGGCGGCGCCGTGGCCGAGCTGGGGGCGGGGGACGGACTTGAGGGCGCGGGTGCGGGTGCCCGTGCGGTGGAGGAGGGCCGGCATGTCGGCGGGGCCGTGGTTCGCCAACTCCTCGGGTGTGAAGGGGACTTCGACCAGTCGGGTGCCGTTGCCGATGGGCATGGTGGCGTCCCGGGGGCGGTCGTCCACGGGCATGGTGATGCGCAGGGGGCGGGGGCGGGCGCCGTGTTCCCTGTTCCAGTGGGCGATGGTCAGGGCGGTGGTGATCATGAGCTGGTCGTTGACTGTGTAGGGGGAGCCCTTGGGGCGGTGGGGGAGGGGGAGTTCGGTGACGAGCATGCCGTTGCCCGGGGACGGCTCGGGGGTGCCCTGCGCCACGCGTGCGGGGGGAGACCAGTTGGAGGGGGTCTCTTCGAGGGGTGGCGATGCCTCCGTCGTACGGACGGGGGCGGACGCGGGGGAGTTGTCCCTGCCGCCGTAGAGCTCGGCGGCGGTGGCCAGGACGCGGAGGCAGGCGGGGCCGTCTAGGGCGGTGTGGTTGATGGTGAGGAAGAGGACGGTCGTCTGTACGGCACGCGCCTGCGGCTCCTCGGCTCCACGTGACCGCACCCCCACGGCATCGCTCGCCTCGCTGCCCTCGACGGTCCCCGCCCCCTCCACCACCTCCAGCCTGATCGGCGGCGACAGGGACAACGGCGGCGCCTGGGTGAGCGCCCGGGTCCGGGCGTCCCGCAACGCGTCCCTCCCCGGCGCCGGAAAACTCACCACCTCCACGTCCGGCTCCGCCGTCAGCTCCCACTCGTACCGACGCCGGTACCACCGCCCCGGCGCCTCCCGCATCAGAATCCGAGGATGCCGACGCAACGCCTCCCCGAACGCCGCCCTCAGCCGCCCCGCATCCAGCCGCCCCGCCAGATGAACCTCGATGTGCACCGTCTCCGGCTCCTCCTCCTGAAGACAGTGCCGGGCGACTTCGTCCACGACGGGGAAGGGGATGCGCGCGGGCTGTGGGAGCGGGCCTTCGGCGCGGGCGGGGTGTTGGAGTGCGGTCATGTGGGCTGGCCCTTCCCGGGGTTGTCGGGTGCGTCTTCGGGAGGCGTCGGCCGGAACCGCGGCTTACGTGGTGCGATACGCGCCGTCGGCGGATCGGGGTCCGGCCCGCCGGGCCCGCGCGCGGACACGGTCGGCCCGGAAGCGGGCTGCTCACCCAGGGGACTGGCGCCCCGCTCCCGATGCGGCAACGGCTGCGTCGGAGGCTCCGGCGCGACGGTTCCGGGGCCAGGACCCCCCGTCCCCTCAACCGCCCCCACCGGCTCCCGAACCCCCACCACCGCGGCGAACAACCCCACCAGCGCCAGCAGTTGAGCCACCGGCCCGAACGCGCCCTCCCCGGCCCCCACCGGCTCCCCGGCGCCCACCGCCGCGGCGATCCCCGCTCCTGCGAGGGCTGCGAATGCGAGCGGTACCAGGAGGGTGTGCCTGCGCCATGCCAGGAGGGCCAGGGCCGGGACCAGGAGGGCGAACCACCCGGCGATGAACACGGCCACCACCGTCACGGTCAGCGTGCCCAGCCAGAGGCCCGGCAGGGGTGGGGTGGGCTGGGGTTCGTCGGGGTTCGGGGCCCGGCGGCGCCACAGCACCAGGCCGATCAAGAGAGCCAGCGCGACCGCGCTGCCGATCAGGCCGCCCTCGTAGGTCACCGCGGGCTCGTAGGACAGCTTGACCGTGCCGCCCGCGCCCGCGGGGACGCGCCAGCCCTGTTGCCAGCCGTCGAGCCGGACCGGGGTCAGTTCCTTGCCGTTCAGGGTGGCGTGCCAGCCGTCGTTGAAGTTCTCGTACGTCGTCAGATAGCTCGCCGCGCCCGACCCGACGGTCACTGTGCGCAGGTCGCCGAGCCAGTCCCGTACGGCGAGGTCACGTGTCGCGGTCGTGGCCTCGGTGACCGTGCCGCGGGTGAGCGTCAGGTCGGTGAGGGTGAGCGGGCCGGCGTCACCGGCCTCCACCGAGTGGTTCCCGGCCGGCAGTTGCAGCCCGGCGTCCTCCCGGCCCCGCTGGCAGAGCGTGACGTCCACCTGTCGACGCTCCGTCAGGTCCCGTACCGTCCCCTTCACGCTCGTCGGGTACAGCTCCCCGTCGACCGAGACCACCGGCCCCTTCCCGCACGGCAGTGAGAACGGCCGTGAACCGCCGGGCTGCGGGGTCCGGTACTGGTCGAGGGCCGGGACGTACGCCTCCGTGAGCCCCACCGGCAGTCGCAGATCCTCGCCCACCATCGGGTTGTAGAGGGTCAGCGGGGCCGTCTCGGTGATCGTGATGTCGAGGCGGTCGGTGGTGATGGGCGGGAAGCGGACCCAGCCGTTCTCGTCGACCCCGGCGATCACCGCACCGTCAGGGGAGCTGATGTGCACCTCGGTCGGGCGGGTCGCGAGCCCCCCGGCAGGGGCCAGGACGATCTCTCCGACCGCCTGCTTCCCCGGCCAGCTCAGATGGATCGTCGGACGGTCGCCCGCGATCCACGCCGTGGTCAGGTCGCCGTCGGTGAGGTTGCGCGGGGAGAGCCCCGCGCCCAGCCGTGCCGTGGAGTCGGCGGTCGCGACGATCCGGTTCCGCTGCTCCGGCGCCACCTCGTACAGCAGCTTGTCCAGCTCCTCACCCGCCACCGGCACCGCATTCGCCCGTACCTCGTACGTCCCGGCGGTGGAGGTGGTGAACCGGCGGTGCAGACCGGCCTCCGTGCCCGTCGGCGACAGACCCGTCGGGTCGGCCGCGCGGGACAGGGACACGATCTCGGCGGCGGCCCCGGACTTCCCGGCGTCGGTGGGCAGCCGCAGCAGCCGCGTCACCTGGACGTCGGGCAGGGCGATCTCGGAGAAGCCCGCCCCGGTCAGCCCGGCCCGCCGGGACACCGACTCCGTGATCGTCAGCTTCATCCAACTCGTCGCACCCGCAGGCGCCTTGACCGACTGAGCCGTACCGTCCGGCCGCAGGAAGGAACTCACCGCCCCCTTCTCGGTCTCCACCCGCACCCGCGTCGGCGCCTCCCGCACACCTTCCTGCGGCAGCGGAGTCACCTTGAACGACGACGGCATGTCATACGACCCCCCGGACCCGCCCGCGAAGGCGATCCGCAGCCACTCACCGTCCGGCGAACCCTCGGAACCCTCCGTCCACGCGGTGTCCGGATTGCCGTCGAAGGCGTTCACCGGGTCGAACTGCGGAAGATGGAAGAGCCAGCTGCCGTACGAGGACGCCGTCACCGACCGCGCCCCGCGCAGCTCGGCGACGGTCTGATGGCCGAGGCCGGTGCCGGGCAGGATCTGATGCGGTTTCTCGCCCGCGTCCTGCGCGGCGTCCGGCGCGTTGCGCTCGTCGCGGGTGTACGTGTACGACGTGTTGGCGTTGACCAGGCCGAAGCGCGTGTCCGCCCGCCGCAGCCCATCGCCCACCACCTGCACCTGCGGTGAGCCGAGCCCGGGGTGATTGTCGCCGGTCAACACGCTTGCCCGGCCCCGCAGTTCGGACGCCAGCGGCAGCAGCGCCTCCGGCCCGCCGGACACGACGGCCGTATCGGCGATCGGCCGCACCCCGGCCTGATGCGGACGCGGCACGTCCTCGCTCGCCGGCTGATAGATCTCCACCGCCCGCTGCCGTGGATACAGCCCCTCCACCTGGAGCGGGGTGCCCTCGGCTATCCGTCCGCCGGTCATCACCGGCCCGATGCCGGTCACGCGCTCGTACCCGGACTGTTCGAGGCTCCGCTTCACGGTGGTGGTCGGGGTGGCCCCGATCTGGTCGGGATCGAGGTCATTGCGGACGACGACGTAGTAGATCCCCGCCCGGCTGAGGAAGTCGGCCAGCCCCGGCACCTGGCCCCCGCTCACCAGCGCCTGCTCCACGGCGTCCATCGCCCGCCGGTTGCCGGGCGTGCCGAAGGGGACGTAGTCCCGTTGGGCCCAGCGGGAGTCGGCGAGGACGTCGAGGGGCTGGTCGATGGTGGAGCCCCAGGTGTAGATGCCGTGCGCGGTGGCCGGGACGACGAGGGCACGGGCGTCGGGGGAGTACTTCTTCATCCAGTCGGCCGTGCTCTGCCAGTACTGGGGGATCTCCTTGAAGGAACCCGGGTTGAGGATCGAGCCGTTGAGATACGGCCACATCAGTCCCGGCAGTACCAGTACGGCCGCGATCAGCGGAGCGAACCGCCGCCCCGGCACCGGCCGCGCCCCGCGCGCCTCGGCCGCCACGCCCACCAGATGGACGAGGCCCAGCATCAGCGCCAGGGCCAGCCCCGTCTGGAACTTGTAGATGTTCCGGAAGGGGACGAGACCGCCGTTCAGCCAGTCCTGCACCACCCCGTGGAAGGGCGCCCCGAACCTCCCGCCGTACCCGGCGAGCAGGATCAGCGCGACCGTCACCACGGTCAGCACCAGCCACCGCCGCTCCGGCATGTCCCGCCGTGCCAGCCCCGCGAGACCGAGCCCGGCCGCGAGCGCCGAGCAGACGATCACGACGACCGCCGAGGCCACGGTCCATCCGGCCGGCAGCCAGGCCTCCCCGAAGTGCAGATAGGCGACCCAGTTCCCGCCGCCGCGCAGCGCCTCCGTCGCCGACATGGTCTCGGTCGTGGTCTGCGAACTCTCCACATAGGGAAGGAAGTTCTCGCCGTACGTGCCGAGCAGCAGAAGCGGTATCACCCACCAGGCGGTCGCCAGGATCACCCCCGGCACCCACCACGCGATCAGCTTGCGCTGCCGGGGCCCGGCCGGACGGGACAGCAGATACAGCCCGACGGGAAGGAGCGAGGCCAGCGTCGAGGCGGCGTTCACCCCGCCCATGAACGGAATGATCAGCGCCGACCGCAGCGCAGCGACCCGCGCCGCGTACCGCTCGTTCGTCAACGGCAGCAGCACCCACGGCAGAAACGCACCCGGCAGCGCGGCAGCGGACGTGGACCCCACGACGATCGTGAAGACAGGCCAGAGCGCGTACACAACGGCACCGAGGAGCCGAGACCCGCCACTCCCCAACCGCAACCGCTCCGCCAGCCGCAGCGCACCCCAGAAGGCGACCGACACGATCAGCGACAGCCACAGCCGTTCCGCCAGCCACACCGGCAGCCGTACGACATCCGCCAGCCAGTAGAACGGCAGCATCGGCCACAGATAGCCCGCGTACTGGTCCTGGATCCCGCCGAAACTGCCCTGGTCGTGCCACAACTGCCCGAGATCGGCGAGGAATCGTCCCGGATCGACCGTCACACCCAGCTTGGTGTCGAAGGTCTGCCGCCCCGGCTGCACCGCGAGGAACAGCACGAACACCACGGCCCAGAACCCCAGCAGCCATCGCCGCGACCGCGGCCCCTCCGGGGGCCCCGAGGCGGGCACGGAGGTGGGCACGGCTGCCGGGGGAGGAGCCTGGACCGTGGTCGTCGTCATGGTGGACACCGCCTGAGGATGAGGAGGAGGTTCCAGGTGGCGAACTCGCGGATGCCGGGCACTTTTACGACTGTCTCCGCGAGAAACGGCCAGTAGCGGGAGCGCGCCGAGACGATCGCCACGTCGTCACGGGCCCGCACCTGCCGCAGGGTGCTGCCGATGTGCACGGCGAAGAGGTTCTCGCCGAGGGTGTGCTTGGCGTCCCGTCCGGTACGCCGCCGATAACGTGCACGGGCCCGCTCGGCACCGAGGTAGTGCCAGGGGGCCCACTCATGACCGCCCCACGGGGACAGCCAGTTGGTGAACGACACATAGATCAGCCCACCGGGCCGCGTCACCCGCGCCAGCTCACTGACGAAGGTCTGCGGATCGGCCACATGCTCCAGCACATTGGAGGAGAAGGCGACGTCGGCGACACCGTCGCGCAGGGGCAGCAGATAGCCGTCGGCGACGATGGTGGCCTCGGAAGGCTTCTCGCCGAGTTCCGCCGGATCCGGTTCGAAGAGGTAGGCATCCGCACCCCGACGCCGAAACTCCTCAGTGAAGTACCCGCTGCCACCACCGACGTCCACGACGGTTCGCCCGGCGACGGGCCCGCCGTACGCCTCGACTTGGTCGGCGGCATCACGGGCGAGGAGCGAATAGCAGCCTTCGGGATCGTCCTGCTCATGCATGAAAGCACGGAAGAGGGTGACAGAGCGGCGGAGAGACGGATCGTTGAAACTCCGGTAGGGCGATGCCGTATAGGGGCGCGGGGAACTGCCCGACCAGCCACGACGAACCGGCAGCCGCGAGCGGTCCTCACCACCCCACCCCTTAGGCACCCGCACCCCTCACCGCCTCACCGGCAACCGCCAGAAACTGCCGAACCGTCCGATCCCAGCGATAGCGCGCGGCCCGATCCCGCGCCGCCTTCCCCATCAACTCCCGCCGATGTGAGGACAACGCGAGCGTGCACCACGCAGCGGCGAACGAAGACTCCCCGTGCGCCAAAACCCCCGTCTCCCCGTCCACGACAGAGTCCCGAAGCCCAGGCACATCAAAGGCGACCGTCGGCGTCTCCCGGGCCGCGGCCTCGGTGACGACGAGCCCCCACCCCTCGATCGCGGACGGATGCACCAGCAGCCACGCCGCACACAACAGCCGGTGCTTCTCCGCCTCCGAGACATGCCCGGCGAACTCGACGCCGTGCCCGGCGAGCCGTTCCAGCCGCCCGCGCTCGGGTCCGTCCCCGACGATGACGAGCCGCCCGCCGGTCACCGGCCGCACCCGTTCCCACAGCCGCAGCAGCAGATCGATCCGCTTGTACTCGACGAGCCGCCCGACGGCCACGAACAGCGGCTCGGGGGAACGGTCACCGAGGGGCCCGGGCTCCTCGACTCCGTTGTGCACGACACGGATACGGTCCCGTTCGACCCCGATCCCGCGCAGCGCGTGCGCGGTGGACGGCGACACGGCGACCAGCAGACCCTGCCGCTGCACCCCGGTCAGCGCCCAGTGCTCCAGTCTTCGGCCGAGCCGGGCGGCCGGGGCCATCGCGCCACCGAACCGCATCTGCCAGAGATCGGTGTGCACATGGTTGACCAGGCACAAGGTCGGCCCGCGATGCCAGACGGGGGCGAAGTACGGCATCCCGTTGCAGACCTCGACCAGCAGATCGCAGTCACCGACCTGACGGGCGAAGGCGGATCTGGCGCGCAGATAGTGGCCGTAGGAGCCGCCCGCCGAGACGACCCGGTAGTCGCGGTAGGCCGCGGGGCCACCGCACAGCAGGGTGACCTGGTGGCCGAGCCGGGTGAGGCCGTCGGCGAGGCGGTCGACCAGCAGCTCGGAGCCGCCAGCGGAACGGTTGCTCAGGTCACGATGGGCGAGAAAAACGATTCGGCGCGGATGTGGGGGGTGCGCCGGAGGGTGGTGCTGCGATGCCCAGGGGAGCGTGGCATGCAGCGGGGAGGGCACGTGCTGGGGCATGGGTGCTCCAACTCGTCTCAGGGTGCGGAACTCAGCGTGGGGGAGGGAGGGTTTGGGTTCCTGTGGGGGGATTGGAAGGATCTTGGCTCATTTACGGTTATCCTGCGCCTGCTTACGGTCATGTTGCGGGGGCTGTGGACAGGCTGTGTCCGGGTGGGGTGGGACAGTTTTCGCCCAGCCGTTCGCCACGGCTACTCACCGGCGTGACAATTTCCGGCTTTGTTAGAGCTGACGTCACGTCACATTGTGAGTGAGGGCTGGGGCATCTCGACCGTACCGGGAGCTTCCGGGCGCTTTCGGCCTCGTACCACCAAAACGACACCCACCACCGCAAGCACGAATCCCGCACCGGCCGTCCCGATGGGCAGGATCTCGCCCACCATGCGCAGCTGTCCGCTGTCCCGCTCGGCCTGCCGTACGGCGTCCTTCTGGGTGGCCGTGGTGAACGCGATCTTCTCGCTGTCCAGCAGCACCGCCGCGTCCTTGTCGCCGCCGGGCGCCCGCAGGGTGCGGCGCGGGCCGGTCTGGGCGTAGATGACACGGCCCGTGGCCTGGTCCACGACCAGCTTGAAACCGTGGTTGGAGTACCACTCCTCGGCCAGTACCTGCGGGCGGTCCGGCTCGCCGATGATGCTGCCGGGGACCAGCCGGGTGCCGGTCTTGCGGGGCGCGACCGTGGCGGTGAACCGGTAGCCGGTGTAGCCCTGGATCTTCTCGGTGCCGTCGTAGCGCATGGTGACCGTGGTCCCGCCGGTGTTGTCCCACCACTGGTAGGAGCGCTTCTGCACATCGAACGGGAACTTCAGATATGCCTCGCCCTCGATGTACGGCTTCTCGCCACAGCAGTGCACGGGCCGGGTGGTCTTCCGGTCCATCACCCAGCGGTGCGGGGCGAAGTCCAGCGCGTCATGCGGATCGGCGGCCGGCAGCGACTTGTCGGTGTCGACGGTCGTGATCACGTCCCAGACGGCGTCACCGCTGCGCTCGCTCGCCGCGACATCGCCGCGCACCCGCTGGGTCACGGTGATCGTCTGGTCCGGCACGGTCTCGATCTTGTCGGTGTCGAAGACACTTCCGGTGCCTTTGTAAACGGCCGTGGTGTCGATGTCGATCGGGTTCACGGCGGCACGCGGGGTCACGTACCAGGCCAGCAAGGGCGCCAGTACCAGCAGAAATGTGCCGAGGCCCAGCAGAATCAGGGACAGGGGAGAGGCTGTACGGCGCATCCGGCACTCCTGGGGGGTTGACGCATGGTCGATGCTCGTTCGATGCCTGGCCGTTCTTGGGCCGGGAACCGTAGGCGTCCATTGACGGAGTGTCAATGTCTTGACGCGCCGACCCGCCTTGTCGAGACTGGGCCCACAGGCAGGGGTCGGGCAGGCGACCGGGGTGGGGACGACTCCGGACAGAGAGGCTGACCCTGCGATGTCCAGACTGCTCGCCGCCACACTGACCGTCGCGCTCGCCGCCGTACTCGCGGTGGGTGCCGCGTTCGGCGTCGTCGCGCTGCTGGAAGCGACTCCCGACCAGCCCAACACCCCCCTGATCACCTACGAGCAAGCGGGTCAAGCGGATCGAGCGGGTCAGGGGAACTGACCGTGGCCACCACGCGCTCGCCCGCCATGACGCGCTCGGCGTGGCACGACGTACCCCGCTACCAGGTCCGCCGCTTCGCCGAGCTGGCCATGGCGGACGCGCCGAACCTCGCCGAGGAGATCCTGCGCGAGATCCAGCGCGAGTACCCGCATCTGCCGGTCGTCCTCGACGAGTCGGGTGAGCCGATGGCCCTGGTCGGGATCCGGCGGGCCATCGAGGTGTTCGTGCAGCACCTGGAGAAATCGGAGGGCCGCCCCAGCGTCCCACCGGGCGTCTTCCAGGAGTTCGGCCGCGGCGAGGGCCTCAACGGCCGCTCGCTCGACTCCCTCCAGGCGATCTACCGGATGGGCGTACGGCTGGCCTGGCGCCGTTTCGCCGAGATCGGCCAGCGCGTCGAGATCCCGCCGCCGGCGATGTACGAGCTGGTGGATGCCGGGTACGAGTACCTGGACGGCTTGGTGGACCAGTCGGTACGCGGCTACGCCGAGGCGGCGGCACGCCAGGCCGGCGAACGGCTGCGCCTCCAACGCCGCCTGATGGAACTGCTGTTGGCCGAACACCACCGGGGCGACCCGGCCGACGCCCTCTCCGAGCGGGCGGCCCGGATCGGCTGGCCGCTGCCCGAGAAGGTCGCCGTGGGCGTGCTGCTGCGCCCGGCGCGGGAGGCGCTGGCCCCGGCCGTGGGGCAGGGCGTGCTGCTGGACCTGGAGTACGAGCAGCCCCGCATGGTCGTCCCCGAGCCGGACGCCGCCGGCCGCCCCGAGCTGCTGCACCGGGCCCTGTGCGGCTGGTCCGGCGCGATCGGGCCCCCGGTCCCCCTCTCCGACGCGGCGAAGTCACTGCGCTGGGCCGAGGCCGCCGTACGCCTCATGGAACGGCGGCTGCTGCCCGCCGGTGAGGTCCTGTACTGCACCGAGCACACCGAGGCGCTGGTCCTGCTGCAACCCGAGGAACTGATCGACGACCTGGCGCTACGGTGCCTGGCCCCACTGGAACAGTGCGGACCCACCCACGGGCGGCGGCTCGCGGAGACGTTACTGGCGTGGCTGGAGACCAGGGGAGGGGCACCGGAGGTCGCGGCCCGCCTGGGGGTCCATCCCCAGACGGTCCGCTATCGGCTGCGCCAGATCCGGGAGCTGTGGGGCGAGGAGATGGACGACCCGGACCGGCGGTTCGAGCTGGAACTGGTGCTGCGGGCCCAGCGGTTGAGGGGCGCGCTGGGGCCTCAGAGGCCGTAACGGCTCTTCAGATGGCGCCAGAAGTCCCGGAACATCCACTTGTCGAACTCGGTGATCTGGGCGGCGGAACCGGCCTTCATGAGGAAGCAGCACTGGCCGGTAGGGGTCCAGTCGTAGAAGTCGTCGAGTCCGAAGGTGTGCCCGACCTCGTGCAGATAGATATGGATGTTCTCCTGGCCGAGCGCGGACGTGAAGTACTCCTGCCCGACCCGCTGCCCCCAGTCGCCGCCGGCCCCGCCCTGGAAGCCCTTGGTCAGCCAGAGCGACTGGTCGTAGTGCCGGGCCGCGCCGCCGGGGCACCTGGAGTAGTTGCCGTCCTGGTGGAAGAAGCGTCCGCAGTCGGGTGCGCACTGCGGGGCGCCCTCGCTGTCCAGCATCCCGGCGTAGATGTCGACGGAGTTGTCGCTCCACTGCAGGGTGGACCGGTTCTTCACGGCCCAGCCCACGATGTTGACCGGTACGTTCGGGTACGGCCAGGCGTTGGTGCCGGTGCCATTGCTCTCGACCATGGCGGCCATCCACTTCCCGAACTGCTTCTTCAGATCCGCGTGGATCCGGTCGCGCAGGGCGGCGCTGACGGGGGCGTCGGACTCCCAGCGGACGCAGTAGTTGACGCTGCCGCGGTTGGCCATGATCTGGTCCCAGCCGTAGTTGCGGAAGCCGTAGAGGTCGGGGTAGGTCGACTCGACGTGGTTCCAGACCTCGCCCAGGGGCTGGACGAGGTGCGCGGGCGGATTCCACTGCTCGGCGGCCTGCGCCGGGGTGGCGGTGACGGCCGGTGCGCCGATCAGCGCGACGATCGCGGCGAGCACGGCACCGAGCCGGGCCAAGCGTGTGCGCATGGCGAACTCCCTTGGTGGGGGACGGGACTTCGCCTTGATGTCGCCGCTGGACGGCCGGAGGTTGCCGTCACGCCGCCTGACGGGCGGACTCACTGGCACTGCCGACCCGCCGACGGGAACGGGCGGAGGCGTCCCGCAGTCGGCGGCCCCGCCTCGTCAGCCCCCAGGGCTTGAGGACCGAGATCACCGTCATGAACAGATACGCGGACAGCGACACGATCGGCCCCATCATGAGACCGGTGGCATCGGGCAGCGGCTCACCCGCGGCGACGGCCGCGACGGTGGTGTCCAGGCCGGGGCGCAGGGCGAAGGTCGTGGCGGTGGTCGTGGCGAGGGTCAGCCAGAATTTGATGTACACCCACCGGTGCCGGGCCAGCCCCCACTGCGTGCCCAGGGACAGTACGAGCCCGCTGACCAGCGTGAGGAACGCGAGCGGCAGCAGCAGCCAGTCGGCGAACAGCTTCATGGCCCGCACGGACGCCTCCACGGTCACGGCGGACCCGGTCGTGGCCGCGGTGATCGCGAGCGCGAGCAGCCCGAGCGTCAGCCCGAGCCAGCCGGCCGAGGCGATGACATGAACGACGAGGGCCGCCCGGCGGGCGGGACGGCTCAGCTTCTTGGAGGATGCGGAAGCAGGAGTGGACGACATGGACAACACCGTGCCGGGCATGGCCGGCGAGCACGTCTGACGGCGGGAGTAACCGCGCGTACTGAGGTCGGCGTACCGGCGACGGCTACGACTGCTCCGACGTCGCCGATGACTTTGTCACCCGCCCCCGGTCACCACTGAGGCACCAGGCACCCGACGGGAGAAGGAGCCCCCGATGCGCCAACCCACACCCCACCCCGCCCTCCGCCGACTGGACCCGTTCATCGGCACCTGGGAGATGTGGGCCGTCGGCCGGACCGTCGGCCCCTTCCACACCGAATTCTCCTGGCTGGAGGGCGGCGCCTTCCTCGCCCAGCACACCGATCTCGGCCCCGACGCGTCCCTCCCCGGCGACTGGGGCCCGAACGCCCCCTTCCCCACCGTCGCCCTGATCGGCTACGACGACACGACCGCCGAATACACCGTCCTCTACGCCGACGGCCGCGCCGTGTCCCGCGTCTACCGGGCCACCATGACCGACCGCACCTGGCACCAGTGGCGCGCGGCCCCCGCCTTCCACCAACGCCTCACCGCCACCTTCAGCCCCGACGGCAACACGGTCGAGGGCCGCTGGGAGCAGTCGCCGGACGGGGAGGAGTGGCGGACGGACTTTGATCTGACGTATGTCAGGACGGCATGACCATTGCCGGGGTAAACGGACTTTGAGTAGCCTATGTTCGTTATTCCGATCGGCTGTTGAAATCTCGAACGCAGCCTGACACCCAAGGGAGGGGGCCGGACGTGGGACGCCTCGTACCAGCAGTGACCCGGGCTCTCGACATTCTCGAGCTCTTCCTCGACGGGGACGGCACGCTCTCCGCGCCCGACATCGTCCGCAAGCTGCAGCTGCCGCGGACGACCGTGCACGAGCTGGTCACCACGCTCGCAGCTCGGTCGTACATCGTCCAGGTCCCGGGTCAGCCGGGACGGTACCGGCTGGGCGTACGGCCGTACCAGCTCGGGAGCCGGTATGCCGAGCAGCTCGACCTCGCGGCCGAGGGGCAGCAGGTGGCGCGGTCGGTCGCGGAGACCTGTGACGAGACCGTGCACGTGGCGATCCTCGAGGGCACCGACGTCATCTACATCGCCAAGGTCGACTCCACGCACGCGGTGCGCATGGTGTCGGCCGCGGGGCGCAGGCTGCCCGCCCACTGCACATCCGTCGGCAAGATGCTGCTGGCCTCCCTCCCGGAGCACGAGCTCGGCTCCCGGATCCCCGACGACGCCGACCTCGTCGCCATGACACCGAACAGCATCACCGACCCCGGCGCCCTGCGCGAGGCCCTCACCTCGATCCGGCAGCGCGGGATCGCCGTCGAGAGCCGGGAGTCCAACCCGGACGTGTCCTGCGTCGCCGCGCCGGTGCGGGACCGGGCCGGGCAGGTCGTCGCCGCGCTCTCGATCTCCGTCCCCATGATTCGCTGGAGCGACGAGCGGCGCGCAGAATTGGAGCAGCTGGCCGCCAAGGGGGCCGCCGAACTGTCGGAGCGTCTCGGACACCGGAGCGTGGCATGAAGGCCCAGCACAAGTACGAGTACGAGGTCGCCGTCGCGGCGGAGGCGCAGCTCGGTGAGGGGCCCACCTGGGATGCCGAGCGGAAGCATCTCCTCTGGATCGACATTCTGGGGGAGCGGGTTCATACCTTCGATCCCGTCTCCGGGCGGCGGACCTCCCGTACGACGCCCCAGCACGTCGGCGCCGTCAAGCCCCGCGTCGGCGGTGGCCTCGTCCTGAACCTCCGGGACGGCGTGGCGCTGCTCGACCCCGACGACACCTTCCGCTGGCTGCACCACGAACCCGTCCCGGGCCGCCGCGCCAACGACGCCGCCGTCGCCCCTGACGGCGCCCTGTGGGCGGGCACCATGCGCTACGACGAGGCCCCGGGCGGGGGCACGCTGTCCCGGCTCACCGGCGACGGCTCGGTCGACGTCGTCCTCGACGACGTGGCGGTGAGCAACGGCACCGGGTGGAGCCCGGACGGCGGCCTCATGTACTACATCGACTCACCCACCCGGCGCGTCGATGTCTTCGACTACTCGGAGGGTGGCGTCAGTGGTCGGCGGGCCTTCGTCGAGATCGAGGACGGTGCCGGGTTCCCCGACGGGTTGACTGTGGACGCCGACGGGTGCGTGTGGGTCGCCCTGTGGGACGGTGCGGCCGTACGTCGCTACACACCGGACGGGAAGCTGGACCGGGTGATCGAACTTCCCGTGCCCCGGGTGACCGCGTGCGCCTTCGCCGGGCCCGGACTGAGCGACCTGTACATCACCACGGCCCGGGTCGGACTGGACTCGCCGCCCCCGCTGTCGGGCTCCCTGCTCGTCGTACCCGGCGCGGGGCAGGGCCTGGTCCAGCCGGCCTTCGCGGGCTGAGGAGGGCGGGGGCCTTCACGCCCCCGTCCGGTCCAGCCCCCGCAGGATCTCCCGCTCCTCCTTCGTCAGCGGCGCCCCCACCGCCGGTGGCAGCGGCGGTCCGCTCAGCGTCGCCAGGACCGTCGACGGGCGCAGCAGCCGCGCCGGGCCCGTCGTCATGCTCGTCACGTCCCAGACCGCCGACGCCGCCGTGTAGGAGCCGGTCGCCGTACGGATCATGCGGCGCGTGTACGCCGTGACCAGGCGGTCCGCGACGCCGGGCGAGCCGCCCCGGGTCCCGGGGTACCAGACGTCCTGGCTCACCGCCATCGTCCACGCCCCCTCCACCGACCGCGCCGCCGCCCGCTGCACCCGCCGCGCCAGACCGGTCCCGGTCAGCCCCGTCCGCCCCAGCTCCCGGCTGAGCACCTGCGCGCCCATCGCCGCCACCGACATGCCCTGGCCGTACGTCGGGTTGAAGGTGGCCAGCGCGTCACCGAGGACGATGAAGCGCTCGGGCCATTCACGGGTCTTCTCCAGGTACCGCCGGTGGTTGCTGGTGCTGTGGCTGACATGGACGTCGGTGAGCGGCTCGGCACCGGAGACCAGCCTGCCGACGATCGGGTCGGGCAGTTCCAGGGCGTAGCGCAGGAAGGCGTCCGGGTCCGAAGGTGGCTCACCGCCGCCGCGGGTGCCCGCGAGGCTCACCATCCAGCGGTCGCCCTCGATGGGCAGCATCATCCCGCTGCGGCCGGGCCCGCCGCTGTACGGATCGGCCTGCACCAGGGTGAGCGGGAAGCGCCCGGCGCCCTCAGGGGTGCGGTAGAGGCGGGTGGCGTTCACGAGGCCCGCGTCGACCGACCTCTCGCGGACATCCGAAATGCCCAGTCCCGCCAGCCACTTGACGACCCGTGAGCCGCGCCCGCTCGCGTCCACCACGAAATCGGCCGCCAGCTCCTCCTCGCCGGCCGCGGTCGCCACCCGCACCCCGGTGACCCGCTCCCGCGAGCCCATCAGCTCCAGCGCCTTCGCCTTACGGATCTCCACATCGGTGTTGGCCAGCACCGCGACCCGTATCGCCCAGTCCAGCAGCGCCCGCGTGCACGTCATCATCCGCGGCCCGGGATGCCGCCAGCGCCGGAACCAGCCCTCGGGGGTGAGCGCCAACATGCCCATCCCGAGCGGAATCTCCTGCGCGCCGGCCGCCAGCAGATGCCCGCGCATGCTCACGCCCGGCACCAGATCCTCCATCGCGGCAAGCCCACCGGCCATGAGGAGATGCGCGTGCCGCCCCTGGGGCAGCCCCTTGCGATGCTCCGGCCCGTCGGGAAGGTCGTCCCGGTCGAGTACGACGACCGAGTCGGCGACGGAGGACAGCGCCGCCGCGGCCAGCATGCCGGCAAGCCCCGCACCTATGACGACAGCTCTACGCGACATGGGGCTCCTAGCAGGACTTCGCGGCACTTCAGAAGGCCCTAACCGTACCTTCACGCATCGTGGCCGGAATATCCGTACCCCCCAACGCCTGCGCCAACTCCACCAGTCCACCCGCCCCGGACACCTCCGTGGCATGCAGCCGATACGCGCTGACCGTCTCCAGCGGCTCCTCCCGGGCCGCGGCCCGCCGCACGGCCGCGCCCACCATGGCCGCCTCGGCGAGCAGCCGGGCCTCGTGCGTCGACCGGCCCTCGGCCAGCGCGGCGCCCCGCGCCCGCTCCCGCACCCGGTCGTCGAAGTAGGGAGCCAGCGCCAACAGGGCGTCATGGATGGCCACTTCACGGTAGTGAAGACGCTCCGCGGGCGACTGCCACCAGGAGGACGGCGGCTTGGGTGCCGTGGAGACGAACCCCACCCGCAGCCACAGCGGGTCAAGGCGCCGGTGGTCCCGCAGCCCGCGCCAGTGCGCCACGGCGGCCGGCAGCAGGCGCGGCAGCACGAACCCGACGGAACAGATCAGCGCGGCCAGCGCGGCCATCGGCGGGGCCACCTGGGTGGAGAGGAAATCCAGGTCATGGCCGGTCCAACGGGCCACCACGGCCGTGTACTTGGCGAACTGGAACCCCACCAGGTCCAGCACGGCGCCCACGAAGATCAGCCACAGCCCCGCCCTGAGCAGCCCGGTGACCTCCCGGCCCCACCGCACGCACACCACCGCCATCGCCACGATGGCCGCGCTGTGCCCGAGCAGATACAGCACGATCATCTCGCGCATGCCGGGGGTGTTCGCGTAGTAGGTGTCCAGGTCGGTCAGCCGCTCCACCCGCGCGTCCGCCAGCGTGAACAGCACCACGATGGCGACGATCAGCGGGGCGTACACGGCGATGCTGCGCAGCACCAGCCGCCGTACCTGTTCGCGGGGCCCGCCCCGCCAGTTGATCAGCAGGATCAGCAGCGAGCAGCTGTACGCCGAGAGCAGTCCGTACGTCAGCGGCGCGCCGAAGTTCGGGACGCCGGTGAGGTCGTTGACGGCGGCCAGGGTCATCGGCGCCGAGCACAGGAACACCACGGCGCCGAGCGTGATCGCCACGCAGGTGGACACGGTGAGCGCGTTGCGCAGGGCGGAAGGTCTGACGGGGGTCGTGCGGGGGCGGCGGAACAGTACGGCGGCGGACAGCGCGAGGACGGCGGCCGCGAGATAGACGACGAGACTCATACGGGGGAGCTCCGTTCCGCCGGTGCCGCCGCCCGGTGCACGAGCGGCGAGGTGACGAGCGCGTCCGCGATCCGTACGAGGGCGTCGGGCTCGGGCGCCCGCTGCTGGAACCACGCCGACTCGCCCTCGGCCGAGAAGTGGTGGCCCGGGGGCGGTCCGGTCCGGTCCGAACGGCACTCCCTGGCCGCCGCCGCGATCACCGCCGCCCAGGCCGTCGCCGACGCCCGCTCCGGATCGCCCGTCGAGAGCAGGGCGGCGTCGTGCGTCGCGTCGTACAACTCCCGGTCGAGATGGGCGTCCAGGTGGCTGAGGGCGTTGTGGATGCTGGTCTGGCGCCAGATCAGGCGGGTCACGGGGGAGGACCAGCGCGGGCGGGGCAGGCGCAGCCGGCGGCGGGCGAGGATGTCGTCCAGTTCCTGTTCCAGGGGTGCGAGGCGCAGGTATGTCCGGCGGGCCCGGCGCCACTCGGCCGACCGGGGTCCGGCCAGCGGTATCAGCACGCCTGCCACCGTCAGCAGGGCGGCGGAGCCCGCGGCGGCCTGGGCGCCCGCCGTGCCCAGCGTCGCCCAGTCGCGCCCGGTCCAGCGGGCGACCACCGCCACGAGCTTGGACACGCTGTACCCGGCGCCGCACACCGCCCCGGCGCCCAGCGTGATCAGCCCCGCGCGCAGCGAGCCGCGCACCTCGCGGGCCCAGCGCAGCGCCGAGCGGGCGGTGACGGTGACCGCGGTGAGATGCCCGGCGAGATAGAGCAGGATCATCTCGCGCAGATACGGCGTCGTCGCGTAGTAGGTGTCCAGGTCCTCACGGCGCTCCACCGAGGCCTCGCCCAGCACGAACAGCACCACGATGCACAGCACCACCCCGGCGTAGGCGACTACCCAGCGGCGGGCGGTGCGGCGCGCGCCCGGCCCGCCGCGCCACAGGGCGACCAGGATCTGGGAGGCGGCGCCGTAGGCGGTGATCGCCGCGTACGTCAGCGGGGCGGCGAGGTTGGGGACGCCGCTGAGGCGGTTGACCGCGCCGACCGTGGGCGGGGAGCCGAGGAAGAAGCAGAGACCGGCCAGGCCCAGCACCGCACACAGGGCGCGCAGATACGGGTCGTGGCGGTGGCGGAGCAGGTCCGGGGCCCGCACCAGCAGACCGAGCCACAGCGCCGCGCAACTGACGTAGGCGATCAGGCCGTTCATCTGCGGGTCCCGCGGTGGTTGAGCGCGGCCCCGATCCGTCCGGCGAGATCCTCGGTGTCGCCGCCGGCCGCGAACACCGAGTCCGCCGAGGCCTCCAGCCAGGTGCGCAGCCGGCGGCCCATCAGCATGCCGAAGCGGTCCGCCTCCTGCTCGTCGGCGAGGGTGAAGTCGGTGCGCGCGGCGGCGGCCTGCGGGCCCGCGCCGGGGGCGCCCCGCTCGTGCATGTGCCACACCTCATGGCAGAAGATCACGATCTGGTGCCATACGGCGGCCCGCTTGTCGACGATGACATCGTCGTGGGACTCGCGCTCCAGCCACAGCCCGCTGGCCGTGTGCGGCGGAAACACCTCGCGGTGCACGACGATGGGACGTCCGCGCCACTGGATCGCCGAGTCGACGACCGCCTGGAACAGGGCCTCGGGTTCCGCGGGAACGGGCACACGGATGGGGTCGATGAGGGCGTCGGCGAGGCGACGCATCTCCCTGTTCGTACGCACGGTTCTCCCCGTGGCCGCTGGACGTTCGACCCTGAGCAATATGCCAAGCCGTCCGTCGCCTCAGCCACCTCCTGCCCCCGCCGTCGGCCAGGGTTGGCCGAAACCGAGCCGCAGACGGCCGCGCGGAGCTCTCAGAGAGTACTCAAAGGTCGTCGTCCTCCGACGAGTTCCGTTCCGTGATCATCTCCGCCCATTCGGCCAGCGCCTGGAGCTTGCGCGGCGACATATGCGGCGCGCGTCTGGCCAGCCGGTAGAAGCCGGGGGTGCGCAGCGGCGCCAAGGGGTCGGCCTTGGCCTCCAGGTCTCCCAGCACCGGCTGGAGCGCGGTGTGCAGCGCCTCCGCCTCGTCGGCGGTGAAGAAGCCCGCGGGCAGGGCGAAGTGGCGGCGGATCCGGTCGGCGTGCTCCAGGCTGGGCAGTCCGCTTCTGCGCCACTCGCTCAGCCACTGTCTGCTGGTGCCCGCGATTTTGGCCAGTTCGTCGAGGGAGTAGCGCTTGCCGTCGGGGCGGCGCCGGGTCTCGCGCAGGAAGTCCAGCCGCTGCCGGACGCGGTCCTCCAGGTTCGTCTCCGGCACCTCGCGCCCGGCGAGCAGGGCGGTGACGGTCTGCACGGGGACGCCGGTGGTGTACGACAGCCCGGCCACGTCCAGCACATCGGCCAGCCGGCCCGGCTGTCCGGTCAACTCCTCAAGACGCTCGCGCAGTTCGGCGAGGGAAGTGTGGGCGTCTCTCACCGAGGTCTCCCCGTTCTCCCGGTCGTGGCTGGGCTGAGCGGAGCGTATCGGGTCGCCCGGGTGGCGGCCAGCCGTGGGTGGCAGGAATAACTGCCCTGTTTCGCAGGGATGGTTGACAGTGCAGCTCACCCCGAGCAATGATCACGTCACGGAAAGACGCATTCCGTATCCGCTCCGAATGCGTTGTTCCGGCGTAGGACTTCCGGCCGCGCGCCCGCCTCTTGTCGCGGTCGGATGAGGCCGGGGCCTGCCTCGACGGGGGACGCGAGCACCGCCTGCTCGCCGTCTGCGGGGCGAGCCCCGGCCAGACACGGGGGTGTTCCGGGCGCTGCCTTGGGGGAGTGGCGCCCGGGGCCCGCCCCGGTCAGTTGGGGACCGGCACGCCGTCCGGCCGGACCCCCGCCGCCCGCTCCCGTACGGCCCGGATGTCCTCGGCGTCGCGCAGCGCCCGCGACATGGCGCCGATGTCCCGCAGCAGATCCGTGGTGTCGGTGTCGCCCGTGCCGTCGCCCTCCCGCGCCGCGTCCCTGGCGTCGACGGCGTCCAGCACCGCCACCGCGCCGGCGAGCGCCTTCGCGCGGTCCGGCGGAAGACCGAGGGCGAGGGCCGCGTCGTAGGAGCGGGCGCGCCGCTCCTCGTCGACGAACCGGGCCAGCGGCAGCAGGACGTCGCGGATGAACGTCTCCCGCCGGATCAGCCGCAGCTCCGGGGCGGCGCGCAGCACGAGGGGCACGCCATCGCCGTTGACGCTCTTCATCAGCTGGTACAGCGGCCGCAGTTCGCGGTGGGCGAGCCGCAGGCGCCAGCGGTCGTGCAGATACTGGCCGGCGTGCGGAAGGATGAAGCCCACCGCGACCAGCACGGCGGACAGACAGGCCAGCGGCGGTGCCACGGCCGTGCTCAGCCAGTCCAGGTTCCGGCCGGACCAGCGGGCCGCGATGGCGGTGAGCTTGGCGGCGTCGAAGGCGAGCTGGAGGGTGTAGCCGACGCCGAGGCACTTCAGGCCCCAGCGCAGCCAGGCGTCGAGTCCGTCGGTGCGGATCCAGTTCCAGATCAGCCAGTTGGTGATCAGCGCGGCCGTGGTGTGCGCGAGGAGATAGAGCACGATCATCTCGCGCATGTACGGGGTGTTGGCGTAGTACGTGTCCATGTCCCGCAGCCGCTCCACGGGCACGTCCGCCAGCGCGAACAGCACCCAGATCGCGGCGATCACACCGCAGTAGACGGCGATGACCCCGCGCATGGCACGGCGGGTGCGCAGGGAGCGGTCGGACAGGCCGTTGCGCCAGGTGATGATCAGCAGGAGGCAGGACGCGCAGAACGCGGTGAGCAGGGAGTACACCCACGGTCCCGAGAAGTTCGAGATCCCGGTGAGCCGGTTGACCCGGGCGATCGTCGACGGCGCCACGAACACGAACACCGAGCAGGCGAGCAGCAGCAGCCCGCCGACCGCGCGCAGCAGCGGGTCGTTCCACAGCCGGATGATGCTGGGCAGCTTGATGCCCAGGGCGGCGGCCAGGATCCCGGCGGGGATCCACCAGAAGTTCGGGTAGAACTCGTTGACGAACTCGACGGGCGTCAACGCGAGCGCCGTCATGGTGCCGTACTCCTCCTCCGGCCGCGGTAGCCGAGCGAGCGCTGTACGGGGTCCAGGGGCGGCTCCGCACGGCCCCGGCCCGTCAGCAGCGGCCGGAACGCCGTCGCCAGCCGGTGCCCGAAGTCGTCGGCCTCGGCCTCGTCCCGCTGCCGTGAGCCGTTGCGCGCGGCCACCGCGAGGGCCGTGTCGCGCCAGCCGGAACTGCCCGCGAGCGCATGCGCGTGGGCGACCGCCGAGCCGTCCGTGTGGTCATGGCGGTGCCCGGCGTGCATGTGCCACAGCTCATGGCCGAGGACGACCAGTTGCTGCACGGCCTCGGCGCGTTCCTCGACGATGACCAGATCGAAGTCCTGGAACTCCACCCACAGTCCGGTCACTTCGATCTCGTCGGGGAACCGCTCGAACCGCAGCTCCACGGGCCGCCCGTCGCGCCGCGCGCTCATCTCCGCGCACAGCGCCCGGCACAACTCGCCCACATCGGCCGGGGGGTGGGGTCTGGCACGTACGGCCGCGCTCAGATCGGAGGCCAGGTCGCGCATCCCGGAAGCGGCGTGCGAGCGCCGTAGCCGCAATGCCGAAGCGACCCGGGCCGCCTTCTCGCGCGCGCCCGCCATGTCCATCGCACCCCCTGTTCCCCCGCCGTTCGGCGAGCCGTTCGAGCCTACGCGTGAACGACCTCCACCGCCCGGATTCATGCACAAGGCATTGACTAGAAAGCGCTTCCATCCTACGGTCCCGTCCGAAGTTACGTGCACAATTCGATATCTCGAACAGCTTGGTAAGCCTCGAACCCGTCTCGAATCGTAAGGGCAGGCAATGGGACGACCTGGCCTGAATCGCAGGCAACTTCTGGCCACCGCGGGCGGCATCACGGTCGCCGGCAGCTTCGGCTTCGCCGCACTCGGCACCGGCGCCGACGCGCTGGCCTCCAGCGCCGACACCCGGGTGCGCTACTGGAACCTGTTCAGCGGCGGCGACGGCTCCAACATGATCGCGATGCTGGACGCCTTCCGCGCCGCGAACCCCGACATCGACGTGAAGGACTCCACCCTCCAGTGGGGCAACCCCTTCTACACCAAGCTCGCCATGGCCGCCGCCGGCAACCGCGCCCCGGACCTCGGCGTCATGCACCTCGGCCGGGTCCCCGGCTTCTCACCCGGCCGCCTCCTGGACCCCTGGGACGTCGGCCTGCTCGCCCGGTACGGCGTACGGGAAGCCGACTTCGACCCCGCCCTCTGGCAGCGCGGCGTCATCGACGGCCAGCTCTACGCCCTCCCGCTCGACATCCACGTCCAGCTCTGCTTCTACCGCAAGGACGTGCTGAAGAAGGCGGGTCTGCTGGGCTCGGACGGCCGGATCGTGCCGGTCACCTCCACCGACGACTGGTTCGCCGTGCTGAAGGAGGCGAAGAAGGCCACCAAGAAGGGCCTGCAGACCATCGGCCTGTGGGTCAACGACCAGAACTTCCAGTGGTGGTTCTTCGTCGCCTTCTACACCCAGCTCGGCGGCACCTGGTTCGACGCCGCCCAGCGCCGGGTCACCTTCGACACCGACAAGGCCGTCCAGGTCCTGGAGTTCCTGCGCCGGCACATCACCGACGGATACGCCGACCCGGCCCTGGGCTCCGTCAACGCCGAACAGTTCGTCAACGGCGCCCCCTTCGCCTGGGAGGGCAACTGGTCGGTGCCGGTCTACTCCGGCGCGAAGCTGGACTACGGCGCGATCCCGCTGCCGCCCGTCTTCGGCGAGCAGGCCACCCACGCCGAGTCCCACTCCTTCGTCCTGCCCCACCAGTCCGACCGCGGCGGCGGCACGAACGAGGCGGCCCACCGGCTCGCCGCCTACGTCGTCACCCACGCCCAGCAGTGGGCGGCCGGCGGCCACATCCCCGCCTACACGCCGACCCTGTCCACACCGGCGTACAAGAAGCTCGACCCGCAGAGCGAGTACGTCTCCGCGATGACCCACCAGGCCACCGAGCCGAAGGTGTGGTTCGCGGGCTCCACCGGCATCCTCGCCCAGCGGATCGGCCCGATCGTCGTCTCCTCCACGCTGGGCTCCGCCAAGCCGGACACGGTGGCCCGCCGGATGAAGAGCGAGCTGGCCACGCTGCTCGCGATGAAGAACCCCATGGACGGCAGGACCGCCGCACAGGGAGGTACGGCCGCATGACCACCAGTGCCCAGACGGTCTTCGCACCGGCCCGCGCCACCACCGCCGCCGACAGTGCCACCCTCCGCCGCAAACAGGGCTTCCAGCACGGCGGCTGGTTCGTGGCGCCCTTCCTGGTCCTGTTCACCCTGTTCGTGATCTGGCCCCTGCTGCGCGGCGTCTACCTCAGCTTCACCGACGCCAACATCTCGGGCGACGGCGCGAGCTTCGTAGGCCTCGACAACTACCGCGAGGCCCTCGACGACCCCCTGATGTGGGACGCGCTGGGCCACAGCGCCTACTTCACGCTCCTCGTCGTCCCCTGCATCACGGTCCTCGCCTTCCTCCTCGCGATGCTGGCCCACCACATAGAGCGCGGGAAGTGGCTGTGGCGGCTGTGTTTCTTCGCCCCCTTCCTGCTCCCCTCCACCGTCGCGGGCAACCTGTGGCAGTGGCTGTTCAACCCCGGCACGGGAATGATCAACCACGTCTTCGGCATCGAGACCCCGTGGCTGACCGACAAGTCCTACGCGATGCTCGCCATCGTCATCACGACCCTGTGGTGGACGGTCGGCTTCAGCTTCCTGCTCTACCTCGCCGCGCTCCAGTCCATCCCCGACCACCTCTACGAGGCTGCCAAGCTCGACGGCGCGAACGCCTGGCACCGCATGGTCCACATCACCCTGCCGATGCTCCGCAACATCACCGGCCTCGTCATCGCCCTGCAGATCCTCGCCTCGCTCCAGGTCTTCGACCAGGCGGTCGTGATGCTGGACTTCGGACCAGGACCGGAGAACGCGACCCGCACCTTCGTGCAGTACACCCTCGAAGAGGGCTTCACCAGCTACCGCGTGGGCTACGCCTCCGCGATCTCCATCATCTTCTTCGTGCTCATCGCGGCCGTCGCCCTCGCCCGGATGTGGCTGCTGCGCAACCGTGAGGAGGGCGCCGCCCGATGACGACCAAGGCATGGACCCCCAGCCAGATCATCCTCACCCTCCTCGCCACGGCCGTCTCGCTCGTCTTCCTCTCCCCCTTCGCCTGGGCCCTGTTCACCTCCCTGAAGTCGGAGACCGAGGCGGTCGAGGTGCCCCCGCACTGGCTGCCGGAGAACTGGACGGGCCAGGCGTGGACGGCCCTGTTCGAGACGGGCAACATCACGAACTGGTTCGTGAACTCCCTCGTCGTCTCGGTGTGCGTGACGTCCGTGGTCCTGCTGGTGAGCGCCCTCGCCGGATACGGCTTCGCCCGCACCGAGTTCCGCGGCAAGGGCGTGCTGATGGGCGTGGTCATGGCGGGCCTGATGATCTCCCCGGCGGTGCTCGGTGTACCGCTGTTCACCACGGTCCAGCAGATGGGGATGGTCGACACCTACTGGGGCATGATCCTCCCCCAGTGCGCGCCCGCCGCGATGGTCTACATCCTCTACAAGTTCTTCCAGGGCGTCCCACGCGAACTGGAGGAGGCCGCGTTCATCGACGGCGCGGGCCGCTGGCGGGTCTTCTTCACGATCGTCGTGCCACTCGCCCGCCCTTCGCTGGCGGCGGTGGGCATCTTCACCTTCATCGCGTCGTGGAACAACTTCCTGTGGCCGTACATGGTGACGAACAACCCGGACCTGATGACCATGCCGAACGGCATCGCGACGGTGATGAATTCCTACGGCATCCAGTGGGCTCAGTTGATGGCCGGGGGATTGATGGCGGGCTTGCCGCTGATCGTGGTCTTCGTGTTCTTCCAGAGGCAGATAGTGGCGGGAGTGGCCCATACGGGCTTGGCCGGCCAATAGACCCTTGTCAGGGCAGCGCCCTGCTTTGTCTTTCAGGGGCGCGGGGCTGTGTCAATTTGCGGCTCCGCCGCGTGGGCGCGCTCAGCCCCCACAAACCCGCACCCGCCAGCGAAACAAGTACCACCCACCCCGAAAGGCGCACATGCACACCGCCCGCTTCACCCTCGACCCGGCCTTCACCATCGCCGAGGTCAACCCCCGACTCTTCGGCAGCTTCGTGGAACACCTGGGCCGCTGCGTCTACACCGGCATCTTCGAACCCGACCACCCCACCGCGGACGACAAGGGCCTACGCCAGGACGTCCTCGACCTGGTCCGCGAACTCGGCGTCACCGCGATCCGCTACCCGGGCGGCAACTTCGTGTCGGGCTACAAGTGGGAGGACTCGGTCGGCCCCGCGGCGGAGCGCCCCCGTCGCCTCGACCTCGCTTGGCACTCGACGGAGTCCAACCGTTTCGGCCTCTCCGAATACATCGACTTCCTCCGCAAGGTCGGCCCTCAGGCCGAACCCATGATGGCCGTGAACCTCGGCACACGCGGCGTGGCGGAAGCCCTGGAACTCCAGGAATACGCCAACCACCCCGAAGGCACGACCCTCTCCGACAAGCGCGTCTCGCACGGCGACAAGGACCCCTTCGGCATCAAACTCTGGTGCCTCGGCAACGAGATGGACGGCCCCTGGCAGACCGGCCACAAGACGGCCGAGGAATACGGCAGGGTCGCCGCCGAGACGGCCCGCGCGATGCGCCAGATCGACCCGAAGGTGGAACTCGTCGCCTGCGGTTCCTCCAGCCAGTCGATGCCGACGTTCGCCGAATGGGAGGCGACGGTCCTGAAGGAGACGTACGACCTGGTCGACTACGTCTCTCTCCACGCGTACTACTGGCCGGAGAACGGCGACATCGACTCCTTCCTGGCCTCGGCCGTGGACATGGAGTCCTTCATCGAGAACGTCGTCGCGACCGCGGACCACGTCGGCGCCCGCCTCAAGTCCAAGAAGAAGATCAACCTCTCCTTCGACGAGTGGAACGTCTGGTACCTGCCCGAGTGGGAGGAGCACGCGCAGTCGGTCACCGACTGGCCGGAGGCCCCGCGCCTGCTCGAGGACAACTACAGCGTCATGGATGCCGTCGTCTTCGGCTCGCTGCTGATCGCGCTGCTCCGGCACGCCGACCGCGTCACCGTCGCCTGCCTCGCGCAGCTCGTGAACGTCATCGCCCCGATCATGACCGAACCGGGCGGCCCGGCCTGGCGCCAGACGACGTTCTTCCCCTTCGCCCAGGCGTCGCGGTACGGCCGCGGCCAGGTCCTGGACGTGCGCGTGGACTCCCCGACGTACGAGACGAAGAAGTACGGCGAGGCCGACCTGCTGCACGCCACCGCCGTACGCGCCGACGACGGCACGGTCACCGTCTTCGCCGTCAACCGCGGCCGCACCGAGGCCCTCCCGCTCGAAGTCGCCCTGAACGGGCTTGACCTGACGGACGTCGTCGAGCACAGCGTCCTCGCGGACGCCGACCCGGACGCCCGCAACACCCTCGACGACCCCGAGCGCGTCACCCCGCACCGGGCCGAGGGCACCGCGCTGACGGACGGCCGCCTCACCGCCGTACTGGAACCGATGTCCTGGAACGTGATCCGGCTGGCCTGAGCCGGGCGTCCGGTGCCCGGGGTCACGTACTTACGTGATGCCGGGCACCGTATACGCGTTCACGGGATGGGCAGGTCCCGGTCTCCCGCCATGATCGTCGAGGCGGCGGTGAAGGAGTGCCGTCACGCCCTCGCCAGCGGGAGAAGGAAGAAGTTCGGTGAATCGACAAACCAGCTCCGTACCGGGTCTCGCGCAGCCCCTCCCGGCTCCCGCGCCGCACACCGCGCGCAAGGCCGGTCTGATCGCCGGGATCATCCTCGTCTCCCTCAACCTCCGGCCCGCCATCACCAGCCTCGGTCCGCTGCTCCCGCAGATCGAGAAGGACCTGGCGCTCTCCGGCACCGGCGCGGGACTGCTCACCATGCTGCCGGTGCTCTGCCTGGGCGTGTTCGCGGGACTGGGACCCGCGCTGCGGCACCGGTTCGGCGAGGACCGGGTGCTGCTGGGCTGTCTGCCCGTGCTGCTCGCCGGCATCCTGCTGCGGCTGCTCGACCCGACGGCCCTGCTGTACGTCGGCACCGTGGTGATCGGCGGTGCGATCGCGGTGGCCAATGTGGTGCTGCCCAGCCTGATCAAGCGGGAGTTCCCCGACCGGGTCCCGCTGATGATGGCCACCTACACCATGGCCCTCACCTTCGGCGGCGCCGCCGCGGCCGGTGCGGTCATTCCGCTGGAGAGCGTCGCGGACACCGACTGGCGCGGCTCGCTGGGCCTGCTCGCCGTGCCCGTGGTCGTGGGCATCGTCGCCTGGCTGCCGTTCGGCAGGCGCGGGGTGCGCACCAGCGAGGGCGGGCGCGCCACCGTCGGACCGCTGCTGCGCGACCGGCTGGCCTGGCTCGTCACCGCCTTCGTCGGCCTAGAGGCGCTGCTGGCCTATGTGATCTTCGGCTGGCTGCCCGCGATCTGCGTCGACCGCGGGCTGAGCGAGGAGGCGGCCGGCTACATGATGTCGGCGATCACCTTCCTCCAGGCCGCCGGCTCCATGGTCGTCCCCTTCTTCGTCGACCGGGGCGGCCGGGGACAGCGGGGCTTCTGCGTGGTCGTCGCGCTGGGCACCGCCGTGGGGCTGATCGGTGTGGTCGTCGCCCCGATGTGGACCATCTGGCTGTGGGCGCTCATCCTCGGCATCATCGGCGGAGCCGCGTTCAGCCTCGCGCTGACCCTCATCGGCCTGCGCGCGGGCGACGGTGACAGCGCCGCGGGACTGTCGAGCATGTCGCAGGGCGTCGGCTACGCGCTGGCCGCGGCCGGACCCTTCGGGGTGGGCGCGCTGCACCAGCTGTCCGGCGGTTGGGGCGTACCCCTGGCGGTGCTCGTCGGGCTCTGTGTCCTGATGGCCGTGATCGGCCTCGGCGCGGGCCGCGACGCGACCCTCACCCTCGAACGCTGACCCGGCACGTCCGAACCCGCCCCACCCGCACGTCTTTTCACACCCACCTGCTCCGGCCGTCCCCACACGCCTGCCCGACCGGGGAGTTCGTGCTGCCCGCGACCGCCGGCGTCCGTCCGATGGGAAAGGGAAGATGAAACCTTCAGGTCTGTCCGAAACAGGGCTGTCCGAAGCCGTTGCCTCCGAAGCCGTTGCCTCCGAAGCCGTTGCCTCCGAAGTTGTTCTCCCCGGCACCGGCGTGGCCGCCGGCCCCGCCGATCCCGCGGCCGTCGTCCGCCGGCATCTGATCCGGGACCGGGAACCCTCCGGCCGGCCGGTGCCCGTGGTGGCCCGGCAGCGGGGCGCCCGCGTCGAGACCCGGGACGGCAGGGTGCTGCTGGACGCCGCGAGTGGCGGGTTCGGAGGGGCCCACCCCCGGGTCCGGGCCGCCATCGCCGACCAGGCCCGGCGGGTCGCGCTCTCCAGCCGCATCCTCGTCAGCCGGCCGCTGGCCGGGGCGGTGGCGGCGCTCGCGGAGTTCTGCCCCGGCCCGCTGTCGGTGTCGTACCTGTGCAACAGCGGTGACGAGGCGCTGGACTCGGCGTTCAAGCTGGCCAAGGGCACCCATCCGGACCGCCCGTACGCGCTCGGTATCCGCGGCGAGGACTTCGGCGCCCTCAGCCACGGCAGGTCGCTCGGCCGGGGGAGCGCCGTACTGCCCGGGGCGCCGCTGCGGCCGCGCACGGTTCCCGCCGAGGCGCCGGAGGAACTCCTGGCGCGGGTCGACGAGTCGGTGGCGGCGGTGCTGATCGCCCCGGCCGCGCCCGGCCGCCCGCTGGGCCGGTTGCCCCTCGACTGGTGGGTGGCGCTGCGGGAACGCTGCCATCGCACCGGCACCCTGCTCGTCGTCGACGAGCGCCGCACCGGCCCCGCCCGCCTGGGCCGCCCCCTCGGCACCGGGGCGCTGGGGATCTTCCCGGACGTCCTGGTGCTGGGCGAGACGCTGGGCGCCGACGCCGTCCCCGTGGGCGTCTCCGTCATGACCCGGGCCGTCTACGAGCGGGTCTACGGCCGCCGCAACCCCAGCCTGCACGGCTCCACCTTCGGCGCCAACCCGCTGTCCGCGGCCGCCGTCAGCGCCGTACTCGACGCCGTCGTGAGCGACGATCTCGCCGCCCGCCAGCGGGAGTTCGAGCAGGCCGCCCGCCGGCTCGGCCGGGAGCAGGCCGGGTCCGCCGAACTGCACGCGGACGGCTCCCTGCTGTGGGTCCGCACCCGCGCCCCGGGCGCCGCGCGCAGGCTCGCCGCCGAACTGGCCGCCCGAGACGTCCTGGTGCGTGAGCCGGCCGCCGACCTGGTCACCCTCGCCCCGCCGCTCACCGCCGAGCGGGAGGACACCGACCAGATCCTCGACCGGCTCGCCGAGGCACTGAAGGCACTCGACACCGAGGAGACCGCACGATGAGCACCGGCACCGCGGTGGCGGCCCTGGACCGGCAGCAGGTCCTCACCACGCTGGGCCGCCACTGGAACCCCACCGCCGCGCTGATGCTGGCCGCGACCGGACGGCAACTGGAGTCGCACGCCCGGGGAAGCGAGGTGTTCGCCGAGGACGGCTCCCGCGCCCTGGACTTCGCCGGGAGCTACGGCGTCTTCCTCGTCGGCCACCAGAACGACGCCGTCCGCTCGGCCGTCCTGGACGCCCTGGAGACCGCGCCCGCCCTGGTGCCCGGGACCGTCCACCCGGCGACCGCCGACCTGTTCACCCAGCTCACCGAGATCCTGCCCGCCGGGCTCAGCGAGTTCTCCCTGGGCTGCTCCGGCGCCGAGATCTCCGAGATCGCCCTGCGCGCCGCCTACTTGGCCCGCCCCGGGCGCCGCAGGATCGTCATCGTGGCCGGCGGCTACCACGGCAAGACGCTCGGCGCGCTCACCGTCCTCGGCCAGCACGAGCACCGGGACGACTTCACGCCCGCCGACGACGACCTGGTGATCGTGGCGCCGGGCGACGCACGGGCCGTACGCGAGGCCGTGCGCGCCGGTGACGTGGCCGCCGTCTATGTCGAACCGGTGCTCGGCGGCGCCTACTTGAGGGTGCCGCCCGCCGACTTCATGCCGGAGGTGGCCGCGGCCTGCCGCGACACCGGCACCCTGCTCGTCGCCGACGAGATCCAGACCGGGTTCGGCCGCACCGGCCGGATGTTCGCCGTGGAGCACTCCGGTGTTGAGCCGGACATCATGCTCCTGTCCAAGGCACTGACCGGCGGCTTCGTACCCGTCGCGGTGGCCGCCATGACCGAGGAGGTGCTGGCCGGGGCCCGCCGCTCCCCGCAGTGGTACCCGGGGGTGCTGGACGGCACCGCGGTCTCCGCCCTGTCCATGGCCGCCGCCGCGGCCACGATCCGCGAGGTCCGTGAGCGGAACCTGCCGGAGCGGGCCGAGACCGTCGGCCGGGCGCTGCGCGAGGGACTCAAGTGGGCCGTCCGCAAGCACCCGCGGCATCTCGTGGACGCCCCCGGCATCGGGCTGATGACCGGGCTGCGCACCCGCAACCCGTCGGTGGAGAACCTGATCTCGATGCAGATGGCGGCCCGTGGCATCCACCTCGGCCACTCGCTCAACGAGCAGATGGACCAGCCCGTCCTGCGCTTCTATCCGCCGCTGACGGTGTCCGCCGCCGACATCGAGCGGGTGCTGGCCGCGCTGGACGAGTCCCTCGACTGGCTGGACCGGCGTCCGGCCTGGCTGATGCGCAGGATCAGCTCGCTGCTGCGCCGCCAGTACCGGCTGCCGCCGCCGCTGGTGCTGAAGCTGATGCACTCCGACCTCGAAGTGAACTGGTGACCGGGCGACAGGGGGAGGACCCGCCATGGAGATAGCCATAGCTCAGTCCGGCACGTCCGAGTGGTACGAGGCGCGCACCTTCGCCCAGCACAGCTATCGCAAGGCCTACGGCGCGACGACCGAGCCCGGTCCGGACCGTTTCGTCACCGTCCGCGAGGCAGCCGGCGGCCCGATCGCGGCCTGCGCCGGACTCACCGGACCCGGCCCGGGGGGATTCTTCTCCGAGAACTACCTCGGGGGCCCCGTGGAACAGGTGCTGGCGACGGTGGTCGAGACCGCCCCGGAACGCTCGGAGGTCGTGGAGGTCGGCCCGCTGGCCGGCTCCGGCGGCGCGGGCGGCGAGCTGATCCGGCTGCTGCCGATCATCGCCTGGTGCCAGGGGAAGCGGTTCATCCTCGCCACCGTCACCGACAAGGTCGAGCGGTCGATGGCCGCCGCGGGAGTGCCCTTCCTGCCCCTGCGGCAGGCCACCACGCACTGGATGGACGACGCCCGACGCGCCGCCTGGGGCACGTACTACGACCGCTCGCCGAACACCGGTGTGGTGCCGCTGGACAGCATCGGCGGCCTGATCGACAGCCTCACCGGCCGCTACAACTTCGTCGAACTCGCCGTGCGGACCCTCGTCGGCACGGCCCAGGAGGTGTCCGGTGCACACGCTTAAGAAGACCCTTCAGGCCCTGGCCGCGGACGAGCGCCCGCTCGTCGACGTGCTCGCCACCGACGGTTCCGTGGCCCGCTCCTACTCCTACCGCCGGATCGTCGGTGCCGCGTCCGCCGTCGCCGCTGCCCTGCGCACCCACCCCGTACGCCCGCGCGGCCCGCGCGCCGACGGCGACCCCACCGACCCCGCCCAGCTCCAGGTGGGCGTGGTCACCGCCAACGCGCCGGAGTTCCTCGTCGCCGACTTCGCCGTACTGGGCGCGGGCGCCGCCGAGGTGGTGGTGCCGCTCGCCTTCACCGCCGAGCAGACGGCCGCCATGCTCGCGGACATCGACGTCTGCCTCGTCGACGAGGCGGGGGCACGGCGGCTGGCCGAGTGGGGCCTGGAGAAGGTGCTGCCCCCGGGCGTCGAACCGCGGGTGCTCGACATCGAGCAGGACCCGTCCGGCACCGACCCGCTGTTCCCGGACCTCGACGCGGGTGACCGCCTCTGCAAGATCATCCACACCTCGGGCACCACCTCAAAACCCAAGGGCGTCTGCATCCGCGAGGCCGCGCTGGAGGAGCTGATCGGCTCGCTGCGGGCGGCGATGCCGGCCGACGCCTACCGCCGCTATCTCTCGCTGGTGCCGATGAGCCTGCTCATCGAACAGGTCACCGCCGTCTACCTGGTGGTGTGCGACGGCGGCACGGTCGCCCTGCTGCCGCCCGACGTCCCGCTCGTGGGCACCTCGTCCTTCGCCCCGCAGGCGGTGCTGCCGCACATCCGTGCCGCGCATCCCACCGCGCTCGTCGTCACCCCCGCCCTCGCCGAGGCCCTGCTGACCGCCGCGGACGGCACCCGCGCCGAGCGGCGCGACCCGGTGACCGCCCTGTTCGGACGGGCGGCGGCCCCGTTGGTGTGCTGCGGCGGCGCCCCCGTGGACGCCGACACCCTGCGCCGGCTCGACGCCCACGGTATCGCCGTGTACGAGGGATACGGGCTGAGCGAGAACAGCTCCGTGGTCAGCTGGAACACGCCCGCCGCACGCCGGCTCGGCAGCGTCGGCGCCCCGCTCGCCCATGTCCGGGTGCGCACCGCGCCCGACGGTGAACTGCTGGTCAGGAGCTCGTCGTTGTTCGCCGGGTACAAGGGCGGCGACGATCCCTCCGGGTGCGAGGTCGACGAGGACGGTTGGCTGCACACCGGCGACCTCGCCGAGATCGAGGACGGCTACATCTGGATCAGGGGCCGTAAGAAGAGCGTCATCATCACCGCCGCGGGCCGCAATGTGGCGCCCGAGTGGGTGGAGGCCCAGTACCGGTCCCACCCGGCCGTGCTGGCCGTCGCGGTCGTCGGCGACGGACTGCCGGGCCTGCACGGACTGTTCCTCGTGGATCCGCTGGCCCCGCTCGACTCCGTACGCGCCGAACTCGACGCGCTGGGCCGGGAACGGCTCTCGGACGTGGAGCGTGTCGAGGTCACCCATCTGGTCCCGGCGGACGAGTCCCTGCACGCCGAGTTCTTCACCGTCACCGGACGCCCCCGGCGCTCCGCGGTCCACGAGGCCGTCACGGCCGGCCGCTTCGGGTGACCGCCCTCACCTCGCGGGCACATCTGGCAGCTCCCCCGTATCGGCTGTATCGACCGCATCCATACTCCGAGGAGAAACCATGATCGACCATGCGCGTGTGACCTCCTACGGCTCCGGCACCGGCCTGCTCCTGACGCCGGCCGAGCCCGGAACGACCCTGGGCACCCTGGCGCCCGGCCAGGTGATCCGGACGCTCCGCGAGGCGGGGTTCCTGCTGCTGCGCGGCTTCCGCCCGGACCTCGAACAGTTCTCGGCGTTCGTCGGCGCCCACTCCGAGCGCGTCACCCTCGACCCGGCCCGCTCCTTCCACGGCGGCTCCACCGCGCAGAAGGTGGACGCCGGTCATGAAGCGGTCGGCCTGCACCTGGAGAACGGCAACAGCCCGTTCGCGCCGACCCTCACCTGGTTCTACTGCGAGAAGGCCGCCTCGTCCGGCTCCCAGACCACCGTGTGCGACGGCCACCGGGTGTGGGACGCGCTCAGCGAGGAGGCCCGCGGTCTCTTCCGGGCCCACGAGATCGTCTACAGCCGACGGGTCGAGGAGACCAAGTGGAAGGCCTTCGCCGCCTTCCACCTCGGCACCTCCGACGCCGCCTCGGTCACCGTCGACCAGTTGCGCGAGCTGGCCGGGGGCCCCGGCGAGACCGTCATCGACCTGCTCGGCGACGGCTCGATCCACTACGCCTACCGGGTCTCCGCGGCGCACGGCACCCTCTTCGACGAGCGCCTCGCCTTCGCCAACAGCATCCTCGGCCCCTCCAACCACTACGAGAAGCCGCGCATCACCTTCGCCGACGGCCGGGACATACCCGTGCGCATCCTCAAGGAGGTGGAGAGCGTCACCGAGGACCTGACCGAGGAACTCGCCTGGGCCGACGGCGATGTGGCGCTCATCGACAACACCCGGGTGATGCACGGCCGCCGCGCCATCACCGACCCCGAGCGCTCCATCTTCAACGCCCAGAGCGACCTGGACCGCACCCTGCTGACCATCTGACACCACCCACCCGAGGTGCCGCCGGATCCTTCCGGCGGCACCTTCGTGTACGGCGGTGCGGCGGCCGGCGGAGCGCCCGGTCCATATGAACGCACGCCACCGACGCCACCCCCGCGGCTCTGACGGCACTCGCCCCACCGTGGTGCCGCCCGGATCCTTCCAGCGGTACCTCCGTGTACGTCACTCCCACATCCGCCCACGCCCCGGCTCCAGCAGCGCCCCCAGGACCTCACCGTCCCGCTCGCCGCCGACGACCCGCACCGCGGGCTGCTCGCGGTGGTGCGGGGGCCAGTTGTCGGCTGTCGTGCCGGTCCGTACCAACCCGCCCCACCGCGGTGCCGCTGGGATCCTTCCGGCGGCACCTTCGTACGTCACTCCCACAACCGCCGTCGTCCCGACTCCAGCAGCGCCCCCAGGACCTCACCGTCCCGCTCGCCGCCGACGACCCGCACCGCGGGCTGCTCGCGGCGGTGCGGCGGCCAGTGGTCGGTCATCGTCCCGGTCCGTACGAACTCGCCCCACAGACGCCGCATCCGCCCCCGCAGCGCGGCCATCTCCTCCTGGTCGGCGTCGGCGAAGAGCGGGGCGTGTCGGGCCTCGGTGCGGCCCAGGAGGAACGGGATCTCCGCGCAGTGGCAGGCCCGTAGACGCGCGTGTCGGCCGGGTACCCGCCAGTCGAAGCGGAACAGCCGGACGGTCGCGCCCCACGAGTCGGCGAGGTCGGCGAACTCCTGGGTGGGCGCGGTGAAGAACGCGTCGGTCTTCAACTCCTCGAAGGCGACGCGCCACTCGGTGCCGGGGGTGTAGTGCGAGAGGGCTTCCTGGGCTCGGGGGCCGAACACCGCGCTGAACTCCGCCGCCACCTCCTCGCGCGTCAGGCCGTCCAGGCCCGGGTCCTCGCCGAACCACAGGGCGCACTCGTGCCGGGTGACGCCCGCGAGGAGGTCGAGCCCGTCCGGCGGGGGTGCCGTGCGCAGGGCGCCCGGCAGATCGGCGGCGACGACCGCGTCGTCGGCGACCAGCTGGAACGGCGGCCGTACGTCCCCGCGTCGGCGGGGCCGGGCGAGGACCTGCCGCTGGGCGAGCAGCACGCGCTCGCCGGGCACCGTCCGCAACCGCCCGGCGTCCGCCCCGAGCGCCGCGAGGAAGTCGTCGGCGACCAGGGCCGCCTCCTGCCGGGTCTGCGGCGCCATGCCCAGCGGCGCGCTGTGCAGGACCGCGCGCCGGAACAGCGGACGCACCTGCTCCAGCGCCAGCAGGGCCGCCAGGGACTGCCCGCCCGCCGACTGGCCGACCACCGTGACCCGGTCGGGGTCCCCGCCGAAGGCGTGGATCTCGCGTCCCACCCAGCGCAGCGCGGCGATCTGGTCGAGGAGCCCCGCGTTCGTGACATGGGTCGCCCCCTGCGGCATCCGGAACGACAGCGAGGTGCCCACGCCCTCGACGGCGGCCGGCTCCGCCCAGGACGGGGCGAGGAAACCCAGCGCGCCCAGCCGGTAGTTGACCAGGACGACGACGATCCCCTCCCGAGCGGCCAGTTCGGCACCGTCGTACCGGGGCAGGTCGGCGCCGCCGGTCAGGAAGCTGCCGCCCGGCAGCCACACCAGCACCGGGCGGGGACCGTCGCCGGGGCCGACGGGCGCCCACACGTTCACCGTCAGACAGGCCTCCGTGTGCGGCGGGTCGAGAGGGTCGCCGAGCAACGCGGCGAAGGGGGACGGCAGTTGCAACGGCACGGTGCCCACCGCGCCGTCCGCCCGCAGCGGCTCGCTCCAGCCGGGATGTGGCCGGGGCGGCGCGAACCGGTCCGGGCCGACGGGCGGTGCCGCGTACGGCACACCGCGGTACGCCGCCACCAGCCCGCCCGGCCCCTCCAGCCGGCCGACCAGAGGGCCGCCCGACACCTCCGTCTCGGTCCGGGTCGTCGCCGAGGCGGCGTCAGCAGCGCGCATGGGTGCTCGTCTCCCTGTCGGTCGGGTGGGGCTACTTCGAGGTGTGCGCCAGCACATGGCGGGCCAGCTCCACCCGTCGCGACACGCCCAGCTTGGCGAAGGCGCGGCGCAGATGGGAGTCCACGGTGTGCGCGGAGACCGCGAGCCGCTGGGCGGTCTCCCGGTTCGTCAGACCCTCCGCGACCAGCCGTACGACACGCACCTCGGACGGGGTGAGGCTGTCCCAGTCGGCCGTGCCCTCCGCCGCTCGCGCCGAGGGCACGGCCGGGGCCCGCCGGGCGGCCGGCAGTTCCCCGACGGTCCGGCCGGGTGAGAACCGGGTCCGGCGCCGCACCCGCTCCGCGCCGAGCCCCGCTCCGGCGGCCACATAGATGCGCTGGGCCTCCTGCAGCATCTCGGTCGCGCGCAGCGGCTCGCCCTGCGCCCGGGTGGCGTCCGCCGCGTCCTCCAGCGCGGAGGCCAGGGCCAGCGGATGCGATCCGCCGCGGAAGACCCGTACGGCACGGTGCAGGGGAGCCGCGAGACCGCGGTACAGCCCCTGGGAGTGCAGCGCGGCTCCGGTCACCGGGGTGATGCCGGGGCTCTGCCGGGCCAGCCGGCGGGCCAGGTCGACCGCCTCGGCGGCCTGCTCGTGGGCGCCGGCCCGCAGCGCGATCCGGACCAGGTGCGGCAGGACCAGCGGATCCGCGGCCAGCAGCCAGGTGTGCCGCTCCGGATCGGCCCACAGCCCCGCCAACTGCCGCACGGCCGCCTCCGGGTCGCCCGACGCGTCGAGAAGGAGCGCGCCGACCAGTGCCGGGAAGGCACCGACGGACCCGGACGGCGGGCCTTCCGGCGAGGCCGACCGCGCGGCGGCCCGCTCCAGGTCTCCGCGCACGGTCGCCAGCAGCGTCAGCATGGCCCGCAGTGCCTTGCGGCTGCCGGGGTCGTCGAGCCGCCCGCAGGCCTCCAGACCGGCCTGCGCCTCCTGCTCGGCGTCGGCGAGCCGGCCGCAGTGCCACAGCTGCACGGACCGGGCGAGATGCCAGCGCGGCGCCGCCCACCCCCAGGCCTGCTCACCGGTCGCGTTCCGCCACGCCTTCAGCACCTCGCCCGCGTCCAGCGGGCGCCCGGCCGAGCTGAGGACCAGCGCGGGCACGGCCAGTCCCCAGCCGAAGCTCCGCTCCGCGCCGTACGGTCCGCCCGCGACCGCCTCGCCGGCCAGCCGCGATGCCGTGCCGATGTCGCCCGCGCGCTGCGCGAACCCGGCGAGCAGGGCCGTGCCGAGGGCCGCCGAGGCGTGGTCCGCGGTCTGCCGGGCCAGCACCACCGCGGACCGGGCCAGCCGTGCGGCGTGCGCGGGGTCGTTCCCGGCGGCGGCCAGGCAGCGTGCCTCCAGCGCGGTGAGCCACGCCTGGCGGCGGGCGGGGGAACGGGTGTCCTCGGCCGCCCGCCGCAGATGCCGCAGCGCGTCATGGGCCTGCCCCGACCGCAGCAGCACTTCCACGAGTTCGGCGAACGCCTCGGCCTCGGCGTCCGTCTCCCAGCCCGCGCCGGCCAGGGCCGCGTCGAGCATCCGGTGGGCGGTGCCGGGCTGACCGGTGGCGAGGAAGAGACGTACCGCCGTCCGCACGGGCCCGGTCGCGAGCGGGTCGTACCGGCGTAATTGGGTGAGCAGCGCCCGGGACAGTTCCTCACGCTCGTGGGACGGTACGGAGTCCTCGTTGCGCTTCAGCCATTCCAGGTGGGCGGCGCCCTGCTCCAGGTCCTCCTCGGTGCCGGAGAGGATCAGATGCCCGATGGTCTCCGGGCAGGGCCGCCCCTCCGCCGCGCACAGCCGGGCCGCCTCCGCGTGCAGCGCGCGGCGCACGGGGCCGAGGAGGCTGTCGTGGAGGGCCTGGTGGACGAGCGGGGCCCGGAAACGGAACGCGGCGCCGTCGTCCTCCAGCAGCCCGGCGGCCGCCGCCTCCTGGGCCGCGGTGGCCAGCTCCATCGTCGACCGGCCGGTGAGCGCGGACACCTCCCGCAGTGAGAAGCGCGGCCCCAGCACCGCGCCCACCTGCAGCAGTTCGCGGGTCTGCTGGGCGAGTCCGGACAGTACCGGGGCCGCCGCCCGGGCCAGATCGGCGGGTGGATGCCCGCCCAGCACACGCACCGTGCCGTCCTCCGTGCGGATCCGCCCCTCCTCACGCAGCAGTTGGACCAGGCGCTCGATGAGGGCGGGGATGCCGCCCGTCGCGGTCACCACCCGGCGGATGTCCTCGGGCCCTACCGTGCCGAGGAGTTGGGCCGCCAGCTCGGCGGCGGCCGGCCCGTCCAGCGCGGACAGCGGCACGACCTCGGCATGGGCGGCCGGCAGCCGGTCGAGGGCGTCCCGGGTGGGCCGTACGACGGGGAAGTCGGTGTAGGCGGCCAGCCACAGGACCGGTACGTCGGCGAGCCGGGGGAGCAGGGTCTCCAAGGCGGCCAGGGTCAGCTCGTCCGCCCACTGGAGGTCGTCCAGGACGATCACCAGGGGGGAGTGTGCGGCCCGCCGCTCGATGAGGCGGTGCAGCCGCTCGATCAGCCGGCTCCAGTGCGTGGGCCGGTCGGCGAACTCGGCCAGCGAGCCCGCCTGCACGGCACTGAGCACCGGATGCGGGCCGGTGCTGAGCGCCGCGAGCAGCGGGGCCATCGCGGAGTGCTGGTCGAGCCGGGCCAGTCGGGCGGTCGACACGGCCATGCCCCGCAGCGCCGCCCGCGCACCGGCCGTCCGCAGCAGCAGGGACTTGCCGGACCCGGACGGTCCGTGGAACAGCAGCAGGGAGCCCCTGCCCGCCGCCGTCGCGTCCAGCGCGGCCCGTAACGCCGCCTGTTCCCGCTCGCGCCCGACGAGACGCCGGTCCCCGGGTGTCGGCATGGGGTGTTCCCTCCCTGTCGCGCCGCCTCAGCTGTGCCCGCCGTCATGGCAGGAGCGGTCAGCCGCCCTTCGGCTCGGCGGCGCGCACCGCCAGCAGCCCCTCCAGGGCGTCGAGACTGGTGCGGACGACATGCCGGGCCGCCGCCGCGGCCGCCTCGGGGTCCTGCTCCTCGATGGCCCGGACGAGTGCTTCATGGGCTTCGACGCCGCACTCCAGGTGGGTGTCCGCGCCGGCGAACAGGTCCAGGCTCTCCTGGAGCCGCCCCACGAAGAAGCGGTAGCACTCGGTGAGCGTCACATTGCGGGCCGCCTCGACGACGGCCAGATGCAGCGCGGCGTCCCGCTTGCCGAACTCGGCGTCGTCCCGGCCGGCCGCCTCGGCCCGCGCCCGGAGCAACTCCCGCAGCCGCGCCATGTCCTCGGGCGTCCGGCGCAGGGCCGCGGAGTGCGCCGCCTGCACGTCGAAGCAGAGCTGTACCTCGAACACATCGCGCACATCGGCGAGTTCGATGCTCTGCAGCATGGGCGCCGGGTCGGACACCGACCGCACGAAGACCCCCTTGCCGCGCTGCGCCTCCAGCATGCCGGTGTGCACCAGCGCGCTGACGGCCTCACGGATGGTGGGCCTGCTCACGCCCAGCTGCGCGGCCAGCTCCGTCTCGGAGGGGATCCTGGAGCCGATGGGCCAGGCTCCGTCGGCGAGCTCCCGGTGGAGCAGCGCGATGACCTCGCGCGCCGTGGAGGGCCGGGCGATCGGACGCAGAGCCATGGGACGGTCCCCTCAGTTGTCTGACAACTGACATCAGGTTAATCACATGCCTCTGGGCGCGACAAGTCCGCACAGTGCCAAGGGGGTTGAGAACCGGCCATCGCGATGTCACCTGGGCCTCGTCGTCAACTCCAGTACGTCCAGGACCGCTTCGGCGACCTCGTCGGGCGTACGGCCGTCCGTGGCGACCCTCGCCGACGCGGCCTCGGCGTAGAGGTGCCGCCGTGCCTCCGCCAACTCCCACCACCGGGGGTGCGGTTCGGCCGCGAGCAGCGGGCGGGCCAGGTCGAGCCCGGCGCGTCGGGCGGCCGCGTCGGCGCCCATCGACCGCCAGACCACGGGCCGGCCGGCGAGCAGCGCGCGGGTGCCCGCGTCGAGGACGGCGCCGCCGCCCGGCGCGAGCACGCCGTCGTGCCCGGCGAGCGCCCGCCGCCGGGGTGTGGTCAGAGCCGGACGCCCAGGACGTCCGTCATCAGGGCGCCGAAGAGGCGCACACCGTCCTCGGTGAGCACCGACTCGGCGTGGAACTGCATCGAGGCGAAGTGCGGACCGCGCAGCGCGTGCACCTCACCGGTCTCCGCGTCGCGGCTGACCTCCACCAGGCCCACGCCCTCGACCTCGACCTTGTCCTCGGCGCTGCGGGCGGCGAACGTGTTATAGAAGCCGACCCGTTCACGGGCGCCGAAGAAGGCGATCTCCTGCTGCACGCCCTGGTTCGGCACCTCCCGGCGCGTCAGGGGCAGGCCGAGGCGCATGCTGAGCACCTGATGGCTGAGGCAGACGGCGAGGAAGGGCCGCCGCTCGGTGAGCAGCGTGTCGATCGCGGACCGCAGATGGGCGATCTTGGGGTGGCCGGTCTCACGCGGATCACCCGGGCCGGGGCCCATGACGACCAGGTCATGACCGTCGAAGCCGTACAGGTCGTCGAAGCGACGGACCGTCACATCTAGGCCCATGGACCGCAGTTGGTGGTCGATCATCGAGGTGAAGGTGTCCTCGGCGTCCACCACCAGCACCCGGCTGCCCGCCAGGTCCGGCAGCGGGCGTTCCCGTCCGCCGTCCCCCGCGAGCCAGAAGCCCGCGAGCGTGGTGTTGCGCCGCTCCAGCGAGGCACGCACGTCCGGATGGTCGCCGAGGAGCACGGCACCCGCCGACGCCTGCCCGGCGGCTGGCCGGTCCGCCTGGAGCGCGGCGACCAGCCCCGCCGCCTTCGCGCGGGTCTCGGCGACCTCGGAGTCCGGATCGGAGTGGCGCACGAGCGTGGCGCCCACGCCGATCCGCACCCGGCCCGAGGGGCCGATGTCGGCGGTGCGGATGAGGATGGACGAGTCCAGCGCGCGGCCGCCGCCCGCGTCGCGGCCGATGAGCGCCGCCACACCGCTGTAGTAGCCGCGGCCCTCGGGCTCGTACCGGCTGATGACCCGGCAGGCGCTCTCCAGCGGGCTGCCGGTGACCGTGGGGGCGAACAGCGACTCGCGCAGGATGTCCCGAGGGTCGCGGGTGCTGCGGCCCTCGATGAAGTACTCGGTGTGCGCGAGCCGGGCCATCTCCTTGAGATACGGGCCCACGACCCGGCCACCGGTGTCGCAGATCCGGGCCATCATCTTCAGCTCTTCGTCGACGACCATGTACAGCTCGTCGGCTTCCTTGCGGTCGGCGAGGAAGTCCAGCACCCCGGGCAGCGTCGGACCGCCCGGCGGATAGCGGTAGGTGCCGCTGATGGGGTTCATCACGGCGGTGCCGTCCAGGAGGCTCAGGTGCCGCTCGGGCGTCGCCCCGACGAAGGTCCGCTCGCCGGTGTGGACGACGAACGTCCAGTAGGCGCCCGACTCGCCGCGCAGCAGCCGGCGGAAGAACGACAGCGCGCTGTGCGTGCCGTAGTCGCTGATCTCGGCGACGAACGAGCGCTTGATGACGAAGTTCGCGCCCTCGCCGGTGCCGATCTCGTCGGTGATGACCCGGCGGACGGTCTCGGCGTAGGTGTCGTCGTCCACGTCGAAGTCGCCGCCGGTCATGTCGATCGGCACGTCCGGGAGCCGGCGCAGGACCTCGTCCAGCGGGAGCCGGGCCTGGTCGGCGACGGTCATCGCGATCAGCGGTTCGCCGTCGTCGGGGCCGGCGAAGCCGCGTTCGGCGATCTGCCGGTACGGGATCAGCGTCAGCAGCTCATGACGCGGGCCGTCGGCGGGCGCCGCGCCGTCGGGCAGGGGCAGGTCCGCGAGCGTGGCCGGGGTGGAGATCCCACCCGACAGGACGTCCACGGTGTCCGCTCCGCCGGTCTGCGGGCGGTGCAGCAGGGCGAAGGCCGGCGGGTGCGGGGCCAGTACTCGGGCGAGGAGGTCGGCGGGCGCGTTCATACGGTGGCTCCGGCGGTGGTGGCGGTGCCCAGCTGCCCGAGGACGGTGCCGGTGGTGCTGACGACGGCGCAGCGCTGGGCGGCGTACTCGACGGCAAGCCGGTGGTACTCGGCGGAGAAGTCGGCGATCGCGTCGGCGACGAGAAACGTACGGATGTCCTGGGTGAAGGCCTCGACCGCGGTCATCAGCACCCCGACATGGGCGTACACACCGCACAGCACCAGCTGGTCGCGGCCCTGCTCCCGCATCCACTCCAGCAGCCCTGAGCGGAAGAAGGCGCTGTACCGCCACTTGGTGAACACCCGGTCGTCCGGCCCAGGCGTGAGCGGCTCGACCACCTCGCGGTCCACGGGGTCGACGCGCATGCCCGGCCCCCAGAAGTCCTTCAGCAGACCGCGCTGTTCGTCCGTCATCCCGCCGGGCTGCGCGGTGTACGCCACCGGCATGCCCGTCGCGACGGCACGCTCGCGCAGCAGGGCGGCGTTGCGCACCAGCGGCTCACGCAGCGAGGCGGGGAACGGCCGCAGGAAGTAGCGCTGCATGTCGTGGACGAGCAGCACCGCGCGGTCCGGATCGGCGGACCACCCTGCGGTGTTGCCGGGCAGGTCGTCCGCCGACGGCAGCGGGTACGGCTCGATGGGGGGTATGCCCGCCATGACTGTCCTCTCCTCGGGCGAAGGGCTGGCTGGGGTGTGGGTGGGGTGCGAGTGGGATACGGGTGGGGTGCGGCGACGCGGCCGATCCCTAGGCGGCGGTCGGCTGGAGGCTCCGGCCGGTCATCCACCAGGACGAGACCACCGAGAGCGCCTGTACGGGGTTGAGCCGCGGGTCGCAGAAGCTCGTGTACCGGGTGCCGACGCGGTCGACCTCGGAGAGCTCGCGGACGCACTCGGTGACGTCGTCCGGGGTGGTCTCCAGATGCAGTCCGCCCGCGACCCCGCCCGCCGCGGCGACGGCGTGCTGGAACTCGTCGATCTCGCGCGTGACCGTCTGAAGGAAGCGGGACTTGAGGCCGTCGGGGGTGCTGACGGTGTTGCCGTGCATGGGGTCGGTCAGCCAGATCACCGGGTGGCCGGCGGCGCGCACGGCCGCCACCAGCGACGGCAGCCTCTCGGCCGCGGTTCCGGCGCCCATCCGGGCGATCAGGGTGAGCCTGCCCTCCTGCCGCCGCGGGTCGAGCCGTTCGCACAGCGCCAGCAGTTCGCCGGGCGTCATCGTGGGGCCGACCTTGCAGGCCACCGGGTTGACGACATCGGCGAGCAGGGCGACATGGGCGCCGTCGAGCTGCCGGGTCCGCTCGCCGATCCACGGCCAGTGCGTGGAGGTGAGCAACAGCTCTCCGTCCGGCTGCCGACGCAGCATCGGCACCTCGTAGTCCAGCAGCAGGGCCTCGTGGCTGGTCCAGACGGGGGCGCCGATGCGGGCAGGGCCGGGAGCGTCGAGCCAGCCGAGGTGGCCCATCACGTCGCGGGCGGCCAGGTAGCCGGACAGCAGCCGCCCGGGATCGGGGCGGCGCAGCTCGGGGTCGGGCTCCGGGCTGTTGACCATGTGGCCCCGGTAGACGGGGAGTTCGAGGCCGTCGACCCGCTCGGTGGGACGCGAGCGCGGCTTGCCGAACTGGCCGGCCATCCGGCCGACGCGCACCACGGGCCGGGACGTGTCCATCTCCAGCTGGCCGGCGAGCATGTTCAACAGGCCCGCCTTGCGGGCGACATGGCCTGCGGTCGACTCCGCCGGGTCCTCCGCGCAGTCGCCCGTCTGCACCACATGGGCGTCGCCCGCGGCCACCTGGGCCAGCATCGACCGCAGGGTGCGCACATCCTCGGCGCCGACGAGCGGGAGCCGGGCGGCGAGTTCCTTCCGCACCCGGAGCACCTGGGCCTCGTCCTCCCACGGGGGCTGCTGCAACGCCTGTTCATATCGAATATCGAGCAGAGCGTCGTCCACTGGTTTCTCCGATCGCGACGATGCGCACGCCGATGCGGGGCGCGGGGAAGGGGAAAGAGAAGGGGAAGGGGAAGGGAAGGGGGAAATGGGGATGGCGGGAAAAGGGCACGGCCGAAATCCCCGTGACGCACTAGATCGTCCAACGGATTCGTCGCGTCACCAACAAGGTGCGCGGTACTCCGTCAGGTGAGGCGGGATCCGTCAAGTGGTCCCGAATATGTCAAGTCGGACCGGACACACGGGCGTTGTTCCTCCGCGGTACGCCGGTTGAATTCCCGCAGTGTTTTCGAAGCCCGTGTTCCGCCACGCACCCCCGTATTTCCTCCGGGCATGCCGATGGACCGGCGGGCGGGCGGTCGGCGGGACCGTCCGCCCGCCGGTCCTGGCGGGCGGGTGTTCAGGCGCGGTTCACTGGGCGCCCTTGGCGAGCGCGACGACGGCGTGGGCGGCCGAGGCCAGCGTCACATGGCGGTGCCAGCCGTCGAAGGACCGCCCGGAGAAGTCCCGGATGCCCACCCGGTCGGTGATCTCCGTGAAGTCCAGGTCGACCCGGTCGGCCAGCTTGCTCAGCCGCACCAGCGAAGCCGGCGGCACTTCGGTGAGGTTCGTCAGCCACAGCTTGGCCGGCCAACGCCCGTCCTCCTCGCCGACCCCCAGCAGCCGCACCTCGCCCTGTCCCGCGGACGGTGCGGGCAGGGACGGCCCGGTGACCCGTACGGTCGCGGCCCAGTGCGTGAACGGCGTCGCACCCCGCCTGTGGTCGGCGGCCATGACCGGCCGCCGCAGGTCCCTGGCCATGAGCATGATCTGCTCGGCCGTCAGCTGCCCCGGCCCGCCGCCGGGCAGGGCGGGATCCGCGACCGTGAGCGGCTGGTCCTCGCACACGCTGACGAGCAGCGGCATGCCGGCCGTGTGCAGCCTGGTGAAGATGGGTACGGCGTGCACCTCGCACGAATCGAGGACGAACGGACGCACCGGCAGCCGCCAGCGGTTCACCGCCTCCAGACACGCCTCGACCACGGACTCGCTCAGCGTCTCCACCGGAACGCCGTCCGGGATCGACACCTGGCTGCGCCGCAGCGCGTCCTTGAGCCAGGTCTGCGGCAGATGGAGACGCCAGTTGACGGGGGCGCTGATGGTGTCCGAGGCGGCCCATACGCCGATGGCGCGCTGGGCGTTGAGCACCTGGCCCAGGGTCGGGAAGAAGTGCTTGTCCACGCCGACGGAATGCCGGCCGGTCTTGGGGATGATGACCGGCTGCACCACCCACGCCCGCGGTGGGCGTTCACCGATCCAGTGCTCGGCGAGTGCTCGGCGAAGGGGCGTCCAGTCCCAGGTGGAGCCCGAGATGAAGTGGTGGAGGTTCTGCTCCGACGCCTGCTCGCCGAGCAGCGCCGCGATGTTGCGTATGGACTTGCGACCCGGTGTCTCCAACAGGCCCCGTAAGTACTGCATGCCTTTTCTGCATTGGTCGCTCCGGGACAGCGAGGCGAAGAGCATCGAGGAGATCTCGGTGAGGCGGTCGTCGTGGGAGCGGGACGGGAAGGGTGTGGTGAGCGTCCCTCGTGCTGCGGTCGGGGGACGCAGGTCGAGGCTGAGCATGAATCTCCTATCTGAGGATCCAACCCGTGCTGTGGCACATCCGCTGTGATCGAACGGGAGCCCAGAGTGAGGCCCGGCCCGAGAGTAAGGGGCATCAGGGGAGGTGAGTCATCACCAACCGGCCGAGAGTGTCAGGTTACCGAACGGTAGTCCTGTTGATGTGGGTGACATCACCCCGGCGTGCCGCCGCGCTGACCAGATGGGCGACACAGGCCAGCGTGATGTGCCGGTGCCAGCCGGGGAACGAGCGCCCCGCGAAGTCCCGCAGCCCGACCCCGTCGGAGATCTCGGCGCAGTCCCGCTCGACCACGCCCGGCAGCCGGGTGAGCCGCAGGGCAGGGGCGAGACGGTCGGCGGTGAAGTTGGTGAGCCACAGCCGGGGTTCGGCCGGCCGGCCGGGAGGGCACTCGCCCAGCAGCGTCATCGCCTCCCGCCCCGACGGTGACGCCGACACCGGGATCGCCGCGGCCGTCGTACGCCCGTCACCGGGGTTGACCTGCTGGCGCAGATGCGGCAGGGACTCGCTCAACTCGCCTGCGGTGTGCAGGAGATCGCCGTACTTCGGCAGCAGCGACCGGTCGATCCGCACGGGCGCGGCCGCGTCCACCCGTACCGCGAACGGCAGCCCCGTCGACGCCAGGAAGCGGGCGATCGAGATGCCGTCCGCCTCCGCGACGTCCACCACCACCGGCAGCCGGGGCATCTCCCCGACGCCCATCAGCCCGACCACGGCCTGCCGTACGCATTCCTCCACCGTGCCCGGCACGGCGTCCGGCGGGACGCTCGCCCGGTGCCGCAGCGGCTCGACCGTCCAGCGCGCGGACAGCCGCAGCTGCCAGTCGACCGGTACGGCCGCCCGCTCCGACGTGAGCCAGGTGCCCACCGCCTGCTGGCCGTTGACGGTGCCCAGCGGGGTGGGCTGCGGGTCGGCGCCGACGGAGTGCGGACCGGCCTTGGGGATCAGCAGCGAGTCGATCACCCAGGCCTGCGGTGCCAGGGCCCGCTGCGCCTGCCGGGCCAGGGCGTGCCGTACGGGGACCCACTCCCAGGGCGAGGAGGCGATGAAGTGATGCACGTTCTGCTGTGCCGACGCCCCGTCGAACTGTGCCGCGATGCTCCGCAGCGTCTTGCGGCCGCGCACCGACAGCAGCCCGCGGACGTACTGTTCGGCCTTCACCCGCTGCCCGCTGCGGTGCAGCGAACCGAACAGCCGTCGGCACAGCTCCGCATCCAGAACGTCCGGTATCGGCCCCTCGCCCGCCGCTGCCCCGTCGTCCAGGCCGTCGCGCATCCCGTTCCCCCGTTCCCCCGTCTATGAAAAAGGACTGTCGTCCTGTTTCTATATGAAGCATGCACGAGACGGCGGCGAATTTTCCTCAGGTCGCGCGGTCGAGGGCGGCGGCCCGGTGCGGCGAGGTGTCCAGCTTCGCCAGTACCCCTGGGCAGGCGATGTTCGGCAGGACCAGCTCCAGGAACACGGCGAACTGCGTGCAGAGTTCGCCGTCGGGCAGGGCCTCGTCGAGCAGCCGGATCCCGGCCCAGGAAGCGGTGAGCAGCCGCGCCACCTCGGCCGGCTCCACATGGCCGAGCAGTTCACCCCGGTCCCGGGCCGCGCACAGCAACTCCTCGCCCGCGTCCGTCCATTGGGGCCAGCGGGTGCCGAACAACGCGCGCGCCCTGAGGTCGACCGACAGCCGGACCGTGGCGCCGAGCAGCGGGTCGCGGGGCAGGCGGTAGCCGAGCAGCAGGGCCATGTCGACCCATTCCTGCAGCTTGAGCGGCTGCGGCGGGACGGGTCGCAGGGCCGATGTCTCGTCGAGGATGGCGCGCGCCAGCTGTTCCTTGGAGGCGAAGTGGAAGTACAGGCCGCCGCGGGTGAGCCGGGTGCGCTCGATGAGGCCGCCGATGGTGGTGGCGTCGTACCCGAAGTCGTTGAACATCGCGGCGGCGGCTTCGAGGATGACCCTCCGGGTGCGGACGGCTCGTTGCTGCCTTCCCATGCGAGCACCTTCCGGGCAACTCCCTTTAGCTGTGCTTGGGTTCACGCTTGCCCTTGGTCATAACCGAACGGAGGTCCGGTACTTTAACAGAGCACAGAGCGCGGACCGACCACCTTCGACTCTGGGGGAACGTTGAAGCACACCACTCTCGCACCACGACCCGGCACGGCCTCATCCGCTCAACTCAGCTCGTACGCCCACCTCAGACGCGAGGAGTACCTGCTGGTCACCGGTTCACGACGGCTGGCCGCCGGCGAGTTCGCCCTCGGTGTCAGATGGCCGGCCGTCCAGGGCGACCTGCCCTACGACCCGCGGATCCTCGCCCAGACCATCCGGCAGACCGGACTGGTCGTCGCCCACGCCGAGTACGGCGTTCCGCTGACCCACCAGACCATGCTGAGCACCCTCTCCTTCCGCATCGCCCCGGGCCTTCGCATACCCCGTGGCCGGACCTCGGCGCTGGACGTCCATGTCACCGTTTCGGAGGCCGGGGGCAGGCGGCGTACGACATCCGCGCTGCACATGACCTTCCAGGTGCTGCGGGACGGGGAGCCGCTGGCCCGCGCCGAGAGCGAGTTCACCTGGATCTCCGAGCGGGTCTACGACCGCCTCCGCGGGACCCGGCGCAGCGTGCACTGGGGATCCTGGCCGGTACCCGCGCCCCTGGACGCCCGGCTGGCAGGGCGAGCCGGACCGTCCGACGTGGCGCTGTCCGCCGGAGACCGCCCAGGCCGCCTCCTCCTGCGCAACGACCCCGGCAACCACCTCCTCTTCGACCACCCCGTCGACCATGTCCCGGGCCTGGCCCTACTGGAGGCCGCCGACCAGGCGGCCCACACCCTGCACTCCCCGACCCCCTTCACCTCGACCACGATCGAGGCCACCTACTGGCGCTACGTCGAATTCGACCAGCCCTGCTGGCTCGAAACCGAGCCACTACCGACCCCCGGCGCGGTCCGAGTCACCGGAACCCAGCAGGGCGAACCGGCCTTCCGCGTCGACTTCGGCACGACCGACTGACACCGGAACGACACCTGGGCCCACTGGAAACACCTCGGCCCTGCGGCCCCGCTCCTGTCGCCAGGGGTCGGGCCGCAGGGCTGGAGGGTTGGGTGGTGTGTCGCCGTTACTGACTCGGCATCCGAGGCGGCCCCGCGCGGGGTTCGCTGGAAACGCTCGGCCCTGCGGTCCCGCTCCTCTCTCCTGGAGCTGAACCGCAGGGCCGGAAGGTTGGGTGAGCGTGTCGTCGTCGCCGACTCGGCACCCGAGGCGGCCCCGCGTGAGGTCCGCTCGAAATGCCTCGGCCCCGCGGTCCCGCTCCTGTCGTCAGGGGCCGGGCCGCAGGGCCGTAAGGGGGGGTGGGTCAGTGTGTTGCCGTCATCGACTCCGGGTCCGGGGTGGGCTCGGACGGCGGTGTCTCCTCCTTGGGTACCCAGCGCAGGGCGAGGATGCCCAGGGCCAGGCAGAGGGCGCTTGCCACGCCGACCGCTACATGCAGACCGGTGAGGAAGGCCTCCTTGGCCTCTTCGGCGGTGGCCGGGGACAGGCCGCGGGTGTCCAGTGTCTCGTCGAGCGTGCCTGCCGCATCGGGGCCGGTCAGCCGGAAGAGGAGGGCCGCCAGCGAGCCGAGCAGCGAGATGCCGAGGGCGTTGCCCAGTTCGTTGCTGGTCTCGGCGATCGACGCGGCCGAACCGGCCCGCTCGGCCGGCACCGCGGCGACGGCGGTGTCCGCGACCAGGCTGAAGGAGAAGCCGTAGCCGACGCCGGTGACCACGGAGGACGCGATGAACGCCGCCACGCCGTGCTCGGTCGTGGTCAGCAGCAGAAGCAGCAGGCCGAAGCCCATGAAGAAGTGCGAGGCGATGAGCGCCGACCGCTTGCCGATCCGGTCCACCACACCGCTCGCCCCGATGCACGCGGCGGTGAGGACCGCCGCACCCGGCAGCGCCAGCAGGGCCGCCGTAAGGACGCTGTAGCCGAGGACCGACTGGAGGTACATGCCGCTGAGATAGCCCGCGGCGGCCCAGGCGACGAGCGAGAGCAGGCCGGTGAGGATCGCGACGGCGAAGACGTGGTCCTTGAACAGCCGCAGGTCGAGCAGCGGGTACTCCAGCGTGAGCTGCCGGCGTGCGAACCACACCAGGACGGCGACACCGACGACCCCGATGGCGATCTGGGAGAGGGAGAAGCCCTCCGCCGCCGCCGTCTTGATGGAGTAGACGGCCAGCAGGATGCCGACCGCGGACAGCACCACGCTGAGCGCGTCGACCCGACCCGGATTGGAGGTGCGCACCTCGCGCAGCAGCACCGGCGCGAAGACCACGAACAGCACCACGACGGGAATGTTGATGAGGAAGACCGCACCCCAGTCGAACCGGCTCAGCAGCAGACCGCCGATCACCGGACCGGCCGCGAACCCGGCGGCGAAGGTCGCCGCGAAGATGCCGATGGCCTGAGAGCGTTGCTTCGGGTTGTGGAAGAGGTTGCCGATGATGGCGAGTCCGGCGGGCAGCAGCGTGGCGCCGCCGAGGCCCATCAACGCACGGCAGGCGATGAGGATCTCGGGGTTCGGCGCGAACGCGGCACCGGCCGAGCCGGCCCCGAAGACGACCGCGCCGGTCACCAGGAACTTGAGCCGGCCGTAGCGGTCACCGAGGTTGCCGAATGCGATGAGCAGGGACGAGACCACGAAGCCGTAGATGTCCAGGATCCACAGTGCCTGGTCGGTACTGGGCGTGATCGCGGACGTGATGCTCGGCATCGCGAGATAGAGCACGGAGCCGTCCATCGCGACGAGTGCGACCGGGCCGAGCACGATGACAAGGCCCAGCCAGGCCCGTCGGTCGGCACGCTCCGCGACTAAGTCGAGGGAAGTCACGGGGGCAACCTTTCAGGAGAAGGTGCGAAGAAGTTCCGAAAGCTGCATACGGTGTACGCGAAACCCTGCATACGGTGTACGCGCTATTCCATGCGTACGGTGTACGCGAAATTCATGCGTACGGCGTACGCAAGCTGCTGGGTATACTACCCCATGACCTTCAAAGCACAAGGCAGGCAAGTGAGTTCACGCGGCCTGTCGCGGGGCGCGATCGTGGCAGCCGCGGTCCGTATCGCCGACGCCGAGGGCATTGCCGCGCTCTCGATGCGGCGCCTGGCGACCGAGTTGGACTCGGGCGTCATGTCGCTCTATCGGCATGTGGCCAACAAGGACACGTTGCTCACCGCGATCACCCGGGCGGCCTGCGACGAACACCCCTATCCCGAACCGGCGCCCCCGGACTGGCGCGAGGCGATGCGGCTCGCCGCCCGGCTCGACTGGGAGGTGTACTGCACCCACCCCTGGGCGCTGGTGACCTCGAGTTCCGCCCGGCATTTCTCGGACACCTCCTGCCTCGACTGGATGGTGGACGCCCTCGCGGACCTCACCGACGATCCCGACCTCGCGCGGTCCTTCTCCATCGCCGTGTGGTCGTATGTGCAGGGCGTGTGCATTCAGCACCTGGCCCAGCAGTTGCTGTCCGGAGGCGACAAGCCCGAGCAGTCCCCGCTGCGGGCGACCGAGGACGACTTCGACCTGGGTCTGGAGACCCTGCTCGACGGAATGGAGCAGCGCGCCGCGCGGCACCGGTCGGACGACGCCGACACGCCCTTCACGAGGACCTTTCCGGTCACCGCGCCACGCTGAGCGAACTCCCGGCTCCCACCGGACGTTTCCGAGGTGTCCGCCCGGGAGCCGGGTCGTTGGCAGGGCGTGACGACTGCCCATTCGATGAACACCAGGCGCAACGACCGCACGGCCGGCGTGGCGGACCTGGCACCGCTCGCCTTCGCCGGATACGCCCACTTCACCGCGATGCAGATCCGTGCCGGCCGGGTGCGCGGCCTCGATCTGCATCTCGCCCGACTGCGACACGCCTCGCTCGAACTGTTCGGCCGGGCACTGCCCGACGACCGGGTGCGGACCTGGCTGCGCGCCGCCCTGGACGACGCCCCCGCCGACCTCTCGCTGACCGCGACCGTCTACTCCCCGTCCGGCGAGTTCACCGTGGCCGGACCCGACGAGGACCCCGAACTCCTGGTCCGCGGCGCACCACCGGCCACCGGCCCCGCGGGCCCGCTCACCCTCGCGGTCGTGGAGCACGAGCGTTTCCTGCCGTCCGTGAAGCACGTCGGCGAACCCGCCAAGACCTACTTCCCGCGCCAGGCCGTCCAACAGGGCTGCGACGACGTCGCGTTCACCGACCGCCGGGGCCGGCTGAGCGAGGCCTCGATCTGGAACCTCGCCTTCTGGGACGGCACCGCCGTGGTGTGGCCGGCGGCCGGGATGCTGGCCGGGGTCACGATGGGCGTCGTCCGCAGGCAACTGGACCGCCTCGGCGTCCCCCAGCGCGTACGGGAGGTCACCCCCGCGGATCTGCCGGCACTGGCGGGCGGGGCGGTCATGAACTCATGGACGCCGGGCGTCGAGGTCCGCCGTATCGGCCCGACGTCCCTGCCCGAGGCACCGGCTTTCCTGGACCTGCTGCACCGGGCCTACGAGGCGGAGCCGCTCATCTCCCTGTAGGGGACGCAGCACAGCTCCGCGTCGGACATCGCGGCGCATTCGTGCGGGGCGGCCCCGTCGTCCAACCGCCAGCGCTCCAGCGGCGGTTCGTCGGCCATGGCGGCGGAGCTGCCCGCCGCCTCGATCCGGCCCCGCACCGCCTCCGCGGCCAGCTGAGGCAGCACCAGACGCCAGAACGGCGTCACCGAGCGGGCGATCCGGTCGCGGGCCGGATCGCGCTCCAGCCCCTCGAGACCGGCCATCAGCGCGGTGATGGCGGAAACCGCGCCGTCGAGATCGACGTCGCGAGCAAGACTGCCCTGCCGCCGGGCGAGGTCGAGCAGCCCGCGCACCCACTGCCGCCAGTGCTGCCACAGGCTCACGTCACTGTGCCAGGCCGCGTCGTGCGCCAGGGTGAATCCCGCTCTGAGCACCGGGTCGCACACCACCCGCTGGGCGAGCGTGTGCGAGGTGTCGACGAGGAACTGCAGCGGTGCGGGGTGCCGCTCCGGGACCTGCCCCGTCACACACAGCAGGATCTCGGCGGCGGTCGACTCCACCGCCTCGCCCAGGGCCTGCTTGTTGCCGAAATGGAAGTGCAGGGCGCCGCGGCTGACCCCGGCCAGGGCACATATCTGCCCGACGGAGGCTCCGGCGAATCCGCCCTGTTCGATGAGCTCGGCCGCGGATCGGATCAAATCTCGTCGCGTCCTTGCGGCACGGTCCTGCATCACGATGCGCACTCCGGAGAGGGAGAAGGAAGAGGGGGGACGGCGCGCGGACCAGCGGGCTTCCGCCCCGAGAGTCCTCCACTCTTACCACGTCGACAACGCACCATGTACGAAGAGTTACTGACAGTGGCGCGATGTCGCACCCGGCATGTCGAGGCAGCCGGAGCCGGTCGGTGACCTGACAGATCGTCGACCGATTCCTCAGGGATCCCGTCCGCTGTGTCTACCTTCGGGTGACGAGTTGGAACACGCGACGCGGAGACTCAGAATGCGACTTGCGCAACTGGTGGCATCCGTCATGGAACGCCACGCGGACCGCCCCGCCGTCGGAGAACGCGCGAAGGAGTTCGCGCGTGACTCCGCCACGGGACGGGTCTCGATCCGGCTGCTGCCCCGCTACGAGACGACCACCTACCGCGAACTGTGGACGCGGGTCAGAGCGGTCGCCGGCGAATGGCACCACCGCCCGGACCACCCGCTCAGGCCCGGTGAGCGGGTCGCCGTCCTCGGCTTCACCAGCCGCGACTGGGCCACCGTCGACCTCGCCTGCATCCATCTCGGCGCCGTCACCGTCCCGCTCCAGACCAGCGCAGCCCCCGCGCAGCTGCGGGCGATCATGGCGGAGACCGAGCCGTTCGTGGTGGCCGCGAGCCTTGAGCGCCTCGACGCCGCGGTCGACCTGATACGCGACAGCGACTCGGTGCGGCGACTGGTGGTCTTCGACTTCCACCCCGAGGCGGACGACCACCGCGAGACCCTCGCCGCGGCCCTCGACCGCCTCACCGAGGCCCGCCCCGCCGTGGTCGTGGACATCCTGCGGGACCTGATCGAGCGGGGCGCCGCCCTGCCCGAGGCCCCGCTGTTCACCGCCGCCGACGGCGAGGACCCGCTGGCGATGCTCATCTACACCTCGGGAAGCACCGGTACGCCCAAGGGCGCCATGTACACCGAGCGGCTGGCCGGCGCCATGTGGGGCGGCGCCTGGGCGAAGCTCTTCGACGAGTCGTACGCCGTCACCTTCCACTACATGCCGATGAGCCATGTGGCGGGACACTCCTCGCTGAAGGCCACCATGGTGCGCGGCGGCGCCAGTTACTTCACGGCCGGCAGTGATCTGTCGACGTTCTTCGAGGACATCGCCCTCGCCCGGCCCACGGAACTGTCCCTGGTGCCCCGGGTGTGCGAGATGCTCCACCAGCGCTTCCGGAGCGAGGTGGAGCGGCGCACCGCGGCCGGCACCGACCGCGCGGAGGCCGAGGCCGAGGTGCGCGCGGACATCCGGGAGAACGTCCTCGGCGGCCGGGTCACCTGGGCCAGCTCCGGCTCCGCCCCGCTCTCGACCGAACTGACCGCGTTCATCGAGTCCCTGCTGGGCCTCGACCTGCACATCGTCTACGGCTCCACCGAGGCCGCCGGAGTCTCGGTAGACGGGGTGCTGCTGCGCCCGCCGGTCACCGACTACAAGCTCGCCGACGTACCCGAACTCGGCTACTTCCGCACCGATCTGCCGCACCCGCGCGGCGAACTCCTGCTGCGTTCCGACGCCGTCGTCCCCGGCTACTACCGGCAGCCCGAGCTGTCCGCGGAGCTGTTCGACGAGGACGGCTACTACCGGACCGGTGACATCGTCGCGGAGCTGGAGCCCGACCGGATCGCCATCCTGGCCCGCCGCGGCAACGTACTGAAGCTGTCCCAGGGCGAGTTCGTCGCCCCCTCCCGGCTGGAGGCCGTCTTCGCCGCGAGCCCGCTGGTGCGGCAGATCTTCGTCCACGGCGACAGCGAGCGGTCCTACCTCCTAGCCGTCGTCGTGCCCACCCCCGACGCGCTGCGGGAGTCCGACGGGGACGAGCGGGCCCTCAAGCAGCGGCTGAGCGGGACGCTCCAGGAGCTGGCCAAGGAGACCGGTCTCAACTCGTACGAGATCCCGCGTGACTTCCTGATCGAGACCGAACCGTTCAGCCAGGCCAACGGCCTGCTCTCGGACCACCGCAAGCTGCTGTGGCCCCGCCTGGCGGAACGTTACGGCGAACGTCTCGACGCGCTGTACGCCGACACGACCGCCCGCGAGGACGAGGAACTCGCGGCGATCCGCCTCTCCGGCGCGGACCGGCCGGTGCTGGAGACCGTGCAGCGCGCCGCACGTGCGCTGCTCGCCGGATCCATGGCCGACATCGGCCCGGACGCGCACTTCAGGGACCTGGGCGGCGACTCGCTGTCCGCGGTCTCCTTCTCGAACCTGCTCCAGGACACCTTCGGCGTCCGGGTGCCGGTGGACATGGTCATCAGCCCCGCCTACGACCTGCGGCACCTGGCCGAGCACATCGAGGCCCGGCGCGGCACCACCGAGCGGCGGCCCACGTTCGCCTCGGTGCACGGCGAGGGCGCGACCGAGGTCCACGCCAAGGACCTCACCCTCGACAGGTTCATCGACGCCCGCCTCCTCACCGACGCCCAGGCACTGCCCCGCCCGCAGGGCGAACCGCGCACCGTGCTGCTCACCGGCGCGAGCGGCTATCTCGGCCGTTTCCTCGCCCTGGAGTGGCTGCGCACGCTGGCACCGGCCGGCGGCCGGCTGATCGCCCTGGTGCGCGGGAAGGACGACGCCGCGGCCCGGCGCCGGCTGGACGCCGCCTTCGACAGCGGCGACCCGGAACTGGTGCGGACGTACCAGGAACTGGCCGCGGACCATCTGGACGTCGTGGCGGGGGACATGGCCGAGCCGCGGCTCGGCCTGGACGAGGCGTCCTGGGACCGGCTGGCCGACGAGGTCGACCTGATCGTCCACGCCGGCGCGCTGGTCAACCACGTCCTGCCCTACCCGCACCTCTTCGAGGCCAACGTCGTCGGCACCGCCGAACTCGTCCAGCTGGCCCTCACCAGCCGGATGAAGCCGGTCACCTACATCTCCAGCGTCGCGGTCGCCACCGCACGCCCCGGACAGCCCGCCCTCGACGAGGACACCGACCCCCGCCTCGCCATGCCGGTCCAGGACGTCGACGGCGGCTACGCCGGCGGATACGCGACCAGCAAATGGGCCGGCGAGGTACTGCTGCGCGAGGCGCACGACCTGTGCGGACTGCCGGTCACCACGTTCCGCTCCAACATGATCCTCGCGCACAGCCGGTACGGCGGACAGCTGAACGTCCCCGACATGTTCAGCCGACTGCTGTTCAGCGTGCTCGCCACCGGCATCGCGCCGCGCACCTTCTACCGCGCGGACGGCGAGAAGGCCCACTACGACGGACTGCCGGTCGACTTCACCGCCGCGGCCGTGGTCGCCCTCGGCGGCCGTGGCGCGCCCCGGCACCCGTCCGAGTACCGGACGTTCGGCCTCGTGAACCCGAACGACGACGGCGTCTCCCTCGACACCTTCGTCGACTGGCTGGTCCAGGAGGGCCACCCCATCGAGCGGGTGGCGGACCACGCGGACTGGTACGTCCGGTTCGAGGCGGCGATGCGCGCCCTGCCCGAGGCACTGCGGCAGTACACGGCGCTGCCCATCCTGCACGGCTTCAAGGAGCCCGAGGAAGCGGTGCCCGGATCCGTCATCCCCTCCGAGCGGTTCCGCGCGGCCGTCCGCGCCGACGGCGCGGACGGACACGGGGACATCCCGAGCCTCACCCGTGACCTCGTCGTCAAGTACGCGCGGGATCTGAAGAGCCTGATGGCGAGCGCGGCGGGGACCGGGTCCGGACACTGATCTCCCCTGCCGGGACGGCCGGAAGGGCTTGGTACCATTCCGAACCTTCGGTAGCCCATGGTCGACGGTTCAACGTTCCGGCAGGGCCTGGGAAGAGACTGGAGGGCGGCCGAGTGGCACGTCAGGAGCGTGCGATCCGTACGCGTGAGTCCATCCTGGAAGCCATGGCCGGCCTCTTCATCGAGGTCGGCTACGAGGCCGCCACCATCGCGGCCCTCGTCGAGCGGACCGGGCTGACCCGGGGCGCCCTGTACTTCCACTTCCCGACCAAGGAAGCGATGGCGCGCGGCGTGCTCGACGGGGCCGTGACCCGCGAGGGGATCCTCCCGCAGACGTACAAGCTCCAGGAATGGGTCGACCTCGGCCTCCTCCTTGCCCACCGGATGCCCCAGGAGCCGATGCTGCGCGCCGCCGTCCAGCTGTCCGTCGACCCCAAGGCGCGCAGCATGTTCGGCACCCGCTGGCCGGACTGGATCAACCTGGGCGAGGACCTGCTCGTCGAGGCCGAGCAGCGCGGCGAGTTGCTGCCGCACGCGGTCCCCGCCGAGATCGCGCGGCTGGCCGTGGGTGCCTGGACCGGTGTGCAACTGGTGACGGAGGCGCGGCCACAGGGCCCGGGCCTGGACGAGGAGATAGCGCGGCTGTACCAGTTGATCCTGCCCAACGTCGCCAGCGTCGGCGTCCTCGCCAAGCTGGACACCTCCCCCCACCGCGCCAAACGCCTGCTCGGCCCGGCTTCCTGACCGTCCTACGGGCTCAGTCGGAGGTGACGCCCACTGTCAAGGTCGCCTTGTAGCCGTCGGACACGCTGTGACCGAGTGCCGCCAGGGTCAGCAGACCGGAGGACGCGCCTGAGTCGTCGTAGATGCCGTCGTCCTCCAACCGGGTCTCTGGCGTGGTGTTCTTCGCGTACGGCGAGGTCGTCTGCACCTCCGTGCTGATGTCCGGGTCGAAGAAGAGCTGCCCGGTGTGAATGATCTCGCCGCCTGTGTACGAGTCGCCGGTGAGCGTCACGTCCGTGTGCACTCGCATATGGACATGCACCGCGCGCGACACGTAGTGCCCCGGCCAGATCGAGGTGATGTCGCACTGTCCGCTCTCGTCGGTCATCCGGCCGCCGCGCAGGGAGGTGCCGTTGTCCTCCTCCTCGTGGCTGTTGTCGTCGTGTCGGCCGAGGCCAGGCCGCCCGCCACGGCGACCGTCGTGCTCTTGGTTTCCCGTCATGTGAAGGAAATTAGAAGGGTAGTTGAGGAGCGCCTTGATGTGCGGCTGTGAATGGCCTGGGAACGCATCGCTCAATCGGGCCCAACTGCGTTGTAAATGGCCGGAGTTCACCCTGGCTGCGGTTCTGGCCGCTCCCTACGATGCGAACGCCCTCGATCCTCACAGAAACCTCACCGTTTCCTCAAAGGGGTCACGAAGAGGTTCATGAGGAGGGCGAAGCCACCCCCCATCCCAAGGAGAGATCCATGGCACAGAGACCCATGGCACGTGGCCTTGTGCGCGTGCTGCTGAGCGGCGGCGCGCTGGCCGCCCTCCTCACCACCGCCCTGCCGGCACAGGCGTCCCCCGCGTTCGAAGACCCGCCGCCGGACAAGATCGTCATCAAGGTCGCCACGGTCAACGGCTCCGGCTGCCCCGCGGGCACCACCGCCGTCGCCGTCTCCGAGGACAACACCGCGTTCACCGTCACCTACAGCGACTACCTCGCCCAGGTCGGCGGCAACTCCGACCCGACGGCGTTCCGCAAGAACTGCCAGCTCAGCCTGGTCGTGCATGTCCCCGGTGGCTTCACCTACGCCATCGCCAGCGCCGACTACCGCGGCTTCGCCGCCCTCCAGCCCGGCGCGAAGGCCACGCAGAAGGCGTCGTACTACTTCCAGGGTTCACCGGACACCCAGTCCCGCAACCACGCGTTCAGCGGCCCGCTCAACGACAACTGGCAGGCCACCGACGAGACCGACTGGGCCCAGCTGATCTGGGCGCCCTGCGGGAAGCAGCGCAACTTCAACATCAACACCGAGCTGCGGGTGAACCTCGGCACGTCGTCCGCGAGCAAGGTCAGCTTCATGACCATGGACTCGACCGACGGTGACATCAGCACCGTCTACCACCTGGCGTGGAAGGAGTGCCCCGGCGCCAAGTAGTGATACGGCGACGGCCGGGCCACGCTCGTCGCGGCCCGGCCGTCCTCCAGGTGTACGTCAGCTCTCCACGCCCAGCGTGAGCGTCCCCGCGTAGCCGGCGGAGGGGGTGCTGCCCAGCGCGGTCAGCGTCAGCAGTCCGGACGCGGCGCCTCCGTCGTCGTAGATGCCGTCCTGGGCGAGGGTGGTGCGCGGGACGGTGTTGGCCGCGTAGGTGGCGAGTGCGGCGACCCGGGTCGTGATCGTCTCGTCGAAGAAGAGCTGGCCGGTGTGGAGTTCCTGGCCGCCGGTGAACGAGCCGTCGTCGGTGAGCGTGACGTCGGTGTGCACCTTGACGTGGATGTGGACGCAGCGGCCGCGGTACCAGCCGGGATACACGGTGGTGATGCGCGCGACGCCGTCCGAGCCGGTGAGGACACCGCCGCGTAGGAAAGTGCCGTTGTCGGGTTCGTCGTGGCCGTTGTTGCCGACGAAGCCGGAGTACTCGCCGAGGGCGTCGCAGTGCCAGATCTCCACCAGGGCGTTGTCCAGTGGCGCGCAGGTGTCGTCGTCGACGACGGTGAGGGTGAGCTCCAGCGGGATGCCGGTCTTGTCCTCGCTGATGTCCGCGCGGACGAGCTGTCCGTCGAGGTAGTAGGGGCCTTCGGTCATCTCCTTGGTGAGGGTGCAGACGGCTGCGGCGGCCTGAGCGGCGGCGGGGGTTTCGGGGGCCGCCGCGCCGACGGTCAGGGCCGCGGCGGTGGCGCCGGTGGCGATCAGTACGGTGCGGCGACCGATCGTGAACGGGGTTTCCTTCTCGGTGTTTTCCGAGGTGCCTCGTGAGGTGTCTGTCATGGACACGGCACCGTAGGGAGGCTTGCTGTTGATGGGCTGTCAGTTGGGCAAAGTGAGGATCCGTCAAGTTCTATGCGAGTCATGGAACTCGCCGCCGGGGACGGGTCCCGAGGGGGAGTTGCTAGGAAACGGGTATGAAGCTACCCAACCCGTTCCGGCGCCGCCGGCCCACCGCACCGCCGAAGCGCCCGGACCCCGGCAGCACGGCCCGCCCGAACGGCGAGTACGAACTGCGCGGGCACAGCTCGATCGTGATGCACCTGGCCACCGTCCCCACCGCCGACGGCGAGCTGCTGGCCAGCGGCGACACCCAGGGCGCCGTACTGCTGTGGGACGCCGCCACCGGTGAGCACGTCGCCGGACCGGTCACCGTCGACAGCGCCAACGTGAGGGGCCTGGCCGCGGTCGACCTCGGCACCGACGGCTGGGCGTTGGTGTGCGCCGGCGCCGACGGCGTCACGCTGTGGGACCCGCGCGATATGAGCAGCCCGGAGTACACCCCACGTCGGCTGGTCGACACCGGTGCCTCGGCGGTGGCGGTCGTCCCGGGCGAACCGCAGCTGCTCGTGGTCGCCGACGGCAAGGCGGTCAGGGTGATCGACCCTGCGGGCGGGCAGGAGGTGTTCGGCTTCCGTCAGCCGCCGCATCCGAAGGGTCACATCGGCGACCAGGTCCGCCGGCTGGTCGGCGTCCGCCCGGACGACGACACGGGGGGCTTCGCGGCGGCCCGGTACGGCGGCGGACTGGAGGTATGGGCGCCGGGCCGGCGCGGCTGGCATCAAGGGCGTTTCTCCCTCATGGCGCGCGGTCCGGGCGACTTCACGGCATACGGCAGCCACCTCGCGATCCCGGCCGGCCGCGGCATCGACGTATGGGACCTGCGGACCGGAGAGCACACCGCCCGGGGCGAGCTGGACACCCCCTACGAGGTGCTGGCGCCCGTCCCGCTGGGCGGCCGTACGGTGATCGCCGCGGCGTTCCGCGTCTACGACGAGTGCGGAGTCCAGCTCTGGGACCCGCACCACCCGACCGCCCTCACCCCGCCCTTCAACCGCCACGGCCAGGCATTCGGCGACGCGTCCTTCGGCAGCGCGACGATCAACGACGTCATCGGCATCACCTGCCCCGACGGCACCACCCGGGTCGCCAGCGCAGGCAACGACGGCTGCGTACTCCTCTCGGCATCCCTCACGGAGGACGACCTGGTCCCCGGCCAGCGCCCCGGCCCGGCCCCCGTGGAGCACGACAACGGCAACTACGCGAGGGTGCGCACACGGGACGGCGAGATCGTCGGGCTATGGTTCGCCGACACCGCGCGCGCCCGCGACCGGGGCCTGATCGAAGCGCTGCTCTTCAGGGAGGACCTGGGCCATCTGCTCGGCACGGAGCACCGGGTCGTACCCAACACGGTCGACGACAAGGGCGGCGCGTTCGTCATGTTCGGGCACCATCGCGCACCGGGCGCCCCCTGACCGCTGAGACTTCTGAGGATGGCAGGAGCCGACACCCCCCGGAGCATGTGACTGCACATGCATCGAACGGGGATGGCTCATATGCCGGTACGCATTCACCTCACCGACGACGACCTCGCGAACATCAGGCTGGCGCAGGCCCCCGACCCCATGTGGGAGGCGCTGCTCAGCATGCACATGCTGCAGACGACCACGGGATCGGCGGTCTTCGGCGCCTGGCGGAGGACGGTATGCCACCAACTCTCCCTGGATGTAGGCCAGTTGCTACGCCTGGCACCCCCGCTCGGCTATTCGGCCGACTTCCTCACCCCGGCCGCCGGCGCGGACGGCCTGGACGCCGGGATCGACGCGGTGCTGTCCACACCCCGCCGGAGGCTTCGCGGCGACCTGGCGGAACTGTCCCGGACGGGCCGCCCCCTCCCACTCCGGGCGCGACAGCTCGCCGACGGCGACAAGGAGACGGTGACCTATCTCGCGGGCACCCTCCGCCGCTACTTCGCGACCGCCCTGGCCCCCTGGTGGCCCCGCATCCGCTCCCGCTTCGACGCCGAACGCTCCGTCCACGGCCGCTACTTGGTCGACGGCGGCCTAGGCTCCCTGCTCGGCTCCCTGCACCCCGGCCTGCTCTGGCACCGCCCGGTACTGGAAGTGACGGGACTCGGCGCGGACCGCGACGTCCACCTGGACGGCCGCGGACTCCTCGTCCTCCCCTCCTACTTCTGCTGGCGCAAGCCGACCCTGCTGAAGGATCCGGCGCTCCCGTGCGTGGTGGTCTACCCGATGACCCACGAGACGGCCCTGGGCGACCGGGAACCCGAGGCGCGCTCCCTGAACGCCCTCCTCGGCCGCACCCGCGCCGTGATCCTGGAGTCCCTGGCAGCCCGGGGAGTGACGACGACCGAGCTGGCCCACGGCACGGGGGTCTCCCTGGCCACGGCCAGCCACCACGTCGGGGTCCTGCGGAAGGCGGGGCTGGTCAGTTCATGCAAGGTGCATACGGTGACGCCGCTCGGGAGGGCGCTGCTGGACGGCCGTACCGGCCAGGACCTCACCTTGAGGCATGTGACACGAAGGCTCCCCACGCCTCCGGCGACACCGCGAGCCGACGCTTCTCCGGGGCCTTGGAGTCACGGACGACGATGATGCCGGGGTCTTCGGGAGAGAGCCTGCGCACGCATCCTGGGCTTCGTGCGACTCCCGCTTCACCGGATCTAGGGCCAGAGCCCGTCCAGCCGCAATCGCGCGGCGTACAACCCCTCGGGGCCTCCGACGAGGACCAGCCCCTCGGGTGTCAGGGCGAGTGAGCCGCACCCGTGCAGCAGGGGAAGGGCGCGCATTCGGCCGGAGAGGACGTGCCACAGGTGCAACTCCGCGTCGCTCCAGGCGACGGCGAGCACCGGTCCGACGGAGGTGTCGGCCGCGGCCAGTGCCGTGACCTGGGACGCGCGCTGCTCCACGGGGACCGGCATGGGTTCACCCGAGGTCTCCCACAGGCGTACCGAGCCGTCGAGTGCCGCGCTGAAGGTGATTGTCAGATCATCGGCGGGGATACGGAGGCAGACGGCGGCGGTGACCGGCAGCTCATGTACGCGGCAGGAGAGCGGGGAGTCCTGATAGTCGCTCAGGGACCATGCGTGGAGGTTGCCGCCGCGGTCGCCGACGATCGCGTACGGGCTCTGCGGGCTGCCGCCGCCGAGTGCGATGACCTGGGCACCGTCGTCGGCGAGGGCGGCCGCACCGTGGTGCTCGGCGATGTGGTCGAGCATGAAGCCGGCGATGGGATCGTCCTCGGGTGCGAGCGGCAGCAGCACGCCGGTCTGGTCGAGCAACAGCATCGCGTGGGCGTCGCGCGGAGCGACGGCGACGGGGCGCGTGGACGGCGGTGAGCCGGTCGCTCCGGCTGCGGCGCCGGTGCCCGTGTCGTACGTCCGGATCCGTCCGGTGACGTCGGCCGTCAACAGGCGTGGTTCGTCGCCCGGCGCCGGTGCCAGTGCGGCGACGGGGAGATCCGGCCTGGCCCACACCGCGGACCACCAGTGGCGTCGGGCGAGGGGACGCAGGAACTCGGACAGGGCCGCGTCCGTGCCCACGGCGGCGGCGTGCAGCAGGGCGGCACGCTCGGCGCTGTCGTCGTGATGTGCCGTCAGCTCCGGTGCGGCGCGCTGCCACACCTCGCGGAGCCGACCGGGTACGGGGATGCGCTCATCGGCGAGGGTGGCCGTGAGGGCGTTCGCCGAGCCGTGCACCAGGAAGCCCGGGTCGGCCAACAGGCCACGCACGGCGGCGCCTTCGTCATCGGCTCGCAGGGCAGCGTCGAGGATGTGGCGGAGGGAGGGGGCGGGTGCCCGCGACCAGTCCGGCCGCCCGTCGGCCGTGCGCGGAACCGTGGCGGCAAGCTCCGCGAACGACATCTCCCCGGCGCTCCCACGGCCACCGTCGCCGCCCAGGTCGATGATGTCGGCACCGTCTGCGGACAGCAGCCCGTGGTCGTCGTCGCCGATCTCGACGGCGGCGCGCACGTGGGGGAGGGCCAGCAGGGGCTCCAGGAGGGCGGCGACCAGCGTGGCCGGTGCCGCCGTCGGCAGATCCGCGGGGCCTGCCCCGGACCGGTGCAGATCGACCACGAGGAGGAGCAGCGGCCGCTCGTCCTGGCTCACCCGGTCCAGCAGCCGTGCGGGGGAGAGGGGGCCGTAGCCGAGTTGGCGCCCCAGTTCCCAGGCGAAGGTGTCGGCCGTCAGCCCCTCGGCCAGGATGGTGGCGTGGACGGTCGTGCGGGGGCTGCCGGCCGCTCCGGCCAGGAACCAGGCGAGCAGATGACTCTTCCCGCTGCCCTCGGCACCCCGCACCAGACACAGCCGGTGCCCGGCCCCGCTGCCGTCGGCCGCCCAGCCGAGCAACTGCTGCCCGAAGGCCCGCTTGTCGTCGTCCAACGGCGGCCAGGAGGAGATGTCCGGTACGGCGGCACCGACGGTCATGGCGTGCTGCGCTCCCTCTTCCCTCAACTCCCGCGGCCCTACTGGGACGGCGCCTGCTCCGCCGCCTCACGCAGCAACCGGATGCCCTCGGCACGGGACTCGGCAGTCTCACCGTAGGGGAAGTTGTGCGTCAGCTGCGCATCGGGGAAGACCTGCCCGAGCCAGAGCGAGCAGTAGTGCCCCGGCATGAAGCAGGCTTCCAACTCGGTGTGGATCCGCAGCACTTGCTCAGCGGCGACCCCCGCGGCCCGCAGCCGCCCCCACAGCCGCTCCTCCGGATGGACACCGATCCCGCCGGCCTGCGTGACGATCTGCTTCTCGCCCCGCTCGTCGACGATCTCGAACGCGGTGAACCACTCCGCGCCCGCCGTGTCCCTGATGTCGTCGAGAACGAGGGGCCACCAGTTCTCGCGCCCCGCGAAGGCCTGGGGGTCGATGACCTGCAATCGCCGCTCCAGCTCCCCGTATGCGGCGGCGGCCTCCTGCGGCGAGTCGGTGCCGAGGATCACGGCGAGGGCTCGGTCGAGCGCGGCGAGCGACTCGACGAATGCCTCCGGCGCCGAGCTCACGAACCTCAAGTCCTCGTCCCAGTCGAGGAGTACGGCACGCACGACACCGTCGTGATCAGCACAGATCTCGAACCCCCGGTCACCACCGAGACGCGCCCACTCCCGACACTCCTCCCGCACGACCGCCCGCCCCACGGACTTCGCGAAGTCCTCCAGGGGGACGGGGTCGGACTCGGCGGTGACGAAGTAGGGGACTGCCATGGATGACTCAGCCTAACCAATGGACTCGTACACGTTCGAGAGAACAACATCCCACGCCGGCATCCGAGGCGCGTCCTCGGCCTCCCAGTCGAAAACCTCCGACCAGGAGGGCTCCACCCCTTCGAAGGGCAGCGGGTCGACCCGGATCATCCTCTCCCGCAGGAACACGGCCACGCCCTCCGAGTCGGGGATCTCGTCCGACACGGTGAAGTCGTAGTTGGGGCGCTCGAGTTCGAGTAGGTAGACGAAGTAGACGAAGGAGTCGAGGCTCTGGTTCAGCGGGTCTGCCCGGTACTCGCCGTCCGGCAGGCAGTACACGATCCCGGACACGGGGTCCAGGACCACACAGTCGTAGAAGATCTCTCCAATGACGAGCCAGTTCTCCCAGCCGTTCGGCATGTTCTTGTAGGCGGAGAAGTAGCTGAGCTCCGCACATCGCCGAAAGCTATTGGGCGTCTCGCCCTCGAAGAGCGCTCCGTCGATCGCGAAAAAGGAAGCCCGGTCGTCCGGCAGGCCGACGTCGGTCAGGATCACGTGGGCCGACTCATGGAGACAGGCAGGGAGCCCGTCCTCCCTCACTCTGACGACCTTCTTGGGTGGAAAGGCCGATTCCATCATTCCGCGATTGACGAGCTGAGGCATTCCCTGTCCATTGATGCGGCGTAGTTCCGGCTGCTGAACGGCCGGATCCGGGTGTCCCGCCGTGGTGAGGCGAGAACCCCCGTTCGAACGGAACCCGAGGGAACGTAACTTCGAACGGCCGCTGCGGGCAAGCGCGTTCGGATCGGCGACGCGGCTGTTGCTGCGCGGGCCATTGACGCGCAAGGGGTTCGATTCTACGGTCCGTTCGAACTTGCGAGCGTTGTTCGGCATGTCGGACGACGTCGAGCAGCCTGAAAACCCGCCTCCGTTACTCCCCCCACCGCAAGGAGGACCGCATGAGCCGCAAGCGCACCACCCTCCTCGCTCTCCCCCTCGCCACACTCCTCGCCCTCACCCCCACCTCCGCCTCGGCCTACCCCAACCCCGGCCGCGTCACCGGCGACATCGTCACCCACGACCCGACGATGATCCGTACCTCCTCCGGCCAGTACCTGCTGTACGCCACCGGCGGCGGCATCGCCAACAAGGTCTCCGCCGATCGCACCGCCTTCCGGAACGGCGCCGACGCGTTCTCCGGTCGGCCGGGCTGGTGGTCGACGTACTCCTCCGTGCCGGAGGCCTGGGCGCCGGACATTTCGTTCCGTGGCGGTAAGTACTTGATGTACTACTCCGTCTCGAAGTTCGGCTCGAACACGTCCGCCATCGGTCTCGCCGGCTCCACCACCGGCCAGCCGGGCAGCTGGACCGACTACGGCACCGTCTACACGTCCAGTTCCTCCAGCGACTACAACGCCATCGACCCGAACCTCTTCGTCGACGACGACGGCAAGTGGTGGCTGTCCTTCGGCAGTTGGTGGACCGGGATCAAGATGATCCAGATCAATCCGTCCACCGGGAAGCAGCTGTCCTCCAACACCACCCGGTACTCGCTCGCCTCCCGCCCCACCGGAACCAAGGCCGTCGAGGCGCCCTACATCGTCAAACGGGGCGGCTACTACTACCTCTTCGCCTCCTACGACACCTGCTGCGCCGGCACCAGCAGCACCTACAAGGTGAAGGTCGGGCGGGCCACGAGCATCACCGGACCGTACCGCGACAAGAACGGCGTCTCCATGATGAGCAACGGCGGGACGCCGGTTCTGGAGTCGCACGGCAGCGTCATCGGGCCCGGCGGGCAGTCGATCATGAACGACGCCGACGGGGACCTGATCGTCTACCACTACTACGACGGCAACGACAACGGCACGCCCAAGCTGGGCATCAACCTTCTGAACTGGAGCAGCGGATGGCCCGTCGCCTACTGACCCTGCTGGCGGCGCTGCTGCTGGCCCTGTCGATCGGACAGCCGTCCGCGAGTGCGGCGTCCTTCACCAATCCGGTCAAGGTGCAGAAAGGCGCCGATCCCTGGATCTCGTACCACGACGGCAACTACTACCTGGTGACGACCAGTTGGACCGATGTCATCACCATGCGGAAGGCCCCGACCCTCGCCGGGCTCGCCTCCGCACCCAGCGTGCAGGTCTGGAAGGGCGACGCCGCCAACCGGTGCTGCAACATCTGGGCGCCGGAGCTGCATTTCCTCAACGGCCGCTGGTATCTGTACTACGTCGCCGGGCAGAACGTCTCCGACTACAACCCGACCCAGCGCACGCATGTGCTGGAGAGTGCCGGGTCCGATCCCATGGGCCCGTACACCTACAAGAACCAGCTCAACTCCGCCTGGATGCTGGACCCGAACGTCGCCACCATCAACGGGCAGCTGTATCTCTTCGGCAGCGCCAGTGGCGGTACGCAGAACCTCGTCGCGGCCAGGATGTCGAATCCCTACACCCTCGCCACCGGCTTCTCCACCATCTCCACCCCGACCTACGACTGGGAGCGCAACGGCACCGTCAACGAGGGCCCGGAGATCCTCCAGCGCGGCGGCAGGACCTTCCTCATCTACTCCGGCAGCGGCTGCTGGACACCCGACTACAAGCTCGGCCAGCTGACTCTGACGGGATCGGATCCGTTGTCCGCCGCCTCCTGGACCAAGAAGTCCACCCCCGTCTTCCAGCGCAGTGATGCCAACGGGGTCTACGGGCCCGGCCACAACGGCTTCTTCACCTCGCCCGACGGCACCGAGAACTGGATCGTCTACCACGCCAACGACAGCGCGAGCGACGGCTGCGACAACGGCCGTACGGCCCGGGCGCAGAAGTTCACCTGGAACTCCGACGGCACGCCGAACTTCGGCACCCCGGTCCGGCTCGGCGCTGCCCTCACCGGCCCCTCCGGCGAGCCCTCCTCCTCCTCCAGCAACTACACGATCACCAACCGCAACAGCGGCAAGTGCCTTGATGTGGCCGGGAGTTCGACCGCCGACGGCGCCAATGTGCAGCAGTGGTCGTGCAGCGGCGGCAACAACCAGAAGTGGCGCCTGGAAGACCTCGGCGACGACACCCACCGGCTCGTCAACGTCGCCACCGGCAAGGTCCTCGACACCGAGAACTGCTCCAGCGCCGACGGCGCCGACCTGCGCCAGTGGTCCTGGCTCGACAACACCTGCCAGCGCTTCCGGTTCGTGGCGACGGACGGCGGCTTCGTCCGGATCGTCAATCAGGCCACGGGCAAGGTGGCGGATGTGGCGAACTGCGGGACCGCGGACGGGGCGGACGTACGGCAGTGGAGCTGGCTGGGCAACAACTGCCAACAGTGGCGCCTCAACCCGGCGTGACCAAGCCGACCTGAAGGGCTACCCCGCCTGCATCCCCGCCGCATTCGGCCAACTCTGCGCGTTCGGCCACCCGGTCGCCGGCGCCGGAGTCAACCCCGGCCCCGTCGTCCCCCGTACCTGCGCCGCCGTAAGCCCCCCACGGGCCGGCACCCCCGGCGGCGTGGGCCCGGCAGCCGGCGGCGGCACCACCGCCGCGGCCGGCGCCACGGGCGACGGGAACGGCATCGGCGCGGGCGCGACGGGAGCGGGAGCCGGCATGGGGGCCGGGGCCGGGACAGGAGTCGGCATCGGTGCCACCGGCATCGGCGCCGGCATCGGCATGCCACCCCCCTGCGGCACCGCTTGTGGCACCGCCTGTGGCACCGCCTGCGGCTGAGGCGCCGCCATGGCCTGCGCGGCGAGCCCCGCCACACCCGCGCCGTTCGTGGAGCTGACCAGACGGTCCACGGCCGCCGTACCCGAGCTGTAGTTGGTCCCTGTACCCAGCTCGGGTACGGCGGCTCCCCTCCTGGTCCCGTAGAGCACCTGTTCCAGGCCGGACACCAGGCGACGCACGTCCACCTGGGGGCGCACCACGAGTCGCAGGAAGCGGCTGGACGAACCGATCTTGTTGCCGCACTCGCGGACCAGGATCCGGTGCTCGGTGAGCAGCCGGTCGCGGACCACGGTGCCCTCGGCGCCCACGGGGAGGCGCACGAAGAGGAAGTTGCCCTGCGACGGGTAGACCGTCAGGCCGGGCAGCTGGGCGAGGTGGCTGGCCATGTCGAGGCGGTCCCGGCGCACCTGGTGCAGGCTCTGCGCGTACTCCGCGCCGTGGTTCTTGAGCATGAACACCACATGCTCGGCGAAGGCGTTGAGGTTCCACTTCGGCAGCATCGAGCGGACCATGCCGGCCAGGGCCGGGTTGGCGACGAGGTAGCCGAAGCGGATGCCGTGCAGGCCGAAGTTCTTGCCGAGGGAGCGCAGGACGATGACGTTCGGGCGGAGCATCGCCTCCTGGACCACCGAGGGTTCCTGTTCGGCGTCGGCGAATTCGAGGAACGACTCGTCGATGATCACCAGGTCCAGGTCGGCCATGGCGTCCATGAACTGGACCAGCGCGTGCTTGTGGAGGAAGCCGCCGTCGGGGTTGTTGGGGTTGCAGATGACCGCGACCCGTGTCCCCCGGGCCCGTATGAACTCGGCGTACTGGGCCAGGTCCAGGGCGAAGCCGCTGGACTCCTGGAGCGGGAACATGTCGACCCGCTTGCCGGTCTCCATCGGCTGGTCGGTCCAGCGGCCGAACGTGGGGACGGGGATGGCGAGGGACTCACGGACCATCAAGTGATCGATCCAGGTGATCAGTTCGGTGGATCCGTTGCCCATCGCCACGCACTGCGGCGGAAGCTGGAGCAGGCTGCACAGTTCGGCCGTGATCGTGTCGGCGCTGCTCGGGTAGTAGGTGATGATGTCCCGCAACCGTGCCCCCATGTCCTGGAACATCTCGGGGGTGGGGAAGTACGGGTTGCAGGGGATACAGAAGTCGACCGGACCGGCTCCGTCGCCGCCCTCACGCGTCAGCGCCGCCATCGACGGGCTGTGTGCCGCCGTACTGCGGAACAGCGAGGTGACGTTGTCGGCCATGGAACCTCCGTATGGGGCGGGCCCGGCGGGGACGACCGGGCCCGTCGTCTTTGGGTGGCCCGCGCGGGGGAGCACGGGCCGCCCATACATACGGAGGCTGGGGTGGCGCTGTTCACCCGCTGAGAAATCGGTGAGAACTTGTGTGCCACCTGTGAAGAACGGACGAACTCGCTCAGCAGGTGAACGAGTGCACCGTCGTCGAACGGTACGTCTGCCCCGGGCGCAGTACCGTCGACGGGAACGACGGCTTGTTCGGGGAGTCCGGGAAGTGCTGCGTCTCCAGGCACAGGGCGTCGCCCTGCCGGTAGACGTTGCCGCCCGAACCGACGAGGGTGCCGTCGAGGAAGTTGCCGGAGTAGAACTGCAGGCCGGGCTCGGTGGTCGCCATGCGCAGGGTGCGGCCGGACGACGGGTCCTTCAGGGTCGCGATCCACTCGGGGCGGGGCGAGATGCCCTTGTCGAGGACCCAGTTGTGGTCGATGCCCTTGCCGTAGAGGAGCTGCTGGTGCGGCTCGCGCAGGTCCTCGCCGATCGCCTTCGTACGGCGGAAGTCGAAGGGGGTGCCCGCGACGCGGGCCAGCTCACCGGTGGGGATGAGGCCCGAGTCGACGGGGGTGTAGCGGGAGGCGTCGATCTTCAGCTGGTGGTTCTCGATCGTGCCGCTTCCCTCGCCGGCGAGGTTCCAGTACACGTGGCTGGTGAGGTTGACGACGGTGGCCTTGTCGGTGGTGGCCTCGTAGTCGATGCGCCAGTCGCCGTGCCTGGTGAGGGTGTACGTCACCTTGACCTTGAGCGTGCCCGGGTAGCCCATCTCGCCGTCGACGGAGGTGTAGTACAGGCGCAGGCCGACGTCCGTGCCCTTGGTGAACGGCTCGACGTCCCAGACCCGCTTGTCGAAGCCCTTGGCGCCGCCGTGCAGGCTGTTCTCGCCGTCGTTGACGTTGACCTGGTAGGCCTTGCCGTCGAGCGTGAACTTGCCCTTGCCGATGCGGTTGCCGTAGCGGCCGATCAGCGCGCCGAAGTACGGGCTCTTGGCGACGTAGTCCTCGATGTTGTCGAAGCCCAGCGAGATGTTGGCGTACCGGCCGCGGCGGTCCGGGACCTCCAGGGACTGCACGCCGCCGTAGGAGAGGACCTTCATCCGCGTGCCGCCGTTGGCCAGCGACCAGCTGTAGACCTCCGTGCCGTCGGCGAGCTTGCCGAAGAGCGACTTCACCGGCGTCCTGCCTCCCGTGGCGTGTGCGCTTGCGCTGCCGACGGTCGCGGCGGTGATCCCCGCCGCCGCAGCCCCTGCTATGACCGTTCGTCTCCTCATATCCATGTGCGGCTCCACTCCTTTGGGAAGCTGCTGAAACTCTGAGTAGTCCGAGAACTGCTGGGAACTGCTGGGAAAGAACCGGGCCCCGCCGTTCTGGCAGGGCCCTGCTCGGTCTTACGAACCGACCTTGCGCTTGTTCCACACGTCGAACCCGACCGCCGCCAGCAGCACCAGGCCCTTGATGACCTGCTGCCAGTCGGTGCCGATGCCGACGAGGTTCATACCGTTGTTCAGCACGCCCAGGACCAGGCCACCGATGATCGCGCCGAGGACCGTGCCGACGCCGCCGCTCATCGACGCGCCGCCGATGAACGAGGCGGCGATGGCCTCCAGCTCGAAGTTGAGGCCGGCCTTGGGAGAGGCCGCGTTGAAGCGGGCGGCGAAGACCAGACCCGCCAGGGCCGCGAGCATGCCCATGTTCATGAAGATCAGGAACGTGACCTTCTTGTCCTTCACACCCGACAGCTTGGCGGCCGGGAGGTTGCCGCCGATCGCGTAGATGTGACGGCCGATGATCGCGTTGCGCATCACATAGCCGAAGCCGACGAGCAGCACGCCCAGGATGAGCAGCACGATCGGGGCGCCCTTGTAGCTGGCCAGCAGCATCGTCAGCGTGAGGATGGCGGCGCCGAGCGCGACCAGCTTCAGCAGGAACAGGTTGAAGGGCGGGACATCGAGGTGGAACTCCTGCTGACGGCGGCGGTCGCGGAACTCCTGGAAGACCACGAACGCGATCATTCCGAAGCCGAGCAGAAGTGTCAGGTTGTGGTAGTTGGTGTTCGGGCCGACCTCCGGCATGAAGCCGTTGGCGACCTTCTGCAGACCCTCCGGGAACGGGCCGAGCGTCTGGCCCTCAAGGAAGATCTCGGTCAGACCGCGGAAGATCAGCATGCCCGCGAGGGTCACGATGAAGGATGGTATGCCGCCGTAGGCGATGAAGAACCCTTGTGCCGCGCCCGCGACGGCGCCCATGGCGAGGCAGAGGATGACGGCGACCGGCCATGGCAGATCGTTCTTGACCATGAAGACGGCGGCCATCGAGCCGATGAACGCTGTCAGCGAGCCGACCGACAGGTCGATATGGCCCGCGATGATCACCAGCATCATGCCGATCGCGAGGATCAGGATGTAGCTGTTCTGCAGCACCAGGTTGGAGACGTTGCGCGGCAGCAGCAGGTCACCGTCGGTCCACACGGCGAACAGCGCCACGATCAGGCCGAGGGCGATCAGCATGCCGTACTGCCGCATGTTGCGGCGCATGCCGTCCAGCACCAGCTGGAGCAGGCCGTCGCCCGCGGCCCCTCCGCTCTTCCCCGGCGGCGCGGGGGCCGGGGTCTTGGCGGTCACATCCGTGCTCATCGGGTTACCTCTTTGTCCTTCGTCATCTGGCGCATCAGCGATTCCTGCGAGGCCTCGGCCCGCGAGAACTCACCGGTCAGCCGCCCCGCGGCCATCGTGTAGATGCGGTCACACATCCCGAGCAGCTCCGGCAGCTCGGAGGAGATGAAGACGACCGCCTTGCCCTGGGCGGCCAGCTGGTCGATGACCGTGTAGATCTCGTACTTGGCACCGACGTCGATGCCACGCGTGGGCTCGTCCAGGATCAGTACATCCGGACCCGCGAAGATCCACTTACTGAGGACGACCTTCTGCTGGTTGCCGCCGGACAGCTTGCCCACCGGCTCGAAGACGGTCGGCGCCTTGATGTTCATGGATTTGCGGAAGCCCTCGGCGACCTGCCGCTCCTCGTGCTCGTCCACCACGCCCCGCTTGGCGACCTTGCCCAGCGCGCTGAGCGAGATGTTGCGGTTGATGGTGTCGATGAGGTTCAGGCCGTAGTGCTTGCGGTCCTCGGTGACGTACGCGATGCCGTTCCTGACCGCCTCGGGGACGGTCTTGGTGCGGATCTCCGTGCCGTCCTTGAGGACGGTGCCGCCGTGGTAACGGCCGTACGTCCGCCCGAAGATGCTCATCGCGAGCTCGGTGCGGCCGGCGCCCATCAGCCCGGCGATGCCGACGATCTCGCCGCGCCGCACCTGGATCGACACGTCGTCGACGACCTTGCGCTGCTGGTCGATCGGGTGGTGCACGGTCCAGTTGCGGATCTCGAGCGCCGGGGCGGCGCCCTCCTCCGGCTCGTGCGGGGTGCGGTCGGGGAAGCGGTGCTCCAGGTCCCGGCCGACCATGCCGCTGATGATCCGGTCCTCGGTGGTCTCCGGGGCCTTCACATCGAGGGTCTCGATGGTCTTGCCGTCGCGGAGGATGGTCACCGAGTCGGCGACCTTGCGGATCTCGTTGAGCTTGTGGGAGATGATGATCGAGGTGATGCCCTGCTTCTTCAACTCCCGGATCAGATCCAGGAGTTTGCCGCTGTCCTCGTCGTTCAGGGCTGCGGTCGGCTCATCCAGGATGAGCAGCTTCACCTTCTTCGACAGCGCCTTCGCGATCTCCACCAGCTGCTGCTTGCCCACGCCGATGTCGGCGACGCGGGTGTCCGGGTGGTCGGTCAGACCGACCCGGCGCAGCAGTTCGGTGGCGTGCCGCAGCGTCTCCCGCCAGTCGATGAACCCGCCCTTGGCGTGCTCGTTGCCGAGGAAGATGTTCTCCGCGAGGGAGAGGAACGGCGACAGCGCCAGCTCCTGGTGGATGATGACGATGCCGCGCTGCTCGCTCGCCCGGATGTCCTTGAACTCGCAGACTTCGCCCTCGAAGAGGATGTCCCCCTCGTAGGTGCCGTGCGGGTGGACGCCGGAGAGGACCTTCATCAGGGTCGACTTACCGGCCCCGTTCTCCCCGCAGATGGCGTGGACCTCGCCCTGCTGGACGGTCAGTGTGACGTCCGACAGCGCCTTGACGCCGGGAAAGGTCTTGACGATCGAGCGCATTTCCAGGACGGGTCCCGCCATGGTCGTGCCTTCCAATCAGTAGGATCCGGCGCTTACTTGAGGTCGCTCGCCTTGATGTAGCCGGAGTCCACGACTTCCTTCTGGTAGTTGGTCTTGTCGACCGCGACCGGCTCCAGCAGGAAGGCGGGGACGACCTTCGCGCCGTTGTCGTACGTCTTGGTGTCGTTGACCTCCGGCTTCTTGTCGTTGAGCAGGGCGTCGACCATGCCCGAGGCGACCTTGGCGAGCTCACGGGTGTCCTTGTAGACGGTCATCGACTGCTGGGCGGCGATGATCGACTTCACCGAGGCGACCTCGGCGTCCTGACCGGTGACGACCGGCAGCGGCTTGGCCTTGGAGCCGTAGTCGTCCGACTTCAGCGCCGAGAGGATGCCGATGGAGATGCCGTCGTACGGCGAGAGGACCGCGTCGACGCGCTCGCTCTTGTAGGCCGAGGTCAGGATGTCGTCCATGCGCTTCTGGGCGGTGCCGCCGTCCCAGCGCAGGGTGGTGACCTGGGTCAGCTTGGTCTGGCCGGAGCGGACGACGAGCTGCTTCTTGTCGATGTAGGGCTGCAGGACCTTCATCGCCCCGCCGAAGAAGTAGCGGGTGTTGTTGTCGTCGTTGGAGCCGGCGAACAGCTCGATGTTGAACGGGCCCTTCTTGGAGCCGTCCTTCAGACCGAGCTTCTCGACGATGTAGTTGGCCTGGAGCTCGCCGACCTTCTCGTTGTCGAACGACGCGTAGTAGTCGACGTTCTCGGTGCCGAGGATCAGGCGGTCGTAGGAGATCACCGGGATGTCGGCGTCCTTGGCCTGCTGGAGCACGTTGTTCATCGACTTGTTGTCGATGGCCGCGACGATCAGCGCCTTGACGCCCTGCGTGATCAGGTTCTCGATCTGCGAGACCTGCTGGTCCGGGTCGTCCTCGCCGTAGACCAGCCTGGTCTTGTAGCCCTTGGACTCCAGGTCCTTCTTGACGTTGTTGCCGTCGGCGATCCAGCGCTCGGAGGACTTGGTCGGCATCGCGATGCCGATGGTGGCTCCCTTGGTGTCGCCGCCCTCGTCCTTGGACCCGCCCTCGCCGCTCTGGCCGCAGGCGGACAGGGTCAGGGCGAGGGAGGCGGCGGAGGCTATGGCGGCGAGTGCGGCTCTGCGAGTACGCATGGTCATCATCCTTGATGTTGTGAGCAGGGCTCGGTCTGGCGAAGGGGAGACGCTTTCGAGAGCTGAACGCTCCACCGATGGTGTGTGGGATTGTGTTCGACTGCGTCTTCTTCTGTGAAGGGGGTTTGTCCGGAACGTTATGCGGGAGTTTCGAATCGCGTCAGCGTCCCGGGCAGCCGTGAACCGAGAGGCGCCATGTCGCCGTCAGCTCCGTGCCGTGCGAGCAGGTCCAGCGCCAGCCGGCCGCGCCGTACGCGTTCCTTGGCGGTGGCCAGCGTCAGGTCCCGCATGTGGTGGCCGTAGGGATAGATGCCGGGGGCCTTGGAGAGCCCGAACTTCAGGTACAGCGGGGCGCCGCGCCGGATCAGCTCGGCGACCTCGTACATCCGGATGTAACCGCCCAGATCGTCGGGGGCCTCGATGTACATGTCCATGGGGGCGGCCGAGACCCGGCGGATCTCGGTGAGGTGATCCAGCGTCAGGTCGCTGGGCACGTTGATCGAGTCGCCGCCGAGGTTCTCGTACACGGCGTACGCCGTCGGGTTGACCGGACCGATCAGCGCCGACACCTTGAGCGTCGTGTCGGCCGGCAGGATCCCCGCGACCCGCGCCCGGTGAAGCGTCCACAGCACACCCTCGTCGGCGACGAGGAGGCACTTCACGCCCAGCTCGGTGGCGCGTACGGCGTCCTCGACGCACCCGGCGACCGCGTCGTGGCCCCGGGCGCGCAGCCCGCCGCCCTTGGAGTCGGTACGGGTGGAGCCGCCGATGTCCCAGGTGCCGCGCGGGCCGGTGAACAGGCAGAGCTCGATGTCGCGCTCGGCGGTCGCCTCCACCATCTCGGTGATCTCGGCGTCGCTGAGCATCCAGATGCCGCTGCCCTGGCTGATCCGGTGGATCGGCACATCGAGCCGCGAGGACTCCTTGAGGACCACGGCGAGCGCCTCGGGGCCCTCCACGGAGGGAACCTCGGTGCGCCAACGGCCCCCGCCGGGGAAGGTGTGCGGAGAGGCGTCGGAGGGGTCGAGGGCGGGCGCCCCCAGGCCGAGTGCGGCGAGCGCCTGCTCGCCGGGTCGGCGCGGTGTCGGAGCGGTGGTGTCGGTCACAAGTGGTCCTTCGTGTTCGATATTTCGGACGAGGGTCGCGACTCTGGTCGTGCGGGGCTTTGGGTGTACGCCGGTACGAAGTCGTCAGGTACCCCGTACCGGCGTACGGCTCAGGGGTGTGTCATGGCCGCAGCAGGACCTTTCCGACCTTCGGATCGCCGGACCCGACCAGCTCGATGGCCTGCGGGAACTCCTCCAGCGGCAGCTCGTGCGTGACCAGCGGCAGCGGGTCGAGGAGTCCGGCGCCGAAGACCCGCACGGTGTGCGCCCAGGCGTCCGGCGCCGCGCCGAACACGGTGTGCACCTCCAGCTGCCGTACGACGAGATCGGTCGGGTCCAGCCCGTCCGCGCCCGGCGCCGGGATGCCCGTCAGGACCAGCCGTCCACCGCGGCGCAGCAGGGCGGCGGCGGTGCGCGCCGCGTCCGCGGACCCGGCGGTCTCGATGACGACGTCGAAGTCGTCAGGCAGTGGCTCGTCCTTGGTGCGGAAGTCCGTGGCCCCGAACCGCTTCGACAGCTCGGCCCGGTCCCGACGCGTCCCCACGACGAGCAGCTCGGCCGGCGAGCCCGCCTTCAGGAACTGAACGGCGAACATCCCGAGCGTGCCCGTGCCCACCACGGCCACCCGCTCGCCCGGCACCGCGTTCGCCTTGAGCGCGGCGGCCGCGATGCACGCGGCCGGCTCCAGCAGCGCCGCCGCCGTGAGGTCCGCGTCGTCCGGCAGCACGTGCAGCAGCCGGGCCGGAAGCGTGAGTGTGGGGGCCATGGCGCCCGGCTGGGTGAAACCGGTCTCCTCATAGCCCGCCGTGCACAGCGTGGTCTCGCCCGCGTGGCAGCGGTCGCAGACCTGGCAGTTCCGGAAGCCCTCGCCCACGACCTTGCGGCCCACCAGACTCGAAGGGACGCCGTCACCGACCGCCGCCACCGTCCCGGACCACTCGTGGCCCGGCGTGAGCGGATAGCGGACGTACCCCTCCGGCCGGTTGCCCTGGAAGACCTCGCGGTCAGAGCCGCAGATCCCCGAGGCGTGCACTCGGACCAGGGCCTCGCCCGCTTCCGGCTGCCGGGGCTCGTGCGGGACGAGCCGGTGCTCGCCCGGAGCCTCGATCACGACGGCGGTGCTCACTGGGTCCTCCCGGGGCCTGGGTCGGAAGTGGCGTCGTTCGCCCGGAGGGCGGGCCGGGCGACGGCGATGGGGGTCCCCCCGCGCGAGCTCGGGTTCGAGCGTGGGGGAGCGTGATGGGGGTGCCCCCTCTGGGGGAGCCTGCCAGGCGTCGCCTGGCAGGCGCCACTTCCGACCCGGGCCCCGGTGCCGGGGTGGGTGTGGGCGCTCACTCGGTGCCCTTGGGCTTGCGCTGCTCCCAGCCGTCGGCCCACAGGTCGAACCGGGCCTGCTGCTGCGGGAACTCCGCGGCGGCGTCGACGTCCAGCTCCACACCGAGACCGGGCTCGTGGGAGAGGTGGAAGCAGCCGTCCTCGGGGTTCACCTGGGGCGCGCCCTTGATGACCTTCTTGATCTCCGCGTCCGCGAAGTCGTTGAAGTGCTCAAGGATCTTGAAGTTGGGGGCCGTGAAGCCGACCTGGAGGGAGGCGGAGGTCAGCACGGGCCCGCCCACGTTGTGCGGCGCGACCAGCATGTAGTGCGTCTCGGCGGTGGCGGCCAGCTTACGGGTCTCCCAGATACCGCCGATGTGGCCGACGTCCGGCTGGATGATGTCCACGGCCTGGCTCTCGAAGAGCTCCCGGAACTCGATGCGGTCGTGGATGCGCTCACCCGTGGCGACCGGCATGTCGACCTTGGCGGCGACCTTCTCCAGCGCCTTCAGGTTCTCCGGCGGCACCGGCTCCTCCAGCCACGCGGGCTTGAAGGGCGCCAGCTCCTTGGCCAGGCGGACGGCGGTGGCGGGGGAGAACCGGCCGTGCATCTCCAGCATCAGCTCGGCGTCCGGGCCGATGGCGTCGCGCACGGCCTCGATCAGGGAGACCGCGTAGAGGCTCTGCTCGTGGTCCAGCTCGAAGTGGCCGGTCCCGAACGGGTCGATCTTGAGCGCCCGGTAGCCGCGCTCCATGACCTTCTGGGCCGCCTTGTGGTACGCCTCGGGCGTCCGCTCGGTGGTGTACCAGCCGTTGGCGTACGCCTTGACCTTGTCGGTGACCTTGCCGCCGAGCAGCTGCCAGACCGGCACGCCGAGCGCCTTGCCCTTGATGTCCCAGCAGGCCATCTCGATCACGGCGATGCCGGACATCACGATCTCGCCGGCCCGCCCGTAGTCGCCGTACTTCATCCGCTTGACGAGATCCTCGACAGCGAACGGATCGGAGCCGAGAATGTGGTTGGTCTTCGCCTCGTGCAGATAGCCGAGCAGCGCGTCGGTGTGGCCCAGCATGCGGGTCTCGCCGACGCCGGTGAGTCCCTCGTCGGTGTGCACCTGGACGTAGGTCAGGTTTCGCCACGGCGTTCCGACCACGTGTGTGCTGATTCCCGTGATGCGCACGGTACTCCCTGTCCTCTTCGGCTTGTTCGAAATCTCGGCACTCGTTCGAAATGCTGTCGCGACAGTAAGGACGGCCCGGTGCGAGTGTCAATGGGTCTACAAACAACGGTTTCAATGCGGCGGCCCAGGTGGCCGACGGGGAGGATGCGACGGGGTGCGCCACGAGGGTCGCCGGGGTCTTCGAGGGTGTGCGCGTGCCTCCCCCGGTGGCCCTCGGGGCGCTCCTGACCAGGCAGAACGCCCTGGGTCCCCCAACCCCCGCCGCTCGTCGCGTTATTCAACCGTGACGACTTCACTGACGCAGCCCTCTTGACCGCCGTGAATTGTTAGCGCTCACAATGACGTCCGCATTCACCAGTCGGCCACGAGTCGGCCCCGGCGGCATCCAAGGAGGTATGAGCGTCGTGTCAGCAGTGCTCCAACTCGCCTTTCCGTCCAGTGCCGTTGGTCCTTCCGGAACACCGGCATGACGCCGCCGGCGCCGAACCGTCGGCCTTCGGCGCAGGTTTTATCGGCAGACGACCGCCAAGGAGGTGCGGCCGTGACCCACTCGCAGCTCCGGCCGCCCACCATGGCGGACGTGGCACGCCAGGCCGGCGTGTCCCACCAGACCGTGTCCCGAGTGCTGGGGGACCACCCCAATGTGCGGGACGAGACACGGGCCAGGGTGCTGCGCGCGATCGAGGAGATGGGCTACCGCCGTAACTTCTCCGCACGGGCCCTGGCCACCCGGCGCACCCGGACCCTGGGTGTGGTCGCCTCCAACACCACGCTCTACGGCCCGGCCAGTACGTTGTTCGCGCTGGAGGAGGCGGCGCGTGCCGAGGGCTATCTGGTCTCGACGGTCAGTCTGCGCAGGCTGACGATGGAGACGCTGTCCGAGGCCCTGGACCGCCTCAGCGAGGGCGGAGTGGAGGGGGTCATCGCCATCGCCCCGCAGCGGTCGGCGGTCGAGGCCCTCGCCGAACTCCGCCACCCGTTCCCGGTGGTGGCCGTGGGCACCGGCTCGGGCGCCGAGGTCCCCAGCGTCAACGTGGATCAGAATCTGGGCGCACGGCTGGCCACCGGCCATCTGCTCGCCGCCGGCCACCGCAGGGTCTGGCATCTCGCCGGGCCCGAGGACTGGCAGGAGGCGGTGGACCGGGTCGACGGCTGGCGGGCGACCCTCGAAGCGGCGGACGTGGAACCACCGATGCTGCTGCGGGGGGACTGGAGCCCGCTGTCGGGCTACCGGGCCGGCCAGGAACTGGCGGGCTGGGTGGGACGCGGCCTGACCGCCGTCTTCGTGGCCAACGACCAGATGGCACTGGGGGTGTTGCGGGCGCTGCGCGAGGCGGGCGTACGTACTCCCCAGGACGTCGCGGTGGCCGGCTTCGACGACATCCCGGAGTCGGAGTTCTTCGCCCCGCCGCTCACCACCGTCCGGCAGGACTTCGCGACGGTGGGCAAGCGAAGCATCGCCCTGCTGCTGGACCTGATCGAGGGCCGTACCCCCTCCGGGACGTCCCAGGTCTCGATCGAACCCCAACTCGTCGTCCGCGCAAGCACGTTCCCGTATCTGCCTCTACCGGGAGCCGCTCCCGGCTGACGCCGCACCACCCGGTCGCCTTTCGTCCTTCGTGACGAGCGTGACCGATATTTCGAACAATGATCGACAGGCTGGACGCAGTGCGGCCGGTCCCCACGAGTACCAAACGAGTGCCAGCGGTCCATCCCCGGGCCGGCTCTTCAAAGGAGAAGAACATGCTCAACAGACGGAACTTCCTCACTGCGGCGGTCGGCGTGGCGGCCACGGCCGGTCTGGCGGCCTGCGCCAAGGAGGACGGCTCCTCCTCCGATTCCTCCGGTGGCGGCAGCAAGGCGATCACCCTCGGCTTCGCCCAGGTCGGCTCCGAGAGCGGCTGGCGCACCGCCAACACCGACTCGGTGAAGGCGTCCGCCAAGGAGGCGGGCTTCAAGCTGCAGTTCTCCGACGCGCAGCAGAAGCCGGAGAACCAGATCTCCGCGATCCGCAGCTTCATCGCGCAGAAGGTGGACGTCATCGCCTTCTCGCCGGTCGTCGTCACCGGCTGGGACGCCGTGCTCAAGGAGGCCCAGGCCGCGAAGATCCCGGTCGTCCTGACCGACCGGTCCGTCGACAGCGACGAGTCCCTGTTCGTCACCCTGGTCGGCTCCGACTTCACCGACGAGGGCCGCCGCGCCGCCAAGATCCTGGAGAAGGTTCTGGAGCAGGCCGGCCACAAGGGCAAGGTGAAGATCGCCCAGCTGGAGGGCACCACCGGTGCCGCCCCCGCGATCGAGCGCGCCAAGGGCTTCAAGGAGGTCATGGACGCCGAGCACAAGGACGACTGGGAGATCGTCGCCAGCCAGACCGGTGACTTCACCCGCGCCGGCGGCAAGCAGGTCATGCAGGCCTTCCTGCAGTCCAACCCGGACATCGACGTGCTGTTCGCGCACAACGACGACATGGGTCTCGGCGCCATCCAGGCCATCGAGGCGGCCGGCAAGAAGCCCGGCAAGGACATCCTCATCGTCACGGTCGACGGTGTGAAGGACGGCTTCGTCGCCATGTCCGAAGGCAAGATCAACGCGATCGTCGAGTGCAACCCGCTGCTCGGCCCCCAGCTGATGGAGGTCGTGAAGACGGTCCACGAGGGCGGCAAGGTCGAGCGCTGGATCAAGACCGAGGAGAGCGACTTCATGCAGGACCAGGCCAAGGACGCGCTCCCCACCCGTAAGTACTGACCGACCGCACCCACCGGCAGGGAGCCTCCGGCCGACCGGCGACCATCCGGCCCGGAAGGCTCCCTGCGGGCCTGAACGCATTTCAAGAGGAGCGCTGCCATGGCAGAGCCGCGGCCCGTCCTGGAGATGACGGGCATAGTCAAAGAATTTCCGGGGGTACGGGCTCTGTCGGGCGTCGACTTCCGGCTCTTCCCCGGCGAGATCCACGCCCTCATGGGCGAGAACGGGGCCGGGAAGTCCACCCTCATCAAGGTGCTGACCGGGGTCCATTCCCTGGACGGCGGCACGATCACCCTCGATGGCAAGGCCGTACGGATCGGCAGCCCGCTGGAGGCGCAGCACGCCGGCGTCAGCACGGTCTACCAGGAGGTCAACCTCTGCCCCAACCTCTCGGTGGCGGAGAACATCTTCATCGGCCGTGAACCCACCCGCGCGGGCCGCATCCAGTGGAAGCAGATCCGCAAGCAGGCCGCGGAGATGGTCGACCGCCTCGGCCTCGACATCGACGTGACGGCACCGCTGTCCTCGTACCCGCTGGCCGTGCAGCAACTGGTCGCGATCGTACGGTCGGTGGGCCACGGCGACAGCGACGGCGAGGGCTCCGGCACCAAGGTGCTCGTCCTGGACGAGCCCACCTCCAGCCTCGACCGCGACGAGGTCCTCGAACTGTTCCGCCTGATGCGGCGGCTGCGGGACGAGGGCGTCGCGATCCTCTTCGTGTCGCACTTCCTCGACCAGATCTACGAGATCTGCGACCGCATGACCGTGCTGCGCAACGGCACCCTGGTCGGCGAGCACATGGTGGCCGACCTCGACCAGGTCGGGCTGATCGAGCTGATGATCGGCAAGGCCCTGGACCAGCTGGAGGAGCTGCACGAGCACCAGCTGCGCTCCGACGTCGGCGAGACGCTCGTCAAGGCCGAGGGCCTCGGCCGCACCGGCGGTATCGCCCCCTTCGACCTGGAGATCAAGAAGGGCGAGGTGCTCGGCCTCGCCGGACTGCTCGGCTCCGGCCGCACCGAACTGGCCCGGCTGCTGTTCGGCGCCGACCAGCCCGACAGCGGCAAGGTGACCGTCGCCGGCAAGCAGGTCTCGATGAGCGCCCCCAACGACGCCATCGGCGCCGGTGTCGCGTTCTGCTCGGAGAACCGCAAGACCGAGGGCCTCGTCCCCGACCTCACGGTGCGCGAGAACATCATCCTCGCCCTCCAGGCGTCCCGCGGCTGGACCCGGCCCATCCCGGCCTCCCAGCGCGACGAACTCGTCGCCAAGTACATCAAGGCCCTCGACATCCGCCCCGCCAACCCCGAGGCCCGCGTCGGCCAGCTGAGCGGCGGCAACCAGCAGAAGGTGCTGCTCGCCCGCTGGCTGATCACCCAGCCGAAACTGCTGATCCTTGACGAGCCCACGCGCGGCATCGACGTCGGCGCCAAGGCCGAGATCCAGAAGCTCGTGGTCTCCCTCTCCGAGGACGGCATGTCCGTGCTGTACATCGCGGCCGAACTGGAGGAGGTGCTCCGGCTCAGCCACACCATCGGAGTGCTGCGCGACCGCAAGCTCGTGGCACAGCTGACCAACGGGCCGGAGATCACCACCAGCAAGATCCTGGAGACCATCGCGAGCGGAGAGCACCAGTGAGTACCCCGGCAGTGACCACCCCCTCCCGCTGGCGAGCACTGACGCACCACCACCTGTTCTGGCCGGTCGCGGTCCTGATCGCCCTGCTGCTCGTCAACGTTCCCTTCACACCCGACTTCTTCGCGATCCGGATGACCGACGGCCACCTCTACGGCAACCTCGTCTCGATCGTGCTGTTCGGCTCGCCGCTGATCCTGGTGGCGGTCGGCATGACCCTGGTCATCGCCACCGGCGGCATCGACCTCTCCGTCGGCGCCGTGGTCGCCATCACCGGCGCCCTGACCTGTTCGTACATCAGCGACCAGGCCGACCAGAACGCGCTGGCGGGGGTCTTCCTCGCCATGGGCATCGGCCTGGTGGCGGCCGTGGTCTGCGGCCTGTGGAACGGCTTCCTGGTCGCCCGGATGGGCATCCAGCCCATTATCGCGACCCTCATCATCATGGTCGCCGGACGCGGTGTCGCCCAGCTGATCACCGACGGCCAGATCATCACCATCAACAGCGAGCCGTACAAGCTCATCGGCGGCGGCTACTGGCTGACCCTGCCCTTCTCCATCTTCATCGTCGCCGCCGTCGTGGCCGTCACCGTGGCCCTGACCCGCCGTACGGCGCTCGGCCTGCTCGTCGAGTCGGTCGGCGGCAACGCCGAGGCCAGCCGCCTGGTCGGCATCCGCTCCCGGCGCATCAAGATCATGGTGTACATGTTCTGCGCTCTGTGCGCGGGCATCGCCGGCCTGATGATCAGCTCCAACACCTCGGCCGCGGACGGCAACAACGCCGGCCTGTGGATCGAACTGGACGCGATCCTCGCGGTCGTCATCGGCGGCACCTCGCTGCTCGGCGGCCGGTTCTCCATCGGCGGCACCGTGATCGGCGCCCTCGTCATCCAGACCCTGACCACCACGATCTACACCATCGGCGTACCCACCCAGACCAACCTGGTCTTCAAGGCCGCCGTCGTCATCGTCGTCTGCCTGCTGCAGTCCCCGAAGTTCCGGGCCAAGGTCCTCGGCGCGAAGGGACGCGCCCGGACCACCGCCCCGGCGGAGCCCACCACCCCGGCCGACGCCGCCCCGAAGATGGAGGTGTCGCGATGAGCGCGACCACCAAGACCCCTGCGGCAGCGAGAGGCCGTACGGCGTCCAAGCCGGCACAGGCGTCCGCGGCCGCGCGTCTGCTCGGCGACCGGCGGCTGCCCGTCCTGGTCACGGCCGGCCTGTTCCTCGCGATGTACATCGGCGGTCTCAGCCGCTACCAGAACTACGGTTTCGGCGAACCGCAGGTCTTCCTCAACCTGTTCATCGACAACGGCTATCTGCTGGTCGCCGCCGTCGGCGCCACCTTCGTCATCATGTCCGGCGGCATCGACCTGTCCGTCGGCTCGCTGATCGGCTTCACCACCATGTTCACGGCGTGGCTGGTGGAGCGGCAGGGCCTGCCGCTGCTGCTGGTCATCCCGCTCGCCCTGGGCGTGGGCGCGTTCGGCGGCTTCCTCATGGGCTATGTGATCCACAACTTCGAGATCCAGCCGTTCATCGTGACCCTCGCCGGCCTCTTCCTCTTCCGGGGCCTGTGCCTGGTCATCAGCAAGGAGTCCATCTCCATCAGCGACTCCACGGTGAGCAGCATGGCCCAGACCCGGGTGTCGCTCGGACTGGGGGAGCTGTCGATCGGCGCCCTCGTCGCCCTGGTCGTCGTCGCCGCCGCCTTCTACATCCTCCACTACACGCGCTTCGGCCGCCGGGTGTACGCCATCGGCGGCAACGAGCAATCCGCGCTGCTGATGGGGCTTCCGCTGGGCGGCACCAAGATCGCCGTGTACACGGTGAGCGGCTTCTGCTCGGCGCTGGCCGGCCTGCTGTTCATGCTGTACATCCAGGCCGGTGACCCGCTGCACGCCGTCGGCATGGAACTCGACGCGATCGCCGCGGTCGTCATCGGCGGCACGCTGCTGACGGGCGGCTCCGGTTACGTCCTGGGCACCCTGTTCGGCGTCCTCGTGCTGGGCCTGATCAAGAGCATCATCCAGTTCGAGGGCACGCTCAGCTCCTGGTGGACGAAGATCGCCACGGGTGTGCTGCTGTGCGCGTTCATCCTGATCCAGCGGGCGATGACGGCGCGCAAGCAAACATAGGCCGGACCTGGGCACTTGGGCCGACGCGGCCCGTCGCGCGGCGTACGTGCGGCGGGCCGCGTGATGTTGTCGTACGGGCTGTCATACGGACCCGGCGCGGAGGATCGCGCCGAATGGTCGGACTTGACCCCCACCGACCAAACCGGAAAGGCCAGTTCCGCACACAACCTTCACAGCAGCCGCTAGGAAAGGTATGGGTCGGTTCCCTAGTCTTCCCGCGTCATGGACTACTGCCACCCGTGCCGCAGGCACCTCAACGGCGCCCTCGCCTGCCCGGGGTGCGGTGCCGCGATCGAAGAGCTGCGCGTGCACGCGGGCGCGCCGGACGAGGCGTACCCGCAGCTGGCCGAGCGGGCCGTACAGGCGCCTGCGGGGGCTGTGGGCGGCCAGGGCTCGTACGTCGCGTACGACGGGCAGTACGGGGGCGGCGCGGGGCAGTACGGCGGTGGCGAGTACAGCGACCGCTATGTCGACGCCGGTCACTCCGGAGAGGCCGCGGGCACGGACACCGGTGAGGTGGCCGAGGTCGCGTCGGTCGCGCCGGTTGGTGGACGGGCCGCGCGGCGGGCGGCGCAGCGGCGTGGCCGCAGGCGCGGTCACGACGAGCGCGACGATCAGGCCGAGTACGAGTACGAGTACGAGGACGAGTACGACGACGACCCGGACGAGGAGGGCGAGTCGGGCGGCGCCAGCCGCCGCGATCGCAAGGCCGCCGCGCATCGGCGCCGCCGTCGCCGGACCCTGCTGATAGCGGCCGGCTTCGTCCTGGCCGCCGGTGGCCTGAGCCTCGCCGAACTCGGCCTGGACGCCCCGGGCAAGAACCCCACGCCGGCCGCGGCCGGGGACGAGTCGGCCGAGGGCGCGGCGGAGGCGGAGGTCTCACCGTCGCCGGACGCCACGGACGGCGCCACCCGGACCGACCCCGACGAGTCGTCGAAGGATCCCTCAGCGTCCCCCTCGGCCTCCAAGTCCGCCAAGGGCAAGGACGAGAAGAAGGACGAGGACAAGGACGAGAGCCCGTCCAAGGACCCCCAGTCCGGAACGACGGGCGGCGGCTCCGGCACCTCCACCTCGAACCCGGCCCCCGCCCCCACCTCCGCCGAGGACCCGACCCCCACGACGGAACCGACCACCTCGGACCCGACGCCGGATCCTTCGCCGTCGGAGACGTGCAATCGGTTCCTGTGGTGGTGCACCTGAGAGGCCGCGGTTCGCGAGGGTGCACCTGGGCGGTCGCCGTTCGCGGCAGTGAACCTCACCCCGCGCCCCGCCGTGCGAACGCCAGCCTGCCCAGGGCCCGCCAGTCGACCGGCGGTCTCGCGGCGGGGACTCCCGGGCGGTCGCGCGGTACGCGGACGCGCAGTGCCCCCGGCATGACATGGCAGACGACCGGTGTGGGCAGGCGGATGGCCTCGCCGTCGACGCCGACCGGGATGTCGGGCGCGTCGGCGTCGACGACGACCTCGTGGGAGGCCAGCGAGGTCAGGCCCCGTGCCTGCTGGCCCCGCAGCAGCCCGGCCGCCTGCGCGGCGCTGTCGACGCTGACCCCGAGGACGCCGAGGGCACCGGTGTCCAGCCGTGGACGCCGTCCCAGACCGGCCGCGTCGCCCATCCGGTACGGGTTGTTGCTGATCAGCACCCCTTGAGGGTCGTCGATGGCCACCTCCCCGGCCCGCACGGTCAGCCGTGGACCGGCATGATGGGTCAGCAGGTCCGGCAGCTCCCGCATGATGGTGCGCACCTTGTCGTCCCGGTAGGCGGGGCTCTGCACAACCGTCGCGTACGCGCCGAAGGACGCCGTGTTCACGAACACCCGGTCACCGATCAGCCCGAGGTCGACGAGGAGTTCGACGCCGTCGGTGAGGGCGTCGAGGCAGGTCGACGGGTCGTCCCGGTCCAGCCCGAGATCCATGGCGAAGTGATTGCGGGTACCGGCGGAGACCACGACGAACGGCAGCCCGTGCCCGGCCGCCACCCCCGCCACCAGCGCCTGCGTCCCGTCCCCGCCCGCGACCCCCAGCAGGTCGGCCCCCTCGGCCACGGCCCGGCGCGCGAGCCCCTCGACGTCCTGCGGATGCTCCGGATCCAGTACGGCGACCTCGGCACCCCGGGCCCGCGCCTTGGCCACGAGGTCGAACCTGCCGACCTTCCCGCCGCCCGAGCGCGGATTCATGATGAAGAACGGCGCCCTGGCCGGCGGCGCCGACCGCTGCCGTGGCGCCGGCCGCCGTACGTGCGCCGCGAGCGCGGCCTGCCCGATCAGCGCCGCCACGGCCCACAGCGCGAGAACCGACAGCACGGCCCACAGCATGCCCACCGCCGAGTACGCCATCAGCACCGCCATCGGCGCCAGCAGGGCGAGGACGGCGGCGAGCGCACGCAGGAGCCCACGCCGGGAAAGGGTCCACCACAACGCGGCGACGGTGACACCGACCCCGACAAGTCCGACGACGAGCAGCGTGATGCTCTCGACTCCGGCCACCGTCAACAACAGCGCGACGGCCCCGGCGGCGACGAGCAGCGCCAGCCGCGCCACCCACGCCCCGGCCGCTCGATCAAGGCTCCGCCCACCGCCCACAAGGGCATCTCATCGCCGACGCCGGGGCGTCGCATCACCTGTGCGGGGTGATACGGCGCGGGGCTGATCGACAGGCGGCCCTGCTCCCAGGGGCGCGGGGCTGTATCGATATGCGGCTCCGCCGCGCGGGCGCGGCCAGCCACAACGAACCGGCACACGGCAGACGACCTACCGCGGCACAACGTCACCCAACATCCGCCGCAACAACCCCCGCAGGGAAACCCGCTCCTCCTCCGACAACCCGGCAAGCGGCTCCCGAGCGAACCGCAAAGACTCCCGCAACCCCCGAGCCACCCCCCGCCCCTCCTCGGTGACAGCGGCCAGCTTCACCCGCCGATCCGCAGGATCCGGCCGTCGCTCCACCAGCCCCCGAGCCTCCAGCCGATCGACGATCCCGGTCACATTCGACGGCTCGCACCGCAACCGCTGTGCCAGCTTCCGCATCGGCAGCGGCTCCAGCGACAGCAGGCTCAGCAGCCGCGCCTGCGCCCCGGTCAGGGCATGCTCGGCGGCGGCCTCCTCGTACTCCTCGTGGTAGCGGGCCACGACCGCGCCGATCAGGTCGACGACCTCGAGGGTCAGCTCATCGGGGCGGCGGGTCTGGTGTGGAGTGGCCATGGTCTCAGGGTAACCCCGTTACTTGACATCCTGAAATATTCAGGAGCATGGTTGTTTCAGATGCTGAAGTAAATTGTGAAAGGCACCCCCCATGAGCAACCGCGAATGGCACCTCCTCTCCCGTCCCGTCGGCTGGCCCAAGGCCGACGACTTCGCCCTCGTCGAGACCGAGGTGCCGACGCCGGGTGAGGGCCAGGTGCTCGTACGGAACAAGTACCTCTCCGTGGACCCGTACATGCGCGGACGCATGTCGGCGGCCAAGTCCTACGCCGCCCCCTTCGAGCTCGGCAAGGTCATGCAGGGCGGCGCCGTCGGCGAGGTCATCGCCTCCAACGCCGAGGGCATCGAGGTCGGCGACCACGTCCTGCACTTCTTCGGCTGGCGCGAGTACGCCGCGGTGGACGCGAAGACCGCCGTCAAGGTCGACGCCCAGGCCGCGCCCCTCTCCACGTACCTCGGCGTCCTCGGCATGACCGGCCTCACCGCCTACGCCGGTCTGCTGCGGGTCGGCTCCTTCAAGGAGGGCGACGCGGTCTTCGTGTCCGGCGCCGCGGGTGCGGTAGGCGGCCAGGTCGGGCAGATCGCCAAGCTCAAGGGTGCGTCCCGGGTCATCGGGTCGGCCGGCTCCGACGAGAAGGTCAAGCTGCTGGTCGAGGAGTACGGCTTCGACGCCGCCTTCAACTACAAGAACGGCCCGGTCTGGGAGCAGCTCACGGAGGCCGCCCCGGACGGCATCGACGTCTACTTCGACAATGTCGGCGGTGAGCACCTGGAGGCCGCGATCGGCGCCCTCAACCTCAAGGGCCGGGCCGTGGTCTGCGGCATGATCTCCCAGTACAACTCGACCGAGCCGACCCCCGGCCCGCGCAACATGGTCAAGATCCTCCAGAACCGGCTCCGCGTCGAGGGCATCCTGGTCGGCGACCACTACGACCTCCAGCAGCAGTTCGTCTCCGAGGTCGGCCCCTGGGTCGCCTCCGGGCAGCTGAAGTACCGCGAGACCGTCGTCGAGGGCATCGAGAACAACCTGGAGGCGTTCCTCGGGGTTCTCCGTGGCGACAACACCGGAAAGATGATCGTCAAGCTCTGACGCCTTCACTGGATTTCCGGCATGCGGTAACTTCTTTCCGAAACCGTCGTCGATCGTGGGCGCGAGTCACGGCGGACCGAGGAGGAGAAGACACCGCATGTCCATCCAGCAGACCGAGGTTCTGTACACCGCCGTCGCGACCGCGGAGAACGGCCGCGACGGCCGGGTCGCCACCGACGACGGCAAGCTCGACGTCGTGGTGAACCCGCCCAAGGAGATGGGCGGCAGCGGCGCCGGCACCAACCCGGAGCAGCTGTTCGCGGCCGGCTACAGCGCCTGCTTCCAGGGCGCCCTCGGCGTCGTCGCCCGCCAGGAGAAGGCCGACATCACCGGCTCGACCGTCACCGCGAAGGTCGGCATCGGCAAGAACGAGGACGGCTTCGGGATCATCGTCGAGATCTCGGCGGCCATCCCGAACGTCGACGCGGCAACGGCCCGGGACCTGCTTGAGAAGGCCCACCAGGTCTGCCCGTACTCGAAGGCGACGCGCGGCAACATCAGCGTGACGCTGGTCTGACACCGCTCGTTGCACAGCACGGAGGCCGCACCCCTGGACGTGGGGTGCGGCCTCCGTCCTGCGGATCCGCGGTCTCAGGCGGCCAGCGCCGCCCGGTGCACCGTCCTGACGAACCGCTCGTTCTCCGGCCCCGCTCCGCCCGGATAGGCGATACGGCGCCGGGTGTAGCCGTAGGCCAGACCGCAGCGGGGATCCGCGAAGGCCTGGGAGCCGCCCGCGCCGCTGTGGCCGAAGGAGCCCGCGCCCAGATACGGATACACATAGTCGGCGATCGCCTGGAAGCCCAGGCCGAACGACTTGTGGAACCGGGCCACCAGGTCGTACCCGGTGGAGTGGATCTGACCCACCTCGGCGATGGTGTCGGGCTTCAGCAGCGGCGGACGCTCGCCCACCTCGCTGATCGCCGCCGCGTACATCCCGGCCAGCCCTCGCGCGGAGGCCACCCCGCCCGCCGAGGCGGGCCCGTTCGCGCGCACGGCACGGGAGTTGGGGTAGTCCGCGAGCTCGCCCGCCCCCGGCACATGCGTGTTGAAGGCGATCGACGCGAGGGTGTGCGGCCCCGTCGGTGTCGCGTCCAGCTCCGCCTGCTGCTCCGGTGTCGGCAGCATCGGCTGTACGGAGCGGTAGCGCGGCTCCAGCTCCTCGGGGAGCCCGAGGTGGAAGTCCAGGCCGTACGGCGCCCGGATCCGCTCCTCGTACACCTCCTGGAGCGTGCGGCCGGTGGCCCGGCGTACGACCTCGCCGACGAGCGCGCCGATGACGAACGCGTGGTACCCGAAGGCCGTGCCCGGCCGCCAGAACGGCCGCTGGTCGGCGAGCCGCTCGGCGATCGCGCGGTCGTCGGCCAGCTCGGCCCCGGTGAACCCGGCGTCCAGGCCGACCAGCCCGGCCCGGTGCGTGAACAGATCACGCACGGTCAGCCCGGCCTTGCCCTCGGCCCCGAACTCCGGCCAGTAGTACGTCACCTTCCGGTCCGGCTCCAGCGTGCCCTCCTGCACGAGCAGCGCGGCCACCATGAACGCGGCGCCCTTGGTGGAGGAGAACACGCCGTAGAGGGAGCTGGCCTCACAGCCCTCACCGGCCCACAGGTCGACGACCTTGCGGCCGTGCACGTAGGCGCACAACTGTCCTTCGTAGTCGGGGAGTTCACCCGCCACGAACGCGGCGAAGTCCTCGCGCACCGGCTCGAAGCCGTCCGCGACGGTGCCGTGGATCCCTTGCGTCATCCGCTCTCCTCATCTGCCACTGGCCTGGGCCATGCCGAACAACGACCGTCCCACCTGGGCGAATTCTCCCTTGGGATGATCCCGGAACAGGGGCTCGGTGCCGAACAGCACCGCCCGCGGGCCACTGACCACCGCGGCCCGCCCCGCCGCGTCCCCGGGCCCGCCGGAGCCGTCCGGCGCCGGCCGCCAGTGCCCGGAGAGCAGCGGGTTCCCGGCCGCGTACGCCTGCTCGACCCGGACGCCGGGACCGAGGTCGGTGAACCACACGGGTGCGTAGACGAAGCCGTGCGAGGGGGCGCCGCTCATCAGGGCGCCGCCCGCGTTCACCACCCGCACCACGCCGTTGGCGTCCCCGTTGCCCTCGACCGGCTTCACGGCCAGCAGCCCCGCCGCCGAGTTCAGCGCGGCACCCGTGGCACCCCGCCCGACGAGCCCGTGCCGGTCCAGGAAACCGTCGAGCGCCGTACGGGCCCCGGCGTCCAGTTCCTCGTACTCCAGCCCCGCCGACACGAACAGCACATCCACCGACGACCAGTCGAACCCGGCGTTCAGCACCGCCGTCGAGACCGGCGTCACCTCGAAGTCCATTTCCCTCAGCGCCAGCAGCTCACCCGGTGTGACGGCGGCGGCGACCCGGGTGCGGTGCAGCGGCACCGTGCCCTTGGCCCTCGTCGCGTCGAAGGCGACGTCGTACGTCTTCGCCGCGCGCTCCGCCCTCGCGCGCGCCGACCCCGGCACGATCGCGCTCCCGTCGGCGGCCCGGCGCACCGGAACCCCCTGCCGCAGCAGGGAGTTGAGCGCCGCGATCTCACGCGGGTCGTCGAGACGCAGCCGCAGATCGCCGCGCGGGGCGACATACCCGACCCGCGCCGCGCCCGACACCGGCCACAGCGGGGCGCCGAGCAGGCTCCCGCGCGTCACCGGCTCGACCGTGGCGCCCCACAGCCGCCCCAGACTCCAGCCCGAGATGTCGTACATCACCGATACCTTGCCACTGATGTCCCGCCCGTCGGCGAGCAGCACATTCGCCAGGCCGCGCTTGGCCTGCCGCATGTCGACGACGTACGAGCCCTTCGCATACGTCCGTCCGCCCAGCCGGAAGGAGTGGAGCGCGCGGGTGACGCGGACGTCATTGGCGAGGAGATGGTCGACGAGGCGGGCGGCGGCGGGTGCCGAGCGCTGGGCGCCGGGCCCGGCCGGGATGACGTAGGCGCGGGGGAAGGTCGTGGTGTAGACGTCCTCGGGGCCGATGCCGGGGACGCCCGGGACGGTCTCCGCGGACACCGGCACCTGTGCCGCGCCGGCCGCGCCCCGCCGGAAGACCTCGATCTGGTCGGCGACCAGCGAGGTGCGCCGGGCCTGGACGAAGTCGAGGGTGGCGCGCAGGGCGGCCCCGGCGACATCGACGTTGATGGCGGAGCGGCGGCGCAGTTCGGCGACGGGGAGGGTGTCGTAGACGGAGCCGTTCACCTCCAGCGGGATCTCCACCGTGTGCGCGGCGACGGTGCCGTGGAAGGCCGCGTACTGCGGGGTGAAGATCGGCGGCCAGTCGTCCCAGCCCTCCTCCTGGTCCCGGAACGGGATCTGCGCGGACTCGACGCCGTCCTTGGCGGGTGTGTAGCCGAGGCCGTTGACGGCGGCCTCCATGCCGAGGGCGTTGGCGTAGGTGTTCTTCAGGAACAGGTCGTATTCGTAGTTCTCGCCGTGCGGGGGAGTGGTGGGCTCGATGAGGGTGCCGTTGACATAGCCGTGCAGATCGAGCATCACGGCGGGCTGCTTGTCGACCATGATCTGCCGCATCGCCCGCACCTCGGGCTGCGAGGCGGTGACGAAGTCCCGGTTCATGTCGAAGCCGCCCGCGTTGGCGCGGGTCCCGGCGATACGGCCGTCCGGGTTGGCGGTGATGTTGAAGTAGAGGCGGCTGTGGGCGAGAAGGTCACGCGTGCGGCCGTCCCCGGCCCTCGCGAGCCGCTCGATCAGCTTCAGGGAGGCGTCGGTGCCCTCCCACTCGTCACCGTGGATGTTGTTGTTGACGAACACCGGCGCCTTGTAGGCCCGCTTGATCTCGGGGGACTTGGCGGCGACGGCGGGCGCCTTCTCGATCAGCTCCCGCATCCGCGCCTGGGCACGGGCCTGGCGCGCGTTCTCCGGCGCGGTCACGGTGACGAGATACAGCCGGTGCCCGCCGGCCGACCGGCCCGTGACCTCGACGCTCACCCGGTCGCCCAGGGCTTGCAGGGCGTTCAGCTTCGGCGCGATGCCGTGGTACGGGGTGAGGCCGAGCTTGATGGACTTGTCGGCCGGGTTCTCCGGGTCCGGGGTGAGGACCTGCCGGCGCGGGTAGCCGCGGCTGTCGTCGGCGAGGGGTGCGCCGGTCGCGGCGAGGGCGCGCCGGGCCGTGCTCGCGGGTGTGCGCGCGGCGGCGGTCCCGTCGGCCGCGGCCTCGCGGTGGACCGGCGGTTCGGGCTTCGCCACGGCGGTGTTCGGGCCGAGCAGCAGGGAGCCCGCCGCGGTGACGGCCAGGGCGGTGAACAGAACGGGTCTCGCAGGAACGGTTCTCGTGTTGCGCACGTGTACCTCCTCCGGAACGTCCAAAGATCGGTACGGCGAGGTGTACCCGTTCGACTCAACGGCAACAAGAGGGAGTTGCCGCCACGGATGTCCCGTACGGCCCCTGCCGGGCCGTCCGCAGAGGGCATCCTGTGAGCGGCACCGGCGGCGGCAGGACGCGAGGAGAGTCCCATGGCACCGATCCCCACGCTCCCGACCAGGGACGACGTACTCCGCATGGCACGCAGCACCACCGACATCACCGGCCAACTCCTCGACACGGCGGGGAACATCACCCGGATCGCGCTCAACACCTTCGACCCCAGGGACGGATCGGGCGCCGAGGTCCTGCGCGTGCTGCGGCAGACCACCGCCGAACTCGCCGAGGCCAGCGCCACCCCCGAGGCCCAGGAGGCCTTCTACCGCATCGTCGAGACTCTCACCCGCCTCGGCACCAGCGGGGCACCCCTCGCCGTCCACCCCGTGAGCGAACCCGCCCAGGCGCTGCTGGCCGCCCTCGGCGACAGCCTGCTGCCGGTGCTGGACGCGGTGGAGCCGGCCGTCGAGGAGTTCGCGGCGGCGCTCGGCGAACTCGTCGAGGCGACCTCGCCCCTGCTCCCGGCGACGGCGGGCGTGGCCGCGGGCGCACTGCTCGCCCTGACCCCCCTTCTGCGCACCACCGCGGAGGTCCTGCGCGAGCAGTCCCCCGAACTCCGCCGTATCGCCGACGCGCTGACGGCCGCGCTCGCACCCCTGATGCCGCTCCAGGTCGCCCTGGCCGAACGGGCGGCCACCGCCGGGGCGAACGCCGTACGCGCCACCCTCCCGCCCCTCGCCGACCTCGCCGAAGCGGCGGCGGCGACGGCCAAGGCGGCCCGCCCGGTGCTCATCGCCGGCGAGGAACTCCTCGTCACGGGCCTGGAACGCCTCCAGCCGATGCTGCTCGCCGGGGCGTCACGCGCGGGCCATGTTGCACGGGAGGTGGCGGTACGGGTCTCGGCGGCGGTGAGCCCGGCCGCCGAACCCGGGGTGACGGTGGCCGTCACACCCGTGTGAGCGGTCGCGGTGACGGCGCCCCGAAGCGGCTGTGACTGCGGTGTGACAAGCCCCGACTAGAGTTCGGTCCATGCGCGATCTCGGGACCGGTTTCAGGTATCTCCTCAAGGGCCAGCGATGGGTGGCCCGGCACGGCAAGCAGTACGGTTTCGGCCTGATCCCGGGTCTGATCACCCTGGTGCTCTACGCCGCGGCACTGGTGGCCCTCGCGCTCTGGGGCGAGGACTTCGTGTCCTGGTCGACGCCGTTCGCCGACGACTGGTCGAGCCCGTGGCAGGGCCTGTTCCGCGGCTTCCTCACCGCCGTCCTCTTCGCCCTCGGCCTCCTTCTGTCCGTGGTCACCTTCACCGCGGTCACCCTTCTGATCGGCCAGCCCTTCTACGAGAGCCTCTCCGAGAAGGTCGACCGCGACGTGTCCCCCGACGGCACGGCACCCGGGTCCGGCCTCGCGCTCTGGCGCGAACTGCTGATCTCGGGCCGGGACAGCCTGCGCGTGGTGCTGCGCGCCGCCCTCTGGGGCGTCCTGCTCTTCGCCCTCGGCTTCATCCCGGTCGTCGGCCAGACGGTCGTACCGGTCATCGGCGTCGTCGTCACCGGCTTCTTCCTCACCGAGGAACTCACGGCCGTGGCCCTCCAGCGCCGCCGCGTGGAACTCCGCGACCGCCTCACCCGCCTCCGCTCCCGCAAGACCCTCGTCTGGGGCTTCGGCACCCCCCTCGCCGCAGCCTTCCTGGTGCCGTTCGTGGCGGTGTTCCTGATGCCGGGGGCGGTGGCGGGGGCGACGCTGATGGCTCGGGAGCTGATGGGGGAGGAGACGGTGGAGGAGGCCGCGGCGCCCGTGCCCGAGGGCGAGCACGTCAGCTGGTGACCGGGCTCTCCGCCGCCACCTTCAGGATCGTCCGTACCTGGGCGATGATGTCCAGCCGGTTCCGCACGAACTCCGGATCCGTCACCGCCCCCGTCGCCGGATCCGTGTTCCCCGCCCCGAACTGCAGCACCGGCGTGTGCACATGCCCGCCCGGCAGGGTGTCGTGCAGGCCGAGCCGGTCCCGCAGCAGCGTGGCCCGGTAGGCGATCTCGTTGGACAGATAGTCCCCACCGCCCCCGGCCCGCGCGGTCGAACCCGGCGTGGGCCCGTCCGGCCGCACGACGGCCTGCGTCCCGCCCGCCGGGATCTCGGTCACGCTGGTGTTGTCGTACACGGGGAACCGCCCGGTGTTCGCGGCGACGATCGCCGCGTACGGCAGTGTCGTGGTCGTCCACTGCGGCTGCGAGGCCGGATCGGAGACCGGCACGGTCTCGGTGCGGGAGACGTTGTCGTTGTCCGGGAAGCCGCCCCGCCAGGCCCCGTTGGTCCGCTCGACGTCGAACCGCCCGACCCGCCCCTGGCTCACGGTCGTGAACAGGTCGACCTGCTTCAGATACGGCCGCAGCGTCCGCTCCACCGTCCCGTCGGCGAAGTCCTGCCACCGCACCGGGAACACGGCGGTCTCCACCCGCGCCGGCCCGTCCGCCGTCTCGATCACCGTCCCGTCGAGAGCGAGCGCGGTGGCCCCGGACGGGTTGGAGATACGGATGTCACGGTCGAGGGTGAAGGGATCGAACCCGGTGACGAGGACCCGCCGGCCCCCGTGTCGGTAGCGGATGTCCGCCTGCCCACGTGAGGCACGCTCCAACTCACCCAGCAGATCCGATCGTTGCGCGTCACTCAAGCCGAACCCTGACTCCCAGCCCCGCACCTCCCGTGTCATCGACAACCGCGCCCAGTACAGCGGCCGGTCGTCGTCCCGGCTCAGATCACCCCCGACCGGCCCCCGCCCCTGCGCCCGGTCGACCGCCCTCCGCCACAGCGCCGACCCTTCGCGTACGACGACACGACGGGCCTGTGCGTAGGAGTGAGCGGCGCGAAGGTCACGGGTGAACTCCTGCGCCGCCGCGTCGAATCCGGAGCGGCGCAGGATCTCCTGCGGCACCGCCTTGTCGAGCCGCTGCTCCTCGACGGTCGGCGCGACCGCCGTACCGGGCGCGGCGGAGGCTCCCGCCGTCGGGGCCGAGAGCCCGGCCAGCAGGGCGAGGCCGAGGACGCCGATCCGAACACGTAGGGAATTCAAGGCGATTCCGGTCCTTCCGTCACGGTGGGGGTGCGTGGTGTGGGACGCCGGAAGTATCGCGTGGCGGGAGTGGTCTACGCCATGGTGCGGGGAATCTTCGCCGCCGCCTCCCGCAGGGCTCCCACGAACGCCTCCACGGTCGGCGTCAGCGACCGCCCCCGCGCCGTCGCCGCGTACACCGCCCGCGCCGGGGCGCCTTCGTCCCGTACCGGCAGCAGCGTGACGTCCGGTCGTACGGAGGTCGCGGCCAGCGCCGGGACCAGGGTCACCCCGAGGCCGGCGGCGACGTACCCCTGCTTGGCGGTCCACTCACCGACGACATGCGCCACCCGCGGGCTGAACCCCTGCCGCAGGGCCGCGTCCAGGAGGGTGCCCTCGGGTCGGGAGCTGCCGGAGATCCAGTCGGCGTCGGCCAGCCGGCCGAGCCGGACGGGGCCGTTTCCGGCCAGCGGATGGCCGGCGGGGACGGCGACGTACAGACACTCGTCGAGGAGGTGGTGGAGTTCGAACGTTTCCAAGGGCGCACTGCCCGTCGTCGAGACCACCGCCAGATCGAGATGCCCCGCGCCGAGCCGGTCCAGGAGGCCCGGGGTGAAGCCCTCCTCGCGGCTGACCAGGACCCCTGGGTGCCGGGCGCGGAAGGCGCCGAGGGCGAGCGGTACGAGCGCCGCGTCCGCCGTGGCGAACGCCCCGAACCGCAGCCGCCCTCCGGCCACCTCCCGCAGCGCGGCCAGCTCCCGCACGGCCCCGTGCAACGACTCCGCCACCGCCTCGGCATACGGCACGAGCACCCGCCCGGCCTCGGTCAGCCGCACCCCGCGCGGCATCCGGTCGAACAGCGGCGCACCGCCCAACGCCCCCTCCAGCGTGGCGATCTGACGGGACACCGCCGACTGCGTCCACCCGAGGGCCCGGGCGGCACCGGTGAACGAGCCCTGCCAAGGGCTGCCGCTCGCTCGGCCGGGGCACCTGGCACCGTGGACTGCCAGCCCTGACGTTGGTGCCGCCGCCCTGGGGGCAGAGCCCCCAGACCCCCTTTCGGCCTGAACGGCCTCGTCCTCAAACGCCGGACGGGCTGGTTTGATCGCCGCGCTTCTCCCCGCGCACGGCGCGGGCCTCGCGGACGTCGAGGTGCCGAAGCTGTTCCGGCCGGAGGCCCGCGTGGAGGTGGAGGTCGTCGCCGTGGTCAGCCCGCGTCTTCCCGGTTCTCGCCCAGCAGCGTGAGGAAGTCCCGGAACGCGCCCGGCATGTCCACCGACTCCGGGTCCAGGAGCCACTGGTACTGGAGGCCGTCCATCACGGCGACCAGCAGGGGGGCCGTGCGTTCCGGGGTGAGGCCGTTCGGGAGGTGGTCGCCGTACTCGGCGCGCAGCATCTCCGCCATGTTCGCGCGGACCTGGACGTAACGGTCGGTGAAGTAGGCGCGCGCCGGATGCCCCTCCGTCACGCTCTCGCCGAGCAGGGCCGAGAAGGTCTGGATGATGCCGGGGCGCATCGCGTTGTACTCGACCAGTGAGGCCAGCAGGTCCATGCGCCACCGGGTGTTGGGCACCGCGTCCCACTGGTCCCGCTCCTGGAGCACGGCGACGAGCAGCGCGTCCTTGGTCGGGAAGTAGTGCAGCAGCCCCTGCTGGGTGAGCCCGACCCGCTCGGCGACCGCGCCCAGACTCGCCCCCCGGTAACCGCGCTCGGCGATCACCTCCAGGGCCGCCCGCACGATCTCGGCGCGGCGCTCCTCGCTCCTGACCCTCGCGTTCATGGCGTCACCGTACGACATCGACGTACCCGGAAAATAACAGCAAGATAACGAAACCTACCGATCTACAGGTGACCGATGCAGGATGGAGGCACTGCCCGGACTCAACGAGGAGGCGCCGCGATGGCGGGAACCCGCACCCAGGCCGATGAAGCACGCGAGGCGGTCGTCGAGGCGGCCCTCGCCCGGCTCGACCTCGACGCGAAGGCGCGACTGCTCGCCGGCCAGGACATGTGGACCCTGCCCGCGCTCCCCGAGATCGGCCTGAAGTCGCTCGTGATGTCCGACGGCCCGATCGGCGTCCGGGGTGTGCGCTGGACCGCGGACGACCCCTCCGTCGCGCTGCCCTCGCCCACCGCCCTCGCCGCCGCCTGGGACCCGGGTCTCGCCCGCCGCGCCGGCACCCTCCTCGCCCAGGAGGCCCGCCGCAAGGGCGTCCATGTGCTGCTCGCCCCGACCGTCAACCTGCATCGCTCACCGCTCGGCGGGCGGCACTTCGAGGCGTACAGCGAGGACCCGTATCTGACGGGCGTGATCGGCGCCGGGTATGTCAGTGGTGTGCAGTCCGGCGGCGTCGGCACCACCGTCAAGCACTTCGTCGCCAACGACGCCGAGACCGACCGCTTCACCGTCGACAACGTCGTCTCCGCACGCGCCCTGCGCGAGCTTTATCTGGCGCCCTTCGAGATCATCGTCGAGAACGCCCACCCCTGGGGCATCATGACCGCCTACAACACGGTCAACGGCACGACGATGACCGAGCACCACCACCTCGTCAACGAGGTCCTGCGCGGCGAGTGGGGCTTCGACGGCTACAACGTCTCCGACTGGATGGCCGCCCGCGACACCGTCGCCGCCATCGAGGGCGGCCTCGACGTCGCCATGCCCGGCCCCCGGACCGTCTACGGCGACGCCCTCGCCCGGGCCGTGCGGGACGGGAAGGCCGCCGAGGGCAAGGTCGACGACGCCGTGCGCAACGTCCTGCGGCTCGCCGCCCGCGTCGGCATCCTGGACGGCGCCGAACCGGTCGTCGCCGAGCCCCCCGAGCAGATCGACGGCACGGAACTCGCCCGCGAGATCGCCCGCCGCTCCTTCGTCCTGGTCCGCAACCAGGGCGCCCTCCCCCTCAGGCCGAACGGCACGGTCGCCCTCATCGGCGCCGCCGCCCGCGACGCCCGCGTCCTCGGCGGGGGCTCGGCGACGGTCTTCCCGGCCCGGGTCGTCTCCCCGCTCGACGGCCTCACCGCCGCCCTCCCCGAGGGCACCCTCACCTACGCAGTCGGAGCCGACCCGAACACCGAACTCGCCGTCGCCGACAAGGGCTTCGAGCTGCGAGCCGTGTGCCGGGACAAGGACGGCCAGGTCATCGGCACCGGGTCCGCCCCCAACGGACAGATCCAGTGGATGGGCGCCGACCTCCCCGACGGCGTCACCCACGACACCCTGCACACCGTCGAACTGACCGGTACCTTCACCCCGCGCGCCACCGGCCCGCACACCTTCGGCATCAAGGGCATCGGCGCCTTCACCCTCGTCATCGACGGGACGGCGTACTACGACGACGTCCAGCGGCCCGCCAAGGACGACCCCTTCATCACCTTCTTCGGCGCCCCCGTCCCACGCGCCCAGCCCGAACTCACCGCCGGTGAACCGGTCGAGGTCTCCCTCACCCATGTCGTCGAGTTCCCCGAGGACGCGCCCATGAAGGTCGTCGGGTTCACCCTCGCCCACCAGGAGCCGCAGCGCGACCCCGACGAGCTGATCGCCGAGGCCGTCGAGGCCGCCCGGGCCGCCGACACGGCCGTCGTCGTGGTCGCCACCACCGACCGCGTCGAGTCCGAGGGCTACGACCGCACCGACCTCGGGTTGCCCGGCCGCCAGGACGAGCTGGTCCGGGCCGTCGCCGCCGCCAACCCCCACACCGTCGTGGTCGTCAACTCCGGCTCCCCGGTGGAACTGCCCTGGCGCGAGGACGTAGCCGCCGTGCTGCTCAGCTGGTTCCCCGGACAGGAGGGCGGCGCGGCCCTGGCCGACGTCCTCACAGGCGCCCATGAGCCGGGCGGGCGGCTCCCCACCACCTGGGGCTCCCTCACCGCCGCCCCGGTCACCGAGGTCGTGCCGTCGGACGGCCGACTCCCGTACACCGAGGGCGTCTTCATCGGCTACCGCGCCTGGGAGAAGGAGCGCGCCATCCCCTCGTACCCCTTCGGACACGGCCTCGGCTACACCGACTGGACCTACGAGTCCGCCGAGGTCCGGGGCACGACCGTCACCGTCCGCGTCCGCAACTCCGGCGAGCGCGCGGGGCGTGAGGTCGTGCAGATCTACGTCGCGCCGAGCGAGCCGGACACCGACCGTCCGGCACGCTGGCTCGCCGGGTTCGCGGGCGTCGAGGCGGGGCCGGGGGAGCGGGGCGAGGCCGTGATCGAGCTGCCGCGCCGGGCCTTCGAGGTGTGGGACGAGACGGCCAATTCGTGGACCTTTGTGAAGGGTTCGTACGAGATCCAGGTGGGGCGCTCGATCGCGGACCGTCGGGTGACGGCGACGATTAACGTCTGACGCGGGAGAAGTACCCAGGAACAGCCCCGGTTCAGGCCCTGACACCTGGACCGGGGCTCGTGCGTTCGCCTCGGGGCCCTCAGCGCGCGGAGAAGCCGTACACCGTCTCCGAGCGGAACACCTCGCCCGGCCGCAGCACCGTCCCCGGGAAGTCCGGCCGGTTCGGGGAGTCGGGGAAGTGCTGGGTCTCCAGCGCGATGCCGTCGCCGGGGGCGAAGGGCTCGGTCAGATGGTCGGCGGTGTAGAGCTGGAGGCCGGGCTCGGTGGTCGCCACCGTCAGCGCACGGCCGGTCGACGGGGCGTACAGCTCGGCGACCTGCTCGGGGCTCGCCGTCACGCCCTTGTCCAGCACGAAGTTGTGGTCGTACCCGGTGCCGACCTTGCGCGACTGACGGAAGTCGAAGCGCGTGCCCGCGACATCGTCCAGGGTGCCGGTCGGGATGAGGTCCGCGTCGACCGGGGTGAACCGGGAGGCCGCCAGCCGCAGTTCATGCCCGCCCGCGTCACCGGAACCGGCTCTCGCACCGGCCAGATCGAAGTAGCTGTGGTTCGTCAGATTCACCACCGTCGGTGCGTCCGTCACCGCCTCGTACGCGATCCGCAGCGCGCCCTCGGACGACAGGGTGTACGTCGCCGAGACCTCCAGCGTCCCGGGGAAGCCCTCCTCGCCATGCGGGCTGACCCGGCTCAGACGCACCCCGTGCTCGACCGGCGTCACCTCCCACACCCGCTTGTCGAAGCCGTGCGCTCCGCCGTGCAGGGAGTTGGGCGCGTTGTTGGGCTCCAGCGCGTACGTCAGACCGTCCAGCGGGAAGCGGCCGCCCGCGATCCGGTTGGCGTAGCGGCCGATGAGGGCGCCCAGATACGGCCCCGGGTGGGTCAGATAGCCCTCCAGATCGGCGAACCCCAGCACCACGTCCGCCGGATGCCCGTCCCGGTCCGGCACCTCCAGCGACTGCACGATCCCGCCGTACGACAGCACCCGTACCCGTACGCCCGCACGCTCCAGGGTCCAGCGCCGGACCTCGGTGCCGTCGGAAAGTGTGCCGAAGTGTTCGCTCATGAGCGGAACACTAGTTCGTCACGGTCCGGTAGGCGATCTCGGCCAGCCGTGCCTGACCGTCGACACTCGGATGGAACCAGTCCCAACGGCTCAGCTGCTCGGCGCCGAAACGGAAGTCGTACACCGCGCCGTCGTCGAAACGACACCGGCGGTCCTTCGCGCAGACATCTTCCAGCACCTTGTTGTACGCCTCGACACGCTCCTGCACCGTGTCGCGCCGCTGGTTGGCCAGCGTGGTCAGGGAGTCGGGGTCGCTCAGCATCGACGGGCAGATCCCCAGCTTCCACACCTGCTTGCCCAGCGGATTGTCCTTGCCCTGCTCCCACAGCCGCTTCAGATTCGGCACGCTCGCCACGAACACCTGCGTCTTCGGCAGGGACTCGCGCAGCGTGCTCATGGCGTCCTCGAACTGCGCGCGGAAGTCGGCCACCGGGGTCATCGCCTCGGGCGTCTCACGACAGGCGTCATTGGCGCCCGCCATCACCGCCACCAACTCCGGCCTGCGGGTCGCCGCCTGGGCCATCTGACCCGGCACGTCCGCCATCCGGGCCCCCGTCACCGCGTAGTTCCAACTGTTCCCCGCCGCCTTCGCCTTCCCCAGCAGACGCACCGCCAGACTGTCGACCTCGGCGCTGCTTCCGGTCGCCCAGGACACCTCGGGGCAGTCCGACAGGACCGAGCAGGCGTCGAAACCCCGGGTGATGGAGTCACCGACCGCCGCGACGGACGCCGGGCTGCGGTCCCAGGTCGGCGTCGGCTTCGGCGACGGCCGCGCGCCGCGCGACTGCGTCGGGGCCGACTCGTCACCGCCCACCGCGTCACAGCCGGCGACACCGACAACCGCCGCAGTCAGGGCGGCGAGCACGACGTGCCGCGACTTCCGCATGCCCGGCCATCCCCTCGTTCGACGCTGTCATGATTTCCAACCCATAACAACGGATGAGGGTTCCCGCCCGACTCATGCAACGGCTCACACCCGTACAAGCGTCCTGCCGGGTGAATGGCAGGCGTTTGGCGGCACCGGGACGGACGGTACGTCACACTCCTTGCGCCGCCGCACGGTAGCCTCGCCATCAACGTGGCCGCCCGGCCACGATCGTCCGCCAGTTCGCAAGATGTCCGCTCTGCCCGGAGGTACCGGTGACGACACGTGGAGTTCTGTACGTGCACTCCGCGCCGCGCGCGCTGTGCCCGCACGTCGAGTGGGCCGTGGCAGGGGTGCTCGGCACACGCGTCAACCTCGACTGGATCCGGCAGCCCGCCGCGCCCGGCACCTGGCGCTCGGAGTTCTCCTGGCAGGCCGAGGCGGGCACCGCCTCCAAGCTGGCCTCCGCCCTGCGCGGCTGGCAGCTGCTGCGCTTCGAGGTCACGGCCGAGCCCTGCCCCACCGCCGAGGGCGAGCGCTACAGCTGCACCCCCGACCTGGGCATCTTCCACGCGGTGACCGGAATCCACGGCGACATCCTCATCCCTGAGGACCGTCTGCGCGCCGCCCTGGCCCGCTCGCAGCGCGACGAGACCGACCTGGAGGCCGAGATCGCCAAGCTCCTCGGCAAGCCGTGGGACGACGAGTTGGAGCCGTTCCGGTACGCCGGTGAGGGAGCGCCGGTGCGCTGGCTGCACCAAGTGGTCTGAGACCTGGACAAGTGAAGGGCCCCCACCTCGAAAGGTGGGGGCCCTTCACATACGTACAGAGGTCGCTCAGACCGTCCGGAACGCCAGCACCACGTTGTGCCCGCCGAACCCGAACGAGTCGTTCAGCGCGGCGATACGGCCCTCGACGGGCAGCTTCCGGGCCTCACCGCGGACGACGTCGGCGTTGGCCTCGGCCTCCGGGTCGAGGTTCTCGACGTTGATGGTCGGCGGGGCGACCCGGTGGTACAGCGCGAGGACGGTCGCGACCGTCTCCACGCCACCGGCGCCACCGAGCAGATGACCGGTCATCGACTTGGTCGCGGACACCGCGAAGTGGTCGGCGTCGTCGCCGAACACCTTGCGCAGCGCCTTCAGCTCGGCGATGTCACCGGCCGGCGTCGACGTGGCGTGCGCGTTGACGTGCACGATCTCCGCCGGGTCCAGGTCGTTGCGGTCCAGCAGGTTCTGCAGCGCGTGCGAGATGCCGCGGCCCTCGGGCTCCGGCTGCACGATGTCGTGGGCGTCGGCGGAGATGCCCTGCCCGACCGCCTCGGCGTACACCCGCGCCCCGCGCTTCGCGGCGTGCTCGGCGGACTCCAGGACGACCACACCGGCGCCCTCACCGAGGACGAAGCCGTCACGCGCGACGTCGTAGGGACGCGACGCGCCCTGCGGGTCGTCGTTGTTCTTGGACATCGCCATCATGTTGCCGAACGCGGCGATCGGCAGCGGGTGGATCGCCGCCTCCGTGCCACCCGCGACGACGACGTCGGCGCGGCCGGTGCGGATCATCTCGATGGCGTAGCCGATGGCCTCGGCACCCGAGGCGCACGCGGAGACCGGCGTGTGCACGCCCGCACGGGCGCCCACGAGCAGGCCCACGTTGGCCGACGGGCTGTTCGGCATCAGCATGGGCACGGTGTGCGGGGAGACGCGGCGGACGCCCTTCTCCTTCAGCACGTCGTACTGGTCGAGCAGCGTCGTCACGCCACCGATGCCGGAGGCGATGACGGCACCCAGACGGTCGGGGTCGACCTTCGGGTCCTCACCGGCCTTGGCCTCGAAACCGGCGTCGGCCCAGGCCTCCTTGGCCGCGATCAGCGCGAACTGCGCCGAGCGGTCCAGTCGGCGGGCCTGCGGCCGGGGGATGACCTCGGTCGGCTCCACGGCGATCGGCGCGGCGATACGGACCGCCTGATCGGCGGCCCAGTCCTGCTCCAGGGGCTTGACGCCGGAACGTCCGGCGACCAGGCCCTCCCAGGTAGAGGCTGCGTCGCCACCCAGCGGTGTGGTTGCGCCGATACCGGTGACGACCACGGTGCGATTGGTCGAGCTCACGGGAATTCTTTCTCCAACGGATACGAGGATTCAGCGGCGCCACCGCCGGGTGGCGGGGCAGTCAGCCCAGCGGTCTGATCGGTGATCAGCCCTGGTGCTTCAGGATGTAGTCGGTCGCGTCGCCGACGGTCTTGAGGTTCTTGACGTCCTCGTCGGGGATCTTGACGTCGAAGCGCTCTTCGGCGGCGACGACGACCTCGACCATGGACAGCGAGTCGACGTCCAGGTCGTCGGTGAAGGACTTGTCCAGCTGGACGTCCTCAACCGGGATGCCGGCGATCTCGTTCACGATGTCGGCGAGACCGGCGACGATCTCTTCCTGAGTGGCGGCCATCTTGGCGCTCCTTCGTAGATATCTCAGAGGGTTTGGCGTCCACCGCGTGAGCGGCAGGTGGTGCGTTTCTCCGTCCCGGACCGCATGATCCGGCACGGAGTGCCTAGGGGAGAGTAACGACCGTGGCGGCGTAGACGAGACCCGCCCCGAATCCGATGACCAGTGCGGTGTCGCCGCTCTTCGCCTCGCCGGTCGCCAGGAGCCGCTCCATCGCGAGCGGGATCGAGGCGGCCGAGGTGTTGCCGGTGGTGCGCACATCGCGGGCGACCTTGACATGCTCCGGCAGCTTGAGAGTCTTCACCATCGAGTCGATGATCCGCTCGTTGGCCTGGTGCGGGATGAAGACGTCCAGTTCGTCCGGGGTGATTCCGGCCGCGTCCAGCGCCTGCTGGGCGACCTTCGCCATCTCGAACACGGCCCAGCGGAAGACCGCCTGGCCCTCCTGGGTGATCGCGGGGAACTTGTCCGTGGAGCTGTCGTACTCGTTCCACGCCAAGGTCTGCTTGATCGTCTCGGACTTGTCGCCCTCGGAACCCCACACCGTCGGGCCGATGCGCGGCTCCTGAGAGGGGCCGACCACGACCGCGCCCGCGCCGTCACCGAACAGGAAGGCCGTGGCACGGTCCTCCAGGTCGGTCAGGTCGGACAGCCGCTCGACGCCGATGACGAGGACGTACTCCGCGGAGCCCTCGACGATCATGCCCTTGGCCAGCGTCAGGCCGTAGCCGAAGCCCGCGCAGCCGGCCGAGATGTCGAAGGCGGCCGCCTTGTTGGTGCCGAGCTTGTCGGCGATCTCCGTCGCGACGGCCGGGGTCTGCTTGAAGTGCGAGACGGTCGAGACGATCACGCCGCCGATCTGCTCGGCGGAGATCCCGGCGTCGGCGATCGCCTTGCCGGACGCCTCGATCGACATCGCGGCGACGGTCTCCTCGGCGTTCGCCCAGTGCCGCGTCTCGATGCCGGAGCGCGAACGGATCCACTCGTCGGACGAGTCGATCTTCTCCAGGATCACCTCGTTGGGCACCACACGGGTCGGGCGGTAACCGCCCACACCGAGGATGCGCGCATACGGGGCGCCCTTGCTGGGCTTCAGCTTCGCCATGCTCCGGGCTCCTTGTCAGGCGTGCTCTGCGATGAGCTCGCGAGCAGCGTCGAGGTCGTCGGGGGTCTTCAGCGCCAGGGTCTTCACACCCGGCAGCGCGCGCTTGGCCAGACCGGTCAGCGTGCCACCCGGGCACGCCTCGATCAGGGCCGTCACGCCGAGCTCCTTGAAGGTCTCCATGCACAGGTCCCAGCGGACCGGGTTGGCGACCTGCCCGACGAGGCGCTCCAGCACCTCGACGCCGCCGGCGACCGCCTTGCCGTCCTTGTTGGAGACGTAGGTGACCTTCGGGTCGGCGGGGACGAGCTCCTTGGCGGCCTCGGCCAGCGCGTCGACGGCGGGACCCATGTGATGCGTGTGGAAGGCGCCGGCGACCTTCAGCGCGACGACCTTGCGCACACCCTCGGGCTTGTCCTCGTTCAGCGCGGCGAGCTGCTCCATGGTGCCCGCGGCCACGATCTGCCCGGCGCCGTTCATGTTCGCCGGGGTCAGCCCCAGCTTCTCCAGATGCGCGACGCTGACCTCGGGGTCGCCGCCGAGCAGCGCCGACATGCCGGTCTCGGTGATCGCGGCGGCCTCGGCCATCGCCAGGCCCCGCTTGCGTACGAGGGTCAGCGCGGCGGTGTCGTCGAGGACGCCCGCGTAGGCGGCCGCGGTGATCTCACCGACGCTGTGGCCGGCTACGGCACCGGGCGTGATGTCACCCAGTGCCGCGGCGGACAGGATGCCGGCCGCGACCAGCAGCGGCTGCGCCACGGAGGTGTCCCGGATGGCGTCGGCGTCGGCCTGCGTCCCGTAGTGGGCGAGGTCCAGGCCGATGGCGTCCGACCAGGCACCGAGGCGGTCGGCGGCACCGGGCAGTTCGAGCCAAGGGGTCAGGAAGCCGGGCGTCTGGGCGCCCTGGCCGGGAGCGACGAGTACGAGCACTCTCACACTCTCTCTTGGGGACGGCCACAGCCGCCCGTGGGGACAAGGACGAAGAACACGAGGGGGTTTTGTGGGACCCCGACAAAAGCCTAGAGCTGAAGATCGCCGTCGGCCAGACGCCCCAGGATCAGCGCGATCCGCAAAGTGAACGCGGAGCGTACATCGGACGGCGACCAGCCGGTGACGTCAGTCACACGTCGAAGCCGGTAGCGCACGGTGTTGGGATGCACGAACAGCATCCGCGCCGCGCCCTCCAGACTGCTCGCCTGCTCGAGATACACGGACAGCGTCTCCAGGAGCGCCGACCCGGCCTCCTCAAGCGGTCTGTAGATCTCCTCCACCAACTGCTCGCGCGCACTGGGATCCCCGGCGATGGCGCGTTCCGGCAGCAGATCGTCGGCGAGGACCGGGCGCGGGGCGTCCTGCCAGGCGGAACACGCCTTCAGACCGGCGGCCGCGGCCTGCGCGGACCGGGTGGCCGCGAGCAGATCCGGTACGACGGGCCCCGCGACGACCGGCCCGGCGGCATACGGCCCGATCAGGGACTTGGCGACGGCGAGCGGGTTGTCGCTGCCGCCGGCGATGACGACGAGCCGGTCGCCGAGGACGCCGGTGAGGACTTGCAGCTTCGCGTGCCGGGCGGCCCGTCGGATGGCCTCGACGGTGAGCTCGCTGTCGCCGTCGGGGGCGGTGCCGAGGACCACGCAGACATGCTCGGGGGAGTTCCAGCCGAGTGCGGCCGCCCTCGATACGGCTCCCTCGTCGGCCTCGCCGCTGAGCACGGCGTTCACCACGAGCGACTCCAGCCGCGCGTCCCAGGCACCGCGTGCCTCCGCGGCCTGGGCGTACACCTGGGCGGTGGCGAAGGCGATCTCGCGGGCGTAGACGAGGAGGGCCTCGCGCAGCACGCTCTCGTCGCCGGGAGCCGCGACCTCGTCGATCGCCGACTCCATGACCTCGATGGTCGTACGCACCATCTCCACGGTCTGACGGAGGGTGATGGCACGGGTCAGCTCGCGCGGGGCTGTTCCGAAGACATCGGTGGAGATGGCCTGCGGCGCGTCGGGATGCCGGAACCACTCGGTGAAGGCGGCGATACCGGCCTGCGCGACGAGACCGATCCAGGAACGGTTCTCCGGTGGCATCGCCCGGTACCACGGCAGTGTCTCGTCCATCCGCGCGATGGCCTGAGCGGCGAGCGAACCGGAGGACTTCTCCAGCCGCCTCAGGGTCGCGGAGTGGGGGTGGACGTCGTGCGCGGCGGCGGGGGACTTACTGGCTTCGGGTTCGGGCACGGGGACAAGACTGCCTTATCGGGACCGGTGGGTGCGTTGTCGGGGTTCGGTTGGCTGTGTAGTGCCGGATTTCTGGGTCGGTCGCCTCCGGGGGCGCGTCGGTGTCGTCGGGACAGTGACTGTTGGTGGGCCCCTGCCCGGCGTCGGTGTGGGCTGGTCGGCACGGGCTACCTTGGTGCCTGTGATGGACGTACGGCGCGCCGCGGAGCGCTATCCGGGAGGGGAGCCGGGGTCGGGCATCGAGTCGCGGCACGCCTTCTCCTTCGGCCCGCACTACGACCCCGACAACCTTCGGTTCGGCGCGATGATCGCCTGCAACGAGGAGCGGCTCGCGCCCGGCGCCGGGTTCGACGAGCATCCGCACAGCCACACCGAGATCGTGACCTGGGTCGTCGAGGGGGAGCTGACCCACCGGGACTCGACGGGGCATGAGACGCGGGTCGGGCCCGGAGATGTGCAGCGGCTGAGTTCGGCGGGTGGCGTGCGGCATGTGGAGCGCAACGACGCCGGGACGCCCCTGACCTTCATCCAGACCTGGCTGGCCCCGCTGACGCCGGGCGGGGACCCGGCGTACGAGATCGTCCATGGCATCGCCGACTCCACGCCGTACGCCGTTCCGGAGGCGGGCGCGATGCTCCATGTGCGGCGGCTGGCGGCGGGGGAGCGGACCGCGGTGCCGGACGGGGCGTATCTGTATGTGCATGTCGTGCGGGGTGAAGTGCGGCTGGAGGGCGAGGAGTTGGGGCCGGGGGACGCGGCGCGCATCACCGACGCCAAGGATGTGGAGGCGGTCGGGTTGAGCGGGGCGGAGCTGCTGATGTGGGAGATGGCCGGGTAGCGGTGGGGCCCGAGATGCCGGAGTGGTTCGTGCGACGTCCAATGGAGGTGTCGGACGCCCGCCCGGCGGAGAAGGGCCGAGTCCATGGCGAGACGCAAGGCCGAAGGGGGACGGGGCGAGGCCCCGAAAAGTGGGGGACTGCGACGGCTCGGTGAGTGGTGTGCCCACCACTTCGTGATCGTGATCGTCGCCTGGGTCGTGGCGCTCGGCGTGCTCCAGGCTCTCAATCACATCCACGGTGGCGAGTACTCGGACAACTTCGCCCTGTCCGACGTGCAGTCCGAGAAGGGGCTCGACGTCCTCAAGGAGCATGATCCGCAGGCGGGTGGCTACAGCAGTCAGATCGTCATGCACGACGCGGAGAAGCCCCTGACCTCGTTCGGCTCGCAGATGTCGGGCGCCGTCTCCGACCTGCAGAAACTGCCGCATGTGCTGTCCGTGCAGAATCCGCTGGACGCCACCTCCTCCAAGGTCGGGCCGCTGTCCTCGGACGGGCGGACCGGCTACATCACCATCCGCTTCGACGAGCAGCCCTCGCTCCTCGGAGACAGCTATCTGAACGGCGTCGACAACGCCGTGGAGCAGCTCAGGAACGCCGGTGTCCAGGTCGAGTACGGCGGTTCGCTCGGCGAGCTGGAGCGGCCCGCCGGCAACGACCGGATCAGCGAGGCGATCGGCTTCGGCGTGGCCATCGTGGTCCTGCTGATCGGCTTCGGCAGTCTGATCGCCGCGGTACTGCCACTGGTCACCGCGCTCATCGCGGTGGTCGGCGGACTGGCCTGCCTCGGGCTGCTGGCCGTCGCGTTCACCTTCGCCACGGTGTCACCGACCCTGGCCACGATGATCGGCCTCGGCGTCGGCATCGACTACGCGCTGTTCCTGATCACCCGGCACCGGCAGGGCATCATGGACGGCGCCGACCCGGTGCGCGCCGCCGGTCACGCCGCGTCCACGTCGGGGCGCGCGGTGCTGGTCTCCGGCACCACGGTGATCGTCGCCCTGATGGGCCTGTGGGTGTCCGGGGTGAGCTTCATCGGCAAACTCGGCGTCGCCGCGGCCGTCACGGTCGTCTCCGCCGTCCTCGGCGCGCTGACCCTGGTGCCGGCCCTGCTGGGGCTGATCGGCCGCAACATCGACCGCTGGCATGTGCGCAAGCCCATCGCGGAGACCGAGGCCGAGGCCGGGGGCGACACCTCGCAGGGCACCTGGCACCGGTACGCCAAGCGCGTCGAGCGCCATCCGCTGCGGTATCTGTCCGCCGGCGTCGTCACCGTCGCGGTGCTGGCCATCCCGGTCTTCTCGATCCAGCTCGGCCACATCGGCGACGGCGCCGATCCCACGTCCTTCACGGACCGGCGGGCCTTCGACCTGATGACGGACGCGTTCGGCGCGGGCTCCAACGGACCGCTGACCATCGTCGTCGACCAGACGAACGTACCGCAGTCGCAGCGCTCCGACCTGGCCTCGAAGACCCAGACGGCCCTGAACGACGAGTCCGGGACGTCCTTCGTCAGCCCGCTGCAGCCGACCCAGGACGGCGACGTGCTGGTCGGCACCGTCTACTCGTCGGTGTCCCCGCAGAACAAGGACACCACCGACCTCACGAACCGGCTCTACGACCACACCCTCCCCGACGCCGCCTCCGGCACCGACGCCAAGGGCTATGTCACCGGGACCACGGCCGCTCAGGTCGACTTCCGCGACATCGTCGCGGAACGCCTGCCCCTGATCATCGCCGTGGTCGTCGGCCTCGCCTTCCTGATCGTCCTCGCGGTCTTCCGCGGCCTGCTGGTGGCCGTGAAGGCGGCCGTCCTCAACGTCCTGTCGATCACGGCCTCGTACGGCGTCGTGGTCGCCGTCTTCCAGTGGGGCTGGGGCGGTCCGGCTCTCGGCGTCCACGGCAAGGTGCCCATCGAGAGCTATGTGCCGATGATGATGTTCGCCATCATCTTCGGCCTGAGCATGGACTACGAGATCTTCCTGCTGTCCCGGGTGCACGAGGCGTGGCTGCGCACCGGGGACGCGAAGGACTCGGTGGCCCATGCCCTGGAGATCACCGCGCGTGTGATCACCTGCGCGGCGCTGATCATGGTGAGCGTCTTCGCGGCGTTCATCATCAGCGACAACATCGTGGTCAAGATGCTGGGCCTGGGCCTCGCCGTGAGCGTCCTCATCGACGCGACCGTCGTACGCCTGCTCATGGTGCCCGCCGTGATGACGCTGCTGGGCAAACACGCCTGGTGGACGCCCAGGTGGATGGACCGGATCCTGCCCCACATCGACACCGAGGGGACGGGGCCGGCTACAGCTGGGCGAGCACCGCGTCCGTGAACGCCGGCCACACCTCGACCGCCCACGGCCCGAAGGCGCGATCGGTCAGCGCCACGCAGGCCGCCCCGGCGTCCGGGTCGATCCACAGGAAGGTCCCCGACTGCCCGAAGTGCCCGAAGGCGCGCGGCGAGGACGCCGACCCCGTCCAGTGCGGCGCCTTGCCGTCCCGGATCTCGAAGCCGAGCCCCCAGTCGTTGGGGTTCTGATGCCCGTACCCCGGCAGCACACCCTTGGTCCCCGGGTACTGCACGGTCATAGCCTCCGCGACCGTACGCGGGTCCAGCAGCCGGGGCGCCTGCACCTCCGCCGCGAACCGCAGCAGATCCTCGACGGTCGACACCCCGTCCTTCGCCGGCGAACCCTCCAACGACGTACCCGTCATACCCAACGGCTCCAGCACCGCCTGCCGCAGATACTCCCCGAACGGAATGTCGGTCGCCTTCGCCACATGATCCCCGAGCTGCTCGAACCCGGCATTGGAGTACAGCCGCCGCTCCCCGGCCGGCGCCATCACCCGATGCTCGTCAAAGGCCAGCCCCGAGGTGTGCGCCAGCAGATGCCGCACGGTCGACCCCTCCGGCCCGGCCGGCTCGTCGAGCTCGATCGCCCCCTCCTCGTACGCGACGAGCACTGCGTAGGCCGCCAGCGGCTTGGTGACGGAGGCGAGGGGAAAGCGGTGCCCGATCGGCCCGTGGGTGCCGAGCACGGTTCCATCCGCCCGCACGACACCTGCGGCGGCGGTGGGGACGGGCCAGTTCTCGATCAACGTGAGGCTCTGCAAGGACATACCTGTGAGCCTAAGCCGCTCTGAGCTTCAGGATCATCGTGGGGTCCGGCTTGTGGACGAAGCATGCGCGCCCGTACCCCCGGCGGCGCGCCTGCGGATCGGTGGCGACGCCGACGACGTATCCGGCCAGCCCGTGTGGAGCCCGGTGACACTCAACGAGCGGTTCGGCAACCCCCCAAGGGGCGCGGGGAACTGCGCGACCAGCCACGACGGCGCAGCAGTCGCTCGACGGCAAGACGTGGCACTCCGCCCCTCGAGCCACGTCCCGTGGTTTTCTTACCGTTTCCGCTTGCTTGGAGCGCACTCCAAGGCCATAGCGTTGAGGTCATGACGGTGATGGAGAGCACGAGTACCAGGACCGACAGCTGTGCCGCCCCGCCCCATCCGCACCGGCGCCCGGCAGGCCAGGACAGCTACACGATCAGCGAGGTCGTCGCCTTCACCGGACTGACGGCCCACACCCTGCGCTGGTACGAGCGGATCGGCCTCATGCCGCACGTCGACCGCTCGCACACGGGCCAGCGCCGCTACAGCAACCGGGACCTGGACTGGCTCGACCTCGTCGGCAAGCTGCGGCTGACCGGCATGCCCGTCGCCGACATGGTCCGGTACGCCGAGCTGGTGCGCGAGGGCGACCACACCTTCGGTGAGCGTTTCGAGCTGCTGGAGACGACCCGGCGCGACGTCCTCGCCCGGATCGCCGAGCTCCAGGACACGCTCGCCGTGCTCGACCGGAAGATCAGTTTCTACGCGGACGCAGGGCGTCTGTACGAGCAGGAGAAGACGGAGAAGGCTGGATGACGGACGGCAGCATCAGCAGGATCGCCACCGCACGACTCGGCACGCACGGCCCCGAGGTCGGTGTCCAGGGCCTCGGCTGCATGGGCATGAGCTTCGCGTACGGCCCCTCGGACGCGGACGAGTCCAGGGCGACCCTGGAGCGGGCCCTGGAACTGGGCGTCACGCTCTACGACACGGCGGACGCGTACGGCGCCGGCGAGAACGAGCGGTTCCTCTCCCCGTTCTTCAAGGCGCACCGGGATGACGTGGTCATCGCCACCAAGTTCGGTCTCGCGATCCACCCCGACGACCCGACCAAGCGCATCATCCGCAACGACACGCCCTATATACGGCAGTGCATCGAGGCGAGCCTGAAGCGCCTGGACGTCGAGGCGATCGACCTCTACTACATGCACCGCCGGGACGTGGACGTCCCCATCGAGGAGACCGTCGGTGTCATGGCCGAGCTGGTCAGCGAGGGCAAGGTCAAGCATCTGGGCCTGAGCGAGGTGACGGCCCGCGAGCTGCGTGACGCGCACGCCGTGCACCCGATCGCGGCCGTGCAGTCCGAGTGGTCCCTGTTCAGCCGGGACATCGAGGCGAACGTGGTCCCGGCCGCCCGCGAACTGGGCGTGACCCTCGTCCCGTACTCCCCGCTGGGCCGTGGCTTCCTCACCGGCTCCTTCGCCAAGGCCGAGGATCTGACCGACGGCGACTTCCGCCGCCAACAGCCCCGCTACACGGGAGAGAACGCCGCGGTCAACGCCGCCCTCCTCGACCCGATCCGCACGGTCGCCGAGTCGCATGGCGCGAGCCTGGGCCAGATCGCCCTGGCGTGGGTCCAGCAGCAGGCATCGGTCCACAACCTCCCGATCGTCCCGATCCCGGGCACTCGCAGGCCGAAGAGGGTGGAGGAGAACACGGCGGCGACGAGGATTGTCCTGACGGAGCAGGAACTGGCGCTGCTGGAGCCGATCGCGAGCAAGGTCGCCGGTACCCGCTACGCGGACATGTCCTTCGCATCCGCAGGCAGGGAGTAGGGCAAACCCCTACAACTCCGACAACAACTCCGCCTTCTTGGACGAGAACTCCTCGTCCGTGACCAACCCGGCCTCATGCAGCTCCCCCAGATGCCGGATCCTCTCCGCGATGTCGGCCGGGTCGCGCCTCGGCGCCCTGGCCGGCACAGCGGCGACGGGCCCGCTCTCCCGAACCGCCGAGAGAACAGCCGCAGCGAACGGCAGCGACTCGTGCACCGGCCCGTACCCCAGCCCGAACACCACGGTCGCCGGATCCTGATCGGCCTGCGCGGGCTGTGCGTCCGTATCGGCCAAGTCCCGCCGCAGCAGCCGTAGATGCCCCTCGAACACCTCCGGCGACCGCCACTCCACCCCGCTGAGCTCGGCCACCGGGAAGTTCTGGTCCCCGGCCTTCCACTTCGCCGACGACGCCCCCGTCCAGAACCACCGGAACCGGACGACACGCCCGTCGAAGGACGCCTTCGCGTCGTACGCCTTGAACTGCATCGGCACATCGGGCGCGCCCATCAGGAACTCATCGACTGCCCCGGACCCGTTCAGCCGCGCCCGCAGCTCGTCGGCGTAGTACTCGGCGAGAACGTCCCGCTCCGCCGGCAGCACCAGCCGATACGGATCACCGCTCTCCTTCAGCTGCCCGGCCGCCGCCTCCAGCAGCGGATCGGCACCGGGCCGCAGCTCCAGGCGCAGCACCACGGTCCCGCGCTTGCCCTGCGTCAGCGTCACCCCGCCGATCGCCTCAAGGGGCACACGGCGCTCCCCGAGCGCCTGGAAGAGCTTAGGTGTTCGAATCCCCCGTTCGTAACGGATGAGCACGGAGTCGGACTCGAACTCCCAGGCGGCATGAAATCCGGCCAGTACGTCACCCATGCGGCTCATCGTATGCGGCACGTGCTCCTCCGTCGCCACCTCTCGCACACCGCAATTCCTGCGCCTCTACGCGCGTCCGGCCGACGCGCTGTCGGACAAACCCGCCCGACAGGCCCCGGCATCGTCGGCACAGCGCACCGACCCGTACGCGCCAACCCCGATCTCGGCGAAGTTGGCCACGCTGTCCGTGCCCGGCTCGAAATAGCCGCCGTGCCCCTTCGCCTCCCGCGCCGACAGCACCCGCGCCCCGAACACCGACGACACCGGGTCCTCACCGTGCCCGAGCCCGCCGACCTCCAGATACGGCACGTCCTGCACCCAGTCGTCGGCGTCCCGCATCGCCCACACGCGTGCGGACGTGCCCAGCTGGGAGGCCTTCTCGACCCGCATCCCGGGACTGCCGGCCACCGCTATGTCGGCCACCCGCGCGGGCAGCTCGGACGCGGCCACACCGCACAGCACCGAGCCGTAGCTGTGGCAGAAGAGAGAGATGGGGGAGCCGCCGGGCAGGGCCCGCAGCAGCGCGTTCAGACGTACGGCGCCTTCCGCGGCCCGCATCGCCGTCGCCGAGTCGATGCCGAGGCCGTTCGGCGAGGTGTAGTCGGCCCAGGCGATCACGGCCGTACGCGTCGTGGGGTCGGCCGCGCGCTCGGCCGCGTACAGGGACTCGGCCATGCCGACCGGTGCGGAGTACTTGCGGTTGGTGCGCTGGAAGGTGAGCAGATCGGTGTCGACGCCGGGGACGACGACCGAGATCCGCTCGGCCCCGCTCAGATCACCGAACACCTCGGCCGCCCGCCCGGAGCCCTCCGGGTCGAAGGCCAGGATGTGCCGGTCCGTCCGCATCATCGACTCGAAGCGATGCATACGGCGGCCCGCCTCGCGTTGCCCGTCGGGCGTGAGCCGGGTGTCGTGCATGCGTTTGCGTTCGACCTCGCGCGCCTCGTCGAGCGCGACACGGTTGGCCCGGTAGCGCAGCTCGACGGGGGCGCCGTTCATGTTGCCGACCGCGAGCGGGTAGCGGTGGGCGAGGACGGCGCGCTGGCGGTCGTCGAGCGAGGTGAAGAACCGGGCGAGCCTGGCGGGGGAGGAGTCCGCGGCCGGCAGCCGGTGTCCGGCGATGCTGCCGTGCTCCCAGGCGCTGATCGACGCCTGGAGCGGAGTGGCACCGCGGTGATGGCGCAGGGCGGTCCAACCGGTGGTCGCCAGCATCACGAACACCACGGCCAGCGCCAGCAGAGCGCGCCAGACGTTCAATTGCGGGGAGGTATCGAAGGAAGTCACTGGGAGGACACACTAGGAGAACGGGAGGGTCTCGCGTTAACCAAGTGACAGGTATCACGTTTCGATCACGCCCGTGTGAACACGCCCATGACCTCAGTGTGTTCGCCAGCTCTCGCTGAGTGCGGGTCCCAACTGTTCGAGATGTGAGACGACCAGTGCCCGCATGGCGTCCAGGCTGTAGTCCCCGTCGGCGCTCCACTGACGCTCCGTCAGTCGCATGACACCGCCGAACACCGCCACCGTCAGGCGCGGTCGGGGATCGGTGTCAAGGTCGACTCCCTCGCGCTCGGCCAGGATATGGGCGATCGTCTCCTCGATCTCCACCGACTTGCGCAGATGCGCGGCGAGCAGCACCGGTGTGGATTCCATCACCTGGTACATGCGCAGATACAGCTCGACAGGCACGACGGACTCGATCACGTCGTGGAGCGTGTCCCAGCCCTCCAGGACGGACTGCCGCAGCGCCTCCATCGGGGCCTCGTGCGGCGGGCGCCCGCGCACCGTCTCCACGAAGTGCGCCACCGTCATGTCCTCCATCGCGAGCGCGGCCTCCTCCTTGCCCGCGAAATAGCGGAAGAAGGTGCGCTGCGAGACGTCCACGGCCTCGGCGATGTCGTCGACGGTGGTCCGGTCGTAGCCCTGGGTGGTGAAGAGCTCCAGCGCGGTTCGCACCAGCGCGTCCCGGGTGCGCTGTTTCTTGCGTTCGCGCAGTGTTTCCATAGGTGTCAGTTACCGACTTGTGAATTGGTTTGTCAATTGTCAGTGGCTGTCATTAGCCTTCGGAAGTATGACTAGTCAGACCACCATCGACAAGACGGGGTCGGGGGGCGACGCGCCAGTAGTCCCGTCGGACGCGACACCGGCCAAGGGGCTGCGCGGCCACCCCTGGTTCACGCTCATCACCGTCGCGGTCGGGGTCATGATGGTGGCCCTCGACGGCACCATCGTGGCCATCGCCAACCCGGCCATCCAGAAGGACCTCGGCGCCACCTTCGCCCAGGTGCAGTGGATCACCAACGGCTACTTCCTCGCGCTCGCGGTCGCCCTGATCACCGCCGGCAAGCTCGGCGACCGGTTCGGGCACCGCCAGACCTTCCTGATCGGCGTGGTCGGCTTCGCCGCCGCGTCCGGTGCGATCGGCCTGTCCAGCAGCATCGCCGCCGTGGTCACGTTCCGTGTCTTCCAGGGCCTGTTCGGCGCGCTGCTGATGCCGGCCGCGCTCGGCCTGCTGCGGGCGACCTTCCCGGCCGAGAAGCTCAACATGGCCATCGGCATCTGGGGCATGGTCATCGGCGCCTCGACCGCCGGCGGCCCGATCCTCGGCGGTGTCCTCGTCGAGCACGTCAACTGGCAGTCGGTGTTCTTCATCAACGTGCCGGTCGGCATCCTCGCCGTAGTCCTCGGCGTCATGATCCTGCTCGACCACCGCGCGGAGAACGCGCCGCGCTCCTTCGACATCCTCGGCATCGGCCTGCTGTCTGGCGCCATGTTCTGCCTGGTCTGGGCGCTGATCAAGGCGCCCGAGTGGGGCTGGGCCGACGGCAAGACATGGCTGTTCATAGCCGGTTCGGTGCTGGGCTTCGTGGTCTTCGCGTTCTGGGAGACGAGGGTGAGGGAGCCGCTGATCCCGCTGGCCCTGTTCCGCTCGATCCCGCTGTCGGCGGGTGTCGTGCTGATGGTCCTGATGGCCATCGCGTTCATGGGCGGCCTGTTCTTCGTGACGTTCTACCTCCAGAACGTCCACGGGATGAGCCCGATCGACGCGGGTCTGCACCTCCTCCCGCTCACCGGCATGATGATCGTCGGCTCCCCGCTCGCGGGCGCGATGATCACCAAGTTCGGACCGCGGGTCCCGCTGGCCGGCGGCATGGCCCTCACCGCGATCGCCATGTATGGCATGTCCACGCTGGATACGGACACCGGCAGCGCCATCATGTCGGTCTGGTTCGCCCTCCTCGGCCTCGGCCTCGCGCCGGTCATGGTCGGCGCCACCGAGGTCATCGTCGGCAACGCGCCCATGGAGCTGTCCGGTGTGGCCGGCGGTCTCCAGCAGGCCGCGATGCAGATCGGCGGCAGCCTGGGTACGGCCGTGCTGGGTGCCGTCATGGCGTCCAAGGTCGACAGCGATCTCGCGGGCAACTGGACGTCCGCGGGGCTTCCGCCGCTGACCGCGGCGCAGGAGGCCCAGGCCTCCGAGGCGGTTCAGGTGGGCGTGGCGCCGGTGGCGCCGGGTACGCCGGAGGCCGTCGTCACAAAGATCACGGACGTCGCGCACGACACGTTCATCTCGGGCATGAGCCTCGCGTCCCTCGTCGCCGCGGGGGTGGCGGTCGTGGCCGTCGGCGTCGCGTTCCTCACCAAGCGGGGCGAGAACGCGGAGGCGGGAGCGGGCGCGGCGCACATCTGACGCGCGCCAGGTTCGTTGTGGCGGGAGGGATCCGAGGGCCCAGTTCCCCTATCAGGGTGACAGGGCCGAAGATCCCTCCCGTCGTGCATTCGCCGCAGGTCACAGTGGGTCAAGCCGGGGCCTGCGGCGCGCCGCCGGAGGGGGATGGCGCGTCGCGGCTCCGCCGGGGGGCGGGGGGGCGCCGTAGGGGGTGCGGTTCGTGTTCGGCTGCGGGTTCGTTGTGGCTGGTCGCGCAGGCACGCTCAAGTCTGCTCATCAGCGAAGCTGCGGGCATGCGTGCCGCCTGGGGCGGCACGGGTGGGCGCAGGCGGCACCCCGTCAGCGCCGGGCTGCGCGACCCACCCGGTGCCAGCCCCCACCCGTTCCCCCGACAACTCCGCCACCTCCGCCCGAAGGGCCCGTACCTCCTCCGTCAGCACCCGAATCGCCTCCGTCTGCCGACGCTCCTCCACGTCGTCCATCTCGAAGCGCGATATGAACCACGCGGCGATGTTCGCGGTCACCACACCCAGCAGCGCGATCCCGGACAGCATCAGCCCCACCGCGAGCATCCGCCCCACCCCGGTGGTCGGCGCGTGATCGCCGTACCCGACCGTCGTCATCGTCGTGAACGACCACCACACCGCGTCACCCAGCGTCTTGATGTTCCCGTTGGGCGAGTTCCGTTCGACGGACAGCACGGCCAGCGAGCCGAACATCAGCAGCCCGACCACCGACCCGGCGACATAGGTCGTCAGCCGCACCTGCGAGGCCATCCGGGCCCGTTGCCCGACGAGCAGCAGCGTCGACACCAGCCGCAGCAGCCGTAGCGGCTGCAGCAGCGGCAGCAGCACCGCGCACAGGTCCAGCCAATGCGTCCGTACGAACAACCGCCTGTCCCTGGTGAGCGCCAGCCGGACGACGTAGTCCAGCGCGAACGCCCCCCACACCACCCACTCCACCGCGAGACACACGTCCACCACGGCTCGGCTCGCGTCCGGCTGGACGATCGGCACCGCATAGGCCACGGCGAACGCCAGGGCCAGACCGAACAGGGGCCGCTGGGTATGCCGTTCCCAACGGACTTGCGCCACCGCTTGCTTCATGGGCGCATCGTAGGAAATGTGAAGGGGCGGTGTGCCCGCAGGTCACCCACGGACACACCACCCCATCGAGCCGTTGACGCCGGTGCGCTACGCGTCGCCGCCCGCCGCGCCCGGATCCGCCGCCGACACATCGAGCAGCTGGTAACGGTCGATCGCCTGCTTCAGCACCGACCGGTCCACCTTGCCCTCCTTCGCCAGCTCGGTCAGCACCGCCACCACGATCGACTGCGCGTCGATGTGGAAGAAGCGCCGGGCCGCGCCACGGGTGTCGGCGAAGCCGAAGCCGTCGGCGCCCAGTGACTGGTACGTCCCGGGCACCCACCGCGCGATCTGGTCCGGAACCGATCGCATCCAGTCGGAAACGGCCACGAACGGGCCCTCCGCGCCGTTCAGCTTCCGCGTCACCCACGGCACCCGCTGCTCCTCCTCCGGGTGCAGCAGGTTGTGCCGCTCGCACTCCACGGCCTCGCGCCGCAGCTCGTTCCAGGAGGTCGCCGACCAGACGTCCGCCTTGACGTTCCACTCCTCGGCGAGGATCTTCTGCGCCTCGACGGCCCAGGGGACGGCCACGCCGGACGCCATGATCTGCGCGGGGATGGAGCCCGAGGGGCCTTCGCCGAGGCGGTGGATGCCCTTGAGGATGCCCTCGACGTCCACGTTCTCCGGCTCGGCCGGGTGCTGGATCGGCTCGTTGTAGACGGTGAGGTAGTAGAAGACGTCCTCGCCGTGGGGGTGTTCGGCGTCGCCGCCGTACATGCGGCGCAGACCGTCCTGCACGATGTGCGCGATCTCGTACGAGTACGCCGGGTCGTAGGCGACACAGCCCGGGTTCGTCGAGGCGAGCAGCTGCGAGTGGCCGTCCGCGTGCTGAAGGCCCTCACCGGTCAGGGTCGTACGGCCGGCGGTCGCGCCCAGCACGAAACCGCGCGCCAGCTGGTCCGACATCTGCCAGAACTGATCACCGGTGCGCTGGAAACCGAACATCGAGTAGAAGACGTAGACCGGGATGAGCGGCTCGCCGTGGGTCGCGTACGCCGAACCCGCCGCGATCAGCGACGCCGTGCAGCCCGCCTCCGAGATGCCGTCGTGCAGCATCTGGCCCTGCGGAGACTCCTTGTAGGCGAGGAGCAGATCGCGGTCCACCGACTCGTACTGCTGGCCGAGCGGGTTGTAGATCTTCGCGCTCGGGAAGAATGAGTCCATGCCGAAGGTGCGGTACTCGTCCGGCGCGATCAGCACGAAGCGGCGGCCGAGTTCCTTGTCCCGCATGAGGTCTTTCAGCAGGCGCACGAAGGCCATGGTCGTCGCGATGGACTGGTGGCCCGAGCCCTTCTTCACGGTCGCGTACGTCTTGTCGTCCGGCAGGGCGAGCGGCTTGGAGCGCACGACGCGCGTCGGGACGTAACCGCCGAGTCCCTTGCGGCGGTCGTGCATGTACTGGATCTCCTCGGAGTCGCGCCCCGGGTGGTAGTACGGCGGCGCCCCGCTCTCCAGGTCCTTGTCGGCGATCGGCAGGTGCAGCCGGTCGCGGAAGCGCTTGAGGTCGTCGACCGTCAGCTTCTTCATCTGGTGCGTGGCGTTGCGGCCCTCGAAGTTGGGACCGAGCGTCCAGCCCTTGATCGTCTTGGCCAGGATCACCGTCGGCTGGCCCTTGTGCGCCTTGGCCGCCGAGAACGCCGCGAAGACCTTCCGGTGGTCGTGACCGCCGCGGCCCAGGTGCAGGATCTGGTCGTCGGTCATGCCCTCGACCATGGCGCGCAGCCGCTGGTCGTCGCCGAAGAAGTGGTCGCGGATGTAGGCGCCGGTCTCGGTGGCGTACGTCTGGAACTGGCCGTCCGGCGTGGTGTTCATCCGGTTGACCAGGACGCCGTCGCGGTCCTGCGCGAGCAGCGGGTCCCAGGTGCGGTCCCAGATCAGCTTGATGACGTTCCAGCCGGCGCCGCGGAAGATCGACTCCAGCTCCTGGATGACCTTGCCGTTGCCCCGCACCGGCCCGTCCAGGCGCTGCAGGTTGCAGTTGACGACGAAGGTGAGGTTGTCCAGGCCCTCGCGCGCGGCGATGGACAGCTGGCCCAGCGACTCCGGCTCGTCCATCTCGCCGTCGCCGAGGAACGCCCACACCTGCGACTTGGAGGTATCCGCGATACCGCGCGCCTCCATGTAGCGGTTCATCCGCGCCTGGTAGATCGCGCCGATCGGGCCGAGGCCCATCGACACCGTCGGGAACTCCCAGAAGTCCGGCATCAGCCGCGGGTGCGGGTAGCTCGACAGGCCGTACGGCGCCTTCGACTTCTCCTGGCGGAACGCGTCCAGGTTCTGCTCGCTGAGGCGGTCGAGCAGGAACGCGCGCGCGTAGATGCCCGGGGAGGCGTGGCCCTGGAAGAAGACCTGGTCGCCGCCGTCGCCCTCGTCCTTGCCGCGGAAGAAGTGGTTGAAGCCCACGTCGTAGAGCGAGGCGGAGGAGGCGAAGGTCGCGATGTGACCGCCGACGCCGATGCCGGGGCGCTGGGCCCTGGACACCATCACCGCGGCGTTCCACCGCGTCGCGTTGAGGATCTTGCGCTCGATCTCCTCGTTGCCCGGGAAGAACGGCTCGTCCTTGGTGGCGATCGTGTTGACGTAGTCCGTGCTGCGCATCTCCGGCACGGCCACGCGCTTCTCGCGGGCCCGCTCGATCAGCCGCAGCATCAGATAGCGGGCCCGCTCCCGGCCGCGCTCGTCCACCGCGGCGTCGAGGGAGTCGAGCCACTCCTGGGTTTCCTCGGGATCGAAGTCAGGAACCTGACTCGGAAGGCCGCCAATGATGATCGGGTTGCGATCTGATCCGGAAGCCACGCTGTTCCTTACCTGTCAGAGGGCCGTATTTCTGGGTGTCTGCACCGCTCCCCATCGTGTACCTCGGGGCGCCAAACGTCATCTCTACTGTGAGGTAACCGGCGTCTGATCAACGGTGGAGCGCCCAGGGATGGTTCCCTGATGGTTCCCAAACGCACAAAGGGGGCAGATTGGTGTGGTGCGCGTCACCTTGAGACCATGAGGGTGTGCCTGGAGTTGCGGTGACACGTTCAGGATCGTCACCGTTTCGGCGGTCTGAACGGCCGGGTACTTGCGCGATCCGCCCCGCCCGTGTGGACTACGGCCAATGCTTCGCGCACGCGCGTGGCTGAGTTATTCCCAAGACATGATCAGGAGGCAACCCGTGAGCGCGACCGCGGACCACGCGGAGGAACGGACCCTTGCCGAGAGGCTGGGGTTCCAGCCCGAGCAGGTGGTCCAGGAGATCGGCTACGACGACGACGTAGACCAGGAACTCCGCGAGGCCATTGAGTCAGTCACCGGCACAGAGCTCGTGGACGAGGACTACGACGACGTCGCCGATGCCGCGGTGCTGTGGTTCCGCGACGAGGACGGCGACCTGACGGATGCGCTGGTGGATGCCACCACGTACATCGAAGAGGGCGGTGCCATCCTGCTGCTCACGCCGAAGACCGGCCGTGACGGCTACGTGGAGCCCAGCGACATCTCTGAAGCCGCGACCACGGCTGGGCTGTCGGCGTCCAAGAGCGTCAGCGTCGGCAAGGACTGGAGCGGCAGCCGGCTGGTGACGCCCAAGGCCGCGAAGTCCAAGAAGTAGAACCGGTGACGAGGCCGGGCCGGGCTTCCCGGCCCGGCCTCGTGCACGGGCCCGGGGGGTCGCTGCATAGGGTGGGTGCCACCCGAACAGCCCCCACCGAAGGGACATCCACGAAGATGGCGATCCAGGTCGGCGACAAGGCCCCCGACTTCGAGCTCAAGGACAACCACGGCGCCACCGTGAAGCTCTCCGACTTCCGCGGCTCCAAGAACGTCGTCCTGCTCTTCTACCCCTTCGCCTTCACCGGCGTGTGCACCGGCGAGCTGTGCGAGGTCCGCGACAACCTGCCGAAGTTCGCCGACCGCGACACGCAGGTGCTCGCCGTCTCCAACGACTCCATCCACACCCTGCGCGTCTTCGCCGAGCAGGAGGGTCTGGAGTACCCGCTGCTCAGCGACTTCTGGCCGCACGGCGAGGTCAGCCGCGCCTACGGTGTCTTCGCCGAGGACAAGGGCTGCGCGGTGCGCGGCACCTTCGTCATCGACAAGGAGGGCGTCGTCCGCTGGACCGTCGTCAACGCCCTGCCGGACGCGCGAGACCTGGGCGAGTACGTCAAGGCGCTCGACACCCTCTGATTCTTCGGTACCAAGGCATGCGAGCCACGGGAACCCGTTACTAGGATCGACTCGTTGATCCGATATCAAACGCACGGCGGGGCTCCCCGCCCCTGGACACCAATGGAGGACTCGTGGGAGTCAGCCTCAGCAAGGGCGGCAACGTATCACTGAGCAAGGAGGCCCCGGGCCTCACTGCGGTCATCGTCGGTCTGGGGTGGGACATCCGCACCACGACCGGCACCGACTTCGACCTGGACGCCAGCGCGCTGCTGCTGAACCCGGAAGGCAAGGTCGGCAGCGACGCGAACTTCGTCTTCTTCAACAACCTCAAGAGCGCCGACGGCTCTGTCGAGCACACCGGCGACAACCTCACCGGTGAGGGCGAGGGCGACGACGAGCAGATCAAGATCAACCTCGCGGGCGTCCCCGCCGACGTGGAGAAGATCGTCTTCCCGGTCTCGATCTACGACGCCGAGAACCGCCAGCAGTCCTTCGGCCAGGTGCGCAACGCCTTCATCCGCGTCGTCAACCAGGCCGGCGGCACCGAGATCGCGCGCTACGACCTCTCGGAGGACGCCTCCACCGAGACCGCGATGGTCTTCGGCGAGCTGTACCGGCATGGCGCGGAGTGGAAGTTCCGCGCCATCGGCCAGGGCTACGCGTCCGGCCTGCGCGGCATCGCGCAGGACTTCGGTGTGAACGTCTGACGTTCCCCGTCGTGGCGTGAGAGTCCAGGACACCACTGGCCGAGTCCGGCGCCGCACCGTTTGGGTGCGGCGCCGGCTGCGCAGGACAACCAGAGAAGAGCATCACCGGGCCTGTCTTTCGGATCAGCCCGATCCCGAGGCCCCGGGCTGAGCCGAAAGACAGGACCGCAAGGGGAGGACCAGGATCATGGGCGTCACGCTCGCCAAGGGAGGCAATGTCTCCCTGTCCAAGGCCGCACCCAACCTCACTCAAGTGATGGTCGGGCTCGGCTGGGACGCGCGCTCCACCACCGGAGCCCCCTTCGACCTCGACGCCAGCGCCCTGGTGTGCAGCGCAGGCCGGGTGCTGGGCGATGAGTGGTTCGTCTTCTACAACCAGCTCAAGAGCCCGGACGGCTCGGTGGAGCACACCGGCGACAACCTCACCGGCGAGGGCGACGGCGACGACGAGTCGCTCCTGGTCGACCTGTCCAAGGTGCCGGCCCAGTGCGACAAGATCGTCTTCCCGGTCTCCATCCATATGGCCGACGAGCGCGGCCAGACCTTCGGCCAGGTCAGCAACGCCTTCATCCGCGTCGTGAACCAGGCCGACGGCCAGGAACTCGCCCGCTACGACCTCAGCGAGGACGCCTCCACCGAGACCGCGATGATCTTCGGCGAGGTCTACCGCTACCAGGGGGAGTGGAAGTTCCGGGCGGTGGGACAGGGGTACGCGTCCGGCCTCAGGGGCATCGCACTCGACTTCGGGGTCAACGTCTCATAACGCGATATGAGCAAAACCCGGGCCCCGGTGGGGGGCGAAGGGCGGCCGACTAGACTCCGGGTTCAAAGTCTTCGTAAAGCCGAGTGCGGCGCGCGGGAGCCCCGTACACATAGGATTGGGTAGCCAGTGGTTCTGAAAACCTTCGGCTGGTCGTTCGCGGTCACCGCGCTCGGCCTGGTTGCAGCGGTCCTCTTCGGGGGGTGGACCGCCCTCGGCATCGTGGCGATCCTCTCCGTCCTCGAGATCTCGCTGTCGTTCGACAACGCGGTGGTCAACGCCGGGATCCTGAAGAAGATGAATGCCTTCTGGCAGAAGATCTTCCTCACCATCGGCATCCTGATCGCCGTCTTCGGCATGCGGCTGGTCTTCCCCGTCGTCATCGTCGCGGTCACCGCCTCGCTGAACCCGATCGAGGCCGTCGACCTCGCCCTCAGCGACAAGGACCAGTACCAGCAGCTGGTCACCGACGCCCACCCGGCGATCGCCGCGTTCGGTGGCATGTTCCTGCTGATGATCTTCCTGGACTTCATCTTCGAGGACCGGGACATCAAGTGGCTGGGCTGGCTGGAGCGCCCGCTGGCCAAGCTCGGCAAGGTCGACATGCTGTCGGTCTGCATCGCCCTGATCGTCCTGCTGATCTCCGCCCTGACCTTCGCGGCCAACGCCCACCAGCACGGCGGAGCGCATGTCGACAAGGCGGAGACGGTCCTGCTCTCCGGCATCGGAGGCCTGATCACCTATCTGATCGTGGGCGGACTCTCCGGCTACTTCGAGGACAAGCTCGAAGAGGAGGAGGAGCGCGAGCACGAGGCGGAGGAAGAGGCCGAGCGCACCGGCAAGCCCCGCTCGGCGGTCGCCCTGGCCGGCAAGGCCGCGTTCTTCATGTTCCTCTACCTCGAGGTCCTGGACGCGTCCTTCTCCTTCGACGGTGTGATCGGCGCCTTCGCCATCACCAACGACATCGTCCTGATGGCGCTGGGTCTCGGTATCGGCGCGATGTACGTCCGGTCGCTGACCGTGTACCTGGTCCGCCAGGGCACCCTCGACGACTACGTCTACCTGGAGCACGGCGCGCACTACGCGATCGGCGCGCTCGCCGCGATCCTGCTGGTCACCATCCAGTACGAGATCAACGAGTTCATCACCGGCTCGGTCGGCGTGATCCTGATCGCCTGGTCCTTCTGGTCCTCGGTGCGCCGCAACCGCGCGCTGGCGGCCGCTGAGGGAAACGCGGAGGGCTCGGACGCGAAGACTGAGGTCTCGTCCGGGGTGTGACACCCCCGCTGGTGAGGAACGCTCTCGACGGGGCGGCCGGACGTCCGGCCGCCCCGTCGGCTTGCAGAAGGTGGGGGCTAAATGGGCTTCTTCGACGGGCTCTGGCGTGGCCGGGCGGCCGAATTCGACTCGGGCAGCGCGTCATCGAACTCGATCGAGCTGACGAAACGGCACGACCGGGTCTCGCTCACCAAGCAGGGCGCGGCGACCGGGCATCTGCGGATCAACCTGACCTGGCGGATGCGGACGTCCGACTTCGGGGGCTCACAGCGGGAGAGTCTGCTGCGGCACCCCTTCAAGGCACTCAAGCCGCCGGAGGTCCTCGGGCACAGCCAGAGCATGGTCAACGTCGACCTCGACCTCGGGGCGCTGTACGAGCTGACCGACGGCACCAAGGGCGTCGTCCAGCCGCTGGGCGGGTTCCTCGGGGACGTCAACGCGCCGCCCTATGTGAAGCTCAGCGGTGACGACCGGTTCGGTTCGGCGTCCGGGGAGACGATCTACGTCAACCTCGATCACCGGGAGAACATCAAGCGGCTGCTGGTCTTCGTGTACATCTACGACCAGACGCCCGCGTTCGACCGTACGCATGCGATCGTCACGCTGTATCCGAGCAATGGCCCGCGGATCGAGATAGGCCTGGACGAGCGGCATCCGCAGGCCCGGTCCTGTGCGGTGGTGATGATCGAGAACGTGAAGGGCGAGATCTGGGTCCGGCGCGAGGTGAAGTTCGTGTACGGGTTCCAGGCCGAGCTCGATCGGTTGTTCGGATGGGGGTTGCAGTGGGGTCGCGGATACAAGACCAAGGCGGAGAAGTAGGCGCCCCTCGACGGGGGCGCTGCCGTCAGCGTCCGATGAACTGCGGCCCCTGAGGCGGCAGGCGGAAGTCCGTGGCCGGGGCCGCCGCCGTCACCGGGGGCGGGTAGCCGTAGCCCGAGTGGGCCGTGGCCGGCTGGGGGTAGCCGTATGCCGGCTGGGTCGGCGGGGGCTGCTGGGGATAGCCGTACGCGGGCTGGGGCGGGACCGTCGTCGTGGGCTGCTCGGGGGGCAGGGGCTGGGAGACCTCCGGGGCAGGGGCGGGGTCGGCCATGGCCTCCGACTCGTCCACCGAGATGCCGAAGTCCGTGGCCAGGCCCCTGAGGCCGTCCGAGTAGCCCTCGCCGAGCGCGCGGAACTTCCAGCCCTCGCCGCGGCGGTACAGCTCGCCGCAGATCAGGGCCGTCTCCTGGCCCGTCTCCGGCTTGATGTCGAAGTACGCCAGCGGATCGCCGTCGGGGGCCGTGGCGTCGTACAGCAGGATGCGCAGATCGCGTACGCGGTCGAAGGCGACGCCGTCCGCCGAAGCGACCAGGAGAATCTGGCCGACGCCGGGCTCGACACCGGTGAGATCTGTCTGGATCGTGTCGGTGAGGCCCTCGGCGAGTCGCTTCTTGCCGAGCCGCCAGACCTTCCCGGAGGGGTGCCGGGGCTGGTTGTAGAAGACGAAGTCCTCGTCGGAGCGCACACGACCGTCGAGGCCGAGGAGCAGAGCCGAGGCATCGACGTCCGGGACCCCCTGCCCGGGCGTCCAGCGCAGCACGGCGCGTACCGTCGTGGCCTCCAGCGGGACGTTCGACCCCTTCAACATCGCGTGCGTCATGCGGTCATCCTGCCCTCTCCGTCCTGGTCACGACAACGCGGGGGTACACATACCGTGCGCGCCCGTGTTTGCCTGCGTTACCAGAAATTCATGCCCGTCGGGAACCCCTGACATGGGTATCTACGTACTATTACCGGCCACCTGTGAACAGGTCACAGGGGTCACAGAGTCACCACGGGGGAGCTCTATGCGTCATTTCGGGCAGATCGCCCCGGAGGTGCGGCAGCGCCTCTTCCACCAGGAGCCGTGCGCGTTCACCGCCGACTCCCCGGCCAGGCTGCTGTCCGTGGCCCTGGGCGCCACGCTCTACAGCCCGGCCACCAGACCCCGGCTCGCCGACGACATCGTCAAGCAGACCGGCCGCGGCGTGGTCTCGATGGTGCTGTGCCTGGAGGACTCGATCGGGGACGAGGACGTGGCGGAGGGCGAGGAGAACCTCGTCCGCCAGTTCACCGACCTCGCGGCCCGCGACGGCGACGACCTGCCGCTGCTCTTCATCCGGGTCCGCGCTCCCGAGCAGATCCCCGACCTCGTACGCCGGCTCGGCCCCGCCGTACGGCTGCTGTCCGGTTTCGTGCTGCCGAAGTTCACCGAGGAACGCGGCATGCCCTTCCTGGAGGCCCTCGCGAGCGCCGAGTCGTACAGCGGACGGCGGCTGTTCGCCATGCCGGTGCTGGAGTCGCCCGAGCTGATGTACCGCGAGTCGCGCGTGGAGACCCTGGAGGGCATCTTCCGGGCCGTCGACAAATACCGCGACCGGGTCCTCGCGCTGCGCCTCGGCGTCACCGACTTCTGCTCGTCGTACGGGCTGCGCCGGGCCCCCGACATGACGGCCTACGACGTCCAACTCGTCGCCTCCGTGATCGCCGACGTGGTGAACATGCTGGGCCGGGCCGACGGCACCGGGTTCACCGTGACCGGGCCGGTGTGGGAGTACTTCCGGGTGCAGGAACGTATGTTCAAGCCCCAGCTGCGCCGCAGCCCCTTCCTTGAGGGCCAGGCCGAGGAGCTGCGCGAGGCCCTGATCGAGCACTCGATGGACGGCCTGCTGCGCGAGATCACGTTGGACCACGCCAATGGCCTGACCGGCAAGACCTGCATCCACCCCTCCCACGTACTGCCCGTGCACGCGCTGTCCGTGGTCAGTCACGAGGAGTTCAGTGACGCCAAGGACATCCTCAAGCCGGAGCGCTGCGGCGGGGGAGTGCTCAGATCGCAGTACACGAACAAGATGAATGAGGTGAAGCCGCACCGCGCCTGGGCCGAGCGGACCATGCTGCGGGCCGAGGTCTTCGGCGTGGCCCACGAGGACATCGGCTTCGTGGAGCTGCTCGCCGCCGGAATCCCGGCCTGAGCGGCCGGTCTCTCTCCTTTTCCGATATCTCCAAGGGACGCATGAACAACGCAGTGAACGACGGGGTCTGGTCCGGCAGCTGGGTCGCCGAGCGGCTCGGGGTCCGGCTCGTGGGCGACGACGGGCTCACGGAGATGCTGGGGCTCGCCCTGCGCCGCAACCCCAAGCGGGCGCATCTGCTGGTCTCCAACGTGCTCGGCAAGCACGTACCGCAGTCACCGTCCGTGGTGTACGGCGCGGGCTTCGCCCTCGGCCGCCGGGTGCGGGAGCTGCTCGGCGAGGAGGAGGCGAGCGCCGCGGTCGTCCTCGGTTACGCGGAGACGGCGACCGGGCTCGGCCACTCCGTCGCCGACGGGGTGGGTTCCGCGGCCTATCTGCACTCCACGCGGCGCCCCGTCGCCGGGGTCGCCCCCGCGGGCGGCTTCGAGGAGTCCCACTCGCATGCGACGTCGCATCTGCTGCTGCCGGAGGATCCAGCGCTGCTGGCGGGGGATGGGGCTCTGATCCTCGTCGATGACGAGTTCTCGACGGGGAACACGGTGCTGAACACCGTGCGCGATCTTCATGCGCGGTATCCGCGGCGTCGGTATGTGGTGGTGGCGCTGGTGGATATGCGGTCGGCGGAGGATGCGGGGCGGCTGGAGGAGTTCGCGCGGGAGATCGGTGCGCGGGTGGATCTGGTGACGGCCGCGTCGGGGACGGTGCGGTTGCCGGAGGGGGTGTTGGAGAAGGGGCAGGCGTTGGTGGCGCGGTATGAGGCGGAGGGTTCGTCGGCTGCGGGTGAGTGGGGGCTGGTCGCGCAGTTCCCCGCGCCCCTGAAAGACAGCGGCGTTGCCCTCGAAGCCGAATCGAACCCGCACCCGAACGGCAACCACACACCCCGCATAGACCTGCACTGGCCCACCGACCTCCCCGACGGCGGTCGCCACGGCTTCACCCCCACTCACCGCATCCGCCTCGAATCCGCCCTCCCCGACATGGCCGCCCGCCTCGCAGAGGCACTCCCCGCCGACGCCCGCCGCATACTCGTCCTCGGCTTCGAGGAGCTGATGTACGCCCCCCTCCGCCTCGCCCGCGAGCTGGAGCAGGTCGCCGAGGGTGTCGAGGTGCGGTACTCCACCACCACCCGCTCACCCGTCCTCGCGGTCGACGACCCCGGCTACGCGATCCGCACCCGCCTGGTCTTCCCGGCCCACGACGACCCGGCCGACGGCCCCGGTGAGCGCTACGCCTACAACGTCGCCGGCGCCGGATTCGACGCCGTCATAGCCGTCGTCGACTCGACCGCCGACACCCCCGAACTGCACGCGCCCGGCGGCCTGCTGGCGCAGCTGGCCGCGCACACCCCGCACGTCCTGCTGACGGTCGTGCCGTCGTACGTCCCCGGCCCCCCGGCCGGTCCCGAAAGGCACCCGATGCTGCCCGAGCCCCTCCGTGGCCCCGCGTTCTCCTCGTACGCCCCCGAGGAGGTCGGCTGGCTGCTGCAGGATCTCTCGGACGTGACGCTGGAGGCGCCGACGGAGGAGAGGGAAGAGGCCATCCAGAGCGGCGGCGCGCACTACGCGGAGTCGCTGCCGGTGGAGTACCAGCCCAGCGAGCAGTACCAGGAGCTGTTCCACACGGCGCTTGAGGAGTCGGCGGCGCGCCTCGCGCAGGCGGCCGGCGCGGTGACGGAGATCGTGCTCGCCGAGCGCCCCCACGGCCGAAAGCGTGGGGGGACCCCCATGCCCCGCCCGGTGCTGGTGTCGCTGGCCCGCGCGGGCACCCCGGTCGGCGTCCTGATGCGCCGATGGGCCCAGTTCCGGCATGGGCTGGACCTGCCGCACTACGCCGTGTCCATCGTGCGCGGGCGCGGCATCGACGCCAACGCCCTGCGCTGGCTGGCCGCCCACCACGACCCCCGCGACATCGTCTTCGTCGACGGCTGGACCGGCAAGGGCGCCATCACCCGTGAACTGACCGCTGCGATACGGGAGTTCGAGGCGTCCGACGGCATCACCGGCTTCGACCCGGAGATCGCCGTACTGGCCGACCCGGGGTCCTGCGTGCGGACGTACGGCACCCGCGAGGACTACCTCATCCCGTCCGCGTGCCTCAACTCCACGGTCTCCGGGCTGATTTCGCGTACGGTGCTCCGAGCCGACCTGGTCGGGCCGTACGACTACCACGGCGCGAAGTTCTACCGCGAACTCGCCGGCGCCGATGTCTCCGTGGCCTTCCTGGACGCCGTCTCCGCCCGCTTCCCGGAGGTCGTGGACGCCGTCGACGCGACGGTCAAGGAACTGCTGTCCGGCGATCGTGAGCCGACCTGGGAGGGCTGGGCGGCCGTCGAGCGCATCAGTGAGGAGTACGGCATCCACGACGTGAACCTCGTCAAGCCGGGTGTCGGCGAGACCACGCGGGTGCTGCTGCGCCGGGTGCCGTGGAAGATCCTGGCGCGGGCCGGGGCAGGCGCCGACCTGGACCATGTCCGACTGCTGGCCGAACAGAGAGGGGTTCCGGTGGAAGAGGTCGCCGAACTGCCGTACACCTGTGTGGGGTTGATCCACCCCAAGTACACGCGGGGCGCGACGGGTGCCGACGGCAGGGCGGTGAACGTCTGATGCCGGTGCTGGTGGCGAGCGACCTCGACCGTACGCTGATCTACTCCGCGGCGGCCCTCGCGCTGACCATGCCGGACGCGCGGGCGCCCAGGCTGCTGTGCGTGGAGGTGCACGAGGCCCGGCCCCTGTCGTACATGACGGAGACGGCGGCCCAGCTGCTGACCGACCTCGGTGACGCGGCGGTCTTCGTGCCGACGACGACCCGGACCCGTAAGCAGTACCAGCGGATCAACCTGCCGGGCCCCGAGCCGAAGTACGCGATCTGCGCCAACGGCGGCCATCTGCTGGTCGACGGCGTCACCGATCCCGACTGGCACGCACAGGTCCAGGCCCGGCTGGCCGAGCAGTGCGCGCCGCTGGCGGAGATCCGGGACCATCTGCTGGCCTCCGCCGACCCGCTGTGGGTGCGCAAGCACCGCATCGCCGAGGACCTCTTCGCCTATCTCGTCGTCGAGCGCGAGCTGCTGCCCGAGGAGTGGGTGAAGGAGCTCGCGGTGTGGGCGGAGAACCGCGGCTGGACGGTGTCCCTCCAGGGGCGCAAGATCTACGCCGTCCCGAAGCCGCTGACCAAGAGCGCCGCCGTGCACGAGGTGGCCCGCCGCACGGGCGCCGACCTGACGCTGGCGGCCGGTGACTCCTTGCTGGACGCCGACCTGCTCCTCGCCGCCGACAAGGGCTGGCGCCCGGGCCACGGCGAACTGGCCGACGCCGCCTGGACGGCACCGGCGATCAGCGCGCTGCCGGAGCGGGGCGTGCTGGCGGGGGAGCGCATCCTGCGGGAGTTCTTGAAGGAGACCAGGGCTTCCAGGTAGGCGTCAGCCGCAGCAGCCCCCACCGCAGCAACCGCCCCCGCCGCCGGCAGGCCCGGCCGCGGGGGCGTTCGCCGTGCCGCCGACCGCGACCGTCGAGAGCAGCTTCACGGTGTCTTCATGACCGGCCGGGCAGTCGGCCGGGTCGGAGGACTGTGCCATCGGACGGCTCAGTTCGAAGGTGTCACCGCAGGTGCGGCAGCGAAATTCATAGCGAGGCATGCCGACAGACTAATCGGCCTGACCGGTTACACACCCCTCTGCGGCCGTTTGTGCTCGACGCTGTCCGATACCAGTGTGGAGAAATTGAAAAGAGCACTGATAGTTTTCGATCGCCGCGAGGAACCGTAAGACCGGGGGAAGTGGGGGCTCGCTGCCGTTGACCGCGGCAGCCGTGCCTTTCCGCGCGGGCACGACCGAATGCGGGGAGGGGCGCAGCCGTGACCAGGGCTGGGCGAGAGCCGGACGAGACCATGCAATTGAAGGTCCCCGCGCTCCCGCCGGACGAGACCGTTCAATTGCGGACGGTCGAGACGGAATTATCCCGTACGACCGAATCAACCACGCCTGAATCCGGCTTACGGGGTCACCGGCGCACAGCCACGCGTTCCCCGGCATCGGCCGTGTCCCGCGCCCTGTCCCGCCTCGCGCCCCACCTCCGCCGACTGCGCCCGCGGTACCCGCGTCCGGGCCGCACCGGCTGGCGCCGCTGGATGCCCTCCTGGCGGCAGTGGCTCGGTGCCGTGCTGACCTTCCTCGGGCTGACCGGCGCGGCCCTGACCGTGGCCTACGCCGCCACCGACATCCCGGCGAACCTCAACTCGTACGCGACCCAGCAGGACAACGTCTACTTCTGGTCCGACGGGACGCCGATGGCCCGTACCGGCTGGGTGCGGCGGCAGGACATGCCGCTGAAGGACATACCCGAGGACGTCCGCTGGGCGGTGCTCGCCGCCGAGAACGCCAGCTTCTACAGCGACCCCGGCATCTCGCTCAGCGGCGTCACCCGCGCCGTATGGCGCACCTTCGGCGAGGGCGACACACAGGGCGGCTCGACGATCACCCAGCAGTACGTCAAGAACGTGTACCTCAACCAGGACCGCTCGGTGGGCCGTAAGTTCACCGAGGCCATGCTCGCCCTGAAGCTCGACAACCGGATGAGCAAGGACGACATCCTGGAGGGGTATCTCAACACCAGCTGGTTCGGCCGTGGCACCTACGGCATGCAGCGCGCCGCCCAGGCCTACTACGGCAAGGACGTCGGCGAACTGAACGTCAGCGAGGCCGCCTTCCTCGCCTCCCTCCTCAAGGGCGCCGCCCTCTACGACCCCGCGCTGAGCAAGGCCAACCACGCGCGGGCGGTGGAGCGCTGGTCCTGGATCCTCGACCGCATGGTCGACATCGGCAGGCTGTCGCCGGACGAGCGGGCCAAGTACCGCGAGTTTCCCGAGCCGTTGAAGCAGACCCGGGGCTACGACACCGGCAAGCAGAGCGACTACCTGGTGGAACTCGCCGCGCAGTACGCCAAGAAGGCCGCACGTCTCACGGACAAGGAGTTCGACCTCGGCGGCTACCAGATCTACACGACCTTCGACCGCAAACGGGAGACCGCGCTCACCGACGCCGTGACCAAGGCCCGCGAGAAGGCTGCCAAGGACCACCCGGCCACCGCGAAGACCGCACATTACGGCGCCGCCTCCGTCGCCACCGACGGACGGATCCTCGCCGTCCACGGCGGCCCCGACCACCGTGAACAGGGCTTCAACGAGTCCAACGCGACCACCGTGCCCGCCGGTTCGGCCTTCCAGCCCTTCGTCTACGCCTCCGCGCTCCAGAACGGCGTCCACCGCACCCGCGACGGCGGCCCCACCGAGGTCACCCCGGAGACGCTCTACGACGGTGACGACGGCGTCCCCGTGATGACGCCCGAGGGGCCGTACTGGGACCGGGGCGGCAAGCAGGTCACCGCCCGCAACGACGGCCGTAAGGACTACGGGCGGATCAGCCTGCACCAGGCGCTCGCCCAGTCGGTGAACACGCCGTTCATGCAGCTCGGCATGGACACCGGCCTGGACAAGGTGCGCCGGACCGCGGTGGCGGCCGGGCTGCTCGGCTCCAGCTTCGGGCCGCAGGTGCCGGCGCTGTCCCTGGGCAGTGCCACGCCCAGCGCGATCCGGATGGCGAGCGGGTACGCCACGTTCGCCGCCGAGGGCACGCATGTCGAGCCGTACTCGGTGGCCCGGATCACCCGCAACGGCTCCCGGGTACGGCTCGCGAAGCCCGCCTCCCGGCGCGCGGTGACGGCGAAGGTGGCCGAGCAGGTCCAGGCCGCGCTCGGCTCCGCCTTCAGCCTCGCCCACCCGGCCTCCACCGCGCGGGCCACGGGCAAGGCCGGCACCACCCAGAACGACACCGCGGCCTGGTACGTCGGCACCGCCTCCGACGTGTCCACGGCCGTCGTCGCCTACCGCATCGACCTCGGCAAGAGCCTCGAACCCCTGCCGCTGAAGGGCGTCGCCGGCACCCCGGCCGACAGCGTCCCGTACGACATCTGGTCCGGTGCCGTCGGCCTCCGCTGACCCGGCATCCGGTCACCACCCCCCACCCCCCTCGCAGAATGAGCCGCGCATGATGTCACCGTCCGGCCGTCGCCGCCGCCCCCGTGAACCCCGCCGCAATCCGCCCCCGAGCATGCTGACCCTGGCCGTCCTGCTGGTCGTGGCCTCCCTCGTCGGCGGCTATCTGGTCCTGAACCGCACGCACAGCACCCCGACCGCGTCCTCCGCCACCCGGGACGGCGGCAGACGGGCCACGCCCGAGCCGGGCCCCGAGCCCTCCTGGGACGGCAGGACGAAGGTCCTCGGCGACGGCTCCACCTCCTACACCGGCCCGCAGAAGGGCCAGTTGAAGCCGGTGCCGCTCGAGCCCGGCCAGAAGCCGCCCCAGTTCGTGGTCTTCTCCTGGGACGGCGCGCTCCAGGGTGACGACGAACTCTTCTCCCACTACCGGGAGTTGGCGAAGAAGTACGACGCCCACATGACCTTCTTCCTCACCGGCATCTACCTCCTGCCCAAGGACAAGAAGAACCTCTACTCCCCGCCCCAGCACCCCAAGGGCTCGGCCGCGATCAGCTTCCCCACCGACGACCACATCCGCACCACGCTGGAACAGCTCGGCAAGGCCTGGCAGGACGGCAACGAGATCGGCACCCACTTCAACGGCCACTTCTGCGGCGCCAAGGGCGGCGGCGACTGGAGCGTGGCGGAGTGGAAGAGCGAGATCGACCAGTTCTACGACTTCGTGGAGAAGTGGAAGACCAACACCGGCTACACCGACATCGCCCCGCTGCCGTTCGACTTCCGCAAGGCGGTCACCGGGGGCCGCGCGCCCTGTCTGGAGGGCCAGGACAACCTGCTGAAGGCCGCCAAGGACTACAAGTGGCGCTACGACGCCAGCTCCACCGGCGACTTCCAGATATGGCCCAGGAAGAAGAACGGCATCTGGGACTTCCCGCTCCAGATGCTCCCGTACGAGGGCGGCGACTTCCAGGGCCTGTCCATGGACTTCAACTTCCTCTACAACCAGTCCGACGGCGAGACCGACGGCGACCCGTCCCGGTATGCCGAGTGGGGGCAGGAGACCCTTGGCACCTATATGGCCGGCTTCAACCGGGTCTATTACGGCAGCCGGGCCCCGCTGTTCATCGGCAACCACTTCGAGGAGTGGAACGGCGGCATCTACATGAAGGCCGTCGACCAGGTCATCGAGAAGGTGTGCACGAAGAAGGACGTGAAGTGTGTGTCCTTCAAGGAGCTGGCCGACTGGATGGACGTACAGAAGCCGGAGACGTTGCAGCGGCTGCGCGGCCTGGATCCGGCGCAGTCGCCGGACTGGTCGACGGTCGTGAAGTAGCCGGATGAACGATCAACTACCCCCGGGTTCTTCACAGTTGGGGAGATCGTGTAGACATTCCCTGCCCGGGTTCGACCACCCCGCGCAAGGAGAATCCCCGTGAGAACTTCCGTGAGATCAAGAAGACCCATCCGTACCCGCCGTCGCGCCTCCATAGTCGCGGCGGCCACCGCCTCCATCGCCGCCGGAGCGGCCCTGCTGCCCACCTGGAGCGCCGGCGCCGCGGCCGCCGACGCCCCGACGGTGGACGCGCGGACCAGGGCCACCTTCCAGCGGCTGGCGGACGCGGTCCTCACCGACCGCACCGAGGCCCTGGTCGCAGGCGGGCAGGACAGCAACCCACTCGGCGGCGTACGGCTGTCGGCCGGCATGGCCCGCGGTGAGCGGACCGCCCTGGCCACGCTGGAGGACCGCAAGGACCTTCTCGCGCGGCTCGGCGAGAGGTACCGTAAGGCCGACACGGCCGTCACCCTCAACTCCGCGCGCGTGACGGGCCGTACCGCCAAGGCCACCGTCACCGAGACCACGACCCTGACGTACGCCGACCAGCCCGGCACCACCGGCTTCCAGGCGCACCACGAACTCACCTTCACCGCCGCTCCGACCGGCGACTGGCAGCTGAGCGGCATCCGCGCCACCGACCAGGGCGCCGCCGTCAACACGGTCGCGCGGCCGATGGTGAAGGACGTCAAGGCACCCGCCGTGGACGACACCATGCCGTCCGCCCCGCGCGCCGCGACCACCTACCCCGCCCCGGCGAAGCCGAAGACTCTCACCGGTACGGCCCTGGACTACAAGGCCATGGCGGCGTACGCGGAGAAGTACTGGAGGAACTACAACACCGACTACCCGGACTTCAACGGCCACGGCGCGGGCGGCGACTGCACCAACTTCGTGAGCCAGTCCCTGAAGGCGGGCGGCTGGAAGCACGCGCCCGGCTATGTCTACGACTACACCAAGTGGTTCGGCAACGCCGAGATCCAGTCGCACTCGTTCGTCGGCGTCAACGAGTGGTCCTGGTTCGCGCAGAACTCCAAGCGGACCACCAGCCTCGCCAACGTCTACCAGATGGACGTCGGTGACGTCCTCCAGATGGACTTCGACAAGGACGGCTCCAAGGACCACACGATGATCGTCACCTACCGCAGCCCGCAGGGCGTGCCGTATCTGACGTACCACTCCTCGAACACCTACCGGCGCTCGCTGACCAGCATCATCGCGTCGGACCCGAACGCGGCGTACTACGCCTACCGCACCTGACCGTCCCCCGGCAGATGCTCAGTGTCCGGATCCGCGCTCCTCGCGGATCCGGGCGACGACCCGGGCCACCGTCTCCCGTACCGCCTCCGTCTCGGTCAGGAAGTGCCAGTAGTCCGGATGACGCCCCTCCAGGGTGCCGATCGCCCGCTCCAGCCGGGCGACGGAGTCGTCCAGCGGACGCGCATGGGCCGGATCCGGGGTGTTCCGCCCCGCCATCGCCAGCCGCTGGGCGTCCCGGATCGCGAAACGGGTCCGGTCGATCTCCTGCTGCGGGTCCTTCTGTACGGCGTTCAGCTGCCGCAGCCGGTCACCGGCGGCGGACACCGACTCATCGGTGCTGTTCAGCAGCGCCCGGACGGTGGACAGGAGGGCGGTGGCATCCGGCCAGCGCTGCTCGTCCCGCGCGGCCCGGGCCTCCTTCAGCTTCACCTCGGCCTGCCGTACGTTCTCCCCGGCCCGCTCCGGAACGCCCTGCAAGTCCTGCCAGCAGGCGGCGGTGAACCGCCGCCGCAGCTCGCTCAGCACCGGCTCCACCTGCTCGGCACGGGTGGTGAGCGCCTGCGCACGCGTCCGCAGCGAAACGAGCCGATGATCGATCTCGGCGGCCTTCTCAGGCAGCCGCTCGGCCTCCACCCGTACGGCTTCGGCTTCCCTCGCGACCCGCTCGGCACGCTCCAGGGTCTGCGGCACGCCATGCTGCCCGGCGCCTTGGTTGAGCTTGGTCAGCTCGGGGGCGAGGACGGCGAGCCGCGCCGCGAGATCATCCGCCTTCAGCCCCGATTCCCGTACGGCATCGAGCGCGTTCGACGCGGCGAGCAGCCCCTGGCGGGCGCGCTCCACGGCCGGGGCGAGCCGGGCCAGCTGGGTCTCGGCCTTGCCGAGCAGCGGCCCGAGCGAGTCGCCGAACCGGTCCAGCTCGCGCTTGACGTTGTCGAGATCGTCCTTGGCCTTGGCGAGCTCGGCACGGGCTCGGGCGGCGGTTGAGGCTTCCAGATCATCACGATCGAGATCATGGGCGTCAACGGCATTGATGTACTGGTGAGAGACCTCGTCGATGCGCCGCCCGAGGGCCTCGAAGTCGCTGATCGCGCGGCGGGCGGCGGGGGAGTCGTCCACCGCCGCGATCGTCTCGATCGAGATCCGCAGATCCCGCTGGGCCGTGTCCAGCTCGTAGAACGCCGCCGCCGCGGCGTCCTTCGCGGCCTGCGCCTCGGCCCGCTGGCTCTCGGCCCGCCCGCCGAACCAGCGCCGGGTGCCGCCACCGGCGAAGGCGGCGGGCAGCGCCAGGGCGACGACGAGGGGGAGCGCGGCGAGGGCGAGGGTGTCATGGAGCGCCGCCCGCATGGAACGTGCCCGCGCACGCGGCCCTGACGGCGAGTTCGGCTGCGGAGGTGTCGCCGTCACATCCCTCTCCCGTGCTGTCATTCACCCTGCCCGGTGTCATTCTCCCACCGGTATAGGACGAACACACGGCCCGGTTAGTTCGCGGTTCGCACGGTGACATTTCCATCGCCGGTGTGGGCGGACACCGCGTGGGAGCTGGCGTTGTCCCGGGGCACGGACACATCCACGGATCCGTCGCCGGTCCGGGTCTCGACGTCGTACGTCGACCGCGGCAGCTCGATCGTCACCGACCCGTCCCCGCTGCGGGTCTCCACGCGGTCCGGCACGGTTCCCAGTTCGAGCCTGATGGACCCGTCCCCGGTCTGCGCCTTCACCCGCCGCGAGGCGACGTCGGAGACCCGCACGGACCCGTCCCCGGTCTTCAGATCGAGCGGCCCGCTGGAGTCGGTGACCTGCACGGACCCGTCCCCCGTACGAATGCTCAGCGCATCCTTGAACCCCCGCGCCCGCACGCTCCCGTCCCCGTCCTCGACCTTCACGGTGACGCCGCGCGGCACCTCGATGCGGTGCTTGGTGGCACAGTTCGCGATCATGCCGGAGCACTTCTCCCGCAGCACCAGCCGGTCGTCGTCCTTCATCTCCCAGGTCACCCTGGGCTCCGAACCGACCGCGACGGACCCCTTGAACCACCGGGTGACCTCCACCGTCCCGGCCTTGTTCTCGTCGCCTGCCACGATCTCCAGCGCCGAGTCGTCGGAGTCGATGGTCAGCGTCCGCCCCTGCAGCGGGAAGGACCGGTTCTCGGGCTCCTTGTCGTCCCCGGCGTCGGCCCCACAGGCGGCGACACCGGCGACGAGCACCACGACGACCGCGGCGACTGCGGCGGCACGAGCGGGAACGGTACGGGCCATGACGATCTCCCCCTGAGACGTCCCGGGCCGACCTGTTCGGGCCGGGAGTGCGATGGTGCTTCGACCGTACGGACCCCGGGCCCAGCTGGGGATCCGGGCTGCTCCCGGATCAGGGGTGGGGATAACCCCAGGTGATCCCCCACAGCCCTCCGATATGGGTTTGCGGGACATGGCCCCCGGCAAGGTAGGCTGTCGACTCGTTCTCGGGTGCGTAGCTCAGGGGTAGAGCGCCTGCCTTACAAGCAGGATGTCGGCGGTTCGAAACCGTCCGCGCCCACCGCAGCAGAGGGCCCCGCCGTTCACGGTCGGGGCCCTTTCTGTTTCAGGTCTCCTCGCGCGCCTCATGGGCGTGTTTCAGCCTGGTGCGGGCGTCCATGCGGTCCGGTGCGGAGACCTCCGACCAGAAGCGGTGGCCGCTGACGAACACCGCGAGTTCGTGTTCGCGGCGCCGGAGTTTCTCCACCTCGGCCTGTTCGTCCTGGGTCCAGCCGGGGGAGGCGGGGCGCTCGATCTTGCGCCAGCCGTTGTCGTCGCTGAAGCCCTCCAGGGGCACGACCGACCAGGGGAGACGCTTCAGGAGGGCCGACAGCTCGGCCCGGACCTGATGCAACTCCTCCTGGCCGGCGAGGAGGTCACTCGGAAAGTCATAGGGCGTAGCCACGGCGCAATGCTACGCCTGTTCGAATTTGGGTCGCGAGTGCCTTTGGGGGGTTCATGCGAACGAGTGGGTGCCCGGCCCTGCGGTGCTGGTCAGGACCCGGGTGGTGAACTCGGCCAGGTCCGTGCGGAGTTGTTCGCGGGGCAGGTGCCGGTGGTCGGTCAGGTGGTCGATGAGGTCGGCGCGTACGGCTGCCAGGAGGGCGTGGGCGGTGAAGTCGACGGTGGTGAAGCCGGGGAGTTCGGCCAGGACGTCGCGGAGTGTGCCGTGCCACCAGTCGTAGTGCGTCGCGCCGTAGGGGCTGTCGGTCCCCGTTGCCTCCAGGGCAAGGGCGAGATGGCGGTGGTCGAGTTTGAAGCACAGGATCGCGTCCAGGAGGGCCAGGGCGCGTTCCAGGGGTGGTGTGCCGGGGCCCAAGGGGTGCGGGCCGTCCGTGATGGCCTGGCGGATCGGTTCGAGGCGGGTCTCGTAGAGCGCGTGGATCAGGCCGGTGCGGTCGGTGAAGCCGCGGAAGAGGGTTCCCTTGCCGACGCCGGCCGCGTCCGCGATGTCGGCCATGGTCACCTGCTCGGGCCGGTCGCAGGTGGCGAAGAGCCGGTCGGCTGCGGCGAGGACGGCCTCGCGGTTGCGTACGGCGTCCGCGCGGGGCTTGCGTTCGGGCACGGGTCGGATGTCCTTCGGTTGCGTACGACTGCGCACGGTTGCGTAAACGGACCTTGGGTCCGCTATGGTGGCGGCGGGGTTAAGCGGACCCCGGGTCCGTATCGTATCGGAAGGAGCCCGAATGGCCACGCCTGCGCAGTCGCCCGCTGAGCTGTACCGCCATGGCTTGCAGTTGCTGCTCGACAAGGACATCCCCGGCTGGGTCGGCCTGTGGGACGACGACGGTGTCTTCGAGTTCCCCTTCGCGCCGGACGGGTGGCCGAAGCGGCTGGAGGGGAAGGCCGCCGTGCTCGACTACATGCGCGACTATCCCGACCACATCGACCTCCACGAGTTCCCCGAGCTGAAGATCCACCAGACCGTCGATCCGCGGACGATCGTCGTCGAGATGCGTGGCGTGGGGCGCTGGGTCGAGAGCGGAGAGCCCTTCGACATGACGTACATCGCGGTCGTGTCGGCCACGGACGGCCGTATCACCCACTACCGCGACTACTGGAACCCGCTCGGCATCCCGAAGGGGGACCGATGACCACGCCCGTCACTGTGCTGGTCGTCGGGGCCAGCGGTACCACCGGCAGCCGGGTGGCCCGGGGCGTCGCCGCGCGAGGGCATCGCGTCAAGGCCGCCGGCCGGCGCGCCCAAGGCCCGCTCGGCGTCCGCTTCGACTGGTACGACCGTACGACCCACGAGGAGGCCCTCAGCGGCACGGACCACGTCTACCTCGTCCCGCCCCTGGCCTCCGCCGACCCGGCCGCGATCATGCTGCCCTTCCTGGAGCTGGCCCGCGCCTCCGGTGTGCGGCGGGCCGTGCTGCTCAGTTCCTCGGCGATCCCCGCGGGCGGCCCGGCGGTCGGGCAGGTGCACCAGGCGCTGCCCTCCCTGTTCGACGAGTGGGCGGTGCTTCGGCCGTCCTGGTTCATGCAGAACTTCACCGGCGACCACATGCACGCCCACAGCATCCGCGAGGAGGGGACGATCCGGACCGCGGCGGGGGAGGGGCGGGTGGCGTTCGTCGACGCCGACGACATCGCCGCCGTCGCCACACACGCGCTGACCGATCGCCACGCGCCCGACACCGACCTGGTCATCACCGGCCCGGAGACGCTCAGCTACACCGACGTGGCCACCATCCTCAGCGAGGTGACCGAACGCACCGTCACCCACCGGCAGTTGACCTACCCGCAGATGCGCGATCACCTCGCCGCGGCGATGCCGACCGAGTTCGCGGCCATGCTCGCCAGCATGGACACGGCGGTCGCGGACGGCGCCGAGGACCGTGTCACCGACACCGTCCTGCGTGTCACCGGCCGCCGGCCGCGTGACTTCCGGGCGCATGTGGAGCGCGCGGTAGCCGCGGGTCAGTGACCCGACGCCCTCAACTCGCCCACCACCCGCGCCGTCACCGGCACCGGCACCCCATGCCGCTCCGCCGCGCGCAGCAACGCGCCGCCGATGGCGTCCAGTTCGAGGGGGCGGCCCGCCTCCGCGTCCCGCTGCATCGACGACTTCATGCCGTGCGGGAAACCGTCGTAGCGGGCGAGGGCCCCGGCCGGGTCGGCGGGGCCGCCGCAGGCGCGGCTGACGGCCGCCGTCTCCTCGACGAGGGACGTCAATTCCTCGCGGTGGTGGGTGCGTACGTCGCCGAGGGGGAGGGCGTGGCGGGTGGTGAGCAGGGCGAAGGGGGCCAGGAAGGACATCTTCGCCCAGAGGGCGGCGGCCTCGTCGGGGAGGACGCGGGTCGTGATGCCGGCCTCGCCGAGGGCCTTCGCCAGGGCGTCCAGGCGCTCGTCGGGGACCGGGTCGCCGGAGAGGTCGACCTCGGCGAAGGGCGTCGCGTGCTCGATCTCCCCGGGGGCGACGCGGGTCGACTCGGCGCGGATGACGGCGGGGGCCACACGGTCCGGGCGGTAGCGGGCGCGCAGCGACGCGGGGTGCTCCACGCCGTTCAGGAACGGTACGACCAGGGCGTCGCCCAGGGTGCCGGGCGGGACGCGGGTCAGGGCCGCGTCGAGGTGGGTGGCCTTGACCGCGATCAGACAGGCGTCGACCGGTTCGCGGAGCTCGGTGTCCGCCTCGACCTCGGCCGTGAAGTCGCCGAACATCCCGCTGCGGACATGGAGGCCGGTCGTACGCAGGGTCTTCGCGGTCTCGTCGCCGGCCAGGCAGATGACGCGGTGGCCGGACCTGGACAGCAGTGCGGCGAGCAGGCCGCCTATGCCGCCGGGGCCGAGTATCGCCACGGTGAGTCCGTCGTTCGCAGACATGCGTGTCCTCTCCTCGGTCGGCCCCGCCAGGGTGCGGTGGCCGCCTCGGACTCGATCATGGCACGAAGGGCCCACCCCGAGGGAGACTGTTTGGCATGTGCCGCAGCATCAAGACTCTCCGCCCGCCCGCGTTGCCCGAGGAGGCCACGCAGGACGAGATCCGGGCCGCCGCCCTCCAGTACGTGCGCAAGGTCTCCGGCTTCCGGGCCCCGGCCGCGCACAACCGCGAGGTCTTCGACCGCGCGGTGGATGCCATCGCCGAGGCCACGGCCGAGCTGCTCGACGGGTTGGAGGTGCGGGGCGCTGCCGCTAGGTAGCGGGGGTGCGTCTGCCGGGTTCGCTGGTTTGCCGGGTGCGGGTTGTTCGGGGCTGGTCGCGCAGTTCCCCGCGCCCCTGAAAAGCAGGCACGTGCAGCAGGCGTTCTTTTAGGGGCGCGGGGCTATAACGCACCGATCGCCCCGAGCCCTAGGCGCCCGGCTCCGCCGAAGGCTCACGTCGCACCAGGTACGTGGCCACCGCTCCCGCCGCGAACAGCGCCGCCACCGACACCCCCGTCGCCAGCCACGTCGCGCCCAGCCACTGGGCGCCGAAATACCCGAGGGCCACGCTGTAGACGGCCCACGCGAGGCCGGCCAGCGCGGACCAGGGGAGGAAGTCGCGGGGGCTGCGATGGGTCGCGCCGGCGCCGAGGGAGACCACCGAGCGGCCCGCGGGGGCGAAACGGGCGAGGACGACCAGGGCGCCGCCGCCTCGGGCCAGGGCGGCGCCGAGACGTTCCTGCGCTGCTGTGAGGCGGCGGGAGCGGGCGATGGCGCGGTTCAGTCGGGCACCGCCGCGCCAGGCGAGGCGGTAGGCGACCAGGTCACCGAGGACGGAGGCGGTCGCGGCGCAGAGCGTCAGGGCCAGGATGTCGGGCACCTCGCCGGGGACCTGCCCGGTCGCCGCACCCGAGCCCGCGGCCGCCGCCATGGCCGCCGTGATCACCAGGACGCCGCTGGGCAGCACCGGCAGGAACACGTCGAGCAGGACCGACAGCGCGACCACTACATAGATCCATGGGCCCGCGGTCAGCGACCCCACGTCCTCGATCCCCTCGAGCACCGTAAAACTCCCCGTTCAACCCCCGTGGCCAGACCGTGCCGCGACGTCCCGGGGGAGCGGCAGGGGCGGCCTATGACAGCCATACAGCGTACGCCGAGGGTGTGACAGGTGATTCATCGGGGGCTCGTGTGTTCGGCACAGCATGTTCACCCGGCTGCCGCCGGACGACTACGTCCGGCGGCAGCCGTGCCGTCAGGCCGCGACCGGCGTCGTCTGCTCGGCCGCCGTCCGGCTCTGCGCGCCGGAGCGCTTGGCGAACAGCCGGTCCAGGCCGAACGCGCCCGAGCCGGTGAAGATCAGCAGGAACATGGCCCAGCAGTACATGGCGGCGCCTTCGCCCTGGTTCTCGATGGGCCACAGGGCCTGTGGCTGGTGGACCTTGAAGTACGCGTACGCCATGGCGCCGGAGGCTATGAACGCCGCGGCGCGGGTGCCGAGGCCGAGCAGGACGAGGCTGCCGCCGACGAGTTCGATCACCGCGGCGTACCAGCCGGGCCAGGTGCCGGACGGCAAGGTCTCGCCGCCGAAGGTGCCGAAGAGCGAATTGGCGCCGTGGCAGGCGAAGAGCAGGCCGACGACGATGCGGAACAGGCCGATGGCGTACGGCTGGGCGCTGTTAAGGCGTCCGGTCATGTGGGGGACTCCCTCGGTCTGGTATCTCACCGGTCCCTGTGAGGAACGGCGGGGGACGGATACTGATCGGTAGGAGTTCACGTTAGGGTGACCTAATTGATGCTTGCAAGTTCAACATTTGGCCATGATTGAGCCCCGGAATCCCCACCGACCCCGGGAATCACCGCACGTAGCACCGCCCTCGCCACCCCATCCGCATCCGAAAGGGTGACCGAATCCACACCCGGCCGCGCCCCCGCCGCCGTCACCCAGTGCACACCCTCCGTGGGCACACCGAACGCGAACCGCCGTGCGTGCACCCGCCCCTGACGGTCGATCAGCCGATACGGGCGCGCGGTCACGTCCAGCCCGCCGGTCTCGTAGCCGTCGACCGTGTGCGGCCGGCACTGCCCCGTCTCCAGCAGCCCGGCCAGCAGTTCGTCCGCCGTGCGCCGCAGATCCGTCCCGGGCAGCCGCGCCTCGACCAGCGTCGTCGCCCGCACCGCCGAACCCGGCACCTCGGGCGAGTGCGCCACCCAGGCCCCCGCCTCCTCGCGCACCTCCAGCCGCGGCCCGAGCACCTCCACCACACCCGTCTCCATCAGGGCCACCAGCTCCTCCACCCGCCGCCGGGGCGGGCCGATGGACAGAAAGGCGTTGAGCGGGGTGTACCAGCGGTCCAGATGGTCCCGGCGCGAATCGCCGCTGAGGCCGCCGTGGTCGACGATCAGACGCAGCTCGTTGCGCAGATCGCGCAGCACATCGAGGGCCGACTTGAGCGGGCCGTGCACATTGCCCCGGGCGGCCTGCGCGGCGTCCTCGCGCAGATACGCCAGCAGCCAGTCGCGCCACCGCCGGGGATCGGGGAAAGCGCGCTCCGCGTACGGCCGTGACACCCGGTCCCAGCTCCAGCGCTCGCGCTCCTCCACCCCGAACTCGTCCAGCAGACACGCCTCTTGGGGATCGCGATGCGGGACGGCGAGGAAGCGCCCGGTGAACGCCGCCCGCCTCGCCTCCGGTATCAGCGCCGCGCAGTACACCGTCTCCACCTCCTTCGCCACGAGCGGCCATATCTCCGTGAGGAAGTCCGGTGCCTCACCGGAGTCCGCGCGCTTGCGGAAACCGGCGATCACCTCCGGGGTGAGCACGAGCGGGAGATGGCGGCCGTACGGCCCCTTCGCGTTGTCGCCGCGCGCCTGGTACGGGATGCCGCGCCGCGAACCGGCGTACAGGCGCGGCTCGTCGCCGGACGGGAGGTAACGCAGGAGGCCGCTCTCCGCGTCCCGGACGAACCGGCCGCCCCGTCCCGTCGTCAACAGGGCCGTATGGTCGAAGAAGTTGAGCCCCAGGCCGCGCAACAGCACCGGTTCACCGGGGGCTACGGCGGACAGGTCGACGTCGGCCGGGTTGGCGGGCGGGACGTAGCGCAGGCCGTGGCGTGCGGCGTATGCGGTGAGCCGGCGTTCCGTCGGGTCGGCGGCCGTCGGCAGATGGCCCTGCGCCAGCACCACCGCGGACAGGCCGGGCAGGACGCGGCCGTCGTCCAGGGTGAGGACCTGGCGGCCGTCGGGCGCGTCGTCGAGCCGTACGGCACGGGCCGCGTGGGTCTCGACGCGCACGGCGGGCGGCGCCTCGCGCACGACCTTCGCGAACACCCACTCCAGGTAACGGCCGTAGTGGGCGCGGGTCGGGTACTCGTCCGGGCCCAGGGCGCCCGCCGCCCAGTCGTACAGGCTGGGGCCGGTCCGGATCGGGCCCGAGCAGTCCACGCTGTCGTCGGTGAACAGGGTGACCTGCGAGGACACCGTGTTCATCAGCAGCTCGGGCGACTGGGCGGTCCGCCACACATGTCCCGCCCCGGGCGGCGCCGGGTCGATCACATGGACCGTGAGGCGGGCGCCGGGAGGGAGGAGTTCGGGGGCGGAGGCGCAGAGCCGTTCGAGGACGCTGGTGCCGCGGGGGCCGGCGCCGACGAGGGCGACGGTGACGGTGACCGTGGGGGAGGTCGGTGCGGTCAAGGATTGACTCCGGGGCGTATGAGGCGCAGCCGCTTAACGGAAGCGGACGGTCCGGCTCATCATGCCGTTGGGAGTGGGGGTGGTGGGGGGCGGGGGTGTTCGCCTGAGAGCTCGGGGTGTTCGGTGCGATGGCGGCTGCGGGTCGTTGTGGGTTGCTCGCGCAGTTCCCCGCGCCCCTAAGGGGCGCCCGCTGCAGTGCCCTTCTTTTAGGGGCGCGGGGCTGTATCGATTTGCGGCTCCGCCGCGTGGGCGCGACCAGCCCCCACTCACCCCCGTCACCGCGAGAGCTCCGACTCCGCCACCACCTTCAACCGCGCCCCACCCCCACCAACCTCCCGCGCCTGCTCCAACCGCAACCCCGCCGAACGACCCCTCAACGTCAGCGTCATCAGCTGGTTGCCGAACCACGGTCCACCCGTCCGACGCCAGTCGACCGGCGGCCGTGGACAGCCCCCGTGCCCCGCGAACCGTCGGCCCAGTACCCGCGCCACCCCGCTCCAGCCGAAGCGGAAGCCGAGGCGGATCGCCAGGTGGATGGCGTTGTGGACGGGGGAGCAGGTCAGTTGGAAGACGCGGGCGTCGGGGCCCTGACCCTCCGGCCAGGTCGGCTCGGCCACGTACGCGTGATGGACGTCCCCGGAGAGCACGCACACCGTCGCCGGCGCCCCCGCCCCGGAACCCGCCTCCGCGATCAGCGCCGCCAGCGCGTCGAAGGACGGTGGGAACGCCGCCCAGTGCTCCAGGTCGGCCCGGCGCCGCAGGTCCTCCCCGAACCGCGCCCAGCGCTCCCCGCGCTCACCCCGGCACAGGGCCGCGTTCCACGCCTCGGCGTCATGCACCAGGTGCGGCAGCAGCCAGGGCAGGGAGGTGCCGATGAGGAGGTGGTCGTAGGAGCCGGGGGCGTCGAGCGCCTGCTCGCGCAGCCACTGCGCCTCGCCGGGGTTGAGCATCGAGCGTGCGCCCTCGTCGAGGACGCGGGCCGCCCGTGTGTCCACCATCAGCAGCCGCACCCGCCCGAAATCGCGCCGGTAACTCCAGCGCACCGAGGCCGGGTCGGCGTCCGCCTTGCACGCGAAGGAGCGCAACTCGTCGGTGCCGTCCGGGGTTTCGCGTACGGCGGCGTAGAGCGGGTCGGTGGCGAGTTCGGCCGGGGAGAGATTGCCGAGGTGCTGGTGCACCCAGTACGACATCAGCCCGCTCAGCAGCCGCTCGCGCCACCACGGCGTGGCCCGCATGTCGGCGAGCCAGGCGGCGGAGGTGTTCCAGTCGTCTATGACGTCATGGTCGTCGAAGATCATGCAGCTGGGGACGGTGGAGAGCAGCCAGCGCACCTCCGGGTCCAGCCAGGACTCGTAGTAGAGGCGGGTGTACTCCTCGTAGTCCGCGACCTCGTTGCCCGGCGGCTCGCTCAGATCGCGGCGGGCGGCCAGCCAGCGCCGGGTCGCCGGGGAGGTCTCGTCGGCGTACACCTGGTCGCCCAGCAGCACCAGCACATCCGGCCGCTCGCCGTCCGGGTCGCCCGCGATCCGCGCGGCGAGGGTGTCCAGCGCGTCCGGCCCCACCGGGTCCTTCTCGTCGGCGGGCGGCGCGGCCCAGCGGCAGGAGCCGAAGGCGAGGCGGACGGCGTCGCCGTCGGCGGGGGTGTGGATGACCGAGGGAGGGAAGCGGTCGTCGGGGAGCGGCCACACGCGTGTGCCGTCGAGCAGGACCTCGTACGGCGTCGTCGTCCCCGGGGTGAGACCGGTCACGGGGACGAGGGCGTAGTGGTGGCCCGCGATCTGGAAGGTACGGGACTCGCCGCCGGAGCCGTCCGTGCCGCGCACCTCGGCGGTGCACGGACGGCTCGCCTCGACCCACACGGTCGCGGACGAGCCGTCGACGTACCTCAGCAGTGGCCCCAGGCGCAGTTCCGCCACGTGATCACCCTCCTCCGTCGCCCCGTACGGTACGGAACGACGGAGGTGGGCGGGGAGGTTCCGCAGGTCACGGTTTGCCGAACTCCGTGCGGCCCATGCCCTGAGGGGTCAGCAGCTCGCGAGGTAGTTCGTGAGGGCGGACTTCTCCGCCGAGTCGACCGAGAGGCCGTAGTAGTACTTCACCTGCACCCAGGCGCGCACGTAGGTGCAGCGGTAGGAGCTGACCGACGGCATCCACTCGGCCGGGTCCTGGTCGCTCTTCTGCTGGTTCACGTTGTCCGTGACGGCGATGAGCTGCGGGCGGGTCAGGTCGTTGGCGAAGGACTGGCGGCGCGAGGTGGTCCAGCTGTCGGCGCCGGAGTCCCAGGCCTCGGCCAGCGGGACCAGGTGGTCGATGTCGAGGTCGGAGGCGACGGTCCAGGTGGCGCCGTCGTAGGGGGAGTACCAGCTGCCGCTGGTGGCGGCGCAGGAGGAGTCGGTGACGACGTTCGAGCCGTCGCGCTTGAGGACGGTCTCACGGGTGTTGCAGGTGCCGGACTGGGTGATCCAGTGCGGGAAGAGGTCGCGGTCGTAGCCGGTGCGGTCCTCGGTGGCCACGGTGAGCTGGGCCAGGTAGCCGCGGGCGGTGGCGGCGCTGACGGGCGTGGGGAGCGCGGCGGAGGCGGTCGGGCCGTTGAAAAGTCCGACGGAGGCTATGACGCCGGTCAGCGCCGCGAGTATGCTGACGCGTCGACGCGCGTAGAACTTCGACATCTGAACTCCCTTGAGGGGTGGGGGTGTTGGCGGGCGGGCGATGGAATGCTCGCCATGCCCTGTTGCCGGGAGGTGTGCGTTCGGTTAGAAGTTAGTGACGCGTACATGACATAACAAGGTTTACCGCGAAACGATCTCGTATGATGGGGAGCGCAGAAGGGGAGTAGCTCTTCGCCGGACCGTCGACATACTGCTCAGCTCGTCTGAGCCGGCGCCCGGAGGCAGGCCTCGTCCATGAGGTCGGCCAGCGAGACCTTCGGCAAGCAGTGCACTGACTGTGTGCTGCCGTGCCGAGGTGTCTTTGCGTGATCTGCAGCACTCTCGGTGGGGCAGCCCCGACCGATTGAGGAACCTTGATCAGCTTCACCGTGACGGCCGTCGTCTTCGGCGTCGTCTTCCTCGCCGAACTGCCCGACAAGACCGCGCTCGCCGGGCTCGTCCTCGGCACCCGCTATCGCGCCTCCTACGTCTTCGCCGGCGTCGCCGCCGCGTTCGCGGTGCATGTCGCGCTCGCCGTCGCGGCCGGCAGCGTGCTGACGCTGTTGCCGCAGCAGATCGTGCAGGCCCTGACCGGTGTGCTCTTCCTGGGCGGCGCGGCCGTGCTGCTCATGAAGAAGGACGAGGACGAGGACGAGGTCCGCAAGCCGGAGAACCAGTCCTTCTGGAAGGTCTCCGGGGCCGGGTTCATGCTCATCCTGGTCGCCGAGTTCGGGGATCTGACACAGATCATGACCGCGAATCTCGCCGCGCGTTACGACGATCCGCTGTCGGTCGGCATCGGCGCGGTGCTGGCGCTGTGGAGCGTGGCGGCGATCGGGATCCTCGGCGGGAAGGCGCTGATGAAGCGGGTGCCGCTGAAGCTGATCACCAAGGTGGCGGCGCTGGTGATGCTGGCGCTGGGCGTGTGGAGTCTGTGGGAGGCCGTGTCCGGCTGAGCTGAACTGTTGGTGAATGGTTTCCGGGGGTGGTGGCGCTCACCGGGATCTGTTTTGTACCGTGGGGGAACAAAGTGGTTCCCGCCCGTTTTCCCTGACCGGCGGGCGGGACCACCTTGTCCCTTCGCGTTTCCTGCCTTGGAGCTGCCGATGCCGCCGGCCACCGTCCTCACCGCCCGTGCCCTCCTGCTCGACATGGACGGCACCCTCGTCAACTCGGACGCCGTCGTCGAGCGGATCTGGCGCCGCTGGGCCGAGCGGCACGGGCTGGACGCGGACGAGGTGATGAAGGTCGTACACGGACGCCAGGGGTACGCCTCCATGGCCCTGCTGCTGCCCGACCGGCCGATGGAGCACAACCGCGCGGACAACGCGCGCATGCTCGCCGAGGAGACGGCGGACGTGGAGGGCGTCGTGCCGATCCCCGGGGCGCCGGAGTTCCTGGCCTCGCTGCGGGGGCTCCCGCATGCCCTGGTGACCTCCGCCGACGTCCCGCTGTCCACGGCCCGGATGGCCGCCGCAGGGCTGGCGCTGCCGGAGGTGCGGGTGACCGCGGAGTCGGTGGGCGCGAGCAAGCCCGACCCCGAGGGGTTTCTGAAGGGGGCGGCGGAGCTGGGTGTCGCGCCGGAGGACTGTGTCGTGTTCGAGGACTCCGGGGCCGGGATCGAGGCGGGGCGCGCCGCCGGGATGCGGGTGGTCGGGGTCGGGGCGCGGGCCGGGATGCATGGGCCGGATGTGCTGGTGGGGGATCTGCGGGAGGTACGGGTCGAGGCGGGGGCCGGTGGGGAGATCCGGCTGTACGTCGGCTAGTCGGCTGGTGGCTGCTCGCGGCGTCGGTCATCCCGCTCCGCCGTCGAGCAGCAGGCTGTAGCGCAGCCGCAGTGCCCGCTCCGTGCTGGCCGCCGCCGTGGCGAGGCCGAGCGCGATGTTGCCCCACTTCGGCAGGTCGACGGGTGAGGTGAAGGCCCCGGTGTGCCGGGCGATGCCCTCGGAGGCGGTGAGCTGCTCGGCGAGCTGCGGGACGAGGATCGCCAGGGCGCCGACGAGCACGCACAGCGAGAGAAGACCGATCGCACGGCCCAGCGCGGGGTGCTCGCGGTCGAGGCGTGCGCGGCGGCCCTCGGCCGAGCGGGGGTCCGGTACGAGCTGGTGCTCGGGACCCTCGTCGGGGACGTAGTGGCAGCGCCTGATCCCGAAGGCGCTCATCCTCACCTCGACGGTGCCGCCGGGGACGGGGAAGGCGGCGGGGAGCCTGGACAGGGCGTGCTGTCTGCCGTCGCGGTACAGGTGGGCCTTGAGACCGTCGGACGTATGGTTCTGCCAGTGCCTGATGTCGACGGCGTAGGCCGTGTGCCCGCCGTCCTCGCCCGGCAGCCGTAGATGGAACAGTGCCCGGAAAGGCAGCTGCCACCAGCGGAAACGCTTCAACGGTCGCCCGTCCCCCGGCCTGACCCGGCGCGCGGCACGACGGCGCCGATACTCCTTGATCATGCTGTTCGCTTCCGTTGCCCGTTCGTTCGGTCAGCCCGCGCGGCAGACGGTGTCCTTCGCGGGCATCGCGCCCTCGACGAGGTAGCGCGTGGTGGTGTTCAACGCGCAGGAGTCGTCGCCGAGGACGTAGGCGCCGTGACCGCTGTCGTCGACGCCGAGCAGCCGGGACCGGTCCTTGAACTTCTCGCGCAGCAGCCGCCCGCCCTGATGCGGTGTCGCCGGGTCGCGCAGGTTCTGCACGAGCAGTACGTTGCGCGGTCCCTCGTCGCTGATCGTGACCGGCGGCTCGGCCGGGGCGTACGGCCAGAAGGCGCAGGGCGTGATGTTGGCGGTGGCGGCACCGAACAGCGGGTAGCGCTCGCGGTCCTGGGCGACACCGCGCCGATAGGTGTCGACGTCCCTGGGCCACCTGACGTCGTTGCAGGTCACGGCGAGGAACACCGACAGGGCGTTGTCGGCCGGTGACGGCGCCGAGCTCGCGGTGGGGTTCGCCGCAGGCGCGCTGCCGGCGCCGCTGTCGAGCGCCTGCCACTGCTGCGCCAGCTTGGGGTACTGCGACGCCTTGTACAGGTAGGCGAAGGTGAACTGGCGGAACAGGCCGCCGTCGAAGCCCGCCGCCGGAGTCCGGTCGAGCCGCCCGGCGAGGGTGAGATAGGTCTGGCGGACCTGCTCCGGAGTGCGGCCCAGGCCGTAGCTCGCGTGCCGTGCGGCCGCCCACTTCGCGAAGGCGGGGAACGCCTGCTCCATCCCGAGGGCGTAGCGGCGCAGGCCGTCACGGTCGAGGTGGGTGTCACCGATGTTGCTGTCGAGCACGATCCGGTCGGAGCGCTCGGGGAACATCGACGCGTAGGCGGCGCCCAGTGCCGTGCCGTAGGAATAGCCCAGGTAGCTGGTCTTCTCCTCGCCGAGCGCGGCCCGGATCCGGTCCAGGTCGCGGGCGGTGTTCGCCGTGGTGATGTGGCGCAGCCGGCCGTCGCGGTCATTGCGCGCGCACCTCTCGGCCACCTCCTTGACGACCTTCGCGCGTGCGGTGACCGCCGCGTCGTCGACCGCGTAGGGCGGGATGTTGCCGATGTAGGGGCTGTCGGCCGGGATCCCGCAGCGGACCGGTGCCGAGCGCCCGAGGCCTCGGGTGTCCATCCCGATGATGTCGTAGCTGTCGGTGACACTGCTGGGCAGGCCCCGGGACACCAGCAGCGCCGCCTGCGCGAGGCCCGACCCGCCGGGGCCGCCCGGATTGAGCATGAGGACGCCGCGCCGCTTGTCCGGGTTCGTACTGGCCAGCCGGGAGATCATGAGGTCGATCCGCTCGCCCCCGGGGTCGGCGTAGTCCACCGGCACGGACACGGTGCCGCACCGCAACCGGGTCGGGGCGGCTTCGGCCACCACGTCCTCGGGGCAGGTCTTCCATTCCACCCGCGACGCCTGCGCCCCGCCGGCGAGGGCGGGCACGGCGAGCAGCGAGCCGCCGAGGCCGAGGACGACCGTCAGGGACGCGATCCCGCCGGTACGGGGCGTTCGGCGTCGTGGTCGGCGTTGCCGTCGTCGTTGCATGTCTGGTCTCCGAACGTGTCTCGCGGCTGTGGTCGGCGCCCATCGCACACCGTGCCCCAAGGGCCGGGTCAAACCCCGTGGCCGTCGGCCGACCAGGCTTGACCGTGCCCCTGGGGCACGGTTTTCAATGGATCGCCTCCGGGAGACGGGAAGGGGCCCGCCGATGACGTGGAGCACGAGTCAGCTGGCCGAACTCGCCGGTACGACACTGAAGACCGTCCGCCACTATCACCAGATCGGCTTGCTGGACGAGCCGGAGCGAGCGGCCAACGGCTACAAGCGGTACGGCGTCCAGCACCTGGTCCGCCTGCTGCGCATCCGCAGACTGGTCGACCTCGGCCTGCCGCTGTCAGCGATCCCCTCCGTCGAGGCGGCCGACGACAGCGCGGAGCGCGTCCTGCGCGTCCTGGACGCGGAACTCGCGGCGAGCATCGAACGCCAGCAGCGGATGCGACGGGAACTGGCGGCGATCCTGGAGAACCGGGCCTCGATCGATCTCCCGGCGGAATTCGAGACACTCGCCGACGGCCTGGACGACCTGCCGGAGGCGCAGCGAGCCCTCCTGCTGGCGTACTCCAGCATCCTCACTCCCTCGGCGATGTCCGCGATCCAGGAGCAGTTGTCGGAGCCGCGCAGTGATGTCGCCGCGCAGTTCGAGGCCCTCCCCGCGGACGCGCCCGAGCAGGTGCGGCGGCAGCTCGCGCGACGCCTTCTGCCCGAAGTCCGCAGACAGCAGGAGGGCCACCCGTTCCTGGGCGACCTGGCGGCCTCGTCCCGCCGGGGAGGAGCGGTCACCCGATCGGTCGTCGCGCAGGCACTGGTCGAGTTCTACAACGAGGCCCAACTCGACGTCCTGCGACATGTGCACGCACTCCTCGCGGAGGACGAAGCCGCCGGGGCGTGACGCGAGCCGCGCGCCCGGTCACGGCTCCGACGTCTCCGACTCCAGCTTCTGCCTCGTCTCCAGGTCGTACACCCCGTACTCCTCCCGCTGGATCCCCCGCGCCCACTGATACCGGGCCACCGCGTCCTCGACGCCCTCGTTGTAGTTGCCCCTCGCCTGCCGGGTGTACAGGCCGAGTTGGGTGAGGCGGAGTTCGAGTTCGGTGACCTCGGGGCCCCGGTCGCCCCGTTGGAGCGTCGGCGGGGCCGGTTCGCGTGCGGCGGAGGAGGAGTCCTCGGCGGAGTCGTCCGACTTGCTCGGTGAGGGGGAGGTCGTCGGCTCGGTGGTGGGGGACGGCGTCGGGGAGGCCGTGATGCGGGACGAGGACGGGGACGGTGAGGGGGTCGGACTCTCCGCGGGGGACTGGGAGGGGGACGGCGACGCCGGCTCCGTGGTCGGGGCGGACGGCTCCGCCGTTGCCTCGCTGGTCGACGGTGCCGGGACGCTCGCCCGTACGTCCTCCGGCAGGGCCGTCTTCCTCGCCGGGGCCTCGTAGGTGAACATGCCGCTCGCCAGGCCCGCCGCCGCGACTACGGCCACGAGGGCGCCGGCTGCGCCGAGCAGGACCGTGCGGCGGTGTCGGGCGGGGCGGGTGCGGGTGTCGTCCCTGTCCTCGGGTGCGGCGTGTGGTGTCGAGGTCGGCTCGAACAGGCTCAGGTCGTGTGGCGTGGGTTGTTCCGGTGCTGGTATCGGGCGCAGCCGCATCGTTTCCGCGGGGTTGTTGCCCTCCAGTTCCACGTATGGCCGTATCCGGAGCGGGTCGAAGTCCTCCGCCGCGGCCGCCTCCGCCGTACGGGCGTCTCGCAGGGCCTCGGACACACGCTCGCCGCAGCCGCACGACGGGGTGTTGTCGGTCGCCCTCGGCGCACCGCACTCCGGGCAGCCCTCCGTATGCCTTGGCTCCGTCACGTGTTCGTCCCTCCCCTCGCGAACTCCCCAGATTATGCAGACGCTCTTTACGTCATCTCCGCAAGCCCCCGGAAGGAGTGATTCCAAAGGGACTCGACAGGCCATAACCGGGCATAGCGATCACGATGGAGGGGTGCAACGAGATCTTCGGGAGCGTGACGCGCAGCCCCCCGAGCGGCGGATCGAGGGGCCCGAGAACGTGGCCGGCAACGTCCTCGTCTCCATCGGCGCGCTGCTGCTCGGGATGCTGCTCGCCGCGCTCGACCAGACCATCGTGTCCACCGCGCTGCCGACCATCGTCAGCGACCTCGGAGGCCTGGAGCATCTGTCCTGGGTCGTGACGGCGTATCTGCTGGCGTCCACGGCCGCTACTCCGCTGTGGGGCAAGCTCGGTGACCAGTACGGGCGAAAGCGGCTCTTCCAGATCGCGATCGTGATCTTCCTCGTCGGATCCGCCCTGTGCGGCATGGCGCAGGACATGGCTCAGCTCATCGCCTTCCGGGCCGTTCAGGGCGTGGGCGGCGGCGGGCTGATGGTGTTGTCCATGGCGATCGTGGGCGACATCGTGCCGCCGCGGGAGCGGGGGCGGTACCAGGGGCTGTTCGGTGCCGTGTTCGGGGCGAGCAGTGTGCTCGGGCCGCTGCTGGGAGGCGTCTTCACCGAGCATCTGAGCTGGCGGTGGGTGTTCTACGTCAATCTGCCGGTCGGCGTCGTCGCGCTCACCGTCATCGCCGGTGTGCTGCGGATTCCGCACAAGGCGACCCGGCATGTCATCGACTATCTCGGGACGTTCCTCATCGCCTCCGTCGCCACCTGCCTGGTGCTGGTGGCCTCGCTCGGGGGGACGACCTGGGAGTGGGGGTCGGTGCAGATCGTCGGGCTGGCGCTCCTCGGGCTCCTGCTCGCCGCCGCGTTCGTGTCCGTGGAGCGGAGCGCCGCCGAACCCGTACTGCCGCTGAAGCTGTTCCAGGTGCGGACTTTCACGCTGTCCGCCGTCATCAGCTTCATCGTCGGGTTCGCCATGTTCGGCGCGATGACCTATCTGCCGACGTTCCTCCAGATCGTGCAGGGCGTCAGTCCGACGATGTCCGGTGTGCACATGCTGCCGATGGTCGTCGGGATGCTGCTGGCGTCGACCTTGTCCGGGCAGATCGTCAGCCGTACCGGGCGGTGGAAGGTGTTCCCCATCGCCGGGACCGGGGTCACCGTGGTGGGGCTGCTGTTGCTCCATCAGCTGGAAGTCGACAGTTCCACCTGGGCGATGAGCGTCTACTTCTTCGTCTTCGGGGTGGGGCTCGGGCTGGTCATGCAGGTGCTCGTGCTGATCGTGCAGAACGCCGTGTCGTACCAGGATCTCGGCGTCGCCACCTCCGGGGCGACCTTCTTCCGGTCGATCGGGGCGTCGTTCGGCGTCGCGATCTTCGGGACGATCTTCGCGGGGCGGCTGGACGGGAAGCTGGGGGACGCGTTCGCGGGGGTGCGGCTGCCGGAGGGGGTGTCGCTGGAGGGGCTGGAGGGGGATCCCCGGGGGATCGCCGAGTTGCCGGATGCGTTGCGGCCGGCCGCGTTGCAGGCGTACGCGTCGGCGATCACCGACGTGTTCCTGTACGCCGCGCCTGTCGCTGTCGTCGGGTTCGTGCTGGCGTGGTTCCTTCGGGAGGACAAGCTGCGGGGGTCCGTCACCGCGCCCGACGTCACCGAGACGCTGGCCAGCAACCCTGTGGAGCGGTCCTCTTACGACGAGGTGTGCCGGGCGCTGTCCGTGCTCGGCACGCGGGAAGGGCGGCGGGAGGTGTATCGGACGATCACCGAGCGGGCCGGGTACGACCTGCTGCCCGCGGCGAGTTGGCTGCTGCTGCGGATCAAGAAGTACGGGTGGGTGGAGCCGGGGGTGCTCGCCGAGCGGAGTTCTGTGCCGCTGCCGGTGATTCTCGATGCCGCGCGGCAGGTGGAGGAGCGGGGGCTGGCTGTGCGGGAGGGGCTGGAGCTGGTGTTGAGCGCGGAGGGGCGGGAGGTCGCGGATCGGCTGGCTCGGGTTCGGGAGGAGTCGTTGGCGGAGTTGTTGGGGGACTGGTGGGGGGCGGGGCGGCCTACTGATCTTGTTCAGCTGGTGAAGGAGCTGAATGAGGAGTTGTGTGGCTCGTCTGGCGAGCAGCCGCGTGCCTCCGGCGGTTGAGCCGGGTGCCTGCGGCGGCCCGCTTGTGTGAGTGGGGGTTCGCGTAGCGCCTTGTGGTTCGTCGTGGGGCGGGTACGCGGGTGCCGGTGCGTTCCCACGGGGGCGCGGGGAACTGCGCGACCAGCCCCCACGCTCCCGCAGGCGATCAACGACGGGTGAACGTCAGGTGCGTTACTCCGCTGGGTGAGGACACCGTCTCGATCTCGTAGTCCTGGTCCAGGTCCTCCAGGCCGTCCCAGAGGCGTTCGCCTCGGCCCAGGAGGATGGGGGTGACCGTGATGTGCATGTGGTCGATGAGGCGGGCGGTGAGGAAGTCGCGGAGTACGGAGACTCCGCCGCCGATGCGTACGTCGAGGTCGCCCGCGGCCTTGCGGGCCGTCGCGAGGGCCTCGGCGGGGGTGGCGTCGAGGAAGTGGAAGGTTGTGCCGCCCTCCATCTCGATGGACGGGCGCGGGTGATGGGTGAGGACGAAGGTCGGGGTGTGGAAGGGCGGGTTGGGGCCCCACCAGCCCTTCCAGTCCGGGTTCTCGTGCCAGCCGGGGTAGCCGAACTTGCCGGCGCCCATGATCTCGGCGCCGATGTTGGGGAGGAAGCGGCGGGCGAAGGCGTCGTCCAGGCCGCTCGATCCGCCGGGCTGGCCGGTGTTCTCGTGCCACCAGCGGGTGGCGAACATCCACGGGTGCAGCCGTTCACCGGCGTGGCCGAACGGTGTCTCCCGGCTCTGGCCCTCACCGGTGCCGAAGCCGTCGAGCGAGATGGAGAAGTTGTGGACCCGGGCTAGTGACATGGCGATTCTCTCCTCGTGGCGGGTGTGCGGATCGATGTCCTTCACCATGTCGTCGATCGGGGTGCCGGCGAATCGACACGTCGGGGAGAGGTTTTTTTATGCGTCCGTCCGGTGCCGCTCGCGCCACTGCCGTACGACCTCTTCCACGTCGTACGGCTTGCGGCCGAGCGGAGGGCCCGGTGGGGGTTTGAGGAGCATGTCGCGGATCTTGGCGTTGACGTCCGTGATGATCTTTCGGACCGCACGCTCGGAGGGTGCCGCGTGGGCCGCCGTCAGCGCGTCCTCCGCCTCCTTGCGCAGGGCCAGGGCCGGGGGCAGGGACGACAGGCCCTCGCGGGCCATCTTGCGTTTGACCCACCACAGTTCGTCGTACGGCGCTTCCAGGTCGTTCGGCAGTGGTTCGCCGGTGCCGGGCAATGTGTCGAAGTCGCCGCGCGCCTGGGCGTCATGGATCTGCTTGTCGACCCAGGACTCGAACGGGACGCCGGGGGGCTTTCGCTCGGTCATGAGTTCATTGTGCCGGACGCGGCGGTGCCGGGCGATTTATCATGCGGCGTCGGTGGCCAAAACGGCTGCTGTACAAGGACGTTTTCGGGAGGGGCGCACGTGCTCGAACTCACCATGGCCGCCGTGTCCGCGGCGGACGAGGGTGCCACGGCCGGCATGCTCATGGCCGACGCACCCAGCGAGGCGGGTGCCGTGCTGCGGGTGGGCCGCGACAAGACGGTGTGCCGGCTGGCGACGCCGGACGACTGGCTGTTCGTGTCCAGGGTCCACCTGGAGTTCCTGTGCGGGCCCGACGGCAGCTGGCAGGTGACCTGGCTGCGCGGCTCGCAGGACGACCCGTCCTCCGAGGTGCGGTTGACCGTGGGGGACTATGCCCAGCCGATCGGCTACGGCGGGACCGTGCCGCTGCCGAGGGGCGGCAGCGGCGAGATCGTCGTCCATGACCGTACGGCGCCGCGCAGCGTCAACGTCGGCTTCTATCACGAGAGTTGAGACGTGGAGGGCTACGCCAGCACACGCGCCAGCGCGAAGCCGTCGTAGCCCTTGCCGCCGACCGTCTGGACCGCGGTGCCGCTCAGCCTCGGGTGGCTGCCGATCAGTTCGATCGCGGCACGAGTGCCCCGTACGTCCGGGGCGTCGCTCTCGGCGTCGACGACCCTGCCGTCGCGCACCACGTTGTCCAGGATGATCAGGCTGCCCGTGCTGGTCAGTCGTAGCGCCCACTCGATGTAGTGCGGGTTGTTGGCCTTGTCGGCGTCGATGAAGACCAGGTCGAAGGGGGCCGGATTCTCGTCGGCCAGCTTGGGCAGCGACTCCAGGGCCGGGCCCACCCGTACCTCGACGATCGCGTCCAGGCCGGCGCGCGCGATGTTGCGCGTGGCCACCTCGGCGTATTTCGCGCTGTACTCCAGGGAGATCAGGCGGCCGTCGGCGGGCAGCGCGCGGGCCATCCAGATGGTGCTGTAGCCGCCCAGGGTGCCGATCTCCAGGATGTTGCGGGCGCCCTGGAGCTGGGCGAGGAGTTGCAGCAGCTTGCCCTGGCTCGCCGTGACGTTGATCTGCGGGAGGTCCGCCGCGTCGCTGTCGCGCAGGGCCGCCCGGAGGGTGTCGTCCTCGGGGGCGAGATGGGCGGAGAAGTACTCGTCGACGTCGTCCCAGACCTGCGACTCGCTCATCGCCTTGCCTTCCGTCGGGTCGGTGAGAAATAGGGTTTAGTTAGAGGTGCTAACGAACCGAATATAGTCGCGTGCCGTGTTCCCCGCCGGGAATTACATGCCCGGGGATTCGGCCACTGTGCGCCGACCGCGGCGCACCGCCAGTACGACCGGTGCCGCCACCGCCGCGGCGAGTGCGGCGGTCACCGTCAGCAGCCAGGCCGGGATGCCGGCCACCGTGCTCAGCCGGTCCTCGTGGATCACCTGGCGGAAGGTGTCGTCGGACTCCGCTCGGCGCAGCACATGGTCGCCGGAGATGCGCCCGGGATACGGGAACTCCTGGCCGATCGCCGTCAGGAACGGTGTGCCCGCCGACAGTTCCGCGAGCGGGCCGGTGCTCGTCCGCACCCGGCCGGCGTAGGTGACCCGGGGGCGTTCGCCGCCTATGGGAGAGGCCGGTTCCATGCGGTGTGCGGCGAGGACGTACAGGCCCAGGGACTGCGGGGAGTCGGCCAGGCGGGACAGACGCATCGGGTACACCGGCTCGTCGGTTCGGAAGGTGAGGTGGAGGGGGTCCAGGGTGCCGGTGAGGGGGGTGGCGGGGGTGGCTGTGGGGTTGGCGGTGTCGGGGGTCAGTTTCACCGCCACGTACTCCCAGCCCTTTTTGACGTACGGCTTCAACGCGCCCGTCAGGCGTGGTGGCAGGGGGAAGTCGTTGTCGTCCAGCCAGGTGTCCAGGGCTCGTGGGTCGGTGGCCGTCAGGCGGGCCACGTCGAAGGGGCCCAGGCGCTGACGGCCGACGACGGTCACGGGTGGGCCGGCGCGGGGTGCGGGCGGGGCGCCCGCCATGTCGTCGCCGGTGACCAGGGGCCAGTCGCCGTCCTGAGGCCAGAAGTGGTGGCGGGTGCGGTGCACGGGGGCGGTGGCGGCGTGCAGTTCGTCGAAGAGGGCGGGGTCGGCGAGGCGTACCGTCGCGCGTCCCGGCACCGGCATGATCCATGCGGCGCGTTCGGCGTCGCCCCCGACCGTCAGGCGCATCACTATCTGTTCCCGCTCGCCGTCCCAGCGCACGACGGACTCCTCGCGACCCACGGACACCCGCCGGTCGTCGCCGGGCACCATGGCGCCGCAGCCGCACGCCCACGCGGGCGCCACGAGCTGGCCCAGCTGGAGCGCGAGCAGCGCCGCGATCACGGTGAGTGCCCGTCTCCGAGTGCCCCCGCGCTGTAGATCCGCCATCCCGCGAGCCCTCTTGACCATGCCGACGCCAGGGCATCTGACGGTACGGCGGATGGTCCGGTTCCGTGGGCCGGGCCGCGCGATGTGATCCATCCCGCGTCCAGCGGAGGCGGCCGGGCCGACCCGCGACTATCGTCAACGGGGGCAAAAGGAGTGCGGACGTCAGGTGGAGCGGGGGTTTCCTGCGTCCTTCCGGGAGGGGCGGTGCGGGCCCGCCGGGCTCGTGAGGACGTAGGACCACGGGACGCGCGGGACGACCGGGGCGGGAGGCCGACTGGTGTGGTGAACGCGGGACACGGTGGGCGATCGGCGCACGCGCTCGGAGCGACGGCCGTCGGCGCGGTCCAGGCACGGGTGCGGGTGGCGCGGCTCGGCCTGTGGCTGGTCGTCGCGATCCTCGCCGTACGTGAGGTGGCCGTCGTCCTCGGTACGCCGCGCGGGGAGCGGCTGACGGATCTGGAGACCTGGGTCGGTCCTGACGGCGTCCTGCATGTGAAGGGTTCGCTGTACGACTCGACGCAGTTCACCGGCACCCCGTTCGGCGGGCTCGTCCTCAAACCGCTGACCCGCGCCGCCGAGCAGGCCCTCGGCTGGGGCTGGACCTTCGGCACCCTCCTGCTCGTCGTCACCCTGGGCCTGGTCGCAGCCCGTGCCCTGCCGCAGCCGGTGAGCAGACGGACCTCGCTGCTCGCCGCGCCCGTCGCGATCAGCCTGCTCATGCTGTCGCTGCCGGTGCGCAACACCCTCTACCTCGGCCAGACCAGCATCATGCCGGTGCTGCTGGTCCTGCTCGGCTGCTTCGCGGTGCGCGGGGAGCGGGTCAGCGGGGTGTTCATCGGGCTCGCGGCCGCGCTCCAGCCGACGCTGCTGCTGTTCACGCCGTTGTTGTGGTTCACCGGGCGCCGCCGGGCCACCCTCGCCACGGGTGCCACGTTCGCCGCGTGCACGGTGGCCGCCTGGGTGGCGATGCCGCGTGACTCGTACACCTACTGGGTGCACCACCTGGCCGGCGTCGGACTCGGCGGACGGGCCGACGACCTCGCCAACCAGTCCCTGCACGGCGCCCTGCTCAGGCTCGGGCTGACCGGACCGCTGGAGATCGCCCTCTTCCTCGCGCTCGGTGCCGCCGTCGCCGTGCTCGCGGTGCGCCGTGCCGTGCGGTACGCCCGTGACGGTCAGCTGCTGCTGGCCGTGGCGATCACCGGCTGTGCCGCGATAGTCGTCTCGCCGACCGCCTGGCAGCACCAGCTGCTGTGGGTGCTGCTCGCGGTGGTCGGGCAGGTGGGGCGGCGAGCCTCCGACCGGTATGTGTGGCCGGTCGCGATCGTCCTGGTCATGACGCTGCCCGCGAAGATGATGGTGCCGGACAAGGTGTTCCTGCACCCCCTGCGCGCCGACCTCGTCCTGCTGGCCGCGATCGCCACGGCCGCCGTGGTGCCGTTCCTGTCGCGAGCCTCGCCCTACTGGCAGACACCGGTCCCGACCCGGTACGCGGACCGGGTACCGGCCCGCTTCAGGCACATCCCGCTGGTGCCGTTCCTGCGCCGGGTGATCAGCCGCCCGAACCTGTTCTTCGAGCTGCTGCTGATCCGGGTCACCTACTACCTGTACGCCCAGATCCGGCTGGCCGCGGCCGGTGAGTCGAGCGCGGCCGGGCGGGGCGCCGCCGAGGACAACGCCTGGGACATCCATTCCGTCGAGCGGGCCCTGCACATCGACATCGAGCACTGGGCCAACCATGCCGTGGTGGGGGTCGACTGGCTCCGGCACTTCTTCGACTTCTACTACGAGTCGTTCCACTTCGGCGTCCCGCTCGCCGTACTCGCCGTCCTGTACTGGCGCCGGCCCGTCGACTACCGCTGGGCCCGCACCGCGATCGGCCTCGCCACGATCTTCGCGCTGGTCGGCTTCTGGCTCTATCCGCTCGCGCCGCCCCGTCTGATGCCCGGCCTCGGCATCATCGACACGGTCAACGGCCCGCAGGACTTCACCCAGCCGGACTACGGCACTCTCACCGCGCTCACCAACCAGTACGCGGCGATGCCGTCCCTGCACTTCGGCTGGTCCCTGTGGTGCGGTCTGGTCATCCTGATCCTCGCGCCCAGGTGGTGGATGAAGGGGCTCGGGCTGCTGCATCCCCTGTTCACGCTCACCGCGATCGTCGTCACCGGCAACCACTGGGTGCTGGACGCGGTCGGCGGTGCAGTCGTGGTGGGCGCCGGCTTCGCGGTGACGTATCTGTTCCAGGGGCCGCGGGCCCGCACGGGCGCGGGGACGGCGCAATCCGGCCGGGACGCGGCCTCGACGGACGTCGCCGCCGTCAGCGGCCGTCAATGACGTCGCGCGCGTTCCTGAGGTTCCTGGCCTTCGCGGCGGCGAGCCCGTCGAAGTAGGAGCGCTCCCGGGCCACGGCCTGCCGCTGAAGGCGGGACTCGGCGGTGTACAGCGTCTTGACCAGGCTGGTTTGCTCCTTGCACTGGACATCCGCGACGGCCGTGGCGATCTCTGACTTCCCGGTGTCCGACTTCCCGGTGTCCGACTTCTCGGTCCACCAACGGCGATCGGCGATGGCGTCGTCGGGCGTGCGGTAGGTGAACCCCTTCTTCCGCATGCAGGACTGCCAGTCGCGCAGTGTCCCGACCACCTCCGGCTGCTTCTTGGCCTCGGTCAGCAGCTTCGAGCTCAACTCGTTGAAGCGGTCGTAATCGGCGCTCCCGCCGTCACGTTCCAGGAAGTCGTTCGCCTGGTATCCGCATCCGTTCTTCTCGTCGTAGGCGGCGCGAACGGCGTCGGATCCGAGGTGTTCGTCGCGCTCTTTGCGGCGGTCCGTGACATCGTCCGCGGCGGACAGGATTTCCGGGGTCGCGTGATAGCCGAAATTCCGGGCCACTTCGATTTCTATGACCCCGTATCGGCGGCGGTTCCGCAGATCGTCGACATGTGCGGGATAGTCGAGGGTTTTCCATTCGTGGCCGCGTCGGCGCATACAGTTCCGCATCAGCAGGTCGCGTGCTTTCGCCACGGTGAAGGACTCCTGGTGGGAGATCTCGTACGCGTCGAAGGGCAGGACGAGGCCCAGTACCTCGGCGGTCGGTTTCGGTGCGGTTTGTTTTGGTGCGGTGGGGCCGGCGTCGGTCGATTCACCGGTCGAGCATCCCGTCGTGAGGAGCAGCGCCATGAGGGCCGCCGCCAGGAGCCTCGGGGATGCGGCGCGATGCGGGGTCACGCGGGGGCCTTTCGTCGTCCGGCGAGCGGCTTCGAGCAAGGGCTTCGAGCAGGGGAAAGGCGGTGCCGTTGCGCACCGGCACCGCCTTCGAGGGGATTACCGGAAGTCGACGCAGGAGGCCTTGTTGTCGAACTCGTTGTTGCTGAAGTCGGCGTCGACGGAGTTCGCCCGAGCGAAGTAGTTGTCGCCGGAGCAGCCGACGTTCTGGTAGAGGGCCACATCGCGGCCGGTCTGGTTCTTCATCGAGCTGGCACCGTTGTCGACCTTGCTCGACGTGCCGTTCCAGAACGTGTTGCTCAGGTCGCGGTCGTCGCCCGAGAAGTTCTTGCTGCTGCCGCCGTAGCTGTCGTGCTGGAAGAGCCAGAAGTAGGTGGCCTGAGTTCCGACCTCGGCGGCGGTCGCCGACTGGGCGAGACCGACCGAAGCCGCACCCATGAGCATGACGGAGCCAATGGCGGCAGTAATTCTGCGTCGCATTTCGTCCTTCTCTCCAATTCGGGGGGTGGAGCGTTCCGACGCGAGTAATTCCAACCCGGCCGGCATGATCTCGTCAATGAATCATCGACGCATTGGCCGGATATGGAATGGCGTGAAATTGCGGCAGCCGGATTCGAATGAAGAAGACGGGATGGGTCACGTGAGTGTTTAGAGTGGTTTCGAATGACGGATGGGTCCCCTCCGTTTATTGGTTGGCCGAAAAACGCGGCCGATAGAGGGTTGTGGGTCCGTCAGGGGTGCTCGCGGGTGAAGAACCACACCACCCATGAGGTCAGGGCGCTCATGACCACCACGACCAGCAGCGTCATCAGCACCTCCACGCGCCGGGCCGAGCGTGCCGCCTCGCGCAGTGCCCGCTCGTCCTCCGCCACGCTCGCCGCGAGGAAGGCCGCCTCGACCGCGTTGAGTTCGGGCGCCGGAGTACCGCTGTCCGTCATGAACTCCGCCCGCGCGGCCCGCAGCAGCGTCCCCCGGTACAACGCCCCCGCGTCCCGGTCCAGCCCCTCCCACACCTTCGCCGCCTCGGTCAGCCGCCGGTGCAGCCGCAGCCGTTCCCGCTCGTCCTCGACCCACTGGCGCAGCCGGGGCCAGGCGGTGATCAGCGCCTCGTGCGCCAGTTCCACGCTGTCCCCGTCGGCCGTCACCAGCCGGGCCGCGACCAGCCGCTCCAGCACCAGGGCCGCGGCACCCGTGGCCTGGAGTTCGGCACGGGGGACGGGCCGCCGGGTGTCCGGGCCTCCCTCACCGGGCGAGATCAGCCGCAGCAGTGTGGCACGGGCCGACGCCGCCTCCGCGGGCTCCAGTCGCTCGAAGACCTCCTCCGCGGTGTGCGCGACGGCACCCCGCACCCCGCCGATCGTCTCGTACGCGGCGAGCGTCAGACGCTTGCCCTTGCGCCGCCGCCACAGCTCCAGCAGCGTGTGCGACATCAGCGGCAGTCCGCCTGGCTCGTCCGCGACCTCGGCGAGGATGCGCTCCGTCACCGCCCGTTCCACGAGCAGCCCCGCCGCGCCCGCGGGCCGCACGATCGCCTCGCGCAACCGCTCCACGGACATGCCGGAGACCAACAGATGCGCGTCGTTGACGGCCTCCGCGAGCCCCTGGTGGTCGGCGCAGTGCCCGAAGAAGTCGGCCCGTACGGCGATGAGAACGCGCAGCCGGCTGTCCGCGGCGCGCGCCGTCAGCAGCATCTCGATGAACTCCCGACGCCGCGCCGGTTCCTGACACAGCGTGAACAGCTCCTCGAACTGATCGACCAGCACCACCGTGTCCCCCTCCACCCCCTCGACCGGAGCCAGCAGGGCACGCCGGTCGCGCACCGGATCGGGCCCCGGCGTGCAGATCCGTACGGCGGCGGGGCGGAGGCCTGTGATGCCGTCGCCCTCCCGCAGCGCCGGCACCAACCCCGCCCGCAGCAACGACGACTTCCCGCTGCCCGAGGCGCCGACCAGGGCCGCGAAACGGTGCTCGGCCGTCAGCCGTAACAGCCGCTCTATCTCCGGGTCCCGGCCGAAGAACAGGTCCCGGTCGTCGGCGCCGTACCGGGTCAGACCGCGGTAGGGCGCCGGAGCGGTGTCGTCGGCGGTGGCCGCCGCCTCCTGCTCGGCCCCGGCCGATACGGCACGCCAGCGCGTCTCCCACTCGGCCTGGTCCGCGCCGCACGCGCGGGCGTAGGCGAGGGTCACCTGGAGGGAGGGGAGCCGCCTGCCCGCCGCCGCCTCGGAGAGGGTCGGCGCGGAGTAGCCGGCGCGGCGGGCCAGTTCCCGGTACGACGGACTGCCCGCCTTCTCGCGCAGCCGACGCAGCTCGTGCGCGAGGTGCTGGACCGGCCCCTCGTCGGGGTCCAACTCTCTCTCACGGCGTCCCACGCGCTCACTCCTTCGTCGATGGGCCCCGGCCCACGGACCCGCACGTCACGCTAGCCGGTCACCGAATTGATAGGTGATCCATCAGGGGACTGCCTATCAATGCGCGCGCTGGTGAGGTCGGTTGCGGAGCCCAACGCACGACGGCTGCGGAGCCCACCACTCGACGGCTGCCGAGCCCACCACTCGACGACGAAAGCCGAGTCCGCCATCGCCGCATCACAGCTGCACCCGCCCCTCGACCACCGACCCGCCCGCCGGACCCCAACCCCAGCCCCACCCCAACCCACCCCGGCCCACCACACATCCGTATGGCTGCCCCCACTCCTCACCCTCATGACCGGCCTATGGGGCATCCGCCGCCAAGGTTCCCTCTGGCAGGACGAGGCCGTGACCTACGACATGGCCCACCGCGAGCTGCCCGAGCTGTGGGCGACGCTCGGTCACGCCGACGCCGTGCACGGCCTGTACTACCTGCTCATGCACGGCCTGTTCCGCCTCTGGGAAGGCGGTCTGGTCGCGCTGCGGCTGCCTTCCGTCCTCGCCATGGCCGCGGCGACGGCCGGGGTCGCCGCGCTGGGACGCAGACTCGCCGGGCCGCGTGCCGGACTGGCCGCGGGTGTCGTGTTCGCCCTGCTTCCGGCGGTGCAGCGTTATGCGCAGGAGGGCCGGTCGTACGCCTTGGTGACCGCGCTGGTCGTGGCTCAGACGTGGGTGTTGCTACGGGCGTGCACCGCCCGGCATCGGCGTCGCGCGTGGTGGGCCGGTTACGCCGTACTGGTCGCGTCGGCCGGACTGTTGCACGAGTTCGCGCTGCTGGCGCTCGTCGCGCACGGCGTCGCCCTGCTCGCCGCGCGCCCGGGCCGGGCGGCCGTGGTGGCGTGGGCGGTGGCCGGCGGCTGCGCGGCGGCGACGGTCACGCCGCTGGTGCTGCTGAGCCTGCGTCAGTCCGGCCAGGTCGCCTGGATCGAGGTGTCCATGGGCGGGGACGTCACCGGATTCCTGCTGACGACGGGCATCGGACTGGCCTGCGTGGCACTACGGCGCCGAGCACTGCCCGCCCACCCGCGCACCGGCCTCGACACGACGGCGCTGCCCCTCCTCACCCTGCCCCCGGCACTGCTCCTGCTGGCCTCGGCGGTCAAGCCGCTCTACGTCGACCGGTATGTGCTGTACGCCCAGGCCGGCCTCGCCCTCCTCGCAGGCGCCGCGCTCGACGCGCTGTGGCGGTCCGGGCGGGCCCGCACGCTCCTGGCACTGTCGACCGCCGTGGCCGTAGGGGCCGCGTTGGGCCCGGTCGGGACCCATCTGCGCGGCCCGCAGAGCCGGACCGACGACGTCACCGCCATATCCCACGCCTTACGGGAGACCGTGGCCCCGGGCGACGGCGTGCTCTTCCTCCCCGGCAGCCGCCGCGTCTGGACGCTCGGCCACGAACCCGCCTCCTACGGCGCGCTCGATCTCGCGCTCGCCGAGTCGCGGCAACGCTCGCACACCCTCTACGGCACCGAGTTGCCGCCCTCACTCATCCCCGACCGGCTCCTGCTCGTCTCACGAGTCGTGGTGGTGCGCGAGCCCGCGCGCGAGCGCCACGAGACCGGTGCGCGGGAGGAGACGAAGGAAGCGACGCTGCGCGACCACTTCACACGGTGCGCCCGAACGGCCGTCGGCACGGCCCGGATCGAGGTGTACCGGCGCGGTGACCACTGCTGACCAAGAGGCCGGGAGACCGGCACGACTTCTCAGGACACGACTTCTCAGGAGGAGACCATCACTCAGCAAGTCGACCGCGAGCTCGCCGACGCCCCCCGGACGACGGTTGCGCGGCAGGACCGGGCCAGGGCCAGGACCAGGGGCCTGCACCTGATCGTCCCGGCCATGGCCGCGCTCGCCCTCGGCCTGTGGGGGATCGACCGGCAGGACAGCATGTGGCGCGACGAGTCCGTCACCTACCAGGTCGCCCACCGCCCGCTCGCCGAACTGTGGGGCCTGTTAGGCCATATCGACGCCGTGCACGGCCTGTACTACCTCCTCATGCACACCGTCTTCGCCCTGTGGGACGGCGGCCTCGTCGCCCTGCGGCTGCCCTCGGTCCTGGCGACCGCCGGCGCGGCGGCCGGGGTCGGTGCGATCGGCGCCCGGCTGTCGGGACGGCTCGCCGGCACCCTGGCCGGGCTGGTCTTCGCGCTGCTGCCGGTGACCCAGCAGTACGCGCAGGAGGGACGGTCGTACGCACTCGTCACCGCGGGTGTCACCTGGGCGACGTACGCCTTCCTGCGCGCGGTCCGCGAACCCGGACTGCCTCGCTGGTGGGCCGTGTACGGCTTGCTGCTCGGGCTCTCCTGCTGGCTGCACGAGTTCGCCGCCCTGGCGCTGGTGGCCCACGCCCTGACGCTGTGGCGCCTGCGGGTGCCGCAGTCGGTGTGGCGGGGGTGGGGCGTGGCGGCGGCCGGGGTGGGGCTGGCCCTGCTGCCCCTGATGGTGGTGAGCTCGGGCCAGGCGGACCGGCAACTCGGCTGGCTGGGCCGCCCGAGCCTGAGCGCTTGGCTCCAGCTCCTGGCCATGGCCGCCGTCACTCTGCTGCTCGCCCGACTTCTCCGGCGCCGATCCGAACTGACCACCCTCGCCGTCCCGTTGGCGCTCGCCCCGACCGGTCTGCTGATGGTGGTCTCCCTCGCCAAGCCCTGGTACGTCGACCGCTACGTCCTGTACGGGATGACCGGACCGGCGCTGCTGACCGGCGCCGCCCTGGCCCACGCCATCCGGCACCGCCACCGTCTCGCCGTACCGACCCGCGTCCTGACGGCCTGTCTGGCGGCCGGTACGGCGGTCGCCGTGCTGCTGCCCTGGTCGCTGCTGGTGCGCTCGCCCGAGAGCCGCAAGGACGATGTGGTCGCCGTCGCCCGAGCCGTCGAGGCCTCCGCGCGCGACGGGGACGCCGTGCTGTTCCTGCCCGCCCGGCGCCGGGAGTGGCTGCTGTCCCGCCCGGCCGTCCTCGACCGCCTGGACGACGTGGCGCTCGCCGAGTCCCCGACGGCCTCGCACACCCTCCAGGGCACCGAACTGCCCGCCGAGACCATCCGGCGCCGCGTCCTGGCCGCCGACCGCGTCATCGCACTGACCGACCCCGCGGGCCAGCCGCTCGACCCCTTCCCCCAGGAAAAGATCAAACGCGAGGTGCTCGGGACCGAATTCCGGATCTGCCGCCGGACCACGGTGCACGGCGCGCAGATCCTGGTCTACGCCCGCCCCGGCAACTGCCCATAACCCAAGGACCCACCTAAGGACCACCTAAAGACCCACCTAAGGACCTTTGAACACGCTCGAATGTCTGTTATTCGGCGATTCTGTCCCACAAATCATGCTGGTGGAACGTGCGGGGTCGTGTGAGGATCCGTTCGAACGGCGACGGGGGCCGTTTCCCGGTTCCCGTATGCGTGGTCTGCGCGCACCGGTCGATCCCTGACCTGGTCGAAGGTGCGCCGGTAAACGACCCTGGGGGATTGGTGATATCGGTTCGCCTGGCTTCTGACGCTCTCATGGACGCGAGATTCGTGGTTTCCCCGCTGGCCCAGATGGGATTTCTGCTCGACTTCGGACTGACGGCCGTCGGCGCCGGGCGCCTCGCCGAGCCGCCGCTCGCGAAGGTCCTGAGAGGCCCCGACCTCACCCTGCTGATGGCGTTCCGCAGAACTCGGCGTGACTATGTGCCGGGTTTCCTGTTCGCCGGCGGGGGCGGACGCACCTCACTGGAGGAGGAACTCCGGCAAGTGGCAGACACTCCCGGCCACTTGATCGCCCGCCAGATGAACAGATTCCTGAGAACCGCGAGAAGCGGCGACCGCGCCGACCATGGCGAACTGCGCAGGATCACCACCGCGCTGGAGGGCGGGGAGCGGGCGTTCGCCCGCCGGATGGCCGACGAGCTGGGCCACTTCTGGGCATCCTGCGTCTCCACCCGCTGGAACGCGATGCGCCCGCTCATGGAGGGCGACATCCGGCACCGCGCCGCCTCCATGGCCGAACGCGGACTGGCCTCGACGCTCAGCTCCCTGCACCCCGTGTTCTCGTACGAGTCGGGCACGCTCCTCATCCAGGACGCGGCCGTGCGCAACGTCATCGAAACGCGGCGCATCGTCCTGCACCCCTCCCCGCTGGTCAGGACCTGGCAGCTGCGGCACGACCCCTGGGGCGAGGACGGAACGCACCTGTCCTATCCGGTACGCCCCGGCCCGAAGGGCGAACTCCCCGCCGACGACACGAACGGGGCGGACTCACTCGGCAAGGTCATCGGACAGGCCCGGCTGCTCCTCCTCGCGGACCTCGGCAGCTCCCGCACCACCACGGAACTCGCCGAACGCCACCACATGAGCGCCTCCACGGTGTCGTACCACCTCACCCGGATGTACCGCGTCGGACTCCTCAACCGCACCCGCGAAGGCAACCGCGTCTACTACCAGCGCACCCCGGAAGCGGACCGCCTCGTCTCCCGCCGCACCCGCCTTCAGCTCGCCCCGCACTCGAACCACACCGTCTTACCGCCCGCCGCGCAGCGCGCCACACCCCACTTCTCCGTCACCGCGCCCAGGAGCAGAAGGCCGCGCCCCGTCTCCGCGTCGGGGGGGTGGTCGCAGGACGGCGACGGCAACTGATCCGCCCCGTCCGTCACCTCCACCCGCACTCCCGCCATCTGCCGCAGGATCAGGACCTCACAACGCCGGTCGGGCACATGCCGTACGACATTGGAAACCAGCTCGGTCACACCCAGCTCCACGGCGTCGGTCAGCTCGCCCATCTCCCACTCACCGAGCAGCGAGCGCGCGATGGCCCGGATATGCCGGGCGGAGTGCTCGCTGACGGTGAGTCGGAGTCGGTACTGCGGACGCCGGGGGGCCTGGTAGGCGGGGGGAATGTATCCGTTCACGGTACGAGCGTGACCTCGCGCAACTACTCTGGGCTACCGAACGGACACAACAGGTCCCGAAGTGGGCCGAGTTGCAAGAGAGGGGCCGCTGCGTGACCCAGATCAACACCCTCGACCCGGGCGCCTCGCCGCTGGACTACTACGGCTTCGAGCTACGCCGGTACAGAGAGGCGGCGGGACTGACGCAGAAGCAGCTCGGAAGCATCGTGTACTGCACCGGCTCACTGGTCGGCCAGATCGAAACGGCCCGCAAGTTGCCGACGCTGCCCTTCAGTGAGCGGGTGGATGCGGCGCTGGGGACGGGCGGGGCGTTGTCCCGGCTGCATGAGCTGGTGATGCGTAGTCAACTTCCGGCCTGGTTTCAGCAGGTGGCGGAGTTGGAGGCGCGGGCGACGGAGATCTGTACCTTCCAGTCGCAGGTTGTGCATGGACTTCTACAGACCAAGGAGTACGCGCGTGCCGTACTCGGCGTGCTGGATGACACCGACCTCGACGACCGCACCGAGGTACGGCTGTCCCGTCAGCGCATCTTCGAGAAGGGCGAGCCGCCGGTCTTCTGGATGATCCTGGGTGAGGCGGCGCTCCACCAGGAAGTGGGCGGTCCGGCAATCATGCGCGAGCAATTGGCCCACTTGTTGTCCTTCGAGCACAACCCGAGGGTCAACATCCAGGTGTTGCCGTTTTCGGCCGGAGCGCACGCGGGTTTGCAGGGCTCATTCAACGTCTACCGCTTCCCTAGCGATCCCACCATCGTCTACACCGAGGGGTACGGCAGCGGGCATCCCACCGCCAACCCGGACAGCGTCAAGGATTGCTCGCTCCGATACGATCATCTCCAGGCCGCCGCCCTCTCCCTCAAGGACTCGGCGGAGTTGATCCGGCGTGTGATGGAGGAGCGTTATGGAGAGCACCGGGATTCTGACGGGGATCCAGTGGCGTAAGTCCACTTACAGCGGTGACCAGGGCGGCGACTGCATCGAAATCGCCGGAATGACCACCGCTGTCGCCATCCGCGACTCCAAAAACCCGGCGGGCCCGATCCTCACCATCGAGCCCGCCACCTTCACCGCGTTCCTCGCCTGGACTACAGCCGCTGAATGATCGTGCCGGTGGCCAGCCCACCACCCGCACACATCGTCACCAGTGCGAACTCCTTGTCCACCCGCTCCAGTTCATGAAGCGCCGTCGTGATCAGCCGAGCCCCGGTGGCCCCCACCGGGTGCCCGAGTGCGATTCCGCCGCCGTTCACATTCACCTTCGCCAGGTCCTGCTCGAAGACCTGCGCCCAGCTCAACACGACCGACGCGAAGGCCTCGTTGATCTCCACGAGGTCGATGTCCTTCAACGACATCCCGGCCTTGCCCAGCACCGCCTTGGTCGCGTCGATCGGGCCGTCGAGGTGGAAGTGCGGGTCGGAACCGACCAGCGCCTGGGCCACGATGCGTGCCCGGGGCCGCAGCTTCAGGGCGCGAGCCATCCGTTTCGACGCCCACATGATCGCCGCCGAGCCGTCGCTGATCTGTGAGGAGTTTCCGGCGGTGTGGACGGCCGTCGGCATGACCGGCTTCAACCGGGCCAGCGCCTCCATGGACGTGTCACGCAAGCCCTCGTCCTTGTCCACGAGGCGCCACATGCCCTGCCCGGCGCGCTGCTCGTCCTCCGTCGTCGGGACCTGGACGGCGAACGTTTCCCTCTTGAACCGCTCCTCCGCCCACGCGGCGGCGGCCCGTTCCTGGGAGAGCAGTCCGAGCGAGTCGACGTTCTCCCGGGTCAGCCCGCGGAGACGGGCGATCCGCTCCGCCGCCTCGAACTGGTTGGGCAGGTCGACGTTCCACTCGTCGGGGAACGGTTTGCCGGGCCCGTGCTTGGAGCCCGACCCCAGCGGCACCCGGGACATCGCCTCGACGCCACAGCTGATCCCGACGTCGATGACGCCCGCCGCGATCATGTTGGCCGTCATGTGCGAGGCCTGCTGCGAGGAACCGCACTGGCAGTCGACGGTCGTCGCCGCCGTCTCGTAGGGCAGGCCCATGGTCAGCCAGGCCGTGCGCGCGGGGTTCATGGACTGTTCGCCGGCGTGGGTCACCGTGCCGCCGACGATCTGTTCGACACAGTCGGCGGGGATGCCGGTGCGACCCAGGAGTTCGCGGTAGGTCTCGCCCAGGAGATAGGCGGGGTGGAGGTTGGCGAGCGCGCCGCCGCGCTTGCCGATCGGGGTGCGTACGGCTTCGACGATCACGGGTTCGGCAGCCATGGGTGCGGATCCTCTCCGGGCGCTGCGGAACTGGTACGTGTTCTAGTTCTGTGTGCAGTGTGCTGATGGACACTCGCTTACCGCAAGGGTCGTGCGGGCAATTGGGGAGTCCATGCCTATTGCGAGTTGTAGAACCCGTTACTACCGTCACCGCGATCCCTCCTAGCTGATGAACCGTCAGGAGCTGCCCATGCCGCCCTGTCCCGCGCTTCCCGACGGGTTCGACTTCACCGATCCCGATGTACTGCACCACCGCGTGCCCCTCCCGGAGTTCGCCGAGCTGCGCCGCGCCGAACCGGTCCGCTGGATCCCGCAGTCGGCCAATGTGGCCGGCTTCCAGGACGAGGGCTACTGGGCGGTGACCCGGCACGCGGACGTCAGATATGTGTCGACGCACCCGGAGTTGTTCTCGTCCTCCCTCAACACCGCGATCATCCGCTTCAACGAGCACATCGAGCGGGACGCGATAGACGCCCAGCGGCTGATCCTGCTCAACATGGACCCGCCCGAGCACACCCGCGTCCGCCAGATCGTCCAGCGCGTCTTCACTCCGCGCGCCATCCGGGCGCTGGAGGAGCGGCTGCGTGACCGGGCCCGGAACATCGCCGCGAACGCCCGTGACCGTTCGGGCCCCTTCGACTTCGTCACCGAGGTCGCCTGCGAACTGCCCCTCCAGGCCATCGCCGAACTCATCGGCATACCGCAGGACGACCGGGCCAAGATCTTCGACTGGTCGAACAAGATGATCGCCTACGACGATCCCGAGTACGCCATCACCGAGGAGGTCGGCGCCGAGTCGGCCACCGAACTCATCTCGTACGCGATGAACATGGCCGCCGACCGCAAGGAGTGCCCGGCGAAGGACATCGTCACCACGCTGGTGGTGGCCGAGGACGAAGGCAGCCTCCGCTCCGACGAGTTCGGCTTCTTCGTGCTGATGCTGGCCGTCGCCGGCAACGAGACCACCCGTAACGCCATCACCCACGGCATGCACGCCTTCCTCACCCACCCCGAACAGTGGGAGCTGTACAAGGCGGAGCGGCCGGCGACGGCGGCCGAGGAGATCGTCCGCTGGGCGACCCCCGTCGTCTCCTTCCAGCGAACCGCCACTCAGGACACGGAATTGGGCGGGAAGCGCATAAAGAAGGGAGAACGGGTAGGCATCTTCTATGCCTCGGCGAACCACGACCCCGAGGTCTTCGAGAATCCGGACACCTTCGACATCACCCGCGACCCCAACCCCCACCTCGGCTTCGGCGGAGGCGGCCCCCACTTCTGTCTGGGCAAGTCCCTGGCCGTCCTGGAGATCGACCTCCTCTTCAACGCCGTCGCCGACGCGATGCCGGATCTTCGACTCGCCGGCGATCCGCGCCGTCTTCGCTCCGCGTGGATCAACGGTGTGAAGGAACTACAGGTCAGCACCGGCTGAGGCTGACCCGTCCCGAGGGAGGCAGGAGCACCCCCTATCCCTACGCCCCGTTCCTGCCTCCCCCGAGGCGTCGTCCCCCAGATGCGCGGGGGCATGGCGAAGGCGGCGACCCCGGGGATCGGGGGTCGCCGCCTTCGGTTCAGGGGGCTGGGAGCCGGGCCGGGATGGCTCGGGCTCAGTACCAGCCGTTGGACTGCCAGAAGCCCCAGGCGCCGCACGGGCTGCCGTAGCGGTCCTTCATGTAGTCCAGGCCCCACTCGATCTGGGTGGCCGGGTTGGTCTTCCAGTCGGAGCCGGCGGAGGCCATCTTGTTGCCCGGCAGGGCCTGGACCAGGCCGTAGGCGCCGGACGAGGAGTTGGTGGCGTTGACGTTCCAGTCGCTCTCGTGGTCGACGATCTTCGAGAAGCACTGGTACTGGGCCGAGTCCGAGATCATCTTCTTCGCGATCGACTGCGCCGAGGAGGACCCGCTCTCCGCGGCCTGCGAGGGCGCGGCGGCGAACATCGTGCCGGCGGTGGCGGCGGCCAGGACGGCACCGGCGAGGGCCTTCTTCGGGGCGGAGACGCGGCGGAAGAGAGAAACGGCGGACACGGAGAACCTTTCGTCGGGGACATGCGTCGGCGCCGTGGCCCTGTGGGCACATCGGCGCCGTGCGACGTCCTCAACAGAAACAGGTCGGGATGGTGTCCGCAATGGGCGCTTTTGCTAGTTGTCGTCGTATGCGGGGGAGTCGGTGATCGTGTGAGCTGGCTCTCAATGCGCAGGTCAGGCATGGTGATTGCATGTACATGGCGTCCGATTTGCCCGACTAAGGTGGATCGTAGGTGATGTGAGTCATGTGGGGTGCTTCACCGCTCGTATGACGGTCCGTGCGCGGGCGCTCACCCTGTGGGTGCGTCGAATGTGACCGGGCTCTCGAAGGCAGCCCGCCGCGTGGCCCGGCGCAGCGCCTTGAGGATCGCCGCGCCGAGAACGAAGGTCAGCACGACGGTCACCAGCGCCCGCCCCAGGTCCCAGCCCAGCGAGGTGGCCAGGCAGTACGCGATGAAGCGGGCCAGGTTCCCCAGCGGCCCGGCGTCGGAGTCCGGGGCGATGTTCGAGCCGTCCTGGAGCAGATAGGGCCAGCCCTGCATGTTCATCACCGTGCCGTAGGCGAAGGCGGCGAAGAAGCCGTAGCCGGCCAGCAGGACCAGCTCACCCCGGCCACGCAGCCGGTCCGAGCCCGGCAGCAGCCCCGCCCCCATCGTGAACCAGCCCATCGCCAGCATCTGGAACGGCATCCACGGCCCCACCCCACCCGTGAGCAGCGCCGACGCGAACATCGTCACCGAGCCCAGGACAAAGCCGAAACCCGGCCCGAGGACCCGCCCGCTGAGCACCATCAGAAAGAACATCGGCTCCAGACCGGCCGTCCCCGCGCCCAGCGGACGCAGCGCCGCACCGGTCGCCGCGAGCACCCCCAGCATCGCCACCGCCTTCGGGCCGAGCCCCGATTCGGAGATCGTCGCCGCGACGATGGCGACCAGGAGGACCAAAAGGCCGGTGAACAGCCACGGCGCGTCCTGAGCGTGAGCGCTCACCTGCGAGGCGGGCAGCGCGAGGAACGGCCAGCCGAGGGCGGCGACACCGACCGCGCTCACCAGGATCAGGGCCGCGATGGAGCGGGGGCCGAGGGGGATGGGGCGCGCCTGCCCTTGAGCGCCGGTCATGACAGGGCCTGCCGTACCTGCGCGACCGTCAGCCACTTCTGCGGGGCGAGGATCTTGGTCACCTGCGGCGCGAAGGAGGGGGACGACACGACGACGTCCGCGGTCGGGCCGTCGGCGATCACCTCGCCCTCCGCGAGAAGGATCACGCGATCCGCCAGCTCGGCGGCCAGCTCCACGTCGTGCGTCGCCAGGACGATGGCGTGGCCCCGCGCCGCGAGGTCACGCAACAGCGTCACCAGGCGGGCCTTCGCCGCGTAGTCCAGGCCACGGGTCGGTTCGTCCAGCAGGAGCAGCGAGGGGCGGGCCGTCAGGACGATGGCCAGCGCGAGCGTCAGACGCTGGCCCTCGGAGAGGTCGCGCGGGTGGGTGTCGTCCGCGATGTCGGGGAGGAGCTCGGAGACGAGGGCGCGGCAGGTGCCGGGCGCTGCGCTGGCTTCGGCGTCTGCGGTTGTGCACTCTGCGGCGACTGTGTCGGCGTAGAGGAGGTCTCTGGGTTCTTGGGGGACGAGGCCTACGGCTCCGCCGGGGGTGACCTTGCCGGAGGTGGGGTTGATGAGGCCTACGAGGGTGTTGAGGAGGGTGGATTTGCCGGCGCCGTTGCGGCCCATTACGGCGACTGTCTCGCCGGGGGTGATGGTGAGGTTGATGCTGCTGAGGGCTTGGATGTGGTCGCGGGTTACGGAGAGGGCCTTTACCTCGGCTGCGTAGAGGGATTCAGGGGTGGGGGTGGCGCGTCTGCGTTGGAACCAGCGGCGGGGGGTGGGTTCGCCCAATGGGGTGGGGGGTGTGGTGTGGTGGCGAGTGCGGGTGGTTTGTGGCTGGTCGCGCAGTTCCCCGCGCCCCTTAAGGGGCGCGTTGCCGTCCCGTTGCTCCAACTGTTGCCGCAAGTCCGCCGCCCGGCGCCTTGCGTCCCGCACCGTCAGCGGCAGTGGTGACCAGGCCGCCAGTCGGCCCAGGTCCACCACCGGCGGGTACACCGGCGATACGGCCATGATCTCGGCCGGGGTTCCCAGGACCGGAGCGGCGCCGGGGCTGGGCAGCATGAGCACCTGGTCGGCGTACTGGATGACCCGCTCCAGGCGGTGTTCGGCCATCAGAACCGTCGTGCCCAGGTCGTGGACCAGGCGTTGCAGGACCGCGAGGACCTCCTCCGCGGCGGCGGGGTCGAGGGCCGATGTCGGTTCGTCCAGGACCAGGGCGCTGGGGTGCGGGGTGAGGACCGAGCCGATCGCCACGCGCTGCTGCTGGCCGCCGGAGAGGGTGGCCAGGGGGCGGTCGCGCAGGTCGGCGAGGCCGAGCAGGTCGAGGGTTTCCTCGACTCTGCGGCGCATCACCTCGGGGGCCAGGCCCAGGGACTCCATGCCGTAGGCGAGTTCGTCCTCGACGGTGTCCGTGACGAAGTGGGAGAGGGGGTCCTGGCCCACCGTGCCGACCACGTCGGCGAGTTCGCGCGGCTTGTGGGTGCGGGTGTCGCGGCCGGCGACCGTGACGCGGCCGCGCAGGGTGCCGCCGGTGAAGTGCGGGACGAGGCCGCTCACCGCGCCGAGGAGGGTGGACTTGCCTACGCCGGAGGGGCCCACGAGGAGGACCAGTTCGCCTTCGGGGACCTCGAAGTCGACGCCCTGGATGGTCGGTTCGGGGGCGCCGTCGTACGTCACGGAGACGTTCTCGAAGCGGATCACGACGGCTCCTTGCGGGTGGCTGGGCTTCGGGGTGCGGGGGCGAGGAAGGCGGGGAGCAGGCCGAGGAGTACCGCCGCCGCGGGCCAGAGGGGGAGGGTCGGGGCGACCAGCGGGACCACGCCGGGGTGCAGGGCCGCCGGGTCGCGGTCGGCGGCGAGGGTCAGCAGGGCCGCGACCGCCGCGCCGGAGGCGGCGACCAGCCAGGCACGGGCGTCCCAGCGGTCCGGGCGGTAACGGGTCCGCAGGGCACGGCGACCGCCAAGCCGCAGCCCCGCCAGCGCTGCGGCCAGCCCGATGAGGAGGACCGGGAGGCCGTAGGTGCCGCCCTCGGCGGTGAGCAGGCCGTACGTTCCCGCGCAGACGCCCAGCAGGCCGCCGAGGGTGAGCGCGGTCGTCGTACGCCGGACACGGGGCGGGACGTCGGCGGTACGGCCGTAGCCGCGCGCGTCCATCGAGGCGGCGAGGGCGACCGAGCGCTCCAACGCGCCCTCCAGGACCGGCAGTCCGACGTGCAGCAGGCCCCTGATGCCGGTGTGGGGGCGGCCGCGCAGCCTGCGGGCGGCGCGCAGGCGCTGGACGTCGGCGATGAGGTGGGGGGCGTAGGTGAGGGCCACGACCACGGCCACGCCCATCTCGTAGAGGGCACCGGGGAGGGACTTGAGGAGGCGGGTGGGGTTGGCCAGGGAGTTCGCCGCGCCGACGCAGATGAGCAGCGTCGCGAGGCGCAGGCCGTCATAGAGGGCGTACACGAGGGTCTCCGCGGTCACCTTGCCGCCGAGCCGGATGCCCTGGGCCCAGTCGGGGAGCGGAATCTCGGGCAGCGTCACGATCACGTGCGTGCCGGGGATGGGGGAGCCCAGGGCCACGGCGAAGACGAGGCGGATGAGGAGGACGGCGAGGGCGAGCTTGACGAAGGCGGTGTAGCTGCGGGCCCAGGGGGCGTCCGAGCGACAGGTCACCACGACATAGGCCGAGGTGGCGATGAGGAGGGCGAGGAGGAGGGGGTTGGTGGTGCGGGTGGCGGCGGTGCCGAGGGAGAGGGACCACAGCCACCAGGCGCCGGGGTGCAGCCCCATCAGGAACGCCGCCGCCGTGCCTGCCAGACGGCTGCCGCCCCCAGTACGGCGACTACGGCGATGCCCGCTATCAGGCCCACGGACGGGCCGTCGTCGTCCGCAGTGCTCCTCTCGACACCGGTCCCCGGTTCGTCCGTCCCCGACACCTGCTCCCCGCATCCCTTCCGCGGGTACCCGGAGATCGCGCACAGCAGGGCGTTCGTGTCGTAGCGCAGGGGCTTGGCGACCGCCGCCAGCGCCTCCGCCGTCGACGCGTCCGGAGCCACCCGGGCGCATGCCGTACGGCGGGCCGGGGGCGTCTCGCCCGACGGGGCGTCGGCCGCCGTACCGAAGTCGATGACGAGAGCCACCCGCTTCTTGCCGTCCTGCGCGGGCGTGCGTGCGCAGATCACCGCGAACTCGGCCGCGCCCCTCGGCTGTGCCGCGTCCTTCGAGTCCGCGCTGACCGCGAAGCGGAAGCCCTGGACGTCGCCGTCGGAGGGGCGGGCGAGGGAGGGGCCCTGGGTGGCGTAGGTCCAGGCACTGCCCTCGCGTTCCCAGAAGGACCAGTACCGATAGCCGGTCGCCTGGGCGGCCTGGGCCGCGCCGGTCAGCAGGACCAGCGCGGCCAGGAGCGGAGCGAGTACACGGCGGATCACGCCTGTGGGCCCTTCTTACGGCCGCTCAGCAGGAAACCGATGCCGATGCCGACGACGAGGAAGATGCCGACGTACCACCAGACGCCGAAGGGGCTGTCGTCGTCCTTCTTCTCCTCCTGCTTGTCGGTCGCCGCTTGCTGCGGTGCCGGGCCGGTCGCGTTGAGCTGCTTGACCAGGTCCGCGCCGCCGAAGTCACGCGGGTCGGCGCCGGCGGCGTGGGCGGCGAGGATCAGCTGGGCGCAGGCGGCCGGGCCGCTCTGCTGGGCCCACTTGGCGGAGTTCTGCTCCAGCCAGCGCAACGGCTTCTGCGCGGCGTCGGCACCGGAACGGGCGGCGAGCGCGACGACCGCGTCGGCCGTGTTGCCGTAGTCCGGCTGGTCCTCGGCGCCGGGGAGGGCGGACATCAGGTGGCCGTCCTTGGCGAGGGCCTGGGTGAGGTGGGCGGCCCCGTTGGCGGCGGCCTGCTCCGGGGTGCGGGCGTCGGCGCAGGTCGGGGCGGACGCCGCCTTACCGGGGGTGACCACGAGCCCCTTGCCGAGCACGCCGACGACCCCCGCCGCGGTGGCGTCCGCGTTCGCGACGAGGGCGCCCTTCTTGTCCGGCTGGAAGGCGAAGGCGCCCGCGCCGTCGCCCTCGCAGGGCAGGGCGAGCTTGAGCAGCGCGTCGTACGGCGACTGCCCGCCCTTCACCACCCCGTCCGGCTTCTCACCGACGGCGGCCAGCGCACCGATCACGACCGACGTGGAGTTCGTGTCACTCGCCCCACCGGCCGTGTATCCCCACCCGCCGTCCTTGTTCTGCACGGACTTCAGCCAGGTCACCGCCTTCCCGGTGGCGGCGTCGTGCCCGCCGAGGGCGGCGAGGGCCTGTACGGCGGCGGCAGTGCTGTTGGTGTCTACGAGGTTCTTGGGGCCGCAGTCCGAGGCGGGCTCGGCACGATACGGAGCGAAGGCCCCGTCGGCGCACTGCTGCCCCACCAGCCAGTCCACCGCCCCCTTGGCCGGCCGCACACCCACCGTGTCCTGCGCGAGCAGCGCGAGCGACTGACGCCAGACGCCGTCGTACGTCGGGTCGGTGCCGCCGTACAGCTCGGCGGGGAACGCCTGGGACGGCGATGCGGAGGGCGACGAATCGGCGGCCACGGCCGGTGCGGCCGCGCCGATCACGACGGCGGCGGCCAGGACCGCGGCGCTGCGACGGACGTTCATGATCGGCGGGTGCCCTTCCCTAAGGGGACCGGGCAGCACAGGGGGGACCCCCGGCGGCTCGGCTCCGTATACCTCGACGGTGCCGCGCACCGGCAGGCTGCCGGGCACGTGAGCCGGTCACTTCTCCGCCCGGGGCGATCCGGCTCACCGGCTTTCGACGACCGGCTCACGGTTGCGGGTCAGCGCCGGAATTGCACCGGCTTTCCCCCGTACGGGTGTGATGACGACGCGGCCACTCTACCCGCACGTAACCGGGGCCCTGAGGGCCACCTGTCAGGCCCTAGTTCTAAAACTGACGGACGTTATTGACAGGTGGGTCTCTCGTATCTAGGAGACCTCCATGATGACCGAACGCGAGCTTTCAAGGCGTGCCAGGCACCGGTTGGCGGTGCTGCGCCACGTGGAAGAGGTGAGCGGGAGTGTGGCTGCCACTTGCCGCTACTACGGCATCAGCCGCCAG
>NZ_BNBM01000001.1 GCF_014655715.1 Streptomyces lanatus | reverse complement strand
TCACCCCACCCATGCCCAACCAACGCACCAACCGCCCCACCGGTTACGGGACAACCTCTAGGTAAGAAACTTGAGAAGAGGCGCAGAGGAACCTGAGGGTTCCGTTAGGGGCGCAAACTGTGCCCGATGTCATAGGCCCGCGTATGTCGCTCCCGCGTCCCGCAGGCGCTCGTGCAGTCCTCGGAAGACGGCGGCCGAGCGTGCGCCGGGCCAGTCCTCGGGCAGCAGCCGGGACGGGAGGCCGGGGTCGGTGTAGGGGAGGTGGCGCCAGGAGTCCAGGGCGAGGAGGTAGTCGCGGTAGGCCTCCTCGGGCGGGGTGTCGGCCCGGCGCTCCCATTCGTGCAGCACGCGCGCGTGGCGGTCGAGGAAGGCGTCGTGCTCCTTGGCGATCGCCGCCAGGTCCCACCAGCGGGCGACGGCCTCCACGGTCGGTGTGAAACCCAGGTGCTCGCCGCGGAAGAAGTCGACGTACTCCGCCAGGCGCAGCCGCGCGAGGGTGTGCCTGGCCTCCTCGTAGAGCCGCGCGGGCGCGATCCACACGCCCGGGGCCGCCGTGCCGAAGCCGAGCCCGGCCAGCCGGGAGCGCAGCACATGGCGCTTCTGCCGCTCCGACTCCGGCACCGAGAACACCGCGAGCACCCACCCCTCGTCGTCAGGCGGCACGGTGGCGTAGATGCGCTGGTCGCCGTCGTCGAGCAACTGGCGGGCGTCCGGCGACAGTTCATAGCCGGCCGCGCCCTGCGCCGTACGGGCCGGCAGCAGCAGCCCGCGCCGCTTCAGCCGGGACACCGACGACCGCACGGAGGGGGCGTCCACGCCGACCGCGGCCAGCAGTCTGATCAGCTCGGCGACCGGCACCGGGCCGGGCATATGGCGGCCGTACGCGCCGTAGAGCGTGACGATGAGAGACCGTGGTGCATGCTGGTCGGACACGTTGATCATCTTAGTTCGTACGGATCACTGCTGGGCGCCCTGTGGACGACCGCCGTCGCGCAGCCGGAACCGCTGGAGCTTGCCGGTCGCGGTGCGCGGCAGCGCGTCCAGGAAGACGAACTCACGCGGGCACTTGTACGGCGCCAGCTCCGCCTTGACGAACGTCCGCAGCACCTCCGCGTCCCGTCGCGCACCCTCCCTGAGCACGGCGTATGCCACCACGACCTGGCCGCGCGCCTCGTCGGGCCGCCCCACCACCGCGGTCTCCAGCACATCCGGATGACGCAGCAGCGCTTCCTCGACCTCGGGGCCCGCGATGTTGTAACCGGCCGAGATGATCATGTCGTCCGCGCGGGCGACATAGCGGAAGTAGCCGTCACTCTCCCGGACGTAGGTGTCGCCGGTGATGTTCCAGCCGTGGCGCACGTACTCGCGTTGCCGGGGGTCGGTGAGATAGCGGCAGCCGACGGGCCCGCGGACGGCGAGCAGTCCGGGCTCCCCGTCGGGCAGGTCGTGGCCCTCGGCGTCGACCACGCGCGCGTGCCAGCCCGGAACCGGCACCCCGGTCGTCCCCGGCCTGATGTGTTCGTCGGCCGCCGAGATGAAGATGTGCAGCAGTTCGGTGGCGCCGATGCCGTTGATGACGCGCAGCCCGGTCCGCTCGTGCCAGGCCCGCCAGGTGGCCGCGGGAAGGTTCTCGCCCGCGGAGACGCAGCGGCGCAGGGAGGAGATGTCGCCCGAGTCGAGCTCGTCGAGCATCGCGCGGTATGCCGTCGGGGCCGTGAACAGCACGGACACCCGGTGCTCGGCGATCGCGGGCAACAGCTGCTTGGGACCCGCCTGTTCCAGGAGGAGGGAGCTGGCGCCGGCTCGCATCGGGAAGATCACGAGTCCGCCGAGGCCGAAGGTGAAGCCGAGCGGGGGACTGCCGGCGAAGACATCGCCCATATGTGGTTGCAGCACATGTTCCGAGAAGGTGTCCGCTATCGCGAGCACATCCCGGTGGAAGTGCATACAGCCCTTCGGGCGACCGGTGGTCCCCGAGGTGAAGGCGATGAGGGCCACGTCGTCGGACGCCGTGTCCGCGGCGGGGTACGGGGTGTCGGGGGCCGGCAGGCGCAGCAGGTCGTCCGGTGCGTCACCGCCGTACGTGGCGAGGCGCAGGCCGGGGATCTCGGCCTTGGCGAGGTCGTCGACGGCGCGGATGTCGCACAGCGCGTGCCGAACCTGGGCGATCTCGCACATGGTCCGCAGCTCGTGCGGCCGCTGCTGGGCCAGCACGGTGACGGCGACCGCGCCCGCTTTCAGCACCGCCAGCCAGCAGGCCGCCAGCCATGGTGTGGTCGGGCCACGCAGCAGCACCCGATTGCCCGGGACGACGCCGAGGTGGGTGGTCAGCACATGTGCGAGCCGGTCGACGTGGGCACGCAGTGTGCCGTACGTCCATGTGGGGCCGGACGGGGTGTGGAAGACGGGCCGGTCGTCGTCGGGGCCGTCCAGCAGTTCGGCGGCGGCGTTGAGCCGATCGGGGTAGTGCAGCCCCGGCAGGTCGAAGCGGAGCTCGGGCCACTCTTCGGGCGGCGGCAGATGCTCGCGGGCGAAGGTGTCGACGTGGGCGGAGCGGTGCAGACCGGCCATGGCGGTTCGCCCCCTTGCCTTGTGGCTGCCTTATGGGCGTCGTGCTTGTGGGCGTCGTGGTGGGCTCGCACAGGGAGCGTATCGTGTTGGTGACGACAGTCAATGGAGCGCGATATCTTCGAGAGGGATCGTCCTCGGCCCCCAGGGAGGTCGGCAATGCCCGCATTCTCACTCGATCCGGCGCAAACCGCCCGGTGTGCCGAGCTGCGCACCCTCGCCGCCGAACGGCTGCGCCCACTCGCGGAGAAGGGCGAACCCGGGCATGTCAACCGCCCGCTCGTCACCGAACTCGGCCGACTGGGCCTGCTGGAGCGGCTGTTCACCTCCGGAGCGGTCGACCTGTGCCTGATGCGGGAGTCCCTCGCCCACGCCTGCACCGAGGCCGAGACCGCCCTCGCCCTGCAGGGCCTGGGCGCACACCCCGTCCACGCGTACGGCACCCCGGCCCAGCGGGAACGCTGGCTGCCCGGGGTGGCCGAGGGCAGCACGGTGGCGGCGTTCGCGCTGAGCGAGCCGGGGGCCGGGTCGGACGCGGCGGCACTGGAGCTGCGCGCGGAGCCGGAGCCTGCGGGGGACGGGGGCCCCGTCCGCTGGCGCCTCACCGGCGAGAAGTGCTGGATCTCCAACGCTCCCGAGGCCGACTTCTACACCGTCTTCGCCCGCACCACCCCCGACGCCGGCGCCCGCGGCGTCACCGCGTTCCTGGTCCCCGCCGACCGGCCCGGACTCACCGGAACGGGCCTCGACATGCTGTCCCCGCACCCCATCGGCGCCCTCACCTTCGACGCCGTCCCCGTCACCGCCGACGACATGCTCGGCGAACCCGACCGCGGCTTCCGGGTCGCCATGGGCACCCTCAACCTCTTCCGGCCCAGCGTCGGCGCCTTCGCCGTCGGCATGGCACAGGCCGCCCTGGACGCGACCCTCGCCCACACCGCCGAACGGGACGCCTTCAGCGGCAAGTTGAAGGACCTTCAGACGGTCGCCCACCAGGTCGCCGAGATGGCCCTGCGCACGGAGGCGGCCCGGCTCATGGTGTACGCGGCGGCCGCGGCGTACGACGAAGGATCCCGGGACGTCCCCCAACGTGCCGCGATGGCGAAGCTCCTCGCCACCGAGACCGCGCAGTACGTCGTCGACAAGGCCGTCCAACTGCACGGCGCCCGCGCCCTGCGCCACGGCCATCTGCTCGAACACCTCTACCGCGAGGTGCGCGCGCCACGTATCTACGAGGGCGCAAGCGAGGTGCAACGCGGCATCATCGCCAAGGAGTTGTACGCCACCATGGAGGCCGGCCAGTGAGCACCGAGCGCGTCAACCCACCCGACCTCTCCCCGCCCACCGGCTTCTCCCACGCGGTCGTCGCCACCGGCTCGCGCGTCGTGTTCCTCGCCGGGCAGACCGCGCTGGACTCCGACGGCAAGGTGGTCGGGGAGTCACTGCCGGAGCAGTTCGAGCGGGCGCTCACCAGTCTGCTGACCGCGCTGGCGGCGGCCGGCGGCACACCGGCCGATCTCGCCCGGGTCACCGTCTACGCGACCGACGTCGCGGCGTATCGTGCCCAGGCGGCCGAACTCGGCGCCATCTGGCGGAAGTTGGCGGGCCGTACCTATCCGGCGATGGCGGTCGTCGGGGCCGTGCGCCTCTGGGACGAGGCGGCGATGGTGGAGCTCGACGGGTTCGCGGTGCTGCCGTAGATCCCGGTCACGCCGCCATCGCGAGGCGCGCGGCCGGCACCCGGTGCGGGGCCACCACACGGCCGTCGGGCAGCAGCTCGCCGCTGTCGTCGAACACGATCGCGCCACTGCACAGCAGGCTCCAGCCCTGCTCGGGGTGTGCGGCCACCACATGTGCGCTGCGGTCGTCCGAGGAGGAAGGGCACGAAGGCTGGTAGGAACACATGGCGCACCTCCACATAGGGCGGACGAGCCGTACGGGTCGTCCATATGGGTAGACCATGCTCCCGCCACGAACTCATCGGAACGGCCCGCCGTGAACCGTGACAACACGCGGACAACTCTCTGACCGATCCACGAAGGTCGGGGCGGACTCGCCACCGAAGGGGTGACGATCACGCTCCTGGGCGCACCCGCCGGGTACCAGTGGGAGGCCCCACTCCGCCCACCCGGGAGGTCATCCCATGCACCTGCGTCCCGCTCTCGCCACCGCCGTCGGCGCCGCCCTGCTCCTGCTGGTCGCCGCGCCCTCGGCCCCCGCCGACTCCGACACCAAGGCCGAGCCCGAGGAGACGGTGACCGTCGACACCGCGGCCGTCATGGCAGCGGACGGCACCGTCACCGTCTCCGGAACCTACAAGTGCGTCGACAGCGCGGGGCCCACGTTCGTGAGCGCCTCCGTGGGCCAGAAGGCCTCCACCAACCGGTACGCCATCGGCGGCACCGTCGCCGAGTGCGACGGCAAGGAACACCGCTGGCAGAACAAGAGCAAGCCCTCCCCGTCCACGCTCAAGCACGGCAAGGCCGACGTCGAGGCCACCATCGTCGAACTCCGGCCCATGGACGTCCTCGGCGGCCTGCCGCTGCCGCACTTCCACGCCGTACTGAAGAAGAACGTCACCCTGTCGAAGGCGTGACGCCGGTGCCCGCGCGGGGACCGGCGTCAGGGCGCGCCGTCATGACACGGCGTCAGGACACGGTCCCCGCACGGGCCACCAGGTCCAGCGCGATGTCGGTGATCATGTCCTCCTGCCCGCCGACCATGCGCCGCCGTCCCACCTCGACGAGGATGCCGCGGGTGTCCAGGCCGTACCGTTCGGCGGCGGTCTCCGCGTGGCGCAGGAAGCTGGAGTACACGCCCGCGTAGCCGAGGCTCAGGGTCTCGCGGTCCACCCGCACCTCGCGGTCCTGGAGCGGCCGTACGAGATCGTCGGCGGCGTCCATCAGGGGGAACAGTTCACACATGTGGTCCCAGCCCATGAGGTCGGCGACCGCTATGAAGGCTTCCAGGGGACAGTTGCCCGCCCCCGCGCCCTGCCCGGCCAGGGAGGCGTCGACGCGAACCGCGCCGCTCTCCACGGCGACGACCGTGTTGGCCACGCCCAGGGCGAGGTTGTGATGGGCGTGGATGCCCAGCTCCGTCTCCGGAGACAGGACGTCGCGGTAGGCGCGGAAGCGGTCGCGGACGCCGTCCATGGTGAGACGGCCGCCGGAGTCGGTGACGTAGACGCAGTGGGCGCCGTAGGACTCCATCAGCTTGGCCTGGCGGGCGAGTTCGGCGGGCTCGGCCATGTGGGACATCATCAGGAACCCGGCGACGTCCATGCCCAGCTCCCGCGCGGCGGCCATGTGCTGGGCCGCTATGTCGGCCTCGGTGCAGTGTGTGGCGACGCGCACCGAGCGGATGCCCAGGGTGTGCGCCTGCCGCAGGTCGTGGAGGGTGCCGATGCCGGGGAGGAGCAGGGTTGTGGGGATCGCCTGGTGCGCGACGTCCACCACCGCCTCGATCCACTCCCAGTCGGTGTGGGCGCCGATGCCGTAGTTGATGCTGGAGCCGGCCAGGCCGTCGCCGTGGGCGATCTCGATCGCGGCCACTCCGGCGGCGTCGAGCGCGGAGGCGATGGCGCGGGCCTGGCCGGTGGTGTAGCGGTGGCGGACGGCGTGCATGCCGTCCCGCAGGGTCACGTCCTGGACGTAGAGCCGGGTCATCGGGAGGCCACCTTCGGAGCGATGGGGCGGGCGGCCATGCGTTCCGCGGTGCGCAGGGCGGCCGAGGTCATGATGTCGAGGTTCCCGGCGTAGGACGGGAGGTAGTGCGCGGCACCCTCGACCTCCAGGAAGACGGACACCTTCAGGAGATCGCCGCCGCTCGGGGCGAGGGTGCTCAGCGGGTCGTCGGCGGCGACGCGCTCGTACTGCACCTTCTGCTTGAGCCGGTAGCCGGGGACGTACGCCTGGACCCGCCCGACCATCTCCTCGACCGACGCCGTGACCGCCTCGGTGGCGCAGTCGGAGACCAGGCAGTGCACGGTGTCCCGCATGATCAGCGGGGGTTCGGCCGGGTTGAGGACGATGATCGCCTTGCCGCGCGCTGCGCCGCCGACCTGCTCGATGGCGGAGGAGGTGGTCTCGGTGAACTCGTCGATGTTGGCGCGGGTGCCCGGTCCGGCGGAGCGGGAGGCGAGGGACGCGACGATCTCGCCGTAGTGGACCGGGGTGACCGCGCCCACGGCGGCGACGATCGGGATGGTGGCCTGGCCGCCGCAGGTGACCATGTTGACGTTCGGGGCGTCGAGATGGGCGTCGCCGTTGACCGGCGGGACGACGTACGGGCCGAGGGCGGCCGGGGTGAGGTCGACGAGGGTGCGGCCCAGCGGGCGCAGCACCGCGTCGTGGTGGCGGTGGGCACCGGCCGAGGTCGCGTCGAAGACGATCTCCACATCGGCGAACTCGTCCAGCGCGACGAGCCCTTCGACGCCCTCGTGGGTCGTGGCGACCTTGAGGCGCCGGGCGCGGGCCAGGCCGTCCGAGGCCGGGTCGATGCCGGCCAGCGCGGCGATCTCCAGCGACTCCGACAGGCGCAGGACCTTGATCATGAGGTCGGTCCCTATGTTGCCGGAACCTATGATCGCGACCTTGGTGCTCACAGCTCGCCCCCTTCCTCGGCGGATTCCTTGGCGAAGCCGACCCGCACAGAGCCCAGCCCCGAGATATGTGCCTCGAACACATCCCCCGGCACGGCGGGCACCATAGGGCCGAGCGCGCCGGTCAGCACCAGGTCGCCGGCCCGCAGCGGATCGCCCCGCTCGGCGAGCGTGGAGGCCAGCCACACGGCCGCGTTGAGCGGGCTGCCGAGACAGTCGGCGCCGGTGCCCTCGGAGACGGAGTCGCCGCCCCGGGTCATGGTCATCGTCACCGTCCGCAGATCGACGGCGGTGAGCGGTACGGGGGTCGCGCCCAGGACGTACAGGCCGCAGGAGGCGTTGTCCGCGACCGTGTCGACCAGGGAGATGTCCCAGCCGGCGATACGGCTGTCCACGATCTCCAGCGCGGGCAGCGCGAAGTCCACCGCCCGCAGCACATCCACGACCGTGCACGCCCGCTCCGGCAGGTCCCGCCCGAGGACGAGCGCCACCTCGGCCTCCACCTTGGGCTGGAGCAGCCGCCCGGCGGCCACCTCACCGCCGTCCGGTACGGCCATGTCCGCGAACAGCGCTCCGAAGTCCGGCCGGTCCACGCCGAGTTGGCGCTGCACGGCCACCGAGGTCAGACCGATCTTGCGGCCCACGATCCGGCGGCCGGCGTCCAGGCCACGCCGGACGCCCAGCTGTTGCACGGCGTACGCGGTCGCCAGATCGCCGCCGCCGTCGAACAGCTCACGCACCGGAGGACACGCGGCCCCGGTCCGGGCGGCCTCCGCCAGCAGGTCGGCGGCCTGGACGACGGCCGGTGGGGCGGCGTCCGGACGGACACCGTCGGGTGCGGTCGGCACGGGATACCTCCAGGGCAGGGGAACGGGCGGTTGCCGCCTTCGATGTGATGGCTGCCTTCGATGTGGCTGCCGCCTTCGATGCGGCTGCCGCTTCCGATATAGACAGGCCCTGAGCAAGAGCGCCAAACTTTGTTCCGTGACGCGGAACAACGTGGGCGGCAGCAACATGCTGGACAAGGCCGCGACCATCCTGGAGAGCTTCAGCCCGAGCGGCGGACCGTACCGTCTGTCGGAACTTTCCGAGCGCACCGGGCTGCCCAAGGCCACGGTGCACCGGCTGGCGGCGGACCTGGTGCGGCTGGGCTGGCTGGAGCGCTCGGGCACCCGGTACCGGCTCGGCGCGAAGCTGTTCGAGCTGGGCTCGCTGGTGCCGCACCGGCTCGATCTGCGCGAGGCGGCCCTGCCGTTCCTCCAGGACCTGTTCGAGGCCACCCGCGAGACCGTCCACCTCGGCATCCGCGAGGGCATGGACGTGGTCTACCTGGAGCGCATCCACGGCCACGAGGCACTCCAGCTGCCCTCCCGTATCGGCGGCAGCCTCCCGCTGACCTGCACCGGGGTCGGCAAGGCCCTGCTCGCCTTCTCCGGCGCCGAGCTCACCGAGGAGGTGCTGTCCCGGCCGCTGCCGAGCCTCACCCCGCACTCCATCACCGACCCGAACCGGCTGCGCATGGCCCTGGAGAAGACCCGGGTCTCCGGCCTCGCCTACGAGGAGCAGGAGGCCGCCCTCGGCGTGAGCTGCATCGCGGCGCCCGTCTTCGCAGGCGGCACCACGGTCGCCGCCCTCTCGGTGGCCGTGCCGCGCGCCCGCTTCAGCCCCGCCCAGCTGGCACCCGCCGTACGGACGGCGGCGCTCGGACTGTCTCGGGTGCTGCGCGGGGGCGGGTGACGGGTGCGGCCCGTACGACGGTGGACAGGAGGCGGCCCGTCCGGTCTGAGGCATCCATGAGAGCGGCGTAACGTCGTCTGTGTGGAGCCCACGCCCGGCGGTCTTCTCTCGCGTGCGGCGCATGAGCTCGGCTCGCGGACCGATGAGCTCACGGCCGACGTGGAACAACGCCTGCGGCGCGAACTCCCCGCGCTGTGGGAGAACCCGGACGTCGCCAGGACGGCCGCCGAGAACGTCGTCGAGCACACCGCCGCCGCCCTGTTCGGAATCGAACACGCGATCGAGCCGAGCCTGATCGAACTGCCGCCCGCCGATGTGGAGCGTGCGCGGGTGCTGGCCCGGCACGGCACACCTCTCAGCACCATGCTGCGTGCCTTCCGGCTGGCGCAGGAGATCGTCAGCGACCGGCTGTTCGCGGAACTGCCCCGGCTCAGCGACGACGCCGAGCAGGTCAGTGTGGCGGCGCGGCAGCTCACCGCGCTGGCGACCACCTATGTGGACCGGGTGGCGGAGCAGGGTGTCGTCGCGTTCCAGGAGGAACGGGACCGGCGGCTGCGGTGGCGGTCGGCCATGGTGAACGAGGCCAGTATGTGCATCGGCACCACCCTCGACATCGCCCGCACCACCCAGGAACTGGCGGACTTCGCCGTCCAGCAGTTCGCCGACCTGGTCACCGTCGACCTGCTCGACACCGTGCTGCGCGGACGGGACGCGGCGGGGGAGGGCCCGCTGATGCTGCGCCGGATGGCCGAGGGGCCGACGGGCGGGGCCGGCCCGGAACCGGCGATCGCACCGAGGCAGCTGCACACCTGCCCGGACGGATCGCCGTGCGCGCAGGCACTGAGCAGCGGACGGCCCAGCCGGCAGCGGCAGGGCGGGGCGTGGGGCGCCCCGAGCGACGGTTCCACCCTGGTCGTGCCGCTGCGCGCCCGGGACACCACGCTGGGCGTCGCCCAGTTCCACCGCTACGGCCCCGCCCGGCACTACGACGACGAGGATCTGCTGCTCGCCCAGGAGATCGTCGCCAGGGCCGCCGTAGCCGTCGACAACGCCCGCCGCTACACACACGCGCGTGCCACCGCCCTCACCCTCCAGCGCAGCCTGCTCCCCCGGGCGGCACCGCGGCAGTCGGCCGTGGACGTCGCCTACCGCTATCTCCCGGCCGGCTCCGAGACCGGGGTGGGCGGTGACTGGTACGACGTCATCCCGCTGTCCGGCGCGCGGGTGGCGTTGGTGGTGGGCGATGTCGTCGGTCACGGCATCCGCGCCGCCGCCACCATGGGCCGGCTGCGGACCGCCGTACGCACCCTGGCCGACATCGATCTGCCGCCGGACGAGCTCCTCACCCACCTGGACGATGTCGTCCTGCGCCTGGCCACCGAGGCGGGCACGGACCCGGACGCCGAACCCGAGGCCGACGTGGGCCGGGACAACGGTGCCACCTGCCTCTACGCCGTCTACGACCCCGTCGCGCGCCGCTGCACCCTGGCCCGCGCGGGGCATGTGCCGCCTGCCGTGGTGGTCCGGGACGGCACGGCGGACGTCCTGGAACTGCCGCCCGGTCCTCCGCTGGGCATCGGCGGGCTGCCGTTCGAGGCGCTGGAGGTCGACCTGCCCGAGGGCAGCCTGATCGCCCTGTGCACCGACGGCCTGATCGAGGCGAGGGCGGCGGAGGGCGTTGACGACGTGTCCCCGGCTCCCGACACCCCGGCTCCCGACACCCCCGCTCCAGACACCCCCGACATCGAAGTCGGCCTCACCACCCTGTGCCGGATCCTCGCCCGCCCGGCCCCGTCCCTGGAGACCGCCTGCGACACCGTGCTGGAGGCCCTGCTTCCGTCCCGGCCGGACGACGACATCGCCCTGCTCCTCGCCCGTACCCGTGCGCTGGGCGCCGACCGGGTCGTCACCTGGGAGTTGGACGCCGACCCGGCGGTCGTGGCGCGTGCCCGTGCGGACGTCTCCCGGCAACTGGCCGCCTGGGGCCTGGAGGAACTCGCCTTCGTCGCCGAGCTGGTGGTCAGCGAACTCGTCACCAACGCCATCCGCTATGGGCGTTCCCCGATCAGTCTGCGTCTCATCCATGACCGCGCCCTGCTGTGCGAGGTCTCCGACGCGGGCGGCACCACCCCGCATCTGCGCCGGGCCCGGGTCTTCGACGAGGGTGGCCGCGGTCTGCTCCTGGTCGCCCAGCTCGCCGGGCAGTGGGGCACCCGCCACGCCCGGCACGGCAAGACGGTCTGGGCGGCACTGAGCGAATAGGCCGCCGCCCACGGCCCTCAGCCGGTCCCGGCCTCAGCCGGTCCCGGCCTCAGTCGCTCCCGGGCTGGATGAGCTTGAACACGGCACGGGCCCCGGCGCGCCGCACGGACCGCCGCAGACGCACCGCGAGGGGACGCGGCTCCGGCGGCGCGGGCCTGCTCCCGGCCAGGCGCGGGAAGAGCGCCTCGGCGGCCGTGCGGTTGATCGTCGCGAGGGTGTCGGGGTCGACACCGCTGTCGAGCCCGGCCGCGAAGTACTGTCCCGCCGCGGCCGGCGCGAACGGCCAGTCGCTGCCGAACAGGACGTGCCCGGGACGGGCGAAGGCGAGCAGCGTGGGCAGGGCAGCGGGGCTGGAGGACAGCGCGGTGTCGAAGTGGAAACCCCGGAAGTCGTCCAGGACGTCATGGGGGCCGCGTCCGATGTCACCGGCGATGGCGACGGCCATGCGATGGGAGGCGTACGGGACGAAGCCGCCGCCGTGGCTGAGGATGAACCGGATGTTGGGGTAGCGGCGCGGGACGCCGTTGCGTACGAGGAGATACGCGGCGCGGGTGGTGTCGAGGAGGAAGTCGGCGGCGAACGGCAGGATGCCGTCGACGGCGGGCGCGGGGAGTTCGGCCGGATGCACGAAGACGACGGCACCGTGCTCGTCGAGGACCTCCCACAGGGCGTCCTGGCCCTCGGCGCCGAGGTAGGCGCCCCGGTTGTTGGCCAGCAGCGTCACCCCGTCGGCCCCCAGCTCGGCCAGCGCACGCCCGGCCTCCCGCGCCGACGCGGCGACATCGGGCATGGGCAGCGTGGCGAACCAGCCGAAGCGGGCGGGGTGTTGGGCGGTGAGCTCGGCGCAGTGGTCGTTGAGGCGCCGGGCCAGGCCGGCGGCCTCATCGGGGTCGGTGAGGAAGCCGGTGCCGGGGGTGGAGACCGAGAGGATCGCAGTCTCGGTGCCGAGCAGGTCCATCGACTCCAGGGCCGCCTCGGGACTCCAGTCGGGCAGGGCACGGCCGCCCGCCTCCGTGATGCCGGACGCGGCGAGGGCGTCGCGGTAGAGGGAGGGGATGAGGTGCTGGTGGACGTCGATACGGCGGGGTGCGGTGGTCATGCCTTGGCCTCCTTGGGGCAATGGGTCGGTGTCATCCCGCGCGCGGCCTCGTAGACGAGCCGTGCGTGCAGCTCGAACATCGCCACCAGGTCGACCGAGTCGCCGCCGATCTCGCGGTGCACGAACAGTCCGTCGGCTCCGGCCACGGCGTAGGTCGTCAGGGTGTGGACGACGTCCTCGTCGAGGGTCGGGAACAGGGCGCGGATCATGTCCGCGACCCGCTGCCGGGAGAGGTCGCGCACCTGGAGGAACACCGCCCGGCCCCGGGGCTCGGCGGGGCGTCGCTCCAAGGCGAGCATCAGGCCCAGACGCAGGAAGTCCGGCGCCTCGACCAGTGATCTCGCGACCCGCGCCGCCATCGCCGTCACCCGCTCCAGTGGGGTGCCCGCCTCGGGGCCGGGCAGTTCGACGGCCGTGAGCCAGGCCGCGAAGCTGCGCTCGATGACCGCGGCGATCAGATGGTCCTTGTCCTCGAAGTGCCAGTAGATCGAGGACGCGGGCAGCCCGCACTTGGCGCTGACCGCCGCGATCGACGTGCCCTCGTAGCCGCGCTCGCCCGCGATCTCGACGGCGGCGTCGAGGATGCGCTGCCGCGACTCCACGCCGTTCGCCCGCATCCTGCGCGCCGCCCGAGGCCTGGTCATCGGCGCCCCTTCCTGTCGGTCCGGCACTTGACCGACCCTGAAGCCGAGCTTACCGTAGCGTCCATTCCAATTGGAGTGAACACTACGGTAAGAATCCGGGACGACAGTGAGGTGGGCCGATGACAGGGACCGGCGAGGATGCGTACGACGTGGCGGTGATCGGCTACGGCCCCACGGGAGTGACCGCCGCGAACCTGCTGGGCGCGGCCGGCCTGAAGGTCGTCGTGCTGGAGCGCGACGCCGAGATCTACTCGCGGGCCCGCGCGATCTCCACCGACGAGGAGGTCCTGCGGATCTGGCAGCGCACCGGCCTCGCCGAGCGGCTGAAGCAGGACATGCTCCCCGACCGGCCGCTCGACTTCGTCGACGCGCGCGGCCGCGCCTTCATCAGCGCCCGCCCCACCCCGCGCGGCCACGGCCACCCGCCGCAGATGTTCCTCTACCAGCCCGCCCTTGAGCAGATCCTGCGCGACGGCGTCGACCGCTACCCCGAGGTGGAGGTCCTGCTGCGGCACGAGTGCGTGCGGCTGCGCCAGGAGGCGGACGGGGTCGAGCTCACCGTCGTGGGAACCGCCGACGACGCCGTACGACGTCTGCGCGCCAAGTACGTCGTCGCGGCCGACGGCGGCTCCAGCCTCACCCGTGCGCAGCTCAACGTGGGGTACGAGGGACGGACGTACGAGGACCGCTGGGTCGTCGTCGACACCAGGATGATCGAGCCCTGGCCGGACCACGACCGGCTGCGCTTCCGCTGCGACCCGGCCCGCCCGGCGGTCGACTGCCCGACCCCGCTCGGTCACCACCGCTGGGAGTTCCCGATCCTGCCGGGCGACGACGAGACCTATCTGACGACCGACGACGCGATCCACTCGATGGTGGCGCGGTACGGGATCGGCCCGGACCAGATCGAGATCCTGCGCGCCACCGTCTACAGCCACCATGTCCGCTTCGCCGCCCGCTTCCGGGTGGGCAGGGTCTTCCTCGCCGGTGACGCCGCCCATGCGATGCCGCCGTGGATCGGGCAGGGCATGGCCGCCGGGGTGCGTGACGTGGCCAACCTGTGCTGGAAGCTGGAGGCCGTGCTGCGCGGCGAGCTGCCCGAGTCGGTGCTCGACAGCTACGAGGCCGAGCGCAAGCCGCACGTCAAGGAGGTCACCGCGCGGGCGGTGTTCGTCGGCCGTGTCATCACCGAGCGGCGGCCCGCCGTCACCCGGCTCCGGGACCTGCTGCTTCCGGCCCTGAACCGGGTCCCGGGCTTCGGCGACTGGCTCCAGGGCTCCAACTGGATCCCCGCCGCCCACTACGCCGAAGGCCTCCAGGCCCGCCCTCGCGCCAAGGCCTCCGGGCATCAGCTGCCTCAGCCCCGGGTCACCGCCCCCGACGGCACGCGGGCCCGCCTGGACGACGTACTCGACGGTCGGTGGCTGCTGCTGCATCGCGGACGGCTCACCCCGCAGCCCGCGTGGGACCGCTCCGGTGTCCCCTCCCTGACGGTCCTGCCGGCGGGCTCGCTCCCGGCGGAGGGCGCGGTCGTGGACGACGAGGGTGTGCTGCTGCCGTGGCTGACCGAGCACCGTGCCGCCGCCCTCGCGCTGCGCCCCGACGCGTACGTCTATGCCGCCGCCCCCGCGGGCGCCCAACTCCCGCCGCCCCCAACCGGATTCACCCTCCAAGGAGCGTCATGAGAGAGTCCCTGATCGATGTCCACGGTCGCCGGATCTTCGTCACGGAGACCGGCGACGGACCGCCCGTACTGCTGCTGCACGGCGGCGGCCCCGGCGCCTCCGGGGTCTCCAACTACGCCCGGAACATCGCCGAGTTGGCCAAGGAGTACCGCGTCATCGTCCCCGACCTGCCCGGCTACGGCCGCAGCAGCAAGGGCGTGGACCGCGCCGACCCCTTCGGTCACCTCGCCACCGGCGTCCGTGGTCTGCTCGATGAACTCGGCCTGGACAAGGCGCACTTGGTCGGCAACTCCTACGGTGGCGCCTGTGCCCTGCGCCTCGCCCTGGACACCCCCGACCGGGTCGACCGCATGGTCCTGATGGGCCCCGGCGGCATCGGCACCACCCGCGCGCTGCCGACCCCCGGCCTGAACAGCCTGCTCGACTACTACTCCGGGGACGGGCCTTCGCGGCTGAAGCTGGAGAGGTTCATCCGCACCCACCTCGTCTTCAACGCGGCGGACGTGCCGGACAGCGTCATCGAGTCGCGCTACCGGGACAGCATCGACCCGGAGGTCGTCGCGGACCCGCCGCTGAGGCGCCCGAAGACGCTGAAGGCCCTGTGGAGGATGGACTTCACCCGCGACCGGCGACTGTCCCGGCTTCCGGTGCCCACGCTGGTGCTCTGGGGCGCGGCCGACAAGGTGAACCGGCCGTCCGGGGGCCGGATGCTGGCCGACCGTATGCCCAACTGCGATCTGTACGAGGTCGCGGGCACCGGGCACTGGGTGCAGTTCGAGCGCGCCGAGCTGTTCAACCGGATGTGCGCCGACTTCCTGGCGGGCCGCCGATGAACGTCTTCGGCTCCGTCCGTCTCGGCCACATCGTCATCGAGACCAACCGCTTCACCGACTGGCGCCGCTTCGGCACCGATGCGATCGGCATGCACCGCGACGACCTCGACACCGGCCTGATGCGCTTCCGCCTGGATGACAACCAGTGCCGCTTCCTCCTCCGGCGCGGGTCCGCCGAGGACGTCGTCGCCCTAGGCTGGCACCTCGCCGACCACACCGCCTTCGAGCAGATCGAGGCCCGGGTCCGCGCCCACGGCGTGCCCTGCGTGGAGGGCACCGCCGAGGAGGCGGGGCTGCGTGGCGTGGAACGCCTGCTGCGGTTCCCCGGCCCCAAGGGCATCACCCAGGAGATCTGCACCGCCCCGGTCCGCTCGCCCCAGCCCCTGACCATGCTCACCTCCGGCTGGGTCACGGGCGACGCGGGCATGGGCCACGTGGCCATCACCTCCGCGAGACCCACCCTCCTGCGGGGCTACTTCACCAACGTCCTCGACGCCCGCCTCACCGACGTCATCGAAGAGACGATCAGCGGCGTCAAGCTCCAGATCCGCTTCCTGCGCGTCAACGAACGCCACCACTCCCTCGCGATCGCAGCCGTACGGGGCCTGCCCGTCGACCCGGTCCGCACCCGCGTCCAGCACCTCAACATCCAGGCCGCCACACTCGACGACCTGGCCCGCAGCTACGACCGCGTGCACGAACTCGGCTTCGACATGGCCCTCACGGTCGGACAGCACACCAACGACAAGGAACTCTCCTACTACGCCCGCACGCCCTCCGGCTTCGAGTGGGAGGTCGGCTGGAACTCCGTCGTCATCGACGAGAGCACCTGGGAACCCAGCACCCACCAGGGCATCAGCATCTGGGGCCACACACCGGTCGGGCAGACCATCGTCGGCAAGCTCGACCAGTTCCGCCTCGCCGCCCGCTCCCTCGCCCGCCGGGAACGGACGGTCCCCGCCCTCAGCGGGGGCGCGCCCCTCTCCTGAGCGCGCCGGATGCGACTTTCGTCGTACACCGGTGCGACGAACGGATGCTGTGGGCCGGGGCGCCGCCCCCTACCGTTGGCGTGTGAATCTGACGACGATGGCGCGAGACGTCCGAGAACACCTGGTCGTGGCGGGGATGTGGTCCCGGCGGCGGATCGTCGGCGAGGCGATCCTGGCGCCCTTCCTGGCGCTGATGGCGACCCTGGGCGTGCTGGGCGACGGCGTGTTCGCGATCGTCGCGGTGGCGGTGGTCGCCGTCGCGCTGTCCCTGCTGCGGCGGGCGTTCCCGACGACCGTTCTCGTGCTGACCGGCGCCATCGCCGCCGTGTCCGGCGGATTCTGGGCCCTGCTGATGCTCGCCGGCTGGTCGGCGGGCCCGAGGATCAAGGCACCGCGGCGGGCGCTCGCGGCGTTCGCGATCTCGTACGCCCTCTACGCGGGCCTGTCCGCCCTCCAGGAACACTCCGGGCTCACCGCGATGCAGACGCTGGTGTTCACCACACTGGCGTTCCTGGCGACGACCGTCGTGCCCGGCCTCGCCGCCCGCTACCGCACCCAACGCCGCACCCTCATGCACGCGCTGCACGAGCACAACGCCCAACTGCTGCGCGAACGCGAGATCATCGCGTCCCACACCAGGCTGCGCGAGCGGCAGCGGATAGCCCAGGACATGCACGACAGCCTCGGCCATCAGCTGGCGCTGATCGCGGTGCACACGGGCGCGCTGGAGGTGGACCGGACGCTGACGGACGGTCAGCGCGAGGCGGTCGCGGTGCTGCGGCAGGCCTCCGTGGCCGCGATGCACGAACTGCGCGAGGCCGTCGGCATCCTGCGCGACGGCACCTACGCGCAGGAGCACGAGAGCGAATCGGCGGCCGCGACCCGGGGCGTACCGGGCATCGACGGCCTGGTGGAGGCGTCGCGGGCCGCGGGTGCGGACGTGAAGCTGCGACAGGAGGGCGAGACACGGTCACTCGCACCCGCCGCCGACCACGCGGCGTACAGGATCGTGCAGGAGGCCCTGACCAACGCCCTGAAGCATGCCCAGGGCGCCTCGATCACCGTGGAACTGCGGTACGAGCCGGACTCGCTGGTGGTCGAGGTCGCCAACGGCCCCGCGCCGGTACCGGCCGACGGTGGTTCGCGGGTCGTGGTGAGCGGTGGGCAGGGGCTGACCGGGCTGCAGGAACGCGCCCGGCTGGTCGGCGGAATGGTGCACGCCGGGCCCGTGGCCGGGGGCGGCTTCCGGGTGGCGGGTGTGCTGCCGTACAGCGGGCGGGGCGGTACGCCGGATGCCTCGCCGACAACCTTCGTAGACGGGGGCAGCGACTTCCGGGGGCAGAGCGAGAGGGCGTCGAACGGCGACGGTGGTGAGGTCATCGACTGGTCCGGATCGCCGGACAGACAGAAGGAGCTCGACCGCGCCATGGGGAACAAGAAGAAGGGCGTCGTGATCGGATGCGGCATCGCGGCGGCCGTCGTCGTCGGTCTGGTGGTGCTCGCCGTCGTGGCCGTCGTCGCGCTGGTGAACGAGAGCGACAACGCCATGATCGAACCGTCCGTCTACAAGTCGATGAAGGTCGGCGAGGCCGAGGCGGACGTACGCGACAAGCTCCCGGACGGCGACTCCTTCCTCACCGAGGGGCTGGACAGCGACGGACCGGCGGAACCGAAGGGCGCCAACTGCCTGGTGCTGATGTCGACGGAGATACCGGACAGCCTGGACGACGAACCCGTCTTCCGGTTCTGCTTCAAGGACGGAAAGCTGATCGAGAAGCGGTCCTACACGATCAAGTCGTAGCGAACGTCAGGTGCCGGGGCCGTGAGTATGGTTGTCGCGTTCCACGCGTCCACCGAACGTCATGCGTCCACCGAAAGCCACGCGTTCACGAAAGCCTGCGGGAGAGTTGTGATCAGGGTCCTCGTCGCGGATGACGAACCGCTCATCCGGGCGGGCATCAGGATGATCCTCACCTCCGCCGACGACATCGACGTCGTGGCCGAGGCCGGCAACGGACGTGAGGCCGTCGACCTGGTCCGGGCGCACACTGTCGACGTCGCCCTGCTCGACATCCAGATGCCGGTCCTCGACGGCCTCTCCGCCCTCGCCGAACTACGCCGGGCCGCACCTTCCGTACGCCCGCTGATCCTGACGACCTTCGGCGAACGCGAGAACGTACTGCGCGCCCTCAGCCACGGCGGCGCGGGCTTCCTGCTCAAGGACTCGGCACCGGGCGAACTGATCCAGGCGGTACGGGCCGCCGCGGCCGGGGACGCGTATCTGTCGCCGGCCGCCACCCGGCACGTCGTCGACTCCCTCGCCTCGGGCCAGGCAGCCGCCCGCGCCGAAGCGGCCCGGCGCCGCCTCGAATCCCTCAGCGCCCGCGAACTGGAGGTCCTCGCCCTCCTCGGCGAGGGCCTCTCGAACGCCGACGCCGGCGAGCGGATCCACGTCAGCGAGGCCACGGTGAAGACCTACGTCAGCCGCATCCTGACCAAGCTGGAGTGCGAGAACCGGGTCCAGGCCGCGCTGCTGGCCAGGGACGCGGGGCTGGGGACGGCGCCCTGAATCGCACCCGCCCCGCACCGAGGACACGAAGGTCGACGGTGCGGGGCGGGGAACGACAACCGTGGCGCGGCGATCAGTCGTCGGCGGACTGACCGAAGCCGGACTCGTCCTGGCCGAAGCCGGAAGCGTCGTCGCCGAAGCCGGAGGCGTCCTGGCCGAAGCCGGAGGCGTCCTGGCCGAAGCTGGGCTCGTCCTGGCCGGAGCCGGGCGTGGCCGGTGCGCTGGTCCCGAAATCGAATCCGGCGCTGCTCGTGTTGTCGGTGTCGTCGGCAAGGGCCTGGCCCGCGCCGCCGAACAGGACGGCCCCGGTGAGAGCGACGGCGGCCAGCACGGTGGGTGCACGCATGAGCGTCTCCTTCGGTAGGTGTGTGCTCGCCCAGAGGTATGCCGTCGACCCACGCACGAGTAGCGGTGGCGTGCACACAAGCACCCGAACAGGTGGCGCACATGACGCACCCGGGCTCGCACCGCATCGCTTTCGGTGACCCGCTTGGTGCCCCCCGTCATGACGCCCGTGGTGACTCTCCTAGTGATTTCCTTAGTGCCCTCCAGCGCCCCTAGTGAATTCCTTAGTGGCCCCCCTAGTGGTTTCCCTAGTCCTCATCGATGCCTCGTTGACGCCGCTGAGCGAGATCACCCAGACTCAAATCCGAAATCGGGAATCGGATTTGCTCGCGCGACTGGAGGAGAATCGCGATGAGTACGCACGTCACCTCGTCCACCAGGCCCCAGGCCCTCTTTTCGCCGGGGGTGGCGCGATCCGCGGTATTTCCTGTGATGCGGCATCAGGTTTCCACGCTGGAGCCCTCCTTGGCCCGGATCTGCGGTTATCACCTGGGTTTCCTCGACGAACATGGTGACCCCGCAAGTGGGGGATACGGCAAACTCACCCGCGCCAGCCTCATGATGGCGGTGGCCGAAGGGGTCGGCCTGCGGCCGGAGGACGTACGGTCCCAGGCGGCGGCGGTGGAGTTGCTGCACAACGCGACGCTGGTGCACGACGACATCGCCGATGCGGACGACCTGCGCCGCGGCCGCCGGGCGGCGTGGAAGGTGTTCGGCACGGGCCAGGCGATACACGCCGGGAACGCGCTGCAGATTCTCGGGCTGCGGATGGTCGTGGACGACTCCGGACCCGGCCACAGGGAAATCGCCAGTACGTTCACCGAGGCCATCGGATTGGTGCACGCGGGTCAAGCTCGCGAACTCACCATTCGGCCCGGTTCGGACGCCGGAATCGCGGCGTACGAACAAATGGTGAAGGAGAAGGCTTCGGCACTGCTGGAGTGCTCACTGGCGACGCCGGCAATGCGCGCGGAACGGCCGGAAAATGTCCTGGCGGCGCTGCGTGATTCAGGCCGGCACCTGGGCATCGCTCTGCAGATCTTCAATGACGTGGAGGACATCTGGGGCGATCCGGCGGTGACCGGAAAACCGATCCGGGGAGATATCCGGCGGCGTAATCCGACCTTCCCCGTGCTGGTCGCCATGGCCACCGACAACCCGGCCGCGAACCGGCTGAGCCGTGCGTGGCACGCCGAGAGCACCACGGACGCGCATCTGCAGGCGATGGCCGACCTCATCGACGAGGCCGGCGGCCGGCACACGGCCGAGCGGCTGTCCCGCCACCATCTCGACTCGGCTGTCGAACACCTCGGACGAGCCGGACTGTCCCCGACCGCGACCACCGAACTGACCACGCTGTTCGACCGCATCGTCAATCGCACAACATGACCCGCGCCGCCCCACAGAAGCGGCATGTTGATTGGAGTTCACCATCATGACCACCACCCAGGACACCTCGGTTCGCCCCGTCATCCGCAGCGAGTTCGAGCGCCGGGCGCAGGCTCACTACGAGACCAAGACCCAGGACCCGATCAACCTGCTGCTGGGCGAGGAGGACGGGCTGTACCACCACCACTACGCCGTCGGTCCCTACGACAAGTCCGTGCTGGAGGTTCCCCGGCCCGAGCGGGACGCGGCGATCCTCGCGGAGATGACCCGCATGGAGAACGAGCAGGTCGAGCTGGTACTGCACGGGCTGGCCCCGCTCTCGCCCGACGCGAGGGTGATGGACGGCGGATCGGGCCGCGGCGGCACGGCCTTCCTCGTCAACCGGCGGTTCGGGTGCGAGGTGGTCGGGGTCAACTTCTGCGCCCACCACATCGAGTTCGCCGAGCGCCTCGCCAAGGAGAAGCACGGCTGCGACGACAAGGTGTCCTTCAAGTACGCCAACATGTGCGACACCGGTCTGCCCGCCGACTCGTTCGACGCCGTGTACACCAACGAGACCACCATGTACGTCGACCCCGCGGAGGCCTTCGCGGAGTTCGCCCGGGTGCTGCGCCCGGGAGGCCGCTACGTCTGCGTCACCTGGTGCGCCAACGACGCCGTGTCGACCACCAGCGAGGCGGTGAAGGCCATCGACGACCACTACGACTGCCACATCAACAACCGCAGCGACTACTTCAAGGCGCTCGCCGACAACCACCTCGTGCCCTCGCAGGTCTGGGACCTGACCCAGGAGGCCATCCCCCACTGGGAGCTGCGATCCCACTGGGGCCTGGCCACCGGTGTGGAGCAGCCGTTCCTCGACGCGCACCGGAGCAACGAACTCAACTACATAGTCGTGGTCGCCGAGTACACGCCGCCGGCGTAGTCGCCCTCATCGCGCACGGCGGGTGCCCTCGCCCGAGTGGCGCCCGCCCGCCAGGGCCGGGTCACAACGATGTGGAGGTTGTCAGTGAACGCACCAGCTCAATTGCCCTTCGAGCAGACGCACCTGTTGCATGTCGCGCCACTGCTGCGCACGCTCCAGTCCGAGGGCACGGTCCATCGCGTTCGTACCCCCGAGGGGGACGAGGCATGGCTGGTCACCGGCCATGCCGAGGTACAGCGGTTGTTGGACGACGACCGGCTCAGCCGCTCCAATCCCGACCCGGGCGCGGCCCGAGACAGCGGGGCCGCGCTGCTCGACAGCCTGCTGGGCGGCTTCGCCACCGACCACGCCCGGCTGCGTGCGCTGCTGGAGCCGCACTTCGCACCCGAGCGCATGCGGGCGCTGCGCTCCCACGTCGAGACACTCACCGAGCGGCTGCTCGACGAGTTGGCCGGGCAGGCGCCGCCGGTGGATCTGCGCCAGGCACTGGCATTACCGCTGCCGATTCTGGTGATGTGCGAATGGCTCGGCGTGCCCCACGAGGACAAGGACCGGTTCGGCAGCTGGACCCAGGACGCCGCCAATGTGGGGGACCGGATCCGATCCAAGCAAGGCATGGCCGAGCTGTTCGGCTACTGCCAGAAACTCATCGCGCACAAGCGGCAGAACCCCGGCGACGACGCGATCTCCAGGCTGTGCGCGACCGAGGGCATCAGCGACACGGAAGTCGTGGGCCTGACCGCGTTGTTGCTGTTCGGCGGATACGAGACCACGGTGGCCCGCATCGGCACGGGAGCGTTGCTGCTGCTGACCAACCCCGAGCAACGGCAGGCTTTGCTGGATGACCCGGGCCTCGTCCCGGGCGCGGTGGAGGAAATCCTCCGTCGGTCGATGCCGAACCCGCACAACGGCGGAATGCCCCGCTATGCGCTGACGGACCTGGAGATCGACGGAACCACCATCCGGACCGGCGAACTCGTGCTGCTGAACATCATCGCGGCCAACCACGACCAGACGGTGTTCACCGACCCCGAGCGGGTCGATGTCACCCGCGAAACCGCGGGCAGCCTCACCTTCGGCCATGGCACGCACTACTGTGTCGGCGCCCCGCTGGCCCGGATGCAGCTCCAGGTGGCGCTCGCCCGACTCGTCGCACGCTTCCCGACCATGCGGCTCGCCGTCGACGTGGCGGAACTGAAACTGCGTCACGACACGTTGCTCGGCGGCCTGGTCGAACTTCCGGTGACGTGGTGAGCAGCACCCCGGCGGCGGTGAGCCGCGACAATTCCCCCATGCTGCAGCGGATATCCGCGCACATGGTCAAGAAGAGCCCGGATTCGATTCGCTCCTATCTCATATTGATGCGGCTCCACGCGCCCACAGGCGTCGTGCTCTACCTCCTTCCAGGATTGTGGAGTCTCACCCTCGCCACCGAGCAACGCCCGGATCTGCTGGCGGTGGTATGGCTCGCCCTCGCGGCCGTACTGGTACGGGGAGCGAGCTGCGCGGTCAACGACGTCGTCGACAAGGACATCGACGCCCAGGTCGCCCGCACGGCGTCGCGTCCCGTCGCCGCCGGCACGATCAGTGTCGGAAAGGCTCTGCTGTTCGGCGCCGCACAGGCTGTGGCTTCTCTTGCGATCCTGGCGCTGATCAACACGGAAACGGCGCTGGTCGTGGGCGCCTCGTATCCGTTCCTTGTCGCGTACCCCTACATGAAGCGCATATCTCCGTGGCCCACGGCATGGCTGGCGTTGGTGATCAGCGTCTATCCGATGGCGGGCTGGACGGCGGTGACCGGGAGCGTGGACTATCCGCCTACCGTGTACGGCCTTTACGCCTGCGCTTTCTTCTGGACCCTTTTCCACGACACCGTCTACTCCCACCAGGACAAGGAGTACGACCGGAGCATCGGCGTCAAGTCCTCTGCTCTGATGTTCGGCGAATCCAGCAAGGCATGGCTGACCGTCTTCATCGTGCTGAGCGTCGCCGGCGCTTTGTGGGCCGGTATCGAGGCGGAGACGGGCTGGGCCTTCTACCCGCTCGTCGTGGGTGCGGGGGCGCTGCTGTCCTATCAGGTCGTACGAGTGAACCTGGACGATCCGCAATCCTGCTGGGACACCTTCGTCACCAACCGCTACTTCGGCTGGATCATTCTCGCGGCGACGATCGCCGGACAGTTCACCTGACAGAGCTGAATCCGCGGATCGAAGGATGGGATACAATGACAGATTCGATATGGCAGGGCGCCGATGTAGACCTGGACGCCTATCTCTCCCGTGTGGGATACGAGGCCGAAGTGGCTCCGGATCTCGGCACGCTACGGGGCCTGCATGCCGCTCATGTCGAGGCGATCGCCTTCGAGAACATCGACGCGGTGCTCGGGCGGGCGGTGCCGTTGGACCTGGACAGCGTCCAGGAGAAGATCGTTCGACGTGGCCGTGGCGGCCTGTGTCTGGAACAGGTCGTCCTGATGGCGGCCGTGCTGGACCGGATCGGGTTCACCTTCTCGGCGTTCGCGGCCCGCTCCCGGATCCGCACCGGAAACAAGTTGGGTCCCGCCGTCCATATCGCCCTGTGCGTCACGCTGGACGACGAACGGTGGCTCTTCGACGTGAGTTTCGGCGGATACGGGCTGCATGAGCCGATCCGCCTCGCCGAGGGCGCCCGGCTGGACGGCGATTGGCCTTTCGATGTGGTGCGGGAACCGCACGGCGAATACGTACTGCGATTCCTGCGGGCCGAGGGACCGGCGGAACTCTACGGATTCACCACCGACGCGCGCTATCCGGCGGACTTCGAGGTCCTGAACCACTACTGCCTGACCCACCCTCGCTCACCGTTCAACCACCGGGTGATCCTCCAGCGCACTCAGCCGAAGGTGCGGCACGTCCTCATCGGCAACACCCTCACGGAAATACGGCCCGGAGAGCCGGCGACCTTCCGGGAACTCGACGACGACGAGGCACTTTCCGCTCCCGGGAAGATCTTCGGGATCACCTTGGACCATAAGGATCACTATGGACGAGATGCTCGATGAAGGGGAGTTCGGGGCATTGCCCGTGGCGGAACGGCTGCGGTCGCTCCCGGAACACGATCCGAATGACCCGGTGGAGAACGCCGTCATCAGCAGGCTCGCCGACAACTGGTACCGGCGCGCCACGGTGAAGCGGCGGGAGGAGACCCTGGACGACGTGTTCGAGCGGGACAGGCCGGACTTTCCAGTGGCCCTGCTGCCTTTCCGGAATCACCCCACCTATCTCGGTCTCGACGACGAAATCAAGGCCAGGCTTCTCGCGTGGGGCTGGGTGGCGTTCAACAAGAACGTCATGGACATCGAGCAGTTCGTGGTCAACCCGGGGTTCAGTCTGATCGCCAAGGACGCCTTCGGTACAGGGCTGGGCGATTCCATGACCATCGCGGTCACACAGGCCATGGTCGACGAGCAGTACCACACGCTGATGCATCTGAACGCCAGCGCGGTGACGCGTCGGCAACGCGGCTGGCGTATGCCCGAGACCGCGCTTCCCCGCGGCTACAAGACACGCCGGCATACGCACCGGCTCGCCGCCGCCGAAACCCCTGAGCAGCAGGCGCTGGTCTCACTCGCCTTCACCACGGTCGCGGAAATCTCCATCAACGCCCATCTGGACCTCATCGCGGAGGACCACGAGATCCAGCCCGTCAACCGCATGACGGCCGTCCTGCACAACCGCGACGAATACTGTCACGCCTCGATCGCCAACACCGTCGTCCAAGAAGCATGGAAGCGATTCACCGCAGAACAGCGCGGCTGCTTCCTGACCGAACTGGCCGACGGGATGGAGGCGTTCGCCGCCCATGACTTCACGACCTGGGCGCGGATCATGGAATTGCTCGAAGTGGAGGGAGGCGCGGAGATGCTGCGCGACATCAAGAACACCTCCGGCAGCGGGCGGCTCCTTCAGGACTTCAGCGGATTGCGGCAGTTGTGCCAGGAACTGGATGTATTCGACTCGGTCCCCTTCGACTGGTCGACGGTGAAGACCGAAACCCCCTGACGCCCGCCCCTCACGCTGCGCACCGGGAGATTCCCGCACTCTCCATTCCTCCGCCTCCGACAACCACCTGGTGTTGACTCATGCGCGTGCTGCTCATCGACAATTACGACTCCTACACCTACAACCTGTACCAGCTCCTGGCGAAGGTGTACGGCAGCACGCCCGTCGTCGTACGGAACGATGCTGCGGCCTGGAGCCACCTCGATCTGGACGGCTTCGATGCCGCGGTCATCTCACCGGGACCCGGGCACCCGGCCGTCCCCCGTGACTTCGGCCGCTCCCGCGACATCCTGGCGGACACCCGGCTTCCGGTCCTGGGCGTGTGCCTAGGACACCAGGGCATGGGACTGCTGGCGGACGCGCGGATCACCCCGGCACCGCAGCCCCGGCACGGCCACCTGTCCACGATCCGGCACAGCGGCGACGGCCTCTTCGCGGGCATCCCGCAGGAGTTCACCGCCGTGCGCTACCACTCGCTGAGCATCGCGGAACCCGTGCCCGCCCACCTGGAGATCACCGCCCGCGCCGAGGACGGCGTGGTCATGGGCCTGGCCCACCGCGATCGGCCCTGGTGGGGCGTGCAGTTCCACCCGGAGTCGATCTGCACGGAGCACGGCGCCCTCCTCGTGGCGAACTTCCGTGACCTGGCCCTCGCCCCGGGCACCCGCCAGGGCGGCGGCATCGGCACCAATGGCGTACGCGTGTCCGACGCACCGACGACCCCGCTCCCGCGCCCCGTGCGACTCCAGGCGCAGATCGGCACCCTGGACCGAGCCGTCGACACCGAGGCCGCGTTCCAGGCCCTGTACGGCGCCGACGCACGCTCCTTCTGGCTCGACAGCTCACATGTCGAACCCGGGCTGGCCCGCTTCTCCTTCTTCGGCTCCGCGGCGGCGCCCGGAGCCGAGATGCTCACCTACCGGGTGGAGGACAAGCATGTCGTCGTGGATCCCGCGGGAGGCGTTCCCCGTCTGGAGACCGGCACGATCTTCGACGCCCTCGACCGCCGCACCGGCCGAATGGTCGAGGGAGCCGAGGAATTGCCCTTCGATTTCCTCGGCGGCTACGTCGGCTATTTCGGCTATGAATTGAAGGCCGATCTCGGCGCCCAGCACCCGCACCGGTCGAAGACCCCGGACGCCGTGTGGCTTCAAGCCGACCGTTTCATCGCCGTGGACCACGCCGAGAACCGCACGTACATCGTCGCCGTGTGCGAGCAGCAGGACCTGGTCGCCGCCGAGAAATGGATCAGTACGGTCATCCCCGTCCTGGCCGAGCTGCCCACGGCCCAGTCCGACACGTCTCCACCACCCCGCGCCGAGAACCATGAGGCGTCGCGGCGACTGGCCCGATCGCGCACCCAGTACCTCGCCGACATCCGTGAGTGCGATCGCCGACTGCGGGAGGGCGTGAGCTACGAGATATGCCTCACCAATAAACTCCATCTGCCCGCGCCGGCCAATGACTTCGCCTATTACCAGCGCCTGCGCCGCCTCAACCCCGCTCCCTACGCCGCATTCCTGCGCCTCGGCGAGGTCACGGTCCTCAGCTCGTCACCCGAGCGATTCCTCAAGGTGGACGCCGCTCGCACGGTGGAGACCAAACCGATCAAAGGAACAGCGCCCCGTCACCCGGATCCACGAACCGATGACGAGAGGCGGCGCTCATTGCAGATGGATCCCAAGACGCGCGCCGAGAACCTCATGATCGTGGACCTGCTCCGCAACGACCTCGGACGGATCTGCGAGGTCGGCAGCGTCACCGTCCCCTCGCTGATGGCGACGGAGTCGTACGCCACCGTGCACCAATTGGTCTCCACGGTCACCGGGACCCTGCGCGACGGAAAGTCCGCCGTGGACGCCGTACGCGCCTGCTTTCCCGGCGGATCCATGACGGGAGCACCGAAGCTGCGCACCATGGAAATCATCGACACCTTGGAGGGTGAGGCCCGCGGAGTCTATTCCGGAGCCCTCGGTTTCATCGGATACACCGGGACCACCGACCTCAGCATCGTCATCCGCACCGCGGTGAGCCACGACGGCGAACTGACCATCGGTGCGGGTGGAGCCATCGTCCTCGACTCCGATCCCGACGCGGAGTACGAGGAAATGCTGCTCAAGGCCGAATCGACCCTGCGGGCACTGCCGAAGGCGAGGGTCTCGGGCTCGTAGCTGCCGCGGCCCGGCGGGCGACCCGGCCGTCGGCCGCCGGCTCGGCCGGGCGGGTGTCCCGCTCCCCCCCCACGACAGCCACGCAGCCACCACAGTCCTTGCGACCACCTGCTGCGCTCGTCTGCGGCGGAAGGATGCTCATGCCCCCACCACAACTGCCCTGCCACGACACCCACCCGGCACCGCCCGCGCCCACCGCACGGACCGGTCGCCCGCGAAGCCCGGACCTGACCACGCTCGGCGGCCCCCACGACGTGCGTGCCCTGCCGGCCGGGCAACTCGCCGCCCTGGCCCGGGACATCCGTACGTTCCTCATCGAGAAGGTCTGTGCGTCGGGCGGCCATCTGGGCCCCAACCTGGGCATGGTGGAACTGACCATCGCCCTGCACCGCGTCTTCGACTCACCACGCGACGCGATCCTCTTCGACACCGGCCACCAGGCCTATGTCCACAAGATCCTGACCGGACGCGCCGCCGACTTCGACCGGCTGCGCCAGGCCGGCGGACTCTCCGGCTATCCCTCGCGCGCCGAGTCCGCGCACGACTGGAGCGAGAACTCCCACGCCTCCGCCTCCCTCTCCTACGCCGACGGCCTGGCCAAGGCCCATGAACTGCGCGGACACCGGGACCGGTCGGTGGTCGCCGTCATCGGCGACGGAGCCATGACCGGCGGCATGGCCTGGGAAGCGCTCAACAACATCGGCGCCGGGGAGCTCCCGGTCGTCGTGGTCCTCAACGACAACGGCCGCTCCTACGCCCCCACCACCGGCGCCCTCACCAACCAACTGGACGCCCTGAAGCACTCCGGGGCCGTATCGGACGGGGCGGGCGCGAATCTGTTCACCCGGATCGGCTTCACCTACCTGGGCCCCGTCGACGGCCACGACACCGCGGCCCTGGAGGCCGTACTGGAGCAGGCCCGCCGCCTGCGCCGGCCCGTACTCGTCCACGCGGTGACCGTCAAAGGCTGGGGATTCGCGCCGGCCGAGGACGACGAGGCCGACTGTCTGCACGCGGTGGGCACCGTGGACGCGGCCACCGGCATGCCCGCACCCGCCCCCGCCTCCGGGCCGCCCGCCGTGTCGTGGACCAGCCTCTTCGGGCAGGCCCTGCTCGAACTGGCCGGTGAACGCGAGGACTTGGTGGCCATCACCGCCTCCATGCTCCGCCCCACCGGCCTGTATTCGATGGCGGTGAAGTACCCCGAGCGGGTCTTCGACGTCGGAATCGCCGAGCAGCACGCCGTCACCTCCGCGGCCGGACTGGCCATGGGCGGCTTCCACCCCGTCGTCGCCCTCTACTCCACCTTCCTCACCCGCGCCGCCGACCAGGTCCTCATGGACGTCGCCCTGCACCGGCTGCCGGTCACCTTCGTCCTGGACCGGGCCGGCATCACAGGACCCGACGGCGCCTCGCACCACGGCATGTGGGACGCCTCCCTCCTCGGCATCGTGCCCGGCCTGCGGCTGGCGGTGCCCCGGGACGGCGGCCAACTGCGGTCGCTGCTGCGGGAAGCCACCGCGCACGAGGGGCCCACCGCCCTCCGCTTCCCCAAGGGCAGGGCCGGGCAGGACCTGGCGGCCGTACGCAGCGCCGGGAGCGTGGACGTCCTGTCGGAGTCCGGGGTCCGTGACGTCCTCCTGGTCTCCTACGGCCCGCTGGCCCCCATGTGCCTGAAGGCCGCCGCCCGGCTCACCGAGCAGGGGATCGGTGTGACCGTCGCCGACCCGCGCTGGGCGACACCCGTCGCACCCGAACTGCTCGACATGGCCGCCCGGCACCGGCTGGTAGTCACCGTCGAGGACAACTCCCGCACCGGCGGTGTCGGCAGCACCCTCGCCCAGACCCTCCGCGACCACGCGATCACCGTCCCCGTCCACAATCTGGGGCTGCCGCGCGCCTTCCTCACCCACGGCCCACGCGACCAGCTGCTGGCCGACGCCGGCCTGACGCCCTCGCAGATCGCCCACGCGGTGCTGCGCGCCCGGGCCGGAAAACCCCTCAAGCAGACCGCCTCCACCGGTGGGAGCCCCCAATGACAGCCGTGGACCTCCCCCTTCCCGCTGTTCCGCCCGCGCCGGCGCGGCGCAGCAGCCGGCAGATCCATGTCGCCGGTGTCCCGGTGGGCGGCGACGCACCGGTCTCCGTCCAGTCCATGACCACCACCCCCACCGCCGACGTGGACGCGACGCTCCAGCAGATCGCCGAACTGACCGCGGCCGGCTGCGAGATCGTACGCGTCGCGGTGCCGTCCCAGGACGACGCCGACGCCCTGCCCGCGATCGCCGCGAAGTCGAAGATCCCCGTCGTCGCCGACATCCACTTCCAGCCCCGCTACGTCTTCGCCGCCCTGGACGCCGGCTGCGCCGCGGTCCGCGTCAACCCCGGCAACATCAAGGCCTTCGACGACAAGGTCAAGGAGATCGCGACGGCCGCCGCCGCGGCCGGGGTACCCATCCGCATCGGTGTCAACGCGGGCAGCCTGGACCGGCGGCTGCTGGCCAAGTACGGCAAGGCCACCCCCGAGGCGCTGACGGAGTCCGCGCTGTGGGAGTGCTCCCTGTTCGAGGAGCACGGCTTCACCGACCTGAAGATCTCCGTCAAGCACCACGACCCCATGACCATGGTCGCCGCCTACCGCCACCTCGCCGCCGCCTGCGACTACCCCCTGCACCTGGGCGTCACCGAAGCCGGCCCGCCACCCCAGGGCACCGTCAAATCCGCGACCGCCTTCGCGATCCTCCTGAACGAGGGCATCGGCGACACCATCCGCGTCTCCCTCACCGCACCCCCCGTCGAAGAGGTCAAGACCGGCCTGCAGATCCTGCAGTCGCTGGGACTGCGCGCCCGCCGGCTGGAGATCGTGTCCTGCCCCTCCTGCGGCCGGGCCCAGGTCGACGTCTACTCCCTCACCGAACGCGTCACCGCCGCCCTGGACGGCTTCCCCCACCCGCTGCGCGTCGCGGTCATGGGCTGTGTCGTCAACGGTCCCGGCGAAGCACGCGAGGCCGACCTCGGTGTCGCCTCCGGCAACGGCAAGGGCCAGATCTTCGCCAAGGGCGAGGTCGTCAGGACCGTCCCCGAGTCGAAGATCGTCGACGCCCTCGTCGAGGAAGCGATGCGGCTGGGCGAACAACTCGCCCTGGAATCCGCGGAGGAGGAGAGCCCGACGTGAGCGCACCGGCCCCGGCCACCCTGTTCGGAGACACCGCCGCCCCGCCCCTCCCCATCACGGCCGTACCGCGCTCCCTGGCCTTCACCACAACGTCGAGGACCACATGACCAACCCGCCCGCAGCGTCCGAACCGGCCGCACGCCCCCGCCGCGTACTGCTCGCCTCTCCCCGCGGCTGGTGCGCGGGCGTGGACCGCGCCGTGCTCACCGTCGAGAAGGCCCTGGAACAGTACGGGCCGCCCATCTACGTCCGCCACGAGATCGTCCACAACAAACACGTCGTGCGGACCCTCCAGGACAAGGGCGCCGTCTTCGTCGAACGAACCGACGAGGTGCCCGAGGGCGCCATCGTCGTGCTGTCCGCTCACGGCGTCGCCCCGACCGTCCACGCCGAGGCCGCCGAGCGGGGCCTCGCGACCATCGACGCGACCTGCCCGCTGGTCACCAAGGTCCACCGGGAAGCCGTCCGCTACGCACGGGAGGACTACGACATCCTCCTGATCGGCCACGAAGGGCACGAGGAGGTCATCGGCACCAGCGGCGAGGCCCCCGACCACATCACCGTGGTCGACGGCCCCGACGACGTCGCCGGCCTCTCGGTGCGCGACGAGTCCAAGGTCGTATGGCTCTCCCAGACCACCCTGTCCGTCGACGAGACCATGGAGACCGTCGACGCCCTCAAGGAACGCTTCCCGAACCTGGCCTCCCCGCCCAGCGACGACATCTGCTACGCCACGCAGAACCGCCAGACCGCGGTGAAGAAGCTCGCCGAGGACGCCGACCTGGTCATCGTCGTCGGCTCCAGGAACTCCTCCAACTCGGTGCGCATGGTCGAGGTCGCCCTCGACGCCGGCGCGCCCGCCGCCCATCTGGTCGACTTCGCCCACGAGATCGACGAAGCCTGGCTGGACGGCGTCTCCACGGTGGGCCTGACCTCCGGCGCCTCCGCCCCCGACGTCCTGGTCGACGGCGTACTGCGCTGGCTCGCCGAGCGCGGCTACGACGAGGTCGAGACCGTGACGACCGCCGACGAGTCCATCGTCTTCGCCCTCCCGCACGAACTCCGTCGCCAGCTGCGATGACCGTGACCGACATGCGTAAGCCCGCCCTCCAACAACCCGACTGGGACGACCCGTCACAGGTACGGCGCATCCGCGAGGTACTGGCCGCCCGCCCGCCGCTGGTCGGCGCGGAGGACGTGCGGGTGCTGCGGACGCTGCTCGCCCGGGTGGCCCGCGGCGAGGCCCTGGTGATACAGGCCGGGGACTGTGCCGAGAACCCGGGGGAGTGCGACGCCGAGCATGTGGCGCGCAAGTCCGCGGTGCTCGACCTGCTCGCGGCGACGCTGACGACGGCCACCCGCAAGCCGGTCGTACGGGTCGGGCGCATCGCGGGCCAGTTCGCCAAGCCGCGGTCCAGGCCCTTCGAACGGATCGGCGACCTGGAACTGCCCGTCTACCGGGGCCACATGGTCAACGGCCCCGAGCACGACCCGGAGAGCCGTCGGCACGATCCGCTGCGCCTGCTGACCTCGTATCTCACGGCCTGCGACGTCATGGAGCACCTGGGCTGGCGCGGACCCGCGGCCCACGCGCCCCGACCCCTGGTCGAGACCCGCTTGTGGACGAGCCACGAGGCCCTCGTCCTCGACTACGAACTGCCTATGCTCCGCGCGCTGGACGACGGCCGCCGCTGGCTCGGCTCCACGCACTGGCCCTGGATCGGCGAACGGACCCGCCAACTCGACGGCGCCCATCTCGACCTGGCCGCCGGCATCGTCAACCCGGTCGCCGTGAAGGTCGGTCCGGCCATGACCCGGGAGGAGATCACCGTCCTGTGCGAACGGCTCGATCCGCTGCGCGAACCGGGCCGGCTCACCCTCATCGCCCGGATGGGCGCCGACACGGTCACCGACCGGCTGCCCGCGCTGGTGGAGGCGGTACGGGTGGCCGGCCATCCGGTGATCTGGCTCAGCGACCCCATGCACGGCAACACCGTGATCGGCCCGGACGGACACAAGACCCGCCTGCTGGAGACCATGGCCCGGGAGATCCGCGGATTCCTCCGCGCCGTGACCGGCACCGGCGGCACGGCGGGCGGACTGCACCTGGAGACCACCCCCGACGACGTCCTCGAATGCGCCGAGGACGTCTCCGTGTACGAGGGGCAGCCCGTCCGCCGCACCAGCCTGTGCGACCCCCGGCTCAATCCGGACCAGGCGCTGTCGCTGGTCTCCGCCTGGTCACACGAGGAACGGGAGTTCGAGCACCTTGGCCAGTCCTCCGGAACATCGCGCTGACATGCTGTCCGCCATGGCGACCCTGAACGTGCTCCCCCTGGCCCTGACGGCGTACGGCCACTTCACGACGATGCGCGTCGACGCGGACGGCCGTGTCCGGGGCCTGTCCCTGCACATGGAGCGGCTGGTGAGGGACAGCCGGACCGTGTTCGGAACGGGCGTGGACACCGACCGTGTCCGTGTCCTGGTGCGCCAAGCCCTGGAGGACCGGGAGGCCCCCTGCACCGTCCGCGTCACCCACTTCGACCCCGGTATCGAACTGGCCCACCCCGAGGACGCCACCCGCCCCCAGATCCTGGTGACCGTACGACCCGCCGGCGCCCTGCCCCCGCCGCCCCTGACGGTGATGAGCGTGCGGTACGAGCGCGACCTCCCGCAGGTGAAGCACTGCGGGCTCTTCGGCGCCCTGCACACCCGCCGCACGGCACGTCTCCAGGGCTTCGACGACGCCCTCTTCCTCGGCCCCGACGACCACGTCTCGGAGGGCGGCACCTGGAACGTGGGCTTCATCGACGACCACGGCACCGTCATCTGGCCCGAGGGCCCCGTACTGCCCGGCGTGACCACGGCACTGCTCCAGCAGCGCACCGAGCACGAGGTCGCCCCCGTCACCCTCACGGACGCCAAGTCCATGCGGGCCGTCTTCGCGACCAACACCTCGATCGGCGTCCGGGCGATCTCGGCCATCGACGACACACCGATGGCCATCGAACACCCGGCGCTGGAGCGGCTGCGCGAGACGTACCTGGCCGTCCCGGGCGAGGAGTTGTAGGAGCGCCGGACCGCCGCTAGATGTCCCGGAAGATCTCGATCTGCGCCCCGATCGAGTTCAGCCGCTCGGCGAGGTCCTCGTAACCCCGGTTGATGACATACACGTTGCGCAGCACGGACGTGCCCTCCGCCGCCATCATCGCCAGCAGCACCACCACGGCGGGCCGCAGTGCGGGCGGGCACATCATCTCGGCGGCGCGCCAGCGGGTCGGGCCCTCGACCAGGACGCGGTGCGGGTCCAGCAGTTGCAGTCGGCCGCCGAGGCGGTTGAGGTCGGTGAGGTAGATCGCGCGGTTGTCGTAGACCCAGTCGTGGATCAGGGTCTTGCCGGAGGCGACGGCCGCGATCGCCGCGAAGAACGGGACATTGTCGATGTTCAGGCCCGGGAACGGCATCGGGTGGATCTTGTCGATCGGCGCCTCCAGCTTGGAGGGCCGCACGGTGAGGTCGACCAGTCGGGTACGGCCGTTGTCCGCGAAGTACTCGGGCGTACGGTCGTGGTCGAGGCCCATCTCCTCCAGGACCGCCAGCTCGATCTCCAGGAACTCGATGGGCACGCGACGCACCGTCAGTTCCGACTCCGTCACCACGGCGGCGGCCAGCAGGCTCATCGCCTCGACCGGGTCCTCGGAGGGGGAGTAGTCCACGTCCACGTCGATGGTCGGGACACCGTGGACGGTGAGGGTCGTGGTGCCGATGCCCTCGACCCGGACGCCGAGCGCCTCCAGGAAGAAACACAGGTCCTGGACCATGTAGTTGGAGGAGGCGTTGCGGATGACCGTGACGCCCTCGTGCCGAGCGGCGGCCAGCAGCGCGTTCTCCGTCACGGTGTCGCCGCGCTCGGTCAGCACGATCGGCCGGCCGGGACGTACGGCACGGTCGACGACGGCGTGGTACTGGCCCTCCGTCGCCGCGACGTCCAGGCCGAAGCGGCGCAGGGCGATCATGTGCGGCTCGATGGTCCGGGTGCCGAGGTCGCAGCCGCCGGCGTAGGGCAGCTTGAAGCGGTCCATGCGGTGCAGCAGCGGGCCGAGGAACATGATGATCGAGCGGGTGCGTACGGCCGCGTCGGCGTCGATCGCCGCCATGTTCAGCTCGACCGGCGGCACGATCTCCAGGTCGACACCGCCGTTGACCCAACGGGTGCGCACACCGATGGAGTTGAGGACCTCGAGGAGGCGGTAGACCTCCTCGATGCGCGCGACGCGGCGCAGCACCGTGCGTCCCTTGTTGAGCAGTGAGGCGCACAGCAGGGCCACGCAGGCGTTCTTGCTGGTCTTGACGTCGATGGAACCGGACAGCCGGCGTCCGCCGACGACCCTCAGATGCATCGGACCGGCGTAACCCAGCGACACGATCTCGCTGTCGAGGGCCTCACCGATCCGGGCGATCATCTCAAGGCTGATGTTCTGGTTGCCGCGCTCGATGCGATTGACGGCGCTCTGGGAGGTGCCGAGCGCCTCGGCGAGCTGCGTCTGTGTCCAGCCCCGGTGTTGCCGGGCGTCACGGATGAGCTTGCCGATGCGTACGAGGTAATCGTCTGCCATGAGGTTGAGGCTATCTCAGATATGAGATGGCACATGGCCAGGGGGGCCAATCGGGTGACGCGCCGTCAATGCCGCCTGAGGGGGCGGTTATGGCGTTCTGCTGTAATTTCTGGGCAAATCCATTAATGTCGTATGACATTCCTACCGGCGTGTCCCGGCGTGTCCCGGTGTGTCGGAAAACCGGAAGGGCCGGCCCGATGTCAGTGCGTCGAGCCGGCCCCTCCGGTGCGGTCGGTCCGTCCTCAGTCCGTGCCGGACTCCATCGCGGCACGGTCCAGGAGCGCGTCCTCCTCGGAGACCTCGCCGCGGGAGGCGATCGCCTCGGCGCCGCCCTCGGGCAGTTCCGGCATGGTGCCGATCAGGCCGGTCGCGGCGGCCTGCGAGGCGCCGACGGTGGGGCTGCCGGTGCCGATCAGACCGAGGCCGACGTACTGCTCCAGCTTGGCGCGCGAGTCGGCGATGTCGAGGTTGCGCATGGTGAGCTGGCCGATCCGGTCGACCGGGCCGAACGCGGAGTCCTCGGTGCGCTCCATGGAGAGCTTGTCGGGGTGGTACGAGAACGCCGGGCCCGTGGTGTCGAGGAGCGAGTAGTCCTCGCCGCGCCGCAGCCGCAGGGTCACCTCGCCGGTGACGGCCGCGCCGACCCAGCGCTGGAGCGACTCACGGATCATCAGCGCCTGCGGGTCCAGCCAGCGGCCCTCGTACATCAGCCGGCCGAGGCGCCGGCCCTCGTTGTGGTACTGGGCGAGGGTGTCCTCGTTGTGGATGGCGTTGACGAGACGCTCGTACGCGGCGTGCAGCAGCGCCATGCCGGGCGCCTCGTAGATGCCGCGGCTCTTGGCCTCGATGATCCGGTTCTCGATCTGGTCCGACATGCCGAGGCCGTGCCGGCCGCCGATGGCGTTGGCCTCCATCACCAGGTCGACGGGGGAGCCGAACTCCTTGCCGTTGATGGTGACCGGGCGGCCCTGCTCGAAGCCGATCGTCACGTCCTCGGTGAGGATCTCGACGGACGGGTCCCAGAACTTGACGCCCATGATCGGCTCGACGGACTCGACGCCGGTGTCCAGGTGCTCCAGGGTCTTGGCCTCGTGGGTGGCGCCCCAGATGTTGGCGTCCGTGGAGTACGCCTTCTCCGTGGCGTCCCGGTAGGGCAGGCCGTGGGCGACCAGCCACTCCGACATCTCCTTGCGGCCGCCGAGCTCGGTCACGAAGTTCGCGTCGAGCCACGGCTTGTAGATCCGCAGGTGGGGGTTGGCGAGCAGGCCGTAGCGGTAGAACCGCTCGATGTCGTTGCCCTTGTAGGTCGACCCGTCGCCCCAGATCTGGACGTTGTCCTCCAGCATCGCGCGCACCAGCAGCGTGCCGGTGACGGCGCGGCCCAGCGGCGTGGTGTTGAAGTACGCCCGACCGCCGGAGCGGATGTGGAACGCGCCGCAGGTCAGCGCGGCCAGGCCCTCCTCGACCAGGGCGGCACGGCAGTCGACCAGACGCGCCACCTCGGCGCCGTAGGTCTTGGCGCGGCCGGGCACCGAGGCGATGTCGGGCTCGTCGTACTGGCCGATGTCAGCGGTGTAGGTGCAGGGGACGGCGCCCTTGTCGCGCATCCAGGCGACGGCGACCGAGGTGTCGAGACCGCCCGAGAAGGCGATGCCGACGCGCTCGCCGGTGGGAAGGGAGGTGAGGACCTTGGACATAGGAAGAGTATGCATGAAGACGCATGGTCATGCAATGGGCGCATGTCGAAGCCCCGGGACATGAACATCCCGGCCCCATGTACTAGAGTTATCTCGACATCGAGATATCTGCCGAGGCGTACCGCAGCCGCAGTGTCGTCGGGTCCGACAGTAAGGGTTACCTAACTTAGCCTGACCTTAGTGGATCGGCCAAGACGTCGTGGCGGCAGGATGCGGTGGGAACGCGCACATCAATGAAGGAGACTGTCGTGTCGGCGAACAGCTTCGACGCCCGCAGCACGCTGAGCGTGGGTGACGAGTCGTACGAGATCTTCCGGCTGGACAAGGTCGAGGGCTCCGCGCGCCTCCCTTACAGCCTGAAGGTGCTGCTGGAGAACCTCCTCCGCACCGAGGACGGCGCGAACATCACCGCCGACCACATCCGCGCCCTCGGCAGTTGGGACTCCCAGGCCCAGCCGTCGCAGGAGATCCAGTTCACGCCGGCCCGCGTGATCATGCAGGACTTCACCGGCGTTCCCTGTGTCGTGGACCTCGCCACCATGCGTGAGGCCGTCGCGGCGCTCGGCGGCGACCCGGCGAAGATCAACCCGCTCTCGCCGGCCGAGATGGTCATCGACCACTCCGTCATCGCCGACAAGTTCGGCACCAACGACGCGTTCGCGCAGAACGTCGAGCTGGAGTACGGCCGCAACCGCGAGCGCTACCAGTTCCTGCGCTGGGGCCAGACCGCGTTCGACGACTTCAAGGTCGTCCCGCCCGGCACCGGCATCGTCCACCAGGTGAACATCGAGCACCTCGCGCGTACGGTCATGGTCCGCAACGGCCAGGCCTACCCCGACACCCTCGTCGGCACCGACTCGCACACCACCATGGTCAACGGCCTCGGCGTCCTCGGCTGGGGCGTCGGCGGCATCGAGGCCGAGGCCGCGATGCTCGGCCAGCCGGTCTCCATGCTCATCCCGCGCGTCGTCGGCTTCAAGCTCACCGGTGAGCTCACGCCGGGCACGACCGCCACCGACCTCGTGCTGACCATCACCGAGATGCTGCGCAAGCACGGCGTCGTCGGCAAGTTCGTCGAGTTCTACGGCGAGGGCGTGGCCGCCACCTCCCTCGCCAACCGCGCCACCATCGGCAACATGTCGCCGGAGTTCGGCTCCACGGCCGCGATCTTCCCGATCGACGCCGAGACCATCAACTACCTCAAGCTCACCGGCCGCTCCGAGCAGCAGCTCGCGCTCGTCGAGGCGTACGCCAAGGAGCAGGGCCTCTGGCTGGACCCGCAGGCCGAGCCGGACTTCTCCGAGAAGCTGGAGCTCGACCTCTCGACGGTCGTCCCGTCGATCGCCGGCCCGAAGCGCCCGCAGGACCGCATCGTCCTCGCGAACGCCGCCGAGCAGTTCAAGCAGGATGTCCGCAACTACGTGGACTCCGTGGACGAGGCGGGCCAGGAGTCCTTCCCGGCCTCCGACGCCCCCGCCGTCGCCCCGAACGGCGCCCCGTCCAACCCGGTCACCGTGACCGCCCCCGACGGCTCGACGTACGAGATCGACCACGGCGCGGTGACGGTCGCGGCCATCACCTCCTGCACCAACACCTCCAACCCGTACGTCATGGTCGCCGCCGCGCTGGTGGCCAAGAAGGCGGTCGAGAAGGGCCTGACCCGCAAGCCGTGGGTCAAGACCACCCTCGCCCCGGGCTCGAAGGTCGTCACCGACTACTTCGACAAGGCGGGCCTGACCCCGTACCTCGACAAGGTCGGCTTCAACCTCGTCGGCTACGGCTGCACCACCTGCATCGGCAACTCCGGCCCGCTGCCGGAGGAGGTCTCCAAGGCCGTCAACGACCACGACCTCGCGGTGACCTCGGTCCTCTCCGGCAACCGGAACTTCGAGGGCCGTATCAACCCCGACGTCAAGATGAACTACCTGGCCTCCCCGCCGCTGGTCGTCGCGTACGCCCTCGCGGGCTCCATGAAGGTGGACATCACACGTGACGCCCTGGGCGCCGACCAGGACGGCAACCCGGTCTTCCTGAAGGACATCTGGCCCTCCGAGGCCGAGGTCAACGACGTCGTGGCGAACGCCATCGGCGAGGACATGTTCTCCAAGTCCTACTCCGACGTCTTCGCGGGCGACGCCCAGTGGCAGGCCCTGTCGATCCCGACCGGCAACACCTTCGAGTGGGACGCCGAGTCGACGTACGTCCGCAAGCCCCCGTACTTCGAGGGCATGACGATGGAGACCACCCCGGTCTCGGACATCGCCGGCGCCCGCGTCCTGGCCAAGCTGGGCGACTCGGTCACCACCGACCACATCTCCCCGGCCGGTGCCATCAAGGCCGACACCCCGGCCGGCAAGTACCTCACCGAGCACGGTGTGCAGCGTCGTGACTTCAACTCCTACGGCTCGCGCCGAGGCAACCACGAGGTCATGATCCGCGGCACCTTCGCCAACATCCGCCTGCGCAACCAGATCGCGCCGGGCACGGAGGGCGGCTACACCCGCGACTTCACCCAGGCCGACGGCCCGGTGTCGTTCATCTACGACGCCTCGCAGAACTACCAGGCCGCCGGTACCCCGCTGGTCATCCTGGGCGGCAAGGAGTACGGCTCCGGCTCGTCCCGCGACTGGGCGGCCAAGGGCACCGCGCTCCTCGGCGTCAAGGCCGTCATCACCGAGTCGTACGAGCGCATCCACCGCTCGAACCTCATCGGCATGGGCGTCCTGCCGCTGCAGTTCCCGGCCGGCCAGTCGGCCGACTCGCTCGGCCTGACCGGCGAGGAGACCTTCTCCATCGCGGGCATCACCGAGCTCAACGAGGGCACCACCCCGAGCACGGTGAAGGTCACCACCGACACCGGTGTCGAGTTCGACGCGGTCGTCCGCATTGACACCCCCGGTGAGGCCGACTACTACCGCAACGGCGGCATCATGCAGTACGTGCTGCGCAACCTGATCCGCAAGTAGGCGGCAGGCCACGGCAGTTGAGGGCCGCATCCCCGGCGACGGGGGTGCGGCCCTTCGCCGTACCGGCGTCTGACCTCGGCGTTCTCGTCCCGTGACATCGCCAGGGCTCAGTCGGAACACAGGATTCCCTCAGCCGGCGGGGACAGGATCGAGACATGACCGCCACCGCCGCGTTCCGAAACGGCCGGCTGCATACGCGCCTGCTCCTCCTCATCGGCCTCACCCTCGTCGCCGTATGCACCGCGCTGGCGTTCACCGCGGTCTTCGTACAACGCGCCTATCTCCTCGGCGACCTGGACGACCGCGTCGAGACCGCCGCCGCACGGCTCCACCCCGGTCCGACGAACGACCTGAGCTTCCTCACGGACGGCGGCCACCCGGACGGCATGCTCGCCGCCCGGCTCGACGACGGCGGCGGCATCCTCGCCGCCGGGGTCGTGCGCCAGGACGCCTCACCGCGCGCCCTGACCGATGCACAGCGGACCGCCCTCGCGGACGTCGGCACCGACGGGGCGACGCACACCGCGAGCGTCCCCGGCCTCGGCACCTACCGGATCACCGTCGCCGAGAACGCCGGAGTGCGCGTCCTGGCCGGGCTCCCGACGGCCGACGTACAGCACATGATCCGCGGCATGCTGGCGGTCGAGGCAGCCGTCGCCGCGGCCGGTCTCGCCGTCGCGGGCGGCATCTGCGCGGTCGTCGTACGGCGCCAGCTGCGCCCCCTCGCCCGGGTCGCCGCCACCGCAGCCGAGGTCTCCCGCGCACCCGACGTCACGGGCCTCACCCGCGTCCGGATCGGGGACACCGACCCCGCCAGCGAGGCCGGCCAGGTCGGCGCCGCCCTCAACCGCATGATCGACCACGTCGAGTCCGCCACCCTCGCCCGCCGGCACTCCGAGGAACGCATGCGCCGCTTCCTCGCCGACGCCAGCCACGAACTGCGCACCCCGCTCGCCTCGATCGCGGGCTACGCCGAGCTGATGAACCACGGCCCCGGCCGTATCGAGCCGGTACTGGCCTGGCGCCGCGTCTCCGCGGAGTCGGCGCGTATGACGGGCCTGGTGGAGGACCTGTTGCTGCTGGCCCGGCTGGACGAGGGCAGGCCCCTGCACTCCACCGAGGTCGACGTGGCGGCGCTGGTCGCGGAGGCGGTCTGGGACGCGCGGACCGCCGGGAGCGGACACGACTGGCAGCTCGAACTCGGCCTGGACGACACCCCGTTGGCGCTCGGCGACGAGGCCGGGCTGCGCCAGGTGGTGGCCAACCTGCTGGCCAACGCGCGGATGCACACGCCGGCCGGCACGAGGGTCGTGGCGGCCGTGGAGTGCGCGCACGACCGGTGCGTCGTACGCGTCCGCGACGACGGCCCCGGCATCCCGCCCGCCCTGCTCCCCACGGTCTTCGACCGCTTCACCCGCGCCGACACCTCCCGCACCCGAAGCGCCCCGCACGACGGCGGGTCCGGTCTGGGTCTCGCCATCGTGGCGGCGATCGTCGCGGCGCACGGCGGTCATATCGAGGTCGAGAGCGAACCGGGCCGTACGGAGTTCACGGTACGGCTGCCGCGGGCTGTGCCGCTCCCAGGGGGGAGGTCGGCGGACGCGGCGGTGGGGCAGCGTGTCTGCGGTCACTGACGGAGCACCGTACGCATCGCCCGAAGCGGCGACAGGAAGGTGGGGACGGCACTCAGCGTCATGCCGACCGTACCGATCACCAGCGTGGCCGCGGCGCCGTACACCGAACCGAGCGTGCCACCCAGCAGCCCGCCCAGCGGAATCCCACCCCAGGAGACGAAACGGGCCGTAGCACTCACCCGCCCAAGGAGCCGGTCCGGTGCGAGGGTCTGCTGAAAGCTCGACTGGGCGACGACACGTACGACACCGCCGAGCGAGAGGCCCGCGAGCCCGACGGCAGCCATGTACACGCTCCACCCCGGGCGGGCCACCGCCATCACAGCCGTCGGCGGACAGGTCACGAGCGGCGCGAGCCAAATGACGGGCCCCTGCCCGATCCACCCCGCCACCTTGGTCGCCACCAGCGCACCAACCAGGGCGCCACATCCCATCCCCGACAGAACGAGGCCGATACCGAAGGACCCGAGCCCGATCTCCCTCTCCAGGAACACCAACAACATGGCTTGATACATGACCAGAGAGAGATTGAAGATCGCGTCACCCAGCATGATCCCGCGCAGCCCGGAATGCCGCAGCACGAATCGCAGCCCTTCCTTGATTTCCCTGCCCAGTTGAGAACGCCGACCCGGCGATTGCTGTATCTGCTCCCGCTCACGGATACCGAAGGCCAACACGCCCGACAGAGCCATCCCGACCGAACTCGCCAGCACCGTCGCGGGGGCGCCGATCCAGCCGACCATCGGCCCCGCGAGACCGGGCCCGCCGATACTGGTCACCGAGCGAATCGCCGAGAGCCGGGAATTCCCCTCCAACAGATTCCCGCGCCCCACCAGATGCGGCAGATAACTGACGTAGGCGACGTCGAAGAAGACGGTCAGCACGCCATGGACCAAGGCGACCGTGTAGAGCCACCAGATGGTCAGCAGATCCGCCCACCACGCCAAGGGCAGGGTGAGCAGGACCAGCGCTCTCGCCAGATCGGTACCGATCATCACCGACCGCTTCCGCATACGGTCCACCCACGCGCCGGCCGGCAGCCCGACCAGGAGCGTGCCGACGGTGGTCATCGTGGTCAGCAGTCCGACCTGGAACTCGTCGGCCCGCAACGCCGTGATGGCGACGAGAGGCAGGGCGAGAAATACGATGCGGTCGCCGAGTTGACCGAGGGCGGTGGCGGCGAAGAGCCGACGGAAGTCCGTATCCCGTAAAAGCGGCGTGCGAGTCACCGGCGTTTCCGCTCCACCGCGAACTCGTAGGCCACTTCCCGCCGTACGTCCGGAATGACCATGTCGGCGGTTTCCACCGGGCGCCGGTCGATGTCGTAGATGGTGCGCTCGATCAGGAGGACCAGATCCCCGACCCCGATCCCCAGAAGGTTGGCCTGTTCCCGGGTGGCACGGGCGGGCCGCGGCAATTCGATGACGGTATCGACCTCCACACCGATCGAGCCCATTCGCTCGACCACGCCCTTTCCCGCGAGCGGCCCCTTTTCGGGGAGCATGACCGGTGTTCCGTCCGTGATGGCCATCGGCTCCCAGGAGCGGGAGAGCTGGACCGGCTGGCCGTCGGCGAGAAACTCGTAATGAGTGCGGACACAGAGATCGCCGGGCGGGACGGCGAGCCGCTCGGCGATCGCCGCGGGAGCGGGAACCCGGACCTCACTGTGCGCGTCCCAGGTCCCGGCCCTGCCCCGTTCCCGCTCGGCGGCGAGCGAGGGAGCGCCGTGCCGCGAACGCACCATCCGCAGCCGCTCACGCGGCACCCGGACATACGTCCCCGAGCCCGCGCGCCCTTCGAGGAGGCCCTCGGCGATCAGCCGGTCCATGGCCCGCTGAGTGACGTTCCGCCCGACCCCGTACTCCTCGGCGAGGCGCGCCCGCGACGGCACCCGCTCGCCGATCGCCCACTCACCGGCGAGTATCCGCGCGCGCAGCGCGTCGGCCACGTCCAGGTAGGGCGCCTCTCGGGGCATGCGCGACTCTCCGGGTGCTAGTGATTCCAGGCGGAATGGGGAAGCTAGCGCACCGCCCGGAAGCTGCTGGAGCAGCACTACGCTCCGGTCAGCGCACCCGGCCGAGGTCCTTGCCGTACCAGATCTCCATGTACGGACCCGTGCAGTACGCCGGGATCTCGCGATAGCCGTGGCGGACGTAGAGCGAGCGGGCCTCGATCAGGTCCAGACGGGTGTTGAGGACCATCCGGGAGGCACCGAGCAGCAGGGCCTCGTCCTCCAGCAGCTCCAGCAGCAGCCCGGCGCCCTTCTTGCCGCGGAAGGCGGGACGCAGATACACGCGAGTGAGCTCGGCGCGCCCGGCGTCCAGCATCAACAGCCCACCGCAGGCGGCGGCCTCGCCGTCGAATCGGCCCACGACGAACTGGCCCGTCGGCGGGGTCAGTAGCTCGGCGCCGTCACCGGCCAGGCCCTCGTCGATCTCCTCGGAGGTCGCGGGCCGCTTCCAGTAACGGCTGGCGACCTCGTCGTAGTAGTCGCGGCGCAGGCCGGTCGCGTCCGCCGTGTCGAAGGGTTCGGGGGCCAGGTGCCAGAAGGTCATGACAGTCGTATAGCCGGGGTGCGACGCGGCCACCAACTGGTTTCCACCGGCCCGGTTCGGGGAGTGGGTGGGAGACAGCCGAAGAGCGAGGAGTGTCCCAAGTGATTCGAAAGCTGCAGGCGGTCGCGCTGGACTGTGCCGACCCGGAACGGCTCGCCGAGTTCTACGCGGAGCTGCTCGGCGGCCGGGTGGTGCCGAACCCCGAGGACGTCGACTGGGTGGAGGTGCAGGGATTCGAGGGGACACCGATCGCCTGCCAGCGCGTGGACGGCTACCGGCCGCCCGAATGGCCCGGCCAGGAGCGCCCCCAGCAGCTCCACCTGGACTTCGACGTGGACGACCTCGAAGGAGAGGAGAAGCGGGCGCTCGCCCTCGGCGCGACCCTGCTGGAGCCGACGGACCAGCTCCGCCCGGAGGCCAACTGGCGGGTCTACGCGGACCCGGCCGGCCACCCGTTCTGCCTCTGCCTCCACTGAGCCCACCACCCGGCCCCGGCTCCGCAATTCGTTTGCCGCAGGTCGGCCCGGTCGGATAGGAAGCTCGCATGCTGAAGGGGAACAAGGTAGGGCTGAGGGCTCGGCACGAGGACGACATACCGGTCCTGCTGACCGAGCTCTACGACGACGTGGTCAACTCCTCGCGGGCGGAAGCCGGGCCGTGGCGGCCGATCGTGCCCGGCTCGAAGGATCCGCGGCTCGTCGTGGACGACAAGGAGCAGGGGCGGGTCGCGTTCTCCGTGGTGGAGCTGGGGGGCGGGACGCTGATCGGCAGCGCGAACCTCTGGGGCATCGACAACCACAACCGGGGCGCGCACATCGGGCTGGGGCTGCTGCCGTCCGCGCGCGGCAAGGGATACGGCACCGACGTCGTCTCGGTGCTGTGCCACTACGGGTTCATCGTGCGTGGCCTGCGGCGACTGCAGATCGAGACGCTGGCGGACAATACGGCGATGCTGCGCTCCGCCGAACGCAACGGCTTCGTCCGCGAAGGCGTGCTGCGCTCCTCGGCGTGGGTCATGGGCGAGTTCCTGGACGAGGTACTGCTCGGGCTCCTCGTCCAGGAGTGGAAGCCGGGTTCGAAGGACTAGGGCCACCAACAGAGTCACGCGCCGGGCGTTTACAACCACGCCCCTCGGCGCTACCTTCCGCAACAGACGGGGTGGGAGCGCTCCCATTGTTTCGCACGGACGGTGGACCGGAACCCGCCGCCCGGACCGCTCCCGCCCCGCACCCACCCACACATGCAGTCGTACGACCCGTACCCGTGCCTCAAGGAACGGACTCGCCTGTCATGATCCTGACAAAGACGCGCTCGGACGGCGCCCCCACGCCTTTACGCCGCCGATTAACCCTCTCCACCCTCCCCACTCGCTCAGGAGCCCTCTTCCTGGTCCTGATCTCCCTACTCGCCACCATCCCGGCGGTCGCCCTCGTCATGACCACCGGAGGCAGGGCGGAGGCCCACGGCACCCCCATGAAGCCGGGCAGCCGCACCTTCCTCTGCTGGCAGGACGGTCTGACCGACACCGGTGAGATCAAGCCCGTCAACCCGGCCTGCAGAACGGCCCAACAGGTCAGCGGCACCACGCCGTTCTACAACTGGTTCTCGGTGCTGCGCTCCGACGGTGCCGGCCGCACCCGCGGCTTCGTGCCCGACGGCGAGCTGTGCAGCGGCGGCAACACCAACTTCACCGGCTTCAACACGCCCAGCAAGGACTGGCCGCTCACCCACCTCACCTCGGGTGCGACCGTCGACTTCTCCTACAACGCCTGGGCGGCACACCCGGGTTGGTTCTACGTCTACATCACCAAGGACGGCTTCGACCCGACCCAGACCCTCACCTGGGACGACATGGAGGAGCGGCCCTTCCTCTCGGTCGACCACCCGCCCCTCAACGGCTCCCCGGGCACGGTCGAGGCCAACTACTCCTGGAGCGGACAGCTCCCGGCGAACAAGTCGGGCCGCCACATCATCTACATGGTCTGGCAGCGCTCGGACAGCGCCGAGACCTTCTACTCCTGCTCCGACGTCGTCTTCGACGGCGGCAACGGCGAGGTGACCGGCGTCAAGGAGCCGGGCAACCCGACCGACCCGGTCCCCGGCGAATGCTCCGCCACCCGCCGCACGACCGGCACCTGGTCCGGCGGCTACCAGTCCGAGGTGACCGTCACCAACAGCGGCAACGTCCCGATGCTCGGCTGGATGGTCGACTGGACCCTCCCCACCGGCCAGAAGGTCGAGAGCCTCTGGAGCGGCAACGCGACCTACACCGGCCAGGACGTGATGGTCCACAACGCCGACTGGAACGGCTCCCTGGATCCGGGGGAGAGCGCGACGTTCGGGTATGTGGTGTCCGGCGCCGACGGGGACAGTACGACGACGCTGCCTTGCCGGGTCGGCTGAACGACCCCTGCGATTGCACCCGGTGGTCAGGTCTCCAGTCTCCCTCTGGCCACCGGGGACCGACCTCAGCCCTGCCTCTTCCCGAGGGCCGCGCGCAGCCAGTCCAGAGATCCGCCGGCCAACCGGGGCGTTCTCGTAGCCCTGAGCCTTGGCCTGGCCGTGCCGGACTGCGCCCACACCGCCTACCGGGAGCCGGACGGCATCCGGGCTGCCTGATGGTACAGCTTGCGTCACCGGTCCTGGGCCGCAGCCCGCTGGCCCGACGACGGACCTGCCACCATCTATCAGCATGGCGCCCGGCGTCCGTGGCACGAGGTAGAGGCTGCTCACCGCTGGTGGGAGGTTCACGAACGTCCCTCTGCCGAGCGGTACGGGCTCGCCGTCGACTGCTCCGGCGCTACGGTGTGGGGCCGGCCGGTACCGCAGACGGCGGCCCGTGAGGAGGCGCACCGTGGGACCCGAGGACGAGCCGCTTGAGGAATGGGCGGCGAGACGGGACCGGCGCCGGGCCGCCGAACGGCAGATCACCGGCACCCGTCGCGCCGTCCCCCTCGCTCCATCTGACGATCGCGCAGCTCCTGGAGATCGCCCTCAGCCCGAAGTGGGACCAGTTCGGTCAGCAGCTCCCTCACCGGTCGGCCCCCGGCTCGGGGCGGACCCGATGGCCGTGAGCTGTCGGCCACCGGGTCCGCGAGCCGAACGGGCCCGAGGGGGGGAAGTGGGACCGTCCGGTTGGTGAGTGGCTTGTGCGAGGTGTCGTGCGGCGACAACGTTGTCTTGTGGTCTGCCGGATGACTCTACCGCCTCAACGGACAACGATGTCAAGCTAGTTGGGGGCCAAATGGGCTTCGGCCGGGCCCGCTGGTCCGGCGTGATCCGCTGCCCCATCCAGGTGACCACCCCCCGCGCCCCACCCCGACCCGCACCCTTCCGTGGTACCGCTGGCACACGCTACTGTCCCTGCGGCTTGTGCGACCTGTGGTGCGCGACCCGTCCGAAGGAGGAGGGGCCGCGTCATGCGTTTCCGTCCTACGTCCCTGCTGCTCGCCGCCGTACTCGCGGTCGGTGGCGCCACCCCCGCCCTCGCGGCGCCGACGGCACCCCCGGACCTGGTCGAGGACCCGACCTCGTACGTGGATCCGCTCATCGGCACGAAGAACGGCGGCAATGTCTTCCCCGGCGCGGTCACGCCGTTCGGCATGCTGTCCTTCAGCCCCGAGAACACCCGCGGCGACGCGACCCGCACCGCCGCGCCCGGCGGTTATCACTACGACGCCACCCGCATCCGGGGCTTCAGCCTCACCCATATGTCGGGCACCGGGTGCGCGGGCGGCAGTGGTGACATCCCGTTGTTCCCGTACGCCGGTGAGGTCACCTCGTCGCCCGCGAGTGACACCAAGGACGCCATCTTCGCCTCCGACTTCAGCCACGCCGACGAGACCGCCGAGCCCGGCCGTTACCGGGTCCGTCTCGCGTCCGGTGTGACCGCCGACCTCACTGCCACCGCCCGTACCGGCTCGGCGCGCTTCACCTTCCCGGACGGCAAACCCGCTTCGATGCTCGTGCGGACCGCCAACTCCGAGGTGGGGGCCACCGATTCAGACGTACGCATCGATCCGGCGACCCGGACCATCTCCGGGTCCGTCACCTCCGGGAACTTCTGCGGATACCTCGACCCGGAGGGGCAGCGGGACTACTACACCGTCCACTTCAGCGCCCACTTCGACCGTGCCTTCAAGGCCACGGGTACGTGGAAGGACGAGCGGCTCGACCCGGGATCCACGGCCGGGAGCGGCGGTACGGGTGGGTTCGCGAACGGTGGGCGGCCCGTCGCCGGTAAGGGCGCCGGTGGGTACGTCGAGTTCGCGCCCGGTACCGGGCCGGTGAACGTCAAGGTCGGTATCTCGTACGTCAGTCAGGCCGGTGCCGAGGCCAACCTCGCCGTGGAGAATCCGCCGCACCGCTCCTTCGACGCCGTGGCGGACGCCGCCCGTCGTGCCTGGCGCGAGCGCCTCGCCGCGATCCGGGTCGGCGGCGGCACCGACGCCGAGCGCACCACCTTCTACACCGCGCTGTACCACGCCCTGCTCCACCCGAACGTCATCAGTGACGTCGACCGCAGATACCGGGGTTCGGACGGCCGGGTCCACGCCGTCCGTCGCGGCCATCGGGCCCAGTACGGCACCTTCTCCGGCTGGGACGTCTACCGGAACCAGGTCCAGCTGCTCACGCTTCTCGATCCGCGCGTCGGCTCGGACATCGCCCAGTCCTTGTACGAGCTCGCGGAGCAGAACGGCGGTGTCTGGGACCGCTGGCTGCACGGCGCGGGCGGCACCCATGTCATGAACGGCGACCCGTCACCCATCGCCCTGGCCGGCATCCGCGCCTTCGGCGGCACGGACTTCGATCTGCGCGGGGCGCTGAAGTCGCTGGTCGAGGCGGCGACCGTCCCGACCGACAAGGACCTCTCCCCGGCCGGGAAGCCCGTGCTGTCCGTCGGTCAACGGCCCTCCCTGGACAAGTACTTGAAGCACCACTACATGCCGTCCGTGTCGAACGCCTGGGGCGGTGCCGCCGAGACCCTGGAGATGTCCGGCGCGGACTTCGCCCTCACCCAGCTCGCCGGTGCGGCGGGGCAGAAGGACACGGCGGCCGCCTTCGCCGGTCGCTCCCAGTGGTGGCAGAACAACTTCAACATCGCCGCCACCCCCGCCGGCGGCTACATCGCCAACCGCAAGGCCGACGGCAGCTGGGTCACTGGCTTCACCCCCGCCACGGGCAACGGGTTCGTGGAGGGTACGGCGGCCCAGTACACCTGGATGGTCCAGCACAATCCTGCCGGGCTCTTCGCCGCGATGGGCGGTCGTGACGCGGCCGAGAAGCGACTCGACGCCTTCTTCCACGACGCCGATGGCAACTGGGCCTTCACCGGCAGCGGCGGCGACAAGTCCGAGCTGGACAACGAACCCTCCATCAATGTGCCTTATCTCTACGACTATGTGGGCGCCCCACATAAGACACAGGAGACCGTCCGGGCGGCCATGCGTGTCCTGTGGTCGACCGAGCCAGGTGGTATTCCCGGCAATGACGACCTCGGCGCCATGTCGTCCTGGTACGTCTTCTCCGCGCTCGGTATGTATCCGCAGGTCCCGTCCCGTGCCGAACTGGTCCTCGCCTCGCCGCTGTTCCCGCGCATCGAGATCGACCGGCCGGGCGGCGCCGACATCTCGGTGCGTGCGCGGGGTGCCGCCGCCGACGCCCCGTACATCCACTCCCTGACCGTCAACGGCCGCACCAGCGACCGTCCTTGGCTTCCGGCGTCCCTCGTGCGTGACGGCGGCCGACTCGACTACACCCTCTCCGGTACGCCCGACCCCGCCTGGGGAGCGTCCGAGGCGCCGCCCTCTTTCCGTGCGGGGGAGCAGCCGTACCAGATCGGCGTCGGCCCGACCACGGCGACCGTGCCGCCCGGCGGGAGCGCCCAGGTCGGCATCCGTGCCCTGGCGATGAGCGGGGGAGCGGGCCCCGAGGTGCGCTTCCGGGTCGACACACCCGACGGGATCACCGCGACGCCCGCCGAGGGCACCGTGGCTGACGGCTCGCAGGAGATCACCCTGAGTTCGGACGAGGGTATGGAACAGGGCTTCTACGACGTCGAGGTCACCGTGACCTCCGGCGACAGTTCGTATGCGCAGCCCGTCTCCCTCACCGTCGCGGCGCCTGGCACCCTTCTCGCCGCCTACAACAGCACCGGCGTCTCCGACGACGCCGGTGACCATGACGAGGCCGACTTCGACGGGGGCGGCTGGAGCTACTCGCGGCAGGCCCTCGCCGACGCCGGTCTGACGCCGGGCAAGGACGGCACGGTGGGGGGCCTCGGCTTCACCTGGCCGGACTCGCCGAGCGGCCGCCCGGACAATGTCTCGGCGGCGGGCCAGACCATCGAACTCGCCGGTCCTGCACGGCAGTTGTCCTTCCTCGGCAGTGGTGTCAACGGCAATCAGCAGTCCAAGGCCACCGTCATCTACACCGACGGCAGCACCGACACCGTCGATCTCGCCTTCACCGACTGGACCGTCGGCGGGGGCGCGGGCAGCGTCCAGTACGGCAACGAGGTGGTCGCCCGCGCCGCGTACCGGAATGTCGCGGGTGCGGATCGGGATCCGGTCGACACGTACGTCTTCGCCACCAAAGCCTTCACGGCACCCGACGGCAAGACCATCGCCCGCGTGAAGCTGCCGGACGACGGCGATCTGCACGTGTTCACCCTGGCCTTCGGCTGAGCCCTCAGAGGCCCAACACCTCGGCCGCCCAGTCGAGTTGGCGGCGTACATGCACCGCGTCGCCGCCCTCGTGGCCGTTGAACGGATAGGGGTGGATCTCCTTGCGCGGGCCGGCGCCCGACAGTTCCGCATAGCGGTTGAAGGCGCCGTACGCCCCGCTCGGCGGGCACACCGTGTCCCGCAGGCCGATGCCGAAGTGGGCCGGGGCATGGGCCCGCCGGGCGAAGGAGATCCCCTCCAGATGGGCGAGCGTGTCGTAGGCCGCCCGCTCGGTGCCCCGGTGCACGGAGAGGTACGCGGTGATCTCGCCGTAGGGCGAGGCGTCGGTGAGGTCGAGCGCGCGCCGGATGCCGCACAGGAACGGGGCGGTGACCAGAACCGCCGCCAGGTCGGGGACGAGTCCCGCGACGGCCAGGGCGAGCCCGCCGCCCTGGCTGTTGCCGACCGCCGCGATCCGGGTGCCGTCCACGCCAGGGAGCGTGCGCACCGCCTCGACCGCCCGCACCGCGTCGGTGATCAGCCGGCGGTGGTGGTGGTCCCGCGGGGAGAGCAGACCGCGTACCGCGGGGCCCGGGCCGCCCGGTGCCGTGGCGTGCGGGTCCGGGGTCGCGCCGCCGTTGCCGTACTGGTCGCCCTGGCCCCTGTTGTCCATCAGTAGATGGGCGTACCCGGCGTTCACCCAGGTCAGCCGCTCATGGGGGAGGCCGCGGCCCCGGCCGTAGCCGGCGTACTCCACGACGGCGGGCAGGGCCTCGCGCACCCCGGCCGGTCTGCTGAACCAGGCCCTCACCGGGTCGCCGCCGAAGCCCCGGAATGCCACGTCCCAGGTCTCGGTCAGCCGCAGCCCGGTCGCCACGGGCCGCGCCGACACCAACACCTCCGGCTGGGCCGCCTGCTTGAGGGTGTCGTGCCAGAACTCGTCGAAATCCGCGGGCTCCTGGAGCTCCGGACGGTAGCGCTCCAGCTCGTCCGGCGGCAGGTCGAATGCGGGCAACGATGACCTCCGATTGTTGCGCCTGAATATCAGAATGTTTCGCGGTCTTGGGCTCGCCCTGGCGTTCGCCTCCTCAACTCACCTTCCCTGTCAGTCCCATTGACAGCCATTACACCCGCCCCTAACCTCGCCGCAAAGTTGCCGGTACGACTCCGAAACTTTCGGTGCCACCACCGGGAGGCCCCTGCATGAGCACCTCCACCACGTCGGCTCCACCGCCCGGCACCCAGGAGCGGCCGCCGACGAAGGCTCCACCCCGCCCCGCGCGCACCGGCTGGCGGCGGGCGCTGCGCAAGGACTGGCAGTTGTACTCGCTCGCCGTGCTGCCGCTGCTGTTCTTCCTGGTCTTCCGCTATCTGCCGATGCTCGGCAATGTGATCGCATTCCGGCGCTTCGAACCGGGCGGCTCGATCTTCGGCGAGGACTGGGTGGGGCTGCGCTATGTGGAGATGTTCCTCAGCGACCCGACCTTCTGGCAGGTCTTCCGCAACACCCTGTGGCTCGGCGGACTCACCCTCGTCTTCTGCTTCCCGATCCCGATCGTGCTGGCGCTGCTGCTGAACGAGGTGCGCCGACGCTCGCTGAAACGGTTCGTCCAGTCGGTGTCGTATCTGCCGCACTTCCTGTCGATCGTGATCGTCGCCGGCATCACCATGCAGATGCTCGCCGCGGACGGCCCGGTCAACCATGTCCTCGGCTGGTTCGGGCACGACCCGATCCGGTTCATCCAGGAACCCGAGTGGTTCCGCACCCTCTATGTCGGCTCGGAGATCTGGCAGACCGCGGGCTGGGGCACGATCCTCTACCTCGCCGCCCTCACCACCATCGACGAGGACCTGTACGAGGCCGCCCGCATCGACGGCGCCAACCGCTGGCAGCAGATCTGGCATGTCACGTTGCCCGGCATCCGGCCCACGATGATCACGCTGCTGATCCTCAACGTCGGCACCTTCCTCGCCGTCGGCTTCGAGAAGGTCCTGCTGCTGTACAACCCGCTGACCTATCAGACCTCCGACGTGATCTCGACGTACGTCTACCGCACCGGTGTCGAGTCCAACAGCTTCAGCTACGCCGCCGCCATCGGCCTGTTCGAGGCGATCATCGGGCTGGTCCTGATCACGTCCGCCAACCAGCTCTCGCGCCGCACAGTGGGGACCAGCCTGTGGTGAAGCCGAGCCGTGCCCACCGTGTCTTCCAGGGCGTCAACGGGGTGATCCTCACCCTCGTCGTGATCGTCACCCTGTACCCCTTCCTCAATATCGTCGCGCGGTCCTTCAGCGGGGAACGGCAGATACGGGCCGGTGAAGTGACCCTGTGGCCCAAGGGGTTCAACCTCACCACGTACCAGATCGTGTTCCGGGACCACATGTTCTGGCGCAACTACGGCAACACCGTGCTCTACACGGTCGTCGCCACCGCCGTCGCCATGGTGCTGACGACCTGCTACGCCTACGTCCTGTCGAAGAAGCAGCTCAGGGGGCGTGGGGCACTGGTCGGCATCGCCGTGTTCACCATGTTCTTCACCGGCGGCCTGATCCCGAACTATGTGCTGATCACCAGCCTCGGACTGAAGAACAGTGTGTGGGCGATCGCCCTCCCCAATGCGATCAGTGTGTTCAACCTCCTGGTCATGAAGGCGTTCTTCGAGAGCCTGCCCACCGAGCTGGAGGAGGCCGCGCAGATCGACGGGCTCAGCACCTACGGCATCCTGCTGAGGATCGTGCTGCCGCTGTCCAAAGCGGTCGTCGCGACGATGGTGCTCTTCTACTCGGTGTCGTTCTGGAATTCCTGGTTCAGCGCGTTTCTCTATATGGACTCCTCGGATCTGATGCCGGTCACCGTCTATCTGCGCAATCTCATCGCGGGCGCCACCGGCGGCTCCAACGCCGGTGCCGCCACGGAGCAGCTCAGCCAGGTCGGGGCGAATATCCAGGCGGTCACGATCGTGCTGACCGCGCTGCCGATCCTCTGCGTGTACCCGTTCGTCCAGCGCTACTTCGTCTCCGGCGTGATGCTCGGCGCCGTCAAGGGTTGACAAGGGAGCTATGCATGAAGAAGAACCCAGGACAACTGTCGCGCCGCCAGATACTCTCCGCCGCCGGATTCATCGGTCTCGCCACCCTCACCGGCTGCGGCAGCGGCGATGACGGCGGCGATTCCAAGGACCTGTCGAAGAAACAGAACGGCGCGATGAAGGAGTACCGCGCGGGTCAGCAGTTCAAGGCCGCGAAGCCGCTCTCCCTCTCGCTGCTGCACAACAACAACCCGGTCTATCCGATGAAGGCCGACTGGCTGTTCTGGAAGGAGGTCACCAAGCGCACCGGAATCACCCTCAAGCCCGTCGACGTACCCCTCGTCGACTACGAGAAGAAGCGCAGCGTCCTCATCGGAGCGGGCGACGCCCCCTTCCTGATCCCCAAGACGTATCACCCCTCCGAGGTCGCCTTCGTGTCGTCCGGCGCGATCCTCCCGGTCAGCGACTACGTCCACCTCATGCCCAACTACCAGGACAAGGTGAAGAGATGGCGGCTTGAGCCCGAGCTCGACTCCATCCGCCAGTCCGACGGCAAGTACTACCTGCTGCCCGGCCTCCACGAGAAGCCCAAGCCCTACTACTCGCTGTCCTTCCGCACGGACGTCCTCGACAAGCTCGGCCTCACCCTGCCCACCACCTGGGACGAGGTGTACGACGTACTGAAGGCACTCAAGGCCGAGTACCCGAACAAATACCCCTGGACGGACCGCTGGAGCACCAACACCCCTTTCCCGTGCGGCGCGTTGTTCAGCTATCTCGGGCAGGCGTACGGGGTGAAGGCGGGCTGGACGTACGACAACATCAGCTTCGACACGAAGGCGGGGAAGTTCGTCTTCACGGCCACCCTTGACGGTTACCGCCAGATGGTCGAATACCTGAGAAAGATCGTCGCCGAGAAACTGCTCGACCCGGAGAGCTTCACCCAGCAGGACGACCAGGCGCTGCAGAAGCTGCTCGCCGAGAAGTCCTACGTCATCAGCGCCAATCCGCAGGAACTGGTCCAGAACTACCGCTTCAACCTGCAGAAGCAGGTCAAGGGTGCCGAAATCGACATGGTGCCGGTGCCGCTCGGCCCGGCGGGCCCCGTCGTTCTCGGCGGAATCCGGCTGGAGAACGGCGTCATGATTTCCAGCAAGGCCCTCAAGAGCGACTCCTTCGTCGCGATGATGCAGTTCGTGGACTGGCTCTGGTACTCCGACGAGGGCCAGAAGCTCTGCAAATGGGGCGTCCAGGGCGTCACCTACACCCAGTCCGGCGACACCTACAAGCTGAAGCCCGGCATCTCCCTCATGGGCTCCGACCCGGACGCCCCGAAGGACCTCCAGAAGGACTACGGCTTCTTCAACGGCGTCTTCACCTACGGCGGCAGCTGGGCCCTGGTCTCCTCCAACTTCAGCCCGGACGAGAAGAAGTTCCAGGACGCCATGGCCCAGCGTGAACAGCTCCCCGTCGACCCCGCCCACCCCCTCCAGTCCATGGAGCAGGAACAGGCCACCCTCTGGGACACCCCGCTCAAGGACCACACCATCCAGAACACCCTCAAATTCGTCCTCGGCAAGCGCCCGATGTCCGAGTGGGACGCCTTCGTCACCGAACTGAAGGCCAAGAACATGGACCAGCTCATCGACCTGCACAACAAGGCGTACGACCGCTTCAAGCAGGAGAAGGGGTGAGCAGCGGCGCCCCCACGGCCGGCTTCGGCGCAGGCCCCCTCTCCCGCGCCGCCGCCCTGATCCACACCCTGGTCACCATCGAGGCCCTGCTGCTCCTGGCCGCCTCACCCGGCCTGGCCGGCCTGCTCCTCCTCGCCCCCGACCCGGCCAACCTGCCCCTGGCCGCCGTATGCCTCCTGCCCCTCGGACCGGCCCTGTCCGCCGCGCTCTACGCCCTCCACCACCGCACCGCCGACCTCACCGACCTCCACCCGGCCCGCGCCTACGCGCGCGGCTGGCGGCTCAACGCCCTCCCGGCCCTGAAGCTCTGGACCCCGCTGCTCGCCTGGCTGACGGTCATCGCCTTCACCCTGACCCATTTCTCCGCCACCGGCCTGCCCGCCTGGTGGGCCCTGCTGCTCGCCGCGATCGGCGCCGCCTCCCTCCTCTGGGGCGCACACGCCCTGCTCCTCACCTCCCTCTTCACCTTCCGCGCCCGCGACACCGCCCGCCTAGCCGGCTACTTCCTCTTCCGGCACACCCGCGCCACCCTCGGCGCCGCCTCCCTGCTGGTGCTGGTGGCCGCGTCGACCGCCCTGCTGACCGAGGCCCTGCCCGCCCTGCTGGCCGCCCCACTGCTGCTCTCCCTGCTGCACAGCGGCCGCCCGGTGATCGCCGAGACCCAGGAGGACTTCACGGCATGAGCGCGCCGCGCACCCCGAAGATCCCGTACGGCGGCGACTACAACCCCGAGCAGTGGCCGGAGGACACCTGGGACGAGGACCACCGGCTGTTCACGCGGGCCGGAATCGACACCCTCACCGTCGGCGTCTTCTCCTGGTCCCTGACCCAACCCGCCCCCGACACCTACGACTTCACGGTCCTGGACCGCATCCTGGACCGAGCCGCCGCTGAGGGGCGCCAGATCTGCCTGGCCACCGGTACGGCCGCCCTCCCGCCCTGGCTCGCGAAACGGCACCCGGACGTCACCCGCACCGACTTCGAGGGCCGTCGCCACCGCTACGGCCAGCGCCACAACTTCTGCCCCAGCTCACCGGCGTACCGCGACCACGCCACGGCGATGGCGGCCCGGCTCGCCGAGCGCTACGCGGACCATCCGGCGCTGCTCGCCTGGCACATCAACAACGAGTACGGCGGAGCCTGTTACTGCGACCTGTGCGCCGAGGCTTTCCGGGAGTGGCTCCGGGACCGGTACGGCGGCCTCGACGCTCTCAACGACGCCTGGTGGACGACCTTCTGGTCCCACCGCTACACCGACTTCGCCGAGATCGAGCCGCCGAACGCCCTCACCGAGCACTGGCGGGGCCCCGACCACACCGCCTTCCAGGGCATCACGCTCGACTACCTCCGCTTCACCACCGACGCCCTCCTCGGCTGCTTCCTCGCCGAGAAGGAGGTGATCCGCGCCCATGACCAGGACACGCCCGTCACCACCAATTTCATGGGCATGTTTCGCCCCCTCGACTACCACCGCTGGGCGCCCCACCTCGACTTCGCCTCCTGGGACAGCTACCCGCCCCTCGACGCCCCGCCCACCTGGCCCGCCCTCGCCCACGACCTGATGCGCGGCCTCAAGGACGGCGCCCCCTTCTGGCTGATGGAACAGACCCCGTCCACGACGGCCTGCCGCGACGTCAACCCCCTGCGCAGACCGGGGGAGTTGAGGCTCGCCACCTTCCAGGCCATCGCCCATGGCGCCGACGCAGCCCTGTACTTCCAGATGCGTGCCTCGCGCGGCGCCTGCGAGAAGTACCACGGCGCGGTGATCGGCCATGCCGGTCGTGACGACACCCGGGTGTTTGGTGAAGTGGCCGATCTGGGGCGGGAATTGGAGACCCTCGGCGACGCGACCCTCGGCGCCCGCACTCCCGCCCGCACCGCCCTCCTCTTCGACTGGGACAGCTGGTGGGCCCTGGAGATCTCCGATGGCCCGTCCCGGCTGGTCAAGTACCAGGAAGTGGTCCACGCCTACTACCGGGCCGCCCGCGAGGCCGGCGCCGACGTGGACGTCGTTCCGGTCACGGCCGACCTCACGGCGTACGACGTGGTCCTCGCGCCGGTCCTGCACATGGTCAAGGGGGACCTGGCGCAGCGCCTGGAGGCCGTGGCAGCACGCGGCGGCACGGTCCTGACGACCTTCCTCTCCGGCCGTGTGGACGAACACGACCGAGCCTTTCTCACCGACGTCCCCGGTCCGCTGGCCCCGCTCATGGGCGTCCGCGTCGACGAATGGGACGCCCGGCAGCCGGAGTTCGCCCAGCCCGTCCCGGAGCTGGACTCGGAGGCCCGCCTTGTCTTCGAGATCGTGCAGCCGCGCGGCGCCGAGACCGTCGCCACCTACGGCACCGACTTCTACGCGGGCACCCCGGCCGTGACCCGGCACGAGTACGGCGACGGCGAGGGCTGGTACGTCGCCACCGCCCTCGACCAGCCCGGCGTCGACCGGATCATCCGCCGCATCCTGGCCCGCCACGACCTGATCGGCCCCTACGCCGACCACCCGACCGTCGAGACCGCGACCCGCGTCGCCCCCGACGGCACCCGCCTCCTCTTCCTCCTCAACCACGCCCCCGACCCGGCCCACCTGACCGCCCACACCACCGCCACCGACCTGCTCACCGGAAAGCGGATCGAGGAGGGGGAACCCCTGGACCTCGACCCGATGGGCACAGCCATCCTCCGGATTCAGGTCTCCGTTGTTTGTAGTGTGCGGAAATGACAAGAAGCGAGCGGCTCGCGGAGCAGTTGGACTGGTACTGGCGCAAGAACCTGCGGCCGCGGCTGGAGGGTCTTACCGATGAGGAGTACTTCTGGGAGCCGGTGCCCGGCTGCTGGAGCATCCGCCCACGTGGCATGTCGGGCGCACCGATGTCGGCAGGTTCGGGGGAGTGGACGATGGACTCCGCGTCCCCCGACACGGTGCCGGCGCCGGCACCCGTGACCACGGTTGCCTGGCGGCTGGCGCACATCATCGTCTCGTGCCTGGGCTATCGGGTCGGATGGTACTTCGGCGGCCAGGACGTCGACTCCGAGACATTCGCCTACGCGGGGACGGCTGACGAGGCGCTGAAACAGCTCGATGAGATGTATGGGACATGGAACGCGGGGGTCCGCGCACTCTCGGACGCCGACCTGGAGAATCCGCCCACGGTGGGTCCCGAGCGGTTTCCCATGGAGAACAGGGTCCTGCACGTCAACAGGGAACTGATCCATCACGGCGCCGAGATTTCCCTGCTGCGCGACCTCTACCGCTGGCAGGACGGAGCCGTACCGCAACCTACGTGGACCCCGTGAGGCCCCGTGGCTGCGAGCTTCAGTGGATGCGGCGCCCATGTGCGTCGGCCACACCCGACTTGCGCAGAAAGTAGCTGTTGATCTGATCGCGCCATTCGCGGGCACTGCGGAGCTGCTCCTCGTAGCGCTCGGCGACCCGCGCGTGGCGCGCCGGGGCCACGAGGCCCGCCAGCCCCTGCCACACCCGCTGAGCCGCCTCCACCTCCTCCACGCCCTCGAAGTGCGTGTCGTACATGTGCTGGATCACCGTCTTCCCGCTGTGGAGGACGTGGTCGTACAACACGTGGTGGAAGAACAGCAGCAGCTCGTCGGGGCAGGAGGTGGGTGATTCATACACCTCGGACCATGGCTTGGCGTACTGGCCGGCGTATCCGGTGCCGGTCGCCACGGTCCGGTCGACGCCGATGCCGTCGCGGTCGGCGAAGTGGTAGGTGCCCCAGGGGCTGTACTCGTAGCCGTCCACGCTCGGCCCGTAGTGGTGGCCGGGCTGCACCATCCAGCCGACCCCGAGCGGTGCCGTGTACTTCTCGTACGTCCGCCATGAACCGTCGAGCACCACGCGCACCCCGGCCGCCGCGTCGGCCTCGAAGGTGAGCCCGATCCATTCGTCGAGGATGCGCCCCGGAACCGCGTCCGGCTGCCAGGCGAGCCGCCCGAAGGTGTACAGGTTCGCCTGGGCCAGCGGATGCCCGGTCCAGAACGGGTCGTCGCCGACGTTCGACACGGCGACGAGCCCGCCACGCGCCAACTGCCCCACGGACGCGCCCTCTTCCGGCCGGAACCGCAGCACCTCGCTCCACATCGGTCCCAGCCAGCACACGTGCCGCTGCTGCCCGGTGTACTCCTGCGTGGCCTGCATCTCCACCGCGAGCCGGGTGCGCGGCATGGCACCGATGAGCGGCGAGACCGGCTCCCGTACCTGGAAGTCCATGGGCCCGTGCTTCACCTGGAGCACGGCATTGGCCGCGAACTGCCCGTCCAGCGGCACGAAATGGTCGTACGCGGCCCGCGCCCGGTCCGTCGTCCGGTCCCGCCAGTCCTGGCGATGGTCGTACACGAACGCCCGCCAATGCACCGTGCCATCGAACGGCTCCAGCGCCGCGGCCAGCACGTTCGCGCCGTCCGCGTGACTCCGGCCGTACGCGAACGGCCCCGGCTGTCCCTCGGAGTCGGCCTTGACGACATACCCGCCGAAGTCGGGGATGGCCTCGTACACGCGTGAGGTCGTCTCCGCCCACCAGCCGCGCACGCCCTCGTCCAGCGGATCGGCCGTCGCCAGCCCGCCAAGGACCATGGGCGCCGCGAAGGTCACCGACAGATGGACCCGGATGCCGTACGGCCGCAACTCCCTTGCGATGTCGGCGACCTCACCGATCCGGTCGGTCAGCAGGTGGGCCTCGGCCTCGTGCACATTGACGTTGTTCACGGCCACGGCATTGATCCCACAGGCGGCGAGCAGCCTGCCGTACGCCCGGATCCGGTCCATGTCGCCGCGCGCCCGGCCGTCCGACCAGAACAGCGATCCGCCGGCGTATCCGCGCTCCACCTGCCCCATCACCGGGTGCACGGCCACGTTGTCCCAGTGGTCGAGCATGCGCAGCGCAAGCTCGGGCCGGTGCTCCACACGCCCGTGCGAGCCCTGGAACGCCGCCTCTCCGAGCCGTACGACGTGGAAGAGGCCGTACAGCAGGCCGGGTCCGCCGGACGCCGTCACCGTCGTACGACCGCCCTCCCGCTCGTAGGTGAAGGCCTCCGAGGAGTCGTCGCCGGTCAGCTCCAGTACGAGGTCGAACGGCTCGGGGGCCGCGTCGCGCTCGACGCGGCCCCCGAACTGCTCACAGGCTCTTGCCACTTCGCCGTGCACGGTGTCCACCAGTGGACCCGTGCCACGGATCAAGGTCCGCCGGGTGCCGATCGGCCGGAACGCCCTGTCCGGCAGCCAAGCCGGATCGACACCCTGCATGAGACCCCAACTCCCTTGTTCAGCCGAGCAGTTCGACCTCCGAAACCACCGCCTCGCCGTCGAACACCAGGCGGTACTTCCCGTACGTACCCGGTGACCCCACGGAGAACGCCCGTGTCTGGCGGTCCCATGCGAAGGACTGCCCGGAGCGCGCGTCCAGAGTCCGCCAGGTCGCCCCGTCGTCCTTCGACGCCTGGAGCTTCCAGCCGGTCGGCGCCTTTGTGCGGTCGGCCGGTGACGTCAGCGTGTACTGCACGGCCTTGGCGCCCTCGGACACCGGCAGGTCCACCGAGGTGACAGCCGCCTCCGTCGCCGAGGTGTTGTCGAACAGCGCGCCGTCGCCCTTCAGCACGTCCGTCCGAGGCGTCGGCACCTTGTCGTCCTGGGTGATGGACACGGGCGCGGCGTTCTTGCCGGTGCCCCAGGACGACGGCTTCGAGCCCATGTCGAACTCCAGGACCCCGCCCTTCGCGATCAGCGAGTGGGGGAGTGAAGTCGACTTCCAGGAGACGCCGTTGACCTTCAGGCCCTGGACGTACACATTGCGGGCGCTGTTCTTCGGCGCCTTGACGACCAGCTCGCGGCCGTTCTCCAGATGGATGGTCGCCTTGGTGAACAGGGGCGAGCCGATGGCGTACTCGCCGCTGCCCATCACCAGCGGATAGAAGCCGAGGGAGGAGAACAGGTACCAGGCCGACTGCTCGCCGTTGTCCTCGTCGCCGTGGTAGCCCTGTCCGATCTCGCTGCCGACGTACAGCCGCGACAGCACCTCACGGACGTTCTTCTGCGTCTTCCAGGGCTGACCGGCTGCGTTGTACATGTAGTTCGCGTGATGGGCGACCTGGTTGGAGTGGCCGTACATGCCCATCCGGACGTCCCGTGCCTCCGTCATCTCATGGATGACGCCGCCGTAGGAGCCGACGAAGTCGGGGGAGGCCGTCTCCGGGGTGGCGAAGTACTCGTCCAGCTTGTCCCCGAGCCCGCTCCGGCCGCCGTAGAGGTTGGCGAGGCCCCGGCTGTCCTGGGGCGCCGTGAAGGCGTACCCCCACCCATTGGTCTCGGTGTAGTCGTAGCCCCACACGCGCGGGTCGTACTTCGAGGACTCGACGCGCCAGTCGCCCTTTGCGTCGCGGCCCTGGAAGAAGCCGGCTTTCTCATCGAAGAGATTCACATAGTCCTGGGCGCGGTTCAGGAAGTACGCCGACTCCTCCTTGTAGCGCTTGTCGCCGGTCTTCTTGTAGAGCGCCTGGCTCATCTTCGCGATGCCGTAGTCGTTGAGGTAGCCCTCCAGCGCCCACGACAGGCCCTCGTGCGTCTCGGTGCTGGTGTAGCCGAGGAAGGGCGAGGTCTCCATGCCCTTGCGGCCCACGCCGGACGACGGGGGGACGACGGTCGCGTTCTTCACGGCCGCGTCGTACGCCGACTTCGCGTCGAAGTCGACGCCCTTGACGTAGGCGTCCGCGAAGGCGACGTCCGATGAGGTGCCGGTCATCAGGTCGGCATAGCCGGGGGAGGACCAGCGGGAGGTCCAGCCGCCGTCCTTGTACTGCTGGACGAAGCCGTCGACCATCTCGCCCGCCTGGCTCGGCGTGAGGAGCGAGTAGGCCGGCCAGGTGGTCCGGTACGTGTCCCAGAAGCCGTTGTTGACGTACACCTTGCCGTCGACGATCTTCGCGCCGGTGTGCGTCGGGGTGTCCGGGTTCGGCATCGGCGAGAACGGCGACGCGTACTGGTACTTCGAACCGACCTTCTCGAAGCCGGAGTTGGGGTACAGGTACAGCCGGTACAGGCTGGAGTACAGCGTGGTCAGCTGGTCCTGTGTCGCGCCCTCCACCTCGACCTTGCCGAGGATCTTGTCCCACTGGCGCTGAGCGCGTGACTTCACCGTGTCGAAGGAGGCGCCGTCGACTTCCTGGCGGAGGTTGTCCTTGGCCTGGTCGACGCTGATGAGGGAGGTGGCGAGGCGGAGCGTGACGGTCCGGTCGTCGCCGGCGTCGAAGCGCAGATGCCCCTTCACCCCGCTGGAGGCCCCGTCGGTCACGGGCTTGTCGAACTCGCCGTAGATGAAGAGCCGGGTCGCCCCGGTCGACAGGCCGGACTTCACGTCCGAGTAGCCGGTGAAGGTCCCGCTCTCCTTGTCGAGCGTGAGCCCCGCCTGGTCCGTCACATTGTCGAAGACGACGCTCGCGTCGTCACCCGGGTAGCTGAAGCGCAGCACCGCCGCGTGGTCTGTGGGCGCCATCTCGGCCTTCAGGCCGTTCTCGAACCGCACCCCGTAGTAGTACGGCCGCGCGGTCTCGTTCTCGTGCCGGAAGGCCAGCTCGCGCGCCTCGCGCCCGGTGTCCGGGGTGCCGGACGCGGCCGACGGCATCACCTGGAAGGTCTGCCGGTCACCCATCCAGGGGCTGGGCTCATGGCTGGCGCTGAACGCCTGGATCGTCGGCAGGTTGTCGTCGTTGTTCGCGCGGGCGTAGTCGTACAGCCAGCTCAGCGAGCCCGCGTTCGTCACCGGCGTCCAGAAGTTGAAGCCGTGCGGCACGGCCGTCGCCGGGAAGTTGTTGCCGCGCGAGAAACCGCCACTGGAGAGGGTGCCTCGGGTGGTGAGCGCGTAGTCGGACAGGTGCGCCTTCGGCTTCTCGGGCGCCACGGACTTCAGCGCGATGTCGTCCAGCCAGCCCCGGAACTTCGCCGGGCCCTTCGGGGAGTCGTACGCCACGAGAATCCGGTCGACGGTCTTGCCGGCCGCGACCGACCCGATCCGCGAGGCGACGTTGTTCCACTGGTTGACGTACAGCACCTTGGCGTCGCCCTGTCCGCGCGGCGACAGCGGGAAGCCGTGCTGGTCGGTGGCGCCGAGGTCGCTGAGGTGGGTGCCGTCGGTGAAGGCGAGGTCGACGGAGACGTTCGTGGCGTCGTAGTCGCGGTCGCCGTCGGCCATCGACGGGAAGATCCGGTAGGAGAGGCGGGTGTCGCGGCCGACGGCGACATCGACGTCGTACACCTTGTTGTACGAGTACGCCCGTCCGTCCGCCGTGTGCCGCCCGGCGTAGCGCAGTGCCCGCTTGCCGGTGAAGCCGGCGCCCGCCTTCGCGGTGGGCGAGCCGCTGGGGCCGCGGTCGACCAGGGAGAGCATGTCCTGCGGTATCGGGCCCTCGCTGCCGCCCGTGGAGAACTGGACGTCGGAGAGTTGCAGGATGTCGGCGCCGTTGTTCTTGGTGACCTCCAGGCGGAAGTGCTGGTACTCGGCCGGTTCCGCGAGGTCGTACGTCTTCGTCTGGAACCGCTCGGCGAAGGTCTCACCCGAGCGGGTGTCGACCGTCTTCCAGTCCTTGCCGTCCGAGGAGCCCTGGAGGGTCCAGTCCTGGGGGTCGCGCTCGGCGAAGTCATTGGCCGAAGTGAGCGCGTACTTAGCGATTTTTACCGGTTCGTCCAGGTCGAACTCCACCCATCCGGTGGGGGCGAAGACCAGCCATTTGCTGCTGGGCTCCCCGTCGACGAGGTTCTCCTTCACCTCGCCGCCGCCGGTGTTCTCCCCGCTCGCCCGTACGTCCGTGACATGGTCCGTCACATTGCCCGGGATGCCGCTGCTGTAGCCGCCGTCCACACCCGAGGCGCGCTTGGTGCCGTCCGGGGCGGTGTCGACGGTGTTGAGCCAGTCGGGTGCCGGGTCGCCCGCCTCGAAGGAGGAGGCGAACTCCCGGTCCGCTGCCGCGGGGGCGTCGGGCAGGGCGACCGCCGCGCCCTGCGAGCCCACGGCCAAAACAAAGGCGGCCGCCGACACGACCGCCGTACCCCATCTGTGCCGAGCTCTCTGCTGCATAAGCCGGTACCCTCCCTGCGCACGGGACAACGTTGTCAACTTCGCTGCGCAAGGATCAGTTGTGGCTCAAGTGCCAAGTATTGTCAAGGGTGTTGGGTGTGGCATTCGGGGCTTATGTCGCGGATTTTTCGGGCAAGCCTCGCACAGGCCGCTCATATTTCCGTGAGGTCTCAACTCGGAAAAGACCACCGGCCAACCTTGCATTCGATCTTGCTCCGCTGGCGGGAAGTGGACTATACCTGTCGGCACTTCACATGATTCCGCACTTCCTGCACAACCCAGCTTGACCCGACCGCGGTGCCGGGGAGGATCCGGTTCACCGCCTGAGTCCTGGAGAAGGCGAGGACTTGAGCATGGGATCCACTCCGGCCCAGAATCCCGAGAACAACGGCTCCGCGCGCGTCGGACGCCGCGATCTGATCAAGCGGTCCGCCGCGCTCGGCCTGATCTCCGTCCCCACGATGAGCTTCCTCTCCGCCTGTGCCAGCGGCGGCGGGAGCGACAACGGGGACAAGGCCAAGGAAGGCAAGAAGACCGCGAAGAACCCGCTCGGCGTCAATGACACCGCGCAGATGGAGTTCGTGCTGTTCGACGGCGGCTTCGGCAAGGAATACGCCGAGGACGCCGTGAAGATCTATGAGAAGAGCTTCCCCGACGTCAAGGTGAAGTTCTCCGCCACCCAGAAGATCCAGTCCACCCTCCAGCCCCGCTTCAACCAGGGCACCCCGCCCGATCTGGTCGACAACTCCGGTGCCGAGCAGATGGACATGGGCATCCTCTCCAGCAAGCAGCAGCTCGCCGACCTCACCCCGCTGCTCGACGCCCCGTCGTACGACGACCCGAACAAGAAGGTCCGCGACACCCTGCGCCCCGGCATCGTGGAGATGGGCCAGCTGGAGGGCGACCCGGTCTGGATCATGTACTACGCCTACACGGTGTACGGCGTCTGGTACTCGCAGAAGGCCCTGGACTCGCTCGACGCCACGTACCCCGAGACCTGGGACGAGATGCTCGCCGTGTGCGAGAAGGCCAAGAAGAAGGGCATGGCCGCCTGGACGTACGCCGGCAAGTACCCGTACTACCTGCCCTTCTCGCTCTACCCGATGATCGGCAAGGTCGGCGGTGTCGAGGTCCTCGACGCCATCGACAACCTGGAGCCGAACGCCTGGAAGCACCCGGCGGTCAAGGCCTGCCTCGAGGCCTACTACGAGCTCTACAAGAAGGGCTACGTCCTCAAGGGCACCCCGGGCCTGGACCACATCCAGTCGCAGACCGCCTGGGCCCAGGGCAAGGCGCTGTTCATCCCGAACGGCTCCTGGGTGGAGAACGAGTCGGCGAAGGTCATCCCGGCCGACTTCGACCTCGCCGTCTCCGCGCCGACGGGCATCGACAGCTCCGACAAGATGCCCTTCGGCACGATCTGGGCCTCCGGCGGTGAGCCCTTCATCGTCCCGGCCAAGGCGAAGAACACCGCGGGCGGCATGGAGCAGCTGCGCATCATGCTGAGCGAGGCCAGCTCCAAGAACTTCACCAGCAAGGTCAAGTCGCTCACCGCCTACAACGGCGGCACCGACGGCATCACCCTCACCCCGGGCCTCAAGTCCGGTGTGGCGGCGCTGGAGAAGGCCGGCCAGAACGTGGTGAACCCGCGGATGCAGGACTGGTACGTGCAGCTGCAGAAGGAGAAGATCGGTGTGTCCTGTCTCGGCGAGATGATGGCCGGACGTCTCACCCCGGCCGAGACCATCAAGAAGATCCAGGCTTTCGCCGACGAGACCGCGAAAGACACGTCGATCAAGCACTACAAGCACCAGTAGGTCCCGTGAGGAACCGTCACCAGCGGCTGCGTCCGCGCGCAGATCGGGGTCGATAGCAATGCAGCACGGCAAGTACAAGTTCATCGTGGGGTTCCTCGCGGTGCCCCTCGGGTTGTACGCGCTCTTTGTCGTCTGGCCTTTCATCCAGTCCATCTACTACTCGTTCACGGACTGGACCGGGCTGAGTCCCGAATTCAAGATGGTCGGCTTCGACAACTACGAGCGCATGCTCGACGACGAGATCTTCTGGAAGTCGTTGCAGCACAGCTTGTGGTTCGCGTTGTTGCTGCCGCTGGTGACCCTGAGTTTCGCGCTGTTCCTCGCCTTCATGATCAATGTGGGCGGACGGCGCAGAAAGGGCGGCCCGGCGGTCAGCGGTGTCCGCGGGTCGGGGTTCTACAAGATCGTCTATTTCTTCCCGCAGGTCCTTTCCATCGCGATCGTCGCGCTGCTGTTCGCTTTCGCGTACAACCCGGACAGCGGCGCGATCAACTCGATCCTGCGCGGAATCGGCCTCGACAGCGTCCAGCCGCTCTGGCTGGGTGACCCGAACCTCGCCCTGTGGGCCGTGATGGCGGTGATCGTCTGGTCCACGGTCGGCTTCTTCGTGGTCCTGTTCTCCGCCGGTATGGCCTCCATCCCGGCGGATCTGTACGAGGCCGCGCTGCTCGACGGGGCCGGCCGCGCCAGTACGTTCTTCCGGATCACCCTGCCGCTGCTGTGGGACACCGTGCAGTCCGGCTGGGTCTATATGGGCATCCTCGCCCTCGGCGCCGAGTCGTTCGCGGTCGTACACATCATGACGACCGGACCCGGTGGCCCCGACTACTCGACCACGGTCATGGTCCTGTACGTGTACCAGAAAGCGTTCCGTGACGGGCAGGCCGCCTACGCCACCACGATCGGGGTGGCCCTGCTCGTCGTCACGCTGGCCTTCGCCGCGATCGTGATGCGGCTCGGGCGGCGCGAGCGGCTGGAGTTCTGAGAGTTGACGTTCTCGTGCCTAAAGGCGGGAGATTCCACGGGTCGCCCCGTGGATTTCCTGCTTCGTCGCCGACTGCCCGCCCGGAGTTCTCCGTTGAGGTCTTACACCAGTTCCACAGGCCGACACTGCCCGTCCGGCAGCCAGAAGATTCTTCGCCGCGTTCACGTCCCGATCGTGGGTCGCTCCGCAGTCACATGTCCAACTTCGGACGTTCAGCGGCATCCTGTCCTGCAAGGCACCGCAGGCGGAGCACAGTTTGGAGGACGGGAACCAGCGGTCCACGACCACGAGGTTCCGCCCGTACCAGGCGCACTTGTACTCCAGCATGCCCCGCAGCTCCCGCCACGCGGCATCAGAGACGGCGCGGGCGAGGCTGCGGTTCTTGACCATGTTGCGCACGGTCAGGTCCTCGATCACAAGCGTTTGGTTTTCACGCACGAGTCGAGTGGTCAGCTTGTGCAGCCGGTCGCGGCGCCGGTCGGCAATCCGGGCGTGGATCTTCGCGACCTTGCGTCGGGCCTTGGCCCGGTTGGTGCCATCACCTTTGGCCTTGCGGGACAGTTCCCGCTGGGCGCGGGCGAGGCGGGCACGGTCCTTGCGTTCGTGCCGGGGGTTGGCGATTTTCTCGCCGGTGGAGAGGCTCACCAGGTGGTCCAGCCCCGCGTCAATGCCGATCTCGGCATCGGTTGCGGGGAGTGGAATCACGGCGGGGTCCTCGCACAGCACCGAGATGAACCAGCGTCCGGCCGCATCCTGCGAAACGGTCACCGTGGAGGGGCTCGCGCCTTCGGGCAAGGGCCGGGACCACATGATGTCCAGCGGCTCCGCCATCTTGGCCAGAGTGAGCTTGCCGTCACGGAACCGGAAGCCGCTGGTGGTGTACTCCGCGCTCTTGCGCGACCTCTTGCGCGACTTGAAGTGTGGGTACTTGGCTCGCCTGCCGAAGAAGTTGGTGAACGCACCTTGCAGATGGCGAAGTGTCTGCTGAAGCGGCACCGAGGAGACCTCGTTGAGGTATGCCAGTTCCTCGGTCTTTTTCCACGCCGTCAGCATCGCGGAGGTGGCGTTGTAGTTGACCCGTTCCTGGCGTGCCCATGCCTCCGTGCGAGCGGCGAGCGCCATGTTGTAGACCTTCCGGACGCAGCCGAAGGTGCGCGACAGCTCCGCTGCCTGCGCATCCGTCGGATAGAAGCGGTACTTGAACGCCCGCTTCACCTGGGTCTTGGCCACTCTCACAAATTAGTGCGCCAGCAAGTAAAGATCAAATCTGTCTGCCAGTGCACTGCGATCCGCCCTGAAGGACGGAGCATTCCCGGAGGCATCAGATGAAGACGACCGAGACCACCGCTCCCGTACCGGCCGAGTCCGGTATGCCCATCACCAAGATCGACGTGACGGCGAAGAAGCCGGGCCGGAAGAAGAAGGAGGGCACCACCCTCAACGTCTTCTCCCACGGCGTCCTCATCATCTGGGCGTTCATGGTCGTCATGCCGCTGCTGTGGGCGGTGATGACGTCCTTCAAGGACGACGCCTCCATTTTCAGCTCGCCCTGGTCACTGCCGGACGAACTGCACTTCTCGAACTGGTCGCGGGCCTGGACCGAGGCCAATATGAGCGACTACTTCCTCAACACCATCCTGGTGGTGGGGGGTTCGCTGATCGGCACCCTGGTGCTCGGTTCGATGGCGGCCTATGTGCTGGCCCGCTTCGACTTCCCGGGCAACCGCTTCATCTACTACCTCTTCATCGGCGGCATGAGCTTCCCGATCATGCTCGCGCTGGTCCCGCTGTTCTACGTCGTGAACAACATGGGGCTGCTGAACACGATCCACGGCCTCATCCTGGTCTACATCGCGTACTCGCTGCCGTTCACGGTGTTCTTTCTCACGGCCTTCTTCCGCACGCTGCCGACCTCGGTGGCGGAGGCGGCCTTCGTGGACGGTGCCTCGCACAGCCGTACGTTCTTCCAGATCATGCTCCCGATGGCCAAGCCGGGACTGATCAGCGTCGGCATCTTCAACTTCCTGGGCCAGTGGAACCAGTACATGCTGCCCACGGTCCTCAACACCGACCCGGACAAGAAGGTCCTCACCCAGGGCCTGGTCCAGTTGGCCGTCAGCCAGGGCTACAAGGGCGACTGGTCGGGGCTCTTCGCCGGTCTGGTGATGGCGATGCTGCCGGTGCTCGCGGCCTACATCATCTTCCAGCGGCAGGTGGTGTCGGGGCTGACGGCGGGGGCGTTGAAGTAGGGGGCCGGGCGTTGAAGCCGTGAAGTAAACGCTGTCTGTTGGCCCCAGCGTGAGGGCCGTGTCACTCCACGTCGACAGTGAGCCACCCCACTAAGGGGTGGCTCACGTGTGCGTGTACACATTCCCGGATCCGGTTCAACCTCTTGACGGGAGGCAACCCGAACGGCTCAGCTTAGAGTTCACTAGTTGGACACGAACGGGGTCTCATCGAAGCGGCCCCGCGCGCAGGAGGTCGTCGTGGAGACTCCGGGGTCGCAGTCGTCGCTGCACCGAGCCAATCTGGAGCGGGTCGTGCGGGCCGTACGGCTGGCCGGATCTCTCACCCAGGCGGAGATCGCGAGGACCACCGGTCTGTCCGCCGCGACGGTCTCCAATATCGTCCGTGAGCTCAAGGACGGCGGAACCGTCGAGGTCACGCCCACGTCGGCGGGCGGCCGCCGGGCCCGCAGCGTCTCGCTGAGCGGGGACGCCGGCATTGTCATAGGGGTCGACTTCGGCCATACGCATCTGCGGGTCGCGGTCGGGAACCTCGCCCATCAGGTGCTGGCCGAGGAGTCCGAGCCGCTGGACGTGGACGCGTCCTCGACACAGGGGTTCGACCGTGCCGAACAGCTGGTCAACCGGCTGATCGCGGCGACCGGCGTCGACCGCTCCAAGATCGCCGGGGTCGGCCTCGGCGTGCCCGGCCCGATCGACGTGGAGTCCGGCACCCTGGGCTCCACCGCCATCCTGCCGGGCTGGACCGGCACCAAGCCCGCCGAGGAGCTGCGGGGGCGGCTCGGCGTGCCCGTGCACGTGGACAACGACGCCAACCTGGGCGCCCTGGGCGAGCTGGTCTGGGGCAGCGGGCGGGGTGTGCGGGACCTGGCGTACATCAAGGTCGCCAGCGGTGTCGGCGCCGGTCTGGTCATCAACGGCAAGATCTACCGCGGCCCGGGCGGCACGGCGGGAGAAATCGGTCATATTACCCTTGATGAATCCGGCCCGGTCTGCCGCTGCGGAAACCGGGGCTGCCTGGAGACCTTCGCGGCGGCGCGCTATGTGCTCCCGCTGCTCCAGTCCAGCCATGGCACCGATCTGACCATGGAGGGCGTCGTACGGCTGGCCAGGGACGGAGATCCGGGCTGCCGTCGGGTGATCGCCGACGTCGGCCGTCATATCGGCAGCGGAGTCGCGAACCTCTGCAACCTCCTGAACCCGAGCCGCGTGGTCCTGGGCGGTGATCTCGCCGAGGCCGGTGAGCTGGTCCTCGGGCCCATCCGGGAGTCCGTCGGCCGCTACGCCATTCCCAGTGCCGCGCGCCAACTGTCCGTTCTTCCCGGGGCACTTGGCGGCCGTGCCGAGGTGCTCGGCGCACTCGCGCTCGCGCTCAGCGAGATGGGTGATTCAACCCTTTTGGACAGCACCCTGCATGCCGCCGCGCCTGCCTTCACTTAGAGAACGGATGGCACCGTTGCCAACCCGTTAAGGATTTACTTCTTGACGTCGCACGTGTGGCCGAGTTGACTTCCAGCCACCTCGGCCGCAACGACGCGGCCTCGTCAGGGAGGTTTCTGAAGTGAACACGCGTATGCGTCGTGCCGCCGTTGCCGTTGCCGCAGGTGCGATGGCCATCTCGCTGGCTGCCTGTGGCAGCGCCGAGGAAGCGGGCGGCGACAACGACTCCACCGCCAGCGCCAGCAAGGGTGACGACATCAAGGTCGGTCTCCTGCTGCCGGAGAACAAGACGGCCCGGTACGAGAAGTTCGACCGTCCCTTGATCGAGAAGAAGGTCAAGGAGCTCACGAACAACAAGGCGGAGTTCCTCTACAACAACGCCAAGCAGGACGCCAACCTCCAGGCCCAGCAGGTCGACACCATGATCACCAACAAGGTGGACGTGCTGATCCTGGACGCCGTGGACGCCAAGGCGATCCAGAACTCCGTGCAGAAGGCCGTCGACCAGGGCATCAAGGTCGTCGCCTACGACCGCCTCGCCGAGGGCCCGATCAGCGCCTACACCTCCTTCGACAACGAGGAGGTCGGCCGGACCCAGGGTGAGGCCCTGCTGACCGCCCTGGGCGACAAGGCCACCAAGTCGACCAAGATCGTCATGATCAACGGCTCGGTCACCGACCCGAACGCCGCCCAGTTCAAGAAGGGCGCGCACTCCGTCCTCGACGGCAAGGTCACCATCGCCAAGGAGTACGACACCAAGGAGTGGTCGCCGGACAACGCCAACTCCGAGATGGAGGCCGCGATCTCCTCCGTCGGCGCGAAGAACATCGCCGGCGTCTACTCCGCGAACGACGGCATGGCCGGCGGTATCATCACCGCCCTCAACGCCGCCGACCTCAAGATCCCGGTCACCGGCCAGGACGCGGAGCTCGCCGCGGTGCAGCGCATCGTCGCCGGTGAGCAGTACATGAGCGTGTTCAAGTCCTACCCGTCCGAGGCCGAGGTCGCCGGTGAGATGGCCGTCGCGCTCGCCAAGGGCGAGAGCCTGGACTCCATCGCCAAGGACAAGGTCGCCAGCGGCAGCGCGAAGGACATCCCGTCGGTGCTGGTCCCGGTCGTCTCGCTGACCACGGACAACATCAACGACACGGTCATCAAGGAAGGCTTCTACACCGCCGCCGAGATCTGCACCGGCAAGTACAAGGCCGCCTGCGACAAGGCCGGCATCAAGTAAGGCCGTACCGGCCACAAGACTCCTCCGGCGTCCCGCGCATACGTCAGCCCCGCAAGCTCGGCGCGGGGCGCCGGACGGAACCCCCCAAAACTTTTCTCTGCACAACCCTTCCGCCGGGTCAGGCGGCGAAGGAGATGGTTCACGTGTCCGCTACGCCCGTGCTGGCGTTGCGCGGGGTCTCCAAGCGGTTCGGTGCCGTTCAGGCGCTCACCGACGTAGAGCTTGAGGTCCACGCCGGTGAAGTGGTCGCCCTGGTCGGCGACAACGGTGCCGGAAAGTCCACGCTGGTCAAGACGATCGCCGGCGTGCACCCCATCGATGAGGGCGTCATCGAATGGGACGGCAAGGCCGTCTCGATCAACCGGCCGCACGACGCCCAGAGCCTGGGCATCGCGACGGTCTACCAGGACCTCGCGCTGTGCGACAACATCGACGTCGTCGGCAACCTCTTCCTGGGCCGCGAGCTGAAGAAGCGCGGCGTCCTGGACGAGGTCGAGATGGAGCGCCGCTCGCGCGAGCTGCTCCAGACCCTGTCGATCCGCATCCCCAGCGTGCGTATCCCGATCGCCTCGCTCTCCGGCGGTCAGCGCCAGACCGTGGCCATCGCCCGCTCCATGCTCGGCGAGCCCAAGCTGGTCATCCTCGACGAGCCCACCGCCGCCCTCGGCGTCGAGCAGACCGCACAGGTCCTCGACCTGGTCGAGCGGCTGCGCGAGCGCGGCCACGCCGTGATCCTCATCAGCCACAACATGGCCGACGTCAAGGCCGTCGCCGACAAGGTCGCCGTGCTGCGCCTCGGCCAGAACAACGGTGTCTTCGAGGTCAAGACGACCTCGCAGGAGGAGATCATCTCCGCCATCACGGGCGCCACCGAGAACGCCGTGACCCGCCGTGCGGCGCGCACGACCGGGGAGGTTTCCAAGTGAGCATCGACAAGACCTCCGCCACGGCGCAGGACCACGAGGTACTCAACACCGAGGCCGCCGCGGCCGCGGTCACCGCGGTCGACCCGCGCCTGCTGGTGCAGGAGCAGGGCCTGGCCGGCTACCTCACCGAGTTCCGGCGCAAGCTGAAGGCCGGTGAGCTGGGCTCCCTGCCGGTCATCCTCGGCCTGATCGCCATCTGCGTGATCTTCCAGAGCCTGAACTCGGCCTTCCTGTCCGCGCAGAACATCAACGACATCACCGTCACGATGGTCGGCACGGGCATGATCTCCGTCGGCATCGTCTTCGTGCTGCTGCTCGGCGAGATCGACCTCTCCGTCGGCTCGGTCAGCGGCGCGTCCAGCGCCATCGCGGCCGTCCTCGCGGTCAACCAGGGCTGGCCCGAGTGGGCGGCCGTGCTCTTCGCCGTCGCGGCGGGTGCCCTCATCGGCGCGGCGCACGGCTTCTTCTTCGCGGTGCTCGGCGCCCCGGCGTTCGCCGTCACACTCGCCGGTCTGCTGTTCTGGCTCGGCTTCATGCTCCAGACGCTGGGCGAGAACGGCACGATCAACCTCGACAGCGACGGTCTGATCGGCAAGCTGACGACGTACTTCTTCACGGACGTGGCCGCCGCGTACGGCCTCGCGGCCGTGGTGACCGCGGTGTTCTTCATCACCTCGTTCCTCGGCAACCGTCGCCGCGAGGCCGCGGGCATCCCGTTCCGGCCGCTGAGCGACACCGTCCTGCGGACGGTGCTCCTGGGCATCGTCTCCTTCGCCGCGGCGATCATGTACAACCAGTACAAGGGCCTGCCGCTGGCCACGGTGATCTTCCTGGTGTTCCTGGTCGGCACGGACTTCCTGCTCCGGCGTACCTCGTACGGCCGCAAGATCTTCGCGCTCGGTGGCAGCGTGGAGGCCTCGCGTCGTGCGGGTATCAACGTCACCGCGGTGCGGATCTCCGTGTTCGCGATCTCGGGCGGGTTCGCGGCCATCGGTGGTCTCTTCCTGGCCTCGAAGATCGCCTCCGCCAACCAGAGCGCCGGTACGGGTGACCTGCTGATGAACGCGATCGCCGCCGCGGTTATCGGTGGTACGTCGCTGTTCGGTGGACGTGGGCGCACCTGGAACGCGCTGCTCGGTGTGCTGGTCATCGTGTCGATCCAGTACGGGCTGCAGCTGGAGTCCATCGCCGAGCCGGTGAAGTACATGATCACCGCAGGTGTGCTGTTGACCACCGTGGTCATCGACTCGATCACCCGTAAGACGCAGAAGACAGCCGGTCGCGCGTAGCGCGGGACGCCGTAGGGGCGTGGGTGGATTGTCGTGTGCCGGTCCGTTGTGGCTGGTCGCGCAGTTCCCCGCGCCCCTTTCGGCGTTGTGCGTCGCGCCCACGCGGCGGTAGCCGCATATGGACACAGCCCCGCGCCCCTGTCGGCGTTGTAGTACGGGGTGTTGTTGGGTAGAGCCGTTTGCGTGACGTATGACAGGTGGGCCGGGAACCTTCCGCTGGGGCGGAACATTAGACTCGACAGGCCCGGCAACAGCTCTACTGCAAGGAGGCACGGGTGCCGCTGCTGACCCGCATCACGGGACCGCGCGATCTGGACCGGCTCAGCCCTGAGCAGCTGGACCAGCTGGCAGAGGAGATCCGGACCTTCCTCGTCGACGCCGTTTCCAAGACCGGCGGCCACCTCGGCCCCAACCTCGGTGTGGTGGAGCTGACCATCGCCCTGCACCGGGTCTTCGACTCGCCCAAGGACAAGGTGCTGTGGGACACCGGCCACCAGTCCTATGTGCACAAGCTGCTCACGGGCCGCCAGGACTTCAGCAGGCTGAAGAAGAAGGGCGGCCTGTCCGGCTACCCCTCGCAGGCCGAGTCCGAGCACGACGTCATCGAGAACAGCCACGCCTCGACCGTCCTCGGGTGGGCCGACGGGCTCGCGAAAGCCAACCAGCTGCGTAACCGCGACGACCATGTCGTCGCCGTCATCGGTGACGGCGCGCTGACCGGCGGTATGGCCTGGGAGGCGCTGAACAACATCGCCGAGGCCAAGGACCGCCCCCTCGTCATCGTCGTCAACGACAACGAGCGGTCGTACGCGCCCACCATCGGCGGCCTCGCGAACCACCTGGCGACCCTGCGCACGACGGACGGCTACGAGCGCTTCCTCAGCCGCACCAAGGAGATCCTCGACCGCACCCCGGTCGTCGGCAAGCCCCTCTACGAGACCCTGCACGGCGCCAAGAAGGGCCTGAAGGACTTCATCGCCCCGCAGGGCATGTTCGAGGACCTCGGCCTGAAGTACGTCGGCCCGATCGACGGACACGACATCGAGGCGCTGGAGTCGGCTCTGGCCCGCGCCAAGCGGTTCGGCGGCCCCGTCATCGTGCACTGCCTCACCGAGAAGGGCCGCGGCTATCAGCCCGCCCTCCAGGACGAGGCCGACCGCTTCCACGGCATCGGCCCCATCCACCCCGACACCGGCCTGCCGATCAAGGCCTCCGGCGCCGACTGGACGTCCGTCTTCGGCGACGAGATGGTCAAGCTCGGCAAGGAGCGCGAGGACATCGTCGCGATCACCGCGGCGATGCTCCAGCCGGTCGGCCTGAAGAAGTTCGCGGACACCTTCCCTGACCGGATCTACGACGTCGGCATCGCCGAGCAGCACGGCGCCGTGAGCGCGGCGGGCCTCGCGACCGGCGGTGTGCACCCCGTCTTCGCCGTGTACGCCACTTTCCTCAACCGTGCCTTCGACCAGGTCCTCATGGACGTGGCCCTGCACAAGTGCGGCGTCACCTTCGTCCTCGACCGCGCCGGCGTCACCGGCACCGACGGCGCCTCCCACAACGGCATGTGGGACATGTCGATCCTCCAGGTCGTCCCCGGGCTGCGGCTCGCCGCCCCGCGCGACGCCGACCAGGTGCGGGCACAGCTGCGCGAGGCCGTCGAGGTCGAGGACGCCCCGACCGTCGTCCGCTTCTCCAAGGGCGCCGTCGGCCCCGCCGTACCCGCCGTGGGCCGCGTCGGCGGCATGGACGTGCTGCGTGAGCCGGGTACGGACACGCCCGACGTGCTGCTGGTCTCCGTGGGCGCGCTGGCCCCCATGTGCCTGGAGATCGCCTCGCTCCTCGACAAGCAGGGCATCACCACCACCGTCGTCGACCCGCGCTGGGTCAAGCCCGTCGACGAGGCCATGGCCCCGCTCGCCGAGCGCCACCGCGTCGTCGTCACCGTCGAGGACAACTCCCGCGTCGGCGGCGTCGGCTCGGCGATCGCCCAGGCCCTGCGCGACGCCGGCGTCGATGTCCCGCTGCGTGACTTCGGCATCCCGCCGCGCTTCCTCGACCACGCCTCCCGCGCCGAGGTGATGACGGAGATCGGCCTCACCGCCCCCGACATCGCCCGCCAGGTGACCGGTCTGGTCTCCAAGCTGGACGGCCGGTACGGCGCTACGGCCGCCGAGGTCGACTCGGTGGAGCCCGCGCGCGACTGACGGCCACTGACGGTCGGATGGGCCGGTTTCAGCACCCATGACGGTGGTGAAACCGGCCCATCTGTATGAATCCGCCCGCGTCGGGGCATGCGTACACCGCCCCCTCTCGATCATGTCGAGGACGACAAGCGTGGGAGGTACGACCGTGAGCAGCACACTCTTCCGGACGAAGAGAGTCGAGCAGTCCATCCTCGATACCGAGGAGCCAGAGCACGCGCTCAAGAAGTCCCTGTCCGCGCTGGATCTGACCGTCTTCGGCGTCGGCGTCATCATCGGCACCGGCATCTTCGTGCTCACCGGCACCGTCGCGAAGAACAACGCCGGACCCGCGGTGGCCCTGGCGTTCGTCGCGGCCGGTGTCGCCTGTGCGCTGGCCGCCCTCTGTTATGCCGAGTTCGCCTCCACGGTCCCGGTCGCCGGGTCCGCCTACACCTTCTCGTACGCCTCCCTCGGCGAACTGCCCGCCTGGATCATCGGCTGGGACCTGGTCCTGGAGTTCGCGCTCGGCACGGCGGTGGTGGCCGTCGGCTGGTCGGGCTATATCCAGTCACTGATGGACAACGCCGGCTGGGAGATGCCCGCGGGGCTCGGCAGCAGAGAGGGCGCCGACGCCTTCGGCTTCGACATCCTGGCCGCCGCGCTCGTCCTCGTCCTCACGGTCATCCTCGTCCTCGGTATGAAGCTGTCCGCGCGGATCACGTCCCTGGTCGTCGCCATCAAGGTGACCGTCGTGCTCGTCGTGATCATCGCCGGCGCGTTCCTGATCGACGGCGACAACTACGACCCGTTCATCCCGGACACCAAGACCGTCGAGGCCGGCAGCAGCCTCCAGGCCCCGCTGATCCAGCTCATGTTCGGCTGGGCCCCCTCCAACTACGGCGTGATGGGTATCTTCACCGCCGCGTCGGTCGTGTTCTTCGCCTTCATCGGCTTCGACGTCGTGGCCACGGCCGCCGAGGAGACCAAGAACCCGCAGCGGGACATGCCGCGCGGCATCATCGGTTCGCTCATCATCTGCACCACGCTGTATGTCGCCGTGTCGATCGTCGTCACGGGAATGCAGCACTACACCAAACTGTCCGTGGACGCCCCGCTCGCCGACGCGTTCAAGGACACCGGCCATCCCTGGTTCGCGGGCTTCATCAGCTTCGGCGCCGCGGTCGGTCTGACGACGGTCTGCATGATCCTGCTCCTCGGCCAGACCCGCGTCTTCTTCGCGATGAGCCGCGACGGACTGCTGCCGCGCTTCTTCTCCCGGGTTCACCCGAGGTTCAAGACCCCGTACCGGCCGACCATCCTGCTCGGTGTGATCATCGCGGTCCTCGCCGGCTTCACCCCGCTGAACGAACTGGCCGCCCTGGTCAACATCGGCACCCTGTTCGCCTTCGTGGTCGTGGCGATCGGCGTGATCATCCTCCGCAGGACCCGCCCCGACCTGCACCGGGCCTTCCGCACCCCCTGGGTGCCGGTCATCCCGATCCTGTCGGTGTGCGCCTCCCTGTGGCTGATGATCAACCTGCCCGCCGAGACCTGGGTCCGCTTCGCCATCTGGATGGTGGCGGGCTTCGGCGTGTACTTCCTCTACGGCCGCTCCCACAGCCGCCTCGGCCGCCACGAGGAGACGACCGTCGCCGAGGTCGAGAAGGGCGAGGGACAGGCCTAGGGCCCGTCCGCTCCCGGGGCCGCGTACGGAGAACCACCCGGCTACGGCCGGACCGTACGCGGCCCTGTCACATCCGCCCCCAACTCCGTCACCCGCCGCCGCAGTTCCCGGTCCGCCGTCACCACCAGACACGGCCGCCCCTCCGAGCGCGCGACGAGGTCGACCATGTGGTCGTCGCCGCTCCCGGCGGCCGACTCCACCCGCACGCCCGGCACCGTCCCGACGCCCCGGGCGGCCCCCTCCACCACGAGCACGATCTCCACCGGCCCGGCATGCCCAGGCACCCCGTCCGCCGCCAGCCGGTCCCGCAGCCGCTCGGCGGCCCCCCGCCGGTCCCGCCACCACCCGTCGGGCACCGAGCCGACGACGTTCGCGGCGTCGACGATCACGAGGAGGGGGACGTCATCGTTCATGGGGCAAGGGTCGCACGGCTCAGTCGGAGGCCACGTCGGGGAAGCTGGCGAAGTACGCCGCCGCCATGTCCTCGTCGCCGTGCCCGAGCCGGGCCGCACGCTCGAAGCGCTCCGCGCTCGCCTCGGCCACGTCCAGACGTACGCCGTGCCGCTCGCCCGCCTCGACGATGAGCCGGGCGTCCTTGGCCGCCGTGCCCACCGCGAACGCGGCCGGGGACAGCCCGCCGTTCAGCACCAGGCCCGTCTTGGCCCGCAGATACCCCATGTCGAGCGGCCCTCCGTCGATCACCTCGAAGAACCGCCGCGGGTCCACGTCCAGGGCCTTGGCGAGGGCCAGCACCTCACCGGCCGCGTTGGTCACCGCCAGCACCCAGCTGTTGGCGACCAGCTTCAGCCGGGTCGCGCTGCCCTCCCCGCCGTCCTCGCCGGTCCACACCGTCCGGGCACCGACCGCGTCGAACACCGGCGTCACCGTCTCCCGGCCCTCGGCCGGCCCCGCCGCCAGCACGGTGAGCTGACCGGCCTCGGCGGGCTGACGGGTGCCCAGCACGGGGGCGTCGTAGAGGACCAGGCCGTGCTCGCGGGCGAAGACCGCCAGGTCGGCGAGGGAGTCGATGCCGGCGGTCGTCGACTGCATCCACACGGCACCGGAGCGCAGCCCGGGCGCCGCCTCCCGCATCACGTCCAGCGTCGCGGGACCGTCGTACAGCATGGTCAGGACGACATCGGCGCCCCGGACCGCCTCGGCGGGACTGTCGGCGACGAACGCGCCGTCGGCGGCCAGCGGCTCGGCCTTGGCCCGGGTGCGGTTCCAGGCGCGGACGGTGTGCCCGGCCCTGACCAGGTTGCGGGCCATCGCGGCGCCCATGATCCCGGTGCCCAGGACGCTCACGGTGAGCTTGTCGGTCATGTCGTCGACTTCCTGTTCTCGTGCGGACGTTACTGCTGTGATCCAGCTTGCCCGGGGTCGGGGCACCCTGGGGCTCCGCCCCCGAATAGAGTGAACCGGTGAACGGCGACTGGCTCATCCGCGGCCGCGACGGCCGCCTCAGCGTCTATCTGCCGACCGAGGACGCCGTGCTGTGCCGGGCGGAACTCGGACCCGGCGGACCCTGGGAACCTCCGCGCAAGGTCGGCGGCGACCAGAAGCTGCGCCCCGGCCCCGCGGTCGGTCAGGGCGCCGACTCCTACGCCCATCTGGCCGCCTGGCGCCCCACCAAGGCGGGCGAGGCGGGGCTGGTGCACTCCACACACTTCCGGCCGCGGCTGGCCGCCCTGGACTGGATCTCCATCGGCCACCCGAACCAGTCCGGCGACAGCACCGGCACACCGGCCGTCACGGTCGACGCGCAGGGGCGGGCCCATGTCTTCGTCCGTAACAGGGGCGGCGGCGTGAGCATGCGCGGCCAGAAGGAGGTGGGCGGCTGGGGTCCGTGGCGTGATCTGAAGGGGGCGGAGGTCGACGACCTGCTGGCCGCCGTGACGGGGGAGTCGGGGCTGGTCGAGCTGTATGCCGCCGTCCCCGGAGCCCTGCTGCACTGGCGCCAGGAGAAGCCGGGCAGCGTCCCGGTCCTGGAGGAGGCGATGGAGACCCCGGTCCGCGCGGGCACCCTGCACGCCCTGGCCACCTCCGCCGACCACACCACGCTCTTCTACGCCGACGACTCAGGCGACCTGTGCGCCTGGCGCCCCGGCACCAAGCCGGTGACCCTGCTGACCTCCGCCGGTCCCGGCCCGGTCTCCGCCATCCGCTGCCAACTCGACGGCCACGACTGCACACTCCTCGCCCAACGCTCGGCCAGCGGCCGCGTCGCCTTCGCCGCGTATCCCACGGAGCAGGAGTCGGCGGGCGCGTGGTGGACCGAGTCCGGACCGCAGCTCCCGGCGGACGCGGTGGTGGGACTGGCGGTGGACGAGGACGAACGGGTGGTGGCGGCCACGGTGTCGCCGTCGGCGGGGCAGCTGCTGGTCACGCGGCGCAAGGATGAGCCGGGGTTGGCGCTGGAGGCGTGGCGGGAGGTCTGAGCGCGGCAGGTATTTCGCAGGACCGTTCAGGTACGTCTGCGCGAGGATGGCCGTCATGGACACAGAAAGCCTGGTCGAGGTCTGGCGGCGGATCCTGGGGCCCTCGGGGGCCTCTTGGGTGCTCTTCGAGCACGGGACGTGCGTGGTGCTGAAGGAGCCCGCGGGCGATCTCGCGGGACAGGCCTCGGGGATTCTCGGCGAGTTCGGCCCGGTGCACGTGGGCTCCTCGGCCGGTGACTTCAATGTGCTCACGCTCAAGGACAACCTGGGCTGGCTGGTCACCGGCCATCACCCGGACGTCGTCACCCACGTCGCCCTCGACGAGCCCGTCGACCCGTCGCACCTGGCCATCGGCATCCACGGCCGCGACAAACGCCACCAGGACGGCACGTCCCTCCATGTCGTCCATGTCGAGGACCGCCGCCCGGACGCCGGCTGAGAACGCCGGTGCCCCGCACACCAGCAGGCATGCGGGGCACCGGAATGCACAGCGGAGCGCTTACGCGGGGACGCTCGCCACGCCCGGCTCCAGGAACTTCTTGCCGTTCACGCGCTCCGAGACGCCCTCGCGGTCCAGGTACGGCGTGATGCCGCCCAGGTGGAAGGGCCAGCCGGCGCCCGTGATCAGGCAGAGGTCGATGTCCTGGGCCTCGGCGACGACGCCCTCGTCGAGCATCAGGCCGATCTCCTGCGCCACCGCGTCCAGGACATGGTCACGGACCTGCTCCTCGCTGAGGACCGAGTCGCCCTGCTTCAGCAGCGCGGCGACCTCCGGGTCCAGCTCCGGCTTGCCGGAGTCGTAGACGTAGAAGCCGCGCTTGCCCGCCTTGACGACGGCCGCGAGGTTCGGGGAGACCGTGAAGCGGTCCGGGAAGGCCCGGTTGAGGGTCTCCGAGACGTGCAGGCCGATGGCCGGGCCGACCAGTTCGAGGAGGACCAGCGGGGACATCGGCAGGCCCAGGGGCTCCACCGCCTTCTCCGCGACCTCGACCGGGGTGCCCTCGTCGATGACGTTCTGGATCTCACCCATGAAGCGGGTCAGGATGCGGTTCACGACGAACGCCGGGGCGTCCTTCGTCAGCACCGCGGTCTTCTTCAGCTTCTTGGCCACCGCGAAAGCGGTCGCCAGCGAGGCGTCGTCCGTCTTCTCGCCGCGCACGATCTCCAGGAGCGGCAGGACCGCGACCGGGTTGAAGAAGTGGAAGCCCACGACCCGCTCGGGGTGCTGAAGCTTCGACGCCATCTCCGACACCGACAGCGACGACGTGTTCGTCGCGAAGATCGCGTGCGCCGGGGCGACCGCCTCGACCTCCGCGAACACCTGCTGCTTGACGCCGATCTCCTCGAAGACGGCCTCGATGACGAAGTCGGCGTCGGAGAAGCCCTCGGCCTTGTCCAGGACACCGGTCACCAGCGCCTTGAGGCGGTTGGCCTTGTCCTGGTTGATACGGCCCTTGCCGAGCAGCTTCTCGATCTCGGCGTGGACGTAGCCCACACCCTTGTCGACGCGCTCCTGGTCGATGTCCGTGAGGACGACCGGGACCTCCAGGCGGCGCAGGAAGAGCAGCGCGAGCTGGGAGGCCATCAGGCCGGCGCCGACCACGCCCACCTTGGTGACCGGGCGGGCCAGGTTCTTGTCCGGGGCGCCCGCCGGGCGCTTGCCGCGCTTCTGCACCAGGTTGAAGGCGTAGATGCCGGAGCGCAGTTCGCCACCCATGATCAGGTCGGCGAGGGCCTTGTCCTCGGCGTCGTAGCCCTGCTGCAGGTCGCCGTTCTTGGCGGCGGCGATGATGTCGAGGGCGCGGTAGGCGGCCGGAGCGGCCCCGTGCACCTTGGAGTCCGCGATGAAACGGCCCTTGGCGACGGCCTGGTCCCAGCCCTCACCGCGGTCGATCACCGGACGCTCGACCTCGACGTCGCCCTTCAGCACCTGGGCGGTCCAGATCAGCGACTGCTCCAGGAAGTCGGCGCCCTCGAAGATGGCGTCGGCGATACCGAGGTCGAAGACCTGCTGGCCCTTGAGCTGCTTGTTCTGGTTGAGGCTGTTCTCGATGATCACCGAGACGGCCTTGTCGGCACCGATCAGGTTGGGCAGGATCGTGCAGCCGCCCCAGCCGGGCACCAGGCCGAGGAAGACCTCGGGGAGCGAGAAGGCGGGCAGCGCCTTGCTGACGGTGCGGTACTTGCAGTGCAGACCGACCTCGACGCCACCGCCCATCGCGGCACCGTTGTAGTACGCGAAGGTCGGCACGGCGAGGGCCGACAGGCGCTTGAACACCTCGTGGCCGCCCTTGCCGATGGCCAGCGCGTCCTTGTGCTCCTTCAGCAGCTCGACGCCCTTGAGGTCGGCGCCGACGGCGAAGATGAACGGCTTGCCGGTGATGCCGATGCCGACGATGTCGCCGTCCGCGGCCTCCTTCTCGACCTGGTCGATGGCGGTGTTGAGGTTCGCCAGCGAGGCCGGGCCGAAGGTGGTCGGCTTGGTGTGGTCGAAGCCGTTGTCCAGCGTGATGAGCGCGAAGCGCCCGGCGCCGTACGGCAGGTCGAGGTGGCGTACGTGCGCCGACGTCACGACCTCGTCGGGGAACAGCTCGGCCGCACCCTTCAAAAGCTCAGCGGTGGTGCTCACTTGCTGCCTCCGTCGAAGTTCGGGTTCTCCCAGATGACCGTCGCGCCCATGCCGAAGCCGACGCACATGGTGGTCAGGCCGTAGCGGACATGCGGCTGCTCCTCGAACTGGCGGGCGAGCTGCGTCATCAGACGCACACCCGACGACGCCAGCGGGTGACCGAAGGCGATCGCGCCGCCGTACTGGTTGACGCGCTCGTCGTCGTCCGCGATGCCGTAGTGGTCGAGGAGGGCCAGGACCTGGACGGCGAAGGCCTCGTTGATCTCGAAGAGACCGATGTCGGAGATGTCGAGGCCCGCCTTGGCGAGCGCCTTCTCCGTGGCCGGGATCGGGCCGTAGCCCATGACCTCGGGCTCGACGCCGACGAAGGCGTACGAGACGAGGCGCATCTTCACCGGGAGGTTGTTCTCGCGGGCGAAGTCCTCGGAGGCGATGATCGAGGCGGTGGCGCCGTCGTTCAGACCGGCCGCGTTACCGGCGGTGACCCGGCCGTGGACGCGGAACGGGGTCTTCAGACCGGAGAGGTTCTCCAGCGTGGTGCCCGGGCGCATCGGCTCGTCGGCGGTGACCAGGCCCCAGCCCGTCTCACCGGCCTCGGGGTTGGTGCGGCGCACGGACACCGGCACCAGGTCGGCCTGGATCTTGCCGTTGGCGTACGCCTTGGCGGCCTTCTCCTGCGAGCGCACCGCGTATTCGTCGGCGCGCTGCTTGGTGATGTGCGGGTAGCGGTCGTGCAGGTTCTCCGCCGTCATGCCCATGAACAGGGCGGACTCGTCGACCAGCTTCTCGGAGACGAACCGCGGGTTCGGGTCCACGCCCTCGCCCATCGGGTGACGGCCCATGTGCTCGACACCACCGGCGATGACGGCGTCGTAGGCGCCGAAGGCGATGGAACCGGCGACCGTGGTGACGGCGGTCAGCGCGCCGGCGCACATACGGTCGATGGAGTAGCCGGGCACCGACTGGGGGAGACCGGCGAGGATGCCCGCCGTACGGCCGATGGTCAGGCCCTGGTCGCCGATCTGCGTGGTCGCGGCGATGGCGACCTCGTCGATCTGCTTCGGGTCGAGACCGGGGTTGCGGCGCAGCAGCTCCCGGATGGCCTTGACGACGAGGTCGTCGGCACGGGTCTCGTGGTAGATGCCCTTCGGGCCCGCCTTGCCGAACGGGGTGCGGACGCCGTCGACGAAGACGACGTCCCTGAGGGTACGAGGCACGATGGCTCTCCTCCAGAAGGTGCGGGACGCTGAGCGCTTGCTCATGGCCATGCTACTTATGAGTAACGTAGCTGCACAGTCCTGAGGGGTGGAGCGGCGAAGGTCACATTCAAACGTCACCTGGGCGGAGCCGTGGACCCCCGAGGAGTCAGCACCGGGGTGGGCACGGGATGCGACCCCGCCCCGTCCCCCATGATCACCCCGAACAGCGTCCGGGCCACCTCCGCCCCGAACCCGTGCACGTCATGGCTCATCGCCGACAACGTCGGATGCGTCAGCCGGCACAGCTGAGAGTCGTCCCACGCCAGCAGCGACACGTCCTCCGGCACCCGTAGCCCCATCTCCGCCGCCACCGCCAGCCCCGCCACCGCCATGATGTCGTTGTCGTACACGATCGCCGTCGGCCGATCGGCCGCGGCGGCGGTGAGCAGCGACCGCGTGGCCCGCGCCCCCGCGTCGCCCGAGAAGTCCGTCGCGACCTGCCACGCCCCGGCCAGCGCCAACGCCCCCGCCGCCTCGTCGAAGGCGGCCGTACGGATCGACGTATGACCGAGCGCCGCCGCCCCGCCCACCCGGGCGACCCGCCGATGCCCCAGCGCGGCCAGATACCGCACGGCCTCCGTCACGGCGGTGGCGTCATCGGTCCACACCGAGGTCAGTCCGCCCGTCAGCGACGGATGCCCGACCGCGACGACCGGTATCCCGAGCCGCCGGGCCACCGCGACGCGAGGGTCGTCCGCGCGGAAGTCGACCAGGATCGAGCCGCCGATCTGCCGCCCCCGCCACCACGTCTCCTGGAGCCCGGCCTCCTCCTCCACGGTCCGCACCAGCCGCAGCAGCAGCGAGCAGGAGTGCTCGGTCAGCACGCTCTCCACACCCGAGACGAACTCCATGTAGAAGGGTTCGAGCCCGAGCATCCGCGCAGGACGGCAGATCGCCAGACCCACCACGTCCACCCGCGAACCGGCCAGCGTGCGCGCCGTGAGGTTCGGCGCCCAGCCCAGCTCCCGCGCGGCCCGGAAGATCCGGTCGCGGGTCGCCTCCGACAGCCCCGGTTTGTGGTTGAAGGCGAGGGAGACGGCCCCCTTGGACACACCGGCGCGCGCGGCGACGTCCTTGATGGTGACGCGGGAGGCCGGCTGAGCGGTCATCGGGAGGGCTCCATGCAGTACAGGGCGGACCGGGCGGCGGCCGCGTCCGGAGTCTTCCAGCCGGACACGCCGATGGTCACCTCCTCACCGGGCAGCAGCGTCACGAGCCCCCGGTCGGCACGGGCGTCCGGATCCAGCCGGTCGGCCTGGAGCAGCAGATCCCGTACGAGGGTACGGGCCGTCACCGACACTCCACCCGGCACGAGCGCGACATCGAACTCCGGCCGCGGATACGGCACTTCGCGATCCGGCACCGGAAAATGCACGGCCCGCACCCCGTCCGCGTCCGCCACCAGGAACTCCTTCGGCCCGACGGGCGCCATTTCCTTCGGTACGCCGACCCTGGCCACCGCACGCCGCCCGGCACTGAGATCCACGCTCGCCTCGCCGAGCAGCGCCCCCTCGACCGACATCCGCCGCAGCCGCACGACCCCGGCCCACTCCTCGGTCCCCTGATTGACGATGGCCAGCTCCCGCACGCCCAGCGTCAGCAACCGGTCCGCGTACAGCCGCCGCAGCTCGTGGTACAGCGGCTTCTCCCGCCCGTCCCCGTCGATCGCCGCCCAGGACGTCACCGGCCAGCAGTCGTTGAGCTGCCAGACGACCGTGCCCGCGCACACCGGCCAGTGCGACCGCCAGTGCTCGATACCGGCGGCGACGGCCCGCGCCTGATTGACCTGGGTGAGGTAGTGCCATCGGTCGAAGTCCCCCTCGACGGCTCCCGCGAAATGCCGCTCAAGGCCCCGCCGCAGCTTCCCGTTCCCGTCGTCCGCCTTCTGGTGGTGCAGCATGCCGGGGGAGTCCGGCGCGAGCTCCTCACCCGGCAGCGCCCGCCGCAGAGTGGCGTAGGCGGGGGGCGCCTGCCACCCGAACTCGGCGACAAATCGCGGCACTTCCCCTCGATACTCGGCGTAGTCCTCCCGGTTCCACACCTCCCAGGAGTGATGCGTGCCGTGCGCCGGATCGTTCGGATGCCGGTGCCACGACCCCGACCAGGGACTCCCCGCCGTGTACGGCCGCGTCGGATCCAACTCGGCCACCACCCGCGGCAGCACGCCCAGGTAGTACCCCTCGCCCCAGGAGTCCCCGGCCAGCCGTTGCTCCCAGCCCCAGTCCCGGAACCCCCACAGGTTCTCGTTGTTGCCGTTCCACAGCACCAGCGAGGGATGCGGCATCAGCCGTACGACGTTCTCCCGTGCCTCGGCCTCCACCTCCCCGCGCAACGGCTGCTCCTCCGGATAGGCCGCGCACGCGAACGGGAAGTCCTGCCAGACCAGCAGCCCCAGCTCGTCGCAGGCGTCGTAGAAGTCCCCGCTCTCATAGATCCCGCCGCCCCAGACCCGTACGAGATCCACGCCCGCGTCGGCGGCTTGCTCCAGCCGCCTCCGGTACCGCTCCCTCGTCACCCGGGACGGGAACACGTCGTCCGGGATCCAGTTGACGCCCCGCGCGAAGAGCCGCTCGCCATTGACGACGAGGGTGAAACCGGTGCCGTCGGCGTCGGCCCCGCGATCCAGTTCCACGCTCCGGAAGCCGATCCGCCGCCGCCATACATCCAGCGCGTCCTCGCCGTGCAGCAGCCTCAACTCGACGTCGTACAGCGGCTGTTCGCCGTAGCCGCGCGGCCACCACAGTCGTACGTCGGGCACCCGCAGTCGTACGACCCCACCCGTCCCGTCGATCTCCGCGCGCGCCCGCACCCCACCGGCGGAAGCCTCGACCGTGAGCGGCGCCTCCACCCTGGTTCGCTCGACGTCCACCGCCAACTCCACGACTCCCGCGCCCTGTTCGACCGTCACGAGCGGCCGCACGCGCGCGATCCTGGCCGTCGACCAATGCTCAAGCCGCACCGGCCGCCAGATCCCGGCCGTCACCAGCGTCGGCCCCCAGTCCCAGCCGAAGGAGCAGGCCATCTTGCGCAGGTACTGGTAGGGCTCGGCGTAGGCCGCGGGCCGTTCACCCAGCTTGCCGCGCACAGCCTCGGCCTCGGCGTACGCGGAGGCGAAACGCACCGAGAGCCGTCCGCTGAGCCCGGTCACGTCGAAGCGGTACGAGCGGTGCATGTTCCTTACCCGGCCCAGGAGTTGGCCGTCCAGCAGGATCTCCGCGACCGTGTCGAGCCCCTCGAAGACCAGGTCCGTCTGCTCATGGGCGGACCTGGCGTCCAGGTCGGTCTCGTAGGTCCAGTCCCGCCGCCCCACCCACGCCACCTCGCGCTCGTTCAGCCCGAGAAAGGGGTCCGGGATCACGTCGGCTGCCAGCAGGTCGGTGTGTACGCAGCCGGGCACGGCGGCCGGGAGTTCGGCCCCCTCGTGCCGCAGGATCCATCCGTCGGTGAGCGGTGTCGCCTGAAGCATGCGCGCACTCCTAAACCGTTTAATCCCAGGGCTGGGAAGGGTTTGGGCATCGTTGGCGGGATTGGGACTTTACCGGTTTAGAAAACATTGTCAGAGTTCCGAACCAGCCAACCCGCACGTGCTCGTCCGTCCCGAGAAACGTCCCGCGAACGGAGCTGATGCACATGAACCGCCGTACAGTTCTCGCCGTCACGACAGCCACCCTGCTGCTCTCGGCCTGCACCGGCACCGGAGGAAGCTCAAAGGGCGCGGAGGCCAAGGCGCCTGACGACCCCACAAAGGTCAGCGGCACCATCACCGTCCTCACCCATCGCACCGACCTCGTGCAGGACGGGACGATGGAGAAGTACGCAGCCGAGTTCAACAAGACGTACCCCGAGGTGAAGGTCGAGTTCGACGCCATCACCGACTACGAGGGCGAAGTCAAGATCCGTATGAACACGGAGAACTACGGCGACGTCCTCATGATCCCGGCCGTGGTCGAGAAGAAGGACTACCCCAAGTTCTTCGCGTCCCTGGGCAGTCAGGCAGAGCGGAGCAAGACGTACCGCTTCACCGACTACTCCACGGTCGACGGCAAGGTCTACGGCCAGAGCCCGATCGGCGCGGTCCCCGGGTTCATCTTCAACAAGAAGGTGTGGGAGCGGGCGGGGATCAGTGACTGGCCGACCACACCGGCCGCGTTCCTCGCCGACCTCAAGGCCATCAAGTCGAAGACCGACGCGATCCCCTACTACACCAACTTCAAGGACATGTGGCCGCTCACCCAGTGGACCGACGTCAACGGCGCCGTCAGCTGCGACGAACAGGCCACGTCCAGGCTCGCCGAGGGCGATCCCTGGGCCGAGGGCGCCGACCTGCGGACCGCGGACACGCTGCTCTACGACATCGTGCGCGAGGGCCTGATCGAGAAGGACCCGACGACCACCAACTGGGAGGCGTCCAAGCCCCGTATCGCCAAGGGTGAGATCGCCACCATGTGGCTCGGCTCCTGGGCGGTCATCCAGATGCGGGGCGCGGCGGAGCAGGCCGGCGCCGACCCCGACGACATCGGGTTCATGCCGTTCCCCGCCCAGAAGGACGGCACGTTCTGCGCGGTGGCGAAGCCCGACTACAACCAGGCCGTCAATATCCACTCCGAGCACAAGGAGGCGGCCCGCGCCTGGATCGACTGGTTCACCGACAAGTCCGGTTACGCGGCGGACAACCTGGCCCTGTCCCCGCTCAAGCAGGCCCCGCTGCCCGACGTCCTGAAGCCGTACGAGACGGCGGGCGTCAAGATCATCGACCTGGACGACACCAAGGGCGCCCAGGTGAAGTCCATCGACAACCAGTCCGAGGTCGGCATCTACAAGCCCGCCTACCGCCAGGACCTCGTCGACCTCGCACGCGGCGCCACGAAGGGCAGCCTGGACGACTTCCTGGCCGGCCTCGCGAAGAAGTGGACCGACACACAAGCGTCCCTGGGGTCCTGATGACGGACGACACGATCGAGAAGACGGCCCCCGTCACCCGGGCCCCCGCACCGGCCCCCGCCCCGCGCCCGGCACGGCTGTGGCGCGGGGCCACCCCCTGGCTCTTCCTGCTCGCCCCGCTGGCCCTCCTGCTCACCTTCACCTATGCGCCGATCGCCAACATGGTCGCGTACAGCTTCACCGACTGGGACGGAGTGAGCCCCGAGCTGCACTACACGGGCGCCGAGAACTACGGCGAACTCTTCACCCGCTCCGACCTGTTCGAGGTGTTCTGGGTGAGCGGCTACTACCTGGCCGCCTCCGTCGTCCAGATCGTGGCCGCCCTCTACTTCGCCACGATCCTCAGCTTCAACGTCCGTTTCCGGAACTTCTTCAAGGGCGTGCTGTTCTTCCCGTATCTGATCAACGGCGTCGCGATCGGCTTCGTCTTCCTGTACTTCTTCCAGGACGGGGGCACTCTGGACTCGGTGCTGAGCCTGTTCGGGGTGGAGACGGACCGCGCCTGGCTCGGCACGCCCGAGTCCGCGAACACCTCCCTCGCCGCCGTCTCCGTCTGGCGCTACCTGGGCCTGAACTTCGTGCTCTTCCTGGGTGCGATCCAGTCGATCCCCGGGGAGCTGTACGAGGCGGCCGAACTGGACGGCGCGAACCGCTGGCACCAGTTCCGGCACATCATCGCGCCCGGCATCAAGCCGGTCCTGAGCCTGACGGTGATCCTCTCGATCTCCGGCTCGCTGGCGGTCTTCGAGATCCCGTACATCATGACCGGCGGGGCGACCGGCACCGAGACCTTCGTGATCCAGACCGTGAAGCTGGCCTTCCAGTTCAACAAGACGGGGCTCGCATCGGCGGCCGCGGTCGTGCTGCTGCTGATCGTCCTGGCGGTGACCTGGGTCCAGCGGCGCCTCGTCCCCGACGACAGGGTGGACCTCGTATGACCCGCCGCACCGTGGCCCGCACCCTGGTGTACGTGTCCCTGATCGCCGCGACCGCGGTGATCCTGCTGCCGCTGGCCGCCGTGGTCCTGACGTCCCTCAAGTCGGAGCGCGAGATGGCGAACGGCAGTGGCGCGCTGGCCCTCCCCGACGACCTGCTGAACCTCTCCAACTACGCGACGGCGTTCCAGGACGGCCGGATGCTCTCGGCGTTCGCCAACACGGCGGTCATCCTGCTCTTCGCCATCGGCGGCACGGTGCTCATCGGCTCGATGACGGCGTACGCCATCGACCGCTTCACCTTCCGCTTCAAGAAGCTGGTTGTGGCCCTGTTCCTGGTCGCCGCCCTGGTGCCCGGTGTCACGACCCAGGTGGCGACCTTCCAGATCGTCGACAGCTTCGGCATGTTCGACAGCCTCTGGGCGCCGATCGTCCTCTACATGGGCACGGACATCGTCTCGATCTACATCTTCCTGCAGTTCGTCCGCTCGATCCCGGTCTCACTGGACGAGGCGGCCCGTCTGGACGGCGCCAATGCCTTCACGATCTACCGCCGGATCATCTTCCCGCTGCTGAAACCGGCCATCGCGACGGTGGTGATCGTCAAGGGCATCACGACGTACAACGACTTCTACATCCCGTTCCTGTACATGCCCTCGGAAGATCTTGGCGTGATCTCGACCTCGCTGTTCCGCTTCAAGGGCCCGTTCGGAGCGCACTGGGAAACGATCTCGGCAGGAGCGGTCCTGGTGATCCTGCCGACCTTGATCGTCTTTCTGTTCCTGCAGCGCTTCGTCTACAACGGCTTCATGAAGGGGGCGTCCAGGTGAGGCACTAGGCGGACAGGGCGGCGACCAGCACCGGAGTGACCTGCTCGACCTGCCAGGGCCGGGCACCGTGACCGGCCAGCGCCTGTGCGACCGACTCGGCGTCGACCACCTTCGGCGGCTCCCAGCAGACCCGCCGCACGGTGTCCGGAGTGATCACGTTCTCCTGAGGCATGTTCAGCTGCTCGGCCAGCACCGACACCGCGGCCCGTGCGGCGGAGAGCCGAGCCGCGGCGGCCGGGTCCTTGTCGGCCCACGCCCGCGGCGGAGGCGGCCCCGATACGGGCTGTCCCGGCGCCGGCAGCTGCGACTCGGTCATGGCCTTCGCACGATCGACGGCGGCCTGCCACTGCTCCAGCTGCCGTCGGCCCATCCGATGGCCGAAACCGTTCAGTGCGGCCAGGGCGTGCACATTGCCCGGCACGGCGAGCGCGGCCTCCACGATGGCCGCGTCACTGAGCACCTTGCCCGGCGACACGTCCCGCTTCTGCGCGATCCGGTCCCGCGCCTGCCACAGTTCCCGCACCACACCCAGCTGCCGGCGTCTGCGCACCTTGTGCATCCCGGACGTCCGCCGCCAGGGGTCCTTGCGCGGCTCGGCCGGCGGTGCGGCGGCGATCGCGTCGAACTCCTGCCGCGCCCACTCCAGCTTCCCCTGCCGGTCCAGCTCCTTCTCCAGCGCGTCGCGCAGATCCACCAGGAGCTCGACATCCAGCGCCGCATACCGCAGCCACGGCTCGGGCAGCGGGCGGGTCGACCAGTCGACGGCCGAGTGGCCCTTCTCCAGCACGAACCCGAGCACGCTCTCGACCATCGCGCCGAGGCCGACCCGCGGGAACCCGGCGAGCCGCCCGGCCAGCTCGGTGTCGAACAGCAGGCTCGGCACCATGCCTATCTCACGCAGACACGGCAGATCCTGCGTGGCGGCGTGCAGCACCCACTCCACGCCGGACAGCACCTCGCCGAAGCCGGACAGATCGGGGCAGGCCACGGGGTCGATCAGTGCGGACCCCGCGCCCGCGCGGCGCAGCTGCACGAGATACGCGCGCTGGCCGTAGCGGTAGCCGGACGCGCGCTCGGCGTCGACGGCGACCGGGCCCGAGCCCGCGGCGAAGGCGGCGATCACCTCGGCGAGCGCGGCCTCGTCGGCGATCACGGGCGGAATGCCCTCGCGGGGCTCCAGCAAAGGGATCGGCGCCTCCGTAACAGAAGATCCGTCGTCTTCCGGAGGGGCGCCTCCGGTGGTTCGCAGTGAACTGTCTGCTGCGGTGTCTTGGGCGTCGGTCACATGTCAAGGGTATCTGTGTATGGACAGCCCCCGCCGACGGAACGTTCCGTCGGCGGGCGTCCGAGGGTCGTAAACCAGTCAGTCAAGTGACGGAACCGGTCGGCGACGGGGAGGGGGCGTGGGCGGGATCAACGGGTGATTTCGTTCACGTCAGTGAATGATCAAGTGGTCAATCGTCGCCGGGGGCGGCCGGGTGGAGCGTGGAGACGAAGGTCCGCGTATGACTCCTCGGCTCACGCTTCTTGCGGGCCTCGTACGCTCAGGAGGTCGTCTCGTCCGCCTTGATGTCGTAGCTGATCTTGTTGCCGTCGACGGAGGTGACCTTGACGGTCACGCCGAGGCTGGTGCCGTCGCTCGCGGTGAGTTTGCAGCGCAGTGAGGTGCCGACCTTGCCGACGAGGTCCTCGGGGCAGGTGACGTCCGGCTTGGGCTGGCCGGTCTGTGCGGCGAGCTTCTCGGCCACCGTGTCCGCCACCTCGTCCTTGGGCAGCTTGGCCTCCGACGTGCAGCCCACCAGCAGCGCGGCGGCGGCCGCGGCGGCGAGGCCCCGGGCAGCCAGGGAGGCGGGGGACTTGGGCATGACGGGCTCCGTTCGGGGCGGGTGGGCCACGAGGGTCGGGAGGCGACACTCGTCGGTGGCCCTGTCTATCAGCCAGGGCCGCCCGCCCGACCGGTCTTCACAGCCTCCCGCTGCCGCCCGCGAGTGATCTTCACGGACATCGCCGGGAACGCCGAGCGCCCGCCGACGGAACGTTCCGTCGGCGGGCGCGCAGGGGTCGGTCAGCCAGTCATTGATCAGGTGGGTCGGTCGGTAAGGAGGGAGCTCAGTGGATGATGCCGGTCCGCAGGGCCACGGCGACCATGCCGGCGCGGTCACCGGTGCCGAGTTTGCGGGCGATACGGGCGAGGTGGCTCTTGACGGTCAGGGCGGACAGGCCCATCGAGACGCCGATCGCCTTGTTCGACTGGCCCTCCGCCACCAGCCGCAGCACCTCGACCTCACGGCCGGACAGTTCGCGGTAGCCGCCCGGGTGGCTCGGGGCACCCGGGTGGCGACGGTGCATTCGGGCGGCGGCGGCGCCGATGGGGGCGGCACCGGGCCGGGTGGGGAGCCCGACGTTGGTGCGGGTGCCGGTGACGACGTAGCCCTTCACACCGCCCGCGAGGGCGTTGCGTACGGCGCCGATGTCGTCGGCGGCGGAGAGGGCGAGGCCGTTCGGCCAGCCCGCGGCGCGGGTCTCCGACAGGAGGGTGAGGCCCGAGCCGTCGGGCAGATGGACGTCGGCGACACAGATGTCGCGGGGGTTGCCGATGCGGGGACGAGCCTCCGCGATGGACGAGGCCTCGATGACGTCGCGAACACCGAGCGCCCAGAGGTGGCGGGTGACGGTGGAGCGGACGCGCGGGTCGGCCACGACCACCATGGCGGTCGGCTTGTTCGGGCGGTAGGCGACCAGGCTTGCGGGCTGCTCGAGGAGAACGGACACCAGGCCTCCTGGGGTGCGGGGACGACTTCAAGGTCACAGTCGTCTTCGGCACCAAACCCGTGGCCCTTTAGGGAAAGATCACGATTTAGTGAGTAACAATCAGGGCAATTCGGACGCATGGTCGATCATTCGGCGCGTGGATGGCTTCGATCATGGGCGATTCCTGACCGAAAGTGGCCGTATCGACAAAGTGACGGTCAAGCGTGTAGCGGTCCGGGGCCGGCAGTGATCAACGGGACTGCGGATCGCGGCGCTGCGGCAGCGTCACCACCGACGCGTCCCCCGGCCCCGCCGGGGGCAGACCCGCGACCTGGGCCAGCAGATCGCACCACGACGCCAGATGGGCCCCGGTGTCCGGCACCCCGCCCAGACCCTCACGCGGGGTCCAGGAGGCACGGATCTCGATCTGCGAGGCCGCGGGACGCTCGGACAGACCGCCGAAGTAGTGCGAGCTCGCCCGCGTGACGGTGCCGCTCCCCTCGCCGTACGACAGCCCGCGCGCCTGGAACGCCCCGGTCAGCCAGGACCAGCACACCTCCGGCAGCAGCGGGTCGGCGGCCATCTCCGGCTCCAGCTCCGCGCGCACCAGGGTCACCAGCCGGAACGTGCCCCGCCAGGCGTCATGGCCCGCCGGATCGTGCAGCAGCACCAGACGGCCGTCGGCCAGATCCTGGTCACCGTCGACGACCGCCGCCTCCAGCGCGTACGCGTACGGAGCCAGCCGCTGGGGCGCCTTGGTCTGCTCGACCTCGATCTGCGGCCGCAGCCGACTCGCCCGCAACGCGTCGACAGCGGCACGGAACGCCGCTGGAGCCGTACTGTGCGAATGCCGGTCCCCCTCCCCGGCCTCCTTCGCGTCATCCATCCCGCCCGTGCCGTCCGACAGTCTTCCCTGAGCCGCAGCCATGCCGGGAAGATTAAGGGGAACCGGGCCTTCGTGCAGGGAGGGACACCCGGACAACACGGCGACCCCTGCGCTCACGCCTTCGCGGCCGTGCGAGACTTGGCCCCGTGAGTGCCAACCAGACGCCGCCGCCAGCCACGTACGACTCCGCCTTCCTCAAGGCGTGCAGGCGCGAGCCCGTGCCGCACACGCCGGTGTGGTTCATGCGGCAGGCCGGGCGCTCCCTGCCGGAGTACCGCAAGGTGCGCGAGGGCATCCCGATGCTCGAGTCCTGCACGCGGCCCGAGCTGGTGACCGAGATCACCCTGCAGCCGGTGCGCAGGCACGACGTGGACGCGGCGATCTACTACAGCGACATCGTCGTACCGCTCAAGGCCATCGGCATCGACCTCGACATCAAGCCGGGCGTCGGCCCGGTCGTCGAGCAGCCCATCCGTACCCGCGCCGACCTGGCCCGACTGCGCGACCTCACCCCCGAGGACGTCTCCTACGTCACCGAGGCCATCGGCCTGCTCACCGCCGAGCTCGGCCCGACCCCCCTCATCGGCTTCGCCGGCGCGCCTTTCACCCTTGCGAGTTACCTCGTCGAGGGCGGTCCGTCGCGCACGTACGAGAACGCCAAGGCGATGATGTACGGCGACCCGGAGCTCTGGGCCGACCTGCTCGACCGTCTCGCCGACATCACCGCGGCCTTCCTGAAGGTGCAGATCGAGGCCGGCGCCTCCGCGGTCCAGCTCTTCGACTCCTGGGCCGGCGCCCTCGCCCCCGCCGACTACCGCCGCTCGGTGATGCCCGCCTCGGCGAAGGTCTTCGACGCGGTCGCCGGGTACGGCGTCCCGCGCATCCACTTCGGCGTCGGCACCGGCGAGTTGCTGAAGCTCATGGGCGAGGCCGGCGCGGACGTCGTCGGCGTCGACTGGCGCGTCCCCCTCGACGAGGCCGCCCGCCGCGTCGGCCCCGGCAAGGCGCTCCAGGGCAACCTCGACCCGACGATCCTGTTCGCCACGCCGGAAGCCGTCGAGGCGAAGACGCGTGAGGTGCTGGACGCCGCGGCAGGCCTTGAGGGCCATGTCTTCAACCTCGGGCACGGCGTGATGCCGTCCACCGACCCGGACGCCCTCACCCGGCTCGTCGAGTACGTCCACACGCAGACGGCTCGCTAGCGGCGCTCACCATGTGTGCCGGGGCCGCGCCCGCCTGCCGAACAGCAGGCCCCGCGGCTCCGGAGGCGGCGGTGTCCCCGGTTTGAGCGGCCAGGCGAGCAGCATGCCCGCGAGGAAGCCCACGATGTGCGCCGCGTACGCCACCGTGCCCGCCTCGGAGACGCCCTCGCCGGACGAGTACACGGCCTGCAGCACGAACCAGAAGCCGAGCACCAGCCAGGCCGGCAGCCGCAGCGGCAGGAAGATCAGGAACGGCACCAGGACCCACACCCTGGCCCTCGGATACAGCACCAGATAGGCGCCCAGGACGCCCGCGATGGCGCCGGACGCGCCGATCAGGGGATCGGCCGACTCGTCGTTGAGGAACGCGAAGCCGTAGGACGCCGCGTAGCCGCAGACGACGTAGAAGACGAAGTACCGCACATGTCCCATGCGGTCCTCGATGTTGTTGCCGAAGATCAGCAGGAAGAGCATGTTGCCCAGCAGGTGCAGCCAGCTGCCGTGCAGGAACATCGCGGTGAAGACCGACAGCGCCGGGGACTTGTCGTAGTCCGGCCGGCCGATCACACAGCCGGGGCCGTTCGGGCCCACGGCGACCTCGCCCGTGGGGACCACCCCCGGCAGCTGGTCGTGGATCAACTCCCGCGGCACCGCCGCGTAGTGGTCCAGGAACGCGTGCAGATGGCACAGCTGGGCCAGCTGGCTCTCACCGGCCACGGAGCCGGCTATGCCGGGCGTGGACAGGAAGACGAGGACGTTCGCGGCGATCAGCGCGTATGTCACCCAAGGGGTGCGGCGCACCGGGTTCACGTCATGGACGGGGATGACCACGAGGGTTTTCTGCCCGGGATACGTCCGGCGAATCGGTGAACGCGAGTGTGGCGGCGTGCGTATGTCTCGGCAACCTACGTGAGGAACAGCGATGAACGACCGGGTTACACCTCCCGCGATCCACGCGTTGCCGGATGGTGAGGCCGAGATTTCCGTGGTGGTGCGGCTGCCGTGGGAAGACGTCGCGAGGCTCGGCCAGGAGGCCGGGCGGCTTGCTTCGCAGATGCAGCGGCCGGTGACGCTGGATGAGGCGGTTAGTCATCGGTTGCGGTCAGCGCGGGCTGCTTCTCATGCGAAGCCTGCGGGGGAACAGCCTGCTGCTGCCGCCATGCCGACCAGTGCGTCTGTGTCTTCGTTGCCTTCTCGGCCGCCGGGTGAGCAGGCTCGGCAGGCCATTGAGAGGATCAATGGATCCGCCTAGTCGCCGTAGGGGTGTGGGTGATTTGGCGGGTGCGGGCTCATTGTGGCGGGTCGCGCAGTTCTCCGCGCCCCTTACGGCGTTCTCCCGCTGCCTGTTATGAGGTGGCGGACATCACTGCCTTCGTCGCCTTGCGGGCCGCCACCAGCACCGGATCCCAAACCGGTGAGAACGGGGGCGCGTATCCCAGGTCCAGGGACGTCATCTGTTCCACCGTCATCCCTGCCGTCAACGCCACCGCCGCGACGTCCACCCGCTTCCCCGCGCCTTCCCTGCCCACGATCTGTGCGCCCAGCAGTCTGCCGGTGCGGCGTTCCGCGAGGAGTTTGACCGTCATCGTCTCGGCGCCCGGGTAGTAGCCCGCGCGGCTCGTGGACTCGATGGTGGCTGTCACGTACTGGAGGCCCGCCCGGCGGGCGTCCTTCTCGCGCAGGCCCGTGCGGGCGATCTCCAGGTCGCAGACCTTGGACACGGCGGTGCCGACGACACCGGGGAACGTGGCGTAGCCGCCGGCGGCGTTCGTGCCGATGATCTGGCCGTGTTTGTTGGCGTGGGTGCCGAGCGGGACGTGGCGTTCGCTGCCGGAGACCAGGTCGAGGACCTCGACGCAGTCGCCGCCCGCCCAGATGTTCTCGTGGCCGCGGACCCGCATGGCGAGGTCGGTGAGCAGGCCGCCGTGCTCGCCGAGGGGGAGGCCGGCCGCTCGCGCTAGGGCCGTTTCCGGGTGGACTCCGATGCCGAGGACCACCACGTCGGCCGGGTACTCGGCGTCCTCGGTGGCGACTGCGCGGACCCGGCCGTCCCCGCCGGTGAGGATCTTGGTGACCTCGGCGTCGTCGACCATGGTGATGCCCAGGCCCTCCATGGCCTCGTGCACCAGGCGGCCCATGTCCGGGTCGAGGGTGGACATGGGTTCGCTGCCACGGTTGACGACCGTCACCTCGTAGCCGCGGTTGATGAGCGCCTCGGCCATCTCCACGCCGATGTAACCGGCGCCGACCACGACCGCGCGACGGCCACGCGTGTGTGCCAGCGTGTCGAGCAGGGCCTGGCCGTCGTCCAGGGTCTGCACACCGTGCACGCCGGGCGCGTCGACGCCCGGCATGTCGGGGCGGATCGGACGGGCGCCGGTCGCGATCACGAGCTTGTCGTACGACGTCCAGGACTCGGCGCCCGAATCGACGTCACGCGCGCGTACCCGCCCGCCGGCCACGTCGATCTCCACGACCTCGGTCCGCATGCGCAGATCGATGTCCCGCGCGCGGTGCTCCTCCGCCGTACGGGCGATCAACTGGTCCCGTTCGGGGACGTCGCCGCCCACCCAGTACGGGATGCCGCAGGCGGAGAAGGAGGTGAAGTGGCCGCGCTCGAAGGCCACGATCTCCAGTTCGTCCGGCCCCTTGAGCCGCCGGGCCTGCGACGCCGCGGACATCCCCGCGGCGTCGCCCCCGATCACGACCAGTCGTTCCCGCTTCCCCGGCACACCCCTCGCAGCGCTCATGCTCATGCGAACACGCTAAGGGTGCCGGGCATTTCACTCCTGCTCGCCCTCCTCATCGGCCGCACGCGCGGGACGCGGTGCGGGGCGCGCCATCGGCATCGGGCCCAGTGCGCCGGCCGCGGGCGCGGGCGCCGGGCGGCGCGGCAGCCGGGGCCGCAGCACCTTCAGCCACAGCAGCACGAGCAGCGCCGCCACCGCCGCGAACGGCAGCACCGCGCCCAACGCCACGGCGAGCCAGCGCAGCATCGTCACGAACGCGTTCCAGCCACCCGAGAGCGCGTCCAGGAAACCGGGGTCGTCGTCCTCCACGGCCTTCTTCACCGGTGTCTCGGAGAGGGAGAGGGTGATGGTGGCGAGGCTGGTGCGGTCCTTCAGGGACGCCTGCTGCGCCAGCAGTGCCTCCAGGTCGGCCTGGCGGGTGCTCAGCTCGCCCTCCAGCGTGACGACGTCGCTGAGCTTCGTCGCCCGGTCCATCAGCTCGCGGATCCGGGCCACGCTGGCCCGCTGCGACTTGATGCGGCTCTCGACGTCGACTACCTGGTCGGTGACGTCCTGCGCCTTCGCGCTGCGGTCGAGCAGCTTGCCCGCGCCCTCCAGGTCGGCGAGGACCTCGGCGTATCTGTCGACGGGCACGCGCAGGACCACGCGGGTGCGCTCACGGCCCTCCGCGTCCCGGGTGGTGGTCTCGTTGCCGACGTAGCCGCCCGCGTTCTCGGTGGTCGTACGGGCCTCGTCGAAGGCCTTCGGTACGTCCTTGACCTGCACGGTCAGTGAGGCGGTGCGGATGATGCGGCTCGCGGTGACCTTGGGCGGCGTGGTGGCCCGTCCAGCGGAGGAGTCGCTGCCCGAGGCGCCCTCCTGCTGCGCTGCCCCCGAGGGCGCCGTCAGCGCGGCCTCGTCCTTGGCGGCGGCGCCGCTGCTGCTGCCGCCCGAGTCGTCCGTGCCGCTGCAGCCGGTGAGCGCGAGGGCGGTGGCCAGCAGGAGGCCGGCCAGGGCCTGGACTGGTCGGGCGGATCGTGCGGAACGTCGTGTGCGCATGTGGGCGTACCCCCGAGGGTCGTCGTGACGACTGATGTCACTTCGACGCCGGGGTCCGGCGGAACGTTGGCGGGAAACGGTCCCGATGCGGTCACGGTCGGGACTCGTGCCGGACACCGGGGCCGCGGTCGGTTGTCAGTGGGGTCTGAGAGGCTGTGGATATGCGCGAAGCACAGACTCGTACGGAAGCGGGCCAGGTCGTCGTCATCGGCGGCGGGATCGCCGGACTGGCGGCGGCCCACCGGGTGCTGGCCGGTGGCAGACGCGTGACGGTGCTGGAGGCGTCCGATCGGGTCGGCGGCAAGCTGCTGCCCGGCGAGATCGCGGGGGTGCGCGTGGACCTCGGCGCCGAGTCGATGCTGGCCCGCCGCCCGGAGGCCGTCGCCCTCGCCCGCGAGGTCGGCCTCGCGGGGCGCCTCCAGCCGCCTGCCACCGCGACCGCCTCGATCTGGACCCGGGGTGCCCTGTGCCCGATGCCCAAGGGCCATGTCATGGGCGTCCCCGGCACCGCCGCCGCCCTGGCCGGGGTGCTGTCCGAGGAAGGGCTGGCCCGTATCGAGCGCGACGCCGACCTGCCGCGCACCGAGGTCGGGGACGATGTCGCGGTCGGCGAGTATGTCGCGGCGCGGCTGGGCCGCGAGGTCGTGGACCGGCTGGTCGAGCCCCTGTTGGGCGGGGTCTACGCGGGCGACGCGTACCGCATCTCGATGCGCTCGGCCGTCCCGCAGCTCTACCAGGCCGCGCTGACCCATGACTCGCTCACCGAGGCCGTCCGCGAGATCCAGGCCAAGGCCGCCGCCAACCAGCAGACCGGCCCGGTGTTCATGGGCATCGAGGGCGGCGTGGGCCAACTCCCGCTCGCCGTCGCGGAGTCGGTGCGCGCGCGGGGCGGCGAGATCGTCACCGGGGCGCCCGTGACGGAGCTGCGCCGCGAGGCCTCCGGCGGCTGGCGCGTCGTCGCCGGTGACCGGGTGCTGCGGGCCGACGCGGTCGTCGTCGCCGTACCCGCCCCGGCCGCCGCCGCCCTGCTGCGCGCCGAGGCGCCCGGGGCCGCCGCCGAACTGGCCGCCGTCGAGTACGCCTCCATGGCGCTGATCACCCTCGCCTACCGCCGCGCCGACACCGCCCTCCCGGCGGGCAGCGGCTTCCTGGTGCCGCCGGTCGACGGGCGCACCATCAAGGCATCGACGTTCGCCTCCCAGAAGTGGGGCTGGATCGCCGACGAGGACCCGGACACGCTGGTCCTGCGCACCTCCGTCGGACGGTACGGCGAGACGGACATCCTGGGCCGCGACGACGCCCACCTCGTCGACGTCTCACGCCGCGACCTGAAGCAGGCCACCGGCCTCGACGCCACCCCCGTCCGGACCCGCGTCACCCGCTGGACCGACGGTCTGCCCCAGTACCCGGTCGGCCACCACGCGCGCGTGGCCCGCGTCCGCGAGCACATCGCCAAGGTGCCGGGCCTCGCCGTGTGCGGCGCGCAGTACGACGGCGTGGGCATCCCGGCGTGCATCGCGAGCGCGTACGCCGCCGTGGACCAGCTGGACGGAGACCTGAGCGGTGTGCAGGACCTCACCGCCAACCCGGTGCAGAGTCTCCACGGAGGAGCAGGAGAATAGGGACATGAGTGACGACGCCCCCACCACCGAGCCCGGTCGGATCCCGAACAAGGGCAAGCTGGCCAAGGACCTCAACGAGGTCATCCGCTACACCCTCTGGTCCGTCTTCAAGCTGAAGGACGTGCTCCCCGAGGACCGCGCGGGCTACGCCGACGAGGTCCAGGAGCTCTTCGACCAGCTCGCCGCCAAGGACGTGACGATCCGCGGCACCTACGACGTGTCAGGCCTGCGCGCCGACGCCGACCTCATGATCTGGTGGCACGCCGAGACCGCCGACCAGCTCCAGGAGGCGTACAACCTCTTCCGCCGCACCAAGCTGGGCCGGGCCCTTGAGCCCGTCTGGTCGAACATGGCGCTGCACCGCCCCGCCGAGTTCAACCGCTCGCACATCCCGGCGTTCCTCGCCGACGAGACGCCGCGCAACTACGTCAGCGTCTACCCCTTCGTGCGCTCCTACGACTGGTACCTGCTGCCCGACGAGGACCGCCGCCGTATGCTCGCCGACCACGGCAAGATGGCCCGCGGCTACCCGGACGTCCGCGCCAACACGGTCGCCTCGTTCTCGCTGGGCGACTACGAGTGGATCCTCGCCTTCGAGGCCGACGAGCTGTACCGCATCGTCGACCTCATGCGTCACCTGCGTGCCTCCGAGGCCCGGATGCACGTCCGCGAGGAGGTGCCGTTCTACACCGGCCGCCGCAAGTCCGTGGCCGAGCTGGTCGCCGGGCTCGCCTAGACCGACGTACGACGAAGCCCCGCACCCCTCGACGGGGTGCGGGGCTTCGCCGTGTGAGCCCGGACGGCTATGGACGGGCCGCGGTCTCGTGCCGGTCCTTGTGCTGCGCGGCCGACTTCTTCGTCTTGCGCTCGCCCGCCCGCTGCGGCTTCGGCTCGGGGTGCCCCTCGCACGACGCGTGCCGCGTCGGCAGACGGCCCTCCAGCAGATACGCGTCGACGTAGCCGTTCACGCACTTGTTCGGCCCGTACGCGATGCCGTGCGTCCCGGCGTCCCGCTCGGTCACCAGTACCGAGCCCGCGAGCCGCCGGTGCATCTCCAGCGCCCCGTCGTAGGGGGTGGCGGCGTCCCGCTCGGCGGCCAGGATCAGCGTCGGCGGCAGCTCACCCGGCCCGGTCCGCACATCCAGCGGCTGCTGCCTGGGCGCCTGCCAGAAGGCGCACGGCAGATTCATCCAGGCGTTGTCCCAGGTCTCGAACGGCGCCACGCGCGCGAGCCGGGTGTTGTCCCGGTCCCAGACCGCCCAGTCCGTCGGCCAGGGCGCGTCGTTGCACTCCACGGCCGTGTAGACCGCGTTCGTGTTCTCCTCCTCGGCCGCCGCCTCCGTCGCCGGCGAGGCCAGCTCGACCAGCGGCTTCGTGTCGCCCTTCAGATACGCCGACAGCGCGTGCGCCCGCGAGGGCCAGTAGTCGTCGTAGTAACCGGCCTGCAGGAACGCCTCCTGCAGCTGCCCCGGCCCGATCTTCCCGCCCGCCGGCTCCGAGGCCAGCCGGGTGCGCACCTCGTCGTAGTTGTCCAGCACCTCGGCGGCCGTGATGCCGAGCCCGTACACGTCGTCGTGCTCGGCGACCCACTCCCGGAAGTCCGCCCAGCGCCCCTCGAACGCGGCCGACTGGGCCAGGTTGTTGTGGTACCAGATCTGCTTGGGGTCCGGGTTCACCGCCGAGTCGAACACCATCCGCCGTACATGCGACGGGAACAGGTGCGCGTACAGCGCCCCGAAGTAGGTGCCGTACGACGCGCCCATGAACGTCAGCTTCGACTGGCCCAGCGCGGCCCGCAGGACGTCCAGGTCACGGGCGTTGTTGAGGGAGTTGTAGTACTGCAGGGCGCTCCCGGCGCGCTCGGCGCAGCCGCGTGCGTAGGCCTTGGCGCGGGCGACGCGCTCCTTCTTGTACGACTCCGAGGGGTACGTCGGTGCCTGCGCGGGCCCCTTGAGGTAGTGCTTGGGGTCCTGGCAGGACAGCCGGGCGGACGGCCCCACCCCGCGCGGGGCGTAGCCCACCAGGTCGTAGGCCGCGGCCAGCCGCTTCCACGCCGGGAGGACCCCGATCAGCGGGAACTGAAGGCCGGACGCGCCCGGTCCGCCCGGGTTGTAGACCAGCGGGCCCTTGCCGGGCACCCGGTGCTTGCTGTTGTGCGGGTCCTTGTGCGTGGCCGGCGCCCGGCTGACCAGGAGCCGGATCTGCTTGCCGTCGGGCCGCGCGTAGTCCAGCGGGACGGACACCGTGCCGCACCGCACATGGCCCGGCAGCCCCTGGTCCTTGGGGCACCGGTCGAAGTCGATGCCGGCGGCCCTGGCGCGCGCGGCGGCCACCGCCGTGCCGCGCTGTTCGTCGGCGGCCGGTGCGGCACCGGCGTGGCCGGCCGGGGCCAGGGAGAGGGCGGACAGGAGCATGGCCCCCGCGGCCGAGTAGAGGGCGGCAGCTCTCATCGGGTATCCCTTCGGTGCACGGCAGCAACAAAAGGGATATTTCGTTCGTCTGTTGATGAAGGCAAGCACCGCCTCGCCGAAGTTGCCGCATTGCCCCCTATGCGTCACCAACTCCGCGACCCGGCCCGCCCCGGAGCCGCGTCAGTCGGGCCAGTGCGACGCCCCGTGCGCGCGATGTGCGAAGGCCGCACGCAGTTCCGGTTCGCCGACCGCTCGCACGCCCCGTACGGCGACGAAGGTCAGATACGTACGGTCGTCCCCGCCCCCGGAGCGCCGGATCAGGCCGCTCAGCAGCCGCTGCCCGGCCGGGGAGGCCCACTGCGCGTACGGGTGGATCTCGACGCGGGCGATGGCCAGACAGCTCAGGGTGAGGACGAAGGGCAGCGCGAACCAGAGGGCGACCAGATGGGCCGGCATGTCCGACTGGGCGGGCGCCAGCAGCGCGACGGCGCCGAGCGCCAGGACGACCGCCGCGGCGAGCCGCACCTGGCGGATCGCGGAACCGATGCCGTCACGCGCCGCGTCGGGCACCGCGAGCCCCGCGCTGACCAGCCGGTCGGCGAGGCTGCCCACGGCCTCGGCGGCGGCCGCGGCGTCCCGCACCGGCTCGATCCGGGACTGGCCCTCCGGCCCGATGGCCCCTATCACCGAGCGCTCCATCTCGTCCCGGCCGCGCGGATCGACGACCGTCGCCCAGCCGGTGTGCGCGAGCAGCAGCCGCTGCTGCCGGGCCATGGAGACGAGGGTCAGATCGGCGACCCGGCGGGGGCCGCCGGACAGGAACGCGGCCTCGTACAGCGTCAGATCGTGGTCCCGGGCCGTGGTCGCCTCTTTCCTTTCCATGGCCGCGGTTTGCACGGCGGCCAGGCACAGCCGCGTGCACGCCGTGCCGGCGACGGCCCAGGCCAGCAGCAGAAGAAGCACCCAGAACATGCCGTGTTTCTATGCCAGATGCTCCGTCGAACACCATGCCTTGTTCACAATGCGGACCGAGAGTTGCCGGGATGTGACGTTCCGGATCCGGCCGAGCGGGGCGTCAGGACGGGCGCGGGCTGGTCGCGGCCGGAGGCAGGGTGTAGGTCGGCGACGGGGGCGGGGTCATCGGGACGGCCGGAGCGGGGTCGGCGGTCGGACCCGGCGGGGCGGGCGGCGCGGTGAGCGGCGGCGTGCTGTCGGCGACCATGTCCCGGGCCAGCGCGTCGAAATCGACGTAGCCGGTGGCCTCCAGGACCGTGATGTGGTCGAGGACGGTGGTGTTGGCGTCGTCGGCGAGCTTGCGCACCAGGGAGTTGCGGGTACTGGCCCGGACCTGGGCGACGACGGAGAACACCTTGCCGTGCGCCAGGCGCAGGATGTTGGCGAACTGCCGGTCGTACTCCACGCCCTGGGCCGAGTCCAGGGTCGCCAGCCACTGCCGCTGCTGTTCGGTGGCCTCGTTGGGCAGCGCGAGGCTGAGCTTGGCGGCGACGTCGCGCACCCGCTCGTCCAGGAACGCGTGCCCCTCGATGAGATGCTCCCCGGCGGTCCGTACGGCCGGAGTCGTGCCCTTCGTCCGGGCCTGCTCACCGGCGGGCAGCTCCCACAGCCCGGCCAGCCGGACCTTGGTGAGGAAGTCGCGGTCGAGGGCGGACAGCGGCCCGTAGCCGGTCGAGACGGTCTCCGCGTTCAGCACGTCCAGACCGGTCCCGGACCGGTCGGCGTACGACCAGATCGGGAAGATCATCGCCAGCAGCGTCGCCGCCAGGCCGGTGATGATGAGCCCGGTGCCGCTGAAGATGCCTCGGCCTTTGATCGGGGGTCGCGGTCGCGGTCGCATGGTGCCTCCTGTTGCGGCACCGCACGTTAGTGCGCTTCGGGGGTGGGGTTGGCATATTACTTCGGCTCGCTTCGGCGCCTACGCCAACCGCCGTACAGGAGGGAATGGTTGCAAGCGGGGTGGATACGGGCGAACGGGGAGGTTCGACGGGCCGCTCAAGTCGGCATTATGGGGCGAAGCGGGCAGGTCGCCCGCGTCCCGGACCGAGGTGTTAACCCCGGCACACTCACCGCCGCCACCCGCGTCCACCGGTGGGACGGAAGCTGACGTATCCGACACCCGCTCAGCGTCGCAGCAGCACCCGACGCGTGGCACGGGCCAGCCGCACCCCCGGCCGCCGCGACCGCGGCTTCGGCCCCGACCGCTCCAGCCACCACTCCCGCAACTCCGCGCGCGTCCCTACGTCTTCGCAACGCCCCTCGGCCAGCAGATACCCTGCGAAGTCCAGCGCGTCGCGCCGATAGCCGTCGGTCATCGGCTGCCCGTTCGCGTACGCGAGGAACGCCCGCCGATACCCGCCACCGAGGATCACCGGCAACTCCGGCGCGACCTTCGCCACGACGTCCGCCCGCTTCCCCGCGAGCGCCCGCGCCTGCACCCCGACCCGCACCCGGTCGAACCCCTCGGGCACGGGCGTCCCGGCGACGAGCGCGGAGAGCAACGCGGCCTGCGCGAGGGCGAGCCGCTGACGGGCGGGGGCGAGGTCGGGTGCGGAGGACTCGTGGGGTGACGGAAGCCGGTCCGCTGACGTGGCCCGGTTCCCGGACGCCGACGCGCGCCGCTCGGCCGCCCCCTTCTCCAAGGCCCTCCGGATCGCCCCCAACTCCCCCTCCAGCTCTGCCGGTTCGGGGAAGTTCTCGTCCCTCTCCAGGAGGACTCCCGGCGGGGACACTCGGGACGCGAGGTCCGTCAGGATGTCGAGGACCGGCTGGGGGACGGGGTGGGCGTGGCTGTCGTGCCAGACGCCGTCGCGTTCGAAGCCGCCCGCGACATGGACGTACGCGATGGCCTCCAGCGGCAGCTCGGCGAGCGCCTTGGCCGGGTCCTCGCCGCGGTTGACGTGGTTGGTGTACAGGTTGGCGACGTCGATGAGGAGTTTCACGCCGGTGCGGTCGGCCAGCTCGTACAGGAACTGTCCCTCGCTCATCTCCTCGCCAGGCCAGGCGATCAGCGCGGCGATGTTCTCCACGGCGAGCGGCACGGGCAGCGCGTCCTGGGCGATACGGACGTTCTCGCACAGCACGTCCAGGGCGTCCCGGGTGCGGGGGACCGGCAGCAGATGCCCCGCCTCCAGACGCGGGGACGCCGTCAGCGGCCCGCCCGCCCGTACGAACGCGATGTGCTCGGTGACCAGCGGCGCCCCCAGTGCCGCCACCCGCTCGGCGAGCGCGGCCAGCCGGTCGGCGTCGGGGCGGTCCGCGCCGCCCAGGCCCAGCGAGACGCCGTGCGGGATCACGGTCACCCCGCGCTCACGCAGCCGTACCAGGGACTCCGGAAGATGCCCGGGACAGACGTTCTCGGCGACGGTCTCGACCCAGTCGATGCCCGGCATGCGCTCCACCGCGTCCGCGATCTCCGGACGCCATCCGATTCCCGTACCCAGTCGCTCCATCGTCCCCTCCTCGGCCTCTTCCGCCCCCGCCTGTTCCGCGTGACGGGGGTATGGCCCCGCGGGCTCGGCCCGAACCCCTCGGGGGCCACCTTCAGAGCAACATTTGAGGTTGGGACCCGCCCGGACATCAGACCCGTACCGGGGGATACGCGCGGGACGGCGGGAGCGTTCAGGAGGAAGACGCATGGCCGCGCCTACCGCAGCGCCGGATGATCCGCGACCACCGTGCACGACCCGGGCGCGATCTCCGTGAACCCCGCGTCCCGCACCAACGGCAGCCCACCGCCCGTCAGCTCACGCCAGGGCCCGGGCTGCGCGGTGCGTACGGCCAGCGGGAACCCCGCGTCGCGCCAGGCGGCCCGCTCCTCGTCGGACAGTTCCCACCAGGCGAGCTGCGCCGCGTGTCCGGTCTGCGCCATCGTCTTGCCGGCCGACATGTCGAGCTCGGGGTTAAGCCAGAGGACGGGGCCGGAGGGATCGGCGTCGACGGGCGGTTCCGGGTCGTCGAGATCGGTGCCGGAGACCTGGAGCTTGGCCAGTTCCTTGGGCCAGCCGTCCAGCGGCACCGGCGGGAAGACCCGCACCTCGGCCGACTTCCCGGTCACCGTGATCCCGGGCAGCTCCTCCGCCCGCCGCCACTCGGCCCCGCGGGCCCGCCGCACGACCTTGCGGATCCGCGCGTCCTGCCAGTCGCGCATGGCCTCGGCCCACTCGCCGTCGCCGAGGGACCGCTCGTCGCTGAGGATGGTCAGGACGGCACGGGCGGAGGTCTCCAGGGCGTCGGTGCGGGCCGGGGGAGCGGACCGTTCGATGCGTACGACCAGGGGCAGGACGAACTGCGGGGCCTCGTCCCGGGTGCTGGGCTCGGACCTGAAGGGGCTGTCGATCGAGGGATCACTGTTCACACGGTCCAGTCTGCCAACCCGGGCGGTAGGAGAGGATGCCCCCATGCAACGCGATCTTCGTCTGGACAACGTGGGCCGCCGCTACGGCCTACGGGGCCCATGGGTCTTACGCGGCATCCACCTCACCGTGCCCCCCGGCACCCTCATTCGCATAGAAGGCCCCAACGGCACCGGCAAGTCCACCCTCCTGCGCCTCCTGGCCCGCATAGACGCCCCCAGCGAGGGCCGCGTCAGCGGAGCGCCCCGTACCGCCTACGTCCCCGAACGCTTCCCCACCGCCCTCCCCTTCACCGCCCTCGGCTATCTGACCCACCTCGGCACCGTCCACGGCCTGTCGCGGCCCGCGGCCACCCGTGCCGCCCTGGAGTGGCTCGACCGCTTCGGCGCCGCCCCCTACGCCCGTACCCCCATGGCCCAGCTGTCCAAAGGCAGCAGCCAGAAGGTCGCCGTCGTCCAGGCCCTCCTCGCCGAACCGGAGCTGCTCGTCCTGGACGAGGCGTGGACGGGCCTCGACTCCGACGCCCGCGCGGAGCTGGAGAGGGCCGTCGCCGAACGCACCGCGGGCGGCACCGCCGTCGTCTTCGTGGACCACGATCCGCGTCGGCTCGCGGGGGTGCCCGACGCGACGTACACCGTGCGGGACTCGGGACTCGACCTCCGTACCGAACAACCGCCCGAGGAGGCCGCCGGGCCGCGCGTGACCGTCGTCGCCCAGGGGCCGAGCGGCGGGCAGCTACCCGGCGACGCGCAGCGCGCCGTCGTCGCGGCCGAGGAACCGGCCCCCGGCACCCACCGTCTCACCGTGCCCGCGTCCCACTCCGACATCCTGCTGCGCGCCCTGCTGACCGCGCGGCCGCCCTGGCACGTGGTGAGCGTGCGCCAGGAGCCGGCCGGCCCCGACACCGAGAGCCGCCGATGACCGCCCTGCTCAGATACCAGGCCGCCCTGCTCGTCCGCTCGCAGCGCTGGCTGCCGCCGTTCCTCCTGTACGTCGTGTTCCTCGGGATCGGCGTGCAGGGCGGCCAGCCCATCCTCGACTCGCTCGGCTACACGGCCGCGGCGCTGCTGCCCGTCACCGCCTGGCTGGTGCGGATCTGCGTCACCAACGAGCCGCCCGCCGCCCGCAGTTGTGTCTCCGCGGCGGTCGGCCCCGGGCGCGCCCACCTCGCCGCGCTGCTGGTGGCGCTGGGTACCGCGGTGGCCCTGGGCGTGGTCGCCACCGTCGTCGTGACGCTGATCAGCAACCCTGCGAGCGCGGATCTCCAGACGCGCGTACCGCGCCTTCCGGCGGGCGCGGCCGGGCTGCTCGCCGTACTGGCCTGCGCCCTGCTCGGCACGGCCGTCGGCGCGCTCACCACCTGGCCGCTGCTGCGCTCCACCGGCCGTGCGATCCCGGCGATGCTGCTCGCGGCCCTGCTGTCGGTGGTGGTGACGGGCTCCCCGGCGCAGGCGGCGGTGAGCGGCCTGGTCACCGGCTCCAACTCGGGCCGGGTCCCGATGCCCGTACTGCCCCTGGCTGCGGCGGCCCTGCTCACGGCGGCGGCGATCGCCGTGGCCTGCGCGCTCACCTCCCGCAGATCACCCTGAGCAGGCGGTGCGCTGTGCCTCCTGCCACTCGCAGACGGGGCAGAGGGTGATCCCCTTGTAGGACTCCGGGTACTCGGTCGGCTCCCGGCACAGCACACACTCGGCATACGGCGGCCCGTCCTCCCCCACTGCCTTAAGGGCGTGGGGGGACCCCCAGGGCGGCTTCACCGCGTCGGCGATCGTGCAGTAGTCCTCGCTCATACCTCCAGCGTAGGACGCTCACCGCCGGGTGCCCGAGGCCCGGATCAGCTCCGACACCTTCACGAACCGGAAGCCTTCACGACGCAGCTCCGGCACCACACCGCGGACCACCCGCTCCGTCGTCGGAGCGGCACTGCGCGTGCAGTGCAGCACGACCACCGACCCGGGCCGCACCTCGTCCAGCACCCCCCGCGCGACCGCGCCCGCATCCGTCGCGAACGCGTCCCCGCTCACCACGTCCCACTGCACCGCCGTGACCCCGACCGGGGTCAGCGCCCGCAGCGCCCGCCGGTCGTAGCACCCGCCCGGAAACCGGAAGTACGGCATCGCGTCCCGCACCCCCACCTTCCGGAACACCGCGTACGCCCGCTCCACATCCGCCCGCATGCGTTCCTCGGCGATGGTCGGCAGCCCGTAGCAGTCGTCGGTGAAGGAGTGGTGGCTGTAGGAGTGGTTGGCGACCTCGAAGAGCGGATCCCGCCCGATGGACCGGGCCTGCTCCGGATACTCCTCGGCCCATCGCCCCGTCATGAACACGGTCGCCGGCACCTTCAACTCCCGCAGCGCCACGATGAGCCCCGGATTGTCGAACCGTTCGCCCTGCGCCGCCCGTGGCCCCTGATCGGCGGTCATATCGGCGTCGAAGGTCAGCGCGACGGCCTTGTCCCCGCTGCGGGGACCGTGCTCGAAGACCGGGGCCGTGCCGCCGGGCCCCGGGGCGAGCGTCGGAGCCCTGAGCGAGGGGGAGACGGAGGCCGTGGCACTGGGCGCCGGCAACGGAGCCCGGGTCATCTCCTCGGGCCCCGCACACGAGGCGAGCACACTGAGCGCCGCGCCCAGGGCACAGAGGGCGGTGACGCGTCGTACGAGAGTGATCACCGCATGAAGATATGATGATCAAACGGTCATTTCGGTGTATCGGCGGGTGCGCCGGGCCGGTGTCACCCACCCGGCCGCCGGATCGCTCAGCCCTTGCGGGTGCAGCGGCCCGTAGGCGCGTCGGCCGGTGGGCGGCACTGGAGGAGGAACTCGGTCGCGTCGTTGCTCAGATAGCGGCCCATGCAGGTGTTCGCCGTGGTGCGGTCGTGCTTGGCGCAGAAGGTGAGGGCCGCGCGGCCGTTGGCGAAGGGGCCGGGGGCGTAGAAGACCCAGTAGCCGGCGCGCAGGGAGGCGTAGTCGCCGCTGCGCAGGACCTTGGTCCCCGGAATGGTCTCGCGGAGGGTGGCGAGTCTGCGGTCGCGGTTGGCGATGCCGGCGGAGACCGGTTCGGAGTGGAGCTGGGCGATCCAGCGGCCGGCCGGGGCGGGGCCGGTGGGGAGGGGTGTCGGGGGAGCCTCCAGCTCGTTCCCCGGGGTCGAGGGACCGGCGGTCGTGGTGGCCGGGGGTTTCGGCGTCGCGTCGGCCTTGTTGTCCGCGGCCGTGTCGCCTGCGCGGAGGGCTAGGACCAGCGCCGTGGCCGCCGCGATCGCCAGTACCGCGGTGCCGGCCACCACCAGGGGTGTACGGCGCCGGGGCCTGGTCAGTGCTTCCGGAGTCGTGGGGCGCGGCGTGTCCAGCTGAGTGGGCGTCGGCTGCGGCGCGGTCGCGGTCATCGTCGGCTGGGCGGCCCACTGCGGTGTCGTCCCCGACTCCACCTGCGCCAGCATCATGTCCAGGCGGGCGGCGTCCGGGCGGGCCGCAGGGTCCCGGACCAGCAGGGCTTCGAGCACCGGGGTCAGCGGGCCCGAGCGGGACGGTGCGGGGAGCGGGTCGTCGAGTACGGCGGCCAGGGTGGCGAGGGTCGTCGGGCGGCGCAGGGGACTGACGCCCTCCGTGCAGACGTACAGGACCACGCCCAGCGACCAGAGGTCGGCGGCCGGGCCGTCGTCATGGCCCCTGATCCGCTCCGGGGCCATGTACTCGGGCGACCCGACGAACTCGCCCGTGGCCGTCAGACCCGTCGTGCCCTGGAGGGCGGCGATGCCGAAGTCGGTGAGTACGGCGCTGCCGTCGGGGCGCAGCAGGATGTTGGCGGGCTTGACGTCCCGGTGCTGGATGCCCGCCGCGTGCGCGGCACGCAGCGCGGCGAGCACCTGACGGCCCAGCCGGGCCGCCGCGGGCGGCGTCAACGGGCCGTTGTCCAGGTGCTGTTGGAGCGAGATGCCCGGGACCAGCTCCATCACGATCCACGGGTGCGGCTCCGCGTCCACGATCTGATGGACCGTCACCACATGGGGGTGGCTGAGCCGGGCCAGCGCCCGCGCCTCCCGCATCACACGCTCACGCACCAGACCGACCGTGTCCGCGTCGGAGCGGACCGCCTTGAGCGCCACCTCGCGGTCGAGCACCGTGTCGCGCGCCCGCCACACGGTGCCCATGCCTCCGCTGCCGAGCCGCTCCACCAGCTCGAAACGGCCGTCGACGAGATCCCCCGGTGCGTTCATGCCGCACAGGTTAGAGGACGCCGCGGAGGGGCCGCTTCCGCCGTGAGGTGCCCGTGATCAGGCCGTCACTTGCGCCAGGGGCCGGTCACCGCGAACGTCGTGCCGGGTGCGTAGCAGTTGACGTACATCGTCCCGCCGTCCGGCGAGAAGGTGACCCCGGCGAACTCGCCCCACTCCGGCTCCTCGGGCGTCCCCAGGTTCTGGGCGTTGCGGGCCATCGCGTACACCTCGCCGTGCCGAGTCACACCGAAGACGTGCTGGGCGCCGTTGCCGTCCTCGCAGACCATGAGGCCGCCGCTGGGGGCGAGACAGATGTTGTCCGGTGACTCACCGGGCAGCTGCACATCCGTGTCCGGACCGAAGACGATCACCAGGGTGAGACGGCGCTCGGTGGGGTCGTAGCGCCAGATCTGGCCGTAGTGGTCCGCCGCCGAACCCTCCGCGCTGTGCGCGAAGGAGGAGACGAAGTAGACGCTGCGGCCACCCCAGTAGCAGCCCTCCAGCTTCTGCGCGTGCGTGATGCCCTTGGGGCCGAAGTCCTGGAGGCGGATAGGGGTCCGGGCGGCGAGTGGATCCGGTACGTCGACCCACTCGATGTTCCCGAAGGTCGCGCCCGGCTCCTGGATCGACGACAGGTCCGGTACGCCGGGTACGCGCATCGCCTGGAGCCGGCCGCCCGCGCGCAGGGTGCCCAGGCCGCCGTGCGGCTGGTGGGGCAGGAAGCGGTAGAAGAGGCCGAAGGGCTTGAGGAAGGCGTCCTCGGTCTCGTAGACGACACCGCGCCTCGGGTCCACCGCGATCGCCTCGTGCTGGAAGCGGCCCATCGCGGTCAGCGGGACCGCGCCGGAGGCGTACGGGTTCGCCGGGTCGACCTCGAAGATGAAGCCGTGGTCCTTGGTGTAGCCGTTGGTGCCGGCCTTGTCCTCGGTCTCCTCGCAGGTCAGCCAGGTGCCCCAGGGGGTCGGCCCGCCCGCGCAGTTCACCGCCGTACCGGCGATGGCGACCCGTTCCGACAGGACGTGGCCGTGCCGGTCGAGCGTCAGGGCCGTACAGCCGCCCTTGCCGGCCGGGTCGTACGTCAGGCCCGGGACCGTGGGGACGGGGACCCTGCCGTCGGCGCGGTTCTCATGATTGCGGACGAGGTGGACGCGGCCGCCTCTGCCGGGCAGGGCCGTCATGCCGTCGTGGTTGGAGGGGACGGGGCCCTCGCCGGAGCGCAGCCGGTCGCCCTCGCGGGAGAGGACCCGGTAGCGGAAACCTTCCGGCAGATCGAGCAGACCGTCGGGGTCGGGGACGAGCGGGCCGTATCCCGTGTGGCCCAGGTTCTGTGCGGCGGCCGTACCGGCGAAGAGCTCGGTGACGTTTCCGGCGAAGGCGATCGAGACGCCCAACGCGCCGGTACGGGCGAGGAGCTGACGGCGGGTGGTGGAACCGCCGGCTGTCGTGTTCTCGGACATGGGGCAGCCTTCCTGCTGGCGGACAGGAACTTTGACCCCGCCGTGTCTATCACCTGGCGTCGGCCGCTGGAACCACGCGCGTAGCACGTGTCACTTTCCCGAGGCGTCCTCGATGATGTCGTCGATGGTCCGCTCGACCTCCCGCTCGGGCGGCGGCTCGACGGCCGGCCGGTCGCCGTCCTCGGGGGACTCCTCCAGGGCCTCAGCGGTGTAGCGCCGTGGGGGATGCCCCTCGTGTTCCTCGCCGCCCCGCTCCAGGAAGCGCAGCAGCTCCACCGGGATGGGCAGGACCAGCGTGGAGTTCTTCTCCGCGGCCACCGCCATCACCGTCTGGAGCAGGCGCAGTTGGAGTGCGGAGGGGGTGTCCTCCATCTGATGGGCGGCCTCGGCCAGCTTCCTGGAGGCCTGGAGCTCGGCGTCCGCGTTGATGATGCGGGCCCGCCGCTCACGGTCCGCCTCGGCCTGCCGGGCCATGGAGCGCTTCATCGACTCCGGCAGCGACACGTCCTTGATCTCGACACGGTCCACCTGCACGCCCCAGCCGATCGCCGGGCTGTCGATCATCAGCTCCAGGCCCTGGTTGAGCTTCTCGCGGTTGGAGAGCAGATCGTCCAGATCGCTCTTGCCGATGATCGAGCGCAGGGACGTCTGCGCCATCTGCGAGACCGCGTACTTGTAGTCCTCGACCTTGATGAGCGCGCTCGCCGGCTCGACCACCTTGAAGTACACGACGGCGTCCACGCGCACGGTCACGTTGTCCCGGGTGATGCCCTCCTGGGCCGGCACCGGCATCGTGACGATCTGCATATTGACCTTGTGAAGCCGGTCCACGATCGGAACGATCATCGTGAATCCCGGCGCGCGTACGTCGCCCGCCAGCCGCCCGAGCCGCAGGACCACCCCGCGCTCGTACTGTTTGACGACCCGCGCCGCGGCGGCCACGTACACCGCGCCCGCGGCGCCCACTCCCACGAGTGCGCCGAGGAGCTCCTCGACCATGACGACCTCCTCACCGAGAGGTCTGTTCCGGATACTCCTGTAACGATATGCCCGGTGTCTGGTCCGGGGCCATGGACGGCCCCGGACCAGCGGGTCAGCTCAGGGTGAGGTGACCCGTACGGGTTCCGTGCCCGCCGCGCTGTGGCGCTCGGCCCAGTTCTCCAGGGCCGTACGGCAGGCGTGGTCGAGGTGGTGCAGTCCGGACAGGTCCAGCTCCACCGGGCGGTCCTGGGGCAGGGCCTCCAGGCTGTCGAGGATCTTCGGCAGCCTGAGGAAGGTCGCGTTGCCCGACAGATACGCCTGGATGGGGCCCGCGCCCTTGTCGATGATCTCCAGCTTCAGGTGCGAGGCCTCCCAGGCGGTCTTGGCGACCGACAGCGCCAGACCGATCAGCACGCCCTCGAACATGTTCACGGCGACGATCGACACGGCCGTGACGACGAGGATCAGGGCCTCGCCCCGGTGGCCCCGCCACAGGGAGACGATCCCGCGGAAGGGGATCAGCTTGAAGCCGGCGTGGACCAGGATGCCGGCCAGCGCGGGGATCGGGATCAGGGCCAGCGTGGCGGGCAGCAGCGCCGCGAACAGCAGCAGCCATACGCCGTGCAGGACCCGGGACGCCTTGGTCCTCCCGCCCGCCTGCACATTGGCCGAGCTGCGCACGATGACCGCGGTCATCGGCAGCGCGCCGAGCGCACCGCAGACCGTGTTGCCCGCGCCCTGCGCCATCAGCTCCTTGTCGTACTCGGTGCGCGGCCCGTCGTGCAGCCGGTCCACGGCCGCCGCGCTGAACAGCGACTCGGCGGACGCGATGAGCGTGAAGGCGACGATCGTGGCGAGCACACCGACGTTCGCGAGCTCCCCGAAGGCGTCCGCGCCGGGCGGCTGGATGGCGCCCAGCAGGCCCTTGACCTCGACGGTTGCCACCGGCAGGGAGAATACGGCGGCCACCGCCGTGGCCAGGCCGACCGCGGCGAGCGGACCGGGAACGGTACGCACCGGCCGCGGCATGCGCTTCCACAGCACCAGTACGGCGATGGTGCCGGCGCCCAGTCCGATGGAGGCCATCGCCCCGGTGTTCCCGGCGGCGTCGGCGAGCGCGCCGGGCAGCCCGGCGATCTTCTCCAGCCCCGAGGCGGGTGCCTCGGCGTCCGCGACCGCGTAGAGCTGTCCGGCGATGAGCACCAGGCCGATACCGGCCAGCATGCCCTCGACGACGGAGACCGAGATGGCCCGGAACCAGCGCCCCAGCTTCAGGGCGCCCATCAGGAGCTGGAGCAGGCCGGTGGCGAGCACCAGTACGCCGAGGACGGGCAGCCCGTACTCCTGGACGGCCTCGTAGACCAGCACCGTCAGACCGGCGGCGGGCCCGGAGACCTGGAGGCTGCTGCCGCGCATCAGCCCGGTGACGAGACCGCCGACTATGCCGGTGACGAGCCCGAGCTCGGCCGGCACTCCGGAGGCGACGGCCACGCCGACGCAGAGCGGCAGCGCGACCAGGAAGACGACCAGCGAGGCGGCGAAGTCCTGCCGTATGTGAGGGAATTTGGTCATCATGGCGCTCACAGTGCCTCGAACGCGTCGGTCTCGGCGCTGTGGGCGCGCACGGTGCCCTTGTGCACCTCGTAGTACCAGGCGTGCAGGCTCAGTTGACGCTCCTTCAGCTTCTTGGCGATGAACGGGTACGAGCGCAGCCGCAGCAGCTGCGTCAGCACATGGGCCTGGACGCCCTCGGCGACCTCCGGGTCCTGCACGGCACCCGTCGGGCGCGGCTCGGCCTGCGCGAGCCAGTCGCGCACGGCCGGTACGGCGTCGAGGTCCTCGCCGCGCACCAGCGCGCCGACGGCTCCGCAGTGGGAGTGGCCGCAGACCACGATGTCGCGGACGCCGAGCACCTCCACGGCGTACTCCAGGGTGGCGGCCTCGCTGGTGGGGTGTCCGGCGGTGTACGGCGGGACGATGTTGCCCGCGGTGCGCAGCTCGAAGAGCTCGCCGGGGCGGGCGCCCGTGATCAGGGCCGGTACGACCCGGGAGTCGGAGCAGGTGATGAACAGGACCTGAGGGGACTGCCCTTCGGCCAGCTTGGCGAACTCCTCAGGGCGCTGTCCGAACATGCGGGCGTTGTCGATGAGGGGCTGCATATGTGGTGACTCCTCCTGGCGCGCCGCAGCGGCGCGTCGGTGTGGTTCTTTCTATGACAGAGGTGGGGAGGACTGCGCTGCTTCTCAGCAGCGGAAGACCTGAAGCGCTGCCGGGCTGTGCGACGTCGACGATCTCGACGTGCGGTCGAGCGCGGTGCCGGGTATGGCGTGCGCGGACGCGGGATCCCGGGTGAGCGGCGGTCGGTCGGGCGCCGTGGGCCCGCAGTCGGCGAAGCGCGAACGGTCCCTGGTGCGCAGGGGCGTCGGGTCCCCATCACCCGACGGTGCGCACTCGCGGGACATGAGGGTCTCGTCGCGCAGCGCCTTTCCGGAGAGCTTGTTTCCGGGCTGGGCCTTGGCCTCTGCCTGACTGACCGTATGCGCGTGTGCGAAGGACACGGAAGGTGCGAAGAACTGGAGGGCGAGCAGGACGGCGGCGAGGAGCGAAACCACGGTCCGTACCGTCGTACCTCGGAACATGCGCCTCCCTCCAGACAGTCCACACCTCATACGCGAACCAACGCTTGGTCAATCGTTGGTCAAGAAACACATTAGCCCGGCAAAGTTGTTTGCTGGGTTAACTTAACGTTTCCACCTGAAGAGAGCCTGAAATGCGAGGGTGGCATGGCTGGAACTCCCCCCTGACCAGGGGGAGTTGGGCGGAGCGGGGGTCAGGAGGTGACGAGGCCCTTGGCGTCGCGCGCCAGCGCGGTGAGTCGCGAGATGGCCCGGAAGTACTTCTTGCGGTAGCCGCCCTTCAGCATCTCCTCGCTGAAGAGCTGATCGAACGGCAGCCCGGCGGCCAGGACCGGGACTTCACGGTCGTAGAGCCGGTCGGCGAGCACCACCAGCCGCAGGGCGGTGGACTGGTCCGGAATCGGCTGTACGTCGGTGAGACACACCGCCTTCAGGCCATCGGTCAACGCACCGTAACGACTGGGGTGGACGCGGGCGAGGTGCTCCAGCAGATGCGGGAAGTCGTCGAGCGAGGCGCCCTCGGTGGCGTACGCCGCCTTCGTCACCTGTTCGTCGGAGAACGGCGCCGGCGCCTCGGGCAGCCCGCGGTGGCGGTAGTCCTCGCCGTCGATGCGCAGGGCCCGGAAGTGGGCCGACAGGCCCTGGATCTCGCGCAGGAAGTCGGCCGCCGCGAAGCGGCCCTCGCCGAGCTTGCCGGGCAGCGTGTTCGAGGTGGCGGCGAGCGCCACGCCCGCGTCGACGAGCTTGCCGAGCAGCGTGGAGACGAGGACGGTGTCGCCCGGGTCGTCGAGCTCGAACTCGTCGATGCAGAGGAGACGGTGACCGGAGAGGGTCTGGACGGTCTGCTGGAAACCCAGGGCGCCGACGAGGTTGGTCAGCTCCACGAAGGTGCCGAACGCCTTGAGGGACGGCTCGGCCGGGGTGGCGTGCCAGAGGGAGGCCAGGAGGTGGGTCTTGCCGACGCCGTAGCCGCCGTCGAGGTAGACGCCGCGAGGGCCCGCGGGGCTCTTGGGCGCCTTGGACCTGCCGAATCCGAGGAAGCCTCGCCTGCCCGGCTTCCCCGCGCCGCTGGCGTGCGCACCGCCGAGCCCGCCCGCGAAGTCCTCCAGGACGCGGACCGCCTCGGTCTGGCTGGGCTGGTTCGGGTCCGGGATGTAGTTGCTGAAGCGGACCGAGTCGAAACGGGGCGGCGGCACCATCTCGGCGACCAGCTGGTCCGCCGGCACACGCGGCTCACGGGCGCACAGGGACAGCGGACTCGCTTCGGCTATCGCGCCGGGCTGGGACGCGGCTGTGGAGGACGACACGGGTCACCATGCTAAGCGCCGTGCCACACTCCTTGACATGCGACGCCTGTTCCCTGTGACCGACGAGACAGCGCCGCTCCCGGGGGCCTCGCCGGAGGCATCCCCTGAGTGGAGCCTCGCCGAGCTCGCCCTCGCCTACGCCTATCCCGAGCCGGGTCCCGGTGAACCGCAGCCCTGGTTGCGGGCCAACATGGTGTCCACCCTGGACGGGGCCGCCCAGCACGACGGGCGTTCGCAGCCCATCTCCACCGCGACCGACATGAGGATCTTCGGCACGCTGCGGGCGCTCGCGGATGTCGTGGTCGTCGGCGCCGAAACGGTACGCCAGGAGGGGTACCGCCCGGCACGCGCGCGTGCGGAGTTCGCCGAGGCGCGCGAGGCGGCCGGACAGACGCCCGCGCCCGCCATCGCGGTGATCAGCGCCAGCCTCGACCTGGACTTCGGCCTGCCGCTGTTCACCTCGCCCTCCGTGCCGACCCTCGTCCTGACGGGCGCCGCCGCGGCCCCCGACCGGATCGCCGTCGCGGAGAAGGCCGGCGCCCGGGTCGTGATCGCCGGTGACGGTGTCGGCGTGGACCCCGTCCGTGCCGTCCAGGCCCTCGCCGAACTGGGGTACACCCGGCTGCTGACCGAGGGCGGGCCCCGGCTGCTGGGCCAGCTGGTGGCTTCCGGCGTGCTCGACGAGCTCTGTCTGACGATCTCCCCGATGCTCACCGCCGGAGACGCCCAGCGCATCGCCGGCGGGCCCTCGGTGGCGGTCCCGAAACGGTTCGAGCTGGTGTCCCTGCTGGAGGAGGAGGGCTTTCTGTTCAGCCGGTACCGGCGGACGTGACGGTGGTTCGGACATGGGTTCCATGAGTGCCGTGATCCTGAAAACGGCGGAATCCACCGTTCCGTTTAGCTTCCGCCGGGCACACTAACTCTCGCAGTCCCCGTGCGAGCGCGGGGCAGGATGGTTTCCGCAGAAGGGGCGCCCGGTGTTCACAAGCGTTTTGATGATCGAGAAGGCCCTGACGTCCGCCGACGTGGAGTTCGTCACCACCTTGCACGGTGACGAGGAGGTCGGCTTCCATGTGCTGCTCCAGCCGCGCGGCGAGCAGGCCGACAGGTTGTTGCGCGCCATCGACGACATCGCGCTCGGCGAGCTGGACGAGGCGGTTCGGGAGGGCAAGACCCCGGAGGGCGAAGAGGCGCTGAGTACGGGGGAGCGGGCGCTGGAGGTGTCGCTGACGGCCCTGCGTACGGCCGGGGCGGAGGCCGAGGGGCGGTTGCTGGAGGACCATCCGCTGGACGCGCTGAGGGCGGTGGTGGACGAGGTCGGGGCGGACGAGGTGATCGTGCTGACCGATCCCCACTACGTGGAGGAGTTCTTCCACCGGGACTGGGCGTCCAGGGCGCGGCACAAGGTGGGGGTGCCGGTGCTGAAGCTGTTCTCCCACAGCGAGGCATAGCCCGCGCCCCTGGGGTGGGCACCCTTCCGTACGGAATAGGCTGAGGCCTCACCGTCGTATCGCGATCCTGGGAGAACACACATGGCACCCGGCATTCCCACCGCCATGGACCGACCGCACTTCATCGGCATCGGCGGGGCCGGGATGTCGGGGATCGCGAAGATTCTTGCGCAGCGCGGGGCCAAGGTGGCCGGCAGTGATGCCAAGGAGTCCGGGACCGCCGAGGCACTGCGGGCGCTCGGTGTGACCGTGCACATCGGGCATGCCGCGGAGCACCTCGCCGACGATGCCAGCTGCGTCGTGGTGTCGTCGGCGATCCGGCAGGACAACCCCGAGCTGGCCCGCGCCGCCGAGCTGGGCATCCCGGTGGTGCACCGCGCCGACGCCCTCGCCTCTCTGATGGGCGGGCTGCGCCCGATCGCCGTCGCCGGTACGCACGGCAAGACCACCACGACGTCGATGCTGGCCGTCTCGCTGACCGAGCTGGGCCTGAAGCCGTCGTACGCCATCGGCGGCGACCTCGACGCCCCCGGCTCCAACGCCCTGCACGGCGACGGCGAGATCTTCGTCGCCGAGGCGGATGAATCGGACCGCAGCTTCCACAAGTACGAGCCCGAGGTCGCGATCGTCCTGAACGTGGAGCTCGACCACCACGCCAACTACGCGTCGATGGACGAGATCTACGAGTCGTTCGTGACGTTCGCCGAGCGCATCGTCGAGGGCGGGACGCTGGTGATCTCGGCCGACCAGGACGGGGCGCGCGAGCTGGCGCGGCGGGTCGCCGGGAGCGTGCGGACGGTGACGTACGGCGAGGCGGAGGACGCCGACGTACGGGTGCTGTCGATCGTGGCCCAGGGCCTGAAGTCCCGGGTCACCGTCCTGCTGGACGGGCAGGAGCTCACCTTCGCCGTCTCCGTCCCCGGCCGCCACTACGCCCTCAACGCGGTGGCCGCCCTCGCCGCGGGCGCGGCCCTCGGTATCCCGGCCGCCGAGCTGGCCCCGGCGCTCGCGGCCTACACCGGCGTGAAGCGGCGGCTCCAGCTGAAGGGCGAGGCCGCGGGCGTCCAGGTCATCGACTCCTACGCCCACCACCCGACCGAGATGGTCGCCGACCTGGAGGCGATGCGTGCCGCCGCCGGGGACGCCCGGATCCTGGTCGCCTACCAGCCCCACCTGTTCTCCCGCACCCAGGAACTGGGCAAGGAGATGGGCGAGGCCCTCGCCCTGGCGGACTCCTCCCTGGTCCTGGACATCTACCCGGCCCGCGAGGACCCGATCCCGGGCGTCACCAGCGAGCTGATCATCGACGCGGCCCGGGCGGCCGGTGCCGAGGTGGCGGCGGTGCGTGACAAGAGCGAGGTGCCCGCGCTGGTCGCGGGAATGGCGAGGCCCGGTGATCTCGTTCTCACCATGGGCGCGGGCGATGTCACCGACCTCGGCCCGCTCATCCTGGACCGCCTGTCGAAGTGAGGGGCACACACCCATGTCGTACGACGTCGAAAAGCCGGACGAGCAGTGGCGCACGGAGCTGACCCCGGCCGAGTACGCCGTCCTGCGCGAGGCCGCCACGGAGCCCGCCTTCACCGGTGAGTACACCAACACCAAGGCGAAGGGCGTCTACTCCTGCCGCGCCTGCGGCGCGGAACTCTTCACCTCCACCACCAAGTTCGAGTCGCACTGCGGCTGGCCGTCCTTCTACGACCCGAAGGACACCGACGCGGTCGAGCTGATCGAGGACCGCTCGCACGGCATGCTCCGCACCGAGGTGCGCTGCGCCCGCTGCGGCTCCCACCTCGGGCATGTCTTCGAGGGCGAGGGCTATGCGACACCGACCGACCAGCGGTACTGCATCAACAGCATCTCGCTGCGGATGACCCCGGACGAGTCCTGACCGACGGCCCGTGGCCCTCACCCGCGAGGTGCCCGGGGCGACACCGCCCCGGGCATCCCGGCCGGTGGCACGCCCGGGTGCGCTGGCACGGGCGATGCGGGTGTTCCTAGACTCGTAGGACGGGGGTCGGGCCGGAGTCCCGGCCCGGCGTCTTGATCCGTGCGGGAAGGCGGTGGCGGCCTGTGCCGTACGTCGCTGTGAGTGCGATCAGCCATCCCGGCCTGCTGCGCGAGCGGAACGAGGACAGCCTTGTCGTCGGGCCGTGGACGCTGTGCGGCACGGTGACCGAGAATCCGCAGACCCTGGTCTTCCCGCTCGGCACCCCGCTCGTCGTGGCCGTCGCCGACGGGCTCGGTGGGCATCCCGGCGGTGAGGTGGCCAGTTCCCTGGTGGCCCGGCAGCTCGCCGCGCTGGGCCCGGCCCTGACCAGCGAGGTCGCCGTCCGTGACGCCGTGAACGCCTGCAACCGCGCCGTGTACCAGGCAGCCGGCGGCGACCGGGAGACCGAGCTCACCGCCATGGGGACCACCGTCGCCGGCGTCGTCGTGCGGTCGGACTCGGTCCTGGTCTTCAACGTCGGCGACAGCCAGGTCCTCGCGGCCGGCGGCGACGGGCTGCGCCAGGTGAGCGTCGACGACAATCCACCGCATCCGCCGGGCCGGACCGTCTCCCTGGTCACCCAGTGCCTGGGCGGCTCGCCCACCTACCGTGCCGTCCACCCCCACGTCACGTCCGAGACCCCGGCACCCGGCGAGCGCTATCTGATCTGCTCGGACGGTCTCACCGACCCGGTGCCCACGGACGTCCTCGAAGAGATCCTCGGCGAGCACGACGACGGACGGGCGGCCTTCGAGCTGTGGAAGGCCGCGATCGAGGCGGGCGGGCCGGACAACATCACCGTGGCGGTGGTGCGGCTCGGGCAGGAGTAGCGACGCCTTCCCCGCCGCCTTCCCCGGTCAGAGGATCTTGCGCTGGACCATGATCGAGAGCACCAGCGCGCCGGGCAGCAGCGGGACCCAGACCGTCAGCACGCGGTAGCCGATCACCGTCGCCGCGGCCAGGCCCATGGGGGCGCCGAAGGTGACCATCGTGAACACCAGGGCCGCGTCCACGGGACCGATGCCACCGGGTGCCGGTACGGCGCCGACGGCGGTGCTGGCGAGGAGGAGCGCCAGCGTCACCTGCGTCCAGGTCAGCGGCAGACCGAGCGCGAAGCCGACCGAGGCGATCACGCTCGACTGGAGCAGCGGGGTGGCCGCCGCGCCGCCCCACAGGGCGAGGACGCGGCTGGGGCGGGTGTGCAGGATCCGTGCGTCGGTCAGGGCGGTGCGTACGAAGCCGAGGAGGGGGCGGCGCAGTGGCCGTACGGTCGTCACGAGGACCGCGGCCGTCGCGAGGGCCGTGACCACACCCCCGGCCACCAGGAGCAACGTCTGCCCGTCCGGGACGAGTTCGCCCAGGTGCAGCAGCTCGGGGAAGGCCATGAGGAAGCCGAGCAGCACCGCCGTCTTTGCGATCGGCTTGACCAGCGAGTACAGGGCGAGTGAGGCGGTGCCCCGGGCCAGGGGCACGCCCTGGCCCTGGAGGAAGCGCAGGGTGACTGCGTGGGCGCCGATGCTCGCCGGCAGTACGTGGTTGGCGGCGCCGGCCGCGAACTGCGACGCCAGCAGCAGGCCCGGCGGCAGCCGTTCCGGTATGGAACCCTGGCGCACCACGGCCGCGACCACCCAGCCCATGCAGGTGAAGAACAGGGCGGACAGCAGCCACCAGGGATCGGCCGAGGCCAGCCGGGCGGCCCCGTCGCGCACGGTGTGCCAGTCGGCCGCCGCCCACGCCCCGATCAGCAGGAGCGGGAGCAGCGTCAGCGCGTGGCGGGTGAGGCGCGCGGGGGAGAAGAGGGAGCGGGCGGGAGTGGTGGGGGTGCCGGCGACGGTGGGGACGGCCGTCGCGGCGGGGCAGGCGGGCAGCGGTCCGGGGAGATCGCTGAGCGGGAGCGAGGAGGACACGGCGCGGTCGTCCTTCCGCGTCGCACCCGCACACGGGCGGGCCGACGGCTAGAGGGCGAGGGCAGGAGGGGACGACGGCAACGTGCCCGCCCGGCGTGACGCGCCGGTGTCCGGGAACCGACGGGGCGTCGGCGGATGAGCGACGCGAGCGGGTGATGGCTGACAGCGCCCGCCCCCCCAGCTCATCGCATCCAGTGCCGCCCCGTGCTCCACCCCAGGAAACGGCACGCCTCGTCGCCGTCCGCCGCCGTGCCGTCGGTCCGGAAGGTGCCGCCCTCCGCGATCAGGGCCAGGCCTGCGAGGGCCGGGGCCAGGCGGGTGGTGACATGCGACGGGTGGCGGGCCGTCTCCTCGTGCAGGGTGGTGAGGAAGCGGCGCTGTTCGTCGGGTGGGCACAGGGACAGGTGGAACAGCATCTGGCGCCACGCGTACGCCGCGTCCTTGATGGTGGGCAGTGGCCGCCGGTTGCCCTCCACGCGGGCCGTGAGACGGCACACGGTGACGAAGCAGCGGTGCGCCAGGTCGGCCCAGCCGGGCTGCGGGGCGATGCCCACACGGTGGACCAGCGTGGCCAGGTTGTGCGTGGTGAGGATCTGCGCCTGCTCGATCACCTTGCCGTTCGCCGCCACGGACCAGGAATCCGACGTCGCCCCGGCCCGCTCCGTGCACAGCCGCGCGAACCCGGGGGACGTACGCGGGCCGACCGAGCGGGTCAGTGCCGTGCCCGTCTCGGTGATCGCCAGGTTGCGGATCGCGCCGTAATCGATGCCGTAGTAGCGCTCGTACAGCGTGCCGCGCAGCAGCTCGCCCGCGATCCGTGCGGCCGTGAGGAACTTCGGGCCGAAGGTGCCCATGAAGATGTCGGCGGCCAGTTCCTCCACGAACGGCGCGCCCAGGTCGCACTGGCGGGCCAGCACACCGAGTTCGCGGACGAGCGGGTTGGGCAGCAGCGTGCCCGGGAAGGCCTGCACGGCCAACTCGCCCAGCTGCCGCAGCACGTCCAGTGCGCCGTCGCCGTCCGGCTTGCCCGTCACCGCGGCGCGCTGCCCGGACACCGCCCGCACCCAGGGCAGTTCCTCGACCCGCACCTGCCGTTCCAGGTTGAGCAGGAGCAGGGAGCGGCGGTTGCGGAACGCCCGGTAGTTCGCGGTCATCAGCGTCCGCAGCGCCTCGTCGCCGTACGCCTGCGCGGTGGTGGCGGCGACCAGCTGGGGGACCAGTTCGGCCAGGACCTCGGCGGACGGGACGACTCCGCGCTCCACGAGTGTGCCGATCGGTGCGCTCAGCGCGGCCTCGACCACCTGCCGGATCGCGGGCGGTACGGCGGCCCCGGTGGGCACCCCGGTCTCCCGGCTCTCCTCCTCGGTCACCGCGCCGACGAGCGGGGCGACCTCGGGGACGCCGGTCTCCTGGGGCAGCACGGCGAGCCGGCGCAGCACCACCTGGGCCAGGGCGTGATGGGACGGGAGTGCCGCCTGCCCGGCCTGGCGCCGGCGCAGGGCCTTGTGCGGTCCGGAGCCGGGCAGACCCCGGCGCCGCACCATCGACGCCACGGCGTGCCGCAGCAGGCCGAGCCGGCGTGCGTCCAACGGCCGCCCGGCGACGGTCTCCTCCAGCGCACCGCGCAGAATGCCCAGGTTCTCCTTGGGGCTCCGATGCTTGGTGCAGAGGGTGTGCTCGGCGGCCAGCGTCCGATACCGGTCCAGCAGGGCGGCACCGCGCTCCTGCCAGCCGGCGTCCGGGGCGACTTCGAGCACCCGTCCGTCCCGTCCGTCCCGCGCCGTCTCCAGCCAGTGGATCAGCAGTTCGTCGCCGAACGGCTGCCATACGGCGAGTGCCTCGCGCTGGGTCTCGACCGCCGCGTTGGGGCGCCGCCGCACCAGGGTGTCGACGGTGTCGGAGACCGTGTTGCGATGCACGGCGGCGGCCGGGTCCGGCATGGGGCCGTCGGCCGGCCGGGGCAGGAAGCGCAGCCGGTCCGCGAACGGCTCCAGCTCGGCCACGAGGTCCAGCGCCGCGCCCGTCGCCCCGTGCCGTACCAGCCAGGCCACGGTGAGCAGCGCGGCCTCCTCGGGTATGCCGATCTCGTAGTGGCCGCTGTCCAGCAGGGCCCACAGCCGGTCCAGTCCCGGCTCGGTCAGGCAGTGCGCGAAGAGCGCGGCCCGCTCGACCGGCACGCCGAGACTCCGCGCGGCCTCGATCTCGTACGGCTGGAGCGGGCCGCCCGCGCTCGCGGTGCCGGTGACGAAGCCGCCCCGGACCACCTCGGGGGTCACCCAGGCGGGGAGTCCGGCGACCGGGGTGCGCGAACCGATGGTGAGCCGGCCCGCGGCCATCCCCGCGAGGACCGCGCGCCAGCGCTGCCCGCGCCGCTCGGCCCGGTGCCGGGTGTCGGCGTCCTGGTGGATCAGCGCGGTCGTGAAGGCCTTGGCGAGCTGGGCCGCCGCGTAGGACGGGGCCGCCGTGAGGGGCTGCTGCTCAGCGTTGTCGTTCATATGCCGACGTGGCAGGTTCCGCCCCCGCGCCCTCCGGGTCCCGAGCCCGGTGCTCTGCTGCTGAGCTACACGTCGAGTCCGGCATGGCAGGTGCTGCCCCTGCGCCCTCCGGGGTTGCAGCCCGGTGCTCTGCTGCTGAGCTACACGCCGACGGAGGCCGACGTTAGACGCCGTCGAGAGAGTCGTACAACCGGATTTCCCGGGCATCGGCGTTCGGGAGGGTGGCGCGTCGTTGAATCAGCCATCCACCAGAAGGTTGACTTTCGGCTGGACGATCCAGAGCATTGCCGGGGTGAGCCCCTTCGAGCACACGTCCCCCCGGTCGGCCGCACTCCCCGGCGACCTGGACGAAGCCGCCCACCGCTGCCTGGTCGCCGGATTCGACGGTGTCACGAGCGTGCCGGACACGCTCAAGGAACTCGTCGACCGCGGTCTCGGCGGTGTCATCCTCTTCACCCGCAACATCCGTGACGCGGCACAGGTGCGCCGTCTCACGGACGAGCTGCGCGCGATACGCCCCGACCTCGTCGTCGCCATCGACAACGAGGGCGGCGGCATCGGCCACCTGGTCGCCGCCGGTGCCCCCGAGGTCCCCGGCTCCTACGCCCTCGGCGTCGTCGACGACCCGAACCTCACCGCCCGCTGCGCCGACGCGCTCGCCGCCCACCTCGCCGGCCTCGGCATCACCGCCTCCTACGCCCCCGTCGCCGACCTCCAGCACCGGCCGGACAACCCGATCGTGCGCACCCGCTCCTTCGGCGCCGACCCGGAACTCGCCGCCCGCCATCTGCGCGCCTGGATCACCGCGACCGAGGCCCGCGGCATAGCCTCCTGCGCCAAGCACTTCCCCGGCCACGGCGGCACCGTCACCGACAGTCACCACGGCATGGCCGTCGACCCACGGCCGTACGACGAAGTCCGCGTCGACCTGGAACCCTTCCGCGCGGCCGTCGACGCGGGGGTGCCGATGCTGATGAGCGCCCATGTGGTGTTCCCGGCGCTCGACCCCAACCGGCCCGCCACGCTCAGCCGCCGCATCCTGGGCGATCTGCTCCGCCATGACCTCGGTTTCGACGGTGTCCTCGTCAGCGACGCGCTGGAGATGAAGGCCATCGCCGAGACGTACGGCGAGGCGGCCGGCGCGCGGATCGCGCTCGCCGCCGGGGCCGACCAGGTCATCGTCGCCGTGGGGGATCTGGACGTCACCCTGGCCTGCCGGGACGCGGTGCTCGACGCGCTGCGCGGCGGTGTGCTCGGCGCGGAGCGGGTCGAGGAGGCCGCCGGACGGGTACGGCGGCTCGCCGAGCGTTATGCCACCCCGCCCGGCGAGGTGTCCGCCCCGGACGTCGGCGCCGGTCTCACGGCCGCGCGGCGCGCCGTACGTGCCCGGGGTGTGCCGCCCGCCGTGCGCGGGGCGCATGTCGTCGATCTGTTCCCGCCGCCGCACCCCGCGCTCAACTGGGGCGGCGAGGACCTGCTCACCGAGGTGCGCGCCGTCGACCCCACGGCCACCGGGACGGCCGTCACGGGTGAGTGCGCGGACCCGGACGCCCTAGTCGAGGGCATCGTGCGCCACTGCGGGGCCGCCCCGCTGGTCGTCGCCACCTGCGACGCCGGGCTGCACCCCTGGCAGGTGCGATTGCGCGACGCCCTGTCGCGGCGGCGGCCGGACGCGGTGCGGGTGGACACCGGGCTGCCGGAGGGCGGCGCGCTGTGCTCGTACGGGCGCGGGCGGGTCAATCTGAGGGCCTTGGCGGAGGCGCTGGCGGGCGTCTGACGGGGCGGCTCAGGACGGGCGTACGACCTCCTTGATGCCCCGCGCGGCCAAGTACTCCGCGTCGTCCGCCCGCTCCGCCAGGACCACCGCCGGCCGCACCCCTTCGGTCCGCAGCCGCATCCACGCCTCGAAGTACGCGCCGCCGGGACCCGACACCGACCGGGTGCTCGGCGTGCGGTCCAGGAGGAGGGCGGTGTCGCGGGGGCGAGGTGTGTGGGGCTCCTTGACGGTCTCGGCGAGGGCCGTCGCGATCGGCTTGGCGCGGCCCTCCGCGTCGAACAGGCCCAGCGTGTACTCCAGTTCCGGGAAGTCGGCCAGCGACCGGTCCACGTCGTGCGAGCACCACCAGGTCACGCCCCACAGCCCCGTGCACTCGGCCGCGTTGCGCACGGTCGCCCGCGCGAATTCGGGGGCGTCGGCGGCCGGGATGTGCGGCTGCGGAGCACCCGTCTCCTGGACCCAGACGGGGCGCGCGGGGTCGGTGGCGTACGCCTTGGCCAGTTCCGTGCCGTACTCGGCGAGGTGCCGGACCTGCGGGGAGCGCGGACCGTAGCGGCGGGCGCAGTCGCCGGAGAACACCCAGGGGTGGACGGTCGTCAGATCGCCCTTGCGGGCCGAGGCCTCGGGGGTGAAGGGGTGGTCGTCGCCGTACCAGGCCGCGTCGTAGGCGGAGTGCGTGACCAGGCCGCCGCCGGCGCCGAGTCCGTCGCGGGCCGCCGAGAGGAGGGTGTCGAGGTAGTGGTCCACCTCATCGGGCGTCACCGGGTTGTGCTCGACCAGGTTGTTGAGCTCGTTGCCGAGCTGGAGGCCGAGGAGATGCGGGCGTCCCGCGAGGGCACGGCCGAGGGTGCGCAGGAGGGTGGCCTGGGCCTCGACGGCCTCCGGGTCGGTGAACACATTGCGGTGGTGCCAGCTGCGGGTCCACTCCGGGTAGAAGTCGAAGCTGGAGAGATGGCCCTGTACGCCGTCCACCATGACGTCGAGTCCTGCCTCGCCCGCCAGGTCGACCAGCTGGATCAGGTCGTCCACGGCGGTGGGGCGGATCAGGGTGCGGTTGGGCTGGAGCAGCGGCCAGAGCGGGAAGACGCGGACGTGATCGAGGCCGAGGGCCGCTATCTGGTCGAGGTCCGCACGCGCGCGTGCCGGGTCGAAGTCGTGCCAGGAGTGGAACCACCCGTGACGGGGTGTGTAGTTGACGCCGAAGCGGAGCGTGCCGATGGGATCCTCCACCTGTCTTCCTCTTGTCCAACGTGAATGTATCAACCACCATGGTTAATGATGAATAGTGATTTGAACCAAACCTCGGGTCGGACCTCGTACGTCGTCGGGCTCGACGCCGGCGGTACCCGCACGCGCGCCGTCCTGGCCCCTGTGCGCGACGGCGAGCCCGAGGGTGAGGGCGTCGGCGGGCCGGGCAACGCCCTGACCGTCCCTGGCGCGCAGCTCACCGAGCATCTCGCCGAGGCACTCGCGGCCGCCGTGCCGGAGGCGCTGCGCGGCCAAGTGGTCGCCGTGGCGGGCGGGTTCGCGGGCGCGTCACGGACGGCTCCGGACGAGCCGGGGCGGGTCAAGGCGCATGCCGCCCTCACCCTCGCCCTGGGTCGGCTGGACATGAACCCCGCCACGGTCGAGATCCACAGCGACATCGAGGCCGCGTTCGCCTCGGCGCCCGGCCATCCCGCCGACGGGCTCGCGCTGGTGGCCGGGACCGGCGCGGTCGCGGCCCGTATCACCGCACGCGCGTGCACCACGACGGCAGGGGGCGACGGCTGGCTCCTCGGCGACGACGGCAGCGGCTTCTGGATCGGTCGGGAGGCGGTACGGGTGGCGCTGCGCATGGCCGACGGGCGGGGCGGGGCGACGGCGCTGGGGGCCTCGGTCGGGCGGGCGTTGGAGGTGCCGGAGGATGTCCTGCCCGCGGCCGAGGGGCCCTGGACCCGGGCCCGGCGCGAGGCCTACCGCATGCGTCTGCTCCCCGCCGTCATGGCCCGCCCGCCGGTCCGGCTGGCCGAACTGGCACCGCTCGTCGCGGAGGCCGCCGCCCACGAGGACGCCGTGGCCGAGGGCATCCTCGAAGCGGCGGCCGACCACCTGACCGGTCTCGTCCGCGCGCTCGGCGCCCGGTCCGGGGAGCGGGTCGTCGTGACCGGCGGTCTGCTCGGGCCGGACGGCCCCCTGACGGGCCCTCTCTCCCTTCGCCTCGACCTCGACTGGGTCCGAGACGGCTCCCTGGGCGCCGTGGCCCTCGCCCGGCTGGCGTACGGCGCATGAGCGACGCCCCCGCGCAGCGGTACCGAGACCCCGCCGCCCCCGTCGACGCCCGTGTCCACGACCTCCTCCCCCGGATGACCCTCCGCGAGAAGGCCGGCCAGCTCAACCAGCGCATGTACGGCTGGAACGCCTACCGCCGCACCCCCGACGGAGGCTTCGAACTCACCGACGCCCTGTACGCCGAGACCGACCGCGTCGAGGGACTCGGCGCCCTCTACGGACTCCAGCGCGCCGACGCCTGGTCCGGCGTCGACCACACCGGCGGGCCGGGCACCGAGGACGCCGCGGCGCTCGCCGACCTCGTCCAGCGGCATGTCGTCGAGCGCAGCCGGCTCGGCATCCCCGCACTGTTCGTCGAGGAGGTGCCGCACGGACTCATGGCCCTCGACGGCACGGTCCTCCCGGTCAATCTGGCCGTCGGCGCCACCTGGGACCCCGAGCTGTACGAGCGCGCCGCCGCCCATGCCGCCGCCGAACTGCGGGCCCGGGGCGGCCATGTCGCCCTGGTCCCGGCGCTCGACATCTCCCGCGACCCGCGCTGGGGACGCACCGAGGAGTGCTTCGGCGAGGACCCGTATCTCGCGGCCCGCTTCACGGAGGCCGTCGTCCGCGGCATGCAGGGCGAACCCGGCACGTACTTCGCCGCCGACAAGGCCCCCGTCGTCCTCAAGCACTTCGCCGGACAGGGCGCCACGGTAGGCGGCCGGAACTCCGCCGAGTCCGAACTGGGCCGGCGGGAACTGCACGAGATCCACCTCCCCGCCGCCCGCGCCGGGATCCGGGCCGGTGCCGCCGCCGTCATGGCCGCCTACAACGAGGTCGACGGCATGCCCTGCTGCGGCAACAGGGCCCTGCTCACCGGACTCCTCCGCGAGCAGTGGGGCTTCGACGGGCTGGTCATGGCGGACGGGCTCGCCGTGGACCGGCTGGCCCGCGTCACCGGCGACAAGGTGTCCGCGGGGGCGCTCGCGCTCGACGCCGGTGTCGATCTGAGCCTCTGGGACGAGGGCTTCACCCATCTGGAGGAGGCGGTCGAGCGGGGACTGGTGAGCGAGGAGACCCTCGACGCCGCCGTCGCCCGGGTACTGCGGCTCAAGTTCCGGCTGGGGCTGTTCGACGGGACACGCGGCACGAGCTCGCCGCCGCCCGGCGGCCGGGACCTCAGCACCGCCCTCGCCCGGTCCGCCGTCACGCTGCTCCGCAACGACGGTGTGCTTCCCGTCCCCGCCTCCGTCTCCCGAATCGCCGTGATCGGCCCCCAATCGGCCACCACCGCCCACCAGTTGGGCGACTACACGGCCCCGCAGCGCCCCGGCACCGGCACCTCCGTCCTCGACGCCCTGCGCACCCTCGCCCCGCCCGGCGTCGACATCCGGCACGCCAAGGGCTGCGCCCTCACCGGCGACGACCTCTCCGGCGTCCCCGAGGCCGTCGCCGCGGCCGCCGCGTCCGACCTCGCCGTGCTGGTGCTGGGCGGCAGCAGCGCCCGTACGCCGGAGACGGAGTTCGACGCCAACGGGGCCGCGCGGACCGCCGTTTCCCAGCTGACCTGCGGTGAGGGCGCCGACCTGGCCGGCCTCGGGCTGGGCCGCGCCCAGTACGCGCTGCTGGACGCCGTGGTCGCGACGGGCACGCCGACCGCGGTCGTCCTGATCCAGGGCCGCCCGCACCTCGTGCCCGACACCGCGGGCGCCCTGCTCACCGCCTGGTACCCCGGCCCCTGGGGCGGCGAGGCGATCGCCGAGGTGCTGCTCGGGCTGACCGAACCGGTCGGCCGCCTCCCGCTGTCCGTGCCGCGCTCGGCGACCCAGCTCCCCGTCCACTACAACCACAAGGACACCGAGTACGGCGGCTACGTCGACGAGAGCGCCGAGCCGCTGCACTCCTTCGGGCACGGACTGGCGTACACGACCTTCGCCTACGGCCCGCCACGGCTCTCCGGCCACACCGTCGAGGCCGACATCACCAACACCGGCCCACGGCACGGCCGTTCCGTCGCGCAGCTGTATCTGCGCCGGCTGCGGACCCCCGTATGGCCGCGCACACTGGAGCTGCACGGATTCCGGGCCGTCGACCTGGCGCCGGGCGAGACCCGCACGGTCACCTTCCCGGCCGGTGCCGTCCCGCCCGGCACGGTGGTCGAGTTCCGGGTCGCCGACTCGGCGCGGGCGGCGCTGACCGCCGTACCGACTCAGAGCTTCACGGCGCCCGAGGAGACCCCCCGGTAGAACCACCGCTGGGTGATCACGAACAGCACCAGCACCGGGATCACGGAGATCACCGAGCCCGCCATCACCAGCCGCTGGTCGTAGCCGAAGGACGACGTCTGCAGCCGGGCCAGACCCAGCGTCAGCGTGAAGTGCTCCTCCGAGCGAAGCACGATCAGCGGCCACAGGAAGTCGTCCCAGGCACTGATGAAGGTGTTGATGGTGACGACCAGGATCGCGCCGTACGCGGACGGCAGATACAGGTGGCGGAATCGCTTCCACTCGCCCGCGCCGTCCAGCATCGCCGCGTCCTCGATCTCGCGCGGGACGGCGAGGAACGCGGCCCGCATGATGAGGACGTTGATCGCGGCGACGAAGCCGGGCAGCCAGACGCCCACCAGGTTGTCGACCAGGCCCATGTCCCGCACGCTCAGGAACAGCGACACCATGATCGACTCGAACGGGAACATCATGGACGCCATCAGCAGCACCCAGACCAGCTTCCGGCCCTTCCAGCCCGGCTTGGAGAGCATGTAGCCCGCCATGGTGGAGAAGACGAGCTGGCTGGTGATGGAGATGACCGCGACGAACAGACTGTTCCTGATGTACGTCCACACCGGGACCTGCGCGAACACCTCGCGGTAGGCCCGCAGGGTGGGGTGACGGGGAATCAGGGAGGCGCCCGAGCCGAAGACGTCCTCGCCGGCGCCCTTCAGGGACGACAGCACCTGCCACAGCAGCGGGCCGACCGTGATGAACAGGACGAACACCAACAGCAGGTAGCGGACGACGAGTTCACGGGGGCGGCCGTAGTCCCGCCAGCGCGGCATCAGGCGCCTGCGTCTGTCCACAGCCGTGGTCATGCCTCGTCCTCCTTCGTCAGGCGCTGGGCGAGCAGCGTCAGGCCCAGGGTGAGTGCGAACAGGGCGACGCTGACCGCCGCGCCGTACCCGGCGTTGCCGGTGAGCGGGTCGAGGCCGACGTCGCGGATGTAGAAGGGGAGCGTGCGGTCGGCGCCGCCGGGGCCGCCGGTGGCGCCGCCGAGCATGTAGATCTCGGTGAAGACGCGCAGCGAACCGATGCCGGTGAGGGTGCCGACCAGCATCATCGAGGTGCGGACACCGGGCATCGTGACATGCCAGAAACGGCGGATCGCGCCCGCGCCGTCCACGGCCGCCGCCTCATGGAGTTCCCGGGGCACGTTCCCGAGCGCGGCCAGATAGAAGATCATGTACCAGCCGAGGCCCTTCCACAGCGTCAGGCCCATCGCCGACAGCAGGATCAGCCAGGAGTCGGACAGGAAGGGAATGGCCTCCCGGATGAGATGAGCCTTCTCCAGCCAGGTGTTGACCAGGCCCTGGTCGCTCAGCAGCCACTGCCAGCTCAGACCCACGACCACGGACGAGGCCAGGACCGGGGTGTAGAAGGCGGAGCGGAAGAAGCCGATGCCGGGGAGGTTCTTCTCCACCAGGACCGCGAGCAGCAGCGGCAGCAGCACCATCAGCGGGACCACGATCAGCGCGTACAGCAGGCTGTTGCGGGTGGCCAGCCAGAAGTCCTCGTCCCCCAGCATCCGGGTGTAGTTGTCCAGGCCCACCACGTCGTACGCCCCGCCGAGCGGCTTGGCGTCGGTGAAGGACACCAGGATCGTGTTGAGGAACGGGAACACCCCGAAGACCGTCGTGCCGACGATCGCCGGGAGCATCCACAGCCAGGGCAGCCACCAGCGGCGGTACAGCGCCGCGCCCCCCGCGTCCGCCGACGGTCCGGGTGTGACGGCGCGAAGGGCGCGGCGCAGTGCCGGGGCCGACTCGGGCGGCCGGGTCACCGTCAACTGCCCTGCTCGATCAGCTCGTTGGCCTTGGACTGGGCCTCGTCGAGGGCGTCCTGCGCGCTCTTCTTGCCCTGCATGGCCAGCTGGATCTGGGCGACGATCGCGTTCAGCTCACCCGGGGTCAGGGCGATCTCGTCGGCGGTCGCCGTCTTGCGGTCACTGGCGACGATCTTGCGGGCCTCGGCGAACGGATCGCTTCCCTTGACCGACTGGAAGAACGGATCGTCCAGTGAGGCGGTGGTGGAGGGGAAGATGACGACGTTCGGGTCCTTCGCCCACGCCAGCTGGTTCTCGGCGTTCGTCAGGAACCGCGCGAAGGCCAGCGCGGTCGCCGCCTGCTTGCTCGTGGTGGCGACGCCGATGTACTGCGGGGCGCCCACGGTGTGCCCGAGGGCGTCCAGCGTGAAGGGGGCCACGCCCGTCTTCTTGTAGACGGTCGGGTTGTTCTGCTGGATGAAGCGCAGGAAGTTGGGGTTGGTCGGGCCGTAGACCAGCTTGTCCTGTCCGAAGACGTTGGCCGGGTCCTGGGTGGAGGACAGGGAGTCCCTCGGCATCGCCCCCGCCTTGTAGAGCCTCGTCATGCCCTCGACCCACCGCGCGGTCTTCGGATCGTCGGCGAAGGTGAACTTCTTGCCGTCCGCGGACAGGATCTTGATGTCCATCTGCTGCCAGTCGGCGGGGATGCGGAGCTGGGGGTTGGCGAGGAACGCGAAATACTTGCCGTCGGAGGCCTTGGCTATCTTCTCCGCGTCGTCGAACAGCCCGAGGACGGTCGTCGCGGGCTTGGCCGGATCCAGGCCCGCCTTCGTCATCAGTTCGGTGTTGAAGGTCTGCACGATGCCGCCGGAGTACCAGGGCAGCACGCTGTGCACCTCGGTGCCGTCCGCCTGGGCGTAGGTGCTCGACTTCCACATCGCCTCGGTGAACGGCTTGCCCGCGTCCGGCGCCTTCTTGTCGAGGTTCAGCAGATAGCCGTTCTTGGTCAGCGCGATCGCGGTGTTGACGTTGATGTTGACCACGTCCGGCAGCGTGCAGCCCTGCGCGTCGGCGACCAGGCGCTGGGTGAAGGTGGCGTCGCCGGGGTCGTCGATCCACTTCACCTTCGCGTCCGGGTGCTGCTTCTCGAAGGCGGCGATGACACCGTTGAAGTAGTCGCCGAAGTCCTTCTTCAAGTTCGTCGTCTGGAACGTGATGTCGCCCTCCACGTCCCCGGAGAGCGCACCGGACCCGACGTTCGCCTTGTCCACCTTGCAGCCGCCCGCCGTAGCGTCACCGTCGTCGGAGCCGCCTCCGCCGAGGCCGCAGGCGGTCGCCGTGACCGTCAGAAGGACGAGGCAGGTCAGAGATCCGGTCAGTCGTCTCACGCGCATGAGTACCCTTCCGTTCCGTTTCAGTGCCGGTGTTCGTGGTCGTGGTGGGACGGGTCGCCGGGATGCTCATGTCCCGGGGCGTACTCCACGCCTGTGCGCATCCCGTCCAGCCAGTCGAAGAAGGCGACTCGGCTCGCCGCCTGGGCCAGTTCGTGTTCGATGGCGTCGCGTGCCTCGGCGTACGTCAGGAAGTCCGCCGGCTCCGACGCCGGGCCGTAGGGGTCGACGCCGCGTCTGAGGGCGTCCGGGGTGAGGTAGCGGTCGCGGTTGCGGTCGTAGTAGTCGCGTACGGCTTCCTCGGGGATGAACTGCTCGTTCTCCAGGGCGGTGAGCAAGGCGCGGGCGGCGGGGGAGTGGGCGAGGGCCGCGGCGATGATGCTGCCCAGGTCGGCGACGTCTGCCTCCGGCACGGTGAGGGTGGTGGGGGGCTGCATCTCCGGTGCGGCGGGGAGTCCGCGTTCTGTGCAGGTTCTGCGGGCGAACTCGTCTATGAGGACGATTTGGGTTGCCCAACGGCGTCGTTGTCGGTCGGCTGCGGGTTCGTTGTGGCTTGTCGCGCAGTTCCCCGCGCCCCTAAAAGCAAGCGGCGTCGTCCGACCGTTGGCCAGGAAGGCGGCCACTCGCTCCTTGGGGACCTCCTCGCCGTCTACACGCGCCGCGTATTCCCCCGTCACGGCGCCACCTCCAGCTCCACCGCCGCCGTATACGCCACACACCCACGCCAGCCCACCTTCGCCATCAGCCAGTACGACCCCGGCGCCACCGCCCCGCCGTCCACGTCGATCGCGCACTCCAGCCGCTCCCCGCCGGCCACGGTGAAGCCCTGGCAGCCCGGCGTCACGCCCGGCCAGGTCCCCCACGACGACACGGCCCACAGCGAGCCGCTGATCGGGCCCCGGGTCCGGTTGGTCAGGGCCACCGGCACCCGGGCCCGCTCACCGCGCCGGACACTGACCCGCTCAACTCCCAGCTCCGTCACGAGAGTCGGCCCGCGATGCCCGTCTCCCACATCCAGCGCCACGGCGTCCTCGTACGTCTGCCCGCCGTACGTCAGCCGGGCGGCGAGCCAGTGCCGTCCCGGCTCGGCGTCCGGCGCCGGAGTCACCGTGACCTCGGCGACCGTGAAGCCGCCGGGGCCCAGCGCGTAGGGCAGTTCGGCCGGTTCGACGGTCCAGTCGGGCGGGGCCTGTAGACGTACCGTGCCCGACACCGGCGCGTCGGTCAGCTCGGAGCTGACTCGGACCGTGGCCGTGACCGGGGTGTCGGTGACGGTGAGGGTGGTCGGGGCGAGGTAGACGGCGACCGGCATGTTGCCGCGTGGGGCGGGGCCGGAGTTGTGGAGCCAGTAGCGGGTGGGGATGGGCTGGGCGGGTTCGTGGGCGGCGATGCCGGGGTCGGGGGAGGTGTGTTCCGCTTCGGTGTCGGCCAGGACGGTGGCGACCTCGAAGCCGGTCAACTCCAGCTGAAGCGACCCCCGTTCGTCGGGCGTCAGCGCCTCCCCCCGCCTCTCCAGCACGTCCGCCCGCGCACCCTCCGTCCACTCTCGCGGCCCGCTCACCCGCGCCGTCACCGGCCGCCCGTTCACCTCATGGACCCGTATGGCGACCCCACGCCCGGGATCGGCCGCCGCCACACTCCCCCGCGCGAGCGGTGACCCGGCCGCCTTGACCGCGTCGAGCAGTACTTCCCCGGCGGGTTCGAGGCCCAGCAGCAGGGCCTTCCTGGGCAGTACGGCGTTCTCGGCCGCCGTCCGCCTCAGCCGTGCCGTCAGCGGGTGGTTGAAGGCGTGCCCGGCCTGTGGCAGGCGCAGGTCACGCCAGTCGCCGGCGCCGGCGACCACCGCGTACTCGAAGGTGTGCGACCAGCGCTGGAGCTGGAAGGCGGATCCGTCGGGTGCCGTGCGGCGGGGCGGGTCGACCCAGATGCCGGAGGGCCAGCCGGTGCAGGAGCGCATCAGCGACATGTGGAGGTCGCCGGACGCGGTGACGACACAGCCCGGCGTGCCTCGGTTCAGGACCGCGAAGCCGCGCCCGTCCCACGCGTCCCCGGGCGGCAGCGCCTCCCCGCCGCCCGCCGCCGTGGCCCGTACGACCGCGTCGTCCAGGTCGGCGATCAGCGCGTCGACCGCTTTCGCGTCGCCCTCGGCGTCGGCGCCCGCGACCACCAGCAGCGGGAGTCGCTCCAGGTCGCGCAGGTCGGCGCCGGGCACCCATTCCTCGCGGAGCGCGGCGCGGGGTGCGACCCAGACGGCCGCCGTGCCCCGCTCGGCGAGCTGGCGGCGCAGTTCGCGGCCGGCCGCCGGGTCCTGGCCGAGGGCCTCGGCGACCAGCGTGTTGCGTTCGGGGGCGCCGACCGCGATCCGGATGTCGGGCAGATTGGAGTCGACCTCCAGGTCGCCGTAGCGCGGGCCCCCGGCGATCGTCGAGGTCGCCGTGACGCCGACGCGCACCAGGGCCGCCGCGAGCGCGGTGCCCAGTTCACCGGCGTCGTCCCAGGAGGCGTACACCAACTCGGCGACACCGATGGACCGTTCGCCCAGCGGGCGGCCTTCGCCGTCCTCGACCGCGACCCGCGCGGTGGAGCCCAGCCCGAACCAGGTGTTGGCCGGGTTGTCCAGCGTCCACGGGAACCGCTCGCTGTCCACCTCGACGAATCCGAAGCCGCGCCCGATCACCGCGTCGGCGACCTCGTGCACCGGCAGCCCGCCGCGCACGTCGGAGGGCCAGCGGACCCGGATGAGACGGTCGGCGCCGTCATGGCCGTCGAGGGTGGTGGTGAGGTCGAGGCGGTCGACGCCCTTCCACAGCGTGAGGCGTTGGGTGTAGTGGAAGAGGCCGAGGTCGGCTCGGACGGTGATCCGGGCGCCTGCGGGGGAGTGCTCGACATCGATGTCGGCTGTGACGTCCCGGCTGCGGGCGGCGGTCGTGCCGTTCGGTGTGAGATGCCAGGGGCCCTCGCCGAAGCGCGGGTGCCTCGGGTACTCCTCCTGGACGAGCAGTTCGTTGCCGATGTCGCCGGGGCGCAGCAGCTCCCGGCCGCCCTCGGCGAGCCCGCGCAGGCTGCTGACGCCGCCGCCGCGTGCCGGGTCGACCGTCACCTCGTAGAACTCGTTGCGGATGGTCAGGCCCTCGCCGGGTGCCCACCCGGGGGCCGAACCCTCGACGAGGGGGAGGGCCTTGAGGCCCATGCCGGGCAACTCCGGTACGACAACATGGAGTTGGCCGTCCTCGCGTACGGCGGGGAGTCCGGCGGGCACCAGCCCCGGGTCGTCGACGGTCAGGACGTCACCGCGTTCCCAGGTCGCGGAGTTGAAGACCACCAGGTCGGGGCCGTCGCCCGGCGTCACATGGTCGGCGAGGGCCTGGGTGGCGTCGGCGTGGACGGTCCCGGCGAGGTCGTGGAGTTCCCGCCAGCCGGTGAGGAGATCGATGTAGACCTGGTCCGACTCCGAGCCGGTGATGGCGTCATGATGGGCGCCGTAGATCAGCTGCCGCCACGCCTTGTCGAGCGCCGCGTCCGGATAGGGGTGGCCGGTGACCAGCGAGGCGAGCGTCGCCCAGGCCTCCGCGTCGGCGAGCAGTGTCTCGCCGTGGCGCTGGGCCTGCTTGGTGTCGATGTAGGAGACGTCCTTGCCGGTGTAGATCGGGTTCATGTCCCGGGTCTGGGGGGATGCCTTGCGGCCCTCCGCGTCCAGCTCCGCGCGCACCGCGGCGAAGAAGTCCTTCGGCACACCGCTGATGAAACGCGGCCAGACGTAACGGGCGTTCCAGTCCCGGTGGATGTCCATCACCCAGCGGCACGGCGGCGCGTAGTCACCGCCGACGGGGAGCAGGACGTTGCGGGTGAGCGCCACCTGCTTCAGGCCCTTGAACAGCTTGAGCGCGGCGGCCTCCGCCTCGGGCAGGGTCGGTGCGTTGTCGATGGCCCAGCCGGCGCCGTAGTGGTTGACCATGTAGGCCGTCAGCAGGCCGCGTCCGGACGGGGCGATCCAGCTGAACTCCGCCGGGAACTGCATCCGTCGCGGATCCCGCGGTTCCTCGCCGAACACGGAGAGGGTGGGGCCCCACTGGTGGAAGGGGCCGCGCGCCCATGAGCTGGAGCCGACCCCCGCGTCCGCCATCAGCCCGGGGAACTGGGGGTCGTGCCCGAACGCGTCCAGCTGCCAGGCCGTCTCCGGCGACGCCCCGATGATGCCGCGCTGGAAGCCGTCGCCGTACAGGGCGTTGCGTACGGTCGCCTCGGCGCCGGTGAGGTTGGTGTTCGGTTCGTTGTAGGTGCCGCCCATGATCTCGACGCGGCCGGTGCGGATCAGCTGGCGCAGGAAGGCGCGTTCCTCCGGGAAGGAGTCCCAGTAGGGCTTGAGGTAGTCGACCTCCGCGAGCACGAAGGTGTACGCCGGGTCGCGCCGGGCCAGATCGCAGTGGGCCCGCACCAGGCTCATCCCGGACTGGCCGCGGGAGTCGAAGGTGCGGGCCGGCAGTCCGGTCGTGGCGGGGTCGTCGGCGACGTCCCAGGTCTCGGTGTAGGCGCCCTGGGTGTTCCACCAGACCGGGTCGTAGTGGAAATGGCTGACCATGAACATGGTCCAGCCGGGTTCGGCGGCGGTGAACTCGGCCGTGTGGTGGGCGAGTCGGTCGCCGTCGGCGGCCGTGACCGTGATCGGGCGGCGGTCGCCGGGGGCGAGGCCGTCCGTGGTCACGGCTATCTCGGCGCGTGCCGTGCCGTCCTGGGCGGTGGTGGTCTCGCCGGTGCCCCGGATGCCCGGACCCTCGACGGTGAGGAGGACGCCGCGGCCGGGGAGATGCCCGATCTCGACGGCCACCACCTGGTGCGGATCGGCCTCGGTACCGGCGAAAAGTTCGGTCGACTCGACAGAGAGGAAGCGCATGGGGCTCCTACGAGTGCTCGGGGGAGCCCCATCCTGGCACCGGCGGATGGTTCAAACAACCATGCGGACCAATTCTCGGTGGTTCATCCATGCAGAGCCGGATGGGTTCAGCGAGCCCGCCGGGACTTCACCGAGTGCTGCGGGATGATGTGGTCGGTCAGGGCCAGCGAGGCGCTCGCGCGCTGGTAGGACAGCTGGGCGACCCGGACGTAGAGGCAGTCGATCAGCACCAGGACCGAGTGCCGGCCGCCGATGCCGGTGAGGAAGTTGGTCTCCGAGGCGGTCGAGACGAGCCGGATGTCGGCGGCCCTGGCCAGCGGTGAACGCGGGTCGGAGGTGATCGCCACCGTCGTGGCGCCGCGCTCCTTGGCCAGCTCCAGCGGCTCGACCGTCTCCCGGGTGGCCCCGGAGTGCGAGATGCCGATGGCCACGTCAGCCGGGGTGAGCAGGGCGGCGGAGGTGGCGGCCGCGTGCACCTCGGTCCAGCCGCGCACCGCACAGCCGATCCGGAACAGCCGGGTCTCGGTCTCCTGCGCCACGGCCCCGCTGCCGCCGACGCCGTACACATCGATACGGCGGGCCCGCGCCGCCGCCTGCGCCGCCCGCTCGATGGCGTCGAGGTCGATGCGGTCGATGGTCTGCTGCACCGCACGCAGATCGGTGTTGCCCACCACCTGCACGACCCGCTCCAGCGAGTCGTCGGGCGAGATCTCCGGGCCGATCTCGGCGGTACCCCAGTCGGAGACCTGGCCGCGACCGCGCTCCTGGGCCAGCTCGATCAGCAGATGCTGATAGGAGTCCAGGCCGATGGCGCGGCAGAAGCGGGTCACCGTCGCCTGGGAGGTGCCGGTGCGGCGGCCCAGCTCGGCGGCCGAGCAGTGGGTGACGGCGGCCGGATCCTCCAGGATCAGCTCGCCGACCTTCCGTAGCGAGCCCGCCAGCCGGGGCAGCTCGGTGCGGATCAGTGTGGTGACGTCCGTCGGGGGCATGGAAAGAAGGTATCAGCCACCGTATGTCGCACCTTGTGAATACCAGGACCATATGAATGGTTGATTCATCGATGAAGTCGCGTAGGGTGGTTCAAGCCATCGATGGTGACAGTGGGGAGTGACGCGTGTCCGACGAGTCCGTGAGCGCCCGGCGCTTCGCGCGCGAAAGCATGGCCGTCCTCGACCGGTTGACCGAGTCCGCCCGCGACGACGTGGCCCGCGCCGCCGCGCTCATCGCCGACTGCGTCCGCGCGGACGGTGTGATCCAGGCCTTCGGCACCGGCCACTCCCAGGCCATCGTCCTCGAACTCGCGGGCCGGGCCGGCGGACTCGTGCCGACCAACCGGCTCAGCATCGCCGACCTCGTCCTGTACGGCGGCGAGGCCCCGAGCGCCCTCGACGACCCGCTCCTTGAGCGCCGGGCCGGGGTCGCCGCCCGGATCTACGACCTGGCCGCACCCCGCCCCCAGGACCTCTTCGTCGTGATCTCCAACTCCGGCGTCAACAACGTCATCGTGGAGATGGCCCTGAAGGCCAAGGAGCACGGCCACCGCCTCCTCGCCCTCACCTCACTCGCCCACACCCGCGCGGTCCCCGCCGGGCACCCGAGCGGCAAGAAGCTCGCCGACCTCGCGGACGTCGTCCTCGACAACGCCGCCCCGCGCGGCGACGCGCTGCTGGAGCTGCCGGGCGGGGGTGCGGTGTGTGCGCTGTCGACTCTGACCGGGGTCCTGCTCGTCCAGATGGCCGTGGCGGAGGCGTCCGCCCAGCTCATCGCCGCCGGGGAGCGTCCGCCGGTGTATGTCTCGGCCAATGTGCCCGGCGGCTTCGAGGGCAACCTGGAGCTGGAGAAGCGGTACGCCGGACGCATCCGGCGCACCGCGAGCTGATCACTTCACCGGTAGCGGCGTCAGCGCGACGGCCAGCGGATAGGCGCCGGTCCTGAGCGGTGTGCCGGTCACGCCGGACGCCGTGTCGATCGGCACGAGGGCGTTGCCGTCCGCCGCCGTGACGTACGCCGTGCCGCCGTTCCAGTCCAGACCGATGTCGAAGGCGGACCGCCCGACCGTGACCTTGGCGCCGGGCGCCCCCGTCACCGTGTCGACCGGCGTGACGTAATCCCCCGTACTCGGGCTGACCCACAGCGTCCGGCCGTCCGGTGACAGGCCGAGCCCGTAGGCCTGGCCGGTTACCAGGAGCGTCGGTTCGGTGTCGTGGGTCGCCGTGTCGATCGGAGTCACCGTCGAGCCGCCGGAGTTGGACACGTACACCGTCCTGCCGTCCGGCGCGGCGACGACGTTGAAGGGGCGCGGGCCGACGGGGATCGCCGGGCCGGCGCTCGCGGTGGCCAGGTCGACGGGGCTGACCGTGTTGTCGTGGATGTTGGCCACGTAGAGGGTCCTGCCGTCCGGGGTGATCGCCAAGTTCTCCGGGCCTGAACCGACCGCGACGGGCGTCCCCGCCTTCAAGGTGCCGGTGTCCACAGGCTGCACAGTGCCGTCCGTGTAGTTCGCGACCCACAGCGTGTCCCCGTCCGGGGTGAGCGCGAGACCGGCCGGAACCCGGCCCACCGCGACCGTGGCGGTGACCGTGCCGCGCGCCACGTCGATCACGCTGACCGTGTTCGAGCCCTGGTTGGCGGCATACGCGGTGCGCCCGTCCGCGCTGACGACGACCTCGCCGGGGTTGGCGCCGACCGTGATGTCCGTGCTCGTGCCGGAGTCGAGGTCGAGTGAACTCACCGACGCGCCGCTGAAGTTGGCCGTCAGCGCGCGGGGCGAACCGGTGCCGTCCGTGACCCGGACCGGGACGGCGCGGCTGAGGACGCCGTCCCCCGACACCACTAGCGAGTGCACGCCGGGTGTGTCGCCGGTCAGGGTGACGGTGGCCGAGGCGCTGCCCCCGGCGGGGACGGTCACGCTGCCCTCGGCCGGGGAGGCCGTGATCCCTTCGGGTACATCCAGCCTCCAGCTGACCGTGCGGTCGGCGGTGGCCCGCTCGTCGGAGAGGGCGAGGGTCACGGTGCGGGACGAACCGGGCTTCAGATCAAGGGAGTTGGGAGTGAAGGAGGCGTCGACGCCGGGGTCGGGGGCGTGTTCCAGCATCGCCGAGTAGAGGAACTGGTCCATCACCCCCGGGGACACCTGCTCGGGGATGGCGTCCAGCGCCTTGCGCTCACCCCTGAGCCGGTTCCAGTACGCCGAGACGGCCTCCGCGTCCCCGCGCTTCCCGGCGAGCAGCAGGTCCACCGCCGTCCCGCCCGCGCTGCCGTAGCGGCCGAGCTTGTCCAGCCAGGCCGATGTCTCCTTCAGGAAACCGGGGTTGTCGAGACGGGCGCGCAACTCGGCCGGGGTGGCGGCCATCTCGGAGAAGTGGGCCTTGAGCGCGGCGGCGGCCCGGTCGAGGCCGCTGTCGTCGTCGTAGGCCTTGCGGAAGGCGGTGATCAGGGCGGAGAGCGTCGGTGACTCGGTCGGATCCAGCTGGGAGGAGTAGCTGTTCTCGGCGAAGATCCGCAGCCAGTGCGTGGTGTCCCCGGACCCTGCGAGGTCGCGCACCGAGGCGAGGAACGCGGTCCGGGGGTCGTAGGACTCCGGGTTCCACAGATACGCCGCCGAGGTGAACAGCGCGATCCGGCTCGCCTCGGCCTGGACCATCGGGTTGGCGGTCACCCCGGTCGCGGCGCTCGCCACGCCCGGCTCGCGGCCGGTGTAGGGGCCGAGCAGGAGACGGCTGGTGACGTAGTCGTTCACCGGGTAGTTGTCCCAGACCAGGATCGGATGGCCGTACACCGCACGCGCCCGCTCGACCTGCTCGGCGGTGATCGTCGGCGCGATCACCCCGACACCGGTCCACTCCACCACCACGGACGGATCGAGCTTCTCCCGCAGCGCCTTCTTGTACGGGGAGTCGGCGAGGTCGGAGTACTCCGTCGGCACCATCTCCAGCGGCTGGAGACCGGTGCGCCCGGCGGTGAACTCCCGCCACACCGTGTTGAGCAGCCGCGCCTGCGCGGTGCCCGCCGCGCCCCCGCCCGTCCCGAACTCCCGCTCGTCGGCGGGGCAGTTCCACTTGGTGTAACTGATGTCGTCGAGCGGAATCGCGAAGGAGCGCACCCCGATGTCGTACAGCGAGGCGAACTTGGCGGTGAGCGCCTTGATGTCGGCGTCCGAGGAGTAGCAGACGGACAGTCCGGGGGAGAGGGCGTAGGTGAAGCGGACGTGGTTGGCGCGGGCCCGGTCGACCAGTTCCCCGAGCCTGGCCAGGTCGGCCGGCGGGTACGGGTCGCGCCAGCGGGCGCGGAGGTAGTCGTCGTCCTTCGGGGAGTAGACGTAGACGTTCTGCTTCGTACGGCCGTAGAAGTCGAGCTGCGCCAGGCGCTCGGCGTGCGACCAGGGGGTGCCGTAGAAACCCTCGATGACTCCGCGCAGCCCGGCCGTGGGCCAGTCGCGGACGGTCAGCGCGGGCAGGCGGTCACCGGTGACGAGCTGGCGCAGGGTCTGGGCGGCGTAGAAGGTGCCGGTGGGGTCGGTGCCGGAGAGGGCGACGAGGGCGCGGCCGTGGGACCGGCCGGAGGCGAGGGCGTAGCCGCCGGAGGGCAGACCTGCCGGGGACCTGGCGCCCAGCCGCTTCAGCGCCGGGCCGGTGGCGGTGTTCTCGGCGGGGCCGCCGACGTAGACCGTGAGACGGGAGGCGGGCGGACGCTCGCCCGCCGGCACGGTCACGATGTGCTCGGCACCGGCCTCGCGCAGCACCGACTCGACCAGACGCCGGGCGGAGGGGTCTGTGTGCGGGCCGACGACCTCGACGACCCGGTCCGGGACGGTGAGCCGGCCCTGGCCCGGGTGCAGGCTCTTCGGCTTCGGCCAGACGTGCGGAACCGGGGTGCGGGGCTCGGGTGCGGCCGCCGCCGCGGCCGGTGCGGTGAGCCCGAGCGTCAGCAGCAGGGCCGTGGTGACGGCCAAGACCGGGCGCCGTGGACGTCTTGCGCGAGCGGATGGCAGCACGAGTCCTCCCGGGGACGGGCAGGGGTGAATGTATCCACCAGAAGATGCTAGAGATGCTGAATGCTTCATTCAATGGGGCGTCGACCGCACGCGATGGCCGTATCGGGCGCACACTGGATATGTGCTGTCGGTGCTCAAGGGGGTGTCGGCATGGCTGCGTCCGAGTGCACGAAGGTGCGGCTGTGGCGGTGGCGGCGCAACCCGCTCAGGCGGCGAAGTGACGTCATCGAGGCCTGGGTCGTGCTGTGCGGCTGGCTGCTCGCGCTGATCGGCGGGGTGTTCGGTGGCCTGGCGGCCGCGCAGGCCGTCGTGCGCTCCGCGGAGCAGCAGCGGGCCGAGAGCCACCGGGTCACGGCCGTACTCGTGAAGGACGCGGAGGACCCGGGGCCCGCCCGGGTGACCACCGACCATCTGGTGTGGGCCACCGTCCGCTGGACCGACCAGAACGGCTCGGTGCGCACCGACGAGGCCCGGGTGCCGCCGAACATGAAGGCGGGCGGCAAGGTCCAGGTGTGGACGGACCGTAGCGGCGTCCTGCCCAAGCAGCCGCTGACCGAGAGCGAGATCCTGCTGCACTCCGTCGCCGGAGGCATCCTGGCCGGAGCCGGCAGCGCGGGCATCGTGCTGGGCTCCGCCTGGGTGGTACGGCTGGGGCTGGAGCGCCGGCGCCTGGATCAGTGGGCCGCGGAGTGGGAGCGGCTGGACACGCCGTGGGGGTGGAAGACCGGGTGATACGGCGGTCCAGCGGCAGCTTGCGTTGCGTCAGCCGGCCGACGGGCTCGGTGCCGGGGATGCCGTGTTGAGGTCCTCCAGGCCCTTCGGGATCTGCAGGGTGAGGACCGGAGTGCCCGGCTGCGGCGGGGGCGGGGTGGTCTGGTCCTTGGGGAGCTTCGGCGGCGTGGTCTGCTGGAAGTTGTTCGCGTCGAAGTTCACCAGACCGGTCTTCTCCAGGACCGTGATGTGGTCCAGCACCGTGTCGTTCGCCTGGTCGGCCAGCTGACGGACCAGCGTGTTCTGCGTGCTGGCCCGGATCTTCGCGATCACCGGGAAGATCTGACCGTGTGTCACACGCATGATCGCGACACCGGTGGCGTCGAACTCCTTGCCCGTCTTGGAGTTCACGGTCGCCACGAACTGCTGCTGCTGCGGACTCGCCTGGTTGGGCAGGGTGATACCGAGCTCGGGCGCGATCTTGCGGCAGGCCGCGTCCAGCCGGCCATGTCCCACGACCAGGTGCTCGCCGGCCTCCTTCATGGCCGCGGTCGTGCCCTTCTGCATCGCCAGCAGGCCCAGCGGGTGCTCCCACAGACCCGCCGCGCGCACCTTGACGACGAAGTCGCGGTCGGCCTCGGTGAGCGGCCCGTACCGGGTGTTGGCGATGACGCGGTCCTGGTTGGCAGAGGTGGTCTCCACGCCCAGCATGGCGGGGTAGGCGAGAGCGGAGAGGGTGAGGACGAGGGCACCTCCCACGAAAACGGTGCCTACCATGCGGCGCGAGATGGGCATCGTGACTCCTGACGTGAACGGCCGGTACCCCCACAGGTACGGATGCCACCCGCGAAACAATCATCGCCGCGGGAAAAAACTTGCCGCCCGCTGTGCGTCGTCCCTCACACCTCAGGCGCCGCCGCGGTGAGGGCGGTGACCTGCCGCACATACTCCTCCGGGTGTGTGACGTGCGGGACATGACCGGCACCTTCGAAGGTGTACGTCGCCGCCTGCGGGAGCGCGTCGGAGAGCCGGCCGACGATCGGGGCGAACCACGACGGGCTCTCGCTGCCCTTCGTGAGCAGCGCCGGCCCCGTGTATCCGGCCAGCCGCCCCAGGTCGAGTTCGGCCCACCCCGGGTCGCCCTGCTCGTCCGCGAACGTGGGCGCGTTGACATGGAACGTCTCCCGCACCCGGTCCGGCATCCGCTCCCACTCCCCGGGCCCGAACGCGACCTCGTCCACGAACTGCCGTGCCCCCGCCGCCGTTTCACCCGCCCGCACCCGCTCCACGACACGGGCCATGCGCCGCCCGGCCTCGGTCGTAGACGGCCGCGACCCGGGGTCGTCGGCCACGATGCCCATCAGCGGCGGCTCGTGCGCGACGATGCCGCGGAACAGCTCCGGACGCCGGCCCGCCAGGCCCAGCGCGGTCGACGCGCCGAAGGAGTTGCCCGCCACGAACGCGGGGGCGAGGCCCAGCACCTCCATCAGCGCCGCCAGATCGTCCTCGTCCTCGCGCCGCGACCCCTGCCCCGGCGGGCGCTCGCTCCGACTGTGCCCACGACGGTCGTAGACCAGCACCCGGTGCTCCCGGGTGAGGGCCGGAAGGACCGGCACCCAGTTGTAGTGGTCGCCCCACGACCCATGGACCAGGACCAGCGGAACGCCGTCGCCCGCCACCTCGTAGTAGAGCCCGACGCCGTTCACCGCGGCCTGTGGCATGCCCGTCCTCCCGTTGATCCGGTCGTTCAGCGCAGATGGCGGGCGAAGAACGCCATGGTGGTGTCCATCGAGTCCGGCCACCGCGGCCCGAAGGTGTGCCCCTCACCGCGGTACGTCCGCAGCTCCACGTCCTTGCCCGCCGCCTCGAACGCGGCGACGGTCGTCCTCGTCCAGGCAATGGGGCAGGTGTCGTCGGCGGTGCCGTGGTGGATCAGCAGGGGCTCGGTGACCCGGTCGACATGGGTGAGCGGCGAGACCTGGCGCCAGAACTCCGGGTTCTCCTCGGGCGTGCCGTGCGCCGCCTCGATCTCGTCGACGACCGGGTCGCCCTCGGGCCGCTGGAAGTGGTCGATGTTCTCCTCCGGCCGGGCGCTGACCGGCGCGAAGACGACCGCGGCGTCCACCAGCCCCGGCGCCACCACCAGCGTGTTGTACACCACCCCACCGCCCATCGAGCGTCCAAGGAGCCCGATCCGCCCGTCGTCCACGTCCGGCCGGGCGGCGGAACGCAGCGCGTGCACGGCGTTGATGACGTCCTCGGTGTAGCCGAGCCGCAGATTGACGTCGTTGTCCGGGTCGTCGTCGGAGGTCGCGTGGTTGCGGTAGTCGGTGTGCAGGACGACATAGCCGTTGCGGGCGAGACGGTCCTGCTCGCGGGGCATGCCCTGCCCGGTGGTGTACACGTCCGGATCGATATATCCGTGCGCGAGGACCAGCGCGGGGAACGGCCCCTCACCCCGGGGGACGTTCATGATCCCCGAGATGGTCAGCCCGTTGGAGCGATAGGTGACGGCGTACTGCGTGTAGGCGTCGGTCCGCAGCCGTACGGCACCGAGCCGGAGGCCGGAGCCGTGGTGCTCGCGTGCCATCAGGGCGGGGAGGGAGACCGGGTCGGCGGCGCGGGAGGGCGAGGGCGGGGACGGGGCGGACGGGGTGGGTGTGGGCGCCGTGACGTCGTCGTCGGTGCCGGCGCTGGTGCAGGCCACGGTGACCACCAGCGTCAGCCCGGCGGCGAGACGGGCGAGGCCTCGCGGTGACCGCATGGTGTCGAGTATTCCGCGAATCGGCGCGATCGGCTCTGTGCTTCGGGACTGGTGCCCGCAGCACCGTCATTGTGATGTGCATCACAGGAGGGCTAGGGTGAGAGCGCCTGAGGGAAGTGGTCCGCTTGTCCGTCGCCTGGGACGACATCGGCGGTCTCGTCGATGCCCACGAACGATTCCTCGCCGGCTCACTGGTCGAGTCCGACGTGCGTGGCCCGGTGCTCGACTCCTGGAAGCGCTGCCGCTCCGTCGGCCTCGAACCGCACCGGCTGCTGGTCCCCTACACCGAGGACGTGGCCCTCGACGACCGCTTCCTGCGCGCCGCCCACCCCGTCCTGCGGAATCTGACCAGATCACTCGACGCCGTGAGCATGACGATCGCGCTCTGCGACGGACAGGGCCGCATGGTCGAGCGCATCGGCGGTGACCCACAGCTCCGAGAGCGCCTCGACGAGGTGCAGTTCGCCCCCGGCTTCGACGCCTCCGAGCCCGTCGTCGGCACCAACGGCGTCGGCACCGCCCTCGCCCAACGCGGCCCCGTGTACATCGCGGGCCGGGAGCACTTCGCCGACTGCCTCCAGCCCTTCGCCTGCGCGGGCGCACCGGTCCGGGACCCGCTCAGCGGACGCATCGAGGCCATCCTCGACCTCACCTGTCTGCGCGACCAGGGCGACCCCGTCATGGTGCGGATGGTCCGCGAGGCCGCCCGCGACATCGAGGCCGCGCTCCTGGAACAGGCCACCCGGCGCGAACGCGCCCTCCTCGCCGCGTACCGGCGGGCCGACGGCCCCGCGCGGAGCTGGCCGAAACAGCCCGACGACCTACGGCCCGACCGCATCGGCGGCGACCTCGGCCGGATCGACATGGCCCTACTGCGCGAGAAGGCCGAGGAACTCATCGCCGCACCCCACCGCACCCTCGACGAGATCACCCTGCCCAGCGGCCGGACGGCCACCCTGCTGCGCCGCCAGGTCAGGGGCGCCGCGGGGGAGACCGGGGTCGCCGTCGAGGCACGGGTGATCGGAGGGCCACGGCTGCGCCACGTCGAGCTCGCGGGCGCGGGGAAGCCGGCGGTAGCAGGCCGTCCGGTCGCTTCGGTGGTCCAGGGCTCGGCCGCACCCCCCACCGACGGCTGGCTGCTCCTCGTCGGCGAGCCCGGTGTCGGCCGGCTCGCCGTCCTCGCCCGGCGCCGCCTGGAGCTGCTGCACGACGCGAGCGTACGGATCGGCACCACCCTGGACGTCACCCGCACCGCCGAGGAACTCGCCGAGGTGACCGTCCCCCGGTTCGCCGACTTCGTCGCCGTCGACCTGCCCGACTCCGTGCTGCGCGGCGAGGAACCGGAGGCGCTCGGCGGCCGTACCACGCTGCGCCGGGTCGCCATCCGGGCCGTACGCAGACAACCCCACAATCTGTACGACGTCGGCGACCCCGTCGAGTACGTCCCCTCCACACCGCAGGCACGCTCCCTGGAGACCAGGCAGTCCGTCATGGAACCCGTCCTGACGGAGGCGGCCGGGTGGATCGCACAGGACCCGGCGCGGCTGGAACGGGTGCTCGCGGCGGGCATCCACTCCCTGATCACCGTGCCGCTGCGGGCCCGGGGCACGACCCTCGGCGTGGTCAGCTTCTACCGCTCCTTGCAACCCGCCGCCTTCGAGGACGACGACCTCTCCCTCGCCCAGGAAGTCGTCGGCCGCGCCGCCATCTGCATCGACAACGCCCGCCGCTTCACCCGCGAGCACAATACGGCGCTCGCCCTCCAGCGCAGCCTGCTGCCCAGAGGCCGCCCCGAGCAGAGCGCCGTCGAGGTCGCCTACCGCTATCTGCCCGCCCAGGCCGGCGTCGGCGGCGACTGGTTCGACGTCATCCCGCTGTCCGGCGCCCGCGTCGCACTCGTCGTCGGCGATGTCGTCGGGCACGGCCTGCACGCCGCCGCCACGATGGGACGGCTGCGCACCGCCGTCCACAACTTCTGCTCCCTTGACCTGTCGCCCGACGACCTCCTCACCCACCTCGACGACCTGGTCGGCCGCCTCGACCGGGGCGAGGGCTGGGCGGCGGAGAGCAGCCCCGACTCCGGCATCGTCGGAGCCACCTGCCTCTACGCCGTCTACGATCCGGTGTCCCGGCGCTGCACCCTCACCCGCGCCGGGCACCCCCTCCCCGCGGTCGTCGCCCCCGACGGCACCGTCGACTTCGTCGACCTGCCCTCCTGCCCGCCCCTCGGGCTCGGCGGCATGCCCTTCGAGACGGTCGAGCTGGAGCTGGCCGAGGGCAGCCAACTGGTGCTCTACACCGACGGCCTGGTCGAGGACCGGCACCGCGACATCGACGCCGGCCTTGAGCAGCTGCGCGCGGTCCTCGCCGGTGCCGACCGCCCGCCCGAGGAGACCTGCGAGGCCGTCCTCGACGCCCTCCTCCCGGCCCGCCCCAGCGACGACGTGGCGCTGCTCGTCGCCCGCACCCACACCCTGGACGCAGACCGCGTCGCCCAGTGGGAGCTGCCCAGCGACCCGGCGATGGTCTCCCGCGCCCGCGTCGCGGTCACCGACCGGCTCGCCGCCTGGGGCCTCGAAGACCTGGCCTTCACCACCGAGTTGATCGCCAGCGAACTGGTCACCAACGCCATCCGCCACGCCACCGGCCCGGTCCAGCTACGTCTGCTCCGCGACCGCGCCCTGATCTGCGAGGTCTCCGACGGCAGCGGCACCTCACCCCGACTGCGCCGCGCCCGGAGCACCGACGAGGGCGGCCGGGGCCTGTTCCTGGTCGCCCAGCTCACCGAACGCTGGGGCACGCGCTACACACCCCACGGCAAGATCATCTGGACGGAACAGCCGCTGCCGTGAGGGGGGGTTGGATCAGGGTCGGTTCAGCTCGAACCAGACGACCTTGCCGGTGCTGAGCCGGGTGGCTCCCCAGCGTCGGGCGAGGCGGTTGACGAGGTACAGCCCGCGCCCGCCTTCGTCGGTGGCGCGGGCCTGGCGCAGGCGGGGGAGCTGGGGCACGTCGTCGCCGACCTCGCAGCGCAGTACGTCGGTCCGCAGCAGCCGCAATGTCACCGGCCGCGACGTGTACCGCACCGCGTTGGTGACGACCTCGCTGACCAGCAGCTCGACGGAGTCGGTGAGTTCCTCCAGGCCCCAGCGGGCCAGGGTGCGCCGGGCGAGGCGCCGGGCGCACCTCGGTGCCGCGTCCTCGGGCTCCAGGAACCAGTACGCGACGTCGCTGGGTGCGATGCCGTCGAAGCGGGCGGCGAGCAGGGCGATGTCGTCGTCGCGGTCACCGGGGCCGAGCATGTCGAGGACCTCGTCGCAGAGGGCTTCCAGCGGCGGCGGGTGGTCGGGGCCGGTGAGCTGGGCGGTGGCGGCGAGCTTCTCGCGGAGCTGCTCTATGCCGGTCCAGACGTCGCGCAGGCGGGACTCGACCAGGCCGTCGGTGTAGAGGACGAGGGTGGCCCCCGTCGGCGCGTCCAGCTCCACGGCCTCGAAGTCGATACCGCCGACGCCGATCGGTGCGCCCGGGGGGACGTGGAGGACTTCGGCCCGGCCGCCGAGGTGGAGCAGGACGGGTGGCGGGTGGCCGGCGTTGGCGATGGTGATGCGGTGGGAGACCGGGTCGTAGACGGCGTACAAACACGTCGCCATGCGGTCGGAGCCCAGACGTCGGGCCTGTTCGTCGAGGTGGTGCAGGACTTCCTGCGGGGGCAGGTCGAGGCTGGCGAGGGTCTGGGCGGTGGTGCGTAGCTGGCCCATGATCGCGGCGGAGGTCATGGAGTGGCCCATGACGTCGCCGACGACGAGTGCGACGCGGCTGCCGGGGAGGGGGATGGCGTCGTACCAGTCGCCGCCGACGCGGGCCGTCTCGGCGGCGGGGAGGTAGCGGGAGGCCAGGTGCACGCCGGGGATGCGGGGGAGGGTCTCCGGAAGCATGGCGCGCTGGAGTTCGTCGGCGATGTAGGCCTCGCGGCCGTACAGCACCGCCTTGTCGATGCCGAGTGCGCTGTGGGTGGCGAGTTGGGCGGCGACGAGGAGGTCGTCGGGTTCGAAGGCGAGGCGCTCCGGGCGGCGCAGGAAGACGGCGGCGCCGATGACGCGGCGGCGGCCCCGGAGTGGGGCGAGGATGGCTCGTTGCCCGTCGGGGATGATCGACTGGCCGTCGTCGCCGAGGAGTTCGGGCAGGGCGGCGCGGGCTGCGGGGGCGTCGGCGAAGACGGGGCGTACGCCGCGCAGGACCTCGGCGAGGGCGCCGCCGGGCCGTACCTCGCACAGTGCGGTGAGGTCCGGCTGTGGCGGCGTGACCTCCGTGTCGTACTCCTCCGGGAGGCGGTCGCTGCGGCGCAGGCGCAGTACGACGGGCCCTGTGGGGCGTTCGTCGCCGACCGGCAGCGGGTCGCGCAGATAGACGTGGATCGTGTCGGAGAAGGTCGGCACGCCGGCCCGGCACAGCCCCATCACGATCCCGTCCAGGTCGATGGCGCGGGCGATACGGCGGGTACCGGCGCCGACGAAGCGCAGCCGGTCGCCGTGGCGTCGCATCTCGGTGGGCCGGGCGGCCGTCGGGGCAGGGGTGGGCACCGGCCTGCCCGGTGGCGCCGGCTGTGGAGCCGCGGCCACGCCGAGCGCCGCGTGGGCCGAGAGCTGGCCGACGAACTGCACGTCGTCCGACTCGAACGCCGGTCGGTCCGGGCGGCGGAGGAACACGGCCACGCCGTTCACGCCCTGGGCGGCGACCAGGGGCGCGAGCACCACGCGATCCCCCTTCGGGAGGCGGGGCGCCCGCCCCAGCAACTCGTCCAGCGCGCTGTCGAGTTCAGGGTTGCCGAAACCCCTTCTCAGGGCGTCACCCCGGTCCAGCACTTCGGCGAGGGCGCCGGCGGGTGCCACCTCGGCCGCCGTCCGCGCCGCGCCGCCCATCGCGGCGCCCAGTCCCCGTGGCGCTCCGTCGTGCCATTCCGTGTCGCCGGTCGACCGAGGATTCGTCAGGGCGGCGCGCAGCTGCGTGTAGTCGGCGTATCCGAGGGCACGGACGGTCTTTTCGACTTCCCCGGCACCGGTGCCGGTGCGCTCGGCGAAGTCGGTGAGCGAGAGGGCCATGGCGCCGGCCGGATCGTCGATGAGGGCCTCGGCGACCCGCCGCATGTACGGAGACATCGAAGGGGCCGCACTCCGCACCAGGTCCGCGAGGGCGGGGGCGGTCACCCGCGCCGGCCAGGCCGTACGGGCCCGCCGGAAGCCGCACCCCACGAGCCGCAGTCGGAGCGGGGCGGACGTACGCCCCCGACCGCCGGCATAGACGACGACTGCGTCGGCCGCCTCGGGAACCGTCGTCAGGCAGAGCTCCCGGGCGACCTGATCCACGCTCTCGGCGCGGGCGATGCGACGGGCGGCTGGGGCGAGAAGTCTGGAATCCGGCGGCATCGCCTCTCCGTGCCGGTGGCCATGGGTGTCAGCGTCATCCTCCGGCGGCCGGGGCGATCTGTCCAGACGATCACCGTCCTTCCAATGGCCATGTACAGAAAGCGACTTGGTGCGGAGAACCCCTGGAGATCCGGTGATCCGGCGATCCGCGCCACGGCATCGGCTACCGTCGGGACCGTGACCTCAGGGACGCCCGGAATCCAACCCCCGCCGCCTCCCGGCCTGCGCCGCCGGGTCTCGCGCTGGTGGAGGTCACGGGACGCGCTGTCCCGGCTGCACCGGTGGCTCCTGCTGCGTGCCCTGCCCCTGCTGGTGGTCTTCCTCGGGCTCTATGTGCTCAACGGTGCACTGATCGGCTGGACCGGCGCGTACAACGTCCTCGTCGGCATCGACTCACCGGGAGACGTCAGCCCCCGGCTGCCCGCATGGCTGCTGTCGATCGCCGGCTGGGCCGCGATCCCCGCCCTGGTGGGAGGCGCGGTCGGCTACGGCGTCACCGCCCAGATCCAGGCACACCGCACCCGGGAGCTCACCGAGATCCTCGAAGAGCTCAGGCGACGCTCCACCGCCTCCGCGGGCCCGGACGGGGGATGAGCGTGCGTTCCCTGTCCGAGATCCATGAATGCGGCGGTACGGCCGCGGAGTTCGTCCAGCATTTCGCCGCCAAGTGGCATGACGGAGACTGGGAGACGGCCGAGGACCACTGGCAACTGATCGTCAACCGACTGCTGCGGGGCAGGGAGATGGAAGGACTCAAGCGACGCGACGCACTGCGCACCGCCGAGCAGGCGGCGCAGAACTTCGGTCTGCCGCTGCTGCTCTCCGCGTCCGACACCCGCTGCCCGATGTGCGCGATCGTGCCGCCCCCGCGCTCATCCCTGAGCCCGCCTCCGAGTCCACCCGCTCCACGACGGCCCGGGACGGAGCCATCATGACGAAGAGGACGACGGAGCAGATCCTGCGCGAACTTCTCTACCTGGCCGCACCGGACAGCTCGGAAGAGGCCCGCTCCGACACCGCGGAGTCCGTCGCCCGGCGCGGCGACGAAGCCATGCCCGAGGGCGAGACGGCCCGGCTGGCGGAGGCATTGCGAGCGCCCCGTGAGCCGGGGGAACGGATCTCCCTCCCCGGCGCCGACCTCGCGCGCGCCAACCTCTACCAGGTCGACCTGAACGACGCCGACCTCACCGGGGCCGATCTCACCGAGGCCGAGCTCGGGTTCTCCTGTCTGCGGGGCGCCCGGCTGAACTCCGCGACGCTGACCGGCGCCGACCTCACCGGCGCGGACCTGACCGACGCCGACCTGCGTGAAGCGGGCCTGCGGCGGGCCGACCTGACCGGGGCGTGGCTGCGCCGGGCCCGGCTGGCCCATGCCGATCTGCATGACTGCGATCTCACGGACGCCGATCTGGAGACGGTCGCCGAGGACCTGAGCGTCGAGGTGCTCGACGGGGTCAAGTGGTCGACCGGCACCCGCTGGCCGCGCTCCCAACCCGGCCTCGGCCAGGAACTCCTGGCCGGATCGGTCAGGCTGGCCCCCGGCAGCTACCGCGTGGGCGGCGACGACGGCCGGGACCGCACCACCGGCACCGACCCCGAACCGGGAGCACCGCCTCCCGCCACGCCCAACAGGCCGGACCCCGCCCTCGGTACGCCTGGCCGCCGCGGTGTGTAAGTTTCGCCGCGGTGTGCAAGTGTCACTGAGCGCGCCTCAGGACACCGCCGGCAACCCCGGCCCCCCACACCGCACATCGGCCTCCGGAATCGTCCCGTCGACCAGATAGGCCCCCACCGCCCCGTCCACGCAGGCGTTGCCCCGGCTGGCGAACACCCCGTGCGAGTAGTCGTCGTCCAGCGTCACCAGACGTGACCCGGGGAGCAGATCCCGCATCGCGTACGCCCCCTGGATCGGCGTGACCGGATCATGCGCCGAGGCCACCAGCAGGACCGGCGGCGCGGCCGGACCGCCCAGTGGCGTACGGCGGTCGGGCCGGTGATGCCAGTACGCGCAGGCCGTCGCCTCCAGGCCGGTCAGCACCGGCTGCGGGCCCAGGCGCCGTAGGCCGCGCAGGTCCGCCACGATCTCGCCCGGCGTCGGCCCCGGACCGTCCGCGCACTTCACGATCCGGTTGGCGGCCTCGTAGTTGCGGGACTCCGGGCCGTCGAATGCGGCGGTCGGGCGCAGACCGTCCACGCGCCCGTCCGTCAGCTGTGTGCGCAGTCCGTCGGCCAGGCCCGACCAGCGTTCGGTGCGGCCGAGGGCGCGATAGACGGCCCGGTCGAACTCCGCCGCGCCGAAGCCGTCGACCGGGCGGGCGGCGAGCTGCCGGCGCACCCGCAGATACGAGCCCCGTACGGCATCCGCGTCACCGCCCAGACCGAAACGGTCCGGGTGCGCGGCGGTCCAGGCGAAGAACGTGTCCCGGGCGCGCAGCATCGCCCGGCTCTGGACGACATCGAAGTCGTACCAGTCCCAGGGCCCGACCACACTGTCCAGCACCATGCGGCCCACCCGGTGAGGGAAGCGCGCCGCGTAGGCCGCGCCCAGGTAACTGCCGTACGACACACCGAGGAAGCTGGTGCGGGGCTCGCCCAGCGCGGCGCGGATCGCGTCCATGTCGTGCGCCGTCTGCTCGGTGGACAGGTACGGCAGGGTCCGTGTGCCCGCGCCTCGCGCGCAGTCGTCGGCCATGTGCCGCTGCGCGGCCAGATACGCCCGCTCGGCGCGCGGGCCCACCGGCACCGGGTCCCTGCCCGGAGCGGTGAACAGGCCGCCCATCGCGCCGCAGTCCACCGGTGCGCTGCGGCCGACGCCGCGTGGGTCGAAGCCGATGACGTCGTACGCGCGCCGCACGCTCGCGGGGAGTTTGGCGCGCTTGGTCACCGCGTAGGGCAGCCCGGAGCCGCCCGGTCCGCCCGGGTTGACCAGGAGGATGCCGCGTCGCTCGGCGGGGGTGCCGGAGGCGGGGACGCGGGAGACGGCCATGTCGATGCGCGGGCCCGAGGGGTCGTGGTGGTCGAGGGGGACGGTGAGGTGGCCGCACTCCACGCGGTCCGGTGCGGGCGGGGTCGGTACGGAGTCCGGGCAGGGGCCGAAGGCGAGGGCGGTCGCGGCTCGGGCAGGGAGCGGGGCGGCCGTGGTGGTGACGAGCGCGCACAGCACGGCTGCCGCGGCGGCGGCGATGCGTGGGGGCATGTGCATGGACGAGGTTCCTCCGAGTCTCGGATGCGAGGTAAGAACGGGGTGGCAAATGAAAATGATTATCGATAACGTGTGCGCGTCAAGTCCGACACCCCTCCGGCCGAGGGGGTGACCCGGGCTGCCCTGACGTATGAACTCGCCGCACGAAAAGGGGATTTGTGGCTCATCTGCTGGTGGTCGAGAGCTGGGTCGGATCGATGAGCAGGCTGCTGCCACGCGCGATCCTGGAGGGCGGGCACGAGTTCACCTTCCTCACCCGTGACCTGCATCACTATCTGCGCTCGGCGCCCGAGGGGACGGCGCATCCGCTGCTCGGCGCGCGCAATGTGATCACCGCCGACACCAATGACGCCGATGCCCTGCTGCCCGAGGTGGCGAGGCTGCACTCGGTGCTGGGCTTCGACGGGGTGATCACCTCCTGCGACTACTACCTGCCGACGGTCGCCCGGATCGCCGGGCATCTCGGCCTGCCGGGCCCCGGACCCGAGGCGATGGAGAACGCCTGCCGCAAGGACGCCACCCGCCGTGTCCTCGCCGACGCGGGCCTTCCCGGGCCGCGCTTCGCCGTCCACGAGGAGTGGGCCGACCTCGCGCGGGCCGCCGCCGAGATCGGCTACCCGCTCGTCGCCAAGCCGGTAGACCTGTGCGCCGGCATGTATGTGCGGCGGATCGGGGATGAGGCCGAACTGTCCGCGCTCTTCCGGGAGTTGGCCGACTTCCCGGTCAACGCCCGGGGGCAGCGGCGCATCCCCGGCCTCCTCCTCGAAGAGTTCCTCGACGGCCCGGAGGTGAGCGTCGAGACCGTGTCCTACGCGGGTGCCGTGCATATGGTCGGCGTCACCGACAAGAGCGTCGGCGGAGCGCCCGCCTTCATCGAGACCGGCCATATGTTCCCGGCCGCCCTGCCGCTCGCGGACCTGGACGCCGCCGAGCAGACCGCGCTCGGCGCGCTCAAGGCCCTCGGTCTGACGGACGGGGTCGTGGCGCACACCGAGATCAAGCTGACCTCCGCCGGGCCACGCGTCGTCGAGGTCAACCCCCGGCCCGCCGGCAACCGCATCACCGAGCTGGTCCGCCATGTCACCGGCATCGACCTCGCCGCCGCCTTCGTGGACGTCGCCCTCGGCCGCCGCCCCGACCTCACCCGTACGGACACCGGCCTGCGCAGCGCCGCCATCGGCTTCCTCGTCCCGGACCGCACGGGAACGCTGGAGGCGCCCGGCGGACATCAACCGGCCGATGAGCCCGGCGTGTTGGAGGTACAGCTCGCCGAGCCCGGCAAGTCGGTGAAGGCCGCCGGCAGCAACAACGAGTACCTCGGCCATGTCATGGCAGGTGACCCGGACGGCCTCGGAGCCCGTGACCGCGTCGAGGACATCTTGACCGGGCTCCGCGCGGGGCTGGTGATCCGATGACCGCCCTCGACGAAGCCCCTTGTCGCACCTACGACGACCTCCTCTCGCGAGCCCGCGCCGGCGCCCTCGGCCCCGACCCGCGCACCCTCCGCATCGCCGTCGCCTTCACCACCCGCCAGGCCGTACGGCACGACGGACGCGGCACCGGCTACCGCAACGAAGTGCTGAGCCTCCGGCTCGCCGAAGCCGTCGGCTCCTGTGCCGTGGAACCCGGTGAGCTGCCCGAGAGCGCGCTGGACGACTGTGTCGGTGCCGATGTGGCACGGCTCCTCGGCCATCCGCTGCCCGCCGTGCGGGTGGCCGCCCTCGACGCCTACCTGATGCATGTCGCCCCGCACACCCCGGAGCGCGGGGCGCTGCCCGTCGCCCTGCCCGCGGGGTCCTCGCTGGAGAAGTCCCGGGCGCGGGCGCGAGCCGTGGTGGAGTTGCTGGACCTCCCAGCCGGAGCCACCGTGCTGGTCGTCGGTGTCGTCAACTCCCTGCTGGAGGCGCTGCGTTCGCGTGGGCTCGGCTATGTGCCGTGCGACCTCAAGGGCGGGACGACCGAGTGGGGCGAGCCGGTCGTGGCCGACGCGCTGGCCGCCGCCGGGGACTGCGACGCGCTGCTGGTGTCCGGGATGACCCTGGGCAACGGCACCTTCGAACCGCTGCGCGAGCACGCCCTGCGGCACGGCAAGCCGCTGGTGATGTTCGCCCAGACCGGCAGCGCCGTACTGCCCCGTCTCCTGGGGCACGGGGTGAGCGCGGTGTGCGCGGAGCCGTACCCCTTCTTCTGGCTCGACGGCGGGTCCGGAGTCGTCCACCAGTACCGCGGGGGCCGACGATGACCGCCACCGTCGTACGACCCACCGCGCAGCCGGAGTTGCTCGCGCTGCTCGGCCGTACCCCGGTCGTCCGGGTCACCGCCGAGCTGCCGTACGCCCACCCCGGGTTCTGGGCCAAGCTCGAAGGGCTCGCGGCCGGCGGCATGAAGGCACGGGCCGCCGTGTCGATGCTGCTCGGCGCCCGTGAGCGAGGCGAGCTGCGCCCCGGCGCCCCGGTCGTGGAGTCCACCTCCGGCACGCTCGGCCTCGGGCTCGCCTTCGCCGGACAGGCCCTCGGCCACCCCGTGGTCCTGGTCGGCGACAGTGAACTGGAGCCGTCCATGCGGCAGTTGCTGCGTGCCCACGGCGTCCGTCTGGAGATCGTGGACCGCCCGGCGCCCCAGGGCGGCTGGCAGGCGGCCCGGCTCGGCCGGCTGCGCGACCTGCTCGCCGAACTCCCCGGCGCGTACTGGCCCGACCAGTACAACAACCCCGACAACACGGCCGGCTACGCCTCCCTCGCCGCCGAACTCTCCGCCCAGCTCGACCACCTGGACATCCTGGTGTGCAGCGTCGGCACCGGCGGCCACAGCGCCGGCGTGATCGGCCCGCTGCGCCGCCACTGGCCCGGCCTGCGCCTGATCGGCGTCGACGCGACCGGCTCGACCATCTTCGGCCAGCCCGCCAGGCCCCGTCTCATGCGCGGCCTCGGCAGCAGCATCCACCCGCGCAACGTCGCCTACGACGCCTTCGACGAGGTCCACTGGATCGGCCCCGCCGAAGCCGTCGACAGCTGCCGGCGCCTCGCCCGGGGCTGCTTCGTCAGCGGCGGCTGGAGCACCGGCGCCGTCGCCCGGGTCGCCGCCTGGGCGGCCCGCGTCCACCCGGGCGCGGCCGTCGCCACCGTCTTCCCCGACGGGCCGCACCGCTACCTCGGCACCGTCTACGACGACGACTTCCTCACCGCCCACGGCCTCGACCTCACCGATGCCGCCACCCGTCCCGTGGAGATACCGCACCCCCGCGCCGCCGAGGCGCGCGGGTGGGCGCGCTGCACACGGGTCGCCGATCCACTGAAAGGGAAGCGATGAAGGCCCGCCTGCGCACCGTACGGCTCGAACTCGCCGAGCCGCTGCGCATCTCCCGCTCCGTGATGACCGCCCGTGACGCCGTGTGGCTGGGCGTCGAGCATGACGGCGTCACCGGCTACGGCGAGGCCGTGAGCAGCGTGTACTACGGGCTGGACGCCGACACGCTCGTACGCCTGACCCGGTCGGTGGATGTGGAGCGGTTCCCCGATCCCGAGAGCGCCCTCGAGGCGCTCCCCTCGGACGCAGCACCAGCTTCCGTCACGGCCGCCGTCGAGTCCGCTCTCCTCGACCTCGTGGGCAAGCGCGCCGGCGTCCCCGTCCACCGCCTCCTCGGCGCCCCGGCGCCTCCCGCGGCCGCCACCGCCCGCACCATCGGCATCACCCCGCTCGCGCACGCCGCCGCCGAGGCCCGCCGGCTCGCGGCGGCCGGCTTCCAGGTCGTCAAGGTGAAGGCCGGCACCCCCGACCCCGAGGACGACGTCGAACGCATACGGGTCATCCGCGACGCGGCCCCGCACGTACGGCTGCTGCTCGACCCGAACGGCGCCTGGAGCGTGGCGGAGGCGGAGCGGTTGCTGCCCCGTTTCGCCGCGCTCGGCGTCGAGGCCGTGGAGCAACCCCTCGCGCCCGGCGACCCGGACGCGCTGGCGGCCCTCGCCGAGAGGTCACCGCTGCCCGTCATCGCCGACGAGGACGCGGTGAGCCTGGCGGACGTAAGGCGCCTCGCCGGACGCGTCCACGGCGTCAACGTCAAGCTCGCCAAGTGCGGCGGCGTCCGCGCGGCCCTGGACATCGCCGAGTCGATCGAGGGCAGCGGGACCGAGCTGATGCTCGGCTGCCTCACCGCCAGCAGCCTCGGCATCGCGCCCGCCGTCCACCTCGCCGACCGCGCCCGCTGGGTCGACCTGGACGGGCATCTGCTGCTCGCCCACGACCCGTGGCGGGGGATCGGCGGCGCCGACGGCGTCGTACGGCCAAGTGCCCTGCCCGGCCTGGGAGTCGAGGAGGTGGCGGCCCATGCGGACGTTGCGTGAGATGCGCGGCTTCCCGGTCGCCGTCCAGCTGCTCCTCGTCAACCAGCTCGGCGTCAACACCGGCTTCTACCTGCTCATCCCGTACCTCGCCACCCACCTCGGCGAGAACCTCGGTATGTCGGCGGCGGTCGTCGGGATCGTCCTCGGGGTGCGGAATCTGAGCCAGCAGGGCCTGTTCATCATCGGCGGCTCGGCGGCGGACCGGCTCGGGGCGCGGGGCGTGATCATCGCGGGGTGTGCCCTGCGGACGGTCGGCTTCGGGCTGTTCGCGCTGGGCGACGGGCTGGCGGTGCTGCTCGCCGCGTCCGTGCTGAGCGGGCTCGCGGGGGCGCTGTTCAACCCGGCGGTGCGGGCGTATCTGGCGCAGGAGGCGGGGGAGCGGAAGGCGGAGGCGTTCGCGCTGTTCAACGTGTTCGCCACGACCGGCGCGCTCATCGGCCCGCTGCTCGGCAGCGCGCTGCTCCTGGTCGACTTCCGTACGTCCGCGCTGACCGCCGCCGGCATCTTCGCGGTGCTCACGGTCACACAGGCCCTCGTCCTGCCCGCGCGCAAGGTCGAGCCGACCGGCAGCGGCATCCTCGGGGACTGGCGGGAGGTGCTCGGCAACCGGGCCTTCCTGGCCTTCGCGCTCGCCATGGTCGGCATGTTCACCCTGGAGAACCAGCTGTATCTGCTGCTGCCGGACGGCGCGAGGGAGGCCACCGGCTGGGACGGGGCGGCGGGCCTCGTCTTCCTCATCGGTACGGTCGCCAACCTGGCCCTTCAGTTGAGAATCACGCGGTCGCTGAAGTCCCGTGGCCCCAGGGCGAGTTGGATCGCGATCGGCCTAGCCGTGATGGGACTGGCCTTCCTGCCACCCCTGCTCGGCGGCCCGCTGGTCCTGCTCAGCGCGCTCCTCCTCTACCTCGGCATCATGATCGCCTCCCCCTTCGTGATGGAGCTGATCCCCGGCTTCGGCCGGCCCGAGCTGACCGGCACGTACTTCGGGATCTTCTACGTCGTCTCCGGCATCGCCGCCGCCCTCGGCAACGCGGTCGTCGGCTGGGCCATGGACAGCGGGGAGAGCCTGCCCTGGATCTGCTGTGCCGTCGTCGGACTGTCGTCGGCGGGCGGGGTGGCGTGGCTGCACCGGCGCGGGGCGCTGCCGGCTGTCGCGGACCCGGTGCGCGAGAAGGCCAGCGCATGACCGACGGCAACCTCCTCACCGACCAGCCCGCCCTTTACGAGGCCCGCTTCCCCGACCCCGACCGCCTCGCCGGACGCTGGACGGAGGACTGTCTGCGCCGCCACGACGCCGGACCGCGCGTCCTCGACATGGGCTGCGGCACCGGCCGCGACGCCGCGCACCTGCACTCCGCCGGCCGCACGGTGACCGGCGCCGACCTCTCCGAGGCGATGCTGGCCCACGCCCGGTCCCACCACCCGGGACCCGCTTATGTCCGTGCCGACCTGCACGGGTTCGACCTGGGCGTGTTCGACGCCGTCGTCTGCCTGGACAGCTCCCTGCTGTACTGCCACACCAACGACCAGCTCGACGGCTTCCTCACCTCCTGCCGCCGGGCCCTCGCACCGGGCGGGCTGCTGATCGCGGAGATGCGCAACGGGGCGTACTTCCTGGGCCGTACCGACCTGCTCGACCGCCCGAGGGCCGACGCCTTCACCTGGCAGGGCACCGCATACCGGTCCACGACCACCCTGACCGTCGACCGCACGGCCCAACTCCTGCGCCGCACCCGCGTATGGACGACAGGCGACGGCTCGCGTCCCGTCGAGCAACGCTCCGCCTGGCGGCTGCTGCTGCCGCAGGAGCTACGGCACTTCCTCGGCGTGCACGGCTTCGAGGTCGTCGAGCTCCATGACGGGCCCGGCCCGCGTACTCAACCTCCTTGGCAGGACGGCCAGTTGCCCGGCACGACGGCCGACGCGGACCGCCTGCACGTCGTAGCGCGCCTGCGCACCACCATCTGACATCTGACACGAAGAAGGACCAGTCATGAACGACGAACGCTTTCCCGGCCTGCGCCGCCGCGGTTTCCTCGCCGCCGCCTCGGGGGCCGCTGCCCTCACTCTCGTCGGCTGCGGAGGCGGCACCGCCGACACTGCCTCCGGCGGCACCCCGAAGCGCGGCGGTCGGCTTCGCGCTGCGTTCGCCGGGGGCGGCGCCAGCGAGACCCTCGACCCGCACCTGGCCAACCTCTTCGCGGACGTCGCCCGCGCCAAGGCACTCTTCGACAAGCTCGCCGACTACGGCGCCGACCTCTCCGCCGAACCCCGCCTCGCCGAGAAGTGGGAGGCCAACAAGGCCTTGGACCGCTGGCAGGTGACGCTGCGCAAGGCCGCCTTCCACGACGGCAGCCCGGTCACCGCCAAGGACGTCCTGTACAGCTACCGCCGGATCGCCGACCCGAAGCAGGCGTTCCGAGCGAAGGCGTCCCTGGAGCCCATCGACCTCGACGCCAGCCGGGCCACGGGCGAGCGGTCGATCGAGTTCGTGCTGAAGCGGCCGACCGCCGAATTCCCCAACATCCTGGCCGCGTTCGGCGCGTACATCGTCCCCGAGAACGCCACGAAGTTCGACGACCGGCCGATCGGCTCGGGCCCCTTCCGCTTCGTGTCGTTCTCGCCCGGCCGCTCCGCCGTGTTCCGCCGCCACGACGCCTACTGGGACGGCGCCCCGCTCCTCGACGAGATCGAGTTCGTCGTCGCCAACGAGGAGTCCGCACGCGTCAACGCCCTCCTCGGCGGCCAGGTCGAGTACGCACACGAGCTCAACCCGACCACCGCGCGCGCCCACGAGGGCAAGGGACAGATCGAGATCGTGCGGCTGCGCAACAGCGCCATGCAGGCGTTCTGCATGAAGACCGACCGGGCGCCCTTCGACGACAAGCGGGTCCGCGAGGCGTTCTTCCTGATCGCCGACCGGCAGGAACTCGTCGACGGCGCACTGTCCGGCGCGGGCGAGGTCGGCAACGACCTGTTCGGCAAGGGCTACGAGTACTACGCCGCCGATCTCCCGCAGCGCACCCAGGATCTCGACAAGGCCCGCGCCCTGCTCAAGCAGGCCGGCGCCGAGAAGCTGAAGGTCACCCTGGACACCTCGGCCGTGGCCGCCGGGTTCACCGAGGCCGCCGGCATCTTCCGTGACCAGGCGGCGAAGGCGGGCGTCACGATCGACGTGAAGATGGGCAGCAAGGACTCCTACTGGAGCGACATCCTCGACACCGGCGCCCTGTGCTGCTACCGCTCCGGTGCCATGCCCATCGAGGCCCACCTCTCCCAGCGCCTGCTCACCGACTCCACCACCAACGCCACCAAGTGGCACCACAAGGACTTCGACGCCCTCTATCAGCAGGCCCAGTCGACCCGGGACAAGACGGAACGGGCCGCGGTGTACCAGCGCATGCAGCGCCGTCTGTACGCCGAGGGCGGCTTTCTGGTGTGGGGTTTCGCGGACTGGATCATCGGAACGTCCAGGACGGTGCGGGGAGTCGAGTCGAAGGCCCCGGCCAACACCCTGGACTGGGCGCGCTTCGACAAGGTGTGGCTGGCGTGAGGACTTTTGTCGCCCGGCGCCTGCTCCTGGGCGCCGGGCAGACAATCGCCGTCGTCCTGCTGATCTTCGCCCTCACCGAAGCACTCCCCGGCGACGCCGCCGTCGCCCTGGCCGGCGACCAGCCGGACCCGGCCCGTATCGCCGCGATCCGTGAGGCGATGCACCTGGACAGACCGGCATACGAACGGCTGACCGACTGGGCGACAGGCCTGCTCCACGGCGACCTCGGCACCTCCCTCACCTCCGGCCGCCCCGTCACCCAGTACATCGCCGACGCCTTCGGACCGACCCTGATCCTGGCCGTGCTCACCCTCACGCTGCTCACCCCGCTCGGCTTCGGCCTCGGCGTACTCGCCGCCCGCCACGAGGGCGGCCCGGTCGACCGACTGATCAGCTCGGTCACGCTGGCCGTGTACGCGGTACCAGAGTTCGCCCTCGGCGTGCTCCTGGTGACGGTCCTCGCCCTGAAACTGGCGTGGCTGCCCCCCACGGCCGTCGGCTACGGCACCGACCTCCTCGCCCACCCGGCCGCACTCGTCCTCCCCGTCCTGGTCCTGCTGGCCCGCCCGGTCTGCTCCCTGTCCCGCCTGGTCCGGGCCGGCATGGTCGACGCCCTCGCCGCGCCCTACACCGCCCACGCCCGCCGCTACGGCGTCCCCGGCGCCCGTGTCCGCTACACCCACGCCCTGCCGAACGCGCTCGCCCCGGCCGTCCAGCAACTCGCCCGTACCGTCGACTGGTTGCTGTGCGGAGTGATCGTGGTGGAGGCACTCTTCGTGATCCCGGGGCTGGGGACGGTGCTCCTCAATGCCGTGGCCGAGCGGGACGTACCGGTGGTGCAGGGACTGGCCGTGGTGTTCGGGGTGCTGACGGTCGTGGTCAACCTGGGTGCCGACCTGGTGGCCCACCGGCTGAATCCCCGTGCGGGGGTGGCCGCATGACACGTCGCCGTTTCGCGCTCGGCCTCGCCGTCGTCGCCGTCCCCCTCGCACTCGCCCTCCTCGGGCCGCTGTTCGCGGGCGACCCGGGCCCCCGGGCCATCTCCTTCACCACGAGCGACGGCCACTGGCTCGGCACCGACTTCGTGGGCCGCGACGTGTGGCGGCAGATCCTGCTGGGCGGCCGTACCGTCGTGGTCACCGCCCTGGCCGCGACCGGGCTCGCCTATCTCGTCGCCGTCCCGGTCGGGCTGATGAGCGCGCTGACCCGGCTGCGTCCGCTGGAGGATCTGCTGATGCGGCCGCTGGACGTGCTGCTCGCCGTGCCGTCGCTGCTGCTGATCCTGCTCGTGGCCTCGGTGCTGACGCCGGGCGCCATCGGGCTCGCGCTGCTCGTGGCGCTGGTGAACGTGCCCGACGCCGCCCGGATCGTGCGCGCGGCGGCGGGGGAGGCGGCCGCGCGTCCCGCCGTCGAGGCGCTGCGCATGCAGGGTGAGACCTGGTGGCGGATCGCCGTCGGCTACGTCGGCCGGTCGACGCTGCGCATCCTTGCCGCCGACGCCGGGATCCGGCTGACCGGTGTGCTGTACCTGGTGTCGACGGCCGCGTTCCTCGGCGTCGGGGTCGCGCCGGACGCCGCCGACTGGGCGGTCATGGTCGACCGCAACCGCACCGGCCTGCTGGTGCAGCCCTGGGCCGTGGTGGTGCCCGCACTGCTGATCGTGGCGCTGACGATGGGCACCAACCTGCTCTTCGACGCCGCGTTTCGATCCGCGGGGAGTGCCGGGATGGGCCGTCGGGCGGCCGCGGGTCGTGGCTTGTCGCGCCCCGCGGCGGAGCCGCATATCGATACAGCCCCGCGCCCCCAAGGGGGCGCTGCCGCCCCGGCGAAAAGAGGCCGCCGTCCATGAGCCCCGTCACCCGGGACAAGAAAGGCCTGCGTCCGTGAGTCATGACAACGTGGCCGACCCCGTCGCCGAGATTCACGAGCTGCGCGTCGAGATCGACGGCCGTGCGATCGTGGACGGAGTGAACCTGCGAGTGCTGCCCGGCAAGGTGACCGCCCTGGTCGGCGCCTCCGGCAGCGGGAAGACCACCACCGGCCTCGCGCTGCTGGGGGAGTATCCGCCGGGCGCCCGCGTCACTGGCGAGGTACGCCGACGCCCGGCCGACGGCCCGGTGGGCTACGTCCCCCAGCACCCCGCCGCCGTCCTCAACCCCGCCCGCCGTGTCCGCGCCCTCCTCGACGACATCGCCCGCCCCCAGGTCCGCCACCTGCCGCGCGCGCAACGCCGCGAGGCGGCCCGTGCTCTGTTCCTGCGCGCCCTCACGGACGCCCAACTCCCGGACGCCGAAGTCCTGTTGCGCCGCCATCCGCACCAGCTCTCCGGCGGCCAGCAGCAGCGCGTCGTCCTCGCCCAGGCCCTGCTGCTCGGCGCCCGGGTCATCGTCGCCGACGAACCCACCACCGGTCAGGACGCGTTGACCAAGGCCCGTATCGTCGAACAGCTGGCCGCCCTCGCGGCACGCGGCATCGCGGTCGTCCTGCTCAGCCACGACCTCGACGTGGTGCGCGCCCTCGCCGACGAGGTGCTCGTCATGCGCGCCGGCCGGGTCGTGGAGTCGGGCCCGGTGGAACGGCTGTGGGCGGCGCCCCGGCACAAATGGACCCGGCGCCTGCTGGAGGAGCGGTACGTGGTCCCGAGGGAGGAGCCGATCACTGAGGAGGCCCGACCAGTCCTGGCCGTACGGGACTTGACCGCCGTGCACGATCGCCGGACCGTAGTCCTCACCGCCCCGCGCCTCGTCCTCAACTCCGGCGAATGCCTGGCCGTGGTCGGCCGTTCCGGCAGCGGGAAGACCACCCTCGCCCGCTGCCTGGCGGGCCTGCACAGCGGCCACGACGGCGAGATCCAGCTCGATGGCAGGCCACTGCCCCGCAGTCTGCGCCACCGCGACCGCGCCCAACTCGCCGCCGTGCAGTACGTCTTCCAGGACGCCCGCGCCGCCTTCGACGAGCACCGGCCCGTACTGCACCAGGTGGCCCGTACGGCGGTGCGGCTGCGCGGCGTCGACGAGGAGGCGGCGACGGACGAGGCGGCGGCCACCCTGAAGCGCCTCGGCGTGTCCATGGACCTGGCCCGTCGCCGCCCCGGCGAACTCTCCGGCGGCGAACTCCAGGGCGCCGCCCTGGCCCGCGCCCTGCTCGCCCGCCCCCGGGTGCTGATCTGCGACGAGGTCACCTCCGGCCTGGACACGGTGACCCGGCGCGGCATCCTCGACCTCCTCGCGGGGCTGGTGGGTGAGGGCGACGGCCTGTCCCTCGTCCTGATCACCCACGACCTGGACACGGCACGTCTGGCCCATCGCATCGCCGTACTGGACGCGGGGAAGGTGGTCGAACAGGGCTCGGCGGAACGCATCCTGACGGCCCCTCAACATCCCTTCACCGTCGACCTCATGCGGACGACACGGCGGCTCCAGGCCGGAGGGATCCATGGCTGAGCCGACCTCCGGGCGCCTTCGCTGAGGAGACGGGAAGGCCTCGGCGAGTGGCCCGGAGGTCGGCGGCTATGGGGGCGCGCCCTCGGCTACGACCTGGTCGGCAGACGTCGGCGGCGGGGGCGGGCGGTGGCCCGGGCGAGCAGGACGTGGATCTGACGGATCGCCTCTCCCGGGTGCGTGGCCGGGGTGTCGAAGGGCAGCCGGGTGTCGTGGTGGGCGTGCGGTGCCTCCGAGCGGAGCACCAGTCCGTGCCGGTCGAGCCGCAACGGCCGTACGACGGCGGCGCCCAGCTGCTCCCCTGCGGGCAGCAGCCGGGCGAGCGGGGCCACGGTGTCGGCGTGGGCCGCGTCGAGCCGGGCCAGCATCTCCGCCTCATGGGTGGCCAGGAGGTCGGGGGAGGCGAGGGTGAGTTCGTCCAGGCCGATGACGGTCGCCAGGCCGCCCTCCGTGAGCACGGCCCGGGCCGGGTGGAACACCAGGGTCTTCGGGCCGAGGGCCGTGAGCCAGCCGCCGAGTGTCAGCCGGGCGCGCACCCGTTCGCGTACGGCGACGGGGGCGATGTCGGTGAACTCGACCAGGGTGGCCAGATCGCCCTGCGGCGCGACGGCCAGCTCTGCGGCCAGATGACCGTCCGGCGGATTGTGCAGGAGGAGCCGTGCGGCGGCATCGACGGTGTGCAGGCCGATCAGCTCGATGCGATGCCCCTGGCTGGTGACGGTCAGCGAGTCGGCCGCCGCCAGCACCGAGCGGGCACGCTCGGCGGGCGTCGGCTCAGGGCAGGAGGCAGCAGACATGGGAACCTTTCGAATACATCTCGCTTCGACTTAGGCAAGCCTAACCTTATCTCCCATGTCTCTGTGTTCACCAGCCGGTCAGCACCAGGTGATTGACGAGCAGCGCGAGCACCGCCTGAGCCGCGAGCCATGCCCGCGGCCTCGTCAGGAACGCACAGGCGGTCAGCAGCCACAGCGCGAACGGCAGCCAGATCCGCTCCGTCTCCGCCTTGCTCATCCCGGAGAGATCGGCGACGAGCATCGCCACCAGCGCGGCGAGCACGAGGATCCCGAGCCGGAACGCGGGCGTACGGTCCCGGCGGAGCAGCACGGCCCCCGTCCGCCGTAGCCCCGCCGCCGTCGCCAGTCCCACCACCAGCACCTGACAGGCGAGGTTCGCCCACACCCAGTAGGCCTGCGGGCGAGTGCCGCCGGCGCCCTGGTTGTAGCGGGTGACGAGGAGGTCATAGGCCTCCCACCAGTAGAAGCCGAACGCCGTGAACACGATCGGCACGACCACGAACCCGGCCAGCGCGAAGGGGAGGGGCCGGACGCGCTCGGAGCCCAGCACCAGCACGGCCGCGGCGATCACGACGTACAGCGTCAGGCCGTACGACAGATAGACGGTGAGGCCGAACAGCAGGCCGGAGGCGAGGCCGGTCCAGCGTGGCCGATGCCCCGTCACCGCGAGTGCGAGCAACGCCACCGCCCAGGTCGCGACCGCCGCGAAGTAGCCGTCGGCGGAGGTGCCCATCCACACGGCGGCCGGCGCCAGCACCAGGAACGGCGCGGCCCGTCGGGCGAGCTTCTCGTCGGCGAGGGTGCGGACGGTGACGAGGATCGCGAGGGCGGCGGTCGCGCCGACCGTGATGCACCAGACGCCGGCCCACGCACCGCCGCCCAGTCCGACGCGGTCCAGGTAGACGAAGGTGAGGGTGGCCGCCGGGGGATGCCCGGCGATGTGCGCGGGCCATTGCTCGGGGGAGGCGCCGACCACGATGTGCTCGGTGAAGTGCCGCAGGGTCTGGGGGATGTCGTGGAAGCGGTCGATGACCTGGAGGTATTCGTACCGTGTCGTCAGCCGGCGGGCGATGCCGCGCTCCCAGCCGTCGATCAGCGCGAGCGACCAGGTCCATGCCATGCCGACCAGCCAGACGCAGGCCAGCAGCCGCCGCCAGGGCAGGCGGGCGGCCAGCGCGGGGCCGTACACCACGACCGTGACCGCGACCGTGATGGCGGCCGGGGTGCCCGGGCCGATGTGCGGGCCCCAAGAGGCCAGCAGGGGCGGCCAGTTGACGAAGAGGGTGCCGTCGCGGTCCTCGATGAGGGTGCCGAGGACGGCGGCGGCGACGAAGAGCAGTACGGCGGCCGTGGCGGCGTAGAGGTCCCGGCGGGCCTCGGACTCTGGCTGGAGATCGTGGATCACGCCCCCGACGCTAGGACGCCCGAGGTCCGCCGGACGCGTGACGGGCGCTGACGTCAGAGATTCGTCATGGTTCGCGACGGCCTTTTCGGCCCCTCCCCGGCCTACGGTCGGCCCATGGCACGGTCTCCCTTCTCCCCCTCCTTCTGGCGCAGCCCGCTGCGCGGCCCCTGGCTGACCTCAGTACTGGGCGTCGTCCTGCTCGGCGGGATCACGGTGCTGTTCGTGACCGGGCTGGTGTCCTACGCCGCCTACAACCCGAACCTCGCGCCGGTGAACGACAAGACCCCGGACAAGGGCATCCTCGGCTTCTATCTCTTCTCCTGGCCGACCGACCCGCACTGGCTGTACCGCCTCAACCAGGGCATCCACGTCACCCTCGGCATCACCCTGATCCCGGTGCTCCTGGCCAAGCTGTGGTCGGTCGTACCGAGGCTCTTCACACTGCCCCCGGCACGCTCGCTCGCACACGCCCTGGAGCGGATCTCGCTCCTGCTCCTGGTCGGCGGCGCGCTGTTCGAGTTCGTGACGGGCGTGCTCAACATCCAGCTCGACTACATCTTCCCCGGCTCCTTCTACACCCTGCACTTCTACGGGGCGTGGGTGTTCATCGCCGCGTTCATCGCGCACGCGGTGCTGAAGATGCCGATGGCCTGGCGCAATCTGCGTCAACTGCGGGAAGAGAAGAACGACTTGGTCCCGCCGGACCCCGCCGAGCCGACCGTCTCCCGACGCGGCGCCCTGTGGTTCGTGGGCGGCGGCTCGCTCCTGCTGTTCGCCACGACCGTCGGGCAGAACTTCGACGGCCCCCTGCGCCGCACCGCCCTCCTCGCCCCGCACGGCGGCGCCGAACCGGGCAGCGGGCCCGGCGGCTTCCAGATCAACAAGACGGCCGCGTACGCCGGGATCCGCGCGGCCGAGACGGACGAGGAGGCGTGGCGACTGGTGGTCGAGGGCCGGAACGGCCGTACGGTCCGCCTCAGCCGCACCGACCTGCTCGCCATGCCGCTGCACAGCGCCGCGCTGCCCATCGCCTGCGTGGAGGGCTGGTCGACGTCCGACCAGTGGTGGCGAGGGGTACGGCTGCGGGACCTGGCCGCGCTGGTCGGCTATGACGGGGACCCGCCCGACGTCCTCGTGGAGTCCCTCCAACGACGCGGCGCCTTCCGCCGTGCCGCCCTGCGCGCCAACCAGGTCGCCGACTCCCACTCCCTGCTCGCCCTGTTCGTCAACGGCGAGGACCTCACCCCCGACCACGGCTACCCGGCGCGGATCATCGTGCCCGCCGCGCCCGGTGTGCTGAACACCAAGTGGGTGGCGCGGATGACGTTCGGAGACCTGTGATGCGACGACGACCCTGGTTGATCCCCGTAGGCAGTCCGCTCCAGATCCTGCTCCTCCTCTGCTCGTTCGCGCTCGCCGGGTATGCGGGTGTGCGGCTGCTGGAGGGGGACTGGTTCCAGATCGCGCTGTGGTTCGTGGGCGCGGCGATCGTGCACGACCTCGTCCTGGTGCCGGTGTACGGGGCGGCGGATCGGGCGCTCGTACGAGGCTGCCGTCCGCATGTCTCGTACGTCCGCGTCCCCGCCGCCCTGTCCCTGCTCCTCCTGCTGGTCTGGTACCCCCTGATCACCGGCCGCGTCGCGGACCGCTACTCCAGTGGCACCGGCCTGTCCACGGACGGCTTCCTGGCCCGCTGGCTGCTGATCACGGCCGTGCTCTTCGGGGGCTCGGCCGTGGTGTTCCTGGTCGGCCGACGGCGATCCGGGGGTGGGTCGCCGGGCACTCCGGCGCCGCGTACGCGCTCAGTCGATGGGCGAGACCTGTGACGTTCAGTGAACATGGCTGCCGCTGAACGCCACCGTTCCCGTGACCGTGAGATCGGCCCCGCTGCCGTCCGCCGGTGTGCCGGTGAGCTCCCAGGTGTAGGTGCCGTCGTTGACGTACCGGCCGTCGTCGGTGCGGCCGTCCCAGGTGAGCGAGACGGCGGCGGCGTACTCCTCGGCCGAGCCCTCGAACACCGTGCGCCCGGTCTTGTTGCGGACCGTCATCTGGGCGTCGACGACGGGTTTGGACAGCTGCCAGTGCGCGTCCCACACGGCGTCGGTGGCGGAGCCGAGGTCCACTGACCCATCGACCCGCGACTCGATCCCGGCCACCGGGGAGGTGGCGACGCCCGAGTCGACGACGGTGATCTGGGCGCTCTTCTCCTTGGCGTAGGCGACCGCGCCGCCGAAGCGGTCGGCCTCGACGATCGGGTACGCGTACTGGGAGGTGAAGGCCTCGATGGTGCGTGGAGCGTCGCCGATCGGGGTCAGGTCGAGCCTGCCGCGGTCCCCGTCGTACGCCACCACATAGCCGTCGCCGAGGGTGCCGCGCGGCGCCCAGGACGACTGCCGGGTCTGGGTGTTGTAGACGCCGTGTCCGGAGCTGACCGACCCCGAGGGGTAGCAGTCCCAGTACACCCAGGGCCCGGAGGTCTGGAGCTGCTGCGGCAGACAGCCGTTGTCGGTGATCGGGTCCGTGGCCGTCGTCGCACCGGTCTTGAGGTCGACGGCCTGGAGCGTGCCGTCGTCCGAGTCGCTGGGCATCCAGAGCGTGGTGCCCCACACCGCGAGCCCGCCCTGGCCCTGGCGGACCCGGACCACCTTCGGCCCGCCGGACGCGTCGAGGTCGACGACGTACTGACGGTCCTCCAGGCCGCGTCCGCTGTCGCCGAACACCACGTAGCGGCCGGAGGCCGAGCGCACGGCCGAGACGTGGTCGGAGCCGGTCGGCATCTTCTCCCCGCTCTGCGGGTCCACGGCGGGTACGACGGTCCTCGTGCCGTCCACCGCCAGCACCACGAGCACCTGGGCGCCGTCCGCGTCGGTCGTGGCGACGACGGTACGGCCGTCACCGGTGCCGACCGGCTGCCGGGAGTCGTACACGCGCTGTGCCGCCTCGCCGGTGGTCCGCGCGTCCGGCCGTGCGAGCAGCGACCGGTCGCCGACTGACGGGGTGGCACCGAGGGTGATCCGCCGGTGGAACAGCGCGGGCAGGTACGTGGTGTCGGACTCGGCCGTCACCAGGTGCCCGGCCGTGAGCGACAGCCGCGTGAGCCTGCCCTCCTTGGGGGCCACCTCGCGCACCGTACGCAGCACCGGCGCCCCGTCATCGCCTACGGAGACCCGGCGCACCGCCCAGTCCCCGGATGAGGCGCCGCCGGTGACGGCCACGCCGCCGCCCGGGACCTGCGCCATCCGCCGACCGGCGTGCTCCAGCAGCGTCCTGGGCTCGCCCCCGGCGATCGGCAGGGCGGTGAGCGGGGCGCCCTCGCGGACCAGGAAGTCACCTGCCCCCGGCGTCAATTGACGCGTCGTCAGCAGCCAGTCGCCGACGAGTCCGAGCTGCGGGGTGCCCGCGTCGTCCGGGCCGAGTTCGAGCCTGGTCTCCGCCGCCTCCGGGGTGGCGCGAGGCAGTACGCGGGCCGTGGTGTTGCCGCCGTCGGGCGAGTACCAGGCGACGTACGCGTCGGAGAACTCGACCTGGGCGTTTGCGCCGGTGGCGCCCTGGAACACCGGGGTGACCTCGGCCGTCGCCAGGTCCAGCAGGCCGACACCGCGGGTGCCGTCCGGGTGCGCGTACCAGATCGCCACCGAACGGTCGTCGCCGCCGAGCGTCATGCCGTCCTCCGCGACCCAGCCGTTCAGCCCGGTGACGAGGGTGTCGGTGAGCTGCCCGTCCGCCATGCGCAGCACATGCAGGACATTCTTGTCGCCGTTCGCGTCCCGGGTGGCGGTGAGTACGGCCGAGCCGAAGACACCGCGGTAGAAGTGGCCGTCGGGCAGCGTGTACTGGGTGGTCGTGCCGGACTTCATGTCCATGAGCCGCACCCGGTTCGGGAAGTCGTAGATCGCCACGACGTCCCCGCTGGTGACGGAGACATGGCTGCCGCCCCCTCCGTCGATCGAGTTGATGTCGTCGGACGGGGACGAGGCGGGCAGGTCGACCGGGGCACCGCCGTCCGGTGTCCAGCGGTAGTAGCCCAGCGCGCTCTGGTCCTTGACCTCCGCGCGCTCCACGACGCCGCCGGGCCCCGCGCCGTACACGGGGTTCGCGACCGGCTGGAAGCGGTCCGGGGCGGGGACGGTCAGCGAGGGGGTCTCGGCATGCGCATCGGACAGGAGAAAGGGCAGGGTTCCGCCGGCGGCCGCGAGGGCCAGCCCTGCGGCAAGGCCGCCGCGTACGAGTGGTCGTCTTCGGTTCGGCTTGTGGCGTGCGGCCACGGAGCACCTCCAACAGGCATGGCGAGGAAGGCCGTTCGACGCGGACGCGCGGGGGTCGACGCGGAACGGCCCGGCAAAAGGCGCCGCAAGCTAGCACGGCGGACGGACGGGAATCGACCTGCCGTGCGAATGGCTCGGGAGGGGGCAAAACGGACGCGTGTCCGTCGACGTCCGAAGATCCAAAAGGTTGTACGCCCGAGGCGACTTGTCCGTGTGTGAATCGACACGCCTCACACCCGTGATGTTCCTGACGCGGCATCCGCTTGATCGTTCGTAGGGGACGGAAACGAAGGGGTGGGGTCCCATGAGCCGTACGGACGAGCGTGTCCCGTGTGCCAGTGAGATGCGGTCGTGCGCCGCGCAATTCGTCGCGCGCGTCACCGCCCGCAACCGACTGCCGCTGGACTACTCCGTGGCCAGCCTGCGGGTCGTGGACTTCTTGATCGACGGACTGCGCAAGGGCGGGGCGGAGGGCGAGCGGGTGCGGGATCCGCTGTTCGGGCTCGGCGCCTACGTCGGTGAGGTGCTCGTGCGGCGCGCGGGCGCGATATGGGTGGACTTCGACTCCGCCCAGCGCGAGTACTTCGGCCAGCCGGTCGGCGTACGGATGCCGGACGGCCGGGTCTGGAACCCGCTCGGCAAGGTCCGCAACCGCTTCGAACTCGGCGGCCCCGGGGAATCCCTCCAGACCTTCTATCTGACCCTGCACGGTCGGGCGAGGAGAGCCGTCGCGTGAGAAGGACCCATGCCGTGCAGGTGCTGCTCCTCGCCGCCGCGTTGACCGGCTGTGCGGACTCCACGGACCAGGGGAAGCCCGCCGGGTCCGCACAGCCCACCACCGCTTCCCCCGTGCCCCGCACCGCCGCCGACTTCCTCGCCCGCGCCGAGGAGGCGATGGCCGGGCGGAAGGGCTGGACGTTCACCGTGCGGGGCCGCGAGGGCCTGGTCCTCCAAGGCCAGGAGAACGCCGCGACCTACACGGCCACCGTCCGCCGCACCACCGGCGAGGCATGGGCCCTGCACTCCACCGGCGCCACCGTCAGCAAGGGCGTGCGCAAGCCCGAGGAGATCTACGTCGCCGAGGGCACGGCCTACGTTAAGAAGGGCACGGCCGGCTGGGAGCACGGGCCCCTCAGCGACCCCGAGTTCGCGAACAAGGTGGAAGACCCCCTCGCCGCGCTGGACGCCTTCCGGGCATACGGCAACGAGGTCACCGTCAGCACGGCGGAAGGCCACGTCGAACTCCGTCTCCGCATCCCCTCCGCCCGACTGTCCGACAGCCGGCACGAACCCGCCCTCGCGAAGGCGGCCCGCGAATTCCGGCCGACCTTGGACCAGCTGCGCGACGCGGGAATCGGCGCGAGCGAGCGCGACATCATGCTGAACCGGCTGGAGGAGGTCCTGGTCCTGGACGCCACCACCTTCCGCGTCACCTCCCACCGCTTCACCTTCGGCTTCCTCATCCCCTACCAGGGGCAACGCATCACCTACAGCCAGGAGGTCAGCGAGGAGAACCGAGGCGTGTTCGAGGGGACCATCGCTCCGCCGGCCGGTGTCACGGGCTGACGGTCACGCCGCCCGCGCCTCCGCCGAAGCCACCGGAAAGCCCTCCGTACGGAACACCCGTCGCCCGGTGTCCACCGCGAACACCTCGCAGCCCTCCCGTGCCGCCGCCCAGTCCACGCCCTCCGCGCCCATCGCGAACGCGGCGGTCGCCACCGTGTCCGCGACGGTCAGGGAGGACGCCACGACGCTCAACGAGAGCAGGCCCGTCGCCGGGCGCCCCGTGCGGCCGTCGATGATGTGGTCGCCGCGCTCGTAGCGGGCGGACGTCGCGATCGCGCCGTCCGTCAGCTCCGCCACGGTGCACAGCTTGTCGGCATGCTCGGGATGCCGTACCCCCACCCGCCAGGGCCCGCCGCCCGCGACCACGTCACCACCGGCGTTGAGGACGAAGCGCACCGCGCCCGCCGCCCGCAGCAGCTCCGCCGCGCGCTGCACGGACCAGCCCTTCACCACCGCGCAGGGATCCAGCCCGCGCCCGGGCAGCCGTACGTCGAAGGCGCCGCCGGTGGCGACCCGGTACTCCTCGCACAGGTCGAGCACTTCGGCGAGGTCCGCGCTGACCGCGTGCCGCGCGATCTCACCCCGGTCCAGCCGGCAGACCTCGCTGTCCGCCTTGAACGGGCTGAACCGGGCGTCGACCTCACGCAGCCACGCGAACACGGCGTCCGCCACGTCCGCGCCCACGTGCTCGTCGTCGACCCGGAGCGAGACCGGGAACCCCATGACATGCTCGACCCGGTGCATGATCAGCCCTTCGCGTCGATGGCGGCCTGCAACGATTCCCGGTAGCCGTCGCTGGTGATCGTCGCGCCCGACACCGTGTCGATGTCCGCGCTCTGGGCCTCCAGGGTCTCGGCGATCAGCTGCGGGACCGCCGCCGTGGTCTGGGGGTGGTTCGGCTGCTGGAGCATCTTCACGGCCGAGATCTTGTCGCTCTCGAAGGTCACCTGGACCTGCACGGGGCCCTTGTCGGTGTTCACCGTCGGGCCGTCGACCGTCTGGGAGGCGGCCCCCGAGGGGGAAGCAGCGGCTGACTTCGCGTTCTCGTCGATCGCCGCCTGCAACGATTCCCGGTAGCCGTCGCTCGTGATCGTGGCGCCGGACACCGTGTCGATGTCCGCGCTCTGGGCCTCCAGGGTTTCCGAGATCAGCTTCGGTACGGCCGCCGTGGTCTGGGGGTGGTTCGGCTGCTGCAGCATCCGTACCGATGCGATCTTGGTGCCCTGGAAGGTCACCTCGACCTGCACGGGGCCCTTCTCCGTCTGCAGGGTCGAGCCCTTCACGACCGTCCCGCTCGAACCGGATGACGCCGAGGGCGTCGAAGCCGGTGCCGCCGTCTCCGCGGCCGCGGTGCCGAGGGACGGCTCGTAGAGCCAGACCGGGACCAGGCCCGCCACGCTCAGGACCAGGACGGGTATTGCACGCTTCACGATGTCTTCCTTGTCGTTGGCAGCCGGCTCAGCCGGCCAGGCTGAAGCGCTCGAAGTGGACCTGCTCCTTGGGCACGCCCAGCTCACGCAGGTTGCCGATCACCGCGTTCATCATCGGCGGCGGGCCGCAGAGGAAGACATCGCGGTCGGTGATGTCCGGCACCAGCCGGGACAGCTCCGCCGGGGCCAGCTTGTCCGGGACGACCGGGCCGGACACCAGGTGCAGCTCGGCGCCCTTCATCTGCGCGAGCTCGGCCAGTTCGCCGTACAGGACCGCGTCCTGGTCCGAGGCGACCCGGTAGATCACGACCGCGTGGCCGTGCAGTTCTTCCAGCAGGGCGCGGATCGGGGTGACGCCGACGCCACCCGCGATGAGCACCGCCTCGGGCCGTGTGCGGTGCATCGCGGTGAACGCGCCGTAGGGGCCCTCGGCGAAGACGCGCGTGCCGACCTTCATATGGCGGAGGGCCGCCGAGCCTTCGCCGGCCGCCTTGGCCGTCAGCCGCAGCTGGGTGCCGTCGGGCGCCGCCGACAGGGAGAACGGGTTGGCCTGCCACCAGCGGTCCTTCGTCAGGAACCGCCACAGGAAGAACTGGCCGGCGCGTGCGGGCAGCTTGTCCAGGTCACGGCCGGTGATGTAGATCGAGACGACGTTGTGGGACTCGGGGACCACCGCCGAGACCCGGAACTGGTGGCGCCAGTTCCGCCAGAGGGGGAGGACCAGCCGGCCGACGAACACCGAGCCGAGCGCGACGCCCCATACGCCGTACCAGTACGCCGTGGCCGCCGACGACGACGTGAAGGACGTACCCACCGCGACCTGGTGCGTGAACGCCAGGACCACCGCGACGTAGGTGTACAGGTGGATGAAGTGCCAGGTCTCGTACGCCAGCCTGCGCCGGGCGAAGCGGGCCGACACCACGCCGATCACGATGATGATGCCGAATGCCACCACCGCGCGCAGCACGCCCTCGACCGTCTCGGCGAGGTCGATGATCTGGTTCACCGGGTCGAGCGACGACGACTGGGCGTAGCCGAAGGTGATGAAGACGGCGTGGGCGAGCAGGGCCCACAGGACGCTGAAGCCGGTCCAGCGGTGCCAGGACGTCAGCCGGTCCATGCCGATCCGGCGGTCCAGCCAGGGCAGCCGGGCCACCAGCACCAGCTGGAAGGCCATCAGCAGGGCGCCGGTCAGGCCGGTGAGGCGGCCGAGCACGATGAGCGCGTTCGAGGCGAAGCCGGCGGCGGAGAAGAAGTAGAGCACCGCGGCCACGTTCGCGGCCAGCACGGCGTACAGACCCGTGCGGGCGACCACCCTGGGGCGTATCGCCGTGGGGGGCGCTGGGGGCGATTGGACGGTCGTCGTCACGTGCGACAGCTCCTTGATCTCGTCTGTGGATATCGAGCTTGACCGGCCGGAGCTGTCGGAAAGCTGTCGTAGATCTATCAGCTGGTTATCGAAGTGGCCGCGGGGCCTCACCCGGCCCCGAGGTTCCGCACCCCGTGCCGCACTATGAACGGGTGGAGAAAGTACGCCTGCTGGTCGTGGACGACGACCCGCCCATCGCCGACCTCGTCGCGACGGTCGCCCGCTACGAGGGCTGGGAGGCGGCCACCGCGAACTCCGGCGAGGAGGCGCTGCGGCTGGCCGCCGAGTTCCACCCGGACATCGTGGTGCTGGATCTGATGCTGCCCGATGTGGACGGCTTCGGCGTCCTGGACCGGCTGCGCGCCGCCGGGACGATGGTGCCCGTGGTGTTCCTCACCGCCCGGGACGGCGTCGCCGACCGGGTGGCCGGGCTGACCCGCGGCGGCGACGACTACCTGGTCAAACCGTTCGCCGTGGAGGAGCTGATGGCCCGGCTGCGCACCGTGCTGCGGCGCAGCGCGGGACCAGGCTTCCAGCGTTCCGTCCTTCGGGTGGCCGACCTGATGATGGACGAGGACACCCGCGAGGTCCGCCGCGGCGAGAAACTGCTCACGCTCACGCCGACCGAGTACGAGGTGCTGCGCTATCTGATGCGCAAGTCACCGACCGTGCTCACCAAGGCGCAGATCCTCGACCATGTGTGGGAGTACGGCTTCGGGGGCCGCTCGAACGTCGTCGAGCTGGTCGTCAGCAGGCTGCGCCGCAAGCTCGACGACACCGGCTCTCCGCTGATCCACACCGTGCGCGGTTTCGGGTACGTCATCCGGCAGGCGGCCGCCGAGTGATCCGGCGGCTGCGGCGGGCGTACCGCGGGATGCGGCTCGGGACCCGGCTGGCGCTGGGCCTCGGGGTGCTGTCGCTGGTGGTGTTCGCGGTCGTCGGCACGGCCCTGACGACGTATATGCGCGACTATCTGTCGGCCCAGCTGGACACCACGCTGGCGCAGGGCCAGGTCGCCCAGTCCAAGTCCATAGCGGACTACGGCACCCTCTCCGGCAAGAAGTACTACAGCTGGTACTACGCCGTGTACGACGTGGCGGACGGCAAGCCGACGCTGCGCAGGCCGGAGGACCCCGGCGACCTCCCCGAGGACGTCGACGACTTCACCTCCCTGGCCCTGGCGCAGACCACCGCGCACACGGAACTGCTGCGCACCGAGCAGCTGCGGGGCCAGGGCGAGTACCGGCTGCGTGCCTGCGAGGTCGAGCCGGGTGTGGTGCTGGTCAGCGCCGCGCCCATGGCGGACATCGAGGACACCGTCGGCCAGCTGATCACCATCCAGGCCGTCACCTTCGGGCTCGCGCTGCTGGCCCTCGTGGTGCTCGGGCGGGGCATGCTGCGACGGGGCCTCAAGCCGCTCAGCGACATGGCGCACACCGCTCGCGACATCACCTCGCACGATCTGACGGACTCGGACCGGCTGCCGGTGCGGCACGACGCGCGCGGCGGCGGGCCCGAGGTGGAGGAGCTGCGCACCGCGTTCAACACGATGCTGGAGCACATCGACGACTCCCTCGCGGTGCGCGCGGAGGCGGAACAGCGCCTGCGCCGCTTCGTGGCGGACGCCTCGCACGAGCTGCGGACGCCGCTGATGTCGGTGCGCGGCTATGCCGATCTGTTCCAGTACGCCGCCGCCAACGCCCCGGAGGAGCGGGACCGGCACCTGGCCCGCCTCCGTGCCGAGGCCGCCCGGATGGGCTTCCTCCTCGACGACCTGCTGCTGCTCGCCCGTCTCGACGCCGCCGAGGTCGAGACACCGCTGCGGCTGGCGGAGGCCGACCTGGTGGAACTGGTCGAGCAGGCCGCGGACGCCTTCCGGGTCACCCACGGCGACCACCCCCTGACGGTGGCCCCCGGGCCCAGCGCCCTCAGCCTCCGCCTGGATCCCCAGCGCGTACGCCAGGTCCTGGACAACCTCCTCACCAACGCGGCGATGCACACACCGCCCGGCACCCCGGTCTCCGTGGCGGTGTCGCTGGCGAACGACACGGCCCAGGTCCGGATCGCCGACGCCGGCCCCGGCATCCCGCCCGCCGACCGGGAGCGCGTCTTCGACCGCTTCTACCGCGTCGACAAGGCCCGCAGCCGCGACCGCGGCGGCAGCGGCCTCGGCCTGGCGGTCGCCCAGTCCCTGATCCGGGCCCACGGCGGCCGGATCGACCTGACCAGCGAGCCGGGCGCGACCGTCTTCACCGTGACGGTCCCGCTGGCCGTCGGAGCCCTTACGAACCCATGACGTGCCGGGCCGTGAGCAGCCGGAACACCCCCTCGCGGCCCTAGCGTGAGCGCATGCGCGTACTGGTCACCGGCGGTGCCGGTTTCATCGGATCCCACGTCGTCGAGGCGCTCACCGCCCACGGGCACGAACCCGTGGTGTACGACATCCGTACCGACCCCGGCTCGGACGTACGGGACCCCGAAGCCGTCCGCCGTGCCCTGACCGGCGTCGACGCCGTGTGCCACCAGGCCGCGATGGTCGGGCTCGGCACCGGATTCACCGACGCCGCGGAGTACGTCTCCCGCAACGACCTCGGTACGGCCGTGCTGCTCACCGCCATGGCCGACGCGGGCGTACGGCGGCTGGTGCTGGCCGGGTCGATGGTGGTCTACGGCGAGGGCCGCTACGAGTGCGAGCGGCACGGCGTCGTACGGCCCGGCCCGCGCGCCGTCGCCGATCTGGAGGCGGGCCGGTTCGAGCCGCCCTGCCCGGTGTGCGGCGCCGATCTCGCGCCGGGACTGGTCACGGAGGACGCCCCGGCCGACCCGCGCAATGTGTACGCGACGACCAAGCTCGCCCAGGAACACCTCGCGGCGGCGTGGGCGCGGGCGACGGGCGGCACCGCGGTGTCGCTGCGCTACCACAACGTGTACGGCCCCGGCATGCCCCGCGACACCCCCTACGCCGGGGTCGCCTCCTTCTTCCGCTCCGCCCTCGCCCGCGGTGAGGCGCCGCGGGTCTTCGAGGACGGGCGCCAGCGGCGGGACTTCGTCCACGTACGGGATGTCGCCGCCGCCAATGTGGCGGCGCTGGAGGCGAGTCCGGCGGCCGGCGCGCTCACCGCGTACAACACCGGCAGCGGCGACCCGCACACCGTCGGCGAGATGGCCCACGCGCTCGCGGCGGCGTACGGCGGGCCCGAACCGGTCGTGACGGGGCAGTACCGACTCGGCGACGTACGGCACATCACGGCGGACTCGGCGCGGCTGCGCACGGAGCTGGGCTGGAAGGCGGAGGTGGGCTTCGAGGCGGGAATGCGGGAGTTCGCCGAAGCCGGGATGCGTACGGCGTAGCCTTCCCGGACCGGTGGTGCTGCCCGTCAATCAGGAAGCGGCGGCGGGCAGCACCACCTCGAAGCGACAGCCGCCGGGGACGTTGCGCACCGTGGCCCGTCCCTCGTGCGCCTCCACGATGCCCCGCACGATGGCCAGCCCCAGCCCGGCGCCCGCCGGGGGCGTACGGGCATGCGTACCGCGCCACCCCGTGTCGAAGACACGCGGCAGATCCTCCTCCGGGATGCCGCCGCAGCCGTCCGTCACGGACAGCACCACGCCCTCCGGCGAACGCTCGGCGGCGATGGCGACCGTGCCGTCGGCAGGCGTACGCCGGATGGCGTTGACCAGCAGATTGCCCAGCACGCGGCTCATCTCCTTGCCGTCCACCTCCACCGGCACGCCCTCGACCCGCGCCCCGACCAGCCGGACGCCGTGCTCACGGGCCAGCGCGTCCGCGCCCGACAGGGCGTCGCCGACGAGGTCGTACAGGGACATCCGGGCGAGCGAGAGCCGGAGGGTGCCGGCGTGTATGCGGGAGAGCTCGAACAGGTCGCCGACCATGCCGTTGAGGCGCTCGACCTCCATCCGGATCTGCCTGAGATAGCGGTCGGGTTCGGCGGCCACTCCGTCCTCCAGGGCCTCCGCCATCGCGCGCAGCCCGGCCAGCGGGGTGCGCAGATCGTGCGAGATCCAGGCGACGAGCTCGCGCCGGGAGGTCTCCAGGGCGCGTTCCCGCTCACGGGACTCGGCGAGTTTCGCGCTCGTCGCCTCCAACTCGCGGCTCAGCGCGGCGAGTTCCGCGATGGCCGGACCATCGGGCGAGGTGAAGCCGCCGTCGTCGCCGAAGGTGCGGGCGGCCAGCGCGAGGGCGCGGCTGCGGGCGACGACCCAGCGGCCCAGCAGCAGGGCGGTGGCCAGGGAGACCACGGCGGCCATCGCGACGACGGTCGTGACGACGCTCAGATCGTGCCCGGACAGGAACATCGCCTCGGCGACCGCGAGGGTGCCCGCGAGCATCGCGGTGACACCGACGCCCGCGACCACGGCGAGGTGGGTGATCAGCGAGCGGCGCCGGATCAGCAGGAGCACGCACGCGCCGAGCGCACCGGCCGCGGCGGCGCCGAGGAAGGCGAACAGGGCGATGAGGAGGGTGTCTCGCACGGTCACACCTCCGCGGTCGCGGCGCCGGCCGCGTCGAAGCGGTAGCCGACGCCCCACACGGTCTGGATCAGCCGCGGCCTGGCCGGATCGTCCTCCACCTTGCCGCGCAGCCGCCGCACATGGACGGTCACGGTCGACAGATCACCGAAGTCCCAGCCCCACACCTCGCGCATCAGGTCCTCACGGCTGAAGACCCGGCCCGGGTGGCGCAGGAGGAAGGTGAGGAGGTCGAACTCCCGGATGGTGAGGGCGAGTTCGGTGTCCCCCTTGAGGGCGCGGCGGGCCGCCGGATCGACCGAGAGCCCGGCCGCGCGGAGGGCGCCCGACGGCTGGCCGGGGCGGGAGCGGCGCAGCACCGACTGGACGCGCAGCACGAGTTCGCGCGGACTGAAGGGCTTGGTGACGTAGTCGTCGGCGCCGACCTCCAGGCCGAGGATGCGGTCGTCCTCGTCGCCGCGCGCGGTGAGCATGATGACCGGCACGGGCGCGTCACCGCGGATCCGGCGGCACACCTCCAGGCCGTCCATGCCGGGCAGCATCAGGTCGAGCACGACGAGGTCGGGCCGGTGCGCGGCGGCCCGCGCGAGGGCCTCGGGGCCGTCCCCGGCACGATCGACGACGTACCCGGCGCGGTCCAGATAGCCGGAGACGACCTCGGCGACCGTGGGGTCGTCGTCGACGACGAGAACCCGGGCGCCGGCCTGCGGATACGACTGTTGCTGCTCCATGACGCCAGCCTCGCACCTCGCGCGCGCGGGTGCGGCCGCCGGGCGACGACGTCCTTGTTTCGTAAGGAGCGGCGGTCCGATATGTCTGTTTCTCGCTCGTAGGGTGAGAACCGTGACGACCCCATCCACAGGTACGAACGCACCGCTCACGGCGTCCGTCGACGTCGTGCTCCCCTGTCTCGACGAGGCCGAGGCACTGCCCTGGGTGCTTGAGCGCGTCCCGCCCGGCTGGCGGGCACTCGTGGTCGACAACGGCTCCACGGACGGCTCGGCCGATGTCGCCCGGGCGCTGGGGGCGACCGTCGTCCATGAGGAGCGGCGCGGCTTCGGCGCCGCCTGCCATACGGGGCTGACCGCCGCGACGGCCGACATCGTCTGCTTCTGCGACTGCGACGCCACGCTCGACCCGGGTGACCTGGTGCCCTTCGTGCGGCGTATCGCCGCGGGCGAGGCCGACCTGGTCCTCGGCCGACGCCGGCCCGGCACCCGCGCCGCATGGCCGCTGCACGCCCGCGCCGGCAACCTCGCCGTCACCCGCCTCCTCCGCCACCGCACCGGCCTGCGCCTGCACGACCTGGGCCCGCTGCGCGCCGCCCGCCGCGCACCCCTGCTGGCCCTCGGCCTGACGGACCGACGCAGCGGCTACCCGCTCCAGATGGTCGTCCGCGCCGCCGACGCGGGCTGGCGGATCGCCGAGCACGATGTGCCGTACCTCCCGCGCACCGGCGCGTCGAAGGTGACGGGCACCTGGCGGGGGACCTGGCAGGCGGTACGGGACATGAGCCGGGTGCTGGCGGCGGACGGCGCCGACACCGAGCCCGCAGTCGCCGGGCGGAAGGAGCCCCGCCCGTGACCTCGATGACCTCACCGACCACGCTCCTCGTCATCGCCAAGGAGCCCCGACCGGGCCGGGTGAAGACCAGACTGACCCCGCCCTTCACTCCCGAGGAGGCCGCCGCGCTCGCCGAGGCGTCCCTCGCGGACACGCTGGACGCCGTCGCGCGGACCCCGGCGCGGCGCCGTGTACTTGCGCTGGAGGGGACCCCCGGCCCTTGGCTCCCGGCCGGCTTCGACGTCGTACCGCAGTGCGCGGGCGGCCTCGACGAACGGCTCGCCGACGCGTTCGCGCACTGCGACGGCCCGACCCTGCTCATCGGGATGGACACCCCGCAGGTCACACCGGAGCTGCTCACGGTGGACTGGGCCGGGTGCGACGCGTACTTCGGCCCGGCCGAGGACGGAGGCTTCTGGGCACTCGGCCTGACCGAACCCGACCCGGCGCGACTGCGGGGCGTCCCCATGTCGACCCCGCACACGGGCACCGCCCAGCGCGCCCGCCTCACCGACCTCCGCGTCCGGGACCTGCCATGCCTGCGGGACGTCGACACGGCCCACGACGCCGACGTGGTCGCGGCTTTGGCCCCGGACGGGCGCTTCGCGAAGGTGCTGGCGCGTTTCGCCGGGACGGCTCAGCGGTGAGCGGGCTGCGGGAGGGGACGGTGGCGCGGATCGGGCGTCAGGCGGGGCCGGCCGAGGGCGATCGCACCTGGTCCGCCGACCCCTACTCCCACGCCCTCCGCACCGGCCAGGGCCCTCTGTTCCTGCGGCGGGCCGATGGCTGGCTGTTGCCGTTGGACGTGGAGCGGTGGTGTGCGGAGGCCGACGGGGTGGATCTGGAGGTGCTGCGGCGGTGCGAGGGGGCGGTGCTCGATGTCGGCTGTGGGCCGGGGCGGCTGGTGGCGGCGCTGGGGCGGCAGGGGCGGCGGGTGCTCGGCGTCGATGTGAGCGCGGTGGCCGTGGACCGTACGCGGCGGCTCGGGGGACCGGCGCTGCGGCGCTCCGTGTTCGAACGGCTGCCCGGCGAGGGCCGTTGGGGCACCGTGCTGCTGATCGACGGCAATGTCGGCATCGGTGGTGATGTGGCCGCCCTGCTCGACCGGATGGCTCAACTCCTCGCTCCCGGTGGCCTGTTGGTCGTCGAGACCGTGCCGGAGCTGGACCTCGACGAACGGGTCCGGGTTCATGTCACCGATGCCCGCGGCGCCACCGGCGTCACCTTCCCGTGGGCCCGCCTCGGCACCCCCGCCCTGCTCCGGTACGCCGAACGCGCCGGCTGGTGTGCCGTCGAGCAGTGGACGGCCGGCGGACGTTCCTTCACCGCGCTGCGCCTCCAGTCGCCGTCGGACGCGTCACACACCGGAAGGAGCCCCGCAACACAGTCCGTCTAGACTCGGGCGTCAACGGCCCGGAGCCCGTGGTCGAAAGCGGGCGAATTCTGCCAGACCCGAAGGGTATTCGGCGTTTTGATACGGATAGATTCAGTCACCAAGCGCTACCCGGACGGCACGGTGGCGGTCGACCGGCTCTCGTTGGAGATACCCGACCGTTCGATCACCGTTCTGGTGGGGCCGTCGGGCTGTGGGAAGACGACCACGCTGCGGATGATCAACCGGATGGTCGAACCCAGCGAGGGAACGATCCTCCTCGACGGTGTGGACATCCAGCAGCAGCCGGTCAACACCCTGCGCCGGTCCATGGGATACGTCATCCAGAACGCCGGTCTCTTCCAGCACCGCACGATCCTCGACAACATCGCCACCGTGCCCCGCATGCTGGGCTGGGGCAAGGAGAAGTCGCGGGCCCGGGCGAGGGAGCTGATGGAGCGGGTCGGCCTCGACGGGGCCCTCGCCAAGCGGTACCCGTACCAGCTCTCCGGCGGCCAGCAGCAGCGCGTCGGCGTGGCGCGGGCGCTCGCGGCGGATCCGCCGGTGCTGCTGATGGACGAGCCGTTCTCGGCCGTCGACCCCGTGGTACGCAAGGGGCTGCAGGACGAACTCCTGCGCATCCAGGAGGAGTTGGGCAAGACCATCGTCTTCGTCACCCATGACATCGACGAGGCCGTCAAGCTCGGCACGATGGTCGCGGTGATGCGCACCGGCGGCCACCTCGCCCAGTTCGCCCCGCCCGCCGAACTGCTCTCCCACCCCGCCGACGCGTTCGTGGAGGACTTCCTCGGCGCCGACCGCGGCATCCGGCGGCTGTCGTTCTTCCCCGCGGCCGGACTGGAGCTGCTGACCGCGCCGGTCGTGCCGATCGACGCCACCGCCGAGCAGATCGCCGCCCACGACACGACCGACGCCCCCTACCTCCTCGTCACGGATCCCGACGGAAAGCCCCTCGGCTGGAGCGAGCCGCAGGACCTGACCGCCGGGGACATCAAGGCGGAGGAACTCCTGCCGTGCGGGCGGCCCTTCGTCCCCGGCACCGACTCACTGCGCGCCGCGCTGGACTGCGCCGTGCTCTCGCCGACCGGCTGGGCCGTGGCGGTGGACGCGGACGGCGGCCGGGTCACCGGGGTCGTCTCCCAGCAGACCATCGCCGAGGCCATCCGCGGCGCACACGCCGAGGGCCGTGAGGACGACGGGCGACCTGAAGGCCCCGCGGACATGAAGGTCGCCGGATGAACTGGGACCGCTTCTTCGACATCCCCAGCGACCTCCAGCACAGCTGGTTCGGACTGATCGGGCTGCATCTGCGCGAGGCCCTGCTGCCGGTGCTGGCCGGACTGGTGATCTCGCTGCCGCTGGCCCAGCTGTGTGTGCGGTTCCGCTGGCTGTACCCGCCGGTGCTGTGGGTGACGACCGTGCTGTACGCCGTCCCCTCGCTGGCCTTCTTCGTCCTGCTCATCGACTACACCGGCCAGACCGAGCTCACGGTGATGATCCCGCTCACCGTGTACAGCCTCGTCGTCCTGGTCCCGGCGATCGTCGACGGGGTGCGCACGGTGCCGCAGGAGACCCTCGCCGCCGCCAAGGCCATGGGCTTCGGACCGGTACGCCGCTACGTCCAGGTGCAGTTGCCGATCGCCGTGCCCGCGATCATCGCCGGACTGCGGGTGGCGACCGTCTCCAGCATCAGCCTCGTCAGCGTCGGCGCCCTCATCGGCAACCAGGGCGCCCTCGGCAACATGATCAACGACGCGAACATCTACAACCGGCCCGAGCTCGCCCTGAACGCCGTGCTCACCATGGCCGTCCTGGCGATCCTCGCCGACGGCGCCCTCGTCGCCGTACGCCTACTGCTGACGCCCTGGATGCCACGCCGGACGAGCCGTCGCACGACGCGGAAGGCCGACCGGCCGGATCCGGCCGCCGCAGCCCTGGAGGACGCAGTCCGGTGAACCTCTTCCACTTCATCAGCGACTTCTTCAGCAACGGCGCCCACTGGCAGGGCTACGACGGCATCCCCACGCGCGTGGGCGAGCACATCCAGTACACCGTCCAGGCACTCGGCATCGCCGCCCTGATCGCGCTGCCGGTCGGCCTGGTCACCGGCCACTACGGGCGCGGCGGCAACGCCCTCGCCTTCATCGCCGTCGCCGGCCGGGCCCTGCCGACCTTCGGCCTGCTGGTGCTGATGACCCTGCTGGTGGGCTTCGGCATGGTCAACGTCATGACGCCCCTGGTGATCCTGGCCGTCCCGCCGATCCTCGTCACCACCTACGAGGCGATGCAGTCCGTCGACCCCTCACCGGTGGACGCCGCCCGTGGCATGGGCATGGGCGAGTTCGGAGTCCTCTTCCAGGTGGAGGTCCCGGCGGCGCTCCCCCTGATCCTCAGCGGCCTGCGCTCCGCGGCCATCCAGATCGTCTCGACGGCCACCATCGCCGCGTACGTCGCCCTGGGCGGGCTGGGTCGGTACATCGTGGATGGGCTCTACCAGCGCAACTACGAGAAGGTGGTGGGCGGCGCGACGCTGGTCGCCGGGCTGGCCCTGGTGACCCTGGCGATCTTCTGGGCGGCGGGACGGTTCGCGGTGTCGCCGGGGGTGCGAAGGCGGGCCTGAGCGGGCCAGAGGGATCCAGCTGCGGCCGGGCAACGCCCCCAGGGGCGCGGGACTGTGTCTATATGCGGCTCCGCCGCGTGGGCGCGACCAGCCACGACGGCGCCGCGGCCGAGGACTCGCCCCCTGCACCGCCGTCAGGCGCTCGTGCGGGCCAGCGCCAGTTCCAGTACGACCAGCAGCGCGTCCCGTACCGAGCCGCGCTCGCGGGCGTCGAAGACCACGACCGGGACGCCCTCGGTGACATCGAGTGCCCAGCGGATCTCCTCCAGGGTGTGCTCGACGTGGCCGTCGAAGGCGTTGGCGGCCACCGCGAAGGGGATGCCCTTGTGCTCGAAGTAGTCGACGGCGGCGTAGCAGTCGTCCAGGCGGCGGGTGTCGACGATGACCAGCCCGCCGACCGCGCCCTCGACTATGTCGTCCCACATGAACCCGAACCGCTCCTGGCCGGGCGTGCCGAACAGATACAGCTTCAGCGTCGGGTCGATGGTGAGGCAGCCGAAGTCCATGGCCACGGTCGTCGTGGTCTTGCGCGGGGTGTGCGTGAGGTCGTCCACGCCCGCCGCGACCTCCGTGATGGCGGCCTCGGTGGTCAGCGGCTCGATCTCGGATATCGAGCCGACGGCGGTGGTCTTGCCCACGCCGAAGCCGCCCGAGATCACCATCTTGACCGGCAACGGCGGTCGTACGGTGGCCGGTTCAGTCGCTGTCACTCGGTACCCCTCGTGCGTCGGGGATGGCGCGCAGGCCGTCGATGACCCTGCGCAGGACGGATGCGTCTTGGACGACGCCGGAGTCGGGCACATGCACCGTCAGCTGCCCCGCCGCGCGCAGGTCCTCGGCGAGGACCCGCACCACGTTCAGATGCAGCCGCAGCCGGGCCGCGATCTCCGCGAGGGACTGCGGCAGCCGGCACACGGCGACGATGTCGTGCTGCTCGAAGGTCAGCCGGTCCAGCGCGTCGAGTCCCTCGGGCGTGGCCACCACCTGGGTCTCCACCGGCAGCCAATGGCCGTCGGCGCCGTCGTCCGCCACCCGGCCGGCCGTGAGCAGGAACGGCCGCACGGCGGAGGCGAAGCCGGCCGGGTCCGGTGCTGGGGTGCCGTCCGCCATGGCGTCGTCCGTTCCCGGGTCAGCGACCCGACGCCGCGCCGACGCTGTTCTTCAGCTCCAGCACGAGCTGCGGGCTGAGAGCGGCACCGGCGCGATTGGCGAACACGGTCATCTCGTAGGCGATGTTGCCCAGCTTGGCCTCCTTGTCGGTGACCACGCCGAGCACGGCGCCGCTGCCGATCGCGGAGACCAGGACATGGCCGCCCTCCAAGTCGATGATGACCTTGTTCAGTCCGCCGAGGCCGTAGTTGCCGGAGGCCCCGGCGGCGAGGCTCGTGATGCCGGAGACGATCGCGGCGAGCCGCTCGGAGTCGGCCGGCTCACGCAGCTCGGACACGGCGATGAGCAGACCGTCGGACGAGACGGCGATGGCGTCCACGACGCCGGCCGTCTCCTTCGCGAAGCGGTTCAGCAGCCAGGTGAAGTCGGCTGCGGCGGCCTTCAGTTCGGCCGGCGTCGCGCTGTCCGCCGGGGTGTCACCTGTCGACGTACTCACTGCTGCGCTCCTTCCGAGTGGGGGGTTGGGGACGGTACGGCGGACCGGTCCTGGTCGTCGCCGCTTCGGGTGTCTTGGTGTGCTTGCTCCACGGCCGCCTCGAACTCGTCCAGCGCGGCCCGCACCGCCTCCGCGTCCTGAGTCCGCGGGCTCCGCCGCGAGGAATCCTGCCGCTCGGAAGCATCCGTACGCAGGGTCGCACCGCGGACGCGACGCCGCAGGGGGCGGCCGCTGGGGGCCGACGGCTCCCCGTCCGGCACGGACGCGGACGCGTGTTGCGAGACCCGCCGGGGAAGCTGCCGTACGGCATCCCCCTCCACGGCGCGCGACGGCACCGGGCCGGTCACCGCACCCCGCTCCGCCACCGCCGCCAGGGCCGCCGTTGCCATGGACCCCGTCGTGCTCCCCGTCAGCAGCAGCGCCGACGGCACCGTCACCTCCGCCGTCACCCCACCACCCGGCGTCCGCGACAGCGCCACCGTGATCTCCCAGCGGCGCGCCAGCGTGCCGACCACGAACAGGCCCAGCACCTTCGTCGGTACGACGTCGAGTCGTTCGCGGCGGATGAGGCGGGCGTTCTCCTCGTCGAGGCGTTCGGGGCTCATGCCCAGGCCGTGGTCGGAGACGACGATCACCGCGTCGTCGTCCGAGGCGGACACCGCGACCTCCACCGGGGTGCCGTCCGGCGAGAACGACACCGCGTTCTCGAGGAGTTCGGCCACCATCAGGGTCAGGTCGGCGATGACCTCCGGCTCCACCATCGCCTCGGTCCGCGCGCGCAGCTCCACACGCCGGTAGCCCTCGATCTGGCCGAGCGCGGCGCGTACGACGTTGGTGAGGGAGGTGGGCCCGGCGTCGAGGTTGGTCTCGTGGATGCCGGCGAGCAGCATCAGGCTGTCGGCGTTGCGGCGCAGCCGGACCGCGATGTGGTCGATGGAGTAGAGGCGTTCCAGGAGGGCGGGGTCGGTCTCGCCGCGCTCCACCGCGTCGATCAGGCTCAGCTGGCGCGTCGTCAGGTTGCTGACCCTTCGGCCCACGTTGCCGAACATCTCCGCCACGTTGCGCCGGCTCAGCACCTGCCGTTCCAGCAGGGCCGCCGCGGTCGTCTGCACCTGGTTGAACGCCTCGGCGAGTTCGCCGATCTCGTCGCGCGCCGTCACCGGCATCTCACGCAGCCGCGGCGGACCGTCGTCCTCGGCGTCGTCGTCGGCGACCCGTGCCAGCTCCCGCTCGGCGACATCGGCGACCTGTCGCGCGGCACCAGTGAGGGCCTGCACGGGACGTACCACCGAGCGGTGCACCAGCATGGCGAGGACCAGCCAGACGGCGAAGCCGAGCAGCGCGAGCCCCAGCAGGAGGGCCGCGCGCCATGCCGCCGTGTCGGAGGCGCTGTCCGCCTGGTCGGCGATCTGGTGGATGAGCGAAGTGGTGATCGCCAGCCGGGTCCTGGCCTGGTCGCGGTAGGCGCCGTAGGAGTCGAGGGCCGTCGCGAGCGAGGTGCGGATCTCGGCCGGCGAGTCGGCCTGGACCGAGCCGGGGTCGATCTGGAGGTCGGCGTACTGGCGGCTGATGACACTCTGCGCCGCGGTGTACTTGATGCCGGAGAGCTGGGCGGCCTGCGCCTCGGTCGCGAACCGGGCGAAGCGTTCGGACTGGTGCGTGTACTCCTCGTAGGAGCCGATCGCGCCGATGAACTCGATGAGCGCGTTGGAGTCACCGGTCGACGCGGAGAAGACGCCGGTCTCGAAGGAGCTGTGGGCGGCGCCCGCGCGCAGCAGCGAGTCGAGGAGGCTGCCGGTGAAGGTGGTCGCCAGGTCGGGGTTGCGGTCCAGGGCCAGGCCGTCGATCAGGCCCTGCGCGGCGTGGGTGTAGGCGGGGTCGATGTTGCTGGCCGGCAGATAGCCCTGCTCGACGGTGTCCCGCAGGCTGCTCAGGCCCTCGATGCCCTTGAGGGCCTGCGCCTCGGTCTCCGGCAGCCGGTCCTCGAAGGCGTCCCGCACCCGCTGGACCTGGACGTTCACCATGGACTGTGCGGTGCGGTAGGCGGCCGACGAGGGCTCGCCGCCCACGGTGGCCTCGTGCCGTACGGACAGCAGGATCGCCTGCTGGTGCTCGGCGGCCAGCCGGTCGACGAGGGTGGCGACCTCGGCGCTCTCCCGGACCAACTGCGCGGCGTCGGCCGCGTTGCGCGACTGCGTGGTCTGGTCGGCGATGAGATAGGCGAGCAGGACCGCGACCACGGCCAGCGGCACCCGGACCAGGAGGTTGAGCTTGCGCCGGAAGGGCCAGCGGTCGGCGAAGCCGCGCAGGCGACGCGGGCGGGGCGCGCCCCCCTTGTTCGTGGACACCGAGTCGCCTCCACGTGACCGCTGTTGTCCGAATACGGATGTGTTCTGTCCGGGGGACAGTACCGCCCGTTGAACGCCGTGACCGGAACTGTACGTCAAGAATGCGTTACGGCACGTCTGCACCCCAACCGTCCATTTTTTGAGGCCAATCGGTGACCTGAGTGGTCTTGACTGACCGAGAACGGGCTGGATTGGATCAGTGAAAGGGCTCTCCCAGCTCTCCAGCTCTCCCAAACCCCTGAATCCGGAACGGGAACCGTGACTTCCACCGCTTCACGCAGCAGGTCCCTCAGGAACCATCCCGGCGCGGCCGCTGTCGCGCTCGCCGCCACGGCGGCGCTGCTGGCGGGATGTTCCTCCTCCGACGACAAGTCCGACCCGCTGGCCGGGGACGGGGCGAGCGGCGACACCGTGGTCGTCGGCTCCAACAACTTCGCCGAGTCCATCCTGCTCGCCGACATCTACGGCGAGGCCCTCAAGGCCAAGGGCGTCAAGGTCACCTACAAGCCGAACATCGGCAGCCGTGAGACGACCTACGGTCTGCTCAAGAACGGCTCCATCACCGTGCTGCCGGAGTACAACGGCTCGCTGCTCGCCTACCTCGACTCCAAGGCGGAGCAGAAGTCGGCCGACGCCGTGAACGAGGCCGTGAAGGGCAAGCTGGACGCCAAGCTGACCCTGCTGGAGTCCTCGCCGGCCGAGAACAAGGACTCCGTGAGCATCAACGCGGAGACGGCGAAGAAGTACAAGCTCACCGCCGACTCCGGCCTCGACGACATCAAGGACGCAGCCCCCGACCTGGTGATCGGCGGCTCGCCCGAGTTCCAGACCCGGCACCAGGGCCTGAAGGGCCTGGAGTCCGAGTACGGCCTGGAGTTCAAGTCGTTCAAGGCGCTGGACGCGGGCGGTCCGCTGACCCAGGCGGCGCTGACGAAGAACACCGTGCAGGCCGCGGACATCTTCACCACCGACCCGACCATCACCAAGGAGGGCTTCGTCGTCCTGAAGGACCCGAAGAACCTCTTCGGCTTCGCCAATGTGACCCCTCTGGTCTACAAGAGCGGCCTGGACCAGAAGGGCGTCGACGCGCTCAACGCGGTCTCGGCCAAGCTGGACACCAAGACGCTCCTCGACCTGGACTCCCAGGTCCAGCTGGAGAACAAGGACCCGCTCGACGTGGCCAAGGCCTGGCTGAAGTCGGCCGGCCTGGACTGACGGCACGCACCTCGCGCGGGGTTGTGACGGGACGCCCGTCACAACCCCGCCGTGCTGCTCAGTAACCGACCTGGAAGGTGGCGTCCTGGCGCTCGGTGGCCGTCGAGACGGGGTCGATGCGCAGGGCGTAGTCGGAGTGCCGTATGTAGCGCGTCGGGTTGTTGTACGAGCGGAACGACGCCCAGGAGGCGTCCGCGAGCCCGGCCGTACGGTAGAAGGTGGCGTCCCCGGCGAACGTCGACGTGCCGTCGTTCTCGTCCAGGCGCAGGGCGTAGTTGTAGTGGCGCAGATAGCGGGTCGGGTAGTTGACCGACTGCAGCGAGACGCCGGAGGAGTCGGCGAGCCCCGGCACCAGCTTCCACTGCGAGTCGGGGAACGGGTCGAATGGGTACTCGTCGATCCGACCGGCGAACCCGCTGTGCCGCACGTAGCGGGCCGGGTAGTTGTACGACTTGAGCCGGTTCCAGGCGGGGGCGCCCCACTTGGCGATCAGGTTGTTGTACTCGGCCGAGGTGATCGGGTGGATGCCGCAGTGCTTGGAGTTGAGCGGCTGGGTGTAGAGCTTCTGGTCCAGGGCCGTCCAGGTGCCGGAGGCCAGGTCGGTCGTCTGCCAGACGTAGAAGACGCCGTTGGGGGTGTAGGTGTCGCCCCAGAGGTAATAGTTGTTGCCGGTCAGGGACTTGACCACCGTCGGCGCCTCGGTGCCGCCGTGGTTCACGGCCGTGCTGAACGGGGTGAAGCTGCCCGGGTTCAGGCTGGTCGAGCGGGCGCCGACCAGGGTGCCGTTCCGCTTGAAGTAGAGGTAGTTGACGCCGTTCACGCCTACGGTGAGGTTGCCGTCGATGACGTCGTAGCCGGGGTCGAAGAAGACCTGGGGGCTGGTCGTCGTACGGAAGTCGGTGGTGTAGCTGACCATGATGACGTTGTGGCCGCTGCTGTTCACCGACGAGTAGAGGATGCCGTACTGACGGCGTGAGGCGTCCCAGAAGGCCTCCGGCGCCCAGCTGTGCGTGCCCGTCATGTCGTGCAGCTTCAGCAGCCGGTAGCCGGTGAAGGTGCGCAGGTCCGTGGAGTCCCAGACGTGGATGTTGACGCTGGTGCGGGTCCAGTCCGTGCCGCTCAGGTCGGTCGCGAGGACGACGAACGTGCCGTCCTGCTTGCGCAGCAGGAACGGGTCGCGCAGGCCGCGGGCGCCGAGGGTGGGGGTGGCGACGGGGGCGTTCTGGTTGAGGGGCGTCCAGCGCAGGCCGTCGGTGCTGACGGCGAGGTGGAGGTTGTAGTTCGCCTCCAGCATGGTGTTGGACTCGGTGAAGTAGACCATCGCGTAGGCCGAGTCGGCGGCGTGCGCGGTGCCCGCGCCGAGGGCGAGGGCACCGGTCGTGGCGAGCGGGACGGTGGCGGCCATGCCGAGGAAGGATCTGCGGGAGGGGTTGGTCATGCGGCTCTCCTGAGGGAGGGGGGTGGTCGATATCTCGAACGTAGTTCGATTAATCGACCAGAAAGTAGGAGAGTGCGGGTGGCGCGTCAATCACATGGTCACGCTTGGCGGATTCCCGCCACTCAACCCGCCTTACGGGCCTGCGCGATCAGCTGGTCGATCAGGGCGATCAGCACGTCCTTGCACGACTCGCGCTCCCGCGCGTCGCACAACAGCACCTGTACGCCCTCGGGCAGGGCGAGCGAGTCCCGTATCTCCTCGGCGGGGTAGGGGTGTTCGCCGAAGAAGCCGTTGACGCCGACGACGAACGGGATCTCCCGGCGCTCGAAGAAGTCGATCGCCGCGAAACTGGACTCCGGGCGGCGGACGTCCACCAGGACGACGGCACCGAGCGCGCCGATCGCCAGGTCGTTCCACATGAACCAGAACCGCTGTTGTCCGGGCGTACCGAACAGATACAGCACCAGCTCCCGGCTGATGGTGATCCGGCCGAAGTCCAACGCCACGGTCGTGGCGCGCTTCTGCTCGATGCCGTCGAGGTCGTCGATGCCCAGACCCGCGGCGGTCAGGGGCTCCTCGGTGCGCAGCGGGGCGATCTCGCTGACCGATCCGACCATGGTGGTCTTGCCGACGCCGAAGCCGCCGGCTATGAGGATCTTGACCGTGTCGGGCGGCGCGACCGCCTCCACGGTGATGTCAGAGCCGGCCAAGGCCGTCCCTCACTTTCTGCAACAGGTCCAGGTCCGGGGTGCGGGGGGTGACGGGGTGCGGCGGGTGGACGGTGATCAGGCCCGCCTCCAGCAGATCGCAGAGCATGATGGCGACGACGCTGACCGGCAGATCGAGATGGGCCGCCAGCTCCGCCACCGCGATCGGCCGGGCGCAGCGCCGCAGGATCCGTGTCTGCTCGGGCTGCGGACGGGGCGCCCGCTCCGGCGGCGGATCCACCGCCGTCACCGTCGTGATCAGCGTGAAGTCGGTACGGCTGGGCTTGGTCCGGCCGCCGGTCAGAGTGAAGGGACGTACCAGCCTGCCCGCCGTATCGTCTCCGCCCACCTCACGCGCCAGGGCCGACATGGGCCCGCGGTGCCGCCGACAGGTGCTCGCCGATCTTCTTCACCAGCATGTTCATCTGGTACGCCACCACGCCGACGTCCGCGCCCTGATTGGTGAGGACGACCAGGTGGGCGCCGGGCCCGGCGGAGGTGAGGATCAGATAGCTGTTGGCCATCTCGATCAGCGCCTGGCGCACCGGCCCGCCTCTGAAGTCCATGCTGACGCCCTTGCTGAGACTCATCAGACCCGAGGCGGTCGCCGCCAGCCGCTCGGCGTCGTCGCGCAGGAACCCGGTGGACTTGCTCACCACCAGACCGTCCTCGGAGAGCACGACGGCATGGTTGACGTCGGCGACCCGCTCCACGAGTCCCGTGAGCAACTGGTCGAGCTGGGTGTCCGTGGCTGGGGTGGGGCGTGTCATGGCGGTGTCCTTCATGAGCGGTCGGCGGGCGGGGTGGAGGACGTGGGGACGGCGGGAGCGGTGGCGGGAGTGGGGTCCGGGTCGGGCTCGTCGTCGGCGCTCTCGTCGCGGGCCTGGAGCGTGCCGCGCTGGAAGCAGGCGAGGGAGGAGGCGGCCTGCTCGGCGGTGAAGTCGGTGAAGTCCTCGGCGTGGCCGTTCTCCTCGGCGGGAGCGCTCTCCTCGCGCAGCTCGGCGGCCAGGCTGGTCTGCGGCACCCGGCGCGGCAGCGGCGAGAGACCGTCCCGGCGTGCGGCGGGCACGGGGGCGGTCGCGGTACGGGCCGCAGTGACGGGACGGGACTCCCGTACCGGCTCCTCCGGTTCGGCGGCACCCGCGTGCTCCACCTCGTCAGGGTCCCGTACGGGCACGTCCCGCACCACCACGTCGTGCGGGATCAGCACGATCGCCGTCGTGCCGCCGTACGGCGAGGAGCGCAGCGTGACCGTGATGCCGTGCCGGGCGGCGAGCTGGGCGATCACGAACATGCCGAGCCTGAGGTCGTCCGCGAGCGCCACCACATCGAACTGCGGGGGCTCGGCCAACTGGGCGTTGAACGAGGCGTAGTCCTCCTCGGACATCCCGAGACCGCGGTCCTCGACCTCCACGGCGAGGCCCTTGGCCACCAGCGCGGCCCGCACCCCGACCGGCGCCGGGGCGGGCGAGTACAACGTGGCGTTCTCGATCAGCTCGGCCAGCAGATGGATGACGTCGGCCACCGCGGGCGGCGCGAGATGCACCTCCTCGTCGGTGTGCACCTCCACTCGCCGGTATTCGGCGACCTCGCCGACCGCGCTGCGCAGGATGTCGATCAGCGCGACCGGCTCGCTCCAGGTACGGCCGGGGCGCTCGCCGCTGATGATGACGAGGTTCTCCTCGTAGCGGCGCAACTGGCTGGCGGTGGAGTCCAGTTCGTACAGGCCCTTGAGGACCTCGGGGTCCTGGTGCGCGCGCTCCAGCGCGTCCAGCTTGGTGAGCTGGAGGTTGACCAGGTTCTGGCTCTGCCGGGCGATGCCCAGGATGATCTTCTGGAAGCCGCGCCGGGTGTCGGCGAGTTCGACGGCGGTGTGCACGGCGGTGCGCTGCGCGGTGTTGAACGCCTGGGCCACCTGCCCGAGTTCATCGCGGCCGTAGTCCAATGGCGGCGTCGCCAGCTCCACGTCGACCGTCTCGCCCCGCTCCAGCCGGGCCACCACATCGGGCAGCCGCTCCTGGGCGAGGCCGAGGGTGGCCTCCCGCAGACCGTGCAGCCGCCGGGACAGCGAGCGGGTGATCCGCCACGACATCCCGACGCACAGCAGCAGCGCGAGCAGCCCGCCCGCGCTCAGCGACGCGGCCTTGATCAGCAGATCACGCGCCTCGTCACCACTGCGCTGCAGCAGCCCGGTCGTCTGCTGCCGGATCAGCCCCTCGTATTCGTCGGAGACCTTGACCAGCGCGGTCCGCCACTCCTTCTGTGCGTCCGGTACGGCGATGTCCCCCTCGGCACGCGCCGCGAGCACCCGGTCCTCGACCCTCTCCAGGGTCAGCCACTCGGGGCTGAGCAGGATCCGCTCGGTCTCCGCCTTGGCGCTCCCGGTGAGCGAGGGGAGGATCTGGTCCTCGACGAGCCAGCGGCGGGTGTTCACCAGCTCCGCGAACTCGGTCCACGACTTCGCGTCCATCTTCCGCGACGGCGAGGCCAGCGTCAGCAGCGCGTCCTCCCGCGACACCAGCTCCGCCGCGTGCTCCAGCGAGACGAGCGGACCGGCCTGCGAGGTGAGATCGCCGTCGTCGACCTGGGAGAGCTCCTGGAAGGCGTGGATCTGGTCGTCGATGATCGACGTGTACTGCCCGAGCGCCTGTGCGGCGGGGATGTCGGTGGGGTTGTCCACCTGGCCCCGGTAGTACTCCAGGCTGCCCACGGACGCGACGACCGAGTACAGCCGGTCCTTGATCCGGGCCGGTGCCTGCTGGATCTCGTCCGACTGCGCGAGCAGTTTGCCGACCGCCTTGTCGGTGGTGCCGCGCTGCGCGTCCAGCGCGCCGCGTGCGGCGTCCGCACGCGTGGCGAGCCATACGGCGGAGAGGCTGCGCTCCCGCTGGAGCGCGAGCGTGGCCTCGGTGCCCATGGCGCCGGTCGACTTGCTCAGTCCGGTCTGCGACCGCAGCCCCAGGCCCTCCGAGAACATCTGGATCGTCGTCACGCTCCAGACGGCGGCGAGCGTGACGCTGGGCACCAGCGCCAGCAGGATCAGGGAGAGACGGATGGAGCCGAGGCGGCGCCGGGGACCTGTCCGTGGAGACATTGTCGTCCTAGGGCGATCAGCGGAGGGCGGGCGGGGGCAGCACGGAGGCGGTGGGGGAGGGGGACGGGGGGACGAGCGCCAGGGGTGACAGCGTGTCCGGCACGTCACAGGGGGTGCGCAGGATGTTATCCGTACAAGTGAGCGTACGCGTCATGCGTGACCGATTCTTTGGCGACACCGTCGGGGGAACTGTCCGGTCAGCGGGTTCCGTTGGCGGCGAACTTCGCGACCGAGGCGACGTTCGCCTTCGTGACGAAGGCCGGCCCGGTGAGCACCGGTGCCTCGCCGCCGCCGAGGGTGTTGCCGTTGGTGCGGTGGAGCCAGAGCGAGTCCACCGCGAGATAGCCCTGGAGATAGGGCTGTTGATCCACCGCGAACTGCACGTCCCCGTCCTGGACCGCCTTGACCAGATCCTTATTGAGGTCGAACGTCGCGATGTGGGCCTTGGAGCGGGACTGGTCGACCGACTTCACCGCGGCAAGCCCGAACTGGGCACCGTTGGTGACGACTTCGTCGATGTCCGGGTTCTGCGACAGCCGGGCCTCGATGGTCGCCGTCACCGCGTCCATGTCGGTGCCGTCCACGTAGAGGTTCTCCGTCTCACCGCCGAACGCCTTCTTCACGCCCGCGCAGCGCGCCTCCAGGGCGACATTGCCGCGCTCGTGGATCACGCACAGCGCGTGTCCGGCCCCGAGGTCGTCCAGCTTGTCGCCGACGGCACGGCCGGCGACGCTCTCGTCCTGGCCGAAGTACTCGATGAGCCCCGCGGGCTTCCAGTCGTCTATACCTGAGTTGAGACCGACCACGGGTATACCGGCCGCGCGGGCCTCGGCGACGGGCCCCGCCATCGCCGTCGGCTTGGCCAGGGTCACCGCGATGCCGTCGACCTTCTGCCGGATCGCGTCCCGCATCAGCCCGGCCTGGCCCGCCGGGTCGTCGTCGGCGGCATAGGTGAGGTCGATGTCGTCCTTGGCGGCCGCCACCTGGGCGCCCTTCTGCACCAGCTCCCAGAAGGCGTCGCCCTCGCCGCCGTGGGTGATCAGGGCGACCTTCAGCCGTGCGCCGCCCGCCGTGGCCGCGCCGGACGCGTCGTCCGTCCCGCCGACGGCGGAGCAGCCGGCCAGCAGCAGACAGACGGCGGCGGTGAGGGCCGCGACGCTCGTGTGGGCGGGGGAGGGGGGTGGAGTCTTCATGAGGGTGCGGCACCTCGCTGTGCGGCCGAGCCGGAGGAACGTACGAGCGTACGGCCGGCTCCTCACTGGGAGTTCGCCGACCTGGTGAACTCTCGCTGTGGCGGAGCCAATCGCGTGTGACCTTCGGTAGTCAAGTGTGCAACCACACCGCGTGAGTCGATGCTGCCACATCGTGATGAACCGCTGGCGGGAGGGCGAACCGGAATGCGGCCCGCCCATATTGCTTGCGTCCGCAAACCGGGTCAACTCGACTTGCGCGCGACCGCCCCGTACATCGCGATGTCCTCGTCCCGGACCACCTCGGTGCCCGTGCCGTCCGGACGCCACTTGTGCACCTGGACGATGCCCGGCTCGACAAGGTCCAGACCGGTGAAGAATTCCGCCGCCTCGGCGTGTGTACGGAGCCGCATCGGCATCCCCCGCGCCGCGTACTCCCGGGCCACCCGCCCGACCTCGTCCGGCGCGAACTCGGCGGTGCCGATGGACATGGCGAGGTAACTGCCCTCCGGCAGCGGTTCCAGCAGCCGCCGCACGATCCCCACCGCGTCGTCCTCGTCCAGCATGAAGTGCACGATCGCGATCACGGCGAGCGCGACGGGCCGGTCCGGATCGAGGGTCTCGCGGAAGGCCGGGGCGTCGAGAATGCCGGCCGGTTCGCGCATGTCGGCCTCGATGTACGCGGTCCTCCCCTCGGGGGTGCCGGACATCAACCCCCGTGACAGATCCAGCACAAGGGGATCGTTGTCGACGTACACGACCCGGGACTCGGGTGCGACGGCCTGGGCGATCTCATGGATGTTCGGCGAGGTGGGTATCCCCGACCCGACGTCCAGGAACTGCCGTATCCCCGCCTCCTGGGCGAGATACCGCACGGCCCGGTTCATGAAGTCCCGGTTGGCCCGCATGTGGACGGGCAGCGCGGGCCATTCCCGCACCATGGCGTCACCGGCTTCACGATCGGCCGGGTAGTGGTCCTTGCCGCCGATGATGTAGTCGTAGATGCGGGCGGAGTGGGCGTGTTCGGTGTCGATGCCTTCGGACAAGGGGGCCTCCTGGGGCTGGGGCGAGGCGTCCAACCTAGGGGAGTGGCGGCGCCAGCGCGGCTTCCTTCCTCCGCTGCCGCCGACTGCGCCGAGGCTCCTGATCCGGCAGCCATCCGAACGCCAGACAGCTCCCGACCACACCCAGCAGCAAGCCCAGGAAGAACCCACCGAGGTTGGACGTGACCCAGGTCCCCAGGGTCACCAGCACCCCGGTGATCGAGTAGAAGAGCCGTTGAGCCGGGTTGAAGAGGGTCAGCAACCCCAGCAACACCATCAGCCCGGGCAGCAGATACCCCGCCACCCCCTGCATACCGACATGCAGAACGACCTTCAGCGACGCCTTCATCGTGAGCAGGATCCACCCGCCGCCCAGGGCGAGCAGCAGCCCGCCCCAGAACGGCCGGTCGGCCCTCCAACGACGGAAGGCCGACCGGAAACCCGAGGGCCCGCTCATCAGCAGCCCTTGCTGCTGAAGCTGAGCTTCAGACCGGGAAGTTTGAACACCGCGGCGGTCGTCGCGTAGTTGGTCTGCCGCAGGTCCTTGATGAACACATGGTCCGCCTGCTGGCTGAAGACCCCGATCGGCCCCTTCACTCCGGCCTTGGTCAGGGTGCTCGCGTCGTTGCCGATCTCGATGTTCTTGAACGCCGCGTCACCCGACAGCTCGGTCGAGTCGGTGGTCAGATCGGTCGCGGTGACCTTGTCCTTTCCTTCGCCGGCTTTGATGAGCAGATTCGTGCCGCCGAGGTCGACGCTCTGGCACAGCTTCGTGAGCTTGGCCTTCTTGATCGCGGAGGTGACGACCAGGACCTGGCCGCCGGTGTCCCCCGCGTTGGGGCTGCCCGGCGCCATCTCGTCGAGGCCGCCGAACTGCTCGAAGCCCTCGCCGTCGAGCTCGGTCGCGGTGACGGTGAAGGGCATGCCGGAGATGGCGAACTGAACGCCCAGCGCGCCTTCGGCGGTGAGGACGGCGAGAGTGGCGGCGACCAGGGTGGCCGGCACCGCCATCACGGCGGCACGGCGGGCCCGGACCCGCCCACGTCTCACGGAATCGCTTTCCGGGTTCTCAGGGGTGTTGTCTGCGGACGAGTTGACGTCCGAGGACGAGGCCATAACTGCTCCCAGGTGCATGAAAAGTGCGGGTAGGGCATCAGTGGCACGTTGTCCTGGCGCGGACAGCGCCCGCTTCGCACGTCTCCTCGCAACTCCCGGCGGATGCAAGGGCTTTCTCGTACTCCGCAGTAGCCAAGCCGGGAAGTTACCGGTGGTTACACTCCAGGGTCAAGGGAGTTGTGTGAAAAGGGTGTTGGTTGTGCCTCACCTGTGGGTCGGGCTCCTCCGAGGCCCTCGAAAGAAACCTCTCGACAACATCAACTCCCTTTCTACTCCTTGACGTTGACTGACCCACAGGTCTACAACTCTCCCTGGCTCCCCCCTTGGATCCGTGGCGCCGGATCCGCCGCCGCGTGGCCTCTGCCCGCGTTCCCGGACCTGATGTCCTTCACATTTCCTTTTCCTGGGATCTCCTCCCTGGGGTCCCTCCACCCGCCGTCACGGTCGCTTCCCCCCTCGGTCCGTGTCGGCCGCCCCTGTCGTTGCCGGTCCGTGCCGTACGGAGAAGGCGGCACGGACCGGCAACGGCGCACTCCCCGCAACGAAAGACGAGGTACACCCCCATGCGCACCCGCACCCTCCTCACCCTCGCCGGCACCGTCGCCGCCCTCACCCTCCCGCTGGCCGGCCCCGCATCGGCGGCCGACGGCGCCGTCCTGACCACCGGCTCCGTCGGCGGTACGGCGGTCGCGGCCGGCGAGGTGCTCACCGCACCGCTGGCGAGCGGCACCGCTGCCACGTTCTACTCCAGCGCCACCGGCACGAGCGGCATCTCCTGCACGTCGTCCCAGTTCACGGCCTCCGTGACGGACAACCCCGGTGCGCCCGGCACCGCGACGGAGTCGGTCTCCGCGCACACCTTCGACGCCGCCAGCTGCACCACCAACGTGGTCGGCGTGCTCGGCGTCACCAGCATCACGGTCAACAACCTGCCGTACAGCGCCGCCGTGGCCTCGGACGGCACCGTGACCGTCACCCCGGCCGCGGGCTCCACCATCCAGACCACGGTCGTCCTGCGCACCCTGCTCGGCAGCATCAACTGCGTCTACCAGGCCCCCAGCCTGACCGGCACGGCGAGCAACGACGACAACACGATCAACTTCAACAGGGCGGCGTTCGCCAAGGTCTCCGGCTCCTCCCTCTGCTTCGCCAACGGCTACTTCACCGCCAAGTACGCCCCGGTGACCGCGAGCGGCGCGGCGGTCTACGTCAACTGACCCCCACCGCGCCGGAGTTCACCTCCTGCGCAAGCGCAGCGCCAGGGCGGCGCCCCCGGTGAGCACCAGCACCGCGGCGGCGCCGCCCGCCAGCAACGGCGTCGACGGCCCCGAGTCGGCGGCCCCGGTGGAAGCCACCGGCGTGCTGTCGCCCTGGGTGCGCGCGGTCTCGGCGGGGGCGGAAGCGGTGGGCGTGGGGTCGGCCGTACGCGGCTCGCTCGTGCGCGGCTCCTTCGCGGGCGAAGAGGCCGCGGCCGTACGGCCGTTGTCGCGGTCCGCGTCCCCGTCGGCCTCCTTCCCGGCGCTCTCGCGGTCCGGGAACACCACGTCGGAGCACGAGTAGTAGGTGTCCGGCGTGCTGCTGTTCTGCCAGATCGTGAACAGCACATGCCTGCCCGAGCGGTCGGACGGGAGCTTCGCCGTCAGCCGGTACGCCCCGTCCGTCAGCGCCGGGTCCTTCACCTCCGCGAACGGCCGGTCCGGGAGGTCGGACCAGGTGAGCGGCTTCGCCGGGTCGTAGCCGGGCTTGGTGAGATAGAGCCGGAACGTGCCGGTGTGCGGGATCGTCGAGACATAGCGCATGGTCAGGGACGCACCCGGGGCCAGCCGGGTCGACGGCCAGTCGGCGCGGGCGAGGTCGAGGCCGCGGTAGGCGGGCAGTCCGCCGCTGCACAGCTTGCCGTCCGGGACGACCTGCCGGTCCCGGCCGTTCACGTTCGCGATCCGCAGATTGTCCCAGGCCGTGAAGGGGGTGCCGTTGGCCGCGACGGCCGCCCGGCACGCCGTCGAGTCCGACGCGCTGCCGCCCTCCGGCGAGCAGGCGTACACCCGGCTCACCGGATCCGTCGGGGCGCCATGCGCACGGGCCGGGACCGCCGCCCACACCGTGAGCAGCAACGGCGTGACGGCGGCGGCCGCCAGGGCGGAGCGATGCGATCTCATCCAGGGCATCCGGGGCATCCGGAACGTCTCCTCGGCCGGCGTGGGAAGGGTCCTCGTCCAGTACGGGGGACGGGCCCGGCGCGTTCACCGCCCGACGAACCGGGCAGAGCCCGTCGATACCGGTCGAACGGCCGACGTAGAGGGTGGGTTTCCGGCCGGATCTAGGGTTTCCCCTGTATCCCGGTGACCTTTTCTTTGCCTATCGTTCGACCACAGCCGACCCACAGGTAACCCCGAACGGGTCGCTGCTCGTGCCAGGCCGGTCGCAACGCCCCCCACTCCGCACCCCGCACTTTCGAAACACCCCCCGCCGCTTCGAGGACGAAGCGAAAACGTCCGCCGCTCCGCGCTGCCCGGAGTTCGGCCGGCCACGAAAGGCACTCCCCTTGCGAACCTCAACCTCCCTCAGACGGAAGCTGATATCCGTCGCCGCGGTCTCCGCCGCGCTCTTCACGGCCGCCACCACCACGGCCGCCGTCGCCCAGGATTCCCCTGCCCCGGAAGCGGCCGTCCCCGTGGCCCAGGCCGAGGCCGCGCCCGGCACCCCGGCCGAGCGCCTCATCGTCGGCTACAAGTCCGGCGCCGCCGAGGCCAAGTCGAACAAGGCCGCCGAGGCCGACGCCGCCGCCAAGGGCGGGGAGGCCGGCGAGAACCTCGACTTCCAGCGCCGCCTCGGCTCCGGCGCCGCCCTCGTCGACCTGGGCGCGAACCTCACCAGGGCGGACGTCGCCGACGTCGTCGCCGAGTACCAGGCCGACCCGCAGGTCGCCTATGTCGTACCGGACCGGCTGAACAAGCCGCTGGCCACGCCCAACGACACCGAGTACAGCAAGCAGTGGGACCTGTTCGAGAGCACCGCGGGCATGAACGTGCCGGGCGCCTGGGACGTCGCCACCGGCAGCGGGGTGACCGTCGCCGTCATCGACACCGGCTATGTCACCCACTCCGACCTCGGCGCCAACATCGTCGCGGGCTATGACTTCATCTCCGACGCGACGGTCGGCAACGACGGCAACGGCCGTGACAGCAACCCGGCCGACCCGGGCGACTGGACCGCCGCGAACGAGTGCCAGGCCGGCGCCCCCGCCACCACTTCCTCCTGGCACGGCACGCACGTCGCCGGCACCATCGCCGCCGTCACCAACAACGGCAAGGGCGTCGCGGGCATCGCGCACGGTGCGAAGGTCTCCCCGGTGCGGGTGCTCGGCAAGTGCGGTGGCTACGACTCCGACATCATCGACGCCATCACCTGGGCGTCCGGCGGCACCGTCTCCGGTGTCCCGGCGAACGCCAATGTCGCCAAGGTCATCAACATGAGCCTGGGCGGCGGCGGTGCCTGCTCCACCGCGACCCAGAGCGCCATCAACGCCGCAGTGAACCGCGGCACCACGGTCGTCGTCGCGGCGGGCAACAGCAACGACAACGCGGCGAACTACTCGCCGGCCAGCTGCGGCAACGTCGTCAGCGTGGCGGCCGCCGACCGCCAGGGGAACCGCTCCTACTACTCCAACTACGGCTCGATCGTCGACATCGCCGCTCCCGGCGGTGAGACCAACTCGGTCACGTCCAACGGCATCCTGTCCACGCTGAACTCCGGCGGCCAGGGCCCCTCGTCCGAGAGCTACCAGTACTACCAGGGCACCAGCATGGCCGCCCCGCACATCGCGGGCCTGGCCGCGCTGATGAAGTCGGCGAACACCTCGCTGACCCCGGCCCAGATCGAGTCCGCGATCAAGACCAACTCGCGTACTCTTCCCGGCACTTGCTCGGGCGGCTGCGGTGCGGGACTCGCGGACGCGGCCAAGACGGTGCAGGCGGTGAGCGGCGGCTCCGGCGGCTCCACGGGGGGCACCACCTTCACCAGCACCTCCGCGGTCTCCATCCCGGACAACGGCTCCGCCATCGAGTCCCCGATCACCGTCAGCGGCCGCAGCGGCAACGCCCCCTCGGCCCTCCAGGTAGGCGTGGACATCACCCACACCTACCGCGGTGACCTGGTCGTCGACCTGGTCGCGCCGGATGGAACGACCTACCGGCTGAAGTCCGCCAGCTCCTCGGACTCCGCGGACAACATCAGCACCACCTACACGGTCAACGCCTCCGGCGAGATCGCCAACGGCACCTGGAAGCTGCGCGTCCAGGACACCGCGGCCCAGGACACGGGCCGGCTCAACAGCTGGAAGCTGACCTTCTGAACGCGCGCCCCCAGCGGGCGCGTACCACAAACGGGCGGGCCGGCCGATGCGGATGGGGCATCGGCCGGCCCGTCGTGTGTATGCCGCGAAGGGCTGGAAACAGGCCTTGGAAACCGCCACTCCGGTCTGTGCGCGAAACGCTCAGCGACAGAACAGGTCCAGGTCCGCCTGCTCGTCGTCGCTCTCACCGATCGCCGCCAGCACCCGCAGCCCCCGGTCGGGATCGCGGTCGATGCCGGTCAGCACCCCCGGTACCGCGATGCTCGGCAGCAGATGCCCCCACAGGACCGAGATCCGCTCCGCCAGATCGGCCCGGTCGGTCAGCGCCCGCGACATCAGCTGAACGCCGGCGAAGGCGCCGACCAGCAGCTCGACCGTCTGCCGCGGCTCCACCGTGGGCAGCAACTCGCCCTGGTCCCGGGCCTGTTCGAGGACGACCACCAGATGGTCGGCCCACTGTCGGAACGGACCGGAGTGGTCGACACCGGGCGGCGCGCACTGGTCCACCGCCAGCCGCACACTGCCCTTCAGGAGCGAGTTGTGCAGCAGCCGTCGGCCGAACACGAAGGTGACGTCGACGAGTTCCTGGAGCTTGCACGGCTGTGGCGGCACCGCGCCCAGCGGGATCTGCACGTCCAGCACGGCCTGGGCGAGGGATTCCTTCGAGGGGAAATGGAAATACAGGGCGCCCTTGGTCACCTCGGCCCGCTCCAGCACCATCGAGATGGTCGTCGCGGTGTAACCGTGCTCGTCGAAGACCGCGCCCGCGGCCTCCAGGATCACCCTCCGCGTTCTGATGGCGCGCTCCTGCCTCGCCATGACAGCCCTCCGTATGTTTCCGGCCGCGCCGAGTCGAGACCTGCGCGCTCGGCGTACGCCGGAGCAGTTCGGGCAGGGCCGGGCGACCCCAGGCCGCATTGAAAACAAACCGGTCGGCTCGTACTCTAACGCTCGCGGCACGGGCACCTCGCCGTATGTCAAGCGCGCACATACGGGGGACCCATGGAGGGGACATGTCTCATCCGCGCCACCTCAGCACGGCCCCGCTCGCCGCGACCCCCGAGGCGCCGCACGGCCTGACGGCCACCGTACCGCGCCAACTCGTGCACCGCGCCTCGCTGGCGGAAACGTTTCTCACCGGGGTGACCAGCATCGACACCGACCGGTTCACGGTCTTCGCGGAGTGGCCGCGTGCCCACCAGTTACACGTGTCGCCCGACCGGTCGGCGTATGAACCCCTGCTGGTCGCGGAAACCGCCCGCCAGGCCGGCGCATTGCTCGCGCACACCGCCTACGACGTCCCGCTGGGCCACCAGTTCGTCCTCCGGGAACTGCGGATCGCCACGCGTCCCGAGCGGTTGGCCCTGGGCCCCGCCCCCGCTGCACCGGTTCTCCGGATCACCGTCACCGATGTCGAGCACCGCGGCGGCCGCCCCGCCGGATTCCGCTACGACACCGACGTACTCCTCGACGACGAACGCGTCGCGACCGCGCAGGTGGCCGTTGCCTGGACAAGTGCGGCCGTCTACCGCCGACTTCGCGGTGGCCGCAACGCCACGACCGTGTCCGCGCTGCCGGTCCCGCGCGGGCTGGCCCCCGCCGTCGTGGACCGCGCCCTGCCCGGGGACGTCGTCCTCGCCCCGACCGGCCGAACCGACCGCTGGCAGTTGCGAGTCGATACCGCCCATGCTGTTTTCTTCGACCACCCACTCGACCATGTGCCCGGAATGCTCCTGCTGGAGGCCGCCCGCCAGGCGGTGCGGGCCCGCCCGGGGAGCGGCCGGCGCACACCCGCCTCGTTCCGTGCCGTCTTCCACCGGTACGCCGAACTCGACCTGCCCGCATGGATAGAGACCGCCGGCAAGGAAGAGGCGAACGGCGGCGACGGATCCGACGTACAAGTCCTGGGGCGGCAGGGGAAGTCGACGGTCTTCGAGTGCGAGGTGGGCACCGTGGACGGGTGAGCTATCGTGTACGGGGAGTAAGAAACAAACGGCATGACCCGTTCTTTTCCCGTAGCCCAGGAGAGTCCAGCCGATGGCGAGGCAGTTACGCGCGGAACAGACCCGCACCACGATCCTCACGGCCGCAGCCGAGCTGTTCGACCGTCACGGCTATGAATCGACGAGCCTGAGCGACATCGTCGAACACGCCCAGGTCACCAAGGGCGCGCTGTACTTCCACTTCGCGGCCAAGGAGGATCTGGCGCAGGCGATCATGGAGCTCCAGTCCAGGGCGTCCCGGCAGGTGGCCGGTGAGATGGAGGCCCGCGGCCACACCTCGCTGGAGGCGCTGATACGCACGACGTTCGGCATCACCCGCCTCGCCGTCGAGGGCCCGATCACCCGGGCCGGCCTGCGCCTGGCGACCGGGGGAGTGGTGATACGGCCGCCGCTGCGGCACCCCTTCAACGAACTGCTTGACATCGCCACCCGCAGACTCCACGGCGCCGCCAGGGAAGCCGACATCCACCCGGACGTCGACACCGAGGCCGCGGCCCACGCCCTGGTCTGCTTCTTCGTCGGCACCCGGGTCGTCGGCCGCTCCCTCGAACCCGTCGCACGCCAGCCCCGCAGAGTGGCCGAGATGTGGCACCTCATGATCCGCGGCCTGGTCCCGGTGCCCCGCCGGGCCCGCTATCTCGCGCTGGCGACACAGCTGGAGCGGGAGATCAAGACCGTATGAGCCCCATGACACGGGCGGTACCGTGAGCCGCATGCCCGAGAGGTCCGACACCCCGCCCGCGTCCGTGCTCCTCGGGAACGAACCCGGCTCGTTCCCGCACAGCGTGCTCGCCGAACGGCATCCCGCGATCATCAGCCAGGTGCGGGACTCCTTCCCGTACGACCCCGAGCGGCACCGCGCCCTGGACGCGCTCCTCGCGAGCTGCACCAAAGGCGTGATCGAACCGCTCCCCGCCGACGCGCACGACCGGGACCGCTGGGCCGCGTGGGGCGCCGAGGCGTACACCGGCCGCTCCTGGTTCGACGTACCGTGGCTGTGGTCGGAGAGCTTCTTCTACCGCCAACTCCTCGAAGCCGTCGGCTACTTCACCCCCGGCCCCTGGCTGGGCATCGACCCCTTCCGCCCCTCCAAACTGGCCGAACTGAACGCCCCGGAGACGGACGAGGAACTGGCCGCCCTCGACCCCCTCGCCGAGCGGCCCACCGACGAACAGGACCGGGCCCTGCTGCACGGTTCGCTGTGGGGCAATCGCGCGGACCTCGGCTTCCGGCTGTCCGCCGCGCAGGCCGCCACCGCCTCGGACACCCCGCCCCTGGTGTCCGATGACAGCGAGACCCTCTGGTCCCTGCTCCCGCCCTCCGGCACCGCCACCCTCTGCCTGATCGCCGACAACGCGGGCCGCGAACTCATCCCCGACCTGCTCCTCATCGCCCATCTCCTCACCCAGGGGCGGATCGGCCGGGCCGTCCTGCACATCAAGCCGTACCCCTACTACGTCTCCGACGCCACGCACGCCGATGTGCTCGACGCCCTGCGCCGGCTGACGTCCGCACCCGGCGCCGCCGCGGACTACGGCCGTACCCTCTGGTCGGCGATCACGGACGGCCGCCTCGCCGTCCGCGCGCACCCCTTCTCCAGCGCCCCGCTGCCGTACGCCGAGATGCCCGCCGACCTGCGCGGGGAACTCGCCACCGCCACCCTCACCGTCCTCAAGGGCGACCTCAACTACCGCCGTCTGGTCGGCGACCGGCTCTGGCCGCCCACCACGCCCTTCCTCGACGTCACCGCCTACTTCCCCGGCTCGGTCGCCGCCCTGCGTACCCTCAAGTCCGACGTGATCACCGGCCTGGACGCCCGTACGGAGGCGGCGCTGGTGGCGGCGGAGGGCCAGAAGTGGCGCACCGGCGGGACGCATGCGCTGATTCAGGTACGGGGGTGACCGCTCGGGCGGCGGGCCCGGTCGTCGCTCGGCTCAAGTGACGTGCATCGGCAAGGACTTGATGCCGTTGATGAAGTTCGACACCAGCCGCTTCGGCTCGCCCGCCTTCCGCAGTACGGGCGCCGCCCGGACGGTCTCCCGATAGAGCACGCGCAGCTGAAGCCGTGCGAAGTGCGCGCCCAGGCAGACGTGCGGGCCGTCGCCGAAGGACACATGCGGATTGGGGCTGCGGGACAGGTCCAGCCGGTCCGGGTCGGCGAAGACGCGCTCGTCGCGGTTGGCGGAGGCGTGGAAGACGACCACCTTGTCACCGGCGCGGATGCGTTGCCCCGCGAGTTCCGCGTCTCGCGTGGCGGTGCGTCGGAAGGTGAGGACCGGGGGGTGCCAGCGCAGCAACTCATCGACGGCGGCGGGTAGTTCGACGTCACGGGTCCTCAGTCGCTCGTACGACTTCGGGTGCTCGGCGAGTGCCAGCAGCCCGCCCGGCGCCGCGCTGCGGACGGTGTCGTTGCCGGCGACGGTGAGCAGGAAGAAGAACATCTCCAGTTCGGGTCCGTCGAGTTCGGGATCGTTGGCGAGAGTGGTCATCACGTCGTCGGCCGGGAACCGCCGTTTGTGTGCGGCCAGTTGGCGGGCGTAGGCGAACATGTCCCGCAGCATCGCGGGCGACCGCGGATTGACCGGCCTGCCCTCCCCGTCCAGCACCTGGGGACCGGCCTCGTCAGGATCCTGGTAGCCGATGACCCGCTGCGTCCAGTGCAGGAGCAGCCCGCGGTCGGCCTCCGGCACGCCCAGCAGGTCGGCGAGATTGAGCAGTGCGTAGTCGTCGGTCACGGCGGTGACCAGGTCCACGGTGCCGTCCGTGGCGCGGGCCGTGTCGAGGGCCTGCGCCAGGAGTGAGCGCGCCCGCTCCTCCGCGACCCCGACGAAACGGTCCACGCGTCCGGGAGTGAAGGCCCGGCTGACCAGCCGCCTCAATCGTCCGTGCCCCGGCGGATCCTGGTTGAGCATCATGCGCCGGATGAACGGCAGGTCCTCCGGATCGGGATCGCGGATCTGTGTCGCGCCGAGACGCGAGGAGTACGTCGCCGAGTCCTTGAGCACCCGCACCACGTCCGCGTGCCGCGTCACCGCCCAGAACCCGGGCCCGGCGGGCCAGCCCAGCACCTCGTACTCGTCCTGCCGGGCGACGGGGTGGTGGTCGCGCAGGATGCGGTAGGCGGGGTAGGGCACGCCGGTGGCGTATTGGCGGGGGTCGAAGACATCGGGGGCGGGGGTATCGAGAGCTGGCGAGTCGGGGGCAGGGGTATCGGGGACGGGGGAGGAAGCCATGTGACCAAGGTGGCGTAAGTCGGTGGAGATCGACAGGTCGACACATCTCCGTATCGCCGTATGTGGTGATCATGACAAATTCTTGCTAGTCATGACGTCATGCCCTTACGTCAATTGCGCTCGGGAACGAGGGCCGCCGCGGCCACCCTCATATTGGTGGCGGTCACGGCCTGCGGCGGCGACGGGGACTCCTCGTCCGGGGCCGGCGGGCGGGAGACCGTCAGGGTGGCGGCCCTGCCTTTGATCGACTGCGCCGCCCTCTATATCGCGCAGGAGCGGGGCCTGTTCGAGAAGGAGGGGCTCGACGTCCGTATCCAGCAGATCCAGCAGAGCCTCCAGGCGCTGCCCGCACTGGCCAAGGGCCAGATCGACATGGTCGCCAGCGCGAACTACGTGACCTATCTCCAGGCCCATGAGAAGGGCACCCTCGACATCCGGATCGTCGCCGAGGCGATCAGGGCGGCGCCGCGCATGATGGAGGTGCTGGTGCCCGAGGACTCGGACATCAAGAGCGTCGCCGATCTCGCGGGGAAGAAGCTCGCGGTCAACGTCCTGAACAACGTCCAGTCGCTGACCTTCGACGAGATCGTGGAGAAACAGGGCGTGGGCAAGCCGGTCTACCGGGCGATTCCCTTCCCGCAGATGGGCGCCGCCCTCGACAAGGGGCAGGTCGACGCCGTGCACGCGGTCGAGCCCTACGACAGCGCCATCCAGGACGAGCTGAACGCCAGGGTCCTCGTCGACGGCTCGTCGGCCCCCGTGGAAGCCATTCCGCTGAGCGGCTACATCAGCACGGGTGCCTACGCCGACGGACACGGCAGGACGCTGGCCGCGTTCCAGCGGGCCATCAAGGCGGCCGTGGAGATCGCCGAGAAGGATCCGTCCGTCGTGCGGGACACCCTGCCGACGTACACCAAGGTGACCGAGGAGCAGGCCAGGTCCATCGACCTGCCCGTCTTCCCGCCCGCCATGGACGCCGCGCAGCTCACCCGGCTCACCGACCTCATGAAGAAGCAGGGGATGCTGAAGAAGCCGATCGATCCGGCGACGTTGCTGGTCAAGTGACGTGAAGGCCCGTCAGGAACAATTCCTTCTGGGTGGTCTGGGGGTACTGCTGGCCGTCGGGGCCTGCGAAGCCGTCTCCCGCTCCGGGCTCGTACGGCGCAGCTATCTCCCGCCGGCCTCGGAAGTCCTCGCGCGGGCCGTGGAACTGGCGGGCGACTCCGTCTTCCTGGACGGCATCGCCGCCACGTTGCGGGCCTGGGCGCTCGGCCTCGCCCTCGCCATCGGGATCGCCGTCCCGGTCGGCCTGGTCCTCGGGAGCGTGCCGGTCGTCGACGCCGCCGTACGCGCGATCGTGGAGTTCCTGCGGCCGCTGCCGTCCGTCGCGCTGATCCCCCTGGTCTCGCTGCTGCTCGGCTCGGGCACGGAGACCAAGGTCGCGCTGGTGACGTACGCGTCGGTCTGGCCGATTCTCTTCAACACCATCTACGGCCTCGCCGAGACGGACCCCCTGGCCAAGGACACCCTCCGTGCCTTCGGCTTCGGCCGCGTCGGTGTCCTGCTCCGGGTCGAACTCCCGGGCACGGCCCCCTTCATCGCCGCCGGCATCCGCATCTCGGCCGCGGTCGCCCTCATCCTCGCCGTCGCCACGGAGATCCTCTCCGGCTTCGGCGAGGGCCTCGGCATCTTCATCGCCCAGGCGGGCCTGGCCACGGACGGCACACGCGATGTGCTGGCGGGGGTGGTGTGGGCGGGGGGTCTGGGGCTGGTCATCAACGGGGTGTTGGTGTGGGGCGAGCGGAGGCTGTTTCCGTGGACGCCGGGGCGGCGGGGGGTTGGGTGAGGGTGGGGTGAGGGGGGTCGGTCTTGGGGCGCGTATGGGTGGTGCGGGTCGTGTAGGTCGTGCGGCTGGTGCCGGTGGTGCGGGCCGGTTGGCCGTGCGCCACGCCCTGCTCCGCTGGACGGTGCTTGTGCTCGCCGTGGTGGTCTGGCAGTTGGTCGCCGGGGCTCATGGCAGCGTGTACTTCCCGCCGCCCGTCGAGATCGCGGGGCACGCGCTCGATCTCTGGTTCTCGGGGCCCGCGCGGCATGTGTTCCTCACGGAGGCGGCGGTCGGAGACATATTGCCGAGCCTCGGCCGGATGGCCGCCGGGTTCGGGATCGCCGCCGTCGCCGGGATCGCGCTCGGCGTCGCGATCGGCCGCTCGCGACGCGTGTACGCCTTGTGCGACCCGGTTCTGCAGTTCGCTCGCGCCGTCCCGCCGCCCGCTCTGGTCCCCGTGTTCGTCGTGATCCTGGACTTCGGTACGCCGATGCAGATCGCGTCGATCGTCTTCAGTGCGATCTGGCCGGTGCTGATCAACACGGCCGAGGGCGCCCGTGACACGGACCCCTTGCGCATCGAGGTCGCCGCCGTGCTGCGCCTCACCCCCGTCGAACGGCTCCGCTTCCTGATCCTGCCCTCCGCGCTGCCCCGCATCTTCGCGGGCCTGCGGCTGAGCCTCTCCCTCTCCCTCATCCTCATGGTGTTCTCGGAACTCCTCCCCGGCACCGCCAACGGCATCGGCTTCACCCTCACCGACGCCCAGTCCCGCTCCGACCTGCTGACCGTCTGGTCGGCACTGGTCCTGCTCGGCGCACTCGGCTACCTCCTCAACACCGGCCTGCTGGCGGTCGAGAAGCGACTGATCGGCAAGGGGAGGACGACGACCGTATGACCCGTACGCCCCCTATCACCTCCGCCCAGGGACAGCCATGCTCCGCCTAGACGAGGTCGGCCAGCACTACGGCGACCACCAGGTCCTGCACGACATCACCCTCACCGTGCCGGACGGCCAACTCCTGTGTGTCGTGGGCCCGTCCGGCTGCGGCAAGTCCACACTGCTGCGCACCGTCGCGGGCCTGCTGCCGACGTACGACGGGACGATCACCCTGGACGGCACTCCTGTGCGCGGCGTCCCCGACAACCTGGCCGTGGTCTTCCAGGACTACGCCCGCTCCCTCTACCCCTGGCTCACGGTCCGCGAGAACGTGGCCCTCCCACTGCGCCGCAGAGGCCTGCCGAGAAACGAACGCCGGGCCGAGGCCGACCGCATCCTGGCCCGAGTAGGCCTCACCGACACGGCCCGCCGCCACCCCTGGCAGCTGTCGGGCGGCATGCAGCAGCGCGTGGCCATCGCCCGCGCCCTGGTCTGCCGCCCCTCCCTCCTCCTCATGGACGAACCCTTCGGCTCCCTCGACGCCCAGACCCGAGAGGACTTGGAGGACCTCCTGCTGGAGGTCCACCGCACCGACGGCGCGACCATCGTCTTCGTCACCCACGACATCGACGAGAGCGTCTACCTGGGCGACCGAGTCGTAGTCCTCTCCCCGGGCCCCGCCGCCAAGATCGTCCTCGACCTCCCGGTCGAACTCCCCGACACCCGGGACCAGATCACGACCCGCGGCCTGACGGAGTTCGTGACCTTGAGGTCGGAGGTGGGCAGGGCGGTCCGCAAGAGATAGGGCCGGCAGCGGGGGTCTGGGGGCGCAGCCCCCAGAGAGGGCCTGGGGTCGAAGGGGCGGAGCCTCTCGAGGATGGGACGGGTAGGGGCGGCGGGGGCGAAACACGCCCCGCCCACCGGCCGCCGCCCCCTCCCCGACTCACCCCACCCGCACGTCCTGCCAAACCATCCGATGGTCAGAAGTCGGCACACTCACCCCATCCCCCACCAGCCGATACAACGGATCGTCGGACGTCGGCCAGAAGACCCCGTTGCCCCCCGGCACCAGCCCCTTGGACGGCAGCACATAGTCGACCCGCAGATTCCCCGGCGCGGTGTCCCCGAAGTCGGAGGTGTCATACGCCGGATCACCGCGATGCGCCGCATTGGCGCCCCCTTGGACCCGCGCGGCCTCCACACCCCCCGCACTGGCCGGCGGCACAGCGGGAAGGTTCATCGCAGGGTGGTCCAGCAACTGCAGAATCGCGTGGTCGTAGCTGTCCCCGTCGTACGGATCGGCATTGTTGTCACCCGCGATCACGAACCGCGCCCCCACCCGCAGCCCACCCCGCCGCCCCTTGTCGTCGTACAGATAGGAACCGCGCCGACGCCCACCGACATAGTCGGCCCACAGCCGGATCTCATCGTGGTTGCGCCGCCCGTTCCGGTCCTCGGTGCCGTCGAAGGTGGGCGGCGTCGGGTGCGAGACGAGGAAGTGCACGGTGTCGTGCCCGATGCACACCGGCACGTCCCAGTGGCTCTTGGAGGACAGGCGCAGGATCGCGCGGGCCTCGTCGCTGTAGTAGCCGGGCGGCATGATGTTGCCCGGCATGTCCTTCCACAGGAAGCGCTGGAAGGTGCGCACCGCGCGCGTGTCGATCGGGAACTTCGACAGCACGACCATGCCGTACTGCCCCGGGAACCAGCCGTACCCGTATGCGTCCTGGCCGTACGCGTCCGACCCGGGCGTGGTGACCGCGCCGTTCTTCCCGTCGAGGTCGACACCGGTGGCGACGCCCGTGTTCACGGGACCGGTGTAGTGGTACGGGAAACGGACCGGCGCGGCACCGCGCTGCCCCACGGCCAGGTAGTTGCGCAGGAACAGCCGGACCGCGCTGCCCTGCTCGTCGTAGTCGAACTCGTTGATCAGCAGGACGTCCGGGTCGACCCGCTGGATGGTCTCGGCGACATTGCGCGCCTGGACGTTGTCCGGCGTGGACAGGTCGGTGATCAGCGCGCCCTGGGTGCCGCGGTTCAGGGAGGCGTTGAAGGTGGCGAACCGGACGGACCGGCGGCCATGCCGCTCGGAAGCCGAGGCAGGGAGCGCCGCGGTCGTGGCCAGCGCCGCCCCGGCGAGGGAGGCCAGTGCCGTACGGCGGGAGAGGGATCCGGTGGGGGTCATCGCGACTCCGGTGCGGGAGGGGACAAAGGGGGATTCACTTGAGGCTCGAAAAGTCTGCGCGCGTAGAGATGAACGCCACAAGGCCCGCCGAGAACTCCCGACTTCACCCGCGATTCACGCGATGGTGTGATCATGTCCCGCGCCGCGGATGCCTCCCGGAGCCCAGGGGTAGGGCCCGGCCATGACGCAGCAGCCCTTCGAACTCCCGCACTTCTACATGCCGTATCCCGCGCGGCTGAACCCACATGTCGACGAGGCCCGCGCCCATTCGACCGAGTGGGCGCGCGAGATGGGCATGCTGGAGGGGTCCGGGATCTGGGAGCAGGCCGACCTGGAAGCGCATGACTACGGCCTGCTCTGCGCCTACACCCATCCCGAGTGCGACGGCCCCGCCCTCTCCCTCATCACCGACTGGTACGTGTGGGTCTTCTTCTTCGACGACCACTTCCTGGAGACCTTCAAGCGCACCCAGGACCGCGCCGGCGGCAAGGCCTACCTCGACCGGCTGCCCCTGTTCATGCCGATGGACCTCTCGGCCCCGATGCCGGAGCCGCAGAATCCGGTCGAGGCGGGCCTCGCCGACCTGTGGACGCGCACGGTGCCCACGATGTCCGCCGACTGGCACCGCCGCTTCTCCGTGGCGACCGAGCACCTCCTCAACGAGTCCCTGTGGGAGCTGTCCAACATCAACGAGGGGCGTATCGCCAACCCCGTCGAGTACATCGAGATGCGCCGCAAGGTCGGCGGCGCCCCCTGGTCCTCGGGCCTCGTGGAGTACGCGACCGCCGAAGTCCCCGCGTCCGTCGCCGAGTCCAGGCCGCTCAGGGTGCTGATGGAGACGTTCTCCGACGCCGTGCACCTGCGCAACGACCTGTTCTCCTACCAGCGCGAGGTCGAGGACGAGGGCGAACTCAGCAACGGCGTCCTGGTGCTGGAGACCTTCTTCGACTGCACCACCCAGCAGGCCGCCGACCTGGTCAACGACGTCCTCACCTCCCGCCTCCACCAGTTCGAGCACACCGCCCTCACCGAAGTCCCGGCCGTGGCACTGGAGCACGGACTCACCCCCGCGGAGGTCGCCGCCGTCGCCTCGTACGCCCAGGGGCTCCAGGACTGGCAGTCCGGCGGCCACGAATGGCACATGCGCTCCAGCCGCTATATGAACGCACGCGCCGAGCCGACCACACCCTGGCGCGGCCTGACCGGACCCGGCACCTCCGCCGCCGACGTGGGCGCACTCCTCGCCTCGGCCGGCGCCGAACGCCTGCGGGCGTACACCCATGTGCCGTTCCAGAAGGTCGGCCCCTCCCTGCTGCCCGACTTCCACATGCCGTACCAGTGCGAGCTCAGCCCGCACCTCGCCGCCACGCGGGTGCGCCTGACCGACTGGATGCACCGCATGGGCATGCTCCAGGAGGGCGTCTGGGACGAGGACAAACTCGCCGCCTACGACCTCGCGCTGTGCTCGGCGGGCCTCGACCCCGACGGCACCCCCGAGGCCCTCGACCTCAGCGCCCGGTGGCTCGCCTGGGGCACCTACGGCGACGACTACTACCCTCTCGTCTTCGGCCACCGCCGCGACCTGGCCGCCGCCCGGCTCACCACCCAGCGCCTCTCGGACTGCATGCCCCTCGACGGCGAGCCGCCGATCGTCCCGGCCAACGGCATGGAACGCGGCCTGATCGACCTGTGGGCGCACACCACCGCCGGCATGACCGCCGACGAACGGCGCGCCGTGAAGGACTCGGTGGACGTCATGACCGAGAGCTGGGTGTGGGAGCTGTCCAACCAGCTCCAGAACCGCATCCCCGACCCGGTCGACTACCTGGAGATGCGCCGCGCCACCTTCGGCGCCGACCTCACCCTCAGCCTGTGCCGAATGGGCCACGGCCCCGCCGTACCGTCGGAGGTGTACCGCAGCGGCCCCGTCCGCTCACTGGAGAACGCCGCCGTCGACTACGCCTGCCTCCTCAACGACGTCTTCTCCTACCAGAAGGAGATCGAGTACGAGGGCGAGATCCACAACTCGATCCTCGTCGTGCAGAACTTCTTCGGCGTCGACTACCCGACCGCGCTCCATGTCGTCCACGATCTGATGACACAGCGCATGCAGCAGTTCGAGCATGTGGCCGCGCATGAACTGCCCATCGTGTACGAGGACTTCGGCCTCTCGGAAGAGGCCCGGGAGATCATGGAGAACTATGTCGTCGACCTCCAGAACTGGATGGCGGGCATCCTGAACTGGCACCGGACCGTCCCCCGCTACAAGGCCGAGTACCTGGCCCGCCGCGCCCACGGCTTCCTGCCCGACCGCGCTCCCGCGGTCCCGGTCCTCGGCTGACCCCCCGGCGCCCGCCCGTCCTCAGCCGACCTCGCGCACCCGTGCCGCGGTCTCCTCGGCGAGCTCCCGTATGCCGTTCGCGGCGTTCTCCGAGAGCTCGCCGAGTATCGCGTCGGCCGCCGCGAGGAGCGCGCGGGCGTCCTCCGGCCGGTTCGCGTCGGCCAGGGCGCGGGTGAGCCGGTAGTGCTCCTCGGTGAGGAAGCGGCCGAGGTTCACGCTCTGCCAGTGGCGCAGCGAGTCGTCTCCAGGGGTGGCCAGGGCGTCCCGAACGGCGGCCAAGGTCCCTGTCGCCTCTGACAGTTGGCCCGACTCCCGTTCCAGAAGGGCCTGGGTGTGCAGCGCCGAGGCCCGGTCCCATGCCGTCTCCTGAAGGGCGGCGTACAGCCTCTGGGCGCGCAGCGCCTGGGGCAGATCGCCGAGTTCCTCGAAGTCACGGGCGAGCGCGCGCAGCGGGGCGGTGGCCAACGCGCGTGGGGCGTCGGGGCGGCGGAGTCTGCTCTGGTCCATGAAGATCTCGTCGAGTTCCCGGATCAGCGTCACCCGGGCCAGCTCGGTCATGCCCTGGTCCCGGGCGAGGTCGGTCCAGGTACTCACCGGCTCGTCCGAGGGGTCCGTGCCGAACAGCGACTCGTCGAGCTCGACCGCCCAGTCCCGCAACTCCTCCGAGCTCGCCCCGGGTTCCGGCATCCCGCCGAGGCCGCACGCGGTGTCGAAGTCCGTCTCCCGCACCTCGTGCAGCAGCGACAGGTCCGCCGGGTCACCGTGCAGCCCCACCAGTACGGCGGCCAGCCGCAGTTCCTCCGTCATCGACGACCGCGCCTCCTGCCGCAGCAGATGCCGCAGCAGCTCCAGATCGCCCTCGGCACGGTCGAACTGCGCGGCCCGCAGGGCGAGTCGGCGTCGTAGGGCATCCTCGGCCACCTCCTCCCACGCCGTGCGCCCGCCCGAACGCAGCATCGCCAGATCGGCGCGACCGGTCGCGAGAACCGGCTCCCACAGAGGCGGGCGGGGGTAGGTGTCGAGCAGTTGATAGGCGTTGTGCTCCAGGTCGTTCAGCAGGACGAAGTCGGGTTCGGTGCGCAGGAGCGCGGCCCGGAGCATGGCTTCGAGCTCCGCGACGGAGCGCTGCGGAAAGCCGAACGCGGCACGCAGCTCCGCCCGCGCCTGCTCGAGTTCATCCCGCCCATCGGATCCCTCCTCGTCGTCCTCGTCCTCGACCTCCGCCAGACCGATCATGATCTCCAGGGCCTCGGCGACGCTGGAGCCGATGATCCCGGCCGAGCCCTCCGAGTCGGCGTGGAGCACCGACCCGTCCGCGCACACGAAATACGTACCGCCGGTGTCGTCCCCGGCCACCACCTCCAGCGGCCCACCCGAGGCGAGGCGGACCTCCTCGACATGGCCGTGGGCCGCGCGGGCCAGGTCGAAGTTGAAGGGGAACGCGGCCAGTTCGGCCAGATGTTGGTGCTGCCGGAGCAGCCGCAGCGCGCGATCGGTCATGTCACAGAACGTAACAGCGGCCACTGACAACGGACTTCCCGCCTCCGGATGCCGTTTCCGAAACTTTTCGTGCGGAATGGGATATTCAGGGAACTTCCCCGGTGCGTCGCGAGTCTTCTGAGGTGAGGGGAACAGACAACGAGAACACACGGGGGTGTTCGACCTTGACCGACATCATCGAGAGGTTCACGGACAGCGACGCGAAGGCCGAGACGGAGCAGCCGCTCCACACCGGCGAGCTCACGCCGTACGTGGCCCCGCTGCCCGTCCCCACCGTCTTACGCCCGGCGTCCGGCGACGTCCTGCGCGAGACCGAGATCGCCCTGCGCCCGACCTGGGTGCGCCTGCACCCGCAGCTGCCGCCGACCCTGATGTGGGGATACGACGGCCGGGTGCCGGGCCCGACCATCGAAGTGCGGCGCGGACAGCGCGTGCGCATCGCCTGGACCAACCGCATCCCGAAGGACAGCGAGTACCCGGTCACCTCGGTGGAGGTGCCACTGCGCACCGACGGCCGCCCGCAGTCCACCACCGAGCCCGGCCGCGAGGGCGTCGAGCCGAACAAGGACGTCGCCGCCCTGCCCGCCTGGTCGGTCACCCATCTGCACGGCGCCCAGACGGGCGGTGGCAACGACGGCTGGGCCGACAACGCGGTGGGCTTCGGCGACGCCCAGCTGTCCGAGTATCCGAACGACCACCAGGCGGTGCAGTGGTGGTACCACGACCACGCGATGAACATCACGCGGTGGAACGTGATGACGGGCCTGTACGGCACCTACCTCGTCCGTGACGACGAGGAGGACGCCCTGCATCTGCCCCGCGGGGAGCGGGAGATCCCGCTGCTGCTCGCCGACCGCAATCTCGACACCGACGAGGACGGCAGGCTCAACGGCAGGCTGCTGCACAAGACGGTGATCGTCCAGGACAAGAACCCGGAGACGGGCAAGCCGGTCTCCATCCCGTTCACCGGGCCGTACACCACGGTCAACGGCCGCATCTGGCCGTACGCCGACGTGGACGCCGCCTGGCACCGCTTCCGGCTGGTCAACGCGTCCAACGCGCGCACCTACGACCTCGTCCTGATCGACGAGGACGACAACCCGGTCCCGGGCGTCGTCCACCAGATCGGCAGCGACGGCGGACTGCTGCCGCGCCCGGTCCCGGTCGACTTCGACGGCGCGCTGCCCACCCTGACCGCCGCGCCGGCCGAGCGTTTCGATCTGCTCGTCGACTTCCGCGGCCTCGCGGGCCGGACGCTCCGCCTGGTGAACAAGGGCGCCAACCAGCCGCCCGGCGTGCCCGACCCGGCCGGTGACGTGCGCTATCCGGCGGTCATGGAGTTCCGGGTCCGGGAGACGTGCGAGGCGGACACCTTCGAGCTGCCCGAGGTGCTCTCCGGCTCCTTCCGCCGGCTGACCCATGACATCGAGCACGGCCACCGGCTGATCGTCCTCACCCCGCCCGCCACCAAGGGAGGCGGCGGCCACCCGGAGATCTGGGAGATGACGGAGATCGAAGGCGCCGACATCCAGGTCCCCACCGAGGGCGTCATCCAGGTCACCGGACCGGACGGGAAGACCAAGACCTACCGGCGCACGGCCCGCACCTTCAACGACGGCCTGGGCTTCACGATCGCCGAGGGCAGCCATGAACAGTGGAGCTTCCTCAACCTCGCGCCGATCGTCCACCCCATGCACATCCACCTGGCCGACTTCCAGCTGCTCGGCCGGGACGCCTATGACGTCTCCGGCTTCGACCCCGCGATCGGCGGCACCCGCGGCCCGATCCGCCACGACGCGGGCACCACGATCCCGCTGGCGCCCAACGAGCGGGGCTACAAGGACGTCTTCCGGGTGCCGGGGAACCAGATGCTGCGCGTGATGGGCAGGTTCGACGGCGCGTACGGCCGGTTCATGTACCACTGCCACCTCCTCGAGCACGAGGACATGGGCATGATGCGGCCGTTCGTCGTCATGCCGCCGGAGGCCCTGAAGTTCGACCACGGCGGCGGCCACGGCGGCCACGGGGGCGGCCACACAGGCTGACGCGCGTGTGACGGCTATGGCTTCCCGCCCCTGACCACGGGTCAGTCTCACTCGTTCGTGGATCGTTGTGCGCCGGTGCGCAGGGTAGTCACCAGCCGGAGGCGATCCGATGGAACAGACTGCGTTGCGACCCAAGCCCATGCCTGGTCAGGGGCCCGGCGAAGGTGCCACGTCCGACCCCGGCGCACGACGGCCGCACGCCGCGCCCCGGCGCCGTGGCCGACGGCTCACGACCCTGTGGTGCGCCCTGCTGGCAGGACTGGTCCTGCTTCTGTCCGGGGTCGGACTCGGCACCGTGGGTGCCACGGTGATCGGCATGAGCCGACTCGCCGAGCTGCAGCGGCAGGCCGGGCACCGGGCACCCGGAAACCCGGCAACACCTTCGCACTCCCCGGCTCCGGTCTCCTCGCCGTCCCCGGCCGTCGTCGCCACCCTCGGTGTGGAGGCCGTGGACGACGACGGGCCGGGGGCCCTGATCGTCGGCGTCCATGTGCCAGGACCGGGGTACACCGCCGGTCTGGTCCGCGGCGACCTGCTCCTCGCCTTCGGCCGGACCCGTATCGACTCGGCCGCCGACCTCGCACGAGCCGTCGCCAGGTCCCGCCCGGGCGACGGCATCAACCTGACCGTGCGCCACCGCAGCGGCGGCTATCAGCAGCTGACGGTGGTCCCGGGCGTCGTCACCTGAGCCCGGCCGCCGGACGAGGCCGCCGGCGGAGACCGTCGGCCGGGCCCGTTGGACGAGTCCGTGAAAACCACTGGTCACGTTCCGCCGACAGGGCCACGATGACCCCCATGCCGACCACCCTCATCGCCTTCCTCGGAGCCTGCACCCTCGTCGCCGCCTCACCCGGCCCGAGCACCGTGCTGATCATCAAGCAGTCGCTGCAGAGCAGGCGCTCGGGCTTCCTGACCGTGCTGGGCAACGAGACGGGTGTCTTCATCTGGGGCCTGGTCGCCGCGTTCGGCCTGACCGCGCTGCTGACGGCCTCCGAGATGGCGTACGACGTGATCCGCGTCGTCGGCGCGGTCGTCCTCGTCGGCTTCGGCGTCCAGGCCCTGCGCCAGGCCCGCCGCGCCAACGGCGCCGGGGAGACCACCTGGGAGAGCACACCGAAGAGCGGCTGGGCCTCCTACCGGGGCGGACTGCTGCTCAACCTCGCCAACCCCAAGGCGGCCGTGTTCGCCATGTCCTTCCTGCCGCAGTTCGTCCCGCAGGGCGCCCCGCACCTGCCGACGATGATCGGCCTCGCCGCGCTGTGGGCGGTCTACGAGGTCGGCTACTACGGCCTGTACGTGTGGTTCGTCGGCCGGCTGAGGTCGGTGCTGTCCCGCGCGGGCGTGCGCAGACGCCTGGAACAGGTCTCCGGGGGCGTACTGCTCCTCCTCGGCGTCCGTATGGCACTGGAGGGCTGAGCCGTGCCCCAGCGGCCGCCCGCCAGACCCGCCGATCGGCTCGCGCCGCCCCCTCAGGGCGGGCAGGATGCTGCCCGTAGTCCCTTCACGCGCCCAGGGAGGCCCGGATGACCGGCACCGCACCCGCGCCCTTCACCGCCGACGACTACCGGGCCCGTATGGAGCGTGCCGCGCGGGCGGCCGCCGACGCGGGGCTGGCCGGGCTCCTGGTGGCACCCGGCCCCGACCTGGTGTGGCTCACCGGCTACGCGCCCACCGCCGAGACCGAGCGGCTCACCCTGCTGGTCCTCGTCCCCGGCCGGGATCCCATCCTGATCGTCCCCGCCCTGGAGGCCCCGGACGCCGCGAAGGCCTCCGGCGCGCCCGGTCTGAACCTGCGCGACTGGACCGACGGCAAGGACCCTTACGCCGCCACCGCCGCCCTCCTCGACCCGAGCGGCCGGTTCGGCATCAGCGACAACGCCTGGGCGATGCATCTGCTGGCCCTGCAGCGGGCGCTGCCCGGCACCTCGTACGCCTCCCTCACCGACGCCCTGCCGATGCTGCGCGCCGTCAAGGACGCCGCCGAGCTGGAGCTGTTGGCGGCCGCGGGAGCGGCCGCTGACGCAACGTTCGAGGAGATCCGGAAGGTTCCCTTCGGCGGTCGCCGTGAGTCCGAGGTCGCCGCCGACCTCGCCCATCTGCTGCGCCGCTTCGGTCACTCCCAGGTCGACTTCACCATCGTCGCCTCCGGGCCCAACGGCGCCAACCCGCACCATGAGGTGGGCGACCGCGCGATCGAACGCGGCGACATGGTGGTCCTCGACTTCGGCGGTCTGAAGGACGGCTACGGCTCCGACACCTCCCGCACCGTCCACGTCGGCGAACCCACCGACGAGGAGCGCCGGGTCCACGACCTGGTGCGCGAGGCCCAGGAGGCGGGCTTCCGAGCGGTCCGGCCCGGCGTCGCCTGCCAGGAGGTCGACCGGGCCGCCCGCGCGGTCATCGCGGACGCCGGCTACGGGGAGTACTTCATCCACCGCACCGGGCACGGCATCGGCGTCACCACCCACGAGCCGCCCTACATGATCGAGGGCGAGGAGCAGCCCCTGGTGCCCGGCATGTGCTTCTCCGTGGAGCCCGGCGTCTATCTGCCCGGCCGCTTCGGAGTGCGCATCGAGGACATCGTCACCGTCACCGAGGACGGCGGCCGGCGCCTCAACGACACGACCCGCGAGCTGGTCATAGTCGACTGAGCGGCCGACCGATCCCGGCGCAAGGAGCCCCCGTAGACCCCCGAGCGACAGCGGCGCGACCATGACCCAGGCACCGACACCCACCGCGGACACCGTCCGCCGACTGGTCCGTTCCCTGCTCAAGGACGGCGTGGACGACTCGGCGGGCCCCGAGGTCCGCCCCGCGGCCCCCGGCGCCCAGCCCGCCACCTGGTGGGTCGGCACCCGGCATGTGCTGCGCCTCGCCCCCGACCGCGAGGCCACCGCCCGCCAGCGCCGCGAGCTGCGCCTGCGCGACCTGGTCCGCCCGCACGTCCCCGTCGCGCTGCCGACGAGCGTGGCGTACGGCGAGTGGGCGCCCGGGCTGACCTACACCCTCGACAGCAAGGTGCCCGGCGGTTCGGGCACCCGGTACGACGTCTCGGCGGTCGGCGAGGCCGATCTGGCCGGGCTGCTCACGGGGCTGCGCGAGGTCCCCGTACGGCAGGCCGAGGCGCTCGGTGTGCCGCGCACCGCGCCACGCTCCCTGGAGGCCCTGCGCCGCGCCGCCGAACGCCCGGCCGCGCGCCTCGCCGACGCCGACGAGTTCGACGCGACCCGGCTGCGCCAGCTGACCCAGCCGGGTGCCGTCCAGCTCGCCGCCCAGCCCGGCACCGCCGTCCTCGTCCACCACGCCCTCACCGCCGACCACCTCGTCGTCAGCGCCGACGGCCGGGTGCGCGGCATCCTCGGCTGGGCCGACACCGTCCTCGGCGACCCGGCGGAGGACATCGCCGGTCTCGCGCTCGCCGTGGGCTCCCCGGCCGCCGTCCGCGCCGCCACCCTCGCCGGCTACGGCGCCCGCCCCTGCCTGCGCGGCCTGTGGCTGGCCCGCTGCGACGCGGTGCTCGACCTCGCGGCCCGGCTCGACGGCACGGGGGAGACGCCGCTGCCGCTGCTGAGGCAACGCCTTGGGCATGCGTGGGAGGCGATCCTGTTGGAGCGGGTCACGGAGCTGAGGGAGGACTAGGACGGGGAGGGGATCTGAGAGCCCATCGCCCTGTGAGGTCGCTTGCTCTCGTCACCCCTGCAACAACACCACCCCCGACTCCCCGGGCACCTCCAGCACCCCGTCCGCCCCCGGCGCCTCCACCGGCTCCCACGCCGCCAGTACGGCCGCCTTGCGCGGACCCAGCGGGATCGCCGCCGGTTCCTTGGCGAGGTTGACGGCCACGCGTACGTCCCCGCGGCGGAAGGCGAGCCAGCGCTGCTGCTCGTCGTAGGCCACCTTGGTGTCGGCGAGGTCGGGATCGGTCAGGTCGGGCTGTTCGTGGCGCAGGGCGATCAGCCGGCGGTACCAGGCGAGCACGCGCGCGTGGGGCTCGCCGTCGAGCTCGGACCAGTCCAGACAGGAGCGCTCCCGGGTCGCCGGGTCCTGCGGGTCGGGCACGTCCTCCTCGGCCCAGCCGTGCGCCGCGAACTCCCGCCGTCTGCCACGCCGTACCGCGTCGGCCAGCTCCGGATCGGTGTGGTCGGTGAAGAACTGCCAGGGCGTGCCCGCGGCCCACTCCTCGCCCATGAACAGCATCGGCGTGAACGGCGCGGTCAGCGTCAGCGTGGCCGCGCAGGCCAGCAGCCCGGGGGAGAGGGTGGCCGCGAGCCGGTCGCCCTGGGCCCGGTTGCCGACCTGGTCGTGGGTCTGGCCGTAGCCGAGGAGGCGGTGCGCCGCGACCCGCGTGCGGTCCAGGGGGCGTCCATGGCGCCGGCCCCGGAACGTCGAGTACGTGCCGTCGTGGAAGTAGCCGCCGGTGAGGGTCTTGGCGAGGCCTGCCAGGGGCGCTCGCCCGAAGTCCGCGTAGTAGCCCTGGGACTCGCCGGTCAGCGCGGTGTGCAGGGTGTGGTGGAAGTCGTCGTTCCACTGGGCGTGCAGTCCGAGGCCGCCCTCCTCGCGCGCGGTGATGAGCCGAGGGTCGTTCAGGTCCGACTCGGCGATCAACGACAGCGGGCGGCCCAGGTCGGCGGAGAGCGCGTCGACGGCTGTCGACAGCTCCTCCAGGAAGTGGCACGCGCGTGTGTCCTTCAGCGCGTGCACCGCGTCGAGGCGCAGCCCGTCGATCCGGTAGTCCCGCAGCCAGGCCAGCGCGCTCTGGACGAGATACGCGCGCACCTCGTCCGAGCCGGGCGCGTCCAGGTTGACGGCGGCACCCCAGGGCGTCTGATGGGTGTCCGTGAGGTAGGGGCCGAAGAGCGGTAGATAGTTCCCGGACGGGCCGAAGTGGTTGTGGACGACATCGAGGACCACGCCCAGGCCGAGTTCGTGCGCCCGGTCGACGAAGCGTTTCAGCGCCTCGGGCCCGCCGTACGGCTCGTGCACGGCCCACAGCGAGACGCCCTCGTAGCCCCAGCCGTGGCGGCCGGGGAAGGGGCTCAGCGGCATCAACTCGACGTGGGTGACCCCCAGTTCGGCGAGATGCTCCAGCCGCCCGGCCGCCGCGTCCAGCGTGCCTTCACACGTGTACGTGCCCACATGCAGCTCGTACAGCACCGCTCCGGGCAGCGGCCGGCCCGCCCACTCGGTACGCCACTCGTGGCTCTCGTGGTCGACGACCGCGCTCAGCCCGTCCGGGCCGTCCGGTTGCCGGCGCGAGCGTGGATCGGGCAGGACGGGGCCGTCGTCGAGCGCGAAGCCGTACCGTGTCCCGTCCCGCGCGTCCGCCTCCCCCCACCACCATCCCGCGCGATCGGTATCGCGCTCCAACGCACGCGTGGCGCCCTCGCAATGGAGCGTCACACGGTCGGCCTGCGGTGCCCACACCTCGAACTGCACGGACGGTTCCCCTTCGTCGGCTCACCGTGATGTAGCCCGTCCATGGTGCTTCAAACAGGCCGGGCACGCGCACGTGGCGGCCGTTTCCCCGTTTTCTGGACACCCGAGGTTCACTGACCGACAATCAGCACCGTGACGTCGTCTTTCGAGTTCAACACGTACCCCGCGCGGCTGTCCGACGCGGAGCGCGACAAGGCGCTGAAGGTGCTGCGTGACGGCGTCGCCATGGGCAGGCTGTCGCACGACACGTTCGTACGCCGCATGGAGCTGGCCCTCGCGGCCCGCCGCTCGGACGAGCTCGCCGTGCTCACCGCCGACCTGCCCTCCGAGAGCAAGCTGTCGCGTCTGGTGTTCGGCACCGTGGAGGCGGTCTCCGGCTTCACCGTACGGCTGCGCAGGGCCTGGCAGGCCGAGCGGCTGCCCAAGCTGCTGCTGCCCCACCCCGCGACCGGACATCCGCTGCGCATAGGGCGCGACCCCGCCAACGGGCTGCGACTCACCCACGAGACGGTGTCCCGGGTGCACGCCGAACTCAGTCACCAGGGCGGCCTGTGGGTCCTGCGCGACCTCGGCTCCACCAACGGCACCACCGTGAACGGCCGGCGCGTCATCGGCGCCGTGGTGGTCCGCGAGGGCGACCAGGTGGGCTTCGGCCGGATGTCGTTCCGGCTCGCCGCCACCTGAGCCAATCCCGGCCCTGGCCTCGGCCGTACGTGGACGGATCGAGGCAAGTCCCTTTGCCTTCTACGGTGTTGACGTAGTCGTCAAGTCGTGACTGACTGTGCGTACACCATGCACATCAGGTGAACCGACGGCACCACATTTGTGGAGGTGTGCCCTGCCGCCACTCCTCCGCTACCCGACCGTCGACGAGCTGGGTGCCCGGGCGGCCGCGCTAGTCGCCCGCCGCCCCCGAGACACCCGGCTGCGCCGGGTCGGGACCTCCCGCGCGGGCACCCCCCTGTGGCTGCTGTCCGTGGGCCACGGCAGCCGCCAGGCCCTCGTCGTGGCAGGACCGCACGCCAACGAGCCCGTGGGCGGCGGCACCGTACTGCGGCTGGCCGAACGGGTGCTCGCCGACCCCCGGCTGCACGAGGGCGCCGACGCCACCTGGAACCTGCTGCTCTGCCTGGACCCCGACGGACTGCGCCGCAACGAGGCCTGGCTGCGCGGTCCGTACGCCCTCGGCGCCTACTTCCGGAAGTTCTTCCGCCCCGGCTTCCTGGAACAGCCCGAATGGCTGCCCGACGGCGCGGACGCCGCCACCCTGCCCGAGACCCGCGCCCTGCTCGACCTCCAGGACGAACTGCGGCCCTTTCTGCAGTGCTCCCTGCACGGCGTGGACGTCGGCGGCGGCTTCGTCGAACTGACCCACGACCTGCCCGGCCTCGCCCAGCGGGTCGCGCACTCCGCCGCCCGTCTCGGCATCCCGCGCGAACTCGGCCCCTACGACACCCTGTACTGGCCGGAACTGGGGCCCGCCGTGTACCGGATCCCCCGGCCCCGGCGCGGCGATCTGGCCGCCGCCATCACCGAGGCCGCCGTCGAGTCGACCTGGTTCCATCCGCACCGGCACGGCACCGTCACGGCGGTCGTCGAGGCCCCCATGTGGGGCGTGGCCGCGGTGGAGGACGGTGCGCGGCACCCAGATGAGGAAACGGTCCTGCGCAGGGTGAGCCACACCCTGCGCCATGACACCCGCCTCCTGGAACGGCTGCTGGAGCGCCTGCGGCCGTACCTTCCGGCCGGGCCGGAGACGGCCCGGCTGCTCGCCCCGGTCGACGACTATTTACTGGTCTGCCCAGGGCTCGCCGACACCTGGGACCCCGACTTCGAGGACCCCGTCGGCGCCCACCCCCTCCCCGCGCTCAGCACCGCCCACCTCGCCGCCCTGCGCATAGCCGGACGGCGCCTCGCCCTGCGCACCGCCGGGCTGCTGCACCAGCTCGTGACGGGCGCCGGGCGCGATCCGGCCGGTGTGCTGCCGGAGCTGGACCGGCTCATCGACGAGTGGTGCGAGGACTACCGCGACGGCTGCGGGGCGCGCTGGATACCCGTCGCCCGCCAGGTCGAGTACCAGTCACGGGTGGTGCTCGCCGCGTTCGAACTCGCCGGGCGGTACGCGCCCGCGTGCTCCCGTTCGGGTGAGTCGGGGTGGAATGCCGGGGCGGCCGTGCCGATACACCGGGAATGACGCGACGCATCCCAGCGGTACGAGGCGGTCTGCTCACGGCGGCCGCCGCCCTCGCCCTCGGCGTGGTCACGCCCCCGGCGGCGGCCCAGGACTCCGACACCGGCAACTGGCTCTTCGTCACGGTCACCCGCGGCGACGGCCGCCACGGCGAGACGCCCGGCACCCTGCTGCTGTGCGACCCGCCGCGCGGCCACGCCAAGGCGGAGGAGGCCTGCGCCGACCTCGACCGGGTGGGCGGCGACATCAGCCGGCTCCGGCAGAAGGACGCCTTCTGCCCGATGATCTACGCGCCGGTGACCGCCCACGCGCGGGGGGAGTGGAACGGCCACCCGGTCGAGTACCACGAGACGTTCTCGAACGGCTGCGGAATGGCGGCGCGGACAGGGGCCGTGTTCGCGGTGGACCACTGACGTCGGTCCACCGCGGAGTCCGCGAATTTTTTCGGTGGCCCGCGCGGCCTGTTGTGGCCGGCGCCGGCGCGAACGTTCCGGACTTGCTCGGCCACCATGATCCGCTCAGGCCTCGCGCCGTGCGCGAGCTCGCCTGCGACCCCGCACCCGCGCGCTGCACCCGGAATCAGGACGCGGCCACCGCGGATGTCCACAAGGGGGCGGACGGGGCCGCCGGGCTCAGGCCGCCCCCTCGCGCGCGTGCAGCGCCACCGCGACCACCGTGCGGGACTGGTGCTCGACCTGATGCTCCAGGGGCACCCAGCGGGCGCGGAAGCGCTCGGCGAAGGCGTCGCTCCAGGTCGCCACGAGGTGTTCGAGCCGCTGGGCCCCGCGGTCGTCGGCCGCCTGCAGGACACGCAGCAGCATCGCCGCCGCCCGCAGGGGCAGCCGCCGCCCGAAGGCGTCCACGCTCCCGACGTACGCCATGGTGTCGTCGGCGGGCGGCGTGTGCATCCAGTCGGCCGCCAGCCCCGGCACCACCTCCAGCGCCCATGTGGCGGCCCGCAACAGGGGCCCGTCGGCGCCGTCCAGCCGGGGCAGCGCCTCGGCCAGCACCGCCTCCACCTCCAGCGCGTCCCGCAGCAGCCGGCTCCCCAGCCGCCGTATCGCATGCGTCGGGTTCGGATGCAGCGCCGGGTCGTCGACCAGGTCGCTCGCCCACATCGGCACCTCGACGACCGCGGTCAGGCCGCCGTACCGGTGCACGTGGTACCAGGTGCTGCTGCGCGCGTCGTCCGGCATGCTCGGGTACGCCGCCCCCGCGCCCGGCGCCGGCATCACATGCACCCCGGGTCCGGCCGCGGGCCAGCCCGCCGCGTCGGAGGCGCCGGTCTCCACCGGGATGTGCAGCTCCGCCGCGGACTTCGCGAACGGCTCGGCGAACCCGGGGACGTCCTTTGTCAACTGCACCCAGCTGCCGCCCAGATCGGTGCCGTGCAGGGTCACCTGGAGGTAGGGCCGCAGTTCGTCGATGATTCCGGTCAGCGCGCGCGTCTCAGGCGGCAGTCGCCCCGGGGGCAGTGCGGCCGGTGCCCACTCCGGCTGCTCCGGGGCCGCCGGCCGGAAGAAGCCGAGGTGGTAGTCGAGCAGGCTCCGGGGCGCCGGAGTGTCGTGCAGGCTCGCCCCGTCGGGGTCCGCGCACAGCAGGAAGTGCCAGGAGACGTCGGCCCGCAACCGCCGCTCCAGCAGCACCCGTTCGGCGACGGCCAGCAGAGTGGGTCCGCCCGTGGGCTCGTTGGAGTGCGCGCCCGCGACCACCAGGACGGCGCGTCGGGCGTGGCCGATGGACAGCAGGTGAAGGGGTCTGCCCGCTCGCGAGGCCCCCACCTGTCTCAGCGTGCACAGACCCGGTCGATGGGCGGCCAGTGCGCGGGCGGACAGCACCAGTTCGGCAAGGGTGGGGTAGCGCAGCTCCGGCAGGAGACTCACCCCCGTCACATCCGCCCGGCTTCGCAATCCGCAGTACCGCACCTTCTCGTTTACGTGTCAAGGACTTCACGGGGGAGGCTCCTGGGGGCGCCCGGTTGCATTCACCGCCTGGCGGCAGGGGCGGTCGGCGGCGACGGTAGGACCGGGTCCGTCCGATAGGGATGCCTCCCGCAGCCCGCCTGCGGCGATCGGCCGCCGGGCGCTCGGACGCGGGCGGCGCGCTGTCGCTCGTCACCACACGCCCGCCGCCGTACACGGCTCCCCGGAGCATGCGCGGGTCCGAGCCGGGCGCGGGCATGGTCCTACGGCGCGTGACGACGCCATACGCGCTACCAGGACGCCGCACTCCCCTCCCCACCCACCCGCTCCAGCAGCGCCACCGGCAGCCTGTCGAAGAGCTCCTCCACGCGCGCGTGCCCGGTGAACTCCCGCTCCGGAGCGAGCACATCGGCCCACCGTCCCGGCGGCAGTGGCAGCAGCGTCCCGCGCCAGCCGCCCGCGCGCGCCAGCCGCAGCGACAGCCTTGTCACCGCCGTGACCACCTCACCGGAGCGCGTGAAGGCCGCACAGTGGGCGGACGCCGGGCCCTCGGCGGTGAGAGGGGCGTACGACGCCGAGTCACCGAACACCTCGGGACGCCGCCTGCGCAGCCGTAGCGCCGCGGCCGTCACGGTGCCCTTCTCGCCGGGATCCGCGTGCGGGAAGTCGACGGCCCGGCGGTTGTCCGGGTCGACCAGCGCCCGGTACTCGCCCTCCGTGCCCTGATAGACGTCCGGCACGCCCGGCATCGTCAGCTGGGTGAGGGCCATGCCCAGCACGTTGGCCCGGATGTGCGGCTCCAGACCGCTTCGGAAGGCCGCCACACGCTCGCCAGGCGTCCCGCACGGCCCCGCCGCGACGAAGGCGGCCACCGCCTCCTCGTACGGCGGCTCCTGCTCGGTCCAGCTGGTGAACAGCCCTGCCTCGCGCACATGCTTCAGCAGCGCCCCCTGAACACGCTCGACGTCCGCCTCGCCCAGCCCGAACACCGTCTGCCAGGCGGCCCACGCGAGCTGTGCGTCCGGGACGCCCTCGCCGTCGCGGGTGACCTCGGTCAGGACGTCGGCCCAGCGCTCCGGGCACTCGGTGAGCACCGCCAGGGCGGCCCGTACGTCGGCGCTGCGCTTGGTGTCGTGCGTCGAGGTGACCGTGCCGGTCGCGGGCCAGTCGCGCTGCACGCGCGCGCAGTACGCGTGGAACTCGTCCGGCGCGACGGCGGGGCTCCCCGGGTTCCCGCCCACCTCGGTCGCCGACAGCAGCGGCACATGGCGGTAGAACGCCGTGTCCTCCACGGACTTGGCCCGCAGCGCCGAAGCCGTCTGCGCGAACCGCGTCCGGAACTCCTCGACGCCCGGCCCGTCACCGGTCCGCCCCAGCAGGAGCCCGCGCACCACGTCGACCGCGCCGGCTTCCTCGGGCACGACGAAGGCGAGCCGGGCCTCGGCCGCGGCCTCCTCGGTGACCACACTGGAGGCGTCACCGGAGGTGTAGGGCCGATACACCTCAAGGCGGACGAGGAGTTCCTGGAGCGCGGTGCGCAGCGCCCAGGGCGCCCGGTCGCGCAGCGCGGGCTCCGGGGAGGTGGCGCACACGCGGGCCGCCACGCGCGTGAGGCGGTCCATCTCCGTGGCCAGCTCGTGCGTGAGCACCTTGTACGCCGCCCGCCGCACCGTCGCCTCCCAGTCGCCGCCCCGGTCGGTCTGCGGGGCCGCGAACCGCCGGTACTGGCCGAGGAGTTCCCCGAACCCCGCCGGGTCGGTGAAGAGGCCGTCGATGTGCCGCAGCGCGTCGTAGCCGGTGGTGCCGGCGACGGGCCAGGAGGCAGGCAGGTGCTCGCCGTCCGACAGGATCTTCTCGACGACCGTCCAGCGTCCGCCGGTCGCCTCGTTCAGCCGCCGGAGGTAGCCGTCGGGGTCGGCGAGGCCGTCGGGATGATCGACGCGCAGGCCGTCGATCACACCCTCGTGGAGCAGCTGGAGGATCTTGGCGTGCGTGGCGTCGAACACCTCCGGGTCCTCGACGCGCACCCCGATCAGCTCCGAGATGCTGAAGAAACGCCGGTAGTTGAGCTCGGTACGGGCAAGGCGCCACCACACCGGGCGGTACCACTGGGCGTCGAGGAGCTGTGGCAGCGGCAGTTCGCCGGTGCCCTCGCGCAGCGGGAACTCATGGTCGTAGTAGCGCAGGACGTCCCCGTCCACTGCGAACCGGTCGAGTTCCTCGCCCAGCGGATGCCCCAGGACCGGAAGCAGCACCTGGCCGTCCTGCGCCTCCCAGTCGATGTCGAACCAGCGCGCGTACGGCGACTTGGGGCCCTCGCGCAGCACTTCCCACAGGGCGCGGTTGTGGCGCGGGGCCATGGCCATGTGGTTCGGCACGATGTCCACCACCAGGCCCAGACCGTGCTCCCGCGCGGTGCGCGCCAACGCCCGCAGCCCCTCCTCACCGCCCAGTTCCTCGCGCACGCGCGCGTGGTCCACGACGTCGTAGCCGTGCCCCGAGCCAGGAACCGACTCCAGGACGGGGGACAGATGCAGATGCGAGACGCCGAGCGAGGCCAGATACGGCACGGCCGCCGCCGCGGCCCCGAACGGGAACGCGGGCTGGAGCTGCAACCGGTACGTGGCGGTCGGCACCATCGGGTCAGGTCGCTCAGGTGTCATGGAAACCTACGTACCCGCCATGGCGTCCTTCGTGTCATCGTCCCCTCCACGTGGGCCCACGCGCGTGCCTAGCTTCGAGCGATGACTACGACGGAGCGGTGCGGCGCGTCGGCGGCCTACCGCGAGGTGCTCGCCCTGACCGGGCCGCTGCTGCCGGTCATGTCCTTCCTGGCGCGGCTGCCGACCGCCACGATCCAGTTCGGCAGCGTGCTGCTGGTCGCGCGGACCAGCGGCTCCCTGACGGCGGCCGGGCTGACCGGCGGTGCGCTCGCCTTCGGGCAGGTCGCCTGCGGCCCCCTGGCGGGCCGCCTCGCCGACCGGCACGGTCAGCGGGCGGTCGTGCTCGTCTTCTCCCTCGCCAACGCCCTCGCGATCGCCGGGCTGGTCGCCGGGGCACTCGCGGGGCTGCCCACGGGGGCACTGGCGGCGCTCGGGACTCTCGCCGGGGCGACCGTCCCGCAGATCGGGCCCATGGCCCGCGCCCGCCTCGTCGCCCTCGCCCGCCGGGCCGGGGCCCGCGACACCACGGTGGGCGCCGCGCTGTCCTTCGAGAGCACCCTCGACGAGATCTCCTTCGTCCTGGGCCCGGCCCTGGTAGGCCTCGCAGCTGTGACGGCACATCCGGCGTACGCCGTGGGCGGCGCGGCAGCGCTGGTCGCCACCTGCGGAACCGGCTTCGCCCTGCACCGGACGGCGGTTGCGACAGGGCCCCGACCTGGTGGACCCGCGTCGGTGAAACGCCCGTGCGACGTCGCTGAGACGCCGCGCCGGGCGGCACCGGCTGGCATCCCTCAGGAGTCGTCGTTGCCTGCTAGGGCCGGCAGCCCCGAGGCGACAGCTCCTGCTCCGGTCCGCGTCTCCGGGGCGGCGTCGAGGGTTTCTGGCCCGGCTGGCATGGCCGGGGCGGCGTCACCGGCGTCTGCCCCGGTCAGCAGCCCCGAGGCGGCAGCTCCCGCTCCCGCCCGCATCCCCGAGGCGGCGCCATCGCCTCCCGCCCCGGCCAGGATCGCCGACGTGGCGTCACCGGCTCCTGCCGCCGCCGGAATCGCCGGGGCGGCGAATTCCGCTCCTGCCGCGGCCGGCAACCCCCGGGCCGCCGTTCCACCGGCTCCCGCCCCGGCCCGCACCCCCGAAGCGACATCGGCGGCCCCCACCCCACCCCGAATCCCCCGCGCCGTCCACCCCCTCCGTGCCGCTCTCGCTCTCCAGGGGGCCATGTTCGGGGCCTGTCAGGCCGGGATCACCGCTCTCACCGAGCGGCTCGGGCAGTCGGAGCAGGCGGGGCTCGTGTATGCCGCCATGGGGGTGATGAGCGCGGTCGCGGGGCTCTCCATGGCCGCGGTGCCTGCTCGCTTCGGGCTGGCCGTGCGCTGGCGGGCGGCCACCGCGGCGGCCTGTGTGCTGTCGCTGCCCCTGCTGTGGACCGGCACCCTGCCCGCCCTCTATGTCACCGTCACCGTCCTCGGCGTCGCCTACGCCCCGCACCTCATCACGGTGTTCGGGCTGACCGAGCGCGTGGTGCCGCCCGCGCGGCTCGCCGAGTCGATGGCGCTGGCGACGAGCGCGCTGGTCGGCGGGCAGGCGCTGGCCGTCGCCGTGACCGGCCGCCTCGCCGAGTCGTACGGTCCAGAGGCGGCCTTCGGGACGGCGAGCCTCACCGCGGCCGCCGCCTGCCTGATCGCGCTGACGGCTCGCCCGGAGCCGTACACCGACCTCCACGCGCGCGTGGAGGACGAACCGCCGAACGACCCCACCTAGACCGGCCGCTGCAACACCGTCAGACTCCGGTCCACCAGCGTCAACCGCTCGCCCGCCGTCACCTTCGGGCCCTCCCCGGGCGGCACCCCGTCCGTGCGGGCGGTGTCCACCACGACCTGCCACCGCCGTCCGTGATTGACTGGCACGACGAAGTCCAGCGTGCGCGGCGAGGCGTTGAACATCAGCAGGAACGAGTCATCGGTGATCCGCTCCCCGCGTGTGCCGGGCTCGGAGATCGCATTGCCGTTGAGGAACACGGTCAGCGCGGAGGCCCGCGCCGAGTCCCAGTCCTGCTGGGTCATCTCCCGGCCCTCCGGGATGAACCAGGCGATGTCCGAGAGATCGTCGTGGGTGCCCTCCACGGGCCGGCCGTGGAAGAAGCGCCGCCTGCGGAAGACGGGATGGTCCTTGCGCAGCCACACCATCGCGCGCGTGAAGGCCGCCAGATCGTTGTCGTCCTCCTCTGCGGCGGACCAGTTCACCCAGGCGAGCTCGTTGTCCTGGCAGTACGCGTTGTTGTTGCCGCGCTGTGTGCGGGCGAACTCGTCGCCATGGCTGATCATCGGCACGCCCTGGGAGAGCATCAGCGTGGCGATGAAGTTCCGCATCTGGCGGGCGCGCAGTTCGAGGACGGCGGGGTCGTCGCTCTCGCCCTCGACGCCGCAGTTCCAGGACCGGTTGTGGCTCTCGCCGTCGCGGTTGTCCTCGCCGTTGGCATGGTTGTGCTTGTCGTTGTACGAGACGAGGTCGTGCAGGGTGAACCCGTCGTGGCAGGTCACGAAGTTGATGGAGGCCAGCGGGCGCCGCCCGTCGTCCTGGTAGAGGTCGGAGGAGCCCGTCAGCCGGCCCGCGAACTCCGCCAGCGCCCGCGGCTCACCGCGCCACAGGTCCCGTACGGTGTCGCGGTACTTGCCGTTCCACTCGGTCCACAGCGGCGGGAAGTTGCCCACCTGATAGCCGCCCTCGCCCACGTCCCACGGCTCGGCGATCAGCTTCACCTGGGAGACCACCGGGTCCTGCTGCACCAGGTCGAAGAACGACGACAGCCGGTCCACCTCGTGGAACTGCCTGGCCAGGGTCGCCGCGAGGTCGAAGCGGAAGCCGTCGACATGCATCTCGGTGACCCAGTAGCGCAGCGAGTCCATGATCAGCTGGAGGACGTGCGGAGAGCGCATGAGCAGGGAGTTTCCCGTGCCCGTGGTGTCCATGTAGTAGCGCCGGTCGTCCGTCAGCCGGTAGTACCGCGCATTGTCCAGGCCCCGGAAGGACAGGGTGGGGCCCAGGTGGTTGCCCTCGGCGGTGTGGTTGTAGACCACGTCGAGGATGACCTCGATACCGGCCTCGTGCAGCGCCCGCACCGCCGACTTGAACTCCAGGACCTGCTGCCCGCGGTCGCCCCAGGAGGCGTATGCGTTGTGCGGGGCGAAGAAGCCGATCGTGTTGTAGCCCCAGTAGTTGTTCAGGCCCATGTCGACCAGGCGGTGGTCGTTCACGGACTGGTGGACCGGCATCAGCTCCAGCGCGGTCACGCCCAGCTCGGTGAGGTGCTCGATGATCACCGGGTGGGCGAGGGCGGCGTAGGTGCCGCGCAGCTCGTCCGGCAGCCCCGGGTGGCGCATCGTCAGGCCCTTCACATGGGCCTCGTAGATCACCGTGTGGTGGTACTCGGTGCGCGGGCGGCGGTCGTCGCCCCAGTCGAAGTAGGGGTTGATGACGACGGAAGACATCGTGTGCGGCGCCGAATCGAGGTCGTTGCGCCGCTCGGGTGCGTCGAAGTGATAGCCGTACACCTCCTCGCCCCAGCGGATCGAGCCGCTGATCGCCTTCGCGTACGGGTCGAGGAGCAGCTTCGCGGAGTTGCAGCGCTGTCCGCGCTCGGGGGCGTACGGGCCGTGCACCCTGAAGCCGTACCGCTGCCCCGGCATGACGCCCGGCAGATACGCGTGCCGTACGAACGCGTCGCTCTCCCGCAGTTCCACCGCCGTCTCCGAGCCGTCGTCGTGCAGCAGACACAGCTCTACTCGGTCCGCGGCCTCGGTGAAGACCGCGAAATTCGTGCCGGCGCCGTCGTAGGTGGCACCGAGTGGATACGCCTCTCCAGGCCAGACCTGCATGGACACGACTCTTTCAGCTGGAGCGCGCCACGGGGGGCGCCTTGGCCCTGAGTCTCCCCGAAAGTGATGGAACCACCTATGACTTACGTCCCTCTTACCGGTCGACCAGTGCATACGCGGTATGCCGAACCAGTGGGGCCAACACGTACTCCCGGGACTCGACGGGGAGTAGGGGGAAGATGTGCGCAAGATAGTGCACCGCCATCTGGGCAAGGTGGTGGCAGGTGCGGCCATCGCGGTGGCCGGAACGGCCGTCATGGTCGGAATCACGCTGCCGGGGACAGCGGGAGCCGACGAATCGGGAGGGAGCGGCAACGGTCAGTCCGCCCAGCAGGCGGCCCAGGGGCAGGGGGCCCAGGCGGCGCCGCCGGGCGTCGTCGAACAGGCTCCGGCCGAGGGCGACAAGGGCACGGGCGACGACCCGCTGACCGACGACGAGATGGACAGGGCCGCGAAGCTCGCGGCGAGCCCACAGCTGCGCAACGCCGGCGAGGACGTCGACGGCGACCGCGGCCCGCAGCGCATCGGCGTCGACCTCGCCGAGCCGGACGCCGACGACCAGGACAGGGCGGGCGCGGCACGCCGGGCCGAGGTGACGTTCTACGACTACAAGGCCGACGCGCTCGTCACCCGGACCGTCAACCTCGACACCGGGAAGGTCGAGCAGAGCACCACCGAGCACGGCGTCCAGCCGCCGCTGGGCCGTGCCGAGTACGCGGAGGCGGCCAAGATCCTGATCGCCGACCCGCTGGGCGCGGACATGAAGGCGGACTTCAAGGACGCCACCGACAAGGAACTCACCTCCCCGGACCAGCTGCTGCTCAACGGCGCCGTGTACCGGGCAGTTCCGGGCGCCCAGCCGGCCGTGCTCGACAAGTGCGGCGAACACCGCTGCGTGCGGCTGTTCCCGAAGGTCAAGAACGGGCCCTGGATCGACGCCCGCTCCTTCGTGATCGATCTGAGCGCCCGCAAGGTCGCCAAGCTCGACCTGCGCTGAGCCGCACTCGGTTCACTTTTCCAACTCGCACTCCACATACCTGTACCTCACGTACTTGCACCTCCTGTAAGGGAGTCATTTCTTCATGCGCGTGAACAGATTGAGCCGTGCCCGCAAGGGCGCCGCCGTGGGCCTCTCCGTGGCCGCGCTGGCCGCCGGCGCGACGACCGGCGCCGGGCCCGCCTCCGCCCAGCCGAAGAACGCCCCCGCCCCGGCCGCCGACTGCAGCGCCGCCTACCGCATCGAGCAGAAGCTCACCGGCGGCACCACCTGGCGGATGTGCTGGCGCTACGACGGCAAGGCCGGGCTCGTCCTGGAGAACATCTCCTACCAGCCCAAGGGCGAGACCAAGCCGATCAAGGTCCTCAACAGCGCCCGGCTCGGCCAGATCCACGTCCCGTACGACGACGGAAGCGTCGAGTACGACGACCTGACGGGCTTCGGCTTCGCCCAGGGTCTGATGACCCTCGACCCCTCGGAGTGTCCGGGCGGCACCATCAAGAGCGTCAAGGTCCCGGAGGCCTGGGACCCGCAGAACCAGAACGTCAAGGGCCTGTGCACCACGACCCGCGCGCGGGGACACGCCTACCGCATGCAGGGCGACACCGCGAACAAGGTCTACCAGGCCCAGAGCAAGGACCTGCTCGTCTACTCGGTCAACCAGGTCGGCTGGTACGAGTACATGACCGAGTGGCGCTTCCAGGACGACGGCACGGTCACCATGAACGTCGGCGCGACCGGCAGCCTGTCGTTCGAGGACTACGACGCGGGCGACGGCCGCGGCTGGCCCATCGGCAAGGGCGACCGGGCCAAGGCCACCAGCCACAGCCACAACGTCTTCTGGCGCCTCGACTTCGGCCTGGACGGCTCCACCAAGAACCGCGTCGAGCAGTACGACTCGACGGTGACCGCGCCCGCCGCCGGTGACCGCGCCCCGAAGACCAAGACCAGCGTCACCAAGGTCGGCAAGGAGCTCGCGGGCGACGCCAAGGCCTACCGCTGGTGGCGCATGGTCAGCGCGACCGGCAAGAACAAGGACGGCCACGCGCGCTCGTACGAGATAGTCCCCGGCGTCACCACCAAGTACCCGGGCCGCAGCTTCACCAAGCACGACGTGTACTTCACCGAGTACGACAAGTGCGAGAAGTTCGCCACCAACAACCCCGGTTGCGGCAACGGCCACCCCAAGTCCGTCGACAAGTGGGTCGGCGGCCAGGCCCTCAAGCACCCGATCACCTGGGTGAACGTGGGCTTCCACCACATCGCCCGGGACGAGGACCAGCAGCCCATGCCGGTCCACTGGCAGGGATTCTCCATCGTCCCGCGTGATGTGACGGCTATGAATCCGCTCACTCCGAGCGAGCTCGCCTGGCAGAACGGGCACTGGCGGCCCCGTAGTTGAGAAAGACCCTGTCCATCCGGCTGCACCGCCCGCCGCTCCCGGAGTACCCTTCCTTGATCGTTGGGACGGGGAGTGCTCGGGGGAGCGGAAGGCGGTGCGCGGGTGGGCTCGGGAGGGCTGGAGTTGCCCCCTGGTGACGAGGGTCACGAGGGGAACTCCACAGAGGTCCCACCCTGCACGGTGTCCCTGGCCCGGCCGATGGAGACCAGTTCCATCGGCCCGGAGCTGGACTGGGACACCGACGCCTGGCGCGAGGTGCGTACGCGCGCCCAGCGAGCGGGCCGGGCCTACATCTGGCTGAACCTCGTCGAACAGCGGCTGCGCGCGGTCGTGGCCGCGGTGCTGCGCCCCATCTACGAACCCGTCCACGGCCACGACGACTGGGTCGTCGCGGCGGCCGGACCCGCCGGGCAGGAATGGGTGCAGCGCGCGGTCGCCGTACGCGAGGTCAGCCGCCGCAAGGGCTATCTGCTGGACCCCGCCGACGACAACGTCCTCAGCTTTCTCACGCTGCCGCAGCTGCGTGAGCTGATGGTGCAGCACTGGCCGTGCTTCGAGCCGTACGTCGACGACCGCAGGGACGTCGAACTCGCCCTGGACGAACTCGAAGTGACCCGCAACGTCGTCTCGCGCAACCGGGCCCTGTCCGAGGCCGTCCTCAACCAGGCCGAGCGCGCCTCGGCGCGGCTCCTGGAGGTCCTCGGCGGCAGCGGTGACGTGCCGTCGGCCCGCCGGCTGCCCATCGACGCGGTCGAGGACCTGGTCGGCGACCGCTACGCCGACGTCGTCGCCGTGCACCCCGACCGGGTACGGCTGCTGCGCCAGTTCCCGGCCGAGGACATCTTCGGCGGGGCGCGCAGGCTCGACGCCATCGGCATCGGCCTCAACCTTCTCGTGCAGAACTTCTCCGGGCGCCGTCTGGTGCGCCTCGCCGAGTCCGGCTGCCGGGTGCGGCTGCTGTTCCTGAACCCGGCCTCCAGCTCCGTCAAGCGGCGCGAGCGCGAACTCGGCATCAAGCGGGGCGAGCTGAGCCGCGCGGTCGAGATGAACATCCTGCACATGCGCCGGGTACGGTCCCGGCTGCGCGACCCCGGCGCCTTCGAGATCCAGGTCTTCGACGAGACGCCCCGCTTCACGGCCTACCTCGTGGACGGCGACGGCACCGACGGAGTGGCGGTCGTGCAGACCTATCTGCGGCGGACGCGGGGGCTGGAGGCGCCGGTCCTGGTGCTGCGCAACGGGAACAGAGTGGTCAAGTCGGACGAGATCGACGAAGGCGGGCTCTTCCCGACGTACCGCGAGGAGTTCGAGCTCATGTGGGCGGATTCGCGGCCGGTGTCCTGAACTGTCCCACCCCGGCGGCGCTGTCCCGCCGGTAAGCGGAATGCGGTCCTCTGATTGTCAGTGGCACATGGGAAGGTGGAGACCACTGGGGGAACGCACCACCAAGAAGGGGGACCGCCCATGGGCTGGCACCGTGAGCTGCTGATCGGCTTCGACCTGGAAACGACCGGTACGGATCCGCGCGAGGCGCGCATCGTCACCGGCGCCGTCATCGAGGTCAGGGACGGGCAGCCCATAGGGCACAAGGAGTGGCTGGCGGATCCGGGCGTCGAGATCCCGGCCGACGCGGTCGCGGTCCACGGCATCAGCAATGAGCGCGCGGCCGCCGAGGGCCGCCCGGCCGACCAGGTGGCGGACGCCATCGCCGACGTCCTGGTGACGTACTGGAAGACGGGCGTACCGGTCGTCGCCTACAACGCCACCTTCGACCTGAGCCTGCTCTCGGCCGAACTGCGGCGCCACGAACTGCCGTCGCTGCGCGACCGCCTGGGCGGCATCGACCCCGCCCCGGTCATCGACCCGTACACCATCGACCGCTGGGCCGACCGCTACCGCCGCGGCAAGCGCAACCTCGAAGCGGTCTGCCGGGAGTACGGCATCTCCCTCGACTCCGCGCACGACGCCTCCGCCGACGCCCTCGCCGCGGCCCGCCTGGCCGGCGCGATAGCCGTCCGCCACCCCAAGATCGCGGCCCTCGGCCCGGCAGAGCTGCACCGCCGCCAGATCGAGTGGTACGCCGAGTGGGCGACGGACTTCCAGGACTTCCTACGGCGCAAGGGCGATACGGCGGCGGTGGTCGACGGGACCTGGCCCCTGCGGGAGGCGGCGGTGGGGGAGACGACGGGGCGGTAGTCGGCCTTGGGGGCGGTGTCGTGCCGTGCCCCGGCAGGCAGGGGGGCGTTACACCGCCGCCGGTGCCGCGACGCGCTCGATGCGGGGTTTCGCCAACCGTTCGTAGTCCGCTCCCGAGATGCACAGTGAGCGGTCGAGTCGGGCCGCGTTGAAGTAGAGCGCTGGCTGGGCGACGACGTCCGGGTCGGCGACGACCTCGAGGTCGGGGTCGAAGCTGAACGGCAGCACGGTGCCGGGGACCGCGTGGGCCAGTCGCTCGGCGGTCTCCGGGTCGCTGAAGCCGACGTAGCGGGCGTCGTACAGCGTCCGGACGGCATCCAGGTCCACGCGCCGGTCGCCGGGGACGACCGCGAGGACGTGACGTGTCGTGCGGCGGTCCACCTTGACCCGCAGCACGATGCACTTGGCGGCCTCCGAGGCGGGGTGTCCGCGCAGTGCGCAGACGGTCTCAGTGCTGCCCTCGGGTGCGTGGTCGAGGAGGCGGTAGTCGACGTGGGAGGAGTCGAGCAGGGAGATCAGGTGGTCGTAAGTGGCGTGGTGGGCGGTGGTGTGCTCGGGCATGCGGAGTCCTTGTCGAGAGGGTGAGAGGCGGAGGGCGGCCGGGGGTTCGGTGGGCGGCGGTGCGCCCGTTCCACCGCCTGACCCCAGTACGTGCCGGCGACCATCAGGGCCGCGCCGAGGCCGGTGAGCGGGGTGAGGTGGTCGCCGCCCAGGGCCACGCCCACCGCGACGGCCCAGACCGGTTCGGTGCCCAGCAGCAGACTGGCCCGGCTCGCGGAGGTGCGCTGCACGGCCCAGGTCTGGGCGAGGAAGGCGAACACGCTGCAGAACAGGGCGAGATAGACCAGCTGGGCCCAGGTGGCCGGGGTGGAGTGCAGCAAGGTCGGCAGGTCGGGGGCCGCGACCGGCAGGAACAGGACCGTGCCTACGAGGGTCTGCACGGTCGTCAGCTGCAACGGGCGTATCGCCCGCCCGGCGGTCAGTCGGCCGACGAGCGCCACATGCACGGCACGGATCAGCGCGGCGCCGAGCATCAGCAGGTCGCCGAGGCGGGGCTCGGCGAAGCCGTTGCCGGACATCAGCAGGCCGACGGCCAGGACGCAGACGCCGGTCGCGGCGAAGAAGGAGGCGGGCAGTGGGCCGCGGTGGCCGCCGCGGTCGAGGAGCGGGGTGAGGACGATGGTCAGGCTGATGATGAGGCCGGCGTTGGCGGCGCTGGTGTGGGCGACGCCGTACGTCTCCACGACGAGCACCGCCGCCTGGGTCAGCCCCAGAGGCAGCCCGATCCGCAACTCGTCCCGCGTCCACCGGCGTGCTCCGCGCCGCCGCCAGGAGGCGACCAGGCCGAGACAGGCGAGCGCGGACAGGGCGTAGCGGGCGAACAGTACGAGCAGGACGGGGAGGGCCGCGGTGGCGGTCTGGGCGGAGAGATAGCTGGAACCCCAGACGATCGCGACAAGGAGGAGTACCGCGTCGGTATGGCGGCGGGCGTCGGACACCCGTCCACGGTGCACCGGGGGTGTCCTTGAAGCCCAGTACCAGTTTCTAAAACGATCATTTAGCAGCACTACATCGTGGTCCTACACTGAGGTGATGGACGAACGGCAGCTGCGGATCCTGCGGGAGCTCGGCGAACTGGGGAGTGTCACGGCGGTCGCCGAGGCGCTGCTGGTGACGCCGTCGGCGATCTCCCAGCAGCTACGGCTGCTCCAGCGGTCGATCCCGGTGCCGCTCACCGAGCGGCAGGGGCGCCGGCTCGTGCTCACCGACGCCGGGCAGGCGCTGGCGGGGGCGGCCATCGAGGTGGAGACGGCGCTCGCGCGTGCGCGGCACAGTGTCGAGGCGTTCATGGAGCGGCCGGAGGGAGAGGTGTCGGTGGCGGCGTTCCACAGCGCGGCCGGCGTGTTCTTCCCGCCGCTGGTCGGCGCGCTGGCCGGTCCCGGCAAACCGGTGCCGAGGCTCGTCGACGAGGACGTACCGCAGGAGGACTTCCCCCGGCTCACCCGGGAGTACGACATCGTCGTCGCCCACCGTCTGGAGCACGCCCCGCCGTGGCCGGACACGGTGGCCGCGACGACGTTGCTGCGTGAGCCGCTGGACGTGGCCATGCCGGTGGACCATCCCCTGGCGGCCAAGCGCCGCGTCACCCCGCGTGACGTGGCCGACGAGCCCTGGATCACCGTGCACGACGGATTCCCGGTCCTCGCGGTCATCGAGGCCATCGCCGCCGCGGCCGGACGGCGTCTCCAACTGGCCCATCGCATCAACGAGTTCACGGTGGTGGCCGAGGTCGTGGCGGCCGGGGGAGGCATCGCCCTGATGCCGCGCTGGACGATGCGGCCCCATCCCGCACTCGTCCTCAGACCACTCAGCGGGGTCCAGGCCAGCCGCCACATCGACGCCCTCTACCGCCCCGAACGCACGGCCAGATCAGCCGTCCGTACGGTGCTGGCCGAGCTGCGGCGCGCCGCGAGAACCATCCAGGACCCTTCGCGTAGTGCGCGGTGAGCATCTTGACTGTGGTGCCCCTGCACGACAAGGTTCCGGGCCTGGCACCGGCAGTCCTACCGTCGCGGAGGGCACTGGTTCCGCTGTCGTCACGGGCCGAGAGTGGACGCATGACAACAACCACGAAGAAGGGCTCTCCTATGAGCGATGGCGTGGTCTCCAGCGGCTGGGACGTCCTGGACGCCTCCCACGAAGCACTGCGCACGGCGGTCCGCGCCGTCCCCGCCGACGGCTGGCACCGGGCGACACCCTGCACGGACTGGACCGTCGCCCAGGTCTTCCAGCACGCCGTCGGCGACCAGATCGGCTACGCCGCCGCGCTGACCGGCGAGCCGGGCCCCGACTTCAACCCGTTCGCCCCGTCGGGCGAGATGGAGGGGGTGGACCCGGTGGCGTTCCTGGAGGACGCCCTGGCACGCGCGGCGAAGGCGTGGGCGGGGGTCGACCGGGATGCCGCCGAGGTGCCCGTGCCGGTGCCGCCGCACAAGTTGTCCCCGTGGTCCGGCTCGGCGGCGTGCGGGCTGGACGCGGCGGTCCACGCCTGGGACATCGCCGTGGCGACGGGCCGGCCGTCCCCACTCACGCCCGAGCTGGCCCGCCCCCTCCTCAAGATCGCCAGGGAGATCGTCGAGCCGCTGCGCCCCCGCGCGTACGCCGCCGCCCTGGCCCCCGAGCAGGGCGACGACGACGTGGCGGTCCTCCTGCGTCACCTCGGCCGCGACCCCCGTTGGAGCGCCTAGCAGGAGCTGTCCGCAGGCGCCGCCTCGCCCGCATCAGATCCTGACCCCCAACTCAGAACGGATACCACCGCACCCCCTCGTCCCCGTCCCGCAACGACGCCACCCGCCGCTCGAACTCCGCCAACGCCTTCGGGTTGCTCTGCGCGTGCTGTGCCACCCACGCACAACTCGCCGTCTCCCGCGCCCCGCGCAGCACCGAGCACCCCTCCCACTCCCGCACATCCCAGCCGTATGTCTCGACGAACGACCGGTAATCCGCCGCAGGCAACCCGTACCGGTCCCGAGACAGCGCCATGACCACCAGATCGTGCTCCCGCAGATCGAAGGAGAAGGTCTCCAGATCGACCAGCACCGGCCGCCCATCGGCCCCCACATGCACATTGCGCGGCAGCGCGTCCCCATGGATCGGCCCGGGTGTCAGACGGGGCGTCAACCCCGCCGCAGCCGCCGCGAACCCGTCCCGCCGCTCCCGCAGAAACGCCGCGTCCGCCGGATCGATCGCATCCCCCGCCAGCCGCAGCCAACGCTCGACGCCGCCCAGCAACTCACGCGGAGGCAGCGTGAAGGAGGGGGCGGGCAGGGCGTGCACCAGCCGTAGCAGTTCGGCCAGATCCCGTGGCTCGGCGGGTCGTATCGGATCCGGCAGCCGGTGCCACACCGTCACCGGGTGTCCCTCCACCAGCAGTGCCTTGGGCTCGGCGGCCCGCACCGCCGGCACGCCCGCCGTCTCCAGCCATACGGCGATGTCCAGTTCGCGCTCGGCCCGGTCGAGGAGCTCCGCGTCCCGGCCCACCTTGACGGCCAGGTCACCGGCGGCGAACACCGCGTTCTCGCCCAGGGCGAGCAGTCGCGCGTCCCGCGCCGGTCCGGGCAGGACCGCCGCCGCGGCCAGTACGTCCCGCGCCCATGCCTCGTCCATCGTCCGTCCGCCTCCGCGTCCCACCCGGCCTGTTCCTTGCCGTCAGTGTCGCATTCCCACAGGTCGGACCGCGTGCGGACGGCCTCGACGGGGTACGGCCTTTGCATGGCCATGACGAGGACCGCCCGCTCGGTGAGACGCCCGCCGGACGACAAGGGGCGGCGGCGCGCCACGGACCACGGCGCCTGGTTCCTCGTGCTCCCCGCCCTGATCCCCATCCTGATCCTCAGCGTCGGACCGCTGCTCTACGGCATCCTGCTCTCCTTCACCGACGCCCAGTCCGGACGGACCCGGCCCACCCAGTGGATCGGCGCGCTCAATTTCACGGATCTGCTGCACGACACCCTGTTCTGGGAGTCGTTCCGGATCGGCCTGCTCTGGGCGGTCGGCGTCACCGTGCCGCAGTTCCTGCTGGCGCTCGGCCTCGCCCTCCTCCTCAACGAGGACCTGCGGCTGCGCTGGCTGGCGCGAACCCTCGCGATCGTGCCGTGGGCCATGCCCGAGGTCGTCGTCGGCGTCATGTGGCGGCTGGTCTACAACCCCGACGCGGGCATCCTCAACGAGACACTCCGCGACCTCGGCCTCGGCGACGGCCGCGACTGGCTCAGCGGGCTCGGCACCGCGCTCCCGGCCGTCATCGTCGTCGGCATCTGGGCCGGGCTGCCCACCACGACCGTCGCCCTCCTCGCCGGCCTCCAGAACACCGCGCGCGAACTGCACGAGGCGGCCGCGGTGGACGGCGCCGGCGCCTGGCGCCGCTTCCGCACCGTCACCTGGCCCGCCCTCAGACCCGTCGCCCTCTCCATCACGGCACTCAATCTGATCTGGAACTTCAACTCCTTCGCCCTGGTCTACGTGCTCACCAGCGGCGGCCCCGGCGGTCGCACCCGGCTGCCCATGCTCTTCGCCTATGAAGAGGCCTTCCGCTACGGGCAGTTCGGGTACGCGGCGGCGATGGGATGTGTGATGGTCGCGGTGATCTCGATACTTCTCGCCGTCATCCTCGTCGGACGGCTGAAGGGAGGTGACGAGTCATGAGAACCAGCCGCACGGCCCGCATCGGCCAGTACGCCGCCCTGTTCGGCTACCTCCTCTTCCTCGTCTTCCCCTTCCTCTGGCTGCTCTCCACCGCCTTCAAGCCCGCGCGCGAACTGGGCAGCCTGCACCCCACCTGGATCCCCGAGGACCCCACCCTCGCCAACTTCCGCCAGGCCTTCGACGAACAGCCCCTGCTGCACGCCGCCTTCAACTCCCTGATCGCCGCGCTCGGCGCCGCCCTGATCGCCGTACTCCTCGCGACCCCCATGGCTTACGTCATGGCCCGCCACCGCACCCGCCTCGCCCGCGCGGCGACCGGCTGGGTGGTGGTCAGCCAGGCGTTCCCGCTGGTCCTGGTGATCATCCCGCTGTTCCTGGTGCTGAAGAACCTCCGGCTGATCAACTCGATGCCGGGGCTGATCATGGTGTACGTGGTGTGGGCGCTGCCGTTCGCGCTGTGGATGCTCGTGGGGTATGTGCGGGCGGTTCCACCGGAGTTGGAGGAGGCCGCGGCCATGGACGGCGCCGGGCGACTGCGCACGCTCGTCTCGGTGACCGCGCCGCTCCTCGCCCCCGGCATCGTGGCGACGGCGCTGTTCGCGTTCGTCACGGCGTGGAACGAGTTCTTCTTCGCGCTGGTGCTGCTGAAGACCCCGGAGAAACAGACCCTGCCGGTCGTCCTCACCCACTTCATCGGCGCGGAGGGAGTCGCGGACCTCGGCCCGCTGGCCGCCGCCGCGTTCCTCGCGACACTGCCCTCGCTGGTGGTGTTCGCGGTCATCCAGCGACGGATCACGGGCGGCATGCTCGCCGGGGCGGTGAAGAACTGATGCGTACGAGAGCTGTGTTTGCCGTGGTACTCGCCTTGCTGGTCGCCGGATGCAGCGGCGGTGGTGAGAGCAGGACCGGCCCCGTCACCCTCCGCTTCCAGTCCCTCGCCTGGCAGGAGGAGTCCGTCGCGATCAACAAGGAGCTGGTGAAGGAGTGGAACGCGACCCATCCGGACGTCAAGGTCGAGTATGTGCAGGGCAGTTGGGACAGCGTCCACGATCAGCTGCTCACCTCCTTCGAGGGCGGTGGGGCGCCGGACATCATCCACGACGCCTCGGACGACCTCGCGGACTTCGCATACGGCGGCTATCTCGCCGATCTGACCGACCTGCTGCCCCAGAGGCTCAAGTCCAACATCCCACAGCGCAGTTGGGAGACGGCCACCTTCGGCGACGGGATCTACGGCGTCCCGTTCCTGCAGGAGCCGCGGGTGCTCATCGCCAACGCGAAGTGGCTGAAGGAGTCCGGCGTACGCATCCCGACCCCCGAACGCCCTTGGAGCTGGCCGGAGTTCAGGAGGATCACCGACGACCTCAGCGGGGACGGCAAGTACGGCGTCGCCTGGCCGCTCAAGGAACCTGTCTCCGCCACCCTCAACCTCTCCCTGTCGTCCGGCGGGCAGCTCTTCCACCGGGGCGCCGACGGCAAGGTCACGGTCCGCTTCGGGGCCGCCGACGAGGTCATGCCGCGCACCGTCCACGACCAGGTCAACGTCGACCGCAGCGCCTCGTCCACGACGCTGGGCAGCGGCGGCTCCGACACCCTGCCCGGCTTCTTCGGCGGCAGATACGCGATGGTCCCGCTGGGCTTCTCCTACCGTCAGCAGATCGTGCAGCAGGCACCGAAGGGCTTCGACTGGCAGGTGCTGCCCGCCCCTGCGGGCGCCGACGGGCTCACCCAGGGCGTCAGCCCGCAGACCCTGTCCATCGCCGAGGACAGCCCGCATCAGCGGGAGGCCGCCGAGTTCATCGACTTCCTGCTGCGGCCCGGCAACATGGTGCGGCTGGCGCTGGGCGACTGGATGCTGCCCACCGGCACCGAGGCCCTGAAGGACCCGGCCCTGCGCACCGCCGAGAACGACTGGGCCACCGGCACCGCCCTCGCCGGGCGGCTGCGCTCGGCGCCCGCCCAGTCGGTGCGCGGCTACCCGGAGTGGAAGGACAAGGTCGCCACACCCGCCTTCCAGGAGTACTACAGCGGCGCCATCGGCCTCGGCGAGCTGCGCCGGCGTCTGGAGGAGGACGGGAACCTGGTGCTGGCGCGGTACCAGCGCTGACGTAATTCGGTTGTCCGCGGCACCGGGCCCCGCCTAACGTGCCGTCCGTGGCAGCGAACAACGCGATCACCGACACCGGTCTCGGCCGGGGCAGTGCGCACTCCGTACGGAGGCGCCGCGGCCCCGGAGCCCTGACCGGCCCGGGGAGCCACACCACCCGCTGATTCCACGCGGACCCGCTGCTCCTCCCTTTTCTCTCTCCTGTCTTCCGGTCAGGGCCTTCGTCTGCCCTTCCCCCTCTCCACGGAAGACAAGGACCGCAGGCCATGGCCCGCCCCACCCGCGTATCCCGCGCGCTCTCCCAGAACTTCCTCACCGACCGAGCCGCCGCGGAACGCTTCGCCCGGCTCGCCGTACCCGACCGCGAACACCGCCCCCTGCTCCTCGAAGTCGGCGCGGGCAAAGGCGCGTTGACACAGACCCTCGCCCCGCGCTGCCGCGAGCTGATCGCGTACGAGATCGATCCCCGACTCGTCCCCGGTCTGCGCGCCCGCTGCTCCGGCCTGCCCCAGGTCCGGGTGATCGCCGGTGACTTCCTCGCCGTACGGCCTCCGAACACACCGTTCTCCGTTGCCGGGAACCTGCCCTTCTCCCGCACCGCAGCCATCGTCGACTGGTGCCTGCGGGCCTCCGCCCTCACCGACGCCACGCTCCTCACCCAGCTGGAGTACGCCCGTAAGCGCACGGGTGACTACGGCAGTTGGACCCGGCTGACGATTCTGACCTGGCCGTGCCATGAATGGCGGCTGGTGGGCCGGGTTGGGCGGTACGGCTTCCGGCCGGTGCCGCGCGTGGACGCCGGGATCGTACGGATCGAGCGGCGCCGCAAGCCCCTTCTCGACTCCCGTGCGCGGGACAGCTGGCGGCGCCTGGTCGCGCTCGGCTTCTCGGGCGTCGGCGGCTCACTGCACGCGTCGCTGTGCCGGGCGCATCCGGGACGGCGGGTCGACGCGGCGTTCCGGGCGGCGCGGCTCGACACGAGGGCCCTGGTCGGCGAGGTGCCGCCGGAGGCGTGGCTGAGGCTGCACGAGGCGCTCGCGCCATGAAAGAGAGTTGCACGAGACGTATCGTCTCGATTAGCGTCGGGGTCATGACCAGTCCCGCTCACATCGCCATGTTCTCCATCGCCGCCCACGGCCACGTGAACCCCAGCCTCGAAGTGATCCGCGAGCTCGTGGCACGCGGGCACCGGGTCACCTACGCGATCCCGCCGGCCTTCGCCGAGAAGGTCGCCGCCACCGGCGCCGAGCCCAAGCTGTGGAACTCCACGCTGCCCGGACCCGACGCCGACCCGGAGGCTTGGGGGAGCACCCTGCTGGACAACGTCGAGCCGTTCCTGGCCGACGCCATCCAGGCCCTTCCGCAGCTGCTCGAGGCGTACGAGGGGGACGAGCCGACCCTCGTCCTGCACGACATCGCCTCGTACCCGGCCCGCGTCCTCGCCCACCGCTGGGGCGTCCCCGCGATCTCGCTCTCCCCGTGCATGGTCGCGTGGGAGGGGTACGAACAGGAGGTCGCCGAGCCGATGTGGGAGGAACCGAGGAAGACCGAGCGCGGCCGGGCCTACTACGAGCGCTTCCAGGCATGGCTGGAGGAGAACGGCATCACCCAGCACCCCGACCCGTTCGCCGGCCGTCCCGACCGCTCCCTCGTCCTGATCCCGAAGGCGCTCCAGCCGAACGCCGACCGGGTCGACGAAACCGCCTACACCTTCGTCGGCGCCTGCCAGGCCGACCGTACGGCCGAAGGCGACTGGCAGCGCCCGGCGGACGCCGAGAAGGTCGTGCTCGTCTCCCTCGGGTCGGCGTTCACCAAGCAGCCGGCCTTCTACCGCGAGTGCGTGCGTGCCTTCGGTGAGCTGCGGGGCTGGCACCTGGTGCTCCAGATCGGCAGGCACGTCGACCAGGACGAGCTCGGTGACATCCCGCCCAACGTCGAAGTACGCGACTGGGTCCCGCAGTTGGCGATCCTGAAGCAGGCCGACCTGTTCGTCACCCACGCCGGCGCCGGCGGCAGCCAGGAGGGGCTTGCCACGGCCACCCCGATGATCGCCGTACCGCAGGCCGCCGACCAGTTCGGCAACGCCGATGTGCTCCAGTCGCTCGGTGTCGCCCGCCACATCCCCACCGAGAAGGCCACCGCCGAGACCCTGCGCGAGACCGCCCTCGCCCTCGTGGACGACCCCGAGGTCGCCGCGCGACTGAAGGGCATCCAGGCGGAGATGGCACAGGAGGGCGGCACCCGACGCGCCGCCGACCTCATCGAGGCCGAGCTCAGGGCATAGGCGAGGGCCCGTTGGTTCCCCCGGAACCAACGGGCCCTCCATGTCGGGCGGGCGGGGTCAGACCGGCACCCGCTCACCCTCGTCGTCCCGGACCGTGCCCGTGCCCCGGGTCACCGCCTCCGACGACTCGTCGTGCGTCAGGTCGGGCAGCCGGTGCAGCCACTTCGGCAGATACCAGTTGCGCTCGCCCAGCAGGGCCATGACCGCCGGGAGCAGCACACCCCGGATGATCGTCGCGTCGATCAGCACTGCCGCCGCGAGGCCGACGCCCATCTGCTTCATGGACTGCATGGACAGCGTCCCGAAGATCGCGAACACGGCGACCATGATGACCGCGGCACTGGTGACGACACCGGCCGTGGTGACCACACCGTGCTGGATCGCGTCCCTCGTCGTACGGCCCCGCAGCCGGGCCTCGCGGATCCGCGAGACCACGAACACGTGGTAGTCCATCGACAGGCCGAACAGGATCACGAACAGGAACAGCGGCAGCCAGGCGACGATCGCCCCGACACCCTCCGCGCCCACCATGGACGCGCCCCAGCCGTGCTGGAAGACGGCGACGAGGATGCCGTACGCCGCACCCACCGACAGCAGGTTCAGCACGATCGACGTGATGGCGATCGTCAGCGAGCGGAACGACAGCAGCATCAGCCCGAAGGCGAAGATCACGACGAAGGCGAAGACCGGTACGACCGCCCCGCCCAGCTGGTCGTTGAAGTCCTTCGACCCCGCGACCTGCCCGGTGATCGGCGCCTCGACGCCGTCCAACTCGCCCAGCGTGGCCGGGCGCACCTCGTCGCGGAGCTTGTCCAGGCTCGCGCCCGCCTTGTCGAGGTCGGAGCCGCCGATCAGCGGGACGTACACGAAGGCGATGTTCTGCTCGTCGTGCAGCTTGATGTCGACAGGGCCGCGCGAGGCACCCGAACTGACCGCCCGCTCACGGAACTCGGCGAGTGCGGACTTCACCTCGGGAGCGTTGATGTCGTTCGCCTTGACGACCACCTCGGCCGGTTCGGTACCGCCCGGGAAGGCCTCGTTGACCCGGTTGTACGTCTGCACGATGGGCAGCGAGTCGCCGAACTCCTGGTCCAGCGTGAGTTCCTGGGTCTTCATGCCGAGCGCGGGAGCCGCGACGGCGAGCAGGGCGCCGGCCGCGACGGCGACCGAGACGACCGGCCGCGCCAGCACCGCCTTGAGCACGGCCGTCCAGAACCGGCTCTCGCGGTTCGCGCCGCCCCGCTTGCGGCGCAGCTTGCTGTCCGGGTGCAGGAAGGGGATCTTGCCCTTCTCGACCCGCTCGCCCAGCAGCGACAGCAGGGCGGGAAGCACGGTCACCGACCCGACCATGGCGACCGCCACGACCATCAGCGAGGCCAGTCCCATCGCCTCGAACTCGGAGATACCGGTGAACAGCATGCCCGCCATCGCCACGCACACCGTGACACCGGAGACGATGATCGCGCGGCCACTGGTGGCGGCGGCGACCCTCAGCGCGGTCTGCGGATCCCGGCCCGCCTGGCGCTCCTCGCGCTCACGGCGCAGATAGAACAGGCAGTAGTCGACGCCGACGGCCAGTCCGACCAGCAGCATCACGGAGTTCGCGGTGTCGCTCATCGGCATGACATGGCTGACGATGCCCATCAGACCCATCGTCGCCATGATCGCGGTGACCGCGAGGAGCACCGGCAGCAGGGCCGCCACCAGCGCGCCGAAGGCGATCAGCAGAATGCCGAGGGCCACCGGAACCGCGGAGTACTCGGCCTTCTGGAAGTCGTCCCCGAACGCGTCGTCGAACGTCTTCATCATGCTCGCGCCGCCGATCTCCTCGATCCGCAGCGACTCATGGCTCTTCTGGACGTCCTCGACGGCCTTCAGCACCGGCTCGACGCGCTCACCCGCGGTGTCGGAGTCACCGCGCATGTCGAACTGCACCAGTGCGCTGCGGCCGTCCTTCGAGATCGTCTGCGTGTCGTACGGCGATGTCACGTCCGTGACCTTGCCGGTGCCCTCGACCGCCTTGACGACCGCACTGACGGCGGACCGGAACTCGCTGTCGGTGGCCTTGACCGAGCCGTCCTTGGCCTGGATCAGGACGGTCTCACTGGCCGGCTCCTCGATCCCGGCGTCCTCGATGATCTTGGCGGCGGTGTGTGTCTCGCCCTTGAGCTGATCACTGTCCTTGACGTCGACCCGGCCCGCGGCCGAACCGAGCCCCATCGCCAGGACGACGAACAGCACCCAGATCCCGACGGCAGCCCATCGGTGCCGGGCGCTCCAGCCGCCGGCCCGGGCGGCGAGTCCCCGGACCCGCGAATCTCCGTTCCCCATGATGGGCTTGCCCCCTTGGATTGCGGTGGCGACCCCCTGCCGCCACGTTTCATTTCGAAGGTATGAGCTGGATAAAGGCATCTCGTCGTGCTCCCCGGTGAAGTGGGACGGCCGGAAATCATCCGCTCGGTCACCGGGCTCTCCCCACTGGGGAGGATGGAGGTCCCTTACATCTATCCGTCTGTCCTGGGGGCGTCGATCAGGGAAGGCGTGCTGCGACGGATCGGCCGGAAAGGCTTGTGCATCATGCTGACCGGTAAGTAACTTACGGGTTCCGGCCGTCGTGCCCACCCCCACGGGGCACGACGGCCGCCATAAGCTGACGGGATGACGACGACGTACGCCGCGCTGCTCCGCGGCATCAACGTGGGCGGCAGCAGAAAGCTCCCGATGGCCGAATTGCGCACCCTGCTGACCGGCCTCGGCCATGACGGCGTACGCACCTACCTCCAGAGCGGCCAGGCCGTCTTCACCGCCGACCACGGCGACGAGGAGTCCCTGGCCACGGAGCTCGCGACGGCGATCGAGAAGCACTTCGGCTTCACCGTGGACGTGATCGTCCGCGACCACGCCTACCTCAAGGCCGTCGCCGACAACTGCCCCTTCCCGGCAGCCGAGTTGGAGCCCAAACAGCTCCATGTCACCTACTACTCCGCCCCCGTCGACCCCGACCGCTTCGGGAAGATCGACCGGGCCGCCCACCTCCCCGAGGAGTTCCGCCTCGGCGACCGCGAGCTGTACCTGTACGCCCCGAACGGCCTCGGCCGCTCCAAGCTCGGCGAAATCCTCTCGCGCCCACGCCTCAACAAGGGTTTGATCGCCACGAGCCGCAACTGGAACACCGTGCTGAAACTTGTGGAGATGACAGGTGACTGACGACCGGACCCCCGCCGTGGAAGCCGCCATCGAGGGCGAACTGAGGCTGCTGAAGCCGGAGGTCCGCTCCTCCCCGGAACTACTCGCCGAGCTGCTGCACCCGCAGTTCCGCGAGTTCGGTGCGTCGGGGCGGTACTGGGACCGGACGTCGATCATCGAGTCCCTGGTCGCGGGCGAGGACCCGGGGCCCCGGCCGGTCGTCGTGTCACGCATGGACGGTGTCCAGCTCGCCCCCGATGTCGTCCACCTCACCTTCGACACCGACAACAACGGCCGTAGGGCACACCGCAGTTCGCTGTGGCGCCTGACGAACGACGGATGGCAGATGTACTTCCACCAGGGAACGCCGTTCACCGTCGAGGGAGAGTGACCTTGCGCTACATCATCATCGGGGCCGGAGCCGTCGGCGGTGTCATAGGCGGGCGGCTCGCGGGCGCGGGACATGAGGTCGTCCTGGTGGCCAGAGGCACCCACCTGGAGGCCCTACGGGACCGAGGGCTGCGGCTCAGGGTCCCGGAGGGCGAGCTGACCCACCGGCTGCCCGTCGTCGACGGTCCGGCGGAGCTCGGGGAACTGCGCCCCGACGACGTCCTCGTGCTCGCCGTGAAGACCCAGGACAGCCTGGCCGCGCTGCACACCTGGGGCCCGGCGCCGGTCACCGGTGGCGGTACGGCGGCCGAGCGGCTGCCCCTGTTCTGCGCGCAGAACGGCGTCGAGGGGCAGCGTCTCGCCCTCAGACTGTTCCGCCGGGTCCACGGCGTCTGCGTGTGGCTGCCGTCGGCGTACGTCGAACCCGGCGTCGTCTCCGCGGCAGGCAGCCCCCTCACCGGCATCCTGCACATCGGCCGGTATCCCCACGGCACCGACGAGACGGCCCGCCTCGTCGCCGCCGACCTGGAGAAGGCGCACTTCGAGGCGCCGGTCGTGGCGGACGTGGCGCGCTGGCAGTACGCGAAGCTGCTGACCAACCTCGGCAACGCCCTGGAGGCGGTGACCGGGCCCGTCGTCAGCGAGGAGGCCGTCCAACTGGTCCGGCGGGTGCGGGCCGAGGGCACGGCCGTGCTGGACGCCGCCGGGATCCCGTACGCGAGCGCGGAGGAGCAGCGGGCCGTGCGGGGCGACAAGGTCACCCTCGTGCCGCTCGACGGCGCCCCGCGCGGTGGCGGCTCCTCCTGGCAGTCCCTCAGCCGTGGCACCGGCACCATCGAGGCCGACTATCTCAACGGCGAGATCGCGTTGCTGGGCCGGCTGCACGGTGTACCGACCCCGCTCAACGAGCTTCTCCAGCACCACGCCAACGCCTTCGCGCGCGAACGGCGGGCCGCCGGATCGATGCCGGTGGCGGAGCTGGTGCGACGGGCCGACGAGGCGGTTGTCAACTAGGAGTGATCATATGAAGGACGCTGGTCCGAACCCCGGGACAAAAGGCGGTCGTTGTCCCTAGGGTGATCGGCGCCAGGTTGGTGGTGTCACAGGAGGCGGGGACAGTGAGCTCCTACAACAGCCGCAACATCGACGGTCAGCCCGACGACGGCGCCGACTCCCTGGCGCTGCTGCGCATCGCGGAGCGCTTGGTCGAGCAGCTGAGCTTCGAGAGTCCGGCGCTCGTCCCACAGGGGGAGATCATCCGGACCGAGCTGGGACATTCCGTGCAGGACGGGCTGCCCGCCAATCGCGGTCGTATCCGATTCGCCCTGGAGGCCATCGCCACCCGCGTGGCGGCGGGCAGCGGCAGCCTCGTGCTGGTGCAGGAGATCGCCCGCGCCCTGGAGGTGTGATCAGGCCCCGACCGCCGCCAGCACCGGCACCCGCGCCGCGTCGTACCGCTCCAGCAGCACCCGCGCCACCTCCGGCGCCGGCCCGAGCACGTCCGCCAGCACATCCGCCTCGGCCGCGCCGCGCGCGATACGGTCCGGGAGGAAACCGGGGGCCAGGACGTACGGCGCGACGGCCACCCGCTCGCAGCCGAGGGCGCGCAGCTCGCTGACCGCGTCCTCCGTTCGGGGGAGAGATGCGGAGGCGAACGCAGGCCGCACGGCGCACCAACCGGTGTGCCGCCACTCCCGCGCGATTTCTGCGATCACTGCGATCGCCTCCGGGTCGGTGGACCCCGCCGAGGCCAGCACGACCCCGGTCGAGGACTTGTCGGCGGGCGTCAGACCCGCCTCGTACAGCCGCCGCTCCAGCGCCGAAAGCAGCAGCGGGGACGGGCCGAGGACCTCCGCCTGCCGGATGCGCAGCTGCGGCGGCGCGTCCCGCAGGACCGCCGGGATGTCGGCCTTCGCGTGGAAGGCGCGGGTCAGGAGGAGCGGGAGTGCCACGACGTCCCGTACGCCCTCCGCCGCCAGCGACTCCAGCACCCCCTGCACGGACGGGATGTTGAAGTCCAGGAAGCCGGTCTCCACCCGCAGGTCCGGGCGCAGCGACCGCACCCGGCGTACGAGGGCATGCACCGTCGCGGCGTGCCGCGGGTCGCGGCTGCCGTGGGCGATGAGGAGGAGGACCGGGTTCATCGGCTCAGCTCCTTGCCAGCAGACCGCGGCTGCGCAGCACCCAGCGCTCCAGCGGGCTGAAGATCAGCAGGTCGATGGCGATGCCGACGACCAGGATGAGCAGGATGGCGAAGAACACCATGGACATGGAACTGGTGTTGCGGCCGTTCTCCAGCAACTGGCCGAGGCCCACGCCCAGGTCGGGGGAGGAGGCGATGATCTCGGCGGCCATCAGCGACCGCCAGGAGAACGCCCAGCCCTGCTTCAGACCCGCGAGATAGCCCGGCAGCGCGGCCGGCATCACGATGTGCCAGGTGCCCTTGAGGCCCGTCGCGCCCAGCGTGCGGCCCGCCCGCAGGAACAGCGGCGGCACCTGGTCGACGCCGGACACCAGGCCGTTGGCGATCGAGGGGACCGCGCCCAGCAGGATCACCGCGAACATCATGCGGTCGTTGAGGCCCAGCCAGATCACGGCCGGCGGCACCCAGGCCACCGACGGCAGCGACTGGAGGCCGGAGAGGATCGGGCCGATCGCGGCCCGCACGAACCGCACCCGCGACACCAGCAGCCCCAGCGGCGTACCGATCGCCAGCGCCAGCAGGAAGCCGAGCAGACCGCGCGAGACGGACGTCCAGATGTACTCGTGGAGCGTGCCCTGCAGCCAGGACTCACGCAGCTCGCCCCACACATCGGCCGGTGCGGGCAGCTTCGTCGGGTCGTCTGCGACGCCGGTCGACACCAGCAGCTGCCAGATGCCCAGGACCAGGAGGACGGCGACGATCGGCGGCAGGACCTTCCGGGTCAGGGTCCGATGGAACGGCGTACGACTCGTCTGGACCGTCTCCAGGGCGTCCAGGCCCGCTTCGAGTCCGTCGAGATCGCCGCTGTCCTTGGCGGTCGTCTCAGTGCTGGCCATGTCGGCGGATCTCCCCACGCAGTTCTTCGGTGATCTCCCGGGACAGCTCCGCCACCTCGGCGTCCTCGATCCGGCGCGGCTGCGGGATGCCGACCGTCCACTCCCGGGCCACTCGGCCGGGACGCGACGAGAGCAGCACTACGCGCTGGGCCAGGCGGACCGCCTCGCGCACGTTGTGCGTGACGAACAGGACGGACACCTGCGTCTCGCGCCAGATCCGGGTCAGCTCGTCGTGCAGCACGTCCCGGGTGATCGCGTCGAGCGCGGCGAACGGCTCGTCCATCAGCAGCAGCTTGCTGTCCTGGGCGAGGGCCCGCGCCATGGCGACGCGCTGGCGCATACCGCCGGACAGCTCGTGCACCCGCTTGCCGTACGCGCCCTTCAGCCGGACCAGTTCGAGGAGCTCCTCGGCCCGCTCGCGCCGCTCGGCCTTGGGTACGCCCCTGAGCTTGAGGGCGAGTTCGATGTTCTTGCCCGCGGTCAGCCACGGGAACAGCGCGTGCTCCTGGAACATCAGCGCCGGGCGGCCGTCGGTCGTGATGCCGCCCGCGCTGGGCCTGTCGAGCCCGGCCACCAGGTTCAGCAGCGTCGACTTGCCGCAGCCGGACGCCCCGAGGAGGGTGACGAACTCGCCGGGCGCGACATCGAGGCTGATGTCGTCCAGGACGAGCTGCTGCCCGGCCGGTCCTGCGAAGGACTTCGATACGTGGTCGATGCGCGCGGCGTGCTCCACCGACACATCCGTGTCGGCGGCCTTGGCGAGGGCGGTAGCCATGGTCGTCACCTCCTGGGAACTCTGCGGATGGGGCTTACTCGGCGCCGAGACCGGCGTCGTCGACGGCTTCCTTGCCCTCGGCCTTGAGGACCTTGTTCAGCTCGGTCAGGTCGTAGATGCCGGTCAGGTCCGGCTGCTGCAGCAGGCCCGCCTCGACCGCGTGCTCGGCCTGGGTCTTCAGCGTGGCCGCCAGCGGATCGTCGGTGACCTGGATGGACTGCCACGCCGGGTCGAGCACGTCGGCCGGGAGCGGCTTGCCGGTGTCGGTCTTCAACTGCGCATTCGCCGCGGCCTTCGCCTTGTCCGGGTTGGCGTCGATCCACGCGTTGGTCTTCACCGAGCCCCGCAGCACGGCCTCGACGACGTCCGGGTGCTCCTTGAGGAAGTCCTGCCGTACGACGACGTTCGTGATCACGAACTTCTTGTCGGGCCACAGGTCGGACTCGTCGAGCAGCACCTTTGCACCCTCGGCGACCAGCTTCGACGCCGTCGGCTCGGGCACCCACGCACCGTCGATCGAGCCCGACTTGTACGCGTCCGGCGCGATCTTGTTGTCGGTGCGGACGACGGAGACATCACCCTTGCCGCTCTCCGCGTCGACCTTCCAGCCCTGCTCGGAGATCCAGTTGAGGAACGCCACGTCCTGGGTGTTGCCGAGCTGAGGCGTGGCGATCTTCTTGCCCTTGACGTCCTTCAGGGACTTGATCTTCTCCGGGTTGACCACGAGCTTCACGCCACCCGAGGCCGAACCGCTGATGATCCGCAGGTTCTTGCCACCGGACTTGATGTAGCCGTTGATGGCGGGCGACGGCCCGATCCACCCGATGTCGATGGACCCGGAGTTCAGCGCCTCGATCTCCGACGGACCGGCGTTGAACGTCGAGTACCGCGCCAGCGTGCCGCCCAGCTCCTTCTGGAACAGCCGCTCGTGCCGGCCGACCAGCGCGGTGGCGTGGGTGAGGTTCCCGAAGTAGCCGATCTTCACCGAGTCCAGGCCGTCGACCTTGGCCGCCCCGGCGATGGCCTGCTCGGTGTTCTCCTTGGCCTGCGAGCCGTAGCCGCACGCCGCGAGGGCGAGCAGCGGCAGCGCGGCCAGGACGGCGAGCGTCCGTCGCAGGGCGGGGGCGGCAGGCACGGGAGGGGTTCCTCTCGGAGGCCCGGCACTCACGCCCTGTTCAGGCGCGGCCGGGGGATCGGCGGATGGACGAGGGGCGGGTCAGCGCACACATCGCGCCACTCCGCCCTGTCCGCTGCCGAGGTGGCCGCTGCCGACGCGGCCGCCTTCCTTGGCGAACGTGGAGTAGACGTCGTAGGCCTTCATCTCAGAAGTCCCACCCGTCGTCCTCGGCCTCGTCCTTGACGGGCTCCGGAGAGGCGAACGACTCGCCGACCATGCCCGCGGTGAGCGTGGTGCCGTCGCTGGGGTCGATCAGGATGAACGAACCGGTGCGGCGCGAGTCGGCGTAGGAGTCGACGGGCAGCGGCTCTGCGGTACGGATCTTCACCCGGCCGATGTCATTGGCGACGAGGTGCCCGGGGTGCGGGTGCAGCGACAGGTCGTCCAGCGTCAGCCGGGACGGGATGTCCTTGACGATCGCCTTGACCGTGCGGGTGCCGTGCTTGAGCAGCACCCGGTGGCCGACCGTCAGCGGCGCGTCGGCGACATGGCAGACCGTGGCCTCGATGTCCTGCGTGGTCGCGGGCGCGTCCTTGGTCGGCACGAGCAGATCGCCGCGCGAGATGTCGATGTCGTCCTCCAGGAGAACGGTCACCGACTGCGTCGTCCACGCGACGTTGACCGGCTCGCCCAGCAGGTCGATGCCGGAGATCTTCGACGTACGGCCCGACGGCAGCACCGTCACCGACTCGCCGACGCGGAACGAACCCGCGGCGATCTGACCGGCGTAGCCCCGGTAGTCCGGGTGCTCGGCGGTCTGCGGGCGGATCACGTACTGCACGGGGAGACGGGCGTGGCAGTGGCTCAGGTCGTGGGTGACCGGGACCGTCTCCAGGTGCTCCAGGAAGGTCGGGCCGCCGTACCAGTCCATGTTCGCGGACGGGTCCACCACGTTGTCGCCGGCCAGCGCCGAGATCGGGATGGCGGTGATCTCCGGGACGCCCAGCTCCAGCGCGTACGCCGTGAACTCCTCGGCGATCGCGGCGAACACCGACTCCTGGTAGTCGACCAGGTCCATCTTGTTCACGGCGAGCACCACGTGCGGGACGCGCAGGAGGGCCGCGATCGCCGCGTGCCGGCGGGTCTGCTCGACCACGCCGTTGCGGGCGTCGACCAGGATCACCGTCAGCTCGGCCGTCGAGGCGCCGGTGACCATGTTGCGGGTGTACTGCACATGGCCCGGGGTGTCGGCGAGGATGAACCGGCGCCGGGGCGTGGCGAAGTAACGGTACGCCACGTCGATCGTGATGCCCTGCTCGCGCTCGGCCCGCAGACCGTCGGTGAGCAGTGCGAGGTCGGGGGCGTCCTGGCCACGCGAGGCGGAGGCGCGCTCGACGGCCTCCAGCTGGTCGACCAGCACCGACTTGGAGTCGTGCAGCAGCCGGCCCACGAGCGTGGACTTGCCGTCGTCGACCGAACCGGCGGTCGCGAACCGCAGAAGCGTGGTCTCGGAGAGTTCCGTGGTCGTGCTCATGCTTAGAAGTACCCCTCGCGCTTGCGGTCTTCCATCGCGGCCTCGGACATCTTGTCGTCGGCGCGGGTGGCGCCGCGCTCGGTGAGCCGGGATGCGGCGATCTCCGTGATGACCTGCTCCAGCGTCACGGCGTCCGAGTCGACGGCGCCCGTGCAGGACATGTCACCGACGGTCCGGTAGCGGACCAGCCGCTTCTCGACGGTCTCGCCGTCCTTGGGCCCGCCCCACTCGCCCGCGGTCAGCCACATCCCGCTGCGGGCGAACACCTCACGCTCGTGCGCGAAGTAGATTTCCGGCAGCTCGATGCCCTCACGGGCGATGTACTGCCAGACGTCGAGCTCGGTCCAGTTGGACAGCGGGAACACGCGGACGTGCTCGCCGGGGGCGTGCCGCCCGTTGTACAGATTCCACAGCTCGGGCCGCTGCCGCCGCGGGTCCCACTGCGAGAACTCGTCCCGCAGGGAGAACACCCGCTCCTTGGCGCGGGCCTTCTCCTCGTCGCGGCGTCCACCGCCGAAGACGGCGTCGAACTTCTCGCTCTGGATCTTCTCGGTGAGCGGCAGCGTCTGCAGGGGGTTGCGGGTGCCGTCGGGGCGTTCGCGCAGCACACCGCGGTCGATGTAGTCCTGTACGGAGGCCACATGGAGGCGGAGCCCATGTGCGGCCACCACACGGTCGCGGTAGTCGAGGACCTCGGGGAAGTTGTGTCCGGTGTCCACGTGCAGCAGCGTGAAGGGGATGGCCGCCGGGGCGAACGCCTTCAGCGCCAGGTGCAGCATGACGATGGAGTCCTTGCCGCCGGAGAACAGGATCACCGGCCGCTCGAACTCACCCGCCACCTCACGGAAGATGTGGACGGCCTCGGACTCCAACGCGTCCAGATGGGAGAGGGCGTACGGGGCGTCCGTGCCCTCCTCGACCGTGGCAACGGTCGTCGTCATGCCAGTCCCCTCTCGGTGAGCAGCGCGTACACGGACGCCGCGGACTCCTGCACGGTCTGGTTCTGGGACTCGATCCGCAGATCGGGCGACTCGGGCGCCTCGTACGGGTCGTCCACGCCGGTCAGCCCGGTCAGCTCACCCGCGGCCTGCTTGGCGTACAGACCCTTCACATCGCGTACGGAGCACACGTCGACCGGCGTGGCCACGTGCACCTCCAGATACGCCGACCCGTTCTCCTGGTGGCGCTTGCGCACCGCCTCACGGCTGTCGGCGTAGGGCGCGATCACCGGGACGAGCGCCTTGACGCCGTTACGGGCGAGCAGTTCGGCCAGGAAGCCGATGCGCTGCACATTGGTGTGCCGGTCCTCGCGGCTGAAGCCGAGGCCCGCCGAGATGAACTCGCGGATCTCGTCGCCGTCGAGCACCTCGACGCGGTGGCCCTCCTCGCGGAGCCGGCCGGCCAGCTCGTAGGCGATGGTGGTCTTGCCGGCGCTCGGCAGACCCGTGAGCCAGACGGTGGCTCCGCTCGTCACCTGCAACTCCTCAGTGTTCGTGGTCATCCGTGCAGCCCGCACTCGGTCTTGCCGCGGCCCGCCCAGCGGCCGGCGCGCGCGTCCTCGCCCTCAAGGACCCGGCGGGTGCAGGGGGCGCAGCCGACGGAGGCGTAGCCGTCCATCAGGAGCGGGTTCGTCAGGACACCGTGCTCGGCGACGTAGGCGTCCACGTCGTCCTGTGTCCAGCGGGCGATGGGGGAGATCTTCACCTTCTGCCGCTTCTCGTCCCAGCCGACGACCGGGGTGTTCGCCCGGGTCGGGGACTCGTCGCGGCGCAGCCCGGTCGCCCAGGCGACGTAGCCCTTGAGCCCGCGCTCCAGCGGCTCGACCTTGCGCAGCTTGCAGCACAGGTCGGGGTCGCGGTCGTGCAGCTTGGGCCCGTACTCGGCGTCCTGCTCGGCGACCGTCTGGCGCGGGGTGAGGGTGATGACGTTGACGTCCATCACGGCCTCGACCGCGTCGCGGGTGCCGATGGTCTCCTCGAAGTGGTAGCCGGTGTCGAGGAACACGACGTCCACGCCGGGCATGGCGCGGGAGGCGAGGTGGGCGACCACCGCGTCCTCCATCGACGAGGTCACGCAGAAGCGCTTGCCGAAGGTGTCGACCGCCCACTGGAGGATCTCCAACGCGGAGGCGTCCTCCAGGTCACGGCCCGCCTGCTCGGCGAGCGCCTTGAGATCGTCGGTCGTTCGCTCTTCCTGAACCGCGGTCATATCTCGTCTCCCCCTGCGTCGTTGGGCTGAAGGCCCCGGGCCAGCAGCCCAAGGAACTTCAACTGGAATGCGCGGTTGCACGCCGCGCATTCCCATGCGCCGTGGCCCTGCTCGCTCGGACGGAGGTCCTCGTCGCCGCAGTAGGGGCAGTAGAAGGGGGCGGCCCGCTCGCTCATGAGAGGGCCTCCTCGGAGGCGCGCGCGGCCCACGTGGCGAACCGCTCGCCGTCCTCGCGCTCCTCCTGGTACCGCTTCAGGACGCGCTCCACGTAGTCCGGCAGCTCGTCGGAGGTGACCTTCAGGCCACGCACCTTGCGCCCGAACCCGGCCTCCAGACCGAGGGCGCCGCCCAGGTGCACCTGGTAGCCCTCGACCTGCTCGCCCTGGTCGTTGAGGACCAGCTGCCCCTTGAGACCGATGTCCGCCACCTGGATACGGGCACAGGCGTTCGGGCAGCCGTTGAGGTTGATGGTGAGCGGCTCGTCGAAGTCCGGGATGCGGCGCTCCAGCTCGTCGATCAGCTGGGAGCCGCGCGCCTTGGTCTCGACGATGGCGAGCTTGCAGAACTCGATGCCGGTGCACGCCATGGTGCCGCGCCGGAACGGGGAGGGCTTGGCGGTCAGGTCCAGCGCGTCCAGGGCCTCGACCAGCTGCTCGACCTGCGCCTCCTCGACATCGAGGATGATCATCTTCTGCTCGACGGTGGTACGCACCCGGCCCGAGCCATGGGCCTCGGCGACCTCGGCGATCTTCGTGAGCGTGGTGCCGTCGACGCGGCCGACGCGCGGGGCGAAGCCGACGTAGTAGCGGCCGTCCTGCTGCCGGTGCACACCGACGTGGTCGCGCCAGCGGCCCGCGGGCTCGGCGGGCGCGGGACCGTCGACCAGCTTGCGCTGCAGGTAGTCGTCCTCCAGGACCTGGCGGAACTTCTCCGGGCCCCAGTCGGCGACCAGGAACTTCAGACGGGCGCGCGTACGAAGGCGCCGGTAGCCCCAGTCGCGGAAGATGCCGACCACACCGGCCCACACGTCGGGCACCTCGGCCAGCGGCACCCAGGCGCCGAGCCGGACGCCGAGCTTGGGGTTGGTGGACAGCCCGCCGCCGACCCACAGGTCGAAGCCGGGGCCATGCTCGGGGTGCTCGACACCGACGAACGCGATGTCGTTGATCTCGTGCACCACGTCCAGGAGCGGGGAGCCTGAGATCGCCGTCTTGAACTTGCGCGGCAGGTTGGAGAACTCCTTGCTGCCGATGTACCGCTCGTGGATCTCGTCGATCGCCCAGGTGCCGTCGATGATCTCGTCCTCGGCGATACCGGCGACCGGCGAGCCGATGACGACACGCGGGCAGTCACCGCACGCCTCGGTCGTGGACAGTCCCACGGCCTCCAGCCGGTTCCAGATCTCCGGGACGTCCTCGATGCGGATCCAGTGCAGCTGGATGTTCTGCCGGTCGGTGACGTCGGCGGTGCCGCGCGCGAACTCCTGGGAGATCTCGCCGATGACCCGCAGCTGCTGCGTGGTCAGCCGGCCGCCGTCGATGCGGACCCGCAGCATGAAGTACTTGTCGTCCAGCTCCTCCGGCTCCAGGATCGCGGTCTTGCCGCCGTCGATCCCGGGCTTGCGCTGGGTGTACAGCCCCCACCAGCGCATACGTCCACGCAGATCGTTGGGGTCGATGGAGTCGAAGCCCCGCTTCGAGTAGATCGTCTCAATGCGTGTCCGCACATTGAGACCGTCATCGTCCTTCTTGAACTGCTCGTTGCCGTTCAGCGGGGTGTGGTGCCCCGCGGCCCACTGACCCTCACCGCGGTGACGGCTCACCTTGCGGCGGGGAGTCGCGGCGGCAGGCTTCTGCGGGGTGGCGGCCATGGTTGATACGTCCTTCGGGACAGGCGGGAAAGCGGCTCTGACCTGCGCATACGGGCGCATGGGTGGAGGTGCGCGTCATTGCGCGGGAATGAAGCGAGAAGAGAGAGATGTCGGGCGCTGTGCGGCTGTTCAGCGCACCGGACAGATGGCGCTGGACATGCGGCCGAGGTCGACGTGCCGCCGACTCACCAAGGCAATTCCAGTTCCAGACATGACGGAAGCGTGGCATGGAGATCTGGACACAGTCCAGCTTTGTCCGTCATGCGGACACCCTTGTCTCGCTCTGCAAGACAAGGGTGTCGTCGGTCACATGGCCGTATTGGGCCGTTTCTTCCCAGGTCAGGCTGGGTAGGCCCCCGGCCACGGTCCGGGCGTGGTGACCACGGCCTCCTCCTCGACCTTGGTGTCGAAGAGCTTGAAGCCCCGGCGCTGGTAGTTGGCCATGGCGTGCTCGCCGTCCTTGCTGCATGTGTGCAGCCATACCCGCTTCGTCGGCACCAGCCCCGGCCAGCGGTCCGCCAGGTCCCAGGCGCGGGCGGTGCCGTACGCCAGCAGATGTCCGCCGATCCGCTTGCCGCGGAAGGCTGGGATCAGGCCGAAGTGCTCGATCTCCACGACGCCGTCGTCCTGCGGGGTCAGCTCCACGTAGCCGGCGGGCGTGCCGTGGTCGTAGGCCACCCATGTCTCCACACCGGGGCGTGTGAGGTGCGCCTGCCATTGCGCGTACGTCCAGCCGAGCAGGTCGGTCCAGAGGATGTCGCCGCCGACAGAGGTGTAGAGAAAACGGCTGAACTCGGGGGAGGGGACCTCGGAGCGGATGATCTTCACGTCGCCCTGTGGGGCTTCGGCCGGGAGGAGGTCGGTTTCCGAGGTCTGTTCCAGGGACCACGTGGTCACGGGGATGTTGGGCATGTCGGTCAGAGAATCATCTGAGTGGGGGATTTGTCGATCGCCGCTCAGGCCAGCGCCTCATCGATCGAACCCATCGGCACGGCGAACAACATCCCGCCCGCCTGCGACCAGACCTCCCCCGTCGCCTCCCAGTACGACAGCGGCCCGACCTCGATGCCCCAGCACCTCGGCCCGTTCTCCTCGCCGCACCTCGTCGCCTGTGCGTCCTCCCTGTCCTGGCGCCACAGGGTGCCGTGGCGGTCCGTGTTGCTGGGGGCGCGGGTCACGTACCACTCGTTGCCCCGGGACAGGACGCCCGCGATGCCGGAGGCCTCCGTCTCGAAGGCCTCGACCGGGGACGCGGAGCCGGTGGTGTCGGTGGAGAGGAGGCCGGGGCGGGACGGGTTCTTGTCGAAGTCGTAGCGCCACAGGCGGGCCGGGTGGTCGCTGTCGGCCACCGTTCGTTCGCCGACGACCAGGCTGTCGGGGGCCGTGGCGCGGTCGAGGGAGATCGTGCCGATGCGGGGAGCCTCGCGCCCGCCCGTCAGGCGGTACGAGGCGATCGCGGGGAGGACGAAGCGGTAGCCGTTGGCCGACCAGCCCCGCTCGACGCGGCCCACGGCGCCGCTGTCGACGGTGGTGCGCTGGACGCGGTTCATGTCGTACACATAGAGGCCGTCGGCGGCGGTGACCAGCAGCTTGTCCTGGTACCAGACCATGCCGGAGAGGCGGGACGACAGGGCGCGGTAGTTCCGTCCGCCGTCCTGCGGGACGACGAGGAGGGCGGAGGCGTACCTGAGGTGGGTCAGGTCGCCCGCGTCGACGAAGGCGACCCGGGCCAGGCCCCGGTCGGCGGTGCCCTGGCTCCAGCCGGAGAGGATCACGCGGTTGTCGTTCCACCAGCCGTCGTCGTCGGCGTCACCGGAGGTGGTGACGGCGCCCGCCCGCCAGGCCCGGGTGTCGGCGGCGTCCCAGCAGTACGCGCGGGTGGCGGCCGGCGCGACCGGCAGCGCCGTGCGCTCGGTGTCCGTGCAGCTGTCCGCCCCGCGCAGGCTCCGGTCGGCGGTCTCCAGGACGGCGCTGACCCCGACCGGCTTGCCCATCCCGGCGGAGAGTTGATCGAGGGTGGCCTGCGGGACCGGCCGCTCCTGGAGCCGGAGCGCGGCGGTCTGGGCGGACCTGGTGAGAGGCGTCAGCGCCCCGGGGTTGTCGCCGACGGTGGCCTGTGAGGCGCTGATCATCGTGGCGGCCGCAGTGAGCGCGAGGGCGGTTCCGGCGAGGAACGCGCGAACGGCACGCCCCTGCCTGCGTCGACGGTGTCTGCCGCGGTGCTTCATCAAACCTCCCGAGGCGAGCCAACTGCGGCCAATGGTCCGTGCGTTGACCAAAGAAGCAGGTGGGGTGGCCCGTAGAGCGATGCTACGGCAGTGGGGCCCGGTTGCGGACTAAGACCCTGCAAATATGCGGAAGATGCACCCCGCGGGGTGCGATTCAGGGCAGGTCGGCCGAGATCCGCCCCCGCGTCACCGCCGGTGCCGTCGAGTGCGGCAGCAGCTCGCGCGGGTCGTCGGGCAGCAGCACCTCGACCTCCGCGTCCTCGCGGAAGCGGTACGGCCGATGCTCCAGGAACGCCCCGAGATAGCGCCGTACCCGCGACATCTCGGCCCGCACCGTCACCGTTCGGCTCGCATCACCGAACATGTCCCCGGCCAGGCCCGCCGCGCTGCGGCCGGTGCGGTGCAGGGCCAGGAGGTAGAGCAACTCGGCGTGGCGGGGGCTCAGTTCATGGCTCCAGGCGCCCGCGCTGCCGGACACCGTCACCGACCAGCGGCGCGGCTGCGTCAGGTCGAGGGCGATCCGCGTGGCCCCCTGCGGCGCCGGCTCGTCCCCGGCCCGCAGCAGCCAGCCGCCCGCCAGCGGCTCCACCGCGCACAGCCCCAGCGGCGGCAGCCACCGCCGGCCCGCCGCCAGTCCCTTGGGCAGCGTGATCCGGTGCGTGTACGGCATCCCGGTCACCGCCGCGGTCCAGCCGTCCGGGTCCACCACCAGGGCCTGCCCGGTGAGCCGCGCCAGGACCGGCGCCGCCACCGCGCGCAGCCGTTCGAGGGAGGTCAGATGCAGCTCCCGCAGCCGGGCCTCGGCGAGCTTGGCCACCGAGTCGACCCAGGCGAGTGTGGCCGGGTGCATGGTCTCCAGCGGCCCGCTGACATCGACCACACCGATCAGCCGGCCGTCCCGCGGGTCCGTGATGGGGGCGCCGGTGCAGGTCCAGGAGGTCTGTGAGCGCTGGAAGTGCTCGGAGGCGAAGACCTGCACGGGCCGGCGCACCACGGCCGGGGTGCCCACGCCATTGGTGCCGACGACGCTTTCCCGCCAGTCGGCGCCGAGTTCGAAGCCGAGGCCGTCGGCCCTGCGCAGCACCGAGGAGTTGCCCTCCCGCCACAGCACCCGGCCGTCGTCGTCGGCGACCACCATGATGTGGTGGGCGACATCGGCGACCGACAACAGCCCCTCGCGCAGCACCGGCAGCACATGCCTGAGCGTGGTGCCCTCCCGGCGGCGCTGCACCTCCTCCAGGGACAGCAGCCCGGAGCGGACGTCGTGGTCCGGATCGACCCCGCCGCGCAGCATGCGCTCCCAGGACTGCTCGATCACCGGGCGCGGCGCGACGGGGGCGCGCTGTCCGGCGAGCTTGGCGGCGCGGACCTCGCTGAGTACTCGCGCCGCCCGCGCCGAGTCCACGGCGGCCAGCCGCGTCACGTCCGTCGGCGAGAGCGCCAAGGGTCCTCCCACAGAGAGCGGTTTCCCATCCTGACTGTGTGTCTCATAGTGCCGCCCTCCCGCTCGCGGAGGGACACACTCCGCACACAGTCGCCAACAAGTTGCAACCCCTTGCAACCCTGGTGGCCCGCCCTGACCTGATTGAAACTTGAGCGACGCCGTCCCGAGCGGCGTTCGCGGCCTCGAACGGGCCGGTAGCGGGGGTGGTGCCGTGTCGGCGCAGCACCACCCCCGCACCCGTTGGATCAGGCATCTGGCCTGGCCCTTTCCACCATCGCCGCCAGGTTCGAGGTCGACGGCAGCGTCCCGAAGACCGCGCCCCCGTCACCGCCCAGCCGCGAGGCGCAGAACGCGTCGGCGACTTCAGGCGGCGCGAACCGGACCAGCAGCGACCCCTGCAGCACCAGCGCGAGCCGCTCCGTCAGGCGCCGGGCACGTGCCTCGATGCCCTCCAGATCGGCCAGTTCCGTCAACAGCCCCTTGATCGCCCCGTCCAGCCGGTGATCGGCACCCCGTGCCAGGCCGACCTCCCGCAGATACGCGTCCAGGGCGGCCGGTTCCCGCCGCAACACCCGCAGCACATCCAGCGCCTGCACATTGCCCGCGCCCTCCCAGACCGAGTTCAACGGCGACTCGCGCACCAGCCGCGGCATCCCCGACTCCTCGACATACCCGTTGCCGCCCAGGCACTCCGCCGCCTCGACCGTGACCGGCGTGCACCGCTTGGTCACCCAGTACTTGGCGGCCGGCACCGCGATCCGCAGCAGCGCGCGCTCCTGCTCGCCGCCGTCGTCGTAGGCCGCCGCGAGCCGCAGCGCGAGGGTGGTCGCCGCCTCGGACTCGACGGCCAGGTCGGCCAGGACGTTGCGCATCAAGGGCTTGTCGACGAGCTTTCCGCCGAAGGCCTCGCGATGGTCGCAGTGGTGGACGGCCTGGGCGACCGCCTGCCGCATCAGACCCGCCGAGCCGAGCACACAGTCCAGGCGGGTCGCCGCCACCATGCCGATGATGGTGCGCACGCCGCGCCCCTCGTCACCGACCCGGCGCGCCCATGTCCCGTCGAACTCGACCTCGGCGGAGGCGTTCGACCGATTGCCCAGCTTGTCCTTCAGCCGCTGGATCAGAAACGGATTGCGCCCGCCGTCCGCCAGTACACGCGGCACGAGGAAGCAGGTCAGACCGTCCGGGGCCTGGGCCAGGACCAGGAAGCCGTCCGACATGGGGGCCGAGCAGAACCACTTGTGCCCGGTCAGCGTGTAGGTCCCGGCCTCGGCGAGCGGGGTGGCGGCCGTCGAGTTGGCCCGTACGTCGCTGCCGCCCTGCTTCTCCGTCATGCCCATCCCGAACAGGGCACCGGCCTTCCGCTCGGCGGGCCGCAGCTCACGGTCGTAGACCATGGACGTCAGCCGCGGCTCCCACTCGGCGGCGAGGCCGGGGTCGGTCCGCAGCGCCGGTACGGCCGCGTGGGTCATGGACAGCGGGCAGCCGTTGCCGGCCTCGACCTGCGTCCACATCAGGAAGGCCGCCGCCCGGCGGACATGCCCGCCCGGCCGTACCCAGGCCGCGGTCAGGCCCGCGGCGACGCCCTTGCCGAGCAGCCGGTGCCAGGACGGATGGAAGTCGACCTCGTCCACGCGTCGGCCGTAGCGGTCGTGCGTCCGCAGCCGTGGCGGGTGCTCGTTCGCCAGTACCCCCCACTCCTGCACCTGCGCCGAGCCACAGGTCCGTCCGAAGGCGGCCAGTTCCTCACGGGCCTCCTCCAGTGTCTCCGGCGCGAGATGCCGTTCGACGGCCTCGGTCAGGGCCCGGTCGGCGCTGTAGACGTCGTAGCCGACCAGGGGCGGGGGCTGGTTCGTCACGGTGTGGGTGCTGCCTGCCATGACTGTGAACCTATCCCCGCGGCGCCCCGATGAGTGCCGTGCCGCACGGCGGATACCTTTAGGTCGTGCAGCCAGCAAGTGAACCGTCCCCTCAGCAGTCCTCCGGTCGTCTCCACCGGGCACGTGTCCTCTACAGGAACGTCTCCAAGCGCAGGACCGCCTGGCTGTTGATCAAGGACACCGTGAACTCGTGCATCGAGTACCGCATCCTCGGCCTCGCCGCCGAAGCCGCGTTCTTCACGCTGCTGTCGGTGCCGCCGCTGCTGCTCAGCCTGATCGGTCTGCTCGGCTACGTCGACGACTGGACCGGCACCGACACCATCAGCAGCCTGGAGACCAACCTCATCGAGGCCTCGCGCACGGTCCTGTCGGACAAAGGGGTGCGGCAGATCGCCCAGCCGATCCTGGACGACGTGATGCACGGCGGCCGCCCCGACGTGATCTCCGTCGGCTTCCTGTTCGCGCTGTGGTCGGGGTCGCGCGCGGTGAACGTCTTCATAGACACGATCACCGTGATGTACGGCCTGGACGGCGTCCGCGGCATCGTCAAGACCCGGCTGGTGGCGTTCCTGCTGTTCATCGCGGCCCTGCTGATCGGCTCGGTGGCGCTGCCGCTGATGGTGGCGGGGCCGGACGCGGTGGTGCGGATCGTGCCCTGGTCGGAGACCCTGGTGCAGGTCCTGTACTGGCCCGTCGTGATCGTCCTGTCGATCGCCTTCCTGACCACGCTCTACCACGTGTCCGTGCCGGTCCGCTCCCCCTGGATCGAGGACGTGCCCGGCGCGTTGGTCGCCCTCGGCATGTGGGTGCTGGGCAGCTTCCTGCTGCGCATCTACCTGACGAACACGATCGAAGGCGCGTCGATCTACGGCTCCCTCGCCGCCGCCGTCGCCGTGATGCTGTGGATCGGTGTGTCCGCGTTCGCCGTCCTGGTCGGGGCCGCGGTCAACGCCGCGATCGACCGGGTCTGGCCGGCCGCCGCGACGGCCGCGGCCCGCGCCGCGAACGAGCGGCTGCGCGAGGCCCAGGTCGCCGAGTACGTGGCCCGTACGTCCGCGGCGCACGAGCACGATCCCGACGACCCGGACATGCCCTCGGAGTTCCCCGAGCGGTGGACGCGCTTCCTGCCGCCCGAGGACCTCACATCGAGGCTGCGGACCCACGTCAAGAGCACGCACCACCACCCGCACAAGCCGGAGGACTCCTAGCCGGCCTTCCAGGCCCCCGCCGCCGCGGCCTCCCGCGCGAAGTCGGTGAAGTCGCGCGGCGCGCGCCCGAGGACCTGGCGGACATCGTCCGTGACATGTGCGTTACGGCCGTCCATCAGGGTCTCGAAGACCTCAACCAGCAGTTCGACCTCCTCCGGCGGCACCCCGAAGCCCGCCAGGGCCTCGCCGTACGCACGCGTGGGAACCGGTGTGTAGGTGAACTCGGCGCCGGTCGCCGCGGAGATCTCCGCGACCGCCTCCCGCCAGGACAACAGCCGTGGCCCGGTCAGCTCCAGCGTCCGCCCCACATACCGGTCGCCGGACGTCAGCACCGCCGCCACCACGTCCGCGATGTCCCGTACATCGACGAACGGCTCCCGCACCTCGCCCGCCGGGAACACCAGCTCCCCCTGGACCAGCCCCTCCACCAGAAGCCCCTCACTGAAGTTCTGCGAGAACCACGTGGCCCGCACGATCGTCCAGTCCGCGCCGGACGACTTCAGCGCCTCCTCGGTCGGCAGCGCCTGGTCCTCGCCCCGGGCCGACAGCAGCACCAGCCGCCGCACCCCGAGCCCGACCGCCTCCCGCGCCAGCGCGCCGACGCCCTCCGCCGCCGCCGGGGAGCCGACGTCCGACGGGTACATCAGATACGCCGCGTCCGCGCCGCGCAGGGCCTCCGCCCAGGTCGTCGGGTTCTCCCAGTCGAAGCCCTGCGCCCGGGAGGCCGCCCGCACCGTCAGCCCCGCCGCGCGCGCCGCCTGAGCCACCCGGCTGCCCGTACGACCCGAGGCACCGGTCACCACTACCGTCATCCGCTCACTGTTCGCTGCGTTCTCCGTCATGCCTCAAGTCAACGGCCGCGCGCCCCAACAGCCCATCGCTGAACGGCTCATTCCCATGCGCGGGCGTCTACGCTGGCGACATGGACGCCCTTGCAGGCCTTCTGGAGGGCCCACGCGCACGTGGCGCCTTCATGATCCGCGCATGCTTCGAGCCACCCTGGTCCGTCCGCATCGAGGACCGTGCCCCGCTGACCGTCATGGTCATGGTCCGCGGCGAGGCCTGGGTGATCCCGGACCGGGGCAGGCACCTCAAGCTGCGCCCCGGCGACCTCGCCATCGCCCGCGGCCCGGACCCCTACACCTGCGCCGACGACCCCCGCACCGCACCCCAGGCCCTGATCCTGCCGGGCGCCGAGTGCCACTACCCCGACGGGCGCGCCCTGAACGGCTCGATGGACCTGGGCGTACGGACCTGGGGCGACCGGCTCGACGGCCCGACCGTGATGCTGATCGGCACCTATCTGTGGGAGGGCGAGATCAGCGGGCGGCTGCTGAAGGCGCTGCCGCAGCTGCTGTCCCTCACCGCCGACGTGTGGAACTGCCCGCTCACCCCGTACCTGATGGACGAGATCGTCCGCGACGAACCCGGCCAGGAAGTCGTCCTGGACCGGCTACTCGACCTGCTGGTCATCGCCGCGCTCAGGGCCTGGTTCTCCCGCCCGGAGGCGGAGGCACCCGCCTGGTACGCGGCGCTCGCCGACCCCGTGGTCGGCCGCGTCCTGCGCCTCGTCCAGGACGATCCGGCGCATCCCTGGACGGTGGCCTCCCTGGCGGCGAAGGCAGGGGTGTCACGGGCGGCGCTGGCCCGGAGGTTCACCGAGCTGGTGGGGGAGCCGCCGATGTCGTACCTCACGGGATGGCGGATGGCGCTGGCGGCGGACGCGCTGCGGGACACCGACGACACACTCGACTCCATCGCGCGGAGGGTGGGGTACGGCAGCGCGTTCGCCCTGTCCAGCGCGTTCAAGAGGGTCTACGGGGTGAGTCCCCAGGAACGCCGGGCGGTGGGGCGGGTTTCGCCGTAGGGGGCGTCGAAAACCCGTTGGCTCGGCTCGGCGGTCACTGCTACCTTTCCGGAGGCCGTGACAGAGACCGAGGAGGTGGTACCCGTGAACACAGAAACGACATGGGTGCTCCCCTCAGGGGTTGCGGTCGGGCGATAGGTCGTCCGGGAGCGCCGTTCTGTGCACTCCTGAAAGGCACGACCATGTATTTCACCTCAGAGCAGCGCCTCGACGATGGCGTCCTCGAACGCGAATTCACCCTCGGCGAGATCCCGGGCATCCTGTGGACGCCCGCATCCGCGTCCGCGTCCGCACCGGCGGCGCCGATCCTGCTCAGCCCCCCTCCTGTCGGGCTGCGCAAGGCGTACCCCCGGCTGGTGGGACGGGCCCGGCACGCCGCGGCGGACGGCTTCGCCGCGGCCACCATCGAACTCCCCGGAAACGGTGACCGGCCCCGCCTGCCCGGCACCGAGCAGGCCGTCGCCGAAATGCGCCGGGCGATGAAGGCGGGCGAGGCGGTCGGCGACGAGATCATCGACGCCCTCGTCCTCCCTCTGGTCGACAAGGCGGTCCCCGAATGGCAGGCCACCCTGGACGCCCTTCTGGCACTGCCCGAGATCGACGGCCCGGTCGGCTACTCGGGGGGAGTGATCTCCATCGGCACCCGGTTGGCGGTGGTCGAGCCGCGTCTCTCGGCCGCCGTGCTGTTCGCCGGAAGTTTCATCCCCCGCGTCATCTTCGAGGAGGCTCGCCAGGTCACCATTCCGCTGCACGTCCTGCTGCAATGGGACGACGAGGGCAATGACCGCCAGGCGGCCCTGGACCTGTTCGACGCCTTCGGCTCCAAGGAGAAGGCGCTGAACGCCAACATGGGCGGACACACCGGCGTCCCGCCGTACGCGGGGGAGGCCGCGGCGAGCTTCTTCACCCGGCATCTGAAGTAACGCCGGGCCGGGGAGCCGCGTAGCCTCGTCCGTATGTACACGGAATGGGCCGCGCGGCTGCCCGGGGCCGTGTTGTGGCGCAACGTCCCCGATGGTCCCGGCCCGGGGCGGGTCCTGCCTGACGGGTGCATGGATCTGCTCTGGAACGACGGGCGGCTGCTCGTCGCCGGACCCGACACCCGGGCGTATCTCACCGGGGACGGCCCGAGTGCCTGGGTGGGCCTGCGCTTCCACCCGGGCACAGCGCCCGCGTTCCTCGGGGTTCCGGCGTACGAACTGCGGGACCGGCGGGTGGAGTTGGCCGAGCTGTGGCCCGCTGCGGAGGTGCGCCGGCTGCAAGGGCGGGTCGCGGCGGCCGCAGATCAGGCGGCGGCGCTGGAAGAGGTCGCGCTGGAGCGTGCGGTCCCGTCGGACCCGCTGCTGGACAGGCTCGTCGGGGCCCTTCACGCCGGTCGTCCGGTGGGCGTGGCCGCCGATGAACTCGGCCTCGGTGCACGCCAGTTGCACCGCAGATCGGTCGCCGCCTTCGGCTACGGTCCCAAGACGCTGGCCCGGATCCTTCGGCTGCAACGGGCCCTCGCGCTGGCCCGGGAGGGCGTGGGCTTCGCCGAGACGGCCGTCCGCACGGGGTTCGCCGACCAGGCGCATCTGTCCCGGGACGTCAAGGAGCTGGCCGGGCTGCCGCTCGGTGAGCTACTCGGCGGGTCCTAGGGGCGCGAACAGGTCGACGCCGTTGCCGTCCGGGTCGTGGACCGACGCGTACCGCTGGCCCCAGAAGGCGTCCCACGGCTTGAGCCCGCCCTCGTAGCCGGCGGTCAGCAGCTCCTCGTACACCGCGTCGACCTCCGACGGGTTGTCGCACCGCATCGCCAGCGAGTGCCGGCCGCCACCGCTCGGCGGCTCCCAATCCGCGACGAAGGACCGCACATTCTCCTCGGTGTCCAGCAACAGGCGCAGTCCGCCCGGCAGTTCGGCCTCGGCGTGCGGGGCGTTCTCGGCGCCCTCGGGGAAGGGGAGGCCGAGCCGGCGGTAGAAGGCGACGGAGGCGGCCATGTCGGAGACGACGAGGCCGATGGCATCGAATCGTGGAGTCATACGGCCAACGTAGGCAGCCGGACGCCGGGCGGTCTTGAAGGAATCGGACGCCTAGCGGAACGTGACCGGGCCCTTCGGGGTGTCCACCGTGAACGAGATCCCCACCGGTCCTGTCGTCAGGTCGAGGTCCGTGTCGAGGGCCGCCAGCAGGGGGCGGATCTCCTCCGGGTCGGGGGCGCTCGCGGACAGGGACAGCAGGGGTGTCGTGGGCAGGTCGGAGGCGGTGGGGTGGGTCGTGGCGCTCCAGTCGATGAGGAACGGGACCAGCCCGGAGGGGTGGGCGTCGTCGCCGTCGGTGAGGCGCCACTGGAGCAGGGTGCCGTCGGGTCTGCGCCGGCTCATCGGCTGGGCGGAGCCGGGGTCGTAGCCCTGGGCGCGGGCGGCGGCGATGGCCGCGTCCAGGTCGGGCGGGCTGATCGCCCAGGTGACCGTGCGGGGTCCGGTGAGCCCGTCGACGTCGAAGGGGCGGGGGCGGCCCGGCTCGGACTGCTCGGGGTCGGGGCCGATGATCTCCAGATAGCTGGCGCCGCCCAGGGACACCAGATGGTTACGGGTGCCGAGCCCGACATGCACACCGCCCGGGGCGGGACTCACCCCGGTGCGCCGGGTGAAGTCGGCGACCGTGGCGGCCAGGTCGGGGGTGGCGAGGACGAGGTGATCCAGAAGCGCGGGAATGGGGTTCATCGCAGCCGAGGCTACGCAGCGCGGCCCGCGTTGTGGAACACCTGTGCGCCGGGACGGGAGGGGCGGTCACTCGTCGAAGACGACCGTGCCGTCGAGGAGCAGCGTGGGATGGATCTTCATCGGGCCGTACTCGTCGATGTCCGAGGGGCGCGGCGGCTCCGGGCCGTCGGGGCCCATGCGGAGCACCCGCTCCACCCGGCACACCCGGAACACCCGGCCCGCCACCCGGGCCTCGTCGGCGCGCTCCAGCTTCCGGAACTCCTCGGCGGCCTCGGCGTACAGGGCCTTCTTCGCGTCGTCGAACTTGTACAGCATGGGCCACATCTCGATCAGCGCGTCGTGCAGTGTGCGCCGGGCGTCGTGCGGGGTGGTCTGGATGGCGAGGGACGGCTCCCAGCCGGTGTGCTCCCGCTCGACCACACCGAAACAGGTGGGCAGCAGCACCACGTCCGGATGCGAGAGCACCGCCCGCTGCGAATCGCCGCGCACCTCGGAGGGGAACCGCATGCCCCGGTACGCGAATCCGCGCAGCCACGCCCGCAGGGCGCCCGCCATCGGGCCGCCGTCCGTGCCGTCGGCTTCGAGGACGAGATCCTCGTCGGGGGACGGGGTGTGATCGGCGCGCAGGTCCCAGGTCCGTTCGGTGGGCTCCGGGTCGGTGGGCCGGGGCGGCTCCAGGCCATGGTCGTCGCAGCGGGCGAACTCGTCCCCGCGCACGATCCGGTAGCGCACCCCGCACGCCTCGACCTCGTCGACCGGCTCCCGGCTCAACTCGTCCACCGCGGCGAGGAGTTCGCGGCGTACACCGGGGTCGTCGGTGTCGTCCTTCGCGCGGAACCACAGATAGGTGTTGAGGGAGTCCCGGCACATCTGCGGCATCCCGTTCACGACCGGCTTCAGCACCCGCCACTCGGGCCCCACCGCGGGATCCAGCGCGGCGACCCCGAACACCGGCCCGCGCAGGGCGATCCCGGGATACCGCAGCGAGGCGTCCACCGCGTCGGCCTCCCGCACCCAGGCGGCGGGGTCGTCACGGCGGACCAACTCCTCATGGAGCGCGTGGATCTGTTGCTGCCAGTCATGGTTCATACACGCATTGTCGCGAGCGGGCGCTCGGGCGCGGGAGCGAACGGACTCAACAACCGGGGTTGTTGGACCGCGTCAGGAGGGCGGGCCGAAATTTTCGGATCACCGGGAGGAGTGCGCCGTACGGGCGGGCCCGCCTAGCCTTATTCGTATGCCCGTACGACTCCTTGTCCACACCCGCACCACCGGCTACCGGCACGACTCCATCCCGGCCGGCGTCGAAGCCGTCCGCACCATCGGCGACTTCGAGGTGGACCACACCGAGGATCCACGGGCCTTCGAGCGGCCCCTCGACGGATACGCGGCCGTCGTCTTCCTCTCCACCAGCGGCGACGTCCTCACCCCCGCCGGACGCGAGCGGCTCGCCGCGTACGTCGATGCGGGCGGGGGCTTCGTCGGGGTGCACGCGGCGGCCTGCACCGAGTACGACTGGCCGTACTACGGCGAACTGCTGGGCGCCCGCTTCGACCGGCACCCCGAGTACCAGCCGGGCAAGGCGCTCGTCGAGGACCGCGAGCATCCCGCCACCCGGCACCTGCCCGCCGTATGGGACTTCACCGACGAGTGGTACGACTTCCGCACCAACCCCCGCGCCACGGTACGGGTGCTGGCCTCCGCCGACGAGTCGTCGTACGACGGAGGCCGCATGGGCACGGACCACCCGCTGGTGTGGTGCCGGGAACAGGGCGCGGGCCGGGTCTTCTACACGGCGCTAGGCCACGCCTCGGAGGCGTACGCGGACCCGGACTTCCGCGCCCATCTCCTCGGCGGGATCACCTGGGCGGCGGGGGTGGGCTAGGACCCGGGCCTGCGCATGGCGTGGAACTGGGGGCCGTAGGTGCTGCGGGTGTGGGGGATCGGGGTCTCCATCAGTTCCACGGCGGGGTGCTCCAGGCCGCGCATGGTGTGGATGCCCGCGCGCAGGGCGCGGGAGCCGCCGCCCGCCCAGGCCGCGTCGAGGGAGTCCAGCACCGTGCTGTACATGGCGTCGAAGCGGAAGAGGAGCTGAGCGACATGGGTCGGCGGGTTGCGCCAGCCGCCGACCGGGACCGGGGCCATGGGGCGTGCCTCGGGGAAGGGCACGGGCGCGCCGATCCACCGCCAGCCGTCCTCGGTGTGGCGCAGCGCCCGGCCGTGGTAGATCTCGCCGAAGGCGTAGTAGTGCGCCGGGCGGTCGTCCGAGAAGCTGTCGAGCGGGGAGCCGGAGGTGCCCTCGCCCTGCTCCATGATGATCCCGATGGCCGTCTCGACATCGTCGAGGGTCCGCACCGGATGCAGTTCGTCGGTGTCGATGTGCTGGGTCACCTGCGCCCGCATCGACAGCTCGGGCCGCACCGCCCGGAACGCGTTCAGCGTCGCCTCGTAGAACTCCCCGACGGTGGGGGAGGCCACGCTGCGGGCGAGCGACACCTCGGGGGCCTCGATCGCCATCATCACATCGCGTACGAACGGTTTGGTCAGGCCCGACAGATAGACGGTCACCCCGGCCCGCACCCCGCCCGGCAGCGGGCCGGGGAACGCCGGCGCAGCGGCCTTGATCCGCGGCCTGCCGCCCACGGCCGTGAGCAGGTTGCAGACGATGCCCAGATGGAACATCTCGTCGCCGACGATGCGCCGCAGCATCCGGGCGACCTCGTGACGGTGGTCCTTGACGGACCACCAGCCGCACAAGTACGGCGGGATGGTGGAGAGTTCGAGCGCGATGGCCACCTGGAGCGCGGACCTGAGCCACTCGACCCCGCGGCTGTCCGCGGGTACGGCCATCAGCCGCGCCACCGACCCGAGACCGGCCGCGGCGGCCGCCGGGGTGGCGGCCTGCGCGGTACCGGCGACGGCGGTCGGTGCCCCGGCCGCCACCGCGGCCGACGCCAGGAAGCTTCTGCGTCTGAACGGACCCGTCGCCGCCTCGTCCGGCTCTTCGCTCATACCCGTCAACCTCGCCTCAGCTCATGGGGACGGGGCCCCGCACGGCGCGGTACGCCGCGACCCGGGACCCCTTCGACAGAGCGCGAAGCTAGCAGCGATCACCGCCGCCACCAGGGCACACGTGCCGAGCGGCGCGGCGACCACCCTGTCGGTCCAACGGTGACCCCGAGGGCTCAGCGAAGCGCCCCCGCCGTGCTCGACCGCTCCACCAGCCGCGTCGACAGCTCCGTGCGCGTGCTGTCCGGCCGGTCCCCGTCCATCATCCGCACCAGCAGCCGCAGCGCCGTGGCCGCCATCTCAGACAGGGGCTGGCGGACCGTGGTGAGGGCCGGGGAGATCCAGCGGGCCTCCGGCAGATCGTCGAAGCCGACCACGCTCATGTCGTGCGGCACCCGCAAGTCACGTTCTGCCAAGGCCTCGTAGACCCCGAGGGCCATGCGGTCCGAGCAGACGAAGACGGCCGTCGGCGGTTCGGGCAGATCGAGGAGTTCCAGCATCCTGCGGTGGGCGAGACCCTCGTCGAAGCCCGCGTGCCGGACGTACTCGGGGCGGTGCCGCACCCCGGCCGAGGCGAGCGCCGAGCGATAGCCCGCCACCCGGGCGGCGCTGCACATCTTGCGCTGATGACCGGCGATCACGGCGATCCGCTCATGGCCGAGGGCCAGCAGATGCTCGGTCGCCATCACACCGCCGTGCCAGTTCGCCGCGCCCACCGACACCACGCCCGGCGGCGGTTCGAGGACCGGGTCGATCATCACGAACGGGATGCGGTGCTGCTCCAGCCACGAGTACTGCGACGCCGTCAGCTCGGCCAGGTTGAACAGCACCCCGGAGGAGCCGCGTGCGATGAGCTTGTCCAGCCAGCCCCGTTCCGGGCGGCTGCCCCGCGTCCGGGTCAGCCCGGCGGACACCACGACCTCCAGGCCGGCGTCGTGGGCCGCCGCCTCCACGCCGTGCAGCACCGCGCCCGACCACGAGGTGTCCAGCGAGTGCACGACGAGATCGACCAGGCCCGGTGTCTTCGCCGCCTCGAAGCGCGGTCTGCGCACATAACCGAGCCGGTCCAGCGCCTCGGTGACCCGGCGGCGGGTCTCGGGGGCCACGTCCTCCCGGCCGTTGACCACCTTGGAGGCGGTGGGGACCGACACCCCGGCCTCGCGTGCCACGACCGCGAGGGTCGGCCCGGCAGCCACGCTCGCACCGCCCGTACGGACCATCGGGAACCACCTCTCCGGCCCGCCCGAGGGCCATGAAAAGTTTCGACCAGCACGGAAACAGTAAGCGCTTCCTACCCTAGGTTCGCCGCGCCGAGTCCGGAAGAGCCCGGAGTTCTCAGGACCACTCGGGAGACGACTTTCGAAACTTCGAACACACCCCGGGCTACCAGCAGATCAGGCGGAATCCCGTGAAGTCGGCCGTGAACGACGCGTCGACGAGATCCACGGCGTGGACACCGGCCATCACCCCGGTGAAACGCAGCCTGGAGCCGTGGTCGTCGGACAGCTGCGTGAAGTCCAACGGCGGCCCGACCGGCGTCCGGACGCCCTCGTGGACGTACCAGAACCGGGCCCGCCCCTCGTCGACCGTCACCCCCAAGGTCAACGGCGCCTCCGCGGCCACCTCCACCTCGGTCACCCGCCGGGTGCCCGACTCCTCCCGCTCCGTGAGAGCGAGCACCGTACGGCCCTCACCCCGCCACTGCTGCCCGCACTGCTCCTCGCACACGGGCTCCGCCCAGGTGAGGTCGAGGCTGAGATACGACTCCGAGTCGTACCGCAGGACCAGCCCCGCGGCCTGCGTGAAGGACCGGGGCCGCGCCTGAACCGTCACCTCGGCCTCCGCGCGGTGCTCGGTGATCCGCCGCGCCAGCAGACTGTGCGCCCACCGCGACTCGGGACCGTGCCGACCGCGCAACCGGATCCAGCCGGGCCGGGTGGTGGCATCGGCCCAGCTCGGGTCGGCGGGGCCGCGCAGGGTGCTCCAGGGCCAGCCCAACGGGTCTTCGGGAACCGTGAGTTGAGATATCGACTCCTCCTCCGTCTCGACAGGCGGCGTCGCCACGTCCACCTCGACCGCCGGATGCGAACCCCCGTGCCGCAACCTCGGCCAGCCCTCCGCGTCCCAGACGACCGCCTGGATCGCCGTCTCCCGCCCCAGCGTGCAGCGCGGACCGTCCGGCGTGTTCAAGGGGCGGGCCGCCAGATGGCTCAACACCCATTCCCCGTCCGCCATTTGCACCAGCTCGCCATGACCGGCCTTCTGCAACGGCAGCGACGGATCGTCCCGGGACGTCAGCAGCGGGCGGTCGTCGAGTTCGTACGGCCCGGTGACCGCCCGACCGCGCGCCATCAGCACCCCGTGCTCGAACCCGGTGCCGCCCTCCGCCAGGACCAGGTGGTACCAGTCGCCCCGGCGCACCAACTTCGGCCCCTCGACGAGCCGTTCATGCTGGAGCAGCAGCTGAGTCTCCCCGAGCGGGCCGAGCGTCTCCCGGTCCAGCTCGGTCAGCACGATCCCCGCGAAGCGCCGCCCGCCCGGCCGATGGTCGTTCTGGAGGTTGAGCAGCCACAGCCGGCCCTCCTCATGGAAGAGCGCCGGATCGAACCCATGGCTCGGCAGCCGGCGCGGCTCCGACCACTTGCCGCCGGCCTCCAGGGCCGTACTGACATACGTGTCCACATCGAAGTACGGCGTGCCGACCGACCGCACCACCGAGTAGACCACCCAGAAGCGCTCACCGTCCCAGCTCAGCGAGGGCGCCCAGATGCCGCCCGAGTCGGGCACACCGGCCAGCGAGTCGCCGGGGGCCGCGCCCCGGACATGGCCCGCGTATTCCCAGTGGGCCAGGTCCCGGGAGCGGTGGATCGGGATCGTCGGGAACCACTCGAAGGAACTGGTCGCCACGTAGTACCAGTCGCCGACCCGGACCATGGAGGGGTCGGGGGCGAAGCCTCGGATGACCGGATTGCGCAGGACGGTCACTTCAGGGCCCCCAGGGTGACGCCGGTGCGCCAGTAGCGGCGCATCGCGACCATCATGATCGCCATCGGGATGATGGACAGCAGGGCGCCGGTCAGGACGAGACTGGTGACGTCGACGCCGGACTCCAGGCGTTTGCCGGACCAGTTGTACAGGCCCAGGTTGAGGGTCCAGTTCTCCTCGCCGCGCAGCACGGTGAGCGGGAGGAAGAAGGCGTTCCAGGTGTTGACGAAGGCGAGCAGGAAGACGGTCGCCCCGCCCGTCGTCATCATCCGCAGCACGATGCTGAAGAAGATCCGCAGCTCACCGGCGCCGTCGATGCGGGCCGCCTCCAGCAGCTCGAACGGAATGGTCGCCTCGGTGTAGACCTTGGCCAGATAGACACTGAACGGGTTGATCAGACAGGGGATCAGCATCGCCCAGGGCGTGTCGACCAGCCCGATCGCCGAGAACAGCAGATACAGCGGCAGCGTCAGCAGCGCGATCGGGATCAGGAACGACCCCACCACACAGGCGAACACGGCACCCCGCCCGGGAAAGTCGAAGCGGGCCAGACCGTACCCCGTGGCCAGCGCGATCAGTGTGCCGCCGGCGGAGCCGACACCGGCGTACAGGAACGAGTTGGCGGTCCAGCGCAGGAAGATGCCGTCGTCGTAGGTGAACACCTGCTGGACGTTGTCCCACAGATGCCAGCCGGAGAGCCAGAGCCCGTTGCTCTGGTACAGGCCCACCCGGTCCTTGGTCGCGGCGACCGTCAGCCAGTACACCGGGAAGAGGCTGTACACGCTGGCCAGGATCAGCCCGAGCAGCAGGAAACGCTGACCGCCCCGGGAGCGCGCGGCCGGATCAGGGCGGGTGAGCCGCCGGACGGGGCGGGTCGGCGGCCGGTCCGCGCCGTGCTTCCGCCCGGTCTTCTCGGTGAGCGCCATCAGTCCGCCTCCTTCGAGGTCAGCCGGTAGAAGAGGAAGGAGGCGATGCCGAGGATCAGGGCGAGCAGCACCGAAAGGGCCGCGGCGTAGTGGTAGTTGCCGGCGTTGAACGCCTGGTTGTAGATGATCATGATCGGGGTGAAGCTGTCGCTGACGGTCTGCGGGGTCACGTTCCGGAACAGCGCCGGCTCATTGAAGATCTGCAGCATCTGGATGATCGACAGCAGCGCGGTCAGCACCAGCGCGCCGCGCACGAACGGGATCTTGATGCTCAGCGCGATCCGCAGCTCCGAGGCGCCGTCGAGACGCGCGGCCTCGAACAGCTCACGGGGCACGCCCTGGAGCGCCGCGTAGATGATCACCATGTTGTAGCCGATGCCGTGCCAGGTCAGCAGATTGCCGATGGCCGGCCACACCATCGACGGCGCGAAGAAGTTCCAGTCGAACCCGAAGACCTCGCCGAGCGGGCTCAGCGGCCCCACTTCCGGGCTGTACAGATTGATCCACACGATGGCGGCGACCACACCCGGGATCATGTACGGCACCAGCAGCAGGATCCGGAACCGCCCGGCCGCCTTCGTGGTGACCGCGTCCAGGAAGAGCGCCAGCAGCAGGCTGATCAGCAGCATGAACGGGATCTGCACACAGGCGAACAGCACCACCCGCAGGATGGAGGACAGGAACGCCGAATCGGTCAGCCCGTGCCGGTAGTTCTCCAGGCCCACGAACTCGGTGGTCGCACCGCCCAGTCCCAGCCCCGACTGCTTCTGCAGAAACAGCGACTGGTAGATGGCGTAGCCGATCGGGAGCAGATAGAGGAAAGCGAAACCGAGCTGGAAGGGCACCGTGAACGCGGCGCCCTTCCAGCGCTGGGAGCGAATCATCGAGTGTGCCTCAGCCCTTGACGCTGATACCGCGCTGCTTCAGGTCGGCGACCGTCCACTCCTGCATATGCGCCAGGAGGTCGGTGACCTTCTGCTCCTTGCTGACGACCTTCGCCCACTGGTCCTGCATCTCGGTGAACATCGCAGTCCAGTTCGGCCCGAAGGTCCAGTCGGTGGTGACCGTCCCCAGGCTGTCCGTCACGACCTTCTCTCCCGGCTCGTAGTTCTTGCCGAGCAGCTTCTCGGAGATCGCCTCGGAGACATACGAGTCGCTGTCCGCCAGCGCCGGCATCACACCACTGCCGGTCTCCGGACTGGCCATGGTCTTCACGGCGCCGGTGTCGGTGGACATCCACAGCGCCGCCTTCGCGGCCTGCTCCTTGTTCTCGCAGTCCTCGGTCACCAGCGTCAGATTGCCGCTCTGATTGGTTCCGGCCGGCGTCTTGGCCGCCTCGCCCTTGAAGGTCGGCCAGGGCGAAAGCGCCCACTTGCCGAAGGACTTGGTGAAGTTCTGCACCATGCCGGACATCTGCCAGGTGGAGATCTGCCGGGTCGCGGTGCCGCCGTTGTCGTAATTGCGCTGCACGGCGGCGTAATCGGCGAAGGACAGCTTGGAGTTCAGATCGTTGTCGACGATCTCCTGGATCACCTTCGCGGCCTTGAGCGTGCCCTCGTCCTGGAAGTCCACCGCCCAGGAGCCGCCGTCGATGCGGTACCAGTGCGCCCCGGCCTGCATCGCCAGCACCTCCAGGGTGCTCGGGTCCTCACCGGCATAGTTGGTGATCTTGATGCCGTGCTTCTTCAGCTCCTTGCCCGCGGCGATGAAGTCGTCCCAGGTCGTGGGTGCCTTGAGCCCGTACTTCTCGAAGATGTCGGTCCGGTAGATGGTGAAGGCGGGCGCCGAGGCGGTCGGCACGCCGTACACCTTGCCCTGGACCTGCCCGGTCGCCCACGACCCGGCGTTGAACTTGTCCTTGTCGCCCTCGACATACTCGGTGATGTCGGCGAGGGCGCCCTGCGACACCCAACTGGTCACATATTCACCGGTGTTCTGCAGCAGACAGGGCGCGTTGCCCGCCTTCACGGCGTTGGTCAGCTGCTTCTGCATCGTCAGCTGGTCGGTGACCTTCGTGTACTTGAGCTGGACGTCCTTGTGGCTGGCGTTGAACGCCTTGACCACGGCCTCCTGGCCGTTGGCCCACCCCCAGAAGTCGAGGGTGACCGGGCCGGACCCCTTGGACCCGGAGTCCTGGGAGTCGTTCCCGCCGCAGGCGGCGAGCAGACCTGTCAGAGCGATTCCCGCGACTGCGGCGGAGGCGAACCTTCTCCGGGGGCTGGTGACGTTCATCTGACGTGATCCTTCGGAATCGGAGAGCCTTCGGGGATGGCGACCCGACCAGGCGGAAGCTGTAGTAAGCGGTTGCAGGGACCGTAGGCTGACGTATCGAGTCATAGCAAGGGGTGTGCGGCAGTTTGTTGCCGTGGGTGGGGAGGAGGGGCGGGGCGGGTGTGTTGGTTGGACGGTGCGGTCGGTGGGGTGAATTGGCAGGTCAGATGGGATCGGCTGGGCGTGCCGGAGTGTCTGGGCGGCGCTCTTCCGGGCTCGGATCGTCTGCGAAAATGATCGGAAACCGATTACGTAACGGAGAGCTGAAGGGAGGGCGGCGACATGGCTCGGAGGGTGTTGTCAGTGCGCGGCCCTGGAGTTCACGCCCATGACGTGGGACCTGGAAAACGGCGCGGTCCGTGCCTTCGCCGATGACTACGACTTCGACGTGGACACGGTCGGCACGCTGGAACTTCCCGGACGGTCACTGTTCCTCGTCTCCCCCGAGGCGGAGGCCGTTGCGCTGTGGGACATCGCCGGCGGCGACGCCGCGGCATGTACCGCGGAACTCAACGCCAGGTGCGATCGCACCGCGGCGACCGGGATGCTCGGGCAACGTCCGGTGCTGCACCGATGTGGAGTTGGCGGAGGGCGGGGAGATGCTGTCGGCTGTCGGCCTGACGAACGTGGGCGGTCGCCCTCGCGTGGTCGGCGCCGGGGGATGCGGCAGCGTCGTCCTGGGGGACATCGACAGCGGAGAGTGGGGCGAGCCGATCGCCGTCACCTGCACCTACGCCCCCTACCCCGACCGGGACTTCACCAGCGTGCTGCGCGCGTGGGACCTGGAGGGAGGCCACGCCCTCGGAGGGCCGGTCGACACGCATGAGGGCGGGGCGCTGGGCGTTCAGCTCGCCGAGTTGGAGGGGCGGACCGTGGCGGTCACGGTGGGGTGCGGTGATGCGGCCGTACGGGTTTGGGCGGTCGGCCGCTGACCAGGGCTGGGCGTTCTTCAACACTGCGTAGGGCGGACTGTCTACGCCCTACGCCCGATCGCGGTCGGCGTTGTTGATGGCGGCCTGGAGTCGCAGCCAGGTCGGATCTGTCGAGGTCGCGGTCGTCACGGATTCCAGGTCATCCGATTCCCAGGTGCGGGTCCCGTCGGTCACGACGAGGTGCGTCTCCAGGTCGCCGTCGTCAGGGATCTCGGAGGTGGCGTCCAGGAACGCGGTGACTGCCGCCGTCGCCTTCTCGCCGCCGCCCGTGCCAGGGGTCTTCTCGGACCCGGAGCGCACGGACACGAGCATCAGATCGCCTCCACCGCCGGCGATGACGAGCTCGCCGGTCGCCGTGGTGCTCAGCCCGGAGACCGGGGAGCCGCCCGGCACGTCGAACTCGACCGCCTGCCGGGTCCCGACGTCGACTTCGACGACCGTCCCGGTGGGCGTTCCGACCCAGAGCACACCAGGCCGGGAAGAACCGAACGCGATGTTGTGACGCGACCACGCGCGCATCTGCTCGAGCCACTCCGGCGGGTAGGGATAGCCCGGGCTGGGCTCGCCGAGAGTCGTCGCCAGAACACGCCGGAGCGAAGGGAACTCGAACACCTCCAGCGAATTGTCGTAGGCGTTGCCGCGAACCGCGAGATGGCGTCCGTCCGGGCTGAAGACCGGCGTCTCGTAGCCGTCGGCGTCCAATATCAACGCCCGCCGCAGCACCCGCATCGTCGCGGGCACGGTCCCCTGGTCGACCCGCGCGAAGAGCACGAGCGTCGCGCCTTGATCACTGGCGAGCGTGGCCACCAACCCGCCGGCGGGATGCTCCGCAACTCCGGTGTCCCAACGCGGGCCGGTGCCGATGGTTCGGGTATCGAGGTCGAGTACGTCGGAGCTGTCCCATGCACCGTCTTCAGCGCCGGACGACGGCGATGCCCACAACGTCCCACCGCCCGGCCCGAATGCCAGGGCGCGGTAGCCGGCACCGGGGGGAAGCCCCTCCACGCCGGAGACCCCGCGAGGAGTCCACCGGACCACGCCCCCCTCACCCGACACGATGAGGAGCGGCAGATCCGGATGCCAAGCCACAGCGGGCGTCCGCTCCATCCGCTCCCAGCCGACGGCATCGCCGTAGGGACTCGACTCGGCGCCGACAGAGCCGAGTTCTCGCAGCCGGCCGGCCTCGCAGCCCCAGATGTGGACGGCGGGACGTGCAGAGTCGAGACCGGCGATCAGGGGAAGCCGTGGATGGCAGGCCAACCGCTCGACCGGGTGCCCGCCACCGACCCGCACACATGCCACGACCTCGACGTCAACAGGATTCACTCCGACACGGTAGTTCCCGCGCGTCACGGTGCCGGGGCCGGGCCCGAAACTGGGTGACAGAGAGATCGCCGTCCGCGGGAGGGCCTGGACGCATTCACGGCGGCCACCGTGAGCGTCCGGGAGGAGATCACCGCTGACGATCCGGAGCCGTGGAGGACCGGGATGCCGACCGCCGCAAAGCCATGGAACGAGTACCGGCGCATGGTCTGACTGGCAGTCTGGTCTTCGCCACTCCCCGACCTAGAGGAACCCATGAAACTGAAACGACTCGCCGCCACGGCAGGAGCAGCCCTGCTGACCGCGCTGGCACTGCCGGCAGACGCCCAGGCCGCCGCCGTTGCCTGCGGAGGCGCGGTCTCGACCCAGAACATCGGCGCACAGGGCTGTATCTCCGCCGAACGGTGGAAGGACGGTCGCGTCTTCATGCGGAACATCACCGCCCACGCCGTCATCACCAACTCCCGCGCCCACGCCTCCTACGTCGACTACGAAGCGTATTTCCGGATCCGCGAAGGAGGCCACTGGGTCAAGCTCGGCAACGGCCGCACGGTCGTCCAGCGTAGGTCCACGATCGGCCCGATCGAGATCGGCAACTCCGACCGTGTCTGCGGCCCCGTCAACGCCACCGCCGAAATCCGGGTCCATGTGAGGCCGGCCGGCGGGGCCTGGAGCAACTGGACCGGAGCCGCGACGAAGCAGTGCCAGACGTGAGCTAGGTACGACGACGCCCCCGCCTCCCGGAGTCGGAGGACGGGGGCGTCACACAGGGCGGTGAAGCCCCTGCCGGCCGGCCCAGCGGCGTCAGTCCTGTCGGAGAGGCGGCCGCACCGAGTTGCGTACGACGACATGGGTGCCCAGCACCAGATGGTCGCCGTCGCCGCCCTTGCGGCGTCCCCCGGTGCCCTCGCGGCGGTCGGCGACGGCGCGGAGGGCGACGCGGCCCATCTCCTCGTACGGCACGTGGACGGTGGTGAGTTGGGGGGTGAGCTGGGAGGCGAGCGGGATGTCGTCGTAGCCGACGATCGACACGTCCTCCGGCACTCGCCGGCCCGCCGTGCGCAGGGCCTGCATCGCGCCGGCGGCGACCACGTCCGTCCCCGCGAGCACGGCCGTGAAGTCCGGGGTTTCCTCCAGGGCCGTCTCCACGGCCTCGTAGCCGTGCTCGTAGTCGTACGGCCCGTGTCGCACCATGCCCGGGTCGAAGGGCACGCCGTATGCCTCGAAGGCCCGCCGTGCGCCCTTCAACCTGCCCTGTGCGGTGGTGAGTTCGGCATGACCAGGCAGCACGAGGACCTTGCGGTGCCCGGCCGACAGCAGGTGGCTGGCCATGGCGTAGGCGCCGCCCTCGTTGTCGTAGTCGACGGTCGTGGCCGGTACGTCGCCCTCCAGCGGTGGCCTGCCGACGAGGACCAGATGGGACCCGGCCGCGTCCAGCGAGCGGGCGAACCTGGCCATGCGCAGCTGGTACTCGTCGTAGTCGTAGGCGCCGCCCAGCAGCACCACGGCCGCGACACCCTGCTGGCGCATGAGGTTGACGAGCGCGAGCTCCCGCTCCGGGTCGTCCCCGGTCGTCCCCACGAGCGAGAGCCAGCCGCGCAGGGTGGCGGCGCCCTCCACGCCCTTCGCCACATGGGCGAAGGCGGCGCCGGTGATGTTGTTGATGAGGATCGCCACGGTGGGTGTGCCGCCGCCGGCCAGCGAGCGGGCGTGGGCGTTGGTGACGTAGTCCAGGTCCCGGACGACCTTCATCACCCGTCGGCGCAGATCCTCCGACACCGGGTAGTTGCCGGACAGCACCCGCGACACGCTGGCAACCGAGACCCCGGCGCGCTCCGCCACGTCCCGGATGGTGGCCCGGCCGACGTCACCGGCCGCCTTGCGCTGACTCACCCTGCGGCTCCTTCACCCTCGCCCACCTCACGGAAACCGTATCCCATCGTTTACCGAGGACCAGGACAGCCGTTGCCCCGCCCCACTCAGGCCCCCAGCACCCATCCGACGCCGAGCAACGGCCCACCAACTCCCACTGAGCCCACGCGCCGGCCGGGAGGGAGCCGCAGGGGGCGCGTCGGTGTCGAGAGGCCGAACGCGCGGAGGCGCGAAGCGCCGAGCACGATCGGCCTCTCGACACCGACATGTGGCGCCCCCGAAGGCGACCGACCCAGACATTCGGCACGCCAGCTGCAAGGCCCGGCAAGTCAGGCCACCCCAACCGACCCCACCCCAACCCGCCCCGACCCAACCAACCCCACCCCCCTCAAGCCACCCGAGCCAAATCCCCCCTCCGCACCTCATGCTCCAGCGCTCTCCCACCCGCCACCCGCTCCAGCTCCTCCACCACGATCCGCCCCAGCCGCTCCAGCTCGTTCCCGAGCGACCCGGCGATATGCGGTGTGAGGAAGACGTTGGGCAGGTGGTACAGCGGCGACCCCGCGGGCAGCGGCTCCGGCTCGGTCACATCCAGCACCGCGTGCACCCGCCCGGAAACAAGCTCATCCGTCAGCGCCTCGGGATCGATCAGCGCCCCCCGCGAGGTATTGATCAAGACCCCACCGTCCCGGATGAGAGCCAGCCGCCCCCCGTCCAGCATCCGGTACGTCTCCGGGATGTCCGGCGCGTGCAGGCTCACGATGTCGCTGTGCCGCAGCAGGTCCTCCAGGGACAGCAACTCCGCGCCCAGCTCGGCCGCTTCGCCCGCGCTGACGTATGGATCGTGCAGCAGCACCGTGAAGTCGAACGGTCGCAGCAGCTCCAGCAGGCGTCTGCCGACCCGGGACGCTCCGATGACGCCGACGCGACGGCCGACGTTGCCGGTGCCGGCGGTCTCGGCCTGCGTCGGATAGGTGTGCGTGGTGCGGAAGCGCTCCCGGTGGCGGAAGGTGTCCTTCCCGGCGAGCAGGATCATCGCGAGCGTGTACTCGGCGACCGGCAGCGCGTTTCCGGTCACGGCGCTGGACACGGAGACGCCGGCCTTCCACAGCGCGTCGCCGACCAGCGAGCGGACCGAGCCGGCGGCGTGCAGCACGACATGCAGCGCGGGCATGGCGGTGAGGACGTCGGCGTCGAGGTGCGGGCATCCCCAGCCGGTGACGAGCACCTCGGTCCGGGCGAGGGCCTCGGCCGCGGCGGGGTCGGTGAAGTCCCGTACGACGAGCTCCGGGTCGATCTCGGCCGCCTTCCTCAGCCGGGCCATGAGCGGCGGCGGGAAGAGCAGGGGGAGGTGCACCGGATCCATCGCGAACACGGCCCTCGGCAGGTGGGGGCTGGGCATAGCTCTCCTGAGGCACTGGTTGAGACGTGACTGACGCTGTGGAGTGGAAACATTTTCTGAAAGCGCCTTCTACCGTAGATCTGCCGGGGGAGTCGGTCAATCGCCGTGGTGGGGGGCTTGTTGCGGAGCGGGGTCTCCTGTGTTGCCCCTGGTGCCTCGGACCTGCGCAGAGGGCGGGTTGAAAGCGGTTTCCGGGAGCTGGTCATGCACCCTCACGAGCCCCTGGCATCGTCCCCGATGTCGGCAACCGGTTTCCTTCTACGGCCCCTCGGAGTCTTTTCGAAAGTTCGCCAAGGCTCTTGACGCCGTTTCCCGTCCGGCAGAAGCTCTGCCCCAATGCACAGCAACCGGTTGCCAAGGATTCACCGGCAACGGGTTCAAACGAACCAAGCAGGAGGTGGTGCGCTCATGCGCCCACAGGCCGGTGCCTCCGTGAGCCGCCGCCGATTTCTGAGTCTCTCCGCAGGTGGCGCCGCGGCCGGCGCTGCAGCGCTGAGCGGCTGCGCGATGCAGGTGTCGAGCGGCGTCAGCGGCTCCGGCGAGACCGTGACCGTGATGGTCAACTCCGGGGACATCCTCCCGGAGCAGGTCCAGCAGGCGAAGAAGGAACTCGGCATCAAGATCGCCCTGGTGAAGTACGACATCACCAAGCTGATCGCGATGCTCACCAGCGGCAACCCGCCCGACCTGGTGCGCGGCGTCGGTGCCGTGGACCTGCCGTACTTCGCGGCGCGTGACGTGGCACAGGACCTGGACCCCTACTTCGCCCGGAGCGACGTCCTCAAGCTCGACGACCTCGACCCCGTGAACGACCTGTGGCGGTTCGACGGCCGTACCCAGGGCAAGGGCCCGCGCTACGGCATGGCCAAGGACTTCTCCCAGGACTCCATGTTCTGGTACAACACCTCGGCGTTCGACAAGGGGGGCGTCGACTACCCGTCGGAGCTCGAGCCGATCACGTACGAGGAGTGGCTGGAGAACGCCAAGCGGCTCGTGCAGCGCAAGAGCGGCCAGACCACCGTGTTCGGCGGCAGTTTCAACGGCCTGACCCGGTCCACGCTCCTGACGACCATGACGGCGTCCGCCGGCGGCAGCCTCTTCAGCGATGACTTCTCCCGGGTCGACTTCACCACGCCCGAGGCCCGCAAGGCGCTGACCTGGTACATCGACTACTGCAAGACCAAGGTCGGCCCGAGCCAGATCCAGCCCGACCCCAACGGCTGGGACGGGCCCACCTATCAGGCCGGGCGGCTCGGCATGTCGAACTCCGGCTATTGGCTGGGCGGCATGATCTACCCCGAGAAGAAGCTGGCGGAGGTGTCCCGGCTGGCGCCGGCCCCGGTGTTCGCGGGCGGTGAGCGGATCAGTGCCTGTCAGGGCGGCACCGGGCTGTGGATGCCGCGCGGGGCGAAGAACAAGGACGCCGCGTGGCGCGTATTCGAGTGGTTCTTCGGCGAGGCACCGGCCAAGGCGCGTGCCTCCGGCGGCTGGGGCATTCCGTCGCTGAAGTCGCTGCGGCCGCTGATGCCGGCGCAGGAGGAGTACCAGAAGCGGGTCCTGAAGGTGCAGGAGAACGAGCTGAAGCATTTCTCGGTCGTCTCCTTCACCCCGTACACCAGGGCGGACGCGATCGACGCCCTCTTCAACCAGATCGCCCCCGCCGCGATGAAGGGCCAGATCTCCGTCGACACCCTCGCAGGGAGCCTGAACTCGGCGATCAACGAGCAGCTGAAGCGCGGTAAGGAGCAGGTGGGATGACGGTCGATCAGATGTCCCCGGTCGCGGACCGGCCCAGCGGCCGCGCCGCGGCGAGCGCTGCCGGACGCGCACCGGCCACGGGCAGGCGGCGGCTCTCGATGACCGCGCGCAGGCACCGGGCGTTCTACCTGTTCACCTCGCCCTGGATCATCGGGTTCCTGCTGCTGACGATCGCGCCGATGGCGTACGCGCTGTGGCTGAGCTTCACCACGTTCGACGGCATCTCGCCCAACTGGAAGTACGTCGGACTCGGCAACTACCGCGAGCTGTTCAATGACCCGGTCACGTGGGACGCCCTGGGGCGCGCGGGCCTGTTCGCGGTGACCTCAGTACCGCTGTCGATCGCAGCAGGACTCGCCCTCGCCGTCCTGGTCAACCGGCCGATCAAGGCGCGCGGTGTCTTCCGCACCCTGCTGTATCTGCCCGCCGTGGTGCCGCCGGTCGGCGCGGGCCTCGCCTTCAAGCTGCTCTTCGACCCGAACTCCGGCGCCACCAACGGCGTCATGACCTTCTTCGGCTTCGAGGCCATCGGCTGGCTCGCCGACCCCTACGTCCGCTACGTACTGCTGATGACGGTGCTCTGGAGCGCCGGAAACGTCATGATCATCTCGCTGGCCGGGCTCCAGGACGTACCCCGGGAACTCCACGAGGCCGCCCGTATCGACGGGGCGAGCGCGTGGCGCACCTTCCGCAGTATCACCGTGCCTCTGCTGTCGCCCGTCCTGCTCTTCCAGACGGTGACCGGGATGATCGCCTCGGTGCAGACGATCATGCCGATGCTGCTGGCCCCGCTCCAGGACACCAGCGGCATCACCACGATCCCGCAGTCCAACTACCTCTACATGATGCACGTCTTCGCGCAGTACTTCGCGCTCGGCCGCTACGGCTACGCCTCCGCGCTGCTGTGGGTGCTCTTCGTCCTGATCCTCATCGCCACCGGACTCATCTTCAAGTTCACGTCCGGCGTGGTGTTCTACAACGTCGACCCGGAGGCGAAGAAGTGACCGCCACGACCGCCACGACGGCCACCACCGCCGGCATACCCGTGCGGGTGAGGGTGCGTACCAGGCGCCTCGCCCTCTACACCGTCCTCGTCTCCGTCACGGGACTCTTCCTCGGCCCCTTCGGCTGGCTGGTCCTCTCCGGCCTGAAGACCCAGGGCGAACTGGCCGCGTCCCCCGTGCACTGGCTGCCCGACACCTTCCAGTGGCACAACTTCACCGACGCCTTCACCCAGATCGACTTCCTCGGCTATGCCCGCAACTCCCTGATCATCGCCCTCCTCTATGCCGCGCTCGTCACCCTCAGCTCCGCTTTCGTCGGCTTCGGCTTCGCCCGGCTCGACGCGCCCGGCAAGAAGGTGCTGTTCGGGGTGCTGCTCGGCTCGATGATGCTGCCGCAGATGGTCACCCTGCTGCCGACGTACCTGATCTTCGCCAAGCTCGGCATGGTCGACACGTACTGGCCGTGGGTGCTGTGGGGGCTGGCCTCCGCGCCGTATCTGGTCTTCCTCTTCCGGCAATTCTTCGCGGGTCTGCCGCGTGAGCTGGAGGAGGCGGCGATCGTGGACGGCTGCGGCCATACGTCGATCTTCTGGCGGATCTTCCTGCCGCAGTCCTGGCCGGTGCTGTCCGCGAGCTTCATCATCGCCTTCACCTGGACCTGGGGCGACTACATCGCCCCGCAGCTGCTGCTGTCCACCGACCGCACCACGCTCGCCGTCGCCGTGATGACCGCGTACGTCAACGAGGGCGGCACGCCGGTGCCCGAACTCCAGGCCGCCGCCTCCGTGATGTACGTCGTCCCGATCCTGCTGATCTTCCTCGTCGCCCAGCGCGGCTTCGTCGCCGGAATGTCCACGTCCGGGCTCAAGTAGCCCACCTCTTTACCGACTTGTTGACTCAGGAGTCCCGCATGAACACACCTCTGTCCCGTCGCACCGCCCTTCAAGCCGCAGGCGCCACCGTCCTCGCCGCCGGCCTCACCAACCTCACCGCCACCGCGGCCCGCGCAGAAGACGCCGACACCACGAACCGCCTGGTGACCTATCCCGTCCCGGCCGGCGCCCCCGTCAACACCGGCAGCTTTACCGTCAAGGTCCGTACGCCCGGCGACAGTTGGGAGACGCTCGGCGTCCTGCGCCCCACGCTCGCCGAGATCAACCCCACCACCGGCAGCAAGAAGCAGTACAACTCCTCCCTCGCCCACTTCGACTTCTCCGGGCAGGTCGAGGTCGAGGTGACGTACATCAAGGGCGGGGTGCGGAAGGTGCGGGTGCGGCCCGACTCGTACGGCATCGAGCCCGAAGTCATGGCCGACACCCTGCGGTTCACCCTGGACAGACCCCGCAACATCGTCGTCCAGATCAACGACGACCTCTTCGACTGTCTCCAGCTGTTCGCCCGCGCGATCGAGAAGAAGCGGCCCGCGCCGGACGACCCGAACGTCCTCTACTACGGCCCGGGCGTCCACACCACCGCCGACGGCTACCTCAACGTCCCCTCCGGCAAGACCGTCTACCTCGACGGCGGCGCCCTCCTCAAGGCGACCGTCGTCTTCCGGAACGTCGAGCACGCGGGGCTGACCGGCCGGGGCATGCTGGCGGGCACGGCGGCGGGCGGGGCGCTGGTCGAGAACTCTCGGAACATCGCCATCGGCGCCGTCACCATGCTCAACCCGAACGGTTACGCCGTCCAGATCGGCGAATCGACCGGCGTCACGATCAAGGGCATGTGCTCCTTCAGCTCCAAGGGCTGGGGCGACGGCATCGACGTGTTCTCCAGCAGCAACGTCCTCATCGACGGCGTCTTCATGCGCAACTCGGACGACTGCATCGCCATTTACACCCATCGCTGGGAGTACTACGGCGACACCACCGACATCACCGTCCGCAACTCCACCCTCTGGGCCGACGTCGCCCACCCCATCAACGTCGGCACGCACGGCAACACCGACAACCCCGAGGTACTGAAGAACCTCACCTTCAAGAACCTCGACATCTGCGACCACCGCGAGCCCCAGCTCAACTACCAGGGCTGCATCGCCCTCAACCCCGGCGACAGCAATCTGATCAAGAACGTGAGGATCGACGACGTACGCGTCGAGGATTTCCGGTGGGGTCAGCTCGTCCATATGCGGATCGCGTACAACACGAAGTACAACACGTCGGTCGGGCGCGGCATCCAGAACGTCTACATCAAGGACCTCTCCTACACCGGCAAGCCGCTGGCCACCTGCATGATGCTCGGCTACGACGCCAAGCACGCCATCAAGGACGTCACCTTCGAGAACCTCGTCGTCAACGGCACGGTCATCGCCGACTCGATGAAGAAGCCGAGCTGGTACTACACGACCGACAACATCCCGATGCACGCCAACGAGCATGTGCTGAACCTGAAGTTCCTCACCACCGCCGAGGCCGAGGCGGCCGCCGCGTCATGAGCAGCCCGATCCCCGTCACGAGCCGCCGGGGCTTCCTCGGCGGCACGGCCGCCCTGCTGCTGGTCGCGGGTACGAGCGGACTGCTCGCGCCCGGCACCGCGAGGGCGGCCGGCACCGGCACACGCTTCACCCACCCCGGCCTCCTCCACACCGCCGACGACCTCGCCCGCATGAAGGCCGCCGTCGCCGCGAAGGAAGCCCCGATCCACGACGGCTACCTCGCGTTCGCGGCGCACGCCCGCTCCAAGTCGACGTACACCGTCCAGAACACCGGTCAGATCACGTCCTGGGGCCGGGGCCCCACCAACTTCCAGAACCAGGCCGTCGCCGACTCGGCCGCCGCCTACCAGAACGCCCTCATGTGGTGCGTCACCGGCGAGCGCGCCCACGCCGACAAGGCACGGGACATCCTCAACGCCTGGTCCGCATCGCTGACCATGGTCACCGGCGCCGACGGCCCGCTGGGGGCAGGGCTCCAGGCCTTCAAGTTCGTCAACGCGGCCGAGCTGCTGCGGCACAGCGGCTACGACGGTTGGGCGGCTGCGGACATCGCCCGCTGTGAGCGGTCCTTCCTGGACGTCTGGTATCCCGCCGTCTCCGGCTACATGCTCTACGCCAACGGCAACTGGGATCTGACGGCCATTCAGACGATCCTCGCCATCGGCGTGTTCTGCGAGGAACCCGCCCTCTTCGAGGACGCGTTGCGATTCGCCGCCGCCGGTGCGGGCAACGGCAGCGTGGCCAACCGTGTCGTCACCGACTCGGGCCAGGGCCAGGAGTCCGGCCGCGACCAGGGCCACGAGCAGCTCGCCGTCGGACTTATGGGCGACGCCGCGCAGGTCGCCTGGAACCAGGGCGTCGACCTGTGGGCCTTCGACGACCACCGCATCCTCGCGAACGCCGAGTACGCCGCCCGCTACAACCTCGGCGGCGACGTCCCCTTCACCCCCGACCTCGACCGCACCGGCAAGTACATCAAGACGACCGTCTCCGACAAGGCGCGCGGCAGTCTGCCGCCGATCTACGAGATGTACTACGCCCATTACGCCGGTGTCCGCGGCCTCGACACCCCGTACACCAAGGCCGCGGTCCTGCGCGGAAGCGGCGGCACCCGTGTCATCGAGGGCTCCAACGACGACCTCCCCGGCTTCGGCACCTTCACGTACGCCGGCACGAAGCCCCCGTCGCCCACCGCACCGGTCGCACCGTCCGGCGTCACCGCCCTCGGCGACCCCGACGCCGTCACCGTGTCCTGGCTGCCCTCCGCCTGGGCCACGACGTACACCGTCCGGCGGGCGAGCCGTCCGCAGGGGCCGTACGAGGAGATCGCCTCCGGGATCGACAAGCCGCAGTACCGGGACCGTGACGTGCACGCCGGACGGACGTACCACTACACCGTCACCGCCACCAACTCCCTTGGCCACAGCGGCGATTCGAGCCCGATCGCCGCCTGCGCCGGACTGCCCCGCCCCTGGGCCACCCAGGACATCGGCCGGATGAGGATCCCCGGCTCCGCCGCCTTCGACGGTGAGCGGTTCGTGCTGGAGGCGTCCGGCACCGCCGACACCTTCCGCTCCGTCCATCTCCGGCTGCCCGGCGACGGCACGGTCACCGCGCGGATCGTGTTCCCGCTCAGCTCGCAGTACGCCAGGATCGGCGTCACCCTGCGCGACTCCCTCGACGGGGACGCCGCGCACGCCTCGATGCTGATCCAGGGGCTGCCGCTGGCGACCTGGAGCGGCGTGTGGAGCGTACGGACCGGGCGCGGTGCCGCCGTCTCCGGCACCGGATCCATCCCGGTCCCGCCCTCCCAGCGGGGGGCGATCACGGTCGACGCCGCCTTCCCGATCTCCGACCTCGGCGAGCTACCCGAGTCGGCGACCCCGATCGAGGCCCCGTACGTCGAGGGCGCGGGCGACGGCTACCGGCTGCGGGCGCCGTACTGGGTACGGGTGACCCGCAGGGGCCGCCGCTGCACCGGCGCCATCTCACCGGACGGCGTCCGCTGGACCCAAGTCGGGGCGAGCGAGGTCGAGTTGGGGCGTACCGCGTACGCCGGTCTGGTCCTCACCTCCTGTCTCGGTGTCGACGCCGAGTACGCCGAGACCGGCACCGGCGCCTTCGACAACGTCACCGTCACCTCGGACGCCTCCGGCGAGGTCTGGTCGGTACCCCGCCCCACCCGCCCCGCGACCGGCCTGAAGGCGGTCACCGGTGCCGACGCGGTGGAGCTGGCCTGGACCGACCCCGACCTGTCCGCCCGCTACAAGGTGCTGCGGTCCCGGTCGGCCCACGGCCCCTACGAGACGGTCGCGACCGGCGTCGGCCCGGTCGGCTTCGGCACCCGCATCCGGTACGCCGATGCCACGGGGGCGCCCGGGACGACGTACCACTACGCCGTCGCGAAGACGAACTGCGCCGGCCGCGGGCCCCTCTCCGAGCCGTCCTCCGCCGGGATGCCGACCCCGGCCCCACCCCAACTGACCAGCGCCACCGAGGTGTTCGCCAACCGGGGCGTGCCTTTCCGACACCAGCTGCGCGGCTCACACGAGCCGGTGCGGTTCGGTGCGCGCGGGCTGCCGGACGGCCTCCGCCTCGACCGGCGCACCGGTTTTGTGACCGGAACCCCCACCGAGAGCGGCGAGTTCGAGGTCGCCACCACCGTCGGCAATGCCGCGGGCGAAACCATGGGCATCCTCACCCTCACCGTCGGCACACCCCCGCCCGCCCCCTGGACATACGGCGACCTGGGTGACCCGGTGCTCGACGAGCGCGCCTTCGGGACGCTGGGCGTGGTCGCGATCCGGACGCCGGGGAGTACCTCGTACGACCGCGGCACCTTCACCGTGCGCGGTGCCGGGGTCGATCTGTCCGTCAACAACCAAGGAATGACAGGGCAGTTCGTACGGCGGACCGTGCGCGGTGACTGCGAGATCACCGCCCGGCTCGGCTCCCGCACGGGCGCGGGAGCCGACCGGGTGGGGCTGCTGATGGCCAAGTCGCTGTCGCCGTTCGACCAGGCCGCCGGGGTGATCGTCACCGGCGGGACCCTCGCGCAGCTCATGCTGCGCACGACCGTCGCCGGAAAGTCCGCCTTCACGGGGGACGCGGCGGCCACCCTCCCCGGACTGCTGCGGCTGAAGCGCGTCGGGACCGCCTTCACCGCAGCTCTGTCCACCGATGACGGCGCCACCTGGACCACCCTCGCCACCGGCGAGGTCCCCGGGTTCGGTGACGCCCCCTACTACGTGGGTCTGGTGGTCTGCTCCCGCGACCAACTGGCCCGCTGCACCACCGAGTTCGACGAGGTGAGCATCACCACCGACTGATCCCCCCACGGATTGGAGTGCACAACCATGAGCCGCACTTCCCCCCACCAGCACCGCCCCACCGGTGAGTTGAGTCGCCGCGGTCTGCTCAAGGCCGCCGGTGGCGTCACCGCGGCCGTCGCCCTGGGTACCGCGTCCCTCGCCGGGACGGCGGACGCGGCCCCCGCGACCTTCACCCACCCCGGCATGCTGCACAACGCCGGTGACATCAACCGGGCCAAGGTCAGGGTCGCCGCGGGCAACGACCCCTGGCTGTCCGGCTGGAACCGGCTGACCGCCAACTCCCACTCCCAGTCGACCTGGGCGGCCCGGCCCACCGCCACGATCATCCGCGGCGGCGACGGCCAGAACTACCCCCAGCTCTACAACGACATCCACGCCGCCTACCAGAACGCGCTGCGCTGGCACATCGCCGGCACCGCGGCGAACGGCGACTGCGCCGTACGCATCCTCAACGCCTGGTCGGCCACGCTGACCAGCGTCACCGGAAACGCCGACCGCTTCCTGGCCGCCGGCCTCTACGGCTGGCAGTTCGCGCAGGCCGCCGAACTCATGCGCGGGTACGCCGGGTTCGACCTCAACCGGTTCAAGACGATGATGCTCAACGTCTTCTACCCGCTCAACAACCAGTTCCTGACCGGCCACAACGACGCCTGCATCACCAACTACTGGGCCAACTGGGACCTGTGCAACATGGCCTCGATCATGGCCATCGGGATCCTGTGCGACGACGGCGCGAAGTACGACCAGGCCGTCAACTACTTCAAGAACGGCGCCGGCAACGGCTCCATCAAGCGGGCCGTGCCGTTCCTCTACGGCAACGTCGAGGGCTATGACCTCGGCCAGTGGCAGGAGTCCGGCCGCGACCAGGGCCACACCGTGATGGGCATGGGCCAGATGGGCGCCCTGTGCGAGATGGCCTGGAACCAGGGCGACGACCTGTACTCCTACGACGGCCGCCGCTTCATGAAGGGCGCCCAGTACGTCGCCAAGTACAACCTGGGCAGCTCCGTCCCCTACACCACCTACACCTGGGGCACCGGCCAGAACTGCGCCCAGCAGTCACAGACCGTGATCTCCGCCGCCTCCCGGGGCCAGGTCCGCCCCGTGTGGGCCATGCTCCACTACCACTACAACCGGCGGGTGAACCTCGACGACAAGTACATCAGCCAGATGTGCTTCTCCGTCGCCCCCGAGGGCGGCGGCGGTGACTACGGCACCACCAGCGGAGGCTTCGACCAGCTCGGTTTCGGCACGCTGATGTACGCGAAGTAGCCAAGTACGCCGAACGGCCCTCACAGCCGCTCGTGCGCCGGAATATCGGGCCACAATGAGTTGCTCTGATCTTCACGGTGCACGAGCGCGGTGAGGAGGCTGGTGGACGTATGACGGCAGTCCAGGCAGACCCCGTGGTGAGCACGCCCTACGGTGCGGTACGGGGCCGGTACGAGAGTGGCGGCGTCGCGGTGTTCCGGGGCATCCCGTACGCGGCGCCCCCCTTCGGCCCGCTCCGGTTCCGGCCGCCCGAGCCGCCCGAACCCTGGGACGGCGTGCGCGACGCCACGGCGTTCGGGCCGACCCCGCCGAAACCGCCGTACTCCGAGGCCTTCGCCCAGTACCTGTCCGACCCGGTCGTGTCCGGCGACGACTGCCTCAACCTCAACATCTGGACGCCCGAGCCGGGACCGGGCGCCCGACTGCCCGTGATGGTCTGGCTGCACGGGGGAGCCCTGACCCGGGGTTCTTCCGGCGTCCCCGTGTACGACGGGCGGCCCTTCGCCCGCGACGGTGTCGTCCTCGTCTCCGTCAACTACCGCCTGGGAGTCGAGGGCTACGGCTACTTCCCCGACGCGCCCGCCAATCCCGGACTGCGCGACCAGCTCGCCGCCCTGAAGTGGGTCCACGAGTCCATCGCGGCCTTCGGCGGCGACCCCGACCGCATCACCCTGTTCGGCCAGTCCGCCGGTGCCATCAGCATCGGCGCGCTCCTCGCCGCCCCGCAGGCCCAGGGCCTCATCCGACGGGCGATCCTGCAGAGCGGCCCGCCCGAGGCCGCCGAGCGGGACAAGGTGCGGCGCATGGTGCGCCGTATGGCCACGCGGCTGAAGATCCCCGCCACCGCCGCGGCCTTCGCCGAGGTCGACCGCGAGCTGCTGCTGCGCACCCAGGCCGAGGTGGGCCGGCTCAGCAGCCCCGTCCTGGGCGGGCCCGCCTTCGGGATCGTGATCGACGGCGACATGGTGCTGCGGGATCCCCTGCTGGCCCTGACGGAGGGGGAGGCGGCGCCCGGCGTCGAGCTGATGCTGGGCTGGACCCGTGACGAGTACCGGCTGTGGCTGGTGCCCGGCGGGCTCCTGGAGCGCGTCGACCGGCTCGGCGCGGTCGCCCTTGCCGGTGCCATGGCCCGCTGCCACGTCGGCGCCGAGATACCCCGCGGCTACCGCGCCCTGCGTCCCGAGGCCGGCACCGCCGAGATCGTCGGCCAGATGGTCACCGACCACCTGCTGCGCGTCCCCCTGCACCGCCTGGCCGACGCACGCCCCGGCTCGTCGTACGTCTATGAGTTCGCCTGGCCCTCCGCCCTCCCCGACCTCGGCGCCTGCCACGCCCTGGAGCTCGGCTTCGTCTTCGACACCGGAGACGTCCCCGAGTCCCGCAAGCTGGCCGGCGAGGGGGCTCCGCAAGAGCTGGCGGAGGAGATGCACGGGTCGTGGGTGCGGTTCGCGCGGGAGGGGACCCCGGGGTGGGAGACGTGGGACGTCACGCATCCGGTGCGGATCTTCGGCGACGGCGACACCCACACCGCGCACGGCCCGTGGGACGCGGAGCTGGACCTGTGGGCGGCCGCCGTTCCGGCCCGGGAGTCCACCGACGACGTGCCTCCCCGAGGCACGGAGCTGCGGTCGGTGGTACGGCGGCTGCGGCTGCCCGGCGCGGTCCGCAGGCACTGACTCCCGCGGAGGCGGGTGGCCGGCCGGGCCCGCCCGTTTGGCAAGATCCTCGACATGTACGAATACGAGGATCCCTCGCGCTGGACGCCCGAACCGGTGCGGTCCCGAGGGAAGTTGACCCTGCTCTTCATCGCGACCGTCGTCCTCTTCCCGGTGCTGGTCGTGGTGTGGCTGGCGGTGTTCGCCGTCGTGCTCGGCGTGGCCCTGCTGACCGAGGCGATCGCGATGATCAGCAGCCGCTACGAGCGCGGGTTCTCGAAGGTGATGGACCGGGTCATGGACAGGGTCTCGAGCTTGGCCGGGTGGTGCGTGACCTGGCCGGAGCTGCGGCACGAGGGCGACACGGAGTACTACCGGGCCCGCGTCGACAAGAAGGTCGCCCAATGGACGGCCCTCGCCTCCGCCCCGGCCCGCCCCAACAAGGTGAAGCCGCCCGTGGAGTGCGCCATAGCCCTGCGCGACTACCGAGGAGTGGGCGGCGGCTACGTCGCCCACGCGGCCCGCGCCCAGGGCTGGGAGCTGCGGCCCACGGACGTACGCAAGGAGGTACGGCTGTGGTGGTCGGCCGCCTCGCGTCCCGAGCCGCGCTGACGTCCTACGCCTTCGGCGCCACCGAGTTCCGCACCACCACATGCGTGCCCAGCAGCAGATGCTCGTCCGGGTGCTCCGGGGTCCGGCCGAGCGCAGTGCGCACGGCGAGGCGGCCCAGCTCCTCATAGGGGACGTGGACCGTCGTCAGGGCCGGGTACAGGTCACGGGCGAACGGGATGTCGTCGTAACCGGCCAGCGAGATGTCGCCGGGCACGGTCAGGCCCGCCTCGTGCAGGGCGGTCAGCGCACCGGCCGCGACCATGTCGGTGGCGGCGACCACGGCCGTGAACTCCAGCCCCTGCTTCATCGCCCCGCGCATCAGGCGGTGGCCGGAGTCGCGGGTGAAGTCGCCGTGCAGGACCAGCGCCGGGTCGGGGTCCAGGCCACGGGCGCGATGGGCGGCGAGATAGCCGCGCTCACGGCCCTGCGCGGTGGTGTGGTCCGCCCCGCCGCCGAGGAACAGGACGCGCTGGTGGCCCTGGGCGAGGACATGGGCGACCAGGGCGTAGGCGCCGCCCTCGTTGTCGTACTCGATGACTGTGACCGGCGCCCCGGGCCCCAGCGGCGGCCGCCCGCACAGCACCAGTCTCGACCCTGCCGACGCCAGCGAGTCGGCCATACGGCGGGTCCGCTCGCGGTACTCGGGGGTGTCGGCCGAGCCGCCGACCAGGATCACGGCGGCGGCGCGCTGGGCGCGCATCATCTCGACGAACTCCACCTCGTGCTGGACGTCGCCCTCCGTGGTGCACACCAGGCACAGATGCCCGAGCCGCCGGGCCTCCCGCTCCACTCCGTACGCCATGTGCGCGAACGACGGGCCGGTGATGTCCTCAAGGACGAACGCCAGCGTGGGCGTGCCGACCCCCGCGACCGCCTTGGCACGCGCGTCGGCGACATAGTCCAGGTCACGGACCGCCCGCAGCACCCGCGACCGGGTCGACGCGCTCACCGGATACACCCCGCCGAGCACCCGCGACACGGTCGACGCGGACACCCCCGCACGCGCCGCCACATCGCGGATGGTGCTGCGCCCCGCGTCCTCGCTCTTCCTGGTCATCCCTGCCTCGCCCCTCTCCCCACGGGGAACACGGCAACACGATGGCAACCGGTTGCCGAAATGGAGGCTAGCAGCGAGGGAGGGGGTGGGAGGAGTCCTGTGCGGGGTGCGTCGGGCGATGCCGTTGCCGCTATGCGGCCGTTCCCAGTGCCCGTGCGATCGCGCCGATCGCCTCCGGGCCCACCCGGCAGCAGCCCCCGATCAGCCGCGCCCCGGACGCCCGCCACCCCTGGACCTCCCCCGGTGTGAAGGTGGACCGCCCCTCCCAGGCCCGTGTCCCGGCGTTCCAGGCCTCGCCGCTGTTGGGGTAGACGACGACCGGCTTGCCCGTGACCCGGGCGGCGATCTCGACGGCGCCCTCGACGTCCTCGGGCGCGCAGCAGTTCACGCCGACCGCGAGCACCTCGTCGGCGTCGGCGGCCAGGGCGAACGCCTCCTCAAGGGGCTGCCCGGCGCGTGTGCGCTCCCCGGCGACCGAGTACGACAGCCAGGCCGGGACGCCGAGCCCGCGCACCGCCCGCAGCAGTGCCTCCGCCTCGTCGGCGTCCGGGACCGTCTCCAGCGCCAGTACATCGGGACGGGCCCCGGCGAGCACCTCCAGGCGGGGCCGGTGGAAGCGCTCCAGCTCCGCCACGCTCAGCCCGTACCGCCCCCGGTACTCGGAGCCGTCCGCCAGCATCGCGCCGTACGGCCCGGCCGACGCGGCCACCCACAAGGGCCGTGTGACCCCCTCGGCCCGCGCTCGCCGCACGGCGTCCTGCGCCAGCTCCACGCTCAGCGCCATCAGTTCGGCCGCCCGCTCCCGCCCGATCCCGCGCTTGCCGAAGCCTTCGAAGGTGGCCTGGTAGCTGGCGGTGATCGCCACGTCCGCCCCCGCCGCGAAGTACGCCAGATGTGCCTCCGCGATGGCCTCCGGCCGCTCCGCGAGCAGCCGTGCCGACCACAGCTCGTCACTGAGGTCGTGCCCGGCGGATTCGAGCTGGTTGGACATACCGCCGTCGAGCACGACCGTCCCGGTGGCGAGGGCTTCGGTGAGGGTGATGGTGCTGGTCATGGGGACGACGGTAGTCGAGCGGGCGCGAGCCCGGCGATCAGGGTTCGGAACAATGCGCGACCATCCCGTCGTACGGCGAACCGTCCGGAGTCAGGGCCACGAAGTTCGCCGTGTTGAGCAGGGCTACGTCCTTTGTCTGCCCCCGCTGCTGCAGGCGCAGCACTCTCACCCCCAGCCGAAGGGTGAGATTTTCGCCGCCGGATATATGCACGGTCACCCGGCAGGAAATGGTGGATCGCCGTTTCCCGAGGAACGGGAACATGCGATCCAGTAATGTCTTGTCGGGATTGCTCCGGTAAATTTCGACGAACTCTTCGAGTGAAGCGTCGGACGGTGCGTCGAAGAGGGCGAAAATCATTCGCCAGTCATGGGAATCTATGGTTTTTTCGAGATCCACGTCCAAATCGATGTCCATGCCGCCGGTGTCGACGACTTCCCGCAGCGGCAGAAATCCCTGCATCAGCCTGACGCTCATGCGTCTCCCCGTGGCGCGTGGTCGGCGTGCCGGGTCCGGTGTCGCGCTGGTCGTCCAGCGACGGGCCGGACCCGGCACCTTCGTGCCGGTGTTCGCTGCCGGCGCCGGATCAGATGGGCTCGAAGTCGACGGGGATCTCGTTGCCGTCCTCGTCGCGGGCGCCGCCGGAGGCGGGGTTGACGACCGTGAAGTTCTTCTCGACACCCTCAAGGCGCAGCTTGATGGTCTCGAAGCCGACTCGCAGGAAGGTCACTCCGCCCAGGTCATTCGCCTTGGCCCGGAACTTCATGTTGACGGCGAGGTCCTCCAGATCCTCCTCGTGGAAGGTCTGCTTGAGCACACTCTGAGATTTGTCCGCCTTGAACTTGAGGGCCCACAGGCTCCAGCTGCTGGAGGAGGGCAGGTTGTACACCTGGTACAGGGCGGTCCAGTTGTAGCTGCGCACCCGACCGCTGATGGTGCCCTCGACATCGAAGCCCTTGGACTCGATCTTGAGGCCCCTGAACGTGCTGAACCCGTGGAACGCGGTGACCTTCGAGTCCGGGTCGACGGCCAGGAAGTCGAAATTCTTGACGTACGCGGCGACATCCGCGTCGGGTGCGATGAGAGCGTACGGCTCTTCGACGTCCAGGCGTTTCTGCGGCATGTTCATGTGGTCCCTCCCTGGGGCTGACGGTTTCTTCGATTCCGGTGGGAAAGATTCGGAAGAGGTAACCGCGGCACTCTCGTTGATAGCAGTGCCCAGATTGGGTGTAAACAGCCGGACCGGAGTTGGATGGTGGCATTCCGGACCGTAGATCCATGTCGAGAAATAGAACAGAATTAAAGTGAATCCCGCGCTTTTTAATGCGCCGCGTGCCGCCCGCCACGCCGCTGCCCGCGCCCCAGCCCACGCCGCGTCGCCGGCACCGCGAGGCCCACCAGCAGCCCGGCGGCCAGGACGTACGGCCACCAGCCGAGGCCGCCGCCCGCGGCGCTCGCGGTACGAGGGCCGGGGGAGGCGGCCGTGTCGGCCGCCGTGCGCGGGGTGCCGGGGGAGGGGCTCGCGGTGACTGCAGTGAGGACCACGTCGTTGCCGTCGCCGCCCCGGTAGGAGATGCGGTACGTGGTGTCGTCGAGCTGGAGCTTCCTGCCCTCGGCGAGACCGGCGAAGGTGCCGGTCGTACGGGCCCGGCCCCGGTGGTCGACGACCGTGATCCTCCGCGCGGGCTCCTTCGCCGCGGCGAAGGACGCCAAGTCCAGGGACCCGGCCAGGCGCACCGCGCCCGTCACCTTCAACGGGCGGTCGCGCAGGACCAGTTCGCCCTTCGCCGACTGCGTGTAGTCACCGGAGACGGTCAGGCCGCCCGCGACCACCCCGTCGTTGGTCACCGCGCCCTTCACGGTGCCCTTGCCGGTCAGCGTCGTCGCCACCCGCAGTCCCGAAGCGCCCGCGTCCAGACGGGAGTTCGGCGAGCTGAGCGTGATCGCCCTGCTGTGGGCGAGGGTCGCGCCGCCGCGCAACGCCAGCGTGCCCCGCTTGACGGTCGTCCGGCCGGTGTACGTCACCGCGGTGCCGGTCAGCGTCGCCGTCGCGGAGCCCGCCTGGATGAGCGACCCGCTGCCGCCGACCTTGGACAGGGTCAGCGGCTTCCCGACGTTGTTCAGCACCAGCGCCCCGTCGTTGACGACCTTGTAGAGGCCGCCCCGCGTGTACAGCCCACTGTCGCCGCCAGGCTTCCCGCTGCCCAGCCGCAGCACCGCGCCGTTCTCGACGGTCGTCGAGCCGTCGTAGTACTGCACGGCCGCGAAGGTGACGTCGTTGCCCTTCGTGCCCTTGATGACGATGTCACCGGCGCCGGGCGCGGACAGGGTGTCGTGGAACCGGCCGCCGCCGATCGGGGCACCCAGCGTCACGGGCCCGTTGTAGTCGAAGGTCAGGAGCGAACGGGACCTCGCCGCCAGCAGGTTGATGTAGACCGTCTCGGCGGTCCCGGGCATGAAGATCTTGTTCGTGGTCCCGTCGCCCCACTGGACGTTCGCACCCTTGATGTTGGTGCCCCGCTTGTTGACGTTCTTCCGCGCGGGCGTCCAGTTCAGGGCGGGGTCGCTGAGGGACGGGTCGGTGTCGCCGCCCCGGTCGGACCAGCTGTACTGGCCGGTGAGCACCACCTTGCTGCCCGGCCGGGACTGGACGTTGATGTCGCTGCCGTATTCACGCTGGTAGAAGTCCATGCCCATGGTGACCGTCCGGCCGAGCGGCGTGTCCACGGTGTAGGTGCCCTGGTTGAGGATCTTGCGCATGTTGGGCAGCGAGGTCGCGAACTCCGGCCGTCCGGCGTTCGTCTGGGTGCCGTTGTCGATCACCCCGGAGAAGGGGCCGGACGTGAGATCCCAGGTGCCCCACAGGAACCGTGGCTGGGTGATCAGCCCGGAGCCGCTGATCGTGCCCAGGTTGTAGGCGCTCTTCAGTGACAGCCGCAGCGTGCCGTCGACGCGGATGTTGTCCTGGTTGAGCCGGAACGCCGGGGTGTTGTACGGGAAGTGCCCGATCAGTCCGGTCGTGCCGCCGTCGCCGTACTGCAGGGTCGCCCCGCGCTCGACCGTGATCGCGGGTGGGTCGGGGCGGGTCGTGGTGACGTACGGGTGGTTGCCGCCGAGGACGCTCACCCGCTGCCGCTGCCGGGACTTCGGCAGGGTGAAGTCGCTGTCCCTGGTCAGGATCAGTGTCCCGGTGCCGCGCACGGTGAGGGTGCCCTCGCCGCGGAAGACGCCGTCGTACTTCGTCGTCCCGGGCGGCACGGTCACCACCGTGTCACCGGTGAGCGTCACGTCCCGCCCCCCGAGAATGTCGGCGGACACGTCCCGGGGGCCGGCGGCCACCGCGGGGGGAGCGGTGACGGCGAGGGCGGCGACCGCCGCGAGGGCGCCGGCGGCCGCTGCTGTTTTGTGGGTGAGGCTGCGCACGTCATAGGAGACGGGGTGGGAGGGGGATGGATAACAGAAAATCGGCAAGGGAAAAAGAAAGCGCTCTCCCCGGCCGCTGCCTGCTTCCACCTTCGTCCCGTCGAACCCGTTGACCTCCACGGTGCACACCCTTACCTTTTCGGCGTTCGTAATGACAGATCATGTCCGTCATTTCGAACACCCATGAGCACCCCGAGAGGCAGTCCGCATGAGCCGCGAACACGACCTGCCCCAACCCCCCAGCCGCAGACTGCTGTTGAAGAGCGCCGCAGCCGCCGGCGCCCTGACCGCCGCGTCAGCCGTCCCCGGCGTCGCCCACGCCCAACCCCGGCGGGCCGCCCCGTACGAGAACCCCCTCGTCCGGCAGCGCGCCGACCCCCACATCCACCGTCACACCGACGGGCACTACTACTTCACGGCCACCGCCCCCGAGTACGACCGGATCATCCTGCGCCGCTCCCGCACTCTGGGCGGGCTGTCCACGGCCGCCGAGTCGGTCATCTGGCGGGCCCACCCCACCGGGGACATGGGCGCCCACATCTGGGCCCCGGAGCTGCACCGCATCGGCGGCAAGTGGTACATCTACTTCGCCTCCGCGCCCGCCGAGGACATCTGGAAGATCCGCATCTGGGTCCTGGAGAACGCGCACCCCGACCCGTTCAAGGGCACCTGGGTCGAGAAGGGCCAGGTCAAGACGGCGTGGGAGACCTTCTCCCTCGACGCCACGACCTTCACCCACCGGGGCACCCGCTACCTCTGCTGGGCCCAGCACGAGCCCGGCCTCGACAACAACACCGGGCTCTTCCTCTCCGAGATGGCGAACCCCTGGACTCTGACGGGACCTCAGATCAGGCTGTCCACACCGGAGTTCGACTGGGAGTGCGTCGGCTTCAAGGTCAACGAGGGCCCCTACGCCCTCAAGCGCAACGGCCGGATCTTCCTCACCTACTCGGCCTCCGCCACCGACTACCACTACTGCGTCGGCATGCTGACCGTGGACGCCGACGCCAACCTCATGGACCCGGCGAGCTGGTCGAAGTCGCCGACCCCGGTCTTCACCAGCAACGACACCACCAAGCAGTACGGCCCCGGCCACAACTGCTTCACCGTCGCCGAGGACGGCCGCAGCGACGTCCTCGTGTACCACGCCCGCCAGTACAAGGAGATCGTCGGCGACCCCCTGAACGACCCCAACCGCCACACCCGCGTCCAGAAGCTGAACTGGAACGCGGACGGCACCCCCAACTTCGGCATACCCGTGGCCGACGTGGTGAAGGAAGGTACGTGACATGAGACGTGCGTACGCGGTTCTGCTCGCCCTCTGTCTGGCCCTGGCCGGTGCCCTGGCCACCGCGGGGCCCGCCCAGGCCGCACCTCAGACCGTCACCAACGGCACCCAGTTCACCGACACTTCGGGCAGCCCCGTGCACGCCCACGGCGGCGGTGTCCTCAAGGTCGGCTCGTACTACTACTGGTTCGGCGAGCACCGCAACGCCGACAACACCTTCCGTTATGTGGACGCCTACCGCTCCACCGACCTGAAGAACTGGGAGTTCAGGAACCACGTCCTGACCCAGTCCAGCGCCTCCGAGCTGGCCACCGCCAACATCGAGCGCCCGAAGGTCATGTACAACGCGGCCACCGGCAAGTTCGTCATGTGGATGCACAAGGAGAACGGCACCGACTACAGCGAGGCCCGTGCCGCCGTCGCCGTATCGGACACCGTCGACGGCAACTACACCTGGCAGGGCAGCTTCCGCCCGCTCGGCCAGCACATGTCCCGCGACATCACGGTCTTCGTCGACACCGACGGCACCGGCTATATGGCCTCCGCCGCCCGTGAGAACTACGACCTCCAGATCTACCGTCTGACCAGCGACTACACCGGCATCGCCGCCCTGGTCGCCGACCCCTGGCACGGCGGCCACCGCGAGGCCCCCGCGCTGTTCAAGCGGAACGGCGTGTACTTCATGCTGACCTCGGGCGCCACCGGCTGGAACCCCAACCAGCAGCAGTACGCCACCGCCACCAGCATCGCCGGCCCCTGGACCGCGATGACGAACATCGGCGACTCCACGGCCTACGGCTCGCAGACCGCGTACGTCCTTCCCGTGCAGGGCACGTCGACCACCTCGTACCTCTACCTGGGCGACCGCTGGGGCAACTCCTTCGGCGGCACCGTCAACGACTCCCGCTATGTCTGGCTGCCGCTGACCTTCCCCTCCTCGACGTCGATGTCGATGTCCTGGTCCCCGGAGGTCACCGTCGACACGGCGACCGGGTCGATCAGCGGGACGAGCGCCACGTACAACACCCTGATCGCGCGGCACAGCAACAGGTGCGCCGACGTCACCAGCCAGTCCCTGTCCCAGGGCGCCCAGCTCAAGCAGTACGACTGCAACGGCGGCAACAACCAGAAGTACTGGTTCAAGTCCGTCGGCAGCGGCTACTACCAGCTGATGACCCGGCACAGCTCCCTGTGCGTCCAGGAGAACGCGAACACGGTCACGCAGGAGAACTGCAACGCCTCGGCGACCGCTCAGCAGTGGTCGGTCACCACCACCGGCTCCTACGTGAACATCAAGTCCCGCGCCACCGGCGAATGCCTGGACGTGAACGGCGCGTCCACCGCCAAATCCGCCGCGATCATCACATACACGTGCAACGGCGGCACCAACCAGCAGTGGACGCGCGGGACATGAGATGCCGTCAGGCGAGCAGGTCGATCGCGTCGATCGCCGTGCCCGCGCTGAGATAGCCGGTCAGCCCCGAACCGCTCACCACGTCGATCTTCAGCACGTTGTACTGGCCGGTGTCCGTCAGCCAGGCGGACGCCGGCACGCTGTAAGTGAACGTGTGGTTGTTGCCCCGGTAGGACCCGTTGGTCAGCGACCGGGTGTCCGGCTGGGTGGGCGGGGTGGGGATGGCGGACGTCCAGGCGCCGTTGACCGACACCTGGGGGCGGCCGTTGGCGTACGCCGTCGTGGCCCCGATCCGCAGGGTGTGCGCGGCCGCCGCCTGGGCCGCCGTCAGCCGGAAGTAGACCAGGATCCCGCTGTTGACGTCCTTCCAGAGATAGCAGGGGAAGGACGACGTCTCGTTGTTGCCGATGACGACATTGCCGGTCCAGGCGGCGGCCCGGACGTCGGACGGATGGGCGTACGTCATCAGATCGGCGTTCTTGAAGCCGCTCGGCGTGCCGTTCCAGTCACCGATCCGCCAGATGGCGCTCGCGTTGCTCGGGTCGTTGGAGGACGGGAGGGCGATCGTGTTGAGGGTGGTCGTGCCACCGGCCGTGACCGACACCGAGGTCGTGTGGACGGCGAGTTCGCCCTTGAAGACCGTGAGGGTGTACGTCCCCGGCAGCACACCCCCGATCGAGAAGTAGCCGTCCGACGAACGTGCCGAACTCCAGTACTGCGCCGTCGGGTTGGCGATGCCGACCGTGTACGGGTACGCCGTGTTCCGCCCGGAGATCCCGACCCCGGCGACCTTGCCGCGCCCGCTCGCGCCTACGTACCCGGACATGCCGAGCGAGTCCGCCCACGAGGTGGTGAGGGTGCCCGGGAACAGGGACGAGGAGGGCGCGCCGCCGTCGGTGAGGGCGATGACGTACGGGCCCTGGAGGCCGAAGCGCTGGGCCTCGGTCTGGTTCTGGCCGTAGTAGAGGATCTCGTACAGGCCGCCGCCGTCGGCGCTCTGGTGGCGGAGGAGGGAGCGGTAGAAGGGCCCGCCGGACGCCTTCTCGTGGTTGCTGCGCACGATCCACAGGCCGACGCCGCCGCCCGACCAGCCGATGTAGTCGTAGTCCATCACGCGGCGCTTCGAGTAGTGCTTCGAGCGGGTCTGACCGTCGGACTTCTTGAAGACGTCCGAGGCCTCGATCGTGGTGGGCGCGTAAGTGTAGGAGTCGGGCTCGTCGTTGAGGAACAGGCCCTTCTTCACGCGCAGGATGTAGCGGGTCGCGGAGACCGACGTGTCGGCCTTGTTGGTCCACAGGTAGATGTTGTTCTCGCCGCTGCGGGCCGCGTAGTAGTGCCGCAGGGTGCCGTACGCGACCGAGATCAGGATCGTCGAACCGGACTGCCTGATGGACACGGTGGAGCTGCCGAGGCCGGACTCGATGTGCGAGTTCATGCCGCCGTAGCCCTGGTACTCCGTGCCGCGGTAGACCAGCGAGGTCAGATCGCCGTTGGACTTGCTGACCTTGAAGACGAGGTTGGCGCCGGTGTCGACGACGAAGTTCGAGCCGTCGTCGCTCCAGCCGAAGGCCGCGGCGCGCGCCGTGCCGGCGAGGGCCGCCGTTCCCGCGGCGGCCGTGGCGCCGAGGACGAAGGTGCGGCGGCGAACGGATCTTCCATGGGATCCGGACATGGGGGGTGCCTCCTTCGAGCGTGGGGGTCGGGTGTTGTGCAGCGTGACAGTTGAATCGATTTCGCGAAAGGGCTTGCGCAAAGCTTGGGCTGGGCAGTTCCCTGAACTGGCATCCTCGTGAAGAAAGCGCTTGTCGAATCGAGTGAGGGGAGTCGCGTATGAGACGTTTCAGCGTCGCCGTACTGGTGGCGGCAGCCTTGGGCACCGTGCTGACCGCCGCACCGGCCGAAGCGCAGGCCGACTGCACGGCCACCGCCTGCCACTTCGACGTCCCGCCCGGCAGTTACGACGTCAAGGTCCTCCTGGGCGGCGATTCCGCGTCGAGCACGAGCATCAGCGGCGAGACGCGCCGCGCCCTGCTCCCCGAGACGACCGCCCCGGCCGGTGAGCGCGTCGCCCGCAGCTTCACGGTGGACGTCCGTACGCCCGAGGGCGAGCCGACCGGCGCCGAGGGCACACCGGGCCTGGACCTGGTGCTGGGCGGCACCGCACCCGCGCTCGCCGACATCAAGGTCACCCCGGCCCGGCACGCCCGCCAGATCTTCCTCGTCGGCGACTCCACGGTCTGCGACCAGCCGGGCGACCCGTACTCCGGCTGGGGCCAGCAGCTCCCGCAGTTCCTGCGCAAGGGCCTGTCCGTCGCCAACTACGCCGACTCCGGCGAGAGTACGGTCTCCTACCTCGCCGACGCCCGCCTCTGGGCCACCGTCCAGCCGCGGATCCGCCCCGGCGACCTGGTGCTGATCCAGCTCGCCCACAACGACAAGACGACCGACGAGGCGACGTACCGCGCGAACTTGGAGACACTGGTGGCCGGCGTCCGCACCAAGGGCGGCGAGCCCGTCCTCGTCACCCCCATCGTGCGCCGCTGGTTCAACTCCGACGGCACGCTCGACAACAACACGGCCCTGCTGGTGAACGGCCTGGGCGTGGACCACCCCGCGGTCGTACGCTCGGTGGCCGCCGCGCGGGACGTCCCCCTGATCGACCTGACGGCGAGGACCAAGGCGCTGGTGGAGTCCCTGGGTGTCGAGGCATCCAAGGCGCTCTACCTGTACAACGAGAAGCGGGACAACACCCACACCTCGGTGCACGGCGCCACGGTCTACGCGGGCCTGGTCCGCGACGAACTCGTCGCCCGCCATCTGGTGCCCCGGGGCCAGGTGAGGGTGGGATGAACTCCTGGGGCGCCTCGACCGGAACCGGGGCGCCCCAGGTCCGACCGTTTCCCGAGCCGGAATGAGAACGATGCAGCTGCCGTCCGACGACCGCACCCTCAGCCCCCGCACCGGCTACACCCGCGCCCACTGGGAGGCGGCCGCCGACGCCCTGCTCGCCGCGGTGGAGCCGTACGCCACCGAGGACCGCGCCCTCTACCACTTCCCCGGCGACCACGAGAGCTGGTCGGGCCGCCTCTCCGACGGTCTGGAGGGCTACGCCCGCACCCTGCTCCTCGCGGCCTTCCGCCGGGACGAGACGGCGCTGGAGCGCTACGCCGACGGTCTCGCGGCCGGCGTCTCGGGTGTCTGGCCGCGTATCGAGGACCGGGGCCAGCCCCTGGTCGAAGCGGCGTCGATCGCCCTCGCGCTGCGGCTGACCCGGCCCCTGCTGTGGGACCGGCTGGACGACGCGGTGCGGCAGCGGGCGGCGGCCTGGCTCGGGGACGCGCTGACCGCCGAGGCCTGGCCCTGCAACTGGGAGCTGTTCCCGGTGACCGTGGGCGGCTTCCTCCAGGAGATCGGCCACGCGGCCGAGGAGTCCCGCAAGGCCATCGACCGGGGCCTGGAGCGCATCGAGGACTGGTACGTCGGCGACGGCTGGTACACGGACGGCGACGGCCGCAAGTACGACTACTACAACGGCTGGGCGATGCACCTCTACCCGGTGCTGCACGCCTGGCTCGCGCGGGACGAACGGCTCCTCGACCTGTACGGCGACCGGCTCTCCCGCCACCTGGAGGACTACGCCCGCCTGTTCGGCGGCGACGGCGCCCCCATGCACCAGGGCCGCTCCCTGACGTACCGCTTCGCGACGACGGCCCCCCTGTGGCTGGGCGCCCTGACGGGCCGTACGCCGCTGGCGCCGGGGGAGACCCGGCGGCTGGCCTCGGGCGCGCTGAAGTACTTCCTGGAGCGCGACGCGGTCGACGCGAACGGCCTGCTCACCCTCGGCTGGCACGGGCCGGACACGGCCGTCCTCCAGGGCTATTCGGGCCCCGCGTCCCCGTACTGGGCGAGCAAGGGATTCCTGGGCCTGCTCCTCCCCGCCGACCACGAGGTGTGGACGGCGGAGGAGGAAGCGGCCCCCGCCGAGCGCGTCGACGCCGTGACCGCCGTCGCCGCCCCCAACTGGCTGCTGCAGTCCACGAGTTCGGACGGTGTCGTCCGCCTCCACAACCACGGCAGCGAGGACGTCCGCTACGACCCGTACTACACGCGCCTCGCCTACTCGACCGTGACGGCGCCCTCACCGTCGTACGACAACAGCGTGATCGTCGGCGACGACCCGAGCCGTACGGACCTGGTGCCGCTGGGCGTGGGGGACGGCTGGGCGGCCTCGCGGCACTCGGTCGGCGACGGGGTGCGGGTGACGAGCGTGGTGCTCGCGCGGGGGGCCGTGGAGGTGCGGGCCCATCTGGTGACGGGTGCCGAGCCGGGGACGCCGGTGCGGGTGACGGGCTGGGCCGCGGGGGACGGGGTCAGCGCCGAACTCCGGCCCGCCGCCCGGCTGGACGAGGACCTCACCGGCGTGACCGATGCCGGACCCACCCTCTTCGTCGCCCTCGCCCGGCTCACGGCCGAGCCGGAACCCGCGCCGCTGGACGAGTTGGTGACCGTGAGCGTGGACGACAGTGGCATCCATGTCCGGTGGAGCGACGGTCGTGAGGTCCGGGCCCGGCTGGCGGATGGTGTCGACGTGAGGGTCAGCGACTGACCTCTTGGGATGTGGTGATGCCCGTGCGGTCGAGTGCCCTGGCGACGGCGGGCGGTTCCACCGGCTCACCGTCGGCGTGGGTGCGCAGCCGCTCCAGCAGCAGCTCCGCGTCGAGTGCGTATGCCTCGGCGGCGGCCAGGAGGGGGGCGGCGCTCGTGTCGTCGATGTAGAGCGCCAGCTCCCTCAGCAGACCGGCGCGGTCGACGAGGTCGTTCATGCCGCAGTCCAGGCCGTCGTCCTTGAGGCTGTCCGGGTAGGGCGCCCGGCTCCAGGCGCCGTTCTCGTACCAGTAGACGCAGCCGAGCTCATTGCCTTCCAGCCGGTACCTCAGCTCCTCGTAGGGCAGCCAGTCGGGGCCGCCGGCCAGCATGTCGACCGGCGGCTCGTGCCACTTCACGTCGCTCGACTCGTCCTCGCCGTACAGCACGAACCGGCCCTCGCCCATCCGGGACAGGATCCACCAGGTGCAGCCGCAGTCGTCCCAGTGCAGCCCCTCCTCGTCGATCCAGTGGCCGCTTCGGTGCACGCTCGGGCACTCCTCCTGCTCCGTCGTCGCCTTGACGGCGGCGAGCAGCGCCCAACGCGCCCACAACTCCTCGCCCGGCGGCAGGTCCTCCGGCAGCCCCGGTCGGTGAATGGTCATGTGCGCCCCCGTGGGTTCTCGTCGCGATGATGATCGTCGCAACAGTACGGGGGCCTCATGACATCAGGGCTTGAGGCGGGCCATCTGCAGGGTCGTCGTGGTCGGCGACGCCCCGGTGAGCGGCGTCGCGTACGACGGCTTGACCGGCACGGACGCCCAGGTCAGGGTGCCGTCCTTCTGGACCGCGATATCGCCCGTGATACGGCTGTTGACGACCTTCGTGGCGCTCTGGAACCTGCCGTTCCAATCGATGAGACGGAGGTTCGTGCCCGTGAAGGTGCCGGTGCAGGTGCCGGACTTGCACTTGGCGTTCTTCAACGACTCCCAGGACAGGAGGAGTCGGTCCTTGCCGTACGGCGCGAGGCGGACGTTGACGTGCTCCGTGCCTTTGTTGTCGGAGAGGCGGATCGCCTTGCCGGGACCGGAGTTGCGGTTCTTCAGGAAGGCGACGGCCACCTGGTGGGTGCTGGTCCTCGGGGTGACCGACCAGCCGCGGCCGGAGGAGTCCGCGGGGTTCTTCTTGGCCGACGCGGCGCCGCGTGAGGCGAAGGCGGTGGCGTAGCGCCCGCCCGCGGACTTCACGAGATCACCGGTACGCCCCGCGAACGTGCCGCCGCAGTAGCCCGCCCAGCACTGCTCGCGCTGCACGACCGGGGCCACGTCGGGTGCGCCGATCCCCGTCGACACGAACAGGCCCGAGCGCCAGTCGTCGAAGCAGAGGGAGGTGAAGGCGCCGGTCTTCTCGGCGTGCAGGGCGATGCCCTCGTTGTGGCTGCATCCCCAGCCCCAACCGCCGCTCAGCTTGGCGCCCTTGGCGCCGATGTACGACAGCTTGTCGCCGAAGTGCCCGTCGGCGAAGCCGCCCGCGCCGTGCACCACGAAGTAGGCGCCGTACTTGGTGCCGTTCCAGGTGAGCTGGCCGTCGAGGGTCGGGGACGTGTCGTGGGAGGCCGTGCCGGTGAGCTTGGTGCGGAAGGTCTGCCTGCCGTTCGTGTAGCGGACGATCGCGGCCGCCGTCTCCTTCCACTTGTTGGTGTCGGCGACCCGGGTCAGCAGCGCGAAGCCGTCGTTGTGCGCGACCAGGCCACCGACCTCCTTGGCACCCTTGACGACAGTGTCCGCGCCCGAGCGCTTGCCGGCGGAGGTCAGCGGGGTGACATGGATGCCGTTCGCCGCGGGCCAGGCCACGCGCAGGGTGCCGTTGGGGGCAGCGGCGGTCGCGGTGCGCGTCCACTCACGGGAGTTGTTGTAGCCGGCCGACAGGTAGGGGAACTTGGCGGGCAGGGCCACCGAGGTGCTGGTGGGCGTGAGGCCGGGCGCGGCCGACGGGGCGGCGCCCGCGGTGGCGTACCAGGCGCCGACCAGGGCGGCGGTGGCGGCGAGGCCCGCGATGACGGGCCTGCGGGCGGCGTGGACTCGACGGTGGGCGGCGCCGGGGGCGGCGGGCGTGGGCCCTGCCGTCTGTCTTGCGGAAGTCATGCCTCCGGGTCGCCGCAGCTCAGCGGGAGGGTTGCCGAGGGATGGGGGGTGTGGGCCGGATCACTTCGGTGCGGGCCGAAGTGATGGGTGGCTAGCGTTTCGAGGGAGGACCGGCACGCCCGGAGAGACCGACGCCGTAGGGAGACTGTTGTGACCAGTTTCGCCGAGCTCCACCACAGCGAGGAACCCCTGCTCCTGCCCAACGCCTGGGACCACGCCTCGGCGCGAGCCCTCGCCGACCAGGGCTTCCGCGCGATCGGCACCACCAGCCTCGGGGTCGCGGCCGCCCTCGGTCTGCCCGACGGGGCGTCGGCCACCCGCGACGAGACCCTCCGCCTCGCCCTGGCCCTCGGCTCGGGGCCGTACCTCCTCTCCGTCGACGCGGAGGACGGCTACAGCGACGACCCGGACGAGGTGGCGGAGTTCGCCCGGGAGCTGGCGGCCGTCGGAGCCGTCGGCATCAACTTGGAGGACCGGCTCGGACCACCCGCCCTGCACGCCGCGAAGATCGCCGCCGTCAAGTCCGCCGCCCCAGGCCTCTTCGTCAACGCCCGCGCCGACACGTACTGGCTGGGAGACGGGGAGGAGGACACCAGGAGCCGCCTCGACGTCTATCAACAGGCGGGCGCGGACGGGGTGTTCGTGCCGGGCCTCGCCGAACCCCGGGAGATCGCCGCGCTGGTGGCGTACCTCGACGTCCCCCTCAACGTCCTCTACACCCCGTCCGGCCCCACCGTCGGCGACCTCGCCGCCCTCGGGGTCCGTCGCGTCAGCCTGGGCTCGCTGCTCTACCGGCGGGCGCTGGGCGCGGCGCTGGAGGCCATGGCGGAGATCCGGGAGGGGCGGACGCCCGGCGGGAGTCTCCCTTCGCACCACGATGTGAACGCGCTCAGCTGCCGAAGAGACTCGGTTCACAGCGCCGGGCTGTAGTCCCCTGTTAGCCTTGAAGCTTTCCCGGGTATCAGACCCTTTGGACTCATCACCGGCGAGGGACCGAGGAACCATGACGATGGACATCCCCGGCGACAGGCGACTGGCGGCCGCCGTCGTGATGGACGGCGAGCAGCGGGTGCTGCTGGTGCGCCGCAGCGAGAAGGAGCGGTTCCTGCCCCGGGTCTGGGGTGTTCCCTGCGGGAAGCTGGAGCCCGGTGAGAGCCCCGGGGACGGCGCCCTGCGCGAGCTGAAGGAGGAGACCGGACTCCTCGGCGAGATCGTCCGCAAGGTCGGCGAGTCGTCCTTCCTCAGCGACTACCGGGGGCACGAGATCAAGAACTGGCAGGAGAACTTCCTGGTCAGGCCCCTGACCTCGGACATCACCCTGCCGGAGCGCGACCAGGACTCCATCTGGCTCGCCCGTGCCGAGCTGACGAGGGTCGACATCGACGCGTACAACCTCGACATCGTCCGGCAGGCCTTCACGGAGTTCTGAGCCGCTCCGCCAGTTCCCCGAGCGCCGCCAGATACTCCGCCGTCGACAGCGGCACCTTCGCCACCGCGCCCGGATGCGGGCCCGCGGCCGTGAACACATCGGTGTGGGCACGCCGTTCGGCGCCCGTCTCCAGGAACAGCGTCACCGTCGGCTCGTCCGTGTCGCACCAGGCCCGGTGCAGGGTGTGCGCGGGCAGCGCGTAGGAACTGCCCGCCGCGTACTGCCCCACATGCGTCAGCCGCAGCCGCGCCGGACCGGCCGGTTCCAGCACCCAGTCCGCCGACCGCTCCGCCAGCGACTCCGCGTAACGGGCCGCCGAGATGCCGTCGTCCCCCACCTCGTACAGCTCCATGGCCAGCCGGCCCCGGACGACATGGGACGCCAGCGGTGAACGGTGGTTGTGGATGTCCTCCTTGCCGATCGCCCCGGCACCGGGATGCCACACATGGGCGCGCAGCATCTGGCGCGGTCCGCCGTCGATCAGCAGCAGCTTGTCGAAGCCCAGGACATGACGGTACGACAGTCGGGCGCAGGCCTCCGGATCCCCCTCGCCCGAGGCGAGTTCGGTGATCAGCTCCAACAGCAGGTCGGGAGCGCCCAGTTCGGCGACGACGGAGCGCGCGGCGGCGACCAGCTCATGCTCGGGCGGTGCACCGTCCAGCGCCCCGGTCAGCAGCCGTCGTGCCGCCAGGACCTGCCGACCACCCATGCACTCATCCTCCGACGCCCGCTCGTCACCCACGACTTCAGCCATGTGGCTGGTACATCCATACGGCATGCGCGCGCAGCGCCGAAAGACCCTGATAGGTCATCCACATGGGCCGCCGCTGCTCGGTGCTGTCGTCCCGCCCCCACAGCCAGATGCCGTCCGTCTGCCCGGCCCACACCGCGGCCAGGGCCCCGTCGAGGCGTACCCGCAGCTCGTCCTCCAGGCCCTCGGCGCGGGCGATGTCCAGGGCACCGGGCGACAGCAGGGCGCGGGCCAGCCAGGAGGCGGTGAAGTGCCGTACGTTCAGCACCTCGTGGCGGGTGGGGTCGTCGGTGCGGGGGCGGCGCACCTCCTCGTGGAGGTTCGCCAGGTCGGGGCAGATGTCGTGCGGCGCGTCCGGGCAGGACAGCAGCCAGCGGATGCCGTCCTCACGCGCGGCGCGGGCACGGGCGGCGCGCGCGTTGCCCTCCTCGCCCATGACCCGGGCGGCCCGGTCGAGGGCGACGACGGCCTGCGCGGTGTGCAGCGGCGACGGGTTGCCGTACGGCGGCTGGAGGCGGTAGCCCCAGCAGCGCAGATGGTCGCGGCGCGGGTCGCTGATCGCGCCGTCCGCGAGGGCCTCGCGCAGCACCGGCAGGACCTCGGAGCGGGGCGCGGCACGCAGCAGGCCGCGCAGCACCGTCGTCACGACATGGGTCGACTCGTGCCCCGTGCGGTCGAGTTGCCGGGTGAAGCCGTCCGTGCAGCGGTCCACCTCCGCCGCGAGCCGCTCGGCGGACGCGCCCGCCCGGGCCAGCGCCCCCAGCACCAGCGCGGTCACCTCGGGACGCGCCTCCGACCCCTGGGACCGCGCCGACCAGCCGCCCCCCGGCAGCCGCAGCCGCCACAAGGTGTCCACCAGTTCGCCGGTGCTCAGCCGTCCCTCCGGCACGCCGAGGTCGAGCATGATGTGCAGTCCGTACGCGGTGCCGACCGGGGTGGGCCGGGACGGGGTGTCCTCGCCCAGGGAGTGCGGCCAGCCGGTGAGCCGCCCGTGCTCGGGGTCCTCCACGACCGACACCTGCTCGACGAGCGAGTCGTAGGCGGCGGCGAAGACCCGGGGGAGCGGGCCGGGCGCGCCCGGGGCCAGCGCGGCGGGCCCCACGGCGGGTGCGGAGGCCGCGGTCCGCGCCCGCAGCAGACCCGCCGCCAGCCAGGCCGCGACGAAGGTGCCGAGCCCGCTGACGCCGGAGATCAGATACCGCGCGGTCGCGCCGTCGATGGAGCCGGGCAGCACACTGAACAGGAACTGGAACACGCCGTACCCGGCGGCCGCGGCACCGAGGCCGCCGAGCCAGCCGACGAAACGCGCCGGGGGTGAGGTGGGCACGGTGTCCTCGTCGGGAGCGGGGGACGGGGGACCGGTGCCCGTCTGACGGGGCCTCAACGGGCCGCGTCCTAGCTGCTGTTGGGACATGACGCGTTCCCTCCCCCGTGGTGGCGGCGTGTGGCCTCCGCGAAGTTTCCAGTCTAAGTGGTCAGGGTGACAACTGGGGCGGCCGCCGATCGGCCCCCGCCCGAGGCCAGTTCGCGAGCGCCACGTGCAGCGCGTCGACGGCACGCTCCCACGACTCGCGGACATCACGGGGCGCGCCGAAGGCACCGGTGGACTCCAGCGAGCAGTACCCGTGGAAGGTGCTGCGCAGCAGCCGGACGGCGTCGGTGAGGTCGGGTTCGTCGAGGCCGTAGGCGCGCAGCATGCCGTACGTGATCTCGGCGGTGCGGCGCATCGAGGGAGAGTCGGCGGCGAGGCTCTGGTCGACGCGGATCTGGGTGGCCGCGTACCGGCCCGGGTGCTCCAGGGCGTACGCGCGATACGCGTCCGCGAACGCCGCGAGCGCGTCCTTGCCGGCCCGGCCCGCGACGGCGGCGGCGATCCGGTCGATCATCTCGCCACCGGCCAGCAGGGCGACCCGGGTCCGCAGCTCCTGGAGGTTCCTGACGTGCGAGTACAGGCTGGCGTCCTTCACCCCGAACCGCCGGGCCAGCGCCGACAGGCTGACCTTGTCGAACCCGACCTCGTCGGCCAGTTCGGCGGCCGCCTCGGCGAGACGGTCGGCGGTGAGTCCTGCGCGGGCCATGGGGCTGTGTCCTCCGACCGGAAACCTAGGGTGTTCAGGCAGGATGCTAATGCGGCTCGGAAGCGTATGACTACTCTTGCCCCGCATGACCCACACCGAGATTGACATCACCGCCGAGCTGGTCCGGGACCTCCTGCACGACCAGCATCCCGACCTGGCCGACCGCCCCGTGGAGCTCGGTGCGCGTGGCTGGGACAACCAGTTGTGGCGGCTCGGCGACGACCTCGCCGTACGGCTCCCCTGGGCGACGCAGACGGCCGACGCGCTGCTGCGCAAGGAGCACGCGTGGCTGCCCGGGCTCGCCCCGGGGCTCCCCCTGCCGGTCCCGGTGCCGCAGCGCATCGGCGAGCCCTCCGAGCGTTTCCCGCGGCCCTGGATCGTCACCACCTGGGTACCGGGCACACCTGCCGACCTCGCCCCCGTCACCCGCGCCGACGAGGCGGCCGACGCCCTGGCCGCCTTCCTGACGGCGCTGCACCGCCCCGCCCCGGTCGACGCGCCCATGGGCCGTGACCGGGGCGGGCTCCTGGCCGACAGCCTGGACGGGTTCACCGGGATGCTCGCCCGGGCGACCGAAATGGGCCTGGTCCCCGACCCGGACGCCGTCCGCGCGGTCTGGGACGACGCCGCCGCGGCGCCCGAGTGGGAGGGGCCGGCCGTCTGGCTCCACGGTGACCTGCATCCGGCCAATGTGCTCACCGCGGACGGCACGTTCTGCGGGGTGATCGACTTCGGGGATCTCTGCGCGGGGGACCCCGCCTGCGATCTCTCCGCCGCGTGGATCCTGCTGCCGGAGGACGCGATGGACCGGTTTCACGGGGCGTACCGGCCGACCCCCGACGCCGCGACGCTGCGGCGGGCCCGGGGGTGGGCGGTGGGGCGTGCCCTCAGCGGGATCCTCATCGGCGAGGCGGGGGTGCGAGGCCGCCCCGGCGGTAAGGCGAGCTGGGGGCCGCCGGCGTACGCGTCACTGGCCCGTCTCACGCGACAGGCCGACGGTCGTCACCCGACCGGCGCGTAAACCACCCCCAGCTTGTCGATCTCATCCCCGGCCCGCCCCGTGAACCCCACGATCTGCCACCCCGACGGTGCCGTGAAGGTCCTGGTGTCCGACGTCGCCGTACCGGACGACAGCGTGCGGCCCTTGTCCGTGGTGAAGGAGGCCGAGAAGATCCGCGTACGGCCGTCCTTCTGACCCTGCGTCAGCTTTACGGCCGTGAGGTGCTCGCCCGACCCCAGCGTCAGGGACGTCGCCGTGCCGCCCGTGCCGCCGTGGGTGAGGGTCGTGCCGTCGGCGTGGGTGAGGGAGAGGGCGTCCAGGCGGGAGGCGCCGCGCAGGGTGAGGGTGCGGGGTGCGGGCGTGGCCGGCAGGTCGTCGGCGTCGTTGAAGGCCGTGCCGTGCGGGCCGCCGAAGAAGTCGCTCGCCTTGAGGGACGAGTTGAGGGTGTAGGAGAAGTCGACCGTGTGCGGGAAGTGGTCGGAGAGGTGCTTGCCGTCCGCGCGGAGGAACTTCGCCCAGTCGTTGTTGTAGCGCGTCGCGTTCAGGGTCAGCAGGTCGCTGCCCCGGTAGAGGACCTTGTCCACCACCTCGCAGTCGTTGGTCGGCGCCGCCGAGTCGCACACCAGCGCGTCACTGCCCGCCGCCGGGGGCGTGCCGCCCTTGACCAGCTTCACCCACGCGTCGGTCAGGCCGTTCTCGCTCACCAGCGTGCGGATGTTGTCGCCGCTGCGGGTGTAGCGGGTGTTGGTGTCGCCCATGACGATCACCGCGTTGCCGGCGGAGTTGGCCTGGATGAAGTCCGACAGCTGCTCGACGTTGGCCCGGCGGGCGGCCAGCGCGGCGGCGTCGTCGTCGGCGTTGGTGTGGACGTTGTACAGGTCCACGAACACGCCCTCGGCCAGCCGCACCCGGGCCAGCGAGAAGCCCTTCGGGGTGAGGCAGTTGGTGCCGGTGCAGTCGTTCCACTTGACCCGCTCGAAGTCCTCGAACGAGAAGTCCGACAGCGTATTGAGGCCGTCACCGAAGGCCGCTCCGCCGCTGGTCGCCGTGCGGTACGGGTGGGCGTCGTTGGCGTACAGCGAGGCGTGGAAGTTGAAGTCCTCCTGGACATTGACGATGTCGTACGGGGCGAGGCGCTGTCCGATGAGCGGGGTGTTCGTCTCAGGGTCGCTGTCGCCGAGGCCGAGCGGGAGGCCCGCGATGTTGTACGTCAGGACGTTGAAGGAGCCCGAGGTGGCGGCCGTCGCGGGCGTGGCCGTGGTGGCGGTGAGGCCGGTGACGGCGAGCGCGGCCGCCGCGAGCGTGCCTATCAGTCTTCTCATGGTGGGGGAGTCTCCGGGGGAGAGGGGAAGAGGGTGAACGTTGAACATGAGCGGTGTTCAGGTTCGGTGTCAACCAGGGTGACGTACAAGGGTCGTTGAGGAAACTGTGAGAGACGGGGAGTTCCGCCGTATCGGCGGCACCCGGCGGCCATGCGCCGCTCGTTCAACGTTCATGTTTCGCCTTGATCCTCCACAGGCGGCGCAACAGCGCCGTAGAAGGCAGCCGCCGGCAGACAGCGGCACCCCAGGAGGCGTTCATGGGACACGGGCACCCGCACGGGCATCACCACCACGACCACGATCACTCGCATGACGGGGCGGCGTCCGGCGCGATGCCCGCCGCCTTCGACCCGTCCGTGCCCGACGAGGCGCTCACCCCCGAGCAGCACTCGCGCCGCACCCTGCTGCGCCGTGCGGGCCTGCTGGGGGCCGGTCTGGCCGCCGCGAGCGTCGTCGCCCCGGCCGCCGCCGCGGCTCCCGCCGCCTCCGCCGCCCCGGCCTCCGGCGGCCGCCGCACCAACGGCTTCCTGTGGCTGTCCGGTGACCACCACATCCACACCCAGTACAGCAGCGACGGCAAGTACCGCGTCGTCGACCAGGTCCGCCAGGGCGCCAGGCACGGCATGGACTGGCTGGTCATCACCGACCACGGCAGCGTCGCCCACGCCAAGATCGGCGTCGACAAGGTCAACCCGGACATCAAGGCGGCCCGCGCCGCCTACGAGGACACCCTCGTCTTCCAGGGCCTGGAGTGGAACATCCCGGGCGCCGAGCACGGCACCGTCTTCGTGCACCCCGGCAACAACGAGGTCTCCGTACTCAAGCAGTTCGAGACCGACTACGACGGCAGCGTCAAGGGCGCCTCCGACTCCACGCCTGCCAACGAGGCCCTCGCCATCGCGGGCCTGAACTTCCTCGCCGAGCAGGTGCAGCGCCGCAAGGTCAAGGACGCGCTGATGCTCGCCAACCACCCGGCGCGGCGCGGTGTCGACTCCCCGCACGAGATACGCGGCTGGCGTGACGCGGGCCGTGGCCGCCAGATCGCCATCGGCTTCGAGGGCGCCCCCGGCCACCAGGCGGCCGGCCTCCCCGCCCCCCTCGGCATGGGGCGCGCCCGCGGCATCTACGACAACAACCCCAGCGCCAACTCCTTCGCCGGCTACCCGCTGGAGAGCTACCGCACCTGGGGCGGCTTCGACTGGATGACGGCGACCGTCGGCGGCCTGTGGGACAGCCTCCTCGCCGAGGGCAAGCCGTGGTGGATCACCGCCAACTCCGACTCCCATCAGGTCTACGCCGACACCGCAGCGCGTGGCGGCGGCAACTTCGACGCCAACGGCCGCTACGACGACCCGGTCTACGCCGGCCAGATCGACATCACGCAGGGCGACTACTGGCCCGGCCAGTACAGCCGTACGCACGTCGGCGCCGACGGCTTCTCCTACGCCGCCGTCATGGAGGGCATCCGCGCGGGCCGCATCTGGGTCGACCACGGCCAGCTCCTCGGCGCCCTCGACGTCCGCGTGACCGGCGGCCACCGCTGGGCCACCCTCGGCGGCGCCCTGCACGTCCGCAAGGGCACCAACGTCACGCTGGCCGTCGACGTGGCGATGGCGGGCGGCCCCAACTGGGCGGGATTCGTACCGAAGTTGGCCCGCGTCGACGTCATCCAGGGCGATGTCACCGGCCCGGTCGCCGACAAGGACACCTTCACCGCGCCGACCGCCAAGGTGGTCAAGTCGTACGAGGTGAACAAGTCGTCCGGCACGGTCCGCCTCACCTACGACCTCGGCAAGGTCGACCGCCCCGTCTACGTCCGTCTGCGCGGCACCGACGGCAACCGCGGCGCCGTGGGCGCGATGGGTGCCGCCGTGGACCCGGCCGGGCCGGCCATCGACGTCGTGGGCGACGCCGACCCGTGGCGCGACCTGTGGTTCTACTCCAACCCGGTGTGGGTCCTGCCCTCGTGACCCCGTACGTCCTGACCGTGGACGCGGGTGTCCGGGACCTCCGTGCGGCCGACCACCTGCTCCACACGCTGGCGGCCGAACTCGCCCTTCCCGAGGGCGTGTTCGGCTGCACCCACCTGGTGCGGGGAGAACGGCCGCGGGTGGCCCTCTCCCTCGCCCTGCCCACCGAGTCGCTCCTGCGTACCGCCCAGGAGCGGCTGGTGGCCGGGGGACACGAGGTGGCGCCCGGGGTGCCGGACGCGATGGGCCGCGCCGTGCTCTACCCGGGCGTCGCGTCCCTCACCGGCACCCTGACGATCGCCGACGTCCTGTCCCACTCGGCGATCGACCGAGTAGCGGTCCTCGGCACCTCGGACCAACCACCCCCGGACACCCGCCTCCTGACGGGTGATCATGTACGCCCGCAGTGGCAGGACGGCGAACTTGTCCTGACCGCCATGCCCGCGGTGGGCGGGACGCTTGTGCCATTCGAGGTGGCCGATCCGACGCCGTGCTGCGCGGACCACTGAACTCAGCCTTCCCGCATGGTCTGAGAGTTGACTCTCACGCTTTCTGAGAGAACACTCTCAGGTCATGGATTCCGGGAATCGCCTCGGCGACATCGAGATCACCGATCCGAAGGCCATGCGGGCGCTGGCGCACCCCGTGCGACTCGCCATCCTCGAACGCCTCCAACGCGAGGGCCCCGCCACGGCCACCCAGCTCTCCCCGCACGTCGGCGCCACACCGTCCGTCACCAGCTGGCATCTGCGGCATCTCGCGGGCTTCGGGCTGGTCAGGGATGCCGCCGACGGCGGGACCGACCGGCGTGAGCGGCGCTGGGAGGCGGCGGCGCGGGGCTTCCGGCTGCGGGTTCCGGAGGACGCGGAGGGCACCTCCGCGGCGCGGGCCCTGTCCTGGGAGATGTTCGCCCGTGCCGCCGACCTGCCCGAGCGCTGGGCGACGGAGACCGAGCCCGCCCTCGAACCGGCCTGGCGCCGACTCGGCGGCCTGGCCAACACGCGGATCGTGGTCTCCGTCGAGGAACTCGCCGGGATCGAGGACGCGATCGAGGCCGTACTCGCACCGTATGTGATGCGCGACCGCGAGACCCGACCGCCCGGAACCCGAGGCGTACGGCTGCTGCGCTACGCGCTGCCGGAGGCCGCGCCGGGAGCCGGCGAGGGCGCGGACGCATGAGGCGCGGGCTCCTCGCCCCGACGTCCCTGTGGCGGGACCGCCGGTTCGCGCGGTGCTGGGCGGGCAGCGCGGTCTCGCAGTTCGGCGACCGGATCTCCGAACTGGCGCTGCCCCTGATCGCCGTCGGCGTGCTCGACGCCTCGGCCGGTCAGGTGGCCTGGCTGACGGCACTGGTCTGGACGCCGAACCTGCTCGCGCTGGTGCTGGGGGCGTGGGTCGAACACAGGCCGGGCAAACGGCGGTTGCTGATCGGCACCGATCTCGTAAGGGCGGGCGTGCTGCTGACGGTGCCGGTCGCCTACGCGTGGGGCGCCCTGACGCTGGGGCAGTTGTACGCGGTGGCTCTGCTGACCGGCCTCGCGAGCGTGGTGGCCGCCTGCGCCTGGGCGCCCTTCTTCGCGCTGCTGGTGCCGCGCGCGGCGTACGTCGAGGCGAACAGCAAGTTAAGCGCGGCCCGTTCGGCTTCCTTCGTCGCCGGGCCCGCGGTCGGCGGCGGGCTGGTGCAGGCGCTGACCGCGCCGGTCGCCCTGGTCGCCGACGCGCTGTCCTTCGTGGCGTCCGCGTTGCTCCTGCGCCGGGTCACGGTCGACGAGCCGCCGCCCACCACGGCCGACCGCACGGCACTGATGCGCGACGCGCGCGAGGGCGTGGCCCACATCTTCCGGGATCCGGTACTGCGCCCCGGCCTGGCCTGCACCACGACCCTCAACTTCTTCACCTTCGTCTCCGGCACCGGCCTGATCGTGCTCTTCGCCGACCGCGACCTCGAACTCTCCCCGGCCGCCATCGGGCTGGCCATGGGCATCGGCGCCAGCGGCTCCCTGCTCGGTGCGCTGGCGGCACCCTGGCTGGCCCGGCGGATCGGCGTGGGACGCGGGATCGCCGTCGGCGCCGTTCTGTTCCCGGCGCCCATCGCCCTCATCGCCACCGCGGACGGCCCCGCCTGGGCCCGCGCCGGGATCCTGGGCGCGGCCTACTTCCTGGTCGGCCTCGGCGTCATGCTGTTCGACGTCAACCTCAACTCCCTGCAGACCGCGGTGATCCCCGACGCCCTGCGCAGCCGCGTGGCCGGGGCCTACAGCACCGTCAACTACGGCGTACGCCCGCTCGGCGCCGTCGTAGGAGGCGTCCTCGCCACCGGCATCGGCCTGCGCGCGACCCTCGTCACCGCGGCGATCGGCGGTGCGCTGTCCCTGCTGTGGCTGCTGCCCTCACCGATACCCGGCATCCGCTCCCTGGAGGGCATCGAGCCCTCCGAGCCGACCCGCAGCCCTCCTCGGGTCGGTCAACACCCGTAGGATTACCGGGGTTTCGAGCCGACGGGGAGCGGATGACACACGAGGAGGCGCGGCGCGAGAAGGCGCCCGGCGGACGCAGGCCTCCCGCACCGCCCGGCGACCCGGCCCGCCCCCTGTGGCGGCAGCGGGACTTCGGGATCTTCTGGGTCGCGCAGACCCTCTCCGTGCTCGGTGACTCCTTCGCGCTGATCGCCCTGCCCCTGCTGGTGCTCCAGGCCACGGGCTCACTCGCCCGCATGGGCCTGCTCACGGCGGTCGGCGGGGCGGCGGCGGTGCTCGCGGCGGTGTTCGCCGGGACCGTCGTGGACCGCGTCGACCGGCGCAGGCTGCTCATCATCTGCGATCTCGTGCGCCTGGTGCTGTACGGACTCGTCCCGCTGGTCTGGCTGTTCGGCCCGCGGATCTGGCTGCTCTATGTCGTCCTGCCGCTGTGCGAGGCCCTCGGCATGCTGTTCGCCGTCGGCTATGTCACCGTCGTGCGCGGACTGGTCGGCACCGACCGCCTCACCGAGGCGAACGGCCGGCTCAACGCCACCGCCGCCGCGGCCGGCGTGCTCGGGCCACTGTGCGCCGGGCTCGTCGCCGCCTGGTCCGGCCCGGCCACGGCCGTCGGCGTGGACGCCGCCAGCTTCGGTGTCTCCGCCGCCTGTCTGGCCTTCGTACGACTGCGGGAACGGACCGGTGAGCCCACCGAGCGGTCGGGGCTGTGGCGGGACCTGCGCACCGGCATGTCCTTCCTCTACGGCCACCCTGTGCTGCGTTCCCTGACGGCCCTGCTGTTCGTGTTCAGCTTCCTCACCCTCGGCCTGAACGACCTGGTCATCTACCACCTCAAGCACGACCTCGGCCATGACGACGGCACGGTCGGCGTCGTCATGGCCGTCGGCGCGCTCGGCACCATCACCGGTGCCCTGCTGGTGGCCCGGGTCCGCCGTGGGCTCGGCTTCGGGCCGACCTGGACCGGAGCGGTCGCGGTGTGCGGGCTCGCCTTCGCCGGGCTCGGCTGGGCCGGAGATGTGCCCGTCGTCGCGGCCCTGACCGCCGCCTTCCTCGCCTGCGTCGGCATCGCGGGCACCTGCTCCATGTCACTGCGCCAGGAGGTCACCCCGGAACCCCTCCTCGGCCGTGTCACCTCCGCCTACTGGACGCTCCAGTACTCGGCGGCCCCGATCGGCGCGGCCGTCCTCACCTGGGCCGCCGAACACCACGGCACGGCGCCCGTCGCCCTGCTCGCGGGCGCGGGCTGTGTGCTGATCGCGGTCGCCGCGCTCTTCACGCCGATATGGAGCTCGGGGCGCCGTACCTGACCATCGGTCACCCGTTCACCCCCGTATAGTGCCCCAACGCCCACCGCCACATCCCCCGCGCCCCCAGATACGCCACCAGCCCCAGTAGGGGCGATGCCGCCGCCAGCCAGTACGGAACCGCGGTGTCGTGGCCGGTGAGGACCGCGGCCGGGAAGTACGCGACGAAGGCGAGCGGGAGGGCGAAGGTGAGGAAGCCGCCGACCGCCTTCGGGAGGACGTTCAGCGGGTAGCTGCCGAAGGTGCCGAGGAGCTCCTCCAGCCAGCGGCCCCAGTAGTCGGCGGCCGGATAGCGCAGACACGCGGCGGCCACGCCCGTGAACAGGGCCGCTTCCAGCAGCATGCCGCCGATGACCGCGGCGATCAGATAGGAGACGCGGCCCGCCGACCAGTCCAGGGTGCTGCGGCCGAGCGCGCCCGCCATCAGGCCCGCCGCGACCGTCAGGTCGCCGATCGCGTTGGTCGGGAAGTACGCGAGCTGCACCTGGCGGTGCACCGGCATCGGGCGCAGGAGATAGATGTCGATCCGGCCCTCCTGGACCTGGTGGCCGATGAAGTGCACACGGCCCAGGAGCAGGACGAACAGCCCGTGAGCGAGCATCCGGATCGCCGGGATCAGCAGGACGTCCGAGCTGTCCCAGCCGCCCATCCCGGTGAACCGGGCCAGCAGCACCGTGGCGAACACGATCACCGACATCTGCCAGATCGCGCCGATCGCGATGTTCAGCAGGAACTCGGTGCGGTACTCCATCGAGGCGCGGATATTGAGCAGCGAGACACGCCAGACGATGCGCAGAGCCTTCAGCGACATCTCAGCCTCCCTGCGAGATCACGCGTCGAGCTGCCCGCCGCCACACCTGGCGGGTGACCAGGGCCAGCGCCAGCACCCAGGCCGCCTGGACCGCCAACTGGGCGCCCGCGTCGGACAGTTGGATCCGGCCGACGTAGATCGACAGCGGTACGTTCAGCGTCGCCTGGAAGGGCAGGACGCCGCTCAGCGTGATGAACCAGTCCGGGAAGAACCACAGCGGCGCGTACACCCCGGACATCAGGTTCTGCGCGAAGATCAGGATCAGCATCGCGGAGTTGTTGCGGAGGGTGAAGAAGCACATCTGGTCCAGCAGGAGCATGACGTAGTACAGGACCCACTGCCCCAGCAGCATGCTCAGCAGGAACACCCCCGCCGTGGCCGCCGACTCCGGCGGTGCCACCACCCCCGCGGCCAGGCACACCGCGTATCCGAACAGGGCCCACGCCAGCCCGTACAGCTGCTCGCCCAGCGCGCGCAGGGCGTAGTACCGGCGGGGCGGCAGCGGGCGCAGATACCAGTAGACGATCGTGCCGAAGTGCATGTGCTGCAGTACCGTGTCCCGGCCCGCGTACTGGTCCAACTCCCGCAGCCGGGAGGCCAGTACGGCCAGGACTGCGTACGTCACCGCCTGGTCGCGGGTCAGTCCGGCGGTCGTGCCGGTGTGGGCGTACAGGCCGCGCCACAGGGACGCCACCAGGACCACCTGGACGGTCAGCCGGAGCAGGACGGCGGTCATCCGGGGTGGCGTGTGCAGCTCCCCGAGCGGGGTGACGCGGGCGGCCCGCCAGCCGTGCAGTACGGCCATGTCAGACCCCCTCGGCATGGACGTACGCGGCCCGCATCACGTCCTCCAGGTCCGCCTCGTCCAGCGCCAGGTCCGTCACCTCGTACCGTTCGATGACCCGCTTCAGCGCCTGGTGCACGGTCGGCGCGTCGGGACCGTCCGGCCCGAAGACCGCCTGCGGACCCTCGCGGCGCAGCAGCGCGATGCCCGGCAGCGGGCCGATCTCGGTGTGCGGATCGGCCAGCGTCACCCGCACCTGCCAGGTCGAGCCGAACTCGCGGCGGATCTCGTCGAGCGTGCCGTCCAGCACCAGCCGCCCGTTGTTGATCAGCACCACCCGCTCGGCGAGCCGCTCCACCTCCGTCATGTCATGCGTGGTCAGCAGGACCGTACGGCCGCGCTCCTCCACCTGGTGCCGCAGGAACTCCCGCACCTGCTCCTTCACCACCACGTCCATGCCGATGGTCGGCTCGTCCAGGAAGACGACCGGCGGGTCGTGCAGCAGCGCGGCGGCCAGGTCGGAGCGCACGCGCTGGCCGAGGGAGAGATGGCGGACCCGGGTGTCCCAGAAGGAGGACAGGTCCAGGAGGTCGTCGAACTCCTGGAGGCGGGCGGTGTGTTCGGGCTTCGGGACCTCGTAGATGTCGCGCAGGATCGCGAACGACTCACGGACCGGCAGATCCCACCACAGCTGGGTGCGCTGCCCGAACACGGCGCCTATGTTGCGGGCGTTGCGCTCGCGCTCCTCGTACGGCACCACACCCGCGACCCGCGCCTCGCCCGCGGTCGGTGTGAGGATGCCGGTGAGCATCTTGATGGTGGTGGACTTGCCCGCGCCGTTCGGGCCGAGCAGGGCGAGGAGTTCACCGGCGGCGACGGAGAACGTCACGTCGGTGACGGCCTCTTTGGTGACCTTCTCCGGGTTGACCAGGGAACGCAACGCGCCCCCGAAGCCGGGGCGGCGGACGGTGGTGTGGAAGGTCCGGGACAGTCCGCGAACCTCGATACTGCCATTCAAGTGGCATCAACTCCCTTCGGGCACACATGAGTTGCGGCCGGTCGGCATGATCGCCGACCGGCCGCTGATGATTCTGCCTACTCGGTGGCCGAGAACACGAACGAGAATTCCGTCGGCTCCGCCTTCAGGAAGTACTGCGGCAGCGGGCCCGGACCGCAGGACTGCGAACCGATGCCCTGCTGGCCGTGGTCGAGATTGACCCAGACGGTGTCGCCGGGCACCAGATCGGTCAGATGCCGGGCGGCGTCCAGCTGTTCACTGGTCCAGGGCCGAGCGCTGAACCAGAACTCCGGCTCGCCCTCGATCCTGAGCCCGCCGAGTTCCACCCAGCGCACGTCGGACCGGGCGCCGTTCTCCTGCGGGCGGACGTACGGCGTCTGGAGTTCCTCGATGCTCGCGTCCCACAGCAGCAGCTTCGCCGCGGCCCTGGTGTCCGGGTACGCCTCGCCGCCACTGCCGAACCAGGCCGCGGACCCCGTGGTCGCCGCCGGCAGTCCGAGACGGAGGCCGAGGCGGGGCAGCGGCACCTTCCAGTCGCCCTCGGGAGTCACCGACACCGTCAGCCGCAGCAGGGTGCCGTCGGACGTCCAGCGGTACTCGGTGCGCAGGCCCACGTCACGGGCCGCGGGTGCCACCCGGGTCCGTACGGTCAGCGCGTCGTCACCGGACTCCACGCCCTCCAGCCGGTGCCGCATCCGGTGCAGGCCCAGCTGACGCCACAGCACGCCCCAGCGGGTGTCGTCCTGCCAGGAGGCGCCCTCGTCGTTGTCGGTGGGCGCCCGCCACACATCCAGGCGCGGGCCGTTGACGTCGACCCCGCCGAGGGACAGCAGGGCACCGGTGCGGGCGTCGAAGGCGGCCGGGCCGAGCGAGATCCGGTCACCGTCGACCGCGGGCCGGGCACCCTTCGCGGCCGGGAGGGGCTCACGGGGCACGACGGTCCGCTGACCCCACGCCACCTCATGGCCCCGGCCCGCCCAGGGGGTGTCCTCGGCGAGCAGCGCCCGCACCGTCCACCCCACCTCCTCGCCCTTGCCGTCGGGCGCGGCCGCCGGCAGCTTGACCTCCGCCGACTCACCGGGCGCGAGCGGCGGCACGGCCAGCTTGTGCGCGCCCGTCGGGAACCCGTCCACCTGGTACGAGAACTCGAACTCCAGGTGCGACAGATCGGCGAAGTCGTACGCGTTCGTCACCCGTACGGCACCACCGGCGGCGTCGCCCTCGATACGGACCGGCTCGATCACCTTCTTGTACTCGACAAGGCCCGGGGACGGCGTCCGGTCCGGGAAGATCAGCCCGTCGCAGACGAAGTTGCCGTCGTGCAGCTCCTCGCCGAAGTCACCGCCGTAGGCGTAGCCCAGCTCGGGGTGCTTGACGCCGTGGTCGATCCACTCCCAGATGAAGCCGCCCTGGATCCGGTCGTGGGCCTCGAAGATCCACTGGTAGTCGGCGATGCCACCCGGTCCGTTGCCCATCGCGTGCCCGTACTCGCACTGGATGAAGGGCAGTCCGCGCCGCTTGTGCGTCCCGCCGTCCAGGCCCTGTCCGATGCGCTCGACCTCGGCGTGGGAGGCGTACATCCGCGAGTACACATCGGTGTCGCGGCAGTCCCAGTCACCCTCGTAGTGCACGAGGCGCTCGGGATCCCGGCCGTGGATCCACTCGGCCATCGCGGTCAGGCCGCGCCCGGTGCCGGCCTCGTTGCCCAGCGACCAGAACACGATCGACGGGTGGTTCTTGTCCCGCTCGACCATACGGGCCGCGCGGTCAAGGAGGGCCGGGGTCCAGCGGTCGTCGTCGACGGGGTTGTCGCGCCAGGCCTGCTCGGTGAAGCCGTGGGTCTCCAGGTCGCACTCGTCGATGACCCACAGGCCGTACTCGTCGCACAGGTCCAGGAAGGCCGGGTGCGGCGGGTAGTGCGAGGTGCGGACGGCATTGAGGTTGTGCCGCTTCATCAGCAGCACGTCCTCGCGCATGGTCGTGAGGTCCAGGGCGCGGCCGCGTTCGGGGTGCCACTCGTGCCGGTTGACGCCCTTGAAGAGGATCGCCCTGCCGTTGACCTTGATCAGGCCGTCTTCGAGGACGACCGTACGGAAACCGATCCGCAGCGGCACCCGCTCGCCGGACGTGACCAGCTCACCGTCGTACAGCTTCGGCGTCTCGGCGGACCACGGCTCGACCGCGACGGTCACCGACTCGCCGGTCGCGACATCGATGTCGAGGCCGGGCACCGACACCCGCCCGTCGACGTCGGAGTCGACGCGCAGGGTGCCCTCGCCCGTGGTGTGGTCGTAGGAGGCGTGCACGAAGAAGTCGCCCGCCGCGTCCGTCGGGCGGTGCAGCAGGGTGACGTCACGGAAGATGCCCGGCAGCCACCACTGGTCCTGGTCCTCCAGGTACGAGCCCGCCGACCACTGGTGCACCCGCACGGCCAGCACGTTCCCGGCCGGCTTCAGCAGCTCCCCGACCGCGAACTCGTGCGGCAGCCGCGAGCCCTTGAACTCGCCGAGCTCCGTGCCGTTGAGCCAGACGCGGGCGCAGGATTCCACGCCGTCGAAGCGGAGGACTGCGGTGCCGTCGGCCGGCCAGGTGTCAGGCAGGTCGAAGACCCGCAGATGGTCACCGGTGGGGTTCTCCGTGGGGACGTGCGGCGGGTCCACCGGGAACGGGTAGAGGTGGTTGGTGTAGATAGGCGAACCGAACGCGCCGTCGCCCTGGAGGACCCAGTGGCCGGGGACCGTGACCTCGGCCCAGTCCCCGGCGTCGTACCCCTGCGCGGCGAACGAGTCGTCCTCCGCGTCGGCGGTCGCCGACAGCCGGAAGCGCCAGCTGCCGTTCAGGGACAGGGACTCCGCGTCCGAGGTGGCGTACCAGGCGCGGGGCGGCAGGGCCCCGCTGCCCGGGGAGACGTCCTCTACGTAGGTGACGGTCGGGGTGGTGCGGAAAGACATCGGTCTCCAGGTCTTGAGAAGAAGGCGTCAGCCCTTGATGCCGGTCTGTGCGATCCCCTGGACCAGCCAGCGCTGGAGGAAGAGGAACACGAACACCAGGGGCAGGATGGAAATGGCCGTGGCCATGAAGATCATGTGGAAGACGACGGTCTGGTTGGTCATATAGCTGGAGAGCGCGACCTGGACGGTCCACGAACTCGGGTCCTGGCCGATGACCAGCGGCCACAGGAAGGAGTTCCAGCCGTTGATGAAGGTGATGGTCGCCATCGCCGCGAAGAAGTTCAGCGAGTTCGGCACGACGACACGCCAGTACGCGCCCCAGTAGCCCAGGCCGTCCATGCGTGCCGCCTCCTCCAGCTCCTTGGGGAACCCAAGGAAGTACTGCCGGAACAGGAAGCAGGTGAAACCACTGAACAGGCCCGGAATGATGAGACCACGGTAGGTGTCCACCCAGCCCAGCGAGGAGACCAGCACGAAGCTCGGTACGAAGGTGACCGCGGTCGGCACCATCAGGGTGCCGAGGACGGCGTAGAAGACCTTGTTGGCGTGCTTGTACGGAATGCGGGCCAGACCGTAGCCCGCGAGGGAGCAGACCAACAGGACGCCGACCGTGTGCAGGGTGGCCACGACGGCCGAGTTCCACAGGGACCGGGCGAAGGGGACCGTCTCGTCCGAGAAGAGCTCGCCGATGTTGCCCCACTGGATGTCCGTGGGGAAGATCTGCCAGTTCTCCCCGGTGATCGCGGCATCGGTGGAGAGGGCGTTGCGCAGCAGGACGTAGAACGGGATCAGGAAGAGGACGGCGGCGACGCCGGTGGCGATGTAGAGGCCGGTGGAGCTCATCACGCCGCCACCGCTTCTGACGCGACGGGGCTTGCCCGGCTTCGGCGCGGACTTGCGCACCTGAGGCGTGGTCGTGGTCACTTGGACTCGTCCCCCCTTCCAAAGCCCATGATCTTGCCCTGGAGCAGGGTCACGGCACAGATCAGCACGGTCAGGATGAGCGCTCCCGCGCTGCCGGCGCCGTAGTCCTGACTCTCGCCGAGGGCCTTGTAGTACAGCTCGACCAGGGGCGGGCGGCCCCAGGTGGTCTTGGACAGCAGGTTGAAGAACTCGTCGAAGGCCTGGTAGGCGGCGATGAGCAGCAGCAGGATCACCGCGGTGGACGTGGCGCGCAGCTGGGGCAGGGTGATGTGACGGAAGGTCTGCCAGCCCGGCTTGGCGCCGTCGAGGGCGGCGGCCTCGTACAGCTCGTCCGGGATGTTCTGCAGGGCCGCGATGAACAGGATCATGTAGAAGCCGGACTGGAGCCACAGTCGGGCGGTCACGATGACCAGCCAGTACCAGGGCGGGTTGGGGTCGATCAGCCAGGCGATGTTGTCGATGCCGAACCAGCCGAGGACCGTGTTCATCAGGCCGAACCGGACACCGCTGAAGATGGACATCTTCCAGATCAGCGCGGCGGCGACATAGCTGCACGCGGTTGGCAGGAAGAAGACCGAGCGGAAGAACGCCCGCATGAACCGCATCCGGTTCACCAGCAGCGCCAGACCCAGCGACAGCGCCCAGGTGGTGGGCACGATGAAGGCGGCGAAGACGGTGAAGGTGCCGAGGGAGCCGACGAAGTCGTCGTTCGTCAGCATGTAGGTGTAGTTGTCGAACCCGACGAACTTGTCGGGCGTGACGGTGAAGCGGGCCTCGAAGAAGCTGAGCCAGAGGCTCCAGAGGATCGGCGCGTAGACGAAGATCGCCAGACCGATCAGGAACGGCCCGGTGAAGAGCCAGAAGTTGAGCGTGGGGCTGCCCCGCAGACCCCGCCGCGGCTTGGCCGATGAGGCCTTCGCCGGGGCGGGGCGCGCGAGGTCGCGCGTCGTCGTCGACATGTCGTGATCCGTCCCGCGGCCTATCCGAACAGCTTCTTCAGCTCGCGCTCGACGGCCGTGTCGCACTTGTCGAGGGCGGCCTCCGGGTCCATGTTCTTGCGCACGCAGTTGGCGAAGACGTCCTCGAACGAGGTGCGCATGGCCTGGGTCCAGCCGATGTTGTCGAAGTGACCGAACTCGTTGAAGAGCTTGACGCCCTCAGCGGCGTTGCCCGACTTGAGCTTGGTGGCGGACTCGGCGAGCGAGGCGCGCGGCGGGATGTGGAAGCCGTAGGACGTCGCCCAGTCCTCCTGGTACTTCTTCTGGTCGATCCACAGCCACTTCACATACTCCTTGGCCGCGTCCACGTTCTTGCCCTTGGCGTTGACGAACATCGACCAGCCGCCGTTGTAGACCGACGGCTTGCCGGAGTCCGTGACCTTCGGGAAGGGGAAGACACCCCAGTCGTCGCCGAGCGCGTCCTGGATCGCCGGCATCGCCCACATACCGCAGAACTGGATGGCACACAGGCCCTGGATGAACGAGGAGGGGTCCCAGGACTCGGTCGGGGCGCCGAGGAGGAGGTCGCCGCTGGTGAACAGCTTGCGCATCTTCTTCAGGCCCTCGACCACGCCGTCCGTGTGGTAGGCGATCTTGTTGTCCGCGGTGAGGTGCTCGGCGCCTGACGACCAGATCAGCGTGTCGTTGACGCTGTGCAGGTCGTTGCCCATGTACAGGCCCTTGACCTTGCCGGTGGTGAGCTTGGCGGCGGCCTCCATCAGCTCGTCGAACGTGGTCGGCACCTCGACCTTGGCCTTCTCCAGCATCGACTTGCGGTAGAAGAAGAACTGCGGGTCGTCGATCATGCGGACGCCGTATATCTTCCCGTCGACCGTGTGCGACTTGATGTCCGCCGGGTTGAAGTCGTCCTTGACCGGGTCGATGAGGTCGGTCAGATCCGCCACCTGGCCGCTCTTGACCATCTGGATCTGCGGGTGGAACTCGAAGAGGTCCGGCGCGTTGTCGGTGAGCAGGGACGAGAAGAGCTTGCTCTCGTAGTCCGCGCTGGTGATCCACTGCGTGGTCACGTTGGCGTCCTTGTAGGCCTTCGCATACCGCTTGATGGCCTGCTCGGTGCCCGCCTCGCCGTACGCGTGGAACATCTGCACGAGGCTGTCGCCGGAGCTGCTCCGGCCGGTGTTGCCGCCGCACGCGGCGAGTCCGCCCGCGGCGGCCAGGCCCATCGCGGCCCGCAGAACGGTTCGGCGGTCCCAGTTGGTGTTGCTCGATGCCGACATGCTGACGTCCTTGTCTCGAGTACGGCTGTGGCTCAGCGCCGATTGGCTCAAAGGGGGTTGCGGTGCCGGACGTTAACCTTCGGCTAAGGCTTCGGCAAGGGGTTGGACGAAGTCTGCATGAAGCGTTGCGCGGCGTTCGGAATACCGGACGAATGGGGGGAGCCACCGCCGCCGTCACGCGGACGGCGCGGTACGGCTCCTCGCCGCGGTGGTGCGTTTCGCCGCGGCCCGCTGGCCCACGGACTGCAGCGCGCCCTCCAGGGCGAACGTCGCCGCGCCCAGGCATGCCGGGTCGGTGGGGATGGGGGAGAGCACGATCTCGGTGGCGGCCATCGGCCGTGGCAGCGCGTGCCGTCCGACGGCCTCGCGCACCTCGTGCAGCAGCGGTTCGCCGAGACTGCGGGCGACCCAGCTGCTGAGCACGACCACTTCGGGGTTGAGGACATTGACCAGGTTGGCGATGCCCGCGCCGACGTAACGGGCCGTCTCCCGTACGACCTTGACGGCCACGGGATCGCCCTCGGCCAGGCCGCGGGCCAGCGCGTCGATGGTGGCGGTCTGGTCCTCGGGGTGCAGCAGCGGGCTGCGCGGACTGAGCTCCCGCAGGTTCAGCATGATTCCGGGCGCGCCGACATAGGCCTCGACGCAGCCGTGGTTGCCGCAGCGGCACAGCCGCCCGTCCAGGACGAGCGTCGTATGCCCCCACTCGCCTGCGCTGTTGCTCACGCCCCGGTACAGCCCGCCGCCGAGCGCGAGCCCGGCGCCGACGCCCGTGCCGAGGTTGACCACGACCGTGTCCCCGCGCCCGCGCGCCGCCCCGAACCACATCTCGGCGACCGCGCCGGCCCGCAGCGGGTTGTCCAGGTACAGGGGGTAGGCGATGACCTCGGAGAGCAGGTCGAGCAGCGGCACATCGTGCCAGTCCCAGTTGGGCGCGTACTCCGAGATGCCGGTGTCCCGGTCCACCTGCCCCGGCACGCTCACCCCGACGCCCAGCACCCGCGCGCCCTCGATCCCGGCCTGTGCGACCACGGAGCCGACGGCTGCGGCCACATGGCCGACCACCTGCTCGGGCCGGCTCTCGCCGGGGCGCATGTCCTCGTCGGCGCGGGCGAGCACGTTCAGCGCGAGGTCGAACAGCTCGACATGGACGTACGTCTCCGCGATGTCCACGCCGATCAGCGCGCCTCCGGAGGCGTTGACGGCCACGAGCCCGCGGGGGCGGCCGCCCGCCGAGTCCTCGAACCCGACCTCCGTGATCATCCGGAGGTCGAGCAGCTCGCCCACGAGGGTGGCGACCGTGGCGAGACTGAGCCCGGTGGCGGCCGCCAGCTCCTGCCGTGAGGTGGGCGACGCGGCGATGATCTGGCGCAGTACCTCGTAACGGTTCGCGGTGCGGATGTCGCGTGATGTGCGCTTCACTGGGCCATGCCCCCGTCCCTTCGTCCACGTCGGGCCGGGTCGTCGTCGGTACCGGCGCGGCGCAAGGCTATGACGTGCGCCGACTTTCGACAAGGGGTTAGGAAAGGGGGTTTACGAAGTCTCCCGAGGCCGTGTCCGAGAGTCACTCACCCAGTATGTCCTGCACGAAGGCGTTGGTGAACTTCCGACCCGGGTCAAGTTCCCGCGCCAGCGCCCGGAAGCCCTCCAGCCGCGGATACCGCGCCCGCACGACATCCGCCGGCATCGCGAACACCTTCCCCCAGTGCGGCCGCGGATCGAACGCGTCCAGCGCCTCCTCCAGCCGCCGCACCACCGGCAGCACGGCCGCCGTGTCCTCGATCCAGGTGAAGTGCAGGGCGACGGTGTCCCGTCCGTAGGAGGGGCTGAGCCACTGTTCATCGGCGGCGACCGTACGCACCTCGCAGGTCTGCAGCACGGGGGCGACCGTGCCCCGGATCGCGTCGATCGCGTGCAGCGCGTCCAGGGCGTGCTCGCGCGCCAGCAGATACTCCGACTGCAGCTCCGCCCCGCTGCTCGGCGTGAACTCCGCCCGGAAGTGCGGCAGCCGCTCGTGCCACGGCCCCGGCACCCCGAACTGCTCCGTGCAGTTGACCGCGGGCATCCCCGGCACCGGGTGCAGCTTCTCGGTGGCCGGCGCGGCCCACGGGAAGTCCGGCAGCGGCTGGTCGGTGCGCCGCTTGAGCCACACCTGCCGGAAACCGGGCGCCCGCCAGTCGGTGAACAGACTGACGCTGTACGCCGACGCCATCACCGCCCCGAACATGCCGGGCTCCAGCCCCTCCAGCGGCAGTTCGGTGAACAGGTGCTGCTCGACGTCGAAGGACGGCTCCAGGTCAAGGGTGAGCGCGGTGACGACGCCGAGGGCGCCCAGGGAGGTGACGGCGCCCCCGAACCGGGGGTCGTCGCGGCCGACGCTCACCACCGACCCGTCCGCCGTGACCAGCTCCACCTCCCGCACGGACGTGGCCAGCGAGCCATTGCCGACCCCCGACCCATGGGTGCCGGTGGTCACCGAGCCGGCCACCGAGATGTGCGGCAGTGACGCCATGTTGGGCAGCGCGAAGCCGTGCGCGTACACGGCACGGGCCAGCTCGGCGTACCGGACGCCGCCCGAGACCCGTACCGTACGGGCCGCCCGGTCGATGTCGATCACCGGCGGCAGATCGGCGATGGACAGCAGGACGCCCTCGGGACCCGGCTCGGCGATCCCGTTGAAGGAGTGCCCGCTGCCCAGCACCCGCACCTTCGCGCTCCCCGCCACCAGGGCCCCGATCGCACCGACCGAGTAAGGCCGCTGCAGCTCCTTGGCGGTGAAGGTGATGTTGCCCGCCCAGTTGGTGATCGTCTCCGTCATCCCCTGCCGTCCCTCCGGGTGAGTGCGTGCATGCTGACCTTCTCATTCGCGGCCACCCGGTGCGGAGAGCGTTTTCCCAACGGTTTCCGCAGACCTGTGGCGCCGGACACATCCGCCCGGAGGGGGCCCGATGCGGCGATCGCTCGGCCAGGGGCATACCGTGAGGAGTCGTACGCAGAGAGCCTGTGTCATGTTCCCGGCCGGGGGCGCGACGCCTGGCACGCACGCTCGCCGCGTTGCCGAACCGCCCACGTGGCTCCGCCACGCGAGCGCTCCGGCGCCTTGCGATCGCACGCACCAGACGCCGCGCGCTGATCCGGCCGGGAACATGACACAGGCTCTGAGCCGGGAGGAGATTACGGATGGGCAGCCGCACCGCACTGGTCGAGGATCTGATGGAGCGATTCCCGCACGTTCCGCGGGAAGCCGTCTTCAAGGAGGATCTGCTCCGGGGCGGAGTGGCCTTCGACCCGTCCGCCCTCAGCGACAACGAGGGAGGCGAGGTCAAGCCGAAGTCGTACTTCATCTTCTCCTTCGACCACGGCACCCTCCCCGAGCTGGGCGAGGCCGCGCTCAGGCGCCCGCCGGAGGAGATCATCCTCACCGGCGGGCCGTACGACCTGCGCCGCACCGTCGTCTCCGTGCGCGTGAACCCGACCTCGCCCTACCGCGTCGCCGCCGACGACCAGGGCGTGCTCGGGCTCTACCTCGACGGCAAGCGGATCTCCGACGTCGGGGTGCCGCCGATGCCGGAGTACTACCGGCACAAGCTCTCCAACGGAAAGTCCGTGATGGAGGTCGCCCCGACCATCCAGTGGGGCTACCTCATCTACCTCACCGTCTTCCGGGTGTGCCAGTACTTCGGCGCCAAGGAGGAGTGCCAGTACTGCGACATCAACCACAACTGGCGCCAGCACAAGGCGGCCGGGCGCCCGTACACGGGCGTCAAGGATGTCGACGAGGTCCTCGAGGCGCTCGACATCATCAACCGGTACGACACCGCCAAGGCCTCCACCGCCTACACCCTCACCGGCGGCGCGATCACCTCGAAGCTCCAGGGCCGTGACGAGGCCGACTTCTACGGCATGTACGCCAAGGCCATCGAGGAGCACTTCCCGGGCCGCTGGATCGGCAAGGTCGTCGCCCAGGCGCTGCCGAAGGACGACGTGCAGCGGTTCAAGGACTACGGCGTGCAGATCTACCACCCCAACTACGAGGTGTGGGACGAGTACCTGTTCAAGATGTACTGCCCGGGCAAGGAGCGGTACGTCGGCCGCGACGAGTGGCACAAGCGCATCCTGGACTCGGCGGAGATCTTCGGCGCGCGCAACGTCATCCCCAACTTCGTGGCGGGCGTGGAGATGGCCGAGCCCTTCGGTTTCAAGACCGTCGACGAGGCGATCGCCTCCACCACCGAGGGCCTGCGCTTCTTCATGTCCCAGGGCATCACGCCCCGCTTCACCACCTGGTGCCCCGAGCCCACGACCCCGCTCGGCAAGGCGAACCCGCAGGGTGCGCCGCTGGAGTACCACATCCGGCTGCTGCAGGCCTATCGCCAGACGATGGAGGACTACGGCCTCTCCTCGCCCCCCGGCTACGGCGAACCCGGCCCCGGCCGCGCGGTGTTCTCGGTGAGTTCCTTCATGGACAGTCTTCCGGCGGAGGCCTCCGCGGCGGTATAGGTGGCGTAAGCGGTGAGACGGACGGGGCTCGCGTCCGTACAAGAGGCTGGAGTCGCGGGGCGACCACGCCCTGGGGTGGAGCCGGTCTCTGTCCGGACAACGGTCTGTCAGGACATCTGAACACAGCGCTTGTCAGTTGTGTTGAGAACGTGAAAGGCTCCGTTCCTGCCGCGAGGTTCCCCCCAACTCCATTGCCAATATGGCGAGTTGACCTCGCATGTGGATGCAGGAGACTCATGCCCGACCTGCCGACTCCCCAGGACGCCACCGAGGCAGCGCTGTTCTCCGAGTGCTGGGACGCCGTGCTGTCGTACGCCGACCTGTGCACGGCCGGCTCCGCCGCGGCCAACCAGCTGGCCGCGGAGGCGTTTTCCGCCGGCATACGTGAGGCCCGCGAGGCCGAGACCATAACCTTCCGCAGCGCGGGCCGCCGCCCGGCCCGCCTGCCCCGGATACCCCTCCTCCTGACCGCCGTACGCACCACCGCGGCGGCATGGGAGCAGAACGGCCAGGGCCACGACCTCGACCCCGATCTACGGCTGTGGCTCAACTCCGAGAAGGCCGCCCGCTACAGCGGCCCCCCGCTCCAGCGCCCGCTCGCGCTGCGCGGACTGCGCGACATGCAGGAACCCGACGCGACGCTGCTCTGGCTGGCCGAGGTCGAGGCGCTGCCGCAGACCGTCGCGGCCCGCCGGCTCGGCCTCGACCCGGCCACCGTCGCCGATGAACTCGCCCAGGTCCGGGGCCTGTTCCGGGACCGGTGCCAGCGCAACCAGCTCGACACGCCGATGGACGCGCAGTGCCGCAGCTACGCCCGCCTCCTCGACGCCGTCACCCGCTCCACCGCCGCCGACACCCCGGGCGACCTCTCCCGCCACCTCGCCACCTGCGTCCAGTGCGCCGAAGCCGCCGCCTGCCTCCGGCTGAACGGCGCCGGACTGCCCGCGGCCCTCGCGGGCGGGGTGCTCGGCTGGGGCGGCCTCGCCTACCTGGAACGCCGCCGCCGGGCCGCCGAGGTACGCGGCGCCGGGCGCCCCGACCCGGCGGACGGGGAGGCGGGACCGCCCAACCCCGGCGCCCACAAGGCACGCGTCGTGCGCAGCGGCCTCCTCGTCGCCGCCGTCCTGGTCTCCGCGCTCGCCCTCGCCGTGTCGATGATGCCGGGCGGCTCCACCGGCGACGGCGCCACGGCGGGCGGCGACCCGTCCGACCGCCAGCCGGTCGCCGACCCGGGCTTCACCCTGCCGGTCACGTCGTCCGCGAGCCGGTCCCCGTCGGAGACCGCGACGGACGACGACGCGCCCGAGCCCCATCCCTCGCGGAAGAACCCCGACCCGTCACCCCAGGGCACCAAGTCCTCCACCGCCCACGAGGACGACCCGGAACCGTCCGAGAGCGCCGAGCCGGACTGCACGGTCGACTACGACCTCGTCAACGAATGGCCCGACGGCTTCCAGGTCACCATCACGGTCACCACCGAACGCGCCCTCACCGACTGGCGCGTCGCCTGGTCCTTCCGCGACGGCCAGAAGGTCGGCCAGATGTGGGACGCCAGCTTCGCCCAGAACGGCTCCCGCGTCACCGCCACCGCCGCCGACTACAACAAGACGGTCACCCCGGGCGGCCGACTGGCGTTCGGGTTCCTGGCGTCGTGGGAGGGCGAGAACTCGGCGGGGTACGACTTCGCGTTGAACGGGCGGGACTGCGCGACGACCGGCTGACCGTTACCGGCGTCACGGGCCGACGTGCAGATGGGCCGCCCACCGCAGCGGGTCCGTCGGGTCATGCGCGCGCTGCCCGGCCACCGCGGTGTGCAGCGCACGCGCCGCCCCCATGGCATCCGGCCGGCCCGTGCGGGTCAGCTCGGCGTAGAAGCGGGCGGCCAGGTCCGGTGCCGAGCCGTCGTGGATGCCCCACATCGTGGCGATCACATGCCGGTACCCGGTGAGTTGCATGGCCGAGGCCAGATGCATGACCTCGTCGGGCAGCCGGACCGTGCCGGCCGCCGTCTCGCACGCCGACAGACAGGCCAGTTCCGCGTGCGGCAGATCCAGCTCCAGCAGATCGGCGACGGTGAGCCGGGCGTCGTACAGGGCGAGCGCGCTCCGGGCGGGATCCATGAGGTCCTGCTCCGCATGACAGGCGAAGTGCACCCAGGGCCTGTCATGCAGAGCCCGCCGAACGGCCTCCCGGGTCGCCTCCGGCCCGAAGAGCGCGTCCACCGGCGCCCCCGGCGGGAAGGCGGCCCGCAGCTCCTCGTACTCCCGCCGCACTCCCGGCAGCGCCGGACTGCCGGGAGTCTCCGGCATCGCGACCGCCGGCAGTCCGCCGAACCCCGTCGCGTCCGCGTCGCGCTCGCGGGCCCGGAGCAGCGCCGTGAGCGTCGACGTGTACGACGGCACGACCCGCCCCGGCACACAGCCGGACCCGGCCGCCGGACGCTCCGACGGTGACGCGGTGCGATGGCGCGGGTAGCGGCCCGCGGCGTGCAGGGGCAGCAGCGTGAGCAGACCGCTGGGGCACCACCACAGCCGCGGCAGCGGTCCGCCGGCGTGGCCATCGAAGCCGAGGCGGTCGAGGACCGGTTCGGCGATCCGCTGCCACAGCCACTCCAGCACGTCGTGCACGGCGTGCCGGTCGGCCTCCCGGCGCAGAAAGGGGCGGTCCGGCTCCCGGCGTGCGAGCAGCACGGACACCAACGCCTGCGCCTGCCGTGCGACTTCGGCATGGGACACGTCCGGCAGCTCGACGACCTCCACCGGCGCGTCGGCATCCCGGATCACCAGGGCGTGACAGGCCAGTTCACTCACGTTGACCACGACGACCGGACCCTGCGCGGCGGCGGCTCTCAAGTCGTCGTAGGGCACGGGCGCCAGGAAGTACGCGAAACCGTCTAGCCGGCGCACCTCGGCCACCAGGTCGTCCCATTCACGGCAGAGGGCGGCCCGCTGCCGCGCCAGCCGCTCCCGGCCGAGCGGCGACAGGAGGCTCTCTCCGGGCATTTCCTCGGAGTCGGCGCCGGTGGCGAACCCCTGTGCGTCCAGCTGCTCGCGCACCCGTGACAGCGCGGCCGCCAGCGCCGGCTCCCGGTCCGCCAGTTCGGACAGATCGCCGCGCAGATGCAGCGACTGGTTCTGGATGATCGTGCGGCCCTGCTCCAGGATCTCCACCGCGCGCTCCGGAGCACCGGCCCGGATATGACAGGTCGCGGCCAGCGGCGCCAGCCCGGGCCACTCGGCCAGGTGGTTCGCACAGGCCGCCGTCGGTAGTCCGTGCCAGGCCAACTGGGGCAGTTGCAGGACCGCCCGGCCGAAGCCCTCGGCGGCCAGGGCGTGATCGCCGAGCGATACGGCCGCCGCACCCCAGGAAGCACAGGACAGCATCCGCTCCTGCGGAGTGGCGACCGGCAGGTCCGCAGCGCGCCGAAAGCACCGGAGGGCCTCGCGCAGGTCGTCCGGGTCGCGCCGGTGGCCGTAGCGGCGGTTGAGCACCGCACCCAGCCGCCGCCAGGTCCGGGGCCGCAGGACATCGGCGTCATACACGGCCGACAGGGCGTCCCGGGCCAGGTCCACGACGCGACCGCGCTCGCCCCCGCGGTGGTGACCGTGGACGTGACGTGCGGCTGCGGCCACACCCATGCCGGCGCGCCGGAAGGGACCACCGGCTGCGGGGTCAGCTTCCGGGTGGAGCTGGAGGCCGAGAGCGCTCCGTCCAATCCGTTGGGGACGCCGTGACCGGGTACCGGCCGCGCCGGCCCACCAGCGGCCCCTCGGCCTTCGACCTCGCCGAACGGGACGCCTTCGCCGCCCTCTCGGCGGCCTCCCTGGACACCGTCCGCACCAACGCCGAGACCTGGCGCAACGGACTCTCCGCCTTCATCGCGCTGGTCACGACGGGAGTGGTGATCAAGGGACGCGACACCACCAGCGCCCTGCCGCCGGAGTGGCGGGCCGTGGTCACCGTGCTCATCGGCGGCGGCCTGCTCGCCGCGATCATCGGACTGTGGCAGGCGCTGGCGGCCCAGGCCGGGACTCGTCCCCGGGCCACCACACTGAGCGCCGTGCACAGTCGCTACGGATCGGTCGCGGCCTACCGGGTCGCTCTGGCCGCCGTGGCCGGTGCCCGGGTCCGGCGTGCGGCGCAGCAACTGGTCGCGGTCGCGCTGGCCCTCTTGCTCGCGGGCATCGTCGTCACCTGGTGGGCACCCGCCGAGGAGCCGAATGAGAAGCCCGTGTACATCAAGGTCAGCCACACCGGCGGTTCCGCCTGCGGCACGCTGAACTCCGCCGACGGCGGCCGGATCCGGCTGAAGAGCCCCGGGCGCCATGAGCCCGTAGTGGTCCCGCTGACGGCGGTCACCAACCTCAAGGTCGTCAAGTCCTGCGGATAGCCGCCCGGGAGCCGGCTCCGGAACCATCCCGAAGAAATCGGCCCGAATAAATTAGGTGGCGTCTCCTCGTGGGCCGACCTAGAGTGTGCGTCGTTCCCACGCGGCCGACCGCCGCGGGTGCCGATCGAGTGTGAACAGGGAGGTGTCGACCGATGGCTGTCTTTGCGATGAGCGCTGCTCGTACCCAGTTCATCAAGTCCACCTCCGTGGCCGTCGGCTGACCTCAACTTCTTCCTGCCGGGGCCACCCTTGTGAAGGGTCACCCGTTGACTTCCACTTCTGTTTTTTCCGCGTTGGCTCCCTATGGCTGGGACTCGGTCTGGGCCGACGCGTTCACCCCGTACGACGCCGAGGGGCTGCTGCCCGGGCGGGTCGTGCGGGTCGACCGTGGGCAGTGTGATGTCGTCACCGCCGACGGTGTCGTACGGGCCGACACGGCGTTCGTCACCCCGCACGATCCGATGCGGGTCGTGTGCACGGGCGACTGGGTCGCCATCGAGCCTTCGGGCAATCCGCAGTATGTACGCGCGTATCTGCCGCGCCGTACCGCCTTCGTGCGCTCCACCTCGTCCAAGCGGTCCGAGGGGCAGATCCTCGCCGCCAACGTCGACCACGCGATCGTCGCGGTGTCGCTGGCCGTCGAACTCGACCTCGGCCGTATCGAGCGCTTCCTCGCCCTGGCCTGGGAGTCGGGGGCGCAGCCGGTCGTGGTTCTCACCAAGGCCGACCTCGTGCCGGACGCGGTGACGCTGTCGCATCTCGTCGAGGACGTGGAGACCACGGCGCCTGGTGTGCCGGTGCTGACGGTCAGCGCGGCGCGGGGGGAGGGGCTCGACGTCCTCACCGCGGTCGTCGGGGGCGGTACGTCCGTGCTGCTCGGGCAGTCCGGCGCGGGCAAGTCGACCCTCGCGAACGTGCTGCTCGGCGAGGACGTGATGGAGGTCCAGGCCGCGCGTGACGTCGACGGCAAGGGGCGTCACACCACGACCACGCGGAATCTGCTCGCCCTGCCGGGCGGGGGTGTCCTCATCGACACTCCTGGGCTGCGGGGCGTCGGGCTCTGGGACGCCGAGACGGGCGTCGGCCAGGTCTTCTCGGAGATCGAGGAGCTGGCCTCGCGGTGCCGCTTCCACGACTGTGCCCATGAGAGCGAGCCGGGGTGTGCGGTGCTGGCCTCGATCGAGGACGGCGTGCTGCCGGTGAGGCGGCTGGAGAGCTATCGCAAGCTGATCCGCGAGAACCAGCGGATCGTGGCCAAGACCGATGCGAGGGTCAGGGCCGAGATCAGGCGGGACTGGAAGCGGAAGGGAGCCGAAGGGCGCGCGGCCATGGAGGCCAAGCGGGGGCGCCTGCGATGAGGCCAACGGTCTCGGCTGGTGAGCTTGGTGTCCGATTTCCGCTAGCCCCGTCCTCCGTCACGGCGGAGACTGGACACCGTGATGGACGAAGACACCAGGTACGAGGCGGTTCGCAGCCGTGATGCGCGTTTCGACGGCGAGTTCTTCTTCGCCGTCGAGACGACCGGCATCTACTGCCGTCCCAGCTGCCCGGCGGTCACCCCCAAGCGGTCCAATGTGCGGTTCTTCCCGACGGCCGCCGCCGCGCAGGGCTCGGGTTTCCGGGCCTGCCGGCGGTGCCGTCCGGACGCCGTGCCGGGATCGGCCGCGTGGAACGTGCGGGCCGACACCGTCGGCCGTGCCGTGCGGCTGATCGGTGACGGCATCGTCGACCGGGAGGGTGTCGCCGGGCTCGCCGCGCGGCTCGGCTACAGCGCCCGGCAGGTGCAGCGGCAGCTCACCGCCGAGCTCGGCGCGGGGCCGGTCGCACTGGCCCGGGCGCAGCGGGCGCACACCGCGCGTGTGCTGCTCCAGACCACCGATCTGCCGATCACGGAGATCGCGTTCGCGGCGGGGTGGGCCAGTGTGCGGCAGTTCAACGACACGATCCGGGCGGTGTACGCCTCTACGCCGAGCGAGCTGCGTGCGGCCGCGCCCCGTGGCGGCCACTCCGCCCGGCGTACGGCCACCCCCTCGGCCGGGATCCCCCTGCGGCTCGCGTACCGGGGCCCGTATCAGGCCGGTGCCGTCTTCGATCTGCTGGCGCGGGAGGCCGTACCGGGGATCGAGACGGTCGGCGGCCCGACCGGCCACCGCACCTACCGCCGCACGCTCCGTCTGGCGCACGGCAGCGCCATCGTCGCGGTGGAGGAGCGGCAGGGAGATGCCGTGACCGGCTCCGCCCACCATCCCGGCGGCTGGCTCGACGCGCGGCTCCACCTCACCGATCTGCGTGATCTGACCACCGCCGTGCAGCGGCTGCGGCGGCTGTTCGACCTCGACGCCGACCCGTACGCCGTCGACGAGCGGCTCGGCGCCGATGACCGGCTCGCACCCCTCGTCGCCGCCCGGCCGGGCCTGCGCTCGCCCGGCACCGCCGACGCCGACGAGCTGGCCGTACGGGCCCTCGTGGGGCCTGTGGAGGCCGAGCGACTGGTGCGCCGGTACGGCAAGGCGCTCGACGCGCCTTGTGACGGGCTCACGCATCTCTTCCCCGAGGCGGCGGTCCTGGCGGAGGCCGAGCCGCACGGTCCCCTCGGTGACCTCACCGCCGCCCTCGCCGACGGTGCCGTACGGCTGGACCCGGGCGCCGACCGGGACGAGGCGCGGGGCGCGCTGCTGGCCCTGCCCGGCCTCGACGCCCGTGCCGTCGCCGTCATCCGCACCCGTGCCCTCGGCGACCCGGACGTCGCCCCACCCGGTGTCGACACCCCCGACAGCTGGCGCCCCTGGCGCTCCTACGCCTGGCAACACCTGCGTACAGCAGGGGAGTTGGAGTAGAACATGACCACCCCGACCGACATCCACTGGACCGAGCTCGACAGCCCCGTCGGCTCCCTGCTCCTCACCGCCGACCCCGCCACCGGCGCCCTCACCTCCCTCTCCGTGCCCGGTCAGAAGGGCGGCCGCACCGTCCAGGACGGCTGGCGGCACGACCCCGCGCTCTTCCGCGCGGCCGACGAACAGCTCGCCGCCTACTTCGCCGGTGAACTCAAGGAGTTCCGGCTGGAGTTGAGCACGGACGGGAGTGAGTTCCGGGAGCGGGTCTGGGGCGCCCTCGACGATGTCCCGTACGGTGCCACGACCACGTACGGCGAGATCGCCGCGCGTATCGGCGCCTCCCGTGCTGCCGTACGGGCCGTCGGTGGTGCCATCGGTGCCAACCCGCTGCTGATCGTCCGGCCTTGTCATCGTGTCATCGGTGCCGATGGGTCACTGACCGGCTATGCGGGCGGCCTCGACCGGAAGGTGCGGCTACTCACGCTGGAGGGCTCGCTCTAGGCCCCATCGGGGTGCTTCCGCGTTCGCCCGGACCGGCCTGATCGTCAGGTCCGGGCGGTCGCCCCGGGCCGTGATCAGCGCAGAAGTCCCCTTCCTCAGGGCGATACGGATCGCCCCCTCACCGGCGTCCGAGTACCGCAGCGGACGCCCCCGTCCGTCCCGCACCTCCACCCGCCCCGCGATGCCATGCCGTACGACACAGGGCGCGCCCGCCTCACTGGTCAGCCGCACCCAGCGCGTGACCCCGCCCTCACGGACCGCCGACAGCAGAAAGGCGCCCTGTGTGCGGAAGTCATGCACTGTCACATCGGCCCAGGCGGCCGGCAGGGCGGGGAAGACGCGGATCGTGCCGCCCCAGGACTGGCAGACCATGTCGTGCAGGGACTGGGCCGCCGACAGGGGGGTCTCGATGACCGGGCCCGACTCCTTGTACATGGTGTTGGGCTGGATGTAGCGGGACATCAGCTCGCCCAGGTACTTGAGCGCGTCCTCGCCTTTGCCCAGTAGCGCGGACATCGATGCCGCGCCGGTGAAGGTGTAGCCCTGCAGCGCGCCCTCGAAGCCCACCCAGTGGGCCAATGAGCGTTCTATCAGGGCCCGTTCGTCGGGAGTGCGACCCGTCAGCTCGTACAGCGGGTATACCGCGAGCAAGTGGGAGTAGTGGCGGTGGGACTTCGCGAAGGGGAGGTCCGCGCCGATCATGAAGCCGTTCGCGTCGGTCGGATAGGCCGTCCTTCGCGCCAGCACCTCGCGCCAGCGCGGCGCCGACTCATCCTCCACTCCCAGGAGTTCGGCCGCGTCGAGGAGCGTGCGGCAGCCCCACGTCAGGAGCATCAGGTCGTAGTTGCAGTCCCGTGAGTTGCCGCCGTATTCCGGGGAGAACGTCGCCGGCAGGTGCAGTTTCCCGTCCGCGCCGGGTTCGAGGAAGTGCAGGTAGTAGGCGATCGCCTTGCGCAGCAAGGGGTACAGGACGTCCCTGAGGATCGACTCGTCCATCGTGTGGCGGTAGCTGAGCCAGACGTTGTGCAGCGCCCAGACGAGATTGCCGACCTCGGGGGTGGGCGGGTCCTGGCCGGGGATGCCGACGCCGTAGCCCATGAGGGCGCTGGAGGCGCCGTTGACGAGCTGGGGGTCCGTGGTGCGTGGGATGCCGAGGGAGTCGGCGCGGTACGGGGCCGGTGTCTCGTCCGTCAGGTGGTGCCGGAACTCGCTCAACGACCGTGTGATCGCGTCGAGTTCGAGGTGGTTGGAGCCATGGATCAGCCAGTACTCCAGCTGGGCGTTGAGGTTCCACCAGGTGTTGGGCCACGGCGTGGGCTCGAGCCAGGGGCCGCTCGTCGCCATCACGGGGGCGTCGCGGCGGGCGGCGGAGGCGGTCTTGTAGAGCTGGATCCAGTAGAAGCGCTGGATGCGGGGGTCGGGGAGGGAGAGGAAGCTCTTGCGGTAGTAGGCGTGCCACCAGGTCCGGTGCGACAGTGCGAGGGCGGAGTAAGGGAGCGGGGCCGCGTGGCGTACGGCCTTCAGGGCTCGGGACAGGGCCGTCGTACCCGGGAACGAGTGCGCCACATGGACGTACAGAGTCCGTGTCCTGCCTCTGCTCCGCTCCCGCCATGCCGTCACATGCTGTCCGCCCGCCAGCAGGGGCTGTACGGCGGCGGACACTCCGTCGTCGTGCTCGGTGACCTGGGCGGGAGGGTTGCCTCGGTAGCCGTCGGGGAGCGGTTTGAAGGCCGCTCGGGGGCTGATCGCCTCCGCCGGATGGAAGACCCAGCGGAAGCCGCGCTCGCCCTCGCTCGGGGTGACCTCGACGGCGAGGACCGAGCGGGTGGTGTGCACCAGGGCGCGCAGTGTGAGCGTGCCCCGGTCGGTGGTGAGGGTGCCCGTCAGCTCGGCGTCGCGCAGGCCGAGGCGCCAGTCGAGGCCGGTGATCGTGCCCACCGGCTCCAGCGTGAAATGGCCGATCGGGAGGCGGGCCAGGCCGAAGAGGGAGCCGTACTCGGGGCGGTGGTCCTGGACCTCGGAGTGCTGGATGTTGAAGCGTACGGCGGTGGTGGGGGCGCCCGGCTCGGCGTAGATGCCGGAGCCGAGGAAGCCGTTGCCGAGGAAGGGGCCCTCGTACCAGGTCGTGGGCATGCGGTGCCAGACGAGGTCGGCGTCTTCGAGGACGGTGCGCCAGGGGTCGGAAGGAGTGGCCTCGGAGGGCGTGGCCTCGGAAGGAGTGGCCCCGCTCGCCCGGGCCGGGAGTCCGCCGGTGAGGAGGGTCCCGCCGAGCGCGGATCCGGTGGCGAGCACGGTACGTCTGGACGGGCTGGGCATGGCGCCTCCCGGCAGCTCGGGCAGAGACTATTCATCGGAGCTATCCCGGCATGCAACGTAGAGACGTGACACGTGGTCGTCAATACGGCGGGAGAGACCCGATGTATCAGCCCCAGATCACGGCACCCAGCCATGCCCCCGCGATCAGCTGGCAGGTGAACAGCTCCGCCAGCACGCTCCACCCGCCCGACCGCAGCGCCGACCGCATGGCGGCCCTCGCCTCGCCGCGGCGGCCCAGACGGAGCCGTTCCTCCAGGTAGATGCCGGCCATGAAGCCGGGGATCGAGCCGAGCACGGGGATCAGGAAGAAGCCCAGAAAGGACCCGGCCCCGGCGTACACCGTCATCCGGCGGCTCGCCCAGTTCGGGCGCAGTCTGCGCGGCGGGAGGGCCCAGCGCACCACCTGGGAGAGGAACAGCGCGACGGTGGCCCCCACGAGCACCCACCAGGCGACCGGCTGGGGGTCCTTCACCGCCCACCACATGACCGCGGCCCACACCAGCCACGACCCCGGCACCCCGGGTACCAGCACTCCGCACAGGCCGAGCAGGAGGACCAGACCGACCAGCAGGAGGTCCCAGACTCCCATCTGACCAGAGTGCCGGAGGCCGGGAGAACGCGCAGATCAGCGAGCGCCCGCCGCCGTCATCCCTGGCGTTCGCGCGCCACCCACCCCCGCTCGTACGCGTGCCACCCCAGCTGCAGCCGGGTCGTCACCCCGGTCAGCTCCATCAGCCGCTTCACCCGGCGCTGCACGGTCCGCAGCCCCAGGTCCAGCTGCTTGGCCACGCTCGCGTCGGTCAGCCCGGCCAGCAGCAGGGACAGCACCTCCAGGTCGGTCTCGTCGGGGCCGTCCGGCTGCTGCTCGGTGACGCCGGACGTGCCGAGGCTCACCGGCAGCGCGTCCCGCCACACCGACTCGAACAGCCCGGAGAGCAGCTCCAGCAGCCCGCTGGCGTGGACGACCAGCGCGGCGGGCTCCGCGGTGTGCGAGGTCAGCGGCACCAGGGCGAGCGTGCGGTCGGCGATCACCAGCTTGGTCGGGACCTGTTCCACGACCCGGATCTGCTCCTCACGGCCGAGGGCGGCGGACAGCTCGGTGATGCCGTGCGGCTGGTCGAGGACCGTGCGCTCCAGGACCACGCGGTAGCGCACCCCTCGGTCGGCGGCCTGCTCCTCGGCGTCGTTCTCCGTGCCGGTGACGGCGACCGGGCTGCCGGTGACCAGCGCGCACACCTCGTCGCTCGCGCCGAGCTGGAGCTGGAGGAAGCGCTGCGACACCGCCGCCGCGCCGATCACCACCTCGACCAGATCGTGCACACCGGGCTCGGTGGCCCCGGCCCGGTACTCCTCGGCGAGCATCGCCGCCGCCAGCTCCGCCTTCTCCAGCTCGTGCCGCTGCTGGGTGAGCAGCGCGCCGAGGGCCACCCCGGGCGGGGCGGCGACCCAGCGGCCGGGGCGGGCCGAGGACTGGGCGGCCAGTCCGTGCCGCTCCAGACGGCGCAGGGCGCGCTCGGTGTCGTGCTCGCCGAGGGTCAGCCGTCGCGCGAGGTCCGGCACATCGGCGGCGCCCACGGACACCAGGGCCCGGTACGCCGACTCGTGCGTCTCGTCGAGACCAATCGCTCCCAGCATGTTGGCTGCGCCTTTCCCCAAGCGAACACCCGCGTCCGGTCCGTGGCGGGAATCGGCCACGGCGCAATCCCGCCTCCGCACATCATCGCGGTACCACCCGTCACTCTGCCAAGGTGTCGCCACCGCAGCATCAACCACCGCCCGCTTTGCCTGACTTGGGCCTTCTTGGCCTGCGCTTTCGCGTCCACGGGCAGGCGGCAGACGGGAAGAAGGCGATCTTGGGGAGAGCGATATCGCGTACGGCCCTGGGCGCGGCCACCGCCGCCATCCTGGCCGTGACGTCGGCCGCACCCGCACCCGCGGCCGACACCTTGCCGAAACCGCCGACACGGCCGACCGGCTCCGTCGTCACCCTCGTCACCGGCGACCGCATCCTCGTCACCCGGGACGGGGCCGTCGCCCTGCCCGGCCCGGACGGCACGGCCCCCTTCACCCAGACCCGCCGCTCCGGCGACGACCTGTACGTCTACCCCGAGGCCGCGACCGAGGCGCTCGCCGCCGGCCGGGTCGACGAGGAACTCTTCAACGTCACCGGCCTCATCCGGCAGGGCTACGACGACGCCCACCGCACGACGCTCCCGCTGATCGCCACCTACGACCACCCCGTCGCCCGCTCCGCCCCGCCCACCCCGCGCGGCGCCGAACGCGGCCCCGTCCTCGACCCGATCGACGGGATCGCCCTGGAGGCCGACAAGAAGAAGGCCGCCGACTTCTGGGTGGACCTCACCGACCCCCGCTCCCGCGCGGCCGGCGACCTCACCAAGCTGTGGCTCGACGCCAAGGTCAAGGCCACCCTCGACCGCTCCACCCGCCAGGTGCACGCCCCCGAGGCCTGGGCCGCCGGCTACGACGGCAAGGGCACCAAAGTCGCCGTCCTGGACACCGGCGTCGACGCCGGACACCCCGACCTCGAGGGCCGTATCACCGCCGCGAAGAACTTCACCGACTCCCCGGACGCCGCCGACCACGACGGCCACGGCACCCACACCACCTCCACCGTCGGCGGCACGGGCGCCGCGAGCGCCGGCAGGAAGCGCGGAGTCGCCCCCGGCGCCGGGCTCCTCAACGGCAAGGTCCTGAACGACTCCGGCTACGGCGAGACCTCATGGATCATCGCCGGCATGCAGTGGGCCGTCGAGCAGGGCGCCGACGTCGTCTCGATGAGCCTCGGCAACCCGGCCCGCACGGACTGCACCGACCCCATGGCCCAGGCCACCGAGGAACTCGCCCGGACCAGCGAGAACACCCTGTTCGTCATCGCGGCGGGCAACACCGGACCCGGCGACAACACGGTCTCCTCCCCGGGTTGCGCCCCGAGCGTCCTCACCGTCGGCGCCGTCGACCGCGGCGACTCCACGGCCGCCTTCTCCAGCCGGGGTCCGGCGTACGGCTCGCACACCCTCAAGCCGGAGATCACCGCACCGGGCGTCGGCATCTCCGCCGCGGCGGCGGGCGGACGCGGCGTCTACGCGTACCGGTCCATGAGCGGTACGTCGATGGCGACCCCGCATGTCGCGGGTGCGGCGGCCGTCGTCAAGCAGCGGCACCCCGACTGGAGCGCCCGGCAGCTCAAGGCCGCCCTCGTCTCCGCCGCCGATGCCGACATCCCCGGCGATGTCCGGGAGACCGGCGCCGGGCGCCTCGATGTCCGCGCCGCGCTCGACCAGAAAGTGCTCGGCGCACCCGCGCTGCAGGCCGGCACCTTCAACTGGCCGCAGGACGCCGGCGACCGTACGACGATCGCCGTGCCCTACACCAACACCACAGACAGGGCGGTGGAGTTGAAGCTGACGGTGCCCGCCGTCACCGGCAACGACGGCTCCACCGTCCGCTCGACCCCCGCCCGGCTCGACGCCCGCAAGGTCACCGTCCCGGCGGGGAGGACCGTCGAGGTCCCGCTGCGGATCGACCCGATGGCCAGGCTCACCCGGGCCCAGTACGGCGACCTCACCGGCCGCGTCCTCGCCACCGCCGACGGCGTCACCGTCTCCACCCCGTTCGCGCTGTACGTCCAGCCGGAGACCGTCACCCTTCGCGTCAAGCTGATCGACCGGAACGGCAAGCCCGCCGACGGTGCCTCCTCCGTCGACCTGATCGGCACCGACGACGCGACCGGCGAGCGGCGCTTCAACGAGGGCGCGACCGACCAGACGTACGCGATCCGTCCTGGCGCCTACTTCCTCTCCAGCTTCATCACGACCGCCGGGACCGAGAACTCCCTCACCTACCTGGGCCGCCCGCAGCTGGAGATCCGCGACGACATGACCGTCGTCCTCGACGCCCGCAAGGCCCACCGCCTGACCATCAGGACGGACCGGCCGACCGAACTCCGTGCGGCCACCCTCGGGTTCGCCCGCAGCTGGGACGACACCTGGCTCCATGCGGGCACCGCCGCCGGCGGACGCGAACTGCGCGGCTACTACGCCTCCGTCACCGGCCGGGCCAGCGACGGCGACTTCGAGTTCGACAGCTTCTGGCGCGCGGCGGCACCGCAGATCACCGAACTGGCCGTCGTGGGCGGCAGGTTGCTGCACCCGACCACCGCGTCCTACAGCTCGGCCAACCTCGACGGCACGGGCCGCGCGCCCCTCTTCGACGCCAAGTCCGGTACGGCGGAGGAGCTTTCGGGTGCGGCCGGGAAGATCGCGCTCGTCGGGATCCCGGACGGCGGGAGCGCGTACGAGATCGCGACCCGCGCGAAGGAGGCGGGAGCCGTGGCGGTCCTCGTCCACCGGGACGCGCCGGGTCGCTGGTATCCGTCGGCCGGCTTCACGGGCGGTCCGCTGCCGGTCCTCGCCGTCCCGGCCGACGAGGCGAAGGCCCTGCTCGCCGCCGGGGACGTGACCCTGCGCTGGACGGCCACCGCCAAGAGCCCGTACGTCTACAACCTCGCCTTCCCGGAGCAGGGCCAGATCGGCGGCGACCGCACGTACCGCGTCCGGGACCGGGAACTGGCGGCGACCACGGCCACATACCGCTCGATGGCGTCCGCCGCCACCGACCACATCGACCTGACGAGCATGACCCGCCCCAACGGCCTGACCGGCTACTTCAGCGGCCTGGAGACGGTCCCCGCACCCTTCCGGCGCACCGAGTACCACTCGCCGGGCACGACCGGCTGGGAGCACGAGGTGTCCAGCAGCTTCCCCTGGGGCGAGTTCATGATCGACCCCATGCGGACCTACGCGAAGGGGGAGCGGCGCACCGAGGAGTGGTACGGCGGTGTCCTCGCCCCGGCCACACCGCTCGACGAGGCCGGGCGGCCCGCGCTCGCCGCCGAACGACAGGCCGACCTGATCGGCGTGGCACCCGGCTTCTGGGGCGATGGCCAACACCATGGCGTGCAGGGGAGCTTCGGTGACATCGGCTCCATGACGCTACGGCGGGACGGCGAGACGATCGGCGAAAGTCCGTATCCCTTCGGCGTGTTCACCGTTCCGGCGGAAGCCTCGACGTACGAACTCATCCTGAACACCGAGAAGATCGGCCCTCCGGCCCGTGCGTGGAACCGGTCCACCGGTACCACCACGACCTGGACCTTCCGCTCCGTACGCGACGAGGACACGTATTCGCAGGGCATACCACTGCTGTTCCCGAGGTACACGCTGCCGGAGGACGGCCTGAAGACCCTCCCCGCCGAGGACGGACAGAGCATCACGCTCACGGCGACGGGCCACGCAGGTTATGAACCCGGTGAGTTGACGGGGGCCGAACTCGCGTACTCGTACGACGAGGGTGAAAGTTGGACGGGGGCGCGGACGATGCGGCAGGACGACGGGACCTGGCAGGCGGAGGTGGACCACAGTGGAGCGGCGGGAAGACAGGTCACACTCAAGGTCGTCCTGACCGACGCCGACGGCGCCTCGGTCACCCAGATCGTGACCCGGGCCTACGACGTGCGCTGAAGCGCGCGAAGGGGATCCGGGCCCGGGTCACCCGGCTGTCGCCGGGCGGTTCTCCCGTGGGGGGTGGGGCCGCCCGGCGACGTGTCTTCGCCCGGTGTTCCTCCGGTGTTTCGCAAGGCTGTTCAAGGCCTCACCCGACGTGCCGTCCGGGTAGGCCCCGTGAGGCCGGATTTTCCGGATGCCCCGTTTTCATCCGGGCCGTGCGGTGGACAATTGGGGGCATGAACCAGCAGGGGGGTAGGCCCACCGGCCGCGAGGACGACTGGTGGGGGCAGCTGTACGGTGAGCGCGCCGATGACACGGGCCCGACGAAGGCCGCCGACTCACTGGACGACCGCTTCGCCTCGGCCGCGGGTGCCGTCAGCCAGCGGTCCGGAGCGGGCGTGCAGGTTCCGTCGCCACGGGCGGACGCGGATGCCGTGGAGCCCGCGTCGACGTTCCCGGCGGGACTTCCGAAACCGCCGGGATTCACCGTCGAGTCACCTCCGGACGACACCGGACCGCCCCCGCTCCCGCCACCACGCCCCCTCGACTACGTGGGCGACGGCCCTCCCACCTACGCCGCCGAACCCACCGCCCTCCCGCCCGCCGACCCGGACGACCTCGACGACCTGGTGGCCGACACCGTCCTCGACGGCGCCCACTACGGCGCCTGCACCCTGCGCGCCGTCTCCCTGCGCGGGGACTCCGGCCGCTACCGGGGCGAGCCCCGCCGTGACTGCCTCCTCACCGCCCGCTTCGGCACCGGCGACCACGCCCTGGTCCTCGTCGCCATGGCCACCGGCGCCCGGGCCACGCCGGGCGCGCACCGTGCCGCCGCCGAGGCCTGCCACTGGATCGGCCGGGCCGTCGGCCGCAGTCACGCGCGGCTCTCCGAGGACATAAGGGCCGCACGACGCGGCGACCTGAAGTCGGGCCTGCACCGCCTGACCGACCGCAGCCTCGGCAAACTCCGCGCCAGCGCCGCCGAACAGGGCATCGACCCCGACGAGTACGCGGCGACCCTGCGCTGCCTCCTGCTCCCCGCCGACCCCGAGTGCCGTACGCGCGTCTTCTTCGGCGTCGGCCCCGGCGGGCTGTTCCGGCTGCGCAACGGCGAATGGCAGGACATCGAACCCCTCGTCACCGACGCCACCGGCGAACCCGTCGTCGGCTTCGGCTCGCTCCCCGCCGAGACCCCCGAGGGCGACCGCCTCACCATGGACCTCGGCATCACCACCCCGCCCAGCCCTTACGACCCGGCGCCCGAGCCGCCCCGCGAACCCTTCCGCTTCCGCGCCTCCGTCGCCCGCACCGGCGACACCCTCCTGATGTGCACCAGCGGCCTCGCCGACCCCCTGCGCGGCGAACCCGAGCTCGCCGCCCATCTGACCGGCCGGTGGTCCACCCTCGAACCGCCCGGTCTCGCGGAGTTCCTCGCCGACACCCAGATCCGGGTGAAGGGCTACGCCGACGACCGTACGGCGGCCGCGGTGTGGGAGGCGTGACCGGCTCCCTCAGCTGTAGGGCACCCACTTGCGCGCCGAGGTGTCGTACGAGTAGCGCGGCAGTCCGTCGATGCCCGTCGTGCGGAAGGGACGGCCGTGGTCGTCGATGCGGACCGTGCCGGTGCGGCCCTGGGACGACCAGTCCAGCTCCAGGTACCAGTTGCAGTCACAGGCCGCCGTCCTCGCGTCGATCAGCAGCACCTCCGGGTCCTCGGCGGACACCCGGTACGGCAGCCGCATCGCCGGGATCGGGCCCTCCGCGTCGCCGCCGTCGACCGGGCGGGCGATGGGCCGGTCCTTGTCCAGATCGACGTCGAAGTAGCGGGGCGTCAGCGCGCCGCCGCAGCCGTTGTCCATCGCGTAGGAGGAGCCCTTCATCGGCGCCGAACGGCCGACGACACGCACCCGCAGGGCCTCCAGGACGACGGCCGTGGACGTCCGCCCCTGCACCGTGACCTCCACCATCGTCTGCCGCCCGTGCACGGCGTTCAGAGACTCAGCCCAACTCGCGGCGTCCTGCGCGGCCGGCGGCGGCGGGACCTGCTGCGGCGGCTTGCTGAGGACGTAGTCGTGACCGCAGCCGGCCTGCCAGACATGGGAGTTGGCGCTCCAGGTGAGGGGAAGACCGGCCGGCGGCTGCTGACCGTCGGCCTTCTTCGAGGGGCCACCGGACGTCTCGATGGGCTCCGGCTCGGACTTCTTCGAGGCGTCGGGCGAGGGCTTGGCGGTCGTGGTGGAGGAGGGTCTCGGGGACTTGCTCGACTTCGGGCGCGGGGTGCCCGGTTCCGTCGTACGGGGCGGATCGGCGGCCTCGACCGAGTCGCTCGGGCCGCGGCGGTCGTCGTCGGGCAGGGCGGCGATGCTGCCGAGCGTGGCGAGGAGCGCGGTGGCCACGGCGGCGGAGACGAGGAGGCGTCGGCGGCGATACCAGGGGTGGTGCGGGGCCGGTGCTTCGGCGGGCTCCGGGGCCTCGTCCGCCCGGTCCGGCTCCGGCGCGGCGGCCACCGCCGTACGCGAGCGCTGCCGTGCCGCCACCGCCAGGATCCACCGGCGGTGCAGCTCCATGCGCTCCTCCGGCGTCGCCCCGCACAGCGCGGCGAACCGCTCCACGGGGGCGAAGTCGAGGGGGACCGCGTCACCGGCGCAGTAGCGGTGCAGCGTGGAGGTGTTCATGTTCAGGCGGCGGGCCAGCTGACCGTAGCTGCGGTCGGTGCGTTCCTTCAGGCGCCGGAGCGAAGCCGCGAACTCCTGGACGTCGTCGTCCTGTGCTTCAGACACTGTTCTCCCGTGTCCTCCCCGTCCCGGGACGGTATCCCAGGCACTCCATATACCTGCACGTCAGATGGGCTGGGATGGTTCCACCGTCGCGGATCGGGCGTCGGCGCTTGCCGCCGCCCGCTGTGACGGCTGATGCTCTTGGTGTCGCACCGACCAGGCCCGGGGGGACCAACCGGCGTCGGTGACGACCCACTTCCGCATGTTCAAGCATTTTCCTGTCATCCACGGGGGGACATCCATGTTCAAGCGCACACGGGCCGGGACGCTCGCCGCACTCGCCGTCGTCGGCCTCACCGCGGGCGCCGCACTCTCCGCGGCGCCGGCCGGAGCCGCGACCAAGGCATCCGCGCCGAAGTTCCTCGCGGCGTCCGAACTGCCGCCGCACCCCTCCTCCAGCTGGACCGCCGCCAGGGTCACCGGCGGCGTCCCGGAGGAGATGCAGTACTGCTTCGGCGACTCCCTGCTCGCCTACGACTCCCGCTACCGCACCTTCCGCACCGACCTCGACACCGGCGCCCAGCAGCTCAACATCACCGTCCGGGACAGTGCCAAGGCCAAGGCGCTCGCCGCCCGCCTCGACAAGGACGTCAAGCGCTGCGTCGCCCGCATGGACGCCGACCCGGACATCAAGGCCGCCTACAAGAGCTACGGCAGCCTGCCGGTCGAGGAGGGCGCCCGCGTCCACGGCTTCGCGACCCGTGCCTCGTGGGGCGCCATGGACATCCACCTCGTGTCGGTCGGCCGGGACGGCGGCACCGTCACCGTCGTGCAGTGGGGGCAGATGGGCGGCTTCGCCGACGCGCCGGTGAAGGCCTTCAAGAAGACGACCACCACCGCGGTGAACAAGCTCCACTGACCACCGCACCGGCGGGGCCGCCCTCCCGTACGGGGGTCGGGCGGGTGGCCCCGCGCCCATCGCACCCATGAGATCCGGCCAGTTTCCCGCCTTCCGGGAAGTCGGCCGGACGCGCGCCGTTGCCCCGCCGCGGGACGTGTGCGCGTCCACCGCGCGTGCCACCACGGCGGCCACGGCACTTCGCCGTATACGGCCGGATCGGCAGAGCGCAATCGGCAGTCGGTCCCATCCCGTGTGGTCGCGACGTCGGTGCTGACGTCGGCCCGATGCCGTGCGGGACTGCACCGGTCGGCCGTCGACCACCCGTATCGGATGCACCGCCCCGCCTCCCCTCGCCACGCGCGCGCCCGCCGCCCGGAAGCCGGGCCGTGGCCGGTGACCGACCCGGCGCCGTCGTCGCCCGAGGCGGCCCACGGGCGGCCGACGAGTGACGTTTCGGGTTTCATCCAACCCGTGCGACCCGCCCAACCATGGCCGAACACCTGGTCGTTGACGATTCGACATGACTGCCGAGGCTTCGACCGGGAAATGGTTCCCGTGAACGTGTTCGAGCCAGGAGGGGAACCGACATCGGCACGCGGGCGGGGGTCATGAAGAGGCACGTGCGAGGAGGCGGTCCCATGGCGATCGGGGCCTCCTCGGTCGAGACAATGGAGGACAGGGCCGACAGCGCCGGGGAACACGCGCAGACGCCTCAGCTCAGGCGCAGACTGGGGCGGGCGGACCTACGGGCCGTACCGGAGGCACGCAGGGCGCTGCGCGAGCTGCTACGGCACTGGGGGAGGCCGGGACGATCCGACATAGCCGAACTGCTCACCAGCGAGCTCGTCACCAACGCGCTCGTCCACACCGACCGGGACGCCGTGCTGACGGCGACCGTCGGACCGGGCGGGCTCAGGGTGGAGGTGCGGGACTTCGTGGCCCGGCTGCCCAGACCGCGCGTACCGAACGCCGACCACGGTACGAACGGCAGGGGCCTGGTCCTAGTCCAGTCCCTCGCGGACGCCTGGGGCGTGCGTACGCACGGGGTGGGGAAGGCGGTGTGGTTCGAACTCAACGCGGATGCGGCGTGACGAGGCGCGCGGTGCGCACGACGACGGGAAGGGGCGCGCCCCGAGTCCCGGGTCGCGCCCCTTCCCGTCGAAGAGAGGCCTGCTCAGCCGAACTGCTGCTCCAGATCCTTGAGCTTGCGCTCCAGGGAGTCGAGGCGGGGCAGCGCCATGGTGTCGTCCTCCGCGGTGAGGTCGACCTTGACCGCGTCAGAACCGGTGGTGCGTACGGGCTGCAGTGAGGGACGCGTACGTACGGGCAGCTGTTCCGCGGTGGATATGGCAGGCTCCGCGGACACTTGCGCCGAGGCACGCTCCAGGGCCGCCTGCGGCTCGGCCTGCCGTCCGTTGCCGCGGCCGATGAAGCCGCGGTGACCCCGGCTGATGGCCTTCAGCTGGGCGCGCTCCATGCGCTGCTGGTCGCGCCTGCGCAGCCGGCTCTCGTCCTTCTGCCGCTTGTCCTCGCGGACCTCGTCAACGGCCTCGTCCAGGCTGCGTACGCCCTCCAGGAGCATCAGCGACCAGGCCTTGTAGGTCTCGCGGGGCGCCCGCAGCCAGCGGACGATCCGGATCTGCGGAAGGGGCCTGGGCACCAGGCCCTGCTCGCGCAGGGCGGCCCGGCGGGTCTGCTTCAGGGCCCGGTCGAACAGCACGGCCGCGGAGAGGGACATGCCGGCGAAGAAGTGCGGGGCGCCGTCATGACCGAGACCCCGGGGCGCGTGCACCCAGTTGAACCATGCGGCAGCGGCCGCGAACGTCCACACGAGTATCCGGGAGCCGAGGGCCGCGTCACCGTGGCTGGCCTCGCGCACCGCGAGGACGGAGCAGAACATCGCGGCACCGTCCAGACCGAACGGGACGAGGTACTGCCAGCCGTTGTGGAGGCCGAGGTTCTGTTCGCCGAAGCCGACCAGACCGTGGAAGGAGAGCGCGGCGGCCACGGCCGCACAGCAGAACAGCAGCACATAGGAGGCGGTTCCATATATGGCCTCCTTGCGCCTACGGCGCTCCTCGCTGCGCTCCCACGAGTCGTCGGCGCCCGCGTCCTTCCCTGTGGTGGCCTTCCCGCGCCGGAGCACCGCTATCGCCACCAGCAGGCCCAGGAGCAGGACGGCGCCCGGAAGCAGCCAGTTCAGCGATATGTCGGTCAATCTCATCTGGGGTCCCTTGCATTGGGATAGGGCGTAACGCCCGCCATAGTGGCCCAATCCCACTGGCCCTCAGGGGTTTTCGGGGCAAGAGGCCGCCAAGGAAGTGCAAGGGGATGCCCAAGGCGGCGTTCTGCTCGAACTGCCGCTTGAGGGGCGGGAGTTGAGTTCGAGCAACACTACCCGTGCGGGTGGTTCCACGGAAAGTTCCTGCGCGAAGTGAGGAATTTGTGAAACGCCTGTAACCGTAACGGGTGTCGCGCTCACGAGTGATCTTACGGCACGGCGGATTACGGCCATACCTGAGGGTGCGTCAACCGGCGGCGGCGAGCAGCTTGTTGACGCGGTCCGCGTCGCAGGTGCGCGGGCAGGTGGCGCAGGTGTCCGCGGGGCGCACCGTGTAGAACATGCAGCAGCTCGCCCGGTCCCGGGTGGGCAGCGACTCACCGGCGGGGCCGGTCAGCTCACGAAAGGCGGCCGAGCCGACATACGGCTGTGTGGCGCCCGGCAGGAGCAGCTCCAGTTCCCGGCGTGCGCGGTCCTGCTCGCCGTCGCCCTCTCCGAGCAGGTGGGCGACGTACCAGAGCCCCTCGACGAGCTCGTCGGTCGCCATGCCCCACAGCGCACGGCCCCGTCGCCGCATACGCGGCCCGAAGCCGGCGAGTACGGGTTCGAGGTGCTCGGCGACGGCGGTGCGCACCTCGGCGCGCAGGGCCTCCTCGTCGGGGACGACGCGGGCGCCGGGCAGGATGGCCGCCGGGTCGTCCGGGAGGCAGGCGAAGGTCGTCGGGCGCACCGCCAGGCGGCCTATCGCGAGTCCGGGGGCCATGCGGTCGTACGAGACATGCGTCACGGGAAAGCGGGGGACGCGGCGGAGCAGGAACCACGGCACGGTGATCAGCAGACAGGCGGGCCAGGCGTAGCGGTGCAGGCCGAAGCTGGCGACGACGTCGGGGCGGGCGGGCTGTCCGTAGTCGCGCCGCACCTGTGCGTCGTCCCAGGCCAGGAAGGTGTCGAGGCGGGTGCCGCCGGCCGCGAGATCCTCGGCGGAGATCCAGTCGCCGTGCCTCGGCAGCTGCTCGTGGGTAGGTGGCTGGATGATGTCGAGCCCCGGGAAGGCCTTGATGAGACGGGTGTAGGCGTCTGCGAGGGCCGAAGGGGGCACGGGCATGGTGACCGCCGATCCGGGAGGCTTCAAAGGTAAGCCTTACCTTACCCAAGATCGCTGCGGTTTGAACTGTCGCGTTCTGCGCCTATGGTGCTTGACGGGTGAGTAACAACCCGCCGTAATGGCCCCAAGTACCGACACGTCCGGAGGAGGACCCGTGGAGCAAGGAGCGCAGGGCTCCGCGATGACGGGGAATCCGGAGGACGGCTCGGAGGGCGGCTGGGAAGCCTCGTCGCGTCCTGAGATTCGTCCGGATGCCCCTCGGGTGCCGGCGCAGGGGCGTACCGGAGGCGTGGGGCTCACTCGGGAGGAAGCCGCGCCTACGGCGCGTGGTGAGCATACGCACAATGAGGCACCCATCCCTCGGCCGCGTGCGCTGGTGCAGCGGGCCTCGGTGCGGGGGCAGATCCTCGACGCCCTGCGGACGGCGCTGGTGACCGGTGAGCTGACGCCCGGGGCCGTGTACTCCGCGCCTGTTCTGGGGGATCGGTTCGGCGTTTCCGCCACGCCTGTGCGTGAGGCCATGCAGCAGCTCGCGCTGGAGGGTGCCGTCGAGGTGGTGCCCAATCGTGGGTTCCGGGTCGTCGAGCGGGGGGCTCGGGAGCTGGGGGAGCTGGCCGAGGTCCGGGCGCTGATCGAGGTGCCGGTGATGCTACGGCTCGCGCGTACGGTTTCCGGTGAACGGTGGGCGGAACTGCGGCCGTTGGCCGAGGCGACGGTGCGGGCGGCGTCGACGGGGTGCCGGGCGACGTACGCGGAGTCGGACCGTACGTTCCATCGGGCTGTGCTGTCGCTGTGTGGGAACGAGCAGTTGGTCCAGATCGCCGACGATCTTCATCGGCGGGCGCAGTGGCCGTTGGTGAGTCCGGTGCGGGGGGCTTCGGGGCGGGGGCATGCGGATCTGATCGCGGACGCGGCGGAGCACAATGCGCTGCTGGATGCGTTGATCGCCAGGGATTTGGATGTGGTGGGGGCGTTGGTGGGGGAGCATTTCGCGGGCGCGCGGTGAGTTCGGCGGGGAGGGTTTTTCGCCCCCGCCGCCCCTACCCGTCCCGTCCCCGGGGGCTGCCGCCCCCGGACCCCCGCTTCGGCCCTGAACGGGCCTCGTCCTCAAACGCCGGACGGGCTGGGTAGTTCAGCCCCTCCGGCGTTTGAGGAGCGGGGTCTGCGGGGGCGAAAAAGGCTCTTCGGGTCAGGCCGCTGCCGGCGGAGGCGGAGTCAGCTGGTGGGAGAGCCACGTGGGCACGCCGCCCAGGAGGCGGAACAGGCGGCGGGCCTCCTCGCGGAGGCGGGCCGCCTCCGGTTCCGTCTCCGCGTCGGCCAGGGACGCCAGGGCGGGGGCAGTGCCCACCAGATAGCCCAGCTCCTCCCGGATGCGGAGCGACTCCGCGAACCCGTGCCGCGCCTCCGCCAACTCGCCGTCCCGCAGGGCCAGCCCGGCGAGGTGACGCCAGGTGAAGGACAGGAGCAGCGGGTCGGCATGGGCCGTCGCACCCGCATGGGCCCGGCGATAGGCCGCTCGTGCAGCCTGGGGGGAGCGGGCCAGGTTCTCCGCGAGCAACCCCCGGCGGAAGTCCAGGAGCGCCCGCCCCGCCGCCCCCGGCGCGATCAGCGCCGCCGCCCGCCCCAGCGCGGCCCGCGCCTCGTCCGCCCGGTCGCGCACTCCGTGCAGCGTCGCCGCGTACGCAAGTTGCCCGCGTTCACAAGCGGCAGCGCCCCGTTCGTCGTCACTGTGCGCGAGCGCCTCGGCGGTGCGGAGCGCGTCCTCCGCCTCCTCCCAGCCCTGCTCGGTGTAGAGACAGCGCTCCACCAGCAGCGACGCCCGCTGGAGCGAGGCCGACGCGGTCACCGGCTGCAGCAGGGCCGCCGCGTCCGCCCAGCAGGCGCGTGAACGCAGCCGCCATACCGCGGTCTGGAGTGGATCGTCACCGGCGGTCGTTCCGTTACCAGACATGGCGGTATACGCCACCTCGCCCTCCCCGAGCACACCATCGAGCTGTTGAGTGGTGGCGGCATCTCAGCACGAATCTCCGCGCTCGGCCAAGAGGGTGGGTGAAGGATTTCACAAAGTCGTGGGACAGTGACGGCACTTGGTGCCATCACCACGAGCCCTCACCACATCTCAACTCATCCGCAATGCCAAGAAGAAATCCAGCTTGTCCTCCAGCCGGGAGAGGTCCCGACTCGTCAACTGCTCGATCCTGCCCACGCGGTAGCGCAGTGTGTTGACGTGCAGGTGGAGACGGGTCGCGCAGCGGGTCCAGGAGCCGTCGCAGTCGAGGAAGGCTTCGAGGGTCGGGATCAGTTCCGCGCGGTGGCGGCGGTCGTAGTCACGGAGCGGGTCCAGCAATCGCGCGGTGAATGCGCGGCGCACGTCGTCCGGGACGAACGGAAGCAGGAGGACGTGCGAGGCCAGTTCCTGGTGGCCCGCCGCGCAGACCCGCCCCGGCCGTGCCGCCGCCACCCGGCGGGCGTGCCGCGCCTCCTCCAGGGCGCCGCGCAGGCCCTCCGCCGAGTGCACCGCCGCGCTGACGCCCAGCGTGACCCGGCCGTCGCCGTCCAGGCCCGCGGAGAGCGGGGCGCGGACCGACTCCAGGAGCGCGTCGGCGAGGATGCCGGTCTCCGAGCCGTCGTGCTCCGAGGAGACCGCGGGGAGGGGGACGAGAGCGATGGCCTCGTCGCCCGTGTGGGCCACCGCGATGCGGTCGGACGGCTCCGGGCCCGTGGCCAGCGGGTCCACCAGGATCTCCTCCAGGAGGGACTGGGCGATCGGACCCGCCTCGATGTCCGTGTCCTCCCACTCGGCCCGCGCGACCACCACCTGCCAGTGCGGTGCCGCCCCGAGGCCGGGCAGCAGCACCGGCGCGGCCACCCGGAGGCGCGCCGCGATCTCGGCGGGGGCCGCGCCCGTCTGGACCAGCTCCAGGACCTCCTGGGCGAGACGGCGGCGGACCGTGCGCGCCGCGTCCCGGCGGTCCCGTTCGACCGCGATCAGCTGGGTGACGCCCTGGAGGAGGTCCAGCCGCTCCTCGGGCCAGTCACCGGCGTCCGCCTCCACGGCCAGCAGCCAGTCCGACAGCAGCGTCTCGCGCACGTCCCGCGCGCCCTGCGCGGTGCGGCCGCTGCTGCTGCGGATGGGGAAGAGCGAGTAGGTGGCGGCGCCGAGGGTGATGCGGTGCGGGCCCCGGCGGCCCGTGCGGGCGGCCGTCAGATGCTCCGCCGCCAGCCTCGCGCACAGCTCGGCCGGCAGGACGGGGCCCCCGACCTCGGAGCCCGCGATGAGCCGGCCCGCCGGTGACAGCACCCATGCCCGCAGGTCCAGGTCCGAGCCGAGGAGGTCCAGGACCACGTCCGGGCCGCCGCCCGCCGGGCCCGAGGTCATCATCCTGCGGTGCCGGTCCACGACGGCCGCCAGATCCCCGGCGCGCTCGCCGCTGACCTGCCGTACGACATGCTCGGTGACCGTCGCGAAGGCCACCGACTCGTGCACGGCGAAGAGGGGGAGACGGTGCCGGGCGCAGGCCACGACCAGGTCGTCGGGGATGTCGCCCAGCTCGGCCTCACCGGCCGCCAGGGCCACGACGCCGGACTGCACCAGGAGGCGCACGAAAGGGTCCGAGTCCGCGGCGTTCCGACGCCAGGCCAGTCCTGTCAGCACCAGCTCGCCGCCCGAGAGGTAGCGGCTGGGGTCGCGCAGGTCGGTGGTCATCACACCGCGCACGGTGCGGTCCAGCTCGTCCTCGCCGCCGAGCAGCTTGAGGCCCAGCGCGTCGGTTTCCAGCAGTGCGCGCAGCCGCATTCTCGTCGCCGCCGTTCTTTGTCTCGAAATCTACGATGAATCTTGAAGGGTGTGCCGGGCGCGGCCCGCGCCGCGGGCGATGAGCGACGCCGGGTGCGGTGCTCGTCGTCTTTCGGACGGTGTCCCAGGTCACAGGGTTGTGCCCGGTGTTTCCGGAGAATGAGGTGGAGGTTACTGGTGACCTCCGTTCATACGAATCTACAAGATGCCCACCCTGGCCAGCCAACTCCTTCATGGTTTCCGTGACTGACCCCGGTGGAGCACAGGGCGGTGTACTGACGTCAATGCGCGTTAACAGCACATGAACGAGCCGGGCTCGCCGCACCTGATCTGGCTCAAACCGTACGACCCACGAGACGAAGAAGAGAGCCGGTCATGGACTTCCTTCGCCCCGCCAGCTGGGAGGAGGCGCTCGCCGCGAAGGCCGAGCACCCCACCGCTGTGCCGATTGCGGGTGGCACCGATGTGATGGTCGAGATCAACTTCGACCACCGTCGGCCCGAGTACCTGCTCGACCTGAACCGCATCGGCGACCTCTACGAGTGGGAGGTCGGCGAGGAGAGCGTGCGGCTCGGCGCCTCGGTGCCGTACAGCGAGATCATGGAGAGCCTGCGCGCCGAGCTGCCGGGCCTCGCCCTGGCCTCGCACACGGTCGCCTCCCCGCAGATCCGCAACCGCGGCGGCGTCGGCGGCAACCTCGGCACCGCCTCCCCGGCCGGTGACGCCCACCCCGCGCTCCTCGCGGCCGGCGCCGAGGTCGAGGTCGAGTCGGTGCGCGGCAGCCGCCGTATCCCGATCGACGAGTTCTACACCGGCGTGAAGCGCAACGCGCTGGCCGCCGATGAGCTGATCCGGGCCGTCCACATCAAGAAGGCCGACGGGCCGCAGCAGTACTCCAAGGTGGGGACCAGGAACGCCATGGTCATCGCCGTGTGCGCCTTCGGGCTCGCGCTGCACCCGGAGACGCGGACCGTGCGGACCGGGATCGGTTCCGCCGCTCCTACGCCCGTGCGGGCCAAGGCCGCCGAGGAGTTCCTGAACGCGGCGCTCGAAGAGGGCGGCTTCTGGGACAACGGCAAGATCATCACCCCGTCGGTCGCCAAGCAGTTCGCCGAGCTGTGCTCGGGCGCCTGCAACCCGATCGACGACGTCCGGGGCACGGCGAGCTACCGCCGGCACGCGGTCGGCGTCATGGCGCGCCGCACGCTGACCTGGACCTGGGAGTCGTACCGCGGCGACCGCCGCCTCACGGAGGGAGCCGCGTAATGCGTGTCAACTTCACTGTCAACGGACGTCCGCAGGAAGCCGACGACGTGTGGGAGGGCGAGTCCCTGCTGTACGTGCTCAGGGAGCGGATGGGGCTTCCCGGCTCGAAAAACGCCTGTGAGCAGGGCGAGTGCGGGTCCTGCACCGTCCGGCTCGACGGGGTGCCGGTGTGTTCGTGTCTCGTCGCTGCCGGGCAGGTCGAGGGCCGTGAGGTCGTCACCGTCGAGGGGCTCGCGGACTTCGCCAAGCAGCGTGCCGAGCACGGTGGTTGTGCGAGCGGTGCTTGCGGTACGTCGCTTCAGGATGCTCAGCAGTGGGCGGCCAAGGGGCAGGACTCGCAGACCGGTGAGGGCACCGAGCTCTCCCCCGTCCAGCAGGCGTTCATAGACGCCGGCGCCGTTCAGTGCGGATTCTGCACGCCCGGTCTGCTGGTCGCCGCCGACGAGATGCTGGAGCGCAACCCGAACCCGAGCGACGCGGACATCCGCGAGGCACTGTCGGGCAATCTGTGCCGCTGCACCGGCTACGAGAAGATCATGGACGCGGTCCGCCTCGCGGCCGCCCGGCAGTCAGAGGCGGTCTGAGCAGCATGCCCACCAACGGCGCTCCCACGAAGATCACCCAGGGGTCCCAGACCAAGGGCGGCATCGGCGAGTCCACGCTCCGCCCGGACGGCACCCTCAAGGTCACCGGCGAGTTCGCGTACTCGTCCGACATGTGGCACGAGGACATGCTCTGGGGGCAGATCCTCCGGTCCACCGTCGCGCACGCCGAGATCGTGTCCATCGACACCAGCGAGGCGCTCGCCATGGCGGGTGTCTACGCCGTCATGACGTACGACGACCTGCCGACCGATGTGAAGAACTACGGCCTGGAGATCCAGGACACCCCCGTCCTGGCGCACGGCAAGGTCCGCCACCACGGTGAGCCGGTCGCCATCGTCGCCGCCGACCACCCGGAGACGGCCCGTCGTGCCGCGGCGAAGATCAAGGTCGACTACCGCGAGCTGCCCGTCATCACCGACGAGGCCTCCGCGACCGCCCCGGACGCGATCCTCGTCCACGAGGGCCGCGACGACCACCACTCCGGTCATGTCCCGCACCCGAACATCGTCCACCGCCAGCCGATCCTCCGCGGCGACGCCGCCGAGGCCGCCGAGCGGGCCGACGTGATCGTCAAGGGCGAGTACACCTTCGGCATGCAGGACCAGGCCTTCCTCGGCCCGGAGTCCGGCCTCGCCGTGCCGGACGAGGACGGCGGCGTCCACCTGTACATCGCCACCCAGTGGCTGCACAGCGACCTCAAGCAGATCGCCCCGGTCCTCGGCCTGCCCGAGAGCAAGGTCCGGATGACGCTGGCCGGCGTCGGCGGTGCCTTCGGTGGCCGCGAGGACCTGTCGATGCAGATCCACGCCTGTCTGCTGGCGATGCGGACCGGTAAGCCGGTCAAGATCGTCTACAACCGGTTCGAGTCCTTCTTCGGGCACGTCCACCGCCACCCGGCCAAGCTCTACTACGAGCACGGCGCCACGAGCGACGGCAAGCTGACCCACGTCAAGTGCCGGATCGTGCTCGACGGCGGCGCGTACGCCTCCGCCTCCCCGGCGGTCGTCGGCAACGCCTCCTCGCTCAGCATCGGCCCGTACGTGGTCGAGGACGTCGACATCGAGGCCATCGCCCTCTACACCAACAACCCGCCCTGCGGCGCCATGCGCGGCTTCGGCGCGGTCCAGGCGTGCTTCGCCTACGAGGCGCAGATGGACAAGCTGGCGGAGAAGCTGGGCATGGACCCGGTGGAGCTGCGGCAGCTCAACGCCATGGAGCAGGGCACCATCATGCCGACCGGGCAGCCGGTCGACTCCCCGGCGCCGGTCGCCGAACTCCTGCGCCGCGTCAAGGCGATGCCGCTGCCGCCCGAGCGCCAGTGGGAGTCCAGCGAGGGCGCGGACGTACGGCAGCTGCCGGGCGGTCTGTCCAACACCACGCACGGTGAAGGCGTCGTACGCGGCATCGGCTACGCGGTCGGCATCAAGAACGTCGGCTTCTCCGAGGGCTTCGACGACTACTCCACCGCCAAGGTGCGCATGGAGGTCATCGGCGGCGAGCCCGTCGCCACCGTGCACACCGCGATGGCGGAGGTCGGCCAGGGCGGCGTCACCGTCCACGCGCAGATCGCCCGCACCGAGCTGGGCGTCACCCAGGTGACGATCCACCCGGCGGACACGCAGGTGGGTTCGGCGGGTTCGACCTCGGCCTCCCGGCAGACGTACGTCACCGGCGGCGCCGTCAAGAACTCCTGCGAGCTGGTCCGGGAGAAGGTGCTGGAGATCGGGCGCCGCAAGTTCGGCTCCTACCACCCCGCCTGGGCCACCGCCGAACTGCTCCTGGAGGGCGGCAAGGTCGTCACCGACGGCGGCGAGGTCCTCGGTGACCTGGTCGACGTACTGGAGGGCGAGGTCGTCGAGATCGAGGCCGAGTGGCGGCACCGTCCGACCGAGGCCTTCGACCTGCGCACCGGGCAGGGCAACGGACACGTCCAGTACTCCTTCGCCGCGCACCGCGCCGTCGTCGAGGTCGACACCGAACTCGGACTGGTCAAGGTCATCGAACTGGCCTGCGCCCAGGACGTCGGCAAGGCGCTCAACCCGCTGTCCGTCCTCGGCCAGATCCAGGGCGGCACCCTCCAGGGCATGGGCATCGCGGTGATGGAGGAGATCATCGTCGACCCCAAGACCGCGAAGGTCAGGAACCCCTCCTTCACGGACTATCTGCTCCCCACGATTCTCGACACGCCGATCATCCCGGTCGACGTGCTCGAACTCGCCGACGACCACGCGCCGTACGGGCTCCGTGGCATCGGCGAGGCACCCACCCTGTCCTCGACCCCGGCCGTCCTCGCGGCGATCCGGAGCGCGACCGGGCTGGAGCTCAACCGCACGCCGGTACGGCCGGAACACCTCACCGGCATGGCGTAGCGGCACCCCGAAAGGCCCTCCGGGCGGTGTGTGGGAACGTCACACACTCCGTCGCACCGCCCGGAGTACTCGACATGCCGCACCGCTCGCGGCGGGTCGGGGACACGCAAGTACCCGCACCACAGATCCTGTTCGTTCGTCTCGGGCCGTCCCCCGGGTCGTGCGGCCGAAGCACCTTCCCAAATCCCGTAGCCGTCAGGGCGGCTTGGCGGGTGCCCCTTTGAACCTTGGGAGTAGGCCCACATGACCCAGCAGTCACTGGAGCCGGCGACCACAGCCGAAGACGCGGGAGAAGGCACCCGCGTCCCGGCCGGCAGGTCCTGGCTCGACCGGTACTTTCACATAACCAAGAGAGAATCCACGGTCGCGCGCGAGGTGCGCGGCGGCGTCACCACCTTCATGGCGATGGCGTACATCCTCCTGCTCAACCCGCTCATCCTGTCCGGCAAGGACGCGGCGGGCGACACCCTCGCCCAGAAGGCGCTGATCACCGCGACCGCGTTCGCGGCGGCCTTCACCACACTCCTGATGGGCTTCTTCGGCAAGGTGCCGCTCGCCCTCGCCGCCGGCCTCTCCGTCTCCGGCGTCCTCGCCTCGCAGGTCGCCCCGCAGATGACCTGGCCGCAGGCCATGGGTATGTGCGTGATGTACGGCGTGGTCATCATGCTGCTGGTCGTCACCGGCCTGCGCGAGATGATCATGAACGCGATCCCGCTGGCGCTGAAGCACGCCATCACCATGGGCATCGGCCTGTTCGTCGCGCTGATCGGCCTGGTGAAGGCCGGCTTCGTGCACCAGGGCAAGGCGACCCCCGTCACCCTCGGCCCCGCGGGCGAGCTGGCCGGCTGGCCGGTGCTGCTCTTCGCCATCACCCTGCTCGCGATCTTCATGCTCCAGGCGCGCGGCATCCCCGGCGCGATCCTGATCGGCATCGTCGGCGGCACCGTGATCGCCGTCACCCTCAACGCACTCGACGTCATCGACCCCAAGCAGTGGGCCAGCGGCGCTCCCGAACTGCACGGCAGCGCGGTGTCCATGCCCGACTTCTCGATCTTCGGGGATGTCGAGTTCGGCGGCTGGGGCGAGGTCGGCGCGATGACGGTCGGCATGATCGTGTTCACGCTGGTGCTCGCCGGGTTCTTCGACGCGATGGCCACCATCATCGGCGTCGGCACCGAGGCCAAGCTCGCCGACGACAAGGGCCGGATGCCGGGCCTGTCCAAGGCGCTGTTCATCGACGGTGCGGGCGGTGCGATCGGCGGCGTGGCCGGCGCTTCGGGCCAGACGGTGTTCGTCGAGTCGGCGACCGGCGTCGGCGAGGGCGCCCGTACGGGCCTGTCCTCCGTCGTCACCGGACTGTTCTTCGCGGCCTGTCTCTTCTTCACCCCGCTGACGGCGATCGTGCCGGGCGAGGTCGCCGCGGCGGCCCTGGTGGTCATCGGCGCCATGATGATGATGAACGCCCGCCATGTGGACTGGGCCGACCGGGCCACCGCGATCCCGGTGTTCCTCACGGTCGTCATCATGCCGTTCACCTACTCGATCACGGCCGGTGTCGCCGCCGGCGTCATCTCGTACGTGGCCATCAAGATCGCTCAGGGCAAGGCGAGGGAGATCGGGGCGTTCATGTGGGCCCTGACAGGCATCTTCATCGTCTATTTCGCCCTCAATCCCATTGAGAGCTGGATGGGCGTGCACTAGCAGGTGTGCTGGTACCCGCCCTCCACACAACCGCTTTAAGGAGACCGACAGATGCTGGACATCGCCGAAGAGCTGCACCGGTGGGTCGAGCAGGGACGCGACTTCGCCGTGGCCACCGTGGTGGCCGTCGGCGGCAGCGCACCCCGCCAGCCCGGCGCCGCGCTCGCGGTGGACGCCGACGGCACGGCGATCGGCTCGGTCTCCGGCGGCTGTGTGGAGGGCGCGGTCTACGAACTGTGCCAACAGGCGCTTCAGGACGGCGAGACGGTCCTGGAGCGCTTCGGCTACAGCGACGAGGACGCCTTCGCCGTCGGCCTGACGTGCGGCGGCATCATCGACATCCTGGTCACCCCGGTACGGGCGCAGGACCCGGCCCGGCCGGTGGTGACGGCAGCGCTGGCCGCGGCGGCGGCCGGCGAGGCGTCGGCGGTGGCCCGGATCGTGTCCGGCCCCGCCGACCTGATGGGCCGCGCCCTGCTGGTCCGCCCCGACGGCACCTACGACGGCGGCTACGGCGGCCACCCCGAACTGGACCGCACGGTCGCCGCGGAGGCGGGCGCCTTCCTGGACGCGGGCCGCACCGGCACCCTGGAGATCGGCGAACAGGGATCGCGCTGCGGAGCCCCGCTGACCGTGCTGGTCGAGTCCTCGGTCCCGCCGCCCCGGATGATCGTCTTCGGCGCGATCGACTTCGCGTCGGCGCTGGTGCGGACCGGCAAGTTCCTGAACTACCACGTGACCGTGTGCGACGCCCGCCCCGTCTTCGCGACGAGGACCCGCTTCCCGGACGCCGACGAGATCGTCGTCGAGTGGCCGCACACATACCTGGAGCGCACGGAGGTGGACGCGCGGACGGTCCTGTGCGTGCTCACCCACGACGCCAAGTTCGACGTCCCCCTGCTGAAACTGGCGCTGCGGCTGCCGGTGGCCTACGTCGGCGCGATGGGCTCCCGCCGCACCCACCTGGAGCGCAACGAGCGGCTCCGGCAGGTCGGCGTCACCGAGCTGGAGCTGGCCCGGCTGCGCTCCCCGATCGGCCTGGACCTCGGCGCCCGTACGCCCGAGGAGACGGCCCTGTCGATCGCCGCGGAGATCGTCGCGGCCCGGCGGGGCGGCAGCGGGCTGTCACTGACCGGCGCGCACACGCCGATCCATCACGACGTCACGTCCACCTCCTCGCCGGCCGGGCGGATCGGGTCGGTGGCCTGAGACCGCGGTACCGGCTGGTCGGGCCAGGCGAAGGCGTAGGCGGGATCGCCGCCGCGGCTGATCCGCACGTGGCGCAGGAGTTCGCGCACGATTCCCGCGTTGCCCATGGCCCACCCGGTCTGCGGTTCCAGAGTGCTCGGGTCGTCGCGGTGCTCGACGTTGGACCAGCGGACGCCCGCGCCGTCGCGGACGGCGTGGGCGGCGATGTCGGCGACGAGGACCCCGGCGAACTCGGGGGAGTCGCCCTGCTCGGCGATCCGGTCGCAGGCCAGGGCAAGGACGCCCGCCGTGCCGCAGCAGCGGCCGTTGTTGTCCCAGAAGCCCGGGCGCAGCCGGTTCGGCAGGCCGGAGCGCGTGACGCTGTGCCAGCAGCGGTCGGCGAGGGCCGGCCAGGCGGGGTCGGCCGTCAGGTCCCGCAGCAGACGGAAGACCTGGGCGTCACCGGTGGGGCCGTGGCACCAGCCGTAGTTGTACCGTTCCGTCCTCCCCGAGTGGTACGGCGGGTCGGAGTGGGGGACGAGGAAGCCCTCGGGCCCCGCCTCGTCGCGGGACAGGACGTCCGCGGCACCGGCCAGCGCGAGGTCGACGAGGTCGGTGCGACCGGTCGCGTGGCCGACCGCGGCCAGCCCGTACACGATGCCGAGCGTGCCGTGCGAGATGTGGTGCATACGCGCTTCCACACCGGGCCGGTGCTGCCACAGCACGCCCGCCGCGGTCGGCTCGGCCGTGCGGACGTAGGGCTCCACCGCCCGTACGGCGAGTTCGTCGTCCCCTGCCAGGAGCGCGCCGAGACCGATGCCGGCGTTGCCGCCCATCAGCTCGAACAGCTCGCCCCACCGGGTCCCGTCGCCGCATCCATCAGCGGCTTCGCCGCGGGCAGCCCGTACCAGCTCAAGGGCCCGGTCCGCGGCGGCCCCCGCGGCGGTGTCGCCCAGGTCGTCGTGGACGGCACGCAGCGCGAGGGCCATTCCGGTGCGGCCGAAGTACAGGGAGTCGTCGTCCCAGCTCTCGACCGACGCCGCCAGGCCGCGGGCCGCGCGCACGGCGATGTCCGCGTAGGAGTCGTCGCCGAAGTGCCGCCAGGCCTCCAGGAGGACCGGGACCACTCCGGCCGTGCCGTTGTAGAGCATGGGGTCCAACTCGTCGTCGGAGGGCCTGACGGGCCAGCCGAGACCGCCGTCCCCGGCGTCCCGTGCGACGGCCGACAGCCACCGCAGCCCGTCCTCCGCCAGCGCCTCGACCTCATCGGGTGTCACGTCCACTGCCCCCGCTTCCCTCGCCGTCGTCCGGTCAGTCGCCCGAGTACCCGAAGATCCCCAAGTGGCTCGGATCCTCACCGGTGTACAGGACGACGAACACACCGGTCCACCGCATCAGGCACTCGTCGAGGAGCGTGTGCCCCCGCTCGTGCGGTGGGCGCGTGCGCAGTGCCGTGTACGACGCGTCGAGCAGTTCCTGGAATCCTTCGAGCGTGGGCCGGTCGCTGCCGAAGTGGTGCGCGATCCGATGGTCCGGCAGGGGCCGCAGCGTCCCGTGGTCCTCGGCGACGTACTCCGACGGGGCGGCCGTCGTGTGAACGACCCGCTGGATGTCCAGGATCGAATGGGTGCCCTCCTCCTCCATGAACTCCTCGTCCGCCCACAGTTCCTCGATCGACGCGTACTCCTCGTCGTTGCCGTAGAGCTCCGCGAACACCTCCTCGTGCAGTGCGGCCAAGGACTCCTCGACATCGCCCTTGTACGCGGTGACGTACTGCCAGCCACTGGCGCCCATGGCTTCGCCCTCCCCATGCGAGATCCGTCAGATCGCCGCCACCCTACGAAAGAGCACTGACATCGCCTCGCGTCAGGCCATGCGCAGCAGCCGGTTCACCGCCCGCCCGAACACATACCGGCCCACCCGTCCCACCGCCCTGTCCAAGACCCCCGGCACGAACCGCACCTGCAACTCCTCCCGCCACACCACCCGCGCCCGCCCGCCCGGCCCGGGAAGCACCTCGATCTCGGCCCAGCCCCGGATCGCCCGGCCCCGCTTCTCCAACCGGCACAGGCCAGGCGTGTCGTCGTCCCCCGGCGGCTGCCACACCGTCACCTCCATCGGGTCGTCGAAGGCGAGCGGGCCGACGCCGGAGCGGGCGACGAAACGGGTGCCCACGTGGGTCGGTTCCGGGGTGGTGACGCGGACGTGGGTCAGGGGGACGACATCGGCATGGCGGGGCCACTCCGTCAGGCGGCGCCACGCCTCGGGGAGGGGGAGCGGGACCGTGCGCTGGAGGAGGAAGTTCGCCACGGGAGCGATCTTACGGAACGGTTCCGCGGAAACAGTGCTGGTCATCGGCGGGAGCGGGCGGCGTATACGGGATGGGCAAAGTGGGCCGACCGGCTGTCGGCGGGCAGACGTACGTGAGGTGAACTCGCCTCCGGACGGCGCCCCCACCGCCCTACCCTTCCTCCCAAGAGCGGGCAATCCGACCGCCTCCAGGGGGAGTTGATCGTCATGCCACTGAAGACCTACGGCGTGCTCATCGGACGGGCCGTCGACACCCGGCGCGAGGGCGGCGGCGACTCGCCGCACTACCAGATCCATGTCACCGACGATCAGGGCACGGCCTACCGAGCCGCCGTCAACGTCCTCTCCCAGCAGCAGCCGTCCGAGCTGCTGTACTTCGTCAGCGAGGACTTCCGGCACCCGATCACGGCCCGCCTCGCGGGACTGGCGAGCGGCTGGAACACCCTGCCGCCCGGCCCCGGCGGCCCGAACCTCGACTTCGTGCGCGGCAACCTCTTCGACCCGGCCCTGATGCGGAAGCTGCCCCCGGACCTCGAAGGCCCCGACAACGACCTCGCCGACCTCCTCGACCACTCCGTGCGCCGCGCGGTCGCCGACCAGGACGCCCGGCTGTATCTGTTCGGCGAGCGCTGGGGGCCCGAGGCCAGGACGAAGGACAAGATCTTCGGCTTCCTGCCGGGCAACGGCGTCCACGACATCCATATGAACCAGGGCAACAGCGGCCGCTTCCGCGACTCCGACGGCGTCTGGCAGGACGGCGGACTGCTGATCCACTTCCCGGCGCAGGATCGCTGGGTCGCCGTCTTCCTCGCCTTCCAGAGCCAGTCCTGGAAGACGGACGACGTCACCGGCCACACCATCGAGGACGTCGACGGCTCCCGCCCGGTGCCCGGCACCCGGCCCGTCCGTATCGTCGCCGCCCTCGTCAACCCGCGCGGCCCGGCCCCCGAGGCCGAGAGCGTCACCCTGCTCAACGCCTCACCCGACCCCGTCGACCTGACCGGCTGGCAGATCCAGGACCGCCTCGGCCAGGCCTCCGCCGTCCCCACAGGCCCGCTCGCCGCCGGAGCCACCCTCACCGTGCCCCTCGCCACCGGCGCCCAACTCGGCAACCACGGCGGCGAGATCAGCCTCCTCGACGCCGGCAAGCTCAAGGTGGACGGCGTCTCGTACACGGCGGAGCAGGCGGGGCGGGAGGGGTGGTCGGTCGTCTTCTGACCGGGGTCGTCCACCGTGCCCCGCCGCGTGTACGGCACGATGAGCGCGACCCGGACCGCGCCCCGGACGAGATGCGCCCGACGATGATCCACCGCTCTCCGTACCGCCTTCACCTCACCCGGTGAGACGGATCCTCACCGGTACACCTTCCCAGGCTCGGCCTTCCCCGGCGCGAGCAACTGCGGCACCGTCACGAACACGAACCCCCGCTCCTTGAGCTCGTCGATGATCCCGGGCACCGCCGGCACGGTCCCGTCGTAGAGGTCGTGCAGCAGGATGATCCCGTCCCGCTCGGTCTGGTCGAGGACGCGCTGGCGGATGAGGTCGGAGTCATCGGTCGTGTAGTCCTTGGCGGTCACGCTCCACAGGACCTCCGACATCCCCAGCTCGCGGCAGATGTCGTGCACCGTGTCGTTCGTACGGCCCTGCGGCGGACGCATCAGCGTGGGGCGCCGTCCGATGAGGCGCTCTATCTCGTCGTTGGGCCGGTCTATCTCCTCCCGTATCTCGTCGGCGTCCAGTTCCGTGAGTCTCTTGTGGTCCCAGGTGTGGTTGGCCACCTCATGGCCCTCGGCGGCCATCCGCTCGACCAGTTCCGGGTACTTCTCGATGTGCCGCTTGCCGAGCAGGAAGAAGGTCGCCGGGACCTTCTCCTCCTTGAGGATGTCGAGCAGCCGCGCGGAGTGCTCGCTGGGCCCGGCGTCGAAGGTCAGCGCGACGCACTTGGCCGTGTCGCAGTCGACGCCGCCGGAGCGGGCGGCCTTGGTGATGGACGTGGCCTGTGCCCGGGCTTCGCTGGGCGACGTGGTGTCCAGGCGCACGTACTGAGTGAAGGCCACCAAGGAAGCGGCCGCCACCAGAACGGCAGCGGCACACAACCAGGCCCAACGTTTCTTCATCTTGTTGATCGGAAAAGGCATGCCGCGACTATACATGGCGAGTATACACGCCATGTATAGTGACTCTATGCTGCCTGACCTGCTGGTTTACTGCGCGTAGAACGTGGCGTCCGCCCGATCCGTAGCCGTGCTCGGCGTCTGGACGACCAACAGGTAGTCGTAGTGCCGGACGTACCGCCCCGCGTAGTTGTACGACTCGTACGACACCCCGGCCGAGTCGGCGAGCCCGGCCCGCTTGTAGAAGCTGGCGTCCGACGCGAACGTCGCCGAGCCGTCGTTCTTCTCCAGCCACACCTCGAAGTTCTTGTGCCGCAGGTAGTAGCCGGGGAAGTTGGTGGACTCGAGCGAGACCGTGCCGCTGCCCGCGAGGCCCGTGACCGTACGGAACTGCGAGTCCGCGAGCGGCGAGACATTGGCCTCGATACGCGCCCGGTACTCCCAGTGCCGGATGAAACGGTCCGCGAAGTTGTACGACGACAACCGCTGCGGCGTGACCCCGTCGGCCACCGGGATGCCGAAGTCGGGGGTGCCGTCGGCCTTCCAGTACAGCTTCTGCACGCGGGTGCGGCGGTTGGGGTCGTTGAGCGGGTCGCCGGTGATGTCCTTGTAGCTGCGGTCGTGGTAGACGAGGATGTCGCTCTTGCCGTCCTCGGAGACGGTGAACGAGTTGTGGCCCGGCCCGTACTGGCTCGTGCTCGCGTTGCTGGTGAACACCGGCGTGGAACTCTTGCTCCAGTTCGCGGTGTTGAGCAGATCGGCGCTCGCGGAGGCGGTCAGCATGCCGAGGCAGTAGTTGCTGTCGGTGGCGCTGGCGGAGTACGTCAGGAAGACCTTGCCGCCGTGCTGGATCACCGCCGGGCCTTCATTGACCTTGTAGCCGACCGTCTCCCAGGAGTAGGTGGGCCGCGACAGCATCACCGGAGTGCCGGTGATGGTCCAGGGGTTGGCCATCTTCGCGAGGTAGACGTCCGTGTTGTTGTTCACGGACGGGTCGCGCTGCGCCCAGGACAGATAGCGCACGCCGTTGACGACGAAGGTGGTGGCGTCCAGCGAGAAGCTCTCCCACTGGGTCTTGATCTGCCCCTTCTCCGTCCAGCTCGCGGTCAGCGGGTTGGCGCCGGTGCCCTCCAGGACGTACATCCGGATCGCCCAGATGTCGTTGGTGGCGCCGGCGGCGAAGTAGACGTACCACTTGCCGTCGATGAAGTGGATCTCCGGCGCCCAGATGTGCGCGCCCATCACACCGCTGGCGTGCTTGGTCCAGATGGTGGTCTCGGGGGCCGTGGACAGGCCCTGGATGGTGGTCGCGCGGCGCAGCACGATGCGGTCGTACTCGGGGACGGTCGCGGTGAAGTAGTAGTAGCCGTCGGTGTGTTTGAAGATGTGCGGGTCGGCCCGCTTCTCCGCGATCGGGTTGGTGTAGGTGACGCCGGGGGAGGCGGGGACTGCGGCCTGGGCGGCGGGGGCGGGCCCGGCGAGGCAGGCCGCGAGGCCGACGAGGACGGCCATCAGCAGCCGTACGGCTATGCGTCTCAAGGGAGTTCTCCAGTTACCGGTCATGTGGTGGGGACGAGGCGCCACTGCTGGCAGTTGTTGTTGAGCCAGGTCCACTGGCGTACGTCGGCGCCGTTCGCGGTGCCGCAGTCGGCGACGTCGGCGACCTTGCCGGTGGACTCGTTGACGATCCGGACGTGGTCGCCGGACGCGGTGAGGACGAGGCGGTAGCGCTGGCACTTGTTGTTGAGCCAGGACCACTGCCGGATGTCGGCGCCGTCGGAGGCGGAGCACTCGGCGGTGTCCATCACCTTGCCGGTGGCCACGTTGACCAGCCGGTTGGTGTCGTCGCCGAGGTCCTCCAGCTTCCACTTCTGGTTGGTCCCGCCGTTGCAGGTCCACTGGAAGATGTTGGTGCCGTCGGCCGTGCTGCCGCCGTTCACGTCGAGGCACTTGCCGCTGTTGCGGTTGACCAGGGTGTACGACGTCGGCGTCGCGGCCGTCTCGCCGGACGGGCCGGGCAGGGTGGTGCCGAGGGCGACAGGGGTGCCGAAGTTCGGGGTGCCGTCGGCGTTCCAGGTGAACTTCTGGGCGCGGGTGGTGCGGCCGTTGCCGCAGCCTCCGTTGGAGGCGGAGTTGGCGTGGTAGACGATCCAGTTCTCGGTGCCGTCGGGCGAGGTGAAGAAGCCGTTGTGACCGGGGCCGTAGACGCCGTTCGCGTCACTGCGCTGGAAGACCGGGGTCTGCTTCTTGGTCCAGGAGGCCGGGTTGAGCGGTTCGGAGCCGGTCAGTTCGAGTTGGCCGAGCTTGTAGTCGGGGGTCCCGCAGAAGCTCGCGGAGTAGGTCAGGAAGGTGCGGCCGTTGTGATAGAGCGGCTCCGGGCCCTCGTTGACCGCGCCGCCGGAGGTCTCCCAGCTCAGGGTCGGGCTGGAGATGATCGTGAAGTTGCTGCTCGCGAGGGTGTAGGGGTTGCTCATCGGGGCGATGACCAGGCTCTGCGTACTGCCGTTGATGAACCCGCTGCCCACCAGATACAGCTTGTTGTTGGCCTGGAGCACGCTCGCGTCGATCAGCCAGCCGCCCGGCGTGAGATTCGACCCGGTCAGCGAACCCTTGTAGGTGTACGGCCCCATCGGATCGGTGCCGGCGCTCTCCAGGACATGGGTGCGCTGGGAGTCGCAGCAGGCGACACCGCCCTGGCCGGCCGAGTAGTACACGTACCAGTGGCCGTTGATCAGGTGCATCTCCGGCGCCCAGATGTTGGTGTTGCGGGTCGCCGTGGTGTCCGAATACACCTGCACATTGGGCGCGGTGGCGAGGCCCGCGAGCGTCGGTGACTTGCGGATGCCGAGGATGCCGGTGAACGTCGTGGTGATCAGGTAGTAGTTGCCGTCGTGGTACTGGAGCCAGGGGTCGGCGCCCTTGAACGACTTCAGCGGATTGGTGTACGGGCGGCCTTCCGCCGCGGACGCCGGTTGCGTCGTCGCCACCAGGGCGAGCAGGGCCGCGAGGACGCAGAGGATCAGTGATCTACGGCGTTTCCTGAGCGGCGGGTGAGACATCCGGGGCATATGAGACCGTCCCTGTCCGTAAAAGTTCCTGCTGGCGTCCGGTATTTCGAACGGAGTTCGTGATTCCGATCGTGATGGGGACACGAAGATAAAAGTGGGCCTTGTTCCCGTCAACGGTTTCGTCATATGCGCTTTACAAACCGGCGTGCGGAGGCGCCCCGGGCGCGGGAAGACGATCATGCGCTTGCCCGTTCAGGTGATGAACGGACGGATGCGCCACGAGCTGCCCAACTTCACCCGTATGCAAGGCACATGGACAATCACCGAGTGCCGGCCCGCCCAACCGCCCTGTCCCGGCGGCGGTTCACGACCGCATCGGCCGCGACGGCCGCCGTCGCCGCCCTGGCGCCCACCGCCGCGACCGCCGCACCCCAACTCGCCCCGCAGCGACCGAAGTCCACCGCGGACTGGGACACCTGCCTGGCCGTCGCCCGCGCCCTGCTGCTGGTCGACGACCACGACCGGCCCCTTGCCCCCAAGTACCGGAAGATCCTCGACTCCGGGCTGCCCCGCACCGGCACCAAAACCGGGAGAAAGATCCTGGTCGTCGGCGCCGGACCCGCCGGTCTGGTCGCCGCCTGGCTGCTGAAGCGGGCCGGGCACCAGGTCACCCTCGTCGAGGCCAACGGCAACCGCGTCGGCGGCCGGATCAAGACCTTCCGCACCGGAGGGCACGAGCAGGCGGCCCAGGCCTTCGCCGACCCGGCCCAGTACGCGGAGGCCGGCGCCATGCGCATCCCCGGCAGCCATCCCCTGGTGATGAGCCTGATCGAACAACTCGGCGTCAAGCGCCGCCCGTTCCGCCTCGTCGACGTCGACGGCGCGGGCAAGCCCGTCAACAACGCCTGGCTGCACGTCAACGGCATCCGCGTGCGCCGCTCCGAGTACGCGAAGGCACCCCGCTCGATCAACCGCTCCTTCGGTGTCCCGCGCGAGCACTGGGACACCCCCTCCTCGACCATCCTGCGCCGCGCCCTGGACCCCGTACGCGACGAGTTCAGCACCGTCGGCCCGGACGGCAAGCGTGTCGACAAGCCGATGCCCGAGCGCGTCAAGGGCTGGGCGCGGGTCGTGCAGAGGTACGGCGACTGGTCGATGTACCGCTTCCTGACCGAGGAGGCGGGCTTCGACGAGCGCACCATCGATCTGATCGGCACCCTGGAGAACCTCACCTCACGGCTGCCGCTCTCCTTCATCCACAGCTTCATCAGCCAGTCCCTGATCAGCCCCGACACCGCGTTCTGGGAGCTGGTCGGCGGCACGGCCACCCTGCCGGACGCGCTGCTCAAGCAGGTCGCCGACGTCCTGCGCCTCGACCGGCGCGCGACCCACATCGAGTACTGGGCCCCCGGCCGGCCCGGCGCCGACGACACCTCCCATGTCGACGCCAAGGGCCCGCACGTCTGGATCGACACCGTCTCCGAGGGGCGCGACGGCAAGGTCGTGCGCGAGCAGTTCACCGGTGACGCGGCGATCGTGACGGTGCCCTTCTCCGGGCTGCGGCAGGTGCAGGTCAGCCCGCTGATGTCGTACAAGAAGCGGCGTGCGGTCGCCGAGCTGCACTACGACAGCGCGACCAAGGTGCTGCTCGAATTCGGCCTGCGCTGGTGGGAGTTCACCGAGGACGACTGGAAGCGGGAGCTGGATGCCGTACGGCCCGGCCTCTACGACGACTACCGCAAGGGGAAGGCGCCGGGTGATGGGAGTCTTCTCGGCGTCCATCCCTCCGTTCCGGACGGGCACATCAGCGAAGCCCAGCGGGCGCACTACGCCGCGAACCGGTGGGGCACCCGCGACCAGCCCGAGGCGGCGCACATCATTGGCGGCGGCTCGGTCTCCGACAACTCCAACCGCTTCATGATCAACCCCTCCCACCCGGTCGAGGGCAGCAAGGGCGGCGTCGTCCTGGCCTCCTACAGCTGGGCCGACGACGCCTCCCGCTGGGACTCCCTCGACGAGGACGCCCGCTACCCGCACGCGCTACGCGGCCTGCAACAGGTCTACGGCCAGCGCGTCGAGGTCTTCTACACCGGGGCCGGACGCACCCAGAGCTGGCTGCGGGATCCGTACGCGTACGGGGAGGCGTCCGTGCTGCTGCCCGGCCAGCACACGGAGCTGCTCGAGGCGATCCGCACACCCGAGGGGCCGCTGTACTTCGCCGGGGACCACACCTCGGTGAAGCCGTCCTGGATCGAGGGCGCCCTCGAATCGGGCGTGCGGGCGGCGCTGGAGGCGCACGGCGCATAGGCGCCTAGGCGGCATCCGCCTCCGCCCTGGCCCGTTCCGCGTCGGCCGGATCCCAGCCCCGGCGCGGCACGGAGGCCAGCAGGAGGCGGGTGTACGGGTCCTCGGGCGCACCGAGGACCCGGCTCGTCGGGCCCTGCTCGACGACCGTGCCCCGGCGCATCACCACCGTCTCCTCGGTGATGTGCCGGACCACGGCCAGGTCATGGCTGACGAAGACCAGGGCGACCTCCGTGTCCCGCCGGATCTCGTCCAGCAGCCGCAGGATCTGCGCCTGGATCGACACGTCCAGCGCGGCGACCGCCTCGTCCAGCACGAGGACGCGCGGATCGACGGCGAGGGCACGGGCGATGGCCAGCCGCTGGCACTGCCCGCCGGACAGTTCGTGCGGACGCGCCCCCGCCTCCCGGGCGCCCAGTCCCACCTGGTCCAGAAGGGCGGCGATCCGACCGTCGCCGGCGTCGCGGCCGTGCAGACGCAGGGAAGTGCGCAGACAGTGGCGGGCCGTCAGGCGGGGGTCGAGGGAGATGTACGGGTCCTGGAACACCATCTGTATCTCGCGGGCCCGCGCCAGCCGGTGCGCCGCCCTGCCGAAGGACGGCGGTCTCGTCGCCCGGTCCCGGCCGTCCACCGCGACCGTCCCGGCGTCCGGCCGCACCAGGCCGACCAGCATCCGGGCCACGGTGCTCTTGCCCGACCCGGACTCGCCGACGACGCCGAGCGAACCGCCGCGCGGCACGGTGAAGGAGACCCGGTCGGCGGCGGTGAGACGCTCGCCGCCCGGCAGCCGGTACGTCTTGGTCAGACCGTCGGCCACCAGCAGGGGAGCCTCCGGCCGGGTTTCGATCGCGCTCATGCGGGGCTCCTCTTGGCCAGGACGGGCTGCTCCACGGGTCCTTCGGGCAGGTCGGCGAGTCTGCGGCACGCGGCCGTACCGCCGCCCGGCAACGGCACCGGCTCCGGGATCCAGGTCCCGCACTCCGGCTCGGCGTGCGGGCAGCGCGTCGCGAACGGGCAGCCGGTGAACGTGTCGGACAGGGAGGGCGGCCGCCCGGGGATCGGCTCCAACGCCCGGTCGATGTCCTCGAGTTCGGGGGAACAGGCGAGCAGTCCGCGCGTGTACGGGTGCCGGGCGTGGGTGAAGAGACGGTCCGCTTCCTGCTGTTCGACCACGCGGCCCGCGTACATGACGTACACGCGGTCGCAGAACGCCGCCGCCAGATGAAGGTCGTGGGTGATGAACAGCATCCCGAGGTCCCGCTGTTCGCGCAGGGACCGCAGCAGGGCGAGGATCTCCGCCTGTGTGGTGACGTCCAGGGCGCTGGTGGATTCGTCGGCCAGGAGCAGCCGTGGCTCGGCGGCGAGCGCGCCGGCGATGACCACGCGCTGGAGCATGCCGCCGGACAGTTCGTGCGGGCGCTGCCCGAAGCGCCGCTCGGGCTCGGACAGGCCCACGGCGCCGAGGAGTTCGACGGCCTTGGCGCGGGCCGTGCGCCGGTCGGTGGTGCCGGTGCTGGTCAGGCGTTCGACGAGGAAGTCACCGACGCGGCGCACCGGGTTGAGGGCGGAGCGCGGGTCCTGGTGGACCATCGCGACCGTACCGGCCCGGTGGGCGCGCAGCCCGGCCCCGTCCAGCGCGAGCACGTCCGTGCCGTCGACCAGGACACGGCCGGTGACCGACGCCGCCTCGGGCAGCAGCCGTAGCACCGTCTTCGCGGTGGTGGACTTGCCCGAGCCGGACTCGCCGACGAGACCGACGGTCTCCCCGGCGCCGACCCTGAGGCTCACCTCGGCGAGCAGGGGCCGGGCCGCGCCGGGCAGGCCCAGGGTGAGGTTCTGGATGTCGAGCAGCATGGGGCGTTACCTCCTGGCGCCGAGCCGGTCGGCGGCCCAGACCCCGACCACGTTGAAGGCCACCACGACGGCGGCGATGGCGGTGCCCGGCACCAGCGCGGGCAGCAGGGCACCCTGGACGATGGCCGCCTGGCCCTCCTGCACCATCAACCCCCAGTCGGAGCTCGGCGGTTGGGAGCCGAACCCCAGATAGCTGAGGGTGGCCAGGCTCATCAGCGCCTCGCCGAACAGCACCACGAGGTACCCGACGATCGACCGGGCGAGGTTGGGCACGAGGTGTCGTACGCAGATCCGCACGCCGCCCATGCCCTGCACGCGATAGGCGTCGACGTAGGGCTTGGCCCGCTCGGTGAGCGCCACGCTGCGGGTGTACTTGGCGATCGTCGGGGCGAAGGCCAGCCCGAGGCCCAGGACGGACGTGGTGATGCCCGCCCCGAACACCGCGATGATCAGCACGACGAACAGCAGGCCGGGGAAGGCGTACATCACGTCGGTGACCCGGGACACCAGCGTGTCGACCCAGCCGCCGCGCCAGGCGGCGACCGTGCCCAGGGTGACTCCGAGCAGCGCGGCGATGGCCAGCAGCGCGAGCGGGGCGATCAGGCTGGTGCGGGCGCCGTACAGGACGCGCGAGAGCAGGTCCTGCCCGGAGGCGTCGGTGCCGAGCGGATGGTCGCCGCCCGTGCCGACCAGGGAGGCCGACAGGTCCACGGCGTCGGGGGCGTACGGCGCGAGGAGGGGCGCGAAGGCGGCGGCCAGGACCACGAGGGCGAGAAAGGCGGCCCCGGCGATCACCAGCACGGGGCGGCGGCGGACCGGCAGCCGGGCATCGACGGTTATGGCGGCGGTCATGCGGAGCTCCTCATGGCCTTCAGGCGTGGGTCGAGCAGCGGGTGCACGAGGTCCACGAGGGTGGTGACGAGGATGTAGCCGGCGACCATCAGCAGCAGCACCGCCTGGGCGACCGGGAAGTCATGGCTGTTGACCGCGCCGACCAGGAGCGAGCCGATGCCGCTGAGCCCGAAGACGGTCTCGATGGCGACCGTGCCGGCCAGCATTCCGGCGGTGACCAGGCCGCACATCGTGACGACCGGGCCGAGTGCGTTGCGCAGGACGTGCCGGCGGATGATCTGATGCTCCGGCAGCCCGGCGGCGCGGGCCACCTCCACATGGTCGGCGGCGCCCGCCTCGACCATCGCCTGCCGGGTGACCCGGGCGATGACGGCGACCGCGCCGAGCGCCATGGCCAGCGCGGGCAGGGTGAGGTGGTGCAGTGTCCCGGCGAAGCCCTCGCCGCTGCCCGTCACCGGGAACCAGCCCAGCCGCACCCCGAAGAAGGCGACCAGCGCGATGCCTCCGACGAAGGACGGCACGGACGCGGTGAGGGTGGTGGTCCCTACGACGGCCGAGTCCACCCAACTGCCGCGCCGGACCGCGGCCAGCACTCCGGCGCCCACTCCCAGTACGACGAACAGGACGGTGGCGTAGCCGACCAGTGCGAGCGTCGTCGGGAAGCGGGACGACAGCAGGTCGGAGACCTGGTCGCCGTACTGGAAGGAGCGGCCGAGGTCGAGGTGGAGGCAGTCCCACAGCCAGCGGCCGTACTGCACGACCAGCGGCTCGTCGAGGTGGTACTGCTCCCGGACCGCGGCCAGTCGCTCGGGGGTGAGCTTGTCGCGCCCGCCCGCGAGGAACACGGCGGGGTCGCCGGGAGCCGCGTACACGGCGGCGAAGATGACGAAGGACGCGGCCAGCAGGGTGGCGAGAAGTCCCGCCAGCCGTCGTCCGATCGAGGCGAACATCGGTGCTCAGCCCTTCTTCGCGCCGAGCTGCGCGGCCCAGGGGTAGTAGAGGTACGCCATCGAGGCGGGTGGCCCCGTCAGCTTGTCGTCCAGGACGAGAGCGGTCGGCATCTGGGCGACCGGGATCCACACGGCCGCGTCCGCGAACCGCCGCTGCACGTCGATGGCGAGTTCGGCGCGCTTGGCGTCGTCCAGGGTGCGCAGGCCCTCGGCTACCTTCGCGTCGTACTCCGGGCTCTTGAAGCCGACCCAGTTGTTGGCACTGTCCGACAGGCCGTTGTCGTAGAAGCCGAACGGGTCGCTCTTGGAGATGTACCAGTCGGCCACCAGGACGTCGATGTCGGCGCGGGCCTCCTTGTCGCCGTAGAACTCGCCGTACTGGGCGGCCGGGACGGTCTTGATCTGTCCCTTCAGGCCGATCTGCGTGAGCGCGGCGCGCACGGCGTTGGCGATGACCATGCGGCCCTGGCTGCTGTCGGTGCCGATGACGATGGGCTCGGCGGGGGCTTTCTTGGCGTTCTTCACCAGTTCCTTCGCCTTGGCGAGGTCTTGGGCGTCGGGCTTGGCCGGGGCGTCGGTGAGCTGCTTCTGGGCGGCGGCGAAGGCGTCCTTGGCGTAGCCCCAGGCGCCGGAGCCGACCGGGGTGGCCCAGGGCTCGACCAGGCCGCCGTAGCCGGACTTGGCGATGCCCGAGCGGTCCAGGGCGAGGGAGAGCGCCTTGCGGATGTCGGGGTCGGCGAGGCCGCCGCGCTCGGTCGGGATGAGGGCGAGGGTGGAGGTGCTGGGGCCGAAGTGCTCGTCGAGGCCCTTCTTTCCGCGCAGGGCGGCGGCGGTGCCTATGTTGTCGGCGTAGGTGCCGTCGGCGGCTCCGGTGGCGAGGGCGTTGACCATGGCGCTGTCGTCGGCCCAGCGGAAGACGACCTTGCCGGTGAGGGGCTGCTCGCCCCAGTAGTCGTCGGCGCGGGTCAGGGTGATCGAGTCGCCGGACTTCCAGCCGGACAGCTCGTACGGCCCGGAACAGGCGTCGCTCTGACCGGGGGTGCCGAAGTCCTCGCCGGCCTTCTCCACCTGCTCGCGGTTGTAGACGAGTCCGGCGTCACCGGCGAGGGCCTTGGTGAACAGGGCGTCGGGCTGCTTGAAGGTGATCGTGATCTCGTGGTCGCCGGTCTTGCGCATCGCGGAGACATTGCCGAACTCGTCCGACTGCTCCATTTCCGGCTCCGCGTGCCGCTTCAGGCTGAAGAGCACGTCGTCCGCGGTCATCCGCGATCCGTCGTGGAAGGTGACGTCGTCGCGCAGGGTGAGGACCAGGTGGGTCGCGTCGGGGCGGGCCGCCTGCCGGACCAGGGAGGGGCGTACGGACATGTCGGGCTGGAGCTGGTAGAGGCGTTCGCAGACGTTGCCGAGCACGGTGCGGCCGGCGCTGCCGCCCTGGGTGTCGAGGTCCAGTGAGTCTGGCTCGTCCTCAAGGAGCCAGTTGACGGCGGCGACGGATCCGGTGGCCCGCGCGGTGGTGGGTATGAGGGTGAGGTCGGCGGCCTCGGTGCCGCTGGTGGAGGCGCCGGTGGTGGCTCCGCTGCACGCGGTGGCCAGGGCCAGCGCACCGGCGGCCGTGATGTTTCTGAGCTTCATTGCGAGGGCTCCTGAGCGGGGAGGGTGAACACGGGAGCGGGGGGCTTGGGAGAAGGGCCGGTGACATGCCGTCAGTTCGGGGCGTGGGGGCCGTCGTAGAGGTTGAAGGGCAGATGCTGGTACTCGTGGTCGCAAGGGGTGCCGGGCGTGACGTGGTAGTCGCCGGCGGTGAGGTCGACGCAGGAGGAGACGAGGGTCGTCCAGTGCCTGACCTCGGGCTTGCGCGGGTCGGCGTGGGTGCACAGAGACTCGGGGTGGCCGAGGTGGTCCGACATCGCGTCCTTGATGAGCTTGCGCGACTCGTCGGCGCCGGTGGACTCGCGCAGCCGCCGCAGACCCGCCTCGGCGCGGGGTACGCGCACCAGGGAGTCGGCGGAGATCGGGCGGTAGCCGTCGGCCAGGGCGGCGGGGATGCCCGCCTGGTAGTGGTTGCCGTGCACCAGGAGCCCGTCGTCGGGATAGAGCCAGCCGTGGCCGGCCGGGGTGGTCTCCAGGTCGATGGCGAAGCCCTCGCGGCAGGTGAGGAGGGCGTTGCTGGCGATGTGCGCGCGGGTGCGGCACAGCACGTCGAGGGCGTCGGTGATGGACACCTGGTCCAGGACGCTGCGGCGCAGCACGGTCTGCGGCAGCCCGACCGCCTCGCCGAACCGTCCGCCCAGACCGTTGGCGTTGAGCGCGATCCCGGCCGAACTGGCGCCCTGGCGGCCGATCTGGCCCGCCTCCACCTGCATGATCAGCGTGGGCGCCGGGGGCTGGACGATCCGCAGCATGACGACGGTGTCGGCGACGCCGGCCCGCCAGTCCCAGTTCTGTCCGGCCCAGACATGGCCGTCGCCGCTGGCCGGCCCGTACGCGGCGAAGGAGGTGCAGCCCTCGGCGGGCTCCTCCTCGCGCATCCGGGCGAAGGAGTCGTCGTAGATGACCTCACCGCGGGCGTTCAGCGCGAGGACGTCGAGCAGGTCCAGGCCGGAGCCGTCCGCGATGCCCCGCATCTCCTCCAGCAGGTGCGGGGCGTACTCACGGACGGGTTTCAGCCACCGGGCGGCCCGCGCGATCACCTGCTTCCAGGTCAGTCCGGAGGACACGCCGAAGGCCTCCGTGTAGTAGCCGAGCGCGATCGCGAGCTGGGGGGCCACGGCCTCGCCGTACTGTCGTCCCCGTTCCAGGGGGGTCCCCGAGATCTCGATGACCGGCAGGCTCTGCTTCATTACGGGACTCCTCCAGGACACACCGGTGCTGTAACATCCGTTCCGAAAATTCATCTTCTTGGAACGAGATGCTCAGAGCGTAATGGCCGAAACGCGAGAGTCAATACCTGTAATGAAGAATCCAATGCCTGGTAACGCCGGACCCGGCGGACTCACACGGTTGCGCGCAGCCGTCCGTGACATGTGGGACGAACTGTCCGCGTCGGAGCGGACCGTGGCCCAGTACCTCGCCAGCGCCCCCGCGGAGCAGCTGATGTTCGCCAGCGCCCAGGAACTGGGCGCCGCCAGCGGCACCAGCAACGCCACCGTCGTCCGCGCCCTGCAACGCCTCGGATACGCCGGGCTGCCCGCCCTCAAGCGGGAACTCGCCGCCGACTTCACCTCCGCGCACGCCCCCGAGGTGCGGCTCCAGCAACGCATCGCGCATGTCGGGCAGGACCTGGAGGGCATCTGGAACGACGTCTTCGACGAGACGCAGGAGCGCATCGACCAGTGCCGGCGGCTCAACGGCACCGACTCGCTTGAGCGGGCGTTGGAGGTGCTGGCGCAGGCGCGTGAGGTCTTCTGCTACGGCGTCGCCGCCTGCGAACTCGCCGCCCGGCACCTCGCGCTGGCCCTCGGCCGCATCGGGCGCCGGGCGCGCTTCGTCGGCGAGACCGGCTTCGCCCTCGCCGATCCGCTGCTCGCGCTGGGGCAGGGCGACGCGGTCGTCGTCTTCCAGCCGGGGCGGCAGCTCGCCGAGCTGAACGTCGTCGTCGAGCGGGCACGGGCGGTCGGCGCCAGGGTCGTCTTCGTCACGGACGAGCTGGGGGAGGTCTACGAGGACCGGGTCGACGCCGTCCTCACGGCACCCCACACACCGACCGGCAACACCAACGAGGCCCTCACCGGCCTGGTCCTCGCCGACGCGCTCGTCCTCGCCCTGACCACCCTGGACGAGACCCGCGCGGTGGAGCACTCGCATCAGCTGACGGCCCTGCGGGAACAACTGCTGGCGCAGAAGGAGCCGCGCACACGCCGGAACTGACAGGGCTCCCTGGGATCGCCCTCGTATCGTCCGTTACGAGCCCCCGTACCGGCTGTTACGAGAGCCCGTATCGGCCGTTACGAGCCCTGTATCGGCTGTTCCGTCCAGATCACCTTGCCGTCCGCCGTGTACCGCGTCCCCCACCGCTCGGCGAACTGCGCCACCAGGAACAGCCCCCGGCCGCCCTCGTCGGTCGTGGCCGCGCTGCGCAGATGCGGGGCGGTGCTGCTGCCGTCGGAGACCTCGCAGATCAGGGCGCGGTCGCGGATCAGGCGGACATGGATCGGGCCGGTGGCGTGGCGCAGGGCGTTGGTGACCAGCTCGCTGAGGATCAGCTCGGTCGTGAACGCCTCCTCCGTCAGCCCCCACTCGTCGAGCGTCCGCGTGGCCACCGCACGGACCCGGGCCACGGCGGACGGGTCGTCGGGGACGTCCCATGTCGCCGTACGGTCGCCGGGGAGCAGCCGTGTGCGGGCCACGACGAGGGCGACGTCGTCGCGCGGACGCTCGGGCAGCAGCGCCTCCAGCACCGACTTGCAGGTCTCCTCCGGTGTCCGGCCGTGCGTCGGGGGCGCTGCGGCGAGCGCCCCGCGCAGCCGCTCAAGACCCTCGTCGATGTCCCGCCCCTGGTCCTCGACCAGCCCGTCCGTGTACAGCACCAGTCCGCTGCCCTCGGGCAGCCGCAGCTCGGTCGCCTCGAAGGGCAGGCTGCCGCCGAGGCCCAGCGGCGCCCCGCCGGGCACGGTCAGGAACTCGACCCGGCCGTCGGGATGCACCACGGCCGGTTCGAGGTGACCGGCCCGGGAGAGGGCGCACTGCCCGGAGGACGGGTCGTACACGGCGTACAGGCAGGTCGCGCCGGTGATGGGCGCGATCTCGCCGTCGTCCTGGCCGTCGCCCTCGTCCTGGTCGATGCGGGCCACCAACTCGTCCAGGTGGCCGAGGAGTTCGTCGGGCGGGAGGTCGAGGGTGGAGAAGTTGTTGACCGCCGTGCGCAGCCGTCCCATGGTGGCGGCCGCGTGCAGTCCGTGTCCCACGACGTCCCCGACGACGAGTGCCACCCGTGCGCCCGGCAGTGGGATGACGTCGAACCAGTCCCCGCCGACCCCGCCCTGCGCCGCCTGCGCGGGCAGATAGCGGTAGGCGACGTCGAGGGCGCTCTGCTCGGGCAGGGCCCGGGGCAGCAGGCTGCGCTGAAGGGTGACCGACAGGGTGTGCTCACGGGTGTAGCGGCGGGCGTTGTCGATGCTGACGGCGGCGCGGGCGACCAGTTCCTCGGCGAGGGAGATGTCGTCGGGCTCGAACGGCTCGGGCCGCTCGGCGCGCCAGAACGTGGCCATGCCCATGATGACGCCGCGGGCGCGCAGCGGGACCGTGAGCATGGTGTGGATGCCGAACCCCACGATTCTGCGGGCGTTCTCGGGATCCTGCTCCTGCCAGCCGGAGAACGCGGGCATGTCCGCCTCCAGCACCGACTCGCCCGTGCCGAAGCCGAAGGCCTGCGGGCTGCCCGGCACGAAGTGGATCAGCTTGCCGACCGGGTAGAGCGGGCTGCCCTCCCTCACGCCCTGGAAGGCGACCCGGCGCATGTCGGCGCGGCCCTCCTTCGGCTCCCCGCCGCGCAGCACCGGATCGGCCAGATCGACGGAGACGAAGTCCGCGAACCGCGGCACGGCGAACTCGGCCAGCTCCTGGGAGGTGCGGGTGACATCGAGGGTGGTGCCGATCTCCAGGCCCGCGTCGTACAGCAGCTTCAGCCGCTCCTGCGCGATGTCCGCCCGGCCGGTCATCGTCCGCAGCTCGGTGGTGTCGCGCAGGGTGGCCACACTGCCGGGCGGGCCGCCGTCCCGGTCGGTGGAGCGCTGGCTGACGGCCAGCAGCCGGCCCTGCGCCAGATGCACCTCGTCGGTGGCGTCCCGCCCGGAGGCGAACAGCCGGGCGAGGTCGCTGCCGATGCCCAGGGCGAGGCACGGCCGCCCCTCCGCGTCCGCCGACAGCCCCAGCAGCCGGCGCGCCTCGTCGTTGGCCAGCGCCAGCCGGCGCCGCTCGTCCATGATCAGCACGCCTTCCCGTACGGAGTGCAGGACGGCGTCGTGGTGCTCGTACATCCGTGTCATCTCGGCGGGTCCGAGCCCGTGCGTCTGCCGCAGCAGACGCCTGCTGACCAGCGCGGTCCCGGCGGTGGCGAGGGCGAGCGCGGCCGCCGCCGAGCCGAGCAGCACCGGCAGCTGGTGGTCGACGACCCCGCCCACGCTGGCCAGCGTCACACCGGCGGCCACCAGCCCGACGACCTTGCCGTCGGCGTCGGTCACCGGGACCACGGCCCGCACGGAGCGGCCGAGGGTTCCGGTGTACGTCTCCCGTACGACACCGCCGGCCGCGGCCGGGGCGATGGTGCCGACGAAGTGCTGCCCGATCCGCTCGGGGTTGGGGTGGGTGTAGCGGATCCCGTCCTTGGTCATCACGACGATGAAGTCCACGTCGGTGGCCTCACGTGCCGCCTCGGCGCGTGGCTGGAGCTCCGCGCTCGGATCCGGGGCCGCCAGCGCGTCGACGATTCCGGGCGAGTTCGCGAAGGCGTCGGCGACGGCGAGGGAGCGGTTGCCGGCCTCACGTCGGGTGTCGTTGCGCACCTGGAGCACCAGGGCCACCACCGCCGCGACGACGAGGAGCACGACGATCGCCGCCTGCAGCACGAACACCTGCCGGGCGACGGTACGCGCGCTCAACAGGGAGCGCAGGCGGCCGAGGATTCCGGCCATGCCTCATTTCTAGCACGGGGTGCTCCGGCGGGAGACCCGCAGGAAACCGCCGCGACGGCGTCAGCGCTCCGGGTCCGGAGCGGGCTGCGTGTGTTCGGGCTTCGTGAAGAGGATGTCGCGGGCCTGCTCCGCGGCGCGCAACATGCTCTCGCCGACGAAGTCCACGAAGCGGGCGATGTTCTCCAGGCGGACCGCGGCCGGGGTGCCGGGGCCGAGGACGGCGATGCCCTGCCGCGCCGTCTCGGCGAGCTGGGCCTGGGACCGGGCGGCGGCGATCATGCCCTGGAACCAGAGCTCGTTGTCGACGAGATAGCGGTCGCGGCGGCGTTCGTCGCGCTCCCGGCGGATGAGGTCCAGTCCTTCGAGGAACGTCGTCGCCTTGGAGATGGACGCCGGGCTGACCTGGAGGCGCTGGGCCAGCTCGGACGCGGTCAGGCTGCCCGCGTCGGTGGTGTAGAGACAGGCCAGCACCCGGGCCGTCATCTTGGGCAGCCCCTGCTGCATGAAGAGGGTCGTGAACGTCTCCACGTACTCGCGCACCGCCTCGGAGTCCCGCCCATGGGCCTGCGGGGGCGCCTTCGGGTCCCGGGGCGCGGCCTGCCGACGCCGGTGGGCGCGGTGCTCGGTGGCGCGGTGGGCGAGGTCGGCGCGGTAGGCGGTGGGCCCGCCGTTGCGCATGACCTCACGGGTGACGGTCGAGGTCGGGCGGTCGAGACGTCTGGCGATCTCCGCGTAGGCGAGGCCGTCGGCCAGTCCCAGCGCGATCTGCTGCCGTTCCTGCTGGGTGAGTCTGCCTCCCGGCATCGCGGTTCTCCTTAGTGGTCCATGGAGTGCTCAGCATAGCGTTCACTCCCGAATCATTGCAACGAGTGAGATGTGTCTTGTTGCATTAGAATCAGACTCATTGCAATGAAATCTAGGCTATGAGCTGCACAGATAGAGGTGATGTGCAACGAGTGTGTTGCTGATTTCATGAACGCAACGTAGCGTTTCCAATGTCAGAAACGGAAACGAGCACAGGAGCACACACCATGCAGAACTTCGACACCACCGCCCCGATCTCCGTCGTCCTCGACATCCCGGCCGGGCACATCCGGCTCATCGCCGCCGACCGCACCGACACCACGGTCGAGGTGCTGCCCGCGAACGCCGCCAAGAGCCGTGATGTGAAGGCGGCCGAGCAGATCGAGGTCGCCTTCGCCGACGGAGTGCTGCGGATCTCGGCGCCGGCGGCGAAGAACCAGTACCTCGGCCCCTCCGGATCCGTCGAGCTCACGGTCCAGCTGCCCACCGGCTCCCGGCTGGAGGGCAAGGTGGCCGCCGGTGAACTCCGGGGCGTCGGACGGCTCGGCGACGTCACCTTCGAGACCGCTCAGGGCCCGGTCAAGCTCGACGAGACCTCCGGTGCCCGCCTCACCGTCCTCGACGGCGACATCTCGGTCGGCAGGCTGAGCGGCCCCGCGGAGATCAGCACCCAGCGGGGCGACATCCGCATCGCCGAGGCCGTGCGCGGCGCGGTCGTCCTGACCACCCAGCAGGGCGACGTGTCCATCGAGGCCGCTCGCGGCGTCTCCGCCTCCCTCGACGCGGGCACCGGATACGGCCGTATCGACAACGCCCTCAAGAACGCCGACGGCACCCCCGCACTGACCGTCCGCGCGACCACCTCCCACGGGGACATCACCGCCCGCAGCCTCTAGTCACCCGCGGGCCGGCAGAGGCAGGTCGGCCGATGGGTGGCCCAGGGCGTGGAACAGGCCCGTCGCCAGCACCATGCCCTCGCGGGCGATCGACGCGAGCAGATGCTCGTCGGGGGCGTGCTGGCGGCAGCCGGGATAGGAGTGCGGCAGCCAGAGGGTCGGCAGGCCCAGGACGTCGGTGAAGACGGCATTCGGCAGGGAACCGCCGATGTTGGGCAGGACCGCGACCGGCCGTCCGGCGACCGACTCCAGCGCCGAGCGGGCCCAGTGCGCCCACGGGTCGTCGAGCGGTGTACGGCTCGCGGCGAAGCTGCCGAGGAGCCGGACGTCGACCATCGGATACCCGTGCTCGGCGAGGTGCCCGGCGACGGCCCGGGCCGCCCCGTCCACGTCGGTGCCGGCGACGTACCGCAGTTGAAGGACCGCGCGGGCCCTGCCGGGTATCGCGTTGACGGGGTGCTCGACGTCGCCCGCGCCGATGCCGAGCACCTCCAGGGTGTTCCACGCGTACAGCCGCTCGGCGGCGGACAGACCGGGCTCGCCCCAGCCCTCGTCCGGCACCGGATCGCCCGGCTCGCCCGCGACCGTGACACCGCTGAGCGCCGCACGGACCGTGCCCGGCACGGCGGGCGGCAGCAGCGCCGGTACGCGGATACGGCCGTGACCGTCGACCAGAGTGGCTATCGCGCCCGCGAGGGTGGTGGCGGGGTTGCGCAGTACGCCGCCCCAGTTGCCCGAGTGGTACGAACCGTTCCGTAGATCGGCGTCGAGGAGGAGCTGGACCCCGCCGCGCGAGCCGAGGAACAGCGTCGGGGTCGTGGCGTCCAGGCGCGGTCCGTCCGAGGCGAGCAGGACATCGGCCCGCAGCTCCTCGCGGTGCGCGGCGGCGAACTCGGCGAGGCCGGGGGAGCCGACCTCCTCGCCCGACTCGAACAGGAACTTCAGGTTGAAGCCCAGCGCGCCCCGCTCGGCGAGCAGCAGCCGCAGCGCCGCGAGATTGACGAGGTGCTGGCCCTTGTTGTCGGCGGCACCGCGCCCGTACCAGCGCTCGCCCTCGGCGATGAGCGTCCACGGATCGCGTCCCTCGCTCCACCGGCCGGCCTGTCCGTCCACGACATCGGCGTGGCCGTAGCACAGCACGGTGGGCAGATCCGGTGACTCGATCCGAGTGCCCAGCAGGAAGGGACCGGCGGCATCGGCGCTCTCGTACCGGGTGACCCGGCAGCCGAGTCCCGTCAGCGCGGGCGCCAGGACCTCGTCCAGGTATGCGTCCAGAGCAAGGCGGCCTTCCGGGCGGGCGCTCTCCGTCGGGTACGCGACCATCGAGGCGAGCTCCTCGAAGAAGCCACCCGAGTCGACGAACTCCTCGGCCTTGCACACCAGTTGCTCGGGAACCACAGGCAGATCCTCCAGGGATTACGGCGTCGTCCCCGCAGCGTAGGACGGATTCCCGGTCCGCGGCCATTGCCGTTTGTGCCTCTCCGCGTTCTACTTTCGGCAAGGCGGCGGTTGTTGATTGCTGGAGGAGAGCCGATGCGGCTGTTGCCCGTGAACCTCACGTACTTCCTGGAGGTCGCCCGCTCCGGGTCGGTCACCGAGGCGGCGCAGGTGCTGGGTGTCGCGCCGTCGGCGGTGAGCCGGCAGATCGCCAAGCTGGAGTCAGGGCTCGGTGTCCCTCTGTTCGCCCGGCATCCGCGCGGCATGACCCTGACCGACGCCGGTTCCCGGCTGCTGGCCCACGCCCGCCGCACCGAGACCGAATCGGCGGCGCTGGTCGAGGAGCTGAGGACGGGCGGCGGGGCCGAGGAACGCGCCGTCCTGGTGGCCTGCTCGGAGGGGTTCGCGCGCCGTCTCGTACCCCGGGCGATGGCACGGTTCCGGCACCAGCACCCCGACGTGTCGTTCCGCCTCGACGTCGTGCCCCGCCAAGAGGCGACGCGCCGGGTGGTGGAGGGCGTCGCCGACGTGGCCGTCACCTATGCGATGGGGCCGCAGCACGACGTCCGCGTGGAGTGCGCGGTCGTGGTGCCGGTGTGTGCCGTGGTCCCGCTCGGCCACGAGCTGGCCGGCCGCGACCGGATCGGCCTCGCCGAACTCTGCGCCCATCCGCTGGCGCTGGCCTCACCCGGCTCCAGCCAGCGCGAACTCTTCGACATCGGCGCACAACTGGAGGGCCTGACCGTACGCCCCGCCCTGGTCTGCGACTCCCTCGCCCCGCAGTACGAGTTCGTACGCTCCGGAGGCGGCCTCGCCCTCGTCGGCGACCTCGGCGACGCGCAGCGGGACGGCGATGCCGAGGGCGTGACCCACGTCCGCGTCGACCACCCGGTCTTCCGGCAGCGCGAGGCCCAGGTACAGACGGCGGCGGGGCGACGATTGCCGGGGGCTGCCGCCCGGTTCAGCGCGTTGTTGGGGGCGATGCTGAGTGGGGGGGCGGGGTGCGGGTTCAGGGTGAGCAGGAATTCGCGGGCTCGTGGGGGTGGGGGTACGGCTGCGGGGTTTGGCGGGTGTGGGGCATCTTGCGGGCGGGGGTTGTAGGGCGGGTGTCGGACGCTTCGTAGGGGTGGATCGGTTCGCGGCTGACCGACGGATCACGGGTGGCGGGACCTGCGCCGGTGGCCGGGGGGTGGGGCGTGGCGGGGGTCTGGTGCGTGGCTGGGGCGCGGTGCCTGGTGGTGCTCGCGTGGGTGGCCGATGACTCGCCCGTGCCCGACGACTCGCCCGTAGCCGATGCCTCGCCCAAGGCTGAAGCCTCGCCCGTGGCCGGGGTCCTGGCCGTGGTTGGAGTTTCCCGTCCGGGTGTGGTGCGGCTCGTGGTCGGAGTTTCTCCTCCCGGCGAGGTCCGGCTCGTGGTCGGAGTCTCTCCTCCGGGCGCAGTCCCATCCGTGGCCGGAGTCTCCCGCACGGGAACAGTCCCGCCTGTCGCTGCAGCCTCTTGCCCGGCGGCAGCCCCTAGCCCGGGCGCAGCCCCTTGCCCGGCCGCGGCCCCCTGCCCAACCTCAGCCTCACGCCCAGCCCCACCGCTCACAGATGCCCCACCCGCAGCGTCCGGCATCTCCCGCCCCGCCGGCATCCGCAGCAGCAACAGCGCCGCGTCGTCGTGCAGGCGGCCGCCCACGTGGGTCTGGAGTTCGTTGTGCAGTGCGGTGACCGTGTCGACCGGCTCGTCGCAGGTGTGGCGGGCCAGGGCCTCGGCGAGCGGGTAGAACTCGCGGTCGTGGTTACGGGCCTCGGTGACGCCGTCGGTGTAGAGCAGCAGTTGGTCCCCGGCCGAGAAGGGCAGGACGTGCAGTGCGGGCGTCTCGCCGGACAGGGCGCGCAGGCCGAGCGGCGGGGCGGGGCGGGCCGGGTCCACGGGGACGACGGTGGAGTCGCGCACCAGCAGCGGCGGGGCGTGACCGCAGTTGACGACCTCCAGCTGGCCCTCCCGGGGATACCCGGCGACCACGGCGGTGACGAAGTCGTCGCTGCCCAGGTTGCGCGCGAGGCTCCGCTCGATCCGCGCGACGACGTCGAGGAGATCGGGCTCGTCATGGGCGGCCTCCCGGAACACGCCGAGCACCAGGGCCGCCGTACCCACGGCCGGCAGTCCCTTGCCGCGTACGTCGCCGACGATCAGCCGGACCCCGTACGGGGTGGACACCAGCGCGTACAGGTCGCCGCCGATCCGGGCCTCCGCCGCGGCGGCGCTGTAGCGGACGGCCACCTGGAACGGGCCGACGGTCGCCGGTACGGGCTGCAGCAGCGCGTGCTGGGCGGCCTCGGCGACCGAGCGGACGGCGGCCAGCACCCGCTCACGCCGACCGCGCAGCGCGCTGGTCGCACCGCAGGCGAGGGTGACGACCAGCAGGGCGCACAGCGCGACCGCGAGCTGGCTGTCCGGGGCGTCGCCGCGCAGGCCGAGGCTCACGCCCACGGCGGCGGACAGCAGCCCCACGCCCAGGACGGCGCGCGGGCCGCAGGTGGTGGTGGCGGCGAGCGCGGGTCCCGTGGCGAGCAGCGGTACCCATGTCATCTCCGATCCGCCGACGAGATCGACGAGCACGAGGGCGGTGACGATCACGATGGGCAGGAGGGGCGAGGCGGCGATCAGCCGCTTCGGCCAATGGTCACGACCGTGGTCGGGGGCGTGGCTCATGTCTTGTCCGCTGTCCTCACCTGGGTGTGGGGGCATGCGCCCGGGGATATGTCCGCTTTATTTAGGAAATCGGTTCGACCCCGGGTGGGACAAGGACTCGGATTTCAGATAGTGAGCGACAGCCCCCTGGTCACGCGGTTCGCGGTCGGCAGCAGCCGCGCCCGGACCTCCTCCAGTCGCGCGATGGTCTCCTCCAGCCGGGAGCGCCGGTCGGCGCGCAGCGAGACACCGAGCGAGCCGAGGGTGTCTCCGCTGTAGACGGGCACCGCGACACAGACCGTGCCGAGGGCGTACTCCTCCATGTCCGTGACCGCGGGGGCCAGCGGCGAGGAGTCCAGCCGCCGCAGCAGCTCCGGGGTGTCGGTGATCGTCCTCGGTGTGAGGTCGGCGAGCGCGTGCCGCGACAGGTAGTCCTTGCGCGCCTCGTCGTCCAGCTCCCGCAGCACCGACTTGCCCAGCGCCGTGGCGTGCCCCGCGTCCTCGAACCCCACCCACAGGTCGACCCGGGGAGCGCGCGGACCGTCGACGATCTCGGCGACCCGGATCTCGCCCTCCTCGTAGAAGGTCAGATACGCGGCGCTCGACAGTTCGTCCCGCAGTGCGGTGAGCGTGGGCCGGATCCTGCTGAGCAGTGCCTGTGTACGGCCCGCCGTGTGCAGCGTCTGGAGCCGCTCGCCGAGGATGAACCCGCCGTCGTCGAGCTTGCGCACATAGCCGTCATGGACCAGCGTCCGCAGCAGGTGGTAGGCCGTGGCCAGCGGCAGCTCCGTCTCCCGGGCCAGCTGCTTGGCCGGCGCACCGTTCTCGTGCGCGCTCACCGCCTCCAGCAGACGGAAGGCACGCTGCACCGAGCCGATGAGCGTAGGGCCGTCCTGGGCACCCATAGGAACAGCGTGCGCCGGGCACACGGCACGGGCAAGGCGGATCGGGTCCCACCCGGCGGAGCGCTACTGGACCCGGGCCACCAGCAACGCCACATCATCGTGGTCGTCAGGATGCCGCAGCCCGTACAGCAGCAGGTCGCACGTCTCCTCCAGGGGCCTGCGCGGCTCGTCCAGGAACCCGAGCAGGACGTTCAGCCGGTCGTCGATCGAGTGGTGCCGGGTCTCGACCAGACCGTCGGTGTACAGCACCAGCAGATCCCCGGACCGCAGATCGACCGTGGTGGTCCGGAAGGCGATCCCGCCGACCCCGAGCGGTGCACCCGTGGGCAGCTCCAGCAGCCGCGGTGCCTCGCCGGGGCGGGCCAGGGCGGGCGGCATATGGCCGGCGTTGGCGATGTGGCAGCGGCCGGTGTGCGGGTCGAACACCGCGTACAGGCAGGTGACGATGTAGTGCTCCAGATCGCAGGTGATCTTGTCCAGGTGCCGCAGCACGGCACCCGGATCGAGGTCGAGGTCGGCGTAGGCGCAGGTCGCGGTGCGCAGCCGGCCCATGGTGGCGGCGGCGTCGATGCCGTTGCCCATGACATCGCCGACGACCAGCGTGGTCTTGTCGTCCTCCAGCGGGATCACGTCGTACCAGTCGCCGCCGACCTCGCTGGTGGCCTGCGCGGGCTGGTAGCGGGAGGCCAGTTCCAGGCCGGTGTGATGCGGCGGATGGTCGGGCAGCAGGCTGCGCTGGAGGGTGAGCGCGGTGTTGCGGACGCTTTGGAACCAGCGGGCGTTGTCGATGGCCACGGCCGCCCGGCTGGCCAGCTCACCGGCCAGCACCACGTCGTCCTCGTCGAACGGCGCCGGATTGCGCGTCCGCTTCAGATCGAGGGCGCCCAGCACCTCCCCGTGCGCGATCAACGGCACCGCGAGATAGGAGTGCACGCCCGCCCGCGCCAGCAGGGAGGTCGCCTCGGCGTCCCGGGCGATGCGCCGCAGATCGTCGTCGCCGACATGCCGTACCAGCACCGGCCGCCCCGTGTGGACGCACAGGGTGACCAGCCGGTCCCCGTCGTACGCCGCGAGATCACCGGGCGGGTCGGCGGCGCGCAGCGCCACGCTCGGGTACGACGCCTTGAGCGCGAGCGCGCGGAACAGCTCGGGGCCGTTGTCGGGGCTGCGCATCCGCCGGCACGCGAGCGCGGAGTCCAGCACATCGACGGCGACCACGTCGGCCAGCTCAGGCGAGGCCACCTCCGCCAGCTCGCGCGCGGTGCGATCGACCTCCAGCGTGGTGCCGACCCGGGTGGAGGCGTCGGCGATCAGGGCGAGGCGCCGCCGGGCCCGGTCGGCCTCGGCGGCGGCCCGGTGCCGCTCGGTGACGTCGACGAACGAGACGGCCGCGCCCAGCACCCGCCCGCCGGGGTCCTCCAGCCGGTAGAAGGACAGCGACCAGGCGTGCTCGCGCTCGGGGTCGGCCGGCGGGCGGCCCACGTGGTACTGGTCGAGCAGCGGGGTGCCGGTGGTGAGCACCTGACGTATGCAGGACTCGATGGTGTCGATGTCGGGCAGCGGCAGGGTGTCGCGCAGCGGGCGGCCCACATGCTCCTCGGCGGGGGTGCCGTCGATGCGCTCCAGGGCCGGGTTGACCAGCAGGAAGTGCAGATCGGGGGCGACCAGGGCGAGACCGATCGGGGACTGGTTGATCAGGCGTTCGCACAGCGCCAGGTCCGTCTCGACGCGCTGCAGCAGCGAGTGGTCGGCGGCGATGCCCAGGGCGTAGACGTCCCCGAGGTCGTCGAGGAGCCGCATGTTGCGGAACTCCGTCAGCCGGGTGCTGCCGTCCTTGTGCCGCACCGGGAACGCCCCGGCCCAGCTGCGGCCGGTCTCCAGCACCTCGGTGAACAGCTGCACCACGGCCGGCAGATGCTCGGGGTGGATGAACAGCCGGGCCGCGGGCGTGCCCAGCGCCTCCTCCGCGGTGTAGCCGAAGAGATCCTCGGCCTGCGGGGTCCAGAACACCACGCGTCCGTCGGCGTCCACGACCACCGCCGCCACGCTCAGCACATCGAGCAGACCGGTCGGCCGGGGCGGCTCGGCACCGTACCCTCGACCGTCGGACTCGAAGGACTCGGCTGTCATCCCAGCGCCTCCTCCACCGGCCGGCAGGGCACACCGGCGGTGACTGCCGTGTACCACGGACGCGACGACCTGCACCTCCATGCTCCCCCCAGCCCGCCGCCCTGCCCAGTCAAGGCCCGATGCCCGCCGCCCCGTGCACATCGGGCGGACAAGCAGGAACATGGGTCGTGTCAGAGGATGGGACCCATGGACGTTGCGTGAGGACCCGTGGACGCTCCGCGAGAAAGCCCAGACGACTCGACGTCCGCCGAACCGCGGACGCCCTTCGACGCGTCCAGCGACGCCGCGGCCGTGGTGTCCGGACACGGAGTCGTGCTCGGCTGGACCCGGGCCGCCGAGGAACTCCTCGGCCACTCCGCGCCGGAGATCGTCGGGGCCTCGGCCTCCCGGCTGCTGGCCATGCCCGGCGATCCGGCCCGGGTCACCGGGATCGCGGAGCGCTGCCGGGCCGGTGTGGGGTGGAGCGGCCACATCCCGCTGCGCCATCGCGACGGCCATCGCGTCGACGTGGATCTGCGGGTCTCCGCGTCCTTCCGGATCGGCGCCGACGAATGCTTCCTGATCTCGGCGCGCGAGCAGCGCCGCCCGTGGGAGGTGGGCCAGTCCGTCCTCGACGGATTCCTGACCCGCTCCCCGGTCGGCATGGCCGTGATGGACACCCAGCTGCGCTACATCTGGCTCAACGACACCCTGGAACGCTTCGGCGGCGTCCCCCGCGAGCAGCGCCTGGGCCGCCGGCTCAGCGAGGTCCTGCCCGGGCTGCAGGCGGAAACCATCGAGGGCCTGATGAGCAAGGTCCTGGACACCGGGGTCCCGGTCACCGAGTACGAGTACGTGGGCTGGAGCTGGGCCGATCCACGCCGCCAGCACGCCTACTCGACGTCGTTCTTCCCCCTCGTGGGCACCGGCGACACGATCACCGGCGTCTGCTACATGGTCTCGGACGTCACCGAGCGGTGGAACGCCCGCCAGCTGCTGTCGCTGGTCAACGAGGCAGGGACGCGCATCGGCACCACCCTCGACGTGTTGTGGACGGCACAGGAACTGGCCGACTTCGCCGTGCCCCGGTTCGCGGACTTCGTCGTCGTGGACCTGCTGGAGCCCGTGCTCAGCACCGAGGGGCACGGGGCATGGCTGACCGACGCGGGCCCGGCGCCCGCCAAGCCGGTGATGCGCCGGGCCGGTCTGAGTTCGGTGCGCGAGGGCGCCCCGGAGGCCGTGGCACGGGTCGGGGAGCGGGTGGACTTCGTGCCGCCGCCGCACGACGCGCATCTGCTCATCGACGGCGAACCGATCCACATCCCCGTCCTCGACCCGTCCGACGAACTGTGGGTCGCCGAACAGCCCGCGCGGGCCGCCAGCATCCGCGAGTTCGGCCTGCACTCCCTGATCTCCGTGCCGATGCGGGCCCGCAACACCGCGCTCGGCCTCGCCACGTTCATCCGCTCCCTCAACCCCGTCTCCTTCCAGCCCGACGACGTACTCGTCGCCCAGGAACTGGTGGCCCGGGCCGCGCTGTGCGTCGACAACGCCCGCCGCTACACCCGGGAGCACACGGCGGCCGTCACCCTCCAGCGCAGTCTGCTGCCGCAGGCCCTGTCGGGCGGTACGGCACTGGAGGTGGCCTCCTCCTATCTGCCGGCGGACCCGACGGGTGGCGTCGGCGGCGACTGGTTCGACGTGATCCCGCTGTCCGGCGCCCGCGTCGGCCTCGTCGTCGGCGACGTGGTCGGGCACGGCATCACCGCCGCGGCGACCATGGGCCGGCTGCGCACCGCCGTACAGACCCTCGCCGACATGGAGATGCCGCCCGACGAACTGCTGGCCCACCTCGACGACCTGGTGCTCCGGCTCAGCGAGGAACGAGCCGACGGCGGGCCCGAGGCCGCCCAGCGGGACACCACGGGCATCCTCGGCGCGACCTGTCTGTACGCCGTCTACGACCCCGTCACCCGACGCTGCACGATGGCCCGCGCCGGACACCCGCCGCCCGTCGTCGTAGCCCCTGACGGCCAGGTCTCCTTCCCCGAGCCCCCGCCCGGCCCACCGCTGGGGCTCGGCGGCATGGGGTTCGAGGCCAGCGAGATCGAGCTCGCCGAGGACAGCCTGTTCGGCCTGTACACCGACGGACTCGTCGAGGCCGCCGACCGTGACATGGAGCACGGCATGACCCGGCTCGGCGCGCTGCTGTCCCGGCGCGGACTCGACCTCGACACGCTGTGCTCGTCCGCGGTGCGCGAACTGGTGCCCGCGCCACAGCCCGACGACATCGCCCTGCTCCTGGCACGCACCCACGCCCTGGGCGCCGAGCACGTCGTCTCCTGGGAGGTGCCCGTGGACCCGGCCGCCGTCGCCGACGTCCGGGCCCGCGCGACCCGCCAGGTGGCGGCCTGGGGCTTCGGGGAACTCGCCATGACGACCGAGCTGATCGTCAGCGAGCTGGTCACCAACGCCATCCGCTACGCCGAACCCCCCATCCGGCTACGGCTGCTCCGTGACTCCCGGCTGACCTGCGAGGTCGCCGACGCCAGCAGCACCGCCCCGCGTCTGCGCCACGCCCGCAGCACCGACGAGGGCGGCCGCGGCCTGTTCCTGGTGGCCCAGCTCGCCCACCGCTGGGGCGCCCGCTACACGGCCGACGGAAAGATCATCTGGGCCGAGCAGGAGATCCCTTAACGCACGGCATCCGAAAGGGACTTGACGCCGCCATGCGCGGTGAGACCCCCGTCCACCGGGATCTCCGCACCCGTGATGAACGACGCGTCGGCGGACAGCAGGAACACCACCAGCGGGGTGATCTCGTCCACCGTGCCGGTGCGGCCGAGCGGCGTCTCGCGGATGTTCGCCGCGCGGAAGGCGGGGGCAGCGGAGGCCGTCATCTCGGTCTCGATATAGCCGGGGTGGATGGTGTTGACGCGGATCCCGCGCGGTCCGAGCTCCAGCGCCGCCGTCCTCGACAGACCCCGCAGCGCCCACTTGCTCGCCGTGTACGCCACCGGATAGTGCCCGGTGAGCGCGGCCGTCGAGCCGACGTTCACCACGGACGACCCAGGCGGCATCAGCGGGGCGAGACGCTGGATGCCGAGCAGCGGACCGGTGACATTGACCGCATGTACACGGCCGAAGTCCTCCGGACGTACGTCACCGAGCCGGGCCCGCCAGGTGATGCCCGCGTTGTTGACCAGGCCGTCGACCTGGCCGTACGACTCCCCGAGCTCGGCGGCGAGTTCGGCCCACTCCTCGTCGCTGGTGACGTCGAGCCGCCGGCAGCCGGGGGCGTCGGTGACGTCCGTCGCGATGACCCGGGCACCCTCCCGGGCGAGCGCCTCCGCCTCGGCCGCCCCCTGTCCCCTGGCCGCCCCCGTGACGACGACGACCTTCCCGAGGAGCCGCAGGGGATTCACGGCCGCTCCCGACCACGTCGGCGCCCGGCCGGCAGCGGCACCGGATCGACGCCGCCGACCACGGTGTTGGACACGGACCCGATGCCCTCCACCGTGAGCGTGACGGTGTCGCCGGGCTTCAGCGGCGGGGGGTCCCGGCGCCCGCGCACGCCCCACAACTCCGCGAGACAACCGCCGTTGCCGCAGGTCCCGGAGCCGAGGACGTCTCCGGGGCGCACCCAGGTCCCGCGCGAGGCGTAGGCGACCATCTCCTCGAACGTCCAGCTCATGTGGGACAGCAGATCCTCGCCGACCACCTCGCCGTTGACCTCGGCGGTCAGCGCCAGCCGCAGAAAGCCGTCGGCGTCGCGGTACGGCTCCAACTCGTCGCCGGTGACGAGATACGGCCCCAGCGTCGTGGCCGTGTCCTTGCCCTTGCAGGGGCCGAGGCCCACCTTCATCTCCGCCGACTGGAGATCACGGGCTGACCAGTCGTTGAAGACCGTGTAGCCGAGGATGTGCTCCCGCGCCCGCTCGGGCGTCAGGTCGCGCCCCTCGCGGCCGATCACCGCGGCGACCTCCAGCTCGAAGTCGAGCACCGCCGACCCCGGCGGCACGGGGATGTCGTCGTGAGCGCCGTACACCGCGTAGGGGTTGGCGAAGTAGAAGGTCGGCGCCGCGTACCACCGCTCGGGCACTCCCGACGCCCCGTCCACGGAGCGCCGTACGCCCTCCACATGCTCCTCGAAGGTGACGAAGTCCCGCACGGTGGGCGGCTGGAGGGGCGGCAGCAGACGTACGTCCGTCAGCGGGACGGCCGGGCCCACGGGGCGGGTGGCGGCGGCGTCGAGGGGGGAGGTGCCGTCCGGGAGGGCCCGGACGACGGTGCCCTCCACGATCCCGCAGTGCCGGCGCCCCTCGTACTCGTAACTGGCGATGCGCAACGGTCCGCGCCCCCTCACACCGGCGGGGCGACGAACACGCCCCGGTCGACGTCGTTGAACGACTCCTTGGCGACCAGCTCGTTCATCGGGTTCGCCGTGCCCCACTGGTCGGTGACCTCGGGCCGGGAGAAGTCGTAGACGTGCGGATGCCAGGTGTCCTCGTCGAGTTCCTCCAGCTCGGTGGTGTACTCGACGGTGTTGCCGTGCGGGTCGAGGAAGTACGTGAAGGTGTTGTCCCCGGCCATATGCCGCCCGGGGCCCCAGATCTTCTGCGCCCCGGCCCGCATCACCCGCCCCGAGCCGCGCATGTACTCGTCCAGTCCGCGCATCTCGAAGGAGATGTGGTGCAGGGAGGTGTGCGGGCACTGGGCGATGGCCATCGAGTGGTGCTGGTTGCTGATCCGCATGAAGTGCATGACCTCGCCCATGTGCGGCGAGCTGAGGGTGTCGGAGAGACGGAAGCCGAGGTGGGTCTCGTACCAGGCGCGGGTCTTGTTCAGATCGGGGGAGTTGAGGACGACGTGCGACAGCCGGACCGGGATGGCCTCCTTCTCCTCGATACGGCGGTGCTGCCGGGCCTCGACATCGGCGGACACCTCGATGGTGCGCCCGTCACCGTCGAAGAACCGGAAGCCGTAGCCGCCGCCGGGGGTGTCCACTTTCCCGGGCTGTGAGATCAACTGCACGCCCTGGGCGAGGAGTTGCTCGGCGAGAGCGTCCACATCGGCGGGGCTGCCGGCGCCGTAGGAGACGAGGTCGAGCCGCTTCTCCTCGGCCTTGCGCAGCCGTACGACGTACTGCTCGGGCGAGCCCTCCGCCGCGAGGAAGGAGATACCGGAGTCCTCGGCGACCTTGGTCAGGCCCCAGACACCGGCGTAGAAGTCGAGCTGCTTGTCGTAGTCCGGCACGGCGAGGTCGACGTGCCGGAGGTGGGTGAGCAGACGATTGGTCATCGGGGGGTGCCTCCTCGGGCGAGGTTCAGCAGGGCGGCGGCGTTGCCGCCCCGCACCGCGTGGAAGTCGTGGTCGGGCAGACCGGCCGCGCGCAGGGCGCCCAGCGGATCGTCGGTGCCCATGTCGAAGGGGAAGTCGGAGCCGAGCAGGACGCGGTCTGCGCCCGCGACGCGGATCAACTCCCGCAGTACGTACGGGTCGTGGACGAGGGAGTCGAAGTAGAGCCGGCGCAGATAACTGCTCGGTTCATGGGCGCAGGCCCGTGCGTCGGGGCGGGTCCGCCAGGCGTGGTCGGAGCGGCCGATGTGGGTGGGGAGGTAGCCGCCCCCGTGCGCGGCCAGCAGCTTCAGTCCCGGATGGCGGTCCAGGACCCCGGAGAAGATCAGATGGGACAGGGCGACGGCGTTCTCGGTGGGCTGGCCGACGGTGTTGGACAGGTACCACTGGTCGAGACGGGCGTCGAGGGTGCAGCCGAAGGGGTGCAGGAAGATCAGCGCGCCGGTCCGCTCGGCCCGCGCCCAGAAGGGGGCGAGGCGTGGGTCGGACAGCTCCACGTCCCCCGCGTGCGAGGAGATCTCGACGCCCCGCAGCCCTTGCTCCAGAGCGTGATCGAGCAGGGGGGCCGCGAGGTCGGGGTGCTGGAGGGGGACGAGGCCGAGGCCGTACAGCCGGTCGGGGGCCTTGGCGCAGTGCGCGGCGGTGCCTTCGTTCGCCAACTGGCTTACAGCGTCGGCTAGTTGAGGATCCGCCCAGTAGTGGTAGTGGTTGGGTGAGGGGCTCACGAGCTGTATGTCCACGCCGGTCGCGTCCATGGCCGCCAGGCGGACGTGGACGTCCGTCAGCCGCGGCAACCGTGCGGCCACCATGGGGCCGTTCACCGCGAGGGCCGCCGGGCCGTTGCGGCGGGCGTCCAGGGCGCGGGCCTCCTCGTGGCCGGGGTGTCCGGCGACGGTCTCCTCGATCTCCGGGAGGAGGAGGTGGGCGTGGACGTCGATCGTCGGGGTCGCGGTCACGGGTGTTCCTTCAGCGCGGTCATGGTGCGGTCCATCAGCGCCGCCACGTCCCTGCCGCGCTCCTGGTCGGGCGCCCGGTCCAGCAGCCACCGGCCGATCTGCACGGAGGTGTCGACCACCATGCGCACCCGGGGAAGCCGTCGGCCGTGGTAGTCGTGGAAAAGCCGCTCGTCCCAGTCACCGCGGCCGGTCAGCAGCTCGGCGAGGACCAGGACGTCCTCCAGGGACATCGCGGCACCCTGGGCGAGAGTGGGCGGACAGCAGTGGACGGCGTCACCGACCAGCACGACCCGGCCGCGATGCCAGGCGCCCTCGACCAGAAGCCGGTCGAAACAGGCGTAGTTGACGACCTTCGGGTCGGTGAACGAGGCGCGTATCTCCTCCCAAGCCCCGCCGTAGCCCTCGCTGAGGCGTCGCATCTCGTCGGCGTATGTGTCGGGATCCAGCTCGGCCCGGTCGCGGGCGGGTTCGACGAGGTAGGCGTAGACCGTGTCCTCGCTGGTCGGGCAGTATCCGGCGACGAAGCACCGGCCGCTGTAGACCATGTCGGTACGGGTGACCCCGGCCGGCCGGGGCGCGGGGGCTCGCCAGATGGCCATGCCGGTGGGTTCCGGTTCGTCCGTGATGCCGATCATGCGGCGGGTCGCGGAGTGCAGTCCGTCGGCGCCGACGACCAGGTCGTAGCGGCGGGCCGTGCCGTCCGAGAAAGTGACGTCGACGCCCTCACCGTCCTGCCGGAACGCGGTGGCCCTGGTGCCGAGCCGGACATCGGCACCCGAGGCGCGCACCTGCTCGATGAGGAGCTGCTGGAGACGGGGCCGCTGCATGCCGATGTGGGCGGGCAGGTCGTCGCCGCCGGTCCGGAAGTCCGGGTGGGCGGCGAGCTCGGTGCCGTCACAGGCGAGGATCCCGACGCCGTCGACGGCACAGCCGTCCTTCTCTATACCGTCGAGGACACCGACCTCGCGCAGCACGCGCAGGGCATTGCCCTGAAGGGTGATGCCGGAGCCGGCCGCGGACTTCCAGTCCGGGCTGGCCTCGACGAGATCGACGGCGATCCCGGCGCGGCGGAGCAGCACGGTCAGGCTGTTGCCGGAGGTGCCGCCTCCGATGACGAGGACGGAGCGGGGGCTGGGAGTGTCGGTCATTTCGGGGTCCCTCCCGAGGTCGGTCCACCCGGCGGCGAGCGGGGCTGACGGGTGGTGGTTTGGGGCCTGCCGGCCTGCGGATGCGGCTACTTGACGGCGATCGGGTTGACGGGTGACCCGACCGCGCCGGTGATCGGCAGGGGCGCGGCGGTCAGCCAGAACTCGTGGATCCCGTCCGCCGCACAGTCCTCGGCGAGCTCCTCCAGGTCCCACATCTCGCCGATCAGCAGCCCCATGTTGGGGATGACGACCTGGTGCAACGGCTGGAAGGCGTTCTCGAATTCGTTCGGCCGCACCTCGAAACCCCAGGTGTCGGTGGCGATCGCGGCGATCTCCGTACGGTGCAGCCACCCGGCCGTGCCGAACGACAGCCCCGGCGCGGGCCCGCCCGCATAATCGCCCCACCCGTCGCGGCGCACCCGGGCCAGCTGCCCGGTCCGTACGACGACGAGGTCACCGCGGCCGACACGCACTCCGTGCGCCTCGGCGGTCGCGGTCAGATGCTCCTCGGTGACGGCGAACCCGTCGGGCAACTCGCCGTCTGTGCCCACGACTCGGCCCACATCCAGCAGGACACCGCGCCCGGCGACGTACGGAGCCATGTGCTCGATACCGGTGACCAGGTCACCGTCGGAGGTGACGACCTTCTCGGCGGCCCGTCCGTTCCAGGCGTGGCCGTGGTCGAAGATGTGCCCGAGCCCGTCCCACTGGGTGGAGCACTGCAACGGCATCGCGATCACGTCGTCGGCACCGCCGATACCGTGCGGGAAGCCCTGATTGCCGAGGGCCGCGTCGGTACCGGTGTCGAGCATGGTGTGGACGGGATTGGTGCGCCGGCGCCAGCCCTTCTGCGGCCCGTTCATGTCGAACCGCTGCGAGAGGGAGAAGCTCACCCCGCGCCGTACGAGTGCCGCACCCACGCGCCGCTTGGCCGCGTCGAGGAAGTTGAGGGTGCCGAGCACATCGTCCGCGCCCCAGCGCCCCCAGTTCGAGTACGCCTTGGCGGCCTCGGCGACGGCGCCCTCGGGATCGTGCCGGTTCAACGGGTTCATGAGGTCTCCTCGACACAACGCGTGCGCTGCGCGCCCAGCCCCGTGATCGACCCCTCCATGACGTCGCCGTCGCGCAGCAGCCGCCCCCAGTGGATGCCGTTGCCCGCCGGACTGCCGGTCAGCACCAGGTCACCCGGCAGGAGCCGCGCGGTCCGCGAGATGTACGACACCAGCCGCGCGACGCCGAAGAGCATGTCCTTGGTGGACTCGTCCTGCATGGTGTCGCCGTTGAGCCTGAGGGTGACCTGCAGATCACCGGGGTCGGCGACGGATTCGGCGGGCACCAGCCAGGGCCCGAGCGGGGTGAACCCCGGGGCGTTCTTGCAGCGCAGCCAGTCGGTGCCGATGGCCTTCATGTCCCGCCGGAAGACGGTGGCCCGGTCGGTGAGGTCATTGGCGATCGTGTACCCGGCGACGTACTCCAGGGCCTCCTCGACGGACACCCGGTACGCGGGCCTCCCGATCACGGCCGCCAACTCCAGCTCCCAGTCGGGCTGTTCGGCCCAGTCCGGTAGGACGACATCGTCGTACGGCCCGGCGACGGTGCTCGGCAGCCCGATGAAGACGTACGGCAGATCCTCGGCGGCCCGCCGGTCCATCACCGCGGCGATCTCGGCCCGCGCCTCCTCCACCGTGCGCGGATCGTCGGGGGAGCGGTGGGCGACCTCCAGGTCGATCACATGCTGCCGGTAATTGGCACCGGACTGGAAGATCTGCCGGGGCTCGACGGGGGCGTGCACCCGCAGCCCCTCCAGCGCCCGCCAGTCCCGGGTGTCGTCGTCCGCCAGGGCGCGCAGGGCGGGGAGCGTCTCCTCCCACCGTTCCAGTACGGCACGTATGCCGGACGGGGCCCAGCCCAGGGCGCCGCCGCTCAGATCGAGGACCCGTTCCTCGGCCAGGAGACCGGGGAACGGATCCCCGTCCGGGGCGGAGAACGTGCCGAGCGCGAACCGGCCGGCAGGTTGCACGAGCGTGGCCATCAGATTTCCTCCTGCTGGGTTGCGGTCTACTCTGGCGTCGATCGACGGATCACGGAAATAGATCCTGTGGATGAGAAGTATTCGTGCGTTGGATGGCTCTGCTTATGGCTCTGTCTGCCCTGTGCTCTGGTGGTGACCGGTGAACCTGTCTCGACTCGACCTCAACCTCGTGCTCGCCCTGCGTGCCCTGCTGGAGGAACGCAACGTCACGCGGGCCGGTGAGCGCGTCGGGCTGAGCCAGCCGGCGATGAGTGCGGCACTGTCCCGGCTGCGCCGCCACTTCGACGACGAACTCCTCGCCCGAACCGGCAACTCCTACGAACTCACCCCGCTCGGCGTCGCGTTGCGGGACCGCAGCGCCACCGCGTGCGATCTGCTGGAGCGCGTCTTCGCCAGCCAGGCCGACTTCGACCCGGCCGCCGAGAGCCGCGAGTTCACACTGCTCGCCTCCGACTACGGCGCGGCCGTGTTCGGCGCCGCGCTCGCCCGCGCCCTGCACCGGGAGGCACCCGGGATCCGGCTCACGTTCCAGCATTCGACGCCCGCGGTGGTCGAGAACACCGGGACGGTGCTGAGTACGGTCGACGGGTTGTTGCTGCCGCACGGGATCATCGACGGCTTCCCGGCTGTCGATCTGCACCAGGACCGTTGGCTGTGCATGGTCGCCGACGACAATCCGGAGGTCGGTGACGAGCTGACCCTCGACCAGCTGTCGCAGCTGCCGTGGGCGGTGTATCAGCGGCCCTACGACGCCCCCGCCGCCCGCCAGCTCAGCATGATCGGCATCAGCCCACGCGTCGAAGTGTCCGTGCAGACCTTCCAGTTGCTGCCCCATATGGTCGAGGGCACCCGGCGGGTCGCGATGATCCAGGAACGGCTGGCTCGGGGCGCGGTGCGGGCGGCGGGGGTGCGGGTGCTGCCGTGTCCTTTCGAGGCGGTGCCGGTGCAGGAGGCGATGTGGTGGCATCCGGTGCATGCGCAGGATGCGGCGCATATTTGGTTGCGGGGGAAGGCGACCGAAGTTGGGGCGACGTTGGGGTGAGTGCCGCGACTGGTTGTGGTTTGGCTGCGGCGCCGTCGTGGCTGGTCGCGCCCACGCGGCGGAGCCGCAAATCGATACAGCCCCGCGCCCCTTAAGGGCGTTGCAGCGAAGCCAACCGATTTGGTTGCCGCCTCGCGGCTGTCCGTAGTCCCACCGCAACCAGTCCCGTGGTCAGCCCCAGCACACCCACCGCCCCCGCCAGGCTGCCCACCGCCGACTCCCCGGCCAGCAGCACCAGCGGGCATACGAACTCTCCGCCGAAGAACGCCGCCATCCACAGGCCCGTCCCACGTCCACGGTCCTCGAAGGCCAGGCGGGACATGGCGCTCGTCAGCAGGGCGGGCAGCAGCATGCCCGTGCCCAGGCAGTTGATCACCGCGCCTATGACGAGCAAGGGCGCATTGCCCGCCAGGAACATGACCCCGAAGCCGGTCGCGCACAGGGCGAGGACGGTGGGCAGCAGCGGGCCGGGGGCGCGTTTCAGGCGGGCGAAGGTGATCGCGCCGCCCACGGTCGCGGCGCTGGCGACGGCGGTGGACAGGCCGATCACACCGGAGTTCTCCACGCCGAGGTCGTCGAGCAGGTACGACATCTCGACGGGGACCGTGTAGAAGACCATCGCGCCGAAGAAGGTGAGGGCACAGATGCCCGCCATCTGCCGTAGGGGGAAGGGGCGGTGGGGTTCAACGGTCCTGTCGCCTGCCTCGCGTGCCGCCGGATTGGGCAGCGCGGAGGCCATCAGCGGGGCGAGGACCAGACTCACGGCGTAGATCCAGAAGGGCACCTTCCAGCCCGCCGCGCCCACCGCACCGCCGAGCACGAAGAAGACGGTGGCCGATGCGGAGGCGCACATGGTCTGCAGGGCGAGATACCGCACCCGCTGGTGACCGCTGTAGTAGTCGCCGATCAGCGTGGTGCAGCAGGTCATGATCGCCGCCTCGGCGACACCCACCAGGGCGCGGCTGGCAATGATGCCGCCGAGCGAGTCCAGCCAGAGGGGCGCGGTGCCGAACACGGCGTACAGCAGGGTCGTGACGATCAGCAGACGCTTACGGCCCAGCCGGTCCACGATCACCCCGGCGAACGGGGCGAGCAGCGCGAGCGACAGCGCCGGCACGGTGAGTGCCAGCGGTACGAGTGCCTTCGCGCCGGGTGTCGAGGCGAAGTGGTCCTGCATCCTCGGCAGCACCGGGGCGATCAGTACGGCCCCCAGGATCGGCAGACAGCTGCCCGCCATCAGCAGCGTCACGCGCAACCGATGGGCCGGGCCGGAGACGGGCAGGGTCGAGGAGACGGCGTCGTCGACCGCGGCGGGCGGCGGGACGGAACCGGGCATGGCGACTCCAGGGGACGGATTGCGGGAGCGGGCATGCCGGTCACGGGCGCCTACGACGCACGGCATGCTGTTTCGGGGGCCGCACGACTGCGGCTGGTCCGGACAGCGGCGTGCGGTAGCCATGACTATGGGCCGCCCGATTCGCCGCCGCCATCCTCCGGACGATCCGAATCCCGTATCCACTTCATCCACGACATGGATGAGCAGCCTCCACCCCACGCCGTCCGCGATCACACCACAAGGGCGATGCCGGGCCCGGACACTCCGGACCCGGCATCACCGGGGCTGCACCAGCGAGGATCAGCTGCTCCTGGTTACCACTGGTCCTTCTGGTGCTTGGTGTGGGTGGGCTTGGACGGGTAGTCGGGCTTCACGGGGTGAGCCGGCTTGCTCGGGTAGTCGGGCTTCGCCGGGTGGGCGGGCTTGGAGGGGTAGTCAGGCTTGGCGGGGTGAGCGGGCTTGCTCGGGTAGTCGGGCTTGGCGGGCTTCGCGGGGTACGCGGGCTTGGACGGGTAGTCGGGCTTCGCCGGGTGGGCCGGCTTCGACGGGTAGTCGGGCTTGGCGGGCTTGGCCGGGTACGCGGGCTTCGACGGGTACTCGGGCTTGGCGGGCTTCGCGGGGTAGGCCGGCTTTGACGGGTAGTCGGGCTTGGCGGGCTTGGCCGGGTACGCGGGCTTCGACGGGTACTCCGGCTTCGCCGGCTTCGCCGGATACGCGGGCTTGCTCGGGTAGCTGGGCTTGGCCGGGTACTCGGGCTTGGCCGGCTTCGCAGGATAGGCAGGCTTCACCGGGTAAGCAGGCTTGGCGGGATAGGCCGGCTTCGCGGGCTTGCTGGGGTACGCGGGCTTCGACGGGTAGTCGGGCTTCGCGGGCTTGGCCGGGTAGGCCGGCTTGCTCGGGTACTCGGGCTTGGCGGGCTTCGCGGGGTACGCAGGCTTCGCCGGGTACGCAGGCTTCGCGGGGTACGCGGGCTTTGACGGGTAGTCAGGCTTGGCGGGCTTGGCCGGGTAAACGGGCTTCGCGGGGTAGCTGGGCTTGGCCGGGTACTCCGGCTTGACCGGCTTGGCGGGGTAGACGGGCTTGGCGGGATACACCGGCTTCGCGGGCTTGGCCGGATACACGGGCTTCGCGGGATACGCGGGCTTGACCGGCTTCGCCGGGTACTCGGGCTTCACCGGCTTGACGGGGTACTCGGGCTTGGCCGGCTTCGCGGGATAGGCCGGCTTCACCGGGTGCGCGGGCTTGCTCGGGTACTCCGGCTTGACGGGCTTGGCCGGATAAGCGGGCTTCGCCGGGTGCTCGGGCTTGGCCGGATACACGGGCTTCACCGGATGAGCGGGCTTCGCCGGGTGGACCGGCTTGGCAGGGTGTTCCGGCTTCGCCGGGTAAGCGGGCTTGCCCGGGTGCACCGGCTTGCCGGGATGGGCCGGCTTCGCCGGGTACTCCGGCTTGGCGGGGTGGCCCGGCTGGCCCGGGTGGCCCGGATGTGTGGGCTTTGGTGCGTGGGCCGGGCTGCTCGGGTACGGCGGGTGTGGGTTCGTGTGGCCATCGGCGTAGGCGGCGCTTCCGCTCGCCAGGGCGGCTGCGGCTAGCGCGGCGGCCATGGCTGGCGTAAGAACAGATCGCCATCTCGGCGATGTCGTCATCTTCCACTCTCCTCGACTTGGTTCAGGGCCTTGTGACGGCTGGTCAGCACCAAGAGCCGGACAGTGGAATGGATAGGAAATCGGCTGATATGAAAAACACTGTGGGGCCAGAAGCCCCCGGATGGTGTAGTGCGGGGAGGCCAGTTGGCCCGGCGTCACGCCGCCGGACGCACCAGACCGGACTCGTACGCGAAGGTCACCGCCTGCACCCGGGCCCGCGCCCCGATCTTGGTGAGGATGTTGCTGACATGCGTCTTCACGGTGGTCGGCGCGATGGACAGCCGCTCAGCGATCTCGGCGTTGGACCAGCCGGAGGCGACGGCGACGAGGACGTCCCGCTCACGTCCGGTGAGGACGTCGAGCCCGGACGCGCGCGGCAGGATGCGTGCGGCGCGCTGGTCGCGGACGGCATCGATGAGTGCGCGGGTCAGGGCCGGGGTGACGACGGCGTCCCCGGCGGCCACGACCCGGACGGCCGAGGCGAGCTCGTCGGGGGCGGCGTCCTCCAGGAGGAACCCGTCCGCACCGGCGCGGAGGGCGGCGTAGGCGTGGTCCTCGTCGCCGGCCGGCGTGAGCAGCAGTACGCGCGGGGTGTGCGGTTCCGTGTCCGTGGCCGGGAGGGGCTGAGGGAAGGGGCGCCGGTGAGTGAGGCGCCGTACCGTCTCGATGCCGTCCGTGCCCGGGAGGTGCCCGGCGATCAGGACGACGTCGGGGCGGAGCCGTGCGTTCATCCGGATCGCCTCGGCGCCGCTGGTGGCCTCCCCGGCGATGCTCAGGTCGGGCTCGGCGCCCAGGAGCATGCGCAGGGCGAGGCGCTGTAGGGACTGGTCGTTCACCACGAGTACGGAGACCATGGCTGTCTTCTTCCTGGCCGGTGGAGGCGGGTGGCGGCCTGCCCTGCGGAACGAAACGGTTTCGTTCACCACGTTAGCGTAGCTCGTGTAAAGGCGGAGTAGGAGGCCGGTCAGGACTTCGCCCGTACCAGCCCGGCGTCGTAGGCCATGATCACGGCCTGGACGCGGTCGCGGGCGCCGATCTTGGCGAGGACCCGTCCGACGTGCTTCTTCACGGTGGACTCGGTGAGGACCAGCTGCTCGGCTATCTCCGAGTTGGTCCAGCCCTGGGCGATGGCGACGAGCACCTCGCGCTCGCGGTCGCTGAGGGTGCGCAGGCGGGGGTCCTCGGGCAACGGGGCGTCGGCCGGGGCGAGGACTTGATGGGCGTAGGCGTCGAGGAGGCGGCGGGTCAGGCGGGGCGCCACCACGGCGTCGCCGGTCGCGACCGCGCGGATGCCCGCGACGAGTTCCTCGGGGCGGGCGTCCTTGAGCAGGAAGCCGCTGGCGCCGGCGCGCAGTCCGTCGTAGGCGTACTCGTCGAGGTCGAAGGTGGTGAACGCCATGACCTGCGGGACGAGATACGCGGCCACCGTGAGGCCGGCCAGGACGTCGCCGCGCAGCCAGGAACGGCGGTAGCCGAGCAGGACGACGACCCCCGGCACCAGGCGACGCCACCCCGGAACCCGCCCCTCCTTGCCCTGTCCCATCAGCCACCCTCCTCCGCCCGGCGGCCCCTCAGGATCCACCGCCCCGCCCCGAACCGCGACAGCCGAGCCGCGGGCGGCCGGTCATGCACCCCGAAGTGCGTTGCGTACAGGGCCGGTCGGCCCCTCGCGGGGACTTGCGGCCCCTGCCGGCGGTCCCGTCCGCGGACCAGGCTCGCATCGGCGGGCCCGATGCCAGGACGCGGAGAACTCCGGGGAGTTGAGGATGACGGACATGCCGACCGTCGTCGGCGTCGACGGCTCCGAGCCGAGCCTGCGGGCCGTCGACTGGGCGGCCGACGAGGCCGCCTCGCCCAAGTGGACGTGACCGCTGAAACCCCCGACCAGGAGGGGGCCGGTGCCGCCGATCACCGGTCCCCTCCGTCGGGAACATGGGCACGGCGGGCGTCGTCGTCCGGTCCGGTCACCTCCCCGCACCACCCCCGCCCGAAGTCAGCAGCATGCCCGTCACCAGGTCGGGTCGGATGCGGATCGCCTGGTCCATGGTCTGGTCGATCCACGGGTGCACCAGGGTTCGGCAGTGGGCCAGGTCGTCGGGGTCGGTCACGAGGCGGGCGTAGCCGGTGACCACGACGCTCCAGCCGAGGTGGGTCCGTGGGTCGGGGGCGTCCGCTTCGTAGGCGACGACGACTCCGGGGCCGTCGGCCCGTTGGGTGTGCGAGGTGAGTGCGGAGCCCTCGTGGGTGCGGATGACGATGTCGCCGCGGTCCAGGGCGTGGTTGACCGGGCGTACGGTCGGCAGCGCGTGGCGGGTGAAGACGATCCTGCCCAGCGACACACTGCCGAGCAGCCGCAGCGCCTCGGCGCCGTCGAGCTCGATGCGGTGGCGCGGTTCCGAGAGGACCGGCCGGCTGTCGTCGTGGACCATGACGGGCTTCCGTTGGGGTGCGTTGCTGACGGGGCGGCCCGGACCCGCGGCTCGCCCTTCGGCCCGGATGCGCACGGAGCGACACCGCGGGGGATCGGTGCCGCTCCTGACTCCACTGTCCCCCTCGCCACGGCCGCTGCCAAGGGCCGATGGGCCCGGGTGCGGGCCGAACGGCCCAGGTGTCCGGCCGGGGTGCGCGCTCCGGACCCCGGATGCCCCCAGGGGTCGATTCCATGCCGTCCGCTCGTGGAGGCCGGTAGCGTGAGCCGTAACCGGAGCGACGGGTGTCGGACCGCCCACGGGACCGGAGGAGACGCAGGTGGGAAGCCCTGAGGAGGCCGGGGAAGCCCGCATACGGCTGCCGCAGCTGAGGCTGGACGAGCTGCTGGAGGAGCTCCAGGCCCGGCTGGACGCGGCCCGCGGCACCCGTGACCGGGTGCACAGCCTGCTGGAGGCGGTGCTCTCGGTGGGCAGGGAGCTGGATCTGGAGCAGGCCCTGCACAGCATCGTGGAGGCCGCCGCCGTACTGGTCGACGCGGAGTACGCGGCCCTCGGGGTGATCGGACCGGACGGGCGGCGGCTGTCCGGTTTCCACACGGTCGGGGTGAGCGAGGAGCGGATCGCCCAGATCGGCCACTATCCGGAGGGCCACGGCATCCTCGGCGAGCTGATCCGCCACCCCGAGCCGCTGCGCCTGGCCAGGATCTCCGAGCACCCGGCGTCGTACGGTTTCCCGCCGAACCATCCGCCGATGAACACCTTCCTCGGCGTCCCCATCCGGGTGCGCGACCAGATCTTCGGGAACCTGTATCTGACCGAGAAGCGGGGCGGGGCCCAGTTCGACGACGAGGACGTCTCGGTGACGTCGACGCTGGCGGTCGCGGCCGGTGTCGCCATCGACAACGCGCGTTTGTACGAGGAGTCCCGGCTGCGTGAGCGGTGGCTGCGGGCGACCGCGGAGATCACCCACCGGCTGATGTCGGGCAGCGAACAGGGCGAGGTCCTCGGGCTGATCGCCGACCGGGCCCGGGAGATCACGGGAGCGGCGCTCGCCGTGGTCGCGATGCCGATGCGCGACACCGGCTCGCTCGGCGTGGAACTCGCCATAGGGCCGGGTGCCGAGACCCTGCGCGGCCTGGTGCTGCCGGCCGACGCGGGCCTGATCGGCGAGGCCTTCTCGACGGCCGCCCCGGTCACCACCGCGGACGTCTCCGCCTCCGACCCGCCGCGTTTCGCGGGCCTCGGCCCGGCGGCAGCCGTTCCGGTGGGGACGGGGGACGGCGGCGTACGGGGAGTGGTGCTGCTGGTCCGTGAGGCGGGGCGGACGGTTTTCACGCACAAGGAGATCGAACCGCTGCTGGGTTTCGCGGCGCAGGCCGCCGTGGCGATGGAACTCGCGGAACGCCGGCAGGACGCCGAGGAGGTCGCCGTGCTCAAGGACCGCGACCGTATCGCCCGCGATCTGCACGATCTGGCGATCCAGCGGCTGTTCGCCACGGGGATGACGCTGCAGAGCGCGGGCCGTTTCATCGAGCATCCCGAGGCGTCCGAGCGGGTGGTGCGCGCCGTGGACGACCTGGACGAGACCATCAAGATCATCCGGTCGACGATCTTCGGCCTGCGTTCCCGCGAGGGCGCCGCCGGTGCCGGACTGCGGGCCCGTGTGGTCCGGGTCGCGGGCGAGGCCGCGCCGGTGCTCGGATTCGCCCCCAGCGTGCGGATGGAGGGCCTGGTCGACACCCGCGTCCCGCGCGAGATCGCCGACCATGTGATCGCCGTCCTCTCCGAGGCCCTCACCAACATCGCCCGCCACGCCCACGCCGACCGGGCCGACATCGCCCTCACCACGGACCCCCACCGGATTCGCCTCACCGTCTCCGACAACGGCGTCGGCATCCCGGCGGACGGCCGCCGCAGCGGACTGCGCAACATGGCCGAACGCGCGCACCAGCTGGGTGGCGAACTCGAACTGACCAGCCCGCCCGGACAGGGCACCACACTCGTGTGGCAGGTACCGACACCACCCGAGTGACGACACCGAGGAGAACAGGTACGTGGAAGACCGGAAGCAACAGGAACAGGCGAGCCCCGCGGTCCGCAAGCGCGTCCAGGACAACTTCGACCGGCAGGGTCTGATGGCGCACCTCGGCGCTCGGATCACCGAGATCGCACCGGGCCGTGTGCACATCGTGCTTCCGTCCCGTCCCGAGGTGTCCCAGCAGCACGGCTTCATCCACGCCGGCGCCACCAGCGCGATCGCCGACAGCGCCGGCGGCTACGCGGCGCTCACGCTGCTCGCCGACGACAGCGAGGTCCTCACCGTCGAATACAAGATCAACCTCCTCGCGCCCGCCGTCGGCGACCACATCGAGGCGATCGGTACGGTCCTGAGGTCCGGACGGACCCTGACCGTCTGCCAGTTGGAGGTGTACGGCGTCCGCGACGACGGCGAGCGCAAGCTCGTGGCAAACGGCCAGCAGACGCTGATCCGCGTGAGCGGAGACGGGGGCGGTACCAGGTGAGCGACGCAGTCGAGGCCGCCGAGGTCCGTCGCTTCTGGGGGGAGCTCGGCCTCCCCGGCCTGATCGACGTCCACACCCACTTCATGCCCGAGCGTGTCCTGCACAAGGTCTGGGAGTACTTCGACACCAACGGACCGCTGATCGGCGGCCTGGACTGGCCGATCGCCTACCGCACACAGGAGACGGAACGGACCGCCCTGCTACGGGAGTTCGGCGTCCGTGCCTTCACCTCGATGCTCTACCCCCACAAGCCCGGCATGGCCCGATGGCTCAACGAATGGGCCGCCGACTTCGCCCGCCGCACACCCGACTGCCTGCACACCGCCACCCTCCACCCCGACCCGGACGTCGAGACCTACGTCCGCGAGGCCATCGAGGCAGGTGCGCGCGTCTTCAAGGCGCATGTGCAGGTGGGGGCGTACGACCCGGCCGACGACCGTCTCGACCCGGCGTGGGGACTGCTCGCCGAGACCGGGATCCCCGTGGTGACGCACTGCGGCTCCGGTCCCGCGCCCGGCAAGCACACCGGCCCCGAGCCCATCGCGCGCGTGCTCGCACGGCACCCGCGACTGCGGCTGATCGTCGCGCACCTGGGCATGCCCGAGTACGAGGAGTTCCTCGACCTCGCCGAGCGGTACGACGAGGTGCGGCTGGACACGACGATGGCGTTCACCGACTTCACGGAAGGGTTCCTGCCGTTCCCACGCCGGGCCCTGCCCCGGCTCGGCGCCCTCGGCGACCGCATCCTGCTCGGCACCGACTTCCCCAACACCCCGTACCCCTATCTGCACCAGCTCCAGTCCCTGGAGCGCCTGGGACTCGGCCGGGAGTGGCTGCGGGCGGTGTGCCACGACAACGCGGCGAGGTTGTTCGGCCTGTAGCGCGGTCGGAACACGGCGTACGCCTTCGCGTCGGCGACGGAGACCCGCAGGAAGCAGTGAAAATTGCTCCCACTGAACGCGGACGACATCGCCGCCGGGAGGCATGGATGAGTGCACGATCCGAGATGGTCCAGGCATGGCTGGAGCCGCGGGCCGGGGAGATGGTGGACTTCCTCGCCCGTCTCGTTGCCGAGCCCACCGAGAACCCGCCCGGGGTGGGGCTCGGCCGGTGTGCGCGGGTGCTGGGCGAGGAGATGCGGGGGCTGGGTCTGGAGCCGGAGCTGCTCGACATCACGGGGGCGCACAGCCTGGAGGACCCCTACGTCGTGCGCGGCACCGCGGGGGAGGGAGGGAAACTGCTCTACTTCCACGGCCATTACGACGTGGTCCCGGTGCAGGACCGCGAGCAGTTCGCCATGCGGCGCGAGGGCGGCAGACTGATCGGCCGCGGCACGGCCGACATGAAGGGCGGCATCGTCAGCATGGTCTACGGGGCGGCGGCCGCGAAGGATCTGGGGCTGATCGGTGACGGCCGGATCGTGATCCATCTCGTCCCGGACGAGGAGACCGGCAGCGTCGTCGGCGCGGGCCAGCTGCGCGAGCACCACCTGATCGACCCCTCCGCGATGGCGATGGTCACCGGCGAGCCCAGCGGCGGCAACATCTGGAACGCCGCGCGGGGTGCCATCAGCCTCAAGGTCGGCTTCGAGGGCCGCGAGGCGCACGTCGGACAGGCCTCGTTCGGCATCAACACCTTCGCGCACATGGTCCATGTGGCCCGGCCGCTGCTGGCCTACGCCGAGGAGATGGCCGCCCGCCCCACCGGCTACGCCATGGACCCCGCCGACCCGACGGGGTCGATGGTCGTCGTCGGCGGACTGTCCGGCGGCGGGTCGAACTTCAACGTCGTACCCGCCGACGCCTGGTTCACCGTCGACAGCCGCTTCAACCCCGAGGAGGACCTGGACGCCGAATTGGAACGGATGACCACGATCATCCGCGAGGCGGCGGCCGAGGTCGACGCGAAGGTCACCATCGACGTCACCCAGTTCCAGCCGCCCGCCGGAACCCCCGCCGACCATCCGGCGGGAGCGGCGCTGGCGCGCTGTGTCGGCGAGGTCCGCGACGAGCCGGCCAGGTTCGAGATGTGCGGCGGGATCCTGGAGAACCGCTGGTACGACCAGCTGGGCATCCCCGCGTTCGGATTCGGCGCCGGCCGTCTGGACGTATCCCACGGCCCCCATGAGCACGTCGACGAGCGGGAGTTGTTCCGGGTCGCCGCCGTCTACGCCCTCTACGCCGGCGAACTCCTCGGATGACGGTTCCGCCGGAGGCGTTCAGGCAGCGGTGTGCGGTAATCGGGCAGCAGCCCCTGCGCGCGCAACGCCGACCTCAGGAAGATCCGGACGACCCGCTCGCGACGGGCGGTCATCCAGCCGATCCCATGGAGCCGGCAGACGCGTTCGCCGGCGAGGTAACGCGTCACGTCCCTGCCGAACGGCCGTAAGGGCGCCGGGAACCAGCGCTCGGCGAAGAAGTCCATCATCGCGGTCGCCACCCGCCGGCCGGCCTCCGTCCGCTGGTACGGCCGGGCGTCGAACTTCGCGGCGAACTCGTTCATCGCGTCCCAGTCCTCGGGGAACGCCTCGTCGGCCAGCGGCCCGGACGAACGCTCCAGGAGCCGGAACAGCGCCCGCGCCCAGTGGTGCCAGGCGGTCTTCATCGGCTCGCCGATGCCGGGCAGCCCCAGCGAGGTCCGCAGCCGGTCGCCGGAGGTGGCCAACAGGACCAGGGGATATACGAAGTCGTCGACGCCGTCGAAGTTGCCGGGCAGGTGCGGGGTCCCGCGGTCGACGGCCCGGTGGATACGGTTCAGCCGCTCGGCGGCCTCGCGGCCCGCCGGGCTGGACAGGCCGTCGACCATCCATGCCGTCAGGAACGCGTTGCCGTCGTGGAAACGTCTGTGGGGCCGCGTCTCCAGCTTCGACGTATGCGCGAGGGTGGCGGCCGTCGCACTCGGCTGCATCATGCGCATCGTGCCCGGATAGATCATCATCGCGAGGCCGAACTCCGGGACACGATGGCCGACATAGAGCGAGACCATCCGCTCCCAGTCCCGCTCCGGATCCATCCGCGCCAGCTCACGGTCCACCCACCTGTACCCACGGCGCACTGTCGATTCCCTTGGTCTCGTGGCCCCGTGAGAGGAGGACGCGCGCGCCTTCACCGTCCGATGCCGCGATCCCGTGTGACGTGAGCCACATTCCCCTGCGGTGGCGTTCAGGGCATCGACGGTCATCCCGGGATACTGGCCGCATGGATGAGGTCAAGGTCGTCGTCGCCCACTCCGAGCGCGCGACCCTGCGCGTCGGCGATGTGTTCCTGAAGGTGGACGCCGATCAGGCGCGTATCGACGTCGAGGTCGAGGCGATGGCCCTGGCGCCGGTCCCGACCCCGGAGATCCTGTGGCGCGAGCCGCCCGTGCTGGCGATCGCCGCAGTCCCGGGGACGGTGCTCGGCCGCCTCGGTGAGCCGTCGACCGCGTCGCCGGCGGTATGGGCCGCGGCGGGCGCCGCCGTCCGGAAGCTGCACGACGCGCCGTTGCCGCCCCGGCCCGGCGGGGCGGGTCGGGCCCTCGACGAGCTGACGGAGGAACTCGACCGCGAGTGCGAGCTGCTCGTGGCGAGCGGCGCCCTGCCCGCCGACCTGGTCACACGCAACCGCCAGGTCGCCCAGGCCGCGCTCCGCCCATGGACCCCGGTGTTCACCCACGGCGATCTGCAGATCGCCCATGTGTTCCTCGACGGCGACGAGGTCACCGGCATCATCGACTGGTCCGAGGCGGGCCGGGGCGACGCCCTGTACGACCTCGCCACCCTGACGCTCGGACACGAGGAGCACCTCGACGACGTCATCGCTGGCTACGGCACCGACGTCGACCGCGATGTGATCCGCGCATGGTGGTCGCTGCGAAGCCTGCTGGCGGTCCGCTGGCTGATCGAGCACGGCTTCGACCCGTCGGCGCCGGGCTGTGAGGTCGATGTGCTGAGGGCCCGGATGTGAGGGGAGCGAACCTGGTGGGGGATGTGGCGACGGGACCGCCGGCAGCGGATCTGGCGCAGGTCGGCCACGGCGTCGTCAGTCCTCCCGCACCGGGCCCGCGCACCATCGAGTGCGACGCCGCCGCCTCCCGAGCGGGCATCAGTCTCCCGGCGTCCTTCGCCCAGGGCAGTGCGGCACCTGCAGGACGACCCTCGTCTCCGGCACCGTCGACATGCGGCACAACGGAGGCATAAGGCCCCGAGAGTTCGCCCGGAACAATATCCTGCTCTGCTGCCCGAAACCCGGGATGGCCCGTTCCGGCTGCCGACCCCCGCGCGCGCGGATACAGTGCTGCCGACCAGTGGGGGAGACGACATACATGGACGAGCTGACCTTCACCGCGACGACGGTGTTCGCGGCACTTCTCGGCCAGGCGACACAGGACACCTACGCCAAGGCGCGGGACATCATCCAGCGCCTGCTGCGACGCGGCGACCAGCCGGACGCCGCAGCCGAGTTGGCCCGCCTCGACCGGGATCGTGCGACCGTGGCCGAGTGCTCCGCGTCCGAGCGGGAAGAGGTGGCGCGCAGGGCGGCGGCCGGGTGGGCGCTGGGCCTGGAAGGACTCGTACGCGCGGACCGTGAGGCCTTCGAGGAGCTGCGGGCGCTCGTGGAGCGGGACGGGCCGACCACGGTGGTGAACCAGCACAACCACGGCACGGGCACCTTCATCAACGGCAGTGTCGCCGGGGGGCTCACCATCAATCACGGTGCGGCGCATGGCAGAGACACCTGAACCCCCGGCCAGGCTGGACCAGCACAACCACGGACCCGGCATCTTCATCGCCGGTGACGTCATCGGTGACGTCATCGGCGATGTGCACCACCATCCTTCGTCCCGGCCGGCCTCCCACCGGACCGGGCCCGTCGAGGCGCCAGCGCCGCACGAGAACGAGACGGACAGGAAGAGCCCGCTCAAGTCCCTGATGGGGAACGGCTTCGGGGCCTTCATGCTGTTCGGCACGGCCGGCTACGGTCTGGCAACCGTGTTCATGCCGACGCATCCGACATCGGAACGCGTCATGTCGGTCCCCTTGGCGGCTGCTCTGGCCTTGGGCGGTCTGGTGCCCCTGGTATCCGCACTCGCCGCGCTCGCCGAACTCTGCGCCACGGGCGCGGCCAACGCGGCCCACGCGGCCGGTTCGGCGGGCGCACGAGCACGGGACGGCCGACGTACCGCCGCCCACTTGGGCCTGCGACACGCACAGCTGCTCGCCCGCACGGCCCACTTCAGCGCGGTGCTCGCCGGTTTCGTGCCGGTGCTCATCGGCTTCTGGGCCCCGAGCGGAAGGGCGGCGAACCGCGCCCAGGACGCCGGTGATCGTGCGGAGTCGGCGGTCGCCGAGGCGCGTGAGGTTCTTGAGCGGCGTGATCCTGGCAGGTGACGGCGGCTACTCCGTGCCGTCCGCCGGCAGGCGCTCCGGCAGCCCGAGCCGCGGGAACCGGTCGTCGTGGAACGTGACGATCTCGGTGATCGTCCCGCCGGTGACGCGCAGGACGTCGATCGTCAGCGGCAGGTACGCGCCCTCCTGCTTGTGCCAGAGGTAGAAGGCGACGGCGGGCTGGCGGTTCACGGAGGTGAGGACGGTGCGCAGGCCCCGCATGCCCTCGAAGCCGCTGTCGACCCAGTCCTTCACCACGGCGTCACGGCCGACGAACAGGCCCGGCGTGGGCGGCATCGAGCAGCGGACGTCGTCCCGGAGCAGGGTGGCGAGCCTGCCGATGTCCGTGGCCACGCTGGCGTCGGTGTAGCGGCGCACCAACTCCCGTGTCCCGGCGTCCTGTTCGCCGCCGGTCCAGTCCTGCCGCTCGGCGGGCAGATGTTCCCGCATGCCGGCGCGGGCCCGCTGCAGCGCGCTGTTCACGGAGTTGACGGAGTCCCCGAGGAGCTTCGCGACGTCCTTCGCGGGCCAGCCGAGCACGTCCCGCAGGATCAGCACGGCCCGTGGGCGCGGCGCGAGGTGCTGGACGGCGACCACATACGCCAGCTCGATCGTCTCCCGCGCGACGGCCACGGACTCCGGCTCGTCCGCGTCACCCGCGGGCAGCTCGTCGAGCAGCCGGTCCGGGTAGGGCTGCAGCCACAGCACCTCGCCGCCGGTCGCGGGCTCCGGGCGGTGCTTGGCGAGCAGGTCGAGGCAGGCGTTGGTGGCGATCCCGTACAGCCAGGCCCGGAACGTCGACCGCCCCTCGAAGGTCTCCCGGCGCCGCCAGGCCCGGAGGAACGTCTCCTGCACGGTGTCCTCGGCGTCCTCGAACGACCCGAGCATCCGGTAGCAGTGCACATGCAGCTCCCGCCGGTGCCGCTCCGCCAGCCCCGAGAACGCCCGCTCGTCGACCTCGCCCAGCCCGCTCACGCCCTGCTCCGCACTCATCACGTCATCCTTCCACCGCGTCGTGTCCCGACGTAGGTGTGACGGGTACGGGCGCGAAAACTCATCACCGGGTCGGCGGCGGCGCCGGCCGGACCGGGACGCCCGTGGCGCCCCGGCCCCCTGGAAACCCCGTGGTCAGGGTGCGGGCGGCAGCTCGCCTCGGACCCTGCGGGCGGCGCTGACCAGGTTCTCCAGCGACGCCCGGGTCTCGGGCCAGCCGCGGGTCTTCAGGCCGCAGTCGGGATTGACCCACAGCCGCTCGGCCGGGATCGCCTCCAGGCCGGTGCGCAGCAGCTCCGTGGCCTCCTCGGCGCTGGGGACACGGGGTGAGTGGATGTCGTAGACACCCGGTCCGGCCTCGCGCGGATAGCCGTGCGCGGCCAGCTCGCGGGCCACCTGCATATGGGAGCGGGCCGCTTCCAGGCTGATGACGTCGGCGTCGAGGTCGTCGATGGCCTGGACGACGTCCCCGAACTCGGCGTAGCACATATGGGTGTGGATCTGGGTGTCCGGCCGCACTCCGGCTGTGGTGAGCCGGAAGGCCTCCGTGGCCCACTCCAGATACGCGGAGCGGTCGGCGGCGCGCAGCGGCAGCGTCTCCCGCAGGGCCGGTTCGTCGACCTGGATGACGGAAGTGCCGGACGCCTCAAGATCGTCGACCTCGTCGCGCAGGGCGAGGGCGACCTGGCGGGCCGTCTCGCCGAGCGGCTGGTCGTCGCGGACGAAGGACCAGGCGAGCATGGTGACCGGCCCGGTGAGCATGCCCTTGACCGGGCGGGCGGTGAGGGACTGGGCGTACGTCGTCCAGCGCACCGTCATCGGCTCGGGCCGGGAGATGTCGCCGGCCAGGATCGGCGGACGGACGTACCGGGTGCCGTAGGACTGGACCCAGCCGTGCTGTGTCGCCAGATACCCCGTCAGCCGCTCGGCGAAGTACTGGACCATGTCGTTGCGTTCGGCCTCGCCGTGCACCAGCACGTCAAGGCCGGCCTTCTCCTGGAAGGCGATGACCTCCCGGATCTCGGCCTTGACGCGCTCCTCGTAGCCGGCTGTGCCGATCCGCCCGGCGCGCAGGTCCGCGCGGGCCACGCGCAGTTCGCCGGTCTGCGGGAAGGAGCCGATGGTGGTGGTCGGCAGCAGCGGCAGCCCGAGGTGGGCGCGCTGCGCCGTGGCGCGTTCGGCGTACGGCTGGGCGCGTCGGGCGTCGGCGTCGGTGACCGCCCCGGCACGGTCGCGTACGGCCGGGTCACGGGTGATCGGCGAGCCCGCGCGGGACGCCAGGTCGGCGCGGTTGGCGGCGAGTTCGGCGGCGATGGTGTCGGTGCCCCGGGCGAGGCCGCGCGCGAGGGTGACGATCTCGGCGGTCTTCTGCCGGGCGAAGGCCAGCCAGCGCAGGATCTGCGGCTCGATGTCCCGCTCGGCGGATGCGTCGAGCGGCACATGGAGGAGGGAGCAGGAGGCGGCGACGTCGACCCGGTCCGCGAGCCCGAGGAGGGTGCCGAGGGTCGTGAGGGACTTCTGGAGGTCGTTGATCCAGATATTGCGGCCGTTGACGACCCCGGCGATCAGGCGCTTGCCGGGGAGCCCGCCGACGGCGGCCAGGCCGTCGAGGTTGGCGGCAGCGGACTCGGTGAAATCCAGGGCGAGACCCTCCACCGGGGCCTTGGCCAGGACGGGCAGGGCGTTGCCGAGCCGGTCGAAGTAGGAGGCGATCAGCAGCTTCGGGCGGTCGGGGAGGGCGCCCAGTTCCCGGTAGGCACGTGCGACGGCGTTCAGCTCGGCCGGGGTGCGGTCCTGCACGAAGGCGGGCTCGTCCAGCTGCACCCACTCGGCGCCGGCCGCCCGCAGGTCGGCGAGCACTTCCGCGTACACCGGCAGCAACCGGTCGAGGAGGCTGAGCGGCTCGAAGTCCGCGGGGACGCCCGGCGCGGGCTTGGCGAGGAGGAGGTAGGTGACGGGGCCGACCAGCACCGGCCGCGCGGTGAGACCGAGGGCGAGGGCCTCCTTCAGTTCCGCGACCTGCTTGGCGGAGTTCGCGGTGAAGCCGGTGTCGGGGCCCAACTCGGGGACCAGATAGTGGTAGTTGGTGTCGAACCACTTGGTCATTTCCAGCGGGGCGACGTCCTGGGTGCCACGGGCCATGGCGAAGTAGCCGGCCAGCGCGTCCGCCTCTACGGCGGATCGGTGGCGCTCGGGGATCGCGCCCACCATGACGGTCGTGTCGAGCACATGGTCGTAGTACGAGAAGTCACCGGTCGGCACCTCGTGGATGCCGGCGTCGGCGAGCTGCCGCCAGTTGGCGGCACGCAGACCGGTGGCGGTGGAGCGGAGGGCGTCGGCGGTGACGCGGCCCTTCCAGTAGCCCTCGATGGCCTTCTTCAGTTCCCGGTTCTGTCCCTGGCGGGGGTAGCCGTACACGGTGGCCCGTGCTGCCGCGGCTGCGGACTTGCTGGTCACGGAGATCTCCTTCGCGAGACGATTCCCTGAGATCCCGGAGACGGGACGAGAACGCGAAGGGGTGACGAACCGGACGGATTCGATCTCGCGCGGCTAAGCACGGTCGTCCGCCTGGTATGTACGCCGACCCGCCCTCGAGGTCACCGGGATCTCCGTGCGCGGAACGGTCCGCGCACGGGCAGTTGGCAGGTCTTCGGACTCGCGGGCCCGCCCTCCTGACCGGAGGACACCTACTGGCCGTCGCTTCCCGGGCCCGGTATGTCGGACCCAGTGCGTATGACGGCGGTCGTTCCCGCTCACCGCTGCGGGGCAGTCCCGGATTCCCACCGGGTTCCCTCTTGCGACACCCCGTCTGGCGGACGGGGCGAACCAGCTGCTCACGCCAGCCTATGGGTTCTCACGCCGCGGGGAAGAACGACGTCCAGCATCCGGAAGGTGACGCGGAACACGCCGGAAGCGGTGCGCCGAAGGGACGGGAAGCGGTGCGCGAAGGGCGGGAAGCGCCGCACACGCGCCTCCCGCCCCTCTTCCCAGTCGCGCCGCGCGGGGCCCTCACCCCCGCGGCGGATGCGGGCCCCTCAGCCCGCGTCGTAGCAGGCCCTCAGTCCTGGTCGTAGGTGTGAAAGCCCCGGCCGGTCTTCCGGCCCAGCAGTCCCGCCTCCACCATCCGCTGGAGCAGCGGGGGAGGGGCGTACAGGGGCTCCTTGAACTCGTCGTAGAGGGACTCGGCGATCGAGGCGACGGTGTCCAGGCCGATCAGGTCCGCGAGCTTCAGCGGCCCCATGGGATGGGCGCAGCCCAGCTCCATGCCGGTGTCGATGTCGCCGGCGGTGGCGAAGCCGGACTCGGCCATGCGGATCGCCGACAGCACGTACGGCACGAGCAGCGCGTTGACGACGAAGCCCGCCCGGTCCTGGGAACGGATCACGGTCCTGTCGAGGACGCGGGTCGCGAAGTCCTCGACCGTGGCGATGGTCGCGGCCGAGGTGTGCAGCGAGGTCACCACCTCCACGAGCGGCAGGACCGGCACCGGGTTGAAGAAGTGCAGGCCCACGACCCGGTCCGCGCGTCTCGTGGCCATGCCGAGCCGCATGATCGGGAAGGAGGAGGTGTTGGAGGCGAGCACGGCCGACGGATCCTCGACGATCTTGTCGAGCGCGGCGAAGACTTCCGACTTGGCGCCGGCGTTCTCGACGACGGCCTCGACGACGAGCTGCCGGTCGGCGAGTTCGTCCAGGCCGCCGGTGAAGGTGAGCCGGGCGAGGGCGTCGCCGGCGGCCTCCTTGCTCAGCTTGTCCCGCCGTACGGCCCGGTCCAGGGAACCCGCGACCCGGTCCCGGGCGGCACGGGCGGCGATCGCGTCCGCCTCGCACACCACGGTGTCCAGCCCGGCCCGCGCGCACACCTCGGCGATCCCGGCCCCCATCTGCCCGCCCCCGACCACGCCGACGCGTCCGATCACCGTACTCATGCCTGCGCCTCCGTCCGCCGCACGAGGTGCCGGGTGTAGGCGTCCGGCGTGAAGAACAGCGGCAACTCGCCTGCCAGGGCGATCCGTTCGAAGAGTGCGCGGATGTCGTCGACGGGCGCCCACGGGTACTCGGCGCCCAGCGCCACCACCTCGTCGTCGAGCACCCGCTCCACCGTCTCCCGGTCGACCACCCGGTGCCGCAGCCACTGCCAGATCTGCACCCGGGCGATCTCGGCGGTGGCCGCGTCCTCCATCAACCCGTTTACGGCGACCGCTCCCTGCCCCCGCAGCCAGGCGGCGAAGTACCGCAACGCCACAGCGACGTTGGTGCGCACCCCCTCCGCCGTGGGCGGCCCGCTGACCCGCCGCACCGACAGCAGCTCGGCGGCGGTCACCTCGACATCGTCGCGCGTCCGGTCGATCTGGTGCGGCCGGTCGCCGAGGACCCCGTCGAAGACCTCGCGGCAGACGGGGACGAGGGCGGGGTGGGCCACCCACGATCCGTCGAATCCGTCCTCCGCCTCCCGCTCCTTGTCCAGCCGCACCTTGGCGAGCGCCGCCTCGTTCGCGTCCGGGTCATTTACGGGCACCTGCGCGGCCATGCCACCGATGGCATGCGCGCCGCGACGGTGGCAGGTGCGCACGAGGAGTTCCGTGTAGGCCCGCATGAAGGGCGCGGTCATCGTGACCTTCGCCTGGTCGGGCAGGAGGAAGTCCGTACGGTGCCCGAAGGTCTTGATCAGGCTGAACAGATAGTCCCAACGGCCCGCGTTCAGCCCGGAACTGTGCTCGCGCAGCTCGTGGAGGATCTCCTCCATCTCGAACGCGGCGGTGATCGTCTCGATCAGGACGGTCGCCCGGACCGTGCCGCGCGGGATGCCCAGCAACTCCTGGGCCAGCACGAAGATGTCGTTCCAGAGCCGGGCCTCGTACCTGTTCTCCAGCTTCGGGAGGTAGAAGTACGGACCGTGGCCGGCGTCGATCTGACGCCGAGCGCAATGGAAGAAGTACAGCCCGAAATCGACGAGCGCGGCGGGCACGGGTCGGCCCTCGAACTCCAGATGCTCCTCGTCGAGGTGCCAGCCGCGCGGCCGGACGACGATGGTGGCGAGCCGCTCGTGATCGCCGAGCCGGCGCTCGATGGCGTCGAGCAGGGTGAGCTGCCCGTCGATCAGATTGCCCCAGGTCGGGGAGGTGGCGTCCTCGAAGTCCGCCATCCACACCCCGGCCCCGGAGTTGAGCGCGTTCACCGCCATACGCCGGTCCGGCGGCCCGGTGATCTCCACGCGCCGGTCGACCAGTCCCGGGGCGGGCGGGGCGACTTGCCAGGTCGGGTCGGCACGGACGGCGGAGGTGACCATGGGGAAGTCGAGAGCGGAGCCTGCGGCGAGCCGGAGGGCCTGTCGTCGACGTTCCTTGAGCAGTTCCCGCCGCCGCTCCCCGAAGGCGGCGGCAAGGTGGCCGATGAAGTCGAGGGCGGCGGGGGTGAGGATCTCGTCGTGCCGCTGACCGGCAGAGGCGAGGACGCGGACATGGTGTGTCAGTGCAGCGGTGGACATGGGGTCTCTCTCCTGATCAGGCGCGGGGGAGCGCCCCTTTCTTGGGGGCGCGGGGCTGAATCGGTATGCGGCTCCGCCGCGGGGCGCGACCAGCCCCCATACACCCGCACACGACAACCGGACCTAGTGGAACTGCTCTTCCTCCGTAGAACCGGCCAGCGCAGTCGTAGAAGACGCAGGATTCACAGCCGTAGACACAAGATCGAAATACCCCGTCCCAACCTCCCGCTGATGCTTCACCGCCGTAAATCCCCGTGCCTGCGCGGCGAACTCCCGCTCCTGCAGATCGACATACGCGGTCATCCCCTGCTCGGCATAACCCCGCGCAAGATCGAACATCCCGTGATTCAGCGAGTGGAACCCGGCCAGCGTGATGAACTGGAACCGATACCCCATCGCCCCCAACTCCCGCTGGAACTTGGCGATCTGGTCGTCGTCCAGCGCGGCCTTCCAGTTGAAGGACGGCGAGCAGTTGTAGGCGAGCATCTGGTCCGGGTACCGCGCGTGAATGGCCTCGGCGAACTCACGGGCCTGCGCGAGGTCCGGCGTCCCCGTCTCCACCCAGATCAGATCGGCATACGGCGCGTAGGCGAGCCCGCGTGCGATGACTGGCGCCATGCCGTTGCGGACCCGGTAGAAGCCCTCGGCGGTGCGTTCACCGGTGACGAACTCGGCGTCACGCTCGTCGACATCGGTGGTCAGCAGGTTCGCGGCGAGGGCATCGGTGCGGGCGATGATGACCGTCGGCACACCGGCGATGTCCGCGGCCAACCGCGCCGCGTTCAGGGTGCGGATGTGCTGCGAGGTCGGCACCAGCACCTTGCCGCCGAGGTGCCCGCACTTCTTCTCCGACGCGAGCTGGTCCTCGTAGTGGATGCCGGCGGCCCCCGCCGCGATCATCGCCTTGGTCAGCTCGAAGGCGTTCAGCGGGCCGCCGAACCCGGCCTCGGCGTCGGCGACGATCGGCGCGAGCCAGTCGGTGGTGTCCTCGCCGCCCTCCGCGGTGGCGATCTGGTCGGCGCGCAGCAGGGCGTTGTTGATCCGACGGACCACTTGGGGAACGGAGTTGGCCGGGTACAGGCTCTGGTCGGGGTAGGTGTGCCCGGCCTGGTTGGCGTCGGCGGCGACCTGCCAGCCGGAGAGGTAGATCGCCTGGAGGCCGGCCTTGACCTGCTGTACCGCCTGGCCGCCGGTGAGCGCGCCCAGCGCGTGGATGTAGTCCTGCTCATGCAGCTGCCGCCACAGCCGTTCGGCGCCTCGTCGGGCCAGGGTGTGCTCCTCGCGGACGCTGCCGGACAGCCGTACGACGTCCTCGGCACCGTAGGTGCGCTCGATGCCCTGCCAGCGCGGGTCGGTGGCCCAACGCTGGGCCAGCTCCTCGGCCGCCGGGGTCCTCGCTTCTGCCATGACTGTCACCGTTTCCTCGGTCTGTACTGGCGGATGGCACTGCGTGTCGTCCTACTGCGATGCGGCCCGCCGTCATCCCGAGGGCGAAGCTGAGCAATGCCGGGTCCGGCGGGCCGCACTGAAGACTCTGGCACTGGCACTGAGTGCCAACAACCTTGGCTCAATGCCAACTTCTGCGAATCTTCGCGCCGCAATTTGCCAACTTTGCGAAGCCCTGAGCAGAGGGATCCGTGCCATACGCTGACCCGGTCGGGATGCCCGGTCCGTAGGAGGAGCGCAGGTGAGCAAGACGTACGCGGGTGCGCGGCTGCGGCGGCTGCGCGAGGAGCGGCGGATGAGCCAGGCCGAACTCGCCCGCACGCTCGGCATCTCCCCGAGCTATCTGAACCAGATGGAGCACGACTCCCGCCCGCTCACCGTGCCCGTCCTGCTCCGGTTGACGGAGACCTTCGGCGTCGACGCCGCGTTCTTCTCCGAGCGCGACACCGCCCGCCTGCTGGCCGATCTGCGTGAGGCGATGACGGGCGAGATCGCCGCCGCCCGGGTCTCCCCCTCCGATCTGGCCGAACTGGCGTCACGCATGCCCGCGGTCGCGCAGGCCCTGCTCGACCTGGGCCGCCGCAACCAGCAGCTGTCCGAGCGGCTCTCCGGAGCGGCCGACGGCCGTGAGGCGGGCGTCGACCTGCCCCGCTCACCCCACGAGGAGATCAGGGACTTCTTCTACCGGCGCCAGAACTACCTCCACGACACCGACCTCGCCGCCGAGCGGCTGGCCGCGAGCATCGGCATCCGGCCCGGCGAGGTGATCGGGGCCCTCACCGCGAGACTCTCCGAAGCCCACGGCATCCGTCTCGACACCGAGACCGGCGAACGACTGCACCGCTACGACCGCGGAAGCCGCACCCTCCACCTCTCGACCCGTCTGCGCCCAGGCCAGCGCGCGTTCCGCATGGCCACCCAGCTGGCCATGCTGGAACACGGCGAGGACCTCGACCGGCTCGCCGCCGAGGACTTCCCACCCGGCACACCCAGCCACGCCCTGGCCCGCATCGGCATCGCCAACTACTTCGCCGCCGCGCTGATCCTGCCGTACACCGCCTTCCACACCGCGGCCGAGGAGTTCCGCTACGACATCGAACGCCTCACCGACCACTACGGCCTCGGCTACGAGACCGTCTGCCACCGCCTCAGCACCCTCCAGCGCCCGCGCCTGCGCGGTGTCCCCTTCTCCTTCGTCCGGGTCGACCGGGCCGGCAACATGTCCAAACGCCAGTCCGCGACCGGCTTCCACTTCTCCCGCGCCGGCGGCACCTGCCCGCTCTGGAACGTCTACGAGGCGTTCACCTCACCCGGCCGCATCCATGTCCAGATCGCCGAAATGCCCGACGGCCAGCGGTACTTGTGGACGGCACGGGCCCTCACACGGCACGGCGGCGGCTGGGGGGAACCCGGTAAGACCTTCGCCATCGGCCTCGGCTGCGAGATCCGCCACGCCCACCGACTCGTCTACTCCGACGGCCTCGACCTCATCAGCCCCTCCACCGCCACCCCCATCGGCATGGGCTGCCGCGTCTGCGAACGCCTCAACTGTGCCCAGCGCGCGGCACCGCCCCTGGGCCACACCCTGCGAATCGACCAGAACAGCACCACCTTCGTGCCGTATCCGGTGACGGGCTCCGCGACCTGAGGGTAGGAATCGCTCCAGCAGAAGCCCGTCACCGCCGCCCGATGTCCGTGAGCGCCTCGCCGAGGGCGCTGAGCAGCCGGTCGGCATCGTTGCTGTCGACGCCTCGGAAGCAGCCTGGGTGCTGTCGACCCGCGTGGAAGCAGCGTCCGTCATACGGCCGTCCTCCTTGGCCGGTCCGGCCGGTCAGCGGCTGGTGAAGATCACGTCGTGCCAGGGCTTGTGCTGTTCGCCGGTGATCTCTGACATGACGTGCTTGATGTTCGTGTACTCGTCGAAGGAATACGCCGACATGTCCTTGCCGAAGCCGGATGCCTTGTAGCCGCCGTGCGGCATCTCGCTGATGATCGGGATGTGGTCGTTGATCCAGACGCACCCGGCCTGGATCTCGCGGCTCGCCCGCCCGGCGCGGAAGACATTGCTCGTCCAGGCCGAGGCGGCCAGACCGTACGGGGTGTCGTTGGCGAGCCGGAGGGCCTCGTCGTCGGTGTCGAAGGGCAGCGCGACCAGAACCGGGCCGAAGATCTCCTGCTGCACGATGGCGGAATCCTGGGCCGCGTCGGTGATGAGGGTCGGTTCGTAGTACGCGCCGCCGGCGAACGCGCCGTCCGCCGCACGGCCACCGCACACCACCGTGGCACCGGCCCGGCGGGCGGCTTCGACCATGGCGGCGACCTTGTCGCGCTGCTTCAGCGAGATCAGGGAGCCCATGTCGGTGGCGGGGTCGTCCAGGGGGCCGAGGCGTACGTCGTCCATGAGTACGGCGACCCGGGCCACGAACGCCTCGTGCAGCGGCCGTTGGACGTACGCGCGCGTGGCGGCCGTACAGTCCTGGCCCGCGTTGATGAGGGCTCCGGCGACCGCGCCGCGGGCGGCGGCCTCCAGGTCGGCGTCGTCGAAGACGACGAAGGGGGCCTTGCCGCCGAGTTCGAGATGGACGCGTTTGACGCTGCCGGCGGCTTGGGCGGCGACCTGGCGGCCTACGGCGGTGGAGCCGGTGAAGGAGACCATGGCGACGTCGGGGTGGGTGACGAGGGCCTGCCCGGCGACCGGGCCGGTGCCGGTGACGATGTTGATGACGCCGTCGGGGATGCCCGCCTCCTGGGCCGCCTCGGCGAACAACACCGAGGTCAGCGAGGTGAGTTCGGAGGGCTTGAGGACGATGGTGTTGCCGGCGGCGACGGCGGGCAGCACCTTCCACGCGGCCATCTGGAGCGGGTAGTTCCAGGGGGCGATGGAGCCGATGACGCCGATGGGTTCGCGGCGGATGGTGGAGGTGTGCTCGGCCGAGTACTCGGCCGAGCCCCGGCCCTCCAGATTGCGGGCGGCTCCCGCGAAGAAGCGTACGTTGTCGATGGTGCCGGGGACGTCGAACCCCTCGGTCAGCCTGATCGGCTTGCCCGCGTTGACGCTCTCGACGCGGGCCAACTCCTCGGCCCGTGCGTCGAGTTGGTCTGCCCAGCGCAGCATCGCCTCGGAGCGCTCGGCGGGCGTGGCCCGTGACCACTCGGCGAAGGCGGCGCGAGCGGCGGCCACCGCCTCGTCCACGTCCTCGGCGCCGGCCAGGGTCTCGGTGACCAGTACCTCGCCGGTCGCCGGGTTGGTCACCGCGTACTGCTCGCCCGACGTTCCGGAGCGGCGCTTGCCCGCGATGAACTGCTGTCCAGAGGTTTCCATCAGTGCTCCAGATCGGTGTCGGCCGGCGGCGAGGCCGGCTCGCCCCACAGGTCGCCAAGGGTGTAGCCGTACGGGAAGGGATCGGTGTCGTGCAGGACGAACTGGCTGAACGCGGTGATCCAGCCGCGTCCACCGATCGTCGGCAGGACGGCGTCGTACGGGCCGACGGCCGCGGTGTCCAGGAGGGTGCCGGTGAAGGTGGTGCCGATGATCGACTCGTGGACGAAGGGGGTGCTCAGGGCGAGTTCGCCTCGGGCGTGCAGTGCGGCCATACGGCCGCAGGTGCCGGTGCCGCACGGGGAGCGGTCCAGCGTGCCGGTCCAGGTGGCCGGATCGGCCAGGTCCACCTCGCCGTTGGGGATGACCACCGCGTTGCGGCCGGAGGCGCCCGGCGTCGGCGACGGGCCGTGGATCATCGTCAGGGCGACCTGGTTGATGCCCGGGTTGAGCGGGTGGCTGACCGGGAACTGCCGCTGGGCGGCGGCCCGCAGCACCGCTCCGGCGCGGGTGAGCTGTTTCGCGGCGGAGGGATCGAGCGGGATGCCGAGATCCTCGGCGCGCGCCTGGACGAAGAACTGCCCGCCGAAGACGATGTCGACCGGCACCCGCCCGTACTCGGGCAGGTCCAGTTCGTGGTCGAGGGCCACGGCGAAGGCGGGGACGTTCGCGAAGGTGACCCGGGTCGCCCTGCCGCCGGACACCTCGGCCCGCACCCCGACCGGACCGACCGCGGTGTCCACGGTGAGCGCGGTGACCGGCTCGGTCACCGGCACCGCGCCCGTCTCCACCAGGGCGGTGACCACACAGATGAGGTTGGAGCCGGACATGGGGCGGAAGCCGCCCTGTTCCAGCACCACCATGCCGAAGTCGGCGGCCGGGTCGGCCGGCGGCAGGACCAGGACGCCGCACAGGGCCGGATACCCGCGCGGCTCCTGGAGCAGGAGCCGGCGCAGGTCGTCCAGGTGCTTCTCGCAGTACTGCAGCCGCTCGGCCATCGTGGTGCCCTTGACGTGCAGATGTGTGCCGATCAGGACGCGGCTGGGCTCACCCTCGGCGTGGGTGTCGATCGCCTGGATACGGGGGTGGCGCACCATCACGCGGCCACGTTCGCGTCCGCCACGGCCACTCCGGCCGCGATCAGCAGGTCGCGCAGCTCGGCGCGGTACGGCGGGGCCAGCGGCAGGACCGGCAGCCGGGTCGGGCCCGCGCTGACGCCGACCAGGTCGACTCCGGCCTTGATGCCGGCGCAGTAGTTGTGGGACTCCAGGAACTGGCAGATCGGGAAGATCCTGGCCCACAGTTCCCGGCCGGCCGCCAGGTCACGGCGTACGGCGACGGCGTCGTACAGCTCCGCGGCGAGCTGGGGAATGAAGCTCGCGGCGCCCCACACTCCGGCCCGCGCGCCATTGGCGAGGGCGGCGAAGGTGAGGGTGTCCCAGCCGTTGAGCGCGGTGATGTCCGCCGCGTGCTCCTGCTGGACCGTGGACAGCCACACATAGTCGCCGCCGGTGTCCTTGTAGCAGGTCACCGCGGTCTGGCGGGCCAGCTGCGCCAGCTGCTCCGGGGTGAGGCTGACGCCGGAGACCGACGGGATGTTGTAGTACATGACCGGGATGTCGATCGCGTCGGACACCGCGCCGAAGTGGGCCAGCAGTTCGTCGAAGGACGGGGCGTCGTAGAACGGCGGCACGATCATCACGGCGGCGGCGCCCGCCTTCTCCGCGTGCACGCTCAGCTCCACGGTCTGCGCGGTGCTCAGCGCGCCCGTGCCGGCGACCACGGGGACGCGGCCGTCGGCGGCCTCGACGTACAGCTCGGCGACCTGCTTGCGCTCGTCGAGGCTCAGCGTGGTGAACTCCCCGGTGCTGCCGCCCGGGACGAGGCCGTGGATGCCGCCGCCGATGATGTGGTCGGCCTGGCGCCTGATGCCCTCGGCGTCGACGGCGGAGCCGTCCGCGGTCAGCGGGGTGACGACGGCGGCGAGGATGCCGGTGAACTGCTGGGCGGTCATGGGTGATCTCCTGAGGTCAGAGAAGGGGGGACAGGGGGGTTGCGGAGCTGATGAGTTCAGCGCCGGGCGAAGCGGCGTGGCGAGAAGGTCTCGGCGAAGGCCGGAACCCGCCGCCGGGTGATGGCCTCGGTGATGATCTCGGCGGTGGCGGGGGCCAGGGTGAGCCCGAGCATGCCGTGACCGGAGGCGACGTACACGTTGGGGAGCGGGGCGAGGCGGCCTATGACCGGCAGTCCGTCGGGGGTCATGGGGCGCAGTCCGGCCCAGGGAGCGGCCTCTCCGGGCGGGTCGTCCCAGCCGGTCAGGTAGTCGGCGGCGGCCTGCTTGATGGCGGCGACTCTGCGCGGGTTGACGTTCTCCTCCAGCCCGCCGAACTCCATGGTTCCCGCGAGCCGCAGGAAGCCGTTCAGCGGCGTCACCGCGACCCGTGCGTCCTCCAGGGTGAGGGGCGTGCGCAGCGGTACCGGGGAGGGCGAGTAGTCGACGCTGTAGCCCTTGCCCGGCCGGATCGGCAGTGGGACGCCCAGCTGGGCGGCCATCCGGGCGGTCCACACGCCGCCCGCCAGCAGCAGGGTGTCGCCCCTGTGCTCGCCCTTGTCGCTGACGACACCGGTGACGGCCTCGCCCTGGCGCAGGAAGCGGCGTACCGGTGTGTGTTCGTGGATCTCGACACCGAGTTCCGTGCACCGCTTGAGCAGGCCCTGGGTGAGGGAGTCGGGCTCGACCTGGCGGTCGTCGGGGAAGAACAAGCCGTGCTTGATACGGCTGTTGAGCACGGGTTCCCGGTCCGCCACGGCGTCTCCGTGGAGGTGTTCGGCGATCATGCCGAAGCTCTCGAAGATGTCGAGGGAGGCGAGCTGCTCCTCGTAGCGCTCCCGGGTCTCGAAGGCCAGCAGGATGCCCGCCTTGTGCATCTCGAAGGCGATGCCGTCCCGGGTCCAGTCGTCGAGGAGGTCCATGGTGCCCTCGGCGAGACGCAGGGTGGTCTCCAGGCCGTGGCGGAAGTCCCGGGCGGTGCAGTGCCGGGCCATGGTCAGCATGAACTTCACGAACGCCGGGTTGAGCGAGGGCTTCACGTACAGCGGGCTGTCCGGCTTCAGCATCCACTTCAGGGACTGCAGGATCACGCCGGGCGCCGGCACCGGACCGCTCTCCGCCAGCGCGATCTTGGCCGCGTTGCCGTGCGAGGCTGCGGAGCCCGCGCGCCGGGCGTCCAGGACGACGACCTCGCAGCCGTCCTTGGCCAGCCGGTAGGCGGCGGCCAGACCGACGGCTCCTGCCCCTACAACGATGATGCGCATGGCGTCGTACACCTCCTGACAGGGCGCCCGGGGCGCCTCCTACTTCAGAGCTCGGGTTCCCAGGGGCGTCCCACCACGAAGCCGTCCGGGAACGGGTCCGTGGGGTCGAGGACCAGCTGGTTGAACGAGGTGATCCAGGCCCGCCCGGACACGCTCGGTACGACGGCGTCATACGGCCCGACCGTGGTCGTGGACTCGATACGGGCGTCGAACCGGCTGCCGATGAGCGACTCGTGCCGGAAGAGCTGCCCTGGTCGCAGTCGGCCCTTCGCGTGCAGGACGGCGAGGCGGGCGCAGGTGCCCGTGCCGCAGGGGGAGCGGTCGATGCGGCCCGGGGAGACTACGGTCGCGTTCCTGGAGCGGATCAACTCGGTGCCGTCCTCGGCCCGTTCGCGGTGGAGCGGCCCGGTGAACACCGTGTTGGTGATGCCGGGGATCAGCGGGTTCTCCGGGTGGCTCACCTCCAGTTGACGCACGGCCGCCTTCTTCAGACGCTGCCCGAGTTCGCACAGTGCCGCCTCCTGGCTCACGTCGAGCTTGAAGCCGACCGACTCGGCATCCACGAGGACGAAGGTCATCCCGCCGTAGGCGATGTCCACGGTCACCCGGCCGAGACCGGGAACGTCCAGATCCGCGTCCTTGTGATAGACGAAGGCGGGCTGGTTCACCAGCCGCACCCGTCGCACCTTGCCGTCGGCGCACTCGCACTCGACGCGGATCAGGCCGGCCGGGGACTCCAACGTGAGCAGGGTGACCGGCTCGGCCATGGGCAGCATCCCGGTCTCCAGCAGCACCGTGGCCACGCACATGGTGTTGGAGCCGGACATCACCGGGTACTCCGTCGACTCCAGGATGATGTAGCCCATGTCGGCCTCGGGATCGCGTGACGGCAGCACGACGTTCGCGTTGTGCCACATCGCGCCGCGCGGCTCCTGCAGCAGGAGCTTGCGCAGCTGGTCGTGGTGCTCCTCGAAGTACCGCATCTGATCGAAGGCGCTCTCGCCCGGGATGGGCCCGATGCCGCCGACTACGACTTTGCCCGATTCGCCCTCGGCGTGCGCGTCCACCACGTTCAGGGTTCGGCTGAACCTCATGGGCTTCCTTTCGCCGCGACTCTTTCACCGCGACCCTGCAAATTGCCAAACAATCCGCAGGATGCAGGTGACGCTAGACATCGTCGGGCGGCGCCGTCAATACCCTCGGCGGAACCCTGCTGGCCGAACAGCCCCCTATGGGTGACCGGGTCAGTGATGCCCTTGTCGAACATCCGGCGTCCCAGCCATTGACACGGCCGGACCGCATTCCTAACCTCTCCCCATCTCGCTGTCTGTCAGACAATCTTCCTGGTGGGTCTGAATGAGAGCTCAACATCTGTTCCAGTGCGTCGACTCGCACACCGCCGGAAACCCCACCCGCACCGTCCTGTTGGAGACCGGCCAGGTGCCGGCGCTGGAACCGGAGACCCACCTGCGCTTCGACACCCCGGCCGGGCTCGTCGACGTCACGGTGGAGGTGTCCGACGGCCGCGTCGGACTCGTCCGGTTCCTCTCCCCGCCGTCCTTCCTCCTTCACGAAGGCGTCGAGGTCACGCTGCCCGGCCACTCTCCGGTCACCGCCGACATCGCCTACGGCGGCAACTTCATCGCCGGGCGCGCCCATCTCACCGCGACCTCGACGCAACTCCTCGACCCCGACGACCCTCCCCCACTCTCGGCTTCGCTCGCGCGGCGGGCCCCCATCGGCACGGGTTCCTGGTCACCTGACGCGCTCGGCAGGCAGCAGCCGTACTCAACCCTCTAGCACTGGAGCACCAGCCATGGCCCTCACCAAGCAGAGCAGATACACCTTCTATGTCATCGGCGTCCTCATCCTGGCCTGGCTGGCCGGCTACTTCGGCGGGAAGGCGGGCTCGGACGGGGGCTCGACGCAGGCCGTCGCCGCCTCCGGCGACTCCGGCAAGGCCGCCTGGGTCGACGGGATCAAGAAAGCGGGCGAGCTGCGGGTCGGCTGTGCCGACGCCCCGCCCACCATCGTCGTCAAGGCGGACGGCACCTGTACCGGGCCGGACCTGCTGCCCCTGCAGTCCTTCGCGGCGGGCATCGGGGTCAAGGTGAAGACGGTGGCGACGACCTGGCAGAACATCGTCGCCGGGCTCCAGGCCGACAAGTACGACGTCGCCGCCGACCTCGACCAGACCGTCGAGCGCAGCCTCGCGATCCGCTTCACCAAGCCCTCGTGGTCCTACCCGGGAGTGTTCCTGGTCGAGCGCGACAGCAGTTACACCAGCAGCACGCAGATCCTCGACGCGGACAAGCCGATCGCCACCTCACAGGGCACGGCGCTGGACGCGGCGCTCCAGCAGGCCAAGGCCAACGAACTGCGCGTGGACACCTACCAGAACGCGGCCGCCGGTGTGAAGGCGGGCAAGGCCATCGCCGTCTTCACCGACCTGGGCACCGCCGTCGACATGGCGACCAAGGACAAGTCCCTGGGCATCGTCGTACCCGACCCGGCGGTCTTCGTGCACCACGTCGCCTACGGCGTCCGCGCCGGCATCGACTCCCGCTCCATGGACATCCTCAACGTCGCCATCGACAACTCCGTGGCCAGCGGCGAGATCGACCGCGCCTTCGCCGAGGCCGGATACCGCGACGTGGACGCCCTGGGCGACCTCGAGATCAAGTCCTGACCCGGCCTCGCCGCCCTCCCGGAGGTAGTCCGCGATGAATTCCGTGACCCTCGCCTACTCGTTCGACTGGAGCGTCGTCGGCCCCGCACTGCCCACCCTGCTGGACGGGCTGTGGCTGACCCTGAAGATCTCGACCATCGTGATCGTCGCGAGCGCCGTCCTCGGATTCCCGCTCGCCGTGGCCCGTATGTCGAAGATCGAGGTCATCCGCTGGCCGGCGCAGCTCTATATCGAGGTGTTCCGCTGTACGCCGCTGCTGGTCCAGTTGCTGTGGGTGTTCTACGCCCTTCCGGCGCTCCTCGGCGTCGACCTGCCCGGTGAACTCTCGATCATCATCGCGCTCACCGCGCACCTGACCGCGTTCATGTCGGAGACCTACCGCGCCGGAATGCAGTCGGTGCCCGTCGAGCAGATCGAGGCGGCGCAGATGCTGCGCATGAACCGGGTGCAGATCCTGCGGCACATCATCGTGCCGCAAGCATTCCGCCAGCAGATCCCCACGATCCTGTCCCTGAACGTGAGCATGTTCAAGGACACCTCGCTGGTCTCCGCGCTGGGCCTTGCGGACCTGACCTTCCAGGGCAACATCCTGTCGAGCCAGACGTACCGGCCCATGGAGATCTTCACCCTGGTCGCCCTCCTGTACTTCGCGATCGCCTTCCCGGCGACCCTGTTCACCAGCTACATCGAACGGCGTCTGCTCACCAGCGGCTCGCGGGGCGCACCGCCGCCCGCCTCGGGGCTGCGCGGCACCCTCGCCCGGATACGCCCCGGACAGCGGCCGCCCTCTCTCGCCAACCCGTCCCTCAAGTCCCTGCTCAAGCCGGAAGGTGTCTGATCGCGATGACAGAGACCAACCCGATCCTCGACAAGGCACCGGACACCGACAGCGATGCCGGGCCCGACGGCGCGTTCCTGCGCACCCGCGGCGTGAGCAAGTCCTTCCACGGCCGCCCCGTCCTCAAGGAAGCCGACTTCCGCATCGGCAGCGGCGAGATCGCCGTCCTCATCGGCAAGAGCGGCTCCGGCAAGAGCACCCTGCTGCGGGTGATCGCCGGACTGGAGGAGCCGGACGCCGGGGACATCGACCTCGCCGGTGAGACCGTCGTGCACGACGGCGAGTACCAGGACGCGTGGAAGGATCTCCGCGGCCAGATCGGAATGATCTTCCAGAGCTACACCCTGTGGCCGCACATGAACGTCCTCGACAACCTCACCATCGCGCCCCGCCTCACCCTCGGCGAGTCCAAGGGGGAACTGCTGGAGCGGGCCGAGCAGGCCCTGACCGAGGTGGGCATGGCACGCCATCTGCGCAGCCGCTGCACCCAGCTCTCCGGCGGCGAACGCCAACGGGTGGCCATCGCCCGCGCGTTGATGATGCGACCGCGCCTGCTGCTGTGCGACGAGATCACCTCCGCGCTCGACCCGCCGGTGGCGGCTGAGGTGCTGGGTGTGCTGACCAAGCTGAAGGAGGAGGAAGGAATCGCCTGCGGCATCGTCACCCACGACATGGCCTTCGCCTCCAAGGCCGCCGACCGCATCTGCTTCTTCGAGGACGGCCTGATCAAGGAGGACGTGCCACCGGAGCAGGCCTTCAACGATCCCCAGACACCAGGACTGCGGGCGTTCATCGACGCCGTCCGCTTCTGAACACCTGCCCCGCTCGGAAAGGACCCCCGGCATGCATCGACTCTCCGAATTCGCCCGCAAACTGGCCTCGGGCCCGAACTTCGCGACAGTGGCCACCATCGGCAGGAACGGTCTGCCCCAGCAGAGCGTGGTCTGGGTGACGGCCACCGACGAGGGGATCGCCTTCTCCACCGTCGAGGGCCGCGTCAAGCACCTCAATCTGCTGCGCGATCCGCGCGCCAGCGTGCTGATCACCGACCGCGACAACGGCTACGCGTACGCCGTCGTACGCGGGCCCGTGACCATGACCCGGGAGGGCGGCCCGGAACTGATCGATGAACTCTCCCGCAAGTACGAGGGCAGGCCCTGGCGGGAGACGGCGACCGCGCCCAGGCTGGTCGTGACGATCCACGCCGAGCGCGTCACCGAGTACGGCGCCTGACGCCTCCGTCGGCCCTTGAGGCCCTGAACAGGCTCAGCCTCCGTGGTGCACGGCGGTGCCCTACGATGTGGTCTGACAATCTGCGGAGGATCGATGAGTGAGCACGCGCCCCAAGCGACCACCGGGCCCCGGCCGGTCTCCAACCAGACCCGCCGGGACGCCGTCGTCAACGAGTTGCGGCGTGCCATCCTCGCCGGTGAGCTGGAGTCCGGGCAGCGGCTCAGGGAAGTCCAGATCGCCCAGCAGATGGGGGTGAGCCGGCCGACCCTGCGCGAGGCCGTCTACCAGCTGATCCATGAGGGACTGCTGGAGCAGCAGCCGTACCGCGGCGTCGTGGTCACCGCGATCGACGAGAAGTTCATCAAGGACGTGGCCGCCGTCCGGGTCGCCCTGGAGCAACTGGCCGCCCGCGCCCTGGCCGACGACCCCGACGGCTCCCGTACGGCCAAGCTCCGTCAGAGCTGGGAGCAGTACAAGGCCGCCCACGCCTCCCAGGACGCCGACCGGCTCCACCAGGCCCACATCAATCTGCACTGGACGATCTGGACGGCCTCGGAGAACTCCATGCTCGAACGCATGTGGCCCACCGTCGAGGCACAGATCAACATCGCCATCACCGTCGACGAACGCACCCGCTCGGACCCCGACCGCGCCCTCCGCGTCCACGAACGCCTGATCGACGCGATCCTCGACGGTGATCCCCGGCTCATCGACGCGGAGGTCGAGCGGCACACCATGTCGAGTGCCGCGGAACTCATCGAAATGATCGCCGACCGGCGAAAGAACGCCGGCTAGAGGAAGCTGACGTTCTGGGCGAGGGCGAGCCGGCTGGAGTAGTTGATGGTGTTCGTCGCCGGGCGCATGTACGCGCGCCAGGCGTCGGAGCCGGACTCGCGGCCGCCGCCGGTCTCCTTCTCACCGCCGAACGCGCCGCCGATCTCCGCTCCGGAGGTCCCGATGTTGACGTTGGCGATGCCGCAGTCGGAGCCCTCGCAGGACAGGAAGCGCTCGGCCTCCTGCTGGTCGCGGGTGAAGATGCTGGAGGACAGGCCCTGCGGCACGTCGTTGTGCAGGGCGATGGCCTCCTCGAAGGTGTCGTAGGTCAGGACGTAGAGGATCGGGGCGAAGGTCTCCTCCCGTACGACATCGGTCTGTTGGTCGACGCGGACGATGACCGGCTCGGCGTAGGCCGCGTCCGGGGCGGTGTCGGCCAGTCGGCGACCGCCGCCCACGAGGACCTTGCCGCCCTGTGCCTGTGCGCGGGCGACGGCGTCCCGCATGCCGTCGAGGGCGGCGGTGGTGATGAGGGGTCCGACGAGGGTGTTGTGGTCGAACGGGTCGCCGATGGGAAGCTTGGCGTACGCGGCCGTCAGTCGGGCGACGAGTGTGTCCGCGATGTCGCGGTGGACGATGAGGCGGCGCAGGGTGGTGCAGCGCTGGCCCGCGGTGCCGGCGGCGGCGAAGACGATGCCCTGGACGGCGAGGTCGAGGTCGGCCGAGGGGGCGACGACCGCGGCGTTGTTGCCGCCGAGCTCCAGCAGCGTGCGGCCGAAGCGGGCGGCGACGCGCGGACCGACCTCGCGGCCCATGCGGGTGGAGCCGGTGGCGCTGACGAGGGCGACGCGCGGGTCGTCCACGAGCCTCTCGCCGACGGTGCGGTCGCCGAGGAGGAGACGGTGTACGTCACGGGGAGCGCCGACCTCCTCGGCCGCCCGGTCCAGCAGCCGGTCGCAGGCCAGGGAGATCAGCGGGGTCAGCTCGGACGGCTTCCAGATCACGGTGTCGCCGCAGGCCAGGGCCACGGCGGTGTTCCACGACCACACGGCGGCGGGGAAGTTGAACGCCGAGATGACACCGACCACTCCGAGCGGGTGCCAGGTCTCGGCGAGGCGGTGGCCGGGGCGCTCGGAGGCGATGGTGCGGCCGTAGAGCTGGCGGGACAGGCCGACCGCGAAGTCGCAGATGTCGATCATCTCCTGGACCTCGCCGAGCGCCTCCGAGCGGATCTTGCCCGCCTCGATGATGATGAGGTCGGCGAGGTCGCTCTTGTTCTCGCGCAGCAACTCGCCCAGCCGGCGGACGAGTTCGCCGCGTCGCGGGGCCGGTGTGGTGCGCCAGGCGTGGAACGCCTCGCGGCTGGCGGCGAGCGCCTCCTCGACATCGGTGGCCGTGGCGGCGGCCAGACCGAACAGGTCCTCGCCGGTGATGGGCGTACGGGCCTGGAAGCCGGCGCCCTCCGGGACGGTCGCGCCGATCCGCTCCAGGCTCGTGCGGGCGCGGGCGCGCAGGTCCTCGGTGGTGGGCAGGGCGGTGCCGGTCATGCTGCTCCCTTGCGGGTGGTGAGGCGTACGTCGAGTTCCGCAGCGACCCGCGCCAAGGACTCGCTCTGCTGCCGCTCGTACAGGGCGAAGGGGTCGAGGACTTCACGGCCGATGGCGCCGGAGAGCCAGTCGCTGTCGTAGGCGGCGCCTTGTTGTTCGTTGTCCCGGGAGCCGGCGTCGCTGAGGTTGGACTGGAAGATGCCGGCCGCCGAGCGGGGCAGGAAGTCCTCGTAGACGATGGGCTCGGCCCGTACCCAGCCCTGGGCCAGCAGGTCGTCGAGGGCTTGCGGCGGACGGCTGCCGTCCTGCGGCCGGTCGGGTACGACGTGGTAGGTGAAGTACGCCAACTCCCGTGCGGCCAGCTCGCGTTCGGTGCCGGGGACGTGCTCCGTCCACAGGGTGCGGGCTAGCTCGGCCCGGTCGGCGGCCTGCTGGTCGAGGAGGGTGAGCAGACGGTCGTAGAGGGCCCGGCCCTCCCGCGTCACGGCGATCCCGCGCGCCTCGACCTCGCCGAACCGCACCCGTAGGGCGCCGCTGGTCACTTGGCCGTCCGGGGTGCGCAGGGCGCGGGGTTCGGCCAGGGCCCGGAAGGACGTCTGGCGCAGCAGCAGGTCGGGCCCCTTCCACCTGGGCGGTCCCTGGATGGTGTCGATCATCTCGATGCCGCGCTCGGTCATACGGCGGTACAGCTCGTCGATGTCCAGGACGCGCGGGGTGAGGTGGTTGATGTGGGTGCTGCGGACGCCGCCGATGTCCGCGGCGACGGCGGAGACCCGCTCCAGGGTCTCGTACCAGGCCCTGTCGATCGGTTCCGTCGACAACTCGAAGGCGGTGACGGCCAGTTGGAGAAACCGCTCGGCGTCGTCCTCCGGCAGCTCCCGCTCCGCCTCCGCCCGGTCGGCCAGGGCGAGCAACTCCGGCGGGAAGAGTTCACGCCCGGCGAGGAACGTCTCCAGACGGGCGCGCAGGTCGGCGTCGAAGAACCGGGGGTCGGCCGGAGTGAGCATGGAGGTGAAGACGCGAAAGGGGTTGCGGGCCAGTTCCTCCCGGTCGACGGGACGGAACGCGGTCGACACGACGGGCACCGCGCTGGCAGCGGCCTCGCGCAGGTCGTAGAAGCCGACCGGACGCATACCGAGGGCGCCGAAGACCCGGGCGACCTGGGCCAGTTCGGCGGGGGTGCCGACGCGGATGGCGCCGTGGCGCTCCGCGGTCACCCGGCCGATGGAGCCGAGCCGCTCGGCGTCGGCGCCCTGGGCGCGCAGCACGTCCTCGTTCACTTCGCGCGAGACGTCCACGAGCGTGGTGTAGGCGGGGACCTCCCGCCCGTACATGTCGGAGAGCCGCGCGGCGAAGGCGGCACGCAACTGCCACTGGCTGATCATGGAAGAGGGCCTTCCTGTAGAGGAGTTCAGAGGGGTTCACACCACGTGGGCTTCCGGGCGGATCTCGGCTCCCGTCCGGAAGCGGTCGGCGCTGAGCGGAGAGATGTCGACGAAGGGCTCGCGGCCCAGGTGGAGGTCGCACACGATCTCGCCGACGGCGGGGGCCTGTAGGAAGCCGTGGCCGGAGAACCCGGTGGCGTACAGGAAGTTGGGCAGCTCGCCGCAGCGGCCGATCAGCGCGTTGTGGTCGGGGGTGACCTCGTACAGTCCGGCCCAGCCGCCGGCGATCCCCATGTCGGCCAGCGCGGGGGCTCGCTCCCGTACGACGTCCCGGAAGAGGTCCAGCCACTCAGGAGTCCAGGTGGTGTCGAAGCCGTCCTTCTGGCCGGGGTCGGCGAGACCGAACAGCAGGCCGTCGTCGCTGTTGTGGAAGTAGGCCGACGACGCGAAGTCGATGGTGAAGGGGATGCGGGGCGCCGGGGGAGCGAGCGGCGTGGTGAAGGCGAGCTGGCGGCGCACCGGCCGCACCGGCAGGTCGACGCCCGCCATGGCACCGATCTGCCCGGACCAGGCGCCGGCCGCGCAGACGACGGTGGAGCAGTCGATCCGGCCGCGGTCGGTATGGACCGCGGTGACCCGGTCGCCGGCGGTGTCGAGGCCGGTCACACACGTGTGGGTGGCGAAGGTGACGCCGGCCCGGGCCGCGGCCTCGGCGTATCCCCGTACGACCAGGGCGGGGCGGGCGTGGCCGTCGGCGGGGGAGAAGGCGGCGGCGAGGAGTCCTTCGGTGCTGACGTAGGGGCACAGCCGCCGTGCCTCGTCCGGGCCGATCACGCGGGTGGGGACGCCCAGCGAGTTCTGGACGCCGACGCTCGCCTCGAAGTCCGCGGTCTGCCGGTCGGTGGTGAGCAGGAAGAGATAGCCCACGCTGTCGAGGCGGATGTCGGCGCCGGGGCGGTGCGGGAAGTCCTCGAACGCGCGCAGGCTGCGGCTGCCCAGCTCGATGTTGAGCGGATCGGAGAACTGGGCGCGCACCCCGCCGATCGGCTTCCCCGAACTGCCGCAGCACAGCTCGCCGCGCTCGACCACGACGACGTCGGTCACGCCCGCTTCGGCGAGGTGGAAGGCGATGCTCGCACCCATCACCCCACCACCGACGATCACGACATCGGCGGTGGTCGGAACGGTGCGGAAGATGGAGGAGCTGGACAAGGGCCGTCCTTCCAGAGGATGGGAGAAAGACGCTGATCAGCTGGCTCCCCGTCATGGTGGCGCACCCCGACCGTTGACGTCCATGAACAGTTCGTTCTTCCGATCTATTAGCTTCGCTATATGGACTGGACGAGTTCACAGCTGCGTTCCCTGGTGGAGCTGACCCGGCGCGGCACCATCACCGCGGTAGCCCAGGCCCTCGGATACACCCCCGGCGGGGTCTCCCAGCAGATCGCCGCGCTGGAGAAGGCCACCGGCATGGAACTGCTGCGACGGGTCGGCCGACGAGTGGAACTGACCGATGCCGGGACGACGCTGGCCCGGCACGCCGAGCGAATCCTGTCCACGGAGGCCGAGGCCGTGGAGGCACTGGAGCGCAGCCGTGGCGAGGTCTCCGGAGCGCTGCGGGTCGGCCTCTTCGCCACCGCCGCCGCGGAGATCCTGCGGCTCGCCCTGCGGCGCGTTCACGAGACCCACCCCGGGCTCGACGTGCACAGCCGAGACATGGACGTGGACGAGGTGTACGACGCCGTCGCCTCGGGCGCCGTGGATCTGGCGCTCGGCCTGGACTACCCCGACGTACCCATCCCGCGTGACCCCGTCCTGCGGGTGACGAAGCTGTACCGGGAGAGGTTCTCCCTCGCCGTACCCACCGGGTCGATGGGCGCACGCGAGGAGATCTCCCTGACCGAGACCCAGCACCTGCGCTGGATCCTGCCGTGGGCCGACAGCTACTACGGCCGCGCCGTGCGCACCGCTTGCCGACGTGCGGGCGTCGAGCCGGACGTACGCCACGAGGTGACCGACACGGCGGCCACCCTGGCGCTGGTCGAGTCGGGCATCGGGGTGAGCACGGTGACGGATCTGATGCTCAGACTGCGCGCCTCGCGCTTCGACGTGGTGCGGCTGCGCGAGACGATCGAGCGGCACATCGTGGTGGTGTTCCGCTCCGCCGCGGAGGGCCGGCCCACGGTGGCGGCACTCCTCGACGTGCTGCGGGTGGTGGCCGCTTCCAGGCGAGACACCTCGGAGTAGCTCAGTCCGGGCGGGCCGTTACCGGTTCACCAGGGGCAATGGCGCAAAGGTGTGCCGCTCCCACAGCCGACGGGAGGCCTCCTCGGGATAGGCGGCGACCGTGGGCTCGGTGTCGAGGAGTTGAACGAGGCGGCGCTGGGTGTCGTAGGCCGGCCAGCCGGGGGCTCCGGTGGCGGCGAAGGCGGTCCAGGCCGAGCGGAAGCGGGCTGACAGCGCCTCGGTCTCCGGCGGCGGCGTGGGGCCGATCAGCATGTCGCCGAGACCACCGTAGACGCCGAAGGTCAGCGGTACGTCGAGCCCATGGCAGGCACCCAGGGCGCCGCCGTTCGCCGGGGCGTTCCAAGTGAGCTCGTACATATGCGCCCGCCCGCCGCCGGCGACCTGAGCCTCCGCCAGATGCAGCGAGGGCATACGGAACAGCCAGTCGGACTGCACGAGTTCGAACAGATACTCCGCGGAGGCGTCCGGGAACGCGGCGCGATAGGCCTTCTCTGCGTCCGGGGTCGGTCCGAACAGACCGAGGGTCAGCGACGCCATGCCCTCGTCCACGCGGCCGAGCAGCCCGCCCAGCAGAAGGAAGAGCCGGAACTCGTCCTGGTTGTGACCGACGACGAGCTCGACGTCCCGCGCGGCACCGCTCGCCAGCGCCTCCCAGGGCGTAGTGGGCAGGACATCGCCGTCGACGACGGGGGAGAACGGCGTCGGAGTGTAGGCGACGGCGCCCCACCGATGCGCGTACTCACGCATCCGGACACCCAGCGCGGCCCCCGCGTCGGGCAGCTCGCGCGGGTCCACGGTGGACAGGTCGGCCACCGTGGGGCGCAGCCCGATCCCGTCGGCCAGGGTCTCGGCGATGTCGGCGGCCAGTGCGTCCGAGAAGAAGGTGCCCGGCACACTCTGGGCGATGGCCCGCCGGAAGAGCCCCCGGGCGCGCGGCATGGCCATCAGCCCGGCGATCGACCCGGCGCCGGCCGACTCACCGAAGACGGTGACCTGGTCCGGGTCACCACCGAAAGCGGTGATGTTCTCGCGCACCCACTCCAGGGCGGCGATCTGGTCGAGCAGGCCGCGGTTCGCGGGCGCGCCCTCGATCCGCAGGAAACCCTCGATGCCGACCCGGTAGTTGAGAGTCACCACGACCAGCTCACCGTCGCGGGCGAGGCGGCTCGCGTCGTACGCCGGGTCGTCGGAGGAGCCGAATTTGTAGGCACCGCCGTAGATCCACACCATCACCGGCCGACGCGCGGCCGGATCCGCGTCCGGGGTCCAGACGTTGACGGTCAGCCAGTCGTCGCCGGCCGGAGGGCCGACGGCAGGCGCTGCGCCGGGGTCGAGCGGCTCCTGCGGGGGCGGCGGACCGAATGCGAACGCCTCCCGCACACCGTCCCAGTGCTCCACGGGGCGCGGCGCCATGAAGCGCGCCTCGCCCACTGGCGGCCGCGCGTACGGAACACCGCGGAAGACCGTCAGGTCCCCCTCCCGTCGGCCGCGAACAGCGCCCGCCCTGGTCGTGACCTGTGGGAACTCGGCATCGCTCATGATCGCTCCTCAGGTGACCGCCACTCGGCAGCCGGTCCGTAGACGGGGACAAGCCCCTTTCCTGCCACGCCGCGAGGACGGGCCCACAGGAAGTCCCTCGCTCCACACCATTGACACTCGCCCCACGCGCCCCGACACTCATGGCCAGCTCAAAGTGAACCACATTTCACCAGACGAACAGACTGAATGCACCGAACACACCGACCAGACCGCTCCTGTCGGTGAGCCTTCCCCATCTCCAAGGACGAAGATGAACTCCACCCCCGCGTCCGCCGCACCCCGTCCCTCCCACACGTTCCGCACCGTGTTCCCGGTCCTCGCCCTGTGCTGGCTGGCCGTCTTCTTCGACGGCATGGACGTCAACATCTACGGCGCGGTCATGCCGCACATGCTCGACGACTCCGGTCTCGGCCTGACCCCGGCCAGTGCGGGCACGATCGGCAGCTGGACCACGTTCGGCATGCTCATCGGCGCGCTCACCGCCGGGAACCTCACCGACTGGCTGGGCCGGCGGCTGATGCTCGTGGCCAGCGTGAGCCTGTTCTCGGTCGGCTCGGCGGTCTGCGCCGTGGCCGCGGGAGTCGGCGTGTTCGGCTTCGGCCGCTTCGTCTCCGGCCTCGGCCTCGGCGGACTGATGCCGCTGTGCCTGGCCATGGTCATGGAGTTCGCGCCGCCGCGCCGGGCCGCCCTCACCACCGGCCTGCTCATGACCTCGTACCACTTCGGCGGCATGGCGGCGACCGGCCTCGGCCTGACCCTGGCCCCGGCCGCCGGCTGGCGCTGGGTGTTCTGGGCCGGTGTCCTCCCGGCCGTGATCGCCGTACCGCTCCTGCTGAAGCTGCTGCCGGAGTCGCCGGGCGTGCTGCTGGCGCGCGGCGAGCGCGACAAGGCCGACTCGGTCGCAGACCGCTACGGGCTGCCCCGGCCCACCGCCGTCGCCGCCCCGGCCGCCGGTGCGGCGGGCCGACTGGCCGCCGTACGCGAGCTGTTCCGCCCCGAATCGCGGTGGGCGACGCCGCTGCTGTGGCTGGCCTCCTTCTGCGGCCTGCTCCTCGTCTACGGGGTGAGCACCTGGCTGCCGCAGATGATGCGCGCCGAGGGCTACGGCCTGAGCTCCTCGGTCAGCTTCCTGATGGTGATCAACGCGGGCGGCATCGTCGGCCTGCTGATCGCGGGTCGTACCGCCGACAAGTTCGGTCCGGTGCGGGTGTCGGCGATCTGGTTCGTACTGACCGCCGCCGGGGCCCTGCTCCTCAGCACCCACCTCCCCCTCGCCGCGACATACGCCGTCGTCGCCGTCACCGGCGTCTGGCTGTTCAGCGCGCAGGTCATGGTCTACGCCGCCACCAACACCGTCTACCGCGACAGCGAGCGGGCCGCCGGTCTCGGCTGGGTCACCGGAGTGGGCCGTACCGGCGCAGTCGTCGGCCCCTGGCTGATCGGCGTGCTGGCTACGAACGGCAACCAGAGCTGGGGCTTCACCACCTTCGCCCTGGCCGGGATCGTGGGCGCGGCCGCGATCGCCCTCGTGCCCCTCGCCCGGCGGATGGACCGGACCGAGCCCTCGGCCATAGCCCCCGTCACGGCCACGGCGGGCGCAAGCGCCACGGAGGCCTGACGCACAGGGCTCCTTCGTTCCGGACCACGCTCACTCGAATCCCCCCCACGCGACGAGGAGCAGGCGCGATGCTTCGACGCCGACGAAGCGCAGAATCCCGCCTGCACCGGTGGCGCTCGGCGGACGGCACGGTTCCCGTCCCAGTTGTACGACATCGCGCTGGAGGGCGACGTCGGAGTCCGCGGTCCATCCAACGCCGTCCAGGCGGCCGTGCCGTTCCACCCGCCGAACGCCCCCTACTCGGCAGCCAGGCTCTGCGTACCGATCACCGCCAGCAACTCCAGCTTCTCGGCGTCCTCGGTGCCCGGCTCGGCCGAGTGGCCGAGGATGCGCAGGCCGCTGCCGTCCATCCGGAGCACGTTGCAGTCCAGGGTCAGCAGGCCCACCTGCGGATGCTCGATCGTCTTGCGTGAGACCTCCAGGCTGCCGACGACGCCCGCCTCCCACAGCTCGGCGAACCGCTCGCTGTCCGCGCGCAACTCGCTGATCAGTCGCCGCAGTTGACGGTCGGCGGGATACCGGGCGGCGGCGGACCGCAGCTCGGAGACCATGCCGACCTCCAAGGTGCGCTGTTCCTCCTCTGAGTGCCGGACCCGGCTGGACGACCCCAGGAAAACGCCCCACGCCCCGTTGCGTTCGAGGCCGCGCGAGCCTGACATGTCGCCCAACAGCGCCTGGTACAGCGGGTTGGCCATCAGCACCGTCAAGGCCGCGTCGGTGACCGCGACCGGGGTGTCCACCAGCCGGTCCAGCAGCCGCAGGACGCTCGGCGGGATGTACGACGGCACCACCTCCGGGCCCGGCAGCACCAGCCCGCCAGCCCGAAGAGGTACGCCCGCTCGTCTCCTGTGAGCCGCAGTGCCCGCGCCAGGGCCTCGACGATCTCTGCGGAGGGGTTGGCCGCCCGGCCCTGTTCGAGACGGGTGACGTAGTCGACCGAGATCCCGGCCAGCAGGGCCAGTTCCTCGCGCCGCAGCCCGGCCGCCCGCCGCTGTCCGCCGATGCGCAGCCCGGCCGTGTCGGGGGAGAGCCGGTCGCGCCAGCGCCGCAGCGCCTGCCCGAGTTCGGTCGTGGTCATGTCCGTAGTGAACACCGTCGGTCGGGGTGCGTGCCTGGTACTGGCAGTCCCAGGAAGAAGGGTCTTCTGGCTGTCCGCCAGGCCGGGCGGGAGTGTGGCGGCATGACAACGACGCTGATCACCGGAGCCAACAAGGGGCTGGGCTTCGAGACCGCCCGCCGTCTCATCGCCGCCGGCCACACCGTCTACGTCGGTGCCCGGGACGCCGAGCGCGGCCGCCGTGCCGCCGACGAACTCGGCGCCCGGTTCGTCCAGCTCGACGTGACCGACGACGCCTCAGTCCAAGCCGCCGCCAAGACCGTCGAGGCCGACGGCGGCCTCGACGTGCTGGTCAACAACGCCGGCATCGAGGTGCGGGACGAGGACAACAGGGTGCCCAGCCCCGCGGAGGTGACCGCCGACCAGGTGCGGACCGTCTTCGACACGAACGTGTTGGGCGTCGTCCGCGTCACCCACGCCTTCCTCCCACTGCTGCGACGCTCGGCCGCGCCGGTCGTGGTCAACCTCAGCAGCGCACTCGGCTCGGTCGGCTACGTCTCCGACCCGGAACACCCGGCGCACCGCTACCCGGGCATGACCTACGCGGCCTCGAAGGCCACGGTCAACATGCTGACCGCGCACTACGCGAAGGCCTACCCGACCATGCGGATCAACGCCGTGGCGCCCGGTTTCGCGAAGACGGACCTCAACGGCCACACGGGCATGCAGTCCGTCGAGGAGGCCGCCGAGATCATCGTGCGCATGGCGCAGTCGGGCCCCGACGGCCCGACCGGCGGCTTCTTCGACACCCAGGGCACGCTGCCCTGGTGAGGTGGCGTGAACTCCCAGCTGCCAGCTTCCAGTTGACCGTCTGTCCCCCCCCACACTCCCCCCACCTCACCGATTTGCCGAAGTTCGGCATGTCGGGCAGACCACCTTTGGGCCGGCCTTGATGAAGAAACTCGGAAACATCCGTACGTTCGCCGTGCTGCTGACTCCTGTCCCCGTCACAGCCCTGGTACTCGCCTTCGTCGTGATGCAGCCCCGGACGACGGCTCTCCAAGCTCCGGGTCCGACAGGCCAACGGGCTTACGGCGACGGCGTCTATACGGTGCGGCTCGCCGACACCGTGGACACCGCGCCCAGTGGCTGCACCGTCCGGCTCACAGGCCGCGGGGCCCCTGCTCCCGTTCCCTCCCCTTCTCCCTTGCCCGCGCCTCCGCAGGGTTCCCGGTGAGTTGCCGAACTTCATGCCGCACAACGCAAGAAGCGCCTTGTCCACGTCGATCCTTCCGAGCCAACGGAGACGAACCATGAACGTGCCTCGCCGAAAGCTGCTCACCGGGGCGGCGGCCACCGCGGCCGCGGTCGCCCTGGCCTCGTCACCGGCGGCCGCCTCGCCCGGCGGACGTCAACACCCCGGCTCCGCACACCTGGCGAGGGAGACGGGCGCTGGCATGCCGAAGGGCCGGATCCTGATCCGCAACGGCCATGTCATCGACACCGAGCCCGAGCCGGTCGTCCATGCCCGCACCGACGTCCTGATCGACAGGGGCAGGATCACCGCCGTCGGGCGCGGCCTCCGTTCCGACGGCGCCATGGTCATCGACGCCACCGACCACATCGTGCTCCCGGGCTTCGTCGACACCCACCGGCACATGTGGCACTCGGCGCTGCGCAGTGCGGCCGTGGACGTCGACCTCGACGCCTACTTCCGCCTTCTGGGGCAGGTCGGCCCGAAGTTCCGGCCGCAGGACGTGTACAACGCGACCCTGGCCGGCGCGCTGGAGTGCCTCGACTCCGGCGTCACCACCCAGCTGGACTTCGCACACATCGCGTACTCGCCCGAGCTCGCGGACGCCGCCGTCGACGCCCTGAAGGCGGCCGGACTGCGCGCGGTCTTCGGCTACGGCACACCGATCGACGTCACCGGGGGCGGCAAGCTCGCCGACGTGCGCCGGATCCGCGAGCGCCTGGCCGACGACGATGCCCTCGTCACCATGGCGTACGCCCCGCTCGGCCCCTTGTCCACCCCGATGGCGACCGTGGCCAAGGACTGGCGCATAGCCGACGAGTTGGACCTGCCGCTGACGATCCACATCGCCAGCACCCCCGTCAACGAACAGCCCGTCTTCGCCCTGCGAGACGCCGGCCTCCTCCGCGAGAGGACCCTCTACGTCCACGCCAACGGCATCGGCGACGACGAGCTGAAACTGATCGCCGACTCGGGCGCCACCGCCTCGGCCTCGCCCGGCGACGAGGCCGGCCGCCTGCGCCGCGCCGGTATCACCACCGGCACCGGCGTCGACACCGTCGCCTTCGCCCCCGGCGACATGTTCTCCACGATGCGGGCAGCACACCTCGCCGGGCAGATCGCCGAAGATCCCCGGATGACCGCCAAGGACATCCTGCGTATGGCCACCCTCGACGGCGCCGCCGCGATGGGACTGGCCGACCGCACCGGCTCACTGCGCCCCGGCAAGCAGGCCGACATCATCATGCTCCGCCTGGACGACCTCAACATGCTCACCGCCGAACGCGACCCCATCGGAGCCGTGGTCATGGCGGCGCAGCCGCACAACGTGGACACGGTCCTCGTAGCGGGCAGGGTCGTGAAGGCCAGGGGCCGGCTGGTCCACGCCGACCTCCGCCGTACCGCCCGGGCCCTGCGCGCCACGGCAGCCGCGATCAGCACTCGCTGACCGGAACCCACTGCAACGGGGCACGGGGCACCGTCGCGGAAGGGCACGGCCACCACCAAGCCCCTGACCACCACCCGTACCCCCCCCAGCCGAGGGAGAGCGTTGACCTCAGGCGATAGAGAGGGGCGCGAGCGTTCCGGCGGGAATCGTCTGCTGACGCGCGCTCAGGACGGGGTGTCGAGCAGGCGCTTGGGGTGCATGCCCTCGACCATCCCGATGAAGGGCGGATGGATGCTGTAGCCGAGCATCCGGCGGATGTCCTCGGACACCACTCGGACGGTGTCGCGGGTGGTGGAGAGAGTGAACGCCTCCTGCGGCCGCAGCCATGGCTCGCAGTACTGGGCCGTAACCGCCAGGCGGGCCTGGTCGGATGCGTTGGCGCCGCCCCTGTGCCACAACGTGCCGACGAAGAAGACGCATGAGCCGGGCGGCATGACGGCCTTCACCCGGGTGTCGCCGTCGGCCGGTTGGCGGCCGTCGCCCCAGTGGTGACTGTCCGGCAGGACCACGGTGGCGCCGTTTTCCTGGGTGAAGGCGTCGATGGACCACACCGTGGCGGCGCTGAGCGGCGGTCGGGGGCGGGGCACGGGGTACATGCCGTCGTCGTGGTGCAGCAGTTGGGCGTCCTCGCCGGGAAGGATGTTGATGACCTGGAGTTGGGAGAGCAGGTAGTTGGGCAGGAGCAGCCGGTCCAGCAGGGCCAGCACTCTCGGGTGGTCGACCATGCGGTCACAGGCTCGGGTCTTGTTGAGGACGCTGTAGACGCGCTGCGTCAGGCGGCCCTCGAAGGTGTTGCGCCCGGTGTTGTCCAGCAGGGGCGCCACGGCTGCCCGGATTTCCTCGCACTCGGTTTCGGTGAGGAGGTTGTCCAGGATGACGTATCCGTCGCGCTCAAGGGCGGCGAGATCGGCGGCGACCACAGTGTCGGGGACTGCGGTTCCGCTGCTTTGTGTGGCCCGGTGCCGTCGAGCCAGGTCGGCGTGGAGGCCGTCGAGCGAGTCGATGGTGTCCACGCGGTTGTTGCCGGAGGCAGGGGCGGGCTTGTGAGACACGGTGTTGTGCTCCCCTCAGGAGGAGGACGGTGGTGGGATCAGTCCCACGGCACCGGAGACGAAGGCCCACAGCTGGGCGACGAGGTCCTCGGACGGCGGGCGCGGGGTGCGGGTGAGGGCTGTGGAGATCACGGCGTGAGTGCCGCCGAGCGTGGCCGCGGCCAGGAACTCGGGATGGCGGTCGGCCGGGAGTTCGCCGGCGTGCTGGGCGTGGGCCATGTTGCGGGCGCCCAGTTCGATGAGCGTGTGCAGTTGTCGTGTGTTGGCCGCGGCGACCTCCGCGTCGCCGGTCAGGCCTCCCAGTAGAACGGGCGCCAGGGGTTCGGCGTACAGGAAGGCCACCCAGTTGCGAATCCGCTGCTGTTCCCGCTCGGCCCAGGTGGTGGAGTCGTACTCGCGCAGGGCCGCCGCGGCACGGTACGGGTGCCCTGTGCGTAGGTGACGCCGCCGTCCGCCGCGCAGAGGCGGAAGCCGTACGTCAGGCTGGTGGTTGGAGCCACGCGCGCTCGGCCAACAGGGGGTGGCGCGCGTTGTGCAGCATGCCGAGCGCGTCGCATCCCGATGCATCGCGGGGCACCTCCGGTCGCCCGCCGGTACCGTCGTCGGGCTCGTCCAGCAGGACCTCTCCGTCCTTGTCGAGCGGGCCGCCGCGGCAGTCGGCGACGTTTCCACTTCGTAGATCGTCGCCGGAATGCCGTGGACGTGGAGGACACGGGCGAGTGTCAGTCCTCCGAGCCCCGCGCCGATGATCGTCACCGTCGTTGGGCGGACGCCCGGCAGGTCACACCTGGAACCGATGTTCCAGTGACGGCCTCGCCCGCGCCGGGCACGCCCCGAATTCAGAGGTGGATCACCAGGCCATGACCCCGTGGCGGTCTCGGAAGGTTCCGGTCGGTCCGTCCGTCCCGATGGTGGCGAGTTCGACGATCGCGTCGGTGCCCTCGGTCACCGTCTGCGGGCCGCTGTGCCCGTTGAAGTCGGTCGCGGTGTAGCCGGGGTCGGCCGCGTTCACCTTCACATCCGGCCAGGACTTCGCGTACTGCGTGGTCAGCATGGACACGGCAGCCTTGGATGCCGTGTAGAGCGGCGCGAGGTTGACCGACTCGATACGCCCGGCGTCATGGGTGGCCGCGAACGACCCCATGCCGCTGGACACATTGACGATCACCGGGTGCGCGGACTTGCGCAGCAGGGGCAGGAACGCGCGCGTCACCCGGACGATCCCCACGACGTTGACCTCGAACACGGCGGACGCGTCGGCGGCCGTGAGCTGCTCGGCGGGAAGGTGCGGCCCGAAGACACCCGCGTTGTTGATCAGGACGTCGATGCCGCCCTCGCTCGCCGTGATGTCGGCGGCGGCCGCGGCGACCGACGCGTCGTCGGTCACGTCGATCTGCACGAAACGAGCGCCGAGGGCGTCGGCGGCGGCCTGTCCGCGCTCCGGATCACGCGCGCCGATCAGGACGGTGTGGCCGGCCTCGATCAACCGGCGGGCGGTCTCGTAGCCGAGGGACTTGTTGGCTCCTGTGATGAATGTTGTGGTCATGCGTCCAGCCTCGGCCGGTGGCGAGAGGACAACCAGTGCCCCCTGCGACGGTAGGACTGCCAGTACCAGGCACAACGCCCGCCCGGCGGACACAATGGCCTGGTGGACGAGACTCTGGGCACGGCACTGCACCGCTGGCGCGACCGTCTTTCCCCCGCCGACGTCGGACTGACCTCACGGCCCGGACGGCGCGCGGTGGGGCTGCGACGCGAGGAGCTGGCCGAACTCGCCGGGCTGTCGGTCGACTACGTGGTCCGCCTGGAGCAGGGCCGCGCCACGAGCCCATCGGCGCAGGTCGTCGCGAGCCTGACCAGGGCACTGCAACTGCAGCCCCTGGAGCGCGATCACGCCTACCGGCTGGCCGGCCTCCTCCCACCCCAGGAGGGAACGGTCTCCACGCATGTTCCGGCCGGGGTCCAACGGATGCTGGCCCGTCTCGGGGGATTCCCCGTGGGGGTGTTCAGCGCCGACTGGACCCTGCTGACCTGGACCCCCGCCTGGGCCGTACTGATCGGCGACCCCAGCGCACGCACACACGACGAGCGCAACCTGGCACGAGCGGTCTTCGCCACAGGGCCCAGCCGGCTCGCTTCCTGGCCCGTGCTCCAGGACGACGACGCCCTGAAAATCGCCCTCGTCGCCGACCTGCGCACAGCTCTCGTCAACTACCCCCGCGACCGCGGCCTGAGCGACCTCGTCGAGGAACTGCGTTCCACCGGCGGGGAGTTCGCCCGGCTGTGGGACGAGGGCACGGTCGGACCGCACGTCTCGGCCCGCAAGACCGTCGTACACCCCCAGGTGGGTGAGGTGATCTGCGACTGCGATGTGCTCACCGTCCCGGGCTGCGACATCCGACTCGTCGTCTACACGGTGGCCGCGGGTTCCGCCGACGCGGAGAAGCTGGAGTTCCTGCGGGTCACGGGCGGCGTCCGCGCCGACGGCGCCGCGCCTTCGGGACCCGGCCTGTTCTCCACGCCGTAACGACGAGATGCCCTGGTGATCCACCCCTCACCTTCAGTCGTGTAGCCTGCCGCTCTATAACGACTGTCATAGGAGGCTGTCATGACGATCATCACCGTGAACGCCCCAAACGGGCGCCTGGATCTTGAGCAGCGCAGAGAGTTGGCCGAGACGCTGACCGACGCGGTGCTGGTGCCCGAGGTCGGGCAGCATGCTCCGGCCGCCAGGGCCGGGTTCCAGGTGCACTTCGTCGAGCGGGAGCGGGACATGATGGCCATCGGCGGGCGGCTGTTGGCCGACGCCGCTCATGACCTCGACGTCATGGTGATCGACGTCGCGGTCATGGACGCCGCGTGGCAGCGGGACGTGCGGGCCGCGGTGATCGAGCGGGTGCTGGCCGCGCTCGCGACGGCCTGTGGGCTGGAGAAGCCGTCGCCGGCCTGGTGGGTCAATTTCAGGGTGATCGACGAGGGCAGTTGGGGGTCGTCAGGTCGCGTGCTGTCCGTCCTGCCGCTCCTCGAGAGCGGGGTCTTCACCGAGGAGCGGGCCAAGGCCGTCCGCGCGGCACTCGGGGCGTGAAGTCGGTCCTCGATCGCGGCGAGGATCACGGCCTGCGGCGACTGCTCAGAGCCAGTCCTTGCGCTTGAAGATGATGTACAGACTGGTGCATACGACGGCCATCAGGGCGATGGCGAAGGGGTAGCCGAAGGACCAGTGCAGCTCCGGCATGTCGTCGAAGTTCATCCCGTAGATCGTCCCGACCAGCGTCGGAGCGAACAGAATCGCCGCCCAGGACGAGATCCGTTTGATCTCCTCGTTCTGTTCGAACCCCGCCTCCGCCAACGCCCGCATCTCCGCGTTCTGTTGCTGGGTGACCAGGGTCGCGTTGACCGTGAGGATCTCGGTGAGGGCCTGCCGGAAGCTGTCGACGCGTTCGCTGGTGTGGGTGACGTGGTCGGCCACGTCGCGCAGGTAGCGCTGGAGTTCCTCGTCCGTGCCGTATTTGGAGAAGCCCGCCATCAGGCCGTGCAGCATGCCGACGAGGGGGCGGGTGGCGCGCTGGAACTCGACCGTTTCGCGGGAGAGTTCGTAGATACGGCGGGAGACCTCGGGGTCGCCGCGGAAGACCTCGGTCTCGATCTCGTCGATGTCGATCTGGACGCCCGTCACGACCGGCTCGTAGCCGTCGACCACCGCGTCCAGTATCGCGTAGAGCACCGCCTCGGGGCCGAGCTTGAGGAGCTCCGGTGTCTCCTCCATACGGCGGCGCACCGCGGAGAGGTCGGGGGCCGCGCCATGGCGGACGGTGATCACGAAGTCGGGGCCGACGAAGACATGCAGCTCGCCGAAGTCGACCTCTTCGGGCGCGTCGAGATACCGGGCCGCGCGCAGCACCACGAAGAGCGTGTCGCCGTAGCGCTCCAGCTTCGGCCGCTGGTGTGCCTCCATCGCGTCCTCGACCGAGAGCGGATGCAGATCGAACTCCGCGGCCAGGGAGAGCAGCTCCGCCTCGGTGGGGCGGGCCAGGCCGATCCAGGCCATGCCGGACGGCTGTTCACGCAGTTCGCGGAAGGTCTCGGCGAGGGTGACGGGGGTGGAGACGCGTACGCCGTCCCGGTACAGCGCCGACTGTACGACGCTCACCACCTCCGACGGATCCGGAGCGGTGGCGGGCGCCGGGGGCGTGGTCGCGGGGGGCTCCGCCGGTGGTGCCGTCAGGCCGCGGCGCCACACGGACTTCATGGGGTTCTTCGAGGCGGGTCGGGGGCGTCGCTCGGACATTGCGGCTCCCTCCCGATCAGGGCGACGGGTGCAGGTGCGTGATCACCGAGCAGGATATACGGGGCGAATGACGTGGGCGGGGCGAGGCGGGATGAGGTGATCCTGGATTCCGTGAGAGTTGCGGACAGAAGGTGTCCGCAAGCCTCGCTAGCGTGCTCAGCATGACGAAGCGGACCACAGCGGAAACCGTCCTCAGCACCCGCGCCCTCAACCGCGCCACCCTCGACCGGCAACTCCTGCTGCGCCGCTCGCCGATGTCCGCCCTGGCGGCCGTGGAGCACCTGGTCGGCCTCCAGGCGCAGGAGGTCAAGCCGCCGCACTACGCGCTCGCCGCCCGTCTCGACGGCTTCACGCCCGAGGAGCTGTCCGGTCTGCTCGCCGACCGCTCGGCCGTACGCATCGTCACCATGCGCTCGACGATCCATCTGCACACCGCCGACGACAGCCTCTCCCTGCGCCCGCTGGTGCAGCCCGCCCGGGACCGTGAGATCAACTACTTCCGCAAGGGCCTGGTCGGCGTTGACCTGGACCGGCTCGCCGACATCTCCCGTGAGCTCGTCGAGGCCGAGCCCCGCACGATGAAGCAGCTGCGCGAGGCCCTGAGCGTCGAGTGGCCGGACGCCGATCCCCAGTCCCTGGCCGTCGCCGCCCGCTGCAAGCTGCCCCTCGTACAGGTCACCCCGCGTGGGATGTGGGGCCGTAGCGCCCAGGTCTCCCTCACCACCGTCGAGCACTGGCTGGGGCGTCCCACCGAGCCCGCCGCCACGCCCGACGCCACGGTCCTGCGCTACCTGGCCGCCTTCGGGCCGGCCTCGGTGAAGGACTTCCAGACCTGGTCCGGCCTGACCCGGACCCGCCCCGCCTTCGAACGCCTCCGCCCGCAGCTGCTGACCTTCCGGGACGAGAGCGGGGTGGAACTCTTCGATCTCCCGGACGCGCCGCGCCCCGACCCGGACACCCCGGCCCCGCCCCGCTTCCTGCCGGAGTTCGACAATCTGCTGCTGTCCCACGCCGACCGCACCCGCGTCATCCCGCCCGCGAACCGCGGCCGCACCTGGCAGGCGAACACCGTCTACTGCCCGTTCCTCGTCGACGGCTTCCTCGCCGGAGTGTGGCGCATCCTCGGCGACGCCCTCGTCATCGAGCCGTTCGGCGACCTCGGCAAGGCCCAGCGGGAGGACGTGACCGAGGAAGCGGCGCGGATGCTTCAGGTCATGCACCCGGAGCAGTCGTACGACATCCGGTTCGGGACCGTCCTTCCGTAGGACGAGGACCCCTCAGTCCGCCCGGCCCGTCACCGCCACCGTCACCCCGAGGCCGATCATGGTGCAGCCGCCCGCGCCGCCTATCAGGGACAGCCGTCGGTCGGAGCGGGCGAACCAGGTGCGGGCCGCCGACGCGGTCAGCCCCCACAGGGTGTCCGTGATCAGGCCGATGGAGATCGGGACCAGGCCCAACAGCAGCATCTGGAGCGGGACATGGCCCGCGGAGTGGTCCACGAACTGGGGGAGTACGGCGGCGAAGAACACCACGCCCTTGGGGTTGGTGACCCCGACGAGGACCCCGTCGAGAACCGTACGGAGGTCGCCGCGTGCGGGGCCGGGCTCCTGGGCGCGTATCGCCGATGCCTTCAGTTCCTTGCGGTGCCGGAACGCCTGCACGCCCAGATAGACGAGGTAGGCCGCGCCCGCCAGTTTCACGGTCAGATAGACCGTCACGGACCGCTCGACCAGCGAGCCGACGCCGACCGCGACGGCGACCACCAGCAGATACGAGCCGAAGACATTGCCGAGTGCGGTCGCCACCGCGGTACGGCGGCCGTGCGCCAGGGCGCGGCCGATCACGAACAGGACGCTCGGCCCCGGAATCACGATCACCAGCAGCGACATCGCCGCGAAGGCCAAGAAGCGGTCCGTGGACACCATGCCCATCACCCCCATCCGGCACCCATTGAAACAGCCCCCACTGACAACGGACATGGATAGGGGGCGTTGCGGGCCGCTCGTGGAGTCCCGCAACGCCCCCTGGTCTTTCACCGGACGAGACCGGTCAGGACTCGACCTGCTCGGTCACCTCGTCCGAGAACGTGGTCAGCCGGGTGTAGATGCCCGGGTAACCGGCCTGGGCGCAACCCTCGCCCCAGGAAGTGATCCCTGCCAGGACGCCCCCGATGAGCAGGGGACCGCCGCTGTCGCCCTGGCAGGTGTCGGTGCCGCCGGAGGTGTATCCGGCGCAGACCATGTCGGACGCGATGAAGTCCGAACCGTAGGAGCTGGAACAGCTGGAGTTGGACACGGTCGGCACGGTCGCCGTGCGCAGCTGGTTGGAGGAGCTGCCGCCCGAGGAGGTGGTGCCCCAGCCGAGGATGCGGGCCGTGGTGCCGGCGGCGTAGACGCCGGTGTCCGAGGAGTCGACGTACGACGCCGGGGTGTACGGCATCGAGGTCGACAGGGTCAGGACGGCCACGTCGTTGCCCTCGGTGACGTCCTGGTAGTCCGGGTGGATCCAGATGTCGCTGACCCGGGCCACGGTGCCGTTAGTGCCGTTGAGGTAGGTGCGGCCGCCGACGACGCGCACGCTGCTGTTGGACTCGCCGACCATGCAGTGGGCCGCGGTGACGACCTTGGTGGCGGAGACCAGGGTGCCGCCGCAGAACTGATTCTGCGAGGCGTCCGTGATCTGCATCATGAACGGGTACGCGGTCGTCGTGGTCGTCGAACCGCCCACGATGCGGGAGTCGGCCGCCTCAGCGGTGGGGGCGCTGAGCAGGGCCGCCGACGCGGCGGCGACGGTGGCCGCCACGGCGGCCGTCTTTCTGGCACGGGTGAGCCCGAACATGAGACTCCTCAAGGGGGATTGCCGGTGGGGGGTCGCGCGGGTGTGGGGGGAGTGCACGGGGGGCGCGGGACCGACCCCCGTGTGCCCGAGCGAGCGGCACATCCATAAGGTAGGTCCCGGAAGTTCCCCTTCCCAATGAGGGATGCCCCTAAGGGAGTTGGGCAGGGAAAACCCTCGGTCGGGTACCGCTAAACCCGCGCGGACCGGCGAGTACGGGTGAATTCACGTCGTACGGCGCCCCGCCGCCAGTCTGACGATGTCGACCCGCGATCGGATCCCCAGCTTGCGATAGACCCGGGTCAGGGTCGCCTCGACCGTCTTGACGCTGATGAACAGCCGCGCCGCGATCTCCCGGTTGGTCGCGCCCTCCATGACCAGTGCGGCGACCTGACGCTCCATCGAGGCGAGCCCGTCCAGGGCGTCGGGCGTGACGGCCGGGGAGGGCGGCGTCTCCGCGGGACGCGCGGCCGTCGCCGCCTCCACCTGCCGCAGCCACGGCAGCGCCCGGCAGCGCCGGAACAGCCGGGCCGGCTCGTCGTACGACGTCGGGCCCGAGGCGCCGGTGCGCAGCTGGGCCAGGGCGAACGCGGCCCGGGCCTCCTCCAGGCCGTAGCCCAGCTTGGCGAGCCGGTCCTGCGCCGACGTCAACTGGGCCACGGCGGCGTCCTGTTCACCGCGTGCCGCGCGCAGCAGCGCCTCCGCCCGGTCCAGTACGGCCAGCACGCTCTCACGGTCGAGACGCAGCGCCTGCTCGCGCGTGACGTCGATGACGTCCTGGGCCTCGGCGGTCTCGCCGGTGCGGACCAGGGCCTCGGCGAGGTCGCCGTGCCAGCGGCCGCGCGCCGGGTCGGTGATGCCGAGGCCCTGCTCGACCTCGCGCACCCGGCGCAGCGAACGCACCGCCGCCTCCGTGTCCCCGGCCACCAACTGGGCGTGCCCCAGAGCGGCCAGGGCACGGGAGACGTACATCTGGTCTCCGTCCTCCTCGGCGTGCTCCATCGCCTCCCGGGCCAGCGTCAGGGCCCGCTCCAGCTCACCGCCGGCCGCCTCCGCGAGCGAGGTCAGCACGGCGGAGGCGACCTCGCCGATCCCGGTGTCGCGGGCCAGGCGCAGGCTCTCGCGGGCCAGGTCCAGGGCGCGTCCGCAGTGACCGGAGTGCAGTTCGGTCTCGGCGACGCCCCGCAGGAAGTGCACCTCGCTCTCGACCCAGCCGTGTCGGCGCACCTCGCGCAGCAGCGCGGTGACCGCCGCGCGGGCCTCGGGGAGCTGGTCGCTCATGATGAGCCAGCGGAAGCGGGAGTAGCCGGCGCCGTTGTGATGGCAGGCCACCCTCGGGTCCTGGGGCTCCTCCAGGGCACGCCGGATGGTCGCGGGCGCGTCCGTATGGCCCATCAGGGTCTCGATCTGCGCCTTGAGGGCGAGGGCCAGGAGCTCGGTGTAACGGTCGCCGGCCCGTGCGGCCAGCTCCGCCGCGTACCCGGCCTCCTCGCGGGCCTCGTCGAAGTCGCCCTCCACGAGCAGGGCGCGCCAGGTCAGTTGGTAGTGGACCAGCGCGAGCAGCTTCGGGTCGTCGCCCGCGTCGGCCAGCGCCTGCGGGAAGATCGAGTCGACCTCGGTCATGGCGTGGCCCGCCGTCTCGATCACCGCGATCCAGGCCCGCACCCGCTCCGCCGGTACGGCCGTACGGGCGAGCACCTCGCGGGCGATGTCCCGGGCGAGATCCAGCTCACCGGCGGTGATCGCGTCCTCGGCGGCCTCCAGGTGCAGCACGTCGGGGTTCGGTGTGCCGTCCGCCGGAGTGTGCCGGGCGGCGAGCAGGGCGAGCTGCGCGGCCACCGACGGAGCGCCGCGGTCCCGGGCCAGGGTCGCGGCCTCGGCGAGGCGCGCGGCGACCTCCGGGTCGGTGCCGGTGGTCGCCAGGGCCAGGTGCCGGGCGCGTTCGATGGGGTCGGAGGCGGCCGTGGACAGCGCGGCGTGCGCGGCCCGGCGTTCCTGGGCGGGAGCCTCCGCGTACAGCGCGGCGGAGATCATCGGGTGCGCGAACCGTACGGCGGGACCCTCGGGCTCGGTCGCCAGCAGCCCGAGTTCGGCGGCCTGCGCGGTCTCGGCCTCGGCGTTGTCACGGCCGGCCGCGTGCAGCAGGGCCAGCGTGGGGCGGGCGCCGGCGCTCGCGACCAGGAGGGTGCGGCGGGCCTCCTCGGACAGCATCTCCAGGCGGTTCAGGACCAGGGCGCGCAGCGAGGTCGGCACCGGCAGGGGCTCGCCGGGGCGGGGCGGGGTGGCGTTCTCGGCGAGGGCGCGGCCCAGCTCGAGGGCGAACAGGGCGTTGCCGCCGCTGGTGCGGTGGATGTCCCGGACGGTGGAGCGGGGCAGGCCGGTGTAGCCGCGGTGGTCGAGGAGGGCGGACATCTGGGCGCGGGATAGCGGGCCGAGCCGTACGGCGAGGGTGTCCGGCGGGGACGCGCGTAGATGGCGGTCGTACTCCTCGCCCTCGGTCCGCGCCGCGCACAGCATCCGCACCGGGGTGTCGCCGAGGCGGCGGGCGGCGAAGCCGAGGAGTTCGGCACTGGCCGGATCCAGCCACTGGAGGTCGTCGGCGACGACGAGGACGGGGCCGCTGTCGGCGAGGGCGCGCAGGGCGGACAGCACGGCGAGGCGCAGGGCGAGGCCGTCGCGCTGGAGGGTGGACTCGCCGCGTCCGGTGAGCGCCGACTCCAGGGCGGTGAGCTGGGCGGCCGGGAGCCGCGCGGACACCTCGTCCAGGACGAGGCCGAGGAGGTCGGCCAGGGCGAGGAACGGAAGGTGGGATTCGGACTCGGTGGGCGAGCAGCGCAACACGGTGCGTGCCGCGTGGCCGTATTCCTCGGCCAATGCCCGCAGCACGGTGGACTTCCCAATTCCGGCAGGCCCGTGAAGCAGCACGCTGCCGCCCCGCCCGAGCTGCTCCCGCGCGGCGGCGAACAGCTCCTCCCTGCCGATGACCTGGTCGGGGCGGCATCTCGCAGGCTCCTTGAAGTCCCGTCGCACGGTCACCGCTCCCCTCCGTGTGTCGTGTCCGGGCCAATATTAGGCAACGGTTCTTTGAAATTCGGACCGACCGCGTGGTGAGGCAAATAACAGCCGGGGAGCATGGGGAAATTCAAAGCGCGGATGAATGAATGGGGGGTTGTCGAGGTGGGCTGGACCACACCCCCAGAATCTTGGAAGCGGCGTGACCGAACCCCCGGTCCGCCCTCGCCCGCAGGGCTACGGCAGCAAGCCCGCCCGGCGGGCCGTTGACACCGCTTCTCCGCGGGTGTGGGCGGAGAGTTTTCGCATGGCTGAGCGGAGGTAGCCCTTGACCGTCTCGGCGCGCAGGCCGAGGCGTTCGGCGGCGGTCGCGTTCGTCGCGCCCGATGCCACGCAGGCCAGGACGTCCAGTTCGCGGGGGGCGAGGCGTACGACGTCGGGGGTGGGGCCCTCTGTCAGGAGGCCGCACGCGGCGAGGAGTTCCGCGCGCAGGGTGGGGTCGTCGATGCGCGGGGCCAGGGCGCGCAGCGCCGCGTGGGCCTCGCGGACCTGCTCCCACGCCGGGCCCCGCTCGGGCGGCACCGGCCGTGCCGCCGCCAGCAGGTCCCGCACCTCCTCGCGCACCACCAGCGCCTGCTCCACGTCCCGCGCCGCCTCCACCGCCGCCGTCAGCGTGCGGTCGCCCAGCGGCTGGGCCGTGCGCAGGGCGCCGTACAGGACACCGCGGACCCGGCGCCGTACCACGACCGGGACCGCCAGCACCGAGCACAGCCCCTCCATGGCGACGGCGGCGTCGTACTCATGGGTGATCTGCCGCGAGGCGGAGTAGTCCGTGACCGCGCAGGGGCGGGCGAGGGCGACCGCCTTGCCGCCGAGGCCGTTGCCGGTCGTCACCGCGATTCTGCGCAGGGAGTCGGTGGATGTGCCGTTCAGTTCGCTGATGCGCATCCGCCGATGGCCGGAATCCACCAGGCCGCCGAAGGCGACGGGGAGCCCCGTCGCGCGGCGCAGGCGCACCAGCGCGCTGCCTATCTCCACCGACGTGTCCACCGATTCGGCCGCGTCCACTGCCAGTACTCGCCCTTTCGCTGCGGCGTTTCCGGAGCGCACACCCCCGTTCGGGGGTAGTGAGACCCACGTCACGGATTACACGATGACAGAGAGCCGCCCGGCAAGGTCCGGAAACCAGGAGGACAGATGACGACGGGGACGGAGCCGTTCCGCAGTGCGCGGGACTTCCTGCTCACGCACCGAGAGGACTACGCCACCGCCTACGAGGGTTTCACGTGGCCTCGGCCCGACCGGTTCAACTGGGCGCTCGACTGGTTCGACGTCATCGCGGACGGAAACGACCGCACCGCCCTGCACATCGTCGAGGAGGACGGCAGCGAGGTCCTGCTGTCCTTCGCCGAGATGGCCGAACGGTCGGACCGGGTCGCCAACTGGCTCCGGGGCCGCGGGGTCCGGGCCGAGGACCGTGTCCTCGTCATGCTCGGCAACCAGGCCGAGCTGTGGGAGATCGCCCTCGCCGCCATGAAACTCCGCGCCGTCGTCATCCCGGCCACCCCGCTGCTCGGCCCGGCCGACCTGCGCGACCGGGTGGAGCGCGGACGCGTCCGGCACGCGCTGGTGCGGGCCGAGGACACCGGCAAGTTCGACGACGTGCCCGGCCGGTACACACGCATCAGCGTGGGCGGGGCACGGGACGGGTGGCAGACGTACGAGGACGCCTACGCCGCCTCCGCCGAGTTCACGCCCGATGGGCCGACCGCCGCCGACGACCCCCTGATGCTCTACTTCACCTCCGGCACCACCGCCCGCCCCAAGCTGGTCGAGCACACCCACTCCTCGTACCCGATCGGGCATCTGGCCACCATGTACTGGATCGGCCTCAAACCCGGCGACGTGCATCTGAACATCTCCTCACCCGGCTGGGCCAAGCACGCCTGGTCCAATCTCTTCGCCCCCTGGAACGCCGAGGCGACCGTCTTCATCCACAACTACACACGCTTCGACGCGGCCCGTCTGATGGCCGAGATGGACCGCGCGGGCGTCACCACCTTCTGCGCCCCGCCCACGGTCTGGCGCATGCTCATCCAGGCCGACCTCGGCGCACTGCGCACCCCGCCCCGCGAGGTCGTCGCGGCGGGCGAGCCCCTGAACCCCGAGGTCATCGAGCAGGTCCGGCGGGCCTGGGGCGTGACCATCCGGGACGGCTTCGGGCAGACCGAGACCGCCGTCCAGGTCTCCAACAGCCCCGGCCAGCCCCTGAAGACCGGCTCCATGGGCCGCCCCAGCCCCGGCTTCCGCGTGGAACTCCTCGACCCGGTCTCCGGCGCACCCGGCGCCGACGAGGGCGAGATCTCCCTCGACCTGTCGTCCCGGCCGGTCGGCGTGATGACCGGTTACCACGGCGACGCCGACCGTACGGCGGAGGCGATGGCCGGCGGCTACTACCGGACGGGCGACATCGGTTCGCGGGACGCCGACGGCTACATCACCTACGTCGGGCGCGCCGACGACGTCTTCAAGGCGTCCGACTACAAGATCAGCCCCTTCGAGCTGGAGAGCGCCCTGCTGGAGCACGAGGCGGTGGCCGAGGCGGCCGTCGTGCCCGCGCCGGACGAGCTGCGGCTCGCGGTGCCGAAGGCGTACGTCGTCCTCGCGGAGGGCTGGGAGCCGGGCCCCGACACGGCCAAGGTGCTCTTCGAGCACTCGCGGGAGGTCCTCGCGCCGTACAAGCGGGTGCGCCGGCTGGAGTTCGCGCCGCTGCCCAAGACCGTCTCCGGCAAGATCCGCCGCATCGAGCTGCGCGAGGCCACGGCCGCGGGGTCGGACGCCGAGTACCGCGAGGAGGACTTCCGATGAGTTCCTACGCCCACGGAGTCGGGGAGACGCCGCTGCTCGGCGACACCATCGGAGCCAACCTCGACCGGGCCGTCGCCGCCTGGCCGGACCGGGAGGCGCTGGTCGACGTGCCGTCCGGGCGGCGCTGGACCTACGCCGAGTTCGCCGCGGACGTGGACGAGCTGGCGTACGCGCTGCTCGCGAGCGGGGTGGCCAAGGGCGACCGGGTGGGCATCTGGGCGGTCAACTGTCCCGAGTGGGTCCTGGTCCAGTACGCCACCGCCCGCATCGGCGCGATCATGGTGAACATCAACCCGGCCTACCGCACCCATGAGGTGGAGTACGTCCTCAACCAGGCCGGGATCTCCCTCCTCTTCGCCTCCGTCAGCCACAAGACCAGCGACTACCGGGCGATGGTCGAGCAGGTGCGCGGCAAGTGCCCGCGACTGCGGGAGACCGTGTACATCGGGGACCCGAGCTGGCAGGCGCTGCTCGCACGCGCGACGCCGACCGCGTTCGAGGAGCTGTCCTGCGACGACCCCATCAACATCCAGTACACCTCGGGCACGACCGGCTTCCCCAAGGGGGCCACCCTCTCCCACCACAACATCCTCAACAACGGCTATTTCGTGGGGGAGTTGATCGCGTACGACGAGCAGGACAGGGTCTGTATCCCGGTCCCCTTCTACCACTGCTTCGGCATGGTGATGGGCAACCTGGCCGCCACGTCCCACGGCGCCTGCATGGTCATCCCCGCCCCGTCCTTCGACCCGAGGGCCACCCTGGAGGCCGTCCAGCAGGAGCGCTGCACCTCGCTCTACGGCGTCCCGACCATGTTCATCGCGGAGCTCAACCTCCCCGACTTCGCGACGTACGACCTCTCCAGCCTCCGCACCGGCATCATGGCGGGCTCGCCCTGCCCCGTCGAGGTGATGAAACGGGTGGTCGCCGAGATGCACATGGAGGAGGTCTCCATCTGCTACGGCATGACCGAGACGTCCCCGGTCTCGCTCCAGACCCGCAGGGACGACGACCTCGAACACCGCACCGGCACGGTCGGCCGGGTCCTGCCGCACATCGAGGTGAAGATCGTCGACCCGGCGACCGGCGTGACCCGCCCGCGCGGCACGGCGGGCGAGCTGTGCACCCGTGGCTACAGCGTGATGCTCGGCTACTGGAACGAGCCCGAGAAGACCGCCGAGGCCGTCGACGCCGGGCGCTGGATGCACACCGGTGACCTCGCGACGATGCGTGAGGACGGCTATGTCGAGATCGTCGGCCGCATCAAGGACATGATCATCCGGGGTGGCGAGAACATCTACCCGCGCGAGATCGAGGAGTTCCTCTACGGCCACCCCAAGATCGCGGACGTCCAGGTCGTCGGGGTCCCGCACGAGCGGTACGGCGAGGAGGTGCTGGCCTGCGTCATCCCGCGCGACCCGGCCGATCCGCCGACGCTGGAGGAGCTTCGGGCCTACTGCGACGGGCAACTGGCGCACTACAAGATCCCGAGCCTGCTGCGGATCCTCGACTCCTTCCCGATGACGGTGTCCGGGAAGGTGCGCAAGGTGGAGCTGCGGGAGAGGTACGCCGGGTAGTCGGAGGCGGGCTCTCAGGCGCCCGGCTCGAGTACCACGCAGCAGCGGCCGTCCTGGGGGGCGAGGCAGGCTTCGAAGCCCGTCTCGCCCAGTCCGCGCAGCACACCGCGCAGCAGGTGGAGGTTCATCCCGCACACGGTCTCCGTGTGCTCCCGGGCCAGCGCGTGGAAGGGGCAGTTGGCCAGGACGATCGTGTCGTCCTCGCGCCGGGGTTCGAACCCGTGCCGCTCCAGCAGGTCGATGAGCACGGCATCGCCCTGCCCTCCCAGCTGTGAGCCGAGTTCCTCCGCCTTGCGGTGCAGCACGTCCCGCACCGGCTCACCCGTGGCAGCCGACTCCTCGACCGCCTGGGCCAGGAGCCGTCCGGCCAGTTCGTAGCGCCGGTCCGGCAGGCTGACGGCGACCTGTCGCTTGGAGCGGCGGTAGAGCTTGGCGGGCCTGCCCGCGCCCGGACCGGTCCGTCCGCTGCGCCGCTCATAGACCACGTCCAGCAGGGACTCCTCGGCGAGCCGGTCCAGATGGAAGGCCGCGGTCTGCCGCGCGAGCCCGAGCGCTTCGGCCGCCTCGTCCCGGCTGACCGGGCCCGGCCGGCGCACCACATGGTCGTACAGCCGCCTGCGGGTCGGCTCGTCGAGCGCGGCGACGGCCGAGACGTCGGCGGTGTTCGCGTCGGCGTCGGGTACTTCCTTCGGGGCATCCACGAACACCAGTGTAAAACCCATGGCCATTGACTAAAGGAATCGTCCGCGCTTCTATAGTCAATGAGAGTCATCTATAGAAGGAGCTCGTCATGGTTTCCGCACCCACCGGCGCCGCGACCGCCGTGCCCCGGCGTGCCGCGCTCGCCGACCCCGGCTACCAGGCCTTCCTGATCCTGCGCATCGGCTTCACGGTGGCGCCGATCCTGTTCGGGCTGGACAAGTTCGCCAACCTGCTCGTGGACTGGCCCGGCTACCTCGCGCCCTGGATCGACGACGTCGTTCCGGGTAGTGCCCAGTCGGCCATGTACGCGGTGGGAGTGGTCGAGATCCTGGCCGGTGTCGTCGTGGCCCTGGCCCCGCGCTTCGGGGGGTGGCTGGTGGCCGGCTGGCTGGCGGCCATCATCGTCGACCTTCTCACCATCCCCGACTACTACGACATCGCGCTGCGGGACTTCGGCCTGCTCCTCGGCGCGGTGGCCCTCGCACGGCTCGCGGTGCGGTACCACGGCACCCGGGAGCGGTGAACCCGCCGTCGCGTGAACGCTGTTCGAGCGGGGGTGCCGCGCGGCGCCCCCGCTCTTTCCGTGCGTGAGCCGGCTACCGGGCGCCCGTCGAGTCCAGCTCGTCGGCGAGGGCGTTGACCGGCTGGGGCGTGCCCGTGAGGTCCAGGACGAAGAGGGGGACGCCCAGGCTGTCGGCGCGGGCACGGGCGTCGGGGGCGTAGCCGGAGAGGGAGAAGTAGGCGCAGGCCGTGGATTCCGTCATGGCCGTCAGCCACAGGCACTCCACGTCCCGTAGGGAGGCCGGGCTGACCGTCGGGTCGACGTGGGCCAGCAGGCCGTGGGCGGCGATGCCGACGCCGGAGGTGGGGCGCTGGTCGGCGCGGCGGATGTCGCGGTAGCCGAGCCAGCGCAGATAGACCGCGGCCGCGGTGACCGCGTCACGGGCGGTGCGGATGGTGATCGGCTGGAAGGCGCGGCGTGCCGTCTTGGGGGGCTCGGCCCGGCCCGTGCCCGTCCGCGCCACCGGGACGCGCAGTACCGCGCCGCAGTCGCAGCCCAGCTCCGGGCGGGGCCACTCGCCGTCATGGCCGCACGCCGTACAGCGCACGGTGATCCACTCGTCGTCCCAGGCGCGATGGGTGACCGCCGTGGCCGTCCCGTCCGGGTCGAGCGGTGGCATGACGAGCGCCCCGCACTCACAGGGATACGCGGGTGCCGCGTACTGATGCTCGCGCCGGCAGGCCGGGCAGCGCACCGACACGCTCTCGGACATGGCCCTCATGGTCCTCCAAGAGGCCCCGGCTTGTCCCTCTCTTGACGGCATTCGCGCACCCTCCTACATTACTTCCAGATAGTAGAAATTCATTTCCACGATACGGAAGAGCTCACCGCGGGGCGCGACGGGAGTGCGAATCCGACAGTCGAAGCAGGAGTACTCAATGGCTCGTATGACCGCTGCCCGAGCGGCAGTCGAGATCCTCAAGCGCGAGGGCGTCAGCAACGCGTTCGGCGTGCCGGGCGCGGCGATCAACCCCTTCTACGCGGCGCTCAAGGCGTCCGGCGGGATCAACCACACCCTCGCCCGCCATGTCGAGGGCGCCTCGCACATGGCGGAGGGCTACACCCGTACGCACCCCGGCAACATCGGTGTCTGCATCGGTACGTCCGGTCCCGCCGGCACCGACATGATCACCGGTCTGTACTCCGCCATCGGTGACTCCATCCCGATCCTGTGCATCACCGGCCAGGCACCGACCGCCGTGATCCACAAAGAGGACTTCCAGGCCGTCGACATCGCCTCGATCGCCAAGCCGGTCGCGAAAATGGCGGTCACGGTGCTGGAGGCCGCACAGGTCCCCGGCGTCTTCCAGCAGGCCTTCCATCTCATGCGCTCCGGCCGGCCGGGCCCGGTCCTCATCGACCTCCCCATCGACGTCCAGCTCACCGAGATCGAGTTCGACCCGGAGACGTACGAGCCCCTCCCCGTCTACAAGCCGGCCGCGACCCGCGCCCAGATCGAGAAGGCCATCGGTCTCCTCAACGCCGCCGAGCGGCCGCTGATCGTCGCCGGTGGCGGTGTCATCAACGCCGACGCCGCCGAACTGCTCGTCGAGTTCGCCGAGTTGACCGGTACGCCCGTGGTCCCGACCCTCATGGGCTGGGGCCTGCTCCCCGACGACCACGAGCTGAACGCCGGCATGGTGGGCCTCCAGACCTCGCACCGCTACGGCAACGCGACCTTCCTGGAGTCCGACTTCGTCCTCGGCATCGGCAACCGCTGGGCCAACCGCCACACCGGCAAGCTGGACGTCTACACGGACGGCCGCAAGTTCGTCCACGTCGACGTCGAGCCCACCCAGATCGGCAAGATCTTCGCCCCGGACTACGGCATCGCCTCCGACGCGAAGGCCGCCCTGGAGCTGTTCGTCGAGGTGGCGAAGGAGTTGAAGGCGGCCGGCAAGCTGCCCGACCGCTCCGCCTGGGCCGCCTCCGCGCAGGAGCGCAAGGCGAGCCTCCAGCGCCGTACCCACTTCGACGACATCCCGATCAAGCCGCAGCGTGTCTACGAGGAGATGAACAAGGCCTTCGGCCCGGAGACCCGGTACGTCTCCACCATCGGCCTCTCGCAGATCGCCGGCGCCCAGATGCTGCACGTCTTCAAGCCGCGGCACTGGATCAACTGCGGCCAGGCCGGCCCTCTCGGCTGGACCATCCCGGCCGCGCTGGGCGTCGCCAAGGCCGACCCGGAGGCGCAGGTCGTCGCACTGTCCGGCGACTACGACTTCCAGTTCATGATCGAGGAGCTGGCCGTCGGGGCGCAGCACAAGATCCCGTACGTCCATGTCCTCGTCAACAACTCCTATCTGGGCCTGATCCGTCAGGCGCAGCGGGCGTTCGACATCGACTTCCAGGTCAACCTGGAGTTCGAGAACATCAACTCGCCCGAGCTGGGCGTCTACGGCGTCGACCACGTCAAGGTCGCCGAGGGCCTCGGCTGCAAGGCGATCCGGGTGACCGACCCGGCCGAGCTGGGCGCCGCCTTCGAGCAGGCCAAGAAGCTCGCGCAGGAGTACCAGGTCCCGGTGGTGGTCGAGGCGATCCTGGAGCGGATCACCAACATCTCCATGTCCACGACGAACGACATCAGCAACGTCGTCGAGTTCGAGGAGATCGCTACGGAGCCGGAGCACGCGCCCACGTCGATCAAGACGCTGAAGGTCTGACGCGTCCGCACACAGAAGGGGCGGTCCAGCCGAAAGGCTGGACCGCCCCTTTGCCGTGCTCCCCCGTCGGGGCCCGCCGCCCCCGTGTCGGCGGGCCCCTTGATGAGGACAATGTGCCCCGGTACGACGGTGGTTGAAGCCCCTTGAACAAGGTTCAGAGCTTGATTTGAGGTTTGCGTAGATCTCCTACGTCTCCTCCTACGCTCCTCCTCCGTCTTCTCCTATGCCTCCTCGTGATGCTCCGACAGCCCTGGCCAGTCGTCGGGGCCGCCGCCCTGCCATTCGATGAAGTCGCTCTCCGAGATGTCCGTGACATACAGATCGGCGAGCCGCAGGATCTCGCTCACGTCGTCCACGTGCGTGGCGATGCCCAGCGTCTCGTCGCCCTCGGTGACCCGCCGGGAGCCGTCCAGCGCCGGCGGATGCACCACGACATGATGCTGCTCCGTTGGATGTGCCATGCCTTCAGCCTCCTGCGGAAGCCGCCCCCGCGCACGCCGAAGAGCGCCGGGTACGGGACCGTCCGTACCCGGCGCTCTTCAGCCGGTGAGGTCTTCGGTTGTGGCCGTCCGGCGGCGCGAGGCTGGGCGCGACAGGACGTTCGCGCCGCCGGACGGGGTCTTGGGGGCTACGGACCGCGGCGGCAGCGATGGAACCGGGGGCTCCTTCCCTCTGGTCGAAGAAGGAGGCCGGGACCTTCACCACCGCACTGGCTCGCACGCCGCCGCGGTCCTCGCGTTGCCCGCGCCTTCGCCGGCGACCACCCCTCATCCGGGTCGCTCGGTGTCGTGCGCGGGCGGTGCGTCCGGCTCATGACCTCCCGTCAGGAACCGTACGCAGTCTGGGTGTTCAGTCCTCGCGCAGGGCGCGGACCGCCTCCTCCACGCGCTTGCCGTACTCGGGGTCGGCGGCGTGGAAGTGGGCCAGGTTCTTCTCGATCACGTCGTCGCGGGAGACCTGGGAGAGGCCACCGGCGATGTTCGCGATCAGACGGGACTTCTCCTCGGCGGACATCAGGCGGTACAGCTCGCCGGCCTGGAAGAAGTGGTCGTCCTTGGTGTGGAGCGGGGCCTCGTGGGTGCCGGTGTGGCCGGTCACCGCCAGCGGCGCCGACAGGGGGCGGCCGGTCTCCGCGGGGCCGTCGTAGGAGTTCGGCTCGTAGTTCTTCGCACCGCGGCCCTGGGAGTTGCTCGCCATGAGGCCGTCGCGACCGTAGTTCTGCGCGGTCGTCGCCTTGGGCGCGTTCACCGCGAGCTGAGTGTGGTTGACGCCCAGGCGGTAGCGGTGGGCGTCCGCGTAGGCGAACAGGCGGCCCTGGAGCATCTTGTCGGGGGAGGGGCCGATGCCGGGCACGAAGTTGTTCGGCGAGAACGCGGCCTGCTCGACCTCGGCGAAGACGTTGTCCGGGTTGCGGTCGAGGACCAGGCGGCCCACGCGCTGCAGCGGGTAGTCCTTGTGCGGCCACACCTTGGTGAGGTCGAACGGGTTGAAGCGGTAGTCCGCCGCCTCGGCCGCCGGCATGAGCTGGACGTAGAGGGTCCAGGAAGGGTGCACGCCCCGCTCGATGGCCTGGAGCAGGTCCGTCTGGTGCGAGTTGGCGTCCTTGCCCGCGAGCTCGGCGCCCTGCTCGGCGCTCAGGCAGCGGATGCCCTGGTTGGTCTTGAAGTGGTACTTCACGAAGAAGGCGTCGCCGTCGGCGTTCGTCCACTGGTAGGTGTGCGAGCCGTAGCCGTTCATGTGGCGGTAGGACGCCGGGATGCCGCGGTCGCCCATCAGCCAGGTCACCTGGTGCGTGGCCTCGGGGGCGTGCGCCCAGAAGTCCCAGACGTTGTCCGGCTCCTGCTTCCCGGTGAACGGGTCGCGCTTCTGTGAGTGGATGAAGTCGGGGAACTTGATCGGGTCCTTGATGAAGAACACCGGGGTGTTGTTCCCGACGAGGTCGTAATTGCCCTCGGCCGTATAGAACTTCAGGGCGAAGCCGCGCGGGTCACGGACCGCGTCCGCGCCGCCGAGGCTGTCGGCGACCGTCGAGAAGCGCAGGAACACCTCGGTCCGCTTGCCCACCTCGCTCAGGAAGTCGGCGTGGGTGAAGCCGGTGACGTCGTCGGTCACCTCGAAGTGGCCGTACGCACCCGAGCCCCGGGCGTGCACCACGCGCTCCGGGATGCGCTCGCGGTTGAAGCGCGCCAGCTTCTCCAGCAGGTGCTGGTCCTGGAGGAGGAGGGGGCCGCCGACGCCGGCGGACGCTGAGTTCTGGTTGTCGGCGACCGGGGCGCCGGCCTCGGTCGTGAGCACGCGCTTCGACATCGGGGACCTTCCGTGCGGTGGCACTTCCGTGCTGGTGGCAGCGGAAAACTATTTCCGCTTGGTGGAGCCTAGAAGTGAAGGAATCTGGGCGTCAACAGTTTGTTGAAGCTGTTTGCAGCATTGATTCCGGGCGGCGCCCCGCCTGGGCGCGACAGGACAGGTGTCAGCGGGGCGCCGCCCGGAAGTCTCGGGGGTGTGGGTCCTGGGTCAGACCTGGGCGCCGGACAGGCGCTCCACGGCCCGCAGCAGGGCCGAGTGGTCCAGGCCGCCGTCACCCTGGGCGCGCAGGGACGCGACCAACTGGGCGACCACGGCGCCGACCGGCAGGGCGGCACCGACATTGCGGGCGGCGTCCGTGACGATGCCCATGTCCTTGTGGTGCAGGTCGATCCGGAAGCCCGGCTTGAAGTCGCGGTTCAGGAAGTTGTCCTTCTTCCGCGTCAGCACGGTCGAGCCCGCCAGGCCGCCGTTTAGCACGTCCAGGGCCGCCTGGAGGTCCACGCCGGACTTCTCCAGGAAGACCACGGCCTCGGCGCACGCCTGGATGTTCACGGCGACGATCAGCTGGTTGGCCGCCTTCACGGTCTGACCCGAACCGTGCGGACCGCACAGCACGATGGTCTTGCCGAGGGCTTCGAGGATCGGCTTCGCGGTGTCGAAGTCGGCCTGCTCGCCGCCGACCATGATCGACAGTACGGCCTCGATGGCACCGGCCTCACCGCCGGACACCGGTGCGTCAAGGACGCGGATGCCCTTGTCCTTGGCCGCCTTCGCCAGGTCGACCGAGGTCTGCGGGGTGATCGAGGACATGTCGATCAGCAGGGCGCCGGACTTCGCGTTCTCCAGGATGCCGTCGGGGCCGTAGGAGATGGCCTCGACATGGGGGGAGGCCGGAACCATCGTGATGACGACGTCGGCATCCTTCACGGCCTCGGCGATCGAGGCGGCGGCGGTACCGCCGGCCGCGGCGAGGCGGTCCAGCTTGTCCTGCTCCAGGGTGAAGCCGGTGACCTGGTAGCCCGCCTTGATGAGGTTCTCGGACATGGGGGAGCCCATGATGCCGAGGCCGATCCAGGCGATCTTGGGAAGCGTGTTGCTCATGATGGGGTGCCTTTCGGGTAACGGGTTCAGCGGGGCAGCCAGTCGAAGGCCTCGGCGCTCGGGCGGTCGCCCGGCTTGTACTCGAGGCCGACCCAGCCGTCGTAGCCCGCCTTCTGCAGCTGGTCGAGGAGCTCTTCGAGGGGGAGCGATCCGGTACCCGGCGCGCCGCGCCCCGGGTTGTCGGCGATCTGGACGTGGCCGGTCTTCGCCGCGTACTCCTCGATCACCGCCGGGAGGTCCTCGCCGTTCATGGACAGGTGGTAGAGGTCCATGAGGAACTTCGCGTTGTCCAGGCCGGTCGCCTCGTTGACCTTGTCGACGACGCTCACCGCGGCCGGTGCGCTGACCAGCGGGTACAGCGGCGACTCGGGCTCGTTGAGGGCCTCGATCAGCAGGATCGCGCCGATGCGGTCGGCCGCGCGGGCCGCCAGGGCGAGGTTCTCCAGCGCGAGCGCGTCCTGCTCGGCCGGGTCCACGCCCTCGACGCGATTGCCGTACAGGGCGTTGAGCGCCGTGCAGCCCAGCGAGGCGGCGAAGTCGGCGGCCACGTCGATGTTGGCGCGGAACCTCTCCGACTCCTCGCCCGGGATCGACAGGGCGCCGCGGTCGGGGCCGGGCAGCTGACCGGCGTAGAAGTTCAGACCCGTGAGCTGGACGCCCGCGTCCTCGATCGCCTTCTTCAGGGCGTCGAGCTCGGAGCGCTCGGGAGTGGGGGAGTCGACCCAGGGCCACCACAGCTCGACCGCGGTGAAGCCCGCCGCGGCGGCGGCCGCGGGGCGCTCCAGGAGCGGGAGTTCCGTGAAGAGGATCGACAGGTTGACGTTGAAGCGCTGCTCTGCGAATCCCATGGGGGTCGGCGCTCCCTTCCGTGTCAAGATTCCGTATTGCGGAAGTTCGTTTCTGCTTAATGGAAGATTGCCGTTCTGGGCTGTGCCTTGTCAAGACCTGTGACTTCCCCCACCCGGTCCTGCCCGGGCCAGGAAGCCCTACCTACGTTCGATGAAATGCCCTCCCACCGCCCCGCTCCGTTCGAATTCGACGTCGACCTGAGCGCTCACGAAATGCTCCGGCGGGCCCACGTCCTGGACGCGCTCGGCCCCGACTGGGACCCCGTCGCGGCCCTGCGCGGTGAGGAGGAGGCGTATGAGCTGCTGTACTCCGGCCTCGACGCGGACCAGCGGCGGATCTACGACGAGCTGGTCTCGGCCGGTGTGCTCCCGCCGCGAGGAGGCGGGCATGCTGCCGCGTGACCCCCAGGCCGACATAGGCCGCGGCGCCTGGGTGGCCTGCCCGAACTGCGACGACCGTCAGGGGTGCGGCGACTGCGAGCAGAACCGCACCTGCTCCGAGCACTGGCGCTATCTGCTCTCCCACACCGGCAGCCTTCTCCATCTGCAGTGCCGCTCCTGCACCCACGTCTGGACCCACGAGACACGTGAGCTCACCCTCGCCCGGCAGCGGTCCGTGCCCGTCGCCGCGCTCACCGCCGACCTCGCCACCGAGAACGACGCGACACGGCTCGCGCGTTCGGGGGCCCCGGTCAAGCAGGTGCTCACCGACGGGCTGTGCCATCTGGAGGCGGCGATGCTCGCCGGGCAGCTGGAGGGATGGCTGCCCGAGAACACCCGGCTGCTGTTCGTGGAGAACGTCGGCAACCTGGTCTGCCCCGCCTCCTACGACCTGGGGGAGACCCTGAGGGTCATCCTGGCCTCCGTCACCGAGGGCGAGGACAAGCCGCTCAAGTACCCCACCGCCTTCGGTCTGGCCCAGCTGGTCGTGGTGACCAAGACCGACATCGCGGAGGCGGTCGAGTTCGACGAGGCCGTGTTCCGCGCGAACGTGGAGCGGGTCAATCCGGGCGTGGAGGTGGTGCTGACCTCGGTACGCCGGGGGCAGGGCATCGGCACGCTGCTCGACCGGGCGCTGGCCGCCGCGGAGGGGGCGACGCCGCATACGCCGGTCATGGCCCGCGCGGCCGCGGCTCCGGCTGCCGTCCGCCCGTGAGCGCGCCACCGCACTCGCCCGCCGTCCCCGCGGATCCACCGCACCGCCGTCGGGTCGTCGTCCGGGGCGTGGTGCAGGGCGTGGGCTTCCGGCCGTACGTCTACGGGCTCGCCACCGAACTCGCCCTCGTCGGGCATGTGACCAACACGCCGGAGGGCGTCATCGCCGAGGTCGAGGGCAGTGCCTCGGCCGTGGCCCGGTTCTGCGACCGGCTCGCGGTGCAGGCTCCGCCGCTGGCCCGAGTGGAGTCCGTCCAGCATCAGGAGCTGCCCGCCGCCGGGGACGCGGCGTTCACCATCCTCGCCTCCCGCGTCGGCGGCCCGGCCCGCACCCTGGTCTCCCGCGATGCGGGCCCACCCCCTGGGCGCGGGCTCCGTGATCGTCGGCGAGGCCGTCGAGGCCCATCCGGGCATGGTCGTGGCCCGGACCGGCCTTGGCGGGACGCGCGTGGTCGACCTGCCGCTGGGGGAGCAGCTGCCGCGGATCTGCTGAGCCGTGACCGGCGCCGGAGGGGCTGCCCGAACGATCGCGGGCGCGTTAGGTTGAGCGCGTGCGATTGAGAGTGGAGTTCACGACCGAGCCCTTCGACCTGGATGAGGCGCCCGCGCACGCGCTGGCCGCCCGCGAGGTCATCGAGGCCGCCGAGCTCGACGCGGTGGACGTCGGCCCGTTCGGCAACACGGCGGAGGGCGGCACCGACGCCGTGCTCACCGCCGTGGACGCTCTGCTGCACAAGGCCCTGGAGGCCGGCGCCACCCGGATCTCGCTCCAGGTCAACGTGGTCGGGGAGGGCACGGAGTGACCGGCACCGGCGACGAGCCCTTCATCGCGGCCGTGAAGCCGCTGGTCGACGCCATGGGTGGCGAGATCCTCCCGCCGGACGAGGCGAGCCCCGAGGACGTCGTGCTCTCCTGGGAGGGCGCCGACGTCGTCGCCGTACGCCTGCCCCAGCTCGCCGACTCCCTCGATCACATCCTGGCGGCCATGGAGCGCAGGAAGGGCAAGCCGCTCGCCGACCTCGACCGCAAGGCCAAGCAGGAGGTCGTACGGATACTGGAGGCGCGCGGCGCCTTCTCCGTGCGGCACGGCGTGGAGACCGTGGCGAGCGCGCTCGGCGTGAGCCGCTTCACGGTCTACAACTACCTCAACCGTGAGAAGGGCGCCTGACGCGTCACTCTGTGTTTCGGATTGTTTCGAGACCGCGAATTTTCAACAAAGTGTTGACGTCTCGTCGTCGTAGGGCGTTAGCTATCGGCACGCCAGTTCAGCACGAAGGCCCTTCGCGGCCACGGAGGCTCCCGTGACGTCGAAATCCACGCCCCCGGGCCTGACCCGGTTCAACGCCCTGGAGGAGCACGCGGCCCACGCCGCCCTCCATGAGGCGTGCGCCTCCACGGCCTGGGTGAAGCGGCTGCTCGCCGCCCGCCCCTACGCCACCGTCGGCGACCTCTACGCCACCAGCGACGCCGCCATGGCCGAGCTCACCGCCGATGACCTCGCCGAGGCCATGGCCGGGCACCCGCCGATCGGCCGCCCCAAGCCGGGCGACCCGACCTCGGCCCGGGAGCAGAGCGGCATGGCCGGCGCCTCCGAGGAGCTCAAGGCGGAGCTGCTCGAACTGAACCTGGCCTACCAGGACCGGTTCGGCCATGTCTTCCTGATCTGCGCCACCGGCCGGACCGGCGAGCAGATGCGCGACGCGGTCAAGGAGCGGATCGGCAACTCGCCGGAGCAGGAGCGGGAGATCGTCCGCACCGAGCTGGGCAAGATCAACCGTATTCGGCTCGCCCGCATCGTCGACATCGTCGAAGAGAAAGCCTGACCCATGAGCACCAGCACCACCGCTTCCGTGTCCACGCACATCCTGGACACCAGCGTCGGCCGCCCCGCCGAGGGCGTCGCCATCGAGCTCTCCGCCCGCAGCGGCCGGGATGCCGTATGGCAGGCACTCGGCGGCTCCGCGACCGACGCGGACGGCCGGTGCAAGGACCTCCCGGCGCTGCCGGAGGGCACCACACACGTACGGCTCGACTTCGCGGTGGAGCCGTATTTCGAGAAGAAGCAAGCCGATGCGCAGCAGGACGCCCCCGCGAATCGGGACAGCGGTGCCGTGTTCTTCCCCGAGGTGGCGATCACCTTCGCCGTGAAGCCCGGGGAGCATTACCACGTGCCGCTGCTGCTCAACCCGTTCGGCTACTCCGTTTACCGAGGGAGCTAGCAGACATGCCCACGATCCTGGGACAGAACCAGTACGGCAAGGCCGAGAACCGAGTCGTAAAGATCACGCGGGACGGCGCCACCCACTACATCAAGGACCTGAACGTCTCCGTGGCCCTGTCGGGCGACATGGACGAGGTCCACTACTCCGGCTCGAACGCCAACGTCCTGCCGACCGACACCACCAAGAACACGGTGTACGCGTTCGCCAAGGAGCACGGCATCGAGTCCGCCGAGCAGTTCGGCATCCACCTCGCCCGCCACTTCGTGACGAGCCAGGGCCCGATCCACCGGGCCCGGATCCGCATCGAGGAGTACGCCTGGGAGCGGATCGAGGCCTCCGACGCCAACTCGCAGTTCATCGGCGCCGACGAGGTGAAGCACTCCTTCGTCCGCCAGGGCCAGGAGACCCGGCTCACCCAGATCACCTACGACGGTGAGTCGTGGGAGGTCATCTCGGGTCTGAAGGACCTCGTCGTGATGAACTCGACCAACTCCGAATTCTGGGGCTACGTCAAGGACAAGTACACGACGCTCAAGGAGGCCTACGACCGCATCCTGGCCACCCAGGTCTCCGGCCGCTGGCGCTTCAACTGGACCGACGACGAGCAGCGGATGCCCAACTGGGAGAAGTCCTACGAGCAGACCAAGAAGCACATGCTCCAGGCCTTCGCCGAGACGTACTCCCTCTCGCTCCAGCAGACCCTGTACCAGATGGGTTCGCGGATCATCAACAACCGCAGCGAGATCGACGAGGTCCGCTTCTCCCTCCCGAACAAGCACCACTTCCTGGTGGACCTGGAGCCGTTCGGGCTGAAGAACGACAACGAGGTGTACTACGCCGCCGACCGCCCCTACGGCCTGATCGAGGCCACCATCCTGCGGGACGGCTGCGAGGCGAAGATCCCCATGGACCTCACCAACCTGTAGCAACTCCCCATATCGGCACCCGCGGCCGGTGCGCTCCCCCGAACCGGCCGCGGCACTCAAATCCCCCAGGGTCCTGCCGTGCCCTCTCCACATCAGCGCAAAGGACGAATCATGGCAGCAGCCCAGCGCATCGTCATCGAGAACTGTTCGATCGCGACGGTGGACGCCAGTGACACCGAGTACGCGAGCGGCCATGTCGTCATCGTCGGCAACCGCATCGAGTCGCTCGGCGCCGGCAGGGCCCCCGAGGGCCTGGAGAACGTCGTACGCCGTATCGACGCCACCGGGCACCTGGTCACCCCCGGCCTGGTCAACACCCACCACCACTTCTACCAGTGGATCACCCGGGGCCTGGCCACCGACCACAACCTCTTCAACTGGCTCGTCGCCCTCTACCCGACCTGGGCCCGCATCGACGAGCCGATGGTCCGCTCCGCCGCGCAGGGCTCGCTGGCGATGATGGCCCGCGGCGGTGTCACCACCGCCATGGACCACCACTACGTCTACCCGCAGGGCTCCGGTGACCTGTCCGGCGCCATCATCGGCGCCGCCCGCGACATGGGCGTCCGCTTCACCCTCGCCCGCGGCTCCATGGACCGCAGCGAGAAGGACGGCGGGCTGCCGCCGGACTTCGCCGTCGAGACCCTCGAAGGTGCCCTCGCCGGGACCGAGGAGACGGTGAAGCAGCACCATGACTCCTCCTTCGACGCGATGACCCAGATCGCCGTCGCCCCGTGCTCGCCGTTCTCCATCTCCACCGAGTTGTTGAAGCAGGGTGCCGAGCTCGCCCGTCGCCTCGGGGTGCGCATGCACACCCACGGTTCGGAGACCGTGGAGGAGGAGAAGTTCTGCCACGAACTGTTCGGCATGGGCCCGACCGACTACTTCGAGTCCACCGGCTGGCTCGGCGAGGACGTGTGGATGGCGCACTGCGTCCACATGAACGACTCCGACATCGCCGCGTTCGCCCGTACGAAGACGGGTGTCGCCCACTGTCCTTCGTCGAACGCCCGCCTGGCGGCCGGTATCGCCCGCGTCCCCGACATGCTCGCCGCCGGCGTCCCGGTCGGCCTCGGCGTCGACGGCACCGCCTCCAACGAGTCCGGCGAACTGCACACCGAACTGCGCAACGCGCTGCTGATCAACCGCCTGGGTGCGCACAGGGAAGCGGCTCTGAACGCCCGGCAGGCCCTGCGTCTCGGTACGTTCGGCGGGGCCCAGGTCCTCGGCCGCGCCGCCGAGATCGGCTCGCTGGAGCCCGGCAAGCTCGCCGACCTGGTGCTGTGGAAGCTGGACACCCTCGCCCACGCCTCCATCGCCGACCCGGTGACCGCGCTGGTCTTCGGCGCGGCGGCCCCGGTCACCGCGTCCTTCGTGAACGGCCGGCAGATCGTCGAGGACGGGCGGCTGCTCACGGCCGACGAGGACGCGATCGCCCGCGCGACGCGCGAGCAGGCGCAGCGGCTGGCCCGCATCGCCGCCGGACAGTAACTCCCCCTTGCTGTACGGCACTTGAGCTCCGACCGGGAGGGACGGCTCCCGGTCGGACAGCCGTGGACCCGAGCGGGGTTCATGGCGGCCGTCTCCGGGGCGTGCGTTGGACGCGTGCGCCCCGGAACGGTCACCGTCCTTCGGTCCCGCACGACCGCGTACCACCTCCCTGAAACCACACGTCAGAGCCGACGTGTTACCCGACCGGAGGAGCCGCCCGTGTCCGCCCACCCCGTCGACGAGAAACTCCCCGCCCTCAAGATGGCGACCACCGGCCTCCAGCACGTGGCCGCCATGTACGCCGGAGTCGTCGCCCCGCCCCTGATCGTGGGCGCGGCCATCGGCCTGACCCCCGCCGAACTGACCTTCCTCACCGGCGCCTGTCTCTTCACCGCGGGTATCGCCACCTTCCTCCAGACCCTCGGCATCTGGAAGATCGGCGCCCGGCTGCCCTTCGTCAACGGCGTCACCTTCGCCGGTGTCGCCCCCATGACGGCGATCGTCGCCTCCACGGAGGACAAGTCCGACGCCCTGCCGATCATCTTCGGCGCGGTGATCGTCGCCGGTCTGCTGGGCTTCCTCGCCGCGCCCTTCTTCAGCAAGGCGGTGCGCTTCTTCCCGCCGGTGGTGACGGGCACGGTGATCACGCTCATAGGTGTGTCGCTGCTGCCGGTCGCCTTCGGCTGGGCACAGGGCCCGAATCCGGCGGCCGAGGACTACGGCTCGATGACGAACCTGGGCCTGGCGGCGGCGACGCTGCTGATCGTCCTGATCCTCCGCCGCTTCACCCGAGGCTTCGTCAAGCAGATCGCGGTGCTGCTGGGCCTGGTCATCGGCACGCTCCTCGCGATCCCGTTCGGCGTCACGGACTTCGCACCGGTGGCGGACGCGGACGTCATCGGCTTCCCGACCCCGTTCCACTTCGGCGCCCCGCAGTTCCAGCTCGCCGCCATCGTTTCTCTCTGCGTGGTGATGGTGGTGTCGATGACGGAGTCGACGGCCGACATGCTGGCGCTGGGCGAGATAGTCGACCGCCCGGCGGACGAAAAGACGATCGCGGCGGGTTTGCGCGCAGACACCCTGGGTTCGGCGATCAGCCCTCTGTTCAACGGCTTCATGTGCAGCGCCTTCGCCCAGAACATCGGCCTGGTGGCGATGACGAAGATCCGGAGTCGCTACGTCGTCGCCACGGGCGGTGGCTTCCTGGTGCTGATGGGCCTGTGCCCGATGGCGGCGTCGCTGATCGCGGTCGTACCCCGCCCGGTCCTCGGCGGAGCGGGCGTGGTCCTCTTCGGCTCGGTGGCCGCGAGCGGCATCCAGACCCTGGTCCGGGCCGGCCTGGACAAGGACAACAACGTCCTGATCGTCGCCGTCTCCCTGGCCGTCGGCATCGTCCCCATCACGGCACCGGAGTTCTACCACGCCTTCCCCGAGACGGTCCGCATCGTCCTGGACTCCGGCATCTCGACGGGCTGCGTGGCGGCGGTGGCACTCAACCTGGTCTTCAACCACCTGGGCAGGCAGCCGGAGGCCCAGGACGTCACCCACCCCATGGAGGCGGGGGAGGAGATCACCGGGGCGACCCGGGCCCCGGCCACGCCATGAGGTTGGCGAACAGCTCGGCCTGCCGCAGATCACCGGCTGGGGCCCCGCTCAACTCACGGACCCGGCCGGTGAACTCGGCGAGTGCGACGGCAGGTTCGCAGCCCTCCCGGGCCGTCGCTCCCGCTAGAGCCCGAACAGGCTCGGATCCGTCGACAGTTCCTTGAAGTAGTCCTGTGGATTCGCCACCAGCTTGCGTTCCTTCAGGTTCAGCAGGCCGCCGACGCCCGTGAGTTCGGCCGCGATCGTGCCGTCCGTCTTGCTTATGGTCTGGCGGACGGTGAAGGTCCTGCCGTCCGACCAGTCGAAGGCGCAGGTCACGTCTATCTCGTCACCGGCGAGGAGTTCGCGTTTGTAGCGGATCGTGGTCTCCAGGGCGACGGGGCCCACGCCTTGGCCCATGAGGCCCGTCTGGCTGATGCCCGCGGCCTGGAGCAGCGACCAGCGCGCGTGCTCCGCGTAGTTGATGTAGACGCTCTGGTTGACGTGGCCCTGAGTGTCGGTCTCGTAGCCGCGGACGGTGATCCGGACGGAAAACGGCTCGGTCACTGCTTCCCCTTCTGACTGGCGATGCCCCCTCGGCACCGATCTTGACATGTACGTCACGCTCGACGCGGGGATGCCAGCAGATAGCGCGCCCGGGTGCGAGGCTCGGTGTACTCGCCGACCTGCCAGCCCGCCTCTTCCAGTGTCGCCGCGCAGCCCCGCAGCCGCGCCCCGTCGCTATCGCGCACGGCGACCGCCTCCGGCTGCGGGGTCGCCCGCACCAGGTAGCCGTCCTCGCTGTCCGCCCCGGCCGGGGTGTGCCCGGCGGCCTCCAGGGCGAGGGCCGCGGCCTGCACCAGATGGGTGCGCTCCCAGCCGCAGGGCCGGTCCGTCGCCCCGTCCGGGTTGGTCATCCGACGCAGCTCCAGCAGCCCCTGCCAGGCCCCGCGCACCTCACGGAGACGGGCCGGACCCGGTTGCGGGGCGTCCTCCTCGCCGCCGATCCGCGCGGCGAACACCCCGTCGGCCGTGGAGACGGAGGGCTCCGGTGGCGCCGTCGGCTCGGCCTCCCGTATCCGGTGCCCGGCCGGCGTCAGGAAGTGGTCGTGCGGTGGCCGCGGGTGCCGGAAGGCCAGCCCCCGCTTCACCAGCGCCGCGAGCTGTGCCTCCGTACCCCTCAGTCGCCCGGTGTCGGGATCGGCGGCGTCGATGACACGCCGCTGGGCAGCGGTCGGTGGTCTGGTCACGGCGTGCTCCTCCCCGGGCGCTCGGGAATCCGCCCCACCGGCACCGATCCCCACTGCCAGGAAGGCTACGACCCGGGTCTGACATTCCACCCGGCGATCACCGGCCGCCCGTGCTCGGTGCCCAGCCGGCACAGCGTCCCTGTGGCCAGCTGGAACAGCGCCCCGTCCGAGGGCGGCAGCCCGAGCCGCCGGGCCGTGAGCACCCGCAGGAAGTGCCCGTGCGCCACCAGCACCACGCACCCCTCCGTGTTGGCGAGCGCCGCGTCCACCTTGGCCAGCATCCGGTCGGCCCGCTCCCCGACCTCCTCCGGGCTCTCCCCGGGATGGTCCGGCGGCCCCGGCGCGACCCCGTCCGAGAACAGGAACCAACCCGGCCGCTCCCGCTGGATCTCGACGGTCGTGATGCCCTCGTAGCCGCCGTAGTCCCACTCCCGCAGATCGACGTCGACCCGCACGTCGTGCAACCCGATCAGCTCGGCCGTCTCCCGGGCCCGCTGCGCCGGGCTGACGAACGCCGCCCCGATGCGATGCGAGCGGATCAGCGGCACGAGCCGCCGGGCCTCCTCACGGCCGTGCTCGGTGAGGGGTACGTCGGTCGAGCCGGTGTGCCGTCCGGAGCGGGACCACTCGGTCTCGCCGTGCCGGACAAGAAAAAGATCGCTCATGCCTCACAGGCTAAGAGCCCAGCGTTCCAACTCCATGAAGTCGCCCTCCCGCAGCCCCCTCCGCGCGTCCACCGGCAGCAATAGCGCCGCCCCGTCGTGGTGCGCCGCGACATGCCGTACGTCGAGGTCGGTGATCATGTCGTCGACCCAGACGAACGGCCGCCCCGCCGCCCACGCCACCACATGCCGGGTCTTCCAGTACAGCCCCTCGGGATCCGTGCCGAACAACTCGGGCCACTCGATCACCGGCAGATCGGCCGGCAGCCCGATCACCGGCGCGATCATCTCGTTGGCCTGGTGCTGCCAGGTGGTCGCCCATGCGAGGTCGTAAGGCAGGGTCAGGAGCCGTGCCCCGTGCCCCGGATGCAGGCGCACCTTCAGGCCCCGCCGCAGCCGCCGCGAGCCCGGTGTCTGGCGCGCCGCCCAGTTCGCCGGGCTCAGCCGCCGGGTGACATAGCCGCGGTGGCGGAGGAACGGGGCCCGGAAGGGGTTCAGGGGGCCGTCCACGTCCAGGAGCAGCAAGGGGCGAGTACTCATGGACGTGTCCTACCCATCCGGGCGGTCAGCTCTGCCGGTACCCGCTCAGGAACCGCCCGATCCGCCCGATCGCCGCCTCCAGGTCCTCCGCGTACGGCAGGGTCAGGATGCGGAAGTGGTCGGGGGCCGGCCAGTTGAAGCCCGTGCCCTGGACGACCTGGATCTTCTCGCGCAGCAGCAGGTCCAGGACGAACTTCTCGTCGTCGTGGATCTTGTGCACCTTGGGGTCGAGGCGCGGGAAGGCGTACAGCGCGCCCTTCGGCTTCACGCAGGACACGCCGGGGATCTCGTTGAGCTTCTCCCAGGCGACGTCGCGCTGTTCGTGCAGACGGCCGCCGGGAGTCGTCAGATCCCGGATGGACTGTCGGCCGCCGAGGGCCGCCTGGATGGCGTACTGGGCGGGCGCGTTGGCGCACAGCCGCATGGAGGCCAGCATGGTCAGGCCCTCCAGATAGTCCTTGGCGTGCTGCTTCGGACCCGTGACGACGAGCCAGCCGGAGCGGAAGCCCGCCACCCGGTACGTCTTCGACAGGCCGCAGAAGGTGAGGACCACCAGGTCGGGGGCGAGGGTGGCGACCGAGTGGTGCACGGCGTCGTCGTAGAGGATCTGGTCGTAGATCTCGTCGGCGAACACCATCAGGCCGTGGCGGCGGGCCAGGTCGAGGATGCCCTCCAGGATCTCCTTGGGGTAGACCGCGCCGGTGGGGTTGTTCGGGTTGATGATGACCACGGCACGGGTGCGGTCCGTGATCTTCGACGCCATGTCCTCCAGGTCCGGGTACCAGTCGGACTGCTCGTCGCAGAGGTAGTGGACCGCCTTGCCGCCGGCGAGGGTCGTCACCGCCGTCCACAGCGGGAAGTCCGGGGCGGGGATGAGGATCTCGTCGCCGTCCTCCAGCAGTGCCTGTACGGCCATGGAGACCAGCTCGGACACGCCGTTGCCGAGGAAGACGTCGTCGACGCCGACCTCCAGGCCGAGCGTCTGATAGCGCTGGGCGACGGCGCGGCGGGCGGAGAGGATGCCGCGCGAGTCGGTGTAGCCGTGCGCCTGGGGGAGCATCCGGATCATGTCCTGGAGGATCTCGTCCGGCGCCTCGAAGCCGAAGAGCGCGGGATTGCCGGTGTTCAGGCGCAGCACGCTGTGGCCCGCCTCCTCCAGCGCGTTCGCGTGCTCGATCACCGGGCCGCGGATCTCGTAACAGACCTCGCTGAGCTTGCTCGACTGCCGGAACTCCATGCGCGCTCGCCTCTCCGGTTTCGTGTGTTGCTTGGTTTTACCAAGTTCGAGCTTGGAAAGTCCAACAACATGTCTAGACTGCGTCGCATGTCACCTCGCCGAAGCTACGACCAGTTCTGTTCCGCCGCCCGCGCGCTCGACGTCGTCGGCGACCGCTGGACCCTGCTGATCGTCCGGGAGCTGCTGGCCGGCCCGCGGCGCTACACCGACCTGCACGCCGACCTGCCCGGCGTCAGCACGGACGTGCTCGCCTCCCGGCTGAAGGACATGGAGCGCGACGGGATCAGTACGCGGCGACGGCTGCCGCCGCCCGGTGCGGCGTACGTCTACGAAATCACCCCGCGCGGGCGGGAGTTGCTGCCCGTGCTCCAGGCGCTGGGCGAGTGGGGACAGGTCGAGCTCGGTGAGCGGCGGCCCACCGACGCGGTGCGCGCGCACTGGTTCGCGCTGCCGCTGTCGCGTGCCCTGGAGGGGGAGGGGGTCGTCGAAGTGCGGCTGGAGGAAGGGGAGTTCCACCTGTACGTCGGCGCCGAGGACGGGCCGGTCTACGGGGACGGGCCCGCACCGGGCGAGCCGGACGCGCGGCTGGTCCTGGACTCCGGGACCTGCGAGGCCGTCGCGCGCGGGGAGTTGCGCGTGACCGACGCCGTACGGGACGGTCGTATCGAGGTGACCGGCGAGGGCACGCTCGCGAAGGTGCTCAGGGAGGCGTGAACGGCAAAGGGGCCCACCGCCCCCGCGGTGAGCCCCTTGTGAGGAGGGGTCAGACGCCCGTAGGCCGCCCCGTCCCCCGCGTCAGCGCATAGCCGCCGACACCCGCCAGCGCGGCCAGCGCACCGCCGATCGCCGTCCACACCCACCGGTCGGACCACCAGCCGGACGCCCAGCCGTCCTCGGGCTCGATGCTGGACAGCACCGCCGAGGCCGACGAACTCTCCTCGTCCTCCTGCGACTTCACCGCGACACCCGGCACGAGGGGCTCCGCAAGCGAGCCGTCCACCGCCGCCGAACCGCCGATGTCCTTCGAGTCGACCCGGACCGAGGCGTCCATCGGCAGACCGAGGTCGGAGGTGGGTACGTCCACGGCCGTCAACCGGATGTAGTACGTGCCCGGCAGCGGGTCATTGGCCCACTGCTCCGACCAGGCCCGGACCGTGCGCAGCACACAGGTCAGCTCCACGGAGGCGGCACCGGCCGCGGCGGTGCGCGTCTGGGCGCCGTACTGGCAGGCCTGGCGGCGCCGCAGACCGTCGTACACATCGATCTGCCAGCTCTCGGCGGCGTGCGTGTCCGGCAGCTTCACCGTGGCCTTGACGGTGGGGCGCTGTCCGGCGTCGGCCGGGAAGGACCAGTACAGGTAGTCGCCCGTGGAGGCGCTCGCGGTGGCCTCCTGCCCCTGCTCGACCTCGGTCGCCGTACGGAAGGAGGTGCCCGCCGTGGTCGGCGCGCTCCCGTCCTGCGAGGCGCTCGGGGACGGCGTGGAGTCGGCGACGGCCGGGGCGGCCGCCAGGCCCAGCATGAGCAGCGCGGTGCTCAACACACGTGTGATCCGCATCAGTTGGTCCTCCAGACCGCGACCCGCCAGCGTGACACCCAGCCCCACACGAGACCGGCGAGGAAGCCGGTGAGGACGAGCGCGCCGAGCAGCCACCAGCCGCGGCCGAGGCCGAAGGAGGCCACGTCGCTCGACGTCGACGGTCCGTTCACTACGTCGACCGTCAGCTCCAGCGGCAGCCCGGGCGTGGTCTGCACACCGGACCCGGCCGAGAAGGAGTGGGTGACCTGGAGACACACGGTCTCGGCGGTCGCGGTGTCCTCGTCGTCGGCCTCGGCCTTCGGGTGGCGCAGTCCGGTGGACACGACGTCCGTACGGCCGTTGCCCGCCGCCTCGCCGCGCACCATCTCCCGGCCGCGCTCGGTCACGGCACGCAGCAGCACCCCGTAGGTGGGGTTCACCGCGCGGTCGGCCGACACGCTCACGGACGCCCGCAGCTCCTGGCCGGGCTCGACGTCGACCCGGTACCAGCGCTGCTGGCCGAACTCCGCGCGGTCGGTGTACAGGCCGGACTTCAGCGTCGGCGCCTTGGCGCACTGGTCCGCGCCCGTCGTCGCGACGGGCGTCACCACCGGATCGGCCGCCCGGTCCACCAACTGGTTAACCTTGTCGGCGAGTTCGTCGGTGTGCTCGACCGAGGTGAAAGTACCGCCGGTCGCCTCGGCGATACAGCTGAGCTGCTGCCGCAGCTTGGTGTTGGGTACCAGGCCGAGCGTGTCGATGGTCAGGCCGATGCCCTTGGCCGCGATCTCGCGGGCCACCTCGCACGGGTCGAGCGGGGCGCAGGTGTCCTCGCCGTCACTGATCAGCACGATGCGCTTGGAGCCCTCGCCGCCGTCCAGGTCGTCGGCCGCCTTCAGCAGCGCGGGGCCGATCGGCGTCCAGCCGGTCGGCGTCAGGGTGGCCACCGCCGTCTTGGCCTCGGTGCGGTCCAGCGGGCCGACCGGGTAGAGCTGCGCGGTGTCCTTGCAGCCCGTCTTGCGGTCGTCGCCCGGGTAGTTGGCGCCGAGGGTGCGGATGCCGAGCTGGACCTCCTCGGGGGTCGCGTCCAGCACCTCGTTGAAGGCCTGCTTCGCCGCGGCCATCCGTGACTGGCCGTCGATGTCCTTCGCCCGCATCGAGCCGCTGACGTCGATCACGAGATCGACTTTCGGAGCGGTGGCGGTGGTCTCGTCGGCGACCGCCCCGGCCGGGAAGGCTATCCCGGCCGTGAGCGCGGCGAGCAGGGCACAGACCCCGGCCGCCAGCCGTGTTCTTGTGATCATCGGCGGATCCTATTGAGCCCAGGTGTCCCGTTCCAAAACGGGTTCAGAACACCTCGCTGACCAGCGGATTGGGCAGATCGGCCCACTGATCCCCGGCCGTCCCCGGCGACAGCCGCATCAGCGACAGCGCCTTCGTCGGCACCGGCTCCTCGCGCAGTGCCGCCAGATCCCCGGTCCGCGGCAGATCCCGTACGACCGCCTCCAGCGCCCCGCGCAACGCCGCGCCCGAGCCCGCCGTACCCGCCAGCCCGCCCGCCACCAGCGAGCCGAACAGCTTGCGGCGCAGGGTCGGTACATCGTCCGTGACGATCCGGCCGGACAGCTCCGGCACCGGGATGCCGTGCCCGGCCAGCCGCGCCGGGCTCACCCGGATGTCGGCGAGGTCGCGGTAGACCAGCCGCACCGGCCGGCCGTCGGCCGACAGCACCACCAGCAGATTCTGGCCATGCGCCTCCAGCGCGACCCCCAGCTCCAGCAGCCGCAGCCCCACGGTGAGCGCGAGACGCGTGAACTCGGCGAACCAGACGGGCGATTGCTTGATCGTCGCCAGCGCGGCCACCGGCACGACCCGCTCACCGGGCCCCGCGTAGGCCTGCGGCGACTCCCGCACCACCGCCGCCAGATCCGGCGAGCCGGCGGTGGCGGCCCCCAGAGTGCGGGTCATGTGCAGCAGCCCGTCCGTGCGCGCCGCCAGGGTCTCCGCGAAGTCAGACAAGATCGCCGACAGACCGATGGAGTACACCGAGATGTCCCGTACCGACGACGTCAGCCGAGCACTCAACGCGGTCTTGACATGCGGCCCGCCGGGCAGCGCGAGGGTGCGCAGGGACATCAGCGGATGCGCGGCGATCCCGGTGTCGTAGGGATCGCGGGGCCGCTTGAGCACATGCTCGGCCTGCCATGGATGCACCGGGATCAGCAGCCGCTCCCCGTCCCGCATCCCGTCCGGCCACGCCCCGGTCACCAGGCATTCGTCCGCCCGCACCGGCATCAGCCCCAGCGTCACCACCGGCCGGTGCTCGGGCCCGTACGCCAGCTGCTCGGCGACCGAGAACCCGGGCCTGGAACGGCAGTTGGGATGGAACGGATGCCCGTCCACCACCCGCTGCTCCCACTCCCACTCCAGCACCGGCCACTCCTTCGAGTGGCCCTCCTGGCCTGCCCGCGAGAGCGCCAACGAGGCGACACTGTGGCCGAGTTCGGCCGCGAAGGCCGCACCGTGCGGCACGGCGAGGTCGGTCAGCAGCCGGGCCGGATCGTCGTACGGCGTCCCGTCGAGATCTACGGCGGTGACATACGCGGCGGTGGCGTACGGGTCGGCACGCGGGCCGTGCAGCCGGCGGCCGTCCGAGAGGCGCAGCGTGAGACCGTCCCGGGAGGGCTCGCGGCGGGCCACCCAGGGCAGCGGCTCATGGGCGAGCGCACGCCACAGCCGGGTCAGTACGGCCGCTCGGGCGCCGGGCAGTTCGGCGGCGTGGCGCGGGGCGAGCTCGGGTCGGACATCGGCCAGTTCCGCGGCGACCTCGGCCTCGTCGCTGGAGGGACGGTGCACGGGCGGGCTCCTCGGGTACGAGTAGGGCGTCGGCACAGGCACCGACGACGGACATACTGATCGTCATCCCACCTGAACGGACCGTAGAGAACGAGTGGATCGCGTGCACCTCACCCCTCCGACCGCGGCCGACATCGCGGAACGCGCCGACGCCCGCGCGATGGCGCCCCTGCTCAACTGTCTGCTGCGCGAGGTGGCCGAACCGCATGGTGCGTCCGGCGGCCGGTACGTTCACCGGCTGCGCGGCACGGGCCGGCTGCTGCGGGTCCTCGGCGAGCGGCGGCCCGCCGAGCCCGAGGTGCGGGTGTCCGGCGGCTGGCAGCGCATCGGGCACACCGAACTGGTCAAACTCGTCGCCGACGAACTGCGCCGCCACACCGGTCTCTCCAACCACGAGCTGCCCGCCGAGATGGTCGACAGCCGGGACGCGGTGGTCGCGCTCCTCACGGCACGCACGCGTGCCACGCCGCCCGCCGACCTCTACCTGCGTTCCGAGCAGTCCCTCCTCACCGGCCACCCCCACCACCCCGCCCCCAAGGCACGCGGCGGCGGCCCGGTCGCGGCCTGGCTGCCGTACGCCCCCGAGGCCCACGCCCGCTTCCCGCTGACGCTGCTCGGCGTGCGCGAGGACACGGTCGTCGAGGAGGGCGACACGGCCGCCTTGGACGCCCTCGGCGAGGCCCCGCCCGGCTACCGTCTGCTGCCCGCGCACCCCTGGCAGCTGGATCTGGTCGGCCGGGAGCTGGCGGACGCCTTCGCCGACGGCAGGCTGGTGCGGCTCGGCACGACTGGCTTCGACGCCTGGCCGACGGCCGCGATCCGCACGCTGTACGCCCCCGAGGACGATCTCTTCCTCAAGTTCAGCCTGGATGTGCGCATCACCAACGACATCCGCCGGCTGTGGCGCCACGACCTGCGAAGACTCCGCCGCACCGACACCGCCGCGGCCACGGCCCTGGACGGTGGTCCCGCCGTCTGGCTCGCGGACCGCGGCTACCGCACCGCCGACTTCGCCTTCGAGGAACTGGCGGTCCTGGTCCGCGACGGGCTGCGCGAGAACGTCCTCCCGGGCGCGACACCGCTGCTCGCCGCCGGGCTCGTCGAGGGCTTCGAGGGCAGTCCACTGGACGTCGTCCGGGACCCGGCGGCCTGGTGGGAGGCGTATCTGGCCCAGGTCGTGCCGCCCGCGCTCGCCGCCTTCGCCGACCACGGCGTCGTACTGGAGGCGCACCTCCAGAACACCCTGGTCGCCGTCGACAGCGACGGAATGCCGGTGCAGGCGCTGTTCCGGGACGCCGAGGGCGTGAAGCTGGTGCCGGAGGTGTCCCGGTCGGCGGGCTGGGAGCGGCTGGTGTACTGCCTGGTCGTCAACCACCTCGTCGAGATCGCCGGGGCCCTCACCGCCCGCCACCCGGCGCTGGACCCCTGGCCCGCCGCCCGCCACGAGCTGGCCCGGCACGACCTCCCCGAGATCCGGGCCCTCCTGACGGCCCCCACCCTCCCCGGCAAGACCAACCTGCTGCTGCGCTGGACGGGCGCGGACGGCGCCGACGCCCGCTATCTGCCGCTGCCGAACCCACTGGCGGGGTGAGCCGCGGGTTCAGTACCGGATCTCGACGGCGCGGCCGTCCACGTCCAGCTCGGGCACTTCCGGGATCCGGCCTGCCCTACCGAGCGCGATCCGGTGGGCCGACCAGGCCGCTGCGGTGGCGTCGAGGACATCGTCTGGCGGACCCGCTGGCGGGTTGAGCCGCGGGTTCAGTACCGGATCTCGACGGCGCGGCCCTCCGCGTCCAGCTCGGGCACTTCCGGGATCCGGCCCGCCGTACCCAGGGCGATCCGGTGGGCCGACCAGGCCGCCGCCGTGGCGTCGAGGACATCGTCCGTGGGGACACGATCCGCCTCGCCCAGCTCGTCCGGCAGGACGAGTCCGGCCCCGGCCAGCAGGGAGCGGCGCAGGTGCTGGCCGCGCCAGGTCTTCTTGGCGTACGCCGGTGGCGTCCCGTCGGCCAGGGCGCGGAAGGACAGCTCCGGGTGGACCTCATGGATCCGGTCGTCGGCGAGGCGGCACGCCCGGGCCTCCAGGAGCTTCGGGGCCAGCGCCCACGCCTGCCGGCTCAGCCGCTGCCCGGTCAGCTCCTGGCACCGGTCACCCGCCGCCGTGAACTCCGACTCCAGCCACGCGGGGCGCGGCGCCACCAGGAAGACCGTGCTGCGCCGTTCCCGCAGGAGCGCCCTCGCGCCGAGGTCCGCGGCCCGCCAGCCCTTCTCGACCAGGCCCAGCGGCATGTCCACGGCGATCACGGCCACCCCGCCGGCCCGTCCGATCAGCGCGTCCAGCCGGACGTCGACCAGACTGCCCGCGTACGCGCCGTCCGCGAGCCGGATCCCCACCCATCCCTGCTTGCCACAGGCATCGACACCCAGGACTTCCATGTCACCGTCACCCCTCGCCACCGCGGAAAATCTATCCCTCGCCGACCGTCACCCCCGGTTACTATGGTCATTTCATGCTGGAGGCACGGATAGAGCTACGGACAGGGCTGGTGACCTGACAGATGCTGAGAGAGGTCACCGCGACTCGTTACCTCGCCCCGCTGCGCTCCGGCGGCTCCGTCCCCGGTGTCGTCGAGGCCGACGACCTCGGCACCTACGTCGTCAAGTTCACCGGCTCCGCACAGGGCACCAAGGCGCTGGTCGCCGAGGTGATCGTCGGTGAGCTGGCCCGCGCCCTGGGGCTGCGCTTCCCCGAGCTGGTCCTGGTCCACTTCGACCCCGCCGTCGCGGACAGCGAGCCGCATCAGGAGGTGCGCGAGCTGCACGCCGCCAGCGCGGGCGTCAACCTCGGCATGGACTTCCTGCCGGGCGCGCGGGACTTCACCCCGGAAGTCGCCAGGACCTTCCGCGTGGACCCGCTGGAGGCCGGCCGGATCGTCTGGCTGGACGCCCTGACCGCCAACGTCGACCGTACGGTCCACAGCTCGAACCTGATGATCTGGCCCACCCTCGGCACCGTCCCGGCGCGGCTGTGGCTGATCGACCACGGTGCGGCCCTGGTCTTCCATCACCGCTGGGACGCCTCGGACCCCGAGAAGGCCTACGACTTCCGCCATCACGCGCTCGGCCACTACGCCCCCGACGTGCGCGCCGCGGACGCGGAGCTGGCGCCGAGGGTGACACAGGAGCTGCTGCGGGCGGTCGTCTCCGAGGTGCCGGACGCCTGGCTCACGGGCTTCGCCACGCCGGACGAGGCGCGGGCGTCGTACGTCGACCACCTCCACGCGCGCGTGCGGGCGTCCGCGGCCTGGCTCCCCACCGACTTCCCCACCCGGGAGGAACTCGCCGCCGAGGAGGCCCTCAGGGCGGCGAGGACACAGCAAGGCCGGCCGAAATGGCTGAAGCGGGTCCCCGACCTGCACGGCAAGCCGGCCGCGGAACAGGATTGGTCGGTGCACCTCGGATGAGTGGCCGCACAACGCATGGCCGTGTCGAGATCGAGTACTGCACCCAGTGCAAGTGGCTGCCGCGCGCGGCCTGGCTGGCGCAGGAACTGCTCACCACGTTCGAGGCGGAGCTGTCCGAACTGGCGCTGAAGCCGGGCAAGGGCGGGGTGTTCGTCGTGCGCGTGGACGACGAGGTGGTCTGGGACCGCAAGGAGCGGGGCTTCCCCGAGCCGACGGCCGTGAAGCAGGCCGTACGCGACCGAGTGGCCCCGGGGAAGTCCCTGGGCCACTCGGACAAATGACGGTGCGTCAGCCGCGCAGCTGCTCGTACGCGGGCAGCGTCAGGAAGTCGGCGTAGTCCTCGTCGAGGGAGACCTCCAGGAGCAGGTCGTGGGCCTGCTGCCAGTGGCCGGCCGCGAAGGCCTCCTCGCCGATCTCGGCGCGGATGTTCGCCAGTTCCTCGGCGGCGACCTTGCGGGCCAGTTCGGGCGTGGCGTGCTCGCCGTTCTCGAACTCGACGCCCGCGTTGATCCACTGCCAGATCTGGGAGCGGGAGATCTCGGCGGTGGCCGCGTCCTCCATGAGGTTGAAGATGGCGACCGCGCCGAGACCGCGCAGCCAGGCCTCGATGTAGCGGATACCGACCTGGACGGCGTTGATCAGGCCCGGGTACGTCGGCTTGGCGTCCAGTGAGTCGACCGCGATCAGGTCGGCCGCCTCGACGTGGACGTCCTCGCGGAGGCGGTCCTTCTGGTTCGGCTTGTCGCCGAGGACCTTGTCGAAGGACTCCATGGCGATCGGGACCAGGTCGGGGTGGGCGACCCAGGAACCGTCGAAGCCGTCGCCGGCCTCGCGGTCCTTGTCGGCGCGGACCTTCTCGAAGGCCACCTTGTTGACCTCGGCGTCCCGGCGCGACGGGATGAACGCCGCCATGCCGCCGATCGCGTGCGCGCCGCGCTTGTGGCAGGTGCGGACGAGGAGTTCGGTGTACGCCCGCATGAACGGGGCCGTCATCGTGACCGCGTTGCGGTCCGGCAGGACGAACTTGGCGCCGCCGTCACGGAAGTTCTTGACGATGGAGAACAGGTAGTCCCAGCGTCCGGCGTTCAACCCCGAGGCGTGGTCGCGGAGTTCGTAGAGGATCTCCTCCATCTCGTACGCCGCCGTGATCGTCTCGATCAGGACGGTCGCGCGGACGGTGCCCTGCGGGATGCCGACGTAGTCCTGCGCGAAGACGAACACGTCGTTCCAGAGGCGGGCCTCCAGGTGCGACTCCGTCTTCGGGAGGTAGAAGTACGGGCCCTTGCCGAGGTCGAGCAGGCGCTGGGCGTTGTGGAAGAAGTACAGGCCGAAGTCGACGAAGGCGCCGGGGACCTGCTCACCGTCGACCTGGAGGTGACGCTCGTTGAGGTGCCAGCCGCGCGGCCGCATGACGACGGTGGCGAGTTCGTCGTTCGCCTTCAGGGCGTACGACTTGCCGGACTTGGAGTCCGTGAAGTCGATGTTCCGGGTATAGGCGTCGGCCAGGTTGATCTGCCCCAGGACGACGTTCTCCCAGGTCGGCGCGGAGGCGTCCTCGAAGTCGGCGAGCCAGATCTTCGCGCCCGAGTTGAGGGCGTTGATCGTCATCTTGCGGTCGGTGGGGCCGGTGATCTCGACCCGGCGGTCCTGCAGCGCGGGCGGGCACGCGGCCACTCGCCAGGAGTCGTCCGCGCGGATCGCGGCGGTCTCCGGGAGGAAGTCGAGCGTGGAGGTGCGGGCGATCTCGGCGCGGCGCTCGGCACGACGGGCGAGGAGTTCGTCACGGCGGGGCGTGAACCGGCGGTGCAGCTCGGCCACGAAGGCGAGGGCCGCCTCGGTAAGGACCTCCTCCTGCCGCGGCAGGGGCTCGGCGTCGACGATGGCCAGCGGGGACGGCGCTGGTGCGGACATGAGCTGTCACTTCCTTCAGCGGTGGCACCGGGTGCCAGTCGAACCGGGTACGGCGAGGAACGCCCCTGGAGCGGTGGGGCGCTTCTGAACAGTGGATACTAGTTTCCTCATCGTGGAACTTCAATGGTTTGTTGACATCGAGATTCTCTGAGTCGAGGGATAGTGGCGCTCAGTGCCATCCCGCTCACTCAAGGTGGACCAGATCGGCCTCCGTGTCGATGTCGTACGGCCGTGCCACGTCCCCGCACTCGACGAGCGTGATCGCCCCCTCGTGCTCCTTCAGGTACGCGCGCGCTCCCCGGTCGCCGGTCGCCGTCGCGGCGATGCCGTCCCAGTGGGCGGCGCCGAAGAGAACGGGATGACCGCGTACCCCGTCGTAGGCCGCCGAGACGAGCGACGTCTGGTCCTCGTAAGCGGCAAGCACACGCGCGGCCGCCTCCGCTCCGATGCCGGGCTGATCGACCAGCGAGACGAGCGCGGCCCTTGCTGCTGTACCGGCGAGCGAATGGAGCCCCGCGCGCAGGGAGGAACCCATCCCGTCGGCCCAGTCCGGGTTCTCCACCAGGACGCAGTCGCCGAGCTCCGCCTGCTCCCGTACGGCCGCCGCCTGGGCGCCCAGCACCACGTGGACGCGGGTGCAGCCGGCCGTGCGCAGCACCCCGACCGCGTGCTCGACGAGCGGCCGGCCGCGATGCCGGAGCAGGGCCTTGGGGCGCCCGCCGAGCCGACGGCCACCGCCCGCGGCGAGCACGAGACCGGCGACCGGTGACGCTTCCTTCTCAGTCATACGTCCTGCATACCTGACGCCTGCGCGAGCGCCCGACTTCCTACGACTGAATTTCCGTCCGCGCGGTGGCGCTTCGGCATCGGGTGGCGTTTACTGACCCGCGTCCCCGGCGCCCGAGCTGTGCCAGGGGTGCTCGGCGGGGGACGCGCGACCAAAGGCGCACAACGGCGTGCGAGGGGGGAGAGCTTTGTTGCGGAGCTTGGGGCAGAGGCCGGTGACGGGCAGCGACGAGGACCCTAGGGTGGCGGAACTGCGGACGGCGGTGTCCCGTTTGCGCCGCGAACTCGCCGCGCATCCAGCCGAGTTCCCGGACCGGGGCATCGCCGAGGACGAACTCGCCGCACTGGCCGCGATGGTGATCTCCGGAGCACCGGAGACACCCCGCCTACGCCGGTCCCTGCTGCTGATCGCGGGCGCGATCGGCTCGGTGAGCGCACTGTCCCCGGGGCTGACGCAGGTGCGCGACGCGGTGGAACTGTTCGGACAGCCACCGCGGGGGCGGGGCTAGCGCCGTCGAACTGCTGTCCGGTGCCTGACAGGCAAACTTGGGGGGCGCTCGGCGTAGCCCCGGCGTCAGGCCTGGTTCTGGCTGGCCAGTGCCTCGGAGAGTTCGCCGGCGACCTGCTGGAGTACGGGCACGATCTTGTCCGTGGCCGCCTCGGTGACCCGGCCCGCCGGGCCGGAGATCGAGATCGCGGCGGCCGTGGGGGAGTCGGGGACGGAGACCGCGAGGCAGCGCACTCCGACCTCCTGCTCATTGTCGTCGATCGCGTAGCCGTTGCGCCGTACGTCCTCCAGGGCCGCGAGGAAGCCGTCCGCAGTGGTGATCGTCTTCTCCGTGGCGGCCGGCATCCCGGTACGGGACAGCAGCGCGCGCACCTCCTCCGGCGGGAACGAGGCGAGCAGCGCCTTGCCGACGCCGGTGGAGTGCGGCAGCACACGCCGGCCGACCTCGGTGAACATGCGCATCGAGTGCTTGGACGGCACCTGGGCGACGTAGACGATCTCGTCGCCGTCCAGCAGGGCCATGTTCGCCGTCTCGCCCGTCTCCTCGACCAGCCGCGCGAGGTAGGGGCGGGCCCAGGTGCCGAGGAGCCGGGACGCGGACTCGCCGAGGCGGATCAGGCGCGGGCCGAGGGCATAGCGGCGGTTGGGCTGCTGGCGGACGTATCCGCAGGCCACGAGGGTGCGCATCAGGCGGTGGATGGTGGGCAGCGGCAGCCCGCTGCTCGCGGACAGCTCGCTGAGGCCGACCTCGCCACCCGCGTCCGCCATCCGCTCCAGCAGATCGAAGGCGCGCTCTAGGGACTGGACCCCGCCGCCGTTGGACTTGGCGGAGTCGGTGGTGCTGGCGCTGGACGTCGGCACGGCACGTTCCTTTCGGGACCGGAGGGAAGGGCAGAAGCCTACCCGTCGGTCGGTTGACTCCCCGCTTGTACGTAGCTACGTTCTGCTTGCTGGAATTGTAATTCCGCTTTGTGGAAACGTCCAGAGAGTGCCGAGCGGGTGCACTGTGGAGAAGTGTGCCCTTGACGGCGCTGAAGCGGGAGTGAAGACTCCTTCAACAGAAAGTTGAATTCCGTTTCGCGGAAGTGGCGGAAGCAACGCGGAAGCGGTAGTGCGGCTGAGAGGGGTCCGGGTGTCCGACGCTGAACTGGTGCTGCGCTCGACGCGCGTCATCACCCCGGAGGGGACGCGGGCCGCCTCGGTCGCGGTCTCCGCCGGCAAGATCAGGGCCGTACTCGGGTACGACGCCGAAGTCCCGTCCGGCGCCCGGCTGGAGGACCTCGGCGACGACGTCCTGCTGCCCGGCCTGGTCGACACGCACGTGCACGTCAACGACCCCGGCCGCACCGAGTGGGAGGGCTTCTGGACCGCCACGCGCGCCGCGGCGGCCGGCGGCATCACCACCCTCGTCGACATGCCGCTCAACTCCCTCCCGCCGACCACCACGGTCGACAACCTCCGTACGAAGAAGGACGTCGCCGCCGACAAGGCGCACATCGACGTCGGCTTCTGGGGCGGCGCCCTGCCGGACAACGTCAAGGATCTGCGCCCCCTGCACGAGGCCGGGGTCTTCGGCTTCAAGGCGTTCCTGTCGCCGTCCGGCGTGGACGAGTTCCCGCACCTCGACCAGGACCGGCTCGCCCAGTCCCTCGCCGAGATCAGCTCCTTCGGCGGCCTGCTGATCGTGCACGCCGAGGACCCGCACCACCTCGACGCGGCCCCGCAGCAGGGCGGCCCCAAGTACGCCGACTTCCTGGCCTCCCGTCCCCGCGACGCCGAGGACACCGCCATCGCCCAGCTGATCGCCCAGGCGAAACGCCTCCACGCGCGCGTGCACGTACTGCACCTGTCGTCGTCCGACGCGCTGCCGCTGATCGCCGAGGCCAAGCGGGAGGGCGTACGGATCACCGTCGAGACCTGCCCGCACTACCTCACGCTCACTGCCGAGGAAGTCCCGGACGGCGCCAGCGAGTTCAAGTGCTGCCCGCCGATCCGCGAGTCCGCCAACCAGGACCTGCTCTGGCAGGCGCTGGCCGACGGCACCATCGACTGCGTCGTCACCGACCACTCGCCCTCCACGGCCGACCTCAAGACCGACGACTTCGCCACCGCCTGGGGCGGCATCTCCGGACTCCAGCTGAGCCTGGCGGCCGTATGGACCGAGGCCCGCAGGCGCGGACACGGCCTGGAGGACGTCGTCCGCTGGATGTCCGCCCGGACGGCACAGCTCGTCGGGCTGGACCAGAAGGGCGCCATCGAGGCGGGCCGCGACGCCGACTTCGCGGTCCTCGCGCCCGACGCGACCTTCACCGTGGACCCGGCCGCGCTCCAGCACCGCAACCGTGTCACGGCGTACGCGGGCAAGACCCTGTACGGCGTCGTGAAGTCCACCTGGCTGCGCGGCGAACGCATCGTCGCGGACGGCGAGTTCACCGACCCGAAGGGGCGACTCCTCACCCGGACCAACTGAATCGCACCCATCGATCTCGAAAGGCAGCACTGATCACCGTGACGGCGATACCCAGCTTCACCGGCGACGCGAACCCCTACGGAGGCGGCGACCCGTACGCGGACTACCGCACCGCCGACTTCCCCTTCACCCAGTACGCCAACCTCGCCGACCGCAGGCTGGGCGCCGGAGTCATCGCCGCGAACGACGAGTTCTTCGCCCAGCGCGAGAACCTGCTGGTGCCCGAGCGGGCCGAGTTCGACCCCGAGCACTTCGGGCACAAGGGCAAGATCATGGACGGCTGGGAGACCCGGCGGCGCCGCGGTGCCTCCGCCGGGCACCCGTGGCCCACGGCCGAGGACCACGACTGGGCGCTGGTGCGGCTCGGGGCGCCGGGTGTCGTACGCGGGATCGTCGTCGACACCGCCCACTTCCGGGGCAACTACCCGCAGGCGGTGTCCGTCGAGGGCGCGTCGGTGCCGGGTTCGCCGTCCCCGGAGGAGCTGCTCGGCGACGACGTGAAGTGGACGACGCTGGTTCCGCGCACGGCGGTCGGCGGGCATGCGGCGAATGGTTTCTCCATCGAGGTGGAGCAGAGCTTCACCCACCTCCGGGTCAACCAGCACCCGGACGGCGGCATCGCCCGACTGCGTGTGTACGGCGAGGTCGTGCCCGACCCCGAGTGGCTGTCGGCGCTGGGCAGCTTCGATGTGGTGGCCCTGGAGAACGGCGGCCAGGTCGAGGACGCCTCCGACCGCTTCTACTCGCCCGCCACCAACACCATCCAGCCGGGCCGCTCCCGCAAGATGGACGACGGCTGGGAGACCCGCCGGCGCCGCGACCAGGGCAACGACTGGATCAGCTACCGGCTGGCGGCACAGTCCCAGATCCGGGCGGTCGAGATCGACACGGCCTATCTGAAGGGCAACAGCGCGGGCTGGGCGTCGGTGTCGGTGAAGGACGGCGAGAGCGGGCAGTGGACGGAGATCCTCCCGCGCACCCGCCTCCAGCCCGACACCAACCACCGCTTCGTCCTGCCGGCCCCCGCGGTGGGCACGCACGCGCGCGTGGACATCTTCCCGGACGGCGGCATCTCCCGCCTGCGCCTGCACGGCTCGCTGACGGAGCAGGGCGCGGCCGGCCTCGCGGCACGGCACCAGGAGCTGGGCGGCTGAACCCGTGGGGCGCACCGGATCTCCAACTCCGGTGCGCCTCGCTATCGTTGACCTGGTTGTCGTAGAAGGACCAGGGGGGACGCGATGGGCGTGCTGTTGTACTACCCGACGGTGACTCCGCCCGCCGAGGTCGTCCACCAGGCCCTGCTCTACTGGGACGGTCTCGCCTCGGTCGTGCCACGCGACCCCCGCGTGTACTCGTCGCTCGTCGGCAGGGAACTGCGGCGGCTGGAAGAGCGTGAGCTGTACCGGCCGCTGGCGTTCACCCCCGAGTCCCTCGACGTCCTGGACGGCGACGGGCGCTCGCCCCGCACGGGCCAGAACTGGTCCCTGCTGACGCGCGAGCTCGAACGGATCGCGGCCCTCCCGGACCCGCCTCGACCCACCTCGCCGCCCGAAGCGGTCCTCTTCACATCGAAGATCACCTACCCCCTGAAGCAGCAGCTGCTGGAGCTGGGGCTGGCCGCCAACCTCGGGCCCTCGGACCTGAGAGCGGAGCTCTCCGTCTCCAAGGAGGTCCAGAATCTGGTCGTCGGCGTACTGGCCCGCGAGCTCGCCGCCACCACGGACCTCGCCCTCTTCCCGTACACCGACAGCGAGGGCGCGTACCGCAACAGCCTGCGCCCGGTGTCGCCGACCCGCGGTCTCGCCTGGGAGATGGAGCTGGGCCGGCTGCTGCCCGTCCCGGCGCCGGACACCGCGACCGAGGACGTGCTCGCCTTCCGGGAGGCGTACGCCGACGAACGACGGCGCCTGATGCGGGCCCTGCACCGCATGCTGGGCGATCTGCGCCGTGACTACGAGCATCCGGCGGACGTCTTCTCCCAGCTGCGCACGGAACTCTCCGAGGCGGTCGAGGACTACGAAGCGGCGCGCCGCGGCAGCCGTATGGCCTGGGTGCACCGTTCCGTCACGGTGTCGGTCGCGCTGGCCGCGGCGGCCGGCGGCGCCCTGCTGCTGCCGGACCTCGGCTGGTTGCTCGGCACGATCGGCGGCTACGCCCTGAACGTGGCCACCCGCGAGATCCGCCCGCTGGCCAAGGCCCGGACCGACCACGACTTCAGCTATCTGCACCGGGTGCGCAGCGCACTGGCCTGAGGGAGGACCACACCGTGGCACTGGCGACGAGACACCCCGGCAGCGCGCGACTGGAGGAAGGCCGCCCCTGGAGCGTCCGGATCACCTATGCACAGGGGTGGCACGGGCTGCGCCTCCCGTCCGCGATGACCGAACCGACGTGGGACGACATCGACGGCATCCTCGCGGAGAACGGCTACGTCCGCCAGGGCGTGGCGCCCGGTCACGCACCCCGCGCGGGCGACGAGTTCGACGTCACGGGCTGGAGCCCGCGCTTCTTCGCGGGACCGCGCCGGTGGGACGAGGACCCAGGGCCGGCCGGACCGCCGCAGGACGTCGCGGTGGCGCTGCCCCTGGCGGAGGTGGGGGAGATACGGCAGGCCCTGGACACCTTGCGCACCCACCACCTTCACCCCGACCGGACCGCCCAGGCCTCCGCGCTGATCGACGCCCTGGACGCGATCGGCACGGTGACGGTGACCCTCCCCACCGCGACGGCGAACACCCTCTACTACACGCTGTCGACGATCGGCCCCTGGACCGAGGACCTGGACGAGGACACCGTGCGCACCGTGGACGCCCTCACCCGGCACCTGGACCTGTCACACCCCGTCGCCGGCTCCTGGCCGCACGTCCGCGAAACCCTCCACCACGCCCTCCACGAGGCCCTCTCCCTCCCCGGCCCCGAGGGCCTCACCGCCCGCGACGACCTCCTCGACGTCCTCCGCAGATTCACCGACGCCCATGGGACGGCGGTGGCGGCGGGGGATGCGGAGCAAGGGCGGTTGCAGGCGGGGAGGGCGGAGCCTTAGGGGTTGGGGCGGTGCCGGGGTGTCGTGCCGCGTGTTGCCGTCCGTGCGGAAGAGTTGGCACGGGGATCGGGCGGAGTTCCTCGTTCCGCCGCCACCGCCCGGGCGGCGGGGCGCATGGCGGGTATCGGCCGTCGCCGCGGAGACGGGCTTCGGGGGACGGGCGGGGTCCCTTGGTTCCGCCTTGACGGTCCTGGGCGGCGCCCGGATGTCGCGCCCTGTGCCCCCGTCACCACCCGGCCGTCACGCCGCGTGCCCCCCGTCCACCGCGAACTCCGCGCCGGTGATGAACTCCGCCGCGGCCAGGTACGCCACCGTCGATGCCACCTCCTCGGCCGTGCCGAAGCGGCCCAGGGCGGTCATGGCCGACTGGGCCGGTGCGAAGGGGCCGTTCGATGGGTTCATGTCGGTGTCGATGGGGCCGGGGTGCACGATGTTCGCGGTGATGCCGCGGGGGCCGAGTTCGCGGGCCAGGGCCTTGGTCAGGCCGATGAGGGCCGACTTGCTGGTGGCGTAGAGCGTTCCGCCGGGACCCGGCACGCGCTGGGCCATGCAGCTGCCGATCGTGATGATCCGGCCCCCGGCGCCCATGTGGGCGGCAGCCGCCCGGGAGGTCAGGAAGACGCCCCGGACGTTCACGGCGAGGACCTGGTCCACGTCCGTGAGCGACAGGTCCTCCAGCGGGCCCAGGACGCCGACGCCGGCGTTGTTCACCAGCACGTCGAGCCTGCCCAGCGCCTCCGCCGTACGGCGCGCCGCGCCCGCCGCCTCGTCGGGGTCGGCGGAGTCCGCCCGCAGGGCCACGCCCCGCCGCCCGAGCGCCTGTACCGCCTGCACGACCTCCTCGGCGGCCTCCTTGCCGTTCACATACGTCACGGCGACGTCCGCGCCCTCCCGGGCGAGCCGCCGTGCCGTCGCCGCGCCGATGCCGCGGCTGCCGCCGGTGACCAGGGCGACCTTGCCGTGCAGGGTGCCGTAGGGGTGCGTGTGTGTCGTGGATTCGTCAGTGGTTGTCATGGGTCCATCCCAGCGCCGCGCGGGCCGGGACGCTGGCGGCGAACGGACACCGACATCGGACGCGGCGATGAGTTGCGGGCGCCCGTGGGGTCTGAGGTGATGACAGCAGACCTCACTCCGGAAAAGAGGCACTACTCATGGGCAAGCTCGTCTCCACCCTCTTCGTCACACTCGACGGTGTCTACCAGGCGCCCGGCGGCACCGAGGAGGACACTCGCGGCGGCTTCGAGCAGGGCGGCTGGGTCTTCCCGTACGCCGACGACGACTTCGGTCGGTTCATCGGCGAGGTCTTCGCACGCCCCGCCGCCTTCCTCCTCGGACGCCGTACGTACGACATCTTCGCCTCGTTCTGGCCCAAGGTGACCGACCCGGCCGACCCGGTCGCCGGCAAGCTCAACGCCCTGCCGAAGTACGTCGCCTCCTCCACGCTGACCGACCCCGAATGGGCCGGCACCAGCGTGATCAGCGGTGACCTCGGCAAGGAGGTCACAGCCCTCAAGGAGCGCACCGACGGCGAGCTCCAGGTCCATGGCAGCGGCGCCCTCGTCAGGTCCCTGCTGGCCCTCGGCCTCGTCGACACGCTCCATCTGCTGACCTTCCCGGTCGTGCTCGGCGCGGGGCACCGCCTCTTCACGGAGGGGGCCGTACCCACACGGTTCACCCACGCCGGCGGCCAGGCCACCGGCAGCGGTGTCGCCATCAACTCCTACGACCTCGCGGGCAGCCCGGAGTACGGCACGTTCGGCCTGCCCGAGGGCGAGTGACCGGCCGCGCGGTCACCTCCAGGAAGCGCCGGTGGATCACGGGTCGGTCACCGACGCCCGCACGAGATGGGCCGCCAGACACGCGGCGTGCATCGCGGCCGACGACATGCCCTGCCCGTAGATGGGGTTGCACGAGGCCAGGGAATCACCGGCCGCGACGAGCCCGGCGGGGAAACGGTCCAGGAGATGGAAGTCGCGCCTCCTGTTGTCCGGGTGCCGGTAGGCGGCCGGATCTCCGATCGGTTCGGCTTCCTCGGCCAGCTGACGGAACGCCGCCGCGGGGTCCTGCTTGCAGCGCAGCAGGAACTCGTAGCCGCTACGGCCCGGGCGGTCGTCCGCGTAGCCGGCCGTCAGGACGATCCAGCGATCGCCCTCGACGCGGCCCAGGGTGCTCATCCGCAGCCGGCCGTCGGGCAGGGTGGTCAGCGACTGGGCCAGTGTCGCGTCAGGCCGGCCCGCGGGGCGGGGGAACAGCGCGGTGGTGTAGCCGAGGTCGACGTGCATGCGGCGCGTCGTGGCCTCGGGCCAGCCGCCCTCGCGCAGCCAGGTGCCGATCCTCGTCACCCACATCCATGCCCGGACCCGCGTGGCGCACTCCGCCGACCCGGTCGCCCGCGAAAGTCAGGCCGCGCACAACGCCGTTGACCAGGCCCACGTTGCCGAGCGACAGCACCCTGCGGCGGAGATGTGCCTCCAGGAAGGGGCGCGTGGCGCCGGCGGCGACGAGTTCGGCGGCGAACTCGGGGAACCAGGGGTCGATTCTGCGGCGGCAGCATGGTCGGTACCGTCAGCGAGATCTCCCCCTTGCGGACGGAGGAGGTGATCACCGGTCGAGCGAGGGCGTGGACGACCTCAGCCAGGTGGCGGGGAAGCCGACGACGACCGTGGCCATGGACTTCGGCAGGGTCACGATCAGCCGTGAGCTGGTGCTGTACGTCTTCGGCACGCCGGGTCAGAACCGCTTCTGGTTCATGTGGGACGAACTGGCCCTGGACGCGCCGTCAACCGCTTCGACGGTGCCCGTGACTACGAGGCCGACGATGTGCGGTACACGCTGGACCTCGACCCGCAGGTGACGGTGGTGATGTGCGACGTGCGCTCCCTGGCGCTGGCGGCCGTTCGCTGAAAGGGAGCTGGAGATCCGGCCGGGGGGCCGGACCTCCAGCTGGTCGCGCCGTTCCTCGACGCCGACCGTGGTCTACGGGCTCAGCAGCCGTAGTTGACCAGGTCGAACGACTCGTAGTGGTCGGCCGTGTAGTAGTCCTCCTGGTTCTTCTCACCGGTGACGATCCGGCGAGCACCGCGCGTGGAGGAACCAGGGGTCTTGACCGTGTACTCGTGGTAGTACCCGGACGACTGGCTCGGCAGGATGCCTTCCCGGTTCTGGAAGACGGTGCCGTCCTGGTCGTACGGGTAGGGGCCACCCTGCTCGATCAGTTCGAGCGTGTCGTACGCCTGGGAGGGCAGGTCGCTGTAACAGATGCTGCCCACCGCCGCGGCGGCCGGAGTGGCGGTGACGGTGCCGCCGATGAGAAGGGCGGACAGGACGGCGGCCGAGGCGCCGATGCGAGTGATTCGTGGGGGGAATCTCATGGCTTCATGATGACGCGCGTAGACAGTGGCATGTCAATGACAACCCCGGAGAATTGCCCGTCCCGTCCGATGATTTTCCGCGAAGTTAACCTGGCGCGCGACGGCTCCATGAGACCTGCACGCGCGTGTGCCGACCTCAGCGGGCCTTCCGGCTCTCGGCCGCGGCGAACAGGGCGACCGCCAGCACCAGCAGGGCGACGCTCGCATAGATCTCGTAGCCGTCGAGGAAGTCGATCGCCTGTACCAGACCCCAGTCCCAGTCGGTGAACTCGTGCACCAGGCCCGCGACGCCCTGCACGAAGGCGATGAACCCGAGAATCTCCAGCAGCTGCTTCATGCCACGACTCTCCCCCGAGGACCCGCCCACGCTCATCGGCCGCCGGGCGCGCCAGGGCTGACGGAAGTCCATGTTCCGGGTGGTCCGGCGCACCCAAAGTCGCAGGTGGTACGACTTTGGTCGGCGATCACCCGGAGGACGCGCGCCGAAGGCCGGACAATGCGTAGATTTGTCGACCGTGAGTCATGACGAGCCGCAGCCCGCCCAGCAGGTGTTCCCAGGACGCCGCTGGCTGCTGCCGTCGGCTCTGGTGAAGGAACTCGACCCCGACGCCGGTCGCTCCGGGCGCCCCCGGCGCACCGCGCGCGACTGGGTGGTCGACTTCCTGTTCTTCCTGCTCGCCGTGTTCATCGGGCTGATGGCCGCCGACACCCTGCGCCATGAGGACCTGCCGCAGGGCTACGCCAAATTCGACCAGGTGGTGGGCGCGCTCTCGTGTGCCGCGGTGTGGCTGCGGCGTCGCTGGCCGGTCGGGCTCGCGGTCGCGATGGTCCCGGTCGGCTTCGTGTCGAACACCGCGGGCGGCGCGAGCGTGGTCGCCCTCTTCACGCTCGCCGTGCACCGGCCTTTCCGGTACGTCGCGTGGGTGGCCCTGGCGGACCTGGTGCTGGTCCCGGTGTTCTTCTGGCTGCGTCCCGAACCCGATCTGCCGTACGTCTGGGCGACGCTCTTCGGCGTGCTGCTGACCGGGGCGATCGTCGGCTGGGGCATGTTCGTACGCTCCAAGCGCCAGCTCATGCTGAGTCTGCGTGACCGCGTCCGGCGCGCCGAGACCGAGGCCGGGCTGCGCGCCGAGCAGGCCCAGCGGCTCGCCCGTGAGGCCATCGCCCGAGAGATGCACGACGTCCTCGCCCACCGGCTGACGCTGCTCAGCGTGCACGCGGGCGCGCTGGAGTTCCGGCCCGACGCGCCCCGCGAGGAGATCCAGCGGGCGGCGGGCGTGATCCGGGAGAGCGCCCACGAGGCCCTCCAGGACCTGCGGGAGATCATCGGCGTCCTGCGGGCGGGCGACACCGACGACTCCGGGCGACCGCAGCCCACCCTCGCGGCGCTGGAGGCCCTGGTCACCGAGTCCCGCGAGGCCGGCATGAAGGTCACCCTCGACCAGCGCGTCACCGACCCCGCCGCCGTCCCCGCCTCCGTCGGCCGCACTGCCTACCGCATCTCCCAGGAGGGCCTCACCAACGCCCGCAAGCACGCCCCCGGCACCGAGGTCACGGTCACGGTGACCGGAGCACCGGGCGAGGGCCTGTCCGTGACGGTGCGCAACCCCGCCCCCGAGGGCGAGGTGCCGCATGTCCCCGGCTCCGGCCAGGGCCTGATCGGCCTCACCGAACGCGCCACGCTGACAGGCGGCCGGCTGGAGCACGGGCCGGTGGCGGACGGGGGGTTCGAGGTGCGGTGCTGGCTGCCATGGGGATGACGCCGGTCCAGGCAGTCCGGTCCCTTGACGCCGTACAACCGTGATTACGTAAGGCACATGACTGCGATCAGACTCCTCCTCGTCGACGACGACCCGTTGGTCAGGGCCGGGCTGTCCTTCATGCTGGGCGGCGCCGACGACATCGAGATCGTCGGTGAGGGGGCCGACGGCGCCGAGGTCGAGGCGCTGGTCGACCGGACCCGGCCGGACGTGGTGCTGATGGACATCCGGATGCCGTCGGTCGACGGCCTCACCGCCACCGAACGGCTGCGCGGCCGCAAGGACGCCCCGCAGGTCGTGCTGCTGACCACCTTCCACGCCGACGACCAGGTGCTGCGGGCCCTGCGCGCCGGTGCCGCCGGGTTCGTGCTGAAGGACACCCCGCCCGCCGAGATCGTCGACGCGGTGCGCCGTGTCGCGGCCGGCGACCCGGTCCTGTCGCCCACCGTCACACGGCAGTTGATGGCCCACGCGGCCGGTGCCGCCGCCGACACGCGCCGCACGCGCGCCCGCGCGCGCCTCACCACGCTCAACGACCGCGAACGCGAGGTCGCCGTCGCGGTGGGCCGGGGCCTGTCCAACGCCGAGATCGCCGGCGAACTGTTCATGAGCGTCGCCACCGTCAAGACCCATGTCTCCCGCGTCCTGGCCAAGCTCGACCTCAACAACCGTGTCCAGATCGCCCTGTTGGCGTACGACGCGGGACTTCTGGAGGAAATGGAGGACAACGGGCACTAGACGGGAAGCCTGTGCGTTCTTTGTGTGGCGAGTCGGTTTCGGGCGGGGGAGCGCGATGGCGGAAGTGATCGACCTGGGGGAGTACGGCGACGGGTTCCGGCGGGACCCGCACCCCGTGTACGCGCGGTTGCGCGCACGCGGCCCGGTGCACCGGGTGCGGCTCCAGCCGCCCGACGCCCACCATGAGACCTGGCTGGTCGTCGGGCACGAGGAGGGGCGCGCGGCGCTCGCCGACCCGCGGCTGGCCAAGGACGGCAGCAGGATCGGGGTGACCTTCCTCGACGAGCAGCTGATCGGCAAGTATCTGCTGGTCGCCGACCCGCCCCAGCACACCCGGCTGCGCGGCCTCATCACCCGCGCGTTCACGATGCGCCGGGTGGAGGAACTCCGGCCCAGGATCCAGCAGATCACCGACGAACTGCTCGACGCGATGCTCCCGGGCGGCAGGGCCGACCTCGTGGATTCGTTCGCCTACCCGCTGCCCATCACCGTGATCTGCGAGCTGCTCGGCGTGCCCGAGATGGACCGCACCGCGTTCCGCGAGATCTCCACGGAGGCGGTCGCCCCGACGAGCGAACAGAGCGAGTACGACGCCTTCGTGCGGCTCGCCGAGTATCTGACCGAGCTCATCGAGGACAAGCGCTGCGCCGGGCCGAGCGCCGATCTGCTGAGCGACCTGATCCGCACCACCGCGGAGGACGGCGACCGGCTCTCCCCTCAGGAACTGCGCGGCATGGCCTTCGTCCTGCTCATCGCGGGCCATGAGACGACGGTCAACCTCATCACCAACGCCGTCCACGCCCTGCTCACCCACCCGGACCAACTGGCCGCCCTGCGCGCCGACATGACCCTGGTCGACGGCGCGGTCGAGGAGGCGCTGCGGTACGAGGGGCCGGTGGAGAACGCGACGTTCCGATTCGCCGCCGAGCCCCTGGAGATCGCCGGAGTGCCGATCGCACAGGGCGACGCAGTGATGATCGGCCTCACGGCAGCCGACCGCGACGGGGCCCGCTTCCCCGTCCCGGACCGCTTCGACATCCGCCGGGACACCCGCGGCCACATCGCCTTCGGCCACGGCATCCACTACTGCCTGGGCGCACCCCTGGCCCGCATGGAGGCCCGCACGGCGATCCGGTCCCTGCTGGAACGCGCCCCGCGACTGGCCCTGGACGGAGCCCCCGGAGACTGGCTGCCGGGGGTGCTCATGCGTGGGGTGCGGAGCCTGCCGGTGCGGTGGTAGGGGCGGGCACGCATGACCTTCGGGCTCCCACTCGGCCTCCGGCCCCCGCTCTCACAGCGCCGCGGCCGACGCCCCGCCCGCGATCTCGCCGAGGGCGACCGGTCTTCGCTCGCGTCTCGACACTTCGCAGGCCTCCGAGATCCGCAGCGCCTGCAGGGCCTCCCGCCCGTCGCAGGGGTTGGCCCGCTCGCCGTGCACGACCTCCACGAACGAGTTCAGCTCCGTCTCGTACGCGGGCCCGAACCGCTCCAGGAACCCCGGCCACGGCTTGTCCGCGGCGGGCGGCCCGGTCGGCTCGGTGGACGCGACCGGCGTACGGTCGTCAAGCCCGACCACGACCGTGTCCAACTCCCCGGCCAGCTCCATCCGTACGTCGTACCCGGCGCCGTTCAGCCGCGTCGCCGTGGCCGTGGCGAGGGTGCCGTCGTCCAGCGTGAGCACGACCGCCGCGGTGTCCACGTCACCCGCCGCACGGAACATCGCGGGCCCGGCGTCCGACCCGGCCGCGTACACGTCGACGACCTCACGCCCGGTCACCCAGCGCAGAGCGTCGAAGTCGTGGATCAGCGTGTCCCGGTACAGCCCGCCGGACAGCGGCAGCCAGTCGGCCGGCGGCGGCTCCTGGTCGCTGGTCAGCGCCCGCACGGTGTGCAGCCGGCCGAGCCGCCCCGACCGCACCGCCTCACGCGCGCCCACGTACCCCGCGTCGAAGCGGCGCATGAACCCCATCTGGAGGATCGTCCCGGCCGTCTCCACCTCCCCGATCGCGTGCAGGGTGCCCGGCAGATCGAGGGCTATGGGCTTCTCGCAGAAGACCGGGAGCCCCGAGCGTGCTGCCCGACCGATCAGTTCGGCGTGGGCCGAGGTCGCCGTGGTGATCACCACGGCGTCCACCCCCCACCGGAAGATCTCGTCCACCCCGGGCGCCGCCGTCTCGCCCAGCCGGTGGGCGAGCTCCTGGGCGCGCGTCGCGTCCGCGTCCGTGAGGATCAAGGAGCCGACGTCGCGGTGGCGACTGAGCGTGTTGGCGTGGATCGTGCCGATGCGGCCCGTACCGATGACCCCGATGCGCATGGAAACAAAGTGCGGGTTCAGTGCGTACGCTGTCAATGCAAATGTCCGGACAATCAAACTACACGACTTCCCGTCAACAACGCGTAGAGCTACAGTCAGGCCGTGCCGAAACAGGAAGTGGACCCGACCGTGGAACTCGAGCTCAGCGTGGACCGGAGCAGTCCGGTGCCCTTGTACTTCCAGCTGTCCCAGCAACTCGAGGCCGCGATCGAGCACGGAGCGCTCACCCCCGGCAGTCTGCTGGGCAACGAGATCGAACTCGCCGCACGCCTCGGCCTGTCCCGGCCGACCGTCCGCCAGGCCATCCAGTCGCTCGTCGACAAGGGCCTGCTGGTACGCCGCCGGGGCGTGGGGACGCAGGTCGTGCACAGCCAGGTCAAGCGGCCGCTGGAGCTCAGCAGCCTCTACGACGACCTGGAGTCGGCGGGGCAGCGCCCGGCGACCAAGGTTCTCGTCAACACCGTCGTCCCCGCGTCCGCCGAGGTCGCGGCCGCGCTCGGGGTGGCCGAGGACAGTGACGTCCACCGCATCGAGCGGCTCCGCCTCGCGCACAACGAGCCGATGGCGTACCTCTGCAACTTCCTGCCGCCCGGCCTGCTCGGCCTGGACACCGCGCAACTGGAGGCCACCGGCCTCTACCGCCTGATGCGCACCGCCGGCATCACCCTGCACAGCGCCCGCCAGACCATCGGCGCCCGCGCCGCCACCGCGGCCGAGGCCGAACGCCTCGCGGAGGAGGAGGGTGCTCCGCTCCTCACCATGCAGAGAGTGACGTTCGACGACACGGGGCGGGCGGTGGAGTACGGCACGCACACATACCGCCCGAGCCGCTACTCGTTCGAGTTCCAATTGCTCGTACGGTCATGAGCGGACCGTTTGGTACGTAGCAATGTCAGGACAATTAAGCGCCCCAGGCCGCAACGCCCCGTTCCCCCGTACGGCACCCGTACCGACGGTGAGGCAGAATCGGCCGTGATGAGCACCTACCGCGACCTAACCGCCCCCATCGGTTCCCGCCGAGCCCCCGTGCTCCGAACGGTCGGCCCCCGGGAACGCCGCTCACACCTGTCGGCACCCCGCGTGCCCACGGTCGGCATCGACATCGGCGGCACCAAGGTGATGGCGGGCGTCGTGGACGCCGACGGCAACATCCTGGAGAAGCTCCGCACGGAGACGCCGGACAAGTCCAAGAGCCCGAAGGTCGTCGAGGACACCATCGTCGAGCTCGTCCTGGACCTGTCCGACCGCCATGACGTGCACGCCGTGGGCATCGGAGCGGCCGGCTGGGTGGACGCCGACCGCAATCGCGTCCTGTTCGCCCCCCACCTGTCCTGGCGCAACGAACCGCTGCGCGACCGTCTCGCCGGCCGTCTCGCCGTGCCGGTCCTGGTCGACAACGACGCCAACGCCGCCGCCTGGGCCGAGTGGCGCTTCGGCGCCGGCCGCGGCGAGGACCACCTCGTCATGATCACGCTGGGCACCGGCATCGGCGGCGCGATCCTGGAGGACGGCCAGGTCAAGCGCGGCAAGTACGGCGTCGCCGGCGAGTTCGGCCATATGCAGGTCGTGCCCGGCGGACACCGCTGCCCGTGCGGCAACCGCGGCTGCTGGGAGCAGTACAGCTCCGGGAACGCGCTGGTCAGGGAGGCACGCGAACTGGCCGCCGCCGACTCGCCGGTGGCCTACGGGATCATCGAGCACGTCAAGGGCAACATCGCCGACATCACCGGCCCGATGATCACCGAGCTGGCCCGCGACGGCGACGCCATGTGTATCGAGCTGCTCCAGGACATCGGCCAGTGGCTCGGCGTCGGCATCGCCAACCTCGCCGCCGCCCTCGACCCGTCCTGCTTCGTCATCGGCGGCGGTGTGTCGGCCGCCGACGAGCTGCTGATCGCCCCCGCGCGGGACGCCTTCAAGCGGCAGCTCACCGGCCGCGGCTACCGCCCCGAGGCCCGTATCACCCGCGCCCAGCTCGGCCCCGAGGCCGGCATGGTCGGCGCCGCCGACCTGGCCCGCCTGGTCGCCCGCCGCTTCCGCCGCGCCAACCGGCGCCGGGTGGAGCGGTACGAGCGCTACGCGCGGTTCGCCGAGGCCCGTCGAGCATCGCAGGGGTCCGCGTAACCGTGTCCGTACCGCACCAGGCAGACTCCCCGGACGGGCCGCAGCGGCCGGCCGAGGACCGTCGCCACATGATCCGCCGCAGGGCACTCACCCTGCTCATCATCGGGCTGCTCATCGGCGTCCCCGCCGGCTATCTCGTGATCTCCGCCAACCAGAGCCGCGAGAGCGGCAAGGACAAGGAGGAGAAGTACGCCGCGACCGGCCTCACCCCGCACTGGCCGTCGAGAGTCCAGCGCCGCGTCTACCAGGTGACGATCCCGGTCCCGTCGTACAACGTCGGGTACTACGAGACGAACAACTGGCGGACCAGCCGTCTCTACGTCCAGTTCCAGACCACGGACGACAACCTGGACGCCTATCTGAAGACCATGGGCCTCGGCCGGGACGACCTCGACTCGGACGACATCTCCATCAGCGCCCGCGACCAGAAGATCACCGGCTGGGACTTCACCGGACCCGGCCCGTGGTACAGCCTCATCCACAAGCAGAAGAACCCGGCTCCCACGCACGACATCGTCGTGAGCATGGCCGACCCGAAGAATCCGTTCGTGTACGTCGTCTCCCGCACGGTCCCTTGATCGCCCCGTGAAGACATCGGCGTCGCACCGGCCGCCGGGGCCGATTGTCAGACCCCGCCCGTAGAGTCGAAGACGGTTGATCCGACTCGAGGACGGGAGGTGACAGGACGTATGAGCGACGGCGCTGTGGTGGCCGAGCGTGCGGTGACGGACGTACCGGTGCGGCTCGCTACTGTCTTCCTGCCCGCGTCCCTCCCGCGCGAGAGCCGGATCGCCTTCTGGGACCCGGAGGGCGGCCCACTGCCCGCCGAGGACACCGAGCTCACCGTCGTACGACGCCATGGAGCCGGAGTCCGCCGCAGAACCACCCCCGCGCTGTCCCTGCCGCTCGGCGAGGCGCTGCCGCTGCTGGTGCGGGCCCGCCGCGACCCCGCCGCCCATCCCGCCACCGCCTGCTGGGGCGCGGCCGCGCTGCACGCCCTGCGGCTCACCGCGCGCGGCCGGCTGCTGCCCGGCCTGACCCCCACCGGCCACGACGCCTGGCGGGCCGGCCCGCTCGACCCCGACGACATCGCCCACCTGCGAGCGATCGCCGCGGCTCTCCCCCACGAGGGTCACGCGGTCCCGCTGCCAGGTCCCGGCCCGCTACGGCTTCCCGAGCCGGAGGCCCTCGTCCGCGCCTTCCTGGACGCCGTCGCCGACACCCTGCCCCGCACCCCCGCCGCACCGCATGCCTCGGGCAGGCCCTTCGCCGCACGCGAGGCGCAGCGCCTGCCCGGCGCGCAGGACTGGGCGGCCGAGGTCGCCGCGGGTATGGACGCGGGCGTACGGATCTCACTGCGCCTCGACCTGTCGGCGTACGACCTCTTCGACGACCGCGAAGACGGCGCACGGAGCGCGGGCGCGGCCGTCGTCCAGGTGCACAGCCTCGCCGACCCCACCCTGGTGGCCGACGCGACCGCCCTGTGGTCCGGCGAGGCGGACGCGGCCTTCGGCCCCCGCGCGCGGGTCGACGCGGCGCTGGCGGTGCGCCGCGCGGCCCGGGTGTGGGCACCGCTGGACCGCCTCTCCGAGCAGGACGTACCCGACGTACTGGCCCTGTCCGACGAGGAGTTGGGCGACCTGCTGGGCGTCGCCACCACCAGGCTCGCGGCGGCCGGGGTGGCGGTGCACTGGCCCCGGGACCTGGCGCAGGACCTCAGCGCGGCGGCGATCGTACGGCCCGCGCCGGGCTCGGCGACCGACGGCACCGGCTTCTTCGAGAGCGAGGAACTGCTCCAGTTCCGCTGGCAGTTGGCCATCGGCGGCGACCCGCTCACCGAGGCCGAGATGGACGCGCTCGCCGAGGCGCACCGCCCGGTCGTCCGGCTGCGGGACAGCTGGGTCCTGGTCGACCCGGCCCTCGTCCGCAAGGCCCGCAAGCGCGAACTGGGCCTGCTCGACCCGGTCGACGCCCTGTCCGTCGCCCTCACCGGCAGCGCGGAGGTCGACGGCGAGACGGTCGAGGCGGTACCGGTGGGCGCGCTGGCGACCCTGCGGGACCGACTGACGGCGGGCGTACGACCGGCCGAGCCGCCACCCGGCCTCCGGGCCACCCTCCGCGACTACCAACTCCGGGGCCTGGCCTGGCTGGACCTCATGACATCCCTGGGCCTGGGCGGCTGCCTGGCCGACGACATGGGACTCGGCAAGACGATCACGGTCATCGCACTGCACCTCAAGCGCGCCCGGACCGCCCCGACCCTGGTCGTCTGCCCGGCGTCACTGCTGGGCAACTGGCAGCGGGAGATCACCCGTTTCGCCCCCGGCGTCCCTGTGCGCCGCTTCCACGGCCCGGACCGCACCCTGGAGGACATGGCCGGCGGCTTCGTCCTGACGACCTACGGCACCATGCGCTCGGCGGCCCCGACGCTGGCCGCGTACACCTGGGGCATGGTCGTCGCCGACGAGGCCCAGCATGTGAAGAACCCGTACTCCGCGACGGCGAAGGCATTGCGCACGATCCCGACGCCCGCGCGGGTGGCGCTGACCGGCACACCGGTGGAGAACAACCTCTCCGAACTCTGGGCCCTGCTCGACTGGACGACCCCGGGCCTGCTCGGCCCCCTCAAGTCCTTCCGCGCCCGCCACGCCCGCGCGGTCGAGAACGGCGAGGACGAGGAGGCCGTGGACCGGCTCGCCCGCCTGGTCCGCCCCTTCCTCCTCCGCCGCAAGAAGTCCGACCCCGGCATCGTCCCGGAACTGCCGCCCAAGACGGAGACCGACCACCCGGTCCCGCTCACCCGTGAACAGGCCGCGCTCTACGAGGCGGTGGTGCGGGAGTCGATGTACGCGATCCAGACGGCGGAGGGCATGGCGAGGAGGGGCCTGGTGCTGAAGCTCCTCACCTCCCTCAAACAGATCTGCAACCACCCGGCGCTGTACCTCAAGGAGGAGACGGGGACTGCGACCGAGCGACTGGCCGTCCGCTCGGGCAAGTTGACCCTGCTGGACGAACTGCTCGACACCCTGCTGGCCGAGGACGGCTCGGCGCTGGTCTTCACCCAGTACGTCGGGATGGCCCGCATGATCTCCGCCCATCTCGCCGCGCGGGCGGTTCCGGTGGACCTGCTCCATGGCGGTACGCCGGTGCCGGAGCGCGAACGCATGGTGGACCGCTTCCAGAGCGGCGCCACGCCCGTCCTCGTCCTCTCCCTGAAGGCGGCGGGCACCGGCCTCAACCTCACCCGCGCGGGCCATGTCGTCCACTTCGACCGCTGGTGGAACCCGGCCGTCGAAGAACAGGCCACCGACCGCGCCTACCGCATCGGCCAGACCCAGCCCGTCCAGGTCCACCGCCTCATCACCGAGGGCACCATCGAGGACCGCATCGCCGAAATGCTCGAATCCAAGCGCGCCTTGGCCGACGCGATCCTGGGTTCCGGGGAGTCGTCCCTCACGGAACTGACGGATCGTGAGCTGTCGGACCTCGTGTCGCTGAGGAGGGAGGCGTGATGGGGGAGAGCGGCAGTCCGGCCGACGTCGCGCGACGGGCGTTGCGGGCCGCCCGGGAGGAGCGGGACGGGGCCTCGTCGTCATCCGAGGAGCGGGCCACGGACGAGTCGCACGGCTCCGAAGCCCGGCCGGGTGATGCGGCCCGCGCGGCACTCAGGCGTGCCATGGCCGCCAGACGGGGTGGGGGCGTAGGTGAGGAGAGCGATGGATCGTCTTCTTCCGTTGCGGTGCCCGAGAGGCGCCCCGATGCCCCGGAGCAAGCCGATGAGGCGGATTCGGAGCCCGTAGCGGACGCTCAGGAGCCAGTCGGCCCCGGGATCCCGTCCGCGTCGCGTACGTCGTCCGACCTCGACCCCTCGGGCCGGGCGCGGCGCGCGGCGGACGGCGCCCGTGAGGCACTGCGCGCTGCCCGGGAGGAGAGGGAGCGGACGCGGTCGGACGAGGCCGCCCGAGGGGCATCGGGCACTCGACGGCCGCATCGGCCCGCGTCGACCGGTTCCGGGAGCCGACGGGATCCCGGGTCCGACAGCCTCCGCAGCCGCGACGTGCGCGGCCTGCTGGCCGGTGCCTTCCGGATGCCTGCCGATGACTCGCCGCAGGGCGAGGACACTTCGATGCCGGGAACGGCCGCACAGCAGGAGCACGAGCCGACGAACTCCGGCTCGCCTTCCCCCTCGCAACCGGCGGAGCAGCCGTCCGAGGCCTCTGCGGCTCCCCCGGCAACTCCCCAACTCCCCCTCACCATGGCCGCCCCGACCCGCGACGGTGACCTCCGGCGCACCTTCCCCGCCTTTCCGCCCCGCCCGGCCGACGGCGACCGGTTCGCCGAGAGCTGGTGGGGTGACGCCTGGGTGCGGGCGCTGGAGGAGGGGGCGCTTGATCGTGCTCGGCTCGGGCGTGGGCGGGGGTATGCGCGGGAGGGGCATGTCGATGCCATCACCGTGACGCCGGGGCTGGTGTTGGCGTATGTGCGGGGGAGCCGGCCGCGGCCGTATCGGGTGCAGGTGCGGCTGCGGACGCTGGACGACGCCGACTGGGCGCGGTTCCTGGACGCCGTCGCCTCGCGGCCGGGGCATATCGCGGCGCTGTTGGACAAGGAGATGCCGCAGTCCCTCGCCGAGTGCGGGGTGCCGCTGCTGCCGGGACCGGGCGATCTGGACCCCCGTTGCAGCTGCCCCGACCGCGGCCACCCCTGCAAACACGCCGCCGCCCTCTGCTACCAGACCGCACGCCTCCTGGACGCCGACCCCTTCGTACTGCTCCTGCTGCGCGGCCGCGGGGAACGCCAGTTGCTCGACGCGCTGTCTCGCCTCAGCGCCGCCCGCGCCGCCCGCGCGGCGCAGGAGAAGGAACCGGCGCCCCTCGCGGGCGTACGCGCGACCGAGGCCCTGGACCCGCAACGCCGACTGCCGCCCCTCCCGGCGCCGTTGCCCCCGCCCCCGCACCCCGAGCAGCCGCCCGCCTACCCGGCGGCCCCGGGCGGCCCCGACCCCTTCGCACTGGACCAGTTGGCGACCGACGCCGCAGCCCGCGCGCACGCCCTGCTCACCTCCGGACGTGACCCCGTCGGCGAACTGACCCTGTGGCAGGACGCGGTCCGGCTCGCCGTCGCCGCCGCCCGCCCCGGTTCCGGCCTCACCGCGGCCACCCGCGCCCTGTACGCCTCCCTCGCTTCCGCCGCCGACCGCACCACGTCCGACCTGGCCCGCGCGGTCGCCGCTTGGCGTCAGGGCGGCCTCGAAGGGCTCGCCGCACTCGAAGAACCCTGGGACCCGCCCGCCGGCCGCTTCGACCGGGCCCGCCCGCTGCTGCTCGCCGCCGACCTCCCCGCCTTCCGTCCCTGGCGCAACCGCCTCACCCACCCCCGCGGCCATCTCCAGCTCCGCCTCGGCCACGACGGCCTCTGGTACCCGTACGAATCCGAACCGGGCCACGACGACTGGTGGCCGCGCGGCACCCCCGACCTCGATCCGGTCGGCGCCCTCACCGGCCTCGACTCGGCCGGAGCCGTACCGGAGGCATGACCCGGCGATGGCCCGGTGATGGCCCGGTGATGACCGGGCGGATGACCTGGTGTATCAGCTCTGTCCCATCCCCATATCGGCTGCCGCCCGCGCCCCAGGTGCAACTACACTGCCGCGAAGTCGCAAGGCGGCACACAGCAACTGGCCGGAAAAGAACGGTGGGAGAGGTCATGGCATCGGGGGGATGGGGTCCTGGACCCGGCTCGGGGCAACCGGGCGGCAATGGACCCGGCGGACAGGGCTGGGGCGCCCCGTACGGACCGAACAATCCATACGGGCCCAACAACGGCGGCAACCCGTACGGCACGCCTCCGCCGCAACCGGGGCCGTACCCGAACCAGCCGCCGTACCCGCAGCCGAATCCCTACCCCTACGGCCCGCAGCCCACGAGGCCCGCCGCCCGGCGTCGCAGCGGCTGCCTGTCGTTCGGGCTCGTCGGCGCGATCCTGCGCTCCGCGCACCGTGTCGCCACCCGGCTCTTCAACGCGGAGGGCGACGGCCGGATCGTGGACCGCACCGTGGACCGCGTCCAGGTGGCCCGTACGGTGCTCGGTGCCGCCGCCACCATCGGCCTGATCCTCGCGTACAACGTGAAGCCGGACCGCTGGGAGGACGCGGCGTACGGCGGTGCCGCCCAGCTCATCCTCGCCCCGTTCGTGCTGATCATCGCCGCGCCCCTGGTCATCATCGGCTTCATCTACTACGCGCCCTCGCACCTGCGCCCGCATCTGCGCTCCCGGCTGCGCGCCCCGCTCAAGGCGGTCGCCTGGTACGTGCTGACGCTGGTCGTGATCGGCGGAATCTTCACCCTGACGGCCAAGGTCGCCAACTACGAGGACGGGAAGGACTACTGGTGGGAGTACGTACTGGCCGTCACCTGCCTGATCGTGTTCGTGTGGGGCTTTCCGTTCTTCTTCATGGCGTCGCTGTACTCGGCCCGCAGCGCCTTCAACACCGCCCAGGTCCACCCGATGCTGCCGCCCGTGCTCACCACGACGCTGGTGTGGGTGTTCGCGGCCTTGAGCCTGACCGACGGCCTGCCGGCGGGCCCGCCCCTCGTCCAGTTCAGCTCCGCGCTGGGCGGGCCTCTGTCGGTGACGGCCGTGTCGCTGTGGGAACTGCGGCGGATGAAGACCCGGTTCGGGGTCACCCTCCGCACCTGAGTCGGCCCTGGCAGGCCTCGCTCCCGGCGAACCCGGGATCTCCGGTGAAGGCAGTGTGAGGGTTCACCGAAGATCCGCGGGAGTGAGGTGTAAGTACGTGGGGCCCCTCGTCCGGGAGGCAAGAAAAGGCGGTTAGCGTGGAGCGGTGAGTGAGACGAAGACCCCTGCCCTCCAGTACCGCTTCGACGGCCCGGAAGACGCCCCGGTCCTCATCCTCGGCCCCTCGCTCGGCACCACTTGGCACATGTGGGACCGACAGGTCCCCGAGCTGACCCAGCAATGGCGCGTCTTCCGGTTCGACCTGCCCGGACACGGCGGCGCGCCCGCGTACCCGGCGGGCTCCGTCACCGACCTGACCGAACGGCTGCTCGCCACCCTCGACGGCCTCGGCGTGCAGCGCTTCGGCTACGCGGGCTGCGCGCTCGGCGGCGCCATCGGCATCGAACTGGCCCTGCGCCACCCCGAGCGCATCGCCTCGCTCGCGCTGATCGCCGCCTCGCCGCGCTTCGGCACCGCCGACGAGTTCCGCCAGCGGGGTGTGATCGTGCGCACGAACGGCCTCGACCCCATCGCCCGTACCTCGCCCGACCGTTGGTTCACCACCGGCTTCGCCGCCGCCCAGCCCGCGATCACCGAGTGGGCGGTGCAGATGGTGCGCACCACCGACCCTGGCTGCTACATCTCCGCCTGTGAGGCCCTGGCCTCCTTCGACGTACGGCCGCAACTCGGCGGCGTCGCCGTGCCCACGCTCGTCCTCGTCGGCTCGGACGACCAGGTCACCGGCCCCGCCGAGGCCCGCACCCTGGTCGCCGGCATACCGGACGCCCGGCTCGCCGTAGTCCCGGGCGCCTCCCACCTCGTCCCGGTCGAGCAGCCCGCCGCCGTCACCGACCTGCTGGTCCGGCACTTCTCCACCGCCTGGCAGCCCGCGTACGACACCAACACCGGGCAGATGGCCATCGTCGCCGCCCCCGTCAAGCCGGCCCTCACGCCGGTGCCGCCGCAGCCCGCCCCCGTCCCCGTAGCCGAGATCGCCCCGGCCATCGTGCCGCCGCCGACCACGACGGGCCGGCCGGACCCGTACGACGCCGGGATCAAGGTCCGTCGCGAGGTGCTCGGCGACGCGCATGTCGACCGGGCGCTGGCGCAGGCGGACGAGTTCTCGGGGGACTTCCAGGAGTTCATCACCCGCTACGCCTGGGGCGAGATCTGGGACAGACCGGGCCTGGACCGGCGGTCCCGCAGCTGTGTCACCCTGACCGCCCTGGTCGCGGGCGGACACCTGGACGAACTCGCCTTCCACGTCCGCGCCGCCCTGCGCAACGGCCTCACCCCGGACGAGATCAAGGAAGTGCTGCTGCAGGCGGCGGTCTACTGCGGTGTGCCGGCGGCCAACAGCGCGTTCAAGGTCGCCCAGCAGGTCATAAGGGAAGAGACGACACCCCAGGAGTGAGCGTCCGGTGCGGGCGCGCGCCAGGATGGACCCATGAAGCTCACGAAGATGTCGCACGCCTGCGTCCGTCTCGAAAAGGACGGACAGACGCTCGTAGTCGACCCCGGCGGGTTCAGCGAGGAGGACGCCGCGGTCGGTGCCGACGCGATCCTCGTCACACACGAGCACCCCGACCACTTCGACGAGGCCCGGCTGCGGGCGGCCATGGAGGCCAACCCCGCCGCCGGGATCTGGACGCTGAAGTCCGTCGCGGAGCAGCTCTCGGCGGCGTTCCCGGGCCGCGTGCACACCGTCGGCCACGGCGACACCTTCACCACCGCCGGCTTCGACATCGAGGTCCACGGCGAACTGCACGCCGTCATCCACCCGGACATCCCGCGCATCACCAACGTCGGCTATCTCATCGACGGCGGCCGCGTCTTCCACCCCGGCGACGCCCTCACCGTGCCCGACCGGCCCGTCGAGACGCTGATGCTGCCGGTCATGGCGCCCTGGAACAAGATCGCGGAGATCATCGACTACGTCAGGGAGGTCAAGCCGCATCGCGCCTACGACATCCATGACGCCCTGCTCACCGACCTGGCCCGGCCCATCTACGACCGTCAGATCGGCGGCCTTGGAGGCTCGGCACATCTCCGCCTGACGCCGGGGGACTCGGCGGAGCTGTGACCGGAGCGGTGACCGGAGCTGTGAGCCGGTGCTGTGATGGGTGCCACCCCAGGCGGGGCCGGGTTGTCAGTGCCGCCCGGTAGGTTGTGAGACATGCGCATCGCGACCTGGAATGTGAACTCGATCACCGCACGCCTGCCGAGGCTCCTGGCCTGGCTGGAGAGCAGCGGCACCGATGTGCTCTGCCTCCAGGAGGCCAAGGTCGCCGAGGACGCGTTCCCGTTCGACCCGCTGCGCGACCTCGGCTACGAGGCGGCGGTCAACGCCACCGGACGGTGGAACGGCGTGGCGGTGCTCTCCCGCGTAGGCCTCAAGGACGTCGTGAAGGGCCTGCCCGGCGACCCCGGCTACGACGGCGCCGAGGAGCCCCGCGCCGTCTCCGCGACCTGCGGCCCGGTCCGCGTCTGGTCGGTGTATGTGCCGAACGGCCGTGAGGTGGACCACCCCCACTACGCGTACAAGCTCCAGTGGTTCGAGGCCCTCAGGGCCGCCGTCGCCGGCGACGCGGGCGGCAGCCGCCCCTTCGCGGTGCTGGGCGACTACAACGTGGCACCGACGGACGACGACGTCTACGACCTGGCCGCCTTCGAGGGCCTCACCCATGTCACCCCCGCCGAGCGCGCCGCCCTCGCCGCCCTGCGCGAGTCCGGCCTGTCCGACGTGGTCCCGCGCCCCCTGAAGTACGACCACCCGTACACCTACTGGGACTACCGCCAGCTCTGCTTCCCCAAGAACCGCGGCATGCGCATCGACCTGGTGTACGGCAACGAGCCGTTCGCCAAGGCGGTCACCGACTCCTACGTGGACCGCGAGGAGCGCAAGGGCAAGGGCGCGTCGGACCATGCGCCGGTGGTCGTGGACCTGGACGTGTGACCAAGGCGGGGAAAGTCACGGCACCAACGCCCGCAGGTCCACCGACCCGGCCAGCGCGGCGAGACCCGCGTCCCCCGGATGCAGATGATCCCCGCTGTCGTACGCGGGGAGCATCCGGGACGGCCGCGCCGGATCCCGGACGACGGCGTCGAAGTCGAGCACCCCGTCGTACACCCCGGCACCCCTGATCCAGTCGTTGATCTCAACCCGCTCCGCGTCCACGGCCGCCGTGCACCGCACCTCCCCCTCGCAGGGCAGCAGCGTCGCCGCCAGCATCCGCAGCCCCCGCGCATGCCCCCGGTCAGCGATCTCGCGCAGCCCGGCGATCACCTGCTCCGCCGTGGTGCCCGCGCGTACGTCGTTGATGCCCTCGAACACCACCGTCGTACGCGCCGCCGTCTGGGCCACGACATCCCGGTCGAACCGGTACAGCGCACTCACTCCGGCCGTGTCGGTGGAGACCCCGTCCCCCGGGTAGCGGTCCGAGACCACACGGTTCCCGGAGATCCCCTGGTTGAGCACCCCATAGCGCGGGACCACACTCTGCTTCAGCAGCCGTGTGGCCAGCACATTGGGCCACCGCCGGTTCGCGTCCACCGTCGACTTGTCGCCGTCCGTGATGGAGTCCCCGAGCAGCACCACGGACCCCGGCCCACCCCCGACATCGACACCGGTCAGCAGCGGCCAACTGGTCAGGACGGTGCCGTACGGCGTCCCGGACGCGTCGGCCGTATAGTCGCCCGCCCCGCTCACATACGACCGCTGCTGCGCGAGCCGGTGCACGGGCGCGGCCGGCACCGTCCCCGGCAGGTGGAAGCTCACCAGCAGATTGCCGTCCGCGGGCACGGTGAACCCGAGCGGATCGCTGTACGCCTGCGCCCCCGCCGGGATCTCGACGCCCGCCGCACCCCCGAACCTCACCCGCACCGGCGCCGCCTTCGCCGCCGCCCCCGACCGCTGCACCGCCACCGTCGCGCTCCCGATCCGCACCGGCCCCGCCGCGAACGTGTTGTCGAAGCGCAGCCGCACCCGCGGCCCGCCCACCGAGGTGTGCACCACCAGCCGCAGCGTCCGGTCGGTCCACGGCCCCACGGTCGGATAGCCGCCGGTCGCCGTGGTCCAACTCCCCGTCCAGCCCGGGGCAGGGGCCCGCACCGCCAGCCCGAACACATGCAGCCCGGACGCCTGCGGCAGCCGTACGGCCGCGACCTCGCGCCCCACCAGGAGCGGCACCGTCACGACGTACAGCCGTGCCCGCTCGGCGAGTTGGCCGCCGGGAGTGTTGATGTGCGGCAGGGCGACCGCCTTGGTGGCGAGCGGGCCGTTGCGCCAGTCGGGGGCGGTGAGCGCATAGGCGGACCGGGCGCCGTCGGCGTACAGCACCGTCCCCGAGCCACCGACGTCGGCCCCCGCCGTGCCCGCGACCAGGAAGGCGAGGGCGTCGCCATGGCCGTGCACGCGCACCTCCTGCCCGTTGGCCAGGACGTTGTCCGGCTCGCCCGGCTGCCGGTTCGGCCAGGTCAGGCGGGCGCCCTGCACGGTGAGCGCGCGGCCGGGCGTCCAGTCGGCCGCCCTCAGATCCTGTGCCGACAGCGAGGCGCCCGACCCGTCGAAGTTCGCTGCGGCGGGCCGGGCGTCGTCGCTGACGGCCGTGTTGTCGAAGAGCCGCTCCAGGGGGAGCGGCGCGGCTCTGCGCCCGTCGGCCGCCTGCGCGGCGACGCTCGGCACCAGGGCCGCGAAGAGGGCAAGGACGACCGCGGAGATCCACACACATCGGCGCACGGCCGACTCCTCCCGTTCACGACTGCTCAGGACCACGTATGGCTGCGCATGACAAGTTCAGACGGGACGTAACGCGCAGGGAGAAATTAGAGAGGCACCCGTGACCCGTCAACGAGCCATGCCACAAGTCGGCGTGAACTCGCCCGGAATCGACGGCCCGCGCGCCTGTGGTGCGTTCGGCCGTGCGAATGACACGCTGTGCGTATGAAGATCCCTTTTCTGGGCCACCGGCCCGAGAAGCGTGGGACCCCCGACCCCGAGGGCATCGCCGAACTGCTCTCCGAGTGCGAACTGCTGCGCTCGCACGCCTCCAGAGCCGGGATCCAACTGGACGACACGGCCGCCTCGTTGGAGGCCCTGGATCAGTTGCTGCCGCGCTGGCGGGACGACGAGGAGATCCTGCCCTGGCTGGGCAATGACGCCGGGCTGTACCTCGGCACCGTCATCGTGCGCACCGTCGCCGGGGCCGCCTGGGAGATCTGGCCGGACGGCCAGCCGGTCGTGCGGCTCGCCTCCGGACGGGAGTTCGACGTCGTGACCTCGGGGCGGGAGTGGGCCGTGAGCGGGGTTCCCGAGCTGTCGCAGCTGTACGCGGAGGTCGCGGAGGCGTGAGGTCTCGTCCGGGACCTTCGGGATCCGACATAAGGTCGACGTAAATACGGCTTATGTCCGAAAAGTGCGTGTCGCGCATTAAGTTCATTCTTGCCCGGATAGTTTGCGGCCATCAATGAGCCGAAATCCTCGCCGTGTCCGACCTCGACTACGATGTTCCGTCCGTCCCCAGGGACGCTGCTGCCGGGTGGGGATCCCCCCACAGCCCCTAGGGCCTGTCTGACGCAGGGGCAGCAGGGGGCAGCAGTCACAGAGCCATACCCGTCCGGCGCCGGCCGGAGATCACTGTTCGCGCAGTGGAATCGACACGTACGACGGGTCGTTCGCCGGCGAGGAGAAGGTCAGCCGCGCGCCGGACGGGTTGTGCTCGATGTAGAGCGGGTCGACCGTGTCGACGACCAGCGCGAGACGGTGCCCGGCCGGGACGTCGTAGGCCGTGGAGTACAGCTCCAGGTCGACGCCGAACGGCTGTCCGGGCGTACGTCCGTGGAAGGTGTACGGCGCGTTGCTGACCAGCTTGCCGAGGCCGAGCGGGCCCACGTCGTACAGATAGGCGACGAGGGTGCCGCTCTCCTCGGTCGGGGTGACGGTGGTGTGCAACTTGGCGGTGCCGCGCACCTGTTGGGCCGTCGGGTACTTCTCGGACTGCCATACGGCCGCCCAGCGGCGCGGCAGCAGCGGGATCGAGGCCATCGGGGGCAGTTGGGCCACCTGGTCGAGGATGCTGGACAGGAAGACGACCCCGCCGTTCGCGCCCGAGTCGACGTTCGTACGGATCGTGGTCGAACCGGCGAGGGCGAGCTTCCGGTTCGTCGCGCCGACCGACTTCCAGTCCGGGTAGCCCTCGTAGTCGCCGCCCGCGCGGGACTTGAGCCGCACCGGCAGCTCGCGGTTGATGCCGTTGTCCTCGCCCTTGAGGTAGTGGTCGAACCAGCGTGCGGTGTCTTTCCACACGTCGTTGGGCAGGCCGAACAGCCCGGTGAGCTCGGCGGTGGCGTGGTCGCCGGGGCGGAACTCCAGCCGCTTGGGGCCGGTCAGCTTCTCGTAGAAGTCCGCGTACTGGTTGGGCGGGAAGATCGTGTCGCCCCAGGCGTTGGCCATCATGACCGCTGCGCCGCTGTCGTTGAGTTGGTCCAGGTATGTAGCGACCGAACGTTTCTTCCCCCAGTTGATGATGTCCTGTTCCTTGGACAGGTTGGAGGCGTAGAAGTCGTTGAAGATCTGCCGCAGTTCGGCGCTCTGCCGACCCGTGACCAGGCTCGCCCCGTCCAGCAGCCCGGCGGCCTGGACGTGCTGGGTGCGGCCGGCGTAGATCGAGCCGATGAGGTCGGCCCAGCCGCTGAGGGCGGCGACGGCCCTGACCCGCTTGTCGTGCGCGGCGGTCAGCAGGCTGATGCCGGCGCCGTACGAGACACCCGCCATGCCCACGTGTTTCGCGTCGGCCGGGGTGTTGGCGAGCGCCCAGTCGATGACCTTGGACGCGTCGGCTATGTCGGGCGGGCCCGCCACTTCTATCTCGCCGCCGGACTGCCAGAAGCCGCGCACGTTGTAACTGACCACGATGTAGCCCGAGTTCGCGAGCTTCTGGGCCTGCGCGACATACTCGACCTGGGGCAGGCCCCAGCTCGTGGGCATCACGAGCAGCGGGTAGCGGCGCGTGCCGTCGGCGCCGGCCGGGGTGATGACGTTCGCCTTGAGGGTGATGCCGCCGTCGCCGGTGATGTCGACGAAACGGACGCTGTTCGGGGCCGCTTGGGCCACGGGGGCGAGCCCGAGGGCGCTTCCGGCGACCAGGGTCGCGGAGACGGCGCCCACGGCGGTCGTGCGCAGGGCCTTGCGATGGGTTCCCACGGGTCACTCCTCACTCGTGTCAATGCAAAGTGACCGAACGGTAACCGTGCCCCCTTACCGTAAGTAACCCGTGGGTAAGTTACGTGCCAGTAACGATTAGTGGAATATGACGGACCTCAGGAGGCACGGTGTGAGTTGCGTGCGGGAACGGCCTCCGTGGCAGGTGGCGGGGCCTGCGAGGCCCGCGTGACATCCGCGACCAGCTCCACCACGTCCGGGCCGTACGCCTGCGAGTTGACGACCTTCAGGAGCAGTACGAAGGTCTTGTCCCCGTGCTTGCGGGCCAGCCGCTCGTGGTGGCGGGCGAGATAGCGGGTCGCGGCCTGGTTGGTGATGGCGCGCTGTCCGCAGAACAGGAACACCGGCCGCGCCTCACGCCGTTCACCCGCGGTGAGGCGGGCCAGCAGGACGTACTCCGTGACACCGGCCTCCAGGCGGTACCGCTCGCTGCCGATCTGGAAGGCGCCCCGGTCCGGGCCCGGTTCCGGGTCGATGTTGACGCGCACCCCGGGCAGCATCGCCGCCATATGGGCCAGCATGCGGCGGTTGGAGGCGGGGCCGCCGACGCAGAACTCGGTGCGTTCACCGAAGCTCTGCTGGACGTTGTCCTGGGTCACCATCTGCACATGCGCCCCGCAGTCCTTGATCAGCGCGGCGAGCTCCAGCAGGGCGTACACGTCGAACCGGTGGACCGCGGGCTCGGAGGTGGCCGGGTCGCGATTGACGACGAGCAGGGACTCGGAGTTCTGCGGCAGCCCCAGGAACGCCTGCTTGCGGCGGAGCTTCCGGTTCCACAGATAGGTACGGGCGAGCCAGCCCAGCCCGGCACTGATGCCGGCCGCGACCAGGCCCAGGACGATGTTGCGCACGTCGTCATTCATGGGCGCGCATGCTAGCGGGCCCACGCAAACCCGTGTTCGACGCGAGCCGACGAGGCAGGGCTGACGCGGGCATGTCGATCGCATAGGCTGCGCGAACGGTCCCTGACTGGAGGTGCGGATGCGTCGCCCTGTCGCGCGGAAACTGTCGGTCCTGGCGATCTCGGCCGCTGTGGTGTCCGTGGGAGCGGCACCGCCCGGCACCGGCCCCGTCGAGAAGGTTCCCGTCGCCGTCGGCCACGGCGGCGCCGTCTCCAGCGTCGACGCGGACGCCTCCGCGGCCGGCATCGAGGTCCTGCGCAAGGGCGGCAACGCCGTCGACGCCGCCGTCGCCACGGCCGCCGCGCTCGGCGTCACCGAGCCCTACTCCGCCGGCGTCGGCGGAGGCGGCTACTTCGTCTACTACGACGCCAAGTCCCGTAGCGTGCGCACCCTCGACGGCCGCGAGACCGCGCCGCTGAGCGCCGACTCGGGCCTGTTCACGGAGAACGGCACCGCGATCCCGTTCGCCGAGGCCGTCAGCAGCGGCCTCAGCGTCGGCACCCCCGGCACGCCCGCCACCTGGGAGCAGGCCCTGGACAAGTGGGGCAGCAGGAGCCTCGGGTCGGTGCTGAAGCCCGCCGAGCGCCTCGCCCGGGACGGCTTCACCGTCGACGACACCTTCCGCGCGCAGACCGCCGCCAACGAGACCCGGTTCCGCTACTTCCCGGACACCGCCAAGCTGTTCCTGCCGAACGGCGCCCTCCCTGTCGTCGGCTCCACCTTCAAGAACCCCGACCTCGCCCGCACCTACGCCGAGCTGGCGCGCAAGGGTGCCGGGGCGCTCTACCGGGGCGATCTCGCCGACGACATCGTCGACACGGTCAACAAGCCGCCCGTGGACCCGAGTTCGGGTTGGAAGGCCCGCCCCGGCGACCTGACCGCCAAGGACCTGTCCGCCTACCGCGTCAAGTCACAGGCGCCCACCAGGACCTCGTACCACGGTCTCGGCGTCTACTCCATGGCACCCTCCTCCTCCGGCGGCACGACCGTCGGCGAGGCCCTCAACATCCTTGAGAACACGGACCTTTCGAAGGCGAGCGAGGTCCAGTACCTGCACCGCTACATCGAGGCCAGCCGCATCGCGTTCGCGGACCGCGGGCGCTGGGTCGGCGACCCCGCCTTCGAGGACGTACCCACGAAGGAACTGCTGTCGCAGCGGTACGCCGACTCGCGGGCGTGCCTGATCAAGGACGACGCGGTGCTGACGAGCCCGGTGGCGCCGGGCGACCCCCGTGACCCGGCGTCCTGCGACGCGCGCGGCACGGCTGCCCCGACCACCTACGAGGGCGACAGCACCACCCATCTCACCGCGGCCGACAAGTGGGGCAACGTCGTCTCGTACACCCTCACCATCGAGCAGACCGGCGGCAGCGGCATCACCGTCCCGGGCCGGGGCTTCCTGCTCAACAACGAGCTGACGGACTTCTCCTTCGCTCCGGCGAGCCCGGCCGTCCACGACCCGAACCTGCCGGGCCCGGGCAAGCGCCCGCGTTCGTCCATGTCGCCGACGATCGTCCTGGACCGGCACGACAAGCCCGTCGTGGCGCTCGGTTCGCCCGGCGGGGCCACCATCATCACCACCGTCCTCCAGACCCTGACCGGCTTCCTCGACCGGGGTCTGCCGCTGGTCGACGCGATCGCCGCACCGCGCGCCAGCCAGCGCAACGCGGCCACCACGGAACTCGAACCGGGCCTCTACGACAGCCCGCTCAGGGCTCAGCTGGAGGACATCGGGCACGGCTTCAGGGCCAACCCCGAGATCGGTGCGGCCACCGGCGTGCAGCGGCTGCCGGACGGCAAGTGGCTCGCCGCGGCGGAGACGGCACGGCGGGGCGGCGGCTCGGCGATGGTGGTGCGGCCGGCGCCGTAGCGGCTCAGAGCTCGGGGGCGGGCGGCAGGTCTTCCGTGCGGAAGGCCAGCTGCCCGTCCGCCACATCCACCGTGACCCGGCCGCCCTCGCCGATCCGGCCGTCCAGGAGCAGCCGGGACAGCTGGTTGTCGACCTCCTTCTGGATGGTGCGGCGCAGCGGCCGGGCGCCGTACTCCGGCTGGTAGCCGCGCTCGGAGAGCCAGTCGACGGCCGCATCCGTGAACTCGACCGCGACGCCCTGGGCGTGCAGCAGCCGGCGGGTCTTGTCCAGCAGCAGGTTGGTGATCCGCTGAAGCTGCTCGGGGGTCAGCCGGCGGAAGACGACGATCTCGTCGATGCGGTTGAGGAACTCGGGCCGGAACTGCTGCCGCAGCGGCCGCAGGATCCGCTCGCTGCGCGCCTCCTCCTCGGCCGTCTCATCACCCGAGCCGAACCCGATCCCCGCCCCGCCCCGGCCGATCGCCTCCGAGCCGAGGTTGCTGGTCATCACGATGACCGCGTTGGTGAAGTCCACCGTGCGGCCCTGGGAGTCGGTCAGCCGGCCGTCGTCCAGCACCTGGAGCAGGATGTTGAAGACATCCGGGTGCGCCTTCTCGATCTCGTCGAGCAGCAGCAGCGAGTACGGGTGCCGCCGCACCACCTCAGTGAGCTGGCCCGCCTCCTCGTGACCCACATATCCGGGCGGGGCGCCGATCAGCCGGCTGACGGTGTGCCGTTCCTGGTACTCGCTCATGTCCAGGCGGACCATGCGCTCCTCGCTGCCGAACAGCGACTCGGCCAGGGCCCGCGCCAGTTCGGTCTTGCCGACGCCGGTCGGGCCGAGGAAGAGGAAGCTGCCGATAGGCCGGTCGGGGCTCGCGAGCCCGGCCCGTGAGCGCAGCACGGCATCGGATACGACGCGCACAGCCTCGTCCTGTCCGACGACCCGCTCGTGCAGATGCTCCTCCAGGCCGAGCAGCCGGTCCTTCTCCTCCTCGGTGAGACTGCTCACCGGGATGCCGGTCTGCCGGGACACGACCTCCGCGATGGCCTCGGCGGTGACCTCCAGGTCGATGCCCTCGTCGACCTCCTCGTCGCCGGAGACGTCCACGATGCGCTTCTTCAACTCGCCGATACGGTCCCGCAGTTGGGTCGCCTGCTCGTACTGCTCGTCGGCGACGGCCTGGTCCTTGTCCCGGGTCAGCTGCTCGACCTCGCGCTCCATGGCCCGTACGTCCGTGCCCTTGGTCCGCGCACGCAGCCGCACCCGGGCGCCCGCCTGGTCGATCAGGTCGATCGCCTTGTCCGGCAGCCGTCGGTCGGTGAGATACCGGTCGGACAGCTCCACGGCGGCCACCAGCGCCTCGTCGCTGTAGCGGACCTGGTGGTGGGCCTCGTAGCGGTCGCGCAGGCCGCGCAGGATCTCGATGGCGTCGGTGGTGGTCGGCTCGGGGACCAGGATCGGCTGGAAGCGGCGGGAGAGCGCCGCGTCCTTCTCGATCCGCCGGTACTCCTCCAGCGTGGTCGCGCCGACGACGTGCAGTTCGCCGCGGGCCAGCGCGGGCTTGAGGATGTTCCCGGCGTCCATGGAGCCGCCCTCGCCGCCGCCTCCGGCGCCCACGACGGTGTGCAACTCGTCGATGAAGACGACCAGTCGGTCGGAGTTCGCCCGGATCTCCTCCACGATGTTGGTGAGCCGCTCCTCGAAGTCCCCCCGGAATCGGGTGCCGGCGACGACTCCCGTCAGGTCCAGCGCGACCACCCGGCGGCCGCTGAGCACATCCGGTACGTCGCCGTCGGCGATCCGCTGGGCCAGGCCCTCCACGATCGCCGTCTTGCCCACGCCCGCGTCACCGATCAGCACCGGGTTGTTCTTGCCGCGCCGGGACAGCACCTCGACGGTCTGCTCGATCTCCTCGTCCCGGCCGATCACCGGGTCGATACGGCCCTGGCGGGCGAGGTCGGTGAGGTCGCGGCCGTACTTGTCGAGGGTGGGCGTACCGGTGTCGACACGTGGCCGCTGGTCGACGCCGGGGCGGGGCTGTGCGGCGTCCGGTGCCTCGGGCGGCATGCCGGAGGGGGCGAACCGGGCCGCGTTCAGGATGTGCCCGGCCGCCGAGTCGGGGTTCGCGGCCAGCGCGCTGAGCACATGCTCCGGGCCGATGTAACCGGCGCCGCGCGCCCGGGCCAGGTCGTGCGCGTCCAGCAGGGCGCGCTTGGCTGCCGGGGTCAGGGACAGTGAGGTCGGCGGCGGGCCCTCGCCCGGCGGGTGCTGGGTCGGGCCCGAGCGCTCGTCGATCTCCGTCGCGAGCGAGTCCGGATCGGCGCCGGCCCGGGTGAGCAGGCTCCGGGTCGGCTCGGCGGACAGCGCGGCGCGCAGCAGATGCTGGGTGTCGAGGTCACGGCTGCCGTGCTCGGCGGCGTACTGCGCGGCGCCGCGCACCAGCTCCCGGGCCGGCTGACTGAGCAGCCGGCCGATGTCGATCTGCCTGGGGCCGGGGCGCGGTCCGCCGAAGAAGCGGGCGAGGAACTCTCCGAAGGGGTCGTAGCCCTCCGGGCCACCATTGAAGCCGCTGGTCATGGCGTTCCCATCCGGCGTCCCTGCGCGGGCAGGGTCGCCCTCGCTGATCGACGTGCCGGAGTCGGGTAACCCGGGCGGAAGCCGGTTACACCTGGCCGCGTTCGTAGAACACCTTCGCACGAACGATGGCGGCGGGCACCTTCAGGGAACAGCGGCGGCCGGTGCCGGTCAGCGCGCCGTCAGGATGCGCGGCCCCGCGTCCGTGATCGCGACCGTGTGCTCCGCGTGCGCGGCGCGCGAGCCGTCGTTGGTGCACAGGGTCCAGCCGTCCGGGGCCGCGTGGTAGCCGTCCTTGCCGCTCGCGATGAGCATCGGCTCGATGGCCAGCACCATGCCGCGCCGCAGCGGCATGCCCCGGCCCGGGCGGCCCTCGTTCGGCACCCCCGGGTCCTCGTGCATCTTGCGGCCGATGCCGTGGCCGCCGAACCCGTCCGGGACGCCGTACCCCGCCGACCGGCACACCGAGCCGATGGCGTGGGCGATGTCGCCGATGCGGTTGCCGACCACGGCCGCCTCGATGCCGGCCGCGAGCGCCCGTTCCGCGGTCTCGATCAGCCGTACGTCCTCCTGGCGGGCCCGGCCCACGGTGAAGCTGATCGCCGAGTCGCCGGCCCAGCCGCCCAGTTCGGCACCGCAGTCGATGGAGACGAGATCGCCGTCGCGCAGGCGGTAGCCGGTCGGGATGCCGTGCACGATCGCGTCGTTCACCGAGGCGCAGATGACGGCGGGGAAGGGGGTGGGGGCGAAGGAGGGCCGATAGCCGAGGAAGGGCGACGTCGCCCCCGCGGCGCGCAGCACCTCGCGTGCCACCTCGTCCAGCTCCAGCAGGGAAACCCCCACGTCAGCGGCCTTCTGCACGGCCGTGAGGGCCTGGCCGACGACCTGTCCGGTCACATACATCTCGTCGATCGACTTGTCCGTCTTCAGTTCCACCATGCCAATTACTATACCGGTATTTGAATGGGGTCGGCGGTTGGGTCGGCCGTCGGGGTGGTGGCCGGGGGCGGTATTAGAATGGGCGTCATGGTGCGCACCCCTCTCACTCCCGAAGAGCGCGAACGCGGCGAGCGGCTCGGTCGGCTGCTGCGTGAGGCCCGCGGCGGCCGCAGCATGGCGGAGGTCGCGGCGAACGCCGGGATCTCCGCGGAGACGTTGCGCAAGATCGAGACCGGGCGGGCCCCGACGCCGGCCTTCTTCACGGTGGCCGCGCTGGCGGCGGCCCTCGGGCTGTCGATGGACGAGCTGATCGGGCAGTGCGCGCCGGTGGTCGAAGCGGCCGCCTGAGCGGGGCGCACGTCACGTTCCGACAGCTGCGGCGCACTCTGCGTTCAGTCGGAAAACTTCCCGTAGCACGTCCGTAACACGGTTGGTGTTGCCTGACGGACCGGAGTGTTCCGGTCTGGCGGGAGTTGGGATGTCAGTGGATCAACTCCCGGCTCAGGTGCGGGAGTTCGTGAACTACCTGGACGGCCTCTTGGCGCGCCTGGACCAGGGCGGCGGCTGGTGCGGGGTGTTCTGGCAGCGCGACCCGGAGGGCATGCGGGCCTGTCTGTCCGGAAGTGAAGTCCCGCCCTGGGATGTGCTGGAGTCCCTCCTCCACGACCTCGCCGCCCAGTACGGCCCCGGCGGCCCCGCCCCCGAGACGGAACGCGCCCGCGTCCTGCACACCGCCGCCCTCGCCGCGTACGACGCCCGACCCGGCGGGCACGACGCCCTCGGCGACCGCCTCGACGTCATGCTCCGCGAACAGCGCTATGCCGCCGAACGGCAGGCGGAACTGAGCCGCTTGCTCGCCTCGGCCGCCACCCGTGAACAGGCCGACGCCATCCGTATCGACCTTGCCTGGGCTCGCGACGACCATGAACGGGCTACTGCGCGGTGTGGGGAACTCCGGGGGCGGATGGGGGACTTGGAGCGCAGGGGTGGAGGTGATGGTTCGGGGGCCGGGTGGTTCGGGGGTGGGGGCCTTCAGGGGGATGGGTTCGTTGAGGGTTGGGCTCGCGGTGACGGGGTGACCGGGGGGCTCGGTTCGGATCAGGTGCGGGCTGCTGGTTCGTATGTCGTGGAAGGTGTCGTCGGGGTGCCCGGGGATCGGACCGAGGCGCTCGGTCCGGATCAGGTACGGCCTGCCGGTCCGTACGTCGCCGAAGGTGTGGCCGGGGTGCCGGGCCGCCCGGACGCGCAGGACCCGCCCGCCCCCAAGCAGCGCAAACGCCGCCGAGGCGGTGCCCGCTTCGCCGGGATGGTCGAGGAGGAGACCGTCGCCCCCGTCGTCGTACCGCCGACCGCCGAGCCCGTCCTGCCGACCCTCCCCGCTCAGCCCGCCGCCACCACCGGCCGTACCCCGCGCGGTGCCCGGTTCGCGGGGGCCGCTGCGGAGGAGGTGGCCGTGACCCCGGTGGAGCCGCAGACGCAGGCGTTGGACCCGGCGGACCGGCGGGAGGTCGGCGGGATCGTGGAGGCGCTGGTGCGGCTGCGGGGCGAGGGGCGTAGCGGTGAGGCGCACGTGCTGCTCGTCGAGGCCGCGCACTGGCCCGCCGTACGCCTGCCGCTGCTCGCCGCCGAGATGCAGCAGGCCGGGCTCGGCGCGGACTGGGCGACCCTGCTGTGGGAGGCCGCCTCGCTGCCGGCCGAGCGGCTGGTGGCCGCCGCCGACGCGCTGACCGCGGCGGGGCGGGCCGAGGACGGCGAGCAGATCCTGCGACAGGGCGTGCTGCGGCCCGCGCCCGAGATCGGAAGGGCCGTGCTGGGGCTGGCCGGCGAGGGGCGCCGGCGCGAGGTCCGCGCGCTGCTCGACGCGTACGTCCGCGTGCGCACCCCGGAGGAGGCAGCCCGCAGCGTCGAGACCAACCCGAGAACACTCGTACCGCTCCTGCTGGAGGCCGCCCAGGGCGTCTCCGACGAGCGTCAGTGGGACCTGGTGCACGCCCTGAGGGTCGCGGGCTTCACGGCGTGACCTGTCGGTTCGCCGCTCTTGCTGGAAGCTGCCCGTGGGCGTGTCCCGTGCTGTGAGGGTCGGAGGCTTCGCCGTGTGAGCGGATCCCGTAGGAGCCGCCCCCCCCGGGCTCACCGACCCCGTCCATCGGCTCCCCGCCCTTGCTGGAGGCTGCCCGGGGACATGTCCCACGCTCCGCGGGTCGGAGGCTTCGCCGTGTGAGTCGATCCCGTATGAGCCCCCCGGCTCACCGGCCCCACCCATCAGCTCGCCCCCCGCCGGAAACCACCCGAGGACACATCCCACGCTCCACAGGTCGGAGCCCCCGCCCCCCTCCAGCAAACCGCACCACCCACCCCACCCCTCCCACCGGCCCCATCCATCACCCACAGGAGGGTGAAACCTGATCGACTCAGCGGGTTAACGGCGATGGTCTTGGCAAGGCTGTCCCAGGGGCTTACTTTCGAGCCTCTACGGCCCCCCTCTACGGGCGTAGAGGCTCTGACGTCCCGTCGAAGGAGCAGCTCATGGCCAACGTCGTACGCGCCGCTCTGGTCCAGGCCACCTGGACCGGCGACACCGAGTCCATGGTGGCGAAACACGAGGAGCATGCCCGGGAGGCGGCCCGGCAGGGTGCGAAGATCATCGGGTTCCAGGAGGTCTTCAACGCTCCCTACTTCTGTCAGGTCCAGGAGCCGGAGCACTACCGGTGGGCCGAGCCGGTCCCCGACGGGCCCACTACGCGCCGTATGCAGGAGCTGGCCCGCGAGACCGGCATGGTCGTCGTCGTGCCGGTCTTCGAGGTCGAGCAGTCCGGCTTCTACTACAACACCGCCGCCGTCATCGACTCCGACGGCACCTTCCTCGGCAAGTACCGCAAGCACCACATCCCGCAGGTCAAGGGGTTCTGGGAGAAGTACTACTTCAAGCCGGGCAATGTGGGCTGGCCGGTGTTCGAGACCGCCGTAGGCAAAGTCGGCGTCTACATCTGCTACGACCGCCACTTCCCGGAGGGCTGGCGGCAACTCGGGCTCAACGGGGCCCAGTTGGTGTACAACCCGTCCGCGACGTCCCGCGGTCTGTCCTCCTATCTCTGGCAGCTGGAGCAGCCCGCGGCGGCCGTCGCCAACGAGTACTTCGTGGCCGCGATCAACCGGGTGGGGCAAGAGCCGTACGGCGACAACGACTTCTACGGGACGAGCTATTTCGTCGACCCGCGTGGGCAGGTTGTCGGGGAGATCGCCAGCGACAAGAGCGAGGAGCTCGTCGTACGTGACCTCGACTTCGACCTGATCGACGAGGTGCGGCAGCAGTGGGCCTTCTACCGCGACCGCCGCCCCGACGCCTATGAAGGACTGGTGCAGCCGTGACCAAGGACCTGATGGGACGCCACCGAGCCGTCATGCCGGACTGGCTCGCCCTGTACTACGAGGAGCCGCTGGAGATCACCCACGGCGAGGGGCGTCATGTGTGGGATGCCGAGGGCAACCGGTACCTCGACTTCTTCGGAGGCATCCTCACCACGATGACCGCGCACGCGCTGCCCGAGATCACCAAGGCGGTGAGCGAGCAGGCCGGGCGGATCCTCCACTCCTCGACCCTTTACCTCAACCGGCCCATGGTCGAACTCGCCGAACGCGTCGCCCGGTTGAGCGGCATCCCTGACGCCCGTGTCTTCTTCACCACCTCCGGCACCGAGGCCAACGACACGGCCCTCCTGCTCGCGACGACATACAAGCAGAGCAACTCGATCCTCGCGATGCGCAACAGCTACCACGGCCGCTCCTTCAGCGCCGTCGGCATCACCGGCAATCGGGGATGGTCTCCGACTTCGCTGTCGCCGTTGCAGGCCCTATACGTTCACGGTGGGGTGCGGACCCGTGGGCCCTACGCCCATCTCTCCGACGACGACTTCATCGCCGCCTGCGTGGAGGATCTGAAAGACCTCCTCGGGCACACCCGGCCGCCCGCCGCCCTCATCGCCGAGCCCATCCAGGGCGTCGGTGGCTTCACCTCGCCGCCCGACGGGCTGTACGCCGCTTTCCGCGATGTTCTCGCCGAGCGCGGCATTCTCTGGATCGCCGACGAGGTGCAGACCGGCTGGGGGCGTACCGGCGACCACTTCTGGGGCTGGCAGGCGCACGGGCAGTCCGGGCCGCCCGACATGCTGACCTTCGCCAAGGGCATCGGCAACGGCATGTCCATCGGCGGCGTCGTCGCCCGCGCCGACATCATGAACTGCCTTGACGCCAACAGCATTTCGACCTTCGGCGGCACTCAGATCACCATGGCCGCCGGCCTCGCCAATCTGTCGTATCTGCTGGAGCACGACCTCCAGGGCAACGCCCGACGGGTCGGCGGACTGCTCCTGGAGCGGCTGCGGGCCGTCGCCGCGCAGGTGCCGCACGTCCGGGAGGTGCGCGGCCGGGGCCTGATGCTGGGCATCGAGCTGACCAGGCCCGGAACCGACGAGGCCGACCCCGCCGCCGCTTCCGCGGTGCTGGAGGCGGCCCGCGAGGGCGGACTGCTCATCGGCAAGGGCGGCGGCCACAACACCACGTCCCTGCGGATCGCCCCGCCCCTGTCCCTGACCGTCGCGGAGGCCGAGGAGGGCGCCGCGATCCTCGAGAACGCTCTGAGGAGCATCTAGCCGCCGCATCAGCACAGTCAGTAAGGGAACGTCGCCATGACCACCACCCCGGAGCCCCTGGAACCCGCGCTCTCCGTCCGGCAGGTCCTCACCCTGGAGCGGGTGCTGGCCGGGGAGCCCGAGGTGGTGGCCGGTGCCGGTCAGCTCGACCGGCCGGTGCGCTGGGTGCATGTCGCCGAGGCACCGGACGTCGGGGTGATGCTCACCGGCGGCGAGATGGTCCTCACCACCGGCGTGCTGCTCGCGGGGGACGAGGACAAGCAGGCCGAGTACATCCGGTCCCTGCACCGGGCGGAGGCGGCGGCCGTCGTACTGGGTCTGGGGCGGGCGTTCCCGGCGCCGCCCGACGTGATGCGTCGCGCCGCCGAGCGCTGCGGGCTGCCCATGGTCGTCCTGCACCGGCCCTTCCCCTTCGCCGAACTGACCGAGGAGGTCCAGTCCAGGCTGGTACGGCGCAAGTACGCCGCCGTCAGCCTCTCGGAATCCGTACGGACGGCCCTGACCGCGCTCATCACCGCCGGTGCCCCGCTGCAGAGCCTGCTCGACGAAGTCGCCTCGCACGCCGCCTGCCCCGTCGTCGTCACCAACCTCGCCCACCGCGTCCTCGCCACGGCGGGGGAGCGGCCGGCGGTGGACGACGTGCTGCGCGACTGGGAGCGCATCGCCCGGCAGGCCGGCGGCAGCGAGGGGGATGGATGGATCCGCGCCGAGTTGGGTGGGCGCGGGGAGCGGTGGGGGCAGATCGTGCTGTGCGGGCATCGGGGGGACACGGCCACGGGGCGGCTGCTCGCCGACCGGGCCGCCGAGGCCCTCGTCCTGCATCGCATGCTCGGCGGGAACTCCGCGCACACCTGGGAGGAGCAGTCCGCGCAGAGCCTGCTCACCGATCTCGTCAGCGGGGTCGTACCGGCACGCCAGCTGCTGCCGCGGGCGCGGGCGGCCGGGCTGCCCGTCAATCGGCGGACGTTCGTGCCGATGGTCGTGCGGGACGTCGAACCCGACCAACTCGACCGCGTCCTGCGGATGGTGGGGCTCTCCGGCCTGGTCGCCGAGCTGGCCGACGGGGCCGTGGCCGTGCTGCTCAGCCTCGCCCGGGACCAGGACGCCCCGGTGCTGACGGCGAACTTCGCGGCCCGGGTGCACTCGGAGGCCGCCCGCACCGTCGTGGCCGCCGCCGACCCCCGTACCGCCTGGGACGACGTGCCCACCGGGCTGCGCGAGGCCCAGCACGTCGCCGACGCCGTGGCCGACTCCCGGGACGCCCTCGACCTCCCCGCCGTCGTCCGCCTCAAGGATGTCCATCTGCGCGGACTGATCCGGCTGTTGCGCGACGACCCGTACGTCCAGTCGTTCGCGGAGCGGGAGTTGGACGGGCTGCTCTGCACGTCCGATGAGGACATGCTGAGCGTCCTGCGGACCTATCTCGCCACCGGCCGCAACAAGTCCCGCACCGCCCAGCTACACCATGTCTCGCGGCCCGCGCTCTACCGCCGCCTGGAGGCGATACAGACACGGCTCGGCGTCGACCTCGACGACTTCGAACAGGCCGCATCCATGCACATCGCACTCCTCGCGCATGACGCGCAACAGCGCTGAAACCTGCCACGACCTGGGAAAACGGCGGTGAAACATGGGATCAGGAGAGCGTGACACCGTGGCACGCCACAGGCGCCCAGACGTGACACCGTGCAACTCAAACCGCCGCCCCGGACTTCCTAGCCTTCTCGCACACCGAGCGAACCGAGCGACCGGAGGTCCCGATGAGCCGAGTGATTCGTGCCGCCCTCTTCCAGACCGCGTGGACCGGCGACAAGGAATCCATGATCCAGGTACACGAGCAGGCGGCCCGCGATGCGGCCGCGCAAGGCGCTCAAGTGCTGTGCTTCCAGGAGCTCTTCTACGGGCCCTACTTCTGCCAGGTCCAGGACAAGGCGTTCTACGAGTACGCCGAGCAGATCCCCGAGGGCCCGACCGTCCGCCGCTTCCAGGCACTCGCCAAGGAACTGGGCATCGTCCTGGTCCTGCCGATGTACGAGGAGGAGCAGCCCGGCGTCCTCTACAACACCGCCGCCGTGATCGACGCGGACGGCTCCTACCTCGGCAAGTACCGCAAGACCCACATCCCCCAAGTCCAGGGATTCTGGGAGAAGTTCTACTTCCGGCCGGGGAACAGCGGCTGGCCGATCTTCGAGACGGCCGTGGGCAGGATCGGCGTCTACATCTGCTACGACCGCCACTTCCCGGAGGGCTGGCGGGCGCTGGGCCTCGCCGGTGCCGAGATCGTCTTCAACCCCTCGGCCACCTCCCGTGGGCTCTCCCGCTATCTCTGGCAGCTGGAGCAGCCGGCGGCAGCCGTCGCCAACGAGTACTTCGTGGGCGCGATCAACCGCGTCGGCGTGGAGGACCTCGGCGACAACGACTTCTACGGCACCACGTACTTCGTGGACCCGGAGGCCCAGTTCGTCGGGGAGGTGGCGAGCGACAAGGAGACGGAACTCGTCGTACGGGACTTGGACCTGGCGAAGCTACGGGAGGTTCGGGACCGCTGGCAGTTCTACAGGGACCGGGCGCCGGGGGCGTACGGCCCGCTTACGGCCCCGTAAAAGCACCGGCAGGGAAGCCAACTCAGGGGCGCGGGGAACTGCGCGACCAGCCACAAACGACCCGCACGCGACCACGAGGGAGAGGACCCATGACCGGCCGAACAGTAATCCGCCACGGCCTCGTCATCACCGCGTCCGACGAGATCCACGCCGACGTCCTGATCGAGGACGGCCGAATCGCCGCCCTCGCCGCAAGCGGCACGCCGGCGGCCAACGCATGGACCGCCGACCGAACCATCGACGCCACCGGAAAGTACGTCATCCCGGGCGGCGTAGACGCCCACACCCACATGGAGCTGCCGTTCGGCGGCACCTTCGCCTCCGACACCTTCGAGACCGGCACCCGGGCCGCCGCCTGGGGCGGTACGACCACGATCGTCGACTTCGCGGTACAGAGCGTCGGCCACAGCCTCCGCGAGGGCCTGGACGCCTGGCACGCCAAGGCCGAGGGCAACTGCGCGATCGACTACGGCTTCCACATGATCGTCTCCGATGTGAACCAGGAGACGCTCAAGGAGATGGATCTGCTGGTGGAGGAGGGGGTGACCTCCTTCAAGCAGTTCATGGCCTACCCCGGCGTCTTCTACTCCGACGACGGCCAGATCCTGCGCGCCATGCAGCGCTCCGCCGAGAACGGCGGCCTGATCATGATGCACGCCGAGAACGGCATCGCGATCGATGTGCTGGTGGAGCAGGCGCTGGCCCGTGGCGAGACCGATCCCCGCTATCACGGCGAGGTCCGCAAGGCGCTGCTCGAAGCCGAGGCCACTCATCGGGCCATCAAGCTCGCGCAGGTCGCGGGTGCCCCGCTGTACGTCGTGCACGTCTCGGCGATGGAGGCAGTCGCCGAGCTGGCACGCGCGCGTGACGAGGGGCTCCCGGTCTTCGGCGAGACCTGCCCCCAGTACCTCTTCCTGTCCACCGACAACCTCGCCGAGCCCGACTTCGAGGGCGCGAAGTACGTGTGCAGCACCCCCCTGCGGCCCCGCGAGCATCAGGCCCAGCTGTGGAAGGGGCTCAGGACGAACGACCTCCAGGTCGTCTCCACCGACCACTGCCCGTTCTGCTTCGTGGGCCAGAAAGAACTCGGCCGCGGGGACTTCTCGAAGATCCCCAACGGCCTCCCCGGCGTCGAGAACCGCATGGACCTGCTCCACCAGGCCGTGGTCGACGGGCACATCAGCCGCCGCCGCTGGATCGAGATCGCCTGCGCGACCCCGGCCCGGATGTTCGGCATGTACCCGAAGAAGGGCACCATCGCGCCGGGCGCCGACGCCGACGTCGTGATCTACGACCCGCGGGCCGAACAGGTCATGTCCGCCGACACCCACCACATGAACGTCGACTACTCGGCCTACGAGGGCAGGCGGACCACCGGCCGGGTCGAGACGGTCCTCTCGCGCGGCGAACTCGTCATCACCGAGCGGGAGTACACCGGTCACGCCGGCCACGGTGTCTACACGCCCCGCTCCACCTGTCAGTACCTCAACTAGGAGCGGAGCTCATGGACTTCGGACTCGTCCTGCAGACCGACCCGCCCGCCTCGCGGGTCGTCAGCCTGATGAAACGCGCCGAGCGCAGCGGGTTCAGCTATGGCTGGACCTTCGACTCGGCCGTGCTGTGGCAGGAGCCGTTCGTCATCTACAGCCAGATCCTGGCCAACACGGAGCATCTGACCGTCGGCCCCATGGTGACCAACCCGGGCACCCGCACCTGGGAGGTCACCGCCTCCACCTTCGCCACCCTCAACGACATGTTCGGCAACCGCACGGTCTGCGGCATCGGCCGCGGCGACTCGGCCATGCGCGTCGCGGGGCGCAAGCCCAACACCCTCGCCCGGATCAGTGAGGCCATGAAGGTCATCCGGGCGCTGGCCGGCGGCCAGGAGGCCGACCTCGGCGGCGGTACGGTCGTGCGGTTCCCGTGGATCAAGGAGGGCGCCCAACTCCCCGTATGGATGGCGGCGTACGGGCCGAAGGCCCTGAAGATGACCGGCGAGGAGGCCGACGGGTTCATCCTCCAGCTAGCCGACCTCTATCTCACCGAGTACATGGTCAAGGCCGTGAAGGACGCGGCGGTCGCCGCCGGACGTGACCCCGCCGAGGTGAAGATCTGCGTCGCCGCCCCGGCGTATGTCACCGAGGACGACTCGCCCGCCGCGCTCGCCCACGCGCGGGAGCAGTGCCGCTGGTTCGGCGGGATGGTCGGCAACCATGTGGCCGACCTGGTCAGCAAGTACGGCGAGCACTCGGCCGCCGTACCCGATGAACTCACCGACTACATCAAGGCCCGTGAGGGCTACGACTACTCCCACCACGGGCGCGCCGACAACCCGGACACCGCGTTCGTGCCCGACGAGATCGTCGACCGGTTCTGTCTCATCGGCCCGGTCGAGAAGCACATCGAGAAGCTGAACGCCCTGCGCGAGCTGGGCGTCGACCAGTTCGCCCTCTACGACATGCACGACGCACAGGAAGCGGTGATCGACGCGTACGGCTCGTCGGTCATCCCGGCGGTCAACTCCTGATCTCCACCGCCGAGTTCACACCGCAACAGGCCGCACCGACCCCCCACCCCCTGGTCACCCTCCCCGCTCCCCCGGGGAGGGCCCAAGGCCCCCGCACGGCCACTCCCGTCCCGTCTGATCGATTGGCCTGCCCATGACCAACACAGTCCCCACGGGGTCACCGATATCCCAGTCCGCCGGCAACGGCGGCCGCATCGAACTCGCCCCCGAGGCGTTCCCCGCCGACAGCCCCTTCGCCAACGAGGATCTGCGTCCCGTCCCGGTCGCCGAGCGCAAGTGGACGACGTACAACTTCGCCGCCCTGTGGATCTCGATGGCCCACTGCATCCCCAGCTGGACCCTGGCCTCCGGCCTGGTCGCGCTCGGGATGGACTGGAAGCAGGCCGTCTTCACCATCGCGCTGGCCAATGTCATCGTGCTGCTGCCGATGCTGGCCACCGGGCATGCCGGGCCCAAGTACGGCATCCCCTTCCCGGTCCTTGCGCGGGCCTCCTTCGGGCTGCGCGGCGCCAATATCCCGGCGATGATCCGGGCGGCCGTGGCCTGCGGCTGGTTCGGCATCCAGACCTGGATCGGCGGCAGCGGCATCTTCGCGCTGGGCTCCAAGCTCACCGGGGGGCACTGGGAGAACGCGGGCAAGATCGCCGGCAACCCCTGGCCGCTGTGGCTCTGCTTCCTTCTGTTCTGGGCCGTGCAGATCGCGATCATCTACCGCGGTATGGACTTCCTGCGGCACTTCGAGAACTGGGCCGCACCCTTCGTGATCGTCGGCGCGCTGGTGCTGCTGGTCTGGATCGCGGTCAAGGCGGACGGTTTCGGCGCGCTGCTCGACCAGCCGTCGAAGCTGGGCTGGGGCCCCGACTTCTGGCCCGTCTTCTTCCCGTCCCTGATGGGAATGATCGGCTTCTGGGCCACTTTGTCCCTGAATATCCCTGACTTCACTCGCTTCGGCGCCAGCCAGAAGGCACAGACCTGGGGCCAGTCGCTCGGCCTGCCCACGACGATGACCCTCTTCGCGATCCTCGCCGTCCTCGTCACCTCGGGCTCCGAGGTCGTCTACGGCGAGGCCATCTGGGACCCGGTCACGCTCGCCGCCAAGACGGACAGTGTCTTCGGGCTGCTCTTCGCGCTCATCGTGGTGCTGGTCGCCACCATCTCCGTGAACATCGCGGCGAACGTGGTCTCCCCGGCGTACGACCTCGCGAACCTCGCCCCGAAGCTCATCAACTTCCGTACGGGCGCGCTGATCACCGGTGTCGTCGGCATCCTGATCTTCCCGTGGAAGCTGATCTCCACCCCCGAGTTCTACATCTTCACCTGGCTCGGAGTGGTCGGCGGGCTGCTCGGCACGGTCGCGGGCATCCTGATCGCCGACTACTGGATCGTCCGCCGCACGGTCCTGCACCTCGCCGACCTGTACACACCCGGCGGGCGCTACTGGTACTCCTCCGGCTGGAACTGGCGCGCGATCGCGGCCTTCGTCGTCGGCGGTGTGCTCGCGGTCGGCGGCTCGTACTCGGGTGTGGGCGCCGACGGGGCGAAGACCGGGCCGTTCCCGACGGACGGGCTGATCCCGTTCCTCAAGCCGCTCGCCGACTACGGCTGGGCGGTGGGCCTGGGCGCCTCGCTGGTGCTGTACGTGGTGCTGATGGGCGGCCGTAAGGAGCGCGCCGAGGCCTGAGAAGCGCCGGGGAGGACGGTCGGTCTGCCTACTGGCCGTCCTCCAGGGCCGCCACCGCCTCCTTGGCCGCCTTGATCGCACCCTTGTTGATCTCGTCGGTGCTGGGCGCTTCCTTCGACTCGAAGTCGCTGCCGCTGTAGGTGATGGCGACCAGCGCGTTGGAGGCGCGGATCATCACGGTGCCCTCGCGGGTCTTCTGCTTGTCCTCGGTGGTGAGGTTGACGACGGAGTAGCCGGCGTCGCCGACGCCGGGGACGGCGCCTCCGCCGCCCTTGTTCGCGATGCGCTCCTTGTAGGACTCCTCGGCGGCCTCGTCCGACGCGGTGATCTCGTACGACACATCCAGCCACCGGTAGTCGTAGCCCTTGAGCGCGTTCCAGGAGCAGGTGCGGCGCACCTTGGAGTCCGTCGACGGGAGCTCCTTGCCGGCCGTCTTCGCGCCCGGCACGAGGTCCTTGATCGACTTCGAGCTCAGGCTGCCGCACGGCGAGGGAGCCGCGGAGTACGTCTTGGACGCGGCCGCCGTCGCCGGAGCCGAGGGCGAGTCGTCATCCGTCTTCTGCGTCGCCGTCCGGTCCTCGGCGGCCGGCGTCGTGGCGGGTCCTGACGACAGCGCCCAGCCCGCCGCGGCGAGCACGACGACGGGAGACAGACGCGCGGTGAGGGCGAGCGGCAAGGAAAGAGGACGCACGGCGCACTTTTCGTGGGGGACGGTGCGGAGGGAGTCCGCACTGCGGACGGGACGCCAGTGTCACACGACTCCCTGTGGGGTGGAAGTGCCAACTCGCTCCGTGCTGACGCCGTCACAGAAGGACCGCAATTACGGGATGGCCTGGGCGAGTTACAGGGCCTCCTGGATGATTTGGGCGGAGATAGCGCTTTCAATTCGGTCCACGGCGAGAAAGGCCCCGTAGGCCACGAGATGCACCAGACAGTGGTCCGTGTGCTCCGGCCGACGCCACGCCGCCACGTCCTCGTCCGTGATCCGGTACGGCGCGAGGGCGGCCAGCAGCGCGAGGCGCGCCCCCGGTCGCTCCCGGCGGTCCGGGAAGCCGTCCGGGGCGAGCGGCGGATGCGACCCGTCCCAGTCCTGGAGGGCCGCCTCCACTACGTCGTGGTCATCGGCGTCGAGCAGGCCCGCGCCCCTCATGGCCGCCCTGAGCAGTGACGCGTACGCCAGGCCGATGGGTGTGCCGGCCGCCCACGCGGGCGCCTCGCCGGGATCGATGTCGTCGAGCAGCGCGAGGGACTGCCCGGGGCGGGCGGTGCGGCGCACGGTCCGGGAGAGCGTGCGGCCCGCGATGCTGCGTACGGCGCGCAGGCGCTGGGCGCCCGCCGGGAGCAGGTTCTCGGTGAGCAGGGCCGACGCGATCCGGTTGATGAAGTGGAAGGTCAGCGCGGTGCCGATCTGGGCGGGGGCGTGCTCACGCGGGAAGGGATAGGGCTCCAGTTCGGCGGCGGGCACACGCGTGTGCCGCCCCCAGTCGAGCAGGCGCGCGTGCTGCTCGCTCCGCGGCGGCTCACCGCGCGCCACCCGCTCGGCGAGCGCGTGGTCGCCGGTGGCGTGCAGCAGCACGGTGTGCGCGTCCACGCAGAACGGGCACCTGTTGGCGAGCGACACCCCGAGCGCGACCAGTTCCTTGTCGGTCCGGCTGCCCGCGCCCGCGATGAGGGACTCGCGGAGCAACGCCCAGGTGGGGGCGAGGAGTTCGGGCGCGGAGGACAGGACCACGAAGGTGGCGGGCTCGGCGATGCCGAAGTCGAGGGCGATCTGCGCGTACACCTCGGCGACGGTGCCGACGGCGGAGCGCGGCGGGAGGGGTTCGGTGTGACGGAAGGGTGTGGGCATGGCAGTAGCGTGCGCCGGTTCCGTGGTGCGGGGCGTCGTACCGGCGAACGGAGTCGGGGCTGCGCCGACGGGGCGGGCCAGGGGTGTTTCCTACTACGCCGGGAGTAGTCCGGGAGCCGTCCACAGGGCTGACGTGACTGTCAGTGGGGCGGTCTAGTGTGCGGAGCATGAGCGGGCATCACCTCACACGCGAGCGGTCCGCCGACCTGGCCGTCGCGGTCGTGGTCGGCGTGATCACCATGCTCGCCGCGGTGGCGGACGACCGCGCCGGGCTCCTCGACTGGGCGCTGATCGTGGCCGGTTCGCTGGCCCTGGCCGCGCACCGCACCGCCCCGCGCGTGGTCCTCGCGATCACCACCGCCTGTCTGCTCGCCGAGGTCGTCCACGTCGGACCCGCCGCAGGCCTGGCCGTCCCCGTCGTGGGCGCGGTCCACACGGCCTCACGGACCGGCCACCGGGGAACGGCCGCCGCAGCGGCCGCGGCCTTCCTCGGTGTGTATGTGGCGGCGGGCTCGGCGACCTCGGACGTCATACGCGAGACCCTGCTCCTCACCGGCTGGTTCCTGGTCGCGGTCGTCACCGGCCTCGCCGACAGCAACTGGCAGGCCTATCTGCGGCAGACCGAGCAGCGCGCCCTGGAGGCCGAACGCACCCGCGAGGAGGCGGCGTTGCGCCGGGCGGGCGAGGAACGCCTCCGCATAGCCAGGGAGTTGCACGACTCCCTCACCCACAGCATCTCCATCGTCAAGCTCCAGGCGGGCGTCGCCGTCCACCTCGCCCGCAAGCGCGGCGAGGACGTGCCGCCCGCCCTGCTCGCCATCCAGGAGGCGAGCGGCGAGGCCATGCGCGAACTGCGCGCGACGCTGGAGGTACTGCGCACGGACGAGCCGACCGGCACGCCTGCGCTGCTCGTGGAGCGGGCGCGGGCGGCCGGGCTGGCGGTCGATCTGACGGTGACGGGTGACGAGCGGCCGCTCGCGGCGACCGTCGACCGCGCCATGTACCGCATCGTCCAGGAGGCGCTGACCAACGCGGCACGGCATGCGGGACCGGCGAAGGTGAGTGTGCAACTCACTTATGGTGAGGGTGACTTGGCGATATGCGTGGAGGATGACGGCACCGCCGATCCCTCGCGTCCGCCCATGCGGGGTATCGGCCTGACGGGGATGCGCGAGCGCGTCACGGCGCTCGGCGGGACGCTGGATGCCGCCCCGCGCGAGGAGGGCGGGTTCGCGGTGCGGGCGCGGTTGCCGTTGGGGGAGGCGGGATGACGGATGTCGGGGCGGTGGGGGACGTGATCAGGGTCGCGCTCGTGGACGACCAGGCGCTGATGCGCGCCGGCTTCCGGGCCCTGCTGGACGCCGAGGACTGTATCGAGGTGGTCGGTGAGGCGGGGGACGGTGAGCGTGGCCTGGAGCTGATCCGTGCGCAGGTTCCCGACATCGCGCTGATCGACGTACAGATGCCGGTGATGACAGGCATCGAGGCGACCCGGCACATCGCCGCGGACCCCGCCCTCGCCGCCGTCCGCGTGGTGATCCTCACCAACTACGGCCACGACGAGTACGTCTTCGAGGCGCTGCGGGCCGGTGCGAGCGGCTTTCTGCTGAAGGACACCGAACCGGCCGACCTGCTCCAGGCGATCGAGGTGGTGGCGCGCGGCGAGGCGCTGCTGTCCCCGGCGGTCACCCGCACCCTCATCGGCGAGTTCGTCTCCCGCCCTCCCGACCGGGCCACGGCACCCGGCCTGGAGGGGCTGACGCGCCGCGAACGCGAGGTGACGGCGCTGGCGGCGCGCGGGCTGACGAACGAGGAGATCGCCGAGCACATGGTGATCAGCCCGTTCACGGCGAAGACTCACATCAGCAGGGCGATGACCAAGCTGGGGGCGCGGGACCGGGCCCAACTCGTCGTGTTCGCCTATGAGTCGGGGCTGGTGGCGCCGCGGGGGTCCGACACCTCGGTGTGCTGATCGCGTACGCCCTCGAACGCCGCGAGGATCCGCTCGGCCGCCAGGGTCGCCGTCAACTCGCCTTCCCTGACCTGCTGTTCGAGTCCCGGCGCGACCGTCCGCACCGCCGGGTTCGCGTGCAGTCGGCCCAGCAGCTCGTCGCGGACCATGTTCCACGTCCAGTCGACCTGCTGGTCACGCCGCTTGGCGGCGAGCCCGCCCGTGGAGTCGAGCAGGGTGCGGTGCTGTTCGAGCCGGTCCCAGACGGCGTCCAGGCCGATCGACTCACGGCCGCTGCAGTGCAGCACGGGCGGCGTCCAGGCGGCGTCCTTGCCGTGCATCAGCCGCAGGGCGCCCGCCAGTTCACGCGCGGCGGCGCGGGCGTCGCGCTCGTGCGGACCGTCGGCCTTGTTGACGGCGAGCACGTCCGCCAGTTCCAGGACGCCCTTCTTGATGCCCTGGAGCTGGTCGCCGGTGCGGGCCAGCGTCAGCAGCAGGAAGGAGTCGACCATGTTCGCGACGGCGGTCTCGGACTGGCCGACGCCGACCGTCTCGACCAGGATCACGTCGTAGCCGGCCGCCTCCATCACCACGATCGACTCCCGGGTGGCCTTGGCGACCCCGCCCAGCGTGCCCGCCGTGGGGGAGGGGCGGATGAACGCCGCCGGGTCCACCGCCAGCCGCTCCATCCGCGTCTTGTCACCCAGGATCGACCCGCCCGTACGGCTGGACGACGGGTCGACGGCCAGCACCGCGACCCGGTACCCCAGCCCCGTGAGCATCGTCCCGAACGCGTCGATGAACGTCGACTTCCCGACCCCCGGCACCCCGCTGACGCCGATGCGCCGAGCCTTCCCGCTGTGCGGCAGCAGTTCGGTCAGCAACTGCTGTGCCAGCACCCGGTGCTGGGGCCGGGTGGACTCGACGAGGGTGATGGCGCGCGCGACGATCGCCCGCTTCCCGTCGAGCACGCCCTTCACAAAGGTGTCGAGATCGATCACAGCTCGTGCCCGAGGTCGCCCGCCAGCCTCCGTACCAGGTCGTAGGCCGCGTCCGGGATCACGGTCCCGGGCGGGAAGACCGCCGCCGCGCCCATCTCCAGGAGCGTCGGCACGTCCTGCGGCGGGATCACACCGCCGACCACGATCATGATGTCCTCGCGGCCCTCCTCGGCCAGCGCCTCCTTGAGCGCCGGTACGAGGGTGAGGTGACCGGCGGCCAGCGACGACACCCCGACGATGTGCACGTCGGCCTCGACGGCCTGGCGGGCCACCTCGGCGGGCGTCTGGAACAGCGGGCCGACGTCGACGTCGAAGCCGAGGTCGGCGAAGGCGGTGGCGATCACCTTCTGGCCGCGGTCATGGCCGTCCTGGCCCATCTTGGCGACCAGGATGCGCGGGCGGCGCCCCTCGGCCTCCTCGAAGTCGGACACGAGGGTGCGGGTGCGGTCCACGGACGGCGACTCCCCGGCTTCGTTGCGGTACACGCCGGTGATGGTACGGATCTGGCTCGCGTGCCGGCCGTACACCTTCTCCAGGGCGTCCGAGATCTCCCCGACGGTGGCCTTCGCACGGGCCGCGTTCACGGCCAGCTCCAGCAGATTGCCCTCGCCGCCCGCGGCCCGGGTGAGCGCGTCCAGCGAGTCCTGACAGGCCCGCTCGTCCCGCTCCGCCCGCAGCCGCCGCAGCTTCTCGATCTGCTGGGTGCGCACGGAGGAGTTGTCGACCTTGAGGACGTCGATCGCCTCGTCGTTCTCGACGCGGTACTTGTTGACGCCGATGACGGGCTGGCGTCCGGAGTCGATGCGGGCCTGCGTCCGGGCCGCGGCCTCCTCCACCCGAAGCTTCGGGATACCGGCGTCGATGGCCTGCGCCATGCCGCCCGCCTGCTCGACCTCCTGGATGTGCTGCCAGGCGCGGCGGGCGAGGTCGTACGTCAGCTTCTCCACATACGCGCTGCCGCCCCACGGGTCGATGACCCGGGTCGTGCCCGACTCCTGCTGGATCATCAGCTGGGTGTTGCGCGCGATCCGGGCCGAGAAGTCGGTGGGCAGCGCGAGCGCCTCGTCGAGGGCGTTGGTGTGCAGCGACTGCGTGTGGCCCTGCGTCGCAGCCATCGCCTCGACACACGTACGCGTGACGTTGTTGAACACGTCCTGCGCCGTCAGCGACCAGCCCGACGTCTGCGAATGGGTGCGCAGGGAAAGGGACTTGGTGTTCTGCGGGTCGAACTGCTTCACCAGCTTCGCCCACAGCAGGCGCGCCGCGCGCAGCTTGGCGACCTCCATGAAGAAGTTCATGCCGATCGCCCAGAAGAAGGAGAGGCGGGGCGCGAACGCGTCCACGTCCAGGCCCGCTTCACGGCCCGCGCGGATGTACTCCACGCCGTCCGCGAGCGTGTACGCCAGCTCCAGGTCGGCCGTCGCACCGGCCTCCTGGATGTGGTAGCCGGAGATGGAGATCGAGTTGTAGCGCGGCATCCGCTGCGAGGTGAACGCGAAGATGTCGGAGATGATCCGCATCGACGGCTTCGGCGGATAGATATAGGTGTTGCGGACCATGAACTCCTTGAGGATGTCGTTCTGGATGGTCCCGGCCAACTTCTCGGGCGGTACGCCCTGTTCCTCCGCCGCCACGATGTACAGCGCCAGCACCGGCAGCACGGCGCCGTTCATCGTCATCGACACGGTCATCTTGTCCAGCGGGATGCCGTCGAAGAGCTGCCGCATGTCGTAGATCGAGTCGATCGCGACACCGGCCATACCGACATCGCCCGTCACGCGCGGGTGGTCGCTGTCGTAACCCCGGTGCGTGGGCAGGTCGAAGGCGACCGACAGGCCCTTCTGACCGGCCGCCAGATTGCGCCGGTAGAAGGCGTTGGACTCCTCGGCGGTGGAGAAGCCCGCGTACTGGCGGATCGTCCAGGGCTGGTTGACGTACATCGTCGGGTACGGGCCGCGCAGATACGGCGTCATGCCCGGGTAGGTGCCGAGGAAGTCCAGGCCCTCCAGGTCACGGCCGGTGTACAGCGGCTTGACCGCGATGCCCTCCGGGGTCTCCCAGAAGGCCCCGTCGTTCCCGGCCGCCTTCCGCCACTCGTCGACGCCGACGTCGGTCCTCGGCTCCCCGAGTCCGATTTCAGAGAAGTCGGGGATAGCCATCAGGAGACTCCCATGCGGTCGAGGGCGGCGGACAGCACGGCGACGGCGTCGCAGCCGGCGAAGACGTACGAGTCGACACCGGGGTGATTCCCGGGCCGCCCGGCGAGGAACACATGCGAGGCACCGGCGCCCTTCAGCTGACCGGTCACCGCCTCCGCCTGCTCCTCGTACACGGCGTCACTGGAGCACAGACACACCTCGGTGGCACCGCTCTCCTCGAACGTGCCCTCGGTTACGGGCTCGATGCCGCCCGCCTGGAAGAGGTTCGAGGCGAAGGTGAGGCGTGCGGTGTGCGCTGCGGCCGGGCCGAGTGCCGCCAGGAAGATCCGGGGGCGGGCGCCGGTCGCGGCCAGGTGGGCGTCGGAGCGGGCGCGCAGCGCCTCGTACGCCTCGTCGCGCCGGACGCGGGGGAGGCCGCCCGTGCGGGGCTCGGGGGCGGGTTCGCGCTCCACGAGCTTCTCGGCGAGGTTCGGGAACTCGCTGACTCCGGTGACCGGTTCGCGGCGCTTGGCGAGCTTGCCGGTGCGGGTCTCCCAGGTGGCGGCGAGGTCCTGGCCCAGCTGACCGGAGCGCAGGGCGGCAGCTTGGCCGCCGGCCCGCTCGATGCGCTGGAAGAACTCCCAGCCCGCCTCGGCCAGTTCGTCCGTCAGCCGCTCCACGTACCAGGAGCCGCCCGCCGGGTCGATCACCCGGGCCAGGTGCGACTCCTCTATGAGGATCGTGGACGTGTTGCGGGCGATACGGCGCGCGAACGCGTCCGGCAGGCCCAGCGCGTGGTCGAACGGCAGCACCGTCACGGACTCGGCGCCGCCGACCCCGGCGGCGAGCGTGGCGACCGTCGTGCGGAGCATGTTCACCCAGGGGTCGCGGCGCGACATCATCACCGGCGAGGTGACGGCGTGCTGGACCTGCGCGCTCGGCGCCCCGCACACCTCGGTCACCCGCGCCCACAGCCGGCGCGCGGCGCGCAGCTTGGCGATGGTCAGGAACTGGTCGGCGGTCGCGGCGTAGCGGAACTCCAGCTGCGCGGCGGCCTGTTCGACCGTCAGCCCGGACTCGGTCAGGTCCCTCAGATAGGCGACGCCGGTCGCCAGCGAGGCGCCCAGCTCCTGCGCGGCCGAGCCACCGGCCTCGTGGTACGGCAGCGCGTCCACGGTCAGCGCCCGCAGCCCCGGGTACTCCTCGGCGCACAGCCGGGCCAGCGCGGCGACGGGGGCGAACTCGGAGGACTTTCCGGTACGGGCCTCGTGGCCCAGCGGGTCCGCGCCGAGGTTGCCGCGCGCCGCCTCCTTGGCGACGCCCCGCTCCTCGTACAGCCGCAGCAGTTCACGCGCGGCGGGCTCCGTCTCGGTGCCGGCGTCCAGGACGATCGGCGCGAGGTCGAGGTAGACGCCGTCCAGGGCTCGGCTCATCGAGGTGACCGGGATGCCGCCCTCGCCGAGGACCAGCCAGAGCGAGGTGACGCCGTTCTCGAGGTCCGCGAGCACCACGCCGTCGTCCGTGAGCGCCGTGTGCCGCTGCCGTACGTCCCAGCCGCCGGCCGTGTTGCCTTCGGCGCGAGAGCCCCGTACGAACGGGGCGAACCCGGGCAGACCGGCATCGGGCGCGGTGTCACGCGCGCTGTACAGAGGGCGGGTGCGCAACCCGTCCTCCAGGGCAGTGGACAAAGCTTCTTCCGCGGCCGAACCCGAGACGTCCTTGCCCGCCTTGCGCAGCACACCTGCCACCAGGTGTTGCCACTGCTCATGGGTTGCGTCAGGGAACTCGGCGGCCAGCGAGAGCCCGTCGTCAGGCAGGACCGTCATGCTCGGATGCTAGGTCAGATCGACAAAGGAGCAGCAGAGGGCACGGCTGTGACCTTGCCCTCTCCCTGATTGTGACCTGGGTCTCCGGGGTGCGTGCGGCCTCCGGGGAACACTTCAGGAACAGGAGTTCTGCGGCTTTTGCCGCAGGTAAAGGTTCGGTCAGGGTGGGGTGCTCATGGGCCCCCGGGCATTGGTCATGTCCTGGTCGAGCAGTACGGTCGGTGCGATATCGACGACGGCAGGACGGAAGCCGGTGGGAATCCGGCACGGTCGCGCCACTGTGTGCCACCCGCTCTCAGGAGGGGTGGCGAGTCAGACCCGTAGCCGTCGTCATGTGCATCACCGAAATGGGACGCGAACTCCCGGAGGAGCCCTGCCATGGCGCAGCACGTCGCACCGCCGACTGCCACCACCCCCGTTCTCCCCGCCAAGCTGCCGATCGGCGCGATCGTCCCGTGGGCGGTCTTCTTCGGCATCCTGATGCTGGTCCTGCTGTACTTCGTCGGCGCCGAACAGGGCGCCACCTCCGTCGTCTCCGGCGAGGACGTCCATGAGTGGGTGCACGACGCCCGCCACCTGCTCGGCTTCCCCTGCCACTGACGCCGGGGAGCCACCACCCTCATGAACTCCGCAATCGTGAGAAACCTGCTCGTGCGGGGCATGCTCGCCGGCCTCGGCGCGGGCGTGCTCGCGCTCGTCGTCGCCTACGTCCTCGGTGAGCCGAGCGTCGACAAGGCGATCGGCTTCGAGGAGGCCCACGCCCCCGCGCACGGGCACGAGGTCGAACTCGTCTCCCGCAGCCTCCAGTCCACCGCCGGCCTCGCCACCGGTGTCCTGATCTACGGCGTCTCCTTCGGCGGCATCGCCGCCCTCGCCTACTGCTTCGCCCTCGGCCGCGTCGGCCGCTTCACCCCACGGGCCACCGCGCTGCTGCTGTCCGGCTGCGCGCTGCTCGCCGTCTATGTGGTGCCGTTCCTGAAGTACCCGGCCAACCCGCCCGCCGTCGGCGACCCCGACACCATCGGCAAGCGGACCACCCTGTACTTCCTGATGATGGTGCTCAGCGTGCTCATCGCGGTCGCCGCGACGATCCTCGGCAAGCGGCTCGCCCCGCAGCTGGGCACCTGGTACGCCACCGTCGTCGCGGTGGCCGCGTTCGCCCTGGTCATCGGTCTGGCGTTCGCGTTCCTGCCGGCCGTCAACGAGGTGCCGAGCGACTTCCCGGCCACCGTGCTGTGGCGGTTCCGGCTGTCCGCGCTGGCCATGCAGGTCACCCTGTGGGCCGGCTTCGGGCTCCTCTTCGGCGAGCTGGCCGAAAGGCTGCTCGACCCCAAGCCGGCGGCGGCCCCCACCTCGGCGGTGACCGCCCCCAGCTGACCGGGGATGCTACTGCGCTGCCGTTACCGTCAGGCGCGGCAGCGCAGCATCTCCAGCGGAGGGTTGGCGACATAGTCCGCCCAGAAGTCCGCGCCGAACTCACGCAGACCGGCCTCGGACACCTCCAGCGGAACCCAGGTCACCTCATGGAATCCGGCCGCCCGCAGGCACGCCTCATAGACCTCGCGGCGCGGGACGGCGGCCACGATGCTGATCGGCGGGTCGAGCAACGCCGTGACCTGGAAACGCGGCCCGGTCTCGGACTCCTCGCCGGTCGGCTCGCAGAGGAAGCCGTACTTCTCCAGGGACACCTCGTCGGCACGGAAGTCGGGCGACTGGCCGAGCACGAAGAACTCGCCACCCGGCACCAGGCTCCGGTGCACATTGCGGCACATCCGCTCCATGGCGGCGACGTCCGGCGCGTAGTTGAGCATCTGCACCGCCAGCGCGACATCGAACTGTCGCTCAAGAGGCCGCAGTTCGGCCACATCGCCCACCTCGTAGCGCACACCCAGCGGCTCGCGCCTCTCCAACTCCTGTGCCGCCGCGACCATTTCGCCGGAGATGTCGATGCCGAGCACCTCCGAGGCGCCGCGCCGACTGAACTCCCTGCTGTAGAAGCCGGTCCCGGAGGCCAGGTCGAGCACCGACTTGCCCCGCACGTCCCCGACCATGGCCAGAAAGCCCGGCACCTCCGTGTACCGCGTCAATGGCAGGGACTTGAAGCCCTCGAACGCCTCACCGATCTTGTCGTACTGCTGCACGCTCACCGCGTCGTCCTCCCGTGTGCCGCGTCATCTCCTCGGCGTCGTCCCCGCGCCCCGGGACACACCGTGGCTTCCGGCGGGAAGTCTTGCCGCAGCCCGGCCCACGGTCGTACTGGCAGAAGCCACAAAGATCCGGACCCCGGTACCCGGATTCCTATACAGGCGGGTGCAGCGGCCGGCCGGCGCCGAGGTTCCAGCGCCCCGACCGACCGCTGATCGCGGTCGCGGTGAGAGGCCGTACATCGACGCGCCAGAACGCCGCCGCAGGGGCGCCCAGCACATGCACCACCACGGCCCGTACGACCTCCGGCTCCACCACGGCCAGCGTGCGGCCGTCGGTCCGTGCCATGGTGTCCAGCCAGTACCCGACCCGCGCGCACAGGTCCCGTACGGACTCCCCGCCGTGCGGCGCGGACCCCGGGTCCGTGAGCCACCCGGCCACCGCCTCCGGCTCGACGGCACCGACCTCGTCGAGGGTGCGCCCCCGCCAGCGGCCCGCGTCCAGACCGGCCAGTTCCGCCACCGGCTCACCCGCGCCGAGCCCCAACGCCTCGGCGGTCTCCCGGCAGCGAGTGCCCGGGGAGGTGACCACACGGGCGGAGGCCGAGGAGAGAGCCCCGGCCGCCGCGTGTGCCTGTGCCGCGCCCATCTCGTCGAGCGAGGCGGTCCCGTCATCGAAGCGGGCCTCGCGCAGCGCCGCGCTCAACGCGGGGGAGACGAAGGTGAGGCGTCTGGTCAAGGGGTCGCTCCTGCCGTCAGGGACAGAGACCGCACGCGGCGCGGCCCGGTCGCGAAACTAGCATCCGCGCAGCACACCGCCGCCTTCGTGCCGTACCCCGTGACGGAGCGCACGAGCTGACCGGCGTACGGACTTGGTAGCCTCGACGGGCCAGTCGAGCCACAACCGAGGCCAGGGAATCCGGTGCGAATCCGGAACTGACGCGCAGCGGTGAGGGGGACGGGCGGGGCACTGCACGCCACTGGGAGACCGGGAAGGCGCCCCGACCGGACGAACCCGAGTCCGAAGACCTGCTGGCACCTCCGCGCCGCCGGGCGGGGAGGACATCCGTAGGCCAGGCTCCGCGTACGAGCCCCGACCCCCGAGGCATGCCCGTGCTCCGCACCCCCGTCCTGCTGCTCGCTTCCGCCCTGTTGCTCACCGCCTGCGGCGGCGGTTCCACGCCCGACACCGCGAAGGCCGCCCTCACGATCGACAACTGCGGCCACGAGGTCACCCTCAAGTCGGCCCCGAAGCGCGTCGTCTCCCTCAACCAGGGCACCACCGAGATCCTGCTCTCCCTCGGCCTCGCCGACCGCGTCGTCGGTACGGCAACCTGGACGGACCCGGTGATGAAGGGCCTGGAGAAGGCCAACGCCTCCGTGCCCCGGCTCGCCGACGACATGCCCTCCTTCGAGAAGGTCCTCGACGCCGAACCCGACTTCGTCACCGCCTCGTTCGTCTCCACCCTCGGCAAGGGCGGCGTCGCCACCCGCGAACAGTTCGAGAAGCTGGGCGTGCCCACGTACGTCTCGCCCTCCGACTGCGGGGCCGGCAAGGACAACGACAGCGGCGGCGACGGCTCGCGCGCCACCCCGCTCACCCTTGACGACGTCTACGGCGAGATCCGCGACCTGGCCCGGGCGTTCGGCGTCGACAAGCGGGGCGAGAAGCTCGTCGCCGAGCTGAAGGAGCGGGTGCGCAAGGCCACCGACGGGCTCGACGCCTCCGACGTCTCCCTCATGTACTGGTTCGCCAACTCCCAGTCGCCCTACCTCGCCGGCTGCTGCGGCGCGCCCGGTGCCATCACCCGCGCGGTCGGCGCGAAGAACGCCTTCTCCGACACCCATGACGAATGGCCCCAGATCAACTGGGAGACCGTCGCCGACCGCGACCCCGACGTCCTCGTCATCGGCGACCTCACACGCAAGCAGCAGACCGCGGAGAGCGCGAAGGCCAAGATCCGCTTCCTGGAGACCAACCCCGCCACCCGCAACCTCACCGCCGTGAAGAAGAAGCGGTACGTGCTGCTCAGCGGTCAGGCGATGAACCCGTCCATCCGTACGGTCGAGGGCATCGAGCAGGTCGCCGCGGGACTGCGCGACTTCGGGCTCGTCAAGTGAGTCTCCGTACGCTGCTGTTGACCGTCGGGGGTCCCGCCGCGCTGCTCCTGTCGGTCGCCGTCGCGGTCACCATCGGGCCCGCCGACATCTCCACGGGCGATGTCTGGGCCTCCGTGGCCGCCCATCTCGGGTTCGGCGAGAGCACGTTGGCTCCGCTCAGGGACGGCATCGTGTGGAACCTGCGGATGCCGCGCACCCTGCTCGCCGCCGTGTGCGGCGCCGGGCTCGCGGTGTGCGGGGCGGTGATGCAGTCGTTGCTGCGCAATCCGCTGGCCGACCCGTTCGTGCTCGGGGTGTCCTCGGGCGCGTCGACGGGCGCCGTGGCCGTGGTCGTGCTGGGGGTCGGTGGGGGAGTGGTGTCGCTGTCGGCGGGCGCCTTCGTCGGCGCGCTGCTCTCCTTCGCCATGGTGCTGCTGCTCAGCCATGTCCTCGGCGGCAGCACCGACCGGGTCGTGCTGTCCGGGGTGGCCGCCATGCAGCTGTTCTCCGCGCTGACCTCGTTCATCGTGCTGACCTCGGCCGACGCCGAGACCACCCGGGGCGTGCTGTTCTGGCTGCTCGGTTCGCTCTCCGGCGCCGACTGGGGGCAGGTGGTGCTGTGCGCCGTCGTCCTGGCCGTGGTCCTCGCCGTCTGCCTCGGGTACGCCCGCACCCTGGACGCCTTCGCCTTCGGCGACGACGCCGCCGCCGGACTCGGCGTCCGGGTCGCCCGCACCCGCCTGGCCCTGCTCTGCGCCACCGCGCTGCTCACCGCCGCCCTGGTCAGCTGCGCCGGAGCGATCGGCTTCGTCGGCCTGGTCCTGCCGCATGCCACCCGTGCCCTGACCGGCTCCGGCCATGCCCGCCTCCTGCCGGTCACGGCGCTGACCGGGGCCGTCTTCCTGGTGTGGGTGGACACTGCCGCCCGCACCGTCCTCGACCCCCAGGAGGTCCCGGTGGGCGTGGTCACGTCCCTCATCGGCGTACCGGCGTTCGTGGCCGTGCTCTACCGGGGACGGGGGAAGGCATGACCAGCCTCCAGGCCCAGGATGTCGTACGCCGCATCGCCCGCCAGGTCATCGTCGACGGCGTCACCCTCACCCTGCGCCCCGGCGAGACCGTCGGCCTGCTCGGCCCCAACGGCTCCGGAAAATCAACCCTGTTGAGGCTCCTCGCCGGAGTCCTCGCGCCCACCACCGGCGTCGTGACCCTGGACGGCCGCCCCCTCCCGGACGTCGGCCGCCGCGCCACCGCCCGCCGTATCGCCACCGTCGAGCAGCACGCCCACACCCAGACCGAACTCACCGTCCGCGACGTCGTCGCCCTCGGCCGCATCCCGCACCGCCGCGCCTGGACCCCCGCCACGGCCGCCGACACCGAGGCGGTGACCGCCGCCCTGGCCCGCACCGGCCTGACCGACCGGGCCGACCAGTCCTGGCACACCCTCTCCGGCGGCGAACGCCAGCGCACCCAGATCGCCCGCGCTCTCGCCCAGGAGCCCCGCGAACTCCTCCTGGACGAACCCACCAACCACCTCGACATCCAGCACCAGCTAGACCTCCTGGACCTCGTCGCGACCCTCCCCGTCACCACGGTGATCGCCTTGCACGACCTCAACCTCGCCGCGATGTACTGCGACCGACTGCTGGTCCTGAGGGAGGGGCGCGCGGTGGCCGAGGGCACCCCGGCGGACGTCCTGACCCCCGCCCTCATAGAGCAGGTCTACGGCGTCCGTGCCGAGGTCACCGACGAACCCGGCCACCCGGTGATCCGCTTCCTGCGACGGCGGTACTGACGTGAACACACCCTCCGAACAGCCGGTGCCCAGCCGGATCGTGGTGTGCCGGGACTGCTGTTGCGGCACGGCGAAGGTGCCCGGAGTCGACCACGCGCAACAGACGGCACGCCTCGCCGAACACGCGCCCGTGCGCGTCTCCGACTGCCTCGGCGTCTGCGAACACGCCAACGTGATCGTCGTCCAGCCCTCCCGCGCGGGCCGCGCCGCGGGCGCCCGCCCCGTCTGGCTCGGCCTCGTCAACGACCCCGAGGCCACCGAGGACATCCTCACCTGGGTCCGCGCGGGCGGCCCCGGCATCGCCCCCTGCCCCGAGGTACTGGACCTCTACACCTTTGTCCCGGCCAAAAGGTTGAAGCCCGAACAGGGAGGACAGGAAGGTCAGGAGGCATAAGAAGATCGGATGGACCGATCCACGCCGTCGACCGCGAGGTGAGAGACCCGATGTTCACCACCCGACCCACCCTCCAGGGCTCCTTCGGCATGGTGTCCTCCACCCACTGGCTCGCCTCGCAGTCCGCGATGGCCGTGCTGGAGCGCGGGGGCAACGCGTACGACGCCGCCGTGGCGGGCGCGTTCGTGCTGCACGTCGTCGAGCCGCACCTCAATGGGCCGGCCGGTGAGGTGCCCATCCTCATCGCCCCGGCGGGCGGCGAGGTACGGGTGCTGTGCGGACAGGGTGTGGCACCGCGCGGGGCGACCGTCGCGCACTACCGGGGCCTCGGACTGGACCTCGTACCCGGGACGGGACCGCTCGCCGCCGCCGTGCCCGGCGCCTTCGACGCCTGGATGCTGCTCCTGCGGGACCACGGCACCCGGACACTCGCCGAGGTCCTGGAGTACGCCATCGGGTACGCCGAACACGGGCACGCGCCCGTGGAGCGCGTCGGCGAGACCGTCGAGACGGTACGGGAACTGTTCGAGACGGAGTGGACGTCGTCGGCAGAGGTGTATCTCCCGGGGGGCAAGGCACCGAGCCCCGGGGAGCTGTTCCGCAACCCCGCCCTCGCCGCCACCTGGAAGCGGCTCCTCGCCGAGGTCGCCGGGGCCGGGGACCGGGTCGCGCAGATCGAGGCCGCGCGCGAGGTGTGGCGGTCCGGCTTCATCGCCGAGGCCCTCGTACGGCAGGCTGGGCGCCCCACCCTGGACACCAGCGGCGAGCGGCACTCCGGCACCCTCACGGCCGCCGACCTCGCCGGCTGGTCCGCGACCTACGAGGCGCCCGCGACGTACGACTGGAACGGCTGGACCCTGTGCAAGGCCGGACCCTGGAGCCAGGGCCCCGTCCTCCTCCAGCAGCTCGCGCTGCTCCCGCCGGAGCTGCCGCGGTACGGGTCCGCCGAGTACGTCCATCTGCTGATCGAGGGCTGCAAGCTGGCGATGGCCGACCGGGAGGCCTGGTACGGGGACGCGGCGGAGGTGCCGCTGGGGGAGCTGCTGTCGGAGGAGTACAACGCGGCTCGGCGGGAGCTGGTCGGGGAGAAGGCGTCGCATGAGTTGCGGCCAGGGGAGCCGGGTGGGCGTGCCCCGCGCTTGTGTGCGCACGCGCGCGTGGTGGCCTCTGACGATCCCGGGTTCGATGTGCTGGGCGTGGGGGAGCCGACGGTGGCCCGGCGCCCGGCGGAGCCCGATGTCTCCGCCGACGGCGGTACCCGGGGCGACACCTGCCACCTCGACGTCGTCGACCGGTGGGGCAACATGATCGCGGCCACGCCCAGCGGAGGCTGGTTGCAGTCCAACCCCGTCGTGCCCGAGCTGGGCTTCCCGCTCGGCACCCGGCTGCAGATGACCTGGCTGGAAGAGGGTCTGCCGAACTCCCTCACACCGGGGCGCCGCCCCCGCACCACCCTCACGCCCTCCCTCGCCCTGCGCGACGGTGTGCCCGTGATGGCCTTCGGCACGCCCGGCGGGGACCAGCAGGACCAGTGGCAGCTGCACTTCTTCCTCGCGGTCGCCCTGCGCGGGCAGGTCCGCGGCGGACTCGACCTCCAGGGCGCGATCGACGCCCCGAACTGGCACAACGACAGCTTCCCCGGTTCCTTCTATCCGCGCGGAATGCGGCCGGGCAGCGTGACCGTGGAGTCCCGCATGGACGCCGGTGTGGTGGCGGAGCTGCGGCGGCGCGGTCATGAGGTGACCGTCGGCGACGCATGGTCGGAGGGGCGGCTGTGCGCGGTGGCACGGGATCCCGAGACCGGCGTTCTGTCGGCGGCGGCGAATCCGCGGGGGATGCAGGGGTACGCGGTCGGGCGCTGAGCACCACGGGCGGGGTGGCCCTGACCTGCGGTGGAGCGCCCCTGGAATTCATGCCGGTGCCATCCGGCGGTCACCGGGCGGGCGGGGTTTGTCAGTGGGGCGTGTTCTCATTGACACGTGATCGAATACAACGAAACCATCGACGAGTTTCTCGCACAGTACTCAGCCGACGTCGAGGAAGCGGTCCGCAAGGCGGCCGCGGCCGAGATCATGCCCCGCTTCCAGCAGCTCGCCGACCACGAGGTCGACCAGAAGAGCGGCCCCCACGACCTGGTGACCGACGCCGACCGGCTCGCCGAGCAGTACCTCACCCAGGCACTCGGCGCCCTCCTGCCCGGCTCGGTCGTCGTCGGCGAGGAGGCGGTGCACGCCGATCCGGCGTCGTACGAGGCGATACGCGGCGACGCCCCGGTCTGGATCGTCGACCCCGTCGACGGCACTCGCCAGTTCGTGCACGGCGACGACGGCTTCTGCACGCTGGTCGCGCTCGCACAGCGCGGCGTGCTCCTCGCCTCCTGGACCTACGCTCCGGCCCGTGACCAACTGGCCACCGCGATACGGGGCCAGGGCGCCCACCTCGACGGGGTACGGCTGCGCTCCGGTGCCCCGGACCCCGGCCGCGACCTCCAAGTCGCCACATCCCACCCGGACTACACGACCGACGAGCAGAAGCGCGAGCTGCTCGGCCTGTGGACCGAGGGTGTCGCACCCCGGGTGTGCGGCTCGGCGGGGCTTGAGTATCTGGCCGTGGCCCGCGGCGAGTTGGACGCGACCGCGTTCAGCTGGGAGGCCGCCTGGGACCACGCCGCGGGCATCCTCCTGGTCGAGGAGGCGGGCGGCGCGCACCTCACCCACGCGGGCGAGCCGTTCCGCATCACCGGCGGCAATGCCCTGCCGTTCACCGCGGCGCGGGACGCGGCCACGGCTCGGCGGGTGGCGGGACTGCTGTCGGGCGCAGCCTGATCTGAGGGTGGGAGCCGCCGACACGCAGGTCGACCACCTCGAATTCGGCGGGCGTGCCCTCGGCGGGCCACTGACACCCCGCTCGCAGGAGGACCGCGGCATCCACGAAGCCCGGCGCGGGCAGACCGACGTCGACGAACACACCCGTCACGCCGGGACCCCACGGTGAGACGGTGAAAGTGCCGGTCAGACGGGTGCCGACGGGCAGGGGGCCGCTGTCATGGCGCACCTCGCACTGCCGGTGGGAGCGGGCACGGCCCCACGCCAGGTCGAAGTCCCGCCCCTGAACCGTCAGCGCGTCCGAGGGCTCCGCGACCGGTTCGCGCGACGGCACTCCGTACACCACCGCGTACAGCCGCACACCCCAGTCCCCGCACGCCTGCCGGGTCAGTGCGAGCTCGGCCGTCTCGACGGCCACCACGGGCACACCGGCGGGTCCCCGGAAGGAGATCTGCCGCATCACCCGGCCCGTGTCCCCCACCTCGAACCAGTGCCAGATGTCGTCCTCGGGCACATGGAAGCGGAAGCGGTGCGTCACCCGGCGGACTTTACCCACGCCCCGGCGTTGTCAGTACCCAGGCATATCCTGACCTTCAATGGCCATCGGCTGACGAAGGAGTCCGAAGGTGCCGTCGATGCTCGATGCGGTCGTGGTGGGTGCGGGGCCGAACGGACTGACCGCTGCCGTGGAGCTTGCCCGCCGCGGCTTCTCCGTGGCCGTGTTCGAGGCACGCGACTCCGTGGGCGGGGGAGCCCGCACGGAAGAGCTGACCCTCCCCGGCTTCCGGCACGACCCCTGCTCGGCCGCCCACCCCCTCGGCATCAACTCCCCGGCGTTCCGCGCGATGCCGCTCGACCGCTACGGCCTGGAGTGGCTGCACCCCGACCTGCCGATGGCCCACCCCTTCACCGACGGCACCGCCGCCGTGCTGTCCCGCTCCGTCGCCGAGACCGCCGCCTCCTTCGGCCCACGAGACGCGGGCCCGTACCGCAGACTGGTCGAGCCGTTCCTGGCCAAGTGGGACACCCTGGCCCGCGACTTCATGTCCCTGCCGCTGACCGCGCTCCCCCGGGACCCGGTCACCCTCGCCCGGTTCGGCCTGGCGGGGCTGCCCCCGGCCACCTGGCTGATGCGGCGCTTCAAGGACGAGCGGGCCAGGACCCTGTTCTCAGGCCTCGTCGCCCACGTCATGGCCCCGCTCGACGGCTTCGCCACCGGCGCCATCGGCCTGGTCTTCGCCCTCGCCGCGCACGCCCGCGGCTGGCCCGTGGCCCGCGGCGGCTCCCAGTCGATCTCCGACGCCCTCACCGCGTATCTGAAGGACCTCGGCGGCACCGTCCACACCGACTACGAGGTCAAGCGACTGGACGACCTGCCGCCCGCGCGCGCCTACATCTTCGACACCTCGCCCACCGCCCTGGCGCGAATCGCGGGCTTCGGCAACTACTACGAGGGCTATCGCTACGGCCCCGGTGTCTTCAAGATCGACTACGCGCTGGACGGCCCGGTGCCGTGGACCGCGCCGGAGGCCCGTCGTGCGGGCACCGTGCAGATCGGCGGGAACACCGCGGAGATCGACGCCGCGCTGCGCGCCGCCTCCCGGGAGGGCCGGGCGCCCGACAAGCCGTTCATGATCACGGTGCAGCCCGGTGTCGCCGACCCCGGCCGGGCACCCGAGGGCAAGCAGGTCTTCTGGGCGTACGGCCATGTGCCCAACGGCTGGACCGGTGACCTCACGGACGCCATAGAGCGCCAACTGGAGCGCTTCGCACCGGGGTTCCGCGACCTCGTCCTCGCCCGCGCGACGGCCGGCCCGGCCGAACTCGCCATCCGCAACGCCAACTACGTCGGCGGGGACATCGGCTCCGGAGCGGCCTCCGGAATCCAGCTCCTGCTGCGCCCCAAGCTCTCACTGTTCCCCTACACCACCCCGCACCCGGCGGTCTATATCTGCTCCTCGGCCACCCCGCCCGGACCGGGCGTGCACGGCATGTCGGGGCACAACGCGGCCAAGGCGGTGTGGCGGCGGCTGCGGCAGGAGCCGTGAGGCAGGAGCGGTGAAGCCGCTCAAACGACCCACGTTTACCGTCAGTTCAGGCCCTGCGGTAAGAACAATTTCGTGTCTTCTTTGTCACTCCTCTTACCGGGGGGTAGGTACCGGAATGCCGAACTGCCGCGAGTAGGGTGCCGCCATGAAAGATCGGAAAGCGGTTGCCCGCTTCGGATCCCGGTCTGCCGTGCGCCTCGCCGACCTCGCCCTGCTCGTCAGAGCGCCGGCCGCGCTGAGTGTCCCCGGTGACGTGATCGCGGGAGCGGCCGCCGCCGGACGCCCCCTGAACGCCCGTACCCTCGGAGTGATCGGTTCCTCCGTCTGCCTCTACTGGGCCGGCATGGCCCTCAACGACTATGCCGACGCGACGGTGGACTCCGTCGAGCGGCCGGATCGGCCTGTGCCGTCAGGGCGGGTTCCTCGGCGGGCTGCGCTTGCTGTGGCTGGGGGGCTGACTGTGGCGGGGCTTGGGCTTGCCGCGGTGGCGGGGGGTCGGCGCAGTGTGGGCGCCGCGGTTCCTCTGGCCGGGCTGGTGTGGGCGTATGACCTGAAGCTGAAGTCCACGCCGTGGGGCGGGGTTGCCATGGCGGGGGCTCGGGTTGTGGACGTGTTGGCCGGGGCGGTTGTGCCTGGGCGCGGTGCGGGGTCGGTCGGGGGTGCGCTTCGGCGGGCGGCCGTGCCGGCGGGGCTGGTCGGTGTTCATACCGGGACGTTGATGGCGTTGAGTCGGTATGAGGTCGGTGGGGCGCCGGTTCGGGTTCCTGCGGCGACGCTGGCTGTGTCGGCGGTGACTGCGGTTGCTACCGGCCTTTCGGTTGGGCGGGGTGCCGCGAAGGGTGCGTTGTCGGGTGCGGTGCCGTCTGGGCTGGTCGCGCCCCGCGGCGGAGCCGCAAATCGACACAGCCCCGCGCCCCTTAAGGGTGTTGCCGGCGCCGCTCGTTCCAAGAAGCTCGTCGCTGCCGCGGGCGCTCTCGCCTACCTCGGCACCTACGGCACCGCCCAAGTCCGCGCCCTGCGCCAGCCCTCGGCCGAGAACGTACAACGCGCCGTCGGTGCCGGAATCCTCGGACTCATGCCCCTCCAAGCGGCGCTCACCGCTCGTGGTGGGGCGCCCGGTCTTGCCGCTGCCCTCGGTGTTGTTCATCCCCTCGCTCGGCGGCTCGCCCGGCGCATATCCCCCACCTGAGACCTACCCACCTCCGTGTGAGGAACCCAGCACCATGAGACCTCCCCCCACTCCACCCCCACTGAAATTCGGCTACGGCACCAACGGGTTCAGCCATCACCGGCTCAGCGATGTCCTCGCCGTTCTCGGCGACCTCGGCTATGACGGCGTCGCCCTCACCCTCGACCACAACCACCTCGACCCGTACGCCGAGGACCTGCCCCGCCGTGTCACCGCCCTCGCCCGGCAACTCGCCCGGCACGGGCTGGACATCACCGTGGAGACCGGTGCGCCCTACTTCCTCGACCCTTGGGGCAAGCATCTGCCCACGCTGATGTCGGACGGCGCCGAGCTGAGGGTCGATCTGCTGCGCCGCGCACTGCGGATCGCCGCCGACCTCGGATCGCCCACCGTCCATCTGTGCAGCGGGCCCGCGCCGGACGGGCTGCCGGAGCAGGATGTGTGGAAGCGGCTCGCGTCCGGTATCGAGGTCGTGTTGGAGAGCGCCGAGAAGTACGGGGTGGCGCTGGCCTTCGAGCCCGAGCCGTACATGTTCGTCGATACCGTCGAGCGCTGCTTGCGGCTTGCCCAACTCGTCGACAGGCACCCGTTGTTCGGGATCACTCTGGATGTCGGGCACGCGCACTGCGTGGAGGAACGGCCCGTGCTCGACTGTGTGCGACTGGCCGCGCCGCTGCTGCGCAACGTGCAGATCGAGGACATGCGGCGCGGCGTGCATCAGCATCTCGAATTCGGCGCCGGTGAGATCGACTTCCCGCCCGTGCTGGCCGCTCTGCGCGACCTCGGGCACTCCGGCCTCGTCTCCGTGGAGATCCAGGGCGGCTCGCTCGACGCGCCCGAGGTCGCCCGCCGATCCATCGAGTTCCTGCGGCGCGCGGTCGCATAGGACACCGTCCCCACCCCTCACTTCCCTGGCTCGTCATCTCTCCGGAACCGGAAGTTGTCCCCATGGCTGTCACCACCGCCTCCCCTCCCGACCCCCGAACCGCCCTCGACCCCACCGCCCACGCCTGGCTGGACGAGAGCACCACCAAAGTCGCCGCCAAACCCGCCGCCCTACGGCGACTCTTCCCCGCCGCCCGACGGCGCTGCGGCCACGGCCGTCTCACCGAACACTGGACCGTCGACGAGGCCGCCCGCGCCGTACTGCTCATCGCCCTGCCCCTGCGCGGCCAGCCCCTCGCCGACGAGGTGACCCTCCTCCATCGGCACGGCGACCCTGCCGAACAGCGTGCGATCCTGCGAACCCTGCCGCTGCTCGACCTCGGCGACCTCGCCCTGCCCCTCGTGCGGGAGACCCTGCGCGGCAACGACACCACGCTGATCGAGGCCGCCCTCGGCCCGTACGCCGCCGCGCACCTCGCGGACGCCGAGTACCGGCAGGCCGTACTGAAGTGCGTCTTCTGTGAGATCCCGCTCGACCGGGTCAGCGGGCTCGACAGCCGTGCCGACCGCGAACTGGCCCGGATGCTGGCCGACTTCGCGCATGAGCGGATCGTCGCGGGGCGGGCCGTACCCCCGGACATCCGACCTCTCGTCCTCGCCTTCCCGGACGTCATCGGCGGCCGAGCAGAACTCCAGCACGCACTCAAGGAAGAGGGCTGACCGTGCCCCGTATCTTCGACCCCCATATCCACATGACCTCCCGGACCACCGACGACTACGAGGCCATGTATGCCGCCGGGGTGCGTGCCGTCGTCGAGCCCGCCTTCTGGCTCGGGCAGCCCCGCACCTCGCCCGAGAGCTTCTACGACTACTTCGACGGGCTGCTCGGCTGGGAGCCGCACCGGGCCGCCCAGTTCGGCATCCAGCACTTCTGCACGATCGCGCTCAACCCGAAGGAGGCGAACGACCCGCGCTGCCTCCCGGTCCTCGACGAACTGGACCGCTATCTCGCCAAGGACCGCGTCGTCGCCGTCGGTGAGATCGGCTACGACTCGATGACCCCGGAGGAGGACGAGGCGCTCGCCCGGCAGCTCCAGCTGGCCATCGAACATGAGCTGCCCGCCCTGGTGCACACCCCGCATCGCGACAAGGCGACCGGGACGCGGCGCACCCTCGATGTCGTGCGGGAGTCCGGCATCGCGCCCGAGCTCGTCGTTCTCGACCATCTCAACGAGCTCACCGTAGGCATGGTCCTCGACAGCGGCTGCTGGGCCGGGTTCTCGATCTACCCCAAGACCAAGATGAGCGAGGACCGCATGGTCGAGATCCTCCGTGAGCACGGGACCGAGCGGGTGCTCGTCAACTCCGCCGCCGACTGGGGGCGTTCCGATCCCCTGAAGACACGGAAGACCGCCGACGCCATGCTCGCCGCCGGGTTCGACGACGATGACGTCGACAAGGTGCTGTGGCGCAATCCCGTCGCCTTCTACGGGCAGAGCGGGCGGCTCGAGCTGGAGGATCCCAAGCCGGACGAGGCGGCCACCTTCCAGGGCAACTCCATACGGCGCGGGGGAGCGTGAGCGTGCCATGCGTTTTCGGCATCCCGACGGCAGCACCGTCCACCTCGGCTACTGCAGCAACGTCCACCAGGCGGAGGACCTGGAGGGCGTGATCGCCCAGCTCGCCGACTACGCCGAGCCCGTGCGGGAGCGCCTCGGCGTCGACCGGCTCGGCATCGGGCTGTGGCTGGCGCAGCCCGTGGTCAGTGAACTCGCCGATGATGGTGGGGCGTTGGAGCGGTTGAAGAGTGAGCTGCGGGTGCGCGGGCTGGAGACCGTCACCCTCAACGCCTTCCCTTACGCCGGGTTCCATCGCGAGGTCGTCAAGAAGGACGTGTACCTGCCCGACTGGGCCGACGAGGCCCGGCTGAAGTACACCCTGGACTGCGCCCGCGTCCTCGCCGCCCTCCTCCCGGACGACGTCGACCACGGCAGCGTCTCCACCCTGCCGCTCGCCTGGCGCACCCCGTGGCAGCGTGCCTGCGCCGAGGAGGCCCGTCGCGCCCTGGACCGGCTCACCGCCGGGCTCGCCTCGCTGGAGTCGTGGACGGGACGCCGTATCCGCGTCGGATTCGAACCGGAACCCGGGTGTGTCGTGGAGACCACCACCCAGGCCGTGCGTGAGCTCGGCGGACTCGATTCCGACCGGCTCGGGATCTGCCTCGACGCCTGCCATCTCGCCGTCCAGTTCGAGGAACCGGCCGAGGCGCTGCGGCGGCTCGCGGAGGCCGGGATGCCCGTGGTCAAGCTCCAGGCGTCCTGCGCGGTGGAGGCCACCGACCCGGCCGACCCCGCCGCCCGCGCCGCCCTGCACCGGCTCGCCGAACCACGGTTCCTGCACCAGACGCGCACGGTCACGGACGGGGGTGTCGTCGGGGTCGATGACCTTCCCGAGGCCCTCGACGGCGGGCTGCCCGACACCGACGGCGGCTCCTGGCGCGTCCATTTCCACGCCCCGCTGCACACCGAGCCCGAACCCCCGCTGCGTACGACCTCCGCCCAGCTCGACCAGGTCCTCACCGGTCTGCTGGGCGGTGCCTCGGCCCACTGCGACCACATCGAGGTCGAGACCTACACCTGGTCCGTCCTGCCCGAACCCCCCACCGACCTGCCCGGCGGCATCGCCGCCGAACTCGCCTGGGCCCGCGACCGGTTGACCGGCCTCGGCCTCAAGGAGGACCCCTCATGAACCGCGTGGTCGTACTCGACATCGTCGGCCTGACCCCGAAGCTCCTGAAGCACATGCCGTCCGTCGCCGCCCTCGGCGAACGCGGCTTCCAGTCCCGGCTCGACACCGTGCTCCCCGCCGTCACCTGCACCGTCCAGTCCACCCTCCTCACCGGCGAACCCCCGTCCACGCACGGCGCCGTCGCCAACGGCTGGTACTTCCGCGACCTCGGCGAAGTCATGCTCTGGCGCCAGCACAACGCCCTCGTCGGCGGCGAGAAGATCTGGGAGACGGCCCGCAAGGCGAACCCCGACTACACCGTCGCCAACATCTGCTGGTGGTACGCGATGGGCGCCGACGTCGACTGGACGGTCACCCCGCGCCCCATCTACTACTCGGACGGCGCCAAGGAACCCGACTGCTACACCTGGCCGCCCGCCCTGCACGACGAACTCGTCGACCGGCTCGGCCCGTTCCCCCTGTTCACCTACTGGGGCCCCAACGCCGGCATGCCCTCCACCCAGTGGATCCTGGCCGCCGCCCGCCAGATCTTCGACGAGAAGCGCCCCGACCTCACCCTCGTCTACATCCCGCAGATGGACTACGAGCCCCAGCGCTCCGGGCCGGATTCACCGGAGACCATCCAGGCCGCACGCCAACTCGACGCCGCCCTCAGCCCGTTGCTCGACCACTTCCGGCGCGAGGGCGCGACCGTCGTGGCGCTCAGCGAGTACGGCATCGCCCCCGCCTCCCGCCCCGTCGACATCAACCGCGCCCTGCGCCGGGCCGGGCTGCTGGAGGTCTACACGCAGGACGGCATGGAGTACCTCGACCCATGGACCTCCCGCGCCTTCGCCGTCTCCGACCACCAGGTCGCCCATGTGTATGTGCGCGACCCGGCCGACACCGAGGCGGTCGCCAAGCTCGTCGATGAACTCGACGGTGTGGATCGGGTGTTGGACGCGGAGGGCAAGGCGGTCCACGGTCTGGACCACGAACGTTCCGGTGAACTCGTCGCCCTCGCCGACCCCGACGCCTGGTTCACCTACTACTACTGGCTCGACGACGACCGCGCCCCCGACTTCGCCCGTCAGGTCGAGATCCACCGCAAGCCCGGCTACGACCCCGCCGAGCTGCTCTACGACGAGACGGTCCCCGCGGTGAAGCTGCGCGCCGTCGGGCAGGTCGCCCGCAAGAAGCTCGGCTTCCGGTACCGGCTGAAGACCGTGCCGCTGGACCCGTCCGGCGTGCGCGGCAGCCACGGTCGGCTGCCCGCCGACCCCGCCGACGGCCCCGTACTGCTGTGTTCGGAGCCCGAGCGGGCGCGGGAGGCGTATGCGGCCACCGAGGTGAAGTCCCTGCTCCTTGGCCTCGCGGGCCTGAACGACGAAGGAACCGAGAAATGACGACCCACCCGTCCCTTCCCACCATCCGCCCGCTGCTGGACCCGGCCCCCGAGTACGCCAAGTGGCAGGCTGAGGCTCCGATCCGCCGGGTGACGATCTGGGGCGACAACAGCCCCTGGCTGATCACTGGCCACGAAGACGCCCGTACCGTCCTCGCCGACTCCCGCTTCAGCGCCGACGCCAACCACCCGAACTTCCCCCACACCCGCCCGGGCGCGCCCCCGCAGGCCCCCGGCCTGTTCCACCAGATGGACCCGCCGGACCACACCCGGCTGCGTCGCATGCTGATCCCCGACTTCACCTTCCGGCGCATCGAGCAGATGGAGGGCGCGATCCAGCGGATCTGCGACGACCTGCTGGACGCGATGACGGACGCCGGTGCGACGGAGGCCGACCTGGTGGCCTCCTACGCCCTCCCCCTCCCCACCTTCGCCATCTGCGAACTTCTCGGCGTCCCCTACGAGGACCACGGCTTCTTCCGCGAGAAGTCCAACGCCCTCACCAGCGTCGCCGGCGACCCGGCGGAGGCCATGTCCGCCCGCATGGCGCTCTACGGCTATCTGCGCGCCCTCATCGACCGGCGCGCCCAGGACCCCGCCGACGACCTGATCTCCCGGCTGGCCACGGAACGCGTGGCGACCGGCGAGGCCACCCTCGACGAGGCCACCGGCATGGTCTCCCTGCTCCTGCTGGCGGGCCACGAGACCACGGCGAACATGTTCCCGCTGGCCGTGATCGCCCTGCTGCACAACCCGACCCAACTGGGCGCACTGCGCGCCGACGACTCCCTGTGGCCGGGGGCGGTGGAGGAGCTCCTGCGCCATCTGACCGTCATCCATTCGGGGATACGGCGGGTCGCCATGGAGGACGTCGAGCTGTCCGGGGTGCGGATCCGCGCCGGAGAGGGCGTGGTGGTGGCGCTGCAGTCCGCCAACCGCGACCCCTCGACGTACGCCGACCCGGACGCCCTGGACGTCCGCCGTGACGCCTCCGGCCATCTGGCCTTCGGACACGGTCTGCACCAGTGCATCGGCCAGTCGCTGGCCCGCGCCGAGCTCCGCCTGGGCCTGTCCACCCTGTTCCGCAGGCTCCCGGCGCTGCGCATGACCGCCCCGCCCGATTCGCTCGCCCTGTCGACGAGCACGGTCCACGGAGTGCGGTCGCTGCCGGTCGCCTGGTAATGATCGGTAATCGGTGGTCATGGCTGCTATAGAGGCAGCCATGACCACCATCAGGCTCGTCCAGGGCGACATCACACGAGAGTCCGCCGACGCGATCGTCAACGCCGCCAACTCCTCCCTCCTGGGCGGGGGAGGAGTCGACGGCGCCATCCACCGACGCGGCGGCCCCGCGATCCTCGCCGCATGCCGTGACCTGCGGGCCTCCCGGTACGGCAAGGGCCTGCCGACGGGGCAGGCGGTCGCCACGACCGCCGGGAACCTGGACGCCCGCTGGGTGATCCATACGGTCGGGCCGGTGTACAGCCGGAGCGAGGACCGCTCCGAGCTGCTCGCCTCCTGCTACCGCGAGTCACTCCGGGTGGCCGATGAGCTGGGGGCGCGCACGGTCGCCTTCCCCGCTATCTCCACCGGCGTCTACCGGTGGCCGATGGAGGACGCGGCACGTATCGCGCTGGAGACCGTGCGGGAGACCTCGACCGGCGTCGAAGAGGTGCGGTTCGTTCTCTTCGACGAGCCGGCGTACGAGGTGTTCGCCCGGCAACTCGACTGATCCCGCCGCGTGACGCGGCGGCCGCTCAGGTCAGCGGCCCGTCGAGCCGTCGATCAGTTCCCGGAGGATGTCCGCGTGGCCCGCGTGCCGGCCGGTCTCCTCGATCATGTGGGTGACTGCCCAGCGGACGCTGGGGGCGGGGCGGCCCGGCCTCGGCCGGGGGACCGGGGCGCCGAGATCGGTGCATCCGTCGAGCAGTTCGTTGGCACGCTGGACCGCATCGCGGTAGCGGGTCACGACATCGGCCACGCTGTCGGCCGGCGCGGCCTCGAAGGTCGCCTTCCAGTCGGTGACCTCCTCCCCGAGGAAGATCGAACGCTCCACGTACGTCAGATGGTTGAGCAGACCGAGCAGGTTCGTGCCCGACGGCACCTCGGCGGTCCGTACCCGTGGCTCCGGTGCGCCGTCGACCTTCGCGGCCATCGACGTCCGGAGGTAGTCGAGGAAGCCGCGAAGGACCTCGCGCTCGCTGCCGCCGGTCCGGGGCGGCGGGGTGTCGCGGTGACGGGTGCGGCGGGTGCGGCGCGTGGTGCTGGACACGGTGGTCTCCCCTTGCGGCTGCCGGCGTCGGTCAGCACTCAGTCTCGCCAGCCACCGCACGGCCCGCACGCCCTCTTGCGGTATCGGCAAATGTGCTCGGCGAGCGGCTCAGCGCACGGGCGGCATGTCGGTCGGGCTGGAGTCGAGCCCCGGGCGCCGGGCGGACCAGGCGCCCCGCGTGAAGTCCGGGATCTCGACCGGGCGGCCGTCCCTCGCCAGGGACGCCGCGCTCAGCGGGACCGCGGAGCACCAGGCGGCCGAGTCGTAGACGTCGATGTCGGGCACGAGACCAGCGCGCATCAGTTGGACGGTGCGCCACTGCAGGACGTAGTCCATACCGCCGTGCCCGCCGTTGTTCGCGGCGTCGTCGCCGACCTTCCGCCACAGCCAGTGGTCGTACTCCTTGCCGTAGTCGGCGAAGTCGCGCCAGGTGTGGCCGGCGTGGTCCGGTTCGAGATAGACGCGCGCGCCGGTCGGGGCGGGCCCGGCGTAGTCCTCGACGATCCCGCGGCTCCCGGCGAGCGTGTTGATCCTGCTGTACGGGCGGGGCGAACTCACGTCGTGCTCGGCCCGGATGACCCGGCCTCGCTCGGTCTCGATGAGACAGGTGACCAGGTCGCCGTTGATGTACGTCTCCTTCCAGGACGGATGGTCCCGGGGGATGTTGCGCTCGCGGTAGTCGGCGAGCCCCTTCGGCGCGGTCGCGGTGGCGCGCAGGGTGGTCATACGGTCGCCGCGGTTGATGTCCATGGCCGCCGCGATCGGGGCCAGCCCGTGCATGGGGTAGAGGGACGCGGTGCTGCGGGTGTGCCACAGCCGCCGCCAGGAGTCGGTGTAGTACGTGTCGGAGAAGAGGAGTTCACGCAGGTCGTGGAGGTAGCCGCCATGGCCGTTGGTGATCTCTCCGAACACACCGGCGTGGGCCATCCTGAGCATCGCGAGTTCATTGCGGCCGTAGCTGCAGTTCTCGGCGAGCAGCAGGTGTCTGCGGGTGCGCTCGGAGGTGTCGACCAGGTCCCACAGCTGGCGCAGTTCGGTCGCGACGGGGAGCTCCACCACCGCGTGGCGGCCGCTCAGCAGCGCCGCTCTGCCGTGCTCGTAGTGGAACTCCCACGGCGTGGCCACATACACCAGGTCGATGTCGTCGCGCCGGAGCATCCGCGCGTAGGCGTCGGCCGAACCGCCGTACTCGGCGGGGCGGGGCTCGCCCTTGCTCACCAGCCGGTCGGCGGCGCTGCGGGCGCGGTCGGCGCGGATGTCGCAGACGGCGGTCACGGTGCAGCCGGGGACGGCCGCCCAGCTCATCACCATGCCGCCGCCGCGGTTGCCGAGCCCGATGACGGCGACTCGGACGGTTCTGTGGACCTCGAAGGGCACGCCGATCATCGACTTCTGACCGGGCCGGCGGCGTGGCGCCGGCCCGGTCGCGGCGGTCGCGGCCGGCGCCGTGGCGGTCATCCCGGCCGCGAGCGCGCCGGTGGCCATGGCACCGCCCAGAAGCAGTCGGCGTGAGACAGCGGGTGTTTCGGACATGACGGCAACACTCCTCGGTGGGGTGGCTTGCATCACTGCCGGTGCACTGTCGTGACTGTGGTGACTTTCGGGGCACGACTCTGGAGGCTGTGAAGTGTCATGTCAATATGTGCTCGTAGAGATGCTGTTCCGAGCACGATCAATCATCAGCGGGTGTTTGACGGATGGTCAGCGGGCGTGGTTGTGCATGACGTGCTTGGTGCGGGAGTAGTCGTCCAGCGCGTAGATCGACAGGTCCCGGCCGTAGCCGGATCCCTTGAAGCCGCCCCAGGGGACCTCGCTGGCCAGCACCAGATGGGAGTTGACCCAGACGGTTCCGAAGTCGAGGCGTGCGGCGACGGCGTGGCTGCGGCGCGCGTTCTCCGTCCACACGGATGCCGAGAGGCCGAAGGGGACGTCGTTGGCGCGGCGTACCGCCTCGTCCTCGTCGGTGAAGGTCTCGACGGTGACGACCGGGCCGAAGATCTCCTCGCGGGCGGCCTCGGCTCCCTCGGGTACGTCGGTCAGGACGGTCGGGGCCACGAAGTAGCCCGGTCCGTCGATGGGTCCGCCTCCCGTGGCCGCGCGGATCCCCTCCTTCCGCGCCCGCTCCAGGTACCCGGTGACCCGCTCGAAGTGGGCCTTGGAGACCATGGGCCCGACCTCGACGTCATCACCGGCGAGCGGCTCGCCGACCACCAACTCGCCCACCTCACACGCGAGTTGCTCGACGAACTCCCCGGCGACCGACTCATGGACGAGGACGCGGCACGCCGCGCCGCACTCCTGGCCCGAGTTCCAGAACCCGGCCACCCGCAGCGCCTGCGCGGCGGCCGTCAGATCGGCGTCCGGGAAGACGACGACCGGGGCCTTGCCGCCGAGTTCGAGGTGGACCCGCTTGAGTGTGTCGGCGGCGGCCCGGGCGACGGCACGGCCGCTGGCGACCGAACCGGTCAGGGCGATCATGTCGAGGTCCGGGTGCTCGGCGAGCCGGGCGCCGACGACGGGGCCGTATCCATTGACCACGTTCAGCACGCCGGGCGGCAGCAGATCGGCGACCAGCTCGGCGAACTTCAGCGTCGTCAGCGGGGTCTGCTCGGACGGCTTGAGGACCACGGTGTTGCCGGCCGCGAGGATGGGTGCGATCTTCCACGCCGCCATGAGCAGGGGGTAGTTCCAGGGGGTGACCACACCGATCGCGCCGAGGGGTTCGCGCAGGACGACCGAGAGGTGGTCCTCGGCGTAGTCGCCGGCGGCCAGGGAGGTGGCCGCGCGCACCGCCCCGGCCATGAAGCGGAACGTGTCGACGGTCTGGCCGATGTCGTCCCGGGAGACCGCGAGCGGCTTGCCCGTGTTCGCCGACTCCAGCCTGGCCAGCAACTCGGTGTTCCCGGCCACCCGGTCGGCGATCGAGTGAAGGATCTCGGAACGCTCCTTGGGGACCCGCCGTGCCCACTGCTCCTTGGCCGCCACGGCGGCGACGACCGCCCGGTCCACCTCCTCGACGGTCCCCTCCGGGATCCGGGCGACGACGTCCTCGGAGCTCGGGTCGATCACATCGATGAGGCGCTCGGACGCTCCGTCGACGAACTCGCCGTCGATGAACTGCCGCAGCGGGGGGAGGTCGGCCGCCGTGATCAAGGGCGGTGCGTCCACCGCGCGGCGAACCGAAGCCGTAGTGGAGGTGGTCATGATCAGCGACTCCCTGGGTGTGGTCGGGTGGGAGGGGACAGGCGGGTTCGGGTCTCGCTCGGTGGGTGACGTCACGGCCGCAGGGCCTGGACCAGCGCGGAGATCCTGGCGTTCGTCGTGGCGTCGAGGCCGAGCAGCGGCTCACGGGGACCGCCGACCGGGAATCCGGCCGCGTCCAGGGCCGCCTTGACCGCCGGGATGAACGGGGCGGACATGATCGCGTCCATCAGCGGATAGATCCGCGCCCACTCGGCCCGCGCACGGTCCAGTTCGTCGGCGCGCAACGCGCGGTGGATCGAGACGAGTTCGGCGGGCATCACATTCGCGGTCCCCGCCATGACACCGGCGGCACCCTCGGAGACCGCCTGCAACAGGAGGCTGTCCCAGCCGACGAACGTGGAGATGACATCGCCGTGACGGTGGATCAGCTGCCCGGCCTGCGCCATGTCGGCACTGGTGTCCTTGATGTACCGGATGTTCTCGACCTCGCGGGTGAGTGCGCCGACGGTGTCGGGGGAGAGGTTGACGCCGGTCGCCCCCGGCAGGTTGTACAGCATGATCGGGATGTCCACGGCATCGGCGACGGTCCGCAGATAGCGCAGCGTCTCGTCGAGCGTGAGCGGCTCGTAGTACGGCGCCACCACCATCAGTACGGAGGCCCCGGCGGCCTGCGCGTGCCGGGAGAGTTCGACCGCCTCCCGGGTGCTGAGCGCACCGGTCTGGGCGACGACCGGCACCCGGCCGGCCGTCTGGTCGATGACGGTCTCGATCAGATGGCGCCGTTCCGCCGCGCTCATCGCCGCGAACTCGCCGGTGGAGCCACAGGCGACGACGCCGTCCACCCCGCCGTCGATGCTGCGGTCGACCAGGCGGCGCAGTGTCTTCTCGTCGATCTCCCCGTCCGGGGCGAACGGGGTGGCGAGGGCGGTCAGGACACCGCTCAGCTGTGCCGACATGGATGAATCTCCTCAGGTGAAGCTGCGAAGGGTGAACAGGGAGGCGGCGGATACGGGATTACGGGGCCACCGGCGTCAAGTCGCGCCGCGCGCACTGCCGTTCGCTCGCCAGCAGGCTCCGGGCCTCCTGCGCGGCCGACAGACCGGTCTGGATCGCGGTCTCGGTGTAGAGGGTGCCGAGATAGTCACCGGCCAGGAGCACCCGGCCACTGCGCCGGGTCAGCGTCTGCTGGAGCCTGCCGCGACCGGGGAAGCAGTACGGCGCACCCGTGGGCCAGCGCTGCACCTCGGCCTCGACGACATGGTCGGCGAAACCGGGCAGGACCTGGTCCAGGTCGTCCAGGTGGATCCGGCGGATCTTGTCGTCGTCGTGCTCCAGCAGCTCGCGCGCCAGACCGCCCGGCGAGAAGGTCATGAAGCTGCTGCCGGGCCGCCGCTCCCGCGCATAGCCGTGCACGACGTTCGACATGTTCAGCGCCACGGCGAACGACCGCTTCGGCGCGGCGATGCCGTAGGCGCCGTCCCAGACCTGACGGCCGGTCTCGTCGCTGAGGAACGCGGCGCTCACATAGGGGCCGTACACGATCTTCGACAGGGCCTCGCGGACGTCGCGGTCGAGATCCACCGCGATCCGGTGGCTCACCGTGGCCGGGGTGGCGAGCACGACGTAGCGTGCCTCGACCTCCCGCTCGACGCCGCCCTGCCGGTAGCGGACGACGACGCGGTCCTTCTTCTGGACGATCTCGTCGACGGTCGCGTCGAGCCGCACCCGGTACGCCAGCGCCGCGGCGATGCTCTCGGTGAGGGTGGAGGGGCCGCCGAGGATGCTCTGCGAGAGTCCCGCCCCGATGTTCCACACCAGGCTGAAGTAGCCGACGCCCGCGCCGGCCGAGAGCTGGTCGATGTCGGCGGAGGAACGGGTGACCGTGGGCTTGAACAGGGCCTCGGCGTCCTCGGGCAGATCGCCGATGAAGTCCTTGAAGGAACGGTCGTTCATGAAGTCGTAGATCCGCTGCTGGCGTTGGGCCTCGGACTCGCCGCGCCGCCGCTGCACGATCCGGGCGTAACGCGCCACGTGCAGCGCGACCTTGGCGCCCGCCTTGACCATGCCCACCCGCGCCTGCGTCGACATCGGGATACGGAACGGGTAGCTCTCCACCCGGCCCTTGAGCAGCAGCCTGCCGTTCATGGACAGCCCGGCCAGCGAGCCGGGCACCGGTGCCGCGTCGACGCCGGTGCTGTTCAGCAGCCACGACGTCGCCGAGTCGCCGCCGGCGTAGACGTGGCCGCCCCAGTTGAGCCAGTACGGTCCGCGGCGCTCCGAGCGGATACGGCCGCCGACCCGCGACTCGGACTCCAGCAGGAGCGTGTCCCAGTGCCGCAGTCGCCAGCCCGCGGACAGTCCCGCGATACCGCCTCCCACGATCACCACGTCTTTCATCGATGCCCTCCTGCGGATTCACGGGTGTGGTGCTCGGCGGGGCGGGGAGCCCCGCCGAGGGTGTGCGTGCTGTGGATGGTCAGACCTCGGCCGGGCGGCTCGTCGGCTCCTTGCGGACGGCCGGGGTCAGCGCGGCGGCCTCGTGCAGGGCCATGCCGCGGGTCTCCGGCGCCCAGAAGACGGAGACGACGGCGCCGAGGAGGCTGATCGCGGCGGCCGCGAGCATGGTGCCGCCGACGCCCCAGCCGGTCAGGGCCATGGGCACGAGATAGGTGCCCACGGCGGCGCCGATACGGCTGGCCGAGGAGGCGAGGCCCACGGCGGAGCCGCGCACCTCGGTCGGGAACAGTTCGTTCGGGTAGATCCACTGGAGGATCTGGGTGCCGCCGATGATGACCGCGTACAGGGCGAACAGCGTCATGATCACGCCGGACGGGGCGTCGGGGAAGATGCCGAGCAGCAGCAGGGCGAGGCCCGACCAGAGGAAGCTGTGGATGACCAGCGGACGCCGGCCCATCTTGTTCACGCCGAACAGGGCGACCACACAGCCGATGAGGAACATCACCGTGATCATGGCCTCGCCGATGTTGGCCAGGCCGCCCTCCAGCTTCAGCGCGTCCAGGATCTTCGGGCCGAAGGCGTAGATGGCGAAGAGCGGCACGATCGAACAGGTCCAGAAGACGGAGATGTAGAGCATCCGGCCGCCGTACCCGGACCGCAGGATCGCCTTGATGTCGACGTTCTCGCGCTCCTCCGCCTCGTCCGGCATGTCGGCTACCGTCACGTCGGGGCCGTAGACCTTCTGGAGGACGGCGTTGGCGTCTTCGGTGCGGCCCTTGTTGGCCAGCCAGCGCGGGGACTCGGGTGTGCCGTGGCGCAGCAGCACGATGATCGTGGCGGGCAGGGTGGCGCTGGCGAGCATCCATCGCCAGCCGTCGTCACCGACGTTGAGCAGGATCTCGCCGACGATGTACGCCACCGCGGCGCCGACGAACCACATGACGACCAGGCCGCCCAGCAGCGGTCCGCGGTACCGGCGCGGGGTGAACTCGGCCAGCAGTGAGGTGGCGATGGGATAGTCCGCGCCGACCGCCATGCCGATCAGCAGCCGCAGGACGAACAGCCACACCGGGTCGTCGGCCCAGAACTGGGCGACCGAGCAGACGATGATGGCGATCAGGTCGATGGTGTAGAGGAGCTGCCGGCCGAACTTGTCGGTCAGCCAGCCGCCGGCGAACGCGCCGAGGAAGATACCGATGAGCGCGGACGCGCCGATCAGGCCCTCGGCGGAGTCGGACAGGTTCAGCTGCGGCGAGATCTGCGTCATGGCGACGCCGATGATGCTCAGGACGTAGCCGTCGAGGAACGGGCCCCCGGAGGAGTACAGCGCGAGTTTCTTGTGGAAGCGCGACAGGGGCGCGTCATCCAGTCTGTTTCCTGCGTTTACGGTCATCACAGCCTCCGGGAGCGGTTCCCGGACTTGCCCGTGCGAGGGTAGGTCCAGGCCTGGTCGGGGTTGATGTGCGGTTCCGACGGCGAGTGCCGCCCGGCATGGGTGTCGGCTCGGGATCGCGGCGAACTCGCGGTGTCATGGGGACGCCGGCGGTGTGGCCACCGGATGGCAACGAAGTATGTGAAGGCCGGAGGGGGCCAACAATGCCCCGGTCGCCGGACGGTGCGCGGGGCTGTTTCCGAGTCAGAAGTTCGGCTACGTTTGCCGCCATGGCCGGTCGCCCCCGCAACGCCGTGGTCCTCACCGAGGACGAGCGGGCCACGCTGCTGACGTGGACCCGCAGCCGCACCTGCGCCCAGGCGCGGGCCCTGCGGGCGCGGATCGTGCTGGCCTGCGAGGAGGAGCCCACGAACTCCGATGTGGCCAGGCGCCTGGGCATCTCCCGCGACATGGTCGCCAAGTGGCGCGCCCGCTTCGTCGCCGAGCGGCTGGCCGGCCTGGACGAGCAGCCCCGTGCCGGACGGCCCCCCACGGCCGACGACGACACCGTGGCGCACGCCCTGCTGCGCACCCTCACCCCGCCACCGCCCGGTGTGCGGAAGACCTGGTCGAGCCGTTCCATGGCCGCCGAGACCGGGCTGAGCCAGAGCACCGTGAACCGGATCTGGCGGACCTACCGCATCCGGCCGGGAGCGCGCGCCACCGCCGGGCCGCGCGAGGCCTGGTCCCTGCCCGAGCACACCGAGGACGTGGTCGGCCTGTTCATCGCCCCACCGGTGTGCGTGCTGGCGGTGACGGCCCGGGCGGGGCGCACCGCCGTGGCGACCGGGGCGGGCCGGCTCTTCGGCCATGACCTGGAGGCGCCGCACGTCTTGGCCGTGGCCTGCGCTTTCGCGGCTCTGCGCGGCGATGGGCAACGATCCGGCACTCTCGGCACGGACGCGCCGGGCTCCGGCGACCTGGGCGCGTTTCTCCGGCAGGTGCGTTCGACGGCGGGCCCCGGAGCGGCTGTACACCTGCTGGCACACGGCATTCCGGCACCGGCTCCGGCCGTCCCGCGTACGCGCTGGCATCACACGCCGGGCCCGGCGGAGTGGGCCGACGAGACCCGGCGCCTGCTCGCCGCCGACGCCCAGGCCGCCGCCGACGCCGCACCCGACCCGCACCGCCTCCGTGACGCCCTGCTCACCTGGTCCACGACCTGGACCCGGTCCGCGGCCCCCTTCACCCGGGTCGCCGGGCCGCGTCCGGCGTACGACATCCCGGCCAACTGCGGCCGTGACGATGACTCGAACGCTCGCGACGGGCGCGCACTCGCCGACGCGACCGGGATCCCCCACGATGGTCCGCCGGGCGCCCCCGACACCACCGACCCCGTCGTCGGCCTACTGCGCGACGCCGTGCTCGCCGGGGGCCACCGGCCCGGTGACCGCGTCCGGGAGACACCGCTCGCCGCAGGGCTGGGGCTCTCCCGCCGGGTCGTCCGCGCCGGACTGCAGACGCTCGCCGAGGAGGGCATGCTCGATCTGCTCCCGGGCGGCGCGACCGCCGTCCCGTCGCTCACGGCGAAGGACGTCCTCGACCTGTACGCCCTGCGCGCCAGCCTCGGCGCGCTGCTCATCCGCCGGGTCGCCATGCTCGGCCCCGACCGGCTCGCTCCGGCCTCAGCGGCACTGGCGGAGGTCCGCGCCGCCGCCCGTGCCCGGGACTACGTCGGGATCCGCGAGGTCGACCTACGTTTCCAGGACGCCCTCGCCCGAATCGCCGACCTCCCCCAAGCCGCTGTCACCTTCGAACGCCTCACCGCCCGGCTGCGGATGTTCGTCGCCCTGCTGGACATGGACTACAGCCAGGCCTTCGAAACCATCACCAACGAGGACACGGCCGTCTACGACGCCCTCCAGGACGCCGACGGCAACGAGGCCGCCCGCCTCTGGCGCGTCAAGATCGAACGCTGCGTGCGCTACATGATTGCCCAACTCCCCGAGGACGACGTGGCCCCCCACCTGTGGACCACCCTGGCGGGGAGGCCCCGGCTGCGGCCGGGGGAGTCGCGGGATGGGGGGCACTGAGCGGGGGGTTCTGGGGGGGGGCGGGGCTGGGATGCCGGGAGGGCTGAGGACGGCGTCCGGCCCGAGGGTCGTGGGCTCAGAGCGCCGCTGCCTCGGCAGCCTGTCGCCGGGGATGCCGGCCGATCCAGGCGTCTGTTGGCTCTGAGGGCCGCTGGCTTGGAACCCTGACCTGGCAAGGTTGGCGGCTCAGACGCTCGCCGGCCCAGAGGGCCACCGCCCCAGCCGCCCGCCAACTCCGAGACCCTCGCCCCAGCCCTCAGCCGAAGGTGCCGCACCGGAGCCCGTCGCGGATGGCGCGACAGACGCCTCCGGCGAGGGACAGCCCCTAGTCCCCGGGCTCGATCCCCGTCCACTGCACGGGCGCCCCCTTGACCCGTCCGCCCGACCTCCCATACCGTGTCGCAAAGTTTGATATATCAGTTGCGCATTAGTTGGCCCCCAGGATGGTGCACCCATGGCAACCAGCCCGTCGACCAGCACACTCACCCCCTCTTCGCTCTCGGCCCCGCTCGGCGAGCTCGACCCGGACGTCGCTGCCGCGGTGGCGGACGAGCTGCGTCGCCAGCAGTCCACGCTCGAGATGATCGCCTCGGAGAACTTCGCCCCGGCCGCCGTCATGGAGGCCCAGGGCTCGGTGCTGACCAACAAGTACGCCGAGGGTTACCCCGGTCGGCGCTACTACGGCGGCTGCGAACACGTGGACGTCGTCGAGCAGTTGGCCATCGCGCGGGTGAAGGAACTCTTCGGCGTCGAGGCCGCGAACGTGCAGCCTCACTCGGGCGCCCAGGCCAACGCGGCGGCGATGTTCGCGCTGCTCCAGCCCGGCGACACGATCCTCGGTCTCGACCTCGCGCACGGCGGTCATCTGACCCACGGCATGCGGCTCAACTACAGCGGCAAGCTGTACAACGTCGTGCCGTACCACGTCCGCGAGTCCGACATGCGCATCGACATGGACGAGGTCGAGCAGCTCGCCCTCGCCCACCGGCCGAAGATGATCGTCGCCGGCTGGTCGGCCTACCCCCGGCGGCTGGACTTCGCCGCGTTCCGCCGGATCGCGGACGCGGTCGGCGCGTATCTGCTGGTGGACATGGCGCACTTCGCGGGGCTGGTGGCCGCGGGGCTCCACCCCAGCCCCGTGCCCTACGCCGATGTCGTCACGACCACCACGCACAAGACCCTCGGCGGGCCGCGCGGTGGTGTCATCCTCAGCCGTGCCGACCTCGCCAAGAAGATCAATTCGGCGGTCTTCCCGGGGCAGCAGGGCGGTCCGCTGGAGCATGTCATCGCCGCCAAGGCCGTGGCCTTCAAGGTGGCGGCGGGGCAGGAGTTCAGGGAGCGCCAGCAGCGCACCCTGCACGGCGCCCGCATCCTCGCCGGGCGGCTGCTGGCCGACGATGTCGCCGAGACCGGTATCACCGTCCTGACCGGTGGCACCGAGGTCCATCTGGTCCTGGTCGACCTGCGCCGTTCCGAACTCGACGGGAAGCAGGCCGAGGACCGGCTGCACCGCGTCGGCATCACCGTCAACCGCAACGCTGTGCCGTTCGACCCGCGCCCGCCGATGGTGTCGTCGGGCCTGCGCATCGGTACGCCCGCCCTGGCCACCCGGGGCTTCGGCGACACGGAGTTCCGCGAGGTCGCCGACGTGATCGCCGAGACCCTGAAGGGCGAACGGCCCGACGGCGAACTGCGCGCCCGCGTCGCGAAGTTGGCCTCCGCCTTCCCGCTCTACCCGCACCTGAACGGAGGCGCGGCATGACCGCCGAGGCGCTGCCCGAGCACCCCGACTTCCTCTGGCGCAACCCCGAGCCGCGCTCCTCGTACGACGTCGTCATCGTCGGCGCGGGCGGCCACGGCCTCGCCACCGCCTACTACCTCGCCAAGAACCACGGCATCACCAATGTCGCCGTCCTGGAGAAGGGCTGGCTGGCCGGCGGCAACATGGCGCGCAACACCACGATCATCCGCTCCAACTACCTCTGGGACGAGAGCGCGGCGATCTACGAACACGCCCTCAAGCTGTGGGAGCGGCTCCCCGAGGAGCTGGACTACGACTTCCTCTTCAGCCAGCGCGGTGTCCTCAACCTCGCCCACACCCTCCAGGACGTCCGCGAGGGCATGCGCCGCGTCAACGCCAACCGGCTCAACGGCGTCGACGCCGAGTGGCTGGAGCCGGACGAGATCGCCAAGGTCTGCCCCATCCTCAACGTCTCGTCCCGCACCCGCTATCCGGTGCTCGGCGGCACCTTCCAGCCCCGGGCCGGCATCGCCAAGCACGACCACGTCGCCTGGGCGCTGGCCCGGCGGGCGGATGAGCTGGGCGTCGATCTGATCCAGGGCTGCGAGGTCACCGGCTTCCTCAAGGACGGCGACCGGGTCGTGGGCGTCGACACCAACCGGGGCCGTATCCACGCCGGCCGGGTCGGGCTCGCCGCCTCCGGGCACAGCAGCGTGCTGGCCGAGCGGGCGGGCGTACGGCTGCCGGTGCAGTCGTATCCGCTCCAGGCGCTGGTGTCCGAACTGCACGAACCCGTCCACCCCACCGTCGTCATGTCGAACCACGTGCACGTCTATGTCTCCCAGGCCCACAAGGGCGAGCTGGTGATGGGCGCGGGCGTCGACTCCTACAACGGCTACGGGCAGCGCGGCTCCTTCCACATCATCGAGCGGCAGATGGCCGCCGCCGTCGAGCTGTTCCCGGTATTCGCGCGGGCGCATGTGCTGCGCACCTGGGGCGGCATCGTCGACGTCACTCCGGACGCGTCCCCGATCATCGGTGCCACCCCGGTCGAGAACCTCTACGTCGACTGCGGCTGGGGCACCGGCGGTTTCAAGGCCACCCCCGCCGCCGGCTGGACCTTCGCGCACACCATCGCCACGGGCGAGCCGCATCCGCTGAACGCCCCCTTCGCCCTCGACCGTTTCCGGACGGGCGCGTTGATCGACGAACACGGCGCCGCCGCCGTGGCCCACTGAGGAGGACACCGTGCTGCTGATCAGTTGTCCCTGGTGCGGTCCTCGCGACGAGACCGAGTACCACTACGGCGGACAGGCCCATGTCCCCTACCCCGAGACCCCGGCCGACCTCACCGACGAGCAGTGGGCCGAGTACGTCTTCTACCGCGACAACCCCAGGGGCCCCTTCGCCGAGCGGTGGATGCACAGCATCGGCTGCCGCCGCTGGTTCAACGTTCTGCGCGACACCGCCACCCACGAGGTGCTCGCCTCCTACCGGCTCGACGAGCCACGCCCCGGAGGGAACCGATGACCGACCAGCACTTCCGGCTCCCCAGGGGCGGCCGTATCGACCGCACCGCCCTGCTGCGGTTCACCGTCGACGGACGGGAGCTGACCGGGCACCCAGGCGACACCCTCGCCTCCGCGATGCTGGCGAACGGCGTCGTCGAGGTCGCCCCGTCGCTCTACCACGGCCGGCCGCGTGGCGTCGTCGCCGCGGGCGTCGAGGAGCCCAACGCCCTGGTGCAGATCGACGGTTCGTGCTCCGAGGGCATGCTCCCGGCCACGACCCTGGAGCTCTACGACGGCCTGTCCGCCACCACCCTCTCCGGCATGGGCCACCTCGACCCCACCCCTGATCCTGCCGTCTACGACAAGAAGTACGTCCACACCGACGTCCTCGTCGTCGGCGCCGGACCCGCCGGGCTCTCGGCCGCCGCCGCTGCCGCCGCCTCCGGCGCCCGGGTGATCCTCGTCGACGAACAGCCCGAGCCCACCGACTGGGAGCGCGCCGCCGAACTGCGCGCGGTGCTCGACGCCGCGCCCGAGGCCGTCGTACTGCGGCGGACCACGGCCTTCGGGTCGTACGACGACAACTATGTGCTGGCGCTGCAACGGCGCACCGACCACCTCGGAGCCGACGCCCCGGCCGGCGTCTCGCGGCAGCGGCTGTGGCACATCCGCGCCCGTCAGGTGATCCTGGCGACCGGCGCCCACGAACGCCCGCTGGTGTTTGCCGGGAACGACCGCCCCGGAGTGATGCTCGCCGGGGCCGTGCGCACCTACCTCGAACGGTACGCGGTGGCCCCCGGTTCGCGGGCCGTGGTGAGCACCACCAACGACAGCGCGTACGACACGGTCACCGCCCTGCACGCCGCGGAGATCGACATCGCGGCCGTCGTGGACGCGCGCCCCGAACTGTCCGCGCGGGCCGCCGAGGTCGCCCGCACGACCGGGGTGCGGGTGCTGACCGGGAGCGCGGTGAGCGACACCGCGGGCGACGGGCGGCTCACCGGCGTCACGGTCCGGTCGCTCGACGTGGACGGTCCGCCGCAGTCGTTCGACTGTGACCTGCTCGCCGTATCCGGCGGCTGGAGTCCCGTCGTCCATCTGCACAGCCAGCGGCAGGGGCGGCTGCGCTGGGACGAGGACCTGATCGCGTTCGTGCCCGACGGCGTCGTACGGGACCAGCAGGTCGTGGGTGCGGCGCGCGGGACGTACGACCTCGACGGCTGTGCTGCCGAAGGGGCGCGGGCCGGGGCGCTGGCCGCGACCGGGGCCGGGTTCCCGGTGCCCGTGCCGTCGTCCGTTGATGCCCGGGGCTCGGGTCCGGTGCGGGCGCTGTGGCTGGTGCCCGGCGACTCCTGGGACACCCACTTCGTCGACCTCCAGCGCGATGTCACCGTCGCCGACGTCCTGCGCTCCACCGACGCCGGCATGCGCGGCGTCGAGCACGTCAAGCGCTACACCTCGCTCGGCACCGCCAACGACCAGGGCAAGACGTCCGGGGTCAACGCGATCGGTGTGATCGCCGAGATCCTCAAGGGCTCGCTGGGCGAGATCGGCACCACCGCCTACCGGGCGCCGTACACGCCGGTCGCCTTCGCCGCGCTCGCCGGGCGGGAGCGCGGCGAGCTGTTCGACCCGGAGCGGACCACGGCCATCCACAGCTGGCATGTCGCGCAGGGCGCCGAGTTCGAGGACGTCGGCCAGTGGAAGCGCCCCTGGTACTACCCCCGGCCCGGCGAGGACATGGACGCGGCCGTGGCCCGTGAGTGCCGGGCGGCGCGTGAGGGCGTGGCGTTCATGGACGCCTCGACCCTCGGCAAGATCGAGATCTGGGGTGCGGACGCGGGGGAGTTCCTCAACCGGGTCTACACCAACGCCTTCAAGAAGCTGAAGCCCGGCATGGCCCGCTACGGCGTCATGTGCAAGCCCGACGGCATGATCTTCGACGACGGTGTGACCCTGCGCCTCGACGACGACCGCTACTTCATGACCACCACGACCGGCGGCGCCGCGGGTGTCCTGGACTGGCTGGAGGAGTGGCTCCAGACCGAGTGGCCCGAACTCGACGTGCACTGCACCTCGGTGACCGAGCAGTGGGCGACGATCGCCGTCGTCGGCCCCAAGTCGCGCGAGGTCGTCGCCCATCTCGCCCCCGACGTCGACCTGTCCGCCGAGGCCTTCCCGTTCATGGCCTTCCGCGAGACCACCCTCGCCTCCGGCATCCCGGCCCGCATCTGCCGGATCTCCTTCTCCGGCGAACTCGCCTACGAGATCAACGTCTCCGCCTGGTACGGCCTCGCCGTCTGGGAGGAGGTGGACGCCATCGGGCGGCCCTACGACATCACGCCGTACGGCACCGAGACCATGCACGTCCTGCGGGCCGAGAAGGGCTACATCATCGTCGGCCAGGACACCGACGGCACCGTCACCCCGCAGGACGCGGGCATGAGCTGGGTCGTCTCGAAGCAGAAGGACTTCATCGGCAAGCGCTCCTACACCCGCGCCGACACAGCCCGCCCCGACCGCAAGCAGCTCGTCGGCCTGCTGCCGAGCGACCGCACGACCCGGCTGCCCGAGGGCACCCAACTCGTCGCCCCGGAGGTCGACTTGGAGACCGTGCCGGTGCCGATGCTCGGCCACGTCACCTCCAGCTACCACAGCCCGGCCCTCGGCCGCCCCTTCGCCCTCGCCCTCGTCGCCGACGGGCAGGCGCGCAAGGGCCAGACCCTGCTCGCCCCGGTGGGCGACGACCTGGTGCCCGTCGAGGTGACCGACTTCGTCCTCTACGACCCCGAAGGGACCAGGCGAGATGGCTGAGACCGGCCCCGCAGTACTGTGCAGAAGCCCGCTGGCACACCTGGAGGAGCGGATGCGGGCCGCCGGCGTCACCGGCACCCGTGGTGTCACGCTCGTCGAGCGCCCGTTCCTGACCATGCTGAACCTGCGTGTCGACCCCGCGTCCGAGGCGGCCGGCCGCATCGGCGGGACCCTGGGCGTGCCGCTCCCGGGCGAGTGCGGCCGTACCGCCGCGTCCGGCGACCGTACGGTCCTGTGGCTCGGCCCCGACGAATGGCTCGTGGTGTCCGAAGGGCCCGCTGCGGACGCCGAGTTGACGGCGGCCCTCGACGGCGGACCGGGCTCGGTCGTGGACGTCTCCGCCAACCGCACCACGCTGGAACTGAGCGGCCCGGCCGCCCGGCAGGTACTGGAGAAGGGCTGCCCCCTGGACCTGCACCCCAGGGCCTTCGGCCCCGGCCGCGCCGTGTCGACCACCGTCGGCCCCGTCGCCGTACTCCTGTGGCAGGTCGACGACACCCCCACCTACCGCCTGCTGCCCCGCTCGTCGTTCGCCGACTATCTGGCCCGCTGGCTCATCGACGCGATGAGCGAGTACCGGGGCCCGGAGGTGCCGTGATGGAGTTCGTCCTCACCCTCGACTGCCCCGAGTCGCCCGGCATCGTCGCCGCCGTCTCGCAGTTCCTGCTGGAACAGGGCAGCGACATCATCGACAACCACCAGTTCGGCGACCGCAGGGACGGCCACTTCTTCATGCGGGTACGGTTCACCGCGCCCGGCGGTGAGGACACCCTGCGGGGTGAATTCGCCGCCGTGGCCGCGCCGTTCGCCATGCGATGGCACCTGGAGCCGGCCGGTACCCGCCGACGCGTACTGATCATGGTGTCCCGCTACGGCCACTGCCTCAACGACCTGCTCTACCGCACCCGCAGCGGCGATCTGCCCATCGACGTGGTCGCCGTCGTCTCCAACCACCGCGACCACGAGGCACTCGTCACCTGGCACGGCATCCCGTTCTTCCACGTGCCGGTCACCGCCGCCACCAAGCCCGATGCCGAGGCCCGGCTCCTGGAACTCGTCGACTCGCTCGACGTCGATCTGATCGTGCTGGCCCGCTATATGCAGGTGCTCTCCGACGAGCTGTGCGGGCGGCTGGCCGGGCGGACGATCAACATCCACCACTCGTTCCTGCCGAGCTTCAAGGGCGCCAAGCCCTACCACCAGGCACACGAACGGGGCGTCAAACTCGTCGGCGCCACCGCCCACTACGTCACCGCCGACCTCGACGAGGGCCCGATCATCGCCCAGGAGGTCATCGACGTCGACCACAGCCACACCCCCGACGACCTGGCCGCCATCGGCCGGGACGCCGAGTCGGCGGCCCTCGCCCGGGCGGTGCGGTGGCACTGCGAGGGCCGGGTGTTCGTCCAGGGCCGGCGCACGGTGGTGCTGCGCTGACCCGGGGCGACTCAGCGAGGTCCGTGCGGCCATCCCCTGACCGCACGGACCCCGGTGCGCCCTGACTCCCGCTGTCAGGCGCTCTGTTGCAGTCTCAACAGCGACGCGACGAGCTGGTCCACCTCCTCGGACGTGTTGTACAGGGCGAGAGAGGCGCGGGCCGCCGACTCCAACCCGTAGTGGGTCAGGGCCGGTTGGGCACAGTGGTGCCCGGCGCGGATGGCGATTCCGTCGGCGTCGAGCCAGTCGGCGACGGTCGCCGGGTCATGCCCGGCGAGGGTGAAGGTGAGCACCGCGATCCGGTCCGGCGCCGAGCCGATCAGTTCGAGCCCGGGCACCGCGGCGAGCGCCTCGTGCGCATAAGCCATCAGCCCGTCCTCGTACGCGGCGACGGCCCCCCGGTCGAGGGACGTCAGCCAGTTCACGGCGGCGAGCAGTCCCACCACTCCGGAGATGTGCCCGGTACCGGCCTCCATCCGATGCGGTACGGCCGCAAATGTGGTCTCCCCGAACTCCACCGACTCGATCATGTTGCCGCCGCCCTGCCACGGCGCCATGGCCGCGAGGAGTTCCGGCTTCGCGTACAGGGCACCGATGCCGGTCGGCGCGAACAGCTTGTGGCCGGAGAAGGCGTAGAAGTCCGCGTCCAGGTCCCGCACATCGACCGGGAAGTGGGCGACGGCCTGGGCGCCGTCCACCAGCACTCTGGCGCCGTAGCGGTGGGCCAGTGCCGTCATCTCCTTGACGGGCGGGACGGTGCCCAGGACGTTCGAGGCGTGGCTGATCGCGACGAGCCGGGTGCGTGCGGACAGCAGATCCGCGTACGCGTCCTGGTCGATCGCGCCGTCCGGCGTGAGCGGGACCGGCACCAGCCGAGCCCGGGTCTCCTTCGCGACCATCTGCCAGGGCACGATGTCCGAGTGGTGCTCCAGGACCGGCACCAGGATGTCGTCCCCGGGCCCGAGGCTGGCCCGGCCCCAGCTCTGCGCGACGAGGTTGATCGCCTCCGTGGTGCCCCGTACGAAGACGACGGTCTCCGGGCCCGGGGCACCCAGCAGCCCGGCGACTGCGGCCCGGCCCGCCTCGTACGCCTCGGTGGCCTCCCGCGCCATGGTGTGGGCCCCGCGGTGGATGTTGGAGTTGGCGGCGCCGTAGTAGGCGGTGAGCGCCTCGATGACCTGGCGCGGCTTCTGTGTGGTGGCCGCGTTGTCGAGCCAGACGAGGGGATGGCCGTTGACGGTCCGGTGCAGGATCGGGAAGTCATGGCGCACCGACTCGGCCGTGAAGCCGCCCGACCGGCGCGGCGGCGCCGTGACGTCAGGCGTAGTCATGGTACTTGGACACCTCGACGTTCTGGAGTACGGCGATGGCGTCGTCCACCAGCACGGCCGTGTTGAAGTAGGCCGTCATCAGATACGACGTGATGCCCTTGGCGTCCATGCCCATGTTCCGCATGGACAGCCCGGGTTCGACCTCGTCCGGCACACCCGCCGGCCGCAGGCCGACCACGCCCTGCTCGGCCTCGCCGGTCCGGATCAGCAGGATCTCTGTCGTCCCGGTCATGGAGCCGGTGGGGCACGGCACCTTGTCGGACGGCAGCAGCGGCACGCCCCGCCAGGTCAGCAGGGGACTGCCGAACCGGCTGTCCGTGACCGGGGGCACGCCCCGCCGCGTACATTCGCGTCCGAACGCGGCGATCGCCCTCGGGTGCGCCACGAAGCAGGCCGGCTGCTTCCACACCCGCGCGAGCAGCTCGTCCAGGTCGTCGGGGGTCGGGGCGCCGGTGCGCGCCTGCACCCGCTGGCCGGCCGGGACGCTGTGGAGGAGCCCGAACTCCGGGTGGTTGAGCATCAGGTTCTCCTGCCGCTCACGCAGGGCCTGGATCGTCAGGTTGGCCTGGGTACGGGTCTGGTCCATCGGCCCGTTGTAGAGGTCGGCGACACGGGAGTGGACCATCATCCGGGTCTGGGCCAGCGTCATGTGGTACTCGCGCGGCATGTCCTCGTAGTCGACGTACGTGCCCGGCAGATCGACCTCACCGACATGGCCGCCGCTCAGATCGATCGGCGCCTCGCTGCCGGGCGCGGGCATGCCGCCCGCCGTGTACGACTCCACCGCCCCGCGCAGCGCCGCGTCGTGCTCCATGAGCCCGGCGAGGGCGGAGCGCTCGGCACGCAGGGCGACGCCGGGGGTGACGGCCCTGACCGTGTACGGCATGGGCTCGCCCCTGGTCCACGCCTCCAGGTCGAAGTACTGCCCGTCGCCGATGACCTGGATCAGCGCCTCGTCGCCGTACCGCCCGGCGGCACGCTTCTCGGCGCGGCCCCGCACCAGCACCCACAGATGCTCGGCGGCGTCGCCCTCCTGGACCAGCACCTGCCCGGCCTCGAAGCTCATCTCGGTGAACGAGTCGGCCAGCCGGCCCAGCAGCGCGTCCTCGGAGTCGCGCAGATAGGCGATCTCGCGTAAGTCGCCCGGGACGACGCGTGGTGTCCCGTCGTCGGTGTGGGTGCTGATGCGGTCGTCGCCCAGGACGTAGGTACGGCGCCGGTTGACGCGGTAGACCCCCGATTCGACGTCGACCCAGGGCAGGGCGCGCAGCAGATAGCGCGGGGTGATGCCGCGCATCTGCGGGGTCGTCTTGGTGGTCGTCGCGAGTTGCCGTGCGGCGTCGGGGCTGAGGGTGATGCGGTCGGTCGTCACGGTGGCCTCCTCAGGCGAAACGCTCCGAGAGCGGACTTGTGTACGAGCGACGCCGATCGTGCAGGGGGCGACGGGCCCTCACAAGACGCGACGGCCCGGGCTCCGCGGAGCCCGGGCCGAAAACACTCGACGTGGGGGAGGGAAGGGCCCGGCATCACACGCGCCGAGCGGTCCGACGCTCGCTCACATCGCCTGCAGACGACTTGATTTGGCCCCGTATCACAGCTTTTGGAATCCTAAAGAGGTGCTTATACGAACCGTCCGCAGGCCGTGTTTGCCTGAACCCGCAACTACTCGCGGCCCTGGTGCGGCAACGGCTCGGTCAGATCCTGGTCGGCGATACGGCTCATGTGCCGCGCGAACACATCCGGCGCCTCCGGGTTCATGCGCCTCAGCGCGACCATCCCGGTGACGATGACGTCACAGATCTCGGACTCCACGTCCTCCCAGGTGTGCGAGTAGCCCTTGCGGGGGTTCTGTCCCGTGGCGCCGATCACGGCTTCGGCGACCTCACCCGCCTCCTCCTGGATCTTCAGCAGCTGGAGAAGGATCCGCTGCTCGCGAGGGAGCGTGGAGTGGTCTTCGAATCGGGCGGCGAGGCGGTCGATGGTCTGCCAGACGTCGGGCAGCGAGGTGTCGGTCACGGGCACAGCATCTCGCATTGGCCGGATCTGGCCGCAACTCGCGTAATTCTGACGGGAGTTGGCGCGACTTCCTGGAGAGACTCTTGAGGCGGGCGGCACAGGGGGAGGGGGACCCGGGTGAGTGGTGCGGGGGACGGGGCGCCTGCGAGGCGGCGCATGAGCGCGGGAGAAATCGCCGCGTTGGTGTCGGCGGCCACGGCCGTCGTGGGCCTGCTGCTGGCGGTGTTCGGAGTGCCGCTCCTCGGGGGTTCGTCGCCGGGGCGGCCCGTGGGCGGCGGCGCTGCGGCGGTATCGGACGCGCCGGCCACACCGCGAGCGTCCCCATCGCTCCCGCTGCCCAGCGGCTGGCGTCCTGTCGCCGCACCCCGCCTCAGGGCGTCCTTCGCCCTTCCCGACGACTGGACCCAGGACCGCGACAGTGCCATCCAGAGCAATTGGAGTTCCCCGGACGAGGAGCACGTCATGAGCCTCAAGCGTGACTCGTCCTACGGACCGACTCCGAAGGACGCCGTCGCCGGGCAGCTGGAGTGGTACCGCGACACATCCGAGTCCTCCATGGCGGACCTGAAAGCCGCCACCCACCCCACCCGGCAGAACGGCAAGGAAGCCCTCCTGCTGGAGATCGACTACCACTACGCCGATCGCCCGGAGGTCCGCAAACGCCTGGAGGTGTTCGTCGCGGGCAAGGCGGGCCAGGTCTACCAGCTGCTCTTCGACACCGTCGCCACCCCAGAGAGGCTGGCGGCCCAGAAGCGACTGCTCGCCACCGCCAGGGCCCGGCTGCTGATCGACACGAGCGTGCAGGGGCGGTAGGAGAGCGGCCGGGCCCGTCTACCGTTGAACCCATGACGTCACCGCTGGACGTGCTGGTCGTGGGAGCCGGGCCCACCGGGCTCGCGCTCGCCGCTCAACTGCGCTCCTACGGAACCCGGTTCCGGGTCGTCGACCGGTCCTTGGACCGGGTGCGGGAGTCCAGGGCGCTCGGCATCCAGCCCCGCACGCTGGAGGCGCTCGCCGGGTTCGGGGTGAGCGGGGAACTCGTGGAGCGGGGCAACACGGCGATGGGGCTCCGGCTGCATCTGGGCGGGCGCACGGTGTCCGTGCCGCTCTTCGACATCGGCGCCCCTGACACCCCGTACCCCTTCCTGCTGTTCCTCGCGCAGGCCGAGACGGAGAGCGTGCTCGGTGAGCATCTGGCCGCGCGGGACGTGACCGTCGAGCGCGGTACCGAGGTCGTGGGACTGGAGCGGCAGGGGCCGTATGTCGCAGCGCGGCTGCGCGGCCGGGACGGCACGGAGGAGACCGTGACGGCGCGCTATGTCGTGGGCTGCGACGGCGCCCACAGCACGGTGCGCGCCCGGGCGGGCATCGGCTTCGAGGGCTACGCCTATCCGCAGACGTATCTCCTCGCCGACCTGGAGGTCGACGGCCTGGAGCCGGACGCCGTGCACTCGTACATGACCGGTCGCGGCATGCTGTTCTTCTTCCCGCTGGGCTCGCCCGCCCCCTGGCGGATGCTCGCGATGCGGCCCTCCGACGCCCCCGACGACAAGGTGACGCTGCCGCTGCTGCGGCACATCGCCGAACGGTACGGCGCGGAAGGACTGGTCCTGCGGGATCCCGTCTGGATGACCGACTTCCGCCTCCACAACCGCGGCGCCGCCCGCTACCGCTCCGGCCCCTTCTTCCTCGCGGGCGACGCGGCCCACATCCACAGCCCGGCCGGCGCCCAGGGCATGAACACCGGCATCCAGGACGCCCTCAACCTGGGCTGGAAGCTGGCCCTCGTCTGCCGGGGCGCCGCGCCCGAGGAACTGCTGGAGACGTACGGCGCCGAGCGCGCCCCGGTCGGCCGTGACGTGCGGCGCTTCACCGACCGCGCGTTCGTCATCGCCACCAGCCCGCACCCGGTCCTGCGATTCGCCCGCGCCCGCCTCGTACCGCACCTCGCCCCGCTGGCGCGGTACGCGACCGCGCCCCGCCGCCGCGTGTTCCGCGCCGTCTCCGAACTCGGCATCCACTACCGCCGCAGCCCCGCCTCGACGCCCGGCACCCGACCGCCACGCCGTGGACCGCGCGCCGGCGACCGGCTGCCCGACCTGCCCCGCGGACTCCAGGCACGGACCGCCGCCCCCGGCTGGCATCTGCTCCTGTCCGGCCCGCCGCACCACTGGCCGGACGAGCGACTCGCCCCGATCCTGACCGGCCGGACCGATCTGATCACCGTGCACCGCCTCGCCGACCGAAGCCCCTGGCCCGGCCTCGCCCAGGGACTCGTACGGCCCGACGGCCACCTCGGCTACGTCGCACGCGGCGCCGGACTGGACGGGCTGCGGGCCTACGTCGACCGCTGGCTGCCGGCGTGAACACCGACCGGCCTTGATCCGTACCCCTTTTCGTGCAGTCACAGCGAGGAAGCCGAGGAAACAGAGCAAGCACCGGTCTCGTCGCCGCAGCCGGCGGGCTGGTTCTCCTGCTCACCGCGACCGCGTGCGGTGGTGGTGACGACAAGGGAGCCTCCGCGCAGAGCAGCCCGACGAACGTCTCCGCCACCGTGGCCGGCGTCGTGGCACCGGCGAAGATCGAGGTGATCGCCGACCTGACCGGCTGCAAGGTCAAGATCAGGACCGAGGCGGACGAACTGCGCGAGGGCGTCTGCCACACCGCGAAGGGCAACTACCTCATCACGACGTTCCCCGAGGAGAAGTACAAGCTCACCTGGCTGGACACGGCCTCCGTCTACGGCGGCAAATACCTCGTCGGCCCCCGCTGGGTGGTCAGCGGAAAACCGGCGCTCCTCGACGGTCTCCGGCCGCAACTGGGCGGCACCATCCAGCAGTTGAGCGGCATCGGACCGGCTCCGGGCGCCAGCGCGTCGTAGCGCGACGCGGCTCAGTCGGCCGTGTCGCTGATGCCCAGCCGCAGATGCTCGACGTGGTACACGGCCTGGTCGAGCAGCTCGGCGACATGGTGGTCATGCAGCGCGTACACCACGGAACGGCCGCGCCGCTCGCCCACCACCAGCCCGAGATTGCGCAGCAGCCGCAGCTGGTGCGAGCAGGCCGACTGCTCCATGCCGACCTCGGCCGCCAACTCCGTGGCCGGCAGCGGCCCCTCGCGCAGCCGGGCCAGGATCAGCAGACGGGAGGGCGTGGACAGGGCCTGGAGGGTGGTGGCCACCTTGGCCGCGTTGCCCGCGTCCAGGCGTACGCGCTCGGGGGCGTCCTGCGCGGCGGTGACGGCTCCATGACCCATGAGGGGTATCTTACCCATCGTACATGTACACATGAATGATGATTCATGCGTCCTGGTCGGCGCGGGACTGGTTGATGTCGGATTCCCGCCAGCCCCGATTCTCCTCCGTGGCCGATGCTGGATGCATGCAGAAGGGGATGCACACCGACACGGAGCGCTGCGTGCGCGCCGTCCAGTCCAAGGACGCCCGCTTCGACGGATGGTTCTTCACGGCGGTCGTCACGACCGGGATCTACTGCCGGCCCAGCTGCCCGGTGGTCCCGCCCAAGCCGGAGAACATGCGGTTCCACCCGAGCGCGGCCGCCTGCCAGCAGGCCGGGTTCCGGGCCTGCAAGCGCTGCCGCCCGGACACCAGCCCCGGCTCCCCGGAGTGGAACCAGCGCGCCGACCTCGTGGCCCGCGCGATGCGGCTGATCGCCGACGGAGTCGTCGACCGCGAGGGCGTACCCGGCCTCGCCGCCCGGCTCGGCTACAGCACCCGGCAGATCGAACGCCAGCTCCTCGCCGAACTCGGCGCCGGCCCGCTCGCCCTGGCCCGCGCCCAGCGCGCCCAGGCGGCCCGCCTCCTCATCGAGACGACGCCGCTGCCCATGGCGGACATCGCCTTCGCCGCCGGCTTCGCCTCCATCCGCACCTTCAACGACACCGTCCGCGAGGTCTTCGCCCTCGCCCCGACGGATCTGCGCGCCCGCGCGCCCCGCGGCAACCCCGGCAGCGCCACCGGCGCCCTCACCCTGCGCCTGCCGTTCCGCGCCCCCCTCAACCCCGACAACCTCTTCGGCCACCTCGCGGCGACCGCCGTACCCGGCGTCGAGGAGTGGCGGGACGGCGCCTACCGGCGCACGCTGAGGCTGCCGTACGGCCACGGCATCGTGTCCCTGACACCTCGGCCCGACCACATCGCCTGCCGCCTCACCCTCGGTGACCTGCGAGACCTGACGGTCGCCATCAGCCGGTGCCGCCGGATGCTCGACCTGGACGCCGACCCGGTCGCCATCGACGACCAGCTGCGTACGGATCCCCTGCTGGCGCCCCTGGTCGACAAGGCGCCCGGCCGCAGGGTGCCGCGCACGGTCGACGAGGCCGAGTTCGCCGTACGGGCGGTGCTGGGCCAGCAGGTCTCCACGGCGGCGGCCCGCACCCACGCGGCCCGCCTCGTCACCGCGCACGGCGAGCGGGTCGACGACCCCGAGGGCGGCCTCACTCACCTGTTCCCGTCCCCGGAGGCGCTGGCCTCGCTGGACCCGGAGTCCCTGGCGATGCCCCGCACCCGCCGCACGACGTTCACGACACTCGTACGGGGGCTCGCCGACGGTGAGCTGCGCCTGGGCCCGGACAGTGACTGGCCGGAAACCCGGGCCCGGCTGTTGGAGTTGCCGGGCTTCGGCCCCTGGACGGTCGACGTCATCGCCATGCGCGCCCTCGGCGACCCCGACGCCTTCCTCCCCACCGACCTCGGAATCCGCCGCGCCGCCGAGGAGTTGGGCCTGCCGTCGACCCCGGCGGCTCTGACCTCACGCGCGGCGGCCTGGCGCCCTTGGCGGGCGTACGCCGTCCAGTACCTGTGGGCGACGGACAGCCACCCGATCAACTTCCTTCCCGTATAAGGAAATCCAGGTAAGGAAATCCAGTGAAGCAGCACACCGTCATCGACAGCCCCTACGGCCCGCTCACCCTCGTCGCCGAGGACGGCGTCCTGTGCGGCCTCTACATGACCGACCAGCGCCACCGCCCACCCGAGGAGACCTTCGGAGACCGCGACGAGACGCCCTTCGGTGCGATCGTCGACGAGCTGGAGGCCTACTTCGCGGGCGACCTCAAGGATTTCACCGTCGAACTGCGCCTCAACGGCACCGAGTTCCAGCGCCGCGTCTGGGACCAGCTGCGCCGCATCCCGTACGGCGAGACCCGCTCCTACGGCGAACTCGCCGACGCCCTGGGCAACTCCGGCGCCTCCCGCGCGGTCGGACTCGCCAACGGCAAGAACCCGATCGGCATCATCGTCCCCTGCCACCGTGTCGTCGGCGCCAACGGCAGCCTCACCGGCTACGGCGGCGGACTGGACCGCAAACAGCGCCTGCTGGACTTCGAGAGCGGAACGGCCTTGTTCTGAGCCCCTCAGCCGCCGTCCCGCTCCGCGGCGCCGCGCTCCACACAGAACTCGTTGCCCTCCGGATCGGCGAGGACCACCCAGCCCCTGCCGTCCGGCCGGCGCCGGTCGTCGACCAGCGCGGCACCGAGGGCGAGCACCCGCTCGACCTCCTCGTCCCGGGTGCGGTCCTGCGGCTGAAGGTCGAGATGCACACGGTTCTTGACGCTCTTGGGCTCGGGGACGGTGACGAACAACAGCCCCGCCCCCTCGATCAGCACATCCTCGTCTCCCGGCTTGTCGTCCTCGTGCACGGGCAGGTCGAGCACCTGGGACCAGAAGCCGGCGAGGCGGTAGGCGTCGGCGGAGTCGATCGTCACATGGCGGATCCGAGAAGTCATGGGAGGGATTCTGATCCGCTCACCCTGCCGCACGCAGCTGATTTCTCACCGGCGGGTCTGTCTCGGAGTCCCCGACCCGAGGCGACCGAGCAGCGCCGGCAGGGCCGTGCCGATCGGCTCCCGGACGATTTCGTCGGCCAGTTCGTCGTACGGAGTCGGCTCCGCGTTGACGATGACGAGCCGGGCGCCATGGTCGGCGGCGATACCTGCGAGCCCTGCGGCGGGCTGGACCTGGAGGCTGGTGCCGACGGCGATGAAGACCTGGCAGGCCTTGGTGATGGCGACCGCCTCACCCAGGACCGACGGATCGAGGCGCTCGCCGAACATCACCGTCGCCGACTTCAGGATCCCGCCGCACTCCAGACACGGCGGATCGGCCTCACCGGCCTCGACACGGGCCAGGGCGTCCTCCATCGGCCCGCGCGCATCGCACTTCGTGCACAGCACACTCCGTGCGCTGCCGTGCAGTTCGAGCACCTTGCGGGCGGGCATCCCGGCGAGCTGGTGCAGCCCGTCCACGTTCTGCGTGATCACCCGCACCGGCACGCCCGACCGCTCCAGCTCCGCGACAGCCCGGTGCCCGGCGTTCGGCTCGGCCCGGAGGGCGCGGTTCTTGCGCCGCAGCTGCCAGGAACGCCGCCGGATCTCCGGGTCGCCCATGTAGTACTCGTACGTCACGAGCTTCTCGGCCTCCGGATCCCGGCGCCACAGCCCGTTCGGCCCGCGGTAGTCCGGGATCCCGGAGTCCGTGCTGATACCGGCGCCGCTGAGGATCGCGACGAGGGGCGGCTTGGTCATGGCATCGAGCGTAGGACAGTCCTGGTAGTCAGTCGTTGTCGTTTTCGGGGCGGGGCGGGCCGAAGGGCTCGATACGGGGGTTGGCGTACGGGCCACCGGCCCCGGGGATTCCCCGGAGCCGCTCGCCGGCGCTCTGCGTGACCAGCAGGGCGTACAGATGGCGGGCCGGGTCGACGAGGACCAGGCCGTACGCCGTGTCCACCTCGTCCTCCGCCAGCCGCAGCCGGCGCACGGCGTCCCGCAGCGTGGCGCCCGGCCAGAGCGTCACGCTGATCAGGACGGTGGGGCTGTCGGCAGCCATGGGCCTCCTAAGAACGGCCGCTGTTCTTGCCGCGCAGGCGCAGCGCCTCCACGATCGACGCTGTGCTGATGGTGCCGTACCCGTAATCATGGTCGTAGCCGGCGATTCCGGCGTCGTTGGCGGTCCGCCGCAGCAGGGTGCGCATCCCGGCGGGGGACAGCTGCCGGGGCGTGAGCCGGGTGCGCACCGCCGCGACGACGCCCGCCGCGACCGGGCAGGCCGCCGAGGTGCCCGAGTCGGGGCTGCCCGCGCCGAACGCCCCCGAGCCGGAGAAGTGGGTGTACGTGGCGAGGTCCGGCTTGCGTGAGGCGAGCCTTCCGGGGCCCTGGGACGAGTAGCCGACCCGGTTGCCGTGCACGTCGACGCCGGCCACCGAGAGCACCCGGGGATGCGAATTGGCCCCGGTGATCGGCCGGCTCGGGAAGGCGCACCTGCCGTCGGGACAGTCCCGTCCGCAGTTTCCGGCGGCGAAGAGAATGTCGGCACCGGCCTCTTCCAGCGCGGCGACGGCCAGGTTGAACGGGTGGGCGCGGTTGTCGGAGTAATTGCCCGGATGCCCCGGCGGGAAGTCCCAGGCCGGGCTGAACGAACCCCAGCTGTTGCTGACGACGAGCGGGGAGCGGTCCTTGCGCGGCACGGCCTCCAGCAGCGACCGCAGATGCGCGAACGCGGCGACCGCGTCGGACAGCAGGCCGTCCAGGGCGGTGCCGCCCTGCCGCCGGGACAGCAGCACGGGCACATCGACCAGGTCCGCCCGCTCGGCGACGATCAGCGCGTCGAAGGCGCACATCGTGCCGTGGTGCACCGGGAACCGGCCGAAGTCCCCGTCGACCCCGGCGGGTTTCCAGCTGAGGTCCTCCCTGAGCGACACCTCCCGGCCGCCTAGGGCCCGGCTCACATGGGCGGTGTTGATTCCGGTGTCGACGACGGCGAGGGCGACACCCTGCCCGTCGAGACCCTCGGCGGCGAGGAGGTCCGTGACGCTGTGCCGGACGTCGTTCCAGTCGCCGACGGGGGGAGTGCCGCCGCAGACCGGGGTCGTCTCGATCACCGGGTCGGAGGAGATGCCGACGATGTCCGGACGCGCCGCGGACAGCAGAGCCAGCCGGCCCGCCAGGTCGTCGTCCTGGATCTCCCCGCGGACCAGCACACTCGCGTCTTCGGGGGCCAGGGAGAACACGAGCGGCTGGTCCAGCGACAGCGGATCGCCGCCGGACTCCGCGGGCCGCGGCCGGGGCACCGGAACCGGCACGAACGCCGGATCCAGGATCAGCCCGGGAACCTCGCCCGCCACTTCGACGGCCGGCGGGGTGGGAGTCCGGGAATCGACCACGGCAGCCACCACATCGCGCTCGGGCCGCATTTGAATCATTACGCGCATGACGCCCCCGCTCGTAGCGGAATGAGAATCCCGGGATATCACCGGGACAGGAATGCGAAATGCATGCGTTCCGGATAGAGGAACGCGGTCCTGGTGCATCGGCGACGGTCATATTAGACCCGGCCGCAAGGGCGTCAAGGCAGCCGATTCATGATTCCGACAGTAATCCGGCAGTGATTACGACTCAGCAGGCTCGGAATTCACTCGGTGCCCATTCTCCAGCTCCACCGTCCCGCCGCCGTCCGCGAGAACGTCCAGCGCGGCCAGGACACGACGGCCCAGGGCGCCCGGCAGAAGCGTGGTGAGCTCGTCGCGCTCGACCAGCCGCCAGGACAGCAGCTCCTCCTCCTGCAGCCGAATCGCCTTGAAGTCGTCCTCCTGAAGGACCCCGCCGTCGTACAGATACGCCACCAGCGGCGGCCAACCCGACCGGTACACCCAGTCCACCGCGAGCAGCCGACCAAGTACCCGGTCGAGCCCGATCTCCTCCAGCGTCTCGCGATGGGCGCCCTGGCGCGGTGTCTCACCGTCGTCGGACTCGATGGTGCCGCCCGGAAGCGCCCAGCCTTCCCGGTAGTTGGGCTCCACCAGCAGGACTCGGCCCTCGGCGTCCCGGAAGAGGGCGGCGGCACCGGAGAGGACGCGGGGGAGACCCGCGATGTACGTGGCGAAATCTGACGTCGTGGTCATTGGGGAAGGGTAACCAGCCCCGCGGCGCCACAGCCCCCGCGCAAGGAGGCACCCCGGCGCACCACGCCAAGCACCCCGCGCCTGCCCTCTACCCCTCCGCCTCCGCTCCCGTCTCCGCCAGCCGCACCGTCCGCTCCGCCAGCTCGCTGATCCGCGCCCCGTCGAACCCGAACACCGCACTGCGCACCATGTCCTCCAGCGGCCCCGTCCACTGCTCCGGGATCGCCTCCGCGCCGGTCAGCACCCCCGCCACCGACCCGGCCGTCGCCCCGTTGGAGTCGGTGTCGAGCCCGCCGCGGACGGTGAGGGTGATGGTGCGGGTGAAGTCGCCGTCGCCGTAGAGCAGCCCGGCGGTGAGCACGGCCGCGTTGGGGATGGTGTGGATCCAGCCGAGCCCCGCGGTCTCCTCGGCGACCGTGGTGAGCGTGTCCTCCCAGGTCATCCGGGTGTCGTGCAGCGAGACGACCCGGCGCACGGTGCGCGCGAGGCGACAGCTCGCCGGAATCACCGCGAGCGCCTCGTCGACCGCCGCACGGATCGTGCCCGCCCTGAACGCCGCCGCGATCAGCGCCGCCGCCCACATCGCGCCGTACACGCCGTTGCCGGTGTGCGACAGCACCGCGTCCCGCCGGGCCAGGGACGCGGCACGGCGCGGGACGCCCGGACAGGTCCAGCCGTAGATGTCGGCGCGGATGAGGGCGCCGATCCATTCCTGGTACGGATTGTCGTACGTGGCGGTGAGCGGCGGCTTCAGCCCGTTGGCCAGATTGCGGTACGCGGCCCGCTCCGCGGTGAAGGTCTGCAGATACGGCAGCCGCAGCAGCCACAGCTCCCCGACCTGCTCGGTGCTGAAGCCGAAGCCATGGGTCTCCAGCAGATCCAGGCCGAGGATGGCGTAGTCGACGTCGTCGTCGCGGCAGCTGCCATGGATACGGCCGCGCACGCACTGGCGCCACTCGGGACGCAGCTCGAAGCCGTCGTCCTCGCCGGCCGGCTCCGGGAGATAGTCGGTGAGGGGCAGGGCGGCGGCCTGCCTCAGATACTGATCGATACGGTCCCGCGTCCACAGGTCGCCCTGCTCGACCGGCTTGCCGAGCATGTTGCCCGCGATCCGGCCCAGCCAGCCCCCGAGGACGCGGTCGGCGAGCTCTGGCTCGCTGCCCACAGGGGTCATAGAACCGGTCTACCCAATTCCGGGCGCGTCCGCTCGGGGTTCTCAGGCTCCGGGCAGGGAATGACGGCATGGGCCTCCTCCGGTTAAGGTCGCAGCGGCGCGACTGGCCTTGACGTGCGCGAGGCCCGGAGAGCAAGGGGAAATCAGGTGACACAGCGCGTGCTCATCGCCGCGGACAAGTTCAAGGGCTCGCTGACGGCCGTGCAGGTCGCCGAGCGGGTGACGGCCGGCCTGCGCCGGGTCGTGCCTGACGTCGAGGTGGAGGCCATGCCTGTGGCCGACGGCGGCGACGGGACCGTGGACGCGGCGGTCGCGGCCGGATTCGAGCGGCGTGAGGTCCGTGTCGCCGGGCCCCTCGGACACGAGGTGACGGCGGCGTTCGCGCTGCGCGGCGACACCGCGGTCGTGGAGATGGCAGAGGCGAGCGGCCTCCAGCGGCTGCCCGCAGGCGTCTTCGCCCCGCTCACGGCGTCCACCTACGGCTCCGGGGAGCTGCTGCGGGCCGCGCTGGACGCCGGGGCCCGCACGATCGTCTTCGGCGTCGGCGGCAGCGCCACGACGGACGGCGGCGCGGGCATGCTGACCGCGCTGGGCGCCCGCTTCCTGGACGCGGACGGGGAGCCGGTGCCGCCGGGCGGCGGCGGCCTGGGCGACCTGGCCACGGCCGACCTCTCCGACCTGGACCCGAGGCTGGCCTCAATCGACCTCGTCCTCGCCAGCGACGTCGACAACCCCCTGACCGGCCCCAAGGGCGCCCCGGCCGTGTACGGCCCGCAGAAGGGGGCCTCGCCGGACGACGTGGAGACCCTGGACGCGGCGCTCGCGCACTTCGCGAAGGTGCTGGAGGAGTCGGTCGGCCCGAAGGCGGCGGAGCATGCCGCGTCGCCGGGTGCGGGGGCCGCGGGCGGCATCGGGTACGGCGCCCTGCTCCTCGACGCCCGGTTCCGCCCCGGCATCGAGGTCATGCTGGACGTCCTGGGCTTCGCCCCCGCCCTCGACCGTGCCGACCTCGTCATCACCGGCGAGGGCTCCCTCGACGAGCAGACCCTCCACGGCAAGGCCCCGGCCGGCGTCGCCGCCGCCGCCCGCGCCGCCGGCAAGGAGGTCGTCGCGGTCTGTGGCCGCCTGGCCCTGGCTCCGGAGTCGCTGGGCCGGGCCGGCATCCGACGCGCGTACCCCCTGACGGAGATCGAGCCGGACGTGGCGAAGTGCATCGCGGACGCCGGCCCGATCCTGGAACGCTCGGCACAACGGATCGCGACGGACTTCCTGACCTGACCCGAACGTTTCCGTTCTTCAGCCCCTCCGGCGTTTGAGGACGAGGCCCGTTCAGGGCCGATAGCGGGGGTCCGGGGGCGGCAGCCCCCGGGGACGGGACGGGTAGGGGCGGCGGGGCGAAAGAAGCTGGGATCCCGAACCCGCACATGCGAAGGGCCCCGAACCGAACCCGGTCCGGGGCCCCACCCAGCGGAGCGCTACGGCAGCTGCGCCGCCCGCGCCTCCCGCCGATTGTCACGGAAGTTGTTCACCCGCCGAGCCGTGGCGAACAGCGGAATCACCGCGCCCGTCACCAGCTGAAGCGCACACCCGGTCTGCAGCAGCAGCTGGCCGCTGGGCGCATCGAAGGCCCAGGCCGCCAGCAGACCCATCGACACGACGATCCAGGACAGCATGGCCACGGCCAGCCGACCGCGCGGCTTCGGGTACTCGACCCGGCTCACCATCAGCCAGGCCGTCCCCAGAATCGCCAGCAGCGTCGCCACGAAGGGCAGCTCCAGCAGCACGATCGAGACCACAGTCAGCGCCCCGAACGGCGACGGCATGCCCTGGAACATGCCGTTCGGCACGGTGACGCACGAGAACCGCGCGAGTCTCAGCACCACCGCCAGCAGAACGACGATCGCGCCGACCGCCGCCACCCGCTGGTGCGCGTCGTCGGCGACCATGCCGTAGACCAGGACGAAGTACGCCGGCGCGAGGCCGAAGCTGATCAGGTCGGAGAGGTTGTCCAGCTCGGCGCCCATGGGGGAGGAGCGCAGCTTGCGCGCGACGAGGCCGTCGAACAGGTCGAAGACCGCCGCGCAGAGCATGAGGATGACCGCCGTGGCCGCGCTGTGGCGGGCCATGCCGGTCTCCTGGCTGCCGGTGAGGTGCGGGATCAGGATGCCGGTGGTGGTGAAGTACACCGCCATGAAGCCGCACGTCGCGTTGCCGAGCGTCAGGGTGTCCGCTATCGACAGGCGAAGAGAAAGAGGCATCTCCTCCTCTTCGTCGACCTCGTCGGCCTCGGGCACCCAGCCCGGCTGGGTCTCAGGATCAATCACGGTCAATGCGAGTCACCCCAGCCACGGTCTTCTGCCCGACCTCGACCGCGACCTCCACGCCCTCGGGCAGGTAGATGTCCACACGCGAGCCGAAGCGGATCAGACCGATACGGTCGCCCTGCTCGACCTTCGTGCCCTGCGGGATGTAGGGGACGATGCGGCGGGCCACCGCGCCGGCGATCTGGATCATCTCGATGTCGCCGAGTTCGGTGTCGAAGTGCCAGACTACGCGCTCGTTGTTCTCGCTCTCCTTGTTGAACGCCGGAACGAAGCCGCCGGGGATGTGCTCCACCGAGGTCACCATGCCGGAGAGCGGCGCACGGTTGACGTGGACGTTCAGCGGGCTCATGAAGATCGCGACGCGGGTGCGGCCGTCCTTCCACGGCATGATGCTCTGCACCACACCGTCGGCGGGCGAGATGACCCGGCCCTGGGCGATCTCGCGCTCGGGGTCGCGGAAGAACCACAGCATGCCCGCCGCGAGAGCGGTGGCGGGCACGGCGACGGCCTTGGCGACGCCGGAGCGGCGTGCGCGCAGCAGGCTGACGGCTGCGGTGGCGACGGTCGGGAGAAGCCACGGCGATGCTCCGCGCGCGAGGCGTACGCCGCCGACCTGGCTGTCGCGTGGTGCAGAGGTTTGGCTGTGGGGCATGGATGACCTTCGTAGCGGATGATGCCGCGCGGTATCAGGGGACGGCGGCTTTCCCGGGATCGTACCGGTCGCGGGCCACAACTGGGCAAGCCAGGAAGCCGAGTCGGCGGCTGAAGAGTGTTGACGGGGTGTGATCTTCTTCTCCAAGAAAACACCCCGTATCCGGACATTCAGCCCTGGAAGCGATACTCTTCGAGCAACCGGCGACCGATGATCATTTTTTGGATCTCGGCAGTTCCTTCACCGATCAGCAGCATCGGAGCCTCACGGTAGAGGCGCTCGATCTCGTACTCCTTGGAGAAGCCGTAGCCGCCGTGGATCCGGAAGGCATCCTCCACGACCTCCTTGCAGTACTCGGAGGCGAGGTACTTCGCCATCCCAGCCTCAAGGTCGTTTCGTTCCCCGGAGTCCTTTTTGCGTGCCGCGTTCACCATCATGGCATGGGCGGCCTCGACCTTGGTACCCATCTCGGCCAGCTTGAACTGAATGGCCTGGTGCTGGGCGATCGGCTTGCCGAAGGTGTGTCGCTGCTGGGCGTACTGGACGCCGAGCTCGAAGGCACGCTGAGCGACGCCACAGCCACGCGCCGCCACATTGACGCGCCCGACCTCGACGCCGTCCATCATCTGGTAAAAACCTCGGCCGGTGACGCCGCCGAGCACACGATTGGCCGGAATACGCAGGCCGTCCATGATGAGCTCGGTCGTGTCGACGCCCTTGTAGCCCATCTTGTCGATCTTGCCGGGGATGGTGAGGCCGGGACGGACCTCTCCGAAGCCGGGCTCCTTCTCGACGAGGAAGGTCGTCATCGACTTGTGGGGGGCTGTGCCCTCGGGGTGTCCTTCGTCACTTCGCACGAGTACGGCGACCAAAGAGGAGGTTCCGCCGTTCGTCAGCCACATCTTCTGGCCGTTGAGGACGTACTCCTCGCCGTCCTTCACCGCCTTCGAGGTGATGGCCGACACATCGGAGCCCAGGGCCGGCTCCGACATCGAGAAGGCACCGCGGATGTCGCCGGCCGCCATACGCGGCAGGAAGTGGTCCTTCTGCTCCTGCGTGCCGTGCTGCTTGAGCATGTACGCCACGATGAAGTGCGTGTTGATGATGCCGGACACCGACATCCAGCCGCGGGCGATCTCCTCGACGCACAGGGCGTACGTGAGGAGGGACTCGCCCAGGCCGCCGTACTCCTCCGGGATCATCAGGCCGAACAGGCCGAGTTCCTTGAGGCCGTCGACGATCTGCTGCGGGTACTCGTCGCGGTGCTCCAGCTCGGTGGCGACCGGGATGATCTCCTTGTCCACGAAGTCGCGGACGGTGGAGAGGATCTCCTGCTGGATGTCGGTGAGACCGGCGGTCCGGGCGAGACGTGCCATGGCTACTTCTCCTGCTGCTTGAGCTCCGGGCGGCCGGGCTGCTCGCCGCCGCGCTCCTTGATGTACGTCTCGGTCGGGACCATCACCTTGCGGCGGAACACGCAGACCAGCGTGCCGTCCTGCTTGTAGCCCTTGGTCTCGACGTAGACGATGCCGCGGTCGTTCTTCGACTTGGACGGCCACTTGTCCAGCACCGTCGTCTGGCCGTAGATCGTGTCGCCGTGGAAGGTCGGCGCCACGTGCTTGAGCGACTCGATCTCCAGGTTGGCGATGGCCTTGCCGGAGATGTCCGGCACGCTCATGCCGAGCAGCAGCGAGTAGATGTAGTTGCCGACGACGACGTTCTTGCCGAAGTCCGTCGTCTTCTCCGCATAGTTGGTGTCCATGTGGAGGGGGTGGTGGTTCATCGTCAGGAGACAGAAGAGGTGGTCGTCGTACTCGGTGACCGTCTTTCCCGGCCAGTGCTTGTACGTCGCGCCGACCTCGAACTCCTCGTAGGTGCGTCCGAACTGCATCGCGCTCAGGCCTCCGGGATCTCGAACTTCGACGTGCGCTGCATGCCGGCGGCCCGGCCCTTGCCGGAGATGACCAGGGCCATCTTGCGGCTCGCCTCGTCGATCATCTCGTCGCCGAGCATCGCGGAGCCCTTCTTGCCGCCCGCCTCGGACGTGTAGTAGTCGTACGCGTCCAGGATCAGCTCGGCGTGGTCGTAGTCCTCCTGCGAGGGCGAGAAGATCTCGTTGGACGCCTCGACCTGGCCCGGGTGCAGCACCCACTTGCCGTCGAAGCCGAGCGCGGCGGCGCGCTGGGCGACCTCGCGGTAGCCGTCGATGTTGCGGATCTGCAGGTAGGGGCCGTCGATCGCCTGGAGGTTGTTGGCGCGGGCGGCCATCAGGATCTTCATCAGGATGTAGTGGTAGGCGTCCGCCGGGTACCCGGGCGGCTGCTCGCCCACGACCAGCGACTTCATGTTGATGGACGCCATGAAGTCGGCCGGGCCGAAGATGATCGTCTCGACGCGCTGGGACGCCGTCGCGATCTCGTTGACGTTGTTCAGGCCCTGCGCGTTCTCGATCTGCGCCTCGATGCCGATCTTGCCGACCTCGAAGCCCATCGTCTTCTCGATCTGGGTCAGCAGGAGGTCCAGGGCGACGACCTGCTGGGCCGTCTGCACCTTCGGCAGCATGATGCAGTCGAGGTTCTGGCCGGCGCCCTCGACGACCGTGACGACGTCGCGGTACGTCCACTCGGTCGTCCAGTCGTTGACGCGCACGACCCTCGTCTTGCCGGTCCAGTCGCCCTCGTTGAGGAACTTGACGATGGTGTGCCGCGCCTCGGGCTTGGCGAGCGGGGCGCACGCGTCCTCGAGGTCGAGGAAGACCTGGTCAGCCGGGAGACCCTGCGCCTTTTCGAGGAAGCGCGGGTTCGAGCCCGGTACAGCCAGGCAGGAGCGCCTCGGGCGAAGGCGGTTGACGGTCGTCATGCGGAGACCTCCAGGGGGTCGAGCTTGTTCGCTTTCCGGATCTCGTCGACGATGCGGCCGATGATTCCGGTGATGTCGAAGTCCTTCGGGGTGAAGACGGCGGCCACACCGGCGGCCCTGAGCTGCTCGGCGTCACCATTCGGGATGATGCCACCGGCGATCACGGGTATATCTGTGGCACCGGCCACACGGAGTCGTTCCAGCACGTCAGGAACCAGCTGGGCGTGCGATCCGGAGAGGATCGACAGGCCGACCGCGTGCACGTCCTCGGCGAGGGCCGCGTCCACGATCTGCTCGGGCGTCAGCCTGATGCCCTGGTAGACCACCTCGAACCCGGCGTCACGGGCCCGCACGGCGATCTGCTCGGCGCCGTTGGAGTGCCCGTCCAGGCCGGGCTTGCCGACCAGGAAGCGCAGCTTGCCGACGCCCATGTCCTGGGCGGTCAGATCGACGCGGCGGCGGACGTCGGCCATGGCCGAGCCCTCCTCCGCGGGCACCGCGACCGGCGCCGAGGAGACGCCCGTGGGCGCCCGGAACTCGCCGAACACCTCCCGCAGGGCCCCGGACCACTCACCGGTCGTGACACCCGCGCGGGCGCACTCCAGCGTGGCCTCCATGAGGTTGCCGGTGCCCTTGGCGGCCTCCTTCAGCTTCTCCAGCGCCTTGCACGGGCGTGGGTGGTTGAAGGGCGGCTGGTAGCGGGTGTCGCGCCAGTGCTGGAGGCCGGCGATGACGCGAGCCTCGACGGCCGGGTCGACCGTCTGGATGGCCGTGTCGAGATCCGCCGTCAGCGGGTTCGGCTCGGTCGTCTCGAAGATGTTGACGCCGATGATCTTCTCGCGGCCGGACTCGATACGGGCCCGCCGCTCGGCGTGCGAGGAGACGAGCTGCGACTTGAGGTAGCCGGACTCGACGGCGGCCATCGCGCCGCCCATCTCCTGGATCCGCTCGATCTCCGCGAGGGACTCCTCGACGAGCTTGCTCACCTTCGCCTCGATGACGTGCGAGCCCTCGAAGATGTCCTCGTACTCCAGCAGGTCGCTCTCATGGGCGAGGACCTGCTGGATGCGCAGCGACCACTGCTGGTCCCAGGGCCGGGGGAGGCCGAGGGCCTCGTTCCAGGCGGGCAGCTGCACGGCACGCGCGCGTGCGTCCTTGGACAGCGTCACGGCCAGCATCTCCAGGACGATCCGCTGGACGTTGTTCTCCGGCTGCGCCTCGGTCAGACCGAGGGAGTTGACCTGGACGCCGTACCGGAAGCGGCGCTGCTTGGGGTTCTCGATGCCGTAACGCTCGCGCGTGACCTGATCCCAGATCCGCCCGAACGCCCGCATCTTGCACATCTCCTCGATGAAGCGGACGCCCGCGTTCACGAAGAAGGAGATACGGGCCACGACGTCCCCGAACTTCTCGGCGGGGACCTGCCCTGAATCGCGTACGGCATCGAGAACCGCTATCGCGGTGGACATCGCGTACGCGATCTCCTGGACCGGCGTGGCGCCCGCCTCCTGCAGGTGGTAGCTGCAGATGTTGATCGGGTTCCACTTCGGGATGTGGGAGACCGTGTACGCGATCATGTCCGTCGTCAGCCGGAGTGAGGGCCCCGGCGGGAAGACATGCGTCCCCCGCGACAGGTACTCCTTGACGATGTCGTTCTGGGTCGTGCCCTGGAGCTTGGTGATGTCGGCGCCCTGCTCCTCGGCGACGACCTGGTAGAGCGCCAGCAGCCACATGGCGGTGGCGTTGATCGTCATCGAGGTGTTCATCTGCTCCAGGGGGATGTCCTGGAACAGCCGGCGCATGTCACCGAGGTGCGCGACCGGCACGCCGACCCGGCCGACCTCGCCGCGGGCGAGGATGTGGTCGGAGTCGTAGCCGGTCTGCGTCGGCAGATCGAACGCGACCGACAGGCCGGTCTGGCCCTTGGCGAGGTTGCGCCGGTACAACTCGTTGGACGCCTCGGCGGTGGAGTGCCCGGCGTACGTGCGCATGAGCCACGGCCGGTCCTTCTCCCGCGCGCCTTCGGCGGGCTGACGCTCAGTCATCTATGACCCCGGGTGTCTCAGATGTTGCGGAAGCGGTTGATGCCGTCGATGTGCTTGGCGCGCATCTCCTCGTCGCGCACGCCGAGGCCTTCCCCGGGGGCGAGGCACAGGACGCCGACCTTGCCCTGGTGGAGGTTGCGGTGCACGTCGAACGCGGCCTGGCCGGTCTCTTCCAGGGAGTAGACCTTCGACAGGGTGGGGTGGATCTTGCCCTTCGCGACCAGCCGGTTGGCCTCCCAGGCCTCGCGGTAGTTGGCGAAGTGGGAGCCGATGATCCGCTTCAGCGACATCCACAGGTAGCGGTTGTCGTACTCGTGGTTGTAGCCCGAGGTGGAGGCGCAGGTGACGATGGTGCCGCCCTTGCGCGTGACGTAGACGGAGGCGCCGAAGGTCTCGCGGCCGGGGTGCTCGAAGACGATGTCGACGTCCTCGCCGCCGGTGAGCTCACGGATGCGCTTGCCGAAGCGCTTCCACTCGCGCGGGTCCTGGGTGTTCTCGTCCTTCCAGAACTTGTAACCCTCGGCGTTGCGGTCGATGATCGCCTCGGCGCCCATCGCGCGGCAGATGTCCGCCTTCTGCGGGCTGGAGACGACACAGATCGGGTTGGCGCCACCGGCCAGCGCGAACTGGGTGGCGTAGGAGCCGAGTCCGCCGCTGGCGCCCCAGATCAGGACGTTGTCGCCCTGCTTCATGCCGGCGCCGTTGCGGGAGACCAGCTGGCGGTACGCGGTGGAGTTCACCAGGCCCGGAGCGGCGGCCTCCTCCCAGCTCAGGTGGCCCGGCTTGGGCATCAGCTGGTTGGACTTGACCAGGGCGATCTCGGCGAGGCCGCCGAAGTTGGTCTCGAAGCCCCAGATGCGCTGCTCGGGGTCGAGCATCGTGTCGTTGTGGCCGTCCGAGGACTCCAGCTCCACGGACAGACAGTGCGCGACGACCTCGTCACCGGGCTTCCAGGAGTTGACGCCGGGGCCGGTGCGCAGGACGACGCCCGCGAGGTCGGAGCCGATGATGTGGTACGGCAGGTCGTGGCGCTTGGTGAGCTCGCTGAGGCGGCCGTAGCGCTCGAGGAAACCGAAGGTCGACAGCGGCTCGAAGATCGAGGTCCACACCGAGTTGTAGTTGACGCTCGATGCCATGACGGCGACCAGGGCCTCGCCCGGGCCGAGTTCCGGCACCGGGACGTCGTCCAGGTGGATCGACTTGCGCGGGTCCTTGTCGCGGGTCTGAAGGCCCGCGAACATCTCCGTCTCGTCCTTGTGCACGGTGATCGCGCGGTACGACTCGGGCAGCGGCAGGGCGGCGAAGTCGGCCGGCGTCGAGTCCGGCGACTGGATCGCGTCCAGAATGTCCTTCACGGTCACGGTGTTGCCTCCGGCGATACGCACCCTGAGGGAGGGGTGCTGAGGGTTACGTCGGTGCTGCTGAGGGTTTTTTGGTGATTGCCGTCGGTTCGGCTGATGTTGCTGTTCGGCAGCGCTTTGTGGCGCGGGAGGTTGCCTGTGACGCAGGCGCCGGGCGCGCAGACCCCGGGAGGGGTTTGCGGGGACAGCCGACGTACGAAAGGTCTCTGCACGCCGGCCGCCCGGACACCTTCAACGTATGGCACCGCGTGTCACGTGGCAAGGCACCGAGTGCCAGAACTTGCTCTCAGATGAAATCTTTACGTAACAAATGAGCGATGATCGATCAAAGCTACCCGTGAGTTGGTACTAATCGGGCGCTATCGGTCGCCGCCCGCCGGTCACCTACAGGGCATCGGCCAGACATGCCAGGTACATGGCCATCGCGGTCCTCGGCTCCCGCACCCCGCGCCCGCTCAGCTCCTCGATCTTCGTCAGCCGGTAGAGCAGCGTATTCCGGTGGATTCCGAGCCGCTCCGCCGTCCTGACCAGCTGGAAGCCGCCCTCCGCCCAGGCGATCAGCGTCTCCCGCAGCACGGGCCAGTCCTCCCGCTCCCGCAGTCCCGCGAGGACGGCGGCCGCGTACCGGGCGCGCTCCTGCCGGACGACCGAGGCCACGAGCTGCGGCACCCGCAGATCGGCCACCGCGAAGACGCGCCCGTCCGGCTCCAACCGGGGCCCGGCACGCAGTGCCAGCGCCGCGTCCCGGTACGAGGCGTGCAACCCCGCGACGCCCCGGCCCGGCTCACCGATCCCGGCCCGCGCCTCGGCCGCGCGCTGCCCGCCGAGGCGCTCGACCAGGGCCCGGCACCGCTCGGCGAGCCCCTCGGTGCCGGCCCGCAGCACCGCGTACCGCCCGGCGGCCAGCTCCCCGGCCACGTCCTGGGCGGCGCCGAACACCTCCCGCACGGTCCGCAGCAGCGACATCCGGGAGACACCGCCCGCCCGGACCTCCAGCACCACCGCCGTGCGCGGGATCCGCGGATCGACCCCCAGCTCGGCCAGCCGTGCCTCGACCGTCTCGGCGTCGACGACCTCGGGGTCGTACAGCGCGATGTCCCGTACGCAGTCGTCCACGGCCCGCTCGTGCAGCAGCCGCGAGCGCAGCAGGACCGCCTCCTCCAGGAGGATCTCGGTCTGCCGCCGCACGACCAGGCCGAAGCGCCGCACCTCGTCCGGATCCCCGGTCAGACACACCGTGCCCACCGCCTCGGCGCCCACGGTGATCGGGAGGCTCATTCCGGACAGCACCCCGTGCATCCGCCGCGCCTGCTCCCGGGTGTGCGTGGCCGGCTGCCGGGTGCGCAGCACCTCGTACGATGCCTCGTGGACCGTGCCCAGCCGGCCGGTGTCGCCGCAGCCGATGACGACCGCCTCGCGATCGGTGATCAGCACGTTGAAGCCGGTGATGCGCCCGATGTCGCAGGCGATCTCCTGGGCGAGTTCGGGCGTGAGGACGTCACCGGCTGCCATGTACGGAAGGTACAGGCGGATCCCGGAATCCGGGGATGCGGTCATGCACTTCGTCCGATGACGACTTCGTCGTCGATCCCTACCTTTTTCGGCCATGTCCCCCTCATTGGAGAAGTCCCGGCCCACCAGAACCCATTGGCTCATCACCCTGTACGCAGGTGGCGGCGAGTTCTGCGACGGCTACATCCTCAGCATCATCGGTGTCGCCCTCCCGCTCATCACCAGCGACTTCGACCTCGGCTCCACCATGTCCGGCCTGGTCGGCTCCGCCACGCTGATCGGCATGTTCGTCGGCGGGCTCGTCTTCGGATACGTCACCGACCGCGTCGGCCGGCAGAAGGTCTACCTCTTCGACATCGCCGCCTTCATCGCGCTGTCCGTGGCGCAGTACTTCGCGCCGGACGCCTGGACGCTGACCCTGCTCAGGTTCGCGATGGGCATCGCCATCGGCGCCGACTTCGCGATCGCCGGCACCATCGCCTCCGAGTTCGCGCCACGCAAGTCACGCGGGCCGCTGCTCGTCGTCATGGTCACCATGTGGTCCGTGGGCGCGGCGACCGCCTACGTCGTCGGCTATCTGATGCTGCGCTCCGGCATGGACGACTGGCGCTGGATGCTGGCGAGCAGCGCGATCCCGGCCGCGCTGATCCTGCTGCTGCGCTTCGGCACACCCGAGTCGCCGCGCTGGCTGATGAGCCAGGGGCGGACCGACGAGGCCCGGCAGGTCGTACGCCAGATGCTCGGCCCCGACGCCGACCTGGGCGACCTGGAGGCCGAGACCACCACCCGCACCCGCTACGCCGACATCTTCCAGGGCGTCTATCTGCGCCGCACGATCTTCGTCGGCACCTTCTGGGCCTGTCAGTTGCTGCCCATCTACGCCATCACCACCTACGAGCCGACGATCCTGACCTCGCTCGGACTCGACCACGGCGACACCGCCTACCTCGGCTCGGTGGCGCTGCAGATCTTCTACATCCTGGGCTCGCTGTCCGGGATCCTGTTCATCAACAAGGGCCGCAGACCACTGCTGTTGTGGAGCTTCGCACTGTCCGCAGTACCGCTGCTGGTGCTGTCGATACTCGCCGATCCGGGGCCCGCGGCCGTGATCACGCTGTTCGCGGTGTTCGGCCTCGCGTCGTTCTCCAGCCAGTGCCTCCAGGCGATCTACCCGTCCGAGCTGTTCCCGACCGGCGTGCGCGCCACCGCCAACGGCTTCGCCACCGGCGCCAGCCGTATCGGCGCCGCCGTCGGCACCTGGGGCGCCCCTGTGGTGCTCGGCCACAGCACCCGGCTCGCCATGTTCCTCGGCGCGCTGATCTGCGGCCTGGGCTGGCTGGTGTCGTACCGGCTCGCCCCGGAGACCAGCGGCAAGAGCCTCGCCGAGGCCAGCGGGGACGGGAGCGACGTCCCGCCGGCCGGACTGTCCACCGTGAAGGAGCTTTCGTGAGCCCGTCGCCCTCCTCGGTCCTCGTCATCGGCGGTGGCGTCGTCGGACTGGCCTGCGCGCACCACCTGGGCCGGGCCGGCCTCACCGTCACCGTCCTCGAACGGGACCGCCTCGGCAGCGGGGCCTCCCGCGGCAACGCCGGCGAGATCTGCCCCGACCTCGTCGAACCGCTCGGCGCCCCGGGCGTCGCCGCCAAGGCGCTGACCGGCGTGTTCCGCCCGGACAGCCCCTTGTGGATCAACCCGGTGCCGAGCCTGCCGCTGCTGCGCTTCCTGACCCGGCTCGGGCTGCACAGCACGGCACGGCACCACACCGCCGGGGCCACCGCGCTCGCCGCTCTCGCCGAGGACACCTTCGGGATGTTCGAGGAACTGGAGGCGCTCGGCGTGGACGGCGGGGCCGGGAAGGACGGCTTCCTGTTCGCGTACCCCTCGCAGAAGGAGGCCTCGCACGGGCTGGCGGGCTTCCGCCGGCTCGACGCCCCGCTCGCGCCCGAGGGGGTGCTGCGTGGCGCGGCGCTGGCCGAGGCGGAGCCCGCGCTGGGGACCGCAGCGCGCGCCGGGTTCCTGGTGGAGCGTCAATGGGCCGTGGATCCGGGGCAGTTCGTGGACACGCTGGCCGAGCGGCTGCGGCGGGACGGGGCCGAGCTGGTCGAGGGCGCCCGGGTGACGGCCGTACGGGACGGGGCGGGGCGCGTCGAGGTCCGTACGACCGCGGGGACCTTTGAGGCCGACGCGGTGGTGATCGCCGCGGGCGTCTGGTCGAGGGAGGTGTGCGCCTCGCTCGGCATACGGATCGAGGTCGCCGCCGGGAAGGGCTACAGCTTCTCGGTGCCGGCCGAGACCCTGCCGCGGCGGCTGGTCCATCTGGGCTCGGCGAAGGCCGTGCTGGCACCGCTGGGCGAGGGGGTGCGGGTCGCCGGGACGATGGAGTTCGACCGGGACCCGGACCGCTTTCGGCGGGGCCGCGTGGAGGCGCTGGTGGCGGCCGCGCGGCCGTATCTGCCCGGGGCCGACTGGGAACGCCGGGAGCAGGAGTGGATGGGCCCGCGCCCGATGACCCCCGACGGCCTGCCCCTCATCGGCCCGCTACCGGGCCGCCCCCGCGTCCTGCTCGCCACCGGCCACAACATGCTGGGCCTGATGCTGGCCCCGGCGACGGGACGGCTGGTGGCGGGTCTGCTCACGGGGTCCGCGGACCCGGGCCTCGCGGCGAGGTTCGCACCTGGCAGATGGGTCTGCCGGACCTAGCCGTCCAGGCCGAGCAGCGCCGTCCTCAGGGGCAGCATCGGCTCCTCGGGGATGGCCGGGGGCTCCTCGCCGTGGCCCGTGTGCGTGGGCGGCACCGTACGCAGGCCCCCTATGCCCCTCCATGGCCCACTTGGCGTCGGTCGGCGGCAGCGACAGCGTCATGCGTCGCCCGTCCGCGAGGGTGGCTTCGAGCTTGGCCGGGTCGTCCGCCTGCATGGCAACTCGCTTCCGTCGCACACCGGGAAGATCATGCGTTCGACATGGAAGACGGACGGGCGCACGCGATAGTTCCCGCCGAGCGATCGAGCCACCGAGCCGCCGAGGAATCCATCACGGGCCCCGCGTCGCCCCGGGGCCCGACCGGCCCGCCTCGGGGTCCCGGAACGGCCTGTCTAGGCCCGCTCCTTCAGCGCCTGCTCGATCGTGCGCATCACCTCGTCCAGCGGGGCGTCCGTCCTGGCCACCGTCACCAGCACCTCGCCCTGCGAGGCCACGGACGCCGGTGCCGTGCGGGGCGTGGTCTCCCGGCCCGCCCCGATGCCCGAGCCGAAGGTCCTGCGGACGATCGCGAAGGCGTGGTCGAGCTGTGCCTCCACGTCGCCCTGGCCGCCGGCCCGCAGCCAGCGCCGCAGGACGTGGTTGTGCGCCGTGACCACGGCGGACGCGGCCACCTCCGCGAGCAGCGGGTCGTCGTTGGCGTCGTCGTCATGGGCGTGCTCGTCGAAGTGGCCGAGGAGGTAGCGGGTGAAGAGGCGCTCGTAGCGGGCCACCGACGCGATCTCGGCCTCGCGCAGGGTGGGCACCTCGCGCGTGAGCTTGTAGCGGGCGACCGAGATCTCCGGCCGGGCCGCGTACATCCGCATGACTTCCTTGATGCCACGGCACACCGTGTCGAGCGGGTGCTCATGGGCGGGGGCGGCGTTGAGCACCGCCTCCGCGCGGACCAGCGTGTCGTCGTGGTCGGGGAAGATCGCCTCTTCCTTGGAGCGGAAGTGGCGGAAGAAGGTGCGGCGGGCGACCCCGGCCGCGGCCGCGATCTCGTCGACGGTGGTCGCCTCGTACCCCTTGGTCGCGAACAGCTCCATCGCCGCGGCCGCCAGCTCGCGGCGCATCTTGAGCCGCTGGGCGGCCGCGCGACTGCCTGCGGCACTTTCCGGCGCGTCGGGCGTGGCTGAGGTACGTGAGGACTTGGCGGGCTGGGACATGACCCGAACGTACTGCATGTGCGCAGCTTGATGCGCATGCACGGGGTTTCCCCCGCCCTTGGAGGGCGGGGGAGTGCCGGGTTCCGCAGGCGGGACCGGGCCGTGCCGGACGGCCGGGGCGGAGCTGCCGGGGTCCAGCAGCCCGCCCCATTCCTGACCGTCTCTGAACCAGTCGCCGGGACGTCCCTTACCGCCGGGCATATTCGCGGAAGCCGCGGCCCGTCTTGCGGCCGAGGCAGCCCGCGGCCACCAGGTGCTCCAGGAGCGGCGCCGGAGCCAGCCCCGGGTCGCGGAACTCGCGGTGCAGGACCTTCTCGATCGCGAGGGAGACATCGAGCCCGACGACGTCCAGCAGCTCGAACGGGCCCATCGGGTAGCCGCCGCCCAGCTTCATCGCGGCGTCGATGTCGTCGAGCGTGGCGTAGTGCTCCTGCACCATCTTGATCGCGTTGTTCAGGTACGGGAACAGCAGCGCGTTCACGATGAATCCGGCCCGGTCACCGCAGTCGACGGCGTGCTTCCGGATCGTCCCGCAGACCTCGCGGACCGTGGCGTGGACGTCGTCGGCGGTCAGGACCGTGCGGACGACCTCGACCAGCTTCATCGCCGGCGCCGGGTTGAAGAAGTGCATGCCGATCACGTCCTGCGGACGCGAGGTGGCCCGGGCACAGGCGACGACGGGCAGCGAGGAGGTGGTGGTCGCCAGCACCGCGCCCGGCTTGCACACCTTGTCCAGCGTCGCGAACAGCTGCTGCTTGACCTCCAGGTCCTCGGCGACCGCCTCGACGGCCAGATCGACGTCGGCGAACGCGTCGTAGGAACCCGCCGCGGTGATCCGGTCCAGGGTCTGCGCGGCGGCCTCGGCGGTCATCCGCCCCTTGTCGACAGAGCGAGAAAGGGACTTGCCGATACGGGCCTTCGCGGCCTGTGCCTTCTCCGCGCTGCGGGCCGCCAGCACCACCTCGTACCCGGCCTTGGCGAAGACCTCCACGATGCCGGAGGCCATGGTGCCGGAGCCCGCGACACCCACGGAGCGGACCGTGCGGCCGGGGGTCAGGGCGGCGCCGTCCAGTGGCGTCAGCGCGTCCCGCACGACGGTGGCGCTGCCGGGGGCCTCGTAGGTGTAGAAGCCGCGGCCCGACTTACGGCCCGTCAGGCCCGCCTCGCTGAGCTGCTTGAGGATCGGCGCGGGGGCGTGCAGCCGGTCCCGGGACTCGGCGTACATGGCGTCGAGGACCCGGCGCGCGGTGTCGATGCCGATCAGGTCGAGCAGCGCCAGCGGGCCCATGGGCAGGCCGCAGCCAAGACGCATCGCGGCGTCGATGTCCTCGCGAGAGGCGTACTTCGCCTCGTACATCGCGGCCGCCTGGTTGAGGTAGCCGAACAGCAGCCCGTCGGCGACGAAGCCGGGCCGGTCGCCGACCGCGACGGGCTCCTTGCCGAGGTCGAGGGCGAGGTTGGTGACGGCGGACACGGCCTGCGGCGCGGTCAGCACCGAGGAGACGACCTCGACCAGCCGCATCGCGGGCGCCGGGTTGAAGAAGTGCAGCCCGAGCACCCGCTCGGGACGGGCAGAGTCGGCGGCGAGCCGGGTGACGGACAGGGCGTTGGTGCCGGTCGCCAGGATCGTCTCGGGGCGCACGATCCCGTCCAGCTCACGGAAGATCTGCTGCTTGATCTCGTACGACTCTGGAGCCACCTCGATGACCAGGTCGGCGTCGGCCGCGGCCCGCAGATCGGTGGAGGTGCGGACGCGGGCGAGGATGTCCGCGCGCTCGTCCTCGGTGAGCCGGCCGCGCTCCACGGCACGGGCGGTCGAGGACTCCAGGGCGGCGACGGCCTGGGCGGTCGCGGCCTCGCTGATGTCGATGCCGACGACCTCGCGGCCGGCCTTGGCGAGAACCTCGGCGATGCCGGTGCCCATGGTGCCGAGGCCGACGACGGCGACGGTCTTGAGCGGGGACAGAGGGGTGTCGGACAGGGGAGTGGCCATCGCGGGACTCCAGGAATGAGGGTGACGACTGGGAGCGCGCCCGGCCGCGCACAGGAAGCGCGTCGGGTGCGGAGAAGGAGAATGAGTGCGGGTGTTGCCGGGCTGACTGGCGCACACGCCCGGTGCCGTCACCGAGAGCGCGCACACGCCTCGGGGAACGGCGGATCCGACCGGCCCTGTCCCGGAGCCGAGTCGTACTGAGGTACACGAGGTACCGAACCGACAACACTCGTAGCGGCTGCGTCACCAGGCCGCTGCAAGGAAATCCACGAGTGGGTGACTCGCTCTTATGAGCTTAACCGGTGGGTAACGAGCGCGCCAGACCTCGTCTTTGTGATGTAGGTCCCGCGAAGCGCGCCTCGTTGCATACGCTCGCCCTCATGGACGAAGAGTTGCGATCACTCACGGAGCGTTTACGGCAGGAGGCCGGGGCGTCGGCCTGGTACGACCGTCTCGTGGCGACCGGCGACGTCGATGAGCTGGCCGAGGTGCTCACCGCGCCGGGACAGCCGCTGTGGGCCAGGGAGCTGGCCGCGTTCCGGCTGGGCCTGGCCGGGGACCGGCGGGCCTTCGAGTCCCTCGTCCTGCTGCTGAACCACCGTGACCCCGAGCGCTGCGTCTCCGCCGCCCATGCCCTGGCCCGCCTCGGCGATCCGCGCACCGCCCGCGCGGCCGCCGCCCTCGCCACCAACGAACTCCGCGTCGCCTACGCCCTGCACCCCGTCCGGCTCCTGGTCGAACTGCGCGCCCCCGAGGCCGTCCCCGCCCTGATCACCACCCTGGAGCGCCGCCTGCGCCCGCACGACCCCTACCGCCGGGTGGCCCTCGCCTGTGTGGAGGGCCTCGGCACCCTGGGCGACGCCCGCGCCAGACAGGTCCTCAACGAGTCCCTGGCCCACCCCGCCCTCGCGGAGGCGGCCGTACGGGCCCTGGCACGGATCCCCCGGCAACGGTGACCCGTCAGGCGCCGGGCAGCTCCCGCGCGTACCGCACCTCCGGCACGCCGACCCCGTCCACCTCGAACGGCTCCTCGGCACCGTCCGCCGCGAAGCCCGCCCGCTCGTAGAAGCGCCGCGCGCCGGCGTTGTCCTTGAGGACCCACAGCAGCATCCGGGCATGCCCGGCGGCCGTGCAGCGGAGCACCGACTCCTGGAGCAGGGCGTCGCCGATGCCGCCGCCGTACCGCCCGGGGTCGACATAGATGGCGTACAACTCGGCGTCCCCGGTGCGCACTTCGCCGTCCCGGTACGGGCCGTGGCAGGCCCAGCCCACGATCTCGCCGTCCCGCTCGGCGACGAGGTTCACCACGCTGCCGTCGGCCCGCGAGAAATGGGTGCGGCGGCGCTCGGCCTCCTCGGCCACGTCCAAGGCGTCCAGATAGGACTGCGGTATCAGACCCCGGTAGGCGCTGCGCCAGCCGCCGATCCGGATCTCGGCGACACGGTCGCAGTCGGCCAGGGTCATGGGGCGGATCCGTATGCGGTCGTCGTTCATGAAGGGACCTTAGGCAAGCCGCCCCAGGGCGTGCGCGTCATTAACCGGGCAGTACCGCGTACGCCTCCACCTCCATCAGACACTCCGGCCGCACCAGCCCGGCGACCCACACGGCCGATGCCGCGGGCAGCCGGTCGTCGGGTATGTGCTCGGCGCGGGCCGCGCGGATGGCCGGCATATGGGCTGTGTCCGTGACGAAGTAGGTGAGTTTGACGACGTCGTCGAAGGTCGCCCCGGCCGCGGCCAGACAGCGCCGCAGATTCTCGAAGACCTGGCGGGCCTGGGCCGCCGCGTCACCTTCGCCGACGACCTCGCCGTCCTCGTCGAGGGCGAGCTGGCCGGAGACGGCGACGAAACGGCCCGTGCCGAGCACGACATGGGAGTACTGCGCGGCGGGGGCGACCCCGTCGGGGGCGGGAATCCTGGTCAGCTCACTCATGCGTCCATCGTGGACCATGGCACTGACAACGCCCCCGACGGGCCGCGCCACGCTCGGGCGTTCAGTGCCGGAAGCCGAGCAGCCCGTGCAGTTCGGCGCCGCGCGACGCGGTCGACGCCTTGGTGCTCAGCGGCTTCGGATCGGGCTGCGCCTCGCACACCGCGTCGACCGTGCCCTCGCCGCGCGGCACGGTGCCGTCGGCCAGATACGCCGCGAGGTGCTTGTCCAGGCAGGTGTTCCCGCCCAGCGTGATGGCGTGGTTGCCGCCGCCCCGCTCGACCACCAGGCTGGAGCGGGCCAGCTGCCGATGGACGGTGACGGCGCCCGGATACGGGGTCGCGGCGTCGTCGGTCGCCTGGAACAGCAGTATCGGCGGCACCTTGTCGTTGGCGATGTCCACCGAGCGCAGCGAGTTCGTCGGCCAGAACGCACACGGCGCGTTGTACCAGGCGTTGTTCCAGGTCATGAACGGCGCCTTCACGTACACCGCCCAGTTGTCCCGCCGCCACCGGTCCCAGTCCCGCGACCAGGCGGCGTCCCGGCACTGCACCGCCGTGTAGACGCTGTAGCCGTTGTCGCCGGACGCGTCCACGGCGCCGAAGTTGTCGTACGCCTCGATCAGCGGCTCGGCGTCCTTCTTGTTCGCATACGCCGCGAACGCCTCGGCGAGGTAGGGCCAGTAACCGTTGTAGTAGCCGCCGGGAACGAAGGTGTCCTCCAGCTCGGAGGCGCCCACCTTCCCGCCGGCCGGCTTCTTGGCCAGGGCCGCCCGCATCGCGTACCACTTGGCCTCGACCCGCGCGGGATCGGTGCCGAGCCGGTAGGTCGCGTCGTACTTGGCGACCCAGGCCAGGAAGGCGCGGTGCCGGTCGTCGAAGGCGACGTCCTGGGCGAGGTTGTCCTCGTACCAGACGCCGGTCGGATCGACGACCGAGTCCAGGGCCGCGCGCCGCACCCGCTGCGGGAAGAGCTTGGCGTAGACCGCGCCCAGGTAGGTGCCGTAGGAATAGCCGAAGTAGTTGATCTGCCGGGCGCCGAGTGCCGCGCGGATGCGGTCCATGTCGCGTACGGCGCTGATCGTGTTGATGTACGGCAGTACGTCCGCGTGCTTGCGGGCGCATCCCCGTGCGAAGGACTGGACGCGCTGGAGGTTGGCCCGCTCCAGCCGCGGTGTGCGCGGTACTGAGTCCGGGCGCACCGGGGCGAAGTGGCCCGGCCTGCAGTCGAGGGCGGGCGTGCTCCTGCCGACGCCGCGGGGGTCGAAGCCGATGACGTCGTACTGGGCCGCCACGGACTCGGGCAGCGCGGAGGCGACGAATCCGGCGAGCGTGAGCCCGCTCGCGCCCGGGCCGCCCGGGTTCACCAGCAGGGGGCCCTGGTACTTCTTCGCGGTGTGCGGGACGCGGGACAGCGCGAGGGTGATCTGCCGGCCGTGCGGGGCGTCGTGGTCGAGCGGCACCTTCAGGGACGCGCACTGGAGCGTCGGGTAGTTCTCGGTGCCGCATTTCTTCCAGGCGAGGGGCGCGGCGTGCGTGGCGTTCGCCTGGGCGGGGACGGCCGTGATGGTCCCGGCCACGAGGGCGGCGGCGCCGCACAGCACGGCTGCGCGTTTTCTCATGGGTCCTCCCAGGACGGAGGGATGCGGACCGCGAGAGCCACGGCCCTGGCCGCATCGTCCCGGAAAGGGCGCCCGGAAGGACTCGTTCTGGCAAGACTTGACCCGATTGGGTCGAGGTGTGCGCTCTAACGCGCTTGGTAACGCTCTTAGATGAGCGAGAGTTGCGTAGGTTCGGTCATCGCGGGCTCGGCCGACGGCACCGGCTCGGGTTCGGCGATCCGCCGGGGCATCCCCGCGCGCGTGGGCCCGATCCCGTACTCCTGCGCCAGCTCATGCACCTGACGGGTGATCCGGCGCTGATACCACTTCGGGGCGTAGGCCCCTTCCGCGTACAGCCGCTCATAGCGGCGCACCAGATGCGGGTGCTCACGCCCCAGCCACGCCATGAACCACTCCCGGGCCCCGGGCCGCAGATGCAGCACCAGCGGGGTGACGGACGTCGCCCCGGAGGCGGCGATCGCCCGCACGGTGGCCCGCAGTTGGGCCGGATGGTCGCTCAGGAACGGAATCACCGGTGCCATCAGCACCCCGCACCCGAGGCCGTGCTCACTCAGCGTCCGTACGACGTCCAGGCGCCGCTCCGGGGCCGGCGTACCCGGTTCCACGGTGCGCCACAGCTCCGGGTCGGTGAAGCCCACGGAGACCGAGATGCCGACGTCGGTCACCTCGGCGGCCTGCTTCAGCAGCTCCAGGTCGCGCAGGATCAGCGTGCCCTTGGTGAGGATCGAGTAGGGGTTGGCGTGGTCCCGCAGGGCGGCGAGGATCCCCGGCATCAGCCGGTAGCGGCCCTCCGCCCGCTGATAGCAGTCGACGTTGGTGCCCATCGCTATGTGGTCGCCCTGCCAGCGGCGCGAGGACAGCTGGCGGCGCAGCACGTCCGGGGCGTTCACCTTGACCACGATCTGGGAGTCGAAGCCGAGGCCGGTGTCGAGGTCCAGATAGCTGTGCGTCTTGCGGGCGAAGCAGTACACGCACGCGTGCGTGCAGCCCCGATAGGGATTGACCGTCCATTCGAACGGCATGCGCGAGGCCCCCGGCACCCGGTTCAGGATCGAGCGGGCCCGGATCTCATGGAACGTGATCCCGGCGAACTCGGGCGTGTCGAACGTACGGGTGACCACCGCGTCCGCGCCGAACAGCGCGGAGTCGGCACGGCTGTGGTCGGACTCCAGGGTGAGGTTCTCCCAGCGCATGAGGCCTCCTCGGTAGCACTGCCCACAGAATAGAACACATGTTCCCTTGATCGTGCGTGGAGTGCGCCAGACTTTGTGAGGGGTCCGAGGCTGACTGGTCAGGAAGGGTGTCCAGGCCGTGTCGGCGGTGTGGCGGGAGGTGCACTCAGCGCCTGGTCTCGTACCTGGTCAGCAATAGGCCGTCGGGGAACGTCCGGGTCTCGATCAGGTTCAGGTTCACCCAGTTGTCCAGGGCCGTGAAGAACGGCGTGCCGCCGCCCACCAGGACCGGATGGGTGACGATCGCGTACTCGTCGATCAGCCCGGCCCGCATGGCCGCCGCGGCGAGTGTGGCACCGGCGATGTCCATGGGGCCGCCGTCCTCGGCCTTGAGCCTGGTGATCTCGGTGACCGCGTCGCCGGTGAACAGACGGGCGTTCCAGTCGACCGGGACGGTCTTGGAGGAGAACACCACCTTCGGCATGTCCCGCCAGCGGCCGGCGTACTCGATCGTCGCCGGTGTGGCACCCGGCTGCTTGTCGGCGGTCGGCCAGTGGGAGCTCATCCCCTCCCACAGCTTGCGCCCGTACAGCGCCAGGCCCGTCGCGGCCACCCGGTCGGACCACCACTGGAACAGCTCGTCGCTCGGCACGCTCCAGCCGAGGTCGTCGCCGGGCGCGGCGGTATAGCCGTCCAGGCTCATGTTCATGGCGAAGGTCAGTTTCCGCATCGCGTCAGCCTCCAGTGAGTCGGTATTCGGCGTACAGACCAGCACATCGCGCGAAAGTCATCGGTCAGGCCACACCGAGGTCCGGTCGACCACCACACCGAGCGGATGCTCCGTACGGATTCGATTTCGATCACTGTGCGATCGCTTCGGAGAGCGGAACGGGACCCCGATTTGGGCGGGGTGGGAGCGGAGTGGTTGGCTTGCTCCAGCCCCCGAGAATTCAGGTCCTGGAGGAAGTCAATGGCGCAGGTCGAGGCCACTACGGAGCGGGTCGTCGCGGCGGACGCGGAGAAGGTGTTCGACGCCCTCGCCGACTACACCGGCACCCGGCAGAAGCTGCTGCCCGAGCACTTCAGCGAGTACGAGGTGCGCGAGGGCGGCGACGGCGAGGGCACCCTCGTCCACTGGAAGCTCCAGGCCACCAGCAAGCGCGTGCGCGACTGCCTCCTGGAGGTCAGCGAGCCCACCGACGGTGAGCTCGTCGAGAAGGACCGCAACTCCTCCATGGTCACCACCTGGCGGGTCACCCCGGCGGGCGAGGGCCGGTCCCGGGTCGTCGTCACCACCACCTGGCAGGGCGCCGGCGGCATCGGCGGCTTCTTCGAGAAGACCTTCGCCCCCAAGGGCCTCGGCCGGATCTACGACGCACTGCTCGCCAAGCTCGCCACCGAGGTCGAGAAGTAAGTCCCCGGTGTTCGGGGGTCCTTGGCCCCCTCACCGGTTCGAGTGGAACTCCGCCGTGTCCGGGACGGCGCCGTAACTCGCCGTGCTTGCTCGTAGTTGTCGCTTAATGCGGGAAATGTGAGCAGGTACGGCGAGGGGAGCGGTACGTGGGCGGCACGGCTTTGGTGCAGGACGAGACTCTCGCCGCACCCCCTCCACCGGCACCGCCCCAGGACGCGGAGAGCCAACTGAGCCCGCGCCGGATCCGGTTGGTCTTCTTCGGGCTGATGCTCGCGCTGCTGCTGGCCGCGCTGGAGCAGATGATCGTCGCCACCGCGCTGCCGAAGATCGTCGGCGAGCTGCACGGCCTGGACCGGATGTCCTGGGCGATCACCGCCTACCTCCTCACCGCCACCATCGGCCTGCCGATCTACGGCAAGCTCGGCGACCTCCTCGGCCGCAAGGGTGTCTTCCAGTTCGCGATCGTCGTCTTCGTCGTCGGCTCCGCGCTCGCCGGTCGGGCCGAGACGATGGACCAGCTGATCGCCTACCGCGCCGTCCAGGGCATCGGCGCGGGCGGGCTCATGATCGGCGTCCAGGCGATCATCGCGGACATCGTGCCGCCCCGCGAGCGCGGCCGCTTCATGGGCCTGATCGGCGCCGCGTTCGGCCTCGCCTCCGTCGCCGGGCCCCTGCTCGGCGGCTACTTCACGGACCACCTCTCCTGGCGCTGGTGCTTCTACATCAACGTCCCCTTCGGCCTGGTCACCCTCGCCGTCGTCGCCGTAGTCCTGAAACTGCCGAAGCCCAAGACCAGGGCCCGGCTCGACATCCTCGGCTCCCTGCTCCTGGCCACCGCATCCACCTGCCTGGTCCTGCTCACCAGTTGGGGCGGCACAGAACACGCCTGGGACTCCCGCACGATCCTCGGCCTCGGCGCCGGAGCGGCCGTATCCACCGCCCTCTTCCTCGTCGCCGAGCGCTTCGCCGTCGAACCCCTCATCCCGCTACGGCTGTTCAGGGACTCCGTCTTCAACATCACCGGCCTGGTGGGCCTCGTGATCGGCGTCGCGCTCTTCGGTGCCGCCAGCTATCTGCCGACCTTCCTGCAGATGGTCGACGGGGCCACCGCCACCGAGTCCGGCCTGCTGATGCTCCCGATGATGGGCGGCATCGTCGGCGCCTCCATCGTCTGCGGCCAACTCATCAGCCACACCGGCCACTACCGGATCTACCCCATGCTCGGCAGCGCCCTCTCGGCGCTCGGCATGTGGCTGCTCTCCCGCTTGGAGATCGACACACCCCGGCTGCACTACAGCATCTGGATGGCCGTGCTCGGCACCGGCATCGGCATGGTGATGCCGGTCCTGATCCTCGCCGTGCAGAACTCCGTGCGCCCCGCCGACCTCGGCACCGCCACCAGCGCCAACAACTACTTCCGCCAGATCGGCGGCAGCGTCGGCGCCGCGATCTTCGGCACCCTCTTCGCCGCCCGCCTCACCGACGCGCTGGCCGAACGGCTCCCGGCGCACGCGGGCGCGGACCTGCCCGACCCCGAGTCCATCACCCCGCAGCTCGTCCACACCCTGCCCCCGGCGCTGCGCGACGCCTACATCCAGGCCTACGCCGACGCCATGCCGAGGATCTTCCTGCTCCTCGTGCCGGTGCTCGTGCTCGGCCTGCTCATCGCCTGCTTCCTCAAGGAGGAACCCCTCGTGGCTCACAACGCCCCGGCCCCGGACACGGAACCGGTGCCGCTGAACAGCCCGATCCCCGCGGCCCGTTCACCGCGTACGGCCGAAGTCCCGGTCCGCGGCACCGTGCTGCACCCCGACGGGACCTTCGTGTCCCACGCGGCCCTCACCCTCATCGACGTCGCCGGGCAGCAGGTCGGACGCGGCGGAAGCGGCGGCGACGGACGGTACGCGCTGGCGACGCCCGGCCCGGGGGCGTACGTCATGATCGCCGCGGCGGGCGGCCACCAGCCGCAGGCCGTCACCGTGACCGTCGGGGAGCGCCCCGTCGAACTGGACATCGTCCTCGGCGGCGCCGGACGCCTCGCCGGGAGGGTGCTCACCCCGGACGGCACACCGGTCGACGCGACCGTGACGCTCACCGACATCCAGGGCGAGGTCGTCGCCACCACCCGCAGCGGGTGCGAGGGCGGCTATGTCATCACCGAACTCGTCGCCGGTGAGTACACCCTCGCCGCGAGCACGCCCGCCTTCCGCCCCGCCGCCGTCCCCGTCACCGTCAAGGCGGCCCGCGAGACCCGCCAGGACATCGAACTCGCAGGCGGCGCCCTGCTGCGCGGCACCGTGCGGGCCGGCGGCGGACGCCCCGTCGAGGACGCGCGCGTGACGCTCCTCGACGCGGCGGGCAATGTGATGGACACCCTCACCACCGGACCCGACGGCACCTTCCGTTTCGTCGATCTGTCCACCGGCGAGTACACCGTCATCGCCACCGGTTACCCGCCGGTCGCCACCGTCCTCCAGGTCGCCGGCGGAGGCCGAACGGAACGCGATCTTCAGCTCGGTCACGAGGACTGAGCCGCTCCGACCGCACCCCCGCTGTCCTGCACGGACACCACACGGGCGGACAACTCGGCACCCGCGCGTGCCGTCTTGATCCCGCCCCATCAATTCCCGTATTGCCGCACATCATCACGGCCGGGCGCCGTACGGTGGTGGGGGCGCGCAGATCTTGCGGAGCCTTGGGGAGAGAGGGCCTGGGCCATGGACCGTGGCACCGACAGGGACGGCGCGGAGACGGAACCCGCCGCGTCCGGACGCATCCCGCTCGCCGTGGTCGTCGTGGACCGCGAGGGACTCGTCTCCCACTGGAGCTCCGGCGCACGCCGGTTGTTCGGCGCGTCCAAGGAAGAGGCGCTCGGCCACCCCGCCGTCGATCTGCTGCCCGTCTCCGGGGCGCTGCCCGAGGACGACGACGTGTCGCCGTACGGGGCCTACGGGGCGTACGACGGACTGGGCCACGATCTTGAGACGTCCCTGGACGGACGCCTGTACTACCCGGCGGCCGGGCGCGCCCGTCTCACCGTCCCCGAGCGTGATCGCGTCGACGTGCTCTGGTGGGCCTACCCGCTGACGGGACCCGGCCCGGAGCGGCTGCTCGTGCTCGGCGCCGACGTCGGCCGGCTCCGCCAGGACAGCCATGACGACCCCGGCTTCGAGCGCGTCGCCCCCGCGTTCGCCCTGCACACCGACTTCCCCGGCGCCGAGGAACTCGCCCGCAGGCTCCCCGAGATCCTGCCCAGCATGAGCGTCGAGGAAGGCGCCCGGATCGTCGGCCAGATCCTCGAACTGGGCTATCCCGTGCTGGAGTTCAGCCAGAACGAACGAGTGCCCGTCACCCCCGACTGGGGAGTGCCCCGGCGCGTCGAGCGCAGGGCCCGTCGCGAGCGTGCCGCCAGAGCCGCCGCCGAAGGCCTGCCGTTAGCGGAGGAATACGCCGACGAGGGCGAGGACCTCGAATACGCCGCCGTACGCGAACACCTGGAGTTCCTCAACGAGGTCAGCGGCCAGATCGGCACCTCCCTCGACCTGTCGCGCACCATCATCGAGGTCAGCAAGGCCGTCGTACCCCGCTTCACCGATGTCGCAGGCACCTATCTGCGCGAACAGGTCGTCGCCGGTGAGGGATTCCCCGACGGTGTGCCCGACACCACCACCATGTGGCACCGGGTCGCCGTCGAGCACACCGACGAACCCGGCCGCTGGGACGACGTCGTACCGGTCGGCGAGGCCATGCCCTTCCCGGCGCACACGCCGTTCTTCCAGTGCATGACCAGCGGCGAGCCCGTCCTCGTGCCGCGCATCAGCGAGCAGATGGGCCACGCCATCGCCTCGCAGTTCGAGAAGCGCGACATCCGGCCGCTGATCACGGGCCGCTCCATGCTGGTCGTACCGCTCAAGGCACGCAATGTCGTGCTCGGCTTCATGATCCTGCTGCGGCACCCGGAGCGGGTCGAGTTCAACGACATGGACCGCGTCACCGGCGCCGAACTCGCCGCCCGCGCGGGCCTCGTGCTCGACAACGCGCGTATGTACACCTACCAGGAGAGCGTCGCCGAGACCCTCCAGGACAGCATGCTGCCGCACATACCGCCACGCATGGCGGGCTGCGACATCGCCACCCGCTATCTGCCGGGTACGTTGCTGGGCCGCGTCGGCGGCGACTGGTTCGACTCCGTGAAACTCCCCGGCGCCCGCACCGCCCTCGTCGTCGGCGACGTCATGGGCCACGGCCTCAACTCGGCCGCGATGATGGGCCAGTTGCGGACGGCCGTACAGACCATGGCCGCCCTCGACCTGCCGCCCGCCCAGCTCCTGCGCAACCTCGACGACCTCGCCCAGCGCCTCGGCGACACCTACCTCGCGACCTGTCTGTACGCCGTCTACGACCCCATCGTCGGCGAACTCCACCTCGCCAACGCCGGGCACATCCCGCCCGTCCTGGTCCGCGCCGAGAACGGACGCAGTGAGTTGCTCGACCTGCCCACCGGTGCGCCGATCGGCGTCGGCGGGGTGCCCTTCGAGGCGGTACGCGTGCGTGTGGAGCCCGGCGACCGGATCGTGATGTGCACCGACGGTCTGGTCGAGGTGCGCGGCGAAGACATCGGTGTCGGGCTCGCGACCCTCAGCGAGTCGGCCGCTCACCCGGCGGCGTCCATGGACGACGCCTGCGACAGCGTCATCCGCGCCCTCAACACTCGCGGCGGCCGCAAGGACGACGTGGCCCTGCTGATGGCCCGCCTCAACGGCATCGAGCCGCAGGACGTCGCGGAATGGCGGCTCGGCCTCGACCCCATGGAGGTCGGCCGGGCCCGCGCGGTGGTCCGTGAACAGCTCCACGACTGGGGCCTCGCCAGACTCGCCGACCCCGCCGAGCTGATGGTCAGCGAACTCGTCACCAATGCCGTACGGCACTCCCACAGTCGCCCCGTCGAGCTGCGCCTCGTGCGGGGCGACACGCTGTTGTGCGAGGTGGATGACGACGACCACGAGCTGCCGACCCTGCTCAACGCCGGGCTCGACGACGATGCCGGGCGCGGGCTGCGCGTCGTGAGTACGCTCGCCCGCGAGTGGGGCACGAGCCGGACGAGCGCCGGAAAGACCGTCTGGTTCGAACTCACACTCCCGCGCCGGTGACATCCCCGCCCCCAAAGGGCGTACGACGGCGTAAGAGTGTCGAATGCGGAGTGAAGGTATGCGCCGCGCGCTTGTGGCCGAATCCGGGCCGCGATAGACCGTACTCGCCCGTCAGTTGACGACGGGTCGGCCATCGCTACCTGGGGAGCAGGTCATGAGCGTGACGAGTCGGTACCGGGAGGCCTGGGAGGGCTTCTGGAGTGAGGCCCCCGAGGAACAAGGGGCGGTGTTCTGGGACGCGGAGCCGGCGCTGACCGCCGGACGCCATCTGGCCCTGTTCGAGGCGCACCTGGCAGATCCGGGCCTGCCGCTGGTGGACCTGGGCTGCGGCAACGGCACCCAGACCCGATTCCTCGCCGACCGCTTCACCCGCGTCATCGGCGCCGACCTCTCGGCCGCGGCCCTCGACCACGCCCGTCGCGCCGACCCGGCCGGACAGGCCGCGTACCGGATGTTCGACGCCGTGGAGAAGGCCGAGGCGGAGACGCTGCACGCCGAGCTCGGGGACACCAACATCTATATGCGGGGCGTACTGCACCAGGCCGAGCCCGAGGACCGGCAGCTGATGGTGAACGGCATCGCCACGCTGGTCGGCGAGCGCGGCCGGGCCTTCCTCGTCGAACTCTCCGAGTCCGCCAAGCCGGTACTCCTCGGCCTCGCGCAGAGCCCGTCGGGACCGCCGCCCAAGCTCGCACCGATCTTCCGGCACGGCATCGCCCCCGGCGAGGTCGCCGACGAGGCGGTGCCCGAGTATCTGCACGCGGCGGGGCTGACGGTCCTCGCGAGCGGCGAACTGCCGCTGATCACCACGGAGTACGCGCCGGACGGCACGCGGATCGAGCTGCCGTCGAAGTGGGTGGTGGCGGGGCGGGCGGTGTAGAGACGGCGGTGGCCCTCAGGGCGTCCTGAGGGCCAACTCGCCTTGCTCATCTATTAGTTGGTGCTACGGCCTTTTCGGTACGCCGTCCAGCCCGCGGCGAGCAGCAGCGCCGCGATCGCGGCGACGGAGAACACCGTCACGCCGGTCGAGGCGAGGCTGCCCCCACCGGCGGGGGAGGCTGCTGTGCCGGTGCCGCCCGCTGTATCTGTACCGGCACCGGAGCCCGTGTCGCCGCCTCCCGCGTCGCCGGAACCGCCGCCGTCGCCGTCATCGGTGTCCACCGGGTCCTGTCCGACGAAGCTGACCGGGACCTTGACGTCCTGGGAGCGGTCGCCGGAGAGGGTGTGGTCATTGCGGGTGGCCATGACGCAGGTGGACTTGAAGCAGTCGGTGTACTCGTCCTTGGCGTCCACGGTCAGCTCGACCTCGAAGGAGCCGCCCGCGCCGTACGGGATCGCCAGCTCCTCGCCGTAGTCCGGCGGGTCGGAGGAGATCCACGCGGAGGAGTGCGAGCCGCCGGTCATGTCGACGCCGCCGACGCACGGCGTGGGCAGTTCGCCGTCGCCGTTGTCGACGCAGAGGGCGACGTAGATGCCCTTCTTCGTGTCGTATCCGGTGCCGGTGATCTTCAGGGTCTGGTTCTCGGTGGCGAGGTTGTTGACCGGGGTGACGGTGAGTTTCTGGCCGTTGGGGCCGGTCTCCGTGTTGGAGCCGGAGGGCTTGCCGCCGCTTCCGGGTGTCTGCCCGCCGCCTGCCGCCTCTGTGACCGTCAGGGTGATCGGTGAAGTGCGGGTCGAGCCAAGGGAGTTCGTGAACTCGGCGCGATAGCGGTAACCGTCCTGCGTCGCCTTCGCGGTGAAGGAATACGCGTTCTTCGTCGCGCCGTCCACTGTCGACCAGGTCTGGCCGTCGTCGGGGCTGACCTGCCAGCGCACCGTGGGCTCCGGGGCGCCCTCGGCGGAGGCGACGAGGGTGACCTTGTCGCCGGGTGCGACGGACTGGTCGGTGGGGGACTGGATGACCTTCGGGGAGACACGGCGGTCGAGTTTGACGACCTTGCTCTCGGCCTGGTCGGTGACGTAGACGGAGGTGGCACCGGGGGCGACGGCGACGCCCGCGTAGGCGCCGGCGCGGTTGCCGGGCAGGGCGACGGGTTCGGCCGCCTGCCGTGCGGTGGCGCTGTCGTAGACCTCCAGTGCGCCGACGCCGTCCGCGCCGTCCTCGGCGGTGCCCCAGTCCTCGCGCAGCACGAAGGCCTCGCCGGTGGCCTTGTCGAAGGCCATGGCTGTGGCGCGGTCCTTCCCGGTGAGCTTGGCCAACTGCTTGCCGTCCTTGTCGAGGACGAGGACGTCGTAGGAGCTGCCCACCCAGACGTTGCCGGTCTTCGGGTCGGTCTCTACGAAGTAGACGGCGGCTGAGGGGAGTTCGGCGGTGGCGGTGACGGCGAGCGTGTCCGTGTCGACGCGGTACAGCTTGCCGCCCGCGGCATCCGCCGACCAGGCGACGCCTCGCTCGGTGTCCACGCCGAGGATACCGCCGCCGGGCAGGGTGGCGGTCCTGCGGACCGTGCCGGTGGCGGTCTCGACCTCGGAGAGTACGGCGCCCTGGGCGACCAGTGTCGTGGCGGCATCCGTGCCGGGGCCGACGCCGGTGACCGTGCCGCCGGTCAGCCACACGCCCTTCGCCTCTGTGTCGCCGGCCTTCGCGGTGCCCAGGCCGCGCAGGGGGTAGTGGAAGGCGACGCCGTCACCGGCCAGCGGGGCGGCGATCCAGCGAACCACGCGGGGCGCGAGAGTGCCGCCCGCGCCGGGGGCCTGCTGGACATGGCCGAGAGCCTTGCCGTCCTTCGGGTCGATGGCGTACAGGCCCTGTTCGGCGACGTCCGCCGTGTCGGGGATGTTGTCCGAACCCACGTACAGATTCCCCGAGTCGGGGTGCAGGAGCAGGTCCAGCGGGCGGCCGGCGGTGGTGAACTCGGCGGCCCGCGCGTAGCCGACGGTGCCCGGCGGCACGTCCACACCGTCGCCGCCGTCACCGCCGCCGGGGGCCTGGCCCTCGAAGGTGACGGGGATGCGGACGTCCTGGGAGCGGTCGCCGGGGCTGCGGTGGTCGACGCGGGTGACGACCGAGCAGGTGACCTTGGTGCAGTCGAGGCTCGCGTCCTTGGCCTTGACTGCGATCTCGACGTCGAAGGTGCCGCCGGCGCCCCAGGTGACGGCCAGGTCGCCCGCGTACGGGTCGCCCTCCGGGACGATCCACTGCGAGGCGCTGCCGGTGCCGCTCTGGTCGGCGCCGCCGAGGCACGGGGTGGGCACGCGGTTGTCGCCGTTGTCCTTGCACAGGGCGACGTAGATGGCCTTCGTCGCGTCGTAGCCGGAGCCGGTGACGTGGAGCGTCTCTCCCTCGGGGTCGAGGTTCGCGGAGGCGGAGACGGTGAGTTTCTGGCCGTCCTTGCCGAGGGCGGTCCTCGGGGTGTCGGCGGCCCGCGCGGTCGAGCCGACGGCGACGGAGGCGGCCACGAGCGCGGCGGCGCCCAGGAGCGCCGCCGGTCGTCTGTGCTGCATGGGAGTTCCTCCGGTCACTGGAAGGTGATCGGCACGTGGACGTCGTACTTGCGGTCGTTGCTGTCGAAGTGGTCCGCGCGCGTCACCACCGCGCACTCCACGTCCTGGCCGCAGACGCTGCCGTCGTCGAGGGTGGCCTTGACGAAGATCTGCACGCTGAAGCTGCCGCCCGAGCCGAACTTGGAGCTGTTGGCGAACGTGCCGCCGAAGGTGTTGTTGACCCAGTGCGAGGCGCCGGTGGAGCCGCTCTGGTCGGCGCCGCCCAGGCAGGGGGTCGGCTTGTTCGCGCCCTGCGCCCCGTCGACCACGCAGAGGCTGACGTAGATGCCCTGGCTCGGGTTGTAGCCGGTGCCGGAGACGCTGATGACCTGGCCCGCGGTGGCGGCGGTGGCGGGGGCGGTGAGCGACAGGTTGTACGTCGTGCCGCCGTCGGTGACCGTGCGGGTCGAGGTGGCCGCGGAGGCGGATGTGGCCAGACCGAGGGTCAGGGCGGAGGCGGCCACGACGGTCAGGGCGGCGCGGGTGGCGGTCATGGATCTCATGTGGGGCCTTTCCAGGAGTGGTTGGAGGTTGGATACGGGAGTGGTCAGGGGGCGTCGGCGCGTACGTCGAACTCGGCGACGGCCTTCCGTTCGCCGGTCACCGTGTAGAGCTCGACCGTGTGGGCGCCCTCGGCGGCGCTGTCGTACACCGGGAATTTCTGGGAGATCCGGCCGGTGTCGTCGGCCTGTGCCTGGTACCGGGTGTCCTGGTCGATGGCGACGAGGACGATCTCGCCGGGGGTGAATCCCGAGCCGGTGACGGTCTGTTCGGTGCCGGGGGTGAGGTCGGCGGCGGTGACGGTCGCGGCGGGTTTCTGCGGTTGTTTCGGGGCGACAGGGGCCGGAGAGGGCGTCTCGATGGCGGGCGGCTCCGTGGCGGGCACGCCCTCCGTGGCGACCGTCACATCGAGCAGCCCCAGGTCATCGCCCTCCGCGAACGACTCCCCGCTCCACTGCGACAGCAGCCGCGCGCCGTCGTCCGTGAGGGACGCCCGCAGACCGGTCCAGGTCACCCCGGTCGGTCGTACGACGGGCTCGGTGCCGTTCGTCGTCACCTCGGCGAGTGCGAGCTCGCGTGCCCGGCGGTCGGTGACCGTGCGGGCGTGGAGGGTGGCGTCGCCCTCGTTCAGGCGCAGTCGTAGGCCGCCCAGCGTCAGGGGCGGGATCGAGGAGGTGGACGCGGTGAACCGGGTCGCGCCGCCCAACCCGACGTCCATGGCGCCGGTTTCGGGATCCGCGCTGCCGTCCGTGGCCGGGAACCAGGTGCGGTCCGTGGATTTCCGTACGGCGGGTTCGGTCACGTCGATCGACAGGCCGGGGTCGGTCGTCGTCCAGTTCAAGTAGCCGTCGGAGATCGTGCGCGGGAACGGCTGCTCGTCGACGGCCTGCGCCGCACCGGGGCACAGCAGCGCGGCGAGCAGGGTGCCGCCTGTCACGGCCGCGGCGCCGGGTCTCTTCGTGGTCTTCAAGTCGCCCTCCGGAACGAGAGGTTGGTGAAGTGTCAGCCTGTGTGCGTGGCGGCCCGGCGCCTGCGTGCCCACAGCCAGGTCCCGGTACCGGCCGCGATCAGGCCCGCAGCTGTGACCCCGGCCGTGAGGGCGATGGAGCCGGTGCTGGCGAGGGGGCCGTCGGACGCCTTTTCGTCACCGCCGGTCGTGCTCGCGGCGGCCGTCGCGGTCGGCGTCGCCTTGGAGCCGGAGTCTGCGACCGCGCCCTCGCTCTTGCCGAAGCTCACCGGAACGCGCACCGTCTGGCTCTGATCCCCGCCCCGCGTATGGTCGTTGCGGGTGATGACCGCGCAGGTCACACCGGACTTGGTGCAGTCCGTGTTGGCGTCCTTGGCACGCACCTTCAACTGCACGCTGAACGAGCCTTTGTGGCCGCTGCCTCCGTACGGTTTCGCCAACCCCTCTCCGTACGAGGGCGGGTTGGAGGAGATCCAGGCGGATGCCCCCGACTCACCGGACATGTCCACTCCGCCCACGCAGGGCGTCGGGGTCTTCCCGGCGCCGTTGTCCACGCAGAAGGCGACGTAGACGCCCTTCTCGGTGTTGTAGCCGGAGCCGGTCACGGTCACCGTCTCGCCGCCTGCGGCCAGTCCCGAGGACTTGGAGACGGTGAGTTTCTGGCCCTCGGGGCCCGTCGCCGAGCCACCCGCCGCAGAGGCCGACCCGGTGGCCGACAGCAGCAGGGCCGCGGCGCCCGTGAAGGCGAGCAGCGGTCCAACTCCCCCTCGGTGCAAGCCACTTGCCCACGCCATGGAATACCCCCAGCCATGCGAATTAAGGTAAGCCTAACCTAAACTATTGCCTGCTTGTGTGTCAGGAGAGAGAGGACGGAAAACGCATGCGTGTATCCCGGAGATCCCTTGTCGCCCTGGGGTTGGCGCTCGCGCTGCTCACCGGTGCCTGCGGCGGCGGGAGCGGTGGCTCCTCGGCGGCCGACGCGTCACCCGCCTCCGCGAGCGCGCGGGCCGCCGCGGCCGAGAAGCAGCTCGCGAAGAACACCCTCGTACCGCTCGAAGGCGCGCCGCCCACACCGGAGTTGCCGGTCACCGTCGACTCCTCGGACGGGCGGCAGGTGACCGTCGAGGACGCCTCGCGGATCCTGCCGCTCAACGGCGGTGTCGCCGAGATCGTGTTCACGCTGGGCCTCGGCGACCGGGTCGTCGGCCGGGACATCACCGCCACCTTTGCCGAGGCGAAGAAGCTCCCGCAGGTCACCAAGGCGCACGATGTGAGCGCGGAGAGCGTGCTCTCGCTGCGTCCGACGGTCGTGCTGGCCGACACCGACACCGGCCCCGCCGAGGCCATCGACCAGATCCGCGACGCCGGTGTCCCCGTCGTCGTCCTCGACCCGGCCACCAAGCTGGCCGACGTCACCACCCGCACCACGCGCGTGGCCGAGGCCCTCGGCGTCCCCGAGGCCGGCAAGGCCCTCAACAAGCGCATGAGCGACGAACTCGCCGCCGCCCGCGCCGCCGTGCCCAAGGGCAGCAAGCCCAAGGTCGCCTTCCTGTACATGCGCGGCAGTGCGGCCGTCTATCTGATCGGTGGGAAGGGCTCCGGCGCCGACTCGCTCATCGAGGCCGCGGGGGCGGTGGACGCGGGCAAGGGCGCCGGTCTGGACAAGCCGTTCACGCCGATCACCAGCGAGGCGCTGGTGCGGGCGCGGCCGGATGTGATCCTGATGATGACCAAGGGACTGGAGTCCGTGGGCGGCGTCGACGGCCTGGTGAAGATCCCCGGGATCGCCGAGACCCCGGCCGGGATGGACCGCCGGGTGGTCGACATGGAGGACGGGGTGCTGCTCGGGTACGGGCCGCGGACGCCGTTGGTGATCGACATCCTGGTGGATCGCATCCATCAAAGATGAGACGCCCAGGTCATGGGCATCCGCAACGCGCTCGCCTACCCGGGGGACACGCTCAGCCGTACGGCCGCCATCCACAAGATCCTGGACTCGGGCGCCGGTCCCCTGATCGCCGTACGTCTGAACATCCTCACCCGCAAGAGCCTCGGCGGCCTCCAGACCGACCTCTCCGGCCGCGTCCTGGACGCCTCCGGCGTTCCGATCGCCGGGCTGTACGCCGCCGGTGAGGTCGCCGGCTTCGGCGGGGGCGGCGTCCACGGCTACCGCTCGCTGGAGGGCACCTTCCTCGGCGGCTGCCTCTTCTCCGGCCGCACGGCGGGACGGGCGGCGGCCGCGGCCACCGCGAGCTGAGAGCGGGGCCTCACGGTTCGGTCGGCACACACATCGTCAGGACACCTCGTGGCCGGGTACGAGGGCGGGATCCGCCACCTCCGGGCGCTCCGCCCAGAAGGCCGGTGCCAGCAGGCGCCACGTGACCATGAGGATCACGCCCGCGAGGGTGATGCCGATGCCGATGACCAGCGGCGGGCCGAGCCCGAACCAGGAGACGCCGCTGTAGGAGTTCGCGGGGTCCGACATGTCGCTGATCGACTCGACAAGCAGCCAGACCAGCAGTCCGGCGCCGACCAGTGGGCCGAGGCCGATGAGCAGGAAGTTGTGGACGCTCTCGGTGAGATGGCGGCGGTAGTAGACCGCGCAGGCGGCGCCCGTGAGCGCGTAGTAGAACGCGATCAGCAGCGACAGCGCGGTCAGCGAGTCGAACAGGGCGTTCTCGCTGATCTGGCGCACCACGACGTACCAGGCGATGGCGATGGCGGCCACCCACCACGTGGACACGTCGGGGGTGCGGAACCGGGTGTGGATGTGCCCGAAGTGCGCCGGCAGCGCGTGCCGGCGTGCCATGGACAGCGCGGTGCGCGAGGCGGGGATGATCGTCGTCTGGGTCGAGGCGAGGCCGGAGGTGGAGACCGCCAGCAGGACGACCCAGTCCCAGCCGCCCATGGCCTCGTCGGCGAGCAGCGCGAAGATGAACTCCTCCTCCCCGGCGTTCTCCGCCAGATACGCCGGTCCCGCGTAGGCCACGACCGCGTAGGCGACCGCCACGTACGTCACCAGCAGGATCACCGTCGACCACACGGCCGCCTGGCCGGGAGCGGTGGCGGAGTTCTCGACCTCCTCGGTGAGGTTCACCGCCGATTCCCAGCCCCAGTAGATGAACACGCCCAGCAGCAGACCCGCCGTCAGTTCGGCGCCGCCCGCCCCGAAGGGATCCAGCCAGCTGAACGCCGGATCGACGGAGTCGAGCGAACCGGTCCCGGCGTAGACCCGGTAGATCGCCACCACGGCGAACGCGAGCAGGCAGGCGACCTGCGCGAGGATCAGGATGTTCTGCACCTTGGCCGACACCTCGGTGCCGATGACGCACACGGCCGTCATCACCAGGATGAGCAGCACCGTCAGCGTCTCGCGCACCAGCTCGTTGTCGACCCAGCTGTCGAGGCCGAACGCGAGCAGCGCGAACGTCACCGCGACGTCCGCGAGCGAGCCGACCACCAGGACGCCGGTCATCGTGATGGCCCAGCCGCCGAGCCAGCCGGCCCATGGGCCCATCGCCCGGGTGACCCAGGAGAACGTCGTCCCGCAGTCCTGGTCGACCCGGTTGAGGTAGTAGAACGCCGACGCGATCAGCAGCATCGGGACGAACGAGGCGAGCATGATGCCGGGGGCGTAGACACCGACGAGCGCCACGACCGGGCCGATCGCCGCGGCCAGCGAGTACGCGGGCGAGGTGGAGTTGAGCCCGATGACGAGCGCGTCGACGAACCCGATCGCGTCGGCCTTCAGCCCTTCCGGCGGGCGGGTGTCCTCGGTGGCCTCGGCCATGCTGCCTCACTTCGGTCGTACGTGACCTCATGAAACAGGCAGGCGTGGGGCCCGCCCCGCCTTCGCTGTCCGGTCGCGGGATGTATCACCCGTGTGCCCGGTCAGCCGTCGGCGGGGCTCGGTGCCGTGGCGAGGGCGGCCAGCGCCTCCGCGTCCCGCGGACCGGGCGCCGTGGCGTCCAACAGCCCGTGCGCCCGCAGGAACTGGGCCGCCGCGATGCCCCACGGCAGCCGCAGCCCGGCCTCCGCGAGGAGATCGGTGCGGGCCAGCATCGTCGCCGCGGGGCCGGTGCGGACGCCGGACGGGGTCAGCAGCGCCGCGTCGTCCGCCCAGCGCAGCGCGAGGTCGACGTCATGGGTGGCCATGACGACCGTGGTGCCGCTCGCGCGCAGCCCGCCGAGGGTGGTGAGCAGCCGCTCCTGCCCATCCGGGTCGAGCCCGGCGGTCGGTTCGTCCAGGATCAGCACGCGCGGCCGCATCGCGACGGCCCCGGCGATGGCCGTGCGCTTGCGCTGCCCGTACGACAGCAGATGCGTGGGCCGGTCGGCCAGCGCGGCGATGTCCAGTGCGGTGAGCGCCTCACCGACCCGCGCCCGCACCTCGGCGTCGGCCAGACCGAGGTTGAGCGGGCCGAAGGACACGTCCTGGGCGACGGACGCGGCGAACAGCTGATCGTCGGGATCCTGCACCACCAGCTGCACGGTCGTCCGCAGCCGGGTCAGCCCCTTGCGGTCGTAGGTCACCGGCGCCCCCTCGACCGTCAACCGGCCGTCGCGCGGCTTGAGTCCACCGCTGAGCAGCCGCATCAGCGTGGTCTTACCACTGCCGTTACGCCCCAGCAGCGCCAGCGCCCGCCCCTCACGGACGTCGAAGTCGAGACCACTGAGCACGACGGGGCCGTCCTCGTAGGCGTAGGAGGCGCCGCGCAGGGCGACCAGGGCCGTGGGCTCGCTCATGGCAGGGCCCTTTCCATTACGAGAGTGAGGGCGGCCAGCGTTGCGAGCAGGGCGCAACTCGCGGCCGTGAAGCGGACGGAGACCTTCGCCTCGGGTACCAGGACGCGCAGGGTGCCGTCGTAGCCGCGCCCGGCGAGCCCGGCGTGGAGCCGGGTGGCCCGGTCGAATGAGCGCACGAAGGCGGTCGCGCCGAGTCCGGCCAGTGAGCGCCAGGTCGCGGCGCGGGTGGTGTGCCCCAGCCGGGCCGCCTGGGCGTCCCGCACCCGGCGCATCGAGTCGAGGAGCAGGAAGCTCATGCGGTACGTCACCAGAGCGACGTCCACTACGGGCGCGGGTACGCCCGCCTTCACCAGACGGGGCAGCAGGTCCGACATCGGCGTCGTGAACGCGAACAGCAGCACCCCGAGCGAGGCCGCCGAGGTGCGCAGCAGCAGTTCACCGGCGCGCAGCGGTCCGTCGTCGGCGAGGGACACGAAGCCCTGGGGCCCGCCGACCTGGACCAGCAGCGTGGCCGCGCCGGTCACACAGAAGCCGAGCGGCACGCGATACGCCCGCCACAGCCGCCGCCCGGGCACACCCGCCGGGCCCAGCAGCACGGTCAGCGCGGTGACCAGGACCAGCGCCGCGCCCGGCCAGGGCGGCAGGGAGATCGCGAGCACGGTGAGGCCGAGTCCGAGCACGGCCTTGTCCACGGGGTGACGGCGGCGCCAGCGACTGCTGTGCGCCGCCGCGTCGATCGGCAGCACGCGTCAGACCTTGTCGGCCTTCGGTTCCTCGCCGACCCGCTCCAGCGCCCGCCGCTCGCCCTGCTTCCTGCCCCGGTGCAGCCCGAAGTAGTAGGCGAGGACACCGGCGCCGAGGGCCGCCTGGAGGGAGAACAGGGCCGACTCGATCTCACCGGACGGCGGCTCGTACAGCGGCGAGAACCACGGCTCGTAGTCCGGCTCGATCTCGGTGATCGCCGTCTCCGCCTCACCGTCGGCGCCCGTGAACGGCTCCTCCTTGTGGTCGCCGAGACCGAGCGCGAGCGGCAGCACGGCGAGCGCTACCACGACGAGCAGCAGCAGAATGTTGATCTTGGTGTTCTTCTTCATCGGGCCACCGCCTCGGTCTCGTCGCGCGACCCCTGCCTGCCGAGCAGCACACCCAGCCGGGTCAGTTCCCCCTTGCTCGACTGCACCAGCAGCCGCATCACCAGCACCGTCAGCAGGCCCTCGCTCACCGCGAGCGGGATCTGGGTGATGGCGAAGATGGAGCCGAACTTGCCGAGCGCGCCCATGAATCCGCTGCTCGGGTCGGGGAAGGCGAGCGCCAGCTGGACGCTGGTGACGCAGTAGGTGGACAGGTCGGCGACGAACGCGCCGAAGAAGACGGCGATCATCAGCGGCACGTCGTAGCGCCGCAGGAGCCGATAGATCGCGTATCCGGCCCACGGTCCCACGATCGCCATCGAGAAGGCGTTGGCGCCGAGCGTGGTCAGGCCGCCGTGCGCGAGCAGCAGCGCCTGGAAGAGCAGGGTGATGGTGCCCAGGACCGCCATGATCGGCGGCCGGAACAGGATCGCGCCGAGCCCCGTGCCGGTGGGATGCGAGCAGCTGCCGGTCACCGAGGGCAGCTTCAGCGCGGACAGGACGAAGGTGAAGGCCCCGGACGCGCCGAGCAGCAGCGTGCTCTCGGGATGCTCCCTGACCTCACGGGTGAGTGACCGTACTCCGTGGACGACGAACGGCGCGGACGCGACGCCCCAGGCGACCGCGTGCGCCGGCGGGAGGAAACCCTCGGTTATGTGCATGGCTCAGCAGACCCTCTCCAGCACCTCGTGGATGGTTGACGCGCCTTGGCCGGTCTCCTGGCTGACGGGTACCACACGCCCGAGCTCCGCCTTCCCGGGTCACAAGGACCCAGTGGCTGCCCGCGAGGGCCGGAGCCGGACTTCCCGATTCACAGTGGCGAGGGCCGCACCGGCATCACACCGGATTTCCCGTTCACCAAGGCGTGGTGACAGTAGTGCCCGTACACGCCGGCTGACAAGCACGCCTCGGGGGCGTGAAAGTGGCGTTCGTCCGCTTCGTGGCGGGTCCCCGCGCGGGCGCGTAACGTGAATCACCATGAAGATCCTCATCAGCGCCGACATGGAGGGCGCCACCGGCGTGACCTGGCCCGCCGACGTGCTGCCGGGGACGCCGCAGTGGGAGCGGTGCCGGGGAATGTTCACCTCGGACGTCGACGCCGCGGTGCTGGGGTTCTTCGACGGCGGCGCCGACGACGTCCTCATCAATGAGGCGCACTGGACCATGCGCAATCTGCTGCTCGAACAGCTCGACGAGCGCGCGCAGATGCTCACCGGCCGCCACAAGGCGCTCTCCATGGTCGAGGGCGTGCAGCACGGCGACGTGGATGGCATCGCCTTCGTCGGCTACCACGCGGGCGCCGGCATGGAGGGCGTCCTCGCGCACACCTACCTCGCGAACCAGATCACCGGCGTGTGGCTGAACGACGTACGCGCCAGCGAAGGCCTGCTGAACGCGCACGTCGTCGCCGAGTATGGCGTGCCCGTCGTGCTCGTCACCGGCGACGACGTGGCCTGCGAGGACGCGCTCGGGTACGCGCCCGAGGCGCTGAAGGTCGCCGTCAAGGACCATGTCTCGCGGTACGCCGCCGTGTGCCGTACGCCCGCCAGGACCGCCGCCGACATCCGTGCGGCAGCGAAGGAGGCGGCCCGGCTGGCGGTCCGTCAGGAGCCGGTGAACGGTGGACCGTTCACGGTCGCGGTCGAGTTCGACGCCGAGCATCTCGCGATGGCCGCCACCGTCGTCCCGGGCGTCGAACGTATCGGTGAGCGCAAGGTGGCGTACACCAGCGAGCGGATGTACGAGGGAATCCGTACCTTCAAGGCGGTCACCACGATCGTCTCGGCCGCGGTGGAGGAGCAGTATGGCTGACGAGCAGGCACTGGACGAGGTCGTCACTTTCACGTCCGACCTCATCCGCATCGACACGACCAACCGGGGCGGCGGTGACTGCCAGGAGCGCCCCGCCGCCGAGTACGCCGCAGCGCGGCTCACCGAGGCGGGCCTGGAACCCACCCTGCTGGAGCGCACCAAGGGCCGTACGAACGTCGTCGCCCGTATCGAGGGCACCGACCCTTCGGCGGAGGCGCTGCTGGTGCACGGTCATCTCGACGTCGTACCAGCGCAGGCCGGCGACTGGAGCGTGCACCCCTTCTCCGGGGAGATCCGCGACGGCGTCGTGTGGGGCCGGGGCGCGGTCGACATGAAGAACATGGACGCGATGATCCTGGCCGTCGTCCGGGCCTGGGCACGGGAGGGCGTACGGCCCCGCCGGGACGTCGTGATCGCGTTCACCGCCGACGAGGAGGCCAGCGCCGAGGACGGCTCAGGCTTCCTCGCCGACCGGCACGCGGCGCTGTTCGAGGGCTGCACCGAGGGCATCGGCGAGTCCGGCGCCTTCACGGTCCACGACGGCAGCGGCAGGCAGCTCTATCCGCTGGCGGCCGGGGAGCGCGGCACCGGCTGGGTCAAGCTCACGGCACGCGGACGCGCCGCGCACGGCTCCCGGCCCAACCGGGAGAACGCGGTGACCCGGCTCGCCGCCGCCGTCACCCGCATCGGCGCCCACGAGTGGCCGATCCGCCTGACCCCCACGGTCCGCGCCGCCCTCATCGAACTCGCCGCGCTGTACGGCCTCGACGCCGACCTTGACGACGTCGACGGCCTGCTGGCGAAGCTCGGCCCCACGGCCAAGCTGGTGGAGGCGACCGTCCGCAACAGCGCCAACCCGACCATGCTGGAAGCCGGTTACAAGGTCAACGTCATTCCGGGGGAGGCCGTGGCCTACGTCGACGGCCGCTACCTCCCCGGCTTCGAGGACGAGTTCCGCGCCACCATGGACGCACTCACCGGGCCGGACGTGGACTGGGAGTTCCACCACCACGAGGTGGCGCTCCAGTCGCCGCTCGACTCACCGACGTACGCCCGGATGCGCGCCGCCGTCGAGGAGTTCGCACCCGAGGGCGACGTGGTGCCGTACTGCATGCCCGGCGGCACCGACGCCAAGCAGTTCTCCCGGCTCGGCATCACCGGCTACGGCTTCTCGCCGCTGAGGCTGCCGGAGGGCTACGACTACGGGGCCATGTTCCACGGCGTCGACGAGCGCGTGCCCGTGGAGGCGCTGCGCTTCGGCGTGCGGGTCCTCGACCGGTTCCTGCGCGCGGCCTGAGCGGGGTGGGGAAGACAGTGCGGACCCTGGCGTACGGTTCCTGGTCCTCGCCCATCGACGCGGCCGTCGCCGCCGCGCACGAGGGACTGCCCGAGTACGTGGGCTTCGTCGGCGACGAGGTGTGGTGGATCGAGCCACGGCCCACGGAGGGCGGCCGGCGCACCCTGGTGCGGCGCCGGGACGACGGCCGTGAGGAGCCGGTGCTGCCCGCGCCGTGGAATGTGCGCAGCAGGGTCGTCGAGTACGGCGGACATCCATGGGCCGGTGCGGTGGTCGACGGTCGGCCGCTCGTCGCCTTCGTCGATTTCGCCGATCAGCGGCTCTACTTGTACGAGGAGGGCGGCGAGCCGCGTCCGCTCAGTCCCGTGTCAGAGGTGGGCGGTGGACTGCGGTGGGTGGAGCCGCAGTTGCGCCTCGACCTCGGTGAAGTGTGGTGCGTGCTGGAGGAGTTCATCGGGCCTTCACCGACCGATGTGCGACGGGTCCTGGCCGCCGTACCGCTCGACGGCTCGGCCGCCGACGACCGGGGCGCCGTACGTGAACTCACCGATGGGCGGCACCAGTTCGTCACCGGGGCCCGGATCTCGCCCGATGGGCGGCGGGCGGCGTGGCTCGCCTGGGACCATCCGCGGATGCCGTGGGACGGGACGGAGCTGCTGGTCGCCGATGTCGGTACGGAGGGTGTGTTCGGTGACGTCTCTGTCGTCGCCGGGGGTCCTGACGAGTCGATCGCCCAGGTCGACTGGTCGGCGGACGGGCGGCTGCTGTACACGAGCGACCGCGGCGGCTGGTGGAACCTCTACCGGGACGGCGTACCCCTCTGCCCGCGCGAGGAGGAGTTCGGCGGGCCGCTGTGGAAGCTCGGCCTGCGCTGGTTCGCCCCGCTGCCGGGCGGCCTCGTCGCCGTCGTGCACGGGCGGGGCACGACGGCCCTCGGGATTCTGGACCCCGAGACCGGTGAGATCGTCGACGCTGCGGGACCCTGGACCGAGTTCGCGCCCACGCTCGCGGTGAGCGGGGAGCGTGTCGTGGCCGTCGGGGCCAGTCCGCGCAGCGCCTACGAGGTGGTCGAGCTGGACACGCGGACCGGCCGGACCCGGGTCGTCGGAGCCGCGCACGACGACGCCGTGGACCCCGCCTACTACCCCGAGCCGCAGATCCGCACCTTCACCGGGCCCGCCGGGGACGAGATCCACGCCCACATCTACCCGCCCCACAACCCGGGCTGTGTCGCCCCCGCCGACACCCCGCCGCCGTACGTCGTCCGGGCGCACGGCGGCCCCACCGACCGGGCGCCCCTCGTGCTCGACCTGGCCATCGCCTACTTCACCTCGCGCGGCATCGGCGTCGCGGAGGTCAACTACGGGGGCTCCAGCGGATACGGCCGGGAGTACCGGGACCGGCTGCGCGAGCAGTGGGGCGTGGTCGATGTGGAGGACTGCGCGGCCGTCGCGCTCGCCCTCGCCGACGAGGGCACCGCCGACCGCGACCGGCTCGCCATCCGGGGCGGCAGCGCGGGCGGCTGGACCACGGCCGCGTCCCTCACCACGACCGACGTCTACGCCTGCGGCACGATCCTGTATCCGATCCTCGACCTGGCCGCCTGGGGCACCGGCGAGACCCATGACTTCGAATCGCGCTACCTGGAGTCCCTGGTCGGCCCGCTCGCCGAAGTCCCGGCGCGCTACGCCGAACGCTCGCCCACCGCCCACGCCGACCGCCTCACCGTGCCGTTCCTGCTGCTCCAGGGCCTGGACGACGTGATCTGCCCGCCCGCCCAGTGCGAACGGTTCCTCGCCCGCATCGAGGGGAGCAGGGTGCCGCACGCCTACATCGCCTTCGAGGGGGAGGGCCACGGCTTCAAGCGGGCCGAGACGATGATCCGCGTCCTGGAGTCCGAACTCTCCCTGTACGCCCAGGTGTTCGGGCTCAACCCGCCCGGGATCCCCAAACTGGAGCTCGCCAAGTGAACGATTCCGTCGGGCCGCTCGTCCGTCCGTCCCGACTCGCCCCCGGCGCCCGCGTGGCCGTCGTCGCGCCGAGCGGCCCCGTGCCCGAGGAGCGCCTGGAGGCCGGGCTGGACGTGCTGCGCGGCTGGGACCTCGACCCGGTGATCGCACCCCATGTGCTGGACCGGCACCGGGAACTGGACCACCTCGCGGGCACCGACGCCGACCGCGCCGCCGATCTCCAGCGCGCCTGGTGCGACCCTGCCGTGGCCGCCGTGCTGTGCGCCCGGGGCGGCTATGGGGCCCAGCGCATGGTCGACCTCCTCGACTGGGAGGCGATGCGGGCGGCCGGGCCCAAGGTGTTCGTCGGCTTCAGCGACATCACGGTGCTGCACCAGGCCTTCGCCACGAACCTGGGCCTGGTCACGCTGTACGGCCCGGCGGCGGCCGGGGTCGACTTCATCAAGAACGCCCGCGCGCAGGAGCACCTCAAGGCCACGCTCCTCGACCCGGAGACGGTCCGTGTGATCCCCTCCGACGGCACGGCCATGGTGCCCGGGCGGGCCCGGGGCGTCACCCTCGGGGGCTGTCTGAGCATGCTCACGTCCGATCTCGGCACACCGCACGCCTGGACCGGTGCGCGAGGCGGACTGCTGCTCATCGAGGACGTCGGCGAGCAGCCGTACCGCATCGACCGGATGCTGACGCAACTCCTGCGCGCGGGGTGGCTCGACGGGGTCGCCGGGATCGCGCTCGGGTCCTGGGCGGGGTGCGGTCCGTATGACGCGGTGCGCGCGGTTCTGGTCGACCGGCTGGGTGGTCTTGGCGTGCCCGTGGTGGAGGAGTTCGGCTTCGGGCACTGCGAAGGGGCGTTGACGATGCCCTTCGGCGTGCGGGCCGAACTCGACGCCGAGGCGAGGGAGTTGGCGCTGGACGTGCCCGCGCTGCGCTGAGCGCCCTGCACTGAATTTCCGTCAGGAAACCCTCCTTCACGGTGATTGACCCCGTCTGACACGTGTCACACCATGACAACCGGCCGGTACTTACTGGTCGGTATGCAGGGTCGTCCTCGGTTTCCTTCAGTGCGTGCCTCAGTGTGGAGGTCCTCCGTGTCCCGTCGTGATGCCCGTCGTGTGTCCAGATTCCGAACCCCGCTCGCACTCGCTCTCGGCGCCACGCTCACCGCACCCCTCGCCCTCTCCGCACCGGCCGCAGCCGCCGCGACCGGCGAGTACACCGTCACCGCGCTGAAGTTCACCGTCCAGGCGGGCGGCCGGACCTGCACGGTCGACGCCGATCTGTACCGGCCCGCCGGCGCGGACCGTGCCCACCCCGCCCCCGCCGTCGTCACCACCAACGGCTTCGGCGGCAGCAAGAACGACGGCTCCACCAATGTGGTGGGCGAGGCATTCGCCCGGCGCGGCTATGTCGCCCTCGTCTACTCCGGCCTCGGCTTCGGCAGGACCGGCTGTCTGATCGCGCTCGACGACCCCGCCATCGACGGCGTCGCCGCCTCCCGCCTGATCGACTTCCTGGGCGGCGGACGAGCCGCCGACGACGGCACCAGGGCCGACTACGTCACCCTCGACGCCCCCGGCGACCCGCGCGTCGGCATGGTCGGCGGTTCCTACGGCGGCGCCGTCCAGCTGGCCACGGCCGCCGTCGACCGGCGCCTCGACGCACTGGTGCCGATGATCACCTGGAACGACCTCGCCTACTCCCTCGACCCGAACAACGCCCTCGGTAGCCGCCATGTCCCCGGCGCCTTCAAATGGCAGTGGGCCAACGGCTTCTACCTCATCGGCGAGGGCCAGCCCCTGCTGGAGGCCAACCTCGCCCCCTCCCGCATCAACTCCATCGCCTGTCTGCACTTCGTCACCAAGGCCTGCGACACCATCCGCACCCTCAACTCCGGCCGCTACCCGGCGAAACAGACCGCCGACCTGCTCGCCTACGCCCGCAGCGTCTCCCCGGTGTCCTACCTGCACCGGGTCAAGGCACCCACCCTCCTCGTCCAGGGCCAGGCCGACAGCCTCTTCAACCTCAACGAGGCGACGGCGACGTACCGGACGCTCAAGGCGCAGGGCACCCCGACGAAGATGATCTGGCAGTCCTGGGGCCACAGCGGCGGCCGCACCGACCCGGCCTCCGGCGAACTCAACCTCGGACAGGGCAACTTGGAGACCAGCTACGTCGGCCGCCGCGTCCTCGCCTGGTTCGACCGCTATCTGCGCAAGGAGAGGGTCGACACCGGACCGGCCTTCGCCTACTACCGCGACTGGATCACGGACCCGGACCACACCTACGCCACCGCCGACCGCGTCCCCACGCCCACCCGCACGCTCTACCTCTCCGGCGACGGCAAGCTCGTCGACAACCGCCGCAAGGTGACCCGCGGCAGCCGTACGTACACCAACTGGCTCGTCCCCACCAGCCACTCGGAGAGCTCGCTCGCCGCGCTCATCGGCCTCCCCGACCCGGCGCCGTACGACACCCCGGGCACCCACCTCGGCTGGACAAGCGAGCCGCTCGCCCGCACCACCGACGTCGTCGGCGCGCCCCGGGCCACGCTGCGGGTCGTCTCCCCGAAGGCCGAGCGGACCCAGCACTCCGGGGACGCCGCCGACAAGCTCGTCCTGTTCGCCAAGCTCTACGACATCGCGCCCGACGGCACCCGGACGCTGGTGCACCGGCTGGTGGCACCGGTGCGTGTGCCCGACGTCACGAAGAGTTTCACCGTGACGCTGCCGGGGATCGTGCACCGGTACGAGCAGGGGCACCGGCTGGGCTTCGTGATCGCGGCCAGTGACGACGCGTACTTCGGGAACCGGGGGATCAAGCCGGTGACGGTGGTCAGCTCGCCGCGCGACACGGGTGTGCTCCAGCTCCCGGTGGTCGACTGAGCGCCCCGCCGGGCCGCTCACCGTGCGTGATCGCTCCTTCGGGAGCATGCTTGGTGGTATGACCGCGAAGACGTCGGAGAAGGGGACGCGGGCCGGCGGGAAGCGGGGTGGCCTGGCCGGGGCGATGACCCCTGCCAGGATCACCATGCTGGTGCTCGCCGTCCTCGCCCTGATCTTCATCTTCGAGAACACCCGCGAGACCGAGATCCGGCTGCTGGTCCCCCTGGTGACGATGCCGCTGTGGCTGGCGCTGCTTGCCATGGGCGTCATCGGTGCGCTGTTCGGCGCCTATTTCATGGGCCGGCGGCGGTGACGCGCCGTAGGGTGGCGCAATGCCGCACCCCGTGTCCCGCTATCTCGCCGAAGGCCCCCGCGTAGGCATACGCCACTTCACCCATGAGGACGGTGGCGAGTTCACGGCGCGCGCCCGCGAGAGCAAGGAACTGCACCACCCCTGGCTCTTCCCGCCGGACAGCGCCGCCGCCTACGCCGCCTATGCCGGGCGGCTGATCGAGGATCCGACCAAGGCGGGGTTCCTGGTCTGCGCGAAGGACGACGGCGGGGGGATCGCCGGGTTCATCAACATCAACAACATCGTCGAGGGCGCCTTCCAGAGCGGCGCCCTCGGCTACGGCGCCTTCGCCCACGCGGCCGGGCGCGGCCTGATGCGGGACGGTCTCGGCCTGGTCGTGGGCCACGCCTTCGGACCGATGCGGCTGCACCGGCTGGAGATCAACGTCCAGCCGGCCAACACCGCCTCCATCGCCCTCGCCCGCACCTGCGGCTTCCGCCTGGAGGGCTTCTCGCCGGGCATGCTCTTCATCGACGGGGCCTGGCGCGATCACGAACGGTGGGCGATCACCGCCGAGATGCGGGCTTGAAGTTGATCTTCATGGTGTCGAGGTCCGTGACCGTCGACCTCAGTTCACCGAAGCCGTAGCCCAGCTCCCGCAGCGCGCGCTCGGCCCGGTCCTCGGCGATCGCCCCGGCCATCTCGTCGCCGTCGGCCGCGTCGGAGACCACGACATAGCGCATCGAGAAGTGCTTGAGCGGGGACGGCTCGTAGGTGAGCGATCCCTCCTCGGTGAACCGCATGCTGGTCATGCCGTGCTCCCCGGCCTCGGCGAGCAGCCGTGCCCTGGCCTCGTCGGTGAGCCCGTCCCAGGTGCCCCGGACGATCACCCGGTAGGTGTGCTGCTCGCTCATGTGCCCGCTCCCGTGTATTGCGATTGAGGGTCGACTGTACGTCCGCGAGGATGGAGCGCATGCGGAATATCGTCGTGCTCGACGCCCCCTCCAACCTGGGCCTGCGCCCGCCCGCCCCCGGCACCGTGCCCGGCTGCTACAAGCTGGCCGGGGCCCTGCGGGAGCAGCGGATCGTGCAGCGGTTGCGTGCGCTGGAGGGCGGGGTCGTGGTGCCGCCCCGGTACGACCGGGGGGAGTGGCGGGAAGGGGACGGCGTCTTCAACGCGGCCGCCCTAGCCTCCTACACCCGCAAGCTCGCCGACCGCATCGAGGGGCATGTGCGCGCCGGGGACTTCCCGCTCGTGCTCGGCGGCGACTGCTCGATCAACCTCGGCGCGGCCCTCGCGCTGCGCCGCGTCGGCCGGTACGGGCTGGCCGTGGTGGACGCCTCGCCCGACTTCCGGCACCCGGGCAACTCCGAGCGGGTCGGTGCGGCGGGTGGCGAGGAGGTCGCGCTCGCCACCGGGCGCGGGCAGGAGGACCTGACGGACCTGGAAGGGCTGCGGCCCTATCTGCGGGACGAGGACGTGCGGTACTTCGGCATCCGCGACTGCTTCGAGGAGGAGCGCGCCGAACTCGCCGACCTGAAGATCCCCACGGTGACCGTCGGTGAGCTGCGCGAATGGGGCGCCGAGGCTCTGGCCACCGCCACCCGGCAGACCTTCGAGATTCCGGAGCTGGACGGCTTCTGGGTGCACCTGGACGCCGACGTCCTCGACCCGTCCGTCATGCCCGCCGTGGACAGCCCCGACCCGGACGGCCTCACCCCCGACGAACTGGTCGCGGTGCTACGGCCGTTGCTGGCCTCCGCGCACTGCGTCGGCCTCAACGTCACCATCTACGACCCCGACCTGGACCCGGAGGGCACGGCCGGGGCGCTGCTTACCGACGTCGTGGTGACGGCCCTGGGCTACGCCTGACGGTCCGCGTACTCGTAGATCGCGCCGTCCGGGTGCATCGCGATCAGATTGCGCCCGGCGGGAGTCGCCACCGGCCCGGCGACGATGTGCGCGCCCATCTCGCTGAGCACCTGGCGGGCCTCCTCGACGTCCTTCACGGCGATCGTCGCGGCCACCTTGCGCAGCACCTCCAGCTCGGCCGCGGGGCCGCTCATCAGCAGGAAGCAGCCGACCGCGGCCACCTGCACCCCACCGCGCTCGAAGCGGAGGGCTGTGCCGCCCGCGAGGCGTTCGTAGAAGGGGACCGCGGCCTCCAGGTCATCGACGCACACGCGCAGCGTGGCTCCCAGAATGTCCATGCGGGAAGCCTAGTTGGGCACGGCCGGATACGGAGATCGTTTCACGCGATCCCCGCACTCCCCGTTAGCCCGATGCGGGCAGGGGTACCCGGCGCGCATGGATCGCTTGGATCATCTTGAGCATCTGGACAAGCAACTGGTCGACGAGCTGGCGCAGGTGGCGCGGGAGACCGTGCGCGACGAGCTGCGCCGGCAGCGGCGCCGGGCCGTGCTGTACGCCGGTTCGGGAGCCCTCGCCCTGTACGCGGGCGCGGCCCTCGCACTCGCCCTGGGGCTCGGACTCGCCGTCGGCCTGCCCGACTGGGCGGCGGCGCTGATCACCGCGGTGATCCTCGGTGCGGTGGCGTACCTGCTGCGCGGCGCGGCGCGGCCGACGACGGACGCGGCGGAAACCACCCCGGGCCGCACCCTCGGCGGCACCGCGCCGAGCGCCCCGCCGGGCGGTCTCGGCCTGCCGTACCCGCCGATGCCGCCCGGACCCCCGGAGGCGGGCGCACCCGACACCGCGGGGACGTGGACGCCGCACCCCGACGACATCGACCCCGAACAGCCGCACCACCGGGCGTGACCAGACGCGCCGACCGCGGCCGACGGCCCTGCCGAAGTACGGCGGGGCCGTCGTCGTGACCGAGGCCGGCGGCGGCGTGGGCCGGGGGACGGCCCTCCGCCTTCGCCGCGCGGGGGGACTGGGTCGCCCTGCTCGCCCGGGGGCGCGAGGGCCTCGTCGCGACGGCGGACGACGTGCGGACGGCCGGCGGCGAGGCCCTCGCCGCCGCCGGTGGACATGGCCGACGCCAAGGCCGCCCTCGCCCGCCGCTGAGACCCGCCCGCCGCCGTCAGGCGACCCGGTACCGCTCCATCTCCTCCGTCCGCAGCGTCAGCCCGTGGCCGAGGCCGTGGACCGGGGTGATCGTGCCGCCCGTCGGGTCGAGGGCGCCGGTGAAGAGCAGGTCCTCCAGGCGGACATGGTCGTGGAACCACTCGATGTGCCGCAGGTTGGGGATCGCGGCCGCCGCCGCGGCGTGGGCGTGCGGGGCGCAGTGGGCCGAGACCTCCAGACCGTGGGCCTGGGCGAGGGCGGCGGCGCGCAGGAAGTCCGTCAGACCGCCGCAGCGGGTGGCGTCGATCTGGAGGCAGTCGACCGCGCCCGCGGCGATCATGCGGGCGAAGTACGGCAGGTCGTAGCCGTACTCACCGGCCGTGACATCGCACGGCAGGCTGTCGCGGACCAGTCGCAGCCCTGTGAGGTCGTCCGAGGGAACCGGCTCCTCGAACCAGCCGACGTCGTGCTCGGCGAGCGCGTGGCCGACGCGGACCGCCTGTTTGCGGGTGTAGGCGCCGCCCGCGTCCACGTACAACTCCGCCTCGGAACCGATCACTTCGCGTGCCGTGCGCACCCGGTCCAGGTCGCGCGAGGCAGCGTGGCCCCGGTCCTCGCCGATCTTGATCTTCACGCGCGGAATGTGCTGACCGTGCACCCAGCCGTTGAGCTGCGCGGCCAGATGCTTGTCGTGGTACGTCGTGAAGCCGCCGCTGCCATAGACGGGGACGCGCTCCCGGCAGACGCCCAGCAGCCGCGCCAGCGGCAGTTCCAGGAGCCGGGCCTTGAGGTCCCACAGGGCGATGTCCAGCGCCGATATCGCGCACGCGGCGACGCCTGGCCGGCCCGCGTTGCGGACCGCGCGGCACATCGCGTCGTGCGCCGCCGGGATGTCCAGGGCGCCGCGGCCCTCGATCAGCGCCGCGAGATGGTCGCGCAGGAAGTCACCGACCGCCGCCGGGCCGTACGTCCAGCCGGTGCCGGTCTCGTCGCCCGAGCTCACCTCGGCGATCACGACGGTCGTGGAGTTCCAGCTCAGGGTGCCGTCCGCCTCGGGGGCGTCGGTGGGCACCGTATAGACGGAGACGACGGGCAGACGGAGTTTCATCGCGCCGGTCCGTCCCCCGCCGTGCTTGCCGTGACCTGGCCGTACGCGGACATGCGGGACACCTCCGGGACTGCCGCCGTGGCGGCGCGGACGGATCGGCGTCCGGGTACCCGCAGGCACCGCGGGAAACCGCGCCGGCCAGGGCCGTGGAGCAAAGGCCAGGGGGTGGCGGGCCGACGTTTGGCGGTCCCCGCCCGGGGGACGCGGAAGACTCCCGAGGTACGCGACAGCGTCGGAGGCGCACCGTGAGTCGACCCCGCATCGTGATCGTCGGCGCCGGATTCGCCGGGTACCGGGCGGCCCGCGTCCTGTCCCGGCTCACCCGGCACAAGGCCGACGTCACCCTGCTGAACCCGACCGACTACTTCCTGTATCTGCCGCTGCTGCCCCAGGTCGCCGCGGGCATCCTGGAGCCACGCCGGGTGACCGTCTCGCTGACCGGGACGCTGCCGGACGTCCGGCTCGTGCTGGGCGAGGCCGACGCCGTCGATCTCGACGGGAACACCGTGCGCTACACCGGCCCCGAGGGCGACAGCGGCACCCTGCCCTATGACCGGCTGATCCTCGCAGCGGGCAGCGTCAACAAGCTGCTGCCCATCCCCGGCGTCGCCGAGCACGCGCACGGCTTCCGCGGTCTGCCCGAGGCGCTGTATCTGCGCGATCACGTGACCCGGCAGATGGAACTGGCCGCCTCGGATCCCGAGAGCCGATCCACGCGCTGCACCTTCGTCGTGGTCGGCGCCGGATACACCGGGACCGAGGTCGCCGCGCAGGGCAAGCTCTTCACCGACTCCCAGGTGCGGGGGCGTCCCCTGCGGCCGCGCTGGCTGCTGCTCGACATCGCCGAGCGCGTCCTGCCCGAGCTGGACGAGAAGCTGTCGCGCACGGCGGACCGGGTGCTGCGGCAGCGGGGCGTCGAGGTGCGGATGGGGACCTCCGTGAAGGAGGCCACGCATCGCGGGGTGCTGCTGACCGACGGCGAGTTCGTCGACACCCGCACCCTGGTGTGGTGCGTCGGCGTACGGCCCGATCCGCTCGCCGAGTCGCTCGAACTGCCCCTGGAGAAGGGCAGGTTGCTCGTCGACCCCTACCTCCAGGTACCGGGCCGGCCGGGGCTCTTCGCCGCCGGGGACGCGGCCGCCGTGCCCGATCTGGAGAAGCCCGGCGCGTACACGCCGATGACCGCCCAGCACGCCTGGCGGCAGGGCAAGGCCGTCGCGCACAACGTCGCAGCCTCCCTGGGCCTGGGGGAGCGGCGCGTCTACCGCCACCGCGACCTCGGCTTCGTCGTCGACCTCGGCGGCGTCAAGGCCGCCGCCAACCCGCTCGGCATCCCCCTGTCCGGAGTGGCCGCGGGCGCGGTCACCCGCGGCTACCACCTCGCCGCGCTGCCCGGCAACCGCGTCCGCGTGGCCGCCGACTGGCTCCTGGACGCCGTACTGCCCCGCCAGGCCGTCCAGTTGGGCCTCGTACGGTCGTGGTCGGTGCCGCTGGACACGGCCTCGCCCGAGCTGGCGCGGGTGCCGCACGGCGATGGCGGATCCGGACCGGCGGACAGCGTCCAGGACGCCGACGCCGCCGCTCACCCCGAACCCCCGGGCCCCGTCAGGCAGTCGGACCTCCCCGAGGGCCACGAGCCGCCGCCCTCCTCCGACGCCCCGGCCGTCCACAAACGGCGTCCCGACGACCTCGCGCACCCCGTCCCGGCGAAACCCGCCTCCCCGGAGGGAGACTCATGAACAGCGCCGAACTCACCGAGCTCGCCCAGCAGTTGAGGGTGGACAGTGTGCGGGCCTCCGCCGCCGCGGGGTCGGGGCATCCGACGTCGTCCATGTCCGCCGCCGAACTGATGGCCGTGCTGCTCGCACGGCATCTGCGCTACGACTTCGAGCGGCCCGCCCACCCGGGCAACGACCGGTTCGTGCTGTCCAAGGGGCATGCCACGCCCCTGCTCTACTCCGCCTACAAGGCCGTCGGCGCCATCGAGGACGGCGAGCTGCTCACCTTCCGCAGGATCGGCAGCCGTCTCGAAGGGCACCCCACCCCGCGCCGGCTGCCATGGGTGGAGACCGCGTCCGGCTCGCTCGGGCAGGGGCTGCCGATCGGCGTCGGTATCGCGCTGGCCGGGAAACGGCTGGAGCGCGACGGGTACCGCGTATGGGTCCTGTGCGGGGACAGCGAGCTCGCCGAGGGCTCCGTGTGGGAGGCCGCCGAGCACGCGGCGTACGAGCGGCTGGACCAGCTCACCGCCATCGTGGACGTCAACCGGCTGGGCCAGCGCGGCCCGACCCGGCACGGCCACGATCTCGACGCCTACGCCCGCCGCTTCCAGGCCTTCGGCTGGCACACCGTCGAGGTCGACGGACATGACGTCGACGCCGTCGACCGGGCGTACGCCGAGGCCGCGTCCACCACCGGACAGCCCACCGCCATCCTCGCCCGCACCCTCAAGGGCAAGGGCGTCAAGGCCGTCGAGGACCGCGAGGGAATGCACGGCAAGCCACTCCCCGACCCCGACGAGGCCATCGCCGAGCTCGGCGGACCGCGCGACGCACTCGTCCGGGTCCATGAGCCGCCCGCCGGCCGCATGCTGCACGCCGTACGCGCCGGGCACATCGAACTCCCCCGCTGGGAACGGGGTGACGACGTCCCCACCCGGGACGCCTACGGCAAGGCGCTCGCCGCCCTCGGCTCCGGCCGCGGCGACATCGTCGCCCTCGACGGCGAGGTCGGCGACTCCACACGCACGGAGTTCTTCGCCAAGGACCATCCCGACCGGTACTTCGAGTGCTACATCGCCGAGCAGCAGATGGTCGCGGCCGCGGTCGGGCTCGCCACCCGTGGCTGGGTGCCGTACGCCTCCACGTTCGCCGCCTTCCTCACCCGCGCCCACGATTTCGTGCGCATGGCGTCCGTCAGCGGCGTCGGCGTCAACCTCGTCGGCTCGCACGCCGGTGTCGCCATCGGGCAGGACGGGCCGAGCCAGATGGGCCTGGAGGACCTGGCGATGATGCGGTCCGTGCACGGCTCGACCGTGCTGTACCCGTGCGACGCCAACCAGACCGCGAGGCTCGTCGCCACCATGGCCGGGCTGGACGGCATCCGCTATCTGCGCACCTCGCGCGGCGCGAGCCCGGTGATCTACGGCCCCGACGAGGAGTTCCCGGTCGGCGGCAGCAAGGTGCTGCGCGCCGGGCACCACGACCGGCTGACCGTCGTCGCGGCCGGTGTCACCGTGCACGAGGCGCTCGCCGCCGCCGACGTCCTGGCCCGCGAGGGCATCCCCATCAGGGTCGTCGACCTGTACTCTGTCAAGCCCGTCGACCGGCTGACGCTGCGTCAGGCCGCTGAGGACACCGGCCTGTTGCTCACGGTGGAGGACCACCATGAGGAGGGCGGCCTCGGCGACGCCGTCCTGGACGCCTTCCTCGACGGGCGTCCGGTGCCGCGGCTGGCCCGGCTCGCCGTGCGCATGATGCCGGGCTCGGCGTCACCGGACGAGCAGCTGCACGCCGCAGGCATCGACGCCGCGACCATCGCCGCCGCGGGCAAGCTGCTGGTGGAGGAGGCGGTCGTACGGTGACCGGCGGGGCCACGAGGAAGGTGCGGGCGGGCCGCCGTACCGTCGAGGTCAAACGGGTCGACAAGGTGCTGTTCCCCGGCGGCGGGGGCGCGAAGGAGTACACCAAGGGCGACCTCGTCGACTACCACCGGTCCGTCGCCCCGTTCATGCTGCCCCATCTGCGGGGCCGCCCCCTGATGCTGGAACGGCACCCCGACGGGCTGGACGGGCCCGAGTTCATGCAGAAGAACACCCCGGAGCACTATCCGGAGTGGATCACCCGCGTCGAACTGCCCAAGGAGGACGGCACAGTCCGCCACACGGTCTGCGACGACACCGCGACCCTCCTGTACCTCACCGACCAGGCCAGTCTCACCCTGCACCGCTGGCTCTCCCGCACCAGCAGCCCCGACCACCCCGACCGGCTGGTCTTCGACCTCGACCCGGCCGGTGACGACTTCGGACAGGTCCGTGAGGCCGCCGGTCTCCTCGGCGAGCTCCTCGACGAGCTGGAGCTGCCCTCGGCGCCGATGACCACCGGCTCACGCGGACTGCACATCGTCGTGCCGCTGACGGGCCGTGAGGACTTCGACGAGGTACGCGAGTTCGCACGGGACGTCGCCGACAAGCTCGCCGCCGCCCACCCCGACCGCCTCACCACCGCCGCCCGCAAGAAGGACCGCGGCGAGCGCCTGTACCTCGATGTGCAGCGCAACGCCTACGCCCAGACGGCCGTCGCGCCCTACAGCGTCCGCGCCCGCCCCGGAGCCCCCGTGGCCACGCCGATCGCCTGGTCCGAGCTGGACGACCCGGAACTCCATGCGCGGCGCTGGACGATCACCGACGCCGTGGAGAAGGCGCGCACCGACCCGTGGGCCGGGCTGAGCCGCCGGGGCCGCGCTCTCGGACCGGCCCGGCGCAGGCTCGACGCGATGAGCGGCTGAAGAACCCGGACCCCTGTGTTTGACGGGCGTCTCTCGGGCCACTCGGCGCGGGAGGCGCCCATGAATGACCCACAGAGGAAACCCAGTTCACCCAGACAGCGGACAGACGGGCCGGACAAACGTCCGGCCCCCATGGTGGTCCTGCGACAGGCACGGACCCAGCTCGCCGAGTTCATCGGTGCGAACGCGGAGACGGTCACGTCCTTCGAACAGACGGAGGACGGCTGGAGCCTGGAGATCGAGGTCCTGGAACTGTCCCGCGTACCCGACACGATGAGCCTGATGGCGAGCTACCAGGTCGATCTGGACCGAGAAGGACATCTCACCGGATACCGGCGCGTGCGCCGCTACGAGCGTGGGCGTTCCGACGCACACAGGCGGGGCGGCCACTAGGCCGCCCGCCCCCGCCCAGCACCACGTCCCGAGACAAGGAGAGACGGCCCATATGACCGTTGTCCCGGCACAACAGTCCGGCGGAGGCGGCACCAGTGGCCTCTACGACGTGCTCGAACTGTTACTCGACAGGGGGGTGGTCATCGACGTTTTCTTAAGGGTCTCCCTCGTCGGCATCGAGATCCTCAAGATCGACATCCGGATCGTCGTGGCCAGCGTGGACACCTATCTGCGCTTCGCCGAGGCGTGCAACCGGCTCGACCTGGAGGCCGGGCCGCGCAAGGACCCGGGCCTGCCCGGCATGGTCGGCGAGATCACCGAGTCCGGAGCCGCCGAGACCATCTCCGATGCCTTCGCGCAGACACGCGAGGACGGCGAGCAGCGGCCCAGGCAGCGCGCCCGCAAGTCCTCGGCGTCACGCCGGAAGGAGGAGCAGGAATGAGTACGTATGTGTACGGCATCACCACGAGCTCGCACCCCGCGCTTCCGGCGGACATGGGCGGCATCGGTGAACCGGCCCGCCCGGTACGGGTGTTGAAACAGGGTGAGCTGGCCGCCCTCGTCAGCGACGCCCCCGAGGGGCTGCGCCCCAAGCGCAGGGAACTGCTCGCCCACTCCAACGTGCTCGCCGAGGCCGGCGCGGCCGGCTGCGTGCTGCCCATGCGGTTCGGCAGCGTCGCCCCCGACGACGACGCCGTCAGCTCCGTCCTGGCCGAACGTTCCGAGCACTACAGGGAACGCCTCACGGCCCTGGACGGCAAGGTCGAGTACAACGTCAAGGCGACCCACGCCGAGGAGGCCGTGCTGCACCGCGTGCTGGCCGGCAACCCGGAGATCCGGGCCCTGACTGAGGCCAACCGGCAGTCCGGCGGCGGCAGTTACGACCAGCGGCTGCACCTCGGCGAGATGGTCGTCGCCGCCGTCAAGGCCCAGGAGGCCGAGGACGCCACCGATGTGCGGCACACCCTGGAACCGGCCGCGGACGCCGTCAGCGTCGGCCCCGGCTCCAGCGGCTGGCTCGCCAATGTGTCCTTCCTGGTGGACCGCGACGGGGCCGGGACGTTCCTCACCGCGGTCGAACAGCTCCGCTCGGGCCATCCCCACCTCGAACTGCGCGTCAATGGCCCGCTGCCGCCGTACAGCTTCGTGGAGCCCGGCGCGGAGAGCGCGGGGGAGTGAGGCCGTGGGACTGATCGGAGAGGTGCTGCTGCTGCCGTTCGCCCCGGTGCGCGGCAGCGCATGGGTGATCGGACAGGTACTGAGCGAAGCGGAACGCATCCACTACGACCCGAACACCGTGCGCGCCGAACTGGCACGGCTGGAGGAGCGGCTGGCCGCGGGCGAGATCGACGAGGAGGAGTTCGACCGTCAGGAGGACGAACTGCTCGACCGGCTCGAGACGGGCCTGCGCGCGGGGTACGGCAACACTGACGGGACAGCATGATGAACACCACCGAGCAGGTGCCGGACCAGGGGATCGCCCCGACTTCCGAGGGTGACGAGGGTGTCACGAAGGGTGTCGTCCCCCATGAGGACGCGGTCGCGGAGGAGGGCGAGGAGGAGTACCAAGAGGAGGAGCACCGAGAGAACGAGGACGATGACGGGTACGCGGGCAGTGGGAGCCGGCGATGACCACATCCAGCAGGCTGCCGGAGCCCTTCGGCCAGGGCGGCGGCGCCAACCTCGCGGACATCCTGGAGCGCGTGCTCGACAAGGGCGTCGTGATCGCGGGCGACATCCGGATCAACCTGCTCGACATCGAGCTCCTCACCGTGAAGCTGCGGCTGATCGTCGTCTCCGTCGACAAGGCGAAGGAGATGGGCATCGACTGGTGGGAGGACGACCCGGCGCTGTCCTCCCGCGCCCACCGCAACGAACTGGCCAGGGAGAACGCCGAGTTGCGTGAGCGACTGGAACGGCTGGAGCAGCTGGCGCCCGCCGGGAAGGCCGCCCGTGGACAGGAGGAGGCCCCATGACCACTCTGCGCTACGTCTACGCCGTGTGCCGCCCCTTCCGCTCCGCCCTCCAGGCGCAGCTGACCGGGGTCGCGGGGGTGCCGCCCAAGCAGCTCACGCATCACGGCCTGGTCGCCGTCGTCAGCACGGTGCCCGAGGCGGACTTCGGCGAGGCGCCGCTGCGCGCCCACCTGGAGGACCTCGACTGGCTCACGGTCACCGCCCGTGCCCATCAGCAGGTCATCGACGCGCTCACCGCCGTCACCACACCGCTGCCGCTGCGGCTGGGCACCGTCTTCCGGGACGACAGCGGCGTACGGACCATGATGGAGGCGCGCGAGGAGGACTTCCGGCGGGTCCTGGACCGGCTGGAGGGCCGGGTGGAGTGGGGCGTCAAGGTGTTCGTGGAGAGGGAGCCCGCACAGGACGCCGAGCCCGGCCCGCCCGAGCACGGGGCGCAGTCGGGCCGTGACTATCTGCGCCGGCGCCGTATGCAGACCCGTGCCCACGAGGACGTATGGCAGCGGGCCACGGAATTCGCCGGACGGCTGCACGAGAAGCTTTCCGCGTTCGCCGAGGATTCCCGGCTGCACGCCCCGCAGAGCGCCGCCCTCTCCGGTGCCTCGGGACAGAATGTGCTCAACGCCGCCTATCTGGTGCCCCGCGCGGATTCCGAGGAATTCGTGGAACTGGTGGACCGGGAGAAGGACGACGCCCCCGGAATACGGGTCGAACTCACCGGGCCCTGGGCGGCGTATTCCTTCACCGGTGAGTTCGCGGAGGAGCCGGAGGTGGAGCGATGACCGTCGTCGAACGCCGTGAGGTCTCCCTCGTGGACCTGCTCGACCGGCTGCTCGCCGGGGGCGTGGTCGTCAGCGGGGACATCACCCTGCGCATCGCCGACGTCGACCTCGTGCGCATCGACCTGAACGCCCTGATCAGCTCCGTCAATGAGCAGGTCCCGTCGCCCTGGGGGGAGTTGGCATGACGTCACCGCGCAACCGGCTGGACCTGGACCCCGACACGGTCGAACGGGACCTCGTGAAACTCGTCCTGACGGTCGTCGAGTTGCTCCGCCAGCTCATGGAGCGCCAGGCCCTGCGCCGCTTCGACACGGGTGAACTGGACGAGGAGCAGGAGGAGCGGATCGGGCTGACGCTGATGCTGCTGGAGGACCGGATGGCCGAACTGAGGGAGCGGTACGGGCTGCGGCCCGAGGACCTGAATCTGGACCTCGGGCCGCTCGGACCGCTGCTCCCACGATGAGAACAGCTCACACTTCAGGCTTGCTCACGGCACAGGATCTCCCCGTGCAGGACGCTGAACCAGCCGTCGTCCCGCCGCCCCCACTCCCGCCAGGCCTCGGACACGGCCCGCAGTTCCCCGGGCGTCGCGTGCCCGCCTTCCGCGGCCCGCTCGGCATACGCCGACGCCAGTGTGCGATCCGCCCACAGCCCGCTCCACCAGGCCCGCTCCTCCGGCGTCGAGAAGGTCCAGGTGCTCGACGTCGCCGTGATGTCCGTGAGCCCCGCCCGCAGCGCCCAGGACTTCAGCCGGCGCCCGGCGTCCGGTTCGCCGCCGTTGGCGCGGGCGACGCGGCGGTAGAGGTCGAGCCAGTCGTCCATGCCCTCTGACGCCGGGTACCAGGTCATCGCCGCGTAGTCCGAGTCGCGGACCGCGATGAGACCGCCGGGCTTGGTGACCCGGCGCATCTCGCGCAGCGCGGCCACCGGGTCGCCGACGTGCTGCAGCACCTGGTGGGCGTGGACCACGCAGAACGTGTCGTCCGGGAAGTCCAGCGCGTGCACATCGCCGACGGCGAAGTCGACGTTCGTCAGGCCGCGTCCGTCGGCGGTGGCCCGGGCCTGCTCCAGGATCCCGGGCGCCCGGTCGACGCCGGTGACCCGGCCCTCGGGGACCAGTGCGGCCAGGTCGGCGGTGATCGTGCCGGGTCCGCAGCCGACGTCGAGGATCTGCATGTGCGGTTTCAGCGAACCGAGCAGGTAGGACGCCGAGTTGGCGGCGGTGCGCCAGGTGTGCGAGCGCAGCACGGACTCGTGGTGGCCGTGGGTGTACACGGCGGTTTCCTGTGCCTTCGACATGGCGACACCGTACGCCCGCATGTCGAATATTGAGACCCACGTTTCACCATGTGGACGGCAGGATGCCGGGCAGCGGACGGTAGACCGTCAGCGCCTCCGGCAGCTTCTCCAACGTCACCTCGCCCCCGACCTCGGTGACTTCACCGTCGTACGCGAGCAGCGCCCCCGGTGTGACACCCGTCAGACTCAGCCGGCCGACCTGGACCGCGGCATGGGCCGGCGAGCGGGTGAGCGGGCCCGCGACGGCGGCCGCGAGCAGGCGCAGCGCGGGGCGCCGGCCGCCGTGCACGACCCGTACGTCCAGCACCCCGTCCGCGAGATCGAGCCGGCGGGCGGGTGCCAGGCCCAGCCGGTGGTAGGTGCCGTTCCCGGCGAACAGCAGCCACAACGGGTGGGCACGGCCGGCGACCTCCGCGTGCAGCGGGTGGCGTTCGCCGCGCAGGACCCGCAGGGCCGCGAGCACCCCGGCGGGCCAGGCGCCGAGCCGGGGCGAGAAACGGTCGCGCTCGCGTACCAGCTCCGGATACACGCCCAGGCTGCACGTGTTGAGGAACAGCCCCTGCCGCCCGTCGCAGGTGAACCGGCCCACGTCCACGCGCACCGCCTCGCCGCGCCGCAGGGCCCGGCTCAGATCGCGTTCGTCCTCCACCCCCAGGTCATAGGCGAAGTGGTTCAGCGTGCCGCCGGGCAGCACCGCCAGCGGCAGCCCGTGTCGCAGCGCGACCTCGGCGGCCGCGTTCACCGTGCCGTCGCCGCCGCACACCCCGAGCACCCGGGCACGGGCCGCCGCCCTGCGCAACTCGGCCCGGATGTCGGCCGGTTCGCACTCGACGAGCTCGGCGCGCGGCAGCAGGTCCAGCAGCGCGTGCACCCGGTCGGCGGTGCCCGCCGCCCTGTTGGCCACCATGACCAGCCCCTCCCCGTCCTGCAGCGCCGGAACATCCGTACGGGGCCGGGCCGGCGGCACCAGCCGGTCACGCGTCGGCACCAAGCCCCGTACGGCGAACGCGGCACCCGCGCCCAGTGCCGCGCCCGCCAGCACATCGCTCGGGAAGTGCACGCCGGTGTACACCCGCGACAGCGCCACCGACCAGGCGATCGGCGCCACCGCCAGACCCCAGGCGGGCGACTCCAGGGCGACACCTGTGAGGAACGCCGCCGCCGACGCGGCATGCCCGGACGGGAACGACGTGGTGATCGGCTGCCGCTTCAGCTGCCGGACCAGCGGTACGGGATCCAGCACCGGGCGCGGGCGGCGCACCGACCGCTTGCCGACGGTGTTGATGGTCAGCGAGGCCAGGCTCAACGAGGCCAGGCCCCGCACCGCGGCATGGCGGGCCCGGGGCGTACGGCTGGCGGCGATCGCGGCGGCCGCCGCGAACCACAGCACCCCGTGGTTCGCACTCCGGCTCAGTCGCGGCAGGATCCGCTCGGCATACGGCCAGTGCTGCTCGGCGGCGAACTCGAACAGCCGCGAGTCGAGCGAGAGGAACCGGTCGCGCAGGGCATGCCTGCCGGGCTTGGGGACGGTGAGATCGACGTCTGGGCTCATACAGGGCTGGGTACCCTGAAGTGGCCGATCGCTGTCCGTCCGGCGGTGACCGACACACGGAGGAACCCGTACATGCGTCTGCTCCTCGTCCGCCACGGCCAGACCCCGACCAATGTGGACTACCTCCTGGACACGGCCGCCCCCGGCCCCGGCCTCACCGAACTCGGCGAACGACAGGCCGCGGCACTGCCCGCCGCACTGGCCGGCGAGGACATCTCGGCGATCTACGCGTCCACCCTGATCCGCACCCAGCTCACCGCCGCCCCGCTCGCTGCGGACCTCGGCCTCGGCGTGACCGTCCGTGACGGCATCCGCGAGGTCTCCGCGGGCGACCTGGAGATGCTGCCCGGTGACACGGAGGCGGGGCATGCCTACATGACGACGGTCTTCGCGTGGGCGGCGGGCGACACGGAGCTGCGGATGCCGGGCGGGGAGAGCGGCGCGGAGGCGCTCGGGCGCTACGACGCCGTGGTCGCCGAGGCGGCCGGCAGCGGAGCCGGGACCGTCGCCCTGGTCAGCCATGGCGCGGCCATCCGCATGTGGACGGCGGCACGGGCGGCGAACGTGGACGTGGCCTTCGCGGCGGCGCACCCCCTCGACAACACCGGCGTGGTCGTGCTCGAGGGGGCGCCCGAGGACGGGTGGAAGGTGCTGTCGTGGGCGGGGGCGGCGGTGGGTCCCGCGGGGGAGAGCGGGCCGACGGGGGAAGCGGTCTGACGGCGGCGGGTTCTGCCGCAATAAGCGTTTGCCCCGGCTCGCCCCCCGCCCGCACAATCCGCTGCATGGGACATCTGGAAGCCGCGCATCTCGAGTACTACCTCCCCGACGGGAGGGCGCTGCTCGGCGATGTGTCGTTCCGGGTGGGGGAAGGCGCCGTCGTGGCGCTGGTCGGGCCCAACGGCGCCGGCAAGACGACGCTGCTGCGGCTGATCTCCGGCGAGCTGAAGCCGCACGGCGGCACCGTCACCGTCGGTGGCGGACTCGGCGTGATGCGGCAGTTCGTGGGATCCGTACGGGACGAGACGACCGTGCGTGACCTGCTCGTGTCGGTCGCGCCGCCCCGGATCCGCGAGGCCGCGCGGGCCGTCGACACCGCCGAGCACGCCCTCATGACCGTCGACGACGAGGCCGCCCAGCTGAAGTACGCCCAAGCCCTCGCCGACTGGGCCGAGGCGCGGGGCTACGAGGCCGAGACGCTGTGGGACATGTGCACCATGGCCGCGCTCGGTGTGCCGTACGAGAAGGCGCAGTGGCGTCAGGTGCGGACCCTGTCCGGCGGCGAGCAGAAGCGGCTGGTGCTGGAGGCGCTGCTGCGCGGCACGGACGAGGTGCTGCTGCTCGACGAGCCGGACAACTACCTCGACGTGCCCGGCAAGCGCTGGCTGGAGGAGCGGCTGAAGGAGACCCGCAAGACGGTGCTCTTCGTCTCCCACGACCGTGAACTCCTCGCGCGCGCCGCGGAGAAGATCGTGTCGGTGGAGCCCTCGCCGGCGGGCGCGGACGCCTGGGTGCACGGCGGCGGCTTCGGCACCTACCACGAGGCCCGACAGGCCCGCTTCGCCCGCTTCGAGGAGCTGCGCAGACGCTGGGACGAGAAGCACGCCCAGCTGAAGAAACTGGTGCTGACACTGCGTCAGGCGGCCGAGAACAGCCCCGACATGGCCTCCCGCTACCGCGCCGCCCAGACCAGGCTGCGCAAGTTCGAGGAGGCGGGACCGCCGCCGGAGCCGCCGCGCGAGCAGGACATCAGCATGCGGCTGAAGGGCGGACGTACCGGCGTACGGGCCGTGACCTGCGAGAACCTCGAACTGACCGGACTGATGAAGCCGTTCTCGCTGGAGGTCTTCTACGGCGAGCGCGTCGCCGTCCTCGGCTCCAACGGCTCGGGCAAGTCGCACTTCCTGCGCCTGCTGGCGGGCGACGACGTGGCACACACCGGGGCCTGGAAGCTGGGCGCCCGGGTGCTGCCCGGCCACTTCGCGCAGACCCACGCGCACCCGGAGCTGATCGGCCGGACCCTGCTCGACATCCTGTGGAAGGAGCACGCCCAGGACCGGGGCGCGGCGATGTCCCGGCTGCGCCGCTACGAACTGACCCAGCAGGCCGAGCAGCCCTTCGACCGCCTCTCCGGCGGACAGCAGGCCCGCTTCCAGATCCTCCTGCTGGAGCTGGAGGGCGTCACCGCCCTGCTCCTGGACGAGCCGACCGACAACCTCGACCTGGAGTCCGCCGAGGCCCTGCAGGAAGGGCTGGAGTCCTTCCAGGGCACCGTGCTGGCCGTCACCCACGACCGCTGGTTCGCCCGCTCCTTCGACCGCTATCTGGTCTTCGGCAGCGACGGCCGGGTGCGGGAGACGGCGGAGCCCGTATGGGACGAGCGGCGGGTGGAGCGGGCGCGGTAGCGGAGGCCCGGCGCCCGAGGTGTTCGTACAGTGGATGCGAGAGCACGTCCGAACACGACGAGCGGGGCACCACGATGACCGGAGTCGACCCCGGCCGGCTGGACGACCAGCAGCTCATGAAGGAGCTGGAGACCATCCACCGGACGCGCCACGACACGCTGCTGTACGGCTCGAACGACGCGCTGCGGGCCCACAACGAACGGATGGCCCAGCTGGAGGGCGAGTATCTGCGCCGCAACCCGCGGCGCACCGTCGCCTCGGGCCGGACCCGTGACGGCGCCCGCGAGCGCACCCCGGGCGCGGATCCCGCCGGCTGACGTCCGGGTCACCCCTGCTCGCGGCCCCCGTCAGACCGTTTCCTTCGACGTCCTGGCGAACACGTCCAGGAACGTCTCGCAGAACGCCTTCAGATCGTCCGGCCTGCGGCTGGTGACCAGCCTGTTGGGGCCGTGGTCGCAGATCCGCACCTGCTCGTCGACCCAGGTGCCGCCCGCGTTGCGGATGTCCGTGCGCAGGCTCGGCCAGGAGGTCAGCACCCGGCCGCGTACGACATCGGCCTCCACCAGCGTCCATGCCGCATGGCAGATCGCCGCGACCGGCAGGCCCCGGTCGAAGAAGTCCCGCACGAAGGCGACGGCCTTGCGGTTGGTCCGCAGATAGTCCGGGTTCGCCACTCCGCCCGGCAGGACGAGGCCGCCGAACGACTCGGCCGACGTCTCGCCCACGACCTCCTGCACGGGGAACTTCTCCGCCTTGTCGAGATGGTGGAACGCCTGGATCGCACCCGGCCTGGTCGACACGAGCACCGGTTCGTGCCCCGCCGCCACCGCCGCCCGCCACGGGTCGGTGAGCTCGATCTGCTCGACTCCCTCGGGGGCGGTCAGAAAAGCGATACGCATGATCTCCGCACGTCCTTCCGCGGCGGCCCGGCCACGGGGCCCCGTGGCCGGGCGCTCGCCGCTCGTCGCTCGCTACTCGTCACTCGTTCGTCAGGGCCTCGGCCAGCTCCTGGACGTTGGCGTAGCGCCTGCCGCGCGGCAGCCGCTCCAGCGGCTTCACCAGCGCGTCGGGTGCATACCCGCGGCGCAGCTCGCCGATCAGCTCCCGGGGATTGGCCGGGAAGGCGCCACGGCCCAGGATCCGGGCCAGCTCCAGCCGGACCGTCGCCAGGTCGGCCGACGACGTACCCGGGGCCACCGGCCCACCCGCGACCTGCGGATCGTCCTCGGCGGACGGCTCCGGATCATGCCACTCCTCGGTGCGCGTGGGGTGCCCGGACCGCAGGAGTCCCTGGAGCTCGTGCTTCATCTCGTCGTCGCGGTGCACGCTCAGCCGGTCACTGCCTCGCTGCATGACTCCCTCCAGTTCTCGGTGCTGCGCACCGCGTACCCGATGAGTGGAGCCCGACACGGGGTTTGCATTCCCAAAGGCGGGTGACCCGGCCCTCACCCCCCGCGCGAACTGGGGAAGGACCAGGCCATGGCACTGCTCGCTGTGCTCCTCCCACTCCTGATGCTCGGCATCGTGCTGGCACTGGGACGCTACGAGGAACTGCTGCTCCCACGGGAGAAGGACGAGGACCGGCCCGAGGGGGCGGCGCTGGGCCACTGACCCGTCCCACGGCACGACGTTTCCATAACCGCTGGTTATGCTCCAAGGGCGGACGTCCACCACAGGCGGCACGAAGAGGCCGGTAGGGGACGTCGGTGAATGGAGCGACGAGGCATGGCCATAACGGATCGCGATCGACTGAACCCCGAAGGACTCCGCTATGCGCAGGCCGTCGCCGAGACCAGGTCGTTCAGCGCCGCCGCCCGGGCGTACGGCGTCACCCAGCCGGCCCTGTCCAACGGCATCGCCAAACTGGAGGAGCGCCTCGGCGGCAAGCTCTTCGACCGGTCACCGCGCGGAGTGACACAGACCGCGTTCGGCGCCCGGATCCTGCCCCTGATCGAGCAGGCCCTGGTCGCCCTCGACGCGGTGTCGGCGGAGGCCCGGCGGCTGACCGAGCCCGGCGAGCAGAAGATCCGCATGGGTCTGTCGCCCCTGATCGGCTCCGACCTGGTCGCCCGGGTGTTCAGCCAGGTGTGCGACCTTCCCGTCCCGCGCGACCTCGTGCTGCGCGAGGCGAACATGGAGGATCTGCGCGCGTCCCTGCGCGCGGGCGAGCTCGACATCGTCCTGATCCCGGCCGTGGCCGCGATGCCGCGCTTCGAGCACCGGGTCATCGACGTCGTGCCGATCGTCGTGGTCACTCCCGAGCCCGCGCAGGACGCTCCGCTCGAACTGGAAGAGGCCGGCAAGGAGCAGTTCATCCTGGTGCCGGACACCTGCGGCCTGACCACCTTCACCACCCAGCTCTTCCAACGGCACGAGATGCCCCTGAACACCTATCCGGGGGAGGCCGCCAGCTATCAGGTCCTGGAGGGCTGGTCGAAGCTGGGCCTGGGCTCGGCGATGGTCCCCCGCTCCAAGCTCACCTCGCCCGACGTCCCGCACCGTCCGCTGCTTGACCAGGGCCGCGAGGTGCAGATCTCCTTCGAGGCGGTGTGGAGCGCCGAGTCCTCCCTCGCCGGTGACCTCCTCCGACTGGCCGACGGGCTCGCCGCGGCGCGCTAGCCATACAGAGTCGCCAGCCATACAGAGTGCTTATGCCCTGATTCAGAGTGATCCGCTACCGGACCTCGCTCGGAGTCCCTAACGTTGCCGCGTCCGGACGGCTCACCGACTCAGGAGCAGCACCGAATGCCCAGCACCCCCCTCGATTTCACCGGCCAGAAGGTCGTCGTCATCGGCGGCACCAGCGGCATGGGGCACGCCGTGGCCCGCCACATCCTCGAAGCCGGCGGCACCGCCGTCGTGACCGGGCGCACCCAGTCCGGTGCCGACGAGGCGGCGAACGCCCTGTCCGCCCACGGCAAGGCCACCGGCCTGGCGGCCGACCTGGCCGACCCCGCGGCCGTGGACCGCCTGCGCGTCACCCTCACCGAGGAGCACGCCGACGCCACCCTCCTCGTCAACGCGGCCGGGGTCTTCGCCCCCAAGCCCTTCCTGGACCACACCCCCGAGGACTACGACCGCTACCAGGCCATCAACCGGGCCTTCTTCTTCCTCACCCAGACCGTCGCCGGCAACATGATCGCCCGCGGCGCACAGGGGGCCATCGTCAACATCGGCTCCATGTGGGCCCACCAGGCCGTCGCCGCGACGCCCTCGTCGGCGTACTCCATGGCCAAGGCGGGACTGCACTCCCTCACCCAGCACCTCGCGATGGAACTCGCCCCGCACGGCATCCGGGTCAACGCCGTCGCCCCCGCCGTCGTGCGCACCCCCATCTACGAGGAGTTCATCCCCAAGGCGGACGTCGATTCCGCCCTCGACGGGTTCAACACCTTCCACCCCCTCGGCCGCACCGGCACCCCCGACGACGTGGCCGCCACCGTCGCCTTCCTCCTGTCGGGCCGGACCGACTGGGTCACCGGCGCGATCTGGGACGTAGACGGCGGCGTCATGGCCGGACGCAACTGACCCGCCGCCCATATCCCCCTTTTCGCCTTTTCGAGGTTCTACTGCGAGGAGAGACCCGTGTCCCAGAACGCCGAGGGAATTCACCGGGCCGCACAGGTGACGGAGCCCGGCGCTCCCGTACGGGTCGTGCCGGTGACGGCGCGGACACCCGGCATCGGCGAGGTACGTATCGACGTGGCAGCGACCGGCATCTGTGGCGCCGACATCGGTACGGTCCGCAATCCCGCCCCGGCGACCGGCTTCCCCGTCACTCCCGGCCACGAGGTCGCCGGTGTGATCGCGGAGCTGGGCCCACAGGTGGAGGGGTGGGCCGTGGGGGAGCGGGTGGCCGTCGGCTGGTTCGGCGGCAGCTGCGGGCACTGCTCCGCCTGCCGTACCGGCGATGTCGTGCACTGCCCGGAGCGGAAGGTCCCGGGCCTGTCGTATCCCGGCGGCTGGGCGAGCACCCTCACGGTTCCCGCCACCACGCTCGCGCGCATCCCCGAGGGCCTGTCCTCGGCGGAGGCCGCCCCCTTCGGCTGCGCCGCCGTCACCACCTTCAACGCGCTACGGCACTCCGGCGCCGGACCCGGTGACCTGGTCGCCGTCCTCGGGGTCGGGGGCCTCGGGCATCTGGCGGTGCAGTTCGCCGCGGCCATGGGGTTCGAGACGGTGGCGATCGCCCGGGGCGAGGAGAAGCGGAAGCTCGCCGAGGAACTGGGCGCGCGGCACTACATCGACGCCGAGCGGCAGGAACCCGGCGCGGCGCTGGGCAAGTTGGGCGGGGCGCGGCTGATCCTGTCCACCGCCTCCAGCACCAAGCCGCTGGCCGAACTGGTCGACGGGCTCGCCCCGCACGGGCGGCTCACCGTCGTCGGCTTCGACGGAGCGCCCCTGCAACTGCCCCTGGCCAAGCTCGTCATGGCGGCACGGAGCGTCTCCGGCCATCTCACCGGCAGCCCCGCCGACACCGAGCAGGCCATGCGCTTCGCGGTCGCCACCGGAGTCCGGCCCCAGGTGCGGACCGTCCCGCTGGAGGAGGCCCAGCGGGCGCTCGACACCCAGCAGGAAGGCAGGGCCCGCTTCCGCATGGTCCTCACCACCGGCGCGTGACCGCCGCTGAAGACGGAGAGAACATGAATCGGCATGACGTCGTCGTGGTCGGCGCCGGGATGGCCGGCCTCACGGCGACCGCCGCCCTGGCCGCCGCCGGACGTGACGTCCTGTGCCTGGAGGCCCGCGAACGCGTCGGCGGACGGCTGCTCAGCACGGCCGCCCTCGATCTGGGGGCCACCTGGTTCTGGGACGGGGAGCGGCGTGTCGCAGAACTCGTCGCGCGGCTCGGCATCGCCACGTTCGAACAGCATCTGGCGGGCGACACACTCGTACAGGACGCCACCGGCATACGGCGGCTGCACGGCAACCTGCTCGATGCGCCTGCCCGGCGTTTCACGCCGGGGGCCGACGCCCTTGCCCAGGCGCTCGCCGCCGAGCTGCCGACGGACGTTCTGAGGCCGGCCACCCCGGTCACCGCGATCCACCCCGGAGCCACCGGCGGGCTCGACATCCGTACGCCGGACTCGGTGCTGCACGCCGAGCACGTCGTCCTGGCCGTGCCTCCGGCCCTCGCCCTCGCCCGGATCGACTTCGGCGCCACGGAACTCCCCGCGGAACTGACCCGGCTCGCCCGGACGACCCCGGTGTGGATGGGGGCGGTCGCCAAGGTCGTCGCCCGCTATCCCACCGCGTTCTGGCGGGAGACGGGGCTCGCGGGAGCGGCGTTCAGCAGGACCGGGCCCCTACAGGAGCTGCATGACATGTCGGGTCCCGGCGGGCGACCGGCCGCCCTGTTCGGCTTCGCCCCGGCCCGGGCCGTGGGCCCCGGCTTCGAGCAGGCGGTGATCGCCCAGCTGACACAGCTCTACGGTGCCGCGGCCGCCGAGCCCGAGACGCTCCAGGTTCAGGACTGGAGCAGCGAGCGGTGGACCTCTCCGCCGGCCGCGCACCGACTCGCCGATCACTCCCTGTTCGGGCACCCCCTCTACCAACGGCCCGCCCTGGACGGCAGGCTGCACTGGGCCTCCACCGAGACGGCCGACCAGTACGCCGGGCACATCGAGGGTGCCCTCGCCGCCGGCGAGCGAGCGGCGCACGCTGTCCTGTCCCCGCACACCGATGAGGCGAACTCATGCTCCAGATAGAAGCGTTGCTGCGCGAATACGACCGCGCCCGTGCCTACACCGACGACCTGTGGCGGGACCTCACCCCGGACGAGGTGACCTGGCGCCCGCACGAGAACTCCAGCGCCATCGGCTGGCATCTGGGCCACCAGGCCCATGTCGCCCACTTCATGATCCGCAACCTCACCGCGGCCGAGCCCAGCCCCGACCCGGAGCTGGACGCCCTGATGGACTCGGCGAACCCGGAGAAGTTCCGCGGCACCCTGCCCACGGTCAAACGCCTCACCGACTTCCGCACCACGGTCGCCGAACGCGTGCACGCCCGCATCGGTGACATCGCGGCCGGCCGGGTCGGCGCCCCGACGCAACTCACTGTCGTCGCTGGCCACTTGCTCACCACCCTCATCAACCACGAGTACCAGCACGACCAGTGGATCGGCGAGGTCCGCACCACCGACCTCGGCCACCCGCTCCCGCCCGACCCCGACAGCGAACACCTCCGCCGAGTCGACGGCTACCTCGTGGTCGACGTCCTCTGACCGCGCGGCGGCAGGCCGGTCACGGCCGTCGAGGGCGGGTGAGCACCGCCACGGCGGGGTTGCGGGCCAGCATGAGCGCGGGAATCGCCGCGAGGACGAAGAGGATGCCCGCCATCGCGACGTAGAGGTGCACACCGGCCGCCGTGCTCACCGGGGCGCCGTCGGCGAGGGTCCCCGGAATCTGGGTCGCCTTGAGCACCTCGCCCCCGGCGATGTTGAAGACGACCGAGCCCAGGGCGAGTACGACCGACACCACGCCGGCGATCGTGCCCTGCCGCTCGGGCGCCTCGATGCCGGTCGCCAGGTTGTAGCCGGAGGCGCCGATCGCGCCCGCGGCGATGCCGAGCAGGGCGCCGCAGGCGATCGCCACCGGGAGGGCCGATACGCCCGCCAGCATCGCGAGCGTCCCCAGCACCCCTACGGCGATGCCGCCGAGGAGAGGCAGCGCGGGACCGAACCGGCCCGCGAGCCATCCGGCGCACATGCCGCCGATGACGATGCCCAGGTTGGGTGTGGCGAGAAGCACCGCGACCGCCTCGCCGTCGCCCAGTCCGTAGCCGAGCCCCAGGTCGGCGGGCACCTGGGCGATGATTCCGGTCAGTTGGAGCATGCTCCGGAAGGAGCCCGCCGCCAGCACCAGCGCCAGCAGCGTCAGCAGGATCGGGCCGCCGAGGGCCCGGATGTCGATGATGGGTTCGTCGACCCGCAGGGCGAGGAACACCCAGCCGGCCAGCGCGGCGGCACCGGCCAGCAGCAGCGCGATCATGCCCCCGGACAGCCATCCGAGGTCGCTGCCGAGACTGGCGTAGGCGAGCACCGCGCCGAGGCCGCCGCCGAGCAGGAGCGCCCCGCGCACATCGATCCGGCCGCTGGTGCGCACCGGCGACTCCGGCAGGAAGGAACGCACACAGAGCGCGGCCGCCGCGGCGAGCAGCGCCGCCACGATGAACACGCTCCGGTAGCCGAACACATCGATGACCGGCTGCATCAGGAACGGCTCGATGATCCCGACGACCGACGAGCCGGACGTCACGAGCCCGACCACGGCCATCGCCACCCGTGTGCTGCAGATCTGGCGTACGAGGGCCACCGTGAGGAACACCGCGGCGAACGCTGCGCCCTGGAGGAAGCGGCCCACCAGGAAGATCCATACGTTGGGGGCGGCGAGGCAGACCAGCGCTCCGGCGCAGGCGAGGGCCAGCGTGGCGATGAGTATCCGGCGCTTGCCGAAGATGTCGGAGCTCTTCGCGAGCAGCGGTGACCAGATGGCGCCCGCCAGCATCGCGCTCGCGTTCAGCCACGCGGCCTGGTCGGTGTCGAAATGGTCGAGTAACTGGGGCAGGACCATCATGGGCGAGCCGATGACCACGTCGGCCAGGACGTTGGCGAGGGTGAGAACCGCCGCCCAGAGGACGAGCCGCTTGCTCCAGCGGTGCTCCTGGGCGACGGGGGCGGGCTTTTCCAGCGTGTCTTCCACTATGAACTCTCTCCAGGGTGTGGGGGCGAGGGGTGTGTTCAGTGCGCGCCGGTGCCGGACGCCCGCAGTGCCTCGTTGCGGGCGGCGATGGCGGCCCAGGTGGTCGGCAGCATGCGGTCGCGACCGCTGTGGACACGGTCCTGGGCGAAGGTGACGTAGGGGCGCTGCCGGGCCTCGTACCGTGCGAACGCGACGGTGTGGTCGTCGCCGCAGCGTTCGAGTTCCTCGGCGAGGAAGCGGGCGCCGGTGAGTGCCAGTGAGGTGCCCCGGCCGGACAGGAAAGCCGGGCTGTACCCGGCGTCCCCGACGAGGGCGACGCGGCCCCGGTGCCAGGCCGGCAGGTGGATCTGGCTCGCGGAGGTGAAGAAGAAACCGGGGTCGGCGCGGGCCGCGTCCAGCAACTCCGGGATCCGCCAGGACCGGTGACCCGCGAAGGCGTCGATGAGGATCCGCTTCTGGGCGTCCAGGTCCCGGTGGTCGTAGTCGATCGACTCCGACCGGAACTGGAAGACCGCGACGGCCCTTCCTCCGTACCGGAAGACGCCCGCCATCCGGCCGGGGACGTTGTAGATCGAGTTGGCGCCCTCGGATCGCGCCTCGGCGGGGAGGTCGGCGAGGGCGAAGTAGACACCGAGATGCCGCAGGAAGTCCTTCTCGGGCCCGAACACCAGCCCGCGTACGGCGGAGTGCTGGCCGTCGGCTCCGATCACCAGGTCGTGGCGCCCGGTCCGGCCCGATGCGAAACGGACGTCGACACCGTCGCCGCCGTCGTCGGCCAGTGTCTCGACCGAGTCGCCGAAGCGGATCGCCGCGGTGTCCGGGAGCGCCTCGGCGAGGATCCGTACGAGGTCCTCGCGCAGCAGCTCGATGTCGTCGTCGGAGTCGCTGACCTCGGCCATCGGGATCCGGGCCACCGGCTGGCCCGTGCTGTCGACGAATCGGGTGAGCTCGGACATCCGGACCCGCTTCCGCTGGATCCGCGCGAGCAGTCCCATCCTCTCCACGGCCTCGATGGCATCGCCGCGGATGTCGATGGGTGTGCCGGTGAGCCGGAGCCGGGGGGCGTGCTCGACGACGGTCACGTCGTGACCGCGCCGGCCGAGCTCAAGTGCGCAGGCGAGCCCGGCGATTCCGGCCCCGGAGACAAGGATGTTCACGTGTGTGCCCCGTTTCGCTGAGGTGGGTCCGCGACAGTCGTGCCGTGACAGTCGTGCCATGACGGTCGGACCGATTAAAGAAACAATCTGTCGCTTTTAGCGAGAGTACTGGGCACCGGCTTGCACCGCAACGACGCACCTGGCGACAATCGGCACCCCAGCGGAGAAACAGGAGGTGGGCGCGGTGATGGCCGACGGGACCACGGACCGGCCGCCCGCGCGGCGCCCCGGTGGCCGCAACGCGCGGGTGAGAGCGCAGATCCTCGCCGCGACCGTCGAACTCGTCGCACGCGACGGCATCGCGGGCTTCCGCTACGAGGAGGTCGCCGAGTTCGCCGGCGTGCACAAGACCAGCGTCTACCGCAACTGGCCCGACCGTGAGGAACTGGTCGTCGAAGCCCTGCTGCGCTACGCCGAGGACCTCGCCTCGGTCGCCGACACCGGCGACATCCACCGGGACCTGGTGGACTTCACGCTGGCCCTCGCGGGCGGCCTGGAGACGCCGTTCGGCCGGACTCTCGAACAGGCCATTCAGCCCGCCCGCCAGACCGCCACCGTCCAGGCGCTGACCAAGATCCTCGACCAGCGTGTGGCCGCCATGCGGCGCCGCGTGGAGACCGCCGTCGACCGCGGTGAACTCCCCCCGGTCGACAGCGCGTTCCTGGGCGAGATGATCTCCGGCCCGGTGCATCTGATCGTCAACCGCGGCATGCGCCCCTTCACGCGCGCCGACGCGGATCGCATCGTCGGCGTGGTGCTCGCCGGCATCAGGGCCACGGCCCCGCGCGACTGAGCGTTCGCCCGCACGGGCGTTTGAGCGACCCGAGGACGGGCAGGCGGACGAACAGTGCTTCGGACAGGAGGCACGTCCGTGGGATCGGTGACTTCCCACCACGGGTGTGCCCGGTACCGGTGCGCGCCCCCACTCCCACGGTGACCGTCCAAGCCAGTGCACAACCAAGGGAGTTGCGACGCACATGCCCACCGCAGTGAGCGCGAAGCACCACCCGCACGACGACGCCCCCGACACCGCCGAGGACTTCCGCAGGCTCGCCGAACTGCCCCAGGGGCAGCAGCGCGACACCGTGCGCGCACGGATCGTCGAGGCCTGGCTGCCCATGGCCGACCGACTGGCCGGCCGGTTCCGCAGCCGCGGCGAGAGCTTCGAGGACCTGCGTCAGGTCGCGGCCCTCGGCCTGGTCAAGGCCGTCGACCGCTACGACCCCGCCCGCGGCAACGCCTTCGAGAGCTACGCCGTCCCCACCATCACCGGTGAGATCAAGCGGCACTTCCGCGACCACATGTGGACGCTGCATGTGCCGCGCCGGGTGCAGGACCTGCGCAACCGTGTCCGGTTCGCCGTACAGGACCTGCAGAACGTCTCGGGCCGCAGGCCCACCGTGGCCGAGATCGCCGAGCACGCGGACATGAACGAGGCCGACGTCCGCGCGGGCCTGGAGGCCCTGGAGAGTTTCACCGCCCTGTCGCTGGACGCGGAACTGCCCGGCAGCGACGACGGGTACTCGCTGAGCGACGCGCTGGGGTCGGCCGACCCCGCGCTGGACACGGTCGTCGACCGCGAGGCCGTCAAGCCACGGATCGCCGCGCTGCCCGAGCGCGAGCGGGCGATCCTCTACATGCGGTTCTTCGGCGACATGACGCAGAGCCGGATCGCGGAGCAACTGGGCATCTCACAGATGCATGTGTCCCGGCTCATCAGCCGCTGCTGCCATCGGGTGCGGGAGCAGGTTCTCGAGGATGCGGCCTGACGATCGTCAGCGTGATGTGACGGGCCATCGTGTCCAGCGCCTTCGCCTCCGCCATGGAGAACGGGGCGCGAGGACCGCATCTGAACAGCGTCAGCACGGCCCGTACCGCGCCCTCGGCCGCCAGGGGGACGCACAGCAGTGAGGTGACGTTCGCCTGTACGAGGACGGGGGCGCCCTCGGCGTCCCTGCCGAAGGCGTCCGGGTTCTCCGGGCGCACCTGAAGGGACGGGGAGGCGGTGCGTGCCGTGTCCGTGACCAGGGGGCAGTCGGCCGGGTCCTGCGCCGCGAGAACTGCGGCCTCCTCCTCGGAGGGGGCGAGCACGGCCGTACGGCTCATCCGCCCGGCGGCCGTGTCGACGATCACCCAGTCGGCGAAGGTGCCGTGCAGGACCCGGGCCGCGCGCCGCAGGACCGTCCCGCGGTCGCCGCGGGGTGCGGTCAGGAGAGCCGTCGTCATCTCGTCCTGGAGGTCCGCGAGGGCCGCCTGCCGGGTCGTCTCGGCCAGGTCCGGCGGCCGGGGCGGCGCCGTGACCGGCGTGGACGGCGTCGGCGCCCCGGGCCGCAGCACCACCAGCACCGTGGTGTGCGGCTCCCCGGTCGGGTGTACGGCCGTCAGGGTCGCCTGGACCGGGGCCGACGGGTGCTGCTGGAGATGCACGCTCAGGCTGCGGTCGCCCTCGCCGCGGGCCACCGCGGCGGCCTGCGAACGGAACGCCGCACGGTCGGCGTGGGCGAGGAGCCCCGTCAGCGGCCGCCCCGTCGCATAGCCGGACCGCACACCGGTGAAGGACGTCGCCGCGAAGTTCAGTCGGCGCACCACCGTCTCCCGGTCCACCAGCGCCACCGGGAGCGGGAACCGCTGGAACACCGCGCGCAGCAGATGCTGCTCCTGACGGTCCGCGGACGACGTACGGGGCAGTCCGCCCGAGGACAGCCGCTCGTACCACGGCCACAACTGGTCGGCGACATGGTCGAGTTCGAAGATCGCGGCGTCCAGGACCGTCGGCAGGTCCCCTTCGGACACGGAGCGCGCCGCCTTGAGTTCCGCGACGCGGCGCACGAAATCCGCGAGCTCGTCACCGAATCCGTCCGCCTTCTCCATGGGGATGAACCTAGCCCGCGTCGATGCGTTCCGGGGCGACCGGGATCCAACCGGTTCCCCCTGTTCTCCGGCTGTTTTCCCCGCCCGGGACCGGGAACGCGCAAGGAAGGAGGGAGGAGTTGAGGATGCCCGCTCACGAACGCGTGGAGCACTGGGGGGACGAGTCCGCCGAAGCCGCCCTTCCCGGACGCCGGCTGTCCGCGCTGGCCGAGCAGGCCGTGCGCTGCACCGCCGAGTGCTGCGGGGCCAGCAGCATGGTGGCCGAACCGGACGCCGAGCGGCCCGGCGCCGTCACCCATCCCGACCTCGCCGGACTCGTCGCCGTCCAGTTCCGCTCCGGTGACGGGCCCATCCCGGCGGCCCTGGAACGCGGCGAGCCCGTCGACTCGGCCGACCTGCTGCACGACGAGCGCTGGCCGGAGTACCGCGCCATGGCGCTCGACTCGGGCGTGCGCTCCAGCGTCACGCTCCCGTTCCGCCGGTCCGGTCTGACGGTGACGCTGAGCCTCTACAGCTTCCGTCCGGGCGCCCTGGAGGACGCCCGGCACGGACCCGTGCACGCCCTCGGCGAATTCGCCGCGAGCTGCCTCGTCCGCGACCGCTCCTACCGCGCCGCACTCACCGAACTCGACCACCTCGGCAACGCCCTGCGCTCCCGCCCCGTCGTCGACCAGGCCTGCGGCATCGTCATGCACGTCCTCGGCTGCGACGCCGACACGGCGTTCGGAGTACTGCGCCGCATCTCCCAGGGCACGAATCGGAAGCTGGCCGATGTCGCTGCGGGGGTGGTCGGTCGGCGGGGGCGGGGGTTGGAGCGGGATTTGGCGGCGTTGATGGATTGAGGTCGGTTCCCTTGGGCGGTCCGGTCTCACGGGCGCCCGGGGGCGCGGTCCGTTTGTGGCTTGCTCCGGCGATGCGGTTCGCTCCGGTGACTCGGTCTCTACGTGGCCCGCTCCCGCCGCTCGGCCCGCTCCCCGTCCACCGGGTGACCCATCTCGCGTCACCCACTCGGCCGTCCCCCGTCCCGCGAATGGTGCCCGGCCGCGCGCGCACGGGCGTCCGGCGGGCTGTCATGGGCTGCGGGGGCGCGATCGCCGTTCCCCTGCAGTCGTCGGCCGAAGGAGCTCACCCCATGCGCCGCACCGCCCGTGCCCTGTCCGTCGCCGCGCTGGCCGGCACCGTTCTGGGCGCCGCCGCCCCGACCGCCTCCGCGGACCCGGCCGCCGAGGTCAGCCCCGGGACCGTCTCGCCGGGCGGCAGTGTCACCGTCTCGGTCTCCTGCGATGCCTCCGGCGGGTCCGCGCCGGAGAGCATCGAGGGCGTCTCGCAGGCGTTCGAGGACGGCGTCGTCGACCTGAAGCGGGTCTCCGGCAATGACGAGAAGGCCGCCGGGCCCGCCTACAGCGGCACCGCGCGTGTCCCCGCGGCCGAGGACACGGAAAGTGCCCCGGAATCCGGCTGGACGGTCGACGGCACCTGCCCCGCGGCGGCCGGCGAGGAGGGGAAGGAGTGGAGCGCGACGTTCGAGGTGGCTGGGAAGGGCGGGGGTGGTGGTGACGGTTCAGGTGGTGGCGAGGCCGGCAAGGGTGATCCGGAGGGCGGCCTGGGTGGTGGCGGTGGCGGCAGCCGTACGTGCGACGAGTCCGGCTCGGACTGGTCCAAGTCCGAAACCGGGAAGCGCGAGGAGGACACCGGCGGGACCGACGCCGGGACGGCCGCGCCCGGCTGGGAAGCACCGACCGGAGGCGACAAGACCGACCCCGGGTGGAGCGAAGGCGGGTCCCACGCGGAGGACTGCGACGACGGCGGCGCCTCCACCGAGCACGGAGTGCAGGCCGGCACCGGCGGTACCTTCACCGACTCCGTCCCCGCCCTGGTCGCTGGCGGCCTCCTGATCGCGGGCGCGGCCGGCGGCGCGGTCTACCGGCTGCGCCGCCGTACCCCGGCCGCGGAGGACTGACCCGTACGGCCGCCCCGTGACCGGCGCTGATCGGCGCAACCCCTGCGCCCGCCCACGCACTCGCGCCACGATGGGTACGCACAGCCCGGCCCCCACCCCGTAGGAGCCCCAGAACCAGCACCCGGAACACGGCACAGCGGAGGCACGGATGCGCCGCACGGACCCCGAAGGCCACGGCCCCGTCCGCTACGGGCCGCCGCTCCCGGACGACGGGCTGCCCGTGCTGCCCGAACTGGCCGCCGTGCTCGCCGCGGCGGCGGGCCGGGCCGAGAGCGAGCCCATCGGGGGCGGCGACGCCCTGCTGGAGGCGGCGTGCGGCTACTGGGGCCGGCGTGGACTGCCGACCGAGCCCGGGCAGGCGGTGGCCGGCCCCGGCGCTCCCGCCCTGCTGCTGGCGCTGACCTTCGCGCTCGGCGGCGACGTCCTGGTGCCGAGGCCCTGCGCGGCCTGGTGGGCGCCGTACGCACGCCTGTTGGGCCGACCGGTCTTCCATGTCGCGACACCGGCCGAGTCCGGCGGCGTCCCGGACCCGTACGCCCTGCTGGAGACCGTCCGCCGGGTCCGTGCCGAGGGCGGTGACCCACGGCTGCTGGTGCTGTCCGTCGCCGACGACCCGACCGCCACCGTCGCCCCGCCCGAGGTGCTGCACGAGACCGTGGAGGCCGCCACCGGCGAGGGACTGCACCTGGTCAGCGACGAGACCTGGCGCGACACCGTGCACGCCCCGCACGACACCGTGCTGGTCAGCCCCGCCGAGATGCTGCCCGAGCGGGTCACCGTCGTCACCGACCTGGCCGGCGCCCACCTCCCGCCCGGCTGGCCGGCCGCGATCGCCAGGTTCCCCGCGCACGACGCCGGGAACGGCCTCCACGCGCGCGTGCTCGACGTGCTCACCGCACTCGGCGCCCGCGTAGCCGGACCGGTCGCCCTCGCGGCCGCGTACGCGCTCGCCGAGCCCGAGCCGGTCACCGCGCGCATCGCCGCCACCGTACGCCTGCACGCACGCGTGGCCGCCGCCGCGCACACCGCCGCCGTGAAGGCCGGCGCCCTGGCCCGGCCCCCGCGGGCCGGCCGGCATCTGTACATCGACCTCGGCCCCCTGCGCGCAGGACTGTCCGCGCGGGGCGTCGGCGACGCCCAGGACCTGGAGGACCACCTCGCCGCCCGGCTCGGCATGCCCGCGCCGGGCGGGCACCGCTTCGGCGACGACCTCGCCGCCCTGCGCGTCCGGCTGTCCACCGGACCGCTGCTCGCGGGCACCGACGAGGAACGCGCGGAATGCATGAGTTCACCCTCGCCGTTGGAACTGCCACATGTGCAACGCGCGTTGATCCACTTGAAGTCGGTCTTCGACGATCTACGCGACGAAGCTCAGCGACGGGAGCCTCCTCGATGACGCAGCAGTCCGAGTCGACCACCAGGCGCACCACCACGAGGCGTACGGACACCACGTTCCCGCCCCTCGCCGAACCCCGCCCGCTCTTCGAACGCCGGGTGTGGCCACGCACCTTCCACGACCGCCTCACCGCCCCGCTGCCCGGCATCAAGGCCCTCGCCCGCTTCGCCCGCGAGGGCTCCGTACGCCCCGGCCGCGACGGCCTGGCCGACATCCCGCGGCTGCCCTTCGAGCCCGCCCCGGTGCCGCGGGTGGACACCCGCACGATCGCCGTCTCCTGGGCGGGACACGCCAGTTGGGTCGTACGGATCGGCGGGCTGACCGTGCTCACCGACCCCGTCTGGTCCCGCCGCATCCTCGGCACCCCGGCCCGTGTCACCCCCGTCGGCATCGCCTGGAGCGCCCTCCCGCGCGTCGACGCGGTCGTCATCAGCCACAACCACTACGACCACCTCGACGCCCCCACCCTGCGCCGACTCCCGCGCGACACCCCGGTGTTCGTACCGGCCGGACTCGCCCCCTGGTTCCGGCGTCGCCGCTTCACCCGGGTCACCGAGCTGGACTGGTGGGAGGCGGCCGAACTGTCCGGAGTCCGCTTCGACTTCGTACCGGCCCACCACTGGTCCAAGCGCACCCTCGTCGACACCTGCCGCAGCCTGTGGGGCGGCTGGGTACTGACGGCGCCCGACGGCCGGCGCGTGTACTTCGCGGGCGACACGGGCTACGGCCACTGGTTCGCCCGCATCGGCGAGCGCTACCCCGGAATCGACTTGGCCCTGCTCCCCATCGGCGCGTACGACCCCCGGTGGTGGCTCAGCGACGTGCATTGCGATCCGGAGGAGGCGGTACGGGCGGCCATGGACCTGGGCGCGCGAAGGATGGCACCGATGCACTGGGGCACGTTCGTCCTGTCGGCGGAGCCGGTCCTGGAACCACTGACGCGGGTACGGGCGGCGTGGGAGAAGGCGGGACGGGACAGGGAGGACCTGTGGGATCTGCCGGTGGGCGGCTCACGGGTGCTTGAAATCGCCGGGTGAGGGTCGCGCCCCTTCAGTGGCGCGGGGCTGTATCGATATGCGGCTCCGCCGCGTGGGCGCGACCAGCCACGTACAACCTTCACCCCGCAACGCAACCTCACTTGGCAGCCCGAACCCGCCGCCACAAAGCAGGCGCCACACTGATCACCACAGTCAGCCCCACCGCCGCCACAACCCCCTCCCACGGCTCCGGAAACAGCGACCCCCCAAGAATCCCGATCAACTGATACGTCACCGCCCAAGCGAGGCACGCCGGCAAGTTCCCCCGCGCAAACCTCCGCATGGGCCACTCCGCCAGCAGACAAGCCAGCATCACTGGCAACCGCCCCGCCGGCACCAGCCGCGACAGCACCAGCACGGCCACCCCGTGCTCGGCGAGCTTCCCCTGCGCCTGCGCGAGCCGCTCCTCCGGCGCCCGCGAGCGAATCGCCTCCAGCCAGCGCGACCCGTTCTTCGAGCCCATGCCGCGCCGCCCCAGCCAGTACAGCGTGGCGTCCCCCAGGAACGCGGCCGTGGAAGCCGTGACGAACACCAGCGCCAGCGAGAACGGCGCCGTCTGATGGAACGCCACCACCGCCGCCGAACTCACCAGCGCCCCGGTCGGCACCACCGGCACCAGCGCCCCGATCAACACCAGCAGGAACAGCGACGGATACCCGATCGCCTGCTGTGTCGACTCCGGCGGCACCGTCGTCGCCGTCGCGGCCAGCATCGTCACCGGGCCACCCCCAGGCGCACGCTCTCCCCGTGTGCGAGCCGGTGCACGGACACGCCGGGAGCACGCTCGGCCGCGAGGCGTACGAACTCATCACCGGGCGCATGGAATTCGTGGGGGCGCACGGCGTCCATGCCGATCGGCCAGTAGGTGCCGTAGTGCACCGGCACGGCGCTGCGCGGCGCGAGCCGGGTCAGCGCCTCCGCGGCCCGCCCCGCGTCCAGGTGGCCCTCCCCGAGATACGGCCCCCAACCGCCCACCGGCAGCAGCGCCACATCGACCGGGCCGACCTCCTTCGCCATCGCGTCGAACAGCCCGGTGTCCCCGGCGAAGTAGGTGCGTGCCTCGCCCTCGATGACATAGCCGAGCGCGGGGGAGCGGTGCCGTCCGACGGGCAGCCGCCGCCCGTCGTGCCGCGCGGGAACGGCCCGTACCGCCACGTCACCCACGGTCGTCACATCGCCCGGCGACATCTCGATCACCCGCAGCTGGGTGAGCCGGCGCAGTCCGGGCACGGCCTCGGGTGCGCCCCGGGGCACGAGCAGGCGCGTGCCGTGGGGCAGCCCGACCAGTGAGGGAACGTGCAGATGGTCGGCGTGGAGGTGGGAGACCACGGCGACGTCGGCGCGCCGGGCGTCGGGCGCCGGGAGCACACCCCGGCGGCGGCGCAGGTGTGCGAGCCGGCGCACGAACAGCGGGTCGGTGAGGACGCGCACGTTCGAGTCCTCGACCGTGCAGGTGGCGTGACCCCACCAGGTGATCTCCACCGGCACCTCTTTGCCTCCTTCGCGCGACTCCCCGAAGCGTACGGGCTGGAGTAGGGTCGGCGGCGAAACCCGGAGGTGAGGGGGACGCCATGGGGCCATCCATAGTGCGCGTCACGGCCATCGCCAGTCTGACGCCGCTCGAAGAGCTGGACGCCGACCCCTTCCTGGTGGACTCCCGCAGCCAGCACGCGATGTGCGCGCGCTGGGCCGCGGAGCACGGGTACGTCGTCGCCCGCGAGCTGCTCGTACGGGGGCTGCGGGCGGACCACGGCGTCCTGTGGGAGGGCGTCCGGCCCGGCCTCGACCTGTTCGTGGCGCCCAGCCGGAGGGTGCTGGAGAGCGCGTTGTCCTCCGTCGAGGAGTTCTCCGCCGAGTGCGCTCGGCGGGGGGTGCGGGTGGAGACGGTGGGGCGGGCCGAGCCGCGGTACGACGCGCAGATGAAGGCGCGGGTGCATCGGCGGCTGTCCATGCCGACGGCGGGGTACGACGGGCGCTGAGTTCCCCCCGCCGCCGCTCACGGAGGGAACCGGCAGCCGTGGAAGACCGTTGTGTCAGGCTGGGGGCGTAAGGCCCGTTTCGGGACGTGAGGTGGGCTGGGCGTGCGTGGGCGTTGGCGGCGGGTTGCCAGTCAGGTCGGGCGGAGTGTGACCGTGTGGGCGGTCTCCACCGTGACCATGCTCGTGCTCGCCGGGATCCTGCCCGACTTCCAGCTCCAGTCCGCGGACGGCGACAGCGCCACCCGTATCGCCATGACCGCGGCCCTCGGCGCCGGTGCCTTCGGTCTGCTCTCCGCGCTCGTGTGGCCCCTGCTCGTACGGCTCCTGCTGCTCGTCCCGGCGCTGGTGCTGGGGCTGCTGGTGTTCTTCCTCAACGGCTCCCTGCTGATCGTCGCCCTGCGCCTGGTGCCCTCCGGTGACAGCGAGGCCGCCCCCGAGACCGCCGTCATCGTCGCCGCCGTGATGTCCGCCGTCGCCTCCGCCACCGGCGCCGCCCTGGCCGTACGGGACGACGACGCCTACCGACGCCGCCTGTACCGTCTCGCGGACCGCCGCCGCAGAGCCCTGCCACCCGGCCCGTCCAGCCCCGGCACCGTCTTCATCCAGCTCGACGGCGTCGGCCACGACGTCCTGCGCGATGCCGTCGACAAGGGGCTGATGCCGACCGTCGCCCGCTGGCTCGACGGCCCCCGCCCCACCCACCGGCTCACCCCCTGGCGCACTGACTGGTCCAGCCAGACCGGCGCCAGCCAGCTCGGCATCCTGCACGGGAGCAACCACGACGTCCCGGCGTTCAGGTGGTACGAGAAGGCGGCCCGCGAGGTGATGGTCTGCAACCGGCCCACCAGCGCCGCCGAACTCCAGCGCCGCGCCGTCGACCGCACCGGTGACGGCGGACTGCTCAGCGCGGACGGCGCCAGCCGGGGCAATCTCTTCAGCGGCGGCGCCGACGAGCAGGCCCTCGTGCTGTCCATCGCCACCAGGCGCCGCGACCGCCGCAACCGCTCCCGCGCGGGCTACTTCGCCTACTTCTCCGACCCGGCCAACGCCGTGCGCACCGCCCTGTCCTTCGTCGCCGAGGTCGGCCGTGAGATCGGCCAGTCCACCCGGTCCCGCGTCCGCAAGGTCCGGCCCAGAGTCTCCCGCGGCGGTCTCTACCCGATGGTCCGCGCCTTCGCGACGGTCGTGGAGCGGGACGTGGTCGTCGCCGCGGTGCTGGGCGACATGTTCGCCGGGCGCACCTCCGTCTATGCCGACCTGGTGGCGTACGACGAGGTGGCGCACCACTCCGGGCCGTCCGGCCGCGACACCGAGAAGGTCCTGGAACGGCTCGACCGGGCGCTGGCGTTGATCGAGAAGGCCGCCGAGCACGCGCCGCGGCCGTATCGGCTGGTCGTGCTGTCGGACCACGGCCAGAGCCCCGGCGAGACCTTCCGCGCCCGCTACGGCCTCGGCCTCGCCGACCTGGTGCGGGCCGGCTGCGGGCTGCCCGTGCCGCGCCGGGCCCGGCGCACCCACAGCGGTGCCGAGGCCCGCGCGGCCGTGCGCGCGGCGCTGCGCCGGCCCGTCGAGGAGGGCGCCGAGCAGTACCGCCCCTCCCGGCGCTCCGAGCCGATCGTGCTGGCCTCCGGCAACCTCGGCCTGGTCTCCTTCCCGGACGTCCCGCACCGGATGACCAAGGAGGAGATCGACGCCCGCCACCCCGCCCTGCTCACCACCCTCGCCAACCACCCGGGCATCGGCTTCCTGCTGGTGCGCAGCGAGCGGCACGGAGGGGTCGTGCTCGGCGCGTACGGCGCGGAGATCCCCCTGGACCGGCTGGACGGCGACCTCGGGCCGCTGGAGGCCTTCGGGCGGGGCGCCGCCGACGCCGTGCGCCGCACGCACTCCTTCCCGAACACCGCCGACATCATGGTCAACTCGTCCTACGACCCGGCCGACGGCGAGGTCCTCGCCTTCGAGGAGCAGATCGGCTCGCACGGGGGACTGGGGGGCGCCCAGGGCAGACCGTTCCTGCTGTCGCCGGTCGCCTTCTCCCCGGCGGTCGGCGACGCGGAGGAGCTGGTCGGCGCCGAGCAGGTGCATCGGGTGCTGCGGCGCTGGCTGAGCGAGGCGAACGGGCCGCAGGTGCCGGTCGAGACGGCGCCGGAGGAGCGGGCCGCCTGAAAATCGGCTGCGTGCGAGAGGCCGCGGGCACACACTGTTCGAGTCGCAAACCACTCGAACACTCCCAAGGAGCCCCTGCTTTGCAGGCTGCCGTCACCGTAACTCCCGCCCGAATCCCCGAACTGCTGCTCGGCCTCGCCACCGTGCGGCCGGTCTTCATCTGGGGCGCCCCCGGCATCGGAAAGTCCTCCGTCGTCAGGGCGTTCGCCGAGTCGCTGGGCCTGGAGTGTGTGAGTCTGCTCGGTACGCAGCTCGCGCCGGAGGACCTGATCGGTGTGCCGCAGATCCGGGACGGGCGCTCGGTGTTCTGCCCGCCGGAGGCCATCGCCCGCGACGAGCCGTACTGTCTGTTCCTGGACGAGCTGAACGCGGCCACCCCGGATGTGCAGAAGGCGTTCTACTCGCTGATCCTGGACCGCCGTATCGGCAACTACGAACTGCCGAAGGGCTCCATCGTCATCGGCGCCGGTAACCGGGCCACCGACAACGCGCTCGCCCGCCCCATCGCGTCCGCGCTGGTCAACCGGCTCGCCCATGTCCACCTGGAGGCCTCCGCCAAGGACTGGCTGACGTGGGCCGCGGACAACGGCATCCACCCGTGGATCCTGGACCACCTCACCGACCGCCCCGACCACCTGTGGTCCAAGCCGCCGAAGACCGAGGAGCCGTTCTCCACGCCCCGGTCCTGGCACATGCTCTCCGACGCGCTGCACTCCTTCGGGCGCGACCTCGACGAGGAGACCCTGAAGGTGCTGGCGCACGGCACGCTGACGCCGGCGCACGCCACCGCGTTCTGCGGCTACGTCAAGATCGTGCGCAGCCAGTACGGCATCGAGGCCATCATCAAGGGCGACGCCCGCTGGCCGCACCGTATGCAGGACCGAGACCTGCTCTACTACCTCGCCGAGTCGTTCCGTGGCCGACTGGTCAAGGAACTCCCGGTCAGCAAGGACCACATGTCGGCGAGCGGCCGGCAGACCGCGTACCGCGCCAAGTCGCTGCTGGTGCAGCTCGCGGAGATCTCCGTCGAGGTCGCCCAGAGCGTCATCGCCTCCGACGCCGACGGCAATCCCGTACTGCCGGCCTGGTTCCTGGTGGAGGCCGCGCGGGACATGCCCCGGCTGGTGGAGGCGCGCCGATGAGCCGTGCTCACGACAAGGGGAAGGCGAAGAAGAAGCGGGACCTCGCGGCGGAGGCCTTCACCGAGGGCCTGCGCCTCGTACGCGCCAACCCGGCGCTGGCCACCGTCGAGTTCACCGTCTGCCGCCTGGAGAACTGTGAGCAGTCGCCCCGTGACGGCCTCGTCCGCGTCGACTCCGAAGGCGACCTGCACGCCGACCCGGACCGCATCGCCGAACCCGCCACCTGGGCCTGGGCCATCGCCCACGCCGTCCTGCACCTCGGCTTCGGCCACGTCCCCGCCAGGACGGGCACACCCGTCCAGCCCGACCGCGCCGACCTCGCCGCCCGCTGCGTCGTCGTCAACCGCTTCCTGCTTTCCTTCCCGGTGGGGCAGACCCCCGACCACCTGCCCCTGACCTACCCGGACGGCGACGAGGAACAGCTCGCCGCACGCTGGCGTCGCGACGGCATCCCGGCCGCCTACGAGCGCTGCGGCACCGCGGGCCCGGAGCCCGACCTGCTGCTCGTGGAGTGGAGGGGATGGTCCGGGTCGCCCCCGGACCATCAACTCGCCTTCGCCACCGCGCTCACCCGGACCGTGTCCACCGCGATGGACCTGGCGGGCGGCCGACGCGACTCCATGGACGGCGAACCGGTCAAGAAGCGGCCCTGGCAGTGGGCCCTGGAGTGGTTCATCACCTCCTACCCGCTGCTCGGCGGCCTCGCCGCCGGCATCAAGCTCGTCGCCGACGCCGAACTCACCCGCGCGCACGGCATCTCCGTCGCCGCCGTCAACGCCGAGGCCGGCGAGATCTACATCAATCCGCTGCGGCACTTCGAGGACGAGGAATGGCGGTTCATCCTCGCCCACGAGATGCTGCACGCCGCCCTGCGCCACGGCGACCGCTGCGGCGCCCGCGACCCGTATCTCTTCAACGTCGCCTGCGACTACGTCATCAACGGCTGGCTGCGTGAGATGCAGGTCGGCGAGATGCCCCAAGGGCTGCTGTACGACGCCCAGTTCAGTGGCATGTCCGCCGAGGAGGTCTACGACCGGATCGTCGGCGACCAGCGCCGGATGCGCCGGCTGGCCACCCTGCGCGGCAAGGGCGTCGGCGATGTGCTCGGCACCCCGCTCGGCCCGCCCCGGGACTACGTCGACCTCGACGAGTTCTACCGCAGGGGACTGGGCCACGGCCTCGATCTGCACCAGCAGCAGGAGCGCGGCTTCCTGCCCGGCGGCCTGGTCCAGGAGATCCGCGCGCTCAGCCATCCGCCCCTGCCGTGGGACGCGCGACTGGCCCGCTGGTTCGACGAGTTCGTGCCCCGCCCCGAGCCGGTGCGGACGTACGCCCGTCCCGCCCGCCGCCAGGCCTCGACCCCCGACATCCCACGCGCCGGCCGCTACTTCCCGCCCGAGGAGATCGCCCGCTGCACCTTCGGCGTCGTCCTGGACACCTCCGCCTCCATGGGCGTGGGCCTGCTCGGCAAGGCGCTGGGCGCGATCGCCTCGTACGCCGAGGCCCGGGACGTACCGGCGGCGCGGGTGGTGTTCTGCGACGCGGGACCGTACGACGCCGGGTATGTGCCGGTGACGGACATCGCGGGGCGGGTGAGGGTGCACGGCCGGGGCGGTACGGTCCTGCAGCCCGGCATCGATCTGCTGCAACGGGCGGACGACTTTCCGCCGGGCGCCCCGGTGCTGGTCATCACGGACGGCTGGTGCGATGTGCTGCGGGTGCGGCGTGAGCACGCGTATCTGATTCCGCAGGGTCGTCGCCTGCCGTTCACCCCGCGTGGGCCGGTCTTCCGGGTGAGTTGACCCGGAGTGTGATCGGATGGTGTCCCAAGAGAACAGCCAGAATCGGAAGGACCCACCGTGGCAACCACGCGCTCCGCACACACCGTCTGGGAAGGCAGCCTGCTCGAGGGCAAGGGTGTCGTCGAATTCGACTCTTCCGGTGCCATCACCGCGCAGCCGGTCACCTGGGCCTCGCGCTCCCAGGACGCGAACGGCAAGACCAGCCCCGAGGAGCTGATCGCCGCCGCGCACTCCAGCTGCTTCTCCATGGCCCTGTCGCACGCCCTGAACGGCGCGGGCACGCCTCCCACCAAGCTGGTGACCTCGGCCGATGTGAGCTTCCAGCCGGGTGAGGGCATCACCGGCATCCACCTCACCGTGGAGGGGACGGTTCCCGGTATCGACAACGACACGTTCGTCGCCGCCGCCGAGGACGCCAAGAAGAACTGCCCGGTCAGCCAGGCGCTGACGGGCACGACGATCACGCTGTCGGCCAAGCTGGCATGAACAAGGGGGCCTGAGCGCTCGCTCAGGCCCCGTTCGGCGCCCCTCGGCCGGATCATTCGCCCCATTGACAAGAGCCCACTCAAGTTTTGTGCTGGTGTTCAAGAGGTGCCCTGGCGGAAGGGGACAACGATGGCACGCGCGGTCGGGATCGATCTCGGGACCACGAACTCGGTGGTCGCCGTCCTGGAGGGCGGCGAACCCACGGTCGTCGCCAATGCGGAGGGGGCCAGGACCACACCGTCGGTCGTGGCCTTCGCCAAGAACGGCGAGGTGCTCGTGGGGGAGGTGGCCAAACGGCAGGCGGTGACGAACGTCGAGCGCACCGCCCGCTCAGTGAAGCGGTACATGGGCGACGGGAACTGGCGCTTCCCCGATCAGGGCGACATCGACGGCACCCGCTACCGGGCCCAGGAGCTGTCCGCCCGGGTGCTGCAGAAGCTGAAGCGGGACGCCGAGTCCTATCTCGGCGAGGACGTCACCGACGCGGTGATCACCGTCCCCGCCTACTTCGACGACGCCCAGCGGCAGGCCACCAAGGAGGCCGGGGAGGTCGCGGGCCTGAAGGTCCTCAGGATCATCAACGAGCCCACGGCCGCCGCCCTCGCCTACGGCCTGGACCGCGGCGAGGAGCAGACCGTGCTGGTCTTCGACCTCGGCGGCGGCACCTTCGACGTCTCCCTGCTGGAGATCGGCGACGGCGTCATCGAGGTCAAGGCCACCAACGGCGACACGCACCTCGGCGGTGACGACTGGGACCAGCGGGTCGTCGAATACCTGGTCAAGAAGTTCAAGGGGCAGAACGGCATCGACCTCGGCAACGACAAGATGGCCCTGCAGCGGCTGCGCGAGGGCGCCGAGAAAGCCAAGATCGAGCTGTCCAGCTCCTCCGAGACCACGATCAACCTGCCCTACATCACCGCCTCCGCCGAGGGCCCCCTCCACCTCGACGAGAAGCTGACCCGCGCCCAGTTCCAGGAGCTCACCGCCGATCTCCTCGACCGCTGCAAGACCCCCTTCCACCAGGCCGTCAAGGACGCCGGCATCAAGCTCGCGGCGGTCGACCACGTCATCCTCGTCGGCGGCTCCACCCGGATGCCCGCCGTCACCGAACTGGTGAAGGAACTCACCGGCAAGGACCCCCACAAGGGCGTCAACCCCGACGAGGTCGTGGCCGTCGGCGCCGCCCTCCAGGCCGGTGTCATCCGCGGCGACGTCAAGGACGTCCTCCTGCTCGACGTCACCCCGCTGTCCCTCGGCATCGAGACCAAGGGCGGCATCATGACGAAGCTCATCGAGCGCAACACGACCATCCCGACCCGGCGTTCGGAGATCTTCACCACCGCCACCGACAACCAGCCCTCGGTCGGCATCCAGGTCTACCAGGGCGAACGCGAGATCGCCTCGTACAACAAGAAGCTCGGCGTCTTCGATCTGACGGGGCTGCCCCCGGCGCCGCGCGGGGTGCCGCAGATCGAGGTCGCGTTCGACATCGACGCCAACGGGATCATGCACGTCTCCGCCAAGGATCTCGCCACGGGGCGCGAGCAGAAGATGACGGTGACCGGCGGCTCGGCGCTGCCCAAGGACGACATCGACCGGATGATGCGGGAGGCCGAGCAGTACGCCGAGGAGGACCGGGGGCGCCGTGAGGCGGCGGAGACCCGGAACCAGGGCGAGCAGCTCGTCTACCAGACCGAGAAGTTCCTCCGCGACAACGAGGACAAGGTCCCCGCCGACACCAAGAGCGAGGTCGAGTCGGCGATCGCCGAGCTGAAGGAGCAGCTGGAGGAGAACGCCGAGACGAACGCCCTGCGCACCGGCATCGAGAAACTCGCCACCGTCAGCCAGAAGATGGGCCAGGCGATGTACGCCCAGTCGCAGCAGGCCCCGGAGGACAGCGCCACCGGCACCGAGCAGACCTCGGCGCCGGACGACGATGTCGTCGATGCCGAGATCGTCGACGACGAGAAGGACCAGAAGGGCGGGGCCGCTTAGAAGTGGCCTAGGACCCCGTCTTCTCCCAGCCCCGCCGCTCCGGCCGCGGCCCCAGCTGCCTGGGGTCGCGGCTGCGGTACACCACATACGGCCGGAACAGATACTGCACCGGCGCGCTGAACATATGCACCAGCCGCGTGTACGGCACCAGCGCGATCAACACCATGCCGATCACCATGTGGATCTCGTACAGCACCGGCACCCCCGCCATCCGGTCCAGATCGGGCTGGAGGGTGAACAGACTGCGGGCCCAGGGGGCGATGGACTCGCGGTAGTCGTAGCCGTCGCCGGAGCTGTGGGACAGCTTGGCGACCATGCCCATCACGATCGCTGCGACCAGCACGAGGTACATCAGCTTGTCGTTGGCAGTGGTCGCCCGGAACACCGGGGCGTTGGTGCGGCGGCGGTAGATCAGCAGCACGATCCCGGCGACCGTCAGGACCCCGGCGGCCGTACCGCCGTAGAGGGAGAACAGGTGGTACGTGTGCTCGCTGACGCCCAGCGAGTGCGTCCAGGTCTCCGGGATGAACAGGCCCACCAGATGGCCCACCAGCACGAACAGGATGCCGTAGTGGAAGGCGGGCGAGGCGATGTTGAGGAGCCTCGACTCGTAGATCTGGGACGAGCGGGTGGTCCAGCCGAAGCGGTCGTAGCGGTGGCGCCAGATCAGGCCGGCGACCAGCAGGGCGAAGGTGACGTAGGGCAGGACGCCCCAGAGCAGTGTCGTCATGGGCGGGTCCCCGTCGGCGCGGTCGGCAGTGTGGCGCACACGGCGTCCAGGACGGACGCGTACGGTGTGCCGAAGTCGGTGAGCCGGGCGCGGAGCTGCTCCAGGCACTCCTGGTGTTCGAGGAGCAGATCGGTGTTGCCGGTGCGGGCCGTGAACTCCAGGACCGCGGGCAGGAAGTCGGGCAGTTCCTCGCCGGTGAACTCCAGGCCGTGCGCGCGGTACAGCTCTTTCAGGCGGACCAGGGACATGCCGCGCCGCCGGGTGTCCCCGTCGAGCCACCAGGTCAGATACAGGCTGTGGCGGTTCTTGAGGTCGAAGACCTGGACGTAGTGCGCGGCCAGTTCGTCCGGTGGTGTGACGGTGGCGTGGTCGGTGAACTCCCGCAATTGCGGGGCGGCTTCGCGCAGCAGGGGCAGCCGGGCGCGGAAGTCGTCGTCGGGGTAGGTCAGGCAGAGCGCGGCCGCCTGGTAGAGCACATCGAAGGACGGCATCAGGTCTCCTCGATCTCGGCCGCGTCGTCGGCGGTCTGTCTTCTGCGCAGCATGTGGAAGTTCTCGACGGGGACTAGGGGCAGCAGTTTGCGGCCCGAGTCCTGGCCGAAGGGGCCGTCCCCGCCCATCCCGGGCCCGCCCTCGAAGTCGAGGCTGCACCCCTCGGGGAGCGCCGACTCCTCCAGGCGCCGGGCATCCGCGACGGCCGCCGTCGGAATGACGTACCGGTCCTCGTACTTGGCGACCGCGAGCAGCCGGTACATGTCCTCGATCTCCCCGGCCGCCATGCCCACGGCGTCCGGCACCGAGGGGTCCGGCTCCTCCCCGAGGTTGATGGCCCGCATATGGGAGCGCATCGCGGCGAGCTTCTCCAGCGAGGCACGGACCGGGCCGATGGCACCGGCCGTGAACAGCTCCGCCAGGTATTCGAGCGGGATGCGCAGCGCGTCGATCGCGCCGAACAGATTGCCCGCGTCCTCCCCGTCGTGCCCGGTCTCCGACAGCGCGTCCACCACCGGCGACAGCGGCGGGATGTACCAGACCATCGGCATCGTCCGGTACTCCGGATGCAGCGGCAGCGCCACCCGGTACTTGCTGATCAGCGCGTGCACCGGCGACCGTCTGGCCGCCTCCAGCCAGTCGTACGGGATCCCCGCGGTCTCGCACGCCCGCCGCACCTCACGGTCCTCGGGGTCGAGGAAGACGCCCAACTGCGCCTCGTACAGGTCCCGTTCACGCGGCACGGAGGCCGCGGCCGTCACCCGGTCCGCGTCGTACAGCACCACCCCGAGATAGCGCAGCCGGCCCACGCACGTCTCCGAGCAGACCGTCGGCAGACCGACCTCGACGCGCGGATAGCACATCGTGCACTTCTCGGCCTTGCCGGTGGCGTGGTTGAAGTACACCTTCTTGTACGGGCATCCCGTCACGCACATCCGCCAGCCCCGGCAGCGGTCCTGGTCCACGAGGACGATGCCGTCCTCCGCCCGCTTGTACATCGCCCCCGACGGGCACGACGCCACACAGGACGGGTTCAGGCAGTGCTCGCAGATGCGCGGCAGATAGAACATGAAGCTCTGCTCGAACTCGAACCGCACCTTCTCCGACGCCTCTGTGCGCGTCCGCTCCACCATCGGGTCGAGATCGCCGTAGGCGGGGGCGCCGGCGAGGTTGTCGTCCCAGTTCGACGACCACTCGATCTTCATCGGCTTGCCGTCGAGCTGGGAGACGGGCCTCGCGACCGGGTAGTCGTCGCCGAGCGGGGCGTCGGTGAGGTTCTTGTAGTCGTACGTCCAGGGCTCGTAGTAGTCCTTGATCTCCGGCAGTTCGGGGTTGGAGAAGATCCCGGCGAGCTTGCGGAAGCGTCCGCCCGCCTTGAGTTTCAGGGCGCCGCGCCGGTTCAGCTCCCAGCCGCCGCGCCAGCGCTCCTGGTCCTCGTAGCGGCGCGGATACCCCTGGCCGGGGCGGGTCTCGACGTTGTTGAACCAGACGTACTCCATGCCACGGCGGTTGGTCCACGCCTGCTTGCAGGTGACCGAGCAGGTGTGGCAGCCGATGCACTTGTCGAGGTTCATCACCATCGCTATCTGGGCCATCGGACGCATCAGTACTCGACCTCCTGGCTGCGACGGCGGATCACCGTCACCTCGTCGCGCTGGTTGCCCGTCGGGCCCAGGTAGTTGAACGCCCAGGAGAGCTGGGCGTAGCCGCCGACGAGGTGGGACGGCTTGAGGATGAGCCGGGTGAGCGAGTTGTGGATGCCGCCGCGCCGGCCGGTGGTCTCGGTCTTGGGGACGGCGACCGTGCGTTCCTGCGCGTGGTGCATATAGACGGTGCCGTGCGGGATGCGGTGTGAGACGACGGCCCGGGCGACGACCACGCCATTGCGGTTGACCGCCTCGATCCAGTCGTTGTCGGCGACGCCGATCGCCTCCGCGTCCTGCGGGGACATCCAGATGTTCTGGCCGCCCCGGGACAGGGCCAGCATGAACAGGTTGTCCTGGTACTCGGAGTGGATGGACCACTTGTTGTGCGGGGTGAGGTAACGGACCGTCACCTCCCGTTGCCCGTCCGGGCCGAGGCGGGGTTCGCCGAACAGCTTGTTCATGTCCAGCGGCGGCCGGTAGACGGGGAGCGCCTCGCCCAGCTCGTGTATCCAGTCGTGGTCCAGGAAGAAGTGCTGGCGGCCGGTGAGGGTGTGCCAGGGCTTGAGGTGCTCGGTGTTGAGGGTGAAGGCGGTGTAGCGGCGCCCGCCCGACTCGCTGCCCGACCACTCCGGCGAGGTGATCACCGGCACGGGTGCCGCCTGGGTGTCCGCGTATGTGACCCGCTTGCCCTCGTGCTCGGCCGCGAGGTGTGCCATCTCCTGCCCGGTGCGGGCCTCCAGGGTGCGGAAGCCCTGGGTGGCGAGGCGGCCGTTGGTGGTGCCGGACAGGGCGAGGATGGTGTTCGCCGCCTTCACGGCCGTGTCGAGCAGGGGGCGGCCGTCGGCGGTGACGCCGTTCAGCTGCCGCAGGTCCTCGACTTCTTGGTCCGGCCTCAGCGTGATGCCCTTCGCGGGCAGGCCGAGTTGCTCCGCCAGCGGGCCCAGCGAGGCGAACTTGGCGCCGATCGCCGTGTAGTCCCGTTCCACGACGGTCAGTTGAGGCATGGTCTTCCCGGGCACCGGATCGCACTCCCCGCGCCGCCAGTCCAGTGCGACCCCGCCCGGCTGGGCGATCTCGCCCGGCGTGTCGTGCTGGAGCGGGGTCGCCACCAGGTCCTTGCGTACGCCGAGATGGTCGACGGCGAGTTCGCTGAACCGCTCGGCGAGCGCCTTGAAGGCGTCGAAGTCGGTGCGCGCCTGCCACGGCGGATCCACGGCCGGGGTGAAGGAATGCACGTAGGGGTGCATGTCCGTGCTGGACAGGTCGTGCTTCTCGTACCAGGTGGCGGCCGGCAGGACGACGTCCGACAGCAGCGTCGACGAGGTCTGCCGGAAGTCCAGCGACAGCAGCAGATCGAGCTTGCCCTCGGGCGCCTCGTCGCGCCAGGTCACATCCCTCGGCCGGACGTCCTCCGGCGCCTCCTCGGCCTGGAGTGACGACTGCGTCCCCAGCAGATGCCGGGTGAAGTACTCCGCGCCCTTCGCCGACGAACCCAGCAGATTGGCCCGCCACAGCGTCACGATCCGCGGCCAGTTCTCCGGCGCGTCCGGATCCTCGCAGGCGAACTTCAGGGTGCCCGCGCGCAGTTCGGCCACCACCCGCGCCACCTGGTCGCCGAACACCTCGCCCAGCTCCAGCGGATTGCGGTCGAACGTCGGATACGACGGCATCCACCCCGCCCGCGCCGACAGCGCGAGACAGTCCGCGCCCGTCATCCCCCCGAAGCGCCCCGCACCCAGCGGCGAGGCGAGCACATCGGCCGTGAACCGGTCGTAGCGCCACTGGTCGGTGTTGAGGAACCAGTACGCCGTGCCGATCATCTGCCGCGGCGGACGCGACCAGTCCGAGGCGGCGGCGAGCGTCGCCCAGCCGGTCACCGGACGGCACTTCTCCTGGCCCACGTAGTGCGCCCAGCCGCCGCCGTTGCGCCCCTGGCAGCCGGTGAGCTGGAGCAGGGCGAGAAAGGCGCGGTAGATCGTCTCGGAGTGGAACCAGTGGTTGGTGCCCGCGCCCATAAGGATCATGCAACGGCCCTGCGACCGCTCCGCCGTCCGCGCGAACTCCCTTGCGATCCTTACGCACTTGGCCGCCGGGACGGAGGTGTGCGTCTCCTGCCAGGCCGGGGTGCCGGGAGCCTCGGCGTCGTCGTACGACGCGGGCCAGCGGCCCGGCAGGCCCGGCCGTGCCACCCCGTACTGCGCGAGCAGCAGATCGAAGACGGTCGTCACCAGAGGGCCCTCGGCGCCGCCGAGCCTCGTCGCCGGGACACCACGGCGTACGACGTCCCCGCGCCCCTGCCCGTGCGCCCCGCCCTCGGTGTCGAAGCGGGGGAGCAGCACCTCGACCCCACCGGCCACCGCAATGCCGTACAGGCTCAACTTCGGTCGTATGTCGCCGAGTTCGAGATTCCACCGGCCCTTTCCCGACTCGGTCCAGCGGAAGCCGAGGGAGCCGTTCGGGGCGACGGCGCGGCCGGACGCCTCGTCCAGTACGACCGTCTTCCACTCGGCGCCCTCGCCCTCCTGGCCGAGGTCGGAGGCGCGCAGGAACTTCGCGGGGACGTAGGCGCCGCCGTCCCGCTTCTCCAGGGTGACCAGGAAGGGCAGGTCGGTGAACTGCCGTACGTAGTCCGCGAAGAACGGGGTGTCGCGGTCGACGAAGAACTCCTTGAGGACGACATGCCCCATCGCGAGGGCCAGCGCGCCGTCCGTGCCCGGGTGCGGGTGCAGCCACTCGTCGGCGAACTTGGCGTTGTCGGCGTAGTCGGGCGCGACCACCACGACCTTCTGGCCCCGGTAGCGGGCCTCCGCCATCCAGTGCGCGTCCGGGGTGCGGGTCACCGGGACGTTCGAGCCCCACATGATCAGATACGCGGCGTCCCACCAGTCGCCCGACTCCGGTACGTCGGTCTGGTCGCCGAAGACCTGCGGGGAGGCGACCGGCAGATCGGCGTACCAGTCGTAGAAGGAGAGCATGGGGGCGCCGATGAGGGAGTGGAAGCGGGCGCCCGCCGCGTGCGACACCATCGACATCGCGGGGATGGGGGAGAAACCGGCGATGCGGTCCGGGCCGTACGCCTTGATGGTGTGGACGTGGGCGGCGGCGACGATCTCTATCGCCTCGTCCCAACTCGCCCGTATCAGACCGCCCTTGCCGCGTGCCCGCTGGTACTCGCGGCGGCGCTCGGGGTCGTCCTGGATGTCCGCCCAGGCGCGGACGGGGTCGCCGAGGCGTTCCTTCGCCTCCCGGTACAGCTTCAGGAGCACCCCGCGGACGTACGGGTAGCGGACCCGGGTGGGGGAGTAGGTGTACCAGGAGAAGGCGGCGCCGCGCGGGCAGCCGCGGGGCTCGTACTCGGGGCGGTCCGGGCCCACGCTCGGATAGTCGGTCTGCTGGGTCTCCCAGGTGATGATGCCGTCCTTGACGTACACCTTCCAGCGGCAGGAGCCGGTGCAGTTCACGCCGTGTGTGGAGTTCACGACCTTGTCGTGGCTCCAGCGGTCCCGGTAGAAGGCGTCCGCCTCCCGCCCGCCGGTCAGCGCCACGCTGTGCAGATCGGGCGCGGGCGTGCCGGGCCGGAAGAACCTGCCGGCCTTCAGCAGCGCCGCGCCCGGCTCGGCGGGCGGCGTGGGCGGGCCGGGCGGTATCCGGGTGTCGGTCACAGGCGCTCCCTTGGTTGCCCTGGTCCCGAACCTAGGGCGGGGCGGGGAAGCGCACCTGTTCACGGCACCCGTACGGGTCGGAGAACCCCGTCCCGGCACCCGTACGGGTCAGGGCTTGCGGGCGACCCCCGCGTACACGGGCACGATGCCCTCCGCCTGGGCCGCCACGTCCTCCGGCCCGGGGCGCCAGCCGTAGACGGGGATGATGCCGGGGCCGAGCAGCTCCAGGCCGTCGAAGAAGCGGGAGAACTCGGGCAGGGAGCGGGGGTGGAACGGGGTGCCGCCGCGCCGGAAGTGTTCGGCGGCCTTGTCGATCGCTGCGGGGTTCAGATCGGGGGTGACCTGGGAGAGGATCAGATGGCTGCCCGGGGCGAGCGCGGCGACGTATCGCTGGAGCAGGCCGTACACGTCGTCGCCGTCGTCGCTCAGGTAGTGCGTCAGGGCGACGAGGGACAGCGCGATCGGCTCGGCGAAGTCGAGGGACTCCCTCGCCCGGCCCAGCAGGGCGTCGATGTCACGGACGTCGGCGTGCACATAGCTCGTGCGGCCCTGAGCCGACCCGTGCAGCAGCGCCTCCGCGTGCCGCAGCACGATCGGGTCGTTGTCCGCGTAGACGACCTTGCAATCCGGGGCGACGCCCTACGCGACCTGGTGCAGATTGGGCTCGGTGGGGATGCCCGTGCCGATGTCCAGGAACTGGCGGATCCCGGCCTCGGCGACGGTGCGCACGGCCCGGTGCATGAACCGGCGGTTGGCCCGCGCCCCGCGCAGGACCGTGCTGTCCGCGGCGAGGATCCTGCGGGCCAGTTCCTCGTCCACCGGGTAGTTGTCCTTGCCGCCCAGCCACCAGTCGTAGACGCGCGCCGGATGCGGCCGGCTGGTGTCGATACGGGTGGGCGCGGACTCGGATCCGGACATGTGGGGTCGTCTCCTCGGCGGTCAGCAGGGGGTCAGCAGTCCTCGCGGTACTCCCGCAGGATCTTCTTCGTGCGCTCGGCCGACGCGGCGGCCGTCGACATGTGGTCCAGGACCTCCAGATGCGCCGCGACCTCCCTGCGGGAGTCCAGATACAAGGCGCCGCTCAGATACTCCGTGTAGACCATGTCGGGCAGCTCAGGCTCGGCGAACCGGAACAGCGTGAAGGGCGCGTACGTCCCCGGGTGCGGGCCGGAGGCGAACTCGGCGATCTGCAGCGTGATCCGGTCCCGCTCGGCGAACTCCAGCAGCTTGTCGACCTGGCCCCGCATCACCGCGCCACCGCCGCTCACCGGCCGCCGCAGCACCGTCTCGTCCATGATCACCCACAGGTGCGGCGGCTCCGCGCGCTCCAGCAGCCGCTGGCGCTCCATGCGCAGCGACACATGGCGCTCTATCGTCTCCGGCCCCGCCTGCCCTATCGTCCCCGCCTCCAGGACGCCACGGGCGTACTCCTCGGTCTGGAGCAGTCCGGGCACGAAGTGCGGCTCATAGGACCGGATGATGCGGGCGGCGCCCTCCAGGCTCACATACAGGCTGAACCAGTCCGGCAGCACATCGTGGAACCGCTGCCACCAGCCCGGCTGGTTCGCCTCCTCGGTCAGCGACACGAACGCGGCGGCCTCGTCCTCCGGTACGCCGTACGTCTCGAGGAGCACCTGTACGTACGGGACCTTCAGGGCGACCTCGGCCGTCTCCATCCGCCGTACGGTCGCCGCGGTGACGCGCAGCACCCTCGCGGCCTCGTCACGGCCCAGCCCTGACGCCTCCCGCAACTCCTGCAAGCGTTTACCGAGCACCACCTGGCCCACCGTCGGGGCCGGCCGCCGCTCACTCACGCCACGCCTCCCCTACGCGCCGAAAGTACGGGGTGCAGTGTGCCATGTTCCGGTTTCCGGTGGGGGCGGACGGGGTCGTGTGCGGGTGACGCGGTCATTACCCGCCAGGTAATCGACCTGCCCGCCCGTCCGCGAGACCGTTGAGGCACCGGATCCCGGGCCGGCGCACTCCGTCCCGGGACCCGGCCCCACCACCGCAACCCGACCTCGACGGAGGGTGATTCACCATGTCCGCCACCTCGCTCGCCGCCCTCGCCCGGACCTCCGACCCGCAGACCGTGCTGCGCCGCTTCCTGGCCCTGGACGCGGTGGTGACCGGGGCGAACGGGCTGGCCTATCTCGTCGCGTCCGGCCCGCTGGGACGGCTGCTCGGCGTCGACCGGGAACTGCTGCTGATCCTGGGCGCGTTCCTCGCCGCGTACGCCGGTGCCGTCGCGTTCCTCGCCTCCCGCGCCCGCCCCGCCGACCTCCCGGTACGGGCCGCGATCGAGGCCAACCTCGCCTGGACCGTGCTGAGCCTCGTCGCGCTCACGCTGTGGCTGTCGCCGACCACGACGGGCGCGGTGTGGACGGTGCTCCAGGCGCTCACCGTCGCCGGGTTCGCCGGGCTGCAGTACGCGGCCCTGAGGATCCGTCAGGGTAGCAGCGACTGAAGGTACTTGACCGTCGCCGGGTCGGCCGGGAGCAGCGTCTCGATGGCCAGCTCGGCGACGGTCACGTCCATGGGCGTGTTGAACGTGGCGATGGAGGAGATGAACGACAGCACCCGGCCCTCGTGCTCGATCCGCAGCGGCAGCGCGAAGTACGGGACGGGCTCGGCCGGTTCGGCGCCGGGCGCGTCATCCGGCACCGGGTACGCCGCCACCTCTTCGTACAGCTCGCGCAGCGGCTCGGAGCGGTGCAGGGCGATCTGCCGTTCCATCTGGGCGAGGAGATGGCCGCGCCACTCGCGCAGATTGCGGATGCGCGGTGCGAGACCCTCCGGGTGCAGGGTCAGCCGCATCGCGTTGAGCGGGGGCCGGAGGAGATGCTCGGGGAGGTCGTCGAGGAGCATGAGGATGCCCCGGTTGGCGGCGTGCACGTTGTACATCGCGTCGACCACGAGCGCCGGGTAGGGCTCGTAGCCCTGGATCAGCTGTTCCATGCCCGCGCGCAGCGCGTCCAGCGCCGGGTCGTCCAGCGGGGTCTCCGGGAAGCGCGGGGCGTAGCCGGCGGCCAGCAGCAGCGCGTTGCGCTCACGCACCGGTACCTCCAGGTGCTCGGCCAGCCGCAGCACCATCTCCTCGCTCGGCCGGGAGCGGCCCGTCTCGATGAAGCTGATGTGCCGCGCCGAGGAGTCCGCCCGCAGCGCCAACTCCAGCTGGCTGACCCGGCGTTGCTCGCGCCAGGCCCGCAGCAGGGGGCCGACGCCCTGGTCGGCGGGGGTGGCGGCGGTCCGGGTGGCGCGGGACGGGACGGGGGTCATGAGGACGACGGTAGTCGAGGACGGCGTGGGACGAAGGCCTGATGTATGTCGGCCCCCCTTGGCGTCCGGTCGCCGGAAGTGTGCGCCGCCGACCCCGGGGGCATGCGTCTGACCAGGGCGTCGTGCCCGGACTGTGGCAGGCTGAAGAGGAACCCTCCCGTTCAGGAAGGAGCGAGGCCATGCCCCTCGAACCGCTGTCGCAGAAGGAGATCGAGGACCGGCTCTCGGAGCTGCCGGGCTGGTCACAGGAAGGCGACCGCATCGCCCGCTCCTACCGGCTCCCCTCGCACTTCGCGGCCACGGCCATGGTCGTGCACATCGCCCAGGTCCAGGAGGAGCTCGACCACCACTCCGACCTCACCCTGGGCTACAACACGGTGTCCCTCACCGTGAACACGCACACCGTGTCCGCCGTGACCAAGCGGGACTTCGCCCTGGCCCGCAGGATCGAGGAACTCGCCCCCGGCCACGGAGCCCAGTGACGCCGGTGCTGGACTACGACAAGGAAGCCGAGCGCTACGACGCCTCACGCGGCGGCGAGCCCCGGGCGGCCGCCGCCGCGGAGGCGGTGCTCGGCCTCCTCCCGGAAGGAACCCTGCACCTGCTGGATGTCGCCTGCGGCACCGGCATCGTGACGCGCCGGCTCGCCGCCCGCCTGTCCGTGACGGGCGTCGACCTCACACCCGCGATGGCCAGGCAGGCAGCCGCCCGCGTGCCCGGCGCGGTGGTGCTCGCCGACAGCCGTCGCCTGCCCTTCCGGGACGGCCGGTTCGACGCGGTCAGCAGCGTGTGGCTGCTGCACCTCGCCCCGACCGCCGAGGACGTACGGACCATCATCGGCGAGTGCGCCCGGATGCTCCGGCCCGGCGGGGTCTATGTCACCACCGTCGACAAGGCCGCCGCCCACAATGTGGGCAGTGACATCGACGCGGTCATGGCCGCCCGGCCGCGCCGCCCGGCCCGGGACACGGCGGCCCTCGTCGAGTCCTGCGCCCTCGCCCACGGCCTGGTCCCCGCAGGACAGGCCCGCTTCACCGGGCACGGGCAGGGCCGCAGCCCCCGCCGCACGGTCGCCGACCTGCGCCGGGGCTGGTTCGTCAGTGTGCCGCCGGGCGGGGCGCTCGCCGACGGGTTCGCCGACCGCCTCGCGCGACTCCCCGACCAGGACCGCGCCCGGCCCGACCCGGTGTTCAGCCTTCGGGCGTTCCGAAAGCCCGGGTGAACTCCATGATCCAGTTGGTCAGCCAGGTCTCCCCGTCGTCGATGGAGAACGCCTGCTCCCAGCGGGCCGACCCCACCGACAGCCCCGACCACTCGAACCGCACCCACACGTCCTTGCCGCTGTAGCTGTCGAAGCCGTGGAACTCCCCGCGACCGCCCTCGAAGCCGCCGACGACCGGCGGGAACAGCGTGCCGGTGACACTGGACGCCCAGTACAGCGACCACTGCCCGCTCTCCCGGTCGAAGAGCCGCAGGGTCGCCCCCTTCGCCGACAGATGCGGCATGTCGACCTCGTCGAGGTTCGCGGCCCCGTCGAACAGCGACCAGCAGCGGCTGGTCCCGGGGAACTCCTCCCAGTCGCTCTCCGGGTCGAGGAAGTCGGTGCGGCGGTGGTGGCGGACCACCCACTCGCCGTGGAAGAAGTCGAAGTCGTTCGGGCTGCTCATGTGCGGTCTCCAGTGGTTCCCTCGGGCAGGGAGTCGGCCAGGTAGCCCGTCAGGTCCGGGACTTCGGGCGCGAGTATGTGGCGTATCCAGGCGTCCCGCTCGTGCTGGATCGGGGGGAGTTCCCAGACGCAGCCGATCCACGGCAGGTCAGGCTTGATGAAGTGGGTGGGGTCCCGGTCCGGGCAGCCGAGGGCCGGCTGGCCCGCCGAGGCGCCCTTGAAGTGCAGGACGTTGTCCCAGACCCAGCTGTAGACGTTCAGATAGGCGCCGTCGTCCCCGCCCCGGTGCAGGACGACGAAGGTCGCCGGGGGAGTGCCGTCCGGTTCGGGCAGCAGCTCCGGCAGGATCTCGTACGCCGCCTTCTCGACCTCGGGCGCGATGCCCGCCGGGTCGGCGGTGACGTGGTAGCGCTTGATGTGCCGTCCGGCCACCTCGATCGGCGGTGGCACGGTCAGCAGTTTCTCCTTGAAGGGCATGACGCGACGTTAGGGCCGCTTCACTGACATCCTGTGTCAGTGAAGTCCAGCCGACTCGTCTCCGTCCTCCTGCTGCTCCAGACCCGTGGCCGGATGACCGCCGCCCAGCTCGCCGAGGAGCTGGAGGTGTCGGTGCGGACGATCTACCGGGACGTCGAGGCCCTCGGCGCCGCCGGGATCCCGGTGTACGGCGACGCGGGCCACGCCGGTGGCTACCGCCTCCTCGACGGCTACCGCACCCGCCTCACCGGACTCACCGCCGACGAGGCCGAGGCCCTCTTCCTCGCCGGCGCCCCGGGCCCCGCCGCCCAGCTCGGCCTCGGCTCCGTCCTGGCCGCCGCCCAGCTCAAGGTCCGCGCCGCCCTGCCACCGGAACTGCGCGGACACGCCGACCGGATCAGCGGCCGCTTCCACCTCGACGCGCCCGGCTGGTACGCCGACGCCGATGACACGCCCCACCTCCCGGCGGTCGCCGACGCCGTCTGGAACAGCCGGACCCTGCACGTCCTGTACCGCCGCTGGCGCGAACCCACCGACGTGGAGCGCCGCCTGGAGCCGTACGGTCTCGTCCTCAAGGCGGGCCGCTGGTACGTCGTCGCGGGCCCGGGCCCTCGCACCTTCCGCGTCGACCAGATCCTCCAACTCGCCGACACCGGTGAGGAGTTCGCCCGCCCCGACGACTTCGACCTCGCCGGATACTGGGCCGCCTACCAACGGGACTTCCACGATCGGCTCCGCACCGGCCGCGCGCTGGTCCGGCTGGCGCCCGGCGTGACCCTCGACCGCACCGCCGACCACCGTACGGAGGACGACGGTTGGACCCGGGCCACCGTCCCCATCGAGTCCGTCGACCACGCCCACGCCGACTTCCTGCGGCTCGGCACCGGCATCGAGGTGCTCGAACCGCTCGAACTACGGGAGCGGATCGCCCGGACGGTCGCCGAACTGGCCGAAAGATACGGCAACTCGCGCACGCACAGCGGCGACTGAGGGAACGGAACCCGTCCGTCCTCCCGAGGAGGTACGTCACGTGCAGCACCGCAGACGCCGGGCAACCCTCGCCGCTACTCTCGCCACAACCGCCCTGATGGCCGCCGGACTCACCACCCTCAACGGCGCCGGAACCTCCCCCAGGCTCGAACCGGCTTCGCTCGGCTCGCCCGGGGGCACCCCCATGGCCGCCACCGCCCGCCAGGTCGAGGCGCTCGACCGGGGCGTCGTCAGCGTCCACACCTCAAGCGGCAACCTGGTCAGCTGGCGCTGGCTCGGCACCGACCCGAACGACGTCTCCTTCAACGTCTACCGGGCCGGTACGAAGGTCAACTCCACCCCGATCACCGGCTCCACCAACTACTTCCACTCCGGCGCCCCCGAACAGGCCGACTACACCGTCCGGGCCGTCGTGGGCGGCGTCGAGCAGGCCGACTCCGTGCACGCCATCCAGTTCCGCCCGGGATACAAGGACGTCCCCATCAGCCCGCCTTCCGGCGGCACGACCCCCGACGGAGTGGCCTACACCTACGAGGCCAACGACGCCTCGATCGGCGACCTCGACGGCGACGGCGCCCTCGACATCGTCCTCAAATGGCAGCCCACCAACGCCAAGGACAACTCCCAGTCCGGCTACACCGGCAACACGATCGTCGACGGCATCAAACTCGACGGCACCCGGATGTGGCGCATCGACCTGGGCCGCAACATCCGCTCCGGCGCGCACTACACGCAGTTCCAGGTGTACGACTACGACGGCGACGGCAAGGCCGAGATCGCCATGAAGACTGCCGACGGGACGAAGGACGGCACGGGTGCGGTGATCGGCAGTTCGTCCGCCGACCATCGCAATTCCTCCGGCTACGTCCTCTCCGGGCCCGAGTACCTGACCATGTTCAACGGGCAGACCGGCAAGGCGATGGGGACGGTGGACTACGTCCCGGCCCGGGGGACGGTGTCGTCATGGGGCGACTCGTACGGCAACCGGGTCGACCGGTTCCTCGCCGGTACCGCCTACCTGGACGGGTCCCGGCCCTCGCTCATCATGGCGCGCGGCTACTACACCCGTAGCGTCATCGCGGCCTGGGACTGGCGGAACGGTGCCTTCACCCGGCGCTGGACCTTCGACACCAACTCCTCCACCAACACAGGGAAGGGGTTCGACGGGCAGGGCTCGCACAGTCTGTCCGTCGGGGACGTCGACGGCGACGGCAAGGACGAGATCGTGTATGGCGCGATGGCCGTCGACGACAACGGCAACGGCCTGTGGACCACGAAGACCGGCCACGGCGACGCCCAGCACCTCGGCGATCTCGACCCCGCGCACGCGGGCCTGGAGTACTTCAAGGTCTCGGAGTCCACGAGCCAGCCCGCCGAGCTGTACATCAACCCGGCCAACGGCTCGGTGAACTGGAAGCTCGCCGCCTGCTGCGACAACGGCCGGGGCGTGGCGGGGGACATCTACGCCGGGAACGACGGCGCCGAGGTGTGGTCCGCCTCCGACACCTCCATCCGCGACGAGGCCGGCGCCACCAAGGGCCGCGAGCCGTCCTCCGTCAACTTCCTGTCCTGGTGGGACGGCGACACCGTACGCGAACTCCTCGACGGCACCCGCATCGACAAGTACGGCACGTCCGGCGACACCCGTCTCCTCACCGGCTCCGGCGTCTCCTCCAACAACGGCACCAAGGCCACGCCCGTGCTGTCCGGCGACATCCTCGGCGACTGGCGCGAGGAGGTCATCTGGCGCACCAGCGGCAATACGGCGCTGCGGATCTACTCCACGCCGTACGAGACGAACACGAAGATCACGACCCTGCTGCACGACACGATGTACCGGACCGGGCTCGCCTGGCAGAACACCGCCTACAACCAGCCACCACACCCGGGCTTCTTCCTCGGAAATGGCATGGCTACGGCCCCCCGGCCGACGGTGTACACCCCGTGACCTGCTGAAAAGGGCGGTCACCCCCAGCTCAGGCGGGTGACCGCCTCTCTTACCCTCTTTTTAATAGGCAACCTATATAGGTGCGTGATACGACTGTGGGTGTGGACGGAATGGAACAGCCGGAAGACACGGCCCACGCGCTGGCCGAGATCGCCGGGATCGTGGTCCGGAGCCTCGCGGACCGTCGGGGCATGAGCTTCACGACCGCCTCCACGCTGGGTCGGCTGGAGCGGGAGGGCCCGGCCCGGCTGACCGTGCTCGCGGCGGCGGAAGGTGTCGCCCAACCGTCGATGACGCAGCTCGTGCAGCGGCTGGAGCAGCAGGGGCTGGCCTCGCGGATCAGTGATCCCGACGACGGGCGGGTCAGCCTGGTCGCCATCACGGACGCCGGGCGCACGGTGCTGGCCGAGCGCAGACGGGAGCGGGAGGCGAGGCTGGTCAGCCTGCTCGCCACCCTCCCGGAGGACGAACGACAAGCGCTGGGCGCGGCCATGGGCACCGCCCTGCCACTCGTCCGGCGCATGGTGAACGCAGCGGAGAGAGCAGGCCATGGCCACCGAGGAGACAACTGACCGCGCGGGTACCGGCGCTGGGGGCGAGGGCGTCCGAAAGCGCACCCGTACCGCTTGGATGGGCGCCGACCACCCCCGCTACAAGTGGGTGGCCCTGACCAACACCACTCTCGGCATCCTGCTCGCCACCATCAACAGCTCGATCGTGCTGATCTCCCTGCCGGGCATCTTCACCGGCATCCGGCTCGACCCGCTCCAGCCCGCCAACGTCAGCTATCTGCTGTGGATGCTGATGGGATACATGCTGGTCACGGCGGTACTGGTGGTCGCCCTCGGGCGGCTCGGCGACATGTGGGGCCGGGTCCGTATCTACAACGCCGGATTCCTGATCTTCACCGTGACCTCGGTGATCCTCTCCCTCGACCCCTTTCAGGGGGCGGGCGGGGCGCTGTGGCTGATCGGCTGGCGCATAGCGCAGGCAGTCGGCGGCGCCATGCTGATGGCCAACTCCGCGGCGATCCTCACCGACGCCTTCCCCGCCCGCCAGCGCGGCATGGCCCTCGGCGTCAACATGGTCGCGGGCATCGCCGGATCGTTCCTCGGCCTGGTGCTCGGCGGGGCCCTGGTGACCTGGAACTGGCGCTCGGTCTTCTGGGTCAACGTGCCCATCGGCGTCATCGGGACGGTGTGGGCATACAAGTCCCTGCACGAGACCGGCGTCCGCACACCCGGCCGGATGGACTGGTGGGGCAACCTCACCTTCGCCGTCGGCCTGACCGCGCTGCTCGCAGGCATCACCTACGGCATCCAGCCCTACGGCGGCCACACCATGGGCTGGACCAACCCCTGGGTGCTGGCCGGGCTGATCGGCGGCGTCGCAGTACTCGCGCTGTTCTGCGTGATCGAGACCAAGGTCGCCGAACCCATGTTCCCGCTACGGCTCTTCCGCGACGCGGCATTCGCGGGCGGCAACCTCGCCGCGCTGCTCGGCTCCATCGCACGCGGCGGGCTCCAGTTCATGCTGATCATCTGGCTCCAGGGCATCTGGCTGCCCCTGCACGGCTACGACTACGCCGACACCCCGCTGTGGGCGGGCATCTACATGCTGCCGCTGACCGTGGGCTTCCTGGTCGCCGGGCCGGTGTCGGGCTATCTGTCGGACAAGTACGGGGCGAGGCTGTTCGCCGCCGCCGGATTTGTGGTGATGGCCGGGTCCTTCGCCGGGCTGCTCGCCCTGCCGACGGACTTCGCCTACGGGCTCTTCGCACTCCTGGCCTTCCTCAACGGCCTCGGCGGCGGCCTCTTCGCCGCGCCCAACACCTCGATCATCATGTCCAGCGTGCCGGCCGAGGCACGCGGCGCCGCCTCCGGGATGCGCGCCACCTTCCAGAACGCGGGCATGGTCCTGTCGATGGGCGTCTTCTTCTCCCTCATGGTCGCCGGGCTCTCCGGCTCCCTGCCGCAGACGCTGACCTCAGGGCTGACGGCGCAAGGCGTCCCGGCCGACGCGGCGCACGCGGTGGCCGGACTCCCACCGGTCGGCGTCCTGTTCGCCGCGTTCCTGGGCTACAACCCCATCCAGCATCTGCTCGGCGGCACCATCCTCGGAGGCCTCCCGCCGGACAACGCCGCACACCTCACCGGGCGGGAGTTCTTCCCCAACCTGATCTCCCAGCCCTTCCACGACGGCCTGGTCGTGGTCTTCTCCCTCGCGATCGCGATGTCCCTGGCCGCCGCGGCCGCGTCACTGATCCGCGGCCGCGGCGGCCGGTGACACCTCAGCCCACCGTGCAGCTCTGCTCACCGAGCCGGAACGCCGTAGGTCTCGCGTTCGCCCCCGACCAGCTCCCCGTGAACCCGAAGCTCACGGACGCCCCAGCCGCGACATTGCCGTTCCAGCCGACGTTCTTCGCGGTCACCGCCGAACCCGACTGCGTGTACTCGGCGTTCCACACCTGCGTCACCTTCTGCCCGTCCGCGAAGGACCACCCGAGCGACCAGCCGTTCCAGGCGCCGGAGCCGATGTTGGACAGCTGCACATCCGCCTGGAAGCCGCCGGACCACTGATTGGTGACCTTGTACGTCACCGAGCAGGCGCCGGTCGGGTCCGGGTCCGGGTCCGGGTCCGGATCCGTCGTCCCGCCGTCCGCCGTGTCGCCGTAGACGACCCCACGACCGTTCGTCGACACATATACCCGCCCGTACACCCGCGGATCACCCGTGATCGCCGCCCCCGTCCAACCCCACTGATGGGCATCGTCGTTGATACGGGTCCAACTCGCGCCCTTGTCGGTGGAGCGGAAGATGCCGCGTACGCCGCCGATCTTCGCGCTGGTGTAGAGCGTCTGGTACGACGCTCCAGGCGCCGCCTTGCCGAAGCCGACGGTGTCGGCCTGCTCGACGCCGGCGAGCTTGGTGAAGGAGGCACCCGCGTCGGTCGAGTGCCACAGCCCGTACGCCCCGTCCGGCGCACCGCCCGCCAGCCACACCTCGCCCTTCACACCGGGCAGCGCCTTGAAGCGGACGCTGTCCCCGCTCGGCAGCCCGGTCGCGGAGGACGCGGTGAAGGTCGCGCCCCCGTCCGAACTGACGTAGAACTTCCCGGACTTGAAGCCGTAGAAGGTCTTAGGGTCCACCCGGTCGGACTCGACGACCGCCCCGGCCGGTATGCCGCTGGAAGCGGCCCACGAGTTACCGAACCCCGTCGTGTACTGCACACCCGCACCGGCGGGGCTCCACACGAACCGGCTCCCGTCCGACGCCGCCGCGACCGTACCGCCGCCGCTGACGCCCGAAGGGTCGGTCCCCGCGAACCAGTTGGCGCCGTTGTCGGTCGAGAACACGATGTGCGGCCCGGAGTCCAGATCGCCCACTCTGACCACCGTACTGGGACTGGACTCGGCGAAGTCGAGACTCGTCGTCGTGGTGAAGTTCGGCTGGGTGAACATCATCGGCGGGACCTTGGTGAGGTCGGTGTGCCGGAAGCCGCCGACGTCGCCGAGGGCGCTGAGGAGCGGGGCGCCGGACGGGGGAGAGGCGAGGTCGTTGACCGCCGTCTCCTCCAGGCCCTGCACCATCGGCCTGATGGTGAACCGACTTCCGCTGTCCCAGTTCGTCAGATCCTCGGTGCCGTAGATCGTCGCACCGGTCCCGTACATCATCCGGTTCGAGTCGAACGGGTCGATCTCCAGCGCCTCCGTCATCCAGCCGAGCTTGGGTGTCTGCTCGGGCGGTGACGGGTTCGCGCCCCAGGTCAGCCAGGGTGAGGACGAGACGTCCATGGTGTATCGGTTGGCGCGGTCGGGGTACGACGTGTAGTCCCACGCCTTCGTCCAGGTCCCGCCGCTGTCCGTCGAGCGGAAGATCTGGGTGTCCGGCCACCAGGAGCTGTATGCCGTCGCCATCACCGTGCCCGGTTTCTGGCGGTCGACGGTCAGACCGGCGAAGCCGTAGTAGGTGTCGGCCTCTGCGACCGGGCTGATGTCGGTCCAGGCGCCGGTCGCCGTCGCGTACCGCCACAGCCGGCCCTTGCCGCCGTCGTACGGCCCGCCCTTGTCGCTGTAGGCGAGATAGAGGTAGCCGTTCGCCGCGTCCAGGACACCCTTGTGCGCCAGATATCCCGTCGGCTGCCCGGCGACCCGTGACCAGGTCGCCCCCGCGTCCGTCGACCGGTACACGGCGTTGTCCTTGTCGGCGACCCCGACGTAGATCGTCCTGGTCGCGTTCCCGGCCGTCCCCGTGGACTCGCCGAACGTGACCCAGACGATGCCCTGGTTGTCGCTGGCGTACCCGCTGGTGTCGCTCGGATCCTGCACGTAGTTGCCGACGTTGGGGAAGTTCGCCACCTGCGACCAGGAGGCCCCGGAGTCCGTCGACCGCCATAGGCCCTTGCCGCTGGGCGCGCCCAGATACAGCACGCTGTTGCGGTTCGGGTCGACCGCGAGCCGCTCACCCATGCCACGTCCTGGCATGTTGCCGCCCAGCTTGAAAGGCAGCGCGGCCTTCTGCCAGCTGGCGCCCCGGTCGGCGGATCGCATCACGGCACCGTTGCCCGGGTCCCAGGAGTTGGTGTACGTCCCGACCGCCGCGTACACCTTGTCCGGGTCCACGGAGTCCGACGCCAGACTCACCACCCCGGTGTGCCCCCAGTCGTCCCACCCGACCGAGTCCAGCAGCGGCGTCCAGGTCTTCGACGACTGCTGCCAGCGGTAGGCGCCGCCGATGTCGGTACGGGCGTAGGCGAGGTTCTTCTCCTTGCGGTTGAAGACGATGCCGGGCACGAAACCGCCGCCGTCTATGCGGGCGTTCTTCCAGGTGTAGGTGTCGGCGGTGATCGACACGTCCGTCGACGCGTCGGCGGCGAGTGCGGGTGGGGTGCCCGCGAGGAGACCGGCCGCGAGGGCCAGCGCGGCCGTGAGGATGCGTGTTCTTCGCACGGTGGGGGTCCTCTCCTTTGGCAAGCGCTTGCTATTCGGTACGGCGACAGCCGGGCGACCCCCGTGCGGGAGGGGGGTCGCCCGGCGCTGTACGCAGAGCGTCAGCGGGGACTTATTCGAGGAGCTCCGCGTACGAGCCCATGGCCAGGGCGATGTCCGCCTGGGCCCAGAACCGGTGGTACGTGAACGACGGCACCGCGCCGCCGGCCAGATATGCCTCGATCTTCGACCAGGCCGGATCGTCCTCATAGAACGACCGGATGGAGTCGAAGGTCGACGACGAGCTGATCGCGTCGCCGTTCGGCATGGTGCCGGTCCAGCCGGACGGGATGTAGATCGCGTCGTCGAAGCGGTTGTAGTCGGCGCGGTTCTCCGGGACGGCGATCCCGAGGGCGTCCTGGTAGTTGCCCCACATGCCGTCGAGGAGCGCCTTGGCCGTGGTGGCGGCCTGCGTGTCACCGGAGCGGTCCGCGTAGTACGTCAGGGTCTTGGCGTACGCGGCCGTCACACCGACGTCGTTGGTGTAGTCGGCGACGGTGACATGAAGTCCGTTGTTCGCACCCGGACTTGAAGCGTTCCAGGTGTCCGGCTGCCCCGACCACTGAAGCGTCGACGGAATCCGGTACGTCCCGTCAGGGTTGACGGTCGTCTCGGACAGTGCCCAGTCGACCCACTTGTCGAGGACGGCCTTCGCGGACGCGTTCCCCGTCTGCTGGTAGTACTCGGCCACCCGCTCCATCGACCACGCCTGGAAGCCGAACCACTGGTTGGACGGCGGGTCGTGGTAGACGGGCTGCTGGTCGTAGTACATGCCGTAGAAGGTCGACCTGCCGGTGGGCGGTGTCGCGTACCGGCCCGCCCAGCTGTTGGTCGCCCCGCCCGCGATCGCGCCCTCGCTGGACTGCAGCCAGCGATAGAACTCGATCTGCCGCTCCAGGGACTTGGCCCAATCCGCCTGCCCCGTCGCCGACTTGGGCTTCAGATCCGCGTACGAGCTCAGCGCGTACGCCGCCATCGGGTTCTGGTAACCCCCGTGCGTATGGCTGGAGCCGATGCGCCAGGCCCAGCCCGCCGAGGTGTCGGTGGCGCCGCCCCAGGCGTAGTACCAGGAGAGCAGATAGTGCGAGGCGTCCTTGCCGGTGCCGGCCGGGCAGCTGGACGGCCCCACGCAACTGCCGATCTTCTTGAAGTACTTGTCGTACATCGCGTACCGCAGATAGTCGCCCATCTTCGCAGCCTTGGACACGGTCGCGGAGATGTCGCCGCCCTTGCCCTGCTCGTCGGCCCACTTGTCCGCCCAGTACGCGGCCTGCACCGCACGGGCGTCGGCGTCCGGGGCGTTGGTGAACTTCCACTGCTTGGCGTACGACGCGTCACCGGTGAAGAGGTCCAGGTAGCCGTTCCTGCCGCCGTACTTGAACTGGTCGCACGTCGGCTGCGGCACCGTCTCCCACACCGATTCCTGCGCGCCGCGCTGGAAGGTGTTGATGTACGACGGCCCGGTGTCACCCGGCCCCGCCTCGCACTTGCCCGGCGAATTGCCGTACCCGTAGACGTTGTCGACGTCCTGCAGCCAGTGCATGCCGTAGACGTCGTCGGTGCCGTACGCGCTCTTCAGCTCACCGGCGATGGGGTCCGAGCCGACGGAGACCGACGAGTCGAGCTTCGCCGGGTACTCGTTGGGCGTGTCCAGCTCGGGCGCGTACGTCGCCGGCTTCGAGGCGTTGTAGAAGGAGTTCGTCGGCTGGTCGGCGTGGGTCGGGATCATGTACTTCTCCATGATGTCCCAGGCCCCGTTGAACTTGGACCAGTCGCCCGTGACCTTGCCGTACATCGCCTGCAGCCAGAGAAGGTAGCTGTAGGCCTCCGACGTGGTCTCATGACCGTGGTCCGGCGCCTCGACGATCAGCGTCTCGACCGAGTGGTAGGGGATGCCCTCGGGCGAGAAGTAGCCGTTCGCCGGGTTGGTGATCTTGCCGTACAGCTCCAGGAAGCGGGCGTCGTACGCCTTCGTCGCCGCGATCTGGGTGACCGTCACCGACGCCTTGGCGTGCCCGCCGGCCGTCGACTCGAAGGTCGCCGCGCCGGTGCCGGAGCTGCCGGCTGCGATGGTGACCTTCTGGGCGGTGTTCCAGTTCGAGGGCGTGAAGGTGAGCGAGGCGCCGCCGGTCACCGACAGGCCCGTGTTGCCGCTCGCCCGGGCGGTGGAGACGGTGACGTTGGCCGAAGGCTGCGTTGACAGCTTCACGTCATAGGTCGCCGACTTGCCCTGCTGGATGGGGAGTTGGGCCGGTGTGGCCACCACGGCGGGACCCGAGGCGACCGTGACGCCGACCGGTGTGGACTCCGCGGATGCGCCCAGGCTGTCGTACGCCTTGGCCAGCAGCGAATGACTGCCCACGGTCAAGCTGGAGACCGAGAGCGCGTACGGCGCCGTGGTGTCGGTGCCCAGCAGCGTGGTGTCGTCGTAGAACTCCACCTTGCCGATGGTCGCGTTGTCCGCGGCGGCCGCGGTGGCCGCGAGCGGGACGGCGTCGCCCTGCGAGTAGACGGCGCCCGCCGCCGGGCTGGTCAGCACGGTGATGGGGGGTTGGTGGGCGCCCGTGCAACTCGTGCCGTTGATGGCGAAGTTCGTGGGCGCGGCATTGCTGCCGCTGTAGGTGAACTGCGCACCGGTGGAGACCGCGGCACCGGCGGCGATCCGCCCGTTGTGGCCGGCATCCTTCACGGTGACCGTCTGACCGGACTGCGACCAGGTGCCGTTCCAGCCGTTGCCGAGCTTCTGGTTGCCCGTGTAGCCGTACGTCAGGGTCCAGCCGTCGATGACGTCCGTACCGCGGTTGGTGAGCGTCAGCTCCGCGGTGAAGCCGGAGCCCCAGTCATTGGTCTTGTAGTCGACACTGCACTGAACCGCCGCTGCCTGCGCGGGTGTCGAACCCGTGCCCAGCATCGTCAAGGGAAGAGCGAGGGCCGCGACTGCGGCCGTCCAGAACCTTCGTACGGCTCTGCGTCTGCGTGGGGGATGCACGTGCTGGTTCCTCCTTGCGGCTCGGAGAAGTCAAGGCTTGAACCAGTGGGAGCGCTCCCATAGTGGGGACGGGGGTGCAAGGGGTCAAGGTGCTTGAAGAGTCGAAAAGATTCGATGAGTTCAGTTGAGCAAAAGTCAGTAACTCCCCTGTCCTTTACCGTCACTTGGCGCTAACTTCAAAAGCACCAGTGGGAGCGATTCCATCAGTCGACGCGTCCGTCACGACGCGCCGGAGCTGCAAGGAGTCGCTCATGCGACACCCCTCACGTTCAGTACTTTTAGCCGTCGTCGGCACCTCCTCCTTGCCTCTTGCGCGCCCTGCACGGACGAACCGTCAGCACCCGCAACCAAGAAGGAACCCGCACTCATGAGTCGTACCAGAACAGCGATGCTCGCCGCCCTGGCGCTGGTCGCCGGGGCCTCGGGAACCGCGCTCGCCGCGGACCCCGGCGGAATCGGCACGGCCGCCGTGCCCTGCACCGTCGACTACAAGGTGCAGAACCAGTGGGACACCGGCTTCACCGCCGCCGTCACCGTCACCAACCAGGGCGCCGCCAAGTCGAACTGGTCGGTGAAGTGGTCGTACGCCGGCAACCAGAAGGTCACCAGCGGCTGGAACGCGAAGATCGGCCAGAGCGGCGCCGATGTCACCGCGGCCAATGAGACCTACAACGCCACGCTGGCGACCGGAGGTTCGGTCAGCTTCGGCTTCCAGGGCACTTACAGCGGCAGCAACGCCATCCCCGCCACCTTCACCCTCGACGGCGTGACCTGCAACGTCGACGACGGCGGTGGCGGCCCCACCGATCCGCCGGACCCCGACCCCACCGGCCCCAAGGTCGACAACCCGTACTCCGGCGCCAAGGTGTATGTGAACCCGGAATGGTCCGCGAAGGCCGCCGCCGAGCCGGGCGGAAGCCGGATCGCCAGCCAGCCGACCGGCGTCTGGCTGGACCGGATCGCCGCGATCAACGGCGTCAACGGCGGCATGGGCCTGCGCGACCACCTCGACGAGGCCCTGACCCAGAAGGGCTCCGGCGAACTCGTCGTCCAGCTGGTCATCTACAACCTGCCGGGCCGCGACTGCGCCGCCCTCGCCTCCAACGGCGAGCTCGGCCCGACCGAGCTCGGCCGGTACAAGACCGAGTACATCGACCCGATCGCCGCGATCCTCGCCGACCCCAAGTACGCCGCGCTGCGGATCGTCACCACGATCGAGATCGACTCCCTGCCCAACCTCGTCACCAACACCGGCAGCCGTCCCACCGCCACGCCCCAGTGCGATGTGATGAAGGCCAACGGCAACTACCAGAAGGGCGTCGGCTACGCCCTCAACAAGCTCGGTGACGTGGCCAACGTCTACAACTACATCGACGCCGGCCACCACGGCTGGATCGGCTGGGACGACAACTTCGCCCCCAGCGCCACGGTGATGAAGGAGGCGGCCACCTCCGAGGGCGCCACCATGAACGACGTGCACGGGTTCATCGCCAACACGGCGAACTACAGCGCGCTGAAGGAGAACAACTTCACCATCAACGACTCCGTCGGCGGCAAGTCCGTCCGTGAGTCGAAGTGGGTCGACTGGAACCGGTACACCGACGAGCTGTCCTTCGCGCAGGCCTTCCGCCAGCAGCTGGTGACCACCGGCTTCAACTCCGGTATCGGCATGCTGATCGACACATCGCGGAACGGGTGGGGTGGCTCTGCCCGGCCCGCCGGTCCGGGGGCCACGACCGACGTCGACACCTATGTCAACGGCGGGCGCTACGACCGGCGCATCCACGTCGGCAACTGGTGCAACCAGTCGGGGGCCGGGCTCGGCGAGCGGCCGCAGGCCGCCCCGGCGGCGGGCATCGACGCCTACGTCTGGATCAAGCCTCCGGGTGAGTCCGACGGCGCCAGCTCGGAGATCCCGAACGACGAGGGCAAGGGCTTCGACCGGATGTGCGATCCGACGTACACGGGTAATCCGCGCAATGGCAACAACATGTCCGGTGCGCTGCCGAACGCTCCGCTGTCGGGGCACTGGTTCTCTGCGCAGTTCCAGCAGTTGATGCAGAACGCGTATCCGCCGTTGTCGTAGAGGAGTGACGGCGGCTGCGGGTTCGCTGTGGCTGGTCGCGCCCACGCGGCGGAGCCGCAAATCGGATACAGCCCCGCGCCCCTTAGGGCGTCGTAGTTCGCCGGGGTTGGTCAGATCTCTTGGGCCAAGCCCCGGCGGATTGCGAACTCCACCGCTGAGTAGTTGCCGTCCGGTCGCTCCAGCTCCAGTGGTACCGACGTGTGCAGGGGCGGCTGGGCCATGAAGCGCGGGCGGGTGCCGTGGTGGGGCTGGGCGGCGTGGACCAGGAAGGGGTGGCAGAGGTAGACGTCGCCGGGGCGTCCGGTGGCGTGGGCGAGCGGGCGGTGGGCCGAGGCCTCGGCGACCTTCGGGCCGAGCTCCAGGAAGGAGGCGCCCTTCTCGCCGTACGGCTCCAGGACCTTCGGTACGTCGAGATGTGAGCCGACCCTGATGCGGGTCGGGGCGTCCGCCTCGGTGACCTCGCTGAACAGGAACAGCATCAGCAGCGCGCGCTCCTTCGAGGCCAGATTCGTGTGCGGGTGCTCGGCGCCCTCGGGCACATAGCTGGCCTCGATGTGCCAGCCCGCGTCGTCCGGTTCCTCCTCGTGCGGGAACCGCAGCGGGAAGCTGCCCAGCGAATAGCGCGACTGCCAGCGGTCCTCGCCCACCAGCAGATCGAAGGCCTCATGCAGGGCGGGTGTGTTGGCGGCGGCCGCGAAGGGGCCCTGCGCCATGTCGTACACCCAGTGCACGGGGTCCTTCCAGGTCGCCGGGTCCTGTGCGTCGTATCCCGTCTCCCGCCACAGCAATCGCGCGCAGTGCTCGGCGACACGAGGCGGAAAGGCGCCCTCGATCTTCACGAACCCGTCGCGGAGGAAGCGCTCCACCATCTCGTCGTCCATCGGACCATCGTGGGTGCTCGGACCCGTCGGCCGCATCCGATTTTTTTGCCTCGCTTTTGCCGTTACGGCAAGGACAGTGGCCCCGCGACGGTGCGTCGGCGCACGCTGGCGTCACCAGAGGGAGAGGCTGACGAGCATGGCGCACAACCACCACGGCGACCACGGTGACCACCACGCCGGTCACCACCACCACGACCACGCCGACATCGACTGGGGCGAGATGGCTCCGCTGCTGGAGGCGCAGGCGGAACTGTTCACGCCCCTGTACGAGCACGCCATGGCCTGGCTCGCCAAGCGGCAGACCGAGCCGGGGCTGGTCGTCGACGCGGGCAGTGGCCCGGGCGTCGTCGCCTGTCTGCTCGCCGACACCTTCCCCGGCGCCCGCATCGTCGCCGTCGACGGATCCGAACCGCTCCTGGAGCGGGCCCGGGCGCGTGCCGAACGGCTCGGGGTCGCCGACCGCTTCGGCACCCTCGCCGGTGAACTCCCGGAAATCCTCGACGACTTGGACTACCCGGCCGATCTGCTGTGGGCCAGCCGCAGCCTGCACCACCTCGGCGATCAGCGCGCCGCCCTCGCCGCGTTCGCGGACCGGCTCGCGTACGGCGGCACCCTGGCCCTCCAGGAGGGTGGGCTGCCCACGCGGTTCCTGCCCCGGGACATCGGGTTCGGGCGGCCCGGGCTCCACGCGCGGCTCGACGCACTGGAGGCGGAGTGGTTCGCGCAGATGCGCGCCGACCTGCCCCGCTCCGTCGCCGAGACCGAGGACTGGCCCGCGCTGATGACCGCCGCCGGCCTGAGGCCCTCCGGCACCCGCACCTTCCTGCTCGACCTGCCCGCCCCCACCACGGACCGCGCCCGGGCCTACGCCGCCGCCGTCCTCACCCGCATCCGGGAGGGCGTCGCCGAGCGCCTCGACGCCGACGACCGCGCGACCCTCGACCGCCTCCTCGACCCGGAGGACAAGGCGAGCGTCCACCATCGCCCCGATCTGTTCGTCCTGGCGGCGCAGACGGTGTACACGGCGGTCCGGACCAGGTGACCGGGCCCGGGTGACCTAGCCCGGGTGAGAGGCCTTGACTTCGAGAGTTCTCCAAGTGATGGAATCCCCGTCGTCCGAATCGGGACACCGGGATATCGGGACACCGGGATACAGGGGGAACCTTCATGAACGACTCTCCGGTCGCGCTCATCACCGGCGGCGGCAGCGGCATCGGCGCCGCCGTCGCGCGGCAACTGCTGGACGCCGGGCACCGGGTCACCGTCACCGGTCGGGGTGAGGCGCGGTTGCGGGCCTTCGCCGAGGAACTCGGGGAACCGGAAGGTTTGTTGGCCATCGTCGGGAACGCCGCCGAGTACACCGACGTCCAGGTGGCGGTCGACGCGACGCTCAAGGCGTTCGGCCGACTGGACACGGTGGTCGCCAACGCGGGGTTCGCGACCCACGACACGGTCGCCGAGGGTGACCCGTCCGGCTGGACCGAGATGGTGCTGACCAACGTCCTCGGCCCGGCCCTGCTCATCCGCGCCTCCATCGACGCCCTCAAGGAGACCCGCGGCCGGATCGTGCTGGTCGGCAGTGTCGCCGGGTTCGTGAACGGGCCCGGCAACATCTATGGGGCGACCAAGTGGGCCGTGACGGGGCTCGCCGAGAACACCCGGCGACAGGTGACCGACTGGGGCGTGGGCGTCACCCACATCGCGCCCGGCCGGGTCGAGACACCCTTCTGGGACAGCTACGGCAGCCTGCCGCCCGGGCATCTGCTGACCGCCGACCAGATCGCCGACTCGGTGGTGTGGGCCGTCCGGCAGCCCGACGGCGTGGACGTCAACACCGTCGTCGTACGGCCGCTCGGGCAGCCCAACTGACGTACCGCAGCTGTTAGTTGTTCTGGATGAACTCCTTCGCCAGCTTCTCGCCCAGCGTGACCGCCGCGCCGTGGTTCTCGATGGGCGAGACCTTGGAGTTCTTGAAGAGGATGTAGGTCACACCGGAGTCGGTGCCGCCGTTCTCCGGGTCGGGGTCTATGCCGAGCCGCTCGGCGGTGGCGTACGAGGCCTCGCCGATGATCCGCTGGGGGCCCGTGTCGCCGACGACGGCGTAGACGACCTGGTTGTCGTGGATCACGGCCACCACGCCGCCGCCCTTGATGCCGGCGCCGGAGTAGTCCCAGGTGCCGCTGACGCTGGGGACGACGACATAGGGCAGGGTGTCGGCGCGCAGCGGCTTGCCGTTGGACTGGTGGAAGGCGGTGTCGGGCTGGTACCAGGGATCGGTGTCCGCGTTGCACTTGGCGGTGCGCTGGCCGTCGCAGTCGATGTCCATGTCGGCCTTCCAGAACACGGCGCCGTTCTTGCCGCACACCGGGACGGTGGCCGAGGTCTCCTCGTCGGTGCGGTACTTGCCGTTGGAGATCTGGGAACAGGACGTCACCTTCGCGAGCAGGTCGGCCGCACTGACCGAGCCCTCCTGGAGGGACGGCGGTTGCGGGTGGCCGGAGGCGCTGGTGGGAAGCAGACCGGCGGCGAGCAGCGCGGCGCCGGAGGCCGCGATGAGGGTCAGTGTTCGGATACGCACTGTGGGGGGGACCCTTTCGTGAGGAATCTGTTAGGAAAGTTTCCTGACTGGATCGCGTGCAGCGTGAACCTCTTTGCGTGTCCCCGTCAAGCCCTCGGGATGCGATCTCGGGCCCGGTGTGCTGATTGCGACGTCATGCGCCCAGTAGAAGACTGGACATACCGAAGATTTCGGATGTCAGCCCGGATTCCCGGGAGGTGTCATGTTCGTACGCGCCATCTACACGACCGGCGATCCCACGAAGATCGACACGGCCATCAGGGCCCTGAACACCGAGGGGCGGGACCTGCTGGAGGACCGTCCGGGGTACCGCGGGGCGAGCGTCTTCGTGGACCGGACGCTCGGCAAACTCCTCGCGGCGAGTTGGTGGGAGTCGGAGCAGGCCCGGCAGAACAGTGACGAAGTGCTGCGTGAGCGGCGGGTGTCGATGCTGGAGCCGTTTCTGGGGACGGTCTCGGTCGACAACTACGAGGCGCTGGTGTTCCACCAGGCGCGGCAGCCGCAGGCGGGCGGCGGGCTGCGTGTCTCCAGGCTGGAGTTCGACCCCAGGGACACGGATCTGCTCGCCGACACATTCAGGGCCACCGTGGTGCCCAGGCTCGAGACCCTTCCGGGGCTGGCCAGGGCGTCCCTGCTGGTCGACCGGGCGCGCGGACGCGGCTTGGTCGGGGTGATCTTCGTCGACCAGTCGTCGCTGGCGGCGTCCCGCGCGGGTCAGGCGGCGGCCCGGCACGAGGGTGCGGCCAAGGCGCATGTGGCGGTGACCGGGCTGGAGGAGTTCGAGGTCGTCTTCACCGATGTGCGCGGCGACTGAGCCGTCGCGGTCGCCGACGGCATCCCGCTAAGGGCCGGTACGCGCTCGCCCGCCGCTCGGACGGTCGAGCGGCGGGCGAGCAGTCGCGGGCGAGCGGTCGGGTGGTCTCAGCTGACGGTCGCCGGGTCGCTGCCGATCCGGCGGTCCTCGTTCAGCGCGCTGATCGCCGCCAGGTCCTCGTCGTCCAGGCTGAAGTCGAAGACCTCGATGTTCTCCTTGATCCGGGACGGCGTCACGGACTTCGGGATCACGATGTTGCCGATCTGGAGGTGCCAGCGCAGCACGATCTGGGCCGGGGTGCGGCCGTGCTTCTGTGCGATGGCGACGATCGCCGGGACCTCCAGCAGGCCCTTGCCCGAACCCAGCGGCGACCAGGCCTCGGTGGCGATGCCCCGCTCGGCGTGGAACGCGCGCGAGGTGTGCTGCTGAAGGTGCGGGTGCAGCTCGATCTGGTTGACGGCGGGGACGACCGACGTCTCGTCGAGCAGCCGCTCCAGGTGCTCCGGAAGGAAGTTGGAGACACCGATCGCGCGGATACGGCCGTCGGCGTGCAGCTTCTCGAACGCCTTGTAGGTGTCGACGTACTTGTCGCGCGACGGAGCCGGCCAGTGGATGAGATACAGGTCGACGTAGTCCAGGCCGAGCTTGCCGAGCGACACGTCGAAGGCGCGCAGCGTGGAGTCGTAGCCCTGATCGCCGTTCCAGAGCTTGGTGGTGACGAAGATGTCCTCGCGGGGGAGGCCGGAGGTGGCGATGGCCTTGCCGGTGCCCTCCTCATTGCCGTAGATCGCCGCTGTGTCGATGCTGCGGTACCCGGCCTCCAGCGCGGTGCCGACCGCCTCCTCCGCCTCGCCGTCCGGCACCTGCCAGACGCCGAAGCCCAGCTGGGGCATCTCGACGCCGTTGTTGAGGGTGATCGGGGGGACCTTGCTGCTCACGAGCTCTCGATCCTTACGGTTGTCGTCAGGTGGTACTCATATCGTCAACGATCACGAGGCGTGATGCATTCCTGACCGCCGAATCCGCCGGGGAAATCGCGGCAACTGACTGGCGAGTCAGCGGAACGTCGGTGAGATTGGCCGGAAACGCATCCGACGTTATCGGTCCGGACCATTGACCGTGGGCCGTCATGCCGCGACTCTGAATCCCGCCACCGAACGTGTCGATGAACTCGGTGCACGCATGTGAACGGCAGCCGCCTGTCTGGGCTCTGAGACCCCCACTTCCTCAGGAAAGCAGGTATGCGCACATGGACGAGAAGCTGCTCCGTACCCTCCCGGCCCTCGCGACGGAACAGATCATTCAGGAAACATCGGAGGAAAGCGTCTGGCGTAGCCCCGGCTACACCGTCGTGGACACCGCGCTCGAAGTGACCGCCTACGCCCTCGCCGACCGCTGACCGGCCGCACCGCGAGAGCATCGTGACCGCGACTCGCGTGCACGCGCACGGCGCCGCAGCCCCCTGGACGACCACCGAGTTCACTGGGCGGCTGCGCGCCGTCACCGCGGCCCGCTACCACGACCGGCACCCCTTCAACCTCCGTATGCACAAAGGCGAGTTGACGCCCGCCGAACTGCGCCGCTGGATCGCCAACCGCTTCCACTACCAGCGCCACATCCCCGTCAAGGACGCCCTGATCCTCGCCAAACTGGAGCGTCCCGCGCCGCGCCGGGCCTGGCTGCGCCGCATCCGCGACCACGACGGCACCGCCGAGGGCGAGGGCGGCATCGAGCGCTGGCTGCGCCTCGGCGAGGCGGCCGGCCTGGACCGCGAGGAACTCTGGGACGCCTCCCGGGTGCTCCCCGGGGTGCGGCTCGCGGTCGACGGCTACGTCAACTTCTGCCGGCTCAGCCCCGTCGTCGAGGCCGTCGCCGCGTCCCTGACCGAACTGTCCGCACCCGACCTGATGCGCACCCGCATCGACGCCTTCGAGACCCACTACCCCTGGATCGACCCGGCCGGCCTCGCCTACTTCCGCACCCGGGTCGACCAGGGCGCCCGGGACGGCGAGGAGGCCCTCGCCCTGGTCCTGGACCAGGCCCGCACCCGGGAACAGCAGGAGCGGGCGGTGGGTGCGCTGGGGTTCAAGTGCGATGTGCTTTGGGCGTTGCTGGACGCGGTGGATGGGGGCGGGCCATGAACCGGCGTCCTGTTCTCGCCCGTGCGGCGGCCCTGCGGCATGACTCGGTGGACGGAGGTGGCCCATGACCTGGGGTGCTGCCCACTCGCGTGCGGTCGGCGTACGCCATGGCGCGGCGTGCGGCGGCCAAGACGGAGCCCGAGCTGCAAGCCGAGCCGGAGCCACCGGAGGTGACCCCCCATGACCTGGCGCCCCACCCTCGCCCGCTCCGTCGTCCTGCGTCACGACCGGGTGCGCGGCACCGACCTGTTGCTGCTGCCCGAGCGGGTGGTCGTGCTGCACGGCAACGCGGGCGGCGTACTGCGGCTGTGCGACGGCAGTCGCGAGGTGGAGGACATCGTCGCCGAGCTGGCCGCGCGCTTCCCTGGCGCCCCGGTCGCCGGCGAAGTGCCGGAGTTCCTTGAGACGTTGCGGAAGGAGGGCTGGCTGCGATGACGGTCGACCCGCCGTGGGCCCTGCTCGCGGAGCTCACCCATCGCTGCCCGCTGCGCTGCGGGTACTGCTCCAACCCCGTCGAACTGGTCGGTCGGTCAACAGAGCTGACCGCCGGGGAATGGGCCGGAGTGTTCCGGCAGGCCGCTGACCTGGGCGTCGTACAGACCCATCTGTCGGGCGGCGAGCCACTGTTGCGGCGAGACCTGCCGGACATCGTCGCCGCAGCCGAACGCGCGGGCCTCTACACCCAGCTCGTCACCAGCGGCGTCGGACTGGGGGAGCGGCGGCTCGACGAGCTGGTCGCGGCCGGGCTGCACAGCGTCCAGCTGTCCGTGCAGCACGCCGACCCCGACGCCTCCGACCGCATCGCGGGCGCCCGTTCGTTCGCCGCCAAGGAACGCGCCGCCCGGCTGATCCGTGCCGCCGGGCTGCCGTTCGGCCTGAACATCGTCCTGCACCGCACCAACATCGACGCCCTCGACGACCTGATCGCCCTGGGCGTGGCCTGGGGCGCCGACCGAATCGAGCTCGCGCACACCCAGTTCCACGGCTGGGCCCTGCGCAACCGCGCCACCCTGCTGCCCACCCGGAACCAGGTGGACCGCGCCCGCACCACACTCACCCGCTGGCGCGAACGCCCGGGCCCCGCACCGGAGTTGATCTGGGTCACCCCCGACCACATCGACGGCGTCGCCAAACCCTGCATGGGCGGCTGGGGCGCCCTCTCCCTCACCGTCGCCCCTGACGGCACCGTCCTGCCCTGCCCCGCCGCGGCCGCCCTCCCCGGCCTCGACCCACCCAATGTGAGGGACCGTCAACTCGACTGGATCTGGCGGGAGTCGAGGGCGTTCAACGCCTACCGCGGCGACTCCTGGATGCGCGACCCCTGCCGAAGCTGCGGCCTCAGCTCCACCGACCACGGCGGCTGCCGCTGCCAGGCGTTCGCACTCACCGGCGACGCCACCCGCACCGACCCGGCCTGCCGGCTCTCACCCGACCACGCCCTCATCCGCGACCTGGTCGACAGCCCCCGCCCGGCCGCAACCCCCGTCCACGCCTACCGCGAAGGAGCACCATGAGACGCCTGCACGCGCTGCTGACGACGACCGTGCTCGCCGCCGCGACCCTCACCGCCGTCCCCACGGCCGCGGCCGAACCCGCACCAGCCATGGCGATGCCGGTCACAGCCCCCGTCACCACCGCCGACTGGTCCGTCGCCATGGTCGACTCCACCACGGCCCGCTACACACCGACCACCATCGGCGGCTGGTCGTACCCGGTCGGCCTCTACCTCTACGGCCAGTACCTGGTCTTCCGCCGCACCCACAACCCGCAGTACCTGGCGTACATCAAGAGCTACGTCGACCGGTTCGTGGCCGCGGACGGCTCCATGAGCCAGAGCTTCAACAACCTCGACAGCATGCAGGCCGGGCGGCTGCTGACGATCCTGCACCACGAGACCGGCGACGACCGCTACCGCATCGCGGCCCGCAAGATCCGCGAACGCCTCGACACCTACCCGCGCACCGAGGACGGCGGCTTCTGGCACGCCGACACCGCCAGCCGCGCACATCAGTTGTGGGCCGACGGGGTCTACATGGTCAACCCGTTCCTGGTCGAGTACGGCAAGGAGTTCGACGACTCGTCGTACGCGAACGACGAGGCGGCCAAGCAGCTGTACCTGTACGGCAGCCATCTGCAAGTAGGCAATGGCCTTCTCCGGCACGCCTACGACGAGTCCCGCACCGCCACCTGGTCCGACCAGGCCACCGGCCTCGCCCCCGAGCACTGGTGCCGTGCCGTGGGCTGGTACTCGATGGCGATGGTGAACGTCCTGGACGCCATCCCGGGCGACCACCCCCGCCGCCAAGCCCTGCTGCGCATCCTGCGCAAGCTCGCCAAAGGCCTGGAGCGCACCCAGGACCCCTCCACCGGCCGCTGGTTCCAGGTCATCGACAAGGGCGACCGCGCCGACAACTGGACCGAGACCTCCTGCTCCAGCATGTTCACCTACGCCCTGTCCCGAGGCGCCCAGCAGGGCTACCTCGACCGGCACTACGCGACCGTCGCCGAACGCGGCTACCAGGGCGTCCTGAAGAAGGTCTCCCTCGGCGCGGACGGACGCACCGACCTCACCGACATCTCCATCGGCACCAACGTCGGCGACTACGCGTACTACATCGCCCGCACCCGGGCCACCAACGACTTCCACGGCCTCGGAGCCTTCCTGATCATGAACGAACAGCTGAGGAGTGATTAGTGTCATGGGCACATCCAGAAGGGTCCTGCTGGGCGCCGCGCTGGGCGGCGTGGCCTCCGCCGCCGTAGGGTTGCCCGCCGCGACGCACGCACGGGCCGCGTCCTGGCAGCTGAAGTGGTCGCCGTCCGCGAGCTCCGACGGCATGCGCGCCTTCGAGACCATCGAGGACGACCGCGCCGACTCCCACCCGGGCGGGCAGCCGCACATCTACGCCACCGGCGACAACTGGCGCTTCAACATGCACATGTCCGACCGGGACACCTCCACCGACCGCCAGCGCCAGGAGGTCACGGGCCTGCGCACCTCCGGAAGCAGCTATCTGAAGTGGACCCAGGGCCAGACCTGGCGGATCACCTACTCCATGTACATCCCGAGCTCGTTGAAGGCCACGACCTCCTTCACCCACATCATGCAGATGAAGCAGCCCGGCTCCGGCTCCTCCCCGATCGTCGTCCAGTCGCTGCGCCGGGTGAACGGCGCCCAGACCATCGAGCTGAAGCTCTTCGACAGCGACACCCTCGTCGGCCGTACGGACCTGGCGCCGCTGCACGACAAATGGACGGACGTCGACTTCCAGATCAAGGTCGGCAACGGCTCGGCGGGCTCGGTCCGTTGGATCCTCAAGAGCGGCGGCACCACAGTGATCGACAAGTCGAAGTCGGGCGTCGACACCTTCCTGGCCGACCGGGTGCGCCCCAAGTGGGGCATCTACCGTTCCCTCGGCGACACCTCCGGCTCACTCCAGGACTGCCACCTGCTGCTCACCAACCTCCGCGGCTATCAACTCGTATGAGGGGACGGCCAGATGAGACCCGTACGCCCTCTCCTACCGGCCCTGCTCGGCTTCCTCGTGGCACTCGGCCTGTCCCAGCCCCCGGCCGTCGCGACGACCGCCGCACCGCCTGTCTTCGACGTGCGTTCCTACGGCGCCGAGGGCGACGGCTCCGCCAATGACACCCCGGCGATCCAGCGGGCGATCGACGCCGCGCACGCCGTCGGCGGGGGAACCGTCCTCGTCCCGGCACCCGGCGTCTACAAGTCCAAGAACACGATCCGGATGAAGAGCCATGTGACGCTGAAGGTGGACAGGGGCGCCACGGTTCAGGGCGCCGGCGCGGACACGTACGACCCGCCCGAGCCGAACCCGTACGACGAGTACCAGGACTACGGCCACAGCCACTTCCACAACGCGATGATCCACGGCGACCGTCTGACCGACATCGCCTTCACCGGCGGCGGAGTCATCGACGGCGGCGGCAACCTGATCACCGGCACCCCTAAGTCCGGCGAGGCCGACAAGATCATCTCGCTGACGCGGTGCGATGGACTGCGGCTGGGCGATGGCCTGACGCTGCGCCGCGGAGGCCACTTCGCGGCCCTCATCAACGGCTGCCGAGACGTCACTTCGGACCGGCTCACCATCGACACCGCTAGCGACCGCGACGGCTGGAACATCATCAGCACGACCGACGTCACCGTCACCAACGCCCACTTCGAGGCCAACGACGACGCCCTCGCCTTCAAGAGCGACTACGCGCTGGGCGCCAAGCTTCCCAACGGCCATGCCAGAGTGGGCGACTCCTATCTATCGGCGCGGTGCTGCAACGCCCTGATGTTCGGCTCGGAGACCTGCGGCGACTTCACCGACTACCGGTTCGAGCGGATCCGTATCGAGGGCTCTGACAAGTCGGGGCTCGGCATGGTCTCCATGGACGGCGCGAAGATCTCCGACGTCCACTACCGCGACATCACCATGACCGGCGTCCGCTCACCGATCATGCAGAAGATCGGCACCCGAAAACGCTGCGGTAACGACCCCGGCGTGGGCTCCATCAGCGACATCACCTACGACGACATCACCGCGACCGGCACCGACCCGTCGTTCAGCCCGACCCTGTGGGGCGAGCCGGGCCCGCACCGCATCAGGAACGTCCGCTTCACCCACGTCGACCTCACCGTGCCCGGCGGCCACGACCCCATGGACACGGGCGTGCCGAGCAACGACCCCAAGAATTACAACCCCAACAGCATCGGCACCCGCCCCGCCTACGGCTGGTACCTCCACCACACCGACGGCATCACCTTCACGGACAGCTCCGTACGCCTCGCCGCCGACGACTCCCGCCCCGCGGTCATCGCCAATAACGGCAGCTCGCTGCGCTTCACCCGTTTCACGGCCCAGCGCGGCAGCGGATCGCCGTACGACATGGGCTTCCAGACGGTGACCGGCGCCTGCGTGACCGACAGCCACACCACGACGGGCGGTGCCCTGCGCGTCACCGGCACCGGCTCCGACGACTGCTGACCGCCCCTCATCCGCGCCCGCACCCGTAGGACATCCCCCCCACCTGGAGGTGGACCCCCCATGCATGTCACCCCCACCAGACGCCGCTCCTACCGGGGCGTGCTCACCGCCGCCCTCGGCGGCCTGCTGCTGTCCCTCCTCACCGCCTCCCCACCGTCCGGTGCCGCGGCCGCCGCCGCGAGTGACCACCAGGCCGAGACCGCGACGATCTCGCAGGGCACGGTGGCCACCAACCACAGCGGCTACACGGGCACCGGCTTCGTCGACTACACCAATGTGACCGGCTCGTACGTCGAGTTCACGGTGAGGGCGGACGCGGCGGGCGGCGCCTCGCTGGCCCTGCGCTACGCCAACGGCACCGGCGCCGACCGGCCCATGGACATCTCGGTCGGGGGCAAGGTCATCGCGTCGAAGGTGTCCTTCCCGCCCACCGCGAACTGGACCACCTGGGCCACCAAGACGGTCAACGCCGACCTCACCGCCGGTACCAACAAGATCCGCGCCACCGCGACCACCACCGCCGGCGGCCCCAACCTCGACAAACTGACCGTGGGCACGACGGCCGACACCCAGACCCCGACCCGCCCCGGCGCACCGACCTGCTCCGCCATCACCGAGGACGGCCTCACCCTGACCTGGGGCGCCGCGACCGACGACGTGGCGGTGACCGCGTACGACATCTACGAGCACGGCAACAAGATCGGCGAGGCCGCGGGCAGCGCGACCACCTCGAAGCTCACCGGGCTCACCCCGGCCACCACCTACAACCTCACGGTCATCGCCCGCGACGCCGCAGGCAACGCCTCGCCCGCCAGCCCGGCCGTGGACTGCACGACGAAGACCAGCTCCGACACCAGCCCGCCGACCGGACCCGGCACCCTGTCCTACACCGACGTCACCGCGAACAGCGCCAAGCTGAGCTGGGGCGCCGCGACGGACGACAAGGCGGTCACGGCGTACGACATCCGCAGCGGCTCCACCGTCTACAAGACGGTCACCGGCACCCCGCCCGCCACCTCGGCCACGCTCACCGGGCTGGCCTGCGACAGCCCCTACAACCTGAACGTCGTGGCCCGCGACGCCGCCGGGAACGCCTCCCCGCAGAGCAACGCGGTCACCTTCACCACCCGGGCCTGCGCCACCGACGGCGGTGTCCCGTCGTCCATCGGCACCGTGTCGACCGGCTGGAGCATCCCCTGGGGGACGTACTGGATGCCCGATGGCAACAGCGCCCTGGTCACCGAACGCGACAGTTTCAAGGTGTTCAAACTGACCAAGGACGGCACCAGGACACAGGTCGGCAAGGTGCCCAACGCGGTCACCACGGACGGCGAGGGTGGACTGCTCGGCGTCGCCGTCGACCCCGACTGGGCCACCAACCACCGCGTCTACTTCATGCACACGGCCTCCGAGGGCAACCGCATCGCACGCATGACCTACGACGGCAGCTCGCTGAGCGGCTACACCGTGCTGCTCCAGGGCATCAAGAAGAACCGCTACCACAACGGCGGCCGCCTCGCCTTCGGCCCCGACGGCCTGCTGTACGCCTCCACCGGCGACGCCCAGACCTCGTCCCTCGCCCAGGACAAGAACTCCCTCAACGGCAAGATCCTGCGCCTGACGACGGACGGCAAAGCGGCCCCCGGCAACCCCTTCGGCAGCTACGTCTACTCCCTCGGCCACCGCAACCCCCAGGGCCTGGCCTTCGACAAGAACGGCCGCCTGTGGGAGGCGGAGTTCGGCAACAGCTCCTTCGACGAGCTCAACCTCATCAAGCCGGGCGCCAACTACGGCTGGCCGATCTGCGAAGGCACCTGCTCGAACGCCGGCATGACCAACCCCAAGAAGACCTGGCGTGTCTCCGAGGCCTCCCCGAGCGGCATCGCCATCATCCGCAACGTCATCTACATGGCCGCCCTGCGCGGCGAACGCCTCTGGCGTATCCCGATCGACGGCGACACCGAGAACGTCGGCTCGGCGACCGCGTACTACGTCGGTACCTACGGCAGGCTCCGCACGGTCACCAGGGTGCCGGGCGCCGACCAGCTGTGGCTGTCCACGACCAACAGCGACAACAACGGGGGTGAGCCGGACGGAGCGGACAAGATCTTCCGGGTGAGCATCAGCTGACCGTCACGGCGTCTCTTCCTCATGGATGCGGCGCGCCAGATCCCGCAACGACGCGCTCGGGGCCACCCCGAGCGCGTCCGCGAGAACGCGTCGCGCGCCGGCGTACCGGTCCGGTGCCTCGTCCGACGCCGCCTCGCGGTCCAGGGTGGCCAGGAGCAGCTCCAGCAAGCGCTGGCTCTGCGGATTCCCGGCGACCCGGTCGGCCAGTTCGGTGATCAGCTCGTCATGGTCGCGGCCCAGCTCCAGATCGAGCTCCAGACGAGCTTCGACAAGGTCCACATGCCATGCCCGCAGCAGTGCCCGCTGCTCCCTGGCGTAGGGGCCGGGCAGGCCGGCCAGAGGGTCGCCGGTCCACAGCGCCAGCGCCTGGTTCAGCAACTCCCGCGCCTGTTCCGATCCTTGGGCCCGACGGCTCCGCTCCACCAGCTCCCGCGCCTCGTGGAGATCGAGTGACCCGGGGGTGAGCCGGATCAGATAGCCCGAGGGTTCATTCACCAGCACATCGGGACCGAGGTCACGCTGAAGCCGCGCCATGTGGAAGAGCAGCAGCCTGAGCGGCGACACCTGGAAATCGTCCCCCCACGCGGCGCGCATCAGCTCGTCCGTGGGGACGACGCGCCCCGCGTTGAGCAACAGCTTGGCCAGCAGCAGGCGTTCGCGATCGGAGGCGAGGGCCACCGTCCTGTCGTCACGCCGGGCACGGACCGGACCGAGCAGGCTGAAGGTCCGCGGTGCGGGAACGGCGGCGTGCCGCACCGCGGGTCGGCTCTCGGCCCGCACCCTCGCGGCCATCAGCGCCCTTGCCCGCGTGAGACGCTCGCCGTCTCCCGACCCCGCGGCCACCAGGCCCTCCGCCGCCGCGAGACTCGCCAGCGCGGACACCGCGAGAGGGTGACGACGACCCGCGAACGCCGCCGCCTTCTGCGCGGCGATGAGCAGGACGTCCACGGCGCGCTCCGACCGTTCGCGGTCGCCGGCCGCCGTCGCCGACTCGCACTCGGCGAGGGCCAGAGTCACCAGCGCGGAGAGGGACTTGGGATGTTCCGCGCCGAGCTCCGCCACCAGAGCGCGGGCGATGTCACCGAGGTCGTCGAGGTGGGCGTCGGCCTTGGCGTGATCGTTGCGGGCGCGCGCTGCCGCCGTCAGCAACGAGACCACTCGCAGCCGCAGTTCGAGAAGCGCTTCGGGGCGGCCGTCCACGGGGGACATGCGGAGGAACCCCGCAGCCCGCTCGGCGGATCTGGCGGCGGTCTCGGGGTCGTCCAGCCCGAGTTCGACCGCCGCGAGATTGGCGAAGGTGATCGTCAGGTCCGTGAAGTCCGCGCGGGAGCTCGGCCGGCCCAGGGTGGCCGCTGTGGACGACACCCTTTGGGCGGCCGGTAGTTGACCACGCTCCGCGAGTGCGACGGCGATGTGATTGAGCGCCGCACGCGGGGACCCGCCATCGGTCCCCTTCGCCGTCAGACGGGACACGCACTGCCGCAGCAGCGACTGTGCGATCTCCGGTTCGCCGAGGTCGTCGAGGAGACCGGTGAGGTGCGCCACGGTCTGGCCAGGATCCCGGTACGACAGCAACTCGGGGTCCCCGCACAGCCGTTGGACCGCGTCGTGGAGCTGATCGCGCGCCGCCGTGTCGCCGTCCCGCGCCTGCTCGGCCAGGCAGAGCGCGGTGTCCCACGCCTCGGGCCGCTCCGTCATACGTCACCACCGCCCAACTCCCGGTCGATGAGCCGTCTGACCGCCTCGGCCTTCATCTCCGCGGCGCTCACCGGGTCGATCAGCCCGCGGTCGGCCCAGTCGTCGAACTGGAGCAGCAGCTTCTCGGCGTCCGCGTACCGCGCCGGGGCCGTCGGCTCCTTTCGCTGCCGCGACCGGGGCGGCCTGACCACGTCGATGAGGTGCCCGACGTCGAACTGGTCGAAGCGGCTCATCGCCTCCCCGATGGTGGCGGCGATGAGCACGTTGGCGGCGCGGGTCGGGTCGGCGCGGTCCGGGGTCTGCTCGATGAGGATGCCCAGCATCGTCGGCATCCCGGCCCTGTCGTCCGGGACGCCCTCGACGGGGCCGCCCGAGTAGCCGGAGTAGTCGCCCAGGTGCTGGTCCGCGGTCAGTTGCAGCGCCTCGATGGTGGCGCCGCCGACGCACAGATGATGGGCCGTACCGCTCACCAGGCCGCTGAGGTGCACGTCGGTCGTGGTCGGGCGGTAGGGGCCGCGCCATCGGCCGCCGTCCCGGGCGCGGTCGGCGGCGGGCACCGGCAGGCCCACCCGCTGGTCGGCGGAGATCTCGACGAGCGCCAGATCGGCCTTCTCGTCCTGGCGGCAGATCCTCCCCTCGACGCGTTCACCGTCGCAGAGTTCGATGTCGACCTGGTCCTCGAGGGCCAGCCCACGCAGGCAGTGCAGTGCCGTGAGCACGAACGTACGGTTGAGCAGAAACCCGCCGCCGAGCCGCTGCCCGGCCCGGTGCAGGTCGACCCAGTACTCCGGTGCGGTCACGGCGTCCCCGGTGTGCGCCCGATGTCTGCCATGACCGTTCGTCCCCCGTGCACTGGGCGCCCTGGGCGCCGGTGGCCGATATCAACTCAAGCGTATCGGGGGAGAATTGGTGCGGGCGAGTGCCGCGGGGGCGCAGTTCACGCCTGGTACAGGGCCTCGACCTCGCCCGAGTACGCGTTCTCGATCGCCTTGCGCTTCAGCTTCAGGGACGGCGTGAGCAGTCCATGCTCCTCGGTGAAAGGCTGGGCGAGGATACGGAAGGTACGGATCGACTCGGCCTGCGAGACCAGGGTGTTGGCGGCGACGACCGCGCGCCGCACCTCCGTCTCCAGGTCGGCGTCGCGCACCAGCTGGGCCGCTGTCATCTGGGGCTTGTCGCGCATCATCAGCCAGTGCTCCACGGCCTCCTGGTCGAGGGTGACCAGGGCCGCGATGTACGGGCGGTCGTTGCCGACGACTATGCACTGGGAGACCAGGGGATGGTCGCGGACGCGTTCCTCCAGCAGGCCCGGCGACACGCTCTTGCCGCCGGAGGTCACCAGGATCTCCTTCTTGCGGCCGGTGATGGTCAGGAAGCCGTCCTCGTCGAGGGAGCCCAGGTCACCGGTGGCCAGCCAGCCGTCGTGCAGGGACTCGTCGGTGGCCTTCTGGTTGTTGAGATAGCCCTGGAAGACGTTGGCGCCGTGCAGCCAGATCTCGCCGTCGTCCGCGATGTGCACGGTCGTGCCGGGGATGGGCCGACCGACGGTGCCGTAGCGGGTGCGCTCGGGCGGGTTGGCGGTCGCCGCCGCCGTGGACTCGGTGAGGCCGTAGCCCTCGTAGATGTGCACGCCCGCGCCGGCGAAGAACAGCCCGAGCCGCCGGTCCATCGCCGAGCCGCCGGACATCGCGTGCCGGATACGGCCGCCCATCGCCGCCCGCATCTTGGAGTAGACGAGCTTGTCGAAGAGCTGGTGCTGCATCCGCAGCCCCGCCGACGGTCCTGGCCCGATGCCCCACGCCTTGGCCTCCACGGCGTCCGCGTACTTCACGGCGACCTCGACGGCCTTCTCGAAGGCGCCCGACCTGCCCTCCTTCTCGGCCTTGCGGCGGGCGGCGTTGAAGACCTTCTCGAAGATGTACGGCACGGCCAGGAAGAACGTCGGCTTGAACGCGGCGAGGTCGGGCAGCAGCGCGGCGGCGTTCATCTGCGGCTGGTGACCGAAGCGGACCCGGCCGCGGATCGCGGCGACCTCCACCATCCGGCCGAAGACATGCGCGAGCGGCAGGAACAGCAGGGTCGCCGCCTCGTCGCCCTTCTTGGAGTGGAACACCGGCTCCCAGCGGTCGATGACGGTGTCCGCCTCGTACATGAAGTTGCCGTGCGAGATCACACAGCCCTTGGGGCGGCCCGTGGTGCCCGAGGTGTAGATGATCGTCGCGACCGAGTCCGGGGTGACCGCCTGCCGGTGGCGGTGGACGACGTCGTCGTCGAGGTGGGCACCGGCGTCGTACAGCTCCTGCACGGCGCCCGAGTCCAGCTGCCACAGCTGGTGCAGCCGGGGCAGCCGGTCGATGACGGTGGCGATCGTCATCGCGTGGTCCTCGTGCTCCACGATCGCCGCCGAGCACTCGGCGTCGTACAGCATCCAGAAGCACTGCTCGGCCGAGGAGGTGGGGTAGATCGGCACCACCTGGGCGCCGATCGTCCACAGGGCGAAGTCGAAGAGCGTCCACTCGTAGCGGGTGCGGGACATGATCGCGACGCGGTCGCCGAACCGGATGCCCCGGGCGAGCAGGCCCTTGGCCAGGGCCAGGACCTCGTCGCGGAACTCGGCGGCGGTGACGTCCCGCCAGTGGTCGTCCTCGTCCTTGCGGCCCAGGACGACATACAACGGGTCCTCCTGGGCATGCTGGAAGACGACGTCGGCCAGGCCGCCCACCGGCGGTGCCAACGCCAACGGAGGGTTGGTGAACTCGCGCAAACCCCGCTCCCCGCTCCGAAATGCCTCGGCTGAAAAGCTCCGCTCAGCGCCGTGAAAGCTACCCCACCCGCCGGTGGGGCGGGAGGGGGGCGAAATTCGAGCGGTGCTCACGTACGCACAGGTCAGCGACGGAAAATGCGCTCACATGGGGAAGGGTCGGACAGAAAACTGACGGTTGAGTAAGTTTCGGACCCGTAATCTCCACCGAATCTGTACGACCCGATTACCCGGTCCGGTCCCTTTCGATCATGCTATCCCCGGGGCGTCGCCGTCTCCTCTGCCGTCTCGTCTGCCGTCTTTTCTGTCAGCGTACGCTGGGCCGAACCTGTCACTCCGGTCTTTGCCGCGGACGGCCCGCGGACCAGCGCGAGCACCAGGACCCCGGCCACCGCGGCCGTCGTCCCCGCCGCCACCGCGACCGAGTTCAGTCCGTCGGCGAAGGCCCCGCGCAGCGCCGCCTCACCGAAGGCGCCCCGCAGCGCACCCGCCCCGCCGCCCGCCAGGGCATGGGCCGCCTCGTCGGGCAGCGTGTCCCGCATCCGTGAGGTCAGGACCGTGCCGTAGAGCGCGATGCCGAGCGCGTACCCGAGCTGCCGGAAGGTGTTCACCGCACCGCCCGCCATGCCCGAGCGCTCCGGCGGTACGGCGGCCAGCGCGGCGCCCGCGATACCGGGCGAGACCAGACCCGTACCGACACCCACCAGCACCAGCCCCGGTATCAGCGCACTCGCCGTCGACCCGGCGTCCAGGACCGCCATGCAGAACTGGCCCGCGCCGATCAGCAGCAGCCCCACCCCGATGGTGAGCCGGGCCGGCACCCCGTGCAGCAGCCGCCCGCCGGCCGCCGCGACCACGAACGACGCCAGCGACAGCCACAGGAACACCGCACCGCCGCGCACCGGACTCATCCCGAGCAGCGTCTGCAACCAGATCGAGGAGTACGCCATGGCACCGAACGCCGCCGCGTTGAAGGCGAGCGCGCCCGCCATCACCCCCGAGAACGCGGGCCGGCCGAACAGCCGCGGGTCCAGCAGCGGATCGGCGACCCGCCGCTCCACCAGCACGAAGCAGACCAGCGCCAGCGCCGCCCCGGCGAACCACCCCAGCGTCCCCGGCTCACCCCACCCATGGCTCCCCGCCCGCACGGCCCCGTACGTCACCGCACCCGCGAACACCGCGAACGTCACCGTGCCCGCCCAGTCGATACGACGACCCCGCGCACCCCGCGACTCCGGCACCACCCGCAGCGTCAGCCACACCGCGGCCACGCTCACCGGCAGATTGACGTAGAAGATCCACCGCCAGCCCGGCCCGTCCGTGAGCAGCCCCCCGACGATCGGCCCCACAGCGGCCGCCGCCCCGCTCACCGCGCCCCACACGCCGAGCGCGATCGAGCGCCGCTTGCCCTGATAGACCGAGCCCAGCAGCGGCAGCGTCGTGGCGAACATGGCCGCCGCGCCGATGCCCTGCAACCCCCGGGCCGCGACCAGCATCCCCGGCCCGGTCGCGAGCCCGCACAGCAGCGACGCCACCGCGAAGAGGACGACCCCGGCGACATGCACCCGCCGCCGGCCCAGTACATCCGCCGCGGCCCCCACCCCGAGCAGCAGCGCGGCCAGCGCCAGCGCGTACCCGTCCATCACCCACTGCAGATCACTCAGCGAGGCATCCAGCGCCCTCGCCATGTCCGGCAGCGCGACGATCGCGATCGTCACATCCAGCAACAACATGAACGTGCTCAGGCACACGGCCGTGAGCGGCCCCCAGGTGCGCATCTCCCAGTACCCCTTGCGTCTCGGATGCGTTTGCCCGCGTACGATGGCCCGCACACAGCCGATCACGGCGGTATCGGGCATCACATCGCCGGAATCCGACAGGAGAAGCCGCCGTGAAGATGGAATCCCACATCTTCGACGAGCTCGACCTCCAGCTGCTGAACGCGCTGGAGGCGAGCGGCCGGGCGTCCTTCGCCCGCATCGGGGAGGTGCTCGGGGTCTCCGACCAGACCATCGCCCGCCGCTACCGCCGGCTGTGCGCCGAGGGCGGCCTGCGGGTCGTCGCCGTCCGCGACGCCGAGCGCCTCGGGCAGGACCACTGGACGATGCGGCTGCGCTGTGTGCCGGACAGCGCCCAGGTCATCGCCGAGGCACTCGCCAAACGGGACGACACCAACTGGATCGGCATCGCCTCCGGCGGCACCGAGGTCGTCTTCGGGACCCGGCCGCGCAACACGGACGACCGCGACGACCTGCTGCTCGGCAAGCTCCCGCGCACCCCGCGCGTCCTGGAGATCCGCGCCCACCAGATGCTGCACCGCTTCTACGGCGGCCCGAACGGCTGGCTGAGCAAGTTCCGGGTGCTCACGGACGACCAGGTCGAGGCGCTGCGCCCCGTGCTGTCCCCGGGGTCGGGACCGGCCCGTATCGAGCCCGATGACGAACCGCTGGTCGCCGCCCTGGAGCGGGACGGCCGCGCGACCCACCCCGAACTCCAGCGGGCCACCGGCCGCTCGGAGTCCGCCGTGAAGCGCCGCCTCGCCGCGCTGGTGGCGTCCGGCGCGATCTACATCGACGTGGAGTACCAGTCCGAGACCATCGGCTATCCCTTCGCCGCCCTCCTGTGGATCACCACCACCCCGGCCGCCCTCACCTCCGTCGGCGAGGCCCTCGCCACCCACGACCCGATCGCCCACGCGGCGGCGACGGCGGGCCCCTGCAACATCATCGCGACGGCGGTGGTCAAGAACAGCGCGGAACTGTACGCGTACCTCAGCGGTCCCCTGGGTCAGCTGGAGGGCGTCCAGCATGTGGAGGCATCGCCGTTCCTGCGGCGGGTGAAGCAGCTGACGTACAAGCAGCGCCCCGCGCGTTAGCGCCGGTGCAACCGATCCCCACCCGCCAGAATCGCCGCCGCCAACGCATCCGCCGCCCCCTGTGCCGCCGTACGGCGACCCCCGTGCACCAGCACGAAGTCCACCCGCCCCAGCTCCGGCAACCCGACCCGCTCCGGTACCCGTACCAGCCCCGGCGGGATCAGCCCCCGCGAGTGCGCCATCACCCCCAGCCCCGCCCGCGCCGCCGCGACCAGCCCGTTGAGGCTGCCGCTGGTGCAGACGATCCGCCAGTCGCGGCCCTGTCGCTCCAGCGCCTCCAGGGCCAGCGCCCGGGTGATGCCCGGCGGCGGATAGACGATCAGCGGCACCGGGCGGTCCGCCTCCAGGCGGAGCCGTTCCGCGCCGATCCACACCAGGCGGTCGTGCCAGACCAACTCGCCCCGAGGGTCCTCGGGACGCCTCTTCGCCAGCATCAGGTCCAGCTTTCCGGCGGCCAGCTGTTCGTGCAGGGTGCCCGAGAGTTCGACCGTCAGCTCCAGGTCGACCTCGGGGTGGTCGTAGCGGAAGCCCTCCAGGATCTCCGGCAGCCGGGTCAGGACGAAGTCCTCGGACGCCCCGAAGCGGAGCCGGCCGCGCAGCCGGGTGCCGGTGAAGAACGCCGCCGCCTGATCCTGCACCTCCAGGATCCGCCGGGCGAACCCGAGCATCGCCTCGCCGTCCTCGGTCAGCTCCACGGAGTGGGTGTCCCGGGTGAACAGCGGCCGCCCGGTGGCGTCCTCCAGGCGCCGTACATGCTGGCTCACGGTCGACTGGCGCAGGCCCAGACGACGGGCGGCCTGCGTGAAGCTCAGCGTCTGGGCGACCGCGAGGAACGTACGGAGGTGGGAGGGGTCGTACACGCTGACCAGACTAGCGCTGTTATCGCGGATCGTGATGACAGTCAGAGTGGTATGCCGGATTCCCGATCGCTGATCGCCGGAGGACGATGGAGAGGGCACGTCCGTGCCTGGAACCGGAAGTTCAGCGAAGTAGTGGAGCACAGTGAAACGCCTGCAATGGCCGCGTTGGATGCCCATCGACCCGTACATCCTGCTGTTGCTCGGGACCGTGGGCCTCGCGGCTCTGTTCCCGGCGCGCGGGGCGGGCGCCGACGTGGCGTCCGGTGCCTCCACGGCCGCGATCGCCTTCCTGTTCTTCCTGTACGGCGCCCGGCTGTCCACCCGTGAGGCGCTGGACGGGCTGAAGCACTGGCGGCTCCATGCCACCGTCCTGGCCTGCACCTTCCTCGTCTTCCCGCTGCTCGGTCTGGCCGCCCGCGGCTTCGTGCCGGTGCTGCTGACGGAGCCGCTCTACCAGGGGCTGCTCTTCCTCACCCTCGTCCCCTCCACCATCCAGTCCTCGATCGCCTTCACCTCGATGGCGCGGGGCAATGTGCCCGCCGCGATCTGCGCGGGCTCCTTCTCCTCGCTCGTCGGCATCGTCATCACCCCGCTCCTCGCGGCGGCCGTGCTGGGCGGGAACGCGGGTGGTTTCTCGGCCGACTCACTGCTGGGGATCGTGCTCCAGCTGCTCGTGCCGTTCGCCGCCGGGCAGCTGCTGCGGCGCTGGATCGGCGGCTTCGTCGCCCGGCACAAGAAGGTCCTCGGGCTCGTCGACCGGGGCTCGATCCTGCTGGTCGTCTACGGCGCGTTCAGCGAGGGCATGGTCCAGGGCATCTGGCACCAGGTGAGCCCGCTGCGGCTCGGCGGACTGCTCGCCGTCGAGGCGGTGCTGCTGGCCGTGATGCTGGCCCTGACCTGGTACGGCGCCAAGGCGATGCGCTTCAGCCGCGAGGACCGTATCGCCATCCAGTTCGCCGGCTCGAAGAAGTCTCTGGCCTCCGGGCTGCCGATGGCGAGCGTCCTGTTCGGCGCGCACGCCTCGCTGGCCGTGCTGCCGCTGATGCTCTTCCACCAGATGCAGCTGATGGTGTGCGCGGTCATCGCCAAGCGCCGTGCCCACGACGCCCAGGAGACGATCACCGTGTCGGCGCCGCCCGCAGAGTCACGAACCGCGGTCGGTACAGGGACACGTTCCGGCTGAGCTGGGTCGCCGCCGCGCCGCCGGTGTCCAGCCAGTTGACGTCGTAGCTGACCACCAGGCGTCCGTCGTCGCTCAGTTCCGGATGCACCTGGGGGTTGTAGGCGGCGACCTGGCCGCCCGGCGGCAGCGACGGGCTGAAGTCCCTCGTCGGTCCGTGCCAGGGGCCGGCGGGGGAGCAGGCCCAGTACGACGTCACCGTCGTCAGACCCGCGCTGCCCGCGGCCATCGTGAACAGCAGATACGTCCCGCCCACCCGCGCCACCGAGAACGCACTGCCCACTCCCGTGCGCTGCCCGTCGCCGAGTACGGCACGTGGCCGGGCAGTGCCCCACTCGGAGCCGTGCCAGTACTGCCACGCCCCCGGCTCGGCCAGCCGGCCCTTCGGGACCCGGGCGACATACGCGTGAGAGACCGGCCGCGACGCCGCCTGGCCGTCGTCGCCCCCGAAGACGTATGTCCAGCCGCCCTCCTCGATCAGCGTCGTCCCGAACAGGACCCGCCGCGAGGCGTCCGGCACCAGCTGCTGGTCGAGAATCTTGGTGATCGACTCCACCCGCAGATCGGGCAGGGAGAGCGTGGCGACCTCGGTGGCGGTGGGCACGCCGTAGATCCAGGGGGACTGCCCGGCCGTGCGCACCCACAGCAGCACCCGCAGCACCTGGTCTGACGAACCGGGGGAGCGGGGCTCGACACGGGCCGCGACCGGCCAGCGCCACTGGTTCGGGGCCGGGTCGGGGAAGAGCGGGGCGGGCAGGGTGCGCTCCAGGCGGCCGTCGCGCATGACGACCGCCGAGTTGCGGACCAGGGGGGCGGACGCCTCCCGCCAGGTGTAGGACTCGCCGAACGGGTTGGGCGGGGCGTGCACCTGGCCCAGGTAGGTGTCCGAGAACAGCCACAGCAGCCGGCCGTCCGGCAGCCGTACCGAGTGGGTGCCGTCGCCGCCGGTCCAGTCGTCGGCGCGGGAGGGGTCGTCGCCGTAGCGGGCGAACTCGGCGGTGAGGTCCTTCTCGGCCGACCAGGACGCCACCGAGTGCGGTGCGCACGCGGCACCGCCCTCCCGTTCGCCGTCGTCCGGGAGGGCGGTGAGCAGCACGGCCCCGAGAACCAGGGCCAGCAGGATTCCGAGGCCGGTTCCGGTGCGCTGTCGTGCTCGTGCGTCGTCGGGCACGCCCGGGACGTTAGTGGCCTCAGCCCACTTGGTCCATGGGCAGCCACAGGACGGTGTCGGGGGTGGTGACCTTCTTCTTGCGGGTGGTGGACGGTGCCGCCGCCGCGTTGAGCTCCTCGTCGCCGAGCGCCCGGTTCCACACGCGCACGTCGTCGATCGAGCCGGTGAGGAAGGCCCTGCTGTCCATCCGCTGCCCGATGTGCACACCGAACGGCGAGTTACGGCTCACCGACCCGGTCACATCGGTGGTGGTGACCGCCCTGCCGTCGAGGAACAACGTCAGCTGGCCGCCGCCGCGCCGCAGGGCGAGATGGTGCCACTCGCCGTCGTTGGCGGCGCCGCCCGCCCACACCGACGAGGTCCTCGTCACCCCGTAGCCCTCGCGGGTGGTGATGAGGCCGCGCACCCGGTCGTTGTCGGGCTCACCGCGCAGCCACACCTGGGGCTGGAGGCTGCCGATCCCGCCCATCCACAGGAACGGCTGCTCACCGCTGGTCGCGGAGTACCGGAAGAACAGCGACACCGTGAACTCGTTGGTCCCGAGCGGAAGACTGGTCCGGTACGGCAGCCGTACGGCGTCGTCGTCCCCGTCGAACCGCAGGGCGTTGCCGAGCACGCCGTCCGTCACCTCGGGCCCGCCGAGCACCGTCGCGCGGGGCGCGCCGATGGCGAGGTCGGGGGTGGTCGGGTCGGGGCCGCGCCGGGGGCCGAGCCACTCCTCGTTGAACCGGGCGAAGCGGATCTCGTCCCGCGCGTCCACGGTCCCGCCCTCGTACATCAGGCCCACGGTGGACGAGTCGATGTCCACCATGTCGGAGTAGCCGGACCAGTCCGTGGTGACGACCTTGCCGCGGTCCACGCTGTCCCAGGTGGTCCCGCCGTTGTAGGAGCTGCGGATCATCATGGTGCGGCGGCGGTCCGGGTCGCCGGGGGCCGACAGCAGTATCCGGTTGCCCAACTGGAGTGTGGCGCCCTGCACTTGGGGCGTGTAGAAGTCCGGAAGGTCGCGGAACGGCCCGGTGAAGCTGTCGCCGCCGTCCGTGCTGAACGTCTGCGAGCGATGGCCGAGGTCGGTGCCGTCCTGTTCCCGGCCGCTGATGAGGATCGTGCCGTCGGTGCGCTCGGTGAGGGTCACCTCGGACGGCTTCTGCCGGAAGGTGCGGTCGGCGGCGGAGATGGACCAGGAGTCGGTGGCGCCGATCCGCCAGTTGTCGCCGCCGTCGTCGCTGACGATGAGGGCGGCGTGGTTGGCGGAGACCCGACTGCCGTCCCAGGTCTCGGTGTTGACGCCGAAGACCAGCCGTCCGGCGTGCGGGCCCTTGGTGAGCTGGATGCCGTGCACGGGGCCGGTGGCGTACCAGGAGTTCCAGTTCGCGGGCAGTATCGAGGCGCTCAGATCGCGCGGCTTGGACCAGGTCCGGCCGTCGTCGTCGCTGTACTGCAGATGCGGGGTGCGGTCACAGGGCACGGAGCAACTGCCCGCGTCCGTGCGCCCGGTGTTGTAGGTCTCCGCCAGCAGGATGCGGCCGGTCCGGCGGTCGACGATGGGTGCCGGGTTGCCGTGCGTGTCGCCGTTTCCCTCGTTGACGACCTGGAGCGGGCCCCAGGTGCGTCCGCCGTCGGTGGACCGCTTGACCACGAGGTCGATGTCGGCGGCGTCGCCGCAGTTGAGCACCCGCCCTTCGGCGAACGCCAGCAGCGTGCCGTCGTTGGACTTCACGATCGCGGGAATGCGGAAGCAGGCGTACCCGGGATCCTGGGACGCCTTGAACAGAACCTGTTGCTCGAACGACGGGACCGTCTTGCGCGGTTGGGACTGTGCGGGACCTAAGGTCGCGGCCGTCGCCGAGATGGCGACGGCCGCGACGAGGGCAGCTCTGAGACGTGCGCGAACTCTTGCCGGCATGGTGCGGCCCGCCCTTCATCGTCTGGTCATGCGTCCAGGCATCTGAACATTCGGACATCCCACGTCCAAAGTGCGCATCACAGACGTTAGTTGGGCTATCGCACACATCACAAGAACCATGCACGTGTCACATCACGGATGGAGTACTACTTTCCCCCGGTTGACCCGTGACTCGACGGCCGCATGCGCCTCGGCGGCCTCCTCCAGGGTGAACTCCCCGTGCACGGCAGGCTTGACGGCCCCCTCCTCGAACAGCCTCCACAGCTCCTGCCGCCAGCGCTCGTACAACTCGGGCTCACCGCGAGCGATCCGGGCCATCTGGAATCCGATGACGGACTTGGCGCCGACAAGAAGGTCATATGCCCGAATCGTTCCACCGCCCGAACTGTAAGCCACGAGTCGCCCTCCGGCGGTGAGCGCCACGACGGCAGGGGTGAGAATCTCGCCGCCGACACCGTCGAGGGCGTAGTCGACGGGTTCGCCCCAGCTCTCCTCCTCGTACGTCACCACCTCATCGGCCCCGACGGAGCGCACGAAGTCGGCCTTGCCGGCATCGGACACGGCACCCACGACCCGCCCCGCGCCCCGCACCCGCGCCAGCTGCACGGCGAGATGCCCGACGCCGCTCGCCGCCGCTGTGACCAGGGCCGCCTCCCCCTTCCGTGGTCGGGCGGCCTCCAGCGCGCCGAGCGCGACCAGGCCGCTGCGGACGAGGGCGACCGCGTCGACGGCGGAGGCGCGGCCGGGGATCGGGGAGGCCATGCCCTCGTGCAGTAGCGCCTGGTCGGCGTACCCGTGCCCGAAGCACAATCCCGTCACCCGGTCGCCGACACGGAAGCGGCCGGTACCCGGGCCCACGGCCATGACCTCGCCCGCGATCTCGCCGCCCAGCGGCACCGGCTCGGCGGCCTCGGTGACCTTGCGGACGACGGGGAGGGTCACGCCGATCGCCTCGCAGCGGACGAGGAGCTCGCCGGGGCCCGGCGTGGGGACGGGGGCCTCCTCCAGGAACAGGGGGCCGCCGGTGGAGTCGTAGCGGACGCGGCGCATCGCACCTCCAGATTTCATTGGGAACACCAACGGTTGCCGGATGACGCCGAAGCTACATATCAGTCGTTGGGAAGTCCAATGAATTCTCGATAGGGTGCCGCCATGTCCGAAGCCCCCCTCCCCGCGATCCGGTCCCTCCCCAGCTGGCTGCTCGGCCGTGCGGCGGCCCGCGGGCGTGCGCTCGTGGCCGAGGCGCTCGCGGCGGAGGGGATGAGGATGTGGCACCACGTCGTCCTGTCCGCCGTACGCGACCTCGCCCCCGTCGCCCAGGCGACGCTCGGGCGCGGCGTACAGCTCGATCCCAAGGACCTGGTCGGGATCCTCAACGACCTCCAGTCCGCCGGCCTCGTCGTACGCGAGCCGGATCCCCGCGACCGCCGCAAGAACGCCGTCTCCCTCACGGACGAGGGCGCGCGGCTGCTCGAGCGCTGCGAGAAGGCCGCCCGAGAGGCCAACGACGCGCTCCTCGCCCCCCTCTCCGCAGCCGAACGCGACCAATTCATGGACCTGTTGATCCGGATTTCCGGTACGCAGAGCTGATGGCGGATAACGTTCCGTCATGACCGCACCTCTCGCGCTCCCGCCCGCACACACCGCCCTCGTGCTGGTCGACCTGATGGACCGCATCGTCGCGCTGCCCCTGGAGCCCCGGAAGGGCACCGAAGTCCTCGCCACCTGCGAGGAGTTGGCGACCGCCTTCCGTGCCTCAGGGGCGACCGTCGTCCTCGTCCGCGTCGAACGACCCGGCGTCCCGGAGCAGCCACCGGGCAGCGGCCTGGTCGCGGGACTGCTGAAGGACGGCGACATCGAGATCGTGAAGCGCACGATCGGCGGGTTCCAGGACACCGGCCTGCACGACCGGCTGCGCGAACGGGGCATCGGCACGCTCGTGTTCGGCGGCATCGCCACCAACCTGGGCGTGGAGTCCACGGCCCGGGCCGCCGCCGACCTCCGCTACGACCTCGTCTTCGTCGAGGACGCGATGACGGCGTTCACGGCGGCCGAGCACGAGGCGTCGGTACGGCTCGACTTCCCGAGGCTGGGGACGGTGGTACGGGCGGCGCAGGTGCGCCTCACGAGCGGCTGAGCCGACCTGGGGGAACAGCGGGGCCCCGGCACGGCGCAGGGGGCGCTCCCCGCCGGTGGGGGCCCCGCCGCCGTGTAGCGGGGAGCCGGTCAGGCCTGGACGGCCGCGGTCCGCAGAGCGAGCCGGTGTTCGCCCGCGTACACGTTCATGGAGCTGCCCCGCAGGAAGCCCACCAGCGTCAGCCTCGTCTCCGCCGCCAGGTCCACCGCCAGCGAGGACGGCGCCGAGACCGCGGCGAGCACCGGGATGCCGGCCATCACGGCCTTCTGCGCCAGCTCGAAACTGGCCCGCCCCGAGACCAGCAGGATCGTCCGGGACAGCGGCAGGTCGCCGTTCTGCAGGGCGCGGCCGACCAGCTTGTCGACCGCGTTGTGCCGGCCCACGTCCTCCCGGATGTCCAGCAGCTCGCCCTCCTCGGTGAACAGGGCCGCCGCGTGCAGCCCCCCGGTCCGGTCGAAGACCCGCTGGGCCGCGCGCAGCCGGTCGGGGAGGCTCGCGAGGAGTTCGGGGTCGACCCGGACCGGGGGAGTGTCGGCTATCGGCCAGCGGGCCGTCGTACGGACGGCGTCGAGGGACGCCTTTCCGCACAGCCCGCAGGACGACGTCGTATACACGTTCCGTTCGAGCGTGATGTCGGGGATGGCCACGCCCGGCGCGGTCCGCACGTCCACCACGTTGTAGGTGTTCGAGCCGTCCACGGTGGCGCCCGCGCAGTAGACGATGTTCTGGAGGTCGGAGCCCTCGGCCAGCACGCCCTCGCTCACCAGGAACCCGGCGGCCAGCGCGAAGTCGTCGCCCGGCGTGCGCATCGTGATCGCCAGTGGCTTGCCGTTGAGGCGGATCTCCAGCGGTTCCTCGGCGACGAGGGTGTCCGGCCGGGTGGAGACCACCCCGTCCCTGATCCGGATCACCTTGCGTCGTTCCGTGACTCGTCCCATATGTGTCTCAGTCCCGGTTCTGTACGTGCTGGTAGCCGAAGCGGCCCTTGATGCAGAGGTTGCCGTGGGTCACCGGGTTGTCGTGCGGCGAGGTGACCTTGACAATCTCATTGTCCTGCACGTGGAGCGTGAGGTTGCAGCCCACACCGCAGTACGCGCACACGGTCGTCGTCTCGGTCTGGGCGCTCTCGTCCCAGGTATCCGCCGCCCGCATGTCGAACTCGGACTTGAAGGACAGGGCCCCCGTCGGGCAGACCTCGATGCAGTTCCCGCAGTACACGCAGGCGGAGTCCGTGAGCGGCGCGTCGTGCTCGACCGCGATGCGCGCGTCGAAACCGCGTCCGGCGACCGAGATCGCGAAGCTGTTCTGCCACTGGTCCCCGCACGCGTCCACGCACTTGTAACAGAGGATGCACTTGTCGTAGTCCCGCACATACAGATCGTTGTCGACCTTCGGCTCCTCGTTCAGCCGGGCCGCGTCCGGGCCGAAGCGGTCGGGCTTCGCCTCGTACTCCTTGATCCACCCGGCGACCTGCGGCGTCGTGGACAGGTCGACCGAGGAGGCGAGCAGCTCCAGGACGATCTTGCGGCTGTGCCGCGCGCGCTCCGTGTCGGTCCGCACCTCCATACCGGGCTCGGCCTTCCGGGAGCAGGCCGGGACCAGGGTCCTGGAACCCTCGACCTCCACGACACACACCCGGCAGGCGTTCTTGGGCCGCAGCGTGTCCCCTTCGCACAGGGTCGGGACGTCCTTCCCGGCCGCCCGGCAGGCGTCGAGGATGGTCGACCCCTCGGGGGTGCGCACCGGCTCCCCGTCGATGGTGAACTCCAGCAGTCGGCGCGGAATCCCCAGCGGTGTCACGGTCATTCGTACGCCCCCAGTCGGTCGATGGCGGATTCCACGGCGTTCCACGCGGTCTGCCCGAGACCGCAGATGGAGGCGTCCCGCATGGCGCGGCCGACCTCCCTGAGCAGGGCGATGTCATCGGAGGCGGCCGCACCCGTGCGCTCGACGATCCGGTGCAGCGCCTCCTCCTGCCGGACCGTGCCGACCCGGCAGGGCACGCACTGCCCGCACGACTCGTCGCGGAAGAACTCGGCGATCCGCAGCAGCAGCCGGGGCAGCGGCACGGTGTCGTCGAAGGCCATGACGACACCCGAGCCGAGCGTCGTGCCCGCCTCCCGCGTGCCCTCGAAGGTGAGCGGGATACCGGTCTCGTCCGGCCGTACGAAGCCACCCGCGGCCCCGCCCAGCAGCACCGCCCGCAGCCCGTCCCGCACCCCGGCCAGCTCCAGCAGCTCGCCGAGCGTCGCGCCGAACGGCAGCTCGTAGATCCCGGGCCGCTCGACGCTCCCGGAGACGCAGAACAGCTTCGGTCCTGTGGAGCGCTGCGTCCCGATCGCCGCGTACGCCGGGGCTCCCATGGTCAGGATCGGCAGGACGTTGACCAGCGTCTCTACGTTGTTCTCCACCGTCGGCTTGCCGAAGAGGCCCTTCTCCACCGGGAACGGTGGCTTCGAGCGGGGCTCGCCCCGGTAGCCCTCGATGGAGTTGAAGAGAGCCGTCTCCTCACCGCAGATGTACGCCCCGGCGCCGCGCCGGATCTCGATGTCGAAGGCGTATCCCTGGCCAAGGATGTCGTCGCCGAGGAAGCCACGCGCGCGTGCCTGCGCGAGGGCGTGTTCCAGGCGGGCGAGGGCTCGTGGGTACTCGCCGCGCAGATACAGATAGCCCTTGTGGGCGCCGGTCGCGTACGCCGCGATCGTCATGGACTCGACCAGCGCGTACGGGTCGCCCTCCATGAGCACGCGGTCCTTGAAGGTGCCCGGCTCCGATTCGTCGGCGTTGCAGACGAGGTAGTGCGGGTGGTCGGGCTGCGACGCCGTGGCCTGCCATTTGCGGCCGGTGGGGAAGGCGGCGCCGCCACGCCCGACCAGGCCGGAGTCGGTGACCTCGCGGATGACTCCGGCGGGACCGAGCTCGAAGGCCCGGCGCAGTGCGGTGTAACCGCCGTGGGCGCGGTAGTCGTCGAGGGACGAAGGGTCCACGACACCTATACGGCGCAACAGGACGAGTGCCGGGTCCCCTGCCTGCGGCACCGCCATCGCCGCCGACGGCTCCTCCGGCGCCGAGTCCGGTGCGCTCGCGGCGAGGACGGCGTCGTGCACGGTCGCCGGCGCCGCCACCGCCGTACGCACCGGATCGCCGGCCTTGATCGCGAGGGCGGCAGGAGCGCGTTCGCACAGGCCCAGGCAGGGGCTGCGCTCGACGTGGACGCCTGGGCCGAGGCTCGCCTCGATGCCCGCGCACAGTTCGCTCGCGCCGGCCGCCGCGCACGCGAGGTCCGTGCACACATGGAGCACGGTCGCGGGGCGGGGCTTGACCGAGAACATGGCGTAGAAGGTGGCGACGCCGTACGCCTCCGACGGCGGCACCGTCAGCCGGCGGCACAGGTAATCGAGGGCGCCCTCGCTGATCCAGCCGATCCGGTCGTTGATGGCGTGCAGCCCCGGCAACAGCAGGTCGCGGCGGTCCCGGGCCTCGCGCCCGCCGCGTGCCCAGCGCAGGTCGGCGTCGGAACGGTCGGCGCCCTCCCAGGAGGACTCCGGGGGGCCGAGCAGGGCGTCGACGGCGGCCCGTTCGTCATCCGTCGGTTTGCTGTCACCGAAGTGCAGGTCCACTTATGTCACCTCACGATGGTCGCGACGGGGAGCTTCTCGATCCGGATCGCCGACGCCTTGAACTCCGCCGTCCCGGCGATCGGGCAGTTCGCCTCGATGGTCAGCTGGTTGGTGTCCACCTCGTCCGGAAAGTGCATGGTCATGAAGGCGAGCCCCGGCCGAAGCGCCGTGTCGACCCACACCGGCGCGACGACCACACCGCGCCGCGAGCTCACCTGGACCTCCTCGCCGACGACGACCCCGTACCGCTCGGCGTCCTCCGGGCTGATCTCGACGTACTCGCCGCGCCGCAGCGGGGAGGCGAAACTCCCGCTCTGCACCCCGGTGTTGTAGGAGTCGAGCCGGCGTCCGGTGGTGAGCCGGATCGGGAACTGCTCGTCGGTGAGATCGACCGGCGGATCGTGCTGCACGAGCCCGAACGGCGCCGCCATCCCGCGCATCGACGGGTCCTTCTCCCACAACCGGCCGTGCAGATAGGTCGGTTCGAGCTGGTCGGTGCTCGGGCACGGCCACTGGATGCCCTGGTGGTGCTCCAGTCGTTCGTACGTCATCCCGTAGTGGTCGGGGGAGACGGACCTGAGCTCGTTCCAGACGGCCTCGGAGTCCGCGTACTTCCACTCGTGGCCGAGCCGTGCCGCCATCTCGCAGATGATGTCGATGTCCTCGCGCGCCTCGCCGGGCGGTGTGACGGCACGGCGAACGCGCTGAACCCGCCGCTCGCTGTTGGTGGTGGTGCCCTCGGTCTCGGCCCACCCGGCGGTGGCGGGGAGGACGACGTCCGCCAGCTCGGCCGTCTTCGTCAGGAAGATGTCCTGGACGACGAGGAAGTCCAGCTGCCGCATCCGCCGTACGGCCTGCTCGCTGTCCGCCTCCGACTGCGCCGGGTTCTCGCCGATGCAGTAGACCGCCTTGAGCTCGCCCTCCTCCATCGCCTCGAACATCTCGGTGAGGTTGAGGCCGTAGTGGGGCTGGATGACGGTGTCCCAGGCCGACTCGAACTTCAGCCGGGTGTCGGGGTCGAGGATGTCCTGGAAGCCGGGCAGCCGGTTGGGGATCGCGCCCATGTCGCCGCCGCCCTGGACGTTGTTCTGGCCGCGCAGGGGTTGAAGCCCGCTGCCGTAGCGGCCGACATGCCCGGTCAGGAGCGACAGGTTGATCAGCGCGCGGACGTTGTCGGTGCCGTTGTGGTGCTCGGTGATGCCGAGGGTCCAGCACAGCTGGGCGCGCTCGGCGCGGGCGTAGGCGTGGGCGAGTTCCTTGATGGCGGCGGCCGGTACGCCCGTCACCTTCTCGGCGAGGGACAGCGTCCAGGGCTCGACCAGTGCCTTGTACTCCTCGTAGCCGCTGGTCGCCCGCTCGATGAACGCCTCGTTCGCCAGGCCCGCGTGGATGATCTCGCGGCCGATCGCGTGCGCCATCGGGATGTCGGTGCCGACGTTGAGCCCCATCCAGCTCTCCGCCCACTCGGCGGTGGAGGTGCGGCGCGGGTCGACGGCGTACATGCGGGCGCCGTTCCTGATGCCCTTGAGGACGTGCTGGAAGAAGATCGGGTGCGCGAAGCGGGCGTTGGAGCCCCACATCACGATGACGTCGGTGTGCTCGATCTCCTCGTAGGAGGAAGTGCCGCCGCCCGAGCCGAAGGCCGCCGACAGGCCCGCCACGCTGGGGGCGTGACACGTCCGGTTGCAGGAGTCGACGTTGTTGGTGCCCATGACGACGCGGGCGAACTTCTGCGCCACGTAGTTCATCTCGTTGGTGGCGCGGGCGCAGGAGAACATGCCGAAGGCGCCGCGGTTGCGGGCCAGGCCCTCGGCCGCGCGGGTCAGTGCCTCCTCCCAGGTCGCCGGCCGGAACGGCTCGTCGCGGGAGTCGCGGACGAGCGGCGTGGTGAGCCGGGTGTAGTTCTTCGGTTGCCGTTTCCTCATGCGGCGCTCCTCAGCGCGAGCAGGTCCGAGATGGCGTGCACGGTGCGCAGGGTGGGCACCTGGACGCCGGTGATCTCCGCCAACTCGACGACCGCCGCGAGGAGCACGTCGAGTTCGAGCGGCTTGCCGCGCTCCAGGTCCTGGAGCGTGGAGGTGCGGTGGTCGCCGACCTTCTCGGCGCCCGCGAGCCGGCGCTCGATGGAGACGCCGACCTCGCAGCCCAGGGCCTCGGCGACGGTGAGCGTCTCGGTCATCATGATCTCGATGACCTTCCGGGTGCCGCCGTGCAGACACATCTGCCGCATGGTGGCGCGGGCCAGCGCGCTGATCGGGTTGAAGGAGATGTTGCCGAGCAGCTTGAGCCAGATGTCGTTGCGCAGGTCGGGTTCGACCGGGCATTTCAGGCCACCGGCGACCATGGCCTCGCTGAGGTCCAGACAGCGCTTGGACACACTGCGGTCGGGCTCGCCGATGGAGAACCGGGTGCCTTCCAAGTGCCGTACGACACCCGGTCCTTCGAGCTCGGTGGCGGCGTAGACCACACAGCCGATGGCCCGTTCGGGCGCGATCACCGCACTGACCGCGCCGTCCGGGTCCACGCTCTCGACGCGGTGGCCGTCGTGCGGGCCGCCGTGCCGGTGGAAGTACCACCAGGGGATGCCGTTCTGGGCGGCCACGACCGCCGTGCCGTCATGCAGAAGGGGCTCGATCAGCGGCCCGCACGCCGCGTACGAGTTGGCCTTCAGACCCAGAAAGACATAGTCGACCGGGCCGATGTCGGCCGGGTCGTCGGTGGCGTGGGCGCGGGCGGTGAAGTCGCCACGGGGGCTGAGCACCCGCACTCCGTGCTGCCTCATGGCCGCGAGATGCGGTCCACGGGCGATCAGATGCACGTCGGCGCCGGCGCGGTGCAGCGCGGCTCCGACATAGGCGCCGATGGCACCGGCGCCGAGGACTGCAACTTTCACTTCGGAACGCTCCGTTCGGTCGAGGGAGTACCGCGGAGGTGGCTGGTTCTGAGAAGTAGCGTCTGATCGAGTCTCATCTCGTCGACTGAATATTGTCTACAGTATGGATAGGGGGTCAGCAAGGGTTCGCGCACGGTTCGCGCACGGCGTTCGGGAAGGCTTTGCGGACGGCGTTCGACCGTTCGTCGCGTCGTGCATACCGCTCACCGCATACGATCGACCGTTGCCTTCTCAACATCCCGGGTGCTCTTTACCGTGCGGGATCATGAGTCCACCGGTCGCACCCCCGGGATGGAGCCGCTGGCTGGTTCCACCCGCCGCTCTCTCGGTTCATCTGTCCATCGGCCAGGCCTACGCCTGGAGCGTGTTCAAGCCACCGCTCGAATCCGCCCTCGGCCTCAGCGGCACCCAGAGCGCCCTGCCGTTCCAGCTCGGCATCGTCATGCTCGGCCTGTCCGCCGCGTTCGGCGGCACGCTGGTGGAGCGCAACGGCCCGCGCTGGGCGATGACGGTCGCCCTGATCTGCTTCTCCTCCGGCTTCCTGCTCTCCGCCCTCGGCGCGGCCACCGAGCAGTACTGGCTGATCGTCCTCGGCTACGGCTTCGTCGGCGGCATCGGCCTCGGCATCGGCTACATCTCGCCGGTCTCCACCCTGATCAAGTGGTTCCCCGACCGGCCTGGCATGGCCACCGGCATCGCGATCATGGGCTTCGGCGGCGGCGCGCTCATCGCCTCGCCCTGGTCGGCGCAGATGCTGGAGTCCTTCGGCAGCGACAGCTCCGGGATCGCGGTGGCATTCCTGGTGCACGGGCTGTCGTACGCGGTGTTCATGACGCTGGGTGTCCTCCTGATCCGGGTGCCGCGAGCCGACCAAGGGGCGCGGGGCGGTGTTGAATCTGCGGCTACCGCCGCGGGGGCGCGATCAGCCCCCACCGACCCGCAGGTGTCCGCGAATCAGGCGATCCGCACGCCGCAGTTCTGGTGCCTGTGGGTCGTGCTCTGCATGAACGTGACCGCCGGCATCGGCATCCTGGAGAAGGCCGCGCCGATGATCACGGACTTCTTCGCGAACACCTCGACGACGGTGTCGGCGTCCGCCGCTGCAGGCTTCGTCGCCCTGCTCTCCGCCGCCAACATGGCGGGCCGGATCGGCTGGTCCTCGACCTCCGACCTGATCGGACGCAAGAACATCTACCGGGTGTACCTGGGCGTGGGCGCGCTGATGTACGGCCTGATCGCGCTGGCCGGCGACTCCTCGAAGCCGCTGTTCATCCTGTGCGCACTGGTGATCCTGTCCTTCTACGGCGGCGGCTTCGCGACGATTCCCGCCTATCTGAAGGACCTCTTCGGGACCTACCAGGTCGGCGCCATCCACGGACGGCTGCTCACCGCCTGGTCCACGGCCGGCGTCCTTGGGCCGCTGATCGTCAACTGGATCGCCGACCGGCAGGAGGAGGCCGGCAAGGACGGCTCCTCCCTGTACACACTGTCCCTGTTCATCATGATCGGGCTGCTCGCCGTCGGCTTCGTCGCCAACGAGTTGGTACGGCCCGTCCATCCGCGCCATCACCTTCCGGTGCCGGCGCAGAAGGAGAAGGAGGTCGCCGATGTCGAGTAACAGCGGTCCAGCCGACCGGCGCGCGCTGATCGCCTTCGCCTGGCTGTGGGTGGGAGTGCCGCTCGCGTACGGGCTCTACGAACTCGTACGGAAGGCGACGCAGCTGTTCACCGGGTAGGTGTTCGGGAGGTGTCCGGGCGTCCGAGGGGCTGATGGAAGCTGACAACACGGGCGCCCGTTTCCTGTGGCAACACGTGCCGTCGTACCCGTGAGTCACTGATCAGACTGGTGAATCCCGCTACCCGAGGCCCGAGGGGATCACCAACGATGAACGGCTCGCGCATCGCCGCAGTCGGCCACTATCAGCCCGCCAAGGTACTCACCAACGAGGAACTCGCGGGCATGGTCGACACCAGTGACGAGTGGATCACGTCCCGCGTGGGCATCCGTACGCGCCACATCGCCGGGCCCGACGAGCCGGTCGACGAGCTCGCCGCCCACGCCGCCGCCAAGGCGCTCGCGGCGGCCGGTCTCGCCCCCGGTGACATCGACCTCGTCCTGGTCGCCACCTCCACGGCCATCGACCGCTCCCCGAACATGGCCGCCCGGGTCGCCGCCCGCCTCGGCATCCCCTCGCCCGCCGCGATGGACGTCAACGTCGTCTGCGCCGGATTCACCCACGCCCTGGCCACTGCCGACCACGCGGTACGGGCCGGTGCCGCGACCCGGGCCCTGGTGATCGGCGCCGACAAGATGTCCGACGTCACGGACTGGAGCGACCGTACGACCTGTGTGCTGGTCGGCGACGGGGCCGGCGCCGCCGTCGTCGAGGCGTCCGAGGAGGCCCGCATCGGGCCGGTGCTGTGGGGTTCGGTGCCCGAGATGGGGCACGCCGTACGTATCGAGGGGCAGCCGGCGCGGTTCGCGCAGGAGGGGCAGAGCGTCTACCGCTGGGCCACGACACAGCTGCCGGCCATCGCCCGGCGCGCCTGCGAGCGGGCGGGACTCGCGCCCGAGGACCTCGCCGGGGTCGTCCTGCACCAGGCCAACCTGCGCATCATCGAACCCCTCGCCCTCAAGCTCGGCGCGGTCAACGCCGTGGTCGCGCGGGATGTCTCCGAGTCCGGGAACACCTCGGCGGCGAGCATTCCGCTGGCCCTGTCCAAGCTCGTGGAGCAGGGGCGGATCTCGACCGGGGACCCGGTGCTGCTGTTCGGGTTCGGCGGGAACCTGTCGTATGCCGGGCAGGTCGTGCGCTGTCCCTGATGTCTGAGTGATGTAGCCGTGTGATGTGGCCAACTCTCCGTTTCCCTGGCCCTTGTGCGCCGTAGACTGTAGACGAAAGACAATCAATACTGGCTTTCCGTGACGGTCGGCTACGGGACGCAGTCGCCCGGCGTTCGCCCAGGAGGGGAACCGATGTTGTCGACAGGACTGCCGCAGGGTGCGGTGCCCAAGCTCGAACGGCCCGGCCCGCTGCGCGACCGTGTCTATGAGGCGCTGCTCGAACTCATCACGACCCGCGCCCTCCAGCCCGGCCAGCATCTGGTCGAGAGCGAACTGGCAGGTCACCTCGGCGTGTCGCGTCAGCCGGTGCGGGAGGCGCTGCAGCGGCTGAACACCGAGGGCTGGGTCGATCTACGGCCCGCGCAGGGCGCGTTCGTGCATGAGCCGACGGAGGAGGAGGCCGACCAGCTCCTCACCGTGCGCACCCTCCTGGAGGCCGAGGCCGCCCGGCTCGCCGCCGCCCATGCCGACAGCGCCGGCATCAAGGCCCTGGAGGAGCTGTGCGCGGAGGGCGAGAAGGCCGTCGCCGCCGATGACGTGGATTCGGCCGTCGCCCTGAACGCCCGCTTCCACGCCAAGATCATGGAACTCGCCGGCAACGCGGTCCTCGCCGAGCTCGCGGCCCAGGTCGACCGCCGGGTCCGCTGGTACTACACGCCGGTCGCCCGCCAGCGTGGCCACCAGTCCTGGATCGAGCACCGCGGCATGATCGCCGCGATCACCGCCCGTGACGAACAGCAGGCCACCCAGCTGATGCGGGAGCACACCGAGCACACGCGACGCTCGTATCACGCGCGGTCGGAGTCCTGAGCGCGACTGTTTGCCGCGAGTGACCCTGTCTCACCCCTCCCTGGGCAGCCGTCGGCCCTTCTTTGTCCTGTGAGTGGAGAAAGTTGACGGCAATCTCTGCTCAAGTTCTTCCCAGCTGCTGCAGCCGCTGCTACTTTCCCCTCGAAAGAAGGCCACGCACGTGGCCGAAACCCGGCGCGCTCAGGCCGATTGAGGCGGGGAGGGGCTCGTGAGACGTATGACGGCGCGACCCGCTAACGGTCATCAGGCCAAGCTGCTCAGGCTCCTGCGCGACGGAGGCCCCAACTCCCGGGCCCAGCTCGGCGATCAGATCGACCTCTCGCGGTCCAAGCTGGCCGTGGAGGTGGACCGTCTGCTGGAGACGGGACTCGCCGTGGCCGACGGACTCGCCGCCTCGCGCGGTGGCCGCCGGTCGCACAACATCCGGCTCAACCCCGATCTGCGCTTCCTCGGCGTCGACATCGGCGCGACCTCGGTCGACGTCGCGGTCACCAACGCCGAACTGGAGATCCTCGGACACCTCAACCAGCCCATGGACGTACGCGAGGGCCCCGTCGCGGTCTTCGAGCAAGTCCTGTCCATGGCCGCCAAGTTGAGGGCCACCGGGCTCGCGGAGGGTTTCGACGGCGCCGGCATCGGCGTCCCGGGACCGGTCCGCTTCCCCGAGGGCGTCCCGGTGGCTCCGCCGATCATGCCGGGCTGGGACGGCTTCCCCGTGCGGGAGGCCCTCAGCCAGGAACTCGGCTGCCCGGTCATGGTCGACAACGACGTGAACCTCATGGCGATGGGGGAGCAGCACGCGGGCGTCGCACGCTCCGTGGGCGACTTCCTCTGCGTCAAGATCGGCACCGGCATCGGCTGCGGCATCGTCGCGGGCGGTGATGTCCACCGCGGTGTCACCGGCAGCGCGGGCGACATCGGGCACATCCAGGCCGTGCCCGACGGCCGCCCCTGTGCCTGTGGCAACCGGGGCTGTCTGGAGGCCCACTTCAGCGGCGCCGCCCTCGCCCGGGACGCCGTGGAGGCGGCCCAGCAGGGACTGTCCGAGGAACTCGCCTCGCGCCTTGCGGCGAACGGCACCCTGACCGGCGTCGATGTCGCCGCCGCGGCCGCCGCCGGTGACGCCACCGCGCTCGATCTGATCCGCGAGGGCGGCAACCGCGTCGGCCAGGTCATCGCCGGACTCGTCAGCTTCTTCAACCCCGGCCTGGTGGTGATCGGCGGCGGGGTGACCGGCCTCGGCCACAACCTGCTCGCCGCGATCCGCACCCAGGTCTACCGCCAGTCACTGCCCCTCGCGACCGGCAACCTCCCCATCGTCCTGGGCGAGTTGGGCCCCACCGCCGGCGTCATCGGCGCGGCCCGGCTCATCAGCGACCACCTGTTCTCACCCGCGTAAGCACAAAGTTCAGTACGGCGCATCCGCACCGCCCCCTGCTTCGCCCTGCCCTGAAACCGGCCCGCACGCCCGCCAAGGGGACCTCATGGCACCAGAACCACCGCTGCTCGGTATGAACGGCATCACCAAGTCATTCCCCGGAGTGCGCGCACTCGACGGCGTCGACCTCGACGTCCAGGCCGGTGAAGTGCACTGTCTGCTCGGCCAGAACGGCGCGGGCAAGTCCACCCTCATCAAGGTCCTGGCCGGCGCCCACCAGCCCGACACCGGCACCATCCGCTGGCGCGGCGAGGAGGTCACCCTCCGCTCGCCTATCGCCGCGATGCGCCTCGGTATCGCCACCATCTACCAGGAACTCGACCTGGTGGAGCATCTGTCGGTCGCCGAGAACGTCCACCTCGGCCATGAGCCGACGACGGCCGGCTTCGTCGTACGCGGAAAGGCGGCCCGGGTCTCAACAGCCCAGCTCCTCAAGCGACTTGGGCATCCGGAGATCGAACCGGGCCGACTGGTCGGGGAGCTGTCGGCCGCCCAGCAGCAGATCGTGTCGATGGCGCGGGCGCTCTCCCATGACGTACGGCTGATCGTGATGGACGAGCCGTCCGCCGCCCTCGACCCGGACGAGGTCGACAACCTCTTCCGTATCGTCGGCGACCTCACCGCCGCCGGAGTCGCCGTCGTCTACATCTCGCACCGCCTGGAGGAGATCCGCAGGATCGGCGACCGGGTGACCGTGCTGAAGGACGGGCGGGCCGTGGCCGGCGGGCTCCCGGCGAAGTCGACACCGACGCGTGACGTCGTGGCGATGATGACAGGACGGAATGTGGAGTACGTCTTCCCTGAGCGGCCCACTCAGGACGCGACCGGCGGTGAGCCGCTGCTGGAGGTCCGAGGGCTCGCCCGGGACGGTGAGTTCGAGTCCCTGGACCTGACCGTGCGGCCCGGGGAGATCGTCGGGCTCGCGGGGCTGGTCGGCTCGGGGCGGTCCGAGATCCTGGAGACGATCTACGGGGCCCGCAAGCCCAGCGCCGGTCAGGTCCTCGTGGCCGGGCGGGCGCTGAAGCCGGGCAGCGTGCGCGCCGCCGTGCGCGCCGGACTCGGGCTCGCCCCCGAGGAACGCAAGGCACAGGCCCTGCTGATGCTGGAGTCCGTCACCCGCAATGTCTCGGTGTCCTCCATGTCCCGCTTCTCGCACGGCGGTTGGATCGACCGCGCGGCCGAACTCGGGGCGGCGCGAGCCGCGACCCGCGAGCTGTCGCTAAGGCCCGACAACCCCTCGGTGCCCGTGCGCACCCTCTCCGGCGGCAACCAACAGAAAGCCGTCCTCGCCCGCTGGCTGCTGCGCGGCTGCCGGGTCCTGCTGCTCGACGAACCCACCCGCGGCGTCGACGTCGGCGCCCGCGCGGAGCTCTACGCGGTCGTACGCCGGCTGGCCGACGAAGGCCTCGCCGTGCTGCTGGTCTCCAGCGAAGTGCCCGAGGTACTGGGCCTCGCCGACCGCGTCCTGGTGCTGCGCGAGGGCCGTGTCGTACACACGGCGCCCGCGCGTGAACTCGACGAACACCGCGTACTCGACCTCGTCATGGAAGGAAGCCCGGCGTCATGACGCAGCACGCCTCACCGCCGCGGGACAGCACCGGCAAGGTGCAGTCGGCCGACGGAGCGCCCGCCTGGCGGGGCCTGATGGCCCGCGCCGACGTGCGCACGCTCTCCCTGCTCGGCGTCCTCGCCGCGCTGATCGTCATCGGCGGCATCACCAAGCCGGACGAATTCCTGGACACCCGCAACCTCCAACTCGTCCTCACCCAGGCCTCCGTCATCGGCGTCGTCACCGTCGGCATGACCTTCGTCATCATCTCCGGCGGCATCGACCTCTCCGTCGGCGCGATCGTCGCGCTGGCCTCGGTGTGGGCGACGACGGTGGCGACCCAGGAGTACGGGTTCGCCGGCATCCTCTTCACGGCGGTGATCGTCGGTGTGGGGTGCGGCCTGGTCAACGGGGTGCTGATCGCGTACGGCGGCATGGTCCCGTTCATCGCCACGCTCGCCATGCTGGCCTCGGCGCGCGGACTCGCCCTCCAGATCACGGACGGCAAGACGCAGATCGTCACCATCCCCTCCGTGCTGGACCTCGGTGAGCGTGACGCGTACGTCCTCGGTATACCCCCGCTGGTCATGGTGTTCGCGGTCGTGACGATCATCGGCTGGCTCGTCCTGAACCGCACCACCTTCGGACGGCGCTCGGTCGCCGTCGGCGGCAACGCGGAGGCGGCCCGTCTCGCCGGCATCGACGTCCGCCGCCAGCGGCTCTATCTCTACCTGCTGTCCGGACTGTGCTGCGGCATCGCGGCCTTCCTGCTGATCATCCTGTCCGGCTCCGGCCAGAACACCAACGGCAACCTCTACGAACTCGACGCCATCGCCGCCGCGATCATCGGCGGCACCCTGCTCACCGGCGGGCGCGGCACCATCGTCGGCTCCGTGCTCGGTGTCCTGATCTTCACCACGATCACCAACATCTTCGCCCTGAACAACCTGCAGAGCGACGTCCAGCAGATCGCCAAGGGCGCGATCATCGTCGCCGCCGTGCTGGTCCAGCGCCGTACCGCAAGCACGACCTGAGGAAAGGGTTCACCGTCATGCCAGAGCTCACCAGTCGCAGAGGGCTGCTGTTCGGAACCGCCGCCATAGGTGCCGGTGCCCTCCTCGTGGGTTGCACGAGCAACGAGTCCAGTGACGAGCCGGCCGCGAACGACCAGCCGGCCGCCGACGACAAGCCCGGCAAGGAGGTCACGATCGGCTTCGCCGGTCCGCAGGCCGACCACGGCTGGCTCAACGCGATCAACGACAACGCCAAGAGCCAGGCGAAGAAGTACTCCGACGTCACCCTGGAGATCACCGAGGGGTCGAACGACACCGCCGCGCAGATCGGCCAGATCGAGACGCTGATCAACAAGAAGGTCGACGTCCTGGTGGTGCTGCCCGCCGACGGCAAGGCCCTCACCCAGGTCGGTCTGAAGGCGATGCGCGCCGGCATCCCGGTCATCAACCTCGACCGGATCTTCAACACCCCGCAGGCGTACCGCTGCTGGATCGGCGGCGACAACTACGGCATGGGCCTCAACGCCGGTCACTACATCGGCGAGAAGCTCAAGGACAAGGCGGACGCCAAGGTCATCGAGCTCGCCGGGCTGGACAACCTGGAGCTGACCAAGCAGCGCACCCAGGGCTTCGACGACGCGCTGAAGAACTACCCCAACATCAAGAAGGTGGCCCGCCAGGCCGCCGAGTTCACGGTCGAGTCCGGCCAGGCCAAGATGGCGCAACTGCTCCAGGCCCAGTCGAAGTTCGACGCCCTGTGGAACCATGACGACGACCAGGGCGTGGGCGCGCTGCGCGCCATCGAGCAGGCGGGGCGCGACGACTTCCTGATGGTCGGCGGCGCGGGCGCCCTGTCCGCGTTCCAGGCCATCAAGCAGGACAGCGGAGTCCTCAAGGCGACCGTCCTGTACCCGCCGACCATGGCCGCGTCCGCCATCGACCTGGCCCGTGCGCTGGGCCAGGGCAAGGGGGTCGGCGGCATGGCGGAGTTCGAGATCCCTGCGTCGATCACGCTGTACTCGGCGGTGGTCGACAAGACGAACGTCGACCGGTACATGTCCACCGGCTTCAAGTAGGGGCCGCATTTCCGAATGCCGGTCGGATCAACCCCCTTAAGGGGCGCGGGGCTGTATCGATTTGCGGCTCCGCCGCGATGGGGTCCCCCCGCTCGAGCGAATTCGAGAGTGGGGGAGCGATCAGCCCCGACGGCGCCGCAGCCGCGATACGGCCAGAACCCGGCACTTCGCGGCGCCGCCATCCCGCGCCCCTCCGGAGGAACCCGCCGGCAAACCCCCCACAGCGCCACGACGACGAGGAGGACCTCTTCATGGGACAGCCGCAACAGCCCGAGGCCGGCAGCGGCACCGGGATGCCGGGACCTGGCACCCCGGGAAAGCCGTCGCTGCGCGTCGGCATGGTCGGCTACGCCTTCATGGGTGCCGCCCACTCGCAGGGCTGGCGCACCGCGGGCCGTGTCTTCGACCTCACTCGCACCCCGGTCCTGGCCGCGATCTGCGGACGGGACGCCACAGCTGTACAGGCGGCAGCGGAGCGGCACGGCTGGGAGTCGGCCGAGACCGACTGGCGTGCGCTCATCGCACGGGACGACATCGATCTCGTCGACATCTGCACCCCGGGCGACAGCCACGCCGAGATCGCCCTCGCCGCACTGGCCGCGGGCAAGCACGTCCTGTGCGAGAAGCCCCTCGCGAACACCGTCGAGGAGGCCGAGGCCATGACGACGGCGGCCGAAGAGGCTTACGGACGCGGCCAGTTGGCGATGGTCGGCTTCAACTACCGTCGGGTGCCCGCCACCGCGCTGGCGCGCAACATGGTCGCCGAGGGGCGGCTCGGCACCCTGCGCCACGTACGGGTGACATACCTTCAGGACTGGCTCGTGGACCCGGAGTTCCCGCTGACCTGGCGGTTGCGCAAGGAGCTGGCCGGTTCGGGCTCGCTCGGTGATCTGGGCGCGCACATCATCGACCTGGCGCAGTACCTCGCGGGGGAGCAGCTCGTCGGGGTGTCCGCGCTGATGGAGACGTTCGTCAAGGAACGGCCGCTGCCCGGCGGACCCACCAGCGGACTGTCCGCCGTCTCCGCAAACGGCACCGGCCAGGTCACCGTCGACGACGCCGCCGTGTTCACCGGCCGCTTCCCGTCCGGCGCCCTCGCCTCCTTCGAGGCCACCCGCTATGCCACCGGCCGCAAGAACGCCCTGCGCATCGAGCTCAACGGCGAGCTCGGCTCCATCGCGTTCGACCTGGAACGGCTCAACGAGCTCTCCTACCACGACGGCAGGGAACCCGGCGCGCACGCCGGCTTCCGCCGCATCCTCGTCACCGAACCCGACCACCCCTACCTGGACGCCTGGTGGCCGCCGGGCCACGGCCTCGGCTACGAGCACACCTTCGTCCACCAGGCCCGCGACCTCGTCCACGCCATCGCCGAGGGCCGGCAGCCCGAACCGTCCTTCGCCGACGGGCTGCAGGTGCAGCGCGTGCTCGCGGCGGTGGAGGAGAGCGCCGAGAAGAACTCCGTCTACACGCCCATCGCCGTCTGAGGAGGGTTCAGGAGAATGCCGCGTCAATTCACGCTCTTCACCGGCCAGTGGGCCGACCTGCCGCTGGAGGAGGTCTGCCGCCTCGCCCGCGACTTCGGCTACGACGGCCTCGAACTCGCCTGCTGGGGCGACCACTTCGAGGTCGACAAGGCGCTGAGCGACCCGTCCTATGTGGAGTCGAGGCATCAGCTCCTCGACAAGTACGGCCTCAAGTGCTGGGCCATCTCCAACCACCTGGTCGGCCAGGCCGTCTGTGACGCCATCATCGACGAGCGGCACCAGGCCATCCTGCCGGGCGAGGTGTGGGGGGACGGCGATCCGGAGGGGGTCCGGCAGCGCGCCGCGTCCCGTATGAAGGACACCGCGCGTGCCGCCGCCGCCCTCGGCGTAGACACCGTGATCGGCTTCACCGGGTCGGCCATCTGGCACCTCGTCGCCATGTTCCCGCCCGCGCCCGAGTCGATGATCGAGCGCGGCTACGAGGACTTCGCCGAGCGCTGGAACCCGATCCTCGACGTCTTCGACGAGGAGGGCGTGCGGTTCGCCCACGAGGTCCACCCGAGCGAGATCGCGTACGACTACTGGACGACCTGGCGTGCCCTCGAGGCCGTCGGGGGCCGCCCCGCCTTCGGGCTCAACTTCGACCCCTCGCACTTCGTGTGGCAGGACCTCGACCCGGTCGGGTTCCTGTGGGACTTCCGTGACCGCATCTACCACGTCGACTGCAAGGAGGCCCGCAAACGCCTCGACGGCCGCAATGGCCGCCTCGGCTCGCACCTTCCCTGGGGCGACCCGCGCCGGGGCTGGGACTTCGTGTCGGCCGGGCACGGGGACGTCCCCTGGGAGGACGTGTTCCGGATGCTGCGCTCCATCGACTACAAGGGGCCCATCTCCGTGGAGTGGGAGGACGCGGGCATGGACCGGCTCCAGGGCGCACCAGAGGCGCTCAGGAGTCTGAAGGCATACGACTTCGAGCCGCCCAGCGCATCCTTCGACGCCGCGTTCAACAGCTGAACCAGGCCCCCGGCGCAGGTCGGGGACGGGGACCGGCAGTACCGCCGGTCCCCCCTCCGACCTGCGCGGATCCCGCTTTGTCCTGTGATGGGAAAAAGTTCAACAGATCCTGACGCAAGGGGTGTTCGCCCCGGACGGACGCGGTTACCGTCCCTGAAGTGTTCAGGACACACGCAGAAGTGCCCATGGCACACGGAAGTGTTCATGCACAGCCACCTCCGGGGTGACGGCGCACCCCGGCGCCCGCACCGCACGTCTACGCACCCACCCCGTACGGCCCACCCCGTTCCCGGAGGGACCTCGTGCACAGAACAAGACCTCGAAGCACCGGCACCCCAAGACGTCCCAGGCTTCGCACCTCCCTCGCCCTGTTCACCGGCCTGCTGCTGGCCGTGGGCGCCCCGGCGACCGTCGCCGGCGCCAACCCGGAGCAGGCCGAACCGGCAGCCGCCGAAGGCCAGTTCCAGCAGGTACCGCTCGCCAAGGGCGAACCCGAGATGGGCGAGCCCATGTCGCTCGCCGTACTCCCCGACCGCAGCGTCCTGCACACCTCGCGCGACGGCACACTGCGCCTCACCGACCAGGGCGGCGTCACCAAGATCGCCGGACGGCTCGACGTCTACAACCACGACGAAGAGGGCCTCCAAGGCGTAGGCATCGACCCGGACTTCAAGAACAACCGGGCGATCTACCTCTACTACGCCCCGCCGCTGGACACCCCCGAGGGCGACGCCCCGGAGACCGGCACCGCCGACGACTTCAAGAAGTTCGACGGCGTCAACCGCCTCTCCCGCTTCACCCTCAACGCCAACGGCACGCTGAACATCGCCAGCGAGAAGAAGGTCATCGACGTCGCGGCCTCCCGCGGCACCTGCTGCCACGTCGGCGGCGACATCGACTTCGACGCGGCCGGCAACCTGTATCTGTCGACCGGCGACGACACCAACCCCTTCGCCTCCGACGGCTACACGCCGATCGACGTCCGCGAGGGCCGCAACCCCGCCTTCGACGCCCGCCGCAGCGCCGGCAACACCAATGACCTGCGCGGCAAGATCCTCCGTATCAAGGTCGCCGAGGACGGCTCGTACACCGTCCCGGAGGGCAACCTCTTCGCCCCGGGCACCGAGAAGACCCGCCCCGAGATCTACGCAATGGGCTTCCGCAACCCGTTCCGGATGAGCGTCGACGACAAGACCGGCATCGTCTACGTCGGCGACTACGGCCCCGACGCCGGCGCCGCCAGCCCCACCCGCGGCCCGGGCGGGCAGGTCGAGTTCGCCAAGGTCACCAAGGCCGCCAACTTCGGCTGGCCGTTCTGCACCGGCAACAACGACGCCTACGTCGACTACGACTTCGCCACCGGCACCTCCGGCGCGAAGTTCGACTGCGCCGCCCCGAAGAACACCTCGAAGTACAACACGGGCCTCACCGACCTGCCGCCCGCGCAGGCCGCCTGGATCCCGTACGACGGCGGCTCCGTGCCCGAGTTCGGCAGCGGATCCGAGTCCCCGATGGGCGGCCCGGTCTACCGCTACGACCCCGACCTCGACTCCAAGGTGAAGTTCCCCGAGTCCTACGACGGCGACTTCTTCGCCGGTGAGTTCGGCCGCCGCTGGATCAAGCGGATCGAGCAGAACGCCGACGGCACCGTCGCGAAGATCAACGACTTCCCGTGGACCGGCACCCAGATCATGGACATGGAGTTCGGCCCCGACGGCGCGCTCTACGTCCTCGACTACGGCATCTCCTGGTTCCAGGGCGACGAGCACTCCGCGCTCTACCGGATCGAGAACGCCGAGGACGGCTTCTCCCCGATCGCCGAGGTGACCGCCGACAAGACATCCGGCGCGGCAGGACTGAGCGTCAAGTTCACCGCCTCCGCCAAGGACGCCGACTCCCCGGACCTCACCTACAGCTGGGACTTCGGCGACGGCACCAAGGGCGAGGGCCTCAACCCCACCCACAAGTACCGGAAGATCGGCACCTACAGCGCCACCTTCACCGCCAAGGACGCCGAGGGCCACACCGGCAACGCCAGCGTCCGGATCGTCGTCGGCAACACCGAACCCAAGGTGAAGATCGACATCCCGGGCAACGGGGCGCTCGCCGAATTCGGCAAGCCCGTCCCCTTCAAGGTGACCGTCACCGACCCCGAGGAGACCATCGACTGCTCCAAGGTCAAGGTCGCCTACAGCCTCGGCCACGACTCCCACGCCCACGAGCTGACCAGCGAGATGGGCTGCGAGGGCACCCTGACACCGCCCGCCGGTGACGGCGGCCACGACCCCAACGCCAACATCTACGGCGTCGTCGGCGCCAGTTACACCGACGGCGGGGCCAACGGCCAGGAGGCGCTGACCGGCACCGCCCGCACCGTGCTCCAGCCGCTGCACCGCCAGGGCGAGCACTTCACCACCCAGTCGGGCATCTCCGTCATCGACAAGACCGGCGCCAACGGCGGCAAGACCGTCGGCGACATCAACGACGGCGACTGGATCGCCTTCACCCCCTACCGGTTCGACGGCCAGAAGAAGATGACCGTACGGGCCTCCTCCGGCGGCGCGGGCGGCTTCATCGAACTGCGCACCGGCTCACCCGACGGACCGCTGCACGGCTCGGCGTACATCCCGCCGACCGGCGGCTGGGAGACCTTCCAGAACGTCGACGTGCCCCTGCGGGCGCTGCCCAAGGGCACCACGGAGATCTACCTGGTCTTCAAGGGCGGCGACGGCGCGCTGTACGACGTGGACGACTTCGAGTTCTCCAAGGAGCCGTTCAGGGGCGGCAAGAAGGTCCTGGTCTTCTCCAAGACCGCCGGCTTCCGGCACGACTCCATCCCGGCCGGCATCGCGGCCCTGAAGGAGCTCGGCGGCCCGGCCGGCATCACGGTCGACGCGACCGAGGAGGCCAAGCAGTTCACCACGACCAACCTCGCCAAGTACGACGCGGTGGCGTTCCTGTCCACGACGGGTGATGTCCTCAACGCCGAGCAGCAGAAGGCGTTCGAGAACTACGTGGCGGGCGGCGGTGGCTACATGGGCATCCACGCCGCGGCCGACACCGAGTACGACTGGGCGTTCTACGGCGGCCTCGTCGGCGCCTACTTCGACTCGCACCCGGCCATCCAGAAGGCCACCGTCCGCGTCGAGGACCACGACCACCCGTCCACCGCGCACCTCGGCGACGCCTGGGAGCGCACCGACGAGTGGTACAACTACCGCACCAACCCGCGAGCGCAGGCCAAGGTCCTCGCCACCCTGGACGAGACCACCTACCAGGGCGGGAACATGAAGGGCGACCACCCGATCGCCTGGTGCCAGAGCTACGGCGGCGGCCGGTCCTTCTACACCGGCGGCGGCCACACCAAGGAGTCCTACGCCGAGGAAGCCTTCCGCGCCCACCTGCTCGGCGGTATGCAATACGCCACCGGCCAGGTCAAGGCGGACTGCAAGCCGAGCACGGGCTACCGGAAGATCTTCAACGGCCAGACCCTGGACGGCTGGAAGCAGGCCGGGCCCGGCAAGTTCAACGTCAAGGACGGCACGCTGGAGACCGAGGGCGGCATGGGCCTGCTCTGGTACCAGGCCAAGGAGCTGAAGTCGTACTCGCTCAAGCTCGACTGGAAGATGCAGGGCGACGACAACTCCGGGATCTTCGTGGGCTTCCCGGCCTCCGACGACCCCTGGTCCGCGGTGAACAAGGGCTACGAGATCCAGATCGACGCCACGGACGCACCCGACCGCACCACGGGCTCGGTCTACTCCTTCAAGTCGGCGGACATCAGGGCCCGTGACCGGGTTCTGCGGCCGCCCGGCCAGTGGAATTCCTACGAGATCAAGGTCCAGGGCGAACGCCTCCAGGTGTTCCTCAACGGAGTCAAGATCAACGACTTCACCAACAAGGACCCCGAGCGGAGCCTGACCGACGGCTACATCGGCCTGCAGAACCATGGCGCCGACGACCAGGTCTCCTTCCGCAACATCCAGTTGAAGGAACTGCCCGTCACCGGGTAACCGAACGGCGGCGGGCGGGGGACGCCGGACCCCCGCCCGCCGTCTCCCTCTCTTTTTCGGTTCGTGCACGACCAGGACGACCAGGAGGCTGCCCATGTCCGCGTCCCTCTCCCGACCGCGTGTGGGCGTGTGGCTGATCGGAGCCCGGGGCTCCGTCGCCACCACGGTCGTCACGGGGTGCGCCGCCATCACGGCGGGCCTGCACCCGCCCACCGGCATGCTGACCGAGACCTCGGCGTTCACGGACAGCGGCCTGCCGGCCCTCTCCGACCTCGTCTTCGGCGGCCACGACACCCTCGACTGCCCCCTGCCCAAACGCGCCGAGACCCTGACGGCAGGCGGTGTCCTCCCACCGGGCGTGGCCACCGCGGTAGCCGCGGAACTGGCCGCCGCCGACCGGGAGATCAGGCCGGGCGGCCCCACGTCGGGGGACACGAGAAGCGAGGCGGAACTGATCCGCGCCTTCGCCGACGACATACGCGACTTCGTTCGCCGCCACGAGTTGTCGCGGGCCGTCGTGGTGAACGTCGCCTCCACGGAAGCGGCCTCGGCGGGACCCGACGCTCCACTCCCGGCGAGCACCCTGTACGCCCTGGCAGCCCTGCGAGCAGGGTGCCCGTACGTCAACTTCACCCCGTCCGAGGGCATGCACCACCCGGCCGCCGCCCGAGAGGCCTCGCTCAGCGGCCTCCCCTACGCCGGCCGGGACGGCAAGACCGGCCAGACCCTGCTGAGGGCGGCGCTGGGCCCGATGTTCGCGCAACGGGCGCTACGAGTCCGGGCCTGGTCCGGCACCAACCTGCTGGGCGGCGGCGACGGCGCCGCCCTCGCCGACCCGGCCGCCGCCGCGGCGAAGAACGCCGGCAAGGAACGCGTCCTCGCCGACACCCTCGGCACCGTCCCCGAGGGCGAGGTCCACATCGACGACGTCCCCGCCCTCGGCGACTGGAAGACCGCCTGGGACCACATCGCCTTCGACGGCTTCCTCGGCACCCGCATGATCCTCCAGACCATCTGGCAGGGCTGCGACTCATCCCTCGCGGCCCCCCTGGTACTGGACCTGGCCCGCCTCACGACCCGCGCCCACGAGGCCGGCCTTCGCGGCCCGCTCTCCGAACTCGGCTTCTACTTCAAGGACCCGGTGGGGGAGGGGCCCGCGAGCTTGGGGGAGCAGTACGCCGCGTTGCTGGGGCTGGGGGTGCGGCTTCGGACGGTGGGGGGTGGCGGGGGCGCGCGGGGTACGACGGCTGCGGGGGAGAGCGCTGAGTTGGGTGCGGGGCGTGGCGGTGCGGATGTGGGAGGTGCTGTTCGGGGTGGGGGTGGCCGCGGAGGCTTCGAGGGCGGTGCCGGGCCGGGGGAGTCCGCTGGTGGGGGTGCTGTCCGGGGTTCCGGTGGCCGTGAGTCTGCCGTCCGGGGAGTTGGGCGCGGCGGCGGGACCGGCGAGGAGGCCGGCGCTCGGGGCCTCTGCCCGAGTGGGGCGGCTGCGGAGGCTGTCGCTCGGGTCGTGGGTCACCGGGAGTCCAGTCCGCAGGCCGCCGCTCGGAGCGCCGGTCACCACAGGGCTGACGATGACGATGGCGCTGCGGCGCCGGGTGGGACGGCTGGGGACGCTGACCCCGACCGGGGCGCGGCGCATCGCGAGTCCGCTGGGGAGGCTGCCGCCCAGGGCACCCGTGACCGTGGGTCCTCCGGGGAGGCCGCTGCCCAAGATGCCGAGTCGCGCGAGTCCGCTGCCGGGGAGCGGTCGTGAGCCGTAGACGTGCCTGGGCCGAACTGCTCAGGCTTCCCGCCCTGTTCACCGTCCCCGGCGACGCCCTGACCGGCGCCGTCGCCGCCGGGGCCCGGCCCAACTCCCGCACGCTGCTCGCCATCGGCTCCTCCCTCTGTCTCTACGAGGCCGGCATGGCCCTCAACGACTGGGCGGACCGCGCGGAGGACGCCGCCGAACGCCCCCACCGTCCCCTCCCGTCCGGCCGCATCCACCCCACAGCCGCCCTCACCGCGGCCTGCGCCCTGACGGGGGCCGGCCTGGCCCTCGCCGCCCGCGCCGGCCGCCCCGCCCTCACCGTCGCCGCGCCCCTCGCGGCCACCGTCTGGGCCTACGACCTCGCCCTCAAGCACACCCCCTCCGGTCCCGCGGCCATGGCCACGGCCCGTGCCCTGGACCTCCTCCTCGGCGCCGCGGCCACCTCCGGCCACACCCGCGCCGCCCTCCCGTCAGCCGCCCTGCTCGGCACCCACACGCTCGCGGTCACCGTCGTGTCCCGCCAGGAGACGCAGGGCGGTTCACCCCTGGCACCGCTCACGGCCCTGACCGCGACGGCCCTGCTGAGCGGCCTGCTGGCCCACCGCCCCACCGGCTTCCCACCGGACCGGACCTCGGACACCGGCGCGGGCGCCGTCCAGCCGGAGGCGGCCGCTCCCGGCCGACCAATCATGTCGGTCCCTCTCCCTGCCACCGCCGAGCCCAAGGCCGCCGCTCGCGGCCGACGACCTGGGCCCGGCCACGCCTCGCGGGCCACCCCACCCTCGCCGCCCACCTGCGCCCAGCGAACCAGCCACGCCTGGCCGCCCGCCCGCGCGCTGACCACAGCCCTCGCCGCCGCCTACGCCGCGACCGCCGCCCGCCCCTACTTCCACGCCACCCTCAACCCCTCCCCTCCGCTCACCCAACGAGCCGTCGGCGGCGGCATCCGCGCCACGATCCCGCTCCAGGCCGCACTGTCCGCCCGATCCGGAGCCGGCCTCACCGCCCTGGTCATCGCGGGACTCGCCCCGCTCGGCAGACGGTTCGGAAGAAAGGTGAGCGTCACATGAGCCGAACGACGACGATCCCGGGGCACACCGCAGAGGCCCAGCGAGGCGACGGCAGCCTCCCCGGCACGAGCGTTGAGCCCGCCCTTGACGCGCGTACGCCCGCCGTGACTCCCCAGACTCCCCTCCGCTTCGGCTACGGCACCAACGGCCTCGCCGACCTCCGCCTCGACGACGCCCTCACCCTGCTCGCCGACCTCGGCTACGACGGCGTAGGCCTGACCCTCGACCACATGCACCTCGACCCACTCGCCCCGGACCTCGGCGCCCGCACCGCACGGCTCGCACAGCGGCTGGACGCGCTCGGTCTGGACGTCACGGTGGAGACGGGCGCCCGCTATGTGCTCGACCCGCGCCGCAAGCACGGCCCTTCCCTGCTGGACCCCGACCCGGACGACCGCGCCCGCCGCGTCGACCTGCTGATCCGCGCCGTCCGTGTGGCAACCGACCTCGGTGCTCACGCCGTCCACTGCTTCAGCGGAATCACACCACCCGGAACGGACCCCAGCACCGCCTGGCACCGCCTGACCGACGCGCTCACCCCGGTCCTGGACGCCGCCACCACCGCCGGCATCCCCCTCGCCGTCGAACCCGAACCCGGCCACCTCCTCGCCACCCTCGCCGACTTCCACCGACTCCGCCGCACCCTCGGCGACCCGGAACACCTCGGCCTCACTCTCGACATCGGCCACTGCCAGTGCCTCGAACCCCTCTCTCCCGCCGACTGCATACGCGCCGCCGCTCCCTGGCTGCGCCACGTCCAGATCGAGGACATGAGCCGCGGCGTCCATGAACACCTCCCCTTCGGCGATGGCGAGATCGACTTCCCACCCGTTCTCGCCGCGCTTGCCGCCTCCGGCTACCAGGGCCTGACCGTCGTCGAACTTCCCCGCCACTCCCACGCGGGCCCCCACTTCGCCGCTCACTCCCTCCCGTTCCTCCGCACCGCCGAGGCCACGGCCACCAGATCACCTGTACTCGTCCCACCCCATGGCGATCCCTCCGCCACCCCCGAAGGGAGCACCTCATGACCCACCCCCGCACCAGCCCGGCCACCCCGGGCGCGGCCACGGACAGCCAAGCGCCCACGGAGAACCGAGCAGGCTCCGAGGACCGCACCGGCGCCGATGCCCCAACGGCTGCTGACAGCCGGGACACCCCCGGCGACAGAGCCCACGCCGACGACAGAGCCCACACCTCGGGCAGAGCAAGCTCCGGTGCGCAAGCCGGCACCGACCGCCGACCCGGCACGGAGCTCCGAGCCGACCCCGTCGTCGAGGGCAGGGGAGGAGACACCGAAGGCCGAGCAAAGGCCTCGCCCCCGCCGGTCACCCCGGGCCCACCCCTTGCCCTCACCCCGCCCACCTCCCTCCGCGCCCACCTCACCACCCACCTGGCCCCAACCGCCCGCACCTGGCTGCACCGAGCCCTCGACGAGGCCGTCTCGCACCCCGGCACCCACGGCCCCATCTCCGTCTGGGAGTTGCGCATCGCCGAGGCCGGCCGTCGCTGCGGCCCGGACCACGCCGACGCCGCCCGCGTCCTGATCCTGCACGCGGCCCGCGCCGACGCGGACGCCCTCACCCGGGTCTACTTCCAGGGCACCGCCGCCGAACGCCGCGCCGTCCTGCACGCGCTGCCCCATCTCGTGCCCGGCCCCGAGGCCCTCCCGCTCGTCGAGGACGCGCTGCGCACCAACGACACCCGTCTCCTCGCCGCGGCCGTCGGCCCCTACGCGGCCCGGCACCTCGACTCCCACCAGTGGCGGCACGCCGTACTGAAGTGCCTGTTCACCGGTGTGCCCGTGGACACCGTCGCCGACTTGGACCGCCGCGCCCACCGCGACGTCGAACTCGCCCGCATGCTCGGCGACTACGCCGCCGAACGCACCGCCGCGAACCGTCCCGTGCCCGAAGACCTGCACCGCGTCCTGACCCTGACCGACCCCACGGCCACCCCACCCGCGCCCGCCGCCGACCACGGCAGCCGCGGCACCGACGGCAAGGAGTCCTGATGCGCCTCTTCGACCCCCACATCCATATGACGTCGCGCACCACCGACGACTACGAGGCGATGCACGCCGCCGGCGTCCGTGCCGTCGTCGAGCCCTCCTTCTGGCTCGGCCAGCCCCGCACCTCTCCCGCCTCCTTCCTCGACTACTTCGACTCCCTCCTCGGCTGGGAGCCCTTCCGCGCCGCGCAGCACGGCATCGCCCACCACTGCACCCTCGCCCTCAACCCCAAGGAGGCGAACGACCCGCGCTGCGTCCCCGTCCTCGAAGAACTGCCCCGCTATCTCGTCAAGGACCAGGTCGTCGCCGTCGGCGAGATCGGCTATGACTCGATGACCCCCGCCGAGGACACCGCCCTCGCCGCCCAGCTCCAACTCGCCGCCGACCACGAACTGCCCGCACTCGTCCACACCCCTCACCGCGACAAGCTGGCGGGCCTGCGCCGCACCCTCGACGTCGTCCGGGAATCCGCGCTGCCGTCGGACCACGTCCTGGTCGACCACCTCAACGAGACGACGGTCAAGGAGGCCAAGGACAGCGGCTGCTGGCTCGGCTTCTCCGTCTATCCCGACACCAAGATGGACGAAGAACGGATGGTCGCCATCCTCCGCGAGTACGGGCCCGAGCAGGTGCTGGTGAACTCCGCCGCCGACTGGGGCAGGAGCGACCCCCTGAAGACCCGCAAGGTCGCCGACCTGATGCTGGCCGAGGGGTTCGGCGAGGACGACGTGGACCGGGTCCTGTGGCGCAACCCCGTCGCCTTCTACGGACTCAGCGGCCGCCTCAACCTCGACGTGGCCACCACTGACGCGACCCACGAGGGCAACTCCATTCTTCGGGGCGCCCCGAAGATGCCCGACGATGGATCGACGGGCACACCTGACGAGCGGCACCAGCCGACCGCGGCCCCGGGGGCGTGAGCGATGCGCTTCCGCCACCCCGACGGCTCCACCGTCCACCTCGCCTACTGCACCAACGTCCACCCGGCCGAGACCCTCGACGGAGTCCTCGCCCAACTCCGCGACCACTGCGAGCCGGTGCGCCGACGCCTCGGCCGTGACCGTCTCGGCATCGGCCTGTGGCTCGCCAAGGACGCCGCCCACGCCCTCGTCACCGACCCGTCCGCCCTGCGCGGCCTGCGCACCGAACTCGACCGACGCGGGCTCGAGGTCGTCACCCTCAACGGCTTCCCGTATGAAGGGTTCGGTGCCGAAGAGGTCAAGTACCGCGTCTACAAGCCGGACTGGGCCGACCCCGAACGCCTCGACCACACCACCGCCCTGGCCCGCGTCCTCGCCGGCCTCCTTCCCGACGATGTCACCGAGGGCAGCATCTCCACGCTGCCCCTGGCCTGGCGCACCGCCTATGACGAGCGCCGCGCGCGGACCACCCGTACCGCCCTGCTCACCCTCGCCGAACGCCTCGACGCCCTGCAGGAGTTGACCGGCCGCGACATCCGCGTCGGCCTCGAACCCGAACCCGGCTGCATCGTCGAGACCACGGACGACGCCATCGCCCCCCTCACCGCGATCGGCCACGACCGCATCGGCATCTGTGTCGACACCTGTCACCTCGCCACCTCCTTCGAAGATCCGCACACCGCCCTGGACGCACTCACCGCAGCCCGCGTCCCTGTCGTCAAATCCCAGCTGTCGGCCGCACTGCACGCCGAACACCCACACCTCCCCGATGTCCGCGAGGCCCTCGCCGCCTTCGACGAGCCCCGCTTCCTGCACCAGACACGCACCTCCACCGCCGCCGGCCTGCGCGGCACCGACGACCTGGGCCAGGCACTCAACGGCGAGGCTCTCCCCGACGCCTCCCCGTGGCGCGCCCACTTCCACGTCCCCCTCCACGCGGCCCCCGCCGCACCTCTCACCTCCACGCTCGATGTCCTGAAGGGCGCACTGGCCCGGCTCGTAGGCGGCCCGCACCCGCTGACCCGGCACCTGGAGGTCGAGACCTACACCTGGCAGGCCCTCCCCGCCGAGTTGCGCCCGCGCGCCCGAAGCCAGCTCGCCGACGGCATCGCCGCCGAACTCACCCTCGCCCGCGACCTGTTGACCGACCTCGGCCTGAAGGAGCTGCCATGACCGAGCCACCACAACCGGCAGCCCCGGAGGACGCGGCCACACGCCCGGCGCCCCGAACGGAGGCCACCGTCGCAAGCCGCCCCAACCCCCTCCTGGTCCTGGACGTCGTCGGCCTCACCCCCCGTCTCCTCGACCACATGCCCCACCTCAAGACGCTCGCCCAATCCGGCTCACAGGCCCACCTAGGCACGGTCCTGCCCGCCGTCACCTGCGCCGCCCAGTCGACCTTCCTCACCGGCACCCACCCGTCGGAGCACGGCATCGTCGGCAACGGCTGGTACTTCCGCGACCTCGGCGACGTACTCCTGTGGCGCCAGCACAACGGCCTGGTGGTCGGCGACAAACTCTGGGACGCCGCCCGCCGCGCCCACCCCGGCTACACGGTCGCCAATATCTGCTGGTGGTACGCCATGGGCGCCGACACCGACATCACTGTCACCCCCCGTCCGATCTACTACTCCGACGGCCGCAAGGAACCCGACTGCTACACACGGCCGCCCGCCCTGCACGACGAACTCACCGAGAAACTGGGCACCTTCCCGCTCTTCCACTTCTGGGGCCCGGGCGCGGACCTCGTCTCCAGCCGCTGGATCATCGACGCGACCCGCCACATCAACCGCACCCGACACCCCGACCTGACGCTCTGTTACCTCCCTCATCTCGACTACGACCTGCAGCGCTTCGGCCCCGACGACCCGCGCTCGCTGAAGGCGGCCGCAGACCTGGACGCGGCCATGGCTCCGCTCCTGGACGAGGCCCGAGCGGAGGGCCGAACCGTGGTGGTGCTCTCCGAGTACGGCATCACCCGTGCGGACCGGCCCGTGGACATCAACCGCGCCCTGCGGCGCGCGGGACTGCTCGAAGTGCACACCCAGGACGGCATGGAGTACCTGGACCCGATGGCGTCACGCGCCTTCGCTGTCGCCGATCACCAGATCGCCCATGTCTATGTGCGCCGGCCGGAAGACCTCGACGCGACCCGAGCCGCACTCGAAGGACTGCCCGGCATCGAGCGACTCCTCGACGACGAGGGTAAGAAGACCCACCATCTCGACCATCCGCGCTCCGGCGAACTCGTCGCCCTCGCGGAGCCCGACGCCTGGTTCACGTACTACTACTGGCTCGACGACGCTCACGCGCCCGACTTCGCACGGCTCGTCGAGATCCATCGCAAACCCGGCTACGACCCGGTCGAACTCTTCATGGATCCTCTCGACCCGTACGTCAAGGTCAAGGCCGCGACCGCGCTCGCGCGCAAAAAACTCGGCATGCGTTATCGCATGGCGGTCGTGCCCCTGGATCCGTCACCTATTCGCGGCAGCCACGGCCGCCTCCCTGCGAGCGACGACGAAGGTCCGCTCCTCATCTGCTCCACCCCCCGCGCTGTCGGCGACCGCGTCGCGGCCACCGATGTGAAGTCACTCCTGCTCCAACTCGCCGGTCTCGGCTGAGGGGCCCCACCGGCCCGTCTCTCCCGACTGGTCCCCAGTGAAGCACTCACCACTGACAACGGCCTTCGATCCCAAGGAGTTCCAGGCATGAGCCGCTTTTCCCAGACCGATCCCGAACTCACCCACCGCCTCAGCAGACGAGGCATGCTCGGCGTGGCCGCGGGCACTACGGCCGCCGCCCTGCTGGGCGCCGCCACCGCACCGGCGACCGCCGTGCCCGCTCCCGCCGCGGCCTCCCACGGCGGTGGCCGTGGCCGGCCGGTCCTGCCGCCCGGGCGCCTCGGCATCCAGCTCTACAGCCTGCGCGACAAGGTCTCCACGCTCGGCTTCGCGCCCGTCTTCGCCGAACTGGAGAAGTACGGCTACGACGAGGTGGAGTTCGCCGGATACACCCAGGGCTCGGCCGGCCCGATCACCCTCGCCCAGCTCAAGCGGCTGGCCAGGAACCACGGCCTGAACCCGATCGGCAGCCACGTCGGCTACTACTCGGACGACCCGAACGCCTACACATTCGCCCAGAACCTCACCAAGGTCCTGGACGACGCCCAGGCCCTCGGTCTGAAGCACATAGGCACCGCGTCCGGGCCGTTCCGCTACGGCTCCACCGTCGATGCCTGGAAGCGTGCCGCCGAGGAGTTCAACACCTATGGCGCGGCGGCCAGGGCACGCGGCATGAAGTTCTACCAGCACAACCACTCCGAGGAGTTCTCCTTCGCCACCGACAACCCCAAGGTCCGCCTCTACGACGTACTGCTCGCCGAGACCGACCCGGACCTCGTCTTCCTGGAGATGGACATCTTCTGGGCGTACTCGGGCCAGTTCCGCTTCTCGAAGCGCCCCGACGGATCAGCGGCTCCCTTCGAACCGCTGGACTACGTGCTGAAGCAGCCCCACCGCTACCCGCTCTTCCACGTCAAGGACGGTGTGAGCGACCCGGCCAACCAGTACGGCTACGACATGGTCGACGTCGGTGACGGCGACATCGACTACAAGCGGTTCATCTCCGCCGTGACCAGACTGCGCGGACAGCGATTCGCCCACCACTGGCAGGCGGAGCACGACAACCCGAGCGAGTCGTTCACGTTCGCCCGCCGCTCCAGCGCACACCTGCACTCGCTGCGGGAGAAGTGCTGACGGTCGTAACGAAATGAGGAGGCCCTCCCCGGGTCGGGGAGGGCCTCCTCATGTTCGCGACCATTCAACCTGCCGGATGTGGCGTCGCCGTCCGCCCGGGCTGACGCAGCAGCAACGCGATCGCCGCCGCCACGATCGACACGCCGCCGGCCAGTGCGTAGGCGCCGTCGTAGCCCCAGGCCGCGACGACCATGGAGCCCAGACCGCCGCCGAACAGGCCGCTGATCAGCTTGCCGCTGTAGACGAGGCCGTAGTTGGTCGCGTTGAAGTTCTCCCCGAAATAGTCCGGGGTGAGCGCCGCGAACAACGGGTAGAAGGCGCCGCCGCCGAACCCGGAGAGGAACGCGAAGAACAGGAACAGCCACTCGCTCCTGAGATCACCGGCCCAGATCACACCGAACTGGGCGAGACCCAGCACGACGATCACGAACACCAGGGTCGACTTACGGCCCCATCGGTCCGACAGCCAGCCCACGACGCCGCGGCCGACGCCGTTGATCACCGCCATCACACCCATCGACGACGCCGCGACCAGCGGGCCGAAGCCCACCTCCTTGGCGTAGTCGACCTGGAAGGAGATGCCGAAGATCGACACCCCGGCGGTCAGCACTACGGACAGCCACATCAGGGGCAGCATGCCCGTCCTGATGGCCTCCCGTGGCGTGTACTGCTTCACCGCCGGAGGGTTCTTCGCCAGGCTCGCCGCGCTCTTCTGACTGCCCGCGTACGACAGCGGATCGATGTCCGCGGGCCACCAGTTCTTCGGCGGATCCTTGAAGAAGAACGCGCATCCGAAGACGACGATCATGATGTAGCAGCCGATCAGGTCCAGCACCCGGTGGTAGTTCGCGGTGTCGAACCCGTAGTTGAAGATGAAGATGAACGGCAGCGATCCGTACGCGAACCCGCCATTGACGAACCCGGTCCTGGCGCCGCGCCGCTCGGGGAACCATTTGCCGACCATGTTGATGCAGGTCGCGTAGACCAAGCCGGCGCCGATGCCGCCGATGACGCCGAAGCCGAGGATCGCCAGCCAGACGTTGTCGAGATGCGACAGGGCGAGGAACCCCAGCAGACACATGCCGGAGCCGATGTACATCGCGGAACGGGCCGTCAGGATGCCCTTCTCGCGCAGCCAGCCCGCCGGGAAGGCGATGCCGGCCTGGAAGAACACCCAGACGCTGAGGATCCAGAAGGTGTTGCTCTGCGTCCAGCCGTGCGCGTGGGACAGGGTGTCCTCCGCGGAGCCGTACGCGTATTCGAAGACGCTGATGGCCATCATGGCGATCCACGGGAGATACACCATGAGTTTGCGGGAGTGGCCGAGGATGTCGCGGTCGGTCTCGCCGACCCGGTAGACGCGACCTCGTGAGTCGGTCACCTCGTGGTAGGGACGGTGTGCGGCGTCGGTTGGTGCGGACGAACTGTTCGCTGCGTACGGATCTGCCGTCATGTCAGGCCATGTCCTCGCCGAGCGGTTGGGGGTTGGGGGAGATACCGCGCGCGTTCTTGTCGCGTCCCGGTGGACTCAGGAACAGGGCCACACAGCCGGCGAAGAGCGAGATGGAGCCGGCCAGGATGAAGGCACCGGAGTGCCCCCAGGCGCCGACGACCACGGAGCCCATGCCCGCTCCGAGACCGGAGACCAGCTTGGCGCTGTAGACCATGCCGTAGTTGGACGCGTTGTTGTTCTCGCCGAAGTAGTCGGCGGTGAGTGCCGCGAACATCGGGAAGATGGCGCCGCCGCCGAAGCCGGAGATCGAGGAGAAGATCAGGAACAGCGGAAGGTTCTTGGCGTCGGCCGACCAGAGGATGCCGTACTGGGAGAGACCCAGGACGATGCAGACGAAGATCAGGCACCGCTTGCGGCCGTAGAGGTCGGACAGCCAGCCGATGACGCCTCGGCCGGTGCCGTTGACGATCGCCTTCAGGGACATGGCCGTGGCCACGATGCCGCCCGCGAACCCGGCCTCCTCGCCGATGTCCACCTGGAAGGCGATACCGAAGATGTTCACGCCGGACGTGCACGCGAGGCAGAACCACATGAGGGCCACGCGCCCCGTCTGCCAGGCCTCCTTGGGGGAGTACTGGTGGACGGCCGGCGGGTTCATGCGCATCGAGCGGGCCGCGCGGGGGTCCTTCGGCGGGTTCAGCGGGTCGACCTCGGCCGGCCACCAGTTCTTCGGCGGGTCCCTGAAGAAGAAGCCGGAAGCCCCCACCATCAGCGCGAGGAAGAGACCGACCGACACCAGCACCCAGCGGAAGTTGGTGAGGTCCATGTAGCCGGTGAAGAGGAACACGAAGGGCACCGAGCCGTAGGCGAAGCCGCCGTTGACAAACCCGGTCTTGCCGCCCTTGCGCTCCGGATACCACTTGCCGACCATGTTGACGCAGGTGGCGTAGACCATGCCCGCGCCCATGCCGCTGAAGACGCTGAAGCCTATGTAGGCGACGACGACATGTGGTGCGAAGGCCAGCGAGAGGTAGCCCATCAGGGTTCCCGCCGCGCCCAGCATCATCGCGAAACGGGCCGGCAGCTTGCCGGACTCCCGCAGCTTGCCGGCCGGGAAGGCCACGGCGGCCTGGAAGAACACCCAGACCGTCATCATCCAGAAGATGTGCGCACTCGCCCAGTGGTGCGCGGTGTGGAGCGTGTCCTCGGCGGACGCGAACGCGTACTCGGCGGAGGAGATGCCCATCATGCCGACCCAGGGCAGGATCACCATCCACTTGCGCTTGCGCCCCATGATGTCGACGTCGGTCTCGCCGAGTCGGTAGACGCGTCCGTTCTTGTCGGTCACCTCCCGGTAGGCGGTGACTCGCGTAACGTCAGTAGTGGTCACGTTAATTGCACCCCTTGCGTCGAAAGTTCTGGCCAGCGCCCCCTGTCCAATGCCTTTCGTGCGCGCGCGGGTCCCGGGGCCGGCCGACGCGCACCGTCGGCCGCCCCCCCGCTGCCTCACCTCATGAACCGCCCCCCAACAGTCCCGCCGCCCGTGCCCAGCGATACTTTGCGCCGAGCACGGCCACCGGCTTCTCGGTCGTGTACGGGTATGCCACGACCCCCCGCTCGTACAGGTACTGGCAGGCCTCCTCGACCTCCACGTCACCCGCGAGCGACGCGACGACGGGCTTCTCTATGCCGCGCTCCCGGAACTCGGCCACCACGCGCGCGGTGAGCTCCGCGAAGACCATCGGGGGAGTGACGATCGTGTGCCAGTAGCCCAGGACCAGCGCGTGGATGCGCGGATCCTCCAGGCCGAGCCGGATCGTCGCCTCGTACGTCGACGGCGGCTCGCCACCCGTGATGTCGACCGGGTTGCCGGCCGCCCCGAAGGGCGGGATGAACTTCCGGAAGGCCTCGTCCAGGTCCGGCGGGATCTCCATCAGGGACAGGCCGTTGTCGGTGACGGCGTCCGAGAGCAGCACACCGCTGCCGCCGGCCCCCGTGATGATCACGACGTTGTCGCCCTTGGGAGCGGGCAGAACCGGCAGCCCGCGCGCGTACTCGAGCATGTCGTTCAGCCCGGGCGCCCGGATGACACCGGCCTGCTTGAGGATGTCCTCGTACACGGCGTCGTCGCCGGCGAGGGCCCCGGTGTGCGACCCGGCGGCCTTCGCGCCCGCGGCGGTACGGCCCGCCTTGAGGACGACGACCGGCTTCTTCGGCACGGTCGCCTGCGCGGCCTCGACGAAGGCCCGCCCGTCCTTGAGGTCCTCCAGGTGCATCGCGATGCACTCGGTGTGCGGGTCCTCGCCGAACCAGGTCAGCAGGTCGTCCTCGTCCAGGTCCGACTTGTTGCCGAGGCCGACGATGGCCGACACGCCCGTCTTGGTGGTCCGCGCGAAGCCCAGGATCGCCATGCCGATGCCGCCGGACTGCGAGGTCAGCGCCACCCCGCCCTTGACGTCGTACGGCGTGCAGAACGTGGCGCACAGGTCCTGCCACGTCGAGTAGTAGCCGTAGATGTTCGGCCCGAGCAGCCGGATGCCGTGCCGCTCGGCGATGGCCACGATCTCGTCCTGGAGCTCGTGCTCACCGGTCTCCGCGAACCCGGAGGGGATCAGGACGGCGTTGGGGATCCCCTTGCGTCCCACCTCCTCCAGGGCCGAGGCCACGAACTTGGCGGGGATAGCGAAGACCGCCACATCCACCTCACCGGGAACGTCCGTGACACTCTTGTACGCCTTGCGGCCCAGAATGTCATCGGCCTTGGGGTTCACCGGGTGGATGTCCCCGGCAAAGCCGCCGTCGATGAGGTTGCGCATGACCGAATTGCCGATCTTGCCCTGCTCGTTCGAGGCGCCGATGACCGCGACCGACGACGGCTGCATCAGCCGGCGCATCGAGGTGAGGATCTCCTCGCGCGAGTAGCGCCGGCGCTGCTTCGCGGGCGCCTCGGAGAGGATCACGCGGATATCGGCGGCGATCGCCCCCTCGGCGGTGGCGATCACCGGGTTGAGGTCCACCTCGGCGATCTCCGGGAAGTCCGCGACCAGCTGCGACACCCGGCGGATCTGCTCGGCGACCGCCCACCGGTCCACGCCCGCCTGGCCGCGCACACCGTGCAGGATCTCCGCCGAGCGGATCGAGTCCAGCATGGACAGCGCCTCGTCGGCGCTCACGGGAGCGAGCCGGAAGGTGATGTCCTTGAGGACCTCGACGAGCACTCCGCCGAGCCCGAAGGCGACGACCTTGCCGAACGTCGGGTCGGTGACCGCGCCGACGATCACCTCCTGCCCCTGCGGGAGCAGCTCCTGCACCTGGACGCCCTCGATCCGGGCCTTCGCGTCGTACGCCCGCGCGTTGTCGACGATCTTGTGGAACGCCGCCCGTACGTCCGTCGCGCCGTCGACGCCGACGATCACGCCGCCCGCGTCGGTCTTGTGGAGGATGTCCGGCGAGACGATCTTCATCACCACGGGCCCGCCGAAGCGCGCCGCGTAGGCCACCGCCTCGTCGACGTCCGTCGCGAGCTCCTCGCCCGGTACGGCGATCCCGTACGCGTCGGCGATCACCTTGCCCTCGGGCGCGGTCAGCGCGGTACGTCCCTCGGCCCGCACGGAGTCGAGGAGCGTCCGCACCCTGAGCTCGCGGTCTTCGGCCATCACGTCAGATCACTCCGTTCGACTTGAGCAGGCGCAGCTCCTCGTCACCGAGGCCGAGCTCGCCGATGTAGACCTCTTCGTTGTGCTGGCCGAGCAGTGGAGAACTGCTCACCTCGACCGGCGAGTCGGAGAGCTTGAGGGGGCTGCCGACGGTGACGAAGTCGCCCCGCTCGGGGTGCGGCACGGTGACGACCATCTCGTTGGCGACCAGCGAGGAGTCCTCGATGATCTCCTTGGTCGACAGGATCGGCCCGCACGGGATGTTGTGCGCGTTGAGCTTCTCCAGCACTTCCCACTTGGGCAGGGTCGAGGACCACTCCTCGATCAGCTGGAACATCTTGTTGAGCTTGGGCAGCCTGGCCTCCGGCGTCGCCCACTCGGGGTCGTCGGCCAGTTCGGGCCGGCCGATGAGCTCGCTGAGCGGCTTCCAGCCGACGGGCTGCACGATGACGTACACGTAGTCGTTGGGGCCGCCCGGCGCGCACTTGACCGCCCAGCCGGGCTGACCTCCACCGGACGCGTTTCCCGAGCGGGGAACTTCCGTGCCGAAGTCCTCGTTCGGATATTCAGCGAGCGGCCCATGTGCCAGGCGTTGCTGGTCCCTCAGCTTCACCCGGCACAGGTTGAGTACGGCGTGCTGCATAGCCACGTTGACCCGCTGCCCACGCCCGGTGTTCTCGCGCTGGAACAGCGCCGCGAGAATCCCCGCGACGGCGTGCACACCCGTCCCCGAGTCCCCGATCTGAGCTCCGGTCGCCATCGGCGGCCCGTCCTCGAAACCGGTGGTCGACATCGACCCGCCCATGGCCTGAGCGACGACCTCGTACGCCTTGAAGTTGGTGTACGGACCGTCCCCGAACCCCTTGATGGAGGCATAGACGATACGCGGATTGATCTCCTGGATGCGGTCCCAGGTGAACCCCATGCGGTCCACCGCGCCCGGTCCGAAGTTCTCGACCATGACGTCGGAACGCCGGATCAGCTCGGTGAGGATCTCCTTGCCGCGCTCGGTCTTGGTGTTGAGGGTGATGCTCCGCTTGTTGCAGTTGAGCATCGTGAAGTAGAGGGAGTCGACGTCCGGGAGGTCGCGCAACTGCTTGCGCGTGATGTCACCGGTCGGCGCCTCCAGCTTGACGACATCCGCGCCGAGCCAGGCGAGCAACTGGGTCGCGGAGGGCCCGGACTGCACGTGCGTCATGTCCAGGACGCGGATGCCTTCGAGAGCCTTGGTCGACATACCAGTCATGAAGGCCTCCTCACTTGTACATGGTCTGGTTCATGGTTCCGGGGGCGTACGCGTCCGGGTCGACCCAGACGTTGATCAGCGACGGCTTGCCGGACTCGCGGGCGCGCCGCAGCGCGGGGCCGATGTCGGCGGGGTCACGGACCTCCTCGCCGTAACCGCCCAGCATCTGCGCGAACTTGTCGTAGTGGACGTCGCCGAGGGTGTTGCCGACCCGCTCGCGCTCCAGGCCGTACTTCTGGGCCTGGCCGTAGCGGATCTGGTTCATCGAGGAGTTGTTGCCGACGATGCCGACGAACGGGAGGTTGTAGCGGACGAGCGTCTCGAAGTCCCAGCCGGTGAGGGAGAACGCGCCGTCGCCGAAGAGTGCGACGACCTCCTTGTCGGGCCGTGCCTGCTTGGCCGCGAGCACGAACGGCACCCCGACGCCGAGCGTGCCCAGCGGTCCCGGGTCCATCCAGTGGCCCGGCGACTTGGGCTGCACGACCTGACCGGAGAAGGTGACGATGTCGCCGCCGTCGCCGATGTAGATCGAGTCGTCGGTGAGGAAGTCGTTGATCTCGCTGACCAGCCGGTACGGGTGGATGGGCGAGGCGTCCGACTTCAGGCTGGGCAGCCGCTTCTCCAAAGCGGTCTGCTCGGCCGCGCGCAGCTCGTCGAGCCACTCCTTGCGCTTGGACGCGCCGCCGTTGACGCGCCCGGAGGCGGCCTCGGTGACCGACTTCAGCACCAGGCCGGCGTCGCCGACGATGCCGAGGTCGATGTCGCGGTTCTTGCCGACGGTGCGGTAGTCGAGGTCGATCTGCACGACGGTCGCGTCCGGGGACAGCCGCTTGCCGTAGCCCATGCGGAAGTCGAAGGGCGTGCCGACGATCACGATGACATCGGCGTTGGAGAAGGCGTAGCGCCGTGACAGCTGGAAGTGGTGCGGGTCGCCGGGCGGCAGGGTGCCGCGGCCGGCGCCGTTCATGTAGGCCGGGATGTTGAGGGTGCGTACGAGCTCGATGGCCGCCTCGGTGCCGCGGGTCGTCCACACCTGGCTGCCGAGCAGAATGGCCGGCTTCTCGGCGTGGACCAGCAGGTCGGCGAGCTTCTCGATCGCCTCGGGGTCGCCGGCCGAGCGGGTGGAGGCACGGTAGGCCCCCTCCTTCGGCACACGCGCCTTGCTCACCGGCACCTTGGCGTCGAGCACATCGCGCGGGATCTCCAGGAAGGAGGGCCCGGGCGCACCGTGGTAGCACTCGCGGAACGCCATCGACACCATGTCCGCCGCGCGTGCCGTGTCCGGCACGGCCGCCGCGAACTTGGTGATCGGCGTCATCATGTCGACGTGCGGGAGGTCCTGGAGGGACCCCATCTTGTGCTGGGTGAGTGCGCCCTGGCCGCCGATGAGCAGCATCGGTGACTCGGCGCGGAAGGCGTTGGCGACACCGGTGACGGCGTCGGTGGTGCCGGGACCCGCGGTGACGACCGCGCATCCGGGCTTGCCGGTGAGACGGGCGTAGCCGTCGGCGGCATGGGCTGCGACCTGCTCATGACGGACGTCGACGACCTCGATGCCCTCGTCTACGCAGCCGTCGTAGATGTCGATGATGTGGCCGCCGCACAAGGTGTAGATGCGGTCGACCCCCTCGGCCTTCAGCGCCTTGGCAACGAGATGACCACCGGAAATGACGTCCTGGGTGTCGTCGGGCATGGCGAAGTCCTGTCCCTTCGTAGGGGGGTGGAACGGCTCTCGCGGTACATTGCATACAGTCGACGAATACTGTATGAACCTTGTTATCCCGCATCCGGTGGGTGGTGTCCAGGGGGCGTGCGGCACTTTTGAGTCAGGAGCCGGAATGGACCTGTACGAACACCAGGCAAGGGAACTTTTCGAAGAACACGGCATCTTGGTGCCGCGGGCGGAGGTGACGGACTCACCGAAGGAAGCCCGCGAGATCGCACGCAGGCTCGGTGGCCGAGTCGTGGTGAAGGCCCAGGTGAAGACCGGTGGCCGGGGCAAAGCGGGCGGTGTGAAGATCGCCGCGGATCCGGCCGCCGCCGAGATCACCGCGCGCCAGATCCTCGGCATGGACATCAAGGGCCACACGGTCGGCAAGATCATGCTGGCCCAGCCCGTGAACATCGAGACCGAGTTCTATGTGTCCTACGTACTCGACCGCGCGGCGGGCGGCTTCCTCGCCATCGCCTCCGCCGAGGGCGGCATGGAGATCGAGGAGGTCGCCGCCACCCGGCCCGAGGCCGTGGCCCGTATCCCCATCGACCCGGCCGAGGGCGTGACCTCGGCGAAGGCCGGCGAGATCGCCGAGGCGGCCGGCCTGCCGCCGCAGACCGTCGACGTGCTCGTAAGGCTCTGGGAGGTGCTGGTCCGCGAGGACGCTCTGCTGGTCGAGGTCAACCCGCTGGTGCGCACCGAACAGGGCCAGATCCTTGCCCTCGACGGCAAGGTCACCCTCGACGACAACGCCCGCTTCCGCCAGGCCAGGTGGGGCGCCGAGGGCGTCGAGCACGACGACGCGCTGGAGGCGGCCGCCGCGGCCAAGGGGCTCAATTACGTCAAGCTCGACGGTGAGGTAGGCATCATCGGCAACGGCGCGGGCCTCGTCATGTCGACCCTCGACGTCGTCGCGGGCTGCGGCGCCCGCCCCGCCAACTTCCTCGACATCGGCGGCGGCGCCTCGGCCCAGATCATGGCCGACGGACTCTCCGTCATCCTCTCCGACCCGGCCGTGAAGTCGGTCTTCGTCAACGTCTTCGGCGGCATCACCGCGTGCGACGCGGTCGCCGACGGCATCGTGCAGGCCCTGGACAGCGTCCAGTTGACCAAGCCGCTCGTCGTGCGCCTCGACGGCAACAACGCCGCCCGTGGGCGTGCCATCCTCGACGGCCGAGCCCACCCCTTGGTCCAGCAGGCCACCACCATGGACGGCGCCGCGCTGCGGGCCGCCCAACTCGCCTCCGCCACAGCCTGAGGAGACACGACGACATGGCGATCTACCTCACCAAGGAGAGCAAGGTCCTCGTCCAGGGCATGACCGGCGGCGAGGGCATGAAGCACACTCGGCGGATGCTCGCCGCCGGGACGAACGTCGTCGGCGGCGTCAACCCGCGCAAGGCGGGCCGCACCGTCGACTTCGACGACCGCGCCGTCCCCGTGTTCGGCTCGGTCGCCGACGGCATGCGCGCCACCGGTGCCGACGCGACCGTCGTCTTCGTGCCGCCCGCCTTCGCCAAGGCGGCCGTCGTCGAGGCCGCCGACGCGGGCATCGGACTCGCCGTCGTGATCACGGAGGGCATCCCCGTCCATGACGCCGTCGCGTTCACCTCGTACGCGAAGTCCAAGAGCACCCGGGTCATCGGCCCCAACTGCCCCGGCCTGATCACCCCCGGCCAGTCCAACGCGGGCATCATCCCGGCCGACATCACCAAGCCCGGCCGCATCGGCCTGGTATCCAAGTCCGGCACGCTCACCTACCAACTGATGTACGAGCTGCGCGACATCGGCTTCTCCACCTGCGTCGGCATCGGCGGCGACCCCGTCATCGGCACGACCCACATCGACTGCCTGGCCGCCTTCCAGGACGACCCCGACACCGAACTCATCGTCCTGATCGGCGAGATCGGCGGCGACGCCGAGGAACGCGCGGCCGCGTACATCCGCGACCACGTCACCAAGCCGGTCGTCGGCTACATCGCCGGCTTCACCGCACCCGAGGGCAAGACGATGGGGCACGCGGGCGCGATCGTGTCCGGCTCGTCCGGCACCGCTGCGGCGAAGAAGGAAGCACTGGAGGCGGTCGGCGTGGGAGTCGGCAGCACGCCCACCGAGACCGCGCGCCTGGTGCTCGACCGCCTGGGCGTCGAGGCGTGACGTCACTCATAGTCGGCGTGAGGTCACTTTCAGGAGTTGCCGCACGCCGCTAGCTTCCGCCGTAGCCATCAACGACCGCCCCCGACTGTGCACCGAGAGCGGAGACCCCCATGGCCACCACCCTCACCCTCAAATCAGGCACCTCCTGGGCAGACGCCTGGCAGCGCTGCCTGACCGTCGCCCCGGAGGCCTTCCGGGACGACCGAGTCCTCAACCTGTGGAACTCCACCTGGCAGGCCGACGGCCGCGCCCTGCCCGCCACCAGCCCCGTCGACGGCAGCCCCATCGCCGGCCCGCCGCGCCTGGACCAGGACACCGCCCACCAGGCCGTACGCGCCTCGCTCGACCAGCACCGCGCGTGGCGGCACATCCCGCTGGAGGAACGCCGGGCACGCGTCGCGGCGACCCTCGACGCCCTGACCCAGCACCGTGAACTGCTCGCCCTGCTGCTCGTCTGGGAGATCGGCAAGCCCTGGCGGCTCGCGCAGGCGGACGTCGACCGGGCCATCGACGGCGTGCGCTGGTACGTCGACGGCATCGAGCCGATGGTCGCAGGACGGGCCCCGCTGAACGGCCCGGTATCCAACATCGCGAGCTGGAACTACCCGATGAGCGTGCTCGTTCACGCAGTGTTGGTACAAGCACTGGCAGGCAACGCGGTCATCGCCAAGACCCCGACCGACGGCGGTGTCGCCTGTCTGACCCTGGCCTGCGCGCTGGCCGCCCGCGAGGGGATACCCGTCACCCTCGTCAGCGGCAGCGGAGGCGAGCTGTCCCAGGCGCTGGTGCGGGCGCCCGAGATCGGCTGCGTCTCCTTCGTCGGGGGCCGCGACACCGGCGCCGCGGTGGCCACGGCCGTCGCCGACCTCGGCAAACGACATGTACTCGAACAGGAGGGACTGAACACCTGGGGCATCTGGAACCACACCGACTGGGACGCGCTCACCGCGGTCATCCCCAAGCTCTTCGACTACGGCAAACAACGCTGCACGGCATACCCGCGCTTCGTCGTCCAGCGTGAGCTGTTCGACGAGTTCCTGGGGGCGTACCTCCCGGCGGTGCGCACCCTCAAGGTCGGGCACCCCCTGGCGGTCGAGCAGCACGACGACCCGTATCCGCAGCTGGACTTCGGGCCGGTGATCAACGCGGCCAAGGCCAAGGAACTCAACGACCAGGTCGCCGAGGCGATCGACCGGGGCGCCGTCCCGCTGCACCGGGGCGACGCGTCCGACGCCCGCTTCCTGCCAGGCCAGGACACCTCGGCGTACGTCCAGCCCGTCACCCTGCTGAACCCACCGCCGTCCTCGCCGCTGCATCACGCGGAACCGTTCGGCCCGGTCGACACCATCGTCCTGGTCGACACGGAGGCGGAGCTGCTGGCGGCGATGAACGCCTCCAACGGCGCGCTGGTCGCCACGCTGTCCACGGACGACCGGGCGACGTACGAGCGACTCGCACCGCAGATCCGCGCGTTCAAGGTCGGCCACGGCAAACCGCGCTCGCGCGGCGACCGTGACGAGCTGTTCGGCGGGTTCGGCGCGTCCTGGCGCGGCGCGTTCGTCGGCGGGGAGCTGCTGGTGCGCGCGGTGACGCAGGGGCCGGCGGGGGAGAGGCTGCCCGGGAACTTCCCGGAGTACCAGCTTCTTCCGTGAGCGGTGAACCCCGGGGCATCGGCCGGCCGGTGAACCGGTTAGCCGATGCCCTGCCGGTCCGGGCGCAGTGCGAACGCCCGGTCCGTCGGGTTCGGGGCGCTCTCGTCGACCGCTTGGCGGAGCAGTTCGCGATGCCGCAGCAGCGGCTCCCGCCGATCCGCGTGGGCGAGCAGCAGAAGGTCGTCCAGGCCGGCCAGCATGCGGCGTGACACCTGCGGGCTCCCGAGGGCGCACCCGCGCACCTCGGTGAACCCGAGGTCCACCAGCTCGGTCCACCCCGGCACGGGCTGCACCAGGCGCACGGTCCCGCTCCGGTCCCGGTGCAGGGCGACGTCCAGCGGTTGCCGGGTCAGCGCGGCCAGGAACTGCACGATGCGGTCCAGTGCCTGCACGGCCGTCGTCGGATCGTTGATCGCGGGCGACAGGGCACGCAGCGCGATGTCGCACAACTGCCGCAGCCCGAAACCGAGATCCTGGTGGTAGGTCCGCTCCACCCCGACCGAGGCGGTGTAACGCAGGGCGCCGAGCGGCGGGGCCGCCCCGCCGTGGACAGCCAGCAGGGGTGTGCCGGGCACCACGAAGTCCCCGATGCGCGGGATCAGCCGCAGCACGACGCCGTGTCTGCGGGCTGCCCGCACCAGCCGTGCGATGTCCACGTCCCGCAGCACCCCCGCCCGGCCCTCGTGCGGCACCCACGCCGTCGCGGAGCCGAGTTCGGGCGTGTCCGGTCCGCTCGCGGGCGGGGGCATCGAAGCGATCGCCCGGAAGGACTCCGTGGCGATCCGCGCGATCACATGGCTGATCCGCATCATCCGCAGGGTGCTGTTCACGTACAGCACGAAGAGCAGCAGGCTCAACGCGACCATGCAAAGCGTGAGGATCGACTGCACCAGGGGCAGCGTCGTCACGTCCCGGGCGTCGTCGGCGGTGTCGAAGGCGGTCAGCACCAGCAGCGTCAGCACGAAGGTGGCCAGGAAGACCGCGAAGGTGGCCTTGGTGATCCGGCTGCGGACGAAGAGCCGTACCACACGCGGCGTGAACTGCCCGCTCGCCATCTGCACGGCCACCAGCGAGATGCTGAAGACCACACCGATGAAGGTCATCATCGCCGACCCGACGGCGCTCACCACGGCCTTGGCGTCCTGCGCGAACCGCAGCAGGTCGTCGAGGGTCTCGTAGTCGCCGTCCTCCCGCAGCGCGTCCACGAGGGCCGTGTCGAGCGCCTGCGCCGCGAGCCACACCAGGAAGACAGCCACCATCGCGGCGGTCGGGGCGAACCAGAACGTGTCCCGCAGATGCTCCCTGAACGGCGACAACGCACGCGGACGCCGGCGCGCATGCGGGCTCTGCGTAACCAGCCAGTCACTCATGGTGTGACCCTAGGTGCATCGGAGCGCGAGGTCCCGGACCCCCGCCCGATGGAAGGAAACGCAGGTGAAAGGCGCTCCGAAAGCTTGGTATTGTTGTCCACGTCGCCGAGGGGAGCACCCCCGTCAAGGCGGCAGACACCTGGTCCGGGTGGCGGAATGGCAGACGCGCTAGCTTGAGGTGCTAGTGCCCTTTATCGGGCGTGGGGGTTCAAGTCCCCCCTCGGACACAGATAGGGATGATCAAGAGATCGTCCCGAAGCGTTCACGAATTACCGGTCGGGTCATGTGACTCGCCGGTATTTCGTCGTTTCTGGGGCCTCGATCCCCTTGATCGGCTCGATGAGGGGTGAGGCGGCGGCGGTCCAGGTACTGCGCCCCTCACCTGCGGAAACAGGACATGCCTGCGCGACGGCTGGTAGCCGTGGCGCAGGCATGTGGGGTTTTCAGGGGGCGGAGCGCGGCTGAGGTGTGTCACTCGCGTGGCGGAAGCTCGGCCTGCTCGGTCGGGAGCGGTCGCGCCTGGGGTGGAACGGGCTCGCCGAGTTGGGTTGCGGCGCTCTGCGAGCTGGCTTTGCGGGGCTGGATGCCCTGGTCGCGGAGGAACCGTCGGATGGCTCTGAGGTTCGCCACGAAGATGATGACGGCATTGAGCAGGGTCTGTGCGACGCGTCCGTGCGGCGGGCGGAGCTGTGGATTGTCGATGCTGTCGAGGGCGGACTTCTTGAGGTTGCCGTTGCCGCCCTCGTTCTGACTGCGCAGTCCGGACCAGGCTTCCTGCCACAGAGGGGTGAACAGGGGGTATTTCTGCCGCCACTTGGCCAACACGATGCCTGGGACGGTGATGCTCTTCCCCCTGCAGATGTCGGGGTAGACGGGGGTGTCCCGCTTGGGCCTGGAGATGGTGGGCAGGGCTGCCGGGGTACGGACAGCGGGGGCGTCGAGGTCGACGACGGTGGGTGGATGGGCGTGGCTGGGGCCGGCGGTAGCAGGTGACCGTGGCGTGGGACCCGAGGGCGGGGCACTGTCGACGCTGGTCCCCTGCGGGCCCGTACTCCTTGATCTTGGTCTGGTGTTCCTTCCGGGACTGGATCAGGTTGAGTGCGTGGGCGCGGTCCTCGTCCATGCGGCTGTCGATGTATGTGGCGCCCGCAGTGATGAGAGGGGTGGGCATCAGCGGGCAGTGAACTCGCCACCGACCAGCACGAACACTGGCACCCGGCGCGGCACGGCCCATCAGCTTTGCCGCGCTCTACGAGCAGTGGTGGTTCGCCTGCCCCGTGTGCCGCTGGCCGATGAAGGTCACCCGGCACTGTTCCCGTAAAACGGTCACTGGCAGGGTCTGCTGCTTTTACCGGCCGCACGCGGCGCTGATGGGAGCCTCCTACACTTTCAAGATCCCCGATGCCGGGAAGCCGCCGTCGCTGATCCCCGGCGCCCCGCCCCCGGCCGGAGCGGCGTCCGTCCTCGCCTCCGGCCTGCGCGGGCCCGCGCCGCAGCCGTTGCCGGCCGCCGGGTATCTCGCGCTGACGCGTGGACCGTGGCGTTACACCACCGTTCCTGGCCTCGTTGAGATCGCCTGAGCCGGCGCACCTTCGCCCGCCGCTTCAACGACGAGGTGCGCTCAGCCCCGACCGCGGGCTGATCCGGCAGTGCGTCGCCCGAGCCCGGGACCTGTTGGTGTCCAGCGACCTGTCGGTGGACCAGATCGCCGGCCGGGTCGGCATCGCCACCGGCGCCTCCCTGCGCCAGCACCTCCACGCGGCAATCGGCGTCTCCCCACAGGCGTATCGGCGTACGTTCCAGGCGGCACGCCAGGACCGGGTCGGACCTATGTCAGCCGTTCTCCACGTCGGCGGCTGTGAAGTTGTCGAGCATCGCTCCTGACGCCGAGAAAGCCCGACGGTGCCGTGACGCAGGCGCTGCGACGGCTCGGGCTTCCACCGGCACCGCGCGGTTACATGCAACAGCGGCACGTGAGGCACCGTCGCCACGAGACATGACGGGGCAGTCGTGTCAGGCCGGTTGCCAGATCTGAGCGAGTGCCGAGGCGGTGAGGAGCTGTTCGGGGTGCCCCTGTCCTGCAAGGTGGCCGTCGCGGAGCAGGAGGCAGGCGTCCGCCGAGCGTGCGGCTTCGAGGTCATGGGTGGCGTGGACGACGGTCACCCCGTCGGCGGCCAGCTCCGTCAGCAGCGCGGAGATTCGGTCTTTCGCATCGAGGTCGAGTCCCGTGGTCGGTTCGTCCAGGAGGAGCAGATCCGATTCCTGGGCGAGTCCTTGGGCGATCAGGGCGCGTTGCCGCTGTCCGCCGGACAGTTCTCCGAGTTGACGGGTGGCGAGGTCGGTGATGCCGAGCCTCTCCATGGACTGGTCCACGGTGGCGCGATCCTGTCGGGTCAGTCGGCGCCACGGTCCGCGGTCGCCCCAGCGCCCCATCTCCACTGTCTGCCTGACCGTCAGCGGCAGTACGTCGGCGACGGCGCTGCGCTGCGGAACGAACGCCGGCGGCCGGTTGCCGACGTGGTGGAGCCGGCCTGATGTGGGTTGGATCACTCCGGCAATCACTCCGAGCAGGGTCGACTTCCCGCTTCCGTTGGGGCCGACGAGTGCGGTGATCGCCAACGACGGTATTTCCGCATCGAGTTGGTGCAGAACGGGACGGCCGGGGTATCCGGCGGAAAGCTCCGTGAAGCGAACCCGGGGCGTCCCGGTCTCGGCGAGGGCGGGAGGGGGCCCCTGTGTTTTGAACATGATATTCATTATAGTCTGCTGGCATGGAGTGGTTGACGGGTCCCTTCGAGGTGACCTTCGTGCAGAGGGCGCTGTGGGGCGGGATGTTGGTGTCGGCGATCTGTGCCCTGGCCGGCACCTGGGTGGTGCTCAGGGGGATGGCCTTTCTCGGTGACGCCATGTCGCACGGGTTGCTGCCCGGAGTCGCGCTCGCCGCGCTGTTCGGCGGCAACCTGCTGCTGGGGGCGCTGCTGAGCGCGGCCGTCATGACGGCCGGCGTCACAGCCCTCGGCCGTAACCCGAGGCTGTCTCAGGACACGGGTATCGGCCTGCTGTTCGTGGGGATGCTGTCGCTCGGTGTCATCATCGTGTCGCGGTCGCAGTCCTTCGCGGTCGACCTGACCGGGTTCCTCTTCGGTGACGTCCTCGCCGTCCGCGAGCAGGACCTGGTGCTGCTGGGTGTGGCGCTGCTGCTGGCACTCGCCGTCTCGGTCCTCGGTCACCGGGCCTTCCTCGCCCTGGCCTTCGACTCACGCAAGGCCCAGACGCTCGGCTTGCGGCCCCGCCTGGCTCACGCAGTGCTGCTCGGCCTGTTGGCGCTGGCCATCGTCGCCTCCTTCCACATCGTGGGCACGCTGCTGGTGCTCGGCCTGCTCATCGCTCCGCCGGCCGCAGCGCTGCCCTGGGCGCGCAGTGTGCGGGGCGTCATGGCCCTCGCGGCGCTCCTCGGCGTCACCGCCACCTTCGGTGGCCTGCTGCTGTCCTGGCACCTGAGCACCGCGGCCGGCGCGACCGTCTCGGCCCTCGCGGTGAGCCTGTTCTTCCTCTCCCACCTGGCATCCGCTCTCCGTCACCGCCGCCGTGCGCGCCTCCTCGGCGCTCACGCCACAGCGACCGACTGAAAGAACCTGAGGCGATCCCCTTGCCTGTCCGAAACAACGTCATACCTTGGGCGCCCGCCGCACTCGTGGCGATCTCCCTGCTCACCACGAGTTGCGCGAGTCACGACGACAGCGCGTCCGCCCCGCAGGCCCCCGCCTCGGCCTCCGCTCCGCACGGTTACGTCGAGGGTGCTCAGGAGAAGGCCGAGCAGCAGTCGCGGCTGCTGCTGAACGACCCGGTCACCGGCGACACACGGGTACTCGATCTGATCACCGGGAAGACGCACAAGGTGTCCCGGACTTCGGGCACCACCGAACTCACCACCGACGGCCGCTTCGGCTACTTCCACACCGCGGGCAGCACGCGCGTCCTGGACAGCGGCGCATGGATGGTGGACCACGGCGACCACGTCCACTACTACAGCGCGGCGATACGTGACGTGGGCCGGGTGCCCGGAGGCCCGGGCACCCGTGTCCGCAGCGATGCCGCCGTCACGGCGGTGACCGACGAGGACGGCCGCGCCAGGATCTACCGCCGGGCCGCTCTGGAGAAGGGCAAGGTCGGCTCCGCCCGCCCGCTTCCCGGGACGCACGCGGGGGTTGTCGTGCCGTACGCGGAGCACCTGCTCGGCGTCACGGACGACGGGAAGGTCGCGGTGTACGACCGCGAGGGCCGGCGGACCGCGTCGCCGGACGCCCGGTGCGAGGAGGTGCGGGGCGACGCCGTCACCCGGCGCGGAGTCGTCCTCGGGTGCGCCGACGGTGCGCTGCTCGTCCGTGAGGACGACGGCAGGTTCACGGCCGAGAAGATCCCGTACGGCAGCGACGTACCCGAAACGGAGCGGGCCACGGCTTTCCGGCACCGGCCCGGCAGCGACACGCTCACGGCGCCGGCCGGGGATGGGGCCGTTTGGGTCCTGGACGTCACCGAGCGTACGTGGACGCGGGTGCGGACCGGTTCCGTCGTCTCCGCCAACACCGCCGGTGAGGGCTCCGTCCTGATCGTCCTGGAGACCGACGGAGCAGTCCACGGCTACGACATCGCCACCGGCAAGCAGGTCTCCAGGACGAAGCCGCTTCTGACGGGCGCCCCCGAGACCGGTGGCGACGGGGACGCGGGACCGGTCATCGAGGTCGACCGCAGCCGCGCCTACCTCAACGACTCCAAGGGCAAACGCGTGTACGAGATCGACTACAACGACAACCTGCGCATCGCGCGCACCTTCGACCTGGACATCGAGCCGGCCCTGATGGTGGAGACCGGACGATGACCACACGGACGCGAGGGTCGCGGCGGACGCGCACCCTCCTGCTGGTCCTGCTCACCCTCGCCCTGGCCGGTGCCGGCACCGGCTGTACGAGCCGCGACGACCGGCCCCGGGTGGTGGTGACGACCAACATCCTGGGCGACATCACCCAGGAGATCGTGGGGGACGAGGCCGATGTGACCGTGCTGATGAAGCCGAACGCCGACCCGCACTCCTTCGGCCTGTCGGCCGTGCAGGCCGCCGAGTTGGAGCGTGCCGACCTGGTCGTCTTCAACGGGCTGGGTCTGGAGGAGAACGTACTGCGGCATGTGGACGCCGCCCGCGAGGCAGGCGTGGCCACCTTCGAGGCCGGCAAGGCGGTGGACCCCCTCACCTTCCAGACGTATGACGACGGCGGCCCCGAGGAGGAGGCCGGGCAGCCCGATCCGCACTTCTGGACCGACCCCGACCGCGTTCGCAAGGCCGTGGGCATGATCGCCGACCAGGTGATCGAGCACGTGGACGGGGTGGACGAGAAGGCGGTCCGCGCCAATGCCGACCGCTACGACGGCCGACTCGCCGACCTGGCCGCCTGGATGGAGAAGTCCTTCGACCGCATACCCGAACAGCGGCGGGCGTTGGTGACCAACCACCACGTCTTCGGCTACCTCGCCGAACGTTTCGGTTTCCGCGTGATCGGTGCGGTCATCCCGAGCGGTACGACGCTGGCCTCGCCCAGCTCCTCCGACCTGCGCTCGCTCACCCAGGCGATGCGCAAGGCCGGCGTACCCACCGTGTTCGCGGACTCCTCCCAGCCCAAGCGGCTGGCCGAGGTCCTGCGCACCGAGCTGGACGGTCAGGTGCGCGTCGTCGAGCTCTACTCCGAGTCCCTGACCGAGAAGGGCAAGGGCGCCGGCACCTACCTGCAGATGATGCGCGCCAACACCACCGCCATGACCGACGGCCTGACCGGCGCCTGAACCAGAGCCCCTGACGTGCACACCGGCCGACGGCCGCTCACGCACACCCGTACCCACTGCCGCGCCCGCGCGGCACAGAAAGGAACACCCCGGTGAACAAGCCGATACGCAACAGAGCCTTCACGGGCACAGCCCTCGCCCTGGCAGTCTCCGCGGTCCTGACCGCCTGCGGAGGGGAGGACAGCTCCTCGTCCGACACGCAGGCCAAGAACGCGCCGGGCACCAAGGCCGTGGCGGTCAAGGACCCGCTGGTCGCCACGTTCGACGGCGGCCTGTACGTCCTGGACGGCGAAAGCCTGAAGCTGGCCAACACGATCGAGCTGCCCGGCTTCAACCGCCTCAACCCCGCCGGCGACGACTCCCACGTCATCGTCTCCACCGACTCCGGATTCCGCGTCCTGAACGCCGCCGAACAGACCTTCACCGGCGTCGAGTACAAGGGCGCCAAGCCCGGCCACGTCGTCCAGCACGCCGGCAAGACGGTCCTGTTCACCGACGGCACCGGCGAGGTCAACGTCTTCGACCCCGCCGACCTCAAGGGCGGCAAGAAGCCGGAAGGCCGCGCCTACACCTCCGCCGAACCGCACCACGGCGTCGCCATCGAACTGACCAACGGCGAACTCCTCACCACCCTCGGCACCGAGGAGAAGCGCACCGGCGCCCTCGTCCTGGACAAGAACAACAAGGAGATCAAGCGCAACGAGAACTGCCCCGGCGTCCACGGCGAGGCCGCCGCCAAGGGTGAGGTCGTCGGCATCGGCTGCGAGGACGGCCTCCTGATCTACAAGGACGGCAAGTTCACCAAGGTCGACGCTCCCGACGACTACGGCCGCATCGGAAACCAGCGCGGTAGCGACGCATCCACCATCCTCCTGGGCGACTACAAGACCGACCCGGAGGCCGAACTGGAGCGGCCGACCCGCATCTCCCTCATCGACACCGAGACCGGGAAACTGCGCCTGGTCGACCTGGGCACCAGCTACTCCTTCCGCTCGCTCGGCCGCGGACCCCACGGCGAGGCCCTTCTCCTCGGCACCAACGGCACCCTCCACGTCATCGACCCGGAGACCGGCAAGGTCGACAAGAAGATCCCCGTCGTGGACGACTGGCAGGAGCCGCTGGACTGGCAGCAGCCCCGGCCCACCCTCTTCGTCCGCGACAACACCGCGTACGTCTCCGAGCCGGGCAAGCGCCAACTGCACGCCATCGACATCGAATCGGGCAAGAAGATCACGTCCGTGACCCTGCCGAAGAGCACCAACGAACTGTCCGGCGTCGTCGCCGGCCACTGATCCTCCGCCCCCGGCGAGGCCGTCCCGCCCGGGCCGGGTCCGGCCGCGGGTCTACGACGGCCATGCCGGCGCGCCACGGCCTCGCCTTGGGCGGCTGGCCGGGGGAGAGGTGACCGTCAAGGGCGGACCGGACGGCGGGCCGGTCAGCGCATCGGGTACGTGCCCCACGAGTTGGCCTGGGGCTCCCCATCGACATCGCGGGCGCGGTCCTCACCGGCCGTACCCGGCAGATGGGCCAGCTACGCCGCCCGGGCGCGACGGACTGAGCGGCGGTGGACGAGGCCCTGGATCTGACCGGGGCTCACCGCGCTGCGGCGACGCCCCGTCGGCGAGCTCTCCGGCGGCCGGAGGCAGCGGTCCTGGTGGCCCGTGCGCCGGCCGCCGGCCCGCGCATCCTGCTCCAGGACGAGCCGTTCACCGGAGCCGACGTCCCAGGAGATGTTGAACGAGCTGTTCGGCCGACTGGCCGCGGAAAACAGGGCACTGCTGATGACCACCCACGACCTGGCGGGCGCCGCCCGCACCTGCCACCAGGTGGTGCTGATGAACCGCACGGTCGTGGCCGAGGGCGGCCCCGAACTCCTCGCCGACCCCGACCAGGCGCTGCGGGCCTCCGGCCTCGACCGCGTGATCGGCACGGTGACCGCATCATGAGCGGACCTGCTGAACTTCCTCCCGGACCTGTGGCACCTGCCGTCCATGCAGCGGGCTCGGCTCTGGCACAACTGGGCCGGCGCGCTCCGCACCGGCGGAGCGCTGATCATGGAGTCGCAGCACCCCAGACGGTTCGGCCCCGTGCATTGTCCGCCCTGTCGCCGGGCATCGCCGGCGCCACTTTACGGGTGGACAGTTCAGCAGACGACAGACGGTCGTTGCGGGACATCAAGAGATGAGTCTCGCAACGACCGTCAGCCCGATGGCGATACCGCGGCTACTGCGCCGAGGCGGCGGAAGTGGGTGGGCTACCTGGTCTTGAAGCGGTCCGGACGCACGAAGTCCAGGCCGTCGATGGTCTGTTTGCCGAGAGCCTCGTGCGCGGCGATGTGGCCGTAGCCGGTGGCCATCTTGAAGCCTTTTCCGGAGAATCCGGTGGCGCAGTAGACCCTGCTGTTCTCGTTCAGCCAGCCGAGGAGGGGATGCCTGTCCTCGGTGAAAAGGTCGGGGAAGGCGTCGGAGCGCACGATGGTGGGGGTCAGACCGGGAAAGAATTCGGTGACGATATCGGTGACCTTCTCGACTTCTTCCCGGGTGAGTTCCCTTGGCACGGAGTCCGGGTCCGGGGTTTCCCTTCCGCGTCCGTCCAGCGGTCCGTCCACCGATGCCTTGACCGTCACGCCATCGACGGCGGGTGCGCCGTACAGGGAGCGATCGCCGTACAGCCGGCTGAAGACGGGGAATTTCTCCGGCGAGAACTGCATGCCGTCCTGGGCGATGAACCAGGTCAGGACGATCCGATGGGTTTCCGTGACGGCCTTGAGGTGGTCGGGCATGAGCCTTCGGGACCAGCCGCCCGAGGCGACGATGACCTTTTCGAACGTCCAGGTTCTGTCGCCCGAGGTGACGACCACGCCGTGGTCGGTTTCGGTGATGCTGTCCACGGGTGTGTTCTGAAGGACGGTGGCGCCGTTCGCCCGGGCCGCCGCGACGGCGGCACTGACGGCGCGGTCGGTGCGTAGGACGCCGGCGCGGGGGTCATAGACGGCGCAGTCGTCGGGGCGGAGGTTGTGCTGGGGGTAGCGGTCCGCCATCTCCTCCCGGCTGAGGACGCAGTGCTCGGCTCCGGTGATGCGCGTTGCTTCGAGGAGGCTGGTGATGAAGCTGCCGTTCGCCGTCCCGATGGACAGGCCCCCGGTAACCGTGAGGATTTCCTGCCCGGTTTCCGCTTCGAGGTCGGCCCACAGGCCGCGGGAGCGCTCGATGATGGGGTAGTAGTCGGGCTTCCCGAGGTAGACCATGCGGAACAGGCGGGTGTCCCCGCCCACGGCACTGCGGCCGTGGGCCGGGGTGGCGGCCTCGAAGCCCACTACCGAGTCGGACAGCCGGGAGGCCTGCCACAGGGCCATGCTTCCGATGCTGCCCAAGCCGATGACTGCGAGCTTTGCGTCCATGAGAGCAGTTTCCTTTTCGTCTACTCGTGAAGTCCGGCGAGTCGGCTGCCGAATCTGGCCAGCAGTGAGGTGGTGCTGGAACCCCTGCGCTCTTCCCACCGGTCGGCAATGCCGAAGAGCCGGTACATGGCGTGAACGCCCAGCCAGCGGATGGGTTCCGGTTCCCACTTCGGTGCCCGGTAGCCGACCCAGGGAAGGGTGGTCCGCTCGGTTTCCATCTCGAAGGCGAGCTCCACGAGAGTCCTGCCGCCGACGTAGGCCGACGTGACACCGTGTCCCGCGTAGCCGGTGGACGAGCCGATCCCGGATGCCGGGTCCCAGTGCACGCCGCCGTTCCAGTCACGCGTGACGCCCAGGACGCCCGACCAGGCGTGGTCCACCTCAAAGGGAATGCCCGGGAAGAAGGAACTGAGCTTCTGCGAGATCAGGTCAATGGTGGACTGGGCGGTCGCACCGGCTCCTCCCGTGCCGGACCCGAACCGGTAGGGGACACCGCGGCCCCCCATGGCGATACGGCCGTCCGCCGTCCGCTGGGCGTAGATGAAGGTGTGCGCGGAGTCGTTGAGGCACTGGGGCCCGTCCCAGCCGATCTCCTGCCATGCCTCCTCCGGCAGGGGCTTGGTCACGATCATCGAGGAATTGACAGGGATCAGGGTCCGGCTGCCCAGCAGCTGTCCCGAATAGCCTTCGGTGCAGATGAACGTCTTGGCCGCGGTGACGCGTCCGTTGGCCAGGCTGAGGTTCTTGCCCTCGACACTGTCCACTCGGCTGCCCTCGTAGATCTGGACCCCCATGGAGGTCAGGGTGTCGGCGAGGCCGTAGACGAGTTTCGCGGGGTGGAGCCGCGCGCAGTGCTTGTAGAAGAGCCCGCCGTGGACGGTGGAGATGTCGATCCGGCTGCGGAACTCGTCCCGGTCGAGCATGTGGACTTCGTCGTCGGTCAGCCCGTACTTCAGGTCGGCATCACGCCTGGCGACAAGCCGGCCCAGCCCCGCCCGAGTGTGGGCGGCGACGAGCGCGCCACTCTTGTGCTGATCGGCATCGATGCCCTCGGCCTGGAGGATGTCCAGGACGGCGTCGACACCGGCGACGAATTCCTGCTGCAGCGCCCGGCTGGCTTCCAACCCGCCTCCGGCGCGGGCGAAGGTGGCACGGTTTCCCGGGGGCATTGCCGAGAGCCAGCCACCGTTGCGTCCTGATGCGCCGTAGCCCACCTGCTCGGCCTCGAAGACCGCGACCGAGAGAGACGGTTCGAGCTTCTTGGCGAAGTACGCCGCCCACAGGCCGGTGTAGCCGCCGCCGACAATGGCCACGTCGACGGAGTCCTGGCCGGTGAAACGGGGGAACGAGGGCTTCTTGTCGGCGAGTTGGGCCACCCAGAAGCCGAGCTCTCCGTTTCGGGGTGGTGCCGCCAGGGCGTTCATGTGCGTCCTTCTTCTGTGTCTGGGAACCGCGTGGGCCGGTGCTGGAAGGCGGTGTAGCGGCCGTCGGCGGAGGAGGGTTGTCCCGGTGATGGACGGGGACTCCGACGATGCGAGGAAGAGGACGATGCGGCGAAGCACTGCATACGGTCGATGTTGTCCTGCATCACGTCGGCCGGCACGATCGGCGCCGGGTGTCATTCGCTCGACGAGGGTGTCGGGTGCCTGCTTCACTGGCCGCGTTGGCGACGTTCGACTGCTCGCCGAAGTCCGGCGTGCCGGCCACCAGGACCAGCGTCTGTACGATCCGGACCGGTCCAGATCACGTCCCGGCCGACAACGCCCTCACTCAGCGGCTCACTGTCCCGGAAGGCAGTCGGCCCGAGATATCGGTGACTGAGCCCGCAACCCGGTGCTGCACGAAGTACGTGTTGCGGGCGATGACGGGTGGCTCCAGTCCTCAGTTCTCCGCTCAGGTGTCAGGGACGCGGGAGGCCGAAGAGGACGGGGAGGTCGGCGATGTCGGTGATCCGCTCGTAGCCCAGCCAGTGCTCGTCGTGCTCCCAGCCGCGGTCCATGTACACCTTGTTCTTGATGCCCATGATGGCCGCGGAGCGATGGTCATACATCGGGCTCGCGGAGACGTGCACGAGCTCGTCGGGTGTCACACCGAGCTTGTCAAACATGTACTCGAACGCGCGGAGTCGCGGCTTGTAGACGCCCATCTCCTCGGCGCTGATGACGACCTCGAACGGGGCCTTGAGGTTCTCCGCGAGGCGCACGGCGTGCGCGGTGTCGCTGTTCGTGATGATGACCAGCGGGACTTCCTCGGCCAGGCGGTTCAGCGCCTCGGTGACACCCGGGTACGGGCCCCAGGTGGGGATACGGTCGTACACCGCACGCGCTTCGTCCTCGCGGTACTCGAGACCGACCTTGTGCAGAGCGCGTTCCATGGAACGAGCGACGACCTGGTGGAACGGCTGGTAGGCGCCCGTGCACTCGTCGATCCGGTACGCCTTGCAGATCCGCAGGAACTCATCGGCGACCTCGGCCGGCAGCCGGTCGCCCAGGACCTCACGCATCGTGTCGTTGATGCTGAACTTGATCAGTGTGCCGTTCATGTCGAACGTCGCGAACTTGGGCTTGATGTCGAATCCCACTGGTCCTCCTAGTGCTTCAGCGGAGCAGCTTGGCGCTCTGGTCGATTGTCGACCATCTGTTGGTCGATTGTCGACCAGGTGATTTGGAATGTCAACGCCTAGCTCATGGCCAGTCGGCGCTCCCTCGAACCGCTGTCCCGCCCCTGTTCCTCGGTGCCCCTCTCCACCATGGTCATGAGGCTCCCTTTTCTTGTCTGGTAACCAGACGTCGTGTCAGCTGGTGAGCCTGCGGTGGCTGAGCAGGGCTGCGGTGATGCCGTCCGTAGGCCAGGAGGTGTTCGGCTGCTTTGCCCTGCGCTCGTGGCGGCGGTGCCAGGGCGGAGGCCGGCGAGCCAGGACACTGTCCTCTCGGCGTCCGGAGGCACGAAGGTGCTGCGTCGCACATCCTGTGCACCGCCGAGCTACGGACCGCCGCGCTCCCTCGGTCGGCTGCAGGCGTCTTGGCGGCTGCCCCAGTGTCACCGCGACCCGTGAGCTGGGAGGGGCACGGCACGGCTGTGATTCAGGAAGCTCCGTGCCCGAGGACCAACTTGAGCGTGGATGCCAAAAACCAAGCGGAGGTATAGTCGACAAACGACCAAATGGTCGACAGGCGCCGACGGAGGGCAACGGGGTGGACCACAAGTTCGAGTGGCAGGAGCAGCGGATGACGACGCCGGACGGCGTCTACCGCACACTGCGTGCCGCCATCCTCGATGGGACCGTACCTCCCGGTGGCCAACTGCGCGAGGCGCACATCGCCACGGATCTCGGGATCAGCCGGTCCCCGCTGCGCGAGGCGCTGACCAAGCTGGAGGAGGAAGGGCTCGTCGTAAAGATCCCTTACCGCGGGGCGTTCGTCGTAGAGGTGAGCGCTCGCGAGGTCGCCGAGATCGACTCGGTCCGGCTACGTGTCGAGCCCTACGCCGCCGAACTCTCGGCCGAAGCATTGCGCGGTCCTGAGCGGCCTCAGCTGCTGCAGACCGTCGAGGATCTCCGCCGGGCAATGGAGAAGGACGACATCCCGGCCAGTATCGACGCACACCTTCGCTTCCACAGGCTCTTCTACGATCTCTCGGGGCACGGCATCCTGCAGAGTCTCTGGAACGGCTGGGAGACCAAGCTGCGCCTCTACCTCAGTGTCGATCACCGCACTTACAGCGACAACCCGCATCAATTGGTCGTCGAGCACGAGAGGTTGGCCACCGTTGCCCTGGAAGGCGACACCGACGCGTTCCGTCAGGAACTGGCCGCCCATTTCCCCATGGGACTGCGAGCCCAGCCGGGAGACCAAGGGGAACACGCGCACCGGCATGCATGAGGCCATGCAGCCTGCGTGAAGTGTCCAAAGGCAACCTCATTCAGCGGGGTGGACGCGAAGCAGTACGGCTCGGTGCGCTGGTGCCGTCCAGCCAGGTCACCGTCATCACCGGTTCCGCCACCCGCTCGGACGTCACCTGGCTGCGGGTCACCACGGCGATCTTGACCTGCCACAGCAGGTCGGCGCCCGTCGCCGCGGCTGCGAGTCACGGTGGAGATCCGGAACAGCTCCGGTCCGCCGGCAGCGGCATGCCCGCCGGCAGGGCTGTCGGCAGACGGCTGGCGAGCTTCTGCTCGCTGGCGAACCGCGCCGAGCGCGGCATGGACCACTGCACGGGTGGTCGGCACGGCTCCTGAAGCCGCGGGCGACACGTCGGTGAGGCTCGATGAAGCCGCTGGAGTCTTGATGGCCGTGTCAAAGAAGTGTGTCTGTCGCCGGTGCTGTCAGGCGTCGGTGTCGGCGGCCGCTTCGAGCAGTGCCAGGGCGTGGTTGTGGAACCGGCGTTCGGCATCGCGGCATGGGGCGTTGAAGAAGGCTCGCTGAGCTTCGGCAAGATCGCAGTTCAAGAGCCCCATGGTCACGACTGTGGCTTCCACGCCGTGGCAGCCGTTGTCTTTGAGGAACTGCTGGAGTGCGTCCGTGTCGCCGGTCGACTCCCAGACGGGCCGGGCGGTTTCCTGCATGGCTGCGATGCGCGCTGATCGTTCTGCGTCGAAGCTCACTGGACCCGCCTCTCTGGGATGGGTCCGCAGACTATCGCCGGTGGTGGGGCGCGTTGGTCCATTAAGCGGCGCGAGGCAATGGTGGGCGCAGGGTGAAGGGCCTTGGAGTCGCACCCCGGCAGCGCCATCCGCGCCGTGCCGACGTTCAACGGGCGACGCCGCCTGGAGCGCGGGTCGCGAGGCGCGGGGACGCTGACCGGGCCGCCGTACCTCTGAACAGCGAACGCTGACTGATAGTCAGGTCAAGCTGCTTCACTGCTTCGCTGCATCACGCACTGGCCATACGATCGCGATCGAGTCTCAGTCTTGACAAAGTCTAAACTAGGCCATACTTTTCAAGCTCCTTGAGTGGGTGTGCGTGGCCTGGGTGGGTTTGTTCACGTTGGTTGGCCGCCACACCTGGCCCCTGCTGAAATCGGAGTTGGACATGAGGTGCTACGACTGCCTCCAGGAGGCCCGCAGCGACACCACCGGCATCGGAGTGTGCTCGCGTTGCGGCTTGGCCACCTGCGAGAACCACGCTCGCGTACGTCAGGTACAGATCACCCGCCAGGTCGGCATGGGTGCTGCATACGGCCGCATCCCTGCACGCAGGGTCGTATGCCACACCTGCGACATGGCCGAGACGGCCCACTGACCCGCATGGTGCGCTTATCGCACCGCATCTTCGGTCGTCGAATGCGCGCTGTCTGTTCGTGCGCCCGTTCTTGGCCTGCCCGGACGCCGTCCCGGATCACTGGCGCGGCGTCCGGGCCTCAGTCGTGCCCATGGTCATTGCGTCACGCTGGAGGCGCAACCGCGGACGACAAGAGGTCGCAGGAGCAGAACGAGAACGGATCAATCGCCGGGTGGCCAGGACGTCAACTGCAGCGAGGGCCGGGCGCGCCCCTTGGGTCGGGGGACTTCCAGGGCTGCGTGATCGACGAGGCCGCGACCACCCGATAAGGATCTGTGCCCGGACTGCCGGGCGGACACCCACTGACCGCCGGGCGGTCCGAGCTGTCGCATGCTGCAACTCGGACCGCCGGATGCCGGCGCCTGTGCTGTCGTGATCGACCCTCCACGATGTCCCCACCGACGGTCATTCCGGCGTGTCCTGGGGGCAGGGACGGTCGTGGAGTCCACGCTGACCAGGCACAACTCCGCCTTGCCCTGGCGGGTGACTTCGGCGATCAGGCCTTCCCGTATCGCGGTGAAGGGACCGGCGCCCCCCCGACCTGCAAGCGCCCGTAGGCGGTCGGCCAGTCCCGGACGCGCCTGCCATCTCACGCCGCTGCGTGCTTGCCCTGAACCGCCGCATCGCGCCGTCGAGCTGATTCCGCAGTCGCTCAGGGTAGGGCCGTACTCGCCCGTCGGCCGGAACGGTGCGGTCAACTTCCACTGTTCGTCGGAGAGTTGCATCAGCGTCACGGTCGTCTTCCTGCCGGATCCGCCTGCCTGCCTGCCGGATCCGGATCGGCTCGACCATCCGTGTCAACCGCTCGACATGATCGTCCACGCCGAACCTGATGAGATCGGTGGGCCGGGTCGCGACGTCGACCGCCGCTTCCGGCGGCGCCGGGCGGAGCTGCACGTGGCGCTCCGAGGTCGCACTCGGGGCTGAAGTCCGTATTGACAGTGCTCGACGGGCACCCATATGGTCGACAAACGACAATACGGTGGCAGTTTTAAGTCACCATATGGTGCTTTGTCGCCACTGTTACTCGAGAGGAGAACCGAGTGCAGATGATCAAGATGCATACGATGCAGGTTCTTATAGGGAACTGTGTTGGTTTGTGCCCTGCTCTGTTCGCGGAGGGGGCGCGATGAGCCAGTCCGTGACTTCGGCAGCGAACACCGACTCGGCTTCCGATCGGCTTCAGGCGTTGGGTCTGGCCCTTCCCGAGCTCCGTGACAACCCGTACTACGTGCACCACCGGAGTGTGGATTCCAGCATCTACATCTCGGGCCAACTGCCTTACCAGGACGGCTGGCTGCTGGGGCAGGGCACTGTCGGCAGGGACGTCGAGCTGGAGACGGCCAAGGAGCTCGCGCGCCATGCCGCGCTCAACTGCCTCGCCGCCGCTGTGCAGGCGGTGGGCGATCTGGACCGGGTCCGGATCGTGCAGATGCTGGTCTTCGTGGCCAGTACACCGGACTTCGGTGAGCAGTCGAACGTCGCCAGCGCGGCCAGTGACCTGCTCATCGAGGTGCTGGGCGAGAACGGACGGCACGCTCGCACCGCGATCGGTGTCGCCGGGTTGCCGCTCAACAGTCCGGTCGAGATCCAGATGGTCTGCACCGCTGTGTAGGGCGGGCCCGACGGCGGTGTACGCAAGTGCGCGCGACATCGCGGGCCGTGCACGTTCGGCATCCAGAGGGAGTCAACACCCGCGCCCCTCGATCATTCCAGGCACAACCACAAGGAGGGCAGCGTGAACCGGCTGCAACGAGCACTCGACGCTCTGGTCGAGCGGATCGACACCCCCGCGCCGATCGTGCTGGTCGACGTCATGCAGGGCAACATCGACCGCGTTCAGGGCTTCGCCGACCAGCGCAACCTCAAGGTCAGGCCGCACGTCAAGACGCACAAGTGTGTGGAGATCGGGCGACGCCAGATCGAGGCCGGCGCGGTCGGGATCACCGCGGGAAACGTCGGTGAGGCCGAGGTCTTCGCCGCGGCCGGGTTCGACGACATCTTCCTCGCCTACCCGATCTGGGCCGCTGGAACGAAGCGAGCCCGGATCCGCCGGCTGGCCGAGTCCGCCCGGCTGCGGGTCGGCGTCGACACCGTCGCGGGGATCGAGGCCCTCGCCGACGCGATGGGCGACGAACCGGACCGGCTGCAGGTCGTGATCGAGGTCGACTGCGGCGCGCGTCGTTCCGGGGCGCCGCCCGAGGCTGCGGGCGATCTCGCGCTCGCCGCCCGCAAGCGCGGTCTGGTACCGGTGGGCGTCTTCACCTATCCAGGTCACGGCGGCGCCGGTCGCGACGCTCGCCACCGCGCCGCGCAGGACCAGGAGGCCGCGCTCACCACCGCGGTACGCAGCCTCGAAGGCGTCGGGGTCACCGCAGAGGTGGTCAGCGCCGGCTCCACTCCCACCCTAGAGTTCTCCACCAGCGGCGTGATCACCGAGATCCGTCCCGGCGAGTACGTCTTCGGCGATCTGAACAACGTCCGGCTGGGCTCCTGTACGGAGGACCAGATCGCGTTGTTCGTTGCCGGGACCGTGGTCAGTGACTGGGTCCCCGGCCAGGTCATCGTCGATGTGGGCAACAAGGCCCTCAGCAAAGAAGGCAGCCCCGAGATCGGCTACGGCGGCATCGCCGGCACGAAGGCGGTCCTGTCCAAGGTCAACGAGTACCACGGGTTCGTCCCGCTGCCGGACGGCGAGTTCCGCCCCAGCGTCGGCAGCGTCGTACCGGTGGTGCCGAACCACGTGTGCCCGGTCGTCCTCGGTTTCGAGGAACTGATCGTCACCGACAGCACGGGCACGTCCCTGCAGCGGTGGCCGGTCGACGCCCGCGGATTCCTCAACTGACCGGCACGGGACGAGATTTTCGTGGCCGAGCCCGCAACCCGACCTACCTCCCCCGTAAAGGAGCGCCTTACATGAGACTCAACAACGTCGCGGCCCTGGTGACCGGCGCCAGCAGTGGCATCGGGGAGGCGGTGAGTTCCCACTTCCGGCGCGAGGGCGCGCGGCTGCTGCTCACCGGCCGCAGGGAGCGGCTCGACAGCGCTGAGCCCGACGACCTGTATGTTCCTGGAGACCTCAATGACGAGGCGTTCGTCGAGCGCCTGGCCAAGCAGGCCGCCGAGTCCTTCGGCACCGTCGATGTCGTCGTCCTCAACCACGGCCTGCAGGCCAGCAGTCCGCTGACCGAGATGGCCTACGACGACGCGAAGAACGTGCTCGAGAGCAACCTGCTCAGCGCGTTCCTGGTGATGAAGCACTTCGCGCCGCTGATGCCCGAGGGCGGCGGCTCGTTCGTCTGCGTCGGTTCACGGCTCGGCATGGTCGGCAAGCCCGGGGAGGTTCTGTACTCCGCCGCCAAGGGAGGCCTCATCATGCTCGCCAAGGGCGCGGCGATCGAATGGGCTGCGCGCAACATCCGCGTCAACGTCGTTGCTCCCGGTCTGACCGCCACCCCGATCATCGAAGCGGTGATCCAGCGAAGCCCCGACCCCGAGGCCTACCGCCGCGAGCGCGAGAGCCAGATCCCGCTCCAGCGCCTCGCCACCCCCGAAGAGGTCGCCGACGCGGTGCTCTTCTTCGCATCGTCGGAGTCGTCGTACGTGACCGGATCGGTCCTGACCGTCGACGGCGGGTACACCGCTTTCTGACCACCCTGCTGGGCATCATCTCCAGCAATGGGCTGATCGACCTGCTCTCCGTCTCGCCTTCTGCCTCGGGCGATCGCCGATCGCGGCATGAACGGTCGAGCACGCGTCGAGCGCGTCCCCCATTCGCCGCACTCGAACGGTGCCACCCACAGGGCGCCCGTGCCGACAACAGCATCCGAGCCCCCGGCCACCCCGGCACCAGCCGCGACGCGTCGCGGGCCTCCGCACGCCGCGAACGGGTCACGCCCACGAATGCGTGCCAGACGCCGCTCGGCAACGGCTCATCGACCGTGGCCGCGGCTACCAACCTCTCCAGCTCAAGAAGGAAAGACATGTCGCTCCTGAAGGCCATCGACACCCATCCCTCCTTCGCGCCGCGCGAGTCCGGCCCGCTCCCGGAACGCCTGGTTTCCGGCAACCCCGCCTTCAAGACCTGGGCCCAGGACGTCGCCCGCGGGGAGTCGATCCATACGGGCGTCTGGGAAGCGACACCCGGCGAGATGCGCTCGATCAAGGGCGAGACCTTCGAGTTCTGCCACATCCTCTCCGGCATCGTCGAACTCACGCCGGAAGGTGGTGAGCCGGTGATCTACAAGGCCGGCGACAGCTTCGTCATGAAGCCGGGCTACGTCGGCGTCTGGAAGACCATCGAAACCGTGCGCAAGATCTACGTGACCGTGATGTGACGCCGATGCCGCGCGACCCGATCGTGTTCGGGATCTCTCGCGAAGCTACCTGCTGAGCAACGTCACCCGGGGCAGATGGACCGCCCGGCACGTCCCTCAACCGCAGGCCCCGCTCTGCCTCACCCTGACGAAGGCCTTCATACTGCGGCTCTGGTGAAAACCGCCGCCACCCTGCCGGTCACCGCCTGCGACGGCTCCGGCTTCCCCACCGCCACTCACCCGGTCTTCTGGCCGGCGTCGCCCCGACACAGGTCGTCGGGGACTTCGATCCACGGCGAACACGCGCCCAAAGCGGCGGCCGACAACGCAAGCGGGTCATGCTTCCGTCCGCGTTCGTCGCCCTGCACGATCCCCCGCCGCACCTGCGAGGTAAAGCCCCGCACAGCTGGTCCCATGCATCCCCGTATGAGGAGAATTGCCATGAGTGATCCCCAGATCGGCCGTAGAGCGCTCCTGCGTGGAGCAGGCGGCCTCGCCGCCCTCGCCGCTCTTCCCTCCCTCGCCGCCTGCGGCACCGGCACCAGCCGTGTGTCGTCCGGTGGTGGCAAGGGCGGGAAGACGGTGGTCGTCCGTGACAGCGGCGGTTCCTACGGCGCGGCGCTGCAGAAGGCGATCTACACGCCGTTCACGCAGGAGACGGGCATCGAGGTGAAGGTGCTGAACCTGGACGACGCTCCGCTGCTGGCGCAGATCAAGCAGGGTCGCCCGCAGTGTGACCTCATCAACAACTCGATGATGTCGCACACGAAGTACGTCAAGCAGGGCGCGCTGGAGGCGCTGGACCTGGACCGGGTCAAGAGCGTCAAGAGCGCGAAGATCCCCGAGGCCCAGATCACTGAGTATGCCGTCGGCCACGCCTTCTACGGCCAGTGCATCGGGTACCGCACGGATGCTTTCGGGGGTAAGAAGCCGGAGTCGTGGGCGGACTTCTGGGACACCAAGGCGTTCCAGGGCGGCCGTTCGATGGTCAGTCCGGACGGTGACCTGCCCGAGTTGGAGTTCGCGCTGCTGGCCGACGGTGTCCCGATGGACAAGCTGTATCCGCTGGATGTGGACCGTGCTTTCAAGGTGCTGACCCGGCTGCGGGGTGACATCAAGAAGTTCTGGGACAGCGGCCCGCTCCCCGGCGTGCTCCTCAGCCGGCAGGAAGTGACGATGTCCACCGTCTGGGACGGCCGGCTCGCCGACCTGCAGAAGCAGGGCGTCCCGGTGGAGCGGCAGCTCAACGGTACGCGCCGCCAGTTCTCGGGCTATGCCATCGCCAAGGGCGCGGCCAACGCGGACAACGCCTACAAGCTGATGGACTTCTCGCTGCGTGCGGAGAGCCAGGCCAACCTGGTCAAGTTCTTCCCGTCGAACCCGTCGTCCCCGCTGGCCTACGCCAAGCTCACGGACGACGAGCGCAACGCGTCCGCGGGTGCGCCCAAGTACTACGACAAGGGCTTCGACGCCGATGTCGACTGGTGGCTGAAGAACGAATCGGCCGTCACCAAGCGTTGGTTGGAGTGGGCTCGTGGCTGATTTCGGTATCGCCGCACCGTCGGTGAAGGTGGCCGACGGCAAGCCGGCCACTGCGACCGGCAAGTCGCTGTCGGTGGTCGCGTTGCGTAAGACGTACGGGGATGTCGTCGCTGTCGACGAGGCGTCGATGGAGATCGCGGCGGGGGAGTTCGTCACCTTCCTCGGTTCCTCGGGGTCGGGAAAGACCACGACGTTGATGATGATCGCCGGGTTCTGCGAGCCGGACTCCGGCACGATCACCGTCGGCGGCCGTGACGTCACCCGGCTGGCGCCGCAGAAGCGGGGTCTTGGTTTCGTCTTTCAGCAGTACCTGCTGTTCCCGCACATGACGGTCGCCGAGAATGTCGCCTTCCCGCTCACGCTGCGCGGGGTGGCGAAGGCCGAGATTCGCCGCCGGGTGGGGGAGACGCTGGAGATCGCGGGCCTGTCCGGGTTCGGTGGCCGTAAGCCGCGTGAGCTGTCCGGTGGTCAGCAGCAGCGTGTGGCGTTGTGCCGGGCGCTGGTCTACCGGCCGCCGGTGATCCTCATGGACGAGCCGCTCGGTGCCCTGGACAAGAAGCTGCGTGATCAGCTCCAGGTCGAGATCAAGAGCATCCAGCAGGAGCTCGGCCTGACGGTCATCTATGTGACGCATGATCAGGAAGAGGCGCTGGTGATGTCGGATCGCATCGCGGTGATGCGCAACGGCCTGATCGAGCAGTTCGACACCCCCGTGAGTTGTTCGAGCGGCCGAAGACCCCCTTCGTGGCGGACTTTCTCGGCGCGGCCAACTTCCTGCCCGGCCGCATCGACAAGCACGACGGCGAGCACACCCTGGTCCGCCTCGACGAGTCCGGTGGCCTGCTGAAGGCGCGCCGTCACCAGCTGCCCTCCGGCGCCCAGGTGAAGGTGGCTGTGCAGCCGGGCCGGTTGCGGGCCTGCGCCACCGACGACGGCTTCTGTACCGGCACGGTGGAGACCGCCACGTACGTGGGCACCCTGGTCCGCGCCGGCGTGCGGATCGACGGCGGTCAGGCGCCGCTGCTGCGTCTGGAGGTACCGGCCGGCCGAAGCCCCGTGGCGGGCGAGCGGGTCGGGATCACCGTCGATGCGGACGACGTCAACCTCTTCCCGACCGAACAGGGCGAGTGAGCCATGGCCGCCCTCACCGCCACCACCCCCGCCCGCCCGCGCAAGCTCCTGGCCTCCCGCAAAACCCGCGTAGGGATCCTGTACGCGCTGCCAGTTGTGGTCTATCTGCTGGTGCTGTTCGTCTACCCGATCTTCTCCACGCTGCTGCTCAGCCTGAAGGACGCCGACGGCTCGTTCACCCTGCACTGGTACGCCGACGCACTCACCGGCGTGAACCTCTCCGTGCTGTTCACCACGCTGCGGATCTCCGCCGAGACGGCCGCGCTGAGCCTGGTGTTCGGGTTCGTCCTGGCCCAGGCGATCTCCCGGCTCAAGCCCATCCTTGCGGGACTTGCGATGCTGGTCGTGGTAGTGCCGCACTTCGTCAGCGCCCTGGTACGTACCTACGGCTGGATCATCATGCTCGGTGACAAGGGCCTGGTGAACGAGAGCCTCACCAGCCTGTCGGTCCCCGGAGCGCCGTTTCAGCTGCTCTACAACGAGTTGGGTGTGGTAATCGGCACCACCTCGATGATGCTCCCGTACACGGTGCTGCTCCTGTACGGGGTGATGCGCGGTGTGGACCGCCGCCTGCTGGCGGCCGCGGCCAGCATGGGCGCAGGCAAGGTGACCATCTTCCGCCGCATCTATCTGCCGCTGGTCGCCCCCGGCCTGGCCAGTGCCGGACTGCTCAGCTTCATCCTCTCGCTGGGCTACTACATCACCCCGGCCCTGATGGGCGGACCGAACCAGACGATGATCGCCACCCTCATCAACCAGCAGGTGACCAAGGAGAACCAGTGGAACGGGGCGGCCGCGCAGGGCGTCATCCTGCTGGTCCTCACCCTCGCCGGACTGCTCCTGGTCAAGGCCGTGACCTCGCTGGGCGCCAGCCGTAGGAAGAGGAGCGCCACATGATGGAGCTGCGCAAGTCCCTCACCGGACGCATCGCCCTCACCGCGGTCGCCACGGTGATCCTGCTCTTCCTCGCGCTGCCGATCGTGGTCATCCTCGTCACCTCGTTCAGCAACAACGCCTTCGCCTCCTTCCCCCCGGAGGCGTGGACGCTGAACTGGTACAAGGCCCTGTTCGCCGGCGGCAGCAAATGGCCGGCCGCGCTGTCATTGAGCGCCCTGGTCGCCGCCCTGAGCACCGTGTTCTCTCTGATCATCGGGGTGACCGCGGCGACCGCGCTGGTCCGCAGCGAACTCCCGCTGCGCTCGGCGGTCTTCGCCCTGGTCCTCGGCCCCCTGGTCATCCCCCAGATCGTCACCGCACTCGGCCTGTTCCTCCTCTTCGAACCCGCCGCGATGCTGGGCAGCCCCATCGCCATCGCCCTCGGACACACGGTGCTGGCCTCCCCGATCGCGGTACTGATCCTGATCGCGACCCTGCGCGGCATCGACGAACGGCTGGAGGACGCCGCGGCGAGCATGGGCGCCGGCCGGCTGACGATCGCCCGGCGCATCACCTTCCCGCTGGCGGCGCCGGGCATGATCGCGGCGGCGATCTTCTCCTTCATCACCAGCTTCGACGAGTTCTACATCTCCCAGTTCCTCTCCTCCGTCGACACCGTCACCCTCCCCGTCCAGGTCTACAACTCCCTCACCTTCGAGATCGACCCCAGCGTCACCGCCGTCAGCGCCATCCTCATCGCCTTCGCCATCCTCGCCCTCGGCCTCGTCGCCCTCGTGCGCTGGCTCGGCTCCGGACGCCAGGACTCCCTGCTGTCGGTCGAGAACACGGTCGGAGTCGCCAACCCGGGAGGCGACGCCGTATGACCACCCACCGATCGTGCTCTCAACACACCATCCTGCGATCAGCGAAAGAGCCACGCGCATGACTGACACGCTCACCGCTCCCTCAGGGGAGTCGGCACTCCTCGAATCCGTCCCCCGCGGCTTCCTCGCCCACGACTGGCAACCCGCCACCGGCGGTCGCACCTTCGAGGTGCGCAACCCCGCAACCGAGGAAGTCATAGCCACCGTCGCCGACTGCGGCGCACAAGACGCGCTCAAAGCGCTGGACGCAGTGGCCGCGGCCGCCGACCAGTGGGCCCTCACCAGCCCGCGGGAACGCGCAACCGTCCTGCACCGGCTCACCGACTCACTGCTCGAACACCGTGAGCGTCTGGCCCGGATCATCACCCTGGAGATCGGCAAGACGATCACGGAAGCCCGGGGCGAGGTCGACTACGCCGCGGCCTATTTCCGCTGGTACGCCGAGGAAGCGGTCCGCCCCCACGCACGCAGCACCCCCTCACCCGACGGCAAGAGTCACATCGTCACCGTCGCCGAACCGGTCGGCCCCTGCCTGCTGATCACCCCGTGGAACGTGCCCTTGGCCATGGCCGCCCGCAAGGTCGCCGCCGCCCTGGCCGCCGGCTGCACCGCCGTGCTCAAACCGGCCGCGCTGACGCCCCTGTCCTCCCTGGTCCTGGGCGAGCTGGCGCGTGAGGCCGGTGCGCCCGCGGGAGTGCTGACCGTGATCACCAGCAGCGACGCAGCAGCGGTCACCCACGGCTCTGCTGGCCGACCCCCGGCTGCGCAAGCTGTCCTTCACCGGGTCAACCCCGGTCGGCAGGCTGCTGCTTCAGCAGAGTGGTGCCCGGGTGCTGCGCACCTCGATGGAGCTGGGCGGCAACGCGCCGTTCCTGGTCTTCGACGACGCCGACCTCGACCTCGCGGTCCGCGAAGCGATGATCGCGAAGATGCGGCTGGGCGGCCAGTCCTGTGTCGGCGCCAACCGGTTCCTGGTCCAGGAGGGAATCGCCGACGCGTTCGCTGCCGCGATGGGCGAACAGATGGCCGCCATCCGGGTGGGTCCCCCGGACCGTGAGGACACCGGCCTCGGCCCGCTGGCCGACCACCGTGCGGTGGACAAGGTCCGCCACCTCGTCGAGGACGCCGTGGCCCGTGGTGCCGTCGTCGCCGGCACGGCGGACATCCCTGACGGGCCGGGCCACTACGCTGCCCCCACCGTGCTGGACCACGTCCCCGCCGACGCCGCGATCATGCACGAGGAAGTCTTCGGCCCCGTCGCCGCCATCCACCGGTTCTCCACCGAGGCCGAGGCCATAGCGGTGGCCAACAACACCGAGCACGGCCTCGCGTCGTACGTGATGACGTCGCACATCGACTGCGCCCGCCGGGTCGCCGCCCGTTTGCAGGCCGGCATGGTCGGCATCAACCGCGGCCTGGTCTCCGAGGTCGCGGCACCCTTCGGCGGGGTCAAGCAGTCCGGCCTGGGCCGCGAGGGCGGGCCCGAGGGCCTCCACGAGTACCAGCAGCTCAAGTACCTGTCCATGCCCGGCTTCAACACCTGAGCAAGCCGACACGAGCGGCAGGGCTCGCCCGCGTCCTGGCCGGGCAACGCAGTGACCGGAGTGGTGATCAGTTCCGCGACGGCCACGAGCGGCGCGACCAAGTCCGCCCGGGTGGCCGCCAGTCTCCGGCGGCGGCCATGATGTCGCCGGCCTGGCCGCCCAGACGGATCTTCGACACGTTAAGCAGCCACGACTGCCCGGTGGGGAGCCTCGGTTCTTCCCCGCCGGGCTGACCTCTTGTCGGCGTACACATGAACCTGCACAGCCACGCCCGGCGTCCAGAGGCTCGACACACGCGTTGAGCCGCCGGCTCTGATCCCGGCCGGGCACATCCTGAGCTTGATCAGCAACCGGCACGCACCATGCTCCGCAGGAACCCATGGCACCCGCGATCCGCGTGCCGTAGGGGCTGCCATCTCCACGGACTTTGTGAAGGAGACGGTCGACCGTGGACGCCATCGACGAGAAGATCATCGCCGAGCTGACCCGTAACGCCCGCATCTCGCACTCGGAGCTGGCCGGCAAGGTGCTGCTGTCCCGCAATGCGGTGCGCCAGCGCATCGAACGGCTGGAGCGCCGGGGTCACATCGCCGGCTACACCATCGTCCGCGCGGGCGACGACACCGGCAATGTCGTCTCGGCGCTCGTACTCGTCCACCGTCAGGACCGCATGCGTGGCGGTGATGTCCTGGCCGCGCTCAAACGCATCCCCGAGGTTGTCATCTGCGAGATCCTCAGCGGCGACTTCGACATCATGGTGCGCCTGGAGGCCGCCTCGCTGGAACGCGTACGAGTCATCTGGCAGGACATCGCCCAGATGCCCGGCGTACGGGACACGGTCACCGCGCTCACCCTGTCCAGCGTCGTCAACCGCCCGCGAGGAGAACGGAATACAACGCCACCGGGGTGAGCAGCGTCATCGCCTCTTCCGCGGCTCGACGAAGTGTTGTGGGTCGGCTCCCCAGGTCTGGCTGCCGCCCTGGCCCGAAGGTGCGCACGCGCTACGGACAGCGCTGCGTCACCGCCCGCCCTGCCGCCGGCCCGACGTCCACTGATCGTGGTCGGCGGCACCAACCCTGCGACCCGGCGGCAGTTGGCCGAGCTGCACACCAGGGTGGACGTCCAGGGTGTCACCGTCAGCGTCGATCCGGCCCCGGCTGTGGAGACGCTGCGCGGCATGACGGCCCCCATCCTCACCCTGCAGACACCCGATGAACGCCACACGCCACAGACCGCACAGGAACTCGCCCGTTCTCAGGCCGCAGTCGTACAGGCGCTGGCCGAGGACCACACGGTCGACGCACTCGTCATCACCGGGGGAGAAACGGCCACCACGGTGCTCCAGCCCCTTGGCGCCACCGGCATCGACCTGCTCGACGAACCCGAACCCGGCGTCGTCCGCGGATCCCTGACCGGCCGACTCCCCCTTCCCGTGGTGGTCAAGGCAGGCGGCTTCGGCGACGACGCCCTGCTCCTGCGCCTGTGCCACCTCGTCCGACATCGAGGTCGACCCCGACACCCTCGCCCAGCTCCACACCCGCATCAAAAACATGGGCGCCACCACCTACCTCGAAGTCGTCAGCACCCACCGGGACCAGGCACTTGCCTCGGTACGGACGGCCACCGAACTCGGCGTCGACTGGCTGATGGGCGGCACCTGGATCGAGGAGACCCTCCACCTCCTGCACGGCACATCCATCGGCTACCTGCCCTTCGCCGGAGAACCCGTGGGGCACCCCACACGCCTCGCCGGTGACCCGGGCCGCATCGCCGATGACTGCCGACGAGCGGAGGCCGCGGGCTGCGCCGGCGTCGACCTCCTCGCGTACCGCGCCACCGATGCCGACCCTCTCGACCTGGTCCGCGCCGCCCGCGCCGCCACCACCGGCCGTCTGGTCGTCGCCGGCTCGATCACCAACACCGGCCAGATACAGGCGCTCGCATCAGCCGGAGCCGACGCCTTCACCATCGGATCCGCCGCCTTCGACGGCTCCCTGCAGCCCCTCGCCGGCACCCTCCGGTCCCAACTGGCCCCAGTGGTGGGTCGGTAGCGTGAGCCGCCCCCGGGAACCAGAAGCAAGGTGGCGCGGAGCGCCCGGTGCGTGGGGGAGCGGTCACCGCTTCGCCGTCCGGGATGAAGGGGCATCCGCCAGTGCACGAAGACCGGGCAAGGTCACGAGCGAGGTGAGGTCGGGTCGCGCGGCCATCCGCTGGGCCTCTTGACTCGCCCCTGAGCCACTGTCATCCTCTGTGCCAGATAATAGCATGGCGTGCCACATTGTGGCACAAGATGAGGCGCGCCCCCTCCGAGTCGCCACAAAGCCTCCTCATGCTCGGGGCCCAGCTTGCGGCCCGGTGATACGAAAGGAAAGTCCTGTGTCAGCTGCGAGGAAGCGCGTCGCGGTGGTCGGCGTGGGAACGATGGGCAGCCAGGCCGCCTGGCGGCTGGCCACCCGGGGTGCCGAGGTCGTCGGCTACGACCGGTTCGCGCCCGGTCACGACCGCAGCGCCGCAGGCGGTGAGACCCGGGTCTTCCGCAGCGTGCAGACCCACGACGGCCGCTATGTGCCGCTCGTCCGGCACGCCGACGCCCTCTGGAAGCAGTTGCAGGCGGAGACCGGGCGGGAACTGCGCCGTCTGACGGGAGCCCTGGTCATGGGGCCGGCCGACGACCCCGAGATACGTACCGTCATGGACGGCATCGCCGAACACGGCCTCGACCACGAGGTGATCGACACCGAGGCGATGACGAAGCGTTTCCCACAGTTCCGCGTCGATGAAGGCGACTTGGTGGTCCTCGACTCCCACGCGGGCTTTGTCCGCCCCGAGCTGACGGTCCAGACCGCGGCCCGGCGTGCCGAGGAGCTGGGCGCCCGGATCCGCCGCTACACGCCGGTGCGGGAAGTCACTCCCGTCGCCGGGGGAGGTGTGGAGATCCGCACCGACACCGACACCGAGCGTTTCGACGCCGCGGTCGTCACTCCCGGCCCCTGGGTGGGCGATCTGCTGCCCGACCTACCGTGGGAAGTGAGCGTCTACCGTGCGATCAGCGCCTGGTTCCTGCCCCACGAGGACCACCCGACGGACGCGGAGCGTCCCGCCTTCGTCCGCTGCGGCGACATCCCCTTCTACGGCATCCCGTCCCCGGACGGCCTTGCCGTCAAGCTCGGCCTGCCCCAGCCCCACCACAAGCCCGTGGAGGACCCGAACCGCCTGAACCGGACCGTCGCACCGGAGGAGCTGGAGGCCTTCACCACGGCGGTGCGACGCCACCTGCCCGGCCTGAACCCCGATCCGGTACGCCTGTCCGTCTTCATGGAGGGCTACACCGACAGCACCCGCCCGCTGGTCGGCCCTCTGCCGGGCTGCGACGACATCGTCCTGCTGGCCGGCTTCTCCGGCCAGGGCTTCAAGATCTCGCCCGCCATGGGGGACATCGCCGCGGACCTCGCCCTGGAGGGCCGTACCTCCCAGCCGATCGACTTCATCACCACAAACGGCCGCACCGCGGCCTGAGTCCGAACGAGGTAAGCCATGACCCTGACCATCGGCGCGCTGCGGGCCGGGCCCGGCCGGAAGACCCGCGGGGTTCTGCCCGCCGACCTCGGCCCCACGACGGCGGAGGTTCCCCTGATCCTCGTCAACGGCTCCCGCCCCGGTCCCAGGGTCGTGATCACCGGTGGTGTCCACGGCGGCGAGTTCATCGGCGTCGACGCCGCCACTCGCCTGGCCGGGCTGCTGGAACCGGACGATGTCGCCGGCCAGGTGGTGATCTGCCCCGTGGCAAATCCCCCGGCCGTGTACGGGGGCAGGCTCAACATCTCCCCGCTGGACGGCGTCAACATCAACCGCGTCTTCCCCGGCGACAAGGACGGCGGCCCCACCGACCGGATGGCGGCCTGGCTGTTCGAGCACCTGATCGACGGTGCCCACGCCTACGTGGACCTGCACAGCGGCGGCATCGACCAGCGTCTGCTCGACTTCGTCGGCTACCGCCTGACCGGCGACGACGAACTGGACGCGAAGAACAGGGGAATGGCCCACGCGGTCGGATACGAGCGGGTCATCTTCGGCACCAGCCCGGACGGCGGCAACAGCCACGCCGCGGCGAACCGGCAGGGCGTCCCCGCGATCCTCGTCGAGACCGGAAAGCTCGGCGACCGCGACCCCGTCACCGTGCGCAGGCTCCTCGACGCCCTGTACCGGATCCTGCACCACCTCGGTGTCATCGAGGCGCCGCAGGACCTCGCACCGGTGACCGTACCGCCACGCGACTGGATCTGGACGGGCGAGGTCGAATCTCCGGCCGCAGGCCTCTGGTACCCCGACGCGGTCACCGGTGACGAGGTGACCGAGGGGCAGACCATCGGCCGCATCATCGACCCGATCGACGGCGCCGAACACAAGGTCTCCGCCGTCTCCACCGGAACGATCATCTACAACATGAATGGGCTGACCGTGCGCCCCGGCACGCACCTCGCCGCCATCGCTGCCCCGCACCACTGACGGGCCGCATGCCCGCCCACGTCGGTGCGCCCAACCACTGCGACAAGGGCTTCGACACGGACATCGACTGGTGGCTGAGGAACGAAGCGGCCGTCCCCAACGCTGGTTGGAGTGGACTCGCGGCTCAACTCGGTGTCGCCACACCTTCCGTCAAGGTGGCCGACGTCAAGCCGGCCACGGCGACAGGCACAGCGCAAGAAGCTCCGCGACAAGCCTGGTCCCGCTTCGACCGGAGCGGCGGCCTGCTGAAGGCCCGCCGACACGGCCTCGCCTCCAGCACCCGGTCTCGCCGGAGACCCATGCCGTGGGGGTTTGCGACCTTGACCGATTCGCGAAGGAGACGGTTCGCTGTGGACGCCATCGACGAGAAGATCATCGCCGAGCTGACCCGCAACGCCCGTATCTCGCACTCGGAGCTGGCCGGCAAGGTGCTGCTGTCCCGCAATGCGGTGCGCCAGCGCATCGAACGGCTGGAGCGCCAGGGCCGCATCGCCGGCTACACCATCGTCCGCGCGGGCGACGACACCGGCGATGTGGTCTCCGCACTCGTACTCGTGTACCGCCAGGACCGCATGCGTGGCGGCGACGTCCTGGCCGCGCTCAAGCGCATCCCGGAGGTCGTCATCTGCGAGATCCTCAGCGGTGACTTCGACATCATGGTGCGCCTGGAGGCGGCCTCGCTGGAACGTGTACGGAGCATCTGGGAGGAGATTGCCAAGATGCCCGGCGTGCGGGACACGGTCACCGCACTCACCCTGTCCAGCGTCGTCAACCGCTCGCGAGGAGAACGGAATACAACGCCACCGGGGTGAGCAGCGTCATCGCCTCTTCCCTCTCCAGCAGCCCGCCCTGCACCACGAGGTCCACGTGACGGGCCGGGTGCTCCTCGTTGGCGGTGATCGCGAGGTCGAGTCGGACGGCTTTGCGCAGTTCAGCGCCGGTTCCGTTGAAGGTATCGGGCGCAGCGGGTGTGGCGCCATCGCTGAGTCGCGCGATGGCAGCCTCAGCTCCGTACGGCCTCTTGCTGACAGTGATCGTCTGTGCTGCGGAGGTCCGGTGCTGAGTGCGACGCCGAGCCGTCCGCGCAGGCCCGGCTGCGGGACGCGCGCCCTCGCGGCGGCACGCGGCTCGTATCCCCGAAGCCGGGTTGCGGTGCCCAATGACGGGGCCGATCACGGGTACGCTGCCGACGCTCGCCGCATGGCGGAAGCCGGCTCGCGGGTCAGCCGGAGCGGGGATGAGCCAGGTCATGCCATAGCGGAGCCATCCGGTCGCGGATGGCGTTACCTCATGCGCGGCGATCTCATTGGTTGAGAATTCACCTACCGAGTAGATCAAGTAAGGCTCGCCTAAGTATAGTGACCGAGCCCCCATTGCCCACCTCTGGCGCGCAGGGGCTCAAACCACCCTCTCTCGCATGACAGGACCTCCCATGCGTACGACCCCCCGTGGCGTCTTCGTGGCTCTCGCCCTCACTCCGCTGCTCGCGGGCTGTTTCGTGTCCGGCGCAGAAGGATCCGGTTCGGATACGGAAGGCGGGTCGGCCGGTCGGCTGAGGGTCGCGCTCGCCCGGCCGCCGGTGCAGGCACTGTCCCCGTACAGCGACGACGCCACCTTGCTGGGCAAGCTCTCCGTCGTCGAAGGACTCACCGCCCTGGACAAGAACGGCGCCGCAGCCCCCGCGCTGGCGAAGTCCTGGAAGCAGACCAACCCCACGACCTGGACCTTCGAGCTGCGCAAGGCCACCTTCCAGGACGGCACGCCGGTCACCGCCGAGTCCGTGGTCAACGCCCTCGACCACGCGGACGCCGCAACGCCCAAGCCCCGCGTCCTCAGCGACGTCACCCTCACCGCGAAGGCCGACGACGCCGACACGGTCACCATCAGCACCAAGGCCGCCGACCCGGTGCTCCCGCTGCGCCTGGCCAGCCCGGTGCTGGCCATCCTCTCCGCCAAGGCGTACGGCAAGGACGGCACGGTCAGCCCGATCGGCACCGGAACCGGCCCCTTCAAGGTCATGAAGCTCACCGGCAAGTCCAAGGCCGCGCTCGACCGTTACGACGGTTACTGGGGCGGCAAGGCCAAGGCGCCCGGCATCGACGTCACCTGGATAGCCGACGGCATCGCCCGCGCCAACGCCCTGCGCGGCGGCGACGTGGACATCGCCGAGTGGATCCCCACCTCCCAGGCCAAGCTGCTGGACGCGGACACCCGTCACGAAGTGCCCTCCGTACGGACCGACAGCCTCATCCTCAACACCGGCAACGGCATCTTCACCGACCCCGCGCTGCGCGCGGCGGCCAGTGAGGCAGCGGACGGCTCCGCGCTCGTCGACTCGATCTTCAGCGGCTACGCCGACCCCGCGCAGGGCCTGTTCGGACCCGCCGTGTCCTGGGCGGCCGACAAGCGTGTCGAGGTCACCGGCCGGGCCAAGGCCGCGACACCCGCGCAGGTCAGGTCCAAGACGAAGGGCAAGGTTCTGCGCCTGGCCGCCTTCACCAACCGCGCGGAGTTGCCCGAGGCCGCCTCCGTGCTGCAGCAGCAGCTCGAGAAGGCCGGGTTCACCGTGAAGCAGGACGTCCGCGAGTACACGCAGATGGAGGCCGACCTCCTCGCCGGCAAGTACGACGCCCTCGTCATGTCCCGGGTGGTGCTCCTCGACACCGGCGACGCGGTCGCCTACCTGGCGAGCGATTACAAGAGCGACGGCGTGTACAACATCGCCCGTCTGAAGGACACCAAGGTGGACCAGGCCATCAAGTCCGCCGCCGAGGAAGGCGACACGACGAAGCGGCAGCAGAAGATCATGGCCGCCGAGGCGCAGATCCTGCGCACCGACGCCGTCGTCCCACTCGTCCACGAGAAGGTCGTCCAGGGCATCGCCGCGAACGTCGAGGGCGTGCTCCTCGACCCTCGCGAGCGCTCCCTGATCGACGTCGACACCCACCTGAAGTAGCGGCCGATGAGCGTCATGTCGGCCGGTACCGAGGCCCGCCCGTCCCGGTGGCGCGCGGGCCTCGGCCGCCTCACTGCCGGGGCCGCGCTGCTGACGGCCGTGGCCATGCTGCCCTGGCTGTCCGGCAACGACCCCGCCCTTACGGTCCTGCGGGCCCGTTCCGCCGACCAGGATCCGACTCCGGAGCAGCTGGCTGCGGTGCGGGAGCAACTGGGTCTGGACGAGGGACCGTTCACGCACCTTCTGCACTGGCTGGGCGCCTTGCCGCAGGGCGACGCGGGCACCTCCTGGGTGTCAGGTGAGGCGGTGCTGCCCCAGGTGACGAGTGCCTTCGCGGTCTCCGTCACGCTGATGCTCGGGGCGCTCGTCGTCACCATCGCGGTCGCCGCTCTGGTCAGTGCCCGCACCGTGTATCTCGGCTCCCGGCGACGACTGCACCGGGGGACAGGGGCCATCGGCGTCGGCGTCCTCGCGGCGCTGCCCAAGTTCCTGCTCGCCTCACTCCTCGCCACCGTGTGCGGGGTGTGGCTGGGCTGGTTCCCGTCCAGCGGGTGGGAGGGACCGCCGTCCATGGTGCTGCCCGCGCTCGCCCTCGGGGTTCCGTCCGGCGCGATGATCGGCGGTCTGCTCGACCAGTCGCTCCCCGCTGCCTTCAACGAACCGTGGGCCCGGACCTGGCACGCCTACGGCTACGCACCCCACCACGTCGCCCGGCATGCGTTGCGCCGCGCGCTGGCCGGTGTCCTCCCGCAACTCCTGCCGACCGTCGTGGGGTTGGTCGGCGGTGCCGTCGCGGTGGAGAAGATCTTCAACATTCCCGGCCTCGGCCGCCTCGCCCTGGACGCCGCCATCGCCCAGGACCTCCCGCCCCTGCAGACCGCGACACTCGCCCTCATCCTGCTCGGCGTCGTCGCCGGCCTCCTCATCCAGGTCCTGCGTCGCGCCCTGCTCGGCCCGGCCCTGCGGGACGGAGCCCTGCCCGCCCTGCACACACCGGCCGCTGCCCGAGGGCGCTTCACCCGCTGGGCCGCCATGGCCTGCGCCCTCGCCCTGCTCACTCTCGTCACCGCCGGACTGCTCCGCGATCCCCTCCACGTGGACACCGCGGCCCGACTGCTCCCGCCCTCAGCCGCACACCCGTTGGGCACGGATGCGCTCGGCCGAGATCTGCTGGCCCGGTTGGGCCACGGGGCGCTGCGCACGGTGGGCATGGCCCTCGCGGTGACGGCGGTGTGCACCGTCATCGGGCTCCTGCTCGGCATGGCGGCACAGGTCGGCGCGGGGCTCACGGAAGTGGTGTCGACGATGCCTGCTGTCCTCGCCGGAATGCTGACCACGGCGGTGACAGGCCCCTCGGCCTCGGGTGCCGCCCTCGCGGTCTGCCTGGTCGGCTGGACCCCCTACGCCGCCCAGGCCGCGGCCCTGCTGGAACAGGAACGGGCCAGCGGCCACATGCTCGCCTCCCTCTCCTTCGGCGCCGGCCCGGGCTACCTCCTCCGCCACCACCTGCTCCCCGCCGTACTGCCCCCCGTCCTGCGCAACGCCCTCCTGCGCCTGCCCACCACCGTCCTCGTACTGGCCTCCCTCGGATTCCTCGGTCTGGGCGAACAGCCGCCCACCGCCGAGTGGGGCCGCCTCCTTTCGGAGAACCAGCCGTACGCGGAACTGGCGCCCTGGACCGTACTCGCCCCGGCCTGCGCACTCGTCCTGCTCTCCGTCCTCGCCCTCTCCGGCACGGACGCCGCGGCTGCGCGCGGCCCGGCGTCAGTCCGGGGCCGGATGTCCCGTCGGTCCCGTAGGAGAGGTGTGCAGGGGGAGGAGAAGGTCAGTGCCGGGCGAACCGCACCCCGGTCGGTTGTCTGACGCCGCCACATCGCGGTCGCAGGAAAAGGGCATCGCCCGGCACGGACCTCATTGGAGCCGCAGGACGTCGAGGGCCGTGAGTGCCACGTGCAGTTCGGTGCGCTGTTCGCCGGACTCGAGGTCGCAGTCGAGTATCCGCTCGATGGCGCGCAGTCGTTGGTAGACGGTCTCGCGGGACAGACCGCCGGAGCGGGCGGCCACCGTCTTGTTGCCTGCCGCGTCCAGGTAGTGGCGCAGGGTGGTCAGCAGGTCCGTGCCATGGCGGGCGTCGTGGTCGGCGAGTCGGCCGAGCCGGCGTTCGGCGTAGTCCTGGATCCGGGTGTCGTCGCGGAGAGCGAAGAGAAGGCGACGCAGGCCGATGTCGGATCGTTCGTGGTATGAGCGGTCCGGCGGGAGCGACTGGCCGGGCTCGGTGGCTTCGGCGACGCGGGTCGCCTCACGGAAGGAGCGGGCGACGGCAGGGAGGTCTGCCGCCTCGCTGCCCGTGCTCACCGTCGTCCCGGGAACCAGGTCGAGTGCGGTGCGGCTCAGATGCTCGACGACAGGGCGCCACGGTTGCTCGGGGCGCAGGGACAGGAGGATGCCGAGGCGGGTCGGTGCGAGGAGGCCGACGAGGGCCTGTGTTCCCTTCTTCTTCAGCTCCTCGGAGAGGAGTTCCTCGGCCTTGGTCGTGTCGTCCTCGCAGGGGACGTCTGCGAGTACGGCGATGAAGCGGGAGTCCGCCGTGGGCAGGCCCAGCGCGGCGATCCGGGCCTCGGCGTCGGCGGGCGAGCGGTGGCGCTGTTCGACGAGGTCGCGCAGCACGCCGCGGTGTGCTGCGCGTTCCCACGGCGTGGGGTGGGTGAGACGGGCGATGGTGAGGGCCATCGCGGTTCTCTCCAGAACCGTGACGGCTTCCGGACCGAACGGGCCGAAGGTCGAGTGAGCGGCCGGGCCGGGCGCGGGCGGCAGCATGGCCACCCTGCCCCAGCGTTCGCCCTGGTACTCGACGGGCGCCACGAGCCAGCCCTCGGGGCCGGAGACGGTGGTGTGGTCGGCGGGCGGTGTCGCTCGGGAGCGCTGTTCCCAGGAGGTGAGCGCCGCCTCGGCCGTGTCACCGGAAGGCTCGCAGACGAGTGCCTGGTGGACCAGGTTCTCCAGTACGACGGTGTGGCCGCTCATCTCGGCGGCGGCGCGTACGACGTCCTCGGGCCCGGCGCCGCGCAGGGTGAGGGCGGTGAACGCCTCGTGGACGCGCTGGGTCCGCCGCATCACCTCGGCCTGGTTGCCGAGGATGAACGCGTGGACGACCTGGGTGACCTCCAGGAAGTTGACGTCCTTGGCCAGGGTGACGAGGGGCAGGCCGCGGACCTCGCAGGCGTGGACCAGGGCGTCGGGCGGGCGGTGGTAGCGGCGGACCAGTTCGATGACCAGGGCCGCCGCGCCGATGTCGGCGAGTTCGTCGACGTAACGGCGCACGCCCGCCGGCTCCTCGGGCAGAGGCATCCCGGTGGTCAGGACGAGTTCGCCGCCTTTCAGGAAAGAGGCGGGGTCGGTCAGTTCGGTGATGTGGACCCAGCGGACGGGGCGGTCGAGCCGGGACAAGCCGGTGACGACCTGGGGCTGTCCGGCGGCGAGGACGGGAAGGGCCAGTACGTCGGCCACGGTGAGCGGGCGGCCGGCGGTGTTCACCTCGCGGCCCGGCACGCGGGCGTCGGGGCCGTCGGCGCCCGGCCCTGGAGCCGTGGGGTGGTTCTCGCTCACGGTGCCTCCATGGGGGGTCCCGGCTCCGGTGAAGGCACAGAGCTCGGGGAAGTGCCCCGTCACTCTGACAAGCATCGCTGACCTGCGCAAGAGCACGGAGACGGCAGCCACGAGGCGGAGGGGCGGCGTGGAGGGCCCGGCGCGCCTGACACAACGTCCGGATACCGCGTCCCGGCCGGACAGATCGCGCGTTGGCGCGGCCCTGGTCCGCCGAGATGCTCGTCAGAACGCAGTACAACCGCAGCACAACCGCAGCAGAACACCAGCAGAACCGCAGCAGACCGAACACCGAGGCCGGGAGACGAACATGACCGCACTGTCGCCGCACCTTCGCCAGGCCACGCCCGTGGTGGCGGCCCGGGGCGAGGGCGTCCACCTCTTCGACCAGGACGGCCGCCGCTACCTCGACTTCACCGCCGGCATCGGCGTCACCAGCACCGGTCACTGCCACCCCAAGGTCGTCGCGGCGGCGCAGGAACAGGTGGGCACGCTGATCCACGGCCAGTACACGACGGTCATGCACCAGCCCCTGCGCCAGCTGGTCGAGAAGCTCGGCGAGGTGCTGCCGTCCGGCCTGGACAGCCTGTTCTTCACCAACTCCGGCAGCGAGGCGGTGGAGGCCGCCCTGCGGCTGGCCCGCCAGGCCACCGGCCGGCCGAACGTCATCGTCTGCCACGGCGGCTTCCACGGCCGTACGGTCGCCGCCGCCTCCATGACGACCTCCGGCACCCGCTTCCGGTCCGGCTTCTCCCCGCTGATGAGCGGTGTCGTCGTCACGCCGTTCCCCTCGGCGTACCGGTACGGCTGGGACGAGGAGACCGCGACCCGCTTCGCCCTGAAGGAGCTGGACTACACGCTCCAGACGATCTCCTCGCCCGCCGACACGGCCGCGATCATCGTCGAGCCGGTGCTCGGGGAGGGCGGATACGTCCCCGCCAACCGCGCCTTCATGGAGGGCCTGCGGGAGCGGGCGGACCGCCACGGCTTCCTGCTGATCCTCGACGAGGTGCAGACGGGCGTCGGCCGCACCGGTCGCTTCTGGGGTCACGACCACTTCGGCGTCACGCCCGACATCCTCGTCACCGCCAAGGGCCTGGCCAGCGGGTTCCCGCTGTCCGGCATCGCCGCCTCCGAGGAGCTGATGACCAAGGCGTGGCCCGGCTCGCAGGGCGGTACGTACGGCGCCAACGCCGTCGCCTGCGCCGCGGCCTGCGCCACCCTCGACGTCGTACGTGACGAGAAGCTCGTCGAGAACGCCGAGTCCATGGGCAAGCGGCTGCGCCAGGGCCTGGAGGCGGTGGCCGACCGGACGCCGGGCATCGGCGACGTGCGCGGCCTCGGCCTCATGCTGGCCACCGAGTTCGTCACCGAGGACGGCAGCCCCGACCCCGAGACCGCCGCCCGCGTGCAGCGAGCCGCCGTCGACGAGGGCCTGCTCCTGCTGCTGTGCGGTGCCTGGAACCAGGTCGTACGCATGATCCCGGCGCTCGTCATCGACGAGACCGCGGTGGACGAGGGCCTCCAGGCATGGGCGACCGCCGTCGAGGCCGGCACATCGGGAGCGGCAGCGCGATGACGGACACCACCACGGCCCTGGAGGCGTTGGTCGCGCGGCTCGCCGAGACCGCGCCTGGCCTGCGGGTGGAGACCGGCCCTGGCTCCACCGGTCTCTACGCCTACGACGCCTCCAACTACCGGGTCCCGCCGAGGGCCGTGGTCTTTCCCCGCAGCGCCGACGACGTCGTCGCGGTGCTGCGGGCCTGCCGTGAGACAGGCATCCCGGTCACCGCGCGTGGCGGCGGCACCAGCATGGCGGGCAACGCGGTCGGGCCGGGCGTCGTCCTGGACTTCTCCCGGTACATGAACCGGATCCTGGACATCGACCCGGTGGCCCTCACCGCGCGCGTCGAGGCCGGAGTGATCCTGGACGCGCTGCGCAGCGCGACGGCCCTGCACGGGCTCACCTTCGGCCCCGACCCGTCGTCGCACAGCCGGTGCACCCTCGGCGGGATGATCGGCAACGACGCCTGCGGCAACCGGTCCGTGCGGCACGGGCGCACGAGCAGCCACATCGAGGCTCTGGAGATCGTGACGGCCGACGGCGTGCGGGCCGTCGCCGACCGGACCGGCCTGCACGCGGCCGACCCGAACGACACGGACGCGGTCGAGCGGGTCGCCCGCCTCGAAGCGGACGTTCGCCGCCTGATCGAGGCCGATCTGGCGCTGATCCGTACCGAGCTGGGCCGCATTCCGCGTCAGGTCTCCGGCTACCAGCTGCACCACCTGCTGCCCGAGCACGGCTTCGACATGGCCCGCGCACTGGTGGGCACCGAGGGCTCCTGTGCGGTCGTCACCGCAGCGACGGTCCGCCTCGTGGCGACCGCACAGGCTTCCACCCTCCTCACCCTCGGCTACGACGACGTGGTCGACGCCGCCGAGGACGTCCCCGAGATCCTGCGCCGGCACCCCACCGCCGTGGAGGGCATGGACGAGGCGATCGTCGCCACCATGCGCGCCCGGCGTGGTCCGGACTCCGTCACCGGGCTGCCGGAAGGGCGTGCCTGGCTGTACGTCGAGCTCGACGGCGACGACCAGGCGGCCGTCGACGCCCGCGCCGACGAACTGCTGGAGGTGCTCAAGGCCCGCGGCCGGATGACCGGCGGGCGGGTCGTGCACAGTCCGGCCGAGCGGCGCTCGCTGTGGCGGGTCCGTGAGGACGGGGCGGGGCTCGCGGCTCGTCTCGTGGACGGCGGGGAGTCCTGGCCAGGCTGGGAGGACGCGGCGGTCGCGCCCGAGGACCTGGCCGCCTACCTGCGGGACTTCCGCAAGCTGCTGGCCGCCCACGGGCTGACCGGTGTGCTGTACGGGCATTTCGGCGCCGGCTGCGTCCACGTACGCATCGACTTCGACCTCGCCACGGACTCGGGGCGGACCGCCACCCGCCGGTTCCTCTCCGAAGCCGCCGCCCTGGTCGTCGAGCACGACGGCTCGCTGTCGGGCGAGCACGGTGACGGGCGGGCCCGCGGCGAGCTGCTGGAGGTCATGTACAGCCACCGCATGATCCGGGCGTTCGCCCGCTTCAAGGAGATCTTCGACCCCGAGGGCCTGCTCAACCCCGGCGTGATCGTGGCCCCGGCCCGCCTCGACGCCGACCTCGCGCTGCACACGCCCTCGGACGTGGTGCCCGTCGAGACCCTCTTCTCCTTCCCCCACGACGAGGACGGCTTCGCGGGAGCGGTACGCCGCTGTGTCGGCGTCGGCCGCTGCCGCAGCGACGCGGGCGGCGTGATGTGCCCCAGCTACCGGGCCACGGGGGAGGAGAACGACTCCACGCGGGGCCGGGCCCGTCTCCTGCAGGAGATGGTGCGGGGCGGGACCGTCCAGGACGGCTGGCGCTCGACCGAGGTCAAGGACGCCCTTGATCTGTGTCTGTCCTGCAAGGCGTGCTCCAGCGACTGTCCGGTCGGCGTCGACATGGCCACGTACAAGGCGGAGTTCCTGCACCAGCATTACAAGGGCCGAGTCAGACCCCGCTCCCACTACTCCCTGGGCTGGCTGCCCCTGACATCCAAGCTCGCCGGATGCGCGGCCCGCCCGGTGAACGCGCTGCTGCGCGGCCCGCTCGGGAAGCTGCTCGCGCGCCTCGGTGGCGTGACCACGAAACGCCGGATCCCGGCCTTCGCCTCCCGGCACGCGCTGCGCCGGGCGCTGCGCACGGCGAGGACCGGCGAACCGGCGAAGACGCTGCTCTTCGTGGACAGCTTCACCCGCGCCTTCCGCCCCGACGTGGCCGGGGCGGCGAGCCGCGTACTCGCCGACGCCGGCCTTCCCTGCACGGCACAGGACGACCTGTGCTGCGGCCTGACCTGGGTGAGTACCGGGCAACTGTCGCTCGCGCGCCGCATCATGGCCCGCACGGTCGCCCGCCTGGACAACGGCGACGATCGGCCCATCGTCGTGGCCGAACCCAGCTGCGCCGCAGCGCTCAAGCGTGACGTGCCCGAACTCCTCGGCACCGACGCCGCCCGACGCGTCGCGGCCCGCGTCCACACCCTCACCGGAGCCCTGACCGACCTCGCCGCACCCGGCTGGGCGCCACCGGAGCTGCCGGACAACGTCGTGCTGCAGACCCACTGCCACGAGTACGCCACGTTCAAAGGCCGCCACCCCCGCGACCTGCTCGGCCGCCTCGGCGTGACGAAGGTCGACGAGGCCGAGGGCTGCTGCGGGCTGGCCGGCAACTTCGGCTTCGAGAAAGAGCACTACGACACCTCGATGGCCGTCGCCGACCTCGCCCTGAGACCCCGCCTCGACGACGTCGACCCTCGGACACCGGCCGTCGTCGTGGCCGACGGCTTCAGCTGCGCCACCCAGATCGACCACCTCGCCGGAGACCGGGGCATCCGCGCCCTGCACCTCGCGGAACTGCTCGACCCCGCCGCCGACCGGCCCGGACAACCAGGAGAGAACTCATGACCGACACACCCACGCAGTTGTTCATCGGTGGCGCCTGGGTGGACGCCGCGGACGGTGCCACCATGCCCGTCGACGACCCTGCCACCGGCGAGGTCCTCTGCCACGTGGCCGACGCCGGCTCCAAGGACGCCAAGCTGGCCGAGGAAGCGGCCGTGCAGGCGCAGGAGGAGTGGGCGCGTACGGCACCCCGGGTGCGCAGCGAGATCCTGCGCCGCGCCTACGAGATCATCATCGAGCGCACCGACGAGCTCGCCCACCTCATGACGTCCGAGATGGGCAAGCCGCTCGCCGAGGCCAGGGGAGAGGTGGCGTACGCGGCCGAGTTCTTCCGCTGGTTCTCCGAGGAGGCGGTCCGCATCGACGGTGGCCTCGCCACCTTGCCGGACGGCCGCAACCGCATGCTGCTCTCCCGCCGCCCGGTCGGCCCCTGTCTGCTGATCACCCCGTGGAACTTCCCGCTGGCCATGGGCACCCGCAAGATCGGCCCGGCGATCGCCGCGGGCTGCACGATGATCCTCAAGCCGGCCCCGCAGACCCCTCTCTCCAGCCTGGCCCTCGCCGCGATCCTCAAGGAGGCCGGGCTGCCGGACGGCGTGCTGAACGTCGTCACCACCTCCCGTGCGGGGGAGGTGTGCGAACCGCTCCTGCGCGGCGGGCGGATTCGCAAGCTGTCCTTCACCGGTTCCACGGCCGTCGGGCAGCTGCTCCTCGCCCAGAGCGCGGAGGCGGTCGTACGGACCTCGATGGAGCTGGGCGGCAACGCGCCGTTCGTCGTCTTCGAGGACGCCGACCTGGACAAGGCGGTGGACGGGGCGATGGTCGCCAAGATGCGCAACATGGGGGAGGCCTGCACGGCCGCCAACCGCTTCTTCGTGCACCGCTCGGTGGCGGAGGAGTTCGGGCGGCGCCTGGCCGAGCGGATGGGCGCGCTGGTCGTCGGTCCGGGCACCCGGGACGGCGTCGACGTCGGCCCGCTGATCGACAGGAGGGGGCGCGCCAAGGTGGAGGAGCTGGTCGCCGACGCGGTCGAGCGCGGGGCGCAGGTGCTCGTCGGCGGCCGTACGCCCGAGGGCCCCGGCTGCTTCTACCCGCCGACCGTGCTGGCCGATGTCGATCCCGGCAGCCGCCTGATGGACACGGAGATCTTCGGCCCCGTCGCCGCGATCCTCACCTTCGGCGATGAGGACGAGGTGATCCGCCGGGCCAACGACACCCCCTGGGGCCTGGTCGGCTACGTCTTCACCGAGGGCCTCGACCGTGCCCTGCGGGTGAGCGAGCGGCTGGAGGTGGGCATGGTGGGCCTGAACACGGGTCTCGTGTCCAACCCCGCCGCACCCTTCGGCGGCGTCAAGCAGTCGGGGCTGGGCCGCGAGGGCGGCCGGGTCGGGATCGACGAGTTCCTCGAGTACCAGTACCTCGCGGTGCCCGTGAGCTGACGGCGGTCATGCCCTGACCACGTCGTATCACGCACCGTGACGGGTCGTACCCGTGCCCGGTTTCCACGCCGCCGGGCACGGGTGGACGGCCATCGATTTCTTGACTTCGAGGAAAGGAAGAACATGTCGTTCCTGAAGACCATCGACACCGATCCCTCCTTCGCGCCGCACCAGTCCGGTCCGCTCCCGGAGCGTCTGGTCTCCGGCGACCCCGCGTTCATGACCTGGCCCCAGGATGTGGCCCGTGGGGAGATGATCCATACGGGGGTCTGGGAGGCGACGCCCGGCGAGACGCGCTCGATCAAGGGGGAGACCTTCGAGTTCTGCCACATCCTCTCCGGCATCGTCGAACTCACGCCGGAAGGTGGCGAGCCGGTGGTCTACAAGGCGGGCGACAGCTTTGTCATGAAGCCGGGCTTCGTCGGGGTCTGGAAGACCATCGAAACCGTGCGCAAGGTCTACGTGATCGTGAAGTGATGCCGGGACCGTCGTCAGGCCAGATGGCGGGCGGTGATCTCCGCCGCGGTCTCGGCGACCAACCGACCCAGCTCGGGCAGCCTGTCGGCCTCGAAGCGGGAGTCGGGCAGGGAGACGGCCACGGCGGCCAGCGGTGTGTCCTCACCGTCGAGCACGGGTGCCGCGATCGCGCAGATCCCCTGCAGGTACTGGTTGTGGTTGACGGCGTAGCCACGCTCTCTCACGCGGCGGAGCTCCGCGCGCAGTTCCCCCGGGTCGGTGATGGTCTCCTCGCCGTAACCCTCCAGCGTCCCCGCGGTGACCTCTTCTATCTCGGACTTCCCCAGATGGGCGAGGACGGCGTTCCCGGCGGCCGTGGCGTGCAGGGGCGAGGTGTCGCCGATGGCGTGGTAGGTGCGTACGGCGTGGTCGCAGTCGACGCGGTCGACGACGACCATGCCTTGCAGGGCGTCCGGTACCGAGAGGTGGATGGTCTCGTTCAGCGCGTCGCGGAGCCGGATCATGGGTTCACGTGCGGCGGCGAACAGGCTGGAGCCCTGCAGGGCGGCGGGTCTTACGGCGAGGACGCGGGCGCCGATCTCCCAGCGGGTGGTGTCCTTGCGGTTCGCCCGCAGCCAGCCCGCCTCGTTGAGGGTGACCAGTGTGCGCTGCAGGGTGGACTTCGGTAGCCCGAAGATCTTCGTCAACTCCCCTACGGTCACGGGCTGATGCTGGGCGACTGCCTCCAGAACCCGCAGCGACCTGGTGACGCTCTTCATTTCCATTCGATGCCCCCTCAGACCTGTGGATCCCTGGTTCTCATTTCTTGACTCCAGCACGGAGTCACGGTCACGACCCGTGCCGGATGTCAGCATAGCGTGCCACATTATGGCATGCGGCGGAGTTTGGTCGATCAGTAGACCCGCCTTGCCCCGGCCGGGCGCAGGGCGGTGGCTGACGTGACACAAGACCGGGGGCCGGCCTCACGCGCTGACGCGTGTGAGGCCGGCCCGCGGTCGACGGCTTGCGGGCGTCTGTCGTTCAGGCGCCCAGGCGGCGCTGTGAGATCTCCGCGGCTGTGTCGGCGACGAGGCGGCCCAACTTGGGCGTCCGTTCGCCGTCGTACCGAGCCTCGGGCATGGAGACGGCCACGGCGGCCAGCGGGGTGCCGTCCTCGTCGAGCACGGCGGCGGCGACGGCGCAGACGCCCGGCCGGTACTGGTTGCGGTTGACCGCGTAGCCGTCGGTGCGGATCCGGTCCAGCTCGGCGCGTAGCTCGTCGGGCTCGACGGGGGTCGTGTCGCTGAACCGCTCCAGCCCTGCGGCGATGAGTTCTTCGACGTCCCGCTTCGGAAGGTGGGTGAGGATGGCGCGTCCGACGGCGGTGGCGTGCAGGGGTGAGGTGTCGCCGATCGTGTGGAAGGTGCGTACCGCCTGGTCGCAGTCGACGCGGTCCACCACGACCATGCACTGCAGGGCGTCCGGTACCGAGAGGTGGATGGTCTCGTTCACCGCGTCGCGGAGCCGGATCATGGGTTCACGCGCGGCGGCGAACAGGCTGGAGCCCTGCAGAGCGGCCGGTCGTACGGCCAGGACGCGGGCGCCGATCTCCCAGCGGGTGGTGTCCTTGCGGCTGGCGCGCAGCCAGCCGGCCTCCGCCAGCGTGACCAGGGTGCGCTGCAGGGTGGACTTCGGCAGCCCGAAGATCTTCGTCAACTCCCCTACGGTCACGGGCTGATGCTGGGCGACCGCCTCCAGGACGCGCAGCGACCTGGTGACGCTCTTCATTTCCATCCGGTTTCCCCCTGTTAATCCTCGAAATTTCTGCTGGACACCCTCTTGACTCCCCTCTGAAGCCACTGTCATTCTCTGTGCCAGATTCTAGCACAGCATTCCACATAGTGGCACGGCCTTCGGGGAGATCCCCCCGCAGTGAGCCGGACTGCGAGACGCGGCGGTTGCGAGCCGCAGGTCCACAAGGAGGGCCTGGCTCCCGCTCAAACCATCTCGAATCGAACAAGCCTCACGTCGATGGCTCAGCATGCGCCTCGGCGATACGAAAGGAAAGTCCTGTGTCAGCTGCCAGGAAGCGCGTCGCGGTGGTCGGCGTCGGAACGATGGGCAGCCAGGCCGCCTGGCGCCTGGCGGCCCGCGGCGCCGAGGTCGTCGGATACGACCGCTACGCACCCGGCCACGACCGCAGCGCCGCCGGCGGCGAGTCCCGGATCTTCCGCAGCGCGCACTTCGAGGACTCCCGGTACGTCCCCCTCCTCAAGCACGCCGACGCCCTCTGGGAGCAGCTCCAGCAGGAGACCGGCCGCGAGCTGCGGCGCCTGACCGGGTGCCTGCTCATGGGGCCGACCGACCACCAGCAGATGGCCACCGTCCTGCAGTCCATCGCCGAGCACGACCTCGACCACGAGGTGCTGGACGCCGAGACCCTCGCCAAGCGCTTCCCGCAGTACCGCGTCGAGGACGGCGACGCGGCGGTGCTCGACCGCCGCGCCGGGTTCATCCGCCCGGAGCTGACGATCCAGACCGCTGCCCGCCGCGCCGAGCAGCTGGGCGCCGTGATCCACCGCTACAGCACGGTCCGCGAGATCGTCCCCGTCGCGGGCGGCGTGGAGATCCGCACCGACTCCGGCAGCGAGCGCTTCGACACCGCCGTCGTCACGCCCGGCCCCTGGGTCAACGACCTGCTGCCCGACCTGCCGTGGGAGGTGGAAGTCCGCCGCATCGTCAGCGCCTGGTACGTGCCCACCGCCCCAGAGGCCTGGTTCGGCGAGGAGCGCCCGGCGTTCATCCGTACGGCACCCACCCACTGCTACGGCCTGCCCTCCCCGGACGGCATCTCGGTCAAGCTCGGACTGTCCCGCGCGCTGCACCGGCTCGCCGACGACCCCAACCAACTGGACCGCACCGTGCGGCCGGACGAACTGGAGATCTTCTCCGAGCTGATCGGGCGTTACCTGCCCGACCTGCACCCGGACCCCACCCGCCTCTCCGTCTATATGGAGGGCTACACCGAGAGCAGCCGCCCCCTGGTCGGCCCGCTGCCCGGCGCCGGGAACGTCATCCTGCTCGCCGGATTCTCCGGTCACGGCTTCAAACTCTCGCCCGCCTTCGGTGACATCGCCGCGGACCTCGCGCTGGACGGCGCCTCGCCCCAGCCCATCGAGTTCCTGTCCACCGTCGGCCGTACGGAGGCCTGACCATGAACGGCACCCCACTCTCCGTCGGCACCCTGGTCGCCGAGCCGGGCACCAAGGCCCGCGGCACCGTCCGCGCCGACCTGGGCACCCTCACCGCGGACATCCCGCTGACCCTCGTCAACGGGACCCGTCCCGGCCCCCGGGTCGTCATCACCGCGGGTGTGCACGGCGGCGAGTTCCCGCCCATCGACGCCGTCGTGCGACTCGCGGACGCGCTGGAACCCACCGAGGTGCACGGACAGGTGATCATCTGTCCGGTCGCCAACCCGCCCGCCGTGTACCGGGGTCGGCTCAACGTCTCCCCGGTCGACGGCGTGAACCTCAACCGCGTCTTCCCCGGCGACCCGGCAGGCGGCCCCACCGAGCGGCTGGCCGCCTGGCTCTTCGCGAACCTGATCGACGGCGCCGACGTCTACATCGACCTGCACTGCGGCGGAATCGACCAGGTCCTGCGGGACTTCGTCGGCTACCGCCTCACCGGTGACCCGGACCTCGACAAGGCGACCGCCGAACTGGCAGGCTCCTTCGGCATCGAGGACGTCATCCTCGGTCTGGCGCCCGAGGGCGGCAACAGCCACGCGGCCGCCGCCCGCCGGGGCATCTCGGCGGTCCTCGTCGAGGTGGGCCAGCTCGGCCAGCGGGACGAGGCCACCGCCCTCCGCCGCGTCGACGGCCTGCTGAAGGCCCTTCGCCATCTGGGCGTCCTCGACCAGGACGGTTCCGCCCCGGCACCGATCCGCTCGTGGGTCTGGTCCGCCGGCGTCACCGCCGAGGCCACCGGCCTGTGGTACCCGGAATTCTCCTTCGACGCCGACGTCATCGGCGAAGTCGCCGAGGGCGACCTCCTCGGCCGCATCGTCGACCCGACCGACGGCACGGAGCACACCGTCCACGCCCCGGCCGACGGACGGATCTTCTACGGCATGCACGGCCTCACCGTCGCCCCCGGTACCGAACTCGCCGCCCTCGCCATCCCGTGGGACCCCGACACGGCCGCGCGGGCCGACACCCTCCGGGCTCCCGGTCTGGGTGCCGGATCCGACGAGGCGGATCCCCGCCCCTAGACCCCCATTTCAGCCGCCCCCCTCTCCACGTCCCCAGCCGCCCCTTCTCACGGCCAGTACCTCCAGGAGGCACCAAATGAAAGATGCCCGAATAGACCGCAGACTGTTCCTGCGAGGAATAGGCGGGGTCACTGCGGGTGTCGCTGCCGCGACCGCCCTCTCCGCCTGCGGTACCGGCACCAGCCGATCCGGTGCCGGCAGTGGGGGCAAGGGCGGGAAGACGGTGGTCGTCCGTGACAGCGGCGGTTCCTACGGCGCTGCCCTGCAGAAGGCGATCTACACGCCGTTCACGCAGGAGACCGGCATCAGCGTCAAGGTGCTCAACCTGGATGACGCTCCGCTGCTCGCCCAGATCAAGCAGGGCCGCCCGCAGTGCGATCTCATCAACAACTCGATGATGTCCCACACCAAGTACGTGGCCCAGGACGCGCTGGAGGCCCTGGACCTCGACCGGATCAAGAGCGTGAAGAGCGCGAGGATCCCCGAGAACCAGATCACCGACCATGCCGTCGGCAGCAGCTTCTACGGAGCCTGTATGGCATACCGCACGGATGCTTTCGGGGGTAGGAAGCCGGAGTCGTGGGCGGACTTCTTCGACACCAAGGCGTTCCAGGGCGGCCGTTCGATGGTCAGTCCGGACGGTGACCTGCCGGAGCTGGAGTTCGCGCTGCTGGCCGACGGCGTCCCGATGGACAAGCTGTACCCGCTCGATGTGGACCGTGCCTTCAACGCCCTGACCCGGCTGCGGGGTGACATCAAGAAGTTCTGGGACAGCGGCCCGCTCCCCGGCGTGCTCCTGAGCCGCCAGGAGGTCACGATGTCCACCGTGTGGGACGGCCGTATCGCCGACCTGCAGAAGCAGGGCGTCCCGGTGAAGCGGCAGCTCAACGGCATGCGCCGCCAGTTCCAGGGCTATGCCATCGCCAAGGGCGCGGCCAACGCGGACAACGCCTACAAGCTGATGGACTTCTCGCTCCGTGCGGAGAGCCAGGCCGCCCTGGCCAAGGCCTTCCCGTCGAACCCGGCTTCTGCGGAGGCCTACACGATGCTCACCAACGAGGAGCGTTCCCAACTCGCCGGTGCGCCCGAGTACTACGACAAGGGTTTCGACACGGACATCGACTGGTGGCTGAAGAACGAATCGGCCGTCACCAAGCGTTGGTTGGAGTGGGCTCGTGGCTGATTTCGGTATCGCCGCACCGTCGGTGAAGGTGGCCGGTAACAAGCCGGCCACTGCGACCGGCAAGTCGCTGTCGGTGGTGGCTCTGCGCAAGACCTACGGCGACGTCGTCGCCGTCGACGAGGCGTCGATGGAGATCGCGGCGGGGGAGTTCGTCACCTTCCTCGGCTCCTCCGGGTCGGGAAAGACCACGACGTTGATGATGATCGCCGGGTTCTGCGAGCCGGACTCCGGCACCATCACCGTCGGGGACCGTGACGTCACCCGCCTCGCCCCGCAGAAGCGGGGCCTGGGCTTCGTCTTCCAGCAGTACCTGCTGTTCCCGCACATGACCGTGAGCGAGAACGTCGCCTTCCCGCTCACCCTGCGCGGCGTGCCGAAGGCCGAGATCCGCAGGCGCGTCGGGGAGACGCTGGAGATCGCCGGTCTGTCCGGGTTCGGCGGGCGCAAGCCGCGTGAGCTGTCCGGCGGCCAGCAGCAGCGTGTCGCCCTGTGCCGGGCGCTGGTCTACCGCCCGCCGGTCATCCTCATGGACGAGCCGCTCGGTGCCCTGGACAAGAAGCTGCGCGACCAACTGCAGGTGGAGATCAAGACCATTCAGCAGGAGCTCGGCCTGACCGTCATCTATGTGACGCATGATCAGGAAGAGGCGCTGGTGATGTCGGATCGTATCGCGGTTATGCGCAACGGCCTGATCGAGCAGTTCGACACCCCGAGGGAGCTGTTCGAGCGGCCCAGGACGCCGTTCGTGGCGGACTTCCTCGGCGCGGCCAACTTCCTGCCCGGCCGCATCGAGCAGCACACCGACGAGCACACCCTGGTCCGCCTCGACGAGTCCGGTGGCCTGCTCAAGGCGCGCCGCCACCAGCTGCCCTCCGGTGCCTGTGTGAAGGTGGCTGTGCAGCCGGGCCGGTTGCGGGCCTGCGCCACCGACGACGGGTTCTGTACCGGCACGGTCGAGATGGCCACCTATGTGGGCACCTTGGTCCGCGCCGGGGTACGTGTCGACGGCGGTGACGGGCCGCTGCTGCGCCTGGAAGTACCCGCCGGGCGGGGCCCGGTCACCGGTGAGCGGATCGGGATCAGCGCCGACCCGGGCGATGTCAACCTCTTCGCCGACGAACAGGCGGGGTGAGTCATGGCCGCCACCCTCACCGCGGGCGCTCCCGCCCGCCCGCGCAAGCTCCTGGCCTCCCGCAAAACCCGGGTCGGGATCCTGTACGCGCTGCCGGTCGTCGTCTACCTGCTGGTGCTGTTCGTCTACCCGATCTTCAGCACCCTGCTCCTCAGCCTGAAGGACGCCGACGGATCGTTCACGCTCCACTGGTATGCCGACGCACTCACCGGCGTCAACTTGTCGGTGCTGTTCACCACGCTCAGGATCTCCGCCGAAACGGCCGTGCTCAGCCTGGTCTTCGGGTTCGTCCTGGCCCAGGCCATCACCCGGCTCAAGCCCATCCTGGCCGGCCTGGCCATGCTGGTGGTGGTCGTCCCGCACTTCGTCTCCGCACTGGTGCGCACCTACGGCTGGATCATCATGCTCGGTGACAAGGGCCTGGTGAACGAGAGCCTCACCAGCCTGTCGGTCCCCGGCGCGCCGTTCCAACTGCTCTACAACGAACTCGGTGTGGTCATCGGCACCACCTCGATGATGCTCCCGTACACCGTGCTGCTGCTGTACGGGGTGATGCGCGGTGTGGACCGCCGTCTGCTGGCGGCCGCGGCCAGCATGGGCGCAGGCAAGGTGACCATCTTCCGCCGCATCTATCTGCCGCTGGTGGCCCCCGGCCTGGCCAGTGCCGGACTGCTCAGCTTCATCCTCTCGCTGGGCTACTACATCACCCCGGCCCTGATGGGCGGACCGAACCAGACGATGATCGCCACCCTCATCAACCAGCAGGTGACCAAGGAGAACCAGTGGAACGGGGCGGCCGCACAGGGCGTCATCCTGCTGGTCCTCACCCTGGCCGGACTGCTCCTGGTCAAGGCCGTGACCTCGCTGGGCGCCAGCCGTAAGAAGAGGAGCGCCACATGATGGAGCTGCGCAAGTCCCTCACCGGACGCATCGCCCTCACCGCGGTCGCCACCGTCATTCTGCTGTTCCTGGCGCTGCCGATCGTGGTCATCCTCGTCACCTCGTTCAGCAACAACGCCTTCGCCTCCTTCCCGCCGGAGGCGTGGACGCTGAACTGGTACAAGGCCCTGTTCGCCGACGGCAGCAAATGGCCGGCCGCTCTCTCCCTGAGCGCCCTGGTCGCCGCCCTGAGCACCGTGTTCTCCCTGATCATCGGGGTGACCGCGGCGACCGCGCTGGTCCGCAGCGAACTCCCGCTGCGCTCGGCGGTCTTCGCCCTGGTCCTCGGACCGCTGGTCATCCCGCAGATCGTCACCGCACTCGGCCTGTTCCTGCTGTTCGAACCCGCCGCGATGCTGGGCAGCCCGATCGCCATCGCCCTGGGCCACACCGTGCTCGCCTCACCGATCGCGGTACTGATCCTGATCGCCACTTTGCGCGGCATCGACGAACGCCTGGAGGACGCCGCGGCGAGCATGGGCGCCGGCCGGCTGACGATCGCCCGGAAGATCACCTTCCCGCTCGCCGCACCGGGCATGATCGCGGCGGCGATCTTCTCCTTCATCACCAGCTTCGACGAGTTCTACATCTCCCAGTTCCTCTCCTCCGTCGACACCGTCACCCTGCCCGTCCAGGTCTACAACTCGCTGACCTTCGAGATCGACCCCAGCGTGACCGCGGTCAGCGCGATCCTCATCGCCTTCGCCATCCTCGCCCTCGGCCTCGTCGCCCTCGTGCGCTGGCTCGGCTCCGGACGCCAGGACTCCCTGCTGTCGGTCGAGAACACGGTCGGCGTCGCCAACCCGGGAGGCGAGGCCGTATGACCACCGCCGCCGCCACGGCCGCCGCCACCGCTCAGCGGCACCTGCTGCTGCACATGACCGCCAACGGCTCGCTCGGCCCGGAAGGCGAGGACCTCCTCGTCGTCCGCCGAGGCGAGGGCCCGTACGTCGATGACTCGGAAGGCAGGCGTTACATCGACGGCCTGTCAGGGCTGTACTGCTGCCAACTCGGCTACTCCTACGGCCCCGAGTTCGCCGAGGCGGCCGAACGGCAGCTGCGCGAGCTGTGCTACAGCCCGCTGTGGACCGGCTCCGCGCACCCCTCGGCCATCGAACTCGCCGAGCGGCTGTCCCGGATCGCCCCCGTCGACATCGAGCACACCTTCTTCTCGAGTGGTGGCGCCGAAGCCGTCGAGACCGCCTGGAAGATAGCCCGCCGCTACCACGCCCTGCGCGGCGAGCCCGGCCGCACCAAGGCGATCGCCCGGCGCGGTGCCTACCACGGCCTGACCATCGGCACCCTGTCGTTCAACGACGACCCTGGTCTGACGGAGCCGTACGGTCCGCCGGCGATCGATACCCGGTTCGTGTCGAACACCAACCGTCTCGGCCTCGCACCGGAGTTCGCGGACGACGAGGTGTACACGGCATGGCTGCTCGCGGAGTTGGAGGCCGCGATCCTGACCGAGGGCCCCGAGACCGTCGCGATGCTCATCGCCGAGCCGGTGCAGAACCGAGGCGGTTGCATCACCCCGCCCCAGGGTTACTGGCAGGGGTTGCGGGCGCTGGCCGACCGGTACGGTTTCCTGCTCGTCGCCGACGAGGTCATCACGGCCTTCGGCCGGGTCGGCGAGTGGTTCGGCGGGGACCGCTACGGCGCCCGCCCGGACATGGTCACCGTCGCCAAGGGCATCACCTCGGGATACGCCCCCCTCGGTGCAACCCTGGTCGGCACCAAGGTCACCGAGGTCATCAACCGGCCGGGCGCGGTCCTCAACCACGGCTACACCTTCGCCGGGCACCCGCTGAGCACGGCCATCGCCCTGCGCAACCTGGAGATCATGGAGCGGGACCGCGTCCTGGACAACGTCCGCGGTCTCCAGGGCGACCTGGCGAGGCGCATGGCGGCGCTCAAGGACCTGCCGATCGTCGGCGACGTCCGCGGCACCGGGTTCTTCTACTCCTGCGAACTCGTCGGCGACCTCGACGACGGCGCTTTCAGCGCCAAGGCCCGAACCGAGCTGATCGGCGACCTGATCCCGCGTCGGCTGCGCGAGGCCGGACTGCTGGCCCGCGTCTACAACCGCTCCGCGCCGCTGGTCCAGATCGCGCCCCCGCTGATCAGCGACCGCGCCGTCCTCGACCGTATCGCCGCGATCATCGCGGGCGTCCTCGCCGAGGCATCGGCCCGCATCTGATCCACCCCTTGGAAAGGATCCACATGTACTCCATCGGTCAGCTGACCGTCGCCCCCGGCGAGCGCGCCCAGGGCCTGATCCCGGTCGGCACCAGCAGCTACGGCGTGGAGCTCGGCATTCCGCTGATCGTCGTCAACGGCGCGCAGGACGGCCCGGTCCTGTGTGTGGACGCGGGCGTGCACGGCGACGAGTACGACGGCCAGGAGGCCATCCGCCGCGTCCTCGCCGAGATCGACCCGGCCACCCTGCGCGGCACCGTCGTCGGCATCCCCTGCATGAACACCCCGGCCTTCGAGGCGGCCGCCCGCGCGAGCGGCATCGACCACCTCAACCTCAACCGCATCTTCCCGGGCGACGCGGAGGGTTCGTACTCGCAGCGTCTGGCCGCCACCTTCGTCGAGCAGGTCGTCCCCGCCGTCGACGCCGTGGTCGACCTGCACACCGGTGGCGCCTACGGCGAGATCGCCCCGCTCGTCATCCTCCAGGGCGGCTACGAGGACCTGGCGACGGACCTGGCCCTGGCCGCCGGGCACGAGCTGGTCTGGAAGGGCGGCAAGTGGGGCGGCACGGTCCGCCACCCCGTCCTCGAGGCCGGCAAGCCCGCCATCACCATCGAGTGCGGCGGCGCCACGTACCGCGAGACCAACGTCGAGCACCACATGAACTCGATCCGCAACATCCTGCGCAGCCTCGGCCTGATCGACGGCGAGGCGGAGCTGCGGGACACCTACACGACCGTGTCCGGGACGTTCGCCCGCTCGGCCTCCGGCGGCTTCTTCGTCGCCCGCGCCGAGCCGGGGGAGACCTGCAAGGAAGGCGACCTGATCGCCACCATCACCGACCACTACGGCAACACGCTGGAAGAGGTCACCGCGCCGCAGGACGGCATCGTGCTCTGGGTCCGCCGGATCCGCACCGTCCGCCCTGGCGACGAGGTCGTCATCTTCGGCGAGGTGCTGGGAGAGATCCAGCCATGAGCGACGAACTGCAGCTGACCGAGCTGCTCATTGACGGCAAGCAGGTCCCGGCCGCCGACGGACGCTCCTTCACCGTCCTCGATCCGTCGAACGACACGGCCATCGCCCAGGTGGCGCTGGCCGGCAAGGAGGACGTGGACCAGGCGGTGGCAGCCGCGCGCACAGCCTTCACCGCTCCCGAGTGGGCCGGGATGCGTGCCGCCGACCGGGGGCGCATCCTGTACCGGATCGCGGAGGCCATCCGCTCCCAGGGCGACCGGCTGGCCCGCCTGGAGAGCCAGGACGTCGGCAAGCCGCTCCGCCAGGCGAAGGCCGATGTCGAAGCGGCCGCCCGCTACTTCGAGTTCTACGCGGGCGTCGCCGACAAGCTCGGCGGCTCGACTGTCCCGCTCGGCCCCGGCCTGCTCGACTACACCGTCCGCGAGCCGATCGGCGTCTCCGGCCACATCATCCCGTTCAACTACCCGCTGCAGAACACCGCGAGGGGCTCCGCGCCGGCGCTGGCCGCCGGCTGCACGGTGGTGCTCAAGCCGTCCCCCGAGGCGCCGCTCACCCCGCTGGAGATCGGCAGGATCGCCCTGGAGTGCGGTCTTCCGCCGGGCGTCCTGAACGTCGTCCCCGGCGACGGCGAGACCGGCGCGGCCCTCGCCGGGCACCCGGACATCGACCAGGTCACCTTCACCGGCTCGGTGCCCACCGGCATCAAGGTCGCCCAGGCCGCCGCCGCCAACGTGGTGCCCTCGGTCACCGAGCTGGGCGGCAAGTCGCCGGTCGTCGTCTTCGCCGACGCCGACTTCGACCTGGCGCTCGGCGCTGTCGCCGCCTCCGCGTTCGGCAACGCCGGGCAGACCTGCTCGGCGGGCACCCGGCTGCTCCTCCAGCGCGGCGCCGAGGAGTTCCTGGACAAGCTCGTCGCGCACGCCGCCTCCCTCAGCATCGGGCCCGGTCTCAGCGACCCGGACGTCGGCCCCCTCGTCGCCGCACGGCAGCGGGACCGGGTCCTCGGCTACCTGGAACTGGCCCGGGAGGAAGGCGCCGTGGCACGGGCCGGCGGAGGCGCCCCCGCCGACCCAGCACTGGCCGACGGCTACTACGTCCAGCCGACCGTCCTCACCGGACTGGACAACCAGGCCCGGTGCGCCCGCGAGGAGATCTTCGGCCCCGTCGTCACGGTCATCGAGTTCGACGACGCGGCCGAGGCCCTGGAGATCGCCAACGACAGCCCGTACGGCCTCGCCTCGTATGTGTGGACCCGCGACATCGACAAGGCGATGCGTATGGCCGAGGGCATCCGGGCCGGCCAGGTCTACGTCAACGCCACCGGCGTCGGCACCGGCGTCGAGCTCCCCTTCGGGGGCTACAAGCACAGCGGCTGGGGCCGGGAGAAGGGTCTCGAAGGCCTGAACAGCTACCTGCAGACCAAGAACGTCTGCATCGGATTCGGAAACCGGTCATGAGATACCGCACGCTCGGTGAGCGCGGTCCGGCCGTCTCCGTGGTCGGCGTGGGCGGCAACAACTTCGGCGCCCGCCTCGACGAGGACGGAACGAAGGCCGTCGTCCACGCCGCCCTCGACGCCGGGATCACCCTGTTCGACACCGCCGACATGTACGGCGGGTCCGGCGAACGGGGTGGCTCGCGCGGCGACGGTGAACGGCTCCTCGGGGCCGCGCTCAAGGGCAGTCGCGACCACGTGGTGCTGGCCACCAAGTTCGGCATGGAGATGGGCCGGGACGCCGACCTGTACGGCCCGCGTGGATCCCGTGCCTACATCCGGTACGCGGTCGAGGCATCGCTGACCCGGCTCGGCACCGACCGGATCGACCTGTACCAGTACCACGAGCCGGACGGCGTCACGCCGTTGGAGGAGACGGTCGCCGCGCTCCAGGAGCTGATCGCCGAGGGCAAGATCAGGTACGTCGGTTGCTCCAACCTTCCGGCCGAGCACCTCACCGACGCCTTCGTCTCCACACAGGCCCGCTACCACCTGCTCGACCGCGGCGTGGAGCAGGACCTGATCCCGGTCTGCCTGCGCCACGGCGTCGGTCTGCTGCCGTACTACCCGCTGGCCAACGGCCTGCTCAGCGGAAAGTACCGGCGCGGCGAGGAGCCCCCGCCCGGCAGCCGGCTGTCCTGGCGGCAGGGCTGGCTCACCGACGCGGCCCTGGACAGGGTCGAGGCGCTCACCACATACGGCGCCGAACGCGGCCTGACCCTCCTCCAGGTCGCGGTCGGCGCACTGGCGGCCCTGCCCGCCGTCGGCTCCGTCATCTGCGGAGCCATGACCCCCGAACAGGTCACCGCCAACGCGGCGGCGGCCGACTGGATACCGAGCCCGGCCGACCTGGCCGTCCTCGACGTGATCGTCGCCCCCGGCGAACGCGTCGTCTGAAGCCCCCACCCCTCTGAAAACCGCGAGAGACCAAGGCTGGACACCATGCGAGAGATCGTCACCTTCGACGCCTATGCGACCCTGATCAACTTCGAGCTCGGTCCCACGACCCTGAAGGTCCTGGAGGACCGGCTGGATCTGGACAACCTGGATGTCGACGAGTTCCTCGACGACTTCCGCGTCATGCGCTTCCAGGCCGTCCTGGAGGCGTACCGCCCGTACCACGAGGTCCTGCACTCCAGCCTGCGCAACGCGATGCGCCTGCACGGCCTGGAGTACCGCGAGACCGACGGCGAGGCCCTCGTGGACGCCGTCCCCACCTTCGGCCCCTTCCCGGAGGTCCCGGAGGCACTACGGAAGCTGAAGACCAAGTACGAGATCGCCATCATCTCCAACTCCGATGACAACCTGATCGCGCGGAACGTCAAGAACATCGGCGTCGAGTTCGACTACGTCATCACCGCCCAGCAGGCCGGTGCCTACAAGCCGGACCGCCAGACCTTCAAGCACGCCTTCCGGACCATGGGTGTCGAATCGTCGCAGGTCATCCATGTCGCCCAGGGCTGGGAGTACGACCACATCCCGACCCGCGACCTCGGCCTGAAGCGCCGGGTGTGGATCAACCGTTACGGCCGCAAGGGCAGCGCCGACTACCAGCCGTACGACGAGCTGCCCGACCTGTCGGGCCTGCCGAAGCTCCTCGGCTGCTGACCCACGGCGCACCGGCGACACAGGACTGAAAGAACATCAGAGGACGCACGCCATGAAGCAGATCCCCTACTGGCTGGACACAGCTCCCGCCCTGCCCGACCGTTCCGGAAAGGACCTGCCCGAAGAGGCGGACGTGGTGGTGATCGGCGGCGGCCTCACCGGGCTGTCCACCGCCTACCATGCCGCAGGCAAGGGTGCCCGGGTCGTCCTCGTCGAGAAGGACAAGGTCGGCTCGGGCGCCTCCGGGCGCAACGGCAGCATGTGCACCCAGGGCATCACCATCAGCCCCGCCGAGGCGCGCAAGCGTTTCGGGCAGGAGCGGGCCCGCGAGCTCTACGACGCCTTCCGCGACGCGGTCGACCTCGTCGAGGACCTCACCAAGACCGAGAACATCGACTGCGACTTCAACCGCTCCGGGCGCCTCGGCGCGGTCTGCAAGCCGGGGCACTTCGACGGACTGCGGGCCAAGCAGCGCGACCTGGCCGACAACTTCGGTCACGAGACGATCGTGCTGAGCAAGAGCGAACTCCGCGCCGAACTCGGCACGGACTACTACCACGGCGCCCTGCTCGACCCGGACAGCGCGGGCCTGCACGTGGGCAAGTTCGTCGGCGGCCTGGCCGCCGCCGCCGAGCGGGCCGGCGCCGAGATCCACGAGCGCAACGCCGCCACCGGCCTCACCCGCCTCCCCGGCGGCGGGTTCGTGGTGGAGACCATGAACGGCACCATCCGTGCCAAGCAGGTCATGGCGGCGACGGACGCCTACACCGACAAGTCGATGCCATGGTTCCGCAAGCGGCTCATCAACGTCGGCAGCTTCATCATCGTCACCGAACCGCTGGGGGAGGCCCGCGCCAAGGAGCTCATCCCGAACGGCCGCCTGCTGGTCGCCCACAAGAACGTTGGCCACTACGTCCGCCTCACCCCGGACAACCGCCTCGCCTTCGGCGGCCGGGCACGCTTCGCCCCCTCCAACCCGGCCTCCGACGTCAAGAGCGGTGACATCCTCAAGCGGGAGATGACCGAGATCTTCCCGCAGCTTGCCGGGGTGCGCATCGACTACGTGTGGGGCGGCATGGTCGGCTTCTCCTGGGACCGCATCCCGCACGCGGGTGACGTCAACGGCCTGTACTACTCCATGGGTTACTGCGGCCACGGCGTCCAGATGGCCACGTACATGGGCCGCGCGGTCGCCGAGATGATGGACGGCAATCCCGAGGCCAACCCGATGCGCGGCTTCGGCTTCCCGAAGGTGCCCGTCCCCTTCTACAACGGCACCCCCTGGTTCCTGCCGTTCGGCGGCGCCTACTACAAGGCGAAGGACCGCCTGCTCTGAGCAGGTACCGACACCGGTGACACCGCGGGGGCCTTCCGCGCAGCGGCGTGGAAGGCCCCCCACCATGCCTCCCGAGAGAGGGCCCCAGCCCCATGACCGCCGTCACCCGTAGCGAGCACGATCTGCTCGGTGACCGGGACGTTCCCGCCGATGCCTACTGGGGTGTTCACACCCTGCGTGCCACGGAGAACTTCGCGATCACCGGGACGCCGATCTCCGCGTACCCGCACCTGATCGACGCCCTCGCCGCCGTCAAGGAGGCCGCCGCTCTCGCCAACGAGGAGCTCGGGCTGCTGGAGCCGGAGAAGGCCGCCGCCATCGTCGCCGCGTGCCGGGAGATCCGCTCCGGCAAGCTGCACGAGCAGTTCGTCGTCGACGTCATCCAGGGCGGCGCGGGCACCTCGACCAACATGAACGCCAACGAGGTCGTGGCCAACCGGGCGTTGGAGCTGCTGGGCAACGCCAAGGGTGAGTACGAGTTCCTGCATCCCAACGAGGACGTCAACCTCGGTCAGTCGACGAACGACGTGTACCCGACCGCCGTCAAGGTCGCGACGGTCTTCGCGGTGCGCGGGTTGCTCAAGGCGATGTCGGTGCTCCAGGACGCCTTCGCCCGCAAGGCCGTCGAGTTCCGCGACGTACTCAAGATGGGCCGTACGCAGTTGCAGGACGCGGTGCCGATGACGCTCGGGCAGGAGTTCTCCGCGTACGCCGTGATGATTGACGAGGACCGGTCCCGTCTGGCGGAGGCGGTCGAGTTGATCCATGAGATCAACCTGGGTGCCACGGCCATCGGCACCGGCCTCAACGCTCCCGCCGGCTACGCCGAGGCTGCCCGCCGCCACCTCGCCGCCATCACCGGACTGCCGCTGGTCACCGCCGCCAACCTGGTGGAGGCGACCCAGGACTGCGGGGCGTTCGTGCAGATGTCCGGCGTGCTCAAGCGGATCGCCGTGAAGCTCAGCAAGAGCTGCAACGACCTGCGGCTGCTGTCGTCCGGGCCGCGCGCCGGCCTCGGCGAGATCAACCTGCCGCCGGTGCAGGCCGGTTCGTCGATCATGCCCGGCAAGGTCAACCCGGTGATCCCCGAGGTCGTCAACCAGGTCGCCTTCGAGGTGATCGGCAACGACGTCGCCATCACCATGGCCGCCGAGGCCGGACAGCTCCAGCTCAACGCCTTCGAGCCGATCATCCTGCACTCCCTCTCGGAGTCGATCACGCACCTGCGCGCGGCCTGCCTGACCCTCGCTGAGCGCTGCGTGGACGGCATCACCGCCAACACCGAGGCGCTGCGCCGCAGCGTGGAGAACTCCATCGGCCTGGTCACCGCCCTGAACCCGCACATCGGGTACACGGCGGCCACCGACATAGCCAAGGAGGCCCTCGTCAGCGGGCGGGGCGTGGCCGAACTCGTCCTGGAGAAGGGCCTGTTGCCCGCCGAGACCCTCGCCGACCTGCTCCGCCCGGAGATCGTCGCCGGCAGCGGCCACGTACTGCCCTGACGGCCGCTGACACCGGTGCCGGCCCGTCAGTGACTGAAGAGGAACGAAAATGAGACTGCAGGACGTGAACGCTGTGATCACCGGAGCATCGAGCGGCATCGGCCAGGCGGTGGCCTCCCACTTCCGCCGAGAGGGCGCCAACCTGCTGCTCACCGGACGGCGACCCGAGCTGCCCGAGAGTCACCCGGATGATCTCTACCTCCCGGGCGACCTCAACGACGAGGCCTTCGTCTGCGAACTCGCCGCCAGAGCGGCGGATCACTTCGGTGACGTGGGAGTGGTCGTCCTCTGCCACGGACTTCAGAAGTCCGGCCCGCTCTCGGAGACGACTGCCGATGACGCACGCGACCTGCTCCACAGCAACCTCCTGAGCGCCTTCCTGGTGATGAAGCACCTGATGCCGCTCGCTCCCCGGTCCGGCGGGTCGATGGTGTGCGTCAGCTCTCGCCTCGGCATGGTCGGCATGCCGAACCAGACCTTGTACTCCGCCGCCAAGGGCGGCCTCATCGCGCTCGCCCGCGGCGCCGCCATCGAATGGGCGCCCCGCGGCGTCCGCGTCAACGTGGTGGCACCCGGTCTGACCATGACGCCGATCATCGAGGCCTCGTTCCAGCGACGCCCCGACCCTGCTGCCTACCGGCGCGTCAGAGAGGACTCCATCCCGCTCCGCAGGCTCGCCACACCCGAGGAGATCGCCGACGCGGTTCTCTTTCTCGCCTGCCCGGAGTCGTCGTATGTGACCGGTGCCGTCCTGCCCGTGGACGGAGGCTACACGGCGTTCTGAGCCCCACGGGGCGGGCGCCGGTCATGCCCGGGCCTGACCGCGCGTCACGGCGATCACCAGTCCGCGTCGCTCCATTGGTCCAGCAGCGCTTCGGCCATGTCCGCGTCGGGTTCGGCCGACGTGCTGTGGAGCGACTGCTCCGTCCAGATCACCTTGCCGCGGGGCAGGTAGCGGGTGCCCCAGCGCTGCGTGAACTGGGCGACGAGGAACAGGCCCCGCCCGCCCTCGTCGGTGTCGGCCGCCCGCCGCAGGTGCGGTGAGGTGCTGCTGCCGTCGGCGACCTCACAGATCAGGCTGGTGCCGTCCCGGAGCACCCGCAGCCGTCTTGGCTCGGCGCCGTAGCGAATGGTGTTGGTGACCAGTTCGCTGATCACGAGTTCGGTTGCGAAGGCGAGATCCTCCAGCCCCCACTCCGCGAGGCGGCGGCCGACATCGGCTCGGATTCCGGCGACGGCGGCGGGATCTGCGGGCACCTCCCAGTCGGCGACCAGGGAGGGGTCCAGCAGGCGGGTCCGGGCGACGACCAGGGCGATGTCGTCGCTCGGACGGGCCGGCAACAGGGCCTCGAGGACCGCCTGGCACGTTTCGTCCGGAGTCCGGCCCGGGCCTGCCAGGGCCTCGCACAGCATGTCCAGACCGGTGTCGATGTCCCGGTTCCGGTCCTCGACGAGACCGTCGGTGTACAGGACCAGCTGGGAGCCCTCGGGCAGGGTGAATTCGGCACTCTCGAAGGGCAGGCCGGCGCCCAGCCCCAGCGGCGGGGAGACAGGCACCTGTACCTGCTCGACCGTGCCGTCCGGGTGTACCAGGGCCGGTTCCGGGTGCCCGGACCTGGCAAGCGAGCACCGCCCGGCCACCGGGTCGTAGACGGCGTACAGGCAGGTCGCTCCCGTGATTCCGCCGCCATCGATCCCCTCGCCGTCGCCCCCTTCGCTGTCGACCCGGGCGACCAACTCGTCCAGATGCCTGATCAACTCGTCCGGTGAGAGATCGAGGGACGAGAAGGTGCGCACCGCGGTGCGCAGCCGGCCCATGGTGGCCGCGGCGTGCAGGCCGTGGCCGACGACGTCGCCCACGACCAGCGCGACCCGGGCCCCGGGCAGCGGAATGACGTCGAACCAGTCGCCGCCCACGCCGGCCCGGGCGGGCAGATAGCGGTGGGCGACCTCGACGGCGGACTGGTCGGGCACGGAGCGTGGCAGCAGACTGCGTTGCAGGGTCACGGCGAGGGCGTGCTCGCGGGTGTAACGGCGGGCGTTGTCGATGGCCACCGCGGCGCGGGCGGCGAGCTCCTCGGCGAAGGCCAGGTCCTCTTCTCCGAAGGCGTCCTGCTCCACACGCCAGAAGTTGACCATCCCCAGCACCACGCCGCGGGCTTGCAGCGGCACGGTGATCAGGGAATGCAGACCCGAATCCAGGATGCGCCGGGCGCGTTCGGGGGCCTGGGCCCGCCAGCCGTGCGAGGCGCTCAGGTCGGAGACCATGACGGGCCGGCCGTGCTGGACGCTGTCGGCCGTGGGGTTGCCGGGCAGGAAGCGGATGAGCTCGCCCACCGGGTAGAGCGGCCAGGCCCCCTTCACGCCGTGTACCGCCGTGCGGCGCATCTCAGGGCTTGGCCCGACCGGTTCATCACCCTCCAGGACCGGATCCTGAAGGTCGACCGTGACGACGTCGGCGAATCGGGGGACGGCCACGGCGGCCAGTTCCTCGGCGGTGCGCTTCACGTCCAGCGTGGTACCGATGCGCACTCCCGCTTCGTACAGCAGGCGGAGCCGTTCTCCGGTCACGGCTGCCCGGCCCGCCAGGGCCTGCAACTCCGTGGTGTCGCGCAGCGTGGCCACACTGCCACGCTGGCCGCCGTGCTCGTCGACGGGCCGGATGTTGAGCGCGAGCAGTCGGTCACCGGCCAGATGGATCTCGTCAGTGACGGTCCGGCCCGAGCGGAGCAGCTCCGTGGTCCCCGTTTCCAGGCCCAGTTCCGTGATGCGGCGCTGCTCGGCGTCCGCGGGCAACTCCAGCAGCCGCCGTGCCTCGTCGTTGGCCAGCAACAGCCGTCCGTCGCCGCCGACGATCAGGACCCCTTCCCGCACCGCGTGCAGCACCGCGTCGTGGTGTTCGTACATCCGGGTCATCTCGGCCGGGTCCAGGCCGTGGGTCTGGCGACGCAGACGCCGCGACACCAGTGCGGTACCGCCCGTGACCAGGGCAAGTGCCCCGCCGACGGAACCGAGCAGGAGCGGCATCTGGTGCCGCACGACGGCGTTCACGCTCTTGACCGTTACCCCGACCGACACAAAGCCGACGATCCTCTCCCCACCGGTGTCGAAGACGGGAACTGTGGATTCCACAGCCAGGCCGAGGCTGCCTTCGAAGTCCTGGGTGAAGGGTCGGCCGGCAGCCGCCCCCTCGCGAAGGCCGAAGACATGTTCCCCGATCCGTCTCGGGTCCGGGTGCGTCCAGCGATATCCCCGCGGATCGATCGCGACGACGAAGTCGACGCCCGTCAGCTTGCGTGTCTCCTCCGCCCGGGGTTGCAGTACGGCGGTCGGGTCGGTCGACTTCATCGCTTCAACCGTCCCGGGGGCACGCGCGAAGGTCTGGGCGACTCCCAGCGAGAGCTGGCGGGCCTCCTGAGTGCTCGTGTACCGGGCTTGCAGGACGAGCGCCACCCCCGCGGCAGCGCCGAAAAGGATCACCAGAACCAGCTGCCAAAGGAACACCTGACCTGCGACGCTGCGCGCGTTCAGCATGGAGCGCACACGGGTTCCGGGCGGCCGGTCAGAGGGCCTCTGGGGCCGGTCGCGCCGACCGAAAATGCTGGTCATGTTCACGGGATGTCCCTCCCGTCGCCCGGCAGGAGTCGGTGGCGGAGAGGGCAGGACCGGCCAGGCCCGGCCCCCTTCAGTGTGGTCTCAGGACCGCACCCATTCCTGCCAGCGCTTGGTCACGGCGTCCTTGTTCTCCACCCACCAGTCGACGTCCAGGTCGAAGCCGGTGTACAGGTGCTCCGGGGAGCTGGCCAGGTCCGCGGCGGCCCTGGGAAGGTACTTGTAGGCAGCGGGCACGACCGGGCCCATGGGGTAGACCTCGGCGAAGCCGGCCTGCACCTCGGGCCGCAGGGCGAAGTCGATGAGCCTGTAGGCGGCGTCGACATTCCGGGCGCCGATGGGGATGCCGAAGCCGCTGCTCTGCCGGCGGGCGCCGTTCCACTGATAGGCGAGCGGTGCGCCCTGCTTGATGAGCTGGTTGGGGCGGCCGTGCCAGACGCTGGAGGCCACGACCTGCCTGCGTTGCAGCAACAGTCCCGGCGTAGCGCCGTCGACCCAGAACTCGCGCACGGAGCTCTTGATCCCGTCGAGCACTCGGAAGGCGCGGTCGACGTCGAGGGGATAGAGCCTGTCCTTGGCCACACCGTCAGCGAGAAGGGCGAACTCCAGCTCCGGTGGGCCCGCGTCCGGGCCCTGCAGGGCACGGCTGCCCGGGAACGCACCGGTGTCCCAGAAGTCCGCCCAGGACTGCGGCGTCTTCCCGCCGAAGGCGTCGGTCCGGAACGCCATGACGCTGGCCCAGTAGTTCTTGCCGACGCCGTACGAGGTGAGCAGCGACTCGGCGATGCCGGCGTTCCTCGCGCTCTTCAGCCGGTCGTAGTCGAGCTCCTGCGTGGCCTCGTCCCGCTCGAAGCGTGCCAGTGCGCTCATGTCGATGTCGATGACGTCGAACTGCGGGCGACCTTCCTTGATCTGCGCAAGGATCTGCGCGTAGAAGGGGATGTTGACCACGCTGACCTGGATGCCGGTCTCTTTGCTGAACGGCTCGTAGACCGCCTTGCGGTTCGCTGCGCCGTAGGCGCCGCCGATGTCACGGACGACGAGCGTCTTGCTGCTTCCGGCGTCGTTGGTCTTCCGGTCGGCACGGCCTCCGCATGCGGTGAACGAAGTGGCGGCGGCGCCTGCCGCGACGGAGCCGATCCCGCGTAGAAAGGCCCTGCGGTCGATCCTGACGTCCATCACCGTATGCCTCCTGCGAAACGGGGTGCGAGGCCCGTCGGCGCGGGCTGTTCGCGGGACGCCGTCGACGCTCGTCGCCTGGGCGGACGCCGGACCATGGGTCAGCCGGGGCGACTGTGAGCCGGGTCACGCCATGGTAGGACCATGCGGTCAGGGATGCCATGACCTGGCACTACACCGCGGCGACAGCGGGCGCCGTCGCCGATGGCGGCGCTGATCGCGGTCGGGGGTGGCCAGGCCCGCGGCGCAGGGGCAGGCGATGAGCAGCATGGTGATCGCCCGTCGGGCGTATCGAGTGGGGACGTACGCGATCCCCGCGAGGCGAAGGAGACGGGGACGAAACGGCGGGTGAAGGCAGTGGTGACGGTCTGGATCGGGGCCCGGTCGGCCTGTGCCTCCTCGACCCGGGTGTACGCGGGCACCCTCATCTCCAACGGCTCCCTGACCATGCGGGCCGCCTCCGTCGGGTCACGGACCAGCCAGCCCCGCTCCTCGCCGATGGAGAGCAGCTCCCGCCGATGGCGCGTGGGGTGCGGAGTGGCTCGGCAGCCCTTCGGCCGGTCGCCGGCCTCTTCAGCACCTCGTCGTAGGGGCGGTAGTCCGGTCAGTACGCCTGTTCGGGTTCAGGCGAGGTCATGACGGCCTTCCCAGAGCTGCGCAATGACGTCGTCCAGGGGTACGGCCATGGCCCGCCCGACGTTGAGCCAGTCGTCCTTGGCGTGGCCGAGGAGGTAGTCGCGCCGTTCTGGTACGCGCTCCGCGCGCCAGTTCGTGATCAGCGCGCGCAGCGTGAGTCGTGCCAGCGCGGCAATCGGCAGCAGCGGAAGTTCCCAGTCCTTGATGGGGTGTGCCCGTTCGTAGCCGGCGACGAAGGCGCAGGCATCCCGCCAGGGGTGATCCGGCGCCCGGCCGAGCAGGTTCGCCAGGGAGACAGCAGGGTCGAAGATCACGGCACTGCGCATGGTGTCACCGAAGTCGATGACGCCGGTGACAAAGTCGTCGCTCTGCGGATCCACCACAACGTTGTAAGGGCTGTAATCGCCGTGGATCACTTGCGTTTCGAGATCATTCAGCCTCGGGACGATGGCTCTGTCGAAAAGCCGGAAGACCTCCTGAGCCAACTGACGGTGCTCGGTATTCGGCGTGTGCTCGACAAGTCCGGTCAGCTGGTGGAAATGCCGAAGGTCCCAAACCAGCCCTCGTCGGTCCGCAGGGTGCTCAAATGCTTTCAGCGCCACGTCGACTCGTCCCAGCATCTCGCCCACCTGGGCGAGCTGTTCCGCGGTTGGATTCGTTCGTGCCAGGACCGGACCTTCGACGAAGTCGAACACCCGCAGGATTCGAGTCCTGCTGTCGTTCGTTTTGATGGCCACGCGGTCGTCTCCGTCGACGGTCAGCTTCACCCGCTGGACCGGCAATTCCGGAGCGGTGCTTTGGAGAAAACGCATCACGGCGGTCTGTAGAGCGACAGCCATCTCTGCCTCGTCAGGGGGTGAAACCTTCACGAGGTAGTCGTTCGAGTCGGTCCTGAGCCTGAACGTGTCGTCCTTCTCCGTCGCCAGTCGATCGAGGCGTCCGCCGACGTGGTAACGCCTCTCAAGGAGGGCGCTCACCAGCATGACGTCGATGGGCTCGTGAGACGATGCCAGGCCGCTCTCCTCGAAGAGCCGTTGAGCGATTCTCATTGCCGGTGAGTTGTTCATGGTCATTTCCTTGGCCAGCCTGTTACAGACGGTCCTTCGCGATCTCGGAGAAGGTCTCCAGGAATCGGGTCACATCGGCGGAGGTGAAGGCGAGCGGGGGACGGATCTTCAGAACGTTCGCCGCTTTGCCCGTGCCGCTGATGAGGATCCGACGGTCGCGCATGTCGTTGATGACGTCTTCGGTGCGTGAGCGGTCCGGCTCGAGCGTCTCCCGGTCCTTGACGAGCTCCACACCGACGTAGAGACCGCTACCACGCACCTCAGCCACGTGAGGGGAATCCTTCGTGATCTCCTGGAGCCCTGTGCGCAGAGCCGTACCGTTCTCGAGAGCGCGCTGCTGCACGTTCTCGTTCTCGAAGACATCCAGGACCGCGGCGCCGGCGGCCACAGGGATCGAGCTGCCGGCAAAGGTGTTGAAGTAGCGAACGTTCTGTCCGAACTCCTCGCAGATCTCAGGGCGGAAAACCACACCGGAGATCGGCAATCCGTTGCCCATCGGCTTACCCATGGTGACGATGTCCGGCAGCACGGCGTGGCGGGTGAAGCCCCACATCGAATCCCCGAGCCGGGCGAATCCCGACTGCACCTCGTCCGCGATGTAGACACCGCCGGCCGCGTGCACCTCCTCCACGACGGCCCTCATGTAACCGACCGGGTCCGTGAAGATTCCATCGCTGGAGTAGGCGCAGTCGGTGATCAGTGCCGCGAGCCGGTAACCGTGGCGCTCGAGGTCGTCGATCGCGCCGCGCACCTGGTCGCGCATGTGCTCGGCGAGCGTGGATCCGGGCGCGACGAGGCGCGGGTCAGGAGGATCGATGAGCCGGACGTTCGGTCCCAGCGGTGATCCAGTGCCCAGAGTCGGCGAGAAGCTCGCCACCTCACGAGTGAGGCCGTGGTAGGCCCAGCGGGTCACGATGATGCCCTCACCGCCGGTGTGGAACCTCGCCACCCGCACCGCGAGGTCGTTGGCCTCCGACCCGCTGCACGCGAGACTCAGCTTCGACAGCTCCTCGGGGAAGGTCGCGAGAAGCCGCTCCGCATAGTCGACCAGCGACTCCTGGACGTAGCGGGTGTTGGTGTTGACTGCGGTCATCTGGCGGGAGACGGCCTCGGCCACGTGCGGGTGGGCGTGCCCGACGCACGGAACGTTGTTGTACGCGTCGAGGTAGTCGTTGCCGTCGCGGTCGATCAGGTGGGCTCCGTGACCGGAGACGAACTCGACCGGCTCCTTGTAGATGAGCGTGTAACCGGGACCGAGCACCTTGTCGCGGCGTCGGATGGTCTCCCGGAGGTGTTCGGGGAGCTCGCTCAGGCCGCCCGGGTCGAACCGGTTGGGGTAGTGGGCGAGGGCTCGACTCAGCGTCGAAGTCATCGTGGGCACACCTTTCGGCCTGGTTCCGTCGGAGCTGCTTGCTGCTGCGGCTGAGACCCTACCCATTTTTGGTTCCAGTTCCAACCTGAAACAAGAAACCGGCGTGAGCTGCACGGCGCATGGTCAGTTGGTAGGAGTGCATGACCCGTTGATCGTCGCGTCCAAACCGGGCCCGGCTCGCTCGGCGTATCGTGCTCGCTATGGTCATGAGGTGACCAGCAACCCCACATCGCGCGACTACAACAAGGCCTCGGTCCTTGATGTGGTCCTGACCCGGGCGCCCTTGACGCGGAACGAGCTCATCGAGCTCACGGGCTTGAGCAAGGCCACGGTGTCCCGAGCCGTGGAGGAGCTTCGGGCGGATGGCTTCGTCATCGACGGCGGAGTGGATGAGGTTGTCGGCCGCGGCCGCCGGTCCACCTATCTGGACGTGCCCGGCACGACCGGGCACGTCGTGGGTATCAGCTTCGGCGCGCAGACCACCTGCGTCCTCGTGACCGATCTGAGGGGCCGCGAGGTCCACCACGTGACGGTTCCCACCGAGGGCCACGACGAGGTCAGGGCCGGCGCCGAATGGCTGGTCGGCCTGATTGCGAAGGCCGGCGAATCCGCACAGGGACCACTGCGCCAGGTCGTCGCCGCGGTGCCGGGCCGGGTCCGGAACGGCAAAGAGATCTTCGGCCCGGCGGAGTCGATGAAAATCTTCACTGGCTCTGATCTTCAGCGAGCCATTGAAGACCTGATCAATGCTCCCGTGCTCCTCGACAGTGACGCCAATGCGTCCTTGCTCGGCATCCTCACCACCGACGCCACCGTCAGGAACGCCGCGCTCTTCGGCCTCAGCACCAACCTGAACTTCGCCAGCTGCACAGATCACGAGCTCGCCCGTGGGCGGACGCCTGCCTTCGGGGACATTGGTGTGCTCTCCTCCGGGGTTGACGATGAGATCCTCGATGAGCTGCTGAGCACAAGAGGTCTGCTTCGCTTTGCTCGCGGGCGCGGACTCGACCTGGAACGCATCGAAGACCTCTGGCTGGAACCGCACGAAGAGATGGCGCACGCCGAGGTGCTGGAAGCGTTCACCACGGCCATCGCGACCGCTGTCAGCGTCGTCGCCGTGATGCTGGACCCGGAATCGGTCTATTTCGTGGGTCGATTGCGCCCGCTTGTCGAAGAAGTGCTTCCCGAGGTGCGCAGGCGACTGGACCAGAGCCTTCCGGCCGTCCCAGAGATCAAGGCGGTGACGCAGGTGATCGGCCTGTCGACGGCAGAAGGAGCGGTGTACGCGTGCCTGACCATGGCTCAGGGCCGGCTACGAGACGCTGTGCTCGGGGCGCGTCGCCAGAGCCAACCTACAGAGCGATCCGCACCGGCCTTCTGACTCGGCCACCAAACCGACTCTGCCTGTGCCGACCCTGGCTGCCCGGTCCGTGTCGACACCCACCTGAAGTGGCGGCCGATGAGCGTCATGTCGGCCGGTACGGAGGCCCGCCCGTCCCGGTGGCGCGCGGGCCTCGGCCACCTCGCCGCGGCGTACGGGACACGGTCACCGCGCTCACCCTGTCCAGCGTCGTCAACCGCCCGCGAGGAGCGCGGAGTTCAACCCAGCCGTGGTGAGCAGCGCATCGGCAGGTACTCGCCGGTCAGCCGTTCAGCGCCAGGGGTTCGCGCTCGGTACGGAAGGCGGTCATCGCACCACGTCGGTGATGTGGTTGATGCAGACGACCTTGGGCTGGGTCATTTCCTCGAAGGCGAAGCGCACGCCTTCGCGGCCCATGCTGCCGTACTTGAATCCGCCGAACGGCATGGCGTCGAAGCGGTAGTCGGAGGAGTCGTTGATCATGACTCCGCCGGCTTCCAGCAGCCGGGCCGCGTTCAGGGCGTGGTCCAGGCGGGAGGTGAAGATGCCCGCGTGGAGGCTGTAGTCGATGGCGTTGGCCTGTTCGATGGCGTCCTCGAAGGACGTGAACGGCTGCAGCACGACGACCGGGGCGAACACCTCCTCCTGCCAGATGGAGCAGGTCGCCGGGACGTCTTCCAGGACGGTCGGCGCGTACAGGGCTCCGGCGACGGTGTTGCCGCACAGCAGCCTCGCGCCCTGGGCCAGGGCCGTGTCGATCTTGGCCCGGGTGGCGGCCGCGGCCTGCGGGGTGATCATGGGGCCGATGTCGGTGTGCTCGTCGAGGGGGTCGCCGACGCGCAGCAGCCTGGTGCGGGCGACGAAGGCGTCGCGGAAGCGTTCGTAGACGTCAGCGGCGATGAGGATCCGCTGGGTGCCGATGCAGTTCTGGCCCGCGGCCCAGAACGCGCCGGAGACGCAGGAGGTGACGGCCTCGTCGAGGTCGGCGTCGTCCATGACGATGACCGGGGCGTTGCCTCCGAGGTCCATGGCGAGCTTTTTCAGGCCGGCGGTGCGGGAGATGGCCTCGCCGGTGGTGAATCCGCCGGTGAAGGACACCATGCGTACGTCGGGGGCGGTCACGATCGCGGCGGCGATGTCGGCGTCGCCGTTGACGACGGTGACGATCTCCTCGGGCAGGCCGGCCTCGATGAGGGTGTCGACCAGGCGCAGTGCGGACAGCGGGGTCAGGGCGGAGGGTTTGAGGATGACGGCGTTGCCGCCGGCGATGGCGGGGCCGAGTTTGTGGGCGACGAGGTTGAGGGGGTCGTTGAAGGGGGTGATGGCGGCGATGATGCCGAGCGGTTCGCGGGTGAACCAGCCCTGCCGTTTCTCCGAGCCCTCGTAGGAGTCGAAGGGGATGACCTCGCCGGCGTTGCGCCGTGCCTCGGCCGCGGACAGGGAGAGGGTGTTGACCGCGCGGGCGACTTCCCTGCGGGCCTGGGCGATGGTCTTGCCGGCCTCACTGACGATCAGCTGGGCGAAGGACTCGGTGCGCCGCTCGATCAGGCGGGCGGCGCGTTCCAGGATCGCGGCCCTGGAGGCGCGGGACAGCGCGGCAGCGGTGAGGCGTCCGCACCTGGCCTGCTGCAGGACGCTGCCGATGGCGGCCGCGTCGGCGGTGGGCACGGAGGCGATGACCTCGCCGGTGTAGGGGTTGTGCACGGGCGCCGCGTCGGCGCCCAGTTCGATGCCGGGGGGCACGGCGGTGTCAGACACGGTGGCTCTCCTGGAGAACGGGGCGAGTGGGGGCGGTGTCGTCGTCCGCATGGCGCTGGTGGATGGCGATGAGGTCCGACAGCAGGGCGTAGGCGGTCTCGACGCGCCCGGCGCCCGGCCCGGACACCGTGACGGTGCCGAGGAGGTCGGTGTGGAAGGCGACCGCGTTGACGGGTCCGGAGATCCCGGCGAGCGGGTGGTGTGCGGGCAGGGCGAGCGGGGTGACGCGGGCGTCGACGCTGCCGTCCTCGTGGCGGGTGGCGGAGCCGACCAGCTTCCAGCGCAGCCCCTTCGAGGCGGCGTCCCGCACTTCGTGGGGGGTGATCGCGGAGATGCCCTCGCAGAAGACGTCCTCGCGGCGCAGGTCGGCGCCGAGGACCTCGTTGGCCAGGATCATGACCTTGAGCTGGACGTCGTGGCCCTCGATGTCCGCGGTGGGATCGGCTTCGGCGTACCCGAGCTCCTGGGCTTCGGCGATGGCCGCCGAAAGCTCGATGCCCTCTTCCAGGCGGCCGAGGATGTAGTTCGAGGTGCCGTTCATGATGCCCTGGACGCCGGTGATCTCCAGGCCGCCGAACATGCGCTCGGCGGTGCGCAGGATGGGGGTGCCGCTGAGCACCGAGCCCTCGAACTCGAAGCTGACACCACGCTCGGCGGCCAGTTGCTTCAGTGCGCGGCCGGTGAGCGCGACCGGTCCCTTGTTGGTGGTGCACACGTGCTTGCCCGATTCCAGGGCCCAGCGCACATGGGAGAGGGCGGGCTCGCCGTCGGTCGGGTTGGTGAACGTCGCCTCCACGACAATGTCGGCCGGCACCTCACGGATCACCCACTCGTTGCGCGGATCCGCGCTGCCGCCAGGCAGACCCGCGAAGCTCAGCTCCCCGGGATCGGCGGCCAGCAGCGGCGCCAGATCGATGCCGTCGGTGTCCACCAGGGAACCGGCCCGCAGATCGGTGATCGCCACCACCCGCAGGGCGAAGCCCAGCTCCTTGGCCAGGCGCTCCCCGCTCTCGGATATCAGCTCGGCAAGCGCGCGATTGACGCCGCCGAATCCGATGAGGGCGAGATCGTATCGGCCCATGAGATCGCTCCTTCACAGTCCGCCGCCTTCACGTGCGGCTGCTCAGAGCCTCGCTTCTGTGCCTGTCACCTGCTCCATGCCACAACGACCACACGGCATGCCGATCTGCTGTGTCGTAGGGCGATTCGCCCACCCCAGGTCCGGTGGCATCCGGGTCGTTACAGCGGAAGGCGGAGGGCTGGGGACGACGAGGTCCCCGCTCTAAAGGCGAAGCAGGACCAAAACCTTCAGTGGCAGGCCCAGGTCGAGCAGGGAGGCGGTGGCCGAGCTGCCGATGAGGACGATCAGGCCGGAGACGGAGGACAGCGCGTCCGTGTAGAGGCCGATGCGGCCGTCCTCGGCGAGGCCGGGCACCCAGGCGTGGGCGGCGGGGACGGCCGGCATCTGGCCGAGGGTGAGCAGGACGACGTACCCGGCGGCGGGCAACAATCCCGCCACACCCGCCCAGCAGCCAGGACAGGGCTGCCTGGGAGCCGGTCGCGCTCTGCACCTCGTTCGGCAGGGTGAGGTGGAGCTGGTCGTAGGCGTTGCAGGTGGGTGCCGTACGCGCAGCAAGAGGGCGGGGCGGGCGCCCCACGCCGCGAGCTGCTCCTGGACGCGCTGGAGGTGCGCGAGGAGGCTCCCTCCGGGACGGACGAGCTCCGCCGCACCGAGATCGCGCAGGAAGGCAACGGCCTGAGCGGATGCGCAGGGGAAGCCAGACACGGGCGGGCTCCTTCCGTCGCTCGGGTCGGCACCCGTCCGTGCCTTCGCCCGGAGCCCGGACCGCGAGAAGACGCCGGACGGGTTGCCGTTGCCTATGGCGGACACCGCCACTGGCCCTTCCGATGAATCGCTGTTGGTCAGCGCAGCCGGTCCTTGGCCTTGTAGTACGCCCCGCCGAACGGCAGGAACCAGGCGGTGCCGTTGTAGAAGGGCACGGGAACCTTGGGGAAGCCAAGGTCACGCAAGGGGTTGGCCTCCGGCTTGCCGTCCATCATCTCGGCGACCGCCCGGCCCATGTACGTGGCCATCTGGACTCCATGACCGCAGTACCCCATGGAGTAGTACAGGCCCTTGGCCCCCTCGGCCTCACCCGCGTGTGGGATGCGGTCCCAGGAGAAGCCGACCATGCCGCCCCAGACGTAGTCGACCCGGACGCCCGCCAGTTGCGGGAAGATCTCCGCCATCTCCCGCTTCAGGACGTCCCCGCTCTTCACGTCGGAGGCCGGGTCGGAGGGCGCGAAACGGGCCCGGCCACCGAAGGCGAGGCGGTTGTCGGGGGTGAGGCGGATGTAATGGCCGACGTTCTTGGAGTCGACCACCAGGCGCCCGTTGGGAATGATCTCGCGAGCGCGTGCCTCGCCGAGCGGCTCGGTGACGATGATGAAGCTGCCGACGTTGATCAGCCGCTTCCGGAACCAGGGCAGCGCCTTGTCGGTGTAGGCGTCGGTGGCCGCCATGACCTGCTTGGCGCGGATGGGGCCGTGCATGGTCTCGACGAGGAAGCCGCCGCGGGTCCTCGTCAGGCCCGTGGCGGCGTTCCGTTCGTGGATGTCCGCACCGGCGCGTTCGGCGGCCTCGGCCAGGCCATGGACGAACTTGCCCACATGCAGGGCCGCGCCGAGGGGGTCGAGAAGGGCGCCGTGGTAGTAGTCCGAGCCGAGTTCGGCGCGCAGTTCGTTCTTGGTCAGCAATACCGTGTCGTGGCCGTAGTTCTCGGCCAGATCGCGCTGCTTGGCCCGCATGGCGTCGAAGTGCTGGGGCTTGAAGGCGACGCCGAGGCGCCCGGCACGGTGGAAGTCGCAGTCGATCTTCTCCTTGACCGCGAGCTCCTCGACGAGGTCCACCGCGTCGCGGAACGCATCGTAGATCTCACGGGCGCGCTCCATCCCGTAGCGCTTGCGCGCCTCGGTCGGGCTGATGGTGATGCCGGGGTTGCAGTGACTGCCGTTGCGCCCTGAGGCGCCCGAGCCGACCTTGTCCTTCTCGACGAGGACGACCCGGGCGCCCTTGCGGGCGGCGTGGTAGGCGGTGGACAGTCCGGTGAGGCCGCCGCCGATGACCACCACGTCGGCCTCGTCCGGCAGGTCCTTTCCGGACCGGTCGGGCAGGGCGGGAGCGGTGTCGAGCCAGTAGGGGATCTGCTTCATGGCGCGTCCTTTGCGTTCTTATCCTGTGTCGCCGTGTCGCCGTGTCGCCGTGTCGCCGTGTCGCCGTGGTGTCAGCAGCCGAGCAGGGCCGGCAGGCCGGACAGGTCGGGCAGCTCGTCGTAGGGCTGGTAGTCGGCGCTGCCGCTGTGGAATTCGTAGCGGTTGATCCACACGCGGCGAGCGAGGCCGAGATCGCGGGTGGGGATGAGGTCGTACTCCCAGCCCTGGGCGACGTGGATGACCTGCGACGGCTCGACGCCCATGGTCTGGAAGGCATACTCGAAGGCCTGACGATCCGGCTTGTAGGCGCCTGCCTGCTGGGCGGTGATGACATGGTCGAACTCGACGCCCATGTTGGCCACGTTCTGGGCGATGAGGTCGTCGTCCGTGTTGGAGATGATGGCGATCTCGTACCGGGACTTCAGTGCCCGCAGGGCGGCCGGGACCTCGGGGTGGGGACCGAAGGTGGGCACGGCCGCGACCAGGGCCTCGCCGTCGGACTTCCGGTACTCCAGGCCGTGCAGACGCATGGCTGCCTCCAGGCTGGAGGGCAGCAACTCGCGGAATGGGCGGTAGGCCTCCAGGACGGCCTGGAACCGCATGACGCGGAAGTCGTCGAGGAACTCGTCGACGTTCAGGCCGTCCAGGTCCAGCCGGTCGGCCAGGACCTTCAGGGTGGTGGGGCCGAGCTGGAAGTCGACCAGGGTGCCGTAGGCATCGAAGGTGACGATCTGACGCATGGTGTTCAACCTCTTTCCGGGCATATCAGACACCCTGTTCGTCGGGAGTCACGATTTCGTCGAGTGCGGTCAGGTCCGCCGCATCGGGGGTTCAGGAGGCGGCCGCTACGTTGGCGGCGACCTGTTTGGGGGGATGCGGGCTGGGAGCCCGAGGGGCCGCCGCTGGAGGACGAGCCCCCGGACAGGGCCGGGGACGGTGAATGCTGATCAGGTGGTCGGCGGCAGCACCATTACTGCTCCGAGTGCGATGAGCCTTTCTCCAACCCGAGGTGATGCGTCAGTGAAGCACCGTGGAGAATCCGGCAACAAGGGACGTGAGGCCGCGAGATCGACCGCGTATTTTGTGCCTGTGCACAATTTCCTGTCAGGAACCTGGTGCGGCTCCCGCCCGAACCGGCTGAGTCTCTGAGCGGCACCGCGAGCGGCTCCGGTACGAACTGCCGCCGATTGCCGCTGCCGCCCGGCGGCGTGACCGGGCTGCCGGCCGCGTAGGCCGTCGGCCTCATGAAGGGCAGCAATCGGTGGATCAGTACACCGTCGCCCGGAAGCGGGCGCCCGCGTCCGTCTCCAGCCAAGCCAGGGCGAGGACCAGCCGGGCGGCGTCGTTCGGCCTGGACAGCTTCAGCCCGGTCGCCTCTTCCGCGGCCTGCAGGCGATTGCCCACCGTGTTCCGGTGACGGTAGGTGCGTGCGGCCACCTCGGCGACCGAGCCCAGGTCGAGGTACCAGCGCAGGGTCTCGACGATGCTGTCGCTGTCGCGCAGCCCGAGGAGTGGGCGCAGCACGCCGGTGGCCATCGCACCGGTGAGCTCCTCTTGCGCCGACATGATCGCCCCGACCCAGTGGCCCTCCACGTGTCGCACTCCAGGTTGCGCGGAGCTGCGGATCGCGGCCCGTGCGAACCGGATGCCCCGTGCCGTCAGCGCCAGCCCGGGGACTTCCGCGATGCCGCAGCGCCACGGAGCGAACGGCCGGAGCATGGCAAGCATGGCCTCTTGATCGCACCGTCCGTGGCGGATGACGCCGAGGAGTTCGTCGCCCATCCACCCGAAGTGACGCAGCAGGCCGCCCCGACGCAGCGCATCGTCGACCTGGGACAGAGCCGGGTCCCCGGTGGGAACGGATTCGACCACGACCACGGTCAGGGCGACGTGCTCGGAGAAGCCCAGCAACGTCGAGGCCTCGGCGACCGTGGAGGGATCGTGCTCCCCTTCCAGGACGAGGCGGCTGAAGGCGCGGTTGCGTACCTCCGTACGACGGCTCGCCAGGTCGCGCTCGGTGCGGCGGTAGGCGTCGACGACTTCGACGCTGTTGGCGTCCGTCGCCTCCCAGACGCGGATCAACCCGTCGAGGAAGTCGGGATCGGCGCTGATGCCACGTGCTCGCCCCTCCGCGAGCACGGCCTCCCACAGGGTCCTGAGGTCCAGCTGGAAGGAGTGCATCAGAGCGGTCAGGGGAAACGCCTGTTCCGCCCGCTCGCGTCCCACGTCCTCGGTGGCGCGCGAGACCGTCCGGGGCACGGGACCGCCGGCCAGCCGGGTGAGGGCGAGTTCGAGGGTTCGTCTCATCCCCTCCCGTTTCTGGACCGGGTCCCAGTCCGCCGACGCGTAGGCGGCCTCCCCGGCTTCCAGCTGTTCGAGAGCACGAGAGGTCAGTTCGTCGAGTCGTTCCTCGAGGAGCTGGCGCGCGATCGCCTGCACGGCGTCGTGGCGGGCCCCACCCTGACGGCGTCCCGGGCCGCTCATGAGGACCGCCTTTCCCGACGACAGCCGTCACCGGACGGATACGGGGCCGTCTCCGGGAAATGCCGCTGACATGCCGGTGGGGCTCCCTGACAGAAATTGTGCACAGGCACAAAATACGGGGTCGATGTCGCGGCCTCGCGTCCCTTGTTGCCGGATTCTCCGCGGGGTTTCATTTTGACGCGTCACCTCGGGTTGGAGAGGGCTCGAGGCAGAGCGGGATCGAGACCACCCCAGGACTTCCACAGACTACGAGGAGCTCAAGGCGAGGGTCGAGGACCAGAACGTCGCGGGCCCCTGCAGCGGTACATCGAGGAGTACGAGACGGGGGAGTTCGCCTGGCCCTGCCTGTCGTCGACGTGGTCGCGCAACTCGGCGCGGCGAGGAGATCTGCGCAACCCCTGAAGCGATCGAGACTCAGCGGCGGCAGCCCAGCCCTGCCCCCTCCTCCCAGGAGCCGCATCGACCCGAGCGTAGTGACGCAGGCCCACGGTGATGAGTGACCTGACGACGAGAGAGAGAACGCACCGATGACCTCAGCGACCACCACCGGCCAGGACGGAACGGCCATCCCCGGTCACACCGGCCAACTGCCGGGCTCGCTCCTCGATGACGTGCTGCGGCAGTCCTTCGGACTCGAGGGATATGTCCAGCACCCACTGGGAGGGGAGGTCGACCAGAACGTCCGGATCACCGGCGATGACGGCATGCGCTACTTCGTACGGGTCACCCGCGCGGAGCCGGACTCGGCCGACGTCCTCTGGCAGAACGCACTCTTCCGGCATCTGGCCTCCACCGTTCCCGACCTTCCGGTGCCACGACTGGTCCCGACACGCGAGGGGAAGTACCTTGCCGACGTCGTCCACGAGGGCCGAACGCACGTGATCCGCGTGATGAGCTGGCTTGAGGGCCGGGTCCTGGCGGAGCTCGACGACCACCCCGCGGCGCTTCTGCGTCAGCTGGGAGAAGCCGCTGGACGGCTGAGCCTCGGACTCTCCAGCATGGAGCCACCGGTGGGCCTGGAACCGCACGACTGGGACATGCGCAGGGCCGCCGAGATCGTCGAGGCGTCGCTGCACGCCGTACAGGACACGGACCGGCGGGAGTCGGTGCGCACGATCATGGGCTGGTACGACGATCTCCTGCCGGCCTTGGACCGACTGCCGCGGAGCGTCCTGCACCAGGATCTCAACGACGCCAACGTTCTGGCCGACGCCGACGAGGACGGGGTGCTGCGGATCTCGGGCATCGTCGACCTGGGCGACTCGCTCTACAGTGTGCGCGCGGCGGAGGTGGCGATCGCGGCGGGCTACGCCATGGTCCGCAAGGCCGACCCCCTCGCCGCGGCGGCCGAAGTCGTGGCCGGCTTCCACTCGGTGCTCCCCCTCACGGCGGAGGAGCTGGCGGCTGTCTATCCGTTGGCGGCCGCCCGGCTGTGCATGAACGCCGTGACGTGGACGCGCCGGGTCGCCGAGAGCGACACGCCGTACGGGCGAACCCGCGTGCAACACACCTGGCCGACGATCGCGCAGGTGGCCGCGGTCTGCCCCGACGTCGCCGAGGCGACGTTCCGGGTCGCCTGTGGACTCCCCCGGACGCCGGAGCAGGGGGCTTTGGAAGGGGTCTTGGCAGAGGCGGCCCGAGACGGTGCCCCGCACACACCGGCCCCGCGGCTGCTCGACCTGCGACCGGCAAGTGATCTTTACGACGACGTCGACTGGCACGATGCGAGTGCGGTGCGTGTGCGCATCGACGACGCCCTCGACGGCCGGCGGCGGCGGGGCTACGTGCCCCACCTCAGCGCATCGCTGCTCCTGGGGGGCCGGCGCCGCCCAGGAGCCGACGAGCCCGCGACGGTTCAGGTCGGCGGCTCGCTGATCGTGGCAGACGCCGAGGAAGTTGCCAGCCCGCTGTCCGGCGTCGTCGAGGCCCAGGGTGGCCCCGGTATGCCGTTGGTGCTGCGCCATGCGGTCGAGGGGCTGGAGTTCTGGACGTGCTGGTGGGGACTCGACGACTCGCCGCCTGTCGGGGCGGGAGTCCCGGCCGGGGCGCCCTTGGGACGCGCCGGCGCGAGCGATGAGACGGACCCGCTCGGCCCCCGCGTCCAGGTGCAGGTCCACCGCACCGCACGGATGGCCACGTGGCCGCCGCCTCGTGCCGTGCCGCCCTCCGTACGGCAGGTGTGGAGCCACCTGTCACCCGACCCCGCCCGGCTCCTCGGGTTCACCGAGTCCCCCGCCGCGGCCCCCACCATCGACGACCTCGTCTCAGTGCGCCGTCGCCACATCGCCCGCTCCCAGCGCAACTACTACCGCAACCCCATGAACCTGGTGCGTGGGCGGGACGTGTGGTTCCACGACGAGGACGGCCTGGCCTACCTGGACTCGCTGAACAACGTCACCCACGTCGGCCATGCCGAGCCACGGGTGACGGCCGCCGCCACCCGGCAGCTGCGCAAGCTCAACACCAACAGCCGTTTCGTCTACCCGCAGATCGCCAGCTACGTGCAGAAGTTGGTAGCCACCCTGCCCGACCCGCTCGAGGTCGTCTTCCTCGTGTGCACGGGCAGCGAGGCGAACGACCTGGCGCTGCGGATCGCCCGCCAGGTGACAGGTCGTCAGCACATCGTCAACATCGACGGCGCGTACCACGGAAACACCGGTGTGGTGACCGGGATCAGCCCGAACCGCTACAAGGGCCCCGGCGGCGCCGGCGCACCCGCCACCACCCACGAGGTCGTCATCCCGGACCGCTACCGCGGCACCTACGGGTACGACGACGCGGACGCCGGAGCCAAGTACGCGCGCGACGCCGCGGCAGTCATCGAGCGGATCTCGGCCGACGGCCGAGCCCCAGCCGCCTTCATCGCCGAGTCCCTGATGGGATCGGGTGGGAACATCGTGTTCCCCGACGGCTACCTCGATGGCGTGTTCACCGCTGCCAGGCGGGCGGGCGCCCTGTGCATCTCCGACGAGGTCCAGGTCGGCGTCGGACGACTCGGGCCCTGGTGGGGGTTCGAGCTCCAGGGGGTGGTCCCGGACATCGTCACGATGGGCAAGCCGCTCGGGAACGGGCACCCCCTCGCGGCGGTGGTCACGACTCGGGAGATCGCCGACGCGTTCGACACGGGCATGAAGTACTTCAACACCTTCGGCGGCAACCCGGTCTCCTGCGCGATCGGCGAGGCCGTGCTCGACATCGTCGAGCAGGACGGGCTGAGGGAGAACGCCGTGAGCGTGGGCGGGTACTTCGCCCAGTCACTGCGCGAGCTCCAGCGGCGCCAACCGCTCATCGGCGACGTGCGGGCACAAGGGCTCTACCTCGGCGTCGAACTGGTCCGTGACCGCACCACCAAAACGCCGGCCACGGAGCAGGCCTTCATGGTCACCGAGCTCATGAAGGAGCGAGGCGTCATCGTCTTCCCCAATGGCGTGCACGACAACGTACTGAAGATCAAACCGCCCATGACCTTCCGCCGCGAGCACGTGGATCTCTACGTCGACGCGCTGGACGAGGTCCTGTCCCTGCCCGAACTGCGCTCGGCCGTCCAGTCCTGAGACGGGCAACCGTCCACGGAGGCAGTGAACGAGAGGGGCCCGCGCAACGCGAGAAGTTCCCTGCCGGCCGGCTTCTCCGGACAGGGCTGCAGGTTCTCGCCTGTCCGAACGAGGTAAGTCATGACCCTGACCATCGGCGTGCTGCGGGCCGGGCCCGGCCGGCTGCTGGAACCGGACGGCATCGCCGGCCAGGTGGTGATCTGCCCTGTGGCAAATCCCCCGGCCGTTTACGGGGGCAGGCTCAACATCTCCCCGCTGGGGGGAATGGCCCACGCGGTCGGATACGAGTGGGTCATCTTCGGCACCAGCCCGGACGGCGGCAACAGCCACGCCGCGGCGAACCGGCAGGGCGTCCCCGCGATCCTCGTCGAGACCGGGCAACTCGGCGACCGCGACCCCGTCACCGTGCGCAGGCTCCTCGACGCCCTGTACCGGATCCTGCACCACCTCGGTGTCATCGAGGCGCCGCAGGACCTCGCACCGGTGACCGTACCGCCACGCGACTGGATCTGGACGGGCGAGGTCGAATCTCCGGCCGCAGGCCTCTGGTACCCCGACGCGGTCACCGGTGACGAGGTGACCGAGGGGCAGACCATCGGCCGCATCATCGACCCGATCGACGGCACCGAGCACAAGGTCACCGCCACCGCCACCGGAACGATCATCTACGGCATGAACGGGCTCTCCGTCCGCCCCGGCACGGAACTCGCCGCCATCGCTGCCCCGCACCACTGACGGGCCGCATGCCCGCCCACTGATTCGAGGATGCGCGTCCATCAAAATAATTGCGTGTGCATGCTCTCGTTTCCAGCTGATGCGGGCCGAGGATTTCCCCGGCCCGCATCAGTCGTTCGTACGGCTCATTGATCGGTGCCGTCGCTGGGCTTAGCCTCACCGCATGGTGCACAGCACGGCGGACGATGTCGACGCCTATCTCGCCGAGGTGCAGCCCGAGCGCGCGGAGGCCCTGACGAAGCTCAGGGAGCTGTGCCGCGCGGAGCTTCAGGGGTTCAGCGAGGACATGAAGTACGGGATGCCCACCTACCAGCGTGACGGTGAGCCCGAGATCGCGTTCGCGAGCCAGCGGCAGTACATCTCCTTCTATCTGATGCGCACCGATGTCCGGGACGCGTTCGAGGAGCGGCTGGCCGAACAGGACATGGGCAAGGGCTGCCTGCGCTTCCGTAAGCCGGAGAAGATCGACTTCGAGCTGGTCCGGGATCTGCTGCGGGCCACCGCGAGCGGACCCGGCCCGATCTGCTGACGCGCCGGCTCAGTCGTCGTCCGGGTTCCTCGGCCAGGGCCGCCCCGTGATGCGTTCGATGTCGGTGTTGAACTGACGTAGATCGGCGATGAACCGCCCCAGCCGCTCAGGCGTCCAGTCGGCCACGACCGTCGACAGGCCGGTGACGATGCCGGCGCGCTGCTCGGACAGGAGCCTCAGGCCCTCGTCCGTGATGCGGAACTTGCGGGCGACGCCGCCGGTCGGGTCGAGGGTCCGCTCCACCAGGCCGTTGCGCAGCAGGGCCGAGGTCTGGCGGGTGAACGTGGACGCCGCGAGTCCGAAGGCCTCGACGAAGTCCGGGATGGACATGGGGCCCTGGGCCTCGAGTCTGTTGAGCAGGACGTAGGCGCTCTGGTCCAGTGGGTCGCCGCCGCGCGGGCCCCGCGGCGCCCGCATCTCCTTGTGGCGGGTGAGGATCAGCAGTTCACGCTCGATGCGTTCCGCGGCCCCTCGGGCATCCATGCCGACCTCCTTCCCGGCCGCACGGCCGGGTCCCCGACTCCCCGAAGCCCTCACCCTACGGTCGGATTGCGCCATACATCGAAAGTGCATCATGCACTCTTGATGCATGATGCACCACGTGCGTAGCGTGCGTGCTGTGAACGCTTCCGCGTCGCTCACCCGCCTCTCCCTCCCCCCCCCACACGCACGTCCCCCCACCCAAGGTGATGACAGATGCGCGAGAACGACCTGCTCAGGCTGCCTCTGCCCAGTGACAACCCGTTGGAGCCGCCCGCCGATTGGGAGCGACTGCGCAGTCGGTGTCCGGTGGCCACCGTCGAACTGCCCAGCGGTGACAAGGCGACCTATCTGACGCGCTACGACCACGTCAAAGCACTGCTGGCCGACCCCCGTTTCGTCCGGCCGACCGCCGAGGACGCGGGTGCCGCCCGTATCGCGCCCGAAGGGGCCGGTGGTCCCGCCGCGGACGGGAGTTCGCCCCTGGCCCTTCCCGACCGCGGCGAGCCGCACCTGCGTTGGCGGCGGCAGGTGGGCAAGTACTTCACCGCCAAGCGCATGACCGCCCTGCGCCCCGGCATGGTGCGCACCGCCGAGGGCCTCGTCGACGACGTGGTCCGGCAGGGACAGCCCGCCGACCTCAAGGCAGGCCTCGGCTTCCCGCTGCCCGTCTACGTCATCTGCGACATCCTGGGTGTCCCCGCCGCCGACCGGGACCGCTTCTCGCACTGGTCCGACGCCTTCCTCAACGTCAGCCGCTACACCGGCGAGCAGACCCGGGCGGCGTACGACGAGTTCGCCGAGTACATGGCGGCGCACATCGCGGTGACGCGCACCGAACCCGGTGACGACCTGATCAGCATGGTGATCAAGGAGAGCGAGGGGGAGGGGCAGGGGCTGACCGACGACGAACTGCTCGGCACCGCCATGGGGCTGCTCGTCGCCGGGCACGAGACCACCGCCAACATGATCGGCAAGATGGTCGCCATGCTGCTCGCCGACCGCACCCGTTGGGAGCGGCTGCTGGCCGACCCCACCCTCGTGCGCACCGCGGTCGACGAGGCCCTGCGCTTCGACGCCAACCTCGGCTTCGGGATCCGGCGTTATCTCACCGAGGACGTCGAGGTCGACGGCGAGTTGCTGCCGAGCGGCACGACCGTGGTGTGCAGCATGCCCGCCGCCAACCGGGACGAGCGGGTCTTCGACGACGCCGACGACATGCTGCTGTCCCGGTCCCCGAACCCGCATCTGACGTTCGGCTCCGGCCCGCACTCGTGCCTCGGCCAGAGCCTCGCGCGCACCGAACTCCAGGTCACCCTCGACGTGCTGCTCCGCAAGCTGCCGACCCTGCGACTGGACGTCGGCGTCGACGAGTTGCGGCGGGTCGAGGGACTCCTCGTCGGCGGGCTGAGCACGGTGCCCGTGCGGTGGTGACCGGAACGGCGGGAGAAGGAAGGCGACAGCGGTGAAAGTCCATGTGGATCAGGACCGGTGCTGCGGCGCCGGACAGTGCGTGCTGATCGCACCCGAGGTCTTCGACCAGCGTGACGAGGACGGCATCGTCACCCTGCTCGACCCCAGCCCCGCGGCGCAGGAACACGCCGCCACCCGCGAGGCGGCCGCCGTCTGCCCCGCGGCCGCCATCACCATCGACGACGACGAGTAGCCCCTCACGCCGGGGCCCACCGCCTCGCTGAAAAATCGCGTGCCTCGGCACGGCCCGGCTCCCTACACTCGCCACATCATCACGCGCCGCCCCTCCGTTCGGCGGCGCTTCATCGTGACGAGTCGAGGGGAGCCGGGCCGTGCCTGACCGCACCGCTTTCGTCGTCTCCCCCTGCCGGTACGAGGTGATCCTCGTGTCCTCGTCCGCCCGGTGCCCGCTGCGCGGCCGGTACCGGATGCCCGTGACGAGCCTCTGACAGCGCCCGAGCACCCCGAAAGAACTTCCCTGTCCTGACCCGTTCCTGACGGGCGGCAGGTCGTGCCCGTGTGCGCCGACGCACCACCGTCCGGGAATCGCGCTGACCCCTTTCCGTTTCCGGAACATCCGAAAGGCCAAGGGCCGTGCGCACCGACCTCAACACCCTCGCCGTCATCCGCAACCTCGGCATCCTCGCCCACGTCGACGCGGGCAAGACCACCGTCACCGAGCGGATCCTGTTCGCCACCGGCACCACGCACAAGCGCGGCGAGGTCCACGACGGCACGACCGTCACCGACTTCGACCCGCAGGAACGCGACCGGGGCATCACCATCTTCGCCGCGGCCGTGAGCTGCGCCTGGGACGGTCACCGCATCAACCTCATCGACACCCCCGGCCACGTCGACTTCGCCGACGAGGTCGAGCGTGCCCTGCGCGTACTGGACGGCGCGGTCGCCGTGTTCGACGCCGTCGCCGGCGTGGAACCGCAGAGCGAGTCCGTGTGGCGGCAGGCGGACCGGCACGGTGTGCCGAGGATCGCCTTCGTCAACAAGCTGGACCGCGCCGGAGCGGACCTCGACAGGGCCGTCGAGTCGATCAGGGAACGGCTCCATCCGACGCCGCTGGTCGTGCAGTTGCCCATCGGCGCGGAGGACGGCTTCCGCGGTGTCGTGGACCTCGTACGGATGCGGGCGCTGGTCTGGGCAGACGGCGCCGACACCTTCGTCGAGGAAGAAGTGCCCGGAAAGCTGCGTGAGGAGGCGCAGCGGCGTCGGCGGTCGCTGGAGGAGGCCGTCGCCGAACTGCACGCGGGTGCGCTGGACGAGTTCTGCGCAAAGTCGACCCTCTCACCGGAGACCCTGACAGTCGCACTGCGCGAGCTGACGCGCACCGGCGACGGCGTGGTCGTGCTGTGCGGCTCTGCCTACCGCAACCGTGGTGTGGAGCCGTTGCTCGAGGCGGTCGTGGCATACCTGCCGTCACCGCTCGATGTGCCTGCCGTACGCGGTATGCGCGACGGCGCCGACGAGGAGCGGTCCGCCGATCCGGCGGCGCCGTTCGCGGGGCTGGCGTTCAAGGTGAGCGCGACGCCGACCGGGCGGCTGACCTATCTGCGGGTGTACTCGGGAACGATCGGGAAGGGGGACACGGTGCTGGACGCGACCGCCGGACGCACCGAGCGGATCGGACGGATCCTGCGGGTGCAGGCCGACCGGCACGCCCAGGTGGACCGGGCCGTCGCCGGGGACATCGTGGCCGTGGTCGGTCTGAAGTCGGCCCGCGCGGGCTCCACGCTGTGCGCGCCGAACGCGCCGCTCGTCCTCGAACCGCCCGGCGTCGCCGACCCGGTGGTGTCGGTCGCGGTCGAGGCCCGCAGGTCCACGGACACCGACCGGCTGGCCACCGCGCTGGCCCGGCTGGCGGAGGAGGACCCGTCGCTCGTCGTGCGGACCGACGCCGAGACCGGGCAGACGCTGCTGTCCGGCATGGGTGAACTGCATCTGGAGGTCGCGGTGGAGAAGATCCGGCGGGAGGCCGGCCTGGACGTCAACGTCGGCCGCCCCAGGGTGTCGTACCGCGAGACCGTCGGCCGTGGCGTGACCGGCTTCGTCTTCCGGCACGTCAAACAGGACGGCGGGGCGGGCCAGTTCGCGCATGTCGTGCTCGACGTCGAGGCCCTGGAGAAGGGGTCCGGCTTCGAGTTCCGCTCGGCCGTGGTCGGCGGCCGGGTGCCGCAGGAGTACGTCCGTGCTGTGGAGGCCGGCTGCCGGGACGCCCTCGCCGAGGGCCCCCTCGGCGGTCACCCGGTGACCGGGCTGCGGGTCACCCTCACCGACGGGGCGACCCATGTGAAGGACTCCTCCGACACCGCCTTCCGCACGGCCGGCCGCCTCGGCCTGCGCGACGCCCTGCGCTCCTGCGCGATGGTGCTGCTGGAGCCGGTCGTCGAGGTCACGGTCACCGTGCCGGAGGACGCCGTCGGCACCGTGCTCGGCGACCTGGCGGCACGACGCGGCCGGGTCTCGGGCTCGGTGACCCGGGCGGGCGCGACGGTCGTGACGGCGACCGTGCCGCTGGCCGAGCTCTTCGGCTATGCGACGCGGCTGCGCAGCCGGACCCAGGGCCGGGGCACCTTCACGGCCCGTCCGACCGGCTACGCACCGGCACCGGTGACGGCACCGGCCCGGTGAGTGACAGGGGCGGGCCCNGGGGGGTGGGGCCGCCCCCGAAAAAGAAAGGGGCAAGGAGAACTCTCTCCCTGCCACTCTCAACGTATAGCGCACTGGGGGGCTTGCCACAAGGCCCGGGTCACGGCGCAGAATCGTCCGCCGATGGCACAACCTGGCATCACAAGCCCTGCCCGGCCGAGCACGGCCGCCCCGGAGGTATCGCGTTGACTGAGCAGTACGTGTTGGTTCTTCAGGAGATCGACGAGTCGCAGGTGGCGGTCGTCGGCGGCAAGGCCGCGCACCTCGGAGGGCTGTCGCGGATCGAGGGCGTCCGTGTGCCGGTCGGCTTCTGTGTGACGACGGACGCCTTCCGGCGGGTCGTGGCGCAGACGCCGTCGATCGACGAGCGGCTCGACCGGCTGGCGCGGGTGAACCCCGAGGACCGGGAGGCGATCGGCACGCTCAGCGCGCAGATCCGCCGGGCCATCGAGGAGACCGCCGTCCCGGACGATGTCGTGACGGCCGTCATCGGCGCGCTCGCCGGGCTCGACGAGGGGGCCGCCTACGCCGTGCGATCCAGCGCGACGGCGGAGGACCTGCCGACGGCGTCCTTCGCCGGCCAGCAGGACACCTACCTGAACGTCGTGGGGCGGGCCGAGATCCTCCGGCACATCAGCCGGTGCTGGGCCTCGCTGTTCACCGAGCGGGCGGTGACGTACCGCCGCCGTAACGGCATCGACGACCGTACGGTCCACATGGCCGTGGTCGTGCAGCGGATGGTCTTCCCGCAGGCCTCCGGCATCCTGTTCACGGCCGACCCCGTCACGGGCAACCGGAAGGTCGCCACCGTGGACGCCGGTTTCGGCCTCGGCGAGGCCCTGGTCTCCGGCCTGGTGAACCCGGACGTCTTCAAGGTGCGCGACGGCGAGGTCGTCGAGAGGACGATCGCCGCCAAGCAGCGTGCCGTCGAGGCCCTGCCGGACGGCGGCACGCGGGAAGTGGCGATCGACGCGCGGCGGCAGGAGCAGCCGGCGCTGACGGACGCGCAGGCCGTGGAACTCGTGGCGCTCGGGCGGCGGATCGAGGCGCACTTCGGCCGCCCGCAGGACATCGAATGGTGCCTGGTCGACGGCGGCTTCCAGGTCGTGCAGAGCAGGCCGATCACGACCCTGTTCCCCGTCCCCGAGAGCGGCGACCAGGAGAACCACGTCTACGTCTCCGTCGGTCACGGGCAGATGATGACCGACCCGATGAAGCCCCTGGGCCACTCCATGTGGCAGCTGACCGCCATGGTGCCGATGCACGAGGCCGCCGGACGGCTGTTCGTCGACGTCACCCCGCGCCTGGCCTCGACCGCGAGCCGCGCCGGTCTCCTGGATGTGCTGGGCCGGGGCGACCCGCTGATCAGGGACGCGCTGGAGACCGTCCTCGACCACGACGACTTCGTCCCGACGCTCCCGGACACGAGCCCCGGCGGGCCACCGGCCGGCGGTGCGCCCGCCGCCCCCATCGAGAACGATCCGGCCGTCGTCACCGAGCTGGTCGAACGCAGCCGGACATCGATCGCCGCCCTGGAGCGCGACATCCGGACGAAGACCGGACCGGCGCTGTTCGACTTCCTGCTGGAGGCCTTCGAGGAGCACAAGCGCGTCCTGAGCGACCCGCTGAGCATGCAGGCGATCATGGCCGGCATGGAGGCCACCTGGTGGCTCAACGACAACCTGCTGGAGTGGCTGGGCGAGAAGAACGCGGCGGACACCCTCACCCTGTCCGCCCCCGGCAACATCACCTCGGAGATGGGACTTGCGCTGCTCGACGTCGCCGACGTGATCCGCCCGCACCCGGAGCTGGTGGCGTTCCTCCAGGGCGTCGAGGACGACGGCTTCCTGGACGAGCTGGCGAAGCTCCCGGGCGGGACCGGGGCGCGCGACGCCATCGAGTCCTACCTCGACCTGTACGGCATGCGCTGCGTCGGCGAGATCGACATCACGAGGCCACGCTGGCGCGAGCGGCCCAGCACGCTGGTGCCGGTGATCCTCGACAACGTCAGGAACTTCGAACCGGGCGCCGCCGGGCGCCGCTTCGAGCAGGGGCGGCGGAAGGCGGAGCAGAAGGAACAGGACGTGCTGTCCCGCCTGCGCGCCCTGCCGGACGGTGAGCACAAGGCCGACGAGACCAAGCGGATGATCGACCGGGTCAGGACCTTCATCGGCTACCGCGAGTACCCGAAGTACGGGATCATCAGCCGCTACTTCGTCTACAAGCAGGCCCTGCTGAGGGAGGCCGGGCGTCTCGCGCGGGCCGGGGTGCTCGCCCGGGCGGAGGACGCCTTCTACCTCACGTTCCAGGAACTCCGCGACGCCGTGAGCTCGAACCACGTGGACGACCGGCTCGTCCAGGAGCGCGAGGAAGCGTTCCGTTCGTACCACGCGCTCACCCCGCCCCGGGTCCTCACCTCGGACGGCGAGGCCCTCACCGGGGCATACCGGCGCGACGACGTGCCGGACGGCGCCCTGGTCGGCCTGCCGGTGTCCGCCGGGACCGTCGAGGGCAGGGCCCGCGTCATCCTCGACATGGCGGAGGCCGACCTCGAAGCGGGCGACATCCTGGTCACGCCCTTCACCGACCCCAGCTGGTCGCCGCTGTTCGTCGGAATCGCGGGTCTGGTGACGGAGGTGGGCGGCCTGATGACCCATGGCGCGGTGATCGCCCGGGAGTACGGACTGCCCGCCGTCGTCGGCGTGGAGCAGGCCACCCGGCGGATCATGGACGGCCGGCGGATCCGCGTCCACGGAACCGACGGATACGTCGAGATCCTGCCCTGAACCGGTGATTCGCCATTGCTCTCCCCGGAGCCTCCTTCCGGGGAGAGTAACTGGTCACCAGAGCCGGCGGGCTCTCAGGGATACGACACCACGGTCGACGGCACCGTCGAGGTGCCCGACGTCGGTGACCCCGTGTCGTTGATGACGCACTCGTACTGCCCTTGGCCGCCCAGCGACACGACGAGCAGGTTGTGGAACCGCACCCCGGACCGCACGGGCGCGGCGAAGCCGTGGTGCTGCACGATCGTCGGGTCGACGTTGTAGTAGCAGTAGCTGCCAAGTCCCCAGCCCTCGTGCGCCGTCACGCCGTCGCCGACCTTGTAGGCGGCGTAGCCCTTGAGGGGGCCGTTCTGGATGGCGGCCTGGTTCGGGGCGTCGTACGCCTTCTCGTTCTGGAAGAAGATCGTGCGGCCGCGCTGGCCGTTCCACTGGACGTCGTACTTGTTGAAGTGCTCCACAAACAGGCCCGTCGCCAGCACGTCGTCGCCGTTGACGACGACGCCGTAGTCGGCCCGGTTGGTCTCCCAGCCGACGCCCTCGCCGTGGTCGGCGCGCCACACCCAGGTGTGGTCGACGATGGTGTGCCGGCTGTTGATCACCATGCTGGTGGTGGCCTTGCCGGCGCCCGCGCCGCCGATCCGGACGAAGACGTCCTGGACGGTGACCGGGTTGGCGGAGTGGTCCGCGGAGGCGCTCTGCGGCCCGATCTCGAGCAGGGTGGGGGAGTTGACCGGTCCGGCGTCGACGAGGAACCCGGCCAGGCGGACCCCGTCGACGTCGGCGACCTTCAGGGCCGTGACCCCGCCGTCCGGGATGAGGGTCGCGTAGCCGAGGCCCAGGACGACGGTGTTGGGGCGGCTGACCTGGATCGGCCGGTCGAGGTGGTAGATCCCCGGGGTGAGCAGGAGGTGCAGTCCTTGTGCGAGCGCCTCGTTGAGGGTGGCGGCGGAGACGCCGGGCCGGGCGACGTAGAACTGTGACAGCGGCAGCGAGGTGCCTCGCGGGGTGCCGTTGCCCCAGGTCACGCCGCGGGCGTTGGTGCGCTTCTCCGGGAGGAAGACCCGGTAGTCGTTGCCCTGGAGGTACAGGAAAGGCTTCTCGCGCGAGATCGGGGTGGTGTCGAGCGTGGTGTACGGCGGGTTGGGGAAGCTCTGCGCGGGGGCGCCCTCGACGCCGGAGAACACCATGTTCCACACGCCGTTGAGCCAGCTGCCGATCGCGCTGTCGCGGGTGTACCACTGCTGCTGCGAGTACGGTCCGACCTGGCCGTCGATCCTGCTGTCCGCGATGTAGCCGCCGCTCGCCCAGCCGTAGCCGGTGGGGGAGAGGTTGAGGCCGCCGCGGACATGCATCCGGCGGAACGGGGCCGCCTGCGCGACCGCCCACCGGTTGGTGCCGTTGACCGGGACCAGGGCAAGGTTCTCCGCCGAACGCCAGAAGTTCTGCGTGGCGTTGCCGTTGAACCAGCCCGCGTCGACGGTGACGTCGCCGTTGATGGTGGTGTCGTCGGGGGACAGGCCGAGGCCCGCGATGGAGGTGTAGAAGCCCAGCTGGGCGTTGAGGCCGTGGTAGGTGCCGGGCTTGAACAGCAGCGCGTAGCGGCCGGTGCCGAACTGCGCCGACTCCTGCCGGCGGAAGACCTCGTCGAGCCGGGCCTGGATGCCCGGGGTCGACGGGTCGAAGACGATGACGTTCGGGCCGAGGTCTCCGCCGCCGGGCAGGGCACGCGGCTTCTTGCGGACGGACGGGGCCGCGGCGGACGGCGTGGCCGCGCCGAGTACGGCCGGTGTGGCCGCGGCGGCGGCGCCCAGCAGGGTACGGCGACCGATCGAGGGTGGCCGGGAATCCGGGGAGGAAGCAGGCATGGGGCGGCTCTCCTTGTTCAGGAAGTGAACATGGTGGGGTTTGGGAGCGCTCTCTCGCCGGTGAACGGTTCAGCTGTAAAACGAAGGAGTCAAGACTTTGGACCGGCGTCCGGCGACTGTGTCAAAAGCCTTGACGCGGCTGCTCCTTAAGGCTTAACTCACGCTCTAAATTAAGCAGTAGTACTCCCGGAAGGGACACCTGGAGCCATGCGCACTTCGCGAGCCGCGGCCGTAGCTGCCGTCACCATGTCTCTCGCCCTGGCCGCGACGGCCTGCGGAGGCGGTTCGTCGACCGACGGCGGCGGGTCCAACGACTCGCCGAAGACCCTCACGTACTGGGCCTCCAACCAGGGCGCCAGCATCGAGGTCGACAAGAAGGTCCTCCAGCCCGAACTCGACAAGTTCGAGAAGCAGACCGGCATCGAGGTGAAGCTGGAGGTCGTGCCCTGGTCGGATCTGCTGAACCGGATCCTGACCGCGACCACCTCCGGCCAGGGCCCCGACGTCCTCAACATCGGCAACACCTGGAGCGCCTCCCTGCAGGCCACCGGGGCGCTGCTGCCCTGGGACGAGAAGAACTTCACCGCGATCGGCGGCAAGGACCGGTTCGTCGACTCCGCGCTCGGCTCGACCGGCGCCGAGGGCCAGGACCCGGCGGCGGTGCCGCTGTACTCGATGGCGTACGCGCTCTACTACAACAAGAAGATGTTCGCCGACGCGGGCATCTCCAAGCCGCCGGCCACCTGGGAGGAGTTGGTCGCCGACGGCAAGAAGCTGTCCAAGGACGGCAAGTGGGCCCTGGGCGTCGAGGGCTCGAACCCCTCGGAGAACATCCACCACGCCGTCGTCTTCGCCAAGCAGCACGGCGCCGACTTCTTCACGGCCGACGGCAAGCCCGACTTCACCTCCGACGAGGCCGTCGAGGGCGTCAAGCAGTTCGTCGACCTCATGGCCAAGGACAAGATCATCGCGCCCGGCAACGCCGAGTACGCGCAGAACCAGTCCGTCAGCGACTTCGCCAAGGGCAAGACGGCGATGCTGCTGTGGCAGTCCGCCTCCGCCAACCTCAAGTCGCAGGGCATGAGCGAGGACGCCTACGGCATCGCGCCCGTGCCGGTCCAGTCCGGCGCTCCCGGTGCCGACACCGGCGTCAACTCCATGGTCATGGGCATCAACATGGCCGTGTTCAAGAACACCGACAACATCGACGGCGCCAAGCAGTTCGTGAAGTTCATGACGAGCGACGCCGAGCAGAAGATCCTCAACACGGCGTACAGCACGATCCCGCCGGTCAGCGGCGCGCAGTCGGACGCGTCCTTCAACACCCCGGCGAACGCCGTCCTCAAGGACACCCTCGCCAAGAGCGCCGTAGCGGCACCGCAGGTCGCCGACGAGTCGCAGTTCGAGACGGCGGTCGGTACGGCCGTCAAGGAGCTGTGGGCCGACGCCGCCGCCGGACGCCCGGTGACCACCGACTCGGTGAAGGCGGCCCTGGAGAAGGCCCAGCAGCAGATGCCGACGAAGTGAGCACGATGACGACCACGGTCCCCGCGAAGGCCGAGGTGCGTGAGAACTCCCCCGGGACGGCGGACGGCCCCCGCCGCCGTCCCGGGCGGATCCGCCGCATCGGCCTGCCGTATCTGCTTCTGCTGCCCGCCCTGCTGCTCGAACTCCTGGTCCATCTGGTGCCGATGGTCATCGGCATCGCGATGAGCTTCAAGGAGCTCACGCAGTTCTACATCCGCGACTGGACCACGGCACCCTGGAACGGCCTCGACAACTACCGCATGTCGGTGGACTTCAACGCCCCCGTCGGCGAGGCGCTGCTCCACTCCTTCCTGGTCACCGTCGCCTTCACGCTGCTCTCGGTCGGCCTGTGCTGGCTGATCGGCACGGCCGCCGCGATCTATATGCAGGACACCTTCCGCGGCCGGGGCCTGCTGCGCGCCCTGTTCCTGGTGCCGTACGCGCTGCCCGTCTACACGGCCGTCATCACCTGGGTGTTCATGTTCCAGCACGACAACGGCCTGGTGAACCACGTCCTGCACGACCAGCTGGGCATCACCGACAAGCCCTCCTTCTGGCTCATCGGCGACAACAGTTTCATCGCGCTGCTGACGGTGTCGGTGTGGAAGGGCTGGCCGTTCGCCTTCCTCATCGTCATGGCCGGCCTGCAGAACATCCCGAAGGAGCTGTACGAGGCGGCGGCCCTGGACGGCGCCGGCATGTGGCAGCAGCTCCGCCGCATCACCCTGCCGTCCCTGCGCCCCGTCAACCAGGTCCTGGTCCTGGTGCTGTTCCTGTGGACCTTCAACGACTTCAACACGCCGTACGTCCTGTTCGGCAAGACCGCGCCCGAGGCCGCCGACCTGATCTCGGTGCACATCTACCAGGCGTCGTTCGTCACCTGGAACTTCGGCACGGGCTCGGCGATGTCCGTACTCCTGCTGCTGTTCCTGCTGCTGGTGACCGGCGGGTACCTCTGGCTCACCTCGCGCGGACGGAGGACCGCCGATGCGTAACTCGCCCATGTCGCCCCCGGGTTCCTTCCTCTGGTCCCGGCGGATCTTCCTCACGCTGCTCACGGGCTTCGTCCTGGTCCCCGTCTATGTGATGGTCTCCAGCTCGCTGAAGCCGCTCGCGGACGTCACGGGCAAGTTCCGCTGGCTGCCCAGCAGCCTGACCATCCGCCCGTACATCGACATCTGGTCGACGGTGCCGCTCGCGCGCTACTTCGTGAACTCGCTGATCGTGGCGGGCGCGGCGACGGTCTGCTCGGTGGTGATCGCGGTCTTCGCGGCGTACGCGGTCAGCCGCTACAGCTTCCGGGGCAAGCGGGTCTTCACGGTCACGGTGCTCTCCACACAGATGTTCCCGGGCATCCTCTTCCTCCTCCCGCTGTTCCTGATCTACGTCAACATCGGCAACGCCACCGGAATCGCCCTGTTCGGCTCGCGCGGCGGCCTGATCCTGACGTATCTGACCTTCTCCCTCCCCTTCTCGATCTGGATGCTGATCGGGTACTTCGACTCGGTGCCGCGCGACCTGGACGAGGCGGCCCTGGTGGACGGCTGCGGACCGCTCGGCGCCCTGTTCCGGGTGGTCGTGCCGGCCGCGATCCCCGGCATCGTCGCGGTCGCCGTCTACGCCTTCATGACCGCCTGGGGCGAGGTGCTCTTCGCGTCCGTCATGACCAACGACACCACCCGCACCCTCGCCGTCGGCCTCCAGGGCTACTCCACGCTCAACGACGTGTACTGGAACCAGATCATGGCCGCCTCGCTGGTCGTCAGCGTGCCGGTGGTGGCGGGTTTCCTGCTCCTCCAGCGCTATCTGGTCGCGGGCCTGACGGCGGGCGCCGTCAAGTGACCCACACCTCTCATTCCGAAGGGATCTCCGTGTCCGACCGCATCGACCTCGCCGCACTCACGAACGACTTCCTGTGGGGCACCGCCACAGCGGCGTACCAGATCGAGGGAGCCGTGGCGGAGGACGGCCGTTCCCCGTCGATCTGGGACACCTTCTCGCACACCCCCGGAAAGATCGACAACGGCGACAACGGCGACGTCGCCTGCGACCACTACCACCGCTGGCGCGAGGACATCGGCCTGATGCGCCGACTCGGCACCAACGCCTATCGGTTGTCGGTCGCGTGGCCGCGCGTCATCCCGGGCGGGGACGGACCGGTGAACGCCAAGGGCCTCGCCTTCTACGACGAGTTGGTCGACGGACTGCTGGAGGCGGGCATCGCTCCCTCCGTCACCCTCTACCACTGGGATCTGCCCCAGGCGCTCCAGGACCGGGGCGGCTGGCCCGAGCGGGCGACGGCCGAGCACTTCGCCGAGTACGCCTCCGTGGTCGCCGCCCGCCTCGGCGACCGTGTCACCCACTTCGCCACCCTCAACGAGCCCTCCTGCTCGGCCTGGATCGGCCACCTGGAGGGCAAGATGGCGCCCGGCCTGACCGACCTCACGGCCGCCGTCCGTGCCTCCTACCACCTCCTCCTCGGCCACGGCCTGGCGACCCAGGCGATCCGCGCCGCCGCGCCCGGCGCCGAGATCGGCATCGTCAACAACCTGTCCACGGTGTACGCGGCAGGCGACCGCCCTGAGGACGAGGCCGCGGCCCGCCGCCAGGACGGCCACGTCAACCGCTGGTGGCTCGACCCGGTGCACGGCCGAGGCTTCCCGGCCGACATGGTCGAGACATACGGCGTCGAACTCCCCGAGCAGGCCGGTGACCTGGAGACGATCGCCGCCCCGCTCGACTGGCTCGGCCTGAACTACTACTTCCCGGCCCACGTCGTCGACGACCCCGAGGGCCCGGCGCCCTACGCCCGCGCGGTCCGCCGCCCGGACGTCCCGCGCACCGGCATGGACTGGGAGATCGACGCGAGCGGCATCGAGACGCTGCTGCTGCGCCTGACCGACGAATACGGCCCCCGCAAGATCTACGTCACCGAGAACGGCTCCGCCTTCCCGGACGTCGTGCGCCCCGACGGCACGATCGACGACCCCGAGCGCCAGGACTACCTGGTCCGGCATCTGGCGGCCTGCGCCTCCGCCGCCCGCAAGGGTGCCCCGCTGGCCGGGTACTTCGCCTGGTCGCTGCTCGACAACTTCGAGTGGGCGTACGGCTATGCCAAGCGGTTCGGCCTGGTCCACGTCGACTACGAGACCCAGGTCCGCACGATCAAGGGCACCGGCCACCGGTACGCGGACATCGTCCGCGCGCACGGGGCGGGGGCCGAGCGGGCGGCCTGACCCGACCGCGGTGGGCGTGGGAGCCGGAGCCCACGCCCACCGCACCTCCACCAGCACCTGCACCTCCTCGAACTGTCATGAACGCGCCATCATCGACACTCAGGAGAACCGCATGCCGACCCGCACCCTCCTCGCCGCCCTCGCGACGGCCGCCCTGCTGGCCTCGGGCACGGCCCTGGGCGCACCGGCGCCCGCGGCAGCCGTCGCCGTCGACTGGGACACCGACCGGGCGAACACGGCCTACGCAGCCGACCCCGCCGCCGTCACCGCGTCCGGCAGCGAGAACGCCGCCACCGCCCCCGGCCTCGCCTTCGACGCCGACGGATCGACCCGCTGGTCCAGCGACTTCGCCGACGACGCCTGGATCCGCGTCGACCTCGGCGCCATGATCCGGGTCGACCGGGTGGTCCTCGACTGGGAGGCCGCCTACGGCAAGAGATACGTCCTGGAGGTCTCGAAGAACGGCACGGACTGGACCCCCTTCTACACGGAGACCGCAGGCACCGGCGGCTCGGTCACCGCGCACACCTACCCGCAGGAGGTCACCGGCCGCTACATCCGCATGCGCGGCATCGAACGCGCCACGCCCTGGGGCTACTCCCTCTACTCCTTCAAGGTCTACGGCGGTGAACCGGCCCCGGCGTCGACCACCCGCACCAACCTCGCCCTGAACCACCCCGCGTACGCGAACCACTACCAACACGCGGGCAACTCACCGGCGTTCGTCACCGATGGCGGCCGGCCGGCCGACCTCAAGGCCGACGCGACCCGCTGGTCCAGCGACTGGAACGCGGACCGCTGGATCTCGGTCGACCTGGGCGCCACCTCCACGATCAACTCCGTGGACCTGTACTGGGAGGCGGCCTACGCGGTCGACTACGAACTCCAGGTCTCCGACGACAACCGCACCTGGCGCACGGTCCACCGCCCCTCATCCACCGAGGTCGCCGCTCGCCGATCAAACGTCAAGTCTCCGGCGGAGGCGGTGGGCGTACACGACACGATCACCCTTCCCTCGCCCGCGACCGGCCGCTACGTCCGCATGCTCGGCAAGGAGCGCCGCAGCTTCTACAACCCGGCGCCCGCGACGGCCCAGTTCGGCTACTCCCTCTACGAGTTCGAGGTCTGGGGCACGGGCGGCAGCGCGTCGGCGGCGTACCCCGCCCTGCCCGGTGGGCAGCCGGGGGAGTACGGGACCACCTTCTTCGACGACTTCACCGGCACCGCCCTCGACCGCTCGAAGTGGCGCGTTGTCCGCACCGGCACCGAGATGGGCTCGGTCAACGGCGAGTCGCAGGCGTACGTCGACTCCACGGACAACATCCGCACGGAGAACGGCACGCTGGTCCTACGGGCCAAATACTGCAAGGGCTGCACCCAGGCGGGCGGCGGCACCTACGACTTCACCTCGGGCCGTATCGACACCAACACCAAGTTCGACTTCACCTACGGCAAGGTCAGCGCCCGGATGAAGCTCCCGGTCGGCGACGGTTTCTGGCCCGCCTTCTGGCTGCTCGGCAGCAACGTCGACGACCCCTCCGTCTCCTGGCCGGCCTCCGGCGAGACCGACATCATGGAGAACGTCGGCTACCGCGACTGGACCAGCACCGCCCTGCACGGCCCCGGCTACTCGGCCGACGGCAACATCGGCGCCCGCCAGATCTTCCCGGACGGCGGCACCGTCGACCAGTGGCACACCTACGCCGTCGAATGGACCCCGACCGGCATGCGTTTCTCCGTCGACGGCCGCCTGGTCCAGGAGACGTCCCGCAACAAGCTGGAGTCGACGCGGGGGCAGTGGGTGTACGACCACGACCAGTACGTCATCCTCAACCTTGCCCTGGGCGGTGCGTACCCGGCCGGCTGGAACCAGGTGGCCACGCCCTACTGGGGGTTGCCGCAGTCGAGCGTGGACCGGATCGCGAGTGGGGGAGTGCAGGCCGAGGTGGACTGGGTGCGGGTGGAGCAGAAGCGGTAGGCCGCGCCTGGGCGCGTCAGGACTGTACCGGCGGCCCCGGTACGAACCCCGGGTCCACCTGCCCCGCCAGGTCCTCGCCCGTCCTGGCGTCCGCCCATGCGCGGGCGTTGCGCAGATGGAACTCGACGGCGTGGGCGTGCGTCGCGGCCCAGTCCTTCGGGAGGGCGTCGACCGTCTCGCGCAGGACGTTCAGGGCGTGCACGTTGGAGGACTCCAGCTCGCCCTGTTCCCGGCCCTGTTCGGCCGCGCGGACCCAAGGGGACTGGACGAGATGGGTGAGGAGGTCGTCGCCCACCTCCTCCTTGAGGAAGAGCAGGTCGTCCTCGCAGGTCACCTTGTTGCCGACGACCGCGATACGGATGCCGAACTCGCGGGCGTGGTCGCGGTACTGGCGGTAGACCGAGACGCCCTTACGGGTGGGCTCGGCGACCAGGAAGGTCATGTCGAAGCGGGTGAAGAGACCTGATGCGAAGGCGTCCGCGCCCGCCGTCATGTCGACCACGACATATTCGCCGGGGCCGTCGACGAGGTGGCCGAGGTAGAGCTCGACCCCGCTGAGCTTGGAGTGGTAGCAGGCCACTCCGAGGTCGCTCTCGTCGAAGTCGCCGGTCACCATCAGCGGTACGTCGCCCACGCGCCGGACATGCCTCGCGTGCAGTTCGTCGTCGCCGAGGAGGCGCAGGAGGCGGGAGCCCCGGCCGGGCGGCGTGGTCTTGATCATGGCGTCGGCGGAGGGGATGCGCGGGTTGGTGCCGCGCAGGTACTCCTTGATCGCGTGGACGTGCGCACCGAGGGGCGGGGCGTCCAGGGCGGTGCCGGTGTGGCCGAGGGCCTCGGCGAGGTGCTGGTTGATGTCGCCGTCGATGGCCAGCACCGGGGCGCCGGAGCGGGCCAGATGGCGGGTGAAGAGCGCGGACAGGGTCGTCTTGCCGCTGCCGCCCTTGCCGACGAACGCGATACGCATCAGTGGCCGACCTTCAGGAGCAGGGTACCTTTGTTGAAAACGGATGTCATGTGGCCAGGTTGGATGCGGCTCTTGATCGCTGTCAAATCGCTTGAGCTGTAAGGGGGTTGTGGTGATCGCCGGGGGCGTCGTGATCTCCCCTTGTTCTTAATGCATATGATGTGCAAGTGCGTGACTACAGCATCAGGGCGGCGAGCCCGGACGACCTGGACGGTGCGCGAGCCCTGATGCTCGACACCGTCTACCACGACTTCGGCACCGGCTATGTGCCCCACTGGCATGCGGACATCATCGACCCGGCCGCCGCCTATCTCGCTTCACCCCGACACACCCTCCTCGTCGCCCTCGATCCGCGCGACAACGGTGTCGTGGCCACCGCCGCCCTCGACTCCCGCGGCCCGGCCCACCCGCCGAACCCGCGCGACCTCGCCGAGCGCTACCCCTCCGGCGCCACCGCACAGCTGCGCCGGATCTACGTACGCCCCGAGCACCGCAGGCGCGGCCTGGCCCGGCGGCTCGTCACGGAGCTGCTCGCCTTCACGGCGGCGGACGGCGGCTACCGCGCCGTCTATCTGCACACCGACCCCAAGGTGCCCGGCGCCGAGGCCTTCTGGCGCTCGCTCGGCAAGGTCGTGCACGACGAACGCGAGGAAGCCGACGGCGGCAATGGCGTCGTCCACTTCGAGATACCGATGGAGCGATAGACCACCGTGCGACGCCGAATACGCCCGTTCCTCGCCCTCGTCCTTGCCCCGGTGCTGGCCGGCTGCTTCGCCTCCGGCGGGGGCGGCAGCGACTCCGCCGACGGCCCCGGCGCCGGCTCGCGCCTGCGCGTCGCCCTCGCCTTCCCGCCCGCCGAGAACCTCTCGCCGTACGGCGCCGACGCCACCATCCTCAGCCGCCTCGGCGTCACCGAGGGCCTGACCGCCCTGGACGCCAACGGCGCCGCCGGCCCCGCCCTCGCCGCCTCCTGGCGCCAGGAGAACGACCGCACCTGGCTGTTCACCCTCCGCGAGGCCACCTTCCAGGACGGCTCCAAGGTCACCCCGGCCGCGGTCGCCGCCGCCCTCACCCACGCCACCCAGGCCAAGCCCGCCCCCGCGGCCCTCGCCGGCGTCACCCTCACCGCGAAGCCCGAGGGCGCCACCGGCGTACGGATCACGACCGGGGCCACCGACCCGGTCCTGCCGCTGCGCCTGTCCAGCCCCTCCCTCGCCGTCCTCTCCGCCAAGGCCTACGACAAGAAGGACGACGTCGACCTGGTCGGCACCGCCACCGGACCCTTCGAACTCACCAAGGTCATGGGCGCCACCGCCGCCACCCTCGACCGCTACGACGACTACTGGGGCGGCCGCGCCCAGGCCCCCGGCATCGACGTCAAGTTCGTCGCCGACGGCACCGCCCGCGCCAGCGCGCTGCGCACCGGCCAGGTCGACCTCGCCGAGGCGATCCCCGTAGCCCAGGCCGCCACCCTCGACCAGAACACGCGCAAGGCGACCGCCACCACCCGCACCACGAGCCTGCTCCTCAACTCGAAGAAGGGCCCCTTCAAGGACGCCGCGCTACGAGCCGCCGCCCGCAAGGCCGTCGACACCTCCGCGCTCGCCAAGGACGTCTACGAGGGCTACGCCGACGCCGGTGCCGGCATCTACGGGCCCGCCGTCACCTGGGCCGAGGGCAGGCGGACCGAACCGGTGGGGCGGGCCGAGCCCGCGAAGCCCGAGCGCACCCGCATCACGCTCGCCACCTACGACAACCGGCCCGAGCTCCCCGAAGTCGCCCAGGTGCTGAAGCAGCAGCTGGACAAGGCCGGGTTCGACGTCACCCTTGAGGTGCGCGAGTACTCGCGGCTGGAGAGCGACGCGCTCGGCGGGAAGTTCGACGCGTTCGTCCTCGCCCGCAACACCCTCGTCGACACCGGCGACCCCGTCTCCGTCCTGGCCAGCGACTACACCTGCGACGGCGGCTACAACATCGCCCAGCTCTGCGACAAGGACGTCGACCGGGCCGTGGCCAAGGCCGAGGACACCGTCGACACCGCCGGGCGGCAGGACGCGGCGATGGCCGCCGAGGCCCGCATCCTGGGCACCGACGCCGTCGTACCGCTGGTCCACCAGCGCATCATCACCGGCGTCGGCACCTCCGTCAGCGGCGCGCTCCTCGACCCGTACGAGCGCACCCTCGTCGGCATCGGCACCCGGCGCTGACCCGTGCGGCAGAGCATGGCCACGCTGTTGTGGCGGGCCGGGATCGCGGGCGCCCTCATCACCCTCGTCGGCCTGCTGCCCTGGCTCTCGCACACCGACCCGGCGCTCACCGTCCTCAAGGCACGCTCGGCGGACCGCGACCCCAGCCCCGAGGTGCTCGCGGACATTCGGGCCCAACTCGGCCTGGACCACGGTCCGTTCCACCTGCTCGGCGACTGGCTGAGCGGACTCTGGCACGGGGACGCCGGCCGGTCCTGGATCTCCGGCACCGAGGTCGCGCCCGCGGTGCTCCAGGCCCTGGGCGTCTCCCTGCTGCTGATGGCGGTGGCGATCGCGGTGGCCGCCGCCACCGCCGCGCTGATCTGCGCGCGCACCCTGTGGCTCGGCGCACGGCGGCGGCTCGACGGCCGGCGCGCCGCGGGTACCGGCTCCGCCGTCCTCGCCGCACTGCCGGAGTTCCTCACGGCGTCCGTGCTCGCGACGGTCGTAGGCGTACAGCTCGGCTGGCTGCCCGCCCTCGGCTGGTACGGCTTCCAGTGGACGATCCTGCCCGCCCTCGCCCTAGGCCTGCCCGCCGGTGCCGTCCTCGGCCGGCTCCTGGACGACCTGCTGCCCGGCGCCTTCGCCGAACCCTGGGCGCTCGCCGCCACCGCACGCGGACTGCCCGGCCGCACCGTCGCCCGCCAGGCCCTGCGCCGCTGTCTGCCCGGACTGCTGCCCAACACCGGCCTGTTCGTCGTCGGCATCACCGGCGGAGCGGTCGCCGTCGAGCAGATCTACGACATCCCCGGCCTCGGCCGCACCACTCTCCAGGCCGCCCTCGCCCAGGACCTGCCCGTCCTCCAGGCCGGCACCCTCGCCCTGGTCCTCCTCGCCGCGATCGCCGCCGCCCTGGCCCACCTCCTCACCCGCCTCCTCATCGGCCCGGCCCTGCGCGACGGCGCCCTGCCGTCCCTGCACCGCCCGACCCCGCCCGCCCGCCGATTCCTGCCCTTCGTCCTCGGCGGCCTGCTCCTCGCCGTGATCGGCCTCGGCCTGCCCCGCGACCCGCTGGCCCTCGACACGGCCCAGCGACTCACGGCCCCCTCCCCGGCCCACCCGTTCGGCACCGACGCCTTGGGCAGGGACATCCTCGCCCGCGTCGGCCACGGTGCCCTGGACACGCTGCTGCTGGCGGTGGCCATCACCGCCGTCACCCTCCTCACCGGCCTGGCCCTCGGCCTGCTGCCCCGGCTGTCCGGGCCGCTCGTCGACACGGTCACCGCGCTGCCGCCGGTCCTCGTCGCCCTGCTCGTCACCGCGGTCGCGGGCAGCGGAAGCACCACGCCCGCGCTCGCCGTGGCCGCCGTCGCCTGGACGCCGCTCGCCGCCCACACCTCGGCACTGCTACGGCAGGAACGCGCGGCCCTCCACCTCACCGCGACCCGAGCCCTGGGCGCCGGCCCCTGGTACCTCCTGCGCCACGAACTGCTCCCCGCGGTCGTACCCCCGGTCACCCGCCACGCGTTGCTCCGCCTCCCCGGCATCGCCCTGGCCCTCGCCTCGTTGGCCTTCCTCGGCCTGGGCGCCCAGCCACCGTCTCCTGAATGGGGCCTGCTCTTCGCCGAGAACCAGCCCTACGCCGAACGCGCCCCCTGGGCGGTGCTCGCCCCCGCCGCCGTACTCGCCCTGCTGGGCGCGCTGGCGGTGACGGCGGCGGGAGGACTGCGGCGCAGCAAGCGTGCGGCCGAGCGGGAGGAGACGGACGTACCCGAACACCGGCCGGAGGTAAGGAAGCTGGTGGCCACCCGATGACGCCACTGGTAGTCGCAGGCCTCCGCGGGCGGAAAACATCCCTCTCGCCCCTCCTCCGCCTCCTCATCCTCACCCAACTCGCCTTCAACATCGGCTTCTTCGCGGTCCTGCCCTTCCTCTCCGAGCACCTGGGACAGGCCGTCGGCATGGCGGGGTGGCTCGTCGGATTCGTGCTGGGACTGCGCACGTTCAGCCAGCAGGGGCTGTTCGTGGTGGGCGGGGCCCTGGCAGATCGCTATGGCATCCGCCCGGTGGTCCTGACCGGCTGCGTTCTGCGCATCGCCGGATTCGTGTGGCTCGGGTACGCACGCGAGACATGGGCGGTCATCGGGGCGGTTCTGCTGATCGGCTTCGCCGCGGCCCTGTTCTCACCGGCGGTGGAGTCCGAGGTCGCCCGCCAGGCCGTGCTGTGGGAGGAGGCGGGCGGCGGCTCCCGCACCCACGTCCTCGCCCTGCTCACGGTGGCCGGACAGGCGGGCGCGTTCATCGGCCCGCTGCTCGGCGCGCTCCTGCTTTCGGTGGACTTCCGCACGGTCTGCCTGGCCGGTGCCGGGATCTTCGTCCTGGTGCTCGCCGGGCACGCGTGGCTGCTGCCGCAGCACATACCCGGGCGGGGAGGTGTCCGGCTGCGCGGCGGCATGGGGAAGCTGCTGCGCAACCCCCGCTTCCTCGCGCTGTGCTGCGCCTACGGGGCCTACCTGCTCGCCTACAACCAGCTCTACCTCGCCCTCCCCGAGGAGGTGGAGCGCGCCACGGGCTCCCAGGCGGCGCTCGCCTGGCTGTTCGCCCTGTCCTCACTGCTGGTGGTGCTCGCCCAGCTCCCCGTCACCCGCTGGGTGGGGGAGCGGCTCACCCTGCGCCGGTCCATGGTGGCCGGCCTGCTCCTGATCTCGACGGGCTTCACCCTCGTCGCCGCGGCCCGCCCCGCCCACTGGACCGGCACCGCCGGCCTGTTGCCCGCGGCCGGCTTCGTCATCCTGCTCACCCTCGGCCAGATGCTCGTCGCCCCGGTCGCCCGCGCCTGGATCCCCGACCTCGCCGAGGAGGGCCGCCTCGGCCTCTACACCGGCGCCCTGTCTTCGATCTCCGGCCTGATCGTCCTCATCGGCAGCTCGGCGACGGGAACCCTCCTGGACACCGGCTTGCCCACAGCCGTTCCGTGGTTGGTGCTGGCGGTTGTGCCGTTGGCGGCGGTTGGGGTGCTGCCGCGTCGGTAGGGGTCGTGGTGTGGGCGTGCGGGTGGAGGTTGTTCAGGTGGCGGGCAGGCCGGGCGGCAGCGGCCCGCGGGGGGGCAGGGAGTTGTGCGACCAGCCAGGACGTAGCCGTTCCGTGGCTGGTGTCGGCGGCTGTGCCGCTCGCGGCGATCAGGGCGCTGCCGCGTCGGTAGGGTTCACGGTGTGGATGTTCAGGTGGAGATCGTCAGGGAGGCGAGCGCGGAACTCGTGGCTGCCTTCGGCCGGCTGCTGCCGCAGCTCTCCCGGACCGCCGAGGGTCTCGACCTCGTGGCGGTCGACCGGATCCTTCAGTGCGAGGCGAGCACTGTGCTCGTGGCCCGGGCGGGCGGCGAGATCGTCGGCACCCTGACCCTGGTGATGTTCCCCGTGCCCTCGGGGTTGCGCGCCCGGATCGAGGACGTGGTCGTCGACAATGCCGCGCGCGGCCGCGGAGTCGCGGGATCGCTGATGCGTGAGGCGGTCCGGCTGGGCCGGGAGGCGGGTGCGCGGACCGTCGACCTCACCTCGCGGCCGGACCGGGCCGCGGCGAACAGGCTGTACGAGCGGCTGGGGTTCGCCGTGCGGGAGTCCACGGTGTACCGGATGCCCCTCGACGGCTGACCACTCAGGACGCCACCAGCTCCCGCACCTTCGGCACCGAGACCCGTGTCGTGCGTGACGTCCGGTACAGCCACATGATGTCGCGGCCGAACGACCAGACCAGCGCCGCCAGCGCCGTCGCCGCCACCGCGAACGTCGCCGCGTACGGCAGGTAGCCCGACGCGGCCAGCAGCAGGAACACGCCCTGCATCGCGGCGACCGTCTTGCGGGCCGTGCTCGGGGGGAGCGGGGCGTTCAGCCAGGGCCAGACGCGGGCCGCGGCGACGAAGCCGTAGCGCATGGCGCCGATGAGGAGGACCCAGGGGCCCAGCGACATGGAGACGTACACGCTCAGGACCAGGATCAGGAACGCGTCGACCTCCATGTCGAAGCGCGCACCGAGGGCCGTCGACGTGCCCGTGCGGCGCGCCACCTTGCCGTCCACGCCGTCGAGGATCAGCGCGACCGCCGTCAGGCCGACGAAGAGCGTGACGGGCGGCGAGCTCTGGAAGAAGGAGTCCGCGACCAGTGCCGTGACGCCGCCGACCAGCGTCGCCCGGCCGAGGGTGACCCGGTTGGCCGGGCCGAAGGAGCGCAGCCCGGACCGGTGCAGGGCCAGGGAGAGCATCGCCCAGGTGGCCGCGGCGAAGACGAGGCCGGTCAGCCAGCCCGCCGGCCCGAGGCCGATCGCCGATCCGAGCAGGGCCAGCAACAGGATCTGCACGCCCGCTCCCACAGCGGTCTCCTGCTGGACCAGCCTCGCGTCGTAAGTGTTGTTCAGGGCCACCGCACATTCCTCCGGCCGGATGACAGAGTCGATCAAGGCCGCGTACTGTGCGCGACCTGTGCACACTCCCGTACGTGCACAGCTTCACGATCGTTCAGGAGGATCCAGATGAACCGCACCGCACGCGCGTTCTGGCTCAGCTCTCCGGGTGAAGGAGAGATCCGGGAGGCGGTCCTTCCGGAGCCGGGCGAGGGCGATGTGGTGGTGCGGTCGCTGTACTCCGGGGTCAGCCGGGGCACCGAGACACTCGTGTTCCGCGGCGGGGTCCCCGAGAGCCAGCACGCGGCCATGCGGGCACCGTTCCAGGAGGGCGAGTTCCCCGCCCCGGTGAAGTACGGCTATCTGAGCGTCGGGGTGGTGGAGGAGGGCCCGTCCTCGCTCGTCGGCCGTACCGTCTTCTGCCTGCATCCGCATCAGACGCGGTACGTCGTCCCCGCCAGCGCCGTCACCGTCGTACCGGAATCCGTCCCCGCCGAACGAGCCGTCCTCGCCGGCACCGTCGAGACCGCCGTCAACGCCCTCTGGGACGCCGCGCCGCTGGTCGGCGACCGGATCGCCGTCGTCGGCGGCGGCATGATCGGCTGCTCGGTGGCCGCGCTGCTGGCCCGCTTCCCCGGCGTACGGCTCCAGTTGGTCGACGCCGACCCGGGCCGGGCGGCCGTCGCCGAGGCCCTCGGCGTCGGATTCGCCACGCCCGGCGACGCGCTCGGCGAGTGCGACCTCGTCGTCCACGCCAGCGCAACCGAACAGGGCCTCGCCCGGTCCCTCGAACTGCTCAGGGCCGAAGGCACCGTCCTCGAACTCAGCTGGTACGGCGACCGGCACATCACCCTCCCGCTCGGCGAGGCCTTCCACTCCCGGCGGCTCACCCTCCGCAGCAGCCAGGTCGGCACCGTCTCCCCGGCCCGCCGCGCCACCCGCAGCTACGCCGACCGGCTCGCCCTCGCCCTCGACCTGCTCGCCGACCCGGCGCTCGACGCGCTCGTCACGGGGGAGAGCGCTTTCGAGGAACTCCCGGACGTGCTGCCCAAGCTCGCGTCCGGGGAGATCCCGGCCCTCTGTCACCGCGTCAGGTACACGGACACCCCCTGACGGACTCGTTCATTCCCGGACGACAAGAGCGCCTGACCTGAGAAAAGAGTGAGAGACGGCTGAACACGGGGAAGCGACTAGCCGTACTACTCGACATCCCCGGCAGCGATCAGCGGGGATGAGGAACGCACCGCACCTGGAGGGTGTCCGTTGTTCAGCATCACCGTCCGCGATCACATCATGATCGCCCACAGCTTCCGCGGCGACGTCTTCGGACCCGCGCAGCGCCTGCATGGAGCGACGTTCCTGGTGGACGCAACGTTCCGGCGCGAGCAGCTGGACGACGACAACATCGTCGTCGACATCGGACTGGCCACGCGCGAACTGGGTGCCGTCGTCGGCGAGCTGAACTACAGAAACCTCGACAACGAACCCGACTTCGCGAGGATCAACACCTCCACGGAGTTCCTGGCGAAGGTCATCGCCGACCGGCTCGCCGAGCGGATCGAGAAGGGCGCGCTGGGCGAGGGCGCCAAGGGCCTCGCCGGTCTCACCGTCACGCTGCACGAGTCGCATGTCGCGTGGGCGAGTTACGAGCGTGCGCTGTGACGGACGTGACGCTGGAAAAGAACGTGGCCCTGGACAAGAGCGTGGCTCTGGACAAGAGCGTCGCCCTGGACAAGGCGGAGAAGGTGTCGCTCGGGTTCGTGCCCGTGCAGCACTCCGTCCTGAAGCACGCCGAGATCATCCCCATGTCCCTGTGCTCCGTGCACTTCGTGCTGCCGGGCGGCGTCGACGACCTGGCCGCGCCGAGCGGCGGCAACGCCTACGACCGTCGGGTGTGTCTGGACCTGCCCGGCTTCGGCTGGCAGGTGCACAAGCACGCGGTGGACGGCGGCTGGCCCCGCCCCGGCGCCGAGGCCCGTGCCGAACTCGCCCGTACGCTGCGGGAGTTCCCGGACGGCACGGTCGTCCTGCTGGACGGGCTGGTCGCGTGCGGCGTCCCCGAGATCATCGTGCCGGAGGCCGAGCGGCTGCGGCTCGCGGTCCTCGTCCACCTCCCGCTCGGCGACGAGACGGGTCTGGAGCCCGCCGTCGCCGCGGACCTGGACGCCCGGGAACGCACGGTGCTGCGAGCCGTCGACGCGGTCATCGCCACCAGCGACTGGGCCGTGCGCCGCCTCGTCTCCCATCACGGCCTCGCCCCCGAGCGCGTCCATGTCGCCGCCCCCGGCGCCGACATCGCGCCCCTCGCCGCGGGCACCGACGGTGTGTCCCGCCTGCTGTGCGTGGCCGCCGTGACACCGCGCAAGGGACAGCACCGGCTGGTCGAGGCGCTGGCGGCGGTGACCGATCTGCCGTGGAGCTGCGTCTGCGTGGGCGGGCTGAACCAGGACCCCGGGTACGTGGCCGAACTGCGGTCCCTCATAGCGAAGCACGGCCTTCAGGACCGGCTGATCCTGGCGGGCCCGCAGGCCGGCGCCGAACTCGACGCCAGCTACAACACGGCCGACCTGATGGTGCTCACCTCCTACGCCGAGACGTACGGCATGGCGGTGACCGAGGCGCTCGCGCGCGGCATCCCCGTGCTCGCGACCGACGTCGGGGGACTGCCCGAGGCGGTCGGCCGCGCCCCCGACGGCGGTGTCCCCGGCATCCTCGTCCCGCCGGAGAACCCCGCCGCCATCGCCGTCGAACTGCGCGGCTGGTTCGGCGAGGCGGACGTACGACGCCGGCTGAAGGCGGCGGCCCGGGCCCGCCGAGCCGCACTGAACGGCTGGGCAGGCACGGCCCGCAGCCTGGCCTCGGTACTGGGCCGACTGCCGAACGAACCCCGGAGGGCGGCATGAGGAATTCGGCGACGACACGGAACGGGGGCACGATCCCCGCCCAGCCGGGGCCCCGGGACGCCACGGACTCGACGCGGCGGGGGACGGAGGGGGCTTCGGGCGACGGGGCGTCCGAAAGCGGGATCGTTTCAGCGGAGGGTGACATGAGTGGAGTGTCCGTACCGGCGGCCGGTGACGCGGACGCCGTGATTCTCGGGGCCGGTCCCACCGCCAACCCCGGTGAGCGGGCCACCGTACGGCTCAGGGACGCCGGGCCCGACGACCCGCCGCGCTACGCCCCCGAATGGCTGGAGCTGCGCGAGGGCGCAGACGCCGCAGCGCGGGCGCACGATCTGCTCGACCCGCTGCGGATCCGGCTCGCCAACCGGCCGGGCCGGGCCGGCGGACTGGTCATCCACGACCTGGGCTGCGGCACCGGCTCCATGGGCCGTTGGCTCGCGCCCCACCTCGACGGCGCCCAGCACTGGGTCCTGCACGACCGCGACCCCTACCTCCTGCACTTCGCCGCCGTCGCCTCCCCGCGCTCCTCCGCCGACGGCAGCCGCGTCACGGTCGAGACCCGCCGCGGTGACGTCGGCCGCCTCACCCCGGACGCCCTTCTCGGCGCCTCCCTGGTGACCGCGTCCGCACTGCTCGACGTCCTCACCCGCGAGGAGATCGACACCCTCGCCGCCGCCTGCGTGGGCGCGGGCTGCCCGGCGCTGCTCACGCTCTCCGTCGCCGGGCGCGTCGAACTCACCCCGTCCGACCCGCTGGACCAGGAGATCGCCGAGGCGTTCAACGCCCATCAGCGGCGCGCGGGTCTGCTGGGCCCCGACGCCGTCACCGCGGCGGCCGAGGCCTTCTCCGAGCAGGGTGCGACCGTCCAGGTCCATCCCAGCCCCTGGCGGCTCGGCCCCGGCGAGTCGGCGCTCACCGCCCAGTGGCTGCGCGGCTGGGTCGGCGCGGCGGTGGAGGAACGCCCCGAACTGCGCGAGCGCGCCGACCGCTATCTGACCGAACGGCTCGCCGCCTGCCAGGCCGGCGAACTGCGCGTCGTGGTCCACCACAGCGACCTGCTCGCACTGGTCCGGCCGACGGGCGGGGCGTCATGAGCGTGGAGACGGTGGCGAGGACGCACGCCGCGGTACGTCGGGACGACGTCGCCCCGGCCGCCATCAGCGTGAGCGCCCCCGTCTCCCCCTCCCGCATCGGCGTCATCGTCACCCGACCCCGCACCGAACAGGCTCGGCCCCGCTCGTTCCTCTCCCGCCTCAACACCCCGGCCTTCCGTACCCACCTCGGCACGGCCGTCGGCGTCGTCATCCTCGTCGCGCTGTTCTGGCGGCTCGGGACCGGTGTCTTCCTCGACGGGCTGCGGCGGATCGATGTGCCGGCGCTGCTCGGGGCCGTCGGGATCGGGTTCGTCACCACCGTGTTCAGCGCCTGGCGCTGGCAGTTGGTGGCGCGCGGGCTGCGGATCCGACTGCCGCTGTGGCCGGCGGTCGCCGACTACTACCGGGCCCTGTTCCTCAACGCGGCCCTCCCCGGCGGTGTCCTCGGCGATGTCCACCGGGCCGTGCGGCACGGGCAGAGCGCCGGTGACATGGGGCGCGGGGTGCGTGCGGTGGTGCTGGAGCGGACCGCCGGCCAGGTCGCTCTCGCGGCCGTCGGCGCCGTCGTACTGCTCACCATGCCGTCACCGGTGCTGAATCAGGCCCGCGACATCACGCCGCTCATCCTGTTCGCCACCGTGGGCGCGCTCGCCGTCGTGACCGCCGTACGCATGAACCGGGCGCCGTCGCGCCGGGACCGGAAGCCGTCGGCGCTGCGTACGACGCTCGGCGAGGCCCGCGAGGCGCTGCTGTCCCGCCGTAACGGGCCCGGCGTCGCCGTCTCCTCCGTGCTCGTGCTCGCCGGGCACCTCGGGATGTTCGTGCTGGCCGCGCGGATCGCCGGCTCCGACGCCTCCGTCGCGGCGCTGCTGCCGCTCGCCGTGCTCGCGCTGCTGGCCATGGGTCTGCCGCTGAACATCGGCGGGTTCGGGCCCCGGGAGGGCGTCACCGCCTGGGCGTTCGCCGCCGCGGGACTGGGCGCGACCACCGGACTGGCCGTCGCCGTCATCTACGGCGTGCTCAGCTTCGTGGCCGCCCTGCCGGGCCTAGTCGTCCTGGTCGTCCGCTGGTACGCCGGGCTGCGCAAGGGCACCGGATCCGCCGCGACCATGGCGGACCCGGAACCCAGCGGCTATTTTCAGGCGTCCGCCGTGTCCGCTTCGGAATCGTCCGCGGAGGTCAGCAGTGACACATACGCGCCGAAGGAATCCGCGAGGCTCGCCAGCAGCCCCTTGCCCTTTTCTGCGGAACCCAGCGAAGGACGCCCGATGACACCGGAATCGGTATAGGCGGACATACCGAGGGTCAACAGATGACGACGGTCGTCCGCGACGAAATCGGAAGTCTCATATCCCGGCCGGATCAATTCGGGATGAGCGTGCAGAAGGATGGAGGTCTCGATTTCCCCCGCATGCATGTCGGTGAGCAGCGAGGTCACCACCCCCGCCCGCTCCCGCGCCGCCTCCCAGTCCTCCGGGGCCGGGAACAGCGCCATTCGCTCACCACGAGCGGAGGACTCCTGAACGACGTTGCCCAATACGTAGTTTCCGCCGTGCCCGTTGACCAGCACCAGGGCGTCGACGCCGGACCGGCGGAGCGAAGCCGCGATGTCCCGTATCACCGCATGAAGGGTCACGGAGGAGATGCTGACGGTCCCCGGCCACGCCGCGTGCTCGTGCGAACAGGCGATCGTCACCGGCGGAAGGAGGTGCACCGGGTGTGCGGCGGCGATCTCACGCGCGATGGCACAGGCCACCAGCGTGTCGGTCGCCAGCGGAAGGTACGGACCGTGCTGCTCGAAGCTTCCCACGGGAAGGACCGCCACCTGTCGTGAGACGCCCGCGCCCCGCGTCCGTACGTCTTCTGTGGTGTCCGTCGGAACCAGCGAGTGTTCCACCGGCCGCGTTTGCGAACCACTCATCTTTTCACGGCCTTTCGTCTCTGCTTAGGATCTGAAGAATCATGACAGAAAAAATTGGCGTCCTCGGCAAGAAGTCCGCACCGCGGACGCAGCGTTCCGGTGTGGAACGCGTGGTGAATGCCCCGCTGCCCACCGTGTACGGAGAATTCCGCGCGATCGGTTACATGGACCACGACCGCGGTGATGAGCAAGTGGCCCTCGTGTACGGCGAGATCGGCACCGAAGGCGTGCTCACCCGGCTGCACTCCGAGTGCCTCACCGGTGATGCCTTCGGCTCCCAGCACTGCGAGTGCGGCGACCAGCTCGCCTCCGCGCTGCGCGCGGTCGTCGCGGAGGGCTCCGGCATCGTCGTCTATCTGCGGGGCCACGAGGGCCGCGGCATCGGCCTGCTCGCCAAGCTGCGCGCGATGGCCCTCCAGGCGGAGGGCCTGGACACCGTCGAGGCCAACCTCGCGCTCGGTCTGCCGGTGGACGCCCGCGACTACGGCGTCGCCGCGGGGATGCTGCACGACCTGGGCGTGAACTCGGTCCGCCTCCTGTCCAACAATCCGCGCAAGCGGGAGGCGCTGGTGCGGCACGGCATAGAGGTCGCCGAGCAGGTGCCGCTGCTGATCCCGCCGTGCGAGAACAACATCACGTATCTGCGGACGAAGCGGGAACGGCTCGATCATCATCTGCCCCATCTGGACGCCGTGGCCCATCTGTCCTGAGAATGGGTTGTGGATCGTCTGCGAGTGCGTCGTGGCTGGTCGCGCCCACGCGGCGGAGCCGCATACCGACACCGCCCCGCGCCCCTTGAGGGGCGCTTCAGGAAGGTGGGCTCGTGAACTCGCGTGCCAGCGTCGTCGTCATCGGTGGCGGTGTGATGGGCACCAGCATCGCCTACCATCTCGCCCGCGCGGGCGTACGGGACGTCGTCCTCGTCGAGCGGGACGAACTGGCCTCCGGCTCCACCTCCAAGGCGGCCGGCGGGGTGCGGGCGCAGTTCTCCGACGAGCTCAACATCCAGCTCGGGGCGCGCAGCCTCCAGGCGTTCGCCCGGTTCGGGCTGGAGATGGGCCATGACATCGGGCTGCACCGGGTCGGCTATCTGTTCCTGCTGTCGACGCCCGAGGAGGTCGCCGGGTTCGAGGCGAGCGTCCGGCTGCAGAACTCCCTCGGGGTGCCCAGCCGGATGATCGACCTGGCCGAGGCCCAGCGGCTGTCCCCGCTGATCACCACCGACGGACTGCTGGCGGCCGCGTTCTCCCCGGACGACGGCCACTGCACCCCCGAGTCCGTCGTCCAGGGCTACGCCTCCGCCGCCCGCCAGTACGGGGCGCGGATCTTACGCCACAACCACGTCACCGGCATCGAACTGCACGGCGACCGCATCACCGCCGTCACCACGACCCTCACCCGCATCACCACCGACACGGTGATCTGCGCGGCCGGCCCCTGGTCGCGGGCGATCGGCGCGATGGTCGGCGTGGACCTGCCCGTGGTGCCGCTGCGCCGCCAGATCGCGGTCACCGAGCCGGTCGCGGGACTGCCGTCGCGGCTGCCCATGACGATCGACTTCACCTCCAGCCTCTACTTCCACACCGAGGGCCCCGGCCTCCTCCTCGGCATGTCCGACCCCGACGAACGCCCCGGCTTCGCCACCGACACCCACGACCGCTGGATTCCCCGGCTGGCCGCGGCCATGCAGCACCGTGCCCCCGCCCTGCTCGACCTGCGCCGCACCGGAGGCTGGGCCGGCCTGTACGAGGTCACCCCGGACCACAACGCGCTCATCGGCGAGGCGACTTCCGTCTCCCGCTTCCTGTACGCCACCGGCTTCTCGGGCCACGGTTTTCTCCAGGGCCCGGCCGTCGGCGAGGTCGTCCGCGACCTGTACCTCGGCCGCGTACCCTTCGTGGACGTCAGCCCGCTCAGCGCCGGCCGGTTCGCGGCCGACGCCCCGCGCCCGGAGGCCAACCGCGTATGACCGAGCTCCATCTGTGGCTGCGCCACGAGGTCCGTTCCACCGAGCGACGCACACCCCTCGTGCCGTCCGACGCGCGGCGGCTCGTGGAGAGCGGGGTGACGCTGACCGTCGAGGAGTCACCGCAGCGGATCTTCCCCGTCGAGGAGTACGAGGCGGCCGGCTGCCGTATCGCGCCCGCGGGTTCCTGGGTGTCGGCGCCCTCGACGGCCGTGGTGCTCGGCCTGAAGGAACTCCCGGAGGAGCCGGCGGAGCTGACGCACCGGCACATCTACTTCGGGCACGCCTACAAGGGGCAGCCCGGTGCCGAGGCCCTGCTCGGGCGGTTCGCGGCCGGGGGCGGGACACTGCTCGACCTGGAGTACCTGGTGGACGACAACGGCCGCCGGCTCGCCGCCTTCGGCTTCTGGGCCGGCTATCTCGGCGCCGCCCTCGCCGTCCTCCAGCACCGGGGCAGACTCGTCACCCCGCTGACGCCCTCGTCGAAGGACGAACTGGACGAGGCCCTCCGGCCCGACACGGGCGACGAGGAGTTCACGGCCCTGGTCATCGGCGCCCTCGGCCGCAGCGGACGGGGCGCGCGCGTCGCGTTCGGCACCGCCGGCGTCGAGGCGATGCCCTGGGACCTCGACGAGACCCGGGAACTGGACCGGCCCGCGCTGCTGGCGCACGACGTGCTGGTCAACGCCGTCCTCGCCACCACCCCCATCCCGCCCTTCCTGCGCGACCAGGACCTCGACGACCCCGCCCGCAGGCTGCGCACCCTCTGCGACGTCACCGTCGACGTCGGCTCGCCCCTGAACGTCCTGCCGGTCTACGACCGCACCACCGACTGGACCGAACCGGTACGCCGGCTGCGCAAGGAACCCCCGCTGGACCTCATCGCCATCGACAACCTGCCCTCCCTGCTGCCCCGCGAGTCCAGCACCGACTTCTCCTCGGCGCTGCTGCTCCAGCTGCTGGAGTTCGAGACGGGCGGGCCGTGGGGGCGCTGCCGTGACCGCTTCCACCAGGCGTGCCGTGAACTCGGCGTCGTAGAAGGGGAGTTCCGCAATGTCTGACAGATCCGAGCGGGTCGCGTCGAGCGGTACCGTCCACTGGGTCGGGGCCGGCCTGTCCACCGGCAGCGGTCTGACCCGGGTGTGCGACACGGCCGACCGGGTACGGCTGTGGCACCGCACCGAGGACCGGGCCGCCGACGCCCTGGACCGACTCGGCCTCACCGGACGGGCCGAGCCCCGCGCCTACACCCTCCCCGCGCTCACCGCCGAACTGACGCCCGGCGACATCGTCGTATCGATGCTGCCCGCGCCGGAACACGCCGGGATCCTGGCGGCCTGCGTCGGCCGCGAGGCCCACTTCGCCTGCTCCAGCTATGTGTCCGACGCGGTCCTCGCCCAGGTCCCCGCGGCCACGGCCGCCGGGCTCGTCGTCCTCACCGAGGCCGGCCTCGACCCGGGCATCGACCACCTCTTCGCGCACTGCCTGATCGGCCGGGCCCGGGCAGCCGTCGGCGACGACACGGGCGCCTCGTACAGCCTCACCTCCTACTGCGGCGGAGTCCCCGCCGTCCCGAACGACTTCAGGTACCGCTTCAGCTGGGCGCCCGCAGGTGTCCTCAACGCCCTGCGCGCACCGGCCCGTTACATCGAGGACGGTGCCGAGGCGGTCGCCGAGCGGCCGTGGGAGGTGACGCGGCGGCATGTCGTGGACGGGGAGGCGTTCGAGGTCTACCCCAACCGCGACAGCGTGCCCTTCGTCGAGCAGTACGGGCTGCCGCCCGCCTGGAAGGCGCAGGCGTTCGTGCGCGGCACGCTGCGGCTGGAGGGCTGGCTGCGTGCCTGGGAGGCTGTCTTCGAGGAGCTGAAGGCAGGCGACGACGCCCGGATCGCCGCGCTTGCCGGGGAGTTGGCGGCGGCGTACCCCACCACGGACGCCGACCGTGACCGCGTGGTCCTCGCCGTGTCGCTGGACGTACGGGCCGACGGGCGGTCGTGGTCCGGCAGCTATCTGCTGGACCTGGTGGGCGACGAGGAGGAGAGCGCGATGGCCCGCTGTGTCTCGCGCCCGCTCGCCCTCGGTGTCCGTCACATCCTCGACGGCTCCCTGCCGGCGGGCCTGAACCGCGCCGCGGAGACGGCGGCCCGCTCGGAGGAGTGGCTGCGTGAACTCGCCCTGGAGGGAGTGGAGTTCACGCTGCGCGTGGACCAATGACGCTCAGGCCCCGATGAGCGCCTCGTGCACCAGGCGCTTGAGGTCCTGGAACATGGTGTGCGACGTCCGCGGCCGCACCTGCGTCATGAACTGCACCGTCAGGTCGTGGCGCGGGTCGACCCAGAACGTGGTCGTCGCCACGCCGCTCCAGCCGTAGGAGCCCAGCACGGTGGGGGCCTTGGTGCGGGCCGGGTCGATCACGACGGAGACGCCGAGGCCGAAGCCGATGCCGTCGTTGCCCGACTCGTCGTGCGCGGGACGGCTGCCGAAGGCGCGCAGATCGGCGCCGCCCGGGAGCTGGTTGGACGTCATCAGGTCCACGGTCCCGGGCGCCAGCAGCCGGACGCCGTCGAGCTCGCCCCGGCCGCGCAGCAGCTCCATGAAGCGATGCACATCGTGCGCGGAGGCCGCGAGACCGCCGCTGCCGGACAGGAACCGCGGCCGGCCGCCGCGCAGCGGGAGACCGGGGATCGGCTCGATACCGCCGCTCTCGCTCTCGCCGTACAACTCGGCGAGCCGCACCGCCTGTTCGTCGCGCACCGAGAACCCGGCGTCGGTCATGCCGAGCGGTCCGCAGATCCGCTCGGCGAAGAACTCGTCCAGCCGCTGTCCGGACACGACCTCGATGACCCGGCCCAGCACATTGGTGGCGACCGAGTAGTTCCACTGCGTGCCCGGCTCGAACTGCAGCGGCAGACGCGCGTACACGTCGACCGTCCTCGCCAGGTCCGAGCCCGGCAGCACCGCCGACTCCAGGTTGGCCTCGCGGTACAGGGCGTCCACGGGGTGCGAGTGGTAGAAGGCGAACGTCAGGCCCGCGGTGTGGGTCATCAGATGCCGGACGGTTATCGGCCCGTCGGCGGGACGTGTCACCACGTCCGAGCCCGACCCGCTGACGTACACCCTGGGTTCGGCGAAGCCCGGCAGATGGCGGTCCACCGGGTCGTCCAGCGACAGCTTGCCCTCCTCCACCAGCAGCAGCGCGGCGACCGAGGTGACCGGTTTGGTCATGGAGTAGATCCGCCACAGGGTGTCGGCCTCGACGGGCAGCCCGGCGGCCATGTCACGGTGGCCGTGCGTGGTGAGGTGGGCGACACGTCCGCCGCGGGCGACGGACACCAGGAAGCCGGGCAGCCGCCCCTCGTCGACGTAGTGGGCGAAGTACTGGTCGAGACGGTCCAGCGCCTTCGCGTCCAGCCCGACCTCACCCGGGTCGACCTCTTGTGTCAGCAGTGCCATCGCTCTCCTCCGATACGTACGACGAGGGTGCGCTCCGGCATACCCCGCGGGAACGGCCTCTGACCTCATCGTTGCGCAGGAACACGTGTACGGTCCTTCGAATCGCCATGATCGTCCGTCGAGGCGGGATCCCGCCCGGGAAGAGCACGGCCCGGCACCGTTCCGGCCAGGGCGAGGGCGGCGAGGACGGCCAGGGGCGGCCCGGCGTCACCGCCGGTGCCCATGAGCGCGGTCGCGGCGGCCACGCCCAGCACCGGCCCCAGATTCATCGCGGTCTGCTGGAGCCCGCCCGCCACCCCGGCCGACCCGACGGCCGCCTCCCGTACGACGACATGGGTCGCCGCCACCATCACCGTGCCGAACCCGGCCCCCACCAGGGCGAACGCCAGGCAGAGCAGGGGAGTGGCCGAGGCACGGGACAGGGTGAGGATCCCGAGCGCGAGGACTGCCATCGCCGCCGTCGCCGTACGCCGCGCACCGGCCCGGCGCAGCAGCACCGCGCAGCTGGGCGCCGCGAGCACCATCAGGGCGGCCAGCGGCAGGCTGACAAGGGCGCTGTGGAACGGATCCAGGCCGAGAGCGCCCTGCAACAGGAAGGTGCCCGCGAACAGCGCGCCGGACAGCGCCGCCGACGCGGCCACCAGCATGCCGAGCGCCGAGGCGACGGCGGCGGAGCCGATCACGTCGGGCGGCAGCAGCGGGCTCGCCATGCGCCGCTCGTGCCGGACGAAGGCGGCACCGGTGATCACGGCGGTGGCGGCGGTCCAGGGCGGGCCCGGCGGCGCGACCAGTGCGTGGACCAGACAGGCGAGGGTGAGCGCGAGCAGCAGGGCGCCGGGCAGATCGAGCCGTACGAGGGCGGGCGGGCGCGGGGACCGTCCCGTGAGGGCGAGTCCGCCGAGGACGAGGGCCGGCACGACGTTCAGCAGGAACACCACCCGCCAGCCCGGCCCCGCCACCAGCGCACCGCCCAGCACCGGCCCGACCGCGGCCGCCACCCCGATCGCCGCCGTCCGCACCGCGATCGGTGTCCGCAGCCGGTCCGGCGGGAACGCCGCCCGCAGCATCCCGAGCGTGGCCGGTTGCAGCAGCGCCCCGAACACGCCCTGCACCACCCGCAGCCCGATCACCCAGCCGACACCGGGCGCCACGGCGATACCCGCCGACGTCGCCCCGAAGCCGAGCATGCCGATGCCGAAGAGACGGTGATGGCCGTACCGGTCACCGAGCCGCCCGGCGAACACCAACAGGCTCGCCACGGCGATGAGATAGCCGGTGCTGGTCCACTGGACCTGCGCGAATGAGGCGCCCAGGTCGCGCTGGAGACTGGGCTGGGCGACGGTCAGCACGGTGCCGTCGAACGCGACGATGACCGCTCCGACGACGCTGCCCGCGAGGGTGAGACGCGGATTCACTCGCCCTCCGGCCCGAGATGCGCGTCGAGCGCCGACCGCAGCAGGGGTGCGAAGTCATCGACACCCGTGGCGAGTTGCAGACTGCCCCAGCCCCACAGCTGGGCGATGCCGTGCAACCCCGCCCACAGCGCGCCCGCGACCAGCCGGGCATCGGCGTCGGGCCGCACCCGGCCGACGAGCTGCACCAGCCGCCCGAAGAGCGGAAGGCTGGAGTCCCGGAGCCCCAAGTGCCCGCTCTCCAGCAGATCATGACGGAACATCAGCTCGTACATCCCCCGCTTCTCCAGCGCGAACTCCAGATACACCCGCGCCAGCGCGCCCACCCGCGCCCGTGCAGTGCCCTCGCCGCCCGCCTCCGCCGCTGCCGCCCGCGCCGCCAGCTCGTCGAAGCCGCGGCGGGCGATGGCCGAGAGCAGCTCCAGATGGGTGGGGAAGTAGCGACGCGGCGCGCCGTGCGACACGCCCGCCCGGCGGGCGATCTCCCGCAGGGTGAGCGCCTGGACACCCTCCCGAGCCACCAGCTCCACGCCCACGTCGACCAGCCGGTCCCGCAGCCCCGTGTCTGACTCTCTTGCCACTCGCATAGACACTGTCTACCACCCCTTCGTAGACAGTGTCTACGCGGGAATGTTCGACCCGCTCGTCCCGGTTGACGCAGATATGACTCAGGACGCCACCCAGAACGCACTGCTCGCGCTGCTCTCCGAGGCCCGCGGCGGGGTGCTAGTCACCCTGAAGCGCGACGGCCGGCCCCAGCTGTCGAACGTCGGCCACGCCTACTACCCCGACGAGCGGATCATCCGTGTCTCGGTCACCGACGACCGCGCCAAGACCCGCAATCTGCGCCGCGACCCCCGGGCGTCGTACCACGTCACGTCCCGCGACCGCTGGGCCTACACGGTCGCCGAGGGCACCGCCGAACTGACCCCGGTCGCCCAGGACCCGTACGACGCCACGGTCGAGGAACTCGTCCGCCTCTACCGGGACGTCGTGGGCGAGCATCCCGACTGGGACGACTTCCGCGCGGCGATGGTCAGGGACGGGCGGCTGGTGCTGCGACTGCGGGTGGAGCGGGCGTACGGCATCCCGAAGAGCTCCGGGCGGGGCTGACCCCGGGTCATCTCCCGTACGTGCCGTTAGTGTTGATCCACTGCGGGTGGTGAGACGGTGACACGGACGGGGCAGTGGACGGGATGATGGATCTGCTTTCGGTGGGCGCGATCAGTGCGGTCCTGACCACGATCGGAGCGGGATTCCTCGGCGAAGCCGGCAAGTCGGCCTGGGTGTCCACGGGCGGACTTGGGCAGGCTCGGGAAGGGGGCGGTGGGTGTCGAGCAGGGCCTCGATCTGGGGGCGCAGGGGTTGGGTGGGTGCGAGGCGGGGTGCCGTACGGACGAAGGAGTGCAACGGGGCGTCCGGGGCCAGGCCTGAGAGGAGCGCGGCGCCCAGCAACACCGGTGTGCCGAGTGCCGCCGCGTAGTAGGTGACCGCGCCATGGTCGCCGATCACGGCGTCGGCGGCGATCAGCGCCTGCCGCCAGCTCCGCAGCGGGTCGATCAGGGCCAGGCCCGCACGCCGGGCCCGGTCGAGCCAGGCGCGGATCTGACCGGGGCCGTGGCCGTGCCAGATGTTGGGATGCAGCACGGCCGCGAGACGGTATGCGTCGGCCGGGAACTCCGAGGTCAGCCGGGGGAGCAGGGAGGGCAGCAGGTCATCGCCGCCGCCGTCGCCGAACAACGACTCCGGATTCCAGGTGGAGTTGAGGACGATCAGCCGCTGCCCCCGGCCCACGCCGAGCGCACGGCGGTAGCGCTCGCGATATGTGCGCGCCGCCAGGATGCGGTCCCAGCAGGGGTCCCCGGCGAGCACCGCGATGGGTGCCGCCTCGGGGCAGGCGGTGCGCAGCCGCTCGTACTGCTCGGGGTGGGACAGCACCAGAGCTCCGACGACCGGTTTCCCGCCCTCGTCGAGCAGCCACTCCGGCGACAGCCCGAAGACCGGATCGGACGCGCCCGCAGCCCGCCGGGTGTCGCCAGCCTCTTAGTATATCCGACGCCGTGTGACAACACGCTCAATACGCCGGAAAATGCCCGGAGTTGACCGCCGAAGCTCGCCGAGACCGCCAACTCGACCGGTGTCCCGACCGCCTGCTCCCACGGCAGAACCGGCACCCCCGTGTCCGCCAGCAACTCCGCGAGCCCCGCCCGGAACGCCGACGACCCCGGGCTCGTGGCGAGCAGCTGCACCCGGAAGTCGTCGTGGAACAGCGGCATGACGTCCAGGAGCCGGGTGGCCGAGGTGACGTTGTGGACGATCAGGAGCACCTTCCGGGTCCGGCCCCGCGTGGCCCACCGGCCCGCGTCGTCCCCCACCGGCACCCGTATCCACCCGGCCCCTGCCACGCCTCGCCCGCCTCTCGCACCCGCTCACATGATCGGGCAACGATAGTCCGGAATCGGGCCGGTGCGTCCTAGGGCTCAGGTCGGGGGCCTCATGGCCGATGGTCCCGGTGGGCGTCGGCTGCCTACGCTGCTGAGCGGATCGACGCCGCACACCGCAACGCCCGCCTGGAGGGTCACCCATGCCGTTCAACGGCCGCAGCCACATCCGGATCGCCCGCCCGTCCCGTGACCTCGTCGCGGCGGAGCGCTTCTGGCGCGAAGGGCTCGGGCTAGGAGTCGTATGGCGGGCCACGGGTGGGCCGGAACCCGGCGAGCACGACCTGCTGATGCTCGGCCTGCCGGACGCCGACTGGCATCTGGAGCTCGTGCACGAGCCCGCCCGCCCCGTCGAACCCCGGCCGACCGAGGAGGATCTCCTCGTCCTCTACCTCGACGGCCCCGTGCCCGACGAGCTCGTCGCCCGGCTGGAGGGACACGGCGGCAAGCGGGTCCCGTCGCCCAACCCCTACTGGAACGAGTGGGGCGTCACGATCGAGGACCCGGACGGCTACCGGCTGGTGCTGTGCCGGAGGGGCTGGTCGAACGCAGGGGCCGAGTAGGGCCCCCGGACGCCTCCTTCACCCAGGACTCCAGGCACATCACGAACTCGGTCGCCCCGTCGGCCCAGTTGAGGTCGGCGAGCGCCGCCTCCCAGCCCCGTGCGGCCGCGCGGCGGCGCATCTGCCGGTCGGCGCGCAGATGCCGTACGGCCTGTGCCGCGGTGGCCGGATCCTCGTAGGGGACGACGAGACCGCAGCCGTAGCGTTCGACGAGGTCGGCGGCGAGCGGGGTGGGTGTGGTCACCACGGGGACGCCATGGGCCATGTACTCCACCGCCTTGGTGGGCCGTGAGTGGCGGTAGTTGGCCTGGTCGCGCAGCAGGGAGAGACCGGCCAGGCTGCCGGAGAGCAGGGGGAGGGCACGGTCGTTGGGGAGATAGCCGTGCCAGCGCAGGACGCCCTCCCCGTCGGCCTCGGTGAGCGGGCCCCGCATGTCGGGGTCCGCCGCGCCGATCACCTCGACCTGGATGTCCGGCGCCAGCAGCCGTGCCGTCTCGATGAGTTCCAGCGCACCGCGCTCCCGTGACAGGTGCCCGAGATAGACGGCCCGTTCATCGCCCGGCGGTTCGGGCGGCTCGGGCGGCACCGTCGCGAGGTTGCCGACCACGGGATGATGCCGGCCGAAACGCCGCTGGTAGGCGTCCTCGGCGAGGAGCAGCCGCACATGCCGCTCGGCCAGCCGTTCCGCGGCCCGTACGGCCAGGCGCAGCGGCGGTCGCAGCGGCCGGGGCAGCCAGCGCTTCATCACCAGTGCCGCCGCCGTGTCCTCGTGGACGTCCCACACGGTGACCGGCGAGTGTCCGGCGCGCCGCCAGCGGCGCAGGGTGCCGGGCAGGGTGAGCAGCAGCTCCGGGTCGTGCAGCAGGACGACGTCCGCCTGCTGGCCGCGCTCGGCCAGCAGGGCCCGGGCCGCGCGCAGTGCCGCACGCCGGTCCCGGCCGGCGGCGCGGGGCAGGTCGATGCCCTCCACATGGGGGCGCGGGGCCACTTGGCGGGCCGCGAAGGGCGCGGCGTAGGTGATCCGGTGGCCGTGCTGTCGCAGGGCGGCGATCTCCCGGTGCAGGATCCGCGCGTCCTCGGGGTGGTGGACGACGGTCACGACGAGTATCCGCATCAGAGCACGCACCTTTCGACAGCCCCGAGGACAGCCAGGGGCCAATGAACGATCGGGCCGGTCACAGCACTTCGACCCCTGGCCGGAAGATCCGCCCGCGGGTGTCGAACAGCAGCCGGGCCGCGTCGCCGAGGGCCGGCAGGTCGTAGGCCGAGTGATCCTGGAGCAGGATCGTCAGGTCGTGCTCGCGCACCGCCGCCAGTACATCGGGGACGCGCGGGATGCTCGCCCCGTCCACGGACCACAGCGGCACATGCGGATCGTGAAAGGCGACCTCGGCCTCCCGCTCCCGCAGCAGCCGCGCCACCGGCAGCGCCGGCGACTCGCGCTGGTCCGCCACGTCCGGCTTGTAGGTGACGCCGAGCAGCAGCACCCGGGAGCCGTGCAGCGGGCGGCCGGCGGTGTTGAGCAGATCCTGCGCCCGCCGCACCACGTACTCCGGCATCCGCCGGTTGATCTCCTGGGCGAGCTCCACGAACCGGAACTCGTAGCCGAGCGACGAACGCACCTTGTACGACAGGTAGTTGGGGTCTATGGGGATGCAGTGCCCGCCCACACCCGGACTCGGCCGGAACGCCTGGAAGCCGAACGGCTTCGTCCCGGCACAGCGGATCGCGTCCCACAGGTCGACATGCAACTCGTGGCTGATCACGGCGAGTTCATTGACCAGGGCGATGTTCACATGCCGGTAGGTGTTCTCCAGCAGCTTGGCCATCTCGGCCTCGCGGGTGCCCTTCGCCTGGACGACCGTGTCGACGAGCTTGCCGTAGAAGGCGACCGCGCGCGCCGCACACGACGGCGTGCAGCCGCCGACCACCTTCGGCGTGGTGCGCAGCCCGTGCGCGGTGTTGCCGGGGTCGATCCGCTCCGGCGAGAAGGCCAGCGCGAAGTCCACACCGACCCGTAGCCCCGACTCCTCCAGGAGCGGCCGGACGATCTCCTCGGTCGTCCCCGGATACGTGGTCGACTCCAGCACGACCAGCTGTCCGGGGCGCAACCGCAGGGCCACGGCCTTGGTGGCCGCGGTGACGGCCCCGAGGTCGGGCCCGCCGTCCTTGCCGAGCGGCGTCGGCACACAGATGACGATCGCCTGCGCCCGCGCCAGACACGCGTCGTCCGTGGACGCGGTGAACCCGGTCGCCCGCATCCGGCGGACATCGTCGTCGGAGACGTCGTCGACATGGGAGTGCCCGGTGTTGAGCGCCTCCACGACCCGGGGGTCGCGGTCCAGGCCCAGCACCTTCAGTCCGATCGACGCCGCCTCCCGCGCGAGCGGCAGTCCGACGTAGCCGAGCCCGATCACCGCGAGATCCACGAGATCGGGCCGTTCCGCTTCCCCGAGAGGGCCCACTTCGAGCTGTTCGTCCTGCATAGGGACTCACCCCGCATCAAGGCTGCCAAGGGCGCGGTACGCCTCACGGGTTGTGGCGGCGACACGCTTCCAGGTGCGGTCACGCGCGACCGTCGCGCGGGCTGCTGCTCCCCACTCAGCGCGCCGATTTCGACTGTAAAGGAGTATTTCCAGCTCATCAGCCCAGGAATATGGTGATTCAGGCTTGATTAGCCTCCCGTTCACCTCCGGTTCGACCAGTTCCCGGAGCGCGGCGACATCGCTGGCGGCCACCGGAACACCGCTCGCCATCGCCTCGACCGGCTTGAGCGGGGTCACCAGATGGCACACCCGTTCATCGGTGCGCGGCACCGCGAACACATCCAACACCGCGTGGAAATCCCGTACTTGGGAGTGCGGCACGCGCCCCGTGAAAAGCGCGGTCCCGTCGTCCAGGCCGAGCCGGGCCGCCAGCCGCTCCAACGCCGGGCGCGCCGGACCGTCGCCGACGATCAGCAACCGGAGGGGCACTCCACGCCGCCGTAGCTCTTCACCCGCATGGAGCAATGTGTCGATGCCCTCAAGGCGTGTGAGGGTGCCGACGGTGCCGACGACCAGCTCGTCCGGCGCGATACCGAGCCGGGCGCGCACGGGCGCCCCGTCCGGCGGTGCGGCCAGGAAGTCGTCGTCCACGGCATTGGGCGCGATCAGCACCCGCTCCTCCGCCACCCCCCGGCCCACGATCTCGGCCTTCATCGCCTCACCCAGCGTCACCACCAGGTCGGCCTCCCGCATGCAGTACGTCTCCAGGGCGCGCCGCGCCCGGTACGTCTCGTCGTCCCGGCCCCGCCCCGGCGCCTGCGTCAGCCAGGTCTCCTCCAGAAACCCCCGCACCTCATAGACCACCGGCAGCCCGAAGGTCTCCCGCAGGGCCAGGGCCACCCGCCCGTTGCCGTGATCGGACGCGGCATGCAGCACGGCCGGCCGCAGCCGCTCCACCAGGCGTGCCGCCAGTTCGGCGTTGCGGGCCAGCGCCGCGGCCTGTCCGTACGGCAGCCACGGCGGCAGCAGCCGGTGCTGCGGCACCCCGCCCACCAGCTGCGTCGGCCGGGCGTCCAGCACCCCGCCCGTCACCGGAAAGCCGATCCGGGTCACCACGTGCGGGTCGAGCCCGGCCGCCGACTGGGCCTCGGTGAGTTTCTGAGTGCGCACGGTGTAGCCGGCGTGCCGGAACGGCAGCCCGTTGGTGACCAGATGGAGCACCCGCCCCGGCACGGGGAGAAAGCGCCGCCCGGCCGGCGCGGGCACCCGAGCGGCGGACGGCACCGCCACGGGCCCCGTGGCGCGGGCACGCCCCGCGAGCCGCCGTTCCAACGGCCCCAACCCCTGCCGGACGCCCCCGGGCAGCAGACGTACACCGATCAGCAGGGCCCGCACCGGATCCTGACGCAGCTCGCCAATGGCCACCGAGGCGGCGAGACTAAGACCAAGGGGACCAAAGTGCACATTTCTTGACATACGGAAACATTAAAGTGCGACGCCGGGCAACGGCCCACCAACAGCCACTGGTCCGACGACACCGGCCGGGAGGGAGCCGTAGGGGGCGCGTCGGTGTCGAGAGGCCGAACGCGCGGAGGCGCGAAGCGCCGAGCACGATCGGCCTCTCGACACCGACATGTGGCGCCCCCGAAGGCGACCGACCCAGACATTCAGCACAGGAGTGAAACGGCATGAACGCCTGCGTACTGCACGTCGTGGGAACCCGCCCGAACTTCGTCAAGGCCGCCCCGGTGATCACCGCCCTCACCACCGCGGGCTGCGCCCAGACCCTGGTCCACACCGGCCAGCACTACGACGCCCGTATGTCCGACATCTTCTTCCGCCAACTGGGCCTCCCGGAACCCGACACCGACCTCGGAGTCGGCTCAGGCAGCCACGCCCGCCAGACCGCCGACCTCCTGGTAGCCCTCGAACAGGAGCTGACCGCCCGCGCCCCCGCCCTCGTCACGGTGTACGGCGACGTGAACTCGACGCTCGCCGCCGCGCTGGCCGCCGTCAAACTCGGCATCCCGGTGGCGCACGTCGAAGCGGGCCTGCGCAGCTTCGACATGGCGATGCCGGAGGAGGTCAACCGGCGGCTGGTCGACCAGTTGGCGGAGCTGCTGTTCGCCACGAGCCCGGAGGCCGTCGGCCACCTGGCCCGCGAGGGCGTCGCCGCCGACCGTGTCCATCTCGTCGGGAACCCGATGATCGACACTCTGCTCACCCATGTGGAGCAGTTCGACCCTACGAGCGCCCGTGCCGCTCACGGACTCCCCGAGCGCTACGGCGTGGTCACCCTGCACCGGCCGGCCAACGTCGACGACCCGGAAGCCGCCGCCGCAGCGGCCCGCGTTCTCGCCGACGCCGCCCGACATCTCGACCTCGTCGTACCCCTGCACCCGCGCGGCCGGGCGGCGCTGAGCGCAGCGGGCCTCGCAAACGCACCCGGCGTCCACCTCCTCGACCCCCTCGGCTATGTCGAGTTCATGAGCCTGGTGCGCGGAGCCGCCGTCGTGATCACCGACTCGGGCGGCGTCCAGGAGGAGACCACCGTCCTGGGCGTCCCGTGCCTGACCCTGCGCACCACCACCGAACGCCCGGTCACCGTCACCCATGGCACCAACCGCCTCGTCCGGCACGGGGAACTGGTCCCCGCGCTGCGCAAGCTGCTGGAGGGCGGGGGAGCGGCACCCGTCGAGGGACCGCCCCTGTGGGACGGCCGGGCGGGCGGCCGGATCGCCCGCGTGATCACCGGGTGGCTGGAGCGCCATGGCTGACGGAATGCTCGCCCACGACGGAATGCCCACTCGCGACGGAATGCCCACCAGCGACGAAACGCTCGCCCGCGACGAATCCCTCACCCGCGATGAAACCCTCCCCCGCGACCACGGGACGCGGCCCTACTGGGACGCCCGCCACGCCGACCTGGACGACCTCACCTCCGGCGGCCACATAGGCCTCGACCGCCCCGGCAACGAACTCTTCTACGCCCACCGCCTCGGCACCCTGCTCGATCTCATCGGCGACCTGTCCAGCCCCACCGCCCCCCTGTTCGTGCTCGACGCCGGCTGCGGCAAGGGCTACTTCGCCCGGGCCCTGGCCCGCTGCGGACATCGGGTCGACGCCTTCGACACCAGCCGGACCGCCATCGACCACGCCCGAGCCGAGGGCGGCGGCCCGCGCTACGCCGTCGCCCTGCTGGACGAGTGGCGGGCTGCGTGGCCGTACGACATCGTTGTCTGCGTGGACGTCCTGTTCCACGTGCCGGACGACGAGGAGTGGGCGGCCGGGCTGCGCAACCTCGCCTCCCTCGTCCGCGTCGCCGGGCGGCTGATCCTCACCGACGAGGACACCGACCGCCGTACGCCCCGCGGCGCCCACATCGTGCACCGCCCGCTCACCGCCTACCGCGCCGAACTCGAGCCGCTCGGCCTGCGGCACACCCTCTCCAGGCCGTACGGCTTCCGGGAGAACCGGGTCGGCTTCCACGTCTTCACGAGGAACAGCTGATGCGCCTGACCGATCTGCTCCATCCGCACCTCGACGCCGTCACGACGGTGGTGGACGCGACGGGCGGCGGCCTGAGCCTGGAGCCGTACCTGCATCTGCCCCCCGGTGTAGCCCTGCGTCGCTCCGATGACGAACAGCCCATCACCGATGGGGAGTTGGCCCTCCTCTCCTACGGGCCGGACCCCGACCTGCACGGCACCGAGGACGTCTGTCGTGCCGTGCTGGCACGGATGCAACCCGGAGCACGCGGCCTGATCGTCTTCGGGCACGCGGGCGACGAGCTGCCCTATCACCGGCTGCTCGACCACCTCGTGGCACACCGCTGCCAGGTCCTGCGCGCGGCGCCGCTCGACTATGTCCAGTTGCACGCGGGCGCCGTCATCGCCCGCACCGACGAACTCCTCCCACCACACGACTTCTTCGGCCGCCCCGTCGCCTCCGATGGTCATGCCACGGCGTTGCGCATCGCCGACGAGTACGTCTTCGCCGACCTCGCCTCCCGCGCCCAGCGCGCCCGGGTGCTGGACCTGGAGACCGCCGCCGAGGACGCGGAACCCACCCGGGAGGCAGCGGGACAGGACGGACCGGCCGACCGGCTCGCCGCCGCCGTACGGGAGAAGGAGCAGCTCGCCGGCGCGCTCAGGGCGGCCCGGGACCGGGTCGAGGTGCTGCAGGCGCGCGTCGCCATGCTGGAGGGCTCCACCTCGCTGCGGGTCGGGAAGGCCCTCGTCTCGGCCGCGCGCTCGCCGAAACGGGGCGCCGCACGGCTGCCCGCGGAGCTGTACGGCCTGTGGCGCGGTCGCCGTCGGCTCACCGGTGCCGCGCCCGCGCCCAAGCACCAGGCCGAGCCGGAAACACCGCTCGACGCCCGCTTCCATCTCGCCCATCGCGCCCTGACCGTGGCCCCCCGCGACCGCCTCGTCGTCGCCGGACTGCTCACCCCCGCCACTGCCGAGGACTTCGCGGCGGACGCGGTCGTCAACCGTCTGCTGCCGCACGACGGCGAACTCCTCCTGCGTCGCACCGACCCCGATGTCCTCGTCGTACAGCTCCGCGCCTGCACCGGCGACGGACCCTGGTGGCTCACCGGCACCGGACTCGCCCCCGATCTGGACCGCACACTCGCCGAACTCCTCGCAGGGGCGAGGGAGTTGGGCCGGACCACGGTGCTGTGGCGGGACGGCCCGGCCGCCACCGCGCCCGGACTCGCACGGCTCGCCTGGGATGCCGTAGTCGACTCCGACACCGGCGTACGCCTCGCCCGGCTCGACCCGGCCGTACAGGGCAGGGAGCGGCTGCGCGAGATGTTCCGGGCGGACAGCACACGGGTACGGCTGTCCCGGCTAGCGCGGCTGGCCGGCGCCCCGGACCCGCTGGACGAGCGGCGTGTGGCGGTGCTGGCCGCGCCCCGGAACCGTACCGACGTGGCCCGCCTCGTCGGCCAGGTGCTCGGCCAGTTGCACCGCCCGGTCGAGGTCGTCGTGCCCGATCCGGCGGGACTCGACGAACTCACCGCCGCCGGAGTGACCGTACGCCTCGGCCGGCCCCGCGCACCCTGGGTCGCCGACTGGGCGGACCTCACCGAGGACCGGCCCGACACCCTGCTGCTCGACCTGATGTGCGCCCAGGAGTACTCCGGCGCCGACGCGGTGGGCCACACTCCGGCCGCCGACGACTACGTCTTCGTACCGTCGCTGCGTCCGCTGCTGGTGCGCCGGTCGCTGCACATGTCCGGTACCGATCCCGGCAGTTGGGCGGGGCGGGGACACCGACTGTTCGCCGTGCGCGGGAAGGAGCCGTCATGAGCCGTGTGTTGCGGGCGCTCGTCTACGGCGACGTCGACCTCAATCTCATCGACGGGTCCGCGGTGTGGGCCCAGTCGACGGTGCAGGCGCTGTCCCGGGCGGGCTGCGAGAGCACGCTCGTCCTCAAGTCCCCCATCCGCACCGGGCGGTTGACCGATCCGCTCGCCGAGCTGCCCGGCGTCCGCCTGGTGTCCCCGCACGAGGAACGGCTGCTGCCCGGGCTCGCCGACCGGCCCCTTTCGCCGGTGCAGGCCTCGCAGGTGCTGGCCCGGCTCGACGAGGACGAGCCCTGCGATCTGCTGGTGCTGCGCGGCCGGCGGCTGGTCACCCGGATCGTCGCCGACGGCATGTTCGACGGACGGATCTGGGCCTATCTCACCGACATTCCGCAATCGGCCGCCGAGATGACCGACGCGGCCCACGCGGACCTCGTCCGGATCGCCGAGGCATCGCACCGACTGCTGTGCCAGACCGAGGAGTTGCGCGGCTTCCTGGAGACCTGGGTGCCCGAGGCCTGCGGCAAGTGCGTGCTCAGCCCGCCCGCCGTGCCCGAGCCGGGCTTCGAGGTGCCGGACCGCGACGAACCGCGCGATCCGCTGCGGCTCGTCTACACCGGCAAGTTCGCGCCCCGCTGGAACACCCTGCCCATGACGCGGCTGCCGCGACTGCTCGCCGAGCGCGGTGTCCCCGCCGAGCTGCACACCGTCGGCGACAAGATCCACGACGACCCGGGCCACCCCGATTTCCAGGCCGACATGGCGCGGGCCCTGGCCGGCACTCCCGGCGTCCACCACCACGGCGGACAGCCACGCGAGGAGGCCATGCGCATCGCCGCGGACTGCGACGTGGGCCTGGGCTGGCGCGACCCGGTGCTCGACTCCAGCCTCGAACTGTCCACCAAGGTCCTGGAGTTCGGCGCCCTCGGTCTGCCCGTGGTCCTCAACCGCACCCCGGCGCACGAGGCGCTGCTCGGCATCGACTATCCGCTGTTCGTGCCGGGCCGCGCCGGGCTCGACGACGCCGCCGACGCCATCGCGACGGCCGTCCGGGAGCCGGAGGCACGGCGGCTCGCCTCCGACCGCTGCCGCGAGGCCGCCCGCCGGTACACCCTCGACGGGGCGTCCGCCCGCTGGCGCGCCCACCTCGACCGGGCCTTCCCCGCCGGGATGCCGGACCGCCGACGGCCGTTGAGGGTCGGCGTCGCCGGACACGACCTGAAGTTCCTCACCCGGCTGCTCGACCACTTCCGCTCCCTGCCCGGGCTCGACGTACGGGTCGACGCCTGGCCCGCGCTCTCCCGCCACGACCCGGAGGCGAGCCGTGAACTCGCCGAGTGGGCGGACGTGGTGGTCGTCGAGTGGTGCGGCCCCGCCGCCGTCTGGTACAGCCGACACAAGCGGCGCGGCAGCCGGCTGATCGTCCGGCTGCACCGCTTCGAACTCGACGCCGGCTGGCCCCGCCAGGTCGACATCGACGCCGTCGACCGGGTGGTGTGCGTCAGCCCGTACTACGCCCGCCGCACCCGCGAGCACACCGGCTGGCCCGCCGACAAGGTCGTCGTCGTACCCAACTGGGTCGACACCGACCAGCTCGACCGCCCCAAGGCACCGGGCGCCCACCACCGCCTCGGCATGATCGGTATCGCACCCAGCCGCAAACGCCTCGACCTCGGCCTCGACGTGCTGGAGGCGCTGCGCGCCCACGACCGGCGCTGGCATCTGTCGGTCAAGTCCAAGCCGCCCTGGGAGTACTGGTGGATCTGGAACAAGCCCGAGGAGCGGGAGCACTACGACGCCGTGCTGCGCCGGATGCAGACCTCGCCGCTGCTCGAAGGGGCCGTCGTCTTCGACACCTTCGGGCCGGACGTGGCGGGCTGGCTGCGGCGGGTCGGGCATGTGCTGTCCACCAGCGACGACGAGAGCTTCCACCTCGCACCGGCCGAGGGCATGGCCTCCGGTGCGGTGCCTTCGCTGCTGCCGTGGCCCGGGGCGGACGAGATCTATGACCGGCGGTGGATCCATGACAGCCCCGAGGCGATGGCGGAGGCGATCGCCGTGCTGGAGGAGGAACAGGACTGGCGGGCGGCCGGGGAGCTGGCGCGGGCGCAGGTGAGGGAGGGGTTCTCGCTGGGCGGGGTGGCTGAGACCTGGACGGAGCTGTTGGTCTCGGAGTGACACGCCGGGTCCCCGGAGCCGCCCTCATGGCGTCCGGGGACCCGGTGGACGCCGAGTGTCAGGCCGCGACCTTCGCCGGCTGCGCGGCCTGTCCGGCCGTCCGCTCGCCCAGCTGCTCGGTCGGGACTTTCGCCGTCTCGCGCGCGGTCAGCGCCGCCACCACCGGCGGCACGCACAGCGCGGCCGTGAACAGGGCCACCGCCGACCAGTCGTCGCCGTTCGGGCCCGCGATCTGCGCGGCGAACGTGACCGCGAAACCGGCGACCGCGAAACCGATCTGGGTGCCGATGGCCATGCCGGACAGCCGGACCCGGGTGGAGAACATCTCGCCGTAGAAGGAGGGCCAGACGCCGTTCGCGGCGCTGTAGATCACACCGAAGGTGATGATGCCCAGCAGGAGGGTCAGCGGGTAAGAGCCGGTGGAGATCGCCCACAGGTACAGGAACATCGTCACCGCGCTGCCGGCCGCGCCGATCAGGAACACCGGGCGGCGCCCGATCCGGTCCGACAGCGTCGCCCACAGCGGGATCGCGCCGAGCGCGACCAGGTTGGCCAGGGCGCCCACCCACAGCATGGCGGACCTGTCCATCCCGACCGAGTCGCTCGTGGCGTACGACAGCGCCCACACCGTGAAGATCGTGCTGACCGAGGCGACCAGCGCACCGGCGATCACCCGCAGCACATCCGCCCAGTGCTCCCGCATCAGCACCGCCAGCGGCAGCTTGACGACGCCCTCGGTGGCGGCCTGCTGCTCGAAGGCCGGGGTCTCCTGGAGCTTGCGGCGGATGACATAGCCGACGACGGCGACCGCGACGCTCATCCAGAACGGCACTCGCCAGCCCCACGACATCAGCTGCTCCTCCGGCAGCGCGGCGATCGGGATGAAGACCAGGGTGGCCAGCAGCTGCCCGCCCTGGGTGCCGCTCAGCGTGAAGCTGGTGAAGAAGCCGCGCCGGTGCGGTGGCGCGTGTTCCAGGGTCATCGAGTTGGCGCTGGCCTGCTCGCCGGCCGCCGAGATGCCCTGGAGGACCCGGCACAGCACCAGCAGGACCGGCGCGAGGGTACCGACCTGGTCGCGGGTGGGCAGACAGCCGATGAGGAACGTCGAGATGCCCATCAGGATCAGCGTGAAGACCATGATCTTCTTACGGCCCAGCCGGTCCCCGAAGTGACCGAGGAACAACGCGCCCACCGGCCGCGCCGCGTACGCCACCCCGAACGTGGCCAGCGACAGCAGGGTGGCCGTCGCCGGGTCGGACTCGTCGAAGAAGACCTCGGGGAAGATCAGCGCGGCGGCACTGCCGTAGATGAAGAAGTCGTAGTACTCGAGGGCACTGCCGATCCAAGCGGCGGTGGCGGCTTTCCTTGGCTGCCCGGGCGGGGCTTGGGGGACGGGGACGGACACGGCGTGCTCCTTCGAGGGGACTCCAACATATGTGGAGTGAGCGGAAACATGAGGCTGCAGCAGGAAGGGGAGTGCCGGATCCCGGCTAATTAACCCACTGGGTAGTTAGTAGCGGTGGCTACGGATGTTGCGCCCACGTTTCCCGGGTGTCAAGAGGTGTCGCCGTACGACTTGGTCCGCCGCCTCAGTCCGCGGCGCGCTCGGCGGTCAGGTAGGCGATCACCATGTCGCCGAGCATCGCGCGGTAGTGCTCGCGCCGGGCCGGATCCACCAGGTCGCGGCCGAACAGGGCGCCGAAGGTGTGCCGGTTGGAGACCCGGAAGAAGCAGTAGGAGCTGATCATCGCGTGCAGATCGACGGCGTCGACATCGGCCGTGAACAGGCCGGACTCCTGCCCCGACGCCAGGATCCGGCGGATCACCTCCAGGGCCGGCGAGCCGATCCTGCCGAGCTTCTCGGAGGCGGCGATGTGCTCGGCGCCGTGGATGTTCTCGATGCTGACCAGTCGGATGAAGTCCGGGTGCTGCTCATGGTGGTCGAAGGTCAGCTCGGCGAGGCGGCGGATGGCCGCGACCGGGTCCAGATGCTCGACGTCGAGCTGCTGCTCGGCCTCCCGGATCACGCCGTACGCCCGCTCCAGGACGGTCGTGAAGAGCTGCTCCTTGCCGCCGAAGTAGTAGTAGATCATCCGCTTCGTGGTGCGGGTGCGGGCGGCGATCTCGTCCACGCGGGCGCCGTCGTAACCGGCGCGGGCGAACTCCTGCGTCGCGACGTCGAGGATCTCGGCCTTGGTGCGGGCGGCGTCACGGATCCGCCCCCCGTTCGCACGTGCCGGTTCTTCGACGCTGCTGGTCATCGGGATCCTTCGGCGAGGGCGGGTGCGCCCCCGTGGCCCACCTGCGTGCCGGTGATTGTAGAAGCCCGGTCGCCCCGGGTGTCGGGACGGGGGTTCACAAGCCTCCGCCCGGCTGCTATTACTAACTCACCAGTTCGTACATTAGTGAGCCGCTCAGGAGGTCCCCCGGTGGCCAAGGACGCCAAGGACTCGTATCTCGTCGGGCTGATCGGCTCCGGCATCGGCCCCTCGCTGAGCCCGGCCCTGCACCAGCGGGAGGCCGACCGGCAGGGGCTGCGCTATCTGTACCGGCTCATCGACATCGACACGCTCCGCGTGCCGCCGGAGGCGGTGGGCGACCTGGTGCGGGCCGCGCGTGACCTGGGGTTCGACGGGCTCAACATCACCCATCCCTGCAAGCAGCTCGTCATCGAGCACCTCGACGCGCTCGCTCCGCAGGCCGAGGCGCTGGGGGCGGTGAACACCGTCGTCTTCGAGGACGACGGGCGGGCTGTCGGGCACAACACGGATGTCACCGGGTTCGCCGCGTCATTCGCGCGCGGGCTGCCGGATGTGGCGTTGGAGCGGGTCGTGCAGCTGGGCGCCGGGGGAGCGGGGGCGGCCGTGGCGCACGCCATGCTGACGCTGGGCGCCGAGCGGGTCACGGTGGTCGACGCGCTGAGCGACCGGGCCGCCGATCTCGCCGCCGCCCTGAACCGGCACTTCGGTGCCGGTCGTGCGGTGGGCGCCGCCCCCGACGCGCTCCCCGCGCTGCTCGGCCGGGCCGACGGCCTCGTGCACGCGACCCCGACCGGCATGGCCGCCCACCCCGGCCTGCCGCTCGCGGCCGAGCTGCTCCACCCGGGGCTCTGGGTCGCCGAGGTCGTGTACCGCCCGCTGGAGACCGAGCTGCTGCGCACCGCGGGTCAGCTCGGCTGCGCCACCCTCGACGGCGGTGGCATGGCCGTGTTCCAGGCCGTGGACGCGTTCCGCCTGTTCACCGGGCGGGAGCCGGACAGTGCCCGGATGCTCGCGGACATCGCCGAGCTCGCCGGAGCCGTAGGAACCCCGAGCTAGGAACAGGTAACGGCATGCGTACATCCATCGCCACCGTCTCCCTCAGTGGCTCCCTCACCGAGAAACTCACCGCCGCCTCCCGCGCCGGGTTCGACGGCATCGAGATCTTCGAGAACGACCTGCTCGCGAGCCCCCTCACACCTGAGGAGATCCGCGCCCGCTGCGCCGACCTCGGTCTCACCATCGACCTCTATCAGCCGATGCGGGACATCGAAGCCGTCCCCGCCGACGCCTTCGCCCGCAATCTACGTCGCGCCCGGCACAAGTTCGAGCTGATGTGCCGACTCGGTGCGGACACCGTGCTCGTCTGCTCCAGTGTCCATCCGCTGGCCGTGGACGACGACGCGCTCGCCGCGTACCACCTGCGTCAACTCGCCGACCTCGCCCAGGAGTTTGGCATCCGGGTGGCGTACGAGGCGCTCGCCTGGGGGCGGCACGTCAACACGTACACCCATGCCTGGCGCATCGTCGAAGCCGCCGACCATCCCGCGCTCGGCACCTGTCTGGACAGCTTCCACATCCTTTCCCGGGGCTCTGAACCCAAGAGCCTCGAAGGCATTGCGGACATCCCCGGCGAGAAGATCTTCTTCCTCCAGCTCGCCGACGCGCCCCTCCTCGCCATGGACGTCCTCCAGTGGAGCCGCCATTACCGCTGCTTCCCCGGCCAGGGCGGCTTCGACGTCGCCGGGCTCGTCCGGCACGTCCTGCGGACGGGATACGACGGCCCCCTGTCCCTGGAGGTCTTCAACGACGTCTTCCGTCAGGCCGACGCCGGCCCGACCGCCGTCGACGCGCACCGGTCGCTGCTGGTGCTCCAGGAGACGGTCGGCGTCGCCACCCCGCCCGCCCCGGTCGTCCCCACCGGCGTCGCCTTCGCCGAACTCGTCACCCCCGACGCCGAACCGGTCGCCGCCGTACTCGGTGCCCTGGGCTTCGCCCGCACCGCACGCCACCGCACCAAGCCGGTCGACCTCTGGCAGCAGGGCGAGGCCCGCATCCTGGTCAACACCTCGGGCGCCGCCCGCCGCGACGGCACCGGCCTCGCCGCCATCGGCCTCGAATCACCGGCCCCTGCCGCCGCCGCCCGCCGAGCCGAGGCCCTCCTCGCGCCCGTACTGCCCCGCCGTCGCGCCACCGAGGACGCCCCGCTCGACGCGGTCGCCGCCCCCGACGGCACCGAACTCTTCTTCTGCGCCACCGACCAGCCCGAACTCCCCAACTGGCGCGCCGACTTCACCGACACCGGAAACCAGGCAGCCAAAGGCGTCCGGCGCATCGACCACCTCGCCCTCACCCAGCCCTGGCATCACTACGACGAAGCCACCCTCTTCCACCGCAGCGTCCTCGGCCTGCAAGCCCAGGAGAGCGTCGATGTCGCCGACCCGTACGGCCTGATGCGCAGCCGAGCCGTCACCAACCCCGACGGCAGCGTCCGTATCGCCTTGAGTGTCGGGGCGGCTCCCACCGACGACACCGTGCACGCCCAGCACATCGCGCTGGCCACGGATGACGTGGTCGCCGCGGCGCGGCGGTACCGGGAGGCGGGCGGGCGGCTGCTGCCGATCCCGGCCAACTACTACGAGGACCTGGCCGCGCGGTACGAATTCGCGGACGGCGAGCTGGCCACGTACCAAGAACTCGGCATTCTCTACGACCGTGACGCCCACGGCGAGTTCCGGCACTGCTACACCATGACCGTCGGGCGGGTCTTCTTCGAGCTCGTGCAGCGGGAAGGCTATCGGGGGTACGGGGCGCCGAACGCACCCGTGCGGCTGGCCGCGCAGCACTCCGCGCGGGCCGTCATTGGCGGCTGACGGTGCGGGTCACACCGGCGATGACCGTGGTGGCCAGGATCCAGCCGGCCAGTACCAGCACATACGACAGCCACTGCTGGCCGCCGTCCGGCGCGAACGCCGGTTCCTGGCCGAAGGAGATCACCGGCAGCAGCAGGTCGAGGGTGTAGAAGACCGGGTTGAAGTCCGGGGCCTCGCCCGCCTTCAGGGGTGGGGGTGCGTGCAGCGCGAACACCAGCGAGCCGACCGCGAGCAGCGACATCAGCCAGCCCAGGGCGCGCATCGGGCGGAAGCCGTAGCCGACGGTGGCGTCCTGGACATGCCCCCACAGGCGGCCGTACCAGGGGAGTGTGGTGCGGTATCGGCGCTGCTTGGCGAGCTGGACGAGGCGGGCGGCGTGGTCGTCGCCGGTACGGCGGTACGACGCCGTCAACTGCTCGTATCCGTGCGGGTCGAAGGTGTCCTCGTCCCGCTCCAGCATGGGCAGACGTCGCTCCGGTGGTACATGCGGGGTGAGCGAGGTGTAGGTGAGGTCGAGCACGCGGACCTGGTCCGGGAGCATCTCGGGCTCCAGGTTGAGGTGCTCGATCTGGGAGCGGCGGAGGTTGAGTCTGCCCTCCATCGGCGGGCCCTTGCGCAGCCATATCTCGCCGATGACGCAGCTGCTCGCATGCAGCGCGGTGCCTCCGGGGTTGGAGAACCGGACGTACAGCAGGTCGAGCAGACCTGGTATGCGGGTGCCTCGCAGGTCGATCCTCCCCCGCGCGCTCAGCCGCCTGCACAGGACATTGGCACCCACCTGCAGTGCCTCGGAGTGGAAGGCGCGACCGTCGGGATTACTGAGCTCAGCTTCCTCTAGCCGGAGCGAGCCACTGATCGTGGCGCCGTCGAGCCGGACCTCGCCGCGCGTCCGCAACCGTGACGCGCACAGGTCCTCCCCGACCGTCACCTGGTGGAGTTGCAGGACCGGATCCTCGGTCCCCTCCGGCGCGGTGATCTCGGCCCCCTCCAGATACAGCGCCCCCGCGATCTGCGCCCCGCCGAGCCGCACCGGCCCCCCGAACCGGCAGCCCGTCAGCCGCAGCCCGCCATCGACCCGGACCCGGGCCGACGCCAGCCCTGGCAGCACCGACCCGCTCAGATTGAGGTACTTGAGCTGGGCGCCCGAGAGGTCGGGCACCTCGTCGAAGCGGCAGTCGCTCAGCCGTATGACGCTCTCGATCGTCGCGTACCGCAGATCCAGCACACCGGTGACGTGCGCGCCCGCCACCTTGAGGGCGGCGACCTCCCCGCTCACCACCGGGCCGTCGAGCAGCAGCGCCCTCAACACCACGGCGCGCACGGTCCGTTGGTCATCCGAGTCGTCCGTCGCGTCACCGAAGTCCACGGCCTCACCCTTGGGGAAGGCCTGCCATACGCGCAGTTCGGCCGGCGTCAGATCGTTGATCTCCATCAGGCGGGACTCTGACGCCGGCCGCGAAAGCTGTCAACTCGACGCTTCTCGCTACTCCTTCGACTCGACCGCGTGGCCGCCGAACTGGTTGCGCAGGGCCGCGATCATCTTCATCTGCGGGGAGTCGTCCTGGCGGGACGCGAACCGGGCGAAGAGGGAGGTGGTGATCGCGGGCAGCGGCACCGCGTGGTCGATGGCTGCCTCCACCGTCCAGCGGCCCTCACCGGAGTCCTGCGCGAAGCCCTTCAGCTTCTCCAGGTGCTCGTCCTCGTCGAGGGCGTTGACCGCGAGATCCAGCAGCCAGGACCGGATGACCGTGCCGTCCTGCCAGGAGCGGAACACCTCGCGGACGTTGTCGACCGACTCGACCTTCTCCAGCAGCTCCCAGCCCTCGGCGTAGGCCTGCATCATGGCGTACTCGATGCCGTTGTGAACCATCTTCGCGAAGTGCCCGGCGCCCACCTTGCCGGCGTGGACATAGCCGTACGGGCCCTCCGGCTTGAGCGCCTCGAAGATCGGCTTGAGCCGGTCGACGTGCTCCTTCTCGCCGCCGACCATCAGGGCGTAGCCGTTCTGCAGGCCCCACACGCCGCCGGAGACGCCCGCGTCGACGAAGCCGATGTCGTGCGCGGCCAGCTCCTTGGCGTGCTTCTCATCGTCCGTCCAGCGGGAGTTGCCGCCGTCGACCACGATGTCGTAGGGCTTGAGGTGACTGCCCAGCTGGTCGATCACGAGCTGGGTGGGGCCGCCGGCCGGGACCATGACCCACACCGTGCGCGGCGCGTCGAGCTGGTCGACGAGGTCGGCGAGGCTCGCCACGTCGGACAGTTCCGGGTTGGTGTCGTAGCCGACGACGGTGTGGCCGGCTTTGCGCAGACGCTCGCGCATGTTGCCGCCCATCTTACCGAGACCAACAAGGCCGATCTGCATGTCAGTTCACTTCCCTCTGGACGCCCTGCGCGTCCGATGCGTTCTTGAGCGAGCGGTACGCGGCCACGAGGGCGGCCGTGGACGGGTCGAGACCGGGGACGTCGGCCCCCTGGGTGAGGGCGGGTTCGACCCGCTTGGCGAGGACCTTGCCCAGTTCCACGCCCCATTGGTCGAAGGAATCGATGTTCCAGACGGCGCCCTGCACGAACACCTTGTGCTCATAGAGGGCGACGAGCTGGCCGAGGACCGACGGGGTCAGCTCGGGGGCGAGGATCGTGGTGGTGGGGTGGTTGCCGAGGAACGTGCGGTGCGGGACCTGCTCCTCGGGCACCCCCTCAGCGCGCACCTCGTCCGCCGTCTTGCCGAAGGCGAGCGCCTGGCCCTGGGCGAAGAGGTTCGCCATCAGCAGGTCGTGCTGCGCCTTGAGCTCGTCGCCCAGCTCGGCGACCGGGCGGGCGAAGCCGATCAGGTCGGCCGGGATGAGCCGGGTGCCCTGGTGGATCAGCTGGTAGTAGGCGTGCTGCCCGTTGGTGCCGGGCGTGCCCCACACCACCTGGCCGGTCTCCCAGCCCACGACCTGCCCGTCGCGGTCCACCGACTTGCCGTTGGACTCCATGTCCAGCTGCTGGAGATACGCCGTGAACTTCGACAGGTAGTGCGAGTACGGCAGCACCGCGTGGGACTCGGCGCCGAAGAAATTGCCGTACCAGATGCCGAGCAGGCCAAGGAGCAGCGGGGCGTTGGCCTCGGCGGGTGCGGTGCGGAAGTGCTCGTCGACGGTGTGGAAACCGTCGAGCATCTCGCGGAAGCGGTCCGGGCCTATGGCGATCATCAGGGACAGGCCGATGGCCGAGTCGTACGAGTACCGGCCGCCGACCCAGTCCCAGAACTCGAACATGTTGTCCGGGTCGATGCCGAAGTCCGTGACCTTCCCGGCGTTGGTCGACAGCGCCACGAAATGCTTCGCCACCGCCTTGTCGTCACCGCCGAGCCCGGCCAGCAGCCAGGAACGCGCCGAGGTGGCGTTGGTGATCGTCTCGATCGTCGTGAACGTCTTGGACGCGACGATGAAGAGGGTCTCCGCCGGGTCCAGGTCCCGCACGGCCTCGTGCAGGTCGGCGCCGTCGACGTTCGAGACGAAGCGGAACGTCAACTCGCGTGCCGTGAAGGGGCGGAGCGCGTCGTACGCCATGGCCGGGCCGAGGTCGGAGCCGCCGATGCCGATGTTGACGACATTGCGGATACGGCGGCCGGTGTGCCCGGTCCAGGCGCCGGAGCGGACCCGGTCGGCGAAGCCGGCCATCTTGTCGAGGACGGCGTGCACGCCGGGCACGACGTTCTCGCCGTCCACCTCGATCACCGCGTCCCGGGGCGCCCGCAGCGCGGTGTGCAGCACCGCCCGGTCCTCGGTGACGTTGATCCGGTCGCCGCGGAACATGGCGTCGCGCAGACCGGACACATCGGTGGCGGCGGCGAGTTCGCCGAGCAGGGCGAGGGTCTCGTCGTTGATCAGATGCTTGGAGTAGTCGATCCGCAGATCGCCCACGCGCACCACATAGCGCTCGGCGCGGGTGGGGTCGGCCGCGAACAGCTCACGCAGCCGCGGGCGCTGGAACGCGTCCGCGCGGTGGTCCTCAAGCGCCGTCCACTCGGGGCGCCGGGTGAGCCGGGGGGTCTCAGACATGGGAGGGCGTCTCCTTGGCGGCCTCGCCCCGCAGGGCGATGGCGTACATCTCGTCCTGGTCGAGGCGCCGCAGCTCCTCGGCGATGAGTTCGGAGGTGGTGCGGACCTTCAGCGCGAGGGTGCGCGACGGCTGGCCCGGCAGGGACAGCGTGGCCAGCGGGCCCTCGGGACGGTCGATGACGATCTCGCCGTCGGCGGTGCCGAGGCGGACCGCGGTGACGACGGGACCCGCCGTGACCACGCGGTCGATCGTCACGTTCAGCCGCGCCTCCAGCCAGCGCGCCAGCAGCTCGGCGGCCGGATTGTCGGCCTCCGCCTCCACGGCCCCCGAGATGATCTGGGTGCGGGCCTGGTCCAGGGCCGCGGCCAGCATCGAGCGCCACGGGGTGAGCCTGGTCCAGGCGAGGTCGGTGTCGCCGGGCGCGTAGGACCGGGCGCGCACCTCCAGGTCGGCCAGCGGGGTCTCGGTGGCGTACAGGTCGGTGATCCGGCGCTGGGCCAGCGCGCCCAGCGGGTCCTTCGCCGGGTTCTCCGGCGCGTCCACCGGCCACCACACCACGACCGGCGCGTCCGGCAGCAGCAGCGGCAGCACCACCGAGTCGGCGTGGTCGGACACCTCGCCGTACATGCGCAGCACGACCGTCTCGCCGGTGCCCGCGTCGGCGCCCACCCGGACCTCGGCGTCGAGGTGGGAACGGGTGCGGTCGCGCGGGGTGCGGGCGTGCCGCTTGATGACGACCAGGGTGCGCGCCGGGTGCTCGTGCGACGCCTCCTCGGCCGCCTTGATCGCGTCGTAGGCGTTCTCCTCGTCCGTGACGATGACCATCGTCAGGACCATGCCCACGGCCGGCGTGCCGATCGCGCGGCGGCCCTGCACCAACGCCTTGTTGATCTTGCTTGCCGTGGTGTCGCTCAGGTCGATCTTCATGGCCTGCGCCAGCTCCGTCCGTCTCGTGCGAGCATCTCGTCGGCTTCCTCGGGTCCCCAGCTCCCGGACGCGTACCGCGCCGGCCTGCCGTGTGTGTCCCAGTACTCCTCGATGGGGTCGAGGATCTTCCAGGACTCTTCCACTTCCTGGTGACGGGGGAACAAATTGGCGTCTCCAAGGAGCACATCCAGGATGAGCCGCTCGTACGCCTCGGGCGAGGACTCCGTGAAGGACTCGCCGTACGCGAAGTCCATCGTCACGTCCCGGATCTCCATCGAGGTGCCCGGCACCTTGGAGCCGAACCGCACCGTCATGCCCTCGTCCGGCTGGACCCGGATGACGATCGCGTTCTGCCCGAGCTCCTCGGTGGCGGTCGAGTCGAACGGCGAGTGCGGGGCCCGCTGGAAGACCACCGCGATCTCGGTGACCCGCCGCCCGAGCCGCTTGCCGGCGCGCAGATAGAACGGCACGCCCGCCCAGCGCCGGTTGTCGACGTTCAGCCTGACGGCGGCGTAGGTGTCGGTCCTCGACTCCGGGTCGATGCCGTCCTCGTCGAGATACCCGGGCACCTTCTCGCCGCCCTGCCAGGCCCCCGCGTACTGCCCGCGCACGGTGTGCGCGCCGAGGTCCTCGGGCAGCTTGACGGCCCTGAGCACCTTCAGCTTCTCGGTGAGCAGCGAGGCTGCGTCGAAGGCGGCGGGCTCCTCCATGGCGGTGAGCGCCATCAGCTGCAGGAGGTGGTTCTGGATGACGTCACGGGCGGCGCCGATGCCGTCGTAGTAGCCGGCCCGGCCGCCGATGCCGATGTCCTCGGCCATCGTGATCTGCACATGGTCGACATACGACCGGTTCCAGATCGGCTCGAACATCTGGTTGGCGAAGCGCAGCGCCAGGATGTTCTGGACGGTCTCCTTGCCCAGATAGTGGTCGATCCGGAAGACCTGCTCCGGGTCGAACACATCGTGCACGATCGCGTTCAGCTCCCGCGCGCTCGTCAGATCCCGCCCGAACGGCTTCTCGATGACCGCCCGCCGCCACGACCCCTCCGGGGCGTCCGCCAGACCGTGCTTCTTCAGCTGCTGCACGACCTTCGGGAAGAACTTCGGCGGTACGGAGAGGTAGAAGGCGTAGTTGCCGCTGGTGCCGCGCGCCTTGTCCAGCTCCTCCACGGTCTGGCGCAGCCGGTCGAACGCCGTGTCGTCGTCGAAGTCACCGGGGATGAACCGCATGCCTTCCGACAGCTGCTGCCAGACCTCCTCGCGGAACTCGGTACGGGCTTGCTCGCGCACCGAGTCGTGCACGATCTGCGCGAAGTCCTCGTCCTCCCAGTCCCGGCGGGCGAACCCGACCAGCGAGAAGCCCGGCGGCAGCATGCCGCGGTTGGCGAGGTCGTACACGGCCGGCATCAGCTTCTTGCGGGACAGGTCGCCCGTGACCCCGAAGATGACGAGCCCGGACGGTCCTGCGATACGGGGGAGCCGGCGGTCCCGCGCGTCACGCAGCGGGTTGTCCCAGTCCCAGTCCCAGTCGGAGGAGGTCATTCCGCGTCAGCTCCCTTGCTGCCCTTGCTGCCCTTGCTCCCGAGCGACTTCTTGACGGCGTCCAACAGGTCCTGCCACGCCACCTCGAACTTGGCGACGCCCTCGTCCTCCAACCGGGTGACCACCTCGTCGTAGGAGATGCCCAGCGCCTCCACGGCGGCCAGGTCGGCACGGGCCTGCGCATAGCCGCCGGTCACCGTGTCGCCGGTGATCTCGCCCCGGTCGGCGGTGGCGTCGAGGGTGGCCTCGGGCATCGTGTTGACGGTGCCGGGGGCGACCAGTTCGTCCACGTACAGGGTGGGCTTGTAGGCCGGGTCCTTCACGCCGGTCGAGGCCCACAGGGGGCGCTGCTTGTTGGCGCGGGCGCCGGTGAGGGCGGTCCAGCGCTCACCGCTGCGTGTTGAATTGTCGGCAGAGCCGAACCCATCTTCGTACGCCTCATAGGCGAGCCGGGCGTTGGCGAGCGCGGCCCTGCCCTTGAGCGCGAGGGCGTCGTCCGTGCCGATCGCCGCCAGCCGCTTGTCGATCTCGGAGTCGACGCGGGAGACGAAGAAGGAGGCCACGGAGTGGATGCCGGACAGGTCGAGGCCGTTCGCGGCGGCCTTCTCCAGGCCGGCCAGGTAGGCGTCCATGACCTCGCGGTAGCGCTCCAGGGAGAAGATCAGCGTGACATTGACGCTGATGCCGAGGCCGATGACCTCGGTGATCGCCGGGAGGCCCGCCTTCGTCGCCGGGATCTTGATCATCACGTTGGGCCGGTCGACCAGCCAGGCCAGCTGCTTGGCCTCGGCGATCGTGGCCGCCGTTCGGTGCGCGAGCCGCGGGTCGACCTCGATGGAGACCCGGCCGTCCCGCCCGCCGGTGGCGTCGTACACGGGCCGCAGGATGTCGGCGGCGGCCCGCACATCGGCGGTGGTCATCATCCGCACGGCCTCGTCGACCGTGACGCCCCGCGCAGCCAGGTCGGCGAGCTGCTCCTCGTAGCCCTCACCGGAGCCGATGGCGGCCTGGAAGATGGAGGGGTTGGTGGTGACGCCGACGATGTGCCTGCTCGCGATGAGCTCGGCGAGGTTGCCGGACTCGATCCGCTTGCGGGAGAGGTCGTCCAGCCAGATCGAGACGCCTTCGTCGGAGAGGCGCTTCAGCGTGTCCGTGGTGGCGGTCGCTTCGGTGGTCACAGTGATCAACTTCTTTCAGGCGTTTGGATCAACCGCGGGCGGCGGCAAGGGATTCCCGGGCGGCCGCGGCCACACGGTCGGGCGTGAAGCCGTACTCCGCGAACAGGGTCTTCGCATCGGCGGAGGCGCCGAAGTGCTCCAGGGAGACGATGCGTCCGGCGTCGCCCACGAACCGGTACCAGGTCAGCCCGATCCCGGCCTCGACCGCGACCCGCGCCTTCACGGCCGGCGGCAGTACGCTCTCGCGGTACTCGCGCGACTGCTCCTCGAACCACTCCACGGACGGCATCGACACCACCCGGGTACCGATCCCCTCGGCTTCCAGCAACTCCCGTGCGGCGACGGCGAGTTGGACCTCGGAACCGGTGGCGATGAGGACGACGTCCGGGGTCCCGGTGGACGAGTCCTGGAGTACGTAACCACCCTTCGCCGCATCGGAGTTGGGCGCGTACGTCGGCACGCCCTGGCGGGTGAGCGCGAGGCCGTGCGGGGCCGGTTCGGTGGAGTGCCGGCGCAGGATCTCGGCCCAGGCGATCGCCGTCTCGTTGGCGTCGGCGGGCCGCACGATGTTCAGGCCCGGGATGGCCCGCAGTGACGCCAGATGCTCGACCGGCTGATGCGTCGGACCGTCCTCGCCGAGCCCGATGGAGTCATGCGTCCAGACGTACGTCACCGGCAGCTGCATCAGCGCGGACATGCGCACGGCGTTGCGCATGTAGTCGGAGAACACCAGGAAGGTGCCGCCGTAGATACGGGTGTTGCCGTGCAGGGCGATCCCGTTCATCTCCGCGGCCATCGAGAACTCACGGATCCCGAAGTGGACGGTACGGCCGTAGGGGTCGGCCTCGGGCAGCGGGTTGCCCTTGGGCAGGAACGAACTCGTCTTGTCGATGGTGGTGTTGTTGGACCCGGCGAGGTCGGCGGACCCGCCCCACAGCTCGGGGACGATCGCGCCGAGCGCCTGGAGCACCTTGCCGGAAGCGGCGCGTGTGGCGACGGCTTTGCCTTCCTCGAAGACCGGGAGCGCGGACTCCCAGCCCTCGGGCAGCTGACCGGCGACGACGCGGTCGAACAGCTTGGCGCGCTCGGGGTCGGCGGCGCGCCAGGCGCCGAGCCGCTTGTCCCAGGCGGCGTGTGCCTCGGCGCCCCGGTCCAGGGTGCGGCGGGAGTGGGCGAGGACCTCGTCGGCGACCTCGAAGGACTGCTCGGGGTCGAAGCCGAGGATGCGCTTGGTGGCGGCGATCTCGTCGGCGCCGAGGGCGGAGCCGTGGGAGGTCTCGGTGTTCTGCGCGTTGGGGGCGGGCCACGCGATGATGGTGCGCATCGCGATGATCGAGGGGCGCTCGGTCTCGGCCTGCGCCGCCTTGAGCGCCGCGTACAGCTCGGCCACGTCGATGTCACCGCCGAGCGCGGGCTCGATCCGCTGGACGTGCCAGCCGTACGCCTCGTAGCGCTTCAGCACGTCCTCGGAGAACGCGGTCGCGGTGTCGCCCTCGATGGAGATGTGGTTGTCGTCGTAGAGGAAGACGAGGTTGCCGAGCTTCTGGTGCCCGGCGAGGGAGGAGGCTTCGGCGGAGACGCCCTCTTCGAGGTCGCCGTCGGAGACGATCGCCCAGATGGTGTGGTCGAACGGGGACTCGCCCTCGGGAGCCTCCGGGTCGAACAGACCGCGCTCGTAGCGGGCGGCCATCGCCATGCCGACGGCGTTGGCGACACCCTGGCCGAGCGGGCCGGTCGTCGTCTCGACCCCTGCCGTGTGCCCGTACTCGGGGTGGCCCGGCGTCTTCGACCCCTGCGTCCGGAACGACTTGAGGTCGTCGAGCTCCAGCTCGTACCCGGCGAGGAAGAGCTGGGTGTAGAGGGTCAGCGAGGTGTGCCCGGGGGAGAGGACGAAACGGTCCCGGCCCGTCCACTCGGGGTCGGCGGGGTCGTGCCGCATCACCTTCTGAAAGAGCGTGTACGCGGCCGGGGCAAGGCTCATCGCGGTGCCCGGGTGGCCGTTGCCGACCTGCTGTACGGCATCGGCCGCGAGGAGGCGGGCCGTGTCGACGGCACGCCGGTCGAGTTCGGTCCATTCGAAACTGTCCGGGGTCTGCGTGCTCATCTTCAAAAAGTCCTCGATCGGAGCGAAGTAGCTGGTCCAACGCGTTCAAAAGTAAAAGTCTGACTTTTGAGAAGGAAGGTCGCCGTGTGTCAGGCTGTGGTGAAAGTGGGACACCGCGAGGAGTGCCGCGCACGGCTGAGCGGGGTGCCTGCGCGACTGAGACTGCATGAGACGGACATGGCGGATATGACGGACGTGAGCGCTGAATCCGGCGACGGGATACGGACGTTCCCGTTCCCGGTCGATCTGAGCGTCCTGGGCGTCGGGATGCAGGTCGGCCAGATGGGCGCGGGACGCACCTGGCACGCCGCCGACGCGCCGCTGGAGCGTGTGCACCGCATCGACTTCCACATCGTGATGCTCTTCGACGAGGGCCCCGTACGCCACATGATCGACTTCGCCGAGTACGAGGCGAACGCGGGTGACGTGCTGTGGATCCGGCCGGGTCAGGTCCACCGTTTCTCGGGGACCGGCGGCTACCGGGGCACCGTCCTGACCATGCAGCCCGGCTTCCTGCCTCGTGCCACGGTGGAGGCGACCGGCCTCTACCGCTACGACCTTCCGCCCCTGCTCCACCCCGACGACGCCCGGCTCACCGCTCTGCGCTCGGCGCTGGCCCAGCTCCAGCGTGAGTACGAGGACACGACCACCCTGCCGCTGAGCCTGCACACGGCGGTGCTGCGGCATTCGCTCACGGCGTTCCTGCTGCGGCTGGCCCATCTCGCGGCGAGTTCGGCGGAGGCCGCGCGGCAGCAGGGGGACACGACGTTCACGCTCTTCCGGGATGCGGTGGAGAAGGGGTTCGCCGTCAACCACAGCGTCAGCGCCTACGCCGATCAACTCGGATACTCGCGGCGCACCCTCGTCCGCGCGGTCCGCGCCGCGACCGGGCTCACGCCCAAGGGCTTCATCGACAAGCGCGTGATTCTGGAGGCGAAGCGACTCCTCGCCCACACCGACATGCCGATCGGCCGGATCGGAGTGGCGGTCGGATTTCCGGACGCGGCGAACTTCTCCAAGTTCTTTCACCAGCACACGGAGATGACGCCGGCGGCGTTCCGGGCGGAGCTTCGTTGACCGGCGTGGGGTAGGTCAACGGGCGGTGGCGAGAGCGAGGCCATGACGTCGAGGCAGGGGCTCTCGGAAGCCTGCTCCCTGCGGGCCAACACACACACCAGGCCGTGCCGGCGGTGAAAAATCAACGGCGGTCGTCCGGGCGTGATGGTAAACATCCTGCGTGGCGAAGATACTTGAGTTCCCTTTCCTGCTGGAGCTGATCGACGAGCGGTCGGTCGCGTTCCGGGCCGCGGTCTCCTCCGCGCCCAGCCTCGATGCGCCGGTGCCGACCTGCCCCGAGTGGACGCTGCTCGACCTGGCGCACCATCTGGGCGGGGTGCACCGCCGCTGGGCCGCCACGGTCGCCGCGGGGCCCGCCGACGCTCGGCCGGCCGGGACCGCCCCGGAGGACGCCCCGGCCGCGCCCAGGGAGCGCGAGGCCCTGCTGGCATGGTCCGCCGAGGCGACGGCGCTGTTGCTGAGCGCGCTGCGCGAGGCCGGTCCGGATCGCGGTTGCTGGACCTGGTGGGGTGCCTCGGAGTCGCCGCAGAACTCCGGTGCCGTCGCCCGGCATCAGGTCCAGGAGGTCGTGGTGCACACCTACGACGCCCAGATCACCGTGGGCGCTCCGCAGCCGCTGCCGGACGAGGCGGCCCTCGACGGTGTCGACGAGTTCCTGACCACCTGCGTCGCGACGCCGAGCCCCTGGCCGCACGAGCCCGCGGTCATCGACTTCCACGCCACCGAGGGCCACTCCTGGCGCCTCTCGCTCTCCGCGGAGGGCGCACACTCCACCCGTCTCACCACGCCGGACGCCGCTGCCGCCGCCTCGACCTCGGTCCGGGGCACGGCCGGTGAGCTGGTCCTCGCGCTGTACAGCCGTATTCCGGTGGACTCCCTGAAAGTCGACGGCGACCGACGCCACTTCGACCTGCTCGAGGCCTGGGAGCCGGAGGAATAGGACGTGGCGGCGGGGCGCCTTGACAGGGGGTTCCCGTATGCCTACGAAACCAGCATGACCGCCCACGAAGAAAAAGCAGAAGACAAGAACGAAGGCAAAGAGGACCACATGCCCGTGTCCCCGCCGGACACCGACATCGCGGCGGCCAATGCCTCCGTCACCCTGGTGGAACGCCTCGCCGAAAAGCTCGGCGGCCGCGCCTCGGTCACCGCTGTCTACGGCGAACCCGTCACGGCGGACGGCATCACCGTCATCCCGGTCGCCAAGGTCGGCTTCGGCTTCGGCGGCGGGGCGGGGCGCACGGCAGAGGGTGTCAAGGTCGGGGACGGCGGAGGAGGCGGGGGAGGGGTCGAGGCCAAGCCCGTCGGCTACATCGAGATCAAGGACGGCGTCACCGCCTACCGGCCCATCCGGACCGGCTGGGGCACCTGGGGCCAGATCGGCCTCCCCCTTGCCGCCCTCGTCCTCGGCATCGCCCTCCCGAAGGCGGTCCAGGCACTCCGGCGCCGCCGCTGAACGCACCGAAGGCGGGGGCCGCACCCTTGCGGCGTGCGGCCCCCACCAGTGGAGCACTTAGCGACCGAAGTTGAACCAGTTCACGTTCACGAAGTCCGCGGGCTGGCCGCTGGTGAAGGTGAGATACACGTCGTGCGTGCCGGTCACCCCGCTGATGTTCGCCGGGATCGTCCGCCACGACTGCCAGCCACCCGTGTTGCCCACCGCGAAACTGCCAACCGGCGCGTTGGTACGGCTGTCCAGGCGCACCTCCACCAGACCGCTGACGCCGCCCGCCGCACCGCTCGCCACCCGGGCGACGAACTGGGTGGCCGCGGCGGAACCGAAGTCGACACCCCGGTACAGCGCCCAGTCGCCGTTGGCGACGGCACCGATGTTCTGTCCGCCACCCGAGTCGGCGGTGGACTCGGTGCTCACGCCGCCCTGGCCGTCGTAGGACTCGGCCTGGATGGCGCTGTAGGCGTCACGGTTGCCTGTCGGCGGGGGCGTGGTACCGCTCCCACTGGACAGCACCTGGACATAGTCCACGACCATCGGACGGCCGGGCTGGGTGTCGCCGTCCAGGCCGCCGCCGAGGGCGTCCGGGAAGGCGCCGCCCATCGCCACGTTCAGGATGATGAAGAAGCCGTGGTTGGTGGCGTTGGACCAGGTCGCCGCGTCCATCTGGCCCGCGTTGACCGAGTGGAACTGGGTGCCGTCGACGTAGAAGCGGATCGTCTCGGGGCTCACCGAGCGGTCCCACTCCATCGTGTAGGTGTGGAAGCCCGACTGGCATGTCGAGCCCGGGCACGCCGTGTAATTGCCTAGTCCGGTGGTCTCGTTGCACGGGCCGCCCGGGTTGGTGCCGCAGTGCATCGTGGCCCACACCCGGTTCATGCCCTGGACGTTCTCCATGATGTCCAGCTCGCCGACGCTCGGCCAGTTCTGGTAGTTGCCGCGATAGGGCGCGCCCAGCGTCCAGAAGGCCGGCCAGTAGCCCTCGGCGGCGGTGCCGGTGACGTTGGGCATCTGGATACGGCCCTCGATGCGCAGCTTGCCGCCCGCCGGGGGCTGGAAGTCGGTGCGCACGGTCTCGATCCGGCCCGAGGTCCAGCGGCCGGCGGAGTCCCGCAACGGGGTGATGCGGAGGTTGCCGTTGCCGTCGAGCGAGACGTTGTCGGTGCTGTTCGTCATCGTCTCGACCTCGCCGGTGCCCCAGTTGGCGGGGCCGCCGGGATACGAGGTGCCGATGTCGTACTGCCAGTTGGAGGTGTTCACGCCGGTGTTCGCGGCGCCGTTGAAGTCGTCCAGGAAGACCTGGGTCCAGCCGGACGGGGGCGGCGGCGCGGAGGCGTTCGCGGACGGGGCGGCGACGGCGGCCATCAGACCGAGCGTGCCGAGCACGGCGAGCAGCGCACGCCGTGGGGAGCGGCGTCTGCGATGTATGCCGGAGGGGTCGCTCATGGGGTGCTGCCTCTCGGTGTACGGAGTGGGGAGTACGTCTGAGAGCGCTCTCAAAGTGTCGCCAATGTGCTCTTCGCCGTTCCGGCCGTCAAGAGGTGAAGCAGAGAAATCCCTTGCGTCACGCACAAGTTCACCCTATGAAGACGTGAGCATGGGAGAAGGGACCCCGACCGCATGGAACTCGTCTTCACCGGCGCGGTGATCGAATGGCGCGGCCCGGCGCCGTACTACTTCGTCCGGGTGCCGGACGAGGAGTCCGCCGACATCCGGGAGGTGGCGGCGATGGCGACCTACGGGTGGGGAGTGATCCCGGTCGAGGCGAGGATCGGCGAGGTGGCCTTCGAGACGTCGCTCTTCCCCAAGGACGGCGGGTATCTGCTGCCGTTGAAGAAGGCGGTGCGGGGGCGGCTCGGGTCGGGTGACGACGTGGCCGTGGAGATGACCGTGCGCCTCTAGGCACCGGCACGGGTGAGGTGCCGGTGCCTGAGTTCCGGAGGCGTCAGGCCTTCGTCGTCACGCGGGGCGCGGGTGTCGGTGTCTCCTCCCGCAGCCCGAACCGGTCGTGCGCCCGGCGCAGCGCCGTCGGTGCCCACCAGGCGCGGCGGCCGAGCAGCGACATCGTCGCCGGGACCAGCAGCATGCGTACGACCGTCGCGTCGATCAGCACCGCGAGGGTCAGGCCCAGGCCGATCTGGAGGATCGGTGCGAAGCCGCCCGTCATGAAGGCGCCGAACACCACCGCGAGGAGCAGTGCCGCGCAGGTGACCACGCGCCCGGAGCGGCGCAGTCCGGTGACCACGGCCTCCTGGTCGTCGCCGGTACGCTGCCGTGCCTCGCGCATCCGGGCCAGGATGAACAGCTCGTAGTCCATGGCCAGTCCGAAGGCGATCGCCACGATCAGCGGCGGCGCGGTCAGGCTCAGCGCGTCCAGGCCCTCGCCGCCGAGCAGCCCGGCCAGGTGCCCGTCCTGGAAGACCCACACCACGACGCCGAGCGCGGCGCCCAGGCTGAGCAGCGTGGTGAGGATGGTGCGCAGCGGGATCAGCAGGGAGCCGGTGAAGGCGAAGAGCAGGGCGAAGATGCCGGCCAGGACGGTGACCGCGGCCCAGGGCGCCCGTTCGGCGAGCATCTCCCGGAAGTCGACCAGGCGGGCGGCAGGACCGGTGACCTCGATCGGCTCGTCGCCGCGGACGTCCCGTATCCGCTCGACCAGGGCGGTGGCCTCCGGGCCGTCCACGCTGCCCGGTGGCCGGACGCGGAGGACCGTCGTCCCGCCGGGCAACGGGTGGGACTCGACCGCCGGGGACAGGGCACGGATCCGGTCGACGGTCCCCGTCTGCGCGCCCGGCTTCAGCACGACGGTGATCGGGGAGACGCCGGTGCCCGGCGGGAAGTGCGCGTCGAGGGTGTCGTACAGCTGCCGTGCCTCGGTGCTCGACGGCAGTTGCTTGGCGTCGCCGAGGTTGATGGTCATGCCGGTGACGGGCAGTGCCAGGACCAGCAGGACCGGTACGACGGTGGCCACCACGGCGACCCGGCGGCGGGCCGAGAAGCGGGCCAGGCGGGCGAAGACGTGGCCCTCCTCGCGCCCCGGACGGACCTTCGCCGGGGCGATCCTCCCCCCGAACCTCGCCAGGAGCGCCGGCAGCAGTGTGAGCGCGGCCAGCATGTCGACGACCACCACGGCCGCCACGGCAAGGCCCATGCTCCGCAGGAACACGCTCGGGAACACCAGCAGCCCGGTCAGACTGACCGCGACCGTGAGCCCGGAGAACAGCACGGTCCGGCCGGCCGCCGCGACCGTACGGTGCACCGCCTCCACCACGTCCTCGGTGCTCCGGCGCTCCTCACGGAAGCGGACCACCATCAACAGGCCGTAGTCCACGGCGAGTCCGAGTCCCAGCATCGTGGTCACCTGGATCGCGTACACGGAGATGTCGGTGACCTCGCTGAACAGGAACAGCGCGAGGAACGCCCCCGCGATCCCGCTGACCGCGATCACCAGGGGCAGCGCCGCCGCGCGCAGCCCGCCGAACACCACGAGCAGCAGGGCCAGCACGACCGGCAGGGAGATCAACTCCGCGTTCCGGACGTCCTCCTGAGCCCGCTCACCGATCTGCGTGCCCAGCAACGGGCCGCCGCTGACCCGCACTTCGGGCGCGTCGATCTGCCGGATCCGCTCGGCCGCCGCGTTCACGGCGTCCTCCTCGGCGGTGTCGTCGAGCCCGCCTTCGAGGGTGACGGGGATGATCAGGGCCCGCCCGTCCTCGGCGGTGAGGCCAGGAGTGGCGTACGGGTCGGGCACGGCGGCCACCCCGTCGAGGGCCCGCACGTCGGCGACGGCCCGCTCGACCTGGGCCCGCAGCGCGGGGTCGGAGACGGCGGTGCTCTCGACGACGCCGGTGATCGACTCCCCGGCGGGGTCGGAGCGGTCGAGGTACTGCGCGGCGGCCTCGGACTCGGTGCCCGGGATGTCGGCCACATTGTCGGAGAGGCGGCTGAAGACGCCCGTGCCGAGGCCGAAGCCGAGCAGCAGGAAGAGCACCCACAGGACGATGACGGTGAGCGGGCGGCGGGTAGCCGCCCGGGCGAGCGTGGTGAGCACGGTCCCTCCCGGCAGGACGGTCGGTTGCCATCGCCCTCAGACTCGCGCCGTGGGGGTGGTCACCGGATCGCCGGTGGGAGCGGTTTGCGGGCCTCCGTCGCACGGGGGAGGAGCGCCCGGATCTCACTCGCTAGGGGGATCCCGGGGTCACGAGGCCCGTCTCGTAGGCGCAGATCACCGCCTGCACCCGGTCCCTCAGAGCGAGCTTGCCCAGCACATTGCTGACATGGGTCTTCACCGTGTGCTCGCTGACGAACAGGGTTGTGGCGATCTCGGAGTTGGACAGCCCGCGCGCCAGCAGCCGCAGCGTCTCCACCTCACGCGCGGTCAGGACGTCCAGGCGCTGCGGGGTGGCCTCGGCGGCGGCCTCCTCGCGGCGGCGCCGCACGATGTCCGCGACCAGCCGCCGGGTCACCGTCGGTGCGAGCAGCGAGTCCCCGGCGGCCACGACCCGCACGGCGTGCACGAGGTCGTCGCGCCGTACGTCCTTGAGCAGGAAGCCGCTGGCGCCCGCGCACAGCGCGTCGTACACGTACTCGTCCAGGTCGAACGTGGTCAGCATGACCACCTTGCAGCTCGACTGCCCGCACACCCGCCGGGCCGCCTCCAGACCGTCCATGACCGGCATCCGGATGTCGAGGAGCAGCACGTCGGGCGTGTGCCGCTGCACCGCGGCGACCGCGTCGGCGCCGTCGCCGGCCTCCGCGACCACCTCGATGTCGGCCTGCGCCTCCAGGATCATGCTGAAGCCGGCCCGCACCAGTTCCTGGTCGTCGGCGACCACCACCCGGATGCTCATCCGAGGGCCGCCTCCCGGTCGACGGCCGCGGGGAGCCGTACGACCACCTGGAAACCGCCCTCCGGTCCGCGCCCGGCCCGCGCGCTTCCCCCGCAGGCCGCGGCCCGCTCCCGGATGCCGATGAGCCCGTGGCCGCCGTGACCGGAACCCGGGCCCTGCCCGTCGTCCGTGACCGTCAGTGTCAACTCGTCCTCCGTCCAGTCGAGTTCGACGGTAGCGGAGGAGGCCCGGGCATGCTTGACGGTGTTGGTGAGGGCCTCCTGGATCACACGGAAGGCGGCGACCTCGGTGTCCTGGGGCAGCGCACGGGGTGCGCCGGAGGTGCGCACCTCCACGCGCAGTCCCGTGGACTCGCCGACCTGGCGGACCAGGCCCGGCAACTCGGCCACGCCCGGCTGCGGCAGCCGCCACGCACCGCCGTCGCCCCGCGGCTCCTTCAGCACGCCGAGGATCCGCCGCAGCTGGGCCATCGCGTCCCGCCCGGCACCGGCGATCGCGTCGAACGCGGCCTCCGCGCGCGCCGGATCGCTGCGCACCACCACCGGCCCGGCCTCGGCCTGCACCACCATCAGGCTCACCGCGTGCGCGAGGACGTCGTGCATGTCCCGGGCGATCCTGGACCGCTCCTGCGCGATGGCCCGCGCGGTGTCGGCGGCCCGCTCCCGCTCCAGGCGGTGGGCCCGGTCCTCCAGCTCGGCGGTGTACGCCCGCTGCACCCGGGCGAGCACGCCGAAGCCGTACGCGCACACCACGCTCAGCAGGTGGAAGGCGTACTCGAAGGGCTGCGGGTCCTCCTTGTGCAGCATCGTGAGGGAGACCCCGACCAGCCAGCCGACCAGCATCGCGCGCCGCTGCCAGGGCCTGCCGAGGGTGGCGATCGTGTACAGGACGACGATGCCGCCGTACATCACGTCGGGTGGCGGGGCGTGGTAGATCGCCTGCACGGGGGTGGCGACGGACACGGCGCACGCGGTGACGAAGGGGGCTCTGCGCCGCCACACCAGCGGCAGTGCCGTGGCAGCGCCGATCAGCCAGCCCTGCCAGGTCAGACGGTCGTCGCCCTCGTCGGGGAAGATCCACTGGAGCGAGGCGGCGAACAGCACGAGCGCGGCGAGCGCCGAGTCGACGACGTACGGGTTGGTCGTGCGCAGGCGCTCGGCGACGGGGGAGATCCAGGAACGAGCGGACACGGGCGGCTCCTCGGGGCGGCCCTTTCAGTATCGCGAGGGGGTTGTGCGTCGGCCTCACCGGTGAGAGGGATATCCGCCGGAGGGGGAGGGTGGCTGGGTCGTGTTGGGCGGCTGCGGGCTCGTTGTGGCTTGTCGCGCCCACGCGGCGGAGCCGCAATTTGATACAGCCCCGCGCCCCTCAGGGGCGCTGCCCCTACGTCCCCTTCTCCGGCCGCCACCCCAACCCCCGCGATATCCCCCGCGCCGCCAACCTCACCGCCGGCCCCAGCACCGGCACCTGGGCCTCCGCCTCCGGTACCACCACCGACACGGCCGCGACCACCGACCCGCCCGGCCCCCGTACCGGTGCCGCCACGGACAGGGCGTCGGGTGTGACCTGGCGGGTGCTCACCGCCACCCCCGCGCGGCGTACGTCGGCCAGCATGCGGCGCAGCCGGGTCGGGTCGGTGACGGTGTACGGCGTGAAGGAGGCAAGCGGGCCGGCGCAGTACTCCTCCTGGAACTCCGGGTCGGTGTGCGCGAGCAGGGCCAGCCCGACGCCCGTGGCGTGCAGGGGCCAGCGTGCGCCGACGCGGATGTGCACGCCGACCGCCGACCGTCCCGACAGCCACTCGATGTAGACGACCTCGGGCCCGTCCTGGACCGCCAACTGCACGTTTTCGTGCGTCGCCTCGTACAGGTCCTCCAGATAGGGCAGCGCGATCTGCCGCAGTGCCGGGCCGCGCGGTGCGAGTGCCGCGAGCTCCCACAGCCGTAGCCCGACGTGGTAGAGCCCGGCCTCGTCCCGCTCCAGCGCGCCCCACTCGGTGAGCGCGGCCACCAGCCGGTGCGCGGTGCTCAGGCTCAGCCCGGCCCGCCGGCCGATGTCCGTCAGGGACAGCGCCGGATGCTCCAGGTCGAAGGCCCCGAGCACCGACAGCAGCCGGTCGGGCGCGGAACGCGCGGGGGGCGGATCGGATGCCGTCACGCCAGTCCGGATTCGGCGACTCTCTGGAGCAGCGCGTGCAGCTGCTCGCGTTCGGTGGCGTCCAGGGGGCCGACCAGCTCATTGGTGACGCGCTGTCCGGCCTCGTCGGTGTCCCGCAGGAAGGCCCGGCCGCCGTCGGTGAGCACGATGATCCGGCTGCGGCGGTCGTCGGGGGAGGGGCGCCGCTCGGCGAAGCCCAGCTTCTCCAGGTCGTCGACGAGGCCGACGATCGCACTCGGGTCGTAGCCGAGCGAGGCGCTCAGCTCACGCTGGAGCGCGCCCGGCGTGGTGGCGAGGAGGCGAAGCACCGCGTAGTGCCGAAGCCGCAGGCCGGACTCCTGGAGGAAGGAGTTGAACAGCTGGCCGGAGCGCAGACCGAGGCGGTACAGCAGATAGCCCGTGTCCGCGTGCAGTGCCCGCATCCACGGTTCATCGGCGTCGATCGGTGCGGGGTTCGTCGTCGGCCGGCTGGCGATGGCGGGCTCCCTGGTCGAGGCCCCGGCGTGGGGCGGGCGTACGTACAGCACTCAGCATGACGCAAAGGTGCCTCGCCAACAACTATTGACGTCGACAATTATTGTTCTTACCTTCGATCTCGCAGTGCACCTCTCGCAGTGCACCTCGCAGCGCACCTCTCCTCGAAGGGACCCGCCCGTGCCCAGCATCGATCTCACCGGCAAGGCCGCCGTCGTCACCGGCAGCGGCCGGGGCCTCGGCCTCGCCTACGCCCACGCACTGGCCGCCCATGGCGCCTCCGTGGTCGTCAACGACGTCGACGAGGCCGTGGCGGAGGCGGCCGTGAAGTCCATCCGCGAGGCGGGCGGCACCGCCGTCGCCGAGGTCGTCCCGGTCGGCACGACCGAGGCCGCGGACCGGCTCGTCGCCCGTGCGGTCGAGGAGTTCGGGCGGCTGGACGTCCTGGTCACCAACGCGGGCATCCTGCGCGACAGGGTCCTGTGGAAGATGACCGACGACGACTTCGACGCGGTGATCACCACCCATCTCAAGGGCACCTTCACCTGCGCCCGCGCCGCCGCCGTCCGTATGCGCGAGCAGGGCGAGGGCGGCACCTTGATCCTGGTCGGCTCCCCGGCCGGGCAGCGCGGCAACTTCGGGCAGACCAACTACTCCGCCGCCAAGGCCGGCATCGCCGCCTTCGCCCGCACCTGGTCGATGGAGCTGGGCCGCGCGAACATCACCGTCAACGCGATCGTGCCGGTCGCCGCGACCGCGATGACCGAGACCATCCCCGCCTTCGCCCCGTACGTCGAGGCCCTGAAGAACGGGCAGCCGTTCCCGGACTTCCTGCGCAAGGGCGAGGGCTTCGGCACCCCCGAGGACTGCGCCGCCCTCGTGCCCTTCCTCGCCTCCGAGGCGGCCCGCGGCATCACCGGCCAGGCCATCGGCATCGGCGGCGACAAGGTGGCACTCTGGTCGCATCCGCAGGAGATCGCGGCGGCCTTCGCGGACGGCGGCTGGACCCCCGACACCCTGGCCGACGTCTGGCCCACCTCGGTCGGCGCCGAGCTCCAGTCGGTCGGTGTCCCGGCGCCCAAGTTCCCGGAGGCGTGATGGATCTGGACGAGCTGGTCGCGATCGACGTCCACACCCACGCGGAGGTCTCCTCCAAGGGCCACTCCTCCCTGGACGACGAACTGCACGACGCCTCCTCCGCCTACTTCAAGGTGGAGGGCAAGCGGAAGCCGACCCTTGAGGAGACCGCCGCCTACTACCGCGAGCGGAAGATGGCCGCCGTCATCTTCACGGTCGACGCCGAGTCCGCGACGGGCACGGCACCGGTCCCGAACGAGGAGGTCGCCGAGGCCGCCGCAGCAAACGCCGATGTCCTCATCCCCTTCGCGTCCATCGACCCCTTCCGGGGGAAGGCGGGCGTGAGGCAGGCGCGGCGCCTGGTCGAGGAGTACGGGGTGAAGGGCTTCAAGTTCCACCCCAGCGTCCAGGGCTTCTTCCCCAACGACCGCTCGGTGGCGTACGCCCTCTACGAGGTGATCGAGGAGACGGGCACCATCGCCCTGTTCCACACCGGCCAGACGGGCATCGGCGCGGGAGTGCCGGGCGGCGGCGGGATCCGCCTCAAGTACTCCAACCCGCTCCATGTGGACGACGTGGCCGCCGACTTCCCCCAGCTGAAGATCATCCTGGCGCACCCGTCCTTCCCCTGGCAGGACGAGGCCCTCGCGGTCGCCACCCACAAGCCGGGCGTCCATATCGACCTCTCCGGCTGGTCGCCGAAGTACTTCCCGCCCCAACTGGTGCAGTACGCGAACACACTGCTGAAGGACAAGGTCCTCTTCGGCTCCGACTTCCCCGTCCTCACCCCCGACCGCTGGCTCGCCGACTTCGCCAAGCTGTCGATCAAGGACGAGGTCAGACCGAAGATCCTCAAGGAGAACGCGGCCCGGCTCCTCGGGCTGACGAAACCGTAAGGGGCGTGACATGCGCAACGAGGGACTGGGGTCATGGCCCGCACGCCGGGCCCGCAAGACACCCCACCGCACCGCCCTGATCCATGGCGGCACGGCCATCAGCTACGCCGAGCTGTACACACGCACCACCCGGCTCGCCCACGCGCTGCGCGCCCGGGGCCTCAGGCGCGGCGACCGTATCGCCTATCTCGGCCCCAACCACCCCTCCTTCCTGGAGACGCTGTTCGCGGCGGGCACCCTCGGCGCGGTTTTCGTGCCCCTCAACACCCGCTTGGCCGGACCCGAGATCGCGTACCAGCTCTCCGACTCCGGCGCCAAGATCGTCGTCTACGGCCCCTCACACACGGGGCTCGTCGCCGGGCTGCCCGGCAGCACCGACGTCCGGACGTACCTGGAGGTCGGCGCCGAGTACGAGGCGACACTCGCCGAGGCGCCGGACGAGCCCATCGACGAGCCGGTCGCCGCCGATGACACCTGCCTGATCCTGTACACCTCCGGCACGACGGGCCGCCCCAAGGGCGCGATGCTCTCGCATGCCAACGCGACCTGGAACGCGGTCAACTTCCTCATCGACAAGGACCTCCACGCCGACGAGCGGGCCCTGGTCTCCGCGCCGCTCTTCCACATCGCGGGCCTGACCGTGCTGACGCTGCCCGTGCTGCTGAAGGGGGGAACCTGCGTCCTGGTCGAGGCATTCGACCCGGGTGACACCCTCGACCTCGTGGCAAAGCACCGGATCACCTACATGTTCGGGGTGCCGGCGATGTTCGAGCAGCTCGCCCGCCATCCGCGCTGGCCGGAGGCGGACCTGTCCAGCCTGCGCATGCTCAGTTGCGGCGGCGCACCGGTGCCGACGCCGCTCATCGAGGCGTACCAGGCGCGCGGTCTGACGTTCCTTCAGGGCTACGGCATGACCGAGGCGCTCGGCGTGTGCTTCCTCGACGGGGAGCACTCCGTCAGCAAAGCGGGCTCGGCAGGCGTGCCGCACTTCTTCGCCGACGTACGGGTTCTGCGGCCCGACCTCACACCGGTCGACACCGGCGAGAACGGCGAGGTGGTGGTGCGCGGCCCGGCCGTGATGTCCGGCTACTGGGGACTGCCCGAGGAGACGGCCGCCGCCTTCGCCGACGGCTGGTTCCGCACCGGCGACGCGGCCCGCGTCGACGAGGACGGCTACGTCTTCATCGTCGACCGCATCAAGGACATGATCATCTCGGGCGGCGAGAACATCTACCCCGCCGAGATCGAGGACCTCCTCCTCGCCCACCCCGACATCGTCGAGTGCGCGGTCATCGGCGTCCCCGACGACAAGTGGGGCGAGGTGCCGCGCGCGGTCGTGGTCCCGCGCGAGGGCGCGGTCCTGGATCCCGCCGAGGTGCTCGCCTCCCTGGCCGGCCGGCTCGCCAAGTACAAGATCCCCAAATCGGTGGTCCTCGCGGACGAACTCCCGCGCACCGCCTCCGGAAAGCTCCTCAAGTCCCGTGTCCGTACCCGGTACGGCAAGAACCAAGGAACCACATGACCATCACAGTGAACGGCCTCGACGAACTGAAGAAGCTGGCCGGAAGCGACCTGGGCACCAGCGAGTGGATCGAGGTCACCCAGGAGCGCATCGACACCTTCGCCGACGCCACCGGCGACCACCAGTGGATCCACGTCGACCCGGAGAAGGCCGCCGAGGGCCCCTTCGGCGCTCCCATCGCCCACGGCTATCTCACGCTCTCCCTCTTCATCCCCCTGTTCACCGAACTGCTCGACGTCCAGGGCGTCACCACGAAGGTCAACTACGGCCTGAACAAGGTGCGTTTCCCCTCCCCGGTCAAGGTCGGCTCACGCATCCGCCTGGCCGGGAGGCTGGCGGAGGTCGAGGACGTGCCGGGCGGGGTGCAGATCACCGTCGACGGCACCATAGAGATCGACGGCGGCGGGAAGCCCGCCGCCGTCCTGCAGAGCCTGTCGCGGTTCTACGCCTGACCCCTCAGCCCTGCTTGTAGGAGTACACGGCGGTCGCCACCGCGCACACGCCGGGCGGAATCATCTCCGCCCGCAGGGTGCCGCTTCCGGCGTCGAAGTCGACGCCCTCCGTCTCGAACGTGCCCGTGCACACGCTGCGTTGGGGCAGGGCGAACAGGCTCTTCACCGTGCCGGTGACCGGCTGGCCGTCGACCTTGCGCGGCAGGTCGACCTGGAGGAGCGGGCGGATCTCGGGGAACAGCGTCCCCGTGGCGTCGTTCGAGGCGCACACCAGACGTGTGTCCGTCACGAAGTCGCAGCCCTGGATGTCGCGCACCGGCTTGTCCAGGGTGATCTGCCAGGCCTCCTTCAGGTCACCGCCGGTCTGCGGGGTGGACGGGTTGAGCAGGGGAGCGGGGAAGACCTGGAGTCTTCGCTGCTCCCCCCACTCGCCCGACACCAGCCACTGGCCGTCGGGCGAGACGGTGGCGAAGGAGTTGTTCAGCTTCTCGCCCGGGTTGAGCTGATGGACGTACTCGTAGCGCTTCCCGGACGGGGTCGTCACCGCGAACATCTTGGACGTGGCCGTGTCCGGGCCCTGGTAGGCGTCGAAGGTGTGGCCGCGGGCGATGTCGGGGTCACCGATGTGGTTCCAGCCCTTGAACCGCAGATCCAGCGGGATGCTCGCCAGGCCCCGGTACAGCAACGAGCCGTCCGCCCGGGTGGCGAGCCCCTGCCCGCCGCCCAGGGTGTCGGTGTGCGCCGTGCCGGACTCCACCCAGGCCGGGTCACCGGCCGCGGACGCGGTGCCCGCGCCCAGGGCGAGCGCGCTCAATAAGGCTGCTACGAGGGTCAGTTGACGCTTCATCAGTCAGGCACCTGCCACATCGACGAATACGGGATTCGAATAGAACCACGTATCCGCCCACGGGTCACCGTCCCCGGGCGCGTGCGGGATCGGCCCGTGCGGGTCGATCGAGGCACCGAGGTAACCGGCGCCGTTGCGATGGCCGTCGCTGCCGCGCAGCCGGACGTAGAAGGGCTTGTCCCCGGCGGTCAGCGGGATGCGCAGAGTGTAGGTGCCCTTGCGGCCGGACACGTCCTTCGTCGCCACGACCCTGGTGTCGGGCGCCTGCCAGACATCGCGGTCCGCCACCGGGCCGCGCACCGCGCCTCGGATGACATCCACGTGCGCCAACTCGGGCAGGACACCCTGCGAGTTGGGGCGGGAGGCCGTCGTCACCGTCACGTTCAGCGTGAGCTTCTCGCCCTTGCGGACCCGCAGCCGGCCGCCCAGCGTGACACCGCGGCCGTGGTCGCAGTCCCGCTTCAGGCGTACGTCGAGGCCGTCCAGCAGATGCCCGTGGTCCAGCCAGACCCGGCCCGCGCGCAGGCCCGCCATCACCGCGCGGTAGCCGTAGCGGGTCACACCGACGTGGGTGCGGCTGAACTGGCCCGGCCAGAAGTCGCTGCTCGGCTGCGGGGTGTCGGTGTTGACCGGGTCCGGGAGCTTGCCGGTGTTGTCGAAGATCTGGCCCGCCGGCCAGTCGCCGTTCTTCCAGGTGTCGAAGACGATGCGATGGGCGTCGGAGTTGGTGGTGATCGAGAACAGCCTGCCCTCGGCCAGCATCGAGTCCCACAGACCGCCGACCGTCGCCGTCGCCCAGTCGAAGCCGCCGTACGTCAGGAACGCCTCCGCCGGATAGCCCGGCCAGGACTGCGCCGACGGCTTGTTCTCGTACTCGCCGCGCATCGACGTCGCCCCGCGCCAGCCGGGGATCGCCGCGCCCTGGGCGCCGGGCGCGCCCTCCATGCCGATCATGATCTCGGGGGCCGCGTCCCGCCAGGCCCGCATCTCGTGCGGGGAGTCGATGCCGAGGCGCAGCGGGTGGTTGGCGAGGACGAGGACGTCGTCGACATAGCCCTTGCGGCGCTGCTCGGCCAGCCACTTGATGGCCTTGACGGCGTGGGCCTCGTTGCGGGCGGTGTCCGCGTCCGCCGGGCCGCCCTTGTCGTAGCCGAGGAGCTTGCCGTCGTAGGCGCTCTCGAACTGCGTGAGCAGGTCCACCTCGTGGCGGCCGGGCGCGGCGAAGACCGTGCAGTGCTCGGCGGCCGGGATGTACCACTCCAGGCCCTGGAAGATCAGCTGACGGGGGTTCTCGGCGCGGGCCCTGAGGATCTCCCGGTGCTCCAGGGCGGCGCCGTAATCGGCGTGCCCGAAGTTGGAGTGCTCGGTGAACACCATCCAGTCCAGGCCGTACCGGGCGCCCGCGGCGGCCAGCTGGGAGAACGTGTACTTGGCGTCGTGGCTGTAGACGGTGTGGATGTGATGGTCGCCGACGAGGTAGGCGAGGCGGGGGTCGTCGCCGCCGAGATGCCGGTCGTCGGCCGCGAGCGCCGGGGTCGCGGTGGTCCCGAGGGCGAACGCGGCACCGAAGAGGCCCGCGCTGCGCAGGAGTCCGCGCCGGGACACGCCCTGCGGATCGAGGTCGGCGGGGGAGACGGACGGGTCGGCCCAGGTGGGCAGTTGCTGCTCGGTCATGGTGATCCTCGAAAGGGCGTCAGTGGGTCATGAAGGACGTGACGGGCAGCGCCCGTTCGACGATCCGGACGTCGCCGAGGCGGCCGTACAGGATCTGGTCGATCTTGCCGCCGTACTCGTAGCCGCCGAGCAGCCAGGGCAGGCCGACCGTGGTGAGGCCGATCGCGGTGGCGTGCGGATTGCGGGCCACGGGGGAGCTCTGGGCGTACATCGTGGTGTGCCGTCCGTCATTGACGACGGCGACGTGCCACCACTCCTCGCGCGCGGTCTCGTCGCCCCAGTTGGTGGCGATGCCCTGCTGGTTGAGCGGCCGGACCGCCCACTGCGGGCCGGGCCCGTCGGACAGGGAGAGCGTGGCGAGGGGCTCGTCGGGGTCGCCCTCGGTCTTGCCGGCTGCGCCGCCCGTCCCGCTACGGCCGACCAGGCCCGCCCAGGCGTTGTGCGAGGCGTCCCAGTCGGCGGGCACCCGGTAGAACGCCTCGATGGTGTAACCGTCGCGGAAGGTGGCCCGGTTCAGCGGGGCGCCGTCGACCGTGCGCAGATACGCGCCCTTCAGCGGGGACTTGAAGCCGGTGAACTCCAGGCTGCCGTGACCGGGCTGGTCGGGGTGGTGGTCGGCCGACCAGCCGAGCGTGCCGCCGCCCACGGAGACCACGGTGAGGTCGTTGCCGTGGCCGGACAGGTCGCGGATCGTGCCCGAGGCGGGGGAGTCGAAGCGCCAGTAGGCGGCCGTGCCCCGGATCAGCATCTTCGACGCGGGGCGCGCCGGGCGGGCCGGCACCGGGGCGAAGCCGGAGAAGCGGTCCGCGAAGTCGATGTCGACGGAGAACCGGTCGGCGTCGCCGCTGAGCTCGATCTCCTGCCGCTCCAGCTCGTTGAGGCCCTTCGCGGCACGGCCGAGGATCCACGGGGAGACCGTCTCGACGTCGATGACGTTGCGGTCCAGGTCGAAGTGGTAGAGGCGGATCATCGCCGCGCCGCCGAAGTAGCGGTTCTGGTAGTTCGTCAGATGCAGATGGACGTCGTTGCCCGCCGCGTTCTTGCGGGTGGCCCGGCCCGCGGGCCAGTAGTGCCCGTTGAGGGTGAGGAAGATCTGGTCGTGGTCCTTGACCAGCTGGTCCCACAGCTGCTGCCCGTAGGACGACAACTCGTCGTCCCCGACGACCAGTTCATGGGTGGTGAGGACCACCGGCGTCTTCGGGTGCCGGGCGAGCACGTCCTTCGCCCAGGCGTACCCGTTCTCCGACAGCCGCCAGTCCAGCGCGAGCACCATCCACTCACGGCCCGCCGCCCGGAACAGGTGGTAGGTGTTGTACCCGTCCGAAGAGGCGCCCCCGAAGGTGGACTTGCCCTGGAAGCGGTCCGGGCCGAACGTGTCCAGATACGGCGTCGCACCGCGCTGGTCGTTCGTGGACGACTTCACGTCGTGGTTGCCGGCGAGGACGCTGTAGCCGACACCGCGCCGGTCGAGCAGCTCGAACGCCTTGCCGATCGCCGCGAACTCGTCCTTCGCCCCGTTCTCGGTGAGGTCGCCGAGGTGGGACAGGAAGACGATGTTGTCCTCCCGGCCGTGCTCCAGGAGATACCGCAGGGACGCCTCGATCGGCGCCGGGTTGATGCTCGGCCCATCGAAGAGGTACTGGGTGTCGGGCATCACGGCCAGCGTGAAGCGGCGGCTGTCGGCGTCCGGCCGCCAGTTGCCGGCGGGCGCGGCCTCGGCCACCGCCGGGACGGCGACCGAGGCCGTCGCGGCGGCACCGAGCAGCGCCGTGGCCCGCAGGAAACTGCGTCGTCCGGCGCCGGCCTGCGCGGCCTCGCCCGGGTCGTGGTCATGCGAAGTACACACGTGTGCTCCGTGAAGGGTGACGGGGAGGGGAGGCGTGGGGGGAGTTCAGAGAACGCGCAGGGTCCAGCTCCAGCGGTGGATGCCCGGCGCGACGAGATAGGAAGGGGAGGTGTCGGGCCCGCACGAGGCGGTACCGAGGCCGCGGTGCGCGGCGTCGAGGTGGACCACACAGCCGGGCCGCGGGACCAGCTCGTCGTGGTGGTCGGCGGCGGCGAGGTCCTCGGCCCGGTAGCGGGTCACGGAGACCTGGCGGGGCGTGTCCAGGGCGACCGAGAGCCCGGTGGCGTCGGGCGCCGACAGCGTGAACCGCCGTACGCCGTGCCGACCGCCGCTCTCCTGCGGGCGCAGATACGGGGTGAACAACTCATCGACCGGTACGGAGTGATGGCCGACCGGCGCGCCCGCGCTGCGGTCGGGATACGACTCCCACGGCCCCTGCCCGAACCACTCCAGCAGATCGAGCCCGGCGACCGTCTCGAAGACCGTGCCGACCCTCGCCACGTCGTCGAACGCCTCCGGCAGCTCGGCCTCCTCGTCGACGCGGACGCCGCCCTCGACGGGCGTCAGCACCTGCCGGTGCCGTACGACACCGGTCGTGCCCGCGTACTCGGCCTCCACGCTCACCCGGCCGGAGTCCTCGCGCACCGACACGACCTTGCGCACCAGCGCGTCGAGCCCCCAGCTCCGCCAGTGCCCGGCCATGCCGCCGAGCTCATCGTTGTCGGTGGGCGCCCGCCACAGCGAGAGCGTGGGCGCCACCGCCAGCAGCGGGTGGACGAGGAGACCCTCGCCGTCCACCTCGACCCGACGGTCCACCGGAGCGACCTGGACGGTGGCGGGCCCGCGCAGCCGTACCTGCGGCACACACACCTCGGTGCCACGCGGCGCCCACGGCAGGTCCTGCGCCGTCGTCACCCGCAGCGTCAGCCACGCCTCGCCGCCGTCCTCCGGCAGCGCGAATGGCAGCGGCACCGCCGCCGTCTCACCCGGGCACAGCTCGGGCAGCTCGGCCGGTGCGGTCAGGGTGCGGCCGTCCGCAAGGGACAGCTCCCATACGGCCGTCAGCCAGTCGAAGCCCCGGAAGTGCTGGTGGTTGGTCAGGACGATGCCCTCGTGCCGGTAGGCCTCGATGCGCACCGGGGCCGCGATCTCCCGGTGCTCGTACATCGCCGGCTTGGGCGTGCGGTCGGGAAACACCACGCCGTCCGCGATGAACGCGCCGTCGTGGATCGTCTCGCCGAAGTCACCGCCGTACGCCCAGCGGTACCCGGGCGCGGCGACACCGTTGTCGTAGAGTCCGGCGCCCCCACGCCCGACCGGTCTTCCGTCGCTCACGCGCTGAAGAATTCCGTGGTCCCAGAACTCCCAGATGAACCCGCCCTGAAGACCCGGGGTGGCCTCGATGGCGGCCCAGTGGTCGGCCAGCGTGCCGTTGCTGTTGCCCATGGCGTGCGAGTACTCGCACTGGATGAGCGGCCTGGTCTGCTCGCCGGAGAGCGCGTGCGCGACGCAGTCCTCGATGGGCGCGTACATGGGGCAGGCGATGTCGGAGGCGTCGTCCGTCGCCGCCCAGTCGAGCTTGGCCGCCCCCTCGTACTGGATCGGCCGCGTCGGGTCGTGCCGGCGCACCCAGCCGGCCGCCGCGTCATGGTTGGCACCGTAGTCGGACTCGTTGCCCAGCGACCAGATGATCACCGACGGATGGTTCTTGTCGCGGAGCACCATGCGGGAGACACGGTCCACGAAGGCGTTCAGATAGCGCGGGTCGTCGGCGATCTCGTGGGCGTGGTCGTGGGACTCGATGTCCGCCTCGTCCACCACGTAGAAGCCGAGCTCGTCGGCGAGGTCGTACAGCGCCGGGTCGCCCGGGTAGTGGGAGGTGCGGATCGCGTTGAAGCCGAAGCGCTTGAGCAGGACGAGGTCGGCGCGCAGGTCGTCGTACGACACCGTCCGCCCGGTCAGCGGGTGGAAGTCGTGCCGGTTGACGCCCCGGATGAACACCCGCTCCCCGTTCACCAGCAGATCCCGGCCGACGATCTCGACGTCCCGGAAGCCGACCCGGTGCCGGGAGGTGTCGGCGACCGTGCCGTCCGCGCGGTGCAGACGGACGGTGAGGTCGTACAACTCGGGCGTCTCCGCGTTCCAGGTACGGACCTCGGCGACGGTGGCAAGGAGCCGGGCCTCGCCGAGGAAGTCGGAGACCCGCTCGTCGTCCACGTTCGCCCGGTCGAACTCGGCGTCCTGCGCGAGCGGCTGCCCGTCCAGCTCGCCGGTGAGATACCACCCCTCGGGCAGCGCACCGCCCGCGTCCCGCACCCGGCAGTCCACGCGCAGATCGCCGCCGTACCCGGCCCGCACGGTCACGTCGGCGAGGTGCAGCGGGTCCGTCGCGTACAGCAGCACCGACCGTGTGATCCCGCCGTGCCACCACTGGTCCTGGTCCTCGATGTGCGAGGCGTCCGACCACTTCACCACGGTCAGCCGTACGGTGGCCCGCGCGCCGGCACGCACCAGTCCCGTCAGCTCGAACTCGGCCGCCAGGTGGGAGTCCTTGGAGATACCGACGGGCCGCCCGTCCACCTGCACCAGGAGCACGCTCTCGGCGGCCCCGACCTGGAGCACGATCCGGCGCCCGGCCCAGTCGGCGGGGACGTCCACCTCACGCTCGTACACCCCCGTCGGATTTGCCGGAGGGGAGTGCGGCGGGAACTCGGGGAACGGCATACGGACGTTGGTGTACTGCGGCAGGTCGTCCGTGCCCTGCATGGTCCAGACGCCGGGGACGTACGACGACGACCAGGCACCGCCGACCGGCGCGTCCGGAGTGGACAGCAGCTGGAAGCGCCAGTCGCCGTCGAGGGGGAGTGCTCCGGAGCGCCGGTCGACGGCGTTCATGGGCAGTCGCCCCCAGGAGGTCACCTCGGGTGTCTCCCAGGGGCGCAGAGCCAGCAGCGGGTTCATCCGCGTACGGCTCCCTTCGCGAGGTCGCCGATGATCTGGCGGGCGCCGATCGCGAAGACGATCAGCAGCGGGATGAGGGCGAGCAGGGCGCCGGTCATCACGATGCCGTAGTCGGTGGTGCCGTGGGTGCCGTTGAGCTGGGACAGCGCGACCTGGAGGGTCACATTGTCCGGGTTGGTGAGGGCGATCAGGGGCCAGGCGAAGTCGTTCCACTGGCCCATGAAGGTGAAGATGCCGAGGAAGGCGAGGCCGGGGCGGACCACGGGCAGCGCCACATGCCAGTACTGGCGCAGGAAGTTCGCGCCGTCGAGCTTGGAGGCGTCGAGCAGCTCGTCGTGGATGGCCGTCTTCATGTACTGGCGCATCCAGAAGATGCCGAAGGCGTTGGCCGCGGCCGGCACGATCAGCGCGGTCATCGAGCCGATCCAGCCGATCTTCGCCATGAGGACGAACTGCGGGATGACCGACAGCTGCGCCGGCACCATGAAGATGACCATGAGCAGCCCGAACAGCAGGTTCTTGCCCGGGAACTCGAACTTGGCGAAGACGAAGGCGGCCAAAGAGTCGAAGAGCAGGACCAGGAAGGTCACCGACACCGCGACCAGCAGCGAGTTCCACATCGACCCGAAGAAATCGACGGCGTCGAAGAGATTGCGGACGTTCTCCAGGAAGTGTGTGCCCGGCAGCAGTTTCGGCGGGTACGAGAAGATCTCCGTCGAGCTGTGCGTCGACATGATCACGGCCCAGTAGAACGGGAAGGCCGAGAGCAGCGTGCCGATGATCAGCGGCAGGTGCAGCGCGATCCCTCTGCGTCGGGACCCCTTGATGGAAGACATGATGGGCCCCTCCTACTCGCCCCGGCGCTGTACGAGGCGCCAGTTGATGATCGAGAAGAGCACGACGACCAGGAAGATGCCCCAGGCCACCGCGGCTCCGTACCCGAAGTCGTTGTTGTCGAAGGTCTGCTGGAAGAAGTAGAGGACCATCGTCTGGCCCGAGTGGCCCGGACCGCCCGCGAACGTCGAGTCGTTGGACGAGGTCTGGAGCAGGACCTGCGGTTCGGAGAAGCTCTGCAGGCCGGTGACCGTGGAGACGACGAGCACGAACAGCAGGGTGGGCCGCAGCAGCGGGAGCGTGATCCGGAAGAAGGTCTGGACCGGGCCGGCACCGTCCATGCGCGCCGCCTCGTACAGGTCGCTCGGGATGGTCTGGAGTCCGGCGAGGAAGATGATGGCGTTGTAGCCGGTCCACTGCCAGGTCATCAGCGCCGCGATGGTGACCTTGATGCCCCACGGTGTGTTCAGCCAGGCCACCTGGTCGAGGCCCACCGCGTTGAAGACGGCGTTCACCAGGCCGGAGTTGGTCGAGAAGATCGAGCCGAAGACGATGGCGATCGCGACGACCGAGGTGACGTTCGGCAGGAAGTACGCGACGCGGTACAGGCCCTTGAACCGGACCGCCGAGTTGAGCATCACGGCCGTGACCATCGCCAGGAAGATCATGGGGAAGGTGGCCAGCGCCCAGATGATGATCGTGTTGCCGATCGAGTTCCAGAAGTCGCTGTCGCTCAGCAGGTACTGGTACTGCGAGAGCCCGGCCCACTCCATCGAGCCGAGGCCGTCCCAGCGGTGGAGGGACAGATAGAGCGAGAAGCCGACCGGGAACAGGCCGAAGCCGAGGAAGATCAGGTAGAAGGGGGAGATCGCGGCGTAGAGGTGCCAGTACTTGCGCCAGCCCTTCTTGGGCTGTGTGGGCGAGGGCTGTGCCACCGCCGGCGGGGTCTGCTCCAGGACGGCCATCAGTAGCTCACCCCCAGGTGCTTCGCGATGCGACGGCACTTGCTCATGGCGTCACTCCAGGCCTTCTTGGGGTCCTTGCCGAGGACGCCGACGTTCTTGATCTCGTCCTTGATGGGCTGCCCGAGCGCGACGTCGAACGGGCTGTTGTAGGCGACGGCGATCTTCTGCGCGGCGGGCCCGAAGACATCGGTCGTGACCTGGCCGCCGAAGAACTCGTCCGGCTCCTGCATCTGCTTCAGGCCGTACGAGGCGGGCGTGGACGGGAAGAGGCCCGCGTCGACATAACCCTGTGCCTGGTTGGCCGCGTTGAGCATCCAGGTGATGATCTCGAAGGCCTGCTCGGGCTCCCGGCACGCCTTGGTGATCGACAGGAACGAGCCGCCGTTGTTGGCGGGCCGCACCGGCATGTCGGCGACCCGGTACCTGCCCTTGGCCTTCGGCACACCGTTCTTGATGTCGAAGGCCGCCCAGGACGCGCCCAGTTCGCTGGGCAGCTTGCCGTCCTGCTTGGCCGACAGCTGGTCCGGGGTGCCGCTGACGAGATCCGAGACGATCCCGCGCCGTTTGGCCTCCACGGCGAGCGCCCAGGCCCGGCGCACATGTTCCTGGTCGCCGATGAAGTGGCGGTCCTTGTCGACGTACCGCTTGGAACCCTGCTGCACGACGTTCTCGAAGACGGAGTTCACATCGGTGAGGAGCATGGTCCCCGGGATCCGCTTCCTGAGCTGTTCACCCGCGTCGAAGAACCGCTCCCAGGTGTTCAACTCCTTGGAGACGTCGGCCGGTTCGTAGGGAAGTCCCGCCCTGCGGAAGATCTCGTACTGGTAGTAGTGCGCGACCGGCCCGCAGTCGATCGGGAAGCCGACCATCGTGCCGTCGTCGGCGATGCCCTGGTCCCACTTCCAGGACAGGTACTGGTCCTTGTACTTCTCGGCTCCCAGCGTCCGCAGATCGATGAACTGGTCCGCGTTCGGCAGATAGGCGGCCATGTCCTCGCCCTTGAGCCCCGCGATGTCGGGGATGTGGGCCCGGCCGGTGATGGTGGTGATGAGCTTCGAGCGGTACTGGCCGCCGATCTGGATGGCGTCGAGGTCCACGGAGCTGTCGTAACGCGCCTTGGCGTTCTTGACGACCGTGTCGCTGAGACCGCCGCTCCAGTACCACAGGACCATGTTCCGGCCGGTCGAGCCGGTCGGAACGGCACAGCCGGACGCCAGGCCGCCGAGCGCCGTGGCGGCCGTACCGGCCAGGCCCGCGCGGAGCAGGCCTCTTCGTGAGAGCCGCACAGCTCCCACCGCCTTTCGGGTTTCTTCGGGACTTCGCATGAGGTGCGTGGGGGAAGACAGGGGGAGATCAGTTCTGCCGTGCGGGCGGGGTCACGGGGGCGTACGCGACGGGCGGCCCGGGATCGTCCGGGAGCCGGTCCGCCAGGAAGCCGTACGACCGCTTGAGGTCGGGGTCGGTCAGGGAGCGCCACCAGCGGTCGACGCCGTACCAGCCGGGCGCGGCCAGCGCACCGCCGTGCCGGCCGACCGAGAGACCGGCGGAGAGGACGGCGAACCGCAGCCGCTCCTCCAGGGGCCAGCCGCCCAGCGAGGCCGCCACGAAGCTCGCCCCGAAGACATCGCCGGCGCCCGTCGCGTCGAGGACGTCGACGGGCAGGGCCGGGACCTCCGCGTACTCGCCGGTGATCTGATCGACGGCCACGGCCCCGTCACCGCCGCGCGTCACCACGGCCACCGGCACCAGCTCGCTGAGCGTGCCGAGCGCCGCGACCGCGCTGTCGGTGCGGGTGTACGCCATGGCCTCGGTCTCATTGGGGAGGAAGGCATGGCACAGCCGGAGCTGGTCGAGGAGGTCCGTCGACCACTGCTGGGTGGGGTCCCAGCCGACGTCGGCGTAGATGTGGGTGCCGTCCGCCGCGGCCTTGGCGAGCCACTCGCGGGGCTCGGCCTCGATGTGCACGAGGGCGGTGCGCGCCTCGGGCGGGTCGCCCATCAGCACGTCCTGCGAGTACGGGGGCTCCTGGCCGTGGGTGACGAGAGCCCGGTCCTGGCCGTAGGCGAGGGAGACGGTGACGGGGGTGGGCCAGCCGTCCGCGGTGCGGGAGAGCGACAGGTCGATGTCCTCCTGGTCGCACAGGACGTCCCGGCAGTACTCGCCGTACAGGTCGTCCCCGAACACCGTGGCCAGCGAGGTGCGCAGGCCGAACCGGGACGCGGCCACCGCGAGGTTCGCGATGCCGCCCGGACCGCAGCCCATCCCGCCGGTCCAGATCTCCTCGCCCGGGGTCGGCGGCTTGCCGAGCCCCGTGAGGACCAGGTCGTAGAACAGCAGCCCGGTGAGGAGCACGTCGGGCCTGTCGTCGTCCACGCGCACACCCTCTCGTCAAAACTCGTCATTTTCGATGACCGGAATCGTGCGCCGCTCCGGGAGATTGGTCAATACCCGAGCAGAAATGAGCATGGCGATGATTGAAGATGACGAGTAGTGTTCACGCTGTGCTGGCAGAACGACGACACCAACTCATCCTGCGGGCCCTGCGCTCAGGCGGCCCCGCGGCCGTGACCGATCTCTCCGAGCAGCTGGGTGTGAGCCCCGCCACCATCAGGCGTGACCTGCTCAAACTCGAGGAGGACGGCCTGCTGACACGTGTGCACGGCGGCGCCGTCGTGGAGGAGGGCGACCAGCCCTTCGCCGAGGTCGCCGAGGTGCGCGTGGCCGAGAAGGACGCCATAGCCGCGCACGCGGCCGCCATGGTCGAGGACGGCCAGTCCGTGCTGCTCGACATCGGCACCACCGCCTTCCGCCTCGCCCGCCAGCTGCACGGCCGCCGCCTCACCGTGATCACCAGCAACCTGGTGGTCTACGAGGAGCTCGCCGACGACGAGGGCATCGAGCTGGTGCTGCTCGGCGGCATGCTCCGCCGCGAGTACCGCTCCCTGGTCGGCTTCCTCACCGAGGACAATCTGCGCCAGCTGCATGCCGACTGGCTGTTCCTGGGCACCAGTGGGGTGCGGCCGGGCGGGCAGGTGATGGACACGACGGTCGTCGAGGTGCCGGTCAAGCGGGCCATGATCAAGGCCGGTGAGAAGGTCGTCCTGCTCGCCGACGCGGCGAAGTTCCCCGGGCACGGCATGGCGAAGGTGTGCGGTCCCGAGGACCTGGACGTGGTGGTGACGAACGAGCCGGTCGACCCGGCGACGCGGGCCTCTCTGCAGGAGGCGGGCGTCGAGGTCGTCGTGGCGGGAAAGGTGCAGACGTGAAGCTGACGATTCTGGGCGGCGGAGGATTCCGTGTGCCGCTCGTGTACGGGGCGCTCCTGACGGACCGCGCCGAGGGCCGGGTCACCCATGTCGTACTGCACGACCTGGACGCGCGGAGACTGTCCGCCGTGACCCGCGTGCTCGCCGAACAGGCCGCGGCCGTACCCGACGCGCCCCAGGTCACCGCCACCACCGACCTGGACGAGGCCCTGCGCGGCGCCGACTTCGTCTTCTCCGCGATCCGCGTCGGCGGCCTCGAAGGCCGGGCCAACGACGAGCGGGTCGCGCTCGACCAGGGCGTCCTCGGCCAGGAGACGGTCGGCGCGGGCGGCATCGCCTACGGCCTGCGCACCGTCCCGGTCGCCGTCGACATCGCCCAGCGGGTCGCCCGCCTCGCGCCGGACGCCTGGGTCATCAACTTCACCAACCCCGCGGGCCTGGTCACCGAGGCCATGTCCCGCCATCTCGGCGACCGCGTCATCGGCATCTGCGACTCACCGGTCGGCCTCGGCCGCCGTATCGCCCGCGTCCTCGGTGTCAAGAACCCCGGCGAGGCCTGGATCGACTACGTCGGCCTCAACCACCTCGGCTGGGTGCGCGGCCTGCGCGTCGCAGGGCGCGACGAGCTCCCGCGTCTGCTCGCGGACCCCGACCTGCTCGGCTCCTTCGAGGAGGGCAAGCTCTTCGGCGTCGACTGGCTCCAGTCCCTCGGCGCCATCCCGAACGAATACCTGCACTACTACTACTTCAACCGCGAGGCCGTCCGCGCCTACCAGCAGGCCGACAAGACCCGCGGCGCCTTCCTGGCCGACCAGCAGGCGCACTTCTACCAGGAGGTCGAGCGGTCGGACGCCTCCGCCCTGGACATCTGGGACCGCACCCGCGCCGAGCGCGAGGCCACCTACATGTCCGAGAACCGGGAGACGGCCGGCGCCGGCGAGCGCGACGCCGACGATCTCTCCGGCGGCTACGAGAAGGTCGCGCTCGCCCTGATGCGGGCCATCGCCCGCGACGAACGCACCACCCTGATCCTCAACGTCCGCAACCAGAACACGCTGTCGGTGCTCGACACCGACGCCGTCATCGAGGTGCCCTGCCTGGTCGACGCCAACGGCGCCCACCCGGTCGCCGTCGCCCCGCTGCCCGACCACGCCACCGGGCTGGTCTGCTCCGTGAAGGCGGTCGAGCGGGAGGTGCTGGCCGCCGCCGAGTCCGCCTCCCGTACGACCGCCGTGAAGGCCTTCGCGCTGCATCCGCTGGTCGACTCGGTGAACGTGGCCCGCAGGCTGGTGGAGGGGTACTCCGCCGTCCATCCGGGGCTGGCGTACCTTAGGTAGCGCTGGTCTCGGAAAGCGCTTTCAGCGGCTTCCGGTAAACCCTCCCCTCGCTTCCCCCTCCGTTCTCTCCCTCCCTGGAGACCCTGATGCACGACGAACGCCGCCGGATCGAGGAACGCGTCGAGCGCGTCCACAATCAGCGCATCAAGCCCGCGATCTACTCGGCCACCGTCCCCTTCGAGGTCGAGGCCTGGCAGGCGCCGGGTGAGCCGGTCTCCTTCGAGGAGGCCGCGGCCGCCCGGTACACGCCCTTCGCGATGGACACCCCGTGGGGCCCGCCCTGGGGCACGACCTGGTTCCGGATGCGCGGACAGGTGCCTGCCGAGTGGGCCGGACGGCGGGTCGAGGCGGTCATCGACCTCGGCTTCGTGGGGGACTGGCCCGGCAACCAGGCCGAGGCCCTGGTTCACCTCGCCGACGGCCGCCCCCTGAAGGCCGTCAACCCGCTCAACCAGTACGTCCCGATCGGCAACCCGGTCGCGGGCGGCGAGGAGATCGACTACCTCGTCGAGGCCGCCTCCAACCCCGACATCCTCGCCAACGACTTCGCCGCCCCGACCCCGCTCGGCGACGTCCTGACCGCCGGCGACAAGCCGCTCTACACCTTCCAGCGCGCCGACATCGCCGTCCTGGACGAGGAGGTCTGGCACCTCGACCTGGACCTCCAGGTGCTGCGCGAGCTCATGGTCCACCTCGGCGAGCACGAGCCCCGCCGCCACGAGATCATGCACGCCCTCGACCGGGCCATGGACGTCCTCGACCTGGACGACATCTCCGGCAGCGCGACGGCCGTACGCGAGGCACTCGCCCCCGTCCTCGCCAAGCCCGCGCACGCCAGTGCGCACACGATCTCCGGTGTCGGCCACGCCCACATCGACTCGGCCTGGCTGTGGCCCATCCGCGAGACCAAGCGCAAGACGTCCCGCACCTTCTCCAACGTCACGTCCCTCGCGGACGAGTACGACGACTTCATCTTCGCCTGCTCACAGGCCCAGCAGTACGAGTGGGTGCGCGACAACTACCCGCACGTGTGGGCCCGCATCCAGGAGTCCGTGAAGAAGGGCCAGTGGGCGCCGGTCGGCGGCATGTGGGTCGAGGCCGACGGCAATCTGCCCGGCGGCGAGGCCATCGCCCGCCAGCTCATCCACGGCAAGCGGTTCTTCATCGAGCACTTCGGCGTCGAGACCAAGGGCGTGTGGCTGCCGGACTCCTTCGGCTACACCGCGGCCTACCCGCAGCTCGCCAAGCTCGCCGGCAACGAGTGGTTCCTGACCCAGAAGATCTCCTGGAACCAGACCAACAAGTTCCCCCACCACACCTTCTGGTGGGAGGGCATCGACGGCACCCGCATCTTCACCCACTTCCCGCCCGTCGACACCTACAACGCCCGCTTCAGCGGCGAGGAGATGGACCGCGCCGTCCGCAACTACTCGGAGAAGGGCGGCGGTTCGCGCTCGCTGGCCCCCTTCGGCTGGGGCGACGGCGGTGGCGGCCCCACCCGCGAGATCATGGAGCGGGCGCGCCGGCTCGCCGACCTGGAGGGCTCGCCCAAGGTCGTCGTGGAGCACCCGGACGAGTTCTTCGCCAAGGCCCGCGCGGAGTACGAGGACGCCCCGGTCTGGAACGGCGAGCTCTACCTGGAGCTGCACCGCGCCACCTACACCTCCCAGGCCCGCACCAAGCAGGGCAACCGCCGCAGCGAACACAAGCTCCGCGAGGCCGAGCTGTGGGCGACGACGGCCGCGCTGCACGCGCCGGGCTACGCCTACCCGTACGAGAAGCTCGACCGGCTCTGGAAGACGGTCCTGCTGCACCAGTTCCACGACATCCTGCCGGGCTCCTCGATCGCCTGGGTGCACCGCGAGGCCGAGGCCGAATACGCCCGCGTGGCAGGGGAGTTGGAGGAGCTGACGGCCGAGGCGGTCGCGGCGCTGGGCGGCGGCGAGGCCCGGGTCTTCAACACCAGCCCGTTCGAACGCGCCGAGGTGGTCCGTACGGCCGAGGGCGCAACGGCGTTTGTGAAGGTGCCCGCGAGCGGCAGCGCGCCCCTGGCCTCCGCCGAGCCCGAGCACCCCGTGTCCGTCACCGGCCGCGTCCTCGACAACGGCCTGGTCCGGGTCGAGGTCGCCGAGGACGGCACCCTGTCCTCCGTGTACGACCTCCGCGCGAACCGCGAAGTCCTGGCCGACAAGGGCAACCTGCTCCGCCTCCACACCGACCTGCCCAACTACTGGGACGCCTGGGACATCGACAAGCACTACCGGAACCGCTACAAGGACCTGCTGGAGCCGGAGTCGGTCACCGTCGTCGAGGAGGACCCCCTCCTCGGCGCGATCCGCGTCACCCGCTCCTTCGGCAAGGGCTCCAAGCTCACCCAGACGATCACCGTGCGCGCCGGCAGCCCCCGGATCGACTTCGAGACCGAGATCGACTGGCACGAGGCCGAGAAGATCCTCAAGGCGGGCTTCCCGGTGGACATCCGCGCCCCGCACTCCTCCGCCGAGATCCAGTTCGGCCACATCCAGCGCCCCACCCACACCAACACCAGCTGGGAGGCGGCCCGCTTCGAGGTCTCCGGCCACCGCTGGGTGCACATCGCCGAGCCCGGCTACGGCGTCGCCGTCATCAACGACTCGACGTACGGCCACGACGTCACCCGCACGGTCCGCGAGGCGAGCGAAGCGAGATGGGGGTCCCCCCGGCCGGAGGCTGGGGGAGGTACGACGACGAGGGTCAGCCTCAGCCTGGTGCGCGCCCCGCGCGTCCCGGACCCCGAGGCCGACCAGGGCATGCACCGCTTCACCTACTCCCTGCTCCCCGGCGCGGACATCGAGGACGCCGTCGCCGAGGGCTACGCCCTCAACCTCCCGCTGCGCGTGGCGGACGCGGCCGGCGCCCCCGAACCGGTGGTCTCCGTGGACGGCGACGGCGTGACCGTCGAGGCGGTCAAGCTGGCCGACGACCAGTCCGGTGACGTGGTGGTGCGGTTGTACGAGTCGCGGGGCGGCCGGGCACAGGGCGTCGTACGCACCGGGTTCCCGCTGGCGGGCGCCCAGATCACCGACTTGCTGGAGCGCCCGCTGGAGCCGGCCGAAGTCGATGGCGGTGTCGCGGTCTCGCTGCGCCCCTTCCAGGTCCTGACCCTGCGCCTCCAGCGTGCCGGAGCTCAGTGATGGCCATCCAACCCTGGTTCACCGACGCCAAGTTGGGGATCTTCATCCACTGGGGCATCTACGCCGTCGACGGCGTCCAGGAGTCCTGGTCGTTCTACGACGACATCGTCCCGTACAACCGGTACATGTCCCAGTTCGACCGGTTCACGGCGTCCCGCTACGAGCCGCGCGACTGGGCGAAGCTCTTCGCGCGGGCCGGCGCCAAGTACGCCGTCCTGACCAGCCGTCACCACGACGGCGTGGCCCTGTGGGACACGGCCCACGGCGATCTCAACGTGGGCCGCGACCTCATCGCCGGTTACGCCGACGCGCTGCGCGAGCAGGGCCTCAAGGTCGGCCTGTACTACTCCCACTCGGACTGGAGCCACTCCGACTACGCCTCCACCCGCAAGCCCGGCCGCCCGCCGGGGCTGGAGGACAACCGGTACTCCGAGGTCGCCGCCGAGGACGAGGACCTGGCCGCCTGGGACCGCTTCCTCGCCTACCGGGACGGCCAGATACGGGAGTTGACGTCCCGCTACAAGCCGGACCTGCTGTGGTTCGACGGCGAGTGGGACCGCAGCGAGGAGCAGTGGCGTATCCCGCAGCTGGCCGAGCTGATCCGCTCCGAGGTGCCGGACGTCGTCTTCAACGCCCGCATGCTCAGCGAGGGCGACTACGCCACGCCCGAGCAGGGCGCCCCGGTCGTCCCGCCCGAGGGGCCCTGGGAGCTGTGCCTGACGATCAACGACTCCTGGGGCCATCAGCACCACGACCACAACCACAAGTCGGTCGACCAACTGATCCGCTACTTCACCGAGACCATCGGGGGCGGCGGCAACCTGCTGCTGAGCGTGGGCCCGCGCGAGGACGGCACGATCCCGGCCGAACAGGCCGAACGCCTCGAGGGACTCGGCGACTGGATCGCCAAGCACGCGGAAGCGGTGTACGGCACCGAACGCGGCCTGCCCACCGGACACCACTACGGCCCGAGCACCCTCTCCAAGGACCACCGCACCCTGTACCTGATCCTCTTCGACGCCCCGCGCGCCGAGATCAACGTACGCGGGCTGCTGGGCGGCGTACGCCGGGTCACGGTGCTCGGCAGCGGCCGCGAACTGGCCCACCGGGTCACCGGAGGTCTGCACGAGACACCCGGTGTGCTCTGGATCGAACCGCCCACCGGGGCGGACCTCGACCCGCACGCCACGGTGCTCGCGGTCGAACTGGAGGGGGAGCTGGAGCTGTACCGGGGCGCGGGCCGCTTCTGACCCCCCGTGCGGCACACTTCGGGCCGGCCGGCGGCTGCCCCCGTGACAGCGGTCGGCCGGCCCGAAGCCCCCGTGCTTCCCCCGGTTTTCCCTCGTTCCCCCGTTGCCTTTCACTCTTATGAGCACGCGATCGGCGCCCTGATACACCCTCCCGGGAAAAATTCTCCCAGGAGGGTGACCGGGGCGCCTCAGCCGGTGAACCCGGCCGTGATCGACGTGAACTGCCAGTTGCTCTGACTGATCCCCGAGCAGTTGCTGGTGACCCCGCCACCCGGGCACGGCCGGTCACGGTTGACCGACCAGAACGCGAGCCGGGCGATGTGATGCGAGTTCGACCAGTCCCGGATCCGGGTCCAGGTCTCGGGCGAGGTGAGCTCCTGCTGGTCGGACAGCCCGTTCATGCCGGAGATGCCGATGTGGGCGTAGGCCGTCGCGTCGTCCCACCCGAAGGTGGACTTCAGCTTGTTCTTCAGCCCCTCCGTCGCGTTCACGGTGTTGCCGTACATGTCGGCGCCGCCGCCGAAGTCGAACGGCATGATCGTGAACACGTCGATACCGGCGTTGAGCGCCTTGGCCTGCTCGATGAGCCGGTTGCCCCAGTACGTCGGCCCGGTCGTCGAGGTACCGAAGGTGAGGACGGTCCGCAGGCCCGGGTTGTTCGCCTTGACGATCTTCAGGGCGTTCAGGATCCGGTCCTGCACGGTCGCGTTCTCGAATTCATCCGTGTTCTCGAGGTCGACGTCGATGGCCTTCAGCCCATAGGCGTCGATGACCTTCTGGTACGCCCCCGCCAGCGCCTCGGCGCTGGAGCAGTTCGGTCCGAGCTTGTTGCCGCTCCAGCCGCCGATCGACGGCACGATGTCACCGCCGGCGGACCGGATGGAGTTGATGACGGCCTGGTCGTTGCCGCCGGTCAGGGCGCGCTGCCCGTCCCAGGCGGGGTTGCAGCCACCGGAGGAGAGGATGAACGCCATCGTGAACCACTTCACGCCGGTCGCGCTCATCACCGAGGTCGCGCTCGGCGGATCGCCCCAGCCCAGGTACAGATAGGGCGCGGCCTGCTTGAAGCCGGTGCCGCCACCGCCGCCCGTGTCCGTGGTGACGGTGACGGCGTTGGAGGCGGGCGAGGTGTTCCCGGCGGCGTCCCGCGCCTTCACCGTGAAGGTGTACGAGGTGCTCGCCGCGAGCCCGCCGACCGTGGCGCTCGTACCGGACACGCTCAGCACCTGGTTCGAGCCGCTGTAGATGTCGTATCCGGTGACCCCGACGTTGTCCGTCGAGGCGTTCCACGCGAGCGAGACGCTGGACGAGGTCTTGCCGGTGGAGCGCAGGCTGCCCGGAGCGGTGGGCGCCTGGCTGTCGGAACCGCCGCCACCGGGACCGTCGAGAGAGATGTCGTCGGCGTAGTAGGTGCCCTGGGCGTACCAGCCGTGCACATAGACGGTCGCGCTCGTCTGGGAGGCGCCGGTCGTGAACGACACGGACAGCTGGCTGTACGCCGACGGCGACGACGTCCAGGTGGAGGCACCGCCGTCCACACCGAGGTAGACGTACGACCCGCGCACCCAGCCGCTGAGCGCGTATGTGGTGTTCGGCCGTACGGAGACGGTCTGGCCGCACTTTGCGATGTCGCTCGAACTCACCGCCCCCGCGAGGGCCTTGGACCCTGCGCGCACGGGGGAGGACACGACCGAGCCGAGATTGCCGGTGCAGGACCAGGGGGAGAGTCCGCCCGACTCGAAGCCGGGGTTGGACAGGACGTTCGCCGCGTGGGCGGTACCGGGGAGGGCGACGGCTCCGGCGACCGCGAGAGCGGCGGAGCCGAGCAGAGCGAGAAGTCGACGTCTGAGGCGTCTGAGAGGTTGATTGCGCACGGTGATCTCCCTGAGAAACGTGAGGTGTTCGGGAGTGCACGAGGTGCAGAGAGGTGCGCAAACAAAATTGGTATGGACCAACTCGGCTGTCAAGCTTCAACGCAGAGATTGGTCCATACCAAGGAAGACTGTGCCTACCGAGGGGCGCGGGGAACTGCGCGACAAGCCACAGACAACCCGCACCCGGCGCTCAATCTAAAGCGGCAGTACCTGGGCAGCGCCACTCCCGACGGAGTCAACCGGTGCCGGAGCTGGCATCGCCGGCAACAACGGCCCCTCCACCTCCGCCCGCTGCTGCGGAATCGACACCGGCCGCAACGGCCGCGGCCCGGACACGACGGTGTAGTCCTGTCCGACGAACGGTGGCACAACCTCTCCCGGGTCATCGCCGAGGGCCAACCGCACGGCCAGCCAAGGCACATTGACCCCGCACAGCGACAGCTGATGCAACCCGCCCGCCGGCCGCGTGTTGACATCCATCAGCACCGGCGTGTCCCCGAACATCCGGAACTGAATGTTCGACAGATAGTGCAGCCCGAAGCCTTCAGCGATCATCCGCGCCGGCTCCAGCCACTGCTCCTGCAGGGTGAACCCGCGCCGACGCCCGTTCTTGATCCGGCCGATCGCCAGCCGCACCCGGTTGTCCGGACCGGTGAGGCAGTCCACCGACACCTCCGGCTGCTCCAGCCGCGGCATCACCAGCCAGTCCACCGTCTCGTCGGTCCGCCGCAACGCGTCCAGCACCAGATCCAGCTGCACATACGGCGTCGGGAACCCGTTGAGGTGCAGCAGCGAGAAGGGGGCGCGGGTGATGACACGGAAGCCCACCCCGCCCGCACCGGACGCCGGCTTGAAGCAGGCCTTGTGTCCCGCCGCCTCCAACTCCTCGACGGCGGCGACCAGTTCATCGGCGGTACGCACCCGCCACCACGGCGGCACCGGCACGCCGATCGCCTGTACGGCCTCGTATGCGATCACCTTGTCGTGGAAGACCGCCACGGCCTCCGGCGGCGGCGCCAGCAGCGCCGTACCCGCCGCCTCGAACTCCGCGCGGTGCGCCACGACCGCCGACTGGTGCAGCCGGGGTACGAACACATCGATCCCGCGGCGCCGGCACTGCGCGAGGGCGTACTCCACATACCCGGCCGGGGACAGGCCCTCTGGCTCCAGTTCGGCGGTGTCGGCGGCGGCCAGCACGGGGGAGTCGGCGTCCCCGTGCGTCGCATGGATCTCGACGGCCCGATCGCTGGGATTTCGTCGCAGCTGATCCATGAAGAACACGTTCTCCGCGTACGTGCGGTTGAGCCAGACGCGTACGCGAGAGACCATGCAGGGCCGTCCTTTCGGGGTTCGCGGGCAGGGCGAAGCAGGCCCGTGCCCGGGCAGGGTGGTTGGAGGGTCACCAAATCGCCCCTTGCGAGGGGACGTTCAGAGCGTGGTGTTGGGGCGATCATACGGGTTTCAAGGGGTGCCCCGTGCAACGTACGTGTTACGGAATTGCGGATCCTTCCTGACCGTCTCGTCCGCCGGGACATTCCCGGTCCGGCTACGACGTGATCCGGCCTTGAAGCGTTGGTGCCCCGTGTGTTCTCGTGGTGTCATTCGTGTGATCGTCCATGTTGATCGTTCGTGTTGATCGTTCGTGTTGATCGGAAGGGGCGCAGGGTGACGTCGACGGCCGGCGGTGCCGGACAGCTGCTGGCCATCAGTGACCTGCACATCGGGTACGACGAGAACCGTGCCCTCGTCGAGAGGATGCGCCCCGACTCGGACGAGGACTGGCTGCTCGTCGCCGGTGATGTCTCCGAGTCCGTCGCCGACATCCGCTGGGCCCTCAAGACGCTGGCCGGCCGCTTCCGCAAGGTCGTCTGGGCACCCGGCAACCATGAGCTGTGGACCCACCCGAAGGACCCGATCACCCTGCGCGGCGTCGAGCGCTACGAGCACCTGGTCGAGGTGTGCCGGGAACTCGGCGTGATCACCCCCGAGGACCCCTATCCCGTCTGGGACGGCCCCGGCGGTCCGGTCGCCGTGGCCCCGCTGTTCCTGCTGTACGACTACTCCTTCCTGCCCTCCGGCTGCACCACCAAGGAGGAGGGGCTGAAGTACGCGCACGGCACCGGGATCGTGTGCAACGACGAATACCTGCTGCACCCCGACCCCTACCCGTCCCGCGAGGCCTGGTGCGAGGCCCGGGTCGCCGAGACCGAGCGCCGGCTCGCCGCACTCCCCGAGGACCTGCCCACGGTCCTCGTCAACCACTACCCGCTGGACCGGCACCCGACGGACGTACTCTGGTACCCCGAGTTCGCCATGTGGTGCGGCACCCGGCGGACCGCGGACTGGCACCGCAGGTTCCGCGTCGAGACCATGGTCTACGGACACCTCCACATCCCGCGGACCACCTGGCACGAGGGCGTCCGCTTCGAGGAGGTGTCGGTGGGATACCCCCGCGAGTGGCGCAAGCGGCCCGACCCGCCTGGCCGACTGCGCCGGATTCTGCCCGCCGAGCCCAAGGAGCCCGAGGAGTCCGAGGAGGACGGGGCGCGTTGATCGAGGAACTGCTGCCGGAGCCGGTGGTCACCGTCGAGGCGTACGGCCATGACGAGGCCGCGGTCGCGTCGCTGTACCCCGAGGAGGAGGCGGTCGTCGCCAAGGCCGTCGACAAGCGCCGCCAGGAGTTCGCCGTCGTACGCTCCTGCGCCCGCCGCGCCATGGAGAAGCTCGGTGTGCCACCGCGGCCGATCCTGCCCGGCGAACGCGGCGCCCCGGGCTGGCCCGCCGGCCTGGTCGGCAGCATGACCCACTGCGACGGCTACTCCGCCGCCGCGCTGGTCCGCGCCGCCGACCTGGCCTCCCTCGGTATCGACGCCGAACCCCACCAGACCCTCCCGGAGGGTGTGCTGCCCGCCGTCGCGCTGCCCGCCGAAGAGGAGCGGCTGCGCCGCCTGGCCGACGAGCACCCGGACATCCACTGGGACCGGCTGCTGTTCAGCGCCAAGGAGTCCGTCTACAAGGCGTGGTTCCCCCTCACCGGAGAGTGGCTGGACTTCACCGAGGCCGACATCGACGTCTTCGCCGACCCCGGTGAGCGGCACAGCGGTGGCCTGCGCGCCCGGCTCCTCGTGCCCGGCCCGCTGGTGGGCGACCGCCGTATCGACGTCTTCGAGGGCCGGTGGACGGTCCAGCGGGGGCTGGTGGCGTCGGCCGTGAGCGTGCCGCACGCCTGAACCCCCGGGGGCGTCGGGTCCGCTACGGCTCCGCGGGGCACCAGTCCTTCAGCAGCCGGAAGAACTCCTCCTCGTTACCCGTCAGGCCCGCCTCCGCCAGCGCCTGTTCCGCCTCGGCGAGGACACTGGGCGGCACCACGGGTGGTCGGCCCTGCCCGGGAGGACCGTCGAACGCGGCTCGTACGGTGTGCAACAGCCGCAGATAGGCCTGGACTGCGGTGCGCTCGCGATCGGTCAGTACGGCAGTGGGCATCGGTCGGCTCTCCCCTGGTCGGCGTCGTCGCGTCACGCCCCGTACATGAGGGCGCACCACCAGCTTGCCGTCCACCACTGACAATCGGCTCCGACCAGCGCCTTCGCGCGCCGGTGTGTCAGCCCTGTGGCCCCAGGTACCCCAGCGACGCCTCGATCCGCCCCGCCAGATGGTCCCGCTGCCCCCGCACCGACGAGTACGCCAGCCAAGTACGGCACTTGCTGGCCAGCAGCAGGCCGAAGCTCTCGGCCTCCTTCTCCTCGGCCTCGTCGAAGCGGCTGCGGGCGGCGACCTTCAGGACCGTGGAGCGCAGATCGGCGTCGTCGCTGAGGAGCCGGGCCGCCACCGCGGCGCCCTCGATGCTGTGGGAGTGGTGACCGGCCTGCATGTGCCACAGCTCATGGCCGAGGATCACCAACTGGTGGTCCGGCGCGGTGCGTTCCTCGATCACCACGACGTCCTGGTCGGCCATGTCGAGCCACAGCCCGCTGGCCGTGCCGGGCGGGAAGGCGGCCGTACGGAAGTGGACTGGACGGCCGCGGCGGCTGCTCATGGCCTCGCACAGAGCGCCGTACAGCTTCTCGGGCGCCGCGGGCGCGGGGAACTCCAGTTCCGCGACCAACTCGCCGCACAGGCGGCGCATTTCCCTACCGATGCCCACAGATCTCCCGTTCTCCCCGGATCACGACTCGGGTCGCTTGACGCTCTCCAGGAGCATGTCCAGCCACTCGGCGACCTTGTCGCGATGCTGGTCGGTGGGCAGTTGGGCGGCCCGCCAGGCGATGCCCCGCACGCCGTGGTCCTGGAGGAGTCTCTCCAGCGGGTCCTCGGCGGCCTGCGCCGCCTCGCGCTCGGCGAGCTTCTGGAGCAGTTCCTGCTCGGCGCGCTGGAGGGCGCCCGCGAGCGCCTCGGGGTCCTCGGCGGTGAGGAAGCCGGCGTGCACCCGGAAGAAGCGCTGGATGGCGTCGCAGTGCTCCATCGTCGGGCGCCGGTCGCCGTTGATCAGGGCGCCTGCCTGCTGCCGTGACATGCCCGCGCCGTCGGCGATCTCCTGCTGGGTGTACTTGCGGCCGTTCGGCTTCAGACGGGTGCGGCGCAGCAGGTCGAGGCGCTGGAGGAACCGGGCCTGCACATCGGGCTCACCCGCGGGGCGCCCGCTCAGCAGGGCCTTGACCACGGGTTCCGGGACGCCGGAGGCGACGGACAGGCGGCCGGTGTCGAAGACCTCCGCATGCGGCACGCCGAGCCGGTCGGCGAGCGCGGCGACACGGGCGACGACGGCCGGCAGCACTGCCGTCGGCGTGGCGCCCGGACCCTCGAAGCCATCCGTCACCGACAGATCTCCTACGTCTCTCACAGGCTCCTCACAAGCCCTTCCCGTGAACTCGACGGAGATTACCGGTTAGTTCGAACTCACATCCAGGTCTCGCCACAACTGTGGCCTATTTCAGCCGTCAACAGGCACGAAATGCCACGATAGTTGACACGGCTCGGGCGTGGGCAGCAGGATCGGGGCGCCGCGTGAAGGCCGCATAGGCAAGAGGGGTGACCTCCCGATGGCATATCAGGCAGGTGGGCAGCGGTCCGTACCGCGCCCCGTCCCCGAGAGGCCCGAGGCCGAGGCGTATCTGCGGGACTACGCCACCCTCGTGGAAGCCGTGCCCTTCCCCTCCGTCGTGTTCGACCGCAGCTGGGACGTCGTCCTGGCGAACACCGCTTTCGCGTCACTTTTCCGTGGTGTGGGCCCCCATCCGACGGCCATGCCCGACGACAACTTCCTCAGATTCGTCCTCTTCCACCCGGACGCCGGCGCCGTCCTCGGCCGCCATGAATCCGACTGGTGCCTGCCGATGCTGGCGCACTTCGCGGCCGCCGTGGAGCAGCACGGCCATGACCAGGGGCTGCAGGCCATCCGCCGGGAGATCGCCCAGGACCCGATCATGGAGGCCGCCTACCGGCAGGGCCTGCCGCACTGGATCCGCGCGGTCGGCGAGCGGGCCGTCGCCCAGGACGGCTCCGTACGTCCGCTGCTGCATCCCGACCCGCGCTGGGGTGCCACCGAGTGCCGGGTCGTCGACGAGACGCCCAGGACCCTTCAGGAGATGGGCTACACCCGGCTGACGCTGGTGCTGCGCGAAGTGCGCCGCGACCGGCCCCGGGCGCGCGGGGTGCGCCGCGGCGCGGCCCATCTGCGCGTGGTGCCCGCCACCGAGAACTGAACGGGGCACCGTCGGCGTTCAGGTCGCCGACGGCGCCCCGTCAGAACATTGCGGCCGTCTCGACGTACGTCATCCTGCTGCGGCACTGTTCCGCCCGAGGGTGGTGTGTGACATAGTACTGGCGTGAATGTGGGACTGACCTGCGACGTCGTGGTCGTGGGCGCCGGGATGGTGGGCGCCGCCTGCGCGCTGTACGCGGCCCGGGCGGGCCTCGATGTGATCCTGGTCGACCGCGGCCCGGTGGCCGGCGGCACGACCGGCGCCGGTGAGGGCAATCTCCTCGTGTCCGACAAGGAACCCGGCCCCGAGCTCGACCTCGCGCTGCTGTCCGGGCGCCTGTGGGGCGAACTGGCGCGGGAGTTCGGGGCGGCGATCGAGTACGAGGCGAAGGGCGGCGTCGTGGTGGCCTCGTCCCCGGGCGGGCTCGCGGCACTGGAGCGCTTCGCCGAGGGGCAGCGCGCCGCCGGGGTCGTGGCCGAACCGGTCGCGGGCGACACCCTGTACGACCTCGAACCCCACCTCGCACCCGGCCTGCCCGGCGGCGTCCACTACCCGCAGGACCGCCAGGTCATGCCCGCCCTGGCCGCCGCCCACCTCACCCGCGCCTCGGGCGCCCGCCTGCTCACCGGCCGGACGGTGACCGCCGTCCTGCGCACCCGGGACGGCGCGGTGCGCGGGGTGCGCACCGACCGGGGCGACATCCACGCCCCCGCGATCGTCAACGCGGCCGGCACCTGGGGCGGCGAGCTCGCCGCACTCGCGGGCGCTCATCTCCCCGTCCTGCCCCGCCGAGGCTTCGTCCTGGTCACCGAGCCCCTCCCGCCGCGCAAGGTCCGGCACAAGGTGTACGCCGCGGACTACGTGGCCGACGTGGCCAGCGACTCGGCCGCGCTGCAGACCTCCCCGGTCGTCGAGGGCACGGCCGCGGGCCCGATCCTGATCGGCGCGAGCCGGGAACGCGTCGGCTTCGACCGGACCTTCTCCCTGCCCGTCGTACGGGCCCTCGCGGCGGGCGCGACCCGGCTGTTCCCGTTCCTGACGGACGTCCGCGCGATGCGCTCCTACCTCGGCTTCCGCCCTTACATGCCCGACCACCTGCCCGCCATCGGCCCCGATCCCCGGGTGCCGGGACTGCACCACGCCTGCGGCCACGAGGGCGCCGGCATCGGACTCGCCACCGGCACCGGCCACTTGATCGCGCAGGCCCTGACCGCGCCCGGGAAGACACCCGACCTGGACCTCACCCCGTTCCGCCCCGACCGCTTCACCGAGGAGGCAGCGTGAGAACCCCTCGCGAGCTCGCCGACGCCCACCCGGGCCCGGCCTTCACGGTCACCCTGGACGGTCGCGAGATCGAGGCACTGCCCGGCCAGACGGTGGCTGCCGCGCTCTGGGCGGCCGGGGTCACCTCATGGCGGACCACCCGGGGCGAGGGCCGCCCGCGCGGTGTCTTCTGCGGCATCGGCGTCTGCTTCGACTGCCTGATCACCGTCAACGACCGAGCCAACCAACGGGCCTGTCTGGTGCCATTGCACGCGGGTGATGACATCCGGACGCAGGAGGGGACGGGGCACGATGACCGACCGTGAACCAGGGCAGCCGCGTCTCGCCGTCATCGGTGCGGGGCCCGCCGGGCTCGCCGCGGCCATCGCCGCCGCTGCCCGGGGCGTACGGGTCACCCTGCTCGACTCGGCGGCGGAGGCCGGCGGGCAGTTCTACCGGCAGCCCGCCGCCGAACTGCGCGCCCGCAGGCCACAGGCGCTGCACCACGAGTGGCGGACCTGGGAGCGACTGAGGGACGGGCTCGACGCACACGTAAGGGCGGGCGCCGTACGGCATTTGACGGACCATCATGTCTGGCTCGTGGAGCGTCGGGCCGACGGTCGCTTCACCGTGCACGCCCTGCTCGGCCCCGAGCAGGAGGACCCGGCCGAGGTGTGCGCCGACGCCGTGCTCCTCGCCACCGGCGGATACGAGAAGGTGCTGCCCTTCCCCGGCTGGACGCTCCCCGGAGTCATCACGGCGGGCGGCGCCCAGGCCATGCTCAAGGGCACCCTCGCGACCGCCGGACGCCGCGCCGTCGTCGCCGGTACCGGGCCGCTGCTGCTTCCCGTGGCCACCGGGCTCGCCTCGGCCGGTGTCGAAGTGGCCGCGCTGGTGGAGTCCGCCGGTCCGAGGGCGTTCGCGGGGCGCGCCCGCGCGCTGGCGGCCCAGCCCGGCAAGGTCGCCGAGGGCGCGCGGTACGGGGCCCGGCTGCTGCGGCACCGGGTACGGCTCCTCGCGCGGCACACCGTGGTCGAGGCGCACGGTGCCGACCGGCTGGAGGCCGTGACGGTGGCCGCGCTCGACGGTGCCGGGCGGGTCAGGCCGGGCACCGGGCGCCGTATCCCCTGCGACACCCTCGCTGTCGGCCACGGGATGCTCCCGCACACCGACCTCGCCGAGACCCTCGGCTGCCGCCTCGACGGGCACGCCGTGCACGTCGACGACGAGCAGCGCACCGATGTGCCCGGCGTCTGGGCGGCGGGGGAGGCGACCGGTATCGGAGGCGCGGCGCTCTCGCTCGCCGAGGGGCACATCGCCGGGCGCTCGGCCGCCGCCCGTCTGCGCGGTGCGCGGCCGGAACCGGCCGAGTGGGCGGCGGCGGCCAGGACCCGTACCCGACTGCGCGCCTTCTTCGCCGCCCTGGACTCCGTCTACGCACCGCCGGCGCACTGGGCCGAGCAGGTCACCGACGACACCGTCGTCTGCCGCTGCGAGGAGGTCACCGGGGGTGCGATCCGGGCGGCCGTGGCGGAGCTGGGCGCGGGGGACGCGCGGACCGTGAAGCTGCTGACCCGGGCCGGGATGGGGTGGTGTCAAGGGCGGGTGTGCGGGCCGGGGGTGGCGGGGCTTGCGGGTTGTGAGCTCACACCCTCGCGCAGGCCTTTCGCCCGGCCCGTACCGCTCGGGGTGCTCGCAGCGGCGGGAGAGGACGACTGACCGCCGAAGCCACCGACGGCAGCAAATGGGAACAGGCTGTGCAATGTCACACTTCACCGAGAGGGAATCACAGATGACCGTCGTTACCGAGAACCGCCCCTGGCGCGGTGTCCTCGTCGCCACCGCCCTCCCGCTCGACGACGACCTCCGCGTCGATCACGCCAAGTACGCCGAGCACTGCGCCTGGCTCGTCGAGAACGGCTGTGACGGTGTCGTACCGAACGGCAGCCTCGGGGAGTACCAGGTGCTCACCCCCGAGGAGCGGGCGAAGGTCGTGGAGACGGCCGTCACCGCGATCGGCGGCTCACGGGTCATGCCCGGCGTGGCCGCGTACGGCTCGGCCGAGTCCCGGCGTTGGGCCGAGCAGGCCCGGGACGCCGGCTGTACGTCCGTGATGCTGCTGCCGCCGAACGCCTACCGTGCCGACGAGCGTTCCGTCCTCGCCCACTACGAGGAGGTCGCCAAGGCGGGCGTGCCGATCGTGGCGTACAACAACCCCATCGACACCAAGGTCGACCTCGTCCCCGAACTGCTCGCGAAGCTGCACGGCGAGGGATACATCCAGGCGGTGAAGGAGTTCTCCGGTGATGTCCGCCGGGCCTATCAGCTCGCCGAACTCGCCCCGGAACTGGACCTGTTGATCGGTGCGGACGACGTGCTGCTGGAGCTCGCGCTGGCGGGTGCGAAGGGCTGGGTGGCCGGATATCCGAACGCGTTGCCCCGCTCCACCGTGGAGCTGTACCGCGCGGCGGTCGGTGGCGACCTCGACACCGCCAAGAAGCTGTACGCGCAGTTGCACCCGCTGCTGCGCTGGGACTCCAAGGTCGAGTTCGTTCAGGCGATCAAGCTCTCCATGGACATCGTCGGCCGGCACGGGGGACGCTGTCGTCCACCGCGGGTGCCGCTGCTGCCGGAGCAGGAGGCCGCGATCCGCGCCGCCACGGAGCAGGCCGTCGCCGCGGGGCTCGCGTAAGCACAGGGGAGGCTGGACCCATGCGCAGCAAACTCGTCCTGCACGCCGTCGACTCGCACACCGAGGGCATGCCCACCCGCGTGATCACCGGCGGGATCGGGACCGTCCCCGGCGCGACCATGAACGAGCGGCGGCTGTACTTCCGTGAGCACCGCGACGACATCAAGCAGCTCCTGATGAACGAGCCGCGCGGCCACTCGGCCATGAGCGGCGCCATCCTCCAGCCACCCACCCGCCCCGACTGCGACTGGGGTGTCATCTACATCGAGGTCTCCGGCTATCTGCCGATGTGCGGGCACGGCACGATCGGGGTCGCGACCGTGCTGGTCGAGACCGGCATGGTCGAGGTCGTCGAGCCGGTCACCACGATCCGGCTCGACACCCCGGCGGGCCTGGTCGTCGCCGAGGTGGAGGTCGAGGACGGCGCCGCGAAGGCGGTCACCCTGCAGAACGTGCCGTCCTTCTCCGTCGCCCTCGACCGCAAGATCACCCTCGCCGACGGGCGCACGGTGACATACGACATGGCATACGGCGGCAACTTCTACGCCATCCTGCCGCTGGAGCAGTTCGGCCTGCCCTTCGACCGCTCCCGCAAGGACGACATCCTCCAGGCGGGGCTGTCCTTGATGGCGGCGATCAACGCCGAGGAGGAGCCCGTCCACCCGGAGGACCCCACCATCCGGGGCTGCCACCACGTCCACCTGATCGCGCCCGGCGCCACCGCCCGCCACTCCCGGCACGCGATGGCCATCCACCCCGGCTGGTTCGACCGCTCTCCCTGCGGCACCGGCACCAGCGCGCGCATGGCGCAGCTGCACGCGCGCGGCGAACTCCCGCTGCACACCGAGTTCGTGAACGAGTCCTTCATCGGGACACGGTTCACCGGACGGCTCCTCGGCACCACCGAGGTCGCGGGCCGCCCCGCCGTCCTGCCCAGCTTCACCGGGCGCGCCTGGATCACGGGCACCGCGCAGTACCTGCTCGATCCGTCGGATCCGTTCCCGGCCGGGTTCGTGCTGTAGCCCGTGAGCCGGGTCAGCGGCCTTTCACAAGGTTGTTGCGGTAGGCGTAGCCCACGGCCTGGGCGCGGTCGGTGGCGCCGATCTTCGCGAAGATGCGGTTGATGTGCGTCTTCACGGTGGCCTGGCCGACCACCAGCCGGTCGCAGATCTGCGCGTTGCTCAGGCCCTGCGCGATGAGGGTGAGCACTTCGGCCTCGCGCGGGGTCAGACCGTCGGGCGCCTGTCCTGTCGGCGGTGCGCTGTCACCGGGCTGCCGGAGCGCGGCGACCAGCCGCGCCTGCACCGCCGGATCGAGCCAGGTGCGGCCGCCGTACACCTCGCGGATCGCCGTCTCGACCTCGCTGTCGTCGGCGTCCTTGGTCAGATAGCCGAGGGCGCCGGCCCGCAGCGCCGGGAACACGGAGTCGTCGTCCGCATAGGTGGTCAGTACGAGGACGGTGCTGTCCGGCACCTTCTCCCGTAGCACCGCGGTGGCCGAAACCCCGTCCAGGACCGGCATGTTGAGATCCATCAGCACCACGTCCGGGCGCAGCCGCTCGGCGAGTTCCACCGCCTCGGCGCCGTCGCGGGCCGCACCGACCACCTCGATGCCGTCGAGCATGCCGATCAGCAGCACCAGCCCGCCCCGTACGACCTGCTGGTCGTCCGCGACGAGGACCCTGATCCGCTCGCCGGGCTCCCGCGTCATGCCGGCACCTCCATCCGTACCGTCCACCCGTCCTGGGTCGGGCCCGCGTCGCTGCTGCCACCCACCTCGCCGAGCCGCTCGCGCATACCGGTCAGGCCGAGGCCCGAGCCCACGACCAGCGGCGACGGGGCGGGGCCCGGCTCGGTTTGCCGGTCCTCGACCGTCAGCACCGTGGACTTCGATTCGTAAGTGAGGGTTACGGTGGTGCGGGCGCCGCGCGCGTAGCGGGCGGCGTTGGTCAGTGCCTCCTGCGCGCCCCGGTAGAGAGCGAGATCGGCGTCCGGCGGCAAGGCGCGACGGGGCCCGACCACGGACAGTGTCACATCGAGCTCCAGGTCCACCCGGTAGCGCTCGACCAGCTCCGCCAGCCGGTCCAGCGACGGCGTCTGCCGCCCGCGCAGCGCGCCCACCGCCCTGCGTGCGTCGCCCAGCCCCTCCTTGACGAGCCCCCCGGCCCGGTCCAGCAACTCCCGCAGCTCCGCACCGGCCTGATCGCGCCGCGCCATCCGTCGCGCCGCCTGCACCTGGACGGCCAGTCCGGACAGGGTCTGGGCGAGTACGTCGTGCAGGTCCTGGGCGATACGGGTGCGCTCGGCGAGTGCCGCCGCCTCGGCCTCCGCCTCCCGGGCGTCCTCCAGTTGCGCGAGCAGCAGTTGCGCCCGCTCCTCGTTCCGGCCCGACTGGCGCATGCTGATCGCCATCAGGGCCAGCACCGCGCAGAACGTCAGCTGGCTCAGCCAGGTCACCACACCGCCGTCCATCCCGGCGACCCCGGCCGCGACCAGGCCACCCGTGACGATGCCGCCGACCACGAGTGCCTGCCGTCGCGGCAGGGTCAGGAAGGCGGTCAGCATCGCCACCGACGGCGGCAGGACCGACATGGTGCCGGGCTGGATGACACCGAGCGCGAGCCCGAACGCGCTGATCAGCAGGCAGAACGTGATGCAGGGGGCCGGTGCCGTCACCGGCCACACGCCGGAGGCCACCGCGGCCGGCGGCAGCAGGCAGCCGAGGAGGACGAGGGTCACGGCGAGGTGCCGGCCGCTCGCGCCGGGCGCGGGGTCGGCGAACAGCGACTGCACGGCGATGGCGACCACGATGCCCCACAGCACCGGGCGCAGGCGTCTGCCCCTGCGCTCGCGCCGGTCCCGGGCGTCGGCCAGCGCCGCGGCCATCCGCGGACTGACGGCGACCGGCTCGCCCTGCGGGAAGTCCGTCATGCTCTGAAGAATAGGTAAGCGCCGGTGCGCCGACGCGACGGGCACCGGCCCGGCCCCGGGGAGCCGGGTGCCGTCGCGAGGGCAGGGCGGGGTCGGCATCGGGTCAGCCCCGGGCGGCCGACGCGGTGGCTCGGGAAGAGACCCGGCCCGCCTTGACACGGACCACCGCGAGCCGGGCGAGGACCTGGGCCAGAGCCATGAGCAGCAGCGCGGCCGTCCAGGCGGCGGCACCGGTGATCAGGTTGTCCCGGCTGAACCGGGCCACCACCGTGGAGCCGCTGTGGGTGGCCCAGAACTCGAACCCGGCGCGCGAGGCCATGCCCACGACCCACAGGACCCCGGCGGCGACCCCGGCCTTCGCCAACGCCACCCCGTCCGAACCGGGGCTCAGCCGGGTCGTCGCGCCGCAGGCGACGCCCAGGACCGCACCGGCGAGGACACCGATGACGTACAGCTGCACGTCATTGCCGTCGGTCGGGAAGGACTTCAGGTAATACGCGGCCGCCGCGGCGACGGCCACCAGGGGCAGGAGCACGTTGCGGGTCGTCTGGCGGGTGCCGCGGATCTGGGGGATCACCAGGAGGATCAGAGCCGCGGAGATCAGGTAGTCGATCGTCGTCATGGCGTCGAGCGTGCCGGGGAACGGTGCCCTGGATCGTCGGCCCCCGAGTTGACCGGCGGGTTGATTCCCGGGTCAACCCACGGGTTGAGAAGCGTCGGTGGCCGCCGGGGATAATGAGCGGTACCGCGTGACATTGCACTGACCACTAGGAGACACCCCATGGCCGCCCAGCGCACCGGCGCCGCCCGGTCCACCGCAGCCGCCCCGGTGCTGCCCACCCTGGGCGGCAAGAAGAGCAGCTACCGGGAGCGGGTCGCCGATGCCCTGCGGGCCGCGTTGATCGCCGGGGAACTGCTCCCCGGCGAGGTGTACTCGGCGCCGACGCTCGCCGCCCGCTTCGGCGTCTCGGCGACCCCGGTGCGCGAGGCCATGCTGGACCTGGTCAAGGAGGGCCTGGTCGACACCGTCCCCAACAAGGGCTTCCGGGTCACGGCGGTCTCCGAGCAGCAGCTCGACGAGTACACCCATATCCGCGCCCTCATCGAGATCCCCACGGTGGTGGACCTGGCCCGCACCGCCGACGAGGTCTCCCTGGAGGCGCTTCGCCCCGCCGCCCGGGAGATCGTCCAGGCCGCCGTCTCCGGTGACCTCATCGCCTACGTCGAGGCCGACACCCGCTTCCACCTCGGCCTCCTCGCCCTCGCCGGCAACGCCCACCTCGTCGAGGTCATCGGCGACCTCCGCAAACGCTCCCGCCTCTACGGCCTCACCGCACTCGTCGAGGCGGGCCGCCTGCTGGCCTCCGCCGAGGAGCACCTCGAACTCCTCGACGCACTGATCGCACGGGACGAGAAGGCCGTACGTGAGGTCATGACCCGCCATCTCGGGCATGTCCGAGGGCTGTGGGCGGCGAAATAGGAGCGGTCGCGAAGTAGCCGGTCACGGACGCGGGTTGACGCGCTCCAGCTTGGTCCAGCCCCGCCAGCCGCGTTCCTCCAGCAGCTCGATCAGCCGTCGGGCAGGGGGCACGGTGTGGAACACCAGGTCGTCCATGAGCGGGACGAGGGGTGGCTGGAGGTCGGTGTCGTCGACGTAGTCCTCGCCCTGTTCGTCGGCCATCCGGGTGAGGTGGGCGGCGAGTTCGTCGGCCAGTTCGATCAGCCGCGGGTCGTCGTCGGCGCGGTCCAGCGCCCGGCTGAGGGCGAGGTAGAAGCCGGTGAGCCGAGGGTCGGCGAGCTGCTCCCGCTTGCGCGCCATCCACTCCGGGACCCGCTCGGGCGAGTGCGCTGCCAGCGGGATCCAGCCGTCGCGTTCGGCGCGGACGATCCGCTCGTCGACCCCGAGGGCCCGCAGCCGGTCCAGATACTCGGTGACCTCCGGCGGCAGCGCCAGGCTGTCCCCGGCAGCGAGGCGTGCGATGCGCTCACGGTGCCGCTGCCGGTCCCGGATCTCCGCCCGCAGCCTTTCGTCGATGTCCGCGACCGCCGCGGCGAATTCCTCCTCGCCGGCCCGCAACAGCTCGTGCACGCGCGCCAGCGGGACCCCGGCCTCGGCCAGGGTGCGGATCCTGATCAGCTCGACCACGGCCCGGGCGTCGTACCTCCGATAGCCGGAGTGGTCCCGCTCCGGCTCCGGGAGCAGGCCCTTGGCGTGGTAGTGCCGCACCGCGCGCACCGTCACTCCGGCGTACGACGCCAACTCGCCGATGGTCAGCATGGGACCAGTCTCCTCCAGGCCGCTCAGTCATCAGGTCCACCGCGGACCAGGTCGGCGATCTCCCGGGCATGCGTGAAGGGAAGCCGGTGATCGCCGTCGAGCCAGGTCGCGGAGATGTGCGGCCGTTCGCGGACGAGCCGCTCGGCACCGGCCCGCCAGAGCCGGTTGTGCCGTGGCGCGCGCCCTTCGGTGCCGGGGCCTGCGATGGTCGTCGACATGATCATGCGGATGGGGTGGTCGATCCTTCGGTACCGGTCGAGGATCGCGGAACGGATCACGTCGATCTCCAGGTTCAGGCCGTGGATGTCCTGCGCGGTGAGCCGCACCTGACGTGCGATGTCCTCGGCTCGCGCGACCGCGTGCCGTTGTGCGAGGTCGTCCGCCATCGCGCGGAACGTCGCCAGGTCGGCCTCGGTGATGAACGGCTCGGGCAGCGGATTCGCGCCGTCGACGCCCACGAGCCCCGAAACGGCGTCAGGGTGCTCGGCAGCGAAGTGGACGGCCAGGTCCGCGCCCAGCGAGTAGCCCATGAGCAGGGGCGCCGAGGGCAGGTCGAGCCCCGCGAACACGGAGACCAGGTCGCTCAGGAACACATCGAAGGAGTACCGGTCGGCGTCGGGGGCGAGGCCGTGTCCTCGTAGATCGAAGGTCACCACGTCGTGGTCGAGCCTGAGAAGGTCCGTCAGCTCGCGCAAGTCGGCCTGTGTCGTGTTCAGTCCCGGGCAGAGGACCAGCGGACGCCCCCGGCCGCCGCGGGACACGGGGATCGTGACGCCGTCGTGGTGGAGCGTGAAGTGCCGCGTCGCCCCGGGGGTCCCGAGCGCGCTGGATTTCGTCGTCATGCCCACCAGGCTGCGAGGTTGCCCCTGCGTCAGGGTCAAGAGACGCAAACACAACGCAAGCAGCTTGCATGACTTGCGCTATTCTTGCGTTCATGACGCGACGACTTGCTGAAGTGGCGAAGAAGGTCGGGGTCAGCGAGGCCACGGTCAGCCGGGTGCTCAATGACAAGCCCGGTGTCTCCGAGGCCACCCGGCAGGCGGTGCTCTCCGCGCTGGACGTCCTCGGCTATGAGCGGCCCACCCAGCTGCGCGGCGAACGCGCCCGGCTGGTCGGGCTGGTGCTGCCCGAACTGCAGAACCCGATCTTCCCGGCGTTCGCCGAGGTGATCGGTGGCGCGCTGGCCCAGTCGGGGCTGACGCCGGTGCTGTGCACGCAGACCAAGGGCGGGGTGTCCGAGGCCGACTATGTGACGCTGCTGCTGCAACAGCAGGTCTCCGGGGTGGTGTTCGCCGGCGGGCTGTACGCGCAGGCCGACGCGCCGCACGACCACTACAAGCTGCTCGCCGACCGCAACATCCCGGTCGTGCTGGTCAACGCGGCCATCGAGCACCTCGGCTTCCCCGCTGTGTCCTGCGACGACGCCGTGGCCGTGGAGCAGGCCTGGCGGCATCTCGCCTCGCTGGGGCACGAGCGCATCGGGCTGGTGCTCGGGCCGGGCGATCACATGCCGTCGGCGCGGAAGCTCGCCGCCGCGCGCGGCATCGCGGGAGACCTGCCCGAGGAGCGGGTCGCGCGGGCCATCTTCTCCATCGAGGGCGGACACGCCGCCGCCTCCCGGCTGATCGACCGGGGCGTCACCGGCATCATCTGCGCGAGCGACCCGCTGGCGCTCGGCGCGATCAGGGCCGCCCGCCGCAAGGGGCTCGCCGTCCCGTCGGAGATCTCCGTCGTCGGGTACGACGACTCGGCGTTCATGAACTGCACCGAGCCCCCGCTGACCACCGTCCGCCAGCCCATCGAGGCCATGGGCAGGGCGGCGGTGGAGCTGCTGAACGCGCAGATCGGGGGCAGTGCCGTACCGGCGGAGGAGCTGCTGTTCGAGCCGGAGCTGGTCGTGCGCGGCTCGACCGCGCAAGCCCTCCGAGGCTAGAACCGTCCTGCTGTCAAATAATTGCAGATTCTGCGCGACATCTTGCGGGCCGATGTCGCCGGTGCTTGAGTGTGCGGCGCCCACCGCTCCTGCCCAGAGGGGTCCACCGATGAGAAGCACCGGGTTCCGCCGTACCTTCGCCGCGCTGAGCGTCTGCTCCCTCGCCCTGGCCGTCTCCGCCTGCGGTTCGGGCGGCGACGACTCGGCGAGCGGCAAGACCCGCATCACGGTCAACTGCATGCCGCCCAAGAGCGCCAAGGTCGACCGCCAGTTCTTCGAGCAGGACATCGCGTCCTTCGAGAAGGCCAACCCGGACATCGACGTCGTCGCCCATGACGCCTTCCCCTGCCAGGACCCGAAGACCTTCGACGCCAAGCTCGCCGGCGGGCAGATGGAGGACGTCTTCTACACGTACTTCACCGACGCCCGGCACGTCGTCGACATCAACCAGGCCGCCGATCTCACCCCGTACGTCAAGGAGTTGAAGAGCTACAGCACCATCCAGCAGCAGCTCCGTGACATCTACACCGTCGACGGCAAGATCTACGGCATCCCGCGCACCGGCTATTCGATGGGGCTCATCTACAACAAGGCGCTCTTCGAGAAGGCCGGCCTCGACCCCGACCAGCCACCGGCCACCTGGGACGACCTACGAGCCGCCGCCAAGAAGATCGCCGCTCTCGGCAATGGCACCATCGGTTACGCCGACTACAGCGCCCAGAACCAGGGCGGCTGGCACTTCACCGCCGAGCTCTACTCCCGGGGCGGGGACGTGGTGAGCGCCGAGGGCAAGAAGGCCACCGTCGACACCCCCGAGGGCCGCGCCGTCCTCCAGAACCTGCACGACATGCGCTGGACCGACGACTCCATGGGCAGCAAGCAGCTCCTCGTCATCAACGACGTCCAGCAGATGATGGGCTCCGGCAAGCTCGGCATGTACCTCTCCGCCCCCGACAACATCCCGATCCTGGTCAAGGAGAAGGGCGGCAGCTACAAGGACCTCGCGCTCGCGCCCATGCCCGGCGGCGAGGGCACGCTCATCGGCGGCGACGGCTACATGTTCAACAAGAAGGCCAGCCCCGAGCAGATCCGCGCCGGTCTGAAGTGGCTTGACCATATGTTCCTCACGCCCGGTGACGGTTTCCAGGGCGACTACGCCCGCGCCAAGAAGAACGACGCCCCCGTCGGACTCCCCGAGCCCCGCCTGTTCACCGGCGCCGCCGACGCCAAGGACCAGCAGGTCAAGAAGGCCAACGCCAACGTCCCCGTGGAGAACTACCAGGCCTTCCTCGACGGCAACCAAAGCCTCGACATGAAGATCGAGCCGCCCAGCGCCCAGCAGATCTACTCCGTCCTCGACGGCGTCGTCTCCGCCGTCCTCACCAAGAAGGACGCCGACATCGACCAGCTCCTCAAGGACGCGTCCGGGAAGATCGACGGCATCCTGGCCCGGGGCTGACGGGCCGTGACCAGGACGGCTCAGCGACGGACCGTCACCAAGGTCGCGGTCCGCCCGATGCAGGCGCCGCCCCCGGCAGGGGACCGGAGGCGGCGCCGCCTCACCGACCAGGCCCGCGCCTACGGCTTCCTCCTCGGCGGCCTCGTCTGCTTCGCCCTGTTCTCCTGGTACCCGGCGATCCGCGCCGTCGTGATCGCCTTCCAGAAGTACACGCCCGGCAGCGACCCCGAGTGGGTCGGCACCGCCAACTTCACCCGCGTCTTCGCCGACCCGGAATTCGCCGCCGCCTGGCGCAACACCCTCACCTTCACGCTGCTCGCCCTGCTGATCGGCTTCGCGATCCCCTTCGTGCTCGCCCTGGTCCTCAATGAGTTGCGGCACGCCAAGGCCTTCTTCCGCGTGGTCGTCTACCTCCCGGTGATGATCCCGCCGGTGGTCAGCGCCCTGCTGTGGAAGTGGTTCTACGACCCCGGCACCGGCCTCGCCAACGAGACGCTGCGCGCCCTGCACCTGCCCACCTCGAACTGGTCCAACGGCGCCGACACCGCCCTCATCTCCCTTGTCATCGTGTCGACTTGGGCCAACATGGGCGGCACGGTGCTGATCTACCTCGCCGCCCTCCAGTCCATCCCGGGTGAGCTGTACGAGGCCGCCGAACTCGACGGCGCGAACCTCCTCCAACGCATCCGGCACGTCACCATCCCCCAGACCCGGTTCGTGATCCTGATGCTGATGCTCCTTCAGATCATCGCCACGATGCAGGTCTTCACCGAACCGTTCGTGATCACGGGCGGCGGCCCCGAGAACGCGACGGTCACCGTCCTCTACCTGATCTACAAGTACGCCTTCCTCTACAACGACTTCGGCGGCGCCTGCGCCCTCAGCGTCATGCTGCTCGCACTCCTCGGCGCCTTCTCCGCCGTATATCTGCGTCTGACGCGCACCGAAGGGGAGGACGTATGACCACCCGGACACTCGTCTCCCCGGCGACCCTGGCCCGCCCGCGCGGCAAGGCCGTCTACTGGTCCGTCTTCACCGGCACCGTCCTGCTGTTCACGCTCGCCTTCCTCTTCCCCGTGTACTGGATGGTGACGGGTGCGATGAAGTCGCCGGACGAGGTGGCACGCACCCCGCCCACCGTCGTCCCGGAGCAGTGGCACATCAGTGGCTACACCGACGCCTGGGAGCTGATGCAGCTGCCCCGCCACCTGTGGAACACGGTCGTCCAGGCCTCCGGCGCCTGGCTGTTCCAGATCGTGTTCTGCACGGCCGCCGCCTACGCCCTGTCCAGGCTGCGGCCCGTCTTCGGCAAGGTGGTCCTCGCCGGCATCCTCGCCACCCTGATGGTCCCGGCCCAGGCGCTTGTCGTACCGAAGTACCTGACCGTGGCGGACCTCGGCCTGCTCAACGACCCGCTCGCCATATGGCTGCCGGCCGTCGCCAACGCCTTCAACCTCTATCTGCTCAAGCGGTTCTTCGACCAGCTCCCGCGCGATGTCCTGGAGGCCGCCGAGATCGACGGCGCCGGGAAGCTGCGCACCCTGTGGTCGATCGTGCTGCCGATGTCGCGGCCGGTGCTCGGGGTCGTCTCGATCTTCGCCCTGGTGGCCGTCTGGCAGGACTTCCTCTGGCCGCTGATGGTCTTCTCCGACACCGAGCAGCAGCCGATCAGTGTCGCGCTCGTGCAGCTGTCGCAGAACATCCCGCTGACCGTGCTCATCGCCGCGATGGTCATCGCGAGCATCCCCATGGTCGCGATGTTCCTGGTCTTCCAGCGGCACATCATCGCCGGGATCGGCGCGGGCAGCACCAAGGGCTGACGTCCCACTCGTTCTCATGGAAGGGGCCACACCGTGGCACAGTCCCGTCCTGCCGCCGCACCGTGGTGGCGCTCCGCCGTCATCTACCAGGTCTACGTCCGCAGCTTCGCGGACGGCGACGGCGACGGCACCGGCGACCTCGCGGGCGTCCGCGCCCGGCTGCCGTATCTCGCCGAACTCGGTGTGGACGCCCTGTGGTTCACGCCCTGGTACGTCTCACCGCTCAAGGACGGCGGCTACGACGTCGCCGACTACCGGGCGATCGACCCGGCGTTCGGCACCCTCGCCGAGGCGGAGAAGCTCATCGCCGAGGCACGTGAGCTGGGTATCCGCACGATCGTGGACGTCGTGCCCAACCATGTCTCCGACCAGCACCCATGGTTCCGCGCCGCGCTCGCCGCCGGGCCCGGCAGCCCCGAGCGCGAACTGTTCCACTTCCGCCCCGGACGCGGCCCGGACGGCGACCTCCCGCCCAACGACTGGCCCTCGCAGTTCGTCGGCTCCACCGAGCCCGTGTGGACCCCGCTGCCGGACGGGGACTGGTACCTCCACCTGTTCACCCCGGAACAGCCCGACCTCAACTGGGCCCACCCCGCCGTCCGTCAGGAACACGAGGACATCCTGCGCTTCTGGTTCGAGCGCGGAGTGGCGGGCGTACGCATCGACTCGGCCGCGCTGCTCGCCAAGGACCCCGCGCTCACCGACCTCGCCGACGCACCCGACCCGCACCCCTTCGTCGACCGCGACGAACTCCACGACATCTACCGCTCCTGGCGGACCGTCGCCGACGACTACGACGGCGTCTTCGTCGGCGAGGTCTGGCTCCCCGACCCCGAGCGCTTCGCCCGCTATCTGCGCCCGGACGAGCTGCACACCGCCTTCAATTTCGCCTTCCTGTCCTGCCCCTGGGACGCCGGACGGCTGCGCGCCTCCATCGACACCACCCTCGCCGAGCACGCTCCCGTGGGCGCCCCCGCCACCTGGGTGCTGTGCAACCACGACATCACCCGCACAGTCACCCGCTACGGCTGCGCCGACACCGGCTTCGACTTCGCCGCCAAGACCTTCGGCACCCCGACCGACCTCGCCCTCGGCACCCGGCGGGCCCGCGCGGCAGCCCTGCTCTCCCTCGCCCTGCCCGGAGCCGTCTACGTCTACCAGGGCGAGGAACTCGGCCTGCCCGAGGCCGACATCCCCCTCGACCGCATCCAGGATCCGATGCACGCCCGCTCCGGCGGCACCGACCCCGGCAGGGACGGCTGCCGGGTGCCGTTGCCCTGGGAGGCCGGGGCGCCGCACGCCGGCTTCGGCGCGCAGGAGGAGCCGTGGCTGCCGCAGCCCGCGGGCTGGGCCGCGTACGCCGCGGACCGGCAGGCCGCCGACCCGGGCTCGATGCTCGCCCTCTACCGCCGGGCGATCGCGCTGCGCCCGGAGTTCGGAGACGGCCCGCTGACCTGGCTGCCGGCGCCCGAGGGCGTGCTCGCCTTCACCCGCGCGCCGGGCGTCAGCTGCGTCGTGAACCTCGCCGACGCCCCCGCCGACCTGCCCGGTCACACCGAACTCCTCCTCGCCAGCGGCCCGTTGGACCCCGACGGGCGGCTGCCGAAGGACACCGCGGCCTGGCTGCGGGCCTGAGACCGCGGACCGCTATCCCCGCACCCCCACCACGAAGGGATCAGCACATGTTTAGATCTGTCAGGATCATGCCAACCGCCACGGCGACCGCAATCACCGTGGCCCTCGCCGCCGGCCTCCTCACCGCCACGGCCCCCACCGCCCACGCGGCCGCCGGCGCCACCCTCCCCTTCACCTCGGTCGAGGCCGAGTCCGCCACCACGACCGGCACGAAGATCGGCCCCGACCACACCCAGGGCACCCTCGCCTCGGAGGCCTCCGGGCGACAGGCGGTACGCCTCACCTCCGGCCAGCGCGTCGAGTTCACCTCGCCGCGCGCGGCCAACGCCCTCAACGTCGCCTACAGCGTCCCGGACGGCCAGACCGGCTCGCTGAACGTGTACGTCAACGGCACCAAGCTGGCGAAGACCATCGCCGTCACCTCCAAGTACTCCTACGTCGACACCGGCTGGATCCCGGGTGCCAAGACCCACCACTTCTACGACAACGCCCGCCTGTTGCTCGGGCAGAGCATCCAGGCCGGCGACAAGGTGGCCCTGGAGGCGGCGGGGGCCGAGGTGACGGTCGATGTCGCCGACTTCGAGCAGGCGGCCGGGCCCGCGGCACAGCCCGCCGGATCGGTCTCCGTCGTTTCCAAGGGCGCCGACCCCACCGGCAACGGCGACTCCACCCAGGCTTTCCGGGACGCCATCGCGTCGGCACAAGGGGGAGTGGTCTGGATCCCGCCGGGCGACTACAGGCTGACGTCCTCGCTGAGCGGCGTCCAGAACGTCACCCTCCAGGGCGCCGGTCACTGGCACAGCGTCGTGCACACCTCCCGCTTCATCGACCAGTCGAGCTCGTCCGGCGGCGTCCACATCAAGGACTTCGCGGTCATCGGCGAGGTCACCGAACGCGTGGACTCCAACCCGGACAATTTCGTCAACGGCTCACTGGGGCCCGGGAGTTCCGTCTCCGGCATGTGGCTCCAGCACCTCAAGGTCGGCCTCTGGCTGATGGGCAACAACGACAACCTGGTCGTCGAGAACAACCGCTTCCTCGACATGACCGCCGACGGCCTCAACCTCAACGGCAATGCGCGCGGGGTGAAGGTCCGCCACAACTTCCTGCGCAACCAGGGCGACGACGCGCTCGCCATGTGGTCGCTGTACGCGCCGGACACCAACAGCAGCTTCGAGAACAACACCATCACCCAGCCGAACCTGGCCAACGGCATCGCGATCTACGGCGGCACCGACATCACCGTACGGAACAACCTGATCTCCGACACCAACGCCCTCGGCAGCGGCATCGCGATCTCCAACCAGAAGTTCCTCGACCCCTTCCACCCGCTGTCCGGCACCATCACGGTCGACGGCAACACCCTGGTCCGCACAGGCGCGATGAACCCCAACTGGAACCACCCGATGGGCGCCCTGCGTGTCGACTCCTACGACAGCGCGATCGAGGCGCAGGTGAAGATCACCAACACCACCATCACCGACAGCCCGTACAGCGCCTTCGAGTTCGTCTCCGGGAGCGGGCGCGGTTTCGCCGCCAAGAACATCACCGTCGACGGCACCACCATCCGCAACACCGGCACGGTCGTCGTCCAGGCCGAGGCCCAGGGCGCCGCCACCTTCCGCAACGTCACGGCAACCGGCGTAGGCGCCGCCGGCATCTACAACTGCCCCTACCCCGCGGGCTCCGGCACCTTCACCCTCACCGACGGCGGCGGCAACTCCGGCTGGTCCAGCACCTGGTCCGACTGCTCGACCTGGCCGCAGCCCGGCCAGGGCAACCCCGACCCGGACCCGGCGCGCAACCTGGCCAAGGGCCGCACAGCGAGCGCCACCGGCTCACAGGACGTCTACACGCCGGGCAAGGCGGTCGACGGTGACGCCAACACCTACTGGGAGTCGACCAACAACGCCTTCCCGCAGTCCTGGACCGTCGACCTCGGGTCGACCGAGGCGGTCCGCCGGCTGGTGCTCAAGCTGCCGCCGTCCTCGGCGTGGGGCGCGCGCACCCAGACCATCACGGTGCTGGGCAGCACCGACGGCTCGAACTACGCCACGGTCGTCGGCGCCACCGGCTACCGCTTCGACCCGGCCACCGGCAACACGGCCACCGTAGCCCTGCCCGCCGGCACCAACGTGCGCCACCTGCGACTGTCGGTCAGTGCCAACACCGGCTGGCCCGCAGGTCAGCTCAGCGAGGTGGAGGCGTATCTGACTTCGTGACCGCGTCCTGCGGAACCCCGCGCTTCGCCGCCTGGATCTGCTCGTACACATGAGTACGCAGCTCGGCGAAGCGCGGGTCCACGCGGGTGTGCAACTGGTCGCGCTCGGCGGGCAGATCGACCTTCAGCTGCTCCCGGACGACGGTCGGGGAGGCCGACAGCACGATCACCCGCTCGCCCAGGTACACGGCCTCGTCGATGTCATGGGTGACGAACAGGATCGTGATGCCCCGCTCCCGCCACAGCCCCCGTACCAGGTCCTCCAGATCGGCCCGCGTCTGCGCGTCGACCGCCGCGAACGGCTCGTCCATCAGCAGCACATGGGGCTCGTACGCGAGGGCGCGGGCGATCGCGACGCGCTGCTGCATGCCGCCGGAAAGCTGCCACGGGTACGCCCCCGCGGCGTCCGCCAGCCCGACCGACTCCAGGGCGTCTCGGACCAGTTCCCGACGCCGCGCCTTGCCCAAGTCCTTTTGTTTCAGCGGGAGTTCGACATTCTCGCCGACCCGCATCCAGGGGAAGAGGCTGCGCCCGTACTCCTGGAACACGAACGCCATCCCGGGTGGCGGCCCGCTCACCCTGCTCCCCTCCAGAAGCACCTCGCCGCTCGTCGGCGTCAGCAGACCGCCCATGCACTTCAACAGCGTCGTCTTCCCGCAGCCCGACGGCCCGACCAGACAGACGAGCTCACCGGCGTCCACGGTGAAGGTGAGGTCGCGCACCGCCTCCACGCGCCGCCCGGAACCCTCGTAGACCTTCTTCAGGGCGCGTACGTCGAGCATGACCCTCCCCTTCACGGTGTTCACTCAGGACCGCCGGGTGGTCGCGCGCAGACCGCGGTACCAGCCGAGCACCCGGCGCTCGACCAGCTGGAACACGACGGAGAGCAGGAAGCCGAGCAGACCCAGGACGAGGATCCCGGTCCACATGTCGGGGATGGCGAAACTGCGCTGGAACTGGACGACGGTGAAGCCGATGCCGTTGTTCGCGGCGAACATCTCGCTGATGACCATCAGGATGATGCCGATCGACAGCGCCTGGCGCAGTCCGGCGAAGATCTGTGGGGCGGCCGACGGCAGCACCAGATGGCGCAGGCGGGCGACGCCCGTGACGCCGTACGAGCGTGCCGTCTCCAGCATCACCGAGTCGACCGCGCGCACGCCCTCCACGGTGTTGAGCAGGATGGGCCACACGCAGCCGCTCGCGATCACGACGATCTTCATCGTGTCGCCGATGCCCGCGAACAGCATGATGACCGGCACCAGTACGGGCGGCGGCACCGCTCGCAGGAACTCCAGGACCGGCTCACACACCGCGCGCACGGCCCGGTACGAGCCGATGACCGTGCCGAGCGCGACGCCGGCCAGGGCGGCGAGCGCGTAGCCCGCGAGGAGGCGGAGGAGGCTCGGTACGACGTCCGTGCGCAGGCGGTCGGCCGTCCAGACGTCCGGGAAGGTGTCGAGGATCGTCCGCAGGGGCGGCCAGAAGGGGTCGGTGCTGCCGGCTGACGCCGCCCACCACACCGTGACCAGGACGATGGGCAACGCGACGACGAACAGTGCTCTGAGCAGCAGCCGCCCGATCACACCGCCACCTCCCCGCGCACCGACTGGTGCCACGCCAACGCCCGCCGCTCCACCGTGCGCGCGCCGACGTTGATGAGCAGCCCCAGCAGTCCCGCCACCACGACCAGCGCGTACATCTCCGGCACCGCCTGCGAGGTCTGCGCCAGGGCGATCTGCTGGCCCAACCCTGGTGCCCCGATGACGAGTTCGGCGGTGATGGCGAGGATCAGCGCCACCGCGGCGGCCAGTCGCACGCCCGTCATGACGTACGGCAGCGCGGTCGGCCACAGCACATGGCGGACGCGGGCCCAGGTGCCGAGGCCGTACGAGCGTGCCGTCTCCTCGGCGACCGGGTCGACGTCCTGGACGCCGTACAGCGTCTGGATCAGCACCTGCCAGAAGGAGGCGTAGACGACGAGCAGGAGCACCGAGCGGAGTTCGGTGCCGTACAGCAGGACCGCCAGGGGGATCAGCGCCACCGAGGGGATCGGGCGCAGGAACTCGATCGTGGACGCCGTCGCCTCGCGCAGATACGGCACGACGGAGACGGCCACGCCCGCGACGACACCGGCGCAGACCGCGATGGCGAGGCCCAGCGCCCAGCCGGTGAGGGTGTCGCCGAGGGCCTGCCAGAAGGCGTCGTCGGAGAGTTCGTCGACGAGGGCCGAGGCGATACGGCTGGTCGGCGGGAAGTACGCCTCCTTGACCAGGCCGAGCCGCGGTACCGCCTCGCCCAGGGCGAGGAAGGCCGCGAGCCCGGCCGCACCGAGTGCCAGGTTCTTCACGGGAGCAGCGCGTCCAGGTCGGGCGTCTTCTTGAACAGGCCGTCCTCCTCGCCCAGTTTCATGAGGGCCTCGATGGAGGGGCGGTTCGCCTCGGCCGGCCACTTCGGCAGGACTACCTGCTCAAGGACCGACGCCGGGATCTTGGTGTACGTGGTGACGATCTGGCGGGCCTCGTCCGGGTGGGCCTCGGCGTAGGCGAGGGACTCGGCGGTGGCGTCCTGGAACTTCTTGACCACGTCCGGGTGTTGCTGGGCGTATTGCGTCGAGGTGAAGTACATCGCGACGGTGAGCTTCGGGGCGACGTCGATCAGCGGGGAGGCGATCTCCCGGCCGCCCTGGCTGCGGATGGTGGCCGTCGCCGGCTCGACCACGCACGCGGCGTCGATCTGGCCCTGGTCGAGGGCGGCGGGCATCTGATCGAAGGCCATCTCGACGAGGTCCACCTTGTCGGGGTCGCCGCCCGCCTCGCGCACCGCCTGCCGTACCGCGGTCTCGTTGATGTTCTTGAGCGTGTTGATGGCGACCTTCTTGCCCTCCAGCTCCTTCGCCGACTTGATGGGGCTGTCCTTCTTGACCATCAGGCCGTTGAAGTCCTTGCCCCGCACTCCGGTCGATGCGATGCCGTTGGCGACCGCCTTCACGGGAACGCCGTTGGACTGAGCCACCATCAGGGACGTCACATTGCTGAAGCCGAACTGGAACTGACCGCTAGTCACACCCGGCACGATCGCGGCACCGCCCTGCGCGGTGGTGAACTCCAGCTTCAGGCCCTGCTTCTCGAAGAAGCCCTTCTTCTGGCCGAGATAGAGCGGGGCGACATCGACGATCGGGATGAGCCCGAGCTTGACGGTGGTGATCCCGCCCGACGACGCTCCCGCGTCCGACGAACCGTCGTCGGACGAGCCACAGGCCGTCGCGACGAGCAGCAGGGCGCCGGTGGCGAGACCGGCGGACAGACGACGCATGGCTCCTCCTGTACAGACAACGGTGCAACGGTGTTCCGACAGGTTGTGCGCAAGGCGCACAGTAGTGCGCAGAGTTGCTCAGCGGGAAGGTAGAAGCCTCAAACGCATCCGGTCAATGGGTTCACCAAGGTTCGCCGACAACATTGTTGACACTTTTTGCTCTCTTCTGGAGGTGGCGATGTCCGCCGAAGCCCGCGCACCGCACTTCGTGAGGTCCTTCGAGCGGGGCCTCGCCGTCATCCGCTGCTTCGACGCCGACCATCCCGCGCGCACCCTCAGCGAGGTCGCCCACACCTGCGACCTGACCCGCGCCGCCGCCCGCCGACTGCTGCTGACCCTCGCCGACCTGGGCTATGTCCACCAGGACGGCCGCCACTTCCGCCTGACCCCGCGCGTCCTGGAACTCGGCTACTCCTACCTCGCCGGCTACACCCTGCCCCAGATCGCCGAACCGCATCTGGAGCAACTCGTCGCGCGCATACGGGAGTCGTCCTCGCTGTGCGTCCTCGACGGCGACGACATCGTGTACGTCGCCCGGGTGGCGACGCGGCGCATCATGACGGCGTCGATCACGGTCGGGACGCGCTTCCCGGCGTATGTGACCTCGGTGGGCCGGGTGATTCTCGCGCACCGGCCGGAGGAGGAGGTCGAAGTGCGGCTCGGGCAGGTCGAGTTGAAGCCGCTGACCGCGCGCACGCTCACCACTCCGGACGCCCTGCGGGCGGAGTTGCGCCGCGTCCGCCGGCAGGGTTACGCCGTCGTCGACCAGGAGTTGGAGGAAGGGCTGAGGTCGGTCGCCGCCCCGGTGCGGGACCGGGGCGGCGAGGTGGTCGCTGCCGTCAACATCGCCGTGCACGCCGGCCGCAACACCGTCGACTCCGTGCGCCGCGATCTGCTGCCGCCCCTGTTGGAGACGGTCGCCCGTATCGAGGCCGACCTGTGGATCACAGATCCAGGACCAGCCGCCGCCCCCGGCACCGCGACACACAGATCATCATCGTCTCGCCGCTCTCCTGCTCCTCCTTCGTGAGCACGGAGTCCCGGTGCTCCGGCGTCCCGTCGAGGACGTCGGTCTCGCAGGTCCCGCAGGTGCCCTCGGTGCAGGAGTAGAGCACCTCGATGCCGGCCGCCCGCACGGTGTCCAGCACGGAGACACCGGGTACGACGGTGAGCGTGCGCCCGCTCTGCGCCAGCTCGACCTCGAACTCCCCGTCCTCACCGGCGGGTTGCTCCTTCGGCTGGAACCGCTCGACACGCAGTACCCCGGCCGGGCACAGCTCCTCGACGGCATCGAGCAGCGGGCCGGGACCGCAGCAGTAGACGAGTGTGTCGCCGTCGCCGAGGACCGGGGCGAGGTCCAGCAGCCCGGTCTCGTCCTGCGGGGCGATGGTGACGCGGTCGCCGTACCGCGCCAGCTCCTCGACGAACGCCATGGACCGACGGGTCCGCCCGCCGTACAGCAGCGTCCACTCGGCGCCCGCCGCCTCGGCCGCCGCCAGCATGGGCAGGACCGGGGTGATGCCGATGCCACCCGCGATGAAGCGGTAGCGGGGGGCGGGCTCAAGGCGGAAGTGATTGCGGGGCCCGCGCACCCGGACCTTGTCGCCCGGTCCCAACTGCTCGTGCACATGCGCGGAACCGCCCCGCCCGTCCGGCTCCCTCAGCACGGCGATCCGCCAGACGTCACGGTCCGCCGGATCACCGCACAGCGAGTACTGCCGTTCCAGGTCCGGCCCGAGCACGACGTCGATGTGGGCGCCGGGCTCCCAGGAGGGGAGTGGTTCGCCGAGGGGATGGCGCAGGGTGAGGGCGAGGACGCCGTCGGCCACCAACTCCTTGTGACCGACGACGAGTTCGGCCTCGTACACCACGTCACTCATGAACTCGCACCTCGTGCCCCTGGGGGTGGGCGAGCATCCACTCCCACATCTCCACCGGGTCCTGCGCGGTGTGCTCGCGGCCGCAGTGACAGGTGCCGTGCAGGATGTCGGTGCCCGGCAGCCAGTCGATGCGGTAGATCTCTCCGGTCGGTGAGCTCACTGGACCTTCTCCACAGGCTTCGCGCCCTCCTCCACCAGCCGGGCGAGGATACGGCGGGCGGCCAGGCCACCGGTGTCGATGTTGATGCTGAGCTCCTGGTAGCCGTGGCGCTCGCTGCCGAGGGTGCGCTGGAGCAGGTTGAGGGCGGTGACGTCCTGCATCACGACCGTGTGGTTGTTGCTGCGCAGGAATTCGGTGACCTCGTCGTCGTCCGTCGCCCAGTCCCGGGAGACCGCCCAGAAGTCGTACACCTTGCCGTCGCCGGACGGGGTGATGGCGTAGGTGACCTCGGTGTGGAAGCCGCCCGGGTCGCTGCCGTCCGCCTCGGGCAGCACACCGACGGGTGCGACGCGGCTGTGCAGCAGATACAGACAGGGGGCGTGGTACTCGATGTCCTGCCAGCGGTTGATCCGCCCCTCGATCCCGGTCGACTTGGCGTAGAACGGCGGGCACTCGGCGTCGTCCATGTGCCGGCTGACCCGGACGATGCCAGCCCCCTCGTCGACCTCCGTGGTGATCGGGGTCTCGGCGACCTCGGGGGTGCCGATGTAGCCGCCGTGGAGGTAGGTCTCGTGGGAGAGGTCGAGGAGGTTGTCGACCAGCAGGCCGTAGTCGCAGTCGATGGGCTCCATGCCGCGCACGGTGACCCAGCCGGGGGAGTCCAGGTGCCGGGCCCGCGGGATGCCCTGCGGGTCGGCGAGCGCCGGGTCGCCGATCCACACCCAGATCAGGGAGTCCTGCTCGACCACCGGGTACGAGGCGACGCGCGCCGTACGCGGGACGCGTTTCTGCCCCGGCACATACACACACGTGCCGGTCGTGTCATACGTGAACCCGTGGTACCCGCACACGATCCGGTCGCCGTCGAGGCGGGTCGGGGCCTCGGACAGCGGGTACCGGCGGTGCACACACCGGTCGTGCAGCACGACCGGCGTCCCTTCCTCCTCCGTGCGGTAGAGAACGAGGGTCTCCCCGAGGATGGTCCGGCCGAGCAGCTCCCGGTCGACCTCATGGCTGTAGGCGGCGACGTACCACTGATTCCTGGCGAACGCGGTGGTGTGCGGCATCGTTGCGGCTCCCGTCTGTCTGCTGTGCTGGCATCGTCCGGAAGCCCGCCACCGCGCCGCAACACCTCTTCCGCCTCACGGAAGGAGCCGGGGAATCCGCCGCGTCACGCCGAGTGCTGGTACGCCGGATAGGTCAGATACCCGTTGTCGGCGCCCTCGAAGTACGTCGCCTCGTCGGCGGGGGCGATCGGCAGGCCGGTGCGCAGGCGTTCCACCAGGTCGGGGTTGGCGATGAAGGCACGTCCGAAGCTGATCAGGTCGGCGCCCAGGCCGAGCCAGTGGTCCGCTTCGGCGCGGCCGGTCTGCTTGGGGCCCATGGGCAGCACCGGGTTCATCACGAGGGTGCCGGGCCAGGTCCGGCGCAGGCCGAGGAGGGTCTCCTCGTCGGTGGTGGCCTCCAGGTGGACGTAGGCCAGGCGGAGGCGGGACAGCTCCGTCAGGAGCTCGGTGTAGAGCTCGGGCACATCGGTCTCCTCGATGCCCCAGAAGGGGCCGCCGGGAGAGAGCCGGATCCCGGTCCGCTCCGCACCCACGGCGTCGACGGTCGCGGCGGCCGCCTCGACCGCGAACCTGATCCGGTTGGCCACCGAGCCTCCGTAGCGGTCGGTGCGCAGGTTGGCGTTGGGGGAGAGGAACTGCGAGATCAGATAGCCGTTGGCGCCGTGGAGCTCCACACCGTCGAAACCGGCGTCGACCGCGCGGCGTGCGGCATCCGCGTACGACCGTATGTGCTCGGGCACTTCGGCCGTGGCCAGCGCGCGCGGAACCGGAGCGGGCTTCCGGCCGCCGGGCGTGAACACCTCGCCGACCGCCGCGACGGCCGAGGGCCCGACGGGCCGCAGCCCGGTGGTGTCGGGGTGCGACACCCGGCCTCCATGCATGATCTGGGCGAAGATCCGGCCGCCGTTGGTGTGCACGGCGTCGGTCACCGGGCGCCAGGCCGCGACCTGATCGTCGGTGTACAGACCCGGTGTGCCCGGGTTGGACTGGCCGATCAGGCTCGGCTGCACCCCCTCGCTGACGATCAGGCCCGCCGATGCCCGCTGGGCGTAGTAGCGCGCCATCGAGGGCGTCGCCAGTCCGCCCGTGCCGGCCCGTACCCGGGTCATCGGGGCCATCACCACCCGGTTGGGCAGGGCCAGTTCGCCGAGCCGGTGTCCGGAGAAGAGGGTCGTCACGTCATGTCTCCTTCGCGTTCCCGCGTGATCCGCCGTGCCCCGGTCGGGGACACGCCGGTTACGCTAAAACCTGACATTGACGTCAGAGGCAAGGGTTGTGCTCCGGATCACATCAGGGAGGGTGGCATGCGCATCGGCGAGCTCGCGGCACGGGCCGGGGTCAGCGTCCGGTCCCTGCGCTACTACGAGGAACAGGGCCTGCTCACCAGCGCCCGCAGCGCCAGCGGACAGCGGCACTACACGGAGGGCCAAGTCGAGCGGGTCGGTTTCCTCCAGCGGATGTACGCCGCGGGCCTGTCCAGCCGGACCATCGCCGAACTGCTGCCGTGCGTCGACTCACCCAGCGAGGCGACGTCCGACGCCGCGCTGGAGCGGATGGCCGAGGAACGCGAACGGCTCTCCGAGCACATCGAGGACCTCATCCGCACCCGGGAGGCCCTCGACATCCTGATGGCAACGAACCGGGCCCATCGCGAGGGGCTGAAACCGGCCGTGGCACGCTAGCCCCCCGGATCGAGCCGCCCGCAAGGAGCCCACGTGACGTACGACATCACCGCCCTGCGCTCCCAGTTCCCCGCGCTGGCCGCCGGAATCGCCCACTTCGACGGCCCCGGCGGCACCCAGACCCCCGAACCCGTCATCCGGGCCATCACCGACGCGCTTGCCGGCCCTCTGTCGAACCGGGGCCGGGTCACACCGGGGGAGCGTCACGCGGACGCCCTAGTCACACAGGCCCGCCAGGCCCTGGCCGACCTCCTGGGCGCACAGCTCTCGGGCATCGTCTTCGGCCGCAGTGCCACCCAGCTCACCTACGAGTTCTCCCGTACCCTCGCCAAGACCTGGTCACCGGGCGACGAGGTGCTCGTCACCCGCCTCGACCACGACGCCAACATCCGCCCCTGGGTCCAGGCGGCCGATGCGGCCGGGGCCGTCGTGCGGTGGGCCGACTTCGACCCCGCGACCGGGGAGCTGACCGTCGACGACATCCGCGCCGTGCTCTCGGAACGCACCCGGCTGGTCGCCGTCACCGCGGCCTCCAACCTGATCGGCACACGCCCCGCGATCGCCGAGATCTCCGCACTGGCCCACGACGCCGGAGCGCTCACCTACATCGACGGCGTGCACCACACCGCCCACGCGCTGGTCGATGTGGAGCGGCTCGGCGCCGACTTCTACGTCTGCTCGCCGTACAAGTTCCTCGGCCCGCACCACGGAGTGCTCGCCGCCCGCGAGGAGTTGCTGCAGACCCTGCGGCCGGACAAGCTGCTGCCGTCCACGGACCAGGTCCCCGAGCGCTTCGAACTGGGCACTCTGCCCTATGAGTTCCTCGCCGGCACCCGCGCGGCGGTCGACTTCCTGGCCGACCTCGACCCGAGCGCACCGGGCACCCGACGACAGCGCCTGACGGCTTCCTACGCCGCGCTCGAAGCACACGAGCGGGTCCTGCGCACACGCATCGACGAGGGACTGTCCTCCCTCGACGGCGTCACCGTCCACTCCAGGGCGGCCGACCGCACACCCACCGTGCTGCTGACGTTCGACGGTCACAGCACGGTGGACGCGTACGCCTACCTCGGTGAGCGCGGTGTCCAGGCCCCCTCGGGCTCCTTCTACGCCATCGAGGCCTCCCGCCGACTCGGCCTCCAGGACACCGGCGGCCTGCGGATCGGCCTCGCGCCCTACAACAGCACGGAGGACGTCGACCGGCTCCTCACCGGGTTGTCCGAGTTCCTGGGCCGCTGAGGAGCTCCGAGGGGTCGGTCAGAGTGCCGCCGCCGCGCCGCGCAGGTTCTTGGCGGCCAGGGCGAGGCCCTCGGTCTGGGAGAAGGCGGCGTCCTCGTGCTCGATGTTCACGGCCATGTCCGGGTCGACCTCGGCGAGGGCGCGCAGGAACTCGGTCCAGAACGGGACATCGTTGCCGAGGCCGACGGCGACGAACTTCCACGCCGGGTTCTCGGGCCAGGCGTTGCACCAGAAGCCGTAGCCCGTGGGGACCTTGCCCTCGGCGTCGGCCGGGACCCGGGTGAACGACGTGTCCAGTACGCCGCGGATATCGGCGCCGGGGCAGAGGGTGGCGTCCTTCGCGGCGGCGTGGAACACCAGCGGGCCCAGCCACTTGATGGAGGCGATGACATCCATGCCCTGCCACATCAGGTGGGAGGGGTCCATCTCGGCGCCGACGTTGGTCAGACCGCCCGCGTCGACCAGCCGCTTCAAAGTCACCGGGGAGAAGACGAGGTTGTGCGGGTGCATCTCGATGGCGACCCGGACGTCGTTCTCCCGCGCGAGGGCGTCGATCTCCTTCCAGAACTCGACGGCCACGCCCCACTGGTAATCCAGTACGTCCATGTAGACGCCGTCCCACGGGTTGACGACCCAGGACGGGTACTTGGCGTCCGGGTCGGAGCCCGGGGTGCCGGACATGGTGACGACGTGCCTGACGCCGAGCAGGCCGGCGAGGCGGATGGTGCGGCGCAGGTCGTCGGCGTGCTTCGGGCCGACGCCGGGGAGTGGGTTGAGCGGGTTGCCGTTGCAGTTGAGGCCGGTCAGTTCCATGCCTCGGTCGGCGAAGGTCGCCAGGTACTCCTCGCGGGCGGTGGCCGAGGACAGGAGCAGGTCGACGGGGCAGTGCGGGGACGGGATGAAGCCGCCGGTGTTGACCTCGACCGAGGTCAGCCCGTTCTCCTTGAGGATGTCGAGGGCCTCGGTGAGGGTGCGGTCGTGCAGACAGGCGGTGTAGGCGCCGAGCTTGAGAGCCATGTTCGTTTCCTTCGGGGGCGGGGGTTCAGGCGAGGGGCGGGACGGCGACGGCGGCGCCGTCCTTGCGGGAGGACTCGACGATGGCCTGGATGATCTCCATCGTCCGCAGCGCGTCGGCGAAGGTGGCGCAGGCCGGCAGCGGTTCGACGACCCCGGCGACCTGGTCGAGGAAGGCGCGGGCCTGGTAGGTGAAGTTGTCGCCGTTGGAGGCGCCGACACCCGGAGCCTCCATCGGGACGCCACCCGCGAAGTACGGCAGCTGCGGACCGGCGATGACCTGCCGGGCACCGCGTGTGCGGGCCTCGGGCTGGGCGTCGTCGAAGAGGTACTCTGCGGGCCGGTGCTGGTCGAACGCGGCCCGGCCGCCGACGCCGAGGACGTCGAAGAACAGGCCGTTGGGAAGGCCGAAGCCCGTGCGCGTCACCGAGAAGGTGCCGACGAGGCCGGACTCGAAGCGGGCGGTGAAGGTCGCGGTGTCCTCGTTCTCGACCTCCCCGAACTCGTCGGACACGGGAGCCGCGTTGTGCCCGACGACCGCGCCCAGCGGCAGCGGACGCTTGGTGATCTGCGTGGAGAGCGACGCGCCGGACACGGACGCTATGGGCCCGGCGACATACTCGGCGACATCGATGACGTGCGAGCCGACGTCCCCGAGCGCGCCGGAACCCGGGTCGCCCTTGAAGCGCCAGCTCAGCGGGCCGTTCGGGTCGGTGGCGTAGTCGCACCAGTAGCGCCCGCTGAACAGCGTCAGATCACCGAACTCGGAGCGCTGGACATGCTCACGGATCGCCGCGATGCCGGGCGCGCGGCGGAACGTATAGCCGACGGACGTCACGACCTCCGCCGTCCGCTCCAACTCGGCCATCGCCCGGGCGTCCTCCATCGAACCGGCCAGCGGCTTCTCACACAGCACGTGCTTGCCGGCCGCGACCAGCGCCTCCGCGATCGGCCGGTGCAGCGCATTGCCTACGACGATGCTGACGGCGTCGATCGTCGAGTCCTCGACCACAGCCTCCCAACTCGGCAGGGCCTTCTCGAAGCCGTAGCGGCGAGCGGCGTCCTCGGCCAGCGCGACATTGGCGTCGGCGACAGCGGCCAGGCGGACCGGCGGCAGACCGGCGCCGAAGACCGTGTTCACATTGCGGTATCCGGCGGCGTGACTGCGGCCGGCCATACCGGCTCCGATGACCGCGACGGACAGGGGTTTGGGGGTGGTGGCCATGGCGGTGCCTTTCACTGACGAAGTGGGGGGCAGCCGGCGTGCTGCCGACGGAAGTGGGACTCGATGGGGAGACAGGGAACTCAGCTGGACGTGGGGAAGCGGCGGAGTGCCGACCCAGTCGACTTAAAGCGCTTCAAAAACTTGGCAGTACGATGCCCTGCGCTAAATGTCATGTCAATAGGTTGTCAGGAGTGATTGGCCAGATACTGGGCGATCTTCTCCCGCATGAACAGCGACGACTCCCTGGCCCGGTCCTCCCAGGCGAAGACGCACGCCGTGAGGGTGCCGTCGAAGCCGTTCGCGCGCAGCTCGTGGAAGAGCTCGTCGAAGTCGACCTCGCCCTCCCCGATGTCCAGGTGCTGATGGACCCGGGCCGCTGTGCCGGGCGGGTTGAGGATGTAGCGGTTGCCGGAGGACGCCGTGTGGTCGAGTACGTCGGCGAGATGGACGTGGGTGAGGAGTTCACCCGCGTACTTGATGATGCCGGGGGCGTCGTTGCCGATGTGGAAGGTGTGCGGCGCGCAGTAAAGGAAGCTGACGTTGGGGTGGTTGATACCCCGGATCAGATTGACCGCGTCGAAGCCGTTCTCGATGAAATCGTCGGGGTGCGGCTCCAGGGCGAGGCGGATGCCCTCGCGCTCGAACACCGGCAGCAGCTCGTCCATCGACTTCCAGAACTGGGCCTCGCTGCGGTCGGGTTCCTCGGGTCGCCCGTTGAACTCCGAGATCATGCTGTTCACGCCGAGGTCCGCGGCGATCTGGATGGAACGCTTCCAGTACCGCACGGCGGCCTGCCGGGCGTCCTCGTCGGGGCCGGACCAGCGGAACAGCGGCAGGACCGAGGAGATCCCGACACCGGCCGAGTCCAGCGCCTTGCGGAACTTCCGCACCGTCGCGTCGTCCACGCGGGGGTGGCGGAAGAAGGGGATGAAGTCTTCCCGGGGGGACAGCTCGATCCACTCATAGCCCAACTCGGCCACCGCGGCGGGCAGTTCGAGGAGGGGTACGTGGCGGATCATGTACGGGTCGAGGGCGATCTTCATGAGGGAATGCCTTCGGATCGAGTAGGTGTCTGTTCAGGAGGCGGTCGCGGTGAGGTCGGACTCCTCGGGGAGTTCTTCGACGTCGACGCCGCGGACCTGGGCCAGCTCGTGCTTGAGTGCGGTGAGTTCGGTGCCGCCGGCCATGTGGTTGGTGAGCTCTTCGAGGCTGACCTCGTCGCGGGAGGCGTTGAGCTCCATGGTGCCCAGGCGCAGGACGCTGAAGTGGTCGCCGACCATGTAGGCGTGGTGGGGGTTGTGGGTGATGAAGATGACGCCCAGGCCCCGGTCGCGGGCGGCGGCGATGTACTTCAGCACCACACCCGACTGCTTGACGCCGAGCGCGGCGGTCGGCTCGTCGAGGATGAGGACGCGGGCGCCGAAGTACACGGCGCGGGCGATCGCCACGCACTGGCGCTGGCCACCGGAGAGGGTGCCGATGGGCTGTTCCAGGTCGTCCAGGACGATGCCCATCTCACGCAATTCGTGATCGGCGGTCTTCTTCATCTTCTCGATGTCGAGACGGCGTACGGGCCAGGGGCCCTTGGTCATCTCGGAGCCGAGGAAGAAGTTGCGCCACACCGGCATCAGGGGCACGACGGCCAGGTCCTGGTAGACCGTGGCGATGCCCTTGTCCAACGCCTCGCGGGGGGTGGAGAAGCGGACCGGCCGGCCGTCGACGAGGAACTCGCCCTCGGTGTGCTGGTGCAGCCCGGAGATGATCTTGATGAGGGTGGACTTGCCCGCGCCGTTGTCACCGAGGACGCAGGTGACCTGGTTGGGGAACACCTTCAGGTCCACGCCGTGCAGGGCACGGATATTGCCGTACGCCTTGCCGGTGGACCTGAGCTCGACGACGGGGGAGTCGTTCGTGGTTGTCATCGCGGTCACCTCCTGGTCGCCGTGCGGCTGACCCACAGATTGATCAGGGTGGCGCCGAGGAGCATCACGCCGAGGAAGGCCTTGAACCAGTCCGGGTTCCAGCCGGCGTAGACGATGCCCTGCTGGACCATGCCGAACATGAAGGCACCGAAGACCGGGCCGATGGCGGAACCGGCGCCACCGGTCAGCAGGCAGCCGCCGATGACCGCCGCGGCGATGTAGATCAGCTCCTGGCCGACGCCCTCACCGGACTGGACGGTGTTGAAGGCGAAGAGCTGGTGCATGCCGACGAACCAGGCGCCGAAGCCGACCAGCATGAAGAGCGAGATCTTCGTGAAGGTCACCGGGACACCGACGGCCCGCGCGGACTCCTTGTTGCCGCCGACGGCGAAGATCCAGTTGCCGTACTTCGTGCGGATGAGCACCCAGGTCGCCAGCGCGGCGAAGACCAGCCACCACACCACCGTGATCTTCACCTGGACGCCGCCGACGTCGAAGGACGAGGCGAAGATCGCCTTGGCCTGGTCGAAGCCGTCCATGTCCTGGATGTCGTCGGTGGCGACGTTGCCGGTGACCAGCTTGGTCACCGCGAGGTTGACGCCCTGGAGGATCAGGAAGGTGCCGAGGGTGACCAGGAAGCTGGGCAGTCCGGTCTTCACCAGCAGCCAGCCGTTGAAGAATCCGACCGCGAGGGACACGACCAGGGCGACGATCACACCGACCCAGACGTTCATGCTCAGTTGATACGCGGTCATGCTGGCCGTCAGCGCCGAGGTGATCACCGCGACACCGGCGGACAGGTCGAACTCGCCGCCGATCATCAGCAGGGCCACGGGCAGCGCCATGATCCCGATCGTCGACGACTGGTACAGGATGTTGGCCATCGAACTGCCGTCACGGACCGGGGGCGCCGCGACCAGGAAGAACACGAACACCGCGACGGCACCGAGGAAGACGCCGATCTCGGGACGGGCGAGCAGCCGAAGCGCCAACGGGCGCTGCTTGGTTCGCCCGTCTCGCTCCATGCCGGGGCCGGAGGCCGGCGGTGTGGTCACCGCCGGCTCAGCCTGTTGCGTCATGCCCATCACCGGGTGCCCTTCGCGGCGAACACGCCGATGGCGTCGACGTTGGACTTGTCGACGAACGCCGGGCCGGTCAGGATCGGCGCCTCGCCGCCGCCCATGTAGTTGCCGTTGTTCTTGTAGAGCCACAGGGAGTCGACGGCGAGGTAGCCCTGGAGGTAGGGCTGCTGGTCGACGGCGAACTCGATGGTGCCGTCCTTGATGGCCGCGATGAGTTCCTTGTTGAGGTCGAAGGTGGCGATCTTCGCCTTGCTGCCGGTCTCGTCGACCGACTGCGCGGCCGTCAGCGCGACCGGGGCGGCGAGCGTGACCACCTGGTCGATGGAGGAGTCCTGCTTGAGCTTGGCGGTGATCGTCGACTTCACCGAGGGCATGTCGGCGCCGTTGACATAGAGCTTGTCGGTCTTGCCCTTGAAGCCCTTCTCCACACCGGCGCAGCGCTGCTCCAGATTGACGGCGCCCTGGACCTGGACCACGCACAGGGCGTGCTTGGCGCCGGTGTCGTCGAGCTTGGTGCCGAGTGCCTCGCCGGAGATGGTCTCGTCCTGGCCGAAGAAGGACAGCAGGCCCTGCTTCTGCCACTCGGACATGCCGGCGTTGAAGCCGATGACGGGGATGCCGGCCTTGACCGCCTTGGCGACGACGTCCTTGAGAGCGTCGGGCTTGGCGAGGGTGACCGCGATGCCGTCGACTTTCTGGTCGATCGCGTTCTGCACGAGGTTCGCCTGGTCGGCGGCGGTCTCGTCGTTGGAGTAGATCAGCTTGACGTTGTCCTTGGCCGCGGCGACCTCGGCGCCCTTGCGGATGGTGTCCCAGAAGGTGTCGCCGGAGGGCGCGTGGGTGACCATCGCGATCGTCATCCGGGGCGTGGTGGCCTTGCCCGCGGACACGCCGCTGTCGGCGTCCTCCGCCTTCTTCCCGCCGGAGCTGCTGGAACAGCCGGCGAGGACCAGCGTGGCCGCGGCGGCCACGGCCACGGCGGGGACGAGTCTGCGGGGGAGGGGGAGGAACGTACGGCTCATGGTGCGTGCACCTCACTGTGCGGCGGGGCGGGGAGGGGTCCGGTGGCTGTGGAGTGGCCGGATCGACTTTGTCGGTACAACAGGATGTTTTAAAGCGCTTTAAGTCCTGGTACTATCAATCCGGTTTCACGGATGTGTCAAGGGTGTTGCGCCAGGAGATCTGCCCGGGAGGTCCAAGTGGGGGATGTCGATTCCGGGCGTCAACGTAAGGGCACGGGCTCGAACAAGCGCCCGCGGCTGGAGGACGTGGCCGCCCGGGTGGGTGTGTCCACCGCTTCCGTGTCCCTGGTGCTGCGCGGTGTGGCCGGACCCAGCGAGCGCACCCGGGAGCGGGTCCTGAAGGCCGCCGCCGACCTGGGCTATCAGGTGGACCGCACCGCCAGCACCCTCGCCAGCAGGCGCAGCCGGCTGCTCGGCGTGCTGGTCGACATCCACAGCCCCTTCCACGCCGAACTGGTCGAGCATCTGCACATCGCCGCCGAGGAGGTCGGCTACGACCTGGTCCTGAGCACCCAGACCCGCACCCGCGACCAGAACACCGCCATCGAGACCCTGCTGGCGTTCCGCAGCGAGGCCCTCATCCTGCTCGCCCCGTCCGCCCCCGCCGACACCCTCGCCGCCCTGGACCGCAAGGCACCCGTCATCGTCGTCGGCCGCCGTATCGCCGAGGGGGAGCTGGACGTCGTGCGCACCGCCGACGACGACGGCGTCGGCCAGATCGTCGACCACCTGGTGGGCCTCGGCCATCGGGCGATCGCCTACGTCGACGGCGGCAAGGGCGTGATCGCCACGGACCGGCGCCGCGGCTACCGCACCGCCATGCGCCGGCACGGCCTGGACGAGCACATCAGGGTGCTGCGCGGAGACCACACCGAGGCGTCAGGGGAGCGGGCCGCCCGTCACCTCATCGACTCCGGCGACCTCCCCACGGCCGTCGTCGCCTACAACGACCAGTGCGCCATCGGCGTCCTCACCGCCCTCACCCGGGCTGGAGTCGCCGTGCCCGCCGAGGTGTCCGTGGCCGGCTACGACGACGACACGCTGTCCCGCCTGAGCTGCTTCAATCTGACCACCGTCAGCCAGGGCGCCCGCGAACAGGCGCGGTACGCGGTCGCCGCCGCGGTGGAACGCCTGGACCAGGACCGCGAGGAGCCCCGCGAGGTGGTCCTCACCCCGGAGCTCGTGGTGCGCGGGAGCATCGCCGAGCCGCGCGAAGGCTGACCCGGGACCCGGGGGGCCTTCAGCCCAGGGTCGGTTCGAAGGTGATGCCCAGGTGCCGGAGGAGGCCTTCACGCTGCTCCGCCGTGGCCAGGACCATGAAGTCGTCGTCGAGGTGCGGGCCTTCCTGCTCGACACAGCGGAAGTCCCGGGGGTCGTCATCGGGGCTGAGCGCTTCGATGGCCTGCCGCGCCGCTCCCATGTCGAGATAGTCGTTGGACTCCTGCTCGATGCCGAAGGAGAGGGGCTCGCCGTTGCGCTTGAAGTGCATCGTGCCCAGGCCGCAGTCCTCGTCGTCCGGGTAGGACTTCTCGAACCGGTAGTCGGAGACGGTGACCTTGCCGCCGGTGAGCGCCGCGGCCTCGTCCAGGAGCCAGTCGTAGTGCTCGTCGGCGAAGTCGACGTCCTCGGAGTGGATGGACACGGCGACACCGAAGGACTCGAGGGCACCGGCGACTTCGTGCCGCCGGTCGATCGGCCCGGTCGCGTAGGAGACGGCCTCCTCCAGGACGCCGCAGGCCTTGTCCGCGGTGATCATGCCGAGGCCGGTGAGAACCTCGGCTATCCGTACGTAGGTGATCGCCTGGGTGTTCGCCACGCGGGCATCCTGCCAGGCTCACCGTTCCAGCGGCTTGTGGGCGGTCTCCGGAAGGCGCAGATACACCAGCGACGAACCGAGGCAGAGCACGGCGACGTACCAGGGGAAGAGGTCCGCGTGGCCGAGCTCCTTGAACAGTGTGCCGACGTACGGTGCCGTGCCGCCGAACATCGCCACCGTCAGCGAGTACGGGAACCCGATGCCCGCCGCCCGCACCCGGGGCGGGAACGCCTCGGCGTTCACGGCCGCGCTGATCGAGGTGAACCCGGTCAGCAGCACCATGCCCGCGCACTGCACCAGCAGCAGCACCGCGAAAGAGTCGTGCAGGGAGCGCAGGAGCGGCACGGTCAGGAGCGTGAAGCCCAGGCCGAAGAAGAGGAGCAGCGGGCGGCGGCCGAAGCGGTCCGAGAGGAGGCCGCCGATCGGCTGGAGCAGTCCGAAGAAGGCCAGCGAGATCGTGCCCGCGAGCAGCGCGTCCGACTTCTCGATGCCCGCGTTGAGTTCGGCGTACGTCGGCAGATACGACGTCCAGGTGTAGTACGCGATCGTGCCGCCCGCGGTGATGCCGCAGATCAGCAGGGACTGCCGGGGATGGCGGCGCAGCGCCTCCAACAGGCCGGGGCGCGGGGCCCGTTGCTGCTCGGCGCTCCTCGTCTCCTGCGCACCCTGCCGGATCCAGAAGCCGACCAGGCTGAGCACGGCACCGAGGACGAACGGCACCCGCCAGCCCCAGCCGTTCATCTGGCCGTCGCTCAAGGTGTCCACCAGCAGCGTCGCGATACCGGAGGCGACCAGCTGCCCGGCCGTCGTCGACACGTACTGGAAGCTGGAGAACAGCCCGCGCCGGCCCGGCCCCGCCGACTCCACCAGGAAGGTCGTCGAGGCCGCGAACTCACCGCCCACGGACAGGCCTTGGAGCAGCCGGGCCAGGACCAGGACCATCGGAGCGAGGACGCCCACCGACTCGTACGTCGGCGTCAGACCGACCAGCAGACTGCTGCCGCCCATGAGGAGGATGGTGACCGTCAGGGCGGCTCGCCTGCCTCGCCGGTCCGCGATCGCGCCCATGAGCAGCCCGCCCACCGGGCGCATGAAGAAGCCCACCGCGAAGACGGCGAAGGTCGAGAGCAGCGGAACCAGGGAGTTGTCCGCGCTCTTGGGGAAGACCTCGGCGGCGATGTAGGTGGCGAGGAAGGTGTAGGCGTACCAGTCGTACCACTCGACGGCGTTGCCGACGGAGGCGGCGAGGAGCTGGCGTACGGGCCGTGAGGTCGGCGGGGAATCCGTGCGCGTTGTCTCTGTCATGATCGCGACCATCCCCGTACCTCGGGCCCGGCACACCTCACGTACCCGCGACTTTCACACGAGCGCCACCGGACCCTTCCCTGACGTTTGGTGCTCCTGGAACACTCCTTCCGCGCGCATTCCGTCACATGCCGTGCGGTCAGATCGGTCAGATCACCCCCTATGGGAAGAGGTCCCTCACTCATGCCCGAAGTCAATCGCCGCAGATTCCTTCAACTCGCGGGCGCGACCACGGCGTTCACGGCTCTGTCGAGCAGCATCCAGCGGGCAGCCGCGATCCCGGCGAACCACCGCACCGGGTCCATCGAGGATGTCGAGCACATCGTCGTCCTGATGCAGGAGAACCGTTCCTTCGACCACTACTTCGGCGCGCTGCGCGGCGTCCGCGGCTTCGGTGACCCGCGCCCGGTGGCCCACGGCAACGGCAAGTCGATCTGGCACCAGTCGAACGGCACCAAGGACATCCTGCCGTTCCACCCGGACGCCGACGACCTCGGTATGCAGTTCCTGGAGGGCCTCCCGCACGGCTGGAACGACGGCCAGCAGGCGTACAACTCCGGCAAGTACGACAAGTGGATCCCCGCCAAGGGCACCACGACGATGGCGTACCTGACCCGTGAGGACATCCCCTTCCACTACGCCCTCGCCGACGCCTTCACGGTCTGCGACGCCTACCACTGCTCGTTCATCGGCTCCACCGACCCGAACCGCTACTACATGTGGACGGGCTACACGGGCAACGACGGCACCGGCGGCGGCCCGGTCCTCGGCAACGACGAGAAGGGCTACGGCTGGACGACGTACCCCGAGCGTCTGGAGCAGGCCGGTGTCTCCTGGAAGATCTACCAGGACATCGGCGACGGCCTTGACGCGGCAGGCTCCTGGGGCTGGATCCAGGACGCCTATCGTGGCAACTACGGCGACAACTCGCTGCTGTACTTCAACAAGTACCGCGACGCCAAGGCGGGCGAGCCCTGGTTCGACAAGGCCCGCACCGGCACCGACGCCAAGAGTGGCGAAGGCTACTTCGACCGGCTGAAGGCCGACGTCAAGGCCGGGAAACTGCCGCAGATCTCCTGGATCGCCGCGCCCGAGGCGTTCTCCGAGCACTCCAACTGGCCCTCGAACTACGGCGCCTGGTACATCGCCCAGGTCCTGGACGCCCTCACCTCCAACCCGGAGGTCTGGTCGAAGACGGCCCTGTTCATCACCTACGACGAGAACGACGGCTTCTTCGACCACGTCGTACCGCCGCTGCCGCCGAAGGACGCCTCCCAGGGCAAGTCCACCGTCGATGTCTCGCCCGACCTCTACAACGGCGACGCCGGCCGTCCGGCCGGTCCGTACGGCCTCGGCCCGCGGGTGCCGATGCTGGTCGTCTCGCCGTGGAGCAAGGGTGGTTACGTCTGCTCCGAGACGCTCGACCACACCTCCATCCTGCGCTTCATGGAGGCCCGCTTCGGCGTCAAGGAGACCAACATCTCCCCCTGGCGCCGGGCCATCTGCGGCGACCTGACCTCGGCCTTCGACTTCTCCCGCAAGGACAGCCGCCCGGCCGCCCTGCCGGGGACGGACGACTACGAGCCGCAGGACCGCGAGCGTCACCCCGACTACAAGCCGGCCCCGCCGGCCGATGTCGACATGCCGAAGCAGGAGCGCGGTCTGCGCCCCTCGCGCCCGCTGAAGTACGCCCCGCACGTCGACGGTTCGGTGGACGCGGCGGCCGGCAAGTTCACGCTGTCCTTCGCCTCCGGCGCCAAGGCCGGTGCCGCCTTCCACATCACGTCGGGCAACCGCACCGACGGCCCGTGGATGTACACCACCGAGGCCGGCAAGGGCATCGCGGACACCTGGAACTCGGCGTACTCGGGCGGCTCGTACGACCTGACCGTGCACGGCCCGGCAGGGTTCGTGCGCTGGTTCAAGGGCTCCAACAAGGTGGCCGGACCCGAGGTCACCGCCCGCCACAAGGGCGACGACATCGAGCTGACCTTCACCAACAAGGGCACGGCGAGCGTCCGGCTCAAGGTGGCCAACGGGTACGGCGGTCGCGCCACGACGGTGACGGTCGCACCCGGCGCCACCGTGCGGCGCTGCATCGACCTGCTGGCCGGCCGGCGCTGGTACGACCTGACCGTCACCGCCGACGGCGACCCGGCGTTCCTGCGGCGGTTCGCCGGGCGCGTCGAGAACGGGCGGCCCGGTGTGAGCGACCCGGCGATCATCACGGAGTAGCCCGGACCAGAGCTCCGCTCAGAGCGCCGTGAGGTGCCCCGGCCCAGGCTGCCGGGGCACCAACGCCGGTTCCTGGGCGGCGGACTCGGGCTCCAGGGCCAGTACGGCGGCGACGGGGTGGTCCGCGTCCATGGCGACCGTGTTCGTGGCCACGACGATGGACGGCTCGGACTCGGCCGGCTTCGGTGTCGCCCGGCTCAGCAGCACCACGCCCCAGGACGCCAGGCCGGCCCCGGCCAGCGCGAGCAGGACGCCCGCCGGGCCGCCCTGCAACCGCTCGCCCAGCAGCACGAGCCCGATCGCCGCGGCCGCCAGCGGGTTCGCCAGCGTCACCATCGCGAGGGGTGCGCCGAGCCCGCCCCGGTAGGCGGTCTGCGACAGCAGCAGCCCGCTCGCCGCGAGGGCCGCGACCAGCAGCGCCACGCCGATCACCTGCGGGCTGAGCAGCGGCGCCGAGTGATCCGTCGCGGCGACCGTCACCGTCTGGGTGAGCGCCGAGGCGACCCCGGAGGCGAAGCCGGACGCGGTCGCGTGCCGCAGCCCCGGGCGGGCGCCGGGCCGCGACAGCATGCCGATCAGGGCCACCGTCACCCCCGCGACCGCCAGCGCCTCGGACGTGCTCAGCACCTCCTCGGGCGCGGGCCCTGACGCCGTGACGAGGATCGCGCCCAGGCCGGCCAGCGTCAGCGCCGTACCGCGCCACTCGACCCCGCTGACCCGCCGCCCCGCGAGACGCGCGCCCAGCGGCACCGCGGCCACCAGGGTGAGCGCGCCCAGCGGCTGCACCACGGTCAGCGGACCGTACTTCAGGGCCACGACGTGCAGCAGCGCGCCGGAGGCGTTCAGCAGGACCGACCCCCACCAGGCGCCGGAGCCAAGGAGGCGCAGCAGGCCGGTGCCCGGGGCTCGGGAGGCCAGCCGCTCCTGGGCGACGGCCGCGGCGGCATAGGCGACGGCGGAGAACAGGGACAGGACGACGGCGAGCACGGTGGCGTTCATCGGGCCGCTCCCACGAGTACGGAGTCCTCGTCGACGGGTTCCTTGTGCCGGGCACCCGGGATGGGCCTCCCGGCGGCGGTGGTGGTGCGCTCGGGCAGGCGGATGAGCGCGAGGGCGGCCCCGAGCATGGCCGTCGCCACGATCGCGTCGAGCCAGTAGTGGTTGGCCGTGCCCACGATGACCAGCAGCGTCAGCAGCGGGTGCAGCAGCCAGAGCCAGCGCCAGCGCGACCTGCTCGCCACGATCAGGCCGATCGCCACCATCAGGGCCCAGCCGAAGTGCAGCGACGGCATCGCAGCGAACTGGTTGGAGAGGTGGTCGGTCTGGGGCGAGCCGTACACGGAGGGGCCGTACGCCTGCCCCGTGTCGATCAGTCCGGTCGCGGCCAGCATGCGCGGCGGGGCGAGCGGGAACGTCAGATGCACCACCAGGGCGGCGGCGGTGACCGCGGCGAGGACGCGCCGGGCCCAGACGTAGTGCGTGGGGCGCCGCAGATACAGCCAGATCAGGAAGGCCGCGGTGGCCGGGAAGTGGACGGTCGCGTAGTAGGTGTTCGCGATGTGCACGAGCGTGTCACCGTGCAGCAGCAGGTTCTGCACCGAACCCTCGCCGGGCAGATGGACCGCCCGCTCCAGGTCCCACACGCGGTCCGCGTTGCGGAAGGACTCCGCGGTGTGGCCCGTGGCCAGCTGGCGGCCGAACTTGTAGACGAGGAAGAGCCCTGCGACGAGCAGGAGCTCTCGAACGAGCGGAGGCCGCGCTATCGCGGTCTCCGCCTCTGAAGGCTCGGTTCGGGCATTCATCCCCCGGCCCTTTCGCTGACGTGGGTGGTGCTGGCGGCGCTTGTCGAGCTGGAGACTCCGCGGAGTCGGCGAACTCATCGATACGTCGGCGTACCGAAACGCCCCTGTACCGATACGCCACTGTACCGATACGCCAGCGTTCCGGTACAGTGGCGTTTCGATAGACGTACGACACACTGGAAGGCGAGCCCCCGGACAGGGCGGGCGTGGCACCCGAGCGAGGAGACGAGCAGATGACGTCGCAGGCCGCGGACGGACCGGAGACGGTCGCCGCCACGCGCCGCTCCAAGATCACGCCCGAGCGTGAGCAGGAGTTCTTCGACGCCGTGCTCGAACAGGTCCGCGCCTGCGGCTATGACTCCGTGACCATGGAGGGGGTGGCCGCCAGCACACGGTGCAGCAAGGCCACGCTCTACCGGCAGTGGAAGACGAAGCCGCAGTTCGTGGCGGCGGCCCTGCGCGCCAGCCGGCAGTCGCGTTTCGACGGCATCGACAGCGGGTCGCTCGCCGACGACCTCAGGGAAGCCGCGCGGGCGGCGGGGGCGTGGTCGGCCAAGGACACCCGGCTGTTCCAGGCCCTCGGGCACGCCGTCATGGAGGACCCGGAGCTGAAGAAGGCGCTGCGCGAGGCGCTGATCGACCCCGAGATCGACGCGCTGCGGCAGATCCTGCGGCGCGGTGTCGAACGGGGCGAGGTGGCCGCCGACAATCCGGCGCTGGAGTACATCCCCGCCCAGATCTTCGGTGTGCTGCGCGCCCGGCCCGTGCTGGAGGGCGAGGACGCCGATCCGGAGTACATCGTCCGGTTCGTGGAGGCGGCAGTGCTGCCTACGCTCGGACTCACAGAGACATAGGACTCAGGCCGCCGTCCATGGGATGACTGGACGGTGACCTGTTACGCGCCGCACCGTGGGGACGGGGGCGGCGCGCACCCCCCGGCCGGGTGGGGTTCCCCTTGAGCGGAGGGGCGCCCCACCCGGCCGCATCGTTCATGGCCGGGGTGCGTCAGATGTCCTGGCCGTTGCCGCCGTCGGTGGACATCTTGATGCCCTTGGCGATCTCGTCGAGGACCGACTGGCCCTCCGCGACATCGACGCCGAAGCGGATCAGGACCATCTGCTTCGCGCTCGCGGGGGAGGGGAAGGCGAGCGACTCGACGAAGCCGTCGCTGCCCTTGCTGGTGACCGCCTTCCAGCGCACCAGGTAGCCCTTCTGCCCGGCCACGGTCACCGCCTTGGAGGCCAGCACCTCGTGCGAGGTGATCTCGCCGTACCCCTTGCCGTACGACTCCTTGGCGTTCGCCTCGATGTCCGCCTTGGCGATCTCCTCGGCCGTGTCGCCCTTGGCGCCGTGCACCAGCGCGGGCGCCGAGTAGGCGCCGCCCTTCATGCACTCCTGGGAGGTGTCTGCGGGGCACTTGTAGGTGTCGTCCGACGCCACCTGCGCGCCCACGGTGAGCTGCTGGCCGTACCAGCCGTCCGGGATCGGGATGCTGATCCCGCTCACCGGGTCGGTCACCGAGCCGCTGTCCACCTTCGGGGCCTCGGAACCCTCGGGCGAGGGCGACTGCCCACCGGACCCGCCGTTCCCGCCACCGGATCCACCGTCGCCGCCACCCGGGCCGCCGAAGGGGCCGCCCTGTCCGCCCCCGGGACCGCCCTGGCCCTGCCGGGAGCCGGCGCTGTCGGAGCCGTCGTCGGCGGACAGCGCGTACACGCCCACGCCGATGCTCGCCAGCACGACCGCGGCCACGCCCACGGCTATGCCGGTGCGCAGACCGCGCCGGCGGCCCGACTGCACGACCTCGCCGGGATAGCCCGGGTGCACCGGATACGCGGGCTGCGCGAGCTGCGCGGGCTGTGCCGAGGCCGCCGCGTCGGCCGGCGGCTGCTCCGGAGGACCCGGTACATCGGCCGACCCCACGGGCCGGACCTGGTCCGTCCATGCCTTGCCGTCCCACCAGCGCTCGGTGGGCGGACCGTCACTTTTCTGGCCGGGGTCGGGGTACCAGCCGGGAGGAGTCACCTGCGTCATGTGCTCACCGTATGAGGTGTCGGTGAAAGCCGGATGAGAGGAACCGGCTCCGGGCGGCCCGACTTCCGGCATTTACCCCAACACAAGCCGCACCGGACCCTCGCCGCCACCCCCCGGCAGCCGCACCCCATCCCGTCCCGGTGTGATCGAACCGAGCATGCTCCTGTGCCGGGCCCCGGTGGCCGTCGGGACGGTACCGGGGAGCCCGTGGGCGGTCAGGAACCCCAGCACCGCGAAGGCGTACGCCTCCTTCGCGGCCGACGGCAGACCCAACTCGTCGGACGTGCGCAGGACCACCCCGGGCAGCTGCTGCTCCAGCATCCGCATCAGTACGGGGTTGCGGGTCCCGCCGCCCGAGGCGATCACCTCGGTCGCGCCCACCGCCCGCACCGCGTCGGCGACCGTCCGCGCCGTCAGCATGGTGAGCGTGGCGATGACGTCCTCGGCGGGGAGTGTCCCCACGCCGGACAGGGCGTCGCGCAGATGGCCGAGGTGGAACAGTTCCTTGCCGGTCGTCTTCGGTGCGGGGAGCGCGTAGTACGGCTCCTCCAGCAGTCGGCGCAGCAGCGGCTCGTGGACCGTGCCGCGAGCGGCCAGCGCGCCCTCGGCGTCGTACGTCAGGCGTCCGCCGCTGAATCCCCGCGCCGCCGCGTCGATCAGCGCACAGCCCGGCCCGGTGTCGAAGGCCGTGCCGTCGGGTGCGGTGAGGTTGGCGATGCCACCGACGTTGAGGGCGACCGGTCGGCCCGGCAGGCCGCGCAGCCACAGCAGGTCGACCAGGCTGACCAGCGGTGCGCCCTGGCCGCCGGCGGCGATGTCGCGCGGCCGGAAGTCGGCGACCACGGGGAGGCCCGTCGCCTCCGCGATCCAGGCGGGCTGCCCGAGCTGGAGCGTGCCGTGCACCCGGCCGTCCTCGGCCCAGTGGTACACGGTCTGCCCGTGCGAGGCGATCAACTCGGCCCGCCCGGCGCACAGTTCACGGTCCGCCCGGACGGCCGTCGCCGCGAACGCCCGCCCGATCAGGGTGTCGAGGCGGCACACGGCCTCCATCGACGTCGTCGCCGGGGGCAGCGCCGCCGCGAGCGCCTCCCGCAGCGGCTCGTCGTACGCCTCGCTCACCAGCCCCAGCGGCTCGACGACGAGGCTGTCGCCCACCAGGCGCAGATCGGCGGCGCCGGCGTCGATGGCGTCGTACGACGTGCCCGACATCAGGCCGATCACCCGCATCCGTTCAACTCGCCTTTCCTCTCGGGCGTGCCGCCAGCGCGAGCACGCTCACCGCGCAGGTCGCCGCCGCGTAGTACGCGGGGATGTCCACGCTCCCCGTCCGTTCGATCGTCTCCGTGATGATGAGCCCGGCACAGCCCGAGAAGACCGCATTGGACAGGGCGTAGGCGAGTCCGAGACCCGTATAGCGGACGTTCGTCGGGAACAGCTCCGCGAGCATCGCCGGACCCGGCCCCGCCATCAGCCCCACCACGGCACCCGCGCCCCACACTGCCGCACCCTTCACGGTGAGGGAAACGCCCGGATCCTGAAGAAGGTTGAGCAGCGGCACCGCGAGCACCACCACCAGCACCGCCCCCGTCAGCATCACCGGCCGCCGCCCCAACCGGTCGCTCACCCACCCCGCCGGCACGATCGTCATCGCGAACCCCAGATTGGCCAGCACCGTGGCGATCAGCGCCTGCTGGAAGGTCGCGTCGAGGGATGACTGGAGGTAAGAAGGCAGCACCACCAGGAACGTGTATCCCGCCGCCGCCCATCCCATGATCCGCCCGGCGCCCAGCGCGATCGCCCCCGCCACGGCACGCGCGGGCGGCCGCTCGGCCTCCGACTCCTGCCGGAACGCCGGCGTCTCGTCCAGCCGCAGCCGCAACCACAGCGCCCCCAGCCCCATCGGCAGCGTCAGCAGGAACGGCAACCGCCAGCCCCAGTCGCCCAGTTGCCGCTCGGTCAGCACGGTGGCCAGCAGCGCCGCCGCCCCCGCACCGCCGAGCAGCCCCAGCGCCACGGTGAACGACTGCCACGACCCGTACAGCCCACGCCGCCCCGGTGGCGCGAATTCGGTCATCACCGCCACCGCGCCCCCGAACTCGCCGCCCGCCGACAGCCCTTGGAGCACCCGCAGCAGCGTGAGCAGCCAGGGCGCGAGGGCGCCCACCGTGGCGTACGTGGGCAGTACGCCGATCAGCGTCGTCGCCCCCGTCATCAGGGTGATGACGAGGATCAGCACCGGACGCCGGCCGATCCGGTCGCCCAGTCGGCCGAAAAGGGCCGCCCCGACCGGCCGGAAGAAGAACGCCAGCGCGAACGAGGCGTATGTCTTGACCAGCGCCTCGACCTCGCTGCCGCCCTCCGGGGTGAAGAAGCGTGCCGCGATGATCGTGGCGAAGTAGCCGTAGACACCGAACTCGTACCACTCGATGAAGTTGCCCACCGACCCCGCGACCAGGGCTCTGCTGGGGCGTGCCGTGCCTCGATCCTGGGACGTCAGCGTCATGTCCGCGCCTTCCGACTGCCGTTCGAGCATGGGATTCTGACTGTGGGTCAGTTATGCGGGGGCAGGTCGCGGGCCCTGCGCGTCGCCCGCCCGCACTCCCCGTCACCCGTCACGGCAACAGCTGCCCCGACCGGCCTCCACTTAGGCAGACGGACGGCTACGCTCGATGTCTGTACGTCGACAGGGCGATCTGGGGAGGTAGCGGGATGACGCAGGTACGGCCCACACCGGCCGCCTCGGCTTCCCTCTGGGAACGCGACGAGGAACTCGCCGCGGTCGAGGGAGCCCTCGACGCCCTGTGTGCCGACGAGTCGTCCTCGGGCGGCCTGCTGGTGCTGCGGGGCGAGGCCGGACTCGGCAAGACCGCGCTGCTGGCCGAAACCCGCCGTATCGCCGAGGCCCGCGGCTGCACCGTGTGGTCCGCCCGCGGCAGCGAGACCCTCAGCTCCGTCCCGTTCAACGTCGTACGGCAGCTGCTGCAGCCCGCGCTGCTGTCGCTGATGCCGGAGGAGGCGCGCGAGTACCTCGGCGACTGGTACGACATCGCCGGCCCCGCCCTCGGCATAGCGGACCCCGGCGAGCGCCAGGCCGACCCGCAGGGCGTGTGCGACGGACTGGTCGCCGCCGTGCGCAGGCTGGCCCGGCGCGACTGGCCGCTGGTCCTGCTGGTCGACGACGCCCACTGGGCCGACCAGGAGACGCTGCGCTGGCTCGCCGCGTTCGCCGAACGCCTCGACGAACAGAGCGTCCTGGTCGTGGTCGCCCGCCGCCCCGGCGAGATCAGCGGCGACGGCGCCCGCCACCTCGACACCGTCGCCGCCGCGGGCTCCTCCGTCGCCACCCTGAGCGCCCTCACCCCCGACGCCACCGCCGGCCTCACCCGCGCCACCCTCGGCCCGCACGCCGACGCCCCGTTCTGCCGCGAGGTCTGGGCCGTCACCGGCGGCAACCCGTACGAGACCGTCGAACTCCTCGCCAAGGTGCAGGACAGCGAGTACGAACCGACCGAGTCCGCCGCGGCCGAGCTGCGCGCACTGAACCGCGCGGCCCGCGGCGGCGGCCTCGTCGCCCGTCTGGAGACCCTCGGCATCGAGGCCACCCGGTTCGCCTGGGCGGCGGCGATACTCGGCACCGGCATCTCCGTCGACCTGGTCGCCGAACTCGCCACCATGAATTTCGACGAGGCCGCGCGCTGCGCCGACAAGCTGCGCACCGCCCGCATCCTCACCGAGTCCGACCCGGCGGGCGGCCAACCCGACGACGGCGAGCTCCAGTTCGTGCATCCGCTGATCGCCAGCGCCGTCTACAACTCCATTCCCGACGCCCTGCGCACCGCGATGCACGGCATCGCCGCCCGCGTCGTCACCGACAACGGCCACGGCGCCGCGGTCGCCGCCCGCCACCTCCTGGAGGTCCACCCGGACGACGACGAGGAACTCGTCGAGCAACTGCGCGAGGCCGCCCGCGAGCACCTCGCCGTCGGAGCCCCCGACGCGGCCCGCCGCTGCCTGGAGCGCGCCCTGCTGGAGCCACCCCTGCCCGCGGTCCACGCGCGCGTCCTCCACGAACTCGGCTGCGCCACCCTGCTGACCGCACCCGCCACCACCATCGACCACCTCCAGACCGCCCTCGCCATGCCCGGCCTCGACGGCGACGAACGCGTCGACGCCGTCTACCGCCTCTCCCAGGCCCTCCTCCACAACGACCAGCTGGAGGAGGCCGTCCGCACCGTCGAGGCGGAGGCCGCCCGGCACCCCGCCGGACCGGCCAAGCTGCGGCTCCAGGCGGTGCAGTTCATGTGGGAGGGCATCCACGCCGGCGAGACGCCCGCCCCCGGACGCTCCGAGCGCCTCGCCGAACTCGCCCGGACCTGCACCGGCCGCGACAACCCCGAGCGCGCCCTGCTCATACTGCGCGGCTTCGACGCCATGGCCCGCGGTGAGAACGCCGAGGAGGTCGTCGAGCTGTGCGACCGCGCCCTCGTCAACGGCCGCCTCGCCCCCGGCCTCGGCTGGACCGACCCGGAGTGGGGCATCGAGCTGCCGATGATGCTGGCCAGCGCCTATGCCTACAGCGACCGCCTCGACCGGGCCGAGGCCCTCTACAACGAGGCGCTGCGCGCCTACGAATCCGTCGGCTGGAGCGGCGGCCACCTCTCCCTGGCCCACGCCTACGTCGGGCTCGGTCTGCGCAGGCGCGGACGGCTCCGCGAGGCCGAGGCGTCCCTGCGCAAGTCGCTGGCCCTCGCCGAGCGCGTCGGCCGACGGCTGCCCCTGCACTGGTCCGCCACCTGCAACCTCGTCGACACCCTGCTCGCCCGCGGCCATGTCCAGGAGGCCTGGGACATCGCCGAACAGTACGGCTTCGCCCCGCCCTACCCGTCCACCATCGTCCTGCCGGACCCCCGCTCGGTCCGCGGCCGGCTGCTCCTCGCCGTCGGCCGCGTCCAGGACGGCATCAACGAACTGGAGGCCGCCGAGAAGGCGGCGTCCGTGCGCGGCCACCACAACCCCGTGCTCGTCCCCTGGGCCGTCGACCTGACGCGCGTCCTCGCCGGCGAGGACCCGGCCCGCGCCGCCCGCCTCGTCACCGAAGTACGCCGCAGCGCCGAGCGCCTCGGCACCGACACCGCCATCGGAGAGGCCCTGCGGTGCGCCGCCGCGCTGGAGACCGGGCAGCGCGCGGTGCGGCTGGCCGAGCAGGCGGTCGCCTACCTGGAGGCCTCGCCCTGCCAGTACGAACACGCGGCCGCCCGGGTCGAGTACGGCATCGCCGCGAGGTCCTCCGTCGAACTCCGGCGTGGGTTGACGCTGGCGTTGTCGTGCGGGGCGGATGGGCTGGTGCTTCAGGCTGAGGCGGCGCTGGCGCTCCGCTGAGGGGGCGGGTGGGGTCCGTTTCTGTCTGCGGCGTCGTGGGGGCTGGTCGCGCCCACGCGGCGGAGCCGCACATCGACACAGCCCCGCGCCCCTTTACGGCGTCAGATCCTCAGGAGTTGATCTGTGACGGCCGATAGGCGTCGCCGCGTCTCCGGGTCGTACGTCCCCTCATGTGCCCGCGCCCTCGTCGTCCCGTCGTAGTAGCCGCCCGTCCCCATGTCCTGCGTCGCCAGAGCCAGTACGCCCGGTGCGCCCTCCGCGACCGTGTTCCACGGCGTGATGCCGCCCTCGCGGACCATCCCCGTGTCCATGTAGGTCGCCGGATGCAGCACATTTACAGAGACGCCGGTGCCATCCAGCTCCTCGGCCAGGGTGAACGTGTGGGCTGCGAGGGCGAACTTGCTGCGCCAGTACGCCGTTCGGCCGTCGTAGCCGCGGAGGAGTTCGGGGTCGTCGAAGTCGAGGGGTTCCTGGCCCGCGGAGCCGACGTTCACGATCCGCGCGGGTGCGTTCGCGCGTAGTACGGGAAGCAGGGCGCGGGTCAGTACGACCGGTGCCAAGTAGTTGACCGCCAGGCGCAGTTCATGGCCGTCGGCGCTGAGTTCGCGGGGCGCGTCGGGTGCGCCGAAGCCGATCCCCGCGTTGTTGATCAGTACGTCGAGCTCGGGATGCTCCCCGGCGACATGCGACGCCAGCTCCCGCACCTGCCCCAGCGAGGCCAGATCCGCCACGAACCCCTCGGCCTCGCCCTCGGCCCGCAGCTCCGCCACGAGTCGCTCGGTGCGGTCGGCGTCCCGGCCGTGTGCGAGGACGCGCTGACCGGAGCGCACCAGCTCGAAGGCGACATGGCGGCCGAGTCCCGAGGTGGCGCCGGTGATCAGTACGGTGGACATGCCTCCACCGTAGGCACGGGGCGCGGAGATGTGCGAGCGGCTGCTGGACCTACGACCGGCAGGGTCACCCTTCCTCCTCCGCGAGCACCCGCTGGGCCGCCGCGAACGCCGAGTTCGCCGCCGGAACCCCGCAGTACACGGCCGTCTGGAGCAGTACGGCGCCGATCTCGTCCGGCGTCAGCCCATTGCGCCGGGCCGCCCGGACATGCATGGCCAGCTCGTTGTAGTGGCCGTGCGCGACCAGCGCCGTCAGGGTGATCATGCTGCGCTCGCGGCGGGTGAGCGTCGGGTCGGTCCAGATCTCGCCCCAGGCGTAGCGCGAGATGAAGTCCTGGAAGCGTGCGGTGAAGGGGGTCTGCCTGGCCTGCGCGCGGTCCACGTGGGTGTCGCCGAGGACTTCGCGCCGTACCGCCATGCCCCGCTCGGCGCCGCCGCCGAGGTGGGCCCGCAGCGCCGTCAGCACCGCTTCCGGGCACTGCGCGGGCGCCAGGTGGGAGGCCCCGGGGAGCTCGACCAGCGCGGCGCCGGGCACCGCGTCCGCGATCTCCCGCAGATGCGCCGGCGGGGTCGCCGGGTCCTGGCGCCCGGCGATCAGCAGCGTCCGCGCGGAGATATCGGTCAGCCGGTCCCGCAGGTCGAAGGCGGCGAGCGCGTCACAGCACGCGGCGTACGCCTCCGGATCGGCGTCCCGGTGGTCCTGGACCAGCTCCGGCACGGTGAACCCCGGCGTGAACCAGCGGGCGTCAGCGCTCTCCGCCAGCCCCGCGAGCCCCTCGCGCCGCACCAGCGCGGCCCGCTCCTCCCACGGCTTCGAGCCGTTGAAGTGCGCCGACGAACAGATCACGGCCAGCGAGCCGACCCGCTCGGGGTGGTGCACGGCGAGATGCAGTCCGACCGCGCCGCCGAGCGAGACACCCGCGTACGCGAACCGCTCGATGCCCAGCGAGTCGGCGAGCGCCAGCACCAGTCCGGCGAGGTCACCGACGGTGGCCCCCGCCTCGATCAGATCGGCCGCCGCGCCACCGTGCCCCGGCAGATTCCAGCGGACCACGCGATGCGTGATCGACAGCTCCGGCGCGACCTTGTCCCACAGGGCGTACGAGGTGCCGAGCGAGGGTCCGAGCAGCAGTGGCGGTGCCGAGGTGGGCCCTTCGGCACGGTGGTCGAGGAGTGTCAACGTCGCTCCAGAGCACGGTCGGTGAGGGTTCCGGCCGTGCCGGTGTAGTGGGTGGGGTCGAGGTCGACGTCCGCCAGCTCCGGTGCCTCGGCGAGCGGGCGGCCCTCGGACGCCAGCCGGGTGAGCAGTTCCTTGGCACGGGCCCGGCCCAGCACCGGGGCCAGCTCGGCGGACAGCCGCTCGGACACGATCAACCCGTGGGTGAGATCGAGGTGTTCACGCATGACATCGGGGCGCACTCTCAGCCCCTCGGCCAGTTCCACGGCGTCCCTCGCCGCCCCGCCGACCAGCCGCAGCAGCTCCCGCAGCGGCTCCCACTCGGCATGCCAGGCCCCCGCGGGCCGCTCGTCCTCCGCCACCAGCGCCCCGTACAGCGTGGCCGCGAGCTGAGGTGCACGCCGCGCCGCGGCGACGATCAGGGTGGACCGTACGGGATTGGACTTGTGCGGCATCGCCGACGAGCCCCCGCCGCTGCCCTCCGCGAGCTCCGCGATCTCGGTGCGGGAGAGCGTGAGGACGTCCACGGCGACCTTGCCGAGCGCGCCCGCCGTGAAGGCGAGACACCCGGCGAGATCGGCGACCGGCGTGCGCAGCGTGTGCCAGGGCAACTCCGGCTCCCGAAGGCCGAGTTCATGGGCGTACGCCGCCGGAAGCCCGGTCGGATCGCCCGCGCCGTACGCTCCGAAGGCCGCCAACGTTCCCGCTGCACCGCCGAGTTGGGCGGGCAGCGAGTCCCGTACGGCCGTCACCCGGTCCCGCGCGTCGAGCACCAGCGCCCGCCACCCGGCCGCCTTCAGCCCGAACGTCGTCGGCACCGCGTGCTGGGTCAGTGTCCGCCCCGGCAGCGCGGTGTCGCGGTGCTCGGCGGCCAGCCGGGACAGGGCGCGCTCGGCACGGGCGAGATCGGCGAGGAGCAGATCGAGCGTGCGCGCGGCGACCAGCATCGTCGCCGTGTCCATGATGTCCTGACTGGTCGCGCCCCGGTGGACATGGGGGCCGTACGCCTCACCGACCGCCTTCGTCAGATCCGCGACCAGGGGAATCACCGGGTTGCCACCGGCGCGGGCGCGCCCGGCGAGGGAGCGCACGTCGAAACGGCCGGCGTCGGCCGCCGCCGTCACCGCCGAGGCAGCCTCGGCCGGGGCGAGGCCAAGGGCGGCCTGGGCCCGGGTGAGCGCGGCCTCCGCGTCGAGCAGCGCCTGGAGGTAGGCGGTGTCGGAGGTGGCCGACGCGCCGGGGGAACCCGTCCACCCGGGGGCGAGCAGACCGGTGTCGTCGGGATCGGCAGAAGTCACTGGAACTCCAGGAAGACCGTTTCGCCTTCGCCCTGAAGGCGGATGTCGAAACGGTAGGCGGCAGGGCCCCGCTCCTCGGCGATCAGCGTGCCCCGGCGCGCCTCGTCCACCCGCGCGAGCAGCGGGTCGGCCGCCAGCGACGCCTCGTCGCCCGGCAGATAGATCCGGGTGAACAGATGCACCAGCAGCCCGCGCGCGAACACGCACACACTGAGGTACGGCGCGCTCAGCCCACGCGCCCCCGGCCGCAGCGTACGGGCCGTCCAGTGGCCGTTGGCATCGGTCTGCACCCGCCCCCAGCCGGTGAACTCCACCCCGTTGCGCCCCAGGAAGCCGCCGCTCGCCGGGTCGCGCCGCATCGAGCCGTCGACGCGCGGGACATCGCCGTCCGGGTCGGCGCCCCACAGCTCCACGAAGGCGTCCGGCAGCGGATCGCCCTCGCCGTCCAGGACGTACCCCTGGAGCACGATCGTGTCCGGGTGGCCGAGGGGCGCGATGTCGCCGCCGCCGGGGAAGGGCAGGGCATGGCCGTAGAAGGGGCCGACGGTGTGCGAGGGCGTCGGGAGCACCGTCTCCGGGCGACTCGTGTCGATCTTCGTCATGGGAGGTCAGCGCCCTTCTTCGATCCAGGTGGCGTGCGGCCCGTCGAGCACGATGTCCCAGTGGTAGCCCATCGAGAACTCCGGCACCGACAGGCTGTGGTCGTATGTCGCGACCAGCCGCTGCCGGGCCGCGTCGTCCGTGACCGACTGGATGATCGGGTCGTACGGGAACAGCGGGTCGCTAGGGAAGTACATCTGCGTCACGAGCCGCTGCGTGAACGCCGTGCCGAAGACGGAGAAGTGGATGTGTGCCGGCCGCCACGCGTTGACGTGCTGGCGCCAGGGGTACGGCCCCGGCTGGATGGTGGTGAAGCGGTAGAAGCCGCTGTCGTCGGTCAGGGTGCGGCCGACGCCAGTGAAGTTCGGGTCCAGCGGCGCGTCGTGCTGCTCGCGCTGATGGGCGTAACGTCCGGCCGAGTTCGCCTGCCAGATCTCGACGAGCTGACCCCGGATCGGACGCCCGTCACGATCGAGAAGCCGCCCCTCGACGGTGATGCGCTCACCGATCGGCTCACCGGTGTGCTGCCGGGTGAGGTCATTGTCGATCTCGGTGATGTCCCGCTCCCCGAAGGCGGGGGAGTGCAGCTCCACCAGCTCCGGGTCCTTGCTGACGTCGATGGAGACGGGCGGCTGCTTGGGGTGGCGGAGGACGGAGGAGCGGTACGGGGCGTAGTCGCGGCGGGGTTGATGCTCCACCGGGGCGCCGTCGGCGAGGCGCTTCTCGTAGGCGGCGCGCTCGGCGGCGATTTCGAGGTCGATGTCGTGCTGGGTGAGTGTCATGGGGATCCTGCGTTCCGTTAACGTTCGAGGACGAGGGCGAGGCCCTGGCCGACGCCGATGCAGAGGGTGGCGACGCCGACTCCGCCGCCCTTGCGGGCGAGTTGGTGGGCGACGGTGCCGGCGAGGCGGGCACCGGAGGCACCGAGGGGGTGGCCGAGGGCGATGGCTCCGCCCTGGGGGTTGAGGATCGCCGGGTCGAACTCGGGCCACTCGGCGACACAGCCCAGCACCTGTGCGGCGAAGGCCTCGTTCAGTTCGAGGACCGACAGGTCGCCGAAGCCCTTGCCTGCCTTGGCGAGGGCGCGGTTGACGGCCTCGACGGGCGCGAGCCCGAAGTAGTCGGGGTCGAGGGCGTGCACGCCGGTCGCGGAGATCCGGGCGAGGGGCTCGCGGCCGGTGGCCTTCAGGCCCTCCTCGTCGACGAGGAGCAGGGCGGCGGCGCCGTCGTTGAGCGGTGAGGCATTGCCGGCGGTGACCGTCCCGCCGTCCTTGCGGAACGACGGCTTCAGCCGAGCCATCGCAGCCAGGGAGGCGTCTCCTCGTACGCATTCATCCGCCCCGAACACCACCGCGTCACCCTTGCGCTGCGGAACCGACACAGGCGCGAGCTCGGCGTCGAACAGACCGGCCTGCTGGGCCGCTGCGGCCTTCTGGTGCGAGGCCAGCGCGTACTCGTCCTGCTGCTCGCGCGTGATCTTGTGCTTGTCGGCGATCAGTTCCGCCGACTCACCGAGCGGGATCGTCCACTGCGGCTCCATCCTGGGGTTGACCATGCGCCAGCCCAGCGTGGTGGAGTACAGCTCGGCATGCCCGGCCGGGAACGGCTTGTCGGACTTGGGCAGGACGTACGGCGCCCTCGTCATCGACTCGACCCCGCCGGCCACGGCGATGGAGGCGTCCCCGGCGGCGATGGCGCGGGCCGCCTGGATCACGGCCTCCAGGCCGGACGCGCACAGCCGGTTGACGGTCACGCCCGGCACGGAGGTCGGCAGCCCGGCGAGGAGCGCGGCCATGCGGCCGACGTTGCGGTTCTCCTCGCCGGCGCCGTTGGCGTTGCCGAAATAGACGTCCTCGATCCGGGACGGGTCCAAGTCGGGCGTACGGCCCAGGAGTTCGCGGATGGCGTGCGCGGCCAGGTCGTCCGGGCGGACGGAGGCCAGCGTGCCGTTGTAGCGGCCGATCGGGGTGCGGACCGCGTCGACGAGGTAGACGGTGTTCACAGCAGGCCCTCCGCGACGGTCACCTTGGCATCGGTCTTGGCGAGGATCTCGTCGACGCCCACGCCGGGCGCGGTCTCGACGAGCCGCAGCCCGTCGTCGGTGATGTCCAGCACGCCGAGGTCGGTGATGATCCGGTTCACGCACGCCTTCCCCGTCAGCGGCAGCGCGCATTGATCAAGGATCTTCGGGGAGCCGTCCTTGGCCGTGTGGGTCATCAGCACTGTCACCGTGCGGGCGCCGTGCACCAGGTCCATCGCGCCGCCGATGCCGGTGATCATCTTGCCGGGGATCGCCCAGTTCGCCAGGTCACCGGTCTCGGACACCTGCATCGCGCCCAGCACGGCGACATCGATGTGCCCGCCCCTGATCATCGAGAAGGACAGCGCCGAGTCGAAGAAGGACGCCCCCGGCAGTACGGTGACGGTCTCCTTGCCCGCGTTGATCAGATCCGGGTCGACCTGGTCCTCGGTGGGGTAGGGGCCGGTGCCCAGGATGCCGTTCTCGGACTCCAGGATCACCTCCACGCCCTCGGGGAGATGGTTCGGGATCAGCGTCGGCAGGCCGATGCCGAGATTGACGTACTGCCCGTCCTGAAGCTCGCGCGCCGCCCGCGCGGCCATCTGCTCGCGTGTCCAGGCCATCAGCTGCTCACCGTCCGCTGCTCGATCTTCTTGTCCGCCGCCTGCTCGGGCGTCAGCGCCAGCACCCGCTGCACGAAGATCCCCGGCAGATGCACGGCGTCCGGGTCGATCCCGCCGGGCTCCACGAGTTCCTCGACCTCGGCGATCGTCACCCGCCCGGCCATCGCCGCGAGGGGGTTGAAGTTCCGGGTGGACTTGTTGAACACCAGGTTCCCGTGCCGGTCGCCCTTGGCGGCCCGGACCAGGGCGAAGTCGGTGCGGATCCCGCGCTCCATGACGTACTCGACGCCGTCGAACTCCCGCACCTCCTTCGGCGGCGAGGCCAGCGCGACCCCGCCGGAGCCGTCGTAGCGCCACGGAAGGCCGCCGTCGGCGACCTGGGTGCCGACTCCGGCCGGTGTGTAGAAGGCGGGGATCCCGGCGCCGCCGGCCCGCAGCCGCTCGGCCAGGGTGCCCTGCGGGATCATCTCGACCTCCAGCTCACCGGCCAGGTACTGCCGGGCGAACTCCTTGTTCGCGCCGATGTAGGAGCCGGTGACCCGGGCGATACGTCCGGCGGCGAGCAGTACCGCGAGCCCGGACTCCATCGCCCCGCAGTTGTTGGAGACCACCGACAGCGAGCCGGTGCCCTGCTCGTACAGAGCCTGGATCAGCACGTTCGGCACACCGCTCAGCCCGAAGCCACCCACCGCGAGCGACGCGCCGTCGCCCACCTCGGCCACTGCCTCCTGGGCCGTGGCGACCACCTTGTCCATCCGAGAAGCCCCATCTCTTCCGAGCTCCCAGCACCCTCAATTAGTCAGGGCACTGATTATTTCTGCGAGGTTCTCCCTCACGCTGCCACCGGAGCGGGAAGCCGTCAAGACCTCGGTAAATGTGAGCCCTGTCCGATGGCGTGAGCCGCAGACAGTCAGGTAGAGGACAGGTATTGTTCAGTGCACCGACGAATACGACCAGGGAGCGCGCATGGCCGCCGTGGACCTCACCACCCACCCCGGGCATCTGGCCCGGCGGCTCCAGCAGGCGCACTACCTGCTGTGGAACACGATGGTCTCCGAGGAGATCACCTCGCCCCAGTTCGCCGTCCTCAACACCCTCGTCGCCGAGCCGGGCCTGGACCAGCGCACGGTGGGGGAGCGGGTCGGGCTCGACCGGTCCACGATCGCCGAGGTGATCAGCCGGCTGGGCCGGCGCGGGCTGCTCGACAAGGTCCGCGACCCCCAGGACGGCCGACGCTTCCTGCTGCGCCTCACGGACGACGGGCTGCGCACCCACAAGAAGCTGACCGTGCGCACGGCCCGGATGAACCAGGTCTTCCTGGCGCCGCTCTCCGCCGAGGAGCAGACGCTGTTCTTCGATCTGATCCGTCGGGTCGCCGACGCGGCCGAGGGGTTGCGCAACCCGGGGGAACCCCTCGTCGCGCAACCCTGATCCCGGCCCTGCCTCCCCAACGCTCAGGACGCGTTGGCGTACACCACCCACACCTGGCCGTGCTGGAGGTTCATCGGCTTGCCGTCCTTCGTGGTGAACGTCGTGCCGGCCGCGGCCTTCGGACGCTTCCAATTGACGTTGTAGGCGCGGCCGTCGCGCAGCACCCTCGCCTTCCCGGAGCCGACCGTCTGGGTGTAAGGCGTGTAGTGGCCGAGCTTGTCGTGGAAGGTGGACTTGCGCACCTTCACGTACTGCACGATCACCGTGCCCGCCATGACCCGCTTGCCGTCGCTCGTACTGGCGGCCCTGCCGTCCATGGCGACCATCCAGCGGTTCTGGCTCCTCGACCAGGTGAAGGTGAACCGGGCGAGGTCGTAGCGCACCGTCTGGGAGGCCGTGGCCTTGCCGCCGCGCGGGGCGGCGCCGAAGGTGAAGCCGGTCGTCAGGACGGAGGTGCCCGGCGGGGAGGCCATCAGCCGGTGGGGCCGCAGATAGAGGTTGTGCGGTGCGGGCCGGTACTTGCCGCGGAAGTACGCCTTGGTCGCCTTCTCCGGCGGCCGTGCCTGCACGGGGGCCCTGTCGATCAGCGGCAGGAGCCGGCTCTGCGCCCCGGAGAAGGCGAGCACCGGCCGGTTGAACTGGCGGAGCACTTCGAGGTCGCTCTCGCGTGCGCTGCGCACCGGCCCGATGACCTTCGGCAGCTTCTGCGCGTACACCGCCATCAGACGGCTCAGTCCGCCCTCGACCTGCTCGACGTACACGATGTCCGCCTCGTTCAGGCCTGTGTGGGGCCGTGCGGAACGCGAGTTGTCGATCTTCACGGCGAGCGCCGCGAGGCCCTTCGCCATGCTCTCGTCGTCACCGGGCGCCGATGTGCGCCCCTGCCCGCGCCCGTCGTCGCGGGGTCCGTCCGACGTCGTGCAGCCCGCGGCCAGCGAGGCCGCCAGTGCGGCTGCCAGCAGCCCCGTCATGGTCGTGGCACGTCTGGTGCGCGCCGCTCGTTGTCCGCCCACTGTCGTCACCCGTAGCCACCCGTCCGGTTCATGTCAGCAATTGTGCGCTTATCTGTTCATAGGTAGTCATACCCGGTTGCTTTCGGCGGTCCCGGTGAATCCGCCGATCGGCCCTGACCCGGTGGTTGGGCGGGGGAGCGCCGGGTACCCGGGCGGCCCGGGAGCGCGGACGCGCGGATGACGGAGGGAGCGCGGGCCATGAGGGCAGTGACCTGGCAGGGCAAGCGGGACGTGCGGGTGGAGACCGTGCCCGATCCGGAGATCCAGGAGCCGACGGACGCCGTCGTCCGCATCACCTCCAGCGGGCTGTGCGGTTCCGACCTGCACTTGTACGAGGTGCTCACGCCGTTCATGACGCCCGGGGACATCCTCGGCCACGAGCCGATCGGCGTCGTCGAGGAGGTCGGCGCCGCGGTGCCGGACCTCCAGGCGGGGGACCGGGTCGTGGTGCCGTTCCAGATCGCCTGCGGCAACTGCTGGATGTGCCTGACCGGGCTGCCCACCCAGTGCGAGACCACCCAGGTCACCGGCGAGGGCATGGGCGCCGCCCTGTTCGGCTACACCCGGCTGTACGGCTCGGTGCCCGGCGCCCAGGCCGAGTATCTGCGGGTCCCGCAGGCGCAGTACGGCCCGATCAAGATCCCCGACGGGCCGCCCGACGACCGGTTCGTCTACCTCTCCGACGTGCTGCCCACCGCCTGGCAGGCGGTCCGCTACGCCGAGGTCCCCGAGGGCGGCAGCCTCGCCGTGCTCGGCCTCGGGCCCATCGGCGACATGGCCTGCCGGATCGCACAGGTCCGGGGCGCGAGCGGAGCGACTGGGGGTCCCCCCGGTTCGAGCATTCGCGAGAACTGGGGGAGGGTGTTCGGGGTGGACCTGGTGCCCGAGCGGCTGCGGCGGGCGCGGGAACGGGGCGTCGAGACCTTCGACCTGAGGAGCTTCGACAACGAGAAGGAGCTGGTCTCCGCCATCCGCGACCGCACCGACGGCCGCGGACCCGACGCCGTCGTCGACGCGGTCGGTACCGAGGCCCACGGCAGCGCCGCCGCCCGGCTGGCCCAGCAGGCCTCGGCGATGCTGCCGCGCAGGATCAGCGCGCCGCTCGCCGAACGCATAAGCGTCGACCGGCTCGCCGCCCTGCACACCGCCATCGAACTGGTACGGCGCGGCGGCACCATCTCCCTGTCCGGGCTGTACGGCGGTACCGCGGACCCGATCCCGCTGCTCACCCTGTTCGACAAGCAGATCCAGATCCGCATGGGGCAGGCCAATGTGCGCCGCTGGAGCGACGACATCCTGCCGTACCTCACGGACGAGGACCCCCTCGGCGTGGACGACTTCGCCACCCACCGGCTGCCGCTGAGCGACGCCCCGCAGGCGTACGAGATGTTCCAGCACAAGGAGGACGGCGCGGTGAAGGTGCTGATGAAGCCCTGAATTCCAGGCTGAGGGTCAGGCCTGCGGGCCGAAGATCGCCGCCAGGTCGTAGCGCACCGGCTCCTCCAGCTGCGCGTAGGTGCAGCTCTCCGGGGTGCGGTCCGGGCGCCAGCGGCGGAAGCGGGCCGTGTGCCGGAAGCGCACCCCGTTCTCCATGTGGTCGTACGCCACCTCGACCACCCGCTCCGGCCTCAGCGGCACCCAGGACAGATCCTTCTTGCCCGACCAGCGGCTCGGCGCCCCCGGCAGCCGGGCCGACTCATGCGCCGCCTCCTCGGCCCAGGCCGCCCAGGGATGCCCCGCGGCATCCTCCATCCGCAGCGGCTCCAGCTCCTCGATCAGCTCGGCCCGCCGCTTCATCGAGAACGCGGCCGACACCCCCACATGCTGGAGGGTGCCCTGGTCGTCGTAGAGACCGAGCAGCAGGGAACCCACGATGGGCCCGCTCTTGTGCAGCCGGTAGCCGGCGACGACGACATCGGCCGTCCGCTCGTGCTTGATCTTGAACATGGCCCGTTCGTCCGGGAGATAGCGCAGCGTGAGCGGCTTGGCGATCACTCCGTCCAGACCGGCGCCCTCGTACTGCTCGAACCACCCCTGCGCCGTCGCCACATCGGTCGTCGCCGGCGCCACATGCACCGGGGCCGTCACCCCCGACAACGCCATGGTGAGCAGCGCCCGCCGGTCCGCCAGCGGCGTCTCCACCAGCGACTCGTCGGCCAGCGCCAGCAGATCGAACGCCACGAACGACGCCGGGGTCCGCTCGGCCAGCGTCCGCACCCTGGAGTCCGCCGGGTGGATGCGCTCGGTGAGCGCGTCGAAGTCCAGCCGCCCCTCCCGCGCGATCACGATCTCCCCGTCCAGCACGCACCGCTCGGGCAACCGCTCCTTCAACCCCGCCACCAGCTCGGGAAAATACCTGGTCAGCGACTTGGTCGTACGACTGCCCAGCTCGACCTCGTCCCCGTCACGGAACACGATCGCCCGGAACCCGTCCCACTTCGCCTCGTACTGCATGCCCGGCGGAATCTTCGCCACCGACTTGGCGAGCATCGGCTTCAGGGGCGGCATCACCGGCAGGTCCATGGTCCGATTCTGCTCGCATCCGGCTCCCGCCGCCCGGTGTGCGCGGCATGCCCGCTGCGCCTACCGTGGCTCGCATGGGTGAAGCGGTGGAGCTGGAGGCCGGCGGGCGGACCGTACGGCTGTCCAACCCGGGGAAGATCTTCTTCCCGGAGCGTGGGTTCACCAAGCTGGACCTGGCCCAGTACTACATCGCCGTCGGCCCCGGCATCCTGCGCGCCCTGCGCGACCGGCCCACCACCCTGCAGCGCTACCCGGACGGCGTGACCGGCGAGTGGTTCTACCAGAAGCGGGCGCCCAAGAACATGCCCGACTGGATCCCCACCGCCCACATCACCTTCCCCAGCGGGCGCAGCGCCGACGAGATGTGCCCCACCGAGGAGGCCGCCGTCCTGTGGGCCGCGCAGTACGGCACGCTCACCTTCCACCCCTGGCCGGTCCGCCGCGGCGACGTCGACAGCCCCGACGAACTCCGCATCGACCTCGACCCACAGCCCGGCACCGACTTCGACGACGCCGTCCGCGCCGCCCATGAACTGCGAGCCGTCCTCGAAGAGTTCGGCGGCCTGCGCGGCTGGCCCAAGACCTCCGGCGGCCGTGGCCTGCATGTCTTCGTGCCCATCGAGCCGCGCTGGACGTTCACCCAGGTCCGGCGCGCCGCCATCGCCGTCGGGCGGGAGCTGGAGCGGCGGATGCCGGAGCAGGTGACGATCAAGTGGTGGAAGGAGGAGCGGGGCGAGCGCATCTTCGTGGACTACAACCAGACGGCCCGCGACCGCACCATCGCCTCGGCCTATTCCGTACGGCCCCGCCCGCACGCCCCCGTCTCCGCACCCCTGACCTGGGATGAGGTCGGCACGGCCCACCCGCAGGACTTCGACATCGCGACCATGCCCGCGCGCTTCGCCGAACTCGGCGACGTACACGCGGTCATGGACGACCACCGCTTCTCGCTGGACGCGCTCCTGGAGCTGGCCGACAAGGACGAACGCGACCACGGGCTCGGCGATCTGCCGTACCCGCCCGAGTACCCGAAGATGCCGGGCGAACCCAAGCGGGTACAGCCGAGCCGAGCCCGTAAGGATACTTAGGGCAACTCCTTGATCCGGACGTCCCGGTACGACACCACGTCCGTCGTGCTGTGCACCTGGAGCCCGATGTAGCCGGAGGCGAACCGCCGTCCGTCCGTGCCCGGGTCGTCCGAGCGGGGCGGGACGAACTCCTGGCCGCCGGTGTTGTCGAACTCGTTGATCAGCACACCGTTGCGGTAGACCGAGTAGTGCTGGTCGACCACCCGGATCTCGTAGTCGTTCCACGTGCCCTTCTGGGTGACGCCGGCACCGGCGAGCCCCACCCGGTCGAAGCCGTAGACCGAACCCGTCTTGTACATGTCGCCGTCGGGCCGGTCGAGCACCTGCATCTCGTGCCCGTACTTGATGGCGACCCACTCCGGCCGTGACTCCTCGGGGTGGTCATGGACCCACGGGAAGCGCACGAACACACCGGAGTTGGCGTTGCCCGTGCCAGGGGCGTCATCGCGCCACTGGAGCTTGAGTGAGAAGTCGCCGTACTTGCGCTCGGGGAACCACAGCATGCCCAGGCCGTCCTTCGTCGTCCCGGACGTGATCGAGCCGTCGCCGTTCGGCGCGAACGAACCGCCGCCCACCTGCTGCCACTTGGTGAACGACTCGGCGCTGCCGTCGAGGATCGTGCGGTAGCCCTCGGTCTGGCCGGGCTTGCCGATCCCGGACTCACGGGCGGCCTTGCGGATGGCGTTGTACTCGCGCTGGTCGACGACCCCCTCCTTGAGGAGCTTGTCCAGGACCGTCTTCACATGCTTGAGGAACAGCGCCTGGGACGTCCACTCCCGCTCGTCCTCGATCAACTCGTTGATCCGGCACCGGCTGTTGGTGATCCGGTTCGGGACACCCGAGTCGACCGTGCCGACGATCACCGTCAGACGTTCGTCGAACTCGGCGCAGTTGGGTGCCGGGACCTGACCGGTGACGACGGTGAAGGTCACCGTGCGGGCCGAGGAGGTGTTCCCCGCCTTGTCGGTGGCCCGGTACCCGAGGGTGTGCGTGCCCGCCCGGTCCACGACCACCGGTGCGCCGTACGCCAGATAGGGCCCGCCGTCGATCGAGTACTCGATCCGGTCGACGCCCGAACCGCCGTGTTCGTCGGTCGCCGCGACGGTCACCTTGGCGCTGCCGATGTACGCACCGGACGAGTTCTTCGTGCCCTCGACCGTCACGCCCGTCACCGGCGGAGTGGTGTCCGGCTGCGGCGACGCCACCACCGTGAACTGCACGTTCTTCTCGGCGGCGACATTGCCCGCCTTGTCGGTGGCCCGATAGCGCACCGTGTGCGAGCCGACCTGATGCACCATCACCGGAGCGGTGTAGGCCTGCCAGGCACCGTCGCCGATGGCGTACTCGATGGTGTTGACGCCGGAACCGGTGTCGGACGCGGACACGGTCACGGTCGCCATGTCGATGTACGTCCCGTCCGGGTTCTGCTCGCCGGTGACCGTCGCCGAGGTCTCCGGCGCCGTCGTGTCATCGGTGGGCGGCGCGACGACCGTGAAGGTGACGCTCTTCTCCGCGGAGACGTTCCCCGCCTTGTCGAGGGCGCGATAACGGATCTTGTGATCGCCGACCTGATCGACCACGACCGGCGTGGTGTACGGCGTCCAGGCGCCCGCGTCGCCGACCGCGTACTCGACGCGGTCGATGCCGGAGCCGCCCTCGTTGTCGGTGGCGTGCAGTGCCACGCTCGCCGAACCGACGTACTGCCCCTGGGCGTTCTGCGTCCCGCTGACGTGCGCGGACGCCTCCGGTGCCGTCGTGTCCTCGCCGCTGCCCTCGGTCACGACCAGGATGCCCTGCATCTGCCCGTGACCCGGGATCGTGCAGTAGTAGCGGTAGCGGCCGGGGGTGAGCGTGACCTCGGCGGTGTGCTTGCCGCCCTGGTCGTCGTTCGGGTTGGCGAGGATGTTCAGCTGGACATCGTTGTTGTACTCGGGATCGGAGGTGTCGAACGTCAACGTGTGCGGCATGCCGGTGGTGTTGCCGGTCGCCGTGCTGTTCTCGAAGACGATCGTCGTCGCGCCTGCCACAGCCGTCGTGGGGGCCGAAGCGTACTTCGTGATGTCGTCACCGGCGGTCCAGGTGAGAACCTGAGCCGCGGCTTGTGGCTGTCCGGTCGCGGGTAGGGCCTGCAGCCCGAGCACCACCATGAGTGCGGCCAACAGGGCCGCCCACATTCTTCGTCGCCGGGTCACCGCGCCCCCCTCGCCAGCTGATCGGCGGCCGGGGTCGGCCCGCCGCCCGTGTAAGTGACCCGCCACAGCGCTGACTTGGCGTCCGAGGTGAAGAAGCCCCGGCCGTAGTCGAGCACATACAGCGCGCCGTCCGGACCGAACTTCCAGTCCATGAGGTTCTTGATGCCGTCGTTGCCGATCGGCACGATCTTCTTCAGCGACTCCGAGTGCACCGGCAAGCCGCCGTCCCCGTGCGTCTTCGGGTCGGTGAGCACCGCGTTGCGCGGCTGGTCGGCGTCGTAGAAGTCACCGACGAACCACTTGCCGTCCCAGTAGGCCGGCCACTTGGTGCCGCTGCTGCTCGCCGCGTCGTACCGGTAGACCGGCCCGTTCATCGCGGCCTGACCGCCGCCCTTGAGCCACGGCAGCCCGTAGGAGGCCTCCTCCTGCTTGTACGACGGCACGCCGTTCGCGTCGCGCGGGTAGTCCGGGGCGCCGCCCTGGGGCGAGTACCAGATGTTGTTGCCGGTGACCGGCGGAAGGTTGACGAGGCCGTCGTTGTTCGGCGACTCGTTCTTCGGGTGGTCGCAGTCGTACCAGCCCAGCGGCTTGGTCGGATCCGGCAGATTGCGGTCCCGGTAGGGCTGCTTGTTGCCCATGCAGTACGGCCAGCCGCGGTTGCTCGCCTTGGTGATGACGGCGAACGTGTCGTACTTGGCCGGACCCCAGGTCGTCGACGGAGCGCCCGCGTCGGGGCCGACCCAGCCCGCGTACAGGGTGTCGGTGGTCTTGTCGACGAAGATGCGCGCCGGGTTCCTGACGCCCATCACATAGATCTCGCCGCGCGTCTTCCCGCCGCCCTCGTCCGGCTCCTCGCCGGTGAAGAGGTTGCCCGCCGGCAGCGTGTAGGTGCCGTCCGGCTCCGGGTGGATGCGCAGGATCTTGCCGTTGAGGTTGTTGGTGTTGCCGGCGGTGCGGCGCGCGTCGGCGAAGGACACGCCCTTGTAGTTGGGCTCGGGATTGTTGCCCGAGTAACCGCCGCTGAACCCGCTGGAGTTGTTGTCGCCGGTCGCGATGTACAGGTTGCCCTTGGAGTCCCAGGTCATCCCGCCGCCCGCGTGACAGCAACTGTGCACCTGTACCGGCCACTTGAGCAGCACCTTCTCACTGCCCAGGTCCAGCTTGTTGGTGGCGAGGTCGAGCGTGAAGCGGGAGATGCGCCGCTCGGCCATCTGCTTGTCGCGGTCGAGCTGCGAGTGCGGGGTGTAGTGCAGATACACCCAGCCGTTCTCCTCGAAGCGCGGGTCGAGCTCGATGCCGAGCAGCCCCTCCTCGACCTTGATCAGCTCATCGCCGCCGCCCTTGTTGCCGAACACCGTGAGCGCCCCGGCCAGGGTGACCTTCTTGGTCTTCGGGTCGTAGACATGGATCTCGCCCTTGCCCTTGCCGATGTCCGGGTTGTTCCAGTCGGTGACCACCGGCTGGGAGGAGTCGGCGCCGCCCCGGCCGATGTAGAGCACCCGGCCGTCGGGGGCCGTGACCAGGCCGTGCGGTTCGCCGATCTGGTCGTTCTGGCCCGGCTGGTTGGCCTGGGTGAGGCGCTCGGCCTTGTAGTTGCCGTTGATGGTGGCCTTGCAGTCGGCCTGGGAGAGCCGGGTGGTCCACAGTAGGGCGCCGCGCAGATGCGTACGGAAGTCGGTCTCGTCGTACGACGACACCGTGCCGCCCATGCCGGTGTAGAAGGACCGGCCGCCGTCGTAGTCGCGGCACCAACTCACCGGGTGATCCCAGCCGTTGGCGCTCGTGCCCGGCTGATAGCTCGACTCCCGCACCCGGGCGACCGTGTGCACGTCACCCGAGGGGTTCTTCGCCCAGTTCAGCCATTTGTCCGGCCGCTTCCACTGCAGCGGCAGATCCTTGGTGGCCGGATGCCGACGGTCGCCGACCTCGACGACCGCGCGCTGAGCGTTCGTCGGGCCGCCGGCCGCCGGGCGGGCACCCACGAGACCGGTGAACCAGTCGGAGTACGGCTCCGCGCGGGCCGCGTCATGGACGCCGACGAAACCGCCGCCGGCCTCCATATAGGCCTCAAGTCCCGCCTCCTGCTCCGGGTCGAGGACATCACCGCCGCCGGTCAGGAACACGATGGAATTGAACCGGCCCAGCTTGGTCTCATCAGTGAACACCGAGGCGTCGTCGGTGGCCACGGTCGCGAAACGCTGCTCGGCGGGGCCCGACAGGCCGATCTTCTCTATCGCCTCGATACCGGCGTTCACCAGCGGCGACTCCTCGCCGGCCGCGGCGGACCCGTAGAAGACGAGCACCCGTACATTTGCGCCGCCCGGGGGCGACTTGATGGACATCGTTGTCAGGGATGGTTCGGGGACAGGGCGCGCGTCGGCCGCCGGGGCTGCCATCAGTCCGGCGGCGACGATCCCTGCCGTCACAGCAGCCACGCTGGTCTGTCTTCTCGTGCTCAACCCTCGTAAGCGCATGGGCACCTCCACGGTCACAGCAACAGCGACAAGGAAGCTAGACCCCTTTGAACAACTCGCCAATACCTATGACCGAAGTGCGGCGAACTTTGTCCTGGGTGTGGATAAACGGAAAGGTGGCCGGTACCGTCTCACCGGTTCACCCCCGTAATTTCCGTACCGCCGTGGGGAGTTCGGCATGGACAGACGCAGCTTCGACCGGCGCAGCTTCAACAGACGTGTACTGCTGGGTGGTGCCACCGTCGCGACATCGTTGTCGCTGGCATCGGTACCCGAGGCCGTGGGTGCCGACACCCCGCCGAGGACCGCCCCGGCCGGCGGCGAGGTGAGACACCTCAAGCTGTACGCCGAGAAGCTCGCCGACGGACAGATGGGCTACGGCCTGGAGAAGGGCAAGGCGACCATCCCCGGCCCGCTCATCGAACTCAACGAGGGCGACACCCTGCACGTCGAGTTCGAGAACACGATGGACGTGCCGGTGAGCCTGCATGTCCACGGCCTCGACTACGAGATCACCAGCGACGGCACGAAACTCAACAAGAGCGATGTCGAGCCCGGCGGCACCCGCACCTACACCTGGCGCACCCACGCCCCCGGCCGCCGAAAGGACGGCACCTGGCGGGCGGGCAGCGCGGGCTACTGGCACTACCACGACCACGTGGTCGGCACGGAACACGGCACGGGTGGCATCCGCAAAGGGCTCTACGGCCCGGTCATCGTCCGCCGCAAGGGCGACATCCTGCCGGACGCGACCCACACCATCGTCTTCAACGACATGCTCATCAACAACAAACCCGCCCACAGCGGGCCCAACTTCGAGGCCACGGTGGGCGATCGCGTCGAGTTCGTGATGATCACGCACGGCGAGTACTACCACACCTTCCATATGCACGGTCACCGCTGGGCGGACAACCGCACGGGCATGCTGACCGGCCCCGACGACCCCAGCCAGGTCATCGACAACAAGATCGTCGGCCCGGCCGACTCCTTCGGCTTCCAGGTGATCGCGGGGGAGGGGGTCGGGGCGGGCGCGTGGATGTATCACTGCCATGTGCAGAGCCACTCCGACATGGGGATGGTGGGGCTGTTCCTGGTGAAGAAGACGGACGGCACGATTCCCGGTTACGAGCCGCATGAGCATGGTGCGGAGGCGGCTTCCGGGTCTGCGCACGAGCACTGACGGATCATGGAGGGGTGACCCTTGTTCTGACGCGCGGTGATCTGGAAGCGGTGCTGGCACCCGGGACCTGTCTGGAGGCGCTGCGCGACGGCTTCCTCTGGGCGCGGGACACCACGGTCGCCGGACAACGGGTGCGCACCGACCTGCCGTTCCCCGGCACCGCCACCGCACTGATCCCCGGCGTCCTGCCCGGCATCGAGGCGTACACGGTGAAGGTCAACGCCAAGTTCCCCGGCGCCCGGCCCGCACTGCGCGGGGTGATCTGTCTGCACAGCGGGCGCGACGGGGAGTTGCTGGCCCTGCTGGACTCGGCCACGGTGACGGCGTGGCGTACGGGACTGGCGGCGGCGTTGGGCACGCATGCGCTGGCCGGCCCCGGGGACGTCCTCGGGGTGGTCGGCGCGGGAGCCCAGGCCGAGCTGACGCTGCGCGGGCTCGCGGAGCTACGTCCCTGGCGCGCCCTTGTCGTCCATGACACGGACGCCGCACGCGCCGAGGACTTCGCCGCACGGCACGCCGGCCGGACAGCGGCCTCGGCCCAGGAGGTCGCGGCGGCCGCCGACACGGTACTGCTGGCCACCTGGGCCCGGGAGCCGCTGCTACACCTGCCGGACACCCGGGACGGCCAGCACTTCACCAGCCTCGGCGCCGACGAGCCCGGCAAGCAGGAGCTCTCCGCAGACCTCCTGCGCGCCGCGCTCCTCGTCGTGGACGACCGCGAACTCGCCGCGAGCACGGGCGCTTTGGCTTCAGCTGCCCTGCCATCGGCCGCCGCCGACGCCGAACTGGCGGACATCCTGCGGGGCGACCACCCGGGGCGGGTGAGCGCCGAGAGTCGTACCGTCTACGCGCCGATAGGGCTGCCGTGGCAGGACCTGGCGCTGGCGTGGGTGGCGTATCGGGCGGCGGAGGGGGAGGGGGTGGGGCGGCGGGTGGATCTGCTGGGGTGAGGCGGGGTCGCCCGCAGCGGGGAGCGTTCGGCGTTGCGCGAGAGCGCTCTCACGTGCCGTGCATCGCGGGGCTATCCTGATCCGCAACCGTCGATGAGGAGCCGCCCAGTGGCCGAAACCGCCCCACGCCCCACCCTGGAGGCCGTCGCCGCGCGGGCCGGGGTCTCTCGGGCCACCGTGTCGCGAGTGGTCAATGGTGGGGACGGGGTCAGGGAGCCGCTCGTGGAGCGAGTCCGCAAGGCGGTGGAGGAACTCGGGTATGTGCCTAATCAGGCCGCGCGCAGCCTGGTGACCCGGCGGCACGACGCCATCGCCGTCGTCGTCGCCGAACCGGAGACGCGGGTCTTCGCCGATCCGTTCTTCGCGCTGCAACTCCGGGGCATCAGCAAGGAGTTGACGGCCCATGACAATCAGCTCGTGCTGCTGCTCACGGAGGGCCGGGACGATCACGCGCGCGTCGGGCGCTATCTCGCCGGTGGGCATGTCGACGGGGCGCTCGTCTTCTCGCTGCACCTCGACGACCCGTTGCCCGAACTGATCCAGCGCGCCGGAGTGCCCACCGTGTTCGGCGGACGCCCCGGCTGGAGCGGCGACCGGCGCGGTGTGGTCTACGTCGACGTGGACAACCGGGGCGGCGCCCGTGACGCCGTACGGCATTTCGTCGGCCTCGGCCGCAGCCGCATCGCGCACATCACCGGCGCCCTCGACCAGACCTCGGCGGTGGACCGGCTGGACGGGTACCGCGACGTCATGGTCGACGGCGATCCACAGCTGATCGTCGAGAGCGACTTCACGCCGGCCGGTGGGGAGCGGGCGATGCGCGAGCTGCTGGCGCGCTGCCCGGACCTGGACGCGGTGTTCGCCGCCAACGACCTCACTGCCGCCGGGGCGATGCGGGTGCTGCGGGAGGCCGGGCGGAGGGTGCCGGAAGATGTCGCCGTCGTCGGGTTCGACGACATGCTGCCGGTGGCGGAGCAGACCGAGCCATCGCTCACGACGATCCGTCAGGACATCGAGGAGATGGGCCGGTTGATGGCCCGGCTGTTGCTGCGGGCGCTGGAACGGAACGCCGCCGACCAGGGCATCACGGCCGCGCCGTCCAGTGTGGTGCTGCCGACCACGCTGGTACGGCGGGCCTCCGCGTAGAGCCACCCCCCGGCTTCCCCCTCAGCTCTGTGCCGGTGCGCTCTTGATCACCGCGAAGCGGGCGCCGTACGGGTCGGTGAGCTTGGCGATACGGCCGACGTCCGGCAGATCAGTGGCCGGCATCCGGACCGTGCCGCCCAGTTCCCGTGCCTTGGCGACCGTCGCGTCCGTGTCGCCGACCTCGAAGTACGGCAGCCAGTAGGCGGCGCCCTCCGCCTCCGCCGGGTCGTCCGCCTTGTCGACGACGCCGCCGAACATGGCGTCCTCGCCCTGCCCGCCGGGGCTGAACGTCGTGTAGGTGCCGCCGTAGAAGTCGAGGGCGAAGGTCTCCATGCCCAGCGTCGCGTTGTAGAACCCCGCCGCGGCCGGCACGTCCGTGGTGTACAGCTCCAGCCAGCACAGTGAGCCCGGCTCCTGGACGAGGTCGAGGCCCTTGTTGGTCCCGGGCTGCCACAGGCCGAAGGACACGCCCGCCTTGTCGGTGAGGATGGCCATGCGGCCCATGTCCATCACGTCCATCGGCTGCACCACCGCCGCGCCGTGTGCCTGCTCCGCCGCCTTCGCTGTGGCGTCGGCGTCCGGTGTCTGGAAATACACCGTCCAGGACGGCGGACCCTGCTCCTCGGTCGTCTGCATACCGCCGGCCACCGTCTTCCCGTCGAGCTGGAAGAGGCCGTAGCCGCCGGTCTCGGGTCCGCCCGGCTGGAACCGCCAGCCGAACAGACCGCCGTAGAAGGAACCGGCGCCCTCGATGTCGGGGGTGCCGAGGTCGATCCAGTTCGGCGCGCCGGTGACGTATCGGGTGGTGAGCATCATCGCCCTCCTAGAAAGGGTCCCGCTGCCTGCTCTGCCGAGTCTTGCACCGCCCACTGACAATCGCTGCCGGAACCCCGCCGTCTGCCCGGACCGTCTTCCGGTCACTGCCGGTGACGGTCAAGCTTCTCGTTGTTTTCCTCCGACTCCGCGCGCCGCCGTGCGCCACGCCCTGTGGAGGGGGAGCATCGAGTCGGCCGGAGGCCCTGCGACGCGGCGTTGATCCCGCGTTGATCGAACGTTTTTCGCCGCCCGGCACGATCCTGTCCATGCACATCGACATGATCACAACGATCACCTCGCCCGACCTGGCCTGGCAGGAGGAGGCGTTGTGCGCACAGACCGGGGCGGACTTCTTCTTCCCCGAACCAGGAAGTTCCGTCCGGGAGGCGAAGCGGATCTGCGGCATGTGCCCGATCCGCTCCGCCTGTCTCGAGTACGCCCTCGACAACGACGAACGCTTCGGCGTGTGGGGCGGCCTGTCGGAGAAGGAACGCCTGGAGCTCAGGCGTACGTCGCGCTGAGCCCCCGCGTCGACCTGGTGCATGACGGGGGAAAGCGACGGCCGACCCGCTGTGCGGCGGGCCGGCCGTCGGTGAGCGTGGGAGGCGGTGGTCAGCCGGCCGCGCGGGCCGCCATGCGGGCCTTGCGGGCCGCGAGCTTCTCGTCGAACTTCAGGGCCTCCGCGTCCAGTCCGCCCATGAACAGCCCCAGCTCCTCCTGGGCCTTCTGGCCCTCCGGGCCGAGGCCGTCGATCTCCATGATCTTCAGGAAGCGCAGGACGGGCTGCAGCACGTCGTCGTGGTGGATGCGCATGTTGTAGACCTCGCCGATGGCCATCTGGGCGGCGGCGCGCTCGAAGCCGGGGATGCCGTGGCCGGGCATGCGGAAGTTGACGACCACGTCGCGCACGGCCTGCATCGTCAGGTCCGGAGCGAGCTCGAAGGCGGCCTTCAGCAGGTTGCGGTAGAAGACCATGTGGAGGTTCTCGTCGGTCGCGATGCGCGCCAGCATGCGGTCGCAGACCGGGTCGCCCGACTGGTGGCCCGTGTTGCGGTGCGAGATACGGGTCGCGAGCTCCTGGAAGGCGACGTAGGCGACAGAGTGCAGCATCGAGTGGCGGTTGTCCGACTCGAAGCCCTCGCTCATGTGGGACATGCGGAACTGCTCCAGCTTGTCCGGGTCCACCGCGCGCGAGGTCAGCAGGTAGTCGCGCATCACGATGCCGTGCCGGCCCTCCTCGGCGGTCCAGCGGTGCACCCAGGTGCCCCAGGCGCCGTCACGGCCGAAGAGCGAGGCGATCTCGTGGTGGTAGCTGGGCAGGTTGTCCTCGGTGAGGAGGTTCACCACGAGGGCGATCCGGCCGATCTCGGTGACCTTGGAGTGCTCCTTGTCCCAGGCCTCGCCGTCCTCGAAGAAACCGGGGAAGTTACGGCCGTCCGTCCACGGCACGTACTCGTGCGGCATCCAGTCCTTCGCCACCGCGAGATGCCGGTTCAGTTCCTGCTCGACCACTTCCTCCAACGCGTACAGCAGCCGGGCGTCGGTCCAGACTGCAGGGCTGCCGAGGTGAGGAGAAGTGATCGTCACGGGAACTCCAGGGGGACGCGCAACACGGGGAAAGGTGACCGGCGAGCGGTTGCCGGAACCTACGGGATCGTAGGCTACGAATCCGTAGGTTACGAAGCCGTAGGTTAAGGGCGTTGTAAAGACCGCTGATCAGCAGCCGTTCCGGCGAAAGTTCACGGGTGTGCGTAAAGCCCCAGGACTCGCAGGTCCCGGGGCTGAAAGGGCTATCGCATCAGTCGGTCAGGCGTACAGGTCCCGCATCCGGACCGAGAGGCATGTCACACATCCCTCCAGCTTCTCGAACTCGCTGATGTCGACCAGCACGGGCTCGTGGCCCAGGTCGGCGAGCAGCTCCGCCGTCTTCGGGGCGCTCGCGGCCATGAGCAACTTGTCGCCGCCGAGCAGCACCACATGCGCCCCGGACTCCTCCGGCACCGGCAGGAAGCGCGGGAACAGCGACGGGGCGTCCAGCTGCGGGATACGGCCCAGGATCGTTCCGTCGGGCAGCGCCGTGATCGCCGACTTCAGATGCAGCACCTTGCTCACCGGGACGGCGACGACCCGCGCCCCGAGCGGCTCGAAGGCGGCCCGCAGCTGCTGGACGCCGGCCGCGTTGGTCCGCCCGCCCCGGCCGACGTAGATCGTGTCGCCGACCTTCAGGACGTCGCCGCCGTCCAGCGTGCCCGGCTCCCAGATCCAGTTCACCGAGCAGCCGAGCGAGGCCACGGCCTCCTCGACGCCCTCGGTCTCGTCGCGCCGGGACTCGGCGCCGGACCGGGCGATCAGCGCGACGTTCCGGTACATGACGACCGTGTCCTCGACGAACACCGAGTCGGGGCAGTCGTCGGCCGGGTCCACCTCGATGGTCTCCCAGTCGTGCGTGCGCAGGGCCTCCGCGTACGCCTCCCACTGCTCGCCCGCGAGATCGGCGTCGACCTTCTCCCGTTCGATGTGCGTGACCAGCCCTTCGGCGAGGCGCGGGCTGGGGCGGCGGATGAGGGCCTTCTTGCTGGGCACGACGGGATCTCCGGATCGGTGGCAGGAATCGGCGCCCATGATGCGGGGGCGCCGACCCCTGCATCATGCAGGTGTTACCCGCCCGTACAAAACCCCCGTGGTCAGGCTGTGGCGCTCCTGAGATGCTCCGCGGTGAAGGAGGCGCGGGTTTCGAGGAGCCGCCGTGGCGTTCCCTCGAAGATCACTTTGCCGCCGTCCCGACCCCCGTCCGGCCCCAGGTCGATGATCCAGTCGGCGTGCGCCACCACGTCCAGGTTGTGCTCGACCACCACCACCGTGTTGCCGGCGTCGACCAGCCGGTCCAGCAGCCCGAGCAGTCCCTCGACGTCCGACATGTGCAGGCCGGTCGTCGGCTCGTCCAGGACGTAGACCGCGCCGGTGCGGTGCAGCCGCGTCGCCAGCTTGATGCGCTGCCGCTCACCGCCGGACAGCGTGGACAGCGGCTGCCCGAGCGTGAGGTACGTCAGCCCCACGTCCCGCAGGGCGCGCAGCCGTCGCCGTACGCCCGCGTCCTGGAAGCTCTGCAGCGCCTGATCGGCCGTCATCTCCAGTACGTCCGCGATGGAGTTGCCATCCACGGTCAGCCGCAGCACCTCGTCCTTGAAGCGCCGCCCCTCGCAGTTGTGGCAGGTGGTGGTCACCGGGTCCATGAAGGCGAGGTCGGTGTAGATGATCCCGCGTCCCTCGCAAGTGCCGCACGCGCCGGAGGAGTTGAAGCTGAAGAGCCCCGGTTCGGCGCCCGTCCCGCGCGCGAAGATCTTCCGTACCGTGTCCATGATGCCCAGATACGTCGCCGGAGTCGACCGTGCGGAGATCCCGATGGACGACTGGTCCACGACCACGGCGTCGGCGTGCGCGGCGGTGAACTCCCTGACCAGCGTGCTCTTTCCGGACCCAGCGACCCCGGTCACCACGGTGAGGACCCCGCTCGGGAACTCCACCGTCACATCCCGCAGATTGTGCCGGTCGGCCCCCTTCACCCAGAGCCCACCGCTCGCCGTCCGTACGCCCGCCTTGATCGCTGTACGACGCCCCAGACACCGCCCCGTGACCGTGTCCGCCCCGGCCAGCTCGCCCGGCGTCCCCTCGAACACCACCCGCCCGCCTCCCGCACCGGCCCTTGGCCCCATGTCCACGACATGATCGGCGAGCGCGATGACGTCCGGGTCGTGCTCGACCACCAGCACCGTGTTGCCCTTGTCGCGCAGCCGCAGCAGCAGATCGCCGAGGCGGCCGACGTCGCGCGGATGCAGGCCGACGCTGGGCTCGTCGAAGATGTACGTCATCCCGGTGAGGCTGGAGCCCAGATGCCGGACCGTCTTCAGGCGCTGCCCCTCGCCGCCCGACAGGGTGGATGTCTCGCGGTCGAGGCTGAGGTAGCCGAGGCCGATGGCGTCGATGCGTTCCAGGGCGGTGACGGCGGCCCCGGAGATCGGCCCGGCGACCGGGTCTGCGATGTCCTGCAGCGCGGTGATCAGGTCGGTGACCTGCATGTGCGTGCAGTCGGCGATGGTCAGGCCGTTGACGCGGGTCGCGAGCGCCGCGGCGTTGAGACGGGCGCCGGCGCACGCCGGGCAGGTGCCCTCCACCAGGAACTCGCTCACCAGGTCACGGGTCTTCTGGCTCATCGCCGACAGGTCCCGCTTCAGATACAGCCGCTCGAAACGGGTGGCGAGGCCCTCGTAGTCGGTGGTCCAGGTGCCGCCCGTGCCGTTGACAGTGACCTTGCTGCCGGGGCGGCCGCGCATCAGGAACTCCAGCTCGGCAGCGGTGAATTCGGCGACGGTCTTGTGCGGATCGAGCTCGTCCGTGTTCGTGTACGCCTGCCCCTGCCAGGTCCCGGCGGCGAAGGGAGGGAAGCGGACCGCGCCGTCGGCGAGCGAGCGGTCCGGGTCGAGGATGCGGTCGTAGTCCGGCCGTATCGCCCGGCCAAGCCCGTCGCACTCCGGGCACATGCCGGACGGGTCGTTGAAGGAGTACGCGGTCGCCGGACCGGCGCTCGGGGTGCCGTGCCGGGAGAACAGCACGCGTAGCACCGAGTAGATGTCGGTCATGGTGCCGACCGTGGACCGGGAGTGGCCGCCGATCGGCCGCTGGTCGACCACGATCGCGGGGGAGAGGTCCTCCAGGGCCTCCGCGTGCGGGCGCTCGTACTTGGGCAGCCGGTTGCGGACGAACCAGGTGAAGGTCTCGTTCAGCTGGCGCTGCGACTCCACCGCGATCGTGTCGAAGACGACGGACGACTTCCCCGATCCCGAAACGCCGGTGAACACGGTCAGCCGGCCTTTCGGGATGCGGAGGGTGACGTCCTTGAGGTTGTTCTCGCTCGCTCCGGTGATGGTGATGAACTGAGGTGTGGACGTGGGCACGAGATCGGGCATGCCCCCGAAGCTAGGCGGGATACCCGACAGCTTCTGGCGTGATTTCCTTCAGTTCTCCCTCCTCCAGCATCAGCCAGCGCGTGATGCCGATCGATTCCAGGAACGGCAGGTCGTGGCTGGCCACGATCAGCGCCCCCTCGTACGACTCCAGGGCCGTGGTGAGCTGCCGGACGCTTGCCATGTCCAGGTTGTTCGTCGGCTCGTCCAGCATCAGCAGCTGGGGAGCCGGCTCGGCCAGCATCAGCGCGGCCAGCGCCGCGCGGAAGCGTTCGCCGCCCGAGAGCGTCGCCGCCTGCTGGTCGGCGCGGGCACCCCGGAACAGGAAGCGGGCGAGGCGCGCCCGGATCCGGTTGTTGGTGGCGCCCGGCGCGAACCGGGCCACGTTCTCCGCGACCGTCAGCTCACCGTCGAGGACGTCGAGGCGCTGCGGCAGGAAACGCAGCGGCACATGGGCCGTCGCCTCGCCCGCCACCGGCTCCAGCTCACCGGCGATCGTCCGCAGCAGCGTCGTCTTGCCCGAGCCGTTGCGCCCGATCAGCGCGATCCGCTCCGGACCGTGCAGATCGAGCCCGCCGGAGACGCGTGCGCCGTACAGCAGCTCCAGATCGCGGAGTGTCAGCACGCTCCGACCCGGCGGTACGGCCGTGTACGGCAGGTCGACGCGGATCTCGTCGTCGTCCCGCACGGCGTCCACCGCCTCGTCGAGCCGGTCCTTGGCATCGGCGAGCCTCTCCTCGTGCATGATCCGGTGCTTGCCCGCGGACTCCTGCGCCGCGCGCTTGCGCGCACCCATGACGATCTTCGGCTCGCGCTTCTGGTCCCACATCTTCTGGCCGTACCGCTTGCGGCGGGCCAACTTGACCTGGGCGTCGACCAGTTCGCGCTTCTGCTTCTTCAGGTCGGCCTCGGCGACCCGCACCATGCGCTCGGCCGCCTCCTGCTCGGTGGCGAGCGCCTCCTCGTACGCCGAGTAGTTGCCGCCGTACCAGGTGATCTCCCCGGAGCGCAGATCGGCGATCTGGTCGACCAGGTCGAGGAGTTCACGGTCGTGGCTGACCACCACCATCACGCCCTGCCAGGACTCGACGGCCGAGTACAGCCGCCTGCGTGCGTACAGGTCGAGGTTGTTGGTGGGCTCGTCGAGGAGCAGGACGTCCGGGCGGCGCAGCAGCAGCGCGGCCAGCCGCAGCAGCACCGACTCGCCGCCGGACACCTCGCCGATCGTGCGGTCCAACTCGACGTGGCCGAGCCCGAGTTCGCCGAGGGTGGCGATCGCGCGCTCCTCCACGTCCCAGTCGTCACCGACGGTCTCGAAGTGCTCCTCGGCCACGTCGCCCGCCTCGATGGCGTGCAGCGCGGCCCGCTTGCCGGCGATGCCGAGGGCCTCGTCGACCTTCAACGCGGTGTCGAGGGTGACGTTCTGCGGGAGATAGCCGACCTCGCCCGCGACGCGCACGCCGCCGTCGACCGGGGTCAGCTCACCCGCGATGAGCTTCAACAGGGTTGACTTTCCCGACCCGTTGACGCCGACGAGCCCGGTCCTGCCGGGGCCGAAGGCGACGTCCAGGCCCTCGAAGACGGCGCTGCCGTCGGGCCAGGTGAAGGACAGGGAAGTGCAGGAAATGGAAGTAGGCATCAGGGCGCCTCCGCGGTTGCTCGCAGTGATCAAGGGGGCAAACGCGTATCGAGACACCGGCGACCAACAGGCGGTGAGAAGCCCTGGGCATGAGAAAAGCCCTGTTCCGTGGAGACGGTTGGACGGCTCGAACGCCGAGGTCGCACGCGGCGTGCACACACTTCAGGTGTGACGCGGTGTCTCAGACCTCAGACGAGCAACGTCCTTCTCCAATCGGCGGCAACAGGACCTTGTACACCGTAGGAGGGGGCTCCGCCGGTGTCAACGGAATTAGGCGGGGCGCCTCAGTAGGCGTCCCGCATCAGCTCCGCCAGGTCGTGGTCCAGGTCGAGCTGGAGGTGCTCCAGACCGAGGGGCACCAGCTCGCTGGTGGCCTGGAGGAAGCGGCGGACCTCGCCGCTGCGGATGTGGATCACGGCGGTGCCCTCGGGGGCGTGGAACTCCAGCACGGTCCGGTCGAAGCCGTACGGCCGCACCCGGACGTCGCCATGGCCCTCCGGCGCCTCCAGGCCGCCGAGCAGCAGCTCACGGCTGAAGGTCCAGCAGACCTCGACGCCCTCCAGGGTGGCCGGGGCCGGGAAGGTCATGCGGACCGCGAACGGGTCGCGCCGGTCGTAGTGAAGGGTGGCGGGAATGCTCGGCATCCGCGGCGCGGCGGCGACGAGACGGGCCTCAACGGGCTGCTCGATGACGGTGGACAACGCCTTGCTCCCTTGTGACGGCTGGACGAACTTCCGGGTGGACGAGACCGGGCACTGGTAGAGACGACGGAATCGGCCAATCCGTGCACACGAATAGCGAGTGACCTCTGTCACCGCCTTCATGCACGGGTGTGAGGTGTTCGTCCTGCCGTGACCGGATGGTCACCTGTGATGGGGCGGCCATCTGGACGCCATCGGGGCGGTGGACTAGCTTCGCCCGCCATGAGGCGTTCGGGGAGCATGCGACGGGCGGGGCGTACGTTTCGGACGGTGGCCGCGGGGGTGGCGTGCGGGGCGGCGCTGGCCGCGCTGACGGCCGTACCCGCGCAGGCACAGCAGTCGGAGCGCCGGGTTCCGCACTGGGCGGTCAAGGACAGCGGGGCGCCCGAGGCGCGGTTCCGGGGGCTGGCCGCCGTCAGCCGGCACACCGCGTGGCTCGCCGGGACCAAGGGCACCGTGCTGCGCACCACCGACGGCGGCGCGAGCTGGCGGAACGTCTCGCCGCCCGGCGCCGCCGGGCTGGAGTTCAGGGACGTCGAGGCCTTCGACGCGCGGCGCGCCGTGGTGCTGGCCATCGGGGAGGGCGAGGCGTCCCGCGTGTACCGCACGGACGACGGCGGCACGACCTGGACCGAGTCCTTCCGCAACACCGACGCGCGGGCCTTCTACGACTGCATGACCTTCTTCGACCACCGCCACGGACTGGCGATGAGCGACCCGGTCGACGGCAGGTTCCGCATCCTGTCGACCGGCGACGGCGGCCGCTCCTGGAAGGTGCTGCCCGGTGACGGGATGCCCGCCGCGCAGACCGGCGAGGCCGGGTTCGCCGCGAGCGGGCAGTGCCTGGTGAGTTCCGGGCCGAAGGACGTCTGGCTGGCCACCGGCGGGGCGGCACGCGCGCGTGTGCTGCACTCGGCCGACCGGGGCCTGACCTGGACGGCCGCCGAGTCACCGATCCCGGCGGGCGACCCGGCCCGCGGCGTCTTCGCCCTCGCCTTCCGCGACCGTACCCATGGCCTCGCGGTCGGCGGCGACTACCGCCCCGACCAGGCCTCCCCGCGCGCGGCGGCACGCACCGCCGACGCCGGACGCGGCTGGACGCCCGCCGCCACGCCCCCGCCCGCCTACCGCTCCGGCGTCGCCTGGCTCCCGTACAGCCGCACCGCCGCCCTCGCGGTCGGCCCCACCGGCACCGACCTGACGACCGACGGCGGCCGCACCTGGCGGACCGTCGACACCGGCTCGTACGACACCGTGGACTGCACCCCCGACCTGGGCTGCTGGGCCGCGGGGGAGAAGGGGCGGGTCGCACGGCTGGAGAGCTGAGCCGGAATCGGGGTACTCGGGTGCCGACTGCGAGAGGAGTGACCCGACATGCCACGCGGTTCCAGCCCGAAGCGGGAACGCCAGTACGAGCACATCAAGAAGAGCGCCCAGGAGCGGGGCGAGAGCACCGGGCGCGCGGAGGAGATCGCCGCCCGGACGGTCAACAAGGAACGCGCGCGGTCCGGTGAGTCCAGGACCGCCAGCCGCACTTCCACCGAGGACATGTCCTCCGGCAGGCGGGGCGGACAGCGGTCCGGGAAGGGCTCGCAGGGGCCGACCTACGACCAGCTCTACGAGGAGGCCAGGCGGCGCAACGTCCATGGCCGTTCGGACATGAACAAGAGCGAGCTCAAGCGGGCGCTGGGCGGCAAGTGAGCCTCACCCCGGCGTCTCGCGGTACCGCTCCAGCGCCGGCGCGGTCTTCGTCGCGACGAACTCCGTGACGCGGTAGGCGCACACCCCGGCGCCGACGAACGGATCGGTCGTGGTGAGCTCCTCGATCCACGCACGGTCCGGTGCGACGGCGAGGATCACCCCGCCGTCGCGCGGGTTCCTCGGCCCGGACGTGAGGAAGATCCCCTTCTCGTACTGCTCGTCGAGCCACGCCACATGAGCCTCCAGCGCGGCGTCGACATCCTCGATGGGGGCGGTGTAGGTCAGCTCCAGCACGAACATGATCGCGAGCTTATCGCCGGACCCGTACGCTCATGCCCACCATGACGACCGTAAGCATCCCGGCGGGCTGGCCCGCGACCGAGGAAGAAGCCCGCGCGGTCCAGGACGAACTCCGGGCGGGAGTGGTGCTCGACGAGCCGGGGCCACCACCCGGATCCGGCCATGTGACCGGTGTCGACGTGGCCTACGACGACGAGCGGGACGTGGTCGCGGCAGCCGCGGTGGTGCTCGACGCCGCGACCGTGGAGGTCGTCGCCGAGGCCACGGCGGTCGGCCGGATCTCCTTCCCGTACGTCCCCGGCCTGCTCGCCTTCCGCGAGATCCCCACCGTCCTGGCCGCCCTCGACGCCCTGCCCCGACCGCCCGGCCTGGTGGTCTGCGACGGCTACGGCCGCGCCCACCCGCGCCGCTTCGGCCTCGCCGCCCACCTCGGCGTCCTCACCGGCCTGCCCACGATCGGCGTCGCGAAGAACCCGTTCACCTTCACCTACGACGCCCCCGCCGCCGCACGCGGCTCGGCCACGCCGCTCATGGCGTCCGACGAGGAGGTCGGCCGCGCCCTGCGCACCCGGGACTCCGTCAAGCCCGTCTTCGTGTCGGTCGGCCACCGGGTGAGCCTGGACAACGCCTGCGCCCACACACTGGCGCTGACCCCCGAGTACCGGCTGCCGGAGACGACACGGCGTGCCGATTCCCTGTGCCGGCAGGCACTGAAGCGGGCGACCGCGCCGCCGCCGGAACTCGCCGCCCGAGCGGCCGCCGACCCCACGCGCAGCTGGGGGCGGTCCCTGTTCGAGCGGCAGCCCGACCCGGTGACCTGGGCGGGGCGTGTGCTCGCCGCGGCGGCGGAGGGCACCGAGCGGGCGCCCGAGATCCAGGCCGCCCTGGCACTGGCGGCCGACCGCGACCGATGGAGCCAGGGCCGCGAGGTGTTCGGGCAGGTCCGTGGGCAGGCGCCCGCGGACCTGGAACGGCTCGGCGAGGCGCGCCGCGCGCTCGTCCGCCTCGCCGAGCTGGTCGCCAAGCTCGCCCACAACGCGGCCGGCGCCGCGCCGTACTTCGACCACCACACGGGGTGGATGATCGGGCCCCTCGCCGTCCTCGTCGCCAACGCCTCCGACGACCCGGCCGCACGGGACCGGATCGCCGCCGCCCTGGGGGAGTGGCCACCGGCCGGATCCGACGGCACGTCCTGAACGGGCGGACTGAGTACATGAGCTGAGTACCCGTACGGATGTGGCGGCCTCCCCGTGATCGGCAGGCTGGGCCGCATGACGACGCACCGCTCCCCGAAGCCCCTCGCCGACCCCGACCGCCCCGTCGAGCGCGCCGTGACGGTCGCGCTGGTCCTCGCCACCCTGGCGGGGATCGGATGGATCGTCGGGATGCTCTACACCATCGCGGAGTGGCCGCTGTAGGGCGGTTGCAGGATCGGTTCAGCGGGTGGCGGCCACCCGGAAGGTGATGCCCGCCGCGCGCAGGCGCTCGATCAGGGCGTCGCCCATCGCGACCGCCGTGGTGACCTGCCCCGCGGTCGGCGGAAGGTCGTCGAACGCCAGGGACAGGGCCGACTCGGCGAACATCTTCGCCGTCTCGTCGTAGCCCGGGTCGCCCCCGGCCACCTCGGTGAAGACCCGTCGGCCGCCGCCCTCCCCGACGAAGCGCACCGAGAACCAGCTCTTGGCGCGCTTCTCCGGGCTCGGGCCCTCGCCCGGCTTCAGCCGGCCGGACATCCACCGCCGGGCCGGCGGCAGTTGGGCGGCCGTGAAGAGCGCGCCCATCGCCGCGACCCCGCCGACCGCGACCGGCAGATGCCGTACGGCGGCGAAGTGGCGGTAGCGGAAGTCGGGACCGTAGCGATCGAGGGCCCGCGCGGAGCGCTTGACGATCTGCGGGTCGATGGTCGGCAGCGGCACCGCCCAGGAGCCGACCTCCTTGGCGAACCGGGGCACACCCGTCGGCGCCAGCGCCCGGCGCCCCATCAGCCGCGGTTCGTGCCGGGCCCGGTCGCGGGCGGCGGCCAGCATCTGGCGCCCGCGCGCGAACTGGTTGAGCGCCGACGCGAACGTACCGCCCGAGAACATGGCGTCGGCGGTCACGAACCCGTCCACCGTCAGTGGCACCTCCTGCGGCAGCTGCTGGACGGTGAAGTACGCGCCCAGGTCGTGCGGGACCGAGTCGAAGCCACAGGCGTGCACCAGCCGGGCACCCGTCTCACGCGCGCGTGCGTCGTGCCGGACGTACGTCAGGTCCACGAACTCGGGCTCACCGGAGAGATCGAGATAGTCGGCGCCGGTGTCCGCGCAGGCGGCGACCAGATCCTCGCCGTAGGTCACATAGGGGCCCACCGTGGTGGCCACCACGCGCGCGTGCTCGGCGAGCCGGCGCATCGAGGCCGGATCGGCGACGTCCGCCTCCAGCACCCCGACCCCGTCACCACCGGGCAGCGACTCGCGCAGCCGCTCCAGTTTCTCGGCGCTGCGCCCGGCGATCGCCCAGCGCAGACCCTCGGGCGCGTGCGCGGCGAGGTACTCCGCGGTGAGTACCCCGACGAAGCCCGTCGCCCCGAAGAGCACGATGTCGTACGGACGGTCCGCCCTGCTCAGCCTGCTCATGACACCCCTCGGTCCCGCACCACGCGCCGTTGTCGGTGGCCGAGGCTAGCGTGAGGGGTGCGGAGCCCGACGACGAGCCCGGAGGTAAGCGGTGGCCGTGCCCAGGACTGCCCTGAAGAAGTGGGAAAAAGTACGTGAGTTCGCCCTCGGGATGCCCGGCGCCGTGGAGGAGTTCCCCTGGGGCGAGACGGTCGCGAAGGTCAACAAGAAGGTGTTCGTCTTCCTCGGTGTGGACGACGGCAGCTATCCGCTGGGCGTCACCGTGAAGCTCAAGGACGAGTCGGCCCATGCCCATGCCCTGACCTGCCCGGGCGCCGAGCCCGCCGGTTACGGCCTCGGCAAGGCGGGCTGGGTCAGCATCCCGCTGCAACAGCAGGGCGCCCCGGCGGCGGAGCTGCTGTGCGACTGGGTGGAGGAGAGCTACCGCACGATCGCGCCGAAGCGGCTGATAGCGGAGCTGGACGCACGCTGATCAAGCTTGGCCGGGTTCGCGGGCGGGCTTCCGGCAGGTAACTTCCTAAGCGCTTGCTCTTGTGTCCGTCGGGACACTTTCTTAGCATCATCGGTGTTACAGCAGTAGTGTCACACCCCTGGGGGCAGGATGGCGACGACGCCAGGACAGGGCCCGCTCACCGGCGTGCGCGTGGTCGAGCTGGCCGGGATCGGACCCGGCCCGTTCGCCGCCATGCTCCTCGCCGACCTGGGCGCCGACGTCGTCCGCGTCGACCGGCCGGGCGGCACCGGGCTCGGCATCAACACCGAGTACGACATCACCAACCGCAACAAGCGCTCGGTGATCATCGACCTCAAGGCCCCCGACGGCCCCGCGCGCGTCCTCGACCTCGCCGCCCGCGCCGACATCCTCATCGAGGGCAACCGCCCCGGCGTCGCCGAGCGCCTCGGCGTCGGCCCCGAGGCCTGCCACGCCCGCAACCCAGCGCTGGTCTACGGCCGTATGACCGGCTGGGGCCAGGACGGACCCCTCGCCGACCGCGCCGGCCACGACATCGCGTACATCGCGCTCACCGGCACCCTCGGCATGATCGGCAGCCCCGACGAACCACCGGCCGTCCCCGCCAACCTGGTCGGCGACTACGCGGGCGGCTCGCTCTACCTGGTCGTCGGCATCCTCGCGGCCCTCCACCACGCACGCGCGACCGGCACCGGCCAGGTCGTGGACGCCGCGATCGTCGACGGCACGGCGCACCTCTCCGCGATGATCCACGGCATGCTCGCCGCCGGCGGCTGGCAGGACCGGCGTGGCGCCAACCTCCTGGACGGCGGTTGCCCGTACTACGGCACCTACGAGACGGCCGACGGCAAGTACATGGCGGTCGGCGCCCTGGAGCCGCAGTTCTACGACGAGTTCCTGAGCCTCCTCGGCATCGAGGGCTTCGCCTCCGCGCGCAAGGACTTCTCCCGCTGGGGCGACCTGCGCGAGGCCGTGGCGGCCCGCTTCAAGTCCCGTACCAGGGACGAGTGGACGGCCGTATTCGAAGGCACCGACGCCTGCGTGGCCCCCGTGCTGTCCCTGCGCGAGGCCCCGCACCATCCCCACCTCGCCGCCCGCGGCACCTTCACCGGCCACGGCGGCATCACCCAGCCCGCCCCGGCACCCCGCTTCTCCGCGACCCCCACGGCCGTCCGCACCGGCCCCGCGCAGCCCGGCGCGGACACCGCCGACGTCGCCCGCGACTGGGACGTACCCGACCTCATGAAGCACCAGGAACCCCTGAAGGGCCTCGAATGAAGCGGCAGATCTTCGCCCCGGAGCACGACGCGTTCCGCGCGACCGTGCGCAGCTTCCTGGACCGGGAGGTGCTGCCGCACTACGAGCAGTGGGAGAAGGACGGCATCGTCTCCCGCGACGCCTGGCGCGCGGCAGGCAAGCAGGGCCTGCTCGGCCTCGCCGTGCCCGAGGAGTACGGGGGCGGCGGCACCGACGACTTCCGCTACAGCGCGGTCCTCGCCGAGGAGTTCACACGCGCGGGCGCCCCGGGACTCGCCCTCGGCCTGCACAACGACATCATCGGCCCGTATCTGACCTCGCTGGCCACCGACGAGCAGAAGCGCCGCTGGCTGCCCGGCTTCTGCGACGGCTCGCTGATCACCGCCATCGCCATGACCGAGCCCGGCGCGGGCTCCGACCTCCAGGGCATCCGCACCCACGCCGAGGACCGCGGCGACCACTGGGTGCTCAACGGCTCCAAGACCTTCATCTCCAACGGGATCCTCGCCGACCTGGTGATCGTCGTCGCGAGGACGACCCCCGAGGGCGGTGCGCACGGGCTGTCGCTGCTCGTCGTCGAGCGCGGCATGGACGGCTTCGAGCGCGGCCGCAACCTCGACAAGATCGGCCAGAAGTCGCAGGACACGGCCGAGTTGTTCTTCAACGACGTACGGGTCCCGAAGGAGAACCTCCTCGGCGAGCTGAACGGGGCGTTCATCCACCTCATGACGAACCTCGCGCAGGAACGGCTGAGCATCGCCGTCTCCGCGATCGCCGCCGCCGAACACCTGCTGGAGATCACCACCGCCTACGTCAAGGAGCGCGAGGCGTTCGGACGGGCGCTGGCGACCAAACAGCACATCCGGTTCGAGATAGCCGAGATGGCCACCGAGTGCGCCGTCACCCGCACCTTCCTCGACCGCTGCATCGTGGACCACTCCGAGGGCGAACTCGACGCCGTGCACGCCTCCATGGCCAAGTGGTGGGCGACCGAGCTGCAGAAGCGGGTCGCCGACCGGTGTCTGCAACTGCACGGCGGCTACGGCTACATGAGCGAGTACCCCGTCGCCCGGGCCTTCACGGACGGCCGTATCCAGACCATCTACGGCGGGACGACCGAGATCATGAAGGAGATCATCGGCCGTTCCCTGCTCGGCTAACCCTCATTGAAAGGCTTTCCAGTGAGCACCGAAGCGTACGTGTACGACGCGATCCGCACCCCGCGCGGGCGCGGCAAGGCGAACGGCGCCCTGCACGGCACCAAGCCCATCGACCTGGTCGTCGGACTCATCCACGAACTCCGCGACCGCTTCCCGGACCTCGACCCGGCGGCCATCGACGACATCGTGCTCGGTGTCGTCGGACCGGTCGGCGACCAGGGTTCCGACATCGCGCGGATCGCCGCCATCGCCGCCGGACTGCCGGACACGGTGGCCGGAGTACAGGAGAACCGCTTCTGTGCGTCGGGCCTGGAGGCCGTCAACATGGCGGCCGCCAAGGTCCGTTCGGGCTTCGAGGACCTCGTCCTCGCGGGCGGCGTGGAGTCCATGTCCCGGGTGCCGATGGCCTCGGACGGCGGCGCCTGGTTCAACGACCCGATGACCAACCTCTCCGTCAACTTCGTGCCGCAGGGCATCGGCGCCGACCTCATCGCCACCATCGAGGGCTTCTCCCGCCGCGACGTCGACGAGTACGCGGCGCTGTCCCAGGAGCGGGCGGCGACGGCCTGGAAGGAAGGGCGCTTCGACCGGTCCGTCGTCCCCGTCAAGGACCGCAGCGGCCTGACCGTCCTCGACCACGACGAGCACATGCGCCCCGGCACCACCGCCGACTCCCTCGCCAAGCTGAAGGCGTCCTTCGCGGACATCGGCGACCTGGGCGGCTTCGACGCGGTGGCGCTGCAGAAGTACCACTGGGTCGAGAAGATCGACCACGTCCACCACGCGGGCAACTCCTCCGGCATCGTCGACGGCGCCTCGCTGGTCGCCATCGGCTCGCGCGAGGTCGGCGAGCGCTACGGCCTCACACCGCGCGCCCGCATCGTCGCCGCCGCAGTCTCCGGCTCCGAACCCACCATCATGCTCACCGGCCCCGCGCCCGCGACCCGCAAGGCGCTCGCCAAGGCCGGTCTGACCATCGACGACATCGACCTGGTCGAGATCAACGAGGCCTTCGCGGCGGTCGTCCTGCGCTTCGTACGGGACATGGGCCTGTCCCTGGACAAGGTCAACGTCAACGGTGGCGCCATCGCCCTCGGCCACCCGCTGGGCGCGACCGGCGCGATGATCCTCGGCTCGCTCGTCGACGAACTGGAGCGCCAGGACAAGCGGTACGGCCTCGCCACGCTCTGCGTCGGCGGCGGCATGGGCATCGCCACCATCGTCGAGCGCATCTGACCCCCTCCCGACGGATACGACGGATCACACGGAGCACTTCCTCATGAGCACTGAATCCACCACCATCCGCTGGGAGCAGGACCGCGAGGGCGTTGTCACCCTCGTCCTGGACGACCCCAACCAGTCCGCGAACACCATGAACCAGGCGTTCCGCGACTCCCTGGCGGTGATCGTCGACCGCCTGGAGGCGGAGAAGGACACCATTCGAGGTGTCATCATCACCTCCGCCAAGAAGACCTTCTTCGCGGGCGGCGACCTGCGCGACCTGATCCGGGTCACCCCCGAGACCGCCCAGGACCTGTTCGACGGCGGCATGGCCATCAAGCGCAACCTGCGCCGTATCGAGACCCTGGGCAAGCCGGTCGTCGCCGCGCTGAACGGCGCGGCCCTCGGCGGCGGTTACGAGATCGCCCTCGCCTGCCACCACCGCATCGCGTTGGACGCGCCGGGCTCGAAGATCGGCTGCCCCGAGGTGACGCTCGGCCTGCTGCCGGGCGGAGGCGGCGTCGTCCGCACGGTGCGTCTTCTCGGCATCGCCGACGCGCTGCTGAAGGTGTTGCTCCAGGGCACGCAATACAACCCGCAGCGCGCCCTCGAAAACGGCCTGGTCGACGACGTGGCCGCCACCCAGGACGAACTGCTGGCCAAGGCCCGCGCGTTCATCGAGACCCACCCCGAGTCGCAGCAGCCCTGGGACAAGCCGGGCTACCGCATCCCCGGCGGTACGCCCGCCAACCCCAAGTTCGCGGCGAACCTGCCCGCCTTCCCGGCCAACCTGCGCAAGCAGACGAACGGCGCGCCCTACCCCGCCCCGCGCAACATCCTCGCGGCGGCGGTCGAGGGCTCCCAGGTCGACTTCGAGACGGCCCAGGTGATCGAGGCGCGCTACTTCGTGGAGCTGGCGGCGGGCCAGACGTCGAAGAACATGATCCAGGCGTTCTTCTTCGACCTCCAGGCGGTCAACTCCGGCGCGAACCGCCCGAAGGGCATCGAGCAGCGCAAGGTCCGCAAGGTCGCCGTCCTCGGCGCCGGGATGATGGGCGCCGGCATCGCCTACTCCTGCGCCCGCGCGGGCATCGAGGTCGTACTGAAGGACGTGTCTGCGGAGGCGGCGGCGAAGGGCAAGGCGTACTCGGAGCGGCTCTGCGCCAAGGCGGTGTCCCGGGGCCGTACGACTCAGGAGAAGGCCGACGCGCTCCTCGCCCGCATCACGCCGACCGGCGACCCCGCCGATGTCGCGGGCTGCGACGCCGTCATCGAGGCCGTCTTCGAGAACCCCGAGCTCAAGCACAAGGTCTTCCAGGAGATCGAGGGGATCGTCGCGCCGGACGCCCTGCTGTGCTCCAACACGTCGACGCTGCCGATCACGGTGCTCGCCGAAGGCGTGGAGCGCCAGGCCGACTTCATCGGGCTGCACTTCTTCTCCCCGGTCGACAAGATGCCGCTGGTCGAGATCATCAAGGGCGAGCAGACGGGGGAGGAGGCGCTGGCCCGGGCCTTCGACCTGGTCCGCCAGATCAACAAGACGCCGATCGTCGTGAACGACTCGCGCGGCTTCTTCACGTCTCGTGTCATCGGGCACTTCATCAACGAGGGCGTCGCGATGGTCGGCGAGGGCATCGAGCCCGCGTCGGTCGAACAGGCGGCGGCGCAGGCGGGGTACCCCGCGAAGGTGCTGTCCCTGATGGATGAGCTGACGCTCACGCTGCCACGCAAGATCCGGAACGAGTCCAAGCGGGCGGTGGAGGAAGCGGGCGGCACGTGGGTCTCCCATCCCGCCGAGGCCGTCATCGACCGCATGGTCGAGGAATTCGACCGGCCGGGGCGTAGTGGTGGGGCGGGGTTCTACGACTACGACGAGTCCGGCAAGCGGGGTGGGTTGTGGCCGGGGCTGCGTGAGCACTTCGCTCGTGAGGGCGGCGCGGAGATTCCCTTCCGGGACATGCAGGAACGGATGTTGTTCTCCGAGGCGCTGGACACGGTGCGGCTGTTGGAGGAGGGCGTCCTTACGTCTGTCGCGGACGCGAATATCGGGTCCATCTTCGGGATTGGGTTCCCGGGGTGGACGGGGGGTGTGCTCCAGTACATCAACGGTTATGAGGGCGGTGTCGACGGGTTCGTGGCGCGGGCGCGGGAATTGGCGGCGGCGTATGGGGAGCGGTTTGCTCCGCCTGCGTTGCTGGTGGAGAAGGCGGGGGTGGGGGAGGGGTTTTCGGATGTGTGACGGGGGGTGGGGGCGGGGGTGATCGGGTTTCTCGCCCCCGCCGCGCCTACCCATTCCCGTCCCCGGGGGCTGCCGCCCCCGGGCCCCCGCTTCGGCCCTGAAGGGGCCTCGTCCTCAAACGCCGGACGGGCTGAAAAAGCCTCACCCGCCGACCGTCGCGGAAATTCAGCCCAGCGGGTCGAGGCCGGCCTGGACGAGATGCTGTTCGGCAGGTCGGCCGACCCGGTCGAGACGCTGACCCGGCTCGGCACGGACCTGACGGCTGGCGCCCCGCCGCCGCTGTGGCTGCACACCCTGCGCCCCACCCTCGGGGTGCCCGGAATCGCCCTGCGCCAGGACGGCACCACCATCGCCACGGCGGGCACCGTGGACGACGGCCACACCACGCTCACCGCGTTGCGGGCCGGCGGCGAGAAGGTGGGTGATCTCGTGGTGTGCCTCCCGCCCGGGCATCTGCGGCTGCCCCGGGCCGCGGCGGCGGTGGTCGAGCTGGTGGCGGCACCGCTCGCCCAGGCACTGCACGCCGCACGGCTGACCGAGCAACTGCGCCTCTCCCGCAGCCGGGTGGTGACCGTACTGGAGGAGGAGCGCCGCCGGATGCGCCGCGACCTGCACGACGGGCTCGGCCCGACGCTGACCGGCATCGCCTACAACGCGGACGCGGCCGTCAACCTCATCGCCCCCGACCCGCACCGCGCCGTGGAGACACTGCACGGGCTGCGCGCCGACGTCGGTGACGCGATCGGCGAGATCCGCCGCATCGTGTACGGCCTGCGCCCCAGCGCCCTCGACGAGCTCGGCCTCGTCGACGCGGTCCGCCAGCGCGTCGCCCATCTGCGCTGCGCCGACGGCCGGCCGCTGGACGTCACGATCACCGCCCCGGACCGGCTGCCCCCGCTCCCCGCGGCCGTCGAGGTCGCCGCCCACCGTGTGGCCGTGGAGTCGGTGACCAACATCGCCCGGCATTCCGACTGTGCCACCGCCGCGCTCACGCTGGAGCTGGTGAACGCCGACTCCCTGTGCGTGACCGTCGCGCACACCGGCCGCTGCGCCGAACCATGGACGCCCGGCGTGGGCATCCGGTCCATGCACGAACCCGTCGAGCAGATCGGCGGCACGCTCGCGATCGACGCGACCCTCGAAGGCGCCACCGTCACCGCCGACCTGCCCCTCACCACCCCGGAGAACGGCACACCGCACCCGGACAACGGTCCGTTGACCGTGAACCCATGAGTAGCCGTGCGTCCACTGCCGTCCGTACCGCTCAGCGACACGCCCCCTTGCCCGTACGGGACATGGGCCCCGACGCTGGCCAGTGAACCGGTCTCCGCCCCACCCCCCTTCAGGAGCCCCCATGGGAACCCGCCCCGCCCTTGCCCTGCTGGACATCCTGCGCGGCGAGGGCGTGGACCGCGTCTTCGGCAACCCCGGCACCACCGAACTCCCCTTCCTGGCCGCGCTGTCGGAGGCCGACGACGCCCCCGAGTACGTCCTCGGCGTCCACGAGGGCTCAGTCGTCGCCATGGCCGACGGATACGCGCGCGGCACCGGCCGCCCCGCCTTCGTCAGCCTGCACATCGCCGCCGGCCTCGCCAACGGGCTGATCGGCCTGCTCAACGCCCGCCGCTCCCGCACCCCGCTCGTGGTGACGGCCGGCCAGCAGGACCGCCGGCACCTCCAGCAGGACCCGATGCTCTCGGGCGACCTCACCGCCCTGGCCGCACCCGCGGTGAAGGCGACGTACGACATCCAGCACGCCCGCGACCTCCCGCTGGCCCTGCGCCGCGCCTTCGCACTCGCCGTGCGGCCCCCAGCGGGGCCGGTGTTCCTGTCGATCCCCACGGACATCCTCACGGACGACACCGAGGTCGAGATCCCCGCCCGCACCTCCACCCCCGAACCGGGCCCGGCCCCGGGCCTCGAACGCGCCGCCCTCCTCCTCGGCGACGCCGCCCGCCCCGCGATCGTCGCGGGCGACGGCGTGGGCCGCGAGGAAGCGCTAGGCGCGCTAGTGCACACGGCCGAGGCCTGCGGCGCGACGGTGTACCACCAACCGATGGCAGACTGCCTGAACTTCCCGACCACACACCCCCTGTATGCCGGGATGCTGCCACCCCGCCACGACGCCATCCGCGCCGCGCTCGCCGCCCACGACGCCGTACTGATCGTCGGCGCGCACGCCTTCACCCCGCACCACTACACCCCCGGGCCCGCGCTGCCGCCCGGCCTCACCGTCGTACAACTCGACTCCGACCCGGACGAGATCGGCCGCAACTTCCCCGCCGACGCCGGACTGGTCGGCGCCCTCGCCCCTTCCCTGCACCGCCTCGCCGACCTACTCCGCGACCGCGTCCCCGACCACACCGCCAAGGCCCGCGTCCTGCGGGCGGGCGAGCGGCACTCCGCCGACCGCGACCGCGCGGAGTCGGCCGCCCGCGCCGCCTACTCGCGGGCCCCGCTCGCGCCCTGGGCCGCCGCACACGCCGTGGCCGCCGGGCTGCCGCACGATGCCGTGGTCGTGGAAGAGGCCATCACGGTCGGCCTGTTGTTACGCCGCCTCGTACGCCTGGAACGCCCCGGCAGCTACACCCACACCGTCGGCGGCGGCCTCGGCTGGGGCATCGGGGCCGCCGTAGGCCGCGCGCTGGCGGAACCGGGCCGCCCCGTGGTCGCCGTACTGGGCGACGGTTCGACGATGTTCGGCCTGCAAGGCCTGTGGACCGCGGCACGGCAAAGCACCCCCGTCCTCTTCCTGGTCATGAGCAACGGCGCCTATCGCACCGTCCAGGAGACGTACGAGGCGATGGGCGGCAAGGGCGTCTGCCCCGGAACCGACCTGGGGCAACTGGATTTCACGCAGGCGGCAGCCTTCTTCGGCGTCGACGCGGTGCGGGCGGAAAGCGCGACGGCGCTGCGCGAACTGGTAGCCGGGGCAGGCAAGTTGAAGCGACCGCTTCTGGTGGACGTCCCCCTCCGCCAGTGACGCCGACTCACAGGCACCCACACCTTGTCACCGCCCCACCCAACCCCCACCATCGGTCCATGACGGACGGTCGCCCGCACGCGGCGCGGCCCTGCTGCGCGCCTGCGGCGACTCCGACACCGCCCTCACCCTCGCCGAACTCGCCCTGCGCACCGGCCTGCCCAAACCCACGGCACACCGCTTGACCGCCGAACTGGTCCGTCTCGGCTTGGTCGAACGCAATCCCGATGGGCGAAGATCGGCGGGTCGAGGTTCTCCAGGACGATGCCGTCCTTGGCGCCCGCGTGCTCTGCGGCGCTCTCGGCGCCGAGCACCATCTCGTGGGCGAAGACGCTCAACGTGTCAGGCGGAGCCGCCTTCCTCTGAGATGCCGCTCAGCCAGTCACGGAGCTCCGCTCTGAGCGACCGCTGAAAGGTCGTCAACAGGGCCTGCACGATGACGGGTTGCATATAGGCGGAGAGTGACTTCACGTCCTGCGCGGCGCGTTCGGACACCTCGCCGCGGAAGAGCTGTGACAGTTCGTGCGCGGCGGCGCGCGAGTGCTCGATGAGGACGTTGCGCGCGGCGAGGATCGCCTCCTGCGACAGCGGTACGTCCAGCAGCCCGACCCCGAGCCGCAGCAGCCCGAGGTCGACGCGGTACCCGCCCTCGGTCTCCTCGACGACCCCCATCGCGACCAGCCGCTCCACCTCGTCGTCGCCGAGCTCCCGCCCCGCCCGCCGCACCAGCTCGGCCCGCGTCACCGACTCCACCGCGTCCGGCGCCCAGGACGCCACGACGGCCCGGTGAATGGCGAGGTCATGGGCGTCCAGGTCGGCCGGCAGCTGGTGCAGATACCGCTCGATGGCCGCCAGCGTCATGCCCTGCTGCTGAAGCTCCTCGATGAGCGCGAGCCGGGCCAGATGCTCACGCCCGTAGTGCCCGACCCTGCGCGGACCGATCACCGGAGGCGGCAGCAGCCCCTTGGTGCCGTAGAACCGCACCGTGCGGACCGTTGTCCCGGCGCGCGCGGCCAGCTCGTCGATCGTGAGAGTGGGCTGGGTCGGTTCCTCGGTGGCGCTCGTCATGTGCAGCAGTATCGCTGTCTCACCATCGCTGTGACACCCGCCGGGGCAGATGGGACGCCCGTGTGAGAAGTAACGCTCTGTGACATACGCCACCGCGTGAGCCTTGTTCCGTGGGGGAAGGTGGCCCCTTGGTCTGTGCCTTTACGCAGGGCGCAGGCCATACGTACGTCCGGACACCCGAGCGCGATCCGCTCGGGCGCACCAGAGAGTGGTACCCCCGTGAGCAAGGACGCCGTGAACACGGCAGTGGCCGCATCCCGCACCGACGCGGCCCAGGTGCCCGCGGACGCGGGCGACGCCGGTTACAGCAAGGACCTCAAGGCCCGCCACGTCAACATGATCGCCATCGGCGGAGCCATCGGCACCGGCCTCTTCCTCGGCGCCGGCGGCCGCCTCCACAACGCGGGCCCCGCGCTCGCGATCGCCTACCTGGTCTGCGGCATCTTCGCCTTCTTCGTCGTCCGCGCCCTCGGCGAGCTGGTCCTCTACCGCCCGTCGTCCGGTTCGTTCGTGTCGTACGCGCGCGAGTTCCTCGGCGAGAAGGGCGCCTATGTCGCGGGCTGGATGTACTTCCTGAACTGGTCGACGACCGGTATCGCCGACATCACGGCGATCGCGCTGTACACGCACTACTGGAGCATGTTCACGGACATCCCGCAGTGGACGCTGGCGTTGATAGCGCTGGCCGTCGTCCTTGCCGTGAACCTGATCTCGGTGAAGATCTTCGGCGAGATGGAGTTCTGGTTCGCGATCATCAAGGTCGCCACACTGGTGGCCTTCATGTTCGTCGGCATCTTCCTGCTGGCCACACAGCACGAGGTGGGCGGCACGACGCCCGGCGTCAGCGTGATCACCGACAACGGCGGCGTCTTCCCGCACGGCATGATGCCGGTCGTCCTGGTCATGCAGGGCGTGATCTTCGCGTACGCCGCCCTTGAGCTGGTCGGTGTCGCCGCGGGTGAGACCGCGGAGCCGGAGAAGGTCGTCCCCCGCGCGGTGAACTCGATCATGTGGCGCGTGGGCCTGTTCTACGTGGGCTCGGTCGTCCTCCTGGCGCTCCTGCTCCCGGGCTCCGTCTACTCGGCCGACGAAAGCCCCTTCGTCACGGTCCTGTCGAAGATCGGCGTCCCGGCGGCGGGCGATGTGATGAACCTGGTGGTCCTCACGGCGGCGATGTCCTCGCTGAACTCCGGCCTGTACTCCACCGGCCGCATCCTCCGCTCGATGGCGATGGCGGGCTCGGCCCCGAAGTTCACGGCCCGCATGAACCGCAGCCAGGTCCCCTACGGCGGCATCCTGCTCACCTGCGCGGTCTGTGTGCTCGGCGTCGGCCTGAACTACCTCATGCCGGCCCAGGCCTTCGAGATCGTGCTCAACGTCGCCTCGCTCGGCATCATCTCGACCTGGGTGATCATCATGATCTGCCACCTGATCTTCGTCCGCCGCGCCAAGGAAGGCCTGGTGGAGCGCCCGTCCTTCCGCCTCCCGGGCAGCCCGGTCACGGAGATCGCCACGGTCGTCTTCTTGCTGGCCTGCCTGGCGATGATGTGGAACGACCCGGAGGTCGGCCGCAAGACCCTCATGCTGATCCCCGTCATCGCCCTGATGCTGGTCGGCGGCTGGTACGCGATCCGACGCCGGGCCGCCAAGGCGGAGGACCAGGAGCTGGCCGAGCTCACGAAGTAATCACGGGCCACTGTCAGTGGCAGCGCCTACGGTGGCGTCATGTCGGAGATCACTTACATCCGGGGTGACGCCACCGTTCCGTCGGTGAAGGGCGTCAAGGTGATCGCCCATGTCTGCAATGACATCGGGGGATGGGGGAAGGGGTTCGTGCTGGCGGTGTCGCGCCGCTGGCCCGAGCCGGAGAAGTCCTACCGGGCATGGCACCGCGCCCGCGCCTCGAACGACTTCGGGCTGGGCGCGGTCCAGTTCGTCCAGGTCGAGCCCTACGTCTGGGTGGCCAACATGGTCGGACAGCGCGGCACCCGCACGGGCAGCAAGGGCGTTCCGGTGCGCTACGAGGCGATCGACGCGGCGCTGGAGCGGGTGGGCGAGAAGGCGGTCGACCTGGGCGCGTCGGTGCACATGCCCCGGATAGGGTGCGGTCTGGCCGGTGGCAAATGGTCCCGCGTCGAGCCGTTGATCAACGAGCGACTCGTGCGGCGGGGCCTCGCCGTCACGGTCTACGACCATGGGGAGGGCGTGAGTTGAGCCGCGACATCGATGTGCTCGTGCTGGGCGGTGCGGGCGTCGACACCATCGTGTACGTGCCGGAACTGCCGCTGCCGTACGCCGACAGCTACATGATCGACACCGGGATCCGTACGAGGGCCGGGCAGACCGGCGACTTCGTGGCCCTGGGCCTCGTCGCCCTCGGTCTGAGGGTCCACCACCTCGACATGCTGGGCGACGACCCCGAGGGCGACCTGGTCCGCACCCTGCACCGGGAGAAGGGCATCGAACTCACCGCGATCCCGCAACCGGCGGGGACGAAGCGTGCGGTGAACCTGGTCGGCCCCGACGGCAGACGACTGTCGCTGTACGACACCAGCCGCGGCCACGACGACCGCTTCCCGTCGGACACGGTGCGTGCCCTGTCAGGGTCGAGCCGCCACGTCCACGTCACCATCACCCAACCCGGCGCCCACTCCCTGCCCCTGCTCCGCGAGTCGGGCGCGACGCTCTCCACCGACCTGCACGACTGGGACGGCGAGAACGCGTACCACGAGGAGTTCGCGTACGCGGCGGACGTGGTGTTCCTCTCCGCCGCCGCCCTCGCCGACCCCGAGCGAACGATGCGCCGCATCGCCGACCGGGGCCGGGCCGAGGTGGTCGTGGCCACGGCGGGCGCGAAGGGCGCGTACCTGCTCGCCGACGACGAGCTGACCCACGTACCCGCCACGCCGCCACCCGCACCGGTGGTTGACTCCAACGGCGCGGGCGACGCCTTCGCCGCAGCGTTCCTCTATGCCTGGCTGAACCGTGAGACGCCTAGGCGCAGCGCTTTGTACGGCACGATCGCGGGGGCTCACGCCTGCACGATCCCGTCGACAGAGACAACCGCAATAGGCCTGGACGACCTACTCCGGCTAGCTGCCACCCCCTAAGGGGCGCGGGGCTGTCGTTGGCGCCTTAATGCCCGTGCACCTCATTGGTCGCGGCAATCTTCTTCCACGACTTAGGCTGCACAGGCACCTCAGCCGACTTGGCGATGGACGCACTGCGCGCCGCAGGCGCCCCCGGCTTCGACGCCTGGAACAACCACGTATCGAACAACCCCGCCAACGGCTTACCCGACACCCCCTCGGCATACCGCACAAAGTCCCCCACCGAAGCGTTGCCGTAGGCGTACTTCGCAGGCCACCCCTTCAAAATCGTGAAGAACGCGTCGTCCCCGATCTCGTTCCGCAACGCCTGAAGAGCCAACGCCCCCCGGTCGTACACCGCGATATGGAACTGGTTCTCCGGCCCAGGATCACCGGGCCGCACCTTCCAGAACGCGTCGTCGGCCGCCCGAGAGGCATACACATAGTCGGCGATCTCCTGCGCCGTCCCCTCACCCTCGTGCTCCGACCACAGCCACTGCGCGTACCGGGCGAAGCCCTCGTTGATCCAGATGTCCTTCCAGCCCTTGACGGACACGAGGTCGCCCCACCACTGATGGGCCAGTTCGTGCACGACGACGGAGGTGTTCGAGCCGTTCGCGAAGTTCGACGGGCTGTAGTACGGCCGGGTCTGGGTCTCCAGCGCGTACCCGGTGGTCGTGTTCGGCACATACCCACCGACCGTGCTGTACGGATACGGCCCGAAGTATTCGCTCAGCCAGTCGGTGATCTCCCCGCTCCGCTCGATGCTCGCCCGCGCCGCACCGGCAACGTCCCCGAGGTCCTTGCTGTACGCGTTGATGACCGGAATGCCACTCTCGGAGGTCCCCGTGGTGACGTCGAACTTCCCCGCCGCGAAGGTGGCCAGATAAGTGGCCTGCGGCTTGTTGGAGCGCCAGCTGTAGCGGGTCCAGCCGGCCCGGGAACTCGTCGACTGGAGCGTGCCGTTGGAGACGAACTGCGTACCGTCCGGCACCTGCACCGACACGTCGTAGGTCGCCTTGTCCGACGGGTGGTCATTGCTCGGGAACCACCACCAGGCCCCCTCGGGCTCACCCGCGGCGACCCCGCCGTCCGGGGTGCGCAGCCACGCGTTGAAGCCGTACGCCTCCTTCGTCGACGGCACGCCCCGGTAGCGGACGACGACGGTGAGGGGCGTGTCCTTGGCCAGCGGCTTCTTCGGCGTGATCTCCAGCTCGTGCTCGCCGGAGGTCGCGAACGACGCCTTCGCGCCATTGATCCGAACCTCGCTGACGTCCAGCAGGAAGTCCAGATTGAAGCGGGACAGGTCCTGCGTGGTCTTCGCCAGCAGGGTCGCCGTGCCCTCCAGCTCGTCCGTGGCCGGCTGGTACTTCAGCCGGAGGTCGTAGTGGGAGACGTCGTAGCCGCCGTTGCCGTAAGCCGGGTAGTAGGGGTCGCCGATGCCCGGAGCGCCGGGGGAGTGACTCGCCGCCGAGGCCGGGATCGCCAGCATCAGAGAGGCGGCTGCGAGTGCGCCCGGCGCCATGATTCTGCGGTGCACGAAAGCTCCAAGTCGTAGTCGTGTTCGTTGGGGCCGAAGTCTGTCCGGAGCCTATTCAGTACCTGTGTCCCCTGCGTGTCCATGATCACCGCTGTCACACGATCGCCATTCGGCCGACATGGGCGGATGCGCCACACGGGTGTTTATCGGCCACTTGAGGTCACTTGGGACGTCATACGCCGTCAGCCGCCCTCTTCTGCACGGGAGTTGACCGATGTACCGTCCGCGCATGCCGAAACGCACGCGCTTCACGATCTGGAGACCGCTCGCGGCAGCGGCCGTGGCCGCCCTGCTGGCCACGTTCCTGGCACCGGCCACGGCCCACGCCGGCCCGCCGCGCGAGAGCAAGCCCGTCCACTCCTACGCCAACGCCATCCGCGAGGCCGTATGGGTCGACACCGGACTCGACCTCGACCGGGACGGCAAACACGACCGTGTCGCCGTCGACATCGTCCGGCCCCGGGAAGCCGCCGCACAGGGCCGCAAGGTCCCCGTCATCATGGACGCCAGCCCGTACTACTCCTGCTGCGGGCGCGGCAACGAGAGCCAGAAGAAGACGTACGACGCCGACGGCAACGTCGTCCAGATGCCGCTGTTCTACGACAACTACTTCGTGCCCCGCGGCTACGCCGTCGTCGGCGTCGACCTCGCCGGAACCAACCGCTCCGACGGCTGCGTCGACGTCGGCGGCCGCTCCGACGTCCTCTCCGCGAAGGCCGTCGTCGACTGGCTGAACGGCCGCGCCAAGGCGTACACGACACGCACCGGCACCACCAAGGCCAAGGCGACCTGGACCAACGGCCGCACGGGGATGATCGGCAAGAGCTGGGACGGCACCATCGCCAACGGAGTCGCCGCGACCGGCGTCGAGGGCCTGAAGACCATCGTGCCGATCAGCGCCATCTCCTCCTGGTACGACTACTACTTCCAGCAGGGCGCCCCGCTGTACGACTCAGGACCCGACTGGCTCTCCGACTACGTCGACAGCCCCGACGCCCGTGCCAAGTGCGGTGCCGTCCAGCAGATGCTCGTCGACGGGGCGCCGCGCACCGGAGACTGGACGCCGTTGTGGACCGAGCGCGACTACGTGAAGGACGCGCGCAAGGTGAAGGCGAGCGTCTTCGCGATCCACGGCATGCAGGACCTCAACGTCCGTATGAAGCACCTCGGCCAGTGGTGGGACGCCCTCGCGAAGAACGGCGTCGAGCGCAAGATCTGGCTCTCCCAGACCGGCCATGTCGACCCCTTCGACTTCCGCCGCGCGGACTGGGTGAAGACCCTGCACCGCTGGTTCGACCACGAACTCCTCGGCTACGACAACGGCATCGACCGCGAGCCGATAGCCGACATCGAGCGCCACCCCGACCAGTGGGTCACCTCCAAGGTCTGGCCGCCGAGCGGCACGCACACCACCACCCTGCGCCCCGCCAAGGGCACCCAGGCGGGCGTCGGCACCCTCGGCCTGACCCAGGGCACGGGCACCGAGTCCTTCACCGACGACCCGCAGCACAGCGAGACCGACTGGGCCGCGCACATCGACCAACCGACCCCCGACAAGGCGGGCTTCACGACCGGGCCGCTCACCCGCGACCTACGTCTGTCCGGCTCCTCCGAGGTCACCGTCACCGCCACGCCCAGCACCACGACGGCCCATCTCTCCGCCGTCCTGGTCGACCTCGGCCCCGACACCATCCGCGACTACACGGACGGCGGCGAAGGCATCACCACGCTGACCGACCGCACCTGCTGGGGCGCGAGCACCACCGGTGACAGCGCCTGCTACAAGAAGACGGCGGCCAAGACGGCCGACGTCGACCACACGGTCGTCAGCCGCGGTTGGGCCGACCTCGGCAATCACGCCTCGGACCACAAGGGCGAACCCCTCACGCCGGGCAAGCCGTACACGATCACCCTCGACCTCGCGGCCACCGACCACGTCGTCCCAGCCGGCCACCGCCTCGCCCTGATCATCGCGGGCACGGACAAGGACCTGATCGACCCGCCGTCCACCAAACCGGCGATCACCCTCGACCTGTCCCGCACGAAGGCCCGCGTCCCGCTGGTGGGCGGCGCCCCCGCCTTCGCCGACGCACCGTCAGCCACCCCCGAGGCAAAGCGCCTCGACGGCGTGACGATCGCCCCACGCCCCGCCCACCGCATCCCGGAGGCAGGCCGGTGACCCGCATCCGAACCCTCACCCTGACCGTGGCGGCCCTCGCCGCCTCTCTGGTGGCCGTGCCCGCCCAGGCCGCCGAGACCCCGCCCCGCACCGGCTTCGAGGAGTCGGGCGGCGCCCGCTGGACCAGTCAGCCCGAGGAGCAGCGACTCCTCGCCGCCGTCGACAGGGCGAGCGACCGGGTCTCCGTGGCCCGGATCGGGACGACCAAGCAGGACCGACCGGTCCAGCTCGTACGGATCGGTGAACGCCCCGCGCAGAACAAGGTGCTGCTCATCTGCAGCCAGCACGGCGACGAACCCTCCGGCCGCGATGCCTGTCTCTCCACCATCCGCGATCTGGCCTACGCCAAGGACCGGCAGACCCGGCGCTTCCTGGAGCGCACCACCCTGCTGGTCGTGCCCACCGCCAACCCCGACGGCCGGGCCGCGAACACCCGGGGCAACAGCGACGGCGTCGACATCAACCGCGACCACCTCGCACTCCAGACCGCCGAGGGCCGCGCCATGGCCGCCGTCATCCGCGACCAGCGCCCCGACGTCATCTACGACCTGCACGAGTACGGCGCCACACCCCCGTACTACGACAAGGACCTGTTCGACCTGTGGCCGCGCAACCTCAACACGGACGACGCCGTCCATGACGCGGCACAGACCCTGTCCGAGTCCTACGTACGCCCGGCCGCGGCGGACGCCGGCCACTCGACCGGCACCTACGGCATCTGGACCGACCCCGAGACGGGCGAGCCGATCAAGCAGGTCGCCGGTGACGGCCAGGAACGCATCCTGCGGAACATGTCCGGCGTCAAGCACTCCGTGGGCCTGCTCATCGAGAGCCGCGTCGATCCGCTCACCGAGGCGGAGCAGGCCGACGAGGCCCTGAACAACCGGCGTCGGGTCAACTCCCAACTCGCCGCGCTGGACGGCCTGTTCGACTTCACCGACGCCCGACGCGGCCAGGTCGAGACGGCGACCGGCCTTGCCCGTCTGACCGGCTACACCGACACCGGCCCCGTCTACGTCGGCGGCGCCGACAACGACCCGGCCGAACCGGCCGAGGTGATCCAGGACCCGCCCTGCGGCTACCGGCTCACCGACGACCAGTACGCACAGGTGAAGGACGAACTCGCCCTGCACGGAGTGCGCAGCCACGGCACCTACGTCCCGCTCCGCCAGTCCCTGCGCGCCCTCGTCCCGCTGCTCCTGGACGAGCGTGCCCCGTACCACCTCACGGCCGCGGAGCCCGACACCGGCTGCTGAAACCGTAGAGATCGACGGGATTTGTGGTACGTCCTGGAAAACGATGGGGAAACCTGCGTATCCAGCGCTCCCAGGGGAAGGTGCCGCAGATGACCGATGATCTGAAGAAGAAAGGTGGCGGCGGCCCGGAAGCCCCTGAAGGGGCTTCCGGCCGTCACACCGACCAAGTGGTGTTCGGGGTCACGGCGGCCATCACCGTGGCCTTCGTGATCTGGGGCTGGGCAGGGACGGACTCGCTGGAGAGCGTGTCCACGAAGATGCTCAACGGCCTGATCCACAACGGCGGCTGGGCCTTCATCCTGGCCGCCTCGGGCTTCGTGCTCTTCGCGCTCTGGCTCGCGATCAGCCGCTATGGCCGGATCCACCTGGGCGCCGAGGGCGAGGAACCCGAGTTCAGGACCGTTTCCTGGGTCGCGATGATGTTCAGCGCCGGTATGGGCATCGGCCTGATGTTCTACGGCGTCAGCGAGCCGCTCGCCCACTACACCACCCCGCCGCCCGGCACGGACCCCGCGGGCTCCGGGGAGCGCATGGAAACGGCGATGGCCACCACGCTCTTCCACTGGACACTGCACCCCTGGGCGATCTACGCGGTGGTCGGCCTCGCGATCGCCTACAGCACCTTCCGCAAACGCCGCCGCCAGACCATCAGCGCGGTCTTCACCCCGTTGATCGGCGAGAAGCACGCGAACGGCGCCGGGGGACGGGTGATCGACATCCTCGCGATCATCGCCACCGTCTTCGGCTCCGCGGCCTCCCTCGGCCTCGGCGCGCTCCAGATCGGCTCCGGCTTCCAGGAGCTGGACTGGATGGACGACGTGAGCACCGGACTGCTCGTCGCGATCATCGCCGTACTGACCCTGGCGTTCGTCGCCTCGGCCGTCTCCGGCATCGAGCGCGGCATCCAGTGGCTGTCCAACACCAATATGGTGCTCGCCCTGATCCTCGCGCTCTTCGTGTTCATCGCGGGCCCCACGATCATCGTCCTCGACCTGCTGCCCACTTCGATCTTCGCCTACCTCGGTGACCTGCCCCAGCTCGCCGGCCGCACCGAGGCCAGCGGCGGCGAGGGCGTCGCGGACTGGCTCGGCAGCTGGACCGTCTTCTACTGGGCCTGGTGGATCTCCTGGACGCCGTTCGTCGGCATGTTCATCGCCCGCATCAGCCGCGGCCGCACCATCCGGCAGTTCGTCGGCGGCGTCATCCTCGTCCCCAGCACCGTCAGCCTGGTCTGGTTCGCGATCTTCGGCGGTACGGCGATGAAGGTGAAGGAGCGCGGCGGGCTCGGCGGCGAGTCGACCCCGGAGGGCCAACTCTTCTCCCTCCTCCAGGAGTACCCCATCGCCACCGTCACCAGCCTGCTGGTGATGATCCTGGTCGGCATCTTCTTCGTCTCGGGAGCCGACGCCGCCTCCATCGTGATGGGCACGCTCTCCCAGAAGGGCGCCCTCGAACCCGGCCGCTTCGTCGTCGTGTTCTGGGGTGTGGTGACCGGAGCGGTCGCCGCCATCATGCTGCTCATCGGCAGCGGCAAGGGGGACGCGCTCACCGGCCTGCAGAACCTCACGATCCTGGCCGCCGCGCCCTTCGTCCTGGTGATGATCGGCATGTGCTTCGCCCTCATGCGCGATCTGCGCCGGGACCCGGTCATCGTGCGCGGCGAGATGGGCACCGAGGCCGTCGAACTCGCCGTGATCACCGGTCACAAGGAGTACGACGGCGATTTCGAGATCAAGGTCGGCCCCGGTCCCGGCACCGGAGCGGAGGGCGACCCCCTGGGCCACGACCACGCGTGACCGGTGCGCACCGGGGGGCGTCGGCGAGTCCGGCCGCCCCCCATGTGCTCCCACGCCCCTGTCGGTCTGGACAGCCTTGCCCACCTGTTCGTTCCCCATGCCGGGATGTAGCGGAATATGTCATGCCGCGCTCATATCGGTCTCACTCTGGGGATACTCACAGCATGTCTGCCGAGTACGCGACCTTCGGCCTGGCACCGGCGATGCGTGCCGGTGGCGTCCTCGCCGACGGCGGTTACCAGGTGCACCGGGACTTCGTGGACTTCATCGTCGACGGACGCCCGCTGCTGTTCCAGCTCTCCGACCTCGACGCCGTCTCCCCGCTCGCCTCCGACGTCCCGCCCGCCATCTTCACCGCACAGGTCCGCAGCCTGCTCCTGGAGGCGGAACCCCCGCTTCCAGGCGGGCGGTACGTCATCTACGGCTGCCCCGAGTGCGCGGACCTCGCCTGCGGCGCCGTCACCGCGGTCATCGACAAGGAGGACGACGACTACATCTGGCAGGACTTCGCCTGGCAGACCGACGAACACGCCGACCTGGAGCTCAACGGCTACCACGGCATCGGCCCCTTCCGCTTCCAGGGCACCGAGTACCGCGCGGCCCTCGGCGCCCTGCTCGACCGGGCGGCCGAGGCGCCACGCCGCGGGGTGCTCCTCATCGGCGCCCGGGTCGCCGTACTGGCCAAGCTCGCCGCCGCCCTGCGCACCATCGGCATCGGCGCCGACATCACCCACGACGTCGGTGGCGTCCCCGCCGACGAACTGCGCGCCTACGGCGCGGTCGCCTTCGGCCGTGGGATCGGCGGGGATCAGCGCGCCGCCGTGCGCCGCGTCTTCACCGAGGCCGGGGTCGAGGTGACGTACGTCGACGGGCTCGCGCCGATCGTGCCGTTGCTGGTCGCGCAGATCGAACACGCGCTGGACCGCAGCCCGCAGGAACAGCGCCGGCTGACCCGGCTGGTCGCCGCGGACGGTGAGGCTGGGGTGGAGGTGACCTCGCCCTGCCGGGTGCGGCTGACCGCGTATCGGCTCGACCGGCTCTATCGGGCTCACGCCCAGGAGGTCTTCGACGGTGTCCTGGAGGCGGGGCGGCATCGGATCGCGCTGGACGCGAAGGCGGTGAAGGGGGAGTCGTTCGTGGTGGCCAGGACGTCCGGGAGCGTCCTGGTGGAGGCGATGGCGCGGTGAAACGAAGGTGCTCGCGACCCGGCGGGGCGATTAGGATCGCCCTCTGTGACTGCCACCCTCGTCGTCAAGGACCTCGCCGCCGGCCACGGTGACCGTTCCCTGTTCAGCGGGCTCGATCTCGTCGTCGCGCCCGGAGATGTGATCGGCCTGGTCGGGGCCAACGGCGCGGGCAAGTCCACGCTGCTGCGCCTGCTGGCCGGGCTGACCGCGCCGGAGGAGGGCGAGCTGCGGCTGTCCCCGCCGACGGCGACCGTCGGTCACCTCCCGCAGGAGCCGGAGCGGCGCCCCGGCGAGACCGTACGGCAGTTCCTGGCCCGCCGCACCGGAGTCGCCGAGGCGCAGCGGATCATGGACGAGGCGACGCAGGCCCTCGTCGACGCCGCGCCGGGCGCAGACGACGCGTACGCCACGAGCCTGGAGCGCTGGCTGGACCTCGGCGGGGCCGACCTCGACGAGCGGGCGGAGGAGACCGCCGACTCGCTCGGCCTCGCCATCGACCTGGACCAGCCGATGACGTCCCTGTCCGGCGGCCAGGCGGCCCGCGCCGGACTCGCCTCGCTGCTCCTCTCCCGCTACGACGTCTTCCTGCTGGACGAGCCGACCAACGACCTCGACCTCGACGGCCTGGAGCGCCTGGAACGCTTCGTCTCCGGCCTGCGCGCCGGCACGGTCGTCGTCAGCCACGACCGCGAGTTCCTCACCCGCACCGTCACCAAGGTCCTCGAACTCGACCTCGCCCAGCGGCAGATCAACCTCTACGGCGGCGGCTACGAGGCGTACCTCGAAGAACGCGACGTGGCCCGTCGGCACGCCCGGGACGACTACGAGGAGTACGCCGACAAGAAGGCCGCCCTCCAGGACCGTGCCCAGATGCAGCGCTCCTGGATGGACAAGGGCGTCAAGAACGCCCGGCGCAAGGCGAGCAACGACAACGACAAGATCGGCCGCAAGTTCCGCAGCGAGGCCAGCGAGAAGCAGGCCGCGAAGGCCCGCCAGACCCAGCGCATGATCGAGCGCCTCGATGTCGTCGAGGAGCCCCGCAAGGAGTGGGAACTGCGCATGGAGATCGCCTCGGCCCCCCGCTCGGGCGCCGTGGTCGCGACCCTGCGCGACGCCGAGGTACGCCGCGGCGGCTTCACCCTGGGCCCGGTGTCTCTCCAGATCGACTGGGCCGACCGCGTGGCCGTCACCGGCGCCAACGGCGCGGGCAAGTCGACGCTGCTGGGTGCCCTGCTGGGCCGCGTCCCGCTGACCGCGGGCCAGGCGTCGCTCGGCTCCGGTGTCCTCATCGGCGAGGTCGACCAGGCCCGCGAGCTGTTCCACGGCGAGGAGTCCCTGCTGGACGCCTTCTGCGCGGCCGTCCCGGACACCGAACCGGTCGAAGTCCGCACCCTCCTGGCCAAGTTCGGCCTGAAGCAGGCCCACGTCCTGCGCTCCGCCGCCACCCTCTCCCCGGGCGAACGCACCCGCGCCGCCCTCGCCCTCCTCCAGGGCCGGGGCGTCAACCTCCTGGTCCTGGACGAGCCCACCAACCACCTCGACCTGCCCGCCATCGAACAGCTGGAGTCGGCCCTCGACGCCTACGAGGGCACGCTGCTCCTGGTCACCCACGACCGGCGCATGCTCGACGCGGTCCACGTCACCCGCCGCCTGGAGGTCGCCGACGGCAAGGTGACCGAACGCTAGGGCGCGATCCGGGTGGCCAGATCCGGGTAGTCGACGACGAAGCCGTCGTCGTCGAACTCGATGTCCCTGCGGAAGTCGCCCGAGACGAAGCGAACCCGGCCCGGCCCGAGATGCGTGTACGTCTGCCGCGAGGCGACGACGGTCAGCTCCGGCACCGACACCCACGCCATCAGGAACTCCCGCTCCCCGGCCGTCCGATGGAGCCCGTGCCGCAGGACCGGCATCGTGTTGGTGAGCGGGCACAGCCCGAGATCGCAGTCGAGGGCGCCGTCCGCGTCGGGCAACCGCACACCGTTCGCCGTCCACCGACCCGCCCCGTCGTGCCGCAGATCCAGCGAGCGCACACCGCCCGCAGACTCCAAGGCGACGGACAGCCGACGCGTCACGAAGGCGTCGGCCGTGTCGAGTTCGTACGAGATCCAGTACGGCTCCGGAACCGTACCGACCGCTCGGCCGCGCCCTCGCAGGGTGCCGTCGCCGAGCTCGGCCCAGGCGGTCTCGATGCCCTTGCTGCCCGACACTTCCCAGGTGATGACACGCGACGTCGGCATGCGGCCACTGTACGGCGAACGGGCCCGGGCCCTCCGAGTCGTACCGGAGGGCCCGGGCCCGTGTGTCATATCAGCGCGGCCGCCCCGCGGGCAGGCTCAGCGCTTGCCCTTCTTGGGGTCGAGCAGACCCGCGCGGCGCAGGGCGTCGGCCATCGCGCTGTTGGCCGGAGGCGGAGCCTGGCGCGAACCGCCACCGCCACCGCCGCCCCCACCGCGGCCCTGCCGCTGCTGAGGCGGGCGCCCGCCGCGCTGCCGGCGCTCGCCGCCGCCCCCGCCCTGCTGCTGGCCCTGCGGGGCCGCCTCGTCGTCGAGCCGCAGCGTCAGGGAGATCCGCTTGCGCGGGATGTCCACGTCGAGGACCTTCACCTTGACGATGTCACCGGGCTTCACCACGTCCCGCGGGTCCTTCACGAACGTCTTCGACATCGCCGAGACGTGCACCAGCCCGTCCTGGTGGACACCGACGTCGACGAACGCGCCGAAGGCGGCGACATTCGTGACGACGCCCTCCAGGACCATCCCGGACGACAGGTCGGAGATCTTCTCGACGCCCTCCTTGAAGGTGGCCGTCTTGAAGGCGGGACGCGGGTCGCGCCCGGGCTTCTCCAGCTCCTTGAGGATGTCGGTGACGGTCGGCAGACCGAACGTCTCGTCCACGAAGTCGTTCGGCTTCAGCGAGCGCAGCACACCGGTGTTGCCGATGAGCGAGGCCACCTCCTGACCCGATGTCTTCACCATCCGCCGCACGACCGGATACGCCTCCGGGTGCACGCTGGAGCCGTCCAGCGGGTCGTCACCGCCACGGATCCGCAGGAAGCCCGCGCACTGCTCGTAGGCCTTCGGGCCGAGCCGCGCCACGCCCTTGAGCTGCGAGCGGGAGGTGAACGGGCCGTTGGCGTCCCGGTGGGACACGATGTTCTCGGCGAGCCCGGAGGTGATGCCGGAGACGCGCGAGAGGAGCGGCGCGGAGGCGGTGTTGACGTCGACACCGACGCCGTTCACACAGTCCTCCACCACCGCGTCCAGCGAGCGCGACAGCTTCACCTCGGACAGGTCGTGCTGGTACTGGCCGACGCCGATCGACTTGGGGTCGATCTTCACCAGCTCGGCGAGCGGATCCTGCAGACGCCGCGCGATGGACACCGCACCGCGCAGGGAGACGTCCATGTCGGGCAGCTCCTGCGAGGCGAAGGCGGACGCCGAGTACACGGAGGCGCCGGCCTCGGACACCATCACCTTGGTGAGCTTCAGCTCCGGGTGCTTGGTGATGAGTTCACCGGCGAGCTTGTCGGTCTCGCGGGACGCCGTGCCGTTGCCGATGGCGATCAGCTCGACGGCATGCTCCTTGGCGAGCCGGGCAAGCTTGGCGATGGCCTCGTCCCACTTGTTGGCCGGGACGTGCGGGTAGATGACGTCCGTGGCGACGACCTTGCCGGTCGCGTCGATGACGGCGACCTTCACACCCGTACGGAAGCCGGGGTCCAGACCCAGCGTCGCGCGGGTGCCGGCCGGTGCGGCGAGCAGCAGGTCCCGCAGGTTCGCCGCGAAGACGTCGACCGCCTCGTCCTCGGCGGCGGTGCGCAGCCGCAGCCTGAGGTCGATGCCGAGGTGCACGAGGATCCGGGTCCGCCAGGCCCAGCGGACCGTGTCCGTCAGCCACTTGTCGGCGGGCCGGCCGCGGTCGGCGATCGCGAACCTGTGGGCGACGATGCCCTCATAGGAAGACGGCCCTTCGGTCGCCTCCTCGGGCTCCAGGACCAGATCCAGAACCTCTTCCTTCTCACCGCGGAGCATCGCGAGGATCCGGTGCGAGGGGAGCGCGGTGAACGGCTCGGCGAAGTCGAAGTAGTCGGCGAACTTGGCGCCCGCCTCCTCCTTCCCCTCCCGCACCTTGGCGGCCAGCCGCCCCCGCCCCCACATGCGCTCACGCAGCTCGCCGATCAGATCGGCGTCCTCCGAGAACCGCTCGGTGAGGATCGCCCGGGCACCGTCGAGGGCGGCCTGCGGATCGGCGACGCCCTTGTCGGCGTCCACGAACGCGGCGGCGGCCGCCAGCGGCTCGACCCCCGGGTCGCCCAGCAGCCCCTCGGCGAGCGGCTCCAGCCCCGCCTCCCGGGCGATCTGCGCCTTGGTACGCCGCTTCGGCTTATAAGGCAGATAAATATCCTCGAGCCGCGCCTTGGTCTCGGCGCCGCGGATCTGCGCCTCCAGCTCCTCGGTCAGCTTGCCCTGCTCACGCACCGAGTCCAGGATCGCCGTCCGCCGCTCCTCCAACTCCCGCAGATAGCGCAGCCGCTCCTCGAGCGTGCGCAGCTGCGCGTCGTCGAGCATCTCGGTCGCTTCCTTGCGGTAGCGGGCGATGAAAGGCACCGTCGAACCGCCGTCGAGCAGCTCCACGGCAGCCTTCACCTGCCGCTCCCGTACGCCGAGCTCCGCGGCGATCCTGCCTTCGATGGACCCTACGAGGGGTGTCGTCACGATCCCGTCCCGCCTTCTCACTGAGGTTGCGCGGCAATTGTGGCAGGTGACACCGACAACCGAGGATCAGGGCACCAACCCGGCCCGTCGCAACGCCGGAACCATACGACGAACGGCCGCTTCTCAGGGCAGGTCGGTGTTTTCAGCCCGTCCGGCGTTTGAGGACAAGGCCCGTTCAGGGCCGGCAGCGGGGGTCTGGGGACGGCAGCCCTCAGAGAGGGCCCGGGGTCGAAGGGGCAGCGCCCTAGGGGCGGCGAGGGCGAGGAACCGCCCCGGCTCACCCCCTCCCCAGCAGATCCGCCGGGAACGCCCCCACCCCCACCGCCCTCCGGGCGAACCCCGTACCGAGCTCCGTCAGCCGCGCCACCCCCGCCGCCCCGAGGTGCTCGTACGGCGCCCGGTCCAACCGGTCCGTCCCGGCCTCGATCTCCTCGCGCAGGGCGGCACCCTCGGCGGTCAGATCACCCGAGCCGTCCAACAGCCCCCGCTCACGCAGTCGTGTGCAGGCCGCGTCCCAGTCCTCCTGGGTCCAGCCGCGCGTGGAGAACACCCACTTGGGCGTCATGCCCTTGCCGGTCGCGGTGTGGGTCACCACCGCCTCGAGGCCGTCGAGCCCCGCGGACATCAGCATGGCCAGGTGCCCGTCACCCCGGTGCTCCCGCAGCAGCGTCGTGGCATGGAAGTACGCCATGTGCGGCTCCTCGGGGACCGGCAGGTCGGCATGCGCCGAGTACAACGGCCGAGCACTGCGCGAACACCCCTCCGCGGCCCGCAGCGCGAGCCCCGCCGCCTCCACCATCTCCGCCGACCTCACCGCGTCCTCACCGAGCAGCCGCCGCAGCGCCGCATCGACCGCACGCGCGCGTGCCGCGAGCACGTCCTCGGGCGAGGCGATCGCCCAGACCGCGGGAACGTGCCGGGCCACCAGCTCATGCTTGTAGTTGTAGAACGTCGCCGTCACCGCACCCGCACCCACAGGCCCCATCGCGGCCGCACGCACCGCGAAGTTGACGGCCCGGGGATGCGTGATCCCGAGGGCGCCCAGTTCTTCGCCCAGTTCGGGCGCGAAGTAGGACGTCGAGTGCACGGAGTTGAGCATGTTGTGACAGCGTCGGCCGGCACGCGGCTCAAGGGCGGCAGTAGTCATGGCCGCAGATTACCAACCGCTTGGTACGTACCCCATACCTCCGCACACCATGGCAGAAAAGGTGGGGACCTCGTCATTGCGGCCACCCCGACCAACACCAAGAATCGAAGGCATGGCGCAGCGAACCGTTCTCTTCGTACTCTTCGACGCGGTACAGAGCCTCGATGTCACCGGCCCGCTGGAGGTCTTCGCGGGGGCCGAGACGCACGCCCCGGGCACCTACGACATCCGCACGGCCTCCCTGACGGGCGCCCCCGTCCGCAGCTCCAGCGGCCTGACCCTCGTACCGGACCAGGCCCTCGAAGAAGAACCCGTCGACGCGCACACCCTCGTGGTCCCAGGCGGCCAGGGCACCCGCACCCCCGCCCCCGACCTGGTCGACTGGCTCCGCGAACACGGTCCCCGAGCCGAACGCCTCGTCTCCGTCTGCACCGGCGCGATCCTGCTCGCCGCGGCCGGACTGCTCGACGGCCGCCGCGCCACGACCCACTGGGCGTACTGCCACAAGCTCGCCCGCGACCACCCCGCCGTCGAGGTCGACCCCGACCCGATCTACATCCGCGACGGTCACGTCGCCACCTCCGCCGGCGTGACCTCGGGCATCGATCTCGCCCTCGCCCTGGTGGAGGAGGACCTGGGTAGGGACGTGGCCCTGGGCATCGCACGCCACCTCGTGGTCTTCCTGCGCAGGCCGGGAAACCAGGCCCAGTTCAGCGCCCAGCTCGCCGCCCAGACCGCCCAGCGCGAGCCCCTCAGAGAAGTCCAGCGCTGGATCACCGAGCACCCCGACGCCGACCTGACCGTCGAGGCGCTCGCCACCCGCGCGAGCCTCTCCCCGCGCCACTTCGCCCGCGCCTTCCAGGCCGAGACCGGCATGACCCCGGGCCGGTACGTCGACCGGGTCCGTCTCGAACACGCCCGACGGCTCCTGGAGGACACCACCGACGGCGTCGAGGAGATCTCCCGCTCCAGCGGCTACGGCACCCCGGAGGCGATGCGACGCGCCTTCGTCAAAGCCCTGGGCGCGGCCCCGGCCGAGTACCGCCGCCGATTCCACCCCGCGCCAACCCACTGACACCGACACCGACACGACCGAAGGAAAAGCCGTGCAGATCGCCATGGTCCTCTACGACCGCTTCACCGCCCTCGACATCATCGGCCCCTACGAGGCCCTGAGCCGACTACCCGACGCACAGGTCGATTTCATCGCCGAGACCGCGGGCCCGGTCCGCGCCGACACCGGATTCCTGGCGATCATGGCCGACAAGTCCCTGGCCGACGTACCGCACCCCGACATCCTCGTGGTCCCCGGCGGACCCGGCACCCTCGACCAGATCGAGAACGAGACGCTCCTGGAGTGGCTCAGGACCGCCGACACCACCAGCACCTGGACGACCTCCGTGTGCACCGGCTCGCTGCTCCTGGCCGCCGCGGGCCTGCTCGAAGGCCGCCGCGCCACGACGCACTGGCTCACCCTCGACTTCCTGGCGCAGTACGGCGCCGAGTCCACGGGTGAGCGGGTCGTACCGGACGGCAAGTACATCACCGCCGCCGGTGTCTCCTCCGGCATCGACATGGGCCTGACCCTGGTCGGGAAGATCGCCGGCGACGAGCACGCGCAGGCCGTACAGCTGCTCACCGAGTACGACCCGCAGCCGCCCTACGACGCCGGCTCCCCGCAGAAGGCGCCCGCGCACCTCGTCGAGGAGTTCCGTACGAACAGCCGCTTCAGCCTGGCGTAGCCACGTTCCAGCTGAAGCTCGGCTGCCTGCGCTCCAGGAACGCGGCGACGCCCTCCGCGGTGTCGCCGCTTCCGCGTGCCTGCTCGGCCCAGTGGGCGTCACGGTCGGTGCGCCCGCCCGCGAACTCCTTCGCCGCGGCCTGCGTCAGCTGAGAGCCCGAAGCCAGGATCCGGGTGAACTCCAGGACCCGCTTGCCGAGTTCGCCCTCGGGCAGCACCTCGTCCACCAGGCCCGTGCGCAGCGCACGCTCAGCGCCGATCAACTCGCCCGAGAACAGCAGGTACTTGGCGGTGGCCGGCCCCACCAGCGACACCAACCGCCGGGTGGAGGAGGCCGGATAGACGATCCCGAGCCTCGCCGGCGTCACCCCGAACAGCGATCCCTCTTCCGCGAACCGCAGATCGCACGCCGCGGCCAGCTGCGACCCACCGCCCACGCAGTGCCCCCGGATCGCAGCCAGCGTCGGCTTCGGAAAGGCCGCCAGCGCCTCCTCCGCGGCCACGGCCAGTGTCTGCGCCTCCTGCGGCGACCCTTGCAGCGTGGAGATGTCCGCGCCCGCGCAGAACGTCCCGCCCTCACCGGTCAGCACCAGCACCCGTACGGCCGGGTCGGCGGCCAGCGTCCGGAGCAGCGGCGGCAGCGCGCCCCACATCGCGGCCGTCATCGCGTTGCGCTTGGCCGGATGGTGGATGACGACGGTGGCGACCGAATCGGTGACGCTCCGCAGCAGCTGGGGCTCCATGCGGCGGATGCTATCCGCTTGCGCCGAACGGCCCAGCAGGAAGGGCCCCGCGAACCAGGCCGGTCAAAGGTGCAAAGTGGGGTGAAGGGTAGCGAGTGGGAAGGAGACGCCCATGGCCAGGTCCACCAGACCCTCGGGCGAGGCGGCGAAGCTCCGGCGCGGGTTCGGCCTGCTCGGCGCCCTCGGCGTGCTGCTGGTCGCCGGGGGAGTGATCGGGCTTCTCTACACCGCGTTCGCCACGCTGACCTCGATGCTGCTGTTCGGCTGGCTGCTGCTGATCGGCGGTGTCATCGGCCTGGCGCACGCCGTCCAGGCACGCGGCACCAACTTCTTCTGGCTCGGCGTCGCCGTCGCGGCGCTGAACATCGCGGCCGGCGTGGTCGTCATCCGCAGACCGGAGGCGGCGGCCGAGGCGCTGGCCATGTTCGCCGCCCTGCTGTTCCTCACGGGCGGGCTGTTCCGCCTGGTCGGCAGCCTGGTGGTGCGCGGCCCGCAGATGGGCTGGACGCTGCTGCAGGGTGCCTTCGACCTGGTCCTCGGCATCCTGGTGCTCGGCACCTGGCCCAGCAGCCGGTACGTCATGGGCACGCTCTTCTCGCTCGCCCTGCTCTTCGACGGGCTCGGCCTGATCGCCACGGGCTTCGGCGGTCGCCGGATCGTCGGTATGGTCACGGAGCGTGTCGGTGACGGGGGTGCGGGACAGGCCGCGGGCAAGGGTGCCACCAAACCCGTACAACCCGAATAGTTCGCCAAGTCGGCACGAGCAGTTCAGGAGCGGTCCCACAACTGACCGCGTCATACGCCAACGGTCAGATTCGCTCGATACTTGCTGACTTCTGTTCAGTCATACGGTCCGGACCTGCGCGTTACCAACACTCGACATGTGGTGACAATCGAGCGCGAGGGTGGCGACCGGACGATGGAGAACCACGGGCGCGGGTCCGGCCCACGCCCAACAGGCGGCGCGGACGAACCCCTTGATCCCCGGCCGCCGAATCCACTGCCCTACGAGGGCGTCTGGCGGTTCACCGCCCCCGCCGTGGACGCCTCGGTACCGCAGGCCCGGCATGCCGTACGGGACCTGCTGTACCGCCAGGGCGTACCGGTGTCGGACGACACCGTTCAGGGAGTGCTGCTGATCGTGTCGGAGCTGGTCACGAACGCCGTCCGGCACGCGGCACTGCTCTCCCCGATGCTCGCCGTGGAGGTCGCCGTAGGCGCCGAGTGGCTGCGGGTGTCGGTGGAGGACAACCACCCCTACCGCCCTACCGCCCTGGAGGCCGACCACGGCCAGACCGGCGGCCGCGGGCTGCTCCTGGTGCGCGAGGTGGCCAGGGAGGCGGGCGGTGTGTGCGACGTCGAGCACACGGCGAGCGGAGGCAAGGTGATCTGGGCGGCGGTGCCGCTCAAGCCCGTGCATGTGCCCTAGGGGCCCGTCCGGCGGAGCGGGCCCCCAGGCTCCGTCACCAGCCGGCTGACGGGCCCGTCAGTTCCCGTACCGCGGGACGGGCGGCGTCCAGCACGGTCATGAACCAGGCCGAGAAGGTGTCCTTCTCATGCCGCTCGGCCAGCTCGGCCGGGGTCACGAAGGCCGTCTCGTCGACCTCCTCCGGGTCCGGCCGCAGCGGCGACTGCACCATGCCGACGAAGAAGTGGTTGTACTCCTGCTCCACCAGGCCCGAGTCCGGGTCCGGGTGGTTGTAGCGGACCGTGCCCGCCTCGGCGAGCAGTGACGGGGAGACACCGAGTTCCTCGTACGTCCGCCGGGCCGCGGCCGCGAAGGGCGCCTCACCGGGGTAGGGGTGGCCGCAGCAGGTGTTGGACCAGACGCCGGGGGAGTGGTACTTGCCGAGGGCCCGCCGCTGGAGCAGCAGCCGACCGTGCTCGTCGAACAGGAACACCGAGAAGGCCCGATGGAGCTGTCCCGGCGGCTGATGGGCGGCGAGCTTCTCGGCGGTGCCGATCGTCACGCCGTTCTCGTCGACGAGTTCCAGCAAAATCGCGTCAGCGGCGCCGTTCGACGGACTCTGCGTCGTGGTGCCAGGCGTGGTCGGCATACCCATCCTTCACATTGGTCTTGCGCCCCAAGTGTGCCGTACGAATCCGGCACTCCCGGCAGTTGATCGTGCCCGGCGCGGCGGGTACGGAACCGTCGACGGGAGCGCTGTGGGCGTGAAGACGCCACGGACCACCGGATCGCTGCATTCCGCCCGTACTGACGTGTTGTCGGACCGTACGGTTGTTTCACTGCTGAAGCCCCGCCTCAGTGGCACAGCCGCGCCTCGTGCTCGGCGTGCCCGATCGGCTCCAGCTGGAAGGTGCAGTGCTCCACGTCGAAGTGGTCGCCGAGGCAGCCCTGGAGCTCGTGCAGCATTTTCTCGTGCCCGATCGCGTTCAGGACGTCGGAGCGCACCACCACATGCGCCGACAGCACCGGCATCCCGGACGTGATCGTCCACGCGTGCAGATCGTGTACGTCCTCCACGCCGTCCAGTGCCAGTATGTGGGACCGGACCTGCGCCATGTCGACGTCCTTGGGGGCCGACTCCAGCAGTACGTCCAGGGTCTCGCGCAGCAGCTTCAGCGTGCGCGGCACGATCATGAGGCCGATGACCAGCGAGGCGATCGGGTCGGCGGCCTGCCAGCCGGTGGCCAGGATCACCGCCGCCGAGATCAGCACCGCGAGCGAGCCCAGCGCGTCCGCGGCCACCTCCAGGAAGGCGCCGCGCACGTTCAGGCTCTCCTTCTGGCCGCGCATCAGCAGCGTCAGCGAGATCATGTTCGCGACCAGGCCGATCGCACCGAACACGATCATCAGGCCGCCCTCCGTCGCCGCGGGCGTGAAGAACCGCTGGATCGCCTCGTACAGCACGTAGCCGCCGACGCCCAGCAGGAGCAGACAGTTGGCGAGGGCGGCGAGGATCTCCGCACGGGCGTAGCCGAAGGTGCGTGTCGTGCTCGGCGGACGGTTCGCGAAGTGGATCGCCAGCAGGGCCATGCCCAGGCCCAGCGCGTCCGTCGCCATGTGCGCCGCGTCCGCGATCAGGGCCAGCGAGTTCGCGACCACGCCGCCGACGATCTCGACCACCATGACGCCGAGCGTGATCGCCAGCGCGACCCGCAGTCTCCCGCGGTACGCCGCGGCCGCCGTACCGGTCGTCGGCGCGTGCGCGTGCCCGTGATCGTGCCCAGCCCCCATGGAAAGCCGCCCTTCAGTGTCCGTACCGCATCCGTCGGACGATCGGAATTTCCGTCCCGGGATCACAGTGAACTACGGGTGGGGGGTATCGGGCAACGCGGCACTGAACACCGTTGTCATGTGCCCTGACCTGCGGAAACGATCCGCAGGTCAGGGTGGTGCGCTTGATCAGAGACCGTGGTGCAGCCGCCAGCCCGCCCACGCCGACTCGACCATCTCGCGTACCCCGCGCCGGGCCGTCCACCCGAGCCGCTCGGCGGCCAGCGCGGCCGAGGCGACCGCGCGCGGGGCGTCCCCGGGGCGCCGGGGCTCGACGACGGCGGGGCGCCGATCGCCGGTCACCTCGCCGATGACGGTGATCAGCTCGCGCACGGAGACGCCCTCGCCGCTGCCGATGTTGACCGTGAGATCGCCGCTGTCGTTCGCCTTCGTGAGCCGCCGGGCCGCCGCCAGATGCGCCTCGGCGAGATCGGCGACGTGAATGTAGTCACGGACGCAGGTGCCGTCCGGCGTCGGATAGTCGTCGCCGAAGATCCGCGGAGCCTCGTCACGGGTGAGCCGGTCGAAGATCATCGGGACGATATTGAAGACGCCCGTGTCGGCCAGCTCCGGCGAGGCGGCGCCCGCGACGTTGAAATAGCGCAGACATACGGTGGAGATCCCGTGTGCCCGGCCGGCCGCGCGCACCAGCCACTCCCCGGCGAGCTTGGTCTCGCCGTACGGATTCACCGGCGCGCACGGAGTGTCCTCCGTGATGAGATCCACATCAGGGTTGCCGTAGACGGCGGCGGACGACGAGAACAGGAACCGCTTGATCCCCGCCTCCGCGACCGCCTCCAGGAGCGTGGTGAGACCGCCCACGTTCTCCCGGTAGTAGCGCGTGGGCTGCGCCACGGACTCACCGACCTGCTTGCGCGCCGCGAGATGCACCACACCCGTCACCGCGTGCTCGGCGAACACCCGCTTCAGCAGGTCACCGTCCAGCGACGAGCCCTCGACCAGCGTGACGTCTCCCGGGAGCCGCGCGGGATACCCGGCCGAGAGATCGTCCAGTACGAGCACGCGTTCCCCGGCGCCGGTCATGGCCCGCGCCACATGTGCCCCGATGTAGCCGGCTCCGCCTGTGATCAGCCATGTCATGGTCGCCCACCCTATGCGCAGCCCTTCGCGCGCTGCGCAATGTCGCCGATGCCCCGTTCTGTACGCACGAGTTTGTGGGGCGGCCCTGAGATCCCTGATGATGATCGCGGCCGGGTTTCGGCAAATCCTGCCGATCGCTTCGCCGAACGGCCGGTGAACGTTGGCTTCCAATCATCCGATAGCCTCTGCCGACACGCCGCCCGGCCAGGCATTTGACACGGCCCCGGCCAACAGGCGCTGCCACCCACGTACAGGGAGTGAGTTCGGTTGTCGACCGCCATCCTCACCGGTCAGCCGGTCCCCGGATCGTCGATCGAGGGCGATCTGCGGTCCCTCGGCTACGACGTGCGGGTCGCCGCCGACCCGGCCGACGCCGAGACGCTCCTCGCCCAGGTCCCCGGCGACCAGCGCGTCGCCCTGATCGACGCCCGCTTCGTCGGCCACCAGCACGCGCTGCGCCTCGGTCTGACCGACCCGCGCTTCCCGCTCGCCGCGATCCCGGGCGCCGTGACCGCCCAGGCGGCCGGCCGCAAGGCCCTGACCCGCGCCATGGCCCGCGAGACCTCCGCGGGCGGCGGTGCGGCGGTCGCCGTCGACAGCCTCGCCGACCGCGTCGTCACCGCCCTGGACGACGACGGCACCGACGTCCACCGCCCCGAGCTCGGCAGCCTGGTCGCCGTCGTTCCGGCCGACCCGCAGGCCCGCAACGAGGCGCGGCAGGCCGTCGCCTCCGTCGACGACGAGGCCGTACGCCTGAAGTCGGCCGTGAAGGCCCGCGACGGCTTCTTCACGACCTACTGCGTCAGCCCGTACTCCCGCTACATCGCCCGCTGGTGCGCCCGCCGGGGCCTGACCCCGAACCAGGTCACCACCGCCTCCCTGATCACCGCGCTCATCGCGGCGGGCTGCGCGGCCACCGGCACCCGGGTCGGCTTCATAGCGGCGGGCCTGCTGCTGATCTTCTCGTTCGTCCTGGACTGCACCGACGGCCAGCTGGCCCGCTACTCCCTGCAGTACTCCACGCTCGGCGCCTGGCTCGACGCCACCTTCGACCGCGCCAAGGAGTACGCCTACTACGCCGGCCTCGCCCTCGGCGCGGCCCGCGGCGGCGACGACGTCTGGGCCCTCGCCCTCGGCGCGATGGTCCTCCAGACCTGCCGGCATGTCGTGGACTTCTCCTTCAACGAGGCCAACCACGACGCCACCGCCAACACCAGCCCCACCGCAGCACTCTCCGACAAGCTCGACAGCGTCGGCTGGACGGTCTGGGTGCGCCGGATGATCGTTCTGCCCATCGGCGAGCGCTGGGCGATGATCGCGATCCTGACGGCGGCCACGACCCCGCGCATCACCTTCTACGCACTCCTCATCGGCTGCGCCTTCGCCGCGACCTATACGACGGCGGGCCGCGTGCTGAGGTCCATCACACGCAAGGCGACACGGACGGACCGCGCGGCGCAGGCGCTGGCGGACCTCGCGGACAGCGGGCCGCTCTCCGAGGGCCTCGCCGGGCTGCTGAGGAAGCTGCCCGCCCGCGGGCCGCTCGGCTCCCGCGCCCTGGTCGCGCTGCCGGGCGCGGCGCTGCTCGTCGCGGCCGCCGGGCTCTCGGCGTACGGCAGCGCGCTGCCGATCGCCCTGGCCCTGCTCTATGTCATCACCTCGGCCGCAGCCGTCGCCCTGCCCCTCAAGGGCGCCCTCGACTGGCTGGTCCCGCCCCTGTTCCGGGCCGCCGAGTACGGCACCGTCCTCGTCCTCGCAGTTAAAGCCGAGGTAAACGGAGCCCTTCCTGCGGCTTTCGGACTGGTGGCCGCCGTCGCCTACCATCACTACGACACGGTGTACCGCATCCGCGGCAACGCCGGAGCGCCGCCGGCCTGGCTGGTGCGCGCCATCGGGGGGCACGAAGGACGGACGTTGCTCGTCACCGTTCTCGCCGCGGTGCTCTCCGCCTCGCAGTTCACGGTCGCGCTCACGGTCCTCGCCGTGGCCGTCGCCCTCGTGGTGCTCGTCGAGAGCATCCGCTTCTGGGTGTCCTCCGGGGCGCCCGCCGTACACGATGAAGGAGAACCCGCATGATCGGCCTCGTGCTGGCGGCCGGCGCCGGACGGCGTCTGCGCCCCTACACCGACAGCCTTCCCAAGGCTCTGGTGCCGGTGGGGCCCGCGGGCATAGAAGGCGAACCCACGGTTCTCGACCTGACCCTGGCGAACTTCGCCGAGATCGGGCTGACCGAGGTCGCGATCATCGTCGGCTACCGCAAGGAAGCGGTGTACGAGCGCAAGGCGGCCCTTGAGGCGAAGTACGGCCTCAAGCTCACCCTCATCGACAACGACAAGGCCGAGGAGTGGAACAACGCCTACTCCCTGTGGTGCGGACGTGACGCCCTCAAGGACGGCGTGATCCTCGCCAACGGCGACACCGTCCACCCGGTCTCCGTCGAGAAGACGCTGCTCGCCGCCCGCGGTGAGGGCCGTCGCATCATCCTCGCCCTGGACACGGTGAAGAGCCTCGCCGACGAGGAGATGAAGGTCGTCGTCGACCCCGCCAAGGGCATGACGAAGATCACCAAGCTGATGGACCCCGCCGAGGCCACCGGGGAGTACATCGGCGTCACCCTCATCGAGGGCGACGCCGCCCCCGAGCTGGCCGACGCCCTCAAGGCCGTGTGGGAGACCGACCCGCAGCAGTTCTACGAGCACGGTTATCAGGAGCTCGTGAACCGCGGCTTCCGCATCGACGTGGCGCCGATCGGCGACGTCAAGTGGGTCGAGATCGACAACCACGACGATCTCGCCCGCGGACGGGAGATCGCATGCCAGTACTGACCCGGCTGATTCCCTCGCCGGTCGTCGTCGACATTCGCCCGGGTGCCCTGGACGACCTGGCCTGTGTGCTCGCCGACGAGCGCATCTCGCACTCCGGCAAGCTCGCCGTCGCCGTCAGCGGCGGATCCGGCGCGACGCTCAGGGAGCGGCTCGCTCCCTCGCTGCCCGGTGCCACCTGGTACGAGGTCGGCGGTGGCACTCTCGACGACGCGATCCGGCTGGCCGGCGAGATGAAGGCCGGCCACTACGACGCGGTCGTCGGCCTCGGCGGTGGCAAGATCATCGACTGTGCCAAGTTCGCCGCGGCGCGGGTCGGCCTGCCGCTGGTCGCCGTACCGACGAACCTCGCGCACGACGGCCTGTGCTCGCCCGTCGCGACCCTCGACAACGACGCGGGCCGCGGATCGTACGGCGTGCCCAACCCGATAGCGGCCGTCATCGACCTCGACGTCATCCGCGAGGCCCCGGTGCGTTTCGTGCGCGCGGGCATCGGCGACGCGATCTCCAACATCAACGCGATCGCCGACTGGGAGCTCGCCAACCGCGTCAAGGGCGAGAAGATCGACGGCCTCGCGGCCGCCATGGCCCGACAGGCCGGCGAGGCCGTGCTCCGGCACCCGGGCGGAGTCGGCGACAACGACTTCCTCCAGGTCCTCGCCGAGGCGCTGGTCCTCACCGGCGTCGCCATGTCGATCTCCGGCGACTCGCGCCCGGCCTCGGGCTCGTGCCACGAGATCAACCACGCCTTCGACCTGCTGTTCCCCAAGCGTGCCGCGAGCCACGGCGAGCAGTGCGGCCTGGGCGCGGCCTTCGCGATGTATCTGCGCGGAGCCCACGAGGAGTCGGCCTACATGGCCGAGGTGCTGCGTCGGCACGGTCTGCCGGTCCTGCCGGAGGAGATCGGCTTCACGGACGACGAGTTCGTCCGCGCCGTGGAGTTCGCTCCGCAGACCCGGCCCGGCCGCTACACGATCCTCGAACACCTCGACCTGACAACCGACCAGATCAAGGACATCTACGCCGACTATGTCAAGGCCATCGGTAGCTGAACTCCGCCCCGTCGTTCACCCCGCGGGGGTGAAGGACCGGCGCAGCGGTGAGCACTGGATGGGACGCCTCTACATGCGAGAGGTGTCCCTGCGGGTCGACCGCTACCTGGTGAACACCAGGGTCACGCCCAACCAGCTCACGTACCTGATGACCGTCTTCGGTGTGCTCGCGGCCCCGGCGCTCCTGGTGCCGGGGATCACGGGCGCCGTCCTGGGCGTGGTGTGCGTCCAGATGTATCTCCTCCTGGACTGCGTCGACGGCGAGATCGCCCGCTGGAAGAAGCAGTACTCGCTCAACGGCGTCTACCTGGACCGGGTCGGCGCCTACCTCACCGACGCCGCCGTGCTCGTCGGATTCGGGCTGCGCGCCGCCGACCTGTGGGGCAGCGGCCGTATCGACTGGCTGTGGGCCTTCCTCGGCACGCTGGCCGCGCTCGGCGCGATCCTGATCAAGGCCGAGACCGACCTGGTCGGCGTCGCCCGCCACCAGGCCGGCAAGCCGCCGGTGCAGGAGGCCGCGTCCGAGATGCGCTCTTCCGGCATGGCGATGGCCCGCAAGGCCGCCGCTCTGCTGAAGTTCCATCGCCTCATCCTCGGCATCGAGGCCTCGCTGCTGATCCTGGTCCTGGCGATCGCCGACCAGGTCCGCGGCGACCTGTTCTTCTCCCGGCTCGGCGTCGCCGTGCTCGCCGGCATCGCCCTGCTCCAGACCCTGCTGCACCTCGTGTCCATCCTCGCCTCCAGCAGGCTGAAGTGACCGGCGTGAAGGTCGGCGCGGTGATCATCACCATGGGCAACCGCCCCGACGAGCTACGGGCCCTGCTCGACTCGGTCGCCAAGCAGGACGGCGACAAGGTCGAGGTGGTCGTCGTCGGCAACGGCTCCCCGGTGCCCGACGTCCCCGAGGGCGTGCGCACCATCGAGCTGCCCGAGAACCTCGGCATCCCCGGCGGCCGCAACGTCGGCATAGAGGCATTCGGCCCCAGCGGCCGCGACGTCGACATATTGCTCTTCCTCGACGACGACGGCCTCCTCGCCCACCACGACACCGCCGAACTCTGCCGCGAGGCCTTCACGGCAGACCCGAAGCTCGGCATCGTCAGCTTCCGTATCGCCGACCCCGACACCGGGGTCACCCAGCGCCGCCACGTCCCCCGGCTGCGCGCGGCCGACCCGATGCGCTCCTCCCGGGTCACCACCTTCCTCGGCGGCGCCAACGCCGTACGCACCCAGGTCTTCGCCGAAGTCGGCGGACTCCCGGACGAATTCTTCTACGCCCACGAGGAAACCGACCTTGCATGGCGGGCCCTCGACGCGGGCTGGATGATCGATTACCGGTCGGACATGGTGCTGTTCCACCCGACGACCGCGCCCTCGCGGCACGCGGTCTACCACCGCATGGTGGCCCGCAACCGCGTCTGGCTCGCTCGCCGCAACCTCCCCGCCCCCCTTGTCCCGGTCTATCTGGGCGTCTGGATGCTGCTCACGCTGGCCCGGCGCCCCTCCCGCCCCGCCCTCCGGGCATGGTTCGGCGGATTCAGGGAAGGCTGGACCACTCCGTGCGGTCCCCGCAGGCCCATGAAGTGGCGTACGGTGTGGCGGCTGACTCGACTGGGCCGACCTCCCGTCATCTGACAAGCTCGACCCTGAGAGTGACCGGGCCCGACGGCCCCAGGTTCATGCCAGGCCCGCACAGTCTGCGCATCTCGAAGACGAAAGTTTCAACTGGTGAGTGAGACAACGCACGACGGCTCGGTCGCGGTGAGCGCGCCGCCGTCGCCCGACGAGGGACTCACGGCGGCCCAGCTGGCCGCCAAGTACGGGCTCGCTGTGAGCGGCGCCCGGCCCTCGCTGTTCGAGTACGTCCGTCAGCTCTGGGACCGGCGGCACTTCATCCTCGCGTTCTCGCGGGCGAAGCTGACCGCCCAGTACAGCCAGGCGAAGCTCGGCCAGCTCTGGCAGGTGGCCACGCCGCTGCTGAACGCGGCCGTGTACTTCTTCATCTTCGGCGTGATCCTCCAGGCCGACCGGGGCATGCCCCGCGAGGTGTACATCCCGTTCCTGGTCACCGGCGTCTTCGTGTTCACCTTCACCCAGAGCTCGGTGATGGCGGGCGTCCGCGCGATCTCGGGCAACCTGGGCCTGGTGCGCGCACTGCACTTCCCGCGCGCGTCGCTCCCCATCTCCTTCGCGCTCCAGCAGCTCCAGCAGCTGCTGTACTCGATGATCGTGCTGTTCGTCGTGGCGATCGGCTTCGGCAGCTATCCGAAGCTCAGCTGGGTGCTGATCCTGCCGGTGCTGGTCCTTCAGTTCCTCTTCAACACCGGCCTCGCCCTGATCATGGCCCGCGCCGGCGCCAAGACCCCCGACCTGGCGCAGCTGATGCCGTTCGTGATGCGTACGTGGATGTACGCGTCCGGGGTGATGTTCTCCATCCCGATCATGCTCAAGGGCAAGCCAGACTGGATCGCCACCGTCCTGCAGTGGAACCCGGCCGCGGTCTACATGGACCTGATGCGCTTCGCTCTCATCGACGGCTACGACCACACGCAGCTGCCCGACCACGTCTGGGCGGCGGCCGCCGGATGGGCCGTGCTGTTCGCGGTCGGCGGCTTCGTGTACTTCTGGAAGGCGGAGGAGAGGTACGGCCGTGGCTGAGCAGAGGGCGGATGCGCACATCCCCACCGTCATCGCGGACGAGCTGCACATCGTCTACCGCGTCAACGGCGCCAAGTCCGGCAAGGGCAGCGCCACCGCCGCCCTCAGCCGCATCATGAAGCGCGGCGAGGAGCGGGGCGTACGCAAGGTGCACGCCGTACGCGGCGTCTCCTTCGTCGCCTACCGGGGCGAGGCCATCGGCCTGATCGGCTCCAACGGCTCCGGCAAGTCCACCCTGCTGCGCGCCATCGCCGGACTGCTCCCGCCAGAGAAGGGCAAGGTCTTCACCGACGGCCAGCCCTCCCTGCTCGGTGTGAACGCGGCACTGATGAACGACCTCACCGGCGAGCGCAACGTCATATTGGGTGGGCTCGCCATGGGCATGACCCGCGAGCAGATCAAGGAGCGCTACCAGGGCATCGTCGATTTCTCCGGCATCAACGAGAAGGGCGACTTCATCACCCTGCCCATGCGCACCTATTCCTCCGGCATGGCGGCCCGGCTGCGCTTCTCCATCGCCGCCGCCAAGGACCACGACGTCCTCATGATCGACGAGGCGCTGGCCACCGGCGACCGCAAGTTCCAGAAGCGCTCCGAGGACCGCATCCGTGAACTGCGCAAGGAAGCCGGCACGGTGTTCCTGGTCAGCCACAACAACAAGTCGATCCGCGACACCTGCAACCGCGTGCTGTGGCTGGAACGCGGCGAGCTGCGCATGGACGGCCCGACCGACGAGGTCCTCAAGGAGTACGAGAAGTTCACGGGCAAGTAGTCCACCCGGACATGGGCCAAGCGGCCCAGCGCCTTTCCCGGAGCCCCGCCGGAACTGCCCCGGCGGGGCCCGCGTCTGCAAAGGAAACGTCAACTCCGGCCGGTGCCAGGAATCTTGACATCAATCGGTGTGTTGTTGTGATGTGCAGGACGCCCCCAAGGGCCTCGGTGCGTTGTACAACGTAAGCTGTACCGGTACCGAAACGCGGCAAGTGGGGCGATAAGGCGCGACACCCCTCTCTCCGGGCCGCGGCGCGGACAGCCGGGCGGCGTGTCCGAAATAGTGTGCATTGGGTCTGCGGTGTAGAACGGGAGATGTGACGGCAATGGCTACGGAAACTCCCCAGCTCAACGCCTCCGCCTGCGCCGTCCCCGCCCCGGGCAGCCCACGGTGAACCGAACCGGCGCGCCCTCCGACGATCCGGAGCGCGGCACGCTCGACAAAGCCGCAGCGGAGAACTTCCCCGTGGCCCCGTTCTTCCTGCCCAGGGCCTGGCGAACCGACCTCATGGCCGTCTACGGCTTCGCCCGCCTGGTCGACGACATCGGCGACGGCGATCTCGCTCCCGGCGGCGCCGACGCCCGACTGCTGGGCGTACCGCCCGAGGACGCCGAGGACCGCCTGATCCTGCTCGACGCCTTCGAGGCCGACCTGCGCCGCGTCTTCGACGGCACCCCGAGCCACCCCCTGTTGCGCCGCCTCCAGCCGACGGTCCGCCGCCGCTCGCTCACCCCCGAGCCCTTTCTCGGCCTGATCGCCGCCAACCGCCAGGACCAGCTCGTCGGACGCTACGAGACCTACGACGATCTGCTTGCCTACTGCGAACTCTCCGCCAACCCCGTCGGCCGCCTCGTCCTCGCCGTCACCGGCACCGAGACGCCCGAGCGGATCCGCCTCTCCGACGCGGTGTGCACCGCGCTGCAGATCGTCGAGCACCTCCAGGACGTCGCCGAGGATCTCGGCCGTGACCGGATCTATCTGCCCGCGGCGGACATGAAGCGCTTTCACGTGCAGGAAACCGATCTCGCGGCAGAAACAGCGGGCGCATCGGTGCGCGCACTGGTTGCATACGAAGCCGAACGTGCCCGGCTCCTCCTGAATGAAGGCACCCCCCTGGTGGGTAGCGTCCACGGCAGGCTCAAGCTGCTGCTCGCGGGTTTCGTGGCGGGGGGAAGGGCGGCGATCCGTGCGATCGCCGCCGCCGAATACGACGTACTTCCCGGCCCGCCCAAGGCCAGCAAGCGCCAGCTGCTGCGTGAGGTGGGCGTGACTCTGCGAGGAGAGGGGTGATCCGGACCGTGGAGTCTGCACCACACGCGTCCGCACCGGTACTCGCCGCCTACAGCTACTGCGAGGCCGTCACCGGGCAGCAGGCCCGTAACTTCGCCTACGGCATCAGGCTGCTGCCCACGTCCAAGCGCCGCGCCATGTCGGCGCTGTACGCGTTCTCGCGCCGCGTCGACGACATCGGCGACGGCGCCCTGACCGGCGACGTCAAGGTCGCCAGACTCGAGGACACCCGTCAGCTGCTGACCCGGATCCGCGACCGTGAGGTCGACGAGGACGACGTCGACCCCGTGGCCGTGGCCCTCGCCCACGCCGCCGACGTCTTCCCGATCCCCCTCGGCGGACTGGACGAGCTGATCGACGGCGTCCTGATGGACGTACGCGGGGAGACCTACGAGACCTGGGACGATCTGAAGGCCTACTGCCGCTGTGTGGCCGGCGCCATCGGGCGGCTCTCGCTCGGCGTCTTCGGCACCGAACCGGGTGCGCGCGGCGCCGAACGCGCTCCCGAGTACGCCGACACGCTCGGGCTCGCCCTGCAGCTGACCAACATCCTGCGTGATGTCCGGGAGGACGCCGAGGGAGGGCGCACCTATCTGCCCTCCGACGACCTCGCCAAATTCGGCTGCTCGGCCGGCTTCAGCGGGCCGACCCCACCGGAGGGCTCCGACTTCGCGGGCCTCGTCCACTTCGAAGTGCGACGGGCCCGCGCCCTTTTCGCCGAGGGCTACCGGCTGCTCCCCATGCTCGACCGGCGCAGCGGCGCCTGCGTCGCCGCCATGGCCGGTATCTACCGCCGACTCCTGGACCGCATCGAGCGTGACCCGGAGGCCGTGCTGCGCGGCCGGGTCTCCCTGCCCGGGCGCGAGAAGGCGTACGTCGCCGTGCGCGGTCTGTCCGGTCTGGACGCCCGGCATGTCACCCGAACCGTCAGGAGGCGCGCCTGATGGACATTCCGGCCCAAGGTGATGCCACCGGCGAAAAGCGGCAGGCAACCCTCCGCTCCCATGCGGCGTCCCTGACTGAGACGACCGGCCGTGGACCGTTGAACCATCGGCGCGGCGGCCGCGCAGGGGAGGGTGCACGATGACCGAGGGCACACGGCCGGAGGGGTCGCTCGCGGACATCCCGGGACACTCGGGGCGGGACGCCGTCGTGATCGGCGGCGGGCTCGCCGGCATCACCTCCGCACTCGCGCTCGCCGACGCGGGCGTCCGGGTCACCCTGATCGAGGGCAGGCCGAGGCTGGGTGGCCTGGCCTTCTCCTTCCAGCGCGGCGATCTGACCGTCGACAACGGACAGCACGTCTATCTGCGCTGCTGCACCGCCTACCGCTGGTTCCTCGACCGGATCGAGGGGACGGCGCTGGCTCCGCTCCAGGATCGTCTCGACGTGCCCGTGCTCGACCTCGACAAGCCCGAGGGCCGACGGCTCGGCAGACTGCGGCGCGACGCCCTGCCCGTACCCCTGCACCTGGGCCGGAGCCTGGCGACCTATCCGCATCTCTCCCTCGCCGAACGCGCCAAGGTCGGCCGTGCCGCGCTCGCGCTCAAGGGGCTCGACCTCGCCGATCCGACCCTGGACACCCAGGACTTCGGCAGCTGGCTGACCGCGCACGGTCAGTCGGCGCGTGCCGTCGAGGCCCTGTGGGACCTGGTCGGGGTCGCCACCCTCAACGCGGTCGCGGGCGACGCCTCGCTGGGGCTCGCCGCGATGGTGTTCAAGACCGGTCTGCTGTCCGACCCGGGCGCCGCCGACATCGGATGGGCGCACGTCCCGCTGGGTGAACTGCATGACCGGCTGGCCCGCAAGGCGCTCGACACCGCGGGCGTCCGTACCGAGGTCCGTACACGCGTCACCTCCATCTCCTCTGACGAGAACGGACGTTGGAGCGTCGAGGTTCCCGGTGAGACGCTGCACGCGGACGCGGTCGTGCTCGCCGTGGCCCAGCGCGAGGCGTACGACCTGCTGCCCGACGGCGCACTCGACGCCCCCGAAAAGCTCCTGGAGATCGGCACGGCGCCGATCCTGAACGTCCATGTCGTCTACGACCGCAAGGTGCTGAGCACACCGTTCCTCACGGCCCTCGGCACCCCCGTGCAGTGGGTGTTCGACCGCACCGAGGCCTCCGGGCTCCGGGACGGCCAGTACCTCGCTCTGTCCCAGTCGGCCGCGCAGGACGAGATCGACGAACCCGTCGCCGCCCTGCGTGAGCGGTATCTGCCCGAGCTGGAACGGCTGTTGCCCGGCGCGCGGGGCGCGCACGTCAAGGATTTCTTCGTGACCAGGGAGCGCACGGCGACATTCGCTCCCACCCCAGGCGTCGGGCGGCTGCGGCCCGGCGCCCGTACCAAGGCATCCGGCCTCTACCTGGCCGGAGCGTGGACCGCCACAGGGTGGCCCGCGACCATGGAGAGTGCGGTCCGCAGTGGCGTGAGTGCGGCCGGCGCCGCGCTGAGCGCCCTGGGCCGGCCCCGCCCCAGCCACCTCTTCAGCGTCGAGGAGGCGGCGTGATGCTGAACGAGCGCACGGCGGCAGGCTCCCGCACCCCCGGTACCGCAACAAGAGGAGAGAACGTGCCCACTGTGCCCCCGGCCTCGAAGGCCGCTCGAGAGACCGCGGTGGACGTCACCGCGCTCCTGGAGCGCGGTAGGACCCTGACGACACCGGTACTGCGGGCGGCCGTCGACCGCCTGGCCCCTCCCATGGACACCGTTTCCGCCTACCACTTCGGCTGGATCGACGCCGACGGCAACCCCACGGCCGGCGACGGCGGCAAGGCCGTACGCCCCGCCCTCGCGGTCCTCTCCGCCGAGATCACCGGAGCCGCGCCCGAGGTCGGCATCCCCGGTGCGGTCGCCGTCGAGCTGGTCCACAACTTCTCCCTGCTGCACGACGACCTGATGGACGGCGACGAGCAGCGCCGTCACCGCGACACCGTCTGGAAGGTGCACGGCCCGGCCCAGGCCATCCTCGTCGGCGACGCCATGTTCGCGCTGGCCAACGAGGTGCTGCTGGAGCTCGGTACGGTGGAGGCGGGCCGCGCCACCCGCCGGCTGACCACCGCCACCCGCGCCCTCATCGACGGTCAGGCGCAGGACATCTCCTTCGAGCACCGCGACCGCGTCGGCGTCGAGGAGTGCCTGGAGATGGAGGGCAACAAGACCGGCGCCCTGCTGGCCTGCGCCAGCTCCATCGGCGCGGTGCTCGGCGGCGCGGACGACCGTACCGCCGACACCCTGGAGAAGTACGGCTACCACCTGGGCCTCGCCTTCCAGGCCATCGACGACCTGCTCGGCATCTGGGGCGACCCGGAAGCCACCGGCAAGCAGACCTGGAGCGATCTGCGCCAGCGCAAGAAGTCCCTGCCGGTCGTGGCCGCGCTCGCGGCGGGCGGCCCCGCCTCCGAGCGGCTCGGCGAGATCCTCGCCGCCGACGCCAAGAGCAGCGACTTCGAGAACTTCTCCGAGGAGGAGTTCGCCGCCCGCGCCGCCCTCATCGAGGAGGCGGGCGGCCGTGAGTGGACCGCCGCGGAGGCGCGCCGACAGCACACCATCGCCGTCGAGGCCCTCGACGCCGTCGACATGCCCGAGCAGGTGCGGGCGCGGTTCACGGCGCTCGCCGACTTCGTCGTCGTACGGAAGAGATGATCACCAGCGGGCGAAAAGAGATGATCAGTATCGGTCGAATAGCCCTCGCGTAGTCGCCGGCCGGTGTCGCTGGAAGAAGCGCACCGGCCGACGGCGGACCCACAGCAGACGCACTACCAGGAGCACTGCACGAAGGGGAAGCCATGACAGCGACGACCGACGGAAGCACCGGGGCGCCGGCGCCCCGGGCAGCCGCGGCCAGCGACACCGACAGCGAGACTCCCGTGGCGGCCGGGGTGCACGAGGTCGCCGAACACGCGGTACGGCGTGCCACCGATTTCCTGCTGGCGAAGCAGGACGCCCAGGGCTGGTGGAAGGGCGACCTCGAGACGAACGTCACCATGGACGCCGAGGACCTGCTGCTCCGTCAGTTCCTGGGCATCCGCGACGAGAAGACCACCCGGGCCGCCGCGCTCTTCATCCGCGGGGAGCAGCGCGAGGACGGCACCTGGGGCACCTTCTACGGCGCCCCCGGCGAACTCTCCGCGACCATCGAGGCGTACGTCGCCCTGCGCCTGGCCGGTGACGCGCCGGACGCCCCGCACATGGCGCGGGCCTCCGCCTGGATCCGTGAGCAGGGCGGCATCGCCGCCTCCCGGGTCTTCACCCGGATCTGGCTGGCCCTGTTCGGCTGGTGGAAGTGGGAGGACCTGCCCGAACTCCCGCCGGAACTCATCTACTTCCCCAAGTGGTTCCCGCTCAACATCTACGACTTCGGGTGCTGGGCCCGGCAGACGATAGTCCCCCTGACGATCGTCTCCGCGAAGCGCCCGGTACGGCCCGCGCCCTTCCCGCTGGACGAACTGCACACCGACCCGGCCGACCCGAATCCGCTCAAGCCCCTTGCCCCGGTGGCCAGTTGGGACGGCGCCTTCCAGCGGCTCGATAAAGCCCTGCACCAACTGCGCAAGGTCGCCCCGCGCAGGCTGCGCAGAGCCGCCATGAACAGCGCCGCCCGCTGGATCATCGAGCGGCAGGAGAACGACGGCTGCTGGGGCGGTATCCAGCCGCCGGCGGTGTACTCGATCATCGCGCTGCGACTGCTCGGCTACGACCTCGAACACCCCGTGATGCGCGAGGGGCTGGCGTCCCTTGACCGCTTCGCCGTGTGGCGCGAGGACGGGGCCCGGATGATCGAGGCCTGCCAGTCGCCGGTCTGGGACACCTGCCTCGCCACCATCGCGCTGGTGGACGCGGGCGTACCCGCCGACCATCCGCAGCTCGTCAAGGCAGCCGACTGGATGCTGGGCGAGGAGATCGTCCGGCCCGGCGACTGGGCGGTCAAGCGGCCCGAACTGCCGCCGGGGGGCTGGGCGTTCGAGTTCCACAACGACAACTACCCCGACATCGACGACACCGCCGAGGTGGTCCTCGCGCTGCGCCGGGTCCGGCACCATGATCCGGAGCGCGTGGAGAAGGCGATCGGCCGCGGGGTGCGCTGGAATCTCGGGATGCAGTCGCGCAACGGCGCGTGGGGCGCCTTCGACGTCGACAACACCAGCCCCTTCCCCAACCGGCTGCCGTTCTGCGACTTCGGCGAGGTCATCGACCCGCCCTCGGCGGACGTCACCGCGCACGTGGTCGAGATGCTCGCGGTCGAGGGCCTCGCCCACGACCCGCGCACCCGGCGCGGCATCCGCTGGCTGCTCGCCGAGCAGGAACCGGACGGCTCCTGGTTCGGGCGCTGGGGCGTGAACTACGTCTACGGCACCGGATCCGTCGTACCCGCCCTGGTGGCCGCCGGCATCCCGGGCTCGCACCCCGCGATCCGGCGCGCCGTCACCTGGCTGGAGTCCGTCCAGAACGACGACGGCGGCTGGGGCGAGGACCTGCGCTCCTACAAATACGTCAAGGAGTGGAGCGGCAAGGGCGCCTCGACCGCCTCGCAGACCGCGTGGGCGCTGATGGCGCTGCTCGCGGCGGGGGAGCGGGACTCCAAGGCCGCCGAGCGCGGCATCGAGTGGCTCGCCGCCACCCAGCGCGAGGACGGCTCCTGGGACGAGCCGTACTTCACCGGCACCGGATTCCCCTGGGACTTCTCCATCAACTACCACCTCTACCGGCAGGTCTTCCCGCTGACCGCGCTCGGCCGGTACGTCCACGGAGAGCCCTTCGCCGACAAGGCCGGGGCGGCTCTCGCCGAGGCCAAGGGGAGCTGATGAGCCCACAGCCCGCCCCGGCCCCGCTGCTGATCGCCTGCGCGCTCGGCATCGAGCAGTTCGCCCTGCGCGCCGGCGAGCGCGGTGGAGCCGGCGGGCCGGTCACGGTGCTCCGTACGGGCATGGGACCCCGGGCGGCGGAACGCTCCGTCACCCGTGTCCTGGCCGATCCCGCCCTCAGCGGGGCCGCCGTCCTCGCCACCGGCTTCTGCGCGGGGCTCGCCCCCGGGATGCACCCCGGCGATCTGGTGGTCGCCGAGGAGACCCGGGATCCGGCGGGAACCGTTCCGTGCGTGGGGACCGACCTACTCGTCAAAGAACTCGTGCGGACCATCCCGGGCCGCACCGTCCACACCGGACCGCTCACCGGCTCCGATCATGTCGTCCGTGGTCAGGAACGGTCCGATCTGCTCGCGACCGGCGCAATCGCGGTCGACATGGAGTCGGCGGTCACGCTTCTGAGCGCCGTCCGCACGGGCGAGCGCCCGGTTGCGGCCGTCCGGGTGGTCGTGGACGCTCCAGAACATGAACTCGTCCGGATCGGCACGTTGCGCGGTGGAATATCAGCTTTCCGCGTTCTTCGTTCCGTTCTACCCGCATTCTATGAATGGCACCGTTCTTTGCTGCTCCCCAGGAGGTGAGCCAGATGGCCATGCCGCTGCGTCAGTCCATCAAGGTCGCTACTTACTTGGCCGAACAGAAGCTCCGCAGGCGTGACAAGTTCCCGCTGATCGTCGAGTTGGAGCCGTTGTTCGCCTGCAACCTCAAGTGCGAGGGCTGCGGCAAGATCCAGCACCCGGCCGGAGTACTGAAGCAGCGCATGCCGGTGGCCCAGGCCGTGGGGGCGGTGCTCGAATCCGGTGCGCCCATGGTGTCCATCGCCGGCGGCGAGCCGCTGATGCACCCGCAGATCGACGAGATCGTGCGCCAGCTGGTGGCCAAGCGGAAGTACGTCTTCCTGTGCACCAACGCCATGCTGCTGCGCAAGAAGATGGACAAGTTCACGCCCTCGCCCTACTTCGCCTTCGCCGTGCACATCGACGGCCTGCGCGAGCGCCACGACGAGTCGGTGGCCAAGGAGGGCGTGTTCGACGAGGCGGTGGAGGCGATCAAGGAGGCCAAGCGGCGCGGCTTCCGGGTCACCACCAACTCGACCTTCTTCAACACCGACACCCCGCAGACCATCGTCGAGGTGCTCAATTTCCTCAACGACGACCTCAAGGTCGACGAGATGATGATCTCGCCCGCCTATGCCTACGAGAAGGCTCCCGACCAGGAGCACTTCCTCGGCGTCGAGCAGACCCGCGAGCTGTTCAAGAAGGCCTTCGCGGGCGGCAACCGCAGGAAGTGGCGGCTGAATCACTCGCCGCTGTTCCTCGACTTCCTCGAGGGCAAGGTCGACTTCCCGTGCACCGCCTGGGCGATCCCGAACTACTCGCTGTTCGGCTGGCAGCGCCCCTGCTACCTGATGAGCGACGGCTACGTCCCGACGTACCGGGAGCTGATCGAGGACACCGACTGGGACAAGTACGGCCGCGGCAAGGACCCGCGCTGCGCCAACTGCATGGCGCACTGCGGCTACGAACCCACCGCCGTACTCGCCACCATGGGCTCGCTGAAGGAGTCGCTGCGCGCCATGCGCGAGACGGTCTCCGGAAACCGGGAGTGACGCCATGACCGCCATCTCCTTGGGCGTCCCCGAGGTACCGGTCCGGCCGGTCGCCGAGCGACGTGTGTCGCGGCAGATCCAGGTCGGCCCGGTGGCGGTCGGGGGCGGTGCCCCGGTGTCGGTGCAGTCGATGACGACGACCCGTACGTCGGACATCGGCGCCACCTTGCAGCAGATCGCCGAGCTGACGGCGTCGGGCTGCCAGATCGTGCGGGTCGCCTGTCCGACGCAGGACGACGCCGACGCTCTGGCGACGATCGCCCGCAAGTCGCAGATCCCGGTGATCGCGGACATCCACTTCCAGCCCAAGTACGTGTTCGCCGCGATCGAGGCCGGCTGTGCGGCCGTACGCGTCAATCCCGGCAACATCAAGCAGTTCGACGACAAGGTCAAGGAGATCGCGCGGGCCGCGAAGGACCACGGGACGCCGATCCGGATCGGCGTCAACGCCGGGTCGCTGGACCGGCGGCTGCTCCAGAAGTACGGCAAGGCCACTCCGGAAGCCCTCGTGGAGAGCGCGCTGTGGGAGGCGTCGCTGTTCGAGGAGCACGACTTCCGGGACATCAAGATCTCGGTGAAGCACAACGACCCGGTGATCATGATCGAGGCGTACAAGCAGCTCGCGGCGCAGTGCGACTATCCGCTGCACCTCGGGGTGACGGAGGCCGGGCCAGCCTTCCAGGGCACGATCAAGTCGGCCGTCGCCTTCGGAGCGCTGCTGTCGCAGGGCGTCGGCGACACCATCCGGGTGTCCCTGAGCGCTCCGCCCGCCGAGGAGGTCAAGGTCGGCATCCAGATCCTGGAGTCCCTGAACCTCAGGCAGCGGCGCCTGGAGATCGTCTCCTGCCCGTCGTGCGGGCGGGCCCAGGTCGACGTCTACAAGCTGGCCGACGAGGTCACGACGGGCCTGGAAGGCATGGAAGTGCCGTTGCGGGTGGCCGTCATGGGCTGTGTGGTCAACGGCCCCGGCGAGGCCCGCGAGGCCGACCTCGGCGTCGCCTCCGGCAACGGCAAGGGCCAGATCTTCGTCAAGGGCGAGGTCATCAAGACCGTCCCCGAGTCCAAGATCGTCGAGACGCTGATCGAAGAGGCGATGAAGATCGCCGAACAGATGGAACAGGACGGCGTCGCGTCGGGGGAGCCGGCCGTCACCGTGAGTTGAACAGCACGGACCGAAGGGGGCCCGAGCGTGACGATTCTGGAGAGCATCCGGGGACCACGCGACCTGAAGGCGCTGTCCGAGACGGATCTTCGCGAACTGTCCGAAGAGATCAGGGAGTTCCTGGTGCACGCGGTCGCCAGGACCGGCGGACACCTCGGGCCCAACCTGGGGGTGGTGGAACTGTCCATCGCGCTCCACCGGGTCTTCGAGTCGCCGGTCGACCGCATCGTCTGGGACACCGGCCATCAGAGCTATGTGCACAAGCTGCTGACCGGGCGCCAGGACTTCTCCAAGCTGCGCGGCAAGGGCGGCCTGTCCGGCTACCCCTCGCGCGAGGAGTCCGAGCACGACATCGTCGAGAACAGTCACGCCTCGACCGCGCTCGGCTGGGCCGACGGGCTCGCCAAGGCCCGCCAGGTGCAGGGGGAGAAGGGGCACGTCGTCGCGGTGATCGGCGACGGGGCGCTGACCGGCGGCATGGCCTGGGAGGCGCTGAACAACATCGCGGCCGCCAAGGACCGGCCGCTGATCATCGTCGTCAACGACAACGAACGGTCGTACGCGCCGACCATCGGTGGCCTCGCCAACCACCTGGCGACCCTGCGGACGACGGACAGCTACGAGAAGGTCCTGGCCTGGGGCAAGGACGTCCTCCTGCGGACGCCGATCGTCGGCGGCACGATCTACGAGTCCCTGCACGGCGCGAAGAAGGGGTTCAAGGACGCCTTCGCGCCGCAGGGCATGTTCGAGGATCTGGGACTGAAGTACGTCGGTCCCATCGACGGGCACGACATCGGGGCCGTCGAGTCCGCGCTGAGGCGCGCGAAACGCTTCCACGGGCCGGTGCTGATCCACTGCCTCACGGAGAAGGGGCGCGGCTATGAACCCGCCCTCGCCCACGAGGAGGACCACTTCCACACCGTCGGCGTGATGGACCCGCTGACCTGCGAGCCGCTCGCCCCCTCGGGTGGGCCGTCCTGGACGTCGGTGTTCGGCGAGGAGATCGTGCGGATCGGGGAGGAGCGGGAGGACGTCGTCGCGATCACGGCGGCCATGCTGCACCCCGTCGGGCTCGGCAAGTTCGCCGAGCGGTTCCCGGACCGGGTCTGGGACGTCGGGATCGCCGAGCAGCACGCGGCCGTGTCGGCGGCGGGCCTCGCGACGGGCGGGCTGCACCCGGTCGTCGCCATCTACGCCACCTTCCTCAACCGTGCCTTCGACCAGCTCCTGATGGACGTCGCGCTGCACCGCTGCGGAGTGACGTTCGTACTGGACCGGGCCGGCGTCACGGGCGCCGACGGTGCCTCCCACAACGGCATGTGGGACATGTCGATCCTCCAGGTCGTGCCCGGTCTTCGGATCGCCGCGCCGCGTGACGCCGACCAACTGCGGGCACAGCTGCGCGAGGCTGTGGCCTGCGACGACGCGCCGACACTCGTACGGTTCCCGAAGGAGTCCGTCGGGCCGTCGATCCCGGCGGTCGACCGGGTGGGCGGGCTGGACGTGCTGCACCGCGACGCCGGTGAGCCGGACGTGCTGCTCGTCGCCGTCGGTGTGATGGCCCCGGTGTGCCTCCAGGCGGCCGAGCTGCTCCAGGCCCGCGGCATCAACTGCACCGTCGTCGACCCGCGGTGGGTGAAGCCCGTCGACCCGGCGCTCGCGCCCCTCGCCGCACAGCACCGGCTGGTGGCCGTCGTCGAGGACAACAGCCGCTCGTCGGGGGTGGGCTCGGCCGTGGCGCTGGCGCTGGGCGACGCCGATGTGGATGTGCCGGTGCGGCGGTTCGGGATCCCGGAGCAGTTCCTCGCGCACGCCAAGCGGGGCGAGGTGCTCGCGGACATAGGGCTGACGCCGGTGGAGGTCGCCGGGCGGATCAGCGCGAGCCTGGCGCTCAAGGAAGCCGACGGCGGCCAGGTGCGTCGTATCGTCGCGCCAGTCAAGGAGAAAGCCGAATGACGAGCGAGTTCGACCTCGGCGCCCTCCTCGCCGAGCGCGGAGCCGAGCGCTATGAGCTGCACTCGAAGTATCTGAACCACCAGCTCCCGCGCATGCTGCACACCATCGGCTTCGACAAGGTCTACGAGCGGGCCGAGGGCGCCTACTTCTGGGACGCGGACGGCGACGACTACCTGGACATGCTCGCCGGGTTCGGGGTGATGGGCCTGGGACGCCACCACCCCGTCGTCCGCAAGGCGCTGCACGACGTCCTCGACGCCCAGCTCGCCGACCTCACCCGCTTCGACTGCCAGCCGCTGCCCGGGCTGCTGGCGGAGCGGCTCCTCGCGCACAGCCCGCACCTGGACCGGGTGTTCTTCGGCAACAGCGGGACGGAGGCGGTGGAGACGGCGCTGAAGTTCGCGCGGTTCGTCACCGGCAGGCCGAGGGTGCTGTACTGCGACCACGCCTTCCACGGGCTGACCACGGGCTCTCTGTCGGTCAACGGCGAGTCCGGCTTCCGGGACGGCTTCGCGCCCCTCCTGCCCGACACGGCCGTTCCGCTCGGCGATCTGGACGCCCTGGCGCGGGAGCTGAAGAAGGGCGACGTCGCCGCCCTGATCGTCGAACCCGTCCAGGGCAAGGGCGTGCACGAGACCCCGCCCGGCTATCTGCGGGCCGCCCAGGAACTGCTGCGCAAGCACAAGGCGCTGCTCATCGCCGACGAGGTGCAGACGGGCCTTGGCCGGACCGGCGACTTCTACGCCTACCAGCACGAGGAGGGCGTCGAGCCGGACCTGGTGTGCGTCGCCAAGGCGCTTTCCGGGGGCTATGTGCCGGTGGGGGCCACCCTCGGCAAGGACTGGATCTTCAAGAAGGTCTACTCGTCCATGGACCGCGTGCTCGTCCACTCGGCGAGCTTCGGTTCCAACGCACAGGCCATGGCGGCCGGACTCGCCGTGCTGTCGGTGATGGAGAACGAGCAGACCGTCGCGAACGCGCGGGCGACCGGGGAGCAGCTGAGGTCCCGGCTCGCGGCGCTGATCGACAAGTACGAGCTGCTCGCCGACGTCCGCGGCCGGGGCCTGATGATCGGCATCGAATTCGGGCGGCCCAAGTCGCTGGGGCTGCGCAGCCGTTGGAGCATGCTGCAGGCCGCGCGCAAGGGATTGTTCGCCCAGATGGTCGTCGTACCGCTGCTGCAGCGGCACCGGATCCTCACCCAGGTCTCCGGCGACCACCTGGAGGTGATCAAGCTCATCCCGCCGCTCGTCATCGGGGAGCGGGAGGTGGACCGGTTCGTCGACGCCTTCACCGATGTGATGGACGACGCGCACAGCGGGGGCGGGCTGATGTGGGACTTCGGAAAGACGCTGGTCAAGCAGGCGGTCGCCAATCGGTGAGGTGAGCGTGACCGAGGGGCTTTGCCTCTGAGGCAATAAATTTGCCTCAGAGGCAAAGGTCCGGCTGAATGGAGGCATGAGCTCTTCCGAGACGGAGCCCTCGGCGGAACACGAGGTCGCCCTGCCCGTCGTCGCACCCCAGCTCCGCGCCCTGCGCCGCCGAGCCGCCCTCACCCTGGAGGCAGCGGCCCGCGCCGCCGGACTGTCACCCGCCCACCTCTCCCGCCTGGAGACCGGGCAGCGCCAGCCCTCACTGCCGATGCTGCTCGCACTCGCGCGTATCTACGGTACGACGGTCTCCGAGCTGCTCGGCGAGACGGTCGCCGAGCGGGACGCCGTAGTGCGCGCCGGTGACATGGAACCGACCGCGGCCGGTGGCTGGACCTACTGGCAGGCGGGCGCGCACGGGCGCGGGATGCAGGCCCTGCGTGTCCATGTGCCGCACGGCTCGCAGGGCGACATCGTGCGCGTGCACGCCGGCGAGGAGTGGCTCTACGTCCTCCAGGGGCGGCTGCGGCTGCGCCTCGGGGACACCACGCACCGGCTCGCGCCCGGAGACAGCGCGCACTTCGACTCACTCACCCCGCACCGCATCGCCGCCCAGGACGAGGGCGGGGTCGAGCTGCTGTTCGTCCACACCCTGCTGCAGAGCCCCACGGCCACGCTGTGCCTGGGCCCCACCCCTGGAGTCACGCCATGAGCAACACCGAGGACAGGTTCCCGCGCGCGCTGTGGATCCGGCTGATCATCTACATCGCGGTGGGGCATCTCTTCGCCGCCTTCATCTACTTCCTGTTCGAGGCGGGCGCGAAGTAGGCCGGGGCGCGCCGCCTCAGTCGAGCAGCCGCTCCCGCAGCAGCTCCCGGGACTCCGGTGACAGCCGCAGACCCTGCTCCAGGTAGGTGTCGACGCCGCCCCACGTCTCCTCGATCGTCTCGAACGCCGCCGTCAGATATTCGGCCCGCGCGTCGAACAGCGGGCTGAGCAGCTCCATGACCTCGGGCGAGTAGGCGGAGGCGCCGCTGCCGCTGCGGCGCACCTTGTAGCGGCGGTGTTTGGCGTTGGACTCCAGGTAGTCGGTGACGATCGCCTCCCGCTCGACGCCGAGGGCCAGCAGCGTCACGGCGATGGACAGACCCGCGCGGTCCTTGCCGGCCGCGCAGTGCATCAGCGCCGGCACGCTGTCCTCGGCGAGGGAGTGCAGCACCTGGGAGTGCTCGCCGGTGCGCTCCTTGATGATCGAACGGTAGGAGACGATCATCCGGTTCGCGCCCTTGCCGTCGGCCAGGATCGCGCGCAGCTGGTCGAGATCGCCGTCCCGGACCATCTTCCAGAACTCCGCGCCGTCCGCCGGGTCCGACAGCGGCAGGTTCACATTGCGCACGCCCGGCAGCTCGACGTCCGGCCCCTCCAGCTTCTGGTCGGCCGCGTTACGGAAGTCGAAGACCGTGTGCAGCCCCAGGGAGTCGAGGAAAGCGGCGTCCTCGGCGGTCGCGTGCGCGAGGTGGCCGCTGCGGAACAGCACTCCATGGCGCACCCGTCGTCCGTCCACCGTGGGCAGGCCGCCCACATCACGGAAGTTGCGAACCCCGGCCAGTTCGGGCTCGGTCGACGGGATCTGCTGCGTCACGGGGGCTCCTCCCGGTCGGCCCCGGCGGCGCGGCTCGGCGATGCGGCCGACGGGGTGCGCTCTCGACCATACGACATGGATTCCTGGGGCAATGAGTTGTCCACAGGCGTTGCCGTGGGGCCGATCAACCCTTGATGATGTTGGTACTTGATCGCGCCTGTTCGTCTCTGTGGGGGCTTGATGCTGGAGATCTCCGACCACGGCCGTACCTGGCTCCTCACCGGGCCGACCAGCAGCTACGCCGTCCACCTGACCGACGCCGACGAACTGCTGCACCTGCACTGGGGACCCCGGATCGCGCTCGCCGACGCCGAGGCCCTCGCCGTACGCCCGCTGCCGGAGTACCGGCCCTTCGAGTCCCCGCTCGACGGACGCGAGGAATACCCCGTCGAGGGCGGCCCCCGCTTCGTACGGCCCGCCCTGTCGGTGCGCACCGAGGAGCGGCGCGGCACCGAGTGGGGTTTCGAGCGGTACGAGACCGAGGGTGACGAGCTGCGGTTGCGCTTTCGTGACGGCGGGCTGAACGTCACCCTGCATTACCGGATGCGCGGGGACGTCGTGGAGCGCTGGGCGACCCTGGACAACCAGGGGCCCGCCCTGGAGCTGCTGCGCGCCGACTCGGCCACCTGGACGCTGCCCGACCGGGAGGACTGGCGGCTGTCCCAGCTGCACGGCCGCTGGGGCGCCGAGTCCCGGCTGGCGCGGGCTCCCCTCACCTACGGTGAGAAGGTCATCGGCAGCCGCCGCGGCCACACCGGGCACCAGCACCTGCCCTGGGTCGCGCTCGACACGGACGCCACCGAGGAACGCGGCGAGGTCTACGGCTGCGCCCTCGGCTGGTCCGGGTCCTGGCGTATCGCCGTGGCCCAACTCCCGGACGCGCGCGTGCAGATCACCGGCGGTGCCGGACACGACGACTCGGGCCTGCTGCGCCTCGCGACGGGGGAGTCCTTCACGACGCCCGTCTTCGCCGGCCTGTGGAGCGACGGCGGCTTCGGCGGGGCGAGCCGGGCCTGGCACGCGTACCAGCGCGCGTATGTGATCCCGGACGCGGACCGGGACCGGCCGGTGCTGTTCAACTCCTGGGAGGCGACCGAGTTCGACATCTCCGAGGAGCAGCAGAGCCTCCTCGCGCGGCGGGCCGCGGCCATCGGCGTCGAGCTGTTCGTGGTCGACGACGGCTGGTTCGGCACGCGCACCAGCGACCGCGCCGGGCTCGGCGACTGGACGCCAAACCCCGACCGCTTCCCCTCGGGCCTGAAGCCGCTCGCCGAGTATGTGCACGCGCTCGGCATGCGGTTCGGTATCTGGGTCGAACCGGAAATGGTCAATCCGGACAGCGAGCTGTACCGCGCCCACCCGGACTGGGCGCAGCATCAAACGGGACGAAAGCGTACGGAATTCCGCAATCAGCTCGTACTGAACCTCGCGCGTGAGGACGTCCAGGAGTACCTCTGGGAGCAGCTCGACGGGCTCCTCTCCAGTGCCCCGATCGACTATGTGAAGTGGGACTTCAACCGCCCCTTCACCGACGCGGGCTGGCCCGGCGAGCCCTACCCGCAACGCCTCTGGGTGGACCATGTGCGGGGCCTGTACGCCCTGCTCGACCGGCTGCGCGCCGCGCACCCCGGGGTCGCCTTCGAGTCCTGCTCGGGCGGCGGCGGACGCATCGACCTCGGCATTCTCGGCCGTACGGACCAGGTGTGGACCTCGGACAACACCGACCCCCTGGACCGGCTCGCCATCCAGCACGGCTTCAGCCAGATCCACCCCGCGCGGGCCATGGCCGCCTGGGTCACCGACAGCCCGAACGCCATGCTCAACCACCGTGCCAGCTCGCTGCGCTTCCGCTTCGTCAGCGCCATGGCCGGGGTCCTCGGGGTCGGCGGCGACCTCTCGCGCTGGACCGAGGAGGAACTCGCCGAGGCCCGGGAGTGGGTGGCGCTCTACAAGGAGATCCGCCCGCTGGTGCAGCGCGGCGACCTCTACCGGCTGCGGCCGCCCACGGGCGGGCTGAGCGCGGTGCAGTACGTCCTCGGGGACGAGACGGTCGTCCTCGCCTGGCTCCAGGCCCAGAGCTACGGCGAGCCCCTGCCGGCCCTGCGGCTGCACGGCCTCGACCCGACAGCTGCGTACCAATGCCTTGAAACGGGCGAAATTCACCGAGGTGCCGTACTGGTGCATCACGGACTTCATGTCGGCCTGCGGGGTGACCTGGATGCGACGGTTATTCGCCTCCGTCGTATCTAGGGTTTCTGTCCGAATTGGCGCCTTCATTCCAACTCGCTCTGCGGCAAAGGAAGCTGGAGCAGTGTCACGTGAGGAGCGTCATATTCGTGACCGTGCGTCGCCCGTCATGTTCACGTAATTCATGCGCTTTTCAAGGGGCTTTGAGTCGGGCGACGCCCCATAAATGCACGGAGGGTGACCGGTAATTCCCACAAGGGATCAACAGGAACGCATTCGGACGGAACCTCTCACTTGTTCCCGTGCGTCTTCCTCGCTTACGTTCCCAACCAATCCGGACGGACGCCTAATCCTGCCGCCGACCGGAACCCGCGCTAACTCACCCGACCATGGCAGGAGCGGGGGACCCACAGGTAGAACCGCCTGATCCGGTCTCTGGAACAGGCTTGGGGTCAAGTCGCGTCCCCACGCGGCCGGGCATCTCCAGCCCGCACCCGACAGCTCACCTCGCAGGCGCCGGAGAGGAATTCGCCATGCCCGCGAAGGGTAAGCACCGCCGCCCGAAGTCCCTGCGCTTCACCCGCTCCATCGCCGTCGCCGGAACCGGTGGCGCCGCTCTCGCTCTTCCGCTCATGGGGGCCACCGGCGCCCACGCCGCTCCCTCGCAGTCCGTTTCGGAAAAGGCCGTTCAATCCCTTCAGGTCGCCGGCCAGAAGGCCGCCCCGAAGAAGGCCGCCGACAAGAAGACCGGTGTGCGGACCTATTCGGTGAAGGTCGGCGACTATCTCTCGAAGATCGCCGACGAGCAGAACGTCAGCGGTGGCTGGAAGCGGCTCTACGCCGACAACCGCACGGTCGTCGGCGAGGACCCCTCGCTGATCCGCCCCGGCCAGAAGCTCACGATCGGCGGCAAGAAGGCCGCGACGAGCACCCCCAAGTCGTCGCCCTCCGAGTCGAAGCCGTCGAGCGCCCCGAAGTCCGCCGCGCCGAAGGCGTCGACGGCCGCTGACACCGCCAGCACCGTCAACGGCTTCTCCGCCCCGCTGTCCGGCGCCTCCCTCGGCACCGGCTACAAGGTGGCCGGCAGCATGTGGTCCAGCGGCTACCACACGGGTGTCGACTTCGCCGCCGCGACCGGCACTCCGCTCAAGGCGGTCGGCGCGGGCACCGTCGTCTCGGCCGGCTGGGGCGGCGCCTACGGCAACCAGGTCGTCATCCAGCTCGAGGACGGCCACTACGCGCAGTACGCCCACCTGTCCTCGCTCTCCGTCTCGGCCGGCCAGGCCGTGACCGCGGGCCAGCAGATCGGCCTCTCCGGCGCCACCGGCAATGTCACCGGACCGCACCTGCACTTCGAGATCCGCACCACGCCGGACTACGGCTCGGACATCGACCCGGTCGCCTACCTCCTCTCCAAGGGCGTCGGCATCGGCTGACGACCACCCCGCGCGGCGGTCATCTGCCTGACACACGGCCGAAGGCCGGACCTCGATCCCCGGGTCCGGCCTTCGGTGTGCGCGGTGTGCGCGGTGTGCGCGGTGTGCGCAGTGTGCGCGATGTGCGCGATGTGCGCAGTGTTGCGCGCACAACACCCCTGCTCAGAGGGTTATTCCTGGTTTGGGAAACACTTGGGGAGTGGCTTATCTCACCGCTCGTCAACCCTTTCCTACGGTCGCGTAAGTCACATTCGAAGGTGAATCATGTCCCGACGTGGCAGACGATTCGAAGAGTGACAGCAGATCAGTGATCGGGTCGTACGTCGCGGTGGGGGACAGCTTCACCGAGGGCGTCGGCGACCCCGGCCCCGACGGGGCGTTCGTCGGCTGGGCGGACCGTTTCGCGGTCCTGCTCGCGGACCGGCTCCCCGAGGGCGACTTCGACTACACCAACCTCGCCGTGCGCGGCAGACTTCTCGACCAGATCGTCGAGGACCAGCTCCCCAAGGCCGTCGAACTGGCCCCGGACCTGGTCTCGTTCTGCGCGGGCGGCAACGACATCATCCGACCCGGAACCGACCCCGACGAGGTGGCCGAGCGCTTCGAACGGGCGATCATCCGGCTCACCTCCGCCATCGGCACCGTCATGGTGACGACCGGCTTCGACACTCGTGGCGTACCCGTGCTCAAGCATCTGCGCGGCAAGATCGCCACGTACAACGGTCATGTGCGGGCCATCGCCGACCGGTACGGCTGCCCGGTGCTCGACCTGTGGTCCCTGAAGACCGTTCAGGACCGCCGCGCCTGGGACGACGACCGGCTCCACCTGTCTCCCGAGGGGCACACACGCGTGGCGCTGCGCGCGGGCCAGGTGCTCGGCCTGGAGATCCCCGCGGACCCGGACCAGCCCTGGCCGCCCCTCCCGCCCCGCGGCACCCTGGAGGTCCGCCGGGACGACGTGCACTGGGCGCGCGAGTACCTGGTGCCATGGATCGGCCGACGACTGCGCGGCGAGTCGTCGGGGGACCATGTGACCGCCAAGGGCGCGATGTCGCCCGACGACATCAAGATGCGGATCCGGTCGGTGGCTTGAACACGGTGGTCACGAGTGGTCGGTGGCTGGAGGGCCGTACGCACGAGTGACCGGCACGTCCGGGCCGTATCGACACCCGATCGGTACGGCCCGGAACTCGGTGTTCCGTCCACCGCGGCCCTATCGAGTCAACGCCGCCCGCTCCAGGCCCAGTTCACGGGCCAGCGCCTCGTCCACCCACTCCTGGGCACGCGCGCGTGACACCCCGCCCGGGTACGACGTCAGCTGTACGGCGAGCCCATCGAGCAGGGCCGTCAGGCGCAGGGCCGTGCCGGCGGGGTCCGGGCAGCGGAACTCCTCCGAGGCCACGCCCTCGGCGATGACCTCGGTGAGGGCCGCCTTCCACTGCCGGTCGAGATCGCGAGCGACCTCCTGCAGGGCGGGCTCGCGCAGCGCCGCCGCCCAGCCCTCGATCCACAGCCGCCAGCCCTTGGCCTGGCCGGTCGGCGCGTACCAGCGCACGGCCGCCCGCAGCCGTCGCAGCGCCGTCGTACGGCGGCCCAGCAGCTTGCGCAGATGAGCCAGGTCGCCTTGCGCCGCATGAGTGAACGCGGCCGCCACCAGCTTCTCCTTGGTGGCGAAGTGATACAGCACCAGCGCGTTGCTCACACCGAGCACCGAGGCCACGTCGGCGATCCTGACCGCCGCGACGCCCCGCTCCTCTATCTGTTCGACGGCGGCACGCAGCAATTCCTCACGCCGCTCCGCCACGCTCAACCGCACTCTTGCCACGTCGTCACCCTAGAGCCTCGCCGAGGGCCGGTACCTGGCGCGGGCGCCGGCGGGGGGCGAGTCAGCTCAGTCACCGGTACCGGCCGAACCGCTCCGTGATCACCGGCAGCCGGTCCGCCGCGATCGCGTGCGCGGCGGACCGCGGTGCCGTCCCGTCGGCCTCCGCGCGGGACAGCGTCAGGTCGGTCAAGGCGCGCATCGAACGCCGGATGTGGGTGAACGCCTCATCGGCGGCCGGCCCGATGTCCCCGAACAGCGTCCACCACCACCAGGCGTTCGTCGCCGAGTTGACCACCACGTCCGGCAGCACGGTCACGCCCCGCGCGGCCAGCAGCTCCTCCGCGTCGGACCGTACCGGCATATTGGCCGCCTCGGCGATCCAACGAGCCGTGACGCGCCCCTGGTTGGAGGCGTCGATCACATACGACACGGCCGCCGGGACCAGCACCTCCGCCTCGGCCGACAGCCAGGCGTCACCAGGCAGTTCACGGTCACCGGAGCGCAACGCGGCCCGGTCGACGGTGCCATGGGCGTCCCGCGTGGCCAGCAGCGCCTCGACGTCGAGCCCCGCCGGATTGGCGATCGTGCCCTTGATGTCGGCGACGGCCACGACGGTGAGCCCGGCGCGCGTGAGGAAGCGTGCCGTGGCCCCGCCCATCGTCCCCAGGCCCTGCACGGCGACCCTCGTCCGCCAGTACGGCACACCGGCCCGGTCCAGAGCGGTCAGCACCGATTCCGCGACCCCGCAGCCACCGACCAGTTCGTCGAGCCCGATGCCGTCCACCTCGACCGCGAAGGCCTCCGCGAGCCGCCGCCGGGCCACCACCTCGTCGTCGAGCAGCGGATACACGGCCTGGACGGACGAGACCAGCCCCGCCTCGGCCGCCGCCCGGTCGACCACGTCCTGGGAGAGACCGAGATCCTCGCCCGTGGTCCAGAAGCTCTCGATATACGGCCGCATGGTCCGCAGATAGCGCACCAGGAGCCCGTACGCCTCCGGATCCCGGGGATCGCAGTCGATGCCGCCCTTCGCGCCGCCGAGGGGGACGTAACGCGCCTCGGGGTCGTAGTGCAGGGCTTCCTTCATGCTCATGCCGCGAGCCAGCCCGGTGACCTCGTCCAGTGTGCAGCCCGGCCGCATCCGCAGCCCGCCGCTGGCCACGCCGCGTACCAGCCGGTCGATCACCAGGAACCCCTGGCGGCCGGTGACGTGGTCGGTCCAGGTGAGCGACAGCAGAGGGGTGGTCATGAGGGGGCTCCGGGGTCGAGGCCGGTCGCCGCGGGCATGGCCCCCGGACCGAACGGCTACTGAACGATGAGTCAGTATCGGAGGGAGGCGGGGACATGTCAACGGAGGGGGTGGATCTCCCGTGGCGGGGTGGCGCACAGGGGCGCCTGAGCCTGCCGGGCCAGGGGGTATCCGGGAGTGTCGGCGGGGCCGACCATAATGGGATTACTCACCGACTCCACCTGGAGGTACCCGTGGCCGGTTTCCGTTTCCCGAGCTCCGGGCTGCGCGCCCTGCGGCCCGAGGCCTTCGGCGTGGATCCCACCGGTGAGCGCATGGCGCGCATCCGCAGATCACCGCACTTCAAGGACGGTGTCTTCCAGAACCCCGGGGGCGGTGCCCGGACCAGGCCCTCCGGATCGATGCTCGAGTTCGCCAAGATCTATTTCGACAAGGAGGCCCGACCCCGCCGGGCCCCCAAGGGCACCGTGCCGGTGCACCCCACCACCTACGCCGACCTGGCCAAGCCGCCCGCGGGCGGACTGCGCCTGACCTGGATGGGGCACTCCAGCATCCTCGCGGAGATCGACGGCCACCGCGTGCTCTTCGACCCGGTGTGGGGCGAGCGCTGCTCTCCGTTCCCCTTCGTCGGACCCAAGCGACTGCACCCCGTGCCGCTGCCGCTCGCCGCGCTCGGCCCTGTCGACGTCGTCGTCATCTCGCACGACCACTACGACCATCTCGACATGCCCACCATCAAGGCGCTGGCCGGCACCGACACGATCTTCGCCGTACCGCTCGGCGTCGGCGCCCACCTCGAACACTGGGGCGTGTCCGCCGACCGGCTGCGCGAGCTGGACTGGCACGAGGCGACCAAGGTCGGCGGGCTCACCCTGACCGCCACACCGGCCCGCCACTTCTGCGGCCGCGGACTGCGCAACACCCAGCACACGCTCTGGGCGTCCTGGTCCGTCGCCTCGGACGAGCACCGGATCTTCCACAGCGGCGACACCGGCTACTTCGACGGCTTCAAGGACATCGGCGCCGAACACGGCCCGTTCGACGCGACGATGATCCAGGTCGGCGCCTACTCCGACTTCTGGCCCGACATCCACATGACTCCGGACGAGGGCGTACGGGCCCACCTCGACCTCCAGGGCGGCGACCCGGCGGTCGGCGTGATGATGCCGATCCACTGGGGGACCTTCAACCTCGCGCCCCATCCGTGGGCCGAGCCGGGGGAGTGGATGATGCGGGCCACGCACAAGGCCGGGGTCACCCTGGCGGCCCCGCGCTGCGGCGAGCCCTTCGAACCGGCCTCGATGCCGCCCATGACGCCCTGGTGGCGGGATGTGGCCGAGGCACCCGCCGAGGGCTGGCCGGCGTGGCCGCCGGTCGCTTCGGAGGCGGACGGTGCGGCGGTCGGATAGGGCGACCTCCACTTCGGAGATGGGCGGCGCGGCCGTCAGGTAGGGCGACCTCGCCATTTGTCGGCATAGGGGGCGCGGGGGTTTTCCTCGCGCCCTTTCGCTTTTGATTCGTGCGGGGCGTGTGGGGGTGCGTCCGGGCGCTCGCGGACTCATGTGTGCCGTTACGGGCGGTGACGCTCTGGGGGGTGGCGGGCTGGGCGCGAGGGGTGCTGAATCGTCCCGGCCGGGGCGGTCGCGGGCGCGGGAGCGGCAGGGCTGCGAGGGGCGGGCGCGAAAAGCACCCCGCCCCTCGACTTTTCTTCGTGACCACTTCTGACCAGGACCGATCGTTCGATTGCTCCTTGTGGGCGAACGGCGGGCCGAGTTATCGGTCTGTCGTACGAGGCCTCATACCAGAGCGGGACGCTGCCTGCGGGACTTTGTCAACTGCCCACCGCACTTGATGCGGAGCCGACTACTGTGAGTGTCCGTCGGGCGACACATAGCCGAATTCTCGTCGGCTTCCGTCGACCGACATCGCGATGGCGCATGCCCCGGGCCGCGCAGACCGCGTGCCCCCAGGCCCCGACCGACGGACCAGTACGAGGACCCCGATGTCTCAACTACGCGCCCCGGCCACACGCGCAGACCGCCGTGAGGGCGGGCGGCACGGGCGCCCGGCTGCCCGCACCGCTCCCGCGCTGCCCGAGACCCATATACGGCCCCAACTGCTGCGACTGGCCGTGCTGCCGCCCGTCGCGGTGACCCTCAGCGCCTGCGCGGCCGTGCTCTTCGTCGTGCGCTCCGCCGAGGTACGACCGAGCCTCACCCTGTGGGGTGTGCTCGCCGGAGCGATCTCGGTGACCCTCGCGGGCATCGTGATCGCCGCCGTGGCAGCCAACCGCGCCGCCAGATCCGTGAACGACCGCATCCGCGCACTGCGCCGCAGCAGCGCACGCGGAGAGGCCGACCTGCGGGACATCGTGGAGACGCTGCGACGCGGCGACGGACCGCCGAAGCGCAAGGTGCGCAGCGGTCCACCCGAGGGCGCCGACGACTTCGAACTGCTCGCCGCCGACCTGGCCCGCGCCCACGACGGAGCCGTCAGCGCCGTGGTCCAGGCCTCCCAACTCTCCAGCCAGACGGGCAGCGAACAGAAGCTCGAGGTCTTCGTCAACCTGGCCCGGCGCCTCCAGTCCCTCGTGCACCGCGAGATCTCCATCCTCGACGAGCTGGAGAACGAGATCGAGGACCCCGACCTGCTCAAGGGCCTCTTCCACGTCGACCACCTCGCCACCCGCATCCGCCGCCACGCGGAGAACCTCGCCGTGCTCGGCGGCGCCGTCTCCCGGCGTCAGTGGAGCAACCCGGTTTCCATGACCGAGGTGCTGCGCTCTGCCATCGCCGAGGTCGAGCAGTACTCGCGGGTCAAGCTCGTCCCACCCATCGACGGCACCCTGCGCGGGCACGCCGTCGCCGACGTCATCCACCTCCTCGCCGAACTCGTCGAGAACGCCACGGTGTTCTCCGCCCCGCACACCCAGGTGCTGCTCCGCGCCAACATCGTGACCTCGGGGCTCGCCGTCGAGGTCGAGGACCGCGGGCTCGGCATGCCCGTCGGCGAGCAGAACCGGATGAACGCCCTGCTCACCGACCCCGACCAGGTCAACGTCGCCAGCCTGCTCGCGGACGGGCGCATCGGCCTGTTCGTCGTGTCCCAACTGGCGAAGCGGCACGGCATCCATGTCCGACTGCAGACCAACATCTACGGCGGCGTCCAGGCGGTACTCGTCGTGCCGCAGGGGTTGTTGGGCAGCGAACCCGGGGCGCGCCCGGGGGCGGGGCGGGCGCAAGAGCCCCATGAGCCGCGCGGGGCGGGGGGTACGGGAGTGTCGCCGCAGCCTCCGTCGCAGGTACGTCCGCAGCAGCAGGCGTCGGTGACGCAGCAGCAGCGTGGAAGGCATGCGTCGGGGGCGGCGGCCGGATCTGTGGGCGCTCATGGGGCAGTTGACGCTGCGGGCTCGGTTGGAGCTGAGAGCGGCGGGCAGCCGGGTGTGGCCGAGGCGTCGCACGGGTCTCACGCGGCATCGCAGGGCACGCCGCGTGGGCAGCAGCCGCAGGCCGGCGGAAGGGGAGCGGTCGCAGGAGTGGACGGCACCGGACCGGCGCCGCTGCCCGTGCGCGGTGCCCGGGCCGTACGGGCCAATCCGGCTGAGGCCGTGCCCGGCATCAGGCACGACGAACGCCGGCTCGTCGCCGAGAACACGGTCGAACCGCCCACGCCACGCGTCAGCACCGTCCGCGGCACCATGGGCAAGCCCCAACTTCCCCGACGCCGCGCCCAGGAACACATCGCACCCCAACTCCGCGGTGGTCCCGCACCGCGCCAGGAATCCGACCAACTCGCCGGGCACGATCCGGGGTTGATGGCGGCATTCCAGCGGGGGATCGGGCTGGCGGAGACGCAGCAGCACATGGAGTCGGTGCGCGGGGATGCCGAGCGTGTGGGCGGCGGACATGTGGCTGATGGACATGTGGGTGATGGACGTGTGGGTGACGGGCCGGTGGGGGGTGGGCCCGTGGACGGTGGGCAGGCTGATGCCGGTCACATGGGCATCGGCCACATGGACTCCGGCGCCACGGGCGCCGGGCGTGTGGACGTCGGATCCATGGGTGCCGAGCACATGGGTGCCGCGCACATGGGCGGTGGATCCGTGGAGTCGGGGTTCGGAGAGCTCGGACATGTGGAGTCCCGCCCTATGGGTGGCGCACACATGGGTCCGGGGCATACCTCCGCGCCCCACATGGATGCCCACCACATGGACGCCACCCACACCGCGTCGGGCCACACAACCCTGGACCACATGACGTTCGGCCACACAGCTCCCGGCCACACAGCTCCCGGCCACGCCACCTCAGGCCCAGTGAACTCAGGGCATACGAACGCGAGCGGCATCGACGCGGGCCACATGGAGTCGGCGCACACCGTCACCACCCACGGGACCACACCCGCCTACATCCCCTCGCCACACTCGCCCTCCGACACGGATCACCCGCAGCCCACACGGCTGCGCGCGACATCCCTGGATGCCCTCCACATGGATGTGCCCCATAGGACCAACCGGCCCTCCATAGAGGTATCGCCCATGGACCCGGCCGCCCACGCAACCGAGCCGTACCCCGGGCGTGAGTCCGGTACCGACCACACCACCTGGCCCGACGGGAGCACACCAGCCGGATGACCACGACCGTGACCAGCTCGACGTCCGCCTGGAAGACCACCCCCACCCCCAGCGCTCCCGCTGACCCTCGTACCTCAAGGAGTCGATCCACCATGGCGAGCGAAGCGCCGACCGCCCATGTCTCCGATCTCGACTGGCTGATGAGCGGCCTAGTGCAGCGCGTACCGCACACGACCAGCGCGGTCCTCCTGTCCTGCGACGGGCTCGTGAAGTCGGTCCACGGCCTCGACCCGGACAGCGCCGACCACATGGCCGCGCTGGCATCCGGGCTGTACTCGCTCGGCCGCAGCGCCGGGGTCCGTTTCGGCGACGGCGGTGACGTGCGTCAGGTCGTCGTCGAACTCGACTCGAGCCTGCTCTTCGTCACCACCGCAGGCTCCGGCACCTGTCTCGCCGTGCTGGCAGGCCGCGAGGCCGACGCGGCGGTGCTGGGCTACGAGATGGCGATGCTGGTCAAGAGCGTCCGCCCGTACCTGGTCACCGCGCCCCGGCAGCACTCCGTCGAACCCTCGGCGCTGAGGCCTTGAACGTGACCGCGGCCGGCGACGGACCGTGGCTCGACGATGCGGCCGGCCGGCTGGTGCGCCCTTTCACGGTCAGCAACGGCCGTACCCGGCCCACCGTCGCGCTCGACCTCATGTCGCAGGTGATGGCAACCGGGGCGACCCCCCTCGGCTATCTCGGCCCCGAGCACGAGCTGGCACTCGACCTGTGCCGGGCCCCCGTTTCGGTCGCCGAGGCAGCCGCCCACCTGAAGCTGCCGGCGGCGGTCACCAAGGTGCTGCTGTCGGACCTCGTCGACTGCGGGGCGCTCACCACCAAGCCCCCCGAGTTCCACCACAACCCGACTGACCGGGCCCTTCTGGAGGCAGTGCTCGATGGACTACGACGACAGCTCTGACCCCTTCCCCACTGCACTGAAGATCTTGGTGGCGGGAGGGTTCGGGGTCGGCAAGACGACCTTCGTGGGCGCGGTCAGCGAGATCGCGCCGCTCAGCACGGAGGAACTGCTCACCACGGTCAGCGCAGCGACCGACAGCCTCGAAGGGGTCGAGAACAAGGTCGAGACGACGGTGGCCATGGACTTCGGCCGCATCACCCTCGATCCGGAACATGTCCTGTATCTGTTCGGCACGCCCGGACAGGAACGCTTCTGGTTCATGTGGGACGAACTCTCGGAAGGCGCGCTCGGCGCGGTGATCCTCGCCGACACCCGGCGCCTGGAGGACTGCTTCGCCGCCGTCGACTTCTTCGAGCAGCGAGGCCTCGGTTTCATCGTCGCGATCAACGAGTTCGACGGCGGCTACCGGTACGACCCGGAGGAGGTGCGCGCCGCCATCGACCTCGACCCGGAGATCCCCATCGTCCGCTGTGACGCGCGGATCTCCAGCTCCGGTGTGCAGACCCTGCTGACCCTGGTACGGCACCTCATCGCCCACACACCGGCACCCGCGCCAAGCCATGGTGCCCACATGTGACATCCGCACACACCCGCACGGAGCCGCATATGACGTACGCCCACAGGGACGGAACCCGCCCATGAGCCACGGCCCACCCCACCCGGTCGCTCGCCTGCTGCTCACCCCCGAGGACAAGGAGGCCCCTGCCCGCGCCATGCGGCTGCTCCGGCTGGGTCTTGGCGACCACACCGACCCGGCCCTCGACGTTTTCGCGGACCGTCTCGCCGAGCTCACCGGGGCGCCGTACGCCATGGTCAACTTCATCGACGAGAACAGGCAGTTCTTCGCAGGGCTGCATGTGCGGCACAGGGTGACTCTTACGCGGGCCGATGACGACAAGCCGGAGCTGGGCCGGTACATGGAGCGAGACCATGGGTTCTGCCCCCATGTGGTCGTGCGACGCAAGGCGCTGGTCCTGGAGGATGTCTGCGACTATCCGCGCTTCGCTGGGAATCCGATCGTCGACGAGTTCGGTATCCGGTCCTATATGGGCGCGCCGCTCATCGACAGTACGGGGATGGCGCTGGGCACGGTGTGTGTCGTGGACGTGGAGCCGCGCCCCTGGGGAAGAGCCGGGCTGGAGACCATCAAGGCGTCGGCGGCGGACCTGGTCACCCGGCTGGAGCGGCGGGAGGCGGACGGGCTGCCGATCCTCTGACGCGAGACTCCGCCAGGCTCCGCCCGACTCGCGATCGCCGCTGCTTCGTCTAGTAGCCCCGCCACACATTGTCGAACGCGGCGTCCTCGATCGCCCGCCGCTGCCGTACCGCCTCCAGCTCCATCACCGCGTCCCCCACCGCGGCCAGCACAGTGGTGACCGACTCGTCGGCGAGGTCCTCGGCGACATCGGTCGAGTCGCCGCGGATTCCGGCAGCGCCGGCCAGGGCAGTGAGCACCGGTTCCCCCGATGTCCAGCGCTCCTCGGCCTGGCGACGGGCCGCCGAGTCGACCGGCACCGTGCGCGCGGCCCGCAGTGGTATCCGGCGGCCCCGGGGCCGGGCCGTGAGCCCCACACGCTCCAGATCCGCGACATAGGCCGCGGACAGTCCGCGACCCCGGCGCCACAGCCAGTCCCCGACCGACTCGTACGGCTCCTGTCGTACGAGTGACGAGGCGGCCTCGTCCAGCAGACGGTCGCCGGTGGGGGCCTGTGCGCTGGGCGCGATGAGGTCGCCGTCCAGGACGAGGGCCTGGGCGTCGATGAGGTCGCACACCTCGGCCGCCGCGAGCGCGAGCGACAGATCACCCTGCTCCACTGTGTGGTCCGGCGCCATGTCGAGGGCGACTATCGCGAGGTCACGTGCGGTGTTCATGAGCGGCTCCCGGTCGGTCGGCCCAGTGCGGGGCGCGGGCGGCAGGCCACCTCGGCGATCCGGGTGTCCTACGCCGATTCTCGCTCCCGTCCGCGTGGTGTGCGGCCTATTGCCGATTACCACCATGCGGCGCGGGAGGCCGATCCTCAGCGGAGGCGGTCGGGTCGAGGGCGTGAAGGAAAGCTGTGGCGCCGCTTAAGAAATCCTCGATGGATCGGGGCGCCGCCGTACGGCAGATTGCTAAGCGATTCCACCCCCCTCCCCGGCTGCGGGCTCCCTCGGCATGCCCGCAGCCGGGACTCACGCACAGGAGCCGTTGCGTTGAAGGCGCTGGTCAAGGAGAAGGCGGAGCCCGGGCTGTGGCTCGCGGACGTTCCGGAACCGGCCGTCGGGCCGGGTGACGTACTGATCAAGGTGCTGCGTACGGGCATCTGCGGCACCGATCTGCACATCCGGTCCTGGGACGGCTGGGCGCAGCAGGCGATCAGCACCCCGCTGGTGGTCGGGCACGAGTTCGTCGGCGAGGTCGTCGAGACCGGCCGGGACGTCGCCGACATCAAGCCCGGTGACCGGGTCAGCGGCGAGGGCCACCTGGTCTGCGGGAAGTGTCGCAACTGTCTGGCCGGCCGCCGGCACCTGTGCCGTGCCACGGTCGGCCTCGGTGTCGGAAGGGACGGTGCCTTCGCCGAGTACGTCGCCCTGCCCGCCGCCAATGTGTGGGTCCACCGTGTGCCGGTCGATCTCGATGTGGCCGCGATCTTCGACCCGTTCGGCAACGCCGTGCACACCGCGCTGTCGTTCCCGCTGGTCGGCGAGGACGTCCTGATCACCGGCGCAGGACCCATCGGTCTGATGGCGGCGGCCGTGGCTCGGCACGCGGGCGCGCGCCACGTCATGATCACCGATGTGAGCGAGGAGCGGCTGGAGCTGGCGCGCAAGGTCGGCGTGAGCCTCGCCCTGAACGTGGCCGAGGCGAGCATCGCCGACGGACAGCGCACGCTCGGTCTGCGCGAGGGCTTCGACATCGGCCTGGAGATGTCCGGCCGCCCCGAGGCCATGCGCGACATGATCGCCAACATGACGCACGGCGGCCGTATCGCCATGCTGGGCCTGCCCGCGCAGGAGTTCCCGGTCGACTGGGCCCGCGTCGTCACCTCGATGATCACCATCAAGGGCATCTACGGCCGGGAGATGTTCGAGACTTGGTACGCGATGTCCGTGCTGCTGGAAGGCGGCCTCGACCTCGCCCCCGTGATCACCGGCCGGTACGGGTACCGCGACTTCGAGGCGGCGTTCGCCGACGCGGCGAGCGGCCGCGGCGGCAAGGTCATCCTCGACTGGACCGCGTAAGCCACCGCGTAAGTCACCTGCATTCCTGGGAGCTTTGAGATGTTCGACTCCGTGCGCGACGACCTGCGCGCCACCCTCGACGAGATCCGCGCCGCCGGCCTGCACAAGCCCGAGCGCGTCATCGACACCCCGCAGTCCGCGACCGTCAACGTCAGCGCGGGCGGCCGCCCCGGCGAGGTCCTCAACTTCTGCGCCAACAACTACCTCGGCCTCGCCGACCACCCCGAGGTCGTCGCCGCCGCCCACCAGGCGCTGGACCGCTGGGGCTACGGCATGGCCTCGGTCCGCTTCATCTGCGGAACCCAGGAGGTGCACAAGGAACTGGAGGCCAGGCTCTCGGCGTTCCTCGGCCAGGAGGACACGATCCTGTACTCCTCCTGCTTCGACGCCAACGGCGGCGTTTTCGAGACGCTCCTCGGCCCCGAGGACGCGGTGATCTCCGACGCCCTCAACCACGCGTCGATCATCGACGGCATCCGGCTGTCCAAGGCCCGCCGCTTCCGCTACGCCAACCGCGATCTGGCCGACCTGGAAGCCCAGCTGAAGGAGGCCCAGTCGGCGCGGCGCCGGCTGATCGTCACCGACGGCGTCTTCTCCATGGACGGCTATGTGGCCCCGCTACATGAAATCTGCGACCTTGCCGACCGCTACGACGCCATGGTCATGGTCGACGACTCGCACGCCGTCGGCTTCGTCGGCCCCGGCGGCCGTGGCACCCCCGAGTTGCATGGCGTCATGGACCGCGTCGACATCATCACCGGCACCCTCGGCAAGGCGCTCGGCGGTGCGTCCGGCGGCTATGTGGCGGCCCGCGCCGAGATCGTCGCCCTGCTGCGCCAGCGCTCCCGGCCGTATCTGTTCTCCAACACCCTGGCGCCCGTGATCGCGGCGGCCTCCCTCAAGGTCCTCGACCTGCTGGAGGCGGCGGACGATCTGCGCGTCCGGCTCGCCGAGAACACCGCCCTGTTCCGCCGCCGGATGACGGAAGCGGGCTTCGAGATCCTGGCCGGTGATCACGCCATCGCGCCCGTGATGATCGGCGACGCGGCGAGGGCCGCCCGCCTGGCGGAACTCCTGCTGGAGCGCGGCGTGTATGTGATCGGCTTCTCGTACCCGGTCGTGCCCCAGGGCCAGGCCCGCATCCGCGTCCAGCTCTCCGCCGCGCACTCGACGGACGACGTCAACCGCGCCGTGGACGCCTTCGTCTCGGCACGGGCGGAACTGGACGGCTGACGACGAACGGCTGCGAGATCGACACCCGGCCGCAAGGCCGACGCCCGGCGGACGGCTGATGCCCGGCTGGATGGCTGGCGTCCGCCCGGTCCAGACCTTGCGATAATCGATCTCATGATCGAAGCGCGGCGGCTCCACATCCTCCGTGCGGTGGCCGACCACCGCACCGTGACGGCGGCTGCCGCCGCGCTGTATCTCACCCCCTCCGCGGTCTCCCAGCAGCTCGCCGCCCTGGAGCAGGAGACCGGCCACCGTCTGGTGGAGCGCGGCGCCAAGGGCGTACGGCTGACCCCGGCCGGCGAGATCCTGCTCAGCCACACCAACGCCGTGCTCGCCCAGCTGGAGCGGGCGGAGGCCGAGCTCGCGGCCTACAGCTCGGGCGCGGCCGGCACGGTCACCGTCGCCTCCTTCGCGACCGGCATCGCCCTGGTCGTCGCGCCCGCGGTGGCCCGCCTCGCCGGGACGGCCCCCGGCATCCGCCTCCGCGTCCAGGACGCCGAGGGCGACGCCAGCCTGCCCATGGTGCTGGACCGGCAGGTCGACATCGCGGTGGCCGTCGAGTACCGCGGGGCGCCCCCCGCCGACGACCCGCGCCTCGCGCACGTACCGCTGTACGCCGAGCCCTTCGACGCGGTCGTCCCGGTCGGCCACCGGCTGGCCGACGCGCCCGAGGTCCCCCTCGCGGAGCTGGCCAAGGACGCCTGGATCGGCCCCTACCCCGGCAACCCCTGCCATGACGTCGTCGTCCTGGCCTGCGAGAACGCCGGATTCCAGCCCCGCCTCGAACACTCCTCGGACGACTTCCGGGCCGTCGTCGCCCTCGCCTCGGCCGGCGCGGGAGTGGCGCTCGTCCCGCGCTCGGCACTGCGTGGCATGGACCTCGCCGGGGTCGTCGTACGGCCCGTGGACGGGGTGGCCCCCACACGCCGGGTCTTCGCGGCCGTACGAAGGGGAGCCGAGGAGCATCCCTTGATCCGGCCGGTGCTGGAGGCGCTCCAGGAAGTGGCGGGGGAGTGAGCCTCCCGTAACACGGGTGTTTCATATTCGGGATAACGTCCCGGATATGAAACAGGAAGTGATGGGTGGCCAAGCCCCGGACCAGGCCGGCACCCGCCTCGACACTCGTCTCGGCGCCCGCCTGGCCGAGCTGCGGGCCGAACGCGGCTGGTCCCTCGGCGAGTTGGCGGACCGCAGCGGCATCAGCCGTTCGACGCTGTCCCGGGCCGAGCGGGCGGAGATCAGCCCCACCGCCTCGCTGCTGAACCGCCTGTGCCATGTGTACGGCCGCACCATGTCCCAGCTGCTCAGCGAGGTCGAGTCGGAGCCCGCGCTGCTGGTGCGGGCGGCCGAGCAGCCGGTGTGGGAGGACCGTTCCTCCGGTTTCGTACGACGATCCGTGTCGCCACCGCATGCCGGGCTGCGTGCCGAACTCGTCGAGGGGCGGCTGGCCGAGGGCGCCGACATCGCGTACGACCGGCCGCCCGTGCCGGGGCTGGAGCAGCACATCTGGGTGCTGGAGGGGGCGCTGGACGTGACGGTCCAGGAGGCCGAGCACCATGTGGGTGCCGGGGACTGTCTGCGGATGCGGGTGTGGGGGCCGACGCGGTTCCGGTGTGCGGGACCCGGGGCGGTGCGGTATGTGCTGGCGGTGGTGCTGCCGTGACCGTGAAGCGTGTGGACGAGGCCCAACTGCTCGACCTGATCGGGGACTTGGCCGACCTGTTGATGGACGCCGTGGCCGACGGAGCCTCCGTCGGATTCCTGGCGCCCCTCGACCGTACGGCGGCCGAGGCCTGGTGGAAGGAGCGCGCGGCGGCCGTCGGCGCCGGGCGGATCGCGGTGTGGGTGGCGCAGGAGGGCGGGCGGACCGTCGGCACGGTCGGCCTGGACTTCCCCGCCAAACCCAACAGCCGCCACCGCGCCGAGCTGGTCAAGCTGATGGTGCACCGGGACGCGCGGCGCAGGGGACTCGGCCGCCGGCTGCTGACGACCGCCGAGCACGCGGCGATCGGGGCCGGTGTCAGCCTCCTCCACCTGGACACCGAGACCGACAGCGGCGCCGAGCGCCTGTACGAGGCGGCCGGTTGGACGCGGGCCGGGGTGATCCCGGACTACGCGGCGAGCCCGGCGGGAGTGCTCCGGCCCACGACGCTCTACTACAAGCACGTGTGACGGCACCGGCCCCGCACCGCTGCCAGGGTTCGACGGGCCTGCCTCCAGGCCCGGTTACCTCTCTCACCAGGTGATTGTCAGTGGCAGGCGCTACGGTGCGTCTCATGCCGGATGCCGAAGACGTACGCCGTATCGCCCTCTCTCTGCCGGACACGACGGAGAAGATCGCCTGGAGCATGCCCACGTTCCGGGTCGCGGGCAAGATGTTCGCCACCCTGCCCGAGGAGGAGACCTCCATCGCGGTGCGCTGCCCCAAGGAGGAGCGCGACGAACTGGTCCTGGCCGAGCCGGAGAAGTTCTGGATCGCCGACCACGAGGCGCAGTTCGCGTGGGTCCGCGCCCGGCTGGCCGCCCTGGAGGACGAGGACGAACTGCGCGACATCCTCGCCGACTCCTGGCGTCAGGCCGCACCGCCCCGACTGCTGGAGGCGCATCCGGAATTGGGGCCGTCGACGGCGGACTGAAATCCGTGGGGCGTTGTCAGTGCCCCGTGTCAGCATGGGCGAGAAGCTCGGTCGGGGGAGGGCACGAAGGGCATGGGCAGGGGCAAGGAGGCCGGGGCGCACCCGGTGTGGTCGCGGGACTTCGGCCTGTTCTTCGCCGCGCGTGCCGTCGCCCAGCTCGGGGACACCATGCTGCCGGTCGCCCTCGCCGCGGGCCTCCTGCAGCAGGGGTACGGCGCGGGCGCGGTCGGTCTCGCCCTCGCCGCGACCTCGGCCGCCTTCGCCGGGCTCATCGTGTTCGGCGGGGTCATCGCCGACCGCTTCAACACCCGCAGGCTGATGATCGGCGCAGACCTGGTCCGGGTGTGCACCCAGGCCCTGGCCGCCGTGCTCTTCTTCTCCGGGCATGTGGTGCTGTGGCAGATCTGCGCGATCGGCTTCGTCAACGGCGTGGCGGGCGCCGTGTTCCAGCCCGGCGTCGCCGGCACCGTGCGCCGGCTCGCCGCCGACGTTCAGGGCGCCAACGGCGCCATAAGGATCGCCGAGGCGGTGGCCCAGCTCTCGGGCCCGGCCCTCGCCGGTCTGCTCGTCGGCTTCGCCTCACCCGGCGCCGTGTTCACCGCCCACGCGACCACGTACGCCGTCAGCGCACTGTGCCTCCTGCTGCTACGCCTGCCCGCGCAGCCCCGATCACGGGGTGACGGCGGCGCCGGCCGTGGAACGAGGGCCTTCCGCGCCGATCTGGCCGAAGGCTGGCGGGAGTTCAGAGCCCGTACCTGGCTCTGGGGCGTCATAGCAGTCTGGTGCCTCTACATGATCACCGTGTGGGGCCCGACCGTGCCGCTCGTCGCCACGGAAGTGGTCCAGCAGCACGGCCCCCGCTCCTACGGCCTGATCAACTCCGCCCTCGGCGCGGGCACCGTCGTAGGCGGCCTGCTCGCCCTGCGGCTGCGGCCTCGCCGTATGCTCCGCGCCGGTGCCATGGGCCTCTTCGCCTTCGCCGGTTTCCCGGTGACGGTCGGCGCGGGGCTCGGGGTCCCGGCGATGGCGGCGGGCGCGGCAGTCGCGGGGGCCGGCATGGCCTTCTGGAGCGTGATGTGGGCCACCAGCGTCCAGACGCAGGTCCCCGGCGATGTCCTCAACCGCATTCACGCGTACGACGTGGCGGGCTCCCTCGCGATGATGCCGGTCGGCCAGGCCCTCGCCGGACCGGCCGCCGCGACGCTCGGCGCCGATCATGTGCTGCTGGTCGCCGGAGGGATGAGCCTCGTCGTCGCGGGCGCGTTGCTCTCGGTGCGGTCGATACGGGGGCTGGTGCGGGCGGACCTGCCGAGGACGTCGCGGGCGGCGCCGGCAGGTGAGCGCGTGCGCCTCGGAGGCGCCGAAGGCCGTGGGCACGAATAACGGGTGCGCGACCACCGACCCGAGTGCGGTATTGTTTCCATGCACGTTCGGCCGGGGGAAACCCCAGGTCAGACGGGCACCGGGACGTGGCGCAGCTTGGTAGCGCACTTGACTGGGGGTCAAGGGGTCGCAGGTTCAAATCCTGTCGTCCCGACTTGCGACAGAGCAAGTCAGGGGATGTGTCAGAGGTTTCTGATACATCCCCTTGATTGTTTTCCAGCTTGATTGTTTTGTCGATCTCATGTCCTCCGAGCCACGCCGCACCCTGACCGCCGCCGTCGTCCAGGCGAGCGCTCCCCTCTTCGACACACAGGCCGCGCTGAGCCGCGCCGAGGCACTCGTCCGGGAGGCCGTCGGTGAACGCGGGGCACAGGTCGTCGTCCTTCCCGAGGCCTTCCTCGGTGGCTACCCCAAGGGCCTGGACTTCGGCATCACCGTCGGCAGCCGCACCCCGGCCGGGCGCGAGCTCTTCCGCCGCTACCATGCCGCCGCCATCGACGTGCCGGGCCCCGAGGTCGACGCCCTGGCCGACCTCACCCGGGAACTCGGCTGCCACGCCGTCGTCGGCGCCGTCGAACGACAGCGCGGCACCCTCTACTGCGTCGCCCTCCACTTCGGTCCCGACGGCTACCTGGGCCTGCGCCGCAAGCTCATGCCGACCGCCGCCGAACGCTACCTGTGGGGCCAGGGAGACGGCTCCACCCTCCCGGTCATCGACACCAGCACGGCCCGTATCGGCGCGGCCATCTGCTGGGAGAACTACATGCCGTTGTTCCGAACGGCCATGTACGCCAAGGGCGTCGACCTGTGGTGCGCGCCGACCGTGGACGACCGTGACGCCTGGCAGGCCACGATGCGGCACATCGCGCTCGAAGGCCGCTGCTTCGTCCTCGGGGCCTGCCAGTACATGCGCCGCGACGCCCTGCCGTCCGACCTCCACCCCGTCCAGGGCGACGCACCCGACACCGTCCTCATCGGCGGCGGCTCCGTCATCGTCTCCCCCCTCGGCGAGGTCCTCGCCGGCCCGCTGCGCGACGGGGAGGGCATCCTGACCGCCGAGCTCGACCTCGACGACCTCACCCGCGCCCGCTTCGACTTCGACGCCACCGGGCACTACGCCCGCCCCGACGTGTTCACCCTCCATGTCGACGAATCCGCGCACGCCGGGGGCGTCGGCGGCTGAGCCGGGGCGGGCGACCGGCCTCTGCGGTCGACGGCGCGGGAGGGCTCCCGAGTGGGTGGGGTGAGCATGTGGCCGACGACCGTCGGGGGCTGCCGGCGGCCGGTCGGGAAGCGCGGCCGAAGGAGGGGGCGTTCGTGGCACGGGAGGAACGGGTCATCGCCGGGAGGTACCGGCTGCTGCAGCGGCTCGGCTCCGGCGGCGGGGGCGACGTCTGGCTGGCCCAGGACGAGGAACTCCGGGTCCGGGTCGCGGTCAAGGAGATCGACGTACCGCACGAGCGCACCGGATCCAGCGGCGACGACCCCGCGGCGCGGGGGCGCAAGGAGGCGCTGAAGGCGGCGCAGTTGCGTGAGCATCCCAACGTGATCACGGTGTACGACGTCGTGGAGGACGACGACCGCCCGTGGATCGTGATGGAGTACCTGCCGGGCACCCGGGATCTGCGCGCCGCCGTCAAGGAGCGCGGGGCCCTGCCGAGCGAGGAGGTGGCCGGCATCGGCGCCGCCGCCCTGGACGCGCTGAACGCCGGGCACCGGCTCGGCATCATCCACCGGGACGTCAAGCCCTCCAACATCCTGCTGGCGCCGGACCGTTCGGGCGCCGCCGACCGCAGGGTCCTGCTCACGGACTACGGCATCTCGCTGTGGCCGCGCGAGACCCGGGTCACCCAGAGCGGCATGGTGGTCGGCACCCCGGGCTTCCTCGCGCCGGAGCGGCTGTCCGGGGGCGAGGCGACGCCCGCGACCGACCTGTTCTCGCTCGGCGTGACGCTGTACTTCGCCGTCGAGGGCGTCTCCCCGTTCGAGCGGGACACGCTCGACGCCTCCCTCATGGCGGCGCTGACCACGGACCCCGCCGTGCCGCAGCGGGCGAGCGACCCACTGAACCGCGTGATCATGGGACTGCTGGCCAAGGACCCGGCGCAGCGCACCCGGACGGAACGGGCACGCGAACTGCTCGCCGAAGCCAGGGGCAGCGGCAAAGGCACGCCTGCGCCCGCGCTCACCGGATCCGCCCCGGCGGGCCCCGCTTCAGGGTCCGGCCAGGACAACAGCGCCGCCGACCCCACCGACGTCGGTGCCACCACACGCCCTTCCCCCTCCCCGCCCTCCTGGAGGGACCGCGCCCGGCGCCGCGCCACAGCCTCCGACCGTCCCGCACCCGGCTGGCGCACCCCCGCGCTGCTGGCCCTCGCCGCCCTGCTCTTCGGGGCCGGCGGCTACGCGCTCGGCGCCGTCGGCCACCAGGACGGGGCCAAGGAGCAGGGGGCCGACGCGAAGGTGGCGGCGACGCCCTCCCCGACGGTGACCCGTGGCGCGTACCCGTACGGCCGCCAGGCCGGTCTGCGCCAGGAGCTCACCCCGGGGCAGTGCGTCGACGCCGACTGGAAGGACGGCGCGTACAAGGGGCGGGCCGGGCTCAAGACCCGCGACTGCTACGACGACGATCCCGAGGGCCAGGTCATCGCGACCGTCGCACCCGGCACCCAGCCGGTTCGGGACGAGTGTGCCCGGCGCACCGCGGACCTGCGCAAGACCATGGCCGACCCGGTGCTCTACGTCCTCACCCCCGAGCCGGGGCAGAGCGAGCCGCCCGCCTCGGCCTGTCTGCTCTTTCTCAGGAACGCCACACTCGGCGGGCCGATCGGTGACTTCCGCAAGTTCGGCGACGAGGTGTACATCACCCAGCTCGGCCCCGGCGACTGCATCGACGTCGAGGAGCACGAGGACGACTCGTACACCAAGACCCTGGTCAGCTGTGACCGCCCGCACGACGAGCAGTTGGTCGGCTGGACCCGCGCCTCGGGCGACAGTTCGTCGGACAGCGTCGACACGGGCGAGCTCTGCCAGGAGAGGTACGGGGTCAACTGGGCCCGCGGCAAGGGGCACGAGATGTGGGGCTGGTACTCCTCCGACGAGGAGTGGGAGGCCGGATTCCGCCAGGTGCTGTGCAGCGTGGGCCGCGAGGACGGCGGGAAGCTTCCCGCAGGAGCGCTGAAATCGGCGTACTGACGCACACCCGGACCGGGTGACCGACCGGTTTGGGGAGGGGTCCCGTGCAAGGTGCGGACACTGGTCAGAACGCCGTAGTGCATCCACCGAACAAGCCCATCAACTCCATGAACAAGTCCTAGAACGACCTTGAACCGAGGAGACCAGCGATGCCCCTCTCCGCCAGCCTCGCGCGTGGTGTCGCGCCCGCCGCGCCCGGGACTCTGCATGCCCGTACGGTCACCGGTGAGCTCAGCGCCCCGCCCCGCCCGGGGCTGACGGTGCGCTTCGGGCGCGGTGACAAGCCCGACGTGGACCTGGGAGTCGGCGTCGACGACCTGCGGGTGAGCCGGCGCCACGGTGAACTGACGTACCGTCAGGGGCTGTGGTGGCTGCGCAACACCGGGCAGCAGCTCGTGCGGCTGCCGCGTGGCCGGATGATGCATATCGCCACCGAGCCGGTCCCGCTCGCCACCGGCTACACCCCGCTCTTCGTGAAGGGCTCCGGCTACCGCGAGCACCTGGTCGAGCTGTATGTGGCCGGCCATGACGACCAGGGACCCGTCTCACGCAGGCAGGCCGAGACCATCCGCCCGGAGACCTGGGCGCTCGACGACGACGAACGGCTGCTGCTGGTCGTCCTCGGCCAGCGGTATCTGCTCTACGAGGAGGAGCCGCGGCCCCTGACCTACTCCGTGGCCGCCAAGCAGCTCAAGTATCTGCGCCCGGACGCCAACTGGACCGAGCGCAGGATCGAGCACCGTATCGAGGTCGTACGGCACCGCCTGGACCGCACGGGCTTCCGGTACCCGTTGCTGCACGACAAGGCCGAGGGCAGGCCCGGCGACAACAGGCTGCTGCACAACCTGATCAAGGGGCTGGTGGAGTCGACGACGCTGGTGCCGCCGGACCTGGACCTGATGGAGGACGACGCGCCCTGGCCCGACTAGCGGACCTCAGCGCGCCGGGAGTTCGGCGGCGGCCGAGGTCGCGAGCTTCTTCGCCATGCCGCACAGTTCGGCCGTGGGCCGTCGGCCGCCGACCTCCAGGCGCACCATCTCGGCGGCGGTCTCGGCGTTCTGGCCGCTGTACTCGCGGTATTCGATGTAGGCCGTGCAGGTGTCGCCGTCGTCGTTCCGCTCGATGATCGTGCGGTGTCCGCTGAGCGTGACGGCGGTGGCGCCGTCCTCCGCGGACTTGGGCTGATCGCGGAAGAAGCTGATCTCCGCGTCCAACTCGTCCACGTCGCTGGACCACTCGCAGCTCCAGCCTGCGACGCCCTCCACCGGCACGTCGACCTTCAGGCCGGGGACGGCGGACAGTGCCTTTGCGTTGAGTAGCTTGCAGGCGTTCGACCACGCCAGCGACTCGGGCGGGTAGGGCGACGGACGGCGTGGGAGCGGACCGCGGTCGAGGACGCCGGCCGCGGTCGTGGCCGCCTTGTTCGCGACGGTGCACAGGGTCGCCGTGCCGCCGAACACGGTGCCCTTGCCCATGTTCACGCGGATCCCGACGAGGGTGTCGTCGGCGGACGTGAGCAGCAGGTTGCACTCGTCGCTCTCGCCCTCCTCCTCCCGGATGCCGATCTGACCGATGGTGCGCGAGGGCTTCGACCCCTCGGGCGGCGAGCCCTCCAGGATGCTGATCTTCACGTCGATGCGGGTCTTGTCGTCGACGTCCACGAGCACGTCGCAGCGGTCGAAGTTCCCGTAGTCCACGTCCTTGTGGACCTCCCCGTCGCCGCCGAAGTCGAGCGTGGCGGGGTCGGACAGGGCACACACATCGGCCGTGTGCGGGTCGCCGATCAGGGGGCGCGCGTTCGCCTGCAGGCTCTGGCCGGGGGTGGGGTCGGCCTTCGCGTCGTCGTCGCCGTCCCCGGGCAGGACCACGACGCCCAGGGCAAGCAGCGCACTGACGCCGAGGGCCGCCGCGACCAGCGGCCGACGCCAGCGGCGGCGCGCGGGGGCGGTGCTGGTGGTGGCCGTGTCCCGCGAGGGTTTCGGCTCGGACCCGGCGATGTCCTGAAGGAGCCGCCGGACCTCGGCGGCGTCGGGGCGTTGCCGGGGGTCGCGGCGGAGCATGGACGTCAGCACGGGGTACAGCGGCCCCACGGCGGCGGCGTCCAGCTCGACGACGCCCTGCTCGGCCTTCCAGTACCGCAGCCGCTCCGCGTCCCCGCCGTCCTCGCCCGTCCCGGCGGGGGCGTCGCCGTGGGACGTGGTGCCGCGCGGCGGCGCCCCGGTGACCAGCGCGCAGAGGGTGGCGGCGAGGCAGAACACATCCGAGGCCGGCCGGGGCACATTGCCTCGGGCCAGCTCCGGAGCGGCGTAGTCCGGGGTGAAGCTGTACGGGCCGTTGACGGTGATGGTCTCCGCGCCACCGACCCGGTAGGCGGCGCCGAAGTCCAATAACTTCGCGGCGCCGTGCCGGGTGAGGCCGATGTTGGCGGGCTTGACGTCACAGTGCACGATGCCCGCCTCATGCAGCGCGGCCAGCGCGTCCGCGAGTTCGGCGCCGATGCGGGCCGCCCGCTCGGGGGAGACCGTCGGCTGCCGGTCGAGGCCGCCGCCGGGGACGTACTCCATGACGAACCAGTACGTCTCCGAACCGGGCCCGTCCTTCGCCACCGTCACCACGTCGAACAGCGTCACGACATGAGGGTGGTCGCGGAACTTGGCCATGGCGCGCGGTTCGCCCAGCAGCCGCCGCAGCGCGGTGTCGCTCTCGCCGTCCGTCCGCTCCGGTTTGAGCGCGACGTCCTGGCCCACCACCGTGTCGTGCGCGAGCCACACATCGCCGCCCCGCCCCGCGCCGATGACGTCCTTGAGGACATAGCGGTCGGCGAACTCCTCCCCGGAACGCACGGATTCTTCCCCCTCGGTCGAGTCCGGAACGCACACGGCCACGGTCCAGGGCCGTGCGCATGGGTCGAACCTACTGCGTACGGCAGGCCGTACGCAGTGTCTACCCAGAGCCTTCATCAGTCGCACGCATGCGTAGACAGCGGCCGGAACCGAGCCATCCGGGAGGGGTCCCGCGCGGTGCCCTTACGGTACGCGTCGGCCCGTACCGCACACCCCCCGACGCAGGAGACCTTCCATGCCCAGTACCCGGACCGTCGTGCTCGCCGGCCTCACCGCGGCCGTCTCGACCGCCACGCTCACCCTGTCCGCGCACGCGGAGCCCTCGACCCCGCAGGCACGGGCGGCGGCGGCCCGCTGCGCGCACCCCGCCGACGTCCTCGACCTCACGGACTGGAAACTGACCCTGCCCACCGGCGACGACGAGGACCCCGCCGAGATCACCCAGCCCGAGCTGGCAACCTTCTCAGCCAAGCCCTGGTTCCGGGTCGAGTCCGGCTGCGACGCGGTCCGGTTCCGGGCCGCCGTCAACGGCGTGACGACGTCGGGGTCGAGCTATCCGCGCGCCGAGCTGCGGGAGATGACCGAGGGCGGCGGGGACGAGGCCGCGTGGTCCACCACGGAGGGCACCCACACCCTCGTCGTCAGGGAGGCGTTCATGGCGCTGCCCGAGGAGCGGCCGTGGCTGGTCGGCGCGCAGGTCCACGGCGGGGACGACGACGTCACCGTCTTCCGCCTCGAAGGCAGCAAGCTCTACATCACCGACGGCGACGACCGGCACCACCATCTCGTCACCGACGACTACGAGTTGGGCACCGAGTTCGAGGCGAAGTTCGTGGCCGAGGACGGGGAGATCGACGCGTACTACAACGGCCGCCTCCAGACCACGATCTCGCACGACGGCGACACCAACTACTTCAAGGCGGGGGCCTACACCCAGGCCAACTGCGACAACTCCGCGCCCTGCTCGGACGACAACTACGGCGAGGTCCGTATCTCCGGCATCGAGGTCACCCACTCCTGACCGGCGCGCGCTCCCGGGAGGGGTCCCGGAGGGTGCGTGGCACGGTGACGTGGACCGGAGGCGGGAAGGGGGCGCGGCGGATGGCGGGGGACACGACCGGCGTGGAGGGGACACTGCTGACCCGTGCGCAGCGGATCAACTCGGCACTGGTCGTGGACCGCAGGCTGGGCGAGGGCGCCTTCGCCGAGGTGTACCGGGTACGGCACCACATCCTCGGCTGGCAGGCCCTGAAGCTGTTCAAGCACGTCGCCTCGCTGGCGGCAACCTCCCGGCTGTTCGACGAGGCCCGCATCCTGTCCACCCTCGGACACCCCAACATCATCCGGGTGTTCGACGCCGGCACGGTGCAGACCTCGGAGGGGATGCGCGGCTACATCACCATGGAGTACGTGGCCGGCGGCAGCCTGGAGCGGCTGGTCGCGTCCCACTCCGGGGCGGTACCGGTCGACGAGGCCACGGCCGTGCTGCGGCAGGCCGCCGAGGGGCTCGCCGTCGCCCATGAGCGGCAGCACCCGATCGTGCACCGCGATCTGTCGCTGGCCAACGTGCTCATCACCTACGACGAGTCCGGACTGCGGGTCAAGGTCAGCGACTTCGGACTGGCCAAGGAGACCGACCCCGGCACCATGGCGGCCAGCGCGCAGGGCACGGTCGCCTACATGCCGCCCGAGGTGCTGCGCCGGGGCACCGGCTACTCGTGCGCGGGGGACGTGTGGGCGTTGGGCACCATCGCGTACTTCCTGCTCACCGACCACTTCCCGTACAACGGCGGCGACCCGGTGCAGTCCTTCTCCCTGGAGCGGTTCAACGCGCCCCTGCTGCCGCCGAGCGCCTTCAACGACGGTGTCGGGCCCGAACTGGACCGGCTGGTCGTCGACATGCTGCGCGTGGACCCGGCCGAACGCCCCGCCTCGGCCCGCGAGGTCGCCGAACGCGCCGAGGCACTGCGGCCGGCGGCCGGGGTGAGACCACCGCCGCACGGGGCGGCCGCGGTGGAGAGGTCGGTCGAGGAACAGGTACGGGCGGCCCTCGAGCTCTCCCGGACACCGGGACGGCTCACCGATGCCGCCAACCAGCTGGAGGAGGCCGTCAGCCGCCATCCCCGGCTCAGGGAACGGCACATGGCGCGGCTGATGACGTGGCGCCGGGGGGTGGTCATGTGAACGGCCCGACACACGGGGCACGGACCCACGGGCGACGGACGTACGGGCAGCGGACGTTGGGAGAGCGGATGGACAAGACGACTGCGGGCGGCCGGAGGGGCGAGCCCTCCGCCGCCCGGACCGGCACCGGGAACCTCTCCCGCTTCACCGATCTGGCCGGGATGCGGCTGTACCGCGACAACGCCTTCGCGGTCACCGGCCTCCCGATCGACGCGCAGGGACGCGCCGTACGGCAGCACCGGCAGCGGCTGGACGCCAGGCTCGCCGTCGAGGACACCTGGGTCCCGGACCCGGACTCGCCCCTCGTGGGCGGGCACCGCAAGGACGAGGTGCGGGCGGCGTTCGAGGAGTTCCAGGACCCGCGGCGGCGCCTCGTCGACGAACTGCTGTGGCGGTGGGGCGAACCCGGCCCCGACTGCGGCTGCCCCGCCTCCGTGCACGAGGAGCACGACAACGCGGTGCGCTTCCACGCCATGGCCCTGGACGCGGAGGCCGGACGGGGCCACGCCACCACGGACGCCCGGGACATCCTGTGGCAGGGCGCGGCGAGCGCCTGGGGACCGCTGCTGGAGCGCCCCGAGTTCCGCCGGCACATCGCCCACCGGATCGAGCGGCTGGACGATCCGCGGCTCGGCGAGCACTCGGCGGACGACTTCCTCGCCGAGCTTCCCGGCCTCCTCGTCTCCCCGTTCCGCGAACTGGCCGCCGACCCGGACTTCAGACCGCGCCTCACCGGGATCTGCGCCGGCTGGGCGGAACAGACCGCGTTCTCGGGCCTGTTCACGGAGATGTTCGAGGACGCCGTGGAGGAGACGGTCGAGAAGATCACCGACGGTCTGCGCTCCGCGAGCGGCCACAAGGACGCCGAGCGGTACACCGACGCCGTCCGGGTCCTGAGGCAGGACGTCCTCCCCGCGTTCGACCGGTTCGGCGACTTCCGGGCGTACGTCCCGCAGTGGCGGTACGACGACGTGGCGCACATCGTCGCCGTGGGCGTGGGCAACCTCGCCGTGGCGCTGCTGGGCCACTACCAGTTCCACCGGCCGACCGTCGCCGAGAAGAAGACGGTGGTCGAACTCGCCGAGCGGGCCTACGAGATCGCCCCGGAGCGCCATGTGAAGGCGTTCAAGGACAACTGGGACGTCATCTACGAGTGGTCCGAGGGAGTCGTCCTGACCCGCCCCGACCCGGGGACGGCGCCGAGCATGTCGGGCGGCGAATGGGCCGGGTGCGTGCTGACAGTCCTGGCGCTGACCGGCCTGATCACGCTGTGGGTGGTCCAGGGGTGGGAGGCGGCGGTGGGCGGCTTCTTCATCCTCGGCCTGCTCTACGGCGCCTACGAGAAGCTCGCCGAATGGAACGCGCGGCTCCGGATCTACCGGGCCAGAAGGAGGTACCGGTGACATCCCGAACCCACCGGAGGGTACGCCAAGTGCGCGCCGCGCTCGGCCAGTTGAGGCACCCGCCCGAGTTCCGGGTCGCCCGCCCGCTGCTGGAGCCGGCCCAGGCCGAGTGGGCGGCGGCCGTGCTCGCCGAGGCCGAGTCCGCCGAGGCCCTCGCACGGCAGGCCCGCACCCCGCAGGGCGCCGGCACCGACGCGATGCTCGGTGCCGCCGTGGGCATCTGGCGCGCCCTGCGCAAACTCGACCAGGGCACCGGCCCGCTGTCGTCGGCCGATCTGCGGCAGGTGCGCCGCCAGGTCCACGCGAGCCGTCAGGCGCTCGCCGACGACGGGCTGGAGATCCAGGAGCACGACGGGCAGCCCTTCGACTCCGGCCAGTCCCTGGAGGTCCTGGTGTTCCAGGACGAGCCGGAACTGGACCGCGAGGTCGTGCTGGAGACCGTACGGCCGTCGGTCTACTTCCGCGGCGAACGGATCCAGATGGGCCAGGTCATCGTCGGCCGTCCCGGCCCCCGGGCCACCTGAACGACCAAGGAGATCACGACATGCGCGAGACCATCGACTTCGGCATCGACCTCGGCACCACCAACAGCGCCATCGCGGTGGCCGAGGACGACGGCGTACGGATCATCAAGAACAACGACGGCTGGGACTTCACGCCCTCCGCCGTATGGGTCCCCAAGCAGGGGGTGATCCACGTGGGCAGGCGGGCCCGGGAGCGCACGGAGAGCGACCCGGGGAACGCCTACGCGGAGTTCAAGCTGGAGATGGGCGCTGCGGGCGCGGGCCGGCTCTTCGAGCGCACCGGCCTCTCGCTCAGCCCCGAGGAACTGTCCGCCGAGGTGCTCAAGTCGCTGCGGCAGGACGCCGCGCACGAGTACGGGTACCAGCCGGAAGCGGCCGTGATCACCGTCCCGGCGTCCTTCGCCCTGAACCAGAACAACGCCACCGGCTCCGCGGCCGCCCTCGCCGGGCTCGGCGAGCACTGCCCGCTGGTGCAGGAGCCGACCGCCGCCGCCATCGCCTACGGCGTGCAGGACGCCTCCGAGTCCGCCCACTGGATGGTGTTCGACCTGGGCGGCGGCACCTTCGACGCGGCCGTGATGAGCAAGCGCGACGGCGAGCTCCAGCTCATCCAGCACGCCGGCGACCCCTACCTCGGGGGCAAGCTCATCGACTGGGCCCTCGTCGACGACCTGCTGGCTCCCGCGGTCCGCCGGGACCTGGGCCTCACGGACTTCACCCGCCAGAACCGCGAGCGCTGGCGCAAGAACTTCGCCAAGCTCAAGCTGGAGGCGGAGAACGCCAAGATCTCGCTGTCCCGGGCGAGTTCGGTCGAGATCTCCGTCGACCTCGACGACGGCCACGGCGGCACCGAACCCTTCGAGTTCACCCTGACCCGGGGCGCCCTGGACGACCTGGCGCTGCCCTTCTACACCCGCGCGATCCGGCTCTGCCGCGACGCGCTGGCCGAGAGCGCGCTGCGCCCCGACCACATGGACCGGCTGCTCCTCGTCGGCGGCGCGACCCTCAGCCCCGGGCTGCGCGAACTGCTCGCCGACCCCATCGAGGGCCCCGGCATCCCCCTCGACCACACCCAGGACCCCACCACCGTCGTCGCGCGCGGCGCCGCCGTGTTCGCGCGCACGATCCGCATGCCGAAGAAACCGCAGCGGGCGGCGCCGGGCGAGTTCGTCATCGAGCTGCACTATCCGGCGCAGTCCGTCGACACCACCGGCATCCCGGTCTCCGGCAAGGTGAGCAGCGGCGGCGCGGTGGACTGGACGCGGTACACCGTCACCCTCAGCAACCCCGACGGACGCCCGCCCTTCCGCGGCCCGAGCACCGTGCTCGGCACGGACGGCACCTTCTACACCGAGGTCGCCATCGACGCCGACACCCGCTCCCGCTTCACCGTCGAGCTCACCGACAACGCCGGCACCCGGCGCGACCTCGCGGGTGACACCTTCTCCATCACCCACGCCGCCGTCGTCCCCGGCGACGCCGTGCTCACCGGCACCCTCGGCATCGGCAAGGCCGACGGCACCTTCGACCCGCTGCTGCGCAAGGGCACCACACTCCCGGCCCAGGTGACCAAGCCGTACCGGACGACCATCCCGCTGCGCCGCACCGAGCCCGACGCCGTGATCCGGATCCCGCTGCTGGAGGGCGAACGCAGGCGCGCGGACCGCAACACCCGGGTCGGGCTGATCGAGATCCGCCCCCGCGACATCCGCATCGACCTGCCCGCGCAGAGCGAGGTCGAGGTCACCTTCGAGATCCAGGCGAGCAACCGCGAGGTCCTCGTCACCGCCGACATCCCCCTGCTGGAGCAGCAGTTCGAGGCGACCATCAACCGGTCCGAGCTGCTGGCGCCCGAACACACCGAACTCGTGGACCGGCTGCACGATCTGGAGCAACGCGTGCGCATCCTCCAGGACCAGGCCGAGGACGTCCACTCCGAGCAGGCCCAGACCCGGCTGGAGGACCTGACGGATCAGCAGGCCATCCCGCAGCTGCGCAAGGAGGTGGACGCCGCCGCCGTCGACACCGGCGCGGCCGTCACCAGCGACCGCCGCATCCGCGATGTGGAGGCCCAGCTCGACGACATCGAGGAGGCCATCGAGATCCCCGGCCTGCAACGCGAACTGTGGGATCTGCTCAGCTCCTGCGAGGACGTCATCGAGCAGGTCGGCGGCGGCCCGTCGGACCGGCGGGAACTGCAGAACATGCGCGACCGGGCCAGCTCGCTCGGCGAGGACGCCACCCCGGCCGATCTGCGCCGGCTCATCAAGCGGGCCGGACAGTTCCACGTCGAGCTGCTGCGCCGCACCGACCAGTGGGAGTACGTCGTCTTCCACGCGCTGGTCGAGATGCGCGACGAGATGTTCTCCCGCGCCCAGGCGGACGCCGCGATCCTGGAGGGCCGCCGCGCCGTCGCCGCCGGGGACCGCCGCGCCCTCGCCGGAGTGAACGAGCGGCTGCGCCGGCTGCTGCCGCCGGGCGTCGCCGATGAGGCCGAGCGACTGTCCGGCGGCATCAACTAGTCGGCAGACAGGAGGACTTGACGGTGACCACATCCAGAATCCCGGCGGACGTCCCGTCCGAGGCGTTCCGGCCCGCCGACCGGAACGACGGCGAGCGGGTCGACACCCCGCCCCCCGCCGCCGACTCGCTCCGGACCGCGCTGCTCGTCTCGCGTGCCCGGACGGCGGCCCGCTCCGGTGACCTGGACGGTGCCGTCCGGTTGCTGCACGACGCCGACGACGCCCACCGGGACGTACTGGACCTGCTCGCCCGTCTGCACGCCCAGCGCGGGGAGTTGGCCCGGGCCGCGGAGTACTGGCGCCGGGTCCAGGAGCAGCACCCGAGGGACCCGGCAGCCGCGGCCGGGCTGGCGAGGATCGACCGGCTCGGCCGTCGCGGCCCACGGTCGGCACTCGCCCGGCACCGCGCCGGTACGGCCCTCGCCGCCGCGGTGTGTGCCGTGGCCGCGATCACGGCCGGCACGGTCGCCCTCACCGACGCGCGGGGCGACCGGCCGGCTCCGTCGCAGACCGACCGGGCGGAGCGGCTCGCCGAGCGTCTGGACGCCGAACGCAGGGCGCAGCAGGCACAGGACCGTGCCCGGGAGGCGGAGCGCCGGGCGGAGGCGGCCCGGGCACTGGCCGACGCGCTGCGCGCACCGGGCATCGCCCCGGTCGCCCAGGACGGATCCGTGGAGGTCGCCTTCGCCGACGGGCTCTTCTCCGAGGGCGCCGAGCTGACCCCGGTCGGCGCCGAGCGGCTCGCCGTGCTGGGTGAACGCCTGGCGGGACGGACCGTACGCGTCGAGATCTACGGCCAGACGGCGACCGTGCCCGGCGCCCCGACCAGCGGCGGTTCGGTCCTCTCCCTGTGGCGGGCCCTCATCGCCGCCCGGGAGTTGAGCACGGCCGCCGACAAGCCCCTGACCGCCTTCACCACCGCCAGCGCCGACCAGCGCGACGCGCCGTTCGCGGGGGTCGCGAGGAACCGGACGGTGACGGTGGTGATCACGCCCGTCTAGAAGACCGCTTCGAGGATCCCGAGGATGTCCTGCTCGGTGGCCCGGCGCGGTGCGTTGCGGGTCACGGCGTCCGCGAGGGGGCTGGAGGCGATCGGCGTCAACAGGTCGGGACGGACGCCGAGTTCGCGCAGCGACTGCTCGATGCCGAGCGTGCCGGAGATCTCACGGACCGCGTCGATGCCCGTACGGCATCGAGGTGGACATCGACGCCGAGCTCGACGAGTCCCAGGCACCCGCGAGGGAGGAGTTCCGGGCGCTGTTCAGCCGTTCGCCAGCGTCTTCTGGGCGGCGCTCGTCCTGCCGTACTTCGCCATCGGCACGTTCTGGACGCAGGTCTTCGGCGCGGAGTTCGTGCTGCTGATCGGCTCCGGGGTGCTCGCCCTCGGCGGCCTCGTCTCCCAGTTCCTCGCCCCGGAGACGACCGACATGGACCTCGCCCGGGCCGCGCGCAAGGCACGCGGGGCCTAGCCATCGCACGCAAACGGAACGGCCCCGCAGGCGAGTGCCTGCAGGGCCGTGCTGCGCTGTCGAGCGTCAGGCGTAGGCGTCGAAGGGGATCCCGGACGGCTTCGCGTAGTTGAGCGCCCACTGGAAGTCGCCGTCGTCGATCTTGATGGTGGCGGACCCGAAGTCGGCGCTCATGAGCTTGTCGCGGTATCCGGCCGGATAGCCGTTCCAGCCGACCAGGCGCGGGAAGAACCAGTTGCCGGTGGCGTTCTCCGCGGGCTCGTCATTGCCGTTGGCGAAGCGGAAGCAGTGACTCGATACGCCGTCCTTGTGGTAGACGATCTTCGGGTGGGTGCCGTCGAAGCGGATCGCCGAACGGGCCGCCAGCTGATAGGTGTTGTGCTGGGACACCGACACGTACTCGGCCTGGTTGTCGCGGACCCACACGATCACGTGTTCCCAGTCGTGCGTGTGTCCGAGGGCCGCCGGACCGAGGGTGATCTGGTCCTTCTCGAAGTAGCTGGCGTACATCACCGCGCACCAGCCGTTGCTGCACTTCGCCCGCGAATAGGTGTTGGCGTTGGCCAGCTGGGCGTAGTCGTGGCACTTGCCGTTGACGTCGCCGCCGAGCTTGAGACCCGGGTTGAGGGTCCCGTCGGTGCCGATGGCGGCCGTGGCGTAGCAGCCGTCGCCGTCGTAGTCGTAGGCAGGGGAGAACGTCTGCTCCAGGCCGTCGGCGTTCTGGGGGAGCAGGGTCAGGACACTCGCGTGGGCACTCGCGGGGAGGCCCACGACGAGCGTCATCGCTCCGAGGAGGGCCATCGCGAGGGTGCTCAACTTACGCATCACGGCTCCCGGTTCAGCAGTAGAGGTTGCCGCCCGGCGAGACGCCGAGGATCGAGGTGAACCGGTTGTAGGCGTCGACGCGGCTCTGTACCTGTGCCGGGTTCTTGCCGTCGCACTCCAGGGAGCCGTTGATGGAGCGGATGGTCTGCCCGAAGCCAGCCTGGTTCACCATCGCGTTGTGCGGGGTCATGGTGCCGGGCCCTGACTGGGTGTTCCAGTACCAAAGACCCGTCTTCCAGGCGACGGCCGCCTCGTTCTGCACCCGCCAGGGGTTGTTGAGCAGGTCGATGCCGAGGGCGTCTCCCGCCGCCTTGTAGTTGAAGTTCCACGACAGCTGGATCGGACCGCGGCCGTAGTAGGCGGCCTGACCGGCCGGGCAGCCGTAGGGCTGGTTCCAGTCGCAGTAGTGAGGGTAGTTGGCGGTGTTCTGCTCGACGATGTGGACCAGGCCGCCGGTCTCGTGGTTGACGTTGGCGAGGAAGGCCGCCGCCTCCTGCTTCTTCACGGTGTCGCTGCCGGTGTTCGCGAAGCCGGGGTAGGCGCTCAGCGCGGCGACCAGGCCGCTGTACGTGTAGAACGAATTCCGGCTCGGGAACATCTGGTTGAACTGTGCCTCGCTGACCACGAACCCGGACGGGGTGCCGCCGCCCCCGCTCGCGGGCGCGTTCCACTTCTGGTTCGCGGTGCCGGTGCAGGTCCAGATCTGCAGCCGGGTGCCGTTGGCGCTGTTGTTGTCCCGGACGTCCAGGCACTTGTTCGCGGCCGGGTTCACGATGTCTCGCGCACCGCTGACCACCCACTGCTGGTTGGCGCCGCCCGAGCAGTCCCAAAGCTGGACCGCCGCGCCGTCCGCCGTGCTGCGCTCGACGACGTCCAGACACTTGCCGAGCGCGCGCAGCGTGCCGTCACCGGAGTTGGACCAGACCTGCGCGCCGGTCCCGTTGCAGTCGTAGAGCTGTACGGCGGTGCCGTTGGCGTTGCTCGCCCCCGCCACGTCGACGCACTTGCCGACGAGGCCGGTGATCGTGCCGTCGGCGGCCTGGGCGGGGGTCACGGTGAGCAGGGCGGTGAGGACGGCGGTGAGGACCGCGAAGATCGCGAGCCGGGGTCCGGGCCGCGGCCCGGGCTGGGGTCTGAGCTGAGGTCTGAGTCGGGTCATGGACATGTTGAGGACGCTCCTTCGCTGCGGGGGGCGCTACGGGTGGTCGCTACGGGTAGTTCGTCAGATTGGCCACGTTGGAGCCGGAGTTGGACGGACCGCCCGTGCCGTTGACGACGTGCCGGATGGTGCCTGTACCGCCGAGGGAGACGGTCACCATGCTGGTGAAGCGCACTCCCGCCTTGTTCGGAGCCTCGATGGCCCGCTCGGCGGTCACACTCGGGTTGACGTTGAAGAAGCAGTAGCTGCCGAGGCCGTAGGCCTGGTGGCTGGTGACGGAGTCGGCGACCTTGTAGGCCGCGTAGCCCTGGGTGGAGCCGTTCATCCACGCCGCCTGGTTCGGCGGGTCGTACGGCATCTCGTTCTGGTAGAAGTACGTCCGGCCGCCGTCGCCGTTCCAGATGGTCTGGTACTTCTGGTAGTGCTCGACGAACAGGCCGTACGCGGTGACGTTGTCGCCGTTCACGATCAGGCCGGTGTCACCCGTGTTGGTGTTCCAGCCGACGCCGCTGCCGTGGTCGGCGCGCCAGATCCACATGTGGTCGCCGATGACGTTGTCGCTGTTGATGACGAGGCTGGTGGTCGCCTTGCCGACGGCCGCGCCGCCGACGCGGAAGTACACGTCGTGCAGCGAGGTCGGGTTCGCGGCGTGGGACGCGGACGAACCGGTCGGGCCGACCTCCATCAGGGTGGGCGAGTTGGTGGTGCCCGCGTCGAAGAGGACACCCGCGATCTTCACGCCGTCGACGTCGGCCACCTTCATGGCCGTGACGCCGTTGTCCGGGATGAACGTGGCGAGGCCCAGGCCGAGGACGACGGTGTCGGCGCGGTTGACCTGGAGGGTCTGGTTGAGGTGGTAGACACCCGGGGTGACCAGCAGGTTCTTGCCCGCCGCCAGCGCCGCGTTGATATCGGCGGCGGTCGAGCCCTGCTTCACGACGTAGAAGCTGTCCAGGGAGAGGGAATTACCGGACGGCGATCCGCCCGCCCAGCTCGTCGCGCTGGAGTTGGACCGCACCGACGGCACGAACACCTTGTAGGTCCCGTCGCCGTCGACGTACAGGAACGGCTTCTCCCGGCTGACCGGGGTCTGCGCGACCGATGTGTACGGCGGGTTGGGGAAGCTGGTGCCCGGGACGCCCTGGCTGCCGACGAAGACCATGTTCCAGTTGGAGCCGGTCCAGCTGCCGAGCTGGGAGTTGCGGGTCAGCCACTGCTGCTGGCTGCCGGAGTTGACCTGCCCGTCGACCTTGGTGTCGGCGAGCAGACCGCCGCTGGACCAGCCGCCGTCGTCCAGGGCGAGGTTGCCGCGCAGATGCATCCGGCGGTAGGCCGACGCCTGGGAGACCGCCCAGCGGTCGGCGCCGTTCGTCGGGTTGACGGACAGGTTCTCGGCGCCGCGCCAGAAGTTCTGGGTGGCGTTCTGCGGCGGGAACCAGTCGGCCTCGACGTGCACCGCGCCGTTGATGGTGACCGCGTCCGGGGACAGTCCGAGCCCGGCGACCTGGGTGTAGAAGCCGACGTTGGCGTTCGCGTTGTAGGAGCCCGGCTTGAACAGGACGGCGTAGCGCTGCGAGCCGAACTGGTTGGTCTCCTGCTGTTGGAAGATCGAGTCGAGGCGGTTCTGGATGGTCGAGGACGACATGGACGGGTCGAAGACGACCACGTTCGGACCGAGGTCGGGGTTGGCGGTGGACTGGTTCACGGGGACCACCTGGAAGCGCTGGGCGGCGCTGCCGTTGCACGCGTACTGCACGAACTGCACGCTGTCGGCGAGCGACGCGCCCGGGTCGTCCAGGCACTTGCCGCTGTTGCGGTTGACGAAGCGGTAGACGCCGCCGCCCTCGTCGACGGGCAGCCACTGCTGGTTGGCGCCGCCGCCGTAGGCCCAGAGATGGACCGGCGCGCCGTCGGCGGTGGACACCTCGGCGACGTCCACGACCTGGCCGGTGTTGTTGCGGTTGTTGATGCGGACGTAGCCGTCGCTGGTGGGCGTGAAGCTCCAGTTCTGGGCCGTCGAGCTGTTGCAGGAGTACTGTTGCACGACGGTGCCGTTGGCGGTGGCGGCCGATCGGGCGTCCAGGCATCTGCCGCTCGCGGCGTTCATGATGGTCGCGAAGTCGGAGGGCAGCGCGGCCGCCGCGCTCTGAGCGGCGCCGGCGGGCGTGGGCGCCGAGGTGAGGAGGGACGCGGCGGCCACGGTGACGACCGTGACGGCGGTGGATCTGCGGAGGCGCCTGAGCGCGGTGCGGGGGAACGTGGGCATGGGATCTCCTTGCCGGGCGAAGCGACAGGGGGTGGCTGGATCAGCCGGTGTATCCGGCGAACACCCGGGTGAAGTCCCAGTCGGACTGGTTCACGCCGGAACAGCTGTCGGCGGGGCCACCGGTGCATGGGCGGTCCCGGTTGGCGGACCAGAAGGTCAGCCGTGCCAGGTGGTGTTGCTGGGCGTAGGCGAGCATCGTCTTGAAGTCGTTGACGGTGACGGTCTCGTTCTGGTCGGTGATGCCGTTCATCGACGAGATGCCCATGGACCGGTAGGCCTGGTCGTCGCTGTAGCCGTACGCCGACTTCAGCGAGTTCTTGAGCCCCTCGGCGGCCCGCACGGACAACTCGCCCATGTTCTGGCCGTTGCCGCCGAAGTTGAACGGCATGATCGTCCAGGCGTCCACGGTCAGGCCCGCGTCGGCAGCCCGGTTGATCAGGCTGGTGTCGGGGCCGTTCTGGCCGGTGCCGATGGTGATGTACACCTTCAGGCCGGGGTTGTCGGCCTTGACCTTCTTCAGGGCGTCGACCGTGCGCTGCTGCACGGTCGGGCTGTCGTAGGCGTCGGCTTCGAGGTCGATGTCGATGGCCTTCAGACCGAAGGCGCTGATGACCTTCTGGTAGGCGGCGGCCAGCTCGCCCGCGTTGGAACAGGAGCTCTCCAGCTTGTTGCCGCTCCAGCCGCCGAACGACGGGACGACATCACCGCCGTTCGCCCGCACCGTCTCGATGGTGCGCTGGTCGACACCGCCGGTCAGCGCCCGGCCGCCGTCCCACTGCGGGTTGCAGTGGCCGTTGCTCAGGACGAAGGCGAGCGTGAAGTACTTGACGCCGGTGGCGTTGCTGACCGTGGTGGGGTTCGGCGGACTGCCCCAGCCGTTGTAGAGGTACGGCGCCACGGCCGATGACGCCAAGGGGGCGGCGGCCTGTGTCGGTGGGGCGGTCAGCAGGCCGGTGGTGAGGGAGAGCGCGGTGAGGGATAGGGCGGCGGGGAGAGTTTTGGGCATGTTCGCGGAAGCCCTTCGTGGGGGGTGAGCAACCGGGGCCGCGTTCACCTTCTGAACGGTGAGTGCGTCACGTGGGTGTCTGGCTGACCCGTGAACCTAAAGGTATGGACCACTTTCGTCAAGACGTGAAGTAAGCTTTGGCAACAATTAATTGGGGCCCCGCTCGGAACGGACCGACCGGCCTCCCCGAGGCCCGCCGCGGCACGTGGTACTTGTAGCCTCCCCGGCCCCGCCGCCGTACCAGACCGTCGACGATCCGCCTGGTGGCACCGATATGACGAACCGCCCGATCGGCCCGCGCCGCCGTCACATGACCGTCGGCCCCGAACGGCTACTCGCCCTCGGCGACGCCGTGTTCTCCATCGCGATGACACTGCTCGCGCTCGACATCACCGTCCCGGACGGCCTGCCCGAGGCCGATGTCGCCGGCGCCGTGGCGGACGCGGTGCCCACGATGGGCGCCTATCTGCTCAGCTTCGCCGTCATCGGCACGCTCTGGCTGGTCCAGCACGGCCTGTTCCGTCTGATCGCCACGCTCGACCGCTGTCTGCTCCTGCTCTACTTCGCACTCCTCGCGCTGGTCGCCGCGCTGCCCTTCCCCACCCGGCTGATCAGCGAGTACGGCGAGACGACCACGGCGACCGCCTGCTACGCGGCGGCGATCGCCGGGGCCGTGGCCCTGATGTGCGGCATGTATGTGCGCCTGCTCGTGAACCCCGCCTTGGCGGCGCCGCACGCCTCTCCCGCCGCCCTGAAGCAAGAGGTCCGCCATGGCGTCCTGCTGTCCCTCGTCTTCGCCACATCGATCCCGGTGGCCTTCTACTCGCCGGCCCTCGCCAAATACTGGTGGCTGCTGGCCATCGGAACCCGGCTGCTGCACCGCAAGCCGGCCGCCGACGCGGAGAAGTGACGACCCGTCGCCAGCTCAGCCGGCGTCGCCGAACCACCGGCGCAGCGGTTCGAGCAGCCCCTCCTGGTCCTCGCCGATCCAGGCCACGTGGCCGTCCGGTCGCAGCAGTGCCGCGGGTACGTCCAGGTCCTCGCTGACGTCCACGACATGGTCGACCCGGTCCGCCCAGCCCTGCACCGACAGTCGGCCGGTGCGGTCGAGGAGGAGTCCGCGGCCGTCGCGCATCAACTCGTAGAGGCGGCCCTGCTTCAGGGGCATGTCCCGCATGCGGCGGCCGAGGAGTTCGTGGCCCTCGCCGAAGTCGTAGCGGATCTCGACCGCGGTGATCATTCCGGTGATGTAGCGGTTCACCTCCTCGAAGTCCATCAGCTTCGAGAACAGCTCGCGCAGCGCGGTCGGGCCCGGTTCCGCGCCCAGCAAGGTGATCTGGGCCCGGGTGTTGGCCAGCACGGCGGCGCCCACCGGGTGCCGTTCCGCGTGATAGGTGTCCAGGAGCCCCTCCGGTGCCCAGCCCTTGACCGCGGCCGCCAGCTTCCAGCCCAGGTTGAAGGCGTCCTGGACACCGAGGTTGAGGCCCTGTCCGCCGGTCGGCGGATGGATGTGCGCCGCGTCGCCGGCCAGCAGCACCCGGCCGACCCGGTAGCGCTCGGCCTGCCGGGTGGCATCCCCGAACCGGGACAGCCAGCGCGGCGAGTGCGCGCCGAAGTCACTGCCTCCGACGGCCCGCAACCGCTCCTTGAACTCCTCGATCGTCGGCTCGCCCGCCCGGTCCTCGGACACACCGTCGGCGGGCACCACGACGCGGTACACCCCGTGCTCGTCGGCGGCGGCACCGAACCGCAGCTGGGTCCTGCGGACTTCGGCGACGACGGCGGCGATCGTCTCCGGATCCTCGGCCAGCTCCATCTCGCCCAGCAGTGTCTCCACCGTGGCCGCCTCACCGGGGAAACCGACGCCGAGCGTCTTGCGCACCAGGCTGCGACCGCCGTCACAGCCGACGAGATAGCGCGAGCGCAGCCGCGTGCCGTCCGCCAGCTCGACGGTCACCCCGTCCTCGTCCTGGCCCAGCCCCACCACTTCGCGGCCACGCCGGATGTCGGTGCCCAGTTCACGGGCACGCTCGTCGAGCAGCCGCTCGGTGACCGGCTGCGGAGTGGCCACGCCGTACGGATGGGCCGTGTCCAGCCCCTCCGGCCACGCCTTGGCGATACCGCCGAACAACCCGCCGACCTGGAACTTCTCACTGACCGCGAGAAAGCGGTCCAGGATGCCGCGCTGGTCCATCACCTCGACGCTGCGCGCGTGCAGCCCCTGCCCCCGGGACTGCCGCGTCGGCTCGGTCAGCTTCTCCAGCACGACCACATTCACATCATGCAGCCGCAGTTCGCAGGCCAGCATCAAGCCGGTCGGTCCACCGCCGGCAATGATCACATCGATCATCACAATCCCCGTTTCCGCAGGTCCTGGGCCTAGGTCGGTGATTGTGCGGCACGATGGGGGCCTTGCCGCAAGCCCCCCGGTGCGCTATAAGTTGAGAGTGGCGGGGAGCCGACGGCATCCCTGCCTTCGGTGTTTCCGGGGGCCTTCGGTGTCTCCGGGGTTCAGATCACGCAGCCCACATGCGCCAGCGCCTGCTTCAACAGCACCCCGTGCCCGCCCGGCATCTCGCTCTCCACCGCCGGCGACAGAGCCTCCTGCGGGCTGAACCACACCAGGTCGAGGGCGTCCTGACGAGGGCGGCAGTCGCCGGTGACCGGCACGACATAGGCCAGGGACACCGCGTGCTGACGCGGGTCGTGGTACGGCGTGATGCCCTGCGTCGGGAAGTACTCCGCGACCGTGAACGGCTGCAGCGAGGTCGGCACCCGGGGGAGCGCCACCGGGCCGAGGTCCTTCTCCAGGTGGCGCAGCAGGGCGTCGCGGACCCGCTCGTGGTGCAGCACACGGCCGGAGACCAGGGTCCGGCTGACCGTTCCGTCCGGTCCGATGCGCAGCAGCAGGCCGATGCTGGTGACCTCGCCGCTGTCGTCGACGCGCACGGGCACGGCCTCGACGTACAGGATCGGCATGCGGGCGCGTGCCTGCTCCAGGTCGTCGCTGCTCAGCCAGCCGGGCGTGGTTTCGGTCATGTCAGACATTGCTTGATCATACTTTCCAGGATCGCGAACACTCAGTCGCGGTGCGGACGGGTGTCGGGGGCGGGACGGGTAGCGGGGGCGGAGTCCGGGGCTCGGCCGGGTTCGGGTGCGGTGAGTCCATAGAGGCGGCGGGCATTGTCGCCGGCCGCCCACGCGGCGATCCGCAGCGCGTCCGGCAGGCCCAGCTCGTCGGCGTCCACCCGCTCCTGGAGCAGTTCGCCCAGGCCGCGACGGAACGCCAGTGCGCCGAGCCGGTACAACTCGGCCAGACCGTAGGCGTCGGAGCTGTACAGCAGTTTGCGGAACGGGGTGATCTCCAAGGCCTCGGCCAGGATCGCCCGGGAGCGCGCCGGGCCGACATGGTGCAGGGTGAGGCCCACATCCAGATACACCTGCTCGAAGACCGCGGCCAGATAGGCGGCCTGGCGCTGGTACGGCCAGCAGTGCAGCAGCACGACGGGGATCGTGCCCCTGATGAGACGCAGCCAGTCCGTGAGGAGGGCGGGGTCCGCCCGGTGCAGCCGGATGTCGTCGTCGCCGAAACCGGTGTGGAGCTGGAGGGGCAGGCCCAGATCGACCGCCGTCCACAGCAGATGCCGTACCAGCACCGGGTCGGCCAGCCGTCCGCCGTGCGCCGACCATTGCCGGGCCGCCGCGGCGACCAGCGTGTCCGAGGGGCGCGCCGGGTCCAGGTCGAAGCCGGTGCGATAGGCGGCCACCGACTTCACGGCCACCACACCGGGACGCCGTACGGCCTCCTCGGCGGCCGTGCGGAAGGCGTCCGGGTACGCGTCCGGTTCCACGCCCGTGGATGCCAGCTGCTCCGCGACCGACTCCAGCCGTACGACCTCGTACGCGGTCGCGTCGGCGGTCGCCGCCAGTTCCCGGGGCGTGGTGATCGGGTGGGGCGTGTACCCGGTGTCGACGCAGAAAGTGTCGGTCGCGGCGGCGGTGAGGAAGCGCCGGTTCACCTCCGGCCCGCCCAGTTCCGCACGCCGGGTCAGATAGGCGTCGGGGGAGGCGTGACGCGGCAGGTCCAGCAGGGGTGCGCAGTGGCGGCGTACGGCGATGCCGAGCGGCGTGTCGAAGGGGGAGACGCCGGGCCAGGGCTCGCCCTCGGTGAGCAGGGACTCGAAGCCCGGCAGGTCCAGGTCCGCGGTGACGATCCCGTGGCAGTGATGGTCCGTCAGCGGCAGCGCCGCGAGGGCCTCGTGGACCGGACCGGTGGCATTCATGTCAGTACTTCCAACGGTAGGCCGCGGCCACTTGGTCGTCGTCCAGCCCGGCGACCGCGCCGATCTCGCCCTGCCGTACGGCGATCACGGCATCGGCGAGCACCGGGCCCAGCGCGGCCCGCAGCGGCCGACAGGTGCGGAACTCCTCGACGGCCTCGCCCAGGGAGGTCGGCAGTCGGCGTACTCCTTCGGCGTCACTGAGATGCGCCGGGTCGCCCGTGATCTCCTGGGGCAGCCGCGCGCCCTTCGCGAGTCCGTCCAGCCCCGCGGCGATCAGACAGCCCAGGGCGAGATACGGGTTGGCCGCGAGGTCCACCGGCTTGACCTCCAGGTTGGCGGCCTGGTCCCGGTGCCCCGCCATGCCGGTGATCACCCGCAGTCCCGCCTCCCTCGTCTCCCGGCCCCATGCGGTGAACACCCCGGCCCACTGCGACGGTTTGAGCCGCAGATAGCTCGCCGGGCTCGGCGCGGTCACCGCCGTCAGGGCGGGGAGATGGCCGAGCACACCGGCCGCGATGGACTCGGCCTCGGGTCGCATACCGTGGCGGCGGTCACCGCCCGCGTGCAGGTTCACGCCGTCGCGCCAGGCGGAGAGGTGGATGTGGCCGCCGTTGCCCACGCCCTGCCCGGACACCGCCGGGGCGAAGGACACCGCGAGGCCATGGCGCCGGGCCACCGCCCGGATCGTCTGGCGCACCAGCACACTGCGGTCGGCCGCCGCCACCGGGTCGAGGGCGGCCACCGACAGCTCGAACTGCCCGGCCGCGTACTCGGGATGGAACTGGTCGACGTCCACGCCCTGCCGCGCGAGCGCCGCGAGCAGTTCGGCCGCGCAGTCGCTCAACTCGACCTGACGGGTGGCGCCGTACGCCGGACCGGTGACCGCCGGGACGAACGCGCCGTCGGCGTCGGGCGGTCGGGCGACCGCCCATTCGATCTCGACGGCCGCCTTGAAGGTGATCTCCTGGTGTGCGGCGGCCTCCTGGACGGTCCGCCGCAGAAAGGTACGGGAGCATCCGGGATGCCGCTCGCCCTCCTGGGTGATCCGGTCGACCGGCGCCCACGCCCAGCCCGGCTGCGCGGCCAGCTCCACCAGCTGGTCCAGATCGGGGTAGAGACGCAGATCGCCGTCCGGGGAGCCGAGGACGTCGGTGGTGACGATGGAGTCGTTCGCGAGGAACGTGTCGAACACCGGCGACATCCCCACGCCCCACGCCGCCGCCGACGCCAGCTTCGCCGTCGGGATCGTCTTCACCCGGCCGATGCCCGCGGTGTCGACATAGGCCAGCACGATCCCGTGCACGCCCCGCCCGGCCAGCTCGCCGCTCAGCGCGCCGGCCCGCTCGACATCACCGGGCCGCCCTCCCGGGACGGGGTCGGCAAGGGTGGTCATACGGTCTCCTCGACGAGCTCGGCCCGGTCGGGCGCCGGTCCGTGTGGTCCCTGTCGGCTCAGGGTTTCACGGCGACCGCGCCGTACTGCGGCACCGGCGTGGGAGAGTCGGGGGCGTGCCACTGCGAGCAGGACACCATCCCCGGCTCCAGCAGCTCCAGGCCCTCGAAGAACGCGGCGATGTCGGCGCCGGCGCGGGCGGTGATCGGCGGCGTGGCGTTCTCGTTCCAGAACTCCATCGCCGGGATCTGGCCCTCGCCGCCGAGCTCGGAGTCGAACGTCGGGTGCGTCAGCACCAGGAGGCTGCCGGAGGGGACGGCGGTCATGACGCGCCGGACGATCTCGCGGGCCTTGTCGTAGTCCAGGACGAAGTTGAGGATGCCCAGCATCATCACCGCGACCGGCTTGTCGAAGTCCAGGGTCTGCCCGGCGCGTTCGACGATGGCGTCCGGGTCGTGTACATCGGCGTCGATGTACGCGGTGACGCCCTCATGGGTGCCGGTCAGCAGTGTGCGGGCGTGCACCAGCACGATCGGGTCGTTGTCGACGTACACGATCCGCGAGTCGGGTGCGACGCGCTGGGCGATCTCGTGGGTGTTGTCCGCCGTCGGCAGCCCGGTGCCGATGTCCAGGAACTGCCGTATGCCGCGCTCCTCGGCCACGAAGCGCACGGCACGGCCGAGGAACTCACGGTCCGCGCGGGCGATGTCCCGGATGATCGGGAACATCCCGGCGACATGCTCGCCGACCTGCTGGTCGACCTCGTAGTTGTCCTTGCCGCCGATCCAGTAGTTCCACACCCGCGCGTTGTGCGCCACACCGGTGTTCAGTCTCGCCGGCCCGCCCGACGGGGTGTGGCCATCACTCACGACTCGTCCTCTCCTCGCACGAACGACCGAAACCGGTCATCGTCGCCATTGTGCCGCTCCGTTGATCACGCTGTCCCCGGAATCGGCAATCGACGGAGGAGGTACGGCCGTTGGCAGGTGCGGAGGAAGGACGGGCCGCGCTACTCGATCTCGCTGGGGGTCGAGGCGGGCGACTTCCCGGCCAGGACGTCCTGGAGGCGCTGGGTGCCGAGCTTCACCGCCTGCTCGACCGAGTCGTGCTCGTCCCCTTCGAGGCCGCCCGCCGTGACGGTGATCGCGTCGGTGCCGACGCGTACGGCGGCGACGTCCTCGGTGAGGGTGGTCGGTTCGCCGTGCGCCTGACCCTGCACCGTGATGCGCAGGCCGGCGCGGTCGTCACCGACGTCGGGCAGCGAGGTCTCGATGACCTGGACCGTGCTCTGCTGACCCGCGTTGGTCATGGTGAACTGGTCGCACTCCTGCGGCAGGGTCTTCAGCCAGGCCAGGGACTCCTCCGGGTCGGTCCGCTCGTACGCGGCGACCTGGTACAGCAGTCGGGACTCGTCCTGCTGGAAGCCGCGCAGCGCCGACGCCCCGGACGGCTTGCCCAGCAACTGGTCGGTGTAGAGGCCGTCCATCAGCCGCTGGCAGTCGGCGGCGTCCGTCTTGCCGGTGAGGAAGTCGTCGGCGTCTACGGTGCCGATGATCAGGGTGTCGTGCCAGTTGGCGACCTCGGAGCCCTTCACCTGCGTCCAGTCGTCCTCGATGTCCGCCGCGGTGATCAGCGCGGTCTGCGCGCCGGCCTCGGTGAGCGTGGCGGTGGGCGAGGCGGTCGGCGTCTGCCGGGCGACGGCACCGGCCTGAGAGACGTCCTCACCGTCGCCGTCCGAGCAGGCGGCGGTGGTCAGCAGCGCACCGGCGGCCAGGGCCGAGCAGAGCACACGGACGGGTCGGGACGGGCGACGGGTCATCTGGGCTGCCTCCTGTAGACGTGACGCGTGTCCCCAGGCCACCACCGGATCTGACGGGCCACCAGCCGCGCCGGACCGTTCGAGTGAGCACCGCCGGCCGGGTCCGGCCGTCACCCGCCGGGCTGCCCGTATCCGCTCTGCCAGGCCCAGGCGGCGATCTCCACGCGGTTCCGGGCGGACAGCTTCAACTGGACGCTGGACAGATGCGTCTTGACCGTGGACAGGGAGACATACAGCTCGGCGGCGATCTCCGCGTTCGTACGGCCCAGGGCGACCAGACGGACCACGTCGGTCTCACGATCGGTGAGGGGCTCCGTCGGCGCGGCGGGCCTCACCGGGGCCGGGGCGGGGGCCGTGGGCTGTGGGGCGGTGACGTGCTTGAGCAGCCGGACGGTGATCGACGGAGAGACCAGCGAGTCACCGGCCGCCGCGGCCCGGACCGCCTCAGCGAGGAGGGTGGGCCCGGAGTCCTTCAGCAGAAACCCGCAAGCGCCGCCGCGCAGCGCGCCGTACACATATTCGTCGAGGTCGAAGGTGGTCACCACGACCACCCGCATCGGGTCCGCCACATCGGGTCCCGCCAGCAGCCGCGTCGCCTCCAGACCGTCCAGCTTCGGCATCCGGATGTCCAGCAGACACACATCCGGCCGCTCCCGCCGCGCCAGCGCCACCGCCTCCTTACCGTCGGCGGCCTCGGCGACCACGGTCATGTCGGGCTGCGCGTTGAGGAAGAAGCGGAATCCGGTGCGGACCATCTCCTGGTCGTCGGCGATGAGGACGCGGATGGGCGCCCCGGACGGGGGTGGGGTGGTCATGGCTCGATCATGCCTCAGGGGGGCGGGGCCGGGGTGTGCGTGGCCGCGGTCTGCCGTTGTCAGCGCTCGAACTTCCAGGTCACGCTGTCCTCGTCGGCCTTGGTGACTCGGACAGGGATGCGTACGACCTCGCCGTCGCTCTTCTTGCCGGTGCAGGTGATGCTCGCGCCGGTCACGGCCTTCAGGCCGGTCGGGCAGGTGACGCCGGAGACCTTGGTGCCGACCCAGGGCAGCGGGTGGTACTTGTTCTCGGTGCGGCCCGCGACGATGTTCGCGGCGAGTGCCCGGTGGCCGTCCACCGACACGGTGCTGTCCTTGTCCAGGCCGCTGGTCGACTCGGTGCCGGAGAGCAGATAGGTGCCGAGGCCGCCGAGCGCGACCACGGCGGTCGCTCCGCCGACGACTCCGACGGCGAACTTGCTGCGCTGCATCGAGTGCTCCTGGTGTCCGTGGTGAGGATGCGACGGTGAGGGTGCGACACCACGCTCGCCCGCGGGCCCGGCCGCGCGCCTCGGCCATAAGGTCGGCGTTCCGGCCCGGCCCCTCGGCCGATCGGCCGATCCGGACGTGCGCGGCCTCGCCTACCGTGATCGACATGAAGTCCGTGTCCCCCCGTGGCTGTGCCGGAGGCTTCGGCGTCGGCCTCCTGCTCGCCGCCTGTGTCGTCGACATCCTCTACGCGGGCGCCGACGGGACGAGCGTCCTGCCGACGGCGGACCCCGTCTGGCCGACGCTGGCCCTGCTGCTCGTGGGCCTGGCCGCCGTACTGTGGCCGGCCGGGCGGCGGCCCGAGTGGCTCACCCCGCAGGTGCGCACCATCACGTTCGCCCTCGTCTCGATCCTCTTCACGGCGGGCGCGCTGGTGGCCGGCTCGGGGACCATGTTCGGCCCCGGCGAGGTCGTGATCCTGCTGTGCCTGCTGTTCGTCGCGGTACGGCACTGTCCGCCGCCGTGGGCCGTGACGTGCGGCGTTCTCGACGTGGTCGCGCTGATGCTGCTGCCGATCCGGTATGTGGGGACGTGGAACGACGAAGCGCTGACCTTCATCGTGGTCGGTCTGCTCCTGGTCGGCACGGTCGCCGGACTCGCCGCCTATCTGCGCACCCTGGACTACCGGCGGACGGTCGCCGTCAGTGAGACCCGGCGCTCCGAACGCGTCGCCATCGCCGCCGACCTGCACGACTTCGTCGCCCACCATGTCACCGGGATCCTCGTGCAGACGCAGATGGCCCGGATGATGGCGCGGACCCAGCCGCAGGAACTCGACCCGGTCCTGGCCGGTATCGAACGGGCGGCCACCGAGGCCCTCGCCTCGATGCGCCGCACCGTCGGCGTGCTGCGCGACACCGGGGAGGAGGCGGCCGACCGGCGCCCGGTGGGCGATCTCGCGGGCATCGCGGAGCTGGCGGACGGCTTCGCGAGCCCGGTCCAGCGGGTCACGCTGCGCCGCGACGCGGCTGTCAGCGACGACCTTCCGCATGAGGTGCAGGCCGCCGCGTTCCGGGTGGTGCAGGAGGCGCTCACCAACATCCGCCGCCATGCCGGCGACGCCACGCACATCGAGGTCCGGCTGCGGGACGAGATCGGGTGCCTGGAGGTGTCGGTCGCGGACGACGGCCGGGGCGGCGCCCAGCTTCCGGCCGCCGCGCACGGCGGTGGCTTCGGGCTCGTCGGTCTGAAGGAACGGGTGACGGCACTGGGCGGCGAACTGCACGCAGGGCCGCGCGGTGGCGTGGGCTGGGAGGTGCGGGCGGTGTTTCCGCCGCGGAAGGGCTGACCCGGCCGATTTCCGGGACCGGTACCTTTCGGGCTCCCTTCGCTGTTCAATGAGAGCGTCTGTTCAATGAGAACGAACACTGCCGCCCCCTGTGCAGTGCCGTCTCCCGTGCCGGAGAGGAGCCGCCCCATGCCCCCCGCCGCCGTCCCACCCGTCGGCGCGCGCATCCGGCAGGCGCGCCTCGCCCATGGGACGAGCCTGCGGGCGCTCGCCCGTGAGATCGGTGTGTCGGCGAGCCTCGTCTCACAGATCGAGAACGGCAAGAGCCAGCCCTCGGTCAGCACCCTCTACGCCATCACGACGGCCCTCGGCATCTCCGTCGAGTCCCTCTTCGAGACGGGCGAGGCCGATGCCGCGCCCCTCGTGGCGGCGGCCTCCGGCACCGTCCCGCACGCCCTGGCCGCCTTCGCCGCCGACCCCGGCCGCCGCATCGGCCCGCTGGTCACGCCGGACCGGCGGGAGGTGCTGGAGCTGGACTCGGGTGTCGTATGGGAGCGTCTCGGCCATGTTCCGGGCACCCACGTCGACTTCCTCCAGGTGACCTACCGGCCGGGCGGCGCCTCCTCCAGCTCCGGTGGCCTCATGCGCCACACCGGTACCGAGTACGGCCACCTGACCTCGGGCGAGCTGATCCTCACCCTCGGTTTCGACGAGTACACGCTGCGCCCGGGCGACTCGGTCTGCTTCGAGTCGACGACCCCGCACCGCTACCGCAACGATGGAGACGTACCGGCCATCGGTACCTGGTTCGTGTCCACCGAGATGTTCGGGGACGGCCGGTGAGATGTTCAGTGACACTTGACACCCGCCCTGGACAGTCGTTGACTCCGAAGTGGGGGTGGTCGCCATGGCGATCCGCACATTCGGACCCAATGCCGTCGACTGGGAAGAGCGCATCGACCTCGACCGGCTGCGCAGACAGCGGCTGGCCCGACTGAACGAGACCCTGAACCGCTCCGAGCTCGGCGCGGTGCTCAGCTTCGACTTCGCCAACATCCGCTACATGACCGCCACGCACATCGGTACCTGGGCGATGGACAAGCTGATCCGCTTCGCCCTGCTGGTCCGCGGCGGTGAGCCGATCGTCTGGGACTTCGGTTCCGCCGCCCGCCACCACCAGCTGTACAACCCGTGGCTCGACTACAGCGACGGCAAGGGCGGCCCGCCCACCGGCGCCCGCGCCGGCATCTCCACCCTGCGCGGCGCCTTCCACCCGGACGCGGGAATCGCCGAGGACGTCGCCTCGAAGATCGCCACCGTGCTGCGCGAGCACGGCCTGGCCGGTGAGCCGCTCGGCATCGACGTGGCCGAGATGCCGATCCTCACCGCCCTGCGCGCCGAGGGCATCGACGTCGTCGACGGCCAGCAGGTCTTCCTGGAGGCCCGCCGCATCAAGACCCCGGACGAGATCGGCCTGCTCACCCAGGCCTGCGCGATGGTCGACGCCGCGTACGAAGAGCTGTACGGCTATCTGCGCCCTGGCGTGCGCGAGAACGAATGCGTCGGCGTGGTCAGCAAGGTCCTGTACGACCTCGGCAGCGAGTACGTCGAGGGCGTCAACGCGATCTCCGGCGAGCGCTGCTCCCCGCATCCGCATGTCTACAGCGACCGTCTGATCCGCCCCGGCGACCCCGCCTTCTTCGACATCCTGCACAGCCACCTCGGCTACCGCACCTGCTACTACCGCACCTTCGCGGTGGGCAGCGCCTCCGGCGCCCAGCGCGACGCGTACGTCCGCTGCCGTGAGTACATGGACCGGGCCATCGCCCTCGTCCGCCCCGGCGCCACCACCGCCGACATCGTCCAAGTGTGGCCGCGCGCCGAGGAGTTCGGCTTCGCCGACGAGACGGCCGCGTTCGCCTTGCAGTACGGCCATGGCGTGGGCCTGTCCATCTGGGAGAAGCCCATCTTCAGCCGGCTGGTCTCCCTCGACCATCCGGAAGTCCTCGAAGAGGGCATGGTGTTCGCCCTGGAGACCTACTGGCCCGCCGCCGACGGCTGGTCCGCCGCCCGCATCGAGGAGGAGGTCGTCGTCACCGCAGACGGCTGCGAGGTCATCACCAAGTTCCCGGCCGAGGAACTGCTGGTCGCGGGCCGCAAGTACTGGACGGTCGGCGGCGAGCTCAATACCCGCCGCGAATCGCAGTCCCACCTCAACACCGGGACGTCCTGATGGAACCGGCCGAACTCCTCGCCGCCTACGAGCAGATGGCCGTCATCCGCCGTACGGAGAAGGCAGCCCACGACCTGTTCCTTCAGGGCCTGGTGAAGGGCACCACCCATCTCGCCGCCGGACACGAGGCCATCGCGGTGGGCGCGAGCGCCGCCCTGCGCCCCGACGACTATGTGTTCGCCACCTATAGGGGCCACCACCATGCGATGGCCAGGGGCGCCACCCCCGAGGAGTGCCTCGCCGAACTCATGAGCCGGGCCACGGGACTGTGCAGGGCCAAGGGCGGCTCCATGCACCTCACCAAGGCGTCCACCGGCATGCTCGGCTCCTACGCCATCGTCGGCGCCCACCTCCCGATGGCGGCCGGCGCCGCCTGGTCGGCCCGGCTGCGGGGCACCGACCAGATCGCCGTCGCCTTCTTCGGGGACGGCGCCACCAACATCGGCGCCTTCCACGAGGCGCTCAACCTGGCCGCCGTATGGAAGCTGCCGGTGCTGTTCGTCTGCGAGAACAACCTGTACATGGAGTACACGCCGATCGCCGACGTCACGGCCGTGGCCCGGCCCGCCGCCGACCGGGCGCCGGCCTACGGCATCGAGGGCGAGGTCGTGGACGGCAACGACGTCGTCGCCGTCCAGGAGGCGGTGGCCCGCCTCGCGGCGCGGGCCCGGGCAGGAGACGGGCCCGCACTGCTTGAGGCACAGACCTACCGGCACTTCGGGCACAGCCGCGCCGACCCGGCGACCTACCGTCCGGCCGAGGAGGTCGAACGCTGGCTGAAGCACGACCCGCTGGACCTGGCGCGGGGGCGGCTCGTCGAGCTCGGTGTACCGCAGGAGACGGTCACCGAGGCCGACGAGCGAGCAACAGCGGTCGTGCAGAAGGCAGTTGAGGCCGCGAAGGCCGCCCCGGCCGCCGATCCGGACGAGGCGCTGACCGACGTATGGGCCGACGGAGGTGCGGCGTGGCGGACGTGATCAGCTACCGGGAGGCGGTCGCCGAGGGCATCGCGCGGGAGATGCGGCGCGATCCGTCCGTCGTGTGTCTGGGCGAGGACATCGGCGAGGCGGGCGGGGTGTTCAAGACGACCGCGGGGCTGTTCAAGGAGTTCGGATCCGAGCGGGTGTGGGACACGCCCATCTCCGAACAGGCCATCGTGGGGGCCGCCATGGGCGCCGCGATGACCGGGATGCGGCCCGTCGCCGAGATCATGTTCTCCGACTTCCTGGCCTGCTGCTGGGACTACCTCGCCAACGAGATCCCGAAGGTGCGGTACATGACGGGCGGTCAGGTCACCGTCCCGCTCGTGGTGCGCACCGCCAACGGCGGCGGGCTCGGCTTCGGCGCCCAGCACTCCCAGGCCACGGAGAACTGGGCGCTCACCGTGCCCGGCCTGAAGATCGCCGCACCGGCCACCCCCGCCGATGTGATCGGCATGATGGCGGCGGCGATCCGCAGCGACGACCCGGTCGTCTTCTTCGAGCACAAGGGGCTCCTCGCATCGAAGGGCGCGCCCCCGCCGCCCGGCCATGTCGTCGAGCTGGGCCGGGCCGCCGTCGTCCGCGAGGGCGCCGACGTCACCCTCGTGGCGCTGGCCTCGATGGTGCCGGTCGCGCTGAAGGCCGCCGAACTGCTGTCCGGCGAGGGCATCGAGGCGGAGGTCGTCGACCTGCGCTGTCTGGTGCCGCTCGACGTCACCACCGTACTGACCTCGCTCGGGCGGACCTCGCGGCTCGTCACCGTCGAGGAGAACCCGTACCAGGGCGGCTGGGGCGCGACACTCGTCTCGGTCGTCGCCGACGAGGGGTTCGCGCTGCTGGACGCGCCGGTGCGGCGGGTGGCGGGGGAGTGTGTCCCGCTGCCGTTCGCCGACGCGCTGGAGGAGCGGGTGATCCCCACCGTAGAGAAGGTCATGGCGACCGTTCGCGGACTCGCCGCCTACTGAACACCCCATGGGAGGAAGGGCGATGACCGAACGGATACTCCTGCGAGCGGGCCACGTACTGTCGATGGACCCCGACATCGGGGAGCTGCCCCAGGGGGACGTCCTCATCGAGGACGGGAGGATCGCGGCGGTGCGGCCCGAGATCAGCGCCGACGCGGAAGTGCTCGACATGACCGGCCGGATCGTGATCCCCGGCTTCGTCGACACTCACCGCCACACCTGGGAGGCGTCCATCCGCAATGTCGCCCCCGATGCCACCCTGGACGACTACTTCGTCGACATCCTCGACACCTTCGCCCCGCTGTACACCCCCGAGGACGTGTACGCGGCCAACCTCGCGGGCGCCCTGGAGTGCCTGAACGCCGGCATCACCACGCTCGTCGACTGGTCCCACATCAACAACACGCCCGAGCATCCGGACGCCGCGATCCGGGGCCTCAAGGAGAGCGGCATCCGCGCCCAGTACGCCTATGGCAGCGCCAACACCTCCCTCGCCGACTACTGGTTCGAGAGCAAGATCGTCATTCCGGGCGACGACGTACGGCGGATCCGCGGCACCTACTTCTCCTCCGACGACGGCCTGCTGACCATGGGCCTGGCCACCCGAGGCCCCGGCTTCTGTGTCAACGACGTCGTCACCGCCGAATGGGCCCTCGCCCGTGAGCTGGACATCCCGATCACCGTGCATGTGGCGATGGGCCGCCTCGCGGGCCGCTTCGGCATGGTCAGGCAGCTCAACGACCTGGGGCTCCTCGGCCCCGACACGACCTACGTCCACTGCTGCTACTTCCACGAGGACGAGTGGCGGATGGTCGCCGACAGCGGCGGCACCGTGTCGATCGCGCCCCAGGTGGAGCTGCAGATGGGGCACGGCTGGCCGCCCGTGATGAAGGCGATCGAGTACGGCCTGCGGCCCTCGCTCAGCATCGACGTCGTCACCACCGTGCCCGGCGACATGTTCACCCAGATCCGCGCGGCCTTCGCCGCCGAGCGCGCCCGGGTCAACGCCGACTGCTGGAAGGCCAACATGCCGGTGCCCGACACCATGCTGACGGCACGTCAGATGTTGGAGACGGCCACCCGCAACGGCGCCCATGTCGCCGGCCTGGAGGACCGCACCGGCTCCCTGACCCCCGGCAAGCGCGCCGACGTCGTCGCCATCGACGCCACCGCGCTCAATGTCGCGCCCGTGCACGACGCCGCCGCGGCCGTGACCCTCTCGGCGGATGTCTCCAACGTCGAGACCGTCATCGTCGACGGCGTGATCCACAAGCGCGACGGCCGTCTCGTCGCCGATGTCGACCGCGCCCGGCGACTGGTCCAGGAGTCCCGCGACCGGCTGCTGGCCGCGAAGGAGGCGAAGGGCTCCGCATGACCCGACACCTGGTGCGGCTCGCCGCCGAAGTCCCGCAGCCGCCGTACGACGAACTCGGCCACCGGCGGCGGGAGTTGGTGGGGGAGGCGGACGGCAGTGCGCACACCGGCTTCGGCCTGTGCGAGATACGGCCCGACGGATGGGTCGACGCGCATGTGCATTCGTACGAGGAGAGCTTCCACATCCTCGACGGGGCCGTGATCCTCGATGTGCCGGACGGCTCGTACCTCCTCGAAGAGGGCGACTACGGCCTGCTGCCGACCGGCGTCCCGCACGCCTGGCGCGGTGCCGGCGGCACAGGCGGGCGCTGGGCCGACATGCTCGCGCCGGTGCCGCGGGCCCGCTACGGGTACGACACCCAGGCCGTGCCCCCGCTCCCCGAGCAGGACCCCGTCCGTATCGACGTCCGCGATCCGCGCACCCGGTCCTTCGGGCACTTCGAGCCCGCGCAGATGGATGTCGGCAAGCAGGCGCAGGACCTGCTCGCGGTGTCGGCGAGCATGCGGACCGCGCTGCTCGTCTACAGCGGGATCACCGTGAAGATGATGGTGGACAGCGATCTCGGCGCGGTCGCCTCGACCATGTTCATGGTGCAGTACGCGCCGGACGGCGTCGCGGGCACGCACGACCACCCCTTCGAGGAGACGTATCTGATCGTCGAGGGCCTGGTCGACGCCACCTTCGACGGCGAGCGGTACCGGCTAGGGCCCGGCGACGTCGCCTGGGCCGGTGCCGGATGTGTGCACGGGTTCTCCAACGCGGGGGACGGGCCGGTGCGTTGGCTGGAGACCCAGGCACCGCAGCCACCGCCGCGGCACTCCTACCGCTTCACCCGGGACTGGGACTATCTGAGGGAGGCCCTGGACTCATGAGCAGTGTGGTCGTCGTCGGCGGGACATCCGGGATCGGCCGTGAGTTCGCCCGAATGCGCGCGGGACGGGGCGACGAGGTGGTGCTGACCGGCCGGGACGCGCATCGCTCCGACACGGTGGCGAAGGAGTTCGGCGCCCGGGGCCTGGCCCTCGATCTCTCCCGGCCACGGGAGATCGCCGCCGCGCTGGCCGACGTCGGACCCGTGGACCATCTGGTGATCGCCGGCATCTCACGGGACGAGAACCGGGTCGCCGACTACGACATCGAGGCCGCGCTGCGTCTCGTCACGCTCAAGCTGGTCGGCTACACCGAGGTCGTGCACGCCCTCGGCCCACGGCTGCACGCCGACAGCGCGATCGTGCTGTTCGGCGGCCAGGCCAAGGAACGCCCCTACCCGGGGGCGACGACCGTGGCGACCGTCAACGCGGGCGTGCACGGAGTGGTGAACACCCTCGTCGTGGAGCTGGCGCCCGTGCGGGTCAACGCCGTGCATCCCGGGGTCGTCGGGGACAGCCCGTACTGGGCGGGTAAACCCGAGGAGGTACTGGCCGGGCTGCGCGCCAGGACGCCCGGCGGACGGCTCGCCACCATGGCCGACGTCGTGGACGCGGTGGAGTTCCTGCTGCGCAACCGGTCGGTCAACGGGGTCGAACTCGCCGTGGACGGTGGGTGGTTGCTGGGCTGAGGAAGGCGGCCGGGGCCGTCCCTCACGGCCTGAGCGGATCGTGGCCGATCGTCATCAACTGATGGCGACGGCGCGTCTGTTCGGCCTCGGCCTCCGGCTCGTTCTCCAGGTCGGCCTCGGCCGTGACGGTGTCCACGACGTCGTACATGACTCGGATGTCGTCGTCCGTGAGGTCCGTGCGCCGCTTCTGGAGGATCGCGAGGACATGCTGGCCGATCGGCGGGCCGGCCTGGTCGGGCAGCGGCTCGGTCTCCTCGTCCGCGTCGCTGACCCGCAGCCAGGTGGCCAGCTCCTGCGAGGTCATGTTCACCACGCGGTGGAAGTCCTCCCACAGCGCGTCGAGTTCGAGGGCGTCGGTCACGGTGTGCCCTTTCTCCGCGGGTACGGCTCTTGCGGTACGGCCGGGTCACTCGCCGCGCGGCCAGTTCTCGGCGTCGAACATCCAGCGCTGCTTCTCCAGCTCACTCGTGATGGCGATCAGCAGGTCCTGCGTCACCGGGTCGGGCTCGGCGGTGGCGGTGATCCGTTCGCGCAGTCGCCCGATGGCCGTCTCCAGGGTGTCCGCGATCAACTGGACGACCTCGCCGTCGCGCACCCAGCCCTCCTTCGGACCGGGCAGTGTGTAGGCCGCGGCGATGGTCTCAGGCCGGCCGTCGGGCGGCACTCCGAGCGCGGCGGAGCGCTCGGCGACCGTGTCGGCGAACGAGCGGGCCGCCGAGACCACCTCGTCGAGCTGGAGATGGATCGACCGGAACCGCGGACCCACGATGTTCCAGTGCGCCTGCTTCCCGATCAGTGAGAGTCCGAGAAGATCGACGAGCGTGCTCTGCAGGGCGTCCCCGGCGACCCGGCGAGCCGGTTCCGGAAGCGTGCTCTTGACCACGGTCATGGCGAGCTCCTCCTTCTGGCTTCTGGCTTGGTCATGGCCGATGAGGAGCGGTGCGGCCTGGGCAACCGCTCCATGCGGGCGCGGGTGCCCAGGGGCGAAGCGGTGCAAACGCGACCTGTCTCAGTGTGCGAACACGTCGTCCAGGAAGTGGATCAGATCCGCGAGGACGACCGCCTTGTTCGTCTCGTGGAACACCTCGTGCCGCGCCCCCGCGTAGACGCGCTCGGTGAAATCGCTCCCACGCAGCTCCTCGATCCCGACGCGGCTCCCGGCGAGCGGGACCAGCCGGTCGTCGTCACCGTGCAGCCACAGCAGCGGCAGCCGTCCGATGTCACCGCCCTTGGACACGGTGTCCAGCATCCTTGCGTACGCCTGGAGCGTCGGCCGTTTCATCGACCCGTGCCAGACCAGCGGATCCCCGGCGTACGCCGTCCGCACCTCGGGATCCCGGGAGAGGGCGGCCGGACTGATGGGGGTGTCGGGGATCGTGTCGAGGGCGAGCAGCCGCGCGGGCAGCTGCCAGTCGCCGATCACGGGCCCGGACAGCACCAGGGCGGCGAGCTCGTCGCCGTACAGCTGTGCGTACCGCGCTGCGAGGAGTCCGCCCATCGAGTGCCCGACCAGCACGACCGGCACCTCCGGATGCGTGGTTCGGGCCAGGCCGGCGACGGCGTGCAGATCGGCGACCACATCCTCCATGTCATCGATCACCACGCGCTCGCCCGCCGACCGCCCATGACCGAGGTGATCCGGCCCGAACACGGCCGCGCCATGCCCGACCAGCACCTCGGCCACCTCCGCGTACCGGCCGATGTGCTCGCCGTAGCCGTGGGCGACGAGCGCGATGTAGCGGGGCCTGGGGTGCGGCCATTCACGGACGGCGATCGACCCCCGGCTGCCGTCGAGGATGTGCTCGCGGGTCTCGGTCATGGCTCCTCCGGCTGCGGGGCGGGTGTGTCGGTGCGGGTCCGCTGGGGATCTTTCCAGGGTGCGCCGAGTCGGTCTATAGTCCAAAACTAGCGGTGCTAATTAATTGGATGCCGTTCCATACGGCCCGGTCAGGAGTCCTGTCGTGCGTCCCGTCCACTTCGCGGCCGCCCGCCGCACCCCCATCGGCAAGCTGCGCGGAGCACTGTCCTCGGTACGGCCCGACGACCTCGCCGCAGCCGTGATCCGGGGCCTCGTCGCCGACGTCCCCGCACTCGATCCTGCCCGTATCGACGACGTCTACTGGGGCGCCGCCAACCAGGCAGGCGAGGACAACCGCAACGTCGCCCGCATGGCCGCGCTGCTCGCCGGCCTCCCGGAGTCCGTGCCGGGCGCCACGGTCAACCGCCTGTGCGCCTCCGGCCTGGAGGCAGTGACCACGGCCGCCCGCACCATCGCGGCCGGCGAGGCCGACATCCTGCTCGCCGGCGGCTCCGAGTCCATGAGCCGCGCCCCCTTCGTCCTGCCCCGCCCCGACGAGGCCCTGCCGCACCGCATGGACACCTACGACACCCGGCTCGGCTGGCGCCTGGTCAACCCGGCGATGAAGGACCTCCACGGCCTGCTGGCCATGGGCGAGACGGCCGAGGAGGTCGCCGAGCGCCACGGCGTCGCCCGCGAACGGCAGGACGAGTTCGCGCTGCGCAGCCACCAACGGGCCGCCGAGGCCCGCAAGAACGGCCACTTCGACGACGAGCTCCTGCCGGTGACGCGCCCGGACGGGGTGCTCGTCGACAGCGACGAATGCATCCGCGAGGACACCTCGTACGAGAAGCTGTCCCGGCTGAAGCCGGTCTTCCGGGCCGGCGGCACCGTCACCGCGGGCAACGCCTCGCCGATGAACGACGGCGCCGCAGGGCTCCTGCTGGTCAGCGAGGAGGCCCTGAACGAACTGGGCCTGGAATCCCTCGGCCACTATGTCGCCGGCGCCTCCGCCGGTGTCCACCCCGACGTGATGGGCATCGGCCCGGTCCCCGCCACCCGCAAGGCCCTGGCCCGCGCCGACTGGACGATCGGCGACATCCAGGAGGCCGAGTTCAACGAGGCGTTCGCGGCCCAGGCACTCGCCTGCGTGGACGAACTCGGCATCGACCCCGAGCTGGTCAACCCCAGCGGCGGCGCCATCGCGCTCGGCCATCCGCTGGGCTGCTCCGGCGCACGGATCCTCACGACACTGCTGCACCGCATGCGCCGGACCGGCGCGGAGCGGGGACTGGCGACGATGTGTGTAGGTGTGGGGCAGGGAAGTGCGGTGCTGGTGGAACGGCACTAGCAATCTCCCAACTGGCGAGACGGTCCTTACCGGTACCTGTTGTCTGCACATAGCATCGGTCTCCGCATGGACACGATGACTCTTTGGCACATAACAGGCTGGGAGTTCGCCGCGCTCGCCTTCGCGGCCCTGCTCGTCGGCTTCTCGAAGACCGCCGTGAGCGGGGCCAACACGGTCAGCCTGGCGATCTTCGCCGCCGTCCTGCCCGCCCGCGCCTCCACCGGCGTCCTGCTGCCGGTCCTGATCGCCGGCGACGTGCTCGCCGTCCTCACCTATCGACGGCACGCCCACTGGCCCACCCTGTGGCGGCTGTTCCCCGCGGTCGCCGCCGGAGTGGTCTTCGGCACCCTGTTCCTGGTCTGGGCCGACGACCAGATCGTCCGTACGTCGATCGGCGCGATCCTGCTGATGATGGCGGCCGTGACGGTCTGGCGGCGCCGCATCGCGGACAAGGAGGACGAGCCGGACTCGGTCACCACCAGGTCCGGCCGGGTCAAGGCCCGCTCCTACGGCGTCCTCGGCGGCTTCACCACCATGGTCGCCAACGCGGGCGGCCCGGTGATGTCGATGTACCTGCTGTCGGCCGGCTTCCGAAAGCTCGGCTTCCTCGGCACCTCCGCCTTCTTCTTCCTCATCGTCAACGTCTCCAAGGTGCCCTTCAGCGCCGGGCTCGGCCTGATCGACGGCCGCTCCCTCCTGCTGGACGCGGCACTCGTGATCTTCGTCGTGCCCGGAGCAGCGCTCGGCAAATGGGCCGTGGACCGGATCAACCAGCGGCTCTTCGAGCAGCTGGTGATCGCGGCGACGGTCGTGGGCGGCCTCCAGCTGCTGCTGCGCTGACCCCGCTCAGGGAGCTATGCCCACACCGTCGATCCTGCTCCAGGCCCGCTCCTGCTCGGCCGTCATGGCCGGCCAGTCCAGCCCGCCCGGCCGCGGCTCGACACGCGAGGCGTACGGACCCGGACGGAAGCCCGGGTCGTAGAAGCAGCCCGTGCCGTACGTCTCGTCGAAGCCGCCGCAGGACGCCGCGACCGACGACGCGGTGGGCTTCTTCCCCTTGCGCACCCATGTGTCCAGGGCCGCGATCGACGTGGCGTACTCGGCGTCGCTCAGCTCACTGTGCTCGTGCTCCCGAGTGAACGTCTGCACCAGGTGCCCGTCCCGCCCGGCCCCCTTGAGCGTGGCCCGGTAGGCCGCCTCGTGCTCCATGAACGCGGTCGGGTCGTCGATGGCGTGCAGCGTCAGCACCGGGATCGACACCTTGCCGGTGAGATCACTGTCGTACGACAGATCCCGTACGGCCGTGGGGTCGGGGGCGAACCGCTCGACACCGGCGTTGAGCGCCGCGTCGTCGTGCGACCCGGAGTAGCGCACGCCCTCGTTGCCGAAGGGATTCCGGTCCCCGAGCCGCTCGTGCACGATGTCCCGGAACGTGAACGTCGCGAACCGCAGATGCGACTCCAGCGTCCGCTCGGGGATGTGCGTGACCGCCAGGATGTCGTCGAGGTTGCGCTGCTGCAGGGCGGTCCGCTCGGCCGGCTGCGACGCGTACCCGGTGCACTCCTGGAGCCGGGCGCGCAGCCCCGCGGACGTCATGGTCGAGCCCGCCCGCAGGCCCTGCCACAGCGGGTACTGCGGCTCGGTCGGACGCGGGTGGTTGCCGCAGTAGTACTGGTAGACGACACGCAGGTCGACGCGGTAGTCGTACCCGCGCGAGCCCCCGCCCAGGACGCCGTTGGTGAGCAGCGCCCCGTCGTACACCCTGGTCTCGCGGCCGTAGGTCTCCACGACCTTCGCGGCGACGTTCCCGCCCCACGACTGGCCGTGCACATACGTCCGCCGCGGCTTGCCGAACTCCTCGACGAACAGCCGGCGCACGCTCTCGGTGTCGGCGGCGGCCATCCGCGTCCCGTAGCCGCCCCGGCGGTACGACGAACCCGCCCAGGCGTAGCCCTCCTTCACCATCACCGACCAGCGGCCCATGTCGTCGAGGCTGCGGGCCGGGTCGGAATCCGCGCCGAGATCGGGGCCGCCGTGGGCGTGCACGACCAGGGAGCCGTTCCAGTCGTTCGGTACGGCGAGCGCGTAGTAGGCGCCGTTCGCGTCCCGGCCGGTGTAGCAGTCGGCCTTGCCGACGAGGTCGGCGGGACAGTCGGCGGGGGCCGGACCCGCCGTCTCTCCCCGGGCGTTGGAGGCGCCGACGAGGATGCCCACGGCCAGGGCTCCGGCGAGCAGGGCGGCCAGTGTGGTGCGGCGCTGTGCGGGCGTGGGGACAGACCTGCGGATCACTGCGTTGGTTCTCGTCCAGTCCAAGACGCTGCTCCTCGTCCTCGTCGGCGCGTCGTCGAGCCGTGCGCGGCGATGCTAGGGAGCGGGCGGGGCGAGGGACCACGGTCCGGTCGTTGTGTTCATAGTGTTCGCCGGGTCGAACAGGAACGGGCACGGGAGGGAGCCCTCACGGGCACGGGTAGCGATGTATGCGGGCACCACATGTGCCCGTGCGGGCACGGTCGGCGTGTGTGGGGGTACGGCCGTAACGGCATGCGTGTGTGTGGGGGCGCACACCACTCATCCCGACCCCACCTCGTACGCTCGCCACATGTCCCCCCGCCACATACTGATCCTCGGCGGCACCACCGAGGCCCGTGAACTCGCCGCCGCGCTGACCGCGCACCCCGGCCTCCGCGTCACCACCTCGCTCGCGGGGCGCGTGTCACGGCCGGGCGCGGTCGAAGGGGACGTACGCATCGGGGGCTTCGGCGGTGTGGAGGGACTGGCCGACTGGCTGCGCGCCGAGCATGTCGACTTCCTGGTCGATGCCACGCACCCCTTCGCGGAATCGATCACGGCGAACGCGGTGCGCGCCGCGCGGGCGACCGGCGTCCCGACGGTGGTCCTGCGCCGCCCCGGCTGGCGCCCCGGCCCCGGCGACCGCTGGCACGAGGCCGCCTCGCTGGAGGAGGCCGCGGCCCTGCTGCCGAGGCTCGGCCACCGTGTCCTCCTGACCACCGGCCGCCTGGGCCTCGCGGCCTTCGCCCACCTGACGGACCTGCATTTCGTCGTACGCTCCGTCGAAACCCCCGAGCCACCCATGCCCCCGCACACCGAAGTGCTCCTGGCGCGCGGCCCGTTCACCCCCGACGACGAGCTGGACCTGATGCGTACGCACGCGATCGACGTCCTGGTCACCAAGGACAGCGGCGCGGACGCGACCTCCGCCAAACTCACGGCCGCCCGTCAACTGGCCCTGCCGGTCGTGCTCGTACGCCGTCCACCGCTCCCGGAGGGCGTGGACGCGGCGCCGGATGTGGCGGGGGTGTTGGGGCGGCTCGGTCTCGGTACGGGTGTCAGCGCGCCTCGCTGAGCGCGGGCTCCTTCACCCGGCCGGTCAACCCTTCGTCGAGGTCCTCGACCAGCAGGCGCTTGGCGATCGTATGGACGGCGCCGCGCAGGTCGGTGCCCGGTGGGCGGCCGATATCGGCGTGGACGCGTTCCTCCAGCCAGGAGGCCCAGGCCGTGCCGATGATCCGGGCCTCGCGGGCCCCCGCCTCGGTGTGGGAGAGGAGGGAACCATCGCGGGTGAGATAGCCCTCGGCGACCATCCGGTCGAACACGGGGAGCAGTACCTCGGGCGGCACATGGCGACGGGCCGCGATCAGGCCGAGGCTCGCGTGGCCGACCAGGATCGTCAGGATCTCGACCTGCATCACCGCCCAGGCGCCGGCCACGTCGAGGCGGGTGTCGGAGGCGGTGAAGATACGGCGGGCGGTATCGGCACCCGCACCGCTGATGATCTTCCCTACGGACGCCTCCAGCACCCGCTGGGCGTTGGCGTCGTGCGGTGACGCGAACCCGTCGCCCAGGTCGGTGGACCCCAGGCGCGCACTGTCGCGCAGCGGCACCTGCTTGAGGAACAGCGCGACCACGAAGCCGAGGGCCGCGACCGGCACCGTCCACAGGAACACGGTCTGGAGCGTGTCGGCGTACGCCTCGACGATGGGCGCTGCGACCTCCGGCGGCAGCCGGTTCAGGCCCTCGGGGCTGGTCGCGGCCCGCTCGATGGCGGCCGGATCGAGCCCGCTGCCCGCCCTGGCCGCCGCCGCGACCCCGTCGGCGAGGTTCGGCGTGAGCGTATTGGTGTAGATCGTGCCGAAGACGGCCGTCCCGAACGAGCTGCCCAGCGTACGGAAGAAGGTGACACCGGAGGTCGCCGTACCGAGGTCGGTGTAGTCGACGGTGTTCTGCACGGCGATCGTCAGGACCTGCATGCACAGCCCGATGCCGGTGCCGAGCACGAACATGTACAGCGATTCCAGCCAGGCGCCGCTCGACGGCCCCATGAGGGACATCAGGAACAGTCCGACGGCCATCACCAGGGAGCCGACGATCGGGAAGACCCGGTACTTCCCCGTCTTGCTGACCACGTTGCCGCTGAAGACCGAGGCGATGAGCAGACCGGCCACCATCGGCAGCGTCCGCACGCCGGAGACCGTGGCGGAATCGCCGTCGACGTACTGCAGATAGGTCGGCAGATAGGTCATCGCGCCCAGCATCGCGAAGCCGACGATGAAGCTGAGGACGGAGCAGACCGAGAAGACCGGGTTGGCGAACAGCCGCATGGGCAGCATCGGTTCGGCCGCCCGTGTCTCCGCCCAGCAGAACAGCCCGAGCGCGAGGGCACCGCCGACGAACAGCGCGATGATGGTGCCGGAGCCCCACGCGTACTCGTTGCCGCCCCAGCTCGTCGCCAGGATCAGCGCGCTGGCGCCGACCGCGACGAGCCCGATGCCCAGATAGTCGATGAGGGGCCGGGCCGCCGACTTCACGACCGGGATGGTCCGGGCCGCCGCGAAGACGACGAGGATCGCGATCGGCACATTGACGTAGAACGCCCAGCGCCAGGTCAGATGGTCGGTGAACAGCCCGCCGAGCAGCGGCCCGATCACCGTCGCCACACCGAACACCGCGCCGATCGCACCCTGGTACTTGCCGCGCTCCCGCAGCGGGATGACGTCCGCGATCAGCGCCATCGCCGTCACCATCAGCCCGCCGGCCCCGACGCCCTGCATCGCCCGCCACACGATCAGCAGCGTCATGTTGGAGGCCAGACCGCACAGGAACGAGCCCGTGATGAACACGATCGCCGAGACCTGGAAGACGATCTTGCGGCCGAAGAGATCACCGAACTTGCCGACCAGGGCCGTCGACACCGTCTCGGCGAGCAGATACGACGTGACCACCCAGGACATGTGCTCGGCCCCGCCCAGATCCGACACGATCGTCGGCAGCGCGGTGCCCACGATCGTCTGGTCGAGGGCCGCGAGCAGCATCCCCAGCATGATCGTCACGAAGACGATGTTCCGACGGCGCCGGTCGAGGACGGGCGGCTGGGAGGCTGCAGTCGGGGCGGATTCCTCGGCGAGCGTCACGGGGCCACGATCACAGCGGCCGACCGGCGGCGCATGCGGGAACGGTCCGCTCGGGTGTGCCGCAGGCCCGCTTCCAGACGGTGTTTCTACCGCTCCTTCGGATTCCGGCGCAGCAGATATGTGTCCATGATCCAGCCCTTGCGCTCCCGCGCCTCGGCGCGCAGCCGCTCGATGCGGGGCGCGGCCTCGGCGATCGGACCCGAGGCGAGGATCTCGTCCGGAGTGCCGATGTAGGCGCCCCAGAAGATCTCGATGTCCTGGTCGGCGTACTCCCGGAAGGTCTGGTGGGCGTCGAGCATCACGACCACGTCGTCCACGCCCTCCGGGAACCCCTCGGCCAGCCGCCGTCCCGTGGTGATCTGCACCGGCCGCGCCACCCGGTTGAGCCCCGTCCGGTGCCGGGCGACGAGCGCCGAGACACTGCTGATGCCGGGCACGACGTCGTACTCGAACTCCACGGCGCCGTTGTCCAGCACCTCTTCCAGGATCCCGAGCGTGCTGTCGTACAGCGCGGGATCACCCCACACAAGGAACGCGCCGGTCTCGTCCTCGCCCAGCTCCTCGGCGATCAGTCGCTCATAGATCCCGGCGCGGGCACTGCGCCAGTCCCCGACGGCGGGGGAGTAGGCGCTCCCCCCGGCCGACCGGTCCCGGTCGGGATCCCGGGCCGCCACCACCCGGTACGTCCCCTCGGGTATGTGCGCGTCCAGCATGTCCCGGCGCAGCCCCGTGAGGTCCGCCTTCACCTCGCCCTTGTCGAGGATGAAGAACACGTCCGTACTCCGCAGCGCCCTGACCGCCTGAAGCGTCAGCTGCTCGGGGTCGCCCGCCCCGATCCCGATGACATGAATCTTTCGCACGCCCAGAGTCTGCCCCACGCCACTGACAACGCGACCACCGCGTCCGGGAAGGGGCCGTTGACAGGGCCCCTACGCCCGTAGCCTCGGCGCCCGCTCCCGCGCGTCCACGGTCGCCCCGCCCCCGTCCTCCACAATCCCCGCCCGCTCCCGAGCCCACGACACCAGCCCCGCGATGTCCATCCCGTACGGCCGCGGTCCCCCACCCCCGGCCGCCCATTCCTCCATGGCCCCGGCGCCGCGCCGCAGCAACCTCACGCCGCCGGTCACATTCCCCCGCGCCGAGTGCGTGAGCCCCACGGCGAGCTGGGCGAGCCCCCGCCACAGGGCCCGCTCCTCCTCCGGCCCCGACTTCCACGCGTCCTCGAAGACCTCGTGCGCATGGAACGGCTTCCCCGCGTCCAGCAGCTCCTGTGCCTCCGCGACGGTCTGCTCCGGGGTGCGGACGACACCCTCGGGTTGCCGCTCGACACCGTCCGCGCCGTACGGCAGCGGCCGCCCGAGCCCGTCCCGGGGCCGTGCGTTGCGCGCCCGCCCCTCGGTGTCCCGGTCCCGCGCCGCCGCCTGCTCTCCTGACGATGTGCTGCCCATACCCCCGATTGTCCATCGCCCCGTCCCCGCACCGGACGCCGCCCGCTTCGGTGCGGTCGTCCACGTGAGGTAAAGTGCTGTTCGCGCGATCACGCGGTTCTCCGCGGGACACGCACCGGGACGTGGCGCAGCTTGGTAGCGCACTTGACTGGGGGTCAAGGGGTCGCAGGTTCAAATCCTGTCGTCCCGACAGTTCGATGGACTGTCATCGCAGGTCAGGGCCTTGTTTCACTTCGGTGGAGCGAGGCCCTTGATCGTTTCTGAGGCCCTCGTCTCACAATTTCTCACCAACACGCAACGCCATGGGGAACGCACCGCTAAAGGCTGTCCCGTATCGATCTCTGGTTGTGGCCCGTGGTTCTTGTGCCTGGCGACATAACGGTGGACGGCTTGCGGTGGGTCCGAGACCATGGCCTGCATGTCTAGCTGGACCATCAAGCCCGAGCCCGTCACTGGTGCGGCTGTGGACGAGGTGATGCGGCAGTACTTCACGGAGATGGGGCGGCGGGTGCTGGGACGCTCGGCGACGGAGGCAGAGCTTCGCACGGTGCTTGCCAAGGACCCGCACCATGACCTCAGCCCGCCCGACGGCGAGTTTCTCGTCGCACGCAACGACAGGGGTGAGTTGCTGGGCTGCGCGGGGCTGAGGCTGCTGGGCTGCACCCCGAAGACTGCGGAGCTCAAGCGGATGTACGTGCGCCCCGCTGGGCGGGGTGCGGGATTGGGCCGGGGTCTGCTGCTCGCCGTCGAGGAGTCTGCCAGGAGGCTGGGCGCTGCCCGGATCGTGTGCGAGACCAACACCCAACTCACTGAGGCACGGGCTTTGTACGCGCGGTACGGATACGAGGAGACAACGCCGTACGAAGGCCATGGCAGGGCGGATCACTGGTACGCCAAGGCCCTCGGGTAGCGAGTCTGACAGGTCAGCTCGCGGTCACTGAAATGATCTCGGTGTGGCTGGTGTGATCACGGCGTCGGAGCCGTCCTGGACAGCCCCGTTCACCGAGTTGAGCCCGCGCTGTTCCGGCAAGTTAGTGACCATGGTGCGCCGTGAGATCGGGGACGAGTCCCGGCGCGGGCGGCCGTGGAGCCTGCCGCTGGAGGACCGCATCCTGCTGGGCACGGCGTACCGGCGCACGAACTTGACGTTGCGTCAGCTCGCCCCGCTGTTCGGCGCCCCCAAGTCCGCCGCCGACCGGATCATCGACCACCGCAGTCCGAAGCTCGCGCTCCGGCCGCGCAGGCGGTTCGGCAAGGCCAGTGGGGTGGTACTCCCACCCGCGTGCGGATCTTTGGTCGTTGACCGAACGCGGCGGCTACCTGCGGTTGAAGGCGTTCGCACTGCCGGCGGCCGACAACCTGACCAAGGTGGGGAACACCGGGCGCGCATCGCAAACGGTGGCCCGGCCCATCCAGGCGATGCAGTGCAGGGCCTCCTGGCCGGTGCGGAACGCCGCGATGCCCAGGCGCTCGACGGAGGGCGTGAACTGATGCAGGGATCCCATCATTTCGCGGCGTGCTGGCAGGCACATGGGATTCCTTTGGGATGGAGCGGAGAGTCTTTCGAAGCGCTTCGATGCCTGGCAGGGCACTGGAAGAGTGTCAAAAGATCAAGAGGGTTCAGTAAGCAGGGCACATGGTGGGCCTTCTCCAGTGCCTTGTAGGAATCTTTGAAGCGACCCTTGTGCGCCCCTCAGGGTTCACTTAATCTCACTGCCACATCGAAGCGCTTCGACTGCACATTACGTCACAGTAATGGGATGTCCGCTCTCAGCTCAGCCGGTTCCAGTCACGACACCACAGTCGACGGCACCCGCCGGGTGTCCAGGTGCGCCATGAAGGGTTGACGCAATGACGCCGAACGCCGTCTCCATCTCGTCAGGACCCAGCCGGAGAAGCTTCCTCGCCTCCACAGCGGTCGCCACCGCGGCCGTGGCCGGTGGGATGCCGCTGCTCGCCGCGTGCGGCGGGTCGGACAGTGAGTCGCGCGAGGGCGCCACCTCGGGCAAGGCCGCCGACAAGCTGCTCCCGACGTACGTCGCCAGCACGGTCGCCCAGCCGGATCTGCCGTCGAAGAACGGTTCGGCGGCGGGCTACACCGGCAAGGACGATCTCGCCGCCCTCGCCACCTCGGTCCCGGACAAGCTCGGCACCGGCGCTCCCTTCCGGATCATGTCCCCGTTCTGGGGCACCCCGCCGAAGCCCGGAAACGCCTACTACACGGCGCTCGACGCCGCGGCGGGCACCAAGATCACCTGGCAGAACCAGGACGGCACCACCTACGGCGAGAAGCTCGGCGCCGTCCTCGCCTCCAGTTCCATACCCGACATGGTGGTCGTGCCGAGCTGGGAGCTGGGCGGCAAGATCCCGAACGCGGTCACCGCGAAGTTCATGGACCTCGGCCCCTACCTGGCGGGCGACAAGGTCAAGAAGTACCCGAACCTGGCCGCGATCCCCTCCGACGCCTGGCGCATGTCCATCTTCGGCGGCGCGCTGCGCGGCCTTCCGATGCCTGCCGCCCCCGCGGGCTTCATCGTGCCGTACTACCGCAAGGACATCTTCGACGAGAAGGGGTGGTCCGTCCCCAAGTCTCCCGAGGAGTTCCTCAGTTGGGCCAAGGACGTCACCAGCGCCAAGGCCAAGGTGTACGCCTGCGCCGACATGAGCTGGAGTTCGGCCGGCGTCTTCGGCGTCCGCCCCGCCGGGACGCTCGGCTGGAACATCGGGGACGACGGCAAGCTGACCTACCGCATCGAGGAGCCCGCGTTCCTCGAGGCCCTGGAGTGGGTCCGTAAGCTGTTCGACGCCGGCGTGGTCCATCCCGACGACAAGGCGCGCTCCGGCGACCCGAGCCAGCGGTTCACCTCCGGACAGATCCTGGTCTTCAACAGCGACATGTCCGCCTGGTACGGCAAGACCGCCGAACAGGCCCAGTCCAAACCGGACTTCGAGATCGACGCCATGGACTACTTCGGCGCCGACGGCGGCGACCCGACGCTGTGGGCCTCTCAGCCCGCCACCATCTGGTCGCTGATCCGCAAGGGCGCCTCGAACGAGACGATCGAGAACGCGCTGGCCGCCGCCAACTTCGCGGCCGCGCCCTACGGCACCAAGGAGCGGATGCTCGTCGACTACGGCGTCGAGGGCACCCACTACACCGTCAAGGACGGCGTCCCGGTCAAGAACGACCGAGGCAACTCCGAGGTGATCAACGCCTGGCCGATGCTGGCTGCCCCGGCTGCCTACTTCGCCCATCCCGACTTGCCCGACATCGCCCGCAGGCAGGTCGAGTGGCAGCAGCGGATGGGTGTCTTCATGAAGAAGACGTCCACCTACGGCATGAACATCGTCGAGCCCAGCCGCTATGCCAACCTGCGGAGTCAGTTCGAGCAGTTGGAGCTCGACTATGTGCGGGGTCACAAGAAGCTGTCCGATGTGCAGGAGGCCATCTCCACCTGGAAGTCCTCCGGTGGCGACAAGCTGCGCGACTGGTACAAGGAACTCCTCGACAAGAACGGCAGTGGCAACTGATGTCCCTCACGGCCAGGAGCAGGCCGGACGGGACTCGTCCCCCCGCGGCTGTCGAGGAGCCGATGGCCGCGGTCTCCGCAGCGGCGGCGAAGGATCGGGTGCCACGCAGGACGAGCAGGGCGGGCAAGGCGGGCAAGGTTCCCTTCCGGATCCGGCTGCGCCGCGACCGCGCGCTCATCCTGATGACTCTGCCCGTCATCGTCCTGCTCCTGCTCTTCAACTACGTTCCGCTGCTCGGCAACGTCGTCGCCTTCCAGGAGTACGACCCGTACGTCGCCGGCAACGGCACCACGGCGATCTTCCACAGCCCCTGGGTGGGCGTGGAGCAGTTCTCGCGGATGCTCGACGACCCGCTGTTCTGGAGCGCCACGAAGAACACCATCGTTCTGTTCGTGCTCCAACTGGTGTTCTTCTTCCCGGTCCCCATCGCCCTCGCGCTGGTCATCAACAGCGTGATCCGGCCCCGGGTGCGAGCCGTGGCGCAGGCGATCATGTATCTGCCGCACTTCTTCTCCTGGGTCCTCGTGGTCACCGTGTTCCAGCAGATCCTCGGTGGCGCGGGCATCATCGCGCAGACCCTGGAGAAGCACGGGTGGAGCGGCTTCGACCTGATGACCGATGCGGACCTCTTCAAGTTTCTGGTCATCGGGCAGGCCGTGTGGAAGGACGCCGGCTGGGGGATCATCGTCTTCCTCGCGGCCCTGTCCGCCGTCAGCACCGATCTGTACGAGGCCGCCGCCATGGACGGCGCCGGACGCTGGCGCCGCATGTGGCACGTCACGCTGCCCGCGCTGCGCCCGGTGATCGCGCTGTTGCTGGTCCTCAGGGTGGGTGACGCGCTGAGCGTCGGGTTCGAGCAGTTCCTGCTCCAGCGGTACGCGGTGGGCGCGGGAGCCAGCGAGGTCCTCGACACCTACGTGTGGAACATGGGTATCCAGAACGGCGACTTCAGCTACGCCGCCGCGGTCGGCCTCGTCAAGGGAGTCATCGGAGTGTGTCTCGTCCTGGGTGCGAACAAGGTCGCGCACCTGCTCGGCGAGCAGGGGGTGTACCAGAAGTGAGCCTCAACACGCAGCTCATCCGCAGCCTGAAGGCTCCCGCCCGTCCGGTGTGGGAGGAGCCGCCGAGCAAGGCCGGACTCACCGCCAAGACCGGCTTCGTCATGCTCTGCTGCCTGGGCGTGCTCGGTCCGCTGTGGATCGTGATCGTCACCAGCCTCTCCCCGAAGCCGGTGATCGACCAGGTCGGCGGTCTCGTCGTGATCCCTCAGGGCATCACCTTCGTCAACTACACGGAGCTGCTCAGCGGCGGCCAGGTCAGCCGGGCGATCATGGTCTCGGTCGGCGTCACGCTCGTCGGCACGCTGTTCTCGATGGCGGTGTCGGTGCTCGCGGCCTACGGCCTGTCCCGGCCGGGCAGTCTGGGCCACCGGTTCTTCCTGATGACCATGATGGCGACGATGTTCTTCGGCGCCGGGCTCATCCCGACGTACCTTCTGGTGCAGTCGCTGGGCCTCACCGACACCTACCTGTCGCTGATCCTGCCGAGTGCGGTCAGTGTCTTCAACATCCTTGTCCTGCGGGCGTTCTTCATGGGGATCTCGCCGGAACTCCCCGAGTCCGCCCGCATCGACGGGGCCAGTGACCTGCGGATTCTGCTGACCATCATCATGCCGCTGTCGCGGGCCGTGCTGGCCGTCATCTCCCTGTTCTACGCGGTCGGGTACTGGAGTGCCTGGTTCAACGCGTCCATCTATCTCACCGACCAGCAGATGATGCCGCTGCAGAACGTGCTCATCCAGCTGGTCCAGAAGAACACCGAGGCCCCCACCGGCCTCCAGCAGGCGGTCCGCACCGGACAGCTGTCCGCGCTGGGACTGCAGATGGCCGTCATGGTTCTTGCGCTGATCCCCGTCGCGGTGGCCTCGCCGTTCGTCCAGCGGCACTTCAAGAAGGGCATGTTGACCGGCGCGGTGAAGGGCTGACGCCCTCGAAGGAAGGTCTCGCCGTAGGACCACCGGTTGTCTGCTGCCTGCCGCTTCGTTGTGGCTGGTCGCGCCCACGCGGCGGAGCCGCATATCGAAGCAGTCCCGCCCCGAGGCAGGTATTCGCACCCCCGCTTCCAGAACGAGGTATGTCATGCGCACATCCCAGCCCAGCAGAAGAACCGTCCTTGCGGGGACGGCGGCCGCCGCCGCCCTCACCACCCTTCCGTCCCTCGCCGGTCGCGCGTACGCCGCCGGGCCGACTGCCGCCGGCCAGGCGTACCGCTGGCGCAACGCCGTCCAGGGCGGCACCGGATTCGTCACCGGCGTCCTCTTCCACCCCTCCTGCCGCGGACTCGCCTACGCCCGCACGGACATCGGCGGCGCCTACCGCTGGGACGACCGGACCGACCGCTGGATCCCGCTGACCGACCACCTCGGCTGGGACGACTGGAACCTGCTCGGCGTCGAGGCCATCGCCGTCGACCCCGCCCACCCGAACCGGCTCTACCTGGCCCTCGGCGCGTACACGCAGTCCTGGGCCGGCAACGGTGCCGTGCTGCGCTCCGAGGACCGCGGTGCCACCTGGAAGCGCACCGACCTCACCGTGAAGCTCGGCGGCAATGAGGACGGGCGTGGCTGCGGTGAGCGGCTGCTCGTCGATCCGCGCGACAGTGACACCCTGTGGCTCGGCACCCGGCACGACGGGCTGCTCAAGTCGACCGACCGGGGCGCCACTTGGCGGACCGCGGATTTCCCGGCCGACCCCGTGGCCACCGGCCAGGGCATCACTTTCCTGGTCGCCGCAGGCCGCAGCGTCTACGCCGGCTGGGGCGACTCGGACGGCACCGCCGAACGGCCCAACCTCTACCGCACCGCCGACGGTACGACCTGGGAGCCCGTCCCGGGCCGGCCGACCGGCACCGCCGCCAAGGTGCCGATCCGTGCCGCGTACGACCGCCACACGCGCGAGTTGTACGTGACGTACGGCAACGCGCCCGGCCCCAACGGCCAGTCGGACGGCAGCGTCCACAAACTGCGTACCGTCAACGGCAAGTGGACCGATGTCACCCCGGTGAAGCCGGGCGGAACGGCGACGGACGGCCAGCCCGACACCTTCGGCTACGGCGGTGTCGCCGTCGACGCCCGCTGCCCCGGTACGCTCGTCGTATCCACGAACAACCGGTGGGCCGAGATCGACACCGTCTTCCGCTCCACCAACGGCGGCCGCACCTGGACGTCCCTGAAGGACAACGCGGTCCTCGACGTCTCCGAGACCCCCTACCTCAAGTGGGGCGGGGACAAGCCCAAGTTCGGCTGGTGGATCCAGGCCCTCGCCCTCGACCCGTACGACTCCAAGCACATCGTCTACGGCACCGGCGCGACCCTCTACGGCACCCGCGACCTCAAGCACTGGGCCCCGCAGATCCGAGGCCTGGAGGAGGCGTCCATCCGCCAGCTGGTCTCGCCGCCGACCGGTGAGGCGCACCTGCTCAGCGGGTCCGGGGACATCGGTGTGATGTACCACGAGCGGCTCACGGCGTCGCCGTCGCGCGGCATGGCGTCGAACCCGGTGTTCGGCACCTGCACCGGCCTGTCGCTGGCCGCGGCCAAGCCGTCGTACGTGGTCCGGGCGGGCTGGGGCAACGACGGCAACGGCGCCTACTCGAACGACGGCGGCAAGACCTGGGCCCCCTTCGAGGCGCAGCCCGCCGTCGCCAAGGACGCGCCGGGGCCGATCGCCACCAACGCCGACGGCAGCGTGCTGCTGTGGTCCTTCGGCACGGCGAACCCCGGATACCGCTCGGCCGACAACGGCGCCACCTGGTCCGAGGTCGCCTCCTTCCCGAAGGGCGCCGCCCCGATCGCGGACCCCCTCGACGCGACCCGCATCTACGCCTACGACACCACGACCGGCACGCTGTTCGCCAGCACCGACAGCGGCAAGACCTTCACCGCGCGGGCCACCGGCCTGAGCACGGGCGACAGCGAGTTCCAGCTGACGGCTGCCCCGGGCCGCACCGGCGACCTGTGGCTCAGCCTCAAGGGCAACGGGCTGTACCGCTCCACCGACGGAGGCGCGACCTTCGCCAAGGTCAGCAGCTGCCACGCCTCCCACACCCTGGGCTTCGGCAAGGCCGCCAAGGGCGCTTCCTACCCGGCGATCTACATGGTCGGCGCCATCGAGAGCTTCAACGCCGTCCACCGCTCCGACGACGAGGCGAGGACCTGGGTGCGGATCAACGACGACCGGCACCAGTGGGGCTGGATCGGCGCCGCCATCACCGGCGACCCGCGCGTGTACGGCCGGGTCTACGTCTCCACCAACGGACGCGGCGTGCAGTACGGGGAGCCCGCCTGATGCCCGACCAGGCGCGCGGGCCGTGGATGGTCAGCGAGCCGGTGGTACGGCCGGGCGGCGATCAGCCCCGTTGATTCAGCAGTCACTCGCAAAGGAGAGGAAACTCCGTGAGAAAGTCTTGGGCCCTACCCCTGATCACGCTTGCCGCTGCCGCGCTCGGGGTGACGGCGGCAGGTGTGGCGCCTGCCTCCGCCGCCCCCACCACGCCCTTGCGGGTCATGCCGTTGGGCGACTCCATAACCT